>NZ_QKYW01000029.1 GCF_003253735.1 Pseudomonas sp. URMO17WK12:I2 | reverse complement strand
TCACTGTTCTGCGCAGCCAGCAGGTTGAGTTGCCCACCGCTGTAGAGGTAGGCCGAGCCGCCCGCGTCGATGCGACTGGCGCTCAGGTTCATGTCCTGGCCGGACACCGCGCGGAAGTCGCCGCCAGGGGAAAAGGGGACAGATTTATTTATTCAGCCTAAGCCAAAAATAAATCTGTCCCCTTTTCTCCCTACGTAATAGATGATCACTAAAAAAGTCCCGCACAATGGCGGGGCTCGACGATTAACTTTTACACTTCGCCTTCGGCGCCGGCTTGGGCTCGACCACTAAAGGCAACGCCTCTCCAGTGTTCCCGATTGGTAGCATCTTCCGCACAGCCAGGGCACAGAACAGCTTCGCTCCCTCTGGGGTCTGCCCTGGCCCCATGCCCACGAAGACCTCGTAGCTATTTCCCGCCTCAAGGTCGAAGACCTTCGCATCCATAGGGCAAGTCGGCTGGGTGCTGCCGTAGCTGCCCATCACCGCGCCTAGGGTTGATATCATGAAGGGTGCGTTAGTCGGCACGAGATACTCGGTAGCGACTTCAACGTACAGCCCTTCCGCCATGCGGATGCCGGGCTTCAGATCGATCATCTTCGGCGCCATACGCTTCGGCATTCCCTCTACCGTCTTCGGCTGCAGCGGAAACTGGGGATACGTCTCGTGCATGCGTCCGCTTTCATACTGCCGGCCAGACACCGCCATCTTGTGGCGGATCTTCGGAATGCAGTTTTCGGTGAGGCTGTCGCCGTAGACGCTCGAATTCGTGATCACCCGAACCTTGGCGGTATCGGCAGACGGGCTCGGTTCTACGTACGGGACGGAGGAGATGCTGTTGCAGCCTGCGAGCGCACCGGCCAATAGGATAAAACTGATTTTTTTCATGAACGTCCTTGAGCTGTAAAGCGCTCCATAGGTAAGAAAAGGCCAAGCTCGGAGGCGAGGCCCTGATATCAACTGCTGCAAGTTTCAGAACAATAGGGGACAGACCACGATTTAGAGGAGGGTTAATCGTGGTCTGTCCCCTATTATTTTGCAACCTGCCACAAGCCAACTGGACGGCATGTCAGATCGTAGGTATCTACCGCAAGCGGATGCAGATCGAGGAAGGGTTTCGGGACGTGAAAAGC
>NZ_QKYW01000028.1 GCF_003253735.1 Pseudomonas sp. URMO17WK12:I2 | reverse complement strand
GAAGGCGCTGGCAGCGCGTGCCACGCGCTACCGAAATCGTCTAGAAGGCCGCACCGGTACTCTCTGGGAAAGTCGCTACAAGTCCAGCGTTGTTGTGAGAAAAAAGGGGACAGATTTATTTTTGGGTGATTGGGATGGCCCAGGATTAAATAAATCTGTCCCCTTTTTCGCCAAGTTGAAAGGTGACGGAAATATGGCGGTGGCTGATGTGAAAATTGAAGGCGTGTCTTCTCAGATGGCTGCACATAGCAGGATTAACAACCCAACGTCGGCACAACAAGCACAAGGCATTGTTGGTGAGGGAAAAGGAATATTCCAGACACAAAGTGTTCCTAATAAATCTGGGGTTTTAATACCGAGAGCCGGCGATTCCGAAGCAAAAATTCTGGATATTCTTGCCCAGAAGCTTGGTAATAACACCGCAGCGAAAGGCACTGTCACAATATTTACAGAGCGGCCTGCATGTAGCAGCTGTTTGGATGTTGTTGTGCAGTTCAAAGCGAAGTATCCGAATATTCAAGTTAATATTTTGGATAATAAAGGTGTAGTTATGCGGCCGCCTAAATTAAAAGGAAATTAGCATGAGTCAGGATCGGGTCTCATATTTTCAAATTAAGGAGTGGGTTTTAGGGAATTATTGGGATGGTTGCCGGGATCATGGGCCGTTGTCTTCTAGAAAGAATAAAGAAGAATGGACTTTAGAACAAATCGCATCTGATGTTTATGATGGGTATGCAGGGGGGGAAGGTAGTTTTGACTGTCCTTTGGAATACTTGATGCTTGAGGTTGTCAGCTTTGTTTTATCATGCTGGTATCCGGCGCAAGCTGAGTATCATAAGAATAGGATTTACAGCTTGCTTTCAGAGAATGAGCTAGAAAACATGCTTGAAGGAATTCCCAACGATGAGCTTGATGAGTTCAGGCATGACCTAAGTATTTTAGGTTTTCTATGAGGATATCAATGAGTAACAATTGGGGACTGACCCTGACGAGAATCCCCACAAATCGACTCTGCGGAAAAGGGGACACGGAAAAGGGGACAGATTTATTTTCCTCCTGATTGGCTAAGCTGAAGGTCTCAATGGAAGGAGATCGTTATGCCAAGGATGAGACGGATTGTGTTGCCGAACTACCCACATCATGTGGTGCAGAAAGGGCATAACCGGCAGGTGGTGTTTGCCGCTGAGCAGGACTATCAGCGTTATATTTCCGATCTGCGTGAGTTTAAAGATGTATTCGGAGTCAAGGTCTACGCTTATTGCCTGATGACGAATCATGTTCATCTGCTGCTGGCGCCCGGCGGGGCCATCGCTGGGTTGGGGCAGTTAATGAAGGCGCTGGCAGCGCGTGCCACGCGCTACCGAAATCGTCTAGAAGGCCGCACCGGTACTCTCTGGGAAAGT
>NZ_QKYW01000027.1 GCF_003253735.1 Pseudomonas sp. URMO17WK12:I2 | reverse complement strand
GGATGAAATAGAAAGAATCCAAGGGCTGCGGGTTGAACTACGAGGTCGGGGCAGACCGAGGCGTAATCCCGGAAAATAAATCTGTCCCCTTTTTGGTCCTTTTTGGCGCTATTGTTCGAGTGCAGGTCTATGCTACAGAATTTCATCACGGCCTCCTCACAGCAAAAGACAATGTTCGCACTTTGAATTTTGCGCCTACTCGGGAGTGAGGAGGCCGGCTGGATGATTCTCAGATTTATTTGTGGAGCTACCCATCAGCTAGAAATAAATCTGAGAATCCCCTTTTTCGGTGTGCCCTCCCTTTTTCGGTGGAGAACTGGTAGTGGTTTTCAATTTGACTGTGCAAGAAGTTTATTCGATAGTCTCTGGTCTTTATGAAAAGGCTATATCTCAGATTGGCCTGAGACCAGAGCAAGCATTCGCATATGTCCAAGATGAGGCGGGCTCTCTTTGCACATCTGCGAATGTAGGTTTATTTGCAGTGTTGCAAACTGCAATATTTGGCGAGGGCATGAAGTATGGGTTGGAACTATCTAGGAAGAGTCCTTATGCAGAGGAGATGTTAGAGGGTTTGGCTAGGGCTTATGAGAAATGCAGTGTCGATGACTTGACGGAAGTTGGGCTTGAAGGGGAACGTCTGGCAGTAATGATTGATTGTATGGCGCAGGTTAGGGAGAAATATCTTCTGCTTAAATAATTTGGATGAAACCTAAGAGCAGGCCGGCGCTAAACAACCGAAAAGGAACCGAAAAGGGGACTATCCGAAAAGGGGACAGATTTATTTTAGTCTATGGCAACGGCTGAATAAATAAATTTGCCTCCTTTTTTCCTGATCATTATGCCGCCTAGGACAAATTGATGCTTAGTCTATCTTGGCTTGAAAAGCTCAAAGAATCATTCGCCTCTACTGGCCTTGATTACGAAGACCTTTATGAGCTAATAGAGGCCTCTGTAAGGAGGGGGAAGACTAATTTTTCGGCATTTATCTATGATGCATCTAAAGGGTACGGTTTTCTGTGAGGGAAGGGTACTTCTACTGCATTGATCAGGATTGGGATGATCCTGAAGAGAAAAAAGGGGACAGATTTATTTTTGGGTGATTGGGATGGCCCAGGATTAAATAAATCTGTCCCCTTTTTCAGAATGGCATTCGTGAGTATGTGACACGCGGTGATGCATTTGCTAAGCCCTCTATGCCTGTTCCAAATAGAAACAATGCTACTCGTAGCAGTGCCGAGTGGATGGCGGTCACACGCGCCCACGAGGTATTGGCAACCGCTGCAAATAATCCGCAATGGCTTCAGGACTTGGCGCATTGGGTTCGTTATTACCAGGTTGGTATCAAACAAGTGTTTTTCTGGGCGTGCCAGTTCGACATCCTGGCTAAAGCAGCAGGAAATGCCCGACGTCAACAAAACTATAATATGCAAACTGCCAGCAACATGATGGCGGCCATGGCGATACTGGGTTGGAAAGATGCTCTGATTTACATGGGCTACCTCAGCCACGCAGCGCTCAATCGCAGGCATCAACTGGTGCTTCAGTACGAAGAAGAGCACCGCCGCGCCCAAGCCTTCATGCTGCGGTTGTTTGCCGATTGGGTAGGCGATGTCTCGCACCAGTGGCCTGCCTATGCTTATGACGAACCCATTTACGAGGCGTTGTTGCTGCATTGGCGTACTCCCAACCCTGAGGACCTACTGCCTTGCCTTTTGGCTGCCTGCGACCGGCATACTTGGCAAAGCGGCAAAGACAGCCTTAAGAACTTCTACGACTTCAATCAAGACTGGCATCTTGAGCGTGTACCAGTGGAAATCCTCTACATCCTGCGCCTGCGGCAGTGGGAAGGTTTGGCAAATCCGCAGAAGATCAATCATCCGTTGATGGCTACACCCTATGATCAACTGCCTCCAGAACAATCTGTGCCAGAATTAGACGAACTTATGCAAGGCGTGCTTAAACGCGCACGTGAGGATTGGCCGCAGTACGACGAAGTGCTGTCTTTGTCGGCACTAAAAAGTGGCCATAAGTAAGCAGGAAAAAGGGGACAGATTTGAATGGCGCTTACTTACACGGAAAAGGACAGATTTATTTTCCTCCTGATTGGCTAAGCTGAGGGTCTAAATTGAAGGAGATCGCTATGCCAAGGATGGGACGGATTGTA
The DNA here is from genome assembly GCF_003253735.1 of Pseudomonas sp. URMO17WK12:I2. Classification (GTDB taxonomy): domain Bacteria; phylum Pseudomonadota; class Gammaproteobacteria; order Pseudomonadales; family Pseudomonadaceae; genus Aquipseudomonas. The sequence continues at coordinate 11 of NZ_QKYW01000027.1, read as the reverse complement.
TTGCCGAACTA
>NZ_QKYW01000026.1 GCF_003253735.1 Pseudomonas sp. URMO17WK12:I2 | reverse complement strand
TATGGCTCGGCCAGAAAGCACCAAGGCCAGTGGCAGGCGCTGCTGATTACCCAGGCGCTGACGGGTTTTATCAGCCTGGAGCAGTGGTACGAAGCAGAGCAAAGTGCCGAAGATTCAGCCTGCATGCTGAATGCGTTGGCCGGCGCCCTGGCACGCATGCATCGCGGCCGCTGGCAGCATGGCTGCTGCTATGCAAAACATGTCTTCATCAAAATCAACAACAATGAAGGCAGCTCAGCCAGCGCCGAAATCGCCCTGCTCGACCTGGAAAAAAGCCGCCGTCGCTTGCGCACGGCCGATGCCTCCCGGCATGACATGCGTCAGTTGAAACGCCACTGTGGGGCGATGCCTGAGGTGGATTGGGCTTTTCTGATGGATGCCTATGCATCACTGATGCAGCGCTAGGGTGTAAAGCCGTTTAGAAGCTGGACGCTATCTTCGTGCGCAGTCAGATCGACGACGATTGCAGAACTACCCAGGCAATGTTCAAGGCGTGGTTAAGGGGCGGGCTTTAGCCCGTCCCAGTGAGCGGAGCGAACGGTTTCAACCAGTTGTAAGATTCTTACGCAGCTCCAAGCTTTGCCAAGTTACTGATCGGAGAAATACTTTACCAAAGAGCCGAAGGCGACAAATGCCTTCCAAAAAACCCAAACGAAATTTATTGAAATTATGAACTTTGCAACAAGCCCCCAATATTTTCCCACAGTATTTGTGGAGCAGCGCCAAACAGAAATTGAACAAAATAAAAAATACACAATATAACTCACTGCAATTGCAGCAGCAGTCTTTATCAAAATGTTTTCTATTTCTAGATTTAAAATATGACTGACTTGTAATAGTGCGTAATGCACCGTGGGCATCTGCATTAATAACAATGCAATGGCCGTGAAAGAAAGACTGCCTAAGACATATAAGAGCCAGAATGCCTTCCATAAGGGTTGGCTCCCTCCGATGAAACTCATTTTTTGGCGAGGAGATGGAGTTTGTGGTGCTTCCATGCTGTAGAACCTAACGTTTGATTATAGGGGCGGGCTTTAGCACGTCCCAGCGAAGCGAACGATTTGAACCACTCGTTAGAGGCTCTGTGCGTTTCGCCTGCGAGCGGCAATATGAGTACCTAAAACCCCTAGTAATGTGTGCATTAAAAACTGAACTAAACCAAGCCACCAATAAATTGGTTCGGAAAGCGCATGGGCTGCCATTGCGAATAATAATATGGCGCCGACACCATGGTACTTCGGTAGTTGCTTGGCTTTTAGTGATGCAATGTACCCGACAGATAAAGGGATTACCAAAAAATACACCGCATATAATAATGCTGAACCAATGAGGTAGAGGTTTGTGTTGCCAAAGAATGAAAAGATCCAAAGTGTAAACTGAAGGAAAATCAACGGTATTAATAGTCCAATTGCAAAAGCAAGGACCAAGGTTTTGATGTCGATTAGCTTGAAAGGGTATGCGGCCTTCAAAATTGGATGTGCCTCTAACGTTTGGTTAAGGGGCGGGCTTTAGCCCGGCCCGGTGAGCGAAGCGAACGTCTTGAACCGCTAGTTAGGCTTTGGGATAGACACGAACTGTGGGCCAATCTAACCGTAGGTAACCGAGAGATATTGCACTGAAATTTGTTGGCAGAACACAATATTCTGCACCACCTGGTGCGTAGCCAAGAAGTGTCCAGTTTAGAGAAACCAGCTTTCCCCACGGATACTCGAGTGAATTGATGGCATTAAGTAAGACTTCCCGTGGAGAATTTGAAATTTCAGCTTTCTTTAAAAAATATGCCATCAACTCGTGCTCTGTTTTTATTGGAGGCTCTATGACGTGAATAACGTGTTGGCCTTTCTCTGCTCCGAAACCAGTGAGCCCCATGATCGTGGCTGAACTCTCACCCTGATGTATTTTTAGTTCTTGAGGCGTATCCCTCCATTCTTCGTTCAACCAGTCGTGGTTGACTCCAGAGAGCGGAGCAGATACGAGAGCTGCGGCAAAGGAAATTCTGAGTGAACCTAAGTCGATAGAATACATAAACCTAACGTTTGGTTAAGGGGCGGGCTTTAGCCCGTCCCGAGTGAGCAAAACGAACGACTTGAACCACCAGTTAGGTTGCTCTCTGGAGTAGGTAACAAACTCGGCGCTGCCTTTCTTGTCCACATTAGTCGCTCGCAGCTGGGACAGACATAATGCTGCGCGATGCTATACAGCAAACGCCAAACCGGCCACCTGTATCGCAGCCTGCGCCACCCACTTGGCCGCCCGACCATCATGCGTGAGCTACATGCCTATCAGGCATTCGCTGAATTGGGCGTCAACGTACCAAAGCT
>NZ_QKYW01000025.1 GCF_003253735.1 Pseudomonas sp. URMO17WK12:I2 | reverse complement strand
GTTGGTATTGCGTGTTCTCGCAAATTTTCGGCATTACTGTCGACTTCTACCGTCTAACAGCCAAATTGTTTGGGTGTTATATGGTCAAGCCTCACGGGCAATTAGTACTGGTTAGCTCAACGCCTCACAACGCTTACACACCCAGCCTATCAACGTCGTAGTCTTCGACGGCCCTTTAGGGAACTCAAGGTTCCAGTGAGATCTCATCTTGAGGCAAGTTTCCCGCTTAGATGCTTTCAGCGGTTATCTTTCCCGAACATAGCTACCCGGCAATGCCACTGGCGTGACAACCGGAACACCAGAGGTTCGTCCACTCCGGTCCTCTCGTACTAGGAGCAGCCCCTCTCAAATCTCAAACGTCCACGGCAGATAGGGACCGAACTGTCTCACGACGTTCTAAACCCAGCTCGCGTACCACTTTAAATGGCGAACAGCCATACCCTTGGGACCGGCTTCAGCCCCAGGATGTGATGAGCCGACATCGAGGTGCCAAACACCGCCGTCGATATGAACTCTTGGGCGGTATCAGCCTGTTATCCCCGGAGTACCTTTTATCCGTTGAGCGATGGCCCTTCCATACAGAACCACCGGATCACTAAGACCTACTTTCGTACCTGCTCGACGTGTCTGTCTCGCAGTCAAGCGCGCTTTTGCCTTTATACTCTACGACCGATTTCCGACCGGTCTGAGCGCACCTTCGTACTCCTCCGTTACTCTTTAGGAGGAGACCGCCCCAGTCAAACTACCCACCATACACTGTCCTCGATCCGGATAACGGACCAGAGTTAGAACCTCAAGGTTGCCAGGGTGGTATTTCAAGGTTGGCTCCATGAGAACTGGCGTCCCCACTTCAAAGCCTCCCACCTATCCTACACAAGCAAGCTCAAAGTCCAGTGCAAAGCTATAGTAAAGGTTCACGGGGTCTTTCCGTCTAGCCGCGGATACACTGCATCTTCACAGCGATTTCAATTTCACTGAGTCTCGGGTGGAGACAGCGCCGCCATCGTTACGCCATTCGTGCAGGTCGGAACTTACCCGACAAGGAATTTCGCTACCTTAGGACCGTTATAGTTACGGCCGCCGTTTACCGGGGCTTCGATCAAGAGCTTCGCGTTAGCTAACCCCATCAATTAACCTTCCGGCACCGGGCAGGCGTCACACCCTATACGTCCACTTTCGTGTTTGCAGAGTGCTGTGTTTTTAATAAACAGTCGCAGCGGCCTGGTATCTTCGACCGGCATGTGCTTACGGGGTAAACCCTTCACACTCACCGGCGCACCTTCTCCCGAAGTTACGGTGCCATTTTGCCTAGTTCCTTCACCCGAGTTCTCTCAAGCGCCTTGGTATTCTCTACCTAACCACCTGTGTCGGTTTGGGGTACGGTTCCTAATTACCTGAAGCTTAGAAGCTTTTCCTGGAAGCATGGCATCAACCACTTCATCGTCCTAAAGGACAACTCGTCATCAGTTCTCGGCCTTGAACGCCCGGATTTACCTAAGCATTCAGCCTACCACCTTAAACACGGACAACCAACGCCGTGCTGGCCTAGCCTTCTCCGTCCCTCCATCGCAGTAATTAGAAGTACGGGAATATTAACCCGTTTCCCATCGACTACGCATTTCTGCCTCGCCTTAGGGGCCGACTCACCCTGCGTCGATTAACGTTGCGCAGGAAACCTTGGTCTTTCGGCGTGCGAGTTTTTCACTCGCATTGTCGTTACTCATGTCAGCATTCGCACTTCTGATACCTCCAGCAAGCTTCTCAACTCACCTTCACAGGCTTACAGAACGCTCCTCTACCGCTCATCCTAAGATGAACCCGTAGCTTCGGTGTATGGTTTGAGCCCCGTTACATCTTCCGCGCAGGCCGACTCGACTAGTGAGCTATTACGCTTTCTTTAAAGGGTGGCTGCTTCTAAGCCAACCTCCTAGCTGTCTAAGCCTTCCCACATCGTTTCCCACTTAACCATAACTTTGGGACCTTAGCTGACGGTCTGGGTTGTTTCCCTTTTCACGACGGACGTTAGCACCCGCCGTGTGTCTCCCGTGCTGACACTTGCTGGTATTCGGAGTTTGCATCGGTTTGGTAAGTCGGGATGACCCCCTAGCCGAAACAGTGCTCTACCCCCAGCAGTGATACACGAGGCGCTACCTAAATAGCTTTCGAGGAGAACCAGCTATCTCCGAGCTTGATTAGCCTTTCACTCCGATCCACAGGTCATCCGCTAACTTTTCAACGGTAGTCGGTTCGGTCCTCCAGTTAGTGTTACCCAACCTTCAACCTGCCCATGGATAGATCGCCCGGTTTCGGGTCTATACCCAGCGACTAAACGCCCTATTAAGACTCGCTTTCGCTACGCCTCCCCTATTCGGTTAAGCTCGCCACTGAATATAAGTCGCTGACCCATTATACAAAAGGTACGCAGTCAC
>NZ_QKYW01000024.1 GCF_003253735.1 Pseudomonas sp. URMO17WK12:I2 | reverse complement strand
TGCATCCGCTTGCGGTAGATACCTACGATCTGACATGCCGTCCAGTTGGCTTGTGGCAGGTTGCTGGCGAGCAACCAGGGCTCTTGTTCACGGCGTGTAATAGCAAGGAAAAGGGGACAGATTTATTTTTGACTTATGGAAGAGCCTGAATAATAAAACTGTCCCCTTTTCTTTTGCGGGTGTATCGAAAAGCGTAGAAGCGGGAGCAAGCGAATGAATTTTAAACGGGTTGGTATGAAGTTATTGCTGGCGCTGGTTTTTATCTCTGTACTTACTTCGTTTCTAGTTGTCTTCCTTATGAAGCTGTTGGCGGCATTGTATATTTATATTGTTGGGGGGGGTGAGTTTTCATGGGCTCAGAGTCTTATCATGTCTGCCCGAGGTGGGGTAGGTGGTGGCGTAGTTTTAGGTATAGGAATCTGGGTGATGGCTAAGTTGGAGGAGTTGAAAAGTAAAAATAAATAACAACTGGCAGGCATTTTTATAGAAAAGGGTAATGGGAGGCAGGCCGCGTTTATTGGTCTCGCTCATCGGTTGTTAGTTACTCCTATTGCGAGCTAGTTAGGATGCAAGTGTCCAAGTGCCTGCTACTGTCTAGGAAGGGCGAGAAGTGTTATTCAGAAGTGTAGGGTTAGGGTTGTGCATTACCCTCGTAGCTATTTGGTGCGGAATTATCTCAGTTGCAGTGTTCCTAGCCAAGCTCGGAGTTTCAACCTATTTCAGTTTTTTGACGGGGGAGTTCAATTTTATGTGGCTAGATGCTCTTGTGTATTCGGTCAGAGGCGGCGGCGGTGCTGGAGTTATTTTAGGTATAGGGATCTGGGTGTTGGCTAAGGTAGAAGAATTGAAAAGTAAGAATAAATAAAAATTACAGGTTTCTGTTATGGGGCATATGAAAGCAGGCGGTGTATTTAATGGCTGAGCATGAAGCCGTTTTTTTCTATTGATAGATGGCGGTGGCTAGGTGAATTTCTCGGGTGAAGAAATTAGAAAGTTTATGCTGGGATCTGTATTGATTTTTGGGGTCGGCGGGTTTTTGGCTATGGCAATAGCTGGGCTGTCTAAATATATCTTAGATCTGGAAGAAATTTTTGGGGGACTGAAAAGGGGACAGATTTATTTTTGGCGCATGGCAATTGCTGAATAAATAAATCTGTCCCCTTTTTTGGTCCCCTTTTTTGCTCATTGGCTATGGGGGTTAAGGATGGTTTGGACCGGCCAAATTCAATATTTGGTGTGATGGAGCGCCAGCTAGACAATCCGACACTTGTGCCTATTATTGGATCCAAGCTACCTGCATACACCACTGAAGGAATTTTTCTGCTAGATGCCGGTGGTAAAACAATAGACTTTTATAAAAGATATGGTGACAGCAGTAATGAAAAATAAGCGGTTAATTACAGGTCGAGCAATCTGGGAATTATTTGTGGTTCTGCTGATGATTGCTTTTATGTCTACATTTTGGAGTCTAGTGGTTGTAGGCGTAATAAGATTGTTTTTTGAGTTAAGCGAGCGCGTTGCAGTTTTGTATGTCGGTGGTGGGGTTTTTTTAGGGCTGTTTTTGTTAGGTGTGTGGAATTATAAAAAAATAGTTATATACGTTAAGTGATAAAGGCGAGAGCGTAGGTAAAAGGGAGAAAAGGGAACAGATTTATTTTTGGCCGTGGCAATGGCTGAATAAATAAATCTGTCCCCTTTTTTGTCCGTCCCCTTTTTTGTCCTGTCCCCTTTTTTGTCCCCTTTTTTAGATGTGCTGAATAAAGGTGGTGACATCATTGCGATTGAGTCGAAAGTAGGACGTACAAGTTTGGATTCTAGAATTCGTAAAGAGCTCGCGCGTGACGTTAAGATGCTGCGTAGTGGTCAAGTTGATCGAGTTGTATGGGAATTTTCGGAAAGTGCAAAAACTGGGCGAGTGGGGCCGACCCCTGCGCTCCGAGAGAAGCTCGAAAAATTTGGTATTGAGATAAAATATAGCGGTCAACGTTTCTAGATGGTGGGTAAATATGACTGATAAGATCGTGCGCTCTATTGAGTTGGCAGTTGCGCCGATACTAGAGCAAGAAGGATTTTCAAAGAGCGAGCAGGGATTTTTTCGCGAGCGCATGCAGTTTGCTGATTACTTGTCGATACAGGTGAAAAGCGATAATTCAGCTGTCGCATTAAACGCGGGAGTTCAACCCCTTTTCTTATTGTCACCTGAGCAGGCCAATGAAAACGCACTGCGTAGACTGTCTGAGGTTGAATGCTTTATAAGAACTAGGCTGGTTTTGCAAGGGATGGATGACTATTGGGTTTCACTTAGTCAAGAGCCACAGCAAGTGGCTGATGAATTGGTGATTCTATTTAAAAAACAGGGCGTACCCTTCTTTGAGCTTTTTGATTCCTCGGAGAAATTAATCAGGATGCTGACTATCAACGATATTGAATCAGGAAGTCTTCCTACATGCTTTTCGATGATGACGAAGTCACGATTGGCTTTGCTCGCTGCCAAAGCTAGCCTATCCACTGGCAATACCTCGTTGGCTAAGTCGTTAGCTGAGTATGGGCTCGCAGTTTCTGGCATGGCTGTCAGCCTAAAACGAGAGTTTAGAGATATTATGGCGAGAGAATAATAGGGGACAGACCCTGAGGAATCCCCACAAATCTACTCCAGCACCTGAGCTTGTTGGTGTACCTCGTCACGCAGCAATAGCTCCATCTTGGCGAGTGTCGAACAAG
>NZ_QKYW01000023.1 GCF_003253735.1 Pseudomonas sp. URMO17WK12:I2 | reverse complement strand
TCGACACTCGCCAAGATGGAGCTATTGCTGCGTGACGAGGTACACCAACAAGCTCAGGTGCTGGAGTAGATTTGTGGGGATTCCTCAGGGACAGACCACGATTAATCCTCCTCTAAATCGTGGTCTGTCCCCTATTGTTTGGTCCCCTATTGTTTGAAAACTCGACTGCCGTAGAGTCCGCAACACATTTAGATTTGTTGTTAAAACGTGATATGGGATGTGTGCAGTGGGCGGCATGTACTTTTTATAAAAGGAGATAGGTGTGATTTATCCAGACCTGACTAGCTATAGGCACTTTCTTCAAAGGCCATTGAGTAGCGTGAGCAATGTAGGCTGGCTTAGTGCTGAATGTGACTTTAGTCAGGGGGAGGTCAGTCCGTTTTTTTTGAAAAAATTGCGTGAAGCTATTATTGGGAATGAGTTTTTCAATGCTCAAGTAAACCGTGCGCGCTCTACATCGCCTTGTCCGCTCTGCGGCTGTAGTGCAATTGAAGTTAATAATGATTACGGCCGGGAGTTTTTAGGAGCTGCCGAACTATGGATTCCAGCGATTAGAGAGGGAGCCTATTACGCAGCGCCAACTCTTATCATGCATTATGTTTCTAAGCACTTGTATTTGCCCCCGCTGGAGTTTATTGAAGCTCTGATGAGGCTGGACATATCCACTCCTTATATTGCGCAGGAGCATTATCTGAGGGAAGTTAAGGGCTGTTTTTAAGGGAGGGGAGAGTTAGCAGTCGGGTAGACCACGAAAATGTGAAAAGGGGGCAGATTTATTTTTGGCCGTGGCAGTGGCGGAGTAAATAAATCTGTCCCCTTTTTCCTGCAAAAAGCTATTCCTGACGCGGTTAATTTTGATCGTAGGCTTATAGTGGATGACAAACCTTTAGGTCGACCTATCGCAAAGGATAGGCAGGAGATAATTAGGTTTATTGAGGCGTTCAGAAAAAGAGAGGGTTTTTTGCCAGAAATGATAGGCATACAAAGGTATGACCCTAAGACAGGCTTGCCGGTTCGTAATGATTTACACTCTCCGAATGAATTTTTACCTAAATAGTATAGTGAGGAGATGAAGACGTGAGTTTAGAACATAAAGCATTTGTTTTTGATTTTTATCGCTTTCGTGGTGAGTTGAAACCGATCCTAGAGTCGTCGCTGCGGTCTGGCGATACTCACTCCCTATTTGAATTTATTGTTGCTAATAAAGATATTTTGGTTGATCCATATCAAGGAGAGGCTTTAGATGAAAGTTGGGAGGATATGATCGAAGAACGTGATGCTCACCAGTATGGTGATTTTGCATTAACTAAATACTACTCACCCCTGGAAGATCAAGGGTTAGGAGTAGAATGGGAAGGCTTGCAAGAATTGATGCCTCATAGCGCTAACGTAAGTTTTTCCCCCTTCTTAGGCGCGCCAATAGTGGTGGGTGAAGAGATTTTTGATCCTGGTAAAATGGGTGCTTATTTTCAAAGTGAGAGTGAGGTTGTCGAAAGCTTATCAGTTTTAACGGCTTTTGAAAGTGTGGTCCCAAAGAACTATATTGATGGGTTTGTGAGATTTAAATGCTTGCTTGAACGCGCAATTGATGAGGGGAGAGGCATCTATATAACTTTTTGAAGAGGGGATAATTGGGGCAGACCAGAATGGCACTTACTTTAGGTTCTTTAAAGGAAAAGGGGACAAAGGAAAAGGGGACAGATTTATTTTTGGCTTAGGCTGAATAAATAAATCTGAGAATCATCTAGCCGGCCTCCTCACTCCCGAGTAGGCGCAAAATTCAAAGTGCGAACATTGTCTTTTGCTGTGAGGAGGCCGTGATGAAATCCTGTGGCATAGACCTGCACTCGAACAATAGCGTTGTGGTGGTCACCGACGAAGCTGATCGGATTCTGCTTACTCGGCGCTGCCCCAACGATCTGGCAAAGGGAAAAGGGGACAGATTTATTTTTGACTTAGACTTGGTCTGAATAAATAAATCTGTCCCCTTTTCCGCATTTTTTGCTAGAGGCTCTTGGCGGGGGTATCGAAAAGCGTAGAAGCAGGAGCAAGTGAATGAGATTTGAAAAGGTTGATATAAAGTTATTGCTGGTGCTGATCTTTGTTTTGGTCCTTACTTCCTTCTTAGTTGTATTTTTCATGAGGCTGGCGGCAGCTTTATATATTTATATATTTATATAGTTGGTGGGGGGTTTGAGTTTTCATGGATTCATAATCTAATTTTATCTGCTCGAGGTGGAGTGAGTGGTGGTGTGGTTTTAGGTATAGGGGTATGGGTCATGAGTAAGTTAGAGGAGAAAAAGAAGAAACAATGAGGGGACAGGCCACTATTGATCCTGCTCTAAATCGTGGTCTGTCCCCTAATGCTATGTCCCCTAATGCTACGTGTCCCCTAATACTACGGGCTATAGATAACGTGACTGGATTACCCAAGACCTACTATTGGATGCCTGGGATGAAGTCTATTAGGGAACGCAATGAATAAAGATACTTTTCTTGGCGGATGTTTAATAAGTTCTGATGGTGTGCGGTATCAGTTGCCAATCACGTTAAATCCAAGTGATTCGATGGTTGAGGATTTTGTCAGAAGTGTATCTGGTGCGGGACAAGGTGTTGTAGGGGGAAAAGGGGACAGATTCTGAGGAATCCCCACAAATCTACTCCAGCACCTGAGCTTGTTGGTGTACCTCGTCACGCAGCAATAGCTCCATCTTGGCGAGTGTCGAACAAGAT
>NZ_QKYW01000022.1 GCF_003253735.1 Pseudomonas sp. URMO17WK12:I2 | reverse complement strand
CTATTAAGACTCGCTTTCGCTACGCCTCCCCTATTCGGTTAAGCTCGCCACTGAATATAAGTCGCTGACCCATTATACAAAAGGTACGCAGTCACAGAACAAGTCTGCTCCCACTGCTTGTACGCATACGGTTTCAGGATCTATTTCACTCCCCTCTCCGGGGTTCTTTTCGCCTTTCCCTCACGGTACTAGTTCACTATCGGTCAGTCAGTAGTATTTAGCCTTGGAGGATGGTCCCCCCATATTCAGACAAAGTTTCTCGTGCTCCGTCCTACTCGATTTCATTGATAAGAGATTTTCGTGTACGGGGCTATCACCCACTACGGCGGCACTTTCCAGAGCCTTCCACTAATCTCAAATCAACTTAAGGGCTAGTCCCCGTTCGCTCGCCACTACTAAGGGAATCTCGGTTGATTTCTTTTCCTCAGGGTACTTAGATGTTTCAGTTCCCCTGGTTCGCCTCATGCACCTATGTATTCAGTGCATGATACCCAGCTTATGCTAGGTGGGTTCCCCCATTCAGAGATCTCTGGATCACAGTCTGTTTGCCGACTCCCCAAAGCTTATCGCAGGCTACAACGTCTTTCATCGCCTCTGACTGCCAAGGCATCCACCGTATGCGCTTCTTCACTTGACCATATAACCCCAAGCAATCTGGTTACTGTCTATAACGTGAAGACGACATTCGCCGAAAATTTGCACTTGAGAACAACGCAAATTTTACCTTGACCAGATCAATTACCAGTGAAAGTAATCAATCAGTCACTTCTATCACATACCCAAATTTTTAAAGAACGATGTTTCGACTGGTCAAAGACCAGAAATCAACATTCGCACTGCCTCAGCAGGAATGCTCATTTCTGAACTCTTATTCAAACGACTGTAACCAGAAAGTGGTGGAGCCAAGCGGGATCGAACCGCTGACCTCCTGCGTGCAAGGCAGGCGCTCTCCCAGCTGAGCTATGGCCCCGTATATCATCTGCACCTGAATTGGTAGGTCTGGGCAGATTTGAACTGCCGACCTCACCCTTATCAGGGGTGCGCTCTAACCAACTGAGCTACAGACCTATAACAGGGTCGCGTTACAGCATCGTCTTCTACAATGAATCAAGCAATTCGTGTGGGTGCTTATGAATAAGCTGCGATCTTTCGATTAAGGAGGTGATCCAGCCGCAGGTTCCCCTACGGCTACCTTGTTACGACTTCACCCCAGTCATGAATCACACCGTGGTAACCGTCCCCCCGAAGGTTAGACTAGCTACTTCTGGTGCAACCCACTCCCATGGTGTGACGGGCGGTGTGTACAAGGCCCGGGAACGTATTCACCGTGACATTCTGATTCACGATTACTAGCGATTCCGACTTCACGCAGTCGAGTTGCAGACTGCGATCCGGACTACGATCGGTTTTATGGGATTAGCTCCACCTCGCGGCTTGGCAACCCTTTGTACCGACCATTGTAGCACGTGTGTAGCCCTGGCCGTAAGGGCCATGATGACTTGACGTCATCCCCACCTTCCTCCGGTTTGTCACCGGCAGTCTCCTTAGAGTTCCCACCATAACGTGCTGGTAACTAAGGACAAGGGTTGCGCTCGTTACGGGACTTAACCCAACATCTCACGACACGAGCTGACGACAGCCATGCAGCACCTGTGTCTGAGTTCCCGAAGGCACCAATCCATCTCTGGAAAGTTCTCAGCATGTCAAGGCCAGGTAAGGTTCTTCGCGTTGCTTCGAATTAAACCACATGCTCCACCGCTTGTGCGGGCCCCCGTCAATTCATTTGAGTTTTAACCTTGCGGCCGTACTCCCCAGGCGGTCAACTTAATGCGTTAGCTGCGCCACTAAAATCTCAAGGATTCCAACGGCTAGTTGACATCGTTTACGGCGTGGACTACCAGGGTATCTAATCCTGTTTGCTCCCCACGCTTTCGCACCTCAGTGTCAGTATCAGTCCAGGTGGTCGCCTTCGCCACTGGTGTTCCTTCCTATATCTACGCATTTCACCGCTACACAGGAAATTCCACCACCCTCTACCGTACTCTAGCTTGCCAGTTTTGGATGCAGTTCCCAGGTTGAGCCCGGGGCTTTCACATCCAACTTAACAAACCACCTACGCGCGCTTTACGCCCAGTAATTCCGATTAACGCTTGCACCCTCTGTATTACCGCGGCTGCTGGCACAGAGTTAGCCGGTGCTTATTCTGTCGGTAACGTCAAAATTGCAGAGTATTAATCTACAACCCTTCCTCCCAACTTAAAGTGCTTTACAATCCGAAGACCTTCTTCACACACGCGGCATGGCTGGATCAGGCTTTCGCCCATTGTCCAATATTCCCCACTGCTGCCTCCCGTAGGAGTCTGGACCGTGTCTCAGTTCCAGTGTGACTGATCATCCTCTCAGACCAGTTACGGATCGTCGCCTTGGTGAGCCATTACCTCACCAACTAGCTAATCCGACCTAGGCTCATCTATTAGCGCAAGGCCCGAAGGTCCCCTGCTTTCTCCCGTAGGACGTATGCGGTATTAGCGTTCCTTTCGAAACGTTGTCCCCCACTAATAGGCAGATTCCTAGGCATTACTCACCCGTCCGCCGCTGAATCAGGGAGCAAGCTCCCGTCAACCGCTCGACTTGCATGTGTTAGGCCTGCCGCCAGCGTTCAATCTGAGCCATGATCAAACTCTTCAGTTCAATACTGCATGGGTTTTGAGAAAACCCTAAACTTGGCTCAGCAATCGCAAACCTCTCTATCGCTAGAGAGTTAACTCTCGAATTAACGAGTGTTTACTTGTGATGCTGATAATCTTGCGATCAATCAGTCTTAACCCACAAGCACCCACACGAATTGCTTGATTCAGTTGTTAAAGAACGGTTG
>NZ_QKYW01000021.1 GCF_003253735.1 Pseudomonas sp. URMO17WK12:I2 | reverse complement strand
TTGTTCGACACTCGCCAAGATGGAGCTATTGCTGCGTGACGAGGTACACCAACAAGCTCAGGTGCTGGAGTAGATTTGTGGGGATTCCTCAGGGATTCCTCAGGGACAGACCACGATTTAGAGGAGGATTAATCGTGGTCTGTCCCCTATTACACGTACGGGAAATAAAGACGGGGCAAACGTGCCATGGTGTGTTCCTCTCCTCAGGATTGGGAAACGATAATTGCCATGACATGCAAAAATCAATGACTCTGACCCCATCGATTTCTCGCGTCGCACCTAAAATGGAGCGAAGAAGGTAAAGCACGCCCGCGCACCGATCATTGTTTCTCTTAGCCACGGAGAGTTTTCCGCCAACTGAATGTCCATCGGATAATTATAAGAAGTAAAATAATGAGTGCAAAGTTGGTAGCGGCGATGGCGAGATCTCCTGACCAAACATAAATTCTGTAAAAACTTTTGACCTTATCAACCTGGCCGCCCCCGGAATTTGCAAGCAGCGAGACCGCGGCTCTTGAATAGGCAGAATCCATTAGCCTCCAAGCCAAAAATAAAAATGGGGCCAGAAGTGATGCACAAAAGATCGTGACGAACCAGCTAAAAACCAACTTCCACTTTTGCATAAACTCTCCATAGAGGCTGCGGCCTGGGATGGAATTCACTTCCAGTCAGTCGCACCCAAACCACCCTCTGCCATCTAATATGTTTCTTTAAGTCTTTTGAGCACCTGATAAACCTTCACATTGGGGAATCGATAGGATCAGAATCATTGATTCTGGCATGTGGCTAAATCAATGACTCTGACCCTATCGATTCCTTTCCTTATTGATCGAACCCTATTAATCGGCAGGACACTATTAGCCTGCCCGTTATTCTCTATTTTCCACTTATCACGCCCCTACCTAAAAGAGCCGAAACAAACTTTACACAAAACAGCTTCATTTCAAACTCATCTATTAGATGTTCTCCGCCTCCAGGCCGATAAAGCGAAAGCTTTTCCTGAAGCTCATCAAAAAGATTTTCAAACTCACTAAAACCTTCATTTTCTTCAATTTCATCCAAAAGAGTTTCCGCATCTTTTGCCCATTGCACCGAAATATCAGAACCGCTCATAAATTTATTAAGATGCTCAATCAAATCATTTATCATCATTTTTCCTTACCGGATTAACAACCGTTATAATACGATTACCATCTACTGCAACTTGAGCTTTAGGATATTTAGAATTCATCAACGTAACAGAAGTACCGCGACTATCTATTGTTATTTTCTTAATCTTATCTGCGGTATCAATAAAATCTTCCACCTCCCGAATAGTCATCGGCTTTCTACCTTTAGGCGGATTTACCATACGATCCGCAGCATGAAAATTTATTTGCTTTCCACCAGGTGTCTTAGCGGTACCAAGCAACTGTTTAGTAGCGAACTCCCCATCAAAAAGAACAGGCAAATTATTCTTACTATTTCCGACCGCACCTTTTGCACCACCAGGCTGATTAAGCCCACCATCTGCTCGAGAAACAGCATTATCCCAATTAGGTTTTTTTTGATTAGGGGAGACACCGATTATCTTCGGTTCACTGCCTTTAGTTGTGCCCGATGATGCCTTGCCGCCAACCAATCCTCTAACGCCTGCTGCACTTAAACCAAACGGATTGAATCCCTGCTGATCGAGATATTGACCAATCTGCGACAGCGCCTCTGGTTTACCCTCCAGCGCAGCAGTGGCTACTTGAGTTGCAACCCTGGGTCCTGAGGTTGACCATTCGTTTGTGTTGTTTGTTAGAAACTCATCGGTTATGCCAGTGTTATCACCCTGCCAAAGCTCATATAGCGCACGGGACCCCATATCCAGTTCATCACGAATTTGCGCACAATCCGTTGTGCAGGCCGCTAGCCGGGCACTATTCGCCGCATCTCGCGCCTGGAATTCCGCTCGAACGTCTTCACAGTTTCCATTCTTCTTACAATCATCTAGTGCTTGTCCTAAATCCTCCACATCCTTGTGATTGAGGAAGTTGTAGCTTGTTGCCCCACCCGCCACAGCCGAAGCCACATGCAGACGCTGCTCGTCCCCACCCTGCAACCCAGCGGTGAACACGCCCACCAGTTGCGAGTTCATGACGAGCAGGGCTTTGCGATCCTTCACGTCCATCTTCTGGTACTGGGCATCCAGCTTCTCAACGAGTAGCTCATTCACCCCTGCCGCCAGTGCACCAGTCTTGAAATCTCCGCCCATGGCTTCAGCGGTGAGGCCGCCCATTACGGCATGCAGGCCAGCCTTGGCGAGGCTGCCGTTTTCCAATTCCAGCTTGGCGCCTGGCGCTGTGTTATCGCCAATCCAGTTGAAACCAGCCGCCATGAAGGTATTGGCCAGGGTGCTCTGCAATGCATCGCTAAAGCTGCCGTCCTGGCCGACGAGCTTGCTCAGGGCGGCGGAGGTAGTGTTCTGAAGGGCCTGATTGGCTGCGAACCGACCCACCCCCGACCAAGTGCCGAGGCCCGAACCTGAAACGCTGACGGCACCGGTATTGCTCAAGGGCGTATTCGGGCCCACGGCATTACTGGTGGTGCTAGGGGTAGTAGTGGTATCCGTCCATTGGTCGTAAAGCCCCGTAGTCAAGCCCGCTGTTACGCCGGTGACCATATAGCCCTTGAGGGCATCACTGGAGGTGACGTCCTTGAATATCGCCCCCAGGTTGCCGCGATTGTTGATAGTGCTGACCGCAGCGCTGCTGGTGGCGGAGGTGGCGATTGCGGTTGCAGCGGCGTTCGCCCAGCCAGCGGCCTGAGTAGCGCTGGCGGCAGCCCATGCGCTGGTGGCGGAGGTTGCCGTACCTGCACCTGCACCTGCACCTGCGGCTCCGGCGATGGTCTGGCTGAGTAGCGGGCCGGCGAAGTAAGCGACGATAATGGCGATCACGATGGCAGCGCCGCCACCCAACCCCGAATGGCTGTACTTGAAGCTGTCGTGGATCTCCTTCACCCGGTGCCAGTCAACGTCGCCGCGTTGCTCGGCGGCTTTGAGCCAGGCCAGTTGCGGGTCGGCTTCGACCATGGCGTCGATGGTCTGGGAGACGGTCTGCTGGTCGACGTGCTTGATGTCGATGTTCAGGCCTTCCACCGCTTTGATGGCGATTTCGCCCTGGGCGATCATCTGGGTCTGCAGCAGGGTTTCGTCGGTGGTGCCCTTGCCTTTGGCGGAGGTCCATACCAGGCTGTTGCTGCTCTTCTCGTGGCTCTCCTGATCCAGATCCTT
>NZ_QKYW01000020.1 GCF_003253735.1 Pseudomonas sp. URMO17WK12:I2 | reverse complement strand
ACTACCAAACTGCCCGACTCATGCAGGCACCTTCAAGCTATCCGATTGATCTGCATTGATATTTTGTGGGGATTCCTCAGGGTCTGTCCCCTATTACATCACTATTACATCACAGGCATCTTCAAGCTATCCGATTGATCTGCATGGATATTTTGTGGGGATCCCTCAGATTCTGACCCCATTGATTAAAATATATCTATCCCCTTCCCCCACTTTCCTCCTAGAGCTACAGACTTGAAATTAATGTTACTTTCCACAAGCGACCATCTTCTGAAAACTCCATGCGTAGGGCATATGTTTCAAACTCATACTTCAGCCACCGCTGTATATAACCGATTAACATATCAAACTTGCTTGATGCTTCTTTGGTAGGCGGGCCTAGTTCTGCAATAACATCTTGAACACGCCATGTTTGAGCTATACGACCAAGCACATCTTTCTTATATGCTGAATACCCTTCATGACGCTGCACAAAAAAATGAATATGATTTAACTTCCCGAAACGAAACCCAAGCTCCAAACCAGATTTAATAAACTTATAAAATTTTGTTTTCCCTTCTGGGTCATTATAGCTATCTGGGGTCTCTGAAATGGCTGGTGGCTCTCTGAGCTCTCGACACAAGTCAGTTATTAATGAATCACCTTCATCTTGACCAAGAGCCCGAACAAAATCCGACCAACTATTCATTGCTTAATAACTCCTGCCTTACGATTTCTTTCTACTATTTTCTGAACAGTTTCATCCACAAGCTTTGAATCATAACCTCGCTTGTTCAAATTTTCTCGCAGTGCATCTGTGTCACGACAAACTGCACCGCACAGATCGGCTGCGTCTTGCTGAATCTGGGCAGGTGTATTTTTTCCACCATAGGTAGGACCTGCAATATGTACATCTCGTGGAACCTCTACAGCCGTAGAGTTTTGATAGAGAGTCTTAGTTTCTAACTCGGTAAGGGGGCGGCCTAATTCTGCTTCCTTTGCGGTGCGCAACGCAGCAAATGAAGGGATATGATCGTGCTCTAGACCATCTCCAACAACTTCTCTAGCCTTGAGATTTTTATAGGAGTCTACCTCAAGCGCTTGAACCGCCGTTTTCGAAGGCGCTTCTCTTTTTGCTTCTGCAATCCTACGCTCAGCCTCAACCTGCCCAGCAAGATTTCCACCAGCCTTAGGCCGCAGTCCGTTTGCGGTCTCAAAATAGAAAACACCATCCGACGACACCACTTCGGTATTGCCAGTCTTGGTATTGAGCACCCGCCGATAACCATCCGGCAACCCGCCTGCTTCGTTGAAGGCAGCGCCGACTGAACCGCCCTCACGGTAGTGTTCGGGTAGGCCGGTCAGCGACGTGCCACCGTGTCCTGGTTTGGGATCCCAATTGGGAGGGTCAGCC
This sequence comes from Pseudomonas sp. URMO17WK12:I2, assembly GCF_003253735.1. Lineage (GTDB taxonomy): Bacteria > Pseudomonadota > Gammaproteobacteria > Pseudomonadales > Pseudomonadaceae > Aquipseudomonas. The sequence continues at coordinate 1,937 of NZ_QKYW01000020.1, read as the reverse complement.
TCCAGCTTGCCCTTCGCAATCGGGCCGGCCTCCCAGACATCCGCGCCTGACCTTGGTAGCTTCCTCAGCGCACCACTGCCACCACCTGCAAAGTTGAGCGCAAAGTTGGTTTCCCACTGCGCCTCGACTTTGGCAGCGGCCTCGGGATTACCCTGCAGTCGATACAGAGCAGCCTGGATCTGCGCATCGTCACGAGCCTGGGTGTAGCTGGCATAGGCCTCATTGGGCTGAAATGCAGTCTGACGTATGCCGTTGGCGATCTGTTCACTGGTCGAAAGCGGCTCGGTTACCAAGCCTTTGCCTAGCTCATACGTACCTACAACAGTGTCGCCTACGGCAGTACCTACACCTTTGCCAATGCCAACCAGCTGAGCCCCAACGCCAATACCGTCGCTGTAATTGAGGTTGTTCCTGTAGAAGTCCTGATACTCCCAATCGGATGGTGACCGACCGATCAGGTGCTCTGCATTGATCTTGCTATCGAAGAAATCGGTGTGGTTGGACTCGTAACGCTCCAGCAAACCAAGTGTCTCTGCAGCGGTATAAGTCCGCTCGCCCATTTGCGGAACATCGCTCACTGCCTCGTAGCGATTGGCCAGTGGCGCCAGTGCCTTACCCAAATTCGCTAAGGTCGACTCTTCTATCAGCACCTCTTTGCCGGAGATGGTCGATCGCCAGTCTTTGTCGGTGTAGTAAGCAAAGGCCTCAGCCATACGACGACTGGCCTCGTCCTCGCTGATCCCCTCCTCTCTGGCCATTTGTTTAGCCTGACGCTTGATCAGGCGAACCTCTTCAGGATGCATCTGGCGGTTGTAGGCTGTCGCGTTCTTGGCCAACTCTGCAGCCTTCGCGAGGTCACCGCCTGTCGCGGTTGCTGCGGCCACACCGACCAGTTGGGAAACCGCCAGCTCGAGATTCTTGTCCTGTTTTATCTGGCCTGACAGTTGTTCGACCAACAGCTCGTTGGCGCCAGCGGCCAAGGCACCGGTCGCAAAATCGCCACCGGTCGCTTCGCTCAGCAAGCCTCCAATCACAGCGTGCAGTGCAGCTTTCTGCGCACTGCCTTCAGACCAGTTGACGTCGGCCCATTCACCCAGACTGTCGCTCCAGCGACCTTCTGCAAAATCTCCAGCAAAGGTGAAGCCGGTAGCCTGCATCAGGTGATAGACCTGATTGGTCAACGAAACCTGCAAGTTATCCGAGAAACTGCCACCTTGAACCGCTGTCTGGGCTGCCGCCTGCACGGTGCCTTGCACGCCCAAGTAAGTACCGAACTTGCCAATATCCGATGCTTTGCTTAGGTCGAAACCTTTGGTCACCTTGTTGACGTTGTCACCAGTGACACCGAAGGCGCTATCAAGCACGCCGGCCGTGAACCCGGCAGCGAACGCGGACACCGCGTAGCCCTTCATTGCATCAGAGGAAGTTACGTCTTTGAACGTCGCGCCCAAGTTGCCGCGGTTGTTGATAGTGCTGATGGTTGCGTTGCTAGCCGCAGCGGTTACCACGGCGTTCGATGCCGCCATACCTGCGGTGCTAGTAGCACCAGTTAAGGCAGCTCCCGCGCCCGCGGTCAGGTAAGTAACGATGATTGCAATGACAAGTTGCGCTCCAGCCCCCAACCCCGAATGGCTGTACTTGAAGCTGTCGTGGATCTCCTTGACCCGGTGCCAGTCGACGTCGCCGCGCTGCTCGGCGGCTTTGAGCCAGGCCAGTTGCGGGTCGGCTTCGACCATGGCGTCGATGGTCTGGGTGACGGTCTGCTGGTCGACATCCTTGATGTCGATGCTCAGGCCTTCCACCGCTTTGATGGCGATTTCGCCCTGGGCGATCATCTGCGTTTGCAGCAGGGTTTCGTCGGTGGTGCCCTTGCCTTTGGCGGAGGTCCATACCAGGCTGTTGCTGCTCTTCTCGTGGCTCTCCTGATCCAGATCCTT
>NZ_QKYW01000019.1 GCF_003253735.1 Pseudomonas sp. URMO17WK12:I2 | reverse complement strand
CCTGATCCCATCCCGAACTCAGTAGTGAAACGATGCATCGCCGATGGTAGTGTGGAGTTTCTCCATGTGAGAGTAGGTCATCGTCAAGCTTCTACACGAAAGCCCTGATCAGTTTACTGATCAGGGCTTTCTCTTTTAGGGCTCTGAATGATGGTGTGGCTGTGAGAGTCCCGGGATGCCGGCCAGATCATCGTCAAGCTTCTACCAGAAACCCCAGATCTCGACAGAGGTCTGGGGTTTCGTCTTTGTGGGCCGCGAAAACCAGAGCGCCGGGAGAGCTCGGCGGGGGGCTCTGGGGGGCGCTTCGCTGTTGTGCTTGTGCTGGAGCGAGGAAGCGTTCCCCCGGCTATGGAGCCCTAAGCTTTTTCTATTGCCTCGGTCTGCTGCAAGTGTTCGGCGTCATGCGCTTCTACTGCGCCGGTACTCCCGTCCCTTTCTATCAAGATGAATGCACCCAGGTCGTGTAGGCAGCGGGCGAGTGCATCGTTATCATGCGCTCCTTGAAGCAGGGCAGGTTATGCATGCAGTCTTTATTACGGCTTCTACAGGATGGGCAGTTTCATTCGGGCGAAGAGCTCGGTGCTGCCGTGGGCGTAAGCCGGGCAGCAATCTGGAAACGCTTGCAGGCGCTCGAGGCTGAGTTCGACCTGCAGATCCACAAGGTTCGTGGCCGCGGCTACCGCCTCGAGGCGCCTTTGTCGCTGCTGGACAGCGACTCGCTTTGCGCCTCGTCGATCTACCCGATCACCCTGCTGCAGCAAGTCGACTCGACCAATGCCCAGGCGATGCGTCATCTGGCATCAGGGGCCGTTCCGCCATTCTTGATCATTGCCGAACAGCAGACCGCGGGTCGTGGTCGGCGTGGTCGCAGCTGGGCGAGTCCGTTCGGTGAAAACCTTTATTACAGCCTGGTGCTAAGGGTCAGTGGCGGGATGCGCCAACTCGAAGGCCTGAGCCTTGTCGTGGGGCTTGCACTCCTGCAGGCACTTCGTGATGCCGGCGTTAACGAGGCCGGTTTGAAGTGGCCCAACGACTTGCTGGTCGGCGGTCGCAAGATCGCCGGTATCCTGCTGGAGCTGTCTGGTGATCCAGCCGATGTCTGCCATGTGGTGATCGGTATTGGTGTGAACATCAATATGCGGGTGACGCGACTGGGCGAGGTCATCGACCAGCCCTGGACATCGCTGCGCCAGGTGGTGGGTGAGCAGGTCGATCGTAATGCGTTTGTTGCCAGCCTCAATCGCCAGCTCGAGCGTTATCTTCACTTGCATCAGGCTGAGGGGTTCGCCGCGCTGCGTGAGCAGTGGGAGGCCAGTCACCTGTGGCAGGGGCGAGCGGTGGTGCTTGCCGCTGGGGCGCAGGCCATCCACGGGCGTGTTCTCGGTGTTGATGATACCGGGGCTCTGCGCCTGGATATCGATGGGCAGGAAAAGGTGTTCAGCGGTGGAGAGCTCAGTTTGAGGTTGCATGATGATTCTTGAGCTTGACTGCGGTAACAGCTTCATCAAATGGCGAGTCTTGCCACGTGCAGGTCTGGGGTCTGCGCTCGCCAGTGGTGTGGCGGACGGCGGTGACGAGCTCATTGCGGCGCTGGCCGATCGTTTCGCCGGGCAGTTGTCTGTTTGTCGTCTGGTGAGCGTGCGTGGCGATGATGAAACACGTCTGCTCTGTGCGGCCCTGTCTGCGCGCTTCGCCATCGAATGCCAGGTGGCTGCGCCTGCCCAGGTGCTTGCCGGGGTGCAAAATGGCTACCTGGATTATCAGCGCCTGGGGCTTGATCGCTGGCTCGCTGTCGTCGGGGCCTACAGCCTGGAGCGGGGCGCCTGCCTGGTTCTGGATCTCGGTACGGCGATCACTTCGGACTTCGTCGCTGCCGATGGCGTCCACCTGGGTGGCTTCATATGCCCAGGTATGCCGCTGATGCGTAGTCAGCTGCTGACCCACACGCGGCGTATTCGCTATGACAGCGCTGCGGCGGAACACGCCGGCGATAGCCTGATGCCAGGGCGCTCCACTGCTGAGGCGGTGGAGCGTGGTTGTCGGCTGATGTTGCGCGGTTTCGTGACCACCCAGCTTGACCTGGCTCGCCAGCAATGCGGAGCGGAGGTGGCGGTGTTTCTGACCGGGGGTGATGCGGCAATGGCCTCGGAGTGGGTTCCGGCGGCGCGGGTGGTGCCCGACCTGGTCTTTATCGGTTTGGCGATCGCCTGTCCATTGGCGGGGGGGGAATGATGCGTTGGATCTTCATGCTGTTGGTGGTGCTCAACGCTTTCTACTACGTATGGCATCAGCAGCAGGTGCCCATGCAGGCCAAGGAGGTTGCGCCGCTTTCCCTGTATCAGGACAGTCGGCGCGACATCCAGTTGTTGAGCGAATCCAAACCGCAGGAGCGGCGCGCTACCGCTGCTCCTGCAAGGGAGGATGCGCCCGAGCAGGCTGTGTGTCTGTTCCTTGGGCCCTTCGACGAGCCGACCCAGGCCGAGCAGGTGGAGCAAAGGCTGCTGAGCCTGGACATTCGCTCGCAAAGCCAGGTGGTCGAGGCGGCGGGCGCTGTCGACTATTGGGTCTATCTGCCTCCCCTGGCTTCCCGGCAGGCTTCGCTGAGGCAGCTGCGTGAGCTGCAGGCACGCAAGATCGACAGTTACATCATCAGTCAGGGCGACCTCGCCAACGGAATCTCTCTAGGTATCTTCCCTCGCCATGACTCGGCCGAGAGCGTGATCTCGCGCCTGCGCCGCGCCGGCTATGAGCCACTGCTGCGTGAGTTGCCGCGCGCCAACCGCAGCCACTGGGTGCGCATAGCCCCGGAAAGCCGGCGTCTGGTCGATGATTCGCTGCTCGAACGTTTGTCTTTGGACTTCAATGGCTTACAACATCAATTAATGCCGTGCGAGGGGGTTGCAAGCATTCGATAGAATGCATAGAATGGCGCCCGCTTCGCAGGGTGGTCATCTCTAGGGATGAAATGCGAAGCGGCTGTTAGTGTCGCTAAGCTCAGGTTTTTAAATGAGAAAGTGCTTGACAGTAGGGTGGCAGATATTGAGAATGCCGCCTCCCAATGGAGGGATTCCCGAGCGGCCAAAGGGATCAGACTGTAAATCTGACGTCTACGACTTCGAAGGTTCGAATCCTTCTCCCTCCACCAGATTTAAGCGTGAGCTGTAAGCTCCGCGGGCATAGTTCAGTGGTAGAACCTCAGCCTTCCAAGCTGATGATGCGGGTTCGATTCCCGCTGCCCGCTCCAGCTTTTATTGCTTGCGCACATGTTTCGCTCATGTAGCTCAGTTGGTAGAGCACACCCTTGGTAAGGGTGAGGTCAGCGGTTCAAATCCGCTCATGAGCTCCATTCAATAAAGGCAGATATGAAAGTATCTGCCTTTGTTTTAATGGTGATATCGCTAGCTGAATTCTTCGTTCGGGGACGGTCAAAATGGCTAAAGAAAAGTTTGAACGTAACAAACCGCACGTCAACGTTGGCACCATCGGTCACGTTGACCATGGTAAAACCACTCTGACCGCTGCTCTGACTCGCGTCTGCTC
>NZ_QKYW01000018.1 GCF_003253735.1 Pseudomonas sp. URMO17WK12:I2 | reverse complement strand
AGCGGTGGGCAACTCAACCTGCTGGCTGCGCAGAACAGTGACTACTCGCTCTACGACAAGCAGTCCAAGGGCTCCTTCGGCGCCAAGGCCACGCGTCGTGACGAAGTCACCACCATCCGCCATATCGGCACCGAGATCACCACCGGCAGCGACCTGACCCTGGCCAGCACCGGCGACCAGCTCTATCAGCGCGCGCGCCTGGACAGCGGCGCCGACCTGACACTGCAAAGCGGCGGTGGCATCACCTTCGAGGCGGTGAAGGATCTGGATCAGGAGAGCCACGAGAAGAGCAAGGACAATGCCTTCTGGACGTCGATGAAGGGTAAAGGAACTACCGACGAGACCGTGTTGCAGAGTGCGCTTGTCGCCAAAGGTGAGGTTGCAATCTCAGCAGTCGAAGGGCTGAAGATCGACATCAAGGAAGTCAACCAGCAGACCGTTAGTCAGACCATTGATGCCATGGTCAAAGCTGACCCGGACATGGCTTGGCTGAAGGAGGCTGAGCAGCGGGGAGATGATGACTGGCGTTTGGTAAAGGAAATCCATGAAAGCTTCAAATATCAGCATTCTGGATTAGGGCCAGCTTCACAGCTGATCATTGCTATTGCCATGTCAATGATTGTAGGACCGCTTGCAGGAGCATACGGAGGTGTCGTTGGCCAGGCCGTGGCTGTTGGCGCTGCGACCAACGCGACAACCAGCGCGATCAATAATCGTGGCAACCTGGGTGCGGTGTTCAAGGATGTTACATCCTCGGATGCAATGAAGGGCTACGCGGTATCCGCGTTCGCTGCCGGGTTTACGACCGGCGTGCTCGATAGTGCTTTCGGCGTCACTGGCGACAACGTCAACAAGGTGACCAAGGGTTTCGACCTAAGTAAGGCATCGGATATTGGCAAATTCGGCACTTACCTGGGCGTGCAAGGCACCGTACAGGCGGCTGCCCGGACGGCGATCCAAGGCGGCAGTTTCTCGGATAATCTGCAGGTTTCGTTGACCGATCAGGTCTATCACCTGATGCAGGCCGTGGGGTTCAATTTCGCGGGTGATTTTGCTCTTGCGAAAACATGGAAGGAGGGCACTCTTGAAAAGACGGCCTTACATGCTGTTGTGGGCGGTCTGCTCAGCGAGGCAACTGGAGGAGACTTCAGGACAGGTGCCATTACTGCTGGCGCTAATGAGGCATTGGTAGGGCAGCTCTCTGAAGCAATTAAGCAAGACCAAAATCTTGAATTGGCAATTTCACAGTTGATCGGTGTGGCAGCTGCTACCGCCACCAATGGTGACATCAATAAAGCTGCAGAGTTGGCAAAAAATGCGACAGCTTACAACCGACAATTACACTGGGCCGAAGAAAAGTGGCTGAGGGAAAATGCCAAGCGCTTTGCCGATCAGGAGGGCATCAGTGAACAGGCGGCGTTGGAGCGGCTGAGTCAGCAAGCCCTCAAGGATGTTGACTACCTATGGCGGGGATTACTTAGTGACGGCGATGACGGCAGTGCAAAAGCGTTCTTAGAAAGTTCCGACCAGATGTTCACCAACGATCTCGGTGAACAACAGGCTCTATTTACCGCTAAAGGCCAACAGTTGTTCCGCCCAGAGATGTTTGCTGATAGGGCTGATCCGGCGTTTTATCAGGAATTTGTGCAGAGCGGAATCAGCCGAGACCTTAGCACTGGTGTTCTAAAAGAACTTCAAGACTCCGGCATTTCCCTCAAGAACGATACAGTCGAATTAGGCAAGCTGCTTGTTGAGCAGCCGGGCGTTGTACTTAACGGGCTTTGGGAGGGTATCAAGGGCACTCCTCAGGGCGTTGTGGATAGCTTTCACGAGACCGGCAATGCTCTGGGTGAAGGGGCAGCAGTTGCTTTCAACGAAGACATCTCCAGCAAGCTCAATACCATCTATCGCATGGACGTATCCACCGCCCAGGAAACTATGCTGCTGTTGCGTACGGTTACAGCTGTTGCTAGCGCAGGCACAGCTGGAGCAGTAGGTAAAGCGGGCGGCAAGGTTAGCGCGGAAGTTGCTGAAGCTGTTGGTAAGAGGCTTGACCATGTAATTGATGATTTGGCGCAGCAGGCTTTAGTGAAAAGCGGTGGTGTGGTTGATCTGAATGGTAAGCCCATACTTGATCTTAAAGTACTCAGCAATGATCAGAAGCGGGTGGTTGCGGAGGTATTAGGCGAAACTACCGTTCAAAAAATAGTGCCTCGCGGCGAAAAGCTGGCACGTTCGCAGGGCGTGGGAACAAATGGTATAGATGATTTGTACAAAGTGAATCATCCGGACGTAGACTATGTCGTAATTGAATACAAGTTCATCGGGGATTACGATAAAGGAGGCTCTTCTGGGCTCATATATACAAAAGATGGCCGTCAAGGGAGCGCAAATTGGACGTTAAGCTCCGAGCGACTCGAAAATGCTGTTGGGCGGGACGGCGCCAGAGATATCAGAGCATCTATAGCCGAGGGGCGAGCTGAAACTTGGGTCGTTACGACAAGTCGCAATGGTTCTACTGAGATTCAAGTGCTTGATTCCTTAGGGAGAGTTAAACCCGTAGATACGTCTAATATTTTACGTACTAGAACTAACATAGTTGGAGCTGCTCCGTGATGCGAGATGCTTTAGGTGAGTTTGACTATTGGGATGAACGGATTAGAAAGGACTGTGTTTGGTTGGAAAAAAGTTCTAAGTTACTTTCTGCGCCATCCAAGAATCCCGAGTACGGTCCTCAGTTTACATTCGACATTTCGATAGATGTTATTCGGTTTATTCTCCAGAAATATTCTAGGGGGGATGAAATATCCTCGCTAAAATATTCGTTCTCTATGTTGCTCGATATGTGGGAGCTTTCTGAGAGGCTTTCTGCTGAGATATGTGCTAAGCACGATTTGGATGTCTGTCGTTCTTGGATATTCAGCTTGTCGGTTCTTAATCACTATAATTGGTGCTTTTGGCTCGTTGGGCTTGCACTTACGCTTGATATTGCTGACGATCAATGGCAGCGCCTTTTGATATTAATTGGCGGTGAGGGAGAAGACGCATTACTGGATCGTGTAATTGCCAGCCGGCAGTCCGATAGGAAAATTGGTACGCAGCTTCTACATCCAAAACCCTATGCGCGCCTGCTGAAGGCGATAAATGCACCGGAACAACAGCAAGCCCTGTTGTTACGTGACTTCGTCGATCATTGGTACGCGGAGTTGAAGCGCAAGGGTAAGGATGAACTGTGGTGGTACATTTATGGTGATCCGGAAAAACACCCCTTAGAGAAGGGCAGCTACTTTGGCCGCTGGTGCATTGAGGCAGTAGCTGCCGTTAAGGCATTCGGGCTGGACGATAGTCTTTGCCTGGGGCATGAGCACTACCCCGGAGACCTTTTGCGCCCGGACGGGCCAAGTACTCACCCAGCACGTGTTGAAACGAAATCCAAGCTAGGAATATTTGCCCGGTTATTCGGAAGATGAACACGGTAAGACGGAATAACAACGCGGTAAGACGGAATAACAGTCGTAGGATGGATTAGCTAAGCGTAATCCGTCGTTTTCAGTTTTTGAAGGATTTGGCGCTCTTTAAAAAATAGCGATGGGATTGAGCCGCCTGCCAAGCGGTGTGGTGGCTCGATCAACCGCATCTATTTCACTGCTGGCTGAAGGTCGCATCCGCAACGCCCAGGGCGGCATCATCGCCGGTCGCGACGTCAGCCTGCAGGCCGGCAGCGACATCACCAATGAACGCAGCGTCGCCACCCACCAGTCCGCCAACGGCAAGGCCTACGAGCACCAGCGGCAGATGGCCGACAGTGCCGCACGAATCGAAGCCGATGGCGACCTGAGGATGGCTGCCGGGCGTGACCTGCTCAATGTCGGCGGCGCCCTCTCGGCCGGCGGCGATGCCAAGCTGCAGGCCGGCCAGGATCTGCTGCTCGCCAGCCAACAAACCGAGAACAGCACCTCGCGCTATTACGACGCGCGCAACTACAACAATCGCCAGCAGATCGACCAGTACGGCAGTGATGTAAAGGTCGGCGGTGACCTGCAGGCCGCTGCCGCGCGAGACATGGCCATCGTCGGTAGCCAGGTCGCGGCAGAGGGCGACATGGCCCTGCAGGCTGGTGGCAGCATGACCATCGCCTCCGCTGCCAATGAGTACCACTACGATGCCAAGCGCAAAGGCGGCGGCAAGAAGGTCGAAGCCGTACAGGACAGCGTCACCCAGATCGCCAGTGAGCTGAGCGCTGGCGGCGACTTCCGCGCGGTGTCCGGCCAAGACATGAACCTGAGCGCCAGTCGCATCGACGCGGGCGGCTCGGCCTACCTCTACAGCGGTGGGCAACTCAACCTGCTGGCTGCGCAGAACAGTGACTACTCGCTCTACGACAAGCAGTCCAAGGGCTCCTTCGGCGCCAAGGCCACGCG
>NZ_QKYW01000017.1 GCF_003253735.1 Pseudomonas sp. URMO17WK12:I2 | reverse complement strand
AAAGCGTTACGAACTCTCCGACGCATCGTGGGAATTGATCAAGGATCTGGTTTCTCCAGAGCAGAAAATGGGTCGTCCACGGAGTGATGATCGCCTAGTACTCCACGCAATCCTGTGGATCCTCTGCTCGGGCGCTGCCTGGCGTGATCTGCCGAAACGCTTTGGGCCTTGGTAAACGGTGTATCAGCGTTTTCGTGGCTGGCGCGACGACGGTACGTTCGACCGGATACTGGAGCACTTGCATATCCGATTAAACCGGGAGGGACTGATGATCTGGACACCTGGATGATCGACTCCACTGCGGTACGTGAAACCCGAGCCTTTTCAGGCGCCGGAAAAAGAGACCTGAAGAACCGCTAGGCCATGCTCTGGGACGTAGTCGAGGCGGCGTTCCTACCAAGATTCACATGATCTGTGACGCCAATGGCGTTCCATTACGCTTCATTCTTTCGCCAGGGCAAGCCAGCGATATCGCCTATGCCCAGCCGTTGCTGGATCAGGTGCGAACTCCCGGTAAGCCGGGGCGTCCACGTAAACGCAGTCACTGGTTACTGGCTGACAAAGCCTACGACGCGCAATACCTGCGCCATTACTGCGACTGCTGCCCGGGTATGCGGCTCTGTTGTTCACTAGGTTGATGGAATGTTTGAATAGGGATAGGCCGGGGGAATGAGACCGCGGAGCGCAACCTATATGGCACCCATGTTAATGAAAAAGCATGAACCCGCCGAATAGCACTAGGGCTATTCCTGATCCCTTGTTTATTATTGTTCTGGAAACTTCGTTCTTATATATCAGGGCAGAAAACAATGTGTAAGCAACCAGGGTGGAAGAAGTAAAAAAAGCAAAAGTGAAAGTCATCGTTACTAGCTGCGGCGCTATCGCGTAGTCTTTCGAAAGGAACTGGGGAAAAAAAGAAGCTATGAAAATGAAGATTTTTGGATTGCTTACGGATATTAGTACTGCCTCGATTAAACATGTCATATAGCTTTTTCTTACCTTGCCATTCTCAATGGCTTGGAAATCGCTAGAAAGCAATATCTTCATTCCGATGTATATTAAATATAGAGCCCCGAGCGTTTTGATGATGAATATAACTTTGTCGTTGTTAAGTATAACTAGCCCTGACGATGCTATTGTGCAAATAATAAATATCGATAATGTGTTTCCTAGTATAGAAGCTGTTGAAAGTTTGAAGCCATTGTTTCCAGATAGCCTCATTGCATGAATAACACTTGGGCCAGGGGAAGCGGCAGAGATGAAGGCGGAGAGGCAAAATATGAGCCAGGAGTCAAACGGCATAGCTAATTCCTGATTTTTAATAGATGGGAGTCGGACGCCCGGCTCCAGATTTTTATTCTACAGTGCCGCTTCTTCTGTTATCTTGACCTCTTTTTCTGAATTTGCTTTGTTGTAAATCAAATAATCGCCAATAAATATGGCGTCAAGCCCGCTCTCATATAGGCATTCAACGCAGTCAGCAGGGGAGCTAACGATTGGCTTTCCTTTCGTGTTTAACGAGGTGTTCAGTACCATAGGGATTCCGGATAGCTTGTGGTACTCACTTATCAGGTCGTAATATTTTTTATTGTCTTCGCGAGAAACAGTCTGAACTCGCGCAGTGCCATCGACGTGGCTAATAGCGGCAACCAAATCTCTATATTTTTCACGAACCTTCATAGTGATTAGCATAAATGGTGAAGGAGCGGGCACATCGAACCAGTCTGCAGCATGCTCAGATAAGACAGATGGAGCCAATGGTCTCCAGCTTTCTCTTTGCTTAACGATATTAACTCGATCTCGCACAGCTGCCGACGTCGGAGCCGCAAGTATTGACCTATTGCCAAGGGCACGAGGGCCAAACTCCATTTTACCTTGGCACCAACCAATCACCATTCCAGAGTTTATTAATTTCGCGGCGTCCTGGTGAGGGTTTTCTACTATTTCAAATGGGATCTTTTCGGAGGTGAGATAGCTTTCGATCTCATTAGATGAGAAGTGCGGCCCTAAATATACCTGTTCTTTGACTATTGGTCGCGTCTCTTGATCACCTACGTGCAACAGCATAGCGGCACCGATAGCTGCTCCAGCATCATTGGCGGCTGGTTGAATATAAATATTCTCAACGAAGTCAAGCTCGGCGATAAGCCCGTTAGCATTGCAGTTAAGTGCCACACCACCAGCTAAACAAAAGTTGTGATTACCTGTTTTTTTGTAAAGGTCTTCTGCAAGGAATACGAAAGCTTTTTCTATTGCTTTCTGCACTGCATATGCGAGTTCTTTGGACTTGTCCGAAAACGCTTTTTTGTCGGCAATATTTTTTAGCTCACGCATTGCTTCTCTATCTATGAAGTAACTGTCGCCAGCAAACCTGAGAACACTGTCGATGATTGATACTTGCCCGGATCCGTACGAGGCAAGGCCCATTGTTTTTCCTTCCTGACCTATGTACGAGTACAGTCCACATAGGCTAGTGATGTATGTGTACAAGTGACCCAGTGAGTCTTTGATAGGGTAGCTTTTTAATTTCTCAATTGATATCCCATTACCATAGTACAACGAAGTTGCCTCATCTTCGCCACGACCATCTGCTATCAATATATTTGAGTGATCAAATCCGCTTGAGAAAAATGTACCCGCAGCATGACACAGATGGTGGCGGACACTAATAAAATTTCCAAGTCCACTTTCCCGCATGCTTTGTATAGCATGCCTATAGGTTGAAAGGTTTCGTGTGATCTGTGTCATTTGCCCTAGAGCATGCGCATCATCGTGATTAACTGTGTTCTGCTCAAATGGCCTGTTGTTTGCGATGAATGACGAGTAGTCAAACGTAACGCCAATATTTTTTACGTTTTCTAATTTTAACCCAGCTTCTTTTAGGCAGAAATCAATCGCTTCGTGTGGAAAGTTCGTTGAGTGGCGGATGCCATCGAACCGCTCTTGCTCGACCGCGGCAACTAAAACTCCATCGTATAGGATGGCAGCAGATGTGTCATGAAGAAGGTTTACACCCAGGTAAGCATTTTTAGTGGTCATTATATCGTCCTTGAGGTTTGATGTTATGGTTTGGCGAAGTAGATAGTTAGGACTGGTGCTGAAATGTACTTGATGATTTTTGATAAGAGGAAGTTGCTTTGGTTAGATTCAATCCCCAATGAATAACGCGGGCTTGGAGCTCTACTGGAACCAGGGCTCTGACGAAGCTAGAATATTCAAATGGACTGCTATACCGCGAGCTTAACTTTTTCGGATATCTAAAAGAAATTGCACCTGCTCGATTCAGGTGCATTTCCTCCTAGAAGGAATGGTCACCAATGGCTCCTACAGCACGCCAAACACTAACCATGTCTTTTTCATCTGCAAGATCACAATGCCGTGACCCGTATACTCGTTTCAGCCAACGCCGTCCTTCAACAGCGCCACGGCCATGTATGCATCGATAGTTATTGAATACGAGAAGATCTCCTGGCTCCAAGACGATGTCTATTGCAACTGCTTCAGCAGCCTCTATCCATGCGGCGACTGCCGTGTCTGCCTCATGATTTTCCGCTATAGTATAGATTGCACAACGAGACTCTTCGTACCCATCTATCTGCTTCAAGAATGGAGATGGTGGTGTATGAAGTGTATATCCATTCAAAGCAAATGAATCATCATGTTTATAAGTAAACAACGGTCGGCGCAGAATGCTGATAATTTCACTTGGCAGAAGTTTATTTACCTCGTCGACTACCGCCACACGAGTAGCTGCTCCGGCATCGTTATTAAGCGCAATAAGTGCTGCCGCCTCTGGTCGCGCTTGCCGAGGGAGAAAAGGGCTTTCTACATGTAGACTGAATTTGACCCTACCTGCGTTAGACAAGGTCTTTTCCCAACCTGCGATAGGGTGAACGTCTTGTAGAATTGCACCCTCCTTCTCCTCCGGATAGCCGAAGTGCCGAAGACCAATCGCATGAGTGATTCCTACTAGAACCGCATCAGTCAGTTCAGCGCTACCGACCTCCCATTCGTCGGGCAAGAGATTAATTGGCAGATTCTTTAAAACTGCGAAAGGCCGGCGCGACTCAAAAATACGCTTATACAGTAAATCTACCGGGACGCCGGAACGCAGAACAATCTCTGCAAAACGTTTGTCACTTCTGTCAAAACCGGTTTTCAGTGCAGATGAAAGCTGTGCCCTCAGTTCGTCACGAACAGTATCACTAATTGTGGAGATTACAACGTCAGTGGTTTTCATGTCAGTCCCTTAACAGTCAAAAAGTCACGATTGCTGCATATACTAATGTTGAGCTACAGGCAGTGAGCATCAACCCGGCGCGTGTAAAAAAGGTGGCAAAGGCAGCGACCAAGATGCTAGCTATTGCCGCCGTCGCCATAATATTTACTTCGGCCCATACCAAATATACAGAAAAGTTTATGAAGACAGCCATAGGAAGCGCCTGTTCAGTGATCTTTCTTCCTGATGGTGATAATTTTAGATTAATAAATGCCGGTGCTACTCGAACCAGCAGGCTCGTTATGACGAGCGCGATAACCACTAAAGCATGATCATTAAAATTCATACGTTAACCTGCTAAGTCTCCAAGTACTGAATGCAATACTTGGTAGCCAGAACCAAGATTTACCTAGTAGTGCAATAAAAGCTAGGGCTGCCACGATACAAAGTGCTATCTCAATGAGGCGGCGTTCCCAGGGAGCAGATATACGGGGTACGCGACTTTTAAGCTGCTCGAACGAAAGCACTAAGAGAACTATGCTTGCCGGAAAACCCAGATTCATCTCAGGGCTGAACCAGCTCGCGGGAATTAGTGCAGCAAACAATGCTCCTGCGAAGGTAGACGATACCCACGCGAGATAGATTGTTAATCGCGTGCTGAAAACTGCAGCTAATTGATCCCTCTCCTGTTCAAGTGCGTAGGCTTCGTCACCAACTAAATGTGCCATGAATGCTCGGGGTAAAGGCCGTGTTGGAAGGCGAGCCAACGTTGTGATAACTATTGGTATATATCGGCAGTTGATAGATATCGCAACGATGAGCATCGTGAGAAACCCTATTCCTTGCTCGGCAAGGGGCAGCAAGGCGAACTGCCCGCTGCCTGAGTAGCCCATAGCACTGAGCAACAAGACTTCGAATGGAGTCCAGTCGGATTGGGAGGCCAGAACCCCGAACAGCATGCCTGTGGGAGCGACAGCTAAGGCGGTTGGCAGGGCTCTACGAAATGCCATCCAGGCATATAGGACTGGTGACGATTGGACTTGGGCGGTCATGGCGTTTTCAGTAATGAGCTTGTTGCTAAGGCAAGGCGTTCGTGAGTTGGCCCATAGGATCGTTTATGCCATGGGCTGATTTCGATCACCCAAATATCTCTGTAGCCATCGGTGCCTTCGGCGGGTGTGATATTTGAGGCATGGTGAATGTAGCGTTCATCATCAATCAGCACAGCCTGATTTTCTTCAAGCAAAGCGCGATGAACAATTTCATTGGATGCAGGATCAATAATTTGTGTTTCTCCCCCCTCAACGTTATGGCGCTTTGCTACAACGATAACGCTGAATTGGTGACCATCACGATGCGGCCCTTCGGGAACCGTCACCCCATTAAACTCGGAGTTCACAATGACCCTGATCTGGTTCACATTGATGTGGTAGCTTTCTGAAAAATCAACAGGCAAGCTATCGAGAACAGCAGTTACCAGGGGAGTGGGGTCGCACTCCAGCTGTTCTCTGTGGCGTAAGACACCTCCTGCTTCAGCAAGACGGATGAATTCAGCGGATTGGATATATTTCCGTTTCGGAAGTAATGCGTAAATCCACTGGCCTTCCTCCCAGTAGGTGAAGTATTGATTCAAGCGGATGTTTCGTAGTCTCTTCAAGCTATGTCCATCGCGTGGCATAGAGTTGAAAGATTCAATTACTTGTTCAGACATCTCTGGTGTGTTAATGATGTCGTAGCCAAATTTCGAAAATTGGCTGTTGTTAGCAAAAGCTTTGGCTTCAGATGCGATTCCCATGATTTATCTCATTTTATGCAGGTTGGAGATCGAAAGTAGCTATTTCAAAAGGCTGAAGAGCATCAATGTGTTTTCGCGTAATACCGCGATAGAAATCACATGCTGCTGGTTCTACCACGTCAATGGCAGCGTACTTTTTCTCTAAGGGGCCTAGGCAAAGACCAGCGCAAAAACCTTCGATCTCGCAGCCCCTGCAAAAATCAGGGTTCTCATGCCGTAACTGTGCATGCTCGATATAGGCCGGAGCGTCCAAAAGCTCCGGGCCTAACTCGATTGAACCTAATAGTGTAGATCCGGCTTTGCAGGCGAATACGGATCCATTTGGTTCAATACTAAATTGTGCACCCTTTGCTGAGCAGTTCTTGAAGCCTCGCTCGGCCACAGCATCATGTCCCAAGAGTACTTGAAATATCTGGTGCCAATAACCTGTTAAGACCACGCCCCTTTGACGACCATATTCAACAACTTTCCAAAGGCGATCTACGATATTGTCTGCCCCGAACGCGCTATAGAAGGTCGGATCAAAATCTACAACAACGCCAATTTCCCGGGCTCCCACGTCGACCGCTAGGTCGACGATAGACTCGTTAAAGTCATCCCAAGTCGCCGATGTTAGTGCAGCATTGATCGCGATACGGTTGCCTTTAGCTTGTAGTTGCCGCAGACCCTGCATCACAACTGGTGTGCTGTCGTCACCATTTTTTAATGGTCTGCTTGGGCTAGTGGGTGAGTCGAAACTTACGCATACTGCCACCTGATGGCGGGCGAATTTTTCCGCCACTTCCTCAGTTATAAGCGATCCATTGGTAACAGTGGAGTACGAAATATGCATGCCATCTTTGGAGCCATCCCCAAACC
Source organism: Pseudomonas sp. URMO17WK12:I2 (assembly GCF_003253735.1). Lineage (GTDB taxonomy): Bacteria > Pseudomonadota > Gammaproteobacteria > Pseudomonadales > Pseudomonadaceae > Aquipseudomonas. The sequence goes on along the minus strand of NZ_QKYW01000017.1, from coordinate 2,222 downwards.
GCTCCAACACCGCATCAATTGCTTTCCAATTTAATAACGGTTCACCACCAAAGAATTGAACCATTACGCTATACATGCCACCCGCTCGGGACGCAGCTAGGGCCTTTTCGACATAATGCACGGCATCTTGAGGTTTCATATGTCGATTTTTTTTGTCAAATTGGTGCTCGAACCTTTCCTTGGAAGCATACATCGAGTTGTTGATGTCTACTTTGATCTCGTCCTGAGCAACAACTCGAATCAGCTCTACTTTTGCTACCTCTTCTTCAACAGACATCTCCTTGCCTTGAATACCCTCAAAACAATAGGTGCATCCAAAGTTGCAAGCATTCGCGAGAATCAGCTGGATAATATTAACTTTTTTTTCGACTGGCTTACTTTGAGATAGGTTCTGTTCTTCTTCATGGATTAAAAAGCCGCGCGCGGCTAGCTGCTGGATTAGCTCGGCCTCCCTTGTGGGGGCTTCTAGTTCAATCCATGAGTTAGGGATCATGCGTCCATTCTTGAAGCTCTCTAAGACGTCGACTGCTGCTTTATCGAGCATGCATAGCCCGCCTCTTTGCCGATGGTAGACTGAAGTACGGTCGTCCATTCGTCTAAGAACTACATCTCTGGAAAGGGTATATTTATTTTTTTCCATCAGTCAGGCCCTGATTTATTCCTTTAACTTTGGAGAGCACGTCGCGCTGGGCGCGACGTGCAAAGCCTCACTTGCTCAAGCAGTCTTTGAGGCGGCTGCGTTGGCTGGTGGAGAGCGTACCGCCAACGGTGCCACCGACAGTTCCGCCGACGGTACCACCAACAGTTCCGCCGACGGTGCCACCGACAGTACCGCCAACGGTGCCACCGACAGTGCCGCCAATAGTGGAAATGCTAATAGAGTTTTTCATGGTAATTCCTCTTTACGCTGATTATGGGCCGAACTTGACCCGTTGAATGCACTCTCGATATCGATCATGCAAACTCTGGTCACGAAGTTGGTAGCCAATCGAACGCAGCGGGGATAGAGGCGTTCGCACATGTTCGAGGGGTGATCGAACATTTTCCTTGTGCGCTACTTTGAGTATCTAACATTGTGAGTCAGCAATACTCAGGTCGTGAAAATCCTTTAAGCACTAAGCTCTAGATAAAATACGCTGATTGAGAAAGTCACTGCTGGAAAGTGACGAACAGCAGCAAGCCTCAAATGGATATTCGTAAATACCTTTTCGGATTTCTTGAGGGGGAGCTGAGATAGGGGGAGGTCGAACTAGATGTTGCGCAATAAAGATTGTGATATCGCATTAGGCTTCGTCCTTTGAAGTTTTTACATCCTGTATCGATCATAAAACGCATTTTTTATTGATGTCAATCAAAGATGGGCTCTTTTTTTCACGAGCGTCACCAGAGCGATTTACTTTTTATCTTTATAAAACAATAACATACATGCGCGCGCTTTTGTGGTGCGAATGGTTGCCTTGTTATGGTGCGTTGAGAGCGGGAAAATTTGAGACGAAACACGGTCGACTTTTGGCATTGCCCTGACGAACGTAGCTTCTCGCTGGAACGTAGCTGAGCGATCTTCTACATATGGGAGCTAGCAGGAATGGTCGGCATATCTGATTCTCTAGGTTTTGTACGAAAAGTATTGCCGGATGCAACGCAGGCTGCAGGCCAGCGTGACCATGGCTGAATAGCCTCTCGCCAGCTTGTCGTAGCGAGTGCCTATTCTGCGGTTCTATTTCAGCCAGCCAAACATCCGCTCAATGATGTTACGTTGCCGATACTTTGGACGATCAAAGAGTCGGGGCAAGCCAGGCCGAGGCTTTCGTGGCATCGCACTCAGCGGGATCACCGGCTATATTCGGTAACGGTCGCAGTAATGGCGCAGGTGTTGCGCGTCATATTCCGGCGCCTGAAAAGGCTCGGGTTGCACGTACCGCAGTGGAGTCGATCATCCAGGTGTCCAGATCATCAGTCCCTCCCGGTTTAATCGGATATGCAAGTGCTCCAGTATCCGGTCGAACGTACCGTCGTCGCGCCAGCCACGAAAACGCTGATATACCGTTTACCAAGGCCCAAAGCGTTTCGGCAGATCACGCCAGGCAGCGCCCGAGCAGAGGATCCACAGGATTGCGTGGAGTGCTAGGCGATCATCACTCCGTGGACGACCCATTTTCTGCTCTGGAGAAACCAGATCCTTGATCAATTCCCACGATGCGTCGGAGAGTTCGTAACGCTTT
>NZ_QKYW01000016.1 GCF_003253735.1 Pseudomonas sp. URMO17WK12:I2 | reverse complement strand
GCGGTGTTGATGGTGATACCACGAGCCTTCTCTTCCGGCGCGCTGTCGATCTTGTCGAAGTCGACCTTGGCCGAACCGAATACTTCGGAGCAGACGCGAGTCAGAGCAGCGGTCAGAGTGGTTTTACCATGGTCAACGTGACCGATGGTGCCAACGTTGACGTGCGGTTTGTTACGTTCAAATTTTTCTTTAGCCACGACAATTAACTCCTAGCTTAAAGGGGCTGAATCAGCCTTGTTTTTTGGTTACAGACTCGACGATGTGCGACGGAGCTGTGTTGTATTTCTTGAATTCCATGGAGTAGCTTGCGCGACCCTGAGACATGGAGCGGACGTCGGTCGCATAACCGAACATCTCACCCAGCGGAACTTCAGCACGGATAACCTTACCGGAAATCGTGTCTTCCATACCGAGGATCATGCCGCGACGACGGTTAAGGTCGCCCATCACGTCACCCATGTAGTCTTCCGGAGTCACAACTTCTACCGCCATGATCGGCTCGAGCAACTCACCACCGCCCTTCTGGGCCAGTTGCTTGGTCGCCATGGAAGCCGCCACCTTGAACGCCATCTCGTTGGAGTCGACGTCGTGGTAGGAACCGTCAAACACGGTAGCCTTCAGGCCGATCAGCGGATAGCCGGCAACAACGCCGTTCTTCATCTGCTCTTCGATACCCTTCTGGATAGCCGGGATGTATTCCTTCGGAATCACACCGCCCACTACTTCGTTCACGAACTGCAGACCTTCCTGACCTTCGTCAGCAGGTGCAAAGCGAACCCAGCAGTGACCGAACTGACCACGACCACCGGACTGACGAACGAACTTGCCTTCGATTTCGCAGCTCTTGGTGATGCGCTCACGGTACGAAACCTGAGGCTTACCAATGTTGGCTTCGACGTTGAACTCGCGGCGCATACGGTCGACCAGGATGTCCAGGTGCAACTCGCCCATGCCGGAGATGATCGTCTGGCCAGTCTCTTCGTCGGTCTTGACGCGGAAAGACGGGTCTTCCTGAGCGAGTTTGCCCAGAGCGATACCCATTTTTTCCTGGTCGTCCTTGGTCTTGGGCTCTACGGCAACCGAAATAACCGGCTCCGGGAAGTCCATGCGAACCAGGATGATTGGCTTGTCAGCGTTGCACAGAGTCTCACCAGTGGTGACGTCCTTCATGCCGATCAGAGCCGCGATGTCGCCAGCGCGTACTTCTTTGATCTCTTCGCGGGCGTTTGCGTGCATCTGCACCATACGACCCACACGCTCTTTCTTGCCCTTGACCGAGTTGACCACGCCGTCGCCGGACGCCAACACGCCCGAGTAAACGCGGACGAAGGTCAGAGTACCCACGAATGGGTCGGTAGCGATCTTGAACGCCAGAGCCGAGAACGGCTCGTTATCGTCGGCGTGACGCTCCATCTCTTCTTCCTCGTTATCAGGGTTGGAACCCTTGATAGCGGGAATGTCGGTCGGAGCAGGCAGGAAGTCGATAACGGCGTCGAGAACCAGGGGAACACCCTTGTTCTTGAAGGACGAACCGCAGACAGCCAGAACGATTTCACCAGCGATGGTGCGCTGACGCAGAGCAAGCTTGATTTCTTCGTTGGTGAGCTCTTCACCTTCGAGGTACTTGTTCATCAGCTCTTCGTTGGCTTCGGCCGCAGCCTCGACCATGTTGCTGCGCCATTTCTCGGCTTCTTCCAGCAACTCGGCAGGAATATCCTTGCGAACAGGAACCATACCCTTGTCGGAATCGTTCCAGTACACGGCCTGCATGTTGATCAGGTCGATCTGACCCTGGAAGTTGTCTTCCGAACCGATAGCGAGCTGGATTGGCACCGGAGTGTGGCCCAGACGCTGCTTGATCTGACCGATGACGCGCAGGAAGTCAGCACCGGCACGGTCCATCTTGTTTACGTAAACAAGACGCGGAACGCCGTACTTGTTGGCTTGACGCCATACGGTTTCCGACTGAGGCTCAACGCCCGAGGTACCGCAGAACACAACGACCGCGCCGTCGAGTACACGCAGCGAACGCTCGACTTCAATGGTGAAGTCTACGTGCCCAGGGGTATCGATGACGTTGAAGCGGTGCTCGTCCTTGTACTGCTTCTCGGAACCTTTCCAGAAGGCGGTGATAGCAGCGGAAGTGATGGTAATACCACGCTCCTGCTCCTGCACCATCCAGTCTGTGGTCGCGGCGCCATCATGCACCTCGCCCATTTTGTGGCTTTTGCCGGTGTAAAAAAGGACGCGCTCGGTGGTGGTGGTTTTGCCAGCATCCACGTGAGCGACGATACCGATGTTACGGTAGCGATTAATCGGTGTAGTACGAGCCATAAAGCCCTCGCAAATTGAGTGACGCTAAAATTAGAAGCGGTAGTGCGAGAATGCTTTGTTGGCCTCAGCCATACGGTGCACGTCTTCACGCTTCTTGACCGCAGCGCCTTTGCCTTCTGCAGCATCCAACAGTTCGCCAGCCAAACGCAGGGCCATGGATTTCTCGCCGCGCTTACGGGCGAAATCCACCAGCCAGCGCATAGCCAGGGCGTTACGACGGGACGGACGAACTTCGACCGGAACCTGGTAAGTAGCACCGCCAACACGGCGCGACTTCACTTCGACCAGCGGAGCGATGGCGTCGAGAGCTTTCTCGAAGATTTCCAGGGGATCGCTGTTCTTACGCTCTTTAACCTTGTCCAGGGCGCCATAAACGATACGCTCGGCAACGGCTTTCTTGCCGCTTTCCATCACGTGGTTCATGAACTTGGCCAGGATTTGGCTTCCGTATTTTGGATCGTCAAGCACTTCGCGCTTGGCTGCTACACGACGTCTTGGCATTTGATAAGCCCTCAAACGGTCTTCAGGTTAGCCCGGAACTGTAACCACCTGGTTACGCCCGACCTTACTCTTATCGACTCAATAAAATTAGAAACTGCATTTAGTACCGACGACCGATCACTTCGGACGCTTGGTACCGTACTTCGAACGACCCTGGTTACGGCCTTTGACACCCGAGGTGTCCAGCGAGCCGCGAACGGTGTGATAACGCACACCTGGCAAGTCTTTTACACGACCGCCACGGATCAGCACGACGCTGTGCTCTTGCAGGTTGTGGCCTTCACCGCCGATGTACGAGGAAACCTCGAAACCGTTGGTCAGGCGAACACGGCAAACTTTACGCAGTGCCGAGTTTGGTTTTTTCGGCGTGGTGGTATACACGCGAGTGCATACGCCACGACGCTGGGGGCAGTTCTGCAGCGCAGGTACGTCGGATTTCTCGACGATACGCTTGCGCGGCTGACGCACCAGCTGGTTGATAGTTGCCATCTACTAGCTCCACTGTCCGTCTTTCGACGCTATTTATTTACACCATAAATAAATGGCAGGGCCTATGCCCTGCCATATTTAGGGGTGCATGAGTCTAAAGAGACTCGCCCCCCCCGTCAAGATACGTGTCCCGGCTGCCAGGCAGTCGGGACGCGCTCTCAATTTTCGCTGGAGTTCAGCGCTTCGGTCAGCGCTGCTTCCACTTCGCTGGCACTGACGCGCATCGGCTTCTCGGCATCACGCTTGCGCTTGCGCTCGCTGTGATAGGCAAGACCGGTACCCGCCGGGATCAGACGACCCACGACCACGTTCTCCTTCAGACCACGCAGGTAGTCGCGCTTGCCAGTAACCGCCGCCTCGGTGAGAACGCGAGTGGTTTCCTGGAACGATGCCGCCGAGATGAACGACTCGGTGGACAGCGACGCCTTGGTGATCCCCAGCAGCACGCGGGTGTACTTGGCGATGAACTTGTCTTGCTCGACCAGACGCTCGTTCTCGCCCAGTACGTGAGTCAGTTCCATCTGGTCGCCCTTGATGAAGCTGGAATCGCCCGACTCGGCAATCTCGACCTTGCGCAGCATCTGACGCAGGATGGTTTCGATGTGCTTGTCGTTGATCTTCACGCCCTGCAGACGGTAAACGTCCTGGATCTCGTTGACAATGTACTTGGCCAACGCGCTGACGCCCAGCAGACGCAGGATGTCGTGCGGATCGCTCGGACCGTCGGAGATGACTTCACCCTTGTTGACCTGCTCACCTTCGAACACGTTCAGGTGGCGCCATTTCGGGATCAGCTCTTCGTACGGATCGCTGCCATCGGTCGGCGTGATGACCAGACGGCGCTTGCCCTTGGTCTCTTTACCGAACGAGATGGTGCCGCTGATTTCCGCCAGAATCGAAGCTTCTTTCGGACGACGGGCTTCGAACAGGTCGGCAACGCGCGGCAGACCACCGGTGATGTCACGGGTCTTCGAGGTCTCTTGCGGGATACGGGCGATAACGTCACCGACCGCGACCTGGGCACCGTCCGCCACGCCGACCAGGGCGTTGGCAGGCAGGAAGTACTGAGCGGGAACGTCAGTACCCGGCAGCATCAGATCCTTGCCGTTTGCATCGACCAGCTTGACGGCTGGACGAATGTCCTTGCCGGAAGCCGGACGATCCTTGGCGTCGAGAACCTCGATGTTGGTCAGACCGGTCAGTTCGTCGGTCTGGCGCTTGATGGTGATGCCCTCCTCCATGCCGACGAAGGTAACGGTACCCTTCATTTCGGTCACGATCGGGTGGGTGTGCGGGTCCCACTTGGCGACGATGGCGCCGGCGTCGACCTTGTCACCTTCCTTCACGGAGATGACCGCACCGTACGGCAGCTTGTAGCGCTCGCGCTCACGACCGAACTCGTCCGCGATGGCCAGCTCACCGGAACGCGATACCGCGATCAGGTTGCCGTCCAGACGCTCGACGTGCTTGAGGTTGTGCAGACGAACCGCACCACCGTTCTTCACCTGGACGCTGTCGGCAGCCGAAGTCCGGCTTGCAGCACCACCGATGTGGAAGGTACGCATGGTCAGCTGGGTACCCGGCTCACCGATCGACTGGGCCGCGATAACGCCGACCGCTTCACCGATGTTGATCTGGTGACCACGAGCCAGGTCACGACCGTAGCACTTGGCGCAGATGCCGTAGCGGGTTTCACAGCTGATCGGCGAACGCACGATCACTTCGTCGATGCTGTTGAGCTCGATGAACTCGACCCACTGCTCGTCGACCAGGGTGCCGGCCGGAACGATGACGTCTTCGGTGCCCGGCTTGAGTACGTCACGGGCGATGACACGGCCCAGTACGCGCTCACCGAGCGGCTCGACCACGTCGCCGCCTTCGATGTGCGGAGTCATGTGCAGACCCTGCTCGGTACCGCAATCGATCTCGGTCACCACCAGATCCTGGGCCACGTCGACGAGGCGACGGGTCAGGTAACCGGAGTTCGCGGTCTTCAGTGCGGTATCCGCCAGGCCTTTACGAGCACCGTGAGTCGAGATGAAGTACTGCAGAACCGACAGACCTTCGCGGAAGTTCGCGGTGATCGGCGTTTCGATGATCGAGCCATCCGGCTTGGCCATCAGACCACGCATACCGGCCAGCTGACGGATCTGCGCGGCGGAACCACGCGCACCGGAGTCGGCCATCATGTACATGGAGTTGAAGGACTCCTGATCGACTTCGTTGCCGTCGCGGTCGATGACCTTCTCTTTCGAGAGGTTGGCCATCATCGCCTTGGACACTTCATCGTTGGCCTTCGACCAGAGGTCGATCACCTTGTTGTACTTCTCGCCCTGGGTTACCAGGCCGGAGGCGTACTGCGATTCGATTTCCTTCACTTCCTCGGTAGCGGCGTCGATGATGCGCGCCTTTTCATCCGGGATGACGAAGTCGTTCACGCCGATCGACACACCGGAGATGGTCGAATAAGCGAAACCGGTGTACATCAGTTGGTCGGCGAAGATCACGGTGTCCTTCAGACCAACGGTGCGGTAGCACTGGTTGATCAGACGGGAGATCGCCTTCTTCTTCATCGACTGGTTGACCACGTCGTACGACAGGCCAGCAGGCACAACCTGGAACAGCAGCGCACGGCCGACAGTGGTGTCGACGATACGGGTGTTCTTGGTGATGGTGCCGTCACGGTCTTTGATGACTTCGTTGATGCGCACTTTCACACGGGCGTGCAGGGATGCTTCGCCGGCGCGGAATACCCGGTCGACTTCCTGCAGGTCGGCGAATACGCGACCTTCGCCTTTGGCGTTGATGGCTTCACGGGTCATGTAGTAAAGACCCAATACAACGTCCTGGGACGGCACGATGATCGGCTCACCGTTGGCTGGCGACAGGATGTTGTTGGTCGACATCATCAGCGCGCGTGCTTCGAGCTGGGCTTCCAGGGTCAGCGGCACGTGAACGGCCATCTGGTCACCGTCGAAGTCGGCGTTGTACGCGGCGCAGACCAGCGGGTGCAGCTGGATGGCCTTACCTTCGATCAGAACCGGTTCAAAGGCCTGGATACCCAGACGGTGAAGCGTCGGTGCACGGTTGAGCAGTACGGGGTGTTCGCGAATCACTTCGGCGAGAACGTCCCACACTTCCGGCAGCTCGCGCTCGACCATTTTCTTGGCGGCTTTGATGGTGGTCGCCAGACCACGCATTTCCAGCTTGCCGAAAATGAACGGTTTGAACAGCTCGAGGGCCATCTTCTTCGGCAGGCCGCACTGGTGCAGACGCAGTGCCGGGCCTACGGTAATGACCGAACGGCCGGAGTAGTCGACGCGCTTACCGAGCAGGTTCTGACGGAAACGACCCTGCTTACCCTTGATCATGTCAGCCAGGGATTTCAGAGGACGCTTGTTCGAACCGGTGATGGCGCGACCGCGACGACCGTTGTCGAGCAGGGCGTCGACCGCTTCCTGCAGCATGCGCTTTTCGTTGCGCACGATGATGTCAGGCGCCGACAGATCGAGCAGGCGCTTGAGGCGGTTGTTACGGTTGATGACGCGGCGATACAGGTCGTTCAGGTCGGAGGTGGCGAAACGGCCACCGTCCAGCGGAACCAGCGGACGCAGGTCTGGCGGCAGAACCGGCAGAACGGTCAGCACCATCCACTCTGGCAGGTTGCCGGAACCCTGGAAGGCTTCCATCAACTTCAGACGCTTGGACAGCTTCTTGATCTTGGTTTCCGAGTTGGTCTGCGGAATCTCTTCGCGCAGGCGGCCGATCTCGTGCTCCAGGTCGATAGCGTGCAACAGCTCGCGAACAGCCTCGGCACCCATGCGGGCGTCGAAGTCGTCACCGAACTCTTCCAGCGCTTCGAAGTACTGCTCGTCGTTGAGCAGCTGGCCCTTCTCGAGGGTGGTCATGCCCGGGTCGATAACGACATAGCTCTCGAAGTAGAGAACGCGTTCGATATCACGCAGGGTCATGTCCATCAGCAGGCCGATACGGCTCGGCAGGGACTTCAGGAACCAGATGTGGGCAACGGGAGAAGCCAGTTCGATGTGCGCCATGCGCTCACGACGAACCTTGGCCAGGGCGACTTCAACGCCGCACTTCTCACAGATCACACCACGGTGCTTGAGGCGCTTGTACTTACCGCACAGGCACTCGTAATCCTTTACCGGGCCAAAGATCTTGGCGCAGAACAGGCCGTCACGCTCAGGCTTGAACGTACGGTAGTTGATGGTTTCCGGCTTTTTAACTTCACCGAACGACCACGAACGGATCATCTCAGGCGAAGCAAGGCCGATGCGAATGGCATCGAACTCTTCGACTTGACCCTGGTTTTTCAGCAAATTCAGTAGGTCTTTCAAGGCCTTTCCTCCTGGCGGAGCAGGCAGCGGGAATGAAGCCCCGCTGCCGATTCACGTCGTGTTATTCGGTTTCCAGATCGATATCGATACCGAGCGAACGGATCTCTTTGATCAACACGTTGAAGGACTCGGGCATGCCCGGCTCCATACGGTGATCGCCATCCACGATGTTTTTGTACATCTTGGTACGGCCGTTCACGTCGTCCGACTTGACGGTCAACATTTCCTGCAGGGTGTAGGCGGCGCCGTATGCTTCCAGAGCCCAGACCTCCATCTCCCCGAAGCGCTGACCACCGAACTGCGCCTTACCACCCAGCGGCTGCTGGGTAACCAGGCTGTAGGAACCGGTAGAACGAGCGTGCATCTTGTCGTCCACCAAGTGGTTCAGTTTCAGCATGTACATGTAACCGACCGTGGTCGGGCGCTCGAACTGGTTGCCGGTACGGCCGTCGATCAGGCGCATCTGGCCACTTTCCGGCAGATCTGCCAGTTTCAGCATGGCCTTGATTTCGCTTTCCTTGGCACCGTCGAACACCGGGGTCGCCATCGGCACGCCTTTGCGCAGGTTGTTGGCCAGGGCCAGCACTTCCTGATCGCTCAGCTCGTCGAGGTTTTCCTGACGCCCACCGATCTCGTTGTAGATCTGCTGCATGAACTTGCGCAGCTCAGCGACTTTGCGCTGCTCTTCGAGCATCAGGTTGATCTTCTCGCCCAGACCTTTGGCCGCGAGGCCCAGATGGGTTTCGAGGATCTGACCAACGTTCATGCGCGACGGTACGCCCAGCGGGTTGAGGACGATGTCGACCGGCGTGCCATGCACGTCGTGCGGCATGTCTTCGACCGGCATGATCACCGAGACCACACCCTTGTTACCGTGACGACCGGCCATCTTGTCACCCGGCTGGATGCGACGACGGATGGCCAGGTAAACCTTGACGATCTTCAGTACGCCCGGCGCCAGGTCATCGCCCTGCTGCAGCTTGCGCTTCTTGTCTTCGAACTTGTCGTCGAGCAGCTGACGGCGGTCGGAGATATAGGCCTGAGCCTTTTCCAACTGCTCGTTCAGTGCATCGTCAGCCATGCGCAGCTTGAACCACTGGCCGCGCTCCAGACCGTCGAGCACTTCGTCAGTGATCGCCGCACCTTTCTTCAGACCAGCGCCGCCTTCGGCGATCTTGCCAACCAGCGCGGAACGCAGACGCTCGAAGGTCGCGCCTTCGACGATGCGGAACTCCTCGTTGAGGTCCTTGCGGATCTCGTCCAGCTGGCTCTTCTCGATCGACAGCGCACGCGCATCACGCTCGACGCCGTCACGGGTGAAGACCTGTACGTCGATGACGGTACCCTTGGTGCCGGTCGGCACGCGCAGGGAGGTGTCCTTAACGTCGCTGGCCTTCTCACCGAAGATCGCACGCAGCAGCTTCTCTTCTGGCGTCAGTTGGGTCTCGCCTTTCGGGGTGACCTTACCAACCAGAATGTCGCCAGGGCCGACTTCGGCACCGACGTAGACGATGCCCGCTTCGTCGAGCTTGTTCAGAGCAGCTTCACCCACGTTCGGGATATCCGCAGAGATTTCCTCTGGGCCGAGCTTGGTGTCACGGGCCACACAGGTCAGTTCCTGAATGTGGATCGTGGTGAAGCGGTCTTCCTGAACCACGCGCTCGGAGAGCAGGATGGAGTCTTCGAAGTTGTAACCGTTCCACGGCATGAACGCGACGCGCATGTTCTGACCCAGTGCCAGCTCACCCATGTCGGTGGACGGGCCGTCGGCCATGATGTCGCCACGCGCAACCACATCACCTTTCTGCACCAGCGGACGCTGGTTGATGCAGGTGTTCTGGTTGGAGCGGGTGTATTTGGTCAGGTTGTAGATGTCCACACCGGCTTCACCGGTCTCGACTTCATCATCGGCAACGCGAACCACGATACGGCTGGCGTCGACGGAATCGATCACACCACCGCGGCGAGCCACGACGCAGACGCCGGAGTCACGGGCGACGTTGCGCTCCATGCCGGTACCTACCAGAGGCTTGTCCGAACGCAGGGTCGGAACGGCCTGACGCTGCATGTTCGAACCCATCAACGCACGGTTGGCGTCGTCGTGCTCAAGGAACGGGATCAGCGAGGCAGCAACGGAAACGACCTGCTTGGGCGAGACGTCCATCAGGGTGACGTCTTCCGGCGCCTTGACGGTGAACTCGTTCAGGTGACGAACAGCTACCAGCTCGTCGATCAGCATCTTCTTGTCGTTCATCGTGGCCGAAGCCTGAGCGATCACGTGATCAGCTTCTTCGATGGCGGACAGGAACACGATCTCGTCGGTGACCTTGCCTTCCTGAACAACGCGGTACGGGCTTTCCAGGAAGCCGTACTGGTTGGTGCGGGCATAGGCGGCCAGGGAGTTGATCAGACCGATGTTCGGACCTTCCGGCGTTTCGATCGGGCACACGCGGCCGTAATGGGTCGGGTGTACGTCGCGGACTTCGAAGCCTGCGCGCTCACGGGTCAGACCGCCCGGGCCGAGTGCGGAAACACGGCGCTTGTGGGTGATCTCGGAGAGCGGGTTGTTCTGGTCCATGAACTGGGAAAGCTGGCTGGAACCGAAGAACTCTTTCACCGCGGCCGCAACCGGCTTGGCGTTGATCAGATCCTGCGGCATCAGGCCTTCGCTTTCAGCCATCGACAGACGTTCCTTGACCGCACGCTCAACGCGCACCAGGCCAACCCGGAACTGGTTCTCGGCCATCTCGCCGACGCAACGTACACGGCGGTTACCCAGGTGGTCGATGTCATCGACGATACCCTTGCCGTTACGGATGTCGACCAGGGTCTTGAGCACTTCGACGATGTCTTCGCGGCTCAACACGCCCGAACCTTCGATCTCGGTACGACCGATACGACGGTTGAACTTCATGCGGCCCACGGCGGACAGGTCGTAACGCTCGGCACTGAAGAACAGGTTGTTGAACAGGGTCTCGGCGGCATCCTTGGTAGGTGGCTCGCCAGGACGCATCATGCGGTAGATCTCGACCAGCGCTTCGAGCTGATTGGTGGTGCTGTCGATCTTCAGCGTGTCGCTGATGAACGGACCACAGTCGATGTCGTTGGTGTACAGCGTTTCGATGCGCACGACCTGGGCCTTGGCGATCTTCGCCAGCAGCTCGACCGACAGCTCGGTGTTGCACTCAGCGAGGATTTCGCCGGTAGCCGGGTGCACGATCGCCTTGGCAGTGGTACGGCCGATCAGGTAATCGAACGGTACGTCCAGCTCCTTGATACCGGCCTTGTCCAGCTGGTTGATGTGGCGAGCGGTAATACGACGCCCCTGCTCGACAATCACCTTGCCGGCGCCGTCCAGGATGTCCTGGCTGGCGATCTCACCGCGCAGACGCTGCGGCACGAGCTCAAGGCTCAGGCCTTCGCCTTTAACGTGGAATACGTTGGTGGTGTAGAAGGCATCCAGCACTTCTTCAGTGCTATAACCCAGCGCGCGCAGCAGTACCGAAGCCGGCAGTTTGCGGCGACGGTCGATACGCACGAATACGGCGTCTTTCGGGTCGAACTCGAAGTCCAACCACGAACCGCGGTAAGGGATGATGCGCGCGGAGTACAGCAGCTTGCCCGAGCTGTGAGTCTTGCCACGGTCGTGGTCGAAGAACACACCTGGGGAACGGTGCAGCTGGGAAACGATCACACGCTCGGTACCGTTGATGACGAAGGTACCGTTCTCGGTCATGAGCGGAATTTCGCCCATGTACACTTCCTGCTCTTTGATGTCCTTGATCGCTTTGTTCGACGATTCTTTGTCGAAAATGATCAGGCGCACTTTCACGCGCAGCGGAACGGCAAAGGTCACGCCACGCAGCACGCACTCTTTGACGTCGAACGCCGGCTCACCCAGGCGGTAGCCGACGTATTCCAGAGCAGCGTTGCCGGAGTAGCTGATGATCGGGAATACAGATTTGAAGGCCGCATGCAGGCCGATGTCGCGGAACTGGTCCTTGTTCGCGCCCTGCTGCAGGAATTCGCGATAAGAATCCAGCTGGATGGCCAGGAGGTACGGCACATCCATGACATCCGGCAACTTGCTAAAGTCCTTGCGGATACGTTTTTTCTCAGTGTATGAGTAAGCCATCAGCGTTCCCCAGCTTGGTCACCTGCTTATTTGGCTCCTCCGACGGGAGCAGCCAGAAACTCGTGCAAACCCTAAGTTTGCTCCACCTCGTTGGTGGGTATTTCACGTTCCAGGCCAGGACTATCAAATAGCCGAGTTAGAACGGAAAAAGGCCGGTGGCAAGAGCCACCAGCCGTCAGCCTTGTGCGAGTAGCGCGGGCTGTAGACGCAAGGTCGTCGCTTACTTGAGCTCGACTTTGGCGCCTGCTTCTTCCAGAGCTTTCTTGGCAGCTTCGGCTTCGTCTTTCGACACGCCTTCTTTAACGATGCCAGGAGCGCCGTCAACAACTGCTTTAGCTTCTTTCAGACCCAGACCGGTCAGTTCGCGAACGGCTTTGATGACGTTCACTTTCTTGTCGCCGGCTTCAGCCAGGATGACGTTGAACTCGGTTTGCTCTTCAGCAGCGGCAGCAGCCGGGCCAGCAGCAGCAACGGTAGCGGCAGCAGCGGTAACGCCGAAGGTTTCTTCCATCGCCTTGATCAGCTCGACGATTTCCATAACGGATTTCTGGCCGATCGCTTCGATGATTTGCTCGTTAGTCAGAGACATGACTATGAATTCCTGTATTGGGGTGACGGCCTACGCGACCATCAAATTAAACATGTGATTTCGAAAGGTGCTACGCGGCCTTAGGCAGCAGCAGCTTCTTTCTGGTCGCGAATGGCTGCCAGAGTGCGAGCGAGCTTGCTGGTGGCGCCTTGGATAACGCTCATCAGCTGGGCGATACCCTCGTCGCGGGTCGGCAGGCTTGCCAGTACGTCGATCTGATTGGCTGCAAGGTACTTGCCCTCGAACGCAGCGGCTTTGATCTCGAACTTGTCCTGACCCTTGGCGAAATCCTTGAACAGACGGGCAGCAGCGCCCGGGTGTTGGTTGGAGAACGCAATCAGGGTCGGGCCTTTGAACACGTCGTTGAGCACGTCGTACTGAGTGCCTTCAACGGCGCGCTTGAGCAGGGTATTACGTACAACACGTACGTATACGCCAGCTTCGCGGGCCTCTTTACGGAGTCCGGTCATAGCGCTTACGGTCACGCCGCGGGCATCAGCCACAACAGCAGACAGGGCAGCTTTGGCAGCCTCGTTGACTTCAGCGACGATGGCCTTCTTGTCTTCGAGTTTAATTGCCACGGGTTTACTCCTGGATGTTACCGTTTCGCCCAGCCGGAGCCGGACGGCGTTTTGGTGTCTGATTCGGTAAGAATCGGGAGCACCATCTGCGTAGGGTCGAAGATTGCTCTTCGGGTTTGAGGCTTTCGCCCCCTACGGTCTTGGATAGCCCCCGCCAGGCAGGGACCCCAATTTTTTCGCGGCAGGCACACACTGTGCGCCTGCCGTCATGCATTAAGCGTCCAGCGAACCTTGGTCGATCAGCAGACCTGGGCCCATGGTGGTGCTCAGGGTCACGCGCTTGACGTAGACGCCTTTCGAGGTGGACGGCTTCAGGCGCTTCAGATCGGACAGCAGTGCTTCCACGTTCTGCTTCAGCTTGTCAGCGTCGAAGCCAACCTTGCCAACCGAACCGTGGATGATGCCGTTCTTGTCGGTACGGAAACGTACCTGACCAGCTTTGGCATTCTTGACTGCAGTGGCTACGTCCGGCGTTACGGTGCCGACTTTCGGGTTAGGCATCAGACCGCGCGGGCCCAGTACCTGGCCCAGCTGGCCAACAACGCGCATGGCGTCCGGAGAAGCGATGACGACGTCGTAGTTCAGGTCGCCGCCTTTCATTTCAGCAGCCAGATCGTCCATGCCTACGCGGTCAGCACCGGCAGCCAGAGCAGCTTCAGCGCCCGGACCCTGGGTGAACACAGCGACGCGAACGGTTTTGCCGCTGCCGTTAGGCAGAACGGTGGCACCACGAACGACCTGGTCGGATTTACGCGGGTCAACGCCGAGGTTGATGGAAACATCAACGGACTCGGAGAACTTGACGGCGGAAATTTCAGCCAGCAACGCAGCAGCGTCGACGAAGCTGTAGGCTTTGCCCGGCTCGATCTTGGCCGCGATAGCCTTTTGGCGCTTGGTCAGCTTAGCCATTACACACCCTCCACGTTCAGGCCCATGCTACGAGCAGAACCGGCGATGGTACGCACGGCTGCATCCATATCAGCTGCGGTCAGATCAGCCTGCTTGGTCTTGGCGATCTCTTCGAGCTGAGCACGAGTCACGGTGCCGACTTTGACAGTGTTCGGACGAGCCGAGCCACTGGTCAGGCCCGCTGCTTTTTTCAGCAGAACGGAGGCCGGGGTGCTCTTGGTTTCGAACGTGAAGCTACGGTCGCTGTATACAGTGATGATCACTGGAGTCGGCAGACCAGGTTCCATGCCCTGAGTCTTGGCGTTGAACGCCTTGCAGAATTCCATGATGTTCACGCCGTGCTGACCCAGAGCCGGGCCGACGGGTGGCGACGGGTTGGCCTGAGCGGCCTTTACTTGCAGCTTGATATAAGCCGTGATTTTCTTAGCCATTAGCTACTCCAGTTACGGGTTCTAGCGCCTTTCGGCTCCCCGACTATTGCCTGTTTATCCCAGTGACAACAAAACCCCGCAGCCTATGGCTGCGGGGTATGGGATGCGTTTGTCAGTTACGACTTCTCGACCTGACTGAACTCCAGCTCGACCGGGGTGGCACGACCGAAAATAGTCACCGCCACCTGGATACGGCTCTTCTCGTAGTTCACTTCCTCGACGACGCCGCTGAAGTCAGCGAACGGACCATCGACAACACGAACCATCTCGCCCGGCTCAAAGAGAGTCTTCGGCTTGGGCTTGTCACCGCTGTCAGCGACACGACGCAGAATCGCATCAGCTTCTTTTTCGGTGATTGGTGCAGGCTTATCAGCGGTACCGCCAATGAAACCCATCACGCGCGGCGTATCCTTGATCAAGTGCCAAGTCGCCTCGTTCATTTCCATCTGCACGAGCACATAACCTGGAAAGAACTTACGCTCACTCTTGCGCTTCTGGCCGTTACGCATTTCCACCACTTCTTCGGTGGGGACCAGAATTTCGCCGAAATCATCTTCCATTCCAGCGAATTTTACGCGCTCGATCAGCGAACGCATTACATGCTTCTCGTAACCCGAGTAAGCATGCACAACGTACCAACGCTTAGCCACGGGACACCCTATCTCAACTTACAATAAACGACACAAGCCAACCGAGGAGCGAATCGAGCCCCCAGAGCACCAGAGCCATGACGAGCACGACCAGGACGACGATCAGCGTGGTTTGCGTGGTTTCCTGACGGGTAGGCCAGACAACCTTGCGAATTTCGACGCGCGCTTCTTTTGCCAACCCGAAGAAGGACTGACCTTTTGTCGTTTGCAGCGCAATCAGTGCAGCGACAACCGCCAGCACGAGCAGAGCAACGACGCGGTACAGAATCGGCTCACCGGAGAAGTACTGATTACCGACCACTCCAGCGACCACAAGCAGGGCCACCGCGATCCACTTCAGCAGATCAAAACGAGAGTCTTTGGCTTCAGCCTTAACATTCATGAACTAGGATCCTGTGAGAAGACACGCCAAATTCGTTAGAAAATGGCAGGTCAGGAGGGAATCGAACCCCCAACCTACGGTTTTGGAGACCGTCGCTCTGCCAATTGAGCTACTGACCTAGAACAAAATCAGGCCGACCATTATGCCGGCCTGACGGGGACAGATCAATCGATTATTCGACGATCTTTGCTACAACACCGGCACCAACGGTACGACCACCTTCGCGAATTGCGAAGCGCAGGCCGTCTTCCATGGCGATCGGCTTGATCAGGGTGACAACCATTTTGATGTTGTCGCCCGGCATTACCATCTCAACGCCTTCCGGCAGTTCGCACGAACCGGTCACGTCAGTGGTACGGAAGTAGAACTGCGGACGGTAGCCCTTGAAGAACGGGGTGTGACGACCACCTTCTTCTTTGGACAGAACGTACACTTCAGCTTCGAACTTGGTGTGCGGCTTGATGGTGCCCGGCTTGGCCAGAACCTGACCACGCTCTACGTCGTCACGCTTGGTGCCGCGCAGCAGAACGCCACAGTTCTCACCAGCACGACCTTCGTCGAGCAGCTTGCGGAACATCTCAACACCGGTACAGGTGGTCTTGGTGGTGTCACGCAGACCAACGATCTCGATTTCTTCCTGGATCTTGACGATACCGCGCTCTACACGACCGGTTACTACAGTACCGCGGCCGGAGATCGAGAATACGTCTTCGATCGGCATCAGGAACGGACGGTCGATGGCACGAACCGGCTCTGGGATGTAGCTGTCCAGAGTTTCCACCAGGGTTTTCACCGCAGTGGTACCCATGCCGTTGTCGTCCTGGCCGTTCAGAGCCATCAGCGCCGAACCGATGATGATCGGGGTGTCGTCGCCTGGGAAGTCGTAGGTGCTCAGCAGATCGCGAACTTCCATCTCGACCAGTTCCAGCAGCTCAGCGTC
>NZ_QKYW01000015.1 GCF_003253735.1 Pseudomonas sp. URMO17WK12:I2 | reverse complement strand
ATACGCGCCCGGCCTTGATGCCGCGGCCCATGCGGTAGGCGCGGTTGATGTCGCGCGTCCACACGCCGGCGCCCAGGCCGAACTCGGTGTCGTTGGCGATCGCCAGGGCTTCGGCTTCGTCCTTGAAGGTGGTCACGCCGACCACCGGGCCGAAGATTTCCTCCTGGAACACGCGCATGTTGTTGGTGCCCTTGAGCAGGGTCGGCTGGATGTAATAGCCGCCGGCCAGATCACCTTCGAGTTTCTCGGTGGCGCCGCCGGCGAGCAGCTCGGCGCCCTCCTGCTGGGCGATCTCCAGGTAGGAGAGGATCTTGTCGTACTGCTGCTGCGAGGCCTGGGCGCCGACCATGGTCTCGGTGTCCAGCGGGTTGCCGCGCTTGATGGCCTTGATCTTCTTCATCACCTCGACCATGAACGGTTCGAAGATCGACTCCTGCACCAGCGCCCGGGACGGGCAGGTGCACACCTCGCCCTGGTTGAAGAAGGCCAGCACCAGGCCTTCGGCAGCCTTCTCGATAAAGGCGGGCTCGGCCTGCATGATGTCCTCGAAGAACAGGTTCGGCGATTTGCCGCCCAGCTCCACGGTGCTGGGGATGATGTTGGCGGCGGCGCATTTCATGATGTGCGAGCCCACCGGGGTGGAGCCGGTGAAGGCGATCTTGGCGATGCGCGTGCTGGTGGCCAGCGCCTCGCCGGCCTCACGGCCATAACCCTGAACGATGTTCAGCACGCCGGGCGGCAGCAGGTCGCCGATGATCTCGGCCAGCAGGGTGATCGACAGCGGCGTCTGCTCGGCAGGTTTGAGCACCACGCAGTTGCCGGCGGCCAGGGCCGGGGCCAGCTTCCAGGCAGCCATCAGCAGCGGGAAGTTCCAGGGAATGATCTGCCCGACCACGCCCAGCGGCTCGTGGAAGTGATAGGAGGCGGTGTGTTCGTTGATCTCCGCCGCGCTGCCTTCCTGGGCGCGGATGCAGCCGGCGAAGTAACGGAAGTGGTCGGCGGCCAGGGGCACGTCGGCGTTCAGGGTCTCGCGCACGGCCTTGCCGTTGTCCCAGGTTTCGGCCACGGCGAGCAGCTCGAGGTTGGCCTCGATACGGTCGGCGATCTTCAGCAGCACCAGGGCGCGATCCTGTACCGAGGTTTTGCCCCAGGCCTCGGCGGCGGCGTGGGCGGCGTCCAGGGCCTTGTCGATGTCCTTGGCGTCCGAGCGCGGGAACTCACCGATGGTCGAGGCATCCACCGGGCTGGTGTTGGTGAAGTACTGCCCCCCCACCGGCGCGACGAACTCGCCGCCGATGTAGTTGCCGTAGCGCGATTTCAGGGTGACGACGGCGCCTGCGGTACCGGGTTTGGCATAGATCATTGACGTTCTCCCATTGCGAGTTCTTGTAGTTTTCAGGGGCGGGTCGCGAGCACGACCGGGGCTCGCGTTGAACTATGAGACGAATTCATGTGGCCGACTTGACGCTAGGCGAGGCTGGCTGTTCTGCAAAGTCAAATTTGCAGGGTCGTTCGAGCGATGCCGCGGCGAGTCAAATGCCGTGCTTCGTTTCAGTGCGGGTGTTTCCAAATGACTCGTTTTGGGGCTTTCTCGATTTTGCGTTCTTGAAACGCGATGCGCAGATACCCACGGGCAGCGGTTCCTGGAGGCTCGTTGAATAACCGGCGTAGTTCTTGCTTTCAGACATAAATTGTCACTAAGGGAGGCGCCATGAGCTCCGTTTTCGTCCAGCCCGACCTTTCTGCCGGTTTGTCTTTTCAGGCCGGCGGGCAAAGCAACAATGGCGTATTGGCCGCAGCGGCCAGTGGCTTGTGCGGCTTTATCGAAAAGCACGGTGGCGATCCGGATCGTGTTCTGGGGGTTTCCGGCATCGATCCCGAATCCCTGCGCCACCCCACGCTGAGCCTGGCCTTGCCCAATTACTGCCAGGTGCTGGAGGAGGCGTCGCGCCAGTCGGGCTGCGACAACTTCGGCCTGTACTACGGCCAGCAATTCAAGCCGCAAGCCTTGGGGCTGCTCGGCTATATCGGCCTGTGCTCGGCTACCGTCGAGCAGGCGCTGATCAACTTCGCCCGCGCCTTCCCGCTGCATCAGCGCAACAGCCTGATCCGCCTGGTGGACGAGGGCGAGTGCTACCGTTTCGACTATCAGGTGCGCCACGGCGCGATTCTCTGCCGCCGCCAGGATGCCGAGCTGACCCTGGGCATGGCCCTCAACCTGGTGCGCCATGTGCTCGGCCCGCAGTGGGCGCCGCGTGCGGTGCACTTCGAGCATCCGCGCCCGGAGCACTGGCACGAGCACTGCAAAGTCTTCGATGCGCCGGTTTACTTCGAGCAGCCGTTCAACTCCCTGGTCATCCCCAAGCGCGGCCTGGATCGCGCCATGCCGCAGGGCGACCCCGTGCTGCTGCTGGTGATGCAGGACTCGCTCAGCCAACTCAGCAACCTCAGCGGGCGCGGCGCGCGTGACCTGGCCGACGACGTGCGCGAGCAGATTCGCCAGCAACTGCTGATGGGCGAGCCGGTATTGGAAGTGGCCGCCGAACAGCTGGGCATGAGTAGCTGGTCGCTGCAGCGCCGCTTGCGCGACCTGGGCCTGAGCTTCTCCACGATGGTCGACAAGGTGCGCTGCGAACTCGCCACCCACTATCTGCGCCAGCACCAACTGCCCATCTCCAACCTGGCGCCGCTGCTCGGCTATTCGGAAGTCAGCGCCTTCTCCCGCGCCTTCCGCCGCTGGTTCGGCGTCAGCCCGCGGCAGTGGCGACATGAGAGTGATGGGGTGGGTGGGCGTCGTCACTGAGTGACTGGCTGTGTGGCCCGCCAATGGGCGTCTCGCAAAAGAGCTGGATTGGTTTTGGCTGGCATTAGCCAGAAAACCAATACGCCAGCTCCCTTCTATGGCACCCGTTCCATGCGGTGCATCTAAACCGGCCCCCGTCCAGAACGGGGAAACGAAGTCCCCGTCCCTCGAGTCTGAAACCCTACCAGGCAAATGTCGGCAGCGAGTCTTGATCGAGGTGCAGGGTTCGGCCGACTTTGCATGGGGTTGCTGATCGCTTTTCGAGCGGTCGGTATCAACGCCCTTATCTCGTCTCGCATGGAGCCTGCGTATGAATATCGATTTTAGACGTGGCCAATGGCTGAATCGTCCCGCCACCTCAGCGGTTTCGGAACACAGCCTGACGATGACCACCGAGCAGAAAACGGATTTCTGGCGCGAGACCCATTATGGCTTTACCCGCGACACGGGGCATTTTCTAGGCGTTGCCACCGCCGACGGGTTCACCGCGACAATCCGCATTCAGGGCGAATTCCGCTCCTTGTACGACCAGGCAGGCCTGATGGTGCGTATCGACGAGAAACGTTGGGTAAAGACCGGAGTGGAGTTCACTGACGGGCAAGCGTTTCTAAGCACCGTCGTCACCGATGGGAAATCGGATTGGTCGGTCTCACAGCCCTTCAAGGAGCTGGAAGACTTCTATATCCGCGTCACGCTTTCCAATGGCGCGATGCGTATTCAGGCGTCCCGCGACGGCAGCTTCTGGCCACTGCTGCGGCTGGCCCCGTTCCCGGTTGCCGATACCTACCAGGTTGGCCCCACGGCTTGTACCCCGGAGCGAAGCGGGCTTGTTGTCCGCTTCTCGGAATTTACAATCAACCCGGCTACCAGCAAAGACCTTCATGACCTGACGTGATAGTGCGCTGGCGGAGTGCGGACACCGCGACCCTTTAGGCACAGAGAAGGGGCGGATCAATTTATTGGGATCCTGGCCGAAGGCGCGACTTACGCTTGGCAGTAAACGGCCAGCAGCGGCCGGTCATTATCATCAATCGTGCTGGCTAATTTCTTCCTGGCAAGCAAGCCTCCGGCGGGACGGTTGCTTGCCAGGGACTACCCGCATTTACCGAAACTTACTGGAAAATCTCATCCATCAGGCGAAGTACTGCAGGCTCGAGCCGAGGTATAACCTCAAGCGCTCCTAAGTTTTCCTGCAACTGCGCAACGCTTGAGGCACCGACCAGCACTGACGTTACAGCTTCATTTTTGAGCACCCAGGCCAATGCCAACTGAGCTCGTGTCGATCCGAGCTCATTGGCAATCGTCTTGAGCTGTTTAGCGGCCTCGATTCGTTGCTCGCGCTTGTTCTCGAAAACAAAATCCTCGAGCCATGCGAAGCCCTCGGTCGCCAGCCGGCTATCCGCAGCAATTCCCTCGTCGTAACGGCCCGCCAAAACGCCGGATGCCAGCGGAGACCAGGTAGTCAAACCGAGCCCGTGCTCATGAAGGAGTGGCTGATATTCGCGCTCGACACGCTCTCGATGAAACAGATTGTATTGCGGCTGCTCCAGTTGCGGCGGGACGAGACGGTTATGGTGACAAAACTCCATAAGCCTCAAAATATCCTCGGCAGGCCACTCCGATGTCCCCCAGTACAACACCTTGCCTTGTTGGATTAGTGTGTTCATCGTCCAGGCGATTTCTGCGATGGACATGCCTGCTTCTGGACGATGGCACAAGTAGAAATCGAGATAGTCGACGCCAAAGCGTTGCAGCGCCTGGTGACAGGCTTCCGTAATGTGTTTGCGGCTCAAGCCCTGCTGGGTGGGCCGAGAGGAATTCATGACAGAGTGATTGTCACCGGTGCCAAACAGTACTTTGCTGGAAACGCAGTAACTATCTCGCGACCAACCGAGTGCCTTGATCCCGCGTCCGAGCATACGTTCAGCCTCGCCACCCAGGTACACCTCGGCGCTATCGAAGAAGTTGATCCCATGATCGAAGGCACAAGCGAGGCACTCATTGGCGCCATTTTGGTCGAGGCGCGTACCGAAGGTAATCCAGCTTCCAAATGAAAGAACTGAAAGCTGCAGGGTTGAACTACCTAATGAACGATATTGCATGACCGATCTCCGGCTGGAAAAGACAGGTACATGCTGTTGTTTACAAAGCGTGCCGTGAAATATTGTTTATGTTGGTTTGTGAGACGACTGACGTATCAGACATGGCGTCTTAGCGTCTCGATAAAAAAGTCCCGCAGCGGCGAGACGACCGTATTGTTGCTGGCGACATTTAGCGCGACCGAGCCCAGATCCTGAGAGGCTCCGTGCAGCAATGGCCGGAAAACGACGTCCTGCAGCCCTAAGCGCTCGAATGAGGCCGGTACCAGCGCCACCCCATAGTCAGCCGCGACCAGCCCCAACACCGTCTGAATTTGTCTGGCCTGCTGAACGATCCTGGGTGAAAAACCTGCACCTTTGCAGAGTACGAGTAACTGGTCGTGGAAGCCCTGCCCCAGGGCCCGGGCAGACATGACGAACGATTCGTTGGCAATGTCCTCAAGTCTTACTTCAGCGCTCGCCGCCAGCGGGTGAACAGCAGACAAGGCAACTTGAATAGGGTCCAACAGCAGCCGTTCGATCGTCAGCGAGGGTGTTGTTGTTCCCGGGCAACGCATCACACCAAGATCGGCCTCGCCGCTCTCTAGAAGCTCTACCTGCTCTCTGGTAGTGGCCTCAATCAAACTCAGTTCGACATCGGGCATCTGCTTTCTGAATGCGCTCAGCGCTCGCCAGAAGCCTGGATAGTGGCTGAGGCTGATCATGGCAACCACCAAATGTCCTTCCATGCCCTGGGCGACTCGCCGCGTATACGCGACGCTTTCATCTAGCGCGCTCAGCAGTTCATAAGTTCTTCCCAGAAGCGCCATCCCTGCGCTGGTGAGCTCCACGGTTCGCTTATCGCGAACGAACAATGGATAGCCGATTTGCTCTTCCAACTTTCTGATCGCCTGACTGAGCGGCGGCTGCGCCATGTGCAGTCGCTCTGCAGCGCGGCTGAAATGCAGCTCTTCAGCAACGGCAACGAACTGACGTAACAGTCGAGTTTCGATCATTTATGCACCTTGGATTTCCGATAGCTTTAGCGCGTGGCGGGTTATTTTAAATATCCGGTTCAAGCATCCGTGCATGGGTTGCAGGCAAGCTGAAAACACTTCTTGGGACGGAATCGAGCTACCGACCCCAAAAGCCAATAGCGGCTGACCGCCATTGGCGGGTAGTTGTCTCACGGGAGGAGCCACTACGTTTGGAAGAATCTATCGGGCCGGCATGGGTGAAGGGCACTTGACGCCACGCCATCAATGATTTCCTCGCTGGCAAGGCGCCCGACTACCGCGGCCAAAGTAACTCCAGGGTGCATTGCACAAACATAGACGCCGGCCACTTGAGGTAGATAACCGATAATAGGGATACCATCGGCTGGTATGGGCCTGAGTCCGACACAAGCCCGTTCCGGATCTATTGAAACAACCCCATGGAGTTCGTTCCGGATTGTCTTGGCAGTTCGAAGTGCTATTGCTAGCGGCTGATTCTCCGTGGTTTCGTCTAGGTAATCTTCTGCCGCCAGCAACGCGCCATCCGGGCTTTGCCTCACTTCCATTTCCGGATTGGAGATCAGTGTGTGCACGAGGTCGGGTTGTGACTTGTAACGGATGAAAATGGCAGGCGAGGCCTTTATGGGCAGAGCCACCTCAAGCATGTCTGTCAGCTTCGTAATACCTGTCCCGGCTGCCAATACGACTATATCGGCATCAATGCTGCCTATTGTTGTTTCAACCGCGGACACCTTTGCATTCTGGGTTACAAAACCGAGTACTCGCGTCTGAGTGAGAATCTTCGCGCCATATGCCTCGGCACCCGTGATCAACGCATGCGTAACTGCCACCGCGTCGAGCGCCCCTTCTTGCGCTACGAATAAGGCAGACTCAGGAGGATTCTTAAGATTTGGCTCAAGGTCGAGAATCTTCGATCGAGAAACCAGGTTTTCCGATGCCTGCTTACCCGAAGCCGACAGCGCCGCATTCGGCATCTCGCTGTATGACAAGGCGCCTGTCCATCGTATCTCCAGACCAGGCAGCTGCGTTTCGAGTCGGCGGTACTCTTTGATGGCAGAACCGCGCAGCTGCGCAATTGGGTCAGGTTCGGGGTGTGTAGTATTGATCCAGGCGAATGAACTTCCTGTCACTCCCGACGCTATGCTGTGCGCCTCGACCAAGGTGACATTCGCTCCTTTACCAGCCAGGTGATACGCAAGTGACGCGCCTACGATGCCTGCACCAATGACAACGACTCGTTTGCCCTGAGCATTTGCCAATATCAACCTCCGTTTTGTCGACGTGCCGAAGCTACAACAGCTGGATGCTTTTCGAATGTCCGCTATCTTGGCCGATTGCAGCCGTCAGAAAAGATGAGCCGGGTTGCCAATCATTTTGCTTGCACGCGCCTCAAATCACCAAACAATCGGCTTATTGTCCCAGGCCCAGAAGCTCCCACTGTCGTCCGGCCCATGGGTGCCTACCAGCTCGATGATACGATCTGCCGAGAACGCCGGTTCGAACAGTTGCCCTTCGGGCACCTTCGCCTGGAATGGCTCAGACAGCTGCGTGTCTGTCGTGCCGGGGTGTATCGCCAGGACGGTTGAGGCCGGGTTCAGGCGTTTCAGTTCGATGCTGGCCGTATGCAGCAGCTGGTTGAGCGCCGCTTTGCTGGCCCGGTAGCTGTACCAGCCGCCCAGGCGGTTATCGCCAATGGAGCCGACCCTTGCGGAGAGCGCTGCGAAGGTCGCGGGCTGTTTGCGCAGTAACGGGAGCAGATGCTTGAGCAGCAGGATCGGCGCGAAGGTATTGGTCGCGAAGCTCGCCTGCAGGCTTGCCAGGGTCAGTTGCGACAGACTCTTTTCCGCCTTTGCACCGTCCTGGTGAAGGATGCCCAGGGTGCTGATGACGAGGTGCAGGTGGTTGCATTCTCCACGCACTTCACTTACCAGTGCTTCGAGGGATTGCTCATTGCGCCCGTCGCAGTCGACCCGCTTCAGGCGTTTGCCGTATTGCGCGGCCAGTTTGGCCAGCTCGGCAGAGGTGCTGGCTTGCCGGGCCACGGCCCATAGCTGGGTCACATCATCGCGAGCCAGCAATGCGGTGCACAGGGCCAGGCCGATACCTCGGCTGGCGCCGCCTATCAACACCTGAGCGTCGCCGCTCAGTTCGGGAATCAAACTCATAGGGCACCTAAAGGGCATGGCCGAAGTAGTTATGACTTCGCAGCCCAGCATGCCGTTCAGGTGGGTGCGGTCGCTGACAAGGAACCTCGATGAGAATCGTCTATGCCGAACGGTTCCCTTGGCTCTCTCCAAGGCTCGTGCGCTGAACGTCAGATGGATTGCAGGGCCTTGCCGTGACCGCTACTGGCGCCTAGGGCCAGCTGGAGTCATCCGGCTATAGGCGCTTGAATCAATCCCCTGGCGCTTCACTTACAACGCCCATCGCCTTGGTTCACCCGCGCGCTTTTCGTATGATCGACGCCCCCCGATCCCTGGAAGCCGCCGGCGTGAAATCGTTACCTAAAGGTGCCCCACCGAGCCTGGCTCCCCAGGTGGGCGCGAAGTGGGATCTGAGCAGTGCGGTCAACCAGCTGTCGTGGGACGATCTGCGCATCATCAAGACCCTCAGCCAGTGCGGCAATCGCACCGACACGGCCAAGAAGCTGGGGATCAACGTCTCCACCGTGTCGCGACGCGTGGCCCAGGTCGAGAAAACCCTCGGGGTGGCGTTGTTCGACCATCGGCGTTCGGGCTACATGCTCACGGCCGAGGGCGAGGAGTTGCGTGCTCTTGGCGAGCGTGTCGAGCTGGATATCGTCAGTGTGGCGCGGCGCGTATCGCGCGCCGGCGAAGGGCCGCTGGGCAAGCTGCGCATCACCACCAGCGACTCGCTGCTGCTGTATTTCCTGACGCCGATCATCGCCGACTTCAAGGCCCTCAACGAGGGCATTGCGATCGAGGTACTGGTCGGCAACCAGACCTTGAGCCTGGCCCGGGACGAGTCGGATATTGCCGTGCGTGCGACCCGAAAGCCTTCGGAAAGTCTGGTGGGGCGCAAGCTCGCGACTATCGCCTGGGCGCCTTATGGCAGTGCGAACGGCGTGCAGGCGACCGAGCCGTTCACCGAAGAGCACGCCTGGGTATCGTACTCAGGTGGTTTGTGCGGGTTGCGGGCAACCAGCTATGTGGAAAGCCGGGTTTCGCCGCGCTGCATCGCCTACCGTACCGACTCGGTGGCCGCCGCCAGTGCGGCGATCGCTGCCGGGCTGGGCTTCGGGTTTTTGCCGTGCATGCTGGGCGACATGACCCCTGGGCTGGTGCGTGTTGGCCCGGTGGTGCCCGAGCTTCAGGATGAGCTGTGGCTGCTCACCCACCAGGACATTCGCAGGTCTTGGCGAGTGAAAGCATTCATGACCTTTTGCGCGGCCGCCGTCGCAGAGCTCAAACCCCTGGTCGAAGGGCAGCGGCCGCTTCTGGTCGAGTAGCGCAAGCGGCTGATTGCTCAGTCGTTGCGCGCGCCAATCACTGCCTTGCAGACGATCTCGATCAGTTGCGCACGCTGGGCCAGCCTCGACACACCGATGATGTTGCTCGCGCATTGTGGGCGCTCGTTGCCATAGGCGGCTTTGCGCACGTTGCCGACCACGGCGAATGCGGCGTCCATATCCAGTACGTAGAGGGTTTCCTCGACGACGTCTTCGAGCGTTGCGCCGTAGAGCGCGAGCAGCTTGGCGATATTGTCGTAGGCGCAGCGCATCTGCTCGCCCATCGATGAGAAATCGCTGGGTTTGCCATCGCTATCCAGCAGCGCAGGGGCAACCAGGTTGCCGTCTTCATCATGGTTGAACTGACCGGAGATGCAGATCTCGTTGCCCACCTTTCTTGCCTGCGGATAGCCATAGCTCGCCTCCCATGGCACATCCCAGTAAGCGGTCTTGTCGTTGAACGGTTGTGTAGCTGCCATTGCAGTCTCCTGGTACCTAACAGGCCGCGTGAATGGCGGCCATCCGAGTTGTTGGGAGGCAAAGGCTAGCAGCGTGGCGGTGATTTTAGCGGCGCATTTTTGCGCTCATATGGGAGCAATAATGCGCCATCGAGGTGGCGATATTTGGGTTAAATTTTCTCTCGACCTCGGGCTGCAGCCATCACCAACAGCGCTGCAGCCTCTCCGGCAAATTCCATGGCAAGCGTGCCGCCGGAGCGCCTGAGTAGATCAACACCCAACGAAAGGACGCTGCACATGAACAATTCCAAGACCGAAGCCCTGACCCCTCACAGCAGCCAACTGATCATCATCGACCAGCTGCCCCAAAGGCGAGGCTGACCCGAGCTGCCTGGCGCAGCCGAATACTCCCCGGTGCTGCGGCATTCTCTGCAGCGCTGAACACACCAATCAATAGCACGAAGAAGAAAGGGGCGCCCTGGCATGCCGCCAGGCCGCGCGCACCGGGTCTTCGTTGCTTCCGGCTGCGCGGTCGATGGCCCGGTTCTGCACCACGCCTCGATAACGCTGCGCGCAATTGCTCTTCACACAGGTATCGCCATGAACAGGGATCAGTGCACTGTGCTATCCAACATCGCCTGCATTTCGGCCGGGCCGCTGAGGCCCTGGCAGGAAAGGCTCGCCAAACAGATGATGCTGGATAGCCTGGATACGGGCATTGCGGTGTCCACCCTTGCCGATGCGTGCGCCATGTCGCGCAGTCACTTCACCCGCAAATTCAAGCAGAGCACCGGGCTGGCGCCTCAGGAATGGCTGCGCCAGCAGCGCGTTCGGCGCAGCAAGGAGCTGTTGGCCAGCTCGACGCTGCTGCTCGTGGATATCGCCGTGGCATGTGGGTTCTACGATCAGCCACACTTCTGCCGGGTATTCATGAAGACCGAAGGCGTGACGCCGCATACCTGGCAGATGCAAGCCCGATCAGCAGCTTGAAGGGGGGTACCCAGCACTCAATACGCTGCCAGGATCCCCTGCGGGTTATAGCCGTGGATTACCGTGCCGTTGACCTGGAGTACCGGCACACCACGACCGCCCAAAGCATCGTAGGCGCGGCGGGCTTCAGGGGATTTCTCGATGTCCATTTCGGTGTAGGGGATGCCGCGCTCGCCGAGAAATTCGCGGGTCTTGGCGCAGTAGCCGCACCAGCTGGTGGCGTAGAGGATGACTTCACCCTGGACGGCCACCTGCTGCGCCTTGCCCGGCAGCATCGGCTCGAGGCGATCCCAGTGTTGCCAGGCGGCGAGCACCACGATGATCAGCAAAATCCGTTTCATGAGGGGCGTCTCGGCAGAATGGCCTGGCGTTTATCGCTCAATCCTTGCGGCGTTTCAACTGGTCGGTCAGCTGCGTCGGCAGGTTGCGAATGGT
Organism: Pseudomonas sp. URMO17WK12:I2; assembly: GCF_003253735.1. Taxonomy (GTDB): domain Bacteria; phylum Pseudomonadota; class Gammaproteobacteria; order Pseudomonadales; family Pseudomonadaceae; genus Aquipseudomonas. The sequence goes on along the minus strand of NZ_QKYW01000015.1, from coordinate 9,638 downwards.
CAGGGTGTCGGAGGCTTCGTCGTACTCGATCTTGGAACCCAGCAGGTGGGCCTCGAAGCTGATCGACAAACCCTCGGCGCGGCCGGTGAAGCGGCGGAACTGGCTCAGGGTGCGTTTATCCGCGGGAATCTCCGGCGACAGGCCGTAATCCTTGTTGCGGATATGGTCGTAGAAGGCCTTGGGGCGTTCCTCGTCGATCAGCCCGGAGAGCTCTTCCAGGGTCATCGGCTCGCCCATCTTGGCCTGGCTGGTGGCGTAGTCGACCAGGGTGTCGGTCTTGGCGCGGGCCTGCTCTTCGGGCAAATCCTCGCTCTCGACGAAGTCGCTGAAGGCCTTGAGCAGGGTGCGGGTTTCGCTGGGCGAGTCGACGCCTTCCTGGCAGCCGATGAAGTCGCGGAAGTACTCCGAGACCTTCTTGCCGTTCTTGCCCTTGATGAACGAGATGTACTGCTTGGACTGCTTGTTGTTGCGCCATTCGCTGATGTTGATGCGCGCCGCCAGGTGCAGCTGGCCGAGGTCCAGGTGCTTGGCCGGGGTCACGTCCAGCGCGTCGTTGACGGCCACGCCTTCGCTATGGTGCAGCAGGGCGATGGCCAGGTAGTCGGTCATGCCCTGCTGGTAGTGGGCGAACAGCACGTGGCCGCCGGTGGACAGGTTGGACTCTTCCATCAGCTTCTGCAGGTGCTCGACGGCCTGGCGGCTGAAGGCGGTGAAATCCTCGCCGTCTTCCAGGTAGGTCTTCAGCCAGCCGCTGAACGGGTAGGCACCGGATTCCTCGTGGAAGAAGCCCCAGGCCTTGCCCTGCTTGGCGTTGTAGCTGTCGTTGAGGTCGGCCAGCATGTTCTCGATGGCCTGGGAGGCGCCCAGTTCGCTGTCGCGGGCGTGCAGCACGGCGGGCGTGCCATCGGGCTTCTTGTCGATCAGGTGGACGATGCAGTGACGGATCGGCATGGGAGGTCCTTGTGACAGCGAGTTGGAGGCGGCCGGTAATTGTACCCGAGCAGGCCGTCACAGGTGCAGCGTGCCAGCCTTGTGGTGAGTAACGCGCCGCAATAGAGTGCCGGCTGACATTCGATGACCAGGGAAGGGCGCTCCATGTCCGTTTTCAACCTCAATGCTCAGCTTCCCTCGCCAGCGCTGCTGGAGCGCGTGGAGGCGCTGATCGACCGCGGCCTGCATCTGCAGGCCTATGCCCTGGCCAGCGAGCAGGGCGACCCGCGTTACTGGCAAGGCGCCGAGGCCATGGGCTGCATGGCGCGCCTGGCCGGGCACATCGGTGCACCGCGGCTGGCCGACGTGCTGACCTGGCTGGCGTACCGTCGCTATCCGCAATCGGCGCCGGCGCGTTTGCGGTTCCTGCGCATGCAGATGGCCCGGCGCGGGCATTACCGGGCCTGGCGGCTGTTGCAGGGCTTTGGCGACTGGCTGCCGGCTGATGCGGCGCTACGGGCCGAATGGCTGTCGTTCAAGGCCTACCTGTACGCCTCGCTGCGCGACTTCGAAACCGCCCAGGCCCTCTACGAGCAGGCCTGCCAACATGGCGACGATGACCTGTGGCTGCTGGTCGAGCGCAGCCATGGTCTGGAGCTGGAAGATCGCCGCCAAGAGGCCCTGGCGCTATGCGAGCAGGTGTTGGAATGCCAGCCGGACTTTCGCTCGGCGCTGACCCAGGCGGCCGGCCTGCAGCTGCAACTGGGGCAGACCGAAGCGGCGCTGCAGCTGCTGCGCCGCGGTGCCCGGGAAATGGAGAGCGCGGTGATCTGCGCGCACCTGGTCAACCTGCTGATCGAGCGCGAAGAACTCGACGAGGCCAGCGCCTGGCTCGACCACATGCAGACGCTGCAGTGCATCGAGGAGCGCAGCTCCAGCGACTGGATCGCCGCGCGCCGCTGCGACATCGCCTGCCTGCAGGGCGATCATGCCGCCGGCCGGCAGCTGGCGGAGAAGGCCGGCGGCGGTTTCTACGAGAAGATCCAGGCGCACCTGGCCAGCCCCACCGGGCGCCGGGTGCTGCTGCCCGTGCCCTTCGTGCGCCAGCACCACATGACCTGCGTGCCGGCGACCCTGACGGCGATTTCCGATTACTGGGGCAAGAGCGTCGAGCACCTCGAGGTCGCCGAGGAGATCTGCTACGACGGCACCACGCACCAGGCCGAGCGCGCCTGGGCCGAGCGCAACGGCTACCTGGCCGTGGAGTTCACTGCGGACTGGGCCAGCAGCCGTGCGCTGCTCGACCGCGGCATTCCCTTCACCCTGACCCTGCAATACACCGGCAGCGGGCACCTGCAGGCGCTGGTCGGCTATGACGAGCCGCGCGGCACGCTGCTGGTGCGCGACCCGGCGCAGCCTCACCATGGCGAGAGTCTGGCCGAGCTGCTGTTCGAGTCGCAACGCGCTTCCGGGCCGCGCGGCATGCTGCTGTTGCCGGCCGAGCAGGCTTCGCGTCTGGGCGATCTTAGTCTGCCTGACCGCGAGCTATGGGATATCTACTACCGCTTCACAAGCGCCCTGGAAGTGCATCGGCGTGACGAGGCGCTGGCGGCCTACCAGGCCTTGCAAGCCCTGAGCCCGGAGCATCGGCTGACCTGGCAGGCGCAGCGTTCGCTGGGCTGGTACGACGGCCAGGAGCGCGAAGTGCTGCGGGGCACCGAGGCGCTGCTCGTGCAGTTTCCCGACGATGCCAACCTGATCCTTTCCAAGGCCACCTCACTGGCCCAGTTGCAGCCACGCGGCGTACAGCTCGAGTGGCTGGGCGGGCATTGTCAGCAGCGCTGGAACGAACCGACCATCAGCGTGCGTTACGCCGAGCTGCTCAGCGAGGATGGCCGCTGCCACGAGCAGGTGGCCGGTATTCTGCAACGTGTGCTGCTGCAGACGCCCACCCAGGCCCGGGCCTGGAACACCCTGGCCAGCCTGCGCTGGGGTGAGGACCGCCGCGAGGAAGCCTGCCAGCTGTATCGCCTGGCGGCCTGCCTGCACCCCTCTCACGAGGGCTATGCCGTGCAGTACTTCCGTGCCCTGCGTGCGCTGGGCAGAACCGCAGAGGGCCTGCAGTTCCTCGAACGACGCCAGGCACGGCTGGGTCGTCTGGCGGCAGCGCCGAGCCTGACCCTCAGCGAAACCCTGGAGGAAATGCAGCGCCCCTACGAGGCGCAGGCGTTATTGGAGCAGGCCCTGGCCTGGCGCCCGGCAGACGGCGAGTTGCTGCTCGGCCTGGCCGAGCACCTCGGGCGTAACGGCGATGCTCAGGGCTGCCAGGCACTGCTTACCCAGGCCGAGCCATTGTGCCGGCGGGCGGCGTGGTTGCGTGCGGCGGTGCAGGCCGGCATGCGGCGCATGGACGAGCCGCGCCAGACCCTTGCCTGGGCACGCGAGGCCGCCATGCTCGAGCCCCTGGCGGTAGGGGCGCACCGCTTGTGTGTGACGCTGCTGGAGCAGGGGGAGGGCAGTGAGGCTGCCGACGCCTATGTCGAAGCACTGGCCGCCGAGTATCCGCACCATCTGGGTATCGCCGAGCTGCAGGTCGAGCGTGCCAAGCGGCGCTCCCTGCCGGCTACCGAGCAGGCGCTGCGGCGCCTGCTGGACAATCACCCGGAACACGCCTGGACGCTGCGCGAGCTGGCCGGATGCCTGGCGCGCCAGGGGCGGCGCGACGAGGCACTGGAAGTCTGCCGGCAGGCCGGGCTGGTCGATGCGCAGAACACCTATTTCCATTCCACCCATGGTTTCGTGCTGCTCCAGGACGGCCAGCGCGAGGCCTCCCGCGAAGCGTTCCAGCGGGCCCTGGGTCTGTTCGTCGACAACGAGTACGCCAGCAACATGCTGCTCGATACTTGCGAAAGTCATCAGCAGGCCGTCGACACGCTGGCGGCTATCCATGCCGAGCTGACCCGCCAGGTGACCTTCGGTGATGGCTGGCTGGCCTATGAACAGCAGGCCCAGCGCCTGCTCGAGCCCCAGGTGCTGCTCGATCAGCTGCGCGAGGCCCTCGGCCAACGCGAGGATCTCTGGCACCTGTGGGTGGTGGTCGCCCGTCAGCAGGCGCGCATGGAGCAGTACGCCGCGGCGGCCGACACCCTCGGCCGGGCCATCGAGCGCTTCCCGCTGTTGCCGCGGCTGTATCTTGAGCTGGCGCGTCTGCACAAGCAGCAGGGTGAGCTGGACGCCTGCTGCCAGGCCCTACAGGACAGCTTCCGCATCAACCCCCTGTGGACGCCCACGGTGAGCCTGTACGTCGACTGCCTGCTGGAGCAGGGCGAACGCCTCGAGGAGGCCGAGCAGCAGTTGCGCCGGGTAACGGCGCAGGTACCCGAGGACACCGAGCTGCGCGCCTACCTGGCCTATGTGCTGGGGCGGCGCGATGCCTTCGCCGAGGCCGCCGACCAGGCCGAGCGGGTGCTGCGAGCCGAGCCAGGCCATGAATGGGCGTGGAACCAGCTCAAGTACTACGCCGAGCAATTGCAGGCTGCAGAGCGGCCGCTGCAACTGGCCAGGCAACTGGTGGAAAACCGCCCCGGCGATATCGACGCCTGGCTGGCCCTGGCCGATCTGGAGACCGACCGCGAGGCGCGGGAAAACGCCCTGCGTGCGGCGCTGACTTACAGCCCGCGCAGCCGCGCGATCAACGACCGGCTGCTGCAACTGCTGATGGAAGGCGAACGCTTCGCCGAGGTTCGCGAGCTGCTCGCCGCACCCTGCTGGGAAGGCAAACCGCCGGTGGAAATGGCCCTGTATGGCCCGCGAGCCCTGCGCGGCGAAGGGTATGCCGGGGCAATCGAGGCGCTGCGCGGGCTGCTGGTACAGCATCCGGACTACTACGATGGTTGGCGGCAGCTGGCCGACTGGCACGACGAAGATGGTCACTACGCGGCCTACATCGCAGCGGCCCGCGAGATGGTGCGCCTGGAGCCGCGGCTGGCCATGGCCCATGGTTTCCTTGGTCACGCGCTATTGCTCAATGGCGACAAGGCCGAAGCGCTGCCGGCCTTCGAGCAGGCCTGGGCACTGGATGCGCGCTACGGCTTTGCGGCGTTCAATACCTTCGACCTGCTGCGCGAATTGCAGGGTGCGGATACCGCCCTGGAACGCCTGGATGCCCTGCTCGAGACGGGCGATACGGTCGCTGCCTGGCGGCGTGTGCTGCCCCTGGCCAGGGGCAATGGCGACAAGGCCCTGCTGCAGCGCGCGCTGACAGTACTGGCCAGCGACCCGGCGGGCGAGACCCATTGGGAGCAGGATGTCGCCGGCTTCGCCGTGCGCGAACCGGTGCTGCGCCAGGTGCTGGATGCCGGCGTGGCGGCTGGCGAACTGCACAGTGCGGCCGTGGAAACCTGGCTGGGCTGGCGCACCCACGACATGCTCAGCAACCTGACCCTGTCGGCCGCCTTCAACAAGGCGCTGCGCAACGATCCCCAGCATGCCGCCAAGTGCGCCATGTTCCGTTTGCTGGGTGGTCACCGGCACGCCAACCGCATCCTGCTGGGCTCCACCCTCAAGCGCTGCCGCCAGGCGTTGGCCGAAAGCGCCGATGTATGGGGCGCCGCCAGTTATGCGCTGATCGAGAGCAAGCGCTATCGCCTGATGTTCGAGACCCTGAGCGACTGGCGCCGGCCGGACACCCCCGTCTGGGCCCTGGACAACCTGGCGCTGGCCTATCGTTTGCGCGGCATGGATGCGCTGGCGGCCGAGGTGTCGCGCCTGTCGCTGGAGCGTTATCCATCAGGTACCGATGGGCGCGTCTGGCTGGCGGTCGATGCCGCGCTGGCGGGCGATCAGGCCGAGCTCAATGCCCTGATCGAGAGTCTGCAGGACGCCTCCATGCGCGACTATTACCGGGCGCTGTTCAAGCTGGCGCAGGCCGCCACTACCCGCGATCCGGCCCAGGCCCGTGAGGCCCTGCGCCAGGCCGAGGAGATGGCCGGTGCCAAACATCTGCCATTCTGGCGCTTGCGCCAGCGCCTCGGCGTACGCCTAGGCTGGCACGGTGAGTTTCCGCCGGCACGCTGGCGCTGGCAGCTACGGCGCTGGTGGCAGCGCTGACAGGGCCGCGCGGCGCGACAGTTGCAGGCGATCAATGAGCAGCAGGCCGGCCAGCAAACAGATGGCGTACAGCGCATCGAGCCCCAGGGTCAGCAGCAGGCCCAGGCACAACAGCGTGCTGAGGCCTGCCAGCCAACGCCACAGGCCGCGGAGCAACAACCAGCCGGCTGCCATGCTGAGCAGGTAGATGACGATGAAGTTGCCGTTGGCATAGCGGATCAACTGGTCCAGCGGCAGGGCCAGGGCCCAGATCAGCGAGGCGCTGAGGGCGCAGCTGAGTACTACCAGAAGCAACGCCCTGGCCGGTACGCCATTGGCATTGCGAACGGCCAGGGCGCGCGGCAGTTTGCCCTCATCGGCCAGGCTCCAGATCAGCCGCGAGAAGCCCTGGATGTACACGTTCATCGACGCGAAACAGGCCAGGTAACCGATGCTCGCACTGAGCCAGCGGGCCTGGTCGCCGAGCAGCACGTCGAGCATCAGCGGCAGCGACGCGGCATCGGTGCGCGCGTCGCCGTAGGCGTGGAAGCTCAGCACCGCCACCGAACAGGCCCAGTACACCAGCCCGGCGAGCAGCACACCGAGCACCAGCGCCAGAGGGAAGTCGCGCTGCGGGTTCCTGAACTCCTCGCCCAGGTGAGTGAAGGCCTCGATGCCGACGAAGCACCAGAACATCACCCCCAGCGCCACCGGCAGCAATTGCCAATTGCCGGCCAGCGGCGGCAGCAGGGGCTGCTCGGCGTGGGGCAGGTCGCCCTTGAACCAGATCAGCGCGATGGTGGCGACGATGGCCAGGGCGATGACGATCTGCACGCTGCCGGAGGTGCGTGCGGGGCGCTGGCCGAGTAGCAGAATGATGCCCAGGGTTGCCAGCTGGATGGCGAGGATCGCCAGGTCACTTAGCGCGAACAGGGCATGCCAGAAGCCGCTGGCGATATTCAACGCCGCCGGCAGGCCCACCGGAATCACCGCCAGAAACAGCCAGGCGCTGGTGCGCTCCATGGGCGCGCCGAATGCACGGCCGATCAGGTGCGGCGCACCGCCGGCATGGGGGTAATGGCGGCCGAGTTGGGCGAAGGTGAAGGCCATCGGCAGAATCAGCACGATCAGCAGCAGCCAGGCCCACAGCGAGATCTCGCCAGCAGCGGTGGCGGCCAGCGCGGGAATCACGAAAACCCCGGTGCCGAGCAGCGATGTGCTCAGCAAACCCACACCCTGCAGCAGCCCCAGTTCCTTGTTCAATCGGCTCATGTTGTATGCTCTCGCTCCTGACGCGGCCCCTGGCAGAGCGCCTGCCTGCCGTAGCGCCATGGTAAGGCCGCTTCGCTTGGGCGGCTGCTGGCGAAGCGTCGCCGATCACCGACGAAACGGCGGCAATGGCCGTCATCCTGTTTGCAGAGAGCTTCAGTGGATAAGTTCGATCAACGCATCATCGCCCTGCTGTGCGCCGACGCGCGCCTGACCGTCACCGAGGTGGCCCGCCAGGTCAATCTGTCACGCTCCGCCGTGAGCGAGCGCATCCGCCAGCTGGAAGCGTCCGGGGTCATCCAGGGCTACCACGCACGCATCGCCGAACCGGCAGCGGTGGTGGTCAAGGCCTATCTGGAACTGTTCTATAAGGGCGGGCGCTGCGAGCAGTACGTCGAGCGCATGCGCGCCTTCCCGGAGGTACGCCGCTGCGCGGGCATCAGCGGCGAGACGGATATGCTGATCTACCTCGAGGCGGCGTCCATGGAACGGCTGGCCGAAGTGCGCGGACAAATCGAAAACCTGCCGGGCGTGTTCAAGGTGAAGACCCATATGGTGGTGAAGGATTGGGCGATGTGAGGCGCTATGACGATTGTTCGAGGTAGTAAAGACTGTGGCAACTCACCCAAGAATCTTTTTGTGCAAACGGTTGCAGTGGCGTTGGTGACCGGTGAGTTCATTGCCGATGCTTTCGCCGAAGGCGCCTTATGGCGCCACCCATCCGGCTTGATAGAAAGTCGCTCTGCTATCGGCGAATGGCTTGCGCAGCAGCCTAAGCCAGACGAGATAACGATTGCCCACGCTATTTCCCATGGTCGCGTTGGTGCTGCCAGTGGCACCCTGGTCCTTGACGGTCAGGCATGCCGGTTCGCCTTCGTATTCGAGTTCACCAGCACAAAAGCCAATGTCGTATCCCGCATCGAAAGCTACGAGTAGAGTAGGGCGGATCGCGCCTCTGCACACCGCGGCCGAGGCTTATTACCTTATTCCACTGATGGTGGGTGCCAGAAGCATTGCGTCCACTGTCCCTACCATGGCTGCCACGGAGTCCCAGAATGCTGTTCGCTGATGCGTTCAACTACAAGCAATGGGCAAATGCCGAGCTGCTATCGCTGGGCGAGCGCCAACTGCATCTGCTTCCCGAGAACGATGCGGAGTTCTTCGTGCGCATCCTCAATCACACCACGGTCGTCGACAGCCTGTTTATCAGCCGCCTGTCCGGCGAGGCGGAGCACTACAGCGCTGACAACACGCCCGAGACGCCCACATTCGCCGAGCTCAAGTCACGCATCGCGCACAACGACGCCTGGCTGGTCGACTTCGCCCGGCGTGCAACAGCCGATGAGTTGCAGCGCGTTATCGCTTTTCGGTTTACGGATGGCGACCATGGCCAGTTGTCGGTCGAAGAGGTGTTGCTGCATCTGCTCACCCACGGCAGCAATCACCGTGGCATGGCATCGAGAACCTTAGCGACTCATGGGCTCGAACGGCCGAAGGATACCTTTACCCGGTATCTGCACGAGGCACAGCCGGGCAGGCGCGAGCTTGCCTGTGATGCGCTCGGCTGAGCCTCGTGCTCGCCCTGAGAGTCTGCTCACGATCTTTTCAGGCGCCATTGAAAGAGGTTGCTACAAGGCAGAAGCGGCCATCAGTGCTTTGCCTGTGGGAACGGGCGGGGGCGCCTAGTCCATGCCCGTGATTTTTCGCGGGCATGGCCCGCTCCCACAGGTAGGGGCCCGCGTTCGCTTGCGCCACTTTACAGTCAAAGCGCTGAAGTCGAGCCGAAGATCGTGAATAGGTTCTAAGCGGCCAGCGCCCCGGTATACGCCTGCATCAGCAGTTGCCAGTCGCTCTCGAGCATCGCCCCGCAGTGGCGTTTCAGCTGGCGCATGTCATGCCGGGAGGCATCGGCAGTGCGCCAGCGACGGCGGCTTTTTTCCAGGTCGAGCAGGGCGATTTCGGCCTAGGGTGAGCCGCTTTCATCGTGTTCAATCCTGATGAAGAGGTGTTTGGCGTAGCAACAGCCATGCTGCCAGCGGCCCTTGTGCATGCGTGCCAGGGCGCCGGCCAAGGCATTGATCATGCAGGCTGAATGTTCGGGACTTTGCTCCGCTTCGTACCACTGCTCCAGGCTGATAAAACCCGTCAGCGCCTGGGTAATCAGCAGCGCCTGCCACTGGCCTTGGTGCTTTCTGGCCGAGCCATAAACGAGCTTTGGTACGTTGACGCCCAATTCAGCGAATGCCTGATAGGCATGTAGCTCACGCATGATGGTCGGGCGGCCAAGTGGGTGGCGCAGGCTGCGATACAGGTGGCCGGTTTGGCGTTTGCTGTATAGCATCGCGCAGCAT
>NZ_QKYW01000014.1 GCF_003253735.1 Pseudomonas sp. URMO17WK12:I2 | reverse complement strand
GCCTCGATGGCCGAGATCCTCACCGCCGGGCGCAAGGCCGGCTGGGGCCTGGCGCTGATCGTGATCATTCTCGGCGGTATCTACTCGGGCATGTTCACGCCGACCGAGGCCGCTGCGGTGGCCGCGGTGTACGCCGCCTTCGTGGCGATCTTCATCTACAAGGACATGACCGTCCGCGAGTGCCCGAAGGTGTTCATCGAGGCCGGCAAGCTGAGCGTGGTGCTGATGTTCATCATCGCCAACGCCATGCTGTTCGCCCACGTGCTGACCACCGAGCAGATCCCGCAGTCGATCACCGCCTGGGTGGTGGACCAGGGCTTCAGCCCCATCGAGTTCCTGATCGTGGTGAACATCGTGCTGCTGGTCGCCGGTACCTTCATGGAGCCGTCGGCGATCATCCTGATCCTGGCGCCGATCCTCTTTCCGATCGCCATGCAGCTGGGCATCGACCCGATCCACCTGGGCATCATCATGGTGGTGAACATGGAGATCGGCCTGATCACCCCGCCGACCGGGCTCAACCTGTTCGTCACCTCGGCGGTCACCGGCATGCCGCTGACCCGCACGGTACGCGCCGTGTCGCCGTGGCTCTTGGTGATGCTGGCGTTCCTGATCCTGGTGACCTACGTGCCGTTCATTTCCCTGGCGCTGCCGAACTGGCTGGGTATGTAATAGCCCGAGCAAGGGCTGCAGGGTTCTGGCTCACGGGCCGTTGAACGGACTGGCCAGCGCGATACCAAGAAGCCCGGCCGCAGCGCCGGGCTTCTACGTTCTATACCGTCGGCGGTGTGCGCAGCGTATCGAACAGCGGCGCGGCGGGCATCGGTCGGGCGAAATGGAAGCCCTGCAGAAAACGCACGCCGCGTTGCCTCAGGTACGCGACCTGTTCGGCGCTTTCCACGCCTTCGGCGACCAGGTCCAGCTGCAGGCGGGTGGCCAGGTCGAGGATATTGTCGAGCAGGTGCCGGGACAGTGCGTGGGAGTCGACCATCGCAATGAAGCTGCGGTCGATCTTCAGCACGTCGATACGAAACTCGCGCAGGTAGGCCAGGCTGGAATGGCCGGTGCCGAAGTCGTCGATGGCGATGCGCACGCCGAGCTGGCGCAGTTCGGCGAACAACTGCTCGGTAATCTCGGTGGGGGTGATCATCTGCCGTTCGGTCAGCTCAAGGATCAGGGTGATCTGCCCGGGTGCGAAGGCGGCCAGAAAGTCGCGGCACTCGTCGATCAGTTGCAGATTCCGGCAATGCGCTGCGGTGATGTTGACGCCGATATGAAAGCCCATCGGCAGCTGTTCGGCACGGCCGGCGAAGTCTTCGCGGATGTGGCGCATCAGCGCGCGGGTCATCGGCACGATCAGCCCCAGGCGCTCGGCCAGGGGGATGAACTGGTTCGGCGGTACCAGCCCCTCGCTGGGGTGCTGCCAGCGCATCAGTGTCTCGACGCCATGCCAGTGCCCGTTCTCGGCGTTCACTACCGGCTGGTAATGAGGGATGAATTCGTCGGCTTCCAGGGCCCGTTTGAGCGCGGTTCCAGGCGAGGTGGCGCGCAGGCTGAGGCGGTAGCTGCCAGCGCCCGCCAGAGCGCCCAGGATCAGGAACAGCAACCACTGCGGCTGGTAGTGATCCTGCATGTACTGCACGGTGGCGCCGGGTGAGTAGCCGCCGGAGACTTGAAAGGGGTAGCGTGAGGAGCTGACCTCAACGGCGTATTCGCGCTTGCCGTTGGCCGGCGCATCGCTCACGCGGCCATTGGCGGAAAGCCAGCTCTGGCCCACGGCGATCTGCAGCGATACATCCTGGCCGTTGATCCGCAACAGGTTGATCAGGTGCTGACCGTCGATGCCGATCAGCACGCCGTGGTTGCCTGCGGCCTGCCGGTACACCAGCACGGCGCGGTCAGGGGTGACCAGGTTGCCGGCCATGAGGCGCAACTGACCGTTGACGTAGCTGGCGGTGTCCTCGTTTTGCTCGTAGGCGCCCATCAGCGAGGTGCAATAGATCAGGCCGTCGGCGACCAGGTTGACCGAGCGCGAGAAGGGGCTGACGGCGACCTGGCTGCGCAGCTTCTGGGCGACGTCTTCGCAGGGTTGCCCGGCGAGCGGCAGCACCACGCCCGCGGCGCGGCTCGCATCGTCGAGCATGGCGTCTAGCTGTTTACGGGAGTCTGCCGCGCTTTTTGCGGCGCGGCTTTCCAATAGCGTGGCGGCCTGCCAGTACATCAGGGGTATACCGAGCAGCAGGGGCAGCACCGCGACCGCCAGCGAGGTGCTCAGGCGCCGGGCGCGTCCGCGGGTGCGCAGGGTGGAGAAGGGCATGCGTTACAGGGTCCAGGATGGCTGTGCAGAGCTTAGCGAAAGACGTCCGGCAAGAATGCTCGCTGCGTCTCGCAATTGCGCCAAAAGCCCGCTGTGATGGTACAAAGGCCTGGCAGCAGCGGCTGCGACCAAGATCTGGCAGTGTTAAGACCATGGTCGAATGGTTGAGCCAGCAGGCGATGGTTACAACTGTGGGCATAGAAAAACAACATTAAGAAACCGAGGTGATTCAATGAGTGCTGCTTCCCTGTATCCCGTGCGCCCCGAGGTGGCGGCCAATTCGTTGACCGACGAAGCCACTTACAAAGCCATGTACCAGCAGTCGGTGGTCAACCCGGATGGCTTCTGGCGCGAGCAGGCGCAGCGCCTCGACTGGATCAAGCCGTTCACCAAGGTCAAGCAGACTTCCTTCGACGATCACCACGTCGACATCAAGTGGTTCGCCGACGGCACCCTCAACGTTTCCTACAACTGCCTGGATCGTCACCTGGCAGAGCGCGGCGACCAGGTCGCGATCATCTGGGAAGGCGACGACCCGTCCGAGCACAAGGAAATCACCTACCGCCAGCTGCACGAGCAGGTGTGCAAGTTCGCCAACGCCCTGCGCGGGCAGGACGTGCACCGCGGCGATGTGGTGACCATCTACATGCCGATGATCCCGGAAGCCGTGGTCGCCATGCTGGCCTGCGCGCGCATTGGCGCCATCCACTCCGTGGTGTTCGGCGGCTTCTCGCCGGAGGCCCTGGCCGGGCGCATCATCGATTGCCAGTCCAAGGTGGTGATCACCGCGGACGAAGGCCTGCGTGGCGGCAAGAAGATCCCGCTCAAGGCCAACGTCGACGATGCCCTGACCAACCCTGAGACCCGTAGCATCCAGAAGGTCATCGTGGTGCAGCGCACCGGCTCCGAGATCAAGTGGAACCAGCACCGCGACATCTGGTTCGAGGACCTGATGAAGGTTGCCGGCAGCGTTTGCGCGCCGAAGGAAATGGGCGCCGAAGAAGCCTTGTTCATCCTTTATACCTCCGGCTCTACCGGCAAGCCAAAGGGCGTGCTGCACACCACCGGCGGTTATTTGTTGTATGCCGCGCTGACCCATGAGCGGGTGTTCGACTACAAACCGGGCGATGTCTACTGGTGCACCGCCGACGTGGGCTGGGTCACCGGCCACAGCTATATCGTCTATGGCCCGCTGGCCAACGGCGCGACCACGCTGCTGTTCGAAGGCATCCCCAATTACCCGGACGTGACCCGCGTGTCGAAGGTCATCGACAAGCACAAGGTCAACATCCTCTACACCGCACCGACCGCGATTCGCGCCATGATGGCCCAGGGCGAAGCTGCCGTGGCCGGCGCCGATGGCTCCAGCCTGCGTCTGCTCGGTTCGGTGGGCGAGCCGATCAACCCTGAGGCCTGGGACTGGTACTACCGCAACGTCGGCAAAGAGCGCTGCCCGATCGTCGATACCTGGTGGCAGACCGAAACCGGCGGCATTCTAATCAGCCCGCTGCCGGGCGCCACCGCCCTCAAGCCGGGTTCCGCGACCCGTCCGTTCTTCGGTGTGGTGCCGGCCCTGGTCGACAACCTTGGCAACATCATGGAAGGCGCGACGGAGGGCAACCTGGTGATCCTCGACTCCTGGCCAGGCCAGTCGCGCAGCCTGTACGGCGACCACGACCGCTTCGTCGACACCTACTTCAAGACCTTCAAGGGCATGTACTTCACCGGCGACGGCGCGCGCCGCGACGAGGATGGCTACTGGTGGATCACCGGTCGCGTCGACGACGTGCTCAACGTCTCCGGCCACCGCATGGGCACCGCCGAAGTGGAGAGCGCCATGGTCGCCCACCCGAAGGTCGCCGAGGCCGCCGTGGTCGGCGTGCCCCACGACATCAAGGGACAGGGCATCTACGTTTACGTGACCCTCAACCAGGGTGAGGAGCCGTCCGAGCAGCTGCGCCAGGAACTCAAGGCCTGGGTACGCAAGGAAATCGGCCCGATCGCCACACCGGACGTGATCCAGTGGGCGCCTGGGTTGCCGAAAACCCGCTCGGGCAAGATCATGCGCCGCATCCTGCGCAAGATCGCCACCGCCGAGTACGACAGCCTCGGTGATATCTCCACCCTGGCCGACCCGGGCGTGGTGCAGCACTTGATCGACACCCACAAGTCGATGCAGAGCGCCTGCGCCTGATCTGAGTCACGCCGCACTGCAGCGCCCCACGCCGGTTCTCCTGCGTGGGGCGTGTGCTTTTCTGCCAAGGCAAACTGAACTGACGAGTCAGGATTGGCTGATTTTTGTTCTGTCAAGATGTGCGAGCAGCGGCTCTCCGGCTTCTGTAATTACTTGTCGCATCCAGGAAATATCGCCTGCCGCGCTATCGCTAGAATGCCGCACTTCCGTGCGCCGCCCGCAGCCCTGCGCTACGCTGGCGACGTCACCTCTGCATGGCCCGGCTTACCCGCCTTCAGGCCAGTGAAACCCCATCCCTGTCAGGAGTTTCCCCATGAAGAAGATCGCACTGCTCGGCGCGCTGGCACTATCCCTGCTGTCGCCGCTGACCATGGCCCAGGAGGCCAAGGCGCTGCGTATCGGTATCGAAGCGGCCTACCCGCCGTTCGCCTACAAGACTCCCGACGGCAACATCACCGGCTTCGATTACGACATCGGTGTGGCCCTGTGTGAAGAAATGAAGGTCGAGTGCAAGTGGATCGAGCAGGAGTTCGACGGCCTGATCCCGGCGCTGAAAGTTCGCAAGTTCGACGCCGTGCTGTCCTCGATGTCGATCACCGAAGAGCGCAAGCGCGCCGTCGACTTCACCGGCAAGTACTACGCCACGCCTGCCAAGCTGGCGATGAAGAGCGGTGCGGTGATGAACGACGTGGCCACCGACCTCAAGGGCAAGAAGATCGGCGTGCAGCGTTCCTCCGTGTATGACCGCTACGCCACCGACGTCTTCGCCCCAGCCGGTGCCGAGATCGTGCGCTACAGCTCGCAGAACGAAGTGTTCCTGGACCTCAGTGCCGGCCGCCTGGACGGCACCATCGCCGATTCGGTGAACATCGAGGACGGCTTCCTGAAAACCGACGCCGGCAAAGGCTTCGCCTTCGTAGGCCCGGATTTCACCGAAGAGAAGTACTTCGGCGAAGGCCAGGGCATCGCCGTGCGCAAGGGTGACAAGGCGCTGGCCGACAAGATCAGCGCGGCGATCCTGGCGATCCGCGAGAACGGCAAGTACAAGGCCATTCAGGACAAGTACTTCAGCTTCGACGTCTACGGCAAGTAAGCCCACGATCTGCTGCGTGTCGGCCCTGCGGCGTTAAAGGTCAGGCTTGGATACTCCTGTACAAAAAGTACCGGCCGCGTCCTCGCCTAACGTTTGCCTGGCAGGGCTCTGGCGCGCAATTGGGTGATTTCCTGTTGGAGGTGGCACACGCTGACGCTCGGCGTGTGCCACTTTTGCATTGCATTTCCGGCGCCTGCGGGCGCACGCATGAGGTAAGTGGATGCTTAACGGCTACGGCTCGTCCATTATCGAGGGCGCCTGGCTCACCCTGATTCTGGCCCTGACCTCGATGGCGGTGGCGATCGTGCTCGGCCTGATCGGCGCCGCATTTCGGCTGTCGCCGGTGCGCTGGCTGGCGGTGCTGGGTGAAACCTATTCAACGGTGATCCGCGGCATTCCCGACCTGGTACTGATCCTGCTGATCTTCTACGGCGGCCAGGATATGGTGAATCGGGTGGCGCCGATGCTCGGCTATGACGAGTACATCGATATCAATCCCTTCGTCGCCGGCGTGTTTACCATGGGCTTCATCTTCGGCGCGTATCTGTCCGAGACCTTCCGCGGCGCCTTCATGGCCATTCCCAAGGGCCAGGCCGAGGCGGGGGCTGCCTATGGCATGAGCAGCTTCCAGGTGTTCATGCGCATCCTGGTGCCGCAGATGATCCGTTTCGCCATCCCCGGCTTCACCAACAACTGGCTGGTGCTCACCAAGGCTACCGCGCTGATTTCGGTGGTCGGCCTGCAGGACATGATGTTCAAGGCCAAGAGCGCTGCCGACGCCACCCGTGAGCCCTTCACCTTTTATCTGGCGGTGGCCGGGCTGTACTTGGTGATCACCAGTGTCTCGCTGCTGGCTTTGCGTTACCTGGAAAAACGCTACTCGGTCGGTACCAAGGCTGCCGAACTGTGAGGGCTGCACGATGATTTTCGATTACACCGTCATCTGGGACAGCCTGCCACTGTATTTCGGCGGCGTGCTGGTGACCCTCAAACTGCTGGCCATCGCACTGTTCTTCGGCCTGCTGCTGGCCATTCCCCTGGCGCTGATGCGCACCTCGCGCTCGCCGTGGGTCAACGGCCCAGCCTGGCTGTATACCTACGTGATCCGCGGTACGCCGATGCTGGTGCAGCTGTTTCTGGTCTACTACGGCCTGGCCCAGTTCGAGGCGGTGCGCGAGAGCGTGCTGTGGCCGTACCTGTCCAACGCCACCTTCTGCGCCTGCGTAGCGTTCGCCATCAATACCAGCGCCTACAGCGCCGAGATCCTTGCCGGCAGCCTGAGAGCCACGCCCCATGGCGAGATCGAAGCGGCCAAGGCCATGGGCATGTCGCGGGCCAAGCTGTACCGCCGCATCCTCTTGCCCTCGGCGCTGCGCCGCGCCTTGCCGCAGTACAGCAACGAAGTGATCATGATGCTGCACACCACCAGCCTTGCCTCGATCGTCACCCTGATCGACATCACCGGCGCGGCGCGCACCGTCAGCTCCCAGTACTACCTGCCGTTCGAGGCGTTCATCACCGCCGGCCTGTTCTACCTGTGCCTGACCTTCATACTGGTGCGCCTGTTCAAGCTGGCCGAGCGTCGCTGGCTGGCCTACCTGGCGCCGCGGCGTTCCTGAGCCCACGGACTTCTGAAAGAGTGAAAAGCATGTACAAGCTCGAAGTGACCGACCTGCACAAGCGCTATGGCAGCCACGAGGTGCTCAAGGGCGTTTCGCTGGCGGCCAAGGCCGGTGACGTGATCAGCATCATCGGTTCCAGCGGTTCCGGCAAGAGCACCTTCCTGCGCTGCATCAACCTGCTCGAGCAGCCCCACGCCGGGCAGATCCTGCTCAATGGCGAGGCCCTCAAGCTGCTGCCTGGCAAGGACGGCGCCCTGCGCGCCGCCGACGACAAGCAGCTGCAGCGCCTTCGCTCGCGGCTGTCCATGGTGTTCCAGCACTTCAATCTGTGGGCGCACATGAACGTGCTGGAAAATGTCATGGAGGCGCCGGTGCACGTGCTGGGCATGGGCAAGGCCGAGGCTCGCGACAAGGCCGAGCACTACCTGCAGAAGGTCGGCGTAGCCCATCGCAAGACCGCCTATCCCGCGCACATGAGTGGTGGCGAGCAACAGCGTGTGGCCATCGCCCGGGCCCTGGCCATGGAGCCGGAGGTGATGCTGTTCGACGAACCGACCTCGGCCCTCGACCCTGAACTGGTTGGCGACGTGCTCAAGGTAATGCGCGACCTGGCCGATGAAGGGCGTACCATGGTGGTGGTCACCCACGAGATGGGCTTTGCCCGCGAGGTGTCCAACGGCTTGCTGTTCCTGCATCAGGGCCTGGTGGAAGAGCAGGGGGACCCCCGCGAGGTGCTGGCCAACCCACAATCTCAACGCCTGCAACAGTTCCTCAGCGGCAGCCTCAAGTAGTTGGCGTTATCATCCCCGACCTATCACTGCCTTCAGAGCCCTGCCTGCCCATCATGACTGCCCCCCGAATCGGCTTCCTGCTTTGGCCCTCCACCAAGCCCCTGACCCTGGCGCTGGCGGAGGAGGCCCTGAGCGTCGCCCAGCGCGTCCATCCGGAGGTGGTCTACGAGGTGGCGTTCCTGCAGGCCGAAGAACCCGCCGAAGGCGCCTGGCGCCTGCCGGGTAGCGCCTGGACGGCTGGCCTGGAAGGCTATCGCAAGCTGTTCCTGCTCGCCGACGAGCCACCGGCTACCGTGGCGCCGGCACTGGCCACGGCGCTCAAGCAGGTGGCGCGTAACGGCTGTTGCCTGGGGGCGGTGGCCGCAGGTGTCTACCCGCTGGCGCAGCTGGGACTGCTGGACGGTTACCGGGCCTCGGTGCACTGGCGCTGGCAGGACGACTTCGCCGAGCGCTTCCCCAAGGTGATCGCCACCAGCCACCTGTTCGACTGGGACCGTGATCGCCTCACCGCCTGTGGCGGCATGGCGGTGATGGACATGCTGCTGGCCCTGCTGGCCCGTGACCACGGCGCCGAGCTGGCCGGCGCGGTGTCCGAGGAACTGGTGGTCGAGCGCATCCGCGAAGGCGGCGAGCGCCAGCGCATTCCGCTGCAGAATCGCCTTGGCTCCAGTCACCCCAAGCTGACCCAGGCGGTGCTGCTGATGGAAGCCAATATCGAAGAGCCGCTGACCACCGACGAGATCGCCCAGCACGTATGCGTCTCGCGGCGCCAGCTGGAGCGCATCTTCAAGCAGTACCTCAATCGCGTGCCCAGCCAGTATTACCTGGAACTGCGTCTGAACAAGGCGCGCCAGCTGCTGATGCAGACCAGCAAGTCGATCATCCAGATCGGCCTGTCCTGCGGCTTCTCCTCGGGGCCGCATTTCTCCAGCGCCTACCGCAACTTCTTCGGTGCCACGCCGCGGGAAGATCGCAATCAGCGGCGCAGCAACAGCCCCTTCGAACTGACCTCGGCGCCTGCCGAACGCGGTTAGGCCGCCGTCTTGATCGTCACCTCACATCGCGGGCATGGCCCGCTCCCACGATGTGCAGTGGTGGACGAATTTTCTTCCGTCCACCACTGCAGGCGGGCGAACGACCCGGCTCAGTGGCTCCAGATCATGCCGATCAGCAGGTAGCACAGGGTGGTCACCAGGATCACGCTGTAGACGTTGATCACGAAGCCCGCCTTGATCATCGACTGGATGCGCATCAGCCCGGTGCCGAACACCAGGGCATTGGGCGGCGTCGCCACCGGCATCATGAAGGCGCAACTGGCGGCGATGGTGGCCGGGATGGTCAGCAGCTCCACCGGAATTCCCTGGGACACCGCCAACGCACCGACCAGGGGAATGAACGCCGCTGCGGTGGCGGTATTCGAGGTGACCTCGGTGAGCACGTTGATGGTCAGGGTCACTGCGCCGATGATTAGCAACAGGTGCAGCGTGCCGACGCCCTGCAGGCCCTCGCCGATCCAGATGGCCAGGCCCGTGGAGGTAATCGCGCCGGCCAGCGACAGGCCGCCGCCGAACAGGATCAGGATGCCCCAGGGCACCTTGTTGGCAGTGTCCCAGTCCATCAGGAACACGCGCTTGTCGCCATCACGCTTGCCGGGAATCAGGAACAGGCTGAGTGCCGCGACCATGGCGATCAGGGTGTCATCCACCGTGCTGACCACAGTGGCAATCAGCGGCTGGGTGACCCAGGCCAGGGCGGCAAGGCCGAACACCAGGGCGATGCGCTTCTCGCCGGTCGACCAGGCGCCGAGCTTGGCCAGTTCCTCCCTGAGCATCGGCTGGCTGTCGCCTTCGAGCTTGAAGCCGCCGCGGGTCAGCCACCACCAGACGAACAGCAGCATGCAGGTGGCCACCGGCACGCCGACCATCATCCACTGGCCGAAGCCGATGTGCACGTCGTGGTGTTCACGCAGGTAGGCGGCCAGCAGCGCGTTTGGCGGCGTGCCGATCAGCGTGGAGATGCCGCCGATGCTGGCAGCGTAGGCGATGCCCAGGAGCAGGGCGGTGGCGAAGCGCTGGTGTTCGGCGGCATCGCCTTTCTGGGTGAGCATGGTGATCACCGACAGGCCGATGGGCAGCATCATGATCGCCGTCGCGGTATTGCTTACGCCCATGCCGATCAATGCGGTGGCGAGCATGAAGCCGCCGATCTGCCGAGCCGGTTGGTTACCGACGGCGATCAGGGTGTTCAGCGCAATGCGCCGGTGCAGGTCCCAGCGCTGCATGCACAGGCCGAGCAGAAAGCCGCCCAGGAACAGGAAGATCACCGGGTTGGCGTAAGGGCCGGTGGCCTGCTGCGGCGTGCCGATACCGAGCAGCGGAATCAGCGGGATGGGCAGCAGGGCAGTGGCTGGAATGG
Organism: Pseudomonas sp. URMO17WK12:I2; assembly: GCF_003253735.1. Lineage (GTDB taxonomy): Bacteria > Pseudomonadota > Gammaproteobacteria > Pseudomonadales > Pseudomonadaceae > Aquipseudomonas. Next base: position 28,260 of record NZ_QKYW01000014.1, on the reverse strand, counting down.
GGATCGCCTCGGTGGCCCACCAGGTGGCCATCAGGCCGATCAGCCCGGCGGTCAGCCACGCTTGCCTGCTAAGGTCGGCAGGGGGTTCGCTAAACAGGCAGGCCAGTAGCAGGAGGGGGCCGAGGAACAGGCCGATACGAGCGGCCAACAGTGCGCCATTGGATTGTTCTGGTTTGCTCATTGTCTTGTTCTCGTTGTTTTTTTCGCTGAGAACTATGACCTCTGACGCTCTATATGGGGCTTTCCAGCTGTTTCAGCAGGTTTCTCGGCGCATGCTCAGGCGCAGGGCGGCAGTGCCAGGAGCGGCAGGGCGATAAACACCACGGCGATGGCGGCGATCAGGTGCCCGGCCGCTGAAACGCTGGCCACGAAACGTTCGCGCTCGTTGCAGGCTGGGCGCTTGGCGGCCTGCTGGAACAGGCGTGCGAGACCCAGCAGCAGGCCGGCGGCCAGCAGCGACAGCAGGCCCAATGCCAGGTTGAGCCAGGTCCATGGGCCGTCTTCCAGTGGCGGTGGGGCTACCGAACAGCCGACGCCCTGGCCGCCGTACAGGGCGACGAACCACAGGCTCCATATCGTCAGGCCGCTGGCGATATGAACGGGGTTGTAGACCGAGCGCAGGCTTTGCATCAGGCGCCTCCGAAGGCAGGGGGGAACAGGGCGATGGCGAAGTAGCTGATCCACAGCACGCCAAGGTTGTAGGCCCACAGCTGGGCAACCACCAGCGGCTCGTAGGGCGACTCGGCGCCGACGTAGCCGATGCGTATGCGCAATGCCTGCAGGGCGCTGAGGATGCTGGCGAGCAGAGCATGGCCGAGGCTGTAGGCGAGCATCACGAAGATCACCGCGTCATGGGCGCGGGCGGTCGGCTCCAGCGTCTCGCTCAGCAAGGCGACCAGCAGCAGGGCGCCCTGCACCAGGCCGATCACGGTCAGGCCGAGCTGGCAGGCGAGCAGTCCGCGGGCATCGCCCAGGCGCAGCCGAGCCAGTACGCGGCGGTGCCAGGGGGTTGCCATGCTCAGTAATACGGCACTGCCCAGCAGCAGCCAGTGGTTGACCACCGGTGCCTCCGGCACCTGCCAGTTCGGCGCCACCGTCCACAGGTAGAACCAGCCGAACAGCAGCGACAGGTACAGCGCGCCGTTGGACAGCAGGGTCACGCCCATGCCCCACAGCCCCGGGCCATCGCAGGTGCGCGAATGCAACGGTGGCTCGTGGGGCTGGGTACGAGCGTCCGGCGCGGCCTTGGGGTGGGCGCCGTTTTCCCAGCTCCAGCGCAGCAACACCACGATGGCGGCGAAGCAGGCCAGTAGTGCCAGCAGGTAGGTCTTGGTCAGCAGGCTCAGGCACAGCACCGCGATAAAACAGGCGGCGATGAAGGGTAGCCAGCTGTTGCCCGGCAGGTGAATGATCTCGCGCACCTCGCCGGTCAGCGGATCGACGCCCCAGGTCTCCCGGCGGCCGTGGTCGATCACTGTCAGCGCGTGCTCACCGCGGGCCATGCTTTCGCCCAGCTCCGGGTCGCGCCACAGCGGGTGGCGGTCGGTGACCTTGGCCAGGCTGACGAAGTTGTACGGGTTGGGCGGCAGGCTGGTCGCCCACTCCAGGGTGTCGGCCTGCCAGGGGTTGTTGCCGGCAGGCTTGCCGTAGCGGTAATGCAGCACCAGATCCAGCAGCAGGGCGGCGATGCCGATCACCATGATGAAGCTGCCGATCGACGAGATCAGGTTGGGTATGTCCCAGCCCAGACCCGTTTCATAGGTGTACACCCGTCGTGGCATGCCCAGCAGTCCGGTCCAGTGCATGATCAGGAAGGTCATGTTGAAGCCGATGAACACCAGCCAGAAACCCCACTTGCCCAGGCGCTCGGAGGCCATGCGCCCGGAGAAGTGCGGCAGCCAGTAGTACAGCCCGGCGATCAGCGGGAACAGCATGCCGCCGATCAGCACGTAGTGAAAATGGGCGACCACGAACTGGGTGTCGTGCACCTGCCAGTCGAACGGCACCAGGGCCAGCATTACCCCGGTCAGCCCGCCGCACACGAAGATGATCAGGAAGCCCACCAGCCACAGCATCGGCACGTTGTAGCGCGGCTTGCCGAGCCACAGCGTGGCGATCCAGGAGAACACCTGAATCGCCGTGGGAATCGCCACCAGCATGCTCGCCGCGGAAAAGAACGCCTGGGCCAGCTGCGGGATGCCCACCGTGAACATATGGTGCACCCACAGGCCAAAGCTGATGAAACCGGTGCTCAGCACGCCCAGCACCACGGCGCGGTAGCCCACCAGCGGGCGGCCGCAGAACACCGGCAGCAGGGTGGAGACGATACCGGCCGCCGGCAGGAAGATGATGTACACCTCGGGGTGGCCGAACAGCCAGAACAGGTGTTGCCAGAGCAACGGATCGCCGCCGCGCGCCACCTCGAAGAACGGCAGGCCGGCCGCGCGCTCCAGTTCCAGCAGGATGCTGCCAAGGATCAGTGGCGGGAAGCCGATGACGATCATCATCGCCATGGTCAGGATGTACCAGGCGTAGATCGGCATCCGGTTCAGCGCCATGCCCTCGGCGCGGGTACGCAGGATCGATACCACCAGCTCGACCCCGGCCGACACCGCGGAGATTTCCACGAAGGTGATACCCAGCAGCCAGAAGTCGGCGTTGATGCCCGGCGAATGCGCGGCGCTGGACAGCGGTGTGTACATGAACCAGCCGGCATTGGGCGCCACCCCGAACAGCAGGCTGGAGCAGATGATCAGCCCGCCGAACAGGTAGCACCAGTAGCCGAGGGCCGACAGGCGCGGGAATACCAGGTCGCGAGCACCGAGCATCTTCGGGATCAGGTACACCGCCAGGCCTTCCATCATCGGCACGGCGAACAGGAACATCATCACCGTGCCGTGCATGGTGAACACCTGGTTGAATACCTCCGGGCCCATGAAGGCATTGCCCGGCAGGGCCAGCTGAGTGCGGATCAGCATCGCCAGCAAGAGGCCGAACAGGAAGAAACCCAGCCCGGTGACCATGAAGCGCAGGCCCAGGGTGGTGTGATTGACGATGGTCAGCGCCCGCCAGCCGCGCGGGTTGCCCCACACCGCGTCGAACTGGTCGTGCAGGGCATCGGCGGCGGCCGTTTCGCGGCATTGGGTTTCGCGGCTGTCGCTCTGGTTCTCGTAGCTCGCGCTCATGGTTCGAGGCCCTCCAGCCAGGTCGCGATGGCCTGCAGGTGCTCGGCATCGAGGTCGTCGGTGAGCGGCATGCCGGTGCCCGGTTTCAGGCGGCCGTGCTCGCGTATCCAGGTCAGGATGGCACCCGGCTCGTTGCCGATCACGCCGCCGCCCAGGTGTCGGCGGCTGGCCAGGTCGGTAAGGTCCGGGGCGCGATTGCCGGCACTGACGCCGGCCACGCGATGGCACATCCCGCAGTGGGCCAGGAAGGTGTCGGCGGCCGGGCCCTGCAGCGCCTCCACCCGTGGCTCGCGACGGGCATCGATCCAGGCGGCGAAGTCTTCCTCGCTATGCGCCTGCACGTCGAGGACCATGTGGCTGTGCTGGGTGCCGCAGAACTCGGTGCACTGGCCGCGAAAGGTGCCGGGCTTGTCGGCCTGCAGGCGGATACGGTTCTCGCGGCCGGGGATCATGTCGATCTTGCCGCCCAGGCGCGGTACCCAGAAGGAGTGAATCACGTCGGCGCTGCTGACCGTTATGTCCACCGGCCGGCCAGCGGGCAGGTGCAGCTGGTTGGCGGTCACCACACCGCTGTCCGGATAGCGCACCTCCCACCACCACTGGTGGCCGTTGATATGGATCTGCAAGGGCCGCTCGCCGACAATCGGCAGCTGCATCATGCGCTGGCCCACCGGAATGCCGAACGCCAGGAGCAGCACGATGGTCACCGAGGGCAACAGGATGCCGCCGCCGATCAGCCAGCGCCGCTGGATACGCCGCGCTTCGTCAGGCGAATACTCGCGCGGTTTGCGCCACAGGGCGTAGATCCACAGGGCGCTGACCACCACCAGTACCAGCGTGAAGAAGCCGCACATGGCCCACCACAGCAGGGCGATGTCGCGCGCCACGGGGCCGGCCGGAGCCAGAATTGATTGGTCACCACTGCACGCGGAGATAATCGGAACTGCTGCGGCGAGTGCGGTCAACTTCAAGAAGGCCGAGCAACCGCGGCCACTTTCCGAATCGACAGGGAGGCCGCCATGGCTGAGCAGCAAGAATCCATCATCAGTCGTGCGGCCATCGCCGGGCATCCGCTGCACCCGATGATGATCCACTTTCCGGTGGCCGCTTTGCTGGGGCTGGTGGCCACCGATTTCGCCTATTTCTGGACCACCGACCCGTTCTGGGCGCGGGCCAGTTTGTGGCTGGCAGGCGTGGGTGCTGCCGGGGGCTGGATCGCCAGCGTCGCCGGGATGATCGACCTGGTCAGCGTGAAGCGTATTCGTCAGAAGATCAGCGCCTGGTGTCACGCCATCATCGCCGTGATGATGCTGTCGTTGGCTTCGCTGAACTGGATGCTGCGTTACCGCCATGGTGACGACGGTTTCGAGATGTGGGCCTTCTACCTGTCGTTGTTCACTGCCGGCCTGATCGCCATCGCCGCGTACCTGGGCGGCAGACTGGTCTACGAGCATGCCGTGGGTGTCGATGTCGATTGAGTTCGGCTTTGGCCCGCCTGCATTCATGGGTGGAAAGCTCCTGGTTCAGTAGGGTTTGGCGAGCACCAGCCATAGGGTGGCGGCAATCATGCCCAGGGTGATGCCGCCCAGCGCCGCGCAGACGATGGTCAGCGCTGGGCGGGGCTGGCGTTCGCACTGCAGGATCAGCAGGCCGCACAGCGCATGGCAGATGACCATCACCGCCACGGCGGTGAGCTTGGCCACCAGCCAGATACCAAAGGTGCCGTCGCGCAGGAACAGTGCGGTACCGCTGCCGATGGCGACGATGGCGGCTGGCGTGGCAATCAGATTGAAGACCGTGCGGTTGAGCTGCGGATGCCCCGGACGCTCCGCGCGTTGCGGGGACCGGCAACTGGCGGCAATCAATGCAGGCAGATAGAGCAGCGTGCCGCACCAGGCGATCAGTGCGGTGAAGTGCAGCAGTTTCAGCAGTGGCATCGGTGCGCTCCATTGCCAGTCGTCCTGAGGTCTGCGCATGTGACCCTGGGCCGAGAAAGCCGGTTCGACCTTTTGCCCGCGTGGCCAGGAGGGCGTGGAGCCACCGCTCGAATCGCCGCAGGCCGCGCCGCGCCTGGGCTAGCACAGCTGCGTCAGCTGCCGTTGGCCGTTTTGTTCGGCATGTAGGTAAGGGCGGTTGTGTCACTGAATGTGTGGGTAGTGCTGCCCGAACCGACCGGGTGTGGCGCCGTGATCGGCACGGCGGCAGGGCAGGCGTGGTAAACTTGGCGTCACTTCGCAGCTCGTTGGCTGCCCACTGTCGCTGCGGCGGCAGCCACTTTCAGCTGGCCGTGAGGCCGGGAGATCGGATAGATGCACACGACGCAGTTGGTCGATCCCTTCGGCCGGCGGATTACCTACTTGCGACTGTCAGTGACCGATCGCTGTGACTTCCGCTGCACGTACTGCATGAGCGAGGACATGGTGTTCGCGCCGCGTTCGCAGATCCTCAGCCTGGAAGAGCTGTACAACGTCGCCGATGCGTTCATCGGGTTGGGCGTCAAACGCATCCGCATCACCGGTGGCGAGCCGCTGGTGCGCAAGAACCTGTTGAGCCTGTTGCGCCGCCTGGGCGAGCGCCCCGAGCTCGAGGACCTGTCGATCACCACCAATGGCTCCCAGCTCGCCCATATGGCTGGTGACCTGCGCGCCGCCGGCGTGACCCGTTTGAACGTCAGCCTCGACTCGCTGCAGCGCGAGCGCTTCGCTGCCTTCACCCGGCGCGACATGCTCGACCAGGTGTTGGCCGGTATCGACGCCGCGGCGGCGGCGGGCTTCAAGCGCATCAAGCTCAACAGCGTGGTGCAGACCGCACGCAACGATGACGAAGTGCTCGGCCTGGTCGAATACGCCATGGCCCGCGGCCTGGATATCAGCTTTATCGAAGAGATGCCCCTGGGCAGCGTGGTCAGCCATCAACGCGAACAGACCTTCTGCTCAAGTGACGTGGTGCGCGAGCGTATCGAGGCGCGTCACACACTGGTGCGCAGCAGCCATGTCACGGGCGGGCCGTCGCGTTACTGGCAGGTCAGCGGTAGCGACACCCGGGTGGGCTTCATCTCGCCGCACAGCAACAACTTCTGTGGTGACTGCAACCGCGTGCGCGTTACCGCCGAGGGCAAGCTGGTGCTTTGCCTGGGGCACGACAATGCGCTGGATCTGCGCAGCCTGATGCGCGCGCACCCCGGTGACAGCGAGCGCCTGCGCGAGGCTCTGGTGGGTGCGCTGCAGCTCAAACCCGAGCGCCATCACTTCGAAACCGATGAGCAGGTACAAGTCATTCGCTTCATGAGCATGACCGGCGGCTAAGCCGTTTCGCTTGCTCCGCGATTTCGCTCTCCAGACGAGTGGTTCGCGCCCAGGCTGTGCGCGCCTTTGGCAGCAGTCGCCTGGCCCACCCTCAAGCGCCTCGCCAGAAATTGCCCTGAACCTCCGCAACAGGCACTCACTCAACTTAAGGGAGCGGCCCATACAGGGCTAATTTCTGAAGCGACGAGGAGATTCAAAGTGGATAACAAAGACGTTATTTCGGTACTGAACGACCTGATCGAAACCAGTAAAGATGGCGAGAAAGGCTTCAGCGAGTGTGCCGAAGACGTGAAAGAGCCGCGCCTCAAGACCTTCTTCGTGCAGCGTTCGCAGGACTGCGCCAGCGCAGCAGCCGAGCTGCAGCAACTGGTACGCGGCCTGGGCGGCGATCCGGAAACCAGCTCCAGCGTTTCCGGTGCTCTGCACCGCGGCTGGGTCGACCTGAAATCGCTGCTGACCGGCAAGAGCGAAGAGGCCATCCTCAACGAGTGCGAGCGTGGTGAAGACGTGGCCCTGAAGGCCTACCGCGAAGCCCTGCAGAAAGACCTGCCGAGCAACGTCCGTGTCGTGCTCGAAAAGCAGATGCAGGGCGTGCAGCGCAACCATGATCAGGTCAAGGCGTTGCGTGACTCCGCACGCGCCAGCTGATCAACGCTGACTGAAAAAGGATGCCCTTGGGCATCCTTTTTTTGTGCCCGGAGTTTCCCTTCCCACGAAGGGGCTGCGATTCAGCTATCGCGACGATGCATGCTATTGCCGGCAGCAAAGGTTTCCCTGATCACCCGGTCGTCACCCAGGGTGATCAGGGCGAACAGCCGCTCGGCCAGGTTGCTGCTCTGCTGCAGGCGATAGTCGATCAGCGGCGTGGCCTGGTAATCGAGCACCACGAAGTCCGCGTCCTTGCCCGGCTCGAAGTTGCCGATGCGTTCATCCAGGTATAGCGCACGCGCGCTGCCCAGCGTGGCCAGGTACAGCGACTTGAACGGGTCGAGCTTCTGCCCCTGCAACTGCATGATCTTGTAGGCCTCGCTCAATGAGCGCAGCTGCGAGAAGCTGGTGCCGGCACCGATATCGGTGCCCAGGCCGACGCGCACCTTGTGCTGCTCCATGCGCTTGAGGTCGAACAGGCCGCTGCCGAGAAACAGGTTGGAGGTCGGGCAGAAGGCCACTGCCGAGCCGGTTTCCGCCAGGCGCTCGCACTCGGCGTCGCACAGGTGCACCGAGTGGGCGAACACCGAGCGCGGGCCGGTCAGCTGGTGTTTGTCGTACACATCCAGGTAGCCGCTGTTTTCCGGGAACAATGCCTTGACCCACTCGATTTCCTGGCGGTTTTCCGACAGGTGAGTGTGCAGATACAGATCGGGATACTCGCCCAGCAGGCGCCCGGCCATGGCCAGTTGTTCCGGCGTGCTGGTCGGCGCGAAGCGCGGCGTTACCGCGTAGTGCAGGCGGCCCTTGCCGTGCCAGCGCTCGATCAGCTCACGGCTGTCGGCATAGCCGGATTCGACGGTGTCGGTCAGCGCCTCGGGCGCGTTGCGGTCCATCAGCACCTTGCCGGCGATCATGCGCAGGTTCAGGGCGTCGGCCGCTTCGAACAGGGCGTCTACCGATTGCTTGTGCACACTGCCGAACACCAGTGCGGTGGTGGTGCCGTTGCGCAGCATTTCCTTGATGAACACATCCGCCACTTCGCTGGCGTGGGCCTTGTCGGCGAAGCGCATTTCCGTCGGGAAGGTGTAGGTGTTCAGCCAGTCCAGCAGCTGCTCGCCGTAGGCGCCGATCATGCCGGTTTGCGGATAGTGAATATGGGTATCGATAAAGCCGGGCGTGATCAGCGCATTCTCATAGTGGCGCACGGCAACGCCGGTCAGGCGTGGCAGCAGGTCTGCGGCCGCGCCGACCTCGCGGATCTTGCCGTCTTCGACCAGCAGAATGCCGTCCTCGAAGTAGGCGTACGACGCCTCGATACCGACTTCGGCCGGGTCGGCCAGGCTGTGCAGGATAGCGCCGCGGTAGGCGTGGATGACGTTGGACATGGGGCCTCGATTCAAATCCGATGGAGCGGTGCGGGCTTCGCGGATGGCGATGCCCACTGGGCGGGCGCCATTGTAGAGGGCGCTCGTGGCTATGAGCCGGGATTCTGCGTGACAAGCGGGGCGCCGACAACCATGTCCGGGACGAATGTTGACCTGATGGTCAGGTGGTGGGGCGAGGTGCTGGGTCGTCGATTTGCGGCGTCGCCGCGTCGCCCTTCAGGGTTTCCGGCATGCCCAACAGCAGCAGTACGGCGCAGCCGGCCACGGCGGCCAGTACCAGAAACGCGCTGTCGTAACCCTTGGCTTCGGCGACATAACCGGCCAGGCCGTTGCTCAACGCCGCCCCGATGCCGAACACCAGGCTGACGCTGGCCAGGCTGACGTTGAAGTGGCCACTGCCCTGGGTCAGGTCGCGCACCATCAGCGGGATCAGTGCGCCGAACAGGCCGGCGCCAATACCATCGAGCAGCTGCACCGAGACCAGCCACAGCGGGTCGTCACTGAGGGTGTAGAGCACGCCGCGAATCGGCAGAATGAGAAAGCCCGCCAGCAGCAGCGGCTTGCGCCCCCACTGGTCAGCACGGGCGCCCACCAGCATGGCCGCCGGAATCATCACCAGCTGAGCGGCAATGATGCAGGCCGAGATCAGCGTGGTTGCCAGTTCCGGGTTGGCCAGCGCGAGTTTCTGGCCTACCAGCGGCAGCATGGCGGCATTGGCCAGGTGAAACAGTGCGCAGCACAGCGCCAGCAGCACCAGCGGCGGTTGGCTGAGCAGCTGGCGCAGCGGCGTCAGCGCCACACCGACTTCGCGGCCCCGCGCCTGGTCGGCATCGATGGCGCGCGCCGGAATGCTCAGCGCCGACAGCAGGCTCAGCACCGCCATGCCGGTCATCAGGTAGAACACCGCCACCGGGCCCCACAGATAGGCGAACAGACCCGCCAGCAGCGCCGCTGTCGCGTTGCCGGCGTGGTTGAAGGATTCGTTGCGGGCGATACGCCGGGTAAAAGCCTTCGGCCCGACGATACCCAGGGTGATGCCCGCCAGCGCCGGGGCGAATACCGAGGAGGCCATGCCGGCGGCGATCTGGCTCACCGCCACCCAGGCGAACTGGGCATTCCAGAGGGTGACCAGGCAGGCGAGGGTCACCAGTACCGACGCGATGACGATCAGCAGGCGCTTGTCGCGCACCCAGTCGACCAGCGCGCCGGCCGGAATCTGCGCCGCCAGGCCGGCCAGCCCGCCAAGGGCCATTACCAGGCCAATGTCGCCCGCCTGCCATTTGTGCACCGAGAGCAGGTAGATCGCCAGATACGGTCCGAGCCCGTCGCGGACGTCAGCCAGGAAGAAATTCAGACGATCCAGTTTCGCTGCGCATGCGTACGTCTGCATGAGAACCTCGGGGCGGCAAGGAAATGCGGCGCCAGGCGAGTGCCTGGCCTGGCGGTTGGATGCCAGCGAAGCGGCGGCGTTCCATGTGCGCATACGCTGCTCAGCTTCATGTCGCTGCTGTGTTAAACTCCCGCCCCCTCTGGCCAATGGCCAGAACCTCGCGCTCCCCAAGCATCGCGCCTCAAGGACCTATATGACGCTGTGCGCCGTTGACCTCTCTGCCCGCCTGGTTGCCGTGTCGGCGAGTGCCCGCGCATGCGCCTGAAGTCCATCAAGCTGGCGGGCTTCAAGTCCTTCGTCGACCCCACCACGGTGAATTTCCCGAGCAACATGGCGGCGGTCGTCGGCCCCAACGGCTGCGGCAAGTCCAACATCATCGATGCGGTGCGCTGGGTGATGGGCGAGAGTTCGGCAAAGAACCTGCGCGGCGAGTCGATGACCGATGTCATCTTCAACGGCTCCAATACCCGCAAACCGGTGACCCAGGCCAGCATCGAGCTGATCTTCGATAACTCCGACAATACCCTGACCGGCGAGTACGCGGCCTTCGCGGAAATCTCCATCCGCCGCCGGGTGACCCGCGACAGCCAGAACACCTATTTCCTCAACGGCGTGAAATGCCGCCGCCGCGACATTACCGACATCTTCCTCGGTACCGGCCTGGGGCCGCGCAGCTACTCGATCATCGAGCAGGGCATGATCAGCAAGCTGATCGAGGCCAAGCCCGAGGAATTGCGCAACTTCATCGAAGAGGCGGCAGGTATCTCCAAGTACAAGGAGCGCCGCCGCGAGACGGAAAACCGTATTCGCCGCACCCACGACAACCTGGCGCGCCTGACCGACCTGCGTGAAGAGCTGGAGCGCCAGCTCGAGCGCCTGCACCGCCAGGCCCAGGCCGCCGAGAAGTATCAGGAATACAAGGCCGAGGAACGCCTGCTCAAGGCCCAGCTGACCGCCCTGCGTTGGCAGGCGCTGAACGAGCAGGTTGGCCAGCGCGAGGCGGTGATCGGCAACCAGGAGGTCAGCTTCGAGGCTCTGGTGGCCGAACAGCGCAACGCCGATGCCAGCATCGAACGGCTGCGCGACGGGCATCATGAACTGTCCGAACGTTTCAACCTGGTGCAGGGACGCTTCTATTCGGTAGGCGGCGATATCGCCCGCGTCGAGCAGAGCATCCAGCACGGCCAGCAGCGCCTGCGCCAGTTACAGGACGACCTGCGTGAAGCCGAGCGCGCCCGCCTGGAAACCGAATCGCACCTGGGCCATGACCGCACCTTGCTGGCCACCTTGGGCGAAGAATTGGCGATGCTCGAGCCGGAGCAGGAACTCACCGCCGCCGCCGCCGAGGAGTCCGCTGCGGCGCTGGAAGAAGCCGAAACCGCCATGCAAGGTTGGCAGGAACAGTGGGACGCCTTCAACCAGCGCAGTGCCGAGCCACGCCGCCAGGCCGAGGTGCAGCAGTCACGCATCCAGCAGCTGGAGCACAGCCTGGAACGCCTCGCCGAACGTCAGCGGCGCCTGGGCGATGAACTGCAGCAACTGGCAGCCGACCCGGAAGATGCAGCGATCATCGAGCTGGGCGAAGAGATCGCGGTCGGCGAGCTGGATCTCGAGCAATTGCAGGAGCGGGAGGCCGAACAGGCCGAGCGCCTGCAGCAACTGCGCGACGAACTGCAGCAAACCGGCCAGGCCCAGCAACAGGCGCAAGGTGAGTTGCAGCGCCTCAACGGCCGTCTCGCTTCCCTGGAAGCCTTGCAGCAGGCCGCCCTGGATCCCGGCAAAGGCACGGCGGAGTGGTTACGTGAGCACGGCCTCGACAAACGCCCGCGCCTGGCCGAGGGCCTGCGCGTGGAGGCCGGTTGGGAGCTGGCGGTGGAAACCGTGCTTGGCGCCGACTTGCAAGCCGTGCTGCAGGATGATTTCGGCGGGTTGGACTTTGCCGCCCTGGAGCAGGGCGAGCTGCGCCTGGTATCGGCAGCCAGCGATGGCCAGCGGATCCCCGGCAGCCTGCTTGACAAGGTTGAGTCCCCCGTGGATCTCGCCCCCTGGCTGGGCCGCGTACGCCCGGTCGAGAGCCTCGATCAGGCCCTGGCCGAGCGTGCCACCCTGGCGCCCGGCGAAAGCCTGGTCAGCCGTGACGGCTATTGGCTGGGCCGGCATTTCCTGCGTGTGCGGCGTGCCAGCGATGCGCAGAGCGGCGTACTGGCCCGTGCCCAGGAGCTGGAAAGCCTGAGCCTGGAGCGCAATGAGCGCGAAGCGGCGCTGGCGCTGCTCGATGACAGCCTGCAGGCTTTGCGCGAGCGCCAGCGGCAGGCAGAAGACCTGCGTGAGCAACAGCGCCGCCAGTTGCAGGAGCAGGCGCGCCGCCTGGGTGAGCTGAAGGCGCGCCTCTCCGCGGGGCAGGCCAAGGCCGAACAGTTGCTGTTGCGGCGCCGGCGCATCGAGGCCGAGCAGCAGGAACTGGCCGAGCAACGGGCCATGGAAACCGAGCAGCTGGGCGAGGCGCGCCTGTACTTGCAGGATGCGCTGGACAGCATGGCCCTGGATACCGAGCAGCGTGAAAGCCTGCTGGCCAGCCGCGATGCGCTGCGTGAGCGGCTCGATCGGGTACGCCAGGACGCCCGTCAGCACAAGGATCACGCCCACCAGCTGGCGGTACGCCTGGGGTCGCTGCGTGCCCAGCACGACTCTACACGCCAGGCCCTGGAGCGCCTGGAGCTACAGTCCGAGCGCCTCACCGAAAAGCGTGAGCAACTGGACCTGAATCTGGAAGAGGGTGCCGCGCCGCTGGAAGAATTGCGCCTCAAGCTCGAGGAGTTGCTCGAACGGCGCATGGGCGTCGAAGAGGAGCTGCGCCTGGCACGCCTGGCCCTGGAAGATGCCGACCGTGAGCTGCGCGACGCCGAGAAGCGCCGCACCCAGGCCGAGCAGCAGTCGCAGATGCTGCGTGGCCAGCTGGAGCAACAGCGCCTGGAGTGGCAGTCGCTGAACGTGCGCCGCAAGGCGCTGCAGGATCAACTGCTGGAGGATGGCTACGACCTGCACGGCGTGCTCGCCACGCTGCCCGAAGAGGCCAGCGAGAGCGCCTGGGAGCAGGCCCTGGAGCAGATGGCCGCGCGCATCCAGCGCCTTGGCGCCATCAACCTGGCGGCCATCGAGGAATACCAGCAGCAATCCGAGCGCAAGCGCTATCTGGACGCCCAGAACGCCGACCTGGTCGAGGCGCTGGACACGCTCGAGAACGTGATCCGCAAGATCGACCGGGAAACCCGCAACCGTTTCAAGGAAACCTTCGACCAGATCAACGCCGGTCTGCAGGCGCTTTTCCCGAAAGTTTTCGGCGGTGGCAGCGCATATTTGGAACTCACCGGCGAAGATCTACTCGATACCGGGGTGACCATCATGGCGCGTCCACCGGGCAAGAAGAACAGCACTATCCATTTGCTGTCCGGCGGCGAGAAGGCATTGACGGCGTTGGCGCTGGTTTTTTCGATCTTCCAGCTCAATCCGGCACCGTTCTGCATGCTCGACGAGGTGGACGCACCGCTGGACGATGCCAACGTTGGACGTTACGCGCGGCTGGTCAAGGAGATGTCGGCGACCGTGCAGTTCATCTACATCACCCACAACAAGATCGCCATGGAAATGGCCGACCAGTTGATGGGCGTGACCATGCACGAACCCGGCTGTTCGCGTCTGGTAGCGGTGGATGTTGAACAGGCCTTGGCGATGGTTGACAGTTGAACGGGTGCCATGAGGATTTTGTCGCGTAAAAACAGGCCGCGGCGGCGGTTTTACAGCGTTTTGCCGGTGTAAAGTTGCCTTTCGTCGTGCTAGCTTAACGCCCACTTTTGTTGCGCGTGGGAAAACGCCAGTCAGAACATGGAGTTGGCGCCACGTTTCAGGGTCATCAGCAGGGGCCGGGACGCCTTTTTTTCATCAATTTTTGCTTTAGGGGTCAGGACATTTCATGGAATTCGGTCTACGCGAGTGGCTGATCATCATCGGTATCATCGTTATCGCCGGCATCCTCTTCGATGGCTGGCGGCGGATGCGCGGTGGCAAGGGCAAGCTGAAGTTCCGACTGGATCGCAATGTGTCCAGTCTGCCCGATGACGAAGGTGATCCCGACGTGCTCAGCCCGCCCAGGGTGGTGGAGCGCAATCACGAGCCCTCGCTGGATGAAGACGACCTGCCGTCGATGAGCGCACGCGACGCCAACAGCCGCCGTCGTAGCGAGCCGCGTCAGGGCGACCTCGACCTGGCCGCCGACGAGCCGGTGCCGACGCTGCTCAGCCCGGTGGACGATGAACGCGACGACCGCGCCGGCGCCTCCAGCAAGCAGGCTGACAAGGATCTGCCGCCGGTCGACGAAGTGCTGGTGATCAACGTCATCGCCCGCGACGAGCAGGGCTTCAAGGGCCCGGCGCTGCTGCAGAACATCCTGGAAAGCGGCCTGCGTTTCGGCGAGATGGATATCTTCCACCGCCACGAGAGCATGGCCGGCAACGGCGAAGTGCTGTTCTCCATGGCCAATGCGCTGAAGCCCGGCACCTTCGACCTTGACGATATCGAAGGCTTCAGCACTCGTGCGGTGAGCTTCTTCCTCGGCCTGCCAGGCCCGCGCCACCCCAAGCAGGCCTTCGACGTGATGGTCGCGGCGGCGCGCAAGTTGGCCCATGAGCTCAACGGCGAGCTCAAGGACGATCAGCGCAGCGTGCTGACCGCACAAACCATCGAACATTACCGTCAGCGCATCGTCGAATACGAACGCCGTCTGTTGACGCAAAAACGCTGAAAGAAAGCGGCACCGACGAGCCTCAAGCTCCAAGCCCAGCGCTTGGCTTGAGGTTTTTCGTTTCTGTGCCCTGGCTGTGGACCGCCGAGACTGACCCGCATGAAAGATTCCGCCCAACGTATCCTCGAACTGCGTAACGAACTGGACGCGCACAACTACCGCTATTACGTGCTCGACGAGCCGAGCGTGCCGGATGCCGAATACGACCGCCTGTTTCGCGAGCTGCAGGCGCTTGAAACCGAGCACCCGGAACTGGTGACACCCGACTCGCCGACCCAACGCGTAGGCGGCGAAGCACTCAGCGCCTTCGGCCAGGTGCGCCACGAAGTGCCCATGCTGAGCCTTGGCAATGCCTTCGAAGAGGACGACTTGCGAGCCTTCGACCGCAGCGTGCAGAGCGGGCTGGGCCTGCAGGGCGGCGATCTGTTCGGTGCCGGCGGTGAGGTGGAGTACAGCTGCGAGCCCAAGCTCGACGGCCTGGCGGTAAGCCTGCTGTACCGTGACGGCAAGCTGGTGCGCGGCGCCACCCGCGGCGATGGCACCACCGGCGAAGACATCAGCGTCAACGTGCGCACCATCCGCAACGTGCCGCTCAAGCTGCAGGGCAGCGGCTGGCCGGATGTGCTTGAAGTACGTGGTGAGGTGTTCATGTCGCGCGCCGGCTTCGAACGTCTCAACGCCGCCCAGGCCGAGATCGGCGGCAAGACCTTCGCCAACCCACGCAACGCCGCGGCTGGTAGTCTGCGCCAGCTGGACTCGAAGATCACCGCCAGCCGTCCGCTGGAGTTCTGCTGCTATGGCCTCGGCCAGCACAGTGCCGAGCCGGCGCCGACCCAGGTCGGCATGCTGCAGCGCCTGAAGACCTGGGGCATTCCCATCAGCCCCGAGCTGAAGCTGGCCAAGGGCGTGGAGGAGTGTCTGGCCTATTACCGCGATATCGGCGAGCGGCGCATGGGCCTGGCCTATGACATCGACGGCGTGGTGTTCAAGGTCAACAACATCGAAGACCAGCAACAGCTCGGTTTTCGTGCGCGCACGCCGCATTGGGCCGTGGCCCACAAGTTTCCGGCCATGGAAGAGCTCACCGAGCTGCTCGACGTGGAGTTCCAGGTTGGCCGCACCGGCGCGGTGACGCCGGTGGCGCGTCTCAAACCGGTCAAGGTGGCGGGCGTGACGGTGGCCAACGCGACGCTGCACAACATGGACGAGGTGGCGCGCCTGGGGGTGATGATCGGCGACACGGTGATCATCCGCCGCGCCGGTGACGTGATTCCCCAGGTGATGCAAGTGGTCACCGAGCGTCGTCCCGAGGACGCGCGCCCGGTCGTGGTGCCGGAGCAATGCCCGGTCTGTGGCTCGGCAGTCGAGCGTACCCAGCTGATCAAGCGCAGCAAGGGCCGCGAAACGGTCAGCGAAGGCGCCGTGTATCGCTGCGTGGGCCGCCTGGCCTGCGCCGCCCAGCTCAAGCAGGCGATCATCCATTTCGTCTCGCGCCGCGCCATGGACATCGAGGGCCTTGGCGAGAAGAGCGTCGAACAGCTGGTCGACGAAGGCCTGGTCGGCTCGCCGGCCGACCTCTATACCCTGGAGTTCGAGCAGATCGTCGGCCTCGAAGGCTTCGCCGAGGTATCCAGCCGCAAGCTGCTCGACGCCATCGCCGACAGCAAGCGCCCGACCCTGGCACGCTTTATCTACGCATTGGGTATTCCCGATGTCGGCGAGGAAACCGCCAAGGTGCTGGCGCGCTCACTGGGCTCGCTGGAACGCGTCACCCAGGCGTTGCCCGAAGTGCTGACCTACCTGCCGGATGTCGGCCTGGAGGTGGCCCACGAGATTCACAGCTTCTTCGAGGATGAGCACAACCAGACCGTTATCAGGCACCTGCTCGAGCGCGGCCTGGAGCTGCAGGACCAGGGCGAGCTGGCAGCCGAGTTCGCGGCCAGCACGACCCTTGGTGGGCTGCTCGACAAACTGAACATTCCCTTTGTCGCAGCCACCGGCGCGAAGAACCTGGCCGAGCGCTTCAAGAGTCTCGACGGGGTGATATCCGCTGATTGGCTCGACCTGAGCGCCATGAAGGGGCTCAACGAGAAGGCCAAGCAGTCGGTTCGCGAGTTCTTTGCCAAGGCGGAAAATGCCGAGCGTGCAAGAGCGATCGAAGCGCAGCTGCGTGATTTCGGCATGCACTGGGAGAGCGAGAAAAAGGTGGTAGAGGGCCTGCCACTGGCCGGCCAGACCTGGGTGCTTACCGGTAGCCTTGAAGTGATGAGCCGCGATATCGCCAAGGACAAGTTGGAAAGCCTGGGCGCCAAGGTGGCCGGTTCGGTGTCGGCAAAAACCACTTGCGTGGTCGCAGGCCCCGGGGCGGGTTCGAAGCTGGCCAAGGCCACCGAGCTGAACATACCGGTGCTCGACGAGCAGACCTTTATCGCCAGGTTGGGGGATTTCGGTATTGCTGTTGAGTAGTGCTGCTTAGCCGTCTGTGGGAGCGGGCCATGCCCGCGATTTTTTTCGCGGGCATGGCCCGCTCCCACAAGGTTCCCAGCATGTCACTCGCGCTATGGCACAGGCCCTGTAAGTGTAAATGCAGCCCATCCCGATCTGTCCCATGAATGCTGCTTCAACCGCCCGCCAACATCATCCAGAACGACGCCCCGACCCCGACGATGCTTTCTCCCGCCACCAGGCCAGCTGCGGCGGCGATGGTGAAGCGTTCGCCGAGGCTGCGCCAGCGCGACTGCACTACCCAGGCGAGCAGGGCGCCGATGGCCATCATCAGCGAGATCGACGCCGGGATGATAAAGGCCAGGCCGAAGGCCGCTGAGCTGGGCAGCAGCCGGGCGAACAGCGACTGCACGGGCAGGCTCGCCTCCAGCACGCCGAACACCACGCCGCACAGTGCGCCGATCAGCATGGCCCAGCGAATGCTGGCGTCGAGCGAGTCGAAGCCGTAGCCCAGCACTTCGGCAACCGCCTTCCAGGTGGCCACGGCCGGTGCCGGCCATTGCTGGGTGATCAGCATGCTTTGTGGATCGGGAATCAGGATCTGGTAGACCAGCACGCCGACGATACTGCCGACCAGAATCCCCAGGCACTGGGCGATCAACTGGTTGTAGGGCTTGGCGCCGATGGCGTGGCCGACGCGAAAGTCATTGAGCAGATCGGTGCATTGCCCGGCGGCACCGCCAGCGGTATTGGCGGCCATCAGGTTGACGCTGATCTGCCCCGGTGCGATCACCCCGAACGTCAGTTGCGACAGCTGCCCGGTGGCGCCAATCGGCGGAATACCGGTCGCCCCGACCACCCGTGCCGCCATGCAGGCCAAGGCGACTGCCAGGGGCACGCTGAGCAGCGCCATCAGCGGGTCGATATCGAACAGCAGCACCTGCAGCGTCAGCACCAGCAGCGAGGCCAGAACCAGCATGAGCAGCGGCAGTTTCGCCGGTCTCTGCCGCGGCGTTTCGCCAGTGGCGCGGGCGATCCGCCGGCTCGCCACGAAGCGCACCGCCAGCGCGGTCAGGGTGGCGCAGACCAGCAGGGTCACGCCGGGCCACAGCAGCCATTCCACCAAGGGGGCGAACTGCGGGCCGCTGGCGCCATCGGCAAGCGTGACCAGGCCGCTGCTCAATAACCAGGGCGCCAGACCGCCCCAGGCAATCAGTGCGCCGAGCAGCAGCGACAGGCCGACGCGAATGCCGATGATGCCGCCGAAGCCGATCAGCAGTGGCGATGGGTCAAGGTTGAAGGTCAGCCGCTCCAATTGCGCACTGGGCGACCAGCGTGGCAGGGCGTAGAGGAAGGTATCGGCCCATTTGACCAAGCCGCCGAGTACGGCTGCCGCGCCGAGCACGTAGAGCCGATGCAGTGCGTCACGGCCATGGTTGTATACCTGCTGCATGGTTTCCAGGGTGGCGACCGCTTCGGGAAAGCGCAGGCGGGTATCCTCGACCATGCTGCGCCGCAGGTACCAGGCCACCCAGATGCCCAGAAAGCTTACCGAGAATACCCAGGCTATCAATGGCAGCGTGGGCAGTTGCTGGCCGGTGAGGAGGGTGTAGGCCGGTATGGGCGCGACCAGGCCACCGGAGATGATCGAAGCGGCCGCCGAGGCGGTGGTCTGGTTGATGTTGCTTTCGCGCATGCTCCAGGCCGTGCCGAGGCGCCAGCGCAGCAAACTTTGCCAGATGCCGTAGCTGACCAGCAGGGCGATGATCGACATATTGAATGACCAGCCGATCTTCAGGCCGGAATAGATGTTCGATGGCGTCAACAAGGCGCCAAGCAACACCCCTGAAAACAGGGCGCGGAAGGTGAGTTCGCGGTCGGCTGGCATGGCGAACCTGCATTTGACGAATGTCGTCGTTTGAGGTGGCAGGCCGGCGGGGGTTCAGTCTTAAAGCGGGGGAGGTGCTGCGCGAAGAGCAGCGGGGCGCCGTGCGACGCCCCGCCGATGGATCAGTTGACCGCGTCGGTCAGGGCTTTGGCCGGTACGAACTTCACTACTTTCTTGGCAGCGATTTCGATGGCTTTGCCGGTCTGCGGGTTACGACCGGTGCGGGCCGGACGCTCGCTGACTTTCAGTTTGCCGATACCCGGCAGGGTGATTTCACCACCATTTTCCAAGGCGTCGCTGACGATCTCGCTGAGCTGATCGAGGGCCGCGCGGACGGTGGTCTTCGGCGAGTCGATGGCTTCAGCGATGTCACCGATCAATTGGTCTTTGGTAATGGCCATGTAATTGCTCCTTGGGGATGAAAAATCTGGCATCGAATAATGCCCGTGCGTCATAGGCGATCGACCGAGCCACTTCTGCCCGATCGGTCAGGCTTCATTGTGACCTACCTGCTGCCGGTTAATTCCCGTCACAGTGCTCAATTGCGGGCATTCACGGCTGTTTGCTGCGGCCGGTCAGGGCGTTTGCCGGTGCCGAGCGTGGTGGCGGCCTGCCTGTCCGTTGCGGGGATCCCTTGAAACGGGCCCCTACGCCGCTCTGCTTGTAGGGAGAGAGCCTTGCCCGTGCCTGAGTCTCGTTGATTGCCAGCTCTGCGAGCAACGAGGCGCTTTGGCGCACCTTGTCGCTTGCCTGCTTTTGCATGCTAAGTGCTTGAAGCGGTTGTAAGTTCGGCACAAGCCGGTACAATGGCGCCGGCTCACTGCATGGTGAGCTGCGTTATGGTGGTCCTGCCGGTCCCCCCGCAACGATTACCCGTGAACCTGGTCAGATCCGGAAGGAAGCAGCCACAGCGGGAACATTGTGTGCCGGGGTGTGGCTGGCAGGATCGCCTCCATCTCCAAGGCCCATTCGGGTTCCTACCTTTTACTTCGATGCTCCAGATCGCTCGGTACCCACCGCAGTGGCCTATTCCTGCGCCTGGCGTTTTCTCTTGCCAAGGGGCTTGTGCCTGAGCCCGTCGCCGAACAGAGCGCCGTCCTGGGCTGTTCGCGGATCTCCCGTTGCGTCGCTAAGCCCTCGAGCGCCTGCGCCACCGTTATCGGCGTGCTCGCCGTCGAGATCCTGCGCCAAGTTGCGCGCGCGAGGTGCCGGTCGCGGGCAATGGCCCGGCCAGGCACGGCTGTCGTCATTTTCGCCGGGTGAGACCGTACGCTTGGTTAGCCAGGCTGGAGGTGACAGCTGCGCTGTGCTGGGCGACCACTTGGATCCATATCGCGGCGATCTGCAGCTAATGGAACCATCATGGCTGCGTTAT
This sequence comes from Pseudomonas sp. URMO17WK12:I2, assembly GCF_003253735.1. GTDB lineage: Bacteria > Pseudomonadota > Gammaproteobacteria > Pseudomonadales > Pseudomonadaceae > Aquipseudomonas. Next base: position 7,838 of record NZ_QKYW01000014.1, on the reverse strand, counting down.
GCCCAACTGGGCGACGTGGCTAAGCCGCGCCCGTACGGCCTGGTGGAAATTTGCGCCAAGCAGGCGACGAGTGACGGTTTCCCGGTGATGGCGATTGTGACTTGGTGAGGCTGTTGCGCTGTCCTACCGGCCAATGTTCCGTTAAGCCTGCAGGGCAGGTGTCGGATCCGGTGCAGCGGCATTTATAAGGGCTGCGTGTTGTGGAGGCGCCTCGACCCGCCAGCATGGCCCATACTGAAAGTTGCGATGGCGGTGGACCGCCTAGATAGTTAGTCTGCTACCGATAATGACGTCTGAATCACGAGAATCCCCATGAGCACCCCGAGTTCGCTATCAGGCGTCAACCATCCTTTCAAAGGTATCGCACTGGTGGTACTGGCGACGTTCCTGTTCGCCAGCCATGACGCACTGTCGAAATACCTGTCCGGCTTCTATCCGGTGGTCATGGTGGTGTGGGCGCGTTATGTGGTGCATACCCTTTTGATGGCGGGCATCTTTCTGCCCCAGTCGGGCTTGCGGGTTTTACGCAGCAAGCGCCCAGGATTGCAGGCACTGCGTGCAGTCTGTCTGCTGGGCTGTAGCCTGTTCTTCACCAGCGGCCTGCTGTATATCCCGCTGGCCGAAGCGACGGCGGTCAACTTCCTCGCGCCGTTGCTGGTCACTGCGCTGTCGGTGCCCCTGCTCAAGGAGCATGTCAGTCGCGGGCAATGGGCCGCGGTGCTGGTGGGTTTCGTGGGGGTGCTGATCATCGTGCACCCGGGTGGCGATCTGTTCACGCCGGCCGTGCTGCTGCCGCTCTGTTCGGCGAGTTGCTTCGCGGCCTATCAGATACTCACGCGCCTGCTCAGCCAGTACGACACGCCAACCACCAGCAATTTCTTCACTGGCTTGCTCAATACCCTGCTGATGAGCTGCCTGGTGCCGTTCTTCTGGCAACTGCCGCAGTGGCACCATTTGCCGTTGATGCTGGCGCTTGGGGCTTGTGGCATGTTCGCTCATCTGCTGCTGACCAAGGCGTTCCGCCATGCCGCACCGGCGCTGTTGGCACCGTTCGGTTATTGTCAGATCGTTTTCGCCGGGCTGCTCGGGCTGCTGGTGTTTGGCCATGACCCCGAGACCAGCGCCAAGGTGGGTATCGCGATCATCTGCCTGAGCGGCCTGGCCGCCGCCTATCAGCAACGTCGCAAGCGCTGACCCCGAAATGCAAGAAGGCCCGTCTAGGGCCTTCTTGCTTTACGCCTGTGCGCCGCTCAATGCGTGGTGTCGTGCAGGCTGCTGCTGCGGGCTGCGTCGTACTCGGCCTTGTCCATCGGCTTGGCGCCCGGCTTGCCCAGTTCACTCATCGGAATCCGGTAGGTTTCCGGTGCGATGAAGGCGGCGATGGCGCACAGGCAGGTGATGCCGAATGCCAGGCCACCGATCAGCCACGGAATGTTGTCCGAGCCGGGCGGCGCGAGCATGGCGAACACCGCAGGCAGCATGGCGGTGAGCATGGTGCCGATGTTCTGGGCGATGGCCATGGCCGATACGCGGTAGCGGGTCTGGAACAGCTCCGGGTAGAAGCTGGGGAACACCGCGTTGTAGCCTTGATAGACCACGCCCCACATCAGCAGCGACATGATGAACGCCAGTGGCACGTTACTGATGCTGATTGCATACAGGTATCCGAAGGCCAGCAGACCCGAGCCCAGTGCACCGGTGATCATGGTCGGGCGGCGGCCGATCTTGTCGGAAAGGTTGCCCACGAAGGGGATCACCAGCACCGCGACGATGTTGCCCACCACCGGAATCCACAGGTAAACGCTCTTGTCGAAGCCGATCCCGTAGGCCGGTTGCACGGCGTAGGCGGCACCGAAGATGGTCGCCACCACCGGGATCACGTTCATCAGGGCCATGACCATGACCAGGAGCATGGTTCGCCAACTGGTGCTGAACGCTTCGGAGATCGGCGATTTGGCGATCTTCTGCTTGTTCTCTTCGTTGACGAAGGCCGGCGTCTCGTGGACTTCACGACGGATGATGAACCCCGCCAGCAGCACGAAGGCGCTGAGCAGGAACGGAATTCGCCAGCCCCAGTCGTTGAATGCTTCGGTCGGCATGAAGTAGGCCAATGGCAGGAACACGGCAGCGGCAAGCACCTGGCCGGCCTGCACGCCCTGCAGCGTGAAGCTGGCGTAGAAGCCTCGTCGCCCGAACGGAGCATGTTCGAGAATCATCGAGCTGGCACCGGATATCTCGCCAGCCACCGCAAACCCCTGAACCAGGCGCAGGAGCACCAGGAGGACGGGGGCCAACAGGCCTATATCGTGATAGGTCGGCAGCAGGCCGACGGCCATGGTGGAGATGCCCATCAGGAACATGCACAGCAGCAACACGTTCTTGCGACCGCGGGTGTCGCCCCAGTGGCCGAGAACGAAGGCCCCTACCGGGCGGGCCAGGTAACCAACGCCATAAGTGGCCAGCGAGGCAACGATGGCCATCTTCGGGTCGGTGTTGGGAAAGAAGATCTGCGGGAATATCAACGCGGCAGCTTGCGCGTAGATGAAGAAATCGTAGTACTCCAGCGCTGAACCGACCCAGCCGCTGGCGGTGGCTTTCTTGGCTTGTGAATTCGAGGGCTTAGCCATCATGGTCTCCGTTGTTATTAGCGTGCTGAGCGAAGCGGCACCGGGGTGCGGCTGGGCCACAGCTCGAGGTGACCGGCCTTGGGGATGGCACCGGTCGACCCGCTTTCAGGATTATCGAGCGGAGTGTCGCGTGTCAGGGTTTGACGGACGCGGACGCAGTTGGCTGGGTGGGCGCCAATAAGCGTGCGAATGGTAGGCGGGTATGCAAAGGCTTGGAAGTGAGCATGGGCGTACTCTTATTGAAATTGTCATGGCTGAAGCGGGGGTGTTTACCAGCCCGCCAACAGGTGCTTCGCACTGCTGTGAGGGGCATGGTGTTGCAAACCGTGAAATAGCGTCAATTCACTAAACCGCCTAGTGTTCGATAACCGCACTAAATACTAACTAGTTCGTACACTTTACATTGCTGCCTCACCTGGGCGCGCGAATAATCGCTTCAAGCCCCGCAAATACTCAGCAGGGGATAGAGCGGCATGGCTGACTCCAGGCTTGAACGCGGTGTTGGCTACGTTGCTTCCTGACCCAGGTCATTGCACGATCCGCAGAGGTCGTTATCCATGAGGAGCTGAAGCATGCATCGTTCGATTGCCACCGTCTCGCTGAGCGGCACCCTGCCCGAGAAGCTCGAAGCCATCGCCGCTGCCGGCTTCGATGGTGTGGAAATCTTCGAGAACGACCTGTTGTACTACGCAGGCAGCCCGCGGGATGTACGCAAGATGTGCGCCGATCTGGGCATCGCCATCACGCTGTTTCAGCCTTTCCGCGATTTCGAAGGCTGCCGTCGTGATCGCCTGCAGCGCAACCTGGATCGCGCCGAGCGCAAGTTCGACCTGATGCAGGAGCTGGGCACCGACCTGGTACTGGTGTGCAGCAACGTCGCGGCCGACTCGCTCGGTGATGAAGACATTCTGGTCGATGACCTGCGCCTGCTGGGCGAGCGCGCCGGTGCACGCGGCTTGCGTATCGGCTACGAGGCACTGGCCTGGGGGCACCACGTCAATACCTACCAGCAGGTCTGGAACCTGGTACGCCAGGCCGATCACTCCGCAGTCGGGGTGATCCTCGACAGTTTCCATACCCTGTCGCTCAAGGGCGACCCGGCAGCTATCGCCGATATTCCAGGCAACAAGATCTTTTTCGTGCAGATGGCCGATGCACCGCTTCTGGCCATGGATGTACTGGAGTGGAGCCGTCATTTCCGTTGCTTCCCGGGCCAGGGTGAATTCGATCTGCCGGGCTTTCTCGCCCCGATCATCCGTACCGGTTACAGCGGACCGCTGTCGCTGGAAATCTTCAACGATGGTTTCCGTGCCGCGCCATCGCGTGCCAATGCGGTCGATGGCCTGCGCTCGTTACTCTATCTGGAAGAAAAGACCCGGCAGCTACTGGCAGCCGATGCCCAGGCAGCGAGCCTGGATCTGTTGTTCGACACCCCGCCAGCCAGCCGTTACCACGGTGTGGAGTTCCTCGAATTTGCCGTCGATGAGGCGGCCGGGGCCAAGTTGTCCGGCTGGCTCGAGCGGCTGGGCTTCGCCAAGGCCGGCGAGCACCGCTCCAAGGACGTCAGCCTGTTGCGCCAGGGCGATATCAACATCGTGCTCAATGCCGAGCCGTATTCCTTTGCCCACGGTTTCTTCGAAGCCCATGGCCCATCGCTGTGCGCCACCGCTTTGAAGGTCAAGGACGGTGCCACGGCGCTGCAGCGCGCGATCGACTACCGGGGTCATCCGTACCGTGGCTTGGTGGGCCCGAACGAGCGGGAGATTCCCGCCATGCGGGCACCTGATGGCAGCCTCATCTATCTGGTTGATCAGGCCGAAGCGGGGCAGACCATCTATGACAGCGACTTCAAACTGGATCCTGCTGCGCTACCAACCGGCAGCCTGCAGCGTATCGATCATATGGCGCTGGCGTTGCCTGCCGAAAGTCTCGACAGCTGGGTATTGTTCTACAAGAGCCTGCTCGATTTCGAGGCCGATGACGAGGTCGTGCTGCCCGATCCCTACGGCCTGGTGAAAAGTCGCGCGCTGCGCAGTCGCTGCAGTTCGGTGCGCTTGCCGCTGAACATTTCGGAGAACCGTAATACCGCCATTGCTCATGCACTATCGAGTTACCGCGGCTCCGGCGTGCATCACATCGCATTTTCCTGCGAGGACATCTTCAAGGAGGTCGAGCGTGCCAAGGAGGCGGGCGTTCCGTTGCTGGACATTCCGCTCAACTACTACGACGACCTGGCAGCGCGCTTCGATTTCGATGACGAGTTTCTTAGCGAGCTGGCCTACTACAACGTGCTCTATGACCGCGATGCTCAGGGCGGTGAGCTCTTCCACGTGTACACCGAGGCCTTCGAGGAACGGTTCTTCTTCGAGATCATTCAGCGCAAGAATGGCTATGTGGGCTACGGCGCCGCCAACGTCGCCGTTCGCCTCGCGGCTATGGCCAAGGCACGCAGTGGTAGCGTGCGTCAGGCGAAGCTGTAAGCTGTGTCCGGGCGGATGCAGGCCAGTACCGGTATCCGCTTTGCGTCAGCCACGATAACAAGAGCGCCAAGATGAGTGATTCCATGACCACCACCCTTGAGGCTGCAAGCCCGGAACTCGCAGCACCGCCGCGCAAGCCTCGCAAGAACAACCCGGAAAAGACCCGGGAGAATATCCTGCAGGCCGCCATCACCGAGTTCGTTCAGCAAGGGTTGTCAGGCGCACGGGTCGATGCCATCGCCGAACGTACGGCGACCTCCAAGCGCATGATCTACTACTACTTCGGCAGTAAAGAGCAGCTCTACGTCGAGGTGCTCTTGAAGTTGTATGGCGATATCCGCAGCACGGAGCACCGCCTGCACCTCGGTGAGCTGGCCGCGCCGGAGGCCATCCGCCGGCTGGTCGAATTCACCTTCGATCACCACGACCGTAATTCGGATTTCGTGCGCATCGTCTGTATCGAGAACATTCATTACGGCGAATACGTGAAGCAGTCGCCGGAAATCCGCAGAATGAGCAATCTGGTGCTGCAGGCACTTGAGGAAACGCTCAAGCGGGGAGAGCAGGAAGGCCTGTTTCGCGAGGGGCTTACCACCGTTGACGTGCACATGCTGATCAGCTCGTTTTGCTTCTATCGAGTGTCCAACCGCCATACCTTCGGTGAGATCTTCCAGATCGACCTGCCGGATGAGCAGGTCAAGCAGCGCCACAAGACCATGATCTGCGAAGCCGTGTTGCGCTACATCACGCGCTGAAAAGGCCGGCCAATCTGCAGCCGGCCCGTACGCATCAGGCGTTCATGCTATGGAAGTGGTCGAGCATGCGTTGCGCGTCTGCTTCAACGCCGCTGAACAGTTCGAATGCCTTCACTGCCTGGAATACCGCCATGTTGCCGCCATCCAGCGTTCTGCAGCCAAGGGCCCGCGCTTCACGCAGCAGCTCGGTTTCCAGCGGGAAGTAAACGATCTCGGCTACCCAGAGGGCGGCGCGCAACAGCTCCTTGGCAATCGGCATGCCTGGAAGCTTGGCCATACCCATTGGCGTGGTATTGACCAGCCCATCCGCGTTCGCCATTGCCGAGGCGAGGTCGCCACCAGCCTGAGCACGTTGTGAGCCGAAATGCTTGTTCAGGTTGGCAGCCAGTGCCTGGGCGCGCGCGGGCTCGACGTCAAAGATGCTCAATTGCTCCACGCCTTCACTCAGCAAGGCGTGAGCAACTGCTGCGCCTGCACCGCCTGCTCCCATTTGTACGACCTTGTGGCGCGGCGCGTTACCAAGGCCACGCCGGAAACCTTCCAGGAAACCCAGGCAGTCCGTGTTGTGGCCAATGCGTTTGCCGTCTTTGAACACAACCGTATTGACTGCACCGATACCCCGGGCTTCGTCTGACAGCTCATCGAGCAGAGGGATGATTGCCTGTTTGCAGGGGAAGGTGATGTTGAGCCCGGTAAAGCTCATGCGCTCGGCAGCGCTCAACAGGTCGGGGAGGGCGCCGCTATCGAGCTTCAGCTGATCGAGGTCGATCAGCCTATATAGGTAGCGCAAGCCTTGGGCGTCCCCTTCATGTTCATGCATGGCTGGGGTTCGCGAAGCCTGGATGCCGGCGCCGATAAGGCCGGCCAGGATGCCCTGGGTAGTGCTGGTCATGTCTTATTCCTTAACGAGGCGGCTGAAGTGCTGCAGAGCAGCGCGATAGCCACCGCTGCCCAGGCCGCAGATCACGCCCAGAGCGATAGGTGATACGAAGGAGTGGTGGCGAAAGGTTTCCCTTTTGTGCACGTTGGACAAATGCACTTCTATTACTGGCAACTCGCAAGCGACCAGCGCATCGCGTATGGCTACTGAGGTATGTGTCCAGGCTGCCGGATTGATCACGATACCGGCGCAGCGGCCGCGAGCCTTGTGAAGCCAGTCGATCAACTCGGCTTCATGGTTGGTCTGACGGAACTCGATAGCCAGGCCCAGGGCCTCGGCGGTATCCGCGCACAGCCTGGAGAGGTCGGCCAGGGTTTCATGACCATAGGTGGCTGGCTCGCGAGTGCCAAGCAGGTTCAGGTTCGGGCCGTTGAGGATGAGAATGATCGGAGCCATGGTGCTTCCCGTTGTTATTGTGCTGCCAGCCTGTGATGGCGCCTGTAAAAAATGTACTAACTGGTTAATTTGGTCAACTGGCTACCTATATAAGTAGAAGGCAAAGCGTTCGATTATCGCGCACCGATCCATTTCGCAAGAAATCGAAAATAAACGGTTGACCAGAAAATGTGGGGGCCTATAATGCGCACCACTTCTGGCGCAGCCTGATCTGAAAACTCCTTTTTAAACAAAGAGTTAGACGAAAATAAGGGTTGCACGGACGGCGAATTCGAGTAGAATGCGCCGGCATCGACAGGGTGGTTTGAGTGGTTCTGTTGATGGTTCGATCAGGTTTGATCGAAGGCGGTAAGAGAGGGTGTTGACAGCGGTTTGTAACGCTGTAGAATGCGCCTCCCGCTGGAGAGAAGATGATCTGGTCGGGCGCTGCAAGGTGTTGAGAAGAAAGAAAAAGTTCTTCAAAAACAGCTTGACAGCAAATGAGGGTGCTGTAAGATGCGCGCCTCGGTTGAGACGAAAGCCTCAGCCAACCGTTCTTTAACAACTGAATCAAGCAATTCGTGTGGGTGCTTGTGGGTTAAGACTGATTGATCGCAAGATTATCAGCATCACAAGTAAACACTCGTTAATTCGAGAGTTA
>NZ_QKYW01000013.1 GCF_003253735.1 Pseudomonas sp. URMO17WK12:I2 | reverse complement strand
CCACTCAAACCACCCTGTCGATGCCGGCGCATTCTACTCGAATTCGCCGTCCGTGCAACCTTTATTTTCGTCTAACTCTTTGTTTACAAAGGAGTTTTCAGATCAGGCTGCGCCGGAAGTGGTGCGCATTATAGGCCCCCACATTTTCTGGTCAACCGTTTATTTCATCTAATTGAAATAAAGCTGCCAGCCGGGCTTCTTCTATATAAGCAGCAACCTGAACAGGCCTATTTCAGGCCCAGCCGCCTGGCCAATCGCTGCAGGTTGGCCCGATCCACTGCCAGCTCGCGCGCCACGTCCGACCAGCGCCCGGCATGACGATCAAGCGCTGCCTCTATAACACGCCGCTGATAGTCATCCACCGAATCGCGCAGCCCCTGGCCCATGGGCGGTAATCCTGAGTCAGGAGCCACAGGCGCCTCGCCTTCTATATAGGAGAGGTCCGCGGGGCGTAGATCCAGTGCTCGGCTATCGATGGTCAATATCTGCGGGCGCTCCGCGCAGGCCGACAACGCCTTGATCGCCGCACGCCCGATCAAATGCTCAAGCTCGCGCACATTGCCAGGCCAGTCATGCTGCAGCAGCGTCTTCTGCACATCGGTTGCAAGACGCAGGCTACGCAGCCCCAGGCGTGCCCGGTTGTCTTCAAGGAAGTAACCCGCCAGCAGCAGTACATCACGCCCCCGCTCACGCAGGGCCGGCACCTTGAGCGGGTAGACGCTCAAGCGGTGATAGAGGTCGGCACGGAAACGCCCTGTACGCACCTCCTCGGCCAGGTCACGGTTGGTAGCCGCCAGCACGCGGACATCTACCCGGTGTTCCCGATCCGAACCGACACGCTGCAGCTGCCCACTCTGCAATACCCGCAGCAGCTTGGATTGCACCGCCAGGGGCAGTTCGCCCACTTCATCAAGAAACAGGGTGGCGCCGTCAGCCAGCTCGAACTTGCCACGCCGCTCGCTGACGGCCCCCGAAAACGCGCCCCGCACATGCCCGAACAGCTCGCTTTCCACCAGGGTGTCCGGCAATGCCGCGCAGTTGATGCTGACCATCGGCCTGGTAGCACGGGGCGAAGCGGCATGCAGGGCCTCGGCCACCAACTCCTTGCCGACGCCGGTCTCGCCGCTGATCAGCACCGTCAGGTCGCTGCTGCCCACCAGCTCGATCTCCTGCAACAGTGCCTTGTGCCGTGGGCTCTGCCCAATCATTTCCCGGGGGCGCACGGCATCTGCCGCCTGCTTATAAAGGTCAGCACGGCGTTGCTCGTGCTCCACACGCCCCATCAGCAGGGAAATGCGCTCGCTCGCCGCCACCGTGGCGGCAGCCAGGCTGGCGAAAGCTTCCAGCATGCCCAGGTCGACCCGGCCGAAGCTGCTCGACTGCAGCGAGTCCAGGGTCAATAGCCCCCACAGCCGCTCCTTCACATAAAGCGGGCAGCCCAGACAGTCGTGTACTTCAAGATGCCCGTGCTGGCCCTCCAGCAAGCCATCGTAGGGATCGGGCAGCTCGCAGTCGGCGGCAAAGTGAGTAGGCCCCTTGTGCTGCAGCAGCTCATGCAACCGCGGATGCTCGCTCACCTTGAAGCGCCGGCCCATGGTGTCGGCACTCAGCCCCTCCACGGACAATGGCACCAACACCTCGCCATCGAGCCTGAGCAGTGCCACGGCATCACAGGGAAACAACTGCCGTAATGCAGCGAGCAGACGCCGATAACGCTCACTCTCGGGAAGATCACGGGACAGGTCATCGACCAGCGGAAGCAGGGCAACCAGCAGGGGGTTTGAAGTCATAAAGACACCTGGAGAGTCATAAAGACACACAAAGCATGCAGTCAAAATGACTCATAGCACGCGCCAGACCAGTAATCCAGGGGCTTTGCGAGTTGGCACGGGATCTGTAATGACCTTGGCAGAACACCTTCATGCCTTGCGACAGGAACCTTCACCATGCTCAGCAGCCAACAACGCGCCATTATCAAAGCCACCGTCCCCCTGCTGGAAACCGGGGGCGAAGCCCTGACCCGGCACTTCTACGCGATGATGCTCGAGGAGTACCCCGAGGTACGCCCACTGTTCAACCAGGCCCACCAGGCCAGCGGCGCCCAGCAGCGAGCACTGGCCAATGCGGTGCTCATGTATGCGCGGCACATCGATCGCCTCGAAGCGCTCGGCCCACTGGTGAGCCAGATCGTCAACAAGCACGTGGCGCTGCAGATTCTCCCCGAGCATTACCCGATCGTGGGCAGCTGCCTGCTGCGCGCCATTCGCGAAGTGCTGGGCGCAGAGATCGCAACCGATGAAGTGATCCAGGCCTGGGGCGTGGCTTACGGGCAACTGGCAGACATTCTGATCGGTGCAGAGGAAAGTACTTATAAGGAGCACGAACAGGCGCCGGGGGGATGGCGCGGCTCGCGGGACTTCAGGGTGGTGGCCAAGACACCCGAGAGCGAGGAAATCACCTCATTCGTTCTGGCGCCGGTAGACGGCGATGCGGTTCTGCTTCAACAACCGGGGCAATACATCGGCCTGCGTATGGTCATCGACGGCCAGGAGCAACGCCGCAACTACTCGCTGTCCGCGCAGGGCAATGGCCGCCAGTACCGGATCAGCGTCAAGCGCGAAGCCGAGGGCAAGGTGTCCAACTACCTGCATGACCATATCCAGGTCGGCGACACCCTGGAGCTGTTCCCACCGGCGGGCGACTTCGTGCTGCGCCCCTCAAGCAAGCCCCTGGCGTTGATCACCGCTGGCGTGGGCATCACCCCGGCGCTGGCAATGCTGGAAGCAGCCCGCGACAGTGGCCGGCCGATTCACTTCATCCATTATGCCCGCCACGGCGGTGTGCATGCGTTCAAACAGTGGATCGAGGCGCAGAGCCATGACTACCCGCAGATCAGCTATCGCTTCTGCTACAGCGCCCCGCGTGACGGTGACCAGCCCCACGCCCAGGGCGTGGTGAGCCGCGAACAACTGGCCGAGTGGCTGCCCGAGAACCGCGATCTGGATGCCTACTTCCTGGGGCCAAAGCCCTTTATGGCGCAGGTAAAACGGCATCTGCAGGAACTCGGCGTACCCGGCGAACAGTGCCGCTACGAGTTCTTCGGCCCGGCCTCCCAGCTGGACGCCTGAGGCGGATGCGCTGCGGGAGGTCAGATCACGCCCTGGCTGCGCAGCGCGGCGATCTGGCTGGCGTCCAGCCCCAGCACCTCACCCAGCACGCGCTCGGTATGCTCACCCAGCAGGGGAGGTGCCTGGCGATACTCGACGGGGCTGGCCGAAAGGCGTAGCGGGCTGGCCACCTGGGGCGTACTGCCTGCCAGCGGATGCGGCAGGTCGAGCCGTAGGCCACGGGCAATCACCTGCGGATCGGCAAATACCTGCTGCAGATCGTTGACCGGCCCGCACGGCACACCGGCTGCTTCCAGCACCGTCACCCACTCCGCCGTGGTGCGGAACACCGTGGCCTGGCGGATCAGCGGGATCAGCTCGGCGCGGTGGGCGACCCGCTGGCCGTTGCTGGCGAAGCGTGGATCCATGCCCCACTCGGGGTGGCCGGCCACCTCGCAGAATTTGCGGAACTGGCTGTCGTTGCCGACGGTAAGGATCAGATCGCCATCGGCCGTCGGGAATGCCTGGTACGGCACGATATTCGGGTGGGCGTTGCCCAGGCGCTTTGGCGGTACGCCGGTGGTGAGGTAGTTCATCGCCTGGTTGGCCAGGCAGGCGACCTGTACGTCGAGCAGGGCCATGTCGATGTGCTGGCCTTCGCCGGTCTTCTGCCGATGCGCCAATGCGGCGAGCACGGCGACCGTCGCGTACAACCCGGTGAGAATATCGGTCAGCGCCACGCCGACCTTGACCGGGCCGCCGCCCTCCCCGCCATCGGGCTGGCCGGTGAGGCTCATCAGGCCGCCCAGGCCCTGGATCATGAAGTCGTAACCGGCCCGCTTCGCATAGGGGCCGCTCTGGCCAAAACCGGTGATGGAGCAATAGATCAGCCGCGGGTTGATTGCCTTCAGGCTGGCGTAGTCCAGCCCATAGGCAGCCAGGCCGCCGACCTTGAAGTTCTCGATAAGGATGTCCGACTTGGCCGCCAGCTCACGCACCAGGCGCTGGCCCTCGGCCTGGGTGAAGTCGAGGGTCAGCGACTGCTTGTTGCGGTTGGCCGCGAGGAAATAGGCCGCCTCGCTGGTATCGCGCCCCTCATCGTCACGTAGATAAGGCGGGCCCCAGTGGCGCGTATCGTCGCCAACTTTGGGCCGTTCGACCTTGATCACCTCGGCGCCAAGGTCAGCCAGATTCTGCCCACACCAGGGGCCGGCGAGTACCCGGGACAGGTCGAGAACACGTAGATGAGACAGGGCACCGGACATCGCAGAAGCCTCGTGCAAGGGTGACGTCGCGCGTCACCGACGGTGTTCCCACGCGCAAGCGTTCAACGTGGGAACGTTCAACAGCTCAGCGCTGGCTATTAAAAGAAGGCCTGGATGCCTGTCTGCGCACGGCCGAGAATCAGCGCGTGCACGTCGTGGGTGCCTTCGTAGGTGTTGACCACCTCGAGGTTGACCAGGTGGCGGGCCACGCCGAACTCGTCACTGATGCCATTGCCGCCGAGCATGTCGCGCGCCATCCGGGCGATATCCAGCGCCTTGCCGCAGCTGTTGCGCTTCATGATCGAAATGATTTCCACCGCCGCGGTGCCTTCGTCCTTCATCCGCCCCAGGCGCAGGCAGCCCTGCAGCGCCAGGGTGATTTCGGTCTGCATGTCGGCCAGCTTCTTCTGGATCAGCTGGTTGGCGGCCAATGGGCGGCCGAACTGCTGACGGTCCAGGGTGTACTGGCGCGCCGTGTGCCAGCAGGCTTCGGCAGCGCCCAAGGCGCCCCAGCTGATGCCATAACGGGCGGAGTTCAGGCAGGTGAACGGGCCACGCAGGCCACGTACCTCCGGGAAGGCGTTTTCTTCGGGGCAGAACACGTTGTCCATGACAATCTCGCCGGTGATCGACGCGCGCAGGCCGACCTTGCCATGGATAGCCGGCGCCGACAGCCCTTCCCAGCCCTTTTCCAGCACGAAGCCGCGGATCTCGCCGGCATCGTCCTTGGCCCAGACCACGAACACATCGGCGATCGGGCTGTTGGTGATCCACATCTTGCTGCCGCTCAGGCGGTAGCCGCCATCGACCTTCTTGGCGCGGGTGATCATCGAGCCCGGGTCGGAGCCGTGGTTCGGCTCGGTCAGACCAAAACAGCCGATGTACTCGCCGGTAGCCAGCTTGGGCAGGTATTTCTGCTTGGTCGCTTCGCTGCCGAATTCGTTGATTGGCACCATCACCAGCGACGACTGCACGCTCATCATCGAGCGATAGCCGGAGTCGATACGCTCCACTTCGCGGGCGATCAGCCCGTAGCACACGTAGTTGAGGCCGCTACCGCCGTAGGCTTCGGGTATGGTCGCGCCAAGCAGGCCGGTTTCGCCCATCTCGCGGAAGATCGCCGGGTCGGTCTTTTCATGGCGGAACGCTTCGAGCACCCGCGGCGCCAGCTTGTCCGCGGCGAATTGTTCGGCACTGTCGCGCACCATGCGCTCTTCTTCGGTGAGCTGCTGGTCAAGCAGCAGCGGGTCGATCCAGTTGAAACTTGCCTTGGCGGCCATCGCAAAAATCCTCGGGCAGTATCGTGTAGGGCTGAGCCTAAGAGCCTAGCCGGCTCCTAGCAATCGACTAATGCGCATGCAGTTGTGCGCAAAGCTCACTCCGAGATAGCCTGAGTGGACAGCGACCACACCAATCAGTGAGGCACTTGCACAAATGCGGCGCAAGATTCCCAGTACGGCGGCGCTGGTCGCCTTCGAGGCCTCGGCCCGCCACCAGAGTTTTACCCGGGCCGCGGACGAACTGGCGCTGACCCAGGGCGCGGTGTGCCGGCAGATTGCCGGGCTGGAAGAATTCCTCGGCGTGGAGCTGTTTCGTCGCTCGCGCCGTGGCGTACTGCTTACCGAGGCGGGTACCGCCTATGCAGCCAAGGTCGCGGCACAGCTCGATGCGGTGGAGCGCGACACCCTGGCGCTGATGGGTGCCCAGGGCGCCATGAGCCTGGAGCTGGCCGTGGTGCCGACCTTTGCGACGCAATGGCTGCTGCCGCGCCTGCAGGACTTCCAGCGCCTGCACCCGGAAGTCACCGTGCACCTGACCAATCGCACCCGCCCTTTCCTCTTCGCCGACACCGGCTTCGATGCGGCGATCTACTTTGGCGATGGCGACTGGTCAGGTACTGAAGCGCATTTCCTGATGCACGAACACCTGATGCCGGTTTGCAGCCCGGTGCTGCTCGACGGCCGGCCGGTCAGTGCCGAGCGCATCGCGGAACTGCCGCTGCTGCAGCAGAGCACCCGTCCCTACGCCTGGCGTCAGTGGTTCGCGGCCCAGGGGCTGAACGTCAGCCGCGACATGACCGGCCCGCGCCTGGAGCTGTTCTCGATGCTCGCCCAGGCGGCCCGCCACGAGATGGGCGTAGCGCTGATCCCGCCCTTTCTGATTCAACGCGAACTGGCCGACGGCAGCCTGGTGGTCGCCATGGACTGCCCGGTACCCGATGGCGGCCGCGCCTATTACCTGACGGTGCCGGAGCGCAAGGTCGAATCGGCAGCGTTGAAAGCCTTTCGAGATTGGTTGCTGGGCGAGGCACAGCAGTATCGGGAAGTACAGTGAAGAAACGGCGTCTAGCTGCAAAATGGCAAGAGTAGGCATTGGCCCGCTCCCTCAGGAAAAATGTGCACCAACGACGGCTCCCACCAACGAGCTGCCTACATAGCCCTGGCAACATGGAAAGGGTTCATGGCATCCCTGAATGGCCTCCACCACGCCTGATCGGCGGAAGCCGCAAGTTTGCGCAAATGCAGTATCCTGCGCATCGATCTAGATGACTGCCGGAACTGCCTTGTCCCTAATCGCCTCCAGCAAGACTCTCGTGCTCCGGATCATCGCGCTGATGCAGCGCCATCCGGGCGTGATCGCCATTTTCGGATTTCTCTCCGGTGTCGCCAGTTTCGTGCTGGTCGACCGCCAGGCCGGGCTGGCCAAGGTGCTGGCTCTGGTCCTGCTGGTCAGCTGGCTGTGGCTGATCATGGAGAACGTGCTGCGCGAGCGTATCGCTGCGCGCTTCGGTTTCGAGCTGCCGCGCCCGCTGCTGCGCTACGCCACCCAGATGATTCACCAGGAAAGCCTGTTCTTCGTCCTGCCGTTCTTCTTCATCACCACCACCTGGAACAGCAGCCAGGCCCTGTTCAGCGGGTTGCTGGCCGCGGCGGCGCTGGTGTCGATTACCGACCCGCTGTACTACAAGTGGCTGGCACCCAGGCGCTGGATCTTTCTCGCCTACCATACGCTGGCCCTGTTCGCGGTGATGCTCACGGCGCTGCCGATCATCTTCAAGCTCAATACCACCCAGAGTTATCAGTATTCGCTCGCCGCGGCGGTGGTGCTGTCGTTTCCGAGCCTGTTCAGCATCATCACCGTGCGCAAATGGTGGCGCGGCCTGCTGCTGATCGGCCTGACCCTGGCCATTGGCGCCTTCGGCTGGGTGACCCGTACCTGGGTGCCGCCGGCCACGCTGTGGCTGACCGAGGTGGCGATCACCACCGAGTTCGACAACCAGAACCGTTCACCGGGTGAGGGCATCGACAGCTTGAGCGTCAGCCAGCTGCGTAGCTCTGGTATTTACGCGTACACGGCAATCAATGCGCCGCGCGGCCTGGATGAGCGCATTTACCACGTGTGGCAGCACAACGGCCAGGAGCTTGAGCGTATTGCCCTGGATATTCATGGCGGCCGCGAGAAGGGCTATCGCGCCTGGACGCACAAGAAGAACTTCCCGCAGGACGTGGAAGGCAACTGGCAGATTCAGGTGCTGACCGACGCCGGGCAGCTGATTGGCGTGCTGCGCTTCGAGGTCACGGCCGATGGCGGCGCGCCGGCCAGCCCATCGACAGAAGACCAGCAACCGCCGGCAGAAGTGCAGGAGCCCGCCGCTGCACCTGAAACCGAGCCGGAGACTGACTCCGCACCAGAGCCCGCCCCTGAAGCTGAACCGCAAGCCGAGCCCGAAGCCGAGCACGCGGATCAGCCTTCAACCCCGGCGGGCAGCTGAGCCGAGTCGCTCAGCCAAAGAACCAGTAGCACACGGCAATCGCCGCTACCACACCGGAAAACTCGGCCAGCAAGGCACAACCCACCGCATGTCGGGCACGCTGAATGCCGACCGCGCCGAAGTAAACGGCCAGCACGTAGAAAGTGGTTTCCGTACTGCCCTGGATGATCGCTGCCGCCAGCGCCGGGAAGCTGTCGACACCCTGGGTCTGCATCGTCTCGATCAACATCGCCCGCGCCGCGCTGCCCGAGAAGGGCTTGACCATCGCCGTTGGCAGCGCGTCGACGAACCGGGTATCCCAGCCGCCCCAGGCAACGATCCAGCGAATGCCGTCCAGCGCCAGCTCCAGAGCGCCGGAGGCGCGCAGCACACCGACCGCGCAAAGCATCGCCACCAGATAAGGCAGCAGGCTCTTGGCGACATCGAAGCCCTCCTTGGCGCCCTCGATGAACTGCTCGTAGACCTGCACCTTGCGCAAGGCGCCGATCACCACGAAGGCGATGATGATGCCGAACAGCGTCAGGTTGCCGAGCAACGAGGACAACGCCGCCAGCGCCGTGGCGGACATGCCAGCGAGCATCGCCATGAAGCTGCCAAGCAGCAGCGCACCGGGAATCATGTAGGCCAGCACCACCGGGTCCCATAAACGCAGGCGCTGCATGATCGCTACGGAGAACAGGCCGACCAGGGTCGACACACTGGTGGCCAGCAGGATGGGCAGGAACACCAGGGTCGGGTCAGGCGCCCCCTGCTGGGCGCGGTACATGAAGATGGTGACCGGCAGCAGGGTCAGAGAGGAGGCGTTGAGCACCAGAAACAGGATCTGCGCGTTACTCGCCGTGGTACTGCTGGGGTTGAGCTCCTGCAGGGCGCGCATGGCCTTGAGGCCAATGGGCGTGGCGGCGTTGTCGAGACCCAGGCCGTTGGCGGCGAAGTTCATGGTGATCAGCCCGAGGGCCGGGTGGCCACGCGGCACTTCCGGCATCAAGCGGGCGAACAGCGGGCCAAGCACCCGCGCCAGCGCGTCGACCAGGCCGGCCTTCTCGGCGATACGCAACAGCCCAAGCCACAGGGTCAGCGTGCCGAACAGCAACACCATCACTTCGACCGACAACTTGGCCATGGCGAACAGGCTTTCCACCATCGCGCCGAACACCGCCGGGTCGTCAGCCAACAGCCAGCGGCTGAAACCGGCTACCGCTGCCACCACGAAAAAGCTCAGCCACAAGCCATTGAGCATAAGTCACCCCCTAGAACATGGCGGCGATGATAACGCGGTGAGGCAGGGGAAATGGAAGGGCAAGAGAGGCAGTGGGTACGATTTAGCAGATGCCAGACAGAGCAACGGCGCCAGAAGGCGCCGTTAGTAGCATCAGTACCAGTTTGGATCTTTCTTCAACTGTTCCTGTAGCAGTTGCTTGATCCCGTCATCCGGCTCACCGAGCCAGCGCAGGTCAGCATGCTTACTGGGTGCCTTGTCCTTCGGCAAACCTTCGGGTACCTGCACCCAGAGGGCGTAAGCATCATCCTTGTCTGGCGTGAAGGCGACATAGAGGCGTTGATTGAAACAGTTCGAGGTTTCGCACAATTGCCCGACCAGATAGGGGTCGCCGTCTTCTTCCAGGGTTGTCATTGGCGTAGCAACGCCACTGAGGTTGATCACCCATTCGGGCAGACGCTCCTCATCCTGAATCAGATCCTGCCAGGCTTCGCGATAGTCGGGATTGCTCCCGAGCAACTCGTTGAGGCGGAACGCACCATCAGTATTGGCGGCCAAGGCCGCCGCACTGCCACCCAGCATGAGGGCGGCAGCGAGCGTCTTGAATCGATTCATTTTCATGCCTCGCCTAGCCCCGTGGGCGACGACCCATGATGAACGAAACGATAAACATGACCAGGAACACCACGAAAAGGATTTTCGCGATACCTGTGGCAGTGCCCGCGATACCACCGAAGCCCAGTACAGCAGCAACAATGGCGATGATCAGAAAGGTAATGGCCCAACTCAGCATGGCGTTTCTCCTTGGTTTTTTGAGGTCTTGCAGGTGTAACAGTGGAAAATTGGCAAGGGCGTGTCAGAACACCCAACGGGTTTGCTTGGCAGGCGCCTCGACAACGTCGGCGCGTACCCAGTCGCTATCATTGTGCGCCGCCGGCGTATCAACGGTTTGCAGGCTGGCCGGCACTGCCTGAATCATTGCTGGGCGCGCATCGGTCGACACCTTGGCCGAGACCGGCATGACCGCTTGGCTCGACACCTGCGGCGCCATCACCTTCAGCTCTGGCGCTTTGCCCGCCACGCTCACCAGCAGGATCACCACGGCAGCGACGGCTAGCATCAGGATCTCGGTGTGGGCGCGGTGAAGGTTCATGCTGGGCTCCTCAAGATCGTTGTCGAACGATGCGGCGTTCTGTTCATGGGGAGGTAATTGCAGCCTGCGTGCCAGTTTTTTTAAAAAATAAAAACTTTAAAAAACAATGAGTTATCTCATACAAACCAAATGCCATCATTGGCATCCTGCACGATGGCCTCCTGCGGCTCGGGCGTTCTGCACGACGCCGCGGACAAGGCAATCAGGCGTTCTTGAGCTCGTGCATACGCTGGTGGCAAGCACGCATCTTGGGCATTTCCACGGCAAGCAGCGCGCGGACGTCTGGCTGGGCGGTTTCCATGGCGTCTTCGAATGCCTCGAGAATGCGGTCTTCGGCGTTTTCAAGCTGTGCAACGTAGGTGGATTCCTCATCACTCGACAACGTGGCGCGGGCATCGGCATAGGCCTGACGCAGCTTACCCACCAGGGTCCCGCTGCTGGTGGGCTCTTCATGGTTGGCCGCGACCTTTACCGAAAGCGCCTGGATCACTTGGTGCTTGGCCTGCGCCATATCGCGGAAAAGGGCCTGCAGGCGATCATCCTTGATCTCGTCATGGGCATGCTCGTAGAAGCGCTGACCGTCGCGGATGATGGCGATCAGTTCATTCAGTTGCTCTGTCTTTTGGCTCATGGTGGCTCTCCTGAAGATGGCGGCAGACCCAGGCGGCCTGCCGTACGGTGGCGGGATCAGCTGGCGATGCGCAGCGCGTCGGCATCGACGCCTCGTACACCGCGAATGTTGCGGGCAGTCTCTACGGCAAGGCGCTTCTCGGCAGTACTGAGCACCGTGCCACTGAGGCTGACGAAACCGTCGCGGGTATCGACCTTGATGTTCAGGGCGTCGAGGTTGCGGCTATAAAGGAAGCTGGCCTTCACCTTGTTGGTGATCCAGGTGTCGCTGATCGAGGCCGCTGCATCGTTGGCGGCGTTCTGCGCCTCGGCCGTGGTGCTGTCAGCCGTGCTGATGCTCAGGTGGTTGTGCACCTCGCGCACGCCCTCGGTGTTGGTCACCAGATCGCCAGCCAGCTCCTTGGCGGCCGGCGTGCCCGCGTTGCCGCTGAGGCTGACCACCCCGTTCTCGGCACGCACCTGAATGTCCAGCCCTTCGGTACTGCTGTTCCAGAGCAGCTTGGACTTGACTGTCGCGGCCAGGCTCGCGTCGTCGAAACGCTGGGCCAGGGTCTTGTCGGTGACGATCCTGGCCTGCTCCTCGATGGCGGGCGGAGCCAGGTCGGGATCAATCTTCAACTGGTTGTCGACCTCACGAACCCCTTCGATACTGCCTGCCAGTTCGCTGGCCAGCTCCTGCTCGGCCGAGTTCTCGACCGCCCCCTTCAAAGTAGCAACGCCATCCTCCACGGACACTTCGATATCGAACGGATCGAGATGCCGACTCAGCGCAAATGCGGTGTCGATGGCCCCCTGCTGGCGGGCATCGCTCAATTGCCGGGGCAGATCACCCTCGGCTGCCTGCACGAGCGGAGCCAGGGTGAGCAGACCGGCAATGGCGATGGCCAACGTGGATTGTCTCAACAGCATGTAACGCCTCCTTCTCTGCTAAAAAAGCCGCTCGCAAGCGGACCTAGGAAAGTCGCAAGGGCTATGCCAGCCACCCTTAAAAATAAAAACCAACTAAAATCAGTTGTTTAAATCCAATGCCTGGCTATTGGCCGCTTGCACGATGCAAGATCACGCCATACTAGCCGTGCAACTTGCACGAAGATTTCCAGACTAACCTCTGCCATTCACCCCATGGAGCATGTAAATGGAAGCAACAGGTCAGAGCGGGCGCATCCTACTGGTCGACGACGAAGCGGCTATCCTGCGTACCTTCCGCTATTGCCTGGAAGACGAGGGCTATCAGGTCACGACCGCCAACAGCGCCGCGCAAACCGAAGCGCTGCTACAACGCCAGGTGTTCGACATGTGCTTCCTCGACCTGCGCCTAGGGGATGAAAACGGCCTGGACGTGCTTGCCCAGATGCGCGTCCAGGCGCCCTGGATGCGCGTGGTGATCGTCACCGCACACTCGGCCATCGACAGCGCGGTGGATGCCATGCAGGCCGGCGCCGCCGATTATCTGGTCAAGCCGTGCAGCCCGGATCAACTGCGCCTGGCCGCAGCCAAGCAGTTGGAGGTGCGCCAGTTATCGGCACGCCTTGAAGCTCTGGAAGGCGAAGTGCGCAAGCCCAGCGACGGCATCGACTCGCATAGCCCGGCAATGATGGCGATCCTGGAAACCGCCCGGCAGGTAGCCGCCACCGACGCCAATATCCTCATCCTCGGCGAGTCGGGCACCGGCAAGGGCGAGCTGGCGCGTGCCATCCATGGTTGGAGCCGCCGTGCGAAGAAATCCTGCGTGACCATCAACTGCCCGTCGCTGACTGCCGAACTGATGGAAAGCGAGCTGTTCGGCCACAGCCGCGGCGCCTTCACCGGCGCCAGCGAAAGCACCCTGGGCCGGGTCAACCAGGCGGACGGCGGCACGCTGTTCCTCGACGAGATCGGCGACTTCCCGCTGACCCTGCAACCCAAGTTGCTGCGCTTCATCCAGGACAAGGAATACGAGCGCGTCGGTGACCCGGTGACCCGTCACGCCGACGTGCGCATCCTCGCCGCGACCAACCGCGACCTCAACGAGATGGTCAAGGAAGGTCACTTCCGCGAGGACCTGCTGTATCGCCTCAACGTCATCACCCTGACCCTGCCGCCGCTGCGCGAACGGGCCGACGACATTCTCACCCTGGCCAACCGCTTCCTGGCCCGCTTCGTCAAGGATTACGCCCGCCCGGCACGTGGCTTCAACGAAGACGCCACCAAGGCGCTGCTGGCTTACCAGTGGCCCGGCAACATCCGCGAGCTGCGCAACGTCATCGAGCGCGCCAGCATCATCTGCCCCGGCGAATGGGTGGATGTCGCCCACCTGGGCATGAGCGCGCCGGCGGCCAACAGCGCGCCACGGGTGGGCGCCGACCTGAGCCTCGAGGAGCTGGAGAAGGCCCATATCGCCGCCGTGCTGGCCAACAGCGACACGCTGGACCAAGCGGCCAAGACGCTGGGCATAGACGCCTCGACTCTGTATCGCAAACGCAAGCAGCTCGGCCTATGAAGCTGCGCAGCAAGCTGTTTCTCAGCACCAGTGCGCTGCTTACCGTTGCGTTGCTGGGGCTGAGCCTGGGTATTTTCAGCGTGCTGCAGCTGACCCAGTCGCAAAGTCGCTCGCTGGCCCACAACCTGGAAGTCATCAGCACCAGTCTGGATCTGCGTCAGGAATTGGGCCGGCAGCTGTTCATGATGCTCAGCGAGGACTTCGACGAGCGCACGGTGCACAGCCTGCGTGAATCCGACCAGCGCATCCGCAGCTGGCTCGACGACAGCCTGAAAGGCAGCATGAGCCAGGGCGATCGCCAGGCGATCCTGGAAATCCAGACCGCGTACCAGAAGTTCAGCACCCTGCTCGAAGACCCGATGACGGTTCGTCACCAATTGCTGACCAACGACGACTTCGCCAAGACCATCGAAACCGTTCGCGATCGCCTCAATACGCTGCAGATTCACTACGTTTCAGCCGTGAAGGAATCGGAGGCGCAGTCCCGGGACCGTGCCTGGCTGATCGCCGGTCTGCTGGGCCTGGTTGGCCTGGCGGTGTTGGTGATCGGCTTCATCACCGCGCACACCATTGCCCGCCGGGTGGGCCAACCGATCGACGCCTTGGCCCGCGCCGCTGACCAGATCGGCCGCGGCGACTTTCAGGTCACCCTGCCGATCACTCCGGTGGCCGAGCTGTCGGCGCTCAGCCGCCGCTTCGGCCTGATGGCCGAAAGCCTGCGCCAGCTCAAGAGCAGCAACATCGAAGCACTGATGTCCGAGCAACGGCGTCTGCAGGCGGTGCTCGACAGCATCGACGATGGCCTGCTGATCTTTGGCCGCGACGGCCTGCTCGAACACTTCAATCCGGTGGCCCAGCGCCAGCTGGGCTGGGACGACCAGCCGCTCGGCCAGCGCCCGAGTCAGGCCCTGGGTCGCCCCGAGCTGGACGAGCAGCTGCAGCATGTTCTACAGGGGCACAACCTGGAGCAGCGCCTGGCGGATCTACAGGTCGCAGCCAATGGCGAGACCCGCCTGCTCAACTACAGCCTGACGCCGGTGAGCCACAGCCAGGGGCATATCCTCGGTGCGGTGATGGTGCTGCATGACGTGACCGAGCAGCGCGCCTTCGAACGGGCGCGCAACGAGTTCGTGTTGCGTGCCTCCCACGAGCTGCGCACGCCGGTTACCGGCATGCACATGGCCTTTGGCTTGTTGCGTGAACGCAGCAAGTTCGCCGAAGAATCCCGCGAAGCCGACCTGGTGCGCATCGTCGAGGAAGAAATGGAGCGGCTGGTGCACCTGATCGAGGACCTGCTGAATTTCTCGCGCTATCAGAGCGGCGTACAGAAACTCGAACTGGCGCCCTGCGACATCCCGGAACTGCTCGACAACGCGGTCAGGCGCCATCTTGGCAAGGCCCAGGCCCGGCAGATCCACATGGAGCTGGAAGTGGCTGAGGCGCTGCCACGTACTCACCTTGATCGGGCGCAGATCGAACGGGTGCTCGATCACCTGATCGACAATGCCCTGCGGCACAGCCCGGATGGCGGCACCTTGCGCCTTTGCGCCGGGCGCCAGGACGAGCGCCTGCTGATCAGTGTCGAGGATGAAGGTGAGGGTATCGCCTACGGCCAACAGGCCAGGCTGTTCGAGCCATTCGTGCAGATTGGCCACAAGAAAGGCGGCGCCGGCCTTGGCCTGGCGCTATGCAAGGAAATCGTCCAGCTGCATGGCGGGCGCATCGGCGCCGAGTCCCAGCCGGGCCAGGGCGCGCGCTTTCACTTCGCACTGCCCCTGTAATCTGCCGATGGATGCGCTTCAGCTTTTGCTGAGGCGGTTGACCTCCAGCAGCAGCGCGGCGGTTTCCGCGTCCGGCTGGCCATCGTAAAGCGCTTGCCGGTACTTCATCTGGAAGGCGCGAATCACGTTACGGGTCTCCTCATCGAGCACGCCACTGCCCGGCACCACATACCCCTGCTCGGCCAACTGCTGCTGGAACCAGGCCACGCTCGGCAGGCTGCTGCTGAACACGGCCTGCTGACGGGCGACCACCTCGGCGTTCGGCCATGGCATCAGTCCTGCATCGGCCAGTTGCTTCCAGGGGAACAGCGGGCCCGGGTCGACCTTGCGCTGCGGAGCGATGTCGCTGTGGCCGATGATGCTGCCCGGCGGCAGGTTGTGGCGCTGCATGATGTCCTTGAGCAGCACGATCAGTGCGTCGATCTGCGCCTGGGCATAGGGCTGCCAGTAGCGGCCCTTGGGCGTGTCGAAATAACCCTGATTGATCAGCTCGATGCCGATGGTCGTGCCGTTGAGCCAGGTGCGCCCCTGCCACTCGCTGACCCCGGCGTGCCAGGCCCGGCGGTTCTCGTCGACCAGTTGGTAAATGGTCGGCGGCACGGCGTTGATCAGGTAGTGGGCGCTGACTTCTTCCTTGGTCAGCAGTTCCAGTGAGCGCGGCAGGTCGGCCGACGTGTAGTGCAGCACGATGTACTGCACGCGACTGCTCTGCCCGCTGGCGGTGTAGCTATGGTCGATGCGCGGGCCGCTGCTGCAGCCGGCGAGCAGGAGGGCGAACAAGGCAAGGCTGAGAAATTTCATGGTTGGATGTGCAATACGCTCTGAATGTTGTCCAGCAGCATGTCGACGCTGAGCATGATCAATAGCATGCCCATCAGCCGCTCCACTGCAGTCAGCCCGCGAGGGCCGAGGAACCGCTGCAGGAAAGACGCCTGCAACAGGATGAATGCGGTCGCGGCCCAGGCCATGATCAACGCCAGGTAAAGCTCCCAGAGCGCGCCTTCATGGGTGTTGCGCAAGGTCATCAATACCGCCAGCGCCGAGGGCCCGGCAACCGCCGGCGTGGCGAGCGGCACGAGCATCGGCTCACCATCGGGTACATCGCCCAGTACGCCCTGCGGGCTGGGAAAGATCAAGCGCATGGCGATGACGAACAGGATGATACCGCCGGCAATTGCTGTTGCCTCCCGCGACAGGCCCAGTGCGCTGAGCACTTTGTCACCAAAGGTAAGGAACAGCAGCAGCAACGCCAGGGCGAACAACAGTTCGCGCGCGGCCACCCACAGGCGCCGCTCGGGCGCCACGTTCTTCAGGGCGGCGATAAAGATGGCGATATTGCCGAACGGGTCGGTGACCAGAAACAGCAACACGGCGATGCTGAAGATATCCATTGTACGGGGCTCCTTAAAACAGCCGCGTAGTCTAGTGGCTGCAGCCGCCCGCGTCAGTCAGCAATGCGCCGTCATCCGGCCGTTGCTAACCATCGGTCGCCGCCCGACGGCGCTGAACTTGTCGTACCTCTAGGCGATCAATATGCGGTCGACTATGAGGGAACATCCCATGCGTGCGCTGCTCTGGTTCAAACAGGATTTACGCCTCGACGATCATCCTGCCCTGCAGGCCGCGCTCAGTGCCAACTGTCTGCTGCCACTCTATGTACTCGATCCCACGCTGCTGCAGTTCGACGAATTCGGCAGCCGCCGCATCGGCGTGCATCGCGCGCGCTTTCTGCTGGAAAGCCTGACCGCCCTCGACAGCGCGCTGCGCCAACGCGGTTCCAAGTTGCTGGTGGTTACCGGTAAGCCGGAAGAAGTGATTGTGCAGTTGGTGGGCCAGTTCGATATGCGCCAGGTGCTGACGCTCGACGAAATCGCCCCGCAGGAACGTGCCGTGCTCGCCCGTGTGCGGGAAAGCCTTGGTGCGGTGCCGCTGCGTCTCGCTCAGGGCAACGCGCTGTTTAGCGAAGCCGAGCTGCCCTGCACCCTCGACGAGTTGCCACAGGTGTACAGCCAGTTCCGTGCGTTGATCGATGCGCGCCAGTACGTGTTCCAGCCCCAACCTGCGCCCGAGCAATTGCCGCCCCTGCCTGATGCCCTGGATACCCACGCATTTAGCTTGCCGACCCAGTCGCAGCTGGGCCTGGGCGATGCCCTGAGCGTGGTGCCCAGCGCCTTCCCCTTCTCCGGCGGCGAAACGGCAGCGCTGGCGCGCCTGCGCGACTACCTGTGGGACAGTCAGAACGTGCGGACCTACAAGGACACCCGCAACGGCATGATCGGCAGCGAGTACTCATCGAAGTTCTCGCCTTGGCTGGCCAACGGCTCGCTGTCACCACGCCGCACCGCTGCCGAGCTACGCCGCCACGAATCGCTGTACGGTGCCAACGAGTCGACCTACTGGCTGTGGCTGGAACTGTTGTGGCGCGAGTTCTTCCGCTGCACGCTGCAACGCCACGGCCAGGCGCTATTCGAAGCCGGTGGCCTGAAAGCCACCGAGCGCGCGCCGCGACAGATCGACGAGCGCTTCGAGCAGTGGACCCAGGGCCGCACCGGCATGCCGCTGGTGGATGCCAACATGCGTGAGCTGGTGGCCACCGGCTACATGTCCAACCGTGGTCGCCAGGTGGTTGCCAGTTATCTGGTCAGCGATCTGGAGCAAGACTGGCGCCACGGCGCTGCCTGGTTCGAGGAACATCTGATCGACTACGACCCGGCCAGCAACTGGGGCAACTGGGCTTATCTGGCCGGTGTCGGCAGTGATCCACGGCTCAAGCGCACCTTCAATGCGCTCAAGCAGGCACGCCAGTACGACCCGAAGGGCGAATACGTCAGTCTGTGGATTCCGGAGCTACGCCACCTGCCGGAGCACCTAAGACACACGCCGTTCCTGCTCCAGGCGCAGCAGCTCGATGCGCTCAACTACCCGAAGCTGCAGCAGATTCCGGAGTCCTGGCAGCGCCACCTCAACGAGGTGGCCTAAGCGAAGGCCGAGCCTGAGGCTCGGCACTGGCGGACAAGCCCTGTCAGGCGCCCGGGGAGAAGTGTTTCTGGGCGGTGCCGCGGGCAATCAGGCGGGACAGGTAGTCCATCTTCTGCGGATCGCGGTCGACAAAGCGAAACACCACCTGCAGCCATTCACTGTCAGGCTTGGGCTCGAACGCAGAGATGCTGTGCAGATAGCCATTGAGCCGCGCCACCTCCGAGGCCTCACCCTGCTCGAGGTCGAGCACCGCACTCTCGAGCACCTGCGGCAACAACTCGGCACGTTTAACCACCAGCAGCGCCTCCTTGAGGCTCAGCGCTTTGACCACGCAGGCCATCATGCCGCCCGGCAAACGCAGTTGCCCCTGCCCACGGCCTGTAGGTACCGCTGCAGCCTTGGCAGGTGCCGCTGCCGGGCTGGCCGCGAAGGCTGCCGCTGGCGTGGGCGCAGCAGGCCGCACCACTTCGGTCTTGCCGCCGGTCAGGGCGGCCAGGGAGTCGTTGGCGAAGGCACCGGTGCTGAGCATTTTCGGCGGCGCAGCTGACATCAGCGCAGCCAGCTTGCCGGCGCGCTGCAGGGCTTTCTTCACCTTGGTAATCAGCTGCTCGTTGGAAAACGGCTTGCCGATAAAGTCGGAAACGCCAGCCTGGATGGCCTGCACGACGTTTTCCTTGTCGCCACGGCTGGTGACCATGATGAACGGCACGCCTTTCAGCGACTCCTGCTCACGACACCATTGCAGCAGCTCGAGGCCGGACATTTCCGGCATTTCCCAGTCACACAGAATCAGGTCGATCGGATTGCGCCCGAGCAACTGCTGGGCCTTGCGCCCATTTACCGCTTCCTCGATCTGGATACCAGGAAGGTTGTCACGCAGCCCCTTCTTCACCAGATCGCG
The DNA here is from genome assembly GCF_003253735.1 of Pseudomonas sp. URMO17WK12:I2. Lineage (GTDB taxonomy): Bacteria > Pseudomonadota > Gammaproteobacteria > Pseudomonadales > Pseudomonadaceae > Aquipseudomonas. The sequence continues at coordinate 72,999 of NZ_QKYW01000013.1, read as the reverse complement.
GATAAAAGTGGCGTCGTCCACCACCAGTACACTGACTTTGCTCATCGACCACTCCCTCGAATGGTGATTAGCATAGACGTGTGCACTGGCTCATTGCCAACACTAAAGCACATCCCTGCGCAAGCGCGCACAGCCCCGGCAATCGCTGCGCAAATATGCGCCCGCCGGGCCGGCCATCAGTCCTTGGCGCCGCCTTGCACTTCTTCCTGCATGCGGGTCAGGCCAATGTGTTTGACGTCGGTGCCGCGCACCAGGTAGATCACCAGCTCGGCGATGTTGCGCGCGTGATCGCCGATACGCTCCAGCGAGCGCAGCGCCCAGATCACGTTGAGCACACGGGAGATCGAGCGCGGATCTTCCATCATGAAGGTGACCAGCTCGCGCAGGGCGGTCTTGTACTCGCGGTCGACGGTCTTGTCGTACTGGGCGACCGACAGCGCCAGGTCGGCGTCGAAACGGGCGAAAGCGTCCAGCGCTTCCTGGACCATCTTGCGCACCTGGTCGCCGATATGGCGAACCTCGACATAACCGCGTGGCGATTCACCTTCCTCGGTTAGCAGAATGGCGCGTTTGGCGATCTTGGTGGCTTCGTCACCGATGCGCTCCAGGTCGATCACCGACTTGGAGATGCTGATGATCAGACGCAGGTCCGAGGCGGCCGGCTGGCGACGGGCGAGAATGCGCACGCATTCCTCGTCGATGTTGCGCTCCATCTGGTTGATCTGGTCATCGATCTCGCGCACCTGCTGGGCCAGACCGGAGTCGGCCTCGATCAGCGAGGTGACCGCATCGTTGACCTGTTTCTCGACCAGGCCGCCCATGGCCAGAAGGTGGCTGCGCACTTCCTCCAGCTCGGCGTTGAACTGCTGGGAAATGTGGTGGGTCAGGCTGTCTTTGTTGATCATCTGGTTTCGCTCCGCGAAAGCTACGCTTGAGTGGCCTTGGTGCGCACGCCGCACCCTCCACGTTTACCTCAGCACAGAGGCCCTTGGAAAATGCTCCCTGGCGCGAAGGGCGTGCGCTGACAGTACGAGTAGTACGGCAAGCGCGCCCGACAAAGCGAGAGAGTATCTGCCTTGGTCTCAGCCGTAGCGGCCGGTGATGTAGTCTTCTGTCTGCTTCTTGGCCGGGTTGGTGAACAGCGCGTCGGTGTCACCGAACTCGATCAGTTTGCCCATGTACATGAACGCCGTGTAGTCGGACACCCGCGCAGCCTGCTGCATGTTGTGGGTCACGATGACGATGGTGTACTTGGATTTCAACTCGTAGATCAGCTCTTCGACCTTCAGCGTGGAGATCGGGTCGAGCGCGGAACAGGGTTCATCGAGTAGCAGAACTTCCGGCTGCACCGCCACGGTACGGGCGATCACCAGCCGCTGCTGCTGGCCGCCGGACAGGCCAAGGGCCGACTCATGCAGCCGGTCCTTCACTTCATCCCACAGGGCGGCACTCTTCAGCCCCCACTCGACAGCCTCGTCGAGGACGCGCTTCTGATTGATGCCCTGGATGCGCAGGCCATACACCACGTTCTCGTAGATGCTCTTCGGGAACGGATTGGGCTTCTGGAACACCATGCCGACGCGGCGACGCAGCTCGGCAACGTCTTCACCCTTGCGGTAGATATTGCGGCCGTCGATGTTGATCTCGCCTTCCACGCGGCAACCGTCGACCAGATCGTTCATCCGGTTGAAGGTACGCAGCAGGGTCGACTTGCCGCAGCCGGACGGGCCGATGAAGGCGGTCACACGTTGTTTGGGGATGTTCATCTTGACGTCGTAGAGCGCCTGCTTGTCGCCGTAGAACAGGTTCAGGCCCGGCACTTCGATGGCCGTGGTTTCGTTGGCCAGGTTCAGGCTCTGCTTGTCGCGGCCAAGGGCCGAGATGTCGATGCCGTGGGTAGCGGTTTCGTGTTGCATCAATAGTCTCCTTCGGGGCTACAGGCTTCAAGCTGCAGCGCGGGCCGGCTCACGCCTGGCGCCCCGCGATGCGGCCTGCAGCCGCCTTAATGATCCAGGGCCTTGTACTTCTCGCGCAGGCGGTTGCGCAGGTAGATGGCCGTCAGGTTGAGAATCGCGATGACCAGTACCAGCAGCAACGCCGTAGCGTAGACCAGCGGGCGCGCCGCTTCGACGTTGGGGCTTTGGAAGCCGACGTCGAAGATATGGAAGCCCAGGTGCATGATCTTCTGGTCGAGGTGCAGATAAGGGTAGTTGCCGTCTACCGGCAGGCTTGGCGCCAGCTTGACCACGCCCACCAGCATCAGCGGTGCCACTTCACCGGCGGCACGGGCCACGGCAAGGATCAGGCCGGTCATCATCGCCGGGCTGGCCATCGGCAGCACCACGCGCCACAGGGTTTCCACCTTGGTCGCGCCGAGGGCCAGGGAGCCCTCGCGCAACGCCCGGGGAATACGCGCCAGGCCTTCCTCGGTGGCGACGATCACCACCGGTACGGCGAGTAACGCCAGGGTCAGCGAGGCCCACAGCAGGCCGGGGGTGCCAAAAGTCGGTGCCGGAGCGGCTTCCGGGAAGAACAGGCGGTCGATCGAGCCACCCAGTACATAGACGAAGAAGCCCAGGCCGAACACGCCGTAGACGATCGCCGGCACGCCGGCCAGGTTGTTTACCGCGATACGGATCACCCGGGTCAGAGGGCCCTGCTTGGCGTACTCACGCAGGTAGATGGCGGCCACCACCCCGAACGGCGTGACGATCACCGCCATGATCAGGGTCATCATGATGGTGCCGAAGATCGCCGGGAAGATACCGCCCTCGGTGTTCGCCTCACGCGGGTCGTCGCTGACGAACTCCCACAGCTTGCTGCCGTAGAAGCCGAGCTTGTCCAGCGTGGTCATGGCGTTGGGACGGTAGGCCCGTACCACCTTGCCGAGGCTGATCTCCTGCTCGCGCCCTTCGGCCGAGCGCACGGTCACGCTGTCGCGATTGAACTGCTGGTAGCGGGCATTGAGTTCCTGCTCCAGCACCTTGTATTCGGCATCCCAGCGAGCGCGCTCGGCGGCCAGATCGGCCTGGGCGGCCTCGCTCAGCTTACCGTCGAGTTCCAGCCGGCGGGTCTGCAGACGAACACGCTCGAGACCGGCGTTGATACGACCGATATCGCGCTTTTCCAGCTTGACGATTTCGCCGTGCAGCGCTTCGACGCGCTCCAGGCGCTTCTGCAGTTCCGGCCAAGCGGCCTCACCTTCGGCGACCAGGCGGCCCTCTTCCTTGACGTTGACCACATAGCCATAGAAGTTGCCCCACTCGCGCCGCTCGAAGGCGGTCATGTCCTTGGGCTTGCGCAGATCGGTCAGCCACTCGCCGACCACCCAGGAGAAGTCCGCACCATAGAAATCACGGTTACCCACCTTGAGCAGTTCACGGGTCATGAACTCGCCGCCGTCGACGTTCACCGGCAGCCCGGCGGAGGCCAGGCGGGCGCGTGGAATCTCTTCCTTCTGCACCACTTCACCGGCCATCACCGTGGCGGCCTGGCCGGGTATCAGGTAGTTGCCCTCGACGATATCGGCCGGCCAGAAATGCGCCAGGCCGCGCACGGCGATCACCGCCAGCAGGCCGATGACCATGACGATGGCGATGGATACCGCACCGGCATTCATCCAGATCCACGGCGAGCCGCTCTTGAACCAGGATTTGAGGTTGTTCTGTTTCACGGACATGGTCTTGCAGTCCTCAGAGCGATGCGTATTTGACGCGCAGGCGCTGACGCACCAGCTCGGCCAGGGTGTTCATGAAGAACGTGAAGGTCAGCAGCACCAGCGCGGAGAGGAACAACACGCGATAGTGAGTGCCGCCGACCTCCGACTCGGGCATTTCCACCGCCACGTTGGCCGCCAGGGTGCGCAGCCCCTGGAAAATGTTCATGTCCATGATCGGCGTGTTGCCGGTGGCCATCAGCACGATCATGGTCTCGCCGACAGCGCGGCCCATGCCGATCATCAGCGCAGAGAAGATGCCCGGGCTGGCGGTCAGGATCACCACCCGGGTCAGGGTCTGCCACGGCGTGGCACCCAGTGCCAGGGAGCCGAAGGTCAGGCTCTTGGGCACGCTGAACACGGCGTCTTCGGCGATCGAGTAGATGTTCGGGATCACCGCGAAGCCCATGGCCAGGCCGACCACCAGGGCGTTGCGCTGGTCGAATGGAATACCCAGGTCATTGGTCAGCCAGGCGCGCATGTTGCCATCGAACAACCAGTTTTCCAGGTGTCCACTCATGCTCAGGGAGAACGAGCCAACCATCAGGATTACCGGAATCAGCAGGGCTGCTTCCCAGCCATCCGGCACCCGCAGACGGATGGACTCCGGCAGGCGGCTCCAGAGGAAGCCGGCCAGCAGGATGCCGATTGGCGTGAAGATCAACAGGCTGAAGATTCCGGGCAGGTGTCCCTCCACGTAGGGCGCCAGGAACAGGCCGGCGAAAAAGCCGAGGATCACCGTCGGCAGCGCTTCCATCAGCTCGATGACCGGCTTGACCTTGCCGCGCATGGCCGGGGCCATGAAGTAGGCGGTATAGATCGCCGCGGCGATGGCCAGCGGCGCGGCCAGCAACATGGCGTAGAACGCCGCTTTCAGGGTACCGAAGGCCAGTGGCGCCAGGCTCAGCTTGGGCTCGGCATCGGTACTGGCGGAAGTCGACTGCCACACGTACTCCGGCTTGTCGTAGTTCTCGTACCAGACCTTACCCCACAGCGAGCTCCAGGAAATCTCCGGGTGGGGGTTGTCGACCAGGATACGCTCGATCTTGCCATTGGCTTCGACCAGCACGCGGTTGGCACGTGGCGACAGCGCGGCGATATTGTGGCCTTCGGCCACCGGCTCGACCAGCAGGGTACGGTGCGCGGTACTGTGGAAAATCCCCAGGTTGCCCTGCTCGTCCAGGGCGATGAAGCCCTTGCGGCGCTCTTCGGAAATGATTTGGCTGATCGGGCTGTCGGCCATCTTGAATTCACGCACCTGCTTGAGCTCGGACTTGCCGTCTTCGTCTCGCACCATGAACCACTGGCGGATACCGCCGGTGCTGTCGCCGATGAGCAGCGAGATGCCGCCCAGCAATGAGGTGGCGTGGGTCACTTCACGAACGCCGTCGTTGAGCAGCTTGTAGCGGCCATTGAGGGCCTTGGCGCGCAGGTCGAATACGTCGGCGGTCGCACGACCGTTGATCACGAACAGCCAGTGCTGACGGGGCTCGATGATCAGTTCCTTGATCGGCTCGGCGATCTGCGGCAACGCCACGCGCTCCTCGCTGACCTCGACCTCGCCGGTCATCATGTTTTCTTCGCGACTCAGGCTCAGCACCTGCAGCTCGCTGCCCACGGAACCGGCGATCAGCAGCGTGCCGCTGTTCACGCTGATCCCCATGTGCTCCAGCGGGCGGCCTTGCGGATCGATGGTCAGCGGCGCCTCACCGAATGGATAGACGATGGATGGCGTGATGGTCTTCACGTCATTCGGGTAGGTGATGCGATAGGCATGTTCGAACACCAGCGCCTGGCCATTGGACAGGCCGAGGGCGACACGATGGCTGCCCGGCTGATCCTCACCGACGGAAACCACTTCGCTGCCGGCCGGCAGGGGCAGGTCGATAGTGGTCAGGGCCGCCATGCTCTGGGCATCGAAGAACTGGATCTTGCCATCGCTGGCCAGGCGCATGCCGACCTGGTTCTGCTCCTCGAGCGTCATCAGCAGCGGCTTGCCGGCATCGGCCAGCCAGGCTGGCTGTACGGCGTCACGCTTGTCGAGATCGGCGCCCTGGAACATTGGCAGCACGACATAGGCGAGATAGAAAAAGATCAGGGTGATGGCGCCCAGTACAGCCAGGCCGCCGATGGATACGCACCAGCGGGCCAGGCGGTCCTTGAAGGCGCGTATGCGCCGCTTGCGTTGCAGAGCCGGCGTGTTGAAGTCCAGCCCGAGGGAATTGGGAGAGGCGGTCATGGGTTCACTTGCCAAGTCATTCATAATGGAGAGCGTCTCTGCGCGGCCATGAGCGCGCCGTATTTTTCGCCTGTTTCACGAGCCCGGACAATCTAGCCGGCCAATGTGACAGAAAAGTTACAGCATGGTGACGCAGCGAAGCCCACCTCTCGAGGGAGAGGTGGGCTGCGGGATTGCCGGTTAGGACCTGATTACAGACCCAGTTCCTTGCGGGTCTTCTCGACGACCTTGAGCGGCAGCGGGATGTAACCGTCCTTGACCACGACGTCCTGGCCCTGCTTGGACAGGATCAGCTTGAGGAACTCGGCATCCAGCGGGCTCAGCGGCTTGTTGGGCGCCTTGTTCACGTAGATGTAGAAGAAGCGAGCCAGCGGGTACTTGCCCGACAGTGCGTTGGTTTCGTTGGCCTCTTCGACCTCACCCTTCTTGTTGACCAGGGGAACGGCGCGCACGCTGGCGGTACGGTAGCCGATGCCCGAGTAACCGATGGCGTTGACGGTGCTGGAGATCGACTGCACCACGGAAGCCGAACCCGGCTGCTCGTTGACGTTGGACTTGAAGTCGCCTTTGCACAGGGCTTCTTCCTTGAAGTAGCCGTAAGTGCCGGATACCGAGTTACGGCCGAACAGCTGGATCGGCTTGGCCGCCCACTCACCGCTCAGGCCCAGCTCGCCCCAGGTTTTCACATCCTTGGCTTCACCGCACAGACGGGTGCTGGAGAAGATCGCGTCGACCTGCTGCATGGTCAGCTGCTTGATCGGGTTGTCCTTGTGTACGAATACCGCCAGGGCATCGATGGCGACCGGCACGGCAGTCGGCTTGTAACCGAACTTCTGCTCGAAGGCCTGAATTTCGCTGTCTTTCATCGGGCGCGACATCGGGCCAAGGTTGGCGGTGCCCTCGGTCAGCGCAGGTGGCGCGGTGGAGGAGCCGGCCGCCTGGATCTGAATGTTCACGTTCGGGTAGGACTGCTTGTAGCTCTCAGCCCACAGCGTCATCAGGTTGGCCAGAGAGTCGGAGCCGACGCTGGACAGGTTGCCCGATACACCCGAGGTCTTCTCATAGGTCGGCAGAGCCGGATCGACAGCGGCAACCGCGTTGGCAGTGGCGACGCCAGCGGCGACGAAAGTCATGGCTGCCATCAAACGCTTCAGTTTCATGCCTTGCTCCTAGCAGAGTGGTAATCATTGAAAGGCTGGCTGCCGTGGTCGTAGCGCCCGATCTGCCGCCTTGTCACGATTGGGTCGTGTTGGTTGGGACGGGGCCCAGTATCGTCAGCCCATATGACCACTCTATGTAAACAATATGACAGTTGGATGACGGCGCGGACGGGCATGGCGGATGCGTGATTTGGCCCGCGCATGCGTCTGCAACGCGCTAAGGTCGCGGTGCGACCACCCAGCCGGTATACTTTCCCGGCCCCTGCGCTGCAGGGCCCACCACTGCGCCGCGAGCCGTGAACAAATGAAAGACCTCGAACAGGAAGACCCGATACCGCAAGGCGACCTGGCCCTGCAGATCACCGCCCTGCCGCGCGAAACCAATGGCTTCGGCGACATTTATGGCGGCTGGCTGGTTTCGCAGATGGACCTGGCGGGTACCGCCATGGCCACCAAGGTGGCGGCTGGCCGCGTGGCCACCGTGGCGATCGATCGCATGGCCTTCCTGGTACCTGTGCCGGTCGGCGCGCAGCTGTCCTTCTATACCCAGGCGCTCGAAGTCGGCCGCAGCTCGATACAGATGCTGGTGGAAGTGTGGAGTGACGATCCGCTGTCCAGCGAGTGGCGCAAGGTGACCGAAGCGGTATTCGTGTTCGTCGCCATCGACAGCAGCGGTCGCACTCGCGCCGTACCGCGCCGCTGAGTTGGCGTCGCGCCTGGCTGCGCGGCAGTCTGCAGCGGGCTAGTGGCCCTGCCCGAGCAGTTCGCCGACCCGTAAACGATCCGCTGCAAAGGTTTTCTGCGCCTGCGCACGCGCCGCCTGATAGCGCTCGATGTCCTTTTTCACGCGAACCTGCTCATCGCGCTGACTGCTGATCTGGTCGAGCAGCGGCTTGGGCACTTCGCGCCCTGCCCGCTCATGATCCGCAGCCTGCTTCTGGAGGTTGGCCTGCTGCTGGCGTACCGACTGCAGGTTGCCCTTGGCCACGCCGATCAGACCGTCGAGTTCGGCGAGCTTGCGCGCCTGGGCACGATCGACATCCTCGAGGCTGCTGTACAGGCGCAGCAGTTGGGCATCGGATTTCGCTCGCTCGCGATCGGCAAGGATCTTCTGCATCTCTTCGGCGGTTGGCGCCGGTGGCACCACACGCACCACACGGCCATGCTCGTTGAGCACCTCGTAGCCCTTGACGATGAACTCGCTGGGCACGCCCTGGCGATCGATCACCGTGATGCCCTGGGCGTTGGTGTAGCGATACATCTCCGCCGCATTCGCCCACAACGGCAGCAGCAGGCCAAGCCAGAGGGTGCGACGCATCAGGGGCGATGTGGACATGGGCACGTTCTCTTGGCGAGCCGGAGGGTTCAGATGCCGAATTCAGCCCGGTAGGCTTCCACGGCAGGCAGGTGTTGTTTCAGTTCAGCATCATCGGCCAGATATTCCAGCACCTGCTGCAGGGAAACAATGCTGACTACCGGAATATTGAAGTCACGCTCGACCTCCTGGATCGCCGACAGCTCGCCGCGGCCGCGCTCCTGGCGGTCCAGGGCGATCAGCACGCCGGCGGCCTGGGCACCCTGCGCCTGGATGATCTGCATCACCTCACGGATCGCCGTGCCGGCGGTGATCACGTCATCGATGATCAGCACGCGGCCATTGAGCGGCGCGCCGACCAGAGTGCCGCCCTCGCCGTGATCCTTGGCTTCCTTGCGGTTGAAGCACCAGGGCGTATCGACGTCGTGGTGCTCGGCCAGCGCCACGCCGGTGCTGGCCGCCAGCGGAATGCCCTTGTAGGCCGGGCCGAACAGCACATCGAAGGAAATGCCGCTGTTCACCACTGCCGCGGCATAGAAACGACCCAGCTTGGCCAGCGCCAGGCCGCTGTCGAACAGCCCTGCATTGAAGAAGTACGGGCTGACGCGACCGGACTTGAGGGTGAACTGGCCGAAGCGCAGGACGCCTCGCTCGATGGCAAAACGAATGAAATCGCGCTGATACGTTTGCATGAAAGACCTTGAGGCAGCACAGGATGTGGCTTTGAATTACTAAACGACGTCTAGCTCAGGTATCATACACGCACGTGTTTTTGGGGGCCATTTATGCGGATCATCAGTGTGAACGTGAATGGTATTCATGCTGCAGTCGAGCGCGGTTTGCTCAGTTGGCTGCAAGCACAGAATGCCGACGTGATCTGCCTGCAGGATACCCGTGCCTCCGCCTTTGAACTGGACGACCAAGCCCTCCAACTGGATGGCTATTTCCTCTATGCCTGCGATGCAGAAGTACCAAGCCAGGGTGGCGTGGCACTGTATTCGCGGTTGCAACCCAAGGCGGTAATCAGCGGGCTCGGTTTTGAAACGGCCGATCGCTACGGGCGCTACCTGCAGGCTGATTTCGACAAAGTGAGTATCGCCTCGCTGCTATTGCCATCGGGCATGGGCAGTGACGAGAACCTGAATCAGAAATTCAAGTTCATGGACGATTTCTCCAAGTACCTGGACAAGCAACGCCGCAAACGCCGCGACTACATCTATTGCGGCTCGTTGTACGTCGCCCATCAGAAACTGGACGTGAAGAACTGGCGCGACTGCCAGCAATCGCCCGGCTTCATGGCGCCCGAGCGTGCCTGGATGGACGAGGTGACCGGCACCATGGGCTATGTGGATGCCGTTCGTGAGGTCAACCGCGAGGCCGACCAGTTCAGCTGGTGGCCGGACAACGAACAGGCGGAGATGCTCAACCTGGGCTATCGTTTCGACTACCAGTTGCTCACCCCGGGCATGCGCCGCAGTGTGCGCAGCGCCCGCCTGCCGCGCCAGCCGCGCTTCTCGCAGCACGCGCCGCTGATCGTCGACTACGACTGGACGCTGACCGTCTGACCGTTGCAGCACTGACGAAAACGCCCCGACCTGTTCGGGGCGTTTTTATCTGCGCGGTTCTGTACGGGAAAAAACGCTGCCAACTGTGGCGTTTCACCTCGGCGCATACGCGCTAGCCTGCGCCTCCGCATACCACCGCACGAGGCCGCGCCCATGACACCCAAGGATATTCTGCTGGCCGTCGTGGTGATCATCGCCTGGGGCGTCAACTTCGTGATCATCAAGGTCGGCCTCGATGGCGTGCCGCCCATGCTGCTCGGCGCCCTGCGCTTCACGCTCGCCGCCTTTCCCGCCATTCTGTTCATCCGTCGCCCGGACATGCCGCTGCGCTGGCTGCTGGCTTACGGCCTGACCATCTCCCTGGGGCAGTTCGCCTTTCTGTTCTCGGCGATGTACGCCGGCATGCCGGCGGGCCTGGCGTCGCTGGTGCTGCAGGCGCAAGCGTTCTTCACCCTGGGATTCGCCGCGCTGTTCATCGGCGAGACGGTGCGGCGCAGCAGCCTGATCGGCTTGGTGGTGGCAGCGGCGGGCCTGCTGCTGATCGGCAGCGAAAGCGGGCGCGCCTTTACCCTGGCCGGCTTCGTACTGACCCTGTGCGCGGCGGCGATGTGGGGGCTGGGCAACGTGGTCACCAAGCGCATCGGCAAGGTCAACCTGGTCAGCCTGGTGGTCTGGGGCAGCCTGATTCCGCCGCTGCCGTTCCTGGCCCTGTCGCTGATACTGGAGGGCCCGGCGCAGATCGAGACGGCGCTGCGCAATATTTCGCTCAGCTCGGTGCTGGTCATTGCCTACCTGGCCTTTATCGCCACCCTGCTAGGCTACGGCCTGTGGAGCCGTCTGTTGTCCCGCTACCCAGCCAGCCAGGTGGCGCCGTTCTCGCTGCTGGTGCCGATAGTCGGTCTCAGCTCGGCGTGGCTGTTTCTCGGCGAGGCGTTGAGCAGCGTGCAATGGATCGGCGCAGCCATTGTCATGCTCGGCTTGCTGATCAATGTGTTCGGCCCGCGCCTGCTGCAGCAGCTGCGTGGTGCCACGGCCTGATCAGCGCAGCCGCGATACGCGCCAGCAGAACCAGCCCAAACCGGCCATGGCAAAGGCGATCCCGCTGTGCAGCAGCAGCGTCAGGCCGTAGCCCAGCGGGTGGGTGGCAAGCGGGTAAAAGGTCGCCGGGCCGATCCTGGAAGGCGATATGGCCACGCCGCTATGCAGCGCCTGCGCCACCGTGAACAGCAGCAATGCGGCACAGGTCGCCATGACCAGCGCAGTCACCGGCAACAGCAGGCGCATCGCCCAGACGGCGCGAGCGCTGGGCTGAGGCACCTGCCACTGCGGGCGATTGCGCGCATGGCCGACGCGGCGAGCCTGGCGTCTCGACAGGCGAGTCATCGGCTCAGTCGACGCGCTCGAACTTGAGGTCCCAGACGCCGTGCCCGAGGCGCTCGCCGCGGCGCTCGAACTTGGTCACCGGGCGCTCGGCAGGCCGTTCGACGCAGCGCCCATCGGCGGCGAGGTTGCGATAGCCGGGCGCCACGTTCATCACTTCCAGCATGTATTCGGCATAGGGCTCCCAGTCGGTGGCCATGTGCAGCACGCCGCCGATCTTGAGCTTCTGCCTTACCAGCTCGGCGAATGCCGGCTGCACGATGCGGCGCTTGTTGTGACGCGCCTTGTGCCAAGGGTCCGGGAAAAACAGCAGCACGCGGTCGAGGCCGGCATCGGGCACGCACTGGCGCAGTACTTCCAGGGCATCGCAGCTGTAAACGCGCAGGTTGGTCAGGTTCTGCGTCATCACCCCATTGAGCAAGGCGCCCACGCCCGGCCGGTGCACCTCCACACCGATGAAGTCCTGCTCAGGCGCTGCCGCGGCCATTTCCAACGTGGAGTGGCCCATGCCGAAGCCGATTTCGAAGGTGCGCGGCGCCTGGCGTCCGAACACCGCGTCGAAATCCTGCATGCCATCGCTCAACTCCAGGCCGAACTTCGGCAGGCCCTGATCGAAGCCGCGCTGCTGGCCTTCGGTCATGCGCCCGGCGCGCATCACGAAGCTCTTGATGGCGCGCATGTGCCGTGGGTTTTCTTCGGCTGGAGTTTGCTCGATATCGCTCATGGGGTACTCGGGACACTAAGTGGAATGAGAAACGGGGACCCATGTCCCCGTCAGGCGCCTATGCAAAGGCGCTTCAGCGGATCAGCCCCTCCAAGGGGGACGAGGCGCTGGCATAGAGCTTTTTCGGCATGCGCCCGGCCAAGTAGGCCAGGCGACCGGCCTCGATGGCGTATTTCATGGCCTGCGCCATCAGCACCGGATGCTGGGCATGGGCGATGGCGCTGTTCATCAGCACCGCTTCGCAGCCCAGCTCCATGGCGATGGTAGCGTCGGAAGCGGTTCCCACACCGGCATCCACCAACACGGGCACCTTGGCCTCTTCGAGGATGATGCGCAGGTTGTAGGGGTTGCAGATGCCCAGCCCGGTGCCGATCAGGCCGGCCAGCGGCATCACCGCGATGCAGCCCATGTCGGCGAGTTGGCGGGCGATGATCGGGTCGTCGCTGGTGTAAACCATCACATCGAAACCTTCCTTGACCAGTACTTCGGCGGCCTTGAGGGTTTCGATCACGTTGGGGAACAGGGTCTTCTGGTCGGCCAGCACCTCCAGCTTGACCAGCTTGTGGCCGTCGAGCAGCTCGCGGGCCAGGCGGCAGGTGCGCACGGCCTCGACGGCGTCGTAGCAGCCGGCGGTATTCGGCAGGATGGTGTAGCGATCCGGCGAGATCACGTCGAGCAGGTTCGGCTCGCCCGGGTTCTGGCCGATATTGGTACGGCGCACTGCCACGGTGACGATCTCCGCGCCCGAGGCCTCGATGGCATCGCGGGTCTCGTCGAGATCCTTGTATTTACCGGTGCCGACCAGCAGGCGCGACTGGTAGGTGCGGCCGGCCAGGGTAAACGGCTTGTCGCTGACAGCGTGGCTCATGGAGATTCCTCTGCAGTAAGTTGGAAGGGCGCGGCGTTGGGCTCAACCGCCACCGATGGCATGGACCACTTCGAGGCGGTCGCCGTCGGCCAGCGCCGTGCTGGCGTACTGGCTGCGCGGCACGATATCGAGGTTGCGCTCGACCGCCACGCGGCGCCCGCTCAGCTCCAGGCGCTCGATCAGGTCGGCGACGCTGGCACCTTCGGGCAGTTCGAGGGTTTCACCGTTCAACTGGATATGCATGGCGACCCGTCACAACAGGAGAAAGGGCCGGCATTCTAGCCCGATCCCCGGCGATGACCAAGGCACTGGCCCGCCATTGGTCTCGCGGCGGCTCATGCCATGCGCCAGGCCGTCACACCCAGGCAGGCCCAACCGGCCAGAAAGGCCAGGCCGCCAAAAGGCGTGATGATGCCCAGCTTGGCGATGCCGCTGAGGGTCAACGCATAAAGGCTGCCCGAGAACAGCACGATGCCGACCGCGAAGAAGCCGCCCGCCAGATTCACCAGTCGCCCCGGTGCGATCAGCGCCAGGATGGCCACGCCCAGCAGGGCCAGCGCGTGGATCAGCTGGTAGTGAGTACCGGTCTGGAACACCGCCAGGTAGTCGGCGCTCAGCCGGCTCTTCAAACCATGGGCGGCGAACGCCCCCATCGCGACCCCGGAAAAGCCGGCGAAGGCCGACAGCAATAACCACAGGCGAACCATAGCGCTCTCACCGATCCGAAAAGGAGCGTGCAGTTTACGCCCACACCCGCTCGGCCGCGCCCCCCCCCCCCCCCGGATTGCCGCAGCGTTGTCCGCAACACCATCAGCCGCCGTATACTAACCGGCCAAACAAGCCTGGCTCCCTGCGCATGCTCCGATCCCTTCGCCGCCTCCTGCTGAAGCTGCTGCTCTGGTTCATTGCTGGCTCCTTTCTGCTGGTGCTCGCCTTGCGCTGGGTTCCACCACCGGGCACGGCGCTGATGGTCGAGCGCAAGATCGAATCATGGATCGACGGCAAGCCGATCGACCTGCAGCGTACCTGGCGCTCCTGGGACCAACTGCCGGATGACCTGAAGATTGCGGTCATTGCCAGCGAAGACCAGAAGTTCTCCCAGCATTGGGGCTTCGACGTCGAGGCGATCAAGGCGGCGCTGTCGCACAACCAGCAAGGCGGCTCGGTGCGTGGCGCCAGCACCCTCAGCCAGCAGGTGGCCAAGAACCTGTTCCTCTGGTCTGGCCGCAGCTGGCTGCGCAAGGGTATCGAAGTGTGGTTCACCGGCCTGATCGAACTGCTGTGGCCCAAGCAGCGCATCCTCGAGGTTTACCTCAACAGCGCCGAATGGGCCGATGGCGTGTTTGGTGCCGAGGCTGCGGCTCGGCACCATTTCAATACTGGTGCCTCCTACCTGTCGGCGCGTCAGGCCAGCTTGCTGGCCGCCGTCTTACCCAATCCGCGCCAGTACGATGCCGGTCGCCCCAGCGGTTATGTCAACCAGCGCGCCAACTGGATTCGCCGACAGATGCGCCAGCTGGGTGGTAGCCACTATCTCGATCAGTTGCAGGCGCCGCGGCCGGCTTTTTGGGCGAAGTAACAGACGCAAGTCTGAAGAAAAACCAGTCATTTCCTGTGGGAGCGGGCCACGCCCGCGAACCAGTTTTCCACTAAAAACTGTGGAATTCGCGGGCATGGCCCGCTCCCACAATGGGTAAAACCCAATAGACCTGAGCCGCCCAAACAGAAACGCCCCGAACAGAGTCGGGGCGCTTCGGGTGTTGCAGGCCGGGTCAGGCGGCGATGGCGCCCTTGAGCTTGTTCATCGCGTTCTTTTCCAGCTGACGGATACGCTCGGCCGAGACGTTGTACTTGGCCGCCAGCTCATGCAGCGTGGCCTTTTCTTCGGCCAACCAGCGTTGCTGCAGGATATCGCGACTACGCTCGTCGAGCGCTTCCAGCGCCTCGTGCAGGTTGGCGCTGGAAGTGTCGCTCCAGTCCTCGTCTTCCATCTGCCGGGCGGGGTCGTAACGGTGGTCTTCCAGATACTGAGCCGGCGACTGGAACGCGCTGTCGTCATCCGCATCGGCTGCAGGATCGAAGGCCATGTCGTGGCCGGTCAGACGACTTTCCATCTCGCGCACTTCACGGGCTTCGACGCCCAGGCTTTCGGCCACGGCGTTGACTTCGTCATTGCTCAGCCAGGCCAGACGCTTCTTCTGGCTGCGCAGATTGAAGAACAGTTTGCGCTGAGCCTTGGTGGTCGCGACTTTGACGATCCGCCAGTTCTTGAGAATGAACTCGTGGATTTCGGCACGGATCCAGTGCACGGCGAACGACACCAGGCGCACACCCATTTCCGGGTTGAAGCGCTTGACCGCCTTCATCAGGCCGACGTTGCCTTCCTGAATCAGGTCGGCCTGGGCCAGGCCGTAGCCGGAGTAACTGCGCGCGATATGCACCACGAAGCGCAAGTGAGCCAATACCATCTGGCGTGCTGCTTCAAGATCCTGCTTGTAGAAGAGATTACCGGCCAGCTCGCGCTCCTGCTCGGGCGTCAGCAGCGGAATGCTGTTAACGGCATGCACGTAAGCTTCCAGGTTGGCGCCTGGAACCAGAGCATGAACAGGTTGCAAGGAAGTGGACATTCGAATCCTCCGATTCACGAAACATACGCAGTGTAGCACTGCGCAATATGACCGGAAGCCACCATCCTGGTTCCCCGATCAATAGTCAATATCAACCAAATCAATGTGTTAGCGAAGCGTCAAACTAGCGCTTCAGCGGGGGGCCAATTCACGAAGATGCCTCGCCACCGCCAGCCACGCACCGATATACCCCAACAGCACCGCTCCCAGCAATAGGGAGAAGCCGTCACCCGGCGGCACGCCGGCCAGGGCGAAATCACTGCCATACAATCCGGACAGGCGCACCACGGCATCGTTCAACCAGTTCAGCCCAAAGGCCAGCACCAGCCACGACAGCACACCGGCGCCCAGGCCATACAGCGCACCCATATAAAGGAACGGCCGGCGCACGTAGCTATCGGTGCCGCCAACCAGCTTGATCACTTCGATCTCGGTGCGGCGGTTCTCGATATGCAGGCGAATGGTGTTACCGATCACCAGCAGCAGCGCCATGATCAGCAACACCGTGAGGCCAAAAACGAAACGGTCGCCCAACTTGAGGATTGCGCTCAAACGCTCGACCCAGACCAAGTCCAGCTGTGCCTGCTCCACGCTGGGCAGCTCTGCCAAACGCAAACGCAACGCCTCAAGAGTGGCCTTGTCGACTTCCTTGGGCGTTACCAGCACAGCGCCGGGCAACGGATTGCTCGGCAGTTCCTTGAGGGCTTCGCCCAACCCGGACTGCTGCTGAAACTCTTCCAGGGCCTTTTCGCGACTGATCCACTCGGCTTCGGCCACGTCGTTCATGCCGGCGATTTCTTCGCGCAGGGCCTGGCCCTGACTATCGCTGGCGTCGATCTTGAGGAACACCGAGATCTGCGCAGCACGCTCCCAGGTGCCGCCCAGGCGCTCGACGTTGCCGAGCAGCAGCGAAAGACCCATGGGCAAGCTCAGGGCCACGGCCATTACCAGGCAGGTAAAGAAGCTGCCGATCGGGTGCTTTCCAAGGCGGCGCAAGCTGTCGACCAGACTGGCGCGGTGGCTTTCGACCCAGGCGCGGGCCAGGGTACGGAAATCCGGTTCGTTGTCCGGGCCTTGCGGTTCGGCATTCTTGGGCGCCGCGCCTACGCGTTGCGACGGCTGCGGTGGCGGCATGCGGGAGGCGCTCATTCCGTGGCCTCCCCATCGCCGATCAGGCGGCCGCGTTGCAGGGTGAGCATGCGGTGACGCATGCGCGCGATCAGTGCCAGGTCGTGACTGGCGATCAGCACGCTGGTTCCGAGGCGGTTGATGTCTTCGAATACGCCCATGATTTCCGCCGCCAGACGCGGGTCGAGGTTACCGGTGGGTTCGTCGGCCAGCAGCAGGGCCGGACGATGGACGATGGCGCGGGCGATGCCGACGCGCTGTTGCTGCCCGGTCGACAGATCGCCGGGGTACAGCTCGGCCTTGTCGCTCAGCGAAACCCGCTCCAGCGCCGAGCCGACACGACGGCCGATATCGCTCTTGGACAGGCCGAGGATCTGCAGCGGCAGGGCCACGTTGTCGAACACGCTGCGGTCGAACAGCAACTGGTGGTTCTGGAACACCACGCCGATCTGCCGGCGCAAGAAGGGAATCTGCGCATTGCTGATCTGCCCCAGGTCCTGCCCGGCCAGCAGCAGCTTGCCGGAGGTCGGACGTTCCATGGCCAGCAGCAGGCGCAGCAGCGTGCTCTTGCCGGCGCCGGAGTGCCCGGTGACGAACAGGAACTCGCCGCGGCGCACGCGGAAACTCAACTCATGCAACCCGACATGTCCGTTGGGGTAACGCTTGCCGACCTGCTCGAATCGGATCATCACTGCTCCCGCTGCTGGAAAAGCGCCTGAACGAAGGGTTCGGCCTCGAAGGTGCGCAGATCGTCGATACCTTCGCCAACACCGATATAGCGAATCGGCAGGCCGAACTGCTTGGCCAGGGCGAAGATCACCCCACCCTTGGCCGTACCATCCAGCTTGGTCAGGGCCAGGCCGGTCAAGTTCACCGTCTGGTTGAATTGTTTGGCCTGGTTGATGGCGTTCTGGCCGGTGCCGGCATCCAGCACCAGCAGCACTTCATGGGGGGCGCTGTCATCAAGCTTGCCGATCACCCGACGGACCTTCTTCAGTTCCTCCATCAGGTTGTCCTTGGTATGCAGACGGCCAGCGGTATCGGCGATCAGCACGTCAATGCCACGGGCCTTGGCGGCCTGCACGGCATCGAAGATCACCGAGGCAGAATCGGCGCCGGTGTGCTGGGCGATCACCGCGATCTTGTTGCGCTCGCCCCATACCTGCAGCTGCTCGACGGCAGCGGCGCGGAAGGTGTCACCGGCGGCGAGCATTACCTTCTTGCCCTCGCCCTGCAGCTTCTTGGCCAGCTTGCCAATGGTGGTGGTCTTGCCGGCGCCATTCACGCCGACCACCAGGATCACGTAGGGGCGCTTGGCGCTGTCGATCTGCAGCGGCTGCTCGACCGGGCGCAGCATGGCGGCCAGCTCTTCCTGCAGCGCCTTGAACAGCGCGTCGCTGTCGGTCAGCTGCTTGCGCGCGACCTTCTGGGTCAGGCTGCCGATGATCGCCGTGGTGGCCTCGACGCCGACGTCGGCGGTGAGCAGGCGGGTCTCGATCTCGTCGAGCAGGTCGTCATCGATGGCCTTCCTGCCAAGGAACAGGCTGGCCATGCCTTCGCCGATGCTGGCGCTGGTCTTGGACAGCCCCTGGCGCAGGCGGGCGAACCAACCACCCTTGTTGTCCGACGGTTTGTTCTGCTCGACGACCGGCTCAGCGACCGCTTCGGCAGGCGCAGTAAGCACCGCGGCTGGCGTGGCGGGCACGGCATGCAACACATCGCTGCCGGTGGCCAGTGCAGGCGAATGCTCGGACTGCGCCGCAGGCTGCTCGGCAACCGGCTGGGGCAGCGCTTCGGGGCCATGGCGGGAGGCATCATCGAGCACGCGCTCAGCAGCTACGGCCGGCTCGCTGAAAACAGGTGTTTCGATCGGATCGCGTTCGATCGGGTCGCGTTCGATCGGGGCACTCTCCACGGCCGCGGGGGCCTCGGCTAACGGCTCATGGGGCGCTGGCTCGGGCGATGCTTGCGGCAGTGCCTCTGGCACCTCGGCCTGCGACTCGGAGGCGGCTGGCGTGGGCTCGCTCGGTTTCTTGCGAAGCCAGCCGAACAGGCCACGCTTTTCGGCTTTCTCGGCACCCTGCTCGGGGGCCGCGGTCTTGTTGTCGTCTTTTGAACCAAACATGGAGGACGGCTATCTCACTGGGGCGAACGCCATGGCGCCCCTGCACGGATGGGCTGAGGGGCTTGCAGATGGCTAATCGCAGACTGCCACCGCATAGACGTGGTCGCCGTTAAAACGGATGCGTATCCTAGCACCTCCGCAGCCGCCACGGCTAAGCCACGCGACCGCACTGACGGCCTGCTCGGCGACGCTGCACCGCGCTCATACCCGACCGCAATCCCACGCCCGGCGTGGTTCAACGAGGAGAGAGGTTTGTCCAGTTCACTTGCCCGCCATCTCGCCGGCCTGCTACTGGCCGTCTGTGCCCTGCCCTTCGGGGCGCAGGCCGCGGCACCGCAACCCACCCACGAATTCACCCTGGATAACGGCCTCAAGGTCATCGTCCGCGAAGACCACCGCGCCCCCGTGGTGGTCTCGCAGATCTGGTACAAGGTCGGCTCCAGCTACGAGACCGCCGGCCAGACCGGCCTGTCCCACGCCCTGGAACACATGATGTTCAAGGGCAGCCGCAAGCTCGGCCCCGGCGAAGCCTCGCGGGTGCTGCGCGACCTCGGCGCCGAAGAGAACGCCTTCACCAGCGACGACTACACCGCCTATTACCAGGTGCTGGCCGCCGACCGCCTGGGCGTGGCCTTCGAGCTGGAAGCCGACCGCCTGGCCAGCCTGCGCCTGCCACCGGAAGAGTTCGCGCGCGAGATCGAGGTGATCAAGGAAGAGCGCCGCCTGCGCACCGATGACAAGCCCTCGGGCCTGGCCTACGAGCGCTTCAAGGCCATGGCCTACCCTGCCAGTGGCTACAGCATTCCGACCATCGGCTGGATGGCCGACCTGGACCGCATGAGCGTGCAGGAACTGCGTCACTGGTACGAAACCTGGTACGTGCCCAACAACGCCACCCTGGTAGTGGTCGGCGACGTCACCGCCGATGGCGTGAAAGCCCTGGCCCAACGCTACTTCGGCGCGATCTCCAAACGCGACGTGCCGGCTGCGAAAATTCCGCTGGAGCTGGCAGAGCCCGGCGAGCGGCAGATCACCCTGCACCTGAAGACCCAGCTGCCGAGCCTGATGATGGGCTTCAACGTACCGGGCCTGGCCACCGCCAAGAACCCGCGTGACGTGCATGCCCTGCGCCTGATCGCCGCCCTGCTCGATGGCGGCTACAGCGCACGCCTGGCCACCCGCCTGGAGCGCGGCGAGGAATTGGTCTCCGGTGCCGGCGCCTGGTACAACGGCTACACCCGCGGCGACAGCCTGTTCACGATCTCGGCCACGCCCAACGTGCAGACCGGCAAGACCCTGGAGCAGACCGAAGCGGGTATCTGGCGCGAACTGCAGGACCTGCAGAGCACCGCACCCTCGGCCGAAGAGCTGGCCCGCGTACGCGCCCAACTGATCGCCGAGCTGGTCTATGACCGCGACTCGATCAGCAGCCAGGCGACGGCTATCGGCCAGCTGGAAACCGTCGGCCTGTCCTGGAAGCTGATCGACCAGGAACTCGCCGAACTGGAGGCTGTGACCCCGGCCGACATCCAGAACGCCGCCAAGACCTATTTCACCCGCGATCGCCTCAGCGTCGCCCATGTTCTGCCTGAGGAGAAGCGCGATGAGTAAGCGCAACGGCCCGCGCTATGCCCTGCTGGGCTTGTTCCTGATCGCCCTGCTGGCGGCTCTGGCCTTTACCGTCAAACGCGCGCCGGATGCCGCCGCGCCCGCTGAGCAGGCCACACAAGCCGACGACAGCCAGTTGCAGTCGCTGGCCGAGTTGGACGGCAAGGAACCGGCCCGCCGCAAACTGGACATCCAGAGCTGGCAGACCGCCGAGGGCGCCAAGGTGCTGTTCGTCGAAGCCCGCGAGCTGCCGATGTTCGACCTGCGCCTGACCTATGCCGCCGGCAGCAGCCAGGACGACGGCGTAGCGGGCTTGGCGATGCTGACCAATGCGATGCTCAACGAAGGCGTGCCCGGCAAGGACGTCGGCGCCATCGCCGCCGGCTTCGAGAGCCTGGGTGCCGAGTTCGGCAATGGCGCCTACCGTGACATGGCGATCACCAGCCTGCGCAGCCTCAGCGCCGCCGAACAGCGCGAACCGGCCCTGAAGCTGTTCGAGCAGGTAATCGGCCAACCGACCTTTCCGGCAGATTCCCTGGCGCGCATCAAGAACCAGATCCTTGCCGGCTTCGAATTCCAGAAGCAGAACCCGGGCAAGCTGGCCAGCCTCGAGCTGTTCGAGCGCCTGTATGGCAAGCACCCCTACGGCCACCCCAGCGAAGGTACCGCGCAGTCGGTTCCCGGCATCAGCCGCGAACAGCTGCAGGCTTTCCATGCCAAGGCCTACGCCGCTGGCAACGCGGTGATCGCCGTGGTCGGCGACCTGTCCCGCGAGGAGGCCGAAGCCATGGCCGCCGAGGTCTCCGCCGCGCTGCCGAAGGGCCCGGCACTGGCGAAGACCGTCGAGCCCGAGGCGCCCAAGCCTGGTTTGACCCATATCGAGTTTCCGTCCAACCAGACCCATCTGCTGATCGCCCAGCTCGGCATCACCCGTGAAGACCCGGACTACGCGGCGCTGTACCTCGGCAACCAGGTATTCGGCGGCGGCGGCTTCGGCACCCGGCTGATGACCGAAGTGCGCGAGAAACGCGGGCTGACCTATGGCGTGTATTCCGGCTTCACCGGCATGCAGGCGCGCGGCCCGTTCATGATCAACCTGCAGACCCGCGCCGAGCTCAGCGAAGGCACCCTGCGACTGGTCAAGGACCTACTGCGGGACTTCATCGCCAATGGCCCCACCCAGCAGGAGCTGGACGCCGCCAAACGCGAAATGGCCGGCAGCTTCCCGCTGTCCACGGCCAGCAACGCGGCCATCGTCGGCCAGCTCGGCGCCATTGGCTTCTATGACCTGCCGCTGAGCTACCTGGAAGACTTCATGGGCCAGGTGCAGGCGCTCAGCGTCGAGCAGGTCAAGGCCGCCATGGCCAAACACCTCGATCCCGAGGCCCTGGTGATCGTCAGTGCCGGGCCGACGGTCGAGCAGAAGGAACTGCCACCGCCCACCGACAAACCGGCTGAACAGCCCGCTGCGGTACCGGAGCACTGATGGCCAGACGACCGACCTCCGGCAAAGCGCCCGTCGCCCATGGTGGCGACGGGCAGCTGCGCATCATTGCTGGCCAATGGCGCAGCCGCCAGTTCAGCTTCCCGATGGCCCATGGTTTGCGGCCAACGCCCAACCGCGTGCGCGAAACCCTGTTCAACTGGCTCGCGCCTTACGTCGAAGCCGCCAAGGTGCTCGACCCCTTTGCCGGCAGCGGCGCGCTGTTTCTCGAAGCGCTGTCGCGCGGCGCCGGCAGCGCCCTTGCCCTGGACCTCAACCCGGCGGCCGTGGCCAGCCTGCGCGGCCATCTGACGACTCTGCGCTGTGACAACGGTCAGGTGCTGCAGAGCGATGCCCTCGCCTACCTGAAGAGCCAGCCGGCCACGCCGTTCGACCTGGTGTTCCTCGACCCACCGTTCAGCCAGGACCTGCTGCTGCCCGCCTGTATGCTGCTGGAAGAGCGTGGCTGGCTGGCCGCCGATGCCTGGGTCTACACCGAAAGCGAGCAAGCGCCATCGAGCCTCGGCATGCCCGGCAACTGGCGCCTGCACCGTGAGCAGAAGGCCGGGCAGGTGCATTACGCACTGTGGGAGCGCCGCGATGCCTGAGCCCACCCTGGCCTTGCGCAGCGCGCTGATTGAGCAGGGCCTGGACCTGCGCGCACAAGAGGCTTCCGACTGGCAGGGCGAAATTCCCCTGCCTGCCGATATCGCCAGGTTCTACCGCGACATCGGTCCCGATAATTGCAACCTGGCCACCGCCGGCAATTCGTTCTTCATCCCGGCTCTGGACCGCCTATGGCGCATGCAGGCCGGCTACCGCTGGCATGGCATCAGCGGTGAGCGCCTGACCGACTGGCACGACGACTGGCTGGTAGTTGCCGACCAGGGTGGCGACCCGTTCATCTTTGAGATAAGTAGCGGCAAGGTGCTGCACGACCGCCATGGTGGCGGCAACTGGCAACCTGCACCAATATTCGACGACCTGGAACAGATGATCGCCTGCCTCGCCACATTCGACGCCGTCTGGAACAGTGCCGGTGAGGATATCTTTCTCGACGACTACAGCGTCAACCCACGGCACCGCGAACGGCTGATCGACGCGCTGGTTCCCTTGCTGGGCAGCCAATCTGCCGCGCAATCGCTGGCTGACGAGTTCGGCTGGTAGTCAGTGTGACGGCCCAACAGATGAACGGCCTGTCTCTCTTCACGGCTGCCTGGTGGCTGCCCGGCCCTCACCTGCAGACCCTGTGGGGCTCGCTGTGCCGACGCGCGCCGGTGCTCGAGCGCCAGCGCGAGCGCCTGTGGCTGGAAGACGGCGACTTTCTCGACCTCGACTGGCATGGCCCCCACGACGCCCACGCCCCTCTGGTGCTGGTGCTGCATGGCCTGACCGGCTCCTCCAGCTCCCATTACGTGCTCGGCCTGCAACGCCGACTGGCTGCCCAGGGCTGGGCCAGCGTGGCGCTCAACTGGCGCGGCTGCTCGGGTGAGCCCAACCTGCTACCGCGCGGCTACCACTCCGGCGCCAGCGAAGACCTCGCCGAAACCATCCGCCACCTTCAGGCCAGGCATCCCCTCGCACCGCTTTATGCGGTGGGCTATTCGCTGGGTGGCAACGTGCTGCTTAAGTACCTGGGAGAAACCGGCGCCGACAGCGGGCTGCAAGGCGCCGCTGCGGTGTCGGTGCCCTTTCGCCTGGATCAGTGTGCAGACCGCATCGGCGTCGGCTTCTCGCGGGTCTACCAGGCGCACTTCATGCGCGCCATGGTGGCCTACGTGAAGGACAAGCAGCGCCTGTTCGCCCATCAGGGCCAAGCCGACCGGCTGTCCATTCTGGAAAAACTGGGGCCGCTGGATGGCATGCGGACATTCTGGGATTTCGACGGCCGCATCACCGCACCGCTGCATGGCTTCGAAAACGCTGACGACTACTATCGCCGCTCGTCGAGCCGGTATTACCTGGGTCGCATTCAGACGCCGACGCTGATGATCCAGGCCAGCGACGACCCGTTCGTCTACCCCCACAGCCTGCCCGAGGCCGCTGAACTCGCGCCCTGCATCACCTTCGAGCTGCATGCCCAGGGCGGCCACGTCGGCTTCGTCGACGGCTCGCCACGCCGGCCCGGCTATTACCTGGAAAGACGTATCCCGGCGTGGCTGGCAGGGCTCGCGACCTGAGCAGGACCAGTCAGCGGCACGCCTGATCCTCGGTGATGCCAAGCGGCTGCGCCGTAGCCTGTTTGACGCCTGCACCTGCGCGCGGATACCGGCGCGCCATGAGCGGATCTTCAAACCTCCACGACCAACCACCGGCTTTCACCTGGCAAAACAAATACCGCATGGCTACCCGCGATTGAACGCGGTATACAGCAGCTCCCAGTGAGTTCGTGAAGGACAGCGGCATGCTCACCCCTCCAGGCCCGCACGAGCAGGCCATCACAGCACTGAAACAGTGTTTCCATGCCCAGCGCGAGGCCTTCATGGCCAACCCGATGCCGTCGGCCGAGCAGCGCATCGCCTGGCTCGACAGCCTCAAGGCCGCCCTACTCAGCGAGCAGGACGAGCTGATCCGCTGCATCAGCGAGGATTTCGGCAACCGCAGCGCCGACGAAACCCTGCTCGCGGAGATGCTGCCCACCGTGCAGGGCATCCGCTATACACGCAAATACCTGCGCCGCTGGATGAAACCGTCGCGGCGGCATGTCGGCCTGCCGTTCATGCCGGCTTCGGCCCGGGTGATCTACCAGCCGCTCGGCGTGGTCGGCATCATCGTGCCGTGGAACTACCCGCTGTTTCTGGCCATTGCCCCCCTTGTCGGCGCACTGGCAGCCGGCAACCGGGTGATGCTCAAGCTCAGCGAAGCCACGCCCCGGACATCGCAACGTCTCCAGGCGCTGCTGGCAACGGTATTCCCGGCAGAGTGGGTCAGCGTGGTACAGGGCGAAGCCGAGGTGGGCATGGCCTTCGCGAAGCTGCCTTTCGACCATTTGCTGTTCACCGGTGCCACCAGCATCGGCCGCCACGTGATGCGCGCGGCGGCGGAGAACCTCACGCCGGTGACGCTGGAATTGGGCGGTAAATCCCCCGCGATCGTGTCGGCCGATGTGCCGCTGAACCATGCAGCCGAGCGTATTGCCTTCGGCAAGACCCTGAATGCCGGGCAAACCTGCGTGGCACCCGACTACGTTCTGGTCCCCCATGATCGGGTGGAGGGGTTCGTGGAGGCTTATCGCCAGGCGGTGCAACGCCTCTACCCACAGGTCGACGGCAATCCGGACTACACCAGCATCATCAACACTCGCCAGCACCAGCGCCTGAGTGATTACCTGGACGATGCCCGTGACAAGGGCGCGACAGTCATTGCCCTGACCACCGCAGGTGCTGAGCGGCGTATGTCGCAGACCCTGCTGCTGAATGTCGATGACAGCATGCGCGTCATGCAGGATGAGATCTTCGGGCCCCTGCTACCTGTCGTTCCCTATGAGCGACTGAGCGACGCCCTGGCTTATATCGCCGCTCGGCCACGGCCGCTGGCCCTCTACTATTTCGGCTACGACCGCAGCGAGCAGCAGCATGTGCTGCACCACAGTCACTCCGGTGGCGTATGCCTGAACGACACGCTGATGCACGTGGCGCAGGACGACATGCCCTTCGGCGGCGTTGGCGCCTCGGGCATGGGCCATTACCACGGCCACGAGGGTTTTCTCACCTTCAGCAAGGCCAAGGGGGTACTGATCAAGCAGCGCTTCAACCCTGCCCGGCTGATTTATCCCCCTTATGGCAAGGCGCTGCAGAAACTGGTCTACAAGCTGTTCATCCGTTGAGCGGCGGCGCGATTAACGCCCACATCCGACTCCCGAACGGACCGTCGACTTGGCCCACCCCGGCGTGCTGCGCTACCATCCGACTCCCTAACGCGCCTGCCAGGACGTCACGATGAATCGAGTGTTATACCCAGGCACCTTCGACCCCATTACCAAGGGGCATGGCGATCTGGTCGAGCGCGCCGCGCGCCTGTTCGACAGCGTGGTCATCGCGGTCGCCGCCAGTCCGAAGAAGAACCCGCTGTTCTCCCTCGAGCAACGCGTGGAGCTGGCTCGGGAAGTCACCAAGCACCTGCCTAACGTCGAAGTGATCGGCTTTTCCACGCTGCTCGCCTCGTTCGCCAAGGAACAGGGCGCCAACGTGCTGCTGCGCGGCCTGCGCGCCGTCTCGGATTTCGAGTACGAATTCCAGCTGGCCAACATGAACCGTCAACTAGCGCCGGAGCTGGAAAGCCTGTTCCTCACCCCGTCGGAAAAGTACTCGTTCATTTCCTCGACCCTGGTACGGGAAATCGCCAACCTGGGCGGCGATATCAGCAAGTTCGTGCACCCGGCCGTGGCCGACGCACTGACCGAGCGCTTCAAGGCGCGCTGACCCGGCAACGTTTGCATGCTTGAGCGCCATACGGCGCCCGGGCGTGCGCTGGCAGCGACAATGCGGCACAATCGCGGCCATACGTTCGACTGTGTCGCGGCCGATGGCCCGGCAGGAGCTTGCCTTTCATGTCCCTGATCATTACCGACGATTGCATCAACTGCGACGTCTGCGAACCAGAGTGCCCGAACGCGGCGATTTCCCAGGGTGAGGAGATCTACGTGATCGATCCCAACCTGTGTACCGAATGCGTGGGCCACTACGACGAACCACAGTGCCAGCAGGTCTGCCCGGTTGACTGCATCCCCCTCGACGAGAACAACGTCGAGAGCAAGGAGCAGTTGCTGGCCAAGTACAAAGTGCTGACCGGCAAGGCGTGATAGTGCGCCGCCCTCTTCGCGGCTTGTATTCCCTGCGCGCCCTGTCCGGCGCGCTGCTTCTGCTGCTCAGCCTCGGCCTGCAGGCCGTCGAACGCCCCGGCAGCAGCGCCATCGCCAGCGCTCACCCGGCTGCCACGGTCGCTGGCAAGGAAACCCTGGCGCTGGGCGGTAATGCCTTCGACGCTGCCGTGGCCATCAGCGCCGCATTGGCCGTGGTCGAGCCCTACGGCTCCGGCCTGGGTGGCGGCGGTTTCTTCCTGCTGCGCAGCGCCGACGCCCGCTACGATTTTCTCGACGCCCGCGAACGTGCGCCGGGCGCCGCCCACGCCGATCTCTATCGCCGCAACGGCCAGGTGCAGCCGGCGTTGTCCCGCGATGGCGCACTCGCTGCTGCCATCCCAGGCCTGCCCGCCGCGCTGGTCGAATTGGCCGAGCAGCACGGTCGCCTGCCCCTGCGCGACAGCCTGGCGCCGGCCATCCGCCTGGCCCGTGAAGGTTTCCCGGTCGACCGTGTCTACCGCGATCGCGCTTCAATGCGCCTGACCGCGATGCGCGACGACGCGGAAACCGCGCGGCTGTTTCTCGTTGATGGCGCGGTGCCAGAAGAAGGCACGCTGCTGCGCCAGCCGGAGCTGGCCGATACCCTGCTGAAGCTGGCCAATCACGGTCGTGACGGCTTCTATGCCGGCCCTTTAGCAGAGCGCCTGGTCGCCGGCGTGCGTGCCGCTGGCGGCATCTGGACACTGCAGGATCTGGCTGACTACAGCACCGTAACGCGCCAACCGATTCGCGTACCGCTGGCCGAAGGCCGCGAGCTGATCAGCGCACCGCCGCCTTCGGCCGGTGGCGTGGCCCTGGCCCAGAGCCTGTTGATGCTGCAGCAGCTGCCCTGGCGCGAGGCCGACCCGGTGCAGCGCACCCATCTGGTGGTGGAAACCCTGCGCCGGGCCTATCGCGATCGTGGCCAGTTGGGTGATCCGGACTTCGTCGAGAATCCGGCTGCTCGCCTGCTCAATCCGGATTACCTGAAAAGCCTGAGCGCCAGCATCGACCCGCAGCGCGCCACGCCGAGCAGCGAACTGCGTCCGGCCGAGCCCTGGAAGGAGGGCGATCACACCACTCACTTCACGGTACTCGACGCCGATGGCAACGCGGTAAGTGCCACGCTGTCGATCAACCTGCCGTTCGGCGCCGCCTTCACGGTGCCGGGTACCGGTGTGGTGCTCAACGACGAGATGGACGATTTCGCCGCCGACCTGACAGGTGCCAACGCCTATGGCCTCTCCGGCAGCCAGGCCAACGCCATCGCCGCCGGCAAACGCCCGCTGTCGAGCATGAGCCCGACCTTCATCGACAGCCCGAGCGAATTCACCAGCTTCGGTACCCCTGGCGGCAGCCGCATCCCGAGCATGGTGCTGCTGTCGATCCTGCAGTACCTGGACGGTCGGCCCATCGCCAGCTGGCCTGCGGTGTCGCGCTACCATCACCAGTACCTGCCGGATGTCATCGAGCACGAGCCGCAGGCCTTCAGCGCCGCCCAGGTCGCCGAGCTGCAGGCGCGAGGCTATGCGCTCAAGAACGTGGAACGCGAATACGGCAACGGGCAGGTGCTGCGCTGGAACAAGGTGAGCGGCCAGGTCGAAGCGGCCAGCGATCCGCGCGGTATCGGAAACAGCGCGGTACAGCTCACGCGCTAAAACCGACAGGCAATAAAAAGCCCCTCGATGAGGGGCTTTTTATTGGGCGAAACGAGGGATCACTGGCGCTGGTTGTAGCCGTCGCCGGTGCAACCCAGGCAACGGACGAAAGCCGCCTTGCCAGGCTCGACCACCAGTGCACGGCCGGTGGCGCCGATGCCGCCACCCATTGCCGAGAACGGCAGGGCGACGACGAAAGCCGCCGCGCCGATGGCGGTGGCGCCGATCAGCAGCGGGCGGGCGATCAGCAGGTCGCCGATCATGGCAAAGCCATCCGGGGCCTGGACGGTATAGAGCGGGTCACCGCTGGCGTTCTGCTGCACTTCTTGCGCATTGGCGGTCAGCGCCAGCGAGGCAGCAGTCAGCGCCAGAACAGCAGCGCAAGAGCGAAACAGTTTCATGGGGCGATCCTTCAGAGGTATACGGGCGATGCCGCTAACTATAACAGCGCGCTGGCGATTGTCGCGTGATGGCCGTCAATCGCTGAACAAGTGGTCACGTTTTCGGATGAAACGGCTTATCGCTGACATTTCGGACAATACACGCTGGCCCGTTGGCCCAACTTCACTTCACGCAGAGTACTGCCACAGACCTTGCAGAACTGGCCGCCACGGCCATAGGCGAACAGCTCCTGCTGAAAATAGCCGGGCTGGCCGTCGCCGCCGATGAAATCGCGCAACGTAGTGCCGCCACGCTCGATGGCATGGGCCAATACCCGCTTGATCTCCTGGGCCAGACGCACGTAGCGCGCCCGCGACACCGTACCGGCGGCGCGGCGCGGGTCGATACCGGCGGCGAACAGTGCCTCGGTCGCGTAGATGTTGCCCACGCCGACCACCACGGCGTTGTCCATGATGAACGGCTTGACCGCCACCGCCTTGCCGCGCGACAGCTGATACAGGCGCTCGCCATCGAACAGCTCGGTCAGCGGCTCGGGTCCCAGGCGCACCAGCAGCTCATGCTCCAGCGGCAACTCGCTCCAGAGCATGGCGCCGAAGCGCCGCGGGTCGGTGTAGCGCAGCGCCAGCCCCGACTCCAGCTCGATATCCACATGCTCGTGCTTGGCTGCCGGCAGCCCGGCCTCGACCAGGCGCAGGTTGCCGGACATGCCCAGGTGACTGATCAGCGTGCCGACCTCGGCCTTGATCAACAGGTATTTGGCGCGCCGCTCGACCGCTTCGATACGCTGCCCGGACAGCCGCACATCCAGATCCTCGGGAATCGGCCAACGCAAACGCCGCTCACGGACGATCACCCGGCTGACGCGCTGACCAATGAGGTGAGGCGCGATACCACGGCGGGTGGTTTCGACTTCTGGTAATTCAGGCATGGCGGCTACTTCAGCAGGCTGGCGAGGCAGCCACCCTAGGGGCTGCCTCGTTGTGGCGTCAACCTTGAACGGGGCGGATCAGGCGGCGCCGAGGTCGCGAATGCTCTCGCGCAGGCTCTCGAAGTCATAACCCGAGAGGCCGACATAATCGAGGATTAGCGGCTCGATGCTCTGCCACTCGTGATCTTCACTCTGGTTGCCCAGTACCTGATAACAGCGGCAGATGTGCTCGGCCATCTTGAGGATCGCCAACAGGTTTTTCAGCTGTGCATCACGGTCGTTGTCTTCGGCGAAGATGGCCAGGGCGTTGTGATGATTGGCGATGGCATCACACAGATGAAGAGGCAGGTTCCACGATTTGGCTGTGTAGTAACCGACCACCGCATGGTTGGTATTGAGCAGGCGGTTCTCGGTATCGACGACGCGCTGCTCGCCGCTGGCGTTGGCGTAGGACTCTTCGAGCACCGTCATGTAATCGGGAAAGCGCTTGAGCATCAGCGGGATGCCGCAATTGTGGAACAGGCCCAGGGTGTAGGCCTCATCCACGGACTCGTAGCCGATGCGCTTGGCCAGGGTCAGGCTGGTCATGGCCACGTCCTGGGCGGTGTCCCAGAAACGGTTGAGGGTCACGATGGTTTCGTCGCTCATCTCGCCGCGGATCGACAGGGCGTTGACCATGTTGATCACCGAGCGGCTGCCAAGCAGGTTGACCGCCCGCTGGATCGAGCCGATGCGATTGGCCAGGCCGAAATACGGTGAGTTGACGATTTTCAGCAAGGCGCCGGACAGCCCCGGGTCCTGGCTGATCAGCCGCGCGATGGCCTTCAGATCCGGATTGGGCATGTACTGCTCGAACTGCAGATCCACCATGATCTGCGGTTGCGGCGGCACGCTGATGCCTTGCAGAAACGCCTGGATCTGCTCAGCGGAGAGTTCTTTTTCCATGGGGGCGACGAGGCAAAAGGTGATGGAGGATGCAGTCTACCCTGTGCGTGATGACATTGCGCCCGACGGTTACAGAACAAATCTGCAGGTCGTCGCCTGGCCTGAACTTCGCTGTGTCACAGGCCCCGAATAATGCTCACTCAGCTTATTCATAGAGGTGTTTCCGATGAGCAAGTCCCTCACAGGCAAGCGTGTCGCTCTGCTGGTTACCGACGGTTTCGAGCAGGTCGAGCTGACCGGCCCCAAGCAGGCGCTCGAAGCACTCGGCGCCAGCGCTGAGATCCTGTCCAGCAAATCCGGCAAGGTCACCGGCTGGAACCACACCACCCCGGCTGACACCTTCACCGTCGACAAGACCTTCGATACAGCCAGGATCGACGACTACGATGCCATCGTGCTGCCCGGTGGCGTGGTCAACGCGGACACCATCCGCCTCGATGAAATGGCCGTGGAGCTGGTCAAGGATGCTGCCAAGGCCAACAAGCCGATTGCCGTGATCTGCCACGGCGCCTGGATTCTCGCCACGGCTGATCTGCTCAAGGGCAAGACCCTGACCAGCTACCCATCGCTGACCGACGACCTGAAGAACGCCGGTGCCACCTGGGTGGACCAGGAAGTGGTGGTCGACGGCAAGCTGATCAGCAGCCGCACCCCGGATGACCTGCCGGCCTTCAACGACAAGCTGATCGCCGCGCTCGCCGCCTGAGCCACGGCGTGGGCGCCACGGTCAGCCAACGCCGTACGCCCACGCATTTGCAACTGCGGCAAGCAGCTGCCGGGCTCCTCGTTTAGAATGCGCGTTTTTTGCGACGGAGCCCACCATGTCCCTGCCCAGCCTGCGCCTGAAAGCCAACGCCGACCGACGCCTGCGCGCCGGCCACCTGTGGGTCTACAGTAACGAGATCGATGTGGCCGTCACGCCGCTCAACGCCTTCGAGGCCGGTGACCAGGCGATTCTCGAAGCGGCTGGCGGCAAGCCGCTGGGCATCGTCGCCCTGAGCCCCAACAACCTGATCTGCGCGCGTCTGCTGTCGCGCGACGTCAAGCATGTGCTGGACAAGTCCCTGCTGGTGCATCGCCTCAACGTGGCGCTGAGCCTGCGCGAGCGCCTGTTCGACCAGCCCTGCTATCGCCTGGTGTACGGCGACTCCGACCTGCTGCCGGGCCTGGTGGTCGACCGCTTCTTCGACATTCTGGTGGTACAGCTGGCCTCGGCGACCATGGAGCGCCACAAGGAAGACGTGCTGGCAGCGTTGATCCAGGTGATCAAGCCCAGCGGCATTCTGCTCAAGAACGATTCCGCAGCGCGCGATGCCGAAGGCCTCGAGCGTTACGTGGATACCGCCTTTGGCGTGGTGCCGGAGTGGGTTGCGCTGGAAGAGAACGGCGTGAAGTTCGAGGCGCCGGTGATCGAAGGGCAGAAGACCGGCTGGTTCTATGACCACCGCATGAACCGCGCGCGCCTCGCGCCCTACGTCAAGGGCAAGCGTGTGCTCGACCTGTTCAGCTACATCGGCGGCTGGGGCGTGCAGGCTGCGGCCTTCGGCGCCAGCGAAGTGTTCTGCGTGGACGCCTCGGCCTTCGCTCTCGATGGCGTGGAGCGCAACGCCACGCTCAACGGCTTCGCCGAGAAGGTCACCTGCGTGGAAGGCGACGTGTTCGCCGCCCTGCGCGAACTGAAATCCGCCGAAGAACGCTTCGACGTGGTGATCGCCGACCCACCCGCCTTCATCAAGCGCAAGAAGGACATCAAGAACGGCGAAGCGGCCTATCGCCGTCTCAACGAAACCGCCATGCGCCTGCTCAACAAGGACGGCATCCTGGTCAGCGCCAGCTGCTCCATGCACCTGGAGGAAGACAACCTGCAGAACATTCTGCTCACCAGCGCCCGCCACCTGGACCGCAATATCCAGCTGCTCGAACGCGGCGCCCAGGGCCCCGATCATCCGGTGCACCCGGCCATCGCCGAGACCCGCTACATCAAGAGCCTGACCTGCCGCCTGCTGCCCAACAGCTGACGGCCAGTTGCGCCCGCCCCGCCGGGGCGGGCGCCGCCAAGCCAAATATCCCCATCGCTGGCACTATAGCGCCCGCCCTCGCCGCCCTCGGCCCAGGGTTACCCCGCCACGGCTCGGCAGCATGAGCAGGCAGAGCCTGAGCCCCCCGGTCAATGATTGCTACACCCGCCTCCGCACCCTTGCCTGAGCGCCGTGCCGCTCGCCGTGCGCATCGCCCCATCACGGCCATCTGCCGCCCGCCGCCCGCCGCCCGCCGCCACGATTAGTCCGCCAGGATCAGCGCATAGCCGCGCCTTTGCGTGCTCGCTACCGCTTCGCCAAAGCGCAGCGGCAGATCGTCGCAGCTGCTGCACCGGGCATCGGGTTCCGCCAAATCCTGCACAAACCAGCTAGCGTTAATCGAAAGCCGGGCCGATCGACCTCGATGCCGACCGGGCATCGCAACTGCGCCGGATCGTCCAGGCAGATTTTTCCCGAGACCGCCCTGTTCAAGGATTCACCGATGACCCAGCTACTGATTGCCGACGACCATACGCTCATGCGCGAAGGGCTCAAGCGCCTGTTCGAGCTGTACGAGGATGTGCAGGTTGTCGCCGAAGCAGCCGATGGCATCCAGGCGTTGGAAAAGCTGCGCAGCGTTTCGGTCGACCTGCTGCTGCTCGATATCAGCATGCCTGGCCTGAGCGGCGAAGCCCTGGTCGCACGTATTGCCGATCAACACCCGGCGTTGCCCATTCTGGTGCTCAGCATGCACAACGATCCCCATGTAGCCACGCGTTTGATGCGCGGCGGCGCCCGGGGTTACGTCACCAAATGCCAGTCTCCGGAAATACTCGTCGAAGCGGTGCGGACGGTCGCCCGCGGCAACCGCTACATCGATCCGTCACTGATGGAGCCGATTGCCCTCAGCAGCCTCAAATCCGCCAGCAGAAGCGGGCTCGACAGCTTGACCAATCGGGAATTCCAGATCATGCGCCTGCTCGCCGCGGGGCTGAGCGTCAACCAGATCGCCAACCAATTGACCATCAGCAACAAGACCGTCAGCACCCACAAGATAAACCTCATGGAGAAGATGAATTTTTCCACCAACGCGGACCTTATCCGCTTTGCCTCCAGCCAACTCAGTTCTGATATCGCCTAAGGAAATCCCTAGATGTTTGCGGCCACTAAACCCGGCTGAATATCAGTCAAATCCGATGCACCCATTGATGATGCTTCATGCATCCTAATTACCATCCAAAGGAATGCATGGTCACCGCGCCGGAGCTCTGCCCGCCTGAAGCCCCGTTCCGCGAAAGCCTGAGCCAGTTCGCCACGGAGCCGTAAATGCGCCAAACCTCAGTTTCCCTGCTTGCTCCCCTGCTTATCCTGGCCGTCGGCATCGCCGCCGTGGTGCTCGTCGAGCAGCAGCTGGTGAGCCTGGCGCCCGCCCTCCTCGGGCTGCTTCTGGTTGGCGCGGCGGCCACCGCCGGCTTGCGCCACAAACGCACCGAGCAAGGCGCCCCGTCGCAAGCAAATGCCCAGGAGGCCGCAACGGCAAAGGCGGACGACAGCGTCGAGCAGCTGTGCGGCCAGGTATTGCCGCTGTGGTCGCAGCACATCGAGAACGCTCGCAGCCACACCGAGGAATCCATCAGCTCCCTGAGCGAGCGTTTCGCTCAGCTCGCCACGCGTATTCAGAGCAGCCTGGGCGGCAGCACCGAACGCGAAGCCGGCAAGCGCCTGGTGGCGCTGCTGTCGAGCTGCGAGTACGAACTGGACATGATCATCGTCGCCCTGCGCGATGCCCTGGCCAGCAAGGAATCGTTGCTCCAGGAAATCACCCAGCTGTCCAGCTTCACCGAGCAGTTGCAGGACATGGCGCAGGACGTCGCCAATATTGCCAAGCAGACCAACCTGCTCGCCCTCAATGCCGCCATCGAAGCGGCGAGGGCCGGCGAGAGTGGCCGCGGCTTCGCAGTGGTCGCCGACGAGGTGCGCAAGCTGTCGTCGATGTCGGGCGATACCGGCCAGCGCATCGGCGAAACCGTGGTGATCGTCAACGATGCCATCCACAAGACCTTGAACATCTCCCAGGAATACACCAAGACCGACACCACCACCCTGAACAAGGCGAGCGACGTGATCGCCGGGGTGATCAGCCGTTTCAAGCAGAACGCCAGCGACATCGTCCAGCACAACGAGACCATGCGCACGCAGAGCGAGTCGGTCGCCCAGGACATCTCCGAAGTGCTGGTATCGCTGCAATTCCAGGATCGCATCAGCCAGACCCTCGGCCATATCGCCGCCGACCAGGACAAGCTGCATGCCCTCATCCAGGAGCGCGACGCACAGCGCCGGCAGAACCTGCCGATGGCAAGCCCGGATAACGAGCGCTGGTTGAGCGAGTTGGCGCAAACCTACACCACGCCAGAGCAGCACGGTATTCACCGCGGTGAAAGCAGCGCCAAACGCAACGATTCCGACATCACGTTTTTCTGAGGTAGCTCATGAGCAAGACCGTTCTTATCGTCGACGACTCCGCGTCCATCCGCCAGGTCGTCAGCATCACGCTCAAAGGCGCCGGCTATCAGGTCATCGAAGGCTGCGACGGCAAAGACGCGCTCACCAAGCTCGACGGCCGCAAGGTTCACCTGATCATCAGTGACGTGAACATGCCGAACATGGATGGCATCACCTTCGTCAAGAACCTCAAGCAGCTACCGGCCTACAAGTTCACCCCGGTGATCATGCTGACCACCGAAGCTGGCGAAGCCCGCAAGGAAGAAGGCCGCGCGGCCGGTGCCAAGGCCTGGGTGGTCAAGCCCTTCCAGCCGGCGCAGATGCTCACCGCCGTCTCCAAGCTGATCCTGCCATGAACGACGCGCCGGCCGAGAGCCTGTACCGCATCCTGCCGCTGGAAGGTGGCCTGACCATCTACAGCGCCAATGAGCACCTGCAACTGCTGATGCAGGCGCTGGCCTGCGATGTGGAAGTGGAGCTCGACCTCGGCGCCGTCGACGAACTGGACTGTGCAGGCCTGCAACTGCTGATCCTCACCAAGCAGGAGGCCGCGCGCATGAACTGCGCCCTGCGCCTGACCAACCACAGCCCTGCCGTGATCGAGGCCTTCGAGTTGAGCGGACTGGGCACCTTCTTTGGCGACCCCATCCTGATCAAGCCGGCCAGCGAGTAATCACCATGAACATGGACGAAGTGCTGCAGGTGTTCATCGCCGAAAGCCAGGAACTGCTGCAACAGATGGAAGAGGCCCTGCTGCAACTGGAGCACGACCCGGACGACGCCGACACGATCAACGCCATCTTCCGTGCCGCCCATACCATCAAGGGTTCGGCCGGGCTGTTCGGCCTCGACGTGATCGTCGCCTTCACCCATATCGCCGAAAGTGTGATGGATCGGGTGCGCAACGGCGAGCTGCGCTTCGACAAGGACATGACCGCGCTCTTTCTCCAGGTCGGCGACCACCTGGGCCGGCTGGTGGCGCTGGTCGACAGCGGTGCCGACCTGCACGACCTCGAAGCCGATACGCAGCTCGCCCATCAGCAGCTCGCTGAACGGCTTTCCGAGTACCTGGAGCCTGCGCCGCGCAGCGAGCCGGTACCCGCGGCAAGTCCGTGCGTCGAGCGCGCCCATGGGAACGGCGTCGGCGCCGACCACTGGCACCTGTCGCTGCGTTTCGGCCCGGATACCCTGCGCAACGGCATGGACCCGCTCGGTCTGTTCCGCTACCTGAATACCTTCGGGCACATCATCAGCATCGTGCCGCTGCTCGATCGCATTCCGAGCGCCGCCGAAATGGATCCGGAAACCTGCTACCTGGGGTTCGAGGTTGCCTTCGCCAGCGATGCCGACAAGGGCACCATCGAGGGGGCCTTCGAGTTCGTGCGCGAAGACAGCCTGATCCGCATCCTGCCGCCCAACAGCAAATCCGACGAATACCTGGAGCTGATCCGCGCGCTGCCGGAAGAAGACATGCGCCTGGGCGAAATCCTCATGCGCTGCGGCACGCTGACGGCCAACGAACTGCAGGAGGTGCTGCACACCCAGGTGCAAGGCCAGCAGCGCGACGAGCCGCGGCCGATCGGCCGGGTGCTGGTCGAGGAAAGCCTGGTGCAGGCACCGGTGATCGCCGCCGCCCTGCAGAAGCAGCAACAGATCAAGGAAAACCGCAGTAACGAGAACAGCCTGATTCGCGTCGACGCCGGCAAGCTGGATCGTCTGATAGACCTGGTTGGTGAGCTGATCATCGCCGGTGCCGGCGCCCGGATGACCGCCCAGAAGTGCGGGCACCCGGAAATGTCCGAAGCCACCGAGCTGCTCTCCCGGCTGGTCGAAGAAGTCCGCGATTCGGCATTGCCGCTGCGCATGGTGCAGGTCGGCAGCACCTTCAACCGCTTCCAGCGGGTGGTGCGCGATGTAGCCGGTGAAATTGGCAAGGATATCGCCCTGTCCATCAGTGGCGGCGAAACCGAGCTGGATAAAACCGTGGTCGAGCGCATCACCGACCCGCTCACCCACCTGGTGCGCAACGCCATGGATCATGGCATCGAGTCGGTGGAAACCCGCCTGGCCCGCGGCAAACCCGCCCAGGGCAAGGTATCCCTCAATGCCTACCACGACGCTGGCAGCATCGTGCTGGAAGTCAGTGACGACGGCGGCGGTCTGGACGCCCAGCGGATTCTCGCCAAGGCCCGCGAGCGCGGCCTGGTAAGCGAAGGGCAGACGCCGAGCGAAAAGGAAATCTTCGCGCTGATCTTCGAGCCCGGGTTCTCCACCGCCGAGCAGGTCAGCAACCTGTCCGGGCGTGGCGTTGGCATGGATGTGGTCAAGCGCAACATCGCCGCCCTGCGCGGCACCATCGAACTGGACAGCACCCTGGGCCAGGGTACGCGTATCCGCATTCGCCTGCCCCTGACCCTGGCGATCATCGACGGTTTCCTGGTCAGCGTGGGCCAGGCCGGCTACGTGATCCCCCTGCAGATGGTCGAGGAATGCATCGAGCTGCCCGCCAACACCACGTTCAACCGCGGCCACCTGGAACTGCGTGGCCGGATGCTGCCCATCGTGCGGCTGCGCGACCTGTTCAAGGAGCAAAGCCAGCCGCCGCGCCGCGAAAGCGTTGTGGTGGTACGCCAGGCCGGGCTGCGCGCCGGCCTGGTGGTCGACCACCTGGCAGGCGAATTCCAGACGGTGATCAAGCCCTTGGGCAAGGTATTCGAGCGCTGTCAGGGACTCGGCGGTTTCACCATTCTGGGGGACGGCAACGTGGCCCTGATTCTCGACATTCCCAGCCTGCTCACTCAGCTGACCAGCGCCCCTGAAACACGCACCGAGAGGCTTGAAGCATGAGCACGCTGGTCACTGCCTCTCCCGAGCCGGCGCAGCAGTACCTCACCTTCGTGCTGGGCGATGAGCATTACGCCGTCGACACCCTGCATGTGCGGGAAATTCTCGAGTGCACGCGGTTCACCCCGGTTCCCCGCATGCCCGCGGCAGTTAGGGGTGCGACCAATCTGCGCGGCTCGGTGGTGCCGGTGATCGACCTGCAGGCGCGCTTCAACGGCCAGCTGACGCCGCTGGGCAAGCGCACCTGCATCGTGATCCTCGACATGCCGGATGATGAGCGCCCCCAGGCCATCGGCGTGCTGGTGGATACCGTCAACGCGGTGCGCGAAATCCACCCCGCCGATATTCAGCCGGCGCCCTCGTTCGGTAGCCATTTACGTAGCGAATTCATCACCGGTGTCGTGCGTCTGGAGGAGCGCTTCGTCACCTTGCTGGCACTCGCCCAGGTACTCGATCTAGAAGCACTCGGCAGCCCGACGAACACAGAAAGCGACTGAGCCGACGGGCTTGCCCCCATAGCGACCTCCACTCGAAAGGATTTGCACCATGCTCAACAACTTCAAGATCGGTACCCGGCTCATCGTCGCCTTCATCCTGGTAGCCGGCATCAGTGCCGTGGTCGGCCTGGTCGGTCTGTCCAACACCTCGACCATGAACGACCTCGCGGACAAGATGTATGCCCGGGAGCTGATCGGGCTCTCCAAGATCAAGGACGCCAACCTCAACCTGATCTACATCGGCCGAGCCCGCGCCAACTACCTGCTGGCGACCACCCAGCAGGACCGTGAGCGCATTCGCAACGAAATCAGCCAATACAGCGAAACCGCGCGCACCCTCATCGACGAAGCCCGCAAGCTGTTTTCCAGCGATCGCGCCATGGAGCTGTTCCGCGAGTCCGATGCGGTATGGAAGGACTACCAGGACAGCCTGACGCAGACGCTGCGAACCGCGGCGACCCAGGACCTGTATGCCGCGGATCCGGAACTGCAGCGCCAGCTGACCGAAACCCGCGCCCATGGCGACAAGATCGGGGAAATCTTCGCCGAGCTTTCGAAGATCAAGGAAGCCAACGCGAGCACCGCCAACGACCAGACCACCGAGCTGTACAGTTCCAGTCGCACCATCATGATCGCCGTGATCATCGGCGGTGTGCTGTTTGGCATCCTTCTCGGCTTCCTGATCAGCCGCAGCATCACCCGCCCCCTGGGTCGCGCCGTCGACGCGGCGAACCTGCTGGCCGAAGGTGACCTGCGCGTCAACCTGGACACCAACGCCCGCGACGAAACCGGCCAGTTGCTCAACGCCATGAGCAACATGAGCGGCAAACTCGCGCAAATCATCGCCGAAGTGCGCAGCTCCGCCGACTCGTTGTCCAGCGCCTCCGAGGAAATTTCCTCCACCGCCCAGAGCATGAGCCAGGCCGCCTCCGAGCAGGCCGCCTCGGTCGAGGAAACCAGCGCCTCGATGGAACAGATGTCGGCCTCCATCGCCCAGAACACCGAGAACGCCAGAGTCACCGATGGCATGGCCAGCAAGGCCGCCAACGAAGCCGGTGAAGGCGGCCAGGCGGTGAAGGACACCGTGCGCGCCATGAAGACCATCGCCGACAAGATCGGCATCGTCGACGACATCGCCTACCAGACCAACCTGCTGGCCCTCAACGCCGCCATCGAAGCGGCCCGTGCCGGCGAGCACGGCAAGGGCTTTGCCGTGGTAGCTGCCGAAGTGCGCAAGCTGGCCGAACGCAGCCAGGTGGCCGCCCAGGAAATCGGCGAAGTGGCCAAGAGCAGCGTGGCCCTGGCCGAACGCGCCGGCACCCTGCTCGACGAGATCGTGCCGTCCATCGCCAAGACGTCTGACCTGGTACAGGAAATCGCTGCCGCCTCCGACGAGCAGAGTAGTGGCGTCGGCCAGATCAGCACGGCAATGAACCAGCTCAGCGAGCTGACCCAGCAGAACGCCTCGGCTTCCGAGGAGCTGGCGGCCACCGCCGAGGAAATGAGCGGCCAGGCCGAGCAGCTGCAACAACTGATGGACTTCTTCCGGCTCACCGGCGCGGGCGAGCGCATCACCGTCGCCAACCCGCCACGCAATCGCCCGCAGCCCCCGCGCGGCAACGGCCCGACACGCCAGCCCCGTGACGACGACGGCCATAACGGCGGCCTGCCGGCCGGCTACGTGCGCTTCCAGGAGTAGCCCATGAGTGAACCACGGCTGCTCGACAACGCCACGGCGGATTCGGGCCAGTACCTGACCTTCACCCTGGCCCATGAGCTGTTCGCGGTGGAGATCCGCGCCGTGCGCGAAATCATCGAATACGGCCGGCTGACCACGGTGCCGATGATGCCGCCGAGCATTCTCGGGGTGATCAACCTGCGCGGTGCCGTGGTACCGGTGGTGGATCTCGGCCAGCGTTTTGGCGGGCAAGCCACCACCATCGGCCCGCGCACCTGTATCGTGATTCTCGAGATCGCCGGGCCGGAACACACCCAGGTCATCGGCATCGTGGTCGATGCGGTCAACGAAGTGCGTGAGCTGGGCGCCGAACACATCGAACCGACCCCCGCCTTCGGCGGCAGCATTCGCGCCGACTTCATTCGTGGCATGGGCAAGCTGGATGATCGCCTGGTGGTGATGCTCGATATCGGTCGGGTGATCTCGGCCGAGGAATACGTGGCACTGAACCAGGCCCAGCAACAGGGGGCTAATCACTGACATGCCCACCTCGAACCAAGCCACGCTCTCGGATACCGAGTTCAGCCAGTTTCGCCAGCTGATCCACACTATCGCCGGCATTCACCTGTCCGATACCAAGAAGACCCTGGTGGCTGGCCGCCTCAACAAGCGCCTACGCTCACTGGCCATGGCCACCTATGGCGAATACT
The DNA here is from genome assembly GCF_003253735.1 of Pseudomonas sp. URMO17WK12:I2. Taxonomy (GTDB): domain Bacteria; phylum Pseudomonadota; class Gammaproteobacteria; order Pseudomonadales; family Pseudomonadaceae; genus Aquipseudomonas. The sequence continues at coordinate 32,040 of NZ_QKYW01000013.1, read as the reverse complement.
TCCGGCTGATAGGCAAGGACAAGGCGGAGCTGCAGACCTGCGTGGACCTGCTCACCACCAACGAAACCTACTTCTTCCGCGAACCCAAGCACTTCGACTTCTTGCGCGAGCTGCTACAGAAGCCCGGCGCGATCCCCAGCGGTCGTCCGCTGCGCATCTGGAGCGGCGCCTGCTCAAGCGGCGAGGAGCCCTACACCCTGGCCCTGCTGCTGGCCGAACGCCTGGGTGAGCGCCCTTGGGAAATCCTCGCCTCGGACATCAGCCAGCGCATCCTCACCCAGGCGCGCAACGGCGTGTACGACCTCGAGGACGGCCAGAACATCCCCCGTCATCTGCTGGTCAAGCACTGCCTGCGCGGCGTCGACGACAACCAGGGGCGGATGATGATCGCCCCGGCCCTGCGCCAGCGGGTGCGCTTCGCCCAGATCAACCTCAACAACGCGCTGCCGGATATAGGGCTGTTCGACGTGATCTTCCTGCGCAACGTGATGATCTACTTCGACGCCGACACCAAGCGCCAGGTCGTCGCACGGCTGCTCAATCACCTGCGTCCGGGTGGCCATTTCATCATCAGCCACTCGGAAAGCCTCAACGGTGTCAACGATACCCTCAAGGTCATAAAACCCTCGATCTACCAAAAGCCCGATGCCTAAACGTCCTGCCATTACCGAGGTCTATCTGCAACCCGGCGGCTACCACTTCGGCGGGCCGTACACCCGCGTGCGCACCCTGCTCGGCTCCTGCGTGTCGATCGTGCTCTGGCACCCCCGGGCACGCCTGGGCGGTATGTGCCATTTCATCCTGCCCACCCGTGGGCGGCCCGGCGCCCAGCGAGACGGGCGCTACGGCGATGAAGTCATGAGCCTGCTGTGCGACGCGATCAGCCAGAGCGGCACAGCGCTGGCCGAGTACCAGGCACGCCTGTTCGGCGGCGGGCAGATGTTTCCCGAGCTGGCCCATTCCCGGCGCCAGCATGTGGGCCAGCATAACGTCGCCATGGCCCGCCGCCTGCTTGCCGAGCGCAACCTCGGCTGTTACGGCGAGGATGTCGGCGGCACCCGCCACCGCAATCTGATCTTTGATATCTGGAGCGGCCAGATCGCCCTGAAGCAAAGCCTGCCCCCCAACGCCTCCGGGCTCCGCGCTGGACAGCATTCGCAATGAAAAGCATAAAAGTCATGATCGTCGACGACTCGGCTGTGGTGCGTCAGGTGCTCTCCCAGGTGCTGGCGGCCGACCCGGCGATCGACGTGATCGGCACCGCCGCCGACCCGTTGTTCGCCCTCGACAAGATGCAACGCCAATGGCCCGACGTGATCGTGCTCGACGTCGAGATGCCGCGCATGGACGGCATCACCTTCCTGCGCAAACTGATGGCCGAGCGACCGACCCCCGTGGTGATCTGCTCGACACTGACCGAAAAGGGCGCCACCACCACCATGCAGGCCCTGGCGGCCGGCGCGGTGAGCATCGTCACCAAGCCCCAGGCCAGCCTCAGCAAGTTCCTGGTCGATGCCAGCGATGACCTGGTCAACGCCGTAAAGGCCGCTGCGCGCGCCAATGTTGGCCGTCTGGGCAGCAAGCCGGCACCTGCCGCACCCCAGGCCAAGCTCAGCGCCGACGCCATCCTGCCACCGGCCAGCGGCGCCATGGCACGCACCACCGAGCGCATCGTCGCCATCGGTACCTCCACCGGCGGCACCCAGGCCCTGGAGTACATCCTCACCCGCCTGCCGCGGGTGTGCCCGGCACTGGTGATCGTCCAGCACATGCCCGAGCGTTTCACCGCCGCCTTCGCCGAACGTCTCAACGGGCTGTGCGAGCTGGAGGTACTGGAGGCACGCCATGGCGACCGTGTGGTGCCCGGTCGCGCGCTGATCGCTCCGGGCGGCCGCCACCTGCTGCTCAAGCGCAGCGGTGCCCAGTACGTGGTCGACGTGGTCGACGGCCCGCCGGTCAGCCGCCACCGGCCCTCGGTAGACGTGCTGTTTCGCTCCACCGCCCGCGCCGCCGGTGCCAACGCCACCGGCATCATCATGACCGGCATGGGTGACGACGGCGCCCGCGGCCTGCGCGAAATGTTTGATGCCGGTGCCCTGACCTTCGGCCAGGACGAGGCCAGCTGCGTGGTCTACGGCATGCCCAAGGAGGCCATGAAGCTCGGCGCGGTGAGCCGGGAAATCCCCCTGGAGCACATTCCGGCAGCCATCCTGCGCGGCTAGCGCCGTGCAGCCGGCAGGGACGGCCGGCTGCCACCAGCCTTTCCTCCCTCGCCCGGTGCGGCGTAGAATCAGGGTATTTCCCGCCAGCCACCCTTCGGCGGGCCTGTGAGCCCGGGCAGGCAGACGGAGATCCCGTCGTGCGCCATGCCACCTTGCTTCGCGGTCATCTGCCGCTGATCCGCTCACCCACCTATCAATGCCTACCTGATTAGCCGCAGGAATCCGTCATGCCTGATTACCGCTCGAAGACCTCCACCCACGGCCGCAACATGGCCGGCGCCCGTGCCCTGTGGCGCGCCACCGGGATGAAGGACGAAGACTTCAAGAAACCGATCATCGCCATCGCCAACTCCTTCACCCAGTTCGTGCCGGGCCACGTGCACCTCAAGGACCTGGGCCAGCTGGTCGCCCGCGAGATCGAGAAAGCCGGTGGCGTGGCCAAGGAATTCAACACCATCGCCGTCGACGACGGCATCGCCATGGGCCACGACGGCATGCTCTATTCGCTGCCGAGCCGCGAGATCATCGCCGACTCCGTGGAATACATGGTCAACGCCCACTGCGCCGACGCCATCGTGTGCATCTCCAACTGCGACAAGATCACCCCCGGCATGCTGATGGCCGCCCTGCGCCTGAACGTGCCGGTGATCTTCGTCTCCGGCGGGCCGATGGAAGCCGGCAAGACCAAGCTGGCCAGCCACGGCCTGGACCTGGTCGATGCCATGGTGATTGCCGCCGACTCGACCGCCTCGGACGAAAAGGTCGCCGAGTACGAGCGCAGCGCCTGCCCGACTTGCGGCTCGTGCTCCGGCATGTTCACCGCCAACTCGATGAACTGCCTGGTCGAAGCCCTGGGCCTGGCCCTGCCGGGCAACGGTTCCACGCTGGCTACCCACAGCGACCGCGAGCAGCTGTTCCTGCAGGCCGGCCGCACCATCGTGGAGCTGTGCAAACGTTACTACCAGGGCAACGATGACTCGGTGCTGCCGCGCAACATCGCCAACTTCAAGGCGTTCGAGAATGCCATGACCCTGGACATCGCCATGGGTGGCTCGACCAACACCATCCTGCACCTGCTGGCCGCTGCTCAGGAGGCCGAGATCGATTTCGACCTGCGCGACATCGACCGCCTTTCCCGTAATGTGCCGCAGCTGTGCAAGGTCGCGCCGAACATCCAGAAATACCACATGGAAGACGTGCACCGCGCCGGCGGCATATTCAGCATCCTCGGCTCGCTGGCCCGTGGCGGCCTGCTGCACACCGACCTGCCGACCGTGCACAGCCGCAGCATGGAGGAAGCCATCGCCAAGTGGGACATCACCCAGACCGACGACGAAGCCGTGCATCACTTCTTCAAGGCCGGCCCGGCGGGCATCCCCACCCAGACCGCGTTCAGCCAGTCGACCCGCTGGGACACCCTGGACGACGACCGTGAAAACGGCTGCATCCGCAGTGTCGAGCATGCCTATTCGCAAGAAGGCGGCCTGGCCGTGCTGTACGGCAACATCGCCCTCGACGGCTGCGTGGTGAAAACCGCCGGCGTCGACGAGTCGATCCACGTGTTCGAAGGCAACGCCAAGATCTTCGAAAGCCAGGACAGCGCGGTGCGCGGCATCCTCAATGACGAGGTGAAGGAAGGTGACATCGTCATCATCCGCTACGAAGGCCCGAAAGGCGGCCCGGGCATGCAGGAAATGCTCTACCCGACCTCGTACCTGAAATCCAAGGGCCTGGGCAAAGCCTGCGCGCTGCTCACCGACGGCCGCTTCTCCGGCGGTACCAGCGGCCTGTCCATCGGTCACGCCTCGCCGGAAGCGGCTGCCGGTGGCGCCATCGGCCTGGTGAAGGATGGCGACAAGGTGCTGATCGACATTCCCAACCGCTCGATCAATCTGTTGGTCAGCGACGAGGAAATCGCCCACCGCCGCCACGAGCAGGACAAGAAGGGCTGGAAACCGGTCGAGCAACGTCCGCGCAAGGTGACCACGGCCCTGAAAGCCTACGCCCTGCTCGCCACCAGCGCCGACAAGGGCGCGGTGCGCAACAAGGCGCTGCTGGACGGCTGATCCCGTCGCGCTCTACTGGAAGCCCGGCCTTGTGCCGGGTTTTCTTTTTTGCGATTCCGGATGTCGCTTCGCTCGACCCGGGCTACGGCTTTGGGTTGAACGGATCGCCGTCAACTCCGCTCCTACATCACTACGCAGGAGAACCCATGAAAATTGGCCTGATCGCCGACACCCACGGCCTGTTGCGCCCCCAGGCACTGGCGGCGCTGCAAGGCGTCGACCAGTTGATCCACGCCGGCGACATCGGCGGGCCGCAGATCCTTGCCGAGCTGGAGCGCATCGCGCCACTGTCGGTGGTGCGCGGCAACAACGATGGCGACGCCTGGGCCGATGCCATCCCCGAGCGCCTGACGCTGCGCTTCGGCACGGTCAGCCTGTACGTGCTGCATGATCTCAAGGGGTTGGATATCGACCCCAAGCTAGAAGGCATCGACGTGGTGATCGCCGGGCATTCGCACAAGCCGCTGCACGAGGAGCGCGACGGCGTGCTCTACCTCAACCCCGGCAGCGCCGGCCCGCGGCGCTTCAAGCTGCCCATCGGCGTGGCCATTCTACATATCGATGGCGATGGGGTGCGGGCCGAGATGATTGGGTTGGAGGTTTGATGGTGATTCAACGCCGTACTTGTGGGAGCGCGCCATGCGCGCGAAAAATCGCGGGCATGGCCCGCTCCCACATAGATCGCCGATTGCAGACCCACCTTCAAACGCCACCCACCTTGAAAAACCTGCCCCACGAGGCCATCTACTGACCTCATGACCTTTTCGAATCGTCCACTCACCTGATGGAGACGCCCATGACCCTCGATGAACTCAACACCCTGCCCGGCGTGACCGGCAAGCCTGACGTCGCCACGGCGGACTTCGTCTACAACCACACCATGATCCGCGTGAAGGATCTCGAGAAGTCGCTGGACTTCTACACCCGCGTGCTGGGCTTCACCCTGCTCGAGAAGAGTGACTTTCCGGACGCCGAATTCAGCCTGTATTTCCTCGCGCTGCTCAAAGACAAGTCGCAGATCCCAACCGACCCGAAAGCCCGCCACCAGTGGCGCAAATCCATTCCCGGCGTGCTGGAGCTGACCTACAACTACGGCACCGAGAAGGATCCGGAATTTTCCTACCACAGCGGCAACAGCGACCCGCGCGGCTTCGGTCACCTCTGCGTGGCGGTGCCGGACATCAAGGCTGCCTGCCAGCGTTTCGAAGACCTCGGCGTGGACTTCCAGAAGCGCCTGACCGACGGGCGCATGCGCAACATCGCCTTTATCAAGGACCCGGACGGTTACTGGGTGGAAATCATCCAGTTCACCGACGTGGACTGACAGGCGCGGCGCCCCACTCCGGGGCGCCCGTTGCTATTGGCGTTCGACCTTGTTGTCGATGCCGCTCATCTGTACCTCAGGCTCGTCGCCGCGCCAGCGCACCTGCTGATCGGTGCCGCTGACATCCAGCTTGACCGGCCCCTCGAACTGCAGATCCAGCTCCTGATCGGCGCCGGTCACCTCGACCAGCGCCGGCTGCTCGCCGCCGGCAACCGTCGTACGCACCTGGTTGTCCGTGGTGTCGACGCTCAGTGCATTGACCCGCTCGGCAACTACCTCGTGCTCGGCACCCGACACGGCCAGCGACCTGGCGGTATCCAGCGTCACCTTGTGCTCACTGCCGTAGACCAGCACCGCGCCACAATCACCCTTGAGGTGAATCACGTTGGCGTTGCCGCTGATGTTCACGTCCTGGCCTTTGCAGGAAACGTCGCGCGACAGGCCAATCCCCTCGATATTCAGCGGCTCGGCTTGAGCCAGCGTAGCGCTGCCGGCCAGCAGCAACCCTGTGATCAGCGTCTTGTTCATGGGCACATCCCTCTCTGTCAGTGATGGCCCGGAAGATGTGTGGGGGCCGATGCTATGACCGATGCCCGAGAAACAAGGTTCTGCGCTGCAGGCGACTTAACTCCCGGTTTGCAACGCTGTTCTCAACCAATCGGCAAGCCTCTCGGCGCGTTGACCGTTGCGCCGTTCCGGCACCCAGAGCGACAACTGCGCCTCGGTCTGCACGAACCCCCAGGGCGCGACCAGCCGCCCTGCAGCAAGATCATCGGCCACCAGCTGCGACGGTGCGATGGCCACGCCAAGGCCCGCTGACGCAGCCTCGAGCAGGTAATACAGATGCTCGAAGCCCTGCCCCAGACGCATGTCCGCAGGCTGCAGGTTGGTCGCCAACAGCCACTGGGGCCAGGCCTGAGGGCGCGAAGTGGTGTGCAGCAGCGCTTCGTGCAGCAATGCCTCGGGAGCGGCCTCGCTCAACTCCGAGAATCGCGGGTGGCGCGGACTTATCACCGGCCCGATGGATTCCCGCGCCAGCTCGAATACGCGCATGTCCGCCGGCCACGGCGGCTCGGCATACAGCAGGGTGGCATCCACCTGGGGGCTGCGTGGGTCCAGTTCGCCCTGGCTGGTGGACAGTTGCAGGCGCAGCTCGGGCAATGCTCCGTTGAGCCGGTCAAGCCGCGGAATGAACCAGCGCGCCAGCAGACTGCCCGGGCAGCCGAGCACGAAAGGTGTATCGACCTCGCGCTGGCGCAGCTCGCCACACACCTGGCGCAACCGGGTGAAAGTCTCGCCGCTGACATCACGCAGGCGTACGCCCGCTTCGGTCAGTTTCAGGCCGCGCCCGTCCTTGATGAACAGCGCCACACCAAGCTGCTCTTCCAGGCTGCGAATCTGCCGGCTGACCGCACCGTGGGTCACGTGCAGCTCGAGCGCGGCACGGCTGACGCTGCCCAACCGCGCAGCGGCCTCGAAGGCATACAGGGCGTTGAGCGATGGCAGCTCCTGGGCCATCTCAGTCCGCCAGTTCGGGCAGGAACCGGGTGTCCATGCTGTAGCGCTTGGGGTTGTTGGGGTCGATCATCACCGTAACCAGCGACTCGCTGATGTAGGGGCCCGGATCGAACCACAGGTTTTCACTGCGAAACACGTGCAGCTTGTTGGTTTGCGGGTTCAGCCACTGGGCGACGATACGGTACGGGTTGCGGCCGTTGATACTCAGTGAACCATTGAGTTCGACGTCCACCAGCTCGGCCTGCACCGGCGTGCCGGTAACCAGCAGCTCGGCTGCTCGGCGCTTGCCGAACAGCGGCGGCAGCACGAACAACAGGCCAATCGCCAGAAAGACCGCGCCGATGCCGCCGACGATCAGGCTGCCGATCCAGTTCTGTTCGAAGCTGTCGATGTGGGCGCGCTCAGGGTCCTGCGGGTCGTAATACACCGCCACGCGCTCACCGATATCGAACGACGGCGGCGTGCTGCAGGTGCTGCTGTGATGCTCGCCCAACGTGCCATCGAGCGTGGTGAACGACGCCGTCGGGCAGCCATCCTCGATATCCACGATGGAACCTTCGGTGCGCGTCATCTGTGCTTCGCCGCTGATGCGCGAAACCTGGATACCGATGGCAACCGCCAGCAACAGCGCGCCGACACCCGGGAACAGCCACATCCATCCTGTTTTCATGACGCGACCTATCTGTGCGTAAATTTGAGAGCGCTGCGATTATCGATCAAGCCTGCGAAAACACCAACCGATATGCACCAACACCACTGTATTTGGCTTGCACAGCCATTACGCAAACCATTCAACCTGCGCGGCAGCGGTGAAAACCTGTGATATTTACTCACCAATCAGTTAAAACTAATCGCTTTTCTGCCCGGCACTGCAGCGTTAGTCTGGCCCCATCGACGCCAACGCCGCTTGGCAAGCAGGTCGCTCGTGGCCTGCGAATTCACAGGAGAACCTCATGACTTCATTACGCAACGGCCCAGACGCCACCGGCCTGTTCGGCAGCTTCGGCGGGCAGTACGTCGCCGAGACGCTGATGCCGCTGATCCACGACCTGGCCGCCGAGTACGAGAAGGCCAAGGCCGATCCCGAGTTCGCCAAGGAGCTGGCCTACTTCCAGCGTGATTACGTCGGCCGCCCGAGCCCGCTGTACTTCGCCGAGCGCCTGACCGAGTTCTGCGGCGGCGCGAAGATTTATCTGAAGCGCGAAGAGCTCAATCACACCGGCGCGCACAAGATCAACAACTGCATCGGCCAGATCCTGCTGGCCAAGCGCATGGGCAAGCAGCGCATCATCGCCGAGACCGGCGCCGGCATGCATGGCGTGGCCACCGCTACCGTGGCTGCGCGCTTCGGCCTGCAGTGCGTGATCTACATGGGCACCACCGACATCGACCGCCAGCAGGCCAACGTCTTCCGCATGAAGCTGCTCGGCGCCGAAGTGATTCCGGTCACCGCCGGCACCGGCACCCTCAAGGATGCGATGAACGAAGCCCTGCGCGACTGGGTGACCAACGTCGACAGCACTTTCTACATCATCGGCACCGTGGCCGGCCCCCATCCTTATCCGGCGATGGTGCGCGACTTCCAGGCCGTTATCGGCAAGGAAACCCGTGACCAGCTGCAAGCCCAGGAAGGCCGCCTGCCGGACAGCCTGGTCGCCTGCATCGGTGGCGGCTCCAACGCCATGGGCCTGTTCCACCCGTTCCTGGACGACAAGTCGGTGCAGATCATCGGTGTCGAAGCGGCCGGCCATGGTGTGGAAACCGGCAAGCATGCCGCCAGCCTCAATGGCGGCGTACCCGGCGTGCTGCACGGCAACCGCACCTTCCTGCTGCAGGACGACGATGGCCAGATCATCGACGCCCACTCGATTTCCGCTGGCCTCGACTACCCCGGTATCGGCCCTGAACACGCCTGGTTGTTCGATATCGGCCGCGTCGAGTACACCTCGATCACCGACAAGCAAGCACTTGCCGCCTTCCACCAGTGCTGCCGCCTGGAAGGCATCATCCCGGCCCTTGAGTCGTCCCACGCCCTGGCTGAAGTATTCAAGCGCGCGCCAACGCTGCCCAAGGATCACCTGATGGTGGTCAACCTCTCGGGCCGCGGCGACAAAGACATGCAGACCGTCATGCACCATTTCGACGAACAGGAAGAACACATATGAGCTCGGTAAATTTCCGCCTGCAATCGCGTTTCGCCGAGTTGAAAGAGCAGAACCGTGCCGCCCTGGTGACCTTCGTGACCGCTGGCGACCCGAACTACGACACCTCCCTGGCGATTCTCAAGGGCTTGCCGAAAGCCGGCGCCGACGTGATCGAACTGGGCATGCCGTTCACCGATCCGATGGCCGATGGCCCGGCGATCCAGCTGGCCAACATCCGCGCCCTGGAAGCCAAGCAGAACCTGGCCAAGACGCTGCAGATGGTCCGCGAATTCCGCCAGGACGACAGCACCACGCCGCTGGTGCTGATGGGTTACTTCAACCCGATCCACAAGTACGGTGTGGAGCGTTTTATCGCCGATGCCAAGGACGCTGGCGTCGATGGCCTGATCGTGGTCGACCTGCCGCCAGAACATAACCGCGACCTGTGCGACCCGGCCCAGGCTGCGGGTATCGACTTTATCCGCCTGACCACACCGACCACCGACGACAAACGCCTGCCGACCGTACTCAACGGCAGCTCGGGGTTCGTCTACTACGTGTCGGTGGCGGGCGTCACCGGGGCCGGCTCGGCGACCGTGGAGCATGTGCAGGAAGCCGTCACCCGCCTGCGCCGCCACACCGACCTGCCGATCAGCATCGGCTTCGGCATCCGCACCCCGGAACACGCGGCGACCATCGCTCGCCTGGCCGATGGCGTGGTGGTCGGTTCGGCGCTGATCGACCAGATCGCCAAGGCGGCCGGCAACGATCAGCAGGCCATCGACGGCGTGCTGGAGCTGTGCAGCCAACTGGCCGAAGGCGTGCGCAGCGCCCGTCGCTAAGCACTCTGCAGCACAACGAGAACCGCTGCCCCGATCAGGGTGCAGCGGTTTTTTATGCCTTACCTAAACCGGGGTTACCGCCCGGCCCTGCTTGAAAAAACCTTCGAGGTTGGCAAAGAACAGGTCGGCCATGGCCTCACGGGTTTCATGGGTGCCGCTGCCGATATGTGGGGTGAGCACCACGTTATCCAACGCCAGCAGCTCGGCCGGCACCCTGGGTTCATCAGCAAACACGTCGAGCGCGGCGCCGGCGATAGTGCCGTTCTGCAGCGCCGTGATCAGGGCCTGCTCATCCACCACCGAGCCGCGAGCGATATTCACCAGATAGCCCTGAGGGCCGAGGGCACGCAGTTGCTCGGCGCCAATCAGCTTGTCCGTCGCGCTGCCACCGGGCACCACCAGCACGGCGTAGTCGGCCGCTTCCAGCAGGCCTTCCAGGGTTTCGTGGTAGGCGTAGTCGACGTCATCACGGCGACGGCGGTTGTGATAGGCGACTGTCATGCCGAAGGCCTCGACGCGCTTGGCGATGGCCCGGCCAATATTGCCCATGCCGACGATGCCGCACACCTTGCCGCCGATGCTGCGAGCCAGCGGGAAGCGCGCATGCTGCCACTCCCCCGCCCGTACGAAGCGATCCGCCTCGCTGATCCGCCGGCCCAAGGCCAACAGGATGGCCACCGCGGTATCGGCGACGCAGTTATCCAGCACGCCTGGCGTGTTGGTCACGGCAATTCCACGTTTCTTCGCGGTATCGACGGCGATCGAGTCATAACCTACGCCAAAACTGATGATTGCCTGGAGATTCGGCAAGGCCTCGATGAGCTCGGCACTGGCACCGAAAACGCCGCTGGTGGCGATGGCGTCGATGCGTTCGGCGTGGGTGCGCAACCAGCCTTGTGGGTCATCCAGCTCCCAGAAGCGATGTACCTGATAAGCCTGCTCGATACGCTCGACCAGAGCCGGCAGCAGCGGGCCAATCATCAGTAGTTGTGGGGTCGAGGCAGACGATCTCATGGGGCTCTCCTAATGGCGGCACTGAGGATGGCAAGCGGTCGGCAGACCGATTACCTGCTTTCATCAGGAAGCTAACACGAAGACATCATACATCTGCAACATTCAGAAACAGCTCGAAACGCATTCAAGAACACAGAAAAACGCCTGAAACCCACTGATTACGAGGAAAAGCCGTTTATCGGCCAAATGCTGGGAATTCGCATTGCTACTTTGCAACAAAGCCATTTGTATGATGTCGTATCTCGCAGCGTGTTACTCCCAACAAAAACAACATAGAGGCTCCTTCCCATGGCTCGTACCGACGTTGCCGACAAAGGCGTGTCCGCAGGCGCATCAAGCAACCCCCTCAGCAGAATGGCCAAGTTGCTCGGCCCCGGCATTATCGCGGTGTTGTCCTGGCTAGGTGCAGGCGACCTGATCACCTCCTCCGTCGCTGGCGCCAACTATGGCTACGCGATGATGTGGGTATTGGCGGTTTCACTGCTGCTGCGCTTCCTGATCGTCAACATCATCGCCCGCTTCCAGCTGTGCAATAACCAGGGCATGTCGATCCTCGGCGGTTACGCGCAGCTGCACCCGAGCTTCGCCTGGTTCCTGTTCGGCTACGCGCTGTTCATGGGCCACCTGATGAACGCCTACATGATCAAGGGCGCTGGCGAGGCTCTGTCCACCCTGCTGCACCTGAATCAGCCGCTGCTGTGCTCCTTCGCGGTGGTGCTCGGCGTGTGGCTGCTGGTTGGTCGCAGCATCTACAGCCTCATCGAAGGCGTGATGAAGGTGCTGCTGGCGATCATGACCCTGGCGTTCCTGTCCCTGGCGATCATGTCCGGGCCGGACGTGGGCGGCATCGTCTCCGGCACCTTTGGCTTCAGCATTCCGAAGGACGAAGGTGTGCATGGTGCCCTGCTGGTTGCCGTATCGGTCATCGGCGCCGTCGCTGGCTCGATTGCCAACTTCGTGCACCCCTACGTGATGAAACAGAAGGGCTGGACCGGCCCCGAGCACAAGCGCATCCAGCGCAACGACCTGCTGTTCGCGGTGTTCGTCGGTATCGTCATCAACCTGGCGATCTGGGTAGTAGGCGCGGAAATCCTGCGGCCCAATGGCCTGAAGGTGGAAACCCTCAATGATCTGGGTGCTGCCCTGCAGATGTTCTTCGGCCCGGGTGGCTGGTACATCTTCTTCATCGGCGTGTTCGCCACGCTGTTCGCCAGCGTAGTGGGCAAGACCACCGCGTTCCCGATGCTGATCACCGATGCCCTGCACCACATCCGGCCCAAGCGCCGCCAGCAGTATGGCGAAATCCCGCAGAAGGACCCGCTGCACAAGTGGTTCCTGCTGTTCGTGCTGGTCACCCCGCTGGTCTGGTCGCTGCCAGGCATGCCGGACTTCGTGACCCTGACCATCGCGGTCAACGCGCTGAACATCGTCGGCCTGCCGATCATCTCCCTCGGCCTGCTGATCATGTCCAACCAGAAGAAACTGCTCGGCCAGTACTGCAACAACTGGTTCGAGAACCTGGCACTGGGTGCCGCGACCATCCTGGCGGTCTGGGTCGCCATCCAGCTCGGTACGCAAATGCTGGCCTGAACCTAGCAACTTGCCTTGAGTGACTCGAGGCCCTGCACGCGGCCAAGCCGCTCCCCCGCATTGCCGAGTGGGGGAAGCGCCTGAGCCGCGTTTTTTTGCCTTGGCGAAGCGCTCAGTAACCCACGGTAAAGCGCTGGCGCGAATGCTGGGGCCGCTCCAGTTCGTCGACCAGGGCAATGGCGTAGTCTTCCATGGAGATTGTGCTGTTGCCGTCAGCATCGACCAGCAGGTTGTCGGTGCCGAGGCGGAAACGCCCGGTACGCTGGCCCGGCTCGAACAGTGCCGAGGGCGACAGGAAGGTCCAGTCCAGCGCCTGCTCGCCACGCAGCACGCTGAGAAAATCTCGTCCCGCGCTCGCCTCGTCCTTGTAGGCCGCCGGAAATTGCGGTGTGTCGACCAGCGCGACGCCAGGCGCCACTTCCAGGCTACCGGCCCCACCGACCACCAGCAGACGCGGCACGCTGGCGGCCTTCACCGTACCAATCAGGCCCGGGGCATCGCTGCCAACGAAGCGCGTGGTGCTGATTACCGCATCGTGACCTTTGAGCAGCGGCACCAGCCGTGCGCTGTCGGCTACGTCCGCGCGGGCTAGAGTCAGGCCTGCCTGGGTCGGCACGCTGCTCACGTCGCGGGCGATCCCGGTGACCTGGTGACCGCGCTGCAACAGTTCATCGCGCAGGCGCGAGCCGACGCGACCGCTGATTCCAAGAATGACGACTTTCATGTGAGGCTCCACTGTGACGGGCAATGAGCATCGGCAGGCACTGCAGCGCACCGATGGACGAGGGATCAGCTTACCCACGTACAGCGCCGCAAAAAGCCGCATAATCACCACAACACAGTTGCATGAATCGAGCGAATCATGGACAGACTCACGGCAACCCGCGTTTTCGTCGAGGTGGTGGATCGCGGCAGCCAGACGGCGGCCGCCGAGCACCTGGACCTGTCGCGGGCCATGGTCTCGCGCTACCTGGCCGAGCTGGAGGGCTGGGTCGGCGCGCGCCTGCTGCATCGCACCACGCGCAAGCTGAGCCTGACCCAGGTCGGTAACGAGCTGCTGCCACACTGCCGGGAAATGCTGCACACCGCCGAGATGATGCGCGCTACGGGCATCAAGGCCAACGACGGGCCGAGCGGCAACCTGCGTGTCGCCACCAGCCAGTCGTTCGCGCAAACCTGGCTGAGCCCGGTGCTGGTGGAATACCTGGCGCGCTACCCGAATACCTCGGTGGATGTGCTGGTAGGCAGCCACGCCGTGAACCTGGTCGAAGAACGTATCGACCTGGCGCTACGCATCACCAACCAGCTCGAGCCCAACCAGGTTGCCCGCCACCTGGGCGACTGCCATTCGGTGGTCTGCGCCGCGCCCGCCTACCTGGCCAAAGCCGGCACACCGAAGGAGCCGCACGAGCTGGCCGGGCACAATTGCCTGACCTACAGCTATTTCGGGCGCAGTGTCTGGCAGTTCAGCGGGCAACCTGGGGCCGTGCAGGTGCCGGTGGATGGCAACCTGAGCAGCAACGATACGGCAGTACTGCTGGAGGCGGCGATCAACGCTGGCGGCATCTGCCTGCAACCGCTCTATGCGGCTGCACCTCTGCTCGAAGATGGCCGCCTGGTGCGCCTGCTGCCTGGCTGGCTGCCGCAGTCGTTGGGCATTCACGCCATCTATGCATCACGCCGGCAGATGCTGCCGGCGCTACGGGCGTTGCTGGATTTCATCGCCGAACGGCTGGCTGCCGATCCGCTCTGGCAAACGCGCTAGCGCTTACTGCGCCGCCTGCAACTGACGCTGCGAAGCGCGCTGCTGCTTGTAGGCCAGAGCCGCCGGAGCCACCGGGGTGACCTTGCCGGTTTCCACCCACTTGCGCAGGCGGCTGGCATCGGCCATGTGGGTGTATTTGCCAAAGGCGTCGAGCACCACGAAGGCCACCGGCTTGCCAGCCATGGTGGTGCGCATCACCAGACAGTGGCCGGCGCTGTTGGTGAAGCCAGTCTTGGTCAGCTGCACATTCCAGCCTTCCTTGCGGGTCAGCCCATTGGTGTTACGAAAACCCAGGGTGTAGTTGGGCTTGTGGAACGCCACGGTCTTTTCCGGGGTGGAGCTGAGTTCGCCGATCAACGGGTAGCTGCGTGTTGCCTTGAGCAGCTTCACCAGATCGTTGGCGGTTGAAACGTTGTGTTCGGACAGGCCGGTCGGTTCGACGTAGCGGGTCTGGGTCATACCCAGCGCACGGGCCTTGGCATTCATGGCGGCGACGAAAGCGGTGACGCCACCCGGGTAATGGTGCGCCAGGCTGGAGGCGGCGCGGTTCTCCGACGACATCAGGGTCAGCAGCAGCATCTCGCGGCGGCTGATCTCGCTGCCGATCCGTACACGGGAATACACGCCGCGCATGTCGTGCACGTCACGGATGATCACCGGCAGCTGTTCGTTTAGGGGCAGCTTGGCATCCAGGGTGACCATGGCGGTCATCAGCTTGGTGACCGAGGCAATGGGCACCACCATGTTCGGGTTGCTGGAATACAGCACCTTGTCGGTATTCAGGTCGACCAGCAGGGCACTGCCGGAGGCGAGTTCCTGCTTGGCGGGGGCGGCGGCTTCGGCGGCCAGGGGCGCGACGAGAAACAGGCAGGCCAGGGCGAGGCTGGCGAAGGGACGACGAATATTCACGATGGCATTCACAAGGCAAGAGATGACTGGAAAAGGCGCTCCATGCCGGTGAAGGAACTTCGTCCATGACCCTTGGGCCTCGATAAAAGCGCCTCGCAGACCTTGCTCGGTAACTTTTATAGAGCCCTAGCAATAGGGTTTGAAAAACAGCTAATTGCATTCGCAATTGAAGGTGCGATGTTAGCACCCGTCAAGGCAGGTTCCTATTGTCCGATAAATGGATCAGGCCGTCGCCAGGCGCCGCCGACCGAGGCGATTGAGCCACAGCGAGGCAAGGATGATCGCCCCGCCCAACGCCAGACGTGGCAGGTCGGCATCGCGGTTCCAGATCAGCAGGTTCACCACCAAGCCGGCCGGCACGTGCAACTCGTTCATCACCGCCAGGGTGCCGGCATCCACCTTCACACTGCCCTTGACCCACCAGAACAGCCCCAGCGCCGTGGCGAACAGGCCCATCCACAGCAGGATGCCCCATTGCAGCGCAGTGCCCGGCAGCTTGTCCGGGTTGCCGAACAGCAGGAACGACGGCAGCACCAGCACCATCGCACCCAGGAAGAAGTGCCCGAAGAAGCGGTGCAGCGGTTGCTCGGTCGGGTAGCGCAGGAGCAACTGGCGGCACAGCACCTGGCCCGCGGCGAAGGTCAGGTTGGCCAGTTGCAGCAACAGGAAGCCGATCAGGTACTCACCTTCCAGGCGCTCGAAGCGGATCACCACGCCGCCGCCAACCGCCACCAGCGCGGCGACCAGCGCCCAGGGGCTGAAGCGCCGCGCCAGGGCGTCGTCGAGCAAGGTCACGTAGATCGGCGTGAGTACGGTGAACAGCAGCACCTCGGGCACCGTCAGCACCTGGAAGCTGCGGTACAGGCACAGGTAGGTGACGCCGAACTGCAGCGCCCCGGCCAGCCAGAAGCCGGCCAGCAACCGCCGCGGCAGGCCGCGCCACAGGGTGAACGGCAGGAACACCAGGGCCGCTACCGCCACGCGCGCCAGCACCGCGAAGTCGCTGTCCACCTTGCCCGCCAGGTATTCGCCGATCAGGCTGAAGGAAAACGCCCAGAGGACGGTGACGGCGAGCAGGTAAGGCATGGCGCGGGCTCTCGAAAAATCAGCCGCGGATCATACCTTGCCTTGCTTCGCGCGTCAGAGCTCGAAGGTGAGTGGCCCGCCTGCCAGCACCGACAGATCCAGCGGCTGAGGCGCGCCCAGCCAGAAGGCGTGGTCGCGGTGGTCGATCAGGTCGTTGCCGGTGATCGGGTGAACCAGCACCACCAGCTCGCCGCGGTTGAGCATCAGCCAGGGAATCACTTCGCCGAACAACTCGGCGCGCATGGCCAGCTGGCAGCTCCACTGCGGGTGCGGGCCAACCTTCTTCTCGTGCATGCGCCCCATCTTCAGCGCGAAGCGTTCAGCGGCAGCCGCGCACAGCGCGCGGGCCTGGGCCAGGCTGCCGGCGTCGAAATACACATGGGCGTGGTAACCGCGGATTCGGGTTTCACTCATAGGGCAAGTCCTGTTGGATCGATACCGTCCGGCCGCTCTGGCAGTGGTTCGCGCTGCAGCTCATCCTGCAGCCAGGCGACGAAATGCTCCACCAGGCGGATGCGTCGTTTGCGCGTCGGCAGCACCACGTAATAGCCGAGGCGCGAAGTGGCCGAACGCGAGTCGATACGTACCAGCAGGCCCTGGTCGATCAGTTCGTCGACCAGGTGCCGCCAGCCGATGGCCACCCCGCGCCCGGCGATGGCGGCCTGGATCAGCAGCGTGTAGTTGTCGAAGCGCAGGCTGCCGGGGCTGGGCATTTCGGCGATACCCAGGGTGCGGAACAGGCCGCCCCAGTCGAACCAGCGCGAGCGGCTTTCCGGGCGCAGGTGCAGCAAGGGCAGCTGCGCCAGCAATTCGCCGGGCGAGGCGTCGAGGCCCTTGAGCAGAAGCGGACTGCACACGGGGAACACCTCCTCGCTGAACAGCAGGTGCTGCTCGCCATGCTTGAAACGCCCGTCACCGAAGGAGATGGCCACGTCGATTTCCGCGGGCAGGCTGGCCAGGTCGCGCTCACTGGTGATCAGGCTGACATCGACGTCCGGGTACTGCTGGTGAAAACGCTGCAGGCGCGGCATCAGCCAGTAGGCGGCAAAGGCAAAGTCGGTGGCCACCTGCAGTACCTCGTGCTGCTGGCGGCCGGCGACCGTCGCCAACCCGGCGTCCATGGCCGCCAGGCCCTCCTGCACGGGCCACAGCAACGTCTCGCCGGCATCGGTCAGCACGATTCCGCGATACACGCGGTCGAACAGGCGGGTCGCCAATTGCGCCTCCAACCGCTTGATCTGCTGGCTGACTGCCGGCTGGGTGCTGCCGAGCTCGGCCGCTGCGGCGGTAAAGCTCAGGTGGCGCGCCGCCGACTCGAACACCCGCAGGGTGTCCAGTGAGATACCCTCGAGCGCATCAAACATAAGCACTACTTATCCGAGCCATGTGCTGCATCCGGGTTTACCCCTGTTCTTCTAGCCTTGATCATCGGATGATCAATTTCGCATAAAACAACGATATGGAATACGCCGCCATGAAACGCCCCAACATCCTCTTCATCATGGCCGACCAGATGGCCGCACCGCTGCTGCCGCTGCACGATGCCAACTCCCCGATCAAGGTGCCGAACCTGCAGCGCCTGGCCGCCGAGGGCGTGCTGTTCGACTCCGCCTACTGCAACAGCCCACTGTGTGCGCCATCGCGCTTCACCCTGGTCAGCGGCCAGTTGCCCAGCCAGATCGGCGCCTACGACAACGCTGCCGACTTCCCCGCCGACGTGCCCACCTACGCCCACTACCTGCGCCGCCTCGGCTACCGCACCGCGCTGTCCGGCAAGATGCACTTCTGCGGCCCCGACCAGCTGCACGGCTACGAAGAACGCCTGACCAGCGACATCTACCCCGCCGACTACGGCTGGGCGGTGAACTGGGACGAGCCCGACGTACGCGCCAGCTGGTACCACAACATGTCCTCGGTGCTGCAGGCCGGCCCGTGCGTGCGCACCAACCAGCTCGACTTCGACGAGGAAGTGGTGTTCAAGGCCCAGCAGTACCTCTACGACCACGTGCGGGTGACGCCCGACCAGCCGTTCTGCCTGACCGTGTCGATGACCCACCCCCACGACCCCTACACCATCCCCGAGGAATACTGGAATCGCTACAGCGATGACGACATTCCGCTGCCCCGCCAGGTGATCGACCAGGCCGAGCAGGATCCGCATTCCCAGCGCCTGCTCAAGGTCATCGACCTGTGGGACAAGCCGCTGCCGGAAAACAAGATCCGCGACGCGCGGCGCGCCTACTTCGGTGCCTGCAGCTACATCGACGACAACATCGGCAAGCTGCTCAAGACCCTCAAGGACTGCAAGCTGGCGGACGACACCATCATCGTGTTCTCCGGCGACCATGGCGACATGCTTGGCGAGCGTGGCCTCTGGTACAAGATGCACTGGTTCGAGATGGCCGCCCGGGTACCGCTGCTGGTCCATGCCCCGGCACGTTTCGCGGCGCATCGGGTCAGCCAGTCGGTATCCACCGTCGACCTGCTGCCGACCCTGGTGGAGCTGGCCGGCGGCCAGGTCGAGCCGGGCCTGGCGCTCGATGGCCGCTCACTGCTGCCGCACCTGCAGGGTAACGGCGGCCATGATGAAGTGCTCGGCGAATACATGGCCGAAGGCACCACCAGCCCGCTGATGATGATTCGCCGTGGCGAGTGGAAATTCGTCTACAGCGAGGAAGACCCATTGCTGCTGTTCAACGTCGCCAACGATCCGCAAGAGCGCGAAAACCTCGCCACCTCGCCCGATCATCGCGAGCAGCTCGAGGCGTTTCTCGCCGAGGCGCGCAGCCGCTGGGACATGACCGCCATCCACCAGGCCACGTTGGCCAGCCAGCGCCGGCGCCGCCTGGTCGCCGAGGCGTTGACCCAGGGCAAACTGAAGAGCTGGGATCACCAACCGATGGTCGATGCCAGCGAGCAATACATGCGCAACCACATCGACCTCGATGACCTGGAGCGCCGCGCCCGCTTCCCCCAACCGTGACGTCGCACGCCGGGTGACCCGCCAGAAAGCGGGAACCTGGCGCGCTCGCTTGCGTCGCATGACCTGCCCAACAGAAAACCAACATAAGGAATAGGCATGAACACATTCAAGAAAGCCGTCGCGGGCAGCCTGCTCCTGGCCGCCACCCTGGCCAGCCAGGCCCACGCCGAAGACGCCAGCTGCGCCACCGTCACACTCGGTGATCCAGGCTGGAGCGACATCGCCGTGACCAACGGCATCGCCAGCCTGGTGCTCGATGGCCTGGGCTATGAGGTGAAGACCCAGACCCTGGGCGTGCCGATCATCTTCGCCGGCCTGCAGAAAGGTCAGGTCGACGTGTTCCTCGGCAACTGGATGCCGGCGCAGCAGGCCAACTACGACAAGTTCGTCGCCACCGGCGTGGTCGACAAGGTCGCGGAAAACCTCAGCGGCACCGAATACACCCTGGCCGTGCCGACCTACGCCTATGACGCTGGCGTGAAGACCTTCGCCGACCTGGAAAAACACGCCGACAAGTTCGGCCGCAAGATCTACGGCATCGCCTCCGGCGCGCCGGCCAACGAGTCGATCAAGGAAATCATCGCCGCCAACGAGTTCGGTCTGAAGGACTGGAAACTGGTCGAGTCCAGCGAGCAGGCCATGCTGGTGCAGGTCGGTCGGGCAGTGAAGCGCGACGAATTCGTCGCCTTCCTCGGCTGGACGCCGCACCCGATGAACGTGCAGTACGACATGAAGTACCTCAAGGGTGGCGAGAAGTACTTTGGCGACAGCGGCAGCGTGAATACCCTGGCCCGCAAGGGCTACG
The DNA here is from genome assembly GCF_003253735.1 of Pseudomonas sp. URMO17WK12:I2. Classification (GTDB taxonomy): domain Bacteria; phylum Pseudomonadota; class Gammaproteobacteria; order Pseudomonadales; family Pseudomonadaceae; genus Aquipseudomonas. Next base: position 11,772 of record NZ_QKYW01000013.1, on the reverse strand, counting down.
CGGCGCAGTGCCCGAACGTTGGCAAACTGCTGAGCAACCTGAAGTTCACCCAGGACATGGAGAACGCCATCATGGACAAGGTGCTGAGCAAACAGGCCAGCAACGACCAGGCCGTGAAAGACTGGCTCAAGGCCAACCCCGAGGTGATCGACGGCTGGCTCAAGGGCGTCACCACCCGTGAGGGCGGCGATGCGCTGGCGGCGGTGAAGGCCAAGTTGTAGAGCTGGTTGCAGCGATCGGATTGTGGGGCGGGCAACCATCGTGGGAGCGCGCCATGCGCGCGAAATCACGGGCATGGCCCGTTCCCACAGACACGATCGATGCCCGCTCTCACACTTGCAAAGCCATGCAGTTTGCAGGATGGGTTGGGCTGCATAGGTGCACCCATCGGCCATTGATGGGTTCCACCCATCCTACAAACTGGCTGCAGCGATCGGATTGTGGGGCGGAGCAAACATTGTGGGAGCGCGCCATGCGCGCGAAATCACGGGCATGGCCCGTTCCCACAGACACAATCGATGCCCGCTCCATACAGCTATCACGCCCGAGCACTGCCAGGAAATAATCACCAACACCTCTGCTACCCTGCTTGCCACCTGATCACCCGCCACTGAGCGACCGCATGCGTCTACCCAGCCGATACAGCCTGTTACCCTTTCTGCTCTGGTGGCCGACCGTCACCCGGCGCAGCCTGGGCACGGACTTGCTGGTCGGGCTGAGCGGCGCCATCCTCGCCCTGCCGCAATCGATCGCCTACGCGCTGATCGCCGGGCTGCCGGCCGAGTACGGGCTGTATGCGGCCATCGTGCCGGTGATCATCGCCTGCCTCTGGGGCTCGTCGTGGCACCTGATTGGCGGCCCGACGGCGGCGATTTCCATCGTCCTGTTCACCAGCGTCAGCCCCATGGCCCGCCCGGGCAGCGAGGAATTCGTCGCCCTGGTGCTGGTGCTGACCTTTCTCGCCGGGCTGTTCCAGTGGCTGCTCGGGCTGCTGCGCTTCGGCAACCTGGTCAACTTCGTATCACCGTCGGTGATTCTCGGTTTCACCCTGGGCGCGGCGCTGGTGATCGCCCTTGGCCAGTTGCCCAACCTGCTGGGCCTGGAGCTGGACAGCCAGCGCACCGCCGTAGCGACCCTGCTCGAACTCGGCCAGCACCTGCACCAGGCCGACTGGCACGCCCTGCTGGTGGCGGCCTTCACCCTGGCGGCCAGCCTGCTGTGCAGGCGCCTGTGGCCGCGCCTGCCGGCGTTGTTGATCGGGGTGATTGCAGGCAGCCTGCTGGTCGCCGCCCTGCCCGGTTTCTTCGCGGGCATTCGCCTGGTCGATGCCTTCGAGGGCTCGCTGCCGCCCTTCACCCTGCTGCACTTCGAGGTCAACAGCCTGCTCGAACTGCTGCCCGCTGCCATTGCCTGCGGCATGCTCGGGCTGGTCACCAGCCTGTCCATCGCCCGCTCCCTGGCCGCCCGCTCCCAACAACTGCTGGATGCCAACCAGGAGGTGCGCGCCCAAGGCTTGTCCAACCTGGTCGGCCCGTGGTTCTCCGGCTCGCTGTCGGCCGGCTCCTTCACCCGCTCGGCGCTGAACCTGCAGAGCGGCGCCACCTCGCCCATGGCCGGGGTGTTCTCGGCGCTGCTGGTGGCGGCGTTTGCGCTGTTCTGCGCGCCATTGATCGCCCATATCGCCCTGCCCAGCATGGGCGCGGCGATCCTGCTGATCTGTTGGGGGTTGGTGGACGTCGAAGGCGTGCGCGCGCTGCTGCGGGTCAGCCGCGCAGAGTTCGTGGTGATGCTGCTGACCCTGCTCGCCACCCTGGTACTGGAGTTGCAAACAGCGATCTACGCCGGCGTGCTGGCCTCGCTGTTCTTCTACCTCAAGCGCACCTCGCAGCCGCGCTTCAAATACACCCGCGACGGCGACGACGAGCTGCTGCGCCTGGAAGGCTCGATCTTCTTTGGCGCCTGCCATTATGTGCAGCAGATCCTGCAGCTCAGCCATGGTGAGCGGGTAGTGGTCGACGCCCGGCACATCAACTTCATCGATTACGCCGGCGTGGAAATGCTCCACCTGGAGGCGCGCCGCCTGCAGGCGCAGAACCGCCAGCTGGTGCTGCGCCACGCCCGCCCCCACGTGGTCGAGGAAATCCAGAAGCTCGAAGGCCCTACCTGCCCGGTGCAGTTCGAGGAATGAGCCGCCGGGCTACCGCCAGCCGTACCGGCGAAAGTAACGCCCCACCAGCAGCAATGCCGCCAGCCCCAAGGCCCCGGCACACAGGAACAACCCGTCATAACCCAGTGCCTTGGCCAGCACACCGCTGGCCGCACCGACGAAGCCGCCGAGCAGAATCTGCGTGGAGGCCTGCAGGGTGAAGTCCGCACCTTCGTGGCCGGGGCGGCACTGGCGCATCATCGCGGCGAACAGTGCGACTGTGGACAAGCCATCGGCCGCCTGCTCGACCAATGTCAAGGCATACACCAGGGTCGCATCGCCGCCACGACTGACCAGCAGCGCCAATGCGGCAAGGCTCAGCGCCTGCAACGCACCGAAGGCCAGCAGTGCACGCAGCACACCGAGGCGCGCGTACAGCGAACCACCCACCAGCGCGCCGCCGATGCCGACCAGGCTGCTGACCAGCGTCAGCTGGCCCAGTTCGGCATTGCTCCAGCCCTGATCCACCAGCATCGGCTTGATCATCGGCGAGCCCAGGGCGTCACCAAGCTTGAAGGTCAGCACCACGGCCAGCCACAGTCCCATGCCCGGCAACGCCAGCAAGCCGCGGTAATGGCGCCACAACAGACCGACGCCCAGTGGCTCGGTCGCCACGTTGGCAGGCGGCAATTGTTTTGTTTCGGCGAAGCGCCATACCGGCAGCAGCATCAGGGCGACCAGCAGGGTCAGCGCCAGCAGCGACAGGTTCCAGCCAGCGCGGTCGATCACCAGCAGCAGGCCACTGCCGCTGATGATCATGCCCACCTTGTAGCCGCCCACCTGCAGGCCGTTGCCCAAGCCGCGCCAGCGCTCGGGCAACAGGCGCACGGTCAGGCCGTCGGTGGCGATGTCCTGGGTCGCCGCCGCCAGGTTGATCAGCACCAGCAGGCCGAGCAGCAGCGGCAGGTGCGCGCCGAAAAGGGAGTCCGGCGAGAGCAGTGCCAGGGCCAGCAGGATCGCCACCACCGCGCCCTGCAGCGGGAGAATCCAGCCGCGGTGATGGCCCAGACGCCGCGACGACAGGCGGTCCACCCACGGCGCCCATAGCACCTTGAGCAGCCAGGGCAACGCCAGCAGCTTGAGCAGCCCGATCACGGCCAGGTCCACGCCATGCTGGCGCAGCAGCACCGGCAGCGCATGGGCGATCAGCCCCGACGGCAAACCCTGGGCACAATACAGTGAGGCCAGCAGCACCAGGGTGGCACCGGCCGGGCGGCGCAAATCGGCAGGAGTGGGCGTCATGGTGGCGTCCGCAGGAATTCAGCGGCGCAGCATAACGTAGGCTTGAAAGCGCCAGCAGCCCTGGCATGCTGCGGTTACAACTCGATACCCGAAACCAGTCGCGGCGGCGAACGCAGGCGTGGTGTTTCGGTCTATTCGCCTATCACTTCCCCCCGCCCCTGCGCCGCCCGTGAGCGAAGCGCGGCGCGCGTTACGTTTGCAAACTCCGCGGAGAGCCATGGCCACCACACTTATCCACACCCTGCGTCGTCGCTGGTTCAGCATCGGCTTGCTGCTGTGCCTGGCCGTCGGCCTGCCGGTCGGCTGCACCAAGCTGGAAGAAAAAGAGCGCGAGCTGGTGTTTCGCATCGAACCGGGCACCGCCAGCTGGTTTCACGGCCTGCCTGCCGGTGTTAAAAACATGACCCTCAGCGTGCCCGAGTTCGGCGACAGCCAGAACATCCACGCCTGGTGGTGGCCAGCCCGCAAGGCGGACGCGCCAACCCTGCTGTACCTGCACGGTTCGCGCTGGAACCTGACCGGCCAGCTGTTTCGCATCGAACAGCTGCACGCCATGGGCTTCTCGGTGCTGGCCATCGACTACCGCGGCTTTGGCGAGAGCCGCGGCGAGCTGCCTTCCGAGCGCACTCTTTACGAAGACGCCGAGATCGCCTGGCAGCGCCTCACCGAGCTACAGCCGGACCCGGCCAAGCGCTTTATCTACGGGCACTCCCTGGGCGGCGCCGTGGCGGTCAACCTGGCCGACTCCCTGGGCCGTGATCGCCATACGCCGCCGCTGGCCGGGCTGATCATCGAATCGACCTTCACCAACCTGGCCGATGCCGCCACCTCTGTAGCCGCCGAGTACACCTCGCTGCCGGTGCGCTGGCTGCTGTCGCAGAAATTCGACTCCCTGAGCAAGATCGGCGACATCAAGGTACCGGTGCTTATCGCCCACGGCACAGGCGACCGCTACGTGCCGGCGCGCTTCAGCGAAAGCCTCTACCAGGCGGCCAACCAGCCCAAGCGCCTGCTGCTGATCGACGGCGGCAACCACAACAACAGCATGCGCACCGGCAGCCGCGAATACCGCGAGGCGATTCGCACGCTGTTCTCCCAGCAGATGATCGGCAAGGGCTGATCGCTCAGCCCAGCAGAGGACGAACCATGCAGGTCATCGATCACCAACCCCACGCCTGGTTGCTGCTGGAAGACGACAGCGGTTTGCTGCTGGACGTGGAATGCCATCACGGCGCCGTCAGTTGCAGCGTGCTGATCCGCCTCAACGAGGAGGAGCTTGCCGAGTACCGCCGCGATGGCCACGCCTATCTGGATCGCCTCGCCCAAGCCATTCATTACAGTGCGCCGATCCTGGCGATCAGCGCCTCGCCCTACAAGGCGCGCAAGTTGCGCGGCTACGACGACCAGATGCTGCAGGCGATCCGCCAGTGGCAGGCGCAGGCTCAGCCCGCGGGTAAGGCGACCGGGCAGGGTTGAAGATCCATCAGCTGCGCAAGCGCGTGGAAATCATTCGATAGCGGCCAGCGCGCTAGGTCGCGAGGGGCCCGCCCCTCAGGTATTCTGCGCAGCTGACCATATGGCGCGCATCGCAGCGCACAGGGATTTCGCGTGCTGATTGGCTATCACTACGAGCGCACCCCAGAGGGTGACCTGCACATTCACTCACACAATGGGGTGATGAACGTCGTCGCGCCGCTGATGGGCGCGATCGCCTTTGCCGCCCCGGTTGCATTCGTGGCCATCGCGGTTGCCAGCGACTCCTCGCCATCGGCCAGCCTGGATCCACTGACGATGTTGCTGATCATGCTCGGGCTGCTGCTGTTTCCAGCCCTTGGCCTGGTCGTGACCGTCTACACCGGCATGCGCGAGACCTTGCTGTTGTCACGCCTCGACGGCGAAGGCAAACGCCGCACGCGGAACTTCTTTGGCCGTCGAGAGCGGATACACGACGTATTCCGAATCGATAAAGCCAAACGCCTCGAACTGCGCCGTCGCCAAGACGCCGAGCCCGCCCGCACCCAGCTGTGGCTGGTGATGCGCGACGGCAGCGAGCACCGGCTGACCACCGACAACGTGTCGGTCATACCCGGCAGCCAACGCACTGACCGCTGGCTGCAAGAACTGGCCGAGTATCTGCAGCTTGAGGTGCCGACGGCCATTATCGATCCGGCGACAGCCAAAGCGCCGGTGATCTACAAGCCAATGCCCGCCCCAAACCGCAGGCGCGCCGCCAAGAGTGCGAGGCAGAGTGCCGAGCGGGAATCAGCACCACTGACCAAGGCAGCCGAGACCATCAGCGCTCCAGCACGGGCGTTTTGCGCGTTACTGGGCGCCTTCCTGGCGGTATTCGAACTGAGCCACCTCACCACGCTGCTGCCTGCGCTGTTTACCGGCCGTTTGCGTGTCAGCGGCTTTCGAACGGGAGCGCATAGCTTCTACTGGAGCGAACAACCCCTGGTGTTCTCGTTCAACCTGCTGGTTGGCTATGCCGAGGTGTTGATCATCGGCGCGATTGCGTGGGGATGCGTGCGCGCGGCGCTTGTGGGGCGGTTCAAGGCGGCGCCCTGAACGCTACCGCTCTCCTCCCTCCTTTTCGCCTGGCGCCCACAGTGGGATGCGTGTCGTGGTTCAGATCGCTACCCACCCATCCACGCGCGCACCTCGCTATAATCGCGCCTCGCTACATTGGAATGATGTCGCCAAGGATTGGTGTGCTGTGCCCCTCGCTTCACACCTTGTGTTCATTAACGGCCCTGCCAGCCCTGTGCTCGGTGGCGCTGCCCTGCACGCGAGTGTACCGATGCTCCTGTTACGCAACCTTCTCTGCGCCCTGCTGTTTCTCAACCTGAGCGGCTGTTACAGCCTGTCTCCCATCGATATCGACAAGAGCATCCGCCCCGCCAAAGACGGCGCCACCAGCTATCTGGTGGGAGTGGTCGGCGTCTGGCCGGACGCCAAGTATTCGCTCCACGAACAAAGCCTCCTGCTGCGCCAGAAAGGCGGTGGCGGCTCCGCCTCGGCACGCCTGCGCAACAACGTTCACCTGCGCACACCACGGGACATCCGCGATGGCCGCCGTGGCATCGGTACGCTGTTCGTCATGCCGCTCAAACCCGGCCAATACGAGCTGTACAACGTTCTGTTCAAACGCAGCGAAGGCACCACGGCCTGGAGGCGCGAGGACTTCTCCATTCCCCTGCAGCTTGAGCCCGGCAAGGCCTACTACATCGGCGACTTCCGCGCGGCCTGCATCGACTACGACGGCCACTGCTCCTTTATCCACAGCTACAACCTGAAACGAGACCAGGCCCTGACCACCGGCAAACACCCCGAACTGCCGCCGCTCCAGCAACTGGAGCTGAAACACATGGAGGGCGCCTACCCGATCATGCTCGACAGCGAAGCCGAGAATGCCGCTGTCTACAAAACGATTCTGTCGGGGCAAGCGAAATGAACAACTTACTGCGCGTCCTGAGCATTGCCGTGCTGGGGCTTTTGGGCGGTTGCCAGGTCAACCACACCCTGCCCGAACCCACGCTGAATCAGCAACTGACGCTGCCACAGGTAAGCGTGCAAACCCTAGGGTCGGTCCCCGGCCCGCTTATCCGTAATCACCTGCGCAGCACTGGCGTCTTCGAGCAGGTTCGCGAAGGCTTCGACCCTGGCGGCTACAACATCCAGGTGGTGTCGCTTGGCGACTACTACGGTTTCAGCAACATTCCAAATCAGTTCCTCAGCGCTTTCAGCCTGTTCATCATCCCGGCCTCCGTGTCCTGGGAGACGGAAATGACCTTCCGGGTCACCCGCGGCCAGGAAGAGGTGGCCACTTACCGAGTCGACAACAAGACCACCCATTACAACGGGTTGTTCGTGCATCCCGATGGCCGCGGCGACAACATCCGCCGCATCATCAACAGCTTCGCCGCCCGGGTTCAGGCCGATGCGGCGCTGTTCAAGCTCACCCCACTGAAGCCCGTGCACACGCCGATGCCGGTAGCGCCAGCAACCCTGCAACAGCACATCGCGTTGATCGTCAGCTATCAGGTAAACGCCGACGGTTCGGTTAGCGATGTGACAGTCGCCGGCGATGCCCCCGAGCTTGCACGTTCGGCCGTATTGGAAACGGTGCGCGCCTGGCGGTACGAGCCCTGGACGCCCAGCCCCGAGGCACCGGCGACGCAACGAACCAGCCGACCGATAATCCTCAAGCCACAGTCCCTGGTGCGCACGCAGGAACAGAGCTGCGCCCAGGTCACCCAGGAACTGAAAGCCTTCGAGCAAGCCTCGCCGGGCAAACCTGTCAGCGATCTGTCGACCTTCCAACAGACCTCGGCACTGCTGTTCCTTGCCGAACTGCGTCAGCAGGACAGTGCGTCCGCGACGGAAGTCGACAAGGCCTTCGCACGCGCACTGCCGTGGATCATCGAGCAGTGCCGCGCCAATCCGCAGGCCGATTACTGGAAGTACGTGAACGAGGGCGTCAAGCAGCAGAAAGCAGCTGCAGGCCAAACACCTCAGTAACAGCTGCACCAGGGCACGTAACGGCAGACTGGTCGTTACGTGCTCCCTTCCCCACACGGCCCGGACCCGGGCTGAGGCCATCTGCCTTCCACGGCACCTCATGCAAGACCAGCACACCGAGACGAATGGACTAGCCGGTGGTCAGATAACAGCTAACCTGTTTTTCGTATCAAGATCATTCGGCCCGGCATTCGCTGCTGCAGGCCCTGCTCGTTAGAACGACTCTCACAACAATAAAAGGAAGTTCGACCATGACTCACCCCCACCATCTGCTATCCGGCCTGGCCCTCTCCCTGGCGATTGCCAGCACAGGCGCAAACGCTGCCGGGCTGACCAGCGAACACAAGCCCTTCGGCAAGACCCGCGATGGCACGCCCGTCGAGCAGTACCAATTGCGCAACAGCCACGGCATGCAGGCCACCATCATCACCTACGGCGGCGTGCTGCAGGCCCTGGAAGTGCCGGACAAGAACGGCAAGGTCGAAGATGTGGTGCTGGGTTTCGATGACGTGCAGGGCTATGAAGCCGGCACCGCGTTCTTCGGCGCCACCATCGGCCGCTTCGGCAATCGCCTGGCCGGCGGCGCCTTCGAACTCGATGGCAAGCGTTTCCAGGTGCCGCTCAATGACGGGCCGAATGCCCTGCATGGCGGTGCCGAGGGCTTCGACAAGAAGGTCTGGGAAGCCAAACCGGTGAAGGATAAGGACTCGGTCGGCGTGACCCTCACCTACCTCTCCAAGGATGGCGAGATGGGCTTTCCCGGCAACCTGAAAACCGAAGTCACCTACCGCCTCACCGACAACAACGAACTGCACATCGACTACAAGGCCACCACCGACAAGCCCACCGTGGTCAACCTCACCAACCACAGCTACTTCAACCTTGCCGGGGCCGGCAACGGCGACATGCTCAAACAGGTCGCCACCCTGCACGCCAGCCACTACACACCGGTCAACAAGACGCTGATCCCCACCGGCGAACTGGCCCCGGTCAAAGGCACACCGATGGACTTCAGCAAACCGACGCCCATCGGCCAGCACATCAAGGACGACCACGAGCAGCTCAAATTCGCCGAAGCCAAACAGGGCGGCTTCGACTTCAACTGGGCGCTGGATACCAAAGGCGACATCAAACAACTCGCCGCCGAGGTCCACGACCCCGCCTCCGGTCGCCTCCTGCAGCTCTACACCACCGAGCCGGGCGTGCAGTTCTACACCAGCAACTTCCTGGACGGCACGGTGAAGGGCAAAGCCGGCAAGACCTACGCCCACTGGAGCGCCTTCACCCTGGAAACCCAACACTTCCCGGATGCGCCGAACCAGCCGACGTTCGCTTCAACACGGCTGGATCCGGGGCAGACGTATACGCAGAACACGGTGTTCAAGTTTTCGGTGAAGTAAGGGGAGATTACATAGCGAGCGGAAGGGCGGTTGTATTTGCCTAGGAGGGTCAAATACATCCGCCTGCATGAGCCTTTTTTGGGGGGCGACCACCAACCACCCGACTCATGCAGGCATTCTCAATCTACTCGATTGATCTGCATCAGGGGCAGGCTGACTGAACCTACTCCTTGCAGTGGCAAGGTCAGCATCTGGGCTCTGTAAGAAACCCGGCAAGGCAGAAACTGCAGAGAACGAACTGGGCTCACGTTCGATTTACCTGTTGCACATGAACGATCCGAGCCCATTCTCAGCGCACCATCACCCCATGCGCAGGCACTTTTCGTACACAGCCTAGAACTGCGTCACCACCGTAACGCCCGTGGTCTCGAAGCGATCCATATTCATCAGCACGTCGATGGACTGCTCCAGGCTGATGGTTTTGCCAACCAGCTTCTCGGGCGCCAGTTTGCCGGAAGCGATCATCTCGATCATGGCGCCATAGCGATGCGCTTGCATGCCATGGCTGCCGCAAATCTCCAGTTCGTGGGCGATGACCTTGCTCATCGGGATCGCCGGCTTGGCGTGATCAGCGAGCATCAGGCCAACCTGCACATGCCTGCCGCGACGGCGCAGGTTGTTGATGGAATTGAAGCAGGTGGTCGGGTGGCCCAGCGCATCGAGCGATACGTGGGCGCCCCCGTGGGTAATCTCCATGACCGCCTCGCTGACGTCCGCCACCTGAGTGGCATTCACAGTCGCCACGACCCCCAAGGCGCGAGCCAGCGCCAGTTTGTCCTCGGCGATATCGATTGCGACGACATTGGCGCCAATGGCCTGGGCGATCATCACGGCCGATAGGCCCACGCCGCCGCAACCGTGCCCGGCTACCCATTGGCCGGCGCTGACTTTGCCTTGGTCGACAACTGCCCGAAAAGAGGTGACGAAGCGGCAACCCAAGCTGGCAGCCGTTGCGTAATCCATATGCTCAGGGAGTGCGACCAGGTTCAGGTCGGCCTGGTGGATGCCCACATACTCCGCGAACGAGCCCCAATGGGTAAAACCTGGCTGAAACTGGGTGTGGCAGACCTGTTGATTACCGCTGTTGCACTCCGGACAGGCGCCGCAACCGCCTACGAAGGGCACGGTTACACGGTCGCCTACCTTCCACTTGGTCACATCACTGCCGACCTCCGCCACGATGCCGGCCAGCTCGTGCCCCGGCACGTGCGGCAACTGGATGTCCGGGTCATGGCCTTTCCAGCCATGCCAGTCGCTGCGGCACACACCCGTGCCCTTGACCTGGATTACCACGCCGTGGCGTTCCACGCTGGGATCAGCGACCGTCATCAGGCGCGGCGGCTGGGAAAAGGCTTCGTAGACTACGGCTTTCATGGAGCACCTCTGATGAACAGTCACTACGGCGTCGGTCCCGCACCACTGAGTACGCGATAGCCAGGCCACTGGCGCATTTACCGCTATAAGCCTGCAGAACTGCTGCGTTGTCGGGTTGGGGCAGTGCATTCATTATGAATAAACACCCTGAAATTACCTTTCAGAATGGGATTGACAACACGCCGAGCGCGAAATGATCCTTCATTAAAGCCATTTATATGAAAGGAACCCCGATGTCAGGCGTGGTGGATAAAGTAGATATTGCAATATGTGATCGCCTGCAACGCGATGGCAGGTTGTCGAACGTAAAGCTCGCGCAGCAGCTTGCCCTCAGCGAGGCGTCCTGTTGGCGCAGGCAGAAACGCCTCGAGGAATGCGGGGTCATCGAGGGATACCAGGCGATTCTCAACCGCAAGAAGTTGGGGCTTGGGGTCATGGCCTTCGTGCAGATTTCCTGCACCGATCACAGCGAAGAAGCGACCGCCAGGTTCGAAAGCATCATTGCCTCCGCGCCACAGGTGCTCAGTTGCCACAACACGACTGGCGAGGCCGACTTCCTGCTTCAGGTGGTGGCGCGCGACCTGGACAGCTACAGCCGTTTCGTCGAGAAAGTCCTGAGGACGCTGCCAGGGGTTTCCAGCATTCGCTCCAACCTCTCACTACGGGAAATGAAGACCACGAACCGATTCCCGGCTAGCGAAATCCTGAGCATCTAAGTCAAGGTGCAACAATAAACAATAGGGGACAAACAATAGGGGACAGACCCTGAGGAATCCCCACAAAATATCAATGCAGATCAATCGGATAGCTTGAAGGTGCCTGCATGAGTCGGGCAGTTTGGTAGTCGCCAAACAAACCAACCCCCGAGACTCATGCAGGCAGTACGATTCTTACACAAGGCATTTTCCCAAGCACTCCCCACTGTTCACGCCAAGCGACTGACCGCGCTGATGAGTTGCGTCAGCGCCTTGTTGCATGGGCATCGCCTGACCCTGACCGATCTAGGCAGGGCCATGCCCGGGGAGGCTT
>NZ_QKYW01000012.1 GCF_003253735.1 Pseudomonas sp. URMO17WK12:I2 | reverse complement strand
CTAGGCGATCATCACTCCGTGGACGACCCATTTTCTGCTCTGGAGAAACCAGATCCTTGATCAATTCCCACGATGCGTCGGAGAGTTCGTAACGCTTTGCCATGCGGGCCTCCAGCCAATCATGGCGGAAATTCTACCCACACCTACTTTTCGTACAAAACCTAGGGTGGAAAGCCAGCAAAAACCTCCTAAGCGCGAGCCTTATAGGCTCTAAAGTGTCATGTGGAGTCTGCCTAACCATGCTCCCTCGATCCGTGCCAAGCGAATGGCACACTGTTTACGCCTCATCGGCTCAACGACCAGATAAAAGTTGACTTCTGATTTTCTTAGATGTTGAATGCGCCCCCTTATTTCCCCCCTCTCTCAAGTGGTGAACGAAGTGCCCTGCTCCAGCCAACTCGCCTGATACCGACGACGGTCCATCGTGCCTGATGGCTGCCTGCGCACCTGCGTGGCCGCTTCCCACATTTTGCCCGCCTGAACCCTTGTCGTCGGTTTTCCCAATTGCAATGGAGAAAACCCATGAACATGGATTTCCGCGCCTATGCGCAAAACCTCGAGCTACACAAATACCCACGCACGCCCCACCTGGAGAGCTCTCGCCTGCAGCCGGGCGATACCGATAGCGATCAGGTTCGTTATGCCTCGCTGAGCGGGCAGTGGCTGGTCGTCGAGGAGAAACTGGACGGCGCCAATGCCGGCATCAGCTTCTCCGCGGCCGGTGAACTGCTGCTGCAATCGCGCGGCCATTACCTGACCGGTGGCGGTCGCGAGCGCCAGTTCAACCTCTTCAAGCAGTGGGCCGTGGCCCACGAGGATTGGTTGCTGAGCCGCCTTGAAGACCGCTACGTGCTGTTCGGCGAGTGGATGCACAAGAAGCATTCGGTGTTCTACGACCGCCTGCCGCACTTCTTCTGCGAGTTCGATATCTGGGATCGGGCCCATGGCCTGTTCCTCTCCACCGCCGCTCGGCGTCAGCTGCTGCGCGACGGCCCGGTGTTGTCGGTGCCGGTGCTGCATGAAGGGCTGGCGCCAGCGCGGCTCAAGGATCTGCTCGAGCTGCTCGGCGATTCCCTGGCCAAGTCGCCGGCATGGCGCAGCACGTTCGAAGCCACGGTGCAGCGCGAAGGCCTGGACCTGGAACGGGCCTGGCGGCAGTGCGACAAGTCGACGGTGATGGAAGGCCTGTACCTGAAGCTCGAAGACGAGAAACAAACCAACGGACGCCTCAAGTGGGTCCGCCAGGACTTCGTCCAGGCGATCCTCGATGCGGACCAGCATCATGCGAACCAGCCATTCATTCCCAACTTGCTGGCCGACGGCGTAGACCTCTACGCCCCTCGCCTGTCGATGGACTGGAATGGCCAGCGGTCTGGTTATTGAAGGAGAACAACAAAATGGACATTCAACAACTGCAAGGCCTGGTTCCAAAACCGGGCCAGCGCTTCGACGCGCCGGCGTGCCTGGAGGCGATTCCAGCGCTGCAACGCTTGGCCAGCACGCCGCAGGATCCGTACTACCACGCCGAGGGCGACGTGTGGATTCACACCTGCATGGTGGTCGAGGCCTTGCTCGCGCAACCGCGCTATCAGCAAGCGACCGAGGAACAGCGCCTGGTGCTGTTCCTGGCCGCGCTGCTGCACGACATCTCGAAGCCGGACACCACGGTGATCGATAGCGAAACCGGGCGCATCGGCCAACCTGGGCACTCACGGCGCGGCGCCGTGGATGCCCGCCTGCTGCTGTGGCGGGCTGGCATGCCCTTCGGGTTGCGCGAGCAGGTCTGCCGGATCATCTCGGTGCACCAGTTGCCGTTCTTCGCGCTGTCGGGCAACCGCAGTGGGCAGAGCCCGGAGTTCATCCTGCACAAGCTGTCGTGGGAGTTGCCGGTATGGATGCTCTGCGCGGTCGCGGAAGCGGACATGCAGGGGCGCACCTACGTGGGCAAGCAGGCCGTGCTCGACGAGATCGAGCTGTTTCGCGAGCTGGCCGACGAGGAAGGCTGCCTGTATGGGCCACGGGCATTCGTCGATGACTACACCCGTATCCAGTACTTCCGGGGTGCCCGGGTACATCCCGACTACCCGCTACACGAGCCGGAAGGCTCGCACGTGGTCATGCTGTCCGGCATGCCGGCCAGTGGCAAGAACACCTGGGTGGCCAAACACCACCCGGATCTGCCGGTGATCTCCTTCGACGACGCCCGCGAGGCGCTGGGCCTGCGCCATGGCGAGAACGAAGGCGCCGCCGCGCACTTCGCCATCGACCGGGCCAAGTCGCTGCTGCGAGAGAAACAGCCCTTCGTGTGGAACTCCACACACCTGTCGGCGCAGATGCGCAAGAAGACCCTCGACCTGCTGTACGCCTACCAGGCCAGGGTGCAGATCCAGTATCTGGAGGTGCCGGAGAAGGAGATCTACCGGCGTAACAGCCGGCGCGACACCAGCCTGCGTAACGAGGATATCCGCCGCATGCTGTTCAAGTGGGAGGTGCCGCTGCCAAGCGAGGCGCACCAGGTTCACTACCACAGCGAATCGGCTGCGCTGTAGCTGGCCTGCACCTGGGCGCACGCGCTCGAAACGGCTATGCCTCTACCTGCATATGCGGACGAGAGCGGCCTCGTTGCCGGTGTTGGAACGGGGTCGTTCGAGCGAATGGACGTTGGCCAGCGTTTGCCAAAGCTGGTCAGCATCCCGGTCACATCCTTCTACCGAGCAGGTGCCGAGGCCAAGGTATGCGAAAGAGCAAACCGGGCACTTGCCCCTTGTTCGCGGGGGCATTGGGCAACGCGCCCCCGTCAGTGAGACGACACGAAGGGCGACTGGGTCTACGTAGCCGGCAACGCACAGGTCGCCTTCATCCCGGCAACCATGGGTCTTGTGGATGGCCCGAATCATCACGTGCGGCTCAGCCCTGCCCTGCAGAGTGCCTTGCAGCATTGCCAAGCCAAACCAGAAGCTCGGCAGGCGGTAGTGGCTTGGCAATGTAATAACCCTGGCCCTGCTGGCAGCCCCAGCCTTTGAGAAGGTGGTAGTGCAGCTCGGTTTCGACCCCTTCGGCGACGACGGTCAAACGCAGGTCGCGCACCAGGCTGATCAGGCCACGGATGATGTGCCATTCACTGTTACCCGGCTGCAGGTCAGCCAACAGTGAGCGGTCGAGCTTTACGCTGGTTGCCGGAATCTGCCGCAGGTAGGCCCAGTTACTGTAACCGCTACCGAAGTCGTCGATGCCGATGGCCACGCCCAGATCACGAAACCGTTGCAGCTGAGCGCGTACGGCCTGGAAATCGGTCACCAATACACTTTCGGTGAATTCGAGCTCGATGAATCGCGGCGTCACGTTGCACACCCGCAAGGCCTCGACCAACTGATCGAACAGCTGCCCGTCGGTCAGGTCCAGGGCCGAGACGTTCAACGAAACGGTCATTTCGATGCCCTGAGCGCGCCAGCTCGCCAGCTGCTCGCAGACGCGCCGCACGACCCAACTGGTGATGTGACGAATCGAGGCAGTGGTTTCAGCCAGCGGGATGAATTCGGCGGGGCTGATCTCACCCAGGGTGGGGTGCGACCAGCGCAGGAGCGCCTCGACGGCAACGCAACGGTCACTGGCCAGATCGACGCGAGGCTGGTACACCAGCCTGAACTGATCAGGGGCCATGAGCGCCGCTTCAATGGCATTGAGCAGTGCGGTGCTGCGGCGCAGGCTCGAGTCGATCACCGGATCGTAACTGAGCCAGCGTTGCTCGCTGCGGCGCGCGGCGTCAGTGACGCTGGCCATCAGGCGCAGGATATCCGTTGAGGCTGCAGCTTCTCGTTCCAGCTGCAGCACGCTGATACCCACGTCGGAAAAGACCGGAACGCCAGCGCTGTACAGCGGGCGATCGAATGCAGACACCATGCGGCTGATCAGGGCAGGCACCGAGGGCACGGTGGATGGCTTGAGCAAAACGACAAAACCCAGGGTTCCAGGGCGATACAAGCGTGCCCCATCGGGTAGCAACGCCAACAGCAACTCCTTGACCGCCAACATGAAGCTGGCAAAAAAACCGCCGCCAAGCGCCTTGGCCAGCCGATCCATGCCTGATGCCGAAAGCGGCTCGATCAGTATGGCGACGCGGTCACCCTGCTCAGGACCTTCAATAATGTCCGCCTCGAAGCGCTGCCGGTTGGGCAGGCCCGTCATGGGGTCGATGTAATGTGCACGATGAATCGACTCCAATCGCGCGACCACCACCCTGGCTGCGTTACGCAGCAGGCTGCGCCCCGCTTCATCCATGGGCAGGTGAGCCTGATGATCGATGACGCAAAGCCTGCCCAGGCTTCGCCCCGGCTGGATCGTCAGTGGCGCGCCTGCGTAGTAGCGGATGAAGGGCGCGCCGGTGACCAAGGGGTTGGCAGAAAACCGCGGGTCACCCAGCGGGTCGCATATTTCGAATACCCCCCCTTCATCCAGGCCATGAACGCAGAAGGACATCTCGCGCGATGTCCGCTCCGGCTCCATGCCGACTCTGGCCTTGAAGACCTGGTAGTCGCGCTCGATGATGCTGACCAGCGAGGTAGGCACCTTGAAATGGTCGGAGATCATCGCCACGATGCTGTTGAGCACGGGGTCCGAGCCGCTCTCCAGGTCGGACGTCAGGCGATCTACGTCAACCAGCCGCGCCCGCTCTTGTTCGGGCGAAAGATTGCACTTGGTCATGTTGTCCACTATCGGGGCGCCGCGTTAGCTGTTCAGTAAGCTCGTTGAGCTTAGCTACACTGTCTGAGCCTCACAATTGCACTTGGCCATCGCCCCATTAGCGGGAAACTATGGGTTTCGCTGCCGAGCGGTTTAAAGCTGTAGAACCTGCTGCCGATAGACGCAGATGGTGGCAGACTATTGCGCTAGCGACCGCCAGCGTTTTCACATCCGCGTTTTCCAACCGGGCCCACCGGAGCCACACTTGATCAGTATTCTCTCTCGCAGTCTTGAGCTGGTGCGTCGACTCGCCCGCACTCAGCCAAGCACCCCGGTGCGCTACGCGGGCACCGTCATGGTGATTGCGCTCTGCGCCGCCTTGCGTGTGCAACTTCCCTTCACCGCACTGCCCTACCTGTTTTTCATACCTGGCCTGATGTTCATCGGCTTCTGCTTCGGCGTCTTGCCGTCGGTGCTGGGCTGCGTTCTGGCGGTGCTCACGGCGCAGTATTTCTTCATTGGCGATATTGGTTTCAATGACGGCTGGACTGCCTGGATCAGCAGCGCGAGTTTTGCCCTGGTGACGTTCGCCATGGCGGTAGTGTGCGCCTTGTTTCGCAGAACCTTGAATGCCCTTTCCGCTGTCAACGAGCGCCTGGAGCATGAGATCGAACGCCGCACACTGGAGCGAGATGGCATCTGGAACATATCCCCTGACCTGATCTGTACCCTGTCCGAGGGCGGGGAAGTGATGGCAATGAACCCGGCCTGGCAGATCGAAACGGGGCATACGGATCAGGAGCTCAGAGACAGCGGCTTTTTCAGCTTCATCTCGCCGTCACAGTTATCGGACGCACTGCGCAGCCTGGGCAAAAGGTCCATTGCAGAACTCGATACCCAGGGCTTTCGCGCCAACGGAAAACCGCTGCACCTGAACTGGAGAATCGCACGTCGGCAGGGGCTGTACCTGGCAGTGGCGCGGGACATCACCCTGTACAAGGAGCGCCAGGAAGCGCTCGAGCAAGTGAGCTCGCAGTTGCAGCAAAGCCAGAAGATGGAGGCAGTGGGCCAATTGACCGGGGGCCTGGCCCATGACTTCAATAACCTGCTGACCGTCATCACCGGCAGTCTGGACATGCTCGAAAAGCGTATCGCCCAAGGCAAGTACGAGGAGCTGTCACGATTCGTCGGGTTTGCCCGTAACGCCTCCGAACGGGCGGCATCGCTTACCCACCGGTTGCTGGCCTATTCCCGGCGCCAGCCCCTGGCGAACTCGGTGGTCAACCTGGCATTGCTGGTTCAGGACATGCGAGAACTGATCAGCAGGACGCTTACGCCACGGATCGAGCTGGAGGTACTGCCACCGGAACACGCCGTGCTGTGCTTTTGCGATGCCCACCAATTGGAAAACGCGATCCTCAATCTCTGCATCAATGCACGCGATGCCATGCCCCACGGGGGCCGGCTGACGATCGAGATCAGCCAGACGCACATTGAATCCACACAGGATTCTGCAATCCTCGGCCCTGGGCAATACGCAGTCTTCCGGGTGACCGATACGGGTACGGGCATGCCACAAAGCGTAATCGCCCGCGCCTTCGATCCATTCTTCACCACCAAGCCCCTGGGCTCTGGTACCGGCCTGGGCCTGTCGATGGTCTATGGCTTCGCCCAACAGTCATCGGGTGATGCACGGATCGAATCGGTCATGGGACAAGGCACTACGGTGAGTCTGTTCCTGCCGCTGAGTCACGACCAGGCGATAACCACCGGTGTCAGCGAGCCCGCTGAGCTGGGACGCGATCTTCAGGTAGATAACGTCTCGATACTGGTGGTCGACGATGAGGCCGCCATTCGCGACCTCATTGGCGAGGCGCTGGAAGAGGTCGGCTATCAGGTCACCAAGGCCGGGACTGCCGCACAAGCCCTGCAAGAGCTGGAGCAGGCGCCTGATACGGTACTGCTGATCACCGACATCGTGCTGCCCGCGGGCATGAATGGTGACGAGCTGGCCGTGGCTGCGCTTGCCATCCGACCGACCCTCAAGGTGCTGTTCATTTCAGGCTTCGTTGGAAATACCGTGCCGGCGATCGCGCTGAAAAGTGGCCAGACCGAACTGCTGCAGAAGCCCTTCGCGGTAAATGCGCTCAAGAGCATGATCCAGCGACTGCTCGCAAAAGGCTGAGTGCGGCTGGAGCCTTCCTCACCATTTCAACAGGTGGCGCAAATCGGTAGCCAGGCTATCAGGCTGATCAGCCTCGCATCGCAGATGGCAGATCGATGGGGCTAGTTAGCGGCGCGCTTGCGTCACCGCTCTTCCACGCGGGCCTACCGAGGCAGGCAGTAAGGCGCTCCCGGGCCACGGGAACGCAGCATCACCCGCCACTGCTCGGCCATCGAACCGGGCCAGGTGATTGATGAAGCTGGTGTCCAGTCCTGAGTGAGGGCGCCAGTTTCACGCCGACTCCGTGGGCGATCACTTCCTTTTCATGCCCATGTAATGGCCGACGCTGGCCACTCTATTCAAATAAGATTACCGACCGCTCGGCAAGGGCGGTCGGGTCTCAACTTGGTCAAGGCTTACCCTATATGTGGTGTAGGTGTCGCCATCCTCAAGATAAAGGTCGCTTCGATATCTCAGTACCGCGCCTTTGAGTTTGATGTGCAGGCCGTTGGCGACGCGTTGGATGACCACGTCTTTCAAATCGGTGTCCGAGACCAGAAACGGCGGCGTCTTGCCCAGGTACACCTTCATGGTTTCGTCAGTCGATTCACGGTTATCCATATAGAACTTCAGCGTCTTGGGCTCCGAGCGATCCCTGGCTTCCTCGACGATATATAGCCACTCCCCCGGGATGAAGTTTTGCTTCAGTACTATTTGGGGGGGAAGCTCCGGTTTGTGAAGGTAGCCATAGGTGAGAAAGCCCACGAAGCAGAGCAGCGTGGCTATTGCGAGGTACTTTTTTAGCCTGGGCTTTAGGGCTTGCCATTCGGTTTCATTCACAGCTTCAACTTTGGGTGTCAATGGTTGTTTTGGTAAGCGCCCAACGTGGCGCAATGTCGACACTTGAACAGGTACCCACGCAGCGGGCGAGTGACGCCGGCCAGTTACTGCCATATCAATGGATACCTGCTTGCGCTAAGCAAGCGTGTGCTCCTCATTTTTAGTCATCATGATGCTACGTCTTTGGCGACGACAAGGGGAGCCGATGGGTAAGCGATGCAGCGCAAATTGCTCGCTTATCAGCTGATATCTGGCGAAATCGCGCAAGGTGACTTGGCTGGATGCTTACGGATTTTCTTTTCAAGCTCCCACCGGTTGAAACGGCCTGCAGCTAAATCGTCTGCTGCTTCAGCGTGGGCGCTTTGGCACTAGGCGTGAAATCTCCACCCTCCAGTTGCAACAAGGCGACCCAACGGCGTAATGCGCTCTCACTAACGTCCAAGGAATTTGGCGCCCTCAGGGCAGCTGTAGCCCTGGTTGAGCATCAAGCTGGCAGCCTCATGCTTGCAGGCGGCTGAAGGTAGGTCTTGTCTGCTCATTGAACACCCTCGGCGTGGCGATCATCTTCGCCTGGCAAGGTGTCCGGGGTTGGTGGACCACTACCTTGGTTCCTTATCGCTCGCGAGTTAGTGGCATCCTGATGCTTTAAAGATACGCTTCTACTGCTTCGTACATTAGGTTCAGGTTCCACGGCTTAGAGATGAACGCCGAGTGCGCAGGCATCTGGTAGCTGTCCAGCGTTCGATGCCCAGAGGTGAGTATCACTGGCAAGCTGGGCCACCGGGTCCAGACGATCTGCGCGAGCTGCCAGCCATCCAGCGACCCCGGCATGCGGATATCACTTAACAGCAGATCGATTTCCTCGCGCTCCAGATGGCCAAGCGCGACGTCGGCCGATGCACACTCGATCACCTCCAGGCTCAGGGGCGAGATCAACTCCATCAGAAGTTGCCGGAGAATCAGCTCGTCTTCGACAAGCAGTACGGTGAAGGTCATGTGCTTTGGCCAGTGTCTACAATAGAAATTAGGCCGTGGGATGTACATCAAGTGTCATAAAGTGGACAGATGGTCAACGCCGTACTCGAAACACTCGAAGCGCCCCGGCGCGCGGCGCGACTGGCACGATCCGCCCGGCGGTCATCTTTGAACATGAACCTCGCCCCTAGCCCCTGCTCGGATGAAGTAGGCCAACTCTTTGGCCTAACTCGAGGTACACCGTCATGAAAGTCATGAATCTGAAAGATGGGACGCCCCACTACCAGGGCAACCCAGGCTATGTCGCGCCCCAAACCCCTGATGCCCCAAGTTCCAGGCAGGGCTCGGTGACAGCGATCAAGCGCCCCCTGGCCCAACAGCCAGGCAGAGAGCACGACACTGAGGACGATGACGGGCTGGATCCCGGCACTGGCACCGAAAGCGAGCCGACCTCGCTACCAGACGAAGCGCCACCCGTGGAGCCCGAGGATTTCGATGGCAACAAGGGTGGAATGGATACGAGGCAGACTTAGAGTCGAGCCGGAAATGGCACATGCTGCACCATCGCACGCCCGGCTCTGATGCCGGGCTTTTCATTTTGCAGCCCGGCATCCGGGCTGCTGGTGCTTCCACCACCCGAGGCACCGCTACCTGGGCAAGCGCACCTTAAACGTGGTGCCCTTCCTGCCAGACGATGTCACGTCGATCTGGCCGCCATGTGCCGCTACAATCTGCGACGCGATATAGAGGCCAAGGCCGATTCCAGCCAAGGGCCCCAGGTCGCTCACTCCAGGTCGCAAAAAACGCCCCATCGGATCGAAGATAAAGGGCAATACGTCATCGGCAATGGGCTGGCCCAAGTTATGAACGCTGAACACGTATGATTCGGCATCGGATGTAAAAGCCACCGTGACGGGCGCTCCCGACTTGCCATGATGGACCGCATTGCTGATCAGGTTGGAGAACACCTGCTCCATGCGCGCCTCATCGAAACGCCCGCCTCCAGTACAGGTTACCTCGCAGCGAATATCTGAGAGTGGATGCACGGCCCGCTCCTCGCTGACGATCCGCTTGCACGCGGCGACCAGATCCACGGCCTGAAGTCGCACCGGCAGCGTTGGTCCGAGGTGTGAGCGGGTGAAGTCGAGTAGATCCCCCACGATTCGGTTGGCGCGTTTGGCACTGGTGTGGACCTGGCCGGCCACAGCGACGAATTTATCGCAGAGCTCTCCATTGCGGAGCAGCATGTCAGCCCCCAACAAAATGGCGCCGAGCGGGTTGCGCAGATCATGCCCCAATATTCCCAGGAAAAGCGTGCGCGAAGCCTCCTGTGCACGGGAATAATTGGCGATAGATTCTGTCAGCGCCTGATCTATGGCTTCGTGGAAGCGCGCCAGGTCTTCAATTTCCACCGCCCCGGCCACGTTCATCTGGCACATCCACAAACTCAGCACGCTGGTTCTCAGCGCGCGATACTCGGAGACCATTTGATCCAGGGTGAAGCCGGCCATGAGCCGAGTGACTGCATGCGCCTGCGCTGCCGTCTGCCTATCGCTGGCAGGACCATTGCCCTGGGATTTCTCCAACTGCTGCTGCTTGCTCTGCGGCGTATCGAGGTCATTGACGATGGCCTGCAACATCTGTCCTGCATGGTCGCGCAAGGCATCGGCATCCAGTGTCTTACCGGGAACGGCGATGGTCCGCGCGAAGTCCTCCCAAGCCTGCAGGATAGGCTCAACATTTTCATCAATGAACGTGGACAGTCGCATGCCGTGATCCCAGTGCCAATGCACGATTTCATTGAGGGCAATCGCTGCCATCCATCAGTAAAGCACGTATGAAGAGTGGCTCCTAGTGAGGAGAAAACTGATTATCAGCTCACTCCATCAGAGCCGACCGCCCGAGTGAAGCACTTCCTACTGACTTGGCCGGTATTCAAAAAAATGCCTCACGCAACTTTTACGTTAAGGCTGCAACACGAAAATGTACCCACCGTTAACAGCCGTGGGAGGCTGCTTCCAGCAACGTTTTGATGTCTCGCAGCTTGTGCAGGCGCGCCGATAGCTCATGGCGTGAATGCTCTTGGACGAGATAGAGGCGTTTGCCGATTATGTTGCGCAATCTGCAGCTCTAAGCTCTGAATAGACAGGCCATGGTTACGGCGAATAGAGGATGTCTGAGGTAAACCGCAACCACAGAGCTGTTGTTATGTGCGCTAGCAGACAGACGCACTGCCGGGAGAATTTCACACTGGCTTGGTACACCTTCCTCATTCGTCACGCCTGCAACGCTTGCGCGACATGCATCTCTGCAACGTTATCCACGTTTCACGTTGCGCTAGGAAAATATGGAAAGGCAATGGCTTCGAGCAATCCAACGGTTGTGGCGGCCCACGCCGCGCACCTTCGAATACGAGCCGGCCCTGCGCGCGGAACTGTTTAGCGCAGAACAAATGGCCACACACGGTGCCCATCTGGCCCAACAGCATCACCTTAGCTCCGCCCCCACCTCCGACGCCCTCCTTCATCGCCTTTCTGAAAACGCCGCCGTACTGGCCAGCAGTTGCCAGGCCATGAGCGCGGCAGCGCTCTCCAACCAACGCGCGACGCCTGCTGCAGAGTGGCTGCTGGACAACTTCTATCTAGTCGAAGAGCAGATCCGTACGGCGCAGAAACATCTGCCCAAAGGCTACTGCCGCGAACTGCCCGGCCTGGATGACGGGCCCTCACGGACGCTGCCTCGGGTCTACGACATTGCCCTGGAAACCATCGCCCATGGTGATGGCCGGGTCGATAGCGACAGCCTGAGCCGTTTCGTGGCGGCCTACCAAGTGATCACACCGCTGACGCTGGGCGAGCTATGGGGCATTCCCATCATGCTGCGTTTGGCATTGATCGAGAACCTGCGACGGGTCGCGTCCCGGGTTATGGCCAGTTGGAGCGATCGCAGTCTCGCCAACGACTGGGCAGATCGATTGGTTTCAACCGCCGAGCTCGACGCCAAGAACGTGGTGCTGCTGGTGGCCGACATGGCGCGCTCTGCGCCACCGATGACCAGTGCTTTCGTGGCCGAGCTGGCGCGGCGCCTGCAAGGCCAGAGCACGGCACTGATACTGCCGATGACCTGGGTCGAGCAGGCCCTGGCCGAATCCGGCCAGAGCGTCGAACGGCTGATTCACCTCGACGCTCAGTTGCAAGCGACAGAGCAAGTGTCGATCAGCAACAGCATCAACAGCCTGCGCCTGCTCTCTTCGCTGGACTGGCGCGAATTCGTCGAG
Organism: Pseudomonas sp. URMO17WK12:I2; assembly: GCF_003253735.1. Taxonomy (GTDB): domain Bacteria; phylum Pseudomonadota; class Gammaproteobacteria; order Pseudomonadales; family Pseudomonadaceae; genus Aquipseudomonas. The sequence continues at coordinate 155,417 of NZ_QKYW01000012.1, read as the reverse complement.
CTCATGAGCGGCGTCGAGCACGCCCTCGGTGAAGACCCGTCTGCGATCTATTCCAGCATGGATTTCGCCACCCGCGACCATTACCGCCACGCCGTGGAGCGCCTGGCGCGCTGTTGCCGGCATTCGCAGGTCGACATTGCCCGGGCGGCCGTCGCCCTGTGTCACGCGGCACCGGATGAAGACCCGCTGAAGCGCCACGTTGGCTTCTACCTGCTGGGCGCGGGGCTGGCCGATCTGGAGCAGCAATTGGGGGCGCGGCGATCCCCAGCCGAGCGCTGCCGGCGCGTGCTGCGCAAGTCGCCGCTGGCGTTTTTCATTACCCCGGTGGTGGTGCTCAGCGTTCTGCTGGCCTGGCCCTTCTACAGCATGCTGCGCGTCGACGGCTGGGGCCCATGGGCATTGCTGCTACTCAGCGTGCCGACGCTGGTGATGACCAGCCACCTGGCCATCGCGCTGGTCAACCGTCTGGTGACCCTCAGCCTGCCACCAGACATCCTGCCGCGCCTCGATTACAGCGCCGGCATCCCAGCCCAGGCACGTACGCTGGTGGTAGTGCCGACACTGATCGGCAGCGCTCAGGATGTGGAAGAGCTGGTGGATGGCCTGGAGATACGCTTTCTCGCCAATCGTGATGCCAACCTGCATTTCGCCCTGCTCACCGATTTCATGGATGCCCAGAGCGAGGTACTCGAGGGCGACGCCCCCCTGCTGCAACAAGCCAGCCTGGCGATCAAAGCGCTGAATCTGAAATACCCCGAAGCGGTTGCGTCGCGTTTCTTCCTGCTACATAGGCCACGACGCTGGAACGCCACCGAACAACGCTGGATGGGCCATGAGCGCAAACGTGGAAAGATAGCCGAGCTCAATGCCCTGCTACGTGGTCAGGGTCACGGGCGATTTTCACTGATCGTCGGCGATATCGCCGCGCTGCCGAGGGTTGAATACGTCATCGCGCTGGACACCGACACCCAACTGCCACGCGATGTGGCTAGGCAGTTCCTTGGTGCCATCTGCCATCCGCTCAACCAGGCACGCTTCGATCCGCAGCACAATCGCATCGTCAGTGGGTATGCCATCCTGCAACCGCGGGTGGGCATCAGCCTGCCGAGCATCGCCCGCTCCGCCTACGCGCAACTGTTCGGCAGCGATGCGGGGGTCGACCCTTACACCCGCTCGGTATCAGACGTGTACCAGGACCTGTTCGGCAACGGCTCGTTCATCGGCAAGGGTATCTACGCCGTGGACGCCTTCGAGCAGGCCCTGCAGGGCTGCTTTCCGGACAACTGTATTCTCAGTCACGACCTGATCGAGGGCTGTTACGCCCGCTCCGGGCTGATCAGCGATGTACAGCTGTACGAGGAACACCCAGCGTGCTACAGCGCCGATGCCAAACGCAGGCATCGCTGGATTCGTGGTGACTGGCAGCTGTTGCCCTGGCTGATGCCCTGGACACCGAAAACCGGAGGTGGCCTGGAGCGCAACCGCCTGACCAATCTGGCCTGCTGGAAGATAGTCGACAACCTGCGCCGCAGCCTAGAGCCGGCTGCCTTTCTGTGCATAGTGCTGTGGGGCTGGTTCGCGACCACTCAGCCTCTGCTGTGGAGCCTGGGTGCGGTTCTGCTGATCATCGCCCAGCCACTGATCAACACCCTGTTGGCGTTGCTGGACAAAGCCCACGACATCAGCCGTGGTCAGCATTTGAAAGCCACCCTTCGCGATGCAGCCCAAGACTTCAGTCGTGCGTTGCTGACGTTGGCGTGGCTGCCCTTCGAGGCGTTCAGCAGCCTTGACGCGATCGCTCGTACCCTGTGGCGGATGACGATCAGCCAGCGCCGTTTGCTGCAATGGAACCCTTCGCGAGAAGTGGAGCGCAGCAGTCGCAACGACCTGCCAGGCTTGTACCGGCTGATGTGGATAGCGCCGCTGATGGCGGTCGCCGTTGGCTTGCTGCTGTCCGTTCAGCCCGTGGTGCTGGCAATCGCCATGCCTTTGCTGCTGGCCTGGTTACTGGCGCCTGCCATCGCCTTCTGGCTGAGCAGGACGGTGGTTGATGTCGCCTATGCACCGTCGATCGAGGATCAGCAGTTTCTACGCCGCCTGGCACGCAAGACCTGGGCCTTCTTCGACGATCATGTCGGCCCTGCGGACAACTGGCTGCCACCAGACAACATTCAGGAGCTGCCGACGGCGGCAACCGCCCACCGAACCTCGCCGACCAACATGGGCATGGCATTGCTCTCGCATCTGGCTGCTCACGACTTCGCCTACCTGAGCGGTGGTCGCCTGCTCGCACGCCTTGATAACGCCCTGACCAGCATGTCGCGGCTGGAACGCCATCGACGCCACTTTTACAACTGGTACGACACTCAGACGCTGCAACCGCTGCTGCCAAACTATGTTTCCACCGTAGATAGCGGCAACCTGGCAGGTCTGCTGCTGACTCTGCGACCAGGACTGTACGAGTTGCCGAAAGCGGCCTTGCTCAACCCGAACTGGCGCAACGGCCTGCTCGACAGCCTCGGCGTGCTGCATGAGGCAATGCTGGCAGGAGGGCTGGATGAGCACCTGCTCGACAAGGCTTTCAACGAGCTGACCACGACACCTGCCCTCGAAGCGCAGAGCTTGACCGATATCAGCGCGGTGCTGCAGCGCATGATCGCCCTGGCCCAGGGCCTGCAACCCGCGCTTTCAGTGACTGTCGAAGCCGAATACTGGCGCCAGACTCTGCTCGCTCATTGCCAGGATCTGCACAGCGAGCTAGCCAGCCTGACCCTGCCGGGTAGTTCTCTGGCCTCGACCAGCTGGCACGAACTGACGCAGCTCGATGCAGCGCAATGGCCGGCCGGCGAACAGGCTCAGGTACGCGCGGTGATCGCCCATGCCGGCGAGCGCATCGCCACGGCGCTGCGCCTGGCGGATCTGGCGGCCGAGCTGGCGGACATGGACTTCACCTTTCTGTACGACGCGCAACGGGAGCTCCTGGCCATCGGCTACAACGTCGATGACCAGCGTCTCGACAGCGCCTACTACGACTTGCTGGCTTCGGAAGCGCGGCTGACCAATTTCGTGGTCATCGCCCAGGGCCAACTCCCCCAGGAAAGCTGGTTCACCCTGGGCCGGCTGCTGACCAGCAACGGCGGGGTTCCCGTGCTGCTGTCCTGGACCGGTTCGATGTTCGAGTACCTGATGCCGATGCTGGTCATGCCCAGTTATGCCGGCACCCTGCTCGACCAAACTTGCCGCGCCGCCGTGGCGCGGCAGATCGAATATGGCCAGCAACTGGGACTGCCATGGGGCGTATCGGAGTCCGGCTACAGCACCCTGGACGCACAACTGAACTACCAGTACCGGGCATTCGGTGTGCCGGGACTGGGCCTCAAGCGTGGACTGGGCGAAGACGTGGTGATGGCGCCCTATGCATCGGTGCTGGCCCTTATGGTAGCCCCGGAAGCCGCCTGCAAGAATCTCCAGCGACTTGCCGAAATGGGCATGGCAGGCCGTTATGGTCTGTACGAAGCCATCGATTTCACCAGTGCCCGCCTGCCTCCCGGACAGAATGCTGCGTTGATCCAGTCCTTCATGGCGCACCATCAGGGCATGAGCCTGCTGTCATTGGCCCATGTTCTGCTGGGGCATCCCATGCAGCGACGCTTTGAGGCCGACCCACAATTCCAGGCCACCGCGCTGCTGCTGCAGGAGCGGGTGCCGAAAAGCGCCGCGCAGTACCTGCACACCGCCAATGCCTCGCTGGAGGGCAAGGTCGCCCGGGTCAACGAGAACAAGCTGCGAGTCTACACCGACCCTGGGCGCCGGCACCCGGCCGTGCAACTGCTTTCCAACGGCCGTTACCACGTGATGATCAGCAATGCCGGTGGTGGCTACAGCCGGTGCGACGATATGGCGGTCACCCGCTGGCAAGAGGACATAACCTGCGATAACACCGGCACCTTCTGCTACCTGCGTGATGTCGACAGCGGTGATTTCTGGTCCTCCGCGCACCAGCCGACCTTGCGCGCGACACAAAGCTTCGAAGCGATCTTCACCGACGCCCGAGCCGAATTTCGCGTGCGCGAACGGGACTTCGACGCCCACACCGAGATCGTCGTTTCCCCTGAGGACGACATCGAACTGCGGCGCCTGCATATCAGCAACCGAGGTGCGCAGCGTCGCACCCTGGAGCTCACCAGCTACGCAGAGGTGGTCCTGGCTCCGGCCCTCAGCGACGCCCTGCATCCTGCCTTCAGCAAACTGTTCGTACAGAGTGAATTGCTCACTCCATTGCAGGCGATCCTGTGCAGCCGGCGGCCCCGTTCCAGTGAAGAGAAGGTGCCGTGGCTCTGCCATCTGCTGGCGGCGCATGAGGTGGACATCACGGCGATCTCCTATGAAACCGACAGGGCCCGCTTCATCGGTCGCGGCCGCAACCTGACACACCCTGCGGCGATGGACACCGAGACGCTGTCCGGCACGGCCGGGGCTGTACTCGACCCCATCGTGGCGATCCGCTGTCGGATCACCCTGGATCCAGGCCAGACCGCCACTATCGACCTAGTGACCGGAGTCAGTGACAGCCGTGAGGATTGCCTGCACCTGATCAACAAGTACCGTGATCGTCACCTGGCCGATCGGGTCTTCGACCTGGCCTGGACCCACAGCCAGGTGCTGCTGCGCCAGCTCAACACCTCCCACGCAGAGGCCCGCCTGTTTGAGCAAATGGCCGCCTCGATCATCTATACCAACCCTTCGCTGCGCGCCGCACCGAGCGTGTTGGCCGCCAACCAGCGCAACCAGAGCGGCCTCTGGGGCCAGGCGATTTCCGGCGACCGGCCCATCGTGCTGCTGCAGATAACCGCCATCGCGCATATCGACCTGGTACGGCAGCTGGTGCAGGCCCACGCGTACTGGCGACACAAGGGCCTGATTGTCGACCTTGTGATCTGGAACGAGGACCAAGCCGGTTACCGGCAGGACTTGCAAGACACGATCATGGGGCTGGTCACGTCGGGCAGTGAGGCACACCTGCTGGACCGGCCTGGAGGCATTTTCGTGCGCCCTGCCCAGCAGCTCTCCAGCGAAGACCGAGTGTTGATGCTGGCCGTGGCCCATCTGGTCCTAAGCGACGAACGCGGCAGCCTCGCGGAGCAGATCCATCGGCGCCGCGCAGAACCCGCCCTGCCCGCCTTCGATGCCAGCCGGCTACCCAGGCCGGCGCCGCCGGTGGTGGTTCCACTGGCTGACGCATCGCTGATCCTGAGCAATCCCCACGGTGGTTTCAGCGCAGACGGCAAGGAGTACGTCATTCATTGCCAGGCCGGTCAGCCCACGCCGGCACCCTGGGTCAACGTGCTGGCCAACCCGAACTTCGGCAGCGTGATTTCGGAAAGCGGCAGCGCCTATACCTGGCATGAAAACGCCCACGAATTCCGCCTCACCCCATGGCGCAACGACCCAGTCAGCGACGCGGGCGACGAGGCCATCTACCTGCGCGATGAAGAAACCGGCCACTACTGGTCGCCAACCCCACTGCCACGCCCGGGCAAGGGCGCCTACGTGACCCGTCACGGTTTCGGCTACAGCGTCTTCGAACATGAGGAAGGCGGAATCCGCAGCGAGCTTTGGGTCTATGTATCGCTGCAGGATCCGGTCAAATTTTCGCACCTGAAGATCCACAACGTCTCTGGCCGACCGCGGCGCCTGTCGGTCACCGGCTACGTGGCCTGGGTACTGGGCGATTTGCGGGAAAAATCGTCCATGCACGTGGTCAGCGAGGCCGATCCGAACAGCGGTGCGCTGTTTGCACGCAATGCCTATTCCATAGAATTCCCTGGCCGGGTGGCCTTCTTCGATACCGATGCCCCGCTGGCCAGCAGTACCGCCGGCCGCTGCGACTTCATAGGTCGTAACGGCAACCTTAGCGCCCCGGCAGCCATGGCTCAGCCGCAACTGTCAGGACGCAGCGGCCCGGGGCTCGACCCGTGCGCGGCATTGCGGGTCAACCTGCACCTGGCGGTTGATGAGCAGCGCAGCGTGACCTTTCGCCTGGGCGCCGCGCAGGACGCTCAGACCGCGTCTCGTCTGGTACAACGCATGCGCGGCAGTGGTGTCGCCAAGGCGGAGCTCGAGCGGGTAGGCGTCCATTGGCAAGACATCCTGGGCAAGGTACAGATCGAAACCCCGGAGCCAGCCGTGGACGTATTGGTCAATGGCTGGCTGATGTATCAGGTTATAGCCTGTCGTTTCTGGGCCCGCAGCGGCTACTACCAGTCCGGCGGCGCGTTCGGCTTCCGTGATCAGTTGCAGGACAGCATGGCCATGCTGCATGCAGATCCGGCGGCAGTTCGCCGGCATCTGCTGCTGTGCGCCGCACACCAGTTCCTCGAAGGCGATGTGCAGCACTGGTGGCACCCGCCGCTGGATCGCGGTGTGCGTACCGGCTGCTCCGACGATTACCTGTGGCTGGCCCAGGCGACCAGCCGCTACGTGCAGGTCAGTGGCGATCACAGCGTGCTCGCCGAAACAGTGGGCTACCTGGAAGGCCGCATGCTCAACAGCGGCGAGGAATCCTATTACGACCTGCCTAATCACTCGCCCATACAGGAAACGCTCTATGAACACTGCGTCAGGGCCATAGAGCACAGCTTGGCACGGGGCGCTCACGGCCTGCCCCTGATGGGGCACGGCGACTGGAACGACGGCATGAACCGCGTTGGCGAAGGGGGCAAGGGCGAAAGCGTCTGGCTGGGTTTCTTCGGCTACGACGTGCTGCGCCGCTTCGCCATTACCGCCCTGCTCCACGGGGACGCCGAATTTGCCAAGCGCTGCGAAGAGCAGGCCGATGCCCTGCGCCTGAGCCTCGACGCCCACGCCTGGGATGGCGACTGGTACCGCCGTGCCTACTTCGACGATGGCAAACCATTGGGCTCAGCCAGCAACGACGAGTGTCGCATCGACTCCATCGCCCAGAGTTGGTCGGTACTGTCCGGCGCGGCCCACGACGGGCGCCGGCGTACCGCCATGGACTCGTTGGAACGACATCTGCTGCGCCGCGATATAGGTCTGGTGCAGCTGCTCACACCGCCTTTTGATCGCGGCGTGCTCGATCCTGGCTACATCAAAGGTTATGTACCGGGGGTGCGCGAAAATGGCGGGCAGTACACCCACGCAGCAGTGTGGGCGAGCATGGCATTCGCCGAATTGGGCGACAGCGAGAGAGCATGGGAGCTGCTGCGCCTGATCAATCCGGTCAGTCACGGCAACAGTGCCGAAACCATCGCAACCTACAAGGTCGAGCCGTATGTCGTGGCCGCTGATGTCTACGGCATGCCGCCCCACGAAGGCAGAGGCGGCTGGAGTTGGTACACCGGTTCGGCCGGTTGGATGTATCGGCTGATCGTCGAATCGCTGCTCGGCCTGCAACGCAACGGCTCTCAGCTGCGTATGCACCCAGTGCTGCCTGCGGGCTGGCCGGGGTTTAGCCTGCATTACCGCTATGGCTCCGCGCTCTATCTGATCAGCTTGAGCTGCATGGATGCTGGCAGGACGACCGTGCATTTGGACGGTGAACTGGTGAAGGGCGACGTGATTACTTTGATGGATGATGGCCAGCGGCACTCGGTCGACATCCAATGGCTGCAAAGAGAAGTCGGCACATCGGTGAGCGCTGGAAAACCAATCCGAGTGCTCCCCCAACCGCAGTGAGTCGCAGAGGAAAAATCATGACCAAGCCACTGAACGAGATCATCAAGGAAAAATGGAAACGTCTGGTAGGCCCGGCACAAATCGTCTGGCACGAGCTCTCTATCAAGGAGCTGCTCAAGTCCGATGGCGATTTGGACAAGCTCATCGTGCTGGTCCACACGCGCTGCGGCATGACGAAGGAGGAGGCACGCAAACAGATCGTGAGCTTCTTCGAGCGCCATCGCACGACCTGATCGACCGTATCCATCCTAGGAGGCTGACATGCTCAATGCCTACTTCGTCGTTGCACGCAGCTCAAACAACATCATTCGCCTCACCCGACGCGATAAAGCGCCGGATGACTCCGACACGGTCATCCATGTGTACGCGACGGCCAGCCAGCTAAAACGATACGTGAATCTGCTCGCCAGAGGGCGGGATCTCATCAGCGTCAACGATGCCTCGAGTCGTGAGCCTACAGGTCCGTCGGGCTAATGCCCGCTTAGCGGGCTCCATGCGTATATTCACTCACCAATCCACTCACGTAGCAAAGGGATTCCATGCTCGAAGACTGCATGCCGCAGCAGAACCACTTGTTGGCTGCTCTGCCTGGCGAAGTCCAGCAGAGGCTCTTTTCCCACCTGGAGCACGTCTCGCTGCCACTCGGCCAGGTGCTCTATGAATCCGGAGAATCGATACGGCATGTGTACTTTCCGACTGACTCCATCGTTTCCCTGCTCAACGTTATGGAAAGTGGCGCCTGCGCGGAGATCTCCGTAGTCGGAAACGAAGGATTGGTGGGCGTTTCACTGTTCATGGGCGGGGAAAGCACGCCAAGCCGTGCCGTGGTGCAAAGTGGTGGCTATGCCTACCGCCTGCCCGGCCAACGACTGAAGGACGAGTTCAATCGGCATGGCGAGCTCTTGGTGCTGATGCTTCGCTACACCCAGGCGCTGATCACCCAGATGTCACAAACTGCCGTTTGCAACCGTCACCATTCGATTGATCAGCAGCTGTGCCGCTGGCTGTTACTTTCCCTCGATCGCCTGCCTGGCAACCAGCTGAACATGACCCAGGAACTGATTGCCAACATGCTGGGCGTACGCCGCGAGGGCGTTACCGAGGCCGCCGGGAAGCTGCAACGCCAAGGCGTGATCGAATACAGCCGTGGCCGCATCACCGTACTCAATCGAAGGCAACTCGAGCAGATGAGCTGCGAATGCTATGCAGTGGTAAAAAAGGAAACTGACCGTTTGCTGTCCTACATGCCGTTGCGCTAATCAATCCCTTAGGAGCACCTTTCGCGGCTGCATATGGTTGGTAGATAAGCCGCGAGACCCGCCCGACGGGCCGTTGGCGTGAACATCGCCCCTGCGCGTTTACACAAAATCCGTGAGGCTGAATCGATAGACTCACCTGAGCTTCTCGCTCGAGGCGTCGGCTGGATTGGATGCAGTTCGGATAGCAGTAGATATAGATCTTCGAGAGCATTGCAGGGTGGTATGGTCTGCCGGCTCCGGCTGAAATGACGCCCTCGAAACCAGGGTAGCTAGATCGAGCTCATCGACGAAAACGTCGACCATGCCTACTGTGCAGCTAATGCGACCTTCCCAACTCCGAACGAATTGGATGAGTGAAGCGCATGCCCTGCTACCTATAGCTCAGGCATGCGCTTTCACGGCGTGCTTATTCAGCCATTAGCTCCTGAACGCGTGTTATGAGTGAATCAACCGAGAATGGCTTGGTAATGACATGCATGCCTGGCTGCAGATGTCCGTCGCCAACGGCAGCATTTGCGGCATACCCTGTTATGAACAGAGTCCTGAGACCTGGTCGAAGCTCTCTGCCGGCGTCCGCCATCTGACGCCCGTTCATACCGCCAGGAAGCCCCACATCGCTGATCAGCAGATCGATATGCACATCGGAGCGCAGCACCTTGAGACCGACAACGCTATCGGCTGCTTCGATAACCGAATAGCCACGCTCACTCAGCGCCTCGACCAACAGCATGCGAATCGTCGGTTCATCATCGACGACCAGTATGGTTTCTCCACGCTCTGACAGCTCCACCGCATTGGAGTAGAGCTCTTCGCGCTCCGTATCCACGCTGCCGAAGTACCGTGGTAGATAGAGGGTCAGGGTCGTGCCGACGCCCACCTCGGAGTGGATACGTGCCTGTCCACCCGACTGTTTGGCGAAACCATAGATCATCGACAACCCGAGTCCGGTGCCGTGCCCTATCGGTTTCGTCGTGAAAAATGGGTCAAAGGCTTTGGCGATAACATCTGGTGCCATGCCGAAGCCCGTATCTGAGACGCTAAGAGCAAGGTACTGCCCTTCAGTGAGGTCATGCGTTCGAGCAGCCTCACGATCCAGCCAGCGGTTGGCCGTTTCGATGGTTATCCGGCCGCCATCAGGCATTGCATCCCGGGCATTGATACACAGATTGAGCAACGCGTTCTCAAGTTGGCTAGCGTCCACCTTCACCGGCCAGAGGTCAGCAGCTCCGACCGTTTCGAGCGTGATGCTCGGCCCGACTGTACGTTGTATAAGCTCGGTCATTCCCAGCAGTAGCGCATTCACATCGGTGGGACGCGGGTCGAGCGTCTGCCGTCGCGAAAATGCCAAGAGTCGATGTGTAAGTGCAGCTGCGCGCCTGGAGGCTCCCTGAGCGGTAAGAATGTACTTTTCCAGCTCGCCTAAGCGGCCTTGCGCGATACGTAAGCCCATCATTTCCAGTGAACCGGAAATGCCTGCCAGCAGATTGTTGAAATCGTGAGCCAGGCCACCCGTGAGCTGACCAACTGCTTCCATTTTCTGTGACTGGCGCAGTTTCTCCTCAGCCTGCATCAGGTCGGCGGTACGTTCTGCAACGCGCTGCTCCAGGGTATCGTTGAGCGCTCTCAACGCCGCGGTCGCACGGTCTCGCTCATCCATGAGCGCCCGACGCTCCTCGATGTCGATCAGCACGCCTGGGAAGTTCTGGGCGCTGCCATCGGCGCTCAATTCGACACGGCCGTTGGCCTCGATCCAGTAGTACCTGCCATCCGCACGCCTCACACGGTACTGGTGGGAAAACGCGCCGCCACGGGCAATCACGTCGTCGATGGACGCGATGACGCCCTCCCGGTCATCGGGGTGAACCGTGGCGATGATTTGCTCGAGGCTGAGCCCCTTGAATCCGAGTGCCGGATCGAGCCCGAATGCCTCGGCAAATGCCTTGTCCACCGTGAAACGGTCGGTTGGTACATGCCAATGCCAGGTACCGATGATTGCCCCTGCCGCCAGAGCGAGTTGAACACGCTCGATATTCTCGTGGGCAAGCGCCTCGCTGGCTTTTAGGCGCTCCTGAGCGTTACGCCTCGCGGTCACATCATTAAAAAACACGCCAATCTGTCTCTCAGCTGGATCACCCACCGGGACAGCCCTGACATCAAACCAGCGTTCAAACGTATTGGCATAGCTTTCAAAAGCCAGCGGCTCGCGTGTCTTGGCGACATGCCCGTAGGTGTCAAACCAGAACTGCTCCAGCTCAGGCGCATATTCGGTCACCCACTTTCCAAGCAAGTCGACCCCCGACTCACGCTCGAATGCCGGATTGACCTCAATGAATCGATAATCTACCGGAAGATCCTGAGCGTCGAACTTCACCTCGACGATGGCAAACGCCGTTTCGATTGTTTCAACGATGGTTCTGAAACGCTCTTCACTCTTGCGTAGCGCCGTTTCCGACTTGCGCCTGGATGTCAGGTCGAGCATCGCTCCGATCATGCGCAATGCCTTGCCATCAGCACCGCGTATGGCATGTCCACGGTCCAGCACTTCAGCGTAGGAACCGTCACCGCGCTGAAAGCGATACTCATCACTCCAGGCACTGCCATCGCCATCAATGACCGCATGGATAGAATTGAAGATTCGATCCCTATCATCCGCATGTATGTGCTGCAGCCACCAGTCGCCAGTGGACTCCGACGTCGCTAGCGAGTGGCCATAAGCATCAGCGAGCGCATCATTCCAGAGAACCCGATTGGCCGTCAGATCCCAGTCCCAGATAGCGTCGTTGGTCGCTTTGGCTGCCAGGCGATAACGCTCCTTCGTTTCCTCCAGAGTACGGATATCGAGATGTTCCTTCGTACGATCACGCAGAATCGTAACGAACCCAAGATGCGCACGCTTTTCGGAGTAAAGAGGCATCATTTCGCCGGATACCCAGATCGGCTGACCATCCTGACGCAGTAACCAGCGCTCATTCGAGGCATACCCGGATTCGAGCGCGCGTCGCATTTCGGACTCAATATCACCGTCCGCTCGATCTTGAGCGGTATAGATTCGCGCCATGGTCTGGCCGAACACTTCCTCCGCCCCCCAGCCTATTACATCAGCAGCCGATGAATTCCAGCCGGTAATCGTGCCAGTCGGATCGGTCAAAATGATCGCGAAATCGGCAGTGCTTTCAAAAACCGCTTTCTGACGCGCCTCGTCCTGAACAGAGGCTGCTTGGTCTACGCGACGGGGCGCGCCCAAGGCTTCAGGTGCCACGTCGTAACGTCTGAGGGCAGCACGGAGTCGCTCGTTCTCGGACTCAAGTTCCTCACGGGTAAGGCTTTTCAGGATGTGACCCTCACAAGAATCGCTACAGGCGCGGTTACCCTTAACCGTCTCAGCAATCATAAGACTGGCGCAATGCATGATTGATTATTATGGCCGATAGTGAGGCGGTGATCAGCTCAGTAGCGGAACGGCACCTCAATCTGGCAGCAAATGCGCTGCTGCCCAGCTAATGGATATTCAGATGATATCAAGCGTCACTTGCAGGCTGCGCCGAAACTCTTTGACAACCCTGCCACTTCTTTAAGTGCCACGCTCAGCCATCTGGAATCCGGGCGGCACACGCCCCCGGTCCAACGTCGGTCCAGCCCTGCGAAGGCTCACCCACTCGCAGTTACCAGCTTTGCGAAAACCGCCTTTATTGCCTCCGATTCGAAGCCAAAACCATCTGGTTCTTTTCGCAAACCTGCCCATAACTCGGGCAGCCGCTAGGCAGGTGATAACCCCCACCTTGGCGGTTGCCGATCACCTCTTCACTGGTTACCTGCGCCTGCGGAGCTTTGGCAGCCCCCTGCCCTCTGGCGACCCGCATTCAGGGGGCAGGGCCTTGCTCCATTTAAACGAGGGCCACCAAGTGCTCGGTATTACGCTCTATCAGCTCACCTTGAACCGTCCCACCAGACCTTGCTGCTGCTCTGCCAGTCGAGCAAGCTCACGGCTGGTGATTGCGGTCTGCTCAGCGCCAGCACTGACCTGAATTACCAGCGTATTGATTTCATTCACGTTTCGGTGAATTTCCTCGGCTACCTGACTCTGCTGCTCTGCGGCTGAAGCAACTTGAATATTGCTGTCGCTGATATTTGCAATGCCTTCGGCGATTTCTTCCAATAGCTCGCCAGCACGGACAATGTTGCTCGCCCCCTCCTGAGCCTTGCCAAGCGTCTCCTTCATCGATGTGGATGCACGTTCGGAGCCGGATTGCAGGTTGACGATCATGTTCTGGATGCTGACGGTGGAATCCTGAGTCTTTTTCGCCAGGTTGCGAACCTCGTCGGCGACTACCGCAAAGCCGCGCCCCTGCTCACCTGCCCGGGCGGCTTCAATAGCGGCGTTCAGCGCCAACAAATTCGTCTGCTCGGCGACGCCACGAATCACATCCAGTACCGAGGAGATGGAATCACTTTCCCCCTTCAGCTCATCGATGATCAGAGACGTCTCATGAGCTTGCATCTCAAGCCCCTTGATCAAACTAATGGTTTTCTCAATCTCGGTTTTTCCCTGCACCGTACTGAGGTTGACACGCTGGGACATTTCGGCTGCGTCGTTAGTGCTGCGTGCTACATCTTTGACGGTAGAACTCATCTCACTGATAGCGGTAACCACCTGGTCAGTGCCCTGACGCTGCTGGGCTACGTTATTGCTGGTCTGTAGGGCCACTGCAGAAGACTGCTCAGCCGCAGTTGCAACCTGCGCTGTAGCGCCTCCGATCTCGCTGATCACCTCACTGATGTGCAAGGCCATATTGTCCAAATTACGGGATATCTCACCGAATTCGTCTTTGCCTGAGTAAGAAGTCCTGGCAGTCAAGTCACGCTTGGCAAGAGAGATAAGCGTTCGATTGAGGTCGACTACCGCAATCTTAATGTTGTGGATGATTATCCAAGCCAGCCACAACACAGCGACCAACATCACAATGACGGTAGCTGTTGCCAGATACACACTTTGCTGGGCGTCGCTACGCGCCGTACTAGCAAGGCCAACCACCACCTGTCCCAGCTCAGACTCAACTTGGGCCATCATGTCGATTCGGCTGGTGGCAAGGTTGAACCATTCTTCCGGTTTTATATTCAGCGGGCTGCCCAACGGCGTATCAAAACCGAGTTTTTGCAGGCGAGCCACCTCGACGGATGCGGGCTGTTGGAGAACCGTATCCAACTTGTTTTTGAACGCCTCAGGAGCCCAGCGCTGGAAGGCCTCGAAATAACCGGAGAACTCGCCCATGTTACGACTGAAACGGGACAACAAAGGCGCATCAAAACTGTTCTGGTTAAACGCAAGACCCAACAGAACACGTTCCCGCCCCGCGCGTTCCTTCATGTCAAAGAACTGATTGAGCGAACTCAGCGCACGTAATATCTCCGGATCTTCGATGGTGGTTTCGAGTGAATAAGAGAAACCAATCAATTTTTTAATGAGGTCGGTGAACTGAGCGCCAGACTCAGTGTTGTTTATCGCTAGCGAGTCCACTTTCCGTCGCAGTTCGGTCAGGTCATCCATGGCGCGTAACATCGCGTCAGGGGCTGGAAGATCATCCGTCGGCTGAGCGCGCATCACGGCCACTGCTTTGTTTGTTTCCTGACGCAAGCTGCTCAGCTTGTCCTGCATGGTTTTGCCACCGCTGCCCAGAAACACACCACTGGCACCGCGCTCCCGCTGCATCGTCGTTACTACATCACTCATACTTTTAGCCGCACTGGTGGCAGCAACTGCGCGATCCATTGCGCCAAGCGTCTCAAGCTTTTGCGCCACGAAAATTCCCGCGAAAGCCAAAAACCCAATTAGCGGAAACATCAAAATAAGCAGTAATTTTGCACTCAAGGGAGCATTTCTAAGCACGGCAGACCTCATGAATTAAAGACGTTAGGTAGAGCTACTTCGGGCGAACGTTCTATGAAGTCGACGTTTTATTTAACCAAAGATGGTTTCTAGCAGCCGGCCTTGGCAAATTTCCTCCGTTTGGATTATTTCGGCTGTAGGCAGCGAAACTTTACATATGTGATTTTGTGGACGGCGCAGGTATGGGTAAACAAGAATTACCATCATTCATTAAAGACCCCTCGTAACGTAGGCATTATGAAAAAGAGGACCTTGTCGTGACGCCAAGCCCGCGGGATCGACACTATATGGCACATTGATATCACTTGATAGTCCGGCAGTGACCACCCACCTCAGAATCCCCACCTAGCAGAAAAGCTCGTAATGCTGTTCGCGGACGGATTTCGGAAACGCATCGGTGCTTTGGCAAACTCGATCAGACCAGTATGAATGCCGAGATCGTTCGCGCTCTTGATGCACAGCCGTCCGGCCAGAGACACCAGCGCCTTCTGGTAGATGCGCTTGAGGCGCTGCACAGGGAAGCCGAAGGCTCCCCTGAAAAAGCGTCAGCCAGATAGATTCGTATTAGTTTTTTGCCAAGACTGAATAGCGATGGCTTACCGCGCGACGTATGCCGCTCACTTGCTCTGCCAGCATCGTTTTTAAGAACACGTAACAGCCTGAAATCCTGTCTGGTTGAGGTTGGCATGTCACCGAGATATAATTCTTCTATTGGCGTGTGCTGCGTGCGCCCGGGGTTAGCCCCGTATACGGAGAACGATTAGTCGTTTTCCGTGAGGCTTTCCAGAGACATGCAGCAGTCCCAATTTTCATGGCAACGCCCCGCTTCTCTGAAGCTCCGCTGGGCACACCCTGCCGGCTCAATACCCCGCATTCATACCGCTGACCAGCATATTTCCTGGCCAGCGCTTCGCTGTGTCCGTCATTTGACGATCGCGAGCTGTGCACGATACAGCGCCAGTTTTCATTCGCTAAAGGAGAACCCTGCATGACCCAGTCGTCACCCCCCTTAAGGCAGTCGGCGCTCAAGCGCTTTCTCGCCAGTGAGGCAGCCGGTGGCGTGCTGCTGATGATCGCAGCCGCAGCCGCCGTGATCGTTGCCAACAGCCCGCTGGCCAGCACCTACCTGCATCTTCTCCACGCTGAAACAGGCCCGACCCTCAGCGACAAGCTCGGCCCTATGACTCTGCATC
Source organism: Pseudomonas sp. URMO17WK12:I2 (assembly GCF_003253735.1). Taxonomy (GTDB): domain Bacteria; phylum Pseudomonadota; class Gammaproteobacteria; order Pseudomonadales; family Pseudomonadaceae; genus Aquipseudomonas. The sequence continues at coordinate 139,383 of NZ_QKYW01000012.1, read as the reverse complement.
TGTGGATCAATGACGGCCTCATGGCCATCTTCTTTCTGCTGGTTGGCCTGGAAATCAAACGCGAGCTGGTAGATGGGCGTCTATCTTCCTGGGAGCAGCGCCGGTTGCCGGCCTTGCCAGCTCTGATGGGGATGGCAGTACCGGCATTGATCTATCTGACGCTAAACCAGGGCGACCCTCTGTTGACCAACGGTTGGGCCATTCCCGCCGCTACTGATATTGCTTTCGCCATCGGCGCCCTGGCTTTGCTAGGGCGCCATGCACCGCTGTCCCTAAAGCTGATGCTGGTTTCCGTGGCCATCATCGATGACATGGGCGCGGTGGCCATCATCGCAATTTTCTACACGTCCTCGATCAACCTCATGGCGCTGATTGCAGCAGCAGTGATTATCGGCGTGTTGTTTTTGCTCAATCGCATGCGAGTGCTGGTGCTCTGGCCGTATCTGATCGGCCTGGCCCTGCTTTGGTACGTGACGCTTCTCTCAGGGGTGCACGCCACCATTGCAGGCGTCGTAGGCGCGTTTCTGATTCCCTATATACCTACACCTGGAGAACCGGACGCCGCCGACTCGACCTTGCACCGCTTGGAGCATGGCATCGCACCATGGGTAGGCTTCTTGATCGTCCCCGCGTTCGGCTTCGCCAACGCAGGCGTCTCCTTCGCAGGCCTATCGATGGCGGACGTCATCGCTCCGCTGCCGCTCGGCATCGCAGCAGGACTGTTCATCGGCAAGCAACTGGGGGTGTTCGGTGGCGTGCTGCTGGCGGTGAAATCAGGTTTGGCGGCCAAGCCGCGCGGCTGCACTTGGTTGCAGATCTATGCGATATCGATGCTTTGCGGGATCGGCTTCACCATGAGCCTCTTCATCAGCGGCCTCGCTTTCCCAGGCCACCCTGAGTTCGTCGAGGAGTCCAAAATCGGCATTATGCTCGGCTCGCTGCTATCCGCCGCTGTGGCCTGTCTGATCCTACGCTTTGCGCCCAAAGCGCAAGATCAGTTGCAGGAGGAACAGCAGCAGAAAATCGAGATTCGCCAGGATGGGGACGTCCAGCGAATGTAATGCCGCAGCAAAGGCCCGTCAGTGACGGGCCTTTGCTGGGCTCTAGGAGAATTTGGCGACCACGTAATAGCCGGCGAAGCTCATCAGCAAGGAGCCCAACGCCTGTGTTGTTATGGAAACCGCCGCCCCCCCTAAACGCTCTTGCTGAAGCATGAACATCACTTCGGCAGAAAATGCGGAAAAGGTCTTCAGCCCAACAAGAGCTCGGCCACCGATTCACGCGGGCCGGCCCTGACAATTCTGGGGAGGATGGCAGGATGAAAAAAGTCCCGCAAAAGTCCCTGAAACAAAAAAGCCTGGTCATCACTGACCAGGCTCTAATGTTGGGATTTTTTGGTCGGGACGGAGTGATTCGAACACTCGACCCCTTGCACCCCATACAGGTAAGAACTATTTCAACGGTCTCCAACAAAATCCAACGCCAACTTGTCAAACCGTTGATTCTACTGGCTTACAGCTAATTTATTGTCCAGAATCGCCCAAAGCGATTCGAAGAAAGCCGATCTCAATTGGCAACGAATTGGCAACCAGAGAATCTTAATTGGCAACCAATTGGCAACGGAGAAGCTGACGATATGGCCAAGATTACAGACCGCCAGATGACTGCCAAGCCTGGTACCAGTGACAAGTGGCTGAGCGAAGTCGCCATCTGGGGTCACGGTAGCTTGGTGGCTCGTATCACCCCAAGCGGCGAGCGCCTCTTCTACTTCCGCTACACCAACAGCAGCAGTGAGCGCGTCACTTTCCCCATAGGTACATATAGCCGCGATGGGCACGAAGGCACCATGACACTCTCAGAAGCCGGTCTGCGGGCCAAAGAGCTCGCAGGGCTTCATAAATCTGGTGTCAGAGATGTTAAGGGACACCTCGAGGCTGAAGACGCCGCTCGCGTGGCAGCGCGCGACGCGGAATGCGCACGAATCGCAGCAGAGAAAGCGGCTTTGGAAGCGGCTCAGGCCCGACAAGCAGCCAGAAAAAACGTCCAATATCTGTTCGAACACTGGGCGAAGGTCGACTTAATTAACCGCAAAGATGGCGGCTTAGAGGTACGCCGCATGTTTGAGAAGGATGTACTACCACTCCTCGGCAAAATGGCCGTCGAAGATGTGAAAAAAGGTCACATCACTGAGGTAACTGACGCCCTACTTTCTCGCGGTGTCAATCGGATGGCGAAGATGATCTTCAGCCTGATGCGCCAGATGTTCCGATTCGCCGTAGACCGCGATCTGATCGATCACGACCCCACTGCGAGCATTCGCAAAGCTAAGATTGGCGGCAAAGAGGTAGAGCGTGATCGCGTTCTGAGTGAGGAGGAAATTCGCACATTAGCCAAGCTCACTCCGCAAGCAGGTCTACTCCCTTCCTCAGAGGCTGCAATTTGGATCGCCTTATCAACTTGCTGCAGAATTGGTGAGTTACTAAATGCCCGCTGGGATAACGTCGATCTAGCTAAAGCAAACTGGCACATCCCCGCGGAGCAAAGTAAAAACGGGAAAGCCCACAACGTAACCCTCTCACCTTTCGCCACCCTGCAGTTCAAGCGAGTCCTAGCATTCAGTTCGGATAGTGAGTGGTGTTACCCCAATACTAAGAATACTGGACCTGTGTGTTCAAAAACGGTGACCAAGCAGCTTGGAGATCGGCAGCGCCTGCCAAATCAAGGGATTCTGAGCAACAGAAGCGCCAATGCTCAGGCGCTACTTCTCTCAGGAGGAAAGTGGACACCGCACGATTTGAGACGCACTGGTGCGACGATCATGACAGCTCTTGGTGTCCTTCCGGAAGTCGCTGAACGCTGCCTTAATCACACCGAAGAAAATAAAGTCAAGCGCACCTACCAGCGCCATAGCTACGCCAAGGAGATGGCAGAGGCGTGGCTGATTCTAGGCCAGCATCTAGAGCGAATAGCTCGCAGTCCGTAGCTTCAAGTCGGTCTATCGATACCCAGCCTACACCTATCGGCCAACCGCGACGCCCCCAAGAATTTCTCCTATTTGATGTCGTCGAGCGGCCAATGAAAGTAGGCCCCGGCTTTCGAAGTAACCTTCTGTGAAGGACCGGGTGGATACCAACAGATAGACGCGGTGGGCGAGGCGCTGCAGATCACACGAAGCGGTTACTCAAAAACTCGCTGTAGAGGAGGTTAATCTCTCGGCCAGGGGTGCTGCCGACATCATCGAGCGAGTTGCCAGCAGTGTTAACACCAACCCCAAACGCCAGTTTCCTCGTAGCATCACCTGTGACACCTTGTGCACGATGCAGGAGCATATCGACGACGATATCACGCGACTCAGTTTGTAAGCCTCGCCCCAGCGCCCACAACCGCCTGGACGGTGTATTCTACGAACAGCAGGCTCCCTATGAAATATGGAAGCCCCAAGAAGGAGCAACTCAATGTTAAATTTCCCTCTGGCTCCATCAGAGATAAAAGAAAAAACAATAAACCAACGACTCGCATCGACAGGATTAACACTACGAAGTATTTTAAAAAAACACTGGCCCAACGAATCAAGCAGTCAAATGGACCGCGAAATCAGCACACTAGCAAACGTCAAAAAAATAAAATGGATCGCGATATCTGAATGCTGGAGCAAAGACCATAAAGAAGAAAAAAGAAGCGCTTTAAAACTAAACTTCTTCCATGCAAAACTATACTACCTATGCGCCAAGATAGCACTTAAAAAAGGAAATACCGATGAAGCATGGTCTTATCTTTCCTACTCTACAAACTTGATCGGCTTCTTGGAAGGATACAAATACAATAAAGAAGAAGAAAACCTTAAGAAATCCCGCGCCTCGAAAGGCGGCAAAACCCTGCAATTAAAAAAACTTCAAATAAATGGTAAAATCCGAGAGCTGCTTGAAAACCCTCCCAAGGGAGGCTGGAAAAGCGAATCATCCACTATAGACGAAATCCTCTCCAGCCAAGATCTTAAAGAATTCATTTCCACGATAGGAGCGGAACGCACGATAACAGACTTGAGAGAATTCATCACATCTGAAATAGTCTTAAACTCTCAAAACCAGGAGAAATACAAAAAGCTCCGTTCAAAATAATAATACTCAGCTGAACAGAATCAGCTCATGCCCACCTAATAACCACAACCAACCTTAAAAAAATCGACAAACCACGCCCCATCACGCTTGAAAATTGAAATATCGTCAGCCTCAACCAGCTCAACCAATGCAGCATCAAGTTTCTCCTTCACTCTCACGCCACGAGGACCATACTGAAGAATTTCATTTTTCCTTATATTAGAAAACCCCCTCCTACGACGGGCCTTAAACCAAACCAGAAGCTCTTTTGCATTCACCTCACACTCCCTAGATGGCATAAATATACGATAGAACTCATCCGAGCACCAAGTACAAAAGTCAATAGCAAAACGAAGTGTCCCCACCGATATCTCGTCACCATTTCCTTCAAAAACATGCAATAAAGCAGCCACTCTAGAAAAATTATCGGCCAGCTTGGAAGCAAGATCCCCCGCCCCTTCAAATCGCCCTCCCCGCCTAATTTCCCATTCAATTTCATTGAACACGTCAACCCAAAGATCAGCAGCGCCTGGAGAAAAGCCTATTATCTGACGAACATGTCCAGGGGTTTCTAATACCTCCATGCTTTGTTTCAGTAGACCTCGGATTCGATATGCGAATTCTTTATTGTGCTCCCACGACACAGTAGAACTATTAATTTCCCGATACCCCTGAGTAGAAATAGGCTGACAGACCAAAAAACGCGCCCACAGTCCAGAGCCACGAAGTACCTCACCATTGACGTGTACATAGCGCTCAAACAAAGCGGGCTGCGTCATAAACGAAACAGTCAACCGCGCGCCCTTCAACTCAAAGCTTTCTGCAGTCTTTCGATCAACAGTTATAGGATCGCCACTCCATAGGGAATTCTGCTTAGAAAGATCATTAAAAGCCTTATTTCTTAGATCTCCCTCTGTCGACACTAGCCCTGCCACCGGGACATCTTGAAACATCCCCCACATCAAGGCCTCAGAAGTTGTATCATCGTAGAGAACCTTGAAACGTCGTGGGCGCACGGGCTTTTCTTTTTCGTGCTCAAAAGCGCGTTCCTCCCAATGATCAGAGGAAACTCCCTGGCGAACCGCTTTAGCTATATATTTAAAAATTTCTTTATTCTTCGCCTCCCAGATTTTCTCTTCAGTCTTCCATTTTTTGAATTTATATTCCCATGCCATATCCTGTTCACGTTGAAACTCACGAACAGTATCCAAGAAAACATTTCCTGAAGAGGTTTTGCGCTCACCAGAATCAGCAACCACTAACAACATAAGCGAAATAGGAGCACACTGCCCTGTAGGTTTTTTTACATCGAAAATCCCTTGCGATGCGATCGATACTGCCGTTAGCGCACTAAAGAAGAGTAGCTCCCTGGGAGACTTCATAATTGTTTCAGCTTCATCCACGGCAGACTTCAGCAGCGGAAACGGAGTTAGGCTTGGAAATTCACATCCAATGCTCGGAAGGTTCCGATAAAACGAACTCATTTCCGCGCACTCTCTTGAGTGATGGCTCTCCTAGATTCGAGCCACCAACAAATCTCAGACTCCAGCCAACCCACAGCACCGCGACTACTAACAGAGAGCTTGATCGGCAACGGGAATGTTGGGTCATGGCGGGGAGACTTGGGGTTCATCCAGTCGTAGATCGTGGAGCGCGAAATACCCAGTCGCTCAACCACCTTACGCAAGCGGAGCACAGCCGCAATTGGGCGCGGATCGGCCTCCTGCGGATTACCGTTTTTAACATTCATCACATATGACCTCGCTATTAAACACGAGGCAAATGCTAGGGTTAGCTTGTCATGCAAGCATCACAGTCGCTTGAAAAAAAACAAGATTTTTTAAGCACACCAGTTGATTTTTACTAAAAAACTACAACCAATTGATTCTTATAGAAAAATTTACCCATCAATGGCATTGCTTAGAATAGAAAAAATAAATTCAAGCACTCTCCTTGACTAGCTATAAAACCCAATAATTCTACGAAAATTTCTTTCTAGAACTCCTCCAATAGCGGCTATTCCGGCTATGAGTAGCCGGAATAGCCGCTATGTCGTCGGCAGTCAAAGCCCTAGCCCCCGACACCTAGCGCGTGTTAATTCGAGTTTTCTTCAACCCTACATAACTGCAATGACATAACCCCAAGGAGGTTCACCCCATGTCATTGCAGTGCCCTCGCTGTCACTCGCCCGAAGTCGCTTCCTTCCATCACGCCATGAAAATCGGCGCAGCCGTCGGCACCGCTGGCGGGGCTGCGCGCGGCGTAAGCTCGGCACTCGCCGGAGGTCAGGCTGGTGCAGTTATTGGCGCCATCGCGGGGCCGATCGGTATCACGCTGGGCTCAGTCTCCGGTGCAATTCTCGGCGGCCTGATTGGGGGTGTCGGAGGCTGCGCTCTCGGCGCCCAGCTTGGCGAAGCCCTTGATCGGCACGTGCTGGCTAACAACCTCTGCCTGGTATGCGGCCATCGATTCAACCTGCCCACAGCCAAGCGACTTCCCAACATCTAGCACTCACCTCAGTCACGCAATCCAGCCGGTTGCGTGTTAAGTCACCTCACGTGTGGAGAATACCCACCTATGGCACATCTCATCGAAACCATGGCCTACGCTGGCGCCACTCCGTGGCACGGCCTAGGAAACCAACTCACTCAGAAGCAGCCCATCGAGGTCTGGCAGCGCGAAGCAGGTATGAACTGGCAGATCCAGGAATCGCCCGTTCACTTTAAAGCTGATGCTATTGGCCACCTTGGTAGCATCCACACCTTCCCCGAGCAAAAGGTGCTGTTCCGTTCGGACACTAAAGCCCCGCTGTCCGTGGTCTCCCAGCGCTATCACACAGTACAGCCTCGGGAGGTGTTGGAGTTCTACCGCGATCTGACAGAGGTCTCCGGCTATGAGCTAGAAACGGCTGGCGTACTCAAGGGCGGTCGTAAATTCTGGGCCCTGGCACGCACCGGACAGGGTACTGCGCTCAAAGGTAATGATCAGGTCAACGGCTATCTGCTGCTCGCAACATCCTGCGACGGCACTCTGGCCACAACGGCGACACCGACCACCGTACGCGTGGTCTGCAACAACACCCTGACCATCGCCCTGGACGGTACCAGCCACGCGATCAAGGTCCCGCACAACACCCGCTTCGATCCTCGGGCGGTGAAGAAGCAGCTCGGCATCGCCGTCTCGCAATGGGATGACTTCATGTACCGCATGCGTGCACTGGCTGAACGCAAGGTGCAATGGCATGAGGCGCTGGGCTACTTCATGAACGTGATGTGCGAGACCAGCCCGAACGCCACGCTGCCGGAGCAACTGCCCAATGAACGTGCCATGCGCAAAGTGCAGGAGTTGTACGAAGGCCGCGGTCGCGGTAGCCAGCTGGACTCTGCACGCAGTACCGCCTGGGGCCTGCTCAATGCGGTGACCGAGTACGTCGACCATGAGCGCCGTGCGCGCAGTAACGAATACCGCATGGACTCGGCCTGGTTCGGCCAGGGCGCGCAGATTAAACAACGCGCCCTGGATGCCGCACTGCAGCTCGCCGCCTAACCCTGATTTACACCACCCTCGCGCCCGATCAGCCTCGTGCTGGCCGGGCGTTTTTATGTCTGCAGGTGAATATCATGAAAGCAACGTCATTGAATGGCAGCAGCAAGAAACGCCCGGCTCTGCGCCTGGTCAGCACCAAGGAGCTGCCGCGCGAGGACTGGCTGCAAATCCGCAAGCAAGGCATAGGCAGTTCGGATGCTGCGGCTGCTGTAGGCCTGAACCCTTACAAGTCGCAGCTGGAACTATGGCTGGAGAAAACCGGTCGCGATACAGGCATGCCTAAGGCTGATCCCCTGGATGAGGAAAGCCCCATGTACTGGGGCAACGTGCTGGAGCCCATCGTCGCCTGGCACTACAGCAAGCGCACCAAGCACAAAGTGCGACGCATCAACGCGGTGCTGCAGCACCCCGATCCGGAGTTGTGCTGGATGCTGGCCAATATCGACCGCGAGGTGATCGGGGCCGATGACGTGCAAATCCTCGAATGTAAGACAGCAGGCATAAACGGCGCACGCCTCTGGAAAGAGGGCGTGCCCGAGTACGTGCAATTGCAGGTGATGCACCAGCTCGCCGTCACCGGCAAACAGGCGGCGGATGTGGCGGTGCTGCTCGGCGGTCAGACGCTGGAGATCCACCGTATCGAGCGGGACGAGCAGATGATCGCTCGCCTGATCGAGCTGGAGCGCAAGTTTTGGCGCTACGTGGAGACCGATACGCCACCGCCGGCCGATGGTACCGCTTCCGCCGAAGCGGCCCTGCGCTGCCTCTATCCAGAGGACAGCGGCCAGGTCGCCGACTTCAGCAGCCATGCCGGACTGACCGCTGCCTTCATCGAGTTCAAGGCCGTTCGCCAGTCGATTGCCGACAAGGAAAGGCGCGAGGCCGAGCTCAAGCAGATGCTGCAGCAGGCCATGGGCGATGCTAGCCGAGCGGAATTCTCCAGCGGCTACGTCTCCTGGCGCAAGGCCAAGGACAGCATCGGTCTCGATGTCGCTCAGCTGCTCCAGGACAAACCCTACCTGCAGGCCAGGTACCCGCTGCTGAAACCCGGTGCGCGGCGTTTCCTGGTCAGCTGATTTCCATCTCTTTCACCCTCCTCCCCTCGGCCAGTCCATGTAGTTCGCGCTGCGTGGCTGGCCTTATTTTATTTCCAGGAGAGCCATCATGCTCAAAGGTTTGGCTATCACACCGCCGGTGCTCGGCCGCATCTCCATCGGTAAGGTCGTCGAGAAGAACGGCAAGCGTCTGCCGGAGAAAGATGATCAGTTCACCATCACCTCCCAGGTGCAAGGCAAGGACGGCTGGCTGCTGCATCCCCTCGATGACGAGCTGCGTCAGGGTAAGGAGGAGAAACTGCGCAGTATTCCGGTGCGCTTGCTATTCAACGAGCCGGAACTGAATTTCCGCGCTGACTACACCCTCTTCGACCGCCAATCCGGACGCCCCGTCTGTGTTGGTAATGGCGAGACCTGCAAACGGGTTACCCAGGACGGTATGCAATCACTGCCCTGCCCATCTCCCGATGCCTGCCCTTTAGCCAAAGGTGGTACTTGCAGGCCCTACGGCCGACTGAATGTGCTTATTGGCGATGACGATCCGCTGGGCAGCTTTGTGTTCCGCACCACCGGTTTCAACAGCATCCGCACCTTAGCGGCTCGCCTGCACTACTTCCAGGCCATCTCCGGCAACCGTCTGGCCTGCCTGCCACTGGAACTGCGTCTGCGTGGCAAGTCCACCCGGCAGAGCTATGGCACGCCGATCTTCTACGTCGACCTGACGGTACGCGGCGGCATGGACATGGCTGCAGCACTGTTGACCGCCAATGAGCTTGATGCCCAGCGCCAAGCTGCAGGCTTCGACCAGATCGCGTTGGATGAAGCAGCACAACGAGGCATCGGCAACGGCGCCTTCGAGGACAGCGAGGAAGATGTCAGCGCCATCGTCGAGGAGTTTTACCCAACCGAGGAAAACACAGCGCCAATCCCGCAAACCAGTCAGCACCGCTCCAAGACCAGCCTTGCCGAAAAGTTGGAGCACCAGGCCCAGCGTCACAACCCACCGCTGGACAACCACTCAGGAAGCAGCCATGAAATTACACAAGCTTAAAGCCAATGAAACCACAGGCACCTATGTGGTGGAGTCCCCGGTCACTGAAACCGACATCATGCTGATGGCCCGTCAGTTGGCCACCCTGCGCCTGCGCCGGGGACGAGCATTGACCTCGCCGAAGGAAGTGTTCAGCCACCTGCAAGCACTGCTGGCCGACTATGAACATGAAGTGTTCGCACTGCTCATGCTCGACAGTCGACACCGGGTGATTGCCTTCCGGGAAATGTTCCGGGGGACTCTGGACGGCGCCAGCGTCTATCCGCGGGAGATCGTTAAGGTCGCCCTTGAACACAACGCCGCAGCAATAATCCTGGTACACAACCATCCATCTGGGATCCCGAGCCCAGCCAAGCGGATCGCACACTCACCAAGAAACTGCAGGAGGCGCTGAACCTGGTCGGGGTACGCACGCTCGACCATATCGTGGTCGGCCATGAAATCTGCGTGTCGTTGGCGGAACAGGGCTATCTGTAAGGAGGCACTATGAAGCTACTGCTACGCACCTTTGCTGCAGTGTTCATTTTTATCGGCATCCTCGCGGGCTGCCTGGCAATGTTGCTGCTGGTGATTGTGATGCTGCGCTTTCCGCCGCTGCTGGGCGCGGTCGTGCTGGCGTGCTGGATCTACCAGAAGCAATTCCGCAAAACTTAAGCAGCTAGCATGCGCGGGCAGTCGGAAGGCTGCCCGCAATGGCTTCTGCATTTTTCTTTTATCCAGTAGCTAACGTTTCTTCGCTGACTGGTAAGCCGCGCCGCGTTCACGCTTGCCCACGGCCACCACCAGGACGACGACCTGCTCATCCTCGACCCGGTAGACCAATCGATAACCCGCTGTTCGCAGCTTGATCTTGTAGTGTCCCGGCATGTCCCTTAGCGCATCTGCCTGAACCTTTGGCGCTTCGAGACGCTCACGCAGTTTTTTCTTGGCTTGCTCGCGTACCGTATGACCGAGCTTCTCCCACTCTTTGAGCGCAGAGGGCAGGAACTCCAGCTTATAGGTCATCCAAATTCACCGGGATACCCTTCTCACCGGAGCGTGCCTTAACTACCTCGATGAGATCCAAGTCATCCAGGCGCTCCATCATCTGCTCATATAGCTCAGCCGGCACCATGTAGCCCATCACACGATTATGGTTAAGCACGGCCACTGGCATGCCACCAGCGCCAGCCATCACACCAGAAGGGTTCTTTTTCAACTCTGAAACGCTAACGGCAACATCGGCCAATACACTCTGCATACAATAGCTCCATTTTTAGGTCTTTATTTTGGTCCTAATCTGCACGCATAGCAAGGCACCACCCTACGGATCTGAAGGCTCGCACCGTCTGAACTATCCTCTGCTGATACCGAACCCGCGCTGACGATCACCGTATGACTTCGTAGCCACCTTACAGAGATAGCTGCCCCTGTAGAACAACTCTGGCAACTCATCGGCCTCATCTCGGCGAATCTCACGGTCGACTCGGTACTCAGCATTCTTCGGGATGTGTACCAGCCCCCTCACCTGATCTATCGACAGCCCCAGCGCACCGGCCCAGGATCCCTCTATACGACTGATCATATTCACCCGATCTGAACCTAGGCGGCCAATGGTGTAGTAGGCATCACGGTTCAACAGGATCAGCAGATGGTAGTGCTGCTGTCCCCCGTGACCGACCTCTCTCGACCAGATGTACCGCACTTTGCAGCCACGCGAGTAGCCACGATCAGCCACCCTCTCCTGGTGGTACTGAATCTTCTTTGTGAACGACTCGAAGAACCGGCTGATGACCTGGTTCGTGTAGGCGTGCTCAGGCAGATCGATCCCCTGGGGTAACCTCAGATCCACCCTGAATGCCAACACCCTCGGATACTCAGCCATAGCAAGCTCGATGGTATGTTTCAGATCGGACAGGTACTCTCGAATGAAGGGCCCTTTATCCCCCTGAATATCCAAGCCATCGAAGGTAGAATCGTAGTGGATACTGAGGTTGTTATTATTGGGATGACGAAGTGGATAACGCTGGGTAGTACCGGTATCGTGGAGCATGGTTATGACCTTTCAATGGTTGATTCTCATAACCAACGTCTGTGATGTTATTTTTTACTTGGTACTCCTTCTAATAGAACCCCCATCAACCCAATGCTTAATACTGTGTCTATCCGTGACAGTGAGAGCTGGGTAGAGTAGGTACGAACCCTTCGGGTAGTAATAGCTAGAAAGCATAATACCCGCACCGCAATTTACCGCTCCGACTGGCTCGGCAAAATCCACCTCAGTTACTAAGTCACAGCAGCATTTTTAACTGGATCCTTATTCCGGAATTAAATGAGCGCTGGAAGCGCTAAGAACGCCTGGCCAACGTCGCTCAGTCTTGACGATTCGAGTGAAAGCGAATACCTACGTGTCGCTAAAAGTTCATTTCAGGTACACGTTGTACCTCGTATCTCGCCGACAGCGACATGTTAACCGGGACAGCCAACGGGCATGAGCACCGCAACTTATTGCCAGTCGACCATAAATAGATAATGGCTTCAGACCGGCATAATGCAGAGGCGATCAACGCCTCAGAGCATTCCGGTTAGTTTGGCCATCACGGCCACGATGTAGCCGCTGATAATAGACAGACCGATGATTCCCCATGGACGAGTCCACCATTCCCCTTCAGGGCTCGGCGGCATAGGTTGTTGGAATACGTTGACCTGCCCGATAGTGCCGGCAGAGATTGTTGTGTCGGCGACTACCCGACTCTGCATCATTGAATTGCGCCACTGAAAATCTTCGACACGATCAATCTGACGTTGAATACGCAACTTAAGTCGTCGCCCGGTAAGCACAAGCTGTTTGCCTACAATCATGACACCGACAACCCCCAGAAAAAGAAGATTTCCGTAGGTAAATGGATCGCTCTGATTGATGGTTGGCACGTTATGCCAGACAAACCCGATGTAGGGCGAGGTTGCTTGATAGAGTGCAGCGATAAAGTTTTGGATCACCGCACCAAGCTGCCACGAAAGAGCCGAGTTACTCATAGCTTGCGCTGTACGATAAACAGCCATCAGCAAGCTAACAAAGTAGAAAGTTGCCCCACCGAGTAATAGCGCACCGCCAACACCTCGTTGGATTCGAGAGCGCGTTAAAGCCTGCTGTATGTTCATTCGCTGTCCTTATGAAATGCCATAGATTGAGCAACGCTAACCAAGTGCTAGCTGGGCGCAAGCCGATCTAAACCAGTCGCCATCTAGCGTTGAAGTTTCTCTATTACTGGCTACAGATGACCTGCAAGTCACATCCAATAGTTTCTTTCAGGTAGGCCATGGCTGCAGCAATTACCATGTCCTGGTCTTCGCTACGGCTAGTGGCTGATATTCCTGGCTGAACAATCAGCACCTCCGCGGCAATGGACTTGAACCGGCTCTGTCTAAGCAACTCATTCAGCCGCGCCGCACTACCCTGGAAGAAGCGAGTAGGACGTGTAAAAGATTTCAAACGCTCTTCACGTCCAAGCAGGTGGCGGCATAGATCTGCAAACCTCCACTTCCACTTGGCGGAGCGCACAGCTTGCGAGCAGACCTCTACAGCATCCTTGATGCGCTCCCCCTTTGTCGCAGCGCCGGAGTATTTGCAGTGGATCATGACAAGCCGGATAACGTCCCCCTCCTCCTTTAAGCACACTAGATCGGCCGCCTCACCAGCCGAGTCGTCATCGAAGACGACATCAAAATTTCCATCCATGTATGCCTGAGCCACCTTCCATTGGATTGAGTCTTTCCGCCCTACACCATCCTTCCAGTAGCTCTCTTTGGTCAGATCAAACCCCGTCCAATCCCATGGCTCGAACTGGGCAGCATCAAGAGTCAACTCGCGAGGATTCCTCGGCTGTATAAACAAATTACCATCGAGCTCACTGAGGTCGACGAAACGAACCAAGGGGGGGTAACTGCAGAAATACTCATCGAGTCTCCAGCTACGCTTCCCAATGGAGATGGTCAGCGGATCGCCACCAGTCTGCTGCACCTTGAAACCCAGCTGAGCGTCGAGCCGAAGCTCGAACTCCCCAACCCTGTCGTCTTCCCCAGCGACCAGAGCGAACTGAAGCAGACCCGTTGTAAGTGAAACGAAAAATAGTTCGTACATGTACAGAGGCTGCGCGTCTTCTTGTCCCATCGGGCAGAGCGCAATCCGATCCTCCGAGACGCTCAAAAGCTCGGCGGGCCACTCGATAGCCAAGACAATCTTGGCTGCTGGGAACTCTTCAATCTCGGACGGTACGAGAACGTTCGCGATGATGTTTTCGATGTTAATCGTATCGTCCAAAAGTTTGGTACCGACGCGCCGGCACCAGTTGATAAGTGCAGGAATAGAGCCTTGATCCCGCGACCATACTCGCCCCTTGACGGAGCACCCAACCGAAACGCGTGCGCCCTCTTCCCAGCCCGTACCGCTGACATTGTTTTTGACCGAGTTATGTCGTTCGGTCAGCCCCAACGCTTCGTCGACATCTCCTCCCGTGTACATGGCGAAGCTGAGATTGCGACGCCCATGCTTTTTGACCCCGATGTTCTGTAGCATCAAGCGGTTTATGTGCCCCAGGCTGCGAAACATCTGCTCACCCTTGATCAATACCGCTTCGCCGGCAACGGCTTCGGCAAGCTCGGGAAACAGCGAATCATGATTAGTTGAGGACAGGTAAAGAAGGCCCTGTTCCACGTCATGATGCAGAAGAAATAGCGCCCACTCGCAATCCAGAACACCCTTGGTGTTTGTCCATCGGACACGGGACTCAGCCCTGGTGACAAAATAAACGGTCGGGCTTTGCTCGTGTTGCCACACGGCCTGAAGCGTGAGGTTGGTTGGGAGACCGAAATGGAAACGCTCTCCAGCGAACGCCCTAGCCCGGTATACGGCGGTACTAAATTTGGGCCTGAGCAAGTGCGGTGACAAGACTATCGAATCAGACCGGCCATAATCGTCGAGGCGCTTGGAAGCTTGCAGGAAAGCCACCAGCTCCGCGTGATCCCGAGCAGCTGCTGAACTCATTTCGGAGAGAATGAGGTTCCAGTCCGCATCCTCACTGTACAAACGCTCCAAGGCATCAGAAACGCTCTTGTCGCCAATATTGGCAACCACAGTGGCATTGCCGATCCTCTCACCGGCCACACGGGTGAAACGCCCTACAAATTGCAGCAGGATCGCCAAGCTTCGGTGCATGTCATGTACAGCAGCAACCTTCAACTGCGGCAGGTCAAAACCTTCGCCAAGCATGCCTACGCAGATGACAATCTTCGCTTCCCGATTTTTCAGCGCAGCAAGCCGCACTTCTGCTTCATTGGATTCGGAATGGATCAGAACAGGGCTTAAATCACCAGCTATCGCTTGATAAAGCTCTGCAACGACGGCGGCTCGCGCGATGCTGGAACAGCGCGCCATCAGAAGGTGGTCTAGCCCTTGATCTAGGTCGCTTCTGAGCTGCCTCACCGCTGCCTCAGCAATGGCTCGATCAGCGTCTAGCGGACTAACTTGCACTGGCTCAAAGCGAATAAGCTTGAAGTAACCATCCCGCTGCGCAGCGCCCAACGGATAATTGAAGATGACCTTCCCATCTACAAGCTGAGTGTCACGTCGAAACGGCGTGGCTGTGAACTGAAGAGTGGGAACGCCTCGGAACGCGTCTTTGAGGTGAGTCCAGCTCGTAGCAGGCACGTGATGTGCTTCATCCAAGATGAGCGCCTTACACCGACTGGCGAGCCCCTCAAGGACTGCAGCCGGCAAGCTAGTCCCTATTGAACCTATGGTTGCGACCACAACGTTACAGTGCTCAAACATGAGCAGATCCGCTTGGGTCTTTGGCCGTTTTTTCATGATCCCGACAATCGGGTTTAGCACACCCGCGGGCAGTACGCCGATGGATCGTAACAAGCCGAAGGTAATGAACTTGTTCGCGGTCTGCTCTCTGAGGGCATCCCAGGGCACAACTACTAAGATCGGCTCGCGAGCATAGGCCGCCAACGCCGCCAGCATCGTTTCCGTCTTGCCGGTACCTGTCGGCATGACGATGGTCGCTGGAGCTCGCTCCAAGCTCCAGTGAGCCCCAATGGCATGCAGAGCACCTAGTTGAGGGGGACGTAATCCCCCCGTTTGACCCAACTCGCGCGGCTCAGCGACAAAACGCACCTTGCCATTCCAGCATGCAGCAACCTCACGCGAGTGATCAGCCTTCCCCACCGTTGTTCGACGGCTTTGGAACTCGTCCAGTAGTCGATGGCGAGCCCAAGTGAATTTGCCATCACTCTCGAGAAGTACTCCATCCACCCCGTCAGGAAGCTGTACATCCTTGCGAGAGGTGACGATCACTCGCTCTTCGTTATCGAAGCGTCTTAATGGCTGCTTGATTTTCGCCGACACGTTGATTGAAGTTTCGACGACCAGCGAGACCTGAAGCGCCGGACGGATCTGATGCCGAACAACACCAATCGAATATCGCTCTTCAAAAATAAGTGCGGGCAGCGTGAACATATACCGTCATCCTTGGTAGGTCAGATCCCCATCACGCTTCGATGAGGCTATCGAAACTTAACTGAGATCTCGCTGCGCTATCCTGTCCCGGATCCACTCTTGAACTTCGCTTTCAACCCAGCCAACAGTCCGACCAACCAGCTGAACTGGCTTTGGGAATTCCCCCTCACCAATGAGCTTGTAGATTGTGGATCGTGCGATGCCAGTCGAGTCGATGACGTCCTTCAGACGAATAATCCTCATAAGCAAGCCCAAAATCACGCGGGCCAATACAGCCGTTTCAAAGGCACGATGCGCTTGGTCTCAACGTCGGTTGCGTCGTAATGCTCAATGAGCGCGCGCACCATGTGATCCAATGTCCACATCGCCAGAGGAATAGAGGCCCGGTCAGCCTCGTACTGGGCATCTTTGCTAAAGCCCCCCGTGCTCACATAGAGGCCCCGATCATCTTTATGCCGCCCGCCCAGAAAACTGCGGATATCTTGGCTGCCCATCTGCCCTTTGCGGTGCTTGACCTCCACAACAATCCGCGGGTGCTCGAAACCAAAGCCGTCAGGCGAGGCAACGATGTCCTTGCCTCGATCGGAACCAGGTGGCGAGACTTGAGTCTTGTAACCCATTGAGCGAAGGATCCCTGCTACTAGCTGCTGCATGTCATCCCAATCCAGCTCGCTCACGCGATCCTTGATGCGTTCTAGTGCCTGAGCTTCAACATCTGCCAACGGGTCAGCAATGCTTTCCTCAGCCTCATCTTCCTTCGGCGCTACTGGCTTGCCTTTCAGCGCCTCAAACACTTCAGCAGCGGCATCGGAAGGTACTTCGAACAAGGTCAATGTCGAGCCCAAGCTGTTCTTGGTGTTGGTGCCCAAGTTATCGCGCGGCAACTCTTGTTGCTGCCACTGAACCTTGCGCACCAGAGCCATGCCCTGCTCTGCCCATTCCAGATGATGTTCCGCCTCCCCTGCTACCTTACCGACAAGATACAAGCGGTTAGCCGGCGAGTAAGTCACAACCCAATCACCGACCGCGACCTCATTAACGAAACGCCAAACTTGCGAAGCACCTGCAACCGCCGAGCCCTTTTTCAGCTGCGGCTCAAGTGCTTGATACATGGCAGTGAGCTCTTTGCGCCCAATACCAGGCTTAGCATGAGGTGCTAACTGGCTCCAGCCAATTGCCGCAACCTCACGCTCGCGAAAGGCATCGTAAAGGCTTCCAGATTCGCCACGCACCATCCACATACGGCTCATGTCTTCTCCAGCGGAAATCAAACTTAATCAATAATCTCTGATCGAGGCAGGCTCAAAGAAACCTCTCGAAAAGCAAGCAGCGCCGCTTCGAGATGCTCAATAATCTCTTGCTGCAGCACGTCCGGCGGCGGTAAATCGTCGAGGTTATCTAGGCTTTCGTCCTTCAACCAAAAGATGTCGAGACTGGCCTTATCACGCGCCATCAATTCCTCGTAGCTGAAGAATTTGAAGCGGTCAGTAGCAGTGCGTTCGTGACGATTTTCCGGGTTATAGCAGGTGATGAAATCTTGCAAATCGTCCAATTTGAGTGTGCGCGCCTTCAATGTGAAATGCTTGTTGGTGCGCAAATCGTAGAGCCACATGCCCTTGGTATGGATTTGTCCATTCTTGGGCTTGGCATCGAAGAACACCACGTTCGCCTTCACGCCCTGCGCATAGAAGATGCCGGTCGGCAGCCGCAGTACGGTATGCACATCACAGTTCTCTAGCAGCTTACGACGAATCTTCTCACCAGCCCCGCCCTCAAATAGCACATTGTCGGGCAGCACCACGGCCGCTTTGCCGTCCGCCTTCAGCATGCTGACGATGTGCTGCAGAAAGTTGAGCTGCTTGTTAGATGTGGTTTCCCAGAAGTCCTGCCGCTCGTAGGTCAGCGCCTTGTCTTCCTCACCTTCTTCATTGGTGATGGTCATGCTGCTCTTCTTGCCGAAAGGCGGGTTAGCCAGCACGTAATCCACTTTTAGCTTGGGCTCGGATATCAGGGCGTCAGAACGCTCAACTGAAGGCTCTCCGTCCAACTCACCGATGTTGTGCAGAAACAAGTTCATCAAGCACATGCGGCGCGTGCTCGGCACGATTTCATTGCCGTGAAAAGTCTTGTCCCTCAGGAACTCTTTCTGGCGCTTATCCAGCTTAGCACCCGGGCGCGTCAGCCAGTTATACGCGCCTAAGAAAAACCCCCCAGTACCGCAGGCCGGATCGGCAATAGTTTTCATTGGCTCGGGGCGAATGCAGGCAACTATAGCGTCAATCAGCACACGTGGAGTGAAATACTGGCCGGCACCACTCTTGGTATCTTCGGCGTTCTTCTGCAACAGACCTTCGTAAAGATCGCCCTTGGTATCGGCATCCAGGCTGATCCAGCTCTCGGCATCAATCAATTGCACTAACCGGGATAGCTTTGCTGGATCCTGAATTTTGTTCTGGGCTTTGAAAAATATCGCGCCCAGCATTCCCGGCTCGTTACTCAGTTTGTGCAAGGTAGCCAGGTAATGAGCCTCCAGCGGCTCGCCGACCTTAGAAGTCAGACTGACCCACCCATAGCCCTTTGGGATGTGGGTGTCGCGATTGTACGGCTCTTGCGCATACTCATGTGCCAGCTTCAAAAACAATAGATAGGTGAGTTGCTCCAGATAATCGCCATAACCTACACCGTCATCGCGAAGAGTGTGACAGAAGCTCCAAACCTTTTGCACCAAAGTACTTGTATTCATAACAAAACACCCAGAGAAACAAGCTAAAGAAGAGCCTCAACCCAATCGATCTCGCGATAACTACCAATGACCGACCTAAAATAACTAGAGTACTCAACAGAACCGTCGAGCTTGGACTCGACCAACTTGCGTACTTTGGGATCATCCGGCTGAAGCTCAATTAACAACTTAAGAGGCTGCCACGCTTCACGCTTTCTTCCTGGCATACCAAAACTATTTAAACCTAAGACATCTCGCGTATACTCTGCCCGTTGATACTCCAACGTTCCATCCTGAGATGAAGGAGCAACAAGACCGCCTTCGAGATGAGCGAAGAGCTTCGTGTCATTCTCTACACATGGATCAAGGAGAAGCGGCTCCTCATTCCTCGCGCACTGAGGAGTTAAATTTCGATTACCTTCATCACAAAGAGCAAATTCGTTATGCTTACCTCGAAGGGTTTTACTCTCATCTTCTTCGGGCCTATTGCATCGCTGACAACTAAACCGAAAATTTTTCCAATCATACGCCAGCCAGTAGTAACCAAGGTGGCCTGAAAGATTTTTTCGGAAGCTGGTCACACCTGCTTTAGGTCGGAAATGATCGACATCAGAAACAGCACGAATTGACCTTGTTTCACAATACCAGCATTTCCCACTGCTAAACTCTGAAAGCCAACTTTTAAGCAGCCCCCAAGTATTAGTATTCTTGATGTATGCAGCCTTATCTGAAGCTAATGGAATATCATTTACCGCAACAATCCTTCGATCCAGAGCTTGTTTTTTTCGTGGAGGCAAGGGAAGAGAAGTTTGATCAATATACTTCATCAATCATCCTCCTTATCACTGGCAAGCAAAGCTTTTACCAATGCAGAAAGAGCCGACTCGCGATTTTTCTTCGTCAGGATCGGCGCATCAAGTTCGTCCTGCGACTTGATCAAATCAAATCGAGCACGCAAAAACTCACGTTCCATACGGTCATCGGATGCGAAATTAAAGTCAAGCCTTTCAATTTTCTGCCTTAAATGTCGCAGCTCGATCTTTTCATCTTTGGTAAGAGGCTGCTCTTTGCTGGACAATTTATGCAGATTCAAAAGATCTTCAGTAGTCTTCTTATCCAAACTTGACCCTAAACCAAACAAATCACTGGTAATAACACCGCTATAGCCCATTCCTCGGGGAGCCTGTTCAGGCCTGGTCGCCATTACGGTGGTATCGGTTTTGTTGCGATAGAGAATTTGAACTTGCTCTCGACTCAACTCAGCAATAGCTATTGGATTATGCGTCGTTAACACAATGTGACTTGAGCTCTCCGCTGAAGAGCCTGAAGTTATGAAGCGATTTAGGTAACCAATGTAGTCCACGCTCCAACGTGGATTGAGATGGGTATCGGGCTCATCCAGTAGAAACAGGCTCTCTTCTTCAGCTGTAAAGCGCAAGAGTCCAAGAACCGTAAGCAATTGCTGCTCGCCTTCGCTTAGTTCGCGGAATGTCACACTACCATCGTTCTTCTTCAGCTTTACTCGTATTCTCACCTCACTGATCAGCTCCGACACATATGTGCTTTCCAAATCGCGAAAGAATTCACGCGGAGACTGATCGCCTATCAGTTGCGCCAAACGATCTAAATCCTTGACAAACAAATAGACATACTCACGATTTTTTTTATTCCAGAAAGTCGATTCATCCTTGCGAGTATTATGAACTGGTGCAGTGGCGACTTTATGCACACGATCAAGAAACCCTCTGACTACACCTTCTGCTCCCCAGAAAATGTCTGGATTGTCTTGGCACGCTCCGTATTTACCTTTCGGCACCTTGCCCTTATTCAGACTCCAGGATGGCTCATTTAGCACAAGCAAGACAGAGTCAACACTCTCCGACTCAGCATCTGTATCCAGACCAAGCTGATCGTTCAGAAAGGCTTTAACAAGCTCGTCCTGCTGCAGCACAAAGGCCAGTAGAACAAACTGACTGTGTACCGGGAGAGCATAGAAAAGGCGCCGTAAACCTGGGTCTTCGGACTTTACATTACGCAGCTTCTTGTCGTACTGCTGTAGATATGGACGAAATACCGACTGCATACGATCGCTATTTCCCGAGTAATAGCCAAATACGTAGCGCGGGAGAAAATCATCCTTCTGCTTTTTAAACTGCGAGAATCGGATCGACTCATAGCCTTCTATCGACGGCAGCTCACTCGAGTTTTTATCAAGCACTAAGTATGATATTTCATACCAGTCAGCCTTTCGATCAGGGTCCGCATCGATTTCGATAGCCTTCCCCTGACAGACGTAGCGTAATTTGTACGCAAAGCTTGGTCGATCTTTATTACCCCACCTATCTTTTTCCATAATCAGATCACGAAACAAGGTAGCAATCGCTTCCAAGACATTGGACTTCCCTGTGCCATTCCACCCAATTACAACGGTAATCCATTCTTTTGTGCCGAAGGAGATCTCAACGTTCTTCAGATTCTTAAAGCGTTGCTTGTCACCAACTTTTTCCGAGCCGATTCTGATCTTATCTAAACGCATAGAGATTATTCCGCTTTGAGTCTAAGCATGTCGTAATTACCTTCACGACGCACCTCAAGCTGGCCTGACTTGTCCAGTCGACGCAGCTCAGCGTAAAGCTCCTCTATACGGTCAATGTCCGTTCCGTCTGTCATCCCACATTTACGGAAAGCTTCCAAGGCACCGATCCAATCACCCGCCTCAACGAGTACATCAATGAGCTGGCTCATATTGACTGCAATTCCCTTTTGCCTTTTTGGTTTGCGCACCTTGGGTTGCTTTTCACGCTCTGCACGTTCCACACGGATGCGCTCTAACAGCACGCTCGCGGCTTCATCGTTTGAGTCTTGGAGAAGCAGCTGTCCGGAGAAGGCGGCACGCAGGATATTTTGGCGTTGTACAGCTGCCTGCTTGAGGGAGTAGTTGATTGCCTCGAGCTGCTCCAACGCCTCACGATCAGCATCTGCTACCGCTTGTACAATCGACGCTTGCTCGTCCGCTGGCGGCAGCGGTACAGCCAGACTTGTAAATCGACCAAGGCTGACCTTCTTTTGGGCTACCCCTTGCGTCATGGGTTCGATTTGACTCTTGCCTATGTGCGAATTGATCACCGTCTTCAAATATTCAGGCAAAATGAGGCCAGGCCAGCATCGAATTTTGATGCAGTCTGCAGTGATAACTGCAGGCGGCTGATCATTCGGGTAGACATCCGCATCTCCAGGCGGATCGCCCATCTTCGTGACCAGCACATCACCGGCTGTAATGCTGTGAGCACTTAACTCACGTGCCTTTTCAGGCGTTACGTACTTGGTGTACCCTCCCCCGTAATTACCTGACCGGATATTGCGAACAAAGACTAAAGGAACTCCAGACTCACGATAGTCAGGCACTTTGAGGTTACTTCCAAATGGCCCGATAGCAAGACTATACGGATCATCTGATGCAATCTGTTCCACACTAGCCCACACCCACCTCTCCGGTAAATGTGGCAACTTTGAGGTATCTGGTTGTATTGGCTCTGGATACTTCTTCTGCCAGCCTTTAGGTGGAGACTTACCTTGCTCTGCAAATTTTGTCAGCTGCCTAGCTTCCCAGCGGGAACGGCGCTCGGAGAGGATACGCTCTAATAATTGAGCACCAGTTTCGGTGCTTTTTTTCTGAGCACGCCATTCAACAGTAAGAGCACCGTCTACAGCAGATTTCAGTAGCGACTGTCTATATTTCCCTAATTTTTTCTGAGCGGCCGTGAGATCAGCTACACCAGCGTCCATTTCGGACAGCAGCCCCTCAAGCTTGGTAACGATTCGGATTTGCTCAGCTGTGGGAGCAAGCGGAAACGGTATCAGAGCTGCTTTAGCTCCTGAAATCTCCAAGAAAGTTGTACCACTCGCCAACTCTTCAGCAATCCGTTTGGCCGAACTAAGCCAGTAATAAAGGAAGTCGGATTCCACCCCCTGTCGAGGAATAAAGCTTTTGAAGCCTTGGTTCGTGGTAACCGTGGTTTCAGCTATCGCCACATAACCAATCGGGGCCCGTGAGCTAAAGAGTACGGCTCCCTTCGGCAACCACCTTGCTCCCGACTCTTCATACCCTTGCTGGGTTATGTTTCTTGCCCCGGCACGTATGTACTTATCTTTGTAACCAGATAAGTCTGCTGGCGTAATCCAAGGTATGTCACCATCAAAACTTGCTGGATTACTAGTTGAAGGGGTTCCACCACCAACTACATCGGTAACCTCTCCGATCTTCACCCAAGCCCAGGACTTTGGGAGTTGCCATAACTCGCTCACGCCACCAACTCCTCATTCATCTCATTCATCAATCCATCTAGATCTTGGCCAAAGAGCCCACAGACCTTTTGCAGACCACCTTTTCCGGCCAGTTCAGCGTAATCAAAATCATCACGACTGATGCTGCAACTACTGGCAATGTGGTCTTTCATCAGGCGCAGCCATTCGGTCTGCTCCGCTGTGAACGCGGCTCCGCGTTGAGCGTTATGGCGGAAGATCCATGCTTGGAAACGCTTATCCACCTCGTCCGCAAAAGGTTTGAGCTCGCACTCCAGCCCCAGCGCAAAGCGCACCAGCGACACAAGATCGGTGAGTTGGCGCTTGCGGTCAGCGCCTTTTACGGCGCCGGACTGCACCCGCGCATAGGCACTCCACAGACGCTCAGTCGTAAGCATCAGCGGTGGTTTGCTCAGTTGTTGGTACAAATCTTCGATCATGTCGAAGGTGAGCCCGCGGCGCTGGTATGGTTGCTGGTAGAAAAACTCCAACGCGGCGATTTCGTCCTTGTGCTGCTTTAGGTAGTCGCCAAAGGTCTGGATCAAGGCTTTAGCCTGAGCTTCGGCCTGCTCAGAGAAACCGCTGAACATGACCTGATCAAGATTGATGTGGTCGATAAGTTGCTCGCGCTCGCGGCGGGCGTTCTCGATCTCATCGCGCAGTTCAGGTTTGTCAAAGGGCGCACAGGCGGCGGCCACGCGCTCAGAGCGGGCAGCTTCGATTTCTTCAGGCAGCAGAGTGTCCTCGCTGCGCGTAATACTATTGGCCTTGGCGATGGCTAGTGCAGTTTGCACGATGGCATCAGGGTCAAGCGCGGCAATCAGGCTTTTGCCGAGTTCGCCGATCGGAATACCACCACTAGCCTTCTCGATGCGAACCTGCGCCTTGTTGTCTAGTTGTTTAGCCAGGCGTACCAAGCGATTAGCTAGGGAGAGGACTGTATCGTCGTCGCGGCTGCCCATTGCCACGCCTTGAAGCAAGTCCCTCAGGGCCACACCAGGCTTCTTTTCCAGTGATCGGCTTTCGGTTTTGAGGCTTTTCTCCACGCCCACAGCGTCAATGAGAATGAAGCGGGTTTTGGCACCATCTGCGCTGTTGCTGACGAGCTTGAGGCTGTCGCCATCCAGACTGCGCACACCACGGCCCTTCATCTGCTCGTAATACCCCTTACTGCGAACATCTCGCATGAAGAGCAGCACCTCCAGCGGCTTCACGTCGGTGCCAGTGGCGATCATGTCCACGGTGACGGCAATGCGCGGGTTGTAGTCGTTGCGGAAACTACTGAGGATGCTGTCAGCGTCTTCCTCCGCACGGTAGGTGACCTTCTTGCAGAAGGCATTACCTTGCCCGTACACCTCGCGCAGGATGTTGATGATGTCGTCGGCATGACTATCGTTTTTAGCGAAGATCAGTGTCTTGGGCGTTTCTTTACGAGCCGGGAAAATTTGCGTTTCCACGGCGGTTTTCATGGCCTGAATCACCTGACGGATCTGACTTACGTTGACCACCGAGCGGTCCAGCTCTTTACCGGTGTAGGCGGTGTCTTCTTCAGTTTCACCCCAGCGCTTCTTGCGGGTCTGGCGGTCGCGGTGATCCACCCATTCCTTCGCTTTAAGTTCGGCGCCTTTTTGGGTTATCTCTGTTTCGATCTCGTAGACGTCATAGCCGACGTTTACGCCATCGGCCACCGATTGCTCGTAGGTGTATTCAGCAACGATGTTTTCATTGAAGAAGCCGAAGGTGCGCTTGTCAGGGGTGGCGGTGAGGCCGATCAGGCTGGCATCGAAGTAATCGAGCACCTGCTTCCACAGGTTGTAGATACTGCGATGACACTCGTCGATGATGATGAAGTCAAAGGTTTCCACCGGCACGCCCGGGTTGTAGCGGACGAACTTTTCCTGCCTGGCGGTTTGTTGCACTTCGTTAAGCGAAATGTCTTCAGCAGACTCGTCGATAGGCTCGCCGGAGAGGATCGAGTACATGCGCTGGATGGTGCTGATGCACACTTGCGCATGAGGGTCGATGTTGGGCGATGCAAGTCGTTGAACGTTGTAGAGCTCGGTGAACTTACGGCCATCATCGGGTGGCGTGTAGGCCATGAACTCTTGATAAGCCTGCTTGCCCAGATTACGGGTATCCACCAGAAACAGGATGCGCTTAGCACCACCGAACTTGAGTAGACGGTAGACCGAGGTGATTGATGTGAAGGTCTTGCCTGCACCTGTAGCCATGTGCACAAGGGCACGAGGTTTGTTCAGTGCCAGCGACTTTTCTAGCCCGGTGACGGCGCTGATTTGGCAGTCGCGCAGGTTGCGTTCGGGCAAGGCTGGCATTTGCTCTACAAGACGGCGGCGCAAGGTATCGGGCTGAGCCAGCCAGGACGCCAGCGTTTCCGGCTTGAAGAAGTGGAAGATTTCGCGCGAACGAGGTACCGGGTCGGCACCATCAGTGAAGCGGATAATCTGGCCGGTGGCCTCAAACAAGAAACGCAGCGGGATGTTGTCCTTGCGATGCTTGAGTGTGGCGTTGGCGTAGCGCTCGGTTTGGCTTTCGGTGACAGTGAGGTTTTCGCCCGCGCTGTTTTTTTTAGCTTCTATTACCCCCACTGGGGCCCGATCCACAAAAAGCATGTAATCTGCAGGCCCGGAGTCAGTGTGAAACTCCCGCACAGCCACACCACGCGTCGCACCCAAATTGAGCTGTTTCATGTCCTGGACGATCCAGCCAGCCTGCTCAAGCTTCTGGTCAATCTGCTGGCGTGCTTTTGATTCTGGCGTCATGGCGCTGATCCCTGCGTTTTTTAGGCCCCGTTGAACTCGAGCTCTCGAAAACTTGCTGCGATATGCATCACAGGAGTTTGAGTAAGCCAATCTCAATTGGCAACCAATTGGCAACCAGAAAGCCAAAAAACCAGAAGAGCTATAAAATTTGCAGGCATAAAAAAATCCAGCCACCGCTAAGTGACTGGATTTTCTAGGGTTATTTGGTCGGGACGGAGTGATTCGAACACTCGACCCCTTGCACCCCATGCAAGTGCGCTACCGGGCTGCGCTACGCCCCGACGATGTTGCTGGTGCCTCCGGGGTTAGCCGAAAGCGGGAGAGACTATAAACTAAGCATCTGAATTGTGGAAGGTTTTTCTACGAATTCATTTGCGCAGGACGTGGAGTACATCTTCCAGCTCGGCAATCATCTGCTTGATGAGTTGCTTGTACTGGGTAGTGTCGTCCTTGGCTTCGTCGCCGGTCAGGCGCAGGCGTGCGCCACCGATGGTAAAGCCCTGGTCGTACAGCAAGGCACGGATCTGGCGGATCATCAGCACATCCTGGCGCTGGTAATACCGACGGTTGCCGCGACGCTTGACCGGGTTGAGCTGTGGAAACTCCTGCTCCCAATAACGAAGCACGTGCGGTTTGACCGCGCAGAGTTCACTGACCTCGCCGATGGTGAAGTACCGCTTGCCAGGTATGACAGGCAGTTCGTCGTTATGACTTGGTTCCAGCATAGGCTTCAACCCTGGCTTTAAGCTTCTGGCCGGGGCGGAAGGTCACGACACGGCGGGCCGTGATCGGGATTTCCTCCCCTGTTTTTGGATTACGACCGGGGCGCTGACGCTTATCGCGCAGATCGAAGTTACCGAAGCCTGAGAGCTTCACCTGCTCATTGAGTTCCAGCGCCTGGCGGATTTCTTCGAAGAAGAGTTCCACCAGTTCCTTGGCTTCTCGTTTGTTCAGGCCCAGCTCATCGTACAGACGTTCGGCCATCTCAGCTTTCGTCAGTGCCCCCATACGCTAGTTCCTTAACGTGGCGTTGAACCTTTGTTCCAGGGAGGTAAGGATGTTTTGCGTGGCTGTACTCACCTCATCGTCATTTAGAGTGCGCGATGGATGCTGCCAGGTCAAGCCGACCGCGAGGCTTTTTCTAAGCGGATCAATGCCTTTACCCTGATAAACGTCAAACAACCTGAGGTCGGTCAGCCACTCGCCCGCCTGCTCGCGAATGTCGGCCAGCAGGTTCTGGGCCGGCACGTCACGGTCGACCAGCAAAGCCAGGTCACGACGCACTTCCGGGAAGCGCGACAGCTCCTTGAATGCCGGCATGCGGCCAATGGTAATTTCGCTCAGCAGCAGTTCGAACAGGAACAGCGGCTGATCGATACCGAGGGTCCTGGCCAGCTCCGGGTGAATGGCGCCCACATAGCCGACCAGCCGCCCTTCGCGCTCGATGCGCGCGGTCTGGCCCGGATGCAAAGCGCTGTGCTCGCCCGGTACGAAGGCGAAGCTTGCGGCATCACCGGCGGCGGCCAGCAGCGCTTCCACGTCGGCCTTGGCGTCGAAGAAGTCCACGCCGTCACGGCCATGGGCCCAGCTTTCCGGCAGACGGCTGCCGGTGATTACGCCGGCGAGCATTGGCTCTTGCTTGAGTTCATCCAGCTGACCAACGAAGCGCAGGCCGCTTTCGAACAGGCGCACGCGCGACTGCTGACGGTTGAGGTTGTGCTCCACCGCCTTGACCAGACCCGGCCACAGCGAGGCACGCATGGCGGCCATGTCGGCGGAGATCGGGTTGGCCAGAGTCAGCGGCTGCACTCCCGGGCTGAACAGCTCGAACAGCTTGGGATCGATGAAGCTGTAGGTGATCGCTTCCTGGTAACCGCGAGCCACCAGCAGACGGCGCAGCACCGGCAGGTCCGCCACGGCCTCGGCCTTGGTCTGCGGCGCCAGGCGCGCTTGCGGGTAACGAACCGGCAGGCGGTTGTAGCCGTACAGGCGGGCCAGCTCTTCGATCAGGTCGACTTCCAGGCTGATGTCGAAGCGGTGGCTCGGCACCTTGACCTGCCACTGCCCTGCTCCACCTTCTACGCCCAGGCCCAGGGCGCCGAGCAGCTTGACGATCAGCGCGTCGTCGAGCTTGAGGCCGAGCATCTGCTCGACGCGCTCGGCACGCAGGCTGATCGGCGCGACGTTCGGCAACTGCGCCTCGTCCACCGCCTCGATGATCGGGCCGGCTTCACCGCCCACGATCTCCAGCAGCAGCGCGGTGGCGCGTTCCATGGCTTCGCGGGCCAGTTGCGAGTCAACGCCACGCTCGAAGCGGTGCGAGGAATCGGTGTGCAGGCCGTAGGAACGGGCCTTGCCAGCCAGGGCGATGGTGTCGAAGAAGGCGCTTTCCAGGAACAGATCGCGGGTGGTGTCGCTGACACCGCTGTGCTCGCCGCCCATCACGCCGGCGATGGCCAGGGCGCGTTGGTGGTCGGCGATCACCAGGGTGTCGGCGCGCAGGGTCACTTCCTGGCCATCGAGCAGCACCAGCTTCTCGCCCTCTTCGGCCATGCGCACACGGATGCCGCCCTGGATCACGTTGAGGTCGAAGGCATGCATCGGCTGGCCGAGTTCGAGCATCACGTAGTTGGTGATGTCGACGGCGGCATCGATGCTGCGCACGTCGGCGCGGCGCAGGCGCTCGACCATCCAGCGCGGCGTCGGCTTGGACAGGTCGACGTTGCGCACCACGCGGCCCAGGTAACGCGGGCAGGCTTGCGGGGCCAACACCTCGACCGGGCGTACTTCGTCGTGGGCCGGCGCGACTGCAGCGACGTGCGGGCGAGTGACCGGCGCGTCGTACAGCGCGCCGACTTCACGGGCCAGACCGGCCAGCGACAGACAGTCACCGCGGTTGGGGGTCAGGTCGACCTCGATGCTGACGTCATCGAGTTCGAAGTACTCGCGGATGTCCTGGCCCACCGGCGCATCGGCCGGCAGTTCCAGCAGGCCGTCGTTGTCGTCGCTGATCTGCAGCTCGGAGGCCGAGCAGAGCATGCCGTTGGACTCGACGCCGCGCAGCTTGGCCTTCTTGATCTTGAAGTCGCCGGGCAGTTCGGCACCGATGGTGGCGAACGGGATCTTCAGGCCGGGGCGCACGTTGGGCGCGCCGCACACCACCTGAAAGGTTTCGCTGCCGTTGCTGACCTGGCATACGCGCAGTTTGTCGGCATCGGGGTGCTGCTCGGTGCTCAGCACCTCACCGACGATCACGCCGCTGAAGGCACCGGCAACCGGGCTGACGCTGTCGACCTCGAGGCCGGCCATGGACAGGCGCGCCACCAGTTCGTCACGGCTAGCCTGTGGGCTTACCCAGCTGCGCAGCCACTGTTCACTGAATTTCATACTGTCTGTTCTCCTGATCGAATTCGATTACAAAGTGCGGGCGTAACTAGCGAAATTGCGCCAGGAACCGCAGATCGTTATCGAAGAACAGTCGTAAATCGTTGACGCCGTAGCGCAGCATGGCCAGGCGCTCGACACCCATGCCGAAGGCGAAGCCGGAGTATTTTTCCGGGTCGATGCCGCTCATGCGCAGTACGTTCGGGTGCACCATGCCGCAGCCCATCACTTCCAGCCAGCCGGTCTGCTTGCACACGCGGCAGCCTTTGCCGCTGCACATCACGCACTGCATGTCGACTTCGGCCGACGGCTCGGTGAACGGGAAGAACGAAGGGCGGAAACGCACGCCCAGGGGTTTCTCGAAGAACACGCGAAGGAACTCTTCGATGGTGCCCTTGAGGTCGGCAAAGCTCACGCCCTCGTCGACCAGCAGGCCCTCGACCTGGTGGAACATCGGCGAATGGGTGATATCGGAATCGCAACGGTACACGCGGCCCGGGCAGACGATACGGATCGGCGGCTGCTGGGACTCCATGGTGCGCACCTGGACCGGCGAGGTATGGGTGCGCAGCAGCATGTTGGCGTTGAAATAGAAGGTGTCGTGCATGGCACGCGCCGGGTGGTGGCCCGGAATGTTGAGCGCCTCGAAGTTGTGGTAGTCGTTCTCCACTTCGGGGCCTTCGGCGATGCCGTAACCAATGCGGGTAAAGAACTGCTCTACGCGCTCCAGGGTACGGGTAACCGGGTGCAAACCACCGGATGCCTGGCCACGGCCCGGCAGGGTGACATCGATACGCTCGGCCGCGAGCTTGGCACTCAGCGCAGCCGACTCGAGAATTTCCTTGCGGCTGTTGAGGGCGTCTTGAACGCGCTCCTTGGCCGAGTTGATCAGCGCGCCCGCCTTGGGACGCTCTTCAGCGGACAAATTGCCCAGAGTCTTCATGACCTGGGTCAGCTCGCCTTTCTTGCCCAGATAGTGAACCCGCAGTTGTTCAAGGGCATTCACATCGTCGGTGTGGCTAACGGCCTCAAGCGCTTGCGAGACCAGCACATCCAGATTTTCCATTTACAGACTCCAGATACGAAATAGGGGAAGAGCTTGAAGGCTCTTCCCCTATTGGTGACGTTTAGCACCGGGCGAGCCCGGTGATTGTCGGGGACTTAAGCCAGTACGGCTTTCGCTTTCTCGACAATCGCAGCAAACGCCGCTTTTTCGTTCACTGCCAGATCAGCCAGAACCTTACGGTCGATTTCGATCGACGCTTTTTTCAGGCCAGCGATCAGGCGGCTGTAGGACAGACCGTTGACGCGAGCACCAGCGTTGATACGAGCGATCCACAGAGCGCGGAACTGACGTTTTTTCTGACGACGGTCACGGTAGGCATATTGACCAGCCTTGATGACAGCCTGCTTGGCAACACGGAATACACGCGAACGTGCGCCGTAGTAACCTTTAGCCAGTTTCAGAATTTTTTTGTGACGAGCACGGGCAATAACGCCACGCTTAACACGAGCCATGAGTAATTTCCTCTATCTTGACCGATTAACGAACGCGCAGCATGCGCTCGACTTTTGCCTTGTCCGACGGATGCATCAGTTCGCTACCGCGAAGTTGACGCTTACGCTTGGTAGACATCTTGGTCAGGATGTGGCTTTTGAAAGCGTGCTTGTGCTTGTAGCCCGCAGCTGTTTTGAGAAAGCGCTTGGCAGCGCCGCTCTTGGTCTTCATCTTTGGCATGTTTGAACTCCGCATTCAGTTGATATAGATAACCATAAGGCCTGCCGTGCCCTGGAGGTTATTTCTTGCGCTTGGGAGCGATGACCATCATTAGTTGGCGTCCTTCCATCTTAGGATGCTGTTCGACGGTACCGTGTTCGGCAAGGTCAGCTTCGACCCGCTTCAACAGTTCCATCCCCAGCTCCTGGTGGGCCATCTCACGACCACGGAATCTCAGAGAGATCTTGGCCTTGTCCCCTTCCATCAGGAAACGTACCAGGTTGCGTAGTTTTACCTGGTAATCCCCATCTTCCGTCCCTGGACGAAACTTGATTTCTTTAATCTGCTGCTGGTGCTGGTTTTTCTTGGCAATAGCGGCTTGCTTCTTCTTCTCGAAGAGGTGCTTGCCGTAGTCCATGATCCTGCACACCGGGGGAAGCGCGTCGGCAGAGATTTCCACCAGATCGAGCTTCGCCTCTTCGGCAATTCTAAGCGCTTCATCAATAGAGACGATGCCAATCTGCTCGCCTTCAGCGCCAATTAACCGAACCTCGCGTGCCGAGATATTCTCGTTGATCGGAGCCTTCGGTGCAGCTCGTTTATCTTGTCTCATTTCACGCTTAATAATGATTACTCCAAATCTTGGCGACCACGCCGGGAAACCGCTTGCGCGAGCAATTCAGTGAATTGAGCGACGGGCATGGAGCCCAGATCGGCACCCTCACGAGTGCGCACAGCGACAGTTCTTGTCTCGACTTCCCGATCACCGATGACCAGCAGATAGGGAACCTTGAGCAAAGTATGCTCACGGATTTTAAAGCCTATCTTCTCGTTCCTCAAGTCGGACTTGGCACGAAACCCGCTCTGACTCAACATTTTTTCAACTTCGAGCGCGAAATCGGCCTGTTTGTCGGTGATATTCATCACCACCGCCTGCGTCGGCGACAGCCAGGCAGGGAACACACCCGCGTAGTGCTCGATCAGCATGCCGATGAAGCGCTCGAACGAGCCGAGGATGGCGCGGTGCAGCATGACCGGGCGCACACGGCTGTTATCTTCAGCGATATAGCTGGCGTCCAGGCGCTCCGGCAGGTTCGGGTCGTACTGCAGGGTGCCGCACTGCCAGTTACGGCCGAGGCAGTCACGCAGGGTGAACTCGATCTTCGGACCGTAGAAGGCGCCCTCGCCCGGCTGGTATTCCCACTCCAGGCCCGACTCGTTCAGCGCATCGGCCAACGCACTCTCGGCGCGATCCCACAGCTCCTCGGAACCCACGCGCTTGGCGGGGCGAGTCGAGAGCTTCATGGCGATATCGCTGAAGCCGAAATCCTTGTAGACATCCAGGGTCAGCTTGATGAAGTCGGCCGCTTCCTTCTTCACCTGCTCTTCGGTACAGAAGATGTGCGCATCATCCTGCACGAAGCCCCGCACGCGCATGATGCCGTGCAGCGCGCCGGACGGCTCGTTACGGTGGCAGGCACCGAACTCGGCGAGACGCAGCGGCAGGTCGCGGTAGGACTTCAGGCCCTGGTTGAACACCTGCACGTGGCACGGGCAGTTCATCGGCTTTACCGCGTAGTCGCGGCTTTCCGACGAGGTGGTGAACATGTTCTCGGCATAGTTGGACCAGTGGCCGGAGCGCTCCCAGAGGATGCGGTCGACGACCTGCGGGGTCTTGATTTCCGAATAGCCGTGCTCGCGCTGCACCTGGCGCATGTACTGCTCGAGCACCTGATAGACGGTCCAGCCGTTGGCGTGCCAGAACACCATGCCCGGCGCTTCTTCCTGCAGGTGGAAGAGATCGAGTTGCTTGCCGATCTTGCGGTGGTCACGCTTCTCGGCTTCTTCGATGCGCTGGATGTACGCCGCCAGCTGCTTCTTGTCCGCCCAGGCGGTGCCGTACACACGCTGCAGCTGCTCGTTCTTGGCATCGCCACGCCAATAGGCGCCGGACAGTTTGGTCAGCTTGAATGCCTTGAGGAAGCGGGTGTTGGGCACGTGCGGGCCGCGGCACATGTCCACGTACTCTTCGTGGTAGTACAGGCCCATGGCCTGCTCGTCCGGCATGTCGTCGACCAGGCGCAGCTTGTAGTCTTCGTTACGGGACTTGAACACGTCGATGACGGCGGCGCGCGGCGTCACCTTCTTGATGACGTCATATTCCTTGTCGATCAGCTCTTTCATCCGCGCTTCGATGGCGGTGACGTCATCCGGCGTGAAGGGGCGCTCGTAGGCGATGTCGTAATAGAAGCCATCGTCGATGACCGGGCCGATGACCATGCGCGCAGTCGGGTACAGCTGCTTGACCGCATGACCGATCAGGTGGGCGCAGGAGTGGCGGATGATCTCGACACCCTCCTGATCCTTGGGCGTGATGATCTGCAGGGTCGCATCGCTTTCGATCAGGTCGCAGGCATCAACCAGACGACCGTCGACCTTGCCGGCGACGGTGGCCTTGGCCAGGCCGGCGCCAATGGATTGCGCCACCTCGAGTACGGAAACCGGGTGATCGAACGAACGTTGACTGCCATCGGGAAGAGTAATGGTGGGCATGGCGCCTCCTCTCCTAGTGGTGACCTCTACCAAAGGCCACATGGGTTGGGATGAGCCAGTAAGCGATCCGGTGGCGTATCTGCCATACAGAGGCAGGGGCCGTGAGGCCAACCGAGAACGAACCGCAGTCACTGGAGGATGTAAAACGGTGGATGCTTTCAGAATCGCACGGGTCTGACAAGGCGAACCGGCCATTTTCGAAAGTTTCCGAAACGCCGAGCGCAGCTCAAGACCGAAACGCAAAAAACGACAAGCAAAAAAAATGGCCGCCGAAGCGACCATTTAAAAAAATTTGGTAGGCACAATTGGATTCGAACCAACGACCCCCACCATGTCAAGGTGGTGCTCTAACCAACTGAGCTATGTGCCTGCTGTGGGTGCGCATTCTACGGAGCCGCGAAAAAGAGTCAACACCTTTTTTCCCTAACTGACTAAAAAAACTGAGTTTTTTGGGTTTGGTGGTGGAGTTGCCTCGCCCTCCGGCGCCGACCGATCTGCGATCGCTGGGTGTCGCTTCGCTCAACCCAGGCTACGCGGATGGGTATTGCGTCCAGAGTGGGAAGCACTGTGAGCCGATTTGTATCTCAATGGAGGTATTGATGGACTGTCGCCGGCCCGGCCCATCCTACGAGTCAGCGTTGTAGGGCGTACTCGCGAAGCAGTACGCCTTTAAAGAGCCCGGCGCGGGTTGGGGCGTCGAACTGGGCATGAACCGGCGGACTGTTCGCTGACGCTCCTGAGTCCGCCCTACGGACTAACCTGCGGGAGCGGGCCATGCCCGCGAAATTCGCAAGGTTGGCGCTCCCGCTGATGTAGTGTTTTCCAGATCAGTGTGGGCTCGCGCCCTACTCTATTTGAGACACCAACAAAAACGGCGCTCGATGAGCGCCGTTTGTTTTCCCGCATCAATCGCTACTGAACCGGACAGACCACAGGCGCCGCGCACTGCTCGCTGACGCTACCCTGCTTGCCGGTGACATTGAAGCGCTTGTCATCCGGCTTCAGGCGCTGGGCGCACTGCCGAGCGCTGGCGGCTTCGGCCTTGCAGCCGCGCTCGTCGAGCACCTGGGAGAGATTGAACCAGCCGGGCGCGAAATCCGCCTGGCGCTTTACGCTCTCGCGAAACGCCGCTTCAGCGCCGCGCAGGTCGCCACCGGCATAACGACTGTTGGCCAGGGCGAACCAGGCCACAGCCTGTTCGGGCCAGCGCTGGGTCGCGGTGCGGTAGGCGTGCTGGGCGACATCCTTGCGGCCGACCTCTTCCAGATCCGCCGCAGCCTTGAGCCATACGGTCGGCTCGGCCGTGGCCGGCAGGGTGTCCGGCGGCAGCGTCACCACAGCCCAGCGATTGCCACGGGCCCAGGTCTTGTCGAAAGCGGCGAACGCGGTCACCCAGCGGCGCGTGGTACCGGAACGCAGGATCAGCGTCTCCTCACGACGGTCGTACCCCACCAGCACCGCGAAGTGCCATTGCGGGTACCAGTCGAAACCCAGGTTCTGCAGCACCAGCACGGGGTTGCCGGCGGCCACTTCGGCGAGAAGCGCATCGAGCTTTGGCTTGAGCGGGTAGACGAGCAGGTCATGGGCCCGCGCGGCGGCGACCATCTCGACCTGCAGGCTGCCTTCACGACCGGGAATGTAGACCTGATCCTGCAGGAAGCCGGGGGTAGTCAGCACACCGCGCTGGTTGAGCATGGTCGCCAGGGCGGCCGGCCCACACTGATAGGCGGTCTGCGGATAGAAGGGAACGCTGCTGAGCTCGACCCGCTCAGGCAGGCGCTGGGCCTCCGGTGACAACACCGGGGACCTGGCGCATGCACTGAGCAGGACGATCAGAAGTGAAGCGCAGAGCAGTCTTAACGATTTACGCATTTCACGAAACTGAAGATGTCGGTGGCGCAGAGCATATCGGTGATGATGAAGATCACCAAGAACAACACGATGATGCCCACGATACCGGCGCCAGCCGGAGCCTCAGACAGTTGCTGGTTGAATTGCGCGAGTTCGGCGCTGGTCAGGTTGTTGATGCGGTTCTCTACCTGATCACGCTCCACACCCATGGCGAGCAGCTTGTCCTTGACCTGCTGATCATCGAGCATCGACAGCAGTTGCTGACGGTCGACCTGCTGTTGCTGTTCGGTCAGCACTTCACCCGTGCCGATCATCGCGGCATTGGCGAGTGGAACCTGGGCGATCATCAGGACATGGAACACTGCCAGCATGGCAGCCAGACGACGAAAGAACGGGGATTTGGTCATTTTGGTATCTCCTTATCAACCATCATCCTAGACCCATGTGGCACACAGCCAGTTCCGCCTATATCTGCACCTCGTTCGCCCTACCCTGCAGGCCAGTGAAAACGGGGCCTGAAGCCGCCTGAGGCAACCCTACATAAAGGCCATTTCCGATCGCGAACAGCTCACGCCATGGTGCTCAATTCGCTGCTCAGGTAGTCGAGAAAACAGGTGATGCGCGAAGTGAGCGCGGTGTTGCGGTAGTACACCGCGTGGATCGGCTGGCGAACCTCCACGGTGTGCTCGGCCAGGATCTGCACAAGGTCGCCACGACCGCGGTCGAGGTGGGTCATGAAATCGGCCAGGCAGACGATGCCCGCGCCCTCGAGTGCCAACTGGCGCAGCGTCTCCCCGCTGGAAGCGTGCAGGCTCGGCAGAATGCTGAAACTGTCGCCGTGCTCATGGCGCAGCGGCCACTGGTTGAGGGTTTCGGGTTGGGTAAAGCCGAGCAGGCTGTGCTGGTGCAACGCCTGCACACTGCCGGGCACGCCGTGGGCGGCAAGATAGGCCGGGCTGGCCAATACCCGAAGACAACTGCTGCCCAGTGAGCGCGCGTGCAGGGTCGAGTCACGCAGCGGGCCGATGCGGATGGCCACGTCGGTGCGCTGCTCGATCAGGTCGATGATCTGGTCACTGCTATGCAGCTCCAGCTCGATATTCGGGTAGCGCTCGCGAAAGCCCTTGATCAGCGGCACCACCGCATGCAGCACGAAGGGCGCCGCGGCGTTCACGCGCAGCCGCCCGGCCGGGGTCTGCCGGCGTACACGCATCTGCTCCTCGGCCTCTTCGACGCTGGCGAGGATGCGCCGTGCCTGGTTCAGAAAGGCATTGCCCTCCTCCGTCAGCTCCAGACGCCGGGTGGTGCGCTGCAGCAGCGTGACATCGAGCTTTTCTTCCAGCCGACTGAGTGCGCGGCTGATGCCGGAAGCGGTCTGCCCTAGTTGCTGCGCAGCCGCGCTGATCGAGCCGCTAGCCACTACGGTACTGAAGGCGAGGAGTTCATCGAGGGTGGTTTTCATGGCGGTATTCGTGACCACGGGGCAAATATGTTTGCCATGAAACGCGCTTTTTCCGCACAAGTCCATGGCACACACTGCCCCAAGAAACGCGAAACCACCCAGGGGCAGTGCGGTCAGCTACAGACAGCCACCCTTTCAAAGGAGCGACACATGCACCAGATTCCCGCCCTCGGCCTCGGCACCTTTCGCCTCAAGGATCAGCAAGTCATCGACTCGGTGCGCAACGGCCTGGAGCTTGGCTACCGGCATATCGATACCGCGCAGATCTATGGCAACGAAGCCGAAGTGGGCCAGGCCATCGCCGCAAGCGGCGTGCCTCGCAGCGAGCTGTTCGTGACCACCAAGATATGGACCGACAATCTGAGCGCCGACAAGCTGATTCCCAGCCTGAAAGAGAGCCTGCACAAACTGCGTACGGAGCAGGTCGACCTGACCCTGATTCACTGGCCTGCGCCAAAGGACGAAATCCAGGTGGCCGAATACATGGCGGCCCTGCTGGAGGCCAAAGCTGCTGGCCTGACCGCGCAGCTCGGCGTGTCGAACTTCACCAACGCCCATCTGCAGCAGGCCATGGAAGCGGTAGGCGCCGAGCAGATCGCCACCCACCAGGTGGAAATCCACCCGTTTCTGCAGAACCGCAAAGTAGTCGCGTTCGCCCAGGAGCACGGCATTCACCTGACCGCCTATATGCCGCTGGCCTATGGCAAGGTAATGACCGATCCGGTGATCCAGGGAATCGCCAGCCGGCATGCTGCCAACCCGGCCCAGGTGGCGCTGGCCTGGGCGCTGCAACAGGGCTTTGCGGTGATCCCCTCGTCGACCAAGCGCGCCAACCTGGAAAGCAACCTGGGCGCCCTGAAACTCACCCTAAGCGAGCAGGACATGGCCGCCATCGCCGGGCTGGAGCGCGGCGAACGCCTGGCCAATCCGGGCTTCGCGCCGCAGTGGGATTGAATGCCCGCTCAGAGCCTGTTCACGCTCTTTATGCGCCTGAGGCAGCAACTACAAGGCAAAAGCGGCCACTCAGCGATTCATTGTGGGAACGGGCGGGGACGCCCAGTCCATGCCCGTGATTTCTGTTGCATGCCGCGCGCAGCCTTAGCAGGCGCAGAGCGCCTTGGCCTGAGCTCCCACACTAGCGCGGGAGCCATCGTATCGCTGCTTTACCTGTGGGAACGGGCGGGGACGCCCAGGCCATGCCCGTGATTTTTTCGCGGGCATGGCCCGCTCCCACAGATAATCACCAGTCCATCCTAAGGGAACGAACGACCGCTTTCGCCAATTAGCTGCCAGAATCGGCGCATCTGCGCTTAAAGATATGAACAGGCTATTAGAAGTCGATCTTGCCCCGACCCGCCTTGATCGCCCCGCGCTTGGTCTTGCCTTCCAGCCGACGCTTTTTCGAGCCCAGGGTGGGCTTGGTCGGGCGGCGGGCTTTTTCGGTCTTGCCGGCTGAACGGATGAGCTCGGCCAGGCGCTCCAGGGCATCGGCGCGGTTCTGTTCCTGGGTGCGGTATTGCTGGGCCTTGATGATCACCACGCCATCGGCGGTGATGCGGCTGTCGCGCAGGGCCAGCAGCCGTTCCTTGTAGAACGGCGGCAATGACGACGCCTGGCTGTCGAAGCGCAGGTGCATGGCGCTGGACACCTTGTTGACGTTCTGCCCACCAGCCCCCTGGGCGCGGATGGCAGTGAGTTCGATTTCACCCTCGGGCAGATGAACGCTGTTGGAGACGACCAGCATGGGGCACCTTGTTTGCGGTGGGCGTGCAGGATAGCCCAGGGTAGACGCCGGTATGGCTGAAACCTTTGCTTGAAATTTTCCCCTACGCCCCTCGAAGCGCTCAAGTAAGTTAAGCGACCGCCGCCAACAGCTCACGAGATCAACCATGGATTCGATTACCCAGGCCGTACTTGGCGCCAGCATCCAGGGCGCGCTGCTGGGACGTTGGCAGGGGCGCAAGGCCCTGCTGTATGGCGCCGTGCTGGGCACCCTGCCGGATCTCGATGTGGTTATCGACTACGGTGACTCGGTGGCGGCCATGACCTACCACCGCGGCTTCAGCCATTCGCTGTTCGTGCTGACCGGCTTCGCCCTGCTGCTGACCTGGCTGCTGCGACAATGGCGGCCCAACCCGGGCTATTCGTCACGGCGATTGTTCCTGGCCATCTGGCTGGTGCTGATCACCCACCCCATTCTCGATGCCTTCACCAGTTACGGCACGCAACTGCTCTGGCCGTTCGCACCGACGCCGGCGGCCTGGTCGAGCATTTTCATCATCGATCCGATCTACAGCCTGCCGCTGCTGGGCGCGGTGATCTACGGGCTGATCGCCGGCCTCAGGGACAGGGCCCGCACGGTGGTCAACTGGGCCCTGGCGTTTTCCACCGTTTATCTCGCCTCTACGCTGGGCGGCAAATACATGGCCGAACACCGCGTGCAGCAGGAACTGGCGCGCCAGGGTATCGAGGCCGAGGCCATCTTCAGTTCACCGACGCCCTTCAACACCCTGCTGTGGCGCGTGGTGGCGATCGAGGGCGAGGATTATCACGAGGCACTGGTCGGCTGGTTCGACAGCGCGCCGCCGCTGCTGGAAAGAATGCCGCGTGGCGCAGCGCTGGGCGAGGCCCTGGCGGATTCGCCTGCCCATCAGCGGCTGAAGTGGTTCACCAATGACGTGCTGCGCTATGACCGCATCGGCGACCACCTGGTAGTCACCGACATTCGCCTGGGCATGACCGGCTTCCACCCGTTCCGCTTCGACTTCGCCCATTGGCAGAACGGCACCTGGCAGGTGCAACCCTATATCGAGCGCTGGCCCACGGAGCGCGGCGACATGCAGCGCCTGGCCCTGCTCTGGCAGCGCATCTGGCAGCCGGCGACGCCGGTGCCGCTGGCCTTGTGGGCCAGCGAGCTGAGCCGCAGCCGGCAAGGTGATGGTGTGTCCGCCAGCGACCTGGCTCCGGGGCGCAAAGCCGCCAGCTCTGCGAACGACAAAGGCGATCCGGCGCTGTAACGACGTTCGGCCCACCACTGCGGTACGCGGGTAATCTGCCCGGGTATCGCAGGCTCAACCCGGGCTACCAATACAGGCCGCGAAACAAACCCAAACCGTAGCCCGGGTCGAGCGCAGCGATACCCGGGAAATGTCTTCCCAGGCAGCTACCACCTCAGGTTCTGAACTGCCGCACCAGCCCCTGCAGCTCGACACCCAGGCGGGCCAGTTCGGCGCTCGAGGTGGCGGTCTGCTGGCTGGCACTGGCGCTCTGTTCGCCGATATCGCGCACCCGGGTCACGCTTTCGCTGATGGTCTCGGCCACCGCGCTCTGCTCTTCCGCGGCGGCGGCGATCTGCTGGTTCATCTGCTCGATGGTGCTCGCCGCCTGAGTGATACGCCCCAGGGCATCACCCGCCTCCCCCGCCAGGGCCACGGTGCGCTGGGTGAGGGCTCGGCTGCCCTCCATCTGCGTGGCCGCGCCATCGGCGAGGCGTTGCAGGTTGGCGATCAGGTTCTCGATTTCCTGGGTCGAGTCATGGGTGCGCCGGGCCAGGGCGCGCACCTCGTCGGCGACCACCGCGAAGCCGCGGCCCTGGTCACCGGCGCGAGCGGCTTCGATGGCGGCGTTGAGCGCCAGCAGGTTGGTCTGTTCGGCCACCGCGCGAATCACCTCCAGCACGCTGCCGATCCGCCCACTCTCCTGATTCAGCGCCTGCATGGCCTCGGCCGATTGCTCGACCTCCTGGGCCAGCTTGCCGATCTGGCTGATGGCCTGCTGCACCACCTGGTTGCCCTGCTGGGCCTCGCGGTCGGCATCGGCGGCGGCCAGGGAGGCCTGTTCGGCGTTCTGCGCCACTTCCTGCACGGTGGCGGCCATCTGGTGCATGGCGGTGGCGGTCTGCTCGGTCTCCACCTTCTGGGTCTGTACACCGGCACTGGTCTGGGCGGTGATCGCCGACAGCTGTTCGGCCGCCGCGGCAATCTGCCCCACGCCGTTGCCAATCCGCCCAACCAGGTCACGCAGGCTGCGGGTCATGCCCTGCATGGCCTCGAGCAACTGGCCCAGCTCGTCACGGCGGTTCTGGGGCAGATCCTGGCTCAGGTCGCCGCCGGCGATACGCCGGGCGAATTCGACGGTCTGGCGCAACGGCGCGGCGATGGAGCGGCTGATGGTGAAGGCGGCGAACAGGCCGATCAGTACCGCAGCGAGGCCCATGCTGCCGAGCAGCAGCATGGCGTTGCGGCTGTCCTCACTCATGCCCTGCTCTTCGATGTTCTTGGCCTGCTCGGCGAGTACCAGTACCTGATCGGCCTGCTTGAGCATGGCGGCGTCGCTGGCCAGGGTCTGCTCGTGCACCTGCTGGAAATTGGTGAATGCCTGCTGGTAGTTGGTCAGCGCCACCAGGGCTGCCTCGATGGCGCGTTTCTGATCATCATTGAGCCAGACCATCAGGCCATTGGCCGAGGACTGCAGGTCGTAGCTGACGAAATTCCAGTCTTCCAGCGCTGCGGGCGAGCCATCGATGATGAAACGGCCTTCATGGCCACGCAGTTCGAGCATGCGTTTGCTGAGGTTGGAGGCGGTTTCGGCCAGGGTCAGCGGGTCGCTGCCGCGCAGTTGATCACCGGCCAGGCGCAGTTCCCGTACGGCGTCATACATATCCAGCTCGATCATCTCGAACTGGCTGCGCGCCTCCTGGGCGGCATCGTCCATCTGCTTGCGCGCCTCGTAGGCATGTGCCTGATGCTGCACGCTGGTATCGAACTGCTGCAGGTAGTCGGCGGTGGCCACGTCCATGGCTTGCAGGCGCTCGCGCTCGGCAGGCGTGGCAGCGGCGATCTGCTCGACAAGCCCGGCGTGCACCTTGGCGAGCTGCTCGCGCATACGCTGGGCATCGGTTTCGCTGTGGCTGATCGCGTAGTCGCGCTCCATGCGCCGGGCGCCGAGAATCTGCGCGTCGATGGTCGACAACGATACCGACTGGGCGTGGCCTTTCATCACCGCCTGCACGGCGACGAACCCGCTGGCCGTCACGGCAACGGTCAACAGCAATACCAGGCCAAAACCGACCAGAAGTTTCTTGCCGACGGAAAGGTCGACGAACAGTCGAGTGGCAGAATGCAACATCCAAGCGGCTCCTTTTATTTTTATGGACTGCGCTGCGCGGGCTGCTTCGTGACCGCGCGACCCATGGCATCAGACAGTTAATCGGCCGCGCTCGGCAAAGCCTGAACGAAAAACCGATCATTGACGCCATCGATTCGCCACTATACCGGCGTATGCATACACGCATGCCCATACCTGCGACAAAAGATTGCAGAATGGGCGTTCGAGTCGATGATTAGGCATAAATGCCACCCGCAGCATTGCGCTGCGGGTGTGGGATGACGCTTAGCAGGCCGTTGAAAAACCACCGCCGTTTTTCAACGGCCTTTCAGCGAGCCTGGCGGCGCAGGCGGATCTGGTAGCAGCCCCAGATGAACAACAGCCAGAACGGAATGGCGAATACCGAAATGCGGATGCCCGGGATGAACAGCATCACGCCGAGGATGAACAGCACGAAGGCCAGGCACAGGTAGTTGGCGAAGGGGAACCAGAAGGCCTTGAACGACGGTTCGACGCCCTTGGCCTGCATGGCCTTGCGGAACCTGATGTGGGCCAGGCTGATCATCGCCCAGTTGATCACCAGCGCGGCAACCACCAGCGACATCAACAGCTCCAGCGCGCTCTTGGGCACCAGGTAGTTGATCACCACGCAGATCAGCGTGAACAGTGCCGAGAAGAAGATCGCCAGCACGGGTACGCCGCGCTTGTCGACCTTGAGCAACGACCTGGGTGCGTTGCCCTGCTCGGCCAGGCCATAGAGCATGCGGCTGTTGCAGTACACGCCGCTGTTGTAGACCGACAGCGCGGCGGTGAGTACCACGAAGTTGAGCAGGTGGGCGGCGGTGTCGCTGCCGATCAGCGAGAAGATCTGCACGAAGGGGCTGCTGCCATAGGAGTCGCCGCCGGCGGTCAGGGTCGCCACCAGATCGTCCCAGGGGTGCAGCGACAGCAGCACGGTCAGCGCGCCGATGTAGAAGATCAGGATGCGGTAGACCACCTGGTTGATGGCCTTGGGGATCACGATTTTCGGCTGGTCGGCTTCGGCCGCGGTGATGCCCACCAGTTCCAGGCCGCCAAAGGAAAACATGATGATGGCCATCATCATCACCAGCCCGGAAACCCCGTTGGGGAAGAAGCCGCCATGGCTCCACAGGTTGCTGATCGACGCCTGCTCGCCGCCGGCGCCGCTGAACAGCAGGTAGCAGCCGAGCAGGATCATGCCCATGATCGCCACCACCTTGATGATCGAGAACCAGAACTCGGCCTCGCCGAACACCCGCACGTTGGTCAGGTTGATGGCGTTGATCAGCACGAAGAACGCCGCCGCGGTCGCCCAGGTGGGAACCTCCGGCCACCAGTACTGCACGTACTTGCCCACCGCCGTGAGTTCGGCCATGCCCACCAGCACGTAGAGCACCCAGTAGTTCCAGCCGGACAGAAAGCCCGCGAACGGTCCCCAGTAGCTATGGGCGAAGTGGCTGAACGAGCCGGCCACCGGCTCCTCGACGATCATTTCGCCAAGCTGGCGCATGATCAGAAAGGCGATGAACCCGCCGATCGCGTAGCCCAGGATCATCGATGGCCCGGCCGAGGCCATCACCCCGGCGGAACCCAGGAACAGGCCGGTACCGATGGCACCGCCCAGGGCGATCAACTGAATGTGGCGGTTCTTC
The DNA here is from genome assembly GCF_003253735.1 of Pseudomonas sp. URMO17WK12:I2. Lineage (GTDB taxonomy): Bacteria > Pseudomonadota > Gammaproteobacteria > Pseudomonadales > Pseudomonadaceae > Aquipseudomonas. The sequence continues at coordinate 95,585 of NZ_QKYW01000012.1, read as the reverse complement.
AGGCCGCGCTTGAGCGGGCCGGTCTGGAGCATTTCGCTTGGCATCTGTCACCTGTGGGTGATCGACCGTGACGGGATCGAACCCGCCCGGCTCGTGGCCTTGCGGAATGGCTTGGGTACTTGCGGCTACTGCGCGTCGGGCTGGGCATCCGGCGCGGCGTGCCGGAATGCTTCAAGGGCCTCACAACGGGCGGTCAGCGCGAGGATGCGTGGATACGCATCGAGGTCACAGTCGAAACGGCGCGCATTGTACACCTGTGGGATCAAACAGGCTTCCAGATAGCCGGGCCGCGTGCCCAGGGAAAATGTATCGCCATACGCCGCCAACCCCTGCTCCACCGCTGCCAGGCCTGCGGCCACCCAATGCCGGTACCAGGCGTTCTTCGCGGCATCGTCGACACCCAGCTCACGGCCGAGGTACTGCAGCACCCGCAGGTTGTTGAGCGGATGTACATCGCAGGCCAGATGCAGCGCCACGGCGCGGACCTGGGCACGTTCAACCGGGTCGGCTGGCAGGATGGCCGGCACCGGAAAGATTTCCTCCAGGTACTCGATGATCGCCAGGGACTGGGCGATGGGCGCACCGCCGTTCTCCTCGTCCCCCAGGAGTGGCACCAGGCCCTGGGGATTGAGTGCCTGATAAGCCTCGCCGTTCTGCTCGCCGCCATCGCGCACCAGATGCACCGGCACCTGCCGGTAAGCCAGGCCCTTGAGGTTGAGCGCGATGCGCACCCGGTAGGCGGCGCTGGAACGCCAGTAGCCGTAGAGTTTCAACATTGCGGGTTCCTTTTGCAGAAGGCTTTCGTAGGAGCGGCTTCAGCCGCGATCAGGCTTGAAGACGCTGACAGCTCGCGGCTAAAGCCGCTCCTACTGGCCCCGTCAGCGGCATCTAATATCTCGATACACACCTGGTCGTCGAACCTGAGTCAAGGCGAGAGATCACTTCGAAACACGACTTTATGGGAACGGCTTCAGCCACGATCAGGCTGGAAAGCGCTGAAAGCTCGCGGCTGAAGCCGCTCCTACGAATCAGTGGTCGTTGTAGCTTTCTACCACCTGGTCGATAGCGCCGAAGATGCTCGCCCCGCCTGCATCGAACATCTCGATGCGTACCCGGTCACCAAACTTCAGGAAGGGCGTTTTCGCCTCACCGTGCTCGATCACTTCGAGCATGCGCTTCTCGGCCAGACAGCTGGAGCCGGCGCTGCGGTCGTAGTTGGAGACGGTGCCCGAGCCGATGATGGTGCCGCTGCCCAACGGCCGCGTGCGGGCGGCATGGGCGATCAGGGTCGGGAAATCGAAGGTCATGTCGGTGCCGGCATCCGGCTGGCCGAACAGCGCGCCGTTGATATGCGACACCAGCGGCCGGTGTACGCGCCCGTCGCGCCAGCTGTCGCCCAGCTCGTCCGGTGTCACTGCCACTGGCGAGAAGCTCGACGACGGCTTGCTCTGGTAGAAACCGAAGCCCTTGCCCAGCTCGCCGGGAATCAGGTTGCGCAGCGACACGTCGTTGACCAGCATCAAGAGCTGGATATGCCCGGCGGCCTGGGCCGGCGTGGCGCCCATGGGTACGTCGTCGGTGATCACCGCCAACTCGGCTTCCAGGTCAATGCCCCAGGCTTCGTCGCCCATGCGGATCGGGGCATGGGGCGCGATGAAGGTGTCCGAGCCGCCCTGGTACATCAACGGGTCGTGCCAAAAGGACTCCGGCATTTCGGCGCCGCGCGCCTTGCGCACCAGCTCGACGTGATTGACGTAGGCGCTGCCGTCGGCCCAGTGATAGGCGCGCGGCAATGGGCTATGACAGGCGCCTTGATCGAAGTCGAAAGCGGCCGTTTCCAGGCCGTCGTTGAGGCGCTGGTAAACCGCTTCGAGCTGCGGGCGCTTGCTCGCCCAGTCGTCCAGCGCGGCCTGCAGCGTGGGGGCGATCTGCGCCACGCGCACGGCGCGGGTCAGGTCGCGGGATACCACCACCAGGGCGCCATCACGGCCCTGGTTCAGCGATGCCAGTTTCATCAGGACTCCTTGCCTGGCGCGCGCCAGGAATTCACGTATTCGGCAACGTCCACGGCGGCGGCGGCCTCGGTCACCTCCAGGGCGCGGCGGGTGTCGATCATCACCGCCACTTCCTCGGCGAAGGTGGCCGGGTCGGTCTGCGCCTTTTTCAGCGCCTTGGGGTGCGGGCCATGGGGAAAGCCGCAGGGGTGCAGGGTGACCATGCCGGCCTCGATGTTGTCGCGGCTGAAGAAGTTGCCCCGGTGGTAGAACAGCACTTCGTCGTAGTCGTCGTTGTTATGGAAGAACGGCACCTTGAGCGCGCCGGGGTCGGACTCCACCGGCCGCGGCGTGAAGGTGCAGACCACGAAACCCTTGGCCACGAAGGTAGTGTGCACCGAGGGTGGCAGGTGGTAGCGATGGCTCATCAGCGGGCGGATGTCGCGCCAGTTCACCCGCACCACGGTGTTGTCGCCGTGCCAGCCGACGGCATCGAGCGGGTTATAGGGATAGGTCACAGTGCTGATCTGATTACGCCGCTTGATGCGGATCTGCCAGGTGTTTTCGTCCTGCTGGGCCTTGAAGGCATCATCGATATGCGGATGATCGAGCACCGCCGGGTCGAAGATCGCCTGGCCGCCGAGCAAGCCCTTGTCCGGCAGCTGGTAGGCGCCATCGGTGTTCTCGACGAGCAGGAAATGGCTGGGCGACGTCGGCTCGATTCGCCAGGCGGTGCCGCGGGGAATCACCAGGTAATCGCCATCGCGGTATTCGAGGTGACCGAAGTCGCAGTAGAAATGCCCTGCGCCGTCGTGCACGAACAGCAACTCGTCGCCGTCGCTGTTGCGCACCAGGTGGCCCATGGCGCTGGCGGTCTTCCACACGCGCAGGCGAATGTCGGCGTTGTGCAGGGTCAGCGGTGCCTCGAACGGGCAGGCGTGCTCGCTGGGAATCTGGTTGAAGTTGAAGGCGTGGGGCCGCAACGGCCCTTGCCAGTCGACCCAGCCGGTGGGCGGATGCTTGTGGTGCAGGTGCGTCACCGGGCCGAAGAAGCCCTCGCGGCCCATTTCCCGCTCGTAGGTGTCGGCGGGAAAATCGCAGTGCGCCTGGCGCGAGTGCTCGCCTTCACGCAGGGGAAAGCTGATCCATTTGCGGCTCATGGCCTCACTCCTCGCTGATCACACCGCGGCGCACTTGGTCTTCTTCGATGGACTCGAACAGGGCCTTGAAATTGCCCTCGCCAAAGCCCTGGTTGCCCTTGCGCTGGATGATCTCGAAGAAGATCGGGCCGATCACCGTGTCGGTGAAGATCTGCAGCAGGATGCCGTCGTCACCAGGCGCACCGTCGATCAGCAGGTTCAGTTCACGCAGCACCTGCAGCGGCTCGCCGTGGCCAGCCACACGCTGGTCGACCTTCTCGTAGTAGGTGTCCGGGGTGCTCATGAACGACACGCCGTTGGCCTGCAGCTGGCGCACCGTGGCGTAGATGTCATCAGTGGACAGGGCGATGTGCTGGATACCCTCGCCGTGGTACTCGCGGATGAATTCCTCGATCTGCGACTTGTCGTCGGCCGACTCGTTGATCGGGATGCGGATCTTCCCGCACGGTGCAGTCATGGCCCGGGACACCAGGCCGGTAAGCTTGCCTTCGATATCGAAATAGCGGATTTCGCGAAAGCCGGCGATGCGCTCGTAGAAGCCCGACCAGACATCCATCTGCCCGCGCTTCACGTTATGGGTGAGGTGGTCGATGCACTGCAGGCCGACGGCGTTGTCGTTGGCCGAGCGGCCTTCGATGAACGCGAAGTCGACGTCATAGATGCTCTGTTCGCCGCTCTCGTTGGGGTAACGGTCGACCAGATACAGCAACGATCCACCGATGCCTTCGACGCAGGGAATGTTCAGCTCGCCAAAGTTGGCGTGGCTGCCGACCAGGGTAGCGCCCTGCTCTTTCACGTAGGCGGCCGCCTGGGCGGCATTCTTGACCCGGAAGGCCATGGCACAAGCGCTCGGCCCGTGCTTTTCGGCGAAGGCATGCACGTGTCCGGTCGGGCTGCCGTTGAGCACGAAGTTCACGTCATGCTGCTGGAACAGCCATACCTGCTTGCTGCGGTGCTTGGCGGTTTCGGTAAAGCCCATGGCGGTGAACAGCTGGCGCAGCTGCTCGATGCCCTCGGGGGTTGGCGCGGTGAATTCGACGAACTCGAAACCGTCGGTACCGATGGGGTTGTGCTGTTCGATTCTGGACACGGCGTTCATGGGGGTCGTCCTCGTTGTCGTTATGCCTCCATGACAATCGAGGTGGCGAACGCGAACAAGGCCGCCCTGCCCGTCGGCAACGCCTACGCAGCCGGGCGCTGGCAAGGCTTCGATACATGGCGGGCCAATGGGCCACCAATCGCCACCAGCGGCCCCTGGATCGGCCGGCTCCGTAAACATTTCTTTACGAGGCGGTCGATTAATCTGCCGACAGGATGCGGGCAATGCACAGGCAGATCGGTGAAAACGCTGCCAGAATGACAGCATCCATCCGCGCCATAACAATGAGGCCGCCATGAGCAGTGAAAAGCCCGCAGAACCCGAGAGCGCACCCACCGCATTCGACCTGGCGCCACCCAGTGACGAGGAGCGCCTGGCCAAGCTGGAAAAGGCCAGTCGCTTCAACCGCATCCTGATCTTCGCCTTGGCCCTGCTGCTGTTCATCATCCTCTCCAGCCTGGCGACCTCGGCCGTGGTGAAGATGCTTGCTGATGAGCCGCCGCCCTTCGATCCGCAAGCCTTCGCCGCCCTGCAGCACCGCGCCGAGCAACTGGAAACGGAATTGAATACGCTCAAGGAAGATCAGAAGCGCCAGGACGCCCTGCTGAAACTCGCTGCCACGCCACCACCGCCACCTCCTGCGGCCGCTGCCGCCACTGCTGCTCCGGCGGCGCCCGCTCAGGATATCGCCGCCCTGAAACTGATGGGCCGCACCCTGCTCGGCCAGGAACAGAGCTACCAGCAGAGCCTGCAGACGCTGAAGAATGGCATGCGCGACCTGGCGGACATGATCCCCGGCTCACGCAGTTGGCTGGACGACTACAACGAGGAGATCGACAAGGCGGTCAACGCCAGCGTGCAGCGCACCAAGGCGATCCAGCAGTGGGGCAGCAAACTGCCGCACGAGTAGTTTTTTGTAGCCCTGCGTTGAGCGCAGCGATATCGGGGCCAATCGCGGGTATCACTACGCTCAACCGCAGGCCACCGATAAGTGCGGCTAACTCGCCGGACCTAATGTTGCAGATTGCCGTAGAGCTTGGCGTACAGCCCGCCCTCGGCAATCAGTTGGCGGTGATCACCGTCTTCGGCAACGCTGCCACCGTCGAACACCAGCACCCGATCGGCCTGTTTCACCGCACTCAGGCGGTGGGCGATGATCAGCGTGGTACGGCCGTTGAGAAATTGCGCCAGCGCCTTGTGCAGGGCGTATTCGGTTGCGGCATCCAGCGCCGAGGTGGCTTCATCGAGGATCACCACCCTGGGCTCGGCCAGCACCATGCGGGCAATGGCCAGGCGCTGACGCTGGCCGCCGGACAGGCGCACACCGGAACGGCCGACCACCGTATCCAGCCCTTGCGGCAGCTGCCGAACGGTCTGCGCCAGCTGGGCGATGGTCAATGCCTGCCAGCAGGCTTCGTCGCTGCGCTCACGGCCCATGCACAGGTTGGCGCGTACCGTGTCGTTGAACAGCGCCGGGTGCTGCAGCACCACCGCCACATGCTCGCGAATCACCGGCAGGCCGATCTGTTCCTGGCTGCTGTCGCCAAAGCGAATCACCCCGGCCTGGGGCGTATAAAGGCCAAGCAGCAATTGCACCAGGGTGCTCTTGCCACCGCCGCTGGCGCCGACGATGGCGACCTTCTCGCCCGGCTCGATGGACAGGTTGAGCCCCGCCAGCACCGGTTCCTCGCCATAGGAAAAGGTGAGGTCGCGAATCTCGATGCCGACCGTTTCGCGTCCTTTGAACGGGTCGGCACCGCCGACGTAGTCCGGCTCGTCACGTCGCGCGAGCAGCTCGTTGATGCGCGTCAGCGCGCCGCCGGCGGCATAGAAGGCGTATTGCAGATTGAGCAACTGCTCGACCGGGCCGATCATGAACCACAGGTAGCTGAACACCGCGAGCATCTGGCCGATGGACAGGTCGGAGAACAGCACGGTGAGCATCGCCGCGGCACGGAACACGTCGATGCCGAACTGGAACAGCAGGCCGCTGGCGCGGTTCGAGGCGTCGGTCTTCCACTGCGAGGCCACGGCGTAATCGCGCACTTCCTTGGCGCGCCCGCCGAGGCGACCGAGAAAATAACCCTGGCGATTGCCGGCACGCACTTCCTGGATCGAGTCCAGGGTTTCGGTCAGCGCCTGGGTGAAGCGCGAGGTGCTGTCGTTCTCGAGCTTCTTCAGGTGCTTGACGCGCTTACCCAGCTGCACCGTGGCGTAGATCACCAGCGGGTTGAACAGCAGGATCAACAGCGCCAGCTTCCAGTGCATCCACAGCAGGATCCCCGAGGTGCCGGCCAGGGTCAGCACGCCGACCAGAAAACGGCTGAGGGTTTCGCCGATGAATTTGTCCAGGGTGTCGAGATCGGTGACCAGGTGGGTGGTCACCGTGCCGCCGCCGAGGCTCTCGTACTCGGCCAGGGAAATGCGCTTGAGGCGCTCGATCAGGCGGATGCGAATGCGGTAGACGATGTCTTCGGAGAGCCGCGCGAACAGCCGCGCCTGTACCACGTTGAAGATCAGCGCACCGCCGCGCAGGAGGAAGGTCAGCCCCAGCATCAGCAGGATGTAACCCACCGCGCTTTGCCAGGCCGCAGGGAGGAAATTGTCCATCACCGCCAGCGCGGTGTTGCCGTCACCGAGCAGCACTTCATCCACCAGCAAGGGCAACAGCAGAGGAATCGGCACGCTGCACAGGGTCGCCAACACGGCGACCAGGTTGGCGAGGATCAACGCACGCTTGTGGCGCAGGGCCAGGCGACGAATTTCCGCCCAGCTCAGGCGATCAACCATCGACGGCGTGCTCCAGCCAGCGCCCGAGCAATGGCGACAGCACATCGAGCGGCTGGTAGCCATTGGTGAGCAGTGCCAGGCGACCAGCACTTTCGGCCAACAGGGTCGGGAAGCCGGCGATACCGAGGTCCTGCACCCAGGTGAAGTCGGCGGCGGTAGCGCGATGCTGCGCTTCGCTGTCGAACGCTTCGGCGAATTCGATACGCGGAATACCCACTTCCTCAGCCAGTTGCACCAGGGTCGCCGGCAGGGTCACGTCGGCGCCTTGCTGGTAGAAGGCCTGCTGGATACGCCGGGCCATGGGCCAGGCGCTCTGCGGGTCGAGATCGCGCACCGTGACCACGGCGCGGCACGCCGACTCGGTGTCGTAGCGCATGCCCAGCGGCAACCCTTCATCGAAGTTGAACAACTGACCGGTACTGGCGTTGACCGCCTGCCAATAGCCCAGGTAGCGCACCCGCGCAGCGGCATCAATGGCCACCTGATCACGGCGCAGGCCGCCGAGCACCAGTTGCATGGGTACGCCGCGCTCGGCGGCCTGAGTGGCCAGCGCCTCGACCACCGGCGCGAAGCCCCAGCACCAGGAACACATAGGGTCCATTACGTAGAGCAGACGCGCATCCATGGCTCAGGCCTCGTTTTTCTGACGGGGATTGTTGCCAAGAGGATGGGGCTGATTGCGCGCTTTCGCCAGTTCGATCTGCCGCTGCCGCTCACGGGCACCCTCGCGGGTCTTCTCAGGCAGCGAATCCCAGCAGTGCGGGCAGCTGACGCCGGGGCTGAAGAATTCCGAGGCACGGTCCTCCACCGAGATCGGCGTACGGCAAGCGTGGCACTGGTCGTAATCACCCTCGCTGAGGTCGTGGCGCACGGTCACCCGGTTATCGAACACGAAGCAGTCGCCCTGCCACTTGGTTTCTTCCTGGGGCACTTCTTCGAGGTATTTGAGAATGCCGCCCTTGAGGTGATACACCTCCTCGAAGCCCTCGGTGAGCATGTAGCTGGAGGCCTTCTCGCAGCGGATGCCACCGGTGCAGAACATCGCCACCTTCTTGTGTTTGCTAGGGTCGAAGTGCTCGCGAATGTAATCCGGAAACTCGCGGAAGGACTTGGTCTTCGGGTCGATGGCGCCTTCGAAGGTGCCGATGGACACTTCGTAATCGTTGCGGGTGTCGATCAGCAGCACTTCCGGGTCGCTGATCAGCGCGTTCCAGTCCTGCGGCTCGACATAGGTGCCGACACGCTTGTTGGGGTCGACCCCCGGCACGCCGAGGGTGACGATCTCCTTCTTGAGCTTGACCTTGGTGCGGTAGAACGGCTGCTCGGCGCAGTAGGATTCCTTGTGGTCGACATCGGCCAGGCGCGGGTCGAGGGCGAACCAGGCGAACAGCCCGTCGATACCTTCACGGCTGCCGGAAACCGTGCCGTTGATGCCCTCCTCGGCGAGCAGCAAAGTGCCCTTGATGCCGTTGGCGACCAGCGTGTCGAGCAGCGGTTGGCGCAGCGCCTCGTAGTCCGGCAGGGACACGAACTTATAGAGTGCCGCCACGACGATGGTGTTGTCGTTCATTGCAGATGTCCTTCAGTAGTCGCCCTCGCAAAGGGCGGACCGGGTACTAGAATGTGAGCCGTTTCGGCAAAGCATCGCACTGCCCGGAGGTGTCACCTGGGCATGGGGTGAGGTGCTGTGGAGAAATGGGCCGTGCAGTTTACTGGTGTTGGCCGCTCAGGTGTAGTGCGCGAGCCGGAACGCTCGGCAAGGGAGGTGGTCGAGAAAACAACGGCAGGCGCTCGCCTGCCATCGAACAGACCTTGGAGGAGCTATCCATGAAAGCCGCAGTCGTGCGTACACCCGGAGGCCTGAACAACATCGAAGTGATCGATATCGCCGACCCCGGCCGGCCTGGGCCCGGCCAGATTCGCGTGGCCCTGCACGCCAGCTCGCTGAATTTCCACGACCTGCTGGTGGCCAACGGCGGTATTCCAACCGCTGATGGTCGCGTGCTGATGGCCGACGGTGCCGGCGTGGTCGAGGCGGTGGGTGAAGGCGTGAGCGAGTTCCAGGTGGGCGATCAGGTAGTGTCCGGGTTCTTCCCGCAGTGGCCCGACGGTGAGGTGGGCGCGCCGGTGAGCAACTTCGCCGGCACGCCGGGCGACGGCATCGACGGTTTCGCGGCCCAGTACGCGGTACGCGCCGCCAGCGCCTTCACCCATGCGCCGCGCGGCTGGAGCCATGCCGAGGCGGCGACCATCACCACCGCGGGGCTGACCGCCTGGCGCGCGCTGGTGGTCGATGGCGGGCTGAAGGCCGGTGACAGCGTGCTGGTACTGGGCAGTGGCGGCGTGTCGATTGCCGCGCTGCAGATCGCCAGGATGATGGGCGCCTCGGTGATCGCCACCTCGTCGTCCGATGAGAAGCTCGAGCGCCTGCGCCAGCTGGGCGCCGACCACACCATCAATTACCGGCAGACACCTGAATGGGGCAAGCGGGTGCTGGAGCTGACCGCTGGCCGCGGCGTGGATCAGGTGGTCGAGGTCGGCGGCCCGGGTACCCTGGCGCAATCGATCACCGCGGTGCGGGTCGGCGGCCATATTGCCCTCATCGGCGTTTTGACCGGGCGCCAGGGCGATGTGCCGACCGCGGTGCTGATGGCCAAGCAGGTTCGCCTGCAGGGGCTGATCGTCGGCAGTCGTCGCCACCAGCAGGACTATATCCGTGCGCTGGAGCAGTCCGGCGGGCGCCCGATCCTCGATCAGCGCTTCCCACTGGACAGGCTCGCAGACGCCTTCCGCCTGCAGGAGAGCGGCAGCCATTTCGGCAAGATAGTGGTCGAGTGGTGAACAGCGCCGCGTAGCCCGGGTTGAGCACGTAGCCTGGGTGAGCGCAGCGATGCCCAGGGCTGGCGCTCGAACAGATGCTGCTACTAACGATCAGCGGCGGGCATCCACCCCGCAGAAGCAGAAATAGTGGCGCTGGCTGAAATCAGAGGTCGTGCTTGCTGCCGCCGCGGCAGGTCGGCGAATCCGGGGCCACGCCTTGGGCGGCCCACTCCAGTGGCGTGTAGGTGTGCAAGGCCAGCGCATGCACCTGGCCCATCAGCTCGCCCAGCACGCCATAGACCTTCTGGTGGCGCTTGACGGCGTTGAGGCCGTCGAACTGCGGGCTGACGATCACTGCCTTGTAATGGGTTTCCAGGCCACGGCTATGCATGTGGCTTTCATCCAGCACCTCGAGGTGCTCGGGTTGCAGGGCGGCGAAAGCGCTACGCAGGTGGTCGATCTTGGGCATCGGTGGCTCCAGGGAAGGGACCGTGGCCGGCTACCTGCCGGCCACGTCGGATGTCAGGGCTTCTTGGCGCCCAGTTCGCTGCCCATGTCGGTCAGCAGCTTGTTGACCGCAGGGACCGCACTTTCCAGTTTGGCCTGGGTGATCTGCGCGGACTGGGCAGTCAGCGCCGGCATCTGCTTGAGCACCTTCTGGCCCAGCGGCGACTCGTAGAAGGCGATCAGGTCCTTGAGTTCCTGCTCGCTGAAGTTGCTGGTGTACAGCTTGACCATGTCGGGCTTGAGCTTGTTCCAGCCGACCGCCTTGTCCAGCTCGGCGTTGGCCTTGGCCTGGTAGCTCTCCAGCACGGCTTTCTTGCTCTCCGGCGCCTTGGTCTCGGCGAAGCGCTGGGCGAACATCTGCTGCACCTGGGCGTAAACCGGAACAGCCAGCTTGTCGGCGTGGGCGAGCTGCAGGAAGCGCTCGGCATCGGCGGCGTGGCTGCGGGCATCGGCCAGCACCTGGGTGCTACCGACGGCCATCAGAGCGGCAATGCAGAGCGCGGGGATACGGGACATCGGGGTACTCCTGAACACAAGGGTGAGGTGCTTTGACCGACAGTGGCGCATTTTGTGCCCCAGCGGCGCGCCTCTCAAGCCCTTTCGAATGGGAGGCGCACCACTTCTGCCCCTGGGAATGGTCGCTAAGCAGTGCGAAATGCCTACTGGCGCACCCTTGCGACGCAGTTCAAACTGCCAGCACTTGCCCGCCGCGCCGGACAGTTGCATGCTCGATGACCCTCTTCATGCACACATGGACGTGCCAGATGAATAGCCCCCTCGTTCCACCGCCGCCGATCCCGTTGTGCGACGCCCGCGGGCGGCTCAACCCCGAGGCCATCGGTTGGTCGTCGCAGCCGCGGGTCGACTGCTCGTTGCCGGGCAACCTGGGGCGTCGCAAACGCTGGAATCACTGGAACATCTGCACCCCGGACTGGACGCTGTCGCTGGTTCAGGCCGATCTAGACTACGTTGGCTACGGCGCCGTCTACTTTCTCGACCTGGGCAGCGGCCACCATGTAACCCTCAACCAGCTCAGCCTGTTCGCCCGCGGCTGCAACCTGCCGGACTCGCCCCAGGGCGGCCACGCCTTCAAGCACCCGCGCCTGCAGCTGCATTTCAACGAGTACCCCGGCCGCGTAAGGCTGACCGCCACCTCACCGAATATTGCTGGCCAGCCCCTGCACCTGGCACTGGACATCCAGCGCCCCGCTCATCTGGAGTCGGTGAACCTGGTGGTGCCGTTAGGCAACAAGAGCTTTCATGCCGCCTGCCGCCAGGTGGGCCTGCCCGTCACCGGCAGCGTGCACCTGGGGGCCAGGGACTATGAGTGCAACAGCGGCCAGAGCTTCGCCTCGATGGACTTTGGCCGCGGTGTCTGGCCGCTCCACAGCCAATGGACGCGTGCGGTGTTCGCCGCACCCGGCGGCATTGGCGGTAACTTCGGCAGCGGCTGGACCGAGCCCAGCGGGCTGACGGAAAACGCCCTGTGGTTCGGCGGCGCCTTGCTGCATCTGGAGCAGGCCGTGCAGATCAGCCAAACGCGCCAGTCACCCTTGGCGCCCTGGCAGCTGTACACCGAGGACGGCCAGGTCGACCTAACCTTCACGCCGCGCCAGGCCCATGCCGCCAAACCGCGCCTCGGCTTCGGCCTGCTGTATGCAGACACCAACGAGTGGTCCGGCCAGTACGACGGCCTGCTGCGCAATGCGTTGGGCGAACGCGTGCCGGTGCGAGCTGCACAGGGCTGGATTTGCACCAACCGCACGCGCTGGTAGTTGGAACGTGTCGCCACCGACGCAGCCTAACGAGCTTGAACAGCGACGGAGAGTCCCGCAATGAGCCGCACCGAAACCGACAGCATCGGCCCCATCGAAGTCCCCGAAGATGCCTATTGGGGTGCCCAGACCCAGCGTTCGCGGATCAACTTCGCGATCGGCGAGGAGCGCATGCCGCTGGCGGTGGTGCATTCCCTGGCATTGATCAAGAAAGCTGCCGCACGTATCAACGACCGCATCGGCGACCTGCCCCAGGATATCGCCCGACTGATCGAGCAGGCCGCCGACGAGGTGATCGCCGGCAAGCACGACGAGCAGTTTCCGCTGGTGGTCTGGCAGACCGGCAGTGGCACCCAGAGCAACATGAACGTCAACGAAGTGATCGCCGGGCGCGCCAACGAACTGGCCGGCAACCCTCGTGGCGGCAAGAGCCCGGTGCACCCCAACGATCACGTCAACCGTGCGCAGAGCTCCAACGACTGCTTCCCCACCGCCATGCACATCGCTGCCGCCGGCGCCATCAAGAATGAGCTGCTGCCAGCCGTCGCCGAGCTCGCCGAAGCCCTGGCCGACCAGGCCGCACGTCACAACCGCCTGGTGAAGACCGGCCGCACCCACATGATGGACGCCACGCCGATCACCTTTGGCCAGGAACTCTCCGCATTCGTCGCGCAACTCGAGATGGCCCAGCAGGCCATTCGCGCCACGCTGCCGGCGGTCTGCGAGCTGGCCCAGGGTGGCACGGCAGTCGGCACCGGTCTGAACTCACCGCCCGGTTTCGGCGAGGCGATTGCCGCGGAGCTGGCTGCCCTGAGTGGTCTGCCGCTGAAGAGCGCACCGAACAAGTTCGCCGCCCTCGCCGGCCACGAACCGCTGACCGCGCTCTCCGGTGCCCTGAAGACCCTGGCCGTGGCGCTGATGAAGATCGCCAACGACCTGCGCCTGCTCGGCTCCGGGCCACGTGGCGGCCTGGCCGAGGTACGCCTGCCGGCCAACGAGCCGGGCAGCTCGATCATGCCCGGCAAGGTCAACCCGACCCAGTGCGAGGCGCTGTCGATGCTCGCCTGCCAGGTAATGGGCAACGACGTGACCATCGGTTTCGCGGCCAGCCAGGGGCACCTGCAACTCAACGTCTACAAGCCGGTGATCATCCATAACGTGCTGCAGTCGATCCGCCTGCTGGCCGACGGCTGCCGCAACTTCCGCGAGCACTGCGTGCTGGGCATGGAGCCCGATGCCCAGCGCATGGCCGAGCACCTGGAACGCGGCCTGATGCTGGTTACCGCGCTGAACCCGCATATCGGCTACGACAAGGCCGCGGAAATCGCCAAGAAGGCCTACACCGAGGGCACCACCCTGCGCGAGGCGGCCCTGGCCCTGGGGCATCTGAGCGAAGAGCAGTTCGACGCCTGGGTGCGCCCGGAAACCATGCTGGAGGCCGGGCAGCATGACTGAAACCGCAAAAAGCGGCGCCACCCCGCTGGAGGGTGATGGCAAGCGGATCCTGATGATCATCGGCTCACCTAAAAGCGACAGCCTCTGCCATTCCCTGGCCGAGGCCTACGCCCTGGGCGCACGCACCGAAGGCCATGTGGTGCGGCAGATGCGCCTGAGCGAGATGAGCTTCGATCCGGTGCTGCACGAGGGCTACAGCCAGAGCCAGGCCCTGGAGCCGGATCTGCTCGAAGCGCAGCGCCAGATCCACTGGGCCCAGCACCTGGTGTTCGTCTACCCGGTCTGGTGGGGCGGCCTGCCGGCGCAGCTCAAGGGCTTCTTCGACCGCGTGTTGCTGCCCGGCTTCGCCTTCAAGTACCGCAGCAATTCGCAGTTGTGGGACAAGCTGCTCAGCGGCCGCACCGCCGACCTGCTGGTCACCCTCGACACCCCGAGTTGGTACTTTCGCTGGGTCTACGGCGCGCCGGCTCATCGCCAGATGAAGCGCACCATTCTCGGCTTCTGCGGCATCAAGACGCGCCGCCTCGAACAGTTCACGCCGGTGCGCCCGTCCTCGGAAAACCAGCGGCAGAACTGGATACGCCGCGCCGAACTGCTGGGTAGCCGTGCCTAATCGGTAGGATGGGACGGGCCGCATGGGTGAAACCCATCAACCGTCGATGGGGTTCACCCATCCCACGAGCAGCTACAAGGCAGAAGCAGGCATTGTTGTTTTACCTGTGGGAACGGGCCATGCCCGTGATTTTTCGCGGGCATGGCCCACTCCCACAGATAATCACCAGTCCATCCTGCGGGAACGAACGGCCGCTTCCGCCACTTTGCAGCCAAACCCGCCCCTTTCTACAACTGGTTGGTACGCACACCTTCGCGGGCATGAACTCAGCGTCCCCGCCCGCTCCCATGGAGAAGCAAGTCGGCTCCTTCAGCTCTGCCCTGCCCCAATGAACACCAGCGCCATGCTGATGGTGAAGAACGACAGCACGGTGGCTACCAGCAGGGTCGCGCTGCAACGATCTTCGAGGCCGAAGCGCTGGCCGAGGATCGGGAAGATGCTCATCATCGGCGAGCAGGCGAACAGCACGCCCACCGCCTTCATTACCGGGTCGATGCCCGGCACCAGCAGGAACGCGCCGAGTACCGCCAGCGGATGAACGATCAGTTTGCCGCTGGCAATCCATGCGGCATCGATCCACACGCCGCGCGCCTTCATGCCGAACAGGCTGGCGCCGATCACGAACAGCGCCAAAGGTGCCGACACCCCGGCGAGCATGTCGATGGGTTTGAACAGCAGCGGCGGAATCTCGATGCCCAGCAGTGATACCCCCAGGCCGGTGGTGATGCCGATGATCACCGGGTTCTTCAGCAGCCGCCCGAAGATCATGCCCAGTACCTTGAGGCCACCGCCGCCCTGCTGCTTGCCCGCCTCGGCGAGCACCAGTGCCAGGGGAATCATCAGCAGGTTCTCGACCAGCATGCCCATCGCCATGCCCAGCACCGCCGGCGAGCCGATGGCGGCCGCGACCAGTGGGTAGCCGACGAAACCGCTGTTGGAAACCGACATGCCCATGGCGTTGATGGCCGAGCCCGACAGGTTGTCGCCACGCACCCAGCGCGACACGCTGAAGGCCAGGGCAAAGGCGGCCAGAGAGCCGAACGCATAGGCGAGCAGGTAGCCGGGCACCAGGGTTTGCTGGATCGGCGAGGTGCCCAGAGTCTTGATCAGCAGCGCCGGCATGGCGAAGGTGATCACGAAGGCGCCGATGCCGCGCACCTGCTCGCGGTTGAGCAGGCCGCCCATGGCCGCGAAGTAGCCGAGGCCGATCAGCAGGAAGATCGGCGCGGTGATCTGGAAGATTTGCAGCACGGGTTCAGCAGTCCTTGTGGCAGGCGGCACGGACCTCTGGGCCGGCGCCTTCAGTCGTCACGAGCTTTCGCTTGTGCAATTGACCAAGGCGGCTGCGGGTTCGCACGAAATCCTGATGGGCGGAGCCGCGGCACAGGCGTTCGAGGCTGAACTCGCTGCACAACAGCAATTCGGCGCCGGCATCGTAGGCGATATCCACCAGGTTGATGAAGCGCTGGCAGGCATCGGTGGGTTGCGAATCCAGGCTCGGCACGCCGCTCAGCGCCAGGCGCGGATAGCGTTGCAGCAGCCAGAGAAAATCCGCCGTGGAATGGGCGTTGCCGCACAGCTCGGCGAACTCCAGCCAGGCACGGCCAGGGGCCAGGGCGCGCACCTGCAGCGGATGATGGTTGACGCTCAGCAACTGATCGCGCTGCGCCTGCTCACCCAGCGCCAGCCAGTTTTCCAGATAAGCCAGGCCGCCCGCCGACTGCGGCCACAGGTACTCGCCCCACTGCTGGGCATTGCCCGGTAGTTCGCGGTAGTCGGTGCCGGCATCCAGCGCCAGCACCGTGAAGCGTTTTTCGAGTATCTCGATGGCCGGGGTGAAGCGCTCGCGGTACAGCGGATTGGGGCACAACCCGGTCGGCGGGTAGTTGGAGGTCATGACCAGGCCGACGCCCTCCTCGACCAGCACGTCGAGCAAACGGCGCAGCAGCATGGCGTCGCCGATGTCATGCACGTGGAATTCATCGAAGCACAGCAGGCGGATATCCTTCGCCAACGCGCGGATCGCCAGCACCAGCGGATCGGGCTGGCCGGCAAAGGCCTGCATGCGCTGCTGCAGCTCCTGCAAGAAGGCGTGAAAATGCACCCGGCGCTTGGCGCGCAACGGAGCGGCGGCGAAGAAAGCATCCATCACGAAGCTCTTGCCACGCCCCACGCCGCCCCACAGGTAGACGCCAGCCAACGGTTTGCGCAGCCAGCCACGACGCCCGGCGCACCAGCCTTGCAGCCACTGCGCCAGGGTATCGATTGCTTGCTGTTGCTGACTGTCGGCGCGAAAGCCACGGGCCTCGAGCGCCGCGCTGAAACCCTGGTGGATGCGCGCGTCGATCTGCTCGACGGGCGCATCCAGTGCTCTGTCAGAAATCAAAAAACACCGTTTCGCCGTCCCCCTGAATGCGGATATCAAATCGGTAGGCCGGCTTGCCGTCAACTTCGCAGCGCCTGGCGATCAGGGTCTCGCGGCGCGAAGGCTGCTCGATCAGGCCGAGTACCGGATCCTTGCCGTTGGCCTCGGCTTCATCCTCGAAATACAGGCGCGTGTGCAAGTGGATGTTGATGCCACGGGCGAACAGCGAAACGTTCACATGGGGCGCCATCGGCACACCGGCGGCGTTGTTGACCACGCCCGGCTTGACGGTTTGTACCGTCCACTCGCTGCCGGCATCGAAGGTGGTGGCGGTACGGCCGAAGCTGTTGAAGGGTTTGTCGAGGTCGTACTCGGCGTCGTAACGGCCCTGGTGATCGGCCTGCCAGAGCTCCAGGAAGGCATCGCGCACCAGGTGGCCGTTGCCATCGTAGACGTGGCCGATCAGGGTGATGTGCTCGCCCGGCGCACCGGGCTTGGCCATCTGGTTCCAGATTTCCTGGTCACGGGTCGGGTTGCCGGCGGCGGCCAGCGCCAGGCCGATGTGCACGTAGGGGCCGGCGGTTTGCGAAGCGGTTTCGGGCAACAGTTCGACAGGCATGGCGGGCTCCTCAGCAATTCTCGAAGTGGGTCTTGCGCTGGCCACGCAGCACGATGTCGAAGCGATAGGCCAGGCAGTCCATGGGGTTGGCCATGCTCATGTCGAGCTTGGCGATCAGCGTCTGCACCGCGTCCGGGTTGGCGATGGCCTTGACGATCGGGCACAGCGGGATCAGCGGATCCCCTTCGAAATACAGCTGGGTGATCAGTTTGGTCGAGATCGACGGGCCACTGATGGAGAAGTGAATGTGCGCCGGGCGCCAGTCATTGGGACCGTTGCGCCATGGGTACGGGCCGGGTTTTACGGTACGGAAGCTGTAATGGCCTTCGCTGTCGGTCAGCGCACGGCCCACGCCGCCGAAGTTCGGATCCAGCGGCGCCAGGTAGCGGTCGTTCTTGTGGCGGTAGCGGCCGCCAGCGTTGGCCTGCCACATTTCCACGAAGGTATGCGGGATTGGCTTGCCGTACTGATCCATCACCCGCCCGCACACCAGAATGCGCTCGCCGATGGGCAGGCCGCCGTTGTTGAAATTGAGCAGCAGGTCGTTGTCGTGCTGGCCCATCTTCAGGTGGCTGAAGTCCGGCCCGTTGGTTTCCGAAATCGATTGCGGGATGCTCACCAGCGCCTGACGTGGCGAACGGGCGATGGAAGTCTTGTAGTCAGGGGTAAAGGCTTTGGGGTGCCAGTTGCGATCACGGATGATGAAACGGCTGTCCTCGGACATGGGACGCTCCTGTTTATTGAAATTGTGGAGTCGCCGGTCATACGCGCGCCTGTGCGCCGATGCTGGCTCTGCAGGCCATGATCGGCGAGGAAGCACCAGCCGCCTAGTGAAAAAGCGCGACCAAAACATAACCAAATGGTTATGGAAAAGAGCTCTTGGTAGCGCCTGGTAGGCAATGTTCCCGATCTCCGGCCGCGAGTTAGGCAGCAACGCCTGGCGGAAACTGATCTAGTGTTGGCAAGGACAGACAAGTGAATGGCAAGGACGCTCAAGGGCTGTCTTGGGCAAACCACTAGTATCGCCTCACCCTTCGCCCCATAAGAAAAAAACCCAGGGAAGCCAACCATGTCCAAGCCCTCCGTGCTGCAACGCTCCGCCCTCGCCCTGTTGATCGGCGCCGCCTCCCAGGCGGGTGCCGTTGAGCTCTACAGCGATGAAGACACCCACCTGAACGCCAACCTCGAAGCCGTGTTCGGCATCTTCCACAGCCGGGAGCGCTACGCCACCACGGGTGCCACGCAAGCCGGCTCGGCGTCCTGGCGCGAGGGCTACCTCAAGTACGGCATCAGCGCCGATCAGGGGCTTGGCGGCGCCGGCACGGCTTATGGCGCGTTCGGCTTTCTCTCCTCGGGCACCTGGGGCGATGGCGATGCGGCCAGCTTTACCGATGGCTCGGAGCGCACCACCAAGATCGAAGATGCCTATCTGGGCTGGCGCTCGGGCGACCTGTTTGCGGTGCTGGGCGAAGATGGCGTCGATCTGTCCGTTGGCCGCCAGAACATCGTGGTCGGCGATGGCTTCCTGATCAATGGCGATGCCCTGAACCTCGGCAAGGGCGTGGCCGATGGTGAATTCAATCGCGGTGGCGGCTACTACCTCGCCGCGCGCAAGAACTTCGACCAGACTGCCGTGCTGCGCCTGGGAGGCAAGCAAGGCTGGCGCAGCGATCTGATGTGGATCAAATCCGACAACCGCGCCCAGGCGCGCTCGGAGATGTACGTCGGCACTCTGGAACATGTCGCCGAAGCCGGCACCCTGGGCCTGACCTATATCGACGTCAAAGACGTCGACAAGCAATATGCCTCGGCCTCGCAACTGGCCCGCGACGGCATGAAGACCTACAGCCTGCGCGCCCAGGGCAATGCCGGCGTACAGGACCTGTTCCTGTCTGCCGAATACGCCCGCCAGGACAAGCGCAAGGTCGATAACGAAAACGCCTGGTACCTGGAAGCCGGCTGGACGTTCTCAGCTGTCGCCTGGTCGCCGAAGGTCAATTACCGCTACAGCCGCTTCTCGGATGGCTACGACCCCCTGTTCTACGGCCTCAACCGTGGCTTCGGCACCTGGTTCCAGGGCGAAGTCGCTGGCAACTACGCTGGCCCGTTCAATAGCAACACCCGCATTCACCACGTGGGTGCTAGCGTCACACCGCTGGAAAACCTCAGCGTGGGGGCGTTGTGGTTCGACTACGACACCCTCGACAACGACCTCGGCGACCTTTCAGGCCGCGAACTCGATGTGTATGCCCAGTGGGGCGTCACCGACAACCTGATGGTCATTCCATTGGTTGGCCTCTATCAGCCGAAAAACAGCGCGGATAATGGTGGCACCCAGTTGGCAAGCAATGACCGCAACCTCTACACCCAGCTGATGTTCGCCCTCTCCTTCTGATCCGAAGGCCTGGCGTTGTAACGGGGGCAGTCACGACTGGTGACTGCCCCGCTCTCATTTTGGCAAGCATGGCCGCAGCGGCACATGCCGGGCTCACCGGATCAGAGCGTCAACCACCAGCAACGCTGAGTTCCAAACAGCCTAACAGTGCGCCCTGCTCGCTTGCGTCAGTTCTGCACGCTCTGCACCGAGCCACCATCGACGCGCAGGTTGCTGCCGTTGATAAACGAGGCGCGCTCCGAGACCAGCAGCGCAATGGCCGCCGCCACTTCTTCGGGCTGACCGCGGCGCTGCTGGACGATACCTGGGCGCTCCTCCTTCAGGAAGCTCTGCACCGCTTCCTCGAAGCTCACGCCCATTTCCTCGGCGCGTTTTTTCATCATGCCGTCGGTCATACCGGTTTCGATGAACGCCGGCGATACCGTGTTGCACAGCACGCCGTGGGCGGCTTCCTTGTAGGACAGGTTCTTGATGAACGCAGCCAGCGCGGCCTTGGCCACGTTGTACACGGCCTCTTCCCAGTACGGCTGCACGGCGTTTTCCGAGGTGATGCAGACCAGCCGGCCCCAGCCGCGCTTACGCATGGCCGGCACGGTTGCCCGGGCGATGCGCACGGCGGTGAAGAAGTCGGTATCCCAGGCTTCCTGGTAATCGGCGTCCGACAGCTCCAGCGGGTCGCCCTTGGCGCCGGTCACGCCGGCGGTATGCACCACGATATCGACCTGGCCGAAGCGCGCCTCGGCCTGGCGGATCAGGTCATCGACCTCGGCTTGCCGGGTCATGTCCGCGGCGATCAGCAGCGGCTCACCGACCATGCCCGCAGCCGACTGCAGCAAGGCGTCCTGCTCGCGGTCGGTCAGCACCAGCTTCACGCCCTCCTCTGCCAACAGGCGCGCGGTCGCCAGACCGATTCCGCCTGCCGCGCCATTGATCAATGCCACACGGTCTTTCAAGCCCAAATCCATCAACCTTCTCCTTCAGCGATACGAGTCGCAATCAAGTGAGCGAACGCGAGCATCTGCTCGGCCAGTGCGCGAGGTGTCTGTAGCGGCATCAAGTGCCCGGCGCCGGGCAGCGTCAGCACGGCGCTGCGGGGGAAATGCGCCAGGGTGGTACGGCCCTGCTCCTCGGCATCCGGCACCTGGCGGTCGTCGGCGCCGCAGATCAGCAGCGTCGGGTAAGGCAGGCTGCCGATGCGTTCCTGCCAATCCTCACGGCTGCCATGGTCGACCCAGGTGCGCCAGGCCTCGAGGTTGACGCTCTGGGCATCGGCGATGGCCACTTCGCGCAGATCGTCCGGCAGCCGGTGGAAGCTGGATTCATCGATGAACGCCTCGGCCTGCTCTCGGCCAGCGTCGTAACCGCGCTGGCGGTCGCGCTCGGCGTCGCTGATCGGCTGCGGCCCGGGTGGCGACGGCGCCACCAGCACCAAGCCACGGAGATAGTCGGGGCGCCGCGAGGCCAGCACCGCCGCGACCTTGCCGGTCATCGAATGGCCGACCAGGATACAGCGCTCGAGACCGAGCTCGCGGATGCTCTGGTCGACCTGATCGGCCATCTCGCTGACCGTATACCCAGGCACCGCGCTGGCATCGCCGAACCCCGGTGTATCGAAGGCGACGCAGCGATAGTGGCGATCCAGATAGGGGATGGTCGGGCCCCAGGTACGGTGCGAGCCGCCGAGAAAGTGCATCAGCACGAAGGTGATCGGGCCTTGGCCCTGCTGGCTGTGTGGGAGCATCGAAGGCCTGCCTGATGGGTGTAGAAAGTGGAAAGCGAGGCGGCCTGGGGAGTTCAGATAATCGCTGAAGGTGTTCGAGCGGATAAGGTCGGGACGGCGTGCGCTGCGCCGCCAGAAACAGCCACAGCGCGGCGTTGCTGCAGATGCCTGCGGAGCTAACGGGCTTGCGCTATCGGGCGCCAGTTCGGCCAGGTAGCCGCGGCATGGAGCGGGGTCGAAAGGCGTCGGCACCTGCAAGCCGGGCCAAGCCTTGACCACGCCAACGCTCTATCTGGCACCATGTCGCTCGACGCCTGGGCCATGAAAAGCCCCACATTTTCCAGCGACAAGGATCATCTGCATGAAAGCCTTTCAAATCGGCAACCAGCAAGGCCTGGACAGCCTGACCGCCACCACCCGTCCCGACCCCGTCGCCGGCCCTGGCGAGGTACTGGTCGCGCCGCGCCTGGTGGGCCTGATCAGCCGTGATGTGCAACTGCTGCGCGGCGTTTACGGTGCCCGCCAGGCGCCAGAGCGGATCCCGGTCTCCGAAGGTGTCGGTGAGGTCATCGCGGTGGGTGCAGGTGTGGGTAACGTCAAGCCGGGCGATCGCGTGGTCTGCGGGCACTTCCCCAGCTGGCTGGACGGTGAATTCCGCCCCGACGTATTCGCCCATGACATTGGCATCTCCCATGACGGCTGGCTGGCCGAACGGGTTGTGCTGCCCGCCGCCGCGGTCATCCAGGTGCCGGCTTCGCTCGCCGACCAGGACGTCGCCGCCCTCGCCTCGGCCGGCCTCACCGCCTGGAACGCGCTGGTGGAGGTATGCAAGGTCAAGCCAGGCGAGCTGGTGCTGTGCCTGGGCACCGGCGGTGTTTCACTGGCCGCACTGAAACTCGCCAAGCTGCGCGGCGCGCGCGTCGCCATCACCTCCTCCAGCGACGAAAAACTGCACATCGTCCGCGAGCGGGGTGCCGACATCACCATCAACTACCGCCAGCATCCGGACTGGGCCGCCCAACTCATGGCCCTGACCGATAACACCGGCGCCGACGTGATCATCGAAACCGGCGGCCAGGACACCCTGGGCCAGTCCATCGCTGCAGCCGCCGCCAACGCACGCATCGCGGTGATTGGCGTGACCCCCGGGCAGCAATCGCCGATTCCCAATTATCTCGCGCTGATCCTCAAGAACCTGACCATCCGCGGTATCGCCAACGGCAGCCGCCAGATGTTCAGCGAGCTGCTACGCGCCACCGAAGCCAACCGCATCGAAACGGTGGTCAGCAAGACCTTCAAGTTCGCAGACGCGCCGGCCGCCTACGCCTACTTCGCAGCGCAGCAGCAGGTGGGCAAGGTACTGATCGAGTTCGATTGATCGGGCTGCCAGCAGAGCGAGACAGGCTACACAACGGCGCCTGGCACAGGACGCTCTCTATACTCGCCTGCCAATTCACGCAAGGTTTCGCAGCACCATTGCGCTGCCAACGACAGGGGCAGCGCGGTGTTGCTGCAGATGCCCACCGAGCCACCAGGCTCGCGGATACCCAGGGCCAACTCGGCCAGGTCGCCGTTCTGCAGGTCGAGGCGCACTGCATCGAAGGGTGCGACCCACACCGCGTCGCTCTGCTGCACATAGCGGCGGCTCAGCGCCGGGGACAGGGTCTCCAGGCGCTGGCGTGGCTGGGGCACGCCGCATTGCACGAACAGGCTGTCGGCATAACGGCGGATGGTGGTGCCGGCCAATGGCAACACCGCAGGATAGTCACCCAGCTGGCTGAGGCCGGCATCGCCCAGCGCCAGCAGTGGGTGGCCGCGACGCACCACCAGGCTCATCGACTCGCTGTACAGGTGTTCGAAGGTCAGGCCCTGGATGTCCGGGCTGTCGGTCATGCGCCCCACCACCAGATCCAGTTCGCCGACACGCAGCTGCGCCAGCAGATAGGCACTGGGCCCGGTGGCGACGCTGACCACCAGAGCAGCGTGGCGCTCGTGCAGACGCCGCACAACGTCGGGAATCAACAGGCTCTCCACGGTCGACAGCACGCCGACGCGTACCTGCCCGGCGTCATGTTCGCCACTGCGCAGGCTGTTCACGCCGTCGCGCAGCGCCTGCACACAAGGGCCGGCGTAGCGCATGAAGGCCAGCCCCGCCGAGGTCAGGCTGACTCCCGCCTTGCCACGCTCGAACAGCGAGGCCTCGAGGATGGCTTCCAGCTCCTTGAGCGTCTTGGAAATGGCCGGCTGGCTGACGGCCAGGGCATCGGCGGCCTTGGCAAAACTGCGTTGCCGGGCAATTTCCAGAAAGCAGGTCAGGTGACGAAATTTGATGCGGGTGTCGAGGTTCATGGCCGGAACGCACAGGTGGAGGCCTGGCAACAGTATCAGAAGCCAACCAGGCACGCGGCCCCGCCAGAGAGCGTTCGCGATCTGCAACACGTTTCACGCTCATTGGTGGACCGTGGTGCTGCTCACTGCAACTATCGAAGGCCCAGGAAACCAGCATTTGAAAGGTCGGCGCCATGGTGCGCGGTAATGGTGCAACTACCTGATCCGTAGTGGCACTTTTGTTTTCGGCATGAAATATCGAACGGCACCTGTTACAGGCAAATAACCCATTTAGATAATTGTTCGAACGTTCAAGATAACTGCAACTTTTCCTTTGCTAAGTTGCAGCAATTAGTTGTCCAAGAACTGTCCAGCTTTTGTACAAGGCGACCAGCTCGCCAGACCATGACCGCCTGTCGCCCCGTTTCGATGGAAAAGCAGAAATCTCCTTCGCAGCCTCCCCTCAAGGCAGCCAAAAGCTCCAGAGCTACCCGCCTAAAGCAGTTGAAACTCCGCAACCTCCTGGCAATTGCAGCGAAAACCTGCTGCCTTGCATTAGTTCCGTACTGGCCAGTGGTGGCACCGAAAATAGTCGAAACTTCTTATTCGCGGGCTGGGTCATCAACTACGTGGGAATTAATCACCAGCAAGCAGCTTTTCCTCCTGCCCCGACACGGCAAACAACTGGAAAGACAGGGCGGCATATTCCCGTCGGCGAGCAAGCTAATGAACATTACGGGTCAAGGATTGAAACGAGCGGAGGATGGTATGGGAAACGCTGTTGTGGCAACACGGTTTGACCAATCGGTATCGGTAGAAACACCCCTCAAGTCAAACAATACAATTACCAATCTGCACGCGGCCAAGAAGAAGATTCTCTTCGTCAGCCCGGAGCTGGCCGACCTCATCAAGGTGGGCGGTCTGGGCGACGTTTCTGCGTCGTTGCCACGGGCGATGAACGCGGACCACGATGTACGGGTGCTGATCCCAGGCTATCGCCAGGTGCTGCAGAGCGGTCACGCGATCCGTGACGTTGGCAGCGTGCCGGGCCATGCGGCCCTGCCACCGGCGCGCATCGGCTGCATGACCCTGCCCGATGGCCTGATCGTCTACGTGCTGATCTGCCCCGAGCTGTACGACCGTGACGGCACGCCCTACGCCGATGCCCATGGCCGCGACTGGCAGGACAACCATATCCGTTTCGCCAGCCTGGGCCTGGCCGCTGCCGAAATCGCCGCCGGCACCGCCTGCCTGAGCTGGTGCCCGGAAGTGGTTCACGCCAATGACTGGCCGGCTGCCCTGGCCCCCGCCTACATGAGCTGGCGCGGCCTGCAGACGCCGACCGTGTTCACCATCCACAACCTCGCCTACCAGGGCCTGTGCAGCCTGGAATGCAGCCCGGAACTGGGCCTGCCGTCCTCGGCCTGCGGCCATCAGGGCATGGAGTTCTACGGTCGCCTGTCGTTCCTCAAGGCCGGCCTGGTGTACTCAGACCACGTGACCACCGTGAGCGAGAACTACGCTCGCGAAATCACCACCCAGGAATTCGGCTGCGGCCTGGAGGGCATGCTGCAGTTCAAGGTGCGGCTCAACCAGCTCAGCGGCATTCCCAATGGCATCGATGACAGCTGGGATTCGCTCAACGACCCGCATCTGGTGCAGGGTTTCGATGCTCACGACTGGGAAGGCAAGCGCGCCAATACCCGTCATGTCGAGCAGATGTTCGGCCTGGAGCAGAGCGACGGCCCGCTGTTTGCCGTGGTCTCGCGCCTGGTGCAGCAGAAAGGCATCGACATGACCCTGGAGATCGCCGACGCCATCGTGGCCGAGGGCGGTCGCATCGCGATCATCGGCCGCGGCGAAGAGCACCTAGAGGAAGCGGTGCGCGAGCTGGCCCGTCGTCACCCTGGCAAGGTCGGCGCCAACGTCGGCTTCAACGAGGCGGACGCACGCTGCATGTTCGCCGGCAGCGACTTCCTGCTGATGCCCTCGCGGTTCGAGCCTTGCGGCCTCAGCCAGATGTACGCCCAGCGCTTCGGTTCGCTGCCCATCGCCCGTGCCACTGGTGGCCTGGCTGACACCATCGAAGACGGCGTCAGCGGTTTCCTGTTCCAAGAGCCGAGCAGCGAAAGCTATCTGGCCGCGGTACGCCGTGCCATGGCGGTGTTCCGCAATCGGGAACTGCTCAACGCCATGCGTGCTCACGCCATGGCATCGCCGCTGTATTGGAAGCAGTCGGTGGAGCCCTATGCGGCGCTCTATCGCAAGTTGCTGGCTGCGCAGAAATCGGGTGGGAAACTGGTGTGATGCAAGAAGCAAAACGACGACACGGCGCCTGGCCCGACGACAATGGCCACACCTGCTTTTCTCTGTGGGCGCCGGACGCCAAAAGCGTTGCCGTACAGATGCAAGACCAGGTTCGACATGAGATGACAGCCAGCGAAAATGGCTGGTTCACCACCACCCTGCCGGCGCCCGCCGGCACCGACTACCACTACCTGATCGACGGGCACCTGCTGGTGCCAGACCCCGCTTCACGCTGGCAGGCCAACGATGTGCACGGCCCCAGCCGCGTCATCGACCCACAGACCTACCACTGGCGCAGCAATCAGTGGCAAGGCCGTCCCTGGCAGGAAACGGTGCTCTACGAGGTGCATGTCGGCACGCTGGGCGGCTACGCGGCAGCCGCGCAGAAGCTGCCGGCGCTGGCCGAGCTGGGTATCACCGCCATCGAACTGATGCCGCTGGGCGAGTTTCCCGGCGGTCGCAACTGGGGCTACGACGGTGTGCTGCCCTACGCACCCGACTCCTCCTACGGCACGCCGGACGAGCTGCGTAGCCTGATCGACCGCGCCCACGAGCTGGGCCTGATGGTGTTCGTCGACGTGGTGTACAACCACTTCGGCCCCGATGGCAACTACCTGGGCCAGTACGCCAGCGACTTCTTCCGCGAAGACGTCCACACCCCCTGGGGCCCGGCCATTGATTTTCGCCGCCGCGAAGTGCGTGACTATTTTATCGACAATGCCTTGATGTGGGTGCAGGACTATCGCATCGACGGCCTACGTTTCGATGCCGTGCACGCCATCGGCGAGCGCGATTTCCTCATCGAAATGGCCGAGCGCCTGCACACCTCGATCCCGGCCTCGCGCCATCTGCATCTGGTGCTGGAGAACGAGCACAACGATGCCGAATTGCTGCAACAGGGCTTCGTCGCCCAGTGGAACGACGACGGCCACAACGTGCTGCATCACCTGCTCACCGGCGAGCACGAGGGCTACTACGCCGACTTCGCCACGGATGCCACTGGCAAGCTCGCCCGCTGCCTGCGTGAAGGCTTCATCTATCAGGGTGAAACCACCCGCCATGGTACCGCCCGCGGCAGCAGCAGCGGCCACCTGTCGCCGAGCGCCTTCGTGCTGTTCCTGCAGAACCACGACCAGGTTGGTAACCGTGCAGTCGGTGAGCGCCTGCGCAGCCTGGCCGATGACCACGCGCTGAAAAGCGCCACCGCCCTGCTGCTGCTCAGCCCGATGATCCCGCTGCTGTTCATGGGCGAGGAATGGGGCAGCGAGCAGCCCTTCCAGTTCTTCACCTCGCACAACGACGAACTCGGTGAAGCGGTACGCAAGGGCCGCCAGAACGAATTCAAGGATTTCTCCAAGTTCTCCGGCCAGGCGATTCCTGCGCCGAATGATGTCAGCACCTTCGAGACCTCGATGCCCGATTACCACAACCGCGACACGGCCGATGGCAGCGCCTGGCTGGCGTTCTATCGCGAGCTGTTGAGCCTGCGCCACCAGCACATCGTGCCGCACCTGCAGGGCAGCAAAGCGTTGCATAGCGAGGTGTTGGGCGAGGCGGCCGTGGCTGCGAGCTGGCAACTGGGTGATGGGAAAAGGCTGCATATCGCCCTCAACCTGGGCAGCGACCAGCTCAGCGCCGCGACGCCAGCGCGCGCCGAGCCGCTGTTCAGCTATCGCGCCGCCGGCGATCAGCTGCCAGCACGCAGCATTCGAGTTCTGCTGGAGGGCGCAGCATGAGTGACGCACGCCTTGCCGAACTGAGCAAAGCCGCCGGCCTGAGCGTCGACTGGATCGACGCCGACGGCACCGCGCAATCGGTCAAACCCGAACACCAGCGCCGCCTGCTCGAGGCCCTTGGCTACCCGGCCGCGGACGACGAGCAGATCGAAGCCAGCCTCGCCCAGGTGCAACATCGCCACGACACCCTGGCCCTTGGCCCGCTGGTCACTCTGGACCAGCAGCAAGCCCTGGACCTGACCCGCTACTTTCCGCCGGGCACCCCCTTCGAGATCCAGCTGGAACAGGGGGAACGCCTGGAAGGCCGCCTGGATGACAGTGGCCGGCTGCCGGTGATCGGCACCACCGGCTACCATCAGTTGCGCATCGCCGGAGGCGAAGTGACCCTTGCCGTGGCGCCGTCCGCATGCCCGAGCGTGGCGCAACTGGCTGGCCGTGCCGATGCCAAGATCTGGGGCCTGAGCGCCCAGCTGTACTCGCTGCGCCGCCCCGGTGATGGTGGCCTGGGCGATACCCAGGCGCTGGAAGCGCTGCTGCGCAGCGCCGCTGCACGGGGCGCCGATGCCCTGGCGATCAGCCCGATGCACGCCATGTTCAGCGCCAACCTGCACACCTACAGCCCCTACTCGCCCTCCAGCCGGCTGTTCTTCAACGTGCTGCATGCCGCACCGGCCAGCGTGCTCGGTGAAGCGGCCGTGCAGCAGGCGATCCGTACCTGCGGGCTGGGCGAGGAACTGGCGCGCCTGGAAAGCCTGGAGCTGATCGACTGGCCGGGTGTTGCCAGCGCTCGGATGCAGATCCTGCGCCAGCTGCATGCCGACTTCGCCGCCAGCCTTCACCCGTTGCAGGCCGATTTCGAGGCCTTCCGCCAGGCAGGCGGCGATGCCCTGCGCCAACATTGCCGCTTCGAGGCGTTGCGCGGCTTCATGGACCTCAATGGCTTGCCGGTGGATTGGCGCGCCTGGCCCGAGCAGTACCGCGACCCGGCCAGCGAGGCCGTCGAGCAATTCTGCGAAGGTCACGGGCACGAGATCGAATTCCACGCCTTCGCCCAGTGGCTGATCGCCCGCTGCCTGCACGGTGCCCAGAGCACCGCCCGTGAAGCCGGCATGCAGGTGGGGCTGATCGCCGACCTGGCAGTGGGCGCCGATGCCTCCGGCAGCCAGGCCTGGGGCCGGCAGGCGGAACTGCTGCAGTCGGTCAGCGTAGGCGCGCCGCCGGACATCCTCAATCGCTCCGGGCAGAACTGGGGCGTGTCGGCATTCTCACCTCAGGGCCTGCAGCAGAATGGCTTCCGTGCCTATATCGAAATGCTGCGCGCCAACCTGGCCCACGCCGGCGGCATGCGCATCGACCACGTGATGACCATGCGCCGTCTCTGGGTGATCCCGGAGGGTGAGGATTCCTCGGCCGGCGCCTACCTCAACTACCCGTCGCAAGACCTGCTGCGCCTCCTGTGCCTGGAGGCCGAGCGCCACCGAGCGTTGATCATTGGCGAAGACCTGGGCACGGTGCCCGATGGCCTGCGCGAAGAGCTGGCCGCACGCAACATTCTCGGCATGCGTGTGCTGCTGTTCGAGCAAAGCAACGGCCACTTCCACGCCCCGGCTCACTGGCCGCGCGACGCCCTGGCCACCACCACTACCCATGATTTGCCGAGCATTCGCGGCTGGCTCGCCTCCCGCGACATCTATTGGCGCCAGGCTGCGGGCCACCGCAGCGACGACTACACCCATCAGGATCATCAATTGCGCGCCCAGGAAACCCGAGCACTGCACCAAGCCCTGCATGAGCATGGCCACGCGACCGCCGAACAGATGGATGACGACCAGCAGCTGGACGCCAGCATCGCCTTTATCGGCAGCACACCGGCTCCGCTGGTACTGCTGCCGTTGGAAGACGCCATGGCCGCCACCGAGCAGCCCAACCTGCCGGGCCCCGGCGACGAACACCCGAACTGGCGCCGCCGCTGGGCCGAGAATGCCGACGGCATGCTCGACGCCCCCGCCGTCGCGCACCGTCTGCAGCGCCTGCAGTGGGCGCGTAACCTGGTCGAGGGCCTTGGCCATGAGTGAGTTGCGCGCCAGCGTTCGCCTGCAGTTTCACAAGGGTTTCACCCTCGACGACGCCGTGCCCCTGGTCGACTATTTCGCGCGCCTGGGCATCAGCCATATCTACGCCTCGCCGCTGCTCACCGCGCGACCGGGCTCCATGCATGGCTACGACGTGGTCGACCCGACCCGCGTCAACCCGGAGCTGGGCGGCGAAGCGGCCCTCGAGCGCCTGGTCAAGACCCTGCGCGGCAAAGGCATGGGGCTGATTCTGGATATCGTCTCCAATCACATGGCGGTCGGTGGCGATGCCAACCCTTGGTGGCTGGACGTGCTCGAATGGGGCACCGGCAGCGCCCATGCAAAATTCTTCGACATTCACTGGCAATCCCATGACCCGCTGCTGCGTGGGCAGCTGCTGGTGCCGTTCTTGCGCAGTGATTACGGCGAGGTGCTGGCCGCTGGCGAAATCGAGCTGCACTTCGATGCCAAGCGCGGCCTGTTCTACGCCAAGCACTACGACCACCGTTTCCCGATCAACCCGCCTACCTATGGCGACATCCTGCAGCGCAGCGGCCACCCCGAGTTGCAGGCCCTGGGCCAGCGCTTCGCGGCCCTGGACGACAGCGCCGAGGGCCAGCGCCAGGCGGGCGTACTGTTTCGCGAACTGGTGGCCCTGGCCAGCAAGGCCGGGCATGCCATCGAACGTGCACTGACCAGCCTGCGCCCGATTGATGGGCAAAACTTCGAGGCACTGCATCAGCTGCTCGAACGCCAGCATTATCGCCTGGCCAGCTGGCGCACCGCGGCAGACGACATCAACTGGCGGCGCTTCTTCGACATCAACGAACTGGGCGGCCTCAAGGTCGAGCGCCATGACGTATTCGAAGCGACCCACGCCAAGATTTTCGAGCTGATCGAGAATGGCCTGGTCGATGGCTTGCGCATTGACCATGTCGATGGCCTGGCCAACCCGCGCGCTTACTGCCGTAAGCTGCGTCGCCGCGTCGAACGGCTGTTGGCCAAGCGCCCCGCCGAGCTGCAGGGCAGCCGCTTTCCAATTTACGTCGAGAAGATTCTCGGCGAAGGCGAACAGCTTGCCCGCGACTGGGGCGTGGATGGCACCACCGGCTACGAGTTCATGAACCAGGTGTCGCTGCTGCAGCATGCGCCTGACGGCGAGCCGATCCTGGCGCAGCTGTGGAGTGAAACCAGCGGGCGTGGCGCAGACTTCATGGCCGAAGTGCGCGAGGCGCGCCAGCTGGTGCTGACCACCTCCCTGGCCGGCGATCTGGAAGCCCTGGCCCAGGGCCTGCTGCTGGTCGCCCGTGACGATATCGCCACCCGCGACCTGACCCTGGGCGCCATTCGCCGCGCGCTGCTGGAACTGATCGTGCACTTCTCGGTGTACCGCACCTACGTGTCGGCTGCCGGGCGCAGCGCCAGCGACCAGGCGGTGTTCGACCAGGCGCTGGAAGGCGCGCGCACGACGCTCGGCGAAGGCGACTGGCCGCTGCTCGAGCACCTCGACAGCTGGCTCGGAGGCCAGGCGCTGTCCGAGTTGCCGCCGAGCGCGCAGCGCAAGCGTCGGGCGAAGATGATCGAGCGCTTCCAGCAACTCACCTCCCCGGCTGCTGCCAAGGCCGTGGAAGACACCGCCTGCTACCGCAGTGCCGTGCTGCTGTCGCGCAACGATGTAGGCTTCGACCCGCAGCAATTCAGTGCGCCGGTCGAGGCCTTCCATGACGGTTGCGTGGAACGCGCCCGGCATTTCCCGGCCAACCTGCTGACCACCGCCACCCACGACCATAAACGCGGTGAAGACACCCGCGCCCGCCTGGCGGTACTCAGCGAGCGCGCCGAATGGTTCGCCGAACGCTGCCGGCATTGGCGCGCACTGGCGGCGCCACTGCGCGAAGAACTCGACGACGGTCTGGCTCCCTCGCCGGGTGACGAGCTGATGCTGCTGCAGATCCTGCTGGCTTGCTGGCCGCTGGATTTGCAAGCCGATGACGCCGCCGGCCTGCAGACCCTCACCGAGCGCCTGAGCGCCTGGCAGGAAAAGGCCGTACGCGAAGCCAAGTTGCGCAGTACCTGGAGCAACCCCAACCAGGGCTACGAAGAGGCATGCAGAAACTACCTGCAAGCGTTGCTCGGCAGTGATCAGGGCGCCGAATTGCGCACCCAGATCCGCGATGCCGCCGCCGAGATCGCGCCCGCTGGTGCCCTCAACAGCCTGGCCCAGAGCCTGCTGCGCATGAGCGTGCCAGGAGTACCGGATCTGTATCAGGGTTGCGAGTTCTGGGACTTCTCGCTGGTCGACCCGGACAACCGCCGCCCGGTGGATTACGCCGCGCGACGTCAGGCACTGGCAGACCCTCAATCCGTCGCCCAGGCCCTCGAGCACTGGCATGACGGCCGGGTCAAGCAGGCGCTGATCGCCGCCACCCTGAACACCCGCAGCACCCACGCGCAGCTGTTCGCTCAGGGCGACTACCAGCCGCTCGAGGTTCAGGGTGAGCACGCTGATCGGGTCGTCGCCTTTATGCGCAGCCTGGGCGAGCAGCATGCAATCGTGGTGGTACCGCGCCTGAGCGCCGAACTACTGGGCGGCAGCCAGCTGCCATTGATCGCCGCCGACCAATGGGGCGACACCCGTATCGCCCTGCCTGCCGTGCTCGCCGACAAGGCCCTGCACAGCGCCTTCGATTGCACTGCCCAGCTCGCCCATAGCGGTCACCTCGCGTTGCGCGATGTGCTGCGTGAGACCCCCGTCAATTTGCTGATCGCCCATAGCCCATCTCAGGAGTCACAACCATGAGCGCCAAAAAAGAAGACCGCATCCGTGAATTCGCCTACCAGATCTGGGAATCCGAAGGGAAACCCCATGGCCAGGCCAAGCGCCATTGGGAAATGGCCACCAAGCTCGTCGAAGCCGAGCAGAGCCCGGACAAAGCCGCGCCCAAGCGCGTGAGCAAGGCCAAGCCCGCCGCCGGCGAGGCCGCCCCTGCCGCACCGATCAAAGCTCGCGCCAGCAAGGCAGCGCCCAAGGCCGAAGCCGAAAAACCTGCCCTGCTCAAACCCGCCAAGGCACCCGCCAAGGCCAAGCCCAGCACTACCCCCAAGCCTGCCGCCAAGAAGCCCAAGGCCTGATACCAGGAGCCACCCAGAATGAGTCAACAACGCTCGCGTATAACCGAAGGTCAACCCTTTCCGTTGGGGTCGACCTGGGATGGTTTGGGCGTCAACTTCGCGCTCTTCTCGGCTCACGCCACCAAGGTCGAACTGTGCATCTTCGATCCCGATGGTCTGCAAGAGATCGAGCGCATCGAATTGCCGGAGTACACCGACGAGATCTGGCACGGCTATCTGCCCGATGCACACCCGGGGCTGATCTACGGCTACCGCGTGTACGGCCCTTACGAGCCGGAAGCCGGTCACCGCTTCAACCACAACAAGCTGCTGATCGACCCCTATGCCAAGCAACTGGTCGGCGAGCTGAAATGGTCCGAAGCGTTGTTCGGCTACGAGATCGGCCATCCCGATGGCGACCTCAGTTTCGATGAGCGTGACAGCGCGCCCTTCGTCCCCAAGTGCAAGGTCGTCGACCCGGCGTATACCTGGGGCAAGCACCGCAGCCACCGTGTCGACTGGGACAAGACGGTGTTCTACGAAGCCCACCTGCGCGGCCTGACCATGCGTCACCCGTCGGTGGCCGAGGACAAGCGCGGTACCTTCGCCGGGCTGATGAACGCCGACGTGATCAAGCACATCCGCAAGCTTGGCGTCTCGTCGGTCGAGTTGCTGCCCATCCATGCCTTCGTCAACGACCAGCACCTGCTGGAAAAGGGCATGAACAACTACTGGGGCTACAACAGCATCGGTTTCTTCGCCCCGCACCCGCGCTACCTGGCCAGCGGCCACATCAACGAGTTCAAGGAGATGGCCGCGCACCTGCACGATGCCGGCCTCGAGCTGATTCTCGATGTGGTCTACAACCACACGGCCGAAGGCAACGAGCTGGGCCCGACCCTGTCCATGCGCGGTATCGACAACGCCAGCTATTACCGGCTGATGCCCGATGACAAGCGCTATTACATCAACGATTCCGGTACCGGCAACACCCTCGACCTGAGCCACCCCTGTGTGCTGCAGATGGTCACCGACTCGCTGCGCTACTGGGCAACCGAGATGGGTGTGGACGGCTTCCGCTTCGACCTGGCGACCATTCTCGCCCGTCACCACGACGGCTACGACGAGCGCCACAGCTTCCTGGTGGCCTGCCGCCAGGATCCGGTGTTGAGCAAGGTCAAGCTGATCGCCGAGCCCTGGGACTGCGGCCCCGGCGGCTACCAGGTCGGCGGCTTCCCGCCGGGCTGGGCGGAGTGGAACGACAAGTTCCGCGACAACGTACGCAGCTTCTGGAAAGGCGACGAAGGCCAGCTGGCCGAACTGGCCAGCCGCCTGACCGCTTCGGGCGACCTGTACAACCAGCGTGGCCGTCGGCCGTTCTCGTCGGTGAACTTCATCACCGCCCACGACGGTTTCACCCTCAATGACCTTGTCTCCTACAACGACAAGCACAACGAGGACAACGACGAGAACAACCAGGACGGCAGCAACAACAACATGTCCTGGAACCACGGCGTCGAAGGCCCTACCGATGACGAGGCCATCAACGACCTGCGTTTCCGTCAGATGCGCAACTTCATGGCCACCCTCGTCCTTGCCCAGGGCACGCCGATGCTGGTGGCTGGCGACGAGTTCGCGCGTACCCAGCACGGCAACAACAACGCCTACTGCCAGGACAGCGAGATCGGCTGGATCAACTGGGACCTCAGCGAGCGTGGCAAGCAATTGCAGGCCTTCGTCACCCGGGTGATCAAGCTGCGCATGAACTACCCGATCCTGCGGCGCGGGCGCTTCTTCGTCGGCGCCTATAACGAGGAGCTGGGTGTCAAGGACGTCACCTGGCTGGCGCCCAACGGTGAGGAGATGAGCGAGGAAAACTGGCACGACCCGCATGCGCGCTGCCTGGGCATGCTGCTCGATGGCCGCGCCCAGCCAACCGGCATCCGCCGCAGCGGTGCCGACGCGACGCTGCTGATGGTGGTCAATTCGCACCACGACGTGGTCAATTTCCGCCTGCCGGAAGTCGCCCAGGGCAGCCATTGGACGTGCATGCTCGACACCAACCGTAGCGAGGAGCCGGAGGACGACGAAGTCTTCCAGTTCGGCGACGAGTTCACCGTCACCCATCGTTCGCTGGTGCTGTTCGAGTTGCAAAAGGAAAAAGTGGCATGACCGGGAGCGGCACTCGCCTGCTGGAACGCCTTGGCGCCGTGCTGGACGAGTGGCCGCACCCGACTCCGCATCACCCCGCGGCCCTCGCGCGCAGCCTGCAACGGTTGTGCGACGCGGGCCTCGACCGATTACCCGCACCCGGCGGTGGCCAGACCCTGCAACGTTGGCAGGCGCTGGCCACGGTCGCCGCACAGGACCTGAGCCTGTGCAAACTTTATGAAGGCCACACCGACGCCCTGGCGATCCTCGAGCACTACGTTGCACAAGTGCCGGCACGGACGACCTGGGGCATGTGGGCCGCCGAACCACCCCAGGCCCGGGTAGCGCTGGACGCCGAGCAGCGCGACGGCAGCGTGTGCCTGCACGGCCGCAAGGCCTGGTGCTCGGGCGCCACGGTGCTCAGCCACGGCCTGCTCACCGCCTGGAACGAGCGCGGCGAACAGCAACTGGTGGCCGTGGCCCTGCAGCAACCCGGCGTGCAGGTCACCGAGGACGGTTGGCAGGCCGTGGGCATGGCCGCCACCCAAAGCGTCGAGGTGCGCTTCGACGGCGCGCGCGGCCAGCTGGTCGGCCCACCCGGCGGCTATCTCGCCAGGCCCGGCTTCTGGCAAGGCGGCGCGGGCATCGCCGCCTGCTGGTACGGTGCGGCAAGGCGCCTGGGCGAAGCACTGCGCAGCCACTGCGCCGAACGCGACGAGCCTCACGCCCTCGCCCACCTCGGCACGGTGGATTGCGCCCTGACCACAGCCGTCAGCGCCCTGCAGGGCGGCGCCGCCTGGATCGACGCCAACCCCGAGGCCGATGCCGAATTACCGGTGCGCCGCGTGCGCGCCATCGTCGAGCACAGCGCCAGCACGGTGATCGAACATGTCGGCCGCGCCCTGGGCGCCGCACCCTACTGCCGTGACGGGGGCTTGGCGAGGCTGTTGGCCGATCTGCCGGTGTTCCTGCGCCAGAGCCACGCCGAGCGCGACCTGGCGGCCCTCGGCGAGCTTGTCGCGCGCCAACCACACGAGAGCTGGATGCTATGAACACCAACCCGATTCAGGGCCAGGGTACCTCGCCGCAAGCCTGGAAAGCCTCGCGGCGCCTGGCCCAGGTGGCCGATATCGAGTGCACGCAGCTGGTGCCCGAAGGCTGCCGTGCGGTGATCATCGCTCCACACCCGGACGACGAGATTCTCGGCACTGGCGGTCTGCTGCAGCTGCTGGCCCAGGCGCAGCGGCAGATCCTGCTGATCTCGGTCACCGACGGTGCCGCCAGCCACCCGGGATCGCGCTACTGGACACCGCAGCGCCTGAGCATCGTGCGCCCCCAGGAAAGCGCCGATGCCCTCAAGCGCCTCGGCCTGCCACCCAACCAGGTGCAATGGGTGCATGGCGGCTTTCCGGACACCGGCGTCGCGGCAGCGGAAATCGTGTTGCGCGAATTCCTGAAAACCTACCTGCAACCCAGCGACGTGGTGTTCGCCACCTGGCGCGAGGATGGCCATACCGACCACGAAGCAGTTGGCCGCGCAGCCCTGACCGCGGCCCTGGAATGCGGCGCCCGGGCCCACGAGATTCCGATCTGGGCCTGGCATTGGGCGAGCCCCGAGGATCCGCGTATCCCCTGGGAGCGCGCCCGCAAGCTGCAGCTCGACAAATGGGCGCAGGCGCGCAAACGGCACGCCATCCAGGCGTTTGCCAGCCAGCTCTATGAGGATCCCGATACCGGTCACGCGCCGGTGCTTTCCGGCACGGCGGTGGAACGCCTGCAGCAGCCGTTCGAGGTGGTGTTTCTATGAGCGTCGCCGACAATTATTTCGAGAAGCTCTACAAGGGTAACGAAGATCCCTGGTCGTTTCGCGAGCGCTGGTACGAGCAGCGCAAGCGCAACCTGACGCTCGCTGCCTTGCCGCGCAGCCACTACGGCAGCATCTTCGAGCCGGGCTGCGCCAATGGCGAACTCAGCGCACGCCTGGCAGAGCGCTGCACCCAGTTGCTGTGCTGCGACACCTCGGCCATCGCCCTGGAGCTGGCGCGCAATCGCCTGGCACACCGCAGCAACGTGCGCCTTATCCAGACGCGCCTGCCGGCACAATGGCCGGCCGGGCGCTTCGACCTGATCGTGCTCAGCGAGCTGTGTTACTACCTCGATGCGCAGGATCTCGACCGACTGATCGACTGCGCTCGGGCCGCCCTCAATACCGGCGGCAACCTGCTCGCCTGCCATTGGCGCTGGCCGATAGAGGAATGTCCGTTGAGTGGCGATCAGGTTCACCGGCGCCTGCACGAACGCCTGGGCCTGCCGCGCCTGCTGCGCCATGAGGACGCCGACCTGCTGCTCGAAGTGTGGGGCACCGAGGCCACCTCCGTGGCGCAGCGCGAGGGCCTGGCACCAGAGACCGCGCAGGAGCCTGTGGCTTGATCGGCATCGTGATTCCCGCCCATAACGAGGAGCAGAGCCTGGACGCCTGCCTTGCCGCCCTGCTCGAAGCAGCCTCCCACCCGGGGCTCGACCTGCCGGTGCGCATCTTGGTGGTACTCGACAGTTGCGACGACGGCTCGGCCAGTGTGGTCGCCAACTACCCGGTAGCGAGCCTGGCGTTGCAGGCACGCAACGTGGGCCGGGCTCGCGCTGCCGGGGTGGCGTGGCAGTTGGCCAAGGGCGCCAGCTGGATCGCCTGCTCCGACGCCGACAGCCGGGTCGCGGCCGACTGGCTGGTGCGCCAGCGCGAGCTGCAGGCCGACATGGTCTGCGGCACCGTGGAGGTCGCCGAATGGGGCGAGCTCGACGACGTCGTGCAAAGCCGCTACCTGAGCGCTTATCAGGATCGCGACGGGCACCGGCACATCCACGGCGCCAACCTGTCGTTCAGCGCCGATGCCTATCGCCGCGCTGGCGGCTTCCAGGACATCGCCGTCGACGAAGATGTGCAGCTGGTCGCTGCATTCGAGCATGCTGGTGCCTCGATTGCCTGGAGCTCGCTGCCCCGGGTGTATACCAGCGCCCGCCTGGATTGCCGCGCCCGCGGCGGCTTCGGCGACTACCTGCGCTCGCTGCTCTAGCCTCGCACCAGCGCGCGGGCGTCGACACGCCGTTGCCCTCGCTCGGCGGCAAAAACCTTGAACCGCTGCCTGGCCGATCCAGTCGGAAATTTAACCACGCCCGCGCGCTCACCGCGCCCGGGTATCCCGCTGAACCAGCGCGACCATCGCCAGGAGTACAGCATGAAAGTCAGCGAAATCATGACCCGCGGCGTGCAGACCATCACGCCAGGCCAGACCATTCACGAAGCCGCCGCCATGATGGCGCGCCTCGATTGCGGCGCCCTGCTCGTCAATCAGGACGACCGCCTGGTCGGCATGATTACCGACCGCGATATCACCGTACGCGCCGTGGCCACCGGCATGCCGGGCGAGACGCCGATTTCCGAGGTGATGAGCGGCGAGATCCGCTACTGCTTCGAGGATGAGGAGGTGCGCGAAGTGGCCCGCAATATGGGCGACAACCAGCTGCGTCGCCTGCCGGTGCTCAACCGCGAGAAACGCCTGGTAGGCGTGGTGTCGTTGGGCAACCTGGCCCTGAGCGATGACCCACAGGCCAGCGCGGAGCTGTTGCGCCGCGTTACCGGCGCACATTGACCGATGACCAGGGTCTGTTGCCGTTTCAACGCGAGCCGCGTTGCCGCGAGAAATTTCGCCAGGCAAGGCGGAGGACGCAGGGAATGGTTGTTCCCTTTCCAAGTCCTCCAACGAAGCATGGCGAAATTTCCCGCGCAACCCCCAGGGCCGGGCCAGTTTTGCCGCGACGCTGCGTTTCTCGCCGACTCATTTAGCCAGCTAAACTTCGCGGCTCGTGCCTTGCCTCGCGGCAAAACTGGCTCCGGCGCGGCCGTGCGTGAGACGGCAACAGACCCTAGGCCAACGCGAGGAACGCAAGCGCATCCGCATCTGCGCGCTGGCCTGCCGACTGCAGGTAGGCTGCGGTGAAACGTATTCATATCGGCATTTCCGGCTGGCGCTATGCACCCTGGCGAGGTGATTTCTATCCAGAGGGGCTGAAGCAGCGCGAAGAGCTGGCGTTCGCCTCGCGGGCGGTCAGCAGCATCGAGATCAACGGCTCGTTCTATGCCCTGCAAACACCCGAGCGCTATGCCGGCTGGGCCAGCGAAACACCCGACGGCTTCTGCTTCGCGGTCAAGGCGCCGCGCTATATCACCCATATCCGCCGCCTGGATGACGTAGCCACGCCGATTGCCAATTTTTTTGCCTCGGGGCCACTGCAACTGGGTGACAAACTGGGGCCGATCCTTTGGCAATTTCCGCCGAGCATGGCTTTCGATGAGGGGCGCTTCGCCGAGTTTCTCGAGCTGTTGCCGAAGGATACCGAACAGGCCCTGCACCAGGCTCGCCAGGCCGATCGCCAGCACGACGGCAGCCTGGAGGTGCCCCATCACCAGAAGCTGCGCCACGCGGTGGAGATTCGCCACGCGAGCTTCCTCGACCCGGCCTTCATCAAGCTGCTGCGAGCGCACAAGGTAGCCCTGGTGTTCGCCGACAGCGCCGGCAAGTGGCCGTACGCCGAAGACCTGACCGCCGACTTCGTGTACCTGCGCCTGCATGGCAACAAGAAGCTCTACGAAAGCGGCTACGACGAGGAAGCGCTCGACCACTGGCACCAGCGCATCGCCACCTGGAGCCGCGGCCAGCACCCTGGCGATGCGCAGCTGATCGACAGTCACAAGCCGCGCGCTCGAGCGTCACGCGAGGTGTATTGCTACTTCGACAATGATCTCAAGGTACGCGCCCCCTACGACGCCCACGCACTCTTACAGAAGTTCGACCTGGCCAGGGAATTGCCAAACGCGCCCGGCCAGTCGCCAGGAGTACGCCCATGACGACCCATCATCCGGCCCCCACGGAGCTGATCAGCGCGGTTCACACGCTGAAGATCCTCACCGTCAACACCCACAAGGGTTTCACCGCCCTGAACCGCCGCTTCATCCTCCCGGAGCTGCGCGACGCGGTGCGTACGCTGTCTGCCGACATGGTGTTCCTGCAGGAGGTGCACGGCACCCACGAGCACCATGCCAAGCGCTACGAGAACTGGCCGCCGACGCCGCAGTACGAATTTCTCGCCGACAGCATGTGGCCGCAGTTCGCCTACGGGCGCAATGCCGTGTATCCCCACGGCGACCACGGCAATGCCCTGCTTTCCAAGTTTCCGATCCTGCGCCACGAAAACCTGGACGTGTCGGTCGGCACCCAGGAACAACGTGGCCTGCTGCACACGGTGCTCGACGTGCCGGGCCACGCCGAGGTGCATGCCATCTGCGTGCACCTGGGCCTGCGTGAGGTTCATCGCAAACAGCAGCTCGGTCTGCTCTGCAAGGTGATCGACCGCCTGCCAGCCGATGCGCCGGTGATCGTCGCCGGCGACTTCAACGACTGGCGCCAGCGCGCCGATGACCTGCTGGCCGCCAGCGGCCTCAAAGAGGCGTTCGTCAGCGAATACGGCAAGCCGGCCAAGAGCTTCCCGGCACGTTGGCCGCTGCTCTGCCTGGATCGCATCTATGTACGCAACGCGACCACTCACAACCCGCAGGTGCTCTCGACCCGCCCCTGGTCGCACCTGTCGGATCATGCACCGTTGGCTGTGGAGATACGGCTATGAAGTACGACTGGCGTGATGGCAACCAGGTCGATTTGCTGATCAACGGCGAGGAGTTCTACCC
Source organism: Pseudomonas sp. URMO17WK12:I2 (assembly GCF_003253735.1). GTDB lineage: Bacteria > Pseudomonadota > Gammaproteobacteria > Pseudomonadales > Pseudomonadaceae > Aquipseudomonas. The sequence goes on along the minus strand of NZ_QKYW01000012.1, from coordinate 54,828 downwards.
CGCCGTGTTCGAATCCATCCGCAACGCCAAACAGGAAGTGCTGCTGGAAACCTTCATCATTTTCGAAGACAAGGTCGGCATGGAGCTGCAGCAGGCGCTGATCGCCGCGGCCCGCAATGGCGCCAGCGTGGAGATCACCGTGGACGGCTACGGCACCGCGGACCTGTCCCTCGAATACATTGCCGCACTCACTGCTGCGGGTGTTCGCGTACACATGTTCGACCCCGGCAAGCGCCTGCTCGGCATGCGCACCAACCTGTTCCGCCGCCTGCACCGCAAGATCGTGGTGGTCGACAGCGAAATCGCCTACATCGGCGGCATCAACTTCGGCGCCGACCATTTGGGCGACTACGGGCCGATGGCCAAGCAGGACTATGCCGTGCGCGTACGCGGCCCGATCGTCGCAGATGTGCACACCGCCGCCGAACGCCTGCTGGAGGCGCGCGATGACCGTAAGGTGGCCAAGCGTCGGGTCAATCAGCCGGGCCAGCACCGGCATGCCGGCAACAGCCGCCTGCTGATGACCATCCGCGACAACGGTGATGACACCAACACCATCGAACAGCATTACCTGGATGCCATTCGCAACGCCCAGCATCGGCTGATCGTTGCCAACGCCTATTTCTTCCCCGGCTACCGCCTGCTGCGCGAACTGCGCAACGCCGCCCGCCGTGGCGTGAAGGTGACGCTGATCCTGCAGGGCCAGCCGGACATGCCGCTGGTGCGCCTGTGCTCGCGGCTGACCTACAACTACCTGCTGCGCGACGGCGTGACCATCTACGAGTACTGCCAGCGGCCGTTGCACGGCAAGGTCGCCCTGGCCGACCACGAGTGGTGCACCGTGGGTTCGAGCAACCTCGACCCACTAAGCCTGTCGCTCAACCTGGAAGGCAACGTGATCATCCGCGATGCAGCCCTCAACCGCCGTCTGTACGAGCATCTTTCCGAGCTGGCCGCGTCGAGCTGCAAGTCGGTGCCGCTCAAGCGGGTGATGCGCGGCTACTGGTGGCGCGCGCCGCTGATCTTCCTGTGCTTCCACTTCCTGCGCCATTTTCCGGCCATCGCTGGCTGGTTCCCGGCCCACTCACCGCGGCTCAAGCTGCTCAAACCCGATGTTGAAGCGCCGCAGTGCGGCACTTTGCAGGTCGATCAGGAGAAAGCCTCGTGAGCAAACCCGACGATAAACAGGGTAAACCGGCCTGGCGCTGGGCCAAGCGCCTGCTGACCCTGTGCTTTTTCATCCTGGTGCCGGTGCTGCTGTTCATGCTGGTCAAGAACCTCGACTGGCAGGAGGTCAGCCAGGCGCTGCGCAGCTACAGCCCCACCATCCTGCTCGCCGCGGTCGGCGTGACGGTGCTGAGCTATGCGGTGTACTCCAGCTTCGACCTGATCGGTCGCGCCTATACCCAGCATGGCCTGCCTACCCGGCAGGTGCTGCCGCTGACCTTCGTGTGCTACGCCTTTACCCTCAACCTGAGTTCCTGGGTGGGCGGCGTGGCGCTGCGCTATCGCCTGTATTCGCGCCTGGGCCTGAAGGTCTCGACCATCACCCGGGTGCTGAGCATGAGCCTGATCACCAACTGGCTGGGCTACATCCTGCTGGCTGGCGTGCTGTTCACCTTTGGCCTGCTGAAGTTGCCGGAGGGCTGGGCCATCGGCGCCACGGGCCTGCGCATCATCGGCCTGGTGCTGCTGGCCATCGGCATCGGCTACCTGCTGGCCTGTCAGTTCTCCAAACGCCGCAGCTGGACCATTCGTGGCCATGAGCTGACCTTGCCCGCCCTGCCCATGGCCTTGCTGCAAGCAGGCCTCGGTGCCCTGAACTGGTCGCTGATGGCACTGATCATTTACCTGCTGCTGCCCGAGGAAGCCTTCTATCCGACCATTCTCGGCATCCTGATGATCAGCAGCATCGCCGGGGTGATCACCCATATCCCGGCCGGCCTCGGCGTCATCGAAGCGGTGTTCATCGCCATGCTGCAGCACGAGATGTCCAAGGGCAGCATCGTCGCCGCCCTGATCGGTTATCGCGCGATCTACTTCCTGCTGCCGCTGGCGGTGGCCTGCGTGGTCTACCTCGTGCTGGAAAAACGCGCCAAGAAGCTGCGCCAGAACGCCGATCAGGAAACCAGCGAAGAGCCGCGCCCTGCCTGATGACCGCCCTCTTGACCGGGATCAGCCTTGATCCTGGTCAAGAGGCTGCATCCCCGTCGCGTTAGGCTGGTACCGACGTCCAGCGGAGTGCGCGAGATGGCCAAGAAATTCCCCCTGCAACCCAGCAACCCCGAGCGCGTGTGCTGGGGCTGCGACCGCTACTGCAGCGCCACCGATCTGGAATGCGGCAATGGCGCCAGCCGTACCCAGCACCCTATCGAACTGTTCGGCGCAGACTGGTACCTGGACAGCCGTTGGGGCATCGAGCCTCCGGGTGATGATCAGAAGCCGAGACAGCGGCAGATCTGAAGCGCAGCTGCCTCAACCCGGCAATTTCCACGCCTTGCGCAGCGCCTGCAGCGCCTCGGAGATGGCCTGCTCCGGTACCGCCGCAAAGCCCATTACCAGCCCGGCGCGCTGATCCGGTGGTGTATTGCCCTCGGGCAACCACTGCACGCTGAGCGGATTGATCTCCACGCCAACTCTTGCTGCCGCCGCGATCAGCTCCTGCTCGCGGGCCAGGCTCTCGCAGCGCACGCTCAGGTGCAGGCCGGCATGCACCTCTGGCAGCGGCGCGCAGCCGGGCACGACCTCCGGCCAGTCGGCAAGCAGGGCGTCGCGCCGGGCCCGGGCGGCATTGCGCATGCGGCGGATATGCCGCTGGAAATGCCCGGCGGCGATGAATTCGGCCATCACCGCCTGGGTGCCGATTTCGGAGTGGCGCATATCCACGCCACGCCGCCGGGCGAACGCCTGGGCCAGGCGCGCCGGTACCACCAGATAGCCCAGGCGCAACCCCGGAAACACGATCTTGCTGAAGGTGCCGACGTACAGCACGCGCTGGCCGCGATCCAGTGCGGTAAGCGGGGCCAGCGGCGTGCCGCTGTAGCGGTACTCGCCGTCGTAGTCGTCCTCAATGATCCAGGCATCGTTGCGTTCGGCCCAGTCGAGCAGGGCCAGGCGCCTGGGCAACGACAGCGTCACCCCGGTCGGGTACTGGTGCGAAGGGGTGACATAAGCCAGCCGGCACGGCCCGGCCCGCTCCAGCGCCGGTACATCCAGGCCCTCGGCATCGATGCCGATACCCGCGAGGCGGGCGCCGGCGACACTGAACGCATGGGCAGCGGCGCGGTAACCGGGGTCTTCCATGGCCACGCGGTCGCCGGGCTCGAGCAGCAGTTGGGTACACAGGCTGATCGCCTGCTGCGCCCCACAGGTGATGATGATCTGCCCGGGATCGCACTGCAGGCCGCGGCTGCTGCGCAGGTAGGCGGCGATCAGTTCGCGCAGCTGTGCATCGCCCGCCGGGTCCCCGTAGCCCAGCCGGGCTGGCGCCGGCCGCCGCCAGAACCGCGCCGACAGGCGCGCCCAGGTATCAAAGGGGAACAGGTCAAAGGCCGGCACGCCGACCCGAAACGCCCGTGGCGCCCCCGGCAGATGCGCTGGCAGATGAGCACTCGCCAGGCGTTGCATGGCGCTGCTGCTCACCTCGCTCGCCGGCATCGCCGCTGGCAATGGCCCGGCGCTGGCCAGGTCGGCCACGTAGGTGCCATCGCCCACTCGGGCCTGCACGTAGCCTTCGGCATACAGCTGATCCAGTGCACGGTTGACGGTGTTGCGCGACACCCCCAGCAGCTCTGCCAACTGGCGGCTGGCCGGCAGCCGCGTACCACCGGGCAGGCGGCCGTCGAGCATGCGCTCGCGCAGCGCCTGGTACAGCTGGCGCGACAGGCCCGCGCCGGGTTGCAGGCACAGGCCGGAGAGGTCGACGGGCAGCGGCGCTGAGGCGGCCATGAAATGGCTCCATGAAAGTCACGGGAAATGGATCTTACAACAGACCAATGGCAATTCTAGGATGGCGGCAGACACTCAAGGAACGCCCCATGTACACGCCGCCCGCCTTTCACCAGAACGACCTCGCCACCCTGCACCAAGAGATCCAGGGCTGCCGCCTGGCGACCCTGATCAGCCATGGCGAGAGCGGCCTGCAGGCCAGCCACCTGCCCTTGCTGCTGCGCCCCGAAGAAGGCCGGTACGGCACGCTGTACGGCCACCTGGCGCGAGCCAACCCTCACGCCCGCCTGCTGGCCGAAGGCGACGAAGCCCTGGTGGTATTCAGCGGTGCCGATGCCTATGTCAGCCCCTCCTGGTATCCGGCCAAGGCCGAGCACGGCAAGGTGGTGCCGACCTGGAACTATATCGCCGTGCATGCCTACGGCCGCGCTGAAGTATTCGACGATGCCGAGCGCCTGCTGGCACTGCTCAGCGAGCTGACCGACCGCCATGAGCAACCGCGCCCGCAGCCCTGGGCCATCGACGATGCACCGCGCGATTACATCGACGGCATGCTGCGCGCCATCGTCGGATTCGCCCTGCCCATCGAGCGCCTGGAGGGCAAATGGAAACTTGGCCAGAACCGCAGCAAGGCCGACCGGGCCGGCGTACAGAGTGGCCTCGAGGCCAGCCTCGATCCCCGCGACCGCGCCCTGGCGCAGCGCATGACCGATCGATAAGAGGAGACCGAACCATGCAAATACGCGCCGTAAGCGCCGACGATCACGCCGCCTGGCTGCCCCTCTGGCAGGGCTACCAGCGCTTCTATGCCACCGAAATCCCCGAGGCCACCAGCAGACTGACCTGGCAGCGCTTTCTCGCCGCCGACGAGCCAATGCACGCGGCCCTGGCCTGGCAGGACGGCCATGCTGTCGCAATGGTGCACTGGATCCTCCACCGCTCCTGCTGGACGGATGGCGACTACTGCTACCTGCAGGACCTGTTCGTTGCCGAGCAGGCACGCGGCAGCGGCGTCGGTCGCGGGCTGATCGAGCATGTCTACGCTCAGGCCAGCCAGGCCGGCGCGTCGCGGGTGCATTGGCTCACTCATGAGAGCAACACCATCGCCATGCAGCTGTACGATCGGATCGCCGAGCGCCCCGGTCTCGTTCAATACCGCAAGAAGCTGTGATCAGGAGCCCGACCATGACCGATACCCTGCTCGACTGGAAACCCGTGCCAGCGCCGCCGCGCGCGCCCATCGATGGGCGTTACGTGGATTTGCAGCCGCTGGATGTGGCGCGCCACGGCGATGATCTGTGGCACGCCCTGCTAGGCCCGGAAAGCGATCCGGCCCTCTGGGATTACCTGCCCTACGGCCCGTTCGCCGAGCGCAGTGCGTTCGATAGCTGGCTGCGGGACAAGCAAAGCGGCAGCGACCCGCTGTTCTTCACGGTGATCGACAAGGCCACCGAGCGGGCCGTGGGGCTGCTCAGCTTTCTGCGCATCGCCGCGGCCGATGGCTGCATCGAGATCGGCCATATCGCCTTCGGCCGCGCCATGCAGCGCTCTCCAGCCTCCACCGAAGCGATCTGGCTGCTGATGCGTCTGGCGATGGACGGCCTCGGCAACCGCCGCCTGGAATGGAAGTGCAATGCGCGCAACGCCCGGTCGCGGCGCGCGGCCGAACGGCTGGGTTTCACCCAGGAGGGCCTGTTCCGCCAGCACGCGGTGATCAAGGGCCAGAACCGCGATACCGCCTGGTTCTCGATCATCGACAGCGAATGGCCGCCGCTTCGCGATGCCTTTGTGCGCTGGTTGTCACCCGATAACTTCGATGAGCAAGGCAAGCAGCGTCAGCGCCTGGAAGAATTGCGCATCCGGTAATTGAAGGTTCCTGCAGGGGTAAGGCCCGTACGATGGGTGAAACCCATCAACGCTAGCTGGGTTTCAACTACGCCCCGCCCCATGGAGCTGATGCAGCCGCGTGCACCATACCTGTGGGAGCGGGCGGGGACGCCCAGTCCATGCCCGCGATCTTTTCGCGCGCATGGCGCGCTCCCACATGGGTATGCCGTTGCCACAGCAGTGGCGGTCACACCCCTTGAAGCGGTGCGCCCAGCCAGGCCGACGCCAGCAGCAGCATGGCCATGGCCTGATTGAAGCGCCTCATGGCGCGCGCCGAAGTGAACAGCCGGGCGGCGCCGCGCCCCAGTAGCGCCCAGCAGCCCAGGCAGGGCAGCGAGATGGCCAGAAAGATCGCCGCCAGCAGCGTCACCCGCAGCCCCTGCCCAGGCCCCGGCGTGGCGAATACGCTGACCACCGCCAGGGCCATCATCCAGGTCTTGGGGTTGACCAGTTGCAACGCCGCACCGGCGAAAAGCCCGAGGCGCTTTTCCTCCGCCGCCACGGCCGAGCCATCCAGCGCCTCCGCCGGGCTGCTGAGGATCCGCCAGGCCAGATAGCTCAGCCACAGCACGCCGAACCAGGCCATCGCCCATTGCAGACGCGGGTGCTGCTGCAACAACTCACCAAGACCGAGGCCGACCGCCACCACGATGGCCGCCGCACCCACACAGGCGCCGATCACCAGCGGCAGGGTCGCGGCCACGCCATAACGGGCGCTGCTGCCCAGCACCAGCACATTGGTGGGCCCAGGGGTGATGGATGCGACGAACGCGAACAGCATGAAGGGCAGCAACTGGATCATGAACGGGCTCCTGAACGAATCGAGCCCTGATCATCGGCGCCAGCGGCTCAACGGTCTGGAAGCTTTGAGCAGCGCCGCTGGTAGCTCGCCGGGGTAATGCCGTAGGCGCGGCGAAACCAACGGCCCAGGTGGCTCTGGTCAGCGAAACCGAGCAGCGCCGCTACCTGTACCGGCGGCTCGCCACGGGCCAGCAAGTGCCGGGCACGGGCCAGCCGCAGCTGCACCAGGTAGGCATGGGGCGCCAGGCCGAAGGCAGCCTTGAAGGCGCGACTGAGGCGAAAGCGATCGACGCCGCAGACAGCGGCCAGGTCGTCGAGGCCGATATCGCGGGTGTGCTGGTCATGCAGGAAATCCCGCGCCCGCTGCGCCACCAGCGGCAGACGCGGGTCGAGGTCAAGGCGACGGCGCCAGTGCAGGTGCTCGGTCAGCCGCATCAATAAGGCATCGAGCGAGGCCTGCCTGAGCATGCGCATCTCCTGGCGATGCAGCGCAGTAAAGGCGCCGGCCACCGCTGCCAACAGCGTCGGCTCGCTGGCCAGAGTGGTGCGGAAACCTGGCAGGCAGTCCGCCGGCGCCTGCTCGAACAGGCTGCGCAGCTCACGCTCCAGCCACTGGCTATCCAGGTAGAGCATCGAATAGGTGAAGCCTTCCGGCTCCGGCGCATGGCCGTCGTGCAGCTCGCCGGGCTCGAGCAGGAACACCTGGCCCGCCAGGCTGCTGTTCAATTGCTTGCGGCAATGGAACTGCTGCACGCCCTGCTCGGTGAAGCCGACCAGATAGGCGTCGTGCCAGTGGGGATCGTAGGCATGGCCGCGAAAATGCGCGCGGATGGTCTCGATACCGGTGTCTTCGTCCTGGGCCAGATCGACCCAGCTCTGCGCGCTCATGCCTGCTCCAGCGCCACGGTGTGTGGACGGATCATGCTAACCGACCTGCCGCGCTTAATCTGGAAGTTTTGAGCAACCGCTCATCTGGCCCGCGCCATGCAACGCTGGTGGCGACTATCGACACGCTCGGCGAACCAGGCGGTGGTCAGGCGCCGGGTGATCTTCGGGCTTTTCAGCACGATGCCGGGCAGCAGCTCGCGCGGCACCGCCCTGCCCTCAGCCTCGTCGGCCAGGGCGAACACCCGCTCGTAGAGGCGGCTTTCCTCGAAATCCAGACTATCGCCCTGCTCCAGATCCCGGCGAATCGCCCGCTCGCTCATGTCCAGGCGCTTGCCCAGCGAACGTACGGCCAGCTCCGTGGCACCCGCCTTGTTGCTGCCATGAATGATCAGGTCACCATCGAGCGCCAGGGGAATGCCCGAGGCGCTGGTGACGGCATTCTGGAACGCCGCGTTGCGGCTGGCGTACCAGCCGGCATTGAAGTCGGCGAAGCGGTACAGGGGCTTCGGGTAACTGGCCGGGTAACCCAGCAGGTGAGCGATGCCGAAGTACATGCCGCCACGACGGCTGAACACTTCGCGACGGATCGAGCCGTCCGGCGGATACGGATAGCTCTCGGCATTGGCCTGGGCAAAGGCGATGCTGACCTGCATCGGCCCGCCGGTACGCACCGGATTGAGGGTGCCGAACAGCTGGCGGCCGAGTGGCACCATGCCGGTGAAGTCATCGAAAATTTCGCTCAGCTGCTTTTCCGTGCGCACGCTGTCCAGGCGTTGCTGGTAGGTCTTGCCGGTCGGCGATTCGAGCCTCAGCGCGGCATTCACCAACAACCTCGGGATATGCAGGCTGGCAGCTCGACGGTCAATTTCGGCACGGGCGATCCTGGCCAGCCCCGGCACCTGCGGATCGACCGTAAAGGTCGACTCCTGCTCGGTCACCGCCAGCACGGCGCAGATGTTTTCCGGGGTCGGTGCAATTTCCTGGGCGGCGAAGGCAGCATAGATATCGGCGGCCCAGCCTTCACGATCGGGCGTATTCATCGGCATCAGGCGCACGATCTGCGCGCGTACTTCGGCGGGTTTGGGCGCCGGCTCACGCGGCTGGGTGGCACAGCCAGCCAACAGCAGGACCAGCAGCGCAGCGGATGAACGCAGAAAAACAGAGGTCACCAATGACTCCTCAGGATGGGCAGGCTTGAGCCTCTGACAACGCCAGCGCCATGCCGTCCGCGATTATTTCCCGGGCCTGTTGACGCACTGCGTTTTCCGACCGGACAAAAAGGCGCCGAACCGACCCACAAGCGAAGCGGTCTACCCCTCACGACGGCCCGTATTGCCTGGCCTGCGTGCGCGGAGCGAGTTGCGCTCCAGGATCGATAGCAGCAAGGAGATCCACCATGGTTACCCATTACAAGATCGACGGTCATCTCGCCTGCGGCAGCCATGGCGAGAAACTCGCCTCCAGCAAGGAGCTGAACCAGGTGAAATGCCGCAATTGCCGCAACACCGAGGTGTACAAGCAGGCTCGTCGCGATACCCGCAATGCCGCACGGCGAGCCACCCGCAAGTCCAAGGTCGCGCAGCCGCGTACCGACTGGCGCACCTCCTGGCAGCAGCACCTGACCGATCTGCCAAGCCGCAATCGCCTGCCGCGTGGTTTTGCAGCGCAGCCATACGTATGAGGTCAAGGGGCTTCTGAACGAAGCCGGAAAGTCGCGGGCGATGACCCGCGCCTGAAGGGGTGGGCCGAGCGATCGGTCCACCCCTTCCTGCTTTACTGCGGCTTGATCACCAGGGTGGCCAGCGGCGGCAGATCCAGGCTCAGCGATTGCGGCTGGCCATGGCTGGCCACCGCCTCGCTGAACAACCCGCCCTGGCTGCCGGCATTGGAGCCGGCGTAACGCTCTGCATCGCTGTTGAGCAACACATGCCAGGCGCCCTCTTTCGGTACGCCAATGCGGTAACCATTGCGCGGCTGCGGGGTGAAGTTGTGCACCACCAGCAAGGGTGAACCGTCCTTGTCGTGGCGCAGCCAGGCGAACACGCTGTTGGTGGCGTCGTCGCCGATCAGCCAGGCGAACCCTTCGGCGCTACCATCGAGCTGGTGCAGCGCCGGCTCGTGGCGATACAGGCCATTGAGGTCGCTGACCAGTTGCTGCACGCCTTTGTGCTCGCCGTAACGCAGCAGGTACCAGTCCAGCTCGTGGTCGTGGTTCCACTCGCGCCACTGGCCGAACTCGCAGCCCATGAACAGCAGCTTCTTGCCCGGATGGCTCCACATGAAGCTCAGGTACAGGCGCAGGTTGGCGAATTTCTGCCAGCGGTCACCGGGCATCTTGTCGAGCAGCGAGCGCTTGCCGTGCACCACTTCGTCATGGGAGATCGGCAGCACGAAATGTTCGGAGAACGCATACAGCAGGCCAAAGGTCAGCTGGTGGTGGTGGTGCTGGCGATGCAGCGGATCTTCGGCCACGTACTTGAGGCTGTCGTGCATCCAGCCCATGTTCCACTTGTAGGCGAAGCCCAGCCCACCTTCCTGGGTCGGCCGGCTGACGCCTGGCCAGGCGGTCGATTCCTCGGCGATCACCAGGGCGCCGGGTACTTCCTGGGCGACCACGTCGTTGAGGTGGCGCAGGAAGTCGATGCTTTCCAGGTTCTCACGGCCGCCGAAACGGTTGGGAATCCACTCGCCGTCCTTGCGCGAATAGTCGCGGTAGAGCATCGACGCCACCGCATCCACGCGCAGGCCGTCGATATGGTACGCGCGCAGCCAGTGCAACGCCGAGGCCAGCATGAAGCCGTGCACCTCGGTGCGCCCCAGGTTGTAGATGTAGGTGTCCCAGTCCTGATGGAAGCCCTCGAACGGGTGGGCATATTCGTACAGCGCGGTACCGTCGAACTGACCGAGGCCGTGGGCGTCGGTGGGAAAATGCGCCGGTACCCAGTCGAGGATGACGCCGATGCCGGCCTGGTGGCAGGCGTCAACGAAGGCGGCGAAATCCGCCGGGCTGCCATGCCGCGCGGTGGGCGCGAACTGCGACAGCAGCTGATAGCCCCAGGAGCCGCCAAACGGGTGCTCCATGATCGGCATCAGCTCGATATGGGTGAAACCGAGCTGCTGCACATAGGGGATCAGCTGTTCGCTGAGCTCCTTCCAGCTCAGCAGACGCCCTTCTTCACCGCCCTCGCGGCGCCAGGAAGCAGCGTGCAATTCGTAGATCGACATCGGCGCCGGATAGCCCTGGCGGGCCTGGCGCTGCTGGAGCCAGTGATCATCGTGCCAGTCGAACTGCAGCGGCGCGGACACCACCGAACCGGTGGCTGGCGGCAACTCGGTAGCCAGGGCCATAGGGTCGGCCTTGAGCGGCAGTAGACCGTCGCGACCGAGGATTTCGTACTTGTAGACCTCGCCCGGCGTCAGGCGCGGGATGAACAGCTCCCACACGCCGCTGGGCTGGCGCAGGCGCATCGGGTGACGACGCCCATCCCAGCCATTGAAGCCGCCCACCACCGACACCCGGCGGGCATTCGGCGCCCACACCGAAAAGCGCACGCCCTGCACGCCCTCATGGGTGGTGAACTGCGCGCCCAGGCTCTTGCCCAGCTCGCGGTGATTGCCCTCGGCGAACAGGTACAGGTCCATTTCGCCAAGCAGCTGACCGAAGGCATAAGGGTCTTCGGTTTCCTGAACCCCGGAGCTCCAGGTGATGCGATAGCGATACGGCACCTGTTGCTCGATGCGGATGCTGAACAGCCCCGGCACGCTGGATTGCTCCAGGGAGCCGAGTACTTCGCCACTCACCGCGTCAATCAACTCGACGCCCAGGGCGCCAGGCAGGTAGGTGCGAATGGTCAGCCCATGGGCGAATGCATGGGGGCCCAGAATCGAAAACGGGTCGCCATGTTCGCCCCTGATCAAGGCCTCGACGGAGGCGCGTTCGATACCCGCCACCTGGCGATCGGTTTCTCCATTGCTCATCGTTTACCGCTCCCCAACAGATATTTGGTCAGCTCTATCAGCCCTTGCACCGGGACTTCCAGCCAATCGGGCCGATAGCGCGCTTCATACAGAATTTCGTAGGCCGCTTTTTCGATGCAGAACAGCGCCAGCGCTGCCACCTCACCTTCGCGGTCGTGCCAGGCATGGGGCAGGTCCGCTGCCGCCAGCCGGTAGGCTTCGTTGAATGCCGTTCTGGCCTGGCTGCGATACAGCCCGGCGATATGCTGACGGGCCTGCTCCGCCTCGGCGGTGACATCGGCGCTCTGCGCACTGCGCATGGCCATGGCGGCCGCATAGTCGAAGGAACGCAGCATGCCGGCGACATCCTTGAGTGGGCTATAGAAGGCCCGGCGTTCCTCCAGCGTGCGGGTCGGCTCGCCTTCGAAGTCGATCAGGTAGGCGTCGCCCTGCACCACCAGCACCTGCCCCAGGTGCAGGTCACCGTGCACGCGCATGCGAATACCGCCTGCCGAACGCCGTGCCAGGTCTTCGACCAGCTCGATGATCGGGTCATGCCGCGCCGCCAGCCAATCGGCCTGGTTGGCGGCTTCACCCGGCAGGTGTCCGCGCCCTTCGGCGATCAGCTTCAAGGCTTCGCGCACCTGGGCGGCGATGTTCTGCGCCCACTCGGCCACTTCGGTGTCGCCCGTCTGGTGGTAACCGAAGTCCGGGTTGTCGCTGGCCTGGCCGAGCGCCACGTGCATCTCGCCCAGACGCTTGCCCAGCAGCCCGGCGAAGGATTCGAGCTCGGCCAGCGCACCGTGCTGGTTCTCCTGCTCGGAATGCCCGTCGGCCAGCTCGTCGCGGATGGCGCGCTCCAGGTTGTTCTGGGTCCACTGCCAGGCATCGCCCTGGTTGTTCAGGTAACCCTGCAGGATCATCAGCGTATGGGGCACGCCCTGCTCGTCGACGCGGCGCACCTCGCCCAGCAGCGGCGCGATATGTTCGAAGCCGGCCGCCGTCAGGTAGCCGCCGATCTCCGCCTCGGGATGGATGCCCGGCAGCACGCGGCGCACCAGCTTGAGTACCGCCTGCTCGTTGATGATCGCCGAACTGTTGGACTGCTCCGCGGAGATCAGTTTGATCTCGGCCTCACTCAGATCCCCCAGTTCCTGCAGGCGCTCGGTAGGCAGAAACTGGATTTCGCTGCCCTGCCAACCCAGCACGCTGCGCTCGCTCAACTGGCCCATCACATGGCGCACGAAGCCGGGAAGCGTGTAGCCATCGGTAAGCAGCCCCACCTGCCGGCCACGGCGCAGCCGGGCCAGCGCCAGTTGCTGGGGCACGCTGCTGCCCGTCTCATGCTCGCCGACAAACCCCAGCGGCACCTGATAGTGCTCGCTGGCCCCGGAGGCACGCGTGACCTGCACTTCGCTGAGTACGTAGGGCTCTTCGGCCGTCCCGAAGGGAATGGCGTAGAGCAGTTTGACCTGGCCAGGGTTCTCGCCCTGCCCGGAGAACCAACGGCGCTTGGGCAGGTAGGCCGGCAGCGACTCCTGTTCCAGCGTCGCGCGGGCTGGCAATTGCAGCAGCTCGCCGAGTTCGTTCTTGATCACCAGGGTGGTCAGTTCCGGCATGCGGTCGACCGGTGGTACGTGCCAGCTGGGCATTTGCGCCTCCTCGGCGAGCAGAAACCAGTAAAAGCCATAAGGTGGCAGGGTCAGCAGGTAATTGAGCTGGCCGATGGGCGGGAATGACGAGCCACCAACCATCTCTACCGGCACCTTGCCGTCGTGATCGGACAGTTCCAGCTCCACGGCCTGGGCGGCGCGGGACAGGTTGGCCACGCAGAGGATCAGCTCCGGGTTGCCCTGGGCATCGCTGCCCTCGCGCAGGTAGGCCAGCACGCGGCGGTTGCTGGGCTTGAGCATCTTCAGCGCGCCACGGCCAAAGGCGCGGTGCTGCTTGCGGATGTTGAGCATGCGCCGCGTCCAGTTGAGCAGCGAATGCGGGTCGCGGGACTGGGTCTCGACGTTGACGCTCTGATAGCCGTACAGCGGATCCATCACCGGCGGCAGTACCAGCCCGGCGGGGTCGGCACGGGAAAAGCCGCCGTTGCGATCCGGCGACCACTGCATCGGCGTACGTACACCGTCACGATCGCCCAGAAAGATGTTGTCGCCCATGCCGATCTCGTCGCCGTAATACAGCGTCGGCGTGCCCGGCATGGACAGCAGCAGGCTGTTGAGCAGTTCGATACGCCGGCGATCACGCTCGACCAGCGGCGCCAGGCGCCGGCGAATACCCAGGTTGATGCGCGCACGACGGTCGGCGGCGTAGTAGTTCCACAGGTAGTCGCGCTCGTGGTCGGTGACCATTTCCAGGGTCAGCTCATCGTGGTTGCGCAGGAAGATCGCCCACTGGCAATTGTCGGGAATCTCCGGGGTCTGGCGCAGGATGTCGGTGATCGGAAAGCGGTCTTCCTGGGCGATGGCCATGTACATGCGCGGCATCAGCGGAAAGTGGAAGGCCATGTGGCATTCGTCGCCCTGGCCGCTGCCGTCGCCGCCAAAGTACAGCTGGGTGTCCTCGGGCCACTGGTTGGCCTCGGCGAGCAGCATGCGGTCGGGGTACTTGGCGTCCAGCTCGGCACGAATCTTCTTCAGGACCTCGTGGGTTTCCGGCAGGTTCTCGTTGTTGGTGCCGTCGCGTTCGATCAGGTAAGGGATGGCGTCCAGGCGCAGGCCGTCAACGCCCATGTCCAGCCAGAAGCGCATCACGCCGAGCACTTCCTTGAGCACCTGGGGGTTGTCGAAATTCAGGTCCGGCTGGTGCGAGTAGAAACGGTGCCAGTAGTACTGGCCGGCCTCGGCATCCCAGCTCCAGTTGGACTTCTCGGTGTCGAGAAAGATGATCCGCGTGCCGTCGTATTTCTGGTCATCGTCGGACCATACGTAGTAATCCCGCGCCTTGCTGCCCCGTTTGGCGGCCCGCGCCCGTTTGAACCAGGGGTGCTGGTCCGAGGTGTGGTTGATGACCAGTTCGGTGATCACCCGCAAGCTGCGCTTGTGCGCCTCGGAGATAAAGCGCTTGGCGTCGGCCATGGTGCCGTAGTCCGGGTGCACACCGCGGTATTCGGCGATGTCGTAACCGTCGTCGCGGCGCGGCGACGGGTAGAACGGCAGCAGCCACAGGGTGTTGACGCCCAGGTCGGCGATGTAGTCGAGCTTGTCGATCAGGCCCGCGAAGTCGCCGATGCCATCGTTGTTGGCATCGAAGAACGACTTCACGTGCACCTGGTAGATGATCGCGTCCTTGTACCACTGCGGGTCGTTGAGGAAGGTGCTGCGCCGGGCTCTGCGTGCCATCGATCGGCTCCTCAGCTCGCCACGCGAATACGCCAGATACCGAACGGCTGATGCCAGGGCTCGATGCGCATCCACTGGGTCTTGCCGTGCCACTGCCAGGTGTGGCCGGTCATCAGGTCTTCACCATGGGTAGTGGCGTGGTCGTCCAGGCCAAGCTCCCACAGTGGCAGCTCGAAGTGCGCTTCCTGGGCATTGTGCGGATCGAGGCTGACGGCCACCAGAATGAAGTTCTCGCGGTCGGCGGTGCGTTTGCCAAAGAACAGGATGTTGTCGTTCCAGCAGGGGTAAGCCTGGAAGCCCAGGTGCGTCTGCAGCGCCGGGTTCTGTCGGCGAATACGGTTGAGCTGGGCGATCTCGGCAACGATATTGCCCGGCGCCTGGTAATCGCGAACGCGGATCTCGTACTTCTCCGAGTCCAGGTATTCCTCCTTGCCCGGTACCGGCAGGGATTCGCAGATCTCGAAGCCCGAGTACATGCCCCACAGCCCCGAGCCCATGGTCGCCAGCGCCGCGCGGATCAGGAAGCCGGCGCGGCCGTTGTGGTGCAGGAAGTACGGGTTGATGTCCGGCGTGTTGACGAAGAAGTTCGGCCGGTAGCAGTCACGCCATGGCGCTTCGTTGAGCTCGGTCAGGTAGGTTTCCAGCTCG
The DNA here is from genome assembly GCF_003253735.1 of Pseudomonas sp. URMO17WK12:I2. Classification (GTDB taxonomy): domain Bacteria; phylum Pseudomonadota; class Gammaproteobacteria; order Pseudomonadales; family Pseudomonadaceae; genus Aquipseudomonas. Next base: position 39,349 of record NZ_QKYW01000012.1, on the reverse strand, counting down.
GCCTTGGTATTGCGCCAGGTGAAATAGGTGTAGCTCTGGGTAAAGCCCACCTTGCCCAGGCGCGCCATCATCGCCGGGCGGGTGAAGGCCTCGGCGAGGAACATCACCTGCGGGTGGCTCTTGCGGATATCGGCGATCAGCCATTCCCAGAACGGCAGCGGCTTGGTATGCGGGTTGTCGACGCGAAACTGGTACACGCCGAGTTCCACCCAGCCGCGCACCACGTCGCGCAGCGCCAGCCACAGGTCGGGCACCGCATCCTTGGCGTAGAAGTCGACGTTGACGATGTCTTCGTACTTCTTCGGCGGGTTTTCCGCATGGCGGATGGTGCCGTCCGGGCGCCAGCTGAACCAGCCCGGGTGCTGCTGCAGCCAGGGGTGATCCGGCGAGCACTGGATGGCGAAATCCAGGGCGATCTCCAGGTCGTGTTCACGGGCCGCTTCGACCAGCGCAACGAAATCTTCGCGAGTGCCAAGCTGCGGGTGAATGGCCTCGTGGCCACCGTCGGGACTGCCGATGGCATAGGGGCTGCCAGGATCATCCGGCCCCGCCGTCAGCGAATTGTTGCGGCCCTTGCGGTGCGTGGTGCCGATGGGGTGGATCGGCGGGAAATACAGCACGTCGAAGCCCATGGCCTGGATCGCCGGCAGGCGCTTGATCACGTCACGGAAGGTGCCATGGCGCGCCGGGTCATCGGTTTCCGAACGCGGAAACAGCTCGTACCAGCTGGCGAACCGCGCCAGCGGGCGCTCAACGTCGAGCAGGTAGGTGGCGCTACGGGTGCGATGCGGGTGGCCCTCGGCACGGCGCACCAGCGCCACGGTTTCGGGAGCCAGCAGCAGCGCCACGCGCTCATCCAGGCTTTGCAATTCCTGCAGCTCGTCGCACAGGGCCTGCAGGTTAAAGGCCAGATCGCCATCGGCGCGCTCGGCGGCCTCGCGTAGCAACGTCTGGCCTTCCTGCAGTTCGAGGTTGATGGTCACCCCGGCGCCAAATTTCTTCGACAGCTCGTAGCAATAGCTGGCGTACACATCCCACCAGGCTTCGATAAGGAATTCCACCTCACCGACGCGCTGCGGGGTGATCTCGGCCTGCCAGCGTTCGAGGCCGATATCCACCAGCGGTTCGCGGTGCCAGTCGGTCGCGCCGACCTCACGCCAGAGCACTTCGCCGGCCAGCTTGTCGTGGCCATCGGCGAAGATCAGCGCGCTGACGGTGACCTTGTCCCCGGCTATCGCCTTGGCAGCGAAGCGCCCCTGCTCGACCTGCGGCTCGACCTCTTCGATGGCCAGGCGCGGCAATTCCAGCGCGCGCTCCAGCGACAATTCGCGATGATTCAAACGATCGGGCTCTTGCAGATAAGCAGATGGCATCGAAACGGGCTCCTCACGCCTGGCAGGCGTATAAGCTGTTCACCCCATGGCACATGCCACAAGGCCGTACGCGAAAATACGTACCTGAATGCGAAGCGGCGCGGCGCCAGGCCTTTCGCTACAGGCTGCACGAGCGAGCCACCCGGTTGAAACGGCTCTAGCGTGCGCGGTGGCAGAAAGTTCCCTGGCGCTGCGACCTGTCTATCTCCGAACCTGGCGTCTCCGGCAAAGTTCAGAGTTTCCGAGGCGAGGTCAATACGCCTCAGAACCTGTTCATGATCTTTTAAGGCGACATTAAATAGGGTGCTTCAAGCCAAAAGCAGATGTCGCTGGTCCATTGTGGGAACAGGCGGGGGCGCCTAGCCCATGCCCGTGATTGTTTCGCGGGCATGGCCCGCTCCCACAGATAATCATCACCCTCCCCAAGTGAACGACTGGCGGCTGCCGCATTTTGCAGCCAAGGCGCTGAAGGCAAGCGCTCAGAGAGAGTCGGCGCCGAGCTTTTTCCACATCGCCGCGGTGATGCGCTGCCGGTTGGTGTAACCGGCCCAGGGATCGTCCTCGAGCTTGTCCAGGCGCTGCTGCAGGTTGCCGATATGCCAGTGCCTGGAGTCGCGCAATTGCCCCAACTCCTCGCGGCTGATCGGCACCGACACCGGCAAGCCAGGCCGTGCGCGTACCGAATAGGCCGCCACGGTGCTGGCACCACGGCCATTGCGCAGGTAATCCAGGTAGACCTTGCCGATGCGATTTTTCGGCCCCATACGGGCACTGAAGCGATCCGGCAGCTCGCTGGCCATGAATTGCGAGATCGCCTTGCCAAAGGCCTTGAGGGTGTCCCAGCCGACATGCCGCGCCAGCGGCACCACCAGGTGCATGCCGGCGCCGCCGCTGGTTTTCACGAAGGTTTCCAGGCCCAGCTCGTCGAGTACCGACAGGCTCAGGCGCGTGGCCTCCAGCACGGCGCGCCAGGGCAGCGCCGGGTCCGGGTCGAGGTCGAGGATCAGCCGGTCCGGCCGCTCGATGCTCGCGTAGGCGGCGTTCCAGGTGTGCAGCTCGATGGTGCCCATCTGCACAGCTCCCACCAGGGCCGGCACGCTGTCGATGGTCATCAGCCGGTCATGGCCGGGATCGAGTTCGGCGTCCAGGTGACGGATGTTGGGTATGTCCAGGCGCTCGGCATGTTTCTGGAAGAACTGTTCACCGCCGACACCGCCTGGTGCGCGCAGCAGCGAAACCGGGCGGTTACGCACCTCGGGTAGCAGCCAGTCGGCGATCTCGGCGTAGAAACGCGCGAGCTGCGCCTTGGTGGTGCCACTCTGCTCGTCGATGACCCGTTCGGGATGGCTGACCGATACCTCGCCAATCTGCTCGCGACCCTTTCGCGTGCCGCCTTTGCCAGCGGCCTGCCTGCCCGTTGCGCCCTCTTCCACTGCCTTGGCTGGCGCCGGCCGTTCCTCGACGATCTGCTCGGCCGGTTTGTCAGTGCGCTCCCCAACGAAAGCACCCTGGCGTACCAGACCCTCCCCGGTCCAACCGGCGAACGCGACCTCGACCACCAGTTGCGGCTCGATCCACTGCACGCCACGTCGCTGCGCCGCGCTGGGTTGCTTGTGCAGCGGCGCGTCGTCTCGCGCCAATGCCTTCATGCGTTTGTGCAGGTTGCCAAGCAGCGCCTCGTTGAAGCCGGTCCCGACCCGCCCGGCGTAGCGCAAGCCCTTGGCCTCGTTGACCGCCAGCAGCAGCGCACCGAACCCAGAGCGGCTGCCCTGGGGTTTGCTGAAGCCGACCACCACGAACTCCTGGCGCTGCCGGCATTTGAGCTTGATCCAGTCGGCGCTGCGCGAAGAGCGATAGGGGCTGCCGGCTCGCTTGCCGATCACCCCTTCCAAACCCAATGCGCAGGCGCTGCCCAAGACGCTCTGGTGATCGACCTCGAAGGCTTCGGAAAAACGCAGCGGGCCTTTGCGTTTCGGCAGTTTCTGTTGCAGCGCCTGGCGGCGCTGCTCGACGGGCAATTCCCGCTGATCGACACCATCGAGCCAGGGTGCGTCGAACAGGAAGTACAGGATGTCGCCACTGCGCGCGTCATCGAAGGCGTTCTGCAGCGCTTGAAAATCCGGCATGCCCTGCTCGTCGAGCACCACCGCCTCGCCATCCAGCCAGCTGTCGCCGAGCCCCAGCTTGGCCAGGGCCTTGGCCTGGGGCGCCAGGCGCGCCGTCCAGTCGTGGCCGTTGCGGCTGAACAGGGTCACCTCGCCATCTTTGACACGCGCCATGATGCGGTAGCCGTCGTACTTGATCTCGTAGAGCCAGTCACCGGCCGGGGGCGACTCGACCAGGGTGGCCAGCTGCGGCGATAGGGTGTCCGGCATGGTCGATTGGGCGGATTTGCCTGCCTTGGTCTTGGTCTCGACCGCCTTTGCCGGAGCCTTGCTGCGCGTCTTGGTCTTGCCGGCCTGATTGGCCGCCGGCTTGGCCATGCCGCCGACCAGTCCGCCGCTGATCACGCTGGCTGGCAGTTCGCTGACGATGTCGTACTCGTCGGCCGGCCTGGCCACGTCGTCCTGCTCCTTGATCAGCAGCCATTGCTGCTTGTCGCCACTGCCTTTCAAACGCGTGCGTACCAGCGTCCAGGCGCCGCTGAGCTTCTCGCCGACCAGGGTGAACTTGAGCTTGCCGGCCTCGTACGCCGCGACGGGATCGCCCTCGGGCTGCCAGATGCCATGATCCCAGACGATCACATCACCCGCCCCGTAATTGCCCTCGGCGATGCTGCCCTCGAAGCTGGCGTAGGCCAGCGGGTGATCCTCAACATGCACGGCCAGACGCTTCTGCTTGGGGTCGAGGCTGGGACCCTTGGGCACGGCCCAGCTTTTCAGGGTGCCCTGCAGCTCCAGGCGAAAATCGTAATGCAGGTGCCGTGCATCATGCTTCTGCACCACGAAACTCAGCGCTCCGCCCTTGGCGCGGCTGCGCCGGCCGGATTCCCGGGGTTCGCTGGTGGAGTCGAAATTGCGCTTGCGGTTGTAATCGCTGGTTACCTTGGCCATGGCCGCTCACCTCACTTGGATGAGCGTTTGCGCGCAGGCTTGCTGGAATTGCCTTCCAGGCTGCGCTTGAGCAGATCGGTAAGGTCGATGACGTCGGCGCTCTTGCTGGCCGGCTTGCGCTCGCCGCCTTCCACGTCTTCGATCTTGCCGGCCTTGGCCTTCTTCTCGACCAGCTTCATGATCTCGTCGCGGAAGGTGTCCTGGTATTCGTCGGGCGACCACTCGATAGTCATGTCGCGCACCAGGCGCTTGGCCATGTCGCGCTCGCCCTTGCTGAGCTTGGCACCGGTGACCGCCGTGCTGAGTTCCAGGGTATCGAGGCCGCGCACCTCATCGGGCCAGCGCAGCATTACCAGAATCAGCGCGTCACCGTCGACCATCAGCGCCGCCAGGTGCTGCTTGACGTGCAACACCACATTGGCGAGCGCTACCTTGCCGGAATCCTTGAGGGTCTGCTGCAGCAGTGCGTAGACCTTTTCGCCGCGCTTGTCCGGCGCCAGGTAGTAGGGCCGCTCGATGTTCTGCAGGGGAATGTCCTTGGCATCGAGAAAGCCGAAGATATCGATGGTCTGGGTCGACTCGGGGTGGGCGGCGCGAATCTCGTCCTCGCTGATGATCACGTAGCGGCCCTTCTCCACCTGCACGCCCTTGGCGATGTGCTCCTTGTCGACTTCCTTGCCGGTGGCCTTGTTGACGCGCTTGTAGCCCACAGGCTCCATGCTGCGCGAGTCGAGCCAGTCGAAGTCGATGCCCTTGGACTCGGTCGCCGAGACCAGTGATACGGGAATATGGACCAGCCCGAAACTGATCGCCCCTTTCCAGATTGCACGCGCCATACCGCCGTCTCCCGTGATAAGCATCTGTACGGGTGACTGGCCGGTGAAAACAAAAGTTTCAGTGATCCGCTGGAGGGCCGGGGCGGCGTGGGATCAGGCTCAAGAGAGGGACGACCTACAGGGTGACGCCATCGCGGTAGATCACATCGCCGTCGATGGTGATGTCACGAATCTGCCGAAGCAGGTTGTCGGCAGCGGTTTCCGCCTCGCTCTCGCAAACCGAACCGAAGGCAGGCACCCAGAGCAACTGCACGGCGGCGCCAGCGCATTTTGGCTGGTACTCGATCAGGCCAACGTAATGCTGGCCATCCTTCATGGCGTCCGTCCAGGCAATGCATCCCTTGAAGTCTCGGAACATCCCAGGCTCCCTTGATTCACCCGATACCCTATAGGAGCGTGGCCGGCGCCAAGACGTTCCAGTATTCAACGCGCGCGCTTTTCCAGCCAGGCAATCAGGTGCGGCACGGTGTTGAAAATGAACAGTGCCATCAGCGTGGCCAACACCGCGGTTGCCTCGCGGCCCATGCCGATGGTGATGCCGATGGCGGCGGTCAGCCAGATGCCCGCGGCGGTGGTCAGACCTTTCACCTCGGTCATCGAGTCACCCTTGATGATGGTGCCCGCGCAGAGGAAGCCGATACCGGCCACCAGGCCCTGGATGACCCGGCTCATGGCGTCGTGCTCGGCTCCCATCTGCGCCGGCACCAGCACGAACATCGCCGAGCCGATGGCCACCAGCATATGGGTGCGCACACCGGCGGCCTTGCCACTGGTTTCGCGCTCGAGCCCCAGCAGGCCGCCCAGCAGTGCCGCCAACAGCAGGCGCAAGGTGACCTGGGTGAATTGCTCGGGGCTGCTCAGATCGGAAAATTCGTTGGCCAAAGTGGCCAATACCGCGTCCCAGAAACTCAAGTCGGTTGCTCCAGCCTGCTCGATCAGGAAATCAGCGCAGCGCCCGCCACGCTGCTGCAATCGACCCCACCGACAGGCAGAGGTTTGGCTTTTTTAACGGCATACCGCTGGGCGAAAAACCTGAACGTCGGCCAACGCCGCCCAGTCAGTTGTGATGACAGGCGAACATGCCGCCACGCGCTACATGCGCCAGACGAAAAGAGGTTGGGTTGGGATGTCCAGAAATCACTACTTTCTCGTCAGCTACCGGCTTGGCAAGCAGAAGAAATCCACCGAAGTGCAGGCGGGGGCCTCGGTGCTGACGCCCGAGCAGGCCCGCTATCACATCGAATCACTGCACAGCAGTGAGCTGCCCAGCGAGATCACCGATATCGAGGTCAAACCTCTGGGCGATTCGAGCGAGCAGGAACCCGGCCAACAGCGACAGACCTGAGCCAGATCATGAGCGACCTACGAGCCATCGACAAAATTGCCCTCTACGGTGCGCCGGATCGTGTCACCGACGCCCTGCAGGACGTGCTGCTGGAGCGAGGCCTGCAGGTCGTGGTGATTGTCGATGACCCGACCGATATCGCCGCACGTCCAGGCCTGGCAGCCAAGAGCGGCACGCCGTTCCAGGCCGACAGCGTGGCACGCAGCGTCGCCGGCATGGATGCAGTCATCGTCGTGCTAAACAGCCGTCAGCTGCGGGTGGAGGGATTCGAGCGGACCTACGATGCCATCATCGCGCTGCTCGAGGGCTTGCCCACGGCGGGCGTGGAGCGTCTGCTACTGATCGGCGAACACAGCTGGCTGGATCACGACGACGGGTTGCCCGCCGAGAAGCTCGAACACCTGCAGCACAGCCTGCACAAGTCGCCACTGGCCTGGACGCTGGTCGATGCACCCCGCCATGGCGGTACTGAGCCTATAGCAATCATCACGCTGCAACATTACGCCTGCAGCGTGATAGACCAATGCCTGCAGGGCACGAGCGTCAAACAGCGTTTGCACGTCGACCCTCGCCCACAGGCCGAGGAGGCACCATGAGTCCTGAAAGCTACATTCTGTTGATGATTTCCGGTTGGCTGCTGGTATCGGCGGCTATGTTGTGGGGTATGTTGCGCCTGCTCAACCGCTATCAGCTCGAGGCCCAGCTGGCCGAGGAATTCCCCGCACTGCCCGCCTCGCCCAACGATCCAGCCTGGCGCCGTCAGCACGCGCCACGGCGCGCCAAAATGCGCGCTCGCGCCCAGCGCACCTGTCAGCAGCATGCGCATGTGCTGACCAGCTAAGAATCTGGTCACGATATTCCAGGCAACGTTGAAGAGGCTGCTATAAGGCAAAAGCAGCCGGTGAGAATAGCGTAGGAGGGGCTTTAGCCCCGAGCTTTATGAGGGTGCAAAGAGCTCGGGGCTAAAGCCCCTCCTACAATTTACGCGAACGTCCACTCCCGCCACTTTGCAGGCAAAGCGCTGAAATCGGGCCGGACGATTATGAAAAGGTTCTAATACCCAGCTGAAAGCCCCTGCACCTTGCGGCGCAGGGGCTTTTTCACATCAGGCCGGAATCGCCTTGGTCAGTGGCTCGCGTGCCCACACACGGTGCTTGGCGATGGCCGCCGTGAACGGCTGCACCAGTGCACTGCCCGCTTTGCCAGTCAGCAAGCCCTCATCTTCGTTGAGACGCAGCAGGCCCAGCAGATCAGCCGACTCGCCGCACAGGGCGACGGCCTTGAGGTGCTTGTAGGCCTCGAGCAGGTAATGCAGCGCCACGCCATCGCCCTCCAGGGCCTTGGCGAAGCTTGCGCCGCCCGGCACCCATACCGCATCGAAGGCCACCGACGGCAGGCCCTGCATCGAGTCGTTGGGAACCAGCTCCTTGCCAGCATCGCTCTTCACTGGCGCGGCGCTTGGCGCCAACAGTTTGAATTGCGCGCCCTGCTTGTCGAGTTCTGCGGTAAGCGCGTCGATATCCGCCTGCTTGACGCCATTGCCGATCAGGATCGCCACCTTGCGCGACTTGATGTTGCCCGGCAGCAGGTTCATCTGGCTCAGCGCTGGCGATTCTTTCAGCGAGATCTCCGGCACCTGCACGGTCGGCCCGCTCGGCGCCTCGACACCGATATTGGCCGCCACCTGCTTGGCCAGATCCATGTCGATGTTGGCGAGAATCTCGTGCACCTGGCGCTCGCGGATATGCATGCGCTCGACCTTGCCCAGCTCGAAGCTGTAAGCCGCGACGATATGCGCTTTCTCGGCCGCGCTCATGCTGTTGAAAAACAGCCGGGCCTGGGAGAAGTGATCACCGAAAGACTCGGCGCGTTTGCGGATCTTCGGCCCGGACACTTGCTCGGGGTAGCTGACATAGCCGCCGCCCTTCGGCGCTTCCGGGGTTTCCTTCGGCCAGCCGCCATCGATGGAATTCGGCTCGTAGGAAGCACGGCCCTTGTTGATGGTCTGGCGGTGGAAGGAGTCGCGGTTGTTGTTGTGGAACGGGCAGACCGGGCGGTTGATCGGGATCTCGTTGAAGTTCGGGCCGCCGAGACGCAGCAGCTGGGTGTCGGTGTAGGAAAACAGCCGGCCCTGCAGCAGCGGATCATTGGTGAAGTCGATACCGGGCACGATGTTGGCCATCTGGAAGGCCACCTGCTCGGTTTCGGCGAAGAAGTTATCCGGGTTGCGGTCGAGCACCAGCTTGCCGACCACGCGCACCGGCACCTGCTCCTCGGGCACCAGTTTGGTGGCGTCGAGCAGGTCGAAGTCGAACTTGTGCTCGTCTTCCTCGGGAATCACCTGCAGGCCCAGTTCCCACTCCAGCGGGTCACCGTTCTCGATATCGTCCCACAGGGTGCGGCGATGGAAGTCCGGATCCTTGCCGGCCAGTTTCTGCGCCTCGTCCCAGACCAGTGAGAACACGCCGGCCACCGGCCGCCAGTGGAACTTGACGAAGTGCGCACGGCCCTCGGCATTGACCAGTCGATAGGTATGCACGCCAAAGCCCTGCATGCCGCGAAAGCCCACGGGAATGGCGCGGTCGGACATGGTCCAGAGCACCATGTGGGCCGACTCCGGGGTCAGCGACACGAAATCCCAGAAGGTGTCGTGGGCCGAGGCGCCGGTGGGAATCTCGTTGTGCGGCTCTGGCTTCACGGCGTGCACGAAGTCCGGGAACTTGATGGCGTCCTGGATGAAGAACACCGGCATGTTGTTGCCGATCAGATCGAAGTTGCCTTCGTCGGTATAGAACTTGGTGGCGAAGCCACGCACATCCCGCACCGTATCGGCCGAGCCGCGCGGGCCCTGCACGGTGGAGAAGCGCACGAACACCGGGGTCTTCTTGCTCGGGTCGGTGAGAAAATCCGCCTTGGTCAGCTCGCTGAGGTCCTCATAGACCTGGAAGTAGCCATGGGCCGCCGCGCCGCGGGCGTGCACCACGCGCTCTGGAATACGCTCGTGGTCGAAGTGGGTGAGCTTCTCGCGCAGCAGGAAGTCTTCGAGCAGCGACGGGCCGCGCTCGCCCGCACGCAGGCTGTTCTGGTTGTCGGCGATACGGGTGCCGTGGTCGGTGGTCAGCGCCTGGCCGGTGGCGTCTTCACGAAAGCGTTCGAGTTGTTCGAGCTTCTTGTTGCTGTTGCCGCGGTCAACGGTGTCGGTTCCCGCCAACTCGCTGGTAAGGCTCTTGTCTCTGGATTCCATCAGTCATCTCCTCGCAGTGGTATCGCCCGCCAGATCGACTGATCGGGGGCAACAGCGTCCGCCGCGCTCAGGCAGGCGCGGCTCGGACGTGTGGACGCCTCAGGAATGTGAGGCTGCAAGCAGGGGGACGTTCGAGTTATTTAGCGAAGCGGTGCCCGGCAACAGGACGGACGGCATTTACGCCTGGCCTGAGCATGAAAAAGCCCGGCATGTGCGAGGCATGCCGGGCTTCTCGTTGTTGCGCAGCGGTCAGCCGTCGAGGCCGCCCACGTTCCAGATCTCCTTGGCGTACTCGCGGATGGTGCGGTCCGAGGAGAACCAGCCGGTGCGCGCGGTATTGAGTACCGCCGCCTGCCACCAGCGATCCGGCGTGCGCCAGAGCATGTCGACCTTGCGCTGCGCATCCCAGTAGGCCTGGAAATCCGCGCAGACCAGGAAGCGGTCATGGGCCAGCAGGCCATCGATCAGCCCGGTGTAGCGGCCCGGATCGTCCGGCGAGAACACCCCGGAACGGATCGCCTCCAGGGCCCCCGCCAGCCGCTCGGAGGCCGCCACCTCGGCGCTCATGTTCAGGTCACGCCGCGAGCGCGCGGCTACCTGCTGGGCGGTCATGCCGAAGATGAACATGTTCTCGCGACCGATCTGCTCGGACATCTCCACGTTGGCGCCGTCGAGCGTGCCGATGGTCAACGCCCCGTTGAGGGCGAACTTCATGTTGCTGGTGCCGGACGCCTCCAGCCCTGCCGTGGAAATCTGTTCGGAAAGATCCGCAGCCGGAATGATCACCTCGGCCAGGCTGACGTTGTAGTTGGGGATGAACACCACCTTGAGCAGCCCGCGCAGGGTCGGGTCGGCGTTGACGGTGCGGCTGATGTCGTTGGCCAGCTTGATGATCAGCTTGGCCTGGTGATAGCTGGCCGCAGCCTTGCCGGCGAAGATCTTCACCCGCGGCGCCCAGTCGGTGGCCGGGTCGTTGCGCATCGCCTGGTACAGCGCCACGGTGTGCAGCAGGTTGAGCAGCTGGCGCTTGTATTCGTGGATGCGCTTGACCTGCACGTCGAAGATCGCCTGGGTGTCAAGGCTGATGCCCATGCGTTCGCGCACCAGCTCGGCCAGGGCACGCTTGGCGTGCTGGCGCTGGGCAGCGAACTGCTTGCGGAACGAGGACTTGGCGGCGAACGGCTCCAGCGAGCGCAGGGTGGTCTCCGGCGCGTCGAGCACACCCTCGCCCAGGGAGCCGACCAACAGCTCGGTCAGTTGCGGGTTCGCCTGGTACAGCCAGCGGCGGAAGGTCACGCCGTTGGTCTTGTTGTTGATGCGCTCCGGGTACAGGCGATGGAAGTCGCTGAACACGCTCTTGCGCATCAGGTTGGTGTGCAGCGCCGACACGCCGTTGATGCTGTGCGAGCCGAGGAATGCCAGGTTGCCCATGCGCACCCGGCGGCCGTGGTCTTCGTCGATCAGCGACACCGAGCGCAGCAGGTCGAAGTCGTGGATCTCCTTCGCGCGCAGCGAATCGATGTGGTAGGCATTGATCAGGTAGATGATCTGCATGTGCCGCGGCAGCAGACGTTCCATCAACGACACCGGCCAGGACTCGAGCGCCTCGGGCAGCAGGGTGTGGTTGGTGTAGGACAGCGTTGCGGTGGTCAGTTTCCAGGCCTCGAACCACTCCAGGCGGTACACGTCGACCAGCAGGCGCATCAGCTCGGCCACGGCGATCGCCGGGTGGGTGTCGTTGAGCTGGATGGCGACGCGATCGGGCAGCGAGTGAATGTCGAGATTCAGCTCCAGGTGCCGGGCGATCAGATCCTGCAGCGACGCCGAGACGAAGAAGAACTCCTGGCGCAGGCGCAGCTCCTGACCGGCTTCGGTGCTGTCCGCCGGGTAGAGCACTCGGGAAATACTTTCCGCCCTGACCACATCGGCTACTGCGCCGAAGTGATCGCCGGCATTGAAGCGTTCCAGCTGCAGGTCTTCCTCGGCGCGGGCCCGCCACAGGCGCAGGGTGTTGACGCTGGAGTGACGCCAGCCGACCACCGGGGTGTCGTAGGCGATGGCGCGCACCTGCTCATTGGGCTGCCACTCGTGGCGCGATACCTCGCCAGAGTCGGCCAGGTTCACCACGCTGCCACCAAAGCCGACGCTATAGGCGACTTCCGGGCGCTCGAACTCCCAGGGGTTGCCGAAATCCAGCCAGGTCTCGGTGTGCTCCTGCTGCCAGCCATCGACCACCACCTGACGGAACAGGCCGTGCTCGTAGCGAATGCCGTAACCGTGGGCGGCGATGTTGAGGGTCGCCATGCTTTCCATGAAGCAGGCAGCCAGGCGGCCCAGGCCACCGTTGCCGAGGGCGGCATCCGGCTCGAGGTTGCGAATCTGCTCGAAATCCACGTCCAGCTGGGCCAGCGCTTCGCGGGCGGTATCCAGCAAGCCGAGGTTGCTGAGGTTGTCGACCAGCAGGCGGCCGATCAGAAATTCCAGCGAGAGGTAATAGACGCGTTTCTGCTCCTGGCGGTCGACCTGCAGGGAGGCATCTTCCCAGTGGTCGATCAGGTGATCGCGAGCTGCCAGGGCGACCGCCTCGAACCAGTCGTGAGCGAAGGCGTTGCCTGGATCCTTGCCCACCGAATACCTGAGCTTGGCCAGGATCAGTTGTTTGAAAGTATCGACGTTGTCTGTTGCTTTCACTGTTTCCTCGGCCATTGCGGAGTTCGCTCCCTGAATCAGTTGTAGACGTGGCCGTTATGACCCTCTTCGGTACCGCGGCTGGCAAACAACATGGAATCCGCGGTCGGTGCGTTCTTCAGCCCTTCATAGGTGATGCCGCCAGCACGGGCCTGCAGATAGGCCTTCTTGGCTTCCCACAGCGACTCCTCGCGAATGCCATCGAGCAGGTCGTGACCCGTCAGGGTCAGGCCGTTGGCGATGGATACCGGTGCACCATTCCAAGGATGGTGCTGGGAGCATTCGATCAGATTAGCCTGGCACATCAGATGAATATGGTAGCTGACCGATTCGGCCGTGTGCTGGCCGACCTGCTGCGGGTAGAAATGATGTCCGGTTTCCAGTGCTTCGATCTGCAGCAGCAGTTCACGGATCAGTTCCCAATCGCGTTTCATCAATGATCTCCTCGAATAAGGTTCAGCGTCTGGCGGGCGCATGCCAGAGCTCGGCGCGCCCTGCCTCAAAAGCACTTAGCAATGAGTCCGGCAGCTGCGACAGAGTTCAATGCGTCTGCCGAATTGCCGACGACCACTCATCCAACCCTCTGAACTCAGTGCCCCGCCAACCTGCCCCATGACTATCGACAACGCGGTATCGCTGACCGGGAGACCGACATGCCACGTGGAAGCAAAGACAAGTACACCGCCGCCCAGAAGCGCAAGGCAGCGGCAATCGAATCCAGCTATGAAGAGCGCGGCATTCCGGAAGACGAAGCCCGCGCACGGGCCTGGGCGACCGTCAACAAGCAATCCGGTGGCGGCGAGCGTGCCGGCGGTTCGGGGCGCCAGACCAGCGCCAAACAGAAAAGCAGCGCCCGTCAGGATTCTGCGCGCCAGGCAGCGGCCAGCCGGCGCGGCGAGGTGCATCCCAACCGCCCGCTGGACGAACAGAGCAAACAGGAATTGCTACAGCTCGCCCGTGCCCGCCAGATCAGCGGCCGCTCGACGATGCGCAAGGCGCAGCTGCTCAGCGCCCTGAAGAAAGCCTCTTGATTGGAGCTCCCATGCCTGCACATGACAGCAACGATAGCGCCATCAATCTGGCCCCCATGGAACGGGTGATTTCCATCGCCGGAGGCGCACTGCTGATTCGCAAGGGGCTGGCCATTGGCGGCGTATTCGGCCTGACCGATATCGCCGCCGGTGCGCTGGGTATCTTTCGCGGCGTGACCGGTATCTGTCCGGCCAAAAGGCGCATGGCAGCGCGCGGCAAGGCCGCCACGCTCAAGCGCCTGCCGCCGCCGCGGCGCCTGCTGGACTGAGGGCGGCGGCTCAGCGGTAGGAGCAGATTATCGCCAGAAACTGGTTCTCGGTACTGGTGCCGTGGGGCGCGGCTTCATCCCAGAGCAGCAGCTCGCCGTTGTAATAGGCGAAATACAGCGCTTCCTCCTGCTCGTCGCGCCTGGCAAAGCCGCAAACCGCCAGGTCATCACCGGCCGTATTGGCAGCGGTGCCAAACAGCGAATCGAACTCGACGCCCTCGGCATCGATAGCCGTGAACAGGCTGGCCTTGGCCGCCTGGATATCGACGTCGCTGGGGGCCACCTGCACCCGAGTAGGGTTGATCTTGCCGGTCACCGGCACCTGCAATGCCGGCGGCTTGCCGGGTGTGGTGCAACCGGCCAGTAGCAACAGCGCCGCAAAACCTGCCATCAGGCTCTTCATGTGTTCACTCCAGGATCAGCCGCGCGGTGTGACAGCGGCGCTGCAGTGTATGCCAAATAGGCAGCACTACCCGATCATTGCCGACGCGACAGATGGCCTCAGGTCGGCTGCCGACGCCCAGGCCTGCCGCTTTGGCTGGCATCGCCACGGGCGGCGCGCTAAATTGCGCCCTTGCCCTGCCCTCATCCCGGAGCCTCCATGACCACCGACGACACCTGCGCCGATCTGTTGCTCGACAACCAGGTGTGCTTCGCCCTGCATTCGACCTCGCTGATGATGACCAAGGTCTACAAGCCGTTGCTCAAAAAACTTGGCCTGACCTATCCGCAGTACCTGGCGATGCTGGTGTTATGGGAGGGCGACGGCATCACCGTCAGCGAAATCAGCGCGCGCCTGCTCACTGACCCGGGCTCGCTGACACCGCTGCTCAAACGCCTGGAAGCCGAAGGTCTGATCGATCGCAAGCGCAGCAGCAGCGACGAGCGCGTGGTGCACCTGTACCTCACCGACAAGGGCCGTGCCCTGCACGCCGAAGCCAGGCAGATCCCCGGCTGCATTCTCGATGCCAGTGCACAGACGGCCAAACGCCTGGCCAGCCTCACGGCGGAGCTCACTGCCCTGCGCAAGCAGTTGCAGGACAGCCTCTGAGTACCTGCCCGCAGTCGACAGTGAGGCACCCGGGTCTACACTGAGAATTACCTAGGGTCTGTTCCCGTTTCAGCGCGAGCCGCGTTGCAGCGAGAAATCGCCTCCGGTTAGGCGCAGGACGCAGGGAATGGTTGTTCCCTTGCCAAGTCCTGCAACGACAGCGGAGGCCATTTCCCGCGCAACCCGGAGGGCCGTGCGTGAAACGGGAACAGACCCTAAAAGATGCTGGAATCGACCGCATGCGCCATCCTTCAAAAAATACCTTGCGCACTAAATAAATCACGACTAGAGTTCACCTCGAGCATTTAAATTGCGCACTAACAAACACTACGCAAACCAAATACGAGGATTTCACCATGTCTATCGAAACCGTTGCCTACCGCGCCTACGCTGAAGCCACTGGTGGCCGTGAAGGCCGTGCCATTTCCTCGGACGGCGTGCTGGATGTCGCGCTGACCACGCCCAAGGAGCTCGGCGGCGCTGGCGGCCAGGGTACCAACCCCGAGCAACTGTTCGCCGCCGGCTACTCCGCCTGCTTCCTGGGTGCGATCAAGTTCGTGGCCGCCCGCGACAAGCACAAGGTATCGCCGGACAGCTGGATCGAGGGCATCGTCGGCATCGGTGCGGTGCCCACCGGTTTCGCCATCGAGGTGGAATTGAAGATCACCCTGCCAGGCCTGGATCGTGAAGAAGCCAAGGCACTGATCGACAAGGCGCACATCGTCTGCCCCTACTCCAACGCCACCCAGGGCAACATCGACGTGACCCTGACCCTGGTCGAGTAAGCGTCTACCGCAACAATGAAAACGCCCCGGCCAGTGCCGGGGCGTTCTCGTTTGTGCGCTCAGGCGGCGCGGCTCTGCAGTTGCTGGATCGCCCCGCTACGCCAGGCACTATTCAACACTTCCTGCAGCAACGGCTGGGCGAAATAGCGCTCCAGATCGGCGCTGCTGCGCCAACGGCTGTGCAATTGCCAGCGCCGGCGATCCTGCTGCAGCTCGACCGCCAGGCACCCTTCCAGGCGCCGTGTCGGCTCCAACAGGTCACGCAGGTAGCCACCCAGCTCCTCACAACGACCTGGAGCGGCTTCGAGCACGGTGATGTGGGTATGCAGGGTCATGGTTCTCTCCCGAGATCTAATGGCGATGCCACGGCACTGCCGCCGTGGCATCGCTGAACGGTCAGTGAATACTCGCCGTGGGGCGTACTACCAGTTCGCTGACGTCGACATCCGCCGGTTGCTCGATGGCATAGGCCACGGCACGGGCGATGGCCGAGGGGCTGATGGCCACCTTGCGGAATTCGCGCATGGCATCACGGGCACCCTCATCGGAAATGCTTTCGGCCAATTCGGACTCCACCACGCCGGGCGATACCAGGGTGACGCGGATGTCGCCACCGACTTCCTGGCGCAGACCGTCGCTGATCGCCCGCACCGCATACTTGGTGGCGCAGTACACCGCGGCGGTCGGCGACACCCGGTAGGCGCCGATCGAGGCCACGTTGATGATCTGCCCGCTGCGCTGCTTCTGCATGACCGGCAACGCGGCGGCGATGCCGTGCAGCACGCCGCGAATGTTGACGTCGATCATGCGGTTCCACTCGTCCAGCTTGAGTGCCTCGAGCATCGACAGCGGCATCACGCCGGCATTGTTGAGCAGCACGTCGATGCGCCCATACTCGGCCATTGCAGCGTCCGCGAAGGCCTGCACATCGGCGGCGTCGGTCACGTCCAGACGACGGGCGATGGCCTGGCCTCCGGCAGCGCGAATATCCGCCACCAGTTGTTCGAGACGCTCGACCCGACGGGCGCCGAGTACGACCCGCGCGCCGCGCTCGGCCAGCAAGCGTGCACAGCCTTCACCAATGCCACTGCTGGCGCCGGTGATCAGGACGACTTTTTCCTGGATGGTGTTCATGGTTCGGTCCTCTGGTCAGTGCGGCTCACTGCGCCGCGATGGATCCAGAGTAGGAGCCGGCTGCCTTTTCGCGTTAGCCGGATACTGGAACATTCTTGCCTGATCGTGCAGATCAGGCTCCGAATCCTTAAATCGCCCTTGCCATGCCGGCCATCCTCAAGAGCGAATTGCCTATTACTATTTCAAGCTTGCCCAATACTGCGAACATCCATTGCCGCGCAGGACGTTTGGGCAATTCCCGGATAGGCTTCGCGCAAATCCGCGCAACTTCGCGAGTGAACACCTAATGCAAGTCGAACAGCCCGACGATCTGGCCCCACGCCAGCGTGAACTGGCCCAGCTTATCCAGCACAAAACCCCGAGCGAGGGCATGCACGAGACCCTGATTGACGGTCTCGGGCTGGCCTACACCACGGCGCCCAGCCTGCCCATGCCGACGCTCTATCGGCCCTGCCTGTGCATCATCGCCCAGGGCCGCAAGGAAGTTCGCCTCGGCGCCGAGCAGTATTACTACGATTCGCTCAACTACCTGGTGGCCTCGGTGACCCTGCCGGTAACCGGCCAGGTGATCGAGGCGACACCGGAGCAGCCGTACCTGAGCGTGCGCCTGGACATCGACCCTGCGCTGATCAGCGAACTGCTCTCCGCCGCCGGCCCGATCGGCCTGCCGGCGCCCGGTGCCAAGCGCGCGCTGTTCGTCGACCGCCTGGACGCCTCCATGCTCGATGCGGTGATTCGCCTGCTGCGCCTGCTCGATACCCCGCGCGATGCCGCCATGCTGGCGCCGCTCGCGCTGCGCGAGATCTTCTATCGCCTGCTGCGCAGCCCCCAGGGCCAGCGCCTGCGCGAGATCGTCATGGCCGACAGCCAGAGCCACCGTATCGCCCGCGCCATCGAATGGATCAACCGGCATTACGACAAGCCCCTGCGCATCGAGGAACTGGCCCGCGAGGTCAACCTCAGCGCCTCGACCCTGCATCACCGTTTCAAGGCGGTTACCGCCCTGAGCCCGCTGCAGTATCAGAAGCAGCTGCGCCTGCAGGAAGCGCGTCGGCTGATGTTCAGCGAGGGCCTGGAAGCGGCCTCGGCGAGTTTCCGCGTCGGCTACGAAAGCCCCTCGCAGTTCAGCCGCGAGTACAGCCGCCTGTTCGGCGCCCCGCCGCTGCGCGACATGCATCGCCTGCGCAACGCGGGCTGAGCGTAAATGGGCTGCTGAAAGGCAAAAGCAGACACCACTGATCCATTGTGGGAGCGGGCCATGCCCGCGAAAAATCACGGGCATGGACTGGGCGTCCCCGCCCGTTCCCACAGGATAATGAAAAGGCCGCTCCCGCACCTTGCAGCCCACATCGACGAAACCGAACGCAACGACAAATCCGCTTCTCAGAAACGCTGAGTCAGCGTCGCCGTCACCGTCCGCTCCTCGCCGAGATAGCAGGCAACCGCCGAATAGCAGGACGCCACGTAGTACTCGTCGGTGAGGTTGTTGGCGGTAAGCCGCAGCGATGTGCCCTTCAAGCCGACCTGGCTCAGGTCGTAACCAATGGATGCATCGAACAGGGTGTAGGACGGCACGTCGAAGTCGTTCAGCTCACTGCCCTCGCTCTGGCCGACATAGCGCGTACCGGCGCCGACGCTGAGGCCGGCCAGCGCGCCGTCACTGAAGCTGTAGTCGGCCCATAGGCTGGCCATGCGCTCGGGCGTCTGCGGCGGGGTATTGCCCTTGGCGTCCACCACGGCGCTGCCGGCGTTGACGAAGTAGGACTTGCTGTAGGAAACGTCCGCGTAGGTGTAGCTGGCGATCACCTGCAGGTTGTCGACCGGCTTGAAACGCGCCTCGAGCTCGACGCCACGGGAGCGAATGCCGCCGACGCCCTTGTAGAAGCTGTCGGTGACCAGGCTGTTTTCCTTGGCAAACAGGTTCTCCATCTCCAGGTTGAAGAACGACAGGGTGTAGAGGTCGTCGGTGCCTGGCGGCTGGAACTTGAGGCCGGCTTCCCACTGCTCGCCGGTGGTCGGGTCGAGAATCTGCGCACCACTGGAATAGTTGGACGTCGGGTTGAAGGAGGTCGAGTAGCTGACGTAGGGCGACACGCCGTTGTCGAACGCATACAGCACGCCGACATGGCCGCTGAGCTTCTCGCCCTGGTTGTCGTCCTTGCCGCTGATCTCGTCATCGATGGACACGTCGTACCAGTCCTGGCGCACGCCGAACGACAGGTTCCAGTTGTCGATCTCGACCAGATCCTGCAGGTACAGGCCAGTCTGCTTCTGCCGGCGCAGGGCGTCGGTCACCGGATTGGTGGAGGTCAGGGGATTGTTGCCGTAGACCGGATCGAACACGTCGATGGGGGTAACCGAGCCCGGCGGCTGCAGGATCGAGTTGTCACGCTGGTCGGCGATCTTGTTCTTCGAATACTGATAGTCCAGGCCCAGTACCAGGGTGTGCTGGGCAGCGCCGGTGGCGAAGTCGGCCTGCAGCACGTTGTCGACGATCCAGGCGTGCAAACGCTCCTGGCCGCCGCTATAGCCGCGATACAGCTCGTTGCTGGTGTCGCTCAGGTAGCCGGAGGCCCAGATCTGGCTGTTCGATACCCGCGCATCCACGTAGCGGAAGTTCTGCCGCGCACTCCAGGTGTCGTTGAAACGGTGCTCGACCTCGTAACCGGCCATCTGCTGGGTGCGGGTGAACTCCTCCACGCCGGGGTCACCCTCGAAAAAGCCGCTCGAGATACGCCGCCCGTCACGTTTGTGCACGGTGCCGGAAGCCGGCAGGCTGCCGTGATAGCCGCCGTTGGGATCATCCTGCAGGTAGGCGTAGAGGGTCATGAAGGTATCGTCACTGAGGTTCAGCGCCAGGCTGGGCATCAGCGCATAGCGGGTCTCTGTGACGTGATCGGCCTGGGCATCGGCATCCTTGGCCAGGCCGACGACGCGGTAGGCGATATTCTCGTTCAGCGGCCCGGTGACATCGAACCCCAGGGACTTGCGGGCGTTGTTGCCATAGGACAGATCCACCCGACCGGACTGGGTGAACTCCGGCCGTTTGGTGCTGATGGCCGCCAGGCCACCGGGGTTGCTGCGGCCGTACAGCACCGAAGACGGGCCCTTGAGAATGTCGATGCGCTCGATGAAGTACGGGTCGATCTGCAGGCTGCTGTAGGAGCCGGGATCACCCATGGACTTCAGGCCATCGATGGTGATGTTGTCCACCGAGCCGTCGTTGATGCCGCGAATCGCCAGGTAGTCGTAGCGGTGAGTGTTGCCATAGGGATTGGTCAGCACGCCCGGGCTGTAGCGCATGGCATCGGCGGCACTGAGCGCGCCCTGGCGCTCGATCTGCTCACGGGTGACCACCGACACGCTCTGCGCGGTTTTCGCCAGTGCCTTGCTGGTCTTGGTCGACACACTGCTGTGGGTGGCGTTGTAGCCATCCATGCTGCCCAGCGCGTTGCCCAGGGCGAACGCGCGCACATCGGTGCTGTCCAGCTCCAGCGACGCGCTGCCGGCCTGCGCGGCGGCCTGCAGCGAGTAGCCGCCGTGGCCATCGGCAACGGCCTGCAGGCCGCTACCCTGCAGCAGCCGTGCGAAGCCTTCGTCGACCCCCACCTCGCCCTGCAGCCCCGGGCTCTGCTTGCCGGCGGTCAATCGTCCATCGACCGACAGCAGCACCCCCCCCTCTGCCGCGAAACGGCTCAGCGCGTCCGACAGCGAGCCAGCCGGAATCTGATAGCTGCGCGCCGCCTGCTGGTGGCTACCGGTATCAATAGCCTGGGCCTGTGCCAGAAGCGGTGAGCAGGCGGCCAGGGCCAGGGTGGCCAGGCGGATCGAGCGGCGCAGATCAAGGGGCGAGAAGCGGAGCGGTGACGACATGCAGAAGTCCTCGAGACATCGCCCGCGCAGGGTGCGCACGGGCCGGATGCATGGATGCCAGGCGAGATTGCAAAAGGGGAACCGCCATCGCACATTTTTTTATGCCAGGGCATCAGCCTGCCAGCGGTTCTATCGTCACCCACCACGGCAGCCGCCGATTGACGCGAATTGGCAGACTGCCTGCCACGGCCTGGAGAATGCGCTCGGGGTCGCCCAACGGATAGGCACCGACCAGGCGCAGATCGGCCACCCGCGGGTCACAGCCCAGGTAACCCGGCAGGTAATCGGCCAGCTCCTCGATGAAATCCCCCAGGGGCCGATCACTGGCCAGCAACACGCCGCGACTCCAGGCCTGGCGCGCCGGGTCCGCCGGCGCGCTGGCCGAGATGCCGTCAGTACCGAAGCGCACCTGATGGCCGGCCTGCAAAACCTGGCCGGCGCGCCCGCGTGAGGGCTCGATACGTACCGCCCCCGCGAATACGCTGAGTTGGCTGAAGTCGTTGCCCTCGCGCACGCTGAACCGCGTGCCCAGGGCCTGCAGCCGCCCGTGCCGGGTATCGAGCAACAGGGGCCGCGGATCAACTGCCGTGTCGATCAATACCTCGCCCTGCAGCAGCCGCAGCAAGCGCGTCGAAGCGCTGTAGTCGATATCCACTGCAGTGCGGCTGCCTAGCCAGAGATGGCTGCCATCAGCCAGGCGCACATCGCGGATTTGCCCGGTACCGGTGCGCTCGCTGGCCAGCCATGCCTGCAACGGCCTGCCCTGCCCGGCGGCCGCCAGCAACCCTGCCCCACCCAGCACGGCGAACAGCCCGAGTACCTGGCGCCGGCTGCGCCCTGAATGGCGCAAGGCCTGTGCCGCAGCGCGGCGATGGGTAGCGGCCGGCAACCTGGCGAATTGGCTGCTGATCGCCTCGACCCGCTGCCAGGCCGCCGCGTGCTCGGGGCGCGCCGCCAGCCACTGCTGCCAGGCCTGGCGCTGCTGGTCGCTGACCGGCGGATCGGCAAGCACCGCGAACCACTCGGCAGCCTGTTGCAGGTGAACATGCTCAGGCGCCATGGCTCAGCCCTCGGCCAGCAGCAGGCACTGCAGCATGGCCTGGGCCATGTACTTCTTGACCATACGCTCGGACACCTGCAGGCGTGTGGCGATGGCCGCATAGGTCAGGCCATCGAGCTGCGAGAGCAGAAACGCCTCGCGCACCTTGGCCGGCAAGCGCAGCAACATGGCGTCGATGGCCAGCAGGGTTTCGACGATCAGCTCGGTGGTTTCCGGTGAAGGCGCGACGGGCTCCGGTTGCAGGGCCAGGGCGTCGAGGTAGGCGCGCTCGATGGCCTGGCGACGCCAGTGATTGACCAGCAATGAATGGGCAACGGTCGACAGATAGGCGCGTGGCTCGCGTAGCGACGCCAGCTCACGGTGCTTGCTGAGCAGGCGCACGAAGGTGTCCTGGGCAAGGTCCGCAGCGTTTTCCGTACAGCCCATGCGTTTGCGCAGCCAGCCGTTCAACCAGCAGCTGTGCTCGAGGTACAGCTGTTGCAAGGACTGTTGGGAAGAAACGAGCGACATGGAGCACACCATCACCGTGCGTGGAAAACGGACGGATGGTAATGCTTCTCAGAAGCAAATTACAGGAATTCCTGACTGCTGCCTGAGCTAATCATGCCACGTGATCAGCTCCGGATCAGAGACTGATCGGCCGCCGCCCCGCCAGGGCATGGGCCAGGGTGCCACCATCGACCAGCTCCAGCTCCCCCCCCAGCGGCATGCCATGGGCGATGCGCGAGGCGATCATGCCTTTGCCAGCCAGCAGCTGGGCGATGTAGTGAGCGGTCGCCTCGCCCTCCACCGTCGGGTTGGTGGCCAGGATCACTTCGCTGAATTGCCCCGCCTCGATGCGCCCCATCAGCTCTGGAATACCAATGGCCTCAGGGCCCAGGCCATCGAGAGGCGACAGGTGCCCCTTGAGCACGAAATAGCGGCCGCGAAAGCCGGTGTGCTCCACGGCATACACATCCATCGGGCCTTCCACCACACACAGCAGGCTGTCGTCGCGACGCGGATCTTCGCAAATCTGGCAAAGCTCGCTTTCGCTCAGGCTGCGGCACGATTTGCAGTAGCCCACGCCCTCCATGGCCTGGCTCAACGCCTGGGCCAGCCGCTGAGCACCATTGCGGTCGCGCTCGAGCAGTTGCAGCGCCATGCGCTGGGCAGTCTTCTGGCCGACGCCGGGCAGGATGCGCAGCGAATCGATCAGTTGGCGAATCAGGGGGCTGAAGCTCATGGCGCGAGTGCTCGAAGAGGAAAAGCGGAAAGGTGTGACAGTGAAATGCCGCCACGAACGCTTCAAATCGTAGGATGGGTCGGGGTCGCTTAGGTGTACCCCATCAATCAACGATGGGTTACACCCATCCTACGGAACTGCCTTACCGGCTCAACGCATTACAGTGGCGATCAGACGGCGTGCAGGGCAAGGCGCTGGCGGGCGAGGAACCGCAGTGTGCTGGTGCACATGAGGATTCCGAGTCCGCCAGCAACGCAGCCATGTGCGTCGGCTGGACGGCACGAGCCAATCAGAACGGCATCTTGAAGCCGGGCGGCAGCTGCATACCGGACGTCATGCCGGACATCTTGTCCTGGCTGTTGGCTTCGATCTTGCGCACGGCATCGTTGACGGCGGCAGCGATCAGGTCTTCGAGGATTTCCTTGTCTTCCTGCATCAGGCTGTCGTCGAGGCTGACACGCTTGACGTCATGGCGACCGGTCATCACCACGCTGACCAGGCCGGCACCGGACTGGCCGGTGACCTCGGCGTTGGCCAACTCTTCCTGCATCTTCTGCATTTTTTCCTGCATCTGCTGCGCCTGCTTCATCAGGCCGGCCATGCCACCTTTCATCATGATGTTGTCCTCGGTAGTCAGGGATTAACGATGTTATCGACAGGTTCGATACTGCCCGCACGCACGGAGGCGGCGAACTGGGAAATCAATTGCTGCACCAGCGGATCGTTCTGGATCGACGCCTCGGCTTCACGCTGGCGATTGGCGCGCTTGCGGGCGGCGGCCTGAGCCGGTGTCTCCTGCTCGGGCTTGATCAGCTCGATGCTCAGCTGCAACTCGCGCCCATGGTAGGCGTTGAGGGCATCGTTCAGGCGCCGCTGCTGGGTCGCGTTGAACAGTGCACTGTGCCCGGGATCGAGGTGCAAGAGCCATTTGTCGCCTTCGGCAGCGATCAGCGTGCAGTTGGCCGCGATGCTGCCGGTCATGCCACTCAGCCCCAGCTTGGGGAAGATCTCGAGCCACTCGGCGGCCAGACCGGTGGCCGGCATCGCTGCCGGCTCGGGTTCTGGCTCGGCCTGCGGCTGATCGCCTCCGAGCGCATCAGCGAAATCGTAATCCAGGTTGTCGACATCCATGGATACGTAGTCGTAATCGCCGGGTGGCGGCTCGTCATCGCTGTCAGGTGGATTCAGGTCGCTGGTATCGATCACCGGCACCTCGGCCAGCTCCGGAGCGGGCAGCTCGGCGACAGGTTCGGGCTGCGGCTCAACGGCGACCGGCGGTTGTGGCGCAGGCGCTGCGACAACCGGTTCCGGGGACGACGCAGGTGCTTCGCTGACCGCGGGAGCGGGCGCGGCGGGCTCGGTTTCGGCCGGCATC
The DNA here is from genome assembly GCF_003253735.1 of Pseudomonas sp. URMO17WK12:I2. Taxonomy (GTDB): domain Bacteria; phylum Pseudomonadota; class Gammaproteobacteria; order Pseudomonadales; family Pseudomonadaceae; genus Aquipseudomonas. The sequence goes on along the minus strand of NZ_QKYW01000012.1, from coordinate 15,007 downwards.
TCTTCCCAGGGTGGCGTGACGGTTGGCGCCTGCGCCACGGCTGGCGTCACCGCTGGTGCAACGACAGCAGGTGCAGGTTGCGCAGCGGGCGGCTCGACAGCGGCCGGCGCCGGCTGACTAGGCGCGACCGGCGGGCTCGGCACAGCGGGTGCCTGAGGCGCAGCACTGGCGACGGCTGGCGACGCAGCAGGCGCTGCGTCGGCCACCGGAGTTACCTGGGGATCAGCCTTGGCCTGGCTGATCCCCAGTGGCTTTAGCGCCACCTTCGGGGCATCGCCCTCGCCCGCCGGCCGGAACGCCAGCATGCGCAGCAGCACCATCTCGAAACCACTGCGCGGATCCGGCGCCAATGGCAGGTCGCGACGGCCGATCAGGCCCATCTGGTAATAGAACTGCACGTCTTCGGCCGGCAGCGCCTGGGCCAGGCCCAACACGCGCTCGCGGTCGCCCTGGCCGTTGTCCACCGCATCCGGCAGTGCCTGGGCGATGGCCACGCGGTGCAGCACGTTGAGCATCTCGGCCAGCACGCCACTCCAGTCCGGGCCCTGCTCGGCCAGCTGACGCACCGCTTCGATCACGCCACGGGCATCGCCCTCGATCAGCGCATGCAGCACGCCGTACACCTGGCCGTGGTCGAGGGTGCCAAGCATGGAGCGCACGTCGGCAGCCAGCACCTTGCCCTCGCCAAAGGCGATGGCCTGGTCGGTCAGGCTCATGGCGTCGCGCATCGAACCATCGGCAGCGCGGCCGAGCAGCCACAAGGCGTCGTCCTCGAAGGGAATGTTCTCGGCGCCCAGCACATGACTCAGGTGCTCGACCACCCGCTCCGGCGGCATGTTCTTCAGGGAGAACTGCAGGCAGCGCGACAGCACGGTGACCGGCAGCTTTTGCGGGTCGGTGGTGGCGAGCAGGAATTTCACATGGGGCGGAGGCTCTTCCAGGGTCTTCAACAGGGCGTTGAAGGAACTGGTGGAGAGCATGTGCACTTCGTCGATCAGGTAGACCTTGAAGCGCCCCCGGCTGGGCGAGTACTGCACGTTGTCGAGCAACTCGCGGGTGTCTTCGACCTTGGTGCGGCTGGCGGCGTCCACTTCGATCAGATCGACGAAACGCCCTTCGTCGATCTCCCGGCACACCGAACAGGTGCCGCAGGGCGTGGAGCTGATACCGGTTTCACAGTTCAGGCACTTGGCGATGATCCGCGCGATGGTGGTCTTGCCCACCCCGCGGGTGCCGGTGAACAGATAGGCATGGTGCAGGCGCTGGCTGTCGAGGGCGTTGATCAGCGCTTTCAGCACATGGGTCTGGCCGACCATCTCGCGAAACGACCGCGGGCGCCATTTGCGCGCAAGAACCTGATAACTCATTGAAAACCGTCGCCAGAGGAAAGCAAAAGAGCGCTAATGCTAGCTCAAATCGACCAGCCAGTGCGACGCCGATCAGCGGACATAAAAAGATCGAATCTGAGCTGGCTAATTTTCATACAGCCACGTATAGTTCGCCCCGTTCGTACCACGCTGCAAGTCATCCGGCCTTATGGCCTCCTTGATGGTTTCCTGGCAATCGGCATTCAATCGATGCACGCATAGCTGCCAAGACCCCCTCCTCTGACTGATCTGGCCGTCTCGCTCAGGCGCTGACCTGCTAGTCTTCTGAAGTACAGACCCGCTCCGGCAAGCCGTCGAAACTACCTGCGTTGCCATTGCTGCGTTAAGAACCGACTCGAAATGCTCATTTACAGCCTTTTCGTCTGTTTTTGCCTTGCACTGGCTGCCTCGCTAACGTTTCAACGACCCGCCCGTTCCGCTACTTATAAAGGTGGAACTTAAAAGCGCGCAGCTCGCTCCGATAACCAATCCCGCTGGCATAAGCCCGCGACCGGAGCCCTTTATTTATGGCGCGATCATGCGCCTGCAGTATCAGGAAACACCCGATTATGAATACCAATCAACAAATCCAAACCGCTATCCATACCCTCTCCAATGCTTTCGCACCGCTGGCTTGCCATATTCTGGCAGCACGCAAGGGCAGCTTCAGCTTCACCGTGGTGGATCACACCGGTGTTGCCCAGCACACCCAGCGCCTCTACCCGGGCCAATACAGCGCCGATACGCTGCCAGGCCTGATCGAGCGTACGCGCCAGTCGCTGAGTCGCTGAATAGCGAGACAAATGCGACATTCATCACTATAACGGCGCGAAATAGCGGCCATCGTCGAACTAAATGACTTTCAGTTACTCATAGGTGTTCCTACGTAAACTGGAGTTCGTCAATGGAAAATGGTAATCGACAGCTTGTCGAGAAGCTATTCGCCCCACTACGTGCCACCTTCAGTCGGCCTCGTCCGGACGGTAGCATCGTTCTCTCTCTGATCGATGAAGCGGACACCACCGCCTACAGCCGGGTCTTGCAGAAACTGCAGATCAACGATTCGAACGCTTTCGCTCAGAGCCTCGAAGACATCCGCCTGGAGCTGGCCGTCAGGGCCGGCAACATCTCGGCGGAGATGCGCAAGGTGCTCAAGGAGCAGGATAGCGTCATCAGCTACCATCACGCCTGATACCTGCCCCAATCGAAGCCCCATCGCCGCAAGGCGTGGGGCTTCGTCGTTTGTGCGCCTAGCCGTCGTTTACTGCAGCTAACCCGGCGGGAAGCGGTAATGACCGGTGACGGGAAAGCGGAACAGGATGGCCTCTTCACGGGTACCGGCACCGATGTTGTGCAGGATCAATGGCTCGCCCGCTGCAGACAGGCGATCGGAAACGATGCCGATATGGGTCTGACCGCGGCCCAGATCCCAGGTGACGATATCCCCGGCTCGATAAGCGCCGGCCTCGCGCGTGACCGCCAGCGCCATACCCTGGCGCTTGAACCAGGTCATCAGATTGGGCACGCGGCGGTGGTCGATGTTGCGATCCGGGCGTTTGAGCCCCCACTGTTTCGGGTATGCCGAGAAATTCGCTGCCATGTCCTCGTGCACTGCCTTCTGCAGGTCCAGGCCCTGCAAGCGCAAGGCACGGATGACCACGTCGGTGCACACCCCGGTTTGCATCGGCACGTCTCCACCGGGATAGCCGATGCGCCGGTAGGCGGGATCGTATGAGAGGGTCACGCCGACCTGCTCGCGTGCCCCGCTCACCAGCTCGGCCGGCTCGATGGCTGCCACCTGCAGGCTCAGCAGGCAGCCCAACAGCAATAATCCCGTTTTCAGCACGCATTGCCTCCTTTCATGGCCAAACCGTTCGACGGAGTCTCTTCTTTATCCGGTAATTTTTTGCGACAGTATGGCTGGGCACGGTTGAAGCCATAGTGGGATGCCCCCATCACTAATGAAGTCGTCGCCTTCGGCAATGCGCCCCACCTGATGAGGAGACCATAATGAGCAGCACTGACAAGCAGCAAGCACCGCAGTCCGATACGTCCTGTGAGCTCGCCCATGGCGCGCTCATCGACCCCAATGGTCGGGAAATTCCGATTACCGAAAGCATGATCCAGCAAGCATGCAGCGAGCTCGACAAGGCCGCCGCAGCCAGCCAGCAGGATACCGCCAGCTGACACTGCGCGCGCCTCGCTATTCCACGTTGGTCACGCGCGCGCCCAGCGCGCTGATCAGCGCCCCCAGCGGCTCGTCCACACCGAGCAGCTCGACTTCCAGCCCTTCTATCTCACGCCGCATCGGATAACGCTTGCGCAGCAGGTCGAACCCGGCCTTGCGCGCCTGTTCATCGGCAACCAGACTGCGTCGCAAATCCGCATCGTCACCCCGCGGGTCATAGATGGCACGGCATACCGTGGCCAATGCCCAGGCCGGATCACTGCCCGCGGCGATGCCCAGGCGCTGCAGCCAGCGGGCCGGGGTCAGGGCGTCCAGCGAGATAGCCGGCTCGATACCCTGGTGCCGGCAGAATGCCTGGTAGATCTGCGCGGTGCCGCGCAGCTTGCCGTCCAGGCTGTAGCCGGCGATGTGCGGCGTGGCGATATGGCACAGCGCGGCCAGCTCGAGGTCGACCAGCGGCTCGCCTTCCCACACGTCCAGCACCACATGCAGATCAGCGCCGCGCTGCAGATGCGCGCATAGCGCCCCGGTATCGACCACCGCGCCACGGCTGGCGTTGAGCAGCCAAGTGCCTGGGCGCAGTTGCTCCAGCAGCTCGGCGTCGAGCAGATGCCAGGTGGCGAACTCGCCGTCACGCGTCAGCGGGGTATGCAGGCTAACCACATCGCACTGCTCGACGATCTGCTGCAGGCTGACATAATCTCCACCCTCGGCACGCTGTCGGGGCGGATCACAGACCAGCACCCGCCAGCCTAACGCGCGCAACACCTTGATCAGCCGCTCGCCGACCTGACCGGCGCCGACCACACCATAGGTGCGCTGCGCCAGGTCGGCGCCCAGGCGCTCACCAAGCACCAGCAGGCTGCCGAGCACGTAGTCGACCACCCCACGGGCGTTGCAACCCGGGGCGCTGCTCCAGGCAATGCCGGTCTCACTGAAGTAGCCGAGATCCAGGTGATCGGTGCCGATGGTGCAGGTGCCGACGAAGCGCACCGGGCTACCCTGCAACAGCGTGCGGTCGACGACGGTGACCGAACGCACCAGCAGTAACTCGGCATCGGCCACGGCCGCGCGGTCGATGGCGCGCCCGGGCAACCGACGAATTTCGCCGAAACCAGCGAAGAACTCGTCGAGCAGGGGAATGTTTTCGTCAGCAACTATGCGCATGGCAGCTCTCCACAAACCGGTGGGCATTCTACCTGCAAGCGCGGCGGTTAGCCTTTCCTGACCGATCCGTCAACGCGTAGACTGTGCGGTTTTCTCTGCCCAGTGAACCTTGTCATGCCTGCCCAAACCCGCCTGCAGCGGATGCGCACCGAACTGCGCACGCTGCTGGCCCTTGCCCTGCCGATCATCGTCGCGCAGTTGGCCTATACCTCGATCGGCTTCGTCGACACCGTGATGTCCGGGCGCTTCAGTGCCCGCGATCTGGCCGCCGTGGCCCTCGGCAACTCGATCTGGGTACCGGTGTTCCTGCTGATGACCGGCATCCTGCTGGCCACCACGCCGAAGGTGGCCCAGCGCTTCGGCGCCGGCCAGCATGGCGAGATCGGCCCGCTGGTGCGCCAGGCCCTGTGGCTGGCATTGGCGGTGGGCTGCCTGGCAGGCACGCTGCTATGGAACGCCGAGTTCGTGTTGCGCCTGATGAAGGTGGACCCCAACCTGATCGAGCCGGCCATGGGCTACCTGCATGGTGTGGCGTTCGGCTTTCCCTGCGTGGCGCTGTTCCATGTGCTGCGCTGCTACAGCGACGGCCTGGGCCGCACCCGCCCGGCCATGGTGGTGGGCCTGCTCGGCCTGCTGGTGAATATCCCGCTGAACTATGTGCTGATCTACGGCAAACTCGGCCTGCCGCCGCTGGGCAGCGTCGGTTGTGGCTGGGCTACGGCGATGGTGATGCTGTTCATGCTGCTGGGCATGCTCTGGTGGATTCGTCGCGCGCCGGCCTACACCGCGACCTCACCGCTTCAGCGCTTCGATTGGCCGGACTGGACACTGATCAAGCGCCTGCTCGGCATCGGCCTGCCGATCGGCATCGCGGTATTCGCCGAGTCGAGCATCTTCGCGGTCATCGCCCTGCTGATCGGCGGCCTGGGCGCTACCGTGGTCGCCGGGCACCAGATCGCCCTCAACTTCGCCTCGCTGGTGTTCATGATCCCCTACTCCATCGGCATGGCCGCCACCGTGCGCGTCGGCCAGGCACTCGGCCGCGAGCAGCCACGCGAGGCACGCTTCGCCGCCGGGGTGAGTATCGCCACGGCGCTGGCCTACGCCTGCGTATCGGCGACCTGCATGCTGCTGATGCTGGAGCCCATTGCGCGCATCTATTCTTCGGCACCGGAAGTGATCGAAGTGGCCGTGGCGCTGATCGTCTATGCCGCGCTGTTCCAGTTTTCCGATGCCATCCAGGTTACCGCTGCCGGCGCGCTGCGCGGCTATCAGGACACCCGGGCGACGATGATCCTGACCCTGTTCGCCTACTGGGGCATCGGCCTGCCGGTCGGCTACCTGCTGGGCCTGACCGACCTGCTCGGCGCCGCCAGCGGCCCGGCAGGGCTATGGCAAGGCTTGATCGTCGGGCTGACCTGCGCGGCGCTGATGCTCACGCTACGGCTGAAGAGCAGTGCCAGAAGGCGGATACGGCTGCAGCCGGCAGTTACAGCGGCTTAATGCCGTCGCTCACCCCAGGCTACCGGCCTATGGCATGAATGCCGCTTCACTCGCCCGTCGAGCGAGGTTCGCGAGGGTGGACAAAAAGAGCGTTGTCCACCCTACGAGCAGCAGGAAAGTGCCAGCAGCCATTTGGCGATCTCTTGTGGGAGCGGGCCATGCCCGCGAATGGCAGGCGTGGACCAGATGTTTCTGACCCTTCCCACAAAAGCACGTCAGCGGATGCTCTTACCCAACCATTCATGCCCGAATACAGCGCGCCTTATGCAAGCGAATCGCGGGCATGGCCCGCTCCCACAGGTTCAATGTCGATGACTGCTATTACCTCACCCCGCTCAATCAACCTTCTTGCGAATCCAATAAAGATAGGTCTCGGCATCCTGCGCTTGTTCCACCAGTTCGTGGCCGAGAAACACGCAGAACTTGGGGATATCGCGCTGGGTGGAGGGGTCGGTGGCGATGACCTTGAGCAGACCACCGGCCGGCAGGTCGCGCACCTTGTTGTGCAGCATCATCACCGGCTCGGGGCAGAACAGGCCGGTGGCGTCGAGGGTGTCGTCAGGGGTCGAATCGAGCATCACGGGCTCCGCGTCATCAATCTTGCACTATTTATGGAGTGGCCATCGGCAGCGATGGCGCACTAACCTGTTTACTTGTTCAGTCGGCGCAGGTGGCAGGTCACTTCCTCACGGTCGTGGTACAGCTGCTTGCAGGCGATGGTTGCCTTGACCTTGCGCGCCGCCAGGCCTTCGGCGATGCGCTCGAGCAAACGTTGCACCTCGGCGTAGCGCTGCTTCATCGGCAACTTGAGATTGACCACCGCCTCCCGGCAATGTCCCTCGCCGATCCAGGTTTCCAGCAGCGCAGCGCTGCGCGCGGGCTTCTCGACGATGTCGCAGACCATCCAGTCCACCGGCTGCTTGGGCTTCCAGGTGAAGCCGTCGACCATCAGGTGCTTGACCAGGCCGGTGTCCATCAGGCTCTCGGCCATCGGACCGTTGTCGATGGCGGTCACCAGCATGCCGCGGCGTACCAGTTGGTAGGTCCAGCCGCCCGGCGCGGCACCCAGGTCGACGCCGGTCATCTCGTCCGACAGGCGCTCGTCCCACTGTTCGCGGGGAATGAAGGTGTGCCAGGCCTCTTCGAGTTTCAGGGTCGAGCGGCTGGGCGCCTCGCGAGGGAACTTGAGGCGCGGGATGCCCATGGGCCAGATCGCCGAATTGTCGGGCGCGGCCATGCCAAGAAACACCTCGCGGCCACTCTTGAAGGTCAGCAGCAGGCGCGGCGCGCGGGCGTTTTCCGCCAGCTTGCCGGCGCCGGTCAGGGCCTTGCGCAGCGGGCCTTCGAACTTCTTGCAGAAGCCGGACAGCTCCTTGCCATCGTTGGTGTCGAACACTTCCAGCCACAGGCTGCCGAAGGTCGGCAGCGGCGCCAGGTGCTCGAGCAACACGCTGATACGATCCTTCTCGGGCAACTCGATGTAACGCCCGCGCGCCCACTGGCGAATGAAGATCAACTGGCTGAAGCGCAGCCCGGCCATCAGCCGCTCGGCGCCCGCCTCGTCACTGCAGATGAATTCGGCGCAGGCCATGTCCGGCTTGGCCTTGGCGTAACCGGGCACATCGAGACGCGCCGCGTGCTCGGATATCTCCGAACACACCTCGTTCTCGAAACCGGGGCGGCAGTGCAGTAACAAAGTCTTCATCAGGGCTCCTCTTTAGGCCGCGCATGATAGCGAAAACCGGAACCCAGGGCCTCAGTTCCCTGTCCAGAGAACAGCATCCCGGCATCGCCGGCTGCGCCGACGGACTATGCTCGACGGGCGCATGATCAGGCGACGGCTCACCGCACACCACACGAGCCGCCCCAGGGAACACTCGCGCAGAGTCGCAGAAGCTCTGCCAAACCAGAACGGCTTGTACCGTGCAAGCCATAAGGAGATGCACGATGCCTTCCATCGATAGCCTGAACTGCCGCCGCACCCTCGAGGTGGACGGCAAATCCTACGATTACTTCAGCCTGCCGGACGCCGCCAAAAGGCTGGGCGACATCGACAAGCTGCCGGTATCGCTGAAAGTGCTACTGGAAAACCTGCTGCGCTGGCAGGACGACAAGACCGTCACGCAAGATGATCTGCAGGCCATCAGCGACTGGCTGCACAAGCGCAGCTCCGAACGCGAGATCCAGTACCGCCCTGCCCGCGTGCTGATGCAGGACTTCACCGGCGTACCCGCCGTGGTCGACCTGGCCGCCATGCGCGACGCCATGGCCAAGGCTGGCGGCGACCCGCAGAAGATCAACCCACTGTCGCCGGTGGACCTGGTGATCGACCACTCGGTGATGGTCGACAAGTTCGCCAGCCCCGAGGCCTTTGGCGAGAACGTCGAGATCGAGATGCAGCGCAACGGCGAGCGCTATGCGTTTCTGCGCTGGGGCCAGAGCGCCTTCGACAACTTCAGCGTGGTGCCGCCGGGCACCGGCATCTGCCACCAGGTCAACCTGGAGTACCTGGGCCGCACCGTGTGGACCAAGGAAGAAGACGGCGTGACCTACGCCTACCCCGACACCCTGGTCGGCACCGATTCGCACACCACCATGATCAATGGCCTGGGCGTGCTGGGCTGGGGCGTCGGCGGCATCGAGGCGGAAGCGGCGATGCTCGGCCAGCCGGTGTCGATGCTGATTCCCGAGGTGATCGGTTTCAAGCTGACCGGCAAGCTCAAGGAAGGCATCACCGCCACCGACCTGGTGCTCACCGTCACCCAGATGCTGCGCAAGAAAGGCGTGGTTGGCAAATTCGTCGAATTCTACGGCGACGGCCTGGCCGAGCTGCCCCTGGCGGATCGCGCCACCATCGCCAACATGGCGCCGGAATATGGCGCCACCTGCGGCTTCTTCCCGGTTGATGAAATCACCCTGGATTACCTGCGCCTGTCCGGCCGCCCCGACGAGACCGTCAAGCTGGTCGAGGCCTATTCCAAGGCCCAGGGCATGTGGCGCCAGGCTGGCAGCGAGCCGGTGTTCACCGATACCCTGGAGCTGGACATGGGCCAGGTCGAAGCCAGCCTGGCAGGCCCGAAACGCCCGCAGGACCGCGTCGCCCTGCCCCAGGTCGGCCAGGCCTTCGAAGACTTCCTCGGCCTGCAGCTCAAGCCGCCACGTAAAGAGGAAGGTCGCCTGGAAAGCGAAGGCGGCGGTGGCGTGGCCGTTGGCAACGCCGCACAGAACGAAATCCACTACGAGATGGACGGCCATCGTCACCCGATCAGCGACGGCGCCGTGGTGATCGCAGCGATCACCTCCTGCACCAACACCTCCAACCCGAGCGTGATGATGGCCGCCGGTCTGCTGGCCAAGAAGGCTGTCGAGAAAGGCCTGCAACGCAAGCCCTGGGTGAAGAGTTCACTGGCTCCCGGCTCCAAGGTAGTGACCGAGTACTTCGCCGCCGCCGGGCTCACCGAATACCTCGATAAGCTCGGCTTCGACCTGGTCGGCTACGGCTGCACCACCTGCATCGGCAACTCCGGCCCGCTGCCGGATCCCATCGAAAAAGCCATCCAGGATAATGACCTGACCGTCGCCTCGGTGCTGTCCGGCAACCGCAACTTCGAAGGCCGCGTGCACCCGCTGGTGAAAACCAACTGGCTGGCCTCGCCGCCCCTGGTGGTTGCCTACGCCCTGGCGGGCAGCGTGCGCGTCAACATCGCCGAGGAGCCACTGGGTGAAGACCGCGACGGCAAGCCGGTGTACCTGCGCGATATCTGGCCGAGCCAGAAGGAAATCGCCGAAGCGGTACAGAAAGTCAGCACCGCCATGTTCCGCAAGGAATACGCCGAGGTATTCGCTGGCGACGAGCAGTGGCAGGCCATCCAGGTGCCCGAAGCCGACACCTACACCTGGCAGAACGACTCCACCTATATCCAGCACCCGCCGTTCTTCGAAGCCATCGACCAGGCACCACCGGCGATCACCGACATTGCCAATGCGCGCATCCTGGCGCTGCTCGGCGACTCGGTGACCACCGACCACATCTCCCCGGCCGGCAACATCAAGGCCGACAGCCCGGCCGGTCGCTACCTGCGTGAGCAAGGCGTCGAGCCGCGCGACTTCAACTCCTACGGCTCGCGCCGTGGCAACCATGAAGTGATGATGCGCGGCACCTTCGCCAATATCCGTATTCGCAACGAGATGCTCGACGGCGAGGAAGGCGGCATCACCCTGCACGTGCCGAGTGGCGAGAAGCTGGCGATCTACGACGCCTCCATGCGCTACCAGCAGGAGGGCACGCCATTGGTGGTGATCGCCGGTAAGGAATACGGCACCGGCTCCAGCCGCGACTGGGCGGCCAAGGGCACCAACCTGCTGGGCGTCAAGGCGGTGATCGCCGAGAGTTTCGAGCGCATCCACCGTTCCAACTTGGTGGGCATGGGCGTGCTGCCGCTGCAGTTCACCGGCGGCGCGGATCGCAAGAGCCTGGGCCTGACCGGCAAGGAAACCCTGGCGATCAAGGGCCTGGACGGCGTCGAGGTACGCCCGCACATGCCGCTGACACTGGAAATCACCCGCGAAGACGGCAAGCTGGAAAGCGTCGAGCTGCTCTGCCGCATCGACACCCTCAACGAGGTCGAGTACTTCAAGGCCGGCGGCATCCTGCACTACGTGCTGCGCCAGCTGATCGCTAGCTGATGCTCATCCGTGCAGCGTCGCCACTGGCGGCGCTGTGCAGGTCTCTCCGTAGCCCGGGTCGAGCGCAGCGACACCCGGGTTTCTTTTGCGCGCTCCCAAACGCCCGCCCAGCAAGTACACCCTCGACCAATAGACTGCCGCTTTACCGGCGTCAAAGGTGACGAGCGTCGAATATTGGTTACACTGCAGGCCTGCCACGCGTAAGCGATAACCATAAAAGCGTTGCCTTTAGGATCGGCCTTCTTAGGCCACATTTGGGCCAGGCCCATAGTTGTAGTCTGTAGGCATTTGGATTCCTCACTCGCCTGCCCTACTTCCTCCCAGGCATCGCACTGACATCAGGGTCGATGCCATGCGTAACAACCAGCCCATCACCGGTAACGAGCGGACTTTTCCGGCGCAGCAGCGCCTGATCTCGACTACCGACCTCAAGGGCCAGATCACCTACTGCAACGATGCCTTCATCGAGATCAGCGGCTTTTCTCGCGACGAGCTGATCCGCGCGCCGCACAATCTGGTGCGCCACCCGGACGTGCCGCCGGCCGTGTTCGCTCATATGTGGGAAACCTTGAAAGCCGGCCGCCCGTGGATGGGCATCGTCAAGAACCGCTGCAAGAGCGGTGACCACTACTGGGTCAACGCCTACGTGGTGCCGGTGCTGGATGACGGCAAGGTTACCGGCTACGAGTCGGTGCGCAGCAAGCCCACCGCCGAACAAGTGCAGCGCGCCCAGGCCCTCTACTCCCGTATCAATGGCGGCAAGGCAGCGATACCGAACCGTGACCGCTGGCTGCCGGTGCTGCAGAACTGGCTGCCGTTCATTCTGGTCAGCCAGGTAGGCTTCCTGGTTGGCGCCTGGCTGGACAGCACCTGGGGCTTCGTCGCTGCCGCCGCGCTGTCGATCCCCCTCGGCCTGCTTGGCCTGGCCTGGCAGAGCCGCGGTACCAAGCGCCTGCTGCAACTTGCCGAGCAGACGACATCCGACCCGCTGATCGCGCAGATGTACACCGATAACCGTGGCGTCGAAGGCCGCCTGGAACTGTCCATCCTCAGCCAGGAAGCACGCCTGAAAACCTGCCTCACCCGCCTGCAGGACAGCGCCGAAAACCTGGCCAAACAAGCCAAGCAGGCCGACGTACTGGCCCATAACAGCTCCGCCGGGTTGCAGCGCCAGCGCGAGGAGACCGACCAGGTCGCCACCGCCGTCAATGAAATGGCCGCCACCACCCTCGAAGTGGCCAACAACGTGGCGCGCACCGCCATCGCCACCCAGGAAGCCAACCGCCTGACCCAGCAAGGCCGCACCATCGCCAGCGAAACCCGCGAAGCGATCCAGCGCCTGTCCCTGTCGGTAGGGGAAACCGGCGAAGCCGTCACCCGCCTCGCCCAGGACAGCAACGAAATCGGCGGCGTGGTCGACGTGATCAAGGGCATCGCCGACCAGACCAACCTGCTGGCCCTCAACGCCGCCATCGAAGCCGCCCGCGCCGGCGAAATGGGCCGCGGCTTCGCCGTGGTCGCCGACGAAGTCCGCTCCCTCGCGCAACGCACCGCCGAATCCACCGGGCAGATCCACGCCCTGATCGCCAAACTGCAACGCACCGCCGACGAAGCCGTAATGACCATGGACATCGGCCGCAAACAGGCTGACGAAGGCGTCGAACGCGTGCAGCAAGCCGACCAGGCCCTGGCCGGCATCAGCGACGCGGTGGCCAATATCAACGAAATGGCCGACCAGATCGCCGCCGCCGCCGAAGAACAAAGCGCCGTGGCCGACGAAATCAGCCGCAATATCACCACCATCGCTCAGCTGTCCGATCAGACCGCTGGCGAGGCGCAAAGTACGGCGTTGTTGAGCGAGGAACTGACCAGTACGGCGCAGGGGCAGTATTCGTTGGTGGCGCGGTTTAATCGGTAGCTAGGGTTGGCGGGGGCTGCGCTCTGGGCCTGGGTGGGCATGCGAAGCAAGGAGACTTTTGTACCCTTGCGAGGGTGCAATGAGCGTGGTGTATAACATGCCAAACACCCCAGTGCCTCGCCGTATGCCTCGGACTAGACGGGTTCAGACCAAAGGTCCTGGAATGTTATACACCACGCCCGTCTGGGGAGTTATGCACCAGTTGGTGTCTATTTATAGTTAGAGTTAAATATGCACCCCAAAAACATCAAACCATGGCTACTTACTTCGCTCCTGGCACTGTCAGTACGCTTTTGTGCCGGCATTTATTACCTATACATAGGGTGCCCTAGAATTTTGGGGGAATGCTACAACGAAGGCGCGGATGCTGCTTTCTGGCCAATAACAATTTCGATGCTGATATTTTACATATCTGCTCTGGCAATTATTATCATAGTAACAGTCAGAGCAGCTATGTTTTTGGTGCGCCTTGCGAGGCAAGCATTCACATCCAAAAGTTCTAACTAGCGGTTCAAGTTCGTTCGCGTCGCTCACTGGGACGGGCCAAAGCCCGCCCCTTAACCAAACGTTAGGGCAAAGGCAATGTCATTTAACTCGCATAGACGTAAGGTGTTAAATGAGAGCGAGCCGCTTCAGCATCGCGCATCACATGCACGTTCGTGCGCGTTGCACGTGGCTAACGCTCTTGATCTAGAGCGAGATGCCGTAATCGAGTTAGTGGCTAGAGAAACAGGTGTGAACCTGCATAGCCCTGAGTCGCCAGCCCATTTGATAGTCGCGTTCGAGGCTTTGGAAAGAATTCGCCTCCAGGCATTGCAAACCAATGCCTAGCAAGTGGTTCAAACCGTTCGCTCCGCTCACTCGGACGGGCTAAAGCCCACTCCTTAACCAAACGTTAGGTATATGGAAGAAAAATTTTCGCTGTACCTTGTAGAGCTTGGCCCACGACCACCGTTTTCCTCTATAGCTAACTATCTTTGGGGCGAAGTGGATTTTGACTCTGACGGTAATAGTAACCACGCTAACGACAGTCAATGGACAGAGCTTACAATTGAACGTCGTTCCACAGATAGCGAACGTCTCGATATCGATCCAGTGTCAGAAAGCCCATTAGTGTTTATAATTTCGTCCACTTCCGCTGAAATTGTTCGTAAAGTTGCGCAGTTCTTGGTAGCAAACAGCGGAGGAGTAATACATACAGAGTGGCCATATACCTAACTCGTGGTTCAAGTCACTCGCTTCGCTCGCTGGGACGGGCTAAAGCCCGCCCCTTAACCAAACGTTAGGCTAAAAAATGAGTCTCGACATTCACCTTGAAGCCGATGAGCGACTTTCAATAACCACTATCTCTACAACATTGAGCGAACTCGGCGTACTGGATACAGACAATGACGACCATACGGTGGAAGGAATTTTCGAGTCTGGATTATCAGTGAGGGCCGCGTGCGAACTAAACGACCATGCGCTATACGCGGAAGACACTAAAGGCATGACTTTCCCTGTGGCTATTCGCTGCTACATACGAATAAAAGGGCCGGAGCCAGAAGTTTTTTCTGCGCTTGGTGATTTAGAACGTTTTGTAAAAATCCTTACAACCAAGTCAGATGCTAATTTTGTAGTTTCATTCCAGTACGAATCAACATTGTATTGGAGAAATAGCGATGGTTTGCAGGCCGCCTAACTAGTGGTTCAAGCCGTTCGCTTCGCTCACTCGAGACCGGCTAAAGCCGGCCCCTTAACCAAACGTTAGGGCACAATCAAGGAAATACTCTGTGGATGCACGATCTCAATTTGAAGCCAAGCAAGCCTTTGTACTGACAGAATCACATATTAAGAAAATCTGGAAGGTTTCCACTGATGCCGGGCTTAATGTAAAGGCATCCGCGCGAAAAGGGGACAGATTCTGAGGAATCCCCACAAAATATCAATGCAGATCAATCGGATAGCTTGAAGGTGCCTGCATGAGTCGGGCAGTTTGGTAGTCGCCAAACAAACCAACCCCCGAGACTCATGCAGGCAGTACGATTCTTACACAAGGCATTTTCCCAAGCACTCCCCACTGTTCACGCCAAGCGACTGACCGCGCTGATGAGTTGCGTCAGCGCCTTGTTGCATGGGCATCGCCTGACCCTGACCGATCTAGGCAGGGCCATGCCCGGGGAGGCTTACACCAAGCAT
>NZ_QKYW01000011.1 GCF_003253735.1 Pseudomonas sp. URMO17WK12:I2 | reverse complement strand
GATCGAGCCGACCGCCGCCACGGTGGCTGGTGACGAGCCGCTCAGCGCGGCGAACAGCATGCACGCCAGGATCGCGGCGATGGCCAGGCCACCCTTGATGTGGCCGACGCAGGCGTTGGCGAAGTCGATCAGCCGGCGGGCCACGCCGCCGCTGGTCATGAACGCGCCGGAGAGCAGGAAGAACGGGATGGCCAGCAGCGTGTAGTGCTCGCTGGTCTCGAACAGCTTGATCGCCAGCGAACGCACCGAGTCGTTGCTGAAGAACAGGATGGTCATGGCCCCGGACAAACCCAGGGAAATCGCCACCGGAATGCCGATGAACATCAGCACGAACAGGGCGACGAACAGAAATGCGATGGTCATCGTTTAGCCTCCGTCTCTTCGGCGAGTTTGATGGCGTCTTCGACTTCGCCGTGACCACCAAAACCAATCTGCTTGTCCTGAATCACCCGCACCAACACCTGGGCGAAACGCAGGAACATCAGAGAGAAGCCGATCGGCACGATCATCACGATGTGCCATTGCTGCACGCCAAAGCGGTCCAGGTCCTCGGCGCCGGTGCCGAGCGTGAACAGCAGGGCGACCCACTGCTCGCTGGAGTAGGCCATCAGCGCGCAGTAACCGAGGCAGATGAGCAGGGCGAGAATCGCCACGGCCTTCTGCAGGGCGGGCTGGAACATGCGCACCAAGAGGTCGACGCCGATGTGCGCGCCGATGCGCACGCCCCAGGCCAGGCCGACGAAGATCAGCCAGCCGAACATGGCCTTGGTCAGGGCCACGCTCCAGGTCATTTCCTGGGCGATATAGAGGATGCTGTCACCGATGGCGAACATCGCATCGTTGGCGAACGGCAGGGCATCACCCAGCGCGTAGAAAACACCGTAGAGGTTGTTGAACACCACGTACGAGAAGGTGACCAGGGTCATCGCCCCGAGCAGAAAAGCCACGGCGGCTTCCTCGAGCTGATCCCACAGGCGCTGCAACGCATTCATCATGCGGTCTCCCAGAGAGAGTTGTTGTAATTGTTTTGCCAAGCCGACTCTAACCCCGCCGTCTGGCGGGCAGTTATTCACGATTGGTAAACGCGGCCTTCGGCCCCGGCGAATAGCCTTCAATGGCAAAGGACTGGAGGCATCCGTGCGGAAAAATCTAACGACTAGAAAGTGGCAAGAGCGGACAGTCACCTCGTAGGGTGGACAACGCTCTTTTTGTCCACCATTGCGGTCGTGGAAAGGTGGACAAGCTTCGCGTTGTCCACCCTACAAACTGCCCTACCCGCCTTTCCGTCACACCAGCTCGGATATCTCGATCAGATTCAGATCCGGATCACGCAGGTACACCGACCTGATCGGGCCCGTAGCGCCGGTGCGCATCACCGGCCCCTCGATGATCGGCCAGCCGACCCGCTGCAAGTGCGCGATCACCTCGTCCAGGGGCTGGCTGGCGATAAAGCACAGGTCCAGCGCACCCGGCACCGGCAGGTGAGCCTTGGGCTCGAACTCCTGGCCGCGCACGTGCAGGTTGATCTTCTGGTTGCCGAAGCAGAATGCCTTGCGGCCATTGCCGAAAGTCTCCAGGCGCATGCCCAGCACCTCGACATAGAAATGCGTGGTCGCGTCGGCGTCGGTAGCGGTCAGTACCAGATGATCAAGATGATCGAGCATGGCGATCTCCGTGCTAGTTTGCGGCAGCATTGGCAGCCTGAGCCGCTTCGATCAGGTCGCTACCGATCTTGTCTTCGTATTGCTTCCAGATCGGCTGCATCACCTCGCGCCACTGCTTGCGCTCTGCATCGCTCAGCACGATCAGCTCATGCTTGCCGTCCGCGAGGATCTGCTCCTTGTCCTTCTCGTTGAGTGCCAGCGCTTGACGATTCACCTCCACGGTGACCTCATCGATGATGCGCTTCAACTCGCCGCGCACGTCCTCGGGCAGGCCGTTCCAGAATTTGGCATTGGTGATCAACATGTAATTGCCGACCGCGTGGTTGGACTCGATCATATACCGCTGCACCTCGAAGTGGCGCTGGCTGTAGATGTTCGACCAGGGGTTGTCGGATGCATTGATCACGCCGGTCTGCAGGCCCTGATAGATCTCGGCGAAGGCCATCTTGCGCGGCACCGCACGCAGGGCGCTGATCTGCGCGGCCTGCAGGTCAGACGGCTGCACGCGGAATTTCATGCCGCGGGCGTCGCCCGGTACATGCAGCGGTTTGTTGGCAGTGAACTGGCGCATGCCGTTGAGCCAGTAGGCCAGGCCGAGAATTCCAGTGTTCTCCAAGCTGTGCAGCAGCTCCTGCCCCTTGGCCGATTGCTCGAAACGCTGGGAAGCAGCGGCATTATCGAACAGGAACATCAGGTCGAAGATCTGCACTCGCGGCTGGTACTTCTCCAGCTTCACGGGAGCCGGCGCCAGCAGTTGCACGTCGCCAAGCAACAGCGCTTCCATTTCCTTGCCATCGCCGAACAGCGAGGAATTCGGATAGACCTCGACCCGCGCCTTGCCGGCCAGGCGTTCCTTGACCAGCTTCTGCAGCATCAATGCGCCCTGCCCCTTGGGCGTCTGATCAGAGGCGACATGGGAGAACTTGATGACGATTTCTTCGGCCTGCGCAGCAGCGCCGAACGCCATGGCAGTGGACAGCAGCACGCAGGACAAGCTGCGGCAGAGTAGGCGCGACATGAGGCGATCTCCTGTTGTTGTTAGTACGGGGGCTGTGCCACCGGATGCCTTTGTTCGCGACGAACTCTACTGCAGCGCCGACAGCGACTAAATTCTTGATTGGCCAAGCCTGCCTTCGCCATTGCCGAAGGCAAGGTGATCGACCATCTGCCGGGCAATCAGCGAGAGGTTGTCGTAGTGACGGACGCAGATGTTCAACTCGCGGGTCGCCCAGGCGTCCTCGATCGCCACGGCACGCACCGCCATACCCGGCAAATAGGTGCGCACTGCCTGCTCGGGGAGGATGCCGATCCCCATGCCGGTATGGATCATCCGGCAGATCGCCTCGAAGCTGCGCACCTGGATACGCACCCGCAAATGCGCCCCCACCTGCTGCGCCGCCTCACTGATCAGAGTGTGCAGCGACGCCTCTTTCTGCAGGCCGATGAAGTCGTAGCCTACGGTCTCCAGCAGTGTCACCCGCTCGCGCATCGCCAGGGGATGCTCGCTCGGCACCACCAGTACCAGCCGATCGCGGCGGTAGGGAAAGACCTGCACGCCATCGGCCTGCACATGGCCGGCGAAGATGCCGATGTCGGTCAGCCCCTCGCGCACGGCATGGACGATCTCAGTGCTGACCCTCTCTTCCAGATCGATACGGATCTGCGGGTGCTGGGCGGTGAAGGCGCTGAGGTCCTCGGGCAGAAAGGCGATCACCGCCGAGGTGTTGGCGTGGATGCGCACGTGGCCATTGATACCTTCGCTGAACTCGCTGAGATCGGCCTGCATGTGCTGGATGTTATCCAGCAGGTTACGCGCGTGGTGCAGCAACGCATCGCCCGCTGGCGTCAACGCTACGCCCTTTGGCTGGCGATACAGCAGCGGCGTGCGCAGGTGCGCCTCGAGGTCGCTGATGCGCTTGCTCACCGCCGCCAGCGCCAGGTGCTCGCGCTCGGCGGCACGGGTCAGGCTGCGCTCATCGGCAATGGCCACGAACAGCTTGAGGGTCAGAAAATCCACGCGCATGGCAGGCTCCGCTTCGTGATTGGCGAAAGGCTCACCGCCGCGGCTGGCGCCGGGCAGGAGCGGCCACACCATAAGCCTTCGCGAGATACGAAGCCAGACTTGACGATTGACTGATTGCGGCCAGGCCCGCCGTGGGCGATGCTCGCCGCCATCGACCCAAGTCATCGGGAATTCGCACATGTCTGCCGACTCAACCGTTACACCCATGGCCCTGGCCGGCCTCAAGGTCATCGAAATGGGCCAGCTGATAGCCGGCCCCTTCGCCAGCAAGCTGCTCGGCGAATTCGGCGCCGAGGTGATCAAGATCGAGCCGCCGGGTGTCGGCGACCCGCTGCGCAAATGGCGCAAGATCAAGGACGGCACCTCGCTATGGTGGCACGTGCAGTCACGCAACAAACGCTCGCTGACCCTCGACCTGAAGCAGGCCGAAGCTCAGGACATCGTGCGCAAGCTGGTGAGTGATGCCGACATACTGGTGGAGAACTTCCGCCCCGGTACGCTGGAAGGTTGGGGTCTGGGTTATGCCGCACTGAAGGCGATCAACCCGCGGCTGATCATGTTGCGCATTTCCGGCTACGGGCAGACCGGCCCCTACCGTGACCTGCCCGGTTTCGGGGTGATCGGCGAAGCCATGGGCGGCCTGCGTCACCTCTCCGGCTACCCCGGCCAGGCGCCAGTGCGAGTAGGCATCAGCATCGGCGACTCGCTGTCCTCGCTGTACGGGGTGATCGGCGTGTTGCTGGCCCTGCAGGAGCGGGCGCGCAGCGGCGAAGGCCAGGAAATCGACGTGGCCCTGTACGAATCGGTGTTCGCGATGATGGAAAGCCTGGTGCCCGAATACGACGCCTTCGGCTATATCCGTGAACCAGCGGGCAGCGCCCTGCCCGGCATCACGCCGTCCAATTCCTACCCGTGCAAGGATGGCAGCTACGTGCTGATCGCCGGCAATGGCGACAGCATCTACAAGCGCCTGATGAGCCTGATCGGCCGTGACGACCTGGGCAATGACCCACGCCTGGCGCAGAACGACGGGCGCAGCCAGCATGCCGAGCTGATCGACGGCGCCATCGCCGAGTGGACCGCCGGGCGTGGCCGTGATGAGGTGATCGAAGCCCTCAAGGGCGCCCGGGTGCCGGCCGGCTACCCCTATACAGCCGCCGATATCGTGCAGGACCCCCATTACCTGGCGCGGCAGATGATCGAGACCGTACAGACCTCTGCCGGCTCGCTGAAGGTGCCGGGCGTGCTGCCCAAACTCAGCCGCACACCAGGGCGCATCGGTACTGGCGGCCCGCAGCTCGGTGAGCACAGCGAGGACATTCTGGCCGGGCTTGGTCTGAGTGAAGAACAGGTCGCCGGTCTGCGCGAGCGCGGGATTATCTGAGCAGGTGGATATCGATGGCTCCCACGCTCCGCGTGGGAGCCAAGCCACGGACGCTCCGCGTCCGCCGTGGATAGCGGGACGCAGAGCGTCCCAAGATGCGTTCCCACGCGGAACGTGGGAACGATCATACCCAGGACACCTTCCAGGGTGTCGCTGCGCTCGACCCGGGCTACGTACCCGACACAATTAGGACTGTTCCATGACCAAACGCCTCTATATCCAGGACGTCGCCACCCGCGACGGCTTCCAGATCGAAGCGGCCTTCGTGCCGACCGAAGGCAAGATCACCCTGATCGACAGGCTGTCGCACACCGGCCTGGCGAAGATCGAAGTCACCTCCTTCACCTCGCCCAAGGCCATCCCCAACCTGCGTGATGCCGAAGAAGTGATGCGCGGCATCCAGCGCGTGCCGGGCGTGGAGTACACCGTGCTGGTGCCCAATGTGCGCGGCTGCGAGCGGGCGTTGTCGTGCGCGGTGGACGAGATCAACCTGGTGATGTCGGCCAGCGACACCCACGGCCTGGCCAACCTGCGCATGACACCGGAGCAGTCCCTGGCGCAGTTCGCCGAGATCATCGAAGTGACGCGCGGCAGTAAGGTGTTCATCAACGCTTCGCTGTCGACCACCTTCGGCTGCCCCTTCGAGGGCGAGGTGCCGGAAAACCGCGTGCATGAACTGACCCAGCGACTGCTCGATCTTGGTGTACAGGGCGTGACCCTGTGCGACACCACCGGCATGGCCGACCCGGCCCAGGTCGAGCGTATCTGCCGCGAGTCGCTGCAGCGCTGGCCCGAGGCGGTGTTCACCGCGCATTTCCACAATACCCGCGGCATGGGCCTGGCCAATGCCCTGGCGGCGCTGCATGCCGGCATCGACCGCTTCGACGCCTCCCTCGGCGGGCTTGGCGGCTGCCCTTACGCGCCGGGCGCCAGCGGCAATATCTGCACCGAGGATCTGGTGCACATGTTCCAGCGCATGGGCCTGGAGACCGGCGTGAATCTGGATGCACTGCTGGCCGCGGCGGCCACCCTGCCCGGGCTGATCGGCCACGACGTACCGGGCGCGATCCTCAAGGCCGGCACTTCAGAACGCCGTTATCCCAAACCGAAATGGATGAGCGAGGCGCAGGCCTGATCGCTCGACCTCAATGCCCGCCGCCAGATTCCGCCGCGCCCTTGGCCGAGAACGGCGGCTTGGCCAGGTAGATGATCAGGATCAGGCCGAAGAACAGCCAGCCCATCAAGGTGAAGTAGTCCACCGTTGAAAGCATGTAGGCCTGGCTTTCCACCACCCGGTCGATCTGCAGGTAGGCCGACTGTGAGGCGCCGCCAAGTTGCTCCAGATACTGGTGGGTGGCCGGGTCATAGGGCGTGACATGCTCGGTGAGCTGGGCGTGGTGATAGATCTCCCGACGATGCCAGATCCAGGTGGTCAGCGACGAGGCGAAGCTGCCGCCCAGCACGCGCAGGAAGGTGGCCAGGCCCGAGCCGTCGGCGATGTCCTTGGGCGGCAGGCTGGACAGCAGGATGCTGGTGGTGGGCATGAAGAACAGCGCGATCCCCAGGCCCATGAACACCTGTACCTCGGCGATATGCCGGTAATCCACCTCGGTGTTGAACGAGGCGCGCATGAAGCACGAGGCGCCGATCACCAGGAACGAGCCGCCGGCCAGCAGGCGCAGGTCGAACTTGTGCGCGTACTTGCCCACCAGCGGTGACAGGAACAGCGGCAGGATACCGATCGGCGCTGCCGCCAGCCCGGCCCAGATCGGCGTGTAGCCCAGCTGGGTCTGCAACCACTGCGGCAGCAGCAGGTTGATACCGAAAAAGCCCGAATAGCCGAGTACCAGCGCCAGGGTGCCAAAGGTGAAGTTGCGGTACATGAACAGGCGCAGGTTGATGATCGGGTGCTGATCGGTCAGTTCCCAGATCACCAGGGCCACCAGTGACACCACGGAAATGGCGGTGCCGATCTGGATGAAGGTCGACTCGAACCAGTCCAGGTCGTTGCCCTTGTCGAGCACCACCTGCAGCACGCCGACACCCAGCACCAGGAGCATCAGTCCGACGTAGTCGATAGGCTGGTGCTGGGTGGTTTCCGGGCGATTGCGCATCTGCGTCCAGACCACCAGGGTGGCGAGGATGCCGATCGGCACGTTGATGAAGAAGATCCACGGCCAGCTGTAGCTGTCGGTGATCCAGCCGCCGGCAATCGGCCCGATGATCGGCGCCACCACCGTGACCATCGCCAGCAGCGCCAGGGCCATGCCGCGCTTGGCACTGGGAAAGATCGCCAGCAGCAGGGTCTGCGCCATCGGGTACAGCGGCCCGGCGACCAGCCCCTGCAGGGCGCGGAACACCACCAGTTCGGGCATCGAGCGGGCGATGCCGCAGAGGAACGAGGTGATCACGAACAGCACCACGGCGGCGAGAAACAGCTTCACCTCGCCGAAGCGCCGCGCCAGCCAGCCAGTCAATGGCAAGGCGATGGCGTTGCACACGGCGAACGAGGTGATCACCCAGGTGCCCTGCTCCGAGCTGACCCCCAGGTTGCCGGAAATGGTCGGCAGCGCGACGTTGGCGATGGTGGTGTCGAGCACCTGCATGAAGGTCGCCAGGGAGATGCCGATGGTGGCCAGCAGCATGCTGGCCGGGCGGAAATTGGCGTCGCTCATGTCAGCCCTGCTTCGCCGGATTGGCGTTCTGCGGACCATTGGCGTGGATGATGCGTTCGATCAGCGCGTCAGCCTCGCCCAGCGGCGCGTCGTAAACGGCAGTGCTGAAACGCGCTTCCTTGGGCATTTGGGTGGTCAGCTGCGCGCCGCTCTGGTCATGCAGGTCGACGGTCACCGTAGTGGACAGGCCGATACGCAGCGGGTGCTTCTGCAGCGCCTCATCGTCGAGGCGGATACGCACGGGCAGGCGCTGCACGATCTTGATCCAGTTGCCGCTGGCGTTCTGTGCCGGCAGCAGCGAGAAGGCGCTGCCGGTGCCCACGCCCAGGCTCTCGACATGGCCCTGGTAGGTCACGTCATCGCCGTACAGGTCGGCCTCGACGGTCACCGGCTGGCCGATGCGCATCTCGCGCAGCTGGGTTTCCTTGAAGTTGGCGTCGATCCACACCTCATGCAGCGGCACCACCGCCATCAGCGCAGTGCCAGGCTGGATACGGCTGCCCACCTGTACCGAGCGGCGCGCCACATAACCGCTGACCGGTGCAACCAGGGTGCTGCGGGCGTTGTTGAGGAAGGCCTGGCGCAGCTGCGCGGCGGCGCTCTTCACGTCCGGGTGGGAGGCGATCACGGTGTCGTCGACCAGCGCCTGGTTGGTATCCAGTTGCTGCTGGGCGGAGGTCAAGGCGCTCTGCGCGCTGTTCAGGGTGTCCTGGGCGTGGGCCAGCTCCTCGCGGGAAATCGCACCCTTGCTGGCCAGGGTCACCCGGCGCTGGTAGTCGGCCTTGGCGCGCTGCACGTCGATCTTGCGCGAGGCCACCTGGGCCTTGTAGCTGTCGACATTGCTGTACAGCCCGCGCACCTGGCGCACGGTGCGCGCCAGGTTGGCCTCGGCGCTCTGCTGGGCGACCTGGGTATCGGCCGGGTCAAGCCATACCAGGGGCTGGCCGGCTTCGACGTAATCGCCGTCGTCCACCGCGATGCGGGTGACGGTGCCGGTGATCTGCGGGGTGATCTGCACCAGGTTGCCGCCCACGTAGGCGTCGTCGGTCTCTTCATAGAAGCGGCCGTACAGCTCGTGGTAGGCGAAGATGGCCGCGCTGCACAGCACGACGATGATGCCGAGGCCAATCAGCAGGCGTTTGCGCTTGCCCGAATTCGGGTTGGCGGCGTTGGCTTGAGAGTCGGTCATGGCGGGTACTCAGCGTGCGGAAGTGGATGATTGGGCGGGCGCTTCGAAGCCGCCCCCCAGGGCTTGCATCAGCAGTACCGAGGCGTCGATACGCTCGGCACGCAGGCTGGCCAGTTGGCGTTCGCTCTGCAGCAGCTGTTGCTCGACGCTCAGCGCATCGAGGTAATTGCCGATGCCGTCGGCATAGCGCTGCATGGCGATGTCGTAGGAGCTGCGGGCGATGTCGCGGGCCCGCTGCTGCTGCGCAATCTGCTGCTCCAGGGAGCGAATACGGCTGATGCCGTCACCGATATCGCCCAGGGCGCCGACCAGGGTCTGGTTGTACTGGGCCACGGCCACGTCGTAATCGGCGTTGCGCCCGGCCAGCGCAGCGCGGCGCGCGCCGCCGTCGAAGATCGGCAGGCTCAGCGCCGGGCCAACGCTGAAGAAGCGACTGGCACCACCGAACATGGCATCTCCGAGCAGCGACTTGCTGCCGGCCGCCACGCTCAGGTTGAGGTTGGGATAGAAGTCCGCCTTGCTGGCGGTGATGTCCTTGCTGGCCGCCTCCACGCGCCAGCGCGCAGCGACCAGATCAGGGCGACGACCAAGCAGCTCGGCCGGAACGTTGGCCGGCAAACTCACCGCCGAGGGGGCGATCAGTTGCGGCCGAGGCAGCGTGGCGCCGCGATCCGGGCCCTGGCCGAGCATCACTGCCAGGCGAATGCGCGCGCTGTCCACCTGCTGGGTGGCGGCCGTCAGGCTGGCTTCGGCGGCGGCTTCCAGGCTCTGGGTCTGCTGCAACTGGTATTCGCTGTCCAGGCCGGCATCGACCCGGCTGCGGGCCAGGTCGAGCATGTCGCGGCTGCGCTTGAGGTCCTGCTCGGCCAGATCCCGGGTGGCGTAGGCCAGGCCCAGGTCGTTGTAGGCGCGGGTGACATCGGCGGCCAGGGTCAGGCGCGCGCCCTGGCGATCCACGTCACTGGCGCGGGCGCGGCCCAGGGCCGCTTCCCAGGCGGCGCGATCACCGCCCCACAGGTCGAAGTGGTAGCCACCTTCCAGCGACAGGCTGCGCAGGGTGCCGTAACGGCCGCCCTGGCCGCTGGGATCATCGACCCGGGCGGAGCGTGAGCGGGTGACATCGGCATTGGCGCCCAGGGTCGGCTGGCGTTGCGCACCGGCGGCCAGCACGGCGGCGTTGGCCTGGCGGGCGCGGGCATCGGCGACCTGCAGGTCCGGGTTGCTGCGCAGGGCTTCTTCGATCAGCGCATTAAGCTGCGAGTCGCCCAGGCCGTTCCACCAGTCGCTCGCCGGCCAGGCAGCCGGCGACAGGTTGCCGGTGAAGGTCTGCCCTTGCAGGCTGGCGGTGTCGAGGGGGTGGCCTTCGGTATGCAGGCCGTCCTGGGAGGCGCAGGCGGCCAGTAGCAGGGCGCTGAAAATCAGCGACAGAGGGGTACGCAACGGCATGGTGTTCATCATTCTCCTGGCAGCTCTGGTAAGGCATCGGCGGCCATCAGCATTTTTTTCAACAGGCGTTGGAATTCGTCGAGCTCGGCGCGGCTCAGGCAGCCGGTCAGCTCGTTGGTGGCGTCGGCGGCGATCTGCGGCACCCGCACGCCAAGGGCATTGCCCGCGTCGGTGAGGGTGAGGCGCACCTGGCGGCGATCCTCATGGCTGCGCTCGCGGGTGAGCAGGCCCTTCTGCTCCAGACGGTCGAGCATGCGGGTCATAGCCCCGCTGTCGAGGCTGAGCAGGCGCACCAGGTCGGCCGGCGTGCTGGCACGGCTCTGGCTGATCAGCAGCACCACCTTGAACTGCGCGGCCGTCACGCCGTGATCCACCAGATGGCGCTCGAGCATGCGGTCCTTGAGCTGATTGATCAGCGCGATCAGGTGCCCGGGTGAGTGCTGCAGCGAAAACCGCTCGCGGTCGAAATGTGGCATCGGGAATTACCTGCCCAGGCAGTGAATGCCATGCAGATTACTGCCCAGGCAGCGATCAGCCCAATTACATTTCGTAATACTTGTTATCAATTTCGGAAATACTTTGAAATAGTCAGGGGTTTTGAAGGGACTACCGGGGGGCTGGCCGGGTTCAGGAATTCGTGGGGAAGACACGAGCTGCCGGGGGTTATTGCGGGGCTTGCAACAGGGGCGATTGCCTTGGGTTTCGCAGGCTCCACCGAGGCCAAGGTCGAGCAGCCCGGTGCCCAGCGCAGCGACAGCGGGTTCAGATGCGACCAGGCAAACCCCTGCCGGTCACTGGCCTGCTCACTCGACGAAGGTGCAGAAAGTCTCCAGCGGCAGCCGCTGACTGACCAGCCGATTGACCGGCGCCTCGGGGTCGGCATAGCCCACGGCGATGGCGCAGTGCAGCATGTGCTCGGCCGGCATCTGCAGAAACGCCTCGACGCTCTGGTGATAGCGTGTCCAGCAGGCTTGCGGGCAGCTGTCCAGGCCGTGCTCCTTGAGCAGCAACATCAGGCTCTGCTGATACATGCCCAGATCGGCCCATTGCCCGGGCCCCATGCAACGGTCCACGGAGAAGAACAACGCACAGGGCGCCTCGAAGAAGCGAAAGTTGCGGGCGAACCAGTCCAGGCGCGCGGGCTTGTCCTCGCGACCGATGCCCAGCAGTGCGTACATCTGCTCGCCCACCTCGAACCGCGAGGTGCGATACGGCTCCTGCAGGGGCTGCGGATACACCGCGTAATCGGCGGGATCAGGCTCTGGATCGCTCGCCAGCCGCGTGGCGATATGCTCGATGAAACGCTGCAGCGCCTCGCCCTGCAGCACATGGATCCGCCAGGGCTGCAGGTTGCCGCTGGAGGGCGCCCGTGCCGCCTGTTGCAGCAGCTCGCGCAGCAAAGCCGGCGGCACCGGCCGGTCGACAAAGGCGCGCACGCTGCGACGCTCACGCAAAGCCTGGCTGACCTTCATCCCCTCTCCTCGCGTGTGATTGACGTCGCCATCAAAACAAAGGCCGCCTCCCGAGGGAAGCGGCCTTTGCTGTGGGCGATCAACTCCCCATCACTGCGCCTGATTGGAAGCCTCGGCCGCCTTGATCAGGTCGGCGCCAATATCGCCTTCGAACTTCTTCCAGACCGGGCGCATGGCTTCGCGCCATTGTTCACGCTGCTCCGGTGTCAACTCGATGATCTCGCTGGTGCCCGCCTTGACGATGGCGGCGCGGGCTTCCTTGTTGAGGTCATCGGCCTGGCGGTTCACCTCGGCGGTAACCTCGACCATGATCTTGTCCAGCTCGCTGCGTACATCCTCCGGCAGGCCGTTCCAGAACTTGGTGTTGGTGATCACCATGTAGTCGATCAGGCCGTGGTTGGATTCGGTGAAGAACGGCTGCACCTCGTGGACCTTCTGGCTGTAGTAGTTCGACCAGGTGTTCTCGGTGCCGTTGACCACGCCGGTCTGCAGGCCCTGGTAGACCTCGGCGAAGCTCATCTTGCGCGGCGCGGCGCGCAGCACCTTGAACTGTTCGTCGAGCACCGCCGAGGCCTGCACACGGAATTTCAGGCCACGGGCATCTTTGGGCTCGTGCATCGCCTTGTTCGACGACAGCTGCTTCAAGCCGTTGTGCCAGTAAGCCAGGCCGGTGATGCCCTTGCCCTCCATGCTGGTCAGCAGCGCCTTGCCCTGCTCGCTGGCCTGGAAGCGGTCGACCGCTTCCATGTTGTCGAACAAAAACGGCAGGTCGTAGATCTGGATCGGCTTGGCGTAGTGCTCGAACTTGGCCAGCGAAGGCGCCAGCAACTGCACGTCACCAAGCAGCAGCGCCTCCATCTCCTTGCCATCGCCGAACAGCGAGGAGTTCGGATAGACCTCGACCTTGACCCGGCCCGGCAAACGCTCCTCGGCCAGCTTCTTGAACAGCAGCGCACCCTGCCCCTTGGGCGTGTGTTCGGCCACCACGTGGGCGAACTTGATGCTGATTGGGGCGGTCGGCTTAGACTCGGCGGCGTGTGCAACACCGGCTACGGAAACAGCGACAGCGCAGACCAGCGCCTTGAGGGAAAGCTTGAGCATGGTGTACCTCATCTTGTTTTTGTTGGTAGGTAGAACTCTGTTTACAGCTGCGCCTGCCTCGGCGGAATTCGGCATTGCGCAAAGGCGCATTCGGCCCTGCCGAACGCGGACCGGGAAGCGCTAATCAGCCCCGCCTGCGCGCTGAACGATGCGCTTCGCCCGGCCGACCACCGGTGCATCGATCATCTGCCCGTCGACCACGAACACCCCGTCGCCACCCGCGCCGGCCTGCAGCACTCGGCGCGCCCAATCGAGCTCTTCGGCCGAAGGCGCCATTGCCTGGTGCACGACGGCAACCTGACTGGGATGGATGCACAGCAGCCCACCGAAACCCATGTCGCGAGCATCGCGGCTGGCACGGTCGAGGCCGGTCTGGTCCTGAATCGCCGGAAATACGCTATCCAGCGGTGCGGCTAGATTGGCCAGGCGGCTGTGCAGCAGAACGGCGTAGCGCGCCTGATCGAGCAGGCGCTCGGCGGCTGCGGTGCCGCTGTTCAGGCCAAGATCCAGACCCAGATCCAGGCCGCCGAAGGACAATCGCTCGACCCCGGCGGCCGCGGCGATGGCCGGCAATTCATACAGGCCACGGGCACTTTCGATGATCGGCCAGACCGGCTTGCCGGCCTCGGCCACGCGGGCCACCTGAGCGGCGCTTTCCACCTTGGGCAGCAGTACGCCACTCACCCCGACATGGCGCTGGCACAGCGCGATGTCGGCGGCATGCCCGGCGTGTTCGGGTGAATTGATGCGCACCAGCAGGCGCGCTTCAGGGTTGTCGGTCAGAAAACGGTCGAGGTTGTCCCGCGCTTCGACCTTGAGGCTTTCCTGCACCGCGTCCTCGAGGTCGACGATCACCGCGTCGGCACCGCTGGCCAGCGCCTTGGGAATGCGCTCGGGTCGCGAAGCGGGCACGAACAGCGCGGTTCGGATGATGGAGGTCGTCATGGCATCTGCTTCCTGACTCAAAGATCTTCAATGACTGATAGTGGACTAAGGCGCTATGTGGTCCACCTGTGGGAGCGCGCCATGCCCGCGAATTTCGCGGGCATGGCCCGCTCCCACAAAAAGCCCTTCTTCGCACCTGGCATTCAAACCGCCCCGCTCACTTTCAAACCGGCTATCTGCGCCTCGCCGTAACCCAGCTCGGCGAGCAAGGTATCGGTGTGCTCACCGAGCGCCGGCACGGGATCCATGCGCGGACTGAAGGCGCTGTTGCTGCCCGGTGGCAGCAAGGCCGGCAGTGCCCCGGCCGGGCTGTCGACCTGGCG
The DNA here is from genome assembly GCF_003253735.1 of Pseudomonas sp. URMO17WK12:I2. GTDB lineage: Bacteria > Pseudomonadota > Gammaproteobacteria > Pseudomonadales > Pseudomonadaceae > Aquipseudomonas. The sequence continues at coordinate 157,480 of NZ_QKYW01000011.1, read as the reverse complement.
CCAGCGGTCACGGGCCTTGAGCTGCGGATGGGCCCAGACGCCGGCCATGTCATTGACATGGGCGTTGGCAATCTGCGCCTGCTCCAGCCGCTCGATGACCTGCTCGGCGCTCAGCGCGGCAAAGGTTTCGACGATGATCGCGCGCAGTGCTTCGCGGTTGGCCGAACGCTTGGAGTTGGCCGAGAAACGCTCGTCACTCGCCAGCTGCGGCTGCAGCAACACCCGCTCGCAGAATGCCTGCCACTCGCGCTCGTTCTGCAGGCCAAGCATCACCGTGCCACCATCGCCCGCCGGGAAAGGGCCGTAGGGGTAGATGGTCGAGTGGGCGGCCCCGGCACGCGGCGGCGGCGTGGCACCGTCATAGGCGTAATACAGCGGATAGCCCATCCACTCGACCAGGCTCTCGAGCATGCTCACGTCGATGCGGCTGCCCAGGCCGGTTTTGGCGCGCAGCAACAACGCCGTGAGGATATTGCTGTAGGCATACATGCCCGCGGCGATATCGGCGATCGAACAACCGGCCTTGGCCAGTTGATCGTCACCCGCGCCGCCGGTCACCGACAGAAAGCCGCCCTCGCTCTGGATCAGCAGGTCGTAGGCCTTCTTCTTCTCGTAGCTGCCGCCTTCGCCGTAGCCGGAGATGTCGCAGACGATCAGTTTCGGGAAGCGTGCATGCAGCGGCTCGAACGACAGGCCCATGCGCGCCGCGGCGCCCGGCGCGAGGTTCTGCACCAGCACGTCGGCCTTGGCCAGCAGGTTGTCGAGCACCTCACCGGCATCGTCCTGCTTGAGGTCGAGGGTCAGGCTTTCCTTGGAGCGGTTGGTCCACACGAAGTGCGAGGCCAGACCATTGACCCGCTCGTCGTAACCGCGGGCGAAGTCGCCGCTGCCGGGGCGCTCGACCTTGATCACCCGGGCGCCCATGTCGGCGAGCTGACGGGTGCAGAATGGCGCCGCAATGGCGTGTTCCAGGCTGACCACGGTGATGCCGTCCAGTGGCCGGGGTTGTTGTGGGTTGTTCATGTGCAGTTCCCTGTTCCGTAGGGTGGATCGGGACGCGTAGTCCGCGCTACCGATCCACCGGAAAGTCGAAGCGAGCCGTCAGGCCAGGTGGCTCAGGTCGTCGGTCTCGCGCAGGCGCCAGACCCTGGCGATCAGCTCGCCTGCCTCATCGCTGCTGCGTTTGCCGGCAAAGGCCAGCAGGCGACGGAACTTGTCTTCCAGCTCCATGCGGCTGAGGCTGTTGCCAGGGTCACCCTTGGGCTCGTCGATGGCGCCATGCAGGGTGCGACCATCGGTGGTGAGCACCTCGACCCGACCCAGCCAGCGCGCCGGATAGGCGCCGTCCACTTCGGGGTCGAGGCGCATGCTGACCTTGTCGCGAAAGGCAGCAACATTGGCATCGCTCAGCGACAGGTTGGCGAATTCGCTGAGCTGCGCCTTGCCATGCACGGCGATCAGGCCGAGCACGGTGCCCATGGAGAACTTGGCCTGGTGCACGGTCTGCGGCACCAGCACCCGGCCGAGCACGTCGATGGCGCCCTGGTGCACATGGGTGATGACCTTGGCGATATCGTCATGACGCAGGCCCTCGCGCCACATCAGGTCGAGCAGTGCATCGGCAGCCGGGTGGGTGTGCCGGCACGAGGCGTGGAACTTGAACGAGGTTTCCGCCAGCGCCCAGCGGCTGCCGAGGCGATCCGCCAGCCTGCTCGGGTCGGCATCGCTGGACATTCCGGCGGCCATGCCCTGCTCGCCTTCGAGAATGTTCTGCGCACCGGTCAGGCCCTGCTCGGTGAAGTAGGCCGCCAGCAGGCCGTCGGCGGCAGCCTTGGCGGTGTGCAGCTGCTTGGAATCGGCGGCGTCGCGCAGGAACTCCCAGAGCCCGGCAGCCTGGGTGCCGGCGTTGCCGAGCAGATGCACGAACTGCTGTTTGTCGAAGTTCAGCAGCTTGCCCACCGCCACGGCAGCGGCCAGGGTGCCGACCGTGGCCGTGGTGTGGAAGATGCGGTAGTGGGAGCGGCCGAGGAACTCGCCGATGCGGATGCCCGCCTCGTAGCCGGCGACCGAGGCCAGCAACAGCTCGCGGCCGGACTTGCCGAGGTCCTGCGCGGCGGCCAGGGCCGCCGGGAATACCACGGTGGCCGGGTGCAGCACCGAGCTGTTGTGCAGGTCGTCCTGCTCCACCAGATGGGACGACGCGCCGTTGACCAGCGCCGCGAAGTACGCCGAGGTGCCACGACCATTGACCAGGATGCGCGCCGGGCCATTGGCCGGGCCCATCTTCTGCGCATAGGCCTCGAACAGCGGGATCGGCCGCGCACCTTCACTGGCCAAAGCGGAACCGAGCCAGTCGAGAAACAGGTCTTCGCTGCGATCCAGCACGTGGTCAGGCAGATCGTCGTAACGCAGCTCGGCGAGAAACGTGGCGAGCTGTTGGGTATTAGTGCTCATAACCATTCCTCAAAAGCTGCGCGGCAGTTCGAGCAAGTGCTCGGCCACGTAAGACATGATCAGGTTGGTGGAGATCGGCGCCACCTGGTACAGGCGGGTCTCGCGGAACTTGCGCTCGACGTCGTATTCGTTGGCGAAGCCGAAGCCGCCGTGGGTCTGCAGGCAGGCGTTGGCCGCCGCCCAGGAGGCTTCCGCCGCCAGGTACTTGGCCATGTTGGCGCTGGCCCCGGCGTTCTCGCCGCGGTCGTACTGCTCGCAGGCGCGCCAGCGCATCAGGTCGGCGGCCTCCACTTCGATATGAGCCTTGGCGATGGGGAACTGCACCCCCTGGTTCTGGCCGATGGGCCGGCCGAACACTACGCGATCACGGGCGTAGGCACTGGCCTTCTCGATGAACCAGCGGCCATCGCCGATGCATTCGGCGGCGATCAGCGTACGCTCGGCGTTGAGGCCGTCGAGGATGTAGCGAAAGCCCTTGCCCTCCTCGCCGATCAGGCTGCTGGCGGGAATTTCCAGATTGTCGAAGAACAGCTCGTTGGTCTCGTGGTTGACCATGTTGGCGATCGGCTGCACGGTCAGGCCATTGCCGATGGCCTCGCGCAGGTCGACCAGAAAGATCGACATGCCCTCGGACTTCCTCTTCACCTCGGCCAGCGGCGTGGTGCGCGCCAGCAGGATCATCAGGTCGGAGTGCTGGATACGCGAGATCCACACCTTCTGGCCGTTGATCAGGTACTTGTCGCCCTGGCGCACGGCGGTGGTCTTGATCTTGGTGGTGTCGGTGCCGGTGGTCGGCTCGGTCACACCCATGGACTGCAGGCGCAGCTCGCCACTGGCGAGCTTGGGCAGGTAGTGGCTTTTCTGTTCATCGCTGCCGTTACGCAGCAGGGTGAACATGTTGTACATCTGCCCGTGGATGGTGCCGGAGTTGCCGCCGCAGCGGTTCACTTCCTCGAGAATCACCGAGGCCTCGGCCAGACCCAGGCCGGAGCCGCCGTATTGTTCGGGGATCATCGCCGACAGCCAGCCGGCTTCGGTCATGGCCGCCACGAAGGCTTCCGGGAAGCCCTTTTCTTCATCGATCTTGCGCCAGTATTCGGCGGGAAATTCGGCACACAGGCCACGCACGCCTTCACGGATGAAATTCAGTTCTTCGTTATTGTTGTGGTTCATCGGTATTCCTCGAATCAGCTATTGCCGTAGGGTGGACAACGCTCTTTTTGTCCACCATTGCGATTGAAGAGCGGTGGACGGAGAAAGCGACGTCCACCCTACGCAGCGTCTATCAGCCGAATTCCACGTCGGCCTGCTGGGCCATGCCGGCTTGATTGCCCGCCCACAACTGCGCCTTGCCGGGCGCGCTGATGCGCCCGTTTACCTCGAAGGCCTCTGGCGCAACCAGCGGACGCAGGCCGCGATAGGCGAAACGGCGCAGATGTGCCTGGGGGTTGGCGCGGCAGAACGCACGCAGGTTCAGGGTGGCGATCAGCGGGCCGTGCACCACCAGCCCGCTGTAGCCTTCGGTGCCGGTGACGTAGGGCCAGTCGTAATGGATGCGATGGCCGTTGAAGGTCACCGCGCTGTAGCGAAACAACAGGGTCGGGCTGGGTACCACGCCTTCGCGCCAGTCACCGGCCGGCAGCGCCTCACCGGCGCCGCCCTTGGGCGGGCTGGGCTCGCGGTAGACGATGTCCTGCTCCTCGCGCATGGCCAGTTCGCCGTCCTGCAGGTAGTCATGCTGCACGGTGACGAACAGCAGCGCGCCGGTGCGGCCGTGCTTCTCTTCAATATGCTTGATGGTCGAAAGGCGGGTGGCCTCGCCGCCTACGCGCAGGGGCGCGATGAATTCGATGCGACCACCGGCCCACATACGGTTGCGATTGTCGGCCGGCGGCAGAAAGCCGCCGCGCGCCGGATGCCCGTCGCCACCCAGGCCGCTCTCGGCGATGGGCTCCTGAAAGAACGCCCAGTGCCAGAGTGGCGGCAAGGCTTCACCATGGGCGGGCGTGTCGTCGCCCAGAGTCGCGGCGATACGCTTGACCAGGTTACGGCTCAGTTGATCGTGGGCTTGCTCGGTGCGGCCGATCCAGGCGGAAAAGGCAGAGTCGCTCATCGTGGATTCCAGCTGTCTTGTTATGTGCCGCCAGCATGCAAGCCGATGAACGTTCCGAGAATCCGCATTTATTTAATCCGGCGTTTGGATATGCTGAACGCCGTTTTCAATCAAATGCCGAGCTGCCATGCACTTCGACCTGCCGGATTTGCGCCTTTTCATCCATATCGCCGAGTCGCCGAGCCTGACCCAGGGCGCACGGCGCGCCTCGCTGTCGCCTGCCGCAGCCAGCGCGCGCATCAAGGCGCTGGAAGGCCAGTTGGATACCCGCCTGCTGTATCGCGACAGCCGTGGCGTGGAGCTGACGCCGGCCGGCCAGCGCCTGCTGCAGCACGCGCGATTGATCATGCGCCAGGTCGATTACCTGAAAAGCGAATTCACCGAATACGGCAGCGACGCGGCCGGGCATATCCGCATCTTCGCCAACACCACGGCCGTCACCGAGTTTCTGCCCGAGGTGCTGGCCGGCTTCCTTGCCGAGCGCCCCGGCGTGACCGTGGATCTGCAGGAGCGCCTGAGCCGCGATATCGTTCGCGGCGTGCTCGACGGCGGCGCCGACCTGGGCATCATCGCCGGCCCGGTGGAGGCCGCTGGCCTGCAGGTGCTGCACTTCAGCACCGACCGCCTGGTTTTGGTGGTGCCGGACAACCACCCCCTGGCAGGCCGTGACCAGGTCAGCCTGCGCGACACCCTGCAATACCAGCACATCGGCCTGCACGACGGCAGCACCCTGCTGACCTTCCTGCGTGAACACGTGGAAACCCTGGGTGGCACCCTGTCGCTGCGTATCCAGATGTCCAGCTTCGAAGCCATCTGCCGCATGGTCGAGGCCAACGTCGGCATCGGCATCATCCCCGAGTCCGCTGCCAGCCGGCACCGCCGCACCATGAAGCTGCACACCATCGAGTTGAACGAGGCCTGGGCGATTCGCGAGCGCAGCATGCTGGTTCGTGACCTCGAGGCGCTGCCCGGCAGCGTGCGGGCGCTGATCGCCACGCTGCTGCCAGAAACAACGGCGCACTGACCGAGCGCGCTGAACACGACGCGAAGCCCATCACACCTGTGGCCGCCATTGCTGGCAAAACGCCTTGATGCGTTCTAGAATCGTCGCCGCAGGAAGCACCCCGCACCCGTTCAGGGTCAGCGTCATGGATCGACTCTTCTAGCGCTTCGCGCCGCACGCGCGAAGCCGCTCCATATGTCGCCCCTCGTCGAAGTGCCCGGCTGACTCCTGCCTGTTACAGGCTCGCCCTGCCCACTTTGCAAACGAGATTCATATGAACAAGATCATTACCGCTGGCCTCGCCGGCATGCTCGTGCTGCTCGCCGGCTGCGCCACGGAAAGTTCGCGCACCTTGGAAGTCGCCAAGGTCAACACCGCCACCAGCCAGTACAGCGGCCCGCGCAGTCCGATCGCCGTTGGCAAGTTCGACAACCGCTCCAGCTACCTGCGCGGCATTTTCAGCGACAGCGTCGACCGCCTTGGCGGGCAGGCCAAGACCATCCTTATCACCCACCTGCAGCAGTCCAACCGTTTCAACGTGCTGGACCGCGACAACCTCAGCGAGCTGCAACAGGAGTCGGGCTTCTCCAAGCAGGCTCAGCAGATCAAGGGCGCCAATTTCGTAGTCACCGGTGACGTCACCGAATTCGGTCGCAAGGAAGTCGGCGACCACCAGCTGTTCGGCATTCTGGGCCGCGGCAAACAGCAGATCGCCTACGCCAAGGTGAACCTCAACATCGTCGACGTCGCTACCTCCGAGGTGGTGTATTCCAGCCAGGGCGCTGGCGAATACGCCCTGTCGAACCGCGAGATCATCGGTTTCGGCGGCACTGCCAGCTATGACTCCACCCTCAATGGCAAGGTCCTCGACCTGGCGATCCGCGAGGCCGTCAACAAGCTGGTCAGCGGCGTCGACAGCGGCGCCTGGCGCCCGGTCAAGTGAGCGAGGAGCCAACGATGAAATCCCCACTTCTGCTCACCACCCTACTGGCCACCGCCCTGCTGGCCGGCTGCGCCCAGCAACCCAAGTCCCTCTACTACTGGGAGGGCTACCAGCAGCAGGTCTATCAGCGCTTCGAAAACACCACCGGCACCGAGGAACAGATCGCTGCGCTGGAAGCCAGCGCCCAGAAAGCCCGCGCCGCTGACCGCACCCTGCCACCGGGCTTCCATGCCCACCTCGGCATGCTGTACGCGGAGATCGGCAAGCCCGACCAGGTGCGCCAGCAATTCGAGACCGAGAAAGCCCTGTTCCCCGAGTCCGCGCAGTACATGGACTTCCTGATGCGCAATATGGCCAAGTGAACGACATGCCTCTACTGACTTCCCTCAGAACACTCGCGGCCCCGGCCGCGCTCGCCCTGCTGGCCGGTTGCGCCACCCAGCAGCCCTACGACTACAGCGCCTTCAAGGAGAGCAGCCCGGCCTCCATTCTGGTGCTGCCGCCGGTCAACAAGTCGCCGGACATCAAGGCTACGCTCAGCATGTACTCGCTGATCACCGCGCCCCTGAGCGAGGCCGGCTACTACGTGCTGCCGGTGGCGGTGGTCAACGAGACCTTCAAGCAGAACGGCATGAGCAACGCCGAGGAAATCCGCGAAGTGCCGCCGCCGAAGCTCTACGAGATCTTTGGCGCAGACACGGTGCTGTACATCGACGTGACCGAATACGGCAGCAGCTACAAGGTGATCAGCAGCGAGGTGGCGGTAGCCGCCAGCGCTACCCTGGTCGACCTGCGCACCGGCAAGGAGCTGTGGAAAGGCGTTGCCCGGGCCAGCAGCGCCGAACAGCAGCAGAACAGCGGCGGCGGCCTGGCCGGCATCCTGATCACCGCCCTGGTCAATCAGGTGATGAACAGCTTGAACGATCGCGGTCATGAGATCGCCGGCATCACCAGCGCCCGCCTGCTGAGCAGCAACCCAGTCAATGGCATTCTGCCCGGCCCTCGCGCGCGGCCCGTCAGCGCCCGCTAAGGCCTGTACGAAAAGTTTCCGAGCGAAGGTCAGGCGAGGCAAAAATCGGTGAGGACGCGGAGTTTACGAGCTGTAAATGAGCAGTCCGAACCGATTTTTAACGAAGCATCACCGAGCGCAGGTACTTTTCTTACAGAGCCTAACGCCCGACAGACGAGCCCGTATCACCGGGCTCGTTTCATTTCGATCTACTCCTTGCCCACCCCATGTTCGCGCAGCTTGTTGGCGATGGTGGTGTGGGACACACCCAGGCGCTTGCCCAACAGGCGGCTGCTCGGGAATTCGCCGTGCAGGCGCTCCAGCACGGCCTTCTCGAAGCGCCCGACGATGGCGTCCAGCCCGCCTTCCAGTGAAAAGTCGCCCAGCGGCTGGGCCGCGCCGTAGCCCGGCAAGCGGATGTGCTCGGGCTTGACCATCGCGCCGTCGCAGAGTGATACAGCCTGGAACAGCACGTTCTCCAGCTGCCGCACGTTGCCCGGCCAGTGATAGCGAGCCAGTTTTTCCAGCGCAGCCGGCGCCAGGCCAGGCAGTGGGCAGCCGATCTGCCGGCTGGCACGGTCGAGAAAGTGTTCGGCCAGCGGTTGCAGGCCGTCGAGGCATTCACGCAGCGGCGGGATATGCAGGCTCAGCACGTTGAGGCGGTGATAGAGGTCTTCACGGAATTCGCCCCGGGCGCACAGTTCGGAGAGGTCGACCTGGGTGGCGCAGGTCACCCGCACGTCCAGGTACACCTCCTCGTCACTGCCGACGCGGCGGAAGCAGCCATCCTGCAAAAAGCGCAGCAGCTTGGCCTGCAGACGCGGGCTCATTTCACCGACGCCGTCGAGAAACAGCGTGCCGCCCGCGGTCAGTTCCAGCAACCCCAGCTTGCCCTCGGCACGGGCGCCCTCGAAGGCGCCGGGGCCGTAGCCGAACAGCTCGGTCTCGGCCATCGACTCGGGCAGCCCCGCGCAATTAAGGGCCATAAATGGCGACTGGCCCCGCGGGCTGGCCAGATGACAGGCGCGAGCCAGCAGTTCCTTGCCGGTACCGGTTTCGCCCTCGATCAGCAACGGCGCATCCAGCGGCGCCATGCGCCGGGCCTCACGCACCACGGCGGCCATCACTTTGGAACTCTGGAAGATGCTGTCGAAGCCGCGCAACTCCTGCTTGCGTACTTGATAGATGCGCTCGCCGACACGGTCGGCGCGGTGCAAGGTCAGTACTGCGCCGGCCATGGCTTCGCTGTCGTCATGCTCACTTTGCAGGGGTGCGATATCGGCGAGAAACACGTCGCCGCAGACCTTCACCCGCAGCCCGTTGATGCGCGAGCGATTGGCACGCACCAGCTCCGGCAAATCGAAATCCTCGACATAGCGCGACAACGCGATGCCCGGCACCTCGTCGACGCGCACACCGAGCAGGCCAGCGGCGGCCCGGTTGGCGGCGACGATACTGCCACCCATATCGACCGACAATACCGGAAACTCCAGGGCGCCGAGCAGGGCGTTGAGCTCCAGATGACGACGTTCGCTGGGCATCAGCCCCACGCGCTTGACGCCGAATACGCCGGTGATGGCCTCGAACTTGGCCCGCAGGGCCTGAAATTGCAGGTTGATCAGGTTGGGGCAATGCAGGTAGATGGCGTTGCCCTGCTCGCCGCCGACCTCGCCGCGGGCGACGTTGATCCCATAGTCGACCAGCAGTTCGAGGATGTCGCGCAGGATGCCTACACGGTTCTGGCAGTGGATCTTGATACGCATGACGGTCACTCTTGTTATTTTCGTCAAGGTTTCTTGCCAGTCTAGAGGAAGCCACCGAGCCAGGAACAGGCTTTCGCGCAAGACGTAATGCTTTCTTTACGAAAACGATGAACGATCTGCTCCCGTGCGCCGCTCACGCCCGAGCAAAGCGCACCTGCCTGCGGCATGCTCAGGCCAGCCACGACCAGACCGGATGTGCAGGGAGATCGTTAGATGAAAGCCAGCCAGTACGTTGCCAGGCAGCCTGACGCGAACGGCTTCATTGACTACAGCGAGGTCGAGCATCGCACCTGGCAAACGCTGATCGAGCGCCAGTTCAAGGTGATCGAGCCGCGAGCCTGCCAGGAATACCTGAACGGCCTCGACAAGCTGGCCCTGCCCCGCGACCAGATTCCGCAACTGCCCGATATCAACCGCGTACTGCAGGCCAGCACCGGCTGGCAGGTGGCACAGGTGCCGGCGCTGATTCCCTTTCAGCGCTTCTTCGAGTTGCTCGCCAACAAGCAGTTTCCGGTGGCCACCTTCATCCGCACCGAAGCGGATCTGGACTACCTGCAGGAGCCGGATATCTTCCATGAAATCTTCGGTCACTGTCCGCTGCTGACCAACCCCTGGTTCGCCGAATTCACCCACACCTACGGCCGCCTCGGCCTGGCCGCCAGCCCCCAGGAACGGGTGTACCTGGCGCGCCTGTATTGGATGACCATCGAGTTCGGCCTGGTGGATACCCCTGCCGGCCGACGCATCTACGGCGGCGGCATTCTCTCCTCGCCCAGGGAGGCGGTGTATTGTCTGTCAGGCGAGCCCGAGCATCAGCCGTTCGACCCCGTGGAAGCGATGCGTACACCCTATCGCATCGACATCCTGCAGCCGCTGTACTTCGTGCTGCCGGACCTACAACGTCTATTCGCCCTGGCACAGCAGGACATCATGAACCTGATACAGCAGGCCATGGCGCTCGGCCTGCATAAACCGAAATTTCCACCCAAGGCAGCCTGAGAACCTGTCCACGATCTGCTGCGCGTCGGCGCTCCTGCGTTAAAAACAAGCTCGGAATGCTCATTTACCACTTGTAAACTCGAGTGCGAGCCCAGTCCGCTTCCTCGCTTGTTTTTGCCTTGGATCGCTCTAGCTCGCGAGATCGTGAACGGGCTCTGAGCCTGCCATAACGATCAACGCTCAGAGGAAACCCCATGACCGCACTGTCCAAAGCCACCTGCGAAGCCTGCAGCGCCGATGCGCCCAAAGTCAGCGAGGCCGAACTGGCGCAACTGATCAAGGAAATCCCGGACTGGAACATCGAGGTTCGTGACGGCGTGATGCAGCTCGAGCGAGCCTACGCGTTTCGCACCTTCAAGCATGCGCTGGCCTTCACCAATGCGGTGGGCGAAATCGCCGAGACCGAGAACCATCACCCGTCGCTGCTCACCGAATGGGGCAAGGTCACCGTCACCTGGTGGAGTCACTCGATCAAGGGCCTGCACCGTAACGACTTCGTCATGGCGGCGCGTACCGACGAACTGGCGAAAGTGGCCGACGGGCTCAAGTAAGCTTCGCCATAAACGGGACAAAATCGTTCCCGCGCGCACTACACCAGTGCCTTTCGCTGCCCTGAAAACTGAGACAACCGTTTGTCGGTAAAAATAATCTATCAGTATCAAATAGATAGAACCTAACCCCAAGAATCACTGGCGCGCTTCCTGCTTGCCATGGCCGGCATAGTTCCCTAGGGTTGTTCGCCATGTGGTCCTTGATTGCCCCTATCAGCTCGTTGCTGGGTGGGGTCGCGTTACTCCTCCTTGGCAACGGTCTGCTCAACACCCTACTGACCCTGCGTGGCGTCGCCGAAGGCTACTCCACCGGGATGCTCGGCCTGATCATGTCCGGGTACTTCGTCGGTTTTCTCCTCGGCACCTGGCTGGCGATTCCGCTGGTGCGTCGCGTTGGGCATATCCGTGCCTTCTCCTTCTGCGCCGCCCTGGCCGCGATCACCGCCCTGCTCCACGTGCTGATCGTCGACCCCTGGGTCTGGCTCGCCTTGCGGGTGCTTTACGGCCTGGCACTGGTCAGCCTGTACATGGTCATCGAAAGTTGGCTCAACGCTCAGGTGCGCAATGAAAATCGCGGGCAGATGTTCGCCATCTACATGGCCGTCAACCTCGGCGCCCTGGCAGCCGCGCAGCAGTTGCTGAGTCTGGCCGAGCCGACCGAGTTCCTGCTGTTCGCCCTGGCGGCGATGCTGATCAGCGCGGCGCTGATGCCTATCACCCTGACCCGCCAACCTCAGCCCAGCGTGCCGGACACCCTGCACACCAAGCTGCGCGCCATCGCCGGTATCGCACCACTGTCGATTGCCGCCGCCGGTCTTTCCGGGCTGGCGCTCGGTGCGTTCTGGGGCATGGCACCGGTGTACGCCAGCCTCAACGGCTTCGACGCCGCCGGGGTCGGCCTGATGATGAGCGCCACCATTCTCGGCGGCGCATTGCTGCAATGGCCGATCGGGCGTTTCTCCGACAATCACGACCGCCGCTGGGTGCTGTTCTGGGTGGTCGGCGCCGCGGTGGTCGTCGCCTTGCTGATGAGCCTGCTGCCCGCGGGCCGTCCTTTGCTGGCGCTGATGTTCCTATTTGGCGGGCTGTCGTTCGCCATCTACCCCATCGCCGTGGCGCAGCTGATCGACCAGTTGCACAGTGACGAGATTCTTTCCGGCTCCAGCAGCCTGCTGATGGTCAACGGCATCGGATCGGTGTGCGGGCCACTGCTCGCCGGCCTGCTGATGCAATACATCGGCGCCGCCGCACTGCCGTTGTATTTCGCCGCCACCCTGGGCCTGCTGGCGGTCTACACCTTCTATCGCCTGCGCCATGTCAGCGACCTGGTCGCCGGTGAACAGGCGCACTTCGTGCCGATGTTGCGCACCAGCCACACCGTACTGGAGCTGATGCCCGATGCCCCGGCGTCTGCGGATGACGCGGATGACATCGATTCGGACAACGATCAAACCGGTGACGAGCGGGAGCCCGTCACCACTTCGTCGTAGGCACATGCACGCCTACATAACAGAGGCGCCATCAAGGTGCCCGTTTTGCTCGTCGGCCGATGCCGGCGTTTTTGACAGGGAGACAGCCCATGCTACTTGCTACCGACCTCGATGGAACCTTTCTCGCCGGTGATCCCGAGGACCGCCTGAGCCTCTACCAGACCATCGCCGCCCACCCGGAAATCCAGCTGGCCTACGTCACCGGGCGCAGCCTCGAAGCGGTGCTGCCGCTGCTGGCCGATCCCACCCTGCCGCAACCGGATTTCATCATCGCCGACGTCGGCGCCACCTTGGTGCACGGCGATACCCTGCAACCCATTCAACAATTGCAGAGCCAGGTCGATGCCCGCTGGCCGGGCGAGAGCCAGGTAGCCCAGGCGCTGGAAGGTTTTGGCCTGGAGCGCCAGGACGTACCCCAGGCGCGCCGCTGCTCGTACTTCTGCACGCCCGAACAGGCTGCCGATCCGGCATTGGCCAAGGTCGCAGAAACCCTAGGTTGCGATCTGCTGTACTCCGCGGATCGCTACCTCGACTTTCTGCCCAAAGGCGTCAACAAGGGCTCCAGCCTCAAGGCGCTGGTCGACTGGCTGCAGCTCGACGCCGGCGAAGTACTGGCCTGTGGCGACACCCTCAATGACCTGAACATGCTCGACGGCACCTACAAGGGCGTCTGCGTGGGTGAGTCCGAACCCAATCTGCTCAAGGCGACCGAGCACCAGTCGTGGATCCTCCAGGCGGACCGCCCCGGCTGCGGCGGCATCCTGCAGGCCTTCGTGCACTTCGGCTTCCTTGGCGAGCATGGCATCGCCGCCGAGAAACGCACGGCCACGGAGCCAGGGCGCGCCGAGCTGGTAATGGTCTATCACCGCCTGCCCTACGAGGAGTACCGCGGCGCGGACGGCAAGGTGCAGCGCCGCCGCCCCACCTCGCCGAATGGCATCATCCCCACCCTGATGAGCTTCTTCGGTGACTCGCGCCCGGGCTCCTGGGTCGCCTGGGCCGTCGACAAAGGCGGCGACGAGCCCTTCGAAACCCACACCACCGTGGATGCCGAGCGCTACCCGAAACTCACCGCCGCGCGGGTGGCGCTGAGCAAGCAGGAAGTCGACACCTTCTACAAGCGTTTCTCCAAGGAAGCCTTCTGGCCAACGCTGCACACCTTCTGGGAGCGCGCCCGCTTCGACGAGGACGATTGGCAGGTGTTCCTCAAGGTCAATCGCGCCTTCGCCGAGCGCACCGCCAAGGAAGCGGCGGAAGGCGCCGTGGTCTGGCTGCACGACTACAACCTGTGGATGGTGCCGGGCTATTTGCGCGAACTGCGCCCGGACCTGCGCATCGCCTTCTTCCACCACACCTACTTCCCTTCGGCCGACGTATTCAACGTGCTGCCGTGGCGCCGACAGATCATCGGCAGCCTGCTGCAATGCGACTACATCGGCTTTCATATCCCGCGCCAGGTGGAGAATTTCGTCGACGTGGCCCGTGGCGTCACCCCACTGCAAACCGTCAGCCGGCAGAACTGCGCACCGCGCTTCGTCACCTATGGCTGCGCCGTGGGCCTGGAGCGCATGACCACCGCCGTGGACACCGGCAGCCGGGTGGTCAAACTCGGCGCCCACCCGGTTGGCCTGGATATAGATCGCGTGCGCAACGCCTTGGCCCAGGAAAGAACCCGCGAGCAGATGGCTCATCTGCGCGAAGAACTGCGTGGCATCAAGCTGGTGCTGTCGGTCGAGCGCCTGGATTACACCAAGGGCATTCTGGAAAAACTGCAGGCCTACGAGCGCCTGCTGGCCGACAACCCCGAGCTGCACAAGAAGATAACCCTGGTCAGTATCTGCGTGCCGGCAGCCCGCGAAATGACCATCTACGACGAGCTGCAAGCGCAGATCGAACAGGCAGTTGGACGCATCAACGGCCGCTTCGCGCGGATCGGCTGGACGCCGGTGCAGTTTTTCTTCCGCAGCTTTCCGTTCGACGAGGTGGTGGCCTGGTACGCCATGGCCGACGTGATGTGGATCACCCCGCTGCGCGACGGCCTCAATCTGGTGGCCAAGGAATTCGTCGCCACCCAGGGGCTGACCGATGGCCAGGGGGTGCTTGCCCTGTCGGAATTCGCCGGTGCCGCCGCCGAGCTCAAGGGCGCGCTGCTGACCAACCCGCACGACACCGCCGACCTGGCGCAAACCTGCTACCTGGCGCTGAACATGCCCAAGACCGAAGCCCGTGCTCGGCTGCGCGAGCTGTTCGATATCGTCAGCTACAACGACATCCGCCGCTGGGGCGACGAGTTCCTGGCCGGCGTGGCAGAGCCGGAGCCCGAGACAGTACTGAAGCTGGCGGCAGGCTGAAGCAAGGCAATGTATCTGTGGGAGCGGGCGGGGACGCCCAGTCCATGCCCGCGAAGCTTTCGGGCGCATGGACTAGGCGTCCCTACGCCCTCCCACAAATGCTGCTCTAGTTCAAGATCGCGAAGCGCTGCTCTGCGAGGCAGCCAACTACCAGCACCTGATATGCTGCGCGCCATCGCAAGAACGAGACACGCTGCATGAAAGATATCCTGATCATCGGCATCGGTGCCGGTGACCCCGACTACCTCACCACCCAGGCGATCAAGGCGCTCAACAGCGCCGACGTGTTCTTCATCCTCGACAAGGGTGAAGCCAAGGACAAGCTGATCGCCCTGCGCCATCTGATCCTCGAACGCTATATCGAGCCAGGCCGTAACTACCGCATCCTGGAAGCGGCCAATCCGGAACGCGAACGCAATGTGGCAGACTACGACGCCAGCATCGACAGCCTGAACCGCGACAAACAGACGGTATTCGAGCAGTTGATTGGCCAGTTGCAGGACGGCGAAACCGGTGCCTTTCTGGTGTGGGGTGATCCCTCACTGTACGACAGCACCATCCGTATTCTCGATGGTGTGATCGCCAGCGGCATGCCCCTCGATTACCAGGTCATTCCCGGCATCACCAGCGTACAGGCGCTTACCGCGCGCCACCGCATCCCCCTGAATCAGATCGGCCGCGCCGTGCAGATCACCACCGGCAGGCGCCTGCGCGAAGGCTGGCCACAGGGCGTGGACAGCGTGGTGGTGATGCTAGACGCCCAGGACAGCTATCGCCACCTGATCGACGAAGACCTGCACATCTACTGGGGCGCTTATGTCGGCACGCCGGACGAGATCCTGATCGCCGGCAAGCTGGCCGAGGTCGCCGAACAGATCGCCACGACCCGCACTGCCGCGCGCGAGGCCAATGGCTGGATCATGGACAGCTATCTGCTGCGCCGTGGCGGGCGGGAGGCCTGACCGCGGACTCGCAGATATCGCCCGTCTGCTGGCTGCCGCGTGGCAATTCGATCACAGGAAGGCAAAAGCGGACGCTGAGCAGGGCTTTGTGGGAGAGGCTTTAGCCTCGATTTTGCCTGGCCAGGCGTCAAGAGCTCGGGGCTAAAGCCCCTCCCACCAGATCGCAAAGGCCAGTATTTAGCATCCGGCCAGGCGACCTTTTTCAAGCTGGCCGATCGAGAACATCGCCTCAGGTGTAGGGTGGATGGCGCTTTTCTCATCCACCATTGCGATCACAGAATCGTGAGCGGTGGAGCGGTTGGTGAGCAGAGCTTATTTTGTAGGAGCGGCTGCTTACGCCACATAATGGCCTGCCAGACGCCCTGTGATTCGGGCTGACGGATAGTAGAAATCGCTCAGATACGCTCGCGAAACAGCGCCTGGTGCTCCCGGCACTGCTCGGCCGACAGCATGAACACCCCATGGCCGCCGCGGGCGAAGTCCAGCCAGGCGAAATCCACTTCCGGGTACAACGCCTCGACATGCACCTGGCTGTTGCCGACTTCGACGATCAGCAGGCCCTTGTCGGTGAGGTGATCGGCCGCGTCGGCCAGCATGCGGCGGACCAGATCCAAGCCATCGTCGCCACAGGCCAGGCCCATTTCCGGCTCGTGCTGGTACTCGGCCGGCATGTCGGCGAAATCTTCGGCATCCACATAGGGCGGGTTGGACACGATCAGGTCGAAACGCTGGCCTGGCAGCCCGGCGAAACCATCGCCCTGCACGGTGTACACGCGCTCTTCGAGGCCATGGCGTTCGATATTGCGGTTGGCCACTTCCAGCGCCTCGTAGGACAGATCCCCGAGCACCACTTCGGCATCGAGGAACTCATAGGCGCAGGCAATGCCTATGCAACCCGAGCCGGTGCACAGGTCGAGGATCCGTGCCGGCTCGCCGGCCAGCCAGGGGCTGAAGCGCTGCTCGATCAGCTCGCCAATCGGCGAGCGGGGCACCAGCACGCGCTCGTCGATGATGAACGGCAAGCCACAGAACCAGGCTTCGCCCAGCAGGTAGGCGGTCGGTACGCGATCCTCGATGCGGCGCTTGAGCAGGCTCTGCAGGTGCAGGTGTTCATCGTCTTCGAGGCGGCAATCCAGGTAGCTGTCGGCGATCTCCCAGGGCAGGTGCAGTGCACCCAGCACCAACTGGCGCGCTTCGTCCCAGGCATTGTCGGTGCCGTGCCCGAAGAACAGCTCTTCTGCCTGAAAACGGCTCACGGCCCAACGAATGTAGTCACGCAGGGTGCGCAGGCGGGTATTCAGGGCTGGGCGGGCATCGGTCACAGCATGGCTCCGGACAAAAGCGTTAGTCTAGCAGGCCGGCCGTGGCATTCCAGCGCCGCCAGCAGGATTCCCGTCACGAGGCACGCTCACCTGCAGCCGCGAGCTGAAACGATTCTGCTGGCAGCGCTGCGCTCGAACGCTGCAATACAACCAACAGAGAGGTTCACAGCGGCCTCGTAGAGGCGGACAATGTGCCCCGTTAACCGCGCCAGCAAGGAGTCGTACATGTCGTCCCACCCGCAAACGTTCTATCAGCTCACCGGCCGTGGCCACGCCCCCGCCAACCTGAGCAATGCGACGCTGCTGGTCATCGATGCCCAGGAAGAGTACCGCAGCGGTGTGGTGCAGTTGCCAGGCCTGGACGCTGCCCTGGTGGAGATCGCCAAATTGCTCGACGCCGTGCGCGCCCAGGGTGGCTCCATCGTGCATATCAAGCACCTGGGTATTCCCGGTGGCCTGCTCGACCCGCGCGGCCCGCGTGGCGATCACCTGCCGGAAGTGGCCCCGCTGCCCGGCGAAATTGTCGTCGAGAAACGCATGCCGAACGCCTTTTCCGGCACCGAGCTGCACGAGAAGCTGCAATCGCTCGGCCATCTGGACCTGATCGTGTGCGGCTTCATGACCCACTCGAGCATCAGCACCACCATCCGCGCCACCAAGGATTACGGCTACCGCTGCACCGTGGTCGATGCCGCCTGCGCCACCCGCGACCTGCCGACGCCCGATGGCAAGGTAATCAGCGCTGCCGAGATGCACCGCGTGGAGATGATCGCCCTGGCCGACAACTTTGCCGCCTGGGTGCCAGACGCCAACGCCTTGCTGTAAGAAGAGCGAGTTCTACTGGGCCGCGTTGTTTGAACCCACTACTACACTGCCAGTCAGAGCGAGATGATCCTTCAAGGAATTAGCGCATGAAGCAAACAGACGGTTTCAATGCCAGCCATCTTCGCCCGCGACGCTCGTACAGCTGGCGGCTGCGTTTTGCTGCTGCGCTGACGGCGCTGTTCGCGGTACTGGGCATTCTTCTCATGATGGCGGGTACCGCGACGCTGCTGGGCCGCCCGCCGGCGCTGGGCAGCCTCAACGATTCGACGGTCGACGCCAGCGTGCTGCTGGTACTCGGCCTGGCGCTGTTCTGGGGCGGTGTAGTGGGCTGGCGCAAATCCCGGCGGCGCATGCGCCAACGCCGGGCCGACCTGGCCATGTCCCCGCACCTGATGAAGAAACGCGACTGACCCGCCCTGCGCCGCTTGGTAAACTGGGCGCCCGTGCGGAGGCCCCATGCAAGACGACGACCTTTCCCTGTTCAAAGCCCAGTTGCAAGGCGTGAAGCCGATCAAGCACGATCGTGCCGACACCGGCAAGCCGAAGAGTGACCGCGCACGCCTGGCCACCCTGCGCCAGGCCGCTACGCAACGAACCGATACCCTCAAGGTCGATGGCCTGTCCGATCAGTTCGTCATCGATGTTGGCGCTGAAGATGCCCTGTACTGGGCTGGCAACGGCGTGCAGGACGGCCAGATGCGCAAGCTCAAACTCGGCCAGATCCCCTTCGATGGCAGCCTGGACCTGCACGGCATGAACGTCGAGAAGGCACGCGACACCCTCTGGGAGTTTCTCGCCGAAGCCACCAAGCTGGAAATTCGTTGCGTACGCGTCACCCACGGCAAAGCCGTGCGCACCGATGGCCGCAAACCAATGATCAAAAGCCATGTGAACACCTGGCTGCGTCAGCACCCGCAAGTGCTGGGCTTCGCCTCGTGCATCGCCAAGCATGGCGGCACCGGCGCGGTTTACGTGCTACTCAAACGCACCATGATGGATGGTCGTGACGAATAACGCGTAATGCCGCCCCTGGCCTTAGCCAAACGGCAGGCACAAAAAACCCGGCGCTGAGGCCGGGTTTTTCATGACACCGAATTGACGATCAGACCGGCGCCTTGGCGCGGGACTTGTACTCGCCGGTGCGGGTGTCGATCTCGATCCAGTCACCGATTTCGCAGAAATCAGCCACTTTCACTTCGGTACCGTTGCTCAGCTTGGCAGGCTTCATCACCTTGCCGGAGGTGTCGCCGCGAGCGGAACCCTCGGTGTAGGCCAGCTGACGCACGATGGTGGTCGGCAGGTCGACGGAAATGACCTTGCCTTCGAAGAACACCGCTTCGCAGACGTCGTTCATGCCTTCTTCGATGAACGGCAGAACGCTTTCCAGGTCTTCGGCACGCAGCTCGTAAGAGTTGTATTCCGGATCCATGAATACGTAGTCGTCGCCGCTGATGTAAGACAGGTTCACTTCCTTGCGCTCAAGGATGACCGGCTCCATCTTGTCGTCGGCTTTGTAGACGGTTTCAGTCTTCGAGCCGTTCATCAGGTTCTTCAGCTTCATCTTGACGATGGCGCTGTTACGACCGGACTTGGTGAACTCGGCCTTTTGGATCAGCCATGGCTGGCCATCGATCAGGGCCACGCTGTTAGGCTTCATTTCTTGTGCGGTTTTCATACGAATATCCGGATCTGAATGGATTTACAAAATTCGAGGCCGCGTATCATAGCCAATTTCGGTAAAACTGCACCAGCGCCGCGGCAA
Organism: Pseudomonas sp. URMO17WK12:I2; assembly: GCF_003253735.1. GTDB lineage: Bacteria > Pseudomonadota > Gammaproteobacteria > Pseudomonadales > Pseudomonadaceae > Aquipseudomonas. The sequence goes on along the minus strand of NZ_QKYW01000011.1, from coordinate 137,933 downwards.
GATCTGCACGTACCGCCTGGCGCCTGGCCCATTCGCGGGCATGGCTGGCCAGTTCTTCGGCCTGTTGCCGCCAGGCGGCCCAGGCCGGTGCCATCGCCTCCCCCATGTTCCAGGCATGCCACAGGGCACGCAATGCTGCCTCGGCCTGGCTGGAAAGCCCCTGGCAATAGAGGTCCATAAAGGCATCGAGCTTTTCCAGGTGCGCGTCGTCCTGTTGCGGGTAGATATGCCAGACCAGCGGCCGGCCGGCCCACTGCGCGCGCACGAAGGAGTCCTCGCCGCGCACCAGGTTGAGGTCGCAGCACCAGAGCAAGGCGTCGTACTGATCCTGTTGCATGAACGGCAGCACCTGAACGTTCAGTGCGCCGCGTTGCAACATCTGACCGGCCTCGAGCGATTGCCCCGCCCAACGCTGCAAATCGCCGAGAATCCGCCCTTCCGGCACCAGCAGGTGGGTGGCCATGTCATCGCCGGCCAGGGCATCCAGCCAGCCTGCCAGCGCGGCGTTCTCATAGGCGAACAGGGAAACCAGCCGCGCGTTGGCGGCGGGCGCGATGCCCAACGAGGCGAGAAACCCTGTACGGGCCTCGGCATCGCCCTGCAGCCCGTCCCGCGCGGCAAGCAGCCCACGCTCACGCAGCAGCCCGCCGGTGCCGGCGGTGAAGCCGGGAAAGAAGAAGAACTTCTGCTGGCCATTGCCCTGCATCGACGGCAGGCCGTGGCAGCCCTCGACCCAGCTCTCGGCGCTCAGGTATTCCAGATTCAGCCAGAGCACCGGCGTCTCGCGCGCCGACATCGCCGCCACGTAATCGGCAGGCAACGCGCAGGCAAAGGCCTCGATCACCACATCCGCCGGCTCGACTGTCTGCCAGGTCGGCGCCCAGTGGCGAACCTCGACGTCATCCAATCGCTGGCAGCTCGCCCCGGCATCGGCCTGCGGGCAGATACGCGTTAGCGCCGCCAGGTCATCGACCCACAGGCGCACCCTGGCGCCCTGCTCGGCCACCAGTTGCCGCGCCAGTCGCCAGGTCACGCCGATGTCGCCATAGTTGTCGACGACACAGCAGAAAATGTCCCACCTCATAGCCGCCCTTCCCTTATTGGCCAGTTCAGGCCTGCAGCCCACCTTCGCGCTGCCGGGCGTCCATGGTCGCATCGACCAGCGGCTCGGCAACCTCGACGCCAGGAACCACATCGGAGAGGTCTTCCTGGCGCTCGTGCTCGAGCGCACCCTGCATCAGATCCTCGGTCACCCGCAGCTCCGCGCCGACCATCGAGGCAGGCGTGGCCGGCTCGAATGGTGCCACAGGCTGGGGGGCGGGACGCAGCTTGCGTCGCCAGAAGAACAGCAATACCAGGCAGCCGTTGAGCAGGCTGAAGGCCAGGAACAAGCCGGCGTCACCGTCGTGCTCCATCAGCGGGGAGATCATCAGCGGGCTGATCGCCGAGCCCAGCGAGTTGATCAGCAGCAGCCCCTGCACCATGCGCACCAGGGCCCCGGCCGGCGCGCGATCCGCCGCATGGCTGACCGCCACCGGGTAGACGGCAAACACACCGCCGCCGAGCAGGAACAGCAGCACCATCAGCAACATTGGCGAGGACGGCAGAATCATGATCGCCAGAGAAATCAGCAGACAGAACAGGCTGAGCACGATCAGCACGCTCTGCCGATCATGCTGATCAGACCAGCGCCCGACCGGATACTGCAGCAGCATGGCGCCAAGGATCACGCTGGCCATCATCTGGCCGACCTCGCTGACGCTCATGCCCACCCGCTGCAGGTACAGCGGCAGCAGCGAATACACCGCGGCAATGGCGATCCCCGAGCCGAAGCAGCCGATCACCCCGGTCGGCGTCATGCGGATCAACTGATGAGGCAGCAGCGGCTCGACCTTCTCGACCAGCGGCGTGACCCGCGGAATGATGCCCATCGGCAGCACCGACAATGAAGCCAGCAGCCCGGCCACCATAAAGGGTGCGGTCTCGCCCCAGGCATCGATGGCGCCGAGCTGCAACTGCCCGAGCATGCCGGAGCCGTACAACGCCATCATGTACAACGCCAGCAGGCGGCCGCGCACCTTCTGGTCGCCGGCCAGGAGCATCCAGCTCTCCACCACCAGAAACACGCCGAGAATCGACCAGCCGGCGATCAGCCGAAAGACGAACCAGGCCCAGGGATCGAAGAACAGCCCCTGCAGCAGCACACAGACCGCCGTCAGCGAGGCAAAGCTGCTGTAGGCGCGGATATGCCCGATGCGCAGGATCAGTCGGTCGTTGAACAGCGCCCCCAGGGTCAGGCCAATAAAGTAGGACGCCGAGACGATGCCGATCACCGTCGCCGACACCCCGGCCGCATCCAGGCGCAGGGTGGTCAGCGATGAAATGAAGCCGTTGCCGATACTGATGATGAACAAACCGAGCAAGGGCCCCAGCGCCATGCCAAGCAATTGCGACATAAAAACCTCGGAGCGATGCCGCCGCCAGGGCGCATCGAGAAAAGAATGCTGTAACGGTCACCCGGCCACGCCACCCACGCGCGAGCGCCAAGCGTTCGAGCGAGTGACAGAGACTCAAGAAAGATGAGGACGCAGAAAGCCAACGCCAGAAGCCAAAAACCCCGAGAACCTGTCGGCTTTCGGGGTTTTTGGTTTTGTTCGAAAGTGGCGGTGAAGAAGGGATTCGAACCCTTGATACGATTTCTCGTATACACACTTTCCAGGCGTGCTCCTTCAACCGCTCGGACACTTCACCGGATCTCGCCAGACGCGCTGTCTGTCGAGGCGCGCTAATGTAATCGAAGGCTTTCGCAAACGCAAAACTTTTTTCAAAAGATTCATGCGCTTAAGCCATTGCCAGAGAGCGACCGGCGTGCGCGCCACAACGTCAGCGCGAGCACGGGCGCATGGGCGCTGCTCAGCGGCGCCTGAGAAAAGCCGGTAGTGATGATCCGTCCCATCCATCATCGGCACGACCAGCAAGCTGGTCACCTTGCTCTGCGCCTATGTCGACCGCGCCACCCTGACTCTACGGTCACCCTTCGTGCTTTACCGGACCACGGCGGATGGGTAACGTCAGCCGCACATTTCACAACAAGGAGTCGACCATGAGCGACCTGATCAGCTACCAACTCGATGACGGCATCGCCACGTTGACGCTCAACAACGGCAAGGTGAATGCCATCTCGCCCGCGGTGATCGAGGCCTTCAACGCGGCCCTGGATCGCGCGACCCAGGACAAGGCGATCGTCATCCTTACCGGCCAGCCGGGCATTCTCTCCGGCGGCTATGACCTCAAGGTGATGACCTCCGGCCCGCAGAACGCCATCGATCTGGTCGCCGCCGGTTCGACCCTGGCCAGGCGCATGCTCGCCCATCCCTATCCGATCATCGCCGCCTGCCCCGGCCATGCGGTGGCCAAGGGTGCCTTTCTGCTGCTTTCCAGTGATTACCGTATCGGCGTCGAAGGGCCCTTCACCATCGGTCTCAACGAAGTGCAGATCGGCATGACCATGCACCACGTCGGCATCGAACTGGCCCGTGATCGCCTGCGCAAATCCGCCTTCCATCGCTCGGTGATCAACGGCGAGATGTTCGACCCGCAAAGCGCCATCGATGCCGGCTTCCTCGACAAGGTAGTGCCGGCCGAGCAGTTGATGGCCACCGCCCATGCCGTCGCGGCGCAGTTCAAGAAGATCAACATGAATGCGCACCGCAAGACCAAGCTCAAGGTGCGCGCCGCCCTGCTGGAAACCCTCGATAAATCCATCGAACTGGACAAGCAGCAGTCGCTGTAACGCCAGCACAAGGCTGGCGTGCTGCCTCCCTGCGCGTCAGTCTCGCCAGCACGCCAGTGCTGACAAGCCGCGCAGATCGTTCACGTGACTGCTGAGCGCCGCGACATAAGCAGGTAAGCTGCCCCTCACCAATCAGGCACGGGGCACACCATGGGCGAAGTGGTCGCAGCAGCGGTTTACAGCAAGGGCCGCAAGGTCAGCGACATCCACCTCGATGAGGGTCGGCAATGGGCCAGCAAGGCGGAGCATTTCGTCTGGATCGGCCTGCACGACCCCGGCAGCCAGGAACTCGGCAACCTGCAGCGCCAGTTCAACCTGCATGAGCTGGCCCTGGAAGACGCGTTGCAACGGCACACCCGCCCCAAGCTGGAGATCTTTGGCGACGCACTGTTTCTGGTGCTGTATTCGCCGGTGCAGGTCGGCGGCGAACTGACCTTCGTGGAAACCCAGCTATTCGCCGGCAAGGGCTACGTGATCAGCGCCCGTTACGGGGAGTCCGCTCCCTACTCCAAGGTGCGCCAGCGCTGCGAGGCCAGGCCGTTGCTGCTTGAGCACGGCGAGGACTTCGTGCTCTATGCACTGATCAGCTTCATCATCGAGAACTATCGGCCGCTGATGGACACCTACTACGCCGAGTTGGAGCAGCTCGAGCAGACGGTGCTCGAATGCGCCATGACCCACGGCGAGGTGGTGCGAATCCAGCAGCTGCGCCGCGACCTGCTGCGCCTGCGCCGCAATATCGGGCCGCTCGCGGAGATCTGCCAGGAGCTGCAGCACCTGGATTTCCCGTTCATCGACAAGAACATGCGACCGTACTTTCGCGACGTGGCGATTCACGTCAATCGCCTGCTCGAAGACCTGACCAACCTGCGCGAGATGGCCGACCACGCCATCGAGGTCGGCCTGCTGCTCGAGTCGTCCCGGCAGAGCGTGGTACAGCGCAAGTTCGCCGCCTGGGCGGCGATCCTGGCCTTCCCCACCGCAGTGGCCGGCATCTACGGGATGAATTTTCACAACATGCCGGAGCTGAGCTGGCAGTACGGCTACTTCGCCGTGCTGGGCGTGATCGGTGCCGGCTGCGTGGGGCTCTACGCCAGTTTCCGGCATTACGGCTGGCTGTAGCGCGACAAGGGCGCGCCGCGGCGACGGGCCCTCGGCTCGATCCGCTTACTGGCGCATCCCGCGGCCACTGACCAACAGGCGCACGCACAACACATAGAGCACTGCCGTGGCGACCAGCATGAAGCCGATGGCGGTGCCGATGCTGATATCCGACACGCCGAGAATGCCGTAACGGAAAGCATTGACCATGTGCAGCACCGGGTTGGCCATCGACACGGTCTGCCAGAACGGCGGCAGCAGGCTGATCGAGTAGAACACCCCGCCCAGGTAGGTCAGTGGTGTCAGCACGAAGGTCGGAATGATCGAGATATCGTCGAAGTTGCGCGCGAACACCGCGTTGATGAAGCCGCCCAGGGAGAAGATGGTCGCCGTCAGCAACACCACCAGCACCGTCAGCCCCAGGTGATGCACCTGCAGATGGGTGAAGAACAGCGACAGGATGGTGACGATGATGCCGACCGCCAGCCCGCGCAGCACGCCGCCGGTGACATAGCCGATGAGGATGGTGTGCGGCGATACCGGCGATACCATCAGCTCCTCGACCGAACGCTGGAACTTGCTGCCGAAGAAGCTCGATACCACGTTGCCGTAGGCATTGGTGATCACCGACATCATGATCAGGCCCGGCACGATGTACTCCATGTAGGTGAAGCCATCCATGTCGCCGATCTGCCGGCCGATCAGGTTGCCGAAGATCACGAAGTACAGAACCATGGTGATCGCCGGCGGCAGCAGGGTCTGCGGCCAGATGCGCATGAAACGGCGCACTTCCCGGTAAACGATGGTGCGCAAGGCCACCAGGTTGGCGCTGAACTCGGACTGCTCGTGCATCATACGGCTACCTTCGACAGGTTCTTCTCGACCAGGGACACGAACAGCTCCTCCAGGCGGTTGCTCTTGTTACGCAGGCTCGACACCTCGATGTTGTGCGCGGCCAGTTGCCGGAACAGCTCGGTAACGCCCTGGCTTTTATCCACCTGAACCTCGAGCGTATGAGCGTCGACCAGCTTGGCGGGATAACCGACGAACTGCGGGACCGCCACCAGATCGCTTTTCAAATCGAGCAGGAAGGTCTCGACGTGCAGCTTGCCCAGCAGCGCCTTCATGCTGGTGTTCTCGACAATCCGCCCGTGGTCGATGATGCCGATGTTGCGGCACAGCTGCTCGGCCTCTTCCAGGTAGTGGGTGGTGAGGATGATGGTGATGCCCTGCTCGTTGAGTTCGGTGAGAAAGCTCCACATCGAACGGCGCAGCTCGATATCGACGCCGGCGGTGGGCTCGTCGAGGATCAGCAGCCGTGGCTGGTGCACCAGTGCGCGGGCGATCATCAGCCGACGCTTCATGCCGCCGGACAATTCGCGCGAGGCCACGCCGCGCTTGTCCCACAAGCCCAGTTGGTTGAGGTACTGCTCGGCCCGCTCTTTGGCAAGGCGCGCCGGAATACCGTAATAACCCGCCTGGGTCACGACGATGTCGAAGACCTTCTCGAACTGGTTGAAGTTGAATTCCTGGGGCACCACGCCGATGCAGCGTTTGAGCGCAGCCGGCTGGGCGTCAAGATCGTGGCCGAACACGTTCACCGTGCCGCTGGACTTGTTCACCAGGGTGGAGAGGATGCCGATGGTGGTGGACTTGCCGGCGCCGTTGGGGCCCAGCAAGGCGAAGAAGTCGCCTTCGGCCAAGTCGAGGTCAAGGCCGTGCAACGCAGTGAAGCCATTGCCGTAGGTTTTGGTCAGCTGTCGGATCGACAGAGCAGTACTCATAGAAGATACGCACGCATTGAAAATGACAGGGTTTAGATGGGGGTGCCGGGCAAACATTGCAACGCAATTGCGCTGTCAGGGCGCTTCTAAAAACGTAGGCGAGGCAGTCATCGCAAGGCCTAGGCGGCCCCACAAAAACAGGCGAAAAAGCGGAGTTTACAGCCTCTAAATGAGCATTTTGAGCCTGTTTTCGACGCGGCGATGACAACGCAGGTAGTTTTTAGAGGCGTCCTCAGGTCAGTTCGGTCATCACCGCACGTTGATAGGCCGGGCGCTCGCAAAGCCGCGCATACCAGGCCTGCAGATTGGGCTGCGGCGGCCGCTCGATGGGCATTTCGAACCAGGCGTAGATAAAGCTGCCCAGCGGTATGTCGCCCATGGCGAAGCTGTCGCCAGACAGGTAAGGCCTTTCGCCCAGCGCCCGCTCGGGCAGCTCGAGAAGTGCAATGCAACGCTGCCGGGCAGCTTCGATTACCGGCAGATTCCGTTGCTCGACCGGCGTACGCAGAATGCCCCAGAACAGATCGCGAAACTCGCTGGCGAAACTGGACGTGGTCCAGTCCATCCACTTGTCGCCGCAGGCGCGGCTGGCAGGATCCTCGGGGTACAGGCTGCCCGGCGCATAGGCCGCAGCCAGGTAGCGCACGATGGCGTTGGACTCCCACAACACCAGGTCGCCGTCCTCGATCATCGGCACGCGGCCATTGGGATTGCGTGCCAGGTATTCGGGCTCGTTGACCACCCCGAACGCGCCACCGGCCTCGACTCGCTCATAGGCGATGCCGGCTTCTTCGGCACACCACAGCGCCTTGCGTACATTGCTGGAATTCTTGCGGCCCCATATTTTCAGCATCACTAATCGTCCTTATCAGAGTCCTGCCAGCCAAGAGGCTGACAACCCTACCACTGTGTCGCCAGGAAGAAAGCCGCCCGCGGTGATGTTGGCTATCGACCTCGTTCATGGAGCAGGCAGACAGCACCATTCAGCGGCTGACCAACAGGTCATCCGCGGATGCAATTTGTTATACGAACTCGCCGGCCTGCACCGGGGTCACTATCGGGAACGTGGCGGGCCATCTCTTGCAGGAAGCGCCCTGTTACGCCCCTGTCGGCAAGGTCTACCCAAGCCGACTACGATTATGGCGGCACACGCCGTTCTGCTGTCGCCATCACGGAGGATTCTGCATGCTCGCTGTCTGGTTGCTCGTCCTGGTTCTCGGTACGGCCTATCTGGCCCACCGCCGCACGGCTCCCCTGCCCGCCCTGGCAATAGTTGCCGCCTACCTGCTGATCATGGGGGCCTACAGCCATGCTCCAGGCTGGCTGCTGGTGATCTTCTGGCTGCTGTGGCTGGCAGTCGCCATTCCGCTCGCATTGCCGGATCTGCGCCGCAAGCATTTCACCGCGCCACTGTTCGCGTGGTTCCAGAAGGTGCTGCCGCCGATGTCCAACACCGAAAAGGACGCCATCGAGGCCGGTACCGTCTGGTGGGACGGCGAGCTGTTCAGCGGCCGCCCGGACTGGGACAAGCTGCTGGCCTACCCGAAAGCCACGCTGACCGCCGAGGAGCAGGCCTTTATCGATGGTCCCACCGAAGAGCTGTGCGCCATGGTCAGCGAGTGGGAAATCGGCCAACGCATGGACCTGCCGCCCGAGGCCTGGGAGCACATCAAGCAGCACGGCTTCTTCGCCCTGATCATTCCCAAGGAATACGGTGGCAAGGGCTTTTCCGCCTACGCCCACTCGCAGGTCGCGATGAAGCTGGCCACCCGCAGCGGCGATCTGGCCTCCACCGTGATGGTGCCCAACTCCCTCGGCCCGGCCGAACTGCTGCTGCACTACGGCACTGAAGAGCAGCGCAACCATTATTTGCCGCGCCTGGCCCGCGGCGACGATATCCCCTGCTTCGCCCTGACCGGTCCACTGGCCGGCTCCGATGCCGGCGCCATGCCCGACAGCGGGGTGATCTGCAAAGGCCAGTGGAACGGTGAGGAAGTCGTCGGCCTGCGGCTGAACTGGGAAAAGCGCTATATCACCCTGGGCCCGGTGGCCACCCTGCTGGGTGTGGCCTTCAAGGCCTATGACCCGGATCACCTGCTCGGTGACAAGGACGAACTGGGTATCAGCCTAGCGCTGATTCCCACCGACACCCCCGGCGTGAACATCGGCCGTCGCCACATACCGCTGGGCGCCGCCTTCATGAACGGCCCCAACTCCGGCAAGGATGTGTTCATCCCGCTGGACTACCTGATCGGCGGCCCCGAGTACCTGGGCAAGGGCTGGATGATGCTGATGAACTGCCTGTCGGTAGGCCGTTCGATTTCCCTGCCGGCGGTGGGCACCGGCGCCGCCAAGTTCACCAGCCTGGTCACCGGCCAGTACAGCCAGGTACGTGAACAGTTCAATGTGCCGCTGTCGGCCTTCGAAGGCATTCAGGAAGCCCTGGCGCGTATCGGCGGCAATGCCTGGCTGATGGACAGCGCGCGCATCCTCACCGCCAACGCGGTGGACCTGGGCGAGAAGCCGTCGGTGCTGTCGGCGATCCTCAAGTACCACCTCACCGAGCGCGGCCGCGAATGCATCACCCACGCCATGGACGTGCACGGCGGCAAGGGCATCATCATGGGCCCGAGCAACTACCTGGGTCGTTCCTGGCAGGGTGCACCGATCTTCATCACCGTCGAGGGCGCCAACATCCTCTCGCGCAACCTGATGATCTTCGGCCAGGGCGCGATTCGCTGCCATCCCTACGTACTCAAGGAAATGGCCCTGGCCGGCCGTGAAGACCGCGACCAGGCGCTGCTGGAGTTCGACGACCTGCTGATGCAGCACATCGGTTTCGCCGTCAGCAATGCCGCCAGCACGCTGATCCTGAGCCTGAGCATGGGCCTGCTCGGCAAGGTGCCGGGCGACCGTATCAGCCGCCCCTACTTCCGCGCCCTCAACCGCCTGAGCGCCGCGTTCGCCATGCTCGCCGACCTCAGCATGATGCTGCTGGGCGGCGAGCTGAAGCGTCGCGAGCGCCTGTCGGCGCGTCTGGGTGACGTGCTCAGCCACCTGTACCTGGCCTCGGCGGCGCTCAAGCGCTACCACGACCAGGATTACCCGGAGCACGTTCGCCCGCTGCTGCACTGGGCGCTGGAAGAAAGCCTGGGCAAGGCTGAAACCGCCATCGACGAACTGCTCAGCAACTTCCCCAACCGCCTGCTCGGCAGCGCCCTGCGCGTGCTGGTGTTCCCCTTCGGCCGCCGTCACCAGGGCCCGGACGATCACCTCGACGCCCAGGTCGCCGCGATCATCGGCCGCAATGCCGGCGACCCGGCGCTCGAAGAGCTGCTTGAAGGCTGCTTCCGCCCCACCTCGACCGACGATCCGGTCGGCGCCCTGCAACACGCCCTCAACCTGCTGCAGGAAGCCGCGCCCCTGCAGAAAAAGCTCTACAAGGCCGTCAAGGCCGGCCAGGTGCGCGAAACACCCGGGCAGAACGAGATCGAAACCGCAGTCGCCGCCGGCGTGCTCAGCGCCGAGGAAGGCCAGCAGCTGCAGCGCGCCGAGCAGGCCCGCCGCGTGGTGATCGATGTCGATGACTTCGGCAAGGAAGAACTGCTGCCCAGCGAGGGCAAGGTCAGGTAGTCGAACTGCAGAGACGACAGCGGGCGCCGTGGACTTTATACTCCGGCGCCCGTTTTACTTTCAGGATCCCGGACATGGCCAGCCCCCATCTCGACCACCACATCGCCCTGCTCAATCACCTGCGCACCATCCTGGTGGCCCTGGGTGAAGCCGAGCAGATCCTCGATGCCAGCCATGCCAATTTCCTCGAGCGCTACGATGAACTGCTCGCCGAACTGCCGGTGGACTTCGAACGCAGCCAGTACCTGGGCCAGGACCTGATCAGCCAGATCTTCCAGCGCTACCCGCAGATCGCCCACCTGGTACCGCGTGACCTGCTGTGGTTCTTTGGCGGCGACTGCCTGCACTTCATGCCCGACGAAGAAATCGAGCTGTACCAGCAACTCGAAGAACGCCGCTTCCATGCCGAGGAAAACGACGAGCCGTTCGACTGGAACCAGGAAAAGCAGCTGCTGGCCATGCCGGCACCCGGCAGCCGCCACTAAGCCGACCAGCGCAGCGCCCGGAGCCTCCCGGCATACCCGTCAGTTGTCGTGGCGGGCATTCTCTATGCTCTGCGCCGCCTGGTAGAGAATCTGCCCGACCAGATCGACCTCAGCGTCGCTGATGATCAACGGCGGCAGGAAGCGAACGGTCGCGCCATGGCGGCCGCCCAGCTCGACGATCAAACCACGCTCGAGGCAGGCACGCTGTAGCTTGCGTGCCTTGTCGCCATCGGCAGCGGGCTGGCCGAGGCCATCCTGGCCGGCCGGGTCGATGATCTCCATGCCCAGCATCAGGCCACGGCCGCGTACGTCGCCGACCCAGTCGAACTCGGCCTGCAGCCCCTGCAGCAGCGTCTGCAAGCGTGCTCCGACGTTACGTACATGGCTGCAGATGCCTTCGCGCTGGATGAACCGCAAGGTGGCATCGCCCGCGGCCATGGCCAGCTGATTGCCACGGAAGGTGCCGGCATGGGCACCGGGCTGCCATTGATCCAGCTCGCCCCGGTAAACCACCACCGACAGCGGCAGACCACCGCCGATGGCCTTCGACAATGTCAGTACATCGGGGGTGATGGCGCTGCGCTCGAAGGCGAACAGATCGCCAGTGCGGCCGATACCGCATTGAATCTCGTCGAGGATCAGGGGAATACCCTGTTCACGGGTAATCGCCCGCAGCCCTTGCAGCCAGCGATCCGGCGCGGCAATCACGCCGCCCTCGCCCTGCACCGTTTCCAGGATCATCGCCGCCGGCTGGGTCACGCCGCTTTCCGGGTCGCTGAGCAGGCTGCGGATGTAGTGCAGGTTGGCGTCGATCGCCTGCTCGCCGCGCAGCCCGAACGGGCAACGGTAGTCATGCGGATAAGGCAGGAACTGGGTGCCCGCCAGCAGCCCGCCCAGTGCATTCTTCGGCCCCAGGTTGCCGCTCACCGACAGCGTGCCTAGGGTCATGCCGTGATAGGCGCCATGGAACGCCAGGATGCTTTGCCGCCCGGTTGCCGTACGCGACAGCTTGAGCGCCGCTTCCACCGCGTCCGCCCCGGTCGGGCCACAGAACTGGATACGTGCATCCTTGGCGAAATCGCCCGGTAGCAGATCGAACACCGTCTCCACGAAGGCGTCCTTGATCGGCGTACTCAGATCGAGGGCGTGCAGCGGTATGCCCGAGGCCAGGGTCTTCTGGATCGCCTCCAGGGTCACCGGGTGATTGTGCCCCAGCGCCAGGGTACCGGCGCCAGCCAGGCAATCGATGTACACCTGCCCGCGCGAATCCTCGACGTACACCCCCTGCGCCCGCTTGAGCTCCAGCGGTATGCGCCGCGGGTAGCTGCGCGCATTGGACTCGCGCTGCATTTGTCGCTGCAGTACGGGTGTACTGTCCAGGCAGTAGCGCTGGCTAAGCCCGCTGTGCCGGTACTGGAGTTCGACCGTGGTGTTGGTGATCGGGGTGATTGCATTCATGAGTGCATCCTCGTGTCGCGCGGATGGCGCGTTATCTGACGACGCTGCCGGAACATGCGTAATGCAGCGAACGCTCCGCCAACTCAGACGGTTCCAAGTGGCGGTTATCGGCTGCCGGGCAAGGTCACATGCAAGGCCATGATCAGCGTGATATTACAAATGATAATTACTACCATTATATTAATCAAATGGCACAGCTGTGACATACGCCACGAACACGCGCACGACATGGGGGGGTGCCTCAATTGGCAATCACCACAGAACGCATGGGGCTGGAATGCTTGACCGAAAACGCCCGCTCAGCCAGCCGCCTGTTTGCGCGACTCGCCGAGCAGCAGCCGCTGCATGCGTGCGAGCAGGTCGGCTTCGTGCTCGAACAGGTAGAAATGCCCACCGGGAAACAACCAGGTCTGACAGCCGCCCAGGCTTTCCCTGGCCCAGCCCTCGAGCAAGGGCAGCGGCACGCTGGCGTCGGTCTCCCCTGCCAGTACCTGAATGGGGCACGCCAGGGGCGGCTCGAGGCTGTAGCGGTAGTCTTCGCAGAGCGCGAAATCATCACGGATGATCGGCAGGAACAGCTCGACCCATTCAGGGTTGTCCAGCAACTCCCGAGGCATCCCGTTCATGCCACGGATGACCTCCAGAAACTGCGCAGGCGGTAGATCCGCCACCCGCTCGCGCCAGCCATGGGCGGCCGGCGCCGTGCGGGCCGATACCAGCAGCGTGGTGGGCGCTAGGCTTTGCCGGGCCAGTTTTCGCGCCGTCTCGAAGGCCAGCAAAGCCCCCATGCTGTGGCCGAAAAAGGCAAAAGGAGCCCCTTCAGCGCTCGCCTGGGCGACTTCCGCGGCCAGGGCTGCAGCCAGCTCGCTCAGCGAATTGGCTCGCGGCTCGCCGAAGCGCGCCCCGCGTCCCGGCAACTTGACCAACGCCAGCTCGATGTCGGTGGGCAGCCCTGCGCGCCAATGCTGGAAAACCGTATGCCCCGCCCCGGCATAGGGGAAGCAGTACAGTCGCAGCGCCGGTGGCTGGCTGCCGCCCGGCAACACGGAAAACCAGGGGCTGGAAGCACAATGCATCAACCGCGATCCTGGGCCTGCATGGCTTGGCGCAGGCTCAAGGGCCGCATGTCGGTCCACACCGACTCGATGTAGGCCAGGCACTCTTCCTTGCTGCCCTGCTTGCCGGCTGTGCGCCAGCCTTGGGGTATTTCCTTGTAATCGGGCCAGAGAGAATACTGCTCCTCATCATTGACCACGACCAAAAATCGCGTTTCAGGACTGTCCAGACTCATGTTCCACTCCGTTTCCACTGAAGATGCGCGTGCTCGCAGGGCAGCCTGAGCGTGCATACGAGCGACCGCAGGATAATACGGTTAATAACAATTATCATTACATATTATCGTGATGGGCTTACACTCCCTGGTGCCACAGGCCGGTTCGCCTGCATGCACCCGGTTTGTTTATACTAGGCGACGCCAGTGATAACGAGTCTCACCAGCAAGTGCCTCTTCATGCCTCGACCCACAGCTCCTCTCACCAAGCATTGCGCAATGCCGCCTGACAGCGACAAGGGGCCGCGAGCATGATCGCCAGTCTCGCCCCGCTGTTCAGCGGCCCGCTGGCGGACTATGGGGAAAACCTGCAGCTGGCCAGTGATCAACAGCAGACAGTTACCGGCTCGCAACTGTTTCAGCCGGACTATTTCGCTGCGTTCATTCGCACCCTGGCGGCGCGCCATGGCACCGACGATCTGCTGGCACTGACCTCTATCTGGTCGAAATGGTATTTCTGCTTCCTGGCCCCCGCCGTGGCGGCCAACCTGCTCTTGCGGCGCGAATTGCCCATCGCCCTGAGCGATGTCGGCATTGCGCTCTCGGCAGAGGGCAAACCGCTTGGCCTGCACCTGCCCCATGATGGCAGCCCGCTGTCGCCCTGCCCGCCCTTCGCGCGCTTCGGCACCTTGATACAAGGGCACCTGGAACCGGTGATCGAGGTCATGGCCTGGGTCTCGAACGCCTCGCCACGACTGTTCTGGAGCAACGCCGGCAACCTCTTCGAATTCGCCACGACACAAACCGAACGGCATCCACTGGCAACCGCCGATTGCTCCGCCCCGGCCAGAGCCATACTGGAAAGCCGCCTGCGCCCCGATGGCCGGCGCAACCCGCTGTTCGCACCGGTGTACTACAAGGACGTCGGCGCCAGCGAACCGCAGCGGCTACGGCGTATCTGCTGCATTCGCTACCGCCTGCCGGGCGTCGACTATTGCGGTAGCTGCCCGCTCGAGCGTGCCAGGACGCCCGAATAACCCGCTCGAAACCACTAGATGACTCGCTGGAAAGGGCTCTCGCTGCTGCGGTCATAGTCCACCAACTGGCCGTAATCGAGCCGGTAGATGCGATCGGCCACATCGAAGTAGCGGTCATCGTGGCTGATGGCGATGATCGTCTTGCCGGCCGCCTGCAGCTCGGGCAGCAGCTCATGGTAGAAGACGTGGCGGAACACCGGGTCCTGATCCGCCGCCCATTCATCGAGCAGCAGCACCTCGCGGCCCTCCATCATCAGCAACAGCAGGGCCAGGCGCTTGCGCTGCCCCTGTGACAGGGCCGTGGTGGAAAGGCGCCCGTCGACGAACTGCACCTTGTGCGCCAACCCCAGGCGTTGCAGGTAGTGATCGACGCGCTCCTCCAGCCCATCGAGCTGGCCGTTCTCGCCGAGCACATCGGCGAACAGGTAGAAGTCGGCGAAGATCGCCGCGAAATGCTCGCGGTGCCACTCGCTGTTCGCGGCATCCAGCGTCACGCCATTGAGCGCCACCGTCCCCTCGCTGGGCTGATAGAGCCCGGTCAGCAACTTGGCCAGGGTCGACTTGCCGCTGCCGTTACCGCCGACGATGAAGATCAGTTCGCCACGGCGAACCTGCAGATCGATGGGGCCCAGGTGAAAGGCGAATTCATCGCCCTGCCCGGGGTAGCGGTAGTGCACGTTGCTCAGGCGCAGCTCACGGAAAGGCTCGGCGGCCTTGGCTGGCTGGGTGAAGTGCACCGTCTCGCCCAGGGCCAGGTCGTCGATGGCCTGCAGCGCCACATGGCCGCGGATCACCGCCGGCACGGCATCGAGGATCATCGAGATCGGCGTACGCAGGAACATGATCGCCAGCACGTAGCCCACCACCACCTGCTGGCTCAGCAGCCCGAGGCCCTGGCCGAGGAAAAACAGCGTACCGATCAGCACGAACACCAGCAGCGACGTCCAGTTCAGGTTGATCGCCCACAGGGTATCGGCGCGTACCGAGGCCTGCAGCGAGGCCTGCGCGATCGGCTCCAGGCGCTGGTTGTACAGCAGTTGCCGACGCTCGCGGCTCAGGGCCAGTTCGCAGCGGCCGTTGATGGTCGCCTCGAATTGCTCGGTCAACTGGTCATCCTGCTGCCGCACCTGTTGCATCAGGCTCTTGACCTTGCGCCCGAGCAGCACGTCGAGCACTACGCCGAAGGCGATCACCGCCAGGGTCAGGGCGAAGAACGGCAAACTCAGCCAGGCCATGTAAGCCAGGCCCGCCACCAGCAGCAGGCCGTTGTAGAGGGAGATCGGCAGTTGCTTGAAGGCCGTGGCCACGGTGGTCACGTCCTTGGTCAGGGCGTTGTAGATGCGCGGGCTGCCCAGTCGCTCGATGCGTTCCAGGGCGGTGCCCAGCACCTTGCCAACCAGGCGCAGGCGCAACTGATAGACCAGGCGATGGCCGATCTGCACCAGCAGCCACTGGGCCAGAGTACCGCTGACGAACAGCAGCAACAGCAGGCCGGCGAACAGCGCCAGTGCCTGGCTCAGGTCATCCAGCCCCTGCTCCAGGCTGCGGTTGATATAGCCGATCAGGCCGATGCTGCAGGCCGCACTCAAGGCACTGCACAGCACCGCCAGGAAAATGCGCCAGCGCGCGTCAATCAGCAGTTCCTTCAATAACATCATCAGTCAGGCACCCTCTCGGCTCGGTGTTGCGGCGCAATGCTCGGCGCCAGCAAGGACAACAGATCCGCACTCAGGCGCGGCTCGGCAAGGATCGCATGATGGCCGACATCCAGGCTGCGATAATGCAGCGCCTTGCGTGTGTGCGCCTGCCAGGCGGCGCGCAGGTCGCCGTGGGCATTGCTACGCCACAACCAGATGGGCACATCGACCACCGGTAGGGCCTGTTCGTAAAGGCGCGTCTTGATCATCCGGTAGCGCACCATCGCGGCCTGCAACTCGGCCTCAGCGCCCTCCCATTGCAGATGCTCGCGCACTTCGGCGTCGGCCAGCAGGCGGGCCACCCCCTCGGCATAATCGCAATCGACCAGTTGCCGGGCCAGCCGCTCGCGCAAGGTATCGCCAAGCGGCCGCGCACGGCTGCCACACAGGAACACCAGGTCGGCGAGCAACTGCCCCCCTTCGTCGCCGTCGCCCGCCAGGCTGCGCTGCGAATCATGATCCACCACCGCCAGGGCCTGGACGTTGAAGCCTGCGGCCTGCAGATGCGCCGTCAACAGCAGCGCCAGGCGCGACGCCAGGCACCAGCCGAGCAGCACCAGCGGGCGCTGCTTGAGCGACTCGGGAATGCTCTGCACATAGCGCTGCAGCAGCGCGTCCAGATCCCTGCTTTGCCAACCCTCGTCAAATGCCGTCAAGCCATAGGCGGCCTGGCCTTCGCCCAGGTGCGCCAGCAACGGTCGGTAGTCTTTCAGGTGGCCTTCGGCGCCGTGCACCAGAAGCAAGGCAGGCGCATCACCGGCCACTTCGTTCAGCACCTGCCAGCCTTCGCCACTCGCGCCCTGGTCGAGGCTCTGCACCAGCTCGCGCACGGTCTGCCGCTCGAACAGCAGATTGGTTGGCGGGTTGAGCCCCAGTTGCTCGCGAATCAGCGCCACCACCTTGATCGCCGCGAGGGAATGCCCGCCCATGGCGAAGAAGTTATCGGTCACGCCGAGATCCTCGACACCCAGCACACGGCACCAGATTTCCAGCACCGCACTTTCCAGTTCGCCGACCGGGGCCACCCGCGCGCCCTGCATGCGCTGCCGGGCACGCTCCAGCAGCGCCTGGCGATCGAGCTTGCCATTGCTGTTCAGCGGCAGGGCTTTCAGGGCGAAGATGCCGGCGGGCAGCATATAGTCCGGCAGTTGTTGGGCCAGGTCGTCGCGCAGCAGGTTGGCGGCGCGGCTCTGCCCTTCCTCTTCCACGACGAAAGCCAGCAGGCGCTCGCCATCGAGCAGCACTGCCGCCTGTTGCACGCCCGGCAGGCCACGCAAGGCCTGTTCGACTTCCGCCAGTTCCAGGCGGAAGCCGCGAATCTTCACCTGCTGATCGTTGCGCCCGAGGATGCGCAAGGCGCCATCGGCCTGGCGCAACGCCAGGTCGCCGGTGCGATACAGGCGAGCGCCGGACAGCGGATCACGACCGAATGCCGAGCTGCCGACATTGCCCAGGTAGCCACGGCCGACACTGGCCCCGGCCACGCACAACTCGCCCGCCTGCCCGCTGGGTACGGGGCGCTGTTGTTCGTCGAGCAGGTAGATGCGGTTGTTGCCGAGCACCTGGTTCAAGGCCGTGCCGCTCGCCCCCTGCTGGATGTCGATGGCGCGCCAGAGTACGCCGACTGTGGTCTCGCTCGGCCCGTAGTGGTTGTACAGGCGGCAGCCAGCTGCTGCCTGTGCCAGGCGCGCCAGCAGGCTTTCGCCCACCGCTTCGCCGCCAAGTACCAGTACCTGACGGGGCAATACACCCTCCAGCGGATGCTCACCGATCAATGCCTCGAGATGCGACGGAACGATCTTCAACACATCCAGCGGATGCTCGCGCAGCTCCTCGGCGAAGGCCTGCGCATCGGTGACGCTGGCCTGGCTCAGCAGGTGCACGCAGCCCCCCTGCAACCAGGCCGGGTACAGCACGGTGTTGCCCAGGTCGGCGAGCAGCGAGGACACCAACCCGTAGTGCGCGCCGCCCGGCAGATCCAGGGCATGGGTGATCTGGCTTGCATAATGGCGTAGCTGCCCCTGCTCGATCTGCACGCCCTTGGGCTTGCCACTGGTGCCCGAGGTGTAGAGCACATAGGCCAGGTGCTGCGGCGCGCTGGCTACAGGCGCTGCCAGTGGCGCAGCACTGCTGGCCTGCGCCCAGGCCAGGCTGGGCACCTCGCAGGCCAGCGTCAGCTCATCCAGATACAGCACAAGCGCGGGTCTGGCATCATCAAGAATGCTGGCCAGACGCAGCGGTGGCAGCGCCGGATCCAGCGGCAGGTAGGCCGCGCCGGCCTTGAAGCAGGCCAGCATGGCCACCAGCATCTGCGCGCCACGCGGCAGCAGCAGCGCCACCACCTGATCCGGGCCAACACCCGCCTGCTGCAGGCTGCTGGCCACCCGCTCGCTCAGCTCGTCCAGCTCGGCGTAAGACAGCACCCGCCGACCATCGCGCAGCGCCGGGCTGTGCGGCTGGTTGCGCGCATGGGCGCGGAAGCGCTCGACGATATCCACGTCCGCTGGTAGCTCTCCGCCAGTCGCCACCGGCTGCGCCTCTTCCGCCAGCAAGGTATCCAGGCTGTCCAGCGGCGCTTGCGGCGCCTGCAGTAGTTGGCCGACCCAATGCACGTAGCGGCGCAGCAGGAGTTGCATCTGCTCACGGCGATACAGCCCGCTGTCGTACACCAGCGCCAACTGGCCCTGGCCGGACTCATCCAGCAGCCAGTGCAGCTGCAGCTCCACCGGTGTGTCGAAGGACAGGGCCTGCAGCGCCGGCACCTCCGCCAGTCGCTGCACGCTCAGCCCGGCCTGATAGCTGGCGCGCCACTCCGGCAGCAGCTCGGCCTGGCCGAGATACTCCTGCCAGAGCACGGCGTTTTCCAGTTGCCGGGCCAGTTGCCGGGCCAGGCTGACCCAGCTGGCGTGCTCGGACAGATGCACCTGCATGGGCAGGGTCTGCTCGAACAGCCCGTAGGCGCCCTGCAGTTCCTCATAGTCGTCACGCGGGTCGTGCTGCAGGCCCAGTTGCGCATGGCGCTGACCGTTCAGGCGGCCGAGCAAGGCACCCCAGGCTGCCAGGGCGAGCGGCTCGACGGCCAGCGCTTCGCCCTCGGCCAGTGCCTGCACGGCACCGCACAAGGCAGGTTCGAGCGCCTGCTGCACGCAGCCACGGGCACCGCTGGCCATGCCATAGCGTTCGATCAGGCGCAGCCCCGGCACCTCCTGCAAGGCCAGGTTGCGCCAGAACTGCATGCCCTGCTCGGCGTCCTCGTCCAGTTGCAGGCCGGCGATCCACTCGGCGTAATCGCTGTACTGCATCGGTTCGGCCTGCGGTGCCGCGCCCTGCCCCAGCAGCTCACGGCGCAGTTGCTCGAGGCTGCGCAGGTCCAGCGAGTAGGCCGGCACTGCCAGCCATAGCTGCTCGTCGCGCCACCAGGCCAGCAGGTCGGGCTGCTGCGCCTGGCACTGGGCCTGGGCGTCGCGCTGCCAGGCGGCCGCATCGGTGCCGGCAGCGGTTTGGCGCCAGTCCAGGCGCAATTCGCCCGGCTCGGCCACGCGCTGGCGCAAACCAGTAGCACCGAGTGGGCGCTGATAGCGCAGGCGCAGCGCCTCATGGCTGTTCAACAGATCACGCAGACGTTGCTCGACCCGCTCCGGGGCAACACCGGCGAGCGCCATGCGCACCCAGCGATACCCCTGCGGGTTGGCTTCGGCCAGTTGCTTCTGGGCCGGGGAAAAAGGCAGACCAAGGTCCATCATGGTGTCATCTCCAGAGCATTTTGCTCGGCCGTGGCCGGTGCCGCTGCGACCTGATCGCGGCGATAGATGTCGCCCATGGCGACGACGATGCGCCGCTCGCCCTCGAAGGGGTCGCGGGCATGGGCGGCGAGCATGTTGTCGAGCATCACCACATCGCCGCGCTGCCAGTCGAAGCGCACCGCGCAACGCTCGTAGGCGGCATTGATCGCCTCGATGGCGGCGTCTTCCAGCTCACTGCCATCACCGTAGAACACCTGCCGGGGCATGACGCTGTCGCGCCCCTTGAGAAATTGCTCACGGATATCGGCATCGAGAAACGCCGGATGGTAAAGCTGGATCTGGTTGAAGAAGCTGGCATCGCCGGTCAGCGGGTGGAGGATCACCGCCGGGCACACCTGGCGCGTGTGCAGTTCGTTGGCGCCGCGCCACTCGAACTCGATCCCGCCCTCGCGGCAGATGCGCTCGGCCTCGGCGCGCTCCTCGGTCTGGAAGAAGTGCTGCCAGCTGACATCCAGGCTGGCGCTGAAATTGCGCACGTACATCAGTTGCTTGCAGCGCAACTTGTCCTGCAGCCAGGCAGGCAGCTCGCGGTACACCTCGCGGCTGTCGACGATGGGCGTGGCGCCGCCGCTGGCAGCTGGCGTCTCGCAATAGAACCACTGGCGGCGCGGCCAGCGATGCTGGTGGGCGCTCTCGTTGTGGAACATGATCATGCGGTCCTTCGGATAGGGCGTGGACTTGTAGATCTTGTTGCCACCCTCCTTCTTCGGCAGGTCGCCGTACTGGCCGTACAGCTCCGGGCACAAGGCCTGGCAGAACTGCTCGAAGTCTGCCGGAGTGGGCAGATCGAAGCCGCGGAAAAGAATCCCGCCATGCTCGCGCAGCCAGCCTTCGACCTGCTCGCGATTGGCTTCGGCCCATACCGCAGGGGCCAACTCGCGCTCACGCAGTTGCACCAGCAGGGGGAAGTTGGAGCCGGCACGCAGCGGCCGGGTTTCGATCGGTGTGGCAGCGGCAGCCGGGCCGTTCTGGCGCAGCTTGCCGAGCTTGCTCATCTTGCGTTGCAACGGGTTGTCCGTGGGGGTGGACATGGCAGCGGCTCCCTTGGAAGGCAGAGGTAAGGCGTCGATGGGGCTGTCCGGCGCGCCCAGCGCAGCGTCGAGCAGCGCCAGGAAGCTGTCGCGCAAACGCTCGATGGTGGCTGGGCGGAACAGGCTGGTGCGGTACACCCAGCGCAGGCTGAGGGCATCGCCGTCGGCACTGGCGAACAGCGCCATGTCGAACTTGGAGTGTTGTTGTTCACCCGTCAGCGGCGTCACTTCGAGGTCGCCGAGGCGACGCGGCTGGCGCGGCGTGTTGTCCAGCACGAAGAGGGTCTGCAGCAGCGGGTGCTGGTTGGCCACGCGCGGCAGGTCGAGGCATTCCACCACCTGCTCGAATGGCGTGTCCTGCCAGGCGAAGGCATCCAGGCAGACATCGCGCACCAAGGCCGCCTGCTCTCGGAAGCTCAGTTCCGGTTGCACCCGGATACGCAGGGCCAGCAGGTTGACGAAGAAACCGATCAGCGCCTCGGTGGCCGGGTGTTCACGGTTGGCCACGTCGGTGCCGATGACCAGATCGCGACCCTGGGTTTCGCGCTGCAGCACGGCGGCATACACGGTCAGCAGCAGCATGAACAGCGACACGCCGCTGTCGCGCTGCAAGGCCTCCAGGCGTGCCAGCGTCGCCGCCGGCAACTGGAAGTCCAGTGCCGCACCACCGCTGCTATCGCGCTCGCCGCGCGGGAAGTCGAACGGCAACGGCACCTGGCCTGGTATGCCGGCCAGGGTACGTTGCCAGAACTGCTGGCCCTGGCGCTGCCGGGCGCGCAGCGCCGGTGAAACCTGCCAGGCGGCATAGTCGACGTACTGGATCGCCAGCTCGCGCTCCACCGGCAGCCGGCCCTGGCTATAGGCCTCGTAGCCGTCGACCAGCTCACCGATCAGCACCGAGCCGGACCAGCCATCGGAGGCGATATGGTGCAGCACCAGTTGCAGCACATGCTCCTGCTCGCCCAGGCGATAGAGCACCGCGCGCAGCGGCGCCTCGACGCTCAGGTCGAACGGGCGTGTGGCCAGCTCGTGGGCAGCCTGCGCCCACTGCGCCTCGTCCACGACCTGTAGCGGCAGGCTCGGCGTCGACTGCTCATGGATACGCTGGCGCGCCTCGCCCTGCTGCTGGTGATAAGTGGTGCGCAGGATCGCATGGCGCCGTACCACGCGCTGCAAGGCACGCTGCAACGCCTCGACATCGAGCTGGCCACGCAGGCGCACGTTGCTGCTCATGTTGAAACTGCTGTCGTCCGGCTGCAGTTGCTGCATCAGCCAGGCCCGTTGCTGGGCGGGCGACAACGGCTGATCGAGCCGCTGATCGACCCGCGCGATGCTCAATGTAGCCGGGTCGATGGCGGCGGCCTGGGTCTCCAGGCGCGCCGCCAGTTCGGTCAGCAAGGGCGTCTCGAACAGCCAGCGCAGCGGCACCTCGAAGCCCTGCTCGCGCAGCCGCGAACGCACCTGTGCAGCCATCAGCGAATGCCCGCCGAGCTGGAAGAAGTGCCCATCGAGCGGCACCTGCTCGAGCTGCAGCACCTGCCGCCAGATCTCGCTCAGCAACGCCTCGCTGGCGCTTATCGGCCGCTGCGCCTTGCCTGCTGGCGGATGCGACTGGTTGCGTAGCTGCGGCAATTGCTTGCGATCCACCTTGCCATTGCTGTTGAGCGGCAAGGCGTCCAGCGCTTGCAGATGGGTTGGCAGCATATACACCGGCAGGCGCTCCTGCAGATGCTCGCGCAGCGCATCTGCGCTCGGCTCGGCACCAGGCTGCGCGACCCAGAATGCAGCCAGGCGCTCGCCCTGCACCGCTACCACCGCCTGGGCGACACCCGGGTGACCAAGCAACGCCGCCTCGATCTCGCCCAGCTCGATACGGAAGCCGCGCAGCTTGATCTGATCATCGCTGCGGCCCAGGTAGTACAACTGGCCATCGGCCTGCCAGCGCGCCAGATCACCGGTGCGGTACAGGCGCCCGCCTGTGCCGAACGGGTCGGCGATAAAACGCTCGGAGGTCAACCCAGGCTGCTCGGCATAACCACGGGCCAGACCTTCGCCTGCGATATACAGCTCGCCGGCACGGCCCGGCGGAACCTCGCAGAGGAACTCGTCGAGCACATGGCAGCGCGTGTTGAGCAGCGGCCGGCCAATGGGCACCACCGGCTGGCTCAGCTCATTTACCGGCGTCTGGGTCGACCAGACGCTGGTCTCGGTCGGCCCATAGACGTTGATCAGGCAGGCCACGACTTGGCGCAGCTCGGTCGCCATTTCCGCCGCCAGCGCCTCGCCACCGGCCAGGGCGATGCGCCCGGCCAGCACCTGGCGATCGCCCTGCAGCAGCATGGCCCAGGTCGCCGGGGTGGCCTGGATCAGCTCCACCTCACGCTCACGGATCAGTTGCGCCAGCAGCAGCGGGTCCCGGCGTTGCTCGTCATCGGCGAGCACCACGCTGGCCCCGCGTACCAGTGGCAGACACAGCTCCAGGCCGCTGATATCGAAGGTCACGGTGGTCAGCGCCAGGTAGCGCTGCACGCCGTCCAGCGGCAAGGCGTGCTCCATCGCCAGGAGGAAGTTGGCGAAGTTGCCCCGGCTGATCTGCACGCCCTTGGGCTGCCCGGTGGAGCCGGAGGTGTAGAGGGTGTAGGCCAGTTGCTGCAGGTGCCTCGGCAGCGCAGGGGAATCGACCGGCTGCGCCGACAAGGCCAGATCCTGCCAGCGCTGACAACGCAGCTCGGCCGGGAAGTGTTCATCCTCACGCTCGCACAGCAACAGGTGCGGCCGTGCCCGCTGCAGGATGGCCGCCTGCCGCGCAGGCGGATGGCTGGGGTCGAGCGGCAGGTACTGCGCCCCGGCCTTCTGGATGCCCAGCAGGCAGACCAGCAGACGCTCGTCGCGCGGCAGGCAGAAGGCAACAGTCGATTCTGCCGTTACACCCTGGCTCAGCAGCCAGTGCGCAAGCTGGTTGGCCTGCACGTGTAACTGCCCATAGCTCAATTGCCGGTCGCGGCAGAACAGCGCAGTGCGCTCGGGATGCAAGGCGGCCTGCAGCTCGAAACGGGTCACGAAATCCGCCTCGACATCCAGCTCGGCAGCGTCGCCAGCACGCTGCAAGCGCTGAACCGACGCCAGGGGCAAGTCCAGCAGCGGCCGCTGCAGATCCAGATGCGCCAGGCTGGCCAGCACGCCCAGGTAGTCGTCCACCAGGCACTGGATGCGCGCCGGGTCGAACAGCGCGGTGGCGTATTCGACGATCAGTTGGCTGCTGGTCTCCTCGCCACGGCCCTGGCTGAACAGGTTGAAGGTGAGGTCGAATTTGGCGCTGACCGCCCCCTGCGGCAGCGCCAGCGGCGCGACCGTAACGCCTGGCAGGTGCAGGTTGCGCTCGCCGAGGTGATCCACCTGATAGTTGAACATGGTCTGGAACAAGGGTGTGCGGTCAAGACTTCGCTCGACCTGGAGCACCTCGAGCAGGCGCTCGAACGGCAGTTGCTCATGGGCCCGGTCATCGGCCAGGCGCTGGCCAAGGCGCTGCAGGAAATGCTCCAGGCTTTCCCGCTCGTCGAGCTGCACGCGGTAGGCCAGGGTGTTGACGAACAGGCCGACCAGCGCCTGGCTGTCCGCCGCTTCGCGCCCGGACACCGGCAGGCCGATGGCGAAATCGCGGCGCCCGGAATGTTTCCACAGCAGCAGTTGCTGCGCGGCGAAATACAGCACGAAGGGGGTCACCCCAAGCTGCCTGGCGCGGGCCGCGAGTGCCGAGGTCAGCTCGCCCGGGAACGGGAACTGCTCACGGGCGCCGGCATAGGCCTGCAGCACCGGGCGCGGGCTTTCGCTGAGGGTCAGCGGCTCATCGCCCAAGTCCTGCAGGCGCTGCTGCCAGTAATCCAGCAGTGCCTGGCCGGCATTCCCTTCCAGCGCCTGGCGCTGCGCTTCGATCACCTGCAGCAGGCCCGTGGCCGGCGCCGCCTGGCGACCTACGTAGAGACTGGCCAGATCCTGTACCAGCAGCCCCATGGACCAACCGTCCACGGCGATATGGTGGGCATTGAACAGCAGGCGATAGTCGTCCTCCGCGCACTGGAACAGGTCGATGGCCACCAGCGGCCCCTGGGCCAGGTCGAAGACCCGCTGCGCGGCCTGGGCAATCGCCGCCTCGCACGCCTCAGCCGACGCTGCACGCAGATCGTGCAGGGCGAAGCTGGCCTCGGGCGCCGCGTCCAGGCGCTGACGCACCTGCCCGTTGTCCTCGAAGAAGCGGCAACGCAGGGCTTCGTGCCGGTCGATCAGGCTCAGGCAGGCACTGCACAGGCGTGGTACGTCCAGTTCGCCGTGCAAGGCCAGCAGTTGCGTGACGTTGTAGGCGGTCGCCTCAGGTTCGAGCTGCTGCATGAACCACAGCCGCTCCTGGGCATGGGACAGGCGCGCCACGGTGCTTACCTGCGCGGGCGGCGCCTCTACTGGCTCATTTCGGGTGGCAGACGCTGGTTCCAGCGCAGCCGCCAGTTGCCGTGGCGTGGGGTTTTCCAGCAACTGGCGCGGCATCAGGCGCAGGTCGGCCTGACGCAGCCGGGCGATCAGTTGCAGGCTGAGAATCGAATCGCCGCCAGCGGCGAAGAAGTCGTCGTCCAGCTCCAGTTGCGGCTGGCCGAGCAATTCGCGGAAGGCCGCCAGGATACTGGCCAGGCGCGGCTGCGCGCGGCAGTCGGCACTCGCCGCCATGGCCGCCAGGGTCGATTGTTCCAGCACGTCGCGCGGTTGCAGCCGCAGCCCTTCGCGCGCGGCCAGGCCGATCAGTTGCAGGCTGAGAATCGAGTCGCCGCCGAGAGCGAAGAAATCATCCTGGCGCCAGACCGAGGCGCACCCCAGCACCTGACACCACAGCCGCGCCAACAGCACCTCGCTGGCACTCTGCGGAGCCTGCCCGCCCGCGTCCACGGCCAAGTTCGTTTCAGGCTCTGGCAAGGCGCGGCGATCCAGCTTGCCGTTGGCGGTCAGCGGCAAGGCGTCCAGGCTCGACCAGTAGGCCGGTTGTAGCGCTTCGGGCAGTTGCGCCCTGGCCTGTGCCTGGAGGGCGCTCAGCTCGTCCGGGTTCAGGCGCGGCGCAACATAGGCCACCAGTTGCAGACGGCCCTGGATCTCGCGCGCCAGCACGGCGGCGTCACGCACCCGCGACTGCCGACCCAGCCAGGCGCTGACCTCGCCGGGCTCGACGCGGAAACCGCGAATCTTCACCTGGTCGTCCTGGCGCCCGAGGAACAAGAGACGCCCATGGTGATCCAGGCGCACGCGGTCACCGCTGCGGTAGAAGCGCCGCCCTGCGTCATCGATGAAGGCTGCGGTCGTGGCCTCGGGCTGGCCGAGATAGCCCAGAGCGACCTGCGGGCCGCCGAGCAGCAGCTCGCCCGCCACGCCGTGCGGCACCGGTTGGCCCGCCGTATCGACGATACGCAGCTCGGCACCGGCCAGCGGCTGGCCCAGCGGCAGGTAAACACCCTGCCCGGCCTCCGTCACCTCGCCACAGACCACACCAACGGTGGTTTCCGACGGCCCATAGTGGTTGAACACACGCAGCTCCGGCGCCAGCTCGCGAATGCGGGCGAACAGCGCCGCATCGAAGCCTTCACCGCCGAGGATCAGCAAGCGACGCGGCAGTACCCGTCGGGCGTCGTCCAGCGCCAGCAGGCCGCGCAGGTGCGAAGGGGCGATCTTCAGGCAGTCGACCGGATGCTGCGCCAGGAAATCGGCCCAACCGGGTGGATCGAAGGCCAGCGCGGCATCCGGCAGGATCAGCGGATCACCAGAGTGCAGGGCAGCGAAAACGCAGGTCAGGCCGAGGTCGGCGGCCACCGTGGCCAGGGTCGCCCAACGGCTGCCCGCGCTGGCCTGTAAACGCTGGCTGACGGCAGCGGCGTAATGCGCGAGGTTGGCATGGCTGACCAGCACGCCCTTGGGCTGGCCGGTGGAGCCCGAGGTGTAGATCAGGTACGCGGCCTGCTCGGGCTGGCTGAGGCTGGCCACCGGCTGCTGCGGGGCGGGCGCGGCAAGATCGGCGGCGCTCAGTTGCAGGCGCGCGACCGCGGCGTTCAGCGCCGGCGCCTCGGCCAGGGTCAGCAGCAGGCTCGCCGCGCTGCTTTCAAGCAGTTGCTGCAAGCGCTGCACGGGCTGCGCCGGGTCGAGAAACAGGCAGATGGCACCCCGTTGCCAGCAGGCCAGCATGGCCAGCACCTGCTCGGCGCTGCGCGGCATGCACAGGGCCACTACCTGGCCCGGGCCGACGCCCTGCTCGGCCAGGCGCAGCGCCAGTGCCTGCACGGCATTGCCCAGCTCGCCGTAGGCCAGCGATTGCCGGGCATCGCAGAGGGCGGGCGCCTGCGGCGTGCGCGCGGCCCATTGCTGCACCTGGCGATCCAGCGGCTCGACAGTGGCGTCCAGCGCCGGGCCATGCAGTTCGCTGCGCCGCGAAGCCAGGCGCAGCGCCGACAGACGCTGTCCGGGATTGCTTGATGCGTCCTGCAGGATGGCCTGCAGATCGTCGAGCAGTTGCTCGATGGTGGCCGCCTCGAACAGCTCGTCGCTGTACTCCAGCTCGCAGCGCAGGCGCTGGTCGGCGCAGCGCAGCAGGCGCAGGGTGAGATCGAACCGGGCATGGCGCTGCGGCGGGTCGAGCACCTCGACGCTCACCCCCGGCAAGCTCAGGGTGCGGCTTTCCGGCAGCTCGACCTGCACGAACATGGCCTGGAACAACGGGCTGGAGCGGGGCCGGTCGAGGACTTCGAGCACCTTTTCATACGGCAGGGTCTGCTGGTCGAACGCCGCCGCCACGCTGTCACGGGTGCGCAGCAAGGCGCTGCGAAAGTCCGGGTCAGCCTCCAGGCGCTGGCGAATCACCAGGGTATTGAGCAACGGCCCGATCAGAGGCGCCAATTCGGGGCGATCGCGTTGCGCCACCGAGGTGCCCAGGCACAGATCGCGCTCGCCGCTGTAGCGTGCCAACAGGCAGGCGAAGGCGGTCAGGCCGAAGATGTACAGGGTCACGCCCTGCTCGCGGATGGCCGCATCCACCTGCGCCGACAAGGCAGCCGGCAGTTCACGCACCATTACCGCGCCGCTATGGCGGCGCTGGTTGGCCGGCGGGCGCGGATGATCGTAGGGCAGTGCCAACGGCCCGGGCGCATCGGCCAACTGGCTGCGCCAGTAATCGAGCTGCCCGCGGCAGGCATCGCTGGCCAGCCATTCGTGTTCCCAGGCCGCATAGTCGGCGTACTGGATATCGAGCGGCGGCAACTGGGGCGGCTCCCCCAGGCTCAGGGCACGGTAGCCCTCGGCCAGTTCGCGGGTCAGTTGCTGGGCCGACCAGGCGTCGTAAGCGACGTGGTGGATGGTGAAGAACAGCCAGGTGCTGCCCTGCTCGGCATCGCTGAACACGCGCCAGCGCCAGGGCATCTCGCGGCTCAGGTCGAAGGGCTCGGCCAGTTGTCGGTCATATTCGTCGGCACACCACTGTTGTGGATCGGCCACGGCTTGTGGAGGCAACGGCTCGACCGCCGGCAGGCCCGCCGTCCAGGGCTCGCAGTGCGCCTGCAAGCGGCCCTCGGCATCGGTCACGTAGCGGGTGCGCAGGATCGCGTGGCGCTCCACCAGTTGCTGCATGGCCTGCTGCAGGCACGCCAGATCCAGGCGGCCATCGAAACGCAGCACCGAGCAGAGGTTGTACAGCGCGCGGCTGCTCAGGGCATCGGCCGAGAGAAAACGCAGTTGCGCATGGGCCAGCGGAACGGCTTCACCCTCCGCGCCCGCAGCCGAGACGATGGGCAGGCGCCAGCTATCGATGCCCTTCTCGGCCAGGCGCTGGCGGAACAGCTGCTTCTTGTCCGCCGGTAGCGAGGCCAGGCGCTGGGCGATCTCGACAAAGGCCTGTTGGTTGGTCGCATTCATCTTCAGTCTTCCATCTCTGCCAGCAAACGCTGCATCTCATCCAGTGCCTGGTCGGTCGAAGGCCGCTGCGGGTTTTCGATCTGTTCGGCCAGGCCGGCAATGGTCGGGTTATGGAACAGGCTGCGCAGCTCGACCTTGACGCCGAAGCGGCTCTCCACCCGCGTCATCAGGCGCATCGCCAGCAGCGAATGGCCACCGAGCTCGAAGAAGCTGGTGAGCACGCCGACCTGCGGCAGATCGAGCAGCTCCTGCCACAACTCGGCCAGCTCGCGCTCCAGCGCCGTGCGTGGCGCCACCCCTTGCTCGGCCTGCGCCTGTGGCGCCGGCAGGGCCTTGCGGTCGATCTTGCCGTTGGCATTGAGGGCGAAGCGCGGTAGCTGGATGAAACCGGCCGGCACCATATAGGCCGGCAGCAGGCTTTCCAGATGACGGCGCAGCGCCGCCTCGTCGACCGGGTTCGCGGCCTGCAGCCAGGCGAACAGGCTGTGGTTGCGCGCGTCACACATGACCACCGCCTCTTCCACGCCGGGGTAACGGCGCAGCAGCGATTCGATCTCCCCCGGTTCGATACGGAAGCCGCGCACCTTGACCTGGAAGTCGGCACGGCCGACATAGGCCAGGCGCCCGTCGCCGCGTCGGCGCACCAGGTCGCCGGTACGGTACATACGGCTACCTGGCTCGCGGGCGAACGGATCGGGCAGGTACGCCGCCGCAGTGATCGCCGGCGCACGCTGGTAGCCACGGGTCACGCCGCTGCCGGCGATGTACAGCTCGCCGGTGCTGCCCAGCGGCACCGGCCGCAGGCATTCGTCGAGTACGTAGCAACGGGTGTTGAGCAACGGCATGCCGATATCGGCGACGCCGGCCGGCACCTCACGCAGCGCCTGGGTGGTCGACCAGACGGTGGTTTCCGTCGGGCCATAGGCGTTGATCAGTTGCACACCCCTGGCCTGCAGCACCTTGACCAGCTCGGCCGGCACCGCTTCGCCGCCGATCAGGCCGCGCAGGGCCGGCCAGTCGTCACGACCGGTTTCCAGCAGGAGCTGCCAGCCCGCCGGGGTGGCCTGGAACACCGTGGCACGGCGCAGCAGCTCGAACAGGCGGTGGCCATCGACCACCTGCTCGCGGCGCGCCAGGAGGATGGCCGCGCCCTTGAGCAGCGGCAGGAACAGCTCCGGCTTGCACATATCGAAGGCGTAAGTGGTGCTGGCCAGCCAGACGTCCTCGGCCGTCAACGGCAACTGGCGGTCGAGGCCGGCAAGCAGGTTGCTCAGGTTGCCACGGGTGACCTGTACGCCCTTCGGCGTACCGGTGGAGCCCGAGGTGTAGATCACGTAGGCCCGCTGCTGCGGCGCCACCGGCAATCCCAGGTCATGCGACGGCTGCTCGGCCAGCGGCAGGTGCTCGACGAGCGTGCGGTCGACAGCGCCGAGCACCTCGGCGCAGGCCTGCTCGCTGAGCACCAGAGCCGGCCGCGCATGCTCGATGATGAAACGCAGGCGCTCGCCCGGTTGCTGCGGATCCAGCGGCAGATAGGCTGCCCCCGCCTTGTGGACCGCCAGGATGCTGGGCAGCAGCCAGGGGCCACGGCTCAGGCACAGGGCGACCAGGTCGTCGCAACCGACACCCTGGGTGCGCAGCCAGTGGGCCAGGCGGTTGCTCAGGGCATTGAGCTGGGCATAGCTGTAGCGCTGCTCCTGGCAATCCACCGCCAGCGCATCCGGGGTGCGCTGGGCCTGGCGCTCGAAGCGGGCGATCAGATCCTCGGTTTCGCTCAGCGCGTGCGCCGGCAGGTTCCATGGGCGGCGGGTCAGGGCGTGATCGGCATTGGCCAGGTCGATGTCCCACAGCCGCGCCTCGGGCCGCGCCAGCATGCCGTCGAGCACATGACGATACTCGTCGGCGTAGCGTTGCATGGTGCTGGCGACGAACAGCTCGGTGTTGTACTCCAGCACGCAGTGCCAGGCGCTGCCGTGCTGTTCGATATGCAGGCCGATGTCCACCAGAGCACTGTCGCTCTCGACATCCAGGCGCTGCGCCGGCAGGCCGGCGAATCCCTGGCCGACCGCCGCCACGTCGTCACGCTGGATCAGGTTGAACAGTGCCTGGAACAGTGGCGTATGGCTCAGATCGCGGCGTACCTGCAAGGCCTCCACCAGGCGCTCGAAGGGCACGTCGCCGTGCTGCTGCGCGGCCAGGTGGGTGGCCTGCAACGCCTGCCAGAACGAGGCCACCGGTTGCAGCGGATCGATCTGGCTGCGCAGCACCTGGGTGCTGGCGAAATAGCCGATGAGGTTGTCGGTGTGCGCCTGCTGACGCTGCGCCACCGGCAGGCCGATCCACAGTTCGCGTTGCCCGGAATGCCTGGCCAGCAGCACCTTCCAGGCCGCCAGCAGCGGCGCGAAGGCGGTCAGGCCATGGCGTTGCGCGGTGCTACGCAGACGTTCGACCAGCTCCACCGGCAGCTCGAAACGCAGGCGTCGCCCATGGTAGCCCTGCTCGGCAGGACGCGGCAGGTCGGTGGGCAGATCCAGCACCGGCGGTTCGCCGGCCAGGGCCTGCCGCCAGTAGTCCAGTTGTGCCTCGATGCGCGCCTGCCCGGCCTGGCTCTGCCAACTGGCGGCGACATCGCTGAACTGCAGCGGCAGCGGTGCCAGCGCCGCCAGGGTTCCATTCAGCTCGGCCTGGTAGAGGCGTTGCAGCTCGTCGAAGAAGATCTCCAGCGAACGGGCGTCGGCGATGATGTGGTGCAAGGTGGCCTGCAACACGCTCTGCCCTTCGCCCTGATACAGGCGCACCCGCCACAGCGGCGTCGCGCTCAGGTCGAAGGCGCGTTGCGCTTCTTCGCTCAAGGTGCGGGCGAAGGCCGGCGAATGCACATCCTGTTGCAAGGGTGCGACGCTGAGCAGCGGGCCGTGCCACTGCACGACCTGCTGCCGTGCGCCTGCGTCCGTCTCGCTGAACACGCTGCGCAGGCTGTGCTGGCGCTGCACCAGTTGCGCCAGGGCGCGTTCCAGTACATCGGCTTGCAGGGTGCCGTGCAGGTGCATGGCCAGGGACAGGTGATAGGCCTGGGTGTCGCCCTGCAAGCGGTCGAGGAACCACAGCCGCTGCTGGGTGAAATGCAGCGGCGCCGCAACCTCGCCGAATGGTCGCAGGATGCTCTCGTCTGCGCCCTCGGCAGTTGCCAGGCTGGCCGCCAGTGCGCCCAGGGTCGGGCACTCGAACACGCTGCGCAGCGGCAGTTGCCGCCCGTGGCGCTCGGCGATGCGCGCCACCAGCCGTGCCGCCAGCAGCGAATGGCCACCGAGGGCGAAGAAGTTGTCGCTGGCGCCCACCGCGTTGCAACCGAGCAGCTCGCACCACAGCTCGGCCAGTTGCGCCTCCCATGGCTGGCTCAGCTCGCCGTCGCGCTGGCCTTCATGCTGCGTGGGTGCCGGCAGCGCCTTGCGCTCGACCTTGCCACTGGGGCTCAGCGGCAGCGTGTCGAGGCGCACGAACTGGCTCGGCAGCATGTAATCCGGCAGGTGCTGCGCCAGGTGCGCGCGCAACGCGGCGTCGTTCGGCTCGGCGCTCGCCGCCTGGTTGAGCGAGTAGTAGGCCACCAGGCGCGCACTGTCGCCGCTGCCGAGCAGCACCACCGCCGCTTCGCGCACCCCGGCGACGCGTGCCAACAGCGCCTCGATCTCGCCCAGCTCGATACGGAAGCCACGCAGCTTGACCTGGAAATCCAGGCGCCCCTGGTAGTCCAGGCTGCCATTGGCATTGCGCCGCACACGGTCGCCGGTGCGGTACATGCGCGCGCCGGGCACGAAGGGATTGGGCAGGAAGCTCGCCGCGCTCAGCGCAGGCGCGGCGAAATAGCCACGGCCCAGGTTGGCACCGGCCAGGTACAGCTCGCCGGACACGCCCGGCGCCACGGGTTGCAGGTCGGCGTCCAGCACATAGGCGGCGGTATTCACCACGGGCTTGCCAATCGGCACCTCCACCCCGCCGCTCTCGCCCTGGCGCGGCTCGAAGGTGCTGTAGACGGTGGCCTCGGTCGGCCCGTAACCGTTGATCACCCGGGCGCCACGCTGTTCCATGGCCTCGGCCAGCGCGGTTGGCAGGGCCTCGCCACCGGAAATGGCGCGCACGCCCTGCCAACTGCGCCCGGTGTGTGCCACCAGCATGCGCCAGGTGGCTGGCGTGGCCTGCATCACCGTCGGCTGGCCGGCCTCGACCAGGCGGTCGAGGGCTTGCGGGTCGCGTGCCTGCTCACGGTCGGCGAGCAGGATGCTGGCCCCGCGGCCGAGCGGCAGCAGCAGCTCGACGATGGCGATATCGAAGGTTGCGGTGGTCAGTGCCAGCACCCTGTCCTGCGCCGTCAATGGCAGCACCTGCTGCACGCCGAGCATCAGGTTCATCAGGTTGCCACGGGCGATGGCCACGCCCTTGGGCTGGCCGGTGGAGCCCGAGGTGTAGAGCACATAGGCGAGTTGGGCGGGATGC
This sequence comes from Pseudomonas sp. URMO17WK12:I2, assembly GCF_003253735.1. GTDB lineage: Bacteria > Pseudomonadota > Gammaproteobacteria > Pseudomonadales > Pseudomonadaceae > Aquipseudomonas. The sequence continues at coordinate 104,418 of NZ_QKYW01000011.1, read as the reverse complement.
ACGCTCGGCGCACGGTAGGGCTCGCTGCTGCTCAGCGCATCGATATCCAGCAGCTCGACGGCACTGCCCCACTCGGCCAGTTCCGCCAGGGCCTCGGTATTGCTCAGGCACAGCCGTGGCTGCGCGTGGGCGAGGATATAGCGGCCGCGCTCGGCCGGGGTGTCCTCGGCCAGCGGCACATAGGCGGCGCCCGCCTTGAGAATGGCCAGCATGGCCATGGGCAGCCGCGCATCACGCGGCAGGCGCAGGGCCACGCGATCCTCGGCACCGATACCACGGGCCTGCAAGGCGGCGGCCAGGCGTTCGGCCGCCTGGTTCAGTTCGGCATAGCTCAGGCTCTGCTGGCCGGCCTGCACGGCGATGGCCTCGGGCTGCCCGGCGACCTGTCGGGCGAAGGCCTGCAGGATGTCTTCCCGGCCCTGCACAGGCTCGCCGTGCAAGCGCGCCAGCGCGCGCTGCTCGGGCTGCCAGGCGAGCTCACCGAGCACCTGCTGCGGTTGTTCGAGCACGGCGTCTAGCAGCGCCAGGTACTGATCGAGCATCGCCTGGGCGGTCTGCTCGCGGAACAGCTCGCTGCTGTACTGCAGACTGAGGGCAATGCCGTGCTCGCTGTCGCGCACGTCCAGGTGCAGGTCGCACAGGGCGCTGTCCGGGCGATTGTCGAGGGGCTCGGCGATCAGCTCGGTCAGCTCGAAACGCTCCAGGGCATGGCCCGGGAAGTAGTTGAACATGGCCTGGAACAACGGGTTGTAGCTGACCTGACGGGCCACGCCGAGCTGTTCGATCAGGTAGTCGAAGGGCAGGTCCTGGTGCGACTGCACCGCCACCGACAGGGCCTGCAAGGCGTTCATGTGCTGCAACAGGCTGGCCGTGCCGGAAAGCTTCTGGCGATACACCAGGGTATTGACGAAGCAGCCCACCAGCGGCTGCAACGCCGCATGATGACGGTTGGCGGCCGGCACCCCGACGAGGATGTCGTGCTCGCCGCTGCGGCTGCGCAGCAGTAGCTGGAAGGCGCAGAGCATGGGGATGAAGTTGCTCCAGCCGTGGCTCGCGCTGAAGGCCCGCAGGCGCGCCGCCAGCTCATCCGGCAGGCGCTGCTCGACACGCCCGCCGGCCTGGCTGGCATGGGCCGGACGGGGGAAGTCCGCCGCCAGTTCGAGCACCGGCAACTCGCCGGACAACTGCTCGCGCCAGTAGCCCAGCTCGCTCTGGCAGGCGGCGCTGTCCATCCACTGGCGTTGCCACAGGGCATAGTCGGCGTATTGCATCGGCGCCTCGGCCAACGCCGGCTTACGTCCCTGGCGCAGCTCGCGGTAATGGGCACAGAGGCCGTCGATGATCAGTTGCAGCGACCAGCCATCGGCGACGATATGGTGGCAATTGAGCGCCAGCACGTGTGCCTGCGGCCCCAGGCAATACAGGCAGGCGCGCAGCAGCGGCGCGCTGTCCAGGGCGAACGGGGTCATCGCGTCCTGGCGCAGCAGCTCGTGCAACTGGGCCTCACTGGCCACCTCGATCAGCGGCAGGGCCAGCTCGGCCTTGGCGAGGATGACCTGCACCGGCGTGCCGCCGTCGCTGACGAAACGGGTACGCAGGATTTCGTGCTGATCGACCAGGGCCTGCAAGGCCGCCTGCAGGTCAGCAATATGCAGGTCACCGCTCAGGCGCACCGCGCCGGCCAGGTTGTAGGCCGGACTTTGCGGTTGCAACTGCTGGAGGAACCACAGGCGTTGCTGGGCGAACGACAGCGGCAGGCTCTGTGGACGCGGCAGGCGCTTCGGCGTGTTGCTCTCGCCGACCTCCTGCTGCTCCAGCCACTCGGCCATGGCGGCGATGGTCGGGCGCTCGAAGACCACGCGCAGGGGTAGCTCCTTGCCGCTGAGCTTGCCGATCTGGCCGATCAGTTGGGTGGCCAGCAGCGAATGCCCGCCCAGCTCGAAGAAGTGATCCTGGATGCCGACCCGCGCCAGTCCCAGCACGCCCTGCCAGGCTTCGGCCAACTGTGCTTCCAGCTCGCTGCGTGGCGCCAGGTAGCGCGCCTCGCTCTGCGCGGCGAAGTCGGGTGCTGGCAGGGCCTTGCGGTCGATCTTGCCGTTGGCGTTGAGCGGCATGCGCTCGAGCAGCATGAAGGCACTGGGCAGCATGTAAGGCGGCAGGTTGGCGGCGACGAACTCGCGCAGCGCCTCGATGGAGGGCTGCGGCTCGGCTACCAGGTAGGCCACCAGCACCTTGGCGCGCTGCTGGTCGTCACGGGCCAGCAGCACCGCTTCACGCACGCCGGGATAACGGGTCAGGCAGGCCTCGATCTCGTCCAGCTCGATACGGTGGCCGCGAATCTTCACCTGGTGGTCGGTACGCCCGACGTACTCCAGCTCGCCATTGGCCAGGAAGCGCGCCAGGTCGCCGGTGCGATACAGGCGGCTGCCATCGTTGGCGATGGGATCGGGCAGGAACACCGCCGCCGTGCGCGCCGGGTCGGCCATATAGCCACGGCCGACTCCCACGCCGGCGACGAAGATCTCACCCACCGCACCAAGCGGTACCGGCTGCAGTTCGGCATCCAGCAGGTACAGGCGATTGTTCAGGGTCGCGCGGCCAATCGGCACGCTGCTGCGCGCCTGGGGCAGGCGCTCGGTGAGCGGATGGAAGGCCACGTCATCGGAGCATTCCGCCGGCCCGTAGGCGTTCATCAGCGGAATGCCCGGGTAGCGCTCGAACCAGCGCCGCGCCAGCGCCGGTGGCAGCGCCTCGCCAGTGGCCAGCACCCAACGCAGCGCGCTGCGCTCCAGGCCCGCTTCGAGCAGGCCCTGCATCAGCGACGGCACCGCTTCGAGAATGCTCACGCCATGCCGCGCAATGGCCTCGGCCAGGGCCTCGGGGTTCTGCATCACGCAGTCGCCGAGAATCACCGTGCGCGCCCCCAGCACCAGGCCGGCAAGGGTCTGCCAGACGGAGATGTCGAAGCACTGCGGCGCACTCTGGCCGATCACGTCATCTTCATCGAGGCCCAGGCCCGGCAACTTGCCGAGGATGTTGTTGAGCATGCCGGCGTGGGCCACCATCGCCCCCTTGGGCGTGCCGGTGGAGCCCGAGGTGAAGATGCAGTAGGCCAGCGACAGGCCGTGCACGGGAATGTCCAGGTCGGCATCGCTGTAGCCGCTCAGGGCCGCCGGCTCGTAGCGGATCGCCGCCGGTGGCTGGGCCATCTGCTGCAGCGCCTGCTGGGCCAGGTCGCTCTGCTCCGCGCCATGGATCAACAGCGGCGAACGGCTCTGGGTGAGCACCTGGGCCAGGCGCTGCGGCGGGTTGCGCGGGTCCAGCGGCAGCCAGCCGGCGCCCGCCTTGAGCACGGCGAGGATCATCACCACCAGGTCGAGGCCACGCTCGTCGAGCAGTGCCAGCAGGTCGCCGTCCTGCACGCCATTGGCGCGCAGATGACGGGCCAGGCGGTTGGCCGCGCGGTTCAACTGATCGAAGCTGAGGCTGCGCTCGCCATGCACCACGGCGATTCGCTCGGGGGTGCGGCGCACCTGCCGTTGCAGGCGCTCGACGTACAGCGGCTGCAACTGCGCATCGTCCGCCGCCAGGCCGCCAGTGGCCCAATCGTGCTGCTGGGCAATCTCGGCCGCATCGAGCATGGCCAGGCGTTGCAGCGGCACGTCCGTATCGCGGGCCAGGGCGTCACCCATATTCAGCAGCAGCGTGCGGAAGTGGCGCAGCATCTGCTCGACTTCCGCGCGCAGGAACCAGTCGGTCTGGTAGGTCAACTGCAGGTGCAGGCGCTCGCCGGGCACGATCACCACGGTGATCGGGTAGTTGGTGTGGGTACGGTTGGCCATGTCGCTGATCAGGTAGTCCAACTGGCCCTGACGCAGGCTGGCGGAGATCGGCGCGTTCTCGAAGACGAACAGGCTCTGGAACAGATCCTGACGCTGCACCTCGCTCCAGCCCTGGATCTGCGCCAGCGATACGCTTTCATGCTCGCGCAGGCTCAGGTTCTCGGCCTGCAGGGCCTTGAGCCAGGCACCGAGGGACTGCTGCGGCTGCCAGTTCCAGCGCAGCGGCAGGCTGTTGATGAACAGCCCGACGATGCTCTCCATGCCCTGCATGTGCACCGGGCGCCCGGCCACGGTGACCCCGAACAGCAGATCGCGATTGCCACTGTAGCGCCCCAGCAGCAAGGCCCAGGCGCCCTGCACCAGGGTGTTGAGGGTGATGCCCAGGCGGCCGGCGGCCTGTTGCAGGCCCTGGGTCTGCTCGACGCTGAGGTGCTCGACGCAATCCTCCACCGGCTCCGGCGCATCGATCACGCGGCCAGGATGGCCGAAACCGAAGGTGGTGGGGGTGTCGAAGCCGGCCAGGCGCTGCTGCCAGAAGGCCTGGTGATCCTCGGGCTTCTGCTGTTCCAGCCAGCGGATGAAGTCGCGGTACGGACGTGGCTTGGGCAACTCCAGGCGCCGCCCTTCACGTGCGGCGCGGTAGCCGTCGAGGAAGTCCATCATGATGATCGAGAAGCACCAAGCATCCATGAGGATGTGGTGGTAGCTGCGCACGAACTGGTAGGTGTCCGGCGCCAGCTTGAACAGGCGCACGCGCATCAGCGGCGCCTGGGTGAAATCCAGCCCCTCGCGGCGTTCCTCGGCCAGCAGATGCTCCAGGCGCGCCTGCTGCTCGGCCTCGTCGATCTCCGACCAGTCCTCGTATGCGATCGGCAGTTCGACCTGCTTGTGCACCACCTGCATGGGTCGCTTCTGCTGCTTCCAGACGAAGGAGGTACGCAGCAGCTCGTGGCGCTCCACCACCTGTGCCCAGGCCTGGCGGAAGGCGTCCAGGTCAAGCTGCGGCAGCACCATCACGTGGCGGTACTGCAGCAGGTACATGCCCTTGCCCGGGTGCATCAGGCTGTGGAACAACAGCCCCTGCTGCATGGGCGCCAGGGGGTAGATGGCCTCGATATTGCGGGAAAGTGCCTTGACCTTGTCGTTCATGCCGAGGGTCTCCTTGCCGTGGGCTGGGGATGTGGGGGCGCCCGGGGTGGTCATTGCAGTTGCTCGAGCAGGCCGAGGAATTCATCGTCGGAAAGCCCCGAATCGGCGAAGTCGGCAGCGGTGGCGCGACCGGCCTCGGGATCCAGGCAGTGTTCGAGCAGGGCTTCGATACGCTGCTGGAACTGCTGCGCCAGTGCGCCGATCAGGGCCTGCTCATGCACCTGCGGGGCGTAGCGCCATTCGATGTGCAACTGGCCCTGGTCGACCAGGGCGGTAACGTCGAGCAGATGGGTGCGACGGGTATCGGGGGCACGCATGGCCGGGCACAACGGCTGCGCCAGGCGCCACAGGCGCGAGCCACCCAGCCACTGGTCGACCCGCCCCAGGTAGTTGAAGGTGAGCAGCGAAGCGGCACCCAGCCCATGCTGGGGATCGAGGCGCAGCAGGCCGTAGCCGATGCCCTGCTCCGGTACGCGGCGCAGGGCCTCCTTGGCGGCGATGATCGCCTCTTCGGGTTGCTCGGCAGCGGGCACGGCCAAGGGGTAGCGGCTGGTGTGCCAACCCACCGAGCGCGACAGATCCGGGCCCTGCTCCCAGCCACTGCGGCCGTGGCTCTCCATCTCCAGGGTGACCTGCTCGCGTCCCAGCCACTGGCCGATCACGCCAGCCAGGGCGGCGACCAGCAGGTCCTGCACCTGGGTGCCGTAGGCCCCATGGCAGTCGCCCAGCAACAGTTCGGTTTTCTCGACGGACAGCTTGGTTTCCAGCGTGCGGCTTTCGCCATACAGGCTGAGGTCACGGGCGACCTCGCCCTCCTCGGCCAACTGCGCCTGCCAGTAGTCGCGCTGGGCCAATACCTCGGCGGCCTGGCGATGCTGCTGCAAGGCCCCGCTCCAGCCATGGAAGCTCGTGGAAACCGCCGGCAGCGCGGCTTGCGGATCGAGGTACAGGCTTTCCAGCTCTTCGAGCAGCACCTGCCAGGACACCGCATCGACCAGCAGGTGATGCGCCGTGCACAGCAGATGCCCGCTGCCGGTGAAATACACCCAGCGGATCAATGGCGCGCGATCCAGTTGCCAGCCTTGTTGCCACTGCTCCAGCAGCGCGTCGTCCAGCGGTTGTTCGACCACCTGCAGCAGCTTGCCGGCCATGGCCGCCGATAGCGGCTGGTAGCGTTGCTGCCAGCCCTGTGCGCCCTGCTCGAAGACCAGGCGCAGGCTGCTGTGACGCTGCAGCAAGGTCGCCAGTGCCTGGGCCAGGCGCGCCGGCTCCAGCGGCTGCCTAACGGCCAGCAAAAGAGACTGGTTCCAGTACTGCGGGGTGTTCTGCTGCTGGCCGAAGAACCAGGCCTGGATCGGCGTCAGAGGGAAAGCACCGCTCGGCTCGGCGCTATCGGCCTTGGCCGGCTCGGCCACACTGGCGAGGTCCACGGCCTGCTCGGCCCAGCCGTTGACCGAAGGGAACTCGAAGATCTGCTTGGGCTTGAGCTGCAGGCCCTGCTGCTTGGCACGGGCGATGATCTGCAGGCTGAGGATCGAGTCGCCACCAACCGCGAAGAAGTTGTCGTCGGCTTGCAGATCGGGCTTTTCCAGAATCTCCCGGGCAATCGCCAGCAGGCGCTCAAGCCTGGCCCGCTGCGGCGTCTGCGCCACCCGTGCCAGCGCCCTCACGCTGGGCTCGGCGAACAGTTGCTTGGGGGTGAGGGTGATCTGCTGCTGGCGCGCACGGGCGATGATCTGCAGGCCAAGAATCGAATCACCGCCCTGGGCGAAGAAGTTGTCATCGGGGCCGATATCCGGGTTGCCCAGCAGCTCGCGCCAGATATCCAGCAGGGCGCTTTCCACGGCATTCAGCGGCTGCTCGGCACGCGCCTCGACGCTGCGTGGCGCTTGCTCGGCCAGGTTCAACAATGCCTGACGGTCGACCTTGCCATTGGCCAGCAACGGCATGGCCTCCAGGCAGTGCCACTGCGCCGGTTGCATATAGTCCGGCAGGCGTGCCTGCAACGCGGCCTGGATACCCGCCAGGTCGCCATCGGCAGCGACCAGGAAGGCCACCAGGCGGTTACCGGTCAGCGGCGTCGGTGCGTTGAGCACGCGCACATCCTCGACCTGTGGCAGCGCGCGCAATTGCGCCGCCACTTCCGAAGGCTCGACGCGGTAGCCGCGAATCTTCACCTGCTCGTCCAGGCGCCCGAGGAACAGCACCCGCCCCAGATGATCGAGGCGCACCCGGTCGCCCGTGCGGTAACCCTGCTTACCGAAGCGCGCCCGATCGACCTCGCTGGCACTCAGGTAACCATGCGCCACGGTGGCGCCCTCGATATACAGCTCCCCGCTGACGCCAGCCGGCAATACGGCGCCATCCGGCCCACGCACGCTGATGCGCACGTTGCCCAGGGGGCGACCGAGCGGTGCGTCGCCGTCGCCTTCGACCTCGTGGGTCAACACGCCCACCGTGGTTTCACTGGGCCCGTAGTGGTTGACGATACGCAGCTGCGGGCTCAAGGCGCGCACCCGTGCCAGCAGGTCGCCGCCCAGGGCTTCACCGCCGAGTACCAGGCACTGGCGCGGCAACAGGCGCTGCGGCTCGCTGGCCACCAGCAGGGCGTTGAGGTGCGAGGGCACGATCTTCAGCATGTCCACGGGCTGCTGCCCGAGCTGCGTGGCCAGCTCCTCGGCATCGAAGGCCAACGCCTCGTCCAGCAGGCGCAAGCGCCGGCCGCTGAGCAGCGCGCCGAACAAGGCGGTGTGGCCCAGATCCGTGGCACAACTGGCCAGGCTCGTCAGGCTGGCTTCGCTGCTCAGTTGCAGGCGTTCCAGGCAGGCGCTGACGTAGTGAATGAGGTTGCCCTGGGTCACCTCCACGCCCTTGGGCCGTCCGCTGGAACCCGAGGTGTAGACCACGTAGGCCGGCAGGTCCGCTGGCACGCCGGTGCGCAGTGGCGCATCGCTGAGCAGTGCCTCGACCGGCACGGCCAGCCACTGCACCTGCTCTGGCAACCAGTCTGGCCGAGCGCCCTCACCCACGCAGACCCTGGGCGCGGCATCCAGGCAGATATCCTGCAGGCGCGACTCGGGCCATTGCGGGTCGAGGGCCAGATAGGTGGCGCCGCACTGCCAGGCGGCGAGCATATGCATCACCAGTTCGCGGCTGCGCGGCAGGCACAGGGCAATCCGATCGCCCAGCGTGCCCAGCGAACCTTGCAGGCGCTCGCCACGGGCGACCACGGCGCTGGCCAGCTCGGCATAACTCAGCTGCCCCTGCCAATCCTCCAGGGCGATGGCCTGTGGCTTTACCGAGCAGTGTCTGGCGAAGGCCTGCCACGCACTTTCCTCCGGCACCGGCAGAACCTCGCCAGACAACTGCGAACGGTGTTCGGCAGCCAGCCAGTCCAGCTCGGCGAACGGCACGTCCGGCTGCTCCATGGCCGCCATGACCAGGGCCAGGAACTGCGCCTGGAAGCGCTCGACGCTCTCGCGTCGATACAACGCCTTGCTGTAGCGCCAGCGCCCGATGAACTCGGGCAGGTCATCGATGATCACCAGGTTCAGCTCGTGGGCCGCGCCACGCTGCTCGCCGATCATGCGCTCGATGTAGCGCTCGAAGGGTACGTCACGCTCCTTGTTCAGGGTGAACATATGCTGGAACACCGGCGCCCGGCCCATCTGCCGCGGCAGATCCAGGTGCTTGGCCAGGCGTGCGAAGGGATAGTGACGGTGGCGCAAGGTCTGCCTGACGTTGGCCGCGACCTCCTTGACCCATTCGGCACTGGAAAGCTCACGGCGCACCCGGCAGCGCACCGCCAAGGGGTTGACCAGATAGCCCGGCAGCTCGGCCTGCTCGCGCTTCAGGCGCCAGCCACTCGGGGTGCCGAGCACGAAATCGTCCTGCCCGGACAGCACGCCGAGAAATTGCTGGAACAGCGAGAACCAGTAAACGTAGGGCGTCACGCCCAGACGCTTGGCGACCGCACGCAGGCGCTCGCTGTCGTCCGCGCCAAAATGGAACGACAGCTCTCCGCCCTCGAAGCCCTGGGTGCTGCCATGGGCGAAATCGGTGGGCAGTTCCAGCGTCGGTGCATCGGCCAGCTGCGCCTGCCACCAGGCCAGTTCCTCGGCCTCGATCGCCTCACTGCGGATATGAAGGGCACTGCACCAGTTGCGGTAGGCCTCGGGATCGACCTCGGCAAGCGCTTCGCCATCGACCAGGGCGAACAGCTCGGCGAACAGCACATCGAAGGTGGTCAGGTCGGAGGCAATATGGTGGATGCCCAGCAGCACCGTGTGCTCGACACGCTCGCCCAGCTGGTTGCTCAACAGCACCAGCCGGCTGACCTCACCGGCAGCGAGGTCGAAGGGCTTGTCGGCCAGTTCGATCACGCGGCGCTGCACGCTGGCCCCATCCGCGCCCTGCCAGGCTTCGCATTGCAGCGAGCTGGGCTGCGGGCGGCTGTCCCACTGCAGCAACTCGCCATCACGCTCGACATAGGCACTGCACAGGTGCGGATAACGCTGCTGTACCGTCTGCCAGGCCCGCTCCAGACGCTGCGGCAGATCGGCCCAGAGGTACTGCGGCCTGACCCGCCCGGCCAGAGCGATGTTGTAGGCGCAACTGTTCGGCTCCATACGCTGCAGGAACCACAGCGCCTGCTCGTTATCGTTGAGCGGGCGTGCCTGGAAGTAGTCCGGGTGGCGCTGCAACCAGGGCAGAACCTCGGCAGTGCGCGCCTGCAGTTCCTGCTCCAGCTCGGCGCTCAAGGCCTCCGGCAAGGCAGCGGAAATCATCAGGCGGCCTTCGCTGGCGGACAGGCGGACACCGCGCAGCCAGCAGTCATGCATCAGGCGATCGAGCATGTGTCGTCCTTCATCGTGCGGATTCGAGGTCAGCCACCCTGGCGGTGGCTGCGAGGGTCATTCGGCGTCAGACGGCCGAAGCGGGCTCGGCCATGGCCACCACCACCTTGCGCGGCCCCTGGAAGGTGGAGCGCCCATGGGCGACCAGCATGTTGTCGAGCATCAGCGCATCGCCCGCCTGCCAGGGGAAGCTGATCTGGGTGCGTTGCAATACGTCGCGCACATGCTCCAGCGCCTCCAGCTCGATGGGCGAGCCATCGCCGTAGAAGACGTTACGGGGCACGCCCTCCTCGCCGACGATGGACACCAGCGTTTCGCGCAGTGCCGCCGGCAGGTTGGAGATGTGGAACAGGTGCGCCTGGTTGAACCAGACCCACTCCCCGGTGACCGGGTGCTGGGCGACGGCCTGACAGACCTGGCGCGTGCGCAGCTCGCCGTCATCCTTCCACTCGAAGTCGATCTGGCTGAGCCGACAGAAGCGCTCGACCTCGCTGCGATCTTCGGTGCTGAAGGCCTGTTGCCAGGTGAGATCCAGGCCATTGCCGTAGTTGCGCACGTACATCAGGCGCTTGTCGGCGAAACGCTGGCGGATGGCGGGGTCGATGCGCTGATAGACCAGGCGACTGTCGGCGATGGGCGTTTCGCCGCCGACCTGCGCAGCCTGGATGCAGTGAAACCAGATCTTCATCGGCCAATTCAACGAGTAGGACTGCTCGTTGTGCAGCGGGATGACCTGGTGAGCGGGGTATTCGGTGGAGGTGTAGACGCGACTGTTGAGCTTGGTGCGCGGCGTGGAGGCGTAGTCGTAGGTCAGCAGCTCATGACCGAAGCTGCGGGCGAAATCCTCGAAGTCGTTGGCGTCACGGAAGGCGAAATCGCGAAACAGGATGCCACCGGTGGTCTGCAGGTCGCTGTCGACGGCGCGCCTGATCAGCTCTGCATGATCGCGCCAGGAGTCGCCTGGCACAGGAGCACGCAACACGAAGGGCAGCGGCCCCTCGACACCCGCTTGACCCGGTGACTGATCTGCACGGCTGAGCGAATCGGTAAGCATCTGGATTCCTTGGCGCTACTGATAAGGCGCACCAAATTATCGCAAAACGCACTCACTATCAAACAAGAATTAATATTATTTAAGTATAAGACGCTATGTGCTTGTTGCAGCAGCGCAGGCCGCGAATCAACTGGCCTTGAGCCATTAATTGGCCATTATCGAGCCTGCTCGCAAGGGCCGGTCACGCCTCATTTTTCCTGCAGGTTGTAATCACGCTCGCCGATATGCGACAGCAGCAGGTAGGCCGAGCCGATCAGGCCCTGCATGGTGTCGGCGAAGCGACTGCGGTTGAAATAGAGGAACTGATGGTTCTTCACCGCGAACAGGTTTTGCCATTGCGGCGAACGACGGAAGGCTTCGGTGCTGGCCTCGGAGCCGAGCATTTCCTCATAGGTGTCGATGATGAAGTCGCTGTCGAAGTCGCCAATGCGTTCCAGGCTGTACGGCACGTTCTGCCGCGCGTCCTTGTAGGCCGCCACGCGCCCGAGGCCGAAGTCGGCGATCACGTCATCCATGCCGGACCGGCCGATCAGCTGAAAACCGTCCGTATAGACCTCCAGGGTGGTGACCGTGATGCGCCCCGGCTCCTTCACCCGCTTGGCGAATTCGTCGACTATCCATTGGTACTCCTTGAGCATTTCCTGGTAGCGCTGCTGCTTGCCCACCAGTTCGGCCAGTTCCTTGGCGTAGGTCTTGATGTCGGCCTCGCGTGCCGGCAGCAGCACCACCGGCGCAATGCTGCTGAGGCGCTCCTTCAGGTCCTGGTGATAGGACAGCCCGACGATCAGGTCAGGCTTGAGCGCCGCGATGGCCTCGAGGTCGGGCGCCTGGTGCGAACCGACATAACTGATGCCGGAGACATCGAAGCGTTGCTGCGCACCACGGAACAACGCATCGGAAAACAGCTTCTTGCGCCCGGTGGACCCGCACGGGGTTATGCCCAGTTCGAGCAGCTGGGTGGTCAGGCTGAGGTCATGCAGGGATACCACGCAGCGTGGAGCGACCGGCACTTCGACACGCCCGAAACGGTTCTCGAACACACGGGTGTCGGCGGCCACAGCCTGCATCGAACTCAGGCCGAGCAGTACCCAGGCCATCAGGGAAAGGGCTTTGAACTTCACCATCATCTTCGTCATGTCCTTCAATGACGACGCGTCAACGATTGCGTTGCCGCGCCAGCAAAACCAACAGATAAGGCGCACCGATAATCGCCACCACCAGACCGGCCGGCAATTGCAACGGCGGCAGCAAGGCGCGCCCCAGGGTGTCACCGAGCAGAACCAGCACGGCGCCGAACAATGCCGACAGCGGCAACAACGCACCATGCCGGTCACCGCACAACTGCCGCGCCAGATGCGGCGCGACCAGACCAACGAAGGTCATCACGCCGATATTGGCCACCGTTGCCGCGGTCAAGGTGACGCTGCACAGCAACAGCAAGAGCATGATCACCGGTGCATTCAGGCCTCGGCTGAGTGCCACGCCCTCGCCCAGCTGCAGGAGATTGAGCTGGCGATGACAGAACAACAGCGGCAGGCCCGCCACCAACAGCCAGATCAGCAGGCTCTGTACCTGTGGCCAATCACTGCGATGCAGGCTGCCGCCAAGCCACATCAGCGCCGATTCGACCCGATCGATATTGCCGTAGGTGATCAGCAGATCGGCGACCGCGCCGAGCATGGCCGTCAGCCCCACGCCCACCAGAATCAGACGCAGCGGGGCAATGCCACCGCGCCAGGATAGCGCGACGATGAACAGCGCCACCGCCAGGCCACCGAGCAACGCCGCCAGGGGGTACAGCGGCAGCGGCAAGGCCTGCGGCCAGAGCACCAGGATCAGCAGCATGGTGACGCTGGCGCCCGCCTCCACCCCGACCAATCCGGGTGCCGCCAGTGGGTTGCGCGTCAGTGACTGCATCAGCACGCCGGCCAGGGCCATCGCCGCACCACCGAGAATCGCCAGCAGGATGCGCGGCAGGCGCAGCTCCCACAGCACGTTGCCCGGCAGCGCCGTCTGGTCGGCAGCGAACAGGCTCTGCCAGAGTTGGGCCATGCTGGTGGTGTAGCTGCCTACGCTCGCCGCATACAGCGTCAGGCCCGTCAGCACCACGAGCAGCAGCAACGCCGCCAGCACATCGATGGGGCGGCCGACCCAGGGCAAACCCGGGCAACGCCTTGGCGTGGTCAGCCAGCGACTCACTTGAGCTTCCTCAGCACCAGGGCGACGAATACCGGGCCGCCGATCAGGGCGGTGACGATGCCGGTATTGAGTTCGTACGGGCTCACCAGGGTGCGCGCCACTACATCGGCCAGCACCAGCAGCAAGCCGCCCAGCAGCGGCGTGGCCAGCAGCAACTGGCGCAGGTCGTGGCCAACCAGCAGCCGCGCCGCGTGGGGTACCACCAGCCCGACGAACCCGATGGGGCCGGCCAGCGCCACTGCGCAACCGGACAGCAACACCACGGCGACCAGGCTGAGCAGACGCATGCGCAGCAGATTGACGCCCATGCTCGAGGCCACCTGCGCGCCCAGCCGATAGGCATTCAATGCTCGCACATTGACCAGGCACAAGAGCATGCCGGCAACGACATAGGGCCAGAGCCAGGTCGGCAGGTTGGCCCCACTGATCCCCAGCGAGCCAGTCAGCCAACGGCGCAGGCTGTCCAGCCCCTGCTGATCGAGCAGTAACAGGATGGCGGTGATGGCGCCGAACAGCGCGGCCATCATCGCCCCGGAAAGCGTCAGGCGCACCGGGTTGGGCGTGCGCCCGGCCAGCAGCATGACGCCGATGGCGGCCACCAAAGCGCCGCTGAAGGCAAACAGGGGAATCATGCTCATGTCGTTGCCGGGTAGCACCAGCAAGCCGATGACCACGAACAGGGCTGCACCACTGTTGATGCCGAGAATGCCCGGGTCGGCCAGCGGATTGTCACCCACCGCCTGCATCACCGTGCCGGCCAACCCCAGGCAGGCGCCCACCACCATCGCCACCCACAGGCGCGGCAGGCGCGAACCGCGGATCACGCTGTGATCAGAATTACTTGGGTCATACGCCAGCAGCGCCTGCCAGACATCGCTCCAGGGGATCGACTTGGCCCCCACCGCCAGGTGCAGCGTCGACGCCAGGCCGATCCCCACCAGAATCGACAACCAGACCGGCCAGCGCCACCCACCCGTCACAGCGCTACCTGGCCGTCGAGCGCGCGCAGGCGGGCGGGCGAAGCAGGCACGCACAGGGGATCACCGGAATGCGGATCGATGAGAATGTGCGCATCCAGATCGAACACGGCCTTGAGATTGGCCGGGGTGAACACCTCGGCCGGCGTGCCCTGGGCGTGCACCTTGCCCTGGCGCAACATCACCAGCTGATCGGCATAGCGAGCGGCCTGATTGAGGTCATGCAGCACCGCCACGACAGTACGCCCCTGGTCACGCAACTCGGCGAGCAGTTCGAGCAGGGCGATCTGATGAGAGATATCGAGAAAGGTGGTGGGCTCGTCGAGCAGGATGACCGGGGTCTCCTGCGCGAGGGTCATGGCAATCCAGCAGCGCTGCAACTGCCCCCCGGACAGGCTGGTCAGGGTGCGATCGAGCAGTATGCCGATATCGGCCAGCGCCACGGCGCGGTCGACCGCCTGCTGATCGGCATCACTCCACTGCTGCCACCAGCTTTGCCAGGGGTAGCGCCCCTGCATGACCAGCTCGCGCACGGTGATCCCCGCAGGCGAAGCGGTGCGTTGCGGCAGCAGCGCGATTTGCCTGGCCAGATCACGGCGCGAGAACTGAACGTGGGGCTTGCCCTGCAGCAGTACGTCGCCGCTGGCTGGCCGCAGCATGCGCGCCAGCACGTTCAGCAAGGTGGTCTTGCCGCAGCCATTGGCACCGATCAACGCGGTAAAGCAGCCCTCGGGAATCGTCAGGCTGATGTCATCCAGCACCTTCAACTCGTCGAATTGAAGCTGAAGCCCCATCGCTTTCAACATGTACACACTCGAATTCGAACCACAGCGCCAGCGCCCGCCTGGCTCAAGTACCAGAGCAGCTCACCGGGCATATGGGTTCACCGCGAATCTCGTCCAGCTCAGGGCGAACGTTGCGCTGTCAGGCAGCGTCCAGGCCTTGAACATTTATACGTAGCTTGCAGTAATAGCCTAGTGATGACAATAAATTGTGCGCTAGTACAAATATTTCTCATTTAGATGTAGAGTTCACGCGCTACTGCTGACTGCCACGGCGCACGAGCGTGAAGGACCACAGAAGTCCTCCGCCTTGCGCACACATACCAGAAGACCAAAGGACTCCTTCGTCATGTGCCAGGTTACGCACCTACGTCCCGAACGCTCCGCCCGACGCCCAGTATTCAGCCTCACCGCCCTGGCACTGGCCATGGCCAGCCTGGGCTCAGGCAGCCTGCATGCCGCGGAGACCAGCCAGGCGTCCACCGCTGCGGCCGTGGAGATCGACGCCATCAACGTGACCGGGCAGAGCGTCGAACAGCCCACCGAGCATGTGGTCGGCTATGTAGCCAAACGCAACATGAGTGCCACCAAGACCGATACGCCGATCACCGAGACGCCACAGTCGCTGTCGGTGGTGACCAGCGACGAGATCCGCGACCGCCAGTCGGAAACGCTGGGCCAGGCGCTTAGCTACACGCCAGGGCTCACCAGCAGCTCGACTGCTTTCAACCGCACCGCGGACCGCTTCCGCATCCGCGGCTTCGGGGTCGAATCCGGCACCGGCGGCTCGTTGCGCGACGGCCTGCGCCTGCAGAACAACTCCTACGACGGCATTCAGGAACCTTATGGCCTGGAGCGCGTCGAGGTCATTCGCGGCGCCGCTTCGGTGCTCTACGGCCAGCTCTCGCCTGGCGGCATGATCAATGGTGTCAGCAAGCGCCCGACCGAAACGCCTTTCCATGAGCTGAATCTGCAGGTCGGCTCCTATGATCGCAAGCAGCTCTCGGCCGACTTCAGCGGCCCGCTGGTCGGTAGCGACACCCTGAGCTATCGCCTGACCCTGCTCAGCCGCAACAGCGACACCCAGCAGGATCACATCAACGACGACAAGTTCTATATCGCCCCGGCGCTGACCTGGCGCCCCAACGAAGACACCTCGCTGACCTTGTTGTCCTTCTATCAGAAGACCGATACGCGTTTCCCCGCGACCCTGCCCTATCAGTTGGTCAAAGGCGTGGGTGACGGTGCTTTCAAGATTGGCCGCCACGATTTCGTCGGCGAGCCGGACTACGATGATATGAACGGCGAGATGTCGACGCTGGGCTACGAGTTTCAACACCACTTCAACGAAAACTTCACGCTTAACAATAAGCTGCGCTATTACGAATCCGATGTGAAGTGGAACTACCTGCAAATTCAACCGTCTGCCGCAGCTGCTAACCTCGCCGCAAGTACCGGCACCCTGTTACGCCGCTACAGCGATCGCCACGAACGTGCGCGGACATGGGCCAGTGATACTAATATCGAATCAAAATGGCAGCTTGGCAGTGTCGAACACACAGTTCTGGTCGGTTTCGATGGCTATGACACTTCCTATGACTCACATAATTTCCGGGGCACCCCTAATAACACTCCAAGCCTGGATCTGACGCGTTATAACTACGGCCAGCCAGTCGTAGTGAATAAAAGCCGCGCAGCGGATCGCGGCTCCCAGCTCGACATACTGCAAAAAGGCGTCTACTTCCAGGATCAGATCAAATTCGATGACAAATGGATTCTGCTGCTGGGTGGTCGCCATGACTGGGCCGATCAACAGCAGACAGCGCATAGCGATGGCGCCAAGGCCAGCCAAAGCGATGAAGCCACTACCTACCGCGCAGGTCTGGTCTACCAGGCGGACAACGGTCTGGCGCCCTATATCAGCTACAGCGAGTCGTTCTTCCCTGTCTCTGTCGCAGAAGTTACTGGCCAAACCTTTGCACCCACTGAAGGCAAGCAATACGAAGTGGGCGTTCGCTATCAGCCCAAGGACAGCAATATGCTGCTCAGCGCAGCAGTCTACGAGCTGACCCAGACCAACGTGCTCAAGCAGGATCCAGGTACCGAGGAGTTCCGTCAGACCGGCGAGGTACGTTCCCGCGGCCTGGAGCTGGAAGCCAAGGCGGATGTCACCTCGGCACTCAGCGTGATCGCCACCTACGCCTATACCGATTCGCGCACCACCAAGAGCGCCATTGCTGCCGAAGTGGGCCAACGTACCGACGAAACCCCCTATCACCAGGCCGCCCTGTGGACCAGCTATGACTTCGTCAACTGGGGCATCCCGCAACTGACCCTAGGCGCTGGTGCTCGCTACATGGGCACCACGCAGGCCACGGGTATGGATTCGGCCATGCCGGCCTATACCCTGTTCGACGCCATGGCGCGCTACCAGATCGACGACAACTGGGCCGTGACCGTCAACGCCAGCAACCTGACCGACAAGCGTTACGCGCAGTGCAGTTTTGCCACTTGCCAATACGGTGACGAGCGCACCCTGCTGACCTCGATAAACTTCAACTGGTAATCTGCCATCCCGCGCGCCGAGCAAGCTCCTCGCTGTGGCGCGCGGCTTTCCTGATGTAGAGAACAGATGCAGCGGTACCCTGACGCTTAATCGAGACAGGTACTGGTTTCGAGGTTCGGGAAACCGCAAATGCCGCCACCAAACATCAGCCACTGACGAAAAAGCCCGCCAGCAATCCAAATGCTGGCGGGCTTTTTTTCAGCGCCGAAAACGCAGATACGAAAACGCCGCTCGATTGAGCGGCGTTTTCGTTTATTTGGAGCGGGAAACGAGACTCGAACTCGCGACCCCGACCTTGGCAAGGTCGTGCTCTACCAACTGAGCTATTCCCGCAGTTACAAAAAATTGGCGTCCCCTAGGGGACTCGAACCCCTGTTACCGCCGTGAAAGGGCGGTGTCCTAGGCCACTAGACGAAGGGGACCTGGAACTTCTTTTCAACGATTCAGCTGCCAGGCTGAATCTGCAATCTGGAGCGGGAAACGAGACTCGAACTCGCGACCCCGACCTTGGCAAGGTCGTGCTCTACCAACTGAGCTATTCCCGCAATCTTTGCTGCTCCACTTCTTTTGGAAGTGGCGTCCCCTAGGGGACTCGAACCCCTGTTACCGCCGTGAAAGGGCGGTGTCCTAGGCCACTAGACGAAGGGGACGTTGCCCGGAATTTCCGGCTTCCCTCGTTGTGCTTTTCAGCATTACCGTGGAAGTGGCGCGCATTCTATGGAGCCTTTCAACACTCGTCAACCTCTCATATAAAATTTTTTAAAATCAACGACTTCACCCAGATTCCGGGATCTCGTGCGCAGTGCCAACCAATATCGCCTACTTTAATGCAACAGGCCGACGGCGCGACCCTCGCCTAATGCGCGCAATGATGGCAGAACGCGAGTAAGATGATCGGCATCGACAGGCAGCCACCTCCTTGCGGGTCGCTGCACTCTGCACAACGGCCTTCAAGAGGTTAAGACGATGTCCTCGCTCGTGATCACCATGGCGATAATCGGCGGTATCACGCTGTTGGTGCTGCTGGCCTATCTGAATCAGCTGGCCGAAAACAACAAGCGCAAGAAGTCGCGCCTGAAAGCTGACCTGGCCGAACGCTATCGGCGTATCGCCGATCTCAACGAACAGTTCGCCGGTCAGTTCATGAGCCCCGAACTCAAGTTGTTGCTGTGCCGACTGCAGTTGCAGTTCGCCGAGCGCATTCTGGAAGTGGACAAGCAGGACAACGCCTACCTGACCATGGCCGAGGAACTGCGCAAGCTGATCGCCCAGGGCCAGGACATTCCGGTGCGCAACGCCCCCTTCAACGTGACCGATGATGCCAAGGCCACCCTGGTGCGCGCACAACTGGAGGCGCTGCATGGCCAGGTCGGCAAGTTGGCGCAGAGCGGCATGCTGCCCGTGGATGAAGCCAAGGG
Source organism: Pseudomonas sp. URMO17WK12:I2 (assembly GCF_003253735.1). GTDB lineage: Bacteria > Pseudomonadota > Gammaproteobacteria > Pseudomonadales > Pseudomonadaceae > Aquipseudomonas. The sequence continues at coordinate 85,575 of NZ_QKYW01000011.1, read as the reverse complement.
ATGGGCCAAGGAAATTCGCCACATGCTGGTGCAGCTGTATATAGACCTGTACGGCAACCAGGCCAAGCAGGCGCTGCAGCAGCAACAAACCGGGCATGCGCGGCTGGCCCTGGAGCGTGGCGTGCAATTCCTGCAAAAGCAGGCCGACACCGCCCGCTACCAGGCGACCCTGGCGCAGTTCCAGAAGCAGCTCGAGCGCGTCAATGCCATGCTGGTCAGCGCCCAGGCCCCCACTGACGACGCCAACAGCGAGCTCAACGAAGGGCTCAAGTCGATGGAAGAAGACGGCGACTGGAAGAAGAAGGCCCTCTACGACTGAGAGGTCTGGACCTCTCGGGCTTCAGCCTTTATCAGCAATCACTGGCACGCAGCAGCACCTCAGCCAGCGCTTCGATACCGCGCTGATCGGCCTCACTGAAACGCCCTACCCGCGGGCTGTCCAGATCCAATACGCCGATCAGCCGACCTTCCTTGATCAATGGCACCACCAGCTCACTGTTGGAGGCGCTGTCGCAGGCGATATGTCCGGGGAAGGCATGCACGTCCTCCACCCGCTGGGTTTGCCGCGATGCTGCCGCAGCGCCACACACACCACGGCCAAAGGCGATGCGCACACAGGCGACCTTGCCCTGGAACGGGCCGAGCACCAGCTCGTCATCTTTCACCAGATAGAAACCGGCCCAGTTCAAGCCCTCCAACTCGTGGTAGACGAAGGCGCTGAACTGCGCGGCATTGGCGATGAAATCCCGCTCGCCGGACAACAGGGCCTCCAGCTGGGCGGTCAACAGCGGATAGCCGTTCAGGCCGGAAGCGGTTTGACTCAAATCGATCATTGCGATGTCTCCAGTAGCTGCAGCCCGACCCATTGGCGGGCGAACTGATAGGCACAGCGGCCATTGCGATTACCGCGCCCGGTAGCCCAACGCACGGCGAGTTTTTCCAGCTCCTCGCTCCACTGCCACTGCAGGCCGGCCTGCTCGGCCTGAACCTCGATCCAGTGGCGCACCACATCCAGATAGTGCTCCTGGGTGAAGGGATAAAACGAGAGCCACAGGCCGAAGCGATCCGACAGGGCGATCTTGTCCTCGACCGCCTCGTTGGGGTGCAGCTCGCCGTCGACCATCCTGGTATTGGCGTTGTCGCTCTCGCGCTCCGGCACCAGATGCCGGCGGTTGGACGTGGCATACAGCAGCACGTTTTCCGGGGAACGTTCGAGCGAGCCGTCGAGCACGCTCTTGAGCACCCGGTAATCGCCCTCGCCGGCCTCGAACGACAGATCGTCGCAGAACAGGATGAAGCGCTGCGGCAGCTTCATCAGCTGCTCCACCACCCGTGGCAAATCGGCCAGATGATCGCGTTCGATCTCGATCAGCCGGAGCCCGGCGTCGGCATGCTCGGCCAGCAAGGCGCGGACCAGCGACGACTTGCCGGTGCCCCGCGCGCCCCACAGCAGCGCATGGTTGGCCGGCATGCCCTGGACGAACTGCCGCGTGTTGCGCGCCAGCTGCTCGCGCTGGGTATCGACGCCAATCAGGTCGGCAAGGCCCATGTCCAGGCTCACCTTGAGCGCCTGCAGGTAGCCCGCGCGACCCTCGCGCTGCCAGCGTGCGGCCAGGGTGTGGGTCCAGTCCAGCGGCTCGCGGATGGCCGGCAACAGCGGCTCGATGCGGGTCAGCACGCGCTCGGCGTGTTCCAGGAAATCGGTAAAACGGGAATCCACTAGCAGCTCCTCGAATATTCAGTCTGTGAGGCGGTGTGCCGAAAAACAGGCCAGATCGTCTATGCTTGGGCAGCGAACGGAACGAGATAACGCCCCCAATATGGAAATACCACTCAGACAGCGACTGTCATTTAAGCAGGCAGGCCTTACCGTTCTCGTCGCGTTCATTCTGGGTGCATTGCTCAGCCTGGTGCAGATCGGCGTCGATTATGCCAGTGAAGACGCGGCCATCAACCGCGAGATTCGTGCGCTGATGGAGATCAGCCACAACCCTGCCGCCCGAATCGCCTACAACATCGACGCCGAACTCGCCCAGGAGCTGGTGGTAGGCTTGCGGCGCTCGCCCGCGGTCATCGGCGCGCGCATCGTCGACAGCAACGGCGAGGTGCTGGCCAGCGCCACCCAGCCGCCCATGCAGAGCAGCTACCGGCTGTTCAGCGATTTCCTGTTTGGCAGCAGTCGCCATTTCGAAACCAACCTCTCGGTCGATCACGCTCCCGACGAACAGCTCGGCATGCTGCAGCTCGACATCGACACCTATGCCTTTGGCAGCAACTTTCTCAAACGCTCGGTGCTGACCATGATCAACGGTTTCACCCGCAGCCTGCTGATGTCGGTGATCCTGCTGGTGCTGTTCTACTTCATGCTGACCAAGCCGCTGACCCAGGTGATCCAGGCACTCGCCGGCCGCGACCTGCGCACGCCCGATCGTACGCCGCTGCCCTGCCCGCCCGGCCATGAGCGCGACGAGATCGGCGTGCTGGTCAGGGTCGCCAACCGCCAGTTCGCCAGCATCGCCACCGAGATCGAGCAGCGGCGCACCGCCGAAGACCGTCTGACCGACTACCTCGGCGAGCTGGAAGCCATCGTCTCGGCGCGCACCGTCGAGCTGAAAGCGGCCAACAGCCGCCTCAGCCGCTCCAACCACGAGCTGGAGCAGGCGCGCCGCGACGCCCTGGCGATGGCCCAGGCACGCTCGATCTTCCTGGCCAACATGAGCCACGAGATCCGTACCCCGCTCAATGGCCTGCTGGGCATGCTCGCCCTGTCACTGGAAGGCCCGCTGAACAGCGAACAGCGCCAGCAGCTGTCCATTGCCCATGACTCGGGCAAGGTGCTGGTGGATCTGCTCAACGACATTCTCGACCTGTCGAAATTCGAAGCCGGCCAGCTGGAGCTGGAACGCATCGGCTTCGACCTCGGTGCGCTGGTGGAGGGCACCGCCAGCCTGCTGTCGCAAAACGCCCAGGCCGGCGTGGAGCTGACCTGTCTGATCGACCCCGGGTTACCTGCCCAGGTGCTCGGCGACCCGACGCGGGTTCGCCAGATCGTCAGCAATTTGCTGTCCAACGCCCTGAAGTTCACCCGCGAAGGACGTGTCGATATCCGCATCGCTGTCGAAGGCGAACAGATTCGTATCGAGGTCCGCGATACCGGCATCGGCATCGCCGAAGATGCCCAGGCGCGCATCTTCCAGCCTTTCACCCAGGCCGGCGCGAACATCACCCGGCAGTTCGGCGGCACCGGGCTCGGCCTGGCACTGACCCGCCGCCTGTGCGAGGCGATGCAGGGCACTCTGGAGCTGCAATCCAGGCCCGGCAGCGGCAGTCGTTTCACTGCCATCCTGCCGTTGCCCGGCCTGGAGGCACCACAATCGGCCCCCCGGCTGAGCGGGCGCGTACTGGCCATCTGTGCTGCCAGCACCGGCCTGGCCGAATTGCTGCCGCTGCTGATCGGCAGCTGGGGGTTGGGCTACCGCCGCCTGGACAGCGCCCGGGATGTCGAGGCGATCGAGGCCGATGTGATCATCAGCGACTGCCCCAGCTGCATGGAAAGGCTACGCCAGCAAACCGCTGCGCCGATCATCCTGGTCACTGCCTATGGCAGCTTTCTGGATAGCAAACAGGCCACGGCGCTCGCGCCTCTGGAGCAGGTTGCCAGGCCGCTGACCCGGCAGCACCTGCTGCAGGCGTTGAATCATGCACTGAAGCAACCATGCGACGATGCAGCCGGCGCGCCTGCAGCGGTCGCCACCAACCGCAAACCGGCACGTGTGCTGCTGGTCGAAGACAACCCGGTCAACCAACTGGTCGCCAAGGGCATGCTGGCCAAGCAGGGCCTCGAGGTGGAGCTGGCCAACAATGGTCAGCAGGCCCTGGAGCGGCTGCAGGAAGGCGACTTCGCTCTGGTGCTGATGGACTGCAACATGCCGGTCATGGATGGCTACGAAGCCAGCCGACGCATTCGGCAGAACCCGGCCTGGCAGCAGTTGCCGGTCATCGCCCTGACCGCCAATGCGCTGTCGGACGAGCGCCAACGCTGCCTGGCCGCGGGCATGAACGACTACCTGGCCAAGCCCTTTCGCCGCGAAGAGCTGCTCGCCCTGCTCGACCAGTGGCTGCCCGCCTGACCGCCTGCTAACCGGGTAACTGCTCGGCCATGCGCAGCAGCAACGCATCCAGCTGAGCACGCAACGGCTCCAACTGCTCGGTATCGACGCCATGCTCGCACAGCAGCTGCCGCTTGAGGGCCGGCACGCGGCAGCGCAATGCACGCCCCTGCTCGCTGACAGCCAGGTGCATCTCGCGCTCGTCCAGGGTACTGCGCCGCCGCTCCACCAGGCCTGCCGACTGCAGGCGCTTGAGCAGCGGCGTCAGGGTGCCCGAGTCGAGCAGCAGGCGCTCGCCCAGGGCCTTGACCGTCGGCTGCGAGGGCGCCCGCTCATCCCACTCCCAGAGCACTAGCATCACCAGGTATTGCGGGTAGGTCAGCTGCAGGTCATCGAGCATCGGCTTGTAGGCACGCACCACCTGGCGGGATGCGGCGTACAGCTTGAAGCACAGCTGGCGGTCGAGGGTAAGATCATCCATCGACGAGCGCGTCGATCGCCGTCTGCAGCGCTTCAGGTTTGGTGGTCGGCGCGTAGCGCGTGACCTGACGACCATCGCCGCTGATCAGGAACTTGGTGAAGTTCCACTTGATCCGCTGCGTGCCGAGCAGGCCAGGCGCCTGGCGCTTGAGCTGCACGAACAATGGATGGGCGCAGGCGCCATTGACCTCCACCTTGCGAAACAGCGGGAAGCTCACGCCAAAGTTCAACTCGCAGAAGCTGGAGATCGCCTGCTCGTCACCCGGCTCCTGCTTGCCAAACTGATTGCAGGGAAAGCCCAACACCACCAGCCCCTTGTCGCGGTAGCGCTTCCAGAGCGCTTCCAGGCCCTGATATTGCGGTGTGAAGCCGCACTGGCTGGCGGTATTGACCACCAGAATCGCTTTGCCGCCAAAGTCGCTCAGGCGCTTTTGCTCACCGGTGATGGTGGTACAAGGTATGTCCAGCAACTGTTGGCTCATGGGGGCACTCGATGGTCAAGGAAGGTAAAAGAATAGCCAGCAATTAAATTGCACACAATTTATTTTCATATAACAAGGCCCGCCGATAGCGGGCCGAACGATGGATACGACTGGGTTACGCCTCGTGCGGTACGTGCTTGAGCGACACCGAGTTGATGCAGTAACGCAGGCCAGTCGGCCGCGGGCCATCGGGAAATACATGACCCAGGTGGGCATCACAGTTGCTGCAGCGCACCTCGACACGGTGCATGCCGTGGCTGAAATCTTCCAGCTCGGTGATCACCTCGGCGTTCAGTGGCTGGAAATAACTCGGCCAGCCACAGCCGGAATCGAACTTGGCATCGGAATCGAACAGCGACGTACCGCAGCATACGCACTGGTAAATACCCGGCTCTTTACTGTCGTGATACTCACCGGTGAACGGCCGTTCGGTGCCGCCCAGGCGGCAGACGTTGAACTGCGCGTCGGTCAGCTCGTCGCGCCAGGTTTCCAGGGGTTTTTCGAGCTTGCTCACAGGCCGTCCTCCTCGGGATAAAAAAGCCCTATCTGTATCTTTGCCCGACTCAGGCTGACACGTATGATTCCACACCTCAACCCGCCACGGCTCGTGCCGCCTCGGCCCATTGCAGGCCGCCCTTCTTCGATTCGGGATTTTTCACCATGCAGGTCAGCAAATCCAACAAGCTCGCCAACGTCTGTTACGACATTCGCGGCCCGGTGCTCAAGCACGCCAAGCGTCTGGAAGAGGAAGGCCAGCGCATCCTCAAGCTGAACATCGGCAACCCCGCACCGTTCGGCTTCGAGGCCCCCGAAGAAATTCTCCAGGACGTGATTCGCAACCTGCCAACCGCGCAGGGCTACAGCGACTCCAAGGGCCTGTTCAGCGCGCGCAAGGCGGTGATGCAGTACTGCCAGCAGAAACAGATCGAAGGTGTCGGCATCGAGGACATCTACCTGGGCAACGGCGTGTCCGAATTGATCGTCATGGCCATGCAGGCGCTGCTCAACAATGGCGATGAAGTGCTGATCCCCGCGCCCGACTACCCGCTGTGGACCGCCGCCGTGGCGCTCTCCGGTGGCAAGCCGGTGCATTACCTGTGCGACGAGCAGGCCGGCTGGTTCCCGGACATCGCCGACATGCGTGCCAAGATCACCCCGAACACCAAGGCCCTGGTGCTGATCAACCCGAACAACCCCACCGGCGCCGTGTATTCGCGCGAGGTGCTGGAAGATATCGTCGAGCTGGCCCGCCAGCACAATCTGGTGATCTTCTCCGACGAGATCTACGACAAGATCCTCTACGACGAAGCCCAGCACATCTCCACCGCCTCCCTGGCGCCGGACGTGCTGTGCCTGACCTTCAACGGCCTGTCCAAGTCGTACCGCGTGGCCGGTTTCCGCTCCGGCTGGGTGATCATTTCCGGCCCCAAGCACAACGCGAAGAGCTACATCGAAGGTATCGACATCCTGGCCAACATGCGCCTGTGCGCCAACGTGCCCAGCCAGCATGCGATCCAGACCGCCCTGGGCGGCTACCAGAGCATCAATGACCTGGTACTGCCGCAAGGCCGTCTGCTGGAACAGCGCAACCGCACCTGGGAGCTGCTCAACGACATTCCCGGCGTCAGCTGCGTCAAACCCATGGGCGCGCTGTACGCCTTCCCGAAGATCGACCCCAAGGTCTGCCCGATTCACAACGACGAGAAGTTCGTCCTCGACCTGCTGCTTTCCGAGAAGCTGCTGATCGTCCAGGGTACCGCCTTCAACTGGCCGTGGCCGGACCATTTCCGCGTGGTCACCCTGCCCCGCGTCGACGATCTGGAGCAGGCCATCGGTCGCATCGGCAGCTTCCTCAAGACCTACCGCCAGTAACCCTCGCCAACGCGGATGCCTACCCGGGCATCCGCCTCTCCCGCCAGAGCACGTGCCCATGGACCTGCAGATAGACGACTTCTACAAGGACGCCGCCAGCGGCTTGCTGATGCTCTACCAGGCCTTTCCGCGCAAAGCGTCGCTGTACGTGGAAGACCTGATCGGCCGCGAAGAGCCGGACGAGTTCGGCTTGCCGAGCAAACGCCACCAGGCCTGCCTGGGCGCGCTGCTGTGGCTGGCTGACGAGGGCTACCTGCGCTATGAATCCACCATCGGTTACGACGCCCTCGATCAGGCGGTACTCACCGAAAAGGGCTTCCTGCGCTTGTCACGCGGTATTCCCCGGGCGGTCAACGACGGCGAAGCGTTACCGCCAGCGGTGGATCGGGTGCAGGCGACCCTGGCCTTTCAATTGCGCGACGCCCTCGCCCAGCAACATGGTGAACGGATTGCGCGGCTGACTCGCCAGCTGTTCGAACAGCGCCCAGCTGCGCCTTGCTGAGCGTGGACCACCCGCCGGCCGTGCCGCAATAGCGGCGGTTTTTCTCGGCCACGATTGAAATAAACGCGAAAAAGCCCATCTAAGCGTTGGCGCCGATGCTCAACCGTTCGCAGCGGACGGGCCAGGCGACACAGTTTGAAATAGTGACTCGGTTGAATAGCCACAGGGCGAGCCCTTATATAGCCGCCGTATTGAGCCTGTATTTCCCGTGAGGAGTCGTTTCACACCATGATGCGCATTATGTTGTTCCTGGCTACCAACTTGGCGGTACTGGTTATCGCCAGCATCACCCTCAAACTGCTGGGGGTTGATCGCTTCACCGGCCAGAACCACGGCAGCCTGCTGATCTTCTGCGCCGTCTTTGGTTTTGCCGGCTCGCTGATCTCGCTCTTCCTGTCCAAATGGATGGCGAAGATGAGCACCGGTACCGAAATCATCACCCAACCGCGTACACGCCACGAGCAGTGGCTGCTGCAGACCGTTGAAGAGCTGTCACGCGATGCCGGCATCAAGATGCCGGAAGTGGGTATCTTCCCGGCTTACGAGTCCAACGCCTTCGCCACCGGCTGGAACAAGAACGACGCGCTGGTCGCCGTCAGCCAGGGCCTGCTCGAGCGCTTCTCGCCCGATGAAGTGCGCGCCGTGCTGGCCCACGAGATCGGCCACGTGGCCAATGGCGACATGGTCACCCTGGCGCTGATCCAGGGCGTGGTGAACACCTTCGTGATGTTCTTCGCACGCATCTTCGGCAACTTCGTCGACAAGGCGATCCTCAAGAACGAAGGCGGCCACGGCATCGGCTACTTCGTGGCGACCATCTTCGCCGAACTGGTGCTCGGTATCCTGGCCAGCATCATCGTCATGTGGTTCTCGCGCAAACGCGAGTACAAGGCCGACGAAGCCGGTGCACGCCTGGCCGGCAAGGGGGCGATGATCGCCGCCCTGCAGCGCCTGCGTGCCGAACAGGGCGTGCCGGTGCAGATGCCCGACAGCCTGACCGCCTTCGGCATCAACGGTGGCCTGAAGAACGGCCTGGCCGGCCTGCTGATGACCCACCCGCCACTGGAAGAGCGTATCGAAGCCCTACGCCGCCTGAGCTGATCGCAGCACACGTAAAGAAGGCGACCCTAGGGTCGCCTTTTTCATGCCTATCACCCCGCTCAAGGTAGCTGCAGACGGTAAGCGCGCTCGTTCATGTAGCTAAGACCGCGCGCCTCGAATCGCGGCTCCAGCGCATCCTGACTTTCCAGCAGCTCACTGCGCCACACCCTGCCGGACCAACCCTGCACTTCGGCATCGCTGACGGAGAATGGCGGCCCGTCCATCAACGCCTGGTCGTAATCCAGCGTCACCAGCAAGCCTTTGCTGCCAGCGGGCAGCACGCTACTGAGATGGCTGACGTAGCGCTCGCGCATTTCAGCCGGCAGCGCGATCAGCGCAGCCCGGTCGTAGAACAAGGCGCAGTTCTGCAGTTGCCGAGCCTCGAGTGCGAAGAAATCGCCGCAGAGCAACTCCACACCCCCATGGCGATAGACCTTGAAAGCGCCCTCCTCGCTTATCACCGGCTCTACGCCCTGCTCGGCAAAGAAGGCCGCGACCGCCACCTCGGCCAGCTCGACACCGATGACCCTGTGGCCACGCGCCGCCAACCAGGCGATATCCAGGCTCTTGCCGCACAGCGGCACCAGCACGGCGGCGTCGCTCGACCCGGCCACCGCCGGCCAGAGCCGCTGCAGCAGGCCATTGACCTGGCGGGCATGAAAGCCGATCTGATTGGCATGCCAGCGTTGTAGCCAGAATGATTCCTGCATGTCTTTCCCCCAAGCCATCAAGAAAACAGATAACACCGAGCAGACTTTAGCCGTTGTTAGGCCAACTTGCCTGATAGATCATGACACCATCATCTGGAGAACATCATGCAGCCCAGCCTGTTCATTTCCCACGGTTCGCCCATGCTTGCCCTGCAACCCGGCGCCAGCGGCCCAGCCTTGGCCCGCATCGCCGCCAAGCTGCAGCGGCCGGACGCCATCGTGGTGGTCTCGGCCCACTGGGAAAGCGAAGCGCTGCGGGTGATGAGCAACGCCCAGCCGCAAACCTGGCACGACTTCGGCGGCTTCCCCGCCGAGCTTTATCAGGTGCAGTACCCGGCGCCCGGCAGCCCGCAACTGGCCAACGACATCGTACAGCGCCTGCAGGCCGCGGGCCTCGCCGCCAACACCGATGATCGCCGCCCTTTCGATCATGGCAGCTGGGTGCCGCTGTCGCTGCTCTACCCCGAAGCCGACCTCCCGGTGGTACAGGTTTCCCTGCCCAGCCGCCAGGGCCCCGGCCTGCAAGTACGCGTAGGCGAGGCGCTGGCCGCGCTGCGGGAGCAGAACGTGCTGCTGATCGGCTCGGGCAGCATCACCCACAACCTGGGCGAGCTGGACTGGCGCTCAAGCGGCGACGAAGCAGCGCCCTGGGCGCTGGAATTTCGTGACTGGATGGTCGAGCGGCTGCAAGAGGACGACCTGGCCGCGCTGCTCGACTACCGCCGCCAAGCCCCATACGCGCAGCGCAATCACCCCAGTGATGAGCATCTGTTGCCGCTGTTCTTCGCCCGCGGCGCCGGCAGCACATTTGCCATCGAGCACCAGGGTTTCACCCTGGGCGCCCTCGGCATGGACATCTACCGCTTCGACTGAAACCCTTCCAGCGTGCTGAGCAGCACCTGCACCTTGGTGATCGACTCCTGATACTCGGCCTGCCAGGCCGAGTCGGCGACGATACCGCCGCCGCCCCAGCAACTGATCACGCCGCCCTTGGCCAGCAGGCTGCGGATGGCGATGGAGCTGTCCATCTCGCCGCGCACGTCCAGGTACAGCAGCGAACCGCAATACGGGCCACGGCGCGTCGGCTCGAGCTCGTCGATGATCTGCATCGAGCGGATCTTCGGTGCCCCGGTGATGGAGCCACCCGGAAAGGCACCCAACAGCAGGTCCAGCGCATCCTTGTCAGCCGCCAGCGCCCCGGTCACCGCACTGACCAGGTGGTGCACGTTAGGGTAGCTCTCCAGGGCGAACAGCTCCGGTACGCGCACCGAGCCGATACGGCAGCTGCGTCCCAGATCGTTGCGCAACAGATCGACGATCATCAGATTCTCGGCGCGATCCTTGGTACTGGCGAGCAGTACCTGGGCGTTGTGGGCATCCTCCTGCTCGTCACGGCCACGTGGCTGCGTGCCCTTGATCGGTCGCGTCTCCACCTGGCCACCACTGACCCGGATGAAGCGCTCCGGTGACAGGCTCAGCAGCGCTGCGCCGCCGGGCAGGGTCAGGTAGCCGGAAAACGGCGTAGGACAGGCAGCCCGCAGGGCGCCATAGGCCTGCCAGGGATCGCCCTGATAGCGCGCCTGGAAGCGTTGCGCGTAATTGACCTGGTAGCAGTCGCCAGCAGCGATATAGGCCTGTATTCGGGTAATCGCCGCCGCATACCGATGCTTCTCGATATCAGCGTGAAAGCGCCCCAGCAGAGCGAAGGGCAACGGCTGCGAAGGCGTTGCCGGCGGGTGCCCGAACAGGGTCAGCAAGCGCGCCTGTTCGTCACCGGGCAAGGACGGGTGAAACACCAGTTGGCTGGTCTGCGCCTGATGGTCGCTGATCAGCGCCCAGGCATACAGGCCAAAGACCGCATCACCCAGCCCCAGATCGTCACGAGACTGCTCGGGTAGCGTTTCGATACGACGACCGAAATCGTACGCCAGATAGCCGAGCAGACCGCCGGCAAACGGCAGGTCGGCACCAGCAGGCAGCTCGGCTCTGCCCAGAGACGACAGCTGGTCGCGCAAACGTGCGAAAAATACCGCCCCCGTCTCCCCTGGCAGCGGCGTCAATTCGGCCAAAGGCCAGGCGCTGAGCAGGTCATAACGCCCACGCGTGGCTGCCGGCCGCCCCGCATCGAGCAACACCGCGCCCGGCGCCTGACGCACCAGCTGGAAATAAACGGCGGGATCGGCCTGATACGGCAGCGGGTGGACAAGGCAGGTAGGCATTCAGCACATCACACGAACGAGGACGGCAGATTGTAGAGCCGCGGGCGTGTTCGTCCTAGGGGCTGTTGCCGCTCGCACGCACTGCACACGACCATTCACCCCCCAGACACGACTCGGGGGAGCCCATGGCTCCCCCGAATCAGTACGCAACGAACGATCAATCTTCGCGATAGCGACGCAGCTTCAACGGCTTGCCGGCAACGCGAGTGTCCTTGAGCTTGGTCAGCAGACGCTCGAGGCCATCTTCCGGCAGCTCCACGAGGCTGAAGCTCTCGCGGATCTGGATACGGCCAATCGCTTCGCGAGCCAGGCCACCTTCATTGAGGATGGCGCCCAGCAGGTTCTTGGCGGCCATGCCATCACGCGCGCCCAGCGCGGTACGGCAGCGCGCACGGCCTTCGCCCAGCGGCATCGGCGCACGGCGCTCACGCGGCTCGCCGCTGCGCTCGCCATCACGCTCACGACGCTCACGCGGCGCACCACTGACACCCGGCACCAGCGGCTGATCGCGCTCGACAGTGGCCAGATCCAGCGACTGGCCATTGGTGACCTTCTTGAGCAGCGCGGCGGCCAGGGCACGCGGGCTGCAGCCGATGTCGGCAGTCAGGCGGTCGAGCAGTTCACCGTGGCTGGCTTCGGCTTCGGCCACCAGTGGCGCCAGGCCGTTGGTGAGTTTCTTGATGCGCGCGTCCAGCACTTGCTGGGCATTCGGCAGCTTGACCTCGCCAACCTTCTGACCAGTCACACGCTCGATCACCTGCAGCATGCGACGCTCACGCGGCGTCACCAGCAGCAGTGCACGACCGTCGCGACCGGCACGGCCAGTACGGCCGATACGGTGCACGTAGGACTCCGGGTCGTACGGCATGTCGACGTTGAATACGTGGGTGATGCGCGGCACGTCGATACCACGGGCAGCGACGTCGGTCGCGACAACGATGTCCAGACGGCCATCCTTGAGGGACTCGATCACGCGCTCACGCTGGTTCTGGGCGATGTCGCCGTTCAGCGCAGCGGCTTTGTAGCCTTTGGCTTCCAGCGCGCTGGCCAGATCCAGAGTGGCTTGCTTGGTACGCACGAAGGCGATCAATGCATCGAACTCTTCGACTTCCAGCAGGCGCAGCACGGCGTTGGTCTTCTGATCGGCATGGATCATCAGATGCGCCTGCTCGATACGCGAGACGGTCTGGGTCTTGGCAGCGATCTTGATGTGCTGCGGCTCACGCAGGTGCTTCTCGGCGATGGCGCGGATCGAGTGCGGCAGAGTCGCGGAGAACAGCACGCTCTGACGGCTTTTCGGCATGGCTTCGAAGATCACTTCGAGGTCATCCATGAAGCCCAGCTTGAGCATTTCGTCTGCTTCGTCGAGCACCAGGTACTGGATGGTCGACAGCACTTTCTCGTCGCGACGCAGGTGATCGACCAGACGGCCCGGGGTGGCAACGATAACCTGTGCGCCCTGGCGAATGGCTTTCAGCTGCGGGCCCATCGGCGCGCCGCCGTAGACCGCGACCACATTCAGGCCGGGCATCTGCTTGGAGTAGGTTTCGAACGCGGTGGCGACCTGCAGGGCCAGCTCGCGAGTCGGTGCCAGAATCAGCGCCTGGGGTTCACGTTTGGCCGGGTCGATCTTGGACAGGATCGGCAGCGCGAACGCGGCGGTCTTGCCGGTGCCGGTCTGGGCCTGGCCGATCATGTCCTGGCCGGAGAGAATTACCGGAATGGCCTGGTACTGAATGGGCGAAGGCTCTTCGTAGCCGACAGCGGTCAGGGCGGAGAGAATATTGGCGTGAAGGCCGAGTGCGGCGAAGCCGCCGGTTTCCTGGGTCATGGGTCTGCCTCTAGTGCATCCGCAAAGACCCATGTTCCAAAGCTGCACATGCCATGTAGGACCTTGTGGGTCACCCTGGCAGCAATGTAGGCGAGAATTTGCGAAAACTGTGGTGATAATGAATCGTCAAGATAGCCCGCGCTTGGCGGACTGGCTGCCGAAAATAGCTTCCGGGCGAGTTGCACTACTTGAACGTGGCCATGAATTGGCCGGCGCGTACTATACCGGAATTCATACAGACGTGTGCGCTTTTTCACACAATAAAATCGCTAAACGGCAAGCCGCAGCCGCCTAGCGACATTGTGCCGCACCGTCTGATCGACCGGTCAGACTCTGCTGGCGAGCTGCGCCTCGATCGCCGCCTTGTCGACCACTGACCAGACTTCGGCGACCTTGCCATCACGAAAGGCGTAGAACACGTTCTCGCTGAACGCCACTTTGCGGCCATTGACCGGCAGATCGAGAAAGCGGCCTTTCGGCGTGCAGTGAAAATCCAGGCGGCAGGCAACCATCGACTCCTCGCAGGTCAGCAGGCGGATGTTGAACTGCAGGTCGGGAATCTCCTGGTAGTCGCGTTCGAGCATCTCGCGGTAGCCGTCGAGCCCCAGCCGCCGCCCGTTATGCACCACATCCTCGTGAACGAACTGTCCGAGGTTCGCCCAGTCCTGCCGATTGAGGCACTCGATGTAGGCACGGTACAGGGTGGGCAGGTCTTGGTCGTGCATGGCTGGGCTCCGTCGCGATGGACTGCTGGGGTCGAGGTTCAGCCAGGCCGCAAAGGGCTGCGCGGAACGCTCGAGGCCCTAAAAGGACAGCACCACGTCCGGTTAATTCCAGGCTAGCTGGCCATGCGTACGGCGTTGATCAAGGGCTGCAGGGAGTAACCGAGCCGCGCCTCCAGAGCTTCGGCACGCCTGCTCACCGCTTCGCGATCGAACTGCTGATCCAGCTCGGCAGGTACCAGCACCACCACGTTGCCCTCCACCACCGGGCATTCCCAGTAATGGCGATGATAGAGGCCGCGCAGCAGTGCGGCGCCCAGCGGCTTGCCATCATCTCCGGCCCACTGGTTGATGATCAGCCAACCACCGGGGTTGAGCTTGGCCCGGCAGTCATCGAGAAAACGCCAGGCCAGGTGGCCAACGCCGGGGCCGGTATCGGTATACAGGTCGACGAAGATCAGGTCGGCACTTTCCGCGCTGGGCAGCAGTTCCATGGCGTCACCGATGCGCATGGTCAGGCGCGGGTCGTCTTCCAGGCCCAGGTACTGCATGGCCAGGCGCGGCACGTCGGGGCGCAGCTCGATGGTCTCGACGTCCTCGAGCGGCAGGAACTTGAGGCATGCCTGGGTCAGGTTACCGGCACCCAGGCCGAGAAACAGTGCGGTCTCGGGCGCCTCATGGCACAGCGCGCCGACGAACATGGCGCGGGTGTAATCGTATTCCAGCCAGCTCGGGTCGGCCGTGAAAACGCAGCTCTGCTCAATCGCCTCACCGAACTCGAGAAAGCGGTATTCGCCAATTTCCACCACGCGGATCACGCCAAAGGCATCGTGCACTTCGGCCAGCACCACTTCATCCTTCATTTCCTCCACCGGAGGCAAGCCAGGCATACGCAGATTCTCCACCATCGCCTTCCCCGGTTCAGGCCGGGCTGCTGGCGATTGTCGGTGATGCGGCGCCCCCAGGTCACGCGCTAAATGCCCGCCACTACCGCGCGCGCCCATGCAATACGGCACGGGGTGATCGGTTACCATGGCCCATCACCAACAAGAGATGCCGTCATGAGTCAGCCCTGGAGCCCCGATAGCTGGAGAAACAAGTCGATCCAGCAACAACCCGTCTATCCGGACGCTGCGAAGCTGGCCCAGGTCGAGCAGACCCTGGCCAGCTTCCCGCCTCTGGTATTCGCCGGTGAGGCGCGCGAACTGCGCAAGCAGTTTGCCGAAGTGACCCAGGGCCGCGCCTTCCTGCTGCAAGGCGGCGACTGCGCCGAGAGCTTCGCCGAGTTCAGTGCGGCGAAGATCCGCGACACCTTCAAGGTGCTGCTGCAGATGGCCATCGTCATGACCTTCGCGGCCGGCTGCCCGGTGGTGAAGATCGGGCGCATGGCCGGCCAGTTCGCCAAGCCACGCTCGGCCAATGATGAAACCATCGATGGCATCACCCTGCCCGCCTACCGCGGCGATATCGTCAACGGCATCGGCTTCGATGCGGCCAGTCGCGCGCCTGACCCGCAACGCCTGCTGCAGGCCTATCACCAATCCACCGCCTCGCTGAACCTGCTGCGTGCCTTCGCCCAGGGCGGCTTCGCCGACCTGCATCAGGTGCACCGGTGGAACCTGGATTTCATCGCCAACTCGGCCCTGGCGCAGAAATACCATCAGCTGGCCGACCGCATCGACGAGACCCTGGCCTTCATGCGCGCCTGCGGCATGGACGGCGCGGCCCAGGTGCGCGAGACCAGCTTCTTCACCGCCCACGAAGCGCTGCTGCTGAACTACGAAGAAGCCTTCGTGCGCCGCGACAGCCTGACTGGCGGCTTCTACGACTGCTCGGCACACATGCTGTGGATCGGCGACCGCACCCGCCAGGTGGACGGCGCCCATGTTGAATTCCTGCGCGGCGTGGGCAACCCGGTTGGCGTCAAGGTTGGCCCGAGCATGACCGACGAGGACCTGATCCGCCTGATCGACATCCTCAACCCGGACAACGATCCGGGTCGCCTCAACCTGATCGTGCGCATGGGTGCCGACAAGGTCGAAGCCGGCCTGCCCCGGCTGATCCGCACCGTGCAGCGCGAAGGCCGTCAGGTGCTGTGGAGCAGCGACCCGATGCACGGCAACACCATCAAGGCATCGAGCGGCTACAAGACCCGCGACTTCGCGCAGATTCTCGCCGAGGTGCGGCAGTTCTTCGCCGTGCATCATGCCGAGGGCAGCTATGCGGGCGGCATCCATATCGAGATGACCGGCCAGGACGTGACCGAGTGCATCGGTGGCGCCAAACCAATCACCGAGGCCGGGCTGTCGGACCGTTATCACACCCATTGCGACCCACGCATGAACGCCGATCAGTCGCTGGAACTGGCGTTCATGATCGCCGAAACGCTCAAGCAGGTGCGCCGCTGAACGGCGCGTTAACCTGAACCAAGCGGACCGGCGAAAGGTCTTCAGCACAGGGCCTCCATGCGCTGATCGAAGCGAGGCCCATCACTCGATAGAAGGAGTCGCACATGCCCTGGTATGCCTGGTTGATCCTGATTGTGGCGATCGGCTCCATCGTCGGCGGCCTGCTGATGCTGCGAGACAGCGCCAAGAAGCTGCCGCTCAGCGAAGAGCAGCTCAAGCGCATTCACGAGCGCGAAATCGAGCAAAACGCCAAGGACGCGCAAGATCGCTGATCACCTTGCTCCAAGCTGATCCCGCTACAGCGTAGACTGCGCCTCCACCCAGGAGGCGCAATGCCGCTACTTACCCGCCTGCTACTGCCCTGCTGCCCGCTATTGGCGGGCGTGCTCATGGGCCATATCCAGCCCATCGGCCTGCTGCTCGGCTGCCTGTTCATCACCCTGGTAATGATGCCGTTGCGTCTGCCGCAGTGGCTGTGGAGCCTGCTGACGCTGATCGCCAGCGTGCTGCTGGCGGCCCATCTGCTGCCCGGCTTCGCCCCTTGGATCATTGTCGAGCCACAGCGTATCAGCGCAGACGCTGCGCCTTACCTGTTGAGGTTGTCGTGGGACAAATTGCTGGTGGGCGTCACCCTGCTCGCCTGGTGGCTGGGCTTGCCACCGAGGCCGAACCCAAGGCCCAGGTTCGTGGTGTCGATATTCATCGTCACGCTGCTGGCGGTACCGGGCCTTGCGCTGCTGCTGGGGGTCGTCGCCTGGCAACCGAAGTGGCCGGACATGCTCGGCGCCTGGCTGGCGGTCAACCTGGCCGTCGCGGTATTGGCCGAAGAACTGCTGTTTCGCGGCTTGCTGCAAACACGCCTGGTGGGCTGGTTAGGAATGTGGCCGGGCATATTGCTCACGGCGCTGCTGTTCGGCGCCGTGCATATTCCCTTCAGCCCGACCTTCGCAGTGGTCGCCGCGGTTGCCGGGCTCGGTTACGGCCTGGCCATGCAGGCCAGTGGACGATTGAGCGTGGCGATCGCCCTGCACGGGCTGGTCAATCTGATCCATTTCACCTTGCTGAGCTACCCGCTGCGCAGCGCCTAGGGTCTGTTCCCGTTTCACGCACGGCCGCGCTGAAATGGGAACAGACCCTAGGCAACGGGATACCGCTAACGGCGGAACTCGAACTGCAGCTCGGCGCCTTCGACGGCATTCCAGTATTCGGAGCCCAGTTCGCCAGTCAGCAATTTGCCGCTGACCTGGAAGGGGTTGAGCGCGGATTTTGGCTTCTCGAAGAAAGACGGCAGGATCGGCGGCGCGCCATCGGTGGCGGCCTTGTCTTCGGCGTCCAGTGCAGCAGCCAGCTCCGGCGGCAGGCTGAGATCCAGCTTGGTCTTGGGCGGCGTGTGCGCCACTTTGCTCTGGGCCTTCTCGGGCTTGGCACGCTGGGCAGCCTTCTTCGGCTCCACGGGCGCCGGTTTCTGTGCGGCCTGAGGCTGCGGTTCAGCGGCCGGTGGCTGGGCCGGCGACTTGGCCTGCGCAGCTGGCGGCTCAGGCTGCGGGGCCGGCTTGGCGGGTTCGACAGCCACCGCCGGCTCACTGTTCTTGCGCGGCACGTCCTTGCCCTGCTCATCGGAGCCACAGGCACTGAGCAGTACGGCAAGACACAGCGGCAACCACAGGTAGCGCATCGAAATCCTCACATCGGTTGGGTAACGGTAGTTCCCCATTCTAAAACGACTGGACGATAACGCCAGCCAGCCTGCCGAATGGCAACACCGCCTGTCGCCAAGGCGCCTTCAGCGCTCGGGCAGGCGCCGCAGCTGCGCCTCGATATCCAGCGCCGGATGCTCCGCCTGCAGGCGTTCGATACGCTTGCGTGCCTGCTCTGCCTCGCCACGCGCACGCAGCTCGGCAATCTCGCGGAGTGCAGCCTGCACCTCGGCGGGCGGGGGCGCGGCTTTGGCCGCCATGCGTGCCATGGTCCTGGGCGCCTCGCTCGTCTCGGCCATCGGCGCCGGGCTGGCGGGGGCCTGCAAGGCCATGGGCGCCTGGCGCTGTATCGTAGCAGCCGGTGCGTCGTAGCGAGTTGGCGGCTGCTCCAGGGTTTGCAGGCTCAAGCCGAGCCCCACGACCAGCAGCGCCAGGCAACCAAAGGCCGCTGACCAGCGCCCACGCGTCGAGGCAGCCGCCAGCGCGTGACGCAACCGCGGCCAGAAACCCTGCGACTGGCGCCGCCTGGTCGAGGCCGCGTCGGCAGCGGCGGCCAGAATCCGTGCGTCCAGCGCCGCCCCCGGCTGCTCGCGGCTGTGCTCACGGACGTGGCGCAGCACAGGCTCGTCGTGATCATTCATGGTGATACCTCTTCGGCCGTGCTGAGCAGGCGGCGCAATTTCTGCAGCGCATAACGCAGGCGGCTTTTTACCGTTTCTGCCGGCGTGCGGGTCAGCTCGGCAATCTCGTGCAACTCCAGGTCGCCGTGGGCACGCAACAGGAAGACCTCGCGCTGCTCGGCCGGCAAATCGGCAAGCGCCGCCTGGATGCGCGCCTGGTCCTGACTGAGACTGAGCTGCCGCTCGGGATCTGGCTCGGCCATGGCCTGATCATGCAACTGCTCGTCGAACGCCTCCTCGCGCTGCTGATGCCTGCCCTGCTTGCGCCAGTGATCGATCAGGCGATTACGGGCGATCTGGTACAGCCAGGTCTTGAACAGCACGGCCGCTTCACGCTGCAACGACTCGCTACGAATCAGGCTCATCCAGGTTTCCTGGAATACCTCCTCGGCAACCGCCTGATCGCCACACAGGCCCATCAGGAAGCGAAACAGCCCCAGGCGATGGCGCTCATAGAGCTGCGTGAAGGCGGCGGCTTCGCCGGCCCGGTAACGCCGCAACAGGTCGGCGTCGCTGGGCTCGGCGCTGGGAGGTTGGACAGTCACACTTACTCGCTTCCAGGGTTGCGGGAGTCGGCAGTTTGCAGGCTTTGCGCCAGTTCCACCAGTTGCACGAACTCGTTGCGCAGGCCAAAGGGATCATCGCCACGGCTGCCCCGCGCCAGTGCCGCGGTAGCCGCCCAGTCGAAGCGGCCGGTGTAACGGCCACCGCTCAGTTGCTGGGCGAACGCAGCGACGGCAGCGGCGAAGCGCAGATCCTCGCTGGCTCTGGCGATTGGCGCGATGGCGGCCGGCGCCTCGATGGCGGTCTCCAGCAGACGACTGCTGTGCTGCTCGGGCGTCTTGTAACGGATGCGCAGCCAGGCCAGTTCGCTTTGAACCACAGGCGTTTGCGCCGCTTGCCGATAGCGCAGCGGCTCCAGCCAACCCTGGTTGCCGACCGGCACGATCTCGTAAAGCGCGGTCACGCTGTGCCCGGCGCCGATATCGCCCGCATCGACCTTGTCGTTGCTGAAGTCCTCGCGCTGCAAAGCGCGATTCTCGTAACCGAGCAGGCGATACTCGCTGACCTGGGCCGGATTGAACTCGACCTGGATCTTCACATCCCGCGCCACCGTGGCCAGGGTCGAGCTGAGCTGCTCGACCAGCACCTTGCGCGCCTCGCGCAGGTTGTCGATGTAGGCGTAGTTGCCATCACCAGCGTCGGCCAGCTGCTCCATCAACTGATCGTTGTAGTTGTCCGTGCCAAAGCCCAGGGTGGTCAGCGAGATGCCACTTTTGCGCTTGTCGGCAGCCAGCGCCTTGAGGCTCTCGAAGTCGCTGATGCCGACATTGAAGTCGCCATCGGTGGCCAGCAGGATGCGGTTGATGCCGTCCTTGATGAACCCCTTCTGGGCCTGCTGGTAAGCCAGCTGGATGCCCGACTCGCCGGCTGTCGAGCCTCCCGCACGCAATTGCTCGATGGCCGCGCGGATCTGCGCTTTTTGCGAGCCAGCAGTTGGCTCCAGCACCACGCTGGAGTCACCGGCGTAGACCACCAGCGAGACGCGATCCTGGGCACGCAACTGATCGACCAGCAGCTTCAGGGTGCTCTGCACCAACGGCAGACCGTCGGGGCGATCCATGGAGCCGGACACGTCGACCAGAAATACCAGGTTGGCGGCCGGCAGCTGGGCAACCTGCATATCGGAGGCTTTAATGGCGATGCGCAGCAGGCGGCTCTGCGAATTCCAGGGCGTTGCAGCCAGCTCGGTGCCGACCCCGAACGGCGCGTTGCCGGTGGGCAAGGGATAGGTGTAGGGGAAGTAGTTGACCAGCTCCTCCAGACGCACCGCCTCGGCGGGTGGCAAGCGCCCCTCGTTCAGGAACCGACGCACGTTGGCGTAGCTGCCGGTGTCGACGTCGATGCTGAAGGTCGACACCGGCGCCTCGGCAACCGATTGCACGGGGTTGGCAGCCAGGCGCTGGTACTGCTCGCGGCTGGCCTCGGCGGGCGGTACATACGCGTACTCACGTGCAGCTGGCGCGGCCATGCGGGTCGTCATCGGCGCAGGGACGATAGCGGGCCCTGCTTCTATCGCCTCAGTGGTCGGCGCCGGTTTGGCTGCCGAGTCGTTCGAAGGATTCTGCCCTGCACTGCAGGCGACCAGCGACAGCACGATGCTGCCGGCGATGCTGTAAGACACAAAGGGGGAAAGGCTGGGCATGATGATTCTCCTGGACCGAAAGAGCGCTTCGATCCAGTAGACGCAGGTAATCGGCCATTCGGGTTAACCCTGCGCGATATCTGCCGCCTCAGCTCGCCTCCTGGCAAAGCTGGGTGGTCAGCATGCCCAGGGTCATCAGCGCGCGCTCGGCCTCGCGATTCCACGGGATGCCGCAGTTGATGCGCACGCAGTGGTTGAACTGCTCGGTGTTGCTGAAGATCAACCCCGGCGCGATGCTGATGCCCTGCTGCAAGGCACTGATGTGCAGGTCTTTGGTATTGACCCGCGCCGGCAGGCTGACCCAGAGGATGAAGCCGCCGGTCGGCCGGGTAATCTGCGTGCCCTCGGGGAAGTACTGCTGGATGGCCAGCTGGAAGGCACTGAGGTTCTTGCGGTACTCCTGGCGGATATGCCGCAGGTGACGATCATAGCCGCCGTTCTCCAGGTACGCGGCAACGGCCATCTGGGTGACGCTGCATGCAGAATGGGTGGTGAACATCTGCAGGCGCTGCACCTCGTCCTGGTACTTGCCGGCGATGATCCAGCCGATCCGCACGCCGGGTGACAGGGTCTTCGAAAAGCTCGAGCAATACACCACGCGCCCCTCCAGGTCGCCGGCCTTGAGCGCCTTGGTACGGCCCTGCTCGAACATCAGCTCGCCGTAGATATCGTCTTCGATGATCTGGATATCGAAATCGCTGGCCAGGCGCAACAGCTGTTTCTGCCGGGCCTCGGGAATGGTGCCACCCAGCGGATTGCTCAGGCGTGCGGTGAGCACCAACGCCTTGATCGGCCACTGACTGGCCGCCAGTTGCAACGCCTCGACACTGATCCCGGTGGTCGGGTCGCTGGGAATCTCGATGACCTTCAGGCCCAGGAGATCGGCCAGCTGCAGCAAGCCGTAGTAGGTCGGTGACTCGGTGGCGATCAGGTCGCCTGGCCGGGTCAGCACCCGCAGGCTCATCTGCAGGGCATCGACGCAACCGTGGGTGATGACCACCTCGGAAGGATCGACCAGCACACCGGCATCGCGCATGCGAATCGCCACCTGCCGGCGCAGCGGCTCGAACCCCGGGCTGAACATGTAACTGAACGCCCGCGGGCTCTGGAAGCGCGTGACCTTGGCAAGCTGCTGGTGCAACGCACGCACCGGCAGGTAGTCGACGTGGGGCACCGCGGCGCCGAGCGGGAACACGCCCTCGCGACGCGCTTCGCCGAGCACCTGGTTGATGATGCTGCTGCGCGTCACCAGACCAGGCCGCTCGACCCGGGCGATATCCGGCGTATCGGCGGTCAGCGCTGGCGTCTGGTGCACATAGAAACCGGACTGCGGACGGGCGCGGATCAGCCCGAGATCCTCGAGGTTGGCGTAAGCCTGCAGAACCGTGGCATGGCTGACGCTGAGCTGCGCGCTCATCTTGCGCACCGAAGGCACCCGCTCGCCGGGCTGATAGACGCCACGACGGATATCATCCGCCAGCTGTTGAGCGATACGTTGGTAAAGCAACAGATTGGTCATGGCCGTCTCTTCCCGGTACTGAACCATAACAGTACTCGATCCAAATGTTTCTGTACCGGTACACCCCTGAAATATCTGGGCGATACACTCACTTCACAGGCAATAAAAAACCCCGCCCTGTTATCCAGTGGCGGGGTTTCGCGGCAGCTGACTCAGCGCGTGGCGCCCAAACGTCCCTGCTCATCGGAGAACAGGATCTCCACGCGGCGATTCTGCGCCCGGCCCTTGGCCGAGGCGTTTTCCGCCACCGGGAAGCTTTCGCCAAAGCCCTGCACCTCGATGCGCTTGGCATCGATACCCAGGTCGGTCAGCGCATCGGCGACGGTTTGCGCCCGCGCCCTGGACAGCGCCAGGTTTTCCTCACGCTTGCCGCTGCTGTCACTGTAGCCCTCGATACGCACGATGCGCCGCGGGTTGAGCTGGAGAAACTGCACCAGCTTGAGCACGGTACGATTGGCGCTGGCCTTGAGGCGCGCTTCGCCGGCATCGAACAGCACGTCGCCAAGGGTCATCACCAAACCACGATCGGTTTGCGCCGTGGCCAGGTTGACGATCTGCTCTTCCAGCCAGGCATTCTGCTCCTGCACGCTGATCAGCTTGGCCTCGCGCAAGGCCAGTTGCAGGCGCTGACGCTCCAGTTCCAGGCGCGCCGCTCGCTCCTGATCCAGAGCAAGCTTGCCATGCTCTCGGGCGATCTCGCTGTAGCGCTGACTCAGGTAGGCGTAATGGGCGACGTCGTCGGCGCTGCCCCAGTAGTCTGCAAGCCGCTCGGCACGGCCCAGGGACTCGCCAGCGCGAATCACGTCCTTGGGTGCGCTGCGCAGCACTTGCGGATCTTCCTTCACGGACTGGAAGCTGGCCCGGGCCGCGTCGAGTTCGGCCGAATGCTCAGCGTCAAGCCCGGCGCAACCCGTCATCGTCAGCCCTGCCAGCGCAAGCGCGGCACAACGCAGAACGCTCATGGCATGGCTCCCAGCTGATCACGTAAACGCCCGATACGGCGATTGAGCTCGGTCAACTGGGCCTGGCTGCGCAGCGTCAGCACCCGGGCTTCGGCCAGACGCGCGTCCAGCTCGGCCTGCTCGGCCTGCACCCGCGCCGTGCGGTAGGCGCCTGCTGCCATGGCTGCCTGCGCCCGGGCGAGTTTTTCTTCGGCCTGGCTCAACTCGGCGATGGTTTCACCGGCAGCCACGGTGCGCGCCTGCTCGACCACCTGCTCGGTCAGGCGCATCTGCTCGGTCGGCGCGGGGTCACTGGCACAGCCCTGAAGCAACAGCAGCGCCAGGGCGGCGCTGGTATATCGATAGATCACGGGTACGTCCTACTGATTCGGAACACTGGCGGCCGGTACGGGCTGTTGCTCCTTCCAGCGCTGCAAGTTGCGCTGCAGGAGGGTTTGCGGCACGCCGGCGGCGGTGAATTCTGTCATTTTTTTGGCCAGCTGTCCGCGCAGCCAGGCATCATTGCACGCCGAGTTGTGCGACAGCGCCAGGTGCAGGCCTTCGCTGGACACCGGCGGGTCGAGCACCTGCAGGTCGTCCTGCAGCCCCAGGGTGGAGGCCAGCGCCTGGCCCGGGTAGCGCTCGTAGAGCACATAATCGGTACGCTCGAGCAGCAGTTTCTGGAACGCCTGGCTCAGGCTGGAAACGCCCTCCAGGGTCAGGTTGTCGCGTGCATAGGCATCGAAGGCCTGGCCAAAGCTGTTGTTGACCAGGGTGTCGCCGGTGCGCCCCTGCAGGTCGGCCCAGCTGGCATAGGGAAATTCGCGCCCCTTGCGTACCCACACCACGCTCGGCGTGGACAGGAAGGCCGGGTGCACGAAGTCCATGGTTTCCAGGCGCGGCACGGTCAGAAAGGCGCCTGCCAGCATATCGACGCGACCGGTGCGCACCTCCTCCTGGGCGCGCGACCAGGGCCCAGCATAGATCACCTCGATGCCGACGCCGAGATCCTCGGCCACCGCCTTGAGCAGATCGACCGTAGCGCCGATCAGCTTTTCCGGATTCTGCGGGTCACGCCACAGGTACGGCGGATACTCGGGGTTGCCCGTGGCGACCAGCCGCTCGCACTTGCCGGCGGCCTGCGCGCCACCTGCCAGCAACATGGCAGCGCACACCCATAGTCCAGCCCAGCCCAAACCTCGCTCACCCATTGGCACACTCTCGATTCAGAAGCAGCCGGCCATCCGCCGACCAGAGATTCATGACATGCTAGCTCATACGATCTCGATAATCAGCGATAAGACGCCGCATGAAGAAATTGATCCTGGCCGCATTCGTTCTCCTCGCCGCCGCTACCGGGGCCGTTCTGTACCTGTCGCCAGCAGCGCAGTTGACTGCCTATCAGGGCATCGAGCAATGGCGCGCCGGGTTGCACGAGCGCAGCGTCAACGTCAACGACCTCAAGATCAGCTACTACGAAGGTGGCCCCCAGGGCGCAGAGACCGTGCTGCTGGTTCACGGCTTCGCTGCCGATAAAAGCACCTGGCTGTGGTTTGCCCGGGCGCTGACCGAGCGCTATCACGTCATCGCCGTGGATCTGCCCGGCTTCGGCGCCAGCGACCGGCCCCATGGCAGCTATGACGTCGGTACCCAGACCGAACGCCTGGCCGCGTTCGTCGACGCCCTGGGCATCCGCCGCCTGCACCTGTCCGGTCACTCGATGGGCGGGCATATCGCCGCGCTCTATGCGGCCCGCTACCCTGATCAGGTGACCAGCCTGGCGCTGATCGCCAACGCCGGGGTCAGCACGCCGCGGCGCAGCGCGTTCTTCCAGCGTCTCGAGGAACAGGGCGACAATCCATTGCTGGTGGACAGCGAGCCGCAATTCGATCAGCTGCTCGACTGGCTGTTCGTCGCCCCACCGCAGTTTCCCGAGCGCCTGCATCAGTACCTGGCGCAACGCGCCGTGGCGGACAGCGCGCACCAGCGAGAGATATTCGAGCACCTGCGCGACCGTTATCTGCCACTGGAGCCTGAGCTGCCGAGAATCCAGGCCCCTACCCTGCTGCTGTGGGGCGACCAGGACCGAATCCTCGATGTGTCGAGCATCGAGACGATGAAACCACTGCTCAAGAATGCGAGTGTGGTGATCATAAAAGACTGCGGCCACGCGCCCATACTCGAACGCCCGGAAGAAAGCGCCGCCGACTACCTGAAGTTCATCGATCAGGCGAGCTTGCAGGCGGCCGAAGCTCGTAAGGCGGCGCCAAGGCAGTAGCGCTCTGGCAGCTAATAAAAAACCCGCTCGATGAGCGGGTTTTTTCGTTGCGGGAAAAGCGGATCAGACCAGCTTTTCCAGCTCCGGTACGGCTTCGAACAGATCAGCCACCAGGCCGTAATCGGCAACCTGGAAGATCGGCGCCTCTTCGTCCTTGTTGATCGCGACGATCACCTTGGAGTCCTTCATGCCCGCCAGGTGCTGGATCGCGCCGGAGATGCCGACGGCGATGTACAGCTGCGGAGCGACGATCTTGCCGGTCTGGCCGACCTGCATGTCGTTCGGCACGAAACCGGCGTCGACCGCAGCGCGGGAAGCGCCAACCGCGGCACCGAGCTTGTCGGCCAGGGTGTACAGGTGCTTGAAGTTGTCGCCGTTCTGCATGCCACGGCCACCGGAAACCACGATCTTGGCGGCGGTCAGCTCCGGACGGTCGGACTTGGCCAGCTCTTCACCGACGAACGCCGACTTGCCGGCGTCGCCGCCTGCCGATACGTTTTCGATGGCCGCGGAGCCGCCTTCGGCCGCCACGGCGTCGAAGCCGGTGGCGCGCACGGTGATCACCTTCACCGCAGCCGAGGACTGCACGGTGGCGATGGCGTTACCGGCATAGATCGGCCGCTTGAAGGTGTCCGGGCTTTCCACGGAAACGATCTCGGAGATCTGGTCGACGTCCAGTTGCGCCGCCACGCGCGGCAGGATGTTCTTGCCGTTGCTGGTAGCGGCAGCCAGGACGTGGCTGTAGCTTTTACCCAGCTCGGCCACCAGCGGCGCGACGTTTTCCGGCAGCTGATGGGCGAATGCGGCGTTGTCGGCAACCAGCACCTTGGCCACGCCAGCGATCTTGGCAGCAGCTTCGGCAACGGCGCCAACGCCCTGGCCGGCGACCAGCACGTGGATGTCACCACCGATCTTCTGGGCAGCAGCAACGGTGTTCAGGGTGGCAGGCGCCAGCACGGAATTGGTGTTTTCAGCGATTACCAGGATAGTCATCAGATCACCTTCGCTTCGGTTTTCAGTTTCTCGACCAGTTCGGCGACCGACTTGACCTTGATACCAGCGCCACGTGCCGCAGGCGCCTCGACTTTGATGGTCTTGACGGTGGACGCAGTGGAAACGCCCAGCGCATCAGGGGTCAGGGTTTCCAAAGGTTTCTTCTTGGCCTTCATGATGTTGGGCAGCGATGCATAGCGCGGCTCGTTCAGGCGCAGGTCGGTAGTGACGATGGCCGGCAGATTGAGGGCAACGGTCTGCAGACCGCCGTCGATCTCACGGGTCACGTTGGCCTTGTCACCGTTGACTTCCACCTTGGAGGCAAAGGTGCCCTGGGCGTAGCCAGTCAGCGCAGCGAGCATCTGGCCGGTCTGGTTGTTGTCGCTGTCGATGGCCTGTTTGCCAAGGATGACCAGTTGCGGCTGCTCCTTGTCGACCACGGCCTTGAGCAGCTTGGCGACCGCCAGGGAGTTCAGCTCGTCGGCCGACTCGACCAGCACGGCACGATCGGCACCCAGCGCCAGGGCGGTACGCAGTTGCTCCTGCGCCTGGGTCGGGCCGATGGAAACCACCACGATCTCGCTGGCAACGCCCTTCTCTTTCAGGCGAACAGCTTCTTCCACGGCGATTTCACAGAAAGGGTTCATCGACATCTTGACGTTGGCAAGATCGACGCCACTGTTGTCCGGTTTGACGCGAACCTTGACGTTGTAATCGACCACTCGTTTGACAGCTACAAGAACCTTCATGGATTCCTCGTTACTCTCCGGTGAATAGGAATGTCGCCAGAAGCGAGCATGCGGGTGATGCAGACAAGCAGGACGCGAGCGACCTTCAGCTCAGACGGCGAGCGCAAAACCGCCCGTATCTTGACCCTACGACCCAACTCGGTCAATACGACTGGCTGCGAGCCATTCGTGTTGTAGCCGGATTCTAGCAGGCCTACAGAAAATTCAAACAAACGTTTGTATTGGCCCTGATCCGGGCTCGCTATATACTGCGCGGGCGCGCCTCGGGAAGGATGCCGGCCCGCCATGAAAATTAGAGAGCCTTGATGAGGAGATAGCCCGTGGAACGCGAATTTATGGAGTTCGACGTCGTCATCGTCGGCGCCGGCCCTGCCGGCCTGTCCGCCGCTTGTCGCCTGAAGCAGAAGGCCGCCGAGGCTGGCCAGGAAATCAGCGTCTGCGTGGTCGAGAAAGGCTCCGAGGTGGGTGCCCATATCCTGTCCGGCGCGGTATTCGAACCGCGCGCCCTCGACGAGTTGTTTCCCGACTGGAAAGCCCTGGGCGCCCCGCTCAACACCCCGGTCAAGAGTGATGATATCTATGTGCTCAAGGATGCCGAAAGCGCCACCAAGGTGCCGGGTTTCTTCGTGCCCAAGACCATGCACAACGAGGGCAACTATATCATCTCGCTGGGCAACCTGTGCCGCTGGCTGGCCCAGCAGGCCGAGAACCTGGGCGTGGAAATCTACCCCGGCTTCGCCGCTCAGGAAGCACTGATCGATGAAAACGGCGTAGTGCGCGGCATCGTCACCGGCGATCTGGGTGTCGACCGCGAAGGCAATCCGAAGGAAGGCTATTACACCCCCGGCATGGAGCTGCGCGGCAAGTACACGCTGTTCGCCGAAGGCTGCCGCGGACATATCGGCAAGCAACTGATCAAGAAGTACAACCTGGACAGCGAAGCCGACGCCCAGCACTACGGCATCGGCATCAAGGAAATCTGGGACATCGACCCCAGCAAGCACCAGCAGGGCCTGGTGGTGCACACCGCCGGCTGGCCGATGGACATCATGGGCACCGAGAACACCGGCGGCTCCTTCCTCTATCACCTGGAGAACAACCAGGTGGTGGTCGGCCTGATCGTCGACCTGTCCTATGCCAACCCGCACCTGTCGCCGTTCGATGAATTCCAGCGCCTCAAGCATCACCCGGTACTCAAGCAGTATCTGGAGGGCGGCAAGCGCGTCGCCTACGGCGCCCGCGCCATCGCCAAGGGTGGCCTGAATTCGCTGCCGAAGATGGTCTTCCCGGGCGGCGCACTGATCGGCTGCGATCTGGGCACCCTCAACTTCGCCAAGATCAAGGGCAGCCACACCGCCATGAAGTCCGGCATGCTGGCGGCCGAGGCCATCGCCGAAGCCCTGGCCGCCGGCCGTGAAGGTGGTGACGAACTGCACGGCTACGTGGACGGTTTCAAGGCCAGCTGGCTGTACGACGAACTGTTCCGCAGCCGCAACTTTGGCGCGGCGATCCACAAGTACGGCGCGGTGATTGGCGGCGGCATCAACTGGGTCGACCAGAACCTGTTCGGCGGCAAGCTGCCCTTCACCCTGCACGACAACAAGCCGGACTACGCCTGCCTCAAGCTGGCCGCCGACTGCAAGAAGATCGACTACCCGAAACCCGATGGCAAGCTGAGCTTCGACAAGCTCAGCTCGGTGTTCCTGTCCAACACCAACCATGAAGAAGAGCAGCCCTGCCACCTGAAGCTCACCGACCCGAGCATACCGATCGACAAGAACCTGCCGCTGTACGATGAGCCGGCGCAGCGCTATTGCCCGGCCGGCGTGTACGAAGTGGTGGCCAACGACGATGGCAGCAAGCGCTTCCAGATCAACGCGCAGAACTGCGTGCACTGCAAGACCTGCGACATCAAGGATCCGGCCCAGAACATTACCTGGGTGGCGCCGGAAGGTACGGGCGGTCCCAACTACCCCAACATGTGACTACGGCCAGCTGCGCGTCGGCCCTGCGGCGTTAAAAACAGGCTCGGAATGCTCATGTACACCAGTACACTCCGCTTCCTCGCCTGTTTTTGCCTTGCAGGGCTCTAGCTCGCATGCCCGTCTACAACGCGAAATAAAGGCTCCCTCGGGAGCCTTTTTATTGGGTGTTATTCCAGCGGCCCGATGGGAAAGAACACCCCGCTGCTCCACACACCCAACCAGGGCCGGCCGTCGATTTCACGCTGCTGAGCCAGCTCCACCAACTGGTAGAACAGGTTGCGGTGGATCAGCGCTTCCAGATTGGCGCGGATATGCACGTAGGGTGAAGGCTCCTGGGTCTGCGCATCCAGCTCGACCCGCAACGGGTGCTCGGCACCGGCCTCGACTTCGTCGCCGACGTTGCTGACGAAACGCAGCACCTGCTCTTCGCCCTGCCCGCTGACCTGCAGGGACACCGCCACGAAGGGCGCATCATCGACGGTGATACCGACCTTCTCCACCGGGGTGACCAGAAAGTAGTCATCGCCGTCGCGGCGAATGATGGTCGAGAACAACCGCACCATCGCCGGCCGGCCGATTGGCGTGCCCATGTAGAACCATGAGCCGTCACGGGCGATACGCATGTCGATATCGCCGCAGAAATCAGGGTTCCACAGGTGCACGGGCGGCATGCCCTTGCTGCCTGCCGGTGGAATCTGCGCCAGTAGATCACCGGCCTTGTCGCCCTCGCTCATCACACCTCCGAGGTTTGCCTAGCGGCTGAAGCCCAGAAGTGTACGCGCATAATCCTCGAGCGGCGCGCGGATCAGATCCTCGGGCCGGGCATCGTAAAACGTCAGGAAGCCGCCACGGCTGCGGATGCGCGCGGTGTCCACCAGAAAACGGGTGTTGGTTTCGATCAGCATCAGTTGCAACACGCTGCGGTCGGTGCCCAGCCGCTCGAACTCCTCCTGATCCTCCCACTCCTCGAGGGTGCCGATGCGATCATCGGCGTAGGCGAAGCGGGTGTAGAGCAGATAATGAGCGCCGGCGGCGCGGGCCTCGCTCAGCGCCTCATCGAGGCCGACTGGCGCCCTCGCCCTTCTCACCATGGGAAAGTACTCGACGAAACCGCGAAAGGCTTCCTCGGCCACTACATTGGGCCGCGGATAGGCATGCTTGCCATTCGGTGTGAATGGGCCCTGGGCGATATAGATGAACGAGTCGGCCTGCAGGCGCCAGGATGCCGAGCGGCGGACTTTGCTGTAGTCCAGCACGCCCGCATCGCGCAGGTGATAGGTGGCGCCATCGGCCATTTCGCTGACGTTCATGCAGCCAGCCAGGCTGAGCAACAGGGCCAGGGCGAACAGGTTACGCATGTGAATCTCTCCCGACACCGGCGACGGAAAACCGGCGAATAACCGCTTCAAGCAGGTTTCGCGCCAGGAGACGCACGCGACCCGAGCAGGTCGCGCAGCAACTCAGGCGGGAGGCGTTTCGCTGTCGCGCTTGCGCTTGTTGCCCATGCGCACGCCGATGTCCATCAGGAACTGGAAGAAGCCCTCCTGATCCTCGAGCACATTGCTCCAGAACGGCGAGTGGTAGAGCGCCACGGCGCCATGCACCAGCGCCCAGGCGGCGCAGTAGTGGAAGTATGGCGGCACGTCTTCGAGCTTGCCCTCGGCGATGCGCCCCTTGATCAGCTGGGTCAGCCGCTCGAAGTTCGACGCACGGATGCTGTGCAACTGCTCGACCAGCTCCGGCACCTGGTTGCCCTTGACCACCTTCTCTTCCAGGCGGTCGAACAGGCGGTAGCGCTGCGGGTCGCGCATGCGGAACTCGAAGTAGGCACGCGACAAGGCTTCCTTGTCACGATCGATATCGGACGAATGCAGCAGCTCGTTCAGGTCGCGCTCGTAGTCGAGCATCAAGCGCAGGTAGATTTCCGCCTTGGATTTGAAATGCTTGTAGATGGTGCCTTTGCCGATGCCCACGGCGTCGGCAATCATCTCCACGGTCACGCTGTCCTCACCCTGCTCGAGGAAGAGTTTCAGAGCGATATCGAGAATCTCCTGCTCGCGGCGGCGAAACTCACGGATCTTGCGGGGTTCTTTCTGCATAGGGAAATGACAAGGTCGGAATTCAAGTCCGCTATTATGCCCAACTAACGCCAAATTGCACGGATCACGCGACATGAATGCCATCATCGACGAGTTTCCCCAGCCGGCCGATCTCTACTACCTGAATCATGCCGCGGTCGCCCCCTGGCCGGCCCGTAGCGCGCGGGCCGTAGAGCGTTTCGCCCGGGAGAATATCGCCACAGGCGCCCGCGACTATTCGCAATGGCTGGTAACAGAGAGAAGCCTGCGCGAGCGCCTGGCCCGCCTGCTCAATGCTTCGTCACGGGCCGATATCGCGCTGGTCAAGAACACCTCGGAGGCGCTTTCGTTCGTGGCCTTCGGCCTGGACTGGCGCGAAGGTGACCAGGTGATCATCAGCAGCGAAGAATTCCCCTCCAACCGCATCGTCTGGGAAGCGTTGCGGCCACGCGGCGTGGAAGTGGTGCAGGTCGACCTGCAGGGCGGCGATGCCGAAGGCGCCCTGCTCGCCGCCTGCACACCGCGCACCCGGCTGATGGCCATCAGCGCCGTGCAATACGCCAGCGGCCTGCGCCTCGACCTCGAGCGCCTCGGCCTGGGCTGCGAGCAGCGCGACGTGCTGCTGTGCATCGACGCCATCCAGCAACTGGGCGCCCTTGGCATGGATGTGCAGCGCAGCCGTTGCGCCTTCGCCATGGCCGACGGCCACAAGTGGATGCTCGGCCCCGAAGGCCTGGGCGTGTTCTATTGCCGCCAGGATCTGCGCGAGCGGCTGGCCCTGCACGAATACGGCTGGCATATGCTGGAAAACGCCGGCGACTATGACCGCGACGACTGGGCGCCGGCCCGCAGCGCGCGGCGCTTCGAATGCGGCAGCCCCAATATGCTCGGCGCCATGGCCCTGGAGGCCAGCCTGTCGCTGCTCGAGGAAGTGGGCATTGTGCAGGTCGAACGTGCGCTGCACGAGCGGGTGCAGTGGTTGCTAGATGGCTTGAACCAGATGGCGGGCGTGCGCCTGCTCAGCGCCCAGGCGCCTGACAGGCGCGCCGGCATCGTCACCTTCACGGCAGACGCCTGGGACAATCGCCAACTGCACGAACGCCTCAAGGCCGAACAGATCATCTGCGCCCAGCGTGGTGGCGGCATTCGCCTGTCACCGCATTTCTATACCGAGGCACGGGTAATCGAGCACACCCTGCAGCGCGTGCGGGCGATCCTCGACGAATAGGCACTCAGAGTCGGCAGGAGTATTCCAAATCCGTTTAAAGACGCCATGGACGATGGCCGCGGATGACCAATACTAAAGCGTACCGGTGCGACATATTCCCCCAAGTGTCGCAGCGGCCGAAGTGCCGAGGACCGCGCACTTCGTTCGACTCCTAATGGTCTTGACCCGGATTCCGTCCCGAAGCCGGGTTTTTTTTGGCTCTTCGCATAGCTTGGGGAAGCCAGAATTGACACCAGACTGGCAATTAAGTGTTAGCTGTCGAACTCGGCACTCTCTATCAGCACGCCGCCTGGCTAGGTGGGTTTCGCCCCTTACGGGCGACTCACTTTCTTTGCTTGTGCAAAGAAAGTAAGCAAAGAAACACACCCCTACATACGGCCCCGGCTGCGCCGGGGTTCCCTCGCTCCATCACCAGTCCAGGGGCACGCTGCGAAGGGCCATCCCTGGCCCATCGCAGCTCTCGCGACATCCATGTCGCTCAACCCCTTACCTGGCGATTCCACTCGGCCTCCTGAAGGGGATTTGGGCATCGTTTGTAAGATCGCAGCCCCAGAGCAAAAGCAAAACAGACACCGCCGAGATTAAGCCCGTGGACATCTTGCAAGCTCGCGCTCCGGTCCCGTCAGGAGGCCGAGTGGAGGTGTCGTGTAGGGGAGCGAGCCGCATGGATGCGGCGAGAGGCTTAAAGGGCCAGGGAGGGCCCTTGTAAGCCGGCCCCCCGGAGCGGCGCCGGAGCGAGGGAAGTTTCGCGCAGCGAAACCCGGATGTCGGGGTGCCCTTCTTTGGCACACCTTTCTTGGGCAAGCAAGAAAGGTGTGGCGCCCGTAAGGGGCGCAACAAAGAGGCTCAGTAAACGCGGTAATGGATAGTGCCAAGCCAGTAAGTGATACGCACACAGACTTGCCAGTCCGGCGTCAAGCCTATCCTTTCCGCAAAAATGCCAAGAACCTCTTTTGCCCACTCGCTGGCGGCCTGCCTTTGCAGCGGCGCAAGCGACGGCAGAACCGCTCGCGGTTTTCCTGGCTGCCTCAGGCGCCAGTGGCGACGCGCGCCAGCGGGAACAACCGCCGGAAGTTGTCGCCGGTCTGCTGCGCGAGGGTTTCATAGCTGACGCCACGCAGCGTTGCCAGGTACTCGGCGACGTCACGCACGTACTCCGGCAGGTTCGGCTTGCCACGGTGCGGCACCGGCGCCAGGTACGGCGAATCGGTCTCGACCAGCAGGCGGTCGACCGGCACCTGGCGGGCGACCTCGCGCAGCGCTTCGGCGTTGCGGAAGGTGACGATGCCGGACAGCGAGATGTAGAAGCCGATATCCAGCGCCGCCCGGGCCATCTCCCAGTCTTCGGTGAAGCAGTGCAGCACGCCGCCCTGGGGCAGCGCCGCTTCGCGCAGCAGCCTCAGGGTATCGGCGCGGGCTTCACGGGTATGGACGATGACCGGCTTGCCGGTGATCTGCGCGGCCTGCAGGTGCAGGCGAAACGCGTCCTGCTGCAGCTCCGCCGCCTCGGGCTCGTAGTGATAATCCAGGCCGGTCTCACCAATGGCGACTACACCTGGGTGATCCAGCTCGGCGAGCAGCCAGTCCAGTGCCGGCGCGCTGCCCGGCTCGAGATCCAGCGGGTGAATGCCAACGGAGCAGTCGACATCGGCGTAGCGCCCGGCCAGCTCACGCACGGCAGCGGCATTGTCGGCGCTAACGCCGATGCACAGGAAGTGACCGACGCCACGGGCACGGGCGGCCGCCAGCGCGGCGTCCAGGGAACCGCCGTGGCCAGCCAGGTCGAGACGATCGAGGTGGCAGTGGGAATCGATGAGCATAAATCGGAACCTTGGCGGCAGGCATGCAACGACCCGTGGCCTGGCAGAACAGGCTGCCTGCCATCCACGGGCGCGGCTGCGCCGCTGTTACATCGTATGGGTGGGGCGATCGGACTTGAGGGCGCCAGCCAGATAGGTCTCGATCTTGTTGCGGGCGGTGTTGTCGCCTTCGTTGAACTGCACGCCTACGCCAGCGGCACGGTTGCCCTGGGCGCCCTTGGGGGTGATCCATACCACCTTGCCGGCGACCGGAATCTTCTCCGGCTCGTCCATCAGGTTGAGCAGCATGAACACTTCATCACCGAGCTTGTAGCTCTTGTTGGTGGGAATGAACAGGCCGCCATTCTTGATGAAGGGCATGTAGGCGGCATACAGCACGGACTTGTCCTTGATGGTCAGGGACAGGATGCCGTTACGGGGTCCCAGATTAGGTGGCAAGTTCATGCGTGATTCCTGAAGTCGTGACGTGGGGTCGATTCTAGCCCGGTCCAGGCAGGCTTGCCCACTGCACCAGCAAGGCTTCGAGAAGCAGCACACGGTTGAGGTTGGCATTGCCCAGCACTTTCTGGCGCTGCTGGAGCAGCCATTCCTG
Organism: Pseudomonas sp. URMO17WK12:I2; assembly: GCF_003253735.1. GTDB lineage: Bacteria > Pseudomonadota > Gammaproteobacteria > Pseudomonadales > Pseudomonadaceae > Aquipseudomonas. The sequence continues at coordinate 50,373 of NZ_QKYW01000011.1, read as the reverse complement.
AATACTCAGTACCTTCTGTTGTGCCGCCTTCTGTGCCAGGTACTGCACGACCTTGGCCATGTCCGTGGGGCCTAGCCCCCTCTCGTCCTGCGTCAGCTGGTAACGCAGGATCAGCTGCGCCCAGTCACAGAACCAGTCGAACAGCAGCGGCAGCGGTACGTCCTTCCAACCCTCGGCCAACTGACTGGCCGATACCTGCTGCTTGTGCAGTTTCTTCACCCCGTCGACCACCAGCGCGCGCTGCTCGCGAACGCCTTGGGCGTGCAGGCGCGTTGCCGCCAATGGCGAACCTGCAGCCAGGTAAAGCAGCTCGCGGATATCCTGCTCGGAGCAGTCAGGCAGGGCCGCGCTCAACCACTGCAAGCTCATCGCCTCGCTGGGCAACGGACACGCCTGCTGCACGCAGCGACTGCGGATGGTCGGCAGCAGCCGGCTGGGCTGGTGGCTGATCAACAGCAGCACGGTATCGCCCGAGGGTTCTTCCAAGCTCTTGAGCAGCGCGTTGGCCGCGTTGAGGTTCATCGCCTCGGTGGGCTCGAGAAGGATCACCTTGCGCCCGCCCAGTTGCGCGGTCTGCACCACGAAATTGACCAGCGCCCGCACCTGGTCGACCTTGATGGCCTTGCCATCCTCTTCCGGCTCGAGCACGTAGTTGTCCGGGTGGCTGCCAGCCGCCAGCAGATGGCACGACTTGCACTGCCCGCACGGCTGCAGATCCACCGGTGACTTGCACAGCAGCAGGGCCATCAGGCGCTCGGCCAGCGCACGTTTACCTATGCCGGCAGGGCCATGCAGCAGGTAGGCATGGGCATGCTGGGTTCGGCCGGCCAGTTGCTGCCAGAGCGTCGCCTGCCAGGGGTAGACGTCAGCCACGCTGCAGCTCCAGCAATTGTGGCAGCAGTGCATCGAGGTCACGCTGCACCGCTGCAAGGGACTGCGCCGCATCGAGAATGCGGTAGCGGGCCGGCTCGGCCTTGGCACGCTGCAGGTAGGTGCTGCGTACCGCCTCGAAGAACGCGCGGCCTTCCTGTTCGAAGCGATCCAGCCGGCCACGCGCCGCGGCTCGCGCCAGGCCTACTTCAACCGGCAGGTCGAATACCAGGGTCAGGTCCGGGCGCAACGCACCCTGGACGAAATCCTCCAGCTGGGCGATGCGCGCGACATCCAGCCCCCGGCCCCCGCCCTGATAGGCGTAGGTAGCATCGGTGAAGCGATCACAGAGCACCACGGCGCCACGCTCGAGCGCTGGCACTATGACCTGGGCCAGGTGCTGGGCACGGGCGGCGAACACCAGCAGCAGTTCGGTATCACTGGCCATGGTTTCGTCGCTGGGCGCCAGCAGCAGCTCGCGCACCCGCTCGGCCAGCGGCGTGCCGCCTGGCTCGCGGGTCAGCAGCACGTCGATGCCCTGCTCGCGCAAGCGCGCCGCCAGGTACTCGCGATTGGTGCTCTTGCCGGCGCCCTCGGGGCCTTCCAGGGTGATAAACAAGCCGCTCACGGGGTGTCCTTATCGCTGTTCTGGGGAATGGGCGCCGGGCTAGAACGGTAGTCCGCGCGGCGCTTCAACTGGTATTCGCGCACGGCGCGATTGTGCGCCTCGAGGGTTTCCGAGAACACGTGACTGCCGTCACCGCGGGCCACGAAATACAGGGTCTTGCCCTCGACCGGGTGCAAGGCCGCATGGATCGCCTCACGGCCGACCAGAGCGATCGGCGTCGGCGGCATGCCGTCGATGGTGTAGGTGTTGTAAGGCGTCGGTTCACGCAGGTGGGCACGGGTGATACGCCCCTGATAGCGCTCGCCCAGGCCGAAGATCACCGTGGGGTCGGTCTGCAGGCGCATACCGATGGCCAGGCGGCGCACGAACACTCCGGCGATCTCGCCGCGCTCCTCGGGTACGCCGGTTTCCTTCTCGATCATCGAAGCCATGATCAGCGCCTCGTAGGCGTCCTTGTACGGCAGCCCCTCGGCGCGCTTTTCCCACTCCTCGTCGAGCACCACCTGCAGCCGCTTGTGAGCCTGCTTGAGCAGGTCCAGGTCGCTCATGCCGCGCACGTAGCGATAGGTGTCGGGGAAGAACCGTCCTTCGGGGTTTTCGCCAGGCTGGCCGAGCTTGGCCATGATCTCGGCATCGCTGAGCTCGCTGAGGGTCAGCTCCAGCTTGTCCTGGCGCGCCAGGGCGGCGCGGACCTGGCGGAAGGTCCAGCCCTCGACCAGCGTCAGGCTGTACTGCACCACCTCGCCGCGGCGCCACAGGTCGAGCATGTCGCGCACCCGCAGGTCGGGGGTCAGCCGGTATTCGCCGCTGTGCAGCGGCTGGTCCTTGAGGTTGAAGCGCCAGTAGAGGCGCAGCCAGAAGGCGCCGTCGATCACACCGTCGGCTTCCAGGCGATTGAGTACACCGCCCGGCGTGGCACCGACCGGCACCTCGATCAGGCGCTCCTCGCTGAGCGTCAGCGGTTGCTCCAGCGCGCGATGCTGCTGCCAGGCCACCAGGCCGAGGGTAAGGCCGGCCAGCACCACGACGATTTCGAGCATCAACAGTAGTTTGCGCATCACGAATCAGCAGTCCAGTAGATGGCGGGCAAGGGCCTGCAGTTTACGGGTGAGCGGGCCCACCGGCCAGTGACGCGCCTGCAACTGACGCACCGGCCACACCCCGTACAGGCTGTTGCAGAGAAAGACTTCATCGGCGCCCAGCAGTTCGTCCATCTCGATGTCGCGAACCTGGCAGGTGATACCCAGTGCCCGGGCCTGCTCCAGCAGCTCGGCGCGCATCACCCCGGCCACTCCGCAACGGTTCAGCGCCGGCGTCGAGAGCACGCCATCGCGTACCAGGAACAGGTTGCTGAACACGCCCTCGACCACTCGCCCGGACATATCGCGCATCAATCCTTCGGCGTACTCGGCTGCCTGCCATTCGGCGCGAGCCAGGACCTGCTCCAGGCGGTTGAGGTGCTTGAGGCCGGCCAACAGCGGCTGCTCGGCCAGGCGTGTTTCACAGGGGAACAGACGAATGCCGTGCTCGGCATGCTGTGGCGGGTAAGCCGGCATCGCGCCAGCCTGAAGAACGTGCCGGGGGGCGCCAGCCGAGGGTGCATAGCCCCGTTGGCCGTCACCACGGGTGACGATCAGCTTGGCGACGCCCTGCCCCAGCTCGGCGCAAAAGGCAGAAACTTCGCTACGCAAGCGGCTCGCATCCAGATCGATACGCAACCGCGCACAACCTGCAGTGACTCGAGTCAGATGTCGCTCGAGCAGCACGGGACGGCCGTTCTGCACGGCCATGGTCTCGAACAGGCCATCACCGTAGGCCAGGCCGCGGTCCACCAGCGGCAGCGACGCCGCTGGCTGACCGTCGACCCAATGCAGCATCAGTCAGCGTACCGGCGGAATACCAGGGAGCCGTTGGTGCCACCGAAGCCGAAGGAGTTGGAGAGCACCACGTCCATCGGCATCTTGCGTGCTTCGTGGGGCACGAAGTCCAGGTCGCAGCCTTCGTCAGGCTGGTCCAGGTTGATGGTCGGCGGCGCGATCTGATCACGCAGTGCCAGCACGCTGAAGATCGCCTCCACCGCACCGGCGGCGCCCAGCAGGTGCCCGGTCATGGACTTGGTCGAACTGACCGCCAACTTGTACGCGTGATCACCGAACACGGTCTTGATCGCCGCCACTTCCGCCTTGTCACCGGCCGAGGTCGAGGTGCCGTGGGCATTGATGTACTGCACCGCGGACGGCTCGATGCCGGCATCACGCAGGGCATTGGCCATGCAGCGCGCGGCACCGGCGCCATCTTCGGGTGGCGAGGTCATGTGGAAGGCGTCGCCGCTCATGCCGAAACCGATCAGCTCGGCATAGATGGTCGCACCGCGGGCCTTGGCATGCTCGAGCTCTTCGAGCACCAGGGCACCCGCGCCGTCGGACAGCACGAAACCGTCACGCTCCTTGTCCCACGGGCGGCTCGCCTTGGTTGGCTCGTCGTTGCGGGTGGACATCGCCCGCGCTGCGCCGAAACCACCCAGGCCCAGGCCACAGGCCGCCATCTCGGCGCCGCCGGCGATCATCACGTCCGCTTCGCCATAGGCGATGTTGCGCGCCGCCATGCCGATGCAGTGGGTGCCGGTGGTGCACGCCGTGGAAATCGCGTAGTTGGGGCCCTGCAGACCCAGGTGGATCGACAGGAAGCCGGAGATCATGTTGATGATCGAGCCCGGCACGAAGAACGGCGAAATGCGCCGTGGCCCCTGATCGTGCAGCGATCTGCAGTTGTTCTCGATGTTGGTCAGGCCGCCGATGCCAGAGCCCATGGCCACACCGATACGGTCACGGTTGGCATCCGTGACTTCCAGCCCGGAGTCGCGGGCGGCCTGGAAGCAGGCGGCCATGCCGTACTGGATGAACAGGTCGAGCTTGCGGGCCTCTTTGGGCGCCAGGTAGGGCTCGACATCGAAATTCTTCAGCGAACCGCCGATGCGGGTCGAAAAAGCGGAAAGATCCATGTGTTCGATCAGGCCGATACCACTGCGGCCGGCCAGAATGCCCTGCCAGCTGCTCGGCACATCGTTACCCAGCGGCGACAACATGCCCATACCGGTAACCACGACGCGTCTACGCGACACAGCAATCTCCTCATATCAGGTTTTTCGACGCCACGATGCACCTGGCAAACCGTTGCCCAGGCGATTGATCATCCGGCGATTGGCTCAGGGTAGCCGGTACCCGAGCGGAACGACGCCCAGGGGCGTTGTTGAAAATTCTTACAGCGAACCGTCAAAGAAAAGCCGCACGCCTTTGCAGACGTGCGGCTTTTCCGATTCGGGAAGCGACGAACTGCTTACTGAGCGTGAGCAGTAACGTAGTCGATGGCTTCCTGAACAGTGGTGATCTTCTCGGCTTGTTCGTCCGGGATCTCGGTCTCGAATTCTTCTTCGAGAGCCATCACCAGCTCAACGGTGTCAAGCGAGTCGGCACCCAGGTCTTCAACGAAGGAAGCGCTGTTGGTTACTTCTTCTTCCTTCACGCCCAGTTGCTCGGCAACGATTTTCTTGACGCGTTCTTCGATGGTGCTCACGTGTTATCACTCCTATTGGACAAATCCAGCCAGCTGGTTGTGCCGGCAAGTGTATAGAAAGGGTTTTCAGCTTTTCAAGCTGAAAGCCAGTGGCGCCCACGGAAATACGCCAACGATTCGGTATGCAAACTTACAGCTTTATCACCATGTTTGCACCGGATCGCAGACGTTCGCCGACAGCGCCCCTTCAATTCAGCTCATGTACATCCCGCCGTTCACAGGGATAGTAGCCCCTGTGACGTAAGCTGCACCATCGGAAGCAAGGAAAGAAACCACGTTGGCGATTTCCTGCGCCTGCCCCAAACGGCCCAGCGGAATTTGTGTCAGCAAAGCTTCACGTTGCGCTTCAGGCAATTCACGGGTCATGTCGGTATCGATGAAACCCGGTGCCACGGCGTTTACCGTGATCGAACGCGAGCCCACTTCACGGGCCAGCGCACGGCCAAAACCTTCCAGACCGGCCTTGGCGGCTGCATAGTTCACCTGCCCGGCGTTGCCCATGGCACCCACCACCGAACCGATGTTGATGATACGCCCGAAACGCGCCTTGGTCATGCCGCGCAGCACGGCCTTGGACAGACGATAGAGGCTGTTGAGGTTGGTATCGATCACGTCGTACCACTCGTCGTCCTTCATGCGCAGCATCAGGTTGTCGCGGGTGATGCCGGCATTGTTGACCAGTACCAGCACCTGACCGAAATCCTTCTGGATCTTTTCCAGGGTGGCGGCAACGGATTCGTCGTTGCTGACGTTGAGCATCAGCCCGGTGCCTTCGATGCCGTTTTCCTTGAGGGTCGCGGCAATGCGCTCGGCACCTGCCTCGGACGTCGCGGTACCGATCACCACGGCGCCCTGACGGCCCAGTTCCAGGGCGATGGCCTGGCCAATACCACGGCTGGCACCGGTGACCAGTGCAACCTTACCTTGCAGACTCATAGCATTCTCCCTTGTTCAGGACTGTACGTCGGCCAGTGCGGCGCGCGCAGCGGCAAAGCTTTCTGGGGTGTCGAGGTTGTGGGTGTTGACGCCCTTGACACAACGCTTGTTCAGGCCCGAGAGCACCTTGCCCGGGCCGCACTCGACCAGATCGGTGACGCCCTGCTCGCCGAGGCGAACGATGGACTCGACCCAGCGCACCGGGCTGTAAAGCTGAGCCAGCAGGTCGCGCTTGAGGGTGTCCAGGTCGGCCACCACGGCAGCACTGACGTTCTGCACCAGGGGGATCTGCGGCGCCTGCCAGGCAATGGCGTTGACGGCATCGGCAAAGCGCTCGGCAGCCGGGCGCATCAGCTCGCAGTGCGACGGCACGCTGACCGGCAACGGCAGCGCACGCTTGGCGCCACGGGCCTTGCAGGCCTCGACGGCGCGTGCCACGGCGGCCGCGGAGCCGGCGATGACCACCTGCCCCGGTGCGTTGTAGTTCACCGCACTGACCACATCGCCCTGGGCCGCTTCGGCGCAGGCAGCCTGCACGTCGGCATCTTCCAGGCCGATGATCGCCGCCATGCCGCCCTGCCCGGCCGGTACGGCCTGCTGCATCAGCTGACCACGCAGCTCGACCAGCTTGACCGCCTCGGCAAAGCCGACGGCACCGGCGGCGACCAGCGCGCTGTATTCACCCAGGCTGTGCCCGGCAACGAACGCCGGACGCGCACCGCCTTCGGCCAGCCAGAGGCGCCACAGGGCGATGGAAGCGGCGAGGATCGCGGGCTGGGTCTTGTCGGTCTGGTTGAGCTGCTCTTCGGGACCCTGCTGGGTCAGCGCCCACAGGTCATAACCCAGGGCGCTCGAAGCTTCGCCGAAGGTATCGAGGATCAGCGCGTGCTCGGCGCCGTGTCCGGCCAACATGGTCAGCGCTTGCGAGCCCTGACCGGGAAAGACGAATGCGAGGGATGCAGACATGGAACGGTTCCCTTAGTGATCTTCTCGTCGAAAAAGTTACGCTCACCACCGGCGAGCGCTCGAAATCTGACACCTTGGATGGCTGGCCATCCCGAGCGGTCACATATTACGGATCAAGTGCTCGATTCGACCACCCAGTCGCGTCGGTAAATTTTCCTGCACATCGGTCATCGCCCGGCGAATGGCGCTCTTTATACCATCCGGCCCGGCACTGCCGTGGCTCTTCACCACGATGCCCTGCAAGCCGAGAAAACTCGCGCCGTTGTGCCGCGCCGGGGCCAGTTCGCCGCGCAGACGACGCAGCAGCGGCAAGGCCAGAAGCCCCGCGACACGCCCCAGCAAGCTGCTGCGAAACAGCGCCTCGAGCCGTGACACGATCATGGTCACCAGCCCCTCGCTGGACTTGAGCAACGCATTGCCGACAAAACCGTCGCACACCAGTACGTCAGCCTCGCCACCATACAGCCCATCGCCTTCGACGAAACCGACATAGTTGAGGCCTTCGACCCCCTCGAGCAATGCAGCGGCCTGCTTGACCTGCTGATTGCCCTTGGTCTCTTCGCTGCCCACGTTCAGCAAACCGACGCGCGGCGACCTGGTGCCCTGCACCTCTGCCGCCACCGCCCCCATGATCGCGAACTGGCAAAGCTGCTCGGCCGTGCAATCGACATTGGCGCCCAGATCCAGCAGCAGGCATACGCCCCTGCGATTGGGGATGGCAGCGATCATCGCCGGCCGGTCGATGCCCGGCAGGGTTTTCAGCACATGCCGCGACAAGGCCATCAGCGCACCGGTATTGCCCGCACTCACGCAGGCATGAGCCCGCCCGTCACGCACCGCCTCGAGCGCCACGCGCATGGAGGAATCAGGCTTGCCGCGCAGGGCCTGGCCAGGGCGCTCGCCCATCTCGACGATTTCACCGGCATGCTCGACGCGCAGGCGTGCGCGATCCACACCGGGGCTAGCAGCGAGCAGTTGTTCGATCAGGGGAGCTTGGCCAACGAGGACCAGGTGCAGCGAGGGGAATTCGGCCAGACAGGCGACGCTGGCTGGAACAATGCAGTGGGGACCGAAGTCCCCACCCATTGCATCAATCGCGATGATCGGAGCGGACAAGATTTACTCGTCAGCGCCCTTGTCGATCACTTTGCGACCACGGTAAACGCCTTCCGGCGATACGTGGTGGCGCAGGTGAACTTCACCGGTGCTCTTCTCAACGGACAGAGCGTTACCCTCGAGCGCGTCATGCGAACGACGCATGTCACGGGCGGAACGGGATTTTTTGTTCTGCTGAACAGCCATACTAGTAAACTCCTAAACGTTTGGGTCACGCTTTAACTGTGCCAATACACTGAACGGGTTGGACCGCGTCACCTCGTCCTCGCTCGACTCGGGCTCATCAAGGCCCGCCGGCTGCTGGCAATCTTTCGGGTCATGCATCGGCACGATGGGCAAGGCGAGCAACAGCTCATCCTCGACCAAGGCCAACAGATCCAGAGGATCTTCACCCACTTCCAGTACGTCATAGCCTTGCGGCACGGACTGGGTATTCGCGCCTTCCTTCACCACAGCGTAATCACACTCGCTGAGGATCGGTAAGGTGACCTGATCCAGACACCGCTGGCAAACCATCTTGACTTCGACCTCAAGCTGGCTGTGGATAACCACAGCATGGCGCTCGTCACGCTCGAAGCTCAGCTTCGCGCGCACGTTACCGCCATTATCGGCGAGAGGGTCGCAGAGCCTCGACAAATCAGCTAACGGCAACTCACCCTGAAGAGTGGCGCCGCGGTCAGCGAGTTTGCGTGGATCAACGTGAGGTGGAATCGGGCCATTTGACATAGGCGCCGCATTCTATGGATGCAACCGGGTGCTGTCAAAGGAAATTCCGCCTGTCCAGGCCCTTTGTCGACGACTAGAATCGGCGGCTCGTTCCGCACGAGGTCAATGCCCATGCTGCCCCTGGTTCTCGCTTCCAGTTCCCCCTACCGCCGCGAGCTGTTGAGCCGCCTGCGCCAGCCCTTCGAGTGGGCCGCGCCGAGCATAGATGAATCTCGCCAGGCCGGCGAGCCGGCTGAAGAACTGGTGCGCCGCCTGGCCCGGGAAAAGGCCCAGGCACTGGCCGAGCGGTTCGCCGCGCACCTGATCATCGGCTCGGACCAGGTGGCGGTTCTCGACGGCCAGGTGCTCGGCAAGCCCCACGATTTCGAACGCGCCCATGCCCAGCTCAGCGCCGCCAGCGGCAAGAGCGTGACCTTTCTCACCGGCCTGGCGCTGCTCGACAGCAAAAGCGGCGCCTGCCAGGTCGACTGCGTTCCTTATACGGTGCATTTCCGCGCCCTGGAGGCCGAGCAGATCACCCGCTACCTGGAGGCGGAAGAGCCCTATGATTGCGCCGGCAGCTTCAAGGCCGAGGGTCTTGGCATCAGCCTGTTTCGCAGCACCGAAGGCAGTGACGTCAACAGCCTGATCGGCCTGCCGCTGATTCGCCTGGTGGAGATGCTCGACAGGGTCGGGGTGAAGGTGCCCTGACTCCAGGGAGATGGTTGATGGGTTGCACCCATCCTACCAATCTGAGTGCGGAGTTATTGATGGCTTGAAGCCCGCTCTGAGAACCGAGGTCATCCAAATACTCTGTGGGAGCGGGCCATGCCCGCGAATCGGGCGCATGGCGCCCTCCCACATTTGATGAATCCGCAGTCTGTAGGATGGGTCGGGCCGCGCAGGTGCCAACCCATCAATCGATATATGCATCCCCAACCAACCGCTCCCACAACCCGCTGCGCCGCTCGACTCGCCGCCCGATGGCCGCCTCGAAGATGCCGGCGCGGCTTTCGATCAGGCTGAAGCAATCGCGAGCGCGGGTGATGCCGGTGTACACCAACTCCTTGGTCAGCACCGGGTTGAGGGTGTCCGGCAGCACCAGCGCGCAATGGGCGAACTCCGAGCCCTGGGATTTGTGCACGGTCATGGCGAACACGGTTTCCACCGCGCCCAGGCGGCTGGGCAGGATCGAGCGCAGCTCACCCGAGCCGTCATTGCGCGCAAACACCACCCTTAGCGCCAAACGCGCTGGCCCGCCGGCCTCCAGCGCCGGTTCGGGCAGGCGCAGGGCGATGCCGATATCGCCATTCATCAAGCCCAGGCCGTAATCGTTGCGCGTGACCAGCACCGGGCGGCCTTCGTACCAGCCATGCTCCTGTTCGATCAGCCCGCGTTGCAGCAGTGCATGGGCGATGCGCCCGTTGAGCGCCTCGACGCCCCAGGGGCCCTTGCGTACCGCGCACAACAACTGGAACCGGTCGAATGCCGCCAGCACCGCGGCCGCCCAGGTGTTCCAGCGCGCCTCATCATCCAGCAACCCCGGGCGCTGCTCACGCAGCACGCTCAGGTAATCGGCATAGCCCACCGGGCGCCCTTCGCCGCCCGGCAGGCCATCGAGCAGCAGGCGTTCGAAGGCACGATCCTGCTCGCCGGCCAGGCGCAACTGGTGCAGGTCCGTGCCACCGGCGGCCAGTACCTCACGAGCCTCCATCGCCGCGCCGCGATTTACCGCCAGGGCCAGCCGGCCGATACCGGAACCACCAGCGAAGCGCCGGGAATGGCGAAGCATGACGATATGCTGGGACAGCGCCTGCTCGCCCGGCAGCAATTCAGGCCCCTCGATGCGCTCGCCGGTCTGCTGCGCCAGCCACCTGCAGGTGGCTTCGCTGTAGCCGCCAGCTTCGGCATCGCGACACAGATCACCCAGTACTGCGCCGGCCTCCACCGAGGCCAGTTGATCCTTGTCGCCGAGCAGGATCAGCCGAGCATGCATCGGCAGGGCATCGAGCAGATTGGCCATCATTTCCAGGTCGATCATCGAGGCTTCGTCGACCACCAGCACATCCAGCGGCAGCGGATTGGCCGCATGGTGACGAAAGTGCCGGCTGTCCGGCCGACTGCCGAGCAGGCGATGCAGCGTGGTGACGGTATTGGGAATCTGCCCGCGCACCGCTTCGCTGACGGGCAAGGTCGCCACCTGGGCGCCGATGGATTCGGTCAACCGCGCCGCGGCCTTGCCGGTAGGCGCGGCCAGGCTCAGGCGCAGCGGCGCGCCGCGATCCAGGGCGGCCGCTTGCAGCAGCGCCAGCAGGCGCACCACGGTGGTGGTCTTGCCGGTACCGGGGCCGCCGGTGATCAGGGTGAAGCGCCCCCGCGCCGCCAGGGCGCAAGCCAGCTTTTGCCAGTCGGTGAGGCGCACGCCAGCGAGCTGCAGGGGTTCGGGAAACAGCGCGGCCAGGCGCTGAGCGAGATCGGCCGGTGCATCGCCCCCCCGCAAGCGCTCGCCGATATCCTCGGCGACGTTGCGCTCGTAATCCCAGTAACGACGCAGGTACAGGCAGGTGCCGCGCAGCACCAGCGGCGCAACTTCATCCTCGGCGTCATGCAGCAAGGCGCTGCTGGCACAGGCCGCCAGCCAGGCATCCACGCTCAGGCCGCTCAGCACCTCGGAGGGCAGCAGGCTGACACCCTCGGCGTCCTCGCCCTCCGGCGGCAGCGACAACGCCGAATCCGCATCGGCCAGGGTGGTCTGCAGATCGAGGCACACATGGCCCTGGCCCAACTGATGGCTGGCCAGCGCCGCGGCCAGCAGCAGCAGAGGCGATGCCTGGGGGTCGAGGTCGGCGAAGAAATGCGCCAGGGTACGATCCAGCTCACGCAGCCAGCCACGCTCACTCCAGGCCGCCAGCAGCTCGAACAGGGTGTCGCGATTTTCCAGCATCGGCGTCATGCCAGCTCCTCCACCGGCTCGCCGAGAAACAGCGCATCCAGTCGTTCGATCAGCGCCCGCTCAGGGCGCGCCAGGTACTGGCCAGCGCCGGGTGCACGCAGGAACAGGTACAGCGCGCCGCCCATATGGGTGTCGTAGTCGTAATCGGCCAGGCGCAGGCGCAGGTGGCGATGCAGGGCCAGCACGTAGAGCACGTACTGCAGGTCGTAGCGATGGCTGGCCACGGCGGCATTCATGGCCTCGAAGGTGTACGCCTGCTCGTCGGCGCCCAGCCAGTTGGATTTGTAGTCGACCACGTAGTAGCGGCCCTCGTGCTCGAACACCAGGTCGATAAAGCCCTTGAACATGCCGTTGAGGGTATCCGGGCTGAGCAGCGGCCGCGCCACGCCCGGCATCTCGAAATGCTGCACCAGGGCATCCAGGCGCAGCACGTCGACGCGCGTGGCCTCGAACCAGAACTCCAGCTCCGCCTGGTATTCGCCAATGCTCGCCAGGCTCACCGACTGGCCATTGCCAAGCGCCATGGGCTGCACCAGCAGGCCCTGCAGCCATAGCCATAGCGGCTCGATCCAGACTTGCAGGCCGCGCCGCTGACAACGCCGCGCCAGGTGCTCACGCAGCACCTCCGGTGCCGCTGCCATGGCCGCGAAGCCTTCGGCCGCAGCGATTTCCAGCAGGCCGTGGAGGAAGGTGCCGGGGTTCGGCCCGCGGGGAAAGCGGTGCAGGCCCTGGGCCGAAACCGGTATCTGCTCCAGCGCCAGGGCCGGATCCTCATCGTCGCTGGCGACCTGCACGGCCGAGCTGTCCGGCGAGACGTCCTGGTGGCGGTCGATCACCCGGGCCTCGCCCTCCTCCATGCGCAAGGCGCTGTAGGAGGCGATCCACCAATGTTCGGCGGCGCGGCGCAGTGGTGTACGCCAATGGGGCTCGAAGGCATCGGCATCCTGGGCGCGGTACGTCTGGTCGCCGGCTTCTGGCGCAGGCAAGGCCACGCAGCGCGGTGGATCGGCCAGCGGGCTCAGCCAGTCGACCAGCTGCACGCTCCGCGCCAGGGGCTGACCCGCGCCGAGCAGGTAACCCAGGGCGCTCTGGTGCAGGCGCGAGGTCTTGGCGGTGCCGATCTTCAGGTCCGCCACCCCCAGCCAGCAAGCGTGTCGCGCTCGGGTCAGCGCCACGTAGAGCAGGCGCAGGTCTTCGCCGAGGCGCTCGCGCTCGGCCTTTTCCAGGCTCTCTTCATCGGGCTCGAGCAGCAGGCGGCGGCGTTCGCCGTCGTGCACCTGCACCGGCTTCTTGTCGTCCAGCGGACGGAATGAACAGATGAAGGGCAGGAATACCAGCGGGTACTCCAGGCCCTTGGATTTGTGGATGGTCACCACGCGCACCAGGGCATCGTCGCTTTCCAGGCGCAGCACCTGCTCCTCGGCCGCCTGACCGCGCCCGGCCAGGCACTCGCCCAGATGGCGGATCAGCGCCAGCTCGCCATCCAGCTCGGCGGCGGCCAGCTGCAGCAGTTCGGCCAGGTGCAGCAGATTGGTCAGCAGCCGCTCGCCATCGGGGCGGCTCATCAGCCGTTGCGGCAGGCCGAAATCCTGCAGCAACTGGCGCAGCATCGGCAGCACGCCCTGGCGCTGCCAGCGCTGGCGGTAGCCACGGAACTGCATGACCCGCGCCTCCCAGAAGCGCTCGTCGAGGTTCAGTTGCTCCAGCTCGGCAAGGCTCAGGCCCAGGGTCGAGCTGGCCAGCGCGGCGCGCAGCGGGCGATCCTGATCGGGCTCGGCGCAGGCGCGTAGCCATAGCAGCAGGTCATGGGCCTCCACGGTGTCGTATACCGAGTCCTTGTCGGACAGGTACACGCTACGCACGCCGCGGGCCGCCAGCTCGCCGCGAATTGCCTGGGCTTCCTTGAAATCGCGCACCAGCACGGCGATATCGCTGGGGCGCAAGGGCGTCAGTTCGTCGCCCTGGAGAAAGCCGGCGCGCTGCTGCTGGCCAAGCACCAGCAAGCGAACGATCTCGCCCGCCGCGCTGGCTGCCAGGGCGTCCAGATATCGGCCCTTGGCAATCGCCTCCTCGCTGGCCAGGTGCCAGAGATTGAGCGCCGGCTGCACCTGGCCCTCGACCGTCCAGACCTCCTTGCGGCCCTGGGCACCGACCGCGATGAATGGCAGGTCGTCGCGCAGCAGAAAGGCACCCTGCCCGTCTTCCCGGGCCTCGGCCTTCCCGAACAAACCGTTGACCGCCGCCACCATCGGCTCGCTGGAGCGGAAGTTGGTGTCCAGGTTGTAGTGCCGCCCGGCGGTGGCCCGGCGGGCGCGCAGGTAGGTGTGGATGTCCGCGCCGCGGAACGAATAGATGGCCTGCTTGGGGTCGCCGATCATGAACAGGCCGCAGTCGTCGCGATTCGCCTCGACCTGGTAGAGCGTGTCGAAAATGCGGTACTGCAGCGGATCGGTGTCCTGGAATTCGTCGATCAGCGCCACCGGGAACTGCTGGCGAATCACCTCGGCCAGGCGCAGGCCGCTGTCCCCCTGCAGGGCGTCGTCCAGGCGGCTGAGCATGTCGTCGAAGCCCATTTCGGCGCGCTGGCGTTTCTCGCGGTCGAAGCGCTGGCGAATCCAGGCGGCAGCATGGCGCAGCGCGGCATCGTTCGGTGCAGGCAGCGCATCGAGTTCTGCCTTGAGCGTGGCCATGGCGTCCAATGCCGGATGCGCGGGCGGCGCGCCGACCTTCCAGGCCTCGGCCAGGCCATCCGGGGTCAGGCGGGTAAAGCCGGTGCCGATATCCAGCACCTCGTCATCGCTCTGGGCCCAGGTGCGCAGCTTGTCGAGCCAGGGTTTGTAGTAGCGCGCCTGCAGTTTGCGGGCATCGACCTGTTTCTCGGCCGCGGCCCCGTCGAGCAGGCCCTGCAGGGCGTCCGCCCAGGCGGCCCAGGGCTGCTTGAGGACATTCACCGCACGCTGGCGGTCCTGCAGGGTGGCGTCCAGCAGATCACCCAGGGCCAGGGCGGCGCCGTCAGCGTTTTCGCCGAGCAGCGGGCGGATGCGCTGGCCGAGCACATCCGGCTCGCCCCAGTTCTCCGCCACCCAGTCGAGGGCCAGGCCCTGCAGCGGATAGCAGTGCTGACGCCAGTAGTCACGCACCACTTCGGCGAGCAGTTCGCTGTGGTCGGTTTCCAGGGTCTGGCTGAACAGGCTGCCGCTGTCGAAGGCGTGCTCGCGCAGCATGCGCTGGCACCAGCCGTGGATGGTCGACACCGCCGCCTCGTCCATCCACTGTGCGGCCAGCTCCAGGCGCCGGGCGCACTCGGGCCATTCGGCGCAGGCGAAGTCGGCCTTGAGGGTGGCCAGCAAGGCATCACCTTCGGCATCCCCGCGAAATACCGTGGCGGCCTCCACCAGGCGCGCGCGAATGCGATCGCGCAGCTCGCGGGTGGCGGCATCGGTAAAGGTCACCACCAGGATCTGCGGCGGCAGCAGCGGCTCGCGGAAGGCCGCTTCGTCGCCGTGACGCAGGATCAGGCGCAGGTACAGCGCCGAGATGGTGTAGGTCTTGCCGGTACCGGCGCTGGCCTCGATCAGGCGGCTGCCGTGCAGCGGAAAGCTGAGCGCCAAGGGGCGTGTTGGCTGGCTCATGGCTGATCATCCTGGAGTTCGGCGATCTCGGCGTCGAGCAGCGACTGGTAGAGCACGGCGCCCCAGTGGGCGAACTGGCGGTCGCGCAGCAAGGCGTCGAAATCCGGGTACTGGCGGGCCAGGCTGGCGCTTTGCTGCACTTCACCCGTGGTGCTGTGGCCATCGCCTTGGTAGACCTTGCGGGCAGCGTCCGCGGCGCGCTCTTCATCCTCGCTCTTGTCGAGCTGGGCGAACCAGGCTGCGACCGTTCTGATCGCCACCGGTAGCGGTGCCTGCATGCCGGCGACATAGGCCTCCAGCCACTGACGCAGCAAGTGTTGACCGTCGGCCTGGCGCAACGGCGCGAAGGCCAGGCGCACGTCTTCGGCGACCAGCAGCGTGGTCAGCGGATGGCCGCAGGCGGCAGCCGCCACATGGCTGACCCAGGGCCTGAGCAGGCGGTGCCACTTGTAGCTGCGATCCTTGCGCTTCAGCCCGCCGGGCTGCAGCTCCAGCCGCGCCAGGGCGTCGCCAGCCGCGTGCAGATCGCCGAGCCAGTCCTCCAGCGCCAGATCGGCATGGGCGAAGCTCAGGCGGATCGGCGACGGCAACCGCTCGGGCCAGCGCGCCAACAGCGCGGCATAGCCCTGCAGTTGCGCTGGCAAGGGTTCCAGCAGCTGGGCGCGCAGGCGCTCACCGAACCCCGCCACCGGTAGCCGGCCACTGCGCTGGATGCGCCGCGCCGCGCGCTGCAGTGCCACATCGACATCCTGGTTCTCTTGCAGGGCCAGGGCGGCGGCCTGCAGCAACGCTTGTTGAATCTGGTGGCGCTGCAAACCATCCAGGGCAAAAGGCTCGGCATCCAGCTCGGCCTGCTCGGCCTCGTCCAGGTGCACCTTGAGGCGTCCGGTGAAGAAGTGTTTCACCGGGTCGCGCAGAAAACGTTGCAGGGTTTCCAGGCTCAGCGCGTCATCCGCGACGTAGGCGCCCAGCGGCTGCTCGCCGGCCTGTGCCAGCGGCGCACGGTGGGAGGCGGCCCATTCATGCACATAGCTGAACAGCGGCCCTTCGGCCGAGAAATAACGGCGGCTGAAGGGCTGCAACGGGTGTTCGGTGGTCAGGGCGTGGAGCAGGTCGCCGCCATCGGCCAGGCGCCAGGCGCTGGCCAGATGATCGCGCAGCTGGCCGACCAGCACCGACGGCGGCCGCTCGGTGTTGTCGCGAATGCTGCGCCCTACCCAGCTGATGGTCAGGCGCTCGCGCACCGCCAGCAGCGCTTCGAGCAGCAGATAGCGGTCGTCCTCGCGCCGCGAGCGGTCGCCGGGGCGGTAGTCGCCGCCCATCAGATCGAAGTCCAGCGGCGCCTGGCTGCGCGGGTAGTCGCCGTCGTTCATGCCCAGCAGGCAAAGGTGGCGGAACGGAATGGCGCGCATCGGCATCAGCGTGCAGACGTTCACCGCGCCGGCCAGGAAACGCTGGCTGAGGCCGCCCTGATCCAGCCCGCCCAGCCAGGCTTCGCGCACCACCGCCAGCGGCAGGGTTTCTTCCAGGTTGGCCGCCTCACAGAGTTCCAGCCAACCCTCCAGGGCATCCTGGGCCTGGTTGCGCAGCACCTCGTCGCGCTCGTCCTGGGGCAGGAAGAAGTCCTCCAGCAGCGCCCGCAGGCGCTCGCCCCAGGCCACCGGCAGCAGGGTTTCGGCGAGGCTCTCGCAGTGGACTTCCAGCGCATCCAGCAGGCGCCTCAGGGGGCCGATCAGTGCGGCATCCAGCCCGCCGATCTCGTCGAAGGGCTCGATCCCTGCCCGCGCCCCGGCACCGCCCACGGCGTAGCCGAGCAGCATGCGGCGCAGGCCGAAGCGCCAGCTGTTCTGTTCCAGCCCGGCGCCCAGGCCGAGGCCTTCGCGTTGCTCGGCATCCAGCCCCCAGCGCACGCCAGCGCCTTCCAGCCAGCGGCGCAGCAACGGCAACTGCTCATCGGCGATGGCGAAGCGCGCGCGCACCGCGGCCACGTCGAGCAGATCGAGAATCTCGCTGACGCTGAAGCGGCTGTCGGGCAGGCGCAGCAGGTGCTCCAGGGCGATCACCAAGGGCTCCTTGCCGCGCAGGCCCTGGTCCGCCAGGGTGAAGGGAATGAAGCGTGGGTCGTCGCTGGCGAACTGGCCGAACACTGCGCGGATATGCGCGGCGTAGGTGTTCACGTCCGGCACCATGACGATGACATCACGCGGGCGCAGGGTCGGGTCTGCGCTGAACGCCGCCAGCAGCTGGTCGTGCAGCACCTCGACCTCGCGCTGGGCGCTGTGGGCGACATGAAAACGCAGCGAGTGATCCTTGGCCGGGTCGACGGCCGGCCAGTGCGTGCGGCTTTCTTCAACAGGGCGCAGGTCGAGGATGTCGTTGTGCAACTGGCCCAGCAGCGTGCCCTCGTCCATCGCGCTGAACAGGTCGATACGCTCGAACTGCTCGCGGTAGCGCTGCGGCTCATCGTATTGGTCGAGCAGGTTGATGTAGTCACGGCCCTGCTTGCCCCAGGAGGCCAGCAGCGGCTGGCCATGCTGGTGCAGCTCCTCGACGTCGAACAAGCCCAGCTGGCCGACCTGACCCGCCTGGCCGCCGGCCTTGCGCTTGTGCCGGCGGTACTCGTGGCGCAGCAGGTCCTTGTCTTCGACGATATCGCCCCAGTGGTGCTGCGACGGGTTGTGCACGTAGAGCATCACCTGGGTGAAGCGCGCCATGGCCGCCAGGGCCTCGAGCATCTGCGCCGGCAGCGAGGAAATGCCGAACACCGTGACCCGCCGCGGCAGGCCCCGGGGGGGCGCTTGCAGCTCGGCCAGCCTGGCGACGAAGCGCGGGTGCACGCCGGCACGGCTCTGGGACAGATGCTCCTCGCCGACATCGGCCAGCAGCGTGCGCCATAGCAGCGGCTGCCACAGCGCGCTTTCATCGAGCGGCTTCACGCCGCCACGGGCGTTGCGCAGTTGATCGTGACCCTCGGCCCAGTCCGCCAGCCAGTCGGCGCGGTACACCTGGTACTGGTCGAACAGATCGGCCAGGCGCTCGGCCAACTGGTGGCGCTTGCGCAGGTCGGCGTCGTCGGCCAGGAAGCGCCGCAGCGGCGCGAAACAGGGCGCGTCGAGCAGGCTGGGCAGCAGGCGCATCAGCCGCCAGGTCAGCGGCGCCTTGTCCAGCGGCGACTGCTGGGGAATCGCCTCGCTGCCCAGCACCGTGCGGTAGGCCTGCCAGAGAAAGCGCGCCGGCAGGCTCACATCGGTGGCCGCGGCGATGCCGCAGCCTTCCTGCTCGGCCAGCGCCAGCTTGAGCCACTGGGCGATGCCGTTGCTCTGCACCAGCAGCACTTCGTTCTCCAGCGGGCGCAGCGGGTACCGACGCATCCATTCCACCGCCAGAGCGCGCAGCTCCTCGAGGCGGTTGCCATGGATAACGATCAGACCGGGGTTAAGCGCCGACATGCAGAGTTCCTGGGTGCAGAATCAGACGGCGAATGATGACAGAGCATGGCGACCACGTGTGTCGCGAATAGTCGATCTCTTCGCCAGCAAGCTCATGGTTTGGTGAGGGGCGTGGCGGATGCAGCCAGCTTGATCACGCAAGTATCCGCGGCAGCCAGTGGCTGGCCATCCCCCCGGGTCGGCAACATCCTGGCAATGGGCTTGCCCGAGCTGCGCTCGACCAGCGTCGAGTGAGCCTCGTTCCCAGCGAACAGTTGCTCCTCACCCCACTGCCGCATGGCCACCAGCAGCGGAAACAGCGACTCGCCCCGAGCGGTCAGCACGTAGTCCTGGTACGCAGAGCCGTCCGAGGCCGGTACAGCCTGGAGGATACCGGCCTGCTCCAGCGCCCGCAGACGATCGGCAAGGATGTTGCGAGCGATGCCCAGGCTGGCCTGGAAAGCGCCAAAGCGTCGCACGCCATCGAAGGCATCGCGGATGATCAGCAGGCACCAGCGGTCGCCCACCAGGTCGACCGCACGCGCCACCGGGCACGGAGAATCATCGTGGCGTTTGCGTTTGGCCATGTGTATGCGTCCTTCAAAACTCGCTGGCAGGAGATCCGGCAGTCGTCTGGTTGCACTTTAAAACGTCTTGGGAGCTGATTGAAGAGCGATTGAGCGCTCGAAAGCACCCGCTCCCCGGAGGTAAAGCCTGCTTGCCGCCGGTTTCCAGCGAGCGCCACCAACCAACCGGCAGAGAAATCTAGTTGCAAATTAAAACCCAAAGATCCAACCTTAACTGGTTTTAAAATAAAACCAGAAAGGAACAACTGATATGCCTCTGCCTACCACCGCGCCTGCCGCAGCAGCTGCCACGAGCCTGCCGAGTGCCTTGGTAATGCTGCTTGCCTGCGCTGCCGGGCTCAGCGTGGCCAACGTCTACTACGCACAACCGCTGCTCGATGCAGTGGCACGCGAGTTCGCGATCAGCCAGGCTGCCGTGGGTGGCGTCATAACCGCCACGCAGATCGGCTGTGCACTCGCTCTGCTGCTACTGGTGCCACTCGGCGATCGCGTGGAAAGGCGTCGCTTGATGATGGTGCAGTTGGCTGCGCTCATTGCAGCGCTTCTATGCGTCGCAGCGGCGCCAACACCTGCCCTGCTGCTAGCCGGCATGCTCGCAGTAGGACTGGTCGGTACGGCCATGACGCAGGGGCTGATCGCCTATGCGGCAGCGGCCGCCAGCGATAGCGAGCGCGGCCGGGTGGTCGGCACTACACAGGGTGGCGTGCTTGTCGGCCTGCTACTCGCTCGGGTAATGGCCGGCGCGGTGGCTGACCTGGCAGGCTGGCGCAGCGTCTACCTAACGTCGGCAGCGGTGATGGGGAGCCTGGCACTGGTTCTCTGGCGGTACCTGCCGGCTCAGCCGCTTTCCTCTGAAGCGCCTCGCTATGGCCAGCTGCTTCTATCGTTACTGACCCTCGTTGCCCGTCAACGCACGCTGCAAGTACGCGGCATGCTGGCACTGCTGATGTTCGCCGTGTTCAACGTGTTCTGGACGGCCATCGTGCTGCTCTTGAGCGCACCGCCGCACAATCTCTCGCAAACGGCCATCGGTGCACTAGGGCTTGTCGGCCTGGTTGGTGCTCTGGCGGCGGCCCGGGCCGGGCACTGGGCAGACAAAGGCCTGGGCCAACGTACCACCGGCTATGCCCTGCTGCTGTTGCTGGCCTCCTGGCTGCCGTTGTGGTTGGCCCCGGTATCGCTTGGCGCCCTGTTGCTGGGCATCCTGCTGCTGGATATGGCCGGCCAGGCCATTCACGTCACCAACCAGAGCCTGATCTTCGCCACCCAGCCGGCAGCACACTCGCGGCTGGTCAGCGGTTACATGCTCTTCTACGCCGTGGGCAGCGGCCTGGGTGCGATCAGCAGCACATCGGCCTATGCAGCATTTGGCTGGAATGGGGTATGCGTGCTGGGCGCATCGCTGAGCCTGGCCGGCCTCTGGTTCTGGAGGGCGATGCGCCGCCTCGCAGCGCACTGACCGGTGGCCGTCGGCATGATTGCGTACAGCTATCCCACATCCTTGCGCGTGGTGCGCTCGTTGCTGATCCGCGCACGGCGGAAATTCCAGCCCAGAAACAGGCGCGAGGCCAGGTTGTCGCGGCTGTGGGGTTCGCCATAGTGCAGCAGCACGGTGGAGCGCAGCGCCTTGGGGTCGCATGGCTCGTTGGCGTGCAGCGAGCGGTAGCCCCAGAAGAAGTAGGCGTTGCCGGGCACGATCTTGATGGTGACCGGTTTCAGCCAGCCGCGCTTGACCGCGAAGGTGATCAGCTTCTGGGTCAGGGTGTTCTGCATCAGCGCCTTTTCCAGAATATTGAAATACAGGTTGGTGCGGATGTTGCGCAGGTTGGGGAAGAAGATGAAGTCGCCGCAGTAGCGCCCCTCGCTCGGCGTGACCAGCGGAATCAGTGCCGTCAGGGCCGCCGCGTCGTAATGGAAGTAGTACGACTCGCGCTTGCCGGTCAGGCCCTGCAGGCAACGCAGCGCGGGAAAGATATCCGGCGAGCGCGGCGGCTGGCCGACGCCCCCCTCGTACAGCTGACGGAACAGATCCTTGACCTGAGGCGAGACGCTCATCTGCTCGAAGATGCTGCCCTTCACCGCAGCCTGCCCCTGCAGGGCGAAGTACTCGTGCTCGTGGCGCTCGACTTCGTGATTGACGTGGTCACGGGCGGCCTGCAGTTGCTCGTCGCTGAGAAACCCTTCGATAACGGCGTAGCCTTGGCGCTGCATGTCGTCGAGCAGGCGTGGCACCAACTGGGGGTCGGCTTTGGCAAAGTCGGGCATCGGGCGGCGTCCTTAGCTGATGGCGGCAGCCGGGCTAATGGCAACTCGGAGCGTGAAGCCTTTTTTGAGCCACCTGCAGTTGATACAGGTTCTCACTTTGTAGCCGTTTGAATGCCGCCTACCTGCTTTAGCGCGGGGTTTCTGACGAATGGGTACTGGCCAGAAGATGGCCAGGACGCCTCGCTCAGGGCTGCCTGGCCGACCAACGGGTGCGTATTTCGCCGTTATCCAGGCCCTTTACCGAATTGCCGAAAGCGTCCCTGGCGTTCAGGTCGGCGCCCTTGCTGGCCAGGTCATCGAGCATCTCCTTGCGCTGGAACAATGCCGCGTACATGGCCGCCGTCTGGCCGCTGTCGTTGCGCTGATCGGGGCTGCAATCAGCGTCGAGCAGGCGCCTGGCGATACGCACTTCGCCCTTGAAGATCGCGCCCATCAGCGCCGTGTTGCCCCGCTGATCCTGCGCGCAGGCATCGGCGCCTGCACCCAGCAAACGCTCTACCGCGTCACGATGGCCGTGGTAGGCCGCCAGGATCAGCGCGGTGTAGCCCTTCTCATCCGCCGTATCGAGGTCGTAGCCGGCGGCGATGAATTCATCGAGCATCGCCACGTTGCCCTCGCGGGCGGCCTGGAAGTAGTAATCGCGCAATTGCGCCTGGACGCGCTCGGCATCCGCCGCCGGCGTGGCGGCCAGCAGCGGTGCTGCAGCGCTCAGCGCCAGGGAGAAACAGAAGGTACGCAACATGGGGGCCTCCCGAGCGGCGTTGCGCCGCGTCTGATGGTGGCGTGCGGCCCGCCCGGAGCCGCACGCCATGCAGAGTCAGGCTCAGTCCTGCAGCTTGGCGGCCAGCGCCTTGACCCGCGCCAGGTCGCCACCGGCCACCTTCGTCAAGCCTTCGCCGTACTGCGCATCGGCCTTGTAGAAGAACGACAGCATGATGTGCTTGCTCTCGTCTTCAGCCTCGGCCAGGGCACCACCCAGGCTGGCGATCAGGTCGCCCTGCATCTTCTTGTCGTAGGAACGGTACAGCTCACCGGCCTGCTTGAAGTTCTGCTCGCGCTGGATCTTCTTCTGCTCGGTGCTGCCACTCAGCGGCAGGTTGCTGTAGCGGGCGTGCTCAGTAGCAGGCCGCGGGTTGATGCGGCTGGGCTCGTAGTTCACCTCGGTGGTGGTGTGGCCGCTGTTCGCCGCGCCATCCTGGTTGCCGTTGTTGACCGGCACCTTGGCCTGGTTGATCGGCAGGAAGGCGTGGTTGGCGCCCAGGCGGTACATCTGCGTGTCGGCATAGGAGAACAGCCGGCCCTGCAGCAGGCGATCCTCGGAGGGCTCGATGCCCGGCACCAGGTTGGACGGCGCCATGGCCACCTGCTCGGTTTCCTGGAACACGTTGTCCGGGTTCTTGTTCAGCACCATCTGGCCGATCTTCTGGTAGGGCACGTCCGGCCAGATCTTGGTGGCATCCAGCGGGTCGAAGTCGTACCTGGCCAGGTCGGCCGGTTCGAGCACCTGGATGTACAGATCCCACTTCGGATAGTCGCCGGCGTTGATCGTGGTGATCAGGTCGCGGCTCATGTGGTTGAAGTCCTTGCCCTGGATCTGCTCGGTCTGCTTGGGGTCGTTGTTCTTGATGCCCTGCAGGCTGCGCCACTGGAACTTGACGTAGCGGTACTCGTTCTTGTCGTTGACCAGCTTGTAGGCGTGCACGCTGTTGCCGTTCATCTGCCGGTAATTGGCCGGGGTGCCCTCGTTGGAATACAGCAGGGTCAGGGTGCGGGTGGCTTCCGGTACGTGGCTGAAGAAGTCGAACTGGGTGCGGTTGCTGCCGTAGTTGGTGTTCGGGTCGGGCTTGAAGGCGTGCACCATGTCCGGAAACTTGATGGCATCGCGGATGAAAAAGGTCGGGAAGTTGTTGCCGACCAGGTCCCAGTTGCCTTCGCTGGTGTAGAACTTGGTGGCGAAACCGCGCGGGTCGCGCAGGGTTTCCGGCGAATGGTTGCCGTGTACCACGCTGGAGAAGCGTACGAACACCGGGGTGGTGGTGCCCTTGCTGAAGACCTTGGCGCGGGTCAGATCGGAGATGTCGGCCGTGGCGGTGAATTCGCCATGGGCACCGGTGCCACGGGCATGCACCACGCGCTCGGGGATGCGCTCGCGGTCGAAGCGCTGCAGCTTCTGGATCAGTTGCACGTCCTGCAGCAGGGTGGGGCCGGTAGCGCCTGCGGTCTGCGAATTCTGGTTATCGCCCACCGGCGCCCCGTTGTCGCGGGTCAACGGCGCGGCCTGGGCCGACAGACTGAATAGCGAAGCGGACAAGGCCGCGGTCATCAAACCAAGGGCGGGCGCCCATGCGGTGGTGGGTTTCATCGGTGAATCCTCGTCGTTTTTATGAGTACTCGCGCGTCATGCGCTCGCACCAAACTACGAGAGGCTGGCCGCTTCGCTAAATTGGAAAAAGGCAGCGCCTTGATAGGCAATGCTTATTACCCGATAGAGCCGGCTCGTGCTAAGCGAAGCGGCGGCGAACCGCCGCTCCTGAGATTTATCGGCCTTCACACCCGGAAGTGGCTGACCATCGTCTGCAGCTGATTGCCCAGGCGCGCCAGCTCGACGCTGGAGGCGGCAGTTTCTTCGCTGGCCTCGGCGGTCTGTTCGGAAATGTCGCGCACGTTGACCACGCTGCGGCTGATCTCCTCGGCCACCGCGCCCTGCTGCTCGGCAGCGGCAGCGATCTGCTGGTTCATCGCCTGGATGTTGGATACCCGACTGGTAATCGCGCCCAGCGCATCGCCGGCACGACGGGCAAGCGCCACGCTGCTGTCGGTCAGCTCGCGGCTTTCCTCCATGATCGCGGCAACCTGCTGGGTGCCGCGCTGCAGCCCGGCAATCAGCCCCTCGATTTCTTCGGTGGACTTCTGCGTGCGCTGCGCCAGGCCACGCACCTCGTCCGCCACCACGGCGAAACCGCGCCCGGCCTCGCCGGCACGCGCCGCCTCGATGGCCGCATTGAGGGCCAGCAGGTTGGTCTGCTCGGCCACCGCCTTGATCACATCCATCACCCCGCCGATCTTCTTGCTTTCGCTCTGCAGCTCGCCCATGGCCTCGCTGGAGCGGCTCACCTCGGTAGCCAGGCGCTCGATCTGGGTGATGGTCTCGGCGACCACGCGATCACCCTGGCCAGCCTCGCGGTCCGCGTCGACGGCGGCCTGGGAAGCCTCGGCAGCGCTGCGCGCGACCTCCTGCACGGTGGCGGACATTTCCTGCATGGCGGTGGCCACCTGGTCGGTTTCCACCTTCTGGCTGTTCACCCCGGCACTGGTCTGCTCGGTTACCGCCGACAGTTGCTCGGCAGCGCTGGCGATCTGGGTAACGCCATCGCGAATGCCGCCGATCAACTCGCGCAAGGTGCTGCCCATGCGCTGGATGCCCTGCTGCAGCACGCCCATCTCGTCACGGCGGGTGACCTGCAGTGTCTGGCTGAGATCACCACCGGCGATGCGCTCCACAGCCTCGAGGGTTTCCTGCAGCGGCCGAGTGATCTGTCGGGTGATCAGCCATGCCGAAAGGATGCCCGCCAGCAGCGCGAGCAGCGTGGCGGCGATCATCATCTGGTTGGCCGAAGTGGTGTCCTGGTCACGCAAGGTGGCCTGCATGGCCAGCAGCGCCTCACTGCCCTTGACGATTTCCCGCGCCTGTTCGGTCATGGCTTCACGCATCGACACGCGCTGCTCGGTGACCGTGCGATAGGTATCCAACAGTCTGCGGTAGTCGTTTACCGTGCTCTGCAGCTGCTGGACCTCATTGCGGTATTCGCCGGTGAATACGCTCGTCAGCCCATTGAGGCCCTGACCGACGCGCTCGATCTGCTGATTCAGCGCCTGCTCGGTCTGCGCGCTGACATCGGCGGTGTAAGTGAGCACGTTATAACGCAGGGTCTGCACGTCATCCTCGGTGCGCGCGATGGCCTGATAACGGGCAAAGCCGGTTTCGCTGCCTGCAGCTGAACGGCCCACTTCCTCGCGAACACGGTCGATCAGCTCACTGGCGCGATCGGCCAGTTCGACCATTGCGGTACGCGTCTGGCGGCTGGCCACGTAAGCGGCCTGGGTTTTGTTATACGCCTGCTGGTACTGCGCGATCAGCTCGATCTGCTGATTGAGCAGGCGCTGATTCTCTGCGTTGCGAAAGCGCGGCAGCAGGTCTTGCTGGCGCTGGGCGAGCGCCTGGATCTGCCGCTGCACCTCCTTGCCTTCCTCGTCGCCACCATTGGCGAGCAGATACTGCAGGCGCGCAACGCGCAAATCGGTGAGGATATGGGTCAGACCGTTAACATCCGCCATGCGCTCGCTGCGCTGCACCACACTGTCCAGGCTGCTCCAGCCGGCCAGGGCCAGGGCCATGGTCAGAAACAATACCAGGCCAAAGCCCAGGGCCAGTTTGAGGGTGACGCTGATATTGCCAAACCACGTTTTCATGGGTCGCTCCAACTACTGCAAGGATGATCAGGGAAGTGTCCCGATGCCCGCCCCAGTGCGCGGGATCGATCGGCAGCCCGTGGTGGCATGGGCTCGCGCTCCACACCCAGCCACAGGGCTGCGCGATATCACTTTGATATCGCATTGACGTAAGCGAAGCGGCTTGGTTCAACCAATTTGCCATTTCTCTCTGTAAAGCAGGGTTGCCCCCTGGTATCGAGAGCGGCCCTGATCGAGTTCGACCCAATCGCCTACTTGGTTGTCTGAAGTGGTAGAGGCAGGCTTATGGAGTGAACGATGAGCGCGTTCGATTGGCAGCGCATGCTGCTGGGTGATGTGCCCTTGCTGTTTCTGGGCGAGGTGGCGTTTCGTGCGCTGTTCGCCTTCGTGGTGGTGTTCGTGTTCCTCAAGGTCAGCGGCAGGCGCGGTATTCGCCAGCTGTCGCTGTTCGAGCTGGTGGTGATCCTCACCCTGGGCTCGGCTGCCGGTGACGTATCGTTCTATGACGACGTGCCGCTGCTGCCGGTGGCAATGGTATTCGTCACCCTGCTGGTGCTGTACCGCGCCACGGTCATGACCATGCGCCGCAGCGAGCGCTTTTCCGACTGGATGGAAGGCAAGCCGGTGACCATCATCAAGGACGGACTCTACGAGCTGAACAGCCTGGACCACCTGAACATCTCGTCCGACGAGTTCTTCATGGAGCTGCGTCAGCAAGGCGTCGAGCACCTGGGCCAGGTGCGCCTCGGCATCCTGGAAACCGATGGCGACATGAGCCTTTACTTCTTCGCCGCACCCGACGTGAAACCCGGCCTTTGCGTGCTGCCCGGCGAACACCGCAGCGAATACCAGCAGGTGCTCGAGGCCGGCACCTATGCCTGCGTGCGTTGCGGCCACACGCAACCGATGAGCAGCGGGCAGCAGGCCAGTTGCCCGCGCTGCAAGCAGCGCACCTGGTCGCCGGCGCTGAGCCACGAGCGGCTGCGCTGACGACGGCACGCCCCGACCGCATGCCCTGCCGCGAAAAATCACCTGAACGGATCGGCACCGCGACGCTTCTATCCTTCTATCGCGCCGACAACACGGCGCCCAAAGAAGAAAAGGTCCGCAACATGACTACATTCCTGATCGGCTCGGCAGTGGTATTCCTGGCGCTGTTCGTTATCGGCCTGTACTCCGGCGTCACCCTCCTCCACGAACTCGAATAACCCAACGCAGCGCGCTGGCTAGCCCTGACAGGTACGCACCGTCCGCTGTCGCCAGGCGACAGACGTGAAAAAGCCCGGCCATCCCTGGTCGGGCTTTTTGCTGGGGCTCGGTTTTCGGGCAGTGGGCCCGTAGGGCTACTGGCCGAACGGCGCTGGCGTGCCGCTGCCGGTGCCCTTGCGCTGGCATACCGCGTGGGGCTGCATCATGCCGAAGCTGGCAATAGTCGCCGCGCCGCCACTGGCGCCGCTGGGCACCGTGCAGTTGTAGTCACCGGAGCTGGTGCGCGCCACGAAGTAGGTTTGCATGGAGTCGTTGCGCACATTGCCGATGCTGCTGACCGACTCGCCCAGATTGATCTCGGCCAGCGACTTGAGCTTGTCTTCGGATGGTTTGATGTTGCTGCAACCCGCCAGGCTGACGAACAGGACGCCGAGCAGCGCGAAAGGGGTGACCGGGGAACGCAGTTTCATGGTGTGCTTCCTTGGGATTGTAGTGGTGCTCCACAACCAACGGTTGCCTTGCTGCCATGGCGCAAGGGCTTGAAAACGTTGGAGATACCCAGGAACCATAGCCCTGCTCGAAGGGCCGGTCATTAGCACAGGCGTGCTAATGGCACTGTGAGCTTGTCGCTGCAAGCAACTGCGTTTCAGCCCTGTCCCGCCCTTCACTCAACTGTCCATCACCTTGTAGTCCTCGGCCTTGAGCGGTTTCACCCCGCCGGCACGGGTGACGACGTACAGCATCACCCCCACCAGCAACAGCGCGCCGGCACGCAGCCAGGTTTGCGCGTCCTGCTGGGTCATCAGCAGCAGGCACGAGGCGACACCGAGCACCGGCACCCAGGTCGGCACCCGGAAGTGATCTTCTGCCACCTTGTCCCGGCGCAGCACCAGCACCGCCAGGTTGGTGCTGATGAACACGAACAGCAACAGCAGCACCACGGTTTGTGCCAGGGTTGCCAGCGAACCGGTCAGCGTCAGCACGATGGCCACCGCTGTGGTCGCCACGATGGCCGCCGCGGGCGTGCGCCGCCCGGGCAGCACGCCGCCCAGCACCCTCGGCAGCAGCCCCTGGTGGGCCATGCCGTAGGCCAGGCGGCTGGCCATGATCATGGTCAGCAAGGCGCCGTTGGCCACGGCGATCAGCGCGATAAAGGCGAACAGCTGCGGCGGGATGCCCAGGCCCGAGGCCTTTACCACCTCCAGCAGCGGCGCCGTGGAATTGGCCAACTGCTCGACGGGCATCACCACTGCAGCGCCAACGGCTACCGCCATGTAGATCGCCCCGGCGATGATCAGCGCACCTAACAGCGCTCGCGGGTAGGTCTTGCGCACGTCACGAATTTCCTCGGCAAGGTTGGCCGAGGTCTCGAAGCCCACGAAGGAATAGAACGCCAGCAGCGCCGCGCCCAGCACCGCAACGGCCGGGTTGACCCCGGCCTTGAATTCCACCACCCGGCTGAAATCCCCCTCACCAGTGCGGAAGAACCAGGCGGCGGCGAATATCACCAGCAGCAGGCCGGACAGCTCGATGGTCGTCATTACCAGGTTGGCCGACAGCGACTCCCTGATGCCCCGCGCATTGAGCAGGCCGATCACCACCAGGAAAACCAGCGCCGCCACATGGGCGGGAATATCGACGAAGGCTGCCAGGTAATCCCCGGCGAACGCCAGGGACAGCCCCGCCGCGCTGGTGACCGCCGCCGCCAGCATGCAGAAGCCCACCAGAAACGACACCAGCGGCGACTTGTATGCCCTGGCCGCGAACACCGCCGATGCACCGGCGTGGGGATACTTGGTGACCAGCTCGGCGTAAGAGCCCGCCGTAAGCAAGGCAAACCCCAGCGCGACCAGCAAGGCTACCCACACAGCCCCGCCGACTTCCCCGGCGATCACCCCGGCCAGTGCATATACACCGGCGCCCAGTACGTCACCGAGGATGAACAGCGTCAGCATCGACCCTGTAATGGCGCGCTTCAGGGGGGGTGTTGACGGGGTATTGTCTGTGGGCATCGTTCGCGTCCTGTTGGTGTTGCGAAGCTGCGGCGACAGCCGCCTGCAGGGCGGCCATGACTGACCGTTACATTTTGAAAGATGCCGCACACCAGCAAAGATTCAACAAGGCAGCCAGCCGGTATCGCGCTGCCAGCGTCGTCGGCCTGATAACGAAAAGGAAATTCGATGGTTTGATAAAGCTTGCAGGGTGGCTCAGGCCAGGTAGGTGAACCCCGCCGTGCCTTTGATGAGTCGCACTCATCCGCGGACTACGGATTGCCCACGCCCGGCATCACACCACGACCTACTTCCGTGGGAGCGCGCCATGCGCGCGAAATCGTGGGCGTGGCCTGGATGCCCCTGCCTGCTCCCAGATGGGTGATGGGTTCCGTCGGATGGGTCGGGCCCGACATCACGCCTCGGCCTGCTCCCGTGGGAGCGGGCCATGCCCGCGAAATCTTGGACGTGATCTGGATGCCCCTGGCCGCCTCCGGCTGGATGATCGAGTGGCCGGTCACGCCACCGCGCGACTACCGCAAACAAAACTGGAGCGTGCCGGCCAACAACAAGCGCTTAGCGCTCATCCGTTCTCGCAGATCCGATATCACGCTCTTTCAGCGCATCCTGATCCGAGCCCGGGTTGCCTGCCGGCGGGTTCCACTCCACGCGATTCTTCTTGGCCTCGGCCTCGTTGGCGCCCTGCTTGGGCTCCGACTTGGCCTTCTCCAGCCCAGAGCCATGCCCTGCGCCGGTATCCACTTGCTTGTCGCTGGAGGACTCGAAGGCGGACCCTGGTTCGTTATGTTCGACTGCCATGACAACACTCCCGTAACGACGCAGGACATCTGCGTATACCGTTCTGAAACGCCGCTCGGCCTCGGAGTGCAATGCTTTCGACAGGCGGCAGCACCAGCGAGCAGCAAGACGGATGGCGCGTTGATCGGCTGAAGCAATTGCCAGGGCCGCCGATAACCTGCCAGTCCCTATTCAAATGGCTGTTCTCATGTTCAATCGGCTCTCCATCCAGTTCAAGCTGACCGCCCTCGCCGGCCTTTGCCTGTTCCTGGTCGTGTCCCTGCTCGTGCTCGTCTCCCAGTTCTATGCCGCGCGCAGCAGCGATGTCGTCAAAGGCACCAGTTTTCAAATGCTCGGCGATTCCGCGCAACTACGACTGCAGGCCATTGCCGAGGCACAGGCGCAAAGCATGCGCAGCGAATTCCTCGAGGTTTACCTGTATGGTCTCGGCGTCGCCAAACAGGTCGACCTGCTGCGTAAACAACACGCCAAGGGTGTGCTGAGCGCCGAAGCGCTGCGCAGCGACCTGACCGCTGTACTGGCCGATGCACTGAAGGCACGCCCCGAGTCACTCGGCATCTACATCGCCTTCGAGCCCAACGGGCTGGATGGGCAGGACGCAGATTTCATCAATAACCAAGCCACGAGCAGCAACGAGGCAGGTCGCTTTGCGCTCTACTGGTCGCAGAGCAAGCCGGGCACCTTCGAAGCTGAAGTGATGACTGACCAGGTGTTGGCCGACACCACGCCCGGCCCCAGCGGCGCAGCCTACAACGCGTGGTATTCCTGCCCGCTCAAGACCGCAGCGGCGTGCCTGCTCGACCCTTATATCGACCAGGTGAATGACCAGACCGTGCTGATGACCAGCGTGGCCTTGCCCCTGCAAGACGACGGCAAGGTGATCGGCGTGATCGGTATCGACATCAGCCTGGCTGCGCTGCAAGCGCTGGCCGAATCCGCAAACCGCAACCTGTACGAAGGCCAGGGCGATATCAGCTTCATCAGCCCAGCCGGGCTGCTGGCGGCGCACACCCGTGACGCGGCTCAGCTCGGCAAGCCCATGGACAACGCCGACCAAACCCTGGCGGGCGCACTGCGGCAAGCACTGCAGGCCGGCCAGCCGTCCGTGGTGTCGAGCGAGCAGTCCATCGGCGTCATGCAGCCCGTGCAACCGATTCCCGGCGCCAAGACCTGGGGCATCCTGATCCAGGCGCCGAAACCGGTGGTGCTCACCCGTGCGCTGGCGCTCGCCGATACCCTCGAGGCGCAGCGCACCCGGGACAGCATGATCTCCTGGCTGGTCGGCATCGGCGCGATCGTGCTGGGCCTCATGCTCATGAACATCATGGCGCGGCGCGTCACCCGTCCGATCCTGTCGGTCGCCGATATGCTCGACGACATCGCCAGCGGCGAAGGTGATCTGACCCGCCGCCTCCAGTACCCGCGCCAGGACGAACTCGGCCGGCTGGCCGATGGCTTCAATCACTTCCTCGACAAGCTGCAGCCGATCGTGGCCAAGGTGAAGGACTCGGTGCAGTCCGCCCGCCAGACCGCCGATCAATCCGCCGGCATCGCCACCCGCACCAGCCAGGGCATGCAAGCGCAGCTCAGCGAAGTCGAACAGGTGGCAACCGCCTCCAATGAAATGAGCGCGACCGCCCAGGCCGTGGCGCAAAACGCCTCCGAGGCCGCTGCCGCCGCGCGCAGCGCTGACGAAGCCACCCGCGAAGGCCTTCAGGTAGTCGACCAGACCACCCAGCGTATCGAGCGGCTGGCCCATGACCTGGGCACCGCAATGCGCGACGTCGAAGGCCTGGCGGCCAGCAGCGAGCAGATCGGCTCGGTGCTCGAAGCCATTCGCAGCATCGCCGAGCAAACCAACCTCCTCGCCCTCAACGCTGCCATCGAGGCCGCACGTGCCGGTGAAGCCGGCCGTGGCTTCGCGGTCGTCGCCGATGAGGTCAGAAGCCTGGCTACCCGCACCCAGGTCTCGATCGAGGAAATCCGCCAGGTCATCGAACGCCTGCAGCAAGGTACCCGCGACGTGGTGGATTCCATGCACGACGGCCACCTCCAGGCGCAGGACAACGTCAGCCACGTCGCCCTCGCCGTCAGCGCCCTCAAGCGTATCGGCGATGCGGTCTCGGTGATCACCAGCATGAACCTGCAAATCGCCAGCGCCGCCGAAGAGCAAAGCGCCGTCGCCGAGGAGATCAACCGCAACGTGTCGGGCATTCGCGACGTCACCGAATCGCTGGCCGAACAGGCGGACGAGTCCGCCCAGGTCAGCCGGTCGCTCAATGAGCTGGCCAACCATCAGCAGGCGCTGATGGATCAGTTCAAGGTCTAGGGCGCAGCCAGATAGCGTCGCCGCAACAAGCTGTGGTGGTTTGTTGCGAGGCGACTGCTGCAGACCGGATGGAAGAACGGGCGCCCAAAGCAGTCCCTATAGAAACCGCTGGAAGCGGGCCGTCGGCCACCCCGCCATCAGGTTCTGTTCCCATTGCTCAGATGGCAGTTGCGGGAGACTGCGGTCAGCAACCATCAGCCGCCACCATAAACGATTGAATACCCCATGCGACCTATAAGGAATACCAACAGGATCAGGAAGAAGACACGTATGAAACCACTTCCATAACGAAGTGCCAGGAACACTCCGGTAAGGGCTCCTGCGATGTTACATAAACCCACCACGCCGCCGATCAGCCACAACACGTTGCCCGAGGGTATGAAAAAGAACAGCGCAGTGCTAAAGGTCCCCAAGTTCACCAGTTTGGCGCAAGCCGATGCGTTGAGAAAATCGAAACCAAAGTATCTGACGAAAACGAATAACAGAAGACTTCCGCTGCCAGGCCCGAATACACCATCGTAAAACCCCAACAATGCGCCAAAGAACACACCGAGCAGAACCTCCTTTACCCCGCATTCGGCAGACCGATGGACTTTCCCCAGATCCTTCTTCGCGAACGTGTAGACAGCCATCACGATCAAAATCACGAAGACCACATACTCCATGATTTCCCTGGGAATCAAAGAGACAGAAAAAGCGCCCAGGAAAGAGAATAAAAAAGCGGAGATCATCGTCGGCAGCATGAGCTTCCACACGATGGTTATTCGCTTCAGGTAGCCCGATATGGAAAAGAAATTACCGAGAAGCACCGCCAGCTTGTTGGTGCCAAAGACGGTTGCCAGGCTGTGCTGAGGTAAGGCATGGAGTAGAGCAGGAACTTGCACCAGCCCCCCGCCACCCACCGCCGCATCGATCAAACCGCCGCAGAACGCAAATAAACCCAAGGTCACGATGGCATATTCAAAACTCATGCTGCATCTCTTTGCCATCCATCATCTGATCCGCCACATGACTTTCTGTAATATCGCGCAGGTGTCATATCGATTAGCGCAAACCCGCTGGTGCATGAATCAAGGCGCCAGCACATACTCCCACCCCATGGCGCAATGCGCTCCAGCACATTAGAACTTCACCTGTTACTTCAAAGCGCCCATGAACCTTAGCGCTCAGAAATGGAGACAAACGCGAAACTAGGTTACTTGCGAGCCACAATCAAGCAACTTATAATCAACTGCCTATTCACTTTAAATGAATGATTGGTGCAGCAATGGAACTGTCGCAACTGAAGATGTTTAAAGTGGTCGTTGAGCAAGGCAGTATCGTTAAAGCTTCCCGGGTGTTGCACTGCGTACCGTCCAACATCACGAACAGGATCAAGTTACTGGAACAGGAGTTAGGTGTAGACCTGTTCATACGCAAAGGCCGCGGCCTCATCATCAGCCCATCGGGCGAGTTATTTCTCGGTTATGTAAACAAGATCCTAGCTGTTTGCCAGGAGGCGCGAAGCGCGCTTGACCCCGAGGCACCTCCAGCAGGCGTACTGAAAATAAGTGCTATCGAATCGGCGGCGACGGGCCGGCTACCTGCCCTACTGTCCCGCTACCACGCACATTATCCAAAGGTGCACATGCAATTCGGCACCGATACCTGGTCAAACTTGGTCACGGGCGTTGTCGGCCACAAGTTGGACGGTGCGATAATCGCGGTAAACAGCGATCATCCTGATATCGGCAAACAGGAAATATATAAAGAACCACTGGTATTGATCGCGTCAACGTCGCTAGACGAGATTACCTCGCCACAGGATCTCAACAACCTCAACATTTTCATGTGGCCCGAGGGCTGCCCATATCGCCAAACGCTCGAGAATTGGTTAAAGGCTGCCAAGGTATCGACACCCATCACAAGCATCGCAAGTTATGGCACCATTCTTGGCTGCGTGAGTGCCGGCGCGGGGGTCTCCTTGGTTCCGACAGGGGTGTTCGAGCAATATCAGAAGATTGGCAATATAAAAGGCTATACCTTCGAGTCGCTTGCGCCGATACAGAATTACTTCGTCTGGAACAGGAATGTTGGCTTCCATCGCGCCAGAGATGCATTCGCAGAATTGATGACAGATGCGTTCAGAACAATCTAGCGGCTAAGACAGATCCAGGCACTACACCTGCGAAAGCCCGATCCTGCAGGCCAGGTTGGGATTACGGGTTAAGGATTGATTGGATCAACCGATCGTTCGGCATCGATTCAATGCTGAGCGCCCGCGATGGAAGATGCCTCTGGATCATTCAGTTCGACCCACTTCGCGGCCTAACGCTCTTCAGACGGTGGCTGCTTATGCGGTGCATTCCCCGCCTCGGGAAGCGCACAGCTCTGCCCTTTACAGCGAGCGGCACCATCGGGGTGAGGCAGCCAGGCCAGGTGCGGGCGCCAGCGGCAGAAAAGCCGGTAGGCGACGTTCAACAGCGGCCTGGCCCAGCGCCATGACAAAGGGGCAGCCCAAACGCCGAGGCCAGCTGCGCGCCAGCTCCAGAGCGTTGCATCCAGGCCAGTGACCCAGGTTCCGTCGGCAAACCGGGCATGCAGCAAAGACTCCATCTGGGCAAAGGTGAGCGCCATGGCTTCGGGCTCGAAACCTTGGTCACGGATATCCACGAAGCGCAGGCGCTCGGGGGCAGCGCGCCCGCGCAGGGTGTTTATCTCCCGGGCGCAGAGTGGGCACTCGCCATCAAAGTAGAGGGTCAGTGGCCATGTTGGCTTTCTGTCCATTAACGATCAGCCCTGTCACGATTTTCCATACCCTATGCCCTTGATACCAAGCCGACAATGATCAGCTCGACTTGATACTGACCTAGCATCCGAGACGGCCGCTTCCAACGCCCGCCGCAGCAGTTGGCAGAAGGACCTCGGGCAGGCGCAGCCGTGATGGCGCCCTGCCCCAATCAGCCGCCATTGCCAGCGATGGTCAGGTAATCCGTGTAGAGCTGAGGCGCGCCTGAAAAGGACGCCAGTTCGCGCCACTCTTCGTTCATGCGCTCCGCGTCCTGATGCTCGCGTACGAACTCGAGCGCCCGTTCGGTAGAAACATCGAGTTCCGGGTGGAATGCATTGAGGGACTCCAGGCTCTCGATTTCCAGCATGACCACGTACTGATCGATGCGGCTGCCGCCCTGGCATTTCAGCATATGGAATTTCCAGCCCGGATAGTCGGCGATCCGGTGGATATTACTGGTGATGAAGTGTTCGAAGGTCGCCGCAGATACGCCGGGACGCAGTGCCAGGTTATGAATGCCGATGACCCGGGCGACAGGCTTCTGCCCGGCCAGCGCCTGGTAGTTGGGGCCCTCCGGCAGCGTGCTGCGGGTATTCTCGGCGACCTGCGAATAGTGCGAGAAGATGGTGGGTCGCTCGGAGAATGTCGCGAAGGTCTTCCATTCGGCGATCAGCTCCAGGGCCTGCGGGCGCTGCTGCCAGAAGGCCTGGGCCAGTGCGGTGTGATCGCCGTTGGCGTCGATGTAACGGGCGTAGTCCTCGGCGCTGGGCGCTTGATGCAGCATCAGGTATTGATGCTGCCGCTCACCGCGCAGCCCCTTGAGCAGCGTCCATTGCCAGCCGGGGTAAGCCGGAATCTGGATGCCGCGTTCACGGGCGAAGGCTTCGAAATGCTCGGCCGTGACGCCTTTCTTCAGATTGAGGCCGATGTAGTGCAGGCTGAATACAGGCCCGGATACGTTGTTCATGGGAACTCCCTGGTAGTTAGCGACAGGACACTGGGAAGGTTGCTACCGCGCGGAGCCCTGGGCCCCTCGCGGCAACGACGTGAGGTTTGGGAACACCGATCAGCCGGTGCCGTGACGGGCAATGCGTCGGGCACTGGCACAAATCAGCAACATGATCACGATCCCCGCGGCGAAGGCCGCGGTCAGGCTCCAGTGCCGGGCCACCACGCCAATCAATGCCGGGCCGCTCAGCAGGCCCGTGTAGCCGATCAAGGTGACCGCAGACAGGGCGAAGCTCGACGGTACCTGCGGCTGGTTGCCTGCGGCGGTGAACAGGATCGGCACGATATTGGACAGGCCGATGCCGGTGAGCACGAAGCCCAGCAGTGCGATACCTGGCAGATCGATCGCCACGACCAGCAGCAGCCCCAGCGAGGCGCAGGCGCCGCCCAGCATCAGCATGCGCTGGCGACCATGGGCGTTGACCAGGCGGTCGCCATACAAGCGGCACACTGCGACGGCGATCGCATACAGCGTAAAACCGGCCCCGGCGTGGCTCTTGTCCAGGCCGCGTTCGGCGTGCAGGAACACCGCCGACCAATCCAGCATGGCCCCTTCGATCATGAACACGAAGAAGCACAGCACGGCGATGAACAGGACCCCGGGGTGGGCCAACGCCTGCAAGGTGCCGCCGGACTCGCCACTCTCCGCTACCCGCCGGGCCAGCAGGTGGCCGCGGGCAGCCAGGGTGAACAGCGCGATCAGCAGTACGATCAGGCCGATGGCTTGCAGCGGCGTAAGCCCGGCCCACAGCAGCAGGGTGACCCCGCCGGCACCGGCCACGCTGCCAATGCTGTAGAAGCCATGGAAGCCGGACATTCTGGCCTGCCCGCTTTCACGCTCGACGATCACCGCCTGGGCATTCATCGACACATCCAGCAGGCCATTGACCGCGCCGAACACCAGCAACACCGCCGCCATTTCCCAGACGGAGCCGGCGAGCATCATCAAGGGCAGCACCAGGCAGAAGATCGCGGCGCAGCTCAGGATCAGGCGCTTGCAACCGAACCTGGCGATCGCCCGGCCTGCCAGCGGCATGACCAGCATGGAGCCCGCGGCGATACAGAACAGCAACAGGCCCAGCGTGCCTTCATCGATGCCGAGGTGGGTTTTGACGAAAGGAATCAGCGGCGCCCAGGACGCCATACCGAGCCCGGCGACAAAGAAAATATGGCGAGTAGCGCGCTGCTGGAGACGATTGGCAGCGATACTCGGGCAGGCAGCATTCATGGCACGAGACCCTAGGTTCTTGTTGTGGGCGGCGATGGCCGCGCTTGCAAGCAGCGCGGCCACCGCGGTCTGCCCGCGAGGAAAACGCCCGCGCTCAGCTCAGGCTTTGCGCCACCGACAGGTAATCGGTGTAGATCTGCGGCGAGCCGGAGAACGAAGCGAGCTGCTTCCACTCCTCGTACATCTGCTTGGTATCGCGATGCGCCTGGGCAAACAGCGCCGCCTGGTCGGTGGCGATATCCGGTTCCGGGTAGAACACGTCGAGCGCCTGCAGGCTGGCTATCTCCATCATCACCACGTACTGATCCAGCCGGTTGCCACGCTCGCCCTTGAGCAAATGGAATTTCCAGTCGGGATAGTCCTCGATGCGGTGATGGTTCTCGGCGATGAAGGTCTCGAAGGTGTGCGCCTCGACGTCTTCACGTAGCGCCAGGTTGTGAATGCCGATGACCCGCGCCACCGGCTCCTGGCCGGCGCGCGCCTGGTAACGTGGGCCGCGTGGCACGTCGCTCCTGGTGTTCTCGGCCAGCAATCGGTAATCGGTGTACAGGGTCGGCCGTTCACTGAAGGTGGCGTAGCGCTTCCACTGGCCGAGAATATCCAGGGCCTCCGGCCGCTCATGCCAGAACTGGCGAGCCAGCGGGGTCTTGTTGCCCTCGGCGGTCAGGTACAGGTCGCGCTGCGCGGCGCTCTGTATTTCGAAAAGCATCAGGTACTGCCCGGCCCGCTCGCCGCGCAGGCCGCGCAACAGGGTCCAGTTCCAGCCGGGATAACAGGGAATGTGCACGCCCTTTTCCTGCACGAAGCGTTCGAATTGTTCGGGCGTTACCCCGGCCTCGGTATCGATGGCGATGTAGTAGAAGCTGAAGACCGGCGCGGCTGAAGCGTCTGGCTGTGTCATTGGCTGGCCCTCCTCAGGCATGGGGCTCGACGAACTGGGTATTGATGATGGCCTCGACCAGGGTCACGCCGTTGGGCGTCAGGCTGACCACGTCGCCCTGCACGGTAACCAGGGCCTTTTCCACCAGCGTATCCAGCGTGCGGCTGATGATCGGGTTGTCGTAAAGGCTCCTGCCTTCGAAACGTTGCCTGAACACCTGGTCGTCCACGGGCACGAGCGTGGAAAGCGCCATCTTGAAGGCATTGACTTCACGCTGCAGGGGCGACACGCCGCGGCTCCCTTCGATGGGCAGGCGGTCTTGGTCGAGCGCTTCCTTGTACGCCTTGTAGCCGGTGATGTTGATCGCCTCGGCGCGGGTGCATTTCGAGCTGCCGCCAAGGCCGATCGCCACCTCCGGGTACTGGGTCGGCAGGTCGGTAATGATCCCCTTCCACTTCTCCGCCTGCAGGTGGTTCTGGTGGAAGTACATGGTCGGGTGTTCGCGATAGCCCGAGGCGAGGTAACGCTCGACCAGTTCGCGCATCTGGTACTGCTTGCCCAGGCCGGGAAAGGTCATGCTGTCGGTGCCGATCAGGCCCTTGCGTTGCCAGTGGCTTTGCCGCTCGCCGGAAACCCCGGTGCGGGTTTTCATGAACTCTTCCATGTGCAGCTTGGTGATGACCACATGGGAAAGCTCGAGCTCGAGGACCTTCTCCAGGTCGTACTTAACATCGTCCACGCCCTGCCCCAGCATGCCGTAGATGAGGTCGACACTGACCCACTCCAGGCCGATCTCCCGGGCATGCAGGATGGTCTGCACACACTCTTCGGCCGAATGCATGCGCCCGCAGGCGGAGATGATGCGGTCGTCGAAGGACTGCGCGCCAAAGCTGATCTTGGTGAAGCCGAGCTCCTTCAACAGCAGCAGGTAGTCGCGCGTCAGGGTGCCCGGCTCGCCTTCGAAGCGCATGGTGGCGGCCGAGAAGTTGAAATGGCTCAGGTAGAAATCCATCAGGCGGCGCAGCTCGGGCTCGGGCAGCAGCGACGGCGTTCCGCCGAAGATATTGAATTCGCCCACCTCGGCGTTGGCCAGGCTGGGGACCTTCTGCAGCCACATCCTGGCTTCCTTGATGTTGTAGTCCACCAGGTCGACGAACACCTGTTGCGACGACGCCGCCTTGGGATTGAGGATGACCGTGGGGTACTGGCAGAAGTGGCAGCGGTAGCGACAGGTGGGGATGTAGGCCCACAGGTGAATCTGCCGGGCCTGGCCGATTTCACGGTCCATGTCCGCGAAGAAGCCCTCCAGCGGGTAGTCGGCGATATCGCCGGGAAACACGTGGCAGCCGAAGGGATCGTTGAATACGTAGTCCAGCATCGCGCTGTTCTGCGGGCGGGAGAGAAACTCGTGGACCCGGGGCAGCGGATAGTTGGGGTCGATATCGTTCAGTGAGTTCAGCGCTTCGAGGTTCATCAGAACACCCCGCCGTTGGCAAAGTAGTTGTGGGCTTCGCCGGACTCGCGGTCTTCGCAGAAGTAGTAGACGAAGCGTTGGAAATCCTCGGGCCTCACGGCCGCGAAACACTCGGGCAAGGCCGGTGGGTAGCCGATGTCCTCGCCTACCGCACGGCGCAACGCGCTGAACAGCTCTTCGCGAAACTCGAAATACAGGCGATAGGCCGGCGTCTTGTAGGCATGGATGGGCTTGAAATCGATGACCCGTGATTCGTATTTGATTTCGTGGATGCGCTGGTAAAGACGGTCAGCCAGCGGCCCGCCGAAGAACTCACGCACGGCGCTGTTTTCCAGCAGGATATGGGGGTTGAGCAAGGCCGGCAGCACGATGTTCTTGGGCACGTAATCCTTGATCGAGTATTCCCAGGCCTGCCGCGACTGCTCGGGGCTGGTGTCGGCCAGGGTCGGCAGCTGCCGCTCCACGTCCGGGCGCACGTCCTTCATGATGATGATGCCATCCTGGCCATAGGCCTTGCCGGTGATGACTTCCTCCAGAATGGTGTCCACCCGGCGGCTGTTGATTTCGATGCGCGACTCATGGGCGTAGACGGGTTTGCCCCCCCAGGCGATGACCCGGATGCCGAAGTCCCAGTCATCGGAGAGGTGCTCCACGAAACGGCCGTTCTGCAGCTGGTAGAAGATCTCGATGCCGCCTACCTTGTCGTAGAGCGAACGCTCTACGGCAAAGCCCTTGCCGTCCGGGAAGCCACCGAACAGCGAGAACGACATCTCGCGGCAACGCAGCGTCTTGTCGATTTCGGCGTACAGGTTCGGCCGAGTCTGAAAGGCGGCCTGGTTGTAGTAGTAGTTACAGGTGCCGAGGTCGGCGTTTTCATCGACCATCTTTCTGATCAGCGCGTGCAGCCAGAATGGGTCCACCGTGCAGTCGGCATCGGCGGACGCGATGTAGTGCCTGCTGCTGGTGCCCAGACGCAGGTCACGCTGCTTCGAGCGCACGCTGGCATAGTCCATGCCGCGTTTGCGCGCCGATGAAACGCCCTGCACGCGCTCCTCGATGACGTGAATATCCAGGGCCGGATTGCGCGCCC
This sequence comes from Pseudomonas sp. URMO17WK12:I2, assembly GCF_003253735.1. GTDB lineage: Bacteria > Pseudomonadota > Gammaproteobacteria > Pseudomonadales > Pseudomonadaceae > Aquipseudomonas. The sequence goes on along the minus strand of NZ_QKYW01000011.1, from coordinate 9,446 downwards.
TGAAGGCATTGATTTTCTCTACCGAGTCATCGCTGGAGTTGTTGTCGACGATGATCAGCTCGTAACTGTCATGAGTGATCAGGCCGTCCCGCGTCTGCTGCTGGAACAGCGACTCCAGCACGCTGTCGATGCGGTCACGCTCGTTATAAACCGGCAGCACGACCGATACAAAAATGGTGTCACGCATAGTTCCTCCAGGTTCATTCAAATCGAGCATGCCGGCAACGTTGTTGGCGAGCACGCGCTGGCCAATAGCGAAGTTTCTGCGCGCCATGTCTTGCATCAGTAACTTGTCGTTCAGCAGGCGATAAACGTCATCGACGAACTGTTCATCCGGTAGTCCATCATTGGTTTGCGAAATATTCATGATCGGCGCTTCGAATCCGTGCCGGCCATACACTTCCTGGTAATACTCATAGCGGGTGGTGATGTAGCAACGCTGGTTGCTGATGGACTCGCCTATGGGGTTGCCGTAACTGTCATAGCCCCAGGACGTCAGGAAGGAAACCAGATCGCAGGAACCATAGAGATCCTCGATGGTGATCGCGTTCTGCTTCGACGGCATGCAGGCGTGGGATAACGAGCCGATGAACTTCACGAACGGCTCGATGTTCAGTTCCCTGACCTGTTTATTCAACGCGGCGAAGTACGCCGGGTGCTCCTGGGGGTCGCCGGCGACCACCAGATACACCTTGCGCCCGCTGCCGCTCTGGGCGAACAGCTGGTTCAGCCGGTAGACCAGCCAGATGTCGCGATCCTGGCGTTTTTGCGGAATGATGCGCGTGGTGCGGGCGATCAGCACGTCGCTATCGCGGATGTCCAGGCCTTCCCTGATGTTGCGGTACGTGCCTTGCCGGTCGAAGTCGTAGGTGTTCTTGCGCACCTCGACCTGCACCTGGTGATCGCACCATTGCTCGAGCTGGTTCTTCAGGTGGTTATTGAGGGTCACGTAGCGGATATGGGGCGAGCGCACCGGCCTGACGGCATGGGGGTAAGGCTCTGGGCCATACTTCATGACGGCCTTCTCGCTGTTCCACATCAGGTCGTGATCGCGCCAGATCACGAAATTCCCCAGGCCATGCTCCTTGCCGTAGGTTTCGATGGCCTGGTACAGCGCCCGGGTGTAGATGATGTTTTCCGGCAGCGTGCCGTTTTCGACGATCACATAACGGATATTCAGCGATTCCCACAACTCGATGAGTCGCCGGGCCAACGCGTGTGACGACTGCTGCACATCGGCGAGAAGTTGTGTTTGCTGTTCAGGCGAAACGGACACTCGTTGTCCGATCAGCACTTCATGCACATGAGTGATAAAGGGCACGGTGTAATGGGGGACGGTATCGATGCCCTCGACACGAACAAGATCGAATACCCCCTGATAGATTTCTTTATCTTCGTCGTATGGCTTGTTGAAGTTGCCCTTGTCGACCTTTATGTCGTAACCCACATCCAGATAACAGGCGATGTCATTACGTCGCAGTTGCTTGGCCACTTTCAGGGCCTCGACGGTAATACCCGACACCGCCACGGCATCGAATGATATGAAAATAGCCCCCGGTTGCATTGTTCTACTCCTTCAGTCTTTCAAGGTTTTATTAATCACCACGAACTAAAGAACCAAATTCAGAGAACAGTTACCCACCGAATGCATCGTCGGAATTAACGAAGGTGTTGAACTACTTGTGGCAAGCGTTCTGCGAGGCACTAATAAGTGCGGTTCATCGGGAGACGAGAGGGAGCATTGCCCCCGGCGTTACCAACCGCCCGGGACATCGCTCATTCGCTACACACGCAACGCCTCAGCCGGTTTCAGCCAACGGCACTTCCACCGGCGTCAGCACATGCACCACGCCCTTGCCCAGCACCATTACCGCGGGCATGCCAGGCGCTTGCAAAGCCGGCTCGTCGAGGCGCTCAGCGTCACGCAGTTGCACACGGATGCGGGTAATCGCGACGCGCTCTTGCGAGGTCAGGTTTTTCTCGCCCCCCAGGGCTTCGACGACCTTGGCCGGCAGCAGTGTTTCGGTCGCCGTGGTCACCTTGGGCTCGTCCGGCACCAGATCCGGCGTCAGGGCCTTCCAGAAGGCACTTTGCAATTTATTGAACATGCTCAGCTCTCCAGTACAGGTGACAGGGGTAACGACGATGGCCGCCATGACAGCAGGGCTTCACGAACCTGCGCGGCGCTTTCCAGCGTCAGCGCCTGGCGGGCGATGGCCTCGCAATCGCTGAGCTGCACGTCGCGAATCGCCGCCTTGATGGCAGGAATCAGCGGCACGCTGGCCGACAGCTCATCCACCCCCAGGCCCAGCAGCAGCGGCACGGCCAAAGGCTCCGAGGCCATGGCGCCGCAGACGCCGACCCACTTGCCATGGGCGTGGGCGGCTTTCACCGTGGTCGAGATCAGGCGCAGCACCGAGGGGTGAAAGCTGTCGGCCTGGCTGGCCAGGCGTGGGTGGTCGCGATCCATCGCCAGGGTGTACTGGGTCAGGTCGTTGGTGCCGATGGAGAAGAAGTCGACTTGCGGCGCGAACACATCGGCCATTAATGCCGCGGACGGCACCTCGATCATGATGCCGAGCTTGGGCAGCGTGGTGAGGCCGATGCTCGCCGCTTCCTCTTCGAGGATCTGCCGGGCCAGGCGCAATTCGGACAGCTGGCTGACCATCGGCAACATGATGTGCAGGCGCGCCAGCGCGCAGCTCGCCAGAATGGCGCGGAATTGCTCGCGCAGCAGTTGCGGGCGCTCCAGGCACAGACGAACCCCGCGCATGCCCAGGAACGGGTTGGCCTCGGCCTCCATCGGCACATAGGCCAGCGGCTTGTCACCGCCAACGTCGAGGGTACGCACCACCAGGTTACGCTCCGGCCCCATGGCCCGCGCGATGGCGCTATAGGTGGCCGCCTGTTCGTCCTGGCTGGGCGCACTGCTGCGCTCCAGGTAAAGGAACTCCGAACGCAGCAGCCCTACCCCTTCACCGCCCAGCTCAATGGCCTGCTCGGCCTCCGCCAGCGAGGCGATATTGGCCGTGACCTCGAAGCGATGGCCATCGCGGGTGGTGGCGGCCAGCGAGGCCTGCTCGAGGTCGCGCTGCTGGCGCAGGGTTCGTTGCTCGCGCTCGGCCTGCAATTGCTCGATGGAAACGGGATCGGGGTCCAGGTGCAGCTCGCCCTTGTCGGCATCGAGCAGTACCCGGGTGCCGTCGGCCAGGGCAAGCACCTCGGCCGGCAGCCCGCAGACTGCCGGCAGCCCCAGCGCACGGGCCAGGATCGCGACGTGACTGGTGGCCCCGCCGCCAACCGTGGCAAAGCCCACCACCTTGCTGGTATCCAGTGCCGCGGTCTGCGACGGGGTCAGTTGCTCGGCCACCAGAATGGCCTGGTCGGGCAGCTCCCAGGCGCTGTCTTGCACATCCAGCATCAGCTTGAGCACCCGCTGCCCGACATCGGCAAGGTCCAGGGCACGCTCGGCCAGAAACCGGTTGCCACTGGCCTTGAACAGCTCGGCGGTCGCTTCGGTCACCGAGTTCCAGGCGAAGGCGGCGCTTTTGCCCTGGTTGATCAACAGCCGGGCCTGCTCCAGCAGGCTCGGATCCTCCAGCAGTTCCTGATGGGCCTTGAAGATCTCCTCCTGGGCCTCGCTTGCCGCCTCATCGCGCAGCTTCTGCAAGGCAGCCAACGCCCCGGCCAGCGCACGATCCAAGGTTTGCAGCTCGGCCCGAGGGTCGCCGGCGGCCTCGGTAATCTCCAGCTTGCGCTCGACCACCTGAACCACCTGCCCGAGGGCAGAGCCTGCGGAAGCGCAGACGCCCTGCAACGACATCGCCGAGGGCTTCGCTACCGGCGCCGCTTCGATGGCCGGTGCGCTGACCGCAACCGGTGCCACGGATTCCCCGCAGCCATCGGCCAGCAACTCGGCAAGCGTCTCGATGGCCGCAGCGGCATCCTCACCAGTGGCGCTGATGGTCAGAACGTCGCCAAGGGCCGGCTGCATGGCCATGATCGCCACCAGGGATTTGCCGTTGGCGCTGTCCTGCTGCCGGTGCAGGCGGATATCCGCCTTGAAGCCCTTGGCGGCCTGGGCGAACACCGCTGCAGGCCGGGCGTGCAGGCCATTGGCATTGGGCAGGCTGATCGGCTGCGAGACCAGCGCCTCCCCTTCATTCACCGGCGCATCGTCCGCCAGCCCGACGTGGCCAAGCTCCAGCAACGGCTGGCCACCGACTACCCTGGCGCTGTCGCCGGTAAGCATGTTGAACGGCTCGGCGCTGACCACCAGCATCAGCGTCAGCAGGCTGCGCGCATGCACGGCGATATGGTCGGCATCGAACTCGATCAACGCCTGGCCAGCCTCGACACGCTGGTCTTTTTCGACCAGCGCGGTGAATCCCTTGCCGGCCAGGTTCACGGTGTCCAGGCCGATATGCAGCAGGATCTGCGCGCCGCCCTCATGGGTAATGGTGATGGCGTGGCCACTGGCTTGCAGGTCGCTGACCACGCCCGCCAGGGGCGCGCACAGGGTCTGCGAAGTGGGGTCGATGCACAGGCCATCGCCGATCACCCGATTGGCGAACACCGGGTCAGGCACATGATCAAGGGGCACCAGCACCCCGGAGAGCGGTGCCAGCAATTGCAAGGGTTGAGGTACGGTCATGGCTTCACCTGCGGTTTTGTTCTTGGAATGCATGGCGTAACTGGGTTGTTCGGGGTCGAGCGCCGCGCGGCGACTCGGGCATGCGCGGCACCGCCCTCGATCAGCTGTCTGCAAGGTGCAAAACGAAGGACTCATAAGGCCTGAGATACAGCTGACGCCCCCGTGGTTCGCAGTCCGGGTAATTGCTGATCACCACCCGCTGACGACTGGCGGTATCGATCACCCGCTCAGGCAGCTCGACTTCGCACGAGGTGCCATAGAAGTTGTTCACCACCAACAGCCGTTCATGGGCGCTTTCACTTTCGCGCAGATAGATCCACACCTGCTCATGCTCCGGCAGCAGCTGGCGATAGACGCCCTGCTGGATCAGCGGCTCCTGACGGCGCAAGCCGACCAGCTGGCGGTAGTAGTGCAGCACCGACGTGGGATCGTCGAACTGGTTGGCGACGTTTATCTGCTTGGCATTGCCAGGCACGCCGATCCAGGGTTCGGCGCTGCTGAACCCGGCGTTCGCCTCGCTATTCCACTGCATCGGCGTGCGCCCGTTGTCGCGGGACTTCTGCATGATGGTGGCCATGATCGATGCAGGGCTTTCGCCAGCGTTGCGTTTGAGGCGGTAGATATTCAGGCTCTCGACATCGCGGTACTGCTCGATGCTGTCGAAGCCCGGGTTGGTCATGCCCAGCTCCTCGCCCTGATAGATAAAGGGCGTGCCCTGCAGGAAATGCAGCGCGGTGGCGAGCATCTTGGCGGAAACCACGCGGTATTCGCCGTCATCACCAAAGCGTGACACCACCCGCGGCTGGTCATGGTTACACCAGAACAGGGCGTTCCAGCCGCCGCCGGCCTGCATGCCGGTCTGCCAGTCGGAGAGGATGCGCTTGAGCGCCAGGAAGTCGAAATCGGCCTGCACCCACTTCTGCTGGTTGGGGTAGTCCACCTTTAGGTGATGGAAATTGAAGGTCATCGACAACTCTTTCGAGTTCGGGCGCGAATAGCGGATGCAGTGTTCGAGCGAGGTGGACGACATCTCGCCGACGTTGATCAGCTCATGGCCCTCGAACACCTCGCGGTGCATTTCCTGCAGGTACTCATGCACGTTCGGGCCGTCGGTATAGAAGCGGCGCCCGTCGCTGGCGTCCTCGGGAAAGTCGGCCGGCTTGGAAATCAGGTTGATCACGTCCAGGCGGAAGCCGCCCACGCCCTTGTCGCGCCAGAAGCGCATCATCTTGAAGACTTCCTGGCGCACCTTGGGGTTGTCCCAGTTGAGGTCGGCCTGGGTATGGTCGAACAGGTGCAGGTAGTACTGCCCGGTCTGCGCCTCGTATTCCCAGGCCGAGCCGCCGAACTTCGATTCCCAGTTGTTCGGCTGGTCGCGCCAGATGTAGAAGTCGCGGTACGGGCTGTCGAGGCTGCTGCGCGCCTGCTGAAACCACGCGTGCTCGATGGAGGTGTGGTTGACCACGATATCGAGCATCAACTTGATACCGCGCTTACCGGCCTCGGCGATCAGCAGCTCGCAGTCGGCCATGGTGCCGTAGCTGGGGTCGATGGCGTAGTAATCGCTGATGTCGTAGCCGTTGTCCCGCTGCGGCGAGCGCAGGAACGGCGTGAGCCACAGGTAGTCGACACCCAGCCATTGCAGGTAGTCGAGCTTGGCCACCACGCCGAGCAGGTCGCCGGTGGGGTTGCCGGCTTGGCTGTAAAAGCTCTTCGGGTAGATCTGGTAGATCACCGAATGCTGCCAGTCTTGCATGGCGCTATTCCTTCATCTGTTTTAGAACAACGAGCGGCACGCCATGGCGTTGCCGCTCGCCAAGCGGTGGCTCAGGCGACCCGGTAGCCGGGGCGGACGATCTTCACGCTGAGGGCGCAGGTGAGCAGGAACGGCACCGCGATGGCGATGACCATGCCCACGATGAACACCGGGATGTACTGCGGCATGATGGAAATGAAACCGGGCAGGCCACCGACGCCGATGGCCGAAGACTGCACCTTGTTCAGCGACAGGAAGATGCAGCCCATGGCCGAGCCCACCAGAGCGGCGTAGAACGGGTACTTGTAGCGCAGGTTGATGCCGAACATCGCCGGCTCGGTGATGCCGAAATAAGCGGAAATCGCCGAGGTCGACGCCATGCTCTTGTCCCGCACGTTGCGGGTCATGTAGAACACCCCGAGCGCGGCGCTGCCCTGGGCCAGGTTGGACATCACGATCATCGGCCAGATGAAGGTGCCACCCTGGGTGGAGATCAATTGCAGGTCCACGCCCAGGAACATGTGGTGCATGCCGGTGATCACCAGCGGCGCGAACAGCATGCCGAAGATCGCCCCGCCGATCAGCGGCGCAAAATCGAACAGCATCACCACGCCCTCGGTGATGAGGATACCCAGGTGGCGGGTTACCGGGCCGATCAGCGCCAGTGCCAATACGCCGGTGATGACGATGGTGGTGATCGGCACCACCAGCAGCTGGATGGCATTCGGCACACGGGCACGCAGCCATTTTTCGATCACGCTCATCACATAGGCGGCCAGCAGGATCGGCAGGATCTGCCCCTGGTAACCGACCTTCTCGATCTTGAACCAGCCGAAGATATCGAAATACGGCATGCCCTGATCGCCCAGGCCGGCGACCACCTTGCCGTAGTTCCAGGCATTGAGCAGGTCCGGGTGCACCAGCATCAGGCCCAGCACGATGCCGAGGATTTCACTGCCGCCGAAGCGCTTCGCCGCCGACCAGCCAACCAGCGCCGGCAGGAACACGAACGAGGTATTGGCCATCAGGTTGATCAGGCTCCACACGCCATCCAGCGACGGGTAGGCCTCCAGCAGGGTGACCCCCTCGATGAACATGCCCTTGGCGCCGATCAGGTTGTTCACCCCCATCAGCAAGCCGGCAATGATAAGCGCCGGCAGGATGGGCATGAACACATCGGAGAGGATGCGCACCAGGCGCTGCATGCCGTTGATCTTGGCAGCGCTCTGCTGCTTGAGATCGGCGATGGTCATGGCCGCCAGGCCGGTCTGCTCACGCAGCGCGGCATAGACCTTCTCCACATCGCCGGGCCCGATCACCACCTGGTACAGGCCGCCGGTGAAGAACGAGCCCTTGACCAGATCGATCTGGTTCAAGGTCCCCACGTCGACCTTCTTGGGGTCCTTTAGGGACAGGCGCAGGCGCGTCACGCAATGGGCGGCCTGCTCGACATTATCGACGCCGCCGAGGCTCTGCAGCACGTCGCGGGCAATGGCTGAATAATCGTGACTCATGCGCTTGTTATCCTTCGAGGATTTTGTTTTTGGAGAGCGGCATAGGTAGCAACCTGACAAGACCATACTCGTACATACGAGTTAGATCAACAACTCGTATAGACCAGTTTAGCCATCTTCGCCAAGATGCCAGCTCCCGGAGCGGCGCTGCCCCCACCCCGCCCCCTCAACCATAGACAAAGCGCCACGCGCTCCCTAAGGTTCCTCGCTTGACTACGACCCGGCATCGAGCCTGCACATGAGCAAATACAGCCAGATCTACAGCGATCTGCTTGCCAGCATCACCAGCGAACGCCTCGAGCGCGGCGCCCGCCTGCCCTCGGAAACCGAGCTGATGGAGCACTACCAGACCAGCCGCGGCACCGTGCGCAAGGCCATCGAACAGCTGCAGGAACGCGGCTTCGCGCAGAAGATCCACGGCAAGGGCACCTTCGTGCTGTCACGCGCGCCCATCGAATTCCAGCTCGGCGGCATCGTCAGCTTTCAGGAGACCTACCCCCGGCTGGGCGGCAACGTGCGCACCGAAGTGGTCGAGCTCAGCCAGCTGCCGCTCGAAGGCAGCCTCTGCGAGCACATCCAGGCCGAACAAGGCACGCTGATCACCCGCATCAAACGGGTCAGGCGTATCGATGGCCGGCGGGTGATCCTGGATATCAACCACTTCGTTGCCGACCTGATTCCCGGCCTGGATCGCAGCATCGCCGAACATTCGATTTACCAATACATCGAAAAGACCCTGCAGCTGCAGATCAGCTATTCACAACGCACCATCGAGGCCGTGCCTCGCGGCGCGGACGACCTCAAGCATCTAGATCTGGACGACCAGAGCCACGTGATCGTCGTCAGCAACCAGACCTTTCTGCAGGATGGCCGACAGTTCGAGTACACCCAGTCCCGGCATACCCTCGACAAGTTTTACTTTTCGGATGTGGCGCGGAGGTAGGGTGCTTAGTGGCCTGCCACGACGTACGCCAATTTGGCGAAGACAATCACCACATAGGTGTCCGGATTCGCCAGCGATGGTGGGATTAAGGTCAGCAAGGTTATTTCTTGAAGGCCCAACTCCAAGCACGAGAGCACAGGCAAAAAGTTACGTAGCCGAACAGAAGCATTGCAGTGCCCAGAAACATCATCACTGCGAGCGCCTGCATATCTTTCGAAAACTGAGCTGCCGGAATGTAACAGTCCGCACTAAATCCGAGGCAGCCCAAGCTGATGGCGCGGAGCCCGAATGTAAAATACAGGCCAACCGCTGCAGCTAGAGCGACAAAGAGACTGCCGATCACGATTAGTGTTTCCTTCACCTTGTAAGTGTTCCAAAGCAAGCGAATGCCATACGTAATGGCTAACGACCTGTCTAGGTTTTGTACGAAAAGTAGGTGTGGGTAGAATTTCCGCCATGATTGGCTGGAGGCCCGCATGGCAAAGCGTTACGAACTCTCCGACGCATCGTGGGAATTGATCAAGGATCTGGTTTCTCCAGAGCAGAAAATGGGTCGTCCACGGAGTGATGATCGCCTAG
>NZ_QKYW01000010.1:175079-190239 GCF_003253735.1 Pseudomonas sp. URMO17WK12:I2 | reverse complement strand
GCCTCGATGGCCGAGATCCTCACCGCCGGGCGCAAGGCCGGCTGGGGCCTGGCGCTGATCGTGATCATTCTCGGCGGTATCTACTCGGGCATGTTCACGCCGACCGAGGCCGCTGCGGTGGCCGCGGTGTACGCCGCCTTCGTGGCGATCTTCATCTACAAGGACATGACCGTCCGCGAGTGCCCGAAGGTGTTCATCGAGGCCGGCAAGCTGAGCGTGGTGCTGATGTTCATCATCGCCAACGCCATGCTGTTCGCCCACGTGCTGACCACCGAGCAGATCCCGCAGTCGATCACCGCCTGGGTGGTGGATCAGGGCTTCAGCCCGATCGAGTTCCTGATCGTGGTGAACATCGTGCTGCTGGTCGCCGGCACCTTCATGGAGCCGTCGGCGATCATCCTGATCCTGGCGCCGATCCTGTTCCCGATCGCCATGCAGCTGGGCATCGACCCGATCCACCTGGGCATCATCATGGTGGTGAACATGGAGATCGGCCTGATCACCCCGCCGACCGGGCTCAACCTGTTCGTCACCTCGGCGGTCACCGGCATGCCGCTGACCCGCACGGTACGCGCCGTGTCGCCGTGGCTCTTGGTGATGCTGGCGTTCCTGATCCTGGTGACCTACGTGCCGTTCATTTCCCTGGGGCTGCCGAACTGGCTGGGTATGTAAACGGCTTGTCTTGAGGTTCATCCCGTAACCCGGAAACCCGGCCCAGTGCCGGGTTTCTGCATTTTTGCCCACTGGCGCACTGCCGCCCCACATCAGGGCCGTGCCGCGAACGTCGATAACGGGTAACCTTGTATCCAGTCGTGACTTGTGGGTCATGGATCGCGTCAGCATAGGCACCTGAAAGTCATCATGGCGCCTCCTTTCGACAGGAGAGCGCGCCGCGCCTCGATCCGCTGACCCGGTACGCACTCGACCTGCGTGCCGATCTAAATAGTTTAAGGAGTGTCCGCGTGAAGTCTCGTTTGCCTGTGATCGTCGGTTTTGGTGGCTACAACGCCGCTGGCCGCAGCTCCTTCCACCACGGTTTCCGCCGTACGGTGATCGAATCGCTGGACGAGCAGGCACGTTGCGAAACGCTGGTCGGCCTGGCCGTGATGACCAAACTGGTGCGAGTGGTCGACGGCGCCTATCAGAGCCACGACGGTGAAGCGCTTTCGCCGGCACAAATCGCCAGCCGCTATGCCGAGCAGGTACTGGCCTCCACGCTGGTACGCCGCATCGAGAAACAGCACCTCGACCCTGACGCCGCCCACTGGCACAAGAGCATCGCTGTAGGTGGCGAGAACGGTAGCCTGACCTTCGTCAGCAACCGCAAGCAATTGCCCGAGCCGCTGCCGGCCAACTGGACGGTCGAGGAGTTGGGCGGCAACGACGTGCGCGTCACCCTGCATGACAACTGTGAGTTCAAGGTCGACAGCTACCGCGCGCTACCGGTGAAATCCGCCGGCCAACTGCCGACCGGTTTCGAACCCGGCGAGCTGTACAACTCGCGTTTTCACCCACGCGGCCTGCAGATGGCCGTGGTTGGCGTGACCGATGCACTGCGCGCCACGGGCGTGCCATGGCAGACCATCGTCGATCACGTCGCACCCGACGAGATCGCCGTGTTCGCCGGCAGCATCATGAGCCAGCTCGACGAGAACGGTTTTGGCGGCCTGATGCAGTCACGCCTCAGGGGGCATCGCGTCAGCTCAAAGCAGTTGGCCCTGGGCCTGAACACCATGCCCGCCGACTTCATCAACGCCTATGTGCTGGGCAGCGTCGGCACCACGGGCAGCGTCACCGGCGCCTGTGCGACCTTTCTGTACAACCTGCAGAAAGGCATCGAGCAGATCAACGCCGGCAAGGCGCGGGTGGTGATCGTCGGCAACAGCGAAGCGCCGATCAACGCCGAGTGCATCGAGGGCTATGGCGCCATGGGCGCTCTGGCCACCGAAGAAGGCCTGCGCCTGATCGAAGGAAAAGACGATGTCGACTTCCGCCGCGCCAGCCGCCCGTTCGGCGAAAACTGTGGCTTCACCCTGTCCGAAGCCTGCCAGTTCATCGTGCTTATGGACGACGAACTGGCCCTGCAGCTGGGTGCCGACATCCACGGTGCCGCCACCGACGTGTTCATCAATGCCGACGGCTTCAAGAAATCCATTTCCGCGCCCGGCCCGGGCAACTACCTGACCGTCGCCAAGGCCGTCGCCGCCGCTGCCCAGCTGGTGGGTATCGACGCCGTGCGCCAGCGCAGCTTCGTGCATGCCCACGGCTCCAGCACCCCGGCCAACCGGGTCACCGAATCCGAGTTGCTGGACCGCGTTGCCGCCGCCTTCGCCATCGACAGCTGGCCGGTAGCGGCGGTGAAAGCCTTCGTCGGCCACTCCCTGGCCACCGCCAGCGGCGACCAGGTGATCTCCGCGCTGGGCACCTTCAAGTACGGCATCATCCCCGGCATCAAGACCATCGATGAAGTTGCGCCGGACGTGCACCAGCAGCACCTGAGCATCAGCAATGCCGACCGCCACGACCAGCGCATGGACGTGTGCTTCATCAACTCCAAGGGTTTTGGCGGCAACAACGCCAGCGCCGTGGTGCTCGCCCCCCACGTGGTCGAGCGCATGCTGCGCAAGCGGCATGGCGAGGCGGCATTCGGCGCCTATCAGCAGCGCCGCGAACAGACCCGCGCCACCGCCCAGGCCTACGACGAGCAGGCGACCAAGGGGCAACTGGAGATCATCTACAACTTCGGCAACGACCTGATCGACGATACCGAGATCGCCATCGACGACGCGCAGATCAAGGTGCCGGGCTTCGCCCAGCCGCTCGTCTACAAGCAGGATGATCGCTACAGCGACATGCTGGACTGAAAGGCTTTTTAAAAACTACCTGCGTTGCTATCGCTGCGTTAAAAACAGGCTCGGGAAGCCGCTTGCGGCTAACGCGCTTTAGCGCGGCCCGAAGGGCGAGCGAAGCGAGTAATGCTCATGTACAACAGTACAGTCGCTCGCGACCCCGGCCGCTTCCTCGCCTGTTTTTGTGGGGCGCCTAGCCCTTGCGCTAGCTGCCTCGGCTACGTTTTTTAAATAGCCTTTAGCTGCTTATCAACCCAGCGCCTTTGCCTCTTCCACGATCAGCCCACGCCACTCGGCATCCGCCGGCAACGCCAGGAAGAACGGGTTGAGCAGCGACTCGCGAGCTTCATAGCGCAGCGGCTCGCCCTGCAGCGTCAGCACCACACCACCCGCGCCCTCCAGCACGCCCTGCGCCGCGGCGGTGTCCCACTGCGAGGTAGGCGCCAGGCGCGGGTAGAAGTCGGCGCTGCCCTCGGCCAGCTGGCAGAACTTCAGCGAGCTGCCGACGCTGCCCCGTTCGATCTCGCCAAAACGGGCCACCAGCGCGGCCAGCAACTGTTCTTGTTCGACGCTGCCATGGCGACGGCTGGCGACCACCTTCAGGCCAGCAGCTGGCGCTTCGCGCGTGCTGATCGCCTGAGGCTGTTGACCTGGCTCGATACGCCAGGCGCCGAACGCGCGGCCGCCGTGATAGATCACGCCCGTGGCCGGAATGCCGACCACGCCGAACACCACCTCGCCGTGCTCGATCAACGCCACGTTGACGGTAAACTCTTCACTGTCGGCGATGAACTCCTTGGTGCCATCCAGCGGGTCGACCAGCCACCAGCGCGACCAGCCGGCGCGCTCGCTCAGGGCGATATCGGCGTCTTCCTCTGATAGCACGGGAATGCTCGCGTCCAGCGCCAGCAGACCCTCCGCCAGGATACGGTGCGCGGCCAGATCGGCAGCGGTAACTGGCGAGGCATCGGCTTTCTCGACCACCTCCACGCCCTGGCGCCAGAACGGCAGAATGGCCTCGCCGGCCTGCCGCACCAACTCCAGCACGCCAGGCAACAACGGATGACTCATCGGCTCAGCTCCCCACGCTGTTCCAGGAGGTCGCGCACCAGGTACAGGGCCGCCAGGGCGCGGCCCTCGCTGAACTGCGGATGCTGGATCAGTGCGGACAGTTCGCGCAGGCTGACCTTGTCGACCCGCAAAGGCTCCGGCTCATCGCCGGGCAGGGTTTGCGGGTACAGATCGCGGGCCAACACCACCTGAATCTTCTGGCTCATATAGCCCGGCGACAGACTCAACTCGGTGAGGTGCTCCAGCTTGCGCGCGCCGAAACCGGCCTCCTCCTGCAGCTCGCGGTTGGCCGCATCGAGCACGTCTTCGTCGGGCTCGATCAGCCCCTTGGGCAGGGAGATCTCGTACTCGCCGGTGCCACCGCAATATTCCTCGACGAGCAATACATGCTCATCGTCGGCCATGGCCACGATCATCACCGCACCATGGCCGGTGCCGCGGCCGACCAGCCGCTCATAGGTGCGTTCGGCGCCGTTGCTGAAGCGCAATTGCACTTCCTCGACGCGGAACAGGCGGCTACTGGCGACGATTTCTCGGGCGATGACGGTGGGCTTCTGACGCATGGGTGAGTCCTGCTGCTGGGCTGACCGGAACGGTTATCATACCGCGCCTGCCCCGATTGTCTGCGCCCTCGGCGTAGCATTTGACGACCTGCGGGCACCTTGCAGCCATTTACCGTTTAGAGAGTTAGCCACCATGAACCTGCCCTGGTCCGATATCGACACCGTTTTGCTGGACATGGACGGCACCCTGCTGGACCTGCACTTCGACAACCACTTCTGGCTCGAACACCTGCCGCAGCGCTACGCCGAACAGCATGGCGTGAGCCGCGCCCTGGCCGATGCCGAGCTGCAGCCGCTGTTCACCGAGCATGCCGGCCGGCTGAACTGGTATTGCACGGATTTCTGGAGCCGTGAGCTGAAACTGTCGATCAAGGATCTCAAGCGCGAAGTCGCCGAGCTGATCGCCCTGCGCCCGGACGCCGACACCTTTCTCGCGGCCATCCGCCAGGCCGGCAAACAGGTGGTGATGATCACCAACGCCCACCGCGACTCGCTGTCGCTGAAGCTGGAGCGCATCGAACTGGCGCCCTACTTCGACCGCATGATCAGCTCCCACGATTATGGCTACCCAAAGGAAGACCAGCAGTTCTGGTCGGCCCTGCAGCAGAACCTGGCCTTCGAGCCGGCGCGCAGCCTGTTTATCGACGACAACCTGCCGATCCTGCGCAGCGCCGGGCGCTTTGGCGTGAAACACCTGCTGGCGGTGTACGAGCCCGATAGCCGCAAGGGCGTGAAGGATACCGAGGAGTTCGAAGCGGTGGGGGATTACCGGGATTTGTTGCAGGGGTTGTGAGTCAGCAAGTCGTCTGAGCGATGCAGGTGCTATGCAGGATTGTCATTTTGTGGGAGCGGGCCATGCCCGCGAAGCGATCAAAGGTAGGACGAAGCTCTCGCTAATTGGCCGCGAACATTTCGCGGGCATGGCCCGCTCCCACAGGTTCTGCACTCGTCCGAAAGAACTGCGCCAACTCGGGTGGGCTTCAGCCCAGCGCAACCAAGTCGCCTGCATCCCGCACCAAAAGGCTTCGCTCACGCCCCGCCGCAGTGCGAAAATCAGCGAAAAAACCATCACCATCGGATAAATCCCATTTAAATCAATTATTTAAAAACTGGCACTGCTATTGCTCTAGTGATTTCAACTTGGATACAAGATGGAATCTCAGCGCATGTCCCACGCCTCCTTCGCCTTCACCCTCGCCGACTGGCAACAGGCTTACCGTGACGCCGCCCAACCCGCCGAGTTGCTGCACGGTCTGCTGGCGTCGCTCGATACGGCTGACAACGCCTGGATCAGCCTGGCCAGCGCCGCGCAGCTCGACGCGCAGTTAGGCGACCTGCAGGCGCTGCTCGACCAGGCCGAAGGCCAGCAAAGCAAGCTGCCCCTCTACGGCGTGCCCTTCGCCATCAAGGACAATATCGACGCTGCCGGCTGGGCTACCACTGCCGCCTGCCCGGAATTCGCCTACGCGGCCGAAACCGACGCCACGGTGGTCGCCCGCCTGCGTGCTGCCGGGGCCATCCTGATCGGCAAGACCAACCTCGATCAGTTCGCCACCGGCCTGGTCGGCACCCGCTCGCCCCATGGCGCGGTGGTCAACAGTTTCAACCCGGAGTACGTCAGTGGCGGCTCCAGCTCCGGCTCGGCCAGCGTGGTGGCCCGCGGCCTGGTGCCGTTCTCCCTGGGCACCGACACCGCCGGCTCGGGCCGCGTACCGGCAGGCTTCAACAATATCGTCGGGCTCAAGCCGACCAAGGGCTGGCTGCCCAACACCGGCCTGGTGCCGGCGTGCCGCACCGTCGACTGCATTTCGATCTTCGCCCTGACGGTCAGCGATGCCGAAACCGTGGCCGGCATCGCCGGTGGCTACGACGCCGCCGATGCCTACTCGAGGCAAAACCCCAACAGCGCGCCGGTCGGCATGAAAGCCGCACCGAGCTTCGCCGTGCCGGACAGCCTGGAGTTCTTTGGCGACACCCAGACCCAGGCCGTGTTCGAGCAGGCGCTGGAGCAGCTGAAAAGCCTTGGCGTGACGCTCAAGACCATCGACTTCAGCCCGTTCCGTCAACTGGCCGAACAGCTCTATTACGGCCCCTGGGTCGCCGAGCGCACGGTTGCGGTAGAAGGTGTCGACCCGGCACATATCGACCCAGTGGTACGCGGCATCGTCGAAAACGGCCACCGGTACAGCGCCTGCGACGCCTACAAGGCCGAGTACCTGCGCGCCGAACTGAGCCGCACCATCAACGACGCATTGATCGGCTTCGATGCCCTGGTGGTACCGACCTCGCCGACCATCCGCAGCCGCGCCGAAATGCAGCAGGAGCCGGTGCTGTTCAACAGCCAGTTCGGCACCTACACCAACTTCACCAACCTTGCCGACCTGTCCGCCCTGGCGCTGCCGGCCGGCCTGCGCGGCGACGGCCTGCCCGCCGGCATCACCCTGCTCGCCCCGGCCTGGCATGACCGCGCCCTGGCGGCCTTCGGCAAACGCTGGCAGGCCAGCCTGGAGCTGCCGCTGGGCGCCACCGGCCGTGCCCTGCCGCCGCAAACCGCTGCCACCGCCGTGCCGGCCGGCAGCGTGCGGGTCGCGGTGGTCGGCGCGCACCTGACCGGCATGCCGCTGAACTTCCAGCTGACCACCCGCGACGCGGTGCTGGTCGAGCAGACCCTGACGTCGCCCGACTACCGCCTCTATGCCCTGGCCGGCACCGTGCCGCCGAAACCAGGCCTGGCGCGCAGCAGCGACGGTACCTCGGTCATCGTCGAGCTGTGGGACATCCCCCTGGCGCGCTTCGGCGAATTCGTCGCCGAGATTCCCGCGCCGCTGGGCATCGGCAACCTGCCCCTGGCCGACGGGCGCAGCGTGAAGGGTTTCATCTGCGAGCCCTGGGCGCTCGGTGATGCCCGCGACATCACCAGCTTCGGCGGTTGGCGCGCCTTTATCGCCAGCACGAAAAAATGAGCGAAGCCCTCCTCGAGAGAGGGCACGACCAACGACCTGCTGCCGAACCTGCCGGGAGAATCCGATGTTCCATACCGTACTGATCGCCAACCGCGGGGACCAGCTGCGCAGCAGCGCAGCGACGAAGTCAAAGTGCCGGACGGGCGCAGCCCGTCACGGCGATCTCGCCACGGAGAACCGCCATGTTTGAAACAGTCCTGATCGCCAACCGTGGCGAGATAGCCGTCCGCGCTATTCGCACCCTCAAGCGCCTGGGGGTGAAGAGCGTAGCGGTGTATTCCGATGCCGACGGCAATGCCCAGCACGTGCGTGATGCCGATGTGGCCGTGGCCCTGGGCGGCAACAAGGCCGCCGACAGCTACCTGCGCATCGACAAGATTCTCGCCGCCGCCCGAGAAACCGGCGCCCAGGCGATCTATCCCGGTTACGGTTTCCTGTCGGAGAGCGCCGAGTTCGCCGAGGCGTGCGAGAGCGCCGGCATCGCCTTCGTCGGCCCGACGCCCGAGCAGATCCGCGAATTCGGCCTCAAGCACCGCGCCCGTGAACTGGCCGCCGAGGCCCAGGTGCCGATGGCGCCCGGCACCGGCCTGCTGCACAGCCTCGACGAAGCCCTGGCTGCCGCCGAAGGGATAGGCTACCCGATCATGCTCAAGACCACCGCCGGTGGCGGCGGTATCGGCCTGACCCGCTGCGCCGATGCCGTGGCCCTGGCCAGCGCCTATGACGGCGTGAAACGCATGGGCGAGCAGTTCTTCAGTGACGCTGGCGTTTTCATCGAGCGTTTCGTCGACCAGGCGCGACACGTCGAAGTGCAGATCTTCGGTGATGGCAAAGGCCGCGTGGCCGCCCTCGGCGAGCGCGACTGTTCGCTGCAGCGGCGCAACCAGAAAGTGGTCGAGGAAACCCCGGCGCCGAACCTGCCACAAGCTACCCGTGAGCGCCTGCACGCGGCGGCCATCCAGCTCGGCGAATCGGTGAGCTACCGCAGCGCCGGCACCGTGGAGTTCATCTACGACGCCGCCCGCGACGATTTCTACTTTCTCGAAGTGAACACCCGCCTGCAGGTCGAGCACCCGGTCACCGAGATGGTCACCGGCCTCGATCTGATCGAATGCATGCTGCGCGTGGCCGCCGGCGACGAGCTGGATTGGGCCGCCCTGAGCCGCGCCCCGCAAGGCGCCGCCATCGAAGTGCGCATCTATGCCGAAGACCCGCTGAAGAACTTCCAGCCCAGCCCGGGCGTGCTCACCGACGTGCATTTCCCGGATGACGTGCGTGTCGATGGCTGGGTAAGCACCGGCAGCGAGGTCTCCGCGTTCTATGACCCGATGATCGCCAAGCTGATCGTCCACGCGCCAAGCCGCGATGAGGCTATCGCCAAGTTGCACAAAGCCCTGGGCGAAACCCGCCTGCACGGCATCGCCAGCAACCTCGACTACCTGCGCCAGGTGGTGGCCGAACCGCGCTTCCACAGTGCGCAGATCTGGACGCGCCTGCTCGACACCTTCAGCTACGCGGCCCAGGTAGTCGAAGTACTGGAGCCCGGCACCTACAGCAGCGTGCAGGACTTCCCGGGCCGCCTCGGCTACTGGGACATCGGCGTGCCGCCGTCCGGGCCGATGGACGACTACGCCTTCCGCCTGGCCAACCGCATCGTCGGCAACCACGAGAGCGCCGCCGGATTGGAATTCACCCTGCAGGGCCCGAGCCTGCGCTTTCACAGCGATGCGCTGGTCGCCCTGGCGGGTGCCGACTGCCCCGCCGAACTGGATGGCGAAACGGTGCCCTACTGGGCGCCGATCGTCATCAAGACCGGCCAGGTGCTCAAGCTCGGCCGCGCACAGAGCGGCTGCCGCACCTACCTGGCGGTGCGCGGTGGCTTCGACGTGCCGGTGTACCTGGGCAGCCGTTCGACCTTCGCCCTCGGCCAGTTCGGCGGCCATGCCGGCCGCACCCTGCGCGCCGCCGACATGCTGGCCATCTCCCAACCGGGGTTGCCGGCCTGCACCACACCGGCGCCGGTCAGCGAGCCGCAAGCGCTGGATGCCAGCCTGGTTCCCGCCTACGGCACCACCTGGAACATCGGCGTGCTCTACGGGCCCCATGGCGCGCCGGACTTTTTCACCCCGGAGGCCATCGAACAGTTCTTCGCCGCCGACTGGCAGGTGCACTACAACTCCAACCGCCTGGGCGTGCGCCTGTCCGGGCCGAAGCCGAGCTGGACCCGCGCCGACGGCGGCGAGGCCGGCCTGCATCCGTCCAACGTGCATGATTGCGAGTACGCCATCGGCGCCATCAACTTCACTGGCGACTTCCCGGTGATCCTCACCAAGGACGGCCCCAGCCTCGGCGGTTTCGTCTGCCCGGTGACCATCGCCAAGGCCGAGCTGTGGAAGGTCGGCCAGGTCAAGCCGGGTGACACCCTGCGCTTTCACCCGATCAGCTTCGAACAGGCCCAGGCGCTGGAGCAGGCGCAACTGGCCAGCCTGCAGAGCCTGAGCGCGATCAGCGCCGCGCAACTACCGGCGCCGAGTCTGCAGCCGGGCGATACCGTATCGGCCACCATCCTCGCCGAACTGCCGGCCGACGGCAGCCGCCCGCGCGCCGTGTACCGGCAGGCGGGCGATGCCTACATCCTGCTCGAATACGGCGACAACGTGCTCGACCTGGCGCTGCGCCTGCGCGTGCACCTGTTGATGGAAGCGCTCAAGGCCCAGCCGCTCGCCGGCCTGGAAGAACTGGCGCCCGGCGTGCGTTCTCTGCAGCTGCGCTATGACAGCCGCGTGCTGCACCAGCAGGCGCTCCTCGACCACCTGCTGCGCCTGGAAGCGGGCCTCGGTGACGTGGCAAACCTCAAGGTGCCGACCCGTATCGTCCACCTGCCGATGGCCTTCGAGGACAGCGCCACCCTGGCCGCCGTCAGCCGCTACAGCGAGACGGTGCGCAGCCAGGCGCCGTGGCTGCCGAACAACGTCGACTTCATCCAGCGCGCCAATGGCCTGGCCAGCCGCGAGGAAGTACGCGACATCCTGTTCGACGCCAGCTACCTGATTCTCGGCCTCGGCGATGTCTACCTCGACGCCCCCTGCGCCGTGCCGCTCGACCCGCGCCACCGCCTGCTCAGCTCCAAGTACAACCCGGCGCGCACCTACACCGCCGAAGGTACCGTGGGCATCGGTGGCATGTACATGTGCATCTATGGCATGGACTCGCCCGGCGGTTACCAGCTGGTCGGCCGCACCCTGCCGATCTGGAACAAGTTCGTGAAGAACGCCCAGTTCGCAGACGGCCAGCCGTGGCTGCTGCACTTCTTCGACCAGGTGCGTTTCTACCCGGTCAGCGAGGCCGAGCTGGACGACTTCCGCGAGGCGTTCCGTGAAGGCCGCGCGCAGATAAAGATCGAGCAGAGCACCTTCGATTTCGCCGAGTACCAGGGCTTCCTGGCCAACAACGCGGCGAGCATCAGCGACTTCCAGCGCCAGCAGAAACAGGCCTTCGATGCCGAAGTGCAGCTGTGGCGCGACGACGATGCCGATAGCCACGCCGCGCCAGCTGCCAGCCTGGAGGACGACGAAGCAATCGATGGTCATCTGGTCAGCGCGGACATGTGCGGCAGCGTCTGGAAGGTACTGGTCGAGCCCGGCCAGTACGTCGAGGCCGGTGCCACGCTGCTGGTGGTCGAGGCGATGAAAATGGAGCTGGCCGTGCTCGCGCCCCTGGCCGGCACGGTCAAGGCCGTGCGTTGCCAGCCGGGCAAGGCGGTCACCCCGGGTAACGCGCTGCTGGTGCTCGAACCCGGCGAGGCCGCCTGAGATGCAACTGGTCGATCCGATCAGGCGCGGCAAGGAGCGCCCGGAGAACCTCGCCGAGCGCATCTACGGCCAGCTCAAGGACGACATCTTCGAGTTCCGCCTGCTGCCCGGTGACCGCTTCAGCGAAGGCGAAGTCGCCGAGCGCATGGCGGCCAGCCGTACGCCGGTGCGCCAGGCCCTCTATCGCCTGGAGCGCGAGGGTTACCTGGAGGTGTATTTCCGCAGCGGCTGGCAGGTCAAGCCGTTCGACTTCGCCCACTTCGAGGAGCTCTACGACGTGCGCATCGTCCTTGAGCAGGCGGCGGTCAAGCGCCTGTGCGACCGCGAGGCGGGCGAAACGCCTGCCCTGCTGGATGAGCTGAAACGCATCTGGATGGTGGCGCCCGAACAGCGCCTGGCCGACGGCCGCGAAGTGTCACGCCTCGACGAGCGCTTCCACTGCCAACTGGTGGAAGCCACCGGCAACCGCGAGATGGCCCGCCTGCACGGCGAGGTCAGCGAAAAGATCCGCATCATCCGCCGTCTGGATTTCACCCAGGCACCGCGGGTGCAAGCCACCTACGACGAACACGCACGGATTCTCGGCGCGATCCTGTCGCGCCGCTGCGAAGAGGCACAGCTGTTGCTCAAGGCCCACATAGAGGTCAGCAAGGCGGAAGTGCGCAAGATCACCCTGCACATGCTGCACAGCGCTCGCGAGCGCGCCGTGCGGGCACAGGGCTGACGTGATGCCCCTTGATCCACTGCCAACAACACATAACTCGTTTGTTAATGGAGATCGAACTATGCAACGTCGCAGCCTGATCAAGGCCTTCACCCTGTCCGCTTCCATCGTCGCCATGGGCCTGACCTGGACGGTGCAGGCCGCCGAGACCATCAAGGTCGGCATCCTGCACTCGCTGTCCGGCACCATGGCCATCTCGGAAACCTCCCTGAAAGACATGGCGCTGATGACCATCGACGAGATCAACGCCAAGGGCGGCGTGCTCGGCAAGCAGCTCGAGCCGGTGGTGGTCGACCCGGCGTCGAACTGGCCGCTGTTCGCCGAACGTGGCCGTCAGTTGCTGACCCAGGACAAGGTCGCGGTGACCTTCGGCTGCTGGACCAGCGTGTCGCGTAAATCGGTGCTGCCGGTCTACGAGGAACTCAACGGCCTGCTGTTCTACCCCGTGCAGTACGAGGGCGAGGAAATGTCGCCGAACGTGTTCTACACCGGCGCCGCGCCGAACCAGCAGGCGATCCCGGCGGTGGAATACCTGCTCAGCGAAGACGGCGGCGGCGCCAAGCGCTTCTTCCTGCTCGGCACCGACTACGTCTACCCGCGCACCACCAACAAGATCCTGCGCGCCTTCCTGCACAGCAAGGGCGTGCAGGACAAGGACATCGAAGAGGTCTACACGCCGTTCGGCCACAGCGATTATCAGACCATCGTCGCCAACATCAAGAAGTTCTCCGCCGGCGGCAAGACCGCGGTGGTGTCCACCGTCAACGGCGACTCCAACGTGCCGTTCTACAAGGAACTGGCCAACCAGGGCATCGAAGCCACCGACGTACCGGTGGTGGCCTTCTCGGTCGGCGAGGAAGAGCTGCGCGGCATCGACACCAAGCCGCTGGTCGGTCACCTGGCCGCCTGGAACTACTTCCAGTCCGTGGAGAACCCGGTCAACGAGAAGTTCGTCGCCGACTGGAAGGCCTATGCCAAGGCCAAGAAACTGCCGAACGCCGACACCGTGGTGACCAACGACCCCATGGAAGCCACCTATGTGGGCATCCACATGTGGGCCCAGGCGGTCGAGAAGGCCGGTACCACCGACGTCGACAAGGTGCGCGCCGCCATGGCCGGCCAGGAGTTCGCGGCACCAAGCGGCTTCACCCTGAAAATGGACGAGAAGAACCACCACCTGCACAAGCCGGTGATGATCGGCGAAGTCCAGGACGACGGTCAGTTCTCGGTGGTCTGGGAAACCGAAGGGCCGATCCGCGCCCAGCCGTGGAGCCCGTACATCGAAGGCAACGACAAGAAAGCCGACACCCCGGTGAAATCGAACTGAGCCGAGCCGCAGCGCAGGCGCCGGAGGACAGATGTCCTCCGGCTCCCGCCGCTCCCGTCAGCAACGGGATACCAAGGACATGCCAATGCCTTATGCCTTTGCCCGAATTCTCTTGAGCCTGCTGCTCCTGCTGCCGTTTGCCGCCCAGGCAAACGAAGCCGACGATTTCGTCGCCGCCAGCCCGGCGCAGCAAGCCAAACTGCTGGAGAGCTGGGCCGCCATGCCCACCCTGGAGCGCCAGCCGCTACTCGCTGCGCTGCAGCAGGGCCTCGTGGCCGCCGACAGCGACAAGCGCGCCTTTATCGAAACCGATAATGGCTACCGCGCCGCCGACGGCGATGCCGAGCCGCAAGGCAGCCCGCGCAAACTGCGCCTGAACAATCGCCTGCGCGGGCTGATCGCCAACGCCCAGGCCAGCCACCAGTTGCTCGCCAATGATGCAGCCGTACGCCTGAGCGCCGCCCGGCAATTGCAGAAGAGCGCCCAGCCGGCGCAACTGCCGCTGCTCGCCCAGGCGCAGGCCAAGGAAGACGACGACGCCATACGCGACGCCCTGACCCTTGCCCTGGCCAACCTGCAACTGGTCGACGCCAACCCGGCGGTACGCCTGGCGGCGGTGCGTCTGCTTGGCGAGACCGGTGAGCCGCTGGCCCGCACCCGCCTGGAAAACCTCCTGCAGCCCGGTGTGGAAAGTGATGCCGGCGTGCGCACCGCCGCCGAAACCAGCCTCGCCCAGGTCAAGCGCAAGCTGCTGATCGGCGAGCTGCTCGGCCAGGCGTTCAGTGGCATGAGCCTGGGCTCGATCCTGCTGCTCGCCGCTCTCGGTCTGGCGATTACCTTCGGCCTGCTCGGGGTGATCAACATGGCCCATGGCGAGATGCTGATGCTCGGCGCCTACTCCACCTACATGGTGCAGATTCTCTTCCAGCGCTTTGCCCCCGAGGCCCTGGCGCTGTATCCGCTGGTCGCCCTGCCGGTGGCCTTCGGCGTGACCGCGGTGATCGGCATGGCCCTGGAGCGCACGGTGATTCGCCACCTCTATGGCCGCCCGCTGGAAACCCTGCTCGCCACCTGGGGCATCAGCCTGATCCTGATCCAGCTGGTGCGCGTGCTGTTCGGCGCGCAGAACGTCGAAGTGGCCAACCCCTACTGGCTGTCCGGCGGCATTCAGGTGCTGCCCAACCTGGTGCTGCCGTACAACCGCATCGTGATCATCGGCTTCGCCCTGGCGGTGGTGGTGCTCACCTGGCTGCTGCTCAACAAGACCCGCCTGGGCCTCAACGTCAGGGCCGTGACGCAGAACCGCAACATGGCCGCCTGCTGTGGCGTGCCAACCGGTCGCGTGGACATGCTGGCCTTCGGCCTCGGCTCAGGGATAGCCGGCCTCGGCGGCGTGGCGCTGAGCCAGATCGGTAACGTCGGCCCGGACCTCGGCCAGAGCTACATCATCGATTCGTTCCTGGTGGTGGTGCTTGGCGGCGTCGGCCAACTGGCCGGCAGCGTGATGGCGGCCTTCGGCCTGGGTATCGCCAACAAGATCCTCGAGCCGCAAATCGGCGCCGTACTCGGCAAGATCCTCATCCTCGCGCTGATCATTCTGTTCATTCAGAAACGTCCGCAGGGCCTGTTCGCCTTGAAAGGGAGGGTGATCGATTGAACCGCACGCTTAACCTCGACGCTGTGGGAGCTGGCCATGCCAGCGAATGCATCACCACGGTCTGTCGCGCCCATGGCGCGCTCCCACAAATCAGCAGCGCGCATCTGAATAAATCGGCGTTCCCTGTGGGAGCGGGCCATGCCCGCGATTGCAGCACCGCCTTCGTTCGCGCCCATGGCGCGCTCCCACAAGTC
>NZ_QKYW01000010.1:0-174639 GCF_003253735.1 Pseudomonas sp. URMO17WK12:I2 | reverse complement strand
TCCCTGTGGGAGCGGGCCATGCCCGCGATTGCATCACCGCCCTCGTTCGCGCCCATGGCGCGCTCCCACAGATCGGTTCATGGGGGATAGAAAAATGAACGCCGCCAACCAAACTCTGCTGGCCCGCGCCAGCCACAGGCTCGGCCCACAGCTGTCGCTGGCCATCGGCCTGCTGGTGCTCGCCGTACTGGCCGCCATGCCGCTGCTGCATCTGCTGCCCGGTGACCATGCCCTGCACGTCTCGGCCTACACACTGACCCTGGTCGGCAAGATCCTCTGCTACTGCGTCGTCGCCCTGGCGCTGGATCTGGTCTGGGGCTATGCCGGCCTGTTGTCCCTCGGCCACGGCCTGTTCTTCGCCCTGGGCGGCTACGCCATGGGCATGTACCTGATGCGTGAAGCCGCCGGCGATGGCCTGCCGGCGTTCATGAGCTTTCTCGCCTGGAGCGAGCTGCCCTGGTACTGGTACGGCACCGACAACTTCCTCTGGGCCCTGTGTTTGGTGGTGCTGGCACCCGGCCTGCTGGCGCTGGTGTTCGGCTTCTTCGCCTTTCGCTCGCGAATCAAGGGCGTGTATTTCTCGATCATGACCCAGGCGCTGACCTTCGCCGGCATGCTGCTGTTCTTTCGCAACGAGACCGGTTTCGGCGGCAACAACGGCTTCACCAACTTTCGCAGCATCCTCGGCTTCGAGATCACCGCGGCAGGCACCCGCGCCACACTGTTCGCGCTCACCGTGCTGCTGTTGGTCGGCAGCCTGTACTTGGGCTGGCGCCTGGCGCGCAGCAAGTTCGGCCGGGTGCTGACCGCCCTGCGCGACGCCGAGAACCGCCTGATGTTCTGCGGCTACGATCCGCGCGGCTACAAGCTGTTCATCTGGGTGCTGTCCGCCGTGCTCTGTGGCCTGGCCGGTGCGCTGTACGTGCCCCAGGTGGGCATCATCAACCCCAGTGAAATGGCCCCGACGCAGTCCATCGAAGCCGCCGTGTGGGTGGCCCTCGGCGGGCGCGGCACGTTGATCGGCCCGCTGCTCGGCGCCGGCCTGGTCAACGGCATGAAGAGCTGGTTCACCGTGGCCTTTCCCGAGTACTGGCTGTTCGCCCTCGGCGCGCTGTTCATCGTGGTCACCCTGTTCCTGCCCAAGGGCGTCATCGGCCTGCTCAAACGAGGGGACAAGTCATGAGAAGCGCACCGATTCCCGAAATGCTCATCGAACCGATTCCAGATGCAGCGGGCAGCGCCCGTGACGCCATCGGTCTGGGCCAAAGTGCAGGCAGTGGCCTGAACACGCGTCATGGCACCATCCTGACCCTGGAGGACATCAACGTCAGTTTCGACGGCTTCAAGGCACTCACCGACCTGACCCTGTACATCGGCGTCGGCGAGCTGCGCTGCATCATCGGCCCCAATGGCGCCGGCAAGACCACCCTGATGGACGTGATCACCGGCAAGACCCGGCCCAATAGCGGCGTAGCGTTTTTCGGTGAAACCTTCGACCTGACCCAGATCGGCGAGGTCGAGATCGCCCAGGCCGGCATCGGCCGCAAGTTCCAGAAGCCGACGGTGTTCGAGGCGCTGAGCGTGTTCGAAAACCTCGAACTGGCGCAGAAGACCGACAAATCGGTATGGGCCAGCCTGCGCGCCAGGCTCAGCGGCGAGCAACGCGACCGCATCGACGAGGTGCTGGCCACCATCCACCTCGATGCCTCACGGCAGCGCCCGGCGGGCCTGTTGTCCCACGGCCAGAAGCAGTTCCTGGAGATCGGCATGCTGCTGGTGCAGGACCCGCAACTGCTACTGCTCGACGAGCCGGTGGCGGGCATGACCGACGCGGAAACCGAATTCACCGCCGAGCTGTTCAAGTCTCTGGCGCGCAAACACTCGCTGATGGTGGTCGAGCACGACATGGGCTTCGTCGGCAGCATCGCCGACCACGTCACCGTGCTGCACCAGGGCCGCGTGCTGGCCGAAGGTTCGCTCGACGCCGTGCAGGCCAATGAAAAGGTGATCGAGGTTTACCTCGGCCGCTAGGAATTCGTGGGAGGGGCCGGGCGGCGATCCGATTAGCCCAGAGCTTTCAACATCGATGGTGCTCACGCAGCGCGTGGGCACGAGAGGTACACCATGCTGCAAGTCCAACAGCTTCATCAGTACTACGGCGGCAGCCATATCCTGCGCGGCCTGTCGTTCGACGCGAGGGTCGGCGAAGTCACCTGCCTGCTCGGCCGCAACGGCGTGGGCAAGACCACCCTGCTCAAATGCCTGATGGGCCTGCTGCCGGCCAGGGAAGGCAGCGTGCAGTGGGAGGGCAAGACCATCACCGGCTGCAAACCTCATCAGCGGGTGCACGCCGGTATCGCCTATGTGCCCCAGGGCCGGGAAATCTTCGGCCGCCTGACGGTGGAAGAGAACCTGCTGATGGGTCTGTCGCGCTTTCCCGGCAGCCAGGCCAAGGAAGTCCCGCCGTTCATTTACGAGTTGTTCCCGGTGCTGCTGGAAATGAAACAGCGACGCGGTGGCGACCTGTCCGGCGGCCAGCAGCAGCAACTGGCCATCGGCCGCGCCCTGGCCAGCCAGCCGCGCCTGCTGATCCTCGACGAGCCCACCGAAGGCATCCAGCCTTCGGTGATCAAGGAAATCGGCGCGGTGATCAGGAAGCTCGCCGCCCGTGGCGACATGGCCATCCTGCTGGTCGAGCAGTTCTATGACTTCGCCGCCGAGCTGGCCGACCAGTACCTGGTGATGAGCCGCGGCGAAATCGTCCAGCAGGGCCGTGGCGAAACCATGGAAGCCGATGGTGTACGTGGGTTGGTGGCGATCTGAGCGGCAAAAGAGCGCAGCTGTATCTACGCGGTAATCGCTTACGCGGTTATTCTTGCCGTCCGCCACCGCTCAGCCCTCACCTGCGGGCCAACCTGCAGGCGTCCAGGTGGCGATGATCCGCGTCGACGAGCCCGCCCCGGCAGTCGACAGCAGCCGCTTCGCATAACGGCTCAGCGATTCTTACTGACGACAGACTAGAGGCAGAACATGACCCAGGTAGTTTTCATCACCGGCGCCACCTCCGGCTTTGGCCGCGCCACCGCTCGCCGTTTCGCCGAAGCAGGTTGGGGCCTGGTGCTCAGCGGCCGCCGCCAGGAGCGCCTGGAAGAACTCAAGGCCGAACTGGAGAGCAAGGTGCCTGTGCATATCGCCACCCTCGATGTGCGTGACGCCACTGCCGTGCAAGCCCTGGTCGACAGCCTGCCGGCGCCGTTCGACCAGATCCACGCGCTGGTCAACAACGCCGGCCTGGCCCTGGCGCCGGAAGCCGCGCAGAAGGTGGCCTTGCAGGATTGGCACACCATGATCGACACCAACATCACCGGCCTGGTCAACGTCACCCACGCCGTGCTGCCCAAGCTGCTGGAAACCGGCAAGGGCGCCAGCATCATCAACATCGGTTCGGTGGCCGGTGAATGGCCGTATCCGGGTGGCCACGTGTATGGCGCCAGCAAGGCGTTCGTCAAACAGTTCAGCTTCAACCTGCGCTGCGACCTGGTGTCCACCGGCGTGCGCGTCACCGACATCGCCCCTGGCATGGCCGAGACCGAGTTCACCTTGGTCCGCACCAAGGGCAACCAGGCTGCCTCCGATGCGCTGTACAGCACCACCACGCCGTTGAGCGCGGAAGATATTGCCGAGCAGATTTTCTACGTCGCCACCCTGCCCGCCCATATCAACATCAACCGCCTGGAAATCATGCCCAGCCGTCAGGCCTGGGGCCCGTTCGCTGTCGACCGCGACAAGTGATCCGACCCGGGGCCGGCCTGCTGGCCCCATCCGACAAGAGGCGCACCATGCCTGCCGTTATCCGCGACGCCACCACCGATGACCTGCCCGCCCTGCTCGCCATCTACAACGATGCCGTGCTCAATACCACGGCGATCTGGAACGAGCGCCCCGTGGATCTGGCCAACCGCCAGGCCTGGTTCGACGCGCGCGCCGCCCAGGGCTACCCGATCCTGGTGGCGGTCGACGAGGCGCAGCAGGTGCTGGGCTACTCCTCTTTCGGTGACTGGCGGCCGTTCGAGGGCTTCTGCAATACCGTCGAGCACTCCGTGTACGTGCGCCACGACACCCGCGGTCAGGGCCTCGGCCCGCTGCTGATGCAGGCGCTGATCGAGCGCGCGCAGGAGGTGGGCAAGCATGTGATGATCGCCGCCATCGAGAGCGGCAACGCCGCCTCGGTGCGCCTGCACGAGCGCCTGGGCTTCACCATCACCGGGCAGATGCCTCAGGTCGGCTGCAAGTTCGGGCGCTGGCTGGACCTGACCTTTATGCAACTGATCCTCACGCCACAGCGGAGCGCGCCATGACCCTGCAGATCCGTCAGCTCGACGCGACTGACTTCGAGGCCTGTCGCCAGGGCTTGATCGCCCTGCTGATCGACGCCGTGGCCAACGGTGCATCCGTGGGTTTCATGGCCGATATCGACGCGCAACGGGCGAGTGCTTACTTCGACGAGGTAAATCGGCTGCTGGCCAGCGGTGCGTTGGCCATCTGGGTCGCTGAAGAGGATGGAAACGTACTGGGTTCGGTGCAGCTCAGCCTGTGCCTGAAACCCAATGGCTTGAATCGCGGCGAAGTGCAGAAGCTGCTGGTGCTGAGCAGTGCCCGCCGCCGTGGCATCGCCCGCCTGCTGATGCAGCAGCTGGAAGCCCACGCCGAGCGATTGCAACGCGGCCTGCTCTATCTGGATACCGAGGCCGGCAGTGATGCCGAAAACCTCTACCGTACCCTCGGCTACACCTGTATCGGCGGCCTGCCGGACTACGCCTGCGGGCCGGACGGTCAGTACCGCGCCAACGCGATCTACTACAAGACCCTGTCACGCCCCAACTAGCGCAGCTGGCTGTCCTTGCTGCCACGCCGGTTGAAGCCGCCGGCCTTGGCCTGCTCCCGGTCGGCCTGCGCCTGGCAGTTCACGCACAGATGCACGCCGGGAACGGCCTGGCGCCGCGCTTCGGGAATCGGCGCATCGCATTCTTCGCAATGGGTCAGGCTTTCGCCTTTGGGCATCTGACTGCGCGCGCGCTGCACGGCGTCTTCGATGGTGCTGTCGATCTGTTCCTGCACGGCGCCGTCTTGCGCCCAACCGGTGGCCATATCGCTCTCCCGAAAAAATCATGCCTACCGGAAGATAGGAGCGTGCACAGGGGCTTGGCAAGCGGCAGCCGACGGCGGACGAATCGGCTCGCGTTGCGCGGCCGCTGTCCGGCGTGGCGGGTGAAGCGGGGTTATTCCTTGACGTTCATGAACTCGTCGGCCCAGGCCACGTAGTCCTCGGGCTGGGTGTACTTGTGCGCCAGCTCGGAGGCACTGAGGTCACTGCCAACCGCATTACGCTGCTCGCGCAGGCAATCGTAGGTGGCCTTGATGGCGGCGAAATAGGCGGCATGACCGTTGACCACGATGCGAACACCGAGCTTGGCGAGGCGCTCGTTGTCGCGCAGCTTGGGGTTGCCGTAGGTCACCAGCATCAGCGGCACGCTGAGGTGCTCGGCGATCTTTTCCAGATGCTCGAAGTCCTCGACACCGACCATGCAGATGGCATCGGCACCGGCCTTCTGGTAGGCCACGGTGCGTTTGATCACCTCATCGACGCTGAGCACGCCGGCGTTGGTGCGGGCGATGATTGCCAGGTCCGGGTCGACCCGTGCTTCCAGCGCTGCGCGTACCTTGCCGACGCCTTCGGCAATGCTGATCAGGTCGGTCGACTTGCGGTTGAACTGGGCAGGCAGCAGGGTGTCTTCGATGGTCAGTGCGGAAATGCCGGCACGTTCCAGTTCGACCACGGTGCGCATCACGTTCAGGGCGTTGCCGTAGCCGTGGTCGGCATCGGCGATTACCGGCAGGCGGGAAACACGATGGATACGGGTGGCCTGCTCGACGAACTCGCTCAGGGTGATCAGGGCGAAATCGGGTGCCGCCAGCACCTGCAGCGACGCCACGGAACCGCCGAGGATACCGACTTCGAAGCCAAGGTCGCCGGCGATGCGCGCGGACATCGGGTCGAAGACCGACGCGGTGTGGAAGCAGGAACTCGAAGCCAGCAGGGTGCGGAAGGCGCGCCGCAATTCATGGTGGGAAGCACGTTGCATGTTGGTCATAGGCATGGTCCAAAATGTCGGATGAATCGGGTGCTCGACAGCCTTGTCCCGGCCGTCTGGAGCGAATTCTTGTGGCGTGTTGCGACCGATGGGCCTGACCCCAGCAGTTGCGCGAGCGGCCAGGCGCAGCGCGCGGATTCAGCTTGCGCAGCAAATTCCCCGCCAACTCAGCGCGGGGCGGCGGGCGGCTCTACATCGGGCAGCCACTGGCGGAAAATCGCCGAAAAGCTGCCATCTCGGCGCATTTCCGCCAGTTCCTTCTGCCAGGTGGCAACGACGGCGGGGTCGGTATCGCGGGAAAACGCGATGTAATAAGACGACTCCATGAACACCATCTGCGGCTGCACGTCCGCCGGCTCCAGCCCTGCAGGGGCGAGCATGTCGCGCAGCAGGATGTCCTCGAGCAGGATCAGGTTGCCGCGGCCATGGGCGAACAGCGTGACCATGGTCTGCGGCGTCGGCACGCCATACAGGTTCTGCAACCCCTTGGCCTGCAGCGCCTCGTAGCTGTACCACTGCTTGGGCACTGCCAGAGGGCCGCTGGCGGCCACATCATCGAGGCTGTCGACCTGCATGCCGCTGGATTTCAGCGAATAGAAGCGCACCTTGCCGTGCAGGATCGGGCCGACCCATTGAAAGCGCTGTTCACGTTCTGGTGTACGCACCATGGCGAACAGGGCCACGTTAGGACCGCGCTGTGCCAGGGTGTAGGCGCGGGTCCAGGGCATTATCTCGATCTGCGCGTTGGCACCGGTTCGCTCGATAAGCTCGCGCACCACATCTACGCCAAAACCGCGCAGTTCGCCGTCTTCCATGAATGCGGTGGGCGGGCCCGGCTCGGTGAGGATGCGCAGCTCGGCGTCCGCGCGTGCACACAGCAGCAACGCGAGAAACAGCACCCCATAGCAACGCAGCGGGCCCATCTGGCCATCCCCAAGAACGCTTGAACAAAATCGACTGCCGGGCGGCGGATCGGCACTGGCGGGCCGGCGACACTCACCTTGCAGCTCAAGCTGGCAATTTTAACCCAGTGACCGGCCAAATTCAGCAAGCAACGGCGCCGAAGCATCGTCGGCCGGCCAACCGCCGCATCCAGGCGCCGAAGGACTTTGTGGTGAATGCACCGACAATCGGGCTGGCGCCAGCGCCTCAGGCAGGCGATCATCGGCGCTCGCCCCTCAACGCGTATCGACATGACCGACACCACGCAAGCACCTGCCGCGCCGCACAAACCCCGCCCGTTCATCGACCTGCTGATCAGCATCGTGATCCCGTCGCTGATTCTCATGAAGCTCAGCGGCGACACACGCCTGGGCCCGGATGGCGCACTGGTGCTGGCCTTGGCATTCCCCCTGGGCTGGGGCGCGTTCGAGCTGCTCAAGTACCGCAAATTCAACTTCGTGGCCCTGCTCGGCCTGGTCAGCGTGATCCTCACCGGCGGCATCGGCCTGCTGCACCTGGACAACCAGTGGCTGGCCATCAAGGAAGCGGCGATTCCCGGGCTGATCGGCATCGCCGTGCTGGTATCGACGCGCACCCGCTATCCGTTGATCCGCACATTGCTGTTCAACAAGACGGTGCTCAACGTCGACAAGATCCACGAGCGCCTGGAACAGGGCGGCCACACTCAGCGCTTCGAAGCACGCCTGCTGCGCGCCACCTACCTGCTCAGCGGCACCTTCTTCTTCTCCTCGGCGATGAACTACGTGCTGGCCAAGTGGATCGTCACCAGCCCGGCCGGCAGCGAAGCCTTCAACGATGAACTGGGCCGCATGACTCTGCTCAGCTACCCGATGATCGCCATTCCGTCGATGATCATGCTGATGGCCATTTTCTACTACCTGTGGCGCACCATTCATGACCTCACCGGCCTCAAGCTGGAAGAGATTATGGCCAACGCCGAAGCCGACAAGAAGTCCTGACAGCCCAGCGCCTTGCCGGATATCTACGCCTACCTGGGGCTGTTCACCGCAGCTTTCGGCGCGGCGACCCTACTGCCACTGCAATCCGAAGCGCTACTCGTGGCGCTGTTGCTCGGCGGCGTTCAGCCGGCTGGCGTGCTGGTTCTGGTTGCCAGCCTGGGCAACGTGCTGGGCTCGCTGGTCAACTGGTGGCTGGGGCGTTATCTGGAGCGGTTTCGCGACAGGCGCTGGTTTCCGGTCAGTGATCGGCGCCTGTTACAGGCACAGCACTGGTACGGGCGTTACGGGCGCTGGTCACTGTTGCTGAGCTGGCTGCCGGTGATCGGCGATCCACTGACCCTGGTCGCCGGCATCATGCGCGAGCCGCTGTGGCGCTTCATGCTTATCGTCACCCTGGCGAAAACCCTGCGCTATACCGTGCTGGCCGCGGCCACGCTGGGTCTGGGCCGGTAAAAAGACACACTCGGTAACGGGCTGCGAAACCGTGCCAGTTGAGCAACCGGCCCGCCTCCGGGATACTGCGCACCCTGTACACCCACATCCCGCCGGGACATACCCTGGGAAAGGGTCTGAACAATGGGTGCTACAGCTCATCGAATGCAGAGTCGACTGTCCGTAAAGACGTAAACAGGGGATCGCCGTTGCAAGGTACCAAGCCCACGATGAAACGCAGTGACCTGATCTGGACGCTGATCGGGTTGTGCGCCGTGGTCGCGTCCTGCTTCCTGCTCTACCGCGAAGTGCGCAATATTTCCCTCGATGAAATCGCCGGTAGCCTCAAGGCCATTCCGCACCTCAACTGGATTCTCGCCGCTATCGCCACCCTGGGCGCTTATTCGGCATTGGCCTGGTACGACCGCATCGCCGTTGCCCACCTGGGCAAGAAGATCTCCTGGCGCTTCATCACCCTGTGCTCATTCACTACCTATGCCCTGGCCCACAACATTGGCGCCTCGGTGTTCTCCGGCGCGGTGGTACGCTACCGCGCCTATCGCACCAAGGGCCTGACGCCCCATGAAATCGGCATCCTGATCGTCTTCTGCTCGTTCACCTTCGCGCTCGGCACCTTGCTGGCCAGCGGCTGCGTACTGGTGCTGCAACCGGAGCTGATTCACCGCGTACTGAATGTAACACCGCTGGTTTCGGTGGTTGTCGGCGGTTTCCTGCTGCTGCTGGTCGGTCTCTACGTGCTGGGCTCCTGGCTGCAGTTCAAGCCCTGGACGTTTGGCAAACTGCATGTCGAGTACCCGCGCCTGCGCATCGTTGGCCGCCAGTTGCTGGCCGGCCCGCTGGAGCTGGCCTGCGCGGCAGCGATCATCTACTTCGCCCTGCCCGAGGCACACAACCCCGGCTATATGGTGGTGCTGGGGGTATTCCTGGCTTCCTTCTCCCTGGCGCTGCTGTCCCACGCCCCTGGTGGCCTGGGCGTGCTGGAAGTGAGCTTCCTGGCGGCAATGCCGGAGATCCCCGCACCGGACGTGCTGGCGGCGCTGATCGTGTTCCGCGGCTTCTATCTGCTGCTGCCATTCGCTCTGTCCCTGATCGTGGTGCTGGGCTTCGAGTGGGGCCAATGGCGCATCCGCCGTGGCGAAGTACAAAATCCTCCACTGCCCTGACGAAGCGGCAGCACTGGCGCCTCATTTGGCCTAGAATGCGCGGCCGTTTTTTCAGGAGCCGCGCGTCATGTCCCTTTCCACACCAGCCCGTGCCTGCGGCATCGACTTCGGCACCTCCAACTCCACCGTTGGCTGGCTACGCCCGGGCGGTGAAACGCTGATCCCGCTGGAAGACGGCAAGATCACCCTGCCCTCCGTGGTGTTCTTCAACCTCGAAGAACGCCGCCCGGTCTATGGCCGCATGGCCCTGCACGAATACCTGGAAGGCTACGAAGGCCGCCTGATGCGCTCGCTGAAGAGCCTCCTCGGTTCCAAGCTGCTGAAGAGCGAAACCGCGGTCATGGGCAGTGCCCTGCCATTCAAGGACCTGCTCGGCTTCTTTATCGGCGAGCTGAAGAAACGCGCCGAGGCGATGGCCGAACGGCCATTCGAGGCCGTGGTGCTGGGTCGCCCGGTATTCTTCGTGGATGACGACCCGCTGGCCGACCAGGAAGCCGAGAACACCCTGGTTGCCGTGGCGCAGAAGCTCGGGTTCAAGGACGTGTCCTTCCAGTACGAGCCGATCGCCGCGGCCTTCGACTACGAGTCGACCATCGAGCGCGAAGAGCTGGTGCTGATCGTCGATATCGGCGGGGGTACCTCGGACTTTTCCCTGGTGCGCCTGGCTCCCGAGCGCCGTCAGCAGGCCGAGCGCCAGGACGACATCCTCGCCACCGGCGGCGTGCACATCGGCGGCACCGACTTCGACAAGCAGCTCTCGCTGGCCGGCGTGATGCCACTGTTCGGCTACGGCAGCCGGATGAAGAGCGATGCGCCGATGCCCACCAGCATGCACCTCAACCTGGCGACCTGGCACACCATCAACATGGTCTACGCCGCCGCGTCACAGCGGGCGCTGCAGAACATGCGCTACGACATCGTCGACCCGACCGGCATCGACCGCCTGTTCAAACTGATCGAGCAACGCGCCGGCCACTGGCTGGCGATGCAGGTGGAGGAGAGCAAGATCGCCCTGACCGAACACCTGCAGCACCCCATCGACCTGCAGCGCATCGAGACCGGCCTGGTCGCCGAACTGACCCGAACCTTGTTCGAAGACAGCATCGCGCCATTGCTCGAACGCATTCGCGACAGCGTCACGGCGCTGCTCGCTGATGCCGGCGTGGGCCTGGAACAGGTCGATACGGTGTTCTTCACCGGCGGCTCCAGCGGCGTGCCGGCGCTACGCCAGAGCGTGGCGGCTTTGCTGCCCAATGCGCGCCACGTGGAAGGCAATACCTTCGGCAGCATTGGCAGCGGGCTGGCCATCGAAGCGAAGAAACGTTACGGCTGACACACGCCGACAATGCGCTGCTACCCGTGAGGACGGAATGCTTTATATTTCCATCCTCACGGAGAAAGGACGGTCGTCATGCACACCCTCGAACGCATCTACCCATTGAAGATGGACGAGCGTCTGGCGGCCGACCAGGCAACCCTCGACCTGCATATGCAGCGCTACGGGTTCGCCAGCCGTTTGCTGAATGGCCAGCGGGTGCTAGACATGGCCTGTGGCTGCGGCTACGGCAGCGCGCTGCTGGCCGAGCAGAATCCGGACAAGCAGATCACCGGTATCGACATCGACCCCGAAGCGATCGCCTATGCCCAGGCGAATTATCAGCGGGACAACCTGCGCTACCTGTGCGCGAACGCGGAAACCTTCGCCGACAGCCAGGGCTTCGACAGCATCGTCAGCCTGGAAACCATCGAGCACCTGCCAAACCCGCAGCGCCTGGTGGACAACTACGCCAGCCTGCTGGCAAAAGGCGGGCGCATCATCGCCTCGGTGCCGACCACACCGACCCTGGATGGCAATCCTCATCACCTGCACGATTTCAGCCCGCGCAGCTTCCATGCGCTGTTCCGGCGCCACGGGCTAACGCCAAAGGAACGCTACGAGCAGATCCAGCGCTGGGAGTTTTCCGGGCTGTTCAAGAAAGGCAGGAAGGAAGCGCGCGCGCATCGCTCCGAGGGCGTCGGCAACGCCGTGCTGGCGTATTACCGCAGGCACCCGCTGTACCTGTTCAAGCGCCTGTTCTCGATCCTGCGCTATGGCGCCAGCAACCGTTACCTGACCTGCCGATTCAGTGCTGACTAGTCAGGGCTGAACACGGCGGTGAGTGGCGATACCGAATACAGGCCGTGCGTAGGGTGGACGACGCTTTATCCGTCCACCGCCCTGCGGTCGCAATGGTGGACAAAAAAGAGCATTGTCCACCCTACGAAACGACCGGCTGCTTATGCCTTGAACCCGCCCTTCAACGCGGAACGGCAGGCTTCTTGAACGGTTTCTTGCCCTTGCCTGCACCGGCACGCTCACGCGCGGCCTGCTGGTTACGCGCTTCGGCAGCCGCCTTGGCCTGCTCGCGCTTGTCCCAGGGTTTGCTGCCGTCGCTGCCGCGCGGCGGCAGGCCGGTGTGCTGGGTGAGGATGCGCCCGCCAGCCGGCTTGCCACCGCCATTGCAAGCGACCTTCTTGCTGCCGGCCGGCGTGGAGTTCTTGCGGCGGGCACTCTGGTACTCGTCGGTCTTCGGCTGATAGGCGGGAATCAGCTGCTGCTTGCCATCACCGATCAGGTCGCCGCGCCCCATGCGCAGCAGGGCTTCACGCAGCATCGGCCAGCCCTTCGGGTCGTGATAGCGCAGGAACGCCTTGTGCAGGCGGCGCTGCTCCTCGCTCTTGACGATGGTCACGCCGTCGCTCTTGTAGGTGACCTTGCGCAGCGGGTTCTTGCCCGAGTGGTACATGGCCGTGGCGGTGGCCATCGGCGAGGGGTAGAAGGCCTGCACCTGGTCGGCGCGGAAGCCGTTGCCCTTGAGCCACAGGGCCAGGTTCATCATGTCTTCATCGGTAGTGCCTGGGTGGGCGGCGATGAAGTAGGGAATCAGGTACTGCTCCTTGCCCACTTCCTTGGAGTACTTCTCGAACATGCGCTTGAACTTGTCATAGCTGCCAATGCCCGGCTTCATCATCTGGTTGAGCGGACCTTCCTCGGTGTGCTCCGGGGCGATCTTCAGGTAGCCACCGACGTGGTGGGTGACCAGTTCCTTGACGTACTCCGGCGACTCGACCGCCAGGTCGTAACGCAGGCCAGAGGCGATGAGGATCTTCTTCACCCCCGGCAGTGCGCGGGCGCTGCGATATAGCTGGATCAGCGAGGAGTGATCGGTGTTCAGGTTCGGGCAGATGCCAGGGAACACGCAGGACGGCTTGCGGCACGCGGATTCGATTTCCGGGCTCTTGCAGGCGATGCGGTACATGTTCGCGGTGGGCCCGCCGAGGTCGGAAATCACCCCGGTGAAGCCCGGCACCTTGTCACGAATTTCTTCGATCTCGCGGATGATCGACTCCTCCGAACGGTTCTGGATGATCCGCCCTTCGTGCTCGGTGATCGAGCAGAAGGTGCAGCCACCAAAGCAGCCACGCATGATGTTCACCGAGAAACGAATCATCTCGTAGGCCGGAATCTTCTCCTTGCCATACGCCGGGTGCGGGATGCGCTGGTAGGGCATGCCGAACACGTAGTCCATCTCTTCGGTGGTCATCGGGATGGGTGGCGGGTTGAACCACACGTCGATCTCACCGTGCTTCTGCACCAGCGCGCGGGCGTTGCCCGGGTTGGTTTCCAGGTGCAGCACGCGGTTGGCGTGCGCGTAGAGCACCGGGTCGTTGCGCACCTTCTCCATCGATGGCAGACGAATCACCGTCTTGTCGCGGGTCATCTTCGGGCTGGCGAGAATCTGCACGACCTTGGCTTCGTTGGGGTCTTCGACGTTGCCTGGGCCGGCCGCACCCTTTTCCTGCTCGATGGCGCAGGCCTGGGTGTCCTGGGTATTCACATAGGGGTTGATGATCTTGTCGATCTTGCCCGGCCGGTCGATACGCGTGGAATCGACTTCGTACCAGTCCTTGGGCGTGTCGCGGCGAATGAACGCCGTGCCGCGCACGTCGGTGATGTCTTCGATCTTC
The DNA here is from genome assembly GCF_003253735.1 of Pseudomonas sp. URMO17WK12:I2. Taxonomy (GTDB): domain Bacteria; phylum Pseudomonadota; class Gammaproteobacteria; order Pseudomonadales; family Pseudomonadaceae; genus Aquipseudomonas. The sequence goes on along the minus strand of NZ_QKYW01000010.1, from coordinate 160,941 downwards.
TGGCCGTAGGACAGGCGCTGGGCGACCTCGACGATGGCCCGCTCGGCATTGCCGTAAAGCAGGATGTCAGCGCTGGCATCGATCAGAATCGAGTTACGCACACGATCCTGCCAGTAGTCGTAATGAGCGATGCGGCGCAACGACGCTTCGATGCCGCCGAGCACGATCGGCACGTGCTTGTAGGCTTCTTTACAGCGCTGGCTGTACACCAGGCTGGCACGATCCGGGCGCTTGCCGGCCAGGCCGCCTGGCGTGTAGGCGTCGTCGGAACGGATCTTCTTGTCCGCGGTGTAGCGGTTGATCATCGAGTCCATGTTGCCGGCCGCGACGCCGAAGAACAGGTTCGGCTCGCCGAGCTTCATGAAGTCGTCTTTGGACTGCCAATCAGGCTGGGCGATGATCCCGACGCGAAAGCCCTGGGACTCCAGCAGCCGGCCGATGATCGCCATACCGAACGAGGGATGATCGACGTAGGCATCACCGGTAACGATGATGATGTCGCACGAATCCCAGCCGAGCTGATCCATCTCCTCCCTGCTCATCGGCAGGAACGGCGCCGGGCCGAAACACTCGGCCCAGTATTTGGGATAGTCGAACAGCGGCTTGGCGGCTTGCATGGCGATAACCGTTTTTGATCAGGAATTTCACGGGCGCGGAATATAGCACAAATTTTAACCAAACCCGACTGCTACGCTAGGCCATGCCGAGCATCCGATAGCAGGTATCGCGCTTCGCTTTGATCATCTAAAAGCCCGGCGTTCGGTGTACGCTTATGCTTACACAACAAGACCCGCCTGCCTTCAGGAGCTCCCCGCTTGCAGCGCCTAGCCACCTTCCTGTCGCGGATCCTGATCCTGGCGACCTTGAGCCTGACCGCGCACGCCGATACCTTCGGTTTGACCGCGCACAGCAGCGGGCAGACCCTCAATGAACACGTGGAACTGCTCGAAGATCCGGGTGCTCAGCTGAGCATCGAAGAAATGGCCGACCCAGCGGTGCAACAGCGCTTCATGCCTGCCCAGGGCAAGGCCAGCGTGGGTCAGAGCACCAATCCCTGGTGGATCAAGGTAACGCTGAGCGCCGCAGCGGATGCCCCACGCCAATGGTGGCTGGAAATCGCTTCAGTCACCCTGCTCGACCTGCAGCTGTACCTGCCAGATGGCAAGGGCGGCTGGCGGAAACGCCAGTCTGGCGAGGTGGTCAGCTTCGCCGAAGGCCGTGACCACCCCCACCGCCGTATGCTGCTGCGCCTGCCTGAACTTGGCGAGCAGCCGCTCACTTTCTATCTGCGCAGCTACGACCCGGCCGGCAACTCCTTTCCACTGAAGGTATGGCAGCTGGCTGACCTGAAAACCCAGGTGGCGACCGAAAACCTCTGGCTGGGCCTGATCTACGGCGTGATCACCGCACTGCTGCTGTACAACCTGTTCCTGTTCCTGGCGCTGCGCGACAGCGCCTACTTCTGGTATGTGGTCACCACCACCGGCGCACTGCTGATGATTCTCGGCATGACCGGGCACGGTTTTCAGTATCTCTGGCCCGGCTCGGCGGTGCCCTTCTGGCTCGATCGCATCAGCGTGCCAGCGCTGTGGGGATTCGGCGCCTGCCGCTTCACCCAGAAGCTGCTGCAAACGCGCCGTTACACGCCATGGGCCCACCACCTGCTGACCCTGAGCTGCGCGTTCTATCTGCTGGCGGTACTCGCCGATGCGTTCGGCCTGCGCGCCGTTGGTGCCTGGATCTTCGTGCTGCTGGCTATCACCACAATTCCCACCGCACTGTGGGCTTCTCTGAAGCGCTGGCGCCAAGGCTATTTTCCGGCATGCCTGTACTTCTGCGGATACGGCATGATCCTGGCCAGCGTCAACCTGCTGCTGCTGCGCGCCACGGGCGTCATTCAGCCGGCATCCTGGAACAGCTATGTGTTTCCGGTCGCCGTGGCGCTCGAGTCGATCCTGTTCTCGTTCGCCCTCGCCTATCGCATCCAGTTGCTGAAGAACCAGCGTGCCGAAGCGTTGCAGCGTGCCGATGAGGAAAAAGGTGCCCGGCTGGCCCAGGTGCAGGCCAGTGCCGATGAGCTGCAACTGGCCGTGGATCGGCGAACCGCCGAGCTGAAACACGCCAACCTGCAGCTCTTCCAGCAGAAACAGGAGCTGCGCCATGCCGCCTTTCACGACGCCCTGACCGACCTGCCCAACCGCCGTCACCTGGTGGAACAATGCGAGAGCGCCTTGCGCGGTGCGCGGCAAAGTGATGAAAGCCTCGCGCTGCTGCTGATCGATCTGGACCACTTCAAACCGATCAATGACCAGCACGGGCACGATGCCGGCGACCTGCTGCTGCAGCAGATCGGCAGGCGGCTACGCGAGCACGTGCGCGGCAGCGATACGGTGGCGCGCCTCGGTGGTGACGAGTTTGCGGTATTGATTGGTGGGGCCGATGCCCAGAGCTACGCCCAGGATGTGGCACAGCGGCTGCTGGCCGAGCTGGCCCGGCCGGTTGACTATGCCGGCCACTCGCTGAACGTCAGCATCAGCATTGGCGCCGCGTTCTATCCGCAGCATGCCGAGCAGTTCACCGGCCTCTACAAGGCGGCCGACCAGGCGCTTTATCAGGCCAAGGCCGCCGGCCGCTCGGGCTACGCGGCCTTTCAGCCAAGCGAGAACTGAGTCGTCATTCGTCTTCGAACTGATAGCTGCCCGGCGCCAGGTTCTCGAAACGCGAATATTTGCCGAGGAAAGCCAGCCGCGCCGTGCCCAGCGGGCCGTTACGCTGCTTGCCGATGATGATCTCGGCCACGCCCTTGTACTCGGTTTCGGGGTGATAGACCTCGTCCCGGTACACGAACATGATGATGTCGGCGTCCTGCTCGATGGCCCCGGATTCACGCAAGTCGGAGTTGATCGGGCGCTTGTTCGGCCGTTGCTCGAGACCACGGTTGAGCTGGGAAAGGGCAATCACCGGGCAGTTGAATTCCTTGGCCAGCGCCTTGAGCGAGCGCGAGATTTCGGAAATCTCGTTGACCCGGCTATCACCGCTGGAACCCGGAATCTGCATCAGCTGCAGGTAGTCGACCATGATCAGACCGATCTCGCCGTGCTCACGAGCCAGACGCCGGGACCGTGCACGCATCTCCGACGGCGAGATGCCGGCCGTGTCATCAATGAACAGCTTGCGGTCATTGAGCAGGTTGACTGCCGAGGTCAGGCGCGGCCAATCATCGTCATCCAGACGACCAGCTCGCACCTTGGTCTGGTCGATGCGGCCGAGCGAGGCAAGCATACGAATCACGATGGATTCCGAGGGCATTTCCAGGGAATACACCAGGATCGACTTGTCGCTGCGCATCAGCGCATTTTCCACCAGGTTCATCGCGAAGGTGGTCTTACCCATCGACGGACGACCGGCGACGATGATCAGGTCGGCCGGCTGCAGGCCGCTGGTCAGGTTGTCGAGATCGGAGAAGCCGGTGGACAGGCCGGTGATCGCATCACCATTGTTGAACAGCTCGTCGATGCGATCGATGGCCTTGACCAGAATATCGTTGATGCCCACCGGGCCACCGGTCTTCGGCCGCGCCTCGGCGATCTGAAAGATCAGCCGTTCGGCTTCATCGAGAATTTCCTCGCCGGTTCGCCCTTCCGGTGCATAGGCACTGTCAGCGATATCGTTGCTGATGCCAATCAGCTTACGCAGCGTGGCACGTTCGCGAATGATGCCGGCATAAGCCTTGATGTTGGCCACCGAGGGCGTGTTCTTCGCCAGCTCGCCGAGATAGGCCAGGCCGCCGACCTGGGACAGCTGCCCTTCCTTGTCGAGCTGCTCGGACAGGGTCACCACGTCAAAGGGCTGATTACGTTCGGCCAGCTTGTGGATGGCGCGAAATACCAGACGGTGGTCATGGCGGTAGAAGTCGCCATCGGACACCTGATCGAGCACGCGCTCCCAGGCGTTGTTATCGAGCATCAGGCCACCGAGCACCGCCTGCTCAGCCTCTATCGAGTGCGGCGGCACTTTCAGGGCGGCGGTTTGCAGGTCGTACTGTTCGGGGATGCTGATGTCGTTCATGGGCGCCTGGAAAGAATACTTGCATTGAAAAACAAAGGGCACGGTACCGCTTTCGCAATACCGTGCCCGATGTTAGCGGGAAGGCACCTGAGTGCAAGCCCGCTAAGCAGTTCGCTGAGAGTTAGGCAGCGACTACGACAACCTTGACGGTTGCTTCGACATCGCTGTGCAGGTGCACGGCTACGTCGTATTCGCCAACCTGGCGAATGGTACCGTTCGGCAGACGCACTTCAGCCTTGGCCACTTCAACGCCGGAGGCGGTCAGGGCGTCAGCGATGTCGTGGGTACCGATGGAACCGAACAGCTTGCCTTCATCGCCAGCGGTGGCGGTGATGGTGACTTCCAGCTCAGCCAGTTGAGCAGCGCGCGACTCGGCCGAAGCCTTACGGTCAGCAGCTGCTTTTTCCAGGTCAGCACGACGCGCTTCGAACGCAGCGACGTTGGCTTCGGTGGCAGCGGTAGCTTTGCCTTGCGGCAGCAGGAAGTTACGGCCGTAACCGGCTTTAACGTTCACTTTATCGCCCAGGTTGCCCAGGTTGGCGATTTTTTCCAGCAGGATGACTTCCATTTGGGTGTTACCTCTTAACTTTTAACCTTCACCGTTGGCGGGGCCCGAACCGGGCTTGTCCGTCAAACGACCACGAAAATCAAACAGACTGTCGACGATGGCTAACACCACCAGCAAGGGAAAGGTCAGCTGCATGAACAGCAGCAGCGTGATGTACATACCGACCAGCCAGAACTTCGACAGTCGGCCCTTGGCCACCAGCCCATGCAACAGGGCGATGCCCGCGAACGCCAGCGGAACACTGCACAACGGTGTGAGCATGGCCATCTCGACACCCAGATTGGGCCCGAGCAGCATGCCGACCAGCAGTAACATCGCCAGCATCGGCGGAAATCTCAGCTCACGAAACTCGGAGCCGAAACCTCCCGGGTTGTACAACGCCGCTTGCCAGAACCGCCCAAGCATCAGGCTAAGCAAGCTGACCACCTGCAGCAACGCTGCCAGCAATCCGGTCAGCACCGGTGCAATGAGACTCTGAAGACGCGCCTGATCATCCACCGACATCTGTTGGTGAACGCCATCGAGCATCTGCGGCAGAAGCTTGCTCAGCTCCTGCGCCATGGCTTCGATGGGCTCATGGAACGTCGCCCTCAATACCAGCCCATACACCAGGCCCAATGCGATGCTGAACAACAGCACCCGCCGCCAGGACGGGTTGGCGCGCAATACACACGCCAACCCCAGCGCCCCCAGCAACACCAGCAAGGTGCGCGGTTCGCCGAAATACCACCAGCCAATGGCTGGTAGTAAAGCCCAGGCGAGGATGCCAGTCGCATCACTCAGGCCACGCCGCAGAAGCACCAGGCTTCCCGCGGCGGCACTCAACCAGAACAGCAGCGGCAATGCTGCAGAACCGACCACCACGAGGGTGGCCTGCATACGGCCGCGCATGATGAATTCTGCCAAGGCGCGCATGCGATATATCCCTTACTACTTGTCGAACGTCAGATCTTAACGGCCGTGGCTGTCGGTGTAGGGCAGCAGGGCCAGGAAGCGGGCGCGCTTGATAGCGGTAGCCAGCTGACGCTGATAACGAGCCTTGGTACCGGTGATACGGCTTGGAACGATTTTGCCGGTTTCCGAGATGTAGGCTTTCAGGGTGTTGAGATCTTTGAAATCGATCTCTTTCACGTCTTCAGCGGTGAAACGGCAGAATTTACGACGACGGAAGAAACGTGCCATGGGATTGGCTCCTCAATAGATCCGGTGATTACTCGTCAGCGTTGTCGCTGTCGTTGTTGTCGCTGTCATCGCCGTCGTTGGACTCGGCGTTTTCAGGACGTTCACGACGCTCACGGCGCTCACTGCGGTTTTCTTCGGCCTTGAGCATCTCGGATTGGCCGGTAACGGCTTCTTCGCGACGGATGACCAGGTTACGGATCACGGCATCGTTGTAGCGGAAGTTGTCTTCCAGCTCGGCCAGGGCCTTGCCGCTGCACTCAACGTTCAGCATCACGTAGTGAGCCTTGTGAACATTGTTGATTGCATAGGCCAGTTGACGACGGCCCCAATCTTCCAGACGGTGGATTTTGCCGCCGTCTTCTTCGATCAGCTTGGTGTAACGCTCGACCATGCCGCCGACTTGCTCGCTCTGGTCCGGGTGAACCAGAAAGATGATTTCGTAATGACGCATGAATGCTCCTTACGGGTTGTAGCCTGCCGCGAAATGCGGTCAGGCAAGGAGTGAATGACACTGTTGACTTGCTGAAATGAAGAGGCGCGCAAACGCCTGCCATGACGGCAAGGGGCGACATTCTAGAGAAGCGCCCCACCGCACGCAAGGTGAACTGGTGATATTTTGAACAGCAAAGGCCGGCGTTGAGCCGGCGATTGTTTCAGCGCTTGACCGCACGCCGCTGGCGCAGCGCCTCGAACAGGCAGATGCCGGTAGCGACCGACACGTTGAGGCTGCTGACGCTACCGGCCATGGGCAGCTTGACCAGGTAATCGCAGTGCTCGCGGGTCAGGCGCCGCATGCCCTTGCCCTCGGCGCCCATGATCAGCACCGTCGGGCCGGTCATGTCCTGCTGGAACAACTCCTGCTCGGCCTCGCCGGCCGTACCGACGATCCACAGGCCGCGCTGCTGGAGTTTTTCCAGGCTGCGCGCCAGGTTGGTCACGGCCACCAGCGGAATCACTTCCGCGGCGCCGCAGGCAACCTTGCGCACCACTGGCGTCAGCGTTGCGGACTTGTCCTTGGGCACGATCACCGCCAACGCGCCCGCCGCATCGGCGGTACGCAGGCAAGCCCCGAGGTTGTGCGGATCGGTCACGCCATCGAGCACCAACAGCAGTGGCGGGCCTTCGCAACGATCGAGCAATTCCTCGAGCATCGCCTCGCCCCACACCTGGCTAGGGCTGACTTCGGCCACCACACCCTGGTGCACACCTTCGACCCAGGCATCCATCTCGCGGCGCTCGCACTGGCCGACGGCGACCCGCGCCTGGCCCGCCAGCTCGAGCAGCGGCTGCACACGCGGGTCACTGCGGCCATCAGCCAGCCAGATCTGCTTCACCCGCTTGGGGTGATGACGCAGCAAGGCTTCCACGGCATGTACGCCGTAGATCTTTTCCAGCTGACTCATGACTTGGCCTTGCTCTTCGATGGGCCCTTGCGATGACGGCTCGGCTTGCCGCCCTTGTCCGCAGCCTTGCTGGCACCCTTGCCAGAAGACTTGGAGTCGGCGAGCAGGGCCTTTTTCACGTCACGGCTTTTCTGCACGTCGGTATTGCCCGTCGAGCCACCACGCGAGCCGCGACCACCGCGACTGTCGCTGCCCGACTCACGACGCTTGCCGCGCGCAGCCGGTGCCTGTGCCGCCCCCTCGGCCACTTCGAAGTCGATCTTGCGCTCGTCCAGGTCGACACGCATGACCTTCACCGACACGCTGTCGCCCAGGCGGAAGCTGCGACCACTGCGCTCACCGGCCAGGCGGTGGTGCACGGGATCGAAGTGGTAGTAGTCACCCGGCAGCGCGGTGACGTGCACCAGGCCTTCGACGTAGATGTCCTTGAGCTCGACGAACAGGCCGAAGCCGGTTACCGCAGTAATCACCCCCGGGAAGGTTTCGCCGACGCGATCCTTCATGAACTCGCACTTGAGCCAGTTGACCACATCACGGGTCGCTTCATCGGCACGTCGCTCGGACATCGAGCACTGCTCGCCAAGCTGCTCCAGCATCGGCGCGTCGTATGGATAGATACGCGCCTTGGGCATGCTGACGGCACCGGCACGCTCGACGTGCGGGGTGTCCTGCTTGGAGCGGATCACACTGCGGATGGCGCGGTGGATCAACAGGTCCGGATAGCGGCGGATCGGCGAGGTGAAGTGCGCATAGGCATCGTAATTCAGGCCGAAGTGGCCCTGATTGTCCGCGCTGTACACGGCCTGGCTCAGCGAGCGCAGCATCACGGTCTGAATCAGGTGGTAATCGTCGCGACCGCGGATGCTTTCCAGCAGCGCCTGATAATCCTTGGGCGACGGGCCGTCTTTCGACTTGCCACGATGCAGGGACAAGCCCAGCTCGCCAAGGAATGCCTTGAGCTTTTCCAGGCGCTCCGGCGGCGGGCCGTCGTGCACACGATACAGCGCCGGAATGCCGTGCTTCTGCATGAACGCAGCAGTGGCCACGTTGGCCGCCAGCATGCATTCCTCGATCAGCTTGTGGGCATCGTTGCGCTGGGTCGGGCGGATTTCCGCGATCTTGCGGCCGGAGCCGAAAATGATGCGGGTTTCCTGGGTTTCGAAGTCGATGGCACCGCGCTCATGACGAGCGGTGAGCAGCACCTGATACAGCGAATACAGCTGATTGAGGTGCGGCAGCACGTCTTTGTACTCGCTGCGCAGCGCCTTGCCTTCGCTGCTCTTGGGCTGCTCGAGCATGGCACTGACCTTGTTGTAGGTCAGCCGCGCATGGGAATGGATCACCGCCTCGTAGAACTTGTAGTCGGTCATCTTGCCGGTCTTGGAGATAGTGATCTCGCAGACCATGGCCAGCCGGTCGACCTTCGGGTTCAGCGAGCACAGACCGTTGGACAACTCCTCGGGCAGCATCGGAATGACCCGCTCGGGGAAATACACCGAGTTGCCGCGCACTTGCGCTTCGGCATCCAGCGCCGAACCGACCTTCACATAGTGGGAAACGTCGGCGATGGCCACATAGAGCTTCCAGCCGCCGGAGAACAGGCGCCAATTGCCGCCACTCTTCTCGCAATACACCGCATCGTCGAAGTCCCGGGCATCTTCACCGTCGATGGTGACGAAGGGGATGTGGCGCATGTCGACGCGATTTTCCTTGTCCTTCTCTTCCACTTCCGGCTTGAGCTTGGCGGCTTCCTTGATCACTGCCTCAGGCCAGACGTGAGGAATATCGTAGCTGCGCAGCGCAACGTCGATCTCCATGCCCGGCGCCATGTAGTTGCCGACCACTTCGGTCACATCGCCCTGGGGCTGGAAGCGCGGAGTCGGCCAGTGGGTGATCGTCACTTCGACGAACTGCCCCTGTTTGGCGCCGCCATTGCGGCCAGCGGTGACCAGCACTTCCTGCTGGATCTTCGGGTTATCGGGAATCACGAAGCCGATGCCGCTCTCTTCGTAATAACGACCGACGATGGTCTCGTGACCACGGGAAATCACCTCGACGATGGCGCCTTCGCGTCGGCCGCGGCGGTCGAGACCGGAAACGCGCGCCAGGGCGCGGTCGCCATCAAATACCAGACGCATCTGCGCCGGACTGAGGAACAGGTCGTCGCTGCCGTCATCCGGCACCAGAAAGCCAAAGCCATCGCGGTGACCGCTAACGCGCCCCAGGATCAAGTCGAGCTTGTCCACTGGTGCATAGGTGCCACGGCGGGTGTAGATCAGTTGGCCGTCGCGCTCCATGGCGCGCAGCCGGCGACGCAGCGCCTCGATCTGTTCGTCGGTGGTCAGCCCGAACTCTTCGAGCAGCTCCTCACGACTGGCGGGCGAGCCGCGATCAGCCAGCTGCTGAAGGATCAGCTCGCGACTGGGGATGGGGTTGTCATACTTTTCCGCTTCTCGGGCGGCCTCGGGATCGAGGGATTGCCAATCGGCCATTAGAAACTGTTCACCTTATCTATAGAGTCGTTTTTTGCCATGTATCTATTGAAGCGCGAAAGCGCCCTCCGGGTCAGCTCTCGGCACAAATAATTTTTCGACGTCAGGGGTTTACAAGGTAAAAGCACGACCGTATAGTTCGCGCCCACAGCGTCGAGCAGACGTTGTAACACGGAACAGATGAGCAATCATCAGTTTCAGTGCCCAGGTGGCGGAATTGGTAGACGCGCTGGTTTCAGGTATCAGTGACCGCAAGGTCGTGGAAGTTCGAGTCTTCTCCTGGGCACCAAATTTCGTGAAGCAGCTTGATAACCTGCTTTGCAAATAACGGACGTAATGATCCGTGTCGGCAACGGCAAACATTACTGCAGTGCCCAGGTGGCGGAATTGGTAGACGCGCTGGTTTCAGGTATCAGTGATCGCAAGATCGTGGAAGTTCGAGTCTTCTCCTGGGCACCAAATTCAAAAAAACCGAGCCAATGGCTCGGTTTTTTATTGCCTGCAGAAAAGTGACCGACAGGGCCTGGCGCGCGCCAGACCCTGTGCGTCCAGCCTCACACCTTGAACTGTCCCAGGCTGCCCTTGAGCTGAGCCGCCAGGCCATCGAGCACCCGGCCGCTATTGGCCGTCGCCGCAACGGCCTCGGCTGCGCGCTGAGCTTCGGCATGGATCACCTCGACCCGCCCACGCACCGCATCGGCGCCCTCGGCCTGATGTGCTGCCGCCTGCGTCGCCGCATTGATCGCGCCGTGCACGTCCTCCACGGAACGCTGCACCGCCTGCTGGATTCGCGCACTCTCGCGCAGCGCCGCCAATCCTTGATCAGCCTGCTGCCCAGCCTGGCCGATCGCCCCGACCGCTTCGCGAGCGCCCTGCTGCAGCGCGACGATATGCGACTGGATATCGCCCGTGGACTGTTGAGTCTTGCTGGCCAGGGCACGCACCTCGTCTGCCACCACGGCGAAACCACGGCCACTCTCCCCCGCCCGCGCCGCCTCGATGGCCGCATTGAGGGCCAGCAGGTTGGTCTGCTCGGCGATGGAGCGAATCACCGTGAGCACCACCTCGATCTGCTCGCTCTGCGTGGCCAGCCGCTCGATGACCGCAGCCCCCGCATCGACCCGCTGCACCAGCTCTTCGATGGAGCTGCCAACCCGATCGGCGATGGCGGTATTTTCCTGGGTCGACTGGCGAATGGCTTCGACCCGCTGCAGGGCCTCCTGCATGGCCCGACTCTCGGCCTGCGCCTCGTCGGCCATCGCCGCCAGCGCCTGCAGGCTGGCCGCCACTTCGTCACGCTGGCGCTCGGCAGCCGATTGCGCGGCGGCACTACGGCTGCTCAGGGCAGTGATTTCCTGCCCGGTGCGCACCGCCACCTCGCCGGCTTCACGAACGATGGGCTGCAGCTTGGCGACGAAACGGTTGACCGCCGAGGCCATTTCGCCCACTTCGTCACGGCTGTCGATTTCGATCCGGCGGGTCAGGTCACCCTCGCCGGCAGCCAGATCGTCGAGCGCCGCGATCAGGGTACGCAGGCGCACCACCACGCGGCGGCCCAGCACGACCGCCAGCGCCAGCAGCACCCCGAAGCCGACCACGGCCAGGCCCAGCCCGATGCGCCAGCGCAGGTTCGCGGCGGCGGCGTCGACCGCCACACCGGTATTGGTCGCCATGCCCTGGGCAGCCTGCTGTGCCGACGCCAGCCGCGCCGACAGTGCCTTGGCGCTGTCCGTGGAGGCACCGGCCAGACTCTCGGCCACCAACTGCCCACCATTGGCGAGCAAGGCCTCGAAACGCTTGTCGACGGCCGCCAGCTCGGCATCGATGGCGGCAGTGGAAACCCCCATCAGCACCTTGCCTATCTCCACTTCGTTGGGGCTGATGCTGGCCTCGACGAAATACACGCTCGGGTCGCTTTTTGCGGCATTGATGACCTTGTCCAGCGCACGCTCGCCCTCCCCCTTGTCGAGCATGCTCTTGATCTGCTCGTTCTGGCGATTCAGGTAGCGGGTCAGATGGTTACCCTCGGCATCGTTATAGATCACGAACAGCACGTTGGGGTTACGCTGGGCGCGACGGGCGAACTCCGACAGCGCCGGAATATCGGAATCCCACATGGCCCGCGGCGCCACGGCAGCAAGCAACTGCGCCAGATCATTGGCGGAATCGCGCAGGCTGCGCTCGAGGCTGGCGCGAATCTGCACGCGCTCCTCGCCGAGGCGGCTCGACAACCCGGCCGACAGACTCTCGCGGGTGCGCACCGAAAGCCCACCAAGGCTTGCCGAAACTTCCTTGTTGGCCTGCTCCAGTTCGCTCGCCAGGCGCTGGGAGTCACTGCCCAGCTGGCGTTCCAGATCGGTCACCAGACCGTCCACGGTACTGCGAGTCAGGGCCAGCACCAGCAGCACCTGAACCAACAGTGCCACGCCCAGGGCAATGAACACGGGCAATAGCAGGCGACTACGCAACAGCGACAACACAGCGATCACGGGCAAATCCTCCGACCGCCAGAGGAGCGGCAACTTCAGGGGTAGGATCAAGACTAAGCAAGGCGCGTGCCGAATAGCGGCACATCGCCAGATTGCGCCGCGCCTTGCCGCGCGTCAAACGAAAAACGGGCCGCCCAAGGGCGACCCGTTTTTCGCTTACCGACCTACGGCCCTGAACGGGCCTTCACCAATCAGGCGAACGGATGACGCAGTACGATGGTCTCGTTGCGGTCCGGGCCGGTGGAAATGATGTCGATCGGCGCGCCGACCAGCTCTTCCACGCGCTTGATGTAGGCGCGGGCGTTGGCTGGCAGTTCGTCCAGGGTCTTGGCACCCAGGGTCGACTCGCTCCAGCCAGGCATTTCTTCGTACACCGGCTCCAGGCCGATATAGCTGTCGGCATCGGTCGGTGCATCGATGACGGCGCCGTTCTCGTTCTTGTAGCCCACGCAGATGCGAATGGTCTCCAGGCCGTCGAGTACGTCCAGCTTGGTCAGGCACAGGCCCGAGATGCTGTTGACGTCGATGGCGCGACGCAGGATCACCGCATCGAACCAGCCGCAACGGCGAGCACGTCCGGTGGTGGCACCGAACTCGTGACCGCGCTTGGCCAGGAAGGCGCCAATGTCATCGAACAGCTCGGTGGGGAACGGGCCAGAACCGACGCGGGTGGTGTATGCCTTGGTGATACCGAGGATGTAATCCAGGTACATCGGGCCGACACCGGAACCAGTGGCGATACCACCGGCGGTGGTGTTGGAGCTGGTGACGTACGGGTAGGTGCCATGGTCGATGTCCAGCAGCGAGCCCTGGGCGCCTTCGAACATGATGTCCTTGCCGGCACGCCGCAGGTTGTGCAGCTCGGCGGTGACGTCGAGCATCATCGGTTTGAGCAGCTCGGCGTATTCCATGCACTGATCCAGGGTTTCCTGGAAGTCGATGGCCGGCTCCTTGTAGTAATTCACCAGCTGGAAGTTGTGGTAGTCCAGCAGCTCGCCGAGCTTGGCGGCGAAACGCTCGCGGTGGAACAGGTCACCGATGCGCAGGCCACGACGCGCGACCTTGTCTTCGTAGGCCGGGCCGATGCCGCGGCCGGTGGTGCCGATCTTCAGCTCGCCACGGGCCTTCTCACGCGCCTGGTCCAACGCCACGTGGTAGGACAGGATCAGCGGGCAAGACGGGCTGATGCGCAGGCGCTCGCGCACCGGCACGCCTTTTTCTTCCAGCTTGTTGATCTCGCGCAGCAGGGCGTCGGGTGCGACCACCACACCATTGCCGATCAGGCACTGTACGCCTTCGCGCAGCACGCCCGACGGAATCAGGTGCAAGACGGTCTTTTCGCCATCGATCACCAGGGTGTGACCAGCATTGTGGCCGCCCTGGTAACGTACAACGGCGGCGGCATGTTCGGTCAGCAGATCAACGATCTTGCCCTTGCCCTCATCACCCCACTGGGTGCCCAGGACGACGACGTTCTTACCCATGATACTTGTCCTCTTCGCGCAAGCTTGAGCCGGTCACGGCCGGCGAAAGTAAATCAGAATAGACGACCACACAGGCCGCTCAGCCCAGTGCCAGCACCTGCCAGCGACCGTCATGCAATACCAGTTGGCGATCACAGCCGACATCGGCAGCCGCGGCCAATTGCTGGCCAGGCAACGCCTGCACCACACGCTCACCCTCAGCGCGCAAACGGCGAACCGCCTGCCACAGGTAAACGTCGTGGCTGTCCGGTGCCCAGATACCGGCAGGCTCTTCGCCAAGCGGCATATGCCCGAGCGTCACCAGGGTTTTCAGATCGGTGGAGAAGCCGGTAGCGGGGCGAGCACGGCCGAAGTCCGCGCCGATGTCGTCATAGCGGCCACCCTGGGCAATCGCCTGACCGACAGCCGGCACGAACGCCGCGAACACCACACCGGTGTGGTAGTGGTAACCGCGCAGCTCGCCGAGATCGAAATACAGCGGCAGCTCTGGATAACGCAGCTCCAGCGCATCGGCGATGGCCACCAGATCATCCAGGGCGGCATGCACGTCATCCGGCGCCTCGACCAGACAGGCCTGGGCCAGATCCAGCACGTCGCGGCTGCCACACAGCTCGCCCAGAGCGCGCAGCATGCGCCGCAGCGGGTCGGGCAGCGCCTCGGTGAGCGCATCGATCTCGTCCATGGCCTTGCGCTGCAGGGCATCGAACAGCTGCTGCTCGGCTTCACCAGACAGCTCCGCCGCACGCACCAGGCCGCGGTAGATACCGACGTGGCCCAGGTCCATGTGCACGTCCGGCACCTCGGCCAGTTCCAGGGTGTCGACCAGCAGGCTGATCACCTCGACATCACTGGCCGGGCTGGCATCGCCATACAATTCGGCGCCCAGTTGAATCGGGCTGCGCGAGGTGGTCAGCGCCCGCGGCTGCGCATGCAGCACGCTGCCGGCGTAGCACAGGCGGCTTGGCCCTTCACGCCGCAGAGTATGGGCATCGATGCGCGCCACTTGTGGGGTGATGTCGGCGCGAAAGCCCATCTGCCGGCCGGACAATGGATCGGTCACCTTGAAGGTGCGCAGATCCAGATCCTGGCCAGCACCGGTGAGCAGCGACTCCAGGTACTCAATATGGGGTGTAACCACGAATTCATAACCCCAGCGCTGGAACAGATCCAGTACCTGACGGCGCGCGATTTCGATGCGCGCCGCTTCCGGGGGCAATACTTCTTCGATCCCATCTGGCAGCAGCCAGCGGTCTACGGTCGCCATTTCGCCATTTCCCTCTTGATTCGGGCGGCACAAGCCTTGAGTGAAGCGGATGGAAAGCCGAATCCGGCAACAGGCCGGTCGACTTCAGGAACGGGCATCGAGGCGATCAGTGAATTGATTGCACGAAGCCCCCACGCCAGGGGCGCGGAAAGGGACAAGGTCAACAGCCTTGAAAGACAGAACGTAACGCTCAGTTCGTGCCGCATGATTCCCACAGGCGTAAAAAAGCCGGGATTTTCCCGGCTGCCGCATCATACCACGCGAAAAGCCCGAAGCCACAAGCTTCAAGCGACAGGCGAGCACTTGGCTCGGCCTGGCGCTTGCAGCGTGTGACTTACAGCCCTATCAGGGCTTGGACTTTTCCAGGTAACGGAAGAAGTCACTGCTCGGATCCAGCACCAGCACGTCACGCTTGTCGGAGAAGCTCTCGCGGTAGGCATTCAGGCTGCGATAGAAGGAGTAGAACTCCTGATCCTGACCATAAGCCTTGGAGTAGATCGCAGCAGCCTGGGCATCACCCTCACCACGCAACTCCTCGGCCTGACGATAGGCTTCGGCGAGCAGCACACGCCGCTGACGATCGGCGTCGGCACGAATGCCCTCAGCCAGCTCCTTACCCTTGGCGCGGTGCTCGCGGGCCTCACGCTCACGCTCCGAACTCATACGGTCGAAAACGCTGCGGTTGACTTCCTTGGGCAGGTCGATGGCCTTGACGCGAACGTCGACCACCTCGATACCCAGCTCACGCTGCGCCGCTCGATTGAGCGAAGCCGTCACGTCAGCCATCAGCGCATCACGCTCGCCGGACACCGACTCGTGCAGCGTACGCTTACCGAACTGATCACGCAGAGACGCTTCGAGACGACGCGACAAACGCTCGTCGGCGATCTGCTTCATGCCCGATGTTGCGGTGTAGTAACGCTCGGCGTCCAGCACGCGCCACTTGGCATAGGCATCGACCATCAGCGCTTTCTTCTCGAGGGTCAGGAAGCGCGCGTTGACGGTATCCAGGGTCAGCAGGCGGGCATCGAACTTGCGCACCTGGTTGACGTAAGGAATCTTCATGTGCAGACCCGGCTGCACGTCGGCCTCGACGATGCGCCCGAACTGCAGCAATACCGCCCGCTCGGTCTGCGCCACGATGTAGAAGCTGCTCCAGGCCACCAGAGCCAGCACCACACCCGCGATCAGGGTCACCAGTGATTTATTGCTCATCAACGGCTCTCCCTTGTACGCACGTCTGACTGCCCGACGTTGTTACCAACGCGTGCGCCGAGATCGGCTGCGCCTGCGCCAGCAGCGCTGGACGACGCGTTACTGCTGCCACCACGGCTGTCGATCATCTTGTCCAGCGGCAGGTAAAGCAGGTTGTTCTGCCCCTTGTCGCCGGTTACCAGCACCTTGCTGGTGTTGCTCATCATCTGCTGCATGGTGTCCAGATACAGACGCTCACGGGTGACTTCCGGAGCCTTGCGGTACTCGGCCACCAGTGCGGTGAAACGATCGGCCTCACCCTGGGCGCGGGAGATCACTTCGTCGCGGTAACCGCTGGCATCCTCGATCAGACGCTGGGCCTGACCACGGGCTTCCGGCACCACGCCATTGGCGTAGGTTTCCGCCTGGTTCTTCTCACGCTGCTCGTCTTCACGGGCACGAATAACGTCATCGAAGGCTTCCTGCACTTCACGCGGCGCCGCGGCGCTCTGCAGGTTCACCTGAGTCACGGTGATACCGGTGCGATAGGTGTCGAGGAAACGCTGCAGCCGCTCGCGCACATCGCCAGCCATCTGCTCACGACCTTCGGTCAGTACCTGGTCCATCTCGGTGGAACCCACCACGTGGCGCACGGCGCTGTCGGTCGCGTGCTGCAGGCTGGTCTCGGGCATGTCGACGTTGAGCACGAAATCCTGCAGGTTGCTGATCTTGTACTGAACGGTCAGCGGCACTTCGATGATGTTCTCGTCTTCGGTCAACATCTGCCCCTGCTTGCTGTAAGCACGCTCGCGGGTGACGTTTTCCTGAAACTTGCGATCGATCGGCGGGAAGTAGATGTTCAGGCCCGGGCCGACAGTCTCGTGGTATTTGCCGAAACGCAGCACGACGGCCTGCTCCTGCTCATCGACCACATAGATAGCGTTGTACAGCCAAAAAGCGCCGACGACGGCCAGCGCAACGAACAGCAGGCCGAAACCGCCACCCTTGCCTCTGGAACCATTGTTGTCACTGCCGCGTTTGTTGCCGCCACCGAACACTCCATTGAGTTTGTCCTGTAGCTTGCGGAAGGCTTCGTCAAGATCCGGTGGTCCCTTGCGGTCGCCGCCGCCACCGCCGCCGTTACCACGACGGCCGCCGCCACCCCAGGGATCCTGATTGTTCGAGTTGCCACCCGGCTCATTCCAAGCCATAGCGCTCTCCATACTGATAAAGCAAAGACGCGCCAACGGCGCGCCCACCAATGCTACAGAATGCCTGCTTCGAGCGGCAAAATCACCGCTGTGGGCTTTATTGCAAAGTGTGTTGTTCGATGAACTCGAGTGGCCGCAGACCTTCGCGACTGACCAAACGATTGAGCTCGACCCGTGGAATGCGCACCTGCAACAGGCTGCTGCCATCCTCGGCATAGGACTCCTGCAGCACCGCGCCTTGCTCAAAGAATTGCGCCCGCAAGCGCGCCAGGCGTTGCGGCAGCTGCAGGGTGGCAATGAACAGGTCATCACCGAGCAGCTCGGCCACCGCCTGTTTGAGCAGGGGCAGGCCACGGCCATCACGCGCCGACAACCATACCCGCTCGGGGCGCCCGTCGGCATTGCGCTGGATCTGCGGCTCCACGCCTTCGAGCAGGTCGAGTTTGTTGTACACCTCGAGCACCGGCAGGTCCTGGGCGCCGATCTCGCCAAGCACCGCCAGCACCTGCTCGATCTGCGCGTCGCGCTCCGGCTCGTGGGAGTCGATCACATGCAGCAGCAGGTCGGAGTTGCTCGACTCTTCGAGCGTCGCGCGAAACGCCTCGACCAGCTTGTGCGGCAGGTGACGGATGAAGCCCACGGTGTCGGCCAGTACCACCGGCCCCAGATCATCGAGCTGCAGACGGCGCAGGGTCGGATCGAGGGTGGCGAACAGCTGATCGGCCGCATACACGTCGGACTCGGTCAGGGCGTTGAACAGCGTGGATTTGCCGGCGTTGGTATAGCCGACCAGCGACACCGAAGGAATATCCGCACGCTTGCGGCCACGGCGAGCCTGCTCGCGCTGGCTGCGCACCTTTTCGAGCTTCTGCTTGATCTGGCGAATGCGCACACGCAACAGGCGACGGTCGGTTTCCAGCTGGGTTTCACCCGGGCCGCGCAGACCGATACCACCTTTCTGCCGCTCGAGGTGAGTCCAGCCACGGACCAGGCGCGTGCTCATGTGATCGAGCTGAGCCAGCTCGACCTGCAGCTTGCCTTCGTGGGTACGTGCGCGCTGGGCGAAAATATCGAGGATCAGCCCGGTACGATCCAGCACACGGCACTCGAACATGCGTTCGAGGTTGCGTTCCTGGCTGGGCGTGAGGACATGATTGAAGATGACCAGGTCGGCTTCATGGGCCTTCACCTGGTCACGCAGCTCTTCCACCTTGCCGCTGCCGATAAGGAATTTAGCCGTGGGCCGACTGTTGGGCACACTGAAAAACGCCACGGTATCGGCACCGGCGGAGAGAGCCAGCTCTTGAAACTCCTGGGGATCCTCGCTCGCCTCGGTGTTCTGACTATCCAGATGAACCAGGATGGCCCGTTCACCCCCTTCATGGCGCTCGAAGAACAATGCGACCCCCTGGGTTAGGCGTTGCCAGGCTCGGATTCAGCCTGATCGGTCTCGGATGCAGTTGGCAGGCGAACCGGACGGCTCGGTACCACAGTGGAGATCGCGTGCTTGTAGACCATCTGGCTGACCGTGTTCTTCAGCAGGATGACGAACTGGTCGAATGACTCGATCTGCCCCTGCAGCTTGATGCCGTTGACCAGGTAGATGGAAACCGGGACGCGCTCCTTCCGCAGGGTGTTCAGGTAAGGGTCTTGTAGCGAATGCCCTTTTGACATGTGCCGCACTCCTAAATAAATCGATAATTGAATAGTTTTTGAACGGTTTGCTTAGCCTGTGAACGGCTTTGGCTCGCCTTCCCCCAAGGATAGACGGCCCGCGGCAAGGTCTCAGCTCAATATGGAGACCGTGGCCAGGTATTTCAAGGCACGTGGCAGATTGTCGCAATCAAGACTGTCCAGCCACTGCACATTTTGCCAACTGCGTAACCAGGTGAACTGCCGCTTGGCCAACTGGCGGGTGGCGATGATGCCGCGCTCGCGCATTTGCGCCGCGCTGAGCCGCCCCTCCAGATGATCCCATACCTGCCGGTAGCCTACCGCCCTGATGGAGGGCATCTCGCCGTGCAGGTCACCTCGCCGATGCAGGCGTTCGACCTCGGCGACGAAGCCCTGTTCCAGCATCAGATCAAATCGTTGTGCGATTCGTTCGTGGAGAATCTGCCGCTGCGCAGGCGCTATGGCCAACTGCGCGACAGTATAAGGCAAGCCGCCGTCCTGCGAGGCGGCTTCGCTCTGTTGCATGCGCAGTTGCGTCATGGTCGTACCGCTGACCCGGTAGACCTCCAACGCCCGGACCAGACGCTGCGGGTCATTGGGGTGAATGCGCGCCGCCGACTGCGGATCCACCAGCTGCAGCTCGGCATGCAGGGCCGCTAACCCCTCACGCTCGGCACGCGCTTCCAGCTCGGCGCGCACCTCGGCATCGGCGCCCGGCATATCGGCCAGGCCCTCGAGCAGCGCCTTGTAATACAGCATGGTGCCGCCGACCAGCAGGGGAATGCGCCCTCGGGCGGTGATGTCGGCCATCGCCGCCAGGGCATCACGCCGGAAATCGGCCGCCGAATAGGCCTCGGCCGGGTCACGAATATCCACCAGGTGGTGAGGAAAGGCGTCGAGAGTGGCCCGATCCGGCTTGGCCGTCCCGATATCCATGCCGCGATAGACCAGCGCCGAGTCCACGCTGATCAGCTCGCAGGGCAGCACGCGCGCCAGGGCCAGGGCCAGGTCGGTCTTGCCGGAGGCGGTCGGGCCCATCAGAAAGATGGCGGGAGGAAGCGAAGACATCGGCTCGACTCGAATGAACGGCGGCCCATTTTCAGGGCATGAGCCGCCTGCCGCAAGGGCGGCACCGGATTAGCAGGCCATTGAAAAACGTAGGGGAGGCAGGCAAGACAAGGCAAAAACGGCCGAAAAAGCGCAGTTTACGTGTTGTAAATGAGCATTTTCAGGCCGGTTTTAACGCGGTATTGCCAACGCAGGTAGTTTTTTTCAGCGGTCTGTTACTGGCCGCGCAGGAACAACTTGTCCAATTGATCCAGGCTCATCTGCGTCCAGGTCGGCCGGCCGTGGTTGCACTGGCCACTGCGCTCGGTCTGCTCCATGTCACGCAACAGGGCGTTCATTTCCGGCAGGGTCAGGCGGCGATTGGCACGTACCGCGCCATGGCAGGCCATGGTGCCCAGCAGCTCGTTAAGGTGCGCCTGAATGCGGTCGCTGGTGCCATATTCGAGCAGGTCAGCCAGCACGTCACTGACCAGCCGCGTGGCCTCGGCCTGCTTGAGCAATGCCGGAATCTGCCGAATGGCCAGGGTTTCCGGGCCCAGGCGCTGCAGCTCGAAGCCCAGTTTCTGGAACCACTGGCCGTGTTCCTCGGCACAATCCGCCTCGCGCTGGCTCACCGCAATGGATTCGGGCACCAGCAGCGGCTGACCACGCAGCCCTTCGCTGGCCATCGCCACCTTGAGTCGTTCGTACATGATGCGCTCGTGGGCGGCGTGCATGTCGACAACAACAAGGCCGTGAGCGCTTTCAGAAAGAATGTAGATGCCCTTGAGCTGGGCGATGGCGTAACCCAAAGGCGGGATATCGCCCTGCTGCTCCGGCAACGTGACGGGAGCTGCGCCGCTAGGCAGCGGCGCGAAGAACTCGCGATAAACACCCTGGGCTTCTGCTGCGGGAAGCGACGATTCGCTGCGCTGCCCCTGGTAGCCAGCCCCCGGTGACCGCCAGAGCGACTCCACGGGGCGCTCGAGCACGCTGGCGGACAGGCCCATTTCGCCTTGTGGGCCGAACTCGCCCGCCGCCTGGCCGGTTGGCCGCAATACGCTTTCCACGACAGCCGGGGTTGCCAGCTGACTTTCCGGGCGCACCTCACCAAGCGCGCGGTGCAGGGTGCCATACAGGAAGTCGTGGACCATGCGCCCTTCACGGAAACGCACTTCGTGCTTGGTGGGGTGCACGTTGACGTCGACGGCAGTCGGGTCGATTTCCAGAAACAACACGAAGGTCGGATGGCGACCGTTGAACAGCACGTCGCGATACGCCTGGCGCACCGCGTGGGCAACCAGCTTGTCGCGCACCATGCGGCCATTGACGTAGAAATACTGCAGATCCGCCTGGCTACGCGAGAAGGTCGGCAAGCCCACCCAGCCCCACAAGTGCAGGCCGTTGCGCTCGATATCGATAGGCAGCGCCTGCTCGAGAAAGCCGGCACTGCACACGGAGGCGACACGCCGGGCGCGGCTGGCGTCGTCATTGGCTTCATGCAACGACAACACGCTCTTGCCGTTATGACGCAGATGAAAAGCCACGTCGAAACGCGCCAGTGCAAGGCGCTTGATGACTTCCTGCAGGTGATCGAACTCGGTCTTCTCGGCCTTGAGGAACTTGCGCCGCGCCGGGGTATTGAAGAACAGGTCGCGTACTTCCACCGAGGTGCCGACCGGATGGGCGGCCGGCTGCACGCGCGGCTGCATGTCGCGGCCTTCGGTTTCCACCTGCCAGGCCTGATCGGCATTGGCGGTTCGCGAGGTCAGCGTCAGCCGCGCCACCGAACTGATCGAGGCCAGCGCCTCACCGCGAAAGCCCATGCTCAGGACCTGCTCGAGGTCTTCGAGTTCGCGGATCTTGCTGGTGGCATGGCGCGCCAGGGCCAGCGGCAGATCATCGGCCGCGATGCCACGGCCGTCGTCGCGCACGCGCAACAGCTTCACGCCGCCCTGCTCGACATCCACCTCGATGCGCCTGGCACCGGAGTCGAGGCTGTTCTCCAGCAACTCCTTGGCCACCGAGGCCGGGCGTTCGACCACCTCACCGGCGGCGATCTGGTTCGCCAGCCGCGGGCTGAGCAACTGGATACGTGCCATTTCACTCATGGCTGGGCAGCCAGCGAGGTCGCCGGAATGTGCAGCGTCTGGCCGACCTTGATCACATCGGACTTCAGCGAGTTGGCGGTACGCAGGTTGGCCAGGCTGACCTGATAACGCTGGGCGATCAGCGCCAGACTCTCGCCGGAGGCGACCACATGTTCACGGGGCCCCTGGGCGATCTTGCCGTTGTCGCGCAGCCAGGCGATATAGGTGCCGGGCGGCGGGTTCTGCTCGAAGAACTGCTTCACGCCGGTAACGATGGAGCGCGACAGGCTCTGCTGGTGAGCGGCCGAATGCAGTTTGCGCGCCTCGCTGGGGTTGGAGATGAAGCCGGTTTCCACCAGGATCGACGGAATATCCGGCGACTTCAGCACCATGAAGCCGGCCTGCTCGACGCGGCGCTTGTGCAGCGGCGTGACCTGGCCCATCTGCCCAAGCACCTTCTGGCCAACGTTGAGGCTGGAGGACAGCGACGCGGTCATCGACAGGTCGAGCAGCACGCCGGCGAGCATACGGTCCTTGTCTTCGAGGCTGACGTTACCGGCACCACCGATCAGGTCGGACTGGTTCTCGGCATCGGCCAGCCAGCGTGCGGTTTCCGAGGTGGCGCCGCGGTCGGACAAGGCGTAAACCGAAGCGCCGAAGGCGGCCGCACGGGGCGCGGCGTCAGCGTGAATGGACACGAACAGGTCGGCGCCTTTCTTGCGGGCGATCTCGGTACGCTTGCGCAGCGGGATGAAATAGTCGCCGGTACGCACAAGCTCACCGCGGAAACCTTTTTGGGCGTTGATCTGGCGCTGCAATTCCTTGGCGATGGACAGGGTCACGTTTTTCTCGAGCTGCCCCTTGGTCGGGCCGAGGGCACCCGGATCTTCACCGCCGTGCCCCGCATCGATGGCGACCACGATATCGCGCTTGCCGCCGGGAACCGGGGCCAATTTGGGCGGTGCCTGAGTCGGTGTGACGGGAACGGGTGGCGCGCTGGCGGTGGTGGTGGACGGCAGGCTCGGCGCGGCATCCGACGCCTGATCGAACAGGTCGACCACCAGGCGGTTGCCATACTGCTGATTGGGCGCCAGGGTAAAGCTCTTGGGCGTGACCTGGGCCGAAAGGTCGATCACCACGCGCAGATCTTCCGGAGTACGCTGCGCCGAACGCACAGCCGTGATCGGCGTGTTGCTCAGCGCCAGCTTGTCCAGCGGCGTGACCAGCTTGGCGCCACTGATATCGATGACGATCCGATCAGGCGCCGTCAGGGTGAACACACTGTGCTGCACCGGCCCGGACAGGTCGAAAACCAGACGTGTGTTGTCCGGCGCGCGCCACAGGCGAACGCTGCGCACATCCGACGCGGCCCATACGTCGGCAGCCATGGCCGCCAACATCAGCCCGACCGCGATCATTCGCGCGCCTATGCGCATACCCGCCCCCACTCTCTTGTTCATGCTCCGGCTGCCAAAACGGCACGCCAGCGTTCACCCTTCGCGCTATGACTGCGAAGCAGCAGCGACCGGCCACCCGCTCGCGGGCTAATGGTAATGTCCAGGTCGGCCTTTGGCAAAACGCCGGCGCCGCGCTGCGGCCACTCGATCAGGCACAGGGCATCACCTTCGAAGTAATCGCGAATGCCGAGGAACTCCAGCTCCTCCGGATCGACCAGGCGATAGAGGTCGAAATGGAAGGCGCGAACCTCACCAATCTCATAGGGCTCGACCAGGGTGAACGTGGGGCTTTTCACCGCACCGCGGTGCCCGAGGCCCTGCAGCATGCCGCGTGACAGCGTGGTCTTGCCGGCGCCCAGATCGCCTTCCAGGTAAATCACGCCGCGCCCTTCGGTGGCCGCAGCAATGCGCGCGCCGAGCGCCAGCATGGCGTCTTCATCGGCGGCGAACAGTTCTAATTCCGACAAGCGGCTCGCTCCTGTAACAAATGGCGGATAGCGTCGCACAGATCGCTGGCCGCCAGACCATTTCCTTTATGTGCCAGCGTTTCCCCCGCGCCGGCGTGTATCCACACCCCCAGGCATGCCGCCTGCCACGGACTGCAGCCCTGGGCGATCAGGGCGCCGATCAAGCCGGCCAGCACATCGCCCAGGCCAGCGCCGGCCATCACCGGGTCACCGCGATCACAGACCAGCAGGCGACCGCCAGGGTCAGCAACCAGAGTGCCGGCCCCTTTGAGTACGCAGACCACCTTATAGCGCTGGGCCAGCGCCCTGGCCGCGGCCGCTCGATCCGCCTGCAGCGCCGCTGTCGAGATGCCCAGCAAGCGTGCCGCTTCGCCGGGATGCGGGGTGATGACGCAGCCGGGGGCGATATGCACCACACCCGCGGCCAGCAGATTGAGCGCGTCGGCGTCCCATACCTGGGCACCGCCAGCGGCCGCCGCTGCCGACAGCAGGCTGCGGCCCCAGGCGCCCTGGCCAAGCCCCGGGCCGACGACCCATACGGTGACCTTTTCAGCCAGAGCGTGCAGTTGATTGGCCGAGGCAGTCGCCAGGCTCATCACCTCGGGCAGCCGGGTCTGCGCGGCAGCGACATGCTCGGCACGGGTGGCCAGCGACACCATGCCGGCGCCAGTGCGCAGCGCGCTCTGCGCCGAGAGCAACGCCGCACCACCGGTCCCCTGATCGCCGCCGACCACCAGCAGATGGCCAAGCTGACCCTTGTGGGTGGTCGGCCGGCGGGCTGGCACCAGCGGCAGAAGATCACCCGCCAGGCGCCATGCAGTGGGTTGCTGATTCGCGACGATCTCCGGGTCGGCCTGCAATGAATCGAACACCAGGCGGCCGACATGATCGAGCGCCGCGCCGAGGTACAGGCCGAGTTTCAAACCGATCAGGGTCACGGTGAGCTGTGCTTTTACCGCAGCGCCAAGCACCTGTCCCGTATCCGCGCAAATCCCCGAGGGAATATCCACCGCCAACACCGGGCAGCCACTACGATTGATCCATTCGATGGCCGCCGCACAGGGCTCGCGCACCTCGCCACTGAGGCCGGTACCGAGCAACGCGTCGACCACCACCCCGCGAGCTTCGCAGCCAGCCTTCCAGGCGAGCACCTCGACACCCGCTGTCCTGGCCTCGTCATAAGCCAGGGCGGCATCACCCTGTAACCGTCGCGGCTCGCTGACGGCCAGCACCCGCACTTGCCAACCGGCACGCTGTGCCAGTGCCGCGATCAGGTAACCGTCGCCGGCATTGTTGCCGTGGCCAGCCAGTACGGTGACCGCACCGGCGGCCGGCCATTCGCGGCGCAGCGCCCGCCAGATGGCATGGGCGGCACGGTGCATCAGCTCGAAACCGGGCGTACCGGCAGCAATCAACGCAGCATCCAGCGCCCGCACCTGGGCGGCGCTGTAGAGCGCGAGAGGGAGATCGTCTGATGAATGCCGCATGCCTGAGCTCCGATGTCTGGCAGAATTATACGCCGCCTACTGCAGATTCCCGCCCAGCATGACCGACGCCACCCTCGACCTCGCCAGCCTCGCTCAGTCCATCAAGGACTGGGGCCGTGAACTGGGCTTCCAACAGTTGGGCATCAGCGGCCTGGAGCTGGGTGAGCACGAGGCCCACCTGCAGCGCTGGCTGGATGCCGGCTACCAGGGCGAGATGGACTATATGGCCGCGCATGGCCGCAAACGTTCACATCCCGATGAGCTGGTGCCCGGCACCCTGCGCGTGATTTCGCTGCGCATGGACTACCTGCCCGGAGACACGCAGATGGCCCGGCGCCTGCAGGAACCGGAAAAAGCCTATGTGTCGCGCTACGCCCTGGGCCGTGATTACCACAAGCTGATCCGCAAACGCCTGCAACAGCTGGCCGAGCGCATTCAGCAGGCCATCGGGCCATTCGGCTACCGCGCCTTCGTCGACAGCGCACCGGTACTGGAAAAGGCCATCGCCGAGCAGGCCGGCCTCGGCTGGATCGGCAAGAACACCCTGGTACTCAACCGCAAAGCCGGCAGCTACTTCTTTCTCGGCGAGCTGTTCGTCGACATCCCGCTACCGACGGACGCGCCCCACGCCAGCGAGCATTGCGGGCGTTGCAGCGCGTGCCTGGACATCTGTCCGACCGCCGCCTTCGTCGGCCCCTATGTACTGGATGCGCGGCGCTGCATCTCCTACCTGACCATCGAGCTCAAGGGCCCGATCCCCGAGGAGCTGCGCGCGCCCATCGGCAACCGGGTGTTCGGCTGCGACGACTGCCAGATGGTCTGCCCCTGGAATCGCTTCGCCAAGGCCACCGAGCAGGGCGACTTCCAGCCGCGCCACAGCCTGGACAATGCCGAGCTGGCCGAGCTGTTTCGCTGGAGCGAGGAGGAGTTTCTCAGCCGTACCGAAGGCTCACCGCTGCGCCGCGCCGGTTACGAGCGCTGGCTGCGCAACCTGGCTGTCGGCTTGGGCAACGCGCCGTCGAGCATTCCGGTGCTGGAGGCACTGCAGGCTCGCCGCGAGCATCCGTCCGAGCTGGTGCGCGAGCATGTGCAATGGGCGCTGGCGCAACATGCCCAGCGCCAGGGCTGATTTAACTCCGTAGCCTGGGTCGAGCGCAGCGATACCCAGGGATCTCCCTGGGTATCGCCTATGGCTAACCCGGGCTACGGGATTGCAGCCTTCACACCTTGAGCAGGTGCTGGCGGTAGTACTTGAGCTCGGCGATCGACTCGCGGATATCGTCCAGTGCCTGGTGCGTACCGGTTTTCACGAAGCCTTCCTTGATACCGGGCGCCCAGCGCTCGGCAAGAATCTTCAGGGTCGAGACGTCCAGGTAGCGGTAATGGAAGTAGGCTTCCAGCGCCGGCATGTACTTGTAGAGGAAGCGGCGATCCTGGCCGATGCTGTTGCCGCAGATCGGCGACTTGCCCTTCGGCACCCACTTTTCCAGGAAGGCGATGGTCTGCACCTCGGCCTCGGCCTGGCTGATCTGGCTGTCGCGTACGCGCTGGGTCAGGCCGCTATCGCCATGGGTGCGGGTATTCCACTCATCCATCGCCGCCAGGCACTCGTCGCTCTGGTGCACGGCGATCACCGGGCCTTCGGCCAGCACGTTGAGCTCGGTATCGGTGACGATGGTCGCCATCTCGATGATGACGTCCGTTTCCGGATCGAGGCCGGTCATTTCCAGGTCGATCCAGATCAGATTCTGTGGGTTCTGCATGCTGCGCTCCTCTAATAGGGCTGACATTCTAGCCAATCTCCCAGAGCAGCAGGCGCGAATCGCGCCAGTCTTTCAGCTCCACGACGCGCTGCGCCGCTACACCGGGGATCTCGAAGGTATTGCTGATCAGCCAGGCGTTTTTCGGCAGCTCTGCGCGAGCTTTATCCCACAGCGCGGGCATCGGCGCAGGCGATAGAAAGCAGTAGGCGACGTCGACGGTACTCAGGTCAGTGCGCCACAGGTTCTGATAGCGAACCCGGCAATTGCGCTGAGCGATGCAGCGCAGCCAAGCGATGGCAAAGGACAGGGGCGCCGTTTCCACGCCCACGAATTGCGCCTGTGGAAAACGCCGCGCCAGCCACAACAAGGTGCCTGCCGGGCCGCAACCGAGATCGACAAAGCTGAAGCGCTCACCACGCCCCTCGAGCAGGCGCGCCAGCGCGTTACGGCTGCCCGAGCCGGTCAGATAGAGCGGCACGCGCTCGCCGAAACTGTTCCAGTTGAGCAACAGCAACAGCAAAAACCCGAGCAGGAACAGCCAGGAGGGCAAGGCCGCCCCACTGGCCAGCAGCAGCCCCGGCACGAACAGCAGGTTCAGCCACCACCACCAGCGCGACAGGCCCAGCCAGCGCGCCAGGCAAGCGCAGAACAAACCAT
Source organism: Pseudomonas sp. URMO17WK12:I2 (assembly GCF_003253735.1). Classification (GTDB taxonomy): domain Bacteria; phylum Pseudomonadota; class Gammaproteobacteria; order Pseudomonadales; family Pseudomonadaceae; genus Aquipseudomonas. The sequence continues at coordinate 132,944 of NZ_QKYW01000010.1, read as the reverse complement.
GCACGAGCCCGGCCGCCAGCGGGCTGGGCCGCCAGGCCGACAGATGGGCCGCCGCCACGATCGCCAACCCCATGCCAAGCGTCACCACGAGCTGGATCAGCAAGGCCAATAAGGCGGGATAGCGTTGCCCAAGGCGGTGCAACGCGCGATAAGAAGCAGCCATGCCGACAGGGCTCGCTGGAAGACGGTTGGCCAGTCTAGCATCCGCAAATTGCCGCTTCTTCAGGCGTGCTAGAATCGCGGCCATTTCAAGCGCAGCACAACTCGGAAGCCCCATGGCCAAACGCCAACTCAACCGCCGGCAAAACTGGCGCATCGAAAAGATCCAGGGCGAGCGCGCCGCACGCGCCGCCAAGCGCGAATCCCGCGTGGTGGAAACCCTGGAGGGTGGCGACCTGGGCCCGGAGCAGACCGGCCTGGTGATCGCCCACTTCGGCGTGCAGGTGGAAGTCGAAGCCACCGATGGCGAGCTCAGCGGTCAGATATTCCGCTGCCACCTGCGTGCCAACCTGCCGACGCTGGTCACCGGCGACCGCGTGGTGTGGCGCCCGGGTAACCAGGGCATTGGCGTGATCGTCGCCCAGCTGCCCCGCGACACCGAGCTGTGCCGCCCGGATACCCGCGGTCAGCTGAAGCCGGTGGCGGCCAACGTCGATTTGATCGTCATCGTGTTCGCGCCATTGCCCGAGCCCCATGCCAACCTGATCGACCGCTACCTGGTTGCCGCCGAGCATGCCGGCATTCGCCCGCTGTTGCTACTCAACAAGGCCGACCTGATCGACGCGCAGAACGAAACCGCGCTGAACGCCCTGCTCGGCGTGTATCGCCAGCTGGGCTATCCGCTGCTGGAAGTCTCGGCGCTGGAAGGGGATGGCATGGAGCTGCTCAAGAAGCAGCTCGACGGCAATATCAGCGTGTTCGTCGGTCAATCGGGGGTGGGCAAGTCGTCGCTGGTCAACAGCCTGCTGCCGGGCGTCGATACCCGCGTCGGTGCGCTGTCCGAGCTGACCGGCAAAGGCACGCACACCACTACCACGGCGCGGCTGTTTCACTTCCCGGGCGGCGGTCAGCTGATCGACTCACCGGGCATCCGTGAATTCGGCCTGGTGCACGTCAGCCGTGACGATGTAGAGGCGGGCTTTATCGAGTTCGCCGATCTGCTCGGCCATTGCCGCTTTCGTGACTGCAAGCACGACCGCGAGCCTGGTTGCGCATTGCTGAAGGCGCTTGAAGAGGGGCGCATTCAACCGCAGCGGATGAACAGCTACCGGCACATTCTGGCCAGCCTGCCAGAACCCGAGTACTGACCCAGCCCACACGCCTTGGCGCGGGGGCCGATCACTCCCTCGGCTGATCCATCTTCAGCGTGCCGTCCTCGAAGATGTTCAGCCTCTCGCGCACCTGATCGCTGGATAGCGGCTCGGCTGCCGGGGCAGCACCTGTGCCGCCGGCAGGCGCGTCTGGGGCCGGGTCGGGCGCCAGCCCACTGCCGCCCTGCTCGTCTTCGATGTTGCGCTGTGCCTTCTTGTTCAGCACCACGATATCGATACGTCGGTTGACCGGGTTGAACGGATCATCGCGATCGAACAATGCCGATGACGCATAGCCGACCACCCTCGCCACCTGCGCATCGTCGTAGCCCGCCGCAATCAGCACGCGTCGCGCCGCGTTGGCACGATTGGCCGACAGCTCCCAGTTACCAAAGCCGCCCGCCCCGGCAAATGGCTTGGCATCAGTGTGGCCGCTGATACTGATCTTGTTGGGCACTGCCTTGATGGTGTCGGTCAGGGCGAACAGGATGTCCTCGAAATACGGCTGCAACTGTGCGCTGCCGAGGGCGAACATCGGCCGGTTCTCGGCATCGACGATCTGAATACGCAGGCCGTCCTGGGTGATCTCGAACAGAATCTGATCCTTGAAACGCTGCAGCTTCGGGTCCAGCTCGACCTTGGTCTGCAACTCCTGCAACAGCAACTCCAGGCGCTCGCGCTCGACCTCCTCGGCCTTGGCTTCAGCCTGCTCGGCATCCAGCTCGGCGGGATCCTTGGGATCGGTATCAGCCTGGTCGCCCGGCGATTCCTGGGGCTGCTCGTTGAGGGTACGGTCCGGTGACGGTGTCGGCGAGCCCCCCAGGTCGATCACGTAGGGGCTGGCGCTCTCGGAAAAGCCGATGGGGTCCTTGAAGTAACCGGAAATCAGTTTCTTCTGCTCGGGGGTGGCCGAGGACATCAGCCACATCACCATGAAGAAGGCCATCATCGCCGTGGCGAAGTCGGCGAAGGCGATTTTCCAGGCGCCGCCATGGTGGCCGCCGGCAACCTTCTTGACCCGCTTGACGATAATCGGCTGGTTGTTTTCCATGGTGCTTAGCTTCCGCGCATGGCCTGTTCAAGCTCGCTGAAGCTTGGGCGATGCGCCGGATAAAGGGTCTTGCGCGAGAATTCCACGGCCAGCGTCGGTGGCATGCCGGACGCGGAAGCGACCAGGCCGGCCTTGATGGCCTCGTAGACGTTCAACTCTTCCTTGGCATCGTGCTCGAGCGCGGCGGCCAGCGGACCGAAGAAGCCGTAGGAGGCGAGAATACCGAGGAAGGTACCGACCAGAGCGGTACCGACCTTCTCGCCGATCTGCGCGTTGTCCGCTTCGGCGAGGATCGACATGGTGATCACGATCCCCAGTACCGCGGCGACGATACCCATCGCCGGCATGCCGTCGGCGATCTTCGCCACCGCGTGGGCAGGATGATCCAGCTCCTCCTTGAGGCCGACCAGTTCCATGTCGAACAGGCCTTCGAGCTCGTGGGGCGCCATGTTGCCCGAGGACATGATGCGCAGGTAATCGCAGATGAACGCGACCATCCGCTCGTCACCCAGCACCGCCGGGTACTTGCTGAAGATCGGGCTGGCTGCCGGGTCTTCGAGATCGGCCTCGATGGCCATCATGCCCTCGCGGCGCGCCTTGTTGAGGATCTCGTAGAGCAGGCGCAGTACTTCCAGATAATAGTCGTGGGTGAAGCGCGACTTGAACATCTTCAGGGACTTCTTGAAGACGGTCATGAACATGCTGCCCGGGTTGGCCTGCAGGAAGGCGCCCAGCGCCGCCCCGCCGATGATCAGCACTTCGAACGGGTGCACCAGCGCCATCAGGTGACCACCCGAAGCGACGAAGCCGCCGAAGACGCAAGCGAATACAACGATGATGCCGATGATTTTGGCCATAGAAAGAAACTTGAGCAGGTGAAAAGAAAGGGCGACCGCGCGAATCCCCTTCTACTTATCGGAAGAGATACGCCAGACTATAGTCAGTTAAGTCTAAAAAAAGCCATTTTGGCACACCCCCATGGTCGCAAGCACGCCGTTACCGCGCACTCTCGATGCCTGGCTCAAGCAGTTGGATGGCCAGGTATTGCCCATTGCGGCCCATCACCATCAGCAGGTGCGCCGCGCGCTGGGCGACAGCCGCCGTTCGCTGCGCGAAATTGCCGACCTGATGCAGGACAGCCCGGCGCTGGTGCTCAGCGTGCTACGCGAGGCCAACAGCAAGGGCAGTACCCTGGGTGAAGCGGCGGAAAGCCTGGAAACGGCACTGACCCGCCTGGGTCTCAAGCGCGCCGAAGAACTGCTGGCTCGCTTGCCTGCCCGCCCCCTCACGGACATTCCCCTGCCACTTCGGCAGATCCAGCTGATCAGCCAGCATGCCGCCCACCAGGCCAACGGCCTGTTCGCCGCGCGCCTGGCGCGCCTGTGGCAGGAAATCCATTGGGGCAGCCTGCTGTTTCTATCACCCGTCTGGGTCCTGCTGGCCGCTCACCCCCAGCTGTTCGAAGCCTGGGAACAGCGTGTACTGATAAACGGCGAGCCGCCGGTCAAGGTTGAGCGCGACATGCTCGGTGTTTCGCTGTTCGAGCTGTGCCTGGCGCTGGCCGAACGCTGGCGCCTGCCAGCGTGGATCCTTCAGGGTTATCGCCTGCTCATCGATGACCGCCGGCTGCTGGGCAAGGCCCTGCACCTGGCGCGCCGTCATGACGAACCATTGCGCCAGCAGCAGGAACTGGACGCCGACCCGGCCCTGCAGCGCTGGCTCACCCAGCCGGCCAACAGCATCCTGCTGGCCAACGTGATCGCCGTATCGGCCCACAACGCCTGGAGCGGCATCCACACCAAGCGCTGGCACGGGCTCAACAGCCTGTACCTGCAGCTGCCGCTCGCCGAACTGCAACAGCAGATCCACCAGAACGCGGCGCACAGCGCACGGCAACTGGATACCGCCGGCCTCTGGCACCCTGCCGAAGCCCTGCTGTGGCCATGGAACGCCCGTCACTTTCAAGCGCCGAAACCGATCGCGGCGCCGCCGGTCAGCGACTGGCGACAGCTGTGTACCCAGTTGCTCGCCCAGCCCTCGGCATTCAGCAATGTGCAGCAGCTCACCACCTGCGCCCGCCAGGCCGTGCAGGCCGTCGGTTTGTCACGGGTCGTATTGCTGCTCGCCGATCGCAGCCACAGCCGCCTGCAGGTGCAACAACACGCTGGCGTGACGGCCAGCGCCAGCGGCCTGGTCCTCGACCCGAAGCAAAGTCAGGTGCTGCGCCGCCTGCTGGAAAAGCCGGCGCAATTGCGTCTTACTCCCGCCAACGTTGCACAGTTCTCCGCCTTGCTGCCCGGCGAGCTGAAAGCCCTGTTGCCCAGCGAACATCTGCTGATTCGTTCGCTGGCCAGCAACGAATGGGTGGTGATGCTGCTGTTTGCCGACCAGAGTGGCCAGCCGATCAGCGACACCCTCGTGCAGGCCTTCACCAAGACCACGCAATGCATCGAGCGCGCGCTGGACACCTTCAGCAAACGTCAGCGTTGAGCGGCGCCGCTTTCGAGCATTCTTTCTGCGCTACAATCGCCCTTTTAATTCCGCCCACGAGGCCTGTATGACAGCCTTCGCCGAATTGCCGCTGGTCATCGAGCCGGCGGACCTCGCCGCACGACTGCAAGCGCCCGATCTGATCCTGGTCGATCTGAGCAACCACCAGCGTTATCTGGACGGCCACATTCCCGGCGCCCGCTTCGTCGACGGCAAACGCACGCAGTCAGGCAAACCGCCGGCCCCCGGCCTGCTGCCCGACCAGGCACAACTCGAGAGACTGTTCAGCGAGCTGGGCCACCACCCGCAAGCGACCTACGTGGTGTACGACGACGAGGGCGGTGGCTGGGCTGGCCGGTTCATCTGGCTGCTGGACGTGTTCGGCCACTCGCGTTACCACTTCCTCAATGGCGGCCTGACAGCCTGGGAAGCCGAAAACCGCCCGCTGAGCCAGGACACGCCGGCGCCACAGCACACGGTGGTCTCGCTGTCGCTCAGCGACGAGCCGACGGCCACCGCCAGCTACCTGCAGTCGCGCCTGGGCGCGGCGGACCTGGCCATCTGGGATGCACGCTCGGCCGAGGAGTACCGCGGCGAAAAGGTGCAGGCCGCACGGGGTGGGCACATCCCCGGCGCGATCAACTTCGAGTGGACCGCGGGCATGGATCCCGCCCGTGGCCTGCGCATTCGCCAGGACATCGCCGCATTGCTCGAGCAGCGCGGGCTGAGCGCCGACAAGGAAATCATCACCCATTGCCAGAGCCATCGCCGCTCCGGCTTCACCTACCTGGTCGCCAAGGCCCTGGGCTACCCGCGGGTCAAGGCCTACGCCGGCTCCTGGGGCGAATGGGGCAACCTGACCGACACACCTGTCGAACGTTGAGCTCGACCTGACTGTCCATTCTCATATGCCCGGCATGCACGGCCGGGCAGCCAAGGAATAATGATGAAAGAACGCCTGTTTATCCTCAGCCAGCACCTGACCCCGCATCACCTGCTGTCGCGCCTGATTGGCTGCGCCGCGGAATGCCGCGCTGCCTGGTTCAAGAATCGCCTGATCGGCTGGTTCGCCAATCAGTATCAGGTCGACATGAGCGAGGCACAGGTCGAGGACCTCACCGCCTACGAGCATTTCAACGCCTTCTTCACCCGCGCCCTCAAGGAAGGCGCCCGGCCGCTGGACAACCAGCCCGGCGCCGTTCTGTGCCCCGCCGATGGTGCGATCAGCCAGCTGGGTCGCATCGAACATGGTCGGGTTTTCCAGGCCAAGGGCCACAGCTACAGCGTGACCGAACTGCTGGGCGGCGATAGCGAGCGTGCCGCGCCCTTCATGGGCGGTGACTTCGCCACCGTGTACCTGTCGCCCAAGGATTATCACCGTGTGCATATGCCGCTGGCCGGCACGCTGCGGGAGATGATCTACGTGCCGGGCCGGCTGTTCTCGGTGAACCAGACCACCGCGGAAAACGTACCCGAGCTGTTCGCCCGCAACGAACGCGTGGTGTGCCTGTTCGATACCGAGCGCGGGCCGATGGCGGTGGTACTGGTTGGCGCGATGATCGTTGCTTCCATCGAAACCGTATGGGCAGGCCTGATCACCCCGCCCAAGCGCGAGTTGAAAACCGTACGCTACGACGAAGCTGCGCGGGCGCCGATCAGCCTGGCAAAAGGCGCCGAGCTGGGCCGCTTCAAACTGGGTTCCACAGCTATCGTACTGTTCGGCCCCGAGCAGGTGAAATGGGCCGCAGAACTGGGTGCCAATAGCCCGGTGCGTATGGGCCAATTGCTTGGCCAGTGAACCTATCCCCCGTCTCGCAGCCCCGGCCCATGGCGCGGCAAAGGCTGCGATGATGGCCGGATGCTGCTAGAGTCGCTGCACCCTGACCAACGAGTCGCGCGAATGCTGGCGCTGGAGTAACGAAGCTAGATGGATAAACAGAGCCCCCACCTTTTGCTCCGCGTCCCGACGCCGACCAAGCAGGGCCTGACTTTCTGCGACGCCACGCCACGCGACCTGAAACGCTGGATCGCCGGCCTGCCCAAGGCCAATATCGGCGAAACCGCCCGCCAGCTTTACCAGGCACTGATCGAGCTCAATCAGCTGCTGACCCCGTCGGACAACCGCATCCAGTTGCTCGAACTGCTGCGCCCCGAAGTGTATTTCGTCTGCCAGCATCTGGAGCGTCACTTCCTCAACCAGGCCATCGTGCTCGATGAGCGTCCGCGCAAGGTCGCCAACCTCTGTCAGGCGCTGCAGAACCACCTGGCCATCGGTTACAAACTGATCATTTCGCGCCTGGCCGAGCAGCCCAACCGCGAACGCAATGCGCTGCTCGGCACGGCACTGCAACGCGCCGTGCACAGCCTCAACGGCCCGCTGATTCGCACCAGCCAATTGTATTGTCCGGTACCCGAAGGTCTGTGGCTGGAGCTGCACCAGCTGTACCTGATTGCCCGTCGCCACGAGCTTCACAAGGTGGTGATTCGTGACCCGTTGGCTCGCCATACCCAGGGAATGAGCGTCGAGCAGGGCTATATCGTTGCCCTGCTGATCGGCTGCTCGCGTTGCAACCAGATGCGCCAGAGCGCCATTGCCCGTCTGGCCGAAGCACTGGAGGCCTGGAGCACGCTGGTCAACCTGCAGGGCGGCGGCCAGCCGACCAGCATCTTCGCCGTGGCACCTCAGCTGGACGGCCCGCCCCGCTACACCTCGCTGTTTCAACCGAGCGAGCTGCAGGGCGCCCTGGGCATCGACCCGACGCCCCTGGTCGACGCCATCAAGGATCACCTGGAGCTGCTGCCCGAGGAACGCGCTCGCTCGCGCCTGACGGTGCCCGAGGGCTTCAGCGTGGACATGCTGCAGCATGCCGCCGCTGCCTGGGGGGATATCTCCGAGCGCACCTTCCAGCGCACCCAGGGCACGGGCAGCATGACCCTGTGCATCGGCATGAGCGCCCTGAACTATTACCTGGCCAACGGCCGTGCGTTCAGCGAAATTCTCAAGCAGCAGGTCGACACCACCGCGTCGTTCAAGCCACTGAGCGGCGAGCCCGACGTATGGGCCAGCGCCCACGACGCACGCCGCGTCAACGATTGGGACAACGGCCTGCCCTTCGAAGAGATCGAGTACCCCAAACCCGCTTCCGAGCAGGATGAACAAGCCAACGCTGGTGAAAGCTACCCGACCTTCGCGCTATCCATCGTCAACCACAGCCCCGGCGGCTATTGCCTGTCGTGGCCCAAGGAAGTGCCCAGCCAGTTGCAGGCCGGAGAAATCCTCGGCATTCGCGACAACCCCCAGCAGGGCTGGAGCGTCGCCGTGGTGCGCTGGATCCGCCAGGTACGCGGTGGCGGTACGCAGATGGGCATCGAGCTGATCGCCCCCCACGCGCAGTCCTGTGGCCTGCAACTGGTGCGCAAGGCCGAGCAGAACAGCCAGTACCTGCGCGCCCTGCTGCTGCCGGAAATCGCCGCCATCTCCCGGCCTGCCACGCTGATCACCCCACGCCTGCCGTTCCAGGAAGGCAGCAAGGTGCTGATCAACATCAACGGCAAGGAACGCCGCGCAGTGCTCAGCCACAAGCAGGTCAGCACCGGCAGTTTCAGCCAGTTCGTGTACCACGATCTGGAGCAGAAGACCGCGGATCACGCGACCTCCGTCACAGCCTCCGGCACCCAGCGCCCTGCCGGGGAGGAAGACTTTGACTCACTCTGGAAGTCGCTGTAGATTGCCGGGAAACCCTTAATTCCCCGCCCTCTTCTGCTGTCTTATCGCAGATTCGACTTCGCTAATGGCCATCGAAAAGAAAACCATCCGCCTGCTGATTCTCGAAGACTCGCAGAACGAGGCCGAGCGTCTCGTCAGCCTGTTCCGCAATGCGGGTAACGCCACCCGCGTGCACCGCCTGATTTCCAGTGAAGACCTGCTCGAAGCGCTCAAACACAACTGGGATCTGCTGATCTGTTCGCCGGCCAGCGACTGCCTCGATCCTCATGAAGCGCTGTCCAGCATTCGCAAGCAGGGCAAGGACATTCCGGTCATCATGCTGCTGGCCGACAACGAGCCGGACAGCGTCACCGAAGCGCTGATGCTCGGCGCCCAGGATGCCATGCCCCAGGGTGAAGACGAGCGCCTGGTACTGGTCGCCCGCCGCGAACTGGTCAACCTCGAGGAACGTCGCGCCCGCCGGGCCGCGGAGGTGGCCCTGCGCGAAGCCGAGAAACGCTGCCAGCTGCTGCTCGACAGTTCGGTCGACGCCATCGCCTATGTCCACGAGGGCATGCACATCTATGCCAACCGTGCCTACCTGGAGCTGTTCGGCTTCGATGACGCCGAGGAGCTCGAAGGCCTGCCGATGATCGACCTGATCGGCGCCAGTGATCAGGGCGCCTTCAAGGACTTCCTGAAAAATCACCAGCAGATGGACAACCACGAGCTCGGCTGCGCCGGTGTGCGCACCGATGACAGCAGCTTCCCGGCGCGCATCACCCTGTCGCCGGCGGCCTACGATGGCGAGCCGTGCATTCAGGTGGTGATCCGCGCGGAAACCGCCAACGCCGAGCTGGAAGAGAAGCTGCGCGAGATCAGCAGCCTGGACCTGGTCACCGGCCTGTACAACCGCACCCACTTCCTCGAACTGATGGACCAGGCCGCGCACCGTGCCGTCCACGACGAGCAGCCGGCCAGCCTGGCCTATATCCGCGTCGATCGCTATGCCGCGCTGCTCGCCGACATGGGGCTGGGCGCCATCGACCTGCTGCTCACCGACCTCGCCGCCCTACTGCGCGCGCACTTTCCGCAGGACGCGCAGCTGGCGCGTTTCGGCGATGACGTGTTCGCCGTCCTGCAGACCGGCCTGTCGCCGCAGCAGCAACGCCCGCTGCTCGAAGCGTTGCTGAAAAAGGCCGAAGGCCATCTGTTCGATATCAACGGACGCACCGCGCAGACCACGCTTTCCATCGGTGTGGCCGGCCTCAATGACACCACGCCCAAGGCCGGTGAGGTCATCGACCGCGCGCAGCGCTGTGCTGACCAACTCGACGAGCCTGGCACCCTCAAGCTGTTCGACCCTGCCCAGGAGCTGGCCGCCGCCGCCAGCCGCGGCAGCGTGGTAGCGATGGTCCAGCAGGCACTGGAACAGAACAGCTTCCGCCTGCTGTTTCAGCCGGTGATCAGCCTGCGCGGCGACGAGCACGAACACTATGAAGTGCTGCTGCGCCTGCTCAGCCCGTCCGGGCAGGAAGTGCCGCCAGATGAATTCCTCGCCGTGGCGAGGGACTCCGGCATGGGTGAGAAGATCGACCGCTGGGTGATCCTCAGCTCGATCAAGCTGCTGGCCGATCACCGCTCCAAGGGCCACGCGACACGCCTGTTCGTGCACCTGTCCAGCGCCAGCCTGCAAGACCCGACGTTGCTTGCATGGCTGAGCGTGGCACTGAAAGCCGCACGGCTGCCGTCCGACGCCCTGGTGTTCCAGTTCAGCGAGCCGGATGCGGTTACCTACCTGAAGCAAGCCAAGGCACTGGCCCAGGGCCTCAAGGACCTGCATTGCCACCTGGCGCTGAGCCAGTTCGGCTGCGCCCTGAACCCGTTCAACACCCTGCGTCACCTGCCGGTCGACTTCGTCAAGGTGGATGGGTCGTTCACCAAGGAACTGGCCGACCCGGTCAACCAGGAAAACCTGAAAACCATGCTGGCCAGCCTGCACAGCCAGGCCAAGCTGACCATCGTGCCGTTCGTGGAATCGGCCAGCGTACTGGCCACCCTGTGGCAGGCGGGCACCAACTACATTCAGGGCTACTACCTGCAGGGCCCGAGCCAGGCGATGGACTACAACTTCTCGTCAGACGATTGATCGGCTGGGCAGCCCGCTGCCCGCTACCGCCTCAAATACCTTAGAACATGGTCATAATCTTTCAGCCCAGGTTCGTCGATTTTGGCAGCTAAGTGGTGTAAGCGGCCGGTCGTCCCCGCTAGGGTTGCTGGTGATAATCTGTGGGAGCGGGCCATGCCCGCGAAAAAATCACGGGCATGGACTGGGCGTCCCCGCCCGTTCCCACAGGTATTGCATCAATGGCTGCTTTTGCCTTGTTAAATATCGTTAACAGGCTCTTAGCGCTGCAGATCGCGCTCATGCACACCCAGCAGATACAACACACCATCCAGCCCCAGGGTCGAGATCGCCTGCTTGGCCGATTGCTTGACCAGCGGTTTGGCGCGAAACGCCACACCCAGGCCGGCGATGGCCAGCATCGGCAGGTCGTTGGCGCCATCGCCCACGGCGATGGTCTGTTCCAGCTGCAGGCCTTCCTTGTGCGCCAGCTCGCGCAACAGATCGGCCTTGCGCTGGGCATCGACGATCGGCTCGACGGCGACGCCGGTGACCTTGCCATCGACCACCGCCAGCTCGTTGGCGAACACGTAGTCGATGCCCAGCTTGGCCTGCACCTGCTTGGCGAAGTAGGTGAAGCCGCCGGACAGGATGGCCGTCTTGTAACCCAGGCGCTTGAGTTCGGCGAACAGCCGCTCAGCGCCCTCGGTCAGGCGCAGCGACGCACCGATCTCGTCCAGCACTCCGACGTCCAGGCCCTTGAGCAGCGCCAGACGCTCCTTGAAGCTGGCGCGGAAATCCAGCTCACCGCGCATGGCTCGCTCGGTGATGGCCGACACCTTGTCACCGATACCAGCGGCCTTGGCCAGCTCGTCGATCACTTCGGCTTCGATCAGTGTCGAGTCCATGTCGAACACTGCCAGGCGGCGGTGGCGGCGTTGCAACGAATCGGCCTGCAAGGCAATGTCCACGTTCAGCTCGTCGGCCGCGCGCAGGAACTCGGCGCGCAGCGCGGCGGCATCACCTGGCTCGCCGCGCAGGGAGAACTCGATGCAGGCATTGCCCGGCTGCGCACCTAGCGCCACCGGCAGGGACAGCCGCTCGATGCGCTCGATGCTCAGGCCCTGCGCGGCGCTCAGTGCGCTGACGCGCTGCACCTGCTCGGCGGTGAGCTGGCGGCTCAGCAGGGTGAGGATGTGACGCTGACTACCCTGCCCCTCGACCCAGCGCCGGTAATCGGCTGCATCGAGCTGGGTGAAACGTGCCTGCTGACCCAACTCCTGGGCGGCGGCCAGCACGTCCCTGGAGAGCACCGGCAGCGAGGCGCCATCGGCCACTTCGATCAGAATGCCCAGCGATGCGGCGCCGTGCACGGCAGCCTGGGCGATATCGAGGATGTTGACGCCAGCCTGGGCCAGCACGCCGGTAATGGCGGCAGTGAGGCCAGGCCGCTCTTCACCGGTAACGTTGATCAGGACGATTTCGCGCAAGGCGTACTCCGGGGCTCGCAGGACTATGAACGGTCTGCCGAACGGCAATGTGCAGCAGGGCCGGTGAAAAAACGCACATTCTAACCATTTCAGCCCCCTGCGGGTACGCGCGGCGCTTTGCCCTGTGCGGGCCGCTCGCTATACTGCGCGCCACTTCCAGTCAACGAGAGCCGAGCTCTGTGAACCGGCCCGCCCCCGTAAAGCCCGACAATTTCTTCCTTCTGCTTTTCCGTGCCCTGCGCCAACGCCGGGTGCCGGTGGCATTGCGCATCGTCAGCCACAGCCTGTTGCTGGTGGCCATGGCGCTGGTGATCTATGCCTGGGTGATCGGCATGCAGTTCAAGCAGGCCATGCAGCAGCAGGCCGAAGCACTGGGCAGCAGCCTGATCACTCAGACCGCGGCCTCGGCCACCGAGCTGCTGGTGTCCAACGACATCCTCAGCCTCAACGTGCTGCTCAACAACCTGGTGAAAAACCCGCTGGTGGCTCACGCGGCCATCTACAGTGTCGACAACCGCATCCTCGCCGAAGCCGGCACCCGTCCAAGCAAGAGCATGCTCGGCGAAACCGAAGGCCTGTATTCGACGCCCATCACCTTCCAGGAGGTGATGGCCGGGCAGCTGCGCATCAGCCTGGACATGCAGCAGTTCGAACAGCCGATGACCATCAGCCTGCAGAGCATGGGCATTCTCAGCCTGATCCTGTTGGCCCTGACCCTGTCGCTGAGCCTGCGTCTGGGCCGGCAGATCTCCACGCCATTGATGCAGATGCGCGTCTGGCTGCGCGATCCGGACGACTATGCCCCGGGCGGCAACCGCCAGGACGAGATCGGTGACCTGGCGCGCCAGCTGCAGGCGCGCCTGGCCCCGGAGAAGCCGGAGCCCGAACCCGAGCCGGAATTCGACGACCTCGATGACCTGGACGAGGACTTCCTCGACGACGACCGCGAGGACGACCACGATGGACGTGACGAGCGCGCCGCCCCGAGCTTCGCGATGCGTGATCTGCGCGACACCCGCTTCGACAGCGAGGACGACTACGATCCGCCGAGCCGCCGTCGCGACGAACACGACGACGATGCCTTCGCCGACCTCTACGACGATGAAGACAGCCCAGCCAAGCCCGCGCCAGCGGCCCCGCTGAAACCACGCAAGAGCGCGGTACTGGCCGTTCAACTGGGCGCCCAGGAGCAGCTGCGTCGCCTGCCCCGCAGCCGTCTGATGGAGCTGCTGGAAAGCTATCGCGGCTGCCTGGACAAGGCCGCCACGCTCTACAAGGCCGAGCTGCATACGCTCAACGATGGCAGCAGCCTGATGCTGTTCCATCACGATACCAGCGGGGACGACTACCTGACCCACGCCATCTGCTGTGGCGAATTGCTGCGCGCCCTCGGCCACGCCCTGCAGATCGAGGTCGCCGACAGCGGCATCACCCTGCACCTGCAGCTGGGTCTGACCCTGGGTGAAGGCCTGCAAGGGCTGAGTCAGGGCGACCTGCTGCTCAGCGAAACCGCCCAGGATGCCCTGGCACTCTCGCAGCACAGCCGCAACCTGCTGCTGGTCGAACGCCGCGTCGCTGAGGATGCCACCCTGCGCCAGCGGGCGCGCATCCGCGCCATCGCCAGCCCCGAGGGCGCCAGCTGCGTCGAGCGCCTGCTCGATCCGTATCCGGCATTGCTCGAACGGCAGATGGCCAAGCTGCGCGAAGAGCGCTAGCGATTCTGCTGTAGAAACAAGAAAGGCCGGCGTAAATGCCGGCCTTTCTATTTGGGGTTGTTCGACTGCAGGTCACCTATGAGCGGAAGGCGCCCCCGCGATTTTTCGCGGGCACGGACTAGGCGTCCCCGCCCGCTCCCACACAATGTTCCTGCAGGCGACGAGCGCGATTTCAGCCTTTCTCACAGCGAGTTTGTGATCAAGCGAGAAGGGAAGCCAAGGCAGCAACCTGTGGGAGCGCGCCATGCGCGCGAATTTTCGCGGGCACGGCCCGCTCCCACAAACTGTTAACTGCAGCAATCAAAGCTTGGCAATCGATACTTCGGTGGATTTCACGAAAGCAATCACCTCGCTACCCACGCCCAGCTCCAGCTCGCGCACGGACCGGGTGGTGATCACCGAGGTGACGATGCCGGCGGCGGTCTGCACGTCGATTTCCGACAGCACGTCGCCTTCGACGATTTCCTTGATGGTGCCCTTGAACTGGTTACGCACGTTGATGGCTTTGATGGTCATGGGTAAATCTCCTGGGTAGTGAGGTGCCCCTCGGGCATGAAGTCAGGGTTAGAGCGCCCAGCGCAGCTGGGTCGGCAGGGGTGAAACCGGGTCGGGTTGCGCCGGCAGCGCAGGGATTTGCAGCACACGGTTGAGCACATCGGCTTCCAGCTCCGCCAGGTAGGCGGAGCCGCGATTACGTGGGCGCGGCAGGTTCACCTCGAGGTCGAGGCCGATCTCGCCGTCTTCGATGAGGATCACCCGATCCGCCGTGGCCACTGCTTCGCTGACGTCATGGGTGACCAGCAGCACGGTGAAGCCATGCTTTTTCCACAGGCCTTCGATCAGTTGCTGCATCTCGATGCGGGTCAGCGCGTCCAGGGCGCCGAGCGGTTCGTCGAGCAGCAGCAGGCGTGGTTCGTGGATCAGCGCACGGGCCAGGGCGACGCGTTGCTTCTGGCCGCCGGATAGCGCAGCCGGCCACTCGTTGGCGCGGTCCGCCAGGCCCACGGCGTCCAGCACCTGCTGGGCCTTGGGCCGCCAATTGCCGGTCAGGCCCAGGCCAACGTTGTCGATCACCCGCTTCCAGGGCAGCAGACGCGCGTCCTGGAACATCAGCCGGGTATCGTCGCGGCTCGCGGCCAACGGCGCGTTGCCCGCCAACAGTTCACCGCCAGTCGGCTGATCGAGGCCGGCAAGCAGGCGCAGCAGGGTGCTCTTGCCGCAGCCGCTACGACCGACCACGGCGACGAACTGACCGGCTGGAATGTTCAGGTCGATACCCTTGAGCACCTCACGCTCGCCGAAGGATTTACGGATACCGCGAATGGTCAACGGCGTGCCTCGCTTGAGGTCATGCAACGCGTTCAATGGCGCATTCATTTCGCAGCCGCTCCCTGATAAGCCGGGTGCCAGCGCAGCCAGGCACGCTCCAGGCCACGGGCGGCCAGGTCGGCCAGCTTACCGAGCACGGCGTAGAGCAGGATGGCCAACACCACCACGTCGGTCTGCAGGAATTCGCGGGCATTCATGGCCAGGTAACCGATACCGGCGCTGGCGGAAATGGTTTCGGCGACGATCAGGGTCAGCCACATCAAACCGAGCGCGAAGCGCACACCGACCAGAATCGATGGCAACGCACCAGGCAGAATCACCTGACGGAACAACGCAAAGCCGGACAGGCCATAGCTGCGCGCCATTTCCACCAGCGCCGGGTCGACGTTGCGGATGCCGTGGTAGGTGTTCAGGTAGATCGGAAACAGGGTGCCGAGGGCGACCAGGAAGATCTTCGCGCTCTCGTCGATGCCGAACCACAGGATCACCAGCGGGATCAGCGCCAGGTGCGGCACGTTGCGGATCATCTGTACCGAGCTGTCGATCAGCCGCTCGCCCCATGTGGACAGGCCGGTGATGAACCCCAGCACCAGGCCGATACCGCCGCCGATGGCGAAGCCGACAGCGGCGCGCCAACCGCTGATTGCCAGGTGGGTCCAGATGTCGCCGCTGGACAGCAGCTGCCAGCCAGCCGCGAGCACCGCGCTGGGCGCCGGCAGAATGCGCGTGGACAAGAGCCCGAAGGCCACCGAAGCCTGCCAGGCAACCAGCAGCGCCACCGGCAATGCCCAGGGTGCCAGGCGCAGGGCCAGGCTGTTTAATGACGTGTTGCTCATCGCGTACCTCGACGATCATCGCGAGGGCCGGGCATCCACGCCCGGCCATTGTTCAACTGGCCGAAGCCGCCTTGGGCAGAATGTCGTTGGCGACCATTTCACCGAACGGGCTCACGTAGTTGGCACCTTCCGGCAGTGCCGGGCGGTTCACCTCCAGATGGGGGAACAGCAGCTCGGCAACCCGGTAGGACTCTTCGAGGTGTGGATAACCGGAGAAGATGAAGGTATCGATGCCCAGCGCGGCGTATTCCCTGACCCGCTCGGCGACCGTGGGGCCATCACCGACCAGCGCGGTACCGGCACCGCCACGCACCAGGCCGACCCCGGCCCACAGGTTGGGTGACACTTCCAGATTGTCCTTGCTGCCGCCGTGCAGGGCAGCCATTCGCTGTTGGCCGACCGAGTCGAAGCGCGCCAGGGACGCCTGGGCACGGGCGATGGTGTCGTCGTCGACATGGGAGATCAGCTTGTCGGCGGCCTTCCAGGCCTCTTCATTGGTTTCCCGCACGATCACGTGCAGACGAATACCGAAGCGCACTTCGCGACCCTGAGCCTTGGCCTTTTCGCGCACCTGGGCGATCTTCTCGGCCACCGCGGCGGGCGGCTCGCCCCAGGTCAGGTACAGCTCGACCTGCTCGGCGGCCAGATCCTGGGCCGCTTCCGAGGAGCCGCCGAAGTACAGCGGCGGGCGTGGTTGCTGGACAGGCGGATAGAGCAGCTTGGCGCCCTTGACCTGAATGTGTTTGCCCTCGTAATCGACCACCTCGCCTTCCAGCACGCGGCGCCAGATACGGGTGAATTCGACGGAGGCTTCGTAACGCTCGGCGTGGGACAGGTTCAGTCCATCACCGGCCAGCTCGTCGGGGTCGCCACCGGTGACCAGGTTGAACAGCGCGCGGCCACCGGACAGACGATCCAGGGTTGCCGCCTGGCGCGCCGCCACGGTCGGCGAAATGATCCCCGGGCGCAGGGCAACCAGAAACTTCAGGCGCTGGGTTACCGGAATCAGCGAAGCGGCGACCAGCCAGGAGTCCTCGCAGGAACGCCCGGTGGGAATCAGCACGCCTCCGAAACCCAGGCGATCAGCGGCCTGGGCGATCTGCTGCAGGTAGCCGTGGTCAACGGCGCGGGCTCCTTGCGAGGTGCCCAGGTAGTGGCCATCGCCGTGGGTAGGCAGGAACCAGAAAATGTTGAGGCTCATGGAGTGGTCTCCTAAGAAATCGCGATGCCCCCGCCCAATCGGCAGGGGCGGGAATTTATTGCCCGGCGACCTTGCTGGCCGGCGCGTGCCAGATCACCTCGCTGATGTTCAGCGGCTTGGGGATCAGCTTGAGGGCGCTAAAGGTGTCGGCGATCTTCTGCTGGGCCTCGACCACCTCTGGGGTGATGAGCTGGGCGCCGTAGCTCTGGCGCTGCACCGCCAGGCGGGTGATGTCCGCGGACAAACCGAGCAGCGGCGCGACCTGGGCAACGGTCTGCTCGTTATTGGCCTTGACCCACTCACCAATGGCGCGGATTTCCTCGACCAGCACCTCGATCACTTCCGGGTGCTGCTCGGCATAGGGGCGGGTGGCCAGATAGAACTGGTGGTTGCTGACCAGGCCCTTGCCGTCGACCAGGGTGCGCGCCTGCAGTTGCTGTTCGGCAGCGGCCTGGAAGGGATCCCAGATCACCCAGGCATCCACGCTGCCGCGTTCGAAGGCGGCGCGGGCATCGGCAGGCGGCAGATACACCGGCTGGATGTCGCTGTACTTCAGGCCTGCCTCTTCCAGCGCACGCACCAGCAGGTAATGCACGTTGGAGCCCTTGTTGAGCGCGACCTTCTTGCCCTTGAGTTCGGCGACCGATTCGATCGGGGAATCCTTGGGAACCAGAATCGCCTCGCTGGTCGGCGCTGGTGGTTCAAAGGCTACATAGAGCAGATCGGCGCCAGCAGCCTGGGCGAACACAGGCGGGGTTTCGCCGGTGGTACCGAAATCCACCGAGCCGACGTTCAGGCCTTCTAGCAGTTGCGGGCCGCCGGGAAACTCGGTCCATTTGACGTCGATGCCCTTGGCGGCAAAGCGCTTTTCCAGCGCGCCGTTGGCCTTGAGCAGCACCAGGGTGCCGTACTTCTGATAACCGATACGCAATGTCTCGGCTTGGGCTTGAGCAATGGCGCCGAAGGATATGGCCGCGGCAAACAAGGCGACCAGACTCCGACGCAGGGTAACAGTGCGCATGGCGCTCTCCTCTGCATTGAGTGTTTGGCCACCTGCTGCCTCGTTGACGGGCTAGTAAGGTGGGGCGGCAGCGAACTGCCTGGAATGTAGGTGTGGATTAGTTCAGGCGCTCCAGCGCCCGCTTAGCAGTCGCTCGTTGAGCAGGCCCGGCGCGATGGGCTGGGGCCGGCGATCGAGTGCCTGGGTCAGCTGTTGCAAGGCGTCGTCCAGACGCTGCTCCAGGGCCGGCGAAAGGTCGCCGCCAGCCTCGGTGTAAATGATCTGGCTGTCATCGGCGAATACGCCGTGCAGCACTTCCTGGGCCTTGAGTGCGGACAGCACCGGCTTCAGGGCGTAATCCACCGCCAGCATGTGCGCATTGCTGCCGCCGGTAGCCACCGGCAACACCACCTTGTGCTGCAGCGCCCGCTCGGGCAGTACGTCGAGTAGGGTTTTCAGCGCGCCGGAGAACGAGGCCTTGTACACCGGCGTTGCCACCACCAGGCCATCGGCGGCGGCCACATGGGCTTGCAAGCCTTGAATGCGCGGGCTGTCGAAGCGGGCGAACAACAGATCCTCGGCGTCGAAGTCACGTACCTGGTAGGTCAACACTTCCACGCCGCGGGCCTGCAGCCACTGCCGCGCTCTATCCAGCAAGATATTGGAGCGCGACTTCAGGCTCGGGCTGCCGCCCAGAAAAACCACCAGCATGGGCCGTCCCTACTTGTTGGGCTGCGGGGTGAGACGCAGGTAAGGCTTCACGGCACGATAGCCCTTGGGGAAGCGCTGCTTGATCTCGTCTTCGTCCTTGAGCGACGGCACGATCACCACCTCGTCACCGTCCTGCCAGTTGGCCGGCGTGGCCACCTTGTGGCTGTCGGTGAGCTGCAGCGAATCGATCACCCGCAGAATTTCGTGAAAGTTGCGCCCGGTGCTCGCCGGGTAGGTGATGGTCAGGCGCACCTTCTTGTTCGGATCGATGACGAACAGCGAACGCACCGTCAGGGTATCGTTGGCATTCGGGTGTATCAGGTCATAAAGCTCGGACACCTTGCGGTCGGCATCGGCGAGGATCGGGAAGTTGACCGCGGTGTTCTGGGTCTCGTTGATGTCGCCGATCCACTTGAGGTGCGAATCGACCGGGTCGACGGACAGGGCGATGGCCTTGACGTTGCGCTTGGCGAACTCGTCCTTCAGCTTGGCGGTGAACCCCAGCTCGGTGGTGCACACCGGCGTGAAGTCGGCAGGGTGGGAGAACAGCACGCCCCACTGATTGCCCAGCCACTCATGGAAACGAATGGGGCCTTCACTGGAGTCCTGCTCGAAGTCGGGGGCGATGTCGCCCAGGCGGATGCTCATGGGTGTGCTCCTCAGGTGAGTCGTTGTGTGACGCTCACTATGCTGAGGAACGGAAAATATTAAAAAGAATAAATAATGATTTATTTATAACCAAAAACCCGCAAGCCTTATTACCCGCGAGCCTGGTTTTATCTGCTCAGTCCCGCACCCGTGCCGGGTTGCCAACAACTGTCGCGCCGGCCGGCACATCGCGGGTCACCACGCTGCCGGCGCCAATCAGCGCGTTGTCGCCAATGGTCACCCCCGGCAGGATCAACGCCCCGGCGCCGATCCACACGTTGCAGCCGATGGTCACCGGTCGCCCGAACTCGAGGCCGGACTCGCGCTCGGCCGGGTCGCGTGGGTGATCGGCTGTCAGGATCTGCACACCCGGACCGATTTGCGTCTTGTCGCCTATGCTCACCGCCACCACGTCGAGAATCACGCAGTTGAAGTTGATGAACACGCCGTCGCCCAGGCTGATGTTGAAACCGTAGTCGCAGTGAAACGGCGAGCGCACCACCACGCCCTTGCCGACCGCCGCCAGCCGCTCGCCCAACACCTGATTGCGCTCGGCCGGCGACAACCCGAGATTGCCGTTATAGCGCGCCAGCCAAGCCACCGAGGCCGCGCTGTCGGCCTGCAGCTCCGGGTCACTGGCCAGGTAGAGTTCGCCGGTGAGCATCTTGTGTTTTTCACTGAGCGCCATGGCGGGTCGCCTCCTTACGAATGTCTAACCTAGGGAACCCAGTAGGGCTGGGAGGTTCCGCTAATCGGCCGACGGTCGCCTGGTGTCGACGATCAGAAAATGATGCAGCGCGCGGATCGGTAGATCGCTGATCAGCGCGTCGAAGCCATCGTCCAGCTCCTCGATGCGCGTATTCTCCGCTTCGCTAAGCCAGCTGCAGATGTCCCATAAGGCGATTTCCTCGGGTTCGTCCTGCAGGCGAGCGAACACCGCATACAGATCACGCAGCGCCTGACAGGCAGCGGGCAGGCCGATCAGGGTCAGCGCCTGCTGCGCCAGCTCGAAGGTCGGTAGGCCCCAGTTGGCGAAGAACTGCATCAGGCCGCCGTTGTAGTAGTCGGCCTGCAGGCGCCACAGCACCACCAACTGCCGATCGCGCAGGCTGATAGCTTCCAGCTCCCAGCCGGCTGCGTGCAGGCGCTTCAGGGCCTGGTCCTGCAGCTCATCCCAGGCCAGGTCGATGCTGTCGCACAGGCCCGCGTCATGATACCGCCAACTGGCGACGAAACCGCCGCCCTCCAACCGCACGTCGTCACGCTGCGCGGCGGCAAGGCGGTCGAGGCGCAGATAACCGTCCAGCCTGAGGGCAAACTGCTGGCCATCGCGCAGGTGGATATGCGCGGCCTGGCTATCGACCGCGACGCGTTCGATCTGCAGGCGACCGAGCTCGGCATGCAGGGGATGGATCATCAGGAGCTCCAGCGGGTGATGAAAACAGTCACGACGATGCCAGAGCGGCGCCGAGAGAGCCAGGCGCATGGCACTCAGAACAGCTCCAACTGCCCGCCTATCAACGCCGTGAAGTCATCGTCCACGAACGGCAGGATGGCGTCGGCCACCGGCTGCAGCTGTTTGCTCAGGTAGTGACCGTAATCGATGGGCGCGCGACGCAGCTCCAGGGGTTCCGGGCCGGCGACGCTGATCACGTAGCTGATCCAGCCGCCACTCTGGTATTGGCGCGGGCGGCGCATTTCATCGTTATGGGCGTCGGCCAGGCGCGCGGCACGCACGTGGGGCGGCACGTTGCGCTGGTAATCGTCGAGGCGCCTGCGCAGGCGTTTGCGGTACACCAGGCGCTCGTCGAACTCGCCGGTCAGGGTGCGCTGCACATAATCGCGCACATAATCCTGATAAGGCTGGCCCTTGAAGATGCGCAGGTACAGCTCCTGCTGGAACTGCCGGGCCAGCGGCGACCAGTCGCTGCGCACCGTTTCCAGGCCTTTGTAGACCATTTCCTCGCGACCATCGGCGCGGCGGATCAGCCCGGCATAGCGCTTCTTGCTGCCCTCTTCCATGCCGCGGATGGTCGGCATCAGAAAGCGCCTGAAGTGAGTTTCGAACTGCAGTTCCAGGGCGCTCTGCAAACCGAATTCGGCCGCGAGGTGCTCACGCCACCAGGCGTTGACCCGCTGCACCAGGCCGCGGCCGATGCGCTCGGCGTCTTCCTCGCCATGGGCGCTGCGCAGCCACACGAAGGTGGAGTCGGTATCGCCGTAGATCACCGTGTGGCCTTCGGCCTCGATCAGCTCGCGGGTACGGCGCATCACCTCATGGCCGCGCAGGGTGATGGACGACGCCAGGCGCGTATCGAAGAAGCGGCAACCGCTGGAGCCGAGCACGCCGTAGAAGGCGTTCATGATGATCTTCAGGGCCTGGGACAAGGGCGCGTTACCGGCGCGCTTGGCGGCCTCGCGGCCCTGCCATACGCGCTCGACGATGGCCGGCAGGCAATGCTGGGTACGCGAGAAACGCGCACCACGGAAACCCGGTATCGAATGTTCATCATCGGGCTGGCGCAGGCCCTCGATCAGCCCCACCGGGTCGATCAGAAAGGTGCGGATCAGCGACGGATAGAGGCTCTTGTAATCGAGCACCAGCACCGACTCGTAAAGCCCCGGCCGCGAATCCATGACGAAACCGCCGGGGCTGGCCTCGGGCGGGCGCTCGCCCTGGTTGGGCGCCACGAAACCCTGACGATGCATCAGCGGCATGTACAGGTGGCTGAACGCCGCCACCGAGCCGCCGCTGCGATCCACCGGCAAGCCGGTAACCGTGGCGCGTTCGAGCAGGAAGGTGAGCAACTCGGTCTTGGCGAAGATGCGTGTCACCAGCTCGCAGTCCTTGAGGTTGTAGCGGGCCAGGGCCGGCTTGTCCTCGGCGAACATGCGGTTGATCTCGTCCATGCGCTGGTAGGGATTGTCGATCGCCTTGCCCTCGCCGAGCAGCTGCTGGGCGACGTTCTCCAGGCTGAAGGACTGGAAGCTCCAGGTCGCCGAACGCAGCGCCTCGATGCCATCGATGATCAACCGCCCCGGCGCACTGGCGAAGAAATGCTGCTTGGCGCCGTGCTCGCGCCAGCTCAGCAGTTCGCCGCCACGCCCCAGGCGCAGCGGCACCTGCAGACGCTGGGCATGTTCATGCAGCACGCGCAGGTCGAACTGCACGACGTTCCAGCCGATGATGGCGTCCGGGTCATGGCGCTCCAGCCAGTCGTTCAGCGCCTCCAGCAGCGCGGCACGGCTGTCCAGATAGGCGAGGTCGAAGTCCACCTCGGCCTCACGATTCGGCGGCCCGAGCATGTAAACCTGGCGTTGGCCGCAACCTTCCAGGGCGATGGAATACAGCTCGCCACGCTCGGTGGTTTCGATATCCAGGGACACCAGCTTGAGCTGTGGGCGATAGGCCGGCGCCGGTTTGAGCTGGGCGTCGATCAGCACACCACCTGCCGCTTCCACACCGCCAAACAGCACCGGAGCGGTGATGAAGCGCTCCATCAGGTAGCGCTCCGGCGGGCGGATATCGGCTTCGTAAACATTCACCCCGCCCTGGCGCAGGGTCTGTTCCAGCTGAATAAGCGGACGCTGCTGAGGGCAGTACAGGCCGAGCACCGGCCGCTGGTGGAAGTCACGCAGCTGCAACGGGCGCAGCTCGAACTGTGGGTCGCCGGCGATCAAGGTCTCGGCGCGGGCGCGCTGTTCGGCAGGAATGAAGGCCACCGAGGTTTGAGGCGGCAGGCGCACCAGGCGCGGGCCGGCGTCGGTCGACAGCCAGAATTCCACCTGGCTGCCGGCCGGCGTGTCACGCCAATGCCGGGTCAGGACGAAGCCCTGCTGTAGATCCACCCTGCCACCTCGAATGCTGTTCAGACGGAGATGGTAACCCGCCCGCGCAATGGCTGCAGAATGGGGTTAAATGGCCGCCAGGTTTTGCACGGAGGTCCGCCATGCCCCTCGATCACCAACAACTGCAACAGATCACCAGCCGCACCCTGGCCCATTACCAGGCCAGTGCCGAAGGCTTTCGCGAAGGCACCCGCGACCACGACGTCAGCCAGAACATCGACGCCCTGCTGCGTCATGTTCGCGGCAATGCGCCCCTGAGCATTCTCGACTTCGGCTGTGGCCCCGGCCGGGACCTGCGCGCCTTCAGCGCCCTGGGTCATCAGCCGATCGGCATCGACGGCTGCCCGGAGTTCGTCGCCATGGCCCGCGCCGACAGTGGCTGCGAGGTCTGGCAGCAGGACTTTCTCGCCCTGGATCTACCGGCCGAGCGCTTCGATGGCATCTTCGCCAACGCGGTGCTGTTCCATATTCCTGGCCAGGAACTGCCCAGGGTTCTCGAGGAACTGCGCGCCAGCCTGAAGCCGGGCGGCGTGCTGTTCAGCTCCAACCCGCGCGGTGACAACCAGGAAGGCTGGAGCGGCGAACGCTACGGTGCCTGGCATGACCTGGACAGCTGGCGCCGCCTGCTCGCCGCCGCCGGCTTCGACGAATTGGAACACTACTACCGCCCCGCCGGCTTGCCGCGCGAGCAGCAGCCTTGGCTGGCGAGTGTGTGGCGCAAGCGGGAGGAGGCTTGATTCAAGGAGCGGCGGTTCTGACCATCCGGAGCCCCATGTGCCGTTCGCACGATTTTCGCGGGCATGGACTAGGCGTCCCCACCCGCTCCCACGGGGATGGGGATAACTTTAGGCTTCGTGTAGGGCGCTCAAGGCATTACCGACCGAGCGCGAGAAGCTGAGATGCCACGACTCTGTGGGAGCGGGCCATGCCCGCGATTCGCGCGCGTGGCGCGCCCCCACAAAAGCCTGCTGCCAATCGCTCCAACCTTGAGAGGTGCTAAATCTCCACCTGCGTCCCCAATTCGATCACCCGGTTCACCGGCAGGCGGAAGAAGCCCAGCGAGCTGCCGGCATTCTTCTGCAGTACGGCGAACAGCCGCTCGCGCCACATGGCCATGCCGATGCGTTCGGAGGGGATCACCGTTTCCCGGCTGAGGAAGTAGGTGGTCTGCATCGGCGGGCAGTCGATGCCCTTGTCACGGAGCTGGGCCAAGGCGCAGGGAATGTCCGGGGCTTCCATGAAGCCGAAGTGCAGGCGCACGCGGTAAAAGCCCTGGTCGTAGGCCTCCAGATCGAACCGCTCGGCCAGCGGCACCCGCGGGCGATCCTCGTAGACCACGGTAAGCAGCATCACCCGCTCGTGCAGCACCTGGTTATGCAGCAGGTTATGCAGCAATGCATGGGGTACCACATCGACGCGGCTGGTCAGGAACACCGCTGTGCCACTCACCCGATGAGGCGGCTGCAGAGCAATGCTGGCGATGAAGTCGCGCAGTGCCAGGGAATGCTCGTCGAGCCGCTCGAGCACCAGCTGGCGACCGCGCTTCCAGGTGGTCATCAGGCCGAATAGCAGGATACCGACGATCATCGGCACCGCGCCGCCACCGATGATCTTCGGCACGTTGGCAGCGAAGAAAATGCCATCGACCAGCAGGAACACCGCCAGCAGCGGCACCGCCAGCACTTTCGGCCAGCGCCACAGCAGCAGGATCACCGACGACACCAGCAGCGTGGTGCACAGCATGGTACCGGTCACTGCCACGCCGTAGGCACCGGCCAGGCCGCTGGACGACTGGAAGCCCAGTACCAGCAGCACCACGCCGACCAGCAGCAGGCTGTTGATCAATGGAATGTAGATCTGCCCCTGCTCGACGCTGGAGGTGTGGAGGATCTGCATGCGCGGCACGTAGCCGAGCTGAATGGCCTGCCGGGTGACCGAGAAAGCGCCGGTGATCACCGCCTGGGAAGCGATGATGGTGGCCACCGTCGACAATCCGATCAGCGGGATCAGCGCCCAGCCCGGTGCCAGCAGGTAGAACGGGTTACGCACCGCTTCAGGATCCATCAGCAACAGGGCGCCCTGGCCAAAGTAGTTGATGACCAGGCACGGGAAGGCCAGGAACAGCCAGGCATGCACGATGGGCTTGCGACCGAAATGGCCGAGGTCGGCGTACAGCGCCTCGGCCCCGGTGATGGTCAGCACCACCGCGCCCATCACGGTCAGGCCGATCAGCGGGTTGGCGATGAAGAAGTGCAGCGCCCAGTAGGGATTGAGCGCCAGCAGCACTTCCGGGCGCTGCACGATGCCATGCACGCCCAGGGCGCCGAGCACCAGGAACCAGATCACCATCACCGGGCCGAACAGGTAGCCGATCCGCGCGGTGCCGTGGCGCTGCAGCACGAACAGCGGAATCAGGATCAGCAGCGCCAGCGGCACCACCCAGTGGTCGATGCCATCGACCACCAGGCCGACGCCTTCGACCGCCGAGAGCACCGACACTGCCGGGGTAAGCATGCTGTCACCGTAGAACAACGCGGCGCCGAACAGGCCGAGCATGATCAGCAGCGTGCGCAGCCGCGGGTAATCGGCAGCCGCCCGTTGCGCCAGGGCGGTGAGGGCCATGATGCCGCCCTCGCCGCCGTTGTCGGCGCGCAGGATGAACATCACGTACTTGACCGTGACCACCAGGGTCAGTGACCAGCAGATCAGCGACAGGATGCCCAGCACACTGGCCTGGGACAGGCCGACGCCGTAAAGCGGCGAGAAGATTTCCTTGAGGCTGTACAGCGGGCTGGTACCGATGTCGCCATAGACGATGCCGACGGCACCGACCAACAGGGCGATGGGCGAGGTACGGGAGGGGGTACTCACGTTGCAGGGTATCCTGATGGACTTGGTTACCCTCAGGTATACGCCGGCTTGGCGCACGCAGCAGCTTCACCCCGCGCAGTTTTACGGCTTTTTTACGCGCAGGCGCGCTTCTTTACGCCAACCTTGCACAGCGCCATGATCTGCCCACGCCCTGTACCGGAATTGCGCATGCCGACCGCCGCCCATCGCCCTACCCACCGCACGCCAACCCCGGCACGCGACTACCTGCTGGCCGCCCTCGCCGCCGGGCTCGGTTGCCTGCTGGCGCTGGCCGTCTCACGCTGGCTGGATCTGCCGAACATCTCCCTGGTGTTTCTCGCCGTGGTGCTGGTGGTGGCGGTACGCAGCAGCGTCGGCCCGGCGTTGCTGTGCGCCCTGCTGTCATTTGCCGCCTACGGGTTCTGCTTCCTGCCGCCGACCTGGTCGGTGGTGGTGCACCGCGAGCAGGACGTGCTGACCCTGATGTTCTTCTTGCTCATCGCCCTGCTCACCGGCAACCTCGCCGCGCGTCAGCGCCAGCAGTTCCGCGACCTGCAGGTGGCCCAGCGGCAGACCGAGAGCCTGCTGGGTTTTGCCGGGCGGCTGTCCAGCGCCCAGGACCAGCGCGACCTGCTGGCGGCCATGCTCAGCCAGCTGGACCTGCCCGCCGAGCGCCTGTGCCTGCTCAGCCGCGACGCCCAGGGCAACTGGCACCAGGCCGACGGCAGCCGGCTCGCCCTCAGCGAGCTGGAGCGCATAAGCGCCGAACACGCCTGGCAAAGCCGCCACCCGCGCGGTTACGACAGCCACAGCCTGACCCATCCGCACTGGTGGTGGTGGCCCTTGATGGACAACGACCAGCCACTGGCTCTGCTGGGCATGCGCACCGCCCAGGGCGACCCGCCGGCGGGCGAGCAGCGCCAGCTGATCGACGTGCTGCTGCCGCTGCTGGCCCATGCCCTGGCCCGCGTGCAGCTGGTCGAAACCCTCGGCCACACGCGCCTGCAACATGAAACCGAGCGCCTGCGCAGCGCGCTGCTGGCGTCGGTGTCCCACGACCTGCGCACGCCACTGACTGCCATGCGCGGCAATATCGAAACCCTGCAGCTGTTCATCGACAGCCTCGATGCGGCAACCCGCGACGACCTGTTGCAAAGCACCGCCAGCGAAGCCTCGCGCCTGGACCGCTATATCCAGAACCTGCTGGACATGACCCGACTGGGCCATGGCGGTCTGCACCTGGAACGCGACTGGGTGGCCGCCAGTGACCTGCTCGCTGCCGCCCTGCAACGCCTGCAGCCGGTGCTCCAGCACCTGCAGGTGCGTATGGATGTACCCGCCGACCTGCCGCTGCTTTGGGTGCAGGGCGCGCTGATCGAACAGGCGCTGGTCAACGTGCTGGACAACGCGGCGCGCTTCTCGCCGCCCGGCGGGCTGATCGATATCCGCCTGAGTCACGACGACGAGACCTTCAGCTTCGCCATCAGCGACCAGGGCCCGGGGATTCCTGCCGACGAACAGGCGCAGATCTTCGACCTCTTCTACACCGCCGCCCGTGGTGATCGCGGCGGCCAGGGCACCGGCCTGGGCCTGGCGATCTGCCTGGGCATGCTCAACGCTCACGGCGGCACGGCGCAGGTCGAATCAACGCCCGGCCAGGGCACCACCCTGATCCTGCAACTGCCCCTGCAACACCCAGACGAGAACTCGGCATGACTGAAGCGCGCATCCTTCTGGTCGACGACGAAGCGGCGATCCGCAAGTTCCTGCGTATCGGCCTGCAGGCCCACGGCTACCAGGTGCTGGAGGCCGACTGTGGCGAAGCGGCGCTGCGCCTGGCGGCGCTGGAGCAACCCGACCTGGTGGTGCTCGACCTCGGCCTGCCCGACCTGGACGGCCAGGAGGTGCTGACCCGCCTGCGCGAATGGTCGGCCGTACCGGTGCTGGTGCTGTCGGTGCGCGCCGGCGAAAAGGACAAGGTGCAGGCCCTGGACAACGGCGCCAACGACTACGTCAGCAAGCCCTTTGGCGTGCAGGAGTTCCTCGCCCGGGTGCGCGCCCTGCTGCGCAGCCGCCCGACCAGCGAGAAGCCTGCCGCCGCCCTGGTCAGCGGGCCGCTACGGGTCGACTTCGCTTTTCGCCGCGTCACGCTGGACGATCAGGAAGTCAGCCTGACCCGCAAGGAATACGCGGTGCTCGAAGCCCTCGCCCGCCACCCCGACATGGTCGTTACCCAGCAACAGCTGCTGCGCGATATCTGGGGCCCGACCCATATCGAGCATAGCCATTACCTGCGTATCGTCATCGCCCACCTGCGCCAGAAGCTCGGCGACGACCCGGCGGCGCCGCGGCTGATCGTTACCGAAGCGGGGGTCGGCTACCGGCTGATTGCCTAATGCCGGCCATCACGCTCTGCGCCATCAGGCCCTCGGCGACAATCCGACGGGCTCTGTTAGACTCGCAAAACACCCTCTGCCGGAGAACACGATGCCCAAGGTCGGAATGCAGCCGATCCGCCGCTCCCAACTGATTGCGGCAACCCTGGAAGCCGTCGACCAGGTTGGCATGAGCGATGCCAGTATCGCCTACATCGCGCGCCTCGCCGGCGTGTCGAACGGCATCATCAGCCACTACTTCCAGGACAAGAACGGCCTGCTCGAAGCGACCATGCGCCACCTCATGCAGGCGCTGCGTGAGGCCGTGCACGCGCGCTACCGGCTGTTGCGCGAAGACACCCCACGGGCACGCCTGCGTGCCATCATCGACGGCAACTTCGACGAAACCCAGGTCAGCGGCCCGGCGATGAAAACCTGGCTGGCGTTCTGGGCCAGCAGCATGCACCAGCCGGCCCTGCGGCGCCTGCAGCGGGTCAACGACCAGCGCCTGTATTCCAACCTGTGTGGTCAGTTCAGCCGTGCTCTGCCGCTAGCAGAGGCGCGTGCCGCGGCCCGCGGCCTGGCGGCGCTGATCGACGGCCTGTGGTTGCGCGGCGCCCTGACCGGTGAAAACTTTGATACCCGCCAGGCGGCGCAGATCGCCTACGACTACCTCGATTTGCAGCTGGCCAAGGCGAGCTGAAGCCAACGACCTGGAACGCCAGCACCAACTCGTAGGAGTGGGGCGGGCCACATAGGTGCAAACCCATCACACCCGATGGGTTGCACCCATCCTACGAATCTGACGCGTATGTGGGAGCGCGCCATGTGCGCGAATCGCGGGCATGGCCCGCTCCCACAAGATTGATGACCCCCTTAGACACTTGAGCGGTTCACCTACGCGGCTCGATCCATCCCCAAAATCTCCCCCAGCCCGACGACTCATCGTCAGCCCGTAGGATGGGTGCAACCCATCACACCTTGATGGGTTTCACCTACGCGGCCCCACCCATCCTACGTTTTGAATCGCATGTGGAAGCGTAATCGCGGGCATGGACTAGGCGTCCCCGCCCGCTCCCACAGTCATCATTCGTCCGAGATCCCCTCGCAAAACATCTTAAGCCCAGCCTGCATGGCGCTCCTGGCACGTTTTCGGTCGCCCCCAGTATTTTTATTGATTGATCGATCAATAAAAATAAACTAGGCTGTTTTTTAACCAAATCGGCTGACATCCCTTTTCATCTCGTTCAGCCGCCCCATTCGCCAAGGCGCCCGAAGCGCGTCTTGCCCCGCTCAGGAGGACGCCCCATGGCCCGATTCGCAGATCAGCAGCTCTACATTGGCGGCCAGTACGTCGACGCCAGCAGCGGCGCCACTTTTCAAAGCATCAACCCGGCCACCGGCGAGGTGCTGGCCAACGTGCAACGCGCCAGCCAGGATGACGTCGAACGCGCCGTGGCCAGTGCCGAACAGGGCCAGAAGGTGTGGGCGGCGATGACCGCCATGCAGCGCTCGCGGATCTTGCGTAAGGCGGTGGACATCCTGCGCGAACGCAACGACGAGCTCGCCGAGCTGGAAACCCTCGATACCGGCAAACCGCTGAGCGAAACCCGCTATGTGGATATCGTCACCGGTGCCGATGTGCTCGAGTATTACGCCGGCCTGATTCCGGCCATCGAAGGCGAGCAGATCCCGCTGCGCGACACCAGCTTCGTGTACACCCGCCGCGAGCCGCTGGGTGTGGTCGCCGGTATCGGCGCCTGGAACTACCCGATCCAGATCGCCCTGTGGAAATCCGCCCCGGCCCTGGCCGCCGGCAACGCGATGATCTTCAAGCCCAGCGAAGTCACCTCGCTGACCGCCCTGAAGCTGGCTGAGATCTACAGCGAGGCCGGCCTGCCGGATGGCGTGTTCAACGTACTGACCGGCCTGGGCAACGAGGTCGGCCAGTGGCTGACCGAGCACCCACGCATCGAGAAGGTTTCCTTCACCGGTGGCACCGTGACCGGCAAGAAGGTCATGGCCAGCGCCTCCAGCTCGTCGCTCAAGGAAGTGACCATGGAGCTGGGCGGCAAGTCGCCGCTGATCATCTGCGAAGACGCCGACCTGGACCGCGCCGCCGACATCGCCATGATGGCCAACTTCTACAGCTCCGGGCAGGTCTGCACCAACGGCACCCGGGTGTTCGTGCCCCGCGCGCTGCAGGCACGCTTCGAGAGCAAGATCGTCGAGCGGGTCAAGCGCATTCGCCTGGGCAGCCCCCAGGACGACACCACCAACTTCGGTCCGCTGGTCAGCTTCGCCCATATGGAGCGCGTGCTCGGTTATATCGAGCAGGGCCGCCAGCAAGGCGCGCGCCTGTTGATCGGTGGTGAGCGCGTCATTGATGGCGCCTACGCCAATGGCGCGTACGTGGCGCCAACCGTGTTCACCGACTGCCGGGACGACATGACCATCACCCGCGAAGAAATCTTCGGTCCGGTGATGAGCATCCTCGTCTACGACAGCGAAGACGAAGTGATCCGCCGCGCCAACGACACCACCTACGGCCTGGCCGCCGGCATCGTCACCCGCGATCTGAACCGCGCGCACCGGGTTATCCACAAGCTGGAAGCGGGCATCTGCTGGATCAACACCTGGGGCGAGTCGGCGGCGGAAATGCCGGTCGGTGGCTACAAGCAATCCGGTGTCGGCCGTGAGAACGGCCTGACCACCCTGGCCCATTACACCCGCATCAAATCCGTGCAGGTCGAGATGGGCGATTACGCCTCGGTGTTCTGACCCGCAGGCCGGGCGCTTTCACGAGCGCCCGGCAACGCTGCACAACCCGTTCTGCATGAGCCGGACACGGGCCTGCGATCCGCTTGGCCCAAGGCTCAGCCACCTACCAGGAGGCCTCCATGACCCAGGAATTCGATTACATCATCATTGGCGCCGGCTCGGCCGGTAACGTGCTGGCGACCCGCCTGAGCGAAGATGCGGATGTCAGCGTGCTGCTGCTGGAGGCCGGTGGCCCCGATTACCGCCTCGACTTCCGCACCCAGATGCCCGCTGCCCTGGCCTTTCCGCTGCAGGGTCGCCGCTACAACTGGGCCTATGAAACCGACCCCGAGCCGCACATGGGCAACCGCCGCATGGAATGCGGGCGCGGCAAGGGCCTCGGTGGCTCGTCGCTGATCAACGGCATGTGCTACATCCGCGGCAACGCCCTGGACTTCGACAACTGGGCCAAGCAGCCCGGCCTGGAAGACTGGAGCTACCGCGATTGCCTGCCGTATTTCCGCAAGGCGGAAAGCCGTGACATCGGCGCCAACGACTACCACGGCGACAGCGGCCCGGTCAGCGTGACCACGCCCAAGACCGGCAACAACCCGCTGTTCCACGCCATGGTCGAGGCCGGCGTGCAGGCCGGCTACCCGCGCACCGATGACCTCAACGGTTACCAGCAGGAAGGCTTCGGCCCGATGGACCGCACCGTGACGCCCGAGGGCCGTCGCGCCAGCACCGCCCGGGGTTATCTGGACCAGGCCCGCGAACGGCCGAACCTGACCATCGTCACCCACGCCACCACCGACCGCATCCTGTTCGACGGCAAGCGCGCCAACGGTGTCGCCTATCTGGTCGGCAGCGCCAACCAGGTGACCACCGCCCATGCGCGCCGCGAAGTACTGCTGTGCGCCGGTGCCATCGCCTCGCCGCAGATCCTGCAGCGCTCCGGCGTTGGCCCGGGCGACCTGCTGCGCGGCCTGGATATCGATGTGGTGCACGAACTGCCGGGCGTCGGCGCCAACCTGCAGGATCACCTCGAGGTTTACGTGCAGTACGCCTGCACGCAGCCGGTGTCGCTGTACCCGGCGCTGAAGATGCTCAACCAGCCCGGTATCGGCGCCAAATGGCTGCTGGCCGGCGAGGGCATTGGCGCCAGCAACCAGTTCGAGGCCGGCGGTTTCATTCGTTCGCGGCCGGAGTTCGAGTGGCCGAACCTGCAGTACCACTTCCTGCCGGTAGCGATCAATTACAATGGCAGCAACGCGGTCAAGGAGCATGGCTTCCAGGCCCACGTCGGCTCCATGCGCTCGCCGAGCCGCGGCCGTGTACACCTGAAGTCCAGGGACCCGCGCCAGCACCCGAGCATCCTGTTCAACTACATGAGCAGCGAGCAGGACTGGCAGGAGTTCCGCGACGCCATTCGCATCACCCGCGAGATCATGAACCAGCCGGCCCTCGACGCGTACCGCGGCCGCGAGATCAGCCCGGGCGCCCATGTGCAGACCGACGAAGAGCTGGACGCCTTTGTCCGCGAGCACGCGGAAACCGCATTCCACCCCTCCTGCTCCTGCAAGATGGGCACCGACGACATGGCGGTGGTCGATGGCCAGGGCCGGGTACATGGCCTCGACGGGCTGCGCGTGGTGGATGCGTCGATCATGCCGGAGATCATCACCGGCAACCTCAACGCCACCACCATCATGATCGCCGAGAAGATCGCCGACCGTATTCGCGGCCGCGAGGCACTGCCACGCAGCACCGCGCCTTACTTCGTGGCCAACGGCGCGCCGGTGCGCGGCACGCCGCAGCGGGTGGTCGAGGACATGCGCTCGGCCTCCTGAGCAGCACGCCCCTTCGCGTCGCCAGCGGTGACGCGAAGGCATCGCTACACTTCTTGAGACATTTACCACAGGGTCGGGTCAAACGGCCCTGACTCCTCGCAGATCAATGTCCGCCATGACCCTGCTCGACGCCCGTACTGCCCGCCTGCTGCCCTGGATCGTCGCCATCGCGTTCTTTATGCAGACGCTCGATGGCACCATTCTCAACACCGCGCTGCCCAGCATGGCGGCGGATCTGTCCGAAGACCCGCTGCGCATGCAATCGGTGGTGATCGCCTACATGCTCACCGTGGCGCTGCTGATTCCAGCCTCCGGCTGGCTGGCGGATCGCTTCGGCACGCGGCACATTTTCTTTGGCGCCATCGCCCTGTTCAGCCTCGGCTCGCTGCTCTGCGCCGTCTCACAATCGCTGAACATGCTGGTGATCGCGCGCATCATCCAGGGCCTGGGCGGTGCACTGATGATGCCGGTGGGGCGCCTGGTGGTGCTGCGCGCCTACCCGCGTACCGAACTGGTGCGGATCATGAGCTTCATCACCCTGCCCGGCCTGCTCGGTCCGCTGATCGGCCCGACCCTGGGCGGCTGGCTGGTGGAGTACGCCAGCTGGCACTGGATCTTCCTGCTCAACCTGCCGGTCGGCGCCCTCGGCTGCTGGGCCGCCTATCGCTTCATGCCGGAGCTGCGCGGCAGCGAGCGCACGCGGTTCGATCTGATCGGTTTCCTGCTGTTCGGCGCCAGCATGCTGCTGATCACCATGGCCCTCGAGGGCCTGGGCGAGTTGCACCTGCCGCATATGCGCGTGGTGCTCCTGTTGCTCGGCGGCCTGGCCTGCCTGGCGGCCTACTGGCTGCGCGCCGGGCGCACGCCCAATGCGCTGTTCCCGCCGCGGCTGTTCAACACGCGCAGCTTCGCGGTGGGCATTTTCGGCAATATCTTCGCGCGCCTGGGCACTGGCGCCCTGCCCTTCCTGACCCCGTTGCTGCTGCAACTGGGCATGGGCTATTCACCGGCCCAGGCGGGCATGAGCATGATTCCCCTGGCACTCGCCGCCATGGCCATGAAGCCATTGGCCAAGCCACTGATCGACCGCCTCGGCTACCGGCGCATCCTGACCTTCAATACCGTGTTGCTGGGGCTGCTGATCACCAGCCTGGCGCTGGTCGACGGGCAGACCTCACACCTGCAACTGGCCATCCAGCTGAGCCTGATCGGCGCCTTCAACTCCCTGCAGTTCACTGCCATGAACACCGTGACCCTGATCGACGTGCCCGACAGCGACGCGAGCAGTGGCAACGGCCTGCTGTCGGTGGTGGTGCAACTGTCGATCAGCATGGGCATCGCCACCGGCGCTGCCTTGCTCAGCGGCTTCAGTCTGGACAACCAGGCCGCCGCCGAGGGCGTGCTCAGCGCTTTCCAGTCCACCTACCTGTGCATCGGCCTGCTGACCATCCTGGCAGCCGGCATCTTCCTGCAGCTGGCCCCGGAAGACGCGCGCAGCGCCAGACGGGTGAAGGTCGACGTCGACGAATGACAAGCAGTCGTCAGGCCGCAGCCTGGCGCCTGCTACACTAGCGCTCTTTTCGAACGCTCTTCAGGCCCGTACCGTGACTGCCACCGCTTTTTCCTCGCTTGCCCTGTCGCCCGCCATGCTGGCGAACCTCGAGTCCCTCGGTTACGCGCAGATGACCCCGATCCAGGCGCAAAGCCTGCCGGTGATGCTCAAGGGCATGGACCTGATCGCCCAGGCCAAGACCGGCAGCGGCAAGACTGCCGCCTTCGGCATCGGCCTGCTGGCGCCGCTCAACCCGCGTTATTTCGGCTGCCAGGCCCTGGTGCTGTGCCCGACCCGCGAGCTGGCGGATCAGGTCGCCAAGGAATTGCGTCGCCTGGCACGCGGCGAAGACAACATCAAGATTCTCACCCTGTGCGGCGGCGTACCCTTCGGCCCGCAGATCGGCTCCCTGGAGCACGGTGCGCAGATCATCGTCGGCACCCCGGGGCGTGTGCAGCAGCACCTGGCCAAAGGCACCCTGAAGCTCGATGGGTTGAACACCCTGGTGCTCGACGAAGCCGACCGCATGCTCGACATGGGCTTCTACGACAGCATCGCCGAGATCATCGGGCAGACTCCAGAGCGCCGCCAGACCCTGCTGTTCTCGGCCACCTACCCGGCCGGCATCAAGCAGCTGTCCGCGACCTTCATGCGCAACCCGCAGCAGGTCAAGGTCGAAGCCCTGCACGACGACAGCCAAATCGAACAGCGTTTCTACGAGATCGCCCCCGAAGAGCGCATGGACGCCGTGGTCAAGCTGCTCAACTGCTACCGTCCGACCTCCTGCGTGGCCTTCTGCTTCACCAAGCAGCAGTGCCAGGAAGTCGTCGACCACCTCACCGCCAAGGGCATCTCCGCCGCCGCCCTGCACGGCGACCTGGAGCAACGTGACCGTGACCAGGTATTGGCGATGTTCGCCAACCGCAGCCTGTCGGTACTGGTCGCCACCGACGTGGCCGCCCGCGGCCTGGACATCGACGCCCTGGACATGGTGATCAACGTCGAACTGGCCCGCGATTCGGAAATCCACATCCACCGCGTTGGCCGCACCGGCCGTGCCGGCGAGAAAGGCCTGGCCATGAGCCTGGTTGCCCCGGCCGAAGGTCATCGCGCCCAGGCCATCGAAAACCTGCAGAAGTCGCCGCTGAACTGGCACCCGCTGAGCAGCCTGAAACATCAAGGCGGCGCGCCGCTGCAGCCGCTGATGATGACGCTGTGCATCGGTGCCGGGCGCAAGGACAAACTGCGCCCCGGCGACATTCTCGGCGCCCTCACCGGCGAGGGCGGCATCCCTGGGGCGCAGGTCGGCAAGATCGCCATTTTCGACTTCCAGGCCTATGTCGCCGTTGAACGCAGCCTGGCCGTGCAAGCGCTCAAGTGCCTCAGCGAAGGCAAGATAAAAGGTCGCTCGCTGCGCGTGCGCACGCTCTAGACTCAAGTTACTAGCAGGCGGGCACAGGGGGGTTCCGTGCGCAATATTCTGGTCATCGAAGACAGCCCGCTGGTGCTGAAGATTCTCGAGCACCTGTTCCGTCAGGAGCCCAACCTGCAGCCGGTATTCTGCGCCTCGCTCGGTGAAGCCGAGATGATGCTGGAAACCTCCGCAGCGCTGTTCTTCGCCGCCATCGTCGACCTTCACCTGCCCGATGCACCGGATGGCGAGAGCGTCGACCTGGTGATGCGCTACGGCCTGCCCTGCATCGTGCTCAGCGGCTCTTACAACGAGCGGCGCCGTGACGAGCTGTTGCTCAAGGGCGTGGTCGATTACGTGCTCAAGGAAAGCCAGCACTCCTACGAATACGCCTTTCACCTGCTGCACCGCCTGGAGAGCAACAGCCAGGTGAAGATCCTGGTTGCCGAGGACTCGGAAGCCACCCGCAACTTCATCCGCCATGTGCTGGTGCCGCACCGCTATCAGATCATCGATGCCTGCGACGGCGAGCAGGCGTTGCGCACTCTTCAGGCGCAGCCGGATATCGACATGCTGGTGGTCGACCACAGCATGCCGGGCATCAGCGGCTTCGACCTGGTCAAACTGCTGCGCCAGAAGATGAAACGCAACGACCTGGTGATCCTCGGCCTGTCCGCCGATACCAAGGGCTCGCTCAGCGCCATGTTCATCAAGCACGGCGCCGATGACTTCCTGCGCAAGCCGTTCTGCCCCGAAGAGCTGACCTGCCGGGTGATGTTCACCCTGGAGCGCCGCGACATGCTGCGCGCCCTGAAAAAAGCCGCCCAGTACGACGCCCTGACCGGCCTGAACAACCGCAGGGCCTTCTACGAACAAGGTATTCAGCAATTCCAGCAGGCGCAGCGCAGTGGCCACAACCTGAGCGTCGCGATGCTGGACATGGATCTGTTCAAGCAGATCAACGACGACTATGGCCACGCGGCTGGCGATGCCGCGTTGATCGGCTTCAGCCGGGCCTTCCGCGCGGCCTTTCCGGAGGCCCTGCTCGGTCGCCTGGGCGGCGAGGAATTCGCCATGGTCAGCCCGCACAATGCCGAGTCGCTGAGCCTGGCGCTCGATGAGCTGCGCGAACAGTGCCGGCAGGTCAATTACGCCGTCGGCGCCCCACCGCTGTCGTTCAGTGCAGGTATCTACCATGGCGCGCCTGAAGATCTGGAAAGCCTGCTGCACCTCGCCGACCAGCAGCTCTACCAGGCCAAGCGCCAGGGCCGCGGGCGCACCCTCTGGCAGTGACCGCTCACTGCAAGCCGTAACGCGCCATTATCGCAGCGTAGCTGCCGTCAGCGTGCATGGCGGCGATGGCAGCGTCGAAACGCTGGGCGATCTCGGCGTGGTCGGGCTGGCTCAGGCGGATGAGAATATGCAGCTCATTCTCGCCGAGAGGCCTGGGCAAGAACTCCAGCTCGCCGGCAACATCCTTGAGCGAACTGTTGAACAGGAACCGGGCCACGTATTCGTCCTCCAGCGCCAGGCTCACCCTGCCGAGCTGCACCATGTGCGCGGCGTTCTCGAAACTGCTGACCTCGACCTTCTGCACCTGATCGTCGGCCATGAAACTCGGAGAGTAGGCATAGCCGCGTCGTACGGCGACCTTCTGCCCGTGCAGATCGGCGAGCTGCTCGAAGCTGATGCCCGCGCCCTTGCGCTGCACCAGACGAATCCGGTTGATCAGATAGGGGGCGGAAAAGTAGCCGAACGCCTCGCGATCCTTGCTGTGCCAGGCGGTGATCAACACATCGTAATCACCACGTTGCAGCCCCAGCACAGCGCGCTGCCAGGGCACTTCACGGTAATCGCTGGCATAGCCGGCGCGGCTCAGGGCCGTGCTTACCAGCTCCAGCGCCACGCCGCCGCCGGGCAGGCGCTGGTCAGTGAACGGCGGCCAGCTATCGGCGACCAGCCGCAAGGGCTCCGCGCACGCAGCCCACGGCAACAGCACCAGCGACAGCAAGCAAATGCGCCAGGTTTTCAATGATGGCAAGCCCTGCAGATGGACAAGAGCATGGCTGCGCAACGGTGTGCAGCTCTCATGCCTATAACAAGATAGCGGCAAATCGCCAGCCCAGCTCATTATTCATGTCTACCAGCTAGACCCAGACGACGCGCCAAGGGTTCGAAGAAACGCACCAATGGCTGCCAGCCCAGCCCCACGTGCGGCACAGCCGGCGCATGGCTTCAGGTAAACTGCGCCGTTTCGCGCCGGCCCAGCCTTGCCGGCGCCCAGCGTATGAGGAACATGCCGTGCTTTCACCCCAGGTTGTCATCATCGGTGCCGGCGCCGCCGGGCTGATGTGCGCGATGACCGCCGCTGCCCGCGGGCGCAGCGTGCTGCTGCTCGACCATGCCAACAAGGCCGGCAAGAAGATCCTGATGTCGGGCGGCGGGCGCTGCAACTTCACCAACATGTACTGCGAGCCCGGCAACTTTCTGTCCCACAACCCGCACTTCTGCAAGTCGGCGCTGGCGCGCTTCACCCAATGGGATTTCATCGCCCTGGTCGCCAAGCACGGCGTGCCCTACCACGAGAAGAAACTCGGCCAGCTGTTCTGCGACAACAAGTCCAGCGACATCCTCGGCATACTGCTGGACGAGTGCCAGCAGGCCGGCGTCGACCTGCGCCTGGATACCTCGGTGAGCACCATCGAACGCGCTGAAAAGGGTTACCGGTTGACGACCAGCCTTGGTGAGCTCAACTGCGAATCCCTGGTGATCGCCACCGGTGGGCTGTCGATTCCAACCCTGGGTGCGAGCGGCTTCGGTTATCAGATCGCCCGCCAGTTCGGCCACGAACTGCTGCCGACCCGCGCCGGGCTGGTGCCCTTCACGCTGACCGACCCGCAGCTGAAAACCCTGTGTACGGAGCTATCCGGCACCTCGGTGGAGGATTGCCGGGTCAGTTGCAACGGCCAGAGTTTCGTGGAGAACATCCTGTTCACCCACCGCGGCCTCAGCGGCCCGGCGATCCTGCAGATTTCATCGTACTGGCAACCCGGCGATACGGTCAGCATCGACCTGCTGCCGCATATCGACCTGCCCGAGTGGCTGCTGGAGCAGCAGCGCGAGCGCCCCAGCAGCGAGCTGAAGACCTTGATGGGCGAGATTTTCACCAAGAAGATGGCCGGCCTGCTGGCCGAGCACTGGTTCGCCTCCAAACCGATGAAGCAATACACCGCGGCCGAGCTCAAGGCGATTGCCGAGCGCCTGTCGGACTGGCAGCTGGTGCCGGCCGGCACCGAAGGTTACCGCACGGCGGAAGTGACCCTGGGCGGCGTCGACACCCGCGAGGTGTCGTCCAAGACCATGGAGTCGCTGAAGTCGCCAGGGCTGTATTTCATCGGCGAAGTACTTGACGTCACCGGGCACCTGGGCGGCTTCAATTTCCAGTGGGCGTGGGCATCCGGCTATGCGGCGGCGCAATACGTTTAACCGCCGACACCACGCCTCGGCCAATAAAAAACGCGCCTAAGGGCGCGTTTTTTATGGGTGCGACGAGTTAGGCATCGACCTGGCCGGCCCGCTCTGCGCGCGCCTCGCCTGCGTAGGAAACCGCTGCGGTGAACACCACGTCGGTGTGCGAGTTCAGGGCCGTCTCGAAGGAGTCCTGGACCACGCCGATGACGAAGCCGATAGCCACCACCTGCATGGCGATTTCGGTGTCGATACCGAACAGGCTGGTCGCCATCGGAATCAGCAGCAGCGACCCGCCGGCCACACCGGATACACCGGCTGCCGCCAGGGACGACACCACGCAGAGCAGCAGCGCGGTCGGCAGGTCGACATGGATGCCCAGGGTATGGGTGGTCGCCAGGGCCATCACGGAAATGGTGATCGCCGCGCCGGCCATGTTGATGGTCGCGCCCAGCGGGATGGTGATCGAGTAGGTGTCCTTGTCCAGCTTGAGCTTCTCGCACAGGCGCAGGTTGACCGGAATATTGGCCGCCGAGCTGCGGGTGAAGAAGGCGGTCACCGCGCTCTCGCGCAATACGGTGAACAGCAGCGGATAGGGGTTGCGGCGCATCTTGAGGTAGGCGAGCAGCGGGTTGACCACCAGCGTCACCACCAGCATGCAGCCGACCATCACCATCAGCAGGCGCGCATAGCCGTACAGGGCCTCGAAACCGGAGTTGGCCAGGGTGCTGGAGACCAGACCGAAAATGCCGATCGGCGCCTGGTTGATGACGAAGCGCACCACGTTGGTGAAGGCATTGGATACGTCACTGAGCATGGTGCGCGTGCTCGGCGCCGCGTGACGCAGGAAGATACCCAGCGCGACGGCCCAGGCCAGAATGGCAATGTAATTGGAGGTGTTGAGCGCCTGTACCGGGCCGACGAAAACGCTGGTCAGCAGGTTGTGCAGCACTTCGATGATGCTGCCGGGCGGGTTGCCCTCGGCCGAGCCGATGTCCAGCGACAGCATGGTCGGGAACAGGAAGCTGGCACAAACGGCCAATGCCGCGGCACTGAAGGTGCTGATCAGGTACATCAGCAGTACCGGGCGGATATGCGTGGGCTGACCACTCTGGTGGGCCGCCAGGGAGGAAGTCACCAGCACCAGAACCAGGATCGGCGCGACCGCCTTCAGGGCGAGGATGAACAGTTCACCGAACAGGCCGACCTTGAGCGCGGCAGCTGGCGACAAATAGGCGAGCAGGATGCCCAGTACCAGGCCAATGAAGATACGCAGCACCAGGCTGCTGTTGGAGTAGGCGGAAGCAATGCGTTTGAAGGTATTCATATTGTAGACGCTGTCCAGTTCTAGGCTTGATTGCATTGGGGGACAGGTCAGCAGGGGCAAGGGCCACGCCAACCGGGCAGGTCACCCCAAGACATCGGGCGATTATAAGAGCCTGCTAACGATCTAGCGAGCCAGAGCGATACGAGACAAACACAAACGCAGGCCGGGCGCGGGCGCGCTCGGCCTCACGGGCTGCGGATAAGGCAGCCTGCGTCCGCTCTCAGCGCGGCAGAGCCAACGCGCGCAGGCGCGAAGGAAGGAGTGGAATCAGCGCCATGAACATGGCTTGAATGGTCATGCAGGTAAATCTCGCTGGTTATTGTTGTGGGCCGGGTGGAGCAGGATGCGCCCGCCAGGCGACGCATCCGGTAAGCTGCATGGGCCTGCGGCTCAGCACTCGATGATGTTTACGGCCAGGCCGCCACGGGCGGTTTCCTTGTACTTGGTCAGCATGTCGGCACCGGTTTCGCGCATGGTCTTGATCACCTTGTCCAGGCTCACATGGTGCGAGCCGTCACCGTACAACGCCATGCGCGCGGCGTTGATGGCCTTCACCGAGGCGATGGCGTTGCGCTCGATGCAGGGGATCTGCACCAGGCCGCCGACCGGATCGCAGGTCAGACCCAGGTGGTGCTCCATGCCGATTTCAGCGGCGTTCTCGACCTGCTCCGGCGTACCACCGAGCACCGCGCAGAGTGCGCCGGAGGCCATCGAGCAGGCCACACCGACCTCACCCTGGCAGCCCACTTCGGCACCGCTGATCGAGGCGTTTTCCTTGTACAGAATGCCGATGGCACCGGCGGTCAGCAGAAAGTCGATGATGCCGCGCTCGCTGGCACCGGAGATGGCGTTGGCGTAGTAATGCAGCACCGCCGGGATGATACCGGCCGCGCCATTGGTGGGCGCAGTAACCACGCGGCCACCGGCGGCGTTCTCCTCGTTCACCGCCAGCGCCCAGAGGTTGACCCAGTCGAGCATACGTAGCGGATCTTCCGTGTAGCTGCGCTGGAAGCCACCCAGCTTGCGCGCCAGGATGGCTGCCCGACGACGCACCTTGAAGCCGCCCGGCAGGATGCCCTCGGTGCGGCAGCCGCGCTCGATGCAGCCCTGCATCACTTTCCAGATCGCCAGCAGGCCGTTGTCGATTTCTTCATCGGTGCGCCAGTGGCGCTCGTTACGACGCATCACCTCGGCAATGCCGATACCGTACTCGCGGGTCAGGCGTAGCAGGTCGGCACCGCTGCGAAACGGCAGCGGCAGTGTCGTGGCATCCGGGGCGATGACCTTGTGCTTGGAGCCGTCGGCAAGAATCGCCTCGCTGACCACGAAGCCACCCCCCACCGAATAGTAGGTAGCCTCGTGCACCTGCAGCCCAGCCGCATCGAACGCCGCGAAACGCAGGCCGTTGGCGTGCAGCGCCAGCGCCTTGCGGATCATCTTCAGGTCGGTCTTTTCATTGAACGCCACCGAATGGCCGCCCGGCAGGACGATGCGTTTGTCGGTGCGGATGGCGTCGATATAACCCGCGACCTTCTCGACATCCACGGTATCCGGCTCGTAACCGCTCAGCCCCAGCAACACCGCCTTGTCGCTGCCATGGCCCTTGCCGGTGGCGCCCAGCGAGCCATACAGCTCGGCCACTACCCGCGTCACCTGGGGCATAAGGCCCTGGTTCTCGAGGGCATGGGTGAACAGGGCGGCCGCACGCATGGGCCCTACGGTGTGTGAACTCGATGGGCCGATGCCCACTTTGAACAGATCGAATACGCTGACGGCCATGGCTGTATTTTTCTTTTTCAGGTGAGGACGGATACCCGGTTACGCACCGTCGGTAGCAAAAATCTAAAACCCCACTTCCATTATGTATACTGATTTATTCTTACTGTATTGATTAGAGATTATTACCAATAGAGAGTCAGCCATGGACCTGATCCGCCTGCGCACCCTCCGCGAGCTGGCCCGTTGCGGCACCATGGCCGCTACTGCCGAGTTTCTTCACCTGACGCCGTCGGCGGTTTCCCAACAGGTCGCGCACCTGGAGCGCGAGGCAGAAGTGGCGTTGATCGAGCGGCGCGGGCGGGGCGTGGTACTGACGCCGGCGGGCACTCGGCTGGTGGCGCATGTGGAGCGGATTCTGGTGATCCTCGACGAGGCACGCTCGGAACTGGCGCAGATGCGCAGTGAGATCGCCGGCGAACTGCGCGTCGCGGCGTTCCCATCGATCGCCGTGGCGTTGGTCGCGCCCATCGTGCACAACCTGCGCCAGGCTTATCCGCGCCTGGAAGTGGTGGTCGCCGATCTGGAGCCCCGGGAAAGCCTCAGCGCGCTGAGCGCCTGGCAAATCGACGTGGCGGTGGTCGATGACCTGGCTGGCGCCAGCAAGGCGCGTCAAGAGCATTACGAACTGATTCCGCTGACCGAGGACCGCCTGCACGTGCTGTTGCCCGCCAGCCACCCGCTGGCCTCGCGCAGCACCCTGACCATCGCCGACCTGCAGGAAGAAGCCTGGGCGCTGGACTCCACCAACAGCTCGTTCGGTGAATTCATCGCCAATCTGTGCCGTCGCTCGGGCTTTACGCCACGCATCAATGCCCACTGCGCGGGCTTTGAAATGGTCGCGGCGATGGTCGCATCGGGCAATTCGATTTCGGTGGTCTCGGGCCTACGCCTGCTAAGGCCCGTGGAGGGCGTTACCGCCGTGCGCCTGGCGCCGGCCATCCAGCGCAAAATCTTCCTGGCCTACCGCAAGGGCGAGCGCAAGCACCCGGCCGTGACCGTATTTCTCGACGAAGCGATCCGCACCGCTGGCGTGCTGGAAGGCTACCAGCGCGACGAGGCCGAAAGCGAGTCAGGCCTGGCCTGACCCGGCGGTATCAGAAGCGGAACACTTCGGCGTCGATGCGAATCGGCTCGGCCACCGGCATCTTCGGTGGTTCCTGCCGCGCAGCCGGTACCGGCGCCTTGCGGCGCGGCTCTTCGGCGGCGATCGGCGTATTGGCATGATTCTTCACCGCACTGGCCAGTTGCGAGACCAGTCGCTGCACCACTTCGCTCTGCGCGCGAACCTGATCGGCGACCGAGCCCTTGTGCTTCTCTTCCAGGTGCACCAGGCGGGTGTCGAGCAACTGCCCGTCACGGCCGACCAGGCGCCACTGGCCTTCGAGCACAGCGGGCTGGCGCGGGCCGGAGTCCAGGCGGGTGATGGACAGCAGAACCTGCACCTGGGCCTTGTAGTTCGGGTTGTCCGAAGCCATGACCAGGCGCTGGCTGTTGATCCGGTTGGACAGCTGGCGCAGCACCTGGCGATCCAGGTCGGTGGCCAGGCTGCCGGCCCAGCGCGAAGTCAGGGCAGGGCTCAGGCTGCCGTCGTCCTGGCGCTGCAGCAGGGTTTCACGCTGCAGGTAGTCAGCCACGGTGATCGGCCCGAGCAGTACGCTCATGCCATCCTTGTCCGC
Source organism: Pseudomonas sp. URMO17WK12:I2 (assembly GCF_003253735.1). Taxonomy (GTDB): domain Bacteria; phylum Pseudomonadota; class Gammaproteobacteria; order Pseudomonadales; family Pseudomonadaceae; genus Aquipseudomonas. The sequence goes on along the minus strand of NZ_QKYW01000010.1, from coordinate 88,435 downwards.
CGTCTTGCTGGCCACCGGGCCGCCGTCGAGCTGGTAGTAGGAAACAGGCATCAAATGCGAACAACCGGTCAGCATCAGCAAACCGGTAAGTAATAAGGTGAGAGGAAGCCGTTTAACAATCATCAATGTCTTCCGGCTGGCAGCAGGGCCAGCGATCATGGCTACAGGTGAAAAAACCAATAACAAAAAAATAGATAAATCACCGCGCTGACCGATGGCCGACGGGTGCTGATAATCCCTGTGCATATGCAATGCGCCTGCCACCCGGCGCACGACCATAACGATGGCAAATGGCCCACCATTCGGCAGGCACATGAGGGCGGTATCATCCGTCAAACCGCCGTTTAACTCCAGCCCCAGGGCGATAGCCAGCAGCCTTACTCGACGAGCAGACCGTCCACGCGCTGGAAGCCCCGCGGCAATTTGTTGCCGCGCCGACCGCGTTCGCCCTTGTAGTGCTCAAGGTCATCGGCCTTCAGGGACAGAGTACGCTTGCCAGCCTGCAACACAAGGGTGGCGCCCGCCGGCAGCACGGCCAGGTCGGTGAGGTACTCCTCGCGGCTGGCCACCCGCTCACCGGGAATACCGATGATCTTGTTGCCCTTGCCCTTGCCCAGCTGCGGCAGGTCGGCGACCTTGAACAGCAGCAGGCGACCTTCGGTGGTCACCGCGGCTAGCCAGTCTTCCTCACGGTTGTTGAGCGGCCTTGGGGCCACTACCCGGGCGCCATTGGGCAGGCTGAGCAGCGCCTTACCGGCCTTGTTCTTGGCCTGCAGGTCTTCGCCCTTGACCACGAAACCGTAGCCGGCATCGGAGGCGATCACGTACAGCGCCTCATCGTCGGGCAGCAGTACGCACTCGAAGGAGGCACCCGGTGGCGGGGTCAGGCGACCGGTCAGCGGTTCGCCCTGACCACGGGCCGAAGGCAGGGTGTGAGCGGCCAGCGAATAGCTGCGCCCGGTGGAGTCGATGAACACTGCGTACTGGTTGGAGCGGCCAGGCGCAGCTGTCTTGAAGCCATCGCCAGCCTTGTAGGACAGGCCGGTGGCATCGATTTCGTGGCCCTTGGCCGAGCGCACCCAGCCTTTTTCCGAGAGCACCACGGTGATCTTCTCGTTGGGCAGCAGATCGTGCTCGGACAGCGCCTTGGCTTCGGCACGCTCGACGATTGGCGAACGACGGTCATCGCCGTACTTCTCGGCGTCTTCGAGGATTTCCTTGCGCACCAGCTTCTTCAGCTTGGCTTCGCTGCCGAGCAGCGCCAGCAGCTTGTCGCGCTCTTTGCTGAGCTCGTCCTGCTCGCCGCGAATCTGCATCTCTTCCAGGCGGGCGAGTTGGCGCAGGCGGGTTTCCAGGATGTACTCGGCCTGGATCTCGGTAAGGCCGAAGCGCTCCATGAGCACCGGCTTGGGCTGGTCCTCGGTGCGGATGATGTGGATCACCTCATCGAGGTTGAGGAAGGCGATCAAGCGGCCTTCCAACAGGTGCATGCGGTGCTCGACCTTATCCAGGCGGAATTGCAGGCGGCGGCGCACGGTGCCGACCCGGAACTGCAGCCATTCGACCAGCAGGGTGCGCAGGTCCTTGACCTGGGGCTTGCCGTCGAGGCCGATGACGTTGGTGTTGACCCGGTAGCTGGATTCCAGATCGGTGCTGGCGAACAGATGCTGCATCAGCCCATCGTGATCGACCCGACTGCTGGTCGGGATGATGACGATACGGCAGGGGTTCTCGTGGTCGGACTCGTCACGCAGGTCAGCGATCTGCGGCGCCTTCGATGGCTTGGCCTGCATCATCGCGGCGATCTGCTCCAGCACCTTGGCGCCGGACACCTGATGCGGCAGCGCGGTGACCACGATGTCGCCGTCCTCCACGCTGTACACGGCGCGCATGCGTATCGAGCCACGGCCGGTCTGGTAGATTTTCAGCAGGTCGGCACGCGGGGTGATGATTTCCGCTTCGGTTGGGTAGTCCGGGCCCTGGATATGTTCGCAGAGCTGCTCGACCGTGGCTTTCGGCTCATCGAGCAAACGCACACAGGCGGTGGCGACTTCACGCAGGTTGTGCGGCGGCACGTCGGTGGCCATGCCCACGGCGATACCCGTGGTGCCGTTGAGCAGGATGTTCGGCAAACGTGCCGGCAGCGTTGCCGGCTCGTCGAGGGTGCCATCGAAGTTCGGCACCCAGTCCACGGTGCCCTGGCCAAGCTCGCTGAGCAGCACTTCGGAATAGCGCGACAACCGCGCCTCGGTGTAACGCATGGCGGCGAACGACTTGGGATCGTCCGGCGCACCCCAGTTGCCCTGGCCGTCGACCAGGGTGTAGCGGTAGCTGAACGGCTGCGCCATCAGCACCATGGCTTCATAGCAGGCACTGTCGCCATGGGGATGGAACTTGCCGAGCACGTCACCGACGGTACGCGCCGACTTCTTGTGCTTGGCGTCGGCGTCCAGGCCCAGTTCGCTCATGGCATAGACGATACGCCGCTGCACGGGCTTAAGACCGTCGCCAATATGCGGCAGCGCACGGTCCATGATCACGTACATGGAGTAGTTGAGATAAGCCTGCTCGGTGAAGTCGGCAAGGGAACGGCGTTCGACGCCGTCCAGGCTCAGATCGAGGGTTTCGCTCATGCGTGCCTCATTGCAAGGTTGATTGGCGCAGCATCAAGGTGCCGTCGCGCTGACTGAATTCAAGGTGTTTCAAGGCGCTCATGCCCAGCAGGATTTCCTCGCCATCCATACCCGGGGCGATGAGTGCGGACACGTCATGCAAAACGATATCGCCGAGCTGCAGGCGCTCCAGACGGGTGCGATGCGCCGTGGCGACGCCATTGGCGGTTCTGATCTGTACCGGCGCGCCAGCCTGCAGGCCCAGGCTGCTGGCGACCTGGCTGGGAATGGCGACCTGGGTGGCACCGGTGTCGAGCAGAAAGCTCACCGCCTCGCCATTGATCTGCCCGTCGACCAGGTAATGTCCACCGGGGCTGCTGGCCAGGCGCACCTCGACATAGCCGCTGCCATGCACCGACTCCGGCTGGCGATTGGGATGCTGCTTGGCATCCTCCCAATTACCGAAAAAGTGCGTGGCCAGCAGCAGCCCGGCGCCCCAGGCGAGCACCAGCATCACCCGGCCGGCCCGGCGGCCTGCGGTCTGCTCGCTCACGGGGTTGCGCCCCAGCCGCCCGCCGGCGCGGCGAAGCGCCAGACCAGCGGGCGTTTCTCGCCATCGCCACGGGCGTGGCCACCATTGTCGAGGCCGACCCAGGCGCCTTCGGCGTCCATCGACAGGGCTTCGGCAACGCCGTAATGCATTGGATAACGGCGCTCGTCGGTCAGCGCTTCGGCGGCGAACGACCAGCAGCGCTCGGCCTCGCCGGTGGCAGGCGTACGCCGGCAGATGCGATGGGCCTGACGCTCCAGGGTGTAGAGTTTCTCTTCGAAGAATGCCAGGCCGGAGAAGTCCACTGGCGCGGAACGCCCACCCAGCGCCTCGGGGGAGGCTTCTTCTCCACCCTCGTTGAGCAGCACGCAGCCGCCCTCGCAGCGCCAGGTGGCGCGCCGGTTGTGCAGCACCACCAGGCCGCGCCGCTCTTTCTCCGCGGCCAGCCACAGGCGCTCGCCAGCCGGATCGACGGCAATACCTTCGAACAACGAATTGAAGTGCAGCAGCATGCCGCTGGCCCGTGCCTGGCGCACCATGCCTTCGGGCAGGTTCAGCCACTGCGCATCGGCCGCCGGCGGCACCTGCAGCACCGCGGCGCGGCTCTCGCTGACCAGATAGCGGTTGCCCTTGGCGTCACAGGAGATGCCTTCGAAATCCAGATGACCGCCGCGCACCAGACCCGACACCCAGCCACGCATACGCAGGCCCCAGGGCAGCGGCATTGCTGGCGCGGGCGGCGCCACGAAGCGCTCGGCTTCGGCCTGCCAGACGGTCGCCGAGGAATCGAGGCGATACAGGCGATCATCCTCGCGGTCGGACACCGCCCACAGCGCATCGCCGCACCAGGCCAGGCCCGACAGGTTACCCGCGGGCATGCCGTCCACCGGATGCTCGCTGACCAGCCTGAGCTCCTCGGGCGGCGGTACCTCGGCCAGTGCCGGCGTCATGGCTGCAAACAGCACAACGCCGAACAGGTGGCGCATCAGAGCAGCACCTCGGCCAGGTTGCCCTTGGACTCCAGCCAGGATTTGCGGTCGCCGGCGCGCTTCTTGGCCAGCAGCATGTCCATCACCTCGCGCGTGCCCTCGAAGTCATCGAGGGTCAGCTGCACCAGGCGTCGGGTATTGGGATCCATGGTGGTTTCGCGCAACTGCGGCGGATTCATTTCGCCCAGGCCCTTGAAGCGGGTGACCTGCGGCTTGCCGCGTTTCTTCTCGGCCACCAGACGGTCGAGAATGCCGTCGCGCTCGGCCTCGTCCAGGGCGTAGTAGATTTCCTTGCCCAGGTCGATGCGGTACAGCGGCGGCATCGCCACGTACACGTGCCCGGCGTCGACCAGCGGGCGGAAGTGCTGCACGAACAGCGCGCAGAGCAGCGTGGCGATGTGCAGGCCGTCGGAGTCGGCGTCGGCGAGGATGCAGATCTTGCCATAACGCAGCTGGCCCAGATCGCTGGAGCCGGGGTCAAGGCCGACCGCTACGGCAATGTTGTGCACTTCCTGGCTGGCCAGCACTTCGCCGCCGTCCACTTCCCAGGTATTCAGAATCTTTCCGCGCAGCGGCAGGATCGCCTGAAACTCCTTGTCCCGCGCCTGCTTGGCGCTGCCGCCTGCCGAATCACCTTCGACCAGGAACAGCTCGCAGCGCATCGGGTTCTGCCCCGCGCAGTCAGCCAGCTTGCCAGGCAAAGCCGGGCCTTGGGTGATCTTCTTGCGCTCGACCTTCTTGCCGGCCTTGAGGCGGCGACTGGCGTTGCTGATCGCCAGTTCGGCCAGCTGCTGGCCGAACTCGGGGTGGGCATTGAGCCACAGGCTGAAGGCATCCTTGACCACGCCGGAGACGAACGCCGCCGCCTCACGGGAGGACAGGCGCTCCTTGGTCTGCCCGGAGAACTGGGCATCCTGCATCTTCATCGACAGCACGAAGGCGATCCGCTCCCAGACGTCTTCCGGCGCCAGCTTGACGCCACGCGGCAGCAGGTTGCGAAACTCGCAGAACTCGCGCATCGCGTCGAGCAGGCCCTGACGCAGGCCGTTGACGTGGGTACCGCCCTGGGCCGTGGGGATCAGGTTGACGTAGCTTTCCTGTACCGCGTCGCCACCTTCCGGCAGCCACAGCAGCGCCCAGTCCACCGCTTCCTTGTTGCCGGCCAGGCTGCCGCAGAAAGGCTCGCTGGGCAGGCGTTCGAATTCGCTGACCGCGTCGACCAGGTAGGAGCGCAGGCCATCTTCGTACAGCCACTCGACCTTCTCGTTGCTGGCCTTGTCATGGAAGCTGACCGCCAGCCCCGGGCACAGCACGGCCTTGGCCTTGAGCACATGCTTGAGGCGGCTGACCGAAAACTTGTGGGAATCGAAATATTTGGCGTCCGGCCAGAAATGCACGCTGGTGCCGGTGTTGCGCTTGCCAACGGTGCCGATCACCTCCAGGTCGCTGGCCTTGAAGCCATCGGCGAACGCCATCGAATACTCGTTGCCGTCGCGCTTGACGCGCACTTCGACACGGGTCGACAGCGCGTTGACCACGCTGATACCGACACCGTGCAGACCACCGGAGAACTGGTAGTTCTTGTTGCTGAACTTGCCGCCGGCGTGCAGCTTGGTAAGGATCAGCTCGACACCGGGAACGCCCTCTTCCGGGTGGATATCCACCGGCATGCCACGCCCGTCGTCGGTCACCTCCAGGGAGTTGTCCTCGTGGAGGATCACCTGGATGGCGCTGGCGTGCCCGGCCAGGGCTTCGTCGACACTGTTGTCGATGACTTCCTGGGCCAGGTGGTTGGGGCGGGTGGTGTCGGTGTACATCCCCGGGCGCTTGCGCACCGGGTCGAGGCCGGAAAGAACTTCGATGGCATCGGCGTTGTAGGCGTTTTGCTGGGCCATGGGTCTGTGCAATGCTCTGATTGATCGGGGGTTCGGTACGCCCACTCAGGGCGCAGGCGCAATGCCGGCAAAGGCGAACAACATGGGCAGGCGCTCGGCGAAACCCTGGAAACCGTGGTCGCCACCGGCTTCGATGCGCAGGGCGCAGTGCCGGTAATAGGCCTGGGCGCGCCGGTAGTCGAGGGTTTCGTCGCCGGTCTGCAGCCACACCTGATAACGCGCCGGGTCCATCGGCGGCTCGACATCGAGCTCGGCCAGGGCGGCCACGTGGTCCGCAGTTAGCTCCCAGGTTTCGCCGCTGTAATGATTGGTCTGCGTGCCCAGGTAACCATCGAACAGCTCATGGGGGCGCACGGCAGGGTTGATCAGCAGCGCCTTGAGCCCATGCCGTTCGGCCAGGTGGGTCGCATAGTAGCCGCCCAACGAGCTGCCGACCAGCGTGGGGCGCCCCAGTTCGGCGATCAGCGCTTCAAGCTGGGCAATGGCCTGGCGAGGGTGATGATGCAGGGCCGGAACCCGCAGCCGGGCCTGCAGCCCGCGCGCGGCCATGGCGGCGGTCAGCTGGCTGGCCTTGGTGGAAGCCGGCGAGCTGTTGAGGCCGTGGATATAAAGAATGCTATTGGTCATAACGGGAGGCTACTAGCGCCAGCCTGCAGGCTGCAAGCGCCGCGGTCGCGATCATCCTCGCGCCTCAGTAGCCGCCAACGCTGTAGTCGGGCTCGAACACGAAACCCTCGACCCGTGACACGCCAGTGTCCAGGCGGCCGTCGTCGTGCAGGCGCAGCCAACGGTAGCCCGGCGCGGCACTGTCGGCCTGGAAGTCCTCGCTGCCCGGCGTGAACTGCACGCAGGTAGAAGGCGAGGCCAGCAGCCGCAGGTCACCGCGCTGGGTGTCGATACTTTGATGCACATGGCCCCAGAGCACGGCGCGCACCTGGGGAAAACGCTGCAGCACCGCGAACAGCGCCTCGGGATTGCGCAGGCCGATCGGCGCCATCCACTGGCAGCCGATATCTACGGGGTGGTGGTGCAGGCAGATCAGGTGGTGACGATCCGGCGCCTCGCTCAGAGCCCGCTCGAGCAGCATCAGCTGGGGCTCCTGGAGATAGCCCGGCACGGCACCGGGGATGGACGAGTCGAGCAGGGTTACCCGCCAGTTGCCCAGGTCGACCACCGGCTCCAGCAGGTCGGTGCCCACGCAGGCTGCCTGCATGGTGGGTATGTCGTCATGGTTGCCGGGAATCCAGCGGGCCGGGGCGTCGATTGCCGCGCTCAGTTCGACGAAACGCGCGTAGGAGGCGGCACTGCCGTCCTGGGACAGGTCGCCGGTGGCCAGGATCAGGTCGATGGCCGGCTGCTCCTTGAGCACCTGCTCGACAACCCGCGACAGGCTGTCGGCGGTATCCATGCCCAGCAGCCTGCCGTGCGTATCGGCAAACAGATGGCTGTCAGTGAGCTGCACCAGCAGCACCGAAGAATCGGCTGAGGGGGGAACGACCGCACGCGCCAAGGTGCTTCTCCTTGAGTGAATGCGAATTATGGAATCGGCAGGCGAGCCGGTAAACCCGCAAACACGCACTGGTTCACAGAAATCCGACGCATTTTCATGGCCAAAGGCCATCAATCATAGCAGCGGTTCGGTTTCGTGTCCGCAGGCCAGGCAGTGGCTCAACCATTCGCCGAGAAACACGTTGAGCTGGGTTTTCTCGTCTGGCTGGTGCATGGCGGCATTGGGATAGGGGTAGATACCACGAAAGCGCCGGGCGCTCTGGGCACCGGTGACTTCGGCCATACGCGCGTCGTGGTAGACGCGCACTTCCAGTTGCGGCACCGGCAACCATGGCAGGCTGTGCTCCTGGCGCACTTGCACCGTGGAGGTGTAAGGGCAGCTCTCCACCACTTCCAGCGCCAGCACGCCAAGCTGCCGCTCGCCCTGGCTGAGGGCGACGCGCCGCGCGCCCTGGGCCTCACGCATGCCTGGCAGCAGGCGCATCAGCCGTGCGTAATTGGCTTCGCAAGCCGCCTGCAGCTCGATCAGGTCGACCCGATAGCGCTCGCGCAGCAGATTTACCCCCATAGGCCCCTGACCTCGGCGCGATTGAGCGCCAGCCACTGCAGGGCGATGATGCTCGCCGCATTGTTGATCTGTCCGTCCTTGACCGCCTGCAGGGCGTCCTCGAAAGGCCACACCTGCACGCGGATGTCTTCGCCCTCTTCTTCCAGGCCATGCACACCGCCCACGCCGGCACTGCTGCAGCGGCCGAGGAACAGATGCACGAATTCGTCGGAACCACCTGGCGACGGGAAGTAGCGGGTGATTGGCCACAAGGAGGTGAGCGCCAGCCCGGCCTCCTCTTCGGCCTCGCGCAGGGCGACTTCGTCCGGCTCCTCGTTCTTGTCGATCAGCCCGGCCACCAGCTCCACCAGCCAGGGGTTGGTGGCCTTGTGCATGGCGCCAACGCGGAACTGCTCGATCAGCACCACGGTGTCGGTCACCGCGTCGTAAGGCAGCACGCACACGGCATCGTGACGAATGAACAGCTCGCGACGCAGCACCGGGCCCATCTCGCCGGAAAACTGCCGATGGCGCAGGTGAAAGCGATCCAGGCGGTAGAAGCCGCGGAAGCATTCCTCACGCTCGATGATTTCCACCGCGTCCGGGCCGGGGTTGAAGGTTTCGGTCATCTGCTGGTCTCTCGTTGATCTGCATACATTGAGCCCATCCTAGGGGCTGTTAAGGCTCTCCCGCAAGCGACGCCGCGAAAGCCTGGCCGATCCGCGCGCATTGGCGAATAATCGCGAACTCCCCTGCCATCAGGCAGTCGAACGCCCGTCCTCTGCCAACGGCTTTTTCCTGCATGAAGATCTCCAGCATTGCCCGCCTCGCCACCATCCTCGGCTTCGCCCTGCTGCTTGGCGCCTGCCAGAGCCTGTCCAAACCCGATACCCCAGCGGGGGTGGCCACTACCCACGAAAAATGGGAGCACAAACCAGCTGACTGCACCGCCCAGGACTGCCCGCTGGTCAACGTGGAACTGCAGGAGGTAACCGGTCAGCCCGAGCTCAATGCGCGCATAGAGGCGACCCTGCTTGACCTGGTGAAAGCCGCCACCGGCAGCCGGCCGGCATCGCTGGCCGAACACGAGCGCGAGTTCCTTGCCAACGGCAAACCGGGCTGGGCCAGCTACCTGCAGGCCAAGGTACTCAGCCAGCATGACCAATTGGTGGTGATCGAGCTGTCCAGCTATCACTTCATCGGCGGCGCCCACGGCGTGCCCGGGCGCACCTACCTCAACTATGACCGCGAGCAGAACAAGGTACTGAGCCTGCAGGACATGCTGGTGCCCGGCGAGGAAGCGGCTTTCTGGCAGATCGCTCAGCGTGCCCACCAGGCCTGGCTGATCGCCCAGGGCCACGGCAACGACGTGGAATACCGCAAGACCTGGCCGTTCGAGCGCACCGCCAACATCGCCCTGAACCCCAATGCGGTGATGCTCAAGTACGACGTCGCGCGCCTGGCGCCCTACTCCGACGGCCATCCGGAAATCCTCATCCCCTACAGCCAGCTGCAGGGCATCCTGCGCCCGGCGTATATGCCCGGCGCAACGCGCTAAAGAGGGGTAATCAGCCGCATGCGCAATACAGGTCGCGCATGCGGTTGAGGTTTTACACCTGCCGGTAAATTACCGACCCCTCCTCCTTGAAGCGCTCGGACTGCTCCTTGAAGCCGGCTTCGACCGCCTTGCTTTCGTCCAACAGCCCGTTCTCCTTGGCGTACTCACGCACTTCCTGAGTGATCTTCATCGAGCAGAACTTCGGCCCGCACATCGAGCAGAAGTGGGCGACCTTGGCCGAGTCCTTCGGCAGGGTTTCATCGTGGTAGGAGCGCGCAGTGTCCGGGTCCAGGCCCAGATTGAACTGGTCTTCCCAACGGAATTCGAAGCGTGCCTTGGACAGGGCGTTGTCGCGAATCTGCGCACCCGGGTGGCCCTTGGCAAGGTCCGCGGCATGGGCGGCGATCTTGTAGGTGATGATGCCGGTCTTCACGTCATCCTTGTTCGGTAGCCCCAGGTGCTCCTTGGGCGTGACGTAGCAGAGCATGGCGCAACCGAACCAGCCGATCATCGCCGCGCCGATGCCCGAGGTGATGTGGTCGTAACCCGGGGCGATGTCGGTGGTCAGCGGGCCGAGGGTATAGAACGGCGCCTCGTCGCAGCATTCGAGCTGCTTGTCCATGTTCTCCTTGATCAACTGCATCGGCACGTGGCCAGGGCCTTCGATCATGCACTGCACATCGTGCTTCCAGGCGATCTTGGTCAGCTCTCCGAGGGTTTCCAGCTCGCCGAACTGGGCGGCGTCGTTGGCGTCGGCGATCGAGCCGGGGCGCAGGCCATCGCCCAGCGAGAAGCTGACGTCGTAGGCCTTCATGATTTCGCAGATGTCGTCGAAATGGGTGTAGAGGAAGTTTTCCTTGTGGTGCGCCAGGCACCACTTGGCCATGATCGAACCGCCACGGCTGACGATGCCGGTAACGCGCTTGGCGGTCAGCGGCACATAGCGCAGCAGCACGCCGGCGTGGATGGTGAAGTAGTCCACGCCCTGCTCCGCCTGTTCGATCAGGGTGTCGCGGAACAGCTCCCAGGTCAGATCTTCGGCAACACCGTTGACCTTCTCCAGCGCCTGGTAGATCGGCACGGTGCCGATGGGTACCGGCGAGTTGCGGATGATCCACTCACGGGTTTCGTGGATGTGCTTGCCGGTGGACAGATCCATCACCGTGTCCGAACCCCAGCGGATGCCCCAGGTCAGCTTGGCGACTTCTTCCTCGATGCTCGAGCCCAGTGCCGAGTTGCCGATATTGCCGTTGATCTTCACCAGGAAGTTGCGGCCGATGATCATCGGCTCCAGCTCGGTATGGTTGATGTTCGCCGGGATGATGGCGCGGCCACGGGCCACTTCCTGGCGCACGAACTCCGGGGTGATTTCCCTGGGAATGCTGGCGCCGAAGCTGTTGCCGCCGTGCTGTGCGTCGAGCAGACCGGCCGCGCGGTGCTCGGCGAGCTTCATGTTCTCGCGGATGGCGACGTATTCCATCTCCGGGGTGATGATGCCCTGGCGCGCGTAGTGCATCTGGCTGACATTCTTGCCTGGCTTGGCACGGCGCGGATTGCGCACGTGGGCGAAACGCATCTTGGTCAGCTCTTCATCGGCCAGGCGGCGCTGGCCGAATTCCGAAGAGAGGCCATCCAGGCGCTCGGTGTCGCCACGATCCTCGATCCAGGCGCTGCGGACATCGGCCAGGCCCTTGCGCACGTCGATGGTCACGCTGGGATCGGTGTAGGGGCCGGAGGTGTCGTAGACGGTAACCGGGGCGTTGATCTCGCCACCGCTCTTTGTTTCAGAGAATGCCGTTGGCGTGACATCCAGGCTGATCTCGCGCATCGGTACGCGAATGTCCGGGCGCGAACCTTGTACGTAGATCTTCTGGGAACGGGGAAACGGCTGGATCGACTGCTGGTCGACCTGAGCCGATTCACTGAGGTTCTGCTGTTGTTGTTTGACGCTCATCGGTTGGCTCCTCGGCTGAATGTCGGGGAGAACCTGACGGACACACGCGATGAAGCAACGCCGAGCCGAGACTATTCGAGCATGCAGGAGTCTTGAAGAGCGCCGGCATGATCAAACAGCCAGGGCGCGGGCACACCACGAGTGTGGTGTGGGGGAATCCACCATGCAGGTCGCTGAAAAACTATCTGCGTTGCCATCGCGGCGTTAAAAATCGGCTCAAAATGCTCATGTACTACTCGTACACTCCGCTTTTTCGCCACTTTTTGCCTTGCGCTGGCTGCCTCGCCTACGTTTTTAAACGATCTGTAGAGGTGGATACCTCTTGTTCCCTACGCAGGCCTTAACCTGATCAGGTTCAACGGGATCCGGAACTCTCCGATCTCAGCCTCCGATTCGAGGCACCCCGACAAGAACCTGGCCAGTCTACTGGCAGCTGTCGGCGGCAGCAATGCAAAGCCGACCCGCTGGTCGCATGGTGGCCGCCCGCCCCGCGCCTTGACCACCCCGATGACCGGGCTTAGTCTCGCCTGCTACTGCCCCTCTAGGATTCACCGACATGCTGCGCAGACTCTCCCTGGCCGTTGCCGTGACCGCCACTTCAACCGCCACGGCCTGGGCGGACCCCGCGCCGTTGTCGGTGCGCACCGATTTGATGTCGGTGTACCAGGAAGCCGCTGCCAACAATGCCGACCTGGCCGCCGCCCGCGCCGACTATCAGGCGCGTCGCGAAGGCGTGCCCCAGGCCCGCGCCGGCCTGCTGCCGAACCTCAGCGCCGGTGCCCAGGTGCAAGACACGCGCACCGCCCTGGAACAACCCGCCGCTACCCAGTCGCGTAGCGCCACCGTGTACCAGGCCAACCTCAGCCAGCCACTGTTTCGTGCCGACCGCTGGTTCCAGCTGCAGGCTGCCGAGGCGGTCAGCGAGCAGGCGGCGCTGGAGCTGTCCGCCAACGAACAGAACCTGATCCTGCAGAGTGCCGAGGCCTACTTCTCGGTGCTGCGTGCCCAGGACAATCTGGCCTCGACCAAGGCCGAGGAAGCCGCCTTCAACCGCCAGCTCGACCAGGCCAACGAGCGCTTCGACGTCGGCCTGTCGGACAAGACCGACGTGCTGCAGGCCCAGGCCGGTTTCGATACCGCGCGGGCCAATCGCATCATCGCCCAGCGTCAGGTCGAAGACGCCTTCGAGGCGCTGATCACCCTGACCAACCGCGAATACCGCAGCGTCGAAGGCATTCAGCACAGCCTGCCGATTCTCACCCCGATGCCCAACGACGCCACCGCCTGGGTGAATACCGCCGCGGCCCAGAACCTCAACCTGCAGGCCAGCAACTTCGCGGTGGATGCCGCCGAGGAAACCCTGCGCCAGCGCAAGGCCGGCCATGCACCGACCCTCGACGCAGTGGCCAGCTACCAGCGCGGCGACAACGACGCCTTTGGCCTGAGCAACCCCAACTACACCGGGCAGAGCTATGGCAGCGACGTATCGCAGCGCACCATCGGCCTGGAGCTGAACATCCCGCTGTACAGCGGCGGCCTGACCAGTTCGCAAGCGCGCGAGGCGTACCAGCGCCTCAGCCAGTCCGAGCAGCGCCGCGAAGGGCTGCGCCGCGAGGTGGTGCAGAACACCCGCAACCTGTATCGGGCGGTGAATACCGACGTGGAAACCGTGCAGGCGCGCCGCCAGTCGATCATCTCCAACCAGAGCGCACTGGAAGCCACGGAAATCGGTTACCAGGTCGGCACCCGCAACATCGTCGACGTGCTCGATGCCCAGCGCCAGCTGTACAGCGCCGTGCGCAACTACAACGACGCGCGCTACGACTACATCCTCAACAACCTGCGTCTGAAGCAGGCCGCCGGCACCCTCAGCCCCGCCGACCTCGAAGCGCTGGGCGCCTACCTGAAGCCGGACTACAACCCGGATCGCGACTTCCTGCCCACGGACCTGGCCAAGGCGGGCGAAGCGCGGCTGCAAGGCGAGTAAGCAGGCGGACAATCAGGACAAGGAGTACAGAGGCACCTGTTAAGCAGCCAGGTGGGAGCGCGCCATGCGCGCGAAATCGCGGGCGTGGCCCGCTCCCACAGGGATACACCAATATCGGATGCCGCGACTTTGCTGCCAACTGCCGGGCTAGCGAGGCGCCCCTAGCCGATCAGCCTTCCCAACCCATCCAGCAGGCGCTTCAACGCGCCCTGATTGGCCTTGAGCACCGCCAGCCCGGCATCGCGCATAGCCGCCGCTCTTGCGGGCTCGCTCAACAGCAACGCTACCTGCTCACCCAACGCGTGGGCATCCGCCACCTCGCAGAGCGCGCCGTGCTCGAGCAGTTGCGCGGTGATTTCCAGGAAGTTGAAACGGTGCGGGCCCATGATCACCGGTAGTCCCAGCGCGATAGGCTCCAGCGGGTTATGGCCACCGGTCTCGACCAGGCTGCCGCCGACAAAGGCGATATCGGCCAGGGCGTAGAGAAACATCAACTCGCCCATGCTGTCGCCAAGCAGCACCTGCACCTGGGGGCCAACCGCCTCGCCTGACGAGCGCCGTACGAAGGTCAGCCCTGCCTCACGCAACTGCGCCGCCGCCGTGTCGAAACGCTCCAGGTGGCGCGGCACCAGGATCAGCAAGGCATCCGGCTGGCTGGCGAGCAGCTGCCGGTGCGCCTGGATCACCAGCGCGTCCTCACCTTCGCGAGTGCTGGCGGCGATCCACACGGGCCGCTGTTGCGCCTGCCATTGCCCGCGTAACGCGCTGGCGCGAGCCGATACCTCGGCATCCACCTGCTGGTCGAACTTGATCGAACCGGTAACCTCAACAGCGGCGGGCCGCGCCCCCAGGTCGATAAAGCGCTCAGCCTCGACCTGGCTCTGCACGGCGAGCAGATCCAACTCGGCAAGCATCGGCGCCGTCAGCTTGGCGAAGCGCCCATAGCCTTTGGCCGAACGCGCGGAGAGCCGCCCATTGGCCAGCGCTACCGGGATGCCGCGAAGGGCGCATTGGTGGATGTAGTTGGGCCACAGCTCGGTCTCCATGATCACCGCCAGCTTCGGTTGCGCCTGCTTGAGAAAGCGCGCCGCAGCCCAGGGCAGGTCATAGGGCAGATAGCAGTGCTGCACCCGGCCGGCGAACTGCGCCGCGGGAAACAGCGCGCGGATGCGCTCGGAACCGGTGGGCGTCATGCAGGTCAGGGTGATCGGCAGGTCCGGGTAGCGTGCCAGCAGCTCGCGCACCAGCGGCGCGGCGGCGATGCTTTCACCCACCGACACGGCATGCACCCAGATGCCACCGGGACGCAGTGGCGGCAGCAGCGCAAAGCGCTCACCAACGCGCTTGGTGTAAGCCGGCGCGCGCCAGGCACGCCAGGCCAGGCGCAGGCCGATCAGCGGAAGACAGAGGTGAAACAGCAGGCTATAGAGATGTCGGTTCATGGCGGCGAAGCTTAGGGTTGCCGGCGGAGCAGCACAAGTCGCGCCATGGACCGGCGCTCATGCCTTGAGGACCTGCAAGCGCTCGGCCAGCGAGCCGGCCAACCATTGGGCGGCCGGCCCCAGCGCTTCATCGCGGCGAAATACCAGCTCCAGCGGCAGGGGTGGCGCGATCCAGTCGCTACATAGTTCCACCAGGTGCCCTTGATACGTCGGATACTGCGCCACATGCCGCGGCAGGCAGGCCCAACCCAGGTTGCGCATCAGCAGCTCGGCCATCGAATAGAAGCTGTCCGCATGCCAGGCCGATGGGCTGATCCGTTCGTTACCGGGGTACTGAGTGTCCTGCAGGCTGATCAGCAGTTGACGGTGGCGCGCCAGCTCGCGACGCCCAACCGCACCGGCCTGGGCCAGCGGATGACCGGCGCCGCAGACCATGACCATTTCCACCATGCCCAGGCGCCGACGCTCGAGCTCCGCCGGCATGCCTTCGTGGTGAAACAGCAGGCCGAGGTCGGCGCGCCGCTCGATCAGCCGCCGCGCCACCACGCCTTGCCCGCCACTGGTCATCTGCACCTCTACACCGGGAAAGGCGCGCGCCAAACCCTCCAGGCTGTCGAGCACGGGCGGCAGCGGCAAGGCCTCGTCCTGGGCGAGCCGCAGGCAGGCTTCTTCGCCCTGGGCCAGGCCGAGCGCCCGCCCCTCCAGCCGCTCGCACTGGCGCAGCAGCTCGCGGGCTTCTTCCAATAAGGCCAGCCCGGCGTCGGTCAAGCGGGGCTGGCGGCCGCTGCTGCGCTCGAACAGACGCACCCCGAGATCGTCCTCCAGAGCCGCCACCGCCGTGCTGACCGCGGACTGCACGCGACCCTGCCGCCGGGCCACGGCGGAAAACGAATGGCCCTCGGCCACCGCCACGAAGATTTCCAGTTGTTCAAGACTCCAGCGCACAACCTATCTCCCATACAGATAGGTAATCAGTTTACCTAACAACCAGCACCGGTAAAATTGCAGGCCTGTTAAGAGGAGTGCTGCCGATGAATGGTTATCTCTATCTCGCGCTGGCGATTGCCGCAGAAGTGATCGCAACCACCTCCATGAAGGCGGTCGACGGGCTCAACAAACCGCTGCCACTGTTGTTGGTGATCGTCGGTTACAGCATCGCGTTCTGGATGCTGATCCTGGTCGTACGCGCCATTCCCGTGGGCATCGCCTACGCCATCTGGGCCGGGCTGGGCATCGTGCTGGTGAGCATCGCGGCGATGTTCGTCTACGACCAGAAGCCCGACCTGCCCGCGGTGCTGGGCATGGGCCTGATCGTCAGCGGCGTGGTGGTGATCCAGCTGTTCTCCCGCGTTACCGGCCACTGAGCGTTATACTGCGCAGCTGTTTTTCTGAGAGGCGCCCGCATGTCCCCAACTCTGAGCACAGACGTCCTGATCGTCGGCGGCGGTGTCGCCGGCCTGTGGCTGAATGCGCGCCTGCGCGCCAGGGGCTACGCCACGCTGCTGGTGGAGCGTGAAAGCCTGGGCGGCGGTCAGAGCGTCAAATCCCAGGGCATCATCCACGGCGGCGCCAAGTACGCCCTGCACGGCGCCCTGAGCGGCGCCTCGGAAGCCATCGCGGACATGCCACGACGCTGGCGCGAGGCCCTGGATGGCTGCGGCGAGCTGGATCTGTCCGGGGTGCGCCTGCTTTCCGATGCCCATTACCTGTGGTCGCCGGGCACCCTGGCCGGCAACCTGACCAGCTTCTTCGCCAGCAAGGCGGTGCGCGGCCGCGTCGACCAGGTCAAGGGCGAGCAGCTACCGCCCGCCCTGCAGAACCCGAAATTCAAGGGCAAGGTCTACCGCCTGGCCGAACTGGTGGTCGACGTACCCAGCCTGATCGCCCGCCTGGCCGAGCTTGCCGGTGACAGCCTGCTGGCTGCCGACCACATCCAACCGCTGCACGAAAACGGCCAACTGGTTGGCCTGCGCGTTGACGGTCGCGAGATCCGCGCCCAACGCATCGTGCTCAGCGCCGGCCGCGGCAATGCCGACCTGCTGGCCAGCCTCGACGTTCCCCAACCGGCCCAGCAGCTTCGCCCGCTGCATATGGTGATGGTCAAGGGCCCCAGCCTGAAGCCGCTGTACGCCCACTGCCTGGGCGGGGGGCCAAAACCGCGGGTCACCGTCACCAGCCACCCGAGCGCCGATGGCGAGTGGGTCTGGTACCTGGGCGGCGACCTGGCCGAAGCCGACGGCGTGGCGCGCGACGAAGCCGCGCAGATCGACGCGGCGCGCAAGGAGCTCAGCCAGTTGCTGCCATGGATCGACTTGTCCACAGCCCAGTGGGCGACCTTGCGGGTCGAGCGTGCGGAGCCCGCGCAAAGCGGCCTGGTGCGCCCGGACAATGCCTTCTTGAGCGACCAGGGCGCCCTGCTGGTCGGCTGGCCGACCAAGCTGGCCCTGGCGCCGGACTTCGCCGATCGCGTGCTGAGCAATCTCGAGCGCGACGGCATTCGCCCGGCGGCTCACCTTGCTCTGCCCGAGCTGCCGCGCCCGGTCATTGGCCGCACTGCGTGGGAGGCGGCGTTCTGATGCGTGATCTGCACAGCCTTCACCGTCCGCTGGGCTCCACCGGCCTGAGCGTTTCTCCGCTCGGCCTGGGCACCGTCAAGCTGGGCCGCGATCAGGGCGTCAAGTACCCCAACGGCTTCACCATCCCCGATGACCAGCAGGCGCTGCAGCTGCTGGGCCTGGCTCGGGAGCTGGGCATCAACCTGCTCGACACCGCGCCCGCTTACGGCAGCAGCGAACAGCGCCTCGGCCCGCTGCTGCGTGGCCAGCGCCAGGACTGGGTAATCGTCAGCAAGGTCGGCGAGGAATTCGACAACGGCCTGTCGCACTTCGACTTTTCCGCCGCCCACACTCGTCGCTCGGTGGAGCGCAGCCTGAAACGTCTGGAAACGGACTATATCGACCTGGTGTTGGTGCATTCCAACGGTGACGACCTGTCGATTCTGCGCGACGAAGGCGTCTACGAGACCCTCGCCGAACTCAAGCAGGCCGGTCTGATCCGCGGCTTCGGCTTCTCCGGCAAGACGGTCGAAGGCGGCCTGCTGGCCCTCGAGCGCGGTGATTGCGCCATGGTTACTTACAATCTGGGCGAGCAGCAGGAGCGTGCGGTATTGGACTATGCTGCCAGTCACGCCAAAGGCGTGCTGATCAAGAAGGCCCTGGCCAGCGGCCACGTCTGCCTGGACAGCGGCGTAGACCCGGTACGCGCCAGCTTCGAGCTGATCTTCGCTCACCCCGGGGTGGGCAGCGCCATCGTCGGCACCATCAACCCGCTGCACCTGGCGCACAACGTGGCCGTGGTTGCCGAGGTTATTGGTGGCACTAAAAGTGGTAACACAGGATCAGCACAGTGATGAACAGGCGTGCCGCGCACGCCGTTAATGCCGCCCAGGCGGCCGACCCCGACGCAAGAAGGAGCCGACATGCCGCGCATCATTTCCCGCAAGAACCCCGCCACCTTCAAGACCCTGCCGCTGTATGTCGAGGCAACGCCTGACGGCATCGCCTACCAGAGCCTGGGCCGCCCGCTGAATTTCAGCGAGATGCTCGAACGACGCAAGCCCGTCGAACTCCCCGACAGCCAGCGCTTCGCCGTGGAGCTGGCCAACCTCGGCGTCTCGGTACGCCTGACCCTGAACTGGCAAGGCCGCGAATACTGGCTACTGGTGCGCCAGCGCCGCCACGACCGCGGCGACGTGGTGCTCAAGCTGATTTCCGGCTACGTACCGGCCCACGAACTCAACCTGCCGCTGTTGACCGCCATCCAGGAGGTGGCTGAAGAGTGCCTGCTGGAAACCAGCGAGGGCTGGCTGTATGGCCGCTTCGGCGACACCTGGCTACCGGCACCCTACGAGGGCGCGCTCAAGTACCGGGAAAACATCCATTTCCGCCTCAGCCCGCGTTCCGGGGCGGCGCGCCCGGTGCAGTGCGGCAACCTGACCCTGCTGGAGCGTCCGCGGGCCTACGTACACGTGCCCACCGCCTCGCTACAGTTGGTCTATGACCTGCGCCTGGATCTGCCCAAGGAGTCCAAGCAGCTCAGCCTGCTGCACGTCGACGAGTACCTGGAGAACGGCAAGTTGATCGCGCGCCTGGACCACAGCCGCCCGGATCTTTATCTGATTCCGCTGGAAGGGGGCCGGCCCACCGCCGAGCTGCTGACCCTGCGCCAGGGCCAGCTGGTACCGGCCAGCACCCGTGGCCTGTGGCTGGCGGAAAGTTTCGCCGCCCAGGATGGCTGGCTGGTGCGCGATGAGCGCATTCGCTGGAAGGATTGGCTGGCGTTGCAGAACCTGACGCCGAAAGCCGAAAAGCCCGAGGGCACTGCGTTCAGCAATGCCCCTGCGCACTCGCCTCAGGTTCGTCTGGATACAGCAACCGCGGTCTGATCGCGGCGTGCGCCACAAAGCAGAACCCCGCCAAGTGGCGGGGTTCTGTTGGTGCGATCAGCGACTGCGAATCTTCTCGACGATGGCCGTGGTCGAGCTGTTCTCGACCAGCCCCAGCACCCGTACCTCACCGCCATAGGCCAGCACGATGTCGGCGCCGACCACCTGGTCGACGCCGTAGTCACCGCCCTTGACCAGCACATCGGGCTGCACCTGCTTGAGCAGACGCTCGGGCGTGTCTTCGCTGAAACTCACCACCCAGTCCACGGCGCCGAGGCCGGCCAGCACCGCCATACGGCGATCCACGGCATTGATCGGCCGGCCCGGGCCTTTGAGGCGGCTCACCGAAGCGTCGTCATTGATCGCCACGATCAAACGGTCGCCTTGCGCGCGAGCCTGCTCGAGGTAGGTCACGTGGCCGGCATGCAGAATGTCGAAGCAGCCATTGGTGAAGACGATCTTCTCGCCATGGGCGCGGGCATCTTCGGTCGCCAGCAGCAATTGCTCCAGGCTCAGCACCCCACGCTCGGAGCCCTCTTCACGCTGCACGGCGCGGCGCAGTTCAGGCGTGCTAATGGCTGCCGTACCCAACTTGCCCACCACGATACCGGCCGCCAGGTTGGCCAGCGCCACCGCCTGGGGCAGATCCTCGCCTGCAGCGATGGAGGCGGCCAGGGTGGAGATCACCGTATCGCCAGCGCCGGTCACATCGAACACCTCGCGCGCCCGTGCCGGCAGGTGCAGCGGTGCGTGATCGGGGCGCAGCAGCGTCATGCCGTGTTCACCTCGGGTGACCAGCAACGCGCCCAGATCGAGCTCACGCATCAGGCGCGCGCCGCGGCTGACCAGCTCGGCTTCTTCTTCGCAACGGCCGACGATCAGCTCGAATTCACTGAGGTTGGGGGTGATCAGGCTGGCGCCCCGATAGATGGAAAAATCCTTGCCTTTCGGGTCGGCCAACACTGGAATGCCACGGGCCCGGGCCGCCTTGATCAGCACCTGGTGGTTCTGCAGGGCACCTTTACCGTAATCGGACAGCACCAGCACCTTGACCTGATCGAGCAGTTGCTCGACCTGCCGTGCCAAAGCATCGGCGTCAGTGTGGAATGGCTCTTCGAAATCCATGCGCAACAGCTGCTGATGACGGCTCATGACTCGCAGCTTGACGATGGTCGGCTGGTTTTCGATGCGCTGGAAGTAGGTTTTCACGCCAATGGCTTCGAGACTCTGCTGCAAACTCTGGGCAGCTTCGTCTTCACCGGTGACGCCCACCAGCACCGCAGGCGCACCCAGCGCTGCGATATTCAGCGCTACATTGGCCGCGCCGCCAGGGCGATCCTCGATCTGATCGACCTTGACCACCGGCACCGGAGCCTCGGGCGATATACGCGAGGTAGCGCCGTGCCAATACCGATCGAGCATGACATCACCCACCACCAAAACGGGTGCCTGATCGAAACGGGGCATGGATAACTTCATGCGGAAACTCCGGAATTGCAAAATCGTCGCGGAGAATAGCACATCAGCTATTACGCACCGCCGCCGTGCCTTTCACTACTGATCAACCATCGAACGGGCGTACCCAGAAGAGCTCATGGCGACGCACCGCCTTGCGGAAGAACTCATCCTCACCCGCTTGTGGCCAGCGGCGCGCGGCCAGGCACCATTGAATGAAACGGCGCAGACGCTTCTTGAACGATAGCGGCGTTTGCAGATCGTGCTGCATCGCCAGCGCCTGGCTCTTGTCCAGCAGAACGTTGTCATCAAGTTGCAGACACCACAGCTGGTCGGCCGGCAACGGTTCGATACAAGGCGGCAACGCCACACCATTGCCTGCAGGCCCCATGGGCCAACGGTCGTTGTCAGCCAAGTGATTGGCATAGAGCAGTTGCACATCGGGCTGCCAGCCACTTTGTTCGATGGCCTGACGCAACGCGCGGCCCGTCTGGATATGGTCAGGGTGCGGATCCAGCTCGGGATGTGGAAGCACCACAACTTCAGGCTTGAAATGCATCAGCAGTGCAGCGAGATCGGCAGTCAGGTTATTCCAGGTCGGCGCACCGTCCATATCGCCCGGCAACTTTAGCGCATTGAAACGCCGAACACTGCGGATATCCGAGTCACCGGACTCACGCGAAGCAAACGCCGCGGCTGGCGTGGCCTCCATTTGCCTTAGCTGCATGCAGTAATAGCCGAGCTGCACGCAACGGCTCGGCTCGACGCCCCCCCACAAGGGTACCGTCTGGCTACTCCAGCTGCGCAACCGTCCCTTCAGACGAGCGGCGGCCGCGTCGCTGAGGCCAAGACGGCGATAGAAGTCGGCCTCAATCTCGCCCTGGGTCAGGGTGACAATAGACACATCTTGGCTGCGGCTATACAGGCCAAATGCAGCGAGCTCGGCATCGTCCGCGTGCGGGGCGAGCACCATCACGCGCCTGCGGGTGTAGTCCGGATTGCTGAAGCAATACAGGGTTGCCTCACGTCCGAGCTTGCAGAAACGCCCATTCAGCTTCAGTTGCCCACTGCGCAGCAATGGCAGGAATCCCGAAAGGTTGAGAAACCGCACACCATCGACGCCCCGCTCGAAATCCTGTCGATCGAGCTCCTCGCCCTCGCCGATAAGTACATGAGGGTCGAGACAGCGGCCCAACCAGCTGCTGCGGATGTGCAAAGCCAGCACAAGCGTGTCGGCACTCTCAGGCCAGCAGCCCGCGTGCGGCGACATTCGCCCGCTACGGTCGAGCAGCACCGAGAGGCTAAGGCTATCTGGCGCAAAGGCGTGGCGATAATCGTCACGGGGCGAATAGAAGAGGTGGTCGGAAAACCAGGCTTCGTGGGCGATCCATGCCAGCACCATGACGACCGGGGCCGTTCCCCACGAACCGAACCAGTCGAGCGCCACCAGGATCGGCAGTGCCACGACCATGAGAATGCGTTTGTTACGCCGGTGCCGGCGTACCAAGCGCTGCTTGCGTGCTTCCATTCAACTACACCTGAAAAACAGGTTGGCGATTACACCAACGATCCTTGTATTCGACATCCGCTCTGCCAAACGAGTAACGCAGCGGTTTTCCTCGCGCGCGCGCATCTTCCCATGCGGACTGGGTATTGATAAAGCTGAGGACACTACCGGGACTGAAATCACGAGAGGCCGGATCGACTCCACCGTTGATATATTCGATGCTGATCCAGTCTGGCGATTCGACCCTGTACAGAACCTGAACGGCTACAGGCTTGCCATCGAGCTGCAGATAAACACCCCAGAGAAACTCGCTCAGCGCTTCGAATACCTCGACGAGATGCTGCTTGCCAGGGACATCGAAGCCCCAGCGCTTTTCGAACAATTCAGTGTAGATGGCCGCCAGTGCCTGGGCTGACAGACTGGAAACCGGCAGAATCTCGCCACCAGCCTCTTCGAGCATGCGCAGCTCACGGCGCTGGTTGTAGCGGAATTTCTTACCGTATTCCTCAGGCTGCCGGGCCAGCGCCAGCTCATCTGCCTGCCTGCGCAGCCTCGATATTGCCCCCTCATTCAAGGCGGACACATAACGCACACGCTGTCGAACCGGCACCTTCGCACCCGGCGCGATCGGCAGTATCACCTCGGCGTTGCCTAGATCGAAGAGGTCGCGCTGCCCCATGCGTTTGAGCACGTCACGAGAAAGCGCCAGCGCATTACCCCAAAGCGGAATCGCAGCCTGCAACTCCCCCTGGTGCGGCCAACCCAGGTAGCGCACGGAAACACCTGCCAGCGCAGACAGCCGCGACACGACGTCAGGGTGAGTCATGACGCTGCCGCCGAAACGCGTCCACATCTGTGCATACAGGTCGGCGCTTATCGGTCGCCAGCCTCGCTCACGCCAGCGCTGTAACGGGTTGAACATCAGGCATTCGGCCTCGGGTAAAAAGGTGCCAGCTTATCATGCGGGCGCTGCCGACGGCCGGACGATGCTTTAAGATACGCCCCTTTACCGATGCCTCTAGGATTTCAGGTGCAGCTACTCCCTTCACATCCCCACGCCATCCGCACACGCCTTTATGACTTCATCGCCACACGCTGGCTGGTAGGCGGTTATCTGATCCTGTTGACAGGCATGTTCTGGGTTTCCGATGGCAGCCAGTACACCAAGTTCTATTACGCGCTGATCGCAGCCCCCGCGCTCCTGGGCGTGCTGCTTATGCCGCAGCTGATCAAGCCGCTGCTGCGGGAACCGGTGGTGCTGTGCTTTCTGGCATTGAGTGCCTGGCTGCTGATCAGCATGGGCTGGAGCCGTACGGACGATGGCTTTGGTAGCCTGGCCAAGCGCCCGCTGTATGTGTTCATGCTGTTCGCCGGTTGCGCACTGATCGCACTGCGCAATGAAGAACTGCTCTTGAAAACCTTGCGCATCGGTGCGGGCATCGGTGCATTGGCAGCCTTGATCAACGTTGCCTGGTTCATGCACACCGCGGTGCCGGGCGATCGGCTGATCGGCACCGGAGCCCTGCGCAACCCACTGCTTACCTCCCACGTCCTGGGCTTTTTGTGCACCTATTGGGTAGCGGCCTGGCTGTCGCGCAGCGAACGTCGCGACTGGCTACCGATCCTGATGGCGCTTCCCTTGCTGGCGGCGCTACTGGCCACCGGCTCGCGGACGCCGCTGATGGGGTTGGCCATGACCAGTGTCTGGATGCTTTTGATGAGTGGTAAGCGGGCCATTTATCTGGTTACCGCCCTACTGCTCGGCGCCTGCGCAGCCTATCTTGTTGCGCCGGAAATCATCCTGCAGCGCGGCATGTCCTTTCGCCCTGAATTGTGGGGCGATGCCTGGCGCCAGGCTGGCCAGCATCTGTGGATAGGTGCCGGTTATGAAAGCAAGTTCGAGTTCGATATCCCCGGCGTCGGCCACCTGCTGCACGACCCGCACAACGTCGAGCTGGCCGTGCTTCTCGAACTGGGCATGGTCGGCCTTGGCGTATGGGCCGCCATGTACGGTTTCGCCTTGGCTCGCTGCCTGCGCCTGCGCGCTCTGCCGCAATTGCAGATCGCTTCGGCACTGCTGATCTACGGAATATGCGCAGGGCTGACCGAGGGAGGCAACTACCTATCTCGCCCCAACGAAAGCTGGTTTCTGATCTGGATCCCCCTGGCACTGCTAGCCGCGCTCTCCATCCGCTATCGGCAGGCCCGCACATGAAGCGTATCGATGCGGTACAGCTGGATGCCCTGTTGCAGGGCGCCAAAACCATCGAAGAGGATGGCTTGGGCATCAAGGTAGCCCGGCTTGGCGATGGCGACTTCCTCAAGTTGTACCGCCGCAAACGGTTGCTGTCTTCCGACCTCTGGGATTTGCCGGCACAACGTTTCGCTGACAATGCCCAAGGTCTGCTGCGCCTGGGCATTACCGCGCCCAAGGTGCTCGATGTGCTGATGATCAGTGAACGGCGCCTGAGCGCAGTACGTTATCAGCCCTTGCCAGGCGACACCTTGCGCAACAGCTTGCGCCAGCTCGATGCAGAGCCACGCACAGCGCTGGTGAAACAGTTCGGGACCTTTCTCGGTGAACTGCACCAGCTTGGGGTGTACTTCCGATCACTGCATCTGGGTAACGTGCTGCTACTGCCTGACGGCAGCTTCGGGCTGATCGACCTTTCGGACATGAAACTTGAGAGCCGCCCGCTTGCGCCTTGGAAAAGGCGACGCAACCTGCAGCATATCCTGCGCTACAGCGAAGACATCGCCTGGTTGACACAACAGCACCTGGATAGCTGGCTGGAAGGCTATGCAGATAGTGCCAGTCGGCCTGAAACAGAGCGTTTCACGCGCGACCTGAAAAAGTGGCTGAAGGCCCAATAAGCGCTAACCGCACAAGCGCTAACGCTTGAGCCAATAGCGCCAAAGCCCTTTGAGGGTCTTCAGGTTACGTGAACGCCATGGGATCTGCGCAAGCAGTTCGCCGGCCAATGCCCTGTCCTCATTGGCCACCTTGGTAAACATGGCGTTCAGGTAACGCAAGCGTGTCGCCTCATAGCCGGGGTGATCGCTGAAGCGCTGATAGATGGCCAGCTCGGTGTCGATCATCAGGCGGCGGTTCTTGTAGGTGTTGCTGCCGTGCACGCGGTAAAGGGCCAGCGGCTCCTCGAGTATGTCGATGAAATAACCGGCCCGCGCGATACGCAGCTCTACGAAATAGTCCTCGATGCGAATGGTCGGATCGAAGCCCCCTACCTTTTCGAGCGCCTCCCGGCGAAACAGCAGAGTCGGTGCCGGCGGTCCCGGTTTGCGATCCATGAACAGATCATCGAAATCGAGACGCCGAGCGGGGCGATGACGCTGCTTCTTGTCGGGCAGTGGCTTGCCATCGCCGTCGATAAGCACGATGCCGCCCGCGCAGATACCCGTTTCCGGATGCTGCTCCATGAACGGGATCTGCAAGGAAAAACGCTCGGGCAGTATCACGTCATCCGAGCCCAGCGGCGCTATATAGCGGCCTTTGCTTCGAGCGATCATCTCGTTGAGTGTGGTGCACAGCCCCTTGTTCGCCTGCGCCACGAAGTCGAACCCAAGCTCCGCTTGCAGCTGCTTGAGCAACTCGACACTGCCATCTCGGGAACCATCATCGACCACCAGCAGTTCGATATTGGGATAACTCTGCGCGTACACGCTCCGGATGCTGGCCTCGACGAAGTCAGCGTGGTTGTAGGAGGAGATAAGTACCGATACCAGAGGCAGCGGGTTGGTGCTATCGGTCATGAAGACGATCCTGTCAGCGGCTGATCACCTTCGAGCAGCTCACGGTATTTGCGGCGGAAATCATCGATATCGTGCTCGCGCCTGAGATATCGGTAGGCCCGCTCTCCCTGCGCGGCTCGTTCGGCCTCGCTGTCGGTCATGCCGGCACGCAGCTGCTCGGTCAGCGAGGCCACGTCGCCCGGGTTGAACAGCCGCCCGCCGGCCCCCTGCAAAAGTGGGCGCATCGCCGGGATGTCCGACCCCATCACCGGCAAGCGGCCGCTCATGCCCTCGAGCAGAGCGAGCCCGAGGCCCTCCTGCAGCGATGGCATGGCGAAGATGTCGAAAGCCCGTACATAGCGCATGGCATCGGGCTGGGTACCGCACAGGTGCGCGCGCTCCTGCAAACCGGACTCGGCGATCAGCGCAGCGAGATTGTCCTGCTCACGCCCCCCACCGATGATGGCCAGGTGCGCATGAGGAAATTCCTGACTGACGACAGCAAACGCCCGAATCAGATGGGCATGCCCCTTGATCGGAACCAGGCGCCCGATGGCACCGATGATCACTGGCGTCATCGGCAACCCCAAGGCCTGACGCGCAGCATCTCGCGACAGCTGCAGGGACTCCGCCAGATCGATGTCGAGCGCGTTGGTGATCGCTACCGTATTGGCTTTCGTGAAACCACAGCGCAGTGACACCAGGTAATCGACCACTGCCGGCGACACACCGACGAAGCGCCAGCATGCATCGATCAAACGCCTGGCCTGCCAGCGCCGATAGAAGCGGTCGTACTCGCCGAAACCGTGGGATACGCCGATACACCGGGCGATGCGCAGCTTCTTGTTGAGGTGCATGAACAGATTGACGGCCTTGAAACGATGCAGCAACACCACATCGAAGCTCTCCTCCCGGCAGAACGCCAGCAGGCGCGCCTGTACCTTGCGGCGCAGACCGCTCATGTCCTTCTCGCTGAACTCGAAGAACACCTGACGGCGGCCAGGCGGGTCAATCGCATCGTCAGCAGGCCGGCCTTCAAGATAGGCATTGACCACCTCGAAGCGCTCCGCAGGCAACCCCTGCAGGATCTGCTCGCCCAGGTCAGAGTTGGTGTCCGCAGCGTTGTAACGGGTCTGCAGCTGCAGGATTTTCAGCGTCTTAGCCATCCAGACGGCCCATCCACAGGCGGATCGCCTTGCGCAAATAAGACAGCTTGAGGAGCACGCGCCAGTCGCTTGTTACCGCCTGGCAGTAGAAGCGCTTGGCGGCAACCGGATCCCCCGCCAGGCAGGCACTGCGAAACAGCGACAGGCAACGCTGCTGATAGAACGCGGCACGCAGCTGCTGCAACTCGGCGGGCAACCTTTTGAATACCTCATCGACCAGTTCAACCCCGCCCGCCAGGCTTGAGCCAAAATCATGACGCAGGCTGTCGCTGTGTTTGTGGATCATCGCCAGGGGTTCTGGCAGCAGCGTAACCGGGTAGGCGGCAAGCGTTTGCGCGAATACCGGAATGTCCTCGGCGTTGCGGAAACGCTCGGGATAGTTGCCGGCCTGAAAGATCGAACGGTGCATCACACAGGCCCCGTTGGAAATGCTCAGGGCTTTGTCGAGCAGATAGCTCTTTACCCGCTCAATGGGCGTCTGCGGCAGCTTGTCGGGTGAATGCTGACGACGTCGACCCGCTTGATCGACCGACCAGTGCCCCCCGATGACCATTCGCGACCCAGCATTTTCTGCCAGATGCGCCCGAATCAGGGCCATGCTGTCTGGCGCCATTTCATCATCCGCATCGAGAAAGATCAGCCAGTCATGACGGGCCATTTCAATACCGAGATTGCGCACCGAGGCCAGGCCACCATTGTCCTTGCGCAACGCCGTGAAGCGGCCGGGAAATTCGACTTTCAGCGCCTCGATGACTTGCGGCGTGTGATCCTTGGAACCGTCATCAATGATCAGCAACTCGTCGTCATCATTCAACTGCGGCACGACTGAGCGAACGGTGCGCCCCAATGTCTTGGCATAGTTGTACGCTGGAATGACGATCGTGATCGCGGTAGACCCACTCATTATTGGTCCCCTCCGACCTTTTGAATCAAAACCTGGAAACCCCTGGCCACCCGATTGACGCTCATGAACATCGCCCATTGATCGCGCATGAAATTCAGCGAGAGGATCGGGCGCACGACCTGGCCGGCACCCCAGCCTGGGCGCCAGCAAAAACCATCGCGTCGCTTGCGGTACAGGGTCAGCACCGGCACACCCAACGCCGAGGCAAGATGGCCAACCCCCGAGTCATTACCAATCACATAACCGGATTCGTACAGGTAGGCAGCCAAGGCTTTGGCATCTGCAAACTCGGGAACCTCGAACTCGGACGCGAACATCTCGAGATGGTCACAGCGTTCCTTGGGTGACAGCACGAACTGCGGCTGATAACCCGCTGCACGCAGGCGTCTGGCCAAGGCCAGGTACTTACGCGCCGGCCAGTTCTTCTTCACGTTGTAGGAAAGCGGGTGCAGCATCACCCGCTTCGCATGGCGGCGGTGCTGGAGTGTGGAAGGCAGCTGCAGCCCGATATCGCTGCGGGCCTCGGCCAGCCCCAAGCGGATGCGACAAAAGGCGACGGCCTGCTCGACCATGCTGACACTATCATCCGGCAGGCAGCGCAACGGCCCGGCAGCTGCTGCCAGGGGCGCGAGAAGGCGAGCCTTTTGCGCAGGCAGTCGCGCCAGGCTATCGGCCGCCGGCTCCTGCACGAACCGTGAATCGACCTTCAGCGTACCGACGAAAACATAGCGCCTGGCCAGTACCTCGGCCGTCTCAGCATGGCGAGTCAACATGCTGCCCAGGTCGGAGATGACCAGATCGAAATCATCGAGCACCGCAAAGGTTTCCGCAGGCGCCGGCAACGGTCGAGCCTCGAACAGCGGAAACCAGTCGTCAAGCGCCCCAAAGTGATTGCTCAACACCGTTACCTGATAGCCAGCACGCGCCAGGTTGGCCGCCAGTACCAGGTAAATGCATCCATCACCGAGCCCCATAGAAGGCACCAATGCGATCCGACAATCAGCCGGCACCACCGATAGATGGGTATCAGCGTGCGTTAAAACCTCGGCCATCAGAACTCCCGCATAATCCACAATCGTCCATGATCAAGTACTGCAAACCTTCACCGGGGCGCATCCGCTCATTCGGAGCGCCGTGGAGCTATTACTTCAACGCCAAGCTGGGCTCAGGTCTCGGCCTGTTCTTGCTCTTGCGGCTCATCCTTGTCCTCGAGTCCCATGGCATGCAGGCGGGCGTAGTAACCGTTTTGCGCCAATAGCGACTCGTGAGTACCGCGCTCGACAATGTGCCCCTTATCCATGACCAGGATCAGATCGGCCTTCTCGATGGTCGACAGCCGATGCGCGATCACCAGCGTCGTGCGACCTTCCATGACCCTGTCCAGCGCCGCCTGGATATAGCGTTCGGACTCGGTATCCAGGGCCGAGGTCGCTTCATCGAGAATCAGCACGGGCGCACTCTTGAGCAATGCCCGGGCAATCGCCAGGCGCTGACGCTGGCCACCCGACAGCATGACGCCGTTCTCACCTACCCGGGTTTCGAAACCCTGGGGCAACAGATCGATGAATTCGCGGGCATAAGCGGCTTCGGCGGCCTGCTCGACCGCCTCGCGCGGCAGATTACGAAGGTCGCCATAGGCGATGTTGTTCATGACGCTGTCGTTGAACAGCGAAACCTGCTGGGTGACCAGGGCGATATGCTTTCTCAGGTTTTCAACGCGATAGTCTTCGATCGGCGTGCCATCGAGCAGAATCTGACCCTGATCATGCTGATAAAAACGCGGAATCAGGTTCGCCAGGGTCGACTTGCCGCTGCCCGAACGACCCACCAGTGCCACCATCTGACCGGGCTCGACGGTGAAGCTGATGTCCTGCAGGACGACTTTCTCGGTCCCGGGGTAAACAAAACTCAGGTGCTTAACCTCAAGCGCACCACTGACCCGCTCTTTCTCGATCGTGCCGTTATCAGGCTCCGTCACTTCGTCCAGCTGCTCGAAGATACTCTCGGCGCCGGCAAGCCCTTTCTGGATGGTCGAGCTGACCTCCGAAAGCTGGCGAATCGGCTTGGGCAGAAGCCCTGCCGCAGTGATGTAGGCCACCAGATCACCCACGCTGGCGTCGCCGCGCAGGAACAGCACCAGGAACATCAGGAACGCCATGGCGGCGTAGTTCACCAGTTGCAGGCTGGGCGTGTAGATCGCACTGGTACGGGTCATGCGCAACTGCTTGCGGGTGCTGTCCTCGCTCGCCTCGTAGAAGCGCTCACGCTCGTAGCGCTCGCCACCGAAGCTGCGCACCACGCGGTAGTTCTGGATGGTCTCGGAAGACACATGGGTCAATTCGCCCATGGCGCTCTGGATCTTGCGGCTCTGGCTGCGAAATTTCTTGCTCGCGCTCTTAACCATCAGTGCAATGAGCGGCAGGATCGCCACCATCACCATGGTCAGTTTCCAGTTCATCCACAGCAGATAACCGAACAGGAAAACCACCGTCAGACCTTCGCGCACCATGACCTTCAAGGCATCCGTCGCCGCCCCGGTAACCGACCCGACGTTGTAGGTGATGCGGGAAATCAGGTAGCCCGTGGAGTGGTTGTCGAAATAGCGGTTGGGCAGTGTCAGCAGGTTGTTGAAAAGCGCGATGCGCAAGTCCTGCACCAACCCCAGCGATACCCGGGCGAGGTAATAACCGCCGAGAAAGGAGCCTATGCCTTGCCAGATGGTGATCAGCAACAACGCCAGCGGCACGCCGTAGAGCAGTTGCATGCTGCCCAGCAGCGGCAACTCGACCATGCCGGCTTCGGGGGCCGCAAGGCCGTCGACGAAGTACTTGAGCAGCCCGGCGAGCATCGGCTGAGTCGAGGCGAAGATGATGTAACCGATCATGCTGACGCCGAACATGAACCAGTAACGCCTCATGTAGCTCAACAGCCGCATGTACAACTTGAAGCTGGAGATCGAAGGCGATTTGGCGCTTGAATCAGGCATAAGATGCTGGCTCTAGGATTAAGCCGGCGATTGTACCATCAGGCACCACGCAACCAAATGCGCCTGAACGCCGGCGAGCCACGCACCACAAAATGCCTGGCTGCCGGTTTGCTGCTCAGAGTGAGCCTTGCAACTGCTGGGGTGGTCGCCAGCGCGTTGGCTTGCGAACCACACTCAACCCTTGCAACTCGGCCAGTATCGCCCTGGCATCGAGCACAGGCGAATCGACCGCGGATGCGTAGCGTGCGGCAAGCGCTTCGAGCACCTCGTCACTCAAACCCAGGTCACGCAGGCGCAGCATGATCTTCTTGAAGTCGTCGACGGCAGCTTCCCGGCTGAAATCATCCGCCCGCTCGAAATCCAGCAGATAAGCCTGCTCGGCCACCAGAAAGTTGTATGGGTTACAGTCGCCGTGAGCGATCCCATGAGCATGCAACTGGGCAAGCAGGCTCAGTGCCTGGTGCGCACCTCGCTGCAATGCCTCCCCCGTCAGGGTAGCCAGCGGCACACCTGGCAAGAAGCGCGTGAGCAGCAGACTTTCATGAAACCGCGGATGCCGGGACTCGGTGTAAAGCAGCGGCTCAGGCGCTGAGAAACCGAGCGTTTGCAGCCTGGCGAGCAGCATCGCCTCATTGCGCAGCGGAGACTGGTAGGGCCGGCGCAGGATCCGCTTCCACCAGGGCTTCATGGAGCGTCGATAGCGTTTGACGAACAAGGCCTCGTCTCCCTGGCCTATCCTGGCAACCGCACGCCCGGGTGCAAAGTCCTCGAGATCGACGAGAAGCGCCAATAAAGCCCGGATCTGTTTGCGCCCGACGCGCTCATTTTGAAAGACTAGGGTCTTGCCCACCTCAAGCCTCCCCGCGAGCATCAGGTGCTTGCAGTGCAGCATGTCGCTGCCCCATGGACCGGTTCATGTATAGCCTCTACGCCCAGACAAAAGAAAAGCTCAGGTTCGCCACCTACCGCGGCTACGACCTCTGCAACCCAACGGCAGCCGTGTTGGCACACCTGCTGTTCGACAAGCGCTCGACCCGTAAAAAGATCCGCAGCGCGTTCAAGTTGATCCGCCTGACCCCGCGTTACCGCCACCATGATCAGCTCAAGGATGACGCCTACATCTGGCATTGTGATCGCGACGACCAGACCAAGCTGGCCCTGAGCATCGGTAACCGGCTCGGCGAAAAGCAGCCTCGGAACATCAGTTACATGCCTGCCCTCAAGGAGGACGCCAGCAAATCGCTGGACTGGCGCGCCATGTACGCGGCCTGGAGGATAACACGGCGCTGTTCGCTGCCCCTGCTGCTGCAGCTCTACGTATTCAGCGCGCTGTGCCATAGCATCAAGCACTTCAGAGCCATCGACAGGCTGCAGATCCCCCAGCAGCTGACTTCACTGGTCAGTTTCAACAGCGCCAACATTCCCGAGTGTTTTCTGGTCGCCGCCTGCCGGCATCACGGCCTGCCGACCTACTCGCTGCAGCACGGGCTTTATCATCGTTATCGCGGCGAGCAACCGATCGACATCATCAACTATGAAAACGTCACGGCCAGCACCTTGCTGGTCTGGAGCGAGTTCTGCCGCGCCGAAATTGCTGCATTCCACCGTGAAATCGACCGCACGCCCGATTACCGGATACAGATCGCCGGCTACATCGACCCACCCGCGCCTCAGCCTGGGTCGCGGCCATCGCCCAGCGCGCACAAACACCTGCTTTGCGTGCTGCCGGGCAAACGCTATGTGGCCGACAGCATCCAACTGCTCCATCTACTGGCCTCGCTGCCTGCGCACTATCGGCTGACGGTGCGCCTGCACCCGCTGCTCGCCAAGGACGCGGCCCTGATGGCTGCCTTGCCACCAAGCGCCTCGCTCGACGACAGCCCCACTCTCGCGCACGCGCTGCGTGCAGGACATTACGATCTGGCAGTCGGGTTCAATACCACGAGCCTGTTTGAAGCAACGCTGTTCGGCGTGCCTTGTGCCCTGTACCAAGCGCACGGCCTGAACCTGATAGCCGAAGGCATACCCAGCTTTCTCAATGCCGAGGAACTGGCGCAACTCGCGGATGCCCCCATCGACACGCGCCAGCTCGCCGACTACATCCTGGGGGCGTCCTGCTTCCGCTACGCTGAAATCATCAGCGCAGCAGAAACTTGAGCGCCACGCGCCACAGGGTGGGGTAGCGCAAAATACCGACGGCCCGAAGCCAGCGGACCCGCAACGCCCATGGCAGTTGCGCTCGCCTCAACAGGCGGAGCCAGTAACGCACAGCCGCTGCCTCCTTGCGGCGCAGCAGGCCTGGGTTCGAGGGTGTGCTGCAAGAGAACGGCAGCGCCACCGGTGCCGCATCGGCATAGGCGAGCGCCTGCCTAGCCCACGCCTCGGCAAAGCTGCCCAGAGAAAAGTGCAATAGTTCGATATCGAAGACGACGGCGATCTTGCCCCGCTGGGCAACACGCAGACTGAAATCGACGTCATAAAAATGAAAGCCGCCCAAGCGCTCATCGAAGCGCGTTTCGACCCACGCCGTACGACGAGCGAACAACCAGACACCATCCAGCGCCACGACAGGTACACAGATCGCCGAACCGCTGTCGGCTGGTTTGGCGAAAGCCGCGTTGGCGCTTGCTCTCGATGCACCGTGCAGCACGTTGATGCACAGATCGTCGTCATCACCGCTGTGCCAGCCAGAAGGTGTTGCCGCCTTGTAGCAACTCCCCGCCAGGCCAATGAGGGCAAGGCCCTCGTCGTGCGAAAAATGAGCGAGCGCCCGCACACCCCAATCCTGACTCAGGAATTCCACATCCTCATGCACGAAGCACAGGAACGGGTAGCGTGCCCTGGAGGCGCCATCATTGTAGACCGCGCAGATGCCTCGGCTTTCGACGCTGTTGTCCACGGCAATCAGCTCGTATTCGACGCCGATCGTGGCTTCGATATTGCGGGTCACT
Source organism: Pseudomonas sp. URMO17WK12:I2 (assembly GCF_003253735.1). GTDB lineage: Bacteria > Pseudomonadota > Gammaproteobacteria > Pseudomonadales > Pseudomonadaceae > Aquipseudomonas. Next base: position 54,229 of record NZ_QKYW01000010.1, on the reverse strand, counting down.
GCCTGTAACCGCTCGGGCCGAGCACTGCAGATGATCACGGAGATCAACTCCGGCACTCCGAAAAACGGTCGTTCATTTAACTTTCTTCAGCCCCAGGTAATAGAGTGGAAACTTGAGGTACAGCTTGAGTTTCTTGCGCATCAGGTAGCCCTTGCTGCGACCAAGCCATTTTTCCTCGAAGGTGTACTTGGCGCGCTTGGTCATCAACCACTGCCGAGCCGAGGTGTGTGTACGCAACGTGCGGCTGTCGAGATGATCGACGACCGACGAGGTGACCAGCACATGCCGCAGCCCCTTGGACTGGAGCGTCAGCGCATAGTCGTTGTCCGCGTACCAGAAGAAGAACCGCTCATCCAGAGCGCCGATCACCTCTAGGATGGAGCGGCGAAAAACCAGGCACCATCCAGAAATTTCCTTCAGCACACCGTAGCCTGGGTAGACGCCGCTGTTGAGCGCGAAGCCATTACGCGGATGGTGCAGGGAGCAGGCTGGGCTGGCACTGCTGACGCTCGGATCCTGCTCGAACACGCGCAGCAGCTCCGAAGCCCAGCCGGGATGGAAAGAGAGATCGTTGTTGCAGATGGCCACGAAGGGCGCCTGCCCCTCGCGAATGCCGATATTCATGTAGGCGTGGTAGTTGAAGGGCGTCTCGGGATAGAGCGTTACAACCCCAGGCTGCTTATAGACCGGCGCCTGGGCATTGGACTCGAGCACCCAGATGCGTAGGCGAATCCGCTCCGGGTCTTCGGATGCCACCAACGAATCGAGGCAGTGCTCGGTGACCTGGCGCAAGGCCTCGTCTTTGGCGAAGCTGAGTATTACCACGTCAAACCATATAGAAGACGCTGCAGAAGAATCAATCATGAGATATCTCGAAATCCGCGGATCCAGATGTTGCTAAGCACAGGCCAAAATATGCGCAACGCGGTTTGCCCAGGTGTGTTGCTCAAGAAAGCGTGCCCGGCCGTTGCGCGCAACACGCTCACATTCCGCAGGGTTGGCCAGATAATGGCGGACCTTGTCCTTGAGCTCGGCCCTCGAACGAAATACCTCGATCTCTTCGCCTGGCGTAAACAAGGAAGCAATCTCCTCGCAGTAGTCGGTCAACAGAAAACAGCCCGCCGATATTGCTTCGAAGATCCGTAGATTGACGCCAGTTTCCGCGCCATGAAAATCCGAGCGGGTAATGTTGAGCACGATCCGAGAGGTCTGCAATAGCTCGCGCAGTTCCTCGCCCCACACCGCTCGGTCATCGACCCGTTCCTGCAGCTCGGGAGACATCAAGGCATGGTTACGGCGCCAGCGATTTCCGCGCACGGTCAGGTGCTCACGGATATTTTCCAGCAGAAAAACTCTGCGTAGATCGGCACTGCCAACGAACAGAACGTCGCGTTCCGGCTCACGCTGCTGCTGCGGCAAGTCCACGGCGCCAAACGGCAAATACTGGGCATTAAGCCCCAGGGTTTCACGAAAGAACCGTGTGGTCACCTCGGAAAACGAGAACAGCAAGTCGTAGCGCGGCAGTTCCTGCCCGATGAAGTACAAGAACTCCCGGCGCTTAGAGTAGAGATTGCAACTATCGGTGTCGTACAGCATGAAGCGGGCGCCGCGATCACGCACCAGAACTGCGACCTGATCGAGGTCGTAGTGCTTGTAAAGAAAACCGACTACCAGCACGTGCGTCGGCGCCTCATCCTCCAGCAACTTGCGCAGTGGCTCCAGCGGCAGCCGGGGCAGATGCGAAAAACCGTCCCGCTCACCTGCCTTGTTGCTTGCTTTGTACAGTGCCGACGCTACGCCGTACCAGCGGCGCGGTTTCTGCCGCAAGGCGTCCCAATGCACGGCTGGCACACCTGCTTCGAGAAAGGCCTCGAACAGCTCGCGCCCCAACGGCACACCGCCTATTCCATCCAGAATCAGATACTTACGCTTGCCAACAGCCAGCGTATCGCCCTCAGGCAATTGTTCCATGTTTACTCATCCACAGGCTCCCGGTGCCGCTGGCGCGGCGCATGTCAGGATGCTCGATTAATCCATTGCCAGGCACGCGGCCCGGCATCGCGCGCAGTTCAGCAGGGCAGCTCGGCGCGCCGTTTCAACAACAAGTGCCGGAAACGCTTGAACAACTGGCGATCCCATTCCCGCAACGGGATCTGCGCAAAAAGGCTCCATGCGAACCGCTTGTCCTGAGTTACCGCTGGCCCAAGTATCTTGGTCAGCAAGCGTGCCTTACCAGACTCGTAAGCCGGGTGATCTCGGTAAAGATCCAGCAATTGCATACCGTAGCGGTACTCAGCAAGGTAATTGCGCGACAAACCACCCTCGTGCTTTCGATACAGGGTCACGGCGTCCGGAATTACGTGGACATGGTAACCGGCATGGGCGATTTTCAGGGTCATCTGGAAATCCTGCACCCGCAGCTGTGGGTCGTACTTGCCCACTGCGAGCATGGCTTCACGTCGGTACATGACCAGATTGCCGCCCACCACCAGCGCCTGGGCCAGTGCCTGGGCAAAATCGTAGCGTCGCACCTCCCGCGCCTTGGTTTTCTTTGGCAATACCGCACCGTTCTGGTCAATTCGCACAGGCCGACCGCCCAGGCACCCCACCTCGGGATGGGCAACCAGATAATCGGCCTGCAGTGCGATGCGTCCTGGCACCATAATATCGTCCGCATCGAAGGTGGCCACGAACTCGCCGCGGGCCAGATCCAACCCCCGATTCAGCGCAGCACTCACCCCCTGATTAGGCTGGCGAATGAATTCCACTCGATGCATCGCCGGATAACTTCGCCAGCCACTCAGCGCCTCCTCGATGCGCAATGCACTGTCGTCGGTAGAGCCATCGTCGATCACAATGAGCTCAATGGCGGGATAATCCTGTTCAAGAATGCTGCGCAGCGCATCCCCCACGTAGTTTGCGTAATTGAAACAGGGCACGATAACGCTGACTAACGACACAGCGGGCCGCTCGCTGGTACTCACAGACGGCACGCCTGCCAGCCGGACAGGGTAGCGAAGAATCGCGGCGCAACTGCAGAGTCGACGAAGCGACTTTCCAGCCAGCCGTGCATGTCTTCACGAAGCTGCTCCAGCTCTCTCTGCTGAGCCGAAGCGACGCTTTGCAGACTGGCAGAAAGCGCATGCCAATCGCCAAAGGTAAACAGTTGCCCTTTTTCACCAACGACCTCACGCCCACCGCCACAGTCGCTGCAAACGACCGGTAACCCCGCTGCCATGGCTTCCAGCAGCACCATTCCAAAGGGTTCGTGATCGGAGCTGAGTGCGAACATGTCAAATGCCTTGAAATAACGCCGCGCTTGTGGCAATTGCCCCAGAAAGCGAACTTGATCACCGATGCCCAGCTCACCGACCAGCGTCTTGAGCCTGGCTTCGAGGCGACCTTCTCCGGCTATCACCAGCAGACTATTGACCGGCAAGGTAGGCAACGCATCGGCAAACGCGCGGATAAGCGTCTCCTGATCCTTGTCGGGGTGCAACCTCCCCACATTACCGATCACCCAGGCCTGACTCGGCAAACCAAGCGCCTGGCGGGCGGCTGAGCGTGACAACTGCTCGGACTGCACGGCCTCCAGGTCGATGCGGTTGTAGAGCGTCTGGATACGCTGCTGCGGCCAGCCCGGCAGGCACGCGCGCAAATCATCACGCACCGCATCGGATACACCAAACAGGTAAAGGCGTTTACGAAACAAGTTGGCGAACAGCTGACGCGACTTGCGCTGGTAGTCGCCGAAGGCATGGTGAATACCGATCACCGGCAGCTTGCTGCCCAGCATCGCCACATAAGCCGGTTTGGAGCGGTGGGCAATGCACAGCGCGAAGTTGCGCTCAGAAACGAGGCGCCGAATCGCGCGAATCGCACCGAGCTTCAGCCCTCTGAGCGCCTTGCTGCTGTATTCGAGAAAGACCACCTCATCGGAGGCCGACCCTGCTTCGACCTGAGCGTCATATTTGCCACTCAGGTATACGGTCATGACCTTGTAGGGCGTGTCGGCAAAGAGCACGGCATATTGTCGAGCACAATCGAGAAACGGCCCGTCGTAACCATGGCAGATCTGCAGCACCCATGCCTGGCTCGTATTATTAGTATTCATTGATCCAACTCTTATCACGGCAACGATTCAGGTGCAGGTAAGCACCCAGCAAAGTCGCATCGACTGCAGCTGGAAATCAGGCATGCCAGCCTGATTCTCGAGCAGCCGAAACCTCGACCATGAAAGTCGGAGATGCGTGAGTTGGCATGGTTCAATGTATTTGATGAGCGGCGCCCGAGCGGATTTTTCTGACCGCTCGGTCACATACAAGACAGCCCACGGCTGTTGCCTGTACCGCTATCGCGCAGCGCGCCGATCTCGGGCTATCTGGGCCATCCCGGCAAACATCTCGCCGGCCTGACGACGAGCATCCTGCAGGAAGCTTTCGATGCCCGCCTGCTCCGCTTCGCTGAACGCGATGCGCTGCGCATCACCAACAGCTTCTTCATAAGAGGCACGCAGTCGCTCGCCTAACCCGACCTGCGCAAGCAAGGCTTCGATCTTGTGAGTATTTGAAGCAATGGCATAGAAAGGGGTACCGGTGACCAGGCACAGGGTCACCAGATGAAAACGCCCGGTGATCACGCCCTGCGAACGGCGCAACAGTGCGAGGAAGCGGCGCGGCGCGAGCACGGCGTACCGCCAGCGCAACTTGTCGATCCGCGAGCCGGGCAGCTCGGCGGGATAACGGTGTAGATAACTGGCGGCAATGCGTCGATAGGCCTTCAGCCGCTTGCGCAGATTCTTGCGCAGATAGACATCGAACCCCTTACCCAGCTGCAAGGGCGCAACGGTGCGGATACTGACGTAGCGCAGATGAGGATTGGCACAGCTGATGCGCCACGCCTCGCGTAACCGCTCCGTGAGCACACTGCCGTTGATCAGCAGGCCCTGCCGAGCGGGCGTAGCCCCCTGGTATTGATAAGACAGCGTCAGATCCGGAACAACCTCGGCCGACACACCGATCTCATCCAATGCAGCCTGACTCAGCACGTCGCGCACGAATATGCGCGTGAACAAGGGCGCATCGGCATTGAGCCGCACATTGTTCTGCCACACCGAATTGATCAGAAAACAGGGCACGCCATGCTCCCGACAATACCGCGCCAGCGCCCCATAGCGCAGGGCCAGCGGCGCATCATCGTGCATGGTGCCTTCGCCATTGACCAGACAGATATCTGCAGCGCGAATGTCGCGTTGCAGCTGCTCGTCTGTCTGCCAGTCATGGTGCATCGGGCAGGCGCGCAGAATCTCCATGCCAGCCTGCTCGGCCAGCGTGTAGATCTGCTGCATCACCAAATGGCAGCCGTGGTGACCTTCCGAAGACGTGTCGTTGAACAGCAGCGTCTTCAACCTTGCCTGGCTGCCAGCCAAACCTAGGGCTCCACGCTACCGGACGGGTCACTGCTCGGCGCAACGACATCGTCCTTGATCACCAGAATATCTTCCATGATCAGGTACTGCAGGTCCGAGCCGAAGAACATGTTCAGGGCGTCGGTCGGCGAGCAGATCATCGGTTCGCCACGGCGGTTCAGCGAGGTGTTCAGGGATACGCCGTTGCCGGTGAGCTTTTCCAGCTCCAGCATCAGGTCGTACCAGCGCGGGTTGTATTCGCGCTTGAGCACCTGGGCACGGGAAGTGCCGTCCTCGTGGACGACTTCGCTGACCCGCTCCTTCCACTCATCGTTGACTTCGAAGGTGAAGGTCATGAACGGGCTCGGGTGGTCGACCTTGAGCATCTGTTCGGCGACGGTGTCGAGCATCGACGGGCAGAAGGGTCTCCAGCGCTCGCGGAACTTGATCTGCTCGTTGATGCGATCGGCGACGCCGGGGATGCTCGGGCAACCGATGATCGAACGACCGCCCAGGGCGCGCGGGCCGAACTCCATGCGCCCCTGGAACCAGGCCACCGGGTTGCCGTCGACCATGATCTGCGCGATGCGCTGTGGCATGTCGTCGATCTTCTGCCATTTCGGCGCGCTCGGGTGGCGTGCGCAGGCGGCGATCACGTCTTCGTTGCTGTAGGCCGGGCCGAGGTAGACGTGCTCCATCTTCTCGACCGGCACGCCGCGCTTGTGGGAAACGTACGCAGCGGCGCCAACGGACGTGCCGGCGTCGCCGGACGCCGGCTGCACGAACAGCTCCTTGACCTCGGGGCGGGCGATGATCTTCTGGTTGAGCTTGACGTTCAGCGCGCAGCCGCCGGCAAAGGCGATCTTGCCGGTTTCGCGGATGATGTCGCCCAGGTAGTAGTCCATCATCTCCAGCGCCAGCTTCTCGAACAGCGCCTGCATGCTGGCCGCGTAGTGGATGTAGGGGTCGTCGGCGATATCGCCTTCACGCTTGGGCCCCAGCCACTCGATCAGCTTGGGCGAGAAGTAGAAACCCTTGCCCTTTTCCTTGTGCCGGCGCAGGCCGATGACGTTGGCGTAGTCGGTGTTGATCACCAGCTCGCCGTTCTCGAACTTGGCCAGGCGGGAAAAATCGTACTTGCTGGCATCGCCATAGGGCGCCATGCCCATGACCTTGAACTCGCCGTCGAGCATCTCGAAGCCGAGGAACTCGGTCACCGCGCCATACAGGCCGCCCAGGGAATCCGGATCGTAGAATTCCTTGATCTTGTGGATACGACCGTTCTCGCCGTAACCGAAGAAGGTGGTGGCGTATTCGCCCTTGCCGTCGATACCGAGGATGGCGGTCTTCTCGGTGAAGCCCGAGCAGTGATAGGCACTGGCGGCGTGGGCCAGGTGATGCTCGACCGGCTCGATCCTGACCTTCTTGGCGTCGAAACCCAGCTGCTCCAGGCACCAGACGATCTTCTTGCGGTAGCGCTTGTAGCGGCGATTGCCCATGAGGATCGCGTCAAGAGCGCGGTCCGGCGCATACCAGTAGCGCTTGGCGTAGTGCCAGCGCGCCTTGCCGAACAGGCTGATGGGCGCGAAGGGAATCGCCACCACATCGACATCCGAAGGCTTGATACCGGCCTGCTCCAGGCAGAACTTGGCCGACTCGTAGGGCATGCGGTTCTTCGCGTGCTTGTCACGCACGAAGCGCTCTTCTTCCGCCGCTGCAATCAACTTGCCGTCGATGTACAACGCCGCGGAGGGGTCATGACTGAGGGCGCCGGACAGGCCAAGAATCGTCAATGCCACGGATAAAGCCTCTTAACGCGGCTGCCTGACTCGACAACCGATACTGTTTGATTTCCATGAGCCTCCGTTCGGAAGCTCAAATAAGTGTTGGCAAGCGCCGATCGAGCTCACGGTACAGGGCACTATCGGCAGGCCAATTACGCAGCAGACGCGCGCGATCACGCGCGTAGGCAGCCTTGAAGCTGCCGGCCTGGCCATGGTACTGCATGGCATCCAGATCGATCAGTGCCCAACGGCCGGCCTGCCAGAGGATATTGGTGCCCTTGCAGTCGCCATGGCTGATGCGCTCGCGCAACAGGGCCGCGAACAATGCCTGCAGCGCCTGCAGTTCTGCCTCGGGCGGCAGCTCGTCTGCCCCGCAGGGCGCGAAACGGGCGATTATATCCATACCCGGAGTGTGTTCGGTAATCAGATAGGCCTGGCGGCGCAACCACAGAGTACGCCGTTCGAGCACGGCCAGCGGCGTGGGCGTGGCGATACCGAGGAAATCCAGGCGATTACCCTCGCACCAGCTGTGCCAGGCCCGGCTCGGCCGCCAGAAGCGCCGCAGCCAGTGGCCGAAACCCTTGATGTTGTAACGCTTGATGACCAGCTGGCGGCCAGCCTGCTCGATACGCGCCACGGTCGAGGAGCCGCCGAGCTTGAGCGGCTCGCCAGCGGCAATCGCCGCATCGGGATCCGCCAGCACGGGCGCCAGCGCCACGTCTTCTTCACGCCTCACCACCTGCAGGCGCGACGGCCCGCGGCAGACGCGAAACGCCGTGCACTCACGCTCGATCTTGGCCATGAACGCCTGCATGCGCGTTGCCCGCGCCCTGGCCACCGCCTTGAGCAGTGCCTCCAGCGGCAGCGCGTGCTCGCCATTGACCAGCAGGTAATGCACCAGCAGCTCCTCGATATAGCTGTCGATGGCCCCGGGAAACTGCGCGAAGAACAGCCCCAGGTTGGCCAGCACCCTATCGCGCGACAGCGGCTGACCTGGCGTCTCGGCACGAATGCCGCCGCCATCGATCAGGTGCAGACGGCCGTCGTGGCGCAGCAGGTTGTCCAGGTGCAGGTCTTCCTGCCACAGCCCACGACGATGCAGCTGGCCGATAACGCCAAGCGCCTCGCCCAGTACCTGCTGCTGGGCATCGCTCAGCCAGGCTTGGTCGGCGACGGCCTGCCAGTCATCGGCCAGGCTGCGCGCGCCCTCCAGGAACTCGAACAGCAGCCAGCCGCCCTCGCCTGCCGCCACGCCCTGCTCGAGCAGCAACGGCGTGCAAAGCCCCTGGGCCGCCAGCAATTGGGCACCTTGCAGCTCCCGCGCGAAATGCCGCTCGGCCTTGCCGCCAACCAGCAGCTTGGCCAGCACCGTACGCCCCTGCCACTGCGCCTGGCCGACGTAACGCTGGCCGGGCAATACCCGCAGCAGGCTGCACAGCTCGAGCGGCTGGCCTGCCGGCATCTCGACCAGCAGCGGCAATTCGGGGCTACGCCCCACCTGGGTCAGTGAAGCCAGTTTCATGGGCGTTGGGCCTTGTCCTTCAAGCGCGCCGTAAGACGCTGCGACCAGTGATCCACCTGCTGCCCGCTACCCAGATAGGCAGTCAGGAACCCCAGGTGGTCCGCTTCATTCCAGGGATTGGTGCGGCGCAGCAACGGCTCGATGTCCTTGACCCGGTCACGCTCACCGAGAAACAGCGGCCGGGTCTTTTCCAGATCGATCAGTTGCGCGGCAAAACCAGCGTCGCGGGGCTGCAGAAAGATATGCTTGGGGTAGAAACAACCATGCACCTGCCCCTTCTCATGCACGCGACGCGCCAGGCGACCACAGGCGCTGACGATCGCCTGGCGCTGCTCGGCGGCAAGCTGACGCCACTCGGGCAGCCAGCTATCGAGGTCCCGCCAGCCATCCAGGGCACGGGTCAGCAGCACGGCCCGACGCTCACCATTGATGCGCCGCTCGGCGTAGAAGGCGGCGCTCATGGCCGGAATACCCAGGCGCTGATAGCGACAAATGTTGCGAAACTCGCGTGCCAGCGTCGGCTCGCCCCAGGGCCGCTCCAGGCTATGGGTCAGGTAATTGCTCTGGCGCTTGAGGTAATAGCCATGGCCTTCCAGGTCGAGCCGATAAACCGTGCTCCAACCGCCGCGTGGCGCCTTGTTGGGCTCGTCGACCGCATGCAGTTCGAGCGTCCAGAGCGCCTCGAAACTGGCCAGGCCATGACGCTCGAGCAGCGCCTGGTCAGCGCTGTCGATGAAGTCCTTCATTCTCTTCCCTCGAAAAAGCGGACGATCTGGCCGATGCGCTGCTTGTCACTGTCGTTGAGCCGCTCGCGGCGCCGGTACTGCAGATAGAAACGCAGGCGCTGGGTCCGCGACAGGTGATATTTGGCCACTTTGTCCAGGCAGGCGAGATCCTTGACGATACGCCGACGCAGAAACGGCCCCCGCCAGAATGCGCCGGTCGGGCAGTCGATGAAGTACAGACGGCGGTGCTCATCGACCAGCAGATTGCGCCACTTCAGGTCGTTATGGGCGAAATGGTGATCATGAAGAATACGCGTGGCGCGAGCCAGCTGACAGCTGACATCCTCGACCCAGGCCCGATCACGCAGGCGCGCATCGCCCGAGGAGGCGAGCCGCCACATGTCCGTGGTATCGACCAGCTCCTGGGTGATCAGCGCGCCACGGTGAAAGGCCGCACCCTTGCGCTCCAGCCCGTAGGCGGCGATGGGCGCGGTGGGAATGCCCCAGGTCGCGAAGTGCTTGAGGTTCTGCCATTCGGCCTTGACCCGTGGCCGGCCGACGAAGCGCCGCGCGCCCTTGCCCGCACCGTGGTAGCGCTTGACGTAGTAGCGCAGCCCGCCGAACTCCACGCGAATCACATCCGACAACGGGTCGTGGGTTATGGCCTCGCCCTGCAGGGCAAAGACCGCATCCAGGGACGCGAATGCCCTGGCCGCCTCGGGCGTGGCCAAGGCGGTGACACGCCACTGACTCATGCTTCACCTCCCGTTTCGTATTTGCGCGTATAGCGCGAGCGCAGCCGGTCGGCCTTGCCCTGCAGCCAGCGCAGCAACGCAGCCTCGTCCTGCAGGATCCGGCGCAACGGGCGGCTGTCGACGACGCCGAAGTACACCTTGAGAAAGCGCAGCAGATCGCGCCGGGTCAGGCCAATGTTCAACGCCGAGAAATACAGCCCGGCCAGGTCCTTGTCGCGCCAGCGCTTCGGCACCGCATGACGCACCTGCGCACGATGCAGATCGATCACCGAAAGGCGGAAATCCTCGGCATCGAAGGGCGCGTCGGTATGCAGCAGAAAGTGGCAGATGTAGCAGTCCCGGTGGTTCACGCCGGCGGCATGCATGCGCCCGGTCATCTGCGCGACCCGGCGAATCAGCGCCCACTTCATGGTCGCCGCCGGCGGCTGGTCGCCCCAGCCCATCGTCAGTTGTTCGAGGTCGGTGGTCGGTGCCAGCTCTTCGGTGACGATGAACGAATGCTGCTGCGCCGGATTGCTGCCACGCTCACCGTAGGCCACCGCGGTCATGGTCGACACATCGGCTTGGTGCAGACGCTGGATGGCCCTCCACTCCTGGCCCGCGCCCAGCACCGGCAGGCGAGCCGTGACCAGGTTCTTGGCGATTTCGGCCCAGCCGACCCCGCGGTGGATCTTCACGAAGTAGCCCTTGCCGTCCACTTCGGTGCGCAGCGTGCGCCGCGCCTCGAGCTCGCGGTAGACCTGCCCCTGCAAGCCCTCGACCTGTTCGAAGGCATCCTTGCCGGCCCAGAGGGACTTGAAAGGTTCAGCAAGAATCAGGCGCATAAGCCTCCCCGTAGACGCCGCACACGCACGACGAATGCGGCAAAACCCGTGGTGCGATGACGACCATGGCGCGCCACGTGCGACGTCCCCGTGCGGGCGATGATTATCAGGGTGGCCGGCGTGCTCACGGGCGTGCCGCCAAAATCACATCCGCAGCCCGCTGCGGCATGCTGTACAGGTCGGCCGTCTCGGCGTAGGCCAGGCCATTGCGCTGCCAGGCCTTACGCCGGGCGTCGTCTGCCAGCATATCGGCCAGCATGCGGTTCAGGGTGGACTGCTCGAACGGGCTGGGCACCACACGGCCAGCGTCGGCATCCTCGATGTAATGGGCGTAGCCACAGACATCGGTGACCAGCACCGGCAGCCCGGCGACCAACGCTTCGAGCAGCACGGTGCCGGTGTTTTCGTTGTAGGCCGGGTGGATCAGCAGGTCGGCGCCGAGCAGGAAGCGCGGAATGTCGCTGCGGCCCTTGAGAAACCTCACCTGATCGCCCAACCCCAGCGCCTTGGCTTGCAACTGGAACGGCTTGGGGTCGTCCTGGCCGATGACCATCAACCGGGTGCGCGACTTCAGCTCACCCGGCAGTGCGGCCAGGGCCTTGAGGCTGCGATCCAGCCCCTTGGTCTTGAAGCCCGAGCCGATCTGTACCAGCAGCAGATCACTCTTGCCGAGCGCGAACTCACGGCGAAACTCGGCGCGGATCTCGGCGGCGTTGGCCGGCGCACGGCGATCCAGTGCGATACCCGGGGGCAACAGGTGGAAGCGCTCGGCGGGCGTGGCGTAATGCTTGACGAACAGCGGCTGCTGCACCTCGGAGATCATCAGGATCTCGGTGTTCGACTCGGGCGCGAACACCGCCCGCTCGTATTCGGCGAAATGCTTGTAGCGGCCCCAGCGACGGTACAGCGTGTTGCGCAGGGTCTGCGCCTTGTCTTCGAAGCAGCCATCGGCGGCGTAGTACACGTCCAGCCCCGGCATCTTGTTGAAGCCGATCACCCGGTCGACCGGGCGCTCGCGCAGATCAGCCTGCACCCAGGCGGTGAGCTTCTCGTTGCGGTGGTGGTTGAACAGCGCCTTGACCGGCACCACCACCACCTCGAAGCCCTCCGGCACCCCTCCTTCCCAGATCGGCGTATAGACACGGATGCCATGGCCGCGCTGCTGGCACTCCAGGGCAATACGCATGAAGTCGCGCTGCAACCCGCCGTAGGGGAAGTACTTGTAGAGGATAAAAGCCAGGCGCATCGATTCTCCGCTCGGTTGCATCAGTCCAGCCCCAATTCAAGCAACAGGGCATGCAGTTCGGTAAACACCCGCTGTGGTTTCAGATCATCGAAGCAGGGCGTGTCGCGATCACCCTTGCCGGCATCCGGCCCGGTGGCGCACAGGTGTACCTGGGAACGCCCATAGGCGCCGACCCGGCCAGGCAGAGTCGGCCCGTACAGCGATACGGTCGGCACATCCAGTGCGGCAGCCAGGTGGCCCAGCCCGGTGTCCACGGCAACACAGGCCTGGGCTCCGGCCAAGACCTTGGCAACGCCTGCCAGATTGAGTTTCGGCAGCACCGCGGCGCCCTCGATACCCTCGGCGATACGCAAAGCGCGCGCTTTCTCGGTTTCATTGCCCCAGGGCAGGCGAATCGACCAGCCCTGCTCGGCGACCTGTTCGGCCAGCTCGCGCCAGTAGGCCTCGGGCCAGTGTTTGCTGGCCCAGGTGGTGCCGTGCAGAAACACCAGATAAGGGCCCGCGGCCGGATCTGCAAGCTGGGCGCGGTTCAAACCGTAGTCGCCCAGACCGGAGGGCACGCTGTAGCCCAGCGCCTGGGCGAACAGCTGGCGGGTGCGCTCCAGCGCGTGCTGGGCGCGCGGGACGCTGTAGCGGCGATCATAGAAGCGCGCAGCGATCGGCTCGCGGGCAGAATTGCTATCGAGCCCGGCCACCGGCGCCTTGACGTAACGGGTCAGCCAGGCGCTCTTGAGCAACCCCTGGGCGTCGATCACTAGGTCGTAGTGGCTTTCGCGCAGGCGCTGCTTGAAACGCGACCACTCGCCACTGCGCAGGGTTTTCAGCGGATGCTTGCGCCAGCGGCGGATGGCTACCGCAATTACCTGGGACACCGCCGGGTGCCAGGCGGGTATCTCGGCGAAGCCCTCTTCCACCACCCAGTCGAAGCGGATGCCGGGAATCGCCCGGGCCGCGTCGGTCAGGGCCGGCAGGGTATGAATGACGTCGCCCAGCGATGAGGTCTTGATCACCAGCACGCGCATTCAGGGCATGACCTCGACCGGCTCGCCCGCCAGCCGCTGCAGTGCGTCGACAGCAACCCGAGGCTCGAGCTGCACCAGGCAGTTGTAGTGGCCGAAACGGCAGGTGCGCTCGAAACAGGGGCTGCACTCGATGCCCAGGCGGATGATTTCCACCTGATCGGCCAGCGGCGGCGTGAATTGCGGCGAGGTCGAGCCGTACACCGCTACCAGCGGTCGATTGAGCGCGGCAGCCACGTGCATCAGCCCGGAGTCGTTGGACACCACCGAAGCGGCGCAGGACAAGAGGTCGATGGCCTGGGCCAGGCTGGTCTCGCCGGACAGATTGACCGCCTCCTCGCGCAGGCCGGGAATCAGCCGCGAACGGATGTCCTCGCCCACCGGGTGATCCTTTTTCGAACCGAACAGCCAGACCTGCCAGCCTTCGCGGATCTTCGCTTCGGCGACCTTGGCGTAATGCTCGCTGGGCCAGCGCTTGGCTTCACCGAACTCGGCGCCGGGGCACAGGGCCAGCACCGGGCGATCCAGGCTCAGGCCGAAATGCGCCAGGGCGGCGTCACGAGTAGCCGGGTCGATCTGTAGCGACGGGCGCGGATACGGCTGCGGCAGCGCGGCACCGGCCGGATAGGCCAGCGCCATGAAGCGCTCGATCATCAGCGGGTAACGGTCCTTGTCCAGCTTGCGCACGTCATTGAGCAGGCCGTAACGCATCTCGCCCTTCCAGCCGGTACGCAACGCAATGCCGGCGAAGAACGGCACCAGCGCCGATTTCATGGAATTGGGCAGCAGAATCGCCTGATCGTAACGGCCGGCCAGGGACTTGCCGATGCGCCGGCGCGTGGCCAGCTCCAGCACGCCATGGCCCAAGGGGAAGCTCAGCGCCTGACGCACTTCGGGCATGCGCTCAAGGAGCGGCCGGCTCCAGTCCGGGGCCAGCACGTCGATGGCGCAGTCGGGATGACGCATTTTCAGACACTGGAACAATGTCTGCGCCATCACCATGTCGCCTACCCACGAAGGGCCGATGATCAGAATATTCATAAGCTCAGTTTCGCTAGAGAAGCCCGATGGTGAACGACAGCCATCAACTCAGGCCCAGTTCACGCCAGATACGCATCACATTGCGCCGGTGCTCGTGAAACTGGTCGCCGCCCACGACCCCGGGCTGCTTCTGCAAGGCCTGGCGATGGGCTGCCGAGCGGTAGGCCTTGTAGGCGTCCTGCAGCAGGGTCGCCTCGCCATCGCGGAGCAGACCGAGCCGATCCAGGCCTTCCAGAATGCGGATGTTATCGGTGAATTCGAGCAGCGCCGGGTGCTGCTTCGACCACGCCAGGGCCGCGTATTGCACCATAAATTCGATATCGACGATACCTCCGGCGTCCTGCTTGAGGTCGAAGGGCGACGCCGCGTCGAAGGCATTCGCCGCGGTGCCGGCGGCAGTGGCGCGGCTGCCCAGGTTGTCGCGCATCTTGGCGCGCATCTCGCTGACCTCGGCCTGCAACTTGGCCTGGTCACGCTCACGGGCCAGCACGGCGGTGCGCACCTCGGCGAAAGCACCGGCCACCCGCTCGCAACCAACCAACACCCGCGCGCGTACCAGGGCCTGGTGCTCCCAGGTCCAGGCCTCGCCTTCCTGGTAACGGCGGAATGCGCCCAGGGAACTGACCAGCAGGCCAGCCGCACCGGAGGGCCGCAGGCGCATATCGACGTCGTAGAGCTGGCCGGAGTTGGTCTGTGCGGTCAGCAGGTGAATGATGCGCTGCCCCAGGCGCGTGAAGAACTGCGCGCCATCGATAGCTTTGGCGCCATCGGTCTCTGCTTGCGGATCGCCATCGTGGATGAACACCAGATCCAGATCGGAGCCGTGGCCCAGCTCTATCCCGCCGACCTTGCCGTAGCCGACGATGATGAAGTCCGGCGCACACGGGCTGCCATCGGCACGCAACGGCGTGCCGTGGCGGCTGACCATCTGCCGCCAGGCCAGCGCCAGTACCTGATCGAGGATGGCCTCGGCCAGCCAGGTCAGGTAATCACTGACCTTCATCAACGGCAGGCTGCCGGCGATCTCCGAGGCGGCCACGCGCAGGCCGTGGGCCAGTTTGAAGTGGCGCAACGCTTCCATCTGCTGTTCCAGATCCTCCTCGGGAATGCGCGTCAGCCGCTCCTGCAGCTCGGCGGCCAGTTCCGGCGCGAGGGGCGGGCTGAACAGACGCCCTTCGTTGAGCAGTTCGTCGAGCAGCAGCGGGAAGCGGCTGATCTGCTCGGCGATCCACGGGCTGGCGGCGCACAGCGTCAGCAGGCGCTGCAAGGCGCCGGGGTTTTCCGTGAGCAGTACCAGGTAGGCCGAACGCCGGGCGACTGCCTCGATCAGCGGCAACACGCGTTCCAGTACCAGATCCGGCTTGTCCTGCTCGACCGTGGCGGCCAGCAGGCGCGGGACGAAGGCATCCAGGCGTTCACGCCCCAGGCGCTGCATGGCGCGCACCTGGTTGCCATTACGCAGCCCCACCAATCGTTGCCAGGCGGCTTGCGCCTCGACGAAACCAGCCTCGGCAAGTTGCCGGCAAGCCGCCTCTTCATCCTGGTCATCGTTCCACAGCGGCAGCCAGTCCGCGCCAACCATGGATTCTTCGCTACCTTCCTGATCCTCGTCGGGGTCGGCGATAACCTGGCGGAAATGCCAGTCGACTCGACCCCGCCAGTGCATCAGTTGCTCATGGAAGGCATCCCAGCCATCGAAACCGAGCATGAAGGCCACGCGGGCACGATCCTGATCGTTATCCGGCAGCATCTGCGTCTGCCGGTCGTCGATGGCCTGCAAGGCATGCTCTGTGTAGCGCAGGAAGGCGTAGCCGGCGAGCAGCTCGTCGACCGCCTGGCCTGGCAGGTAACCCTGATCCTTGAGGGTTTGCAGCACCTTGAGCAAGGAGCGCTGCTGCAGGCTGAGGTCGCGACCGCCGTGGATCAGCTGGAAGGCCTGGGCAATGAACTCCACCTCACGGATGCCGCCGGAACCGAGCTTGATGTTCTCGGCCATGCCCTTGCGGCGTACCTCCTGCTGGATCAGCTGCTTCATGGAACGCAGCGCATCGATGGCGGAAAAATCCAGATAGCGCCGGTAGACGAACGGGCGCAGCATCTCCAGCAGCTGCGCGCCGGCCTGTTGGTCACCGCCGACCACCCGCGCCTTGATCATCGCGTAGCGCTCCCAGTCGCGACCCTGGTCCTGGTAGTACTGCTCCAGCGCATTGAAGCTGAACACCAGCGCACCGCTCGAGCCGTAGGGGCGCAGGCGCATGTCGGTGCGAAACACGAAGCCGTCGACGGTGATGGCGTCCAGCGCCTTGATCAGCTTCTGGCCCAGGCGAATGAAGAACTCCTGGTTATCCAGCGGCCTTTTGACGCCCTGGGTTTCGCCGCCTTCCGGGTACCCGAAAATCAGGTCGATGTCCGACGACAGGTTGAGTTCGAAGGCGCCGAGCTTGCCCATACCGAGGATGACCATATGCTGCGGCTCACCGCTGCGGCGCCCGACCGGCGTGCCGAACTGCTCGCAGTGCCTGGGGTAGAGCCAGTGATAGGCCAGATCGATGCAGGCGTCCGCCAGGTCGGAAAGGTCGCGACAGGTTTCCACCAGATCCGCCTGGCGGCTGACGTCACGCCAGATGATGCGTACCTGCTGGCGATTACGGAAACGGCGCAGGCAGCGCGCCAGGGCATTTTCGTCCGCGCACTCGCTCAGCTGTTCGGCGAGTTGCCCGCGCAACTCGCCTGCGCCCAGGCGCCGCTCCAGCTCGCCGCTGGCAGCCAGGTCGAGGAGCATTTGCGGGTCACGCATGCCCTGCTGCGTCACGAAATCGCTCGCCGCCGTCACCCGCTGCAAATGTTCCCTGCGCTGCGGCGGCCAGGCTGCGAAGTCGGTAGCGGCCTGGGTCGACAAGCTGGCGAAAACCTGCCCGAGCGATTGCTCGGCACGCTGGGCAAGGGTAAGAAGAGCGGCAGGCAAAGAAACGAGCGCGGGCAGGCTCATGGTCTATCCTTTTCGGCGGGCTGCGGGGCCTGTTGGAAAACCGACGAAGCCAGCGGGAAGGCTCGCCACATAAGGCTCGCGCCTGATTTGATTGTAGTTTCGCTGCTAATGATTCAACGGGAAGAGCTGAAATCGTCGTCCAAATGTAGTAAAACTACACAAAGCCGGATCTACCTAACCGGTATTTCCAAGAATTAACGTGCCCGCTCAAAAAGCCGGCCACGCATCTGGTTTCCGATTCTGGAAGCCTTTCCGCTCTGGAGCAAGCCATGCAAGACCTCGATCCAATCGAAACCCAGGAATGGCTGGACGCACTGGAATCCGTCCTCGACAAGGAAGGCGAAGACCGTGCCCACTATCTGATGACGCGCCTGGGTGAGTTGGCCACTCGTAGCGGCACACAGTTGCCCTATTCGATCACCACTCCCTACCGCAACACCATTCCGGTCACGCGTGAAGCACGCATGCCGGGCGACCTGTTCATGGAACGCCGCATCCGCTCGATCGTTCGCTGGAACGCCCTGGCCATGGTGATGCGCGCCAACATGCAGGATCCGGATCTGGGCGGTCACATCTCCACCTTCGCCTCCAGCGCGACCCTCTACGACATCGGCTTCAACTACTTCTTCCAGGCCCCGACCGAAGAACACGGCGGCGACCTGATCTACTATCAGGGCCACGCTTCTCCCGGCATCTACGCCCGCGCCTTCCTGGAAGGCCGCCTGAGCGAAGAGCAGATGCTCAAGTTCCGCCAGGAAGTGGACGGTGGCGGCCTGTCGTCGTACCCGCACCCGCACCTGATGCCGGACTTCTGGCAGTTCCCGACCGTATCCATGGGCCTGGGCCCGATCACCGCGATCTACCAGGCACGCTTCATGAAGTACCTGGAAAACCGCGGCTTCATTCCCGCCGGCAAGCAAAAGGTCTGGTGCTTCATCGGTGACGGCGAGACCGACGAGCCGGAAACCCTGGGCGCCATTTCCCTGGCCGGCCGCGAAAACCTCGACAACCTGATCTTCGTCATCAACTGCAACCTGCAGCGCCTCGACGGCCCGGTTCGCGGTAACAGCAAGATCATCCAGGAGCTCGAAGGCGTGTTCCGCGGCGCCAACTGGAACGTCAACAAGGTCATCTGGGGCCGCATGTGGGACCCGCTGTTCGCCCAGGACGAAGACGGCCGCATGCAGCGCCGCATGGACCAGGCGATCGACGGCGAGTACCAGAACTACAAGGCCAAGGACGGCGCCTACGTGCGCAAGCACTTCTTCGGCCACGACCCGGAACTGCTCAAGCGCGTCGAGAAGCTGTCGGACGAGGAAATCTTCAACCTCAACCGTGGCGGCCACGATCCGTACAAGGTCTATGCGGCCTACCACCAGGCGGTCAACCACAAAGGTCAGCCGACCGTCATCCTGGCCAAGACCATCAAGGGTTATGGTACCGGTGCCGGCGAAGCCAAGAACACCGCGCACAACACCAAGAAGGTCGATATCGAGTCGCTGAAGAAATTCCGCGATCGCTTCGACATCCCGCTGAACGATTCGCAGCTGGAAGAACTGCCGTTCTACCGCCCGGCCGAAGACAGCGCGGAAATGAAGTACCTGCGCAAGTGCCGCGAGAAACTCGGCGGCCACCTGCCACAGCGTAACCGCGGCAACATCAGCATTCCGACCCCGCCGCTGGAAACCCTCAAGGCCGTGCTCGATGGCTCGGGCGACCGTGAGATCTCCACCACCATGGCTTTCGGTCGCATCCTCGCCTCGATGGTCAAGGACAAGGAGCTGGGTGGCCGCATCGTGCCGATCCTCGCCGACGAAGCGCGTACCTTCGGCATGGAAGGCATGTTCCGCCAGCTGGGTATCTACTCCCCGGTCGGCCAGCTGTACGAGCCGGTCGACCGCGACCAGGTGATGTACTACCGCGAAGAGAAGGACGGCCAGATCCTCCAGGAAGGTCTCAACGAGGCCGGGGCGTTCTCCTCCTTCATCGCTGCCGGTACCGCCTACAGCAACTACAACACGCCGATGCTGCCGGTTTACATCTTCTACTCGATGTTCGGCTTCCAGCGTATCGGTGACCTGGCCTGGGCAGCTGGCGACGGCCAGACCCGTGGCTTCCTGCTGGGCGGCACCTCGGGCCGTACCACGCTGAACGGCGAAGGCCTGCAGCACGAAGACGGCCACAGCCACATTCTTGCCAGCACCATCCCCAACGTGCGCAGCTATGACCCCACCTACGCCTACGAGCTGGCGGTGATCATGCGCGAAGGCACGTACCGGATGATGACCCTGCAGGAAAACGTTTATTACTACATCACCGTAATGAACGAGAACTACCAGCAGCCGGCCATGCCCGAAGGTGTCGAAGACGGCATCATCAAGGGTATGTACCTGCTCGAAGAGGACAAGAAGGAAGCCGCCCACCACGTCCAGCTCATGGGCTGCGGCACCATCCTCAACGAAGTTCGCGAAGCGGCGAAGATCCTGCGCAACGACTACAACATCGGTGCCGATGTGTGGAGCGTTACCAGCTTCAACGAACTGCGTCGCAACGGCCTGGCCGTGGAGCGCAGCAACCGTCTGCACCCGGGCGACGAGCCCAAGCAGAGCTACGTCGAGCAGTGCCTGAGCGGCCGTAAAGGTCCGGTCGTGGCCAGTACCGACTACATGAAGCTGTTCGCCGAACAGATTCGTCAGTGGGTTCCGGTCAAGGAATACAAGGTTCTGGGTACCGATGGTTATGGCCGCAGCGACAGCCGTCGCAAGCTGCGCGACTTCTTCGAAGTGGACCGTCGCTGGGTTGTTCTGGCCGCGCTCGAAGCGCTGGCCGATCGCGGTGAAATCGAACGCAAGGTGGTGGCCGAGGCCATCGTCAAGTTCGGTATCGACCCTGAAAAACGCAACCCACTGGACTGCTGAGGAGACGCATTGTGAGTGAATTGATTCGCGTACCCGACATCGGCGGCGGTGAGGGTGAAATCATCGAGCTGTTCGTCAAGGTCGGCGACCGCATCGAAGCCGACCAGAGCCTGCTGACCCTCGAGTCGCACAAGGCCAGCATGGAAATCCCGGCCCCCAAGGCCGGTGTGATCAAGAGCCTGAAGGTCAAGCTCGGCGACTCCCTGAAAGAAGGTGACGAGTTGCTCGAGCTGGACGTGGAAGGCGACGCCGAAGCCGCCCCTGCCGAGCAGGAGCAGGCGCCCGAGCAGGCAGCACCTGCCGCTGCCGAGCAGCCGGCTGCAGAGCCCCTGGCCCAGTCGGCGGGCAGCGCCGAGCCTCAGGAAGTCAAGGTGCCGGACATCGGTTCCAGCGCCAAGGCGAGCATCATCGAAGTGGCGGTCAAGCCGGGCGATACCATCGAGGTCGATCAGTCGCTGATCACCCTCGAGTCCGACAAGGCCAGCATGGAAATCCCCTCGCCCGCCGCAGGCGTGGTGGAGAGCGTATCGGTCAAGGTGGGCGACGAAGTCGGCACCGGCGACCTGATCCTGGTGCTCAAGGGGGCCGGCGGCGCCCAGGGGCAGGCTGCCAGCGCGCCAGCCTCTGCTGCCGCTGCGCCTCAGGCTGAAGCAGCCGCACCAGCCGAAGCCGAAGAGCCGGCCGGTGAAAGCACTGAAGAAGTGCGCATCCCGGATATCGGCGCCGATGCTGCCAGCGTCATCGAGATGCTGGTCAAGGTCGGCGACAGCGTAGAAGCCGAGCAGTCCCTGATCACCCTCGAATCGGCCAAGGCAAGCATGGAAATCCCGGCTCCCAAGGCCGGCGTGATCGAAAGCATCGCCATCAAGGTCGGTGACGAGGCCAAGACCGGCGACCTGATCCTGACCCTCAAGGTGCAGGGCAAGGCTGCTGCCAAACCGGCTGCGGCAGCGGCTGCCCAGGCACCCGTTGCTACGCCAGAGCAGGCCAAGCCGGCCAACGTTCAGGGCAGCGCACCTGCCAAAGCCGCGCCGCAAGCAGCTCCGGCTGCTGCGCCCAGCCGCGGTGGCAGCAAGGTTCATGCTGGCCCGGCGGTTCGCCAACTGGCCCGTGAGTTCGGCGTCGAGCTGAGTGCCGTTCCTGGCACCGGCCCGAAAGGTCGCATCCTCAAGGAAGACGTGCAGGTTTACGTCAAGGCCGAGCTGCAGAAAGCCAAATCGGCGCCTGCTGCCGCAGCGGCCGGCGTTACCGGCGGTGCCGGCATTCCGCCGATCCCGACCGTCGACTTCAGCAAGTTCGGTGAAGTCGAAGAAGTACCGATGACCCGCCTGATGCAGGTCGGCGCTGCCAACCTGCACCGTAGCTGGCTGAACGTGCCACACGTGACCCAGTTCGACTCGGCCGACATCACCGAACTGGAAGCCTTCCGCGTTGCCCAGAAGGCCGTCGCCGAGAAAGCTGGCGTCAAGCTGACCGTGCTGCCGTTGCTGCTCAAGGCCTGCGCCTACCTGCTCAAGGAGCTGCCGGACTTCAACAGTTCGCTGGCACCGAGTGGCAAGGCGGTGATCCGCAAGAAGTACGTGCACATCGGCTTCGCCGTCGACACCCCGGACGGTCTGCTGGTCCCGGTGATCAAGAACGTCGATCAGAAGAGTCTGCTGCAACTGGCTGCAGAAGCCGCTGCACTGGCCGAGAAAGCGCGTACCAAGAAGCTTTCGGCTGACGACATGCAGGGCGCTTGCTTCACCATCTCCAGTCTCGGCCACATTGGCGGCACCGGCTTTACGCCGATCGTCAATGCGCCGGAAGTGGCGATCCTCGGTGTCAGCAAGGCGACCATCCAGCCGGTCTGGGATGGTAAAGCCTTCCAGCCCAAGCTGATGCTGCCGCTGTCGCTGTCCTACGATCACCGCGTGATCAATGGCGCAGCCGCCGCTCGCTTCACCAAGCGCCTGGGCGATGTGCTGACCGATATTCGCACCATGCTGCTGTAAGCGAACCCGTTTCGAGCGCCACGCTCGTATCCTCGACCCCGCCCGATCCGGCGGGGTTTTTTTTGCCCGATCGAGACACCAGCCGGTGCCGTTTATGCGTCTTTTACTCGCTGCAATATCTGTTACAAATCAGGCAGTTAAAATAAAGACATCACAATGCCATTAGACTTCTTGTCAGCCGCGATACCATGGTGCAACCTAGACCAGCCGCTACCGCCCCGTGGTGGCTGGAGCAGATACGGCAATCCCCTTGTTAGCGCTATAGTGAAATGGCCGGGCAGCAACCTGTGCCAGCCGATGGATAAAGCCATTCGATGAAAAGCCATCCCGATACCGCAGGCCGCTCCATGGCCGAGGTCGTGACGCAATTGCCCGTGCCCTCGCGGCTCGGCATGATGCGTTTCGAGCGGATGAATGAAGCGAACTGGCTGCTATTGTTCATCGATGCGAGCTGTGAAAAGCAGTTCGGCATCCCACCCAGCGACCTCTGCAATCTTGTCGAAACGCCCTACGCAAGCCTGATGGAACCGGAGGCGCGTTACCGGCTGCACGACGCCATCCAGCAACAGCTCGCGGAAAGCTCGCGTTACACCGTGCGCTACACCCTGCATACGCCCCAGGGGCCGCTGCAGGTGATGGAGCTGGGCGAGCCCTTCAAGCAACGCGGCCGCGCCCTGCTGCGCGGCTATCTGCTGCTCACCAGTGACGAATCGGCGTCCCCAACAGCCCACCAGCAGGAGGCGCTGGAGGACCTGCAGCGTAGCCAGGCCGAACTGCAACAGCACCAGACGCGCGCCTTTGCCCAGCAGCAGCTCATCGTGCGCCTGGCCAGCCAGCGCTACCAGGGCAATGACCCATGCCGAGAAGCAGCCGAGCTGATCACCCGTAGCGCCTGTGAGATCTATGGCGTATTCCGCGCCGGTATCTGGCACCTCAACGGCGATACCCTCGAGCCAGTGGCGCTTTATCTGCAGGAACAGGGGCACCACGAGATGCCCCAGCCGATCGACGGCCGGCGCTACCCGAACTACCTGCGCGCGCTCAAGGAAGGCCGTGCGCTCGATGCTCAGGATGCCGAGAACGACGCGCGCACCCGCGAGTTGCTCGATGACTACCTGCGCCCCAAATCGGTCACGGCCATCCTCGATGCGAGTATTCGCGTCGGCGGCGAACTGGTCGCCGTGCTCTGCCTGGAACATACCGGCGGCCCGCGTGCCTGGCAGGCGGACGAAGTCGCCTTTGCCGGCGAGCTGGCCGACCAGTACGCCAACGTGATGAGCAACCAGGAGCGCCGCAACGCCACCAGTGCCCTGTATCTGTTCCAGCGGGCCGTCGAGCAGAGCGCCAGCGCCTTCATCCTGCTCAACCGAGACGGCATGGTCGAGTACGTGAACCCCAGTTTCACGGCCATTACCCAGTACAGCGCCGACGAGGTGCAGGGCCGTCAGCTCGCCGAGTTGCCGGCCCTGGAGAACCTCAGCGAGCTGCTGTTTGACAGCGAGTCGGGGCTCGCCGAACATAATAGCTGGCAGGGCGAGTTCAAGAGCCGGCGCAAGAATCTCGAGCCCTACTGGAGCCAGTTCTCGATCTCCAAGGTGCATGCCGACGACGGCACCCTGACCCACTACATCGGCATCTACGAAGACATCACCGAGACCAAGCAGTCTCAGCAGCGCATCGAGCGCCTGGCCTACAGCGACAACCTCACCGGCCTGGGCAACCGCTACGCCTTCATTCGCGCGCTGGAAAAGCGCTTCAGCAGCGGCACCGCACCGGTCAGCCTGCTGCTTGTGGACATCGACAACTTCAAGCGCATCAACGACACCCTCGGCCACCAGACCGGTGACAAACTGCTGGTCAGCCTGGCCAAACGCCTGCGCAACAGTTTCAGCGGCGAAGGCACCCTGGCGCGCTTCGCCAGCAACGAATTCGCCATCCTGCTCGACAACTGCGAGAGCACCCGCGGCCAGCTGATCGCCCAGCAGGTGCTGGAAACTCTCGACAAGCCGCTGTTCGTCGACAACCAGCTGATCATCATCAGTGGCTCCGTGGGCCTGGCCTGCTCGCCCGAACATGGCGCCGACCCGCAGACCCTGATGAAGCATGCCGGGCTGGCGCTGCACAAGGCCAAGGCCAACGGCAAGCACCAGCTGCAGGTGTTCACCGATGCGCTGAACGAGGAGGCCAACTACAAGCTGTTCGTCGAAAACAACCTGCGCCGTGCCCTGACGCAGAACGAGCTGGAGGTGTTCTACCAGCCCAAACTGTGCCTGAAGACCGGCCAGTTACTGGGCATGGAGGCGCTGCTGCGCTGGCAGCATCCGGAAAAAGGCATGATCCGCCCGGACCAGTTCATCAGCGTGGCCGAGGAAACCGGGCTAATCGTACCAATCGGCAAATGGGTGGTACGCCAGGCCTGCCGCATGAGCAAGCAACTCACCGCCGTCGGGCTGGGTAACCTGCAGGTGGCCATCAACCTGTCGCCCAAGCAGTTCAGCGACCCGGACCTGGTCGGTTCGATCGCCGCCATCCTCGAAGAGGAGCATCTGCCGCCCGAACTGCTCGAGCTGGAGCTCACCGAAGGGTTGCTGCTGGAAGCGACCGACGGCACCCGCAGCCAGCTCAATGCCCTCAAACAGCTGGGCCTGACCCTGGCCATGGACGACTTCGGTACCGGTTACTCGTCGCTCAGCTACCTGAAGAAATTCCCGATCGACGTGATCAAGATCGATCGCAGCTTCATCAAGGACATTCCCGAGAACGAGGACGACATGGAGATCACGTCGGCAGTGATCGCCATGGCCCACAACCTCAAGCTCAAAGTCGTCGCCGAAGGCGTTGAAACCCCGGCCCAACTGGCGTTCCTGCGCCGCCACAATTGCGATATCGGCCAGGGCTATCTGTTTGATCGTCCCATTGCCGGCCGCGATCTGGTAGAAAGTCTCAAACGCTACCCGCGACGCCCGGCCGCCAGACGGTAACCAACCTCCGTCAGTCGCCGCGGTCTACCCCAGAACAACGACTCGGAGAACATTCAGCATGGCCCTACGCTCGGAAATTCTTGTCCACAAACTCGAACTGCCCAGCGCCGAGCAGGCGCTGCCAGGCCGCGAGACCCCGATTTCGGTACCCGAGGCGCACTTCGTCAACGGCAACCCACTGCAAGGCCCCTTCCCCGCCGGCCTGCAGACCGCCATTTTCGGCCTGGGCTGCTTCTGGGGTGCCGAACGGCGCTTCTGGCAGCAACCAGGCGTATGGACCACGGCAGTGGGTTACGCCGGTGGCCATACCCCGAATCCGACCTATGAGGAAACCTGCTCGGGCCTGACCGGCCACGCCGAAGTGGTGCTGGTGGTGTTCGATCCGCAATTGACCAGCTACGAGCAGCTGCTGAAAGTCTTCTGGGAAGTGCACAACCCGACCCAGGGCATGCGCCAGGGCAACGACATTGGCAGCCAGTACCGCTCGGCGATCTATTGCACGGACCAACAACAGCTGGCGGCCGCTCAAGCCAGCCAGGCGCAGTTCCAGGAAGAGCTGCGCAAGGCCGGCCTTGGCGAGATCACCACAGAGATCGCGCCCGCGCCGACCTTCTACTACGCCGAGGCCTACCACCAGCAGTATCTGGCCAAGAACCCGGAAGGCTATTGCGGTCTGGGCGGCACCGGTGTATGTCTACCTCCTGCATCCTGAACACGGGTAGACAGTCGTGGAACCGAGCAGCATTTCCAGCCAGGTAGCGAGTCAGGCAGCGGCGCAGTTCTCCGCGCAGATGTCGCTCCTGTTGCTGCGCAAGACGCTCGACCTGCAGAGCGCCAACATCAGCGGGCTGATGCAGTCCGCTGCACCGGCCAGTGCTCCCAGCAATCCGCCAAACCTGGGCAACAGCATTGATGTGATGGCCTGAAGAACTACTACCATCACCTCAACAGCCGGCTAAACTGTGGGCAATTAGCCAGCTAACGACGAGCACGGCATGCCCGCCAACCTGCCTTACATCTCCCCCGATCAACTCTGCGTCGGCCTCTACGTTCACCTGGATCTGAGCTGGTGGGAGCACTCGTTCGCTTTCAGCAACTTCAAGATCAAGGACGAAGGCCAGCTCAAGCAGCTACGTGCTCTGGGCCTCAAGCGCCTGCGCTATGACCGGGCGCGTAGCGACTGCGAGCCGTTGCCGCTGCCCGAAAACCCGGCGCAGCAACCAGCGCCTCCGCCGCCACCAGACCCTCAGGAACAGGTACGGCAGGCACGGGTGCAGCAGCTGAGCGTACTGCGCAAACGGCTTTCGGAAGTCGATCGGGCATTCGTTCAGGCCAGCCAGCGGGTCAAGGCGCTCAATCAGAGCCTGCGCAACCAGCCCGAAGAGACGGTCAAACAGGCTGGTGCCCTGGTCAACGAAATGGTCGCCACCATGCTCGGTGAAGATGGCGTTGCACTGCACAGCATCACCGGCAAAGCCGCCGAAGACGCCTACGTGCATTCGCTCAACGTCACCGTGCTGTCGATGATGCTCGGCCGCCAGCTGGGCCTGGATGCCGAAGCCAGCCACATGCTCGGCATGGGCGCCCTGCTGCATGACATCGGCAAGCTGGAGCTGCCCAGCAAGGTGCTGCTCAAGCCGCCACCCCTGACCCGCCCCGAACAACAGCTGCTGGAAATGCACACCCTGTACGGCAAGCGCATGGGCGAAAAGCTGATGCTCGATGACGACGTGCTGCGGATCATTTACGAGCACCACGAGCACTGCGACGGCAGTGGTTATCCACAGCAGTTGCGCGAAGCGTCCATCGGCCGTTTGAGCCGCATCGTGTGCATCGCCAACCACTTCGACAACCTGTGCAATCCCGTCGACCCGCGAGTCGCGCTAAGCCCCCACGAAGCGCTGGCGCGGATGTTCCTGCCGCAGTACCGGGTGCGCTTCGATGATGTCGCCCTGAAGGCCTTTATCCGCTGCATGGGCGTGTACCCGCCCGGCAGCCTGGTACAGCTCGAAGACGAACGCTACGCCCTGGTGCTGGGTATGCACCCGACCCTGCCGATGAAGCCGACGCTGATCGTCTATGACCCGGCAGTGCCCAAGGAGGAGGCACTGATCGTCAACCTCGAAGCCGAGCCGAAACTGGCCATCGCCAGCAGCAGGCGCCCTTCGCAATTACCGCCCGAAGCGCTCGAATACCTCAACCCGCGTCAGCAACTGACCTATTACGTAGACCCGCGACGGCGTTAGGCCAGCCGTCGGCTTGAACGTTTTGCGGCAGCCTTAGAGCCTGGTCGCGCCCCTTATTAGCATGAGGCGATAGCTTCAAGGCAAGAGCGGACATCGCTGCTTTATCTGTGGGAACGGGCGGGGACGCCTAGCCCATGACCGTGATTTTTTCGCGGGCATGGCCCGCTCCCACAGTGAGGGAGCTCGCCTAGGGACCTCGCCTCAGCTCCGGCCACTTTGCTGCCAAAATCGACGAACCTGGGCTAAAAGAGCGCGAACACGTGCTTAAGTTTGCTGCTCGGCGATCAGCCAGTCCAGCCGCCAGCTACCCTGGCTTTGCGCCAGACGCTCGGCCAACCAGGGCAGCAACTGGCGCAGCTCATCCTCCAGGCCCCATGGCGGGTTGCTGATCAGCAAACCCGAGCCATTGAGGCGCCCGGCCTCGTCGGCCGGATGGACGAACAGCTCGGCGCGCAGCAGCTTGGGCGCGGTGCTCTTTTGCATATCGCGGTAGAAACGCTTGAGCTGGCGCTCGTCCTTGATCGGATACCAGATCGCCACGATGGTCTGGCGCATGCGCCCGATGGCTTCGTTGAGCGCGGTGACGCAGCGCTCCAGCTCATCGGCTTTTTCGAACGGCGGATCGATCAGCAGCACCGCCCGCTTCTCGCGGGTCGGCAGTAAGGCCCGCGGCAGGTGCCAGCCTTCCCCCAGGTGCACGGCCACACGGCGATCGCCGGCCATGTTTTCCTTGAGCAACTGGCCGTCGTCCGGGTGTTTCTCGTTGAGGTGCAGGCGGTCCTGCTCACGGGTCTGCAGGCGCGCCAGCTCGGGTGAACCCGGGTAATGGCGCAACACGCCATCGGGGTTCATCGCGCGGATCACCTCCAGGTAATCGAGCAGCGGCTCCGGCGCGTCCGCAGCCTCCCACAGCCGGCCGATGCCTTCGCGCCACTCACCGGTGCGGCTGGCCTGGTCGCCCGCCAGGTCGTACAGGCCAACGCCGGCATGGCTATCGAGGTAGGCATACGGCGCCTCCTTGCGCGCCAGCAGCGCGAACAGGCGGCACAACACCAGGTGTTTGAGCACATCGGCGTGGTTGCCGGCGTGAAAGGCGTGGCGGTAGTTCATCATCGGCTCCTGAGCAGGGGGCGAATTGTAGCCGGCCTGAGCGCCTGGTGCAGCGCCTGCCGGACGACGTTCGGCTTCTCCCCGGGTATCACCGGCTTCGATGATGCTGGCGACACGTGGGCTGGCCCCTAGACTGGGCTCATTCCAGCGGAGAACCTCCATGCCCGATACCCTGCTCAGCGCCCGCAACCTGGCGTTCGAACTCTACGAAGTGCTCGACGCCGATGCACTCAGCCAGCGCCCGCGCTTCAGCGAGCACAACCGGGAAACCTTCGACGCCGCGCTGGACACCGCGCGCAGCATCGCCGAGAACCTGTTCGCCCCGCACAACCGCAAGAACGACGAGCACGAGCCGCAATTCGTCGCTGGCGTCGCACAGCTGATCACCGAGGTTCGGCCGGCGCTGCAGGCCTTCAACGAGGCCGGTTTCCTGAACGCCACGCGGGATTTCGAGCTGGGCGGCATGCAGTTGCCCAACCTGCTGTCCCAGGCCTGCTTCGCACATTTCCAGGCCGCCAACATCGCCACGGCGTCCTACCCGTTGCTGAGCATGGCCGCCGCCAACCTGATCGAAGCTTTTGGCGATGACGCACAGAAGCGCCGCTTCCTGCAGCCGCTCATCGACGGGCGCTTCTTCGGCACCATGGCGCTGACCGAGCCCCACGCCGGCTCTTCGCTCGCCGATATCCGCACCCGTGCCGAACCGGCGAGCGACGGCAGCTATCGCCTCAAGGGCAACAAGATCTTCATCTCCGGCGGTGATCACGACCTCAGCGAAAACATCGTCCACCTGGTGCTGGCTCGTCTACCCGATGCACCGGCCGGCGTGAAGGGCATTTCGCTGTTTATCGTGCCGAAATTCCTGGTCGAGGAAGACGGCAGCCTGGGCGCCCGCAACGATGTGTTGCTAGCCGGCCTGTTCCACAAGATGGGCTGGCGTGGCACCACCTCGACGGCGCTGAACTTCGGCGATCAGGGGCATTGCGTGGGCTATCTGGTCGGCAAACCCCATGCCGGGCTCTCCTACATGTTCCAGATGATGAACGAAGCGCGCATCGGCGTTGGCATGGGTGCGGTGATGCTTGGCTACGCCGGCTACCTCTACTCGCTCGACTACGCCCGCCAGCGCCCCCAGGGGCGCCTGCCCGATGCCAAGCAGGCCAGCGGCCAGGTGGCGATCATCGAGCACGCCGACGTGCGGCGCATGCTGCTGACCCAGAAAGCCTATGTGGAGGGTGGCTTCGACCTGGTGCTGTATTGCGCACGCCTGGTCGACGACAGCCAGACCCTGGAAGACGCCGAGCAGCGTGAGCAGGCGCGCCAGTTGCTCGACCTGCTTACCCCCATCGCCAAGTCCTGGCCGTCCGAATACTGCCTGCAGGCCAACGCCCTGGCGATCCAGATTCTTGGTGGCCACGGCTACACCCGCGATCACCCGGTGGAGCAGTACTACCGTGACAATCGTCTCAACCCGATCCATGAAGGCACCCACGGCATCCAGTCCCTCGACCTGCTGGGCCGCAAGGTTGGCCAGCACGGCGGCGCGGCGCTGCAGGCGCTGCGCCAGCGGATCAACGACACCTGCCAGCGCGCCGAGCCATTCAGCGGGCTGGCAGACCTGCGCCAGCCCTTGCAGGCCCTGCTGGCTCGGGTGTCCGAGGTGACCCTCGGCCTGCTCGGCGATCTGCAGCAGGGCCGTGTCAACGGCGCACTCGCCGACTCGGCGCTGTACCTGAAGGTGTTCGGCCATCTGGTACTCGGCTGGCGCTGGCTGGAACAGGCGGTGCGCGCCGAACAGGGGCGCCTGGCCGGCAACCCTGCCGACACCGACTTCTACAGCGGCAAGCTGCAGGCCGCGCGCTACTTCCTGCTCAGGGAAGTGCCCGGTTGCCACCACGACCTGGATATCCTCGCGCGCCGTGACGACACCTGCCTCTCGATGCAGGACGCCTGGTTCTGAAATGAAAAACGGGCCCGCGGGCCCGTTTGCTTTTCTGCTGGCGATCAGCGTGCGGTGATCACCGGTGCGCTGAGCTTCTCCAGCAGGCTGGCCTGGGCGCTGCGCGAGTTCTGGTTGCCGGTTGGCGACAGCCGCACATAGCGCCCGTCCGGTTGCAGCACCCAGGCGTGGGTATTGTCGGTCAGGTAGGCCTCCAGCTCCTTCTTGACCCGGGTGATGAGCTTTTTGCCCTCCACCGGGAAGCAGGTCTCCACCCGCTTGTCGAGGTTGCGCTCCATCCAGTCGGCGCTGGACAGGTAGATCAGCTCGTCACCACCGTTGAGGAAGTAGTAGACGCGGGTGTGCTCCAGGAAACGGCCAATGATCGAGCGCACCTGGATGTTGTGCGACACCCCCGGAATGCCCGGACGCAGGCAGCACATTCCACGCACCACCAGGTCGATCTTCACGCCGGTCTGGCTGGCCTTGTACAACGCGCGAATGATCTTCGCGTCGGTCAGAGAGTTGAACTTGGCGATGATGTGCGCCGGCTTGCCTTCGGCGGCCGCCGCCGTCTCCTTGGCAATCAGGTCGAGCAGGGTCTTCTTCAGGGTGAAGGGCGCGTGCAGCAGCTTCTTCATACGCAGGGTCTTGCCCATGCCGATCAGCTGGCTGAACAGCTTGGAAACGTCCTCGCCCAGCGCCACGTCAGCGGTCAACAGGCTGTAGTCGGTGTACAGCCGCGCGTTACCGGCGTGGTAGTTACCGGTGCCCAGGTGCGCGTAGCGGCGGATCTCGCCGTTTTCGCGGCGCAGGATCAGCATCATCTTCGAGTGGGTCTTGAAGCCGACCACGCCGTAGATCACCACCGCACCGGCAGCCTGCAGGCGGCTGGCCAGGGCCAGGTTGGACTCTTCGTCGAAGCGCGCGCGCAGTTCGATCACCGCGGTGACTTCCTTGCCGTTACGCGCGGCTTCCACCAGCGCATCGACGATTTCCGAGTTGGCGCCAGAGCGGTACAGGGTCTGCTTGATCGCCAGCACGTGCGGGTCCTTCGCGGCCTGACGCAGCAGGTCGACGACCGGCGTGAACGACTCGAAGGGGTGCAGCAGCAGGATGTCCTGCTTGCTGACCACGCTGAAGATGTTCTCGCTGTTCTGCAGCAGCTTGGGAATCACCGGCGTGAACGGCGCATGCTGCAGTTCCGGGTGGCTGTCCAGGCCGGTGATGCTGAACAGGCGGGTCAGGTTGACCGGGCCGTTGACCTGATAGAGCTCGTGCTCCGAGAGGCCGAACTGCTTGAGCAGCTGGTCAGTCAGGTGTTTCGGACAGGTATCGACCACCTCCAGGCGCACGGCATCACCGTAGCGGCGGCTGAACAGCTCGCCACGCAGGGCGCGGGCCAGGTCTTCGACGTCCTCGGTGTCCACCGACAGGTCGGCGTTACGGGTCAGGCGGAACTGGTAGCAACCCTTGACCTTCATGCCCGGGAACAGGTCATCGGCGTGGGCGTGGATCATCGACGACAGGAACACGTAGTTGGCGCCCGGGCCACCGACCTCTTCCGGCACCTTGATGATGCGCGGCAGCAAGCGTGGCGCGGGGATTACCGCCAGACCGGAGTCGCGGCCGAAGGCATCGACACCCTCCAGCTCGACGATGAAGTTCAGGCTCTTGTTGACCAGCAGCGGGAACGGATGCGTCGGGTCGAGGCCGATCGGCGTGATGATCGGCGCGATCTCGTCACGGAAGTAACGGCGCACCCACGCCTTGTGCTTGGTCGTCCAGTAACGGCGACGAATGAAGTTGATGCCGTGCTTGGCCAGCGCCGGGAACAGCACGTCATTGAGGATGGCGTACTGACGGCCAACCTGCTCGTGCACCAGATCGGCGATACGCGACAGCGCCTGGTGCGGTTGCAGGCCATCGGCACCGGCCTGCTCACGGGCGAAATTGATCTGCTTCTTCAGGCCGGCAACGCGAATCTCGAAGAACTCGTCGAGGTTGCTGGAGAAGATCAGCAGGAACTTGAGGCGTTCGAGCAGCGGGTAGGACTCGTCCAGCGCCTGTTCGAGCACGCGGATATTGAACTGCAGCTGCGACAGCTCGCGATGGATGTACAGGCTGCTGTCATCCAGGCTGGGCACGACCACGGGCGCTGCCACGGTTTCGACTACGGGTGTTTCCACGACTGTTTCCACCGGCGCTTCGTCGATCACCGGCAAGCTGACTGCCGGCACATCGAGCTGTTCGTTCTCATTGAGTCCTTCGTTGCTCATTGAATTACCCTGGAGGGGCTACTGCCCCTGTCGTATGAGTTCGGCCGCACGCACGGCGAAATAGGTGAGGATGCCATCGGCACCCGCTCGTTTGCAGGCGGTCAGCGACTCGAGAATCACCGCTTCGCTCAGCCAGCCATTCTGGATGGCGGCCATGTGCATCGCGTATTCACCACTGACCTGGTAGACAAAGGTCGGCACTTTGAATTCGGTTTTCACCCGGGAAACGATGTCCAGATAGGGCATGCCCGGCTTGACCATGACCATGTCGGCGCCTTCGGCCAGGTCAGCGGCGACCTCGTGCAACGCTTCGTCGCTGTTGGCCGGGTCCATCTGGTAGGAAGCCTTGTTCGCCTTGCCCAGGTTCAGCGACGAGCCCACGGCGTCGCGGAACGGGCCGTAGTAGGCGCTGGCGTACTTGGCAGAGTAGGCCATGATCCGCACGTTGACGTGATCGGCCAGCTCCAGCGCCTCGCGGATCGCCTGGATGCGCCCGTCCATCATGTCCGACGGCGCGACGACCTGGGCGCCCGCCTCGGCGTGGGACAGCGCCTGTTTGACCAGCGCATCGACGGTGATGTCGTTCTGTACGTAGCCTTCTTCGTCGAGAATGCCGTCCTGGCCGTGGGTGGTGAACGGATCCAGCGCCACGTCGGTGATCACCCCCAGTTCAGGGAAGCGCGCACGCAACGCACGGGTGGCGCGCTGGGCGATGCCATCCGGGTTCCAGGCTTCGCTGCCATCGAGACTTTTCTTTTCTGCCGGCGTGACCGGAAACAGCGCCAGGGCCGGAATGCCCAGCGCTACCCATTTCTCGGCTTCCTGCAGCAGCAGGTCGATGGACAGACGCTCGACGCCCGGCATGGACGCCACCGCCTCACGCTGATTCTCACCATCGAGCACGAATACCGGCAGGATCAGGTCGTCTGTGGTCAGCACGTTCTCGCGCACCAGGCGCCGGGAAAAGTCATCGCGACGATTGCGACGCAGGCGGGTGGCAGGGAACAGGCGGTTGGCGGGGGTAAAGCTCACGGCAGACTCCTGGGCCCGCTCGAGCGGGCGAAGTGTGACAGTTATAAGCGGCCATTATGACTAAATGATGACGACCATAACGAATAGTGCGACGGTGCGTCGCAGCCCATAAGGCACATCGAACGCGCTAAAAGGCTTGCTGAGCCGCGGCGGCCGTGAGCAAGCCCGGCCACTGTATATTTCACAGGTTTTCGACAAATGCTGTTTTAGAGTGTCGAACGGCGTAGCCTTGCCACCCCATTTTCGACGGTCATTTTCAATGCTGGAAAATTTTCTGCAGCACTTCGGTTACCCGGCGTTGGCGCTGGGCACCTTTCTCGAGGGCGAAATGTCGCTGCTGCTGGCGGCCTACCTGGCGTTGCGCGGCATCCTGCAGATCGAGCTGGTGATGCTGTTCGCCTTCATCGGCACCTACGCCAGCGACCAGCTGTGGTTCCACCTGGGTCGCCGGCATGGCCGCCGCATCCTCGAGCGCCGGCCAAAGTGGCAGGCGTTGAGTGACAAGGCCCTGGTGTACCTGCGCCGCCACCCGGATCTGTGGGTACTGGGCTTTCGCTTCTTTTATGGCATGCGCACGGTGATGCCGCTGGCCATCGGTATTTCCGGCTACCCGCGACGCCGCTATGTGATTCTCGACGCCATTGGCGCGGCAATCTGGGCCATCGTGCTCGGCACTCTGGCCTACAAGCTCGGTCGCGCCCTGGAGGGTTTGCTCGGTGAATTGCACCAGGTGCAGTTCTACCTGTTTGGCGCCCTGCTGGTAATCGGCCTGGGCGTCTGGTTATACCGGCGTAGACAGCGCGAAGGCTGAAGCGTGACGCTTGACTGAAGCGAGCTGCACGTTCAAAAAGCTGTAACAACTGGTTGACTGGCCAGTCATAACACCAGGCAGGTTATCCCCAAGCGAGCCTCCGATACATGCCATGCGGCGCTCGCCTTTCATCAGGAGTTGGTCGATGAACAAGAAAGTTGCAGTGATCCTTTCCGGTTGTGGCGTCTACGATGGCTCGGAGATCCACGAAAGCGTCATCACCCTGCTGCGCCTCGATCAACGCGGGGTGCAGGTGCAGTGCTTCGCCCCCGATATCGACCAGGCCCACGTGATCAACCACCTCAAGGGCGAGGAAATGCAGCCAGCCCGTAATGTACTGGTGGAATCGGCGCGTATCGCCCGCGGCAATATCAAGGATGTGCGTGAACTGCGTGCCGACGACTTCGACGCGTTGATCGTGCCGGGCGGCTTTGGCGCCGCCAAGAACCTCTGCGACTTCGCCAGCAAGGGCGCAGACTGCAGCGTGCAGGCTGATGTACTGGCTGCCGCACAATCCTTCGTCAGCGCCGCCAAACCGGTGGGCCTGATCTGTATCGCCCCGGCCATGGCCGCACGCATCTTCGGTGCCGGCGTGACCTGCACCATCGGCAACGACGCCGACACCGCCGCCGCACTGACGCAAATGGGCGCCGAGCACGTGGAGTGTCATGTCGAAGATATCGTCGAAGACACCGAGCGCAAGCTGGTGACCACCCCGGCCTACATGCTCGCCAACTCCATCGCCGAGGCGGCCTCGGGCATCAACAAGCTGGTCGATCGCGTACTGGAAATGACCCACGATTAATTAGCATCTTCGTCAGCGGGCAATCGCAGGATGGGTTCCAGCCCATCAGTGTCCAGGCCGCGCACCAGCCACGACACCATGTGGGAGCGCGCCATGCGCGCGAAATCACGGGCATGGACAGGGGCGTCGCCGCCCGCTTCCACATGGTTTACCGAAATGCTGAGCAGCCAGAACCGTAGGATGGGCGCAGCCCATCAATCAACACCGGTTCCATAGCCTGAGCTTATCGCTTCGCTCAACCCAGGCTACGACCAGAGCTAGCCCCGTGACAGACGCGTCAGCAAGCGATCCAGCGAGTTGGCAAAGGCCTGGCGATCCTTGTCGCCATAAGCACCCTGCCCACCACCGACCTGCCCCTGCTCACGCAGATCGGTGAACAGGTTACGCACTGCCAGACGCTCGCCCATATTGCGCTCGTCGAACTCCCGGCCGCGGGGGTCCAGCGCCAGCACGCCCTTCTTGACCAGGCGATCGGCCAGCGGCACGTCGCTGCAGATCACCAGTTCGCCGGGCACGGCGTGCTCTACCAGGTAATCATCGGCCGCATCGGGGCCGCTCGGCACCACGATCAGCTTCACACAGGCGAAGTTGGGCCGCGCCACGGCCTGGCCGGCAACCAGTACCACCTCGAAGTTGCGCTTGAGGGCGAACTTGACCACCTGATCGCGAGCCAGCCGTGGGCAGGCGTCGGCGTCGATCCAGACACGCATGCTTAAACGGGAGCGCGGCGCACGGTGGCGAGCAGCGCTGCTGCCCCCACGAACAACGCGCCGAAGCTACGGTTCATGATGCGTTGCTGGCGCGGCGTGCGCAGCAGGCGCAGCACGCGTACCGCCAGGCCGGTGTAGCCGGCCATGACGATCAGGTCGACGGTGACCATGGTCACGCCAATGATCAGGTACTGCTCGGTCAGCGGTGCATGGGGATTGATGAACTGCGGCAGCACCGCGAGCATGAAGATGATGGCCTTGGGGTTGCCGAAGTTGACCAGAAAGCCACGCAGCACCAGGCTCAATGGCCGGCCGATGGGACGCTCACCGCCGACGTTCATGTCGGCAGGCAGCGCGCGCCACTGGCACCAGCCGAGGTACAGCAGGTACACCACGCCAAACCATTTGATCAGGGTGAAGGCCAGCGCCGAAGTTGCCAGGATCGCCCCGACGCCCGCCGCCACGATGGCGATCTGCAGCGCCAGGCCGAGCTGCAGGCCCAGGGCGTTCCAGTAGCCACGCCAGAAACCATATTGCAGCCCCGCCGACATCGAGGCGATGGCACCGGCCCCCGGCGACAGGCTGATCAGCCAGCAGGCAACGAGAAAAGCGAGCCAGGTTTCCAGAGCCATAGTGGCGACCTCGAATTAGTGATGATCAGCTTCGATCTTGCGTGCCGCCGGTAACTCACCATTGCGCCAGCGCCTCACGGCCTTCTGGAAGAACAGGCTGTTGGGAATCTGTATCCAGGTGCCGGGCGCGTCACCGGTCAGATCTTCCAGGGTGGTGTAGAACAGGTTGATGTCCAGTACACGCCCCCGTACGCCGGGCTTGTCGGCGCTTTCCAGCACCTCGACGCAATCGCCGATGCGGAACGGCCCGAGGGCGAAGATCAGCAGCGCGCAAAACAGGTTCGACAATACACTCCAGATGGCGAAGAACGCGATAGCGGCAACTGCGACGAAGCCGGTCAGCGCGCCCCACAACACCTGCGCCGAAACACCCAGGCGCTCGAGCACCAGCATGAAGGCGCTGCCGAGGATCAGCCAGCGGGTCAGGCCGCGCAGCGGCACCAGCAGCTCTGCCGGCAGCTGTGGGTAACGCTGCCCCAGGCGGCTGATGCCGCGGGTCAGAATGCGCTGCGCCAGCCAGGCCAGCGCCAGAATCAGGATGACCTGACCGGTGCGCATCAGCGGCTGGCTCCAGGCCGTCAGCCAGGCCAGATCGATCATGTCGAGATTCAACCTATTGCCTCCAGTTCCTGTTGCAGGGTTTCCAGGGTCTCCAGGGCTTCCAGCCACTGTTCTTCCAGCTCCGCCTCACGGCTCTTCAGCGTGGCCTGCTCGGCCAGCGCCTGGCGCAACTCGTCCTTGCGAGCCGCCTCGTAAATGCCGCTATCGCCCAGGCGCTCTTCCAGTGCCGCAAGCTTGCCCTGCACCTGGCCCAGTTCGGCCTCCAGCTTGTCGGCCGCCTTCTTGTGCGGCGCCAGTTGCTGGCGCAGCGCGGCAGCCGCCTGGCGCTGGCCACGTTTGTCATTGCCTGCCGCAGCCGGCGCAGGGGCCGTTGGAGCGGCCTGACGTTGACGATAGTCGACCAGCCAGCGGGCGTAATCCTCGAGGTCACCGTCGAACGGCGCCACGCGGCCATCGGCCACCAGCAGGAATTCGTCGGTGGTGCTCTTGAGCAGGTGACGATCGTGGGAGACCACCACCACGGCGCCGGCGAATTCCTGCAGGGCCATGGTCAGCGCCAGGCGCATTTCCAGGTCGAGGTGGTTGGTCGGCTCATCGAGCAGCAGCAGGTTGGGCTTGCCCCAGGCGATCAGCGCCAGGGCCAGGCGCGCCTTCTCGCCACCGGAAAAATTCAGCACCGGCTCGTCGCAGCGCGGGCCGCGGAAGTCGAAGCCGCCGAGGAAATCACGCAGGGTCTGCTCACGCTCGGCCGGCGCGATGCGCTGCAGGTGCAAGAGCGGGCTGGCCTTGTCATCCAGGGCATCGAGCTGATGCTGGGCGAAGTAGCCGATCACCAGGTTCTCGCCGCGGGTCAGGCTGCCACTGAGCGGCTGCAGTTCGGCGGAGAGGTTCTTGATCAGCGTCGACTTGCCCGCGCCATTGGGGCCGAGCAGGCCGATGCGCGCGCCGGGTACCAGGCTCATCTTGACCTGCTGCAGGACGGTCTTGTCGCCGTAGCCCAGGCGGCCTTCGCTGAGGCTGAGCAGCGGCGTGGAGATCTTGTCCGCCTCGCGAAACACGAAATCGAAGGGCGAGTCGACATGCGCCGCGCTCAGCTCCTCCATGCGTTCCAGGGCCTTGATCCGGCTCTGCGCCTGACGGGCCTTGGTGGCCTGGGCCTTGAAGCGGGCGATGTACTTTTCCATGTGCGCGCGCTGCGCCTGCTGCTTCTCGTAGGCCTGCTGCTGCTGGGCCAGACGTTCGGCGCGGGTGCGCTCGAAGGCCGAATAGCCACCGCGATAGAGCGTCAGCTTGCGCTGCTCGACATGAGCGACGTGATCGACCACCGCATCGAGGAAATCGCGGTCGTGGGAAATCAGCAGCAAGGTGCCGGGGTAGCTTTGCAGCCAGCCTTCGAGCCACAGGATCGCATCCAGATCCAGGTGGTTGGTCGGTTCGTCGAGCAGCAGCAGGTCGGACGGGCACATCAGCGCCTGGGCCAGGTTCAGGCGCATGCGCCAGCCACCGGAGAAGTCGCCGACACGGCGATCCATCTGCGCGTTGTCGAAGCCCAGGCCGGCCAGCAGTTTGCGCGCCCGGGCATCGGCGGTATAGCCGTCGGCGCTGTCCAGTTCGCTGTGCAGGCGGGCGATGGCGGCGCCGTCATGGCCCTGCTCGGCAGCGGCCAGCTCGGCCTGCACGCGGCGCAGGTCGTGGTCGCCGTCGAGCACGTAGTCCACGGCCAGGCGGTCGAGGGTGTCGACCTCCTGGCGCATATGGGCGATGCGCCAGTCACCGGGCAGCAGGCAATCGCCGGAGTCCGGCGTCAACTCGCCGCGCAATAAAGCGAACAGGCTGGACTTGCCGGCGCCGTTGGCACCGATCAGACCGGCCTTGTGGCCGGCGTGCAGGGTCAGCTCGGCGTTCTCGAGCAAACGCTGAGGGCCACGCTGTAGGGTAAGATTCTGGAGTCGGATCATAATGGCGGCGGATTCTACCAGAGTCCCCCGCCGCATACTCGGAGCACGCATGAGCGCTGACCTGTGGACCTTCGCCACCACCCTCTACGCCCGCCCAGGCGTCGAGGCCGCCTGCCTGGAACTGCAGGCCGCCGGCGCGGACGTCTGCCTGGTTCTGTGCGGGCTGTGGCTGGACAGCCGCGGCGTGGGCCATGACCCGGATCGCGAAGGGCAACTGCGCCATATCGCAGAGCCGTGGCGGCAAGAGGTGGTGAAGCCGCTGAGAGCACTGCGCCAGGCATGGCGCGAAGCCGCCAGCCAAGACGCGGCCCTGAATGCTCTGCGCAAGCAGGTTAAACAGCTGGAGCTGGATGCGGAACGGGAGCAGTTGGCGCGATTGCAGGCGCTTGCGCAAACCTGGCCGCAGCAGGCGGGCAAGCGCCTGAATGCTTGGCTGCAGGCGCTGACCCCCGAGGCATGCAGCGATGCCTGCCAAGCGCTGCAGATGCCTGTAAAGACCCGTTAGTGCCGGGTGAAGCTGCCGGCCCCCGCCCCCGGGCGCTCGCGCTGACTTGAGCGCTCCACATCGAGCAGCCGACTGCAATCTGCAGTCGCCGCCTCTCGCAGTGAAAAATTGCGAAAAATTCTGCCCGCAGATTGTGACGAAAAGATGACCTCTATTGAATGAGCACAGTGTGTCTGCCCGGCACACGCCTGCCCTGGCAGGTTTACGGTTGTGCGGTGAGCGCTGTGTTCATGTAGTGAGCGCTCGCAAGGCAACGCTTGGCTTTTTTATCAGGCGATATGTGGGGACATGTCGCGCCATTCACTACATATGGCAAGCGGTCCATTTCATTGCCGTCCAGTGGATCGCTGCCCTGGAGTTGAGGTTATGTCGTTTTCAGTTTTCACCTGCCAGGCTCGAAATGTGCCTGAAGCCTTTTTGCCCCCTGTAGCGTTTGAGCGGAGGGCTGCGCAATGACCACTCAGTCCGTGGACAAGAACGCAGGCGGCGCCTCTTCACTGGGGGGCATGGAGTCGATTTTTGCAATCGCCCTCAAAATGGCCGGCAACAAGGACGACAAGCCCAAGGAAGAGAAGCTCGACCCGCAGTCCTACGAGAATGCACTGAACGAGCTGGCCGTCAGCCTCAGCGGCAGTGTCGACGTGGACAAACGCATGCTGGTCGGCATCTCCGGCACCGACAAGAACAAGGACCTGTTCAAAACGCTGGTGGAGTACAAGCTCAAGGAGCAGGTCAAGGACGGCAAGCAGCCGAGCCTGCAGGAGGCCATCTCGTCGGCCACCGATGACCTGCGCAATCGTTCCGAACATGCCCTGCGCGATGACCAGGATGGCGACAAGAAGGCCGACGTGTTGAACGGTTACTGGGACAGGCAAAAAGGCAAGGACCAGGCCGCCGAGCTCGGCGCCCATGCCTACCAGAATTTCTTCAACAAGGATCTGCCCGACACCGCCAACACCCACTACGACGACAACCTCAATGCGCTGGCCTCGGCGCTGGTCGGGGGCACCAACGTCGACAAGCGCACCCTCGCCGTGGCCATCGGCGTCGACGGTCCACTGGCCGAGGTGTACAAGAAGCTGATCGTCGAGAAACTCAAGAAGCAGGGCTCACCGACCAACCTGAACGAAGCCAAGAAGGAGGTCGAGAAAGAGCTGTTCGAGCGCATCGACAATGCTGCCGGCAACTCGCTCGGCGACCGGGACAAGATCGTCGACGTGATCAAGGGCTACTGGGATCGCCATGCCGGCAAGGATGACGCCGATGGCCTGGCCCGCGAAGCCTATGAAGAATTCAAAGCCTTGCCGACGCCGCCGGACAAGGTTTCCGAGATCGACAAGGACATCGACTACGACGACACGCTCAACGAAGTCGCCTCGAAAATGGCCGATGGCGCCAATACCGAGAACCGCACGGTGACGCCCTTCACCGACAAGAGCGTGCGTGACGCCTATGCCAGCCTGATCCACGACAAGCTGGAGCAGCAAAAGGAACGTGGCGACCCGGTCAACCTCGACGCCGCCTATGACGAGGTCAAGAAGGAACTCTACGAACGCCTGCCCAATGCCTTGCGCGACGACCCCGACGGCAAGGAAAAGATGACCATCCTCAATAATTATTGGGACAAGCACTCAGGCAAAGCCAATGCCGGTGACGTGGCTCGCGAGGCTTTTGCCAGGTTCATCGCCGACAACACGCTGACCGACAACCCCAGCTACGAGGACAACCTCAACGCCATCGCCACACTGCTGGGCGGCGGCACCATCGATGACACCCGCACCCTCTCGGGTCTCAAGGATCCAACGATCAAGAAGCTCTACGAGAATCTGATCACCGAGAAGCTGATGCTCAAGGGTGACGACAAGGTGCCGCTGGACAAGGCTATCGAAGCGGTCAAGCAAGACATCATCGAGCGCCTCGGCAGCGCACTGCAAGGCGATGCCATCAAGGATGAGAAAATCACCATGGTGAACAACTACTTCGACAAGCATGGTGGCGACATGGATGCCAAACGCGCAGCCGAAGACGCCTACCGCGTCTATGTCGAAGCAGGTGAACCGAGCAAGGACGGCGAGCTCAGCGACGAGCAGAAGAAGAATCTGCTGGCACCGTCCTCGACCGACATCATGAACGCTGAAACCGCCGATGGTAAAACCGTCAACCAGCTGTACATGGAAAAGCTCGAGGCCCTGTACAAGGACGAGCCGGAAGGCTCGGACAAGCACAAGTTCCTGCTGCTGATGCAGGCGCAGAACTCCATGGCCGGCGGCTTCGGTTTCCTGCCCTACTGGTACGACAAGACCAACAACATCACCAATTATGCCGACGACCCGGCGGCGATGACGGAGGAGGAGTTCCTCGGCCTGATCGACGAGGACAAGCTGCAGGAAGAGATCGAGAAACTGGCGGGCGATGAAAGCATTGCCGCCGATACCGACAAGCTGATGAAGCAGGCGGTTGGCGAGATCAAGGACAAGAAAGGCCTTGAAGACCGCATCGTTTCGACCATGACCTCGCCCACCTACAAGGACGAACTCGAGCGTGCCGATGCCGCTGCCGAGAATGGGGCGCTGATGCGCTACAGCAGCGACCTCAACTCACTGGCCATGCTCAACCCCGAAAAGGCCCAGGAGATCAAGCAGGAACTGTCGATGACCTCGACGGTGGAAGAGCTGAACAAGATCATCGAAGCCGGCCCCGCGGGTATCGATGAAAGCACGCTGGACACCGCCGTCGACGACGTGGTCCTGACCACCGTCAAGGCAGCGGTGCTTGGCTCGTACTTCGGTGAGGCCGCCGGCACGCTGTCCAAGGCATTCGATGATTACATGGACGGCAAGAAGCTCGACGAGCTGACCAAGGATGGCGGCAAGTACCTCAGCAAAGAGGAGATGCAGAAACTCAAGGATGCCAAGTCCGCCGTCGACACCATCAAGACCATGGTCAAGGACTCGCTGAAGACCACCATCACCGTCGAAGTGTCGCCGACCGACCGAGGCTGGCTGAAAGCCATCGACCAGCTCAACGGCAGCGACCTGGACAAGAAAATCAACGCCGCCCTGGAGAAGAACAAGATCGCCCCGGAGGCACGCGGCAAGGTTGGCGAAATGATCAAGGGCCTGGCCAGCGACGGCGTGTTCGGCACCGTTGGCGCCCTGGTTTCCGTGGTCGCAGCGACCATGACCCTGACCGAGGCGGGCGGCAACGACGCGGCGACGCCCGCCGAGCGCATGACCGCAGCGTTCTACCTGCTGTTCGCGGTGTCCTCGTCGCCAACCGCGGTCAGCGCGATCGGCGATCCGCTGGCCAAGCTGCTGGGCAAGAATGGCGTGACTCAGGTGCTGGGCCTGGACAAGAACATGTCCGACGTTCTGAAAGGTCGATTGGTGCCGGAAACCAACCTGAATATCAAGAACCCGGCCAACGCCT
This sequence comes from Pseudomonas sp. URMO17WK12:I2, assembly GCF_003253735.1. GTDB lineage: Bacteria > Pseudomonadota > Gammaproteobacteria > Pseudomonadales > Pseudomonadaceae > Aquipseudomonas. The sequence continues at coordinate 11,007 of NZ_QKYW01000010.1, read as the reverse complement.
CCAACCTGTTCCGCGACATCAATGCCAATATCCGCTCGCCTGGCGGCAACCAGATCCTCGACGCGTTCAACAAGATGCCGCCTGGCGAACAGAGCGCGATCATGAAGAGCGTCGACAAGATGGCCAAGTCGATGGGGACCGCCTACGCCAACATGAGTACCGCGGACAAGCTCAAGCTGTTCGGCCCCGGCCTGAAACTGGTGGCCAATTCTGCCTACCTGGGCGGCAGCTTGCTCGGCGTGTACATGGGCGCCGATGCCATCGCCAAATTCGACGAGAACACCACCGACACCGAGAAAGCCCAGGCGGCACTGAGCCTGACTGCCGGCCTGGCGTGGACGGGTGCCGCCGGCGCGGCGTTCGCGGGCTGGGCGGGTGCCGGCGCAGTGGCCGGTACGGTGGGCACCGCGCTGGGCGGCGTCGGGATCGTGCTGTCGGTGATCGGCCTGGGTATCGCCTCAGCGATCAAGTACGACAAACAGAAGAAGGCCGCCGACGAAGTGCGCGATTACCTGACCGACCTCGGCGAACTGGGGGTGATGGAGAACGACTGGGGCGACAAGTTCAACTACCTGGCTCATGTCGAGTACAGCTACGTATCCAACGACGACCCGAAACTCAATGACGAGTGGTACGAGTATTACTTCCCGGAAGACATTCCCGCCTGGGAAGCCCAGCCTGACCAGTACGAGGCCTTTACCGAGACAGGCGGCAAAACCACCCGCCAGTGGTGGAGCCTGATCAATGGCGATGCCAAGGATCTGGTCGAGGGGCATGGCGAAGAGCCGGACGGTGACCGCTTCAAGCCCAAGGACAATCCCAGCATCATGCGAGGCTGATCAGCGCCAATGACACGGGTCGCACTCGACGGGGTGCGGCCCGTTGCTCTTTTCGACATGAGGATGTTTGCTCTCCGGCAGCGGCGGTGTGACCGTCAACATCGTGCAGGCGGGCGATGGCCGCGCCGATACCGGGCGGCAGCCTGCTAGGATGGCGGCCAGGACGATGGAGATCCCATGCCGCGCACCACCCGCCACCTAACCCTCGACAATGGTCTGCAGCTGAACCTGCGCCATGCGCCGCACCTCAAGCGCAGCGCTGCGGCCCTGCGCGTGCATGCCGGCAGCCATGATGCGCCGGCGCGCTGGCCCGGGCTGGCGCATTTCCTGGAGCACCTGCTGTTTCTCGGCACCGAGCGCTTCCCCTTGGCGGACGGCCTGATGCGCCACGTCCAGCGCCTGGGTGGCGAGGTCAATGCCAGTACCGCGGAGCGCCATACCGACTTCTTTTTCGAGGTGCCGCCCGCTGGCCTGGATGGCGCGCTGTTGCGGCTGTGCGACATGCTCGCTGAGCCGCAGCTGGACCTGCAGCGCCAGCTACGCGAGCGTGAGGTGATCCACGCCGAGTTCATCGCCTGGTCACGGGATCACCAGGCGCAACGGCGCTTCGCCCTGCTGCAGGCAGTGTCGCCACGCCATCCGCTGGGTGGCTTCCAGGCCGGCAACCGCTACAGCCTGCCGCTGCAGGCCCCCGCCTTCCAGCAGGCCTTGCGGGGCTACCACCAGCGCTTCTACCAGGGTGGGCAGATCACCCTCAGCCTCACCGGGCCACAATCGCTGGACGAACTGGAGCAGCTGGCCTGCCGCCACGCCGCACTGTTCACCTACGCAACCCGCCTGCTCCCTGAAACGCCTGCGCCGCTGCGCGACGGCCCATTGCGTTTGCGCCAGGCGCCCGCACCACATTGCGACCTGCTGTTTGCCCACGAGGCTTTGCCGGCTGGCGCGCTGCAGGCGCTGGAGCTGCTGCTCGGCCTGCTGCGTGACAACCGCCCGGGCGGCTGGCTGGCCGAGCTGCGGCGGCGCGGCTGGCTGCAGGCCTGCTCGGCCCAGCCCTTGTATGCCCACGCCGGCCAGCTGCTCTGGCACATCGAACTGCAACTGACTGCCGCGGCCAGCCCGAGCCAGGTAAAGGACTTGCTGGAGGGCTGGCTAGGCTTTATCCGCCAACAGGATTTGCAACGCCTCAACGCCGCCTTTGGCGACCGGCAAAGGCATTGCGCCCAGGCTGCCAGCGCCCTGCAACTGGCGCGCCGCGACAGCGCCGGGCAGCCCCTGCAAGCACTCGGCCAATCGGCCCTGGCCGCTCTGGACGCCCTGCTCGATGACCTGCCGCGGCGCGACCTTGGCAGCTGGCAGCTGCCCGCCGACGAGCCGCTGCTGGCCAGGCCAGCCGAGCAACGCGCGCCGCTGCCGGCGGGGCTGGTCATCGACCGCAGCCTGCCGGCCTCGCGGCAGTTCGCGGCGCTCTACCTACGCTGGCATATCGGCTCGCCGCTGCGCCAGCGCTTCCAGGTGATCGCCGAGCGAGCCCTGGTCAGCTTGCGCGAACGTGCCGAACAGGCCGCGGTGCAACTGAACTTCACCGCCGCTGGCGCTTACTGGCAACTGCAGGTCTGCGGCCTCCCGGACGCGGTGCTCCGCGCCACCGGCGAAGCCCTGCAGCGGCTGCGCCGCCCGGCTGCCGAAGATTGGCACGGGGAGGTCGGCGAACGGCCCCCGCAGATGCCGATCCGCGCTTTGCTCGACGCGCTACCAGATGCCCTGCAGGCCAGTGTCGCGACACCGCAACCGGCCTGCATCCTCGACCAGCCCCTGCTCGACGGGCTCTGGCAGCAGGCCCGCTGGCAGGGCCTGGCCGTCGGTTTCGACGAGGCCCGCCACGGCGCGCTCGGGGCCGCCCTGCACGGCATCATTGGCCAGCCGCACAAGCCGTGCCCTGCGCCCTACCCGGCAGAGCGGCACTGGCTGTCGGTCGATGCGCCAGGCGAACAAGCCGCGCTGCTGCTGTTCTGCCCGCTGCCGCCCGAGCTGCAGGCCGCTGGTCGCCTGCTCGGGCACCTGCTGCAAGGGCCGGTGTATCAGCGGCTGCGCGTCGAGCTGCAGCTCGGCTATGCGGTATTCAGCGGCTTCCGCCAGGTCGCCGGCTATGGCGGGCTGCTGTTTGGCGTGCAATCGCCGCACAGCGGCCATGGCGAACTGCTGCGCCACCTGCTGACGCTGCTCGGCGAGGGCGTGCGCCTCGACCCGCTGGCCCGCCAGCAACTGGCCGAGCAGTTCGACGAGCCGGCCATGGGCAATGTCGAGGTGGCCGAGTGGGCCTGGCAGACCCGGCTGGCCGGTGACGAGCCTGCCTTGCCACGGCTACGCCGCGCCATCCTCGATACCGAGCAGGATCACCTGGATGCGCTGCTGGGCCAGTTGCTCGACGCCTACTACGGCTGGCTGTGCCTGGCCAACCAGGCGACACCGCCCGCCGGCTGGCCGTGGATGCCGCCCAGCTGAGTCGCCAGCAACTCATCGCGCGCCCCTGCCGGCAAAATCCTGCAACCTTCGTCAGGTGGAACCTCCCGGGGCGGATGACGCCCAATAAGGAGCCGGAGCCCGCCAACCCGATCCGCCAGGAACAAGGCCAGGCGGCGCCAGCCTGCATACCCCGACCCGTTTCTCGGCACCCAACCGGAAGGAGCAACGCCATGTGGACCAAGCCTGCTTACACTGACCTGCGCATCGGTTTCGAAGTCACCATGTACTTCGCCAACCGCTAAGCACTCCAGTGATGCGACGCCCCGGCCTGCCGGGGCGTCATCGTTTCCAGGACATGGAGAGGCCATGTACATCCAGATTCTCGGTTCCGCAGCCGGTGGCGGCTTTCCCCAGTGGAACTGCAACTGCGCCAACTGCAAGGGTTATCGCGAGGGCACCCTGCGCGCCACGGCGCGCACCCAGTCGTCGATCGCCCTGTCCGATGACGGCGAGCACTGGATCCTGTGCAACGCCTCGCCGGATATCCGCGCCCAGCTGCAGGCCTTCGCGCCTTTGCAGCCGGCCCGCGCGCTGCGCGATACCGGCATCGATGCCATCGTGCTGCTCGACAGCCAGATCGACCACACCACCGGCCTGCTCAGCCTGCGCGAAGGCTGCCCGCACCAGGTGTGGTGCACCGACATGGTCCACCAGGACCTGAGCACCGGCTTCCCGCTGTTCCCCATGCTCAGCCACTGGAACGGCGGCCTGCAGTGGCAGCGCATCGCCCTCGAAGGCAGCTTCGTCATCGACGCCTGCCCCAACCTCAGCTTCACACCCTTTGCCCTGCGCAGCGCCGCGCCACCCTACTCGCCGCACCGCTTCGACCCGCACCCGGGCGACAACCTGGGCTTGCTGGTCAAGGACACCCGCACCGGCGGCACGCTGTTCTACGCCCCCGGCCTGGGCCAGGTCGACGACGAGCTGCTGCGCATGATGCACAGTGCCGACTGCCTGCTGGTCGACGGCACGCTGTGGGACGACGACGAAATGCAGCGCCGTGGCGTCGGCACCCGCACGGGCAGGGAGATGGGCCACCTGGCGCAGAACGGGCCGGGCGGCATGCTCGAAGTGCTCGACGGGTTCGCGCGCCAGCGCAAGGTGCTTATCCACATCAACAACACCAATCCGATCCTCGACGAGCGATCGCCGGAACGCGCCGAGGTCCAGCGCCGCGGCGTGGAAGTCGCCTACGACGGCATGAGCATCGAGCTGTAAGGAGCCCCCATGAGCGACGCGCTAGCGATGTCCCCCAGCGAATTCGAGCAGGCCCTACGCGCCAAGGGCGCCTACTACCACATCCACCACCCCTACCACGTGGCGATGTACCAAGGCCGTGCGAGCCGCGAACAGATCCAGGGCTGGGTGGCCAACCGCTTCTACTACCAGGTCAACATCCCGATGAAGGACGCCGCGATCCTGGCCAACTGCCCGGATCGCGAGGTGCGCCGCGAGTGGATCCAGCGCCTGCTCGACCACGACGGCGCCCCCGGCGAGGACGGCGGCATCGAAGCCTGGCTGCGCCTGGGCCAGGCGGTGGGCCTCGACCCGGACCAGCTGCGTTCCCAGGAACTGGTGTTGCCCGGCGTGCGCTTCGCCGTGGACGCCTACGTCAACTTCGCCCGCCGCGCCAGTTGGCAGGAGGCCGCCAGCAGCTCGCTGACCGAGCTGTTCGCCCCGCAGATCCACCAGTCGCGCCTGGACAGCTGGCCGCAGCATTACCCGTGGATCGACCCGGCCGGCTACCAGTACTTCCGCACCCGCCTCGGCCAGGCCCGGCGCGATGTCGAGCACGGCCTGGAGATCACCCTGCGCCACTACACCAGCCGCGCCGGCCAGCAGCGCATGCTGGAAATCCTCCAGTTCAAGCTGGATATCCTGTGGAGCATGCTCGATGCCATGAGCATGGCCTACGAGCTGAACCGCCCGCCTTATCACACCGTGACCGCGGAACGGGTATGGCACAAGGGGATCGCCCTATGAGCTTCGACCGCAACCGCATACCCAGTTGGCGCCCGGGCTACCGCTTCCAGTACGAGCCGGCTCAGCAGGGCCATGTGCTGCTGTACCCGGAGGGCATGATCAAGCTCAACGACAGCGCCGGCCTGATCGGCGCGCTGATCGACGGCCAGCGCAGCGTGGCGGCCATCATCGAGCAGCTGCAACGGCAGTTCCCCGACGCGCCCGAAGTCGGCGACGACATCGAGCAATTCATGGAGGTCGCCCGTGGCGAGCACTGGATCACCCTCGCCTGAGGTGCCGGTCGGCCTGCCCCTGTGGTTGCTGGCCGAACTCACCTACCGCTGCCCGCTGCAGTGCCCCTACTGTTCCAACCCGCTGGACTTCGCCAGGCAGGGCGAGGAACTGAGCACCGCTCAATGGTTCAAGGTAATGGCCGAGGCGCGGGAAATGGGCGCCGCGCAGATCGGCTTTTCCGGTGGCGAGCCGCTGGTACGCCAGGACCTCACCGAGCTGATCGGCGAAGCGCGCCGACTGGGCTACTACACCAACCTGATCACCTCCGGCATCGGCCTGACCGAGCAGAAGATCGCCGCCTTCAAACAGGCCGGCCTGGATCATATCCAGATCAGCTTTCAGGCCAGCGACGAGCAGGTCAACAACCTGCTGGCCGGCTCGAAGAAAGCCTTCGCCCAGAAGCTGGAGATGGCCCGCGCGGTCAAGGCCCACGGCTACCCGATGGTGCTGAACTTCGTCACCCATCGCCACAACATCGACCGCACCGACCGCATCATCGAGCTGTGCCTCGCCCTCGAGGCGGACTTCGTGGAACTGGCCACCTGCCAATTCTATGGCTGGGCGCAGCTCAACCGCGCAGGCCTGCTGCCCACCCGCGAGCAGCTGCAGCGGGCCGAACGCGTCACCAACGACTACCGGGAGCGACTCAAGGCCGAAGGCAACCCGTGCAAGCTGATCTTCGTGACTCCGGACTACTACGAGGAGCGCCCCAAGGCCTGCATGAATGGCTGGGGCAGTATTTTCCTGACCGTTACCCCGGACGGCACCGCCCTGCCCTGCCATGGCGCGCGGCAGCTGCCCATCGCCTTTCCCAATGTGCGCGAGCACAGCCTGCAGCACATCTGGTACGACTCGTTCGGCTTCAACCGCTTTCGCGGCTTTGCCTGGATGCCCGAGCCGTGCCGCTCCTGCGATGAAAAGGAAAAGGACTTCGGCGGCTGCCGCTGCCAGGCCTTCATGCTCACCGGCGATGCCAGCAATGCCGACCCGGTGTGCAGCAAATCCGACCGCCACGGCGTGATTCTCGCGGCCCGCGCAGAAGCCGAGCACGCCACCCAATCCATCACCGACCTGGCCTTCCGCAATGAACGAAACTCGCACATCATCGCCAAGAGTTGAGCCCCTGAGCGCCGCTGAGGCGGTAGCCGCCGCCGGCGACTTCGCCGAGTTGCGGGCTGGCCCCGCCGGCCTGGTGTGGAATGCCTTCGACCCCGCGGACGGCAGCTGCCGCCTGTGGTTATGGCGCGGGGCGGATGCGCAATGCCTGACCCCGGACGGCTTTTCCGCGCGCAGCCGGGTCTATGAATACGGTGGCGGCGCCTTCTGCCTGGGCCGCGACAGCCTGGTGTTCGTCAATGACGCCGACCAGCAGCTCTACCTGCAGCCCCTGGCTGGCGGCACGCCCCGCGCGCTGACCCAGGGCGAGCGCCGCTACGGCGATCTGCTGCAGGCCGGTGAGCAGGTGCTGGCGGTCGAGGAGAGCCACACCGACGAGCGGGTCGAACATCGCCTGGTGGCCGTCGGCCTGGGCGACGGCAGCCGCAGCGTGATCGCAGAAGGCGCCGACTTTTACGCCGCGCCGGTGCTCAGCGAGGATGGCCGGCAGCTGGCCTGGATCCAGTGGCAGCGACCGGCCCAACCCTGGACCGCCACGCGCCTCTACCACGCCCGCCAGCAAGCCGACGGCAGCTGGGGCGAGGTACGCTGCGTGGCGGGGGACATGGGCGAGGAGCTGGCCCTGCAGCAGCCCGGCTTCGACGCCAGTGGCCGCCTGTACTGCCTGTCCGACCGCAACGGTTTCTGGCAACCCTGGGGCGAGCACGAAGGCGCCTGGCAAGCACTGCCCGCCACGGCAGCCGATCATGCCGGTGCCCCCTGGCAGCTCGGCGCCTGCAGCTGGATACCCCTTGGCCCGGGCAGCTACCTGGCCAACTGGTTCGAGGACGGCTACAGCCGCCTGGGCATGCGCCTGGAGGATGGCAGCCTGCAGCACTACGCCAGCGCCTACAGCCGCTTTCGCAGCCTGGCCGTGGATCGCGATCACCTCTACGTCATCGCCGCCAACCCGCTGGCGCCGTCCGCCGTATTGGCGATCCGTCGTGACGATGGCCAGGTCAGGGTGCTCGCCGGCGGCCGCTCGCCACTGCCGCCCGAGCGGATCAGCCAGCCACAGCCGCTGCACTATGCCAGCGGCGACGGCCAGGCCCACGGCTTCTTCTACCCCGCGCAGCAGGGCGAAAGCCTGCCGCCGCTGCTGGTATTCATCCACGGTGGGCCGACCTCGGCCTGTCACCCGGTGTTCGATCCGCGCATCCAGTACTGGACCCAGCGCGGCTTCGCCGTCGCCGACCTCAATTACCGCGGCAGCACCGGCTACGGCAGAGGTTATCGCCAGGCACTGCAGCACAACTGGGGCGCGGTGGACGTCGAGGACGCCTGCGCGGTGGTCGCGCACCTGGCCGAACGCGAGCTGATCGACCCGGCCAGGGCCTTTATCCGCGGCGGTAGTGCAGGCGGCTATACCACCCTCTGCGCGCTGGTACGTGGCAGCGTGTTCCGCGCCGGGGCCAGCCTGTATGGCGTCAGCGATCCAGTGGCCCTGGCCCACGCCACCCACAAGTTCGAAGGCGACTACCTCGATTGGCTGATCGGCGACCCGCAGCGCGACGCCGAACGCTATCGCCAGCGCACCCCGCTGCTGCACGCCGAGCGCATCGAGGTACCGGTGATCTTCTTCCAGGGCGAACTCGATACCGTGGTGGTTCCCGAGCAGACCCGCGCCATGCTCGCCGCCCTGACCGCCAATGGCATCGAGGCCGAGGCGCATTTCTATCCCGGCGAACGCCACGGCTTCCGCCAGGCCAGCAACCTCGCCCATGCCCTGGACGCGGAATGGCGCTTTTACTGTCGGGTGCTGGAGCACCCATGACATTGCGCTGCTCTGTGCAGCGGCGCCCGGAATCAGGACAGAGCAGGTGACGCGGCGTTATACCTAGCTGCCTGCTGCTGGAGGAGCAGAAGGCGCCTGCGGGGATCCACCACAGCGGGCGGTTTCGGTCAGCAGAACTGCCGATGCATTGATCTGCTGGCCGTTGTAGTAAGACACCACCGGCTCGGTACTCAGCGCTCCATCGCCCGCCAGGGTGTAGCCGCGCTCGCCACACAGCTTGCTTGCCTTCTTGTCGATGGCCTTCAACAAGGTCTCTTTCGATTGGAAGATATTGCCGTGAGCCGTAAGCCGATACTCACCGGGTGCCACTTCCTGGGAATTGGTGATGGCGCAGCCGGTCAGGCACAGCAGGGGGATAAGTAGCAGTAAACGCATGACGGCCTCCTTGGCCTTATTCGGAACCACCGGACATCGTTTGTAGAGAATAAGAAGCCGGTTATCAAGCTGCTGACAATCACTCAGCGTGCTGCGCAACGCCCGGCGTGATCGAGCTATTGCTGGGTGGCGAGGTTCATCAGTGGCTCGGGCGCAGGAGTAGATTTGTGGGGATTCCTCAGAATCTGTCCCCTTTTTCCTTTTGATTCCTCAGGATCAGTCCCCTATCGCTTATCAGGGTCAGTTCCCGATTGTTATATCTGAACTTTAGCTGAAGAAATTTCTATAGGCCGTCTCAACCCTTACGGAAACGTCATCAGGCTTGAAAGCCAGATTCTCCAATGCAGCTACTTCAACAGATAACAAGGGATTCGCCACTGCAGGTGACTTCAACCCGCACTGTTGGCGAACCTTGAAAATTGCGAAAACCTCCAAAGGCAGCAAATCAAAAGGTGGGTTTTTGAACTCAGGATCCCAAGCCCCGCCCTTATCTTCGGAGTTAGCTAAGTGATATTTGCATACCTCGTCCAGTACACCGGCAAGCCTTTGCTCATCTGCCCAACTGTCTATCACTTTCTTGTAAATGCCGAGATCCATAGACTCAATCAGGGCAGGTGCACTCCCACCCGAATAGACAGAATAGAGCCACAGCATGAAAGGTTCGAATCGACGCTCTTTGAGATAGCCGGGATCAACAGCTCCCTCAATAGTTAACATCCCGACAAGCACATCGGCGACCGACTCTGCTAGATCATGCCTATCCGCAGCAATGAAGCCTGCAAGTAAGCAACCTGCATTGCTCATCTGATTAGTCAGATTCGGGGCGTTTCTAATCCCTTGAAGAAAGTTCGTATTAGAAAAGGTCTTAGCTCTGAGCATTAGCACCCAATAGCGGTAAATCATCGCGCGGGATACTTGCTCCCAGCCAGAAATATCATCGGCAAAAATAGAAACCTCTCCCTGAATGCCGTGACAAACTGCAAGTATCCCCAATGAATCAGACACATTGCCCAACCCCTCCAGGGAGTCACAGGCAAGATCCTCTTCAAGGCACTCAAGCTCTTGAGCCACCACCCCATTCGACTGCGACAGCCAGTGCCGATGCTGCTCTAGAATTCCTTCTATTTTTTTCATTCTGGTACGCCCCATCAGTCAATTACGAACCAAAGGTGAGACCCGCAATACTTGATCCAAAAAGGGGACCAGAAAGGGGACAGATTCTGAGGAATCCCCACAAAATATCAATGCAGATCAATCGGATAGCTTGAAGGTGCCTGCATGAGTCGGGCAGTTTGGTAGTCGCCAAACAAACCAACCCCCGAGACTCATGCAGGCAGTACGATTCTTACACAAGGCATTTTCCCAAGCACTCCCCACTGTTCACGCCAAGCGACTGACCGCGCTGATGAGTTGCGTCAGCGCCTTGTTGCATGGGCATCGCCTGACCCTGACCGATCTAGGCAGGGCCATGCCCGGGGAGGCTTACACCAAGCATTCGATCAAGCGCGTGGATCGCTTGTTGGGTAACGCCCAGCTTCAAGCAAAAAGGGGACAGCAAAAAGGGGACAGATTTATTTTCCGGGATTACGCCTCGGTCTGCCCCGACCTCGTAGTTCAACCCGCAGCCCTTGGATTCTTTCTATTTCATCCACGAAACGAGCCCTGCCGGTTAGTCTTCCCCTTTGCAGTGCTGCACGAATCAAATCAATTTCGCTTGATGGAACGGCTTGGCGGATGAATCTGTGTAGCGGATGCGACGCTTTTCAGGCGTATCCCCAAGTGCGACGAAGCAAGGATCCATGTCCAGCCAATCGCTGTCAGCCTGATGCATTACCCGCATCCGATAGCTAGACCAGGGATAATCACCCGCCTCAGCAGCGATACGGGCTCGAACCGGGTTCAGCTCGATATAGCGACAGCAGGCAAGCAGGTAGGTGTCTGACTCAACAACGCTGGACTTGTAGCGACTTTCCCAGAGAGTACCGGTGCGGCCTTCTAGACGATTTCGGTAGCGCGTGGCACGCGCTGCCAGCGCCTTCATTAACTGCCCCAACCCAGCGA
>NZ_QKYW01000009.1 GCF_003253735.1 Pseudomonas sp. URMO17WK12:I2 | reverse complement strand
GATCGAGCCGACCGCCGCCACGGTGGCTGGTGACGAGCCGCTCAGCGCGGCGAACAGCATGCACGCCAGGATCGCGGCGATGGCCAGGCCACCCTTGATGTGGCCGACGCAGGCGTTGGCGAAGTCGATCAGCCGGCGGGCCACGCCGCCGCTGGTCATGAACGCGCCGGAGAGCAGGAAGAACGGGATGGCCAGCAGCGTGTAGTGCTCGCTGGTCTCGAACAGCTTGATCGCCAGCGAACGCACCGAGTCGTTGCTGAAGAACAGGATGGTCATGGCCCCGGACAAACCCAGGGAAATCGCCACCGGAATGCCGATGAACATCAGCACGAACAGGGCGACGAACAGAAATGCGATGGTCATCGTTTAGCCTCCGTCTCTTCGGCGAGTTTGATGGCGTCTTCGACTTCGCCGTGACCACCAAAACCAATCTGCTTGTCCTGAATCACCCGCACCAACACCTGGGCGAAACGCAGGAACATCAGAGAGAAGCCGATCGGCACGATCATCACGATGTGCCATTGCTGCACGCCAAAGCGGTCCAGGTCCTCGGCGCCGGTGCCGAGCGTGAACAGCAGGGCGACCCACTGCTCGCTGGAGTAGGCCATCAGCGCGCAGTAACCGAGGCAGATGAGCAGGGCGACAATCGCCACGGCCTTCTGCAGGGCGGGCTGGAACATGCGCACCAAGAGGTCGACGCCGATGTGCGCGCCGATGCGCACGCCCCAGGCCAGGCCGACGAAGATCAGCCAGCCGAACATGGCCTTGGTCAGGGCCACGCTCCAGGTCATTTCCTGGGCGATATAGAGGATGCTGTCACCGATGGCGAACATCGCATCGTTGGCGAACGGCAGGGCATCACCCAGCGCGTAGAAAACACCGTAGAGGTTGTTGAACACCACGTACGAGAAGGTGACCAGGGTCATGCCTGCAAGCAGGAATGCCACCATCACCTCTTCGGCTTGGTTCCAGACACGAGCGACAGCGTGCATGGGTTATCTCCGTGTATGAGAGCGGTCGCGAGGCGACATGAGAGACAGCGGCACCCGGGGCTCGGCAGCGGGGCTGCAGCCAGCAGGTGTCGATATCGGTAAAGCGGGCGACGGCTCAACTAGCGAGCCGCCGCCGGACAGCTCCGGTGTACGGAGCCGGGCGGCCTTAGTTGGCCTGGTTGGAAGCTTCGGCAGCCTTGATCAGGTCGGCACCGATTTCACCTTCGAACTTCTTCCACACCGGGCGCATGGCTTCGCGCCACTCTTCACGTTGCTCGGGCGTCAGGGTGATGATCTCGGTGGTGCCGGCATCGAGGATGCGCTGCTTGTCTTTCTGGTTCAGCGCTTCGGCCTGCTTGTTCACCTCGACGGTGACTTCGGCAAGGATCGCGGTCAGTTCGCTGCGGATGTCTTCCGGCAGGCCTTCCCAGAACTTGGTGTTGGTGATCACCATGTAGTCCAGCACGCCGTGGTCGGTCTCGGTGATGAACTTCTGCACTTCGTGCATCTTCTGGCTGTAGATGTTCGAGTAGGGGTTCTCGGCACCGTTTACAACGCCGGTCTGCAGGCCTTGGTAGACCTCGGCGAAGCTCATCTTGCGCGGCGCGGCGCGCAGGGCCTTGAACTGCTCGTCGAGTACGGCGGAAGCCTGTACGCGGAATTTCAGGCCGCGGGCATCTTTCGGCTCGACCAGTTTCTTGTTGGCCGACAGCTGCTTCATGCCGTTGTGCCAGTAACCCAGGCCGGTGATGCCTTTGCTTTCCATGCTGGTCAGCAGGGCCTTGCCTTCAGGGCTTTGCTGGAAGCGGTCGACGGCGTTGATGTCATCGAACAGGAAGGGCAGGTCGAAGATCTGGATCTGCTTGGTGTAGTGCTCGAACTTGGCCAGCGACGGCGCGATGATCTGTACGTCACCGAGCAGCAGCGCTTCCATTTCCTTGCCATCGCCGAACAGCGAGGAGTTCGGGTAGACCTGCACGGTCACCTTGCCGTCCATGCGCTCGTCGACGAGCTTCTTGAACAGCAGTGCGCCTTGGCCTTTGGGGGTGTGCTCGGCCACCACGTGGGCGAACTTGATGGTAATCGGCGCGGTCGGCGTAGACTCGGCGGCCTGGGCCATGCCGGCGATGCTCAGCGACAGGGCGCAAGCCAGTGCCTTGGCAGTGAATTTGAACATGCGATGCTTCCTCTTGTTGTTGGATATCGTGCTGGGCGCCGAGGCGCAAAACGAGCGAACAAGAGCAAGTCGAGGATTGCCACTTGAGCGGCAGGATCGGTTGGCAGCGATTGGGCCTGGACTTGTACTTGTTTTTCGCTGATGAGCAGCAGAGCAAGCGTTGTGCCAGGCTGTGTGAGGAATTGGCATGGCAGCTTTGCGTGCGGCGCAAAGCCCCATTCTGTATGGGATGGTCGATTTTCCCGAAAGCGCCGGCCAGCCCTTGCGGCGGGCGGCGTTGCGGGCGGACGCTGAAAGCGGCTGCCGGAGTCGGCAGGAATCCGCTTATTTACTCGATGTCGTCTGGCGAGCTTCCGCCAGCGTCGGCGAAGTTCAGCCCGTGCTTGCGCAGTTTGTCGTGCAGGGTCTTGCGCGGCACCCCCAGGGCTTCGGCCAGGCTGCGCAGGGAGTTGTGATTACGGGTCAGCTCGGCCGCGATCAGGGCGCGCTCGAAGGCCTCGACCTGTTCGCTAAGGCTGCCGGACAGGGGGGCATTGTGCAGCGGGCTTTCAGGGGACAACTCCAGGCCGAGGTCCAGCCCAAGGGCAAAGCGCTCGCCGGCGTTCTGCAGCTCGCGCACGTTGCCGGGCCAGGGGTGGCGCAGCAGCATGGCGCGCTGCCCCGGTTGCAGCTCGCGCTGCGACAGACCGTGGCGGGTGCTGGCGGTGTTGGCGAAGTGCTGGAACAGCACCAGGATGTCCTCGCCACGTTCGCGCAAGGGCGGAATACGCAACGGCGCGACGTTGAGGCGGTAATACAGGTCAGCGCGAAAGCGGCCCTGGTCGGCGGCGGTGCGCAGATCTTCCTTGGTGGCGGCGATCACGCGGATATCCAGCGGGATCAGCTGGTTGCCGCCAAGGCGCTCGACCACCCGCTCCTGCAGCAGGCGCAGCAGCTTGACCTGTACGTCCAGGGTCATGCTCTCGATCTCGTCGAGAAACAGGGTGCCGCCATTGGCGAACTCGAACTTGCCGATGCGGCGCTTCTGCGCACCGGTAAAGGCACCAGGCTCATGGCCGAATAGCTCGCTTTCCACCACGGATTCAGCCAGGGCGCCGGCGTTGATCGCCACGAACGGCCCGTCGCGGCGGCTCGACAGGTCGTGCAACGCACGGGCCACGACTTCCTTGCCGGCGCCGGTTTCGCCAAGGATCAGCACGTCGGTGCTGATCCCGGCCAGGGAGCCGATCTGCTCGCGCAGGCGCTGGATGGCCGGCGAATGACCGACCAGGCGGCCGGACAGTTGCTGACGGTCGGCCAGGGCCAGGCGCAGGCTGCGGTTGTCCAGCACCAGGCGACGCAGGGCCAGGGCGCGGCGCACGCTTTCCAGCAGGTCCTCGCTGGCGAAAGGCTTTTCCAGGAAGTCGTAAGCACCGGCACGCATGGCCTGCACCGCCAGGGGCACGTCGCCGTGGCCGGTGATCAACAATACCGGCAGGTCCGGATCCTGTTCGTGCAGCTGCTTGAGCAGCTCCAGGCCATCGACGCCGGGCATGCGGATATCGCTGACCACCACGCCCGGCCAGTCGCGCTCGATGCGTTCGGCCAGGCCCTTGGCATCGGCTAGGGTGGCGACCTTGAGGCCGGCCAGATCCAGAGTCTGGCTGAGGGCCTGGCGCAGATGCGGGTCGTCGTCGATCAGCAGAACCTGAGTGTTGGCGTCGATGGTGCTCATACGGTGAAGTCCTCGGGCGGCTGGATGTTCACGCCGTTGTCGGCGGTGCGCAGGCGCAGGATCAGGTGCGCGCCGCCTTGGGGGTGGTTGCTGAACAGCAACTCGCCACCCAGGGCGCGCATCAGGGTGTCACAGATCGCCAGGCCCAGGCCGAGGCCCTGGGCGCTGGTCTTGGTGGTGAAGAACGGCTCGCGGGCGTGGGCCAGGGCGCTTTCCGAGAAACCGGGGCCGTTGTCGCGCAGGTGCAGCTCGAGCAGGTTGTCCTGCAATTCGGTGCTGATCCAGATACGCCGCGGTTGCGGGCGTTCGCCCAAGGCATCCAGGGCGTTGGCCAGCAGGTTGCTGAGCACCTGGCGCAGGCGCGTTTCGCCCGCTTGCACCCACAGCGTGGCGTCGGGTAGGTCGCGAATCAACTCGACGTCCATGGCTCGCCGGCGCTTGGCCAGCAGCGCCAGGGCATCGTCGATGGCTGGCTGCAGGGCGACGCTTTCCGGTGCATGACGATCGCGGCGGGCGAAGGCGCGCAGGTGGGCGATGATCGAGGCCATGCGTTCGGTGAGCTGGCTGATCAGCTTGAGGTTGCCGCGGGCGTCTTCGGTGCGCTGGTGGTCGAGCAGCACGCCGGCGTTTTCCGCGTAGCTGCGGATGGCCGCCAGGGGCTGATTGAGCTCATGGCTGATGCTTGCACTCATGGTGCCCAGGGCGGTGAGCTTGCTGGCCTGAACCAGTTCGTCCTGGGCCTGTACCAGCTCCTGCTGGGCCTGTTCACGCTCCAGCACCTCCTGCTTGAGACGGCTGTTGAGGCGTTCCAGATCCTGGGTGCGCTCCTGCACGCGCTGCTCCAGCTCCTGGCGTGCGCGGGTGCTCAGGGCGATGCGGTCGAGGTAATGGCGGCGGCGCTGCATCAGCAGGCCGAGCAGCAGAATCAGCACCAGCAACGCACCACCGCCGATGGCCACCACGGTGCGTACCGAGCGGTCGAGCACCACCCGCGGGGCGAGAATGCTGACGCTCCAGCCGGTTTCGTCGAGTACCCGGCTCTGGGTCAGCCAGACGTCCGTATCGAGCTGCAGGGGCGGCGGTGCCTGGGTCGGGTACGGCTGGATGGCGGCGATGGAGGCGCGCTCGGCCTTGTCCAGCGGGCGGCTGGCGTGAAACCGCCAGTCCGGGCGTGAGGTGAGGATCACCACGCCGTTGCCATCGGTCACCAGTAGCTGTTCCGGGGTGTTGCCCCACAGGCTTTCGGTGTGGTCCAGGTCGACCTTGATGACCATCACGCCGATCTTCTGGTTACCGTCGTAAACCGCCGAGGCGAAGTAGTAGCCGCGCTTGCCGGAGGTGGTGCCGAGGCCGAAGAAGCGCCCCAGGCGGCCGGCCAGGGCTTCCTGGAAATACGGCCGGAAGGCGAAGTTGCCACGCACGAAGGTGTCCTGCTGATCCCAGTTGGAGGCGGCCAGGGTTTCGCCCTGGGGGTTCATCAGGTAGATGACGTCGGCACCGGTCTGCTGGCGTACGCGCTTGAGCAGCTGGTTGGCCGCCGCCTGCGCCGTTTCGTCGCCGGGCGTGGCCAGCACGGTGCGCAGGCCAGGCAGGTCACCGAGAATCGGCGGCAGCACTTCATAGCGGCGCAGGGTACCCAGCAGGTTGGCGACATACAGGTCGAGGGTCTGGCGGTTCTGTTCGGTCAGCTCGGTGCGGTAATAGCGTTCGGCGACGTAATGCAGGGGCCACAGCAGCGGCGCCAGCAACAAGGCCAGCAGGGCCAGGCTGCGCCAGCGAGGGCGTTTGGGAATGCTGTTGGGGATCGAGTTCATGAAGTCGGCGCCGGAAAGACCGGGGCATTATGACCGCATTAGCTTTCGGCCCGGTAGCCCGCGGCGGGCGCTGCGACAGTCGGGTCGCTGCGCTCAACCCGGGCGGGCTGGGTTCAGCGTGGGCTGTTCAGGCACTGCAGCAGGCCGACGTGCCAGTCCGGCAGGCGCACGCCCCAGTCACGTTCCAGGCGCGTACAGTCGAGCCTCGAGTTGAGTGGGCGCTGGGCGGGCGTCGGGTATTCGCGGGTGGCGATGGCGGTTAGCTGTGCAACGGGCTTGCCTTGCGCCAGCAGCTGGGTGGCGATGGCTTCGGTAAAGCCGAACCAGGAGGTCTCGCCTCGGGCGGTGAAGTGATAGACGCCCCAGGCGGCGGTTTGTGCGGTCTGCCAGCGTTCGATCAACTGCCCGGTCGCGGCGGCGATGCTGCCGGCCCAGGTCGGCGCGCCGATCTGGTCGGCCACCACGCTGAGCTGCTTGCGTTCCTGCAGCAGGCGCTGCATGGTCAGCAGGAAGTTGCGCCCGTGCAGCGAGTACACCCAGCTGGTGCGCAGGATCAGGTGCTTGCCGCCCACCGCGGTGATCGCCTGTTCACCGGCCAGCTTGCTGCGCCCGTAGACGCCTAGCGGGTTGGGAACGTCGTCTTCGTCATAAGCGGTCGGCTTGCTGCCGTCGAACACGTAGTCGGTGGAGTAGTGGATCAGCGGCACATCGAGCGCCGCGGCTTCTTCGGCGATTACGCCGGGGGCTATGGCGTTGATCGCGAAGGCGGCCTCCGGCTCGCTCTCGGCGGCATCGACCGCGGTGTGCGCGGCGGCATTGATGATCAGCTCCGGCTGCAGTCGGCGAATGGCTTCGCGCAGGCGCTCGGTGTCGGCAAGATCGAGCTGTTCGCGACCGAGCACGATCAACTCATGGCTGCTGCTGAACAACAACTGCAACTCACGGCTGACCTGACCATGCTGGCCAAGCAGAAGAATCCTCATGGAAAGACCTCGGCCTCGTCGAAGCTCAGGCCCTGCTGATCCTTGGCCGATAGCCTGGGCTCTTCTTGCAGCTGCCAGTCGATGGCCAGCTTGGGGTCGTCCCAGCGGATGCAGCGCTCATGGGCCGGCGCGTAGTAGTCGGTGGTCTTGTAGAGGAATTCGGCGAATTCGCTGAGCACCACGAAGCCATGGGCAAAGCCCTCCGGCACCCACATCTGCCGCTTGTTGTCGGCGCTCAGGTGCGTGCCCACCCACTGGCCAAAGGTCGGTGACTGGCGGCGCAGATCCACGGCGACGTCATACACCTCGCCGGCGGTGACCCGCACCAGCTTGCCCTGGGCCTGCTGCACCTGATAGTGCAGGCCGCGCAGCACGCCGCGTTGCGAGCGCGAGTGGTTGTCCTGGACGAAGTTCGGATTGAGGCCGGTGGCTTCGCTGAAGGCGCGGGCGTTGAAGCTTTCGAAAAAGAAGCCACGCTCGTCACCGAACACCTTCGGTTCGAGTATCAAGACGTCGGGGATGGCGGTTTGAATGATGTGCATCAGTGCTCCTCGGCCAGGCTGAACAGGTACTGGCCATAACCGGTCTTGCCGAACGCCTGGGCCTGGCGCAGCAGGCATTGGCGGTCGATCCAGCCCTGCCCGTAGGCGATCTCTTCCAGGCAGGCGACTTTCAGTCCCTGGCGGTGTTCGATGGTTTGTACGTACTGCGAGGCTTCCAGCAGGCTGTCGTGGGTGCCGGTGTCGAGCCAGGCGAAGCCGCGGCCGAAGCGCTCCACGCGCAGGTCACCGCGCTGCAGGTAGGCATTGTTGACGTCGGTGATTTCCAGCTCGCCGCGCTTGGAAGGCTTGACCGCCTTGGCGATCTCGATCACGTCGTTGTCGTAGAAGTACAAACCGGTGACGGCATAGCTGGAGCGCGGCTGCGTCGGTTTTTCCTCGATGGAAATCGCCTGGCCCTGGGCATCGAACTCCACCACGCCAAAGCGCTCGGGGTCGCGAACCCAGTAACCGAATACCGTGGCGCCCTTGTCCGCGGCGGCCGCGCGCAGCAGTTTTTCGGTGAAGTGCTGGCCGTGGAAGATGTTGTCACCGAGGATCAGGCACACCGAATCATCGCCGATGAATTCTTCACCAATGATGAAGGCGCGGGCCAGGCCGTCCGGCTCCGGCTGTTCGGCGTAGCTCAGTTGCAGGCCGAACTGGCTGCCATCACCGAGTAGCTTCTTGAACTGCGGCAGATCGTGGGGCGTGGAAATCACCAGGATCTCGCGGATGCCGGCGAGCATCAGCACCGACAGCGGGTAGTAGATCATCGGCTTGTCGTAGATCGGCAGAAGCTGCTTGGACAGGCCCAGGGTGATCGGGTGCAGGCGGGTGCCGGAGCCGCCGGCGAGAATGATGCCTTTCATGCTTGTTGCTCCCTGGGGGCGCCGAGCCGTTCGCGCTGATAGCTGCCGTCCTGTACGCGGCGGCACCAGTCGAGGTTGTCCAGGTACCAGCGCACGGTCTTGCGCAGGCCGCTGGGGAAGGTTTCCGCCGGCGTCCAGCCCAGCTCGCGCTCGATCTTGCTGGCGTCGATGGCGTAGCGCAGGTCGTGGCCGGGGCGGTCGGTGACAAAGGTTACCTGCTCGCGATAGGAGCCCGCCGCACGCGGTTGCAGCTCGTCGAGCAGGTCGCAGATGGCGTGCACCACGTCGAGGTTCTTCTGCTCGTTGTGGCCGCCGATATTGTAGGTCTCGCCGACCGCGCCGCGGGTCACCACCTGCAGCAGGGCGCGGGCGTGGTCCTCGACGAACAGCCAGTCGCGTACCTGCTGGCCGTTGCCGTACACCGGCAGCGCCTTGCCATCCAGGGCGTTGAGGATAACCAGCGGGATCAGCTTCTCCGGGAAGTGATACGGGCCGTAGTTGTTCGAACAGTTGGTCAGCAGCACCGGCAGGCCGTAGGTGCGTTGCCAGGCGCGTACCAGGTGGTCCGAGGCGGCCTTGCTGGCCGAGTAGGGTGAGCTGGGTGCGTAGGGCGTGGTCTCGGTGAACAGGTCGTCGACGCCGTGCAGGTCGCCATACACCTCGTCGGTGGAAATATGGTGGAAGCGAAACGCCTGACGACGTGGCTCGTCCAGCTTCGACCAGTAGGCGCGGGTGGCCTCGAGCAGCGCGTAGGTGCCGACGATGTTGGTCTGGATGAATGCCGCCGGGCCATCGATGGAGCGGTCGACATGGGACTCGGCCGCCAGGTGCATGATGGCATCGGGCTGGAAGCTGTGCAGCGCCTCGCTTACCGCAGGCTGGTCGCCGATATCGGCCTGCAGGAAGCGATAGCGCGGGTCGTTCTCGACTTCGCGCAGCGACTCCAGGTTGCCGGCGTAGGTCAGCTTGTCGAGGTTGAGCACCTCATGATCGGTGTCGTTGATCAGGTAACGGATCAAAGCTGAGCCGATAAAGCCGGCGCCGCCGGTAACGAGAATGCGCATGTGAACAGTGCCCAGCCATTAAAAGAGTGAAGTATGCCCGCCCGAGCGCTTTTGCGTACAGCGCGCCAGCCCTGACGTTGATCCTGCAACGTCAGGGCTGGCGGCTTACAGCCGTGCGCTGGAAAAGGTGTCGCAGGCGCTCACCTTGCCGGTGTCGAACCCGGTGGTGAACCAGTGCACGCGCTGCGCCGAGGTGCCGTGGGTGAAGGAGTCCGGCACCACGTGGCCGCGCGCCTGTTGCTGCAGGCGATCATCGCCGATGGCATTGGCAGCGTTCAGGGCTTCTTCCAGGTCACCGGGTTCGAGCCAGTCGAGGCGCTGCTGGGCGTGGTGCGCCCAGATGCCGGCCAGGCAGTCGGCCTGCAGTTCCTGGCGCACCAGCAGGCCGTTGGCGCCCTCCAGGTTCTCGCCGCGCTGGCGCGCTGCATCGACCTTGGCGGAAACGCCCAGCAGCGTCTGCACATGGTGGCCGACCTCATGGGCGATCACATAGGCCTGGGCGAAATCGCCGGCCGCGCCATAGCGCTGTTCCAGGTCACGAAAGAAGCTCAGGTCCAGATAGACCTGCCGATCGCCCGGGCAGTAGAAGGGGCCGACCGCCGAGCTGGCGAAGCCGCAGGCGGAATTCACTCCGCCGTCGAACAGCACCAGTTTCGGGTCCTGGTACTGGCGACTGTTGGTCTGGAAGATCGCGCGCCAGGTGTCTTCGGTGTCGCCGAGTACCGCACGCACGAACTCCGACTGCTCGTCGTTGGCAGCGGGGCGATCCGCCTGGGTCGTCGTGTAGCCGCCTGATTGCCCGGTCAGTTGGCCGAGAATCTGCCGCGGATCCTGGCCCATCAGCAAACCCACCACCACGACGATGGCGATGCCGCCGAGACTCAGGCCGCGCCCGCCGCCAAAGCGCATGCCGCCACCGCCGCCGCCGCCGCGGGCATCCACCACGTTGTCACTACGGCGAGCTCGTTTCCAGCGCATGGCGATATCCTTTCAATGGGGGCGAATCAGTTGCCCGGGTAACTACTGACCACGCTTTCGCCACCTTGTGCGTCCAATCCAATCACCTGATAGGCATCGCGAATGTTGCCGCGCTCCATGCCTGGCGAACCGGTGGGCATGCCGGGGGCGGCGATGCCGAGCAAGTCGGGTCGTTCGCGCAGTTTGAGGATATCGGCGGCCGGCACATGGCCTTCGACGAATTTGCCGTCGATCACCGCGGTGTGACAGGAACCCAGGCGCTCGGGCACGCCGAGGCGCTGCTTGACCGCGTGCATGTCGGTCTCGACATGGTCGTTGACCTGAAAACCGTTGGCCTGCAGGTGGCTGATCCAGCCTTTGCAGCAGCCGCAGTTGGCATCACGGTGCACATCGATGGCCAGTGGCTCGGCAGCCTGGGCGAGGCCGGCCAACAGGCCGGCGACAAGAAGCAGTGGGCGCATGATGTAAATCCTCCTGGAAGATTTCGCGAGCATAGCGCCCTCAAGGGGTTATCTGCCTATTCGATGGGCTCGTAGGGCAGCCCCACGTAGTTCTCGGCGATGCTGGTGCGGCCCGCCTCGGAGCCCACGAAGTAGTCCAGCTCGGTCTGGCGCATGCGCGCGGTGAAGGCATCGGTATCCGGGAAGTTGTGCAGCAGGCCGGTCATCCACCAGGAGAAGCGCTCGGCCTTCCAGATCCGCCGCAGGCAGATCGCCGAGTAGCGCTCCAGTAGCTCGGTGCGGCCTTCGCCGTACACCTTGAGCAGGATGCGGTACAGGGTACTGACGTCGCTGGCCGCCAGGTTGAGGCCCTTGGCGCCGGTGGGTGGCACGATATGGGCGGCGTCGCCGAGCAGGAACAGCTTGCCGTACTGCATGGGCTCGACCACGAAGCTGCGCAGCGGCGCGATGCTTTTCTCGATGGATGGCCCGGTGACCAGATTGGCCGCCGTGTCGGCTGGCAGGCGCGATTTCAGCTCATCCCAGAAGCGCTCGTCGGACCAGTCCTGCACCTGCTCGTCGAGGCCGACCTGCACGTAATAGCGGGTGCGCGTCGGCGAGCGCATGCTGCACAGGGCGAAGCCGCGCGGGTGGCTGGCGTAGATCAGCTCCTCGGCCACCGGCGGGGTGTCGGCCAGCACGCCGAGCCAACCGAAGGGGTAGACGCGCTCGAATACCTTGAGGGTGTCGGCGGGGATCGATTGCCGGGACACGCCGTGGTAGCCATCGCAACCGGCGACGTAATCGCAATCCAGGCGGTGTGCCCGGCCATCTTTCTGGTAGGTGACGTAAGGCGCGCCATCCTTGAGGTCGTGCAGCTGTACATCGCTGACCTCGTAGTGGGTCACGCCGCCACTCGCTGCGCGGGCCTCCATCAGGTCGCGGGTGACTTCGGTCTGGCCGTAGATCATCACCGTCTTGCCGCCGGTCAGGCCCTTGAGGTCGATCCGCTCGCGGCGGCCGTCGAAGGCCAGCTCGAAGCCATCGTGCACCAGCCCTTCGCGATCCATGCGCGCACCGACGCCCGCCTCGCGCAGCAGGTCGACCATGCCTTGCTCCAATACGCCGGCACGGATGCGGCCGAGCACGTAGTCGGGGCTCTGGCGTTCGAGAATCACGGTGTCGATGCCGGCGTTGTGCAGCAGTTGACCGAGCAGCAGGCCGGAGGGGCCGGCCCCGATGATGGCGACGGAGGTCTTCATGGTGTCCTCGATATTGTTGTTTGGACCTTTGTGCTTGTATTTTTGATTGGCCTGGGCTGGCGGATAAGGCAAATTCACGTCGTTTACTTGGACTTTCATAAACTCCGTTCGCCTATCGGCCACTTTTTTGGGAGTCGTCATGAGTCAGCAGCAGGTCGGCGTACCGGTATTCAAGTTGTATGGCGATGCCCTGGAGTGGCCGACGCCCGACTTGCTGCATTGCGAGTCGATTCCCAAGCGCAGTCGCCTGCACGACTGGGTGATCGAGCCCCATCGCCACCCGGATCTGTTGCAGCTGCTGTATCTGCGCAGCGGCTGTGCGTTGATCGAGGTGGAGGGCGTGCAGTCGCGCATCGACGACGCGGCGCTGCAGGTGCTGCCGCCCTTGTGCGTGCACGGCTTCCAGTTTTCCGATGACGTGGACGGCTACGTGCTGACCCTGGCGGCGCCGCTGGTGGCGCAACTGGAAGCCCATCTCGGTGCCCAGCACCCGGTGTTCAGCGCACCGGCGCTGTACCCGGTGGGCGATGACCAGGGCTATCTGGATACCCTGTTCGATGCCATCGACCGCGAGTACGGGCAAAGCGCACCGGCCCGCAACCTGCTGTTGCAGTCGCTGGTCGGCGTGCTTGCCGTGTGGCTGGGCCGCCAGGTGCTGGTGCGCCAGGCCGCCGACCGGCCGGTGCGCGGCGAGCAGCATCTGGCCGCGTTCAATCGCCTGGTGGAGCAGCATTTTCGCGAGCAACTGTCGGTCGAGGAGTACGCCCGGCGTCTGGGCATCACCACCGCCCACCTCAACACCATGACCCGCCGCTACGCCGGGCAGAGCGCCCAGGCGCTGGTGCATCAGCGCCAGTTGCTGGAGGCCAAGCGCCTGCTGGTGTATTCGTCGATGACCCTCAGCCAGATCGCCGATGCGCTGCAGTTTTCCGAACCGGCGTATTTCTCGCGGTTCTTCAAACGCCTGACCGGCCAGACGCCCAGTGCCTTTCGGCAGCAGCGCTGACTGGCCTATGCTCTGCCCATGAGCCAGGAGGACTGCGCCATGCTCTACGCCCGTATCTATCTCGTCGTGCAACTGCTGCTGCTCGCCGGTTTCGGCATCGCCTATTTTCTGCGGCCGCAGGAAATGGGCGCAGTCAGCGGCATGCTGCTGATGGAGTCCGCCGCGGTGACCGATGTACGCGCCTTTTACGGCGCGCTGCAGCTCGGCCTGGCGGTGTTTCTTGGCCTGGCTCTATCGCGGCATGAGCTGACCCGCCAGGCCCTGACGCTGCTGCTGGTGCTCTACAGCAGCCTGGCGCTGGGGCGCATCGCCGGCCTGTGGCTCGATGGCGGCGCGCAGCAGACCTTCAACCTGTGGGCAATTCTCTTCGAGGTGGTGTCCGCAGGGCTTGCCGGTTGGGCGCTGCGCCGCTGGCCAGCGGTATGATTGGGCGCTTCAGCAAGGCGACGAGGACATGATGTACAAATCCGGACAGCGGGTACTGGCAGCGTTGCGGCAGATGATCGCTTCGGGCGAGCTGGCGGCCGGCGAGCGTATCGCCGAGATCCCTACGGCCGAGCGGCTGCAGGTCTCACGTACGCCGATCCGCATCGCCTTTCGCACCCTCGAGCAGGAAGGCCTGCTGTGCAAGGCGCCTGGCCGTGGCTACACGGTACGGGCGGTGACCGACGAGGATATCGCTGGCGCGGTCGAGGTTCGTGGCGTGCTGGAGGGGCTGGCCGCGCGCCAGGCCGCCGAGCGCGGGCTATCCGATGCGATCCGCAGCCGGCTGCATGCCTGCCTGGTGGAAGGCGATCGGCTGTTCGACAAGGGCCATGTGGTGATGGAGGAGCTGGAGATCTACCACGACCTCAACAAGCGCTTTCACCAGGCGATCATCGAGGCCAGCGGCAACAGTGCCATTGCCGTGGCGCTGTCGCGCAACGATCACCTGCCATTCGCCTCGGTCAGCTCCCTCGCCGTGGATGGTAACGACATGCCCCGCGAGTACCGGCGCTTCAGCTTCGCCCACATGCAGCATCACGCTGTCTACGACGCGCTGATCAACGGCCAGGGCGCCCGCGCCGAAGGCATCATGCGCGAGCACGCCAACGCCACCCTGCGCTATGCGCGAACGGCCCAGATGGGGGAGTCGGGCGAGGCGGCGATGACCGTATTGCGCGATGGCTGAGGCGCAGATTCGTCGCGCACTCGACAGCGATGCCGAGGCGATCAGCCAGCTTATCGTGCAGACCCTGCGGCTCAGCAATGCGCAGGATTACCCACCTGCAGTGATTGATCGGGTGGCGGCCAACTTCGACGCCGCTGGCGTGCGTGGGCTGATGGCCTCACGGCAGGTGTTCGTGGCGCTTGACGGCGCACGCGTGGTCGGCACCGCGAGCCTGGCGGGCGATGTGGTCAGGTCGGTGTTCGTGCTGCCCGAGAGGCAGGGGCACGGCGTTGGCAAGGCGCTGATGAGGCATGTCGAAGGCATTGCCCGTGCCGGCGGGATGCAGCAGTTGCGGGTTCCCGCCTCGCTGACGGCGGTGCCGTTCTATAGCACGCTTGGTTATGCCGTGGTGCGTGAAGTCGTCGACGGTGATGAGCGCACCTTTGTCATGGCGCGTGAGCTCTGCAGCTGAATCGATCTTGGGTGGGGGATGATCTGTGGGAGTAACTTGCGAGCGCGCCATGCCCGATATTTTTCGCGCGCATGGCGCGCTCCCACATTATTTGCGTAAGCCGCGCGATGTCTTTCGCATCTGACATCTGAAGACGGCCGGGGCAGCTGTAAAGAGCGGCGTTTAAGTCACTCAATCCCTTTTGATGGAAACAAAGCCCGTGGGAGCGGGCGGGGACGCCCAGTCCATGCCCGCGATTTTTCGCGTGCATGGCGCGCTCCCACAGTTATCCGGGTGTATTCAGATATCCAGCACCAGCCGCGCACTTTTCGCCCGTGAACAGCAGGGCGTGAATTGATCATTGGCGGCCTGTTCGTCTTCGGTGAGAAACAGGTCGCGGTGGTCCGGTTCGCCCTCCAGCACGCGGGTCAGGCAGGTACCGCAGATGCCTTGCTCGCAGGAGACCGGAATTTCCACGCCGATGTCGCGCAGCACTTCCACCACGCTGATGCCGTCCGGTACCTGCAGCACCTCGCCGCTGCTGGCCAGCTGAATCTCGAAGCCGGTTTTCGGCTGGTCGTCGGCCTCGGCGCTGAAGTATTCGCGGTGCAGGTTCTCGTTCGCCCAGCCCAGGTCGCGGGCGCTGCCCAGCACGTGTTCCATGAAGCCGCCCGGGCCGCACACGTAGAGGTGGGTGTGCGGGGCCGCCGGGCCGATCAGCGCGGCGGTGTCCGGGCGCTTGCCTGGCTCGCCGTCATCGAAGTGCAGGTGCACGCGGTCGGCGAACGGCGACTGGCGCAAGCGCTCGACGAACGCCGCCTGCTGCGCCGAGCGGGCAAAGTAGTGCAGGGTGAAGTCGCCACCGATGTGGCTCAGGCGCTCGGCCATGCACAGGATCGGCGTGATACCAATGCCGCCGGCCATCAACAGGTGGCGCTTGGCGTCGTGCTGCAGGGGGAACAGGTTGCGCGGCTCGCTGATGCGCAGCCTGACGCCCTGCTGCAAGCCGTGCATGGCGATGGAGCCGCCGCGCGAGTCGGCGTTGCGCAGCACGGCGATCTGGTAGCGGTGCCGCTCCTCGGGGTGATTGCAAAGCGAGTATTGGCGGGTCAGCCCGTCCGGCAGGTGCACGTCGATATGGGCACCGGCGCTGAAGGCGGGCAGCGGTTCGCCATCTTCGCGGGCCAGCTCGAAGCCGAGAATGTCCTGGGCCTGCTGCTCGATGGATTTGACGATGACGTCGATCATGGTGGCGCTCTCGTAAAGACTGGCGCGCGCCACCACTTGGGCGGCGCGTAGCGGGCAAGGGTCAGCCGACCTGGCGGACGTCGATTTTCTGGGCGGCGAGGGCCTGCTCTTCAGCCAGCAGGCGGTCGATGATCCGGCGTGACTGCACGCCGCCAGCGTCGATATTGAGCTTGAGCAACTGGCGTTCGGGCTGCCAGAGCAGGTTGCGCTGCTGGCGTTCGAGCATCTCCAGGTCTTCGCTGAAAATCTTGCCTTGGCCTTCACGGATGCTGTCGGTCAGCGCCTGGTCCTCGGGCTTGAAGCTGCGCGCCATGCCCCAGAAGTACCAGATCGAGGTCTCGCTTTCCGGGGTGATGAAGTCGACCACGATGCTCGCCGCCTTGGCATCGGCCGGCGCTTCGTAGCCGCCATGGCCGGCGTGGGCCACGCCGACTTCGATCATCACGTGGCTGGGCGGGTTGAAGCGGCAGATCTGCCAGCGATCCACCGGCACGTCGTCGGCCAGGCCGTTGCCGCGTAGCGCCATGCGCCAGAAGGGCGGGGCCATGATGTTTTCCATATGCCGGCTGGTGATCACCTCGTCGCCTTCGACCTTGGTGACCGGCGGCGCTTCGTCGATTTCCTTCTGGCCGATGCTCGAGGCATGCACGTAGGTCTCGTGGGTCAGGTCCATCAGGTTGTCGATCATCAGGCGGTAATCGCAGTTGATATGAAACAGACCGCCGCCGTAGGCCCATTCGGGGTTTTCCGCCCACTCCAGGTGGTGGATGGTGGCGGGGTCGGCCAGCGCCTGATCGCCGGTCCATACCCAGATGAAGCCATAGCGCTCCACCGCCGCGAAGGCGCGGATGCCCGGGAAGCCACGCACGCGCTGACCCGGCATGGCCATGGTCTTGCCTTCGCAGCCCATCTCCAGGCCGTGGTAGCCACAGATCAGGTTGCCGTTCTCGACATAACCGAGCGACAGCGGCGCGCCGCGGTGTGGGCAGAAGTCCTCAAGGGCTACCACCTGCCCCTCGGCGCCGCGATAGAAGACGATCTTTTCCCCGCAGATCTGCCGGCCCAGAGGCTTTTCGGCGATCTCGTCGGGTGTGCAGGCTACATACCAGGCATTTTTCGGGTACATGACGACCTCGGTTCTTGTTGGTGTTATTGGATCCAATGGTTGGTTTTTAATCAGGCTAATGTCAATGCCTGGGCGGGAAATAGTTAATAAAATAAACTGTCCGATCAGCGAACATTATATTTGTCGGCGTCAGTTCAAGCGGGCTCAGGCATTCAGCACGGCGGTCCGGATCGGGAGGCTTGGCAGGGCGTTCCGCGACACCTGCATGGATTGAATATTGGATCCATTTCTGCAAGCTTGGCACCAGCTGTTCCCATAAAAACAATCAAGGATCTGCGCCGATGAAACCCTGTTTCCCGCTTTCGGCTGCCGACTGCGGCATGCCTCGCCTTTACCCGTTCACTGCCGTGGGAGGTGCGCGATGAGCGATCTCCGACACGTCGTCGACCAGGGGCCGATGCGCGGCTTTCAATGGGTCGCCATCGCCGTTTGCGTCGTGCTCAACATGATCGACGGCTTCGATGTGCTGGTGATGGCCTTCACCGCCTCGTCGGTGGCCGCCGACTGGTCGTTGGGCGGCGCGCAACTGGGCATGTTGCTCAGTGCCGGGCTGCTCGGCATGGCGGCCGGGTCGCTGTTCATCGCACCCTGGGCCGACCGCATCGGCCGGCGCCCGTTGATCCTGCTGTGCCTGGTGATTTCCGGTAGCGGCATGCTGCTCTCGGCACTCAGCCAGACGCCCACCCAGCTGGCGCTGTTGCGCGGCCTGACCGGGCTGGGTATCGGCGGCATTCTGGCCAGCAGCAACGTGATCGCCAGCGAATACGCCAGCAAGCGCTGGCGCGGCCTGGCGGTCAGCCTGCAATCCACCGGCTATGCCCTGGGCGCCACCTTCGGCGGCCTGTTGGCCGTTTGGTTGCTGTCGCACTGGGGCTGGCGCTCGGTGTTCTTCGCCGGCGGGCTGATGACCTTCGCCGCCATCGTGCCGGTGCTGCTATGGTTGCCCGAGTCCCTTGACTTCCTGCTCTCCAGGCAGCCGGCCAAGGCGCTGGAGCGGGTCAACCGCCTGGCCGCCAAGCTGGATCGGCCGAGCCTGGCCACGCTGCCGGCCTTGCCGGCCGGTGGCCACGCCAACAGTGGCGCCTTCGCGCGGCTGTTCGATGCCGAGCAACGGCGCAGCACGCTGCTGATCTGGGTGCTGTTCTTCCTGGTGATGTTCGGCTTCTACTTCATCATGAGCTGGACGCCGAAGCTGCTCACCCAGTCCGGCCTGTCGGTGCAGCAGGGCGTCACCGGTGGAGTGCTGCTGAGCATCGGCGGCATCTTCGGCGCGACCTTGCTGGGCTTGTTGTCAGCGCGGTTTTCCCTGGCGCGGGTGCTGGCCTGCTTCATGCTGATCACCGCCGTGCTGCTGGTGGTGTTCACCAGTCTCGGCTCCTCGTTCAGCGCGGCACTGGGTATGGGCCTGCTGATCGGGCTGTTCTCCAATGGCTGCGTCGCCGGGCTGTATGCGCTGTCGCCGCTGATCTACGGCGCGTCGGTGCGGGCTACCGGGGTGGGCTGGGCGATTGGTATCGGGCGTGGCGGGGCGATTCTGTCGCCGACCGTGGCCGGTTTGATGCTCGATGACGGCTGGCAGCCGCTGCAGCTGTATACCTGGTTCGCCCTGGTGTTCGTCGCCGCAGCGGTGCTGTTGTTGACCTTGCTGCCGGCGCAGAAGCCGCAGCAGATGACGCCGGCTCAGGCCTGAACCGACAAGGGCGCGAGGCGGGTGCCTCGCGCCCGCTCGTTCACCAGAGCGCCAGGGTGTAGTCGATGTGCAGGCGGGTCTGGTTCTCGTCGCGGAAGGCTGCGCCGGCGGCGAAGTCATTGCGGTAGATCGAATGCCGGGCCTTCAGCCCGACGCCCTTGAACGTGCCGCTCTGGATCACGTAGCCGATCTCCATCTGCAGTTCACGCTCCTTGAGGTCGGCGCCGCCCAGGGTCGGCAGCTCGATGTTGTCGCCACGCAGGTAACGCAGGCGCGTCTTCAGGCCGGGCACGCCGGCAGCGGCGAAGTCGTAATCGTAGATCGCCTGCCAGGTGCGCTCCTTGGGGTTGAGGAAGTCCGAGCTCATGGCCATTTCGCTGATCACCATCGACTCGGTGCCGGAAATGTAGGGTTTGGCCGTGTCGCCGCTCTGGTGCATGTAGCCCAGGGTGAAACGATGGCCGTCGAGGGCGTAGGCGAACTGCGCGGCGAGGTTGCGGTTATCCACCTTGCCGGCCTTGGCGCTGCCATCCTCGTTGCTGATGAAGGCGCGCAGGTCGGTGCTCAGCACGCCGGGGCCGACCGGCAACTCGTGCAGCAGGCCGAAGTATTCCTGGCGGTACAGATCGGCGACCGTGGTGTGGTAGGCGCGCAGCTTCAGGCCCTTGCTGAGCTGATAGTCGCCACCGAAGAAGGCCGCGTGGGAGCTTTCCGCCGCCGGGTTGAAGCGTCGGTTCGGCGAGGCCACCGTCATCGCCT
Organism: Pseudomonas sp. URMO17WK12:I2; assembly: GCF_003253735.1. Classification (GTDB taxonomy): domain Bacteria; phylum Pseudomonadota; class Gammaproteobacteria; order Pseudomonadales; family Pseudomonadaceae; genus Aquipseudomonas. The sequence goes on along the minus strand of NZ_QKYW01000009.1, from coordinate 198,292 downwards.
GGTAGTTGCTGGAGTCGCGGCGATTGATGCGATCGAGATAACCCGCATTCAGGGTCAGATCCTCGATGTCCATGGACTGCAGGTAGGCGCCGCGGAAACTCTGCGGTAGCAGCCGCGCCGGGCTGGCGACGATGGAGGGCAGGAACGGCGAAACATCGCCGACCTTGAGCACGCTCTTGCCGGCGCGGATCTTGGCGGTCGGCGCCAGGCGCGAATATTCGTCGGCGGCCCGCCCGCTGCTGGCGGAAACCGGCAGCAGTTCGGTGCCGCTGCGCCCGGGTGAGGAGTCCAGCTTGACGCCCAGCAGGCCGGTGACGTCGAGGCCGAAGCCGACATCACCCGGCGTGTAGCCCGATTCCATCTTGAGGATGAAGGCCTGGGCCCATTCGCGGGCCGCCGACTTGGCGCCATCGTCCTTGTAGTCGCGATCCATGTAGTAGTTGCGGATGGTCAGCTTGGCGCTGCTGTCTTCGACGAAGCCGTCGGCCAGGGCATGGCCGGCCAGCAGGCCGGGAGCCAACAGCAGGCCGGCCAATGAGCTGCGGCGAAAGAAAATGGAGTCGAGCGCCCGATGGTTGTGCATGTCATTGTCCTTTTATTGTTGTTCTTCGCCCCGCCGATGGGGGCGGTGGATGCAGCGCTATCAGCGTTGCAGTGGGGCGAGAATGGAAAGGCAATGGCAGGTGGTCAATGTGCTTTGTTCGATAATCGAACGTTAAAATTATTAATTATTTTGAGGATTAATAAAGATCCTCAGGTAAGTGATTGATGCCATTCGATTAGTGCCAGATTCATTGGTCGAACCGAATTACTTTCGTTATCCATTATCTTTGTTAATCTTTTTTCAGGCTTCGCGGGCTGTCCCTTCCGGTGCACCGCGAGCGACCACAACAACAATAAAATCGAGGGTTCCCCATGGATACGTCATCGCGTCGTTCGACGCTGACCGTCACGCTGTGTTTCATCGTCGCGCTTATCGAAGGCCTGGATCTGCAATCGGCGGGCATCGCCGCCGCGGGGATTCGCCAGGCGTTCGAGCTGGATCCGAAAATGATGGGCTGGATGTTCAGCGCCAGCATCATCGGCCTGTTGCCCGGGGCGTTCTTCGGCGGCTGGCTGGCCGACCGCATCGGCCGCAAGCGGGTGCTGATCGGCGCGGTGATTCTGTTCGGTATCTTTTCCCTGTGGACGGCCTATGTATCCAGCGTCAATGGCCTGCTGTTGGCACGCCTGATGACCGGCCTGGGTCTCGGTGCCGCCTTGCCGAACCTGATCGCCCTGTGCGCCGAGGCAGTCGAGGAGCGCCGCCGCGGCACGGCCATCAGCATCATGTATTGCGGGGTGCCGCTGGGCGGCGCCATCGCGGCAGTGGTGGGCATGCTCGGTGGCGAAAGCTGGCAGACGGTGTTCATCGTCGGTGGCGTGGCGCCCTTGTTGGTCGCGCCGCTGCTGATCTTCGCGCTGCCCGAATCGCGGGACTTCCGCGAGCAGCACCAGGGGGCTGCGCCGGTGCGCGAGTCCACCGTGCAGGCGTTGTTCGGTGGCGGTCGTGCGGGCGCCACGCTGGCGCTGTGGGTCAGCTATTTCTTCACCCTCACGGTGATGTACATGCTGCTCAACTGGCTGCCGTCGCTGCTCCTCGAGCAGGGTTTCAGCAAGCCCCAGGCCGGCACCATTCAGATGCTGTTCAACATCGGCGGCGCCATCGGCTCGCTGCTTGGCGGGCTGCTGCTGGATCGTCGCGGGCGCACCGGGGTAGTGCTGTTCGCCTATGGTGGTGTGCTGGCCTCGTTGGCCGGCCTCGGGTTCGCCTCGGGCATGCTGGCCATGGCGATTGCCGGTTTTGCGGCTGGCTTGTTCATCATCGCCGCTCAGTTGGTGCTCTATGCATTGGCACCGCCGGCCTATCCGACCTCTGTGCGCGCCACTGGCGTGGGGGCTGCCGTGGCCGTGGGGCGCCTGGGCTCGGTATCCGGCCCGCTGGCAGCCGGGCAGATTCTCGCCGCGGGTGCCGGCACCACCGGTGTGCTGCTGGCGGCGTCGCCTGGCTTGGTGATCGCTGCGCTGGTGGTGCTCGGCATGAGCCGCCGGCGGGCTGTCGAGGCACCGCCAGCCTCGACTCCATCCGGTTAGCGACCCTGAACCGACAAGCATGCTGACGCGTCTGGCAAACAGCAGGCCGTCGCGTCAGCCTGCAACATGCACCGGGGTACCCTGCCGCACTTTTCCACAGGCAATAAAAAACCCGCCGAAGCGGGCTTTTACTGACCAATGCCAACATCCTGTCGGCTGCCATCCTAGCTATGGTCACGTCATCCATGACCCTGAGCACGTCCTGTACTGCAGGTATGGGCATAGATTACGGCGCGGGCCGGGGTGTCACCAGAGCGAACCGGCGCGCCGTCGTGTAAGCCTTTGGCTATAGCGAAGCGTCGCTGAGAACTGTTCGAGGTTTCTTCAGGCGCCCGGGCCGGGCGTTCTGCCAGCCAGTGTCCGAATTCGGCACAGATGGTGATTTTGATTAATAGTTAATTGACATAACTATTTTTCAGGATTAGCTTCTGTTCATCGACAACCAAAACAAGAGCACACCCCCATGAGCAAGTACGAAGCCCGCTGGCAAACCGTTAAGGTCGATGTCGAAGAAGGCATCGCCTGGGTCACTCTCAACCGTCCTGAAAAACGCAACGCCATGAGCCCGACCCTCAATCGCGAGATGGTCGATGTTCTCGAGGTGCTGGAGCAGGATGCCGAGGCCCGGGTACTGGTACTGACCGGCGCTGGTGAGTCCTGGACGGCAGGCATGGACCTCAAGGAATACTTCCGCGAAGTGGACGCCGGCCCGGAAATTCTCCAGGAGAAGATCCGCCGCGAAGCCTCCCAGTGGCAGTGGAAGCTGCTGCGCATGTACGCCAAGCCGACCATCGCCATGGTCAATGGCTGGTGCTTCGGTGGTGGTTTCAGCCCGCTGGTGGCCTGTGACCTGGCGATCTGCGCCGACGAGGCGACCTTCGGTCTCTCGGAAATCAACTGGGGCATCCCGCCGGGCAACCTGGTCAGCAAGGCCATGGCCGACACCGTGGGCCACCGCCAGTCGCTGTACTACATCATGACCGGCAAGACCTTCGACGGTAAGAAAGCCGCCGAGATGGGCCTGGTCAACGAAAGCGTGCCGCTGGCGCAACTGCGTGAAACCACCATTGAGCTGGCGCGCAATCTGCTGGACAAGAACCCAGTGGTGCTGCGCGCCGCCAAGCATGGCTTCAAGCGTTGCCGCGAGCTGACCTGGGAGCAGAACGAGGATTACCTGTACGCCAAGCTCGACCAGTCGCGTCTGCTGGATGAAGAGGGTGGCCGCGAGCAGGGCATGAAGCAGTTCCTCGACGACAAGACCATCAAGCCCGGTCTGCAGGCCTACAAGCGCTGATCGCCCGGCCTTGTGTTGCGCGGTGGCCGCCAGGGCGCCGCGAGCGTTTCCTACAAAGACAACAATGAGGAATCATCATGCTGGACGTGCCCCTGCTGATCGGTGGCCAGTCGTGCCCCGCCCGTGATGGACGAACCTTCGAACGCCACAACCCGGTAACCGGTGAAGTGGTCTCCCGGGTCGCCGCCGCCACCCTGGAAGATGCCGATGCCGCCGTCGCCGCAGCCCAGGCCGCGTTCCCGGCCTGGGCTGCGCTGGCGCCCAACGAGCGGCGTACACGCCTGCTCAAGGCTGCCGAGCAGATGCAGGCGCGCGCGGGTGAGTTCGTCGCCGCTGCCGGGGAAACCGGGGCGATGGCCAACTGGTACGGTTTCAACGTCCACCTGGCCAGCAACATGCTGCGCGAGGCGGCGTCGCTGACCACCCAGATCCATGGCGAGGTGATTCCTTCCGACGTGCCCGGCAGTTTTGCCATGGCGCTGCGTCAACCTTGTGGTGTGGTGCTGGGTATCGCGCCATGGAACGCGCCGGTGATTCTCGCCACCCGCGCCATCGCCATGCCGCTGGCCTGTGGCAATACCGTGGTGCTCAAGGCCTCCGAGCTCAGCCCGGCGGTCCATCGGCTGATCGGCCAGGTGCTGCAGGATGCCGGCCTGGGTGACGGCGTGGTCAACGTGATCAGTAACGCGCCCGCCGATGCGGCGGTGATCGTCGAGCGGCTGATCGCCAACCCGGCAGTCCGACGGATCAACTTCACCGGCTCGACCAAGGTCGGGCGCATCGTTGGCGAACTGTCGGCGCGGCATCTCAAGCCGGCGCTGCTGGAACTCGGTGGCAAGGCGCCGTTGCTGGTGCTCGATGATGCCGATCTGGACGCCGCCGTCGAGGCCGCAGCGTTCGGTGCCTATTTCAACCAGGGGCAGATCTGCATGTCCACCGAGCGTCTGGTGGTCGACAACAAGGTCGCCGATGCTTTCGTCGCCAAGCTGGCCGCGAAGGTCGCCACCCTGCGCGCCGGTAACCCGGCCAGCAGCGAGTCGGTGCTCGGCTCGCTGGTCGACGTGTCGGCCGGCGAGCGCATCAAGGCGTTGGTCGATGACGCCGTCGGCAAGGGCGCACGTCTGGTTACGGGTGGCCAGGTCGAGGGCAGCATCATGCAGGCGACCCTGCTCGACAACGTCACCCCGGCCATGCGCCTGTACGCCGAGGAGTCCTTCGGGCCGGTGGCGGTGGTGCTGCGCGGTGACGGTGACGAGGAGCTGCTGCGCCTGGCCAACGACTCCGAATTCGGCCTGTCGTCGGCGATCTTCAGTCGCGATACCACCCGCGCGCTGGCCCTGGCGCAGCGCGTCGAGTCGGGCATCTGTCATATCAACGGGCCGACCGTGCACGACGAGGCGCAGATGCCCTTCGGCGGCGTCAAGGCCAGTGGTTACGGCAGCTTTGGTGGCAAGTCGGCCATCGAGCAGTTCACCCAGTTGCGCTGGGTGACCCTGCAGAACGGCCCGCGGCATTACCCGATCTAGCCAAGCGTTTGCGACATTCCTGCGTGTGCCGGCTGCCTCGATCCAGAGGCGGTGCGGTGCTGCGTGACGACAAGAACAACAGGGGCGATCCAGTCGCCCGCGTGGAGAAGCAAAGTGAACTCCGATACCGGATCGCGTTATCGCCAGGTGTCCATCGGCCGCCCGGCCGTGGAGGTCAGCGAACGTCAGGGCGTTTTGCACATGCGCTCGCTGGAACCGCTGGCACCCTTGCCCGAGCGCTTGCTCGACCGCCTGGTGCACTGGGCCGAAGTGCGTGGGCAGCAGACCTTTCTGGCCGTGCGCGGTGAGAACGGCGAGTGGCAGCACACCAGTTATGCGGGGATGCTCGACGCGGTGCGGGCCATTGCCCAGCGTCTGCTGGGCTTTGGCCTGAGTGCCGAGCGGCCGCTGGCGATTCTTTCCGGTAATGGCCTGCAGCACCTGCAGATGGCCCTCGGCGCCATGTATGCCGGCATTCCCTATTGCCCGGTTTCGCCAGCCTATTCGCTGCTCTCCCAGGACCACGCCAAGCTGCGCCATGTCTGCGACTTGCTGCAGCCGGGCCTGCTGTTCGTCGATAACGCCGCGCCCTACCAGCGCGCCATCGACGCGGTGATGGCCGCCGATGTGCCGGTGATCACCGTGCGCGGTGAGGTGGCGGGCCGACCTAACATCGATTTCGCCAGCCTGCTGGCCGAGCCCGGTGGTGCAGAGGCGCAAGCGGCCTTCGCCGCCACCGGCCCCGATACCATCGCCAAGTTCCTGTTCACCTCCGGCTCGACCAAGCTGCCCAAGGCGGTGGTCACCACCCAGCGCATGCTCTGCGCCAACCAGCAGATGCTGCTGCAGACCTTCCCTGTGTTCGGTGAAGAGCCGCCGGTGCTGGTCGACTGGCTGCCGTGGAACCACACCTTTGGTGGCAGCCACAACCTGGGCATCGTGCTGTACAACGGCGGCACCTTCTATCTCGACGACGGCAAGCCGACGCCCCAGGGCATGGCCGAAACCCTGCGCAACCTGCGCGAGATCTCGCCGACCGCCTACCTGACCGTGCCCAAGGGCTGGGAAGAGCTGGTCAACGCCCTGGAGCAGGATGTGGTGCTGCGCGAGCGCTTCTTCGCGCGCATCAAGCTGTTCTTCTTCGCCGCTGCCGGGCTGTCGCAAAGTATCTGGGATCGCCTCGATCGCATCGCCGAGCAGCATTGCGGCGAGCGCATCCGCATGATGGCCGGGCTGGGCATGACCGAGGCGTCGCCGTCCTGCACCTTCACCACCGGGCCGCTGTCCATGGCCGGCTACGTGGGCCTGCCGGCGCCGGGTTGCGAAGTACGCCTGGTGCCGGTCGACGGCAAGCTGGAAGGGCGCTTTCGCGGGCCGCACATCATGCCGGGCTACTGGCGGGCACAGCAGCAGACCGCCGAGGTGTTCGACGAGGACGGTTTCTACTGCTCCGGTGACGCGCTCAAGCTGGCCGACCCGACCGACCCGCAACTGGGCTTGATGTTCGATGGGCGCATCGCCGAGGACTTCAAGCTGTCGTCCGGGGTGTTCGTCAGCGTCGGCCCGCTGCGCAATCGCGCCGTGCTCGAAGGCTCGCCCTACGTGCAGGACGTGGTGGTCGCCGCGCCGGATCGAGAATGCCTGGGGCTCTTGGTATTCCCGCGCCTGCACGAATGCCGGCAGCTGGCCAGGCTTGCAGCGGGTGCCAGTGACAGCGAAGTCTTGGCCAGCGCGCCAGTTCGTGGCTGGTTCGCCGATTGGTTGCAACGCCTCAATCGAGAAGCCACCGGCAACGCCACGCGCCTGGAATGGATCGCCCTGATGAGCCAGGCGCCGTCCATCGACCGTGGCGAGATCACCGACAAGGGCTCGATCAACCAGCGTGCCGTGCTGCAATGGCGCGCCGAGCAGGTCGAAGCGCTGTACCGCGGCCGTGACGAGTCGATCCTGCGCGCCGAGTCTCGGCCGTGAGCAGCGGCCAGTTCAGTGCATTCGAGGATGTGGCGATCATTGAGGCGCTGCGTACGCCCTGGAGTGACCTGAACGGGCCGCTGGCCCAGGTATCGCCCATCGACCTGGGCATCAAGGTCGCCCGCGCCGTGCTGGCCCGCGCCGCTCTCGACCCGGCTGCAGTGGACAGCGTGCTGGCCGGCTCCATGGCCCAGGCCAGCTTCGATGCTTATATGCTGCCGCGGCATATCGGCCTGTACAGCGGCGTGCCGCAGCAGGTGCCGGCGCTGGCGGTACAGCGTATCTGCGGTACCGGCCTGGAGTTGCTGCGCCAAGGGGCCTTGCACCTGCAGTCTGGCGGGCAACTGGCGCTGTGCGTGGGCAGCGAGTCGATGTCGCGCAACCCGATTGCCAGTTACGAGCATCGTGCGGGCTTTCGCCTCGGCGCGCCGGTCGGTTTCAAGGATTTTCTCTGGGAAGCGCTGCAGGACCCGGCGCCGGGCGTGGATATGATCGCCACCGCCGAGCGCCTGGCTCGTGAATACGGTATCAGCCGCGCACAGGTGGATGCCTACGCCTTGGGCAGCCATCAACGTGCATTGCAGGCTCGCGATAGCGGCTGGCTGGGCGAGGAGATCGTCGCGGTCGGCAACGAGCGCTTCGAACTGGACGGCTATCAGGCGCGCGGTATCCAGCTGCCCAGGCGGGTAGTCGAGCTGGCGCAGGACAGTCATCCACGACCCACCGATGCCGAGGCGTTGGCGCGCCTGAACGCCATTCACCTTGGCGGCGTGCAAACCGCCGGCAACAGCTGCGCGGTGGTCGATGGCGCGGCGGCGGCGTTGGTTGGCCGCGCCTGCGACTGCACCCGCCCACCCCTGGCGCTGCTGCGCACTGCCAGTGTGATCGGCGTGGCGCCGGAGATCATGGGCATCGGCCCGGTGCCGGCCATTCAGTTGTTGCTGCAGCGCAGTGGCCTGGGGCTGGACGACATCGGCCTGCTGGAAATCAACGAGGCCCAGGGCGCCCAGGTGCTGGCAGTCAGCCAGACACTGGAGCTGGACCCTGCGCGCTTGAATCAACGCGGCGGTTCCATCGCTCTCGGTCATCCCCTGGCCGCTACCGGCCTGCGCCTGGTAATGACCCTGGCGCGGCAGCTGCGCGATGCCAATCTACGTTACGGCATCGCCGCTGCCTGCATCGGTGGCGGGCAGGGCATGGCGATGCTGATCGAGAATCCGGGCTACCAGGCCTGAGGTTTGGTCTACAGGGCACCTCTAAAACGTAGGCGAGGCAGCCAGCGCAAGGCAAAAGCAGGCGAAAAAGCGCAGTTTACGAGCTGTAAATGAGCATTTTGAGCCTGTTTTAACGCTGCGATGGCAACGCAGGTAGTTTTTAGAGGTGCCCTACAGGGAGGTTGACCATGTGGCAGTACCAAGCGCCGCTGCGCGATATGCGTTTCGTCCTCGAGCACTGGTTGCAGGCGCCTGTTGCCTGGGCTGAGCTGCCGGCGTTCATTGACCTCGACCTGCCGCTGGCCTTGCAGGTACTGGAAGAGGCTGCGCGCTTCAGTTCCGCAGTGCTGGCGCCACTGAATGCCAGCGGAGATCGACAAGGCTGTAGCTGGCGAGAAGGCGAAGTCAGCACGCCCGAGGGCTTTGCTGCCGCTTACCGAGCCTATGTGGAAGGCGGCTGGCCGGCGCTGGCCTGCGCGCCCGAGCACGGCGGCCAGGGCTTGCCGCAGTTGCTGGATGCGGCGTTGCAGGAAATGCTCTACGCCAGCAACCACGGCTGGGCGATGTACACCGGTATCGCCCACGGTGCCTACCTGTGTCTGCATGCCCACGCACCGCAATCGCTCAAGGAGCGCTACCTGCCCGCCATCGTCAGCGGTGAAATTTTGCCGACCATGTGCCTCACCGAACCTCAGGCCGGCAGCGATGTGGGCCTGCTGCGCTGTCGCGCCGAATCCCAGGATGACGGCAGTTATCGCCTCTCGGGCAGCAAGCTGTTCATCTCCGGCGGCGAGCACGATCTCACCGCAGACATCCTGCACCTGGTGCTCGCGCGCCTGCCGGATGCGCCAGCGGGCACCCGCGGCATCTCGCTGTTTCTGGTGCCCAAGCGGTTGGATGACGGCACCCGTAACGCCGTACGCTGCGACGGCATCGAACACAAGATGGGCATCAAGGGCAGCGCCACCTGCTCGCTGAGTTTCGAGGGTGCTCAAGGTTGGCTGATCGGCAAGCCGAATCGTGGCCTCGCGGCGCTGTTCGTGATGATGAACTCGGCGCGCCTGCACGTTGGTTTGCAGGGCCTCGGGCATGCCGAGGCGGCCTGGCAGAATGCCCTGGATTACGCCAGGGAGCGCCGGCAGATGCGTGCGCCAGGCCGACCGGAAGGCGTTGCCGCGGCGCCTGCCGACCCTATCCATTACCACCCGGCCATGCGTCTGGCGCTGCTGCGCCTGCGCACTGTCAGCCAAGGGCTGCGGGTGGTCGGTTACTGGGGCGCGCACCTGCTCGATCAGGCCGAGCATGCCAACAGCGAACCAGCCCGCCAGCAGGCCACTCGCCTGGCCGGGCTGCTGACGCCAGTGATCAAGGCGTTCTTCACCGACCAGGGTTTTCATCTGGCCAGCGAGGCGCTGCAGGTGTTTGGCGGCTACGGCTACATTGGCGAGTACGGCATCGAGCAAACCCTGCGCGACAGCCGTATCGCGATGATCTACGAGGGCAGCAACGAGATTCAGGCCAACGATCTGCTGCTGCGCAAGGTGCTGGGCGATGGCGGCGTGGCATTGGGTGAGCTGCTGGCGCTGTTCGAGCGGGAAGCGGCGGCGGGCGGCGAGTATGCCGACCCGCTAGGTGCGCTATCCGCGAAGTTGCGTGTCGTGGTGAAAGGCATCCTCAAGCAAACCGAGGGCGACGTCGAATACCCGTACCGGATTGCCAGCGATTTTCTGCACCTGCTCGGCTGGGCGCTGCTGGCCCATGCCTGGGCGCGTTCGGCACGCCTGGCAAATGCGCTGCTGGCGAATGATCCCTGGTATCAGGAGAAGCTCGACGGTGCGGCGTTCTTTTTCAGCTATCTGTCGCCCGAGATCGACTTACGACTGGCCCGTATCGATGCAGCTCGGGCGCCGTTGGGGTTTCTGACATGACGGGCGCTCTTCCCGTCGATGTTTGGCGTGCAGAGGGCTGGCAGAAATATGGCGGAAGCGGTCGTTCGCCCCGTTGGGGTGGCTGGTGATTATCTGTGGGAGCGGGCCATGCCCGCGAAAAATCAAGGGCATCGACTAGGCGTCACCGCCCGTACCGACATGAGGCCGCCAGCATTACCGAGTTGTTTATGTGCTCGGTTCCGCTCTGACGAGCGGGTTACTTTTGGCATTGCCCGGATGGCCGGCCCCGCCAAAAGAAACCAAAAGGTCTAGCCCCGCCATCCGGCCCCAGCTTCGCTGAGGTTCCCTCGCTCCATCATTGCTCCGGGGGCCGGCCTGGAAGGGCCATCCCTGGCCCATCAGCCGGGGGCGCCTAGCCCTCTCGCCGCATCCATGCGGCTCGTCCCCCTGCACAATGATTCCACTCGGCCTCCTGAAGGGGCGATTGGCGTCGTCAGTTACTTTTGCACGAGAGAAACATAAAAAAGCCAAAGCGCTGGATGTCCGCTTTTGCCTTTTTAGTGATCCATCATGCGCCCGCCGCCTCTCACAAGACGCCTTGGCGCGTGACCTTATGCAGCAGATGCAGCAACTGGGCGCGCTCGTCTTCGTCGAGGGCGGCGGTGGCTTCTTCGTCGCTGGCGACGGCGATTGCCTTGAGCTGCCCCAGCAGGGCAGTGCCCGCCTTGGTCAGAAACACGCCATAGGCGCGTTTGTCCTGCACGCCGCGAACGCGCTGGGCCAGGCCGCGGCTTTCCAGCTTGTTGAGCAGCGGTACCAGTTGCGGCGGCTCGATGGCCAGTTGGCGGGCGAGGTCGGCCTGCATCAGCCCGGGCTCGCGCTCGATGATCACCATGGCGGTGAACTGCGCGGGGCGCAGGTCATGTTCGGCGAGCTTGCCGACCAGATGCTGAAACACCTGCAGCTGAGCGCGGCGCAACGCGTAACCCACCAGGGTATCCAGCCAGTTGTCAGGCAACGCATCGGCCCTGGGCTTTGCCGTTGGCGAAGTGTCCGTCTGGCTGGAAGTGTTGCTCATGGGGTCAGGCTTCTTCAGTTAAGCGAATTAAGCATTTTGCACCTTGGCACCTGAACTGACCAGTGCAGGCAGCTCCAGCGGTCGCGCGCGAGCCGCTGGCTGGCACGTTGCTGGTGGTGAGGTGGCAGCAGGTTCAGGCGCGCTTCTTTACGCCAGGTGTGGCGCCCGGCGAGCGGTTGAGCTTTTCCGCGCTGAGCCGGCGCTGGCCTTCGCCGTCGACCCAGCCGGCTTCCCAGGCGGCAGCAGGCATGCTGTCGGCGAAGGGCAGGATGTCGGAGGGGTGCCCGGCCAGCCCTGCCATATAGCCCTGCTGGTAGGCCTTGGTGAGGCTTTCCAGGCTCCAGTGTTGCGTGGTGTCGCGGTGGCTCATGAGAGGGATTCGCAAAGAGTGCTTGCAAACCATGCTAGCCAAATCCGCCCGGCTAAGCCGGGCCACCTGTCCCGGATTTATGACCATTGGTTTTTTTTGTGACGCAGTCGTCGCGGGCCAGCAGTTCGTTGAAAACGTAGGCGAGCCAGTGCAATACCGATGGCGGCCCCGCAAGAGCAGCCGAAAAAGCGCAGTTTACGTGTTGTAAATGAGCATTTTGACTGGGCTCGCAGGCGAGGCTGTTTTTAACGCGGCAATGGCCTGCCAGGCGAGCCTGGCCCCGTTTCACACGGCCAGGGCGAGGATGCTGGCCTGATAGGCAGCGGCGAAACTATCGAAGTCACCTTCTTCATGGGCTTCGAGGTCGGCCTGGTCCTGCAGTGATTGCTGGGCGGCCTGCTCGAAGTCGGCCTGCTGCTCGGCACTCAGCGGCAGGCTGCGGAAGTGCTCGGCGTGGCGCTTGCTCTGGCGCAGGGAGAATGCCGCGAAGCTTTCGCCTTTCTGCAGCTCGGCCAGTACCTGTGCCGAGGGGGTGAGGCTGGCTTTGTCGACTTTCGCCCGCTGGGCCTGCAGGGCGCTGGCGTGCTGGTCATGGCCCTGGCCGGCGTCGAGCAGCTTGGCGATCGCCTCGATGCCGTCGAGCAGTTCGTGGGCCCAGGTCTGCAGCACCACCGGTACGCCCTGGCGAGACAGGTGCAAGCCCGGGCGACGACCTTCCTTGACCACCTTGAGGAAGTTGTCCGAGCAGCTGCCGCATTCGCCGTTGCTCAGCTGCGGGCTGTCCTGCAGGGCGCAGTAGAGCAGGAAGGCGTCGAGGAAGCGTGATTCGGCGAGGTCGATGCCCATCGGCAGGAACGGGTTGATGTCCAGGCAGCGCGCTTCGACGTACTGCACCCCACGGGCGATCAGCGCCTGGATCGGCCGCTCGCCGCTGTAGGTCACGCGCTTCGGGCGGATGTTGGAGTAGTACTCGTTTTCGATCTGCAGCACGTTGGTATTGAGCTGCAGCCATTCGCCGTCCTTCTTGGTGCCGATGTCGACATACGGCGGGTAGGGCGTGCCGACTGCCTGGCGCAGGCTGTCGGTGTAGCTGGACAGGTCGTTGTAGCAAGGCGTCAGCCCGGCCTGGGCTTCGCTCTGGTAGCCCAGATCGCTCATGCGCAGGCTGGTGGCGTAGGGCAGGTACAGGGTGTCGGCGTCCAGCTCCTGGAGCTGGTGCGGGCGGCCACGCATGAAGTTCTTGTCCAGCGCCGGCGAGGCGCCAAACAGGTACATCAGCAGCCAGCTGTAACGGCGGAAGTTGCGGATCAGCGCGATGTAGCGCGACGACTGATAGTCGCGGGTGCTGCGCCCGTCGCCTTCGGCCTGCTGCAATACCGCCCACAGCTGCTCCGGCAGGGAGAAGTTGTAGTGAATGCCGGCGATGCACTGCATGGTCTTGCCGTAGCGCAGGGCCAGGCCCTTGCGGTACACGTACTTGAGCTGGCCGATATGCGAGCTGCCGTAGCGGGCGATCGGAATCGTCTCTTCATCCGGCAGCGGGCCGGGCATCGACGGGCTCCACAGGTATTCGCCATCGAGCTTGCTGTACACGAAGCGGTGAATGCGATCGAGCTCGGCCAGCGTGTCGCCCGGATCGACCGCGGTGGCGGTGATGAACTCGAGCAGGGATTCGGAGTAGTCCGTGGTGATCTGGCCATTGGTCAGCGCCGAGCCCAGCGCGACCGGGTGACCGCTCAGGGCCAGTTGGCCGCTTTCATCGACACGCAGGCATTCGCGCTCGATGCCGTGCAGGCACTGGGAGAGCAGGGACAGGTTGGCGTGCTCGCCGAGCAGGGCCAGACGGCGGGAGAACAGGTCGCTCAAGATTGCATTCCTTCACGCAGCGGTCGCCCCAATATGGGGGTGGATGCTGGACTCTACAAGGGGGGAATTGCTGACGTTGGTCGTCTGGCGAAAGGGATGTACGTTTTAGCGACACGCGCAGGCGGCTTTGACGGTGCCGCTACGCGTGACATGGGCCTCAGAGGCTGTTCACGATCTTTGTATGAAGCGGCAGCTACAAGGCAGAAGCGGACATCAATGTAGTACCTGTGGGAGCGGGCCATGCCCGCGAAAAATCACGGGTATGAACTAGGCGTCCCCGCCCGTTCCCACAGGGTAGAGGAATGGCCGCTCCCGCCATCTGTCTGCCAAAAGCGACGAATCTCTACTGAAAGACTAGTACGTAGGGTGGATGAGGCTCTTTTCATCCACCGTCGCGATCACGGGGCGGTGGACGGATGAAGCGTCGTCCACCCTACGAAACTGCGCGTCAGGTGGGCCTCAGAGGCAGGCGAAGGTGGCCTGGGCCTTGGCCACCAGCTTGTCGTGCTGGTGCACTTCGGCTTCGATCACCTGGGTGCGGCGGCCGGCGTGGATGACCCAGGCGCGACAGCTCAGATCACCCTCGGTGACGCCGCGGATATAGTTGACCTTGCACTCCAGGGTGACGCTGCTCGGCTCGCCGTCGCTCAGGCTGTGGCTGGCCTGGCCCATGGCTGTGTCGATCAGCGAGAACAGCGCGCCGCCATGCAGCTTGCCGTGCAGGTTGCGCAGGCCGTCGTGCATGCTCAGCGCGATGATCGCCTCGCCAGCCTCGGCCTTGACGATCTGCAGGCCGAGCAGGCGCCCGAAGGCGCTGCTCTTGCCGATTTCGTCCACGGATTGGCTCATCGCTTACTTCCTCAATTGCTTGGCGTTGGCGAACAGCGACGCCATGGCCGCATTGGCCGGGGCCGGTTTTTCCTGGCCGGAGTGGCGCTCGCTGCGCGGTGCCTGGCCGCCCTTGCCGCCGCCCTGGCGGGCGCCGCCACGGGGGCCATCGACTTTCTCGCCGGGCGTGTCGCTCATGCGCATCGACAGGGCGATGCGGTTGCGCGGGATATCCACTTCCATGACCTTGACCTTGACCACGTCACCGGCCTTGACCGCTTCGTGCGGGTCCTTGATGAACTTCTCGGACAGTGCCGAGATATGCACGAGGCCGTCCTGGTGCACGCCGATATCGACGAATGCGCCGAAATTGGTCACGTTGGTGACCACGCCTTCGAGGATCATCCCCAGTTCGAGGTCTTTCAGGGTTTCCACGCCTTCCTGGAACTCGGCGGTCTTGAATTCGGGGCGCGGGTCGCGGCCGGGTTTTTCCAGCTCGCTGAGGATGTCGCCAACCGTCACCAGGCCGAAGGTCTCGTCGGTGAACTTCTTCGGATCCAGGCGCTTGAGGAAGCCCGAATCGCCGATCAGCGAGCGGATATCGCGGCCGGTGTCGACGGCGATGCGCTGCACCAGCGGGTAGGTTTCCGGGTGAACCGCGGAGGCGTCCAGCGGGTTGTCGCCATTCATCACGCGCAGGAAGCCGGCAGCCTGTTCGAAGGTCTTGTCGCCCAGGCGCGGGACTTTCTTCAGGGCGTCACGGGTCTTGAACGCGCCGTGGGCGTCACGGTGGGCGACGATGTTCTGCGCCAGGGTCGCGTTGAGGCCGGAAATACGCGAGAGCAGGGCGCTGGAGGCGGTGTTCACGTCCACGCCCACGGCGTTCACGCAGTCTTCCACCACGGCGTCCAGGCTGCGCGCCAGCTTGAGCTGGGACACGTCGTGCTGGTATTGGCCGACGCCGATGGATTTCGGGTCGATCTTCACCAGCTCGGCCAGTGGATCCTGCAGGCGGCGGGCGATGGAGACCGCACCGCGCAGCGAGACGTCCAGATCCGGGAATTCCCTGGCGGCCAGCTCCGAGGCCGAGTACACCGAAGCGCCGGCTTCGCTGACCATGATCTTGGTCATCTTCAGGCCCGGGTATTTCTTGATCAGCTCGATGGCCAGCTTGTCGGTCTCGCGGCTGGCGGTGCCGTTGCCGATGGCGATCAGGTCGACGCCATGCTTGGCGCACAGCTTGGCCAGTACGTTGAGGGTGCCATCCCAGTCGTTACGGGGCGCGTGCGGGTACACGGTAGCGGTGTCCAGCAGCTTGCCGGTGGCGTCGACCACGGCAACCTTGCAGCCGGTGCGCAGGCCCGGGTCGAGGCCCAGGGTCGCCCGCGGCCCGGCGGGGGCGGCAAGCAGCAGGTCGTGCAGGTTGCGGGCGAACACGCTGATGGCTTCATCTTCGGCGGCTTCGCGCAGTTCGCCGAGCAGGTCGGTTTCCAGGTGGGTGTAGAGCTTGACCTTCCAGGTCCAGCGCACCACTTCACCCAGCCACTTGTCGGCAGCGCGGCCCTGGTTGGCGATGCCGAAACGCTCGGCGATCATGCCTTCGCACGGGTGCAGGGTGCCGGGCAGCTCCTCGCCGACCTTGAGGCTGGCGCTGAGGATGCCCTCGTTGCGGCCGCGGAAAATCGCCAGGGCACGGTGCGACGGGGCGCCCTTGAGCTTTTCGTCATGCTCGAAGTAGTCACGGAACTTGGCGCCTTCGTTTTCCTTGCCGGCGATCACCCGGGCACTCAGGGTGGCGTTGTCCTTGAGGTAGCCGCGCAGGTTGCTGAGCAGGCTGGCGTCTTCGGCGAAGCGCTCCATGAGGATGTACTTGGCGCCTTCGAGCACCGCCTTGGTGTCGGCGAAGCCCTTCTCGGCATCGATGAACCGTGCCGCTTCAGTCTCCGGCGTCAGGTTCGGATCATTGAACAGTGCGTCGGCCAGTTCGCCGAGCCCGGCTTCCAGGGCGATCTGGCCCTTGGTGCGGCGCTTCTGCTTGTACGGCAGGTAGAGGTCTTCGAGGCGCGTCTTGGTGTCGGCGAGGTTGATTTCGCGGGTCAGCTCGGGAGTCAGTTTGCCCTGTTCCTCGATGCTGGCCAGGATGCTGGCGCGGCGATCCTCGAGTTCGCGCAGGTAGCGCAGGCGCTCTTCCAGGTTGCGCAGCTGGGTATCGTCGAGGCTGCCGGTGACTTCCTTGCGGTAGCGTGCGATGAACGGCACGGTGGAGCCTTCATCCAGCAGCTGTACGGCGGCGGCGACCTGTTGCGGGCGCACACCCAGTTCTTCGGCGATACGGTTGTTGATGCTGAGCATAGAAAGAAGAATCCACCTTGAAACGACTAGAACCGGCCTCGCTCAGGATGGCCGGATGATAAAGCGGCGCATTATAGCCACGCCCGCAGGAACTCAGGCCACTCGTGCTTGGCGGCTGTCAGACCATGAATCGGCGTGAAGTGCGCCAATGCCAGCGAAAAATCTGCTAACAATGGACATTGCGTGGTCTATACGGCCTCTGAGTCATAATGCCACCGTTCAGCCGGGCGCATCGCGCCGCGGACTCTCGGTCAAGGAGCCTCTATGAGCAGCACTGCAGTACAACCGGTCGAAGGCGAGAAGATCCTGATTGTCGATGACGACGCCCGCCTGCGTCGCTTGCTCGAACGTTTCTTCGACGAGCAGGGCTATCGCGTGCGTGCGGTGGAGAACGTCGAGCAGATGGATCGCCTGCTGTCGCGCGAGCTGTTCAACCTGGTGGTGCTCGACCTGATGCTGCCTGGCGAGGATGGCATGAGCGCCTGCCGCCGCCTGCGCGCCGCCAACAACCAGGTGCCGATCATCATGCTCACCGCCAAGGGTGACGAGGGCAGCCGCATCCAGGGGCTGGAGATCGGCGCCGATGATTACCTGGCCAAACCCTTCAATCCACGTGAGTTGCTGGCTCGTATCAAGGCCGTGCTGCGCCGCCAGGCGCCGGTGGTACCGGGCGCGCCGGGTAGCGAAGACGAGAGCGTCACCTTTGGTGAGTACGAGCTGTCCCTGGCGACTCGCGAGCTGAAGAAGGGCGACGAGGTGCATATGCTCACCACCGGTGAGTTCGCCGTGCTCAAGGCGCTGGTGCAGCATGCCCGCGAGCCGCTGACCCGCGACAAGCTGATGAACCTGGCCCGTGGCCGCGAGTGGGACGCCCTGGAGCGCTCCATCGACGTGCAGATTTCCCGCCTGCGCCGGTTGATCGAGCCGGATCCGTCCAAGCCGCGCTATATCCAGACCGTCTGGGGCGTGGGGTATGTGTTCGTGCCGGACGGCAACAAGTAGCAGAGCGGTGAGAAACTACCTGCGTTGCCATCGCGGCGTTGAAGATAACCGGAAAAAGCTCATGCACTACCCGTACACTCCGCTTTTTCGCCTGTCTTCGTCTTGCGCTGGCTGCCTCGGCTCTGGCTTCCTGCTTCGCTCTACCTCCTGCATCCGTGCAGTCGTCGCCTATGTTTCTCAACGGCCTATAGGCCAATAAACGCATCAGGGCTGGATACCGAAACCAGCCCTCTTTCGTTCAGCCCCCGCCTTCAGCGTTCTGCCCCGGCTCCCGTTCCTATGAAAGCTCCACTCTGGTTCCCGCAAAGCTTCTTCTCGCGCACCCTCTGGCTGGTGCTGATCGTCGTGCTGTTTTCCAAGGCGCTGACCCTCGTCTACCTGATGATGAACGAGGACGTACTGGTAGACCGTCAGTACAGCCACGGCGCCGCATTGACCCTGCGCGCCTACTGGGCGGCGGATGCCGACGACCGCGCCAATATCGCCGAAGCCGCCGGCCTCAAACGGGTGACGCGTGCGGAAGTGCCGGCCAGCGAGGAGCACTGGCCCTATAGCGAGATCTTCCAGCGGCAGATGCAGTCCGAGCTGGGCCCGGATACCGAAACCCGGGTCCGCGCCAAGAGCCCGCCGGCGCTATGGGTGCACGCACCGACGCTTGGTGAGGACTGGGTTCGCGTGCCGCTCTACCCGCATCCGCTGCGTGGCCAGCGGATCTGGAGCGTGCTGGGCTGGTTCCTGGGCATCGGCCTGCTGTCCACGGCAGCGGCATGGATTTTCGTGCGCCAGCTCAGTGCGCCGCTCAAGCGCCTGGTGATCGCCGCCCGCCAGTTCGGCCAGGGTCGCAGCGTACGGCTGCCGGCGGGGGACACGCCGAGTGAAATGGCCGAGGTGTACCGCGCGTTCAACCAGATGGCCGAGGACGTCGAACAGGCCGGGCGTGAGCGCGAGCTGATGCTGGCGGGGGTGTCCCATGATCTGCGTACGCCGCTGACCCGGCTAAGGCTGTCGCTGGAGTTTCTCGACCATGATTCGGAACTGACCGACGACATGGTGCGCGACATCGAAGACATGGACGCCATCCTCGATCAGTTCCTGGCCTTTATCCGCGACGGTCGCGACGAGCCCGTCGAGGAACTGGTGCTGCCCGAGCTGATTCGCGAAGTGGTCGCGCCCTACAACCAGAAAAGCGAGCAGGTGCGCCTGTTCCTCGAAGCGGTGCCGGCCTTTCCGCTGCGCCGGGTGTCGATCAAGCGGCTGATCGTCAATCTCATCGAGAACGCCCTGCGCTACGGCGGCAGCCCGGTGGAAATCGTCCTGTCGGTGGCCGGTGATCACAGCGCGCCCTACGTGGTGCTGAGCGTGATGGACCGTGGCGCTGGTATCGATCCGAACGAGCTGAGCAATATCGTCAACCCCTTCATCCGTGGCGACAGCGCCCGCGGTGGCAAGGGTGCCGGCCTGGGCCTGGCCATCGTCAAGCGCATCGCCTCGCTGCATGGCGGCAGCGTGGAGCTGCGCAACCGTACCGGCGGTGGCCTGGAAGCCCGTATCTGCCTGCCCCTGGGGTTGTTGTTGCCACGCGACGCGGCGTGATTCTCGGCTAGGCTGGTAACTCGATGCAGGCACCTGTACAGCCCTTCCAGGCTGCTTCATGCTGTGCTGGCATAGCGATATGAGGTTCGTATGCCCCGCACTGCCGAGCGCTTGCCGTTCTGGACCTGGTGGTTACCCCTGCCGGCGTTCCAGCTGGCCACCCAACTGTCCCTGATCACCCAGATCGAAAGCGGGCTGGGCGCCCTCTATCTGCCGTTCGCCCTCGGCCTGGTGCTGGTGCTCTGGTGGGGGCCGCGCGTGCTGTTGGCGCTCTATGCCAACGCGCTGCTCTCCACCCCGCTGTGGGGCCTGGACTGGCACCAGGCGCCCCTGCATGCAGTTCCGGAAACCCTGGGCGTTGTGTGCTGTTACCTGCTGTTGCGCCGGCGGCCTTTCGATGCGGCCCTGCCGGACATCAGCCACCTGCTGCGCTTCATCCTGCTGGGCGTTCTGCTACCGGTGGCGCTGACCAGCGTGCTGTTGATCGGCTACCGGGTGTTTCTCGGCGAGCTGACCATGGTGCAGTTGCCACCGCTGGTGCTGACGCTCTGGCTGGTCGACAGCCTGAGTTCGCTGGTTATCTCCATCGTCCTGCTGACCTACCTGAGCCCCTGGTTGCGCCGACGCGGCTGGCTGGTGCCGGCCGAGGGCATCGCGGCGCCTCTGCTACAGGTGCCGATGGCCTTGCGCACGTTGCCGGTACGCTACGCTCTGCTGCCGGTGCTAGTGTGCCTGCCAATGTTGCTGGAGCTGCTGCCGGCAACGCTGAAGATGCCGGCTGCGGGCCTGGTGATGCTCGGGCTGGCACTGGTCTGGGGCTTTTCCGGCGCGGTATGCGGTGCGGCGATCAGCGCCCTGGCCGCCCTGGGGATACCGTGGGGCCAGGTGCTGACGGCCGGCAACTGGATCGATCCGCAACGCCTGGAACTGCATGTCGGCATCCTCCTGTTCGTGGTGGCGGCGCTGCTGATCGGCCGCAGCCTCACCGATCTGCGCCTGGCCCTGGTTCACAGCGCTGCGGTGCAGCGCCAGCTGACCCTGGCGCATTCGGCGCTGGATGCCAGCCCGCTGGGCGTGCTGATCGCCGATGCACGCCAGGCGCAGTTGCCGCTGGTTTACTGCAACCCGGCCTTCGAGCGGATCACCGGGCGTGACGCCGACGCCACGCTGGGACTTAGCTTGCTTGAGCTGCTGCGTGGTGAGAAACGCCACGAAGGCCTGCATGTGCTGGAAACCGCCATCCGCCGTGAAGTACCCGGCACCGCGGTACTGCGCCTGCAGCGCCAGGATGGTGAAGCCTTTTGGGGCGAGGTGATCCTGGCGCCGATGCGCGATGAAGAGGGCGTCAGCCATTTCATCGTCATGCAGCAGGACGTCAGCGCCCGTGAGCAACTGGCCCAGGACCTGGTGCGCCAGAGCGAAAGCCTGCAGCAGCAGAGTCATCTGTTCACCCAGACGGAAAACATCGCCGACCTGGGCGGCTGGTCGCTGAACATGCGCGACATGAGCATGTACTGGAGCGCCGGCTGCTTCGCCATCTACGAGCTGGATCCGAAAAGCGGCGCGCCATCCTTCGAGGAGTCATTGAGCCAGTTCGATGCTGCCGGCCGCGAGTTGATCGGCCGCACCCTGCAGAAGATGTACAAGGGCGAAGATCAGTTCGATATCGAGGTGCGCGCCACCACCGCCAGGGGCCGCACGCGCTGGGTGAGGCTGCTCGGAGTTGCCGAACGCGACGGCAGCGAGCTGGTACGTATCTATGGCGCCGCCCAGGACATCACCGCCAGGCGCCGCACCGAGCAGCAACTGCGCGAGCGCGACGACCGCCTGCGGCTGTTCTTCGAGGCGCCGCTGATCGGCATGGCGCTGATCACCCCGACCTTCGGCTGGTCCGAGGTCAACCTCAAGCTGTGCAGTATTCTCGGCCTGAGTCGCGAGCAGTTGCTGGAATCCAGTTGGGCCGGCATCAGCTGCGTGGATGACCTCGAAGCCGAGCAGCCGCTGCTCGACGAGGTGCTGGCCGGCACCCGCGAGGGCTTCGAGCGTGACCGCAGCTTCCTGCGCGCCGATGGCAGCCTGGTGCCGACCCGGCTCAACCTGCGCGCGGTGCGACGTAGCGGCGGCGGGGTCAGCATGTTCCTGGTGCTGGTCGAGGACATCAGTGCGCGTTTCGAGGCAGAGGCTCGCTACCGCACAGTCGTCGAGCATGCGCCGGAGGCGATCATGCTCTACAGCGAGGAGGGCGGCATGGTCGATTTCAACGGCAATGCCCTGCGTCTGTTCGGCTATCGCCGCGAGGAGTTGCTCAACCGCCGGCCCTTCGAACTGAGCCCGGAGCGGCAAGCCGACGGCAGGCCGTCGGTCGAAGCCGCCAGGCACTACCTCAAGGCCGCCCTGGCCGGCGAGGTGCCGGTGTTCGAGTGGCTGCACTGCGACAGCAACGGCCGACAATTCCCCTGCGAGGTGCGCCTGGTGCGTTTGCCGGGCGAGCCGATCTTGATCCGCTGCAGCGTGACGGACATTTCCGAGCGCCAGCGCTACCAGCGCGAGATCGAGCGCCTGGCCTACAGTGACGAGCTGACCGGCCTGCCCAATCGCCGGCTGATGCTCGACCGCCTGCAACACGCCATGGATCGCGAGATTCGCCAGGGCAACCTGGGTGCGCTGCTGTTCATCGACCTCGACCATTTCAAGACGGTCAACGACAGCCTTGGCCACCTGGTCGGCGACAGCCTGCTGCGTGAAGTGACCGCGCGCCTGGAGGCGCAGCTGCGCAATGAAGACACCCTGGCGCGCATGGGCGGCGACGAGTTCGTGGTGCTGCTCGAGGGGCTGGATGCCAATGCCCAGCTGGCGGGCGAGCAGGCCGCGCTGGTTGGCGAACGCTTGCTCAAGAGCCTGGAGCTACCCTGCGTGGTCGACGGCCATGAGCTGGCGATGAGTGCCAGCATCGGTATCGCCCTGCACCCGTTCGGCGAGCAGAATGCCGCCGACGTGCTCAAACAGGCGGATACCGCCATGTACCGGGCCAAGCAGGCCGGGCGTAACGCCCTGCACTTCTTCGCGCCAGAGATGCAGGCGGCCATCGACCAGCGCCTGCAGTTGCAGGGCGAGCTGCGCCAGGCGATTGCCCGCGACCAGCTGTACCTGGTGTTCCAGCCGCAACTGCAACTGGGCGACGGCCAGCTGATCGGTGCCGAGGTGCTGTTGCGCTGGGCGCACCCGGAGAAGGGGGAAATCCTGCCGGGCCAGTTCATCCCGCTGGCCGAGGAAACCGGCTTGATCCAGGACATCGGTAGCTGGGTGCTGGAGCGCGCGTGCGCAACGCTGCAGGGCTGGTTGCCGCAGTACCCCGGCATAGTACTGGCGGTGAACCTCAGCCCGCGGGAGCTGCGCAGCCGCGAGTGCGTCGAGCGGGTGCGCGGCTGCCTGGAACGCTACGGCGTACCGGCCTCGGCGCTGGAGCTGGAACTCACCGAGGGCGTGCTGCTCGAGGACGTCGAGCAGTGCATCGCCAATATGCGGGCGCTCAAGGCCCTCGGCGTACGCTTCTCGATCGACGATTTCGGCACCGGCTATTCTTCCCTGACCTACCTCAAGCGGCTGCCGCTGGATCGCCTGAAGATCGACCGCAGCTTCACCCAGGACCTCGGCGCCGGCGGCAACGGCAGTAACGTCCTGCTGGTGGAAACCATCCTGATGATCGCCCGCAATCTGGGCCTGGAATGCGTGGCCGAGGGCATCGAGACGCCGGAGCAGCTCGAGCACCTGACGAAACTGGGCTGTGAGGTTGGCCAGGGCTACCTGCTCGGCAGGCCGATGACCGCGGCGGATTTTCTGCTACGCATGGCTCGGTCAAGCCCGGTTCGTTCTTGAGGCGTTACCAGCTCAGCGTACCGCCCTGCAAGCGGGCATTGGAGCCGTAAGGCCAGGCGAAGTTGGCGTCGCCGTGGCCGCTGGGCAGCTCGCCATACAGCGGGATATCGAACGGCGCCAGGTACTCGCCGATGATTTCCTCGATGCTGTGCTGCACGCCGCGCCGCGGGCAGTCGGTAAAGCTGCCCAGGCATACCGCTGCCGGGCGGCGCTCGGCGAAGCTTTCGAACAGCTGCCAGAAACTGCGCTCCAGGCGGTAGTAAGGCTCGCCGACGTCCTCGAGTATCAGGATGGCCTGGTCCGGCAACTGCATGCCGGCGACCGTGCCGCAGCCGCTGGCCAGGGCCGTGAGGTTGCCGCCAACCAGCTGCCCCTCGATGGCGGACTGCGGGCCGCTGAGGTGGCGTACCGGCAATGAATGGCTGCGGCCCTGCAGCAGGTCCCACAGCGAGCGCATGGACGCCAGCCGTTCACGCTGCCCGGTTGGCGCGGCCAGAGCCTGCAGGCCGAGCGCGGTGGCGACCGGACCATGGATGCCGGGCAGGCCATGGCGGGCGAAGGCATCGAGCAGGATCGACAGGTCCGAGTAGCCAATCAACGGCCGTGGGCTGGCGCGCTGCAGCAGCGTCCAGTCGATACCCGGTAGCAGTTGCGCGCAGCCATAGCCGCCGCGCAGGCACCAGACGGCGTCGATATCCGGCAGGCTGAAGGCCTCGTGCAGGTCATCCAGGCGCTGCGCCGGCGTGCCGGCCAGGTAGCGATGGCGGGCGCGCACGTGGCGGCCCAGGTGATAGTCGATGCCCTGCACCTCGAGTTGCGCCAGGGTAGCGTCGAAGACCTCGTCGGCAATCGCCGAGGCGGGCGCGATCAGGGCCACGCGGCCGGTGAAGGCAGTGCTCATCCTTTACCCTTGGTACGTGTCAGGTTGGGGCCGCCGTTCTTTTCCAGGAACTGGATGATCATCCCGGCGACGTCCTTGCCGGTGGTCACCTCGATGCCTTCCAGGCCCGGTGAGGAGTTCACCTCCATCACCAGCGGGCCGTGGTTGGAACGCAGGATGTCGACGCCGGCCACCGACAGGCCCATGACCTTGGCGGCACGGATGGCGGTCATGCGTTCTTCGGGGGTGATCTTGATCAGGCTGGCGGTGCCGCCGCGGTGCAGGTTGGAGCGGAATTCGCCGGGTTTGGCCTGGCGCTTCATCGCCGCGATGACCTTGTCGCCAACCACGAAGCAGCGGATATCGGCGCCGCCGGCTTCCTTGATGTATTCCTGCACCATGATGTTCTGCTTGAGGCCCATGAAGGCCTCGATCACCGACTCGGCGGCCTTTTCGGTTTCGCATAGCACCACGCCGATGCCCTGGGTGCCTTCGAGCACCTTGATCACCAGCGGTGCGCCATTGACCATGTGGATCAGGTCGGGAATGTCGTCCGGCGAATGGGCAAAACCGGTCACCGGCAGGCCGACGCCACGCCTCGACAGCAGCTGCAGCGAGCGCAGCTTGTCACGGGAGCGGGCGATGGCCACCGACTCGTTGAGCGGCACCACGCCCATCATCTCGAACTGGCGCAGCACCGCGCAGCCATAGAAGGTCACCGAGGCGCCGATACGCGGGATCACCGCGTCGAAGCCTTCCAGCGGCTTGCCACGGTAGTGGATCTGCGGCTTGTGGCTGGCGATGTTCATGTAGGCGCGCAGGGTGTCGATCACCACCATTTCATGGCCGCGCTGTTGCCCGGCCTCGACCAGACGACGCGTGGAATACAGGCGCGGATTGCGCGACAGCACAGCGATTTTCATTGGGCACCGGTCGGGTCGGGAAGCACGGGTTTGTCTTGAACGTAAGTAAGCGCCGGGTTGACCACCAGTTGGCCGTCCACCAGCGCTTTGGATCCGAGCAACATGCGATAGCGCATGGTCTTGCGGCTGGCCAGGGTGAATTCCACCGGCCACTGCAGATCGCCCAGCATCAGGCTGGTGCGGATCACGTAGCGGCTCTGCGCCTGGCCATTGGAGCTTTTGATCGTTTTCAGGGCCACCAGGCGCGCCTCGCAGCGATGCCGGCGCTGCACCTGGGTACCGATATAGGCGGTGAAGCGCACCCATTGCTCGCCGTCGCGCTCGAACGGCTGAATATCGCTGGCGTGCAGGCTCGAGGTGCTGGCGCCGGTATCGATCTTGGCACGCAGGCCGACGATGCCGAGTTCCGGCAGGTTCACCCACTCGCGCAAGCCGATCACGTTGAGGTGGTCGAATGTCTTCAAGAAAGCTGTCCGTTTCTACTTAGGTCGCGCATCTGTCGCGCATGGTACTGAAAATCCGCCGTGCTGCACGCCTGTCAGTGGGTGATCGTGGCGGATGCCCAGGCCGCGTCGGCGATCCCGGGCAAACCTCGGAACTGGGGCTTGGCGAACAGGTAACCCTGCATCAGATCGATGCCGATGGAGGCGAGGAAGTCGCGCTCGCCCGGCGTTTCGATCCCTTCGGCGATCACCGTTACACCCAGATCGTTACAGATAGACAGGATGCCGCGGGCGATGGCCTGGCGCGCCGTGTCCTGATCGACGTCGCGAATCAGCGCCATGTCCAGCTTGATCAGGTCGGGCTGGAAATCGGCCAGCAAGGTAAGGCCTGAATGGCCGGCACCGAAGTCGTCGATGGCGGTCTTGAAGCCGAACTCCTGGTATTGGCGCAGGATGTTGGTCAGGTGCTTGCTGTCGGCCATGTGGTCGCTTTCCAGGGTTTCGAAAATCAGCCGGTCGAGCGGAAAATCATGCTGGCGTGCGGCCTCCAGGGTGCTGCGAATGCACAGCTCCGGGCGGTACACGGCATTGGGCAGGAAGTTGATCGACAGGTAGCTGTCCATGCCCAGCTGTTTGGCTTCGGCAATCGCCTGGGTGCGGCAGCGCTGGTCGAACCGGTAGCGGTTGTCGTCGTTGACGCGTTCGAGCACCGACAGTGCACCTTCACCTGCCGGGCCACGCACCAGCGCCTCGTGGGCGAACACCTGGCGGCTGCGCACGTCGATGATCGGCTGGAAGGCGAAATGAAAGTCGAAATCCAGGTCCGTGCTGCCCTGGCAGCCGCGGCATTTTTCAGGATGGGTAAGATCGCTGGGAAAGTGGGTCACCGCTGCTCCAGAATGAGGGTCGCTCGGGCTTGTGTGCATCGGACAATGCGTACAGGCTGGAGTGAGGAAAGAATTGTGATAGGGTCTGTTCCCGTTTCACGCACGGCCGCGCCGGAGCCAGTTTTTGCGCGAGGCAAGGCACGAGATGCGAAGTTTGGCGGGCCAAATGAGCCATCGAGTAACGCCGCATCGCGCAAAAACTGGCCCGGCCCTCCGGGTTGCGCGGGAAATGGCCTCCGCTGTCGTTGCAGGACTTGGCAAGGGAACAACCATTCCCTGCGTCCTGCGCCTAACCGGAGGCCATTTCTCGCTGCAACGCGGCTCGCGCTGAAACGGGAACAGACCCACGCCAGCAATGAGTGAGGTAAGGGTGGCAAAGCAGGATGCCGATGACAAGGTAAGGTTGGATAAGTGGCTGTGGGCAGCGCGCTTCTATAAAACCCGGGCGTTGGCCAAGGCAGCGATCGAAGGCGGCAAGGTGCATTGCCGTGGCGAGCGCTGCAAGCCAGGCAAGGAGCCCAAGGTCGGTGAGGAGTATGTGATTCGCACCGGCTTCGATGAACGAACCGTGGTGGTGCAGGCGCTATCGGGGGTGCGTCGCGGCGCACCCGAGGCGCAGGCGCTGTATGCCGAAACCGGCGAGAGCATCGTGCGCCGCGAGAAGGCTGCCGAGCAGCGCAAGGCTGGTGCCCTGGGCGTGCAGACCGACGGCCGGCCGAGCAAGAAGCAGCGCCGGCAGTTGTTCTATCTGCGCGGCGGCTCCGGGGAATGGGTGGAGTAAGGCTGCCTGCAAAGCGAGCAGCCGGGCGACGGTCAGCGCCCGCTGACAACCGCGAAGACACGAATCACTGGGACGCGGACCAAGGCCCGTATCAACGGCGCCGAAGCTCGCTCGATGGCCGCGCTGGCACGGTAGGCCAGCGGTGTGTAGCAGCTCCAGGCGATGCCCAGCACGCTGAGCAGTACGCCGCCGACAAAGGCATCCGCGCCCCAGTGGGCGCCGGCGACCAGGCGCGGCAGCATGCCGATCACCGCCACGCTCCACACCAGCAGGCGGCGCCAGCCGCTGACGAAGAAGCTGCAGAACATCGCCCAGATCATCAGGACCGAGGCGTGGTCGCCCGGGAAGCTGCGACTGGCGCTGTCCTTGAGGTCCCAGCGTTCTTCCCACGCCGGGAACATCTCGGTCAGCCGCGCGCTGCCCTCAACCTGTAGCGATGGGCTCGCATGTTGCCAGCCCATGTACTCGACCAGGTCGGAAAAGCCCACGCGCATCAGCAGCATGACGGTCAGCACGACCAGAAACGCATACAGCCCGACGCGCACCTGGTTGGCCGGGAAGATCAGCCCGGCGCGCAGCATGATCGCCAGCATCACCACGCCGACGCCGGCATCCACCGGGCGCATGCTGCCGATGGCCCAGATATGCGCCCACAGGCCGGCGGCATGCACGGGGTCGTTGAGCAGATGGAACAGCCATACATCGAACTGATTCCAGTACACGCGAGTGACCGGCCACAGCCAGCTGGCGAACAGCAGGCCAATGAACAGGTGGCTGATGAGCAGCGCGCGTGGGCGCCATTGGGTATTGAGAGCGAGATGCATGGAGGTGGCTCGAAGAAAACCGCCGATTTTAGGCAGCCAGGGAGCCCGGCTGGGGGCTATCGACGCTTCGTTCAGCCTGGGTTCAGCTGCTGCGCGCCTGCCGTTCTTCGCGTGTGGCTTGGTCGGCGCCGCGTTTGCGCCTAAAATTGCCGGCCCCCAGGTCAGTGGGCGCGCCCCTGACCTGTCTTGCATCCATCAGCAGGCGAGCCGTTATGTCCGACTTCACCCAACGCTTTATTTTCGATGACACCGATGTGCGCGGTGAACTGGTGGGGCTGTCCGGCAGCTATCAACAGGTGCTGGCCAAGCACGACTACCCGCGCCCGGTGGCGCAACTGCTCGGTGAGCTGCTGGCCGCCGCTTCCCTGCTGGTCGGCACCCTGAAGTTCGATGGCCTGCTGGTGCTGCAGGTGCGCTCCGAGGGTCCGGTGCCACTGCTGATGGTGGAATGCTCCAGCGAAGGCGATGTGCGTGGCATCGCCCGGTACGAGGCCGAGCGTATCGCCGAGGGCGACGGATTGCCGCAGCTGATGCCCGAAGGTGTGATGGCGATGACCGTCGACCCCAAACAGGGCCAGCGCTATCAGGGCATCGTTTCGCTGGACGGCGACACCCTGGCCGATTGCCTGAGCAACTACTTCGCCACGTCCGAACAGCTGGCCACGCGTTTCTGGCTGTGCGCCGACGGCCTGCGTGCCCGCGGCTTCCTGCTCCAGCAACTGCCGGCCGATCGCCTGCCCGATGATGAGGAACGCGCCGCCAGTTGGGAACACCTGGTGACCCTGGCCAACACCCTGCAGAACGAGGAGTTGCTGGGCCTGGACAACGAAACCGTGCTGCATCGCCTGTACCACGAGGAGACGGTTCGGCTGTTCGAGCCGCGCGCCATTCGCTTCCGTTGTAGCTGCTCCCGTGAACGCTCGGCCAAAGCGCTGGTCAGTTTAGGGCAGGCCGATGCCGAGCTGCTGGTCAGCGAGCATAACGGCCGCGTGGAAATCGACTGCCAATTCTGCAACGAACGCTACGGCTTCGACGCCGCCGACATCGCTCAGCTGTTCGCTGGCGGAGGCAGTCAGCAGCCCTCCGACACCCGTCACTGAGGGTTGTCAGCAACGCGCAGGCTGTTCTGATTGGGGGCTGCACCCGCGGCCCGCTTTTCTGGCATAATCCGCGCACTTTTTTAGCTGTAGCCCTGCTCCGCGCAGGGCTACAAAACGTTTGGAAGACTCGGCCATCCGGCCGACGGGGACTTACATGACGCAAGCCAACAACGCTGTGTACACCGACATCAGCACTGCCCAACTGGTCGAAGAAGCCCTTCGTCGCGGTGAAGGCGAACTGGCGTCCACCGGTGCTCTGGTTGTACGCACCGGCCACCGTACCGGGCGTTCTCCGGTCGACCGCTTCATCGTCGACGAGCCGAGCACTTCGGCCGACATCGGCTGGGGCCCGATCAACCGCAAGTTTCCAGCCGACAAGTTCGATGCCCTGTGGGATCGCGTTCAGGCGTTCTCCGATGCCCAGGACAGCTTCGTTTCCCATGTTCATGTAGGTTCTGCCGAAGCTCACTACCTGCCTGTCAAGATGACCACTGCCACCGCTTGGCAGAACCTCTTCGGCCGTCAGCTGTTCATCGAGCCGACGCAGTACAACCCGTCCGGCAAGCAGGAGTGGCAAGTTCTCAACGTCGCCAACTTCGAGTGCGTACCGGAGCGTGACGGCACCAATTCCGATGGCTGCGTGATCATCAACTTCGCGCAGAAGAAGGTACTGATCGCTGGCATGCGTTACGCCGGTGAAATGAAGAAAGCCATGTTCAGCGTGCAGAACTTCCTGCTGCCGGCCGCCGACGTGCTGCCGATGCACTGCGCTGCCAACATCGGTGAAGAAGGCGACGTGACCCTGTTCTTCGGTCTGTCCGGCACTGGCAAGACCACCCTGTCCGCCGATGAAAGCCGTTACCTGATCGGTGACGACGAGCACGGCTGGGGCACTGGCGTGGTGTTCAACATCGAAGGCGGTTGCTATGCCAAGTGCATCGACCTGTCCGAGAAGAACGAGCCGGTGATCTGGAAAGCCATCAAGTTCGGTACCGTGCTGGAAAACGTGGTGCTCGACGAGCAGCGCAAGCCGGATTACACCGACGACAGCCTGACCCAGAACAGCCGCGCCGCCTATCCGCTGGAATTCGTCGAGAAGCGTAGCGAGAAAAACCTCGGTGGCGAGCCGAACGCGGTGATCTTCCTGACCTGCGACCTGACTGGCGTGCTGCCACCGGTGTCGATCCTCAACGAAGAACAAGCGGCTTACCATTTCCTGTCCGGTTACACCGCCCTGGTCGGTTCCACCGAAATGGGGTCGGGCAGCGGCATCAAGTCGACGTTCTCCACCTGCTTCGGCGCACCGTTCTTCCCGCGTCCGGCTGGCGTTTACGCCGAGCTGCTGATCAAGCGTATCCAGGCCTTCGGCTCCAAGGTCTATCTGGTCAACACCGGCTGGACCGGCGGCGGCTACGGCGTCGGCAAGCGTTTCAACATCCCGACCACCCGTGGCGTGATCGCCGCGATCCAGAGCGGCGCGTTGATCGGTACCGAAACCGAGCACCTGCCGATCATCAACCTGGACGTGCCGAAAACCGTTCCAGGCGTCGAGACCAACCTGCTCAACCCGCGCAACACCTGGGCTGACAAGGCTGCCTACGACGAGGCCGCCAAAGGCCTGGCCAAGCTGTTCATCGACAACTTCACCAAGTTCGAAGTGAGCGACGCCATCAAGAAAGCCGGCCCGCAATTGTAAGTTGACCCGCGCTCGCTGACCAAGCCGCCTTCGGGCGGCTTTGTCATTTATGGTGCAACACTTCTCGCAGCCCCCGGGTGGCTGTGCGCTGTGAAACGCTCGCCACACAGGTTACGGTTATTGGCCATTCAGCGGTCAACGGAGTGACAGCTCATGTCTACCCTCAAACGTGTCTTCGGTTTCGATCAACTGCGCCCCGGCCAGGAAAGGGTGATCAGCGCCGTGCTCGCCGGCCGTTCGGCGGCGGCGATCTTCCCAACCGGCTCGGGCAAATCCCTGTGCTACCAGCTGCCGGCCCTGCATTTGCCGCACCTGACGGTAGTCGTTTCGCCGCTACTGGCGCTGATGCAGGACCAGCTGGCCTTTCTGCACCGCCATGGCATCAGTGCGGCCAGCATCGACTCGGCGCAGAGCCGGGAGCAGGTCAGCGAGACCATGGCCAAGGCGAGGGCCGGCGAGCTGAAGATTCTGATGATTTCGGTCGAGCGCCTGAAGAACGAGCGCTTTCGCAACTTCATCAGTGAAGTGCCGATTTCCCTGCTGGTGGTCGACGAAGCCCACTGCATCTCCGAGTGGGGCCACAACTTCCGCCCGGACTACCTGAAGCTGCCGGACTATCAGCGCCAGTTCGGTATCTCTCAGGTGCTGCTGCTCACCGCCACGGCGACGCCGCCGGTGATCGCCGACATGCAGAAGAAATTCGCCATCGCCGCCGAGGATGTGGTCACCACCGGCTTCTACCGCCCCAATCTGAATCTGCTGGTCGAGCCCGTAGCGGGGCGCGACAAGCAGCGGCGCCTCGAGCAGTGGCTGGGCGCCAAGCAGGGCGAGCCGAGCATTGTCTATGTCACCCAGCAGAAGACTGCCGAGCAGGTCGCCGAACAGCTGAGCCAGCGTGGCCTGTCCGTCAGCGCCTACCACGCCGGCATGGGCCACGAGATTCGCGAGGCGATCCAGCGCCGCTTCATGGCTGGCGAGCTGGGCTGCATCGTTGCCACCATCGCCTTCGGCATGGGCATCGACAAGCGCGACATCCGCAACGTGGTTCATTTCGACCTGCCCAAATCGGTGGAAAACTACAGTCAGGAAATCGGCCGCGCGGGTCGCGACGGTGAAGCCTCCGACTGCCTGGTGCTGGCCAACCGCGACAGCCTCAACGTGCTGGAGAACTTCGTGTATGGCGACACGCCGGAGTTGAGCGGCATCGTGCGGGTACTCGAAGAGATTCGTGGCAACAGCAGTGGCGGGCAGTGGGAGATGACCGTCAATGCACTGAGCGATCACAGCAATATCCGCGCGCTGCCGCTCAAGACACTGCTGGTGCAACTGGAACTGCGCGGCATCATCGCACCGCGCTATGCCTACTTCGCCGAGTACCGCTTCAAGTACCTGGTCGAGCCCGAGGCGCTGCTGGGCAAGTTCGACGGCGAACGGCGGCAGTTCATCGACGCCATCTTCACTGCCTCTGCGCGGGCGCGCACCTGGTGCACCGTGGATTTCGACGCGCTGTACAACGGGCATCAGGCGCAGCGCGCACGGGTGGTCAAGGCGCTGGACTATCTGCAGGAGCGCGGCTGGATCGAGCTGGAAAGCAAGCAGATGACCGATGTCTACGCCGTGCTGCAGGCGGACTTCGATGTGCAGGCGCTGGCCGGCGAGCTGCATGCCTATTTCGTGGCTCAGGAGGGCAGCGAGATTCGCCGTATCCAGGCCATGCTCGCGCTGTTCGCCAGTGAGCAATGCCTGAGCCATCGCCTGGCCGTCTACTTTGGCGACGAGCAGGCACCGCAGCACTGCGGGCATTGCTCGGTGTGTCGCGGGCAGGTCGCTCATCTGCCCGAGCCGCCAGCGCTGCCGCCCCTGGCCGGGCGCGACCGCGACGAGCTCTGTGCGCCGTTCATCGCCGCCCATCAGGCCGCGCGAAGCGGTGAAGTGCCCGGTAACGAATGCCTGGCACGTTTTCTCTGCGGCCTCAGCTCACCGCTGTTCACTCGTCTCAAGGCCCGGCAGATCAAGGGTTTCGCGGCGCTGGAGGACTACCCCTATGGCGAGATTCGCGCCTGGCTGGCCGGCGGCTGAGTAGGCGCTGCCAGGGTCGGCGTGGTGCAGTGAGCCATACTGCAAGGTTTCGAACCTGGATCCCACGCCATGACCCCATCTACGCCCCAGCGCCTGGCCCGCGCGATCAATGCGCAGCCCGCCGAGTTGACCGCGGCGTTGGCGGGTTTTGCGCTGTTCTTCTGCCTGTTCTGTGGCTACTTCATGCTGCGGCCGATCCGCGAGTCGATGGGCATTCAGGCCGGGGTGGAAAACCTGCAGTGGCTGTTCACCGCGACCTTCGTGGTCATGCTGCTGGCGGTACCCTTGTTCGCCTGGCTCAACTCGCGGGTGCCGCGCATTCGCTTTATCGACTGGGTGTACGGTTTCTTCTGCCTCAACCTGCTGGCCTTTGCCGTGGCATTCGGCGTGCTGGCCGACAGCCTGTGGCTGGCGCGGACGTTCTACGTGTGGATCTCGGTCTACAACCTGTTCGTGGTCTCGGTGGCCTGGAGCCTGATGGCCGATGTATTCGACTCGCCCCAGGCCAAGCGTCTGTTCGCCTTTATCGCTGCGGGCGCCAGCGTTGGCGGCCTGGCCGGCCCGGCGCTGAGCACGCTGCTGGTCGCCAGCATCGGCGCCAGCGGCCTGGTGATGTTGGCAGCCGGGCTGTTGGCCGGCGCACTGGCGCTCAAGCATTACCTGATGCTCTGGCGCGAATGGGCCGGGGCGGGGCGCCCGGGCGCCAGTCAGGCCGAGAGCCCCAGGCGCCCGGTAGCAGGCAATCCGTTCAGCGGCATGACGCGGGTGTTCACCTCGCCCTATCTGCTGGGCATTTGCGCCTTCGTGATCCTGCTCGCCACGGTCACGACCTTTCTGTATTTCGAGCAGGCGCGCCTGGTCGCCGAGCTTTTCCCTGATCGCGATGCCCAGGTGCGGGTTTTCGGGCTGATCGACTTCGTGGTGCAGGCCGGTGCGCTGCTGGCCCAGCTGTTCATTACCGGCCGCGTCGCCCAGCGCCTTGGCGTGCGCAGCTTGCTGGCCGCGGTGCCGCTGCTGATGTGCGCGGGCTTTCTCGCCCTGGCCCTGGCGCCGACCTTCGCGGTGCTGGCCGGGCTGATGATCGTGCGGCGTATCGGTGAGTACGCCTTCGTGCGCCCGGGGCGCGAGATGCTCTTCGCGCCGCTGGATGCCGAGAGCAAGTACAAGGCGAAAAACTTCATCGACACGGTGGTCTATCGCGGCGGTGACGCGCTCAGCGGCTGGGCCAAGAGCCTGATCGACATGCTCGGCTACGGCGTGGCATTGATTGCGGTGATCGGCGCAGTCTGTGCGGCGATCTGGGGGCTGCTCGGCTGGTACCTGGGCGGTCGCGCGGACCGCGGCGAAACCGACAGGCCGCCCCAGGCAGGCAGCGAGGAGTTGCCATTCAGGCGCTGATCAGCGTGTGCGCTTCGCCGAAGCAGGCCTCGGCCAGCGGCGAGCGAGGCGCCCCGCGACGCATGATCAGGCCCAGGGGCGCGAGGGTGTGGGCGTCCTCGATGGGCGTGAGCACCAGCTCGTTGGTGAATTCGGCCAGGCCGTTGCGCAGTGGCATGATCGAGCAGCACAGGCCGGCACTGACCGCCTGCAGCAGCTGGTGGACGGCGTCGGTTTCCAGCTTGGGCAGGGGCGTCAGGCCCCGCGAGCGGAAGCAGTGGTCGATCGACTGGCGAAAGTGCATGCCGGCCGACAGCAAACCCAGGGGCAGGTCGATCAGGTTCTCCCAGCGCAGGGTGGTTTCGGTGAACTGGAAATGCCTCCGGTCATACAGCAGGCCCATACGGGTGGCGGCCAGCTCCAGGCTGTCGAAGTGCTCGCGGTCGAGGCGGTCCAGATAGGAGAGGCCCAGGTCCAGCTGATTGCTGCCCAGGCGTTCGAGAATCTGGTCGCTGCTCAGGGCGAACAGCTGGAAACGCAGCCCGGGATGCTGCTCGGCGAACAGCCGTACCAGCTCCATCGGGTCGAAGCCGGACAACGGCACCACGCCCAGGCGCAGGGTGCCGACCAGTTGCCCGCGGCAGGCAGCGGCCTCGGCGTACAGGCCATCGTGGGCGGCCATCAGGCTGCGGGCCCAGGCCAGTACCCGCTCGCCTTCGGCGGTGAAGCCTTCGAAACGCTGGCCGCGGCGTACCAGCTCCAGGCCCAGTTCGTTCTCCAGGTTGCGCAGGCGCATCGATAGCGTCGGCTGGGTCACGTGGCAGCGCGTCGCGGCCTGGCCGAAGTGGCGGGTTTCGTCGAGGGCGATCAGAAACTTGAGCTGCTTGATATCCATGGGCGCTCTATCGAAAAGGGTAGGCGGTGCCTGGGCGGCGCGGGCGGCATCGAAAATTCTAGCAGCCGCATCAGGAGACGACGGTATCGTCCCGGGCCTCGGTATGGCGCTCGCCCACCCAGTATTCGATCAGGTCGCGCAGTTGCGAGAGCTCCACCGGCTTGGCCATGTGGCCGTCCATGCCGGCCTGGCGTGCGCGTTCCTTGTGCTCGCTGAGGATGTGTGCGGTCAGCGCGACCACTGGCGTGCGCGGACGGCGCTCGGCGATCTCCCAGGCGCGCAGCTGCTCGGTGGCGGAAAAGCCATCCATCACCGGCATCTCGCAATCCATCAGCACCAGGTCGTAGCGCCGGGCCTTCATGGCATTCAGCGCTTCCTCGCCATTGCTCGCGGTATCGGGCTGCAGGTTGAGCTTGCCGAGCATGCCGCGGATCACCTTGGTGGAGATGCTGTTGTCCTCGGCCACCAGGATGCGGAAGTCCTCGGGCACCTCCAGCACTGCCGGGCTGGCCAGGGCTGGGGCGTCCGGGCCGCGCTGGCGCTGGGCGAGCTCGTCGGCCAGGGTGGCCTTGAGGGTATAGCCGGCCACCGGTTTGGCGAGAATGCGCTTGATGCCGGCGTTGCGCGCGATGATCTTGCTCGGTGCATGGCTGATGCCGGTGAGCATGATGATCAGGATGTCGTTGTTGAGGCTCGGGTCTTCCTTGATCTTGGCGGCCAGCTGCATGCCGCTCATGCCCGGCATGTCCTGGTCGAGCAGTACCACGTCGAAGTATTCGCGCATGTGCGCGCGGGTGCGCAGCAGCGCCAGCGCTTCCTTGCCCGACGGCACGCTGCTGACGTTCATGCCCCAGGCGTTGCACTGCTGCAACAGCACCTTGCGGCAGGTGTCGTTGTCGTCCACCACCAGCAGGCGGGTGCCCTGCAGGGTACCGTCGATATCGGTGCTCGGCTGTTGCAGGCGGGCGTCGTCCAGGGGCAGGGTCAGCCACAGGGTGGAGCCCTGGGTACCGCCACTCTGGATACCGAATTCGCCGCCCATCAACAGGATCAGCTGGCGGGCGATGATCAGCCCCAGGCGGCTGCCCAGGCGGGTTGCCGAGAGGAAGTCGCGGCTCTGCAGCTCGGTATTGAGCAGCGCATCGCGCTCGCTGGCATTGAGCGGGTGGCCGCTGTCCTGCACGGCGAAGCGCAGGCGCGGCTGCTCACCGCTGGTATCCAGGGCAACCACCAACAGGATCTCGCCCTCGCTGGTCTGCTTGAAGGCATTGTCGAGCAGGCTGAGGAGGATCTGTCGCAGGCGCGTCGGGTCGCCACTGACGATGCGCGGGACCTGGGGCTGGATGAAGCTGATCAGCTCGATCTTCTGCAGCTCGGCCTTGGCGCGGAAGATGTCCAGGCAATCCTCGGTCAGCGCGTTGAGGTCGAACTGCACGTCGTCCAGCTCGATCTGCCCGGACTCCAGCTTGGAAATGTCGAGAATCTCGTTGATCAGGTTGAGCAGCTCGTTACCGGAGCTGTGGATGGTCTGCACGTAGTCGCGCTGCTTGGCCGACAGCGGCGTGCCGAGCAGCAGCTCGGTCATGCCCAGCACGCCGTTCATGGGCGTGCGGATCTCATGGCTGATCTTGGCCAGGAATTCGGCCTTGGCCCTGAGCTCGGCATCGTTGGCGGCCAGGGCGGTGCGCGCCCGCGACGCGGCGCGCTGCAGCTGGCGCTGGTGCTCGGCCAGGGCGGCGCTGAGCACCACGCCGCTGAGGGTGGCGATGGTGAACACGCCGATGACCAGCCAGCCCGGGTCGAGCTGGTCGAAGCCGAACAGGATGGGGATGAACAGGCCGAAGCCGACGTTGAACACCACCATGGCCACCACCACCAGACGCGCCGACTGGTAGCCGTTGTGCCAGTGCACGCCGCTGACCAGCAGCACCGCCAGGGTGCCCAGGAACACCAGCAGGTAGACCACCGCGCTGTACCAGAGCAGCCCGGTGAGCAGGATGGTCAGGCCCAGCAGCAGCGTCACCAGGGCGTGCCCGCGCAGGACGAAATTGAGCTTGCTGTGCTGCATCGGCGTGTTGCGAAAGAATCCAAGCACGAACGCCGACAGGCAGAACGCCGCGATCAGCGCACTGGTGTCGGCGATCAGCGACTGGTTGTAGCCCAGTTGCGGCACCCAGGCTGCCAGCAGTCCCAGGTTGGCGGCCGCGCACACCGCCAGCCCGGCATGCAGCCCGG
Organism: Pseudomonas sp. URMO17WK12:I2; assembly: GCF_003253735.1. Lineage (GTDB taxonomy): Bacteria > Pseudomonadota > Gammaproteobacteria > Pseudomonadales > Pseudomonadaceae > Aquipseudomonas. The sequence continues at coordinate 161,180 of NZ_QKYW01000009.1, read as the reverse complement.
CAAGCCATAGGCTGCATGCCGAGCGGCTGTAGGCGAAGCGAATCAGGTTGTAGACCACCACCAGCAGCAGCGCGCCGAGCAGGGCGCCGAACAGGTAGGCCGGTTTTTCCAGGCTGACCAGATCGGCCTCGTCGATGACCTTGAACCAGGCCATCAGCGGGTGGTTGGAGGTCATGCGCACATAGACTTCCCGTGCCTGCCCGTCGTTGGGCAGCGACATCAGGTAGGCCCGCGAGGGCAGCGGCCGGGAGCTCATCGGCATCGATTCGCCGCTGTGCACGGTCTGTTCGATCAGCTCGCCGTTGAGCAGGTAGTAATCGAGAAACTGCACCCGTGGGGCGAACAGCCACAGCCAGTATGGGGCCTGGTGCTCGGGCACGTCGAAACGCAGCCAGACGGCTTTTTCACTGGGCGGGTAGGTGAAGGCGAGGTCGTCGATGGGCAGGAATTGATTGCGCCGGCTGCGCACGTCGTCCAAGTCGAGCTGAGCACTGTCGTCGACGAACACCGACCAACCGGTGGCATAGGGCGTGGCAACCCGCGGCGCCGCCGTGCTCGACAGGCAGACGCCGGCCAGCAGCAGGCTGACGAGTAGACCTATGGCGATCCTGAGCCGTCGCACGTGGCAATCCCTTTTAGGTTATACGGCTGAATTATAGCCAGCCGAGGTGGCACAGACTATGAAACTGAAACCCTATCCTGACAGCCAGGCCGCCCGGTTGAGCGCCTGCCTGCGGTATTGCCGATGGGCGGCATCGCGCGATGCCGCCCTGGTGTTACATCAGTTTTCGCCGCGCTCGCGGGCGATCGCCCGGTAGCCGATGTCGTTGCGATGGAACATGCCGTTCCAGCGGATCTTCTCGGCCAGGCGATAGGCCTGCTGTTGGGCGTCCGCCACGCTGGCGCCAATGGCAGTGGCACACAGTACGCGACCGCCAGCGGTAACCACCTGGCCATCCTGCAGCGCAGTGCCGGCATGGAACACCTTGCCTTCCAGCTGCGCGGCATCGTCCAGCCCGATGATCACGTCGCCTTTGGCATAGTCGCCGGGATAACCACCGGCTGCCAGCACTACGCCCACGGTCGGGCGCGGATCCCAGGTCGCTTCGACCTTGTCCAGTGCCCTGGCCAGTGCGGCCTCGACCAGCAGGACCAGAGACGATTCCAGACGCACCATGATCGGCTGGGTTTCCGGGTCGCCAAAGCGGCAGTTGAATTCGATGACTTTAGGCTTGCCGGCCTTGTCGATCATCAGGCCAGCGTACAGGAAGCCCGTGTAGACGTTGCCTTCAGCCGCCATGCCGCGCACGGTCGGGTAGATGACTTCGTCCATCACCCGCTTGTGCACCTCGGCGGTCACCACTGGCGCCGGCGAGTAGGCGCCCATGCCGCCGGTGTTCGGGCCGCTGTCGGCGTCGCCAACGCGCTTGTGGTCCTGGCTGGTGGCCATCGGCAGCACGTTCTGGCCATCGACCATGACGATGAAGCTGGCTTCTTCGCCATCGAGGAATTCCTCGATCACCACACGTGCGCCGGCGTCACCGAAGGCATTGCCGGAGAGCATGTCGCGCACGGCGTCCTCGGCTTCCTGCAGGGTCATGGCGACGATCACGCCCTTGCCCGCAGCCAGGCCGTCGGCCTTGATCACGATCGGCGCGCCCTTCTCGCGCAGGTAGGCCAGCGCTGGCTCGACCTCGGTGAAATTCTGGTAGTCGGCCGTCGGGATGTTCTGGCGGGCCAGGAAGTCCTTGGTGAACGCCTTGGAGCCTTCCAGTTGGGCGGCGGCGGCGGTGGGGCCGAAGATGTCCAGGTCGCGGGAGCGGAACAGGTCGACCACGCCCTTCACCAGTGGTGCTTCCGGGCCGACGATGGTCAGCTGCACGTTCTGCTCGGCGAAGTCGGCCAGCGCCTGGATGTCCAGCACGTCGATGGCCACGTTCTCGCACTTGGCCTCGGTGGCGGTGCCGGCGTTGCCGGGGGCGACGAATACCTTGGCGATGCGCTTGTCCTGCGCCACTTTCCAGGCCAGGGCGTGTTCACGACCGCCGCTGCCGATGATCAATACGTTCATGTCTGGCTCCCAATGGAGGCGGGCTTTGCGCCCGTTAGGTGGATAAGCAAAGCGTTATCCACCCTACAAATTCCGAGGTCGCGATCGGGCTGGTAGATGCAAGGCGCAGCGGGTTTCGATAAGCGGAGTTGCCTGTTGGCAATGAGCATTATCGGAGCCAGCTGCAACGCCGCAGATGCCTGTCCGAGTGCGGCCGATTTTAGTGCCTGAAATGGCGCATGCCGGTGAACACCATGGCAATCCCTGCCTCGTCGGCGGCGGCGATCACTTCGTTGTCGCGCATCGAACCACCGGGCTGGATCACTGCGGTGATGCCGGCCTTGGCGGCGTTGTCGATGCCATCGCGGAACGGGAAGAAGGCGTCCGAGGCCATGACCGCGCCCGGTACCGGCAGGCCAGCGTGCTCGGCCTTGATGCCGGCGATGCGCGCGGAGTTGACGCGGCTCATCTGGCCGGCGCCGACGCCGACGGTCTGGCGGTTCTTGGCGTAGACGATGGCGTTGGATTTGACGAACTTGGCCACTTTCCAGGCGAAGATCAGGTCATGGACTTCCTGCTCGCTTGGTGCGCGCTGGGTGACGATCTTCAGGTCATCGGCGGTGATCATGCCGATGTCGCGGCTCTGCACCAGCAGGCCGCCGTTGACGCGCTTGTAGTCCCAGCCCGGCGCACGGGTAGCTGGCCACTCGCCGCACTCGAGCAGGCGCACGTTGGCTTTGGCGGCCACCACCTCACGGGCGGCGGCGCTGATTTTCGGCGCGATGATCACTTCGACGAACTGACGCTCGACGATGGCCTTGGCGGTTTCAGCGTCCAGCTCGCGGTTGAAGGCGATGATGCCGCCGAACGCCGACTCGGTATCGGTGGCATAGGCCAGGTCGTAGGCCTTGCGGATGCCGCCTTCGTCTTCCGGCACCACGGCGACGCCGCACGGGTTGGCATGCTTGACGATCACGCAGGCCGGCTTGACGAAGCTCTTCACGCATTCCAGCGCGGCGTCGGTGTCGGCCACGTTGTTGAACGACAGTTCCTTGCCCTGCAGCTGCAGGGCGGTGGCCACGCAGGCTTCGTCGGCATGCTCGACGTAGAACGCCGCTTGCTGATGCGGGTTCTCGCCGTAGCGCATGTCCTGCGCCTTGATGAACTGCGTGGTGAAGGTGCGCGGGAACAGGCTGCGGTCATCGGTGGAGAGGCTGTCGCGGCCCTGGTCGATGGTGCCCAGGTAGTTGGCGATCATGCCGTCGTAGGCTGCGGTGTGCTCGAAGGCCTTGAGGGCCAGGTCGAAGCGCTGGGCATAGCACAGGCCACCGAGCTTCAGGGAGTCGATGACCGCCTGGTAGTCGCCGGCATTGACCACGATGGCAACGTCTTTGTGGTTCTTGGCGGCCGAACGCACCATGGTCGGCCCCCCGATATCGATGTTCTCGATGGCATCGGCCAGGTCGCAGCCCGGCTTGGCGACGGTGGCCGCGAAGGGGTACAGGTTGACTGCCACCAGGTCGATCGGCTTGATGCCGTGCTCGTCCATCACCGCGCCGTCGAGGGCACGGCGGCCGAGGATACCGCCGTGGATCTTCGGATGCAGGGTTTTTACCCGGCCGTCCATCATTTCCGGGAAGCCGGTGTAGTCGGCCACTTCCACTGCTGCCACGCCGTTGTCCTTGAGCAGCTTGTAGGTGCCGCCCGTGGAGAGGATTTCCACGTTGAGGGCGACGAGCTCGCGGGCGAATTCGAGGATGCCGGTCTTGTCGGACACGCTGATCAGCGCACGGCGGACGGGGAGGCGGGTGGTCTGGTCGGTCATTACAGGATCCATCAGCAGGGGAATCAGTAAAAAGGGCGGCTCATCAGAGCCGCCCTTCTTCAGGATTTCGGTGATTTACAGCAGGTCGTACTGCTTGAGTTTCTTGCGCAGGGTGCCGCGGTTCAGGCCCAGCAGCTCCGAGGCTTTGGTCTGGTTGCCCTTCACGTAGTTCATGACGGTCTCCAGCAGTGGGGCTTCCACTTCGGTGAGCACCAGGTTGTAGACGTCGGTGACGTCCGCTCCCTCAAGGTGAGCGAAGTAGTTGTGCAGGGCTTTCTCGACGCTGCCGCGCAGGGTCTGGCCTTCTTCGCTCGGGGTATTGAGGTGCTGTTTCAAACTGGCGTTGTCGCTCACGGGTGTAATCCCACTTCCTAAAGTCTCGGTCAACATTGTCATGCGGCAGCCTCTTTTTCATCGTTGTAGCGCTCACCGAAGAACTGGCGAACGCTTGCACATTGCGCCTCCTGGCTGTCCAGACGATTGAACCGGGCTCGGAATTCGCGGGCGCCGGGCAGCGTCGCGAGGTACCAGCCCACATGCTTGCGAGCGATGCGCACGCCCATCACATCGCCATAGAAGGCGTGCAGGGCGGCGAGGTGCTCGAGCAGAATGCGTTCGATCTCGGCCAGCGCAGGGGCCGGGCAATGTGCTCCGGTGCGCAGGTAATGCTCTATTTCTCTGAAAATCCACGGGCGGCCCTGGGCCGCCCGGCCGATCAGCAGACCATCGGCGCCGGTAGCGGCCAGCACCTGGGCGGCCTTTTCCGGTGAGTCGATGTCGCCATTGGCCAATACCGGAATCGATACGGCCTGCTTGATCGCGGCGATGGTGTCGTACTCGGCTTCGCCGGTGTACAGATCGGCGCGGGTACGCCCGTGCACGGCCAGGGCGACGATGCCGCACTGCTCGGCAATCCGCGCGACTTCGACACCATTCTTGTTCTGTCGGTCCCAGCCGGTGCGAATCTTCAGGGTGACCGGCACATCGACCGCAGCGACTACCGCCTCGAGAATCGCCTGCACCAGCGGCTGGTCCTTGAGCAGTGCGGAACCCGCTGCCTTGTTGCAGACCTTCTTGGCCGGGCAACCCATGTTGATGTCGATGATCTGGGCGCCCAGCTGCACATTGGCGCGGGCTGCCTCGGCGAGCATCTGCGGGTCACCACCGGCGATCTGCACCGAGCGTGGCTCCGGATCACCGTCGTGAATCATCCGCAGGCTCGACTTGCGCGTATTCCACAGGCGCACATCGCTGGTGACCATCTCGGACACGACCATGCCGGCGCCGAGGCGCCGGCACAGCTGCCGGAATGGCTGATCGGTGACACCGGCCATGGGGGCCAGGATCAGTCGATTGGGCAATGTATAGGGGCCGATGCTTAGCGCCGACATAGGGCTTCCCTGCTCAAGAGACGTGCTGTTGAGACCAGTAGGAGAGTGCGAAAAGGGGGGAGATCATACCCGCTCTGAATGACCGGATAAAGGTGGTTTTGAACAAAATCTGAACAGTTGGACTGCGCTGCGTGGTCGCGCCGGCGGACGGCCGCGATACAGACGGCCGCCCGCGCACTGCCGCCTATCGGTTGGCTTGCTTCACTCGGGCGAGTGGAAGTTGAGGCTGTAGTTCACCGCGCGGGCGCCCGGATCGAGGATGTCGAGGGCGATATGGATCGGTGTCTGCGGCGGCATTTCCGCCTGGCCGGCCAGTTCACCGGCCAGGTACTCGCTGGGCTTGAAGCGGCGGCTGGCGATCAGCTGGCCGTTGATATCGGCGAAGCGCATTTCCAGCAGCGGAAATGGCTGCGAGAACGGCGCGCGATTGTAGAGGATCGCGTCAACTACCAGGGCACCGCTGAATTCCGGGTGGCTGCGCACCACCAGGTTGCTGCTCTTGATCTGGTCGATATCGACCTTGGACGGCAGGCTGCAGCCGATGGTCGGGCAGATCTGTTCGAACCAGGGGCGGTACTGATCCTGGCGGGCCAGTTCGGCGTAGTGATAGATCACGTATTGCCCGGCCAGCGCAGTGGCGGCCAGCAGGTTGAGCAGGCCCCAACCGATCCAGCGGCCCCAGGGCTTGCGCGGCGGGCGCCAATCGAGTTGCAGCGGTTCCTCTTCGAGCTCGAACAGGGCGTCGCCGCGCAGGTTCGGTTCGGCGCGTGGGCGGGCTTTCTGTGCTTTCGAAGGCGCCAGTGGCGGTGGTTCGGGTGCGTCTTCTTGGTGCGCGTCAATCACCGGGTCGGGTTCGTGCTCGTCATCGCGCTGCGCATTCAGGCTGAAGAGCGGCTCATCCTCGTCACGGCTTGCGACGACTGGCTTGGTCGGCGCGAGCACATCACGCAGGCCGGGCGTCTTGGGCAGCGGTGGCACCTGTTCCGGCGGCTGGCTGCTGGTCGGCGGTTTGCCGAAATCGATGCTGGGTGCCTTGCGCTCGGCGAGCGGCTCTAGCTCCAGCTTGCTGACGGGCGGATCGTCGCGCAGCAGGGCCTCGGCCCAGCGTTCGTCCTCGGCAGGCTCGTCATCATCGGCCAGTTCGTCGAAGCGCGGCGTCTGCCGTGTGGGCAGGTCGAGCTCGAGGAACTGACGGGACAGCTGCTGCTCCTGGGCTTCGAGCTTGGCCAGCTCTTCGTCGAGGTCCAGGTCATCGAGATCCAGATCGTCATGAATCCACAGGGTGCCGTCATCCGGCTTGCCAGCCGGCTTGGCGGGCGCCGGAGGAGGTGCTGCCATGCTCGGTGCAGGTGCAGGTGCAGGTGCAGGTGCAGGTGCAGGTGGTTTGGGGGCTGCAGGTGCGGCCGCGCGCATATCCGGAATGTGATGGCCCTGCTCGCGTAACTGGCGGGCTGCGTTGAATACCTGCAGGCAGGCGCCGCAGCGCACCGAACCCTGGGCGACGGCAAGCTGGGCCAGGTTCACGCGGAAACTGGTGCTGCAGTTCGGGCATTGGGTCACGAAGCTTTCGGTCATGCTGAATCCGGCGGCCGCAGGGCGGCAAAAACGGGGCGATAGTCTAACCCAACAGATTGCAAAAGCAGCATTAAGTGCCGTGCCCGCAACTGCGGGCTACGGCGCGCTCATGCTGGAGTGGCAACAGACTACGGGTTTAGTGGCGAACGCCGCTGATGCGCACCCAGCCGTCCAGGGTGGCGGTCGGGTCGAGCTGGAAGTCGGCGGCGTAGGCGGCGCGCACTTCCTCGGCCTGCTCGGCGAGAATGCCTGATAGCGCAAGGCGGCCGCCGCTCTTCACCAGGCGGGTGATCTGCGGCGCCAGGCTGACCAGCGGGCCGGCGAGGATGTTGGCGACCACTACGTCCGCGGGCTCCTGGGGCAGGTCGGCCGGCAGGTAGACCGGGAAACGCTCATCGGCGATGCCGTTGCGCCCGGCGTTGTCGCGCGAGGCTTCCAGGGCCTGCGGGTCGATGTCGGTACCCACCGCACGCGGCGCGCCGAGCAGCAGGGCAGCGATGGCCAGGATGCCCGAGCCGCAGCCGAAATCCAGCACGCTGCAGCCTTCCAGCGCCTGCCCGTCGAGCCACTGCAGACACAGCGAGGTGGTCGGGTGAGTACCGGTGCCGAATGCCAGGCCCGGGTCGAGCAGCAGGTTGACGGCGTCCGGCTGCGGCGCTTCATGCCAGCTCGGCACGATCCACAGGCGCTGGCCGAAACGCATCGGCGCGAAGCCGTCCATCCAGCTGCGCTCCCAGTCCTGATCTTCGATGCGCTCGATATGGTGCTCCGGCAAGTCGCCGCCGGTCAGCAGTCGCAGGTGTGCGACCAAGGCGTCGGCGTCGGTATCGGCTTCGAACAGGGCGAGCAGGTGGGTGTGGCTCCACAGCGGCGTGGTGCCCAGGTCGGGCTCGAAGATCGGCTGGTCTTCGGCGTCCATGAAGGTCACGGACACCGCGCCGACGTCCAGCAAGGCGTCTTCATAGGTGGGCGCCTGCTCGGGCGTGATGGCGAGGCGCAGTTGTAGCCAGGGCATGGAAGGCTCCGGTGGGGGCGGCCGTCAGCGCAGGGCCGGCGGCGGCAGGGGGATGGCCAGGCGGGTGTGCCTGGATGGTTCAGGTACTGACGTCCGGGTTGTCCCAGTCGTCCTGGCCATCGTTGTCGATAAGCCAGTTTAAGGCCGCGTGGCGCTCCATGACTACGCTGGGGTTCAGGCCGGCGGGCATCGGCGCCTGCTTCAGGCGCGCGTCTACGCAGGCCCAGTGGTAGCGGTAGATCAGATCGGCTTGGTCGAGGATGCTGGCAATGTCGCGCAGTTTCGTCGTGGCCATGAACGCGGCGAAGTCGGGGTGCTGCGCCACGGCCTGGATGGCGAAGTCGCAATCGATGGCGTGGTCGGGAAAGTCCAGCTCGTCCACCACGCCAAGCGCCCACAGCAGTACCCAGTAGGCTTCGTATTTCCAGACCATGTTGACCACGTCCTGCTCGCCGCCGCCGTTGCCGAGGATGCGTGCTTCGCAGGGCGTCAGCTCGTCGATGGCGTACTGCTCCAGCAGCTCCTGGCACCACTGTGCGGTCTCTGGCGTGTACTGGCCGGCCTGGCGATCGCAGGCCGCCTGGATGGCGATCAGGCAGGCAATGGCGCGCCGGGCGATGTCCTCGGCGCTGCGCACGCGCACCTCGCTGGCCGCTTCGATCATCGGCAGGTGCTCGATATAGGGAATGCCGGCTGCCTTGAGGCGGTCGATGGACGCCCGCTTGCGCGCCTCGGGCGTCAGTGCGTGGAGGTTGTCGGGTGAGGATCCGTTCATGTCAGCATCCTGGGGGGTATGAAATGCAAAGGGAGCGGCCTTGGCCGCTCCCTTCTAGGTGCTCGGACTGGCAACAGGCCGTGGCCTGTCAGTGCTTGTCCATGCCCAGTTTCTTCTCGAGGTAGTGGATGTTGATGCCACCCTCGCAGAAACCCTTGTCACGAACCAGATCACGGTGCAGCGGCACGTTGGTCTTGATGCCGTCGATGACGATCTCGTCCAGGGCATTGCGCATGCGCGCCATGGCTTCGTCACGCGTCACACCGTAGGTGATCAGCTTGCCGATCAGCGAGTCGTAGTTCGGCGGTACCGAGTAGCCGCTGTACAGGTGCGAGTCGACACGTACGCCAAAACCGCCTGGGGCGTGGAAGTGCTTCACCTTGCCGGGGCAGGGCATGAAGTTATCCGGGTCTTCGGCGTTGATACGGCACTCCAGGGCGTGGCCCAGCAGCTTGATGTCTTCCTGCTTGTACGACAGCTTGTTGCCCGCGGCGATGCTGAGCATCTCCTTGACGATGTCGATGCCGGTGACCATTTCGGTGACCGGGTGCTCGACCTGGACGCGGGTGTTCATCTCGATGAAGTAGAAACGGCCGTCTTCATAGAGGAACTCGAAGGTGCCGGCACCGCGGTAGCCGATTTCGATACAGGCGTCGACGCAGCGCTTGAGCACTTCGGCGCGGGCCTTCTCGTCGATCAGCGGAGCCGGGGCTTCTTCGAGAACCTTCTGGTGACGGCGCTGCAGCGAGCAGTCGCGGTCGTACAGATGGATGGCGTTACCCTGGCCATCGGACAGCACCTGGACTTCCACGTGACGCGGATTGCCAAGGAACTTCTCGAGGTAGACCATCGGGTTGCCGAATACCGAGCCCGCTTCGCTGCGGGTAAGGCGTGCCGACTTGATCAGGTCTTCTTCCTTCCAGACCACGCGCATGCCGCGACCACCGCCGCCGCCAGCGGCCTTGATGATCACCGGGTAGCCGACTTCACGGGCGATGCGCAGAGACTCTGCTTCATCTTCCGGCAGTGGGCCGTCGGAGCCGGGAACCACCGGTACGCCGGCTTTGATCATGGCGTCCTTGGCCGACACCTTGTCGCCCATCAGGCGGATGGTGTCAGCTTTCGGGCCGATGAAGGCGAACCCGGAGTTTTCCACCTGTTCGGCGAAGTCGGCGTTTTCCGCGAGGAAGCCGTAGCCCGGGTGGATGGCGGTGGCACCGGTGAGCTCCGCGGCGCTGATGATCGCCGGGATGTTCAGGTACGACAGGTTGCCCGGCGCCGGGCCGATGCACACCGATTCGTCGGCCAGGGCCAGGTGCATCAGCTCGCGGTCGGCAGTGGAGTGCACGGCCACGGTCTTGATGCCCAATTCCTTGCAGGCACGCAGGATGCGCAGGGCGATCTCGCCGCGGTTGGCGATCAGAACTTTTTCCAGCTTCTGCATTACGGGTTCCCCGTGCATCAGACGATGGTGAACAGCGGTTGATCGTATTCCACCGGCTGGCCGTTCTCGCCCAGGATGGATTCGATCGTGCCGCTGGTTTCGGCCTCGATGTGGTTCATCATCTTCATCGCTTCGACGATGCAGAGGATGTCGCCTTTCTTCACGGTCGAACCGACTTCAACGAAGTTGCCCGAAGTCGGCGAAGCAGCGCGGTAGAAGGTACCGACCATCGGCGAGCGAACCACGGTGCCATTGAGTTTGGCAGCGGCTGGCGCAGCGTCAGCAGCGGCGGCTACCGGAGCGGCGGCAGCGACCGGAGCAGGAGCCGGTGCGTAGACAGGCTGGGCGTAGGCCGGTTGCTTGCCATGACGGCTGATGCGTACGGACTCTTCGCCCTCTTTGATTTCCAGCTCGTCGATGCCGGACTCTTCCAGCAGCTCGATCAGTTTTTTGACTTTGCGAATATCCATAGGTGTTCAACTCCCAGTCAGGTCAGGGTCGTTCAAGTTGTGGGAATGAACCGCCGCGCACAGGCGCCGGTATCAGGTGTTTTTGCTCGCCAGTTGTTCCAGCGAGGCTTCGAGCGCCAGGCGGTAGCCAGTGGCACCGAGACCGCAGATCACCCCTACCGCCACATCGGAAAAGTAGGAGTGGTGCCGAAAAGGCTCACGCTTGTGCACGTTGGACAGGTGCACTTCGATGAATGGGATGCTCACCGCCAGCAATGCGTCACGTAACGCGACGCTGGTGTGGGTGAAGGCCGCCGGGTTGATGATGATGAAGTCGACGCCCTCACCACGCGCGGCATGAATGCGCTCGATCAGTTCGTACTCGGCGTTGCTCTGCAGGTGCAGCAGGTGATGGCCGGCTTCGCGGGCGCGCTGCTCAAGATCGAGGTTGATCTGCTCCAGCGTGGTGGCGCCATAGGTACCTGGCTCACGCGTGCCGAGCAGGTTCAAATTGGGGCCGTGCAAAACCAGCAACGTCGACATGATCCGGGCTTCCTTCTTTTTAGCTGCGCGGACTCTGCCAGAATTGCCGTAGGGCTGTCCAGTTTTTGGGAGTAGTCAGCACGATCCGTGCAGGGTTGGCTGGATATGTGACCGAATTGCCTAAAAACGTTCTCGCGCCTTGCTCAGACGCTCGGAAAAGCGCTCGGCGTCGATTTCGCCAACTACGCGCAGATCGTGCATTTCCTTGCCGCTGGCGGCGAACAGCTGAATCGCCGGCGGGCCGAACAACTTGTATCGATCGAGCACGGCGCGTTGCGCGGCAGTGCTATCGGTCATGTCGAAGCGCACCAGATGGTAGTCGGCCAGTTGCGGGCCGATCTGGGTGGAATTGAACACTTCGCGTTCGATCTTCTTGCAGCTGATGCACCAGTCGGCGTACCAGTCGAGCAGCAGCGGTTGGCCGCTGCCCTTGGCCTGCGCCAGGGCAGCATCCAGCTCTGCGGGCGTGCTGACGGTCTGCCAGCTGCCAGCGCTTGCGGTGTTCGCCTGGCCTGCATCGAGGCCGCTGCCGAGCGGGCGCAGCGGATCATCACGGCCTTGCAGGGCGCCTGTCCAGGCAGCGAGTGCGTAAACCAGCAGCGCCAAACCAACCAGTTGCGCGAGTTTGCCCCAGGCGTTTTTCGGGGTGAATTCCAGGGCGCCGAGAAACAGCGCGACGCCCGCAGCCAGCAGCCCCCACAGCGCCAGAGACAGTTCCCCGGGCAGTACGCGCTCGAGCAACCATACCGATACGCCCAGCAGCATCACGCCAAAGGCGTTGCGCACGGCGACCATCCAGGTGCCGGATTTTGGCAGCAGGGCGCCGCCGCCAGCGGCGAAGATCACCAGTGGCGTGCCCATGCCCAGGCCCAGGGCGAACAGTTGCAGGGCGCCGCCGGCGGCATCGCCGGTGCTGCTGATATATAGAAGCAGCGCAGTGAATGGCGCAGTGATGCACGGCGAGACGATCAGGCTGGAGAGCACGCCCAGGGTCGCAGCCCCGGCGATGGTGCCGCCCTGGGTTTGCGCAGCCTTGCGATCCAGGCGCTCACGAATGAACGCCGGCAGGCGCAATTCGAAGACACCGAACATGGCCACCGCGAACAGCGCGAAGAACAACGCGAAGGGCACCAGCACCCAGGGCGATTGCAGCATCGCCTGCAGGTTGAGCTTGGCGCCGAACAGCCCCATCAGCGCGCCGAGCGCCGCGTAGCAGGCGGCCATCGGCAGCACGTAGGCCAGCGACAGCACCAGCCCACGCGATCTGCTCGGCCGGCCGCGCAGCACCACGCCGGAGAGGATCGGCAGCATGGGCAGCACGCAGGGGGTGAAGGTCAGGGTCAGGCCGGCGGCGAACATCAGCGCCAGGTCGGTCCAGCTCCAGCTGGCCTTGGTTTGCGCAGCACCGGCAAGGCCGCCATTGATGGCCAGAATCTCCGTCTCAGGGGGATAACACAGGCCCTTGTCGGCGCAGCCCTGGTAGCTGACGGCAATATCGAGCGGCTTGTTGTCCGGGTTGTTCAGCGGCACTTCGACGTCCAGCACCTCGTAGAACACCTGCACGTCGCCAAAATACTGATCGTTCTTGTGCAGGCCCTCTGGCACGTCGACCGGCTTGCCTGCCAACTCGGTGGGCTCGACCTCGAACTTGAACTGGTGGCGGTACAGGTAATAGCCCTCGGCGGCGACGAAGCGCACCGTCGCAGACGTCGACGAGCTGCTGACCAGGCTGAGCTTGAAGGCCTCGCGCACCGGCAGGAAATCCGCGCTGTTGTTCAACGCCTGGCCGAGCGGCGCGGCGTTCGGACGACTGTCGAAAATGCCCGCGCTGGCAGGCAGAACGACGAGCAACAGCAGCAGGCAGATAAAACGTGGCATGGGCATCTCATGGGGCAGTGATCGCGCCATGATAGCGGAGCCAGCGATCTCTGCCATGGGCCGCGCTGTAAGTGGCCGTTGCGCTGGCTTGAGGGCGCTTGCCCTTGGGGGCGTTGTGCGACATAAGGCCACGCAGGTGACGGGGGCGTGGTGTAAGCGGCCGATCGTTCCAATAGGGTGAACTGATGATTATCTGTGGAAGCGGGCCATGCCCGCGAAAAAATCACGGGCATGGCCTAGGCGCCCCCGCCCGTTCCCACAGGTAAGCAACGATTTCCGCTTTGCCTTTTTCTTCGCTTACACCCGAAAGGCCTGCACCGCCTGATCCAGCTGGCCGCTGAGCGCCTGCAGCTCGACGCTTTGCGCGCGGCCCTGGCCAATGCGCTGCAGGTTGTCATCGCCCAGTTTGTAAATACGCTCGCTGTGGTCACGGATCTCGCTGACCGCGCCGCCCTGGTAGGCCGTGGCCTCGGCGATGCGCGCCGCCATGCTGGCGATGGTGCCGATGGCGTCGACGATCTCGTCCAGCGCTCCGTCGGCGGTATGTGCCTGTTCGGCGGTGCTTTCGGCATGTTCGACCTGGCTGCGCATGGCCTGCACCGAGCTGTTGGCGGCCTGCTGCAGGCGGCCGATGACTTCCTGAATCTGTGCGGTGGCCGAGCTGGTCCGCAAGGATAGCGAGCGCACCTCGTCCGCCACTACCGCAAAGCCACGGCCCGCTTCACCGGCACGTGCGGCCTCGATGGCCGCATTGAGGGCCAGCAGGTTGGTTTGCTCGGCAACGCTGCGAATCACCGTCAGCACGCTGCCGATGGTGGCGGTTTCTGCGGCAAGGTGCTCGATGGCCTGGGCATTGCCTTGCACTTCGTCGACCAGCGCATGCAGGCCGGCGAGGCTGTTGCCAATCACTTTCTGGCCCTGGGCGAGGGCGCGATCGGCGTTGCGGCTGGCGGTGGCGGTCTGGCTGGCGTCGTCGGCCACCTGCAGAATGGTCGCCTCCAGTTCGCCCAGGGCGTCGCGGATCTGCGCGGTGTCACTGGCCTGGCGTTCGGCACCATCGTGCAGGCCGCTGCTCAGTTCGGCCAGGGTATGGCTGGACGCCGACACCTGGGCGGCGTGCTGGTGAATGGTGCCCACCAGCTCGACCAGGTAGCGGCGCAGGCGATTGAGCGACTCTTCGATGTCGCGCAGTTCACGGGTGTTGGTGGGCAGGTGGATCTCGCTGGCGAAATCGCCCGCGGCCCAGGCCGAAAGGGCCGGTACCAGGCGCTCGAGCAGGCGGCTGAGGCGCCGCTGCAGGGTGTCGATGATCAGCGCGATGAGCAGGATCAGCGCCACCATGACGCCAAGGATCAACCGCACCTCGCCCTGGATGCGGCCATGCTCGGCGCGCACCTGGGGCTCCAGGGCGGTGAAGGATTGCTGGACTGCATCCAGGCGGGCGCGGGTGGTGGCGACCAACTGTGCGCGTTGCTCGATCAGTGCCTGGGTGCGGGCCAGCTCGCCAGGGTAGCGCGCCAGCAGGCTGTCGAACTCCCGCTTGAGGGCAATGCCGCGATCCTGCGCTTCGCTCTCCTGGCTATCGTTGTCCAGGCCTAGCAGGGAGGCGAAGGCATTGTCGCCCGAGGGCGCTGCCTCCGTGACGCCGAGCAGCGGCAGCTCATTGATTCTCTTGGCCTGTATCTGCAGCGCCTGCGCCTCACGTTCCACGTCCGCGGCCAGTTCGGCACGCCCGCTGCTGACCAGCTTGGTGCGGGCCAGCGCCAGGCGGGCCAGATGTTGCGAGGCATCGAAGAGCGCTGGGCGGTAGGCGCTGGCGCCATCGCTCTGGGCATCGTCGGCGTAGCGTGCGAGCCCCGTCAGGGCGTCGGCCATTTCCCGCTCGGCCTGGATCAGCAGCCCTTGTGGATCGCCGGACAGCTTGCCGGCCGCCAGCAGTTGTTCGGCAGCGAACGCCTTCAGCTCGCCCAGGCTGCTGCCCAGATCGCCGGCGAGGTTGGCGGGCAGTTCATCGACATTTGCCTGCAGTGCGTCCAGGTTCTGGATGGCGGCGCTATGACGCAATGCATCGCCGCTTTCCAGATAGCCGAGGATATTGCCGGCGGCCTCGCGCTGGAATTGTTGGGCGAGTTCCAGGTACTGCTCCATCAGCACATAGGGGCGCTCCAGTGCCCGCTGTGACCACCACAAGGTACAGGCCAGGGCAATGCCGATGCCGACCAGCAGGAGTGTATTGAGATTGGTGAGCGATTTGAGGCGCACGCTTGACGTCCGATCGGTGCTGGCACTGCGCCATGCAGTGCGGCGTTGGTCGGTACGTTATGGCGCCTTTATGACACTGTGGTTACGCAGTGGCATGCGACGCGTTAATGACGCCAGACGATCGACATGCGATCCCCTGGCTCCGGCGCGGCTTATTCGTAGATTTCGACGCGATTGCGGCCACCGTTCTTGGCGCGGTACAGCGCCTCGTCGGCGCGCTGCGACAGGTGCTTGCTGTCCAGGTCGTCGGCCAGCTCGGCGATGCCGCAACTGAAGGTGCAGCTCAGGTCGTGCGGGTGGGCAGGGTAGTGGATTTCGGCGAAGCGCTTGCGCACTTCATCCAGCACCCGGGTCGCGGTCTGTGCATCGGTGTTGGGCATCACCACGGCGAACTCCTCGCCGCCGTAGCGGCCGATGCAGTCGCTCTTGCGCAGGCGCTGCTTGAGAAACAGCGCCAGGCTCTTGATCACCCGGTCACCCATGGGGTGGCCATAGTTGTCGTTGACCTTCTTGAAGAAATCGATATCGATCATCGCGAAGCTCAGCGGCTGCTCGTCGCGCTGAGCACGGAAGCGTGCGTCTTCGAGCAGTTGCAGAGTGTGGGTGTGGTTGAACAGCCCGGTAAGGCTGTCGCGCACCATGCGTGCCTTGAGGCTGCGCGCCCGGTCGGCGCGGTTGCGCACGGTGGCGATCAGGTGGCGCGGCTTGATCGGCTTGGTGAGGAAGTCGTCGCCGCCTTCGCTCATCGCATCGAGCTGCTTGTCCAGATCGTCCTCGGCGGACAGGTAGATGATCGGCACGCTGACATAGCGGTCGTTGTGGCGGATCACCTGGGCCAGTTCGGTGCCGTTGCAGGCCGGCATGTACATATCGAGGATGATCAGGTCAGGCTGGAATTCGGCCAGCTCGTCCATCGCCTGAATCGGTTCGGTGAGCGTGCGGGTGACGATGCCGGCGCTGTTGAGCACCCGCTCGGTATGCGTGGCCTGGGCGCGCGAGTCGTCGACGATCAGTACGCGGTAGGGCTCGTACTGGGCCACGTGTGTCAGCACCTCGATGCGCTCCAGCAGGCTGCTGGCGTCCAGCGAGCCGGTGAAGAACTCGCGGCCGCCGGCGCGCACTGCGGCCAGGCGGGTCGGGGTGTCGGTGTCTTCGTGGCTGTAGAACAGCACCGGGATCTTTTCCTGCAGGCCTTCCTGTACCGCCTGGGCCAGTTGCAGGCCGTTGCCGGTGCCGGCGAAATCGATCTCCATGACGATGGCCGCCGGATGGCGCTCGAGCATCGCGGCGCGAAAGGCATTGGCGGTATCCAGCGGCTTGGCATTCATGCCGAAGAAGTCGAGCTGCTGTGCCAGGCGCTCGGCGCGCTCCAGATGCTGAAGGGCCAGGTATACGGGTTTGCGCAGGGGCGGCAGGGTGGTGTGTTCGAAGCGATCGCCGTGGCGCAGGCCGGTGCGCGACAGGCGCTGCATCAACTGGTTGAGTTCGCTGATCACTTCGCTGTTGAGGCGGCCACGGTTGGCGCCCACCACGCCCAGGCATGCCACGATGCGCTTGCCCAGCTCGCGATGCTCGACCTGCTCGAAACGCTCGGCATAGCGTTGCAGCAGTTGCGCGGCCTCCTGCAGTTCCTGCATGCCGGCATCGTTCCACTCGCCGCGCTGCAGGCGCTGCCAGACTTCCAGAACCTGGCGGGCCTGGTGGATCACCCGTTGGGCGAAGTGCTGTTTGAGCCGGTCGCGGCTGGGGTCTTCTTGCTCGATCATGGCCTGTCAGTCTGCATATGGCGGCGTGGGCTGCGCGTGATGGCTCCATGCTATCACCAGGGGGTTATTTTGCCATTCCTTTGACGCCGGAGTTGTGAATCGCCCCGCACCCTTGCTCATGCCATGGGCAGAGTGCTTGCTGGCGCCAGTGGTTCCGGCCGGTCACGTCGTGAACAGCTTGGTGCGCTGCGCAGTAGGGCAGCCTTCCCTTATAGTGGCAGCGTAGCCTCGATGCAGGCCATGGGGCGCCCAAGTATTAGCGCAACCCTCCCATGGGCCTGTGGTCGAAGCCCTGTACGTCGTTGATCAAAGGATAATCGCCATGCTCGATTGGAAGAACCGCACCACCGGCACCGCCCATGCCGATGACGCTGCCAGCACTGGATCTCGCCGTCGCCTTGGCGGCGGGCTCGGCCGCGTGATCGCCGGCTTGCTGGGTATCTATCTGCTGGTGGCGCTGGTCGTCGGCTGGTACTGGAGCCAGGAGCCGG
The DNA here is from genome assembly GCF_003253735.1 of Pseudomonas sp. URMO17WK12:I2. Classification (GTDB taxonomy): domain Bacteria; phylum Pseudomonadota; class Gammaproteobacteria; order Pseudomonadales; family Pseudomonadaceae; genus Aquipseudomonas. The sequence continues at coordinate 143,716 of NZ_QKYW01000009.1, read as the reverse complement.
AACTGTTCCCGGTGCAGCAGCGCGTGCAGGCCGCGGCTGAAAGCAGCCAGCGCCAGGTGGTCAACGGCTACACCACGGTGGAAACCCTCAAACAGGTCGCCCAGACGCTGCTCGACAAGCCGGGCGGCTACCTGGCCAACGACCTGGCGCCGCCGGGCCTGTGGCTCGACAACATGCCGAGCTGGGAATATGGCGTGCTGGTGCAGGTGCGCGATTTCTCCCGTGCGCTGCGCAAGGACTTCGCCCGTTCGCAATCGCAATCCACCGAGGATGGTGACCTGGCGCGCGCCGAGCCGCGCTTCAACTTCGACCACCGCAGCTGGGCACTGCCGGCCGCCGAGTCCGAGTATCGTGAGGGCATCAACTCCCTGGATCGCTACCTCGCTCGCCTGTCCGAGCCGGGCCAGGGTGGCGCGCGTTTCTACACCCGCGCCGACAACCTGAACAACTGGTTCGGCGACGTCGCCACCCGCCTGGGTTCGCTGTCCCAGCGCCTGTCGGCCAGCGTCGGCCAGGTGCGTCTGAATACCGAAGTGACCGAGACCACCCAACTGGCCGAAGGTCAGGTTCCCGAAGTGATCGAGCGCACCTATGAAACGCCGTGGCTGCAGATCGACAACGTGTTCTACGAAGCGCGCGGTCAGGCCTGGGCGCTGTCGCATCTGCTGCGCGCCATCGAGGTGGACTTCGCCGACGTGCTGGCCAAGAAGAACGCCACCGTCAGCGTGCGGCAGATCATCCGCGAGCTGGAGGCCGCCCAGGCCACGTTGTGGAGCCCGATGGTGCTCAATGGCAGCGGCTACGGCATCCTCGCCAATCACTCGCTGGTCATGGCCAACTACATCTCGCGGGCCAACGCCGCGGTGATCGACCTGCGTCAGCTGCTCTCCCAGGGCTGATTGGTGGCCATCGACGAGGCCGAGGTGGCGCACCGCGCCGCCTCGGATGCCGAGCTGATCGCCTGGGTCGACGAACACGACGATCTCCTGGGCGCGCTGCCGCGCGCCGAACTGCGCAGCCGCCGCCTGATCGGTCGCGGTACCTTCATCCTGTTGTTCAATGCTGCCGGTGAGCTGTGCGTGCATCGGCGCACCCTGAGCAAGGCGGTCTACCCCGGTTACTGGGATATCGCCGCGGGCGGCATGGTGGCGGCCGGTGAGGCCTATGCGCAGTCCGCCGAGCGCGAGCTGGCCGAGGAACTGGGCATCCGCGACGCCGTGCTGCGTGATCACGGCCGGTTCTTTTTCGATCAGCCGGACAATCGCATCTGGTGCGCGGTGTTTTCGGCGGTGTCCGATGCGCCGTTGATCCTGCAGTCCGAAGAAGTGCTCGAGGCGCGCTTCATGACGCTCGAAGAAGCGCAGCTCGACACAAGACGCAGACCCTACTGCCCGGACTCGCTGCTGGCCCTCGAACACTACCTCGCCAACCGATGAACCTGGCGGAGTCGCCAATCCATCAGGGGTTGGCGCATTTCGCTTCTTAGCATCGCCGGCCTTTGTCGTTACACTGCGCCGCTCCCATCCACTGAGGAAAAAACGCGGTGGCCAAGAAAGCCTCTTCATTCGCCGGCCTCGGTGGCCTGGTGTTTTCCACGGACGCTGGCCGGCATTGCCCGGACTGCTCGCAGCCGGTGGACGCCTGCACCTGTTCGCGCGCGGTGATTCCCGAGGGCGATGGCATTGCCCGGGTGCGCCGCGAGACCAAGGGCCGCGGCGGCAAGACGGTGACCACCATCAGCGGCGTGTCCCTGGCCGAAGAGCCGCTCAAGGAGCTGGCCTCGGTGCTCAAGAAGCGCTGCGGCTGCGGCGGCTCGCTCAAGGATGGCGTCATCGAGATCCAGGGCGATCATGTCGACCTGCTGCTCGCCGAGCTGCTCAAGCGCGGTTTCAAGGCCAAGAAATCCGGTGGCTGAACGCCGCCACCCGTGACGCTCTAAACTTACTCACTGTTCGGCCAGTCCATTGCCGAGCAATCGTCATTTCCAGGCTTTATGCTCGCTCGACCGTTTTCGACAGCATCAGCCCATCCGCTACAGGGGAACCTCGATGGCCGCACGACGCACACGCAAGGACGATGGAAGCCAATGGACCGTAGGCGACAGCCGCAGTGTCTATGGCATCCGTCATTGGGGCGCCGGTTATTTCTCGATCAACGATGCCGGCCGCGTCGAAGTGCGCCCCAATGGGCCGGACAGCACGCCCATCGACCTCTATGAGCAGGTCAATGAGCTGCGTCAGAGCGGCCTGTCGCTGCCGCTGTTGGTGCGCTTTCCGGACATCCTGCAGGACCGCGTGCGCAAGCTGACCGGCGCTTTCGACGCCAGCATCGCGCGCCTGGAATACAACAACCGCTACACCGCGTTGTACCCGATCAAGGTCAACCAGCAGGAAGCGGTGGTGGAGAACATCATCGCCACCGAGAACGTCTCCATCGGCCTGGAAGCCGGGTCCAAGCCCGAGTTGCTCGCCGTGTTGGCGCTGGCGCCGAAGGGCGGCACCATCGTCTGCAACGGCTACAAGGACCGCGAATTCATCCGCCTGGCGCTGATGGGCCAGAAGCTTGGCCACAACGTGTTCATCGTCATCGAGAAGGAATCGGAAGTTTCCCTGGTGATCGAGGAGGCCGCCGAACTCAAGGTGGCCCCGCAGATCGGCCTGCGCGTGCGCCTGTCGTCCCTGGCGTCGAGCAAGTGGGCCGATACCGGCGGCGAGAAGTCCAAGTTCGGCCTGTCCGCGGCGCAGCTGCTGTCGGTGGTCGAGCGCTTCCGCAAGGCCGGGCTTGATCAGGGCATCCGCCTGCTGCACTTCCATATGGGCTCGCAGATCGCCAACATCGCCGACTACCGCAAGGGCTTCCGCGAAGCCATTCGTTATTACGGCGAGCTGCGCGCGCTGGGCCTGCCGGTCGACCATATCGATGTCGGCGGCGGCCTGGGCGTGGACTACGACGGCACCCATTCGCGCAATGCCAGCTCGATCAACTACGACATGGAAGACTACGCCGACGCGGTGGTCGACATGCTTAAGGAATTCTGCGACCGCCAGGAGATTCCCCACCCGCACATCTTCTCGGAAAGCGGCCGGGCGATGACCGCGCACCACGCCGTATTGCTGGTGCAGGTGACCGACGTGGAGCGCCACAACGACGACGTGCCGGAAATCGACCGCAGCGTCGAGCAGCCCGAAGTGCTGCAGGTGCTGATCGACCTGCTCGACGACAGCGACCCGGAAATGGTCGCCGAAACCTACTGGCGTGCCACCCACTACGTCAGCGAGGCGGCCGGGCAGTACTCGGCCGGCAAGCTCGACCTGCCGCAGAAAGCCTTGGCCGAGCAGTGCTACTTCTCGATCTGCCGCCGCCTGTACAACCAGCTCAAGGCGCGCCAGCGTTCCCATCGCCAGGTGCTCGACGAGCTCAACGACAAGCTGGCCGACAAGTACATCTGCAACTTCTCGGTGTTCCAGAGCCTGCCGGACACCTGGGCGATCGGCCAGATCCTGCCGATCCTGCCGCTCAATCGCCTGGATGAAGAGCCGCTGCGCCGCGCCGTGCTGCAGGACCTGACCTGCGACTCGGACGGCAAGATCAACCAGTACGTCGACGAGCAGTCCATCGAGACCAGCCTGCCGGTGCACGAACTGCGCGACGGTGAAGACTACGTGCTGGGCATCTTCCTGGTCGGTGCCTACCAGGAGATTCTCGGCGACATGCACAACCTGTTCGGTGACACCGACTCGGTGAACATCTACCAGAACGCCGACGGCAGCATCTACCACGCCGGTATCGAGACCCACGACACCATCGAGGACATGCTGCGCTATGTGCACCTGTCGCCCGAGGAGTTGATGACTCACTACCGCGACAAGGTGGCCAGTGCGCGCATCACCGCTCGCGAGCGTACCCAGTTCCTCGACGCCCTGCGTCTGGGCCTGACCCGCTCTTCGTACCTGTCGTACTGACCGGGCCCGCATCGCTGACGGCGGGCGTGATCCCGCCGGGGAGAAAGCCATGAAGCGTTTCGCGACCTTACTGCTTTCGGCCCTGCCGCTGCTGGCCCAAGCCAGTGACGACCCGCTGCAGGCGGAACGCTGGAACACCCGCCCGCTGATCGTGCTGGCGGCCAGCGCCGATGACCCCTTGCTGGCGCGGGTACAGGCCGCGCTGCGTGAGCCAGCCAACCGCGAAGCCTTCGTCGAACGTGACATGGTGCTCTACACCGTGATCGGCCAGCAGGGCCAGCGCAACGAACAGCCCCTGGATGTCATCGCCACCAAGCGCCTGTTGCTGGCGCTGGACGCCGGCAGCGCACGGCCCCAGGTGATTCTGGTCGGCAAGGATGGCGGCAAGAAGATCCAGCAGGGCGCCGATGCCGATCTGCAGGCGATTTTCCAGACCATCGACCGCATGCCCATGCGGCAAAGCGAATAGCCCAAGCCCTCGACATGGACCAATGACTTTGCTGCGTCTTGGTTCTATTGAGCGGGCCAGGTGCTGAGTAATCTGGCGTCCATCTGATGCAGAGGACGCCACCATGTCTCATCCCCTTACCCTGCGCGCCGTGCAGGATCACGCCCACTGTCTGGCCTGCTTTGCGGTGATGCACGAGCTGCGCCCCCATCTGCATGACGCCCAGGCATTCGTTGCCCAGGTGCAGCGCCAGGCCAGCCAGGGTTACCGCCTGCTCGCCGCCTGGCGAGGCGAACGGGTGGTCGGCCTGGCCGGCTACCGGTTGCAGGAAAACACCTTGTACGGGCGCTTCGTCTATATCGATGACCTGATCGTGCTGCCCACCGAGCAGCGCGGCGGTGTCGGTCGCCTGCTGATCGACGCGGTGCGCCGCGAAGCCATCGATGGCGGCCATGCCCATCTGGTGCTCGACACCGCCTTGGGTAACGCCCTGGGCCAGCGCTTCTATTACCGCCAGGGCTTGCTGGCGCGGGGGCTGCACTTCGTCGAAACGCTGCCGCAGGTGGCGGCATGAAGCGCATCCTGCTGCTCGAATGCAGCCCCCACCAGCAACGAGCCAGCGGTAGCCAGTTGGCACGGCGCCTGATCGCCGCGCGCTGGCCGCGGGCCGAGTTGCTCGAGCGCGATCTGGTCGGCGAACCGCTGCCGCCCCTCGGGGCCGACTACGCTGCTGCGCTGACCAGCAGTGCAGCGCTCGACGACAGCGCCTTCGCCTGCTCGGAGGCGCTGATCGCCGAGCTGGAGGCCAGCGACTGCCTGATCATCGTCACGCCGATGCACAACTTCACGGTGCCCGCCGCGCTCAAGCTGTGGATCGACTACGTGCTGAGGATTCACCGCAGCTTCGCCGCCACGCCTGCGGGCAAGGTCGGCCTGTTGCAGGACCGGCCGACCCTGGTGCTGGTCAGTGCCGGCGGCTTCTACCAGGGGCCGCGAGCGCGGCAGGCGGACTTCCTTACCGCCTACCTGCGCCACGTGCTGAGCACCCTGGGCATTATCGAGGTGGCGTTCGTCCACCTGCAGGGCCTGGCCCATGGCGAGGCGTCGGTTCAGGCTGCCCTCGATGACGCGTTGCCCCAACTGCAACGCACCACCAGTTTCTATTTCGACTGTGCTACGGAGATTGCCCCATGAGTACCTTGCGCCTGCCTTACAGCCAACTCTCGCCCGAGGCCTACAAGGGCCTGCTGGCCACCAAGCAAGCCCTGGCCGCCGGCCGCCTCGGGCTGCCGCTGATCGAACTGGTCAACCTGCGCATCTCGCAGATCAATGGCTGCGCGTTTTGCCTGGAGATGCACGCCAAGGCGCTGCGCGACGGCGGCACGCCCGCGGCGAAACTCGACAGCCTGGCGGGCTGGCGCATCAGCGCGCACTTCAGCGAAGCCGAGCGCGCAGCCCTGGCCTGGGCCGAATCGCTGACCGATATCGCCCGCACCCATGCGCCGGATGACGTGTTCGAGCCGCTCAAGGCGCATTTCGATGACGCGCAGATCAGCGACCTGACCTTCGCCATCTCGCTGATGAATGCCTTCAATCGCTTGGCCATCGGCATGCGCCAGTAGGCCGCAGAGATGCTAAAAAGCGAGAGCTGCCGGTGTAGGGTGGACGACGCTTGCCTACGCGGCCCGATCCGTCTACCGCTCTGCGATCGCGATGGTGGATGAAAAGAGCGTCATCCACCCTACGTCCTGCGCTCAACCCAGGCTACGGGGCAGCCGATGGCTGACGAATGTGGGAGCGGGCCATGCCCGCGAAAATCTCGGGCATAAGCGAGGAGTCCTGCCTGGCCAAGATCAATTCAGATGCTGGTTGGATCCTTCAGAATATGGGCGATGTTCGCAATTCGCCGGCATGAACCAGGCGTCCCCGCCCGCTCCCACAGAAGCAGATTAGCTGCTCGCCCGATCCGCCAACAGGCTCCGGTCGAACACGAACACACCCTCGGCCTGGTCGGTCAGCTCCCACAACTGCTGGGGGCGGCCCATTTTCGGGAAGTTCTTCTCGCCGGTGTCGCGGATCCAGCCGGCTTCCTTCATCTTTTCCAGGCGCTTGCGCAGCGAGGTGTTGTTGATCGTCGTGCCCAGGCAGGCCTGGGCGGCGTTCAGGGCATCGAGCACGGTAAAGCGCGGCGCCGCCAGGTACAGCGGCAGGCTGGTGTAGACGGATTTACTGGCCAGGCGCTCGATGCTCAGGCGCACCAGCTGCCCATGGTCGAAGGGCAGGGTGAGGCGCCCATCGAGCACCTCGTCGAGCGGGGCGAAGCGCAGGCCGTCGTCGGCGGTTTCGGTATCCGGCGCCAACAGGGCCAGGTAGTAGGTGCTCATCGACCAGCCGCGTGGGTCGCGCTCGGCGCTGCCTTCGGTGCCGACCTGTTCGAGATGGCGCGGCAGCACCTGGGCCTTGTCGCGCAGCACACGATGGGCGGCGGCTTCCAGATTGGCGTCGCGGGTGCTGCCATTGACGATCACCCCGGGCAACGCCCACAGCCCGTTGAACGGTTCGCGCTCGCGGCGGTGCAGCAGCACCTGCAACTGGCGACTCTCGGCATCCATACGCAAGGCGATCAGGTCCACGCTGGCTAGCACTTCAACAGAACTCACACGGCCCTCCTGTAAATCGTCAAATCCGCCTGAATTTCCGGCAATTGCCAGGCTTCGGGAATCGCTTGCCCGGCGGCGATCATCGCCCGAATCGCGCTGCTGTGCACGGTCATCTCCTCGTCTGCCACCACCAACCCGAACTGTTGGCGCAGCTCGGCGGCGCGGTGGAAGGTTTTCAGCCGGGTGAGGTTGTCTTCGCCGATCACCAGCGCCAGGCGCTCGGTCGCCAGCGCGTGTTGTTCGGCCAGCCGGCTGAGCAGGTCGTAGCTGTAGATCACCCGGCCATCGGCACCGAGCTGGTGCTCCAGGCGGCAGCAGCGTACCCGATCACCGAAGCGCGCGGCCAGGCGCTCGACCCAGGCGCAGCGCAGGTCGAAGTCGGCCATGCGTTTGCCATCGGCGTGTCGGTAGCTGGGCACCACCAGCACCTGATCGCAGCTATCGAGCACGCGGCGGATCACGCTGGCGTGGCCAGCATGGGGTGGGTCGAAGGCGCCGCCATAGATGGCCAGCGCGAAGTGCTGCGGCGTTGGCTGGTCATGGCCTGCCGCGAAGCACTGCAGCGGTGAAGGCAGCATGGTGAATCTCCTTGCAGATGGGAGTTGACATACATAATACACCTGGTGGAATATGTGTCCACCCCGCAGTGATGCGGCTCCATGAGCAGGAGATGTCAGATGAAGATCGCCACGTTCGATGTCGATGCGCAAAAAGGCTTCACCAGCCTGTGCCCCGATGAATTGCCGGTGGCCGGCGGCCATGAGATTGCCGCGCCGCTCAACGACATGGCGCGTCGTGGCTCCCTGCGCCTGGGCAGCAAGGACGCCCATGCCCCCAATGCCCTTTGGGTGGTGGAGAGCCACGACAAGATGCTCCAGCCCCTGAGCCATGCCAACGCCGACCTGACCTGGGTCAGCCACTGCGTACCGGGCACTGCCGGCTTTGAGCTGCTCGATGAGCTGCCCGCGCCAATCGACTATGACTTCTTCGTCTGGAAAGGTGTCGAACCCGATCTGCACCCCTACGGCGCCTGCTACCACGACCTGGCCGGCAAGCGCAGCACGGGTGTCATCGAATACCTGAAAGTGGCAGGCGTTGGTGCCGTGGTAGTCGGCGGCCTGGCACTGGACTTCTGCGTGAAGAACACCGCGCTGCAACTGCGTAGCGCTGGCCTTGAGGTGTTGCTGTATCTTCCGGCGTGCCGGGCCATTTCCGAAGCCGGCGCGACGCAAGCCATCGACCAGATGCGCGCGCAGGGCATCATCATCTGCGAAGGCAGCACAGCGCTCGACAGCGAGCTGGCCCGCCTCGAGGAGAGTGACCATGAGTGAGAGCGTATTCGCCCCCAGCATCATCCAGAACCTGCTGGACACCGATTTCTACAAGCTGACCATGATGCAGGCGGTGCTGCACAACTACCCCAACGCCGAAGTGGAGTGGGAGTTTCGCTGCCGCAGCAAGGAGGACCTGACGCCCTACCTGGCCGAGATCCGCTATCAGATCGAACAGCTGGTCAACACCACGATCACCGTGGACCAGCTGGCTTACCTGGAGAAGATCCCGTTCATCAAGCCGGACTTCATCCGCTTCCTCAGCCTGTTCCGCTTCAACATGCGCTACGTGCACGTCGGCACCGACGACGCCGGCCAGCTGGCGATCCGCGTTCGCGGGCCTTGGCTGCACGTGATCCTCTACGAGATCCCGCTGCTGGCCATCGTTTCCGAAGTGCGCAACCGCTATCGCTACCGCGAGGTGGTCATCGAGCAGGTGCGCGAGCAGCTGTATCGCAAGCTCGACTGGCTCAAGGGCGAGGCCTCGGTCGATGAGTTGGCGGGCTTCCAGATGGCCGACTTCGGTACCCGCCGACGCTTCTCCTACCGCGTGCAGGAGGAAGTGGTGAACATCCTCAAACACGACTTCCCGGGCCGTTTCGTCGGCACCAGCAACGTGCACCTGGCCCGTGAGCTGGAACTGCGACCCCTGGGCACCATGGCCCACGAATGGTTCATGGCCCATCAGCAGCTCGGCCCGCGGCTGATCGACAGCCAGAAGGCGGCGCTGGAGTGCTGGGTCAAGGAATACCGCGGCCTGCTGGGGATCGCCCTGACCGACACCATCGGCATGGACAGCTTCCTCGGCGACTTCGATCTGTACTTCGCCAAGCTGTTCGACGGCCTGCGTCACGACTCCGGCGACCCGCTGGTCTGGGCCGAAAAGGCCATCGCCCACTACGAGAAACTGGGCATCGACCCGATGAGCAAGACGCTGGTGTTTTCCGACGGTCTGACGCTGCCCAAGGCACTTGAACTGTACCGCGCGCTGCATGATCGCATTCATGTCAGCTTCGGCATCGGCACCAACCTGACCTGCGATATTCCGGGTGTCGAGCCGATGAACATCGTCATCAAGATGATCGACTGCAACGGCCAGCCGGTGGCGAAGATTTCCGACACGCCGGGCAAGACCCAGTGCCGGGATCCGAACTTCGTGACCTATCTGAAACACGTGTTCCGTACCGATGCCAATCAGGGAGCCTCCTCATGAGCAATCGCCAAGCTGAAATCGCCAACGCCCTGGGCGTAATCGCCCCATTCACCTCGGACGCCGATGTGGACGCCGAGATCGCCCGCCGCATCGCCTTCATCAAGGACACCCTGGCGGCCTCGCGCACCAAGGTACTGGTGCTCGGCATCAGCGGCGGCGTGGATTCCTCGGCAGCTGGTCGTCTGGCCCAGCTGGCGGTGGAACAACTGCGCGCCGAGAAGCAGGAGCAGGATTACCGCTTTATCGCCATTCGCCTGCCGCACAACGTGCAGCACGACGAGTTCGACGCCCAGGCCGCGCTGGCTTTCATTGGCGCGGATGAAGTGCAGACCATCGACATCGCCCCGGCGGTTTCCGGCCTGGCCAAGCAGGTCGGCGAGCTGGGCGAGCTGACCTCGGCGCGCCGCGACTTCGTGCTCGGCAACACCAAGGCGCGCATGCGCATGCTGGCCCAGTACACCGTGGCCAACGCCCGCAACGGCCTGGTGATCGGCACCGACCACGCCGCCGAAGCAGTGATGGGCTTCTTCACCAAGTTCGGTGACGGTGCCTGCGACCTGGCGCCGCTCAGCGGCCTGGTCAAGGGCCAGGTACGGCGCATCGCCGAACGCCTCGGCGCGCCGATCGCGGTGTTCTCCAAGGTGCCGACCGCCGACCTGGAAGACGAACGCCCGGGCATCCCGGATGAGCAGGTGCACGGCGTCAGCTACGACGACATCGACGCCTTCCTGCAGGGCAAGCCGGTCAGCGACAGCGCCTACCAGACCATCGTGCAGACCTACGACAAGACCCAGCACAAGCGTGAACTGCCGCTGGTGCCTTGAGCCCTGCAGCAGCGCCCGCGAGCCCGCCTCTTAAGGCGGGCTTTTTTATGGGCGGGCGCTAGTGGGGGCGCTTATCCGCCGGGCGGCGCCAGCCATTGATCGCGGCGCGCCAGCTGCCAGGCCAACGCGCCGAGTGCCAGGCCGCGCAATGCCATGAAGCTCAGAAAGGCGATCCACAACCCATGGTTGCCGAAGCCCTGCAGGGCCAGGGCAAGCGGCAGGCCGAGCGCCAGGGCTGCCAGCATGGCATTGCGCATCTCGCGGGCGCGGGTGGCGCCGATAAACAGGCCGTCGAGCAGGTAGCTCCACACCGCGAACAGTGGCAGCAGGGCCAGATAGGGCAGGTAGTGGTCGGCGGTTTCGCGCACTGCGGCGATATTGGTCTGCAGGTTGATGAACAGGTGGCCGCCAAATGCGAACGCCAGCGCGAATACCAGACTGGCCAGCAGCGACCAGATGCCGGCGACGATCAGGCTGCGCCTGAGCGCCAGACGATCCCGCGCGCCAATGGCGTGACCACACAGCGCTTCCACGGCATGGGCCAGGCCATCCAGTGCATAGGCCGTTATCAACAGGCCGTTGAGCAGCAAGGCGTTGGCCGCCACCGTGGCGTCGCCCAGCCGCGCGCCCTGGATGGTGATCAGCAGGAACACCGCCTGCAGCGCCAGCGAGCGCAGGAAAATGTCGCGGTTCACCGCCAGCAGCGCGCGCCAGCTTTGCCACTTTGCCATCGCCGCCCAGCGCGTGCTGCCGGGATGGCGGCGCAGGGCACGCCGGGCCAGCGCCAGGCCGACCAGCAGGCCGCCCCATTCGGCCAGCACCGCGGCGCGGGCGGCACCGACAACCTCCCAGTGCAGGCCAAGCACGAACCACAGCGACAGCACGATATTCAGCAGATTGGTGACCAGCAACATCACCAGCGGCGCCCGGGCATTCTGGGCGCCGAGCAGCCAGCCGATCAGCGCGTAGTTGGCCAGCGCCGCCGGCAGACCGAGCAGGCGCGTGTGCAGAAAATCCCGGGCCAGGCCGTCGAGTTCGGCCGACGGGTTCATCAACCCCAACGCCAATCCGCTGAAGGGAATTGCCAGGGCGCCAAGCACCAGCGCCAGCAGTGCCGCGAGCAGCAGGCCCTGTACCAGCACCTGGCGTAGCGCGCCGCCGTCACCGCGGCCACAGGCCTGGGCCGCGAAACCGGTGGTGCCCATGCGCAGAAAACCGAGCACGCCGACGATCAGGATGTACAGGCTGCTGCCCACCGCCACTGCGCCCAGTTGATGGGCATGGGGCAGATGGCCGACCACCGCGGTGTCGACCAGCGCCACCAGCGGCACGGACAGGTTGGAAAGAATCATCGGCGCCGCCAGCGCCCACACCTTGCGGTGGGTTGGCGCGTGGCGCCAGGCATCACGAAACATGGGCAACTCCCTGCAGGCTGCGCAGTATAAGGGCGTTGCCGTTTCCAGGCGCATAACCGGGGCAGATGGCTGCTCGTCGCATCGTATTGAAAATTGTTCGCAGCGGATATATGTTCGCAACCCTTTCCCTGCACGAGCTCCCCGAGTGCGCCCGCCCCGCGATAGCGATGCCCAAGACGGCCAGTTCCAGCGCCATGCCGGTGAGCTGCTGCGTTTCCTGACGCGGCAGCTCAAGTGCAGCGAACTGGCGGCTGATCTGCGCCAGGAAACCTGGCTGCGTTTCCAGCGCCGTGGTGCCGATGAGGTGGGCAACCTGCGGGCGTTTCTCTATCGCATCGCGCGCAACCTGATCATCGACCACCAGCGCCAACAGCGGGCGCGGCCGCAGGAGGAAGACGTTTCGGTCGAGCTGGCCTCCGAGTTGCCCGGCCCCGAGCAGATCGCCGGCGATGTGCAGCAGCTCGACCGGCTGCAGGGTATCCTTGAGGACTTGCCGGCCCATCTGCGCCAGGCGCTGCTGTGGAACCGCCTCGAAGGCCTGACCCAGAAAGAAATCGGCCAGCGCCTTGGCGTCTCCGAAAGCATGGCCGGGCGCTATATCCTCAAGGCCCTCGAACACTGCCAGCAGAAAATGGATTTGATGCCGTGACCACCGACTCATCGCTCCTCGCCCAGGCCCGGGAATGGCGGGTGCTGCTGCACTCAGGGCGCGCTACCGCGGCCGACCACCTGGCGGCCAAGGCCTGGCGCGAGCGCTCGCCGGCCCATGAGCAGGCCGCCGGTGAAGTGGATCGTCTGTGGGCGTTGCTGGGCCAGGTAGAGCAGCCCGCCAACCCGCGAACGTTGCCGCCACCCCGCCGCCGGTCGGCGCGCTGGGCCGTACCGCTGGCCAGTGCCGCGCTGTTGCTGCTGGCCCTGTGGCTGCCCCAGGGCGCCTGGCTGGGCTGGTACGCCGATGTGGCGACGGCGCCGGGCGAAGTGCGCACCGTCGAGCTGGAAGACGGCTCGATCCTCACCCTCAATGGCGCCACGGCGCTGGACTGGACGCTCGGCGACGGGCGCCGCACGGTGCGTCTGTACCGCGGCGAGGTGGATCTGCAGGTCGCCAAGGACGCCAGCCGGCCATTTATCGTCGAGGCGGGGCCGGCGCGCATTCGGGTGACCGGCACCCGTTTCGATGTTGACTACGATGGTCGCGATGTGGTGCTGGCGGTAACCGAAGGGCAGGTGCAGGCCAGCGATGCGGCGAGCCAGCCGCTTGCTGTCGGCGCCAACCAGCAGGTGCATTGGCGTGCTGACCGTATGCAGCAGGTGCAGCCACTCGACGCTCGTCAGCAACTGGCCTGGCAGCGCGGCAAGCTGGTGTTTCGCGCGCAACCGCTGAGCGAGGTATTCGCCGCGCTCGAGCACAGCCAGCGTCAGCGGGTGATCTTTCTCGATGACAGCGTGCGTGAGCTGAAGGTCACCGGGGTGTTCGCCCATGACGACCCCCAGGCCGTGCTGCGCGCCATCGAAAGCAACCTGCCGGTACGCCTGGTGCGCCTGCCCGGGCTTTTGCTGGTCAGCCGCGGCTGAGCAGGCAGAACCTAAGCTGCCGCAATGCTGGAAAATAATCGCATCGGCGGTTCAGAAATCCCCGGGCGTTTCGTCTTCCTCTCTGCAAATGCGACTTCTTCGCATGACCTTACGCAGAACACAGGAAACCCAGCATGCGCCTGACGCGTACCTCTCTCTGGCAAGCCATCGCCACCGCCCACCTGCTGCTCGCCACCACCAGTGCTTCGGCCCTGGAGTTCGACCTCCCGGCCCAGCCGCTCGACGCCGCGCTGACCGATTTCGCCGAGCAGGCCAACGTGCGCCTGCTCTACGATGCCAGCCTGACCCCCGGTGAACGCCAGGCGCCGGCGCTCAAGGGCGACTACTCGGTGGACGAAGGCCTGCAGCGGCTGTTGCAGGGCAGCGGGTTGAGCTACCTGATCGGCGCCGACGGCACGGTCAGCCTGGTGCCGCTGAGCAGCGACGCCAACTCGCTGCAACTCGACGCCACCACCGTCAGCGGCCAGGCCGATGGGCGCCTCGATCTGCCGGTCGAGTACGCCGGTGGCCAGGTCGCCCGCGGCGCGCGGATCGGCATGCTGGGCAATCAGGATATGCAGGATGTGCCGTTCAGCGCGGCCAGCTACACCAACGAACTGATCGAGAACCGCCAGGCACGCAGCCTCGGTGAGGTGCTGGCCAGCGACCCGGCGATTCGCCAGTCCAACGGCTTCGGCAACTTTTCCCAGGTGTTCGTAGTGCGCGGCTTCCAGCTGTATACCGATGACATCGCCTTCAACGGCCTGTACGGCATCCTGCCGCGGCAGATCATTTCCACCGAGGCGGTCGAGCGTGTCGAGGTATTCAAGGGCGCCAACGCCTTTCTCAACGGCGTCGCTCCGGGCGGCAGTGGCGTCGGTGGTGCCATCAACGTGGTTTCCAAACGCGCCGAGGACACGCCCAACCGCAGCGTCACCCTCGACTATGCCAGTGACTCACGCACCGGCGGGCATGTCGACCTGGGGCGTCGTTTCGGCGACGACAACCGCTTCGGCGCCCGCGTCAACGTGGCCAAGCGCGACGGCGAGACGGCGGTCGATGGCGAGCACTCGCATTTCAGCCTGGCCACCGTCGGCCTGGATTACCGTGGCGAGCGCCTTCGCCTGTCCACCGATTTCGGCTACCAGAAGCAGCGTATCAACGAAGGCCGCTCGGTGGTCTACCTGACCCCCGCCGGGTTGGGCGGCAAGGTGCCCAAGGTGCCGGACTCCGACGCCAATTACTCGCAGCCCTGGAGCTGGTCGCAGCTGGAAGACACCTACGGCATGTTCAACGCCGAGTATGACCTGGGTGAGAACTGGACCGCCTACCTGGCTGCCGGTGGCAAGTACACGCGGGAGAACGGGGTGTATTCGTCGGTGTATGTGGCGTCAGCGGATGGCCGCGGGCAGGTTGGCCGTTTGTATTCGCCCCTCGACCAGGAAACCTTCAGCAGCGTCGCCGGCCTGCGCGGAAATCTGCAGACGGGTCCGGTCAGCCATCAGCTCAATGTCTCCACCAACGGGCTCTGGCAGGAAAGGCGCAATGCGTTCGAGTCTACGAGCACCGGCAACCGCGTGCCCGGCAGCCTGTATGATCCACAGCCGGTGCGCGAGCCGGTCGCCAGCGTCAGCGGTGACCTGCACGACCCGCGCAAGACCGCCAAGGTCATCACCCGCAGCGTGGCGATTTCCGACACCCTGGGTTTCTTCGATGATCGCCTGCTGCTGACCCTCGGGCTGCGCCGCCAGTCCATCGGCGCCGATGCCTGGAGTGCTGGCAGCGGCGCGCGCACCGCCAACTACCAGGACAGCATCACCACGCCGGCTTACGGCCTGGTGTTCAAGGCCAACGATGTGGTGTCGCTGTATGCCAACCGGATCGAGTCCCTGCAGCAGGGGCCCACGGCGCCGAACGCGGCCAGCAACCGCGGGACCATGTTCGCACCCTATCGCACCAAGCAGGTCGAAGCCGGCGTCAAACTGGACTGGGGCACCTTTGGCGGCAGCCTCGGGGTCTATCGCATCGAGCAGCCGCAGGGCGTGACCCAGAATGGCACGTTCAGCGTGGATGCCCAGCAGCGCAACCGCGGCGTCGAGCTCAATCTGTTCGGCGAGCCGCTTTCGGGACTGCGCGTGCTGGCGGGCGCGACCCTGATGGACACCGAACTCAGCGGCACGGCCAATGGCACCAACGATGGCAATCGCGCCGTCGGCGTGCCCGAGTTCCAGTACAACGTGGGTGCCGACTGGGATGTGCCGGGCGTCGCCGGCCTGAGTTTCAATGGGCTGCTGCTGCGCACCGGTGGCCAGTACTACGACACGGCCAACACCCTGAGCATCCCCGCCTGGACCCGCGTCGACCTGGGCGCCCGCTACGCCATGAGGCTGGATGAAGAACGCCAGCTCACCCTGCGAGCAGGGCTGGAAAACGTGGCCGACAAGGCCTATTGGGCCTCCACCAACGGCGGCTATCTGACCCAGGGCGAGCCGCGCACCCTGAAAGTATCGGCCACCCTGGATTTCTGAAGGCACGCCAGCCAGTCCGGCGCATTCGTTTCCGGGCTGGTTCCACTCAGGATGTCATCCGCAACCCCAGCGTCGCACCGCGCGGCGTGCCGTAGTAAACCGTCGCTGGCCGTTCGGTTGTTTTGCGACGCGGCGCAGGTAAGCCTTGGGCTGCTCGACAGGCCGGCGGTGCTGGACAAGCGCAAAGCGTAGCACGGTGTCGTAGGTGCCCTGCACGTAGCGTGTGCGTCAGCTTAGGCCTGAGCAGCAGGTCGCTGCAGGCCCAGCCGAGGTCTATGCCCTGCCACTTGACTGGGGCCGCGTTGCGAAGCGCGGGAGTGTTGGCCTGCAGCATGGCGTTCGGCATGGGAAGCGGTGGCTGTGTCATATCAGGTCGGCTCACCGGCCTGCGGCGCGTCGGCCCGCTTGGTCGTGCAGGATAACGGCATGCGTGTGAGCAACGCACCGTTCATTCCGTAAGCGCTGGACCGAGACTTGGCCTTCCCTCCATCCCGGGCTTATGCGCATCGCGTTCAGCGTCGGGACATAAGGCTTCACTTCGCCTTCAAGGTAAAGGATGGTCCCCACACCGATTTACCGCTGGTTTCGCGAGCCTTGATATCGATCTGACGATAGGTCAGCTGATTGAGCATTGCAGCCAGTTTGGGCAGGCCATAGTCGGTCGGGTTCTGACTGTTTCTGACTTCCTCGACCTCGCCCAGCACCTGAACCAGAGTGACCTGTTCGAGCTCGCAGCGCATCCGCTCCTGATCCGCCTGTTTGCAGCTCTTGTTCCTGAGTACGGCGGCAGGCGGCTCGGCGAACAGGCCATCGGTAACAACGACTTCACCAGCGGCGATAGCGAAACTCGCGAACTCCTTGTCGATGGTCGCCGTCACATCGCGGGCTTCGAAGGTCCGCTGCTGGATGCTGGGCACCCAGCCTGCCTCAGAGGTTTGTCGTTTCACGTCGTAGGAGGTTTTCGCCCGGCTCATGCACTCGTTGTTGACCACGCGCACGGAGGTGCAGTAGTCCTCTTCCACCGTCTCGGTGCGATAACTGGCGTCTTCCCATTTCTTGCCGTGTTCGAACTCGTCGATCTTCTGCGCCTTGAGCATCAGGTGACCCAATGACGACGGCTTGATGTTACGGCCCCCCGGTGCCTCGAAGGCGGCAGTGCGCGGCAGCACGTAACTGACGCTGGTGATCGTATAGCGACCCGGGTCGACCACGAAGATCTTGTAGAGCGTGCGCCCGAAAACCAACTGGAAATAGGATCGGCTTGGATCGTTCTGGTCCGGCTCGTTTTTGGTGTCGTAGCCGACGAAGAATTTGGACGACGGGCGCGAGGTATTGGTCCACTCGGTAACCCCCGAACGAAGTCGCAGAAATTCGGCGATCGAGTCGTTGTTCTGGAAGTCGGTCGTGCCGTCCAGGCTGGCAGTTGGCACAATGAGAATGGCTTTGCCCGAAGTTTTTATCTGGGCGAACATTTCGTCATGAGCTTTACGCATTTCCAGCATCATGGCCTGCGGCGAAGCAGGCTGTGCCTGCCCGGCATAGTAGCCTTGCCCGGGCGGTGCGATGGGAACGCATGCAGCCAATGCCAGGCTGCACAGGGTGATGCTGAACAGCGTGGCTAAATAGGGCGCTGAATTTCTCAGGCGCTGCGCTGCGGCGGTTCCCTTCACGTTCATCGTGCGTATCCATCCAGGTTGTATGTCAGGCGCGCAGGCCTCTCGGGTTGCGCAAAGGTTCAACGCGCCATTGTCCACAGAAGTTCGACAAGCCCTATAGCTCATTGGGGCTATTGTGAGGGCGTTCAAAAAATGGTGGCTCGCCGGGCTGTTCTGCAGCTGTCGGCGGCCGAAGGGCCACGTGCGGCAGGTGGGCTCAGTTGAAGCTGTACGACATCCCCACGAACGCCCCGAAACCCTCGCCCGGTGTCGAGCGGGCGACATCGGCGCCGTTGTCGTCATAGCCCGGCGTGACGGTGGCGGCGTAGCGCTTGTCGGTCAGGTTGCGCAGGTCGAGCCAGGTCTGCCAGTCGTCTTTCGGCGAGGCGTAACCAAGAGTCGCGCCGAATATCGCGTAGGCATCGGCGTAGTAGGAGTTGGCGTAATCCACCGCAGCCCTGGAGGCGTACTGGGTATTGAGCCCGGCATAGAAACCACTCGGGTGGTCGTAGCGCAGTTCGGCCTGGTAATAGTGGCGGGGCAGGCCGGGCAGGCGGTTGTCGCCGAAGGCATCGTCGTCGCGGTAGTGGAAGTCGCTGAAGGTGTAGGCCTGGCGCAAGGCCAGGGCACCCGCTGCGCCGCCGTCCCACAGCGTGCTGTCGAGGCCCAGCTCGATGCCCTGGTGGATGGTGGGACTGGCGTTGGCCTCGGAAGGAGGAACACCAGGTGTGATTTCCACGGTCAGCAATTCATGGCGCACCAGCGAGTAGTAGTAGGCCACATCCCACTGGCCCACGGCGGAGTCACCACGGCCGCCGACTTCGAAGGTGGTGGCGGTCTGGTTATCCAGGGAAATCGGCGCGCGCTGGCGGGCACTGTACGGCTGGTTGCTGGTCGGGAAACGTAGCGGCGAACTCCAGAGCATCGACCAGGCGTGGGGCGGTTCCACCGAGCGGCTGATATTGCCGTACAGCTGCACGTCCGGGTTGAGCTGGTAGCGCAGGCCGATACGCGGCGCGTAATCCCAGCTGTGTTCGCTGAGCTTGTCGTCGGTGGCCGGCCAGGTCACCTCTACCTCACGACGGGTATAGATCAGCGCCAGGCCACTGGTCAGCCACAGATCGGGGGCCAGCTCGGTTTCGTTGCCGATATGCAGCACGTTGTCCGAACCCAGGTGCTCGTAGGCGCGCATCAGGGTGCCGGCCGGGTAATCGGTGCCACCGACACTGATCGGTAGCGCTGCATTTTCTTTCGACTTGCTGCTCGGCAGGTTGGTGGTGCTGCGAAAGCCCAGGGTGGTGGTGCTGTCGAGCCCGAACAGGCTGTGGCGACGGGTGTAGTTCAGGGTGCCGCTGACATCGCTGTAGTCCACGCGCACCCGGTAGGTGTTGCCGTTGGGCGAGCTGTTTTCGACGATATTCATCGGGTAGTGGTGATAGGCCAGGCCGGCCACCAGGGTAGAGTCGTCATCGATCTGCCAGGTGGTCTTGTTGGCCAGCCAGGTGCTGCCGGGTTGGTCGCGGTGAGCATCGATACGCAGGTTATTGGCAGCCGCCGCCCGTGGATCGTGCTCGATCTGTGCCTTGGTCAGGCGGCCCGGTACTTCGTGCTCGGTCTCCCGATAACGCAGGTAGAAGCGCGTCTCCAGGTTTTCGTTGAGGCGATAGCCGACGTTGGCAGCGACGCCCTGGCCTTTGCCAGACGAGTGATCCTGATAACCGTCGTAACGGCTGTCGGTGACATTGATGTAGTAATCGAAGTCGCCCAGCACCTGGCCGGAGCTGATGCTGCGCTTCTGGTAACCGTGGCTGCCGGCCTCATAGCGCAGCTGCAGTTTGTCGGCATCACGGCCGGTGCGGGTGATGTAGTCGATGGCGCCACCCAGGGCCAGCGAGCCTTTGTCGAACCCGTTGGCGCCGCGCAGCACCTCGGCGCGGCTGATCCACAAGGGCTCGAGCAGCTCGTAGGGCGTGCCGCCCGAGCCGGTCAACGGCAAACCGTCGAGCATGATGTGGTTGCCGCTGGCGTGGGAACCGGTGCCGCGGTTGATGCCCGAGCCACGGATAGCGATCTTGATGCCCTCGTTGCCCGGTGACTGTGCATACACGCCCGGCTGGTAGGCCAGTACATCGGCGTTGCCGGCCACGCGGCCCTGCTCGACGCGCTGCATGTCCACCAGATTGCTGCCGCCGGGTACCTGCTCCAGTTGCTCTTCGGCCGCCTGCTGCTCGCTCAGTGCCTGCTCGGTGATCTGCACGCCTTCGAGCTGCAGGCTGCCTGTCGCAGTTTCGGCATGGGCGGCAGGCAGCGTCGCGCAACCCAGCAGGCTGGCAGCCAGCAGGTGACGTGGGCGCAGGGCGAATGGGGGCAGGCAAGGCATTGCGGTGGTTCTCCGTGGGGCGGGGTGTTGGATCGCGGAGTAGGACGGCGCCCGCACGCGCCAGGCCACTTCTGCCCTTCGTCCGACAGCGCGCACCATGCCCCGTGCCTGTGCAACCAAGTCACAACGCCACAGCGACAGCCTGTCGCGCGGCAACCGGCCACGCTGGTAAGTGGCGCAGCGAGGCGTAATCTTGAGTTGATCATTTGATCCAGATCAAAGCGTCTTTCGCTTTGGCTGTCTGCGGCACACGCATAACAAGGCGCCTCTAAAAACGTAGGCGAGGTAGTCAGCACAAGGCAAAAACAAGCGAGAAAGCGGAATTTACGAGTTGTAAATGAGCATTTTGAGCTTGTTTTTAACGCAGTGATGACAACGCAGGTAGTTTTTAGAGGCGGCTTACAAGAAGTCGATAACCGTTAAATCCTATCGAGGGGCACGTCCATGTTCGGCCTAGAGGCTTTGGATCTTGCGCGCATCCAGTTTGCCTTCACCATTTCCTTTCACATCATCTTTCCTGCCATCACCATCGGCCTGGCCAGTTACCTGGCGGTGCTGGAGGGCCTGTGGCTGAAGACCGGGCAGACGGTGTACCGCGACCTCTACCACTTCTGGGTAAAGATCTTCGCGGTCAACTTCGGCATGGGCGTGGTTTCCGGCCTGGTGATGGCCTACCAGTTCGGCACCAACTGGAGCGCCTTCTCGGATTTCGCCGGTTCGGTCACCGGGCCGCTGCTGGCCTACGAAGTACTCACCGCGTTCTTCCTCGAGGCGGGCTTTCTCGGCGTGATGCTGTTCGGCTGGAACCGCGTGGGCCCAGGCCTGCACTTCTTCTCGACGGTGATGGTGGCGGTCGGCACGTTGATCTCGACCTTCTGGATTCTCGCCTCCAACAGCTGGATGCAGACGCCCCAGGGCTTCGAGATCGTCGATGGCCGGGTGATCCCGGTGGACTGGTTCGCGGTGGTGTTCAACCCGTCGTTCCCGTACCGCCTGGCGCATATGGCCACCGCCGCGTTCCTGGCCACTGCGTTCTTCGTCGGCGCCTCGGCGGCCTGGCACCTGCTGCGCGGTCGCGACACCCCGGCGATGCGCAAGATGTTCTCGATGGCGCTGTGGATGGCCCTGCTGGTCGCACCGATCCAGGCGGTGATCGGCGACTTCCACGGCCTTAACACGCTCAAGCATCAACCGGCGAAGATCGCCGCCATCGAAGGCCACTGGGACAACAGCTCCGGTGAGCCGACGCCGCTGATCCTGTTCGGCTGGCCGGACATGCAGCGCGAGGAAACGCGCTTCAAGGTCGAGGTACCGTACCTGGGCAGCCTGATCCTCACCCACAGCCTGGACAAGCAGGTGCCGGCGCTCAAGGAGTTCGCCAAGGAGGACCGGCCCAACTCGACCATCGTGTTCTGGTCGTTCCGGGTGATGGTCGCCATGGGCCTGCTGATGATCCTCGCCGGCGTGTGGAGCCTGTGGCTGCGCTGGCGCGGCAACCTCTACCGGTCGCGCCCGTTTCTGTACTTCTGCCTATGGATGGGCCCGTCCGGGCTGATCGCCATCCTCGCCGGCTGGTTCACCACCGAAATCGGTCGCCAGCCGTGGGTGGTCTACGGGCTGATGCGCACAGCCGATGGCGTGTCGGCGCACAGCGCCGCGCAACTGGGCCTGACCCTGGTGCTGTTCGTGGTGGTGTACTTCGCGGTGTTCGGCGCCGGCTTCGGCTACGTGATGCGCCTGGTGCGCAAGGGGCCGGTGACCGGCGAGGGCGATCATCAGCATGAAGGCGGACCGGGCACCCCGCATACCCCGGCACGGCCACTGTCGGCGCCCAAGGAGGGCCTGCACGACAGTGATCAGGGTACTGAACACGTAGAAGGGAGGGCATGACCATGGGTATCGATCTGTCGATCATCTGGGCGGTGATCATCGTCTTCGGCGTGATGATGTACGTGATCATGGACGGCTTCGATCTGGGCATCGGCATCCTCTTCCCGTTGGTACCCGACAAGGGCGAGCGCGACGTGATGATGAACACCGTGGCGCCCGTGTGGGACGGCAACGAGACCTGGCTGGTGCTTGGCGGCGCCGGGCTGTTCGCGGCCTTTCCGCTGGCCTACTCGGTGGTACTCAGCGCCCTTTATCTGCCGCTGATGTTCATGCTGCTGGGCCTGGTGTTTCGTGGCGTGGCCTTCGAGTTTCGCTTCAAGGCCAAGGACCACAAGCGGCATATCTGGGACAAGGCCTTTATCGGCGGCTCGGTCGCCGCGACCTTCTTTCAGGGTGTGGCGCTGGGCGCCTTTATCGAGGGCATTCCGGTCGAAGGCCGGGCGTTCTCCGGTGGCTCGCTGGACTGGCTGGCGCCGTTCCCGCTGTTCAGCGGCCTGGGGCTGATCGCCGCCTACGCGCTGCTTGGCTGCACCTGGCTGATCATGAAGACCGAAGGGCGTCTGCAAAAGCAGATGCATGACCTGGCCCGGCCACTGGCCCTCGCGCTGCTGGCGGTGATCGGCGTCGTCAGCCTGTGGACGCCGCTGTCCCAGCCGGGCATCGCCGAGCGCTGGTTCACGCTGCCCAACCTGTTGTGGTTCGCCCCGGTACCCATTCTGGTGCTGGCCAGCTTCTTCTACCTGCTGCGCTCGGTGGCCAACCACGACAACAGCAAGCCGTTCGTGCTGACCCTGGTGCTGATCTTCCTCGGCTACAGCGGCCTGGGCATCAGCTTGTGGCCGAACATCGTGCCCGGCTCGCTGACCATCTGGCAGGCCGCCGCACCGCCACAAAGCCAGGGCTTCGCGCTGGTAGGCGCGCTGCTGATCATCCCGATCATCCTCGTCTACACCGCCTGGAGCTACTACGTGTTCCGCGGCAAGGTCACGCCGGATCAGGGGTACCACTGATGGAAAAATCGACCGAGAAGAAACCCCTCTGGCAACGCATCGCCTGGCTGGCCGGCATCTGGACGGTCAGCGTGCTGAGCCTGGGGCTGGTGTCCTATCTGTTGCGGCTATTCATGAATGCGGCGGGGTTAAGTACGCCGTAGGGGGGAGGGGCTTTGAGCGTTCCCACGCTCTGCGTGGGAACGCTTGCTTGCCTCGTTACTGCCCCGGCACCGCCAGCCAGTGACCCAGAGTTTTCTGATAGGCACCGGTGGCCTTGCTCAAATGCAGCCACTGATCCACATAGCTTTTCCAGGCCATATCGTCGCGCGGTAGAAGATAGGCCTTCTCACTATATTGCATGTAGTTCTTCGGGTTGACGGCGCACAGGCCGGGCATGCGTTTCTGCTGGTAAAGGGCCTCGGACGTGTCGGTGATCATCACGTCGGCGCGCTTGTCCAGCAGTTCCTGGAAGATGGTCTTGTTGTCGTGGAAGTTCAGCTGAGCTTTCGGCAGATGGGCCCGCGCAAAGGCCTCGTTGGTGCCGCCAGCCGGCTCGATCAGGCGCACGTCTGGCCTGTTGATCTGCTCGACGGTCTGGTAACGCGACACATCTTCACAGCGCACCAGCGGGATCTTGCCGTCGACATCCAGCATGCTGCTGAAAAAGGCCTTCTTCTGGCGCTCCAGCGTCACCGAAATACCGCCCATGCCGATATCGCATTTGCCCGCCACCATATCCGGCATCAGGGTTTTCCAGGTGGTCGGCACCCACTGCACCTTGACCCCAAGGCTCTGCGCGAGGGATTGGGCCATCTCGATATCGATGCCTTCGTACTCGCCGTCCTGACGCAGGAAGGTGTAGGGCTTGTAATCGCCAGTGGTGCACACCGCCAGCTGTCCCTTCTCCAGCACCTTGTCCAGGTGTGATGGTGTTTCCTGGGCCTGGGCAAAAGCTGACAGCCCCATAAGCAAGGTGGCGATGGCGCTGATTTTTAGATTTTTCATGGTGGGCAGGCTCGCGGTTAAAGGCGGGAAGCGAGGGGACAAGGTAAGGACAAGGGCTTGGTGGGGCAAGACCTGGAATAGGGCAGATGTCTGTTGGTTTGTGTTCTGAGCAGATGCTTTGAGTGCAGTGGACAAGCTTCGCGTTGTCCACCCTACTGGCTAATCCCTCCTATGAGGGTTTATCCCCTTTTTCGCGCTTTATGAGTTTTCGGTGAAGTGGGAGAAGTATGAGTGCAGCGAGTGCGGCCGGAGTGACAACGAGGAAATAGCTAATCGCTCGATGAAAATTGCTGTGCTTAACTACTTTTGCTAAGCCTGGCCCATTTTTGTAGTACCAGCGAATAAAAAATTCTCCGATATGTGTTCCTGACAAAATTTCTGAGCGGAACTGTCGTAAGAGAATAACGTTAGGGTGGTTCTCATTACCCATTGTTGCTGTTACTACAAAGCAGGCATCCGGCTTCTTTTTCTCAATGACAGGAGCAGCGTAGCTTGGGTTGATTGACTTCAATTTTTCAGACGCGTTATCCAATCGATTGCGTAATATTTGCTCGTAGGCAGGTGATAGTGTCCATCCTTTAGGCTGATTGTTGTCGTAAGGGTCTCTATACGTAATGCCCTCAATATTGTCTTTGCAAAGATGAACGATATTTTCAAGCGTAGTTTGGTTGTTTGGATCCCAAGCTAGTGCTGAGTCTAAGCCGTCAAGTAATTGTGCTACCTGCGCAATATAAGAAGTCCACGTGCTATAAAGTGCAACAAATTCGTGCAGCTGTGTTTTGGCCATGCCGTAAAGTGTTGTTACGAGATGGTTCATCTCATGGGTGCAAGTTTCTATTGCTGAGGCACGACTGGTTTCAGTTGAGGTAGCGATTGCATGGTTAAAGGAAACTGTCATTTCGGTGGTGCGAATGTTAACTATGCTTGACTGCCACGCGGCAGCTTTTCCTTTCCCAATCCAAGCTTCTGAGTTTCGTGGGTCAAGCTCTAATACTCGGTTGTAATATGATTCTGCTTCAGTGAGGTTGCCTGCTGCTGAGGCTGTTCGGGCCATGCCGAGAAGGTTCGCCAAACTCACTGAAGGTGCCGCCGTTGGAATAGACGGTGTCGAGACGTCCGCGCCGCAGTACATGCACTTTGAAATTTGAATATCTATCGGTACTTGGATGCTTTTTAGGCAGCTTGGACATTGAGTTGGCACGAAACTCATAGTTATCCCCTGTGGTTGCAGTGTTTTTATAATGAGGCCCTGCTATAAGTAGATAGCGGGTGTGGCATAACTACCCGAATGGGTTTAATAGATAACATTCCATGTTGATTTTGCGATCCCTACGTAGTTTTAAAGTGCTTGCCGCACCGATGGCCGTAAAGCGTATTGAGTGCTGATCGAGCCAGTTCGCTTACTGTATCAATGCACATTAAGCGTTGACACTACGCCATCAGATTGCTATCCGTCTATGGCAAATGTATTCATCCTACGGTTGTCCCTACACCGCAGTTGATCCATCCCGGTAATCCTTCCCATACTGCCTCCCCTATGCCGCCTACCAAGGGAGCCCCCATGTTCGCCTTCAGCGAAACCCTAGAACGCCACTTCGCCGCCCTGCATTGCACCGCCGATTTCTGGTCGCTGCGCCACGTGCGGGAAACCACCGAGCGCTATTGGGTGCGTCGCAATGTGGCGCGGGCGCCGTCCTTTTCGGACGATGCGGGGGCCATGCTCAGTGTGCGGGTGGCCGGGGTGGAGGCTTACGCGGCGACCAGCGATCTCAGCCAGGCCGGGTTGCAGGCGGCGCTCGACAAGGCTGAGCGGCTGGCGCGGCAATTGGCGGGGCGTAATCTGCTCGATCTGCATGAGCTGCCGGTGCCTCATGGGCAGACCGATGATGTGATGCCTGGCTACCAGCGCAGCCTTGCCAGCCCGGCGCACTGGTACGAGCTGCTGGCGGCGGAGTCGGCGCGGGTGCCGCGCGATGAGCGGCTGGTGGACTGGTACGCCGGGCTGACCTTTACCGCCACCGAACAGATTTACCTGAACAGCGTCGGCGCCCGTTTGCGCCGCGCTCAGCATTACGTCTTCCCGCAACTGGGCGTCACTGCCAGTGATGGTGCCGACAGCCAGAGCCGCAGCTTTGGCGGCACCCACCTGGCGCGCCAGGGCGGCGCCGAGGTGATCGATGAGCTGGGTGTGGTCGGCACCGCCAGCCGTATCGCCGACGAAGCACTGCAACTGCTGCTGGCGCCCAACACGCCGAGCGGTCATCGCGACCTGCTGCTGATGCCGGACCAGATGATCCTGCAGATCCATGAGTCCATCGGCCATCCGCTGGAGCTCGATCGCATCCTGGGTGACGAGCGTAACTTCGCCGGCACCAGCTTTATCCGCCAGGAAGATTTCGGCAGTTACCAATACGGCTCACCGCTGCTCAACGTCACCTTCGACCCCACGGTATCTGGCGAGCTGGCCAGCTATCGCCATGACGACGACGGCACCCCGGCGCAGCGCGAGTACCTGATCCGCGAGGGCATTCTGCAGCGGCCGCTCGGTGGCGCGCTGTCGCAGTGGCGCAGTGGGCTGCAAGGCGTGGCCAACAGCCGTGCCTGCAGTTGGAACCGACCAACTCTCGACCGCATGGCCAACCTCAACGTCGAGCCCGGCACGCAGCGCCTGGAGCAGCTGATCGGCGGCATCGAACGCGGCATTCTGATGAGCAACAACCGCTCCTGGTCGATCGATGACGCGCGCAACAAATTCCAGTTCGGCTGCGAGTGGGGCCGCCTGATCGAAAACGGCGAGCTCAAGGGCGTGGTGAAGAACCCCAACTACCGCGGCATCTCCGCGCAGTTCTGGCGCAACCTCAAGGCGGTCGGCGACGCCACTACCTTCGAGGTGCTGGGCACGCCGTATTGCGGCAAGGGCGAGCCGAACCAGGTGATCCGCGTCGGGCATGCCACGCCGGCGTGCGTGTTCGCCGATGTCGACGTATTTGGAGGGGCAGCCTGATGAACGCACGTCAGCATTTCGAGGCGCTGCTCGCGCACCTGAACGCCGGGCTGCAGGCCGGCGAGGGCTTTACCCTGGAGTACCAGGCCGAGGCTTCGGACTTTATCCGCTTCAACCACGCCCGCGTGCGCCAGGCCGGCCAGGTGCAGCAGGTGTACGCCACCCTGGCGCTGTACCAGGGCGAGCGACATGGCGACTTCGAATTGGCCCTCAGCGGAGTGATCGACGACGACCTTCCGCGCCTCGACCAGGCGCTGCAGCAGTTGCGCGCTGTATTGCCGACGCTCGCCGATGACCCCTACCTGCGCTTGAACCGCGAGGCCTGGCGCAGCGAGACGGCGGCGGGGGAGGCGGCTCAGCACAGCGAGGCGGCCATCGCGCAGATCAGTGAGGCAGCCGCCGGGCTGGACCTGGTCGGCTTCTACGCCGCCGGGCCGCAGTACCAGGGTTTCGCCAGCTCCTGGGGTGCCTTCGGTTGGCACGCGGCGAGCAGTTTCAACTTCGAATTCAGCCTGTTTCACGAAAATGGACAGGCAGTGAAAAGCAGCTACGCCGGCGAGCAGTGGGATGCCCAAGCCTTCGCCCGCAAACTGGCGTTCGCCCGTGAGCAACTGGAGCATCTGGGCAAACCCGCCCATAAGCTGAAGCCGGGGGCTTACCGCGCCTACCTAACCCCCGCGGCGCTTGAAGAATTGTTCGGGCTGTTCGCCTGGGGCTTTTCTGCCGAAGCGCTGGCCACCGGTGGCAGCCCGCTGCAGCGGCTGTTCGCCGGCAGCGCCAGCCTGAGCGACAAGGTGACGCTGAACGAACGCATCGAAGGCGGCCTGGCGCCGGCCTTCACCCGCGAGGGGCCACGTCAGCCACTGCGCCTGGTCAGCCAGGGCAAACCGGGCGAGCGCCTGGTCAGCTCACGCAGCGCAGCCGAATATGGCTTGATCGCCAACGGCGCGGGCAGCGGCGAGTACCCGTTCTCGCTGCACCTGCATGGCGGCGAGCTGGAGGAGGGCGAGATTCTGCAGCGCCTCGGCACCGGGCTGTATATCGGCAACCTGTGGTACAGCAACTTCTCCGACCTGCCGGCCGGGCGCCTGACCGGCATGACCCGCTTCGCCACTTTCTGGGTCGAGGACGGCCGCATCAGGGCACCGGTGGACACCATGCGTTTCGACGACTCGCTGTTCGATTTCCTCGGCCCGAACCTGGAAGCCCTGACCCGCGCGCCGGAACTGCTGTTGCCCAGCGGCACCTATGGCGCGCGGCAGACCGGTTCGATGGCGCTGCCTGGCGCGCTGCTTTCGAGGTTCACGCTGACGTTGTAAGAATCTGCTCAAGATCTGTGTGGGCATGAAGCGGCGACCACAAGTCAGAAGCAGCCGTCACCGACCCATTGTGGGAACGGGCGGGGGCGCCTAGCCCACGCCCGCGAAAAATCACGGGCATGGCCCGTTCCCACGGGATAGGAAAACGGCTGCTCCACCACTTAGCTGCCAAAATCGACGAGCCTGGGTTGAAAGATCATGAACAGGTTTAAGGAAGACATTCCTGGGTATCGCTGCGCTCAACCGCAGGCTTCGGGCGACTCTGGTAGCCCGGTGTTGAGCGCAGTGATACCCGGGCAAAGGCTAGCCGCGTGTGCTGACCAACACCCGTCCATGATTTGCCGTTACCACAATCAGGCTCACTTGAGCATATGAGCGCGTAGCACGCGCTCTTCTCGCATGATGTGGATGATGAAAACCGTTGTATTCGAAACGCGGTAGAAAACCCGGCAGGGTGGGACGACGATTTCGCGATACACCGAGTCTGGCAGCTCGCCCGGGATGCGACCTGACAGAGGGAACTCAGCCAAGCGCCCAACCGCTTCAACCACCTTCCTGACCAGCGTGCGAGCAGCATCGGGTTTGTCGAGGGCGATGTACTGTGCCAGATCGTCAAGTTGCTCAAGGGCGGGATTGGTCCAGACTATTTCAGCCATTTGCCCAGCCGTTCCTTGGCCTGTTCATGACTGACGGTATTGCCTTCGATTACAGCCCGTTCCCCTCGCGCAAGGGCATCCAGTAGTGCAAGGCGCTTCTGCATGAACTGGTAGTCATCGACATCCACCAGATAAGCCGAGGGAATACCGTGCTCGGTGATCAGCACGGGCTCCTTGGATTCGTGAAGATCGGCAAGAATCTTGGTGGCCTGTCGCTTCAGGTTGGTGACCAGCTCGACTTTCATGAGAGGGCTCGGTGCGTTAATGAAGTGTCACTTTAGTGATACTTCTCTCTTTGAGCAATGATCGGTCCGTTATACGTGAACGCTTGCTTGAACTGGCGGATCATGCGCTGGCGCTAAGAGCATCGGCTTTGCCAGTAGCGTAGTGGCGTACTCGCGAAGCAGTACGCCGTCAGGTTACTCGCCGACAGCGGCGCCGGCATGGAGATTTTTCTGGTGGCATGTCGTCGACTGACGACGGACTGTTCGCTTCGCTCCTGAGTCCGCCCTACCGGCGTTCCGGTCTGCCCTACGCACTATGTCACTGAAACCGAACTGTCATCCCCTCGTCGCGCGACTGCCATCTGCGCTCGCTAAGTTGCTCGCCAATGAGATCGATCTCAAGGCGAGCGAGCATGACGGATCTGAAAGAGGTGGCCCTCAGGGCAGGGGTATCGCGGGCCACTGCCGCACGGGCTTTTGCGTCGCCGGACATGGTGCGCCCGCATACCCGTGAGCAGGTGTTCGCCGCGGCGCGCCAGCTGGGCTTTCGCCCCAACCGCCTGGGGCGGCAGCTGCGTTTGCAAACCACCCAACTGATTGGCGTGGTGGTGCCCAACCTGCTCAACCCGGTGTTCGCCGAGCAGTTCCAGGCCATGGAGCAGGCGGCGCGTGCGCGGGGCTACAACCTGCTGCTGGCCACCACCGACTACCAGGCCGAGCGCGAAAGCGAGGTGGTCGAAGAGCTGCTGCGCCAGCGCGTCGACGGCCTGGTGCTGACGGTGACCGATGCGCGCAGCAACCAGGTGCTGCAGGGCCTGGCCCAGGAGGATACGCCCTTCGTGCTGGCCTACCACCAGCCCGAGGATGCCGAGTACAGCGCCGTGTCGGTGGATAACCGCGCCGGCATGGCCCTGGCCACCCGGCATTTGCTGGCCGCCGGGCATCGGCGCATC
The DNA here is from genome assembly GCF_003253735.1 of Pseudomonas sp. URMO17WK12:I2. Taxonomy (GTDB): domain Bacteria; phylum Pseudomonadota; class Gammaproteobacteria; order Pseudomonadales; family Pseudomonadaceae; genus Aquipseudomonas. The sequence continues at coordinate 113,682 of NZ_QKYW01000009.1, read as the reverse complement.
GGCATGGTCGCCGGCTCTGCATTGCAGTCCGACCGTGCCCGGCTGCGCTACGCCGGCTATCGGCAGGCCATGCACGCGGCCGGGCTACAGGCGCTGCCGCTGATCGAGATGCCCGCCCATACCCAGGCCGACTTCGCCGCCCTCGCGCCCTGGCTGCATGGCCCGCAGGCGCCCAGCGCGCTGCTCTGTTCCAACGACCTGCTGGCCATCAGCCTGATCAACGAGCTGCGCCGCAACGGCTGGAGCGTGCCGCGCCAGCTCTCGGTGATGGGCTTCGACGGCATCGCCCTGGGTACGCAGATGCACCCGACGCTGTGCAGTGTGGTGCAGCCCATCGTCGAGCTGGCGCACACCGTGATCGACCAGTTGCTGGCGCAGATCGCCGGCGCCACCCCCGCTTCCCACTGCCTGCCGTGCCACATCCGGCCAGGCGAAAGTATCCGCCCCCTCGAGGAGACGTCCGATGATCCGCTTGCGTAAAACTCTTGCGGCCCTGTTGCTGTGCGGTACCGCCAGCCTGAGCCACGCCGCCGACACGGCGATCTGCTACAACTGCCCGCCGGAGTGGGCGGACTGGGGCGCGCAGCTTGCGGCAATCGCCGAGAGCACCGGCGTGAAGGTGCCGCTGGACAACAAGAACTCCGGCCAGGCCCTGGCGCAGCTGGTGGCCGAGCGTGCGGCGCCGATGGCCGACGTGGTGTATTACGGCGTGACCTTTGGCCTGCAGGCGCAGAACGCCGGGGTGGTCGGCAGCTACAAGCCAAAGGGCTGGGACGACATTCCCGCCGGCTTGAAAGACCCCGAAGGGCATTGGTTCGCCATCCATTCCGGCACCCTCGGCATCATGGTCAACGTCGATGCACTCGGTGGCCTGCCAGTGCCGCAAAGCTGGGTCGACCTTCTCAAGCCCGAGTACAAGGGCATGGTCGGTTATCTGGACCCGTCCAGCGCCTTCGTCGGCTACGTGTCGGCGGTGGCGATCAACCGCGCCATGGGCGGTGACCTCGACGACTTCACCCCGGCCATCGACTACTTCAGGAAGCTGGCCGGCAATTCGCCGATCGTGCCCAAGCAGACCGCCTATGCGCGGGTGCTGTCCGGCGAGCTGCCGATTCTCGTCGACTATGACTTCAACGCCTACCGGGCACGCTACAAGGACCAGGCCAACGTCGCCTTCGTGATTCCCCGTGAGGGCAGCATCAGCGTGCCCTATGTGATGAGCGTGGTGGACAATGCCCCGCACCGCGCCAATGCCGAGAAGGTGCTGGACTTCGTGCTCTCCGACCAGGGCCAGGCGCTGTGGGCCAATGCCTACCTGCGGCCGGTGCGCCCGGTGCAGATGCCCGCCGAGGTAGCGGCGCGCTTCCTGCCGGAAAGCGACTACGCCCGGGCCGGCGTTGTGGATTACCAGAAGATGGCCGCGGTGCAGGAAGCCTTCGCCGCGCGTTACCTGAAAGAGGTGCGCTGAAGTGAGCGGCGCGCTGAGCAACCGCTCTGCCGTGACGGCCGACAGCCGGCTGCTATGGCGCTGGCGCCCCGGCGCGGCCGTGGCGCTGGTGCCGGCGGCCGCGGTGCTGCTGGCCTTCTGGCTATTGCCGCTGGCCCACTTGGTGTTGCTTGGTGGCGAGAGCCGCGATGACGCGGGCAGTGGCTACTGGCAGGTGCTGAGCAGCGGCCAGTATCTGAGCAGCCTGGCGCAGACCAGTGTGCTGGCTGCCACGGTGACCCTGGCAGCGTTGCTGGTGGGCAGCATCGTCGGGGTGTTTCTTGCCCGCCAGCGTTTCTTCGGCCGTTCGGCGCTGGTCGCCTTGCTGACCTTTCCCCTGGCGTTCCCCGGCGTGGTGGTGGGCTTTCTGGTGATTCTGCTGGCCGGCCGCCAAGGCGTGTTCGCGGCGCTCGGCATGGGCCTGGTGGGTGAGCGCTGGATCTTCGCCTATTCGCTGGCCGGCTTGTTTCTCGGCTACCTGTATTTCTCCATACCGCGGGTGATCCTCACCGTGATGGCCGCCAGTGAAAGCCTCGATGCCAGCCTGGAGGAGGCCGCCCGCTCCCTGGGCGCCAGCCACTGGCGGGTGATCTGGGACGTCATCGTGCCGGGCTTGATGCCGGCACTGGTGTCCTGCGGGGCGATCTGCTTCGCCACTTCCATGGGCGCGTTCGGCACTGCCTTCACCCTCGGCACCCAGCTCAACGTCACCCCGGTGGCGATCTACAACGTATTCACCAACTACGCCAACTTCACAGTGGCCGCGGCGCTGTCGGTGATCCTCGGTGCGCTGACCTGGGCGGTGCTGCTGGTGGTCAGGAAATGGGTGCGAAAAGCCGGAGGGCTGCTATGAAACGCTCGACGCTGTTTGCCGCGCAGCTGATCTTCACCTGCCTGGTCTGCGCCTTCATGCTGGTACCGGTGCTGCTGTCGCTGCTCGCCGGGTTGACGCGCAATTATTTCCAGGGCCTTTCCAGCGGCCTGACCTTCGACTGGCTCGTGCAGGTCTGGCAGGCCTATTCGCCGACGGTGTGGCTGTCGCTGCAACTGGCGCTGGCCTGCGCCCTGTGCGTCTGCCTGATCGGCGTGCCGGCGGCCTATGCCCTGGTGCGCATGAACAACCGCTTCAGCCGCGCCTTCGAGGAACTGATGGTGCTGCCGGTGGCGATGCCCGGCCTGGCCAGCGCCTTGGCGCTGCTGCTCACCTATGGCCACCTCGGCGGGTTTCGCGGCAGCTGGCTGTTCATCCTGGTCGGCCACGTGCTGTTCACCCTGCCGTTTCTGGTACGCCCTGTGATGGCGGTGATGCAGCGCCAGAACCTGCCGACCCTGGAAGACGCTGCCGCCAGCCTCGGCGCCGGCCCGCTGCGACGCTTCTTCACCGTGGTGGTGCCCAACTGCCGGGCCGGCATCCTCGCTGGCATGCTGATGGTCGTCACCCTGTCGCTGGGCGAATTCAACCTGACCTGGATGCTCCACACGCCCATGACCAAGACCCTGCCGGTGGGCCTGGCCGACAGCTACGCCTCGGCGCGGCTGGAGGTCGCCAGCGCCTACACCCTGCTGTTCCTGCTGATGATCGTACCGCTGCTGATCGCCCTGCAGGCCATCAGCGCCCGCCTGTCCCGTGGAGACCAACGATGAGCGCTACCTCCATTCGCCTGCACAACTGCCGCAAGGCGTTCGCCGACGGCACCGTCGCCGTGGATGACCTCAGCCTGGAAATCCAGGCCGGCGAAACCCTGGCCATCCTTGGCCCCTCCGGCTGCGGCAAGACCACCACGCTGCGCCTGATCGCCGGGCTCGAGCGCCCGGATGCCGGGCAGGTGCTGTTCGCCGGGCGCGACGTCACGCCATTGCCCATCGAGCGCCGCGACGTGGGCATGGTGTTCCAGAACTACGCGCTGTTTCCCAACCTCAACGTGGCCGACAACATCGGCTACGGCTTGAAGGTGCGCAAGATGCCCCGCGCCGAACGGGAACGGCGCTGCGCCGAGTTGCTCGAGCTGGTCGGCCTGCAAGGCTATGGCCACCGCGCCATCCATGAGCTGTCCGGTGGTCAGCGCCAGCGCGTTGCCCTGGCCCGCGCCGTGGCGCCACGCCCGCGGGTACTGCTGCTCGACGAGCCGCTGGCGGCCCTGGATGCCCAGTTGCGCGAACGCTTGCGCAGCGAGCTGGGCCAGTTGCTGCGCGAACTGGCCATCACCGCCGTATTCGTCACCCATGACCAGGGTGAGGCCATGGCTCTGGGCGAGCGCATTCTGGTAATGGAGCGTGGCCGCATCGCCCAGCTCGCCACGCCGCGGGCGCTCTATCAGCAGCCCGCCAATGCCTTCGTGGCGAATTTCATCGGCACCCTGAACGCCTTCGCGGTGCTTGGCCGTACCGCCAATGGCGTGCAGGTCAATGGCGGCGAGTTGCCGTGGAGCGCCAGCGAGTTGCCGGGCACCCTGTATTGCCGCCCCGAGCACCTGCAGGTGACCAGTGCCCCCGGCCACGTGCGCGGGCGGCTGCTGGGGCAATTCTTCCAGGGCGCGCAGAGCCGCCTGCTGGTGGATGTGGGCGGCGCGCAGCCGCTTTCGGTGGACAGCAGCGACGACCGCCTGCATGCCCCCGGCGATTTGATCAACCTGGCCGTCGAGCCCCAGCGAGTGTTCAGCCTCAATGCCTGATGTCATCCCCAACGCTTCGACCTTCCTGATCGCGCAGATCAGCGACCTGCACCTCAAGGCCGGCGGCAAGCCGAGTTACGGAGTGGTCGATACCCTGGCGGCGCTGCGCCGCGCGGTCGAGCACCTGAACGCCAGTCAGCCGCGCCCGGATGTCGTGGTCATCAGCGGTGACCTGGTGGACTTCGGCCACCCGGACGAATACGCCGTGCTGCGCCCGGAGCTGCAGCGCCTGGCCATGCCCTGTTACCTGGTGCCCGGCAACCATGATGATCGCGCCCACCTGCTGGCCGCCTTCGCCGATCACGCTTATCTGCCGCAGTCGCCCGAGGCACCGCTGGACTGGGTGGTCGACAGCCACCCGGTGCGCCTGATCGGCCTCGACACGACGATTCCCGGCAGCCACGGCGGGCAGTTGCAGGACAGCCAGTTGCGCTGGCTGGATGCCCAGCTGGCGATGCGCCCGCAGGTGCCGACAGTATTGATCCTGCACCACCCGCCATTTATCAGTGGCATCGGCCATATGGACCGCGAGCCGTTTCGCAATGCGGCGGCGCTGGAATGGCTTATCGGCGGCCACCCGCAGGTGGAGCGGCTGCTTTGCGGGCACCTGCATCGCGCGATCCAGCAGCGTTTTGCCGGCAGCCTGAGCTGCGTGTGCCCCGGGGTTTCCCACCAGATCGTGCTGGACCTGCAGCCCGCCGCGCCGGCCCACTTCAACCTGGAGCCGCCTGGCTACCTGCTGCACCACTGGCATGCCGAGCATGGCCTGGTCACCCACACCGGGGTCTTCGGTGAATACCCGGGGCCCTATCCGTTCTACGACGGCAATGGTCTGATCGACTGAGGGAAGGATTGTTGGGTATCGCCTACTTGGTCGCCTTGAGCACCACGAACTTCGCTGTGGCCGCCACCTGCTCGACGCCACGGAACAGTCGCGCCAGCTTGGTGTGGTAGCCCAGGTGGCGATTGCCGACGATCCACAGCTCGCCACCGGTGACCAGCGCGCTGCGCGCCTGCTGGAACATGCGCCAGGCAAGGAAGTCGCCGACCACCTGCTGCTGGTGGAAGGGCGGGTTGCACAGCACCAGGTCCAGCGAATCTTCGGCCTGCTCGGCCAGGCCGTCGCCGGCGCGGATGGTCACCGGGCGCTCGCCCAGCGCCGCCTGCCAGTTTTCGGCGGCGGACTGCACCGCCATATAGGATTCGTCCACCAGGGTCAGCTCGGCCTGCGGGCTGCCGAGGGCGTAGAGGATGCCCAGCACGCCGTTGCCGCAGCCCAGGTCGGCCACCCGGCGGTTGTCCAGGTGGCGCGGCAGGTGCGGCAGGAAGGCGCGGGTGCCGATATCCAGGCCTTCGCGACAGAACAGGTTGGCGTGGTTGCAGAGCTCCAGCGCCGGTTTGTCGAGGCGGTAGCGGGTCGGGTAGGGCGACTGCGCGGCCGGCTTTGCCTCGGGTGTGGCGTGCAGCAGGCGGGCTTTTTTCACCGCCAGCGAGGCCTGCACCGGGCCGATGTATTTTTCCAGCAGGTCACCAGCGGCGCGCGGCAGGTGCTTGATCATCGCCCCGGCGATCACCTGGGCGCCTGGCGCCAGTTGGCCATGCAGGCGGATCAGCTGTTCTTCCAGCAGCGCCAGGGTTTTCGGCACGCGGATCAGCACCACATCGAATGGGCCGCGTGCTGGCTCGCTGGCTGGCACGAAGGTTACCGCGTCTTCAGTCAGGCCGTTGCGCGCCAGGTTGAGGCGCAGCGCCAGGTGGCCCAGGTGCGAGTCGCCGCTGCTGGTCACCTGGGCGCGGCCGGCCAGGGCACAAGCCAGGGCGCCGAAGCTGTCGTTGAGCAGCAGCACACGCGCACCGTCCGGCAGGTTCTGCACCTGCTCGAGCAGGTAGGCATCGGCGGCATCGAAGGCCTGCAGCGGCATGCCGGGTTGCTCGGGCTGGCGTTGCAGGTCGAGGGTGGCGAACGGGGTGACGAAGGACGACGACATGCTGATCTCGTGATGGGCGTGGCGGGGCGCATTCTGCCACGGCGCGGGCAGTGAATCTTCAAGCTGTGCAGCAGTTGGCGTTATTACCGCTTGTTCTGCCGGGTGCGATCGACAAGAATCGCGCCCCTGCCAGAACGGTCGCGTTTGCCTGACCCCTCTCCGCAGCCCTCCAATAATAGTCGGACACCCGCGCGCTGCGCCGGGCCTAGCCGACAGCGACCTCACCGAGGTCATCCGCAACCCATTTTCTTCAGGTGCTGCCTCGCGCATGCGCCGCTGTCTGCTATTGCCGAGGTTTTGCATGTTCAAGTCCGTTGTCACCACCGCCCTGTCAGCCGTGCTGCTGATCTGCACGTCGGCGTTCGCCGCCGAGCCCATCGTTATCAAGTTCTCCCACGTGGTCGCCGAAGACACCCCGAAAGGCCGTGGCGCGCAGCTGTTCAAGGAACTGGTGGAGCAGCGCCTGGGCGACAAGGTGAAGGTCGAGGTGTACCCGAACTCCACGCTGTTCGGTGATGCGGACGAGCTGCAGGCACTGCGTGACGGCAAGGTACAGATGCTGGCGCCGTCGCTGTCCAAGTTCGATGCCTACACCAAGCAGTTGCAGGTGTTCGACCTGCCGTTCCTGTTCGATGACCTGGAAGCGGTAAAGCGCTTTCAGAAGCGTGAGAAGAGCCGCGAGCTGCTGCGCTCCATGGCGGGCCACGACATCTACGGCCTGGCGTACTGGAACAACGGCATGAAGCAGCTTTCCGCCACCCGCGCGCTGAAGGCGCCGGCCGATGCCAAGGGCCTGAACTTCCGGATCCAGCCGTCGCCAGTGCTGGAGGCGCAGTTCGCCGAGCTGGGCGCGACCACCAGCAAGATGGCCTTCAGCGAAACCCTGGCGGCGCTGCAGAAGGGCATCGTGCAAGGCGCGGAAAACCCCTGGTCGAACCTGGCCAGCCAGAAGCTCGACAGCGTGCAGCCGTTCATCACCGAAACCAACCACGGCTCGCTCAACTACATGCTGATCAGCAACTCCAAGTTCTGGATCAGCATCCCCTACCAGGTGCGCACCCAGTTGGAAGCGATCATCGAAGAGGTCAGCTTCAAGGTGAATCAGGACGCCGAAGAGCTGAACCGCAAGAGCCGCGAGCAACTGGTCGCCGCCGGCCGCGCGCAGATCATCACCCTGACCCACGAGCAACGCGAAGCCTGGCGCGAAGCGATGCGCCCGGTGTGGCAGCGTTTCGAGGCGGAGATCGGCGCTGATGTGCTGCGTGCGGCGCAGACGGTCAATCGGCGTTGATTGGTTAAGTCGGACTGCCGCCGAAGCCCTGTGGCGGCGGGCGGGGACGCTTAGTCCATGGCCGCGATTTTTTTCGCGGGCATGGCCCGCTCCCACATTTAGATGTGCGCAAGACCGTAGTTCGTAGGGTGGACGACGCTTCACCTACGCGGTCCGCCCCGTCCACCGCTGCAATCGCAATGGTGGATGAAAAAAGCGTCATCCACCCTACAACTACGAAGCGCGCAACTCTTCCAGCAGCAAACGCGCTGGCGATGACAGCGGCGAGCCGCGGCGGCTGATCACCCCATAGGGTTCGCTGCGCAGCACCTGGGCCAGTTCCAGGCATGCCAGTTGGCCCGAGCGCGCCGCCGACTGGGCGGTTTCCCGTGGCATCAGCGCTACCAGGTGCGGGTCTTCCTGCAGCAGCATCAGGGTGGCGAAGGTCGAGGCGGTTTCCAGCGGGTAGCGCGGAAATTCCAGCTCGGCGTCGCTGAATGCCCGCTCCAGTACCAGGCGCATCGGCATGTTCGCCGGGAACACCACCCAGCTGTAGGCCGCCAGTTGCGCCAGGCTCAGACCCGGCGTGGTGGCCAGCGGGTGCGCGGGGCTGGCCACCACTTTCAGCTGTTCGTCATGCAGGCTCAGGCAGTCGTAATCATCTGGTCGGCGGCTCACGCTGGTGCGGCAGATCGCCAGGTCCAGGCGGCCCTGGTCGATCAGGCTGAGCAGCCGCGCGCTGGTGTCTTCGACGATTTCCACCGACAGCTCCGGCTGGCGCGCGCGCAACCGCGACAGCGCGCGGGTCAGGTGCGGCACCGCACCCATGATCACCCCTACCACCAGGCGCCCGCCCTGGCCCTGCAGGATGCCGAGCATTTCTTCGCGCAGGTGCGCCAGGTCGCTGTGGATCAGCCGCGCGTAGCGAATAGCGCAACGCCCCAGGTCGTTGGCTTCCAGGCCCTGGCTGGTGCGGGTGAACAGCCGTGTGCCGAATGCCGATTCGATCTCGTTGAGCGCCTTGGTCGCCCCCGGCTGGCTGATCGCCACGGCCTCGGCGGCCTTGTGCAGCGAGCCCTGTTCGTCGAGGGCGATAAGCAGGCGCAGCTGTTTCAGGCGTAGTCGGGAAACCAGGGCGGGGAGGGATGCGAGCATGGTGATAACCATCGGTTATTGCTTGATCAGAGCCTGTCATTAGGCAGGCTGGCGTTGAGTTCGTAAAGTCTGCCCTGTACCCGTTCGGGCAAGCGACTGACAAGAGAGATAAGCCATGCGACTGATCCAGTTCGAATCCACCAGCGGCCAGCGTCAGGTTGGCGTTGTCGACGGCGATGCCGTGCGTACCGTGCGCGGCGTTGCCAGCACCCGCGAGTTGGCACTGGCAGCGATCCGCGCCGGGCGCAGCCTGCAGAGCGAAGTCGACAGCCGTGGCAGCGACGCCGGCCCGGCTTACGCCGAACTGCAGCACGGCGGGCGCATCCTGCCACCGCTGGATCATCAAGACCCGGCTCATTGCCTGATCAGCGGCACCGGCCTTACCCATCTGGGCAGCGCCTCGACCCGCGACAAGATGCACCAGCAGAAGGGCCAGGACGAAGCTACCCTGACCGACACCATGCGCATCTTCCGTTGGGGCCTGGAGGGCGGCAAGCCAGGTGCCGGCAAGGTCGGCGCGCAGCCGGAGTGGTTCTACAAGGGTGACGGCAGCATCGTCGTGCGCCCTGGCGCCGACCTGCCGCTACCGGCCTTCGCCGAAGATGGTGGCGAGGAGCCGGAGCTGGTCGGCCTGTACGTGATCGGCGACGACGGCAAGCCCTACCGCCTCGGCTATGCCCTGGGCAACGAGTTCTCCGACCATGTGCTGGAGCGCCGCAATTACCTGTACCTGGCGCACTCCAAGCTGCGTTTCTGCGCCTACGGGCCGGAACTGCGCGTTGGCGCGCTGCCCGCTCACCTGGCCGGTACCAGCCGTATTCATCGCGGCGGCGAGGTGATCTGGGAGAAGGAATTCCTCAGTGGCGAGGAGAACATGTGCCACAGCCTGGAGAACCTGGAGTTCCACCACTTCAAATACCAGCAGTTCCTGCGCCCGGGCGATGTGCACGTGCATTACTTCGGTACCGCTACGCTGTCCTATGCCGACGGCATTCAGGCGCAGCCTGGCGACACCTTCGAGATCGAAATGAGCGAATTCGGCGCGCCCCTGCGCAACGGCCTGGTGGCGGCTGATGAGCCGCTACAGCCGGGCAGCGTCACAGCCCTTTAACCATCCACCGTTACCCATGTCGGGGCCAGTTCTGGCCCCGCTGGGTTCTGACCAGGAGGAAATATTCATGTCCGTCAATGGCCACAACATCATCGGCGGCGCCTACAGCGCCGGTGGCAGCGTGAAGCTGCAGAGCGTCGATGCCACCACCGGCGAAACACTGCCGTACGAATTCGTCGAGGCCACCGAGCAGGAAGTCGATGCCGCCGCCAAGGCCGCCGCTGCTGCCTACCCGGCCTATCGCAGCCTGCCGGCGAGCCGACGCGCCGAGTTTCTCGACGCCATCGCCGACGAGCTGGACGCCCTGGGCGAGGATTTCATCGCCATCGTCTGCCGCGAAACCGCGTTGCCGAGCGGCCGCATTCAGGGTGAGCGCGGGCGTACCAGCGGGCAGATGCGCCTGTTCGCCCAGGTACTGCGCCGTGGCGATTTCCTCGGCGCGCGCATCGACCGCGCCCTGCCGGATCGCCAGCCGCTGCCGCGCCCGGACATTCGCCAGTACCGCATCGGCCTCGGCCCGGTCGCCGTATTCGGTGCCAGCAACTTTCCGCTGGCCTTCTCCACGGCCGGCGGCGACACCGCCTCCGCCCTGGCTGCCGGTTGCCCGGTGGTGTTCAAGGCCCACCCCGGCCATATGACCACCACTGCCTTGGTGGGCGCGGCGCTGTTGCGCGCGGCCGAGAAAACCGGCATGCCCAAGGGCGTGTTCAACATGATCTACGGTGGCATCGTCGGTGCGGCGCTGGTCAAGCACCCGGCCATCCAGGCGGTCGGCTTCACCGGCTCGCTGCGCGGCGGTCGCGCCCTGTGCGACATGGCCGCAGCCCGCCCGCAGCCGATCCCGGTATTCGCCGAGATGAGCAGCATCAACCCGGTCATCCTCATGCCCGAAGCCCTCAAGGCCCGTGGCGAGAAAGTCGCCGGTGAACTGGCCGCCTCGGTGGTGCTGGGCGCTGGCCAGTTCTGCACCAACCCCGGCCTGGTGCTCGGTATTCGCTCGCCGGAATTCAGCGCCTTTCTGCACAGCCTGACCGCCAAGATGGCCGAGCAACCGCCGCAGACCCTGCTCAACGCTGGCGGCCTGGAAGGCTATGGCAAAGGTATCGCTGCGCTCGCCGCCCACCCCGGCATCACCCACCTGGCGGGTGCCGCGCAGGAAGGCAAGCAGGCGCGCCCGCAACTGTTCAAGGCCGATGTCAGCCTGTTGCTCGAGGGTGACGAGCGTCTGCAGGAAGAAGTCTTCGGGCCGACCACCATCGTCGTAGAGGTGGCCGACCAGGCCGAGCTGATCAAGGCTATCGAGGGATTGCACGGCCAGCTGACCGCCACGCTGATCACCGAACCGGGTGATCTGGCCGGCAGCGAGGCGCTGTTCGCGCTGCTCGAGCAAAAGGTCGGTCGCGTGCTGTTCAATGGCTACCCGACCGGTGTCGAAGTCTGCGATGCCATGGTGCATGGCGGCCCGTACCCGGCGACCTCCGATGCTCGCGGTACATCCGTCGGCACCCTGGCCATCGACCGCTTCCTGCGCCCGGTTTGTTACCAGAACTGCCCCGACGCCCTGCTGCCCGACGCCCTGAAGAACGCCAACCCGCTGGGTATCGCCCGTCTGGTAGACGGCGCCAGCAGCCGCGACGCGCTGTAAAGCATCAGCTGCGCTGCGACGAGATAGCCGACCTCCAGGTCGGCTTTTTTGTGGGCAACGTTTTCCCGGGTATCGCTGCGCTCGACCCGGGCTAAGGTGCTCTTGTGGGAGCGGGCCATGCCCGCGATTCGCGCGCATGGCCCGCTCCCACAAAGGCTTGATGCCACTTACTACCTGCACTATCCCTTCAACCCGATGCCTCGCTAATCCCCGCTCCAGCGTTCTCCCTGATCTTTGCCGGTGTTTCCCGCGGCGGCTTTGCGCGACACTAGGCCCATGAGCCCTGATGGAGCCGCCGATGAGTAGCGAAGACAAATTCACCCGCCAGACCCTTCTCGACGTACAGACCCTGACGCCCAGCCTGTTCACCCTGCGTACCACCCGCGACGCCGGGTTTCGTTTCCGCGCCGGGCAGTTCGTACGCCTGGGCGTGGAGAAGGCCGATGGCTCGGTGGTCTGGCGCGCCTATTCATTGGTTTCGGCGCCCCATGACGAGCACCTGGAGTTCTTCTCCATCGTGGTGCCCGGCGGTGAATTCACCAGTGAACTGAGCCGCCTGCGTATCGGCGATACCTTGCTGGTGGAAAAAATGGCCACCGGCTACCTGACCCTGGATCGCTTCATCGACGGCCGTGACCTGTGGCTGCTGGGCAGCGGCACCGGCATCGCGCCATTCCTGTCGATGCTGCAGGATTTTGAAATCTGGGAGCGCTTTGAGCGCATCGTGCTGGTGTACAGCGCGCGCACGTTGGCCGAGCTGGCCTATCAGGACATGATCCACGGCTTCTCCGAACTGGAGCACCTGGCCGAGTACACCCACAAACTCACCTATCTGCCAGTGGTGACCCGCGAGCAGGCGCCGGGCTGCCTGAACGCGCGCATCACTCAGTTGATCGAAAACGGCGAGCTGGAGCGCGCCGCTGGTCTGGAACTGACCCCCGAACATTCGCGGGTGATGATCTGCGGCAACCCGCAGATGATCGACGACATCCGCCAATGCCTGAAGGCGCGCAACATGAACCTCAGCCTGACCCGTCGGCCCGGCCAGGTTGCCGTGGAGAACTACTGGTAAAGCTGCAACCCGACACGCTCACACGGCATGTAAAGCATGGTTACAAACTTGCCGCTTTCAGTGTGACTCGCGCTCCAGTAGATTGCCGGGTCTGTTTCCTATTTTCCGGTCTTCATGGACAGCGACAGTAGACGATCGCCCTCGCCACTATGGACGAGGGCGTTACTTCCCAAAGGCAGCACCGCCCGGTGCCTGCCTCACGTGCAGCAGCGTGCTGCGCATACTTCCCTTCAGTCGAGCCTTCACGAGCCTGCTTCACGCATGCACGTCGCGTTCGGCTGCCTTCGTTTTCCCCTTGAGAGAGCTACACACTAAATGGAATGGATGGCTGATCCGACGGCCTGGTTGGGCCTGTTGACCCTGATCGTCTTGGAAATCGTCCTGGGCATCGACAACCTGGTGTTTATCGCCATTCTCGCCGACAAGCTGCCGCCCGAGCAGCGAGATCGTGCGCGGGTCATCGGCTTGAGCCTGGCGCTGATCATGCGCCTGGGCCTGCTGGCCAGCATGGCGTGGCTGGTGACCCTCACCGATCCGTTGATCGAGGTATTCGGCAAATCCTTCTCGGGGCGTGACCTGATCATGCTGTTCGGTGGTGTGTTCCTGCTGTTCAAGGCCACCATGGAGCTGCACGAACGCCTGGAGGGGCGCGTGCATCAGTCCGGTGGTGCGCGCACCTACGCCAAGTTCTGGCCGGTGGTGGCGCAGATCATCGTGCTCGACGCGGTGTTCTCGCTGGATGCAGTCATCACCGCAGTGGGCATGGTCGAGCACCTGGAAGTGATGATGATCGCGGTGATCATCTCCATCGGCCTGATGATCGTCGCCAGCAAGCCGCTGACCGCCTTCGTCAACGCGCGCCCGACGGTGATCATGCTGTGCCTGGGCTTCCTGATGATGATCGGCTTCAGCCTGACCGCCGAAGGTCTGGGCTTCCACATTCCGAAAGGTTACCTGTACGCGGCCATCGGTTTCTCGATCCTCATCGAGCTGTTCAATCAGGTCGCCCGTTCGCGCCGCAAACGCAGCCTGCAGGGCCAGCGTGGCCTGCGTGACCGTACCGCCCATGCGGTGATGCGCATGCTTGGCGGCAAGGTACAGGCCGACGAAGTGGGTGAGGACATCGCCGATATGCTCGAGGGCGAGCAGGGTGAAACCGCGCTGTTCGACCGCCGCGAGCGGGTGATGATCAGCGGCGTGCTGAACATGGCCGAGATGTCCATCCAGAAGGTCATGACCGACCGTATGGAAGTCGACAGCATCAACCTCGACGACGACCCGGAGAGGATCCAGCAGGCGCTGCTCGACTCGCCGCATTCGCGCCTGGTGGTGACCCGCAACGACTCCCCTGAGGAGCCCCTGGGTTACATCCACAAGAAGGAGCTGTTCAAGGAATTGCTCAAGGGCCAGCAACCGGACATCGAGAGTCTGGTACGGGCGCCGATCAACCTGCCGGACAGCTCCAGCGTGCTCAGCGCGCTGGAGCAGATGCGCCAGGGTTCCACCCACGTGGCCTTCGTGGTCAACGAGTTCGGCGGTTTCGAGGGCCTGCTGACCCTTACCGACATTCTCGAAGCCATCGCCGGCGAACTGCCGGATGCCAGCGAAGTGGATGGCCCGGATGTCGAGGAAGTGGACGACGGTTATCGCGTCAATGGTGCGGTCAACCTGGCGGTGTTGCGCGAGCGGATGAACTTCGCCGCCAAGCCGACCGACGACTACCAGACCCTGGCCGGCCTGGCGATGAGCCTGCTCGACCGCCTGCCGCTGATCGGCGACAAGGTCGAGTACCTGGGCTGGGAGCTGACCGTGATCGAGGTCAAGGAGCGCCGGGTGACCCGCGTGCTGCTCAAGCCAGGCAGTGAATCGGCTGCGTAACGGCGCGGCAGCGAAACGAAAACGGCGCCTCTCGGGGCGCCGTTTTCATGTCCGGCGCTTGCCGGTCACTCTTTGTGCTGCTGGGTCTTCAGCAGGTCACGGATCTCGGTCAGCAGCACCTCCTGGGTGCTCGGTGCCGGCGGCACGGAAGGCGCCGCCGCCTCTTCGCGCTTGAGGCGGTTGATCGCCTTGACGCCCATGAAGATGGCGAACGCGACGATCACAAAATCGAGAACCGTCTGGATAAAGCGCCCGTAGGCCAGCACCACGGCGGGGATATCGCCTTGCGCGGCCTTGAGGGTGATGGCCAGGTCGGAGAAATCCACCCCGCCGATCAGCAGGCCCAGGGGCGGCATGATCACGTCGCCGACGAAGGATGAGACGATCTTGCCGAAGGCCGCGCCGATGATGATACCGACCGCCATGTCGACGACGTTGCCCTTGACCGCGAAGGCCTTGAATTCGTTGATGATGCTCATGTGCAACCCCCTGGATCCGATTGGTGCGCTGAAGTGTAAAGCACTGCTGCCTGTCTGCCCTATGCCGCCGTTTGGGCAGCGCTAGGTTTGTGACCCTGGTGGTGGGCAATTGTCCGAATTTATTACCGGCCGATGCCTGCGCAACAGTTGGTGGAGCGCTCTACTGTGAGCGGTTGCGCGGTGCGACAACGCGTCTCCACCCACCTTGCACGCCGTTGACGAGGATCAAAAGCCAGGCTTTTCCAGCCGACTAGAGTGCGCTCATTCATCTATCGGGAGCCCCTGTCATGCACATCGATTATTCAGCCCAACCCGAAATGTCGCCGCTGCGCGGCAATCGCGCCTACGCGGCCCTGGTCGAACAGCACGAGGACGTCGACCGCCGTATCGCCCGTATCGAGAGCGGCCTGGAACGGCCCGAGGGGCTTAGCCTGGCTGCCCTGAAACTGCGTCGTTCCGGTT
Source organism: Pseudomonas sp. URMO17WK12:I2 (assembly GCF_003253735.1). Taxonomy (GTDB): domain Bacteria; phylum Pseudomonadota; class Gammaproteobacteria; order Pseudomonadales; family Pseudomonadaceae; genus Aquipseudomonas. The sequence continues at coordinate 98,464 of NZ_QKYW01000009.1, read as the reverse complement.
TGCGCGAGGATCTGGCGCGCCAGCAACGCAAGGCGCTTGGTCAGTGCTGCAACTGCGGCAACAACTGCGCGGGCTGATACAGCTCGTCGGGCGGTTCGTGCTGGCGGCGATGGGCTAAGGTCAATGCATCATCACACCAATACAGAGGAGCGCCCCATGACCGCCGAGCACAACCTGCGCGAGGAATTTCGTGAGTATGGCGATGCCCTGAGCGAGCGTCGCAAGAGCCATCCGGGGTTCGATGGGCTGGTGGGCCGCTATCAGGATCTGGACAAACGCATCCTTGACCTGGAGTCGGGCAACCAACCTTTCGATGACGAAGCCCTGGGTCGTCTGCGCCGCGAGCGCGTGTTGCTCAAGGACAGGATCGTCCAGGAGCTGACTTCCGGCTGAGCCGCAGGCCGATGTTGAGCGCGGCGATGTCCGGAGTCCTTACCGACGGGTCCCTGGGTATCGCGGCGCTCAACGTCAGGCTTGGAATTTTGCGTAACCCGGGGCTCTTCAGGCATGCACCACGAAGCGTTGCAGCCCCGGTTCATCGCCATCCTTGTCCAGTTCACGGGCCGCCCATGGCAGCTCGCCCAGTACCTGCCGGCAAAAGGCGTTCGCTATGTCGTCCTGCTCGTAGCAACACAGCAACCAGCGGCGCCCGTCGCCGACCGTCTGCTGCAGTAGCGCGCGGCCGATGCCCAGGCGGCGGTATTTCTTGAGCAGAAACAGGTCGGCGAGCTCCATGTCGGCGATGCCCGGATCCTCGCAGGCTTCAAGCAACAGGAAACCGGCGATGAAGTCATCGACCAGAATCAGCTGCGCGCTCCAGCCTTCGTCCTGCCAGTAGCGTTGCAGGTGCGGCTCGTGCACGTAGAAACGGCCGTCTACCTCGACGTCTTCCTGTTCCCAGCCCGACGACTCGTAGGCATAGAACTGGTAAAGGTTGCGGATCAGTGGCAGCTGTTCGGCGGTGGTGGGGATAAGCCTGATCGACATGGTGGGTACCTAGGGTCTGTTGACGTTTCAGCGCGAGCCGCGTTGCCGCGAGAAATCTCGCCAGGCAAGGCGGAGGACGCAGGGAATGGCGTCCCCTTTTCAAGTCCTCCAACGACGCATGGCGAGATTTCTCGCGCAACCCGCAGGGCCGGGCCCGTTTTATCGCGATGCGGCGTTTCTCGCCGGCTCATTTGGCCAGCCAAACTTCGCGGCTCATGCCTTGCCTCGCGACAAACCGGGCTCCGGCGCGGCCGTGCGTGAAACGTCAACAGACCCTATTGGATAAGCGGCGCATTATCGACAAGCGCGTCGGTGGCTGATAGCCCGCGCGCCGAAGGTCTGTAAATTTATCCAGTTGTTCGGTATCGTTTCGGCCTCGATTCATCAGGCAGGACGACTTCCATGGCCAAGGCCAAACGCTTGTACGGCTGCACCGAGTGCGGCGCGACCTTTCCCAAGTGGGCAGGGCAATGTGGCGAGTGCGGCGCCTGGAACACCCTGACCGAAACCATGATCGAAGCCGGCGGCGCCGCAGCGCCCAGCGGGCGAACCGGCTGGGCCGGGCAGCAGGCGCAGTTGAAGACCCTGGCCGAAGTCAGTGTCGAGGAGATGCCGCGCTTTTCCACGGCCTCGGCCGAACTGGATCGCGTGCTGGGCGGCGGCCTGGTGGATGGCTCGGTGGTGCTCATCGGCGGCGACCCGGGCATCGGCAAGTCGACCATCCTGCTGCAGACCCTGTGCAACGTCGCCCAGCGCTTCCCGGCGCTGTACGTCACCGGTGAGGAGTCCCAGCAGCAGGTGGCGATGCGCGCCCGGCGCCTGGGCCTGCCGGAAGACAAGCTCAAGGTGATGACCGAAACCTGCATCGAAAGCATCATCGCCACTGCCCGCCATGAAAAGCCCAAGGTGATGGTGATCGACTCGATCCAGACCATCTTTACCGAACAGCTGCAGTCGGCGCCTGGCGGCGTTGCCCAGGTGCGCGAGAGCGCGGCGCTGCTGGTGCGCTTCGCCAAGCAGAGCGGCACGGCGATCTTTCTGGTCGGCCACGTGACCAAGGAAGGCTCGCTGGCCGGCCCCCGCGTGCTCGAGCACATGGTCGACACCGTGCTGTATTTCGAGGGTGACCCCGATGGTCGCCTGCGCCTGCTGCGCGCGGTGAAGAACCGCTTCGGCGCGATCAACGAACTGGGCGTGTTCGGCATGACCGACAAGGGTCTCAAGGAAGTCAGCAACCCCTCGGCGATCTTCCTCACCCGCGCCCAGGAGGAGGTGCCGGGCAGTATCGTCATGGCCACCTGGGAAGGCACCCGGCCAATGCTGGTGGAGGTGCAGGCGCTGGTCGACACCAGCCATATGGCCAACCCACGGCGGGTGACGCTTGGGCTGGATCAGAATCGCCTGGCCATGCTGCTGGCCGTATTGCACCGCCATGGCGGCATTCCCACCTACGACCAGGACGTATTTCTCAACGTGGTCGGTGGCGTGAAGGTGCTGGAAACCGCCTCCGACCTGGCGCTGATGGCCGCGGTTATTTCCAGCCTGCGCAACCGGCCACTGCCCCATGATCTGCTGGTGTTCGGCGAAGTGGGCCTGTCCGGCGAAATCCGCCCGGTGCCCAGCGGCCAGGAGCGTTTGAAGGAGGCCGCCAAGCATGGCTTCAAACGTGCCATCGTGCCCAAGGGCAATGCGCCGAAAGAGGCGCCGGCTGGTTTGCAGGTGATTGCGGTGACGCGTCTGGAGCAGGCGCTCGACGCCCTGTTCGAGTAGCTGCGGCGTTCTGCCGCTGGGTGCGCCTGGCGGCTATTGACCTACGTCAACCGTGAGGCAGGGCGCTAGTCGCAGGATGAAGGCGTACCCACAGAGGAGACGCCATCATGCTGCTGTTCTACGACATCATCGCCAAAGCCAGTTTCTCGCAAGTGGACCGCCTGGGTATCGAGCGCAAGCGCCAGCCGCTTCTCGATGTGCTGCCGCGCCTGGTGAAAGCCCGTCGCGCCCGCCGCCGCGAGGCCGATGCGGCCTGCTGCGATTTCAGTATCAGCCACTGAGCAGGCGACCACTGGCCCTCATGAGCTCGTATTGCCAGCCGCTTTTTTAGTGCGGCGTCGCCAGTAGACGGCGGCGCCGGCGATCATCAGCGAGAGTGCTGCCAACGCGATTCGGTGTTCGCCTGCGGCTTGGCTGATGGCCTGGCCGCGTTCGGCCCACTGGCGCTTGCGTGCGGCCTGGAAATCCGGCGTCTCGCAGGCGCCCACCCCGAATACAAAGGCCGGTGCTGGTGGCAGGCGTAAGGCGCCGTGCTCCACGTAACGGCGGTAATAGCTCTGTGCGCGCTGCGGATCGATATTGATCAGCCAGTCGGTGGCGGCGCACAAGGTACTGGCAAACGCCTGGCTGCGCTCCGGTAGCAGGTCAGCGGCGCTGCTGGCCAGATCCGCCGCTATCCAGCGGTAATGGAAGCGTCGATAGGGTTCGGCGGCGGTGGCGTTCCAGCGCTGCGCCTCTGCTGCCGATAGCAGGCCAGCCGTCTCAACCGAGCTTGCGTCCGGCACCACCTGCGCGCTGTTGTAGCGTTCGGGGTAGCTGCCTGCGTAAACGTAATTGTCCGGCCCCAATTCGTAGCCCAGCAGTTCCATGCCTTGGCGGCGAAGGATGCTGGCAGCCTGGAAATAGGCCTCGGCGCGGCCGATGTCGGTCCAGGCGCTTTGCGCACGCTGGCGCGCCTGCTGATAGGCGCCTGCGGCCTGCTGTTGTTCGGCCTGGGCAAAGTAGCCACGCGCTTCGTCATAACGGCCGTCGCGCATCAGGCGGCGCGCCAGCAGTTCTCGCAGGCGCAGAGCCGGCGGACGATCCCAGTAACTCCAGGGTTCGCCGTCGGCAGGCGCCGGGGCGCTGCTGAAGTGGCTGTCGACGTAGCCTTTGAGTTCATCGGTGGTCAGTACGCGTTCGGCCACGGCAGCAGCGTCCTGCCAGTAAAGATCACCACCACGATAGAGCTGCTCGAAGGCCTGCAGGTAATCACCACGCTCGAGGGCGAGAATCGCCGACTCACCTTCGATGCGGCACCTGGGCTTCAGAGTTTCGTTCAGCCAGTCACCGTTACGTCGCCAGCCCCAGTTCTCGTCTTCCGGAAAGCCTTTGGCCGCCTCGGCATAAGCCTGGCTGGCGGCTTGGCTGTCGCCTGCGCGCAGCGCCATTTTGGCCCGCAGCCACCAGCTCAGACCGCTATCGGCTGCGCGATCGAGAAAGCGCTGGGCAGTGGTGTAGTCCCCTTCGCGGTAGGCGATGGCTGCGAGTCGGTCGGCATCGTCCAGCGGCTGGATATCGGTCTGCTGAATCAGCGTCAGCAGGCGCTCTGCGGGAAGCGCCGAAGATTGGATGCCGGCCAGCAGCATGGCGCTGAGTAACTGCCGCACCGCCTGCTGATGCAACAGCGGCAGCAGATGTTCGTCATCCAGAGCCGCGAGATCGGCGCCAACCTCGCGTAACGAGCTGGTGCCGGTTTCCGAACCATGAATGGCCTGGCTGGCGTAGAGGACGATGGCCTGACTCCAGGCACCGGCCTGTAGATGCAGTCGAGCCTGTTCGCCGAGGCTGGCAATGGCCAGCTCGAGCGGGTCGTCGAAACCTTCGATCACCAACTGGCGCGTTTGCTTGAAGGCCGCGGCCGCCCGTTGCGGCAGGTCGGGCTCGCTAGCGTCGGTTGCCTCGCCACTCATAAGGACCAGGCTACGGCCCAGGGAGTAGGCTGCCCAGGTGCTGCGCAACGTGCGTTGCTCTGCTGGCAAGGCCAGTACGCGCTGGAAGTACTCGGCGGCCTGCCGATGATCGCCCTGGGCGAAGGCCACGGCGCCAGCCGTGTACAGGCGCAGCTCGGCTGACAGCTCGACGCCCTGGCTTTCCACCTGGGCCGCTGCGGTGAGTGCGCGCAACTGCTGAACGCGTTCGAAGAGGCCGTTCTGCAGTTGAGCTTTTTCCACCTCGTTACGCTGAATCGGCAGGCGGTCGTTGCTGCCCCAGTATTGCGGCAGCGTCGCTTCACTGGCCTCACCCAGACCGGGAATCGCCGCACCGAGTTTGCGAATCTCTTGAGCGAAACTGCCTTCGGGCAGCTGCGCCAGAGCGTTTTGCCGATCATTGAGCAGCAGGTAGGGGAAATCCGGTCCGCAGGCGACGGCAGGGGACAGCGGCAGCAACAAGCCAAGGCCAACACTCAGCAGTCGGCGTTGCCACTCAGGGTGAAACATGAATTGCTCCTTGGTCGAACCGGCGGCAGCGTGCCCAGCCCAGTGCCTGGCGTTGCCCCGCAGCAAGCCGTGCGGGTTGTTTGCGAACGAATACCGGGCCATTTTCGCTTTGCTCCAGACGATAGCCAGCAACGGCGTCGGCCGCTTCGCAGTGGCTGCCAGTGAGGCTTACCCGGGCTGGCAGCCCTACGTCGCGATTGCCGGTGCTCACCAGCGTCAATTCACGCAGCGGGCCGGCTTGGGTCACGTCCACGGTGATCGAGGCGCTCAGGGGCTGCCCCTGCATCACTGCTTGCAGAGTCGCCAGCGGCCAGGCGCGGCGGTCACCTGGCAGCGGCAGGCGGAACCAGATGATGCCGTGCAGGTTTTCCGGGCGGCGCTCGTGCAGGGTGGTCAGAAGGTTGGCAACCTGCTGCGGATCGGCAAGCAGCTCACGGCGGCTTCCGCCAGTATCCAGCGGGGATTCGCTCTCGACCTGGCGTGAGGAGTCGATCAAGGCGACACCGTAGGCGGGCAGCGCCAGCATGAAGGGCTTTTCGCTGCGTTTGCCATAGGCCTCGGCCCAGCGCTGTGCCTGCCGTGGGTCGAACAAACCATCGCGTGGATCGTTGATGGCATGCACCTGCAGCACCGAGCTGTCGACCTGGCGCAGCAGGGCTTCCAGATGTGGGCTATTCAACCAGGTGGGCAGGGCGGTGATGCTCAACGCGAGGCCGGCCGGCAACGTGGGGCGCAGTGCTGCCAGCAGGTCGGTGTAGGCGCGCAAGCGGGCGCTTGCGCAGTCGTGATCGATTTCCACACCCTGCACGTTGACTCCGCTGGCCTGCCATTCAGTCAGCAGGCTGGCCGTTTGGCTGAGAGTCTGCGCCTGATCTGGTTGCGGCAATTGCCCGTCGAGTCGTATCACCATCACCACTGGACGACCGTCGGCGATCAGTTGCTGCAGGTCGGGATAGGCCCTGGCCCAGCCCGCCTTGGGGTGAAACTGCAAGGCGAGTACGCGTAAGGCGGTGAAGTCATTCTTGGTCTGAGCAAGCACCTGACGATGGGCGGGCTGCCATTGCCGTTGCCAGATGTAGACCTGCTGATCAAACGGTGCTGACGCTGGCGGCGAGCAGGCAGCACAAAGCAGCGCCAGCAGCGACAGGCACAAACAGCAAAGGGATCGATGCATATGGTCGGTATCGTCGCGCAGCGGGGCGGTGCATACGATACGCCTCACCCGAGTTTGCTGCGCGTTGATTTTGCCAAGCCAAGCCTTGCCAGGTCACCGGCTTGCCGAGTTGCCGCCTTAGATGGGCGGAATCAGTTGTCGTCTTCGCAGAGCGCTGCCAGTTCGCGCTCGAGCATCTGCTCATCACCGAGGTTGAGCTCTACCAGGCGGCGCAGATGGCTCATCGAGTCGAGGTCGATGTGGTGGCAGAGAAAGCCCAGCACGCGCTCTTCGCGATGCACCAGTTCGACCTGCATGCTCACCTGCAGATTGTCATCGAGGGCGATGCGCAGCAGGTAGTCCTGGCCAGTCTCGCCTTCCCAGTTCCAGGGGCGGCGTACCAGCACGCCACGGAACGAGATGTCGTGCAGTTCCACTTGCCAGCTCTGCTCGCCCTGCACGATCTCGGCGGGGGCGTCGAAGGCGATGCGCTGGAAGCGCCGACGTTCGTGGTTGTCACTCATGGAAGCTGTCCTCTATTGGTTTAGGGTCTGTTGCCGTTTCAACGCGAGCCGCGTTGTCGCGAGAAATCTCGCCAGGCTAGGCGGAGGACGCAGGGAATGGTTGTTTCCTTGCCAAGTCCTCCAACGACGCATGGCGAGATTTCTCGCACAACCCGCAGGGCCGGGTCCGTTTTGTCGCGATGCGGCGTTTCTCGCCGGCTCATTTAGCTAGCTAAACTTCGCGGCTCGTGCCTTGCCTCGCGACAAAACGGACTCCGGCGCGGCCGTGCGTGAAACGGCAACAGACCCTAACGCACTATAGCCAAGCCGCGCGGTGGCGTCGCCGAATGCGCTCGGGGGTGGCTTCAGGTTTGCGGCGCCCAGCCGTACTCCATGGCGTGCTTGACCAGGTCGGCAGGCTTTTCGATGTCGAGTTTGCGGCGAATGTTCAGTCGGTAGGTCTCCACGGTGCGTACGCTGATCGCCAGCTCGCGGGCCATGGCCTTGTTGTTCAGCCCCTGGGCCATCATCAGCAGCACCTGGCGCTCGCGCGGGGTGAGTTCGCCTTCCTCGGTGTCTTCCTGGGCCAGCTTGTGGGCCACGTCGCCGCTGTAGAAGCGCCCGCCGACCGCCAGCACGTCGATGGCCGAGATGATGTCCTGGGACGGCGCCTCCTTGAGCACGTAGCCCGAGGCGCCCATGCGTAGCGAGCTGCTCACGTACTCCTGATTGTCGTACATGCTCAGAATCAGCACCTTGGTGGCCGGGTGGCGCTTCTTGATGATGCCGGTCAGTTCCAGGCCGTTGATGTCCTTGAGGCCGATGTCCATCAGCAGAATGTCGGGCTGTTCGCGGGCCACCAGCTCCAGCGCCTCGCTGCCGCTACCGGCCTCGCCGGCGATCTCGAAATGCTCGACCATCGACAGCAGCGTGCGGATGCCCTCGCGCACCAGTACGTGGTCGTCGACGAGGGCGATGCGGATGGTCTTCATGCGGGCTCGTTCCGGGGTTGTTGCACCTCTGCCGAGAGTAACAGGGCAACGCTGAGAACGGTGCCGGCCGAGGTGGAGGCGATGCTGAAGTCGCCACCGAAATGCTCGACCCGCTCGCGAATGTTGCGCAGGCCGATGCCGCCGCTCTGCTCGGCCTGGCGTGGGCTGAAGCCGGTGCCATCATCGCTGATGCGCAGGTTCACCCGGCGCGGGTTGCCGGTCAGCTGAATGGTCACCTGGCCGGCGCCAGCGTGGCGCTCGATGTTGGTCAGCGCCTCCTGGAGGATGCGAAACAGCGCCACGTTCATGTCGTCGCTCAGGCGCGTGTCGCCCAGGCTGTTGTCATAGGCCACGCGCAGCCCGCTGCGCTGCTCGAACTCGCTGGCCAACTGGCCAATCGCCGAGGCCAACCCCAGGGTGTCGAGTAGCGAGGGGTGGAGGTCGTGGGAGATGCGCCGCACTTCGCCAATCGCACCGGCCAGGCGCTCGATGCCCTGGCGCAGGGTCTGCGCGGCGCTGGCCTTGCCAGCCTCCAGCTCGTGGCCGGCCAACTCGAACTTGAACTTGATCGACACCAGCAACTGGCTGATGCCGTCGTGCAGCTCCCGGGACAGGCGTGAGCGCTCCTCCTCCTGGGAGGTGATGATGCGCTGGGTCAGCTGCTGCAGCTTGCGGTCGGCCAGGCGGTGTTCGCTGACGTTGAGGGTCAGGCCGCTGGCGAACACCAGCAGCACGGCGATCAGCGCGACGATGGCGATGGCCAGCATGGTGGTGCGGATGCCGCTGCTCACGTCGTGACGGACCTGGGCGATGGCGTTGTCGACGTCTTCCAGGTAGATGCCGGTGCCGAGCATCCAGCCCCAGCGCTCGAGCATGCTGACGTAGGCAAGCTTCTCGGCGACCTGGCCGGTGGAGGGCTTCTGCCAGCCGTAGCGCTGAAAGCCGTCACCCTGGGTGGCGCTGCGGATCAGCGCCTGGATTACCAGCAGGCCGTGCGGGTCGGTCATGTTCCACAGGTCCTTGCCCACCAGCGTGGCCTGGCGCGGGTGCATCAGGCTCTTGCCGTTGCGGTCGTAGACGAAGAAGTAACCGTCGCTGCCGAAGTTGATGCGCTCCAGCAGGGCCAGCACCTGGCGCTTGGTCTCGTCATCATCGCGGCCGCTTTCGTACAGCGGCGCGATAGTGCTCAGGGCCATTTCCACGTAGTGCTTGAGCTCGGCCTGCTTGCTGCCGAGGATGCTGTGTTCGATGAGCTGGGCCTGCTGGTTGCCCAGGCGCTGGTTCTGGATCAGCACCAGCAGACACACCACGGCCACGGCCAACAACATGGGCAACAGGCTCAGGGCGACGATCTTGTGCTTGAGTTGCATGGGCACTCCGGGCGGCGTTGCCGGGGCTGTGCAGCCGTGCGGCGGGGAAGGCCGGCAGAGCATACACAAAGCCGCAGCGCCCGGCTGAGCGGATCTGTGCGCCGCTACGTAGTTCTACGTAGAGGGTCGTGGGTAGTTTTGCGAATTACTGCAAAGCGTACTTATATGGATAGTTGCGGGGGCTCAATTGAGCACAACAATAACAATGAGTGTCGCAGGCCAAGGCCCGCGACCGGAGATGTCCAAATGACCAGAATGGCCAGCCATATCGCCTGGTTTGCGGTCGCGTTGCTGGGCGCCTTCGCGCTGGGCACCGTGGCGCTGAACCGCGGCGAGTCGATCAACGCCCTGTGGATCGTCGTCGCTGCCGTGGCGATCTACCTAGTCGCCTACCGCTACTACAGCCTGTTCATCGCCACCAAGGTGATGCAGCTCGACCCCACCCGCGCCACCCCCGCCGTGCTCAACAATGATGGCCTGGACTACGTCCCGACCAACAAGCACATCCTCTTCGGTCACCATTTCGCCGCCATCGCTGGCGCCGGCCCGCTGGTCGGCCCGGTACTCGCCGCGCAGATGGGTTACCTGCCGGGCACGCTCTGGCTGATCGCCGGCGTGGTACTGGCCGGTGCGGTGCAGGACTTCATGGTGCTGTTCATTTCCACCCGCCGTAACGGCCGCTCCCTGGGCGAGCTGGTGCGCGAGGAAATGGGCCAGATCCCCGGTACCATCGCGCTGTTCGGCGCCTTCCTGATCATGATCATCATCCTCGCGGTGCTCTCGCTGATCGTCGTCAAGGCGCTGGCGGAAAGCCCGTGGGGCATGTTCACGGTGATGGCGACGATTCCCATCGCGATGTTCATGGGCATCTACATGCGCTATATCCGGCCCGGTCGCATTGGCGAGATTTCCCTGATCGGGGTGGTCCTGCTGCTCGGCTCGATCTGGCTCGGTGGCGTGATCGCCGCTGACCCGGTATGGGGCCCGGCCTTCACCTTCACCGGTGTGCAGATCACCTGGATGCTGATCGGTTACGGCTTCGTCGCCGCGGTTTTGCCGGTGTGGCTGATCCTGGCGCCGCGTGATTACCTGTCGACCTTCCTGAAGATCGGCACCATCATCGCCCTGGCCATCGGCATCCTGGTAGTGATGCCCGAGCTGAAGATGCCGGCGCTGACCCAGTTCACCGACGGCACCGGCCCGGTGTGGAAGGGCACCCTGTTCCCGTTCCTGTTCATCACCATCGCCTGCGGCGCGGTGTCCGGCTTCCACGCGCTGATCAGCTCGGGCACCACGCCCAAGCTCATGGCCAATGAGACCCATGCCCGTTACATCGGTTATGGCGGCATGCTGATGGAATCCTTCGTGGCCATCATGGCCATGGTCGCTGCCTCGGTGATCGAGCCGGGCATCTACTTCGCCATGAACAGCCCGGCGGCGCTGGTCGGCTCGGATGTTCAGTCGGTAGCCGCCACGGTCAGCAGCTGGGGCTTCATGATCACCCCCGAGCAGCTCGAGGCGGTCGCCCGGGATATCGGCGAGAACACCATCCTGGCCCGTGCCGGTGGTGCACCGACCCTCGCCGTAGGTATCGCGCAGATCCTGCACAGCGTGCTGCCGGGCGAGAACACCATGGCGTTCTGGTACCACTTCGCGATCCTCTTCGAGGCGCTGTTCATCCTCACCGCGGTGGACGCTGGCACCCGTGCCGGTCGCTTCATGCTGCAGGACCTGCTCGGCAACTTCGTGCCGGCTCTGAAGAAAACCGAGTCGTGGACCGCCAACGTGATCGCCACCGCCGGCTGCGTGGCCATGTGGGGCTGGCTGCTGTACCAGGGCGTGGTCGATCCGCTGGGCGGCATCAACACCCTGTGGCCGCTGTTCGGCATCTCCAACCAGATGCTCGCCGGTATCGCGCTGATGCTCGGCACCGTGGTGCTGATCAAGATGAAGCGCGAGCGTTATGTGTGGGTGACGCTGATCCCGGCCACCTGGCTGTTGATCTGCACCACCACCGCAGGCCTGATCAAGCTGCTCGACCCCAACCCGGCCGTCGGCTTCCTGGCTCTGGCCAAGAAGTACCAGGCTGCGCTGGACGCCGGTCAGATCATCGCCCCGGCCAAGGACATCGGCCAGATGCAGCACGTGATCTTCAACGCCTACACCAACGCCACGCTTACCGTGCTGTTCCTGTTCGTGGTGCTGAGCGTGCTGTTCTACGCCATCAAGGTCGGTCGTGCCGCCTGGCGCAAGGAGCTGCGTACCGATCAGGAGGCTCCGTATCAGGAACTTCCAGCTGACGCACCGGAGGTCGCCCGTGTTCAATGATCTCAGCCGGATGGGCAAGTACCTCGGCCAGGCAGCCCGGATGCTGGTGGGCATGCCCGACTACGACACCTACGTCGAGCACATGACCAAGAAGCATCCGGACAAACCGGTAATGAGCTACGAAGCCTTCTTCCGCGAGCGCCAGGAAGCGCGCTATGGTGGCGGCAAGGGGCGGCCCATCCGCTGCTGTTGATCTCGCCGGGCTGACCGCCTGGTTCAAGAACCACACGCCACGCCTAGTCGTGGCGTGTGTCATTCAGAGGAACGCTTTCTATGTCCTTCACCCCCATTCCGGTCACCGTGCTCAGCGGTTTCCTCGGCGCCGGTAAAACCACCCTGCTGCGCCACATCCTCAAGGCCGAACATGGCCTGAAGATCGCGGTGATCGAGAACGAATACAGCGACACGCCCATCGACAGCCAGCTGCTCGGCAGCGAGCCGGTGCAGGTGATGACCCTGGCCAACGGCTGCGTGTGCTGCTCCATCCATGTCGAACTGGAGAAGGCGCTGTTCGTCCTGCTGGAAAAGCGCGACAGCGGTGAGCTGGATTTCGACCGCCTGGTGATCGAGTGCACCGGGCTGGCCGACCCGGCGCCGGTGGCGCAGACCTTCTTCGCCACCGAAGAGCTGTGCGAGCGCTATGTGCTCGACGGCATCATCACCCTGGTGGACGCCGCCAACGCCGAGCGCCACCTGCAGGAAACCATCGCCCAGGCCCAGGTCGGTTTTGCCGACCGCATCCTGCTGAGCAAGACCGATCTGGTCGATACGCAGGATCGCGACGCGCTCACCCAGCGCCTGCAGCGCATCAATCGCCGTGCACCGATCCGTATCGCCGAGCACGGCCGTATCGATCTGGCCGAGCTGCTCGATGTGCGGGGTTTCAACCTGAATGCCGATGTAGCGCCAAGTCTGCGGCCGGTACTGCCGGGCAAGAGCAGTGACCGAATCTCCACGCTGGTGCTGACCAGCGACAAGCCGCTGGATCTGGATCGGCTCGGTGGCTTCATGGAGACGTTGCTCGAGGAGCACGGCAATTCGCTGCTGCGCTACAAGGGCGTGCTGAGCATCGCTGGCGAAGACCGCCGCATGGTGTTCCAGGGCGTGCTGCGACTCTATGGTTTCGACTGGGACAGCGAGTGGGGCGCTGACGAGAAGCGCGAAAGCGTGATCGTCTTCATTGGCGACAACCTGCCGGAGGAGGCGATTCGTCAGGGCTTTGCCGAGGTGAATGCCTGAGATTTCCAACATTGCTTGCGACGCTCGGTAGGCTAGCCGGCAAAAAGGACAGGGCATAGAAATGTTCTTCACATTTTCCCGGGGAGGATGCGCTTGATACTGGACTGGCAAATAAGTGTTCGCTGCCGATGACTTGGCACTTTCCGTTATCCCGCCGCCTGGCCTGGTAGGGTTCGCCCCTTACGGGCGACTCACTTGATTCGCTGCGCTCACCCTTCGGGCCAGCCTGTGGCTGTTACTCCGCTGCGCTACGTAGCTCTTGCTTGCCCAAGAGAAAGTAACCAAAGAGAAGGGCACCCCACCATCCGGGCTAGGCGCCCCCGCCCTGCTGCGCCGGGGTTCCCTCATTCCATCACCCCTTCAGGGGCACACCGCGAAGGGCCATCCCTGCCTAGGCGGCCCCGGCCATTGCAGCTCTCGCGACATCCATGTCGCTCATGGCTACCCGCCCGGCCCCTTACGTGGTGATTCCACTCGGCCTCCTGAAGGGGACTTGGGTGTCGCCTATGCGATCGCAGCTCAAGAGCAACAGCAAAAACAGACGCTGCCGAACTTGAGTCCTTGGAAATATTGCAAGCTCGCGCTCCGGTCCCGTCAGGAGGCCGAAACGTAGCGAAGCGGAGTAACAGCCGAAGGCTGGCCCGTAGGGCGAGCGCAGCGAGTAGTGGAGGTGTTGCGTAGGGGGACGAGCCGCATGGATGCGGCGAAATACCGATGGCGGCCCCGCTTAATGGGCCAGGGACGGCCCATGTAAGCCGGCCCCCGGAGCGGCGCCGGAGCGAGGAAACGCAGCGAAGCGGAGTAACAGCCGAAAGGCTGGCCCGTAGGGTGAGCAGAGCGAATCAAGTTGAGCGCAGCGAAGCCCGGATGTCGGGGTGCCCTTCTTTGGCACACCTTTCTTGGGCAAGCAAAGAGACGAAGCGAAGCGCAGTAACAGCCGCAGGCTGGCCCGAAGGGTGAGCGAAGCGAATCAAGGTGTGGCGCCCGTAAGGGGCGCAACACAAAGGTTCATTAGACGCGGTAATGGATAGTGCGAAACCAGTAAGTAATACGCACACAAACTTGCCAGTCCGGTGTCATGCGAAAATGCGATGAACCATAAAAAATGCCGGTCAGCGCAAACTGACCGGCATTTTTTGTACCCGGGAAACCTTACTCGTCGAGGAACGAGCGCAGGTGTTCGCTACGGGTCGGATGACGCAGCTTGCGCAGCGCCTTGGCTTCGATCTGACGAATACGCTCGCGGGTGACGTCGAACTGCTTGCCCACTTCCTCGAGGGTGTGGTCAGTGTTCATGTCGATCCCGAAGCGCATGCGCAGCACTTTGGCTTCACGGGCGGTGAGGCCGGCCAGTACTTCGCGGGTGGCTTCCTTGAGGCTTTCCACGGTGGCCACGTCGATCGGGGACTGCATGGTGCTGTCCTCGATGAAGTCGCCCAGGTGCGAATCCTCGTCGTCGCCGATCGGGGTTTCCATGGAGATCGGCTCTTTAGCGATCTTCAGCACCTTGCGGATCTTGTCCTCGGGCATTTCCATGCGCTCACCCAGCTCTTCAGGCGTAGGCTCGCGGCCCATTTCCTGGAGCATCTGACGGGAGATGCGGTTGAGCTTGTTGATCGTCTCGATCATGTGCACCGGGATACGGATGGTGCGGGCCTGGTCGGCGATCGAGCGAGTGATCGCCTGACGGATCCACCAGGTGGCGTAGGTCGAGAACTTGTAGCCGCGGCGGTATTCGAACTTGTCCACCGCCTTCATCAGGCCGATGTTGCCTTCCTGGATCAGGTCGAGGAACTGCAGACCACGGTTGGTGTACTTCTTGGCGATGGAGATGACCAGGCGCAGGTTGGCCTCGACCATTTCCTTCTTGGCGCGACGAGCCTTGGCTTCGCCGATCGACATGCGACGGTTGATGTCCTTGATCTCGGCCAGGGTCAGGTCGCTTTCTTCCTGCAGGGCGATCAGCTTCTGCTGGCAGCGCTGGATATCGGCTTCCAGGTTGCCAATGGCTTCGGCGTACTTGCCTTTGCCCTTGGCCAGGCTGGCAGCCCAGCCCAGGTCCACTTCGTTGCCCGGGAACAGGCGCAGGAAGTCGGCACGCGGCATGCGGGCATCACGCACGCACAGTTGCATGATGGCGCGTTCCTGGCCGCGCAGGCGGTCCAGGGCTTCACGTACCCGCACGACCAGTGCGTCGTACTGCTTGGGCACCAGCTTGATCGGCATGAACAGCTCGGCCAGCAGGCGCAGCTCTTCGATCGCCTGCTTGCTGTCGCGGCCGTGCTTCTTCAGCGCCTTCTTGGCGATTTCCAGCTGATCGGAAACCGCGGTGAAGCGGCGCAGGGCCTCTTCAGGATCCGGGCCGCCATCGCCTTCTTCTTCCTCGTCGTCGCTGTCGCCGTCTTCCTCTTCATCGTCCTTGTCTTCGGCCTTGTCGTCGGTAGACGCAGGAACCGGAGCCGCGGCTTCGGCAGGCACGCTGCCGTCGTCCGGGTCGATGTAGCCACTGAGTACCTCGACCAGACGGCCGCCCTCGGTGGTGACGCGGGTGTATTCGGCAAGAATGCTGTCGACGGTGCCTGGGAAGTGAGCGACAGCGCCCATGACTTCACGGATGCCTTCTTCGATCCGCTTGGCGATTTCGATTTCGCCTTCACGGGTCAGCAGCTCCACGGTACCCATTTCACGCATGTACATGCGCACTGGGTCGGTGGTGCGGCCGATGTCGGTCTCAACCGCGGCGAGGGCAGCAGCAGCTTCTTCGGCGGCGGCCTCGTCGGTGTCAGCGTCGGCCAGCATCAGGGCGTCTGCATCCGGAGCACTCTCGTGTACCGGGATCCCCATGTCATTGATCATGCGGATGATGTCTTCCACCTGCTCGGGATCTGAAATATCCTCAGGCAGGTGGTCGTTGACCTCTGCGTAAGTCAGATACTTCTGCTCACGACCCAGGGTGATCAACTCTTTGATACGAGATTGCTGTTGCGCTTTTCCGGACATAACACCCTATCCATTTAAGGTCTTGGCGGGCTGAAAACAAGCCGAGGATTATACCTCAGCTCGGCGCTCAGGCGCCAGTTGGGGTCTTGCTGGGCGAGTTGAGGCTGCTGTAATGCTCGCGCAATAGCGCCTTTTCCTCGTCGGTGAGTTCGCTCAGGCTTTTCTGCATGATGCTGCGCAGAGCGGTTTCGCGTCGCTTTAGCGACTGGCTATGGGCAAGTGTAGTAATGGTGTCGAAAAACTGCCGTTCAAGGTTGTCCTGATCGATCAGCCATTCTTTTTCTGCCAATGCTTTTAGCAGGCGGCCCTGTTCGGTGCCGTGCCAGCGAGCGATCAACTGCAGCGAGCGCAGGTTGGGCTGCTTCTGCAACGTGCCGACCAGGGCCACCAGCAGTTGGGCGTAAGTGTCGTCTTCGGCGGCGAAATTGCTGACATCCTCCACCTTCTGCGCCAGCTCGGGGTGGTGCAGCAGGCTGCGCAGGGCGCTCAGATGCGGCGACTCCACGCTGACCGCGGTGCGTGGTGGGTGATAGTCGTCACGGCCTTTCTTGTTCCATTTGCCACCATCCTTCTTCCATTCGCTCTTGCCCGGCTTTCTCGCCGGGCGCTCGAATGGTTGGGCAGGCATTGCATGTTCTTCATAGCCCTGGGGTGCGTCGTAGTAGGCGCTGTCCGGGATGGCTTCGAAGGGCGGCAGGTGATGATCGGGACCTTGCTGGGCAGCTGCCGCCGGTTGGCGCGCGGGGGCTGCCGATGCCTGGCCCATGGCGCTGGTGTCCAGGCCGGTGATCTGGGTCAGGCGCTGGCGCATCAGGGCGCGCAGCGTGTTGCCGGGAATCTTGTCGATCAGCGGCGCGGCCAGGGTGACCAGGTGCGCCTTGCCTTCCAGCGAGCGTGGGTCGGCTTCCTCGCTCAGTTGCTGGAAGAAGTAATCGGCCAGCGGCTGGGCGTGCTGGTGAATGCGCGCCTGGAAGGCCTCGGTGCCTTCGCTGCGTACCAGGGTATCCGGATCTTCGCCGTCGGGCAGGAACAGAAAGCGTGCGCGGCGACCGTCCTGCAGGTTGGGCAGGGCGGCTTCCAGTGCGCGCCAGGCCGCGTTGCGGCCGGCCTGGTCGCCATCGAAGCAGAACAGCACGCTCGGCACCAGGCGGAAAATGCGCTTGAGGTGTTCTTCGCTGGTGGCGGTGCCGAGGGTCGCCACGGCATTGCGCAGGCCCTGCTGGGCGAGGGCGATGACGTCCATGTAGCCCTCGACCACCATGATCTCGTCGAGGTTGCGGTTGTTCTTGCGTGCCTCGTACAGACCGTAGAGTTCCTGGCCCTTGTGAAATACCGGGGTTTCCGGCGAGTTCAGGTACTTGGGCTTGTCGTCGCCCAGCACCCGGCCACCAAAGGCGATCACCCGGCCGCGGCTGTCGTGAATGGGGAAGATCACCCGGTCACGAAAACGGTCATAGCGCTTGCCGCTGTCCGGGTTCTCCACCAGCAGGCCGGCATCGATCATCGCCTTGTGCTGCAGGCTGTCACCGGCCAGGTGCTTGAGCAGGTTGTCCCAGCCTGGCGGGGCGAAGCCGAGGCCGAAGTCGCGGGCGATTTCGCCGGACAGGCCGCGACCTTTCAGGTACTCGACCGCGGCGCGGCGCTGCGGGTGGCTTTTCAGGGCTTGGCGGTAATAGTCGGCAGCTGCCTTGAGCAGGGCGTAGAGCGGCGAGTCGGTCGGCTGGCGTGGCCTACCACCGCCACGGCCGTTGTCCTCGCGCGGCACGTCCATGCCGGCGCGCTTGGCCAGTTCCTCGACCGCCTGGGGAAATTCCGTCTGGTCGTGATCCATCACGAAGCCCAGGGCGTTGCCGCCGGCGCCGCAACCGAAGCAGTAATAGAACTGCTTGTCCGGGCTGACCGTGAAGGACGGGGTCTTTTCCTTGTGGAACGGGCAGCAGGCGCTGTAGTTCTTGCCGGTCTTCTTCAGCTGGATGCGCGAACTCACCACATCGACGATGTCGGTGCGGTTGAGCAGGTCATCGATGAAGGATTGCGGGATCAGGCCGGCCATAGACGCTCAGGGGTGTCCAGAATGAGTAGCGGCACAAACGCAAAAACTCCGCCATTTCGCCAGCAGGCGATGCGGAGTCCTTGACGATGATGCCCGGCGAGCCGGGCATTCGAGCGTTGCGTGTACGGTATTAGTACAGGCGAACGCTGCGGCGCTGTTCGCGCTGCACTTTCTTGGCGTGACGCTTAACAGCGGCAGCGGCTTTACGCTTACGCTCGGCGGTCGGCTTCTCGTAGAATTCGCGGCTACGAACTTCGGCCAGAACACCGGCTTTTTCGCAGGAGCGCTTGAAACGACGCAGAGCTACGTCGAAGGGTTCGTTCTCTTTAACTTTGACGGCTGGCATCCAGAGCTACCTTCTTTATTACCGGAGGTTTGTGTCTCCCGGCAAAGGCACGGAAAGATCACAGGTTTTTAAGGGTTGCGGATGTTACCGCCTCGTCAACCGGAATGCAAAGCCTCTGATCGAAAAGCACTGGTCTGAGCCGCTGAGCGGCGATTATCATGCCGGCCTTTACGCTCGGCAAGTGCTAATAAAGGCGAAACCATGCTGGTTCTGGGATTGGAAACTTCGTGCGACGAGACCGGTGTCGCGCTCTATGACAGCGAGCGCGGCCTGCTTGCCGATGCACTGTTCAGTCAGATCGACCTGCACCGTGCCTATGGCGGCGTGGTGCCGGAGCTGGCCTCGCGGGATCACGTCAAGCGCATGTTGCCGCTGATTCGTCAGGTGCTGGACGAGGCCGGCTGCGTGGCCACCGATATCGATGCCATTGCCTATACCGCCGGGCCTGGCCTGGTCGGCGCGTTGCTGGTGGGTGCCTCGTGCGCCCAGGCTCTGGCATTCGCCTGGGACATTCCCGCCATTGGCGTGCATCACATGGAAGGCCATCTGTTGGCGCCCATGCTCGAGCCGACGCCGCCGACTTTCCCGTTCGTTGCCTTGTTGGTATCGGGCGGCCATACCCAGCTGGTACGGGTCGACGGCATAGGTCAATACCAGTTGCTCGGCGAGTCGCTGGACGATGCGGCCGGCGAAGCCTTCGACAAGACCGCCAAGCTGATGGGCCTGCGCTACCCGGGTGGCCCTGAAATCGCCCGGCTTGCAGAGCTCGGTATTCCGGGGCGCTTCGTGTTTCCACGACCGATGACTGATCGGCCGGGGCTTGATTTCAGCTTCAGCGGTTTGAAGACCTTCACCCTCAATACCTGGCAGCAGTGCCAGAACAGCGGTGATGACAGTGAGCAGTCCCGCCGTGACGTGGCCCTGGCATTCCAGCAGGCCGTGGTCGAGACGCTGACCATCAAGTGTCGTCGCGCGCTCAAGCAGACCGGCCTGAACAGCCTGGTGATCGCCGGCGGGGTCAGTGCCAACCGGGCGCTGCGCACGTCGCTCGAAGACATGACGGCAGCGCTCAAGGGCAATGTCTTTTACGCACGTCCGGCATTCTGTACCGACAATGGCGCGATGATCGCTTACGCCGGTTGCCAGCGCCTGTTGGCCGGGCAGCATGAGGACCTGGCAATCACCGTGCAGGCCCGCTGGCCGATGGAGCAGTTGCCGGCGTTGTAAGGGCTTTGTACTGGTATTGAAGGATTACTTGTGGGAGCGGGCCATGCCCGCGATTCGCGCGCATGGCGCGCTCCCACAGGATATCCGCGAACAGCTGCCCATTTTCTCGCCTTGTCGAAACGGATCAGAAATGCCGTTCGCGGCCAGCCCATAGATCACGTAGATTGCGCCGGTGACGCCAGACGATCAGCCCGCTGAGCACGCACATCGGCAGCAGGGCAGCCGGCCGTTGCCAGGCCAGCAGCGGTAGTGTCATCGGTGCAGCGGTCAGCGCCGCCAGCGAGCTGGTGCGGGTCAGGGTGAAGGTCAGCAGCCAGGTGCACAGCGCCAGCAGCGCCGCTGGCGGGTAAAGCCCCAGCAACATGCCGGCCGCAGTGGCGACGCCCTTGCCGCCGCGGAAGCGAAAGTAGATCGGGTAGAGGTGGCCGATCACCGCCGCCAGACCCAGCCAGGCCTGTTGTTGCAGGGTGAAGTCGAGGTGGGCGGCGATCAATACCGGCAGCAAACCTTTGAACAGATCGCCAATCAGCGTGAGAATGGCCAGCCGTTTGCCTGCCACCCTGAGCATATTGGTGGCACCGGGATTACCCGAACCACTGGCGCGCGGGTCTGCCAGGCCGGTCATACGGCTGAGCAGGATAGCGAAGGACAGCGAGCCGAGCAGGTAGGCGAGGATCGCCAGTAACCAGAACATGGTATCCATTCCGCGCCGGGGGATGGCCGATTCTAACGAGGTACGGCGAGCTTGTCGTGCCGTGGAGAGCATGCTTGGACACAGTGTTTATCGCAGGGCTGGAAGTCGACACCGTCATCGGTGCCTACGACTGGGAACGCACCATTCGCCAATGCCTGCAGCTGGATCTGTGGCTGGGCTGGGACAACCGTCCCGCAGCCGAGGATGACGACCTGAACAAGGCGCTGGACTATGCCACGCTGTCGGCGCGCATCCAGGCTTTTGCCAGCGAATCGCAGTTCATCCTGGTGGAAACCTTCGCCGAGCGCCTGGTGGCGCTGCTGATGAGCGAGTTTTCCATTCCCTGGGTGCGCCTGCGTCTGACTAAGCCAGGCGCCGTACCGGCCGCCCGCGGCGGTGTTGGTGTGGAGATCGAGCGCGGATGTCGCTAACACCAGTTCTGCTCGGCCTGGGCAGCAATATCGAGCGCGAGGCACATCTGTGTGCCGGCCTCGATGCCCTGGCTGATATCGTCACCGAGATGCGCTGCTCGCCAGTGTTCGAGAGCCTGGCGGTGGGCATCAAGAGCGGCCCTTTCTTCAACCTGGTGATCGCTGGCCTTACCGCGCTGCCATTGACCGAGTTGGACCGCCGCCTGAAATTCATCGAAGCGGATAACGGCCGCTACGCACCTGATCGCAAGGGCCTGCCGCTGGATATCGACGTGCTGACCTATGGCGAACTGGTTGGCAACTTCAATGGCCTGGTGTTACCGCGGGCGGAGATCCTCAAGAACGCTTTCGTACTCAGGCCGCTGGCGATGCTGGTGCCGGATGTCGAGCATCCCGGAGTCGGGCGCAGTTTCGCGCAGCTGTGGGGCGAGGCGCAGATCGAGCAGCAACTGTGGCCGGTGGCCTTCCAGTGGCGTGGCGTCGAGCTGACGCCGCCCGAGCTTCTACCTTCGCCTTAACAGGGTTTCTCGCTGGCCTGCTTGAAGGCTTTGAGCGCATCAAGACGCTCGCGATTGAGGGCTTCGCCCAGCTCTGCGCCCTTGTAGCCGCGCGCCAGCAAGGGCTGTACGGCTACTTCGCGAACCGCGCGCATGGCCTCTAGCAGATAATCTGCCTGGGGATACTCGCGCTGTTCCAGCCCTTGACGGCCGCGGGCATCCATTTCGCAGGCGGCGATGAAGGCCTCGAAACGCTGCGGGCGGCGGAATACGTCGAAGCGTTGCATCAGCTCCAGCAGCGTCGAGGCGCGCAGCTCCAGCGCCCGATGGGCGTGGGTATGAAATTCGCCCACCAGCTCGGCCAGCTCCTGGCACTCTTTGGGCACCTTGCAACGGCTGTTGATGGCCTGAATCAGCGGGATGCCCCGATGTTCATGGGCGATGTGTCGCGGCCAGTCCGCAGGATCGGTCCTGCCCTTGCCCACATCATGCAGCAGGCAGGCCCAGCGCACGGGCAGTGGCTGCTCGTGCTCGGCGCACTGGCGCAGCACCGCCAGCACGTGAATGCCGGTGTCGATTTCCGGGTGATGGGCTGCGGGTTGCGGCACGCCAAACAGCGCCTCGACCTCCGGCAGCATGGCCGCGAGAGCGCCGCAGTCGCGCAGTACCTGAATGAACACATCCGGGCGAGGCTCCATCAGTGCCCGGGAAATTTCCTTCCAGCTACGTTCCGGGGTCAGCGCATCCAGCTCACCGGATTCGGCCAGCTGATGCATCAGTTCGAGGGTTTCCGGCGCTACGCTAAAGCCCAGCGGCGCGTAGCGCGCCGCGAAACGTGCCACGCGCAACACACGAAGTGGGTCTTCGGCGAAGGCCGGAGAGACATGGCGCAGTTGCCTGGCCTGCAGATCACGCTGGCCGCCGTAGGGGTCGATCAGGTTGCCGTGCTGATCTTCGGCGATGGCGTTGATGGTCAGGTCGCGGCGGATCAGGTCTTCTTCCAGCGTCACTTCGGGGCTGGCGTGAAAGGTGAAGCCGCCGTAGCCGCGACCGCTCTTGCGTTCGGTGCGGGCCAGGGCGTACTCCTCCCCCGATTGCGGATGCAGGAACACTGGGAAATCCGCGCCAACCGGGCGATAGCCCTGTTCCAGCATGGATTCCGCGGTGGCACCGACCACCACCCAGTCGATCTCGGTCACCGGGCGGCCGAGCAGGCGATCGCGCACGGCGCCGCCGACTTTGTAGATATGCATAGAAGTCTCCGTCATGCGCAGAGGATACCCGCTGCGCCGGAGCATGTCGCCGCACCTAGAGCGGTGGGATATGCAGGTCCAGGCGCGGAGGATCGCCGTCCGCCGCACCGTCACTTCTGGGCGGCACGTGCTGGGTGGTGACGATGCGGTCGCCCTGCAGCGTCTGCAGGTGGATATCGAACCCCCACAGGCGGTGCAGGTGCTTGAGCACTTCCTCGGTGGAACTGCCCAGTGGTTTGCGGTCGTGCTGGAAGTGGCGCAGGGTCAGGGAACGGTCGCCGCGGCGGTCGATGCTCCAGATCTGCACGTTGGGCTCGCGATTGCCGAGGTTGTATTGGGCTGCCAGGGTTTCGCGGATGGTGCGGTAGCCCGGTTCGTCATGGATGGCCGGCACGCTGAGTTCGTCTTTCTGGTCGTCGTCGAGAATGCTGAACAGCTTCAGGTCGCGGATCACCTTGGGCGACAGGTACTGCAGGATGAAGCTCTCGTCCTTGAAGCTGGTCATGGCGAATTTCAGGGTGCTCAGCCAGTCACTGCCAGCGATGTCCGGGAACCAGTGGCGATCCTCCTCGGTCGGCTCTTCGCAGATGCGGCGGATGTCCCGGTACATGGCAAAACCCAGGGCATAGGGATTGATGCCGCTGTAATAGGGGCTGTCGAACGAAGGCTGGAACACCACGCTGGTGTGCGACTGCAGGAACTCCATCATGAAGCCGTCAGTCACCAAGCCCTCGTCGTAAAGGTCGTTCATCAGGGTGTAGTGCCAGAAGGTCGCCCAGCCTTCGTTCATCACCTGGGTCTGGCGCTGTGGGTAGAAGTACTGGGCGATCTTGCGCACGATGCGGATCACTTCGCGCTGCCAGGGCTCCAGCAGCGGCGCATGTTTTTCCAGGAAGTAGAGGATGTTTTCCTGCGGCTCCGCCGGGAAGCGCTTGTTGTCGCCATCACCAGCCTTGCTGGCGCTTTTCGGGATGGTGCGCCACAGATCGTTGATCTGGCGCTGCAGGTGCTCTTCGCGATCCTTTTGGCGACGGCGCTCTTCCTCGGCGGAAATAGGGTAGGGGCGTTTGTAGCGATCGACGCCGTAGTTCATCAGCGCGTGGCAGGAGTCGATCAGGTCTTCCACGGCATCGATGCCATGGCGCTCTTCGCATTGGGTGATGTACTGCTTGGCGAATACCAGGTAGTCGATGATCGAGCTGGCATCGGTCCAGGTGCGGAACAGGTAATTGCCTTTGAAAAAGCTGTTATGCCCGTAGCAGGCGTGGGCGATCACCAGCGCCTGCATGGTGATGGTGTTCTCCTCCATCAGATAAGCGATGCACGGATCGGAGTTGATCACGATTTCGTAGGCCAGGCCCATCTGACCGCGGCTGTAGGATTTCTCGGTGCTGAGAAACTGTTTGCCGTATGACCAGTGGTGATAGCCCAGGGGCATACCGACCGAGGCGTAGGCATCCATCATCTGCTCGGCGGTGATCACCTCGATCTGGTTGGGGTAGGTGTCGAGGGCGTAGCGCTCGGCCAGCCGGCTGATTTCCCGGTCGTAGTCGCGAATCAGCTCGAAGGTCCATTCCGAGCCCGTGGACAAGGGTTGGCGCTTTTTGCTGCTGGCACTGCTCATGTCGAGAGCCTCCGCTGGAACAGTTCGCGGAACACGGGATAGATGTCGCCGGCCGAGACTAGCTGCTGCTGGGCGAAGGTCTCGTCGTACGCCTCGGCAACCCGCTCGTATTCGAACCACAGCGCCTGATGCTCGCGGGGGGTGATTTCCACGTAGGTGAAGTACTGCACGAAAGGCATGATCTGCTTGATCAGGATGTCGCGGCACACCGGCGAGTCGTCGTTCCAGTTGTCGCCGTCGGAAGCCTGAGCGCCATAGATGTTCCATTCGTTGGCCGGGTAACGCTCGGCCATGATCTCCTGCATCATTTTCAGGGCGCTGGAAACGATGGTGCCGCCGGTTTCCCGGGAATAGAAAAACTCTTCCTCGTCCACTTCCTTGGCGCTGGTGTGGTGGCGGATGAACACCACGTCGATCTTGTCGTAGTTACGCTTGAGAAACAGGTACAGGAGGATGAAGAAGCGCTTGGCGACGTCCTTGGTGGCCTGGGTCATGGAGCCCGACACGTCCATCAGGCAGAACATCACGGCCTTGGAACTGGGGTTGGGGTGTTTGACCAGCAGGTTGTACTTGAGGTCGAAGGTGTCGAGAAACGGGATGCGGTGAATGCGTGCACTGAGGCGTTCGATCTCGGCCTCGAGCAGCTGGATGTCGCTGAAGTTGTCCGGCTCCTCGCGGCGCAACCGTTCAAGTTCGGCCTTCGCTTCGCGCAGCTTGGCCCGGCTGCTGCCGGACAGGGCGATGCGCCGCGCGTGGGCCGAACGCAGGGTACGCACGATATTGATGCGCGATGGGTTGCCTTCGCTGCTGATGCCGGCGCGCACGGTCTTGAAGGTCTCCGCGCCGGTCAGGTGGCGCTTGACCAGGTTGGGCAGTTCCAGATCCTCGAACATGAAGTCCAGGAACTCTTCCTGGGTGATCTGGAATACGAACTCGTCCATGCCTTCGCCGGAGTTGCTGGCCTTGCCGGCACCCTGGCCGCCGCCACCGCCCTGCGGCCGAGGAATCCGTTCACCTGCCACGAAATCCTTGTTGCCCGGATGCACGACGGTCTGCTTGCCGCCGCGGCCGTGGTGCAGCACCGGCTCGTCGATATCCCGACCGGGAATGCTGATCTGCTCGCCGTGCTCCATGTCGGTGATGGAGCGCCGGCTGACGGCGTCCTCCACGGCCTTCTTGATGTGGTCGCGGTAACGCCGGATGAACCGCTGGCGGTTCACCGTGCTCTTGTTCTTGCCATTGAGGCGACGGTCGATCACGTAGCTCATACAAGCCCTCCGGGCACTGCCCGTTCAGGCCACGGCCTGGGCCATGACCTGAACGGCAGGCCGCTTACTGCGATTTACGTACGCGCAGATACCATTCGGATAGCAGGCGCACCTGCTTCTCGGTATAGCCGCGCTCGACCATGCGTTTGACGAAGTCGTTGTGCTTCTGTTGATCCTCCTTGCTGGCTTTGGCGTTGAAGCTGATGACCGGCAGTAGGTCCTCGGTGTTGGAGAACATCTTCTTCTCGATGACTACCCGCAGCTTCTCGTAGCTGAGCCAGGTCGGGTTCTTGCCGTTGTTGTTGGCGCGGGCGCGCAGCACGAAGTTGACGATCTCGTTGCGGAAGTCCTTCGGGTTGCTGATGCCGGCCGGCTTCTCGATTTTCTCCAGTTCCTCGTTGAGGGCCACGCGGTTGAGGATTTCGCCGGTTTCCGGGTCGCGGTACTCCTGATCCTGAATCCAGAAGTCGGCGTACAGCACATAGCGGTCGAAGATGTTCTGGCCGTATTCGCTGTAGGACTCGAGATAAGCGGTCTGGATCTCCTTGCCGATGAATTCGATATAGCGCGGCGCCAGGTATTCCTTGATGAATCGCAGATAGCGCTCGCGGGTTTCACCGGGGAACTGTTCCTGTTCGATCTGCTGCTCCAGCACGTAGAGCAGGTGCACCGGGTTGGCGGCAATCTCATGAGGGTCGAAGTTGAACACCTTGGAGAGAATCTTGAAGGCGAAGCGGGTCGACAGCCCGTTCATGCCTTCGTCGACACCGGCCGAGTCGCGGTACTCCTGAATCGACTTAGCCTTGGGGTCGGTGTCTTTGAGGTTTTCGCCGTCGTAGACGCGCATCTTCGAGTAGATGTTGGAGTTTTCCGGCTCCTTGAGGCGCGACAGGGTGGAGAACTGCGCGAGCATCTTCAGGGTGTCCGGCGCACAGTGGGCATTGGCCAGCGAGCTGCTGATCAGCAGCTTGTCGTAGATCTTGATTTCGTCACTGACGCGCAGGCAGTACGGGACCTTGACGATGTAAATACGGTCGATGAACGCTTCGTTGTTCTTGTTGTTACGGAAGGTGTGCCACTCCGATTCGTTGGAGTGGGCCAGCAAGATACCGTTGTAGGGAATCGCGCCCAGGCCTTCGGTGCTGTTGTAGTTGCCCTCCTGGGTGGCGGTGAGCAGTGGGTGCAGCACCTTGATCGGTGCCTTGAACATCTCGACGAACTCCATCAGGCCCTGGTTGGCCCGGCACAGCGCGCCCGAATAGCTGTAGGCATCGGCATCGTTCTGCGGGTATTCCTCGAGCTTGCGGATATCCACCTTGCCGACCAGGGCAGAAATGTCCTGGTTGTTTTCATCGCCAGGCTCGGTCTTGGCGATGGCGATCTGATTGAGGATCGACGGGTAGAGCTTGACCACCCGGAACTGGCTGATATCGCCGCCGAACTCGGCCAGGCGCTTGCTCGCCCAGGGCGACATGATGCTGCCGAGATAACGGCGCGAAATACCGTAATCCTCTTCGAGAATGGCGGCATCCTCTGCAGCGTTGAACAACCCCAGTGGTGACTCGAAAACCGGTGAGCCCTTGATGGCATAGAAGGGCACCTTCTCCATCAGTTGCTTGAGTTTTTCAGCCAGGGACGATTTACCGCCACCGACCGGGCCCAGCAAATAGAGGATCTGTTTCTTTTCTTCCAGGCCCTGAGCCGCATGGCGGAAGTAGGAGACGATCTGCTCGATGCATTCTTCCATGCCATGGAAGTCGGCAAAGGCCGGGTAGCGGCGGATCACCTTGTTGGAAAAGATCCGCGACAGCCGTGGATTATGCGAGGTATCGAGCAGCTCCGGCTCGCCGATGGCCATCAGCAGGCGTTCGGAGGCGCTGGCGTAGGCACTGCGATCCTGTTTGCACAGTTCGAGGTACTCCTGCAGCGAGTACTCCTCCTGGCGGGTCGCCTCGAATCGTTGCTGGAAGTGACTGAAAATACTCATGACTTCACCTCGCTCGATACTTGGAGCCGGCCGGGATCGGTCGAGCGGGTGCATGCAGACTCGGCGCTTGCGCTACCGAGGTGAATCCCCCAAACACCCCGTAGTCAGTCAGAACCTCAAGGTCGGCCCATCCGTGGCATGGCAGGTTCAAGGACAGCCGCCATGCTTACCCTGCATGGCGTATCGGCTGCCTTCTCCCGCCTGACCCTGTGTTGCGTGGTTATGGCTGGCTGCTGAAGGTGAGTACCGATGGCCCGTTCGGCCGGTTGGCCGGCTACCTGAATTGGGATGGCCTAGAACAAGGATAGTTGGTAATCGGCAAGATCAAGGCGCAATTACCAGCTCTGGCTCCATTGCAGCACCAGTGGGGCAGGCAAACCCAGCATCGACGGGGCTTGGCTGCCGAAAAAAATTATCCTCGAGGGATACGGCGGCAGGGGCGAGGGGGCGAGCCGGTTTCAGTCCGCCTGGCTGGTTTCGGTGTCCTGCGGGTAGGTGGCGCGCCACAGTTCGAAGCCGCCGTCGAGGCTGTACACGTCGGAGAAGCCCTGGCCAACCAGATAGGCCGCGGCGCCCTGGCTGGAATTGCCGTGGTAGCAGGCAACGATCACCGGGCCATCCAGATCGGCTTTGGCGATGAAGTCCGCCAGGGAGTAGTTGTCCAGGTGCTGGGAGCCACTGATGTGGCCTGTCGCAAAGCTTTGCGGATCACGGATGTCGACTACCACGGCGCCTTTCTCGCGCAGTGCCTGGGCCTGCTCCGGGGGGATGCGTTTGAACTCGCTCATGCTGTTTCCTCGCTACAGTCGCAGTGATGGTATTCGCCGCTGTCGATATTCATCAGGGTCATGCTGCCGCCCCACACGCAGCCCGAATCCAGGGCGAACACGCCGGGCTCGTCGCAGTGGCCTTCCAGGGCTGCCCAGTGGCCGAAGATGATCTTCTGGGTACGGGTCTTGCGCTGCGGGTGGCTGAACCAGGGGAGGTAGCCGGGCGGTGCGGTGTCCAGGCCTTCCTTGCTTTTCAGGTCCAGGGTGCCGTCAGCCTTGCAGAAGCGCATGCGGGTGAAATAGTTGGTGATCACCCGTAGCCGGGCGATACCGTGCAGCTCCTTGTCCCAGCGTGCCGGCTCGTTGCCGTACATGCCGTCGAGAAACATCGGGTAGAGCGCGTCGTCACGCAGCGCATGCTCGACTTCGGCGGCGCGGCGCAGTGCCTTGCCGATGTGCCATTGCGGAGGTATGCCGGCGTGCACCAGGACGGTATCGCGCTGCTCGTCGTAATGCAGCAGCTTCTGCTGGCGCAGCCACTCAAGCAGCTCGGCGCGGTCCGGGGCCTCGAGGATCTCGCGCAGGGTGTCACCGCGCTTGAGTCGCTCGATATTGCGCGAAGCGGCGAGCAGGTGCAGGTCATGATTGCCCAGCACGCAGACCAGCGCCTCGCGCATGCCGTAGAGAAAACGCAGGGTCTCCAGGGACGCCGGACCGCGATTGACCAGGTCACCGACCAGCCACAGCCGGTCGCGAGCAGGATCGAAGGCCACGCGTTCGAGCAGGCATTGCAGCGGTTTCAGGCAACCCTGCAGGTCGCCGACGGCATAGGTCGCCATCAGTGCAGGGCACCCGGGACAGCGAGGCGGAAGGGCGCGATCGGTGCATCGAAACGCTGGCCATCGTCAGCCAGCATCTGATAGCTGCCCTGCATGGTGCCGACCTGGGTGGCCATTAGCGTGCCGCTGCTGTAGCGATGGCTTTCACCGGGGGCGATCAGCGGCTGTTCACCGATCACGCCCGCGCCACGCACTTCCTGAACCTGGCCATTGCCATCGGTGATCACCCAGTGGCGTGATAGCAGCTGGGCTGGCAGCTCGCCGCTGTTGTGGATGGTCACGTCATAGGCAAAGGCAAACCGGCTGTGCTCGGGTTGCGACTGCTCCGGCAGGTAGCGGGTGACGATGGTGACGTCGATCTGGTAGCGAGGGTCGGACATGGGCACTCGATAAGTCAGGTGGACGTAGGTTCTGGTTGCAGCGCGAGCTGGTCGGCCAGGCGCACGAAAGCGGCCAGGTCCAGCTGCTCCGGGCGCAGGCTGCCATCGACGCCGGCCGCCTCGATCTCGCTGGCCGGCAGCAGCGCCTTGAGGGTATTGCGCAGCGTCTTGCGGCGCTGGTTGAAGGCTTCGCGCACCACCCGTTCGAGCAGGCGGTGATCCTTGGCCGGGTGCGGCAGCACCTGATGGGGCACCAGGCGCACGATGGCCGAATCGACCTTGGGCGGTGGGTTGAACGCGCCCGGGCCGACGTTGAACAGGTGCTCTACCTGGCAGTGGTACTGCACCATGATCGACAGCCTCCCCCAGTCGCCGCCGCCAGGGCCTGCAGCCATGCGCTCGACCACTTCCTTCTGCAGCATGAAGTGCATGTCGCGAATCAGGTGGGCGTTGTTCAGCAGGTGGAAAATCAGCGGCGTCGAGATGTTGTAAGGCAGGTTGCCGACCACGCGCAGGCTGTTGGGCGCTGCTTGCAGGCTATTGAAGTCGAACTTCAAGGCATCGCCCTGATTCAGGCGAAAGCGTGGCTCGTCCGCGAATTTGGCCTTCAGGATCGGGATCAGGTCCAGATCGAGTTCGATCACATCGAGCTGCGCGCCGCTGCCCAGCAGCCCCTCGGTGAGTGCGCCCTGGCCCGGGCCGATTTCCAGCAGGTGCTCGCTGTCGCGGGCGTGGATGGCGCGCAGGATGCGATGAATCACCCCGGCGTCATGGAGGAAGTTCTGGCCGAAGCGCTTGCGCGCGCGGTGTTGGTAAGGCTCGGACATCTGAAAAGCAGCTCCAGGCTTCAAGCTGCAAGCATCAAGCAAGCGCATAAAGCGGTCAGGCGAAAACGCGCAGTTTAGCAGGGAACGTCTGTCGAGCGGCGTTGCTCGCCGCTGGTGACAGCTGGCTCATAGGGCAAGGCGACTCTGCGCCATCTCGTAAGCAGTTTCCAGGGCAACCTGCAGGCTGCCGCAGTCGATGCGCCCGGTACCGGCAAGATCCAGCGCGGTGCCGTGGTCGACCGAGGTGCGGATGATCGGCAGGCCCAGGGTGACGTTCACCGCCGCGCCAAAGCCCTTGTACTTGAGTACCGGCAGGCCCTGATCGTGATACATGGCGAGCACCGCGTCGCAGTGCTCCAGGTGCTTGGGAGTGAACAGCGTGTCGGCAGGCAGCGGGCCGATCAGCTGCATGCCTTCGGCGCGCAGTTGCTGCAGCGCAGGCTCGATGACTTCGATCTCTTCGCGCCCAAGGTGGCCGCCTTCGCCAGCGTGGGGGTTGAGGCCGCAGACCAGGATACGCGGCTTGGCAATGCCGAACTTGTCGCGAAGGTCGGCGTGCAGGATGCGCGTCACCCGCTGCAGGCGCTCGGCGGTGATGGCGCTGGCCACGTCCTTGAGCGGCAGGTGGGTGGTGACCAGGGCGACCCTGAGCCCCTGGGTTGCCAGCATCATCACCACCTGGGGAGTGGCGGTCAGGTCGGCGAGAAATTCGGTATGGCCGGAGAACACCATGCCCGCTTCGTTGATGATGCCCTTGTGCACCGGGGCGGTGATGAGCCCGGCGAAGCTGCCGTCCAGGCAGCCCTGGGCCGCACGGGTCAGGGTTTGCAGGACGTAGGCGGCATTGGCCTTGCTCAGCTGGCCGCTGATCACCGGCTCGCCGAGGGGGGTATCCCAGACGTACAGGCTGCCAGCGGGCGCGGGTTGCCGGGGCCAGGCGCCGGGGCTTGTGTCGAGCAGGCTGATCTCCAGCCCCAGTTGTGCCGCACGCGCCTGCAGCAAGGCGCGGCTGGCAATGCAGATCAATGCATGGGCCTGCTGCTGCCGGGCAAGCAACAGGCACAGATCCGGGCCGATGCCGGCAGGTTCTCCGGGGGTGAGGGCAAAGCGCAGGCTATCGGGCATGATCCGGTCTCGTGGGCGGGCCTGGTGATTTTAGCCCATGCACCTATGAAAAAGCCCGGCGCTGGGCCGGGCTCTCTGATGGCGTTCAGGCTGGGTTACAGCTTGATTTCCACATAGGCCTCGTCGCGGATCTGACGCAGCCAGGTTTGCAGCTCTTCTTCATACTTGCGGTTACGCAGCAGGTTGAGCGCCTGTTGCTCACGCATCTGCTCGCTGCTGTCGGTGGCGCGGCGGCCCATGACCTCCAGCACGTGCCAGCCGAACTGGCTCTTGAACGGCTTGGACACTTCGCCGCTGGCGGTGTTGTTCATCACCTCGCGGAACTCCGGCACCAGGGCGTTCGGGTCGATCCAGTTGAGGCTGCCGCCGTTGAGGGCCGAGCCCGGGTCTTCGGAGAAGTTCTTCGCCAGTTCGGCGAAGTCTTCTCCGGACTCGATGCGCTGATACAGGCGTTCGGCGAGCACCTTGGCTTCCGCGTCGGTGCGGATTTCGCTCGGCTTGATCAGGATGTGGCGTACGTTGACTTCCTCGCGCACGGCCGGCGCCTCACCGCCACGCTTCTCCAGCACTTTGAGGAGGATGAAACCACCCGGGGTGCGGATCGGCTCGGTCACGTCGCCAACGCTCATGGCGCTGATCATGCTGTCGAATGGTGGCGGCAGCTGCGCCGCTTTTCGCCAGCCCATGTCACCGCCGTCCAGCGCGGTTTCACTGGCCGAGTTGGCGATCGCCAGTTGGCCGAAATCGGCACCCTGGCGAGCTTGCTGGTAAATGTCCTGGGCGCGGCGCTCGGCAGCTTGCAGGGCATCGGAAGAGGCATCTTCCTGCACCGGGATGACGATGTTGGCCAGCCGGAACTCTTCGGATAACTGCATCTTGCCCAGGTCGGAGGCGAGGAAGTTCTTCACTTCCTGCTCGGTGACCTGGATGCGCTCGGCCACACGGCGCTGGCGCACGCGGCTGATGACCATCTCGCGGGATACCTGGTCGCGAGCGTCATTGAACGACAGACCGTCCTTCGCCAAAGCATCGCGGAACTGTTCGATGCTCATGCCGTTGCGCTGGGCAATGGTGGCCATGGCCTGGTTGAGTTCTTCGTCGCTGATGCGAATGCCGGAGCGCTCGCCCATCTGCAGCTGGATGTTCTCCAGAATCAGGCGATCGAGCACCTGCTGGGTCAGCACGTTGGCTGGTGGCACTTCGGCGCCACGTTTGGCGATGGTCTGTTGCACCTCGCGCACCCGGGCGTCGAGCTGGGTTTGCATGATGACGTCGTTATCGACGATCGCCACCACGCGGTTGAGAGGCTGTACATCGGCGTGCGCCGCAGTACCCAGAAACAGTGCGCCCAGCAGCAGCGGGCGCACGCACTCAGCGAGCTTGCTCTTCACGTTCACGGTAACCTTGAATGCCTTGGTCGAGGAATGTCTCAACGTTGTTGCCAGTCACGCCACCCAGGCCTTTGAGGACGATCTGCAGGAAGATACCGCTGTCGGCTTGGTCGTTGCGCGAGGGATTGAGGCTGACCTCGTCGTAGTCGATCCAGTAGCGGTTGATGACGCGCAGCTTCCAGCAGCAACTGTCGTATTCGAAACCACCAAAGGCTTCCAGGGTGCGGTTACGGCCATAGTCGTACTGCCAGCGCGAGATCAGGCTCCACTGCGGGCCGATTGGCCAGATGACCGAGAAGTCATGCTGGCTGATCTTGTAGTAGTCCTTGATGTATGTGTCTGTGCCTGGCGTGCCGTAGTCGGAACCAAAGCCATAGCGGCCGGTGCTCTCATCGTAATTGAGAGTGTCATTGCGATAGCGATAGCCGGCATTGACGATTTTGCGCGGGTTGTCAGCAGGCTGGTAGTGGAACATGGCGCTGCCGGAACGGGTGCGGTGTGTATCCGGGTCCCAGTTGAAGTCCGAGGTGAAGCGCCAGTCCTGGTTGTAGCGATACATGTATTCCAGGGCGTAAGGCGATACCGACGACTGCGCCTCATCGCGGGTGCGGTAGTCGATACCAGGCATCTGCACCTTGCGGTCTTCGAAATAGAAGGCCTGGCCGATGCTGAAGCGCTGACGTTCGAAGCCATTCGGCTCGATCCAGCGGCTGGTCACGCCGAGGGAAATCTTGTTTTCGTCACCGATACGATCTTTGCCCGAGAAACGATTCTCACGCCACAACGAGGAATAGTTGAAGGTGCTTTCGCTAGAGTCGAACACCGGGATATCGGTCTGGTCTTCCTCCGGTACATAGAGGTAGAACAGGCGCGGTTCGAGGGTCTGACGGGCTTCGCGACCGAACAGCGACGTCTGGCGATCGAAATACAGGCCGCTATCGACGCTGAACATACCGACGCCACGGTTCTGGCTGCTGCTGTATTGCTCGTCGGCAAGCAACGTTTGCTTGCCGCGCTGATCGATATCCAGATCGTAATTGGTTTGCAGGTACTTGATCTGCGGCTTCACGAAGCCCCAGCTCCAGTCCAACGGCAGACTGACGCCTGGCTCCACATGCATACGAGTACCGTTGGCACGTGCCAGACCCTGTATGTTGAAGTCGTTCCAGCGCCCTTCGGGGTTGCCGTTCTTGTCGAAATAGAAACCATCGCGCAAGTCGCGGTCGAAACGCACCAGCTCGGTGCCGTATGTGAAATTCAGACCGCCCGGCTCGAACGGCAGCTTGCCGTCCAGGGTGATCTGCGGCAGGCGATCGTAAGGCGTCACGTCGGTAATGGTGGCCAGCTCATAGGCGTGGGCATTGAGCCGCGCCGTATAGCTGTCGCCGCGCCAGGTCAACGTGCCGCGTTGGTCGACGTAACTGGAGGTTCCAATGCCCAGATCGGTCTTCAAATCCTGGAAGTAGTAGGGGTCGCTGATATCGGTGTAGTCGACCTCGGCCAGCAGGCGGTCATTGAGACCCTGCTTGTGCTGCCAGCTGTACATCCAGCGCTGGTCCTTATAGCCCGACTGCAGCTTGCGTTCGTCTTCCTGGTCGTCCAGGTAGGCGGCGCCGACCTGGCCCTCGCTGTTGCGGGTCAGGTAGCGGTACTCGCCTTCGAGCAGCAGGCCACGCTTGGCCATATAGGTCGGGTACAGGGTGGCGTCGAAGTTCGGCGCCAGGTTGAAGTAGTACGGGGTCTGCAGGGTCAGGCCGTTGCTGCCCGAACTGCCGAAGCTCGGCGGCAGGAAGCCGGACTGGCGACGGTCGTCGATCGGGAAATAGATGTACGGCGTGTAGAACACCGGGAAATCCTTGACCCGCAGCGTGACGTTGGTCGCGGTGCCGAAGCCGGTGGCCGGGTTCAGGGTGATGTTGTTACCGGTCAGGTGCCAGGCGTTGCTGCCCGGTTCGCAGCTGGTATAGGTGCCATCCTTGAGGCGGATGATCGCAGTCTCTTCACGCTTGGCGTAAGCCGCGCTGCCGCGCACATGGGCGGCATGCATGACGTACTCGGCGTTATCGATGCGCGCTTCGCCGTTGTCGAGTTGCAGTTCGCCACGATCACCGACCACCAGGGCGCCCTTGTCGCGCAGGCGGACGTTGCCGACCAGCTCGCCACGGTTTTCGGCCTGGTGCAGGTTGGCCTCGTCGGCTTCGACCTGCATGCCGGCCTGGCGCACGACCACGTCACCGGCGAGGGTCGCGACCTGCTCTTCCTGCTGATAGCGCGAAGCCTTGGCCGATACGAACATCGGTGCTTCGCTCATCGGCGTGGTGTCATTCATGCCAGGGCGGCTAGGCTCGATGTAGGCGCCGGAGCAAGCCGGGCCCATTTCCGCTAGCTGTGCGCTGGTCAGCTTCTCGCGAGGCACCCAGTCCAGGTGGCTGTAGTCGGCGCTGCGCGATGCCAGGGCACGGCCACCGGCTTCGGTCACTTGCGTCGGCGCAGCCTTGGTATCAGGCTTGGCGGCAGCAGTCGCACCCGTGCCCGCACTGACCGAGTTGGCAGTATGGGTCGGCCGGCTCGGCACGTTGGCGTTGCTGGATTTCGGCGCACAGGCCCAACCGCCGGTTGGCGATGCCTGGCAATCGAATTGTTCGGCAGCGGTGGCGAATGGGCTGGCGAAGGGCTGCAGGGCCAACAGGCCACCCGTTACCAGAAGCGGGAATTTCTTGCGAAAAGCGGGGTATTTTACTGCCATCTTGTTTTCCGGGCTTCCTGTGCGCTTTTGGCCCAGGGGCCGCACGCCTCTCGATGGGCTGAAAAAGATGCTGGATAATAAAGCATGACCCGCGCAACGGCTAGCGCCGTCGGAGACCCTTGTAATGCCTAATCACGATGTACGTCTGCAACGCCTTCAGCAATGGCTCGCGCCGCAACTGCAGGCCCTTTTCGCTACCAAAGGCTGGGGGGCGGTGCCGGATGCCGTGCTGCAGCCGGCCAGCAGCGATGCCAGTTTTCGCCGTTATTTCCGCTGGGAGGCCGCCGGGCGCAGCCTGATCCTGATGGATGCGCCGCCACCGCAAGAGAATTGCCAGCCCTTCGTCGAGGTAGCGAATCTGTTGGCACGGGCCAACCTGAACGTGCCGCATATCCATGCTGCGAATCTC
This sequence comes from Pseudomonas sp. URMO17WK12:I2, assembly GCF_003253735.1. Classification (GTDB taxonomy): domain Bacteria; phylum Pseudomonadota; class Gammaproteobacteria; order Pseudomonadales; family Pseudomonadaceae; genus Aquipseudomonas. Next base: position 62,775 of record NZ_QKYW01000009.1, on the reverse strand, counting down.
GAGGAGGGCTTCCTGCTGCTTAGTGATCTGGGCCGTCAGACCTACCTGGACGTGATCAACGGCGACAATGCCGACAACCTGTTCGACCCAGCCATCGACGCCTTGCTGGCTTATCAGCAGTTGCCGATGGACAGCCCATTGCCGCACTACGATGACGCGTTGCTGCGTCGCGAGCTGCAATTGTTTCCGGATTGGTATGTCGCCCGCGAGTTGGGACTCACCCTCGACCCCGAGCAGCAGGCTGCCTGGCAGCGTATCTGCACGCTGCTGATCGACAGCGCCCTGGCCCAGCCCAAGGTGCTGGTGCACCGCGACTACATGCCGCGCAACCTGATGATCAGCGAGCCCAATCCTGGCGTGCTGGATTTCCAGGATGCCGTCTACGGCCCGGTTACCTACGACATCACCAGCCTGTTCAAGGACGCCTTTCTCAGTTGGCCTGAGGCACGGGTGCAGAGCTGGCTCGAAGGCTATTGGCACAAGGCCCGTGCCGCCGGCATTCCCGTGCAGGATGAGCTGGCGGACTTTTTACGCGCCAGCGACCTAATGGGCGTGCAGCGTCACCTCAAGGTGATCGGCATCTTTGCGCGCATCTGCCACCGCGACGGCAAGCCGCGTTACCTGGCCGATGTGCCACGCTTCTTCGCTTATATAGATGCAGTGCTCGAGCGGCGCCCGGAGTTGGCCGAGCTTGGCGAGCTGATCGCGCAGCTCAAGCACGCCGCGGAGGCTGTTCGATGAAGGCGATGATTCTTGCCGCCGGCAAGGGTGAGCGCCTGCGGCCGCTGACGCTGCACACGCCCAAACCTCTGGTGCGCGCCGCCGGGGTGCCGTTGATCGACTATCACGTGCAAGCCCTGGCTCGTGCCGGATTCAGCGAACTGGTGATCAATCACGCCTGGCTCGGTCAGCAGATCGAAGACTATCTGGGTGGCGGCGAACGCTATGGCGTGCGCATTCGCTACTCGGCCGAAGGCGAGCCGCTGGAAACCGGCGGCGGTATTTTCAAGGCGCTGCCGCTGCTTGGTGACCAGCCCTTCGTGGTGGTCAACGGCGACATTTTCACCGACTACGATTTCTCGGCTCTGCGCAGAGCGTTTTCCGAAAAGGCTCACCTGGTTCTGGTGGACAACCCCGCCCATCACCCGGCAGGTGACTTCCGCCTCGAGGGAGGACTGGTAACGGATGCTGCAGCCGATGGGGCCAGCCTGACCTACAGCGGCGTCGCCGTGCTCAACCCTGCACTGTTCGCCGGCTGCCAGCCCGGCGCCTTCAAACTGGCACCCCTGCTGCGAGCCGCGATGGCCAGCCGGCAGGTGACCGGGGAGCGCTTCAGCGGGCGCTGGGTGGATGTCGGTACCCACGAGCGCCTGGCCGAAGTGGAATCGCTGCTGCAGGGCGAGCGCTGATATGTATTGGCCGCTGACGTTGGTGGGCGCGCTGGCCGGCTTCGCCCTGGCGAGCATCCCCGGTCTGCTGCTCGGGGGGCTGCTCGGCCAGGTGCTGGATCGGCGCCTGGGCCTGCGTGGCTGGAAGACCCTGGGTGAGCGACTGGTTGGCAAATCTGCGCTGCGTGACGAGGCATTGTTGTTCGTCATGCTCGGTCGCCTGGCCAAGAGCGATGGCGTGGTGCAGCAGGCGCACATTCGTCAGGCCCGCGCCGAGATGCAGCGCCAGGCCCTGAGCGAGGCGGGCAGGGCGGCGGCCATCGAGGCTTTTTCGCGGGGCAAGACCGGCCAGGACAACCTGCGCGGCCCGTTGCAGCGCCGCCGCAGCGAGGCCCAGGAACTGTTGCGCGCCTGCTGGCGGATGGCCTGGGCCGATGGCAAGGTCGGCCAGGCCGAGCGCGAGCAGATTCTGCTCTGGGGTAAATGGCTGGGTATCTCGGCCGAGGCCCAGGAAGCGCTCAGCGCTGCCTACTCACCGCGCCGCGGGCCGCCGACCGCGGCTGCCGACGCCTACCAGCAGGCCATGGGCCTGCTCGGCGTGACGGCGGACACTGATGTACAGCAGATCAAGAAGGCCTACCGCCGCCTGCTCAGCCGCCACCACCCCGACAAGATGGCTGGCAGCGGTGCGGCGCCCGAGAAGGTGCGTGAGGCCACCGAAGCGACCCGCGAACTGCACAATGCCTATGCGCTGATTCGCCAGCGCCGCGGCTTCCGGTAGGGTCTGTTGACGTTTCAACGCGAGCCGCGTTGCCGCGAGAAATTTCGCCAGGCCGGGCGGCGATCCGCTAGGCGGAGGACGCAGGGAATGGACTAGCCGTCCGCGTTTTCCCTTGCCAAGTCCTCCAACGACGCATGGCGAGATTTCTCGCGCAACCCGTAGGGCCGGGCCCGTTTTGCCGCGATGCTGCGTTTCTCGCCGGCTCATTTGGCCCGCCAAACTTCGCGGCTCGTGCCTTGCCTCGCGGCAAAACGGGCTCCGGCGCGGCCGTGTGTGAAACGTCAGCAGACCCTAGGCAGCCCGGCGGCTACTTGGCGCCGCCGGCGTGCTTGTCCAGCCAGCCGCGCAGGCGCCGGAACAGCTGTTCCTGGGCCACATCGGGATTGCCCGGCAAGGCATCCAGGCTGACCTGCACCAGGGCGGGCTGTTTCTGCCGCTGACTCAGTTGCTTGCGTGTCAGCGCTGCCTGCCGCGCAGCAGCGCTGTCGCGGTAATAGAAGTCGCCAACCTTGGCGGTGAGCTGCGCCAGCAGGTCGTTGAACGGCGCGTCGAAGCCTTCCGGCTGGCGGGTATCCACCAGTACCAGATGAGTAATGTTGGCAGGCTTGCGCTCGGTGATGTAACGCGCCGCCCAGTAGGCGCCACTGCCGTGGCCGAGCAGCACCACCACCTTGGCCTGCTGCTGCCCGGTGAAGGCGATGCCGGCATCGATACGCGCGAACACCCGCTCGACATGGGCGGCGCGGGCCGCTTCGGTGTCAGCTGATGGCGCCTCGGCTGGTGGCGCAGGCGTCGCCGGTTCAGGGGCCTTCTCGGCTGGAGCCTCGGCCGCTTTGCCGTCTCCGCTCGCCGGCGGCGCGGCGACTCGCACCGGCAGGTCCGTACCCTGCGGATCGGGCAAGGTCAGGCTCAGGCTGTGCCAGCCGGCGTCCGGCAACCTGCGCCGCAATGGGCCCACGGTAGGCGGCGAGTCGGCACTCTCTTCGTCCCCGGGAACCAGGATCACCGCCCCCATGGGCGCCGGATCGTTGGCCGGTCGCCAGAGGGCAAGAAAGCTTGTCCCAGCGGCGTCGAGCTGCTGCTGTTCAGTGGCCGCCAGCTGGCGCTCCAGGGCCAGTGCTTCGAGGTCACTGCGCTCCGGCAGTGGCGCTCGCTGCTCGGGCTTGGCATCGGCCTTTTCGCCGTCTTTGCCGGGTGGGTTCTGTTCGGCATGCCCGGGCAGGGCACTGGCCAGCAGGGTCAGGCACAGGGCGTAGCGTGGCAGGTGTCGAAGGTATGTCATGGCAAACCCGAAAATAGCGAATAGAGCTCAGCCTAATCAGTTGTCGTGGATTTGTCAGATCCTGATGGTGCTTAATGCAACGTCTGCGGCGCACGTTTGCTGGCGCGACCTCTCCATCGTTATCGGTGCCTGTGCATGATCCACCGCTGGCTGTTCTTCCTGATACTGAGCATGCCCGCGACGTTGTGGGCGGATCAGCCGCCAGCGGCGCCGGCGGCCATCTTCGATGTCGCGCAGCAACAATGGCTCGCCGCCAATCCGCAGCTGCGTGCCGGCGTGGTGCTGCAGCCGCCCTACGCCCAGCTCGACCGCCGCCTGCACCGCCTGACCGGTGCCAACGTGGAGCTCGTCAATACCCTGGCCGCGCTGATGGGCGTGCAGGTGCGCTGGCGCACTTTCCAGGCGCCGGAAGAGCTGGAGCAGGCGCTTCTGAACGATCAAATCGATCTGGCCGCAGGGCTCAGCCAGACCCCGGCCGGATTGCGCCGCTGGGTGTTTTCCGATCCCTTTCTGCGTGTCTCGCACCTGTTGGTCGGGGAGCGTGACGGCAGTGGCACGGTCGATCTCGAGCAACTCGATGAGCGCTCACCGGTCGCTCTGAAAGGCACCGATGCCGTGCTCGACTACCTGCGCAGCAGCTACCCGAAGCTCAAGCTGGAGATCACCCCTTCACCGCGCCAGGCGCTGCAGCGCGTGGTCAATCAGCAGGCCAGCTACGCGGTGCTCGATGAGGCGCAGTTGGGGCGCCTGTCCCGGGAACCGGAGTTTCTTGGCCTGGCCATCGTCGGTGATATCGGTTTCCCGCAGCTGCTACGCGTGGCCACGCGGCGCGACCTGCCAGAGTTGTCGACAATCATCGACGTCGCCCTGCGCAGCGTGTCGGCACGCGATCTTGATGATCTGCACAACCGCTGGTTGCCGCCGAGCTACCTGCAACAGGAAAGCTCGGCAAGCTTCTGGCGCGGGATCAGCCTGCTGCTCGGCCTGTTGCTGATGTTCGCGGTGGCGCTGGCACTGTGGATGCGGCGCCAGCGCGACACCCTCGAATTTCGCCTGCTTGCCGCGCGCCACGAAGTCGAGCTGCGCGAGATCGCCCGTGATGCCCTGCGGCTGTCGCAATTCTCCATCGACAACAGCACGGTCGGCATTCTCTGGGTCAACTGGGACAGCCACGTGCGCTACGCCAACCATGCCGCCGAGGCCATGCTGGGCTGTCACAGCGGCGGTCTGGTGGATCGGCCGCTGCGCGATTTCGAACCGGACATGAGCATGGATCGCTGGCTCAACCTGTGGCGCCTGGCGCGCAAGGGCGACGAAGGGCCGCCGAGCTTCGAGACCGAATGCCTGCGCGCCGATGGCAGCCGCTTGCCGGTCGACGTTTCGCTGAGCTTTCTGCAGTACCGCGATACCGAATACCTGGTGGTCTTCATCACCGATGTGACCGAGCGCCGTCGCGCCCTGGCCGCCTTGCAGGAAAGCGAGGCGCGGCTGCAGGGCATTGCCTCCAACGTGCCAGGCGTGGTGTTTCGCCTGGAGCGCGCGCGGCCGGGCGATCCGGCGCTGTTCGCGTTTATCGGCGAGGGCAGTGAAAGCCTGGTCGGTTATCGGGCATCGACACTGCTGGCGCCCGATCACGGCTTGCGCAGCCTGGTGCACCCGGACGACAAGGCCGATTACCACCGCGTGCAGGATCAGGCCTTCGACAGCGACAGCGACTGGCACTGGCAAGGCCGCATGCTCACCCAGTCCGGCGAATCGCGCTGGGTTGATATCAAGGCCATGGCGCGGCGCCTGGCCGATGGCCGGGTAATCTGGGACGGCGTGGTCTGGGACATCAGCGACAACAAGCGCAACGAGCTGGCGCTGGCCGAATCCCAGGTGCGCTTGCGTGATCTGTCCGCGCACCTGGAAAGCGTGCGTGAAGAGGAAAAGGCCCGCATCGCCCGCGAGGTGCACGACGAGTTGGGCCAGGTGCTCACCGTGCTCAAGCTGGAAACCTCGATGTGCGAGCTGGGCTTTGCCAACCTCGACCCCGGTCTGCGCGAGCGCCTGGACAACATGAAGAAGCTGATCGCCAACCTGTTCCAGCTGGTGCGTGACGTGGCCACCGCCTTGCGACCGCCGATCCTGGATGCAGGCATCGCCTCGGCCATCGAATGGCAGGCGCGGCGTTTCGAAGCGCGCACGCAGATCCCCTGCCTGGTCGATGTGCCCGAGCACCTGCCGCCGCTGAGCGACGCCAAGGCCACCGGGCTGTTCCGCATTCTTCAGGAGGCGCTGACCAACGTCATGCGCCACGCCGAAGCGCATACGGTGACGGTGCGTCTGGAGCTGCTGGGCGACAGCCTGCACCTGTCGATCAGCGATGACGGCCGCGGTTTCGATCCGGCCAGCGTGCGCGCCGATTCCTTCGGCCTGGTCGGCATGCGCGAACGGGTGTTGATGCTCGGCGGACAATTGAGCCTCGACAGCCGGCCCGGCGAAGGTACTCTGTTGCGCGTGCGGGTACCGCTGAGCGAGTGTGCGCCCGATGAATAGGAGGTTGAGCCCGTGATCCGAGTACTGGTGGCCGAAGACCACACCATCGTCCGCGAGGGCATCAAACAGTTGATCGGCATGGCCCGCGACCTTCAGGTGGTCGGCGAGGCGAGCAACGGCGAACAGCTTTTGGAGACCCTGCGCAGCACGCCTTGCGAGGTGGTGCTGCTGGATATCTCCATGCCGGGCGTCAACGGTCTGGAGGCAATTCCGCGGATCCGCGCGCTGAGCCAGCCGCCGGCGATTCTGGTGCTGTCGATGCATGACGAAGCGCAGATGGCCGCCCGCGCCCTGAAGATCGGCGCTGCCGGGTATGCCACCAAGGACAGCGACCCGGCGTTACTGCTCACCGCGATCCGCAAGGTCGCCGCTGGCGGGCGCTACATCGACCCCGATCTGGCCGATCGCATGGTATTCGAAGTCGGCCTGACCGATTCGCGCCCGCCCCATGCGTTGCTATCCGAGCGCGAATTCTCGGTGTTCGAGCGCCTGGTGCAGGGCGAGGGCGTCAACGAGATCGCCGCTCACCTGGCGCTGAGCAGCAAGACCATCAGCACCCACAAGGCGCGACTGATGCAGAAGCTCAACCTGCACTCGGTGGCGGATCTGGTGCGTTACGCGGTCGAGCACAAGCTGGTCTGAGAACCTGTTCAAAGTCTGCTGCGCGTCGGCACTGCCGCGTTAAAAACAGACTCGGACTGCTCATTTACAGCTCGTAAACTCCGCGTCCTCGTCTGTTTTGCCTTGCATTGCTCTAGCTCGCGAGACTTTGAACAGGCTCTGAGCGCGCTACTTATCCATCCGCGACAGCCTGCGCCGTGCGGCGCTGCATCATTTAGTGCTCGCCACGCTGGCGCTTATCCAATCGCGACATCGCTGTAGGGATTGCCCTACAAGCGCCTTTCCGCCTGCCTTATAGCAAAGTGTCAGCACGCCCGATTTCCAGGCTCCAACGCCGGTTCTAGTCTTGGCTCACGGTAGAACAACAGGCAGGTGCGGTGATGGGCGACACTTCTTCGAGCGACATCCTGGTCAGCTTTCGTGGCGTGCAAAAGAGCTACGACGGCGAGAACCTGATCGTCAAAGATCTCAACCTGGATATTCGCAAAGGCGAGTTCCTGACCCTGCTCGGGCCGTCCGGCTCCGGCAAGACCACCAGCCTGATGATGCTGGCCGGCTTCGAAACGCCCACCGCCGGTGAGATCACCCTGGCCGGCAAGCGCCTGAACAATGTGCCGCCGCACAAGCGCGATATCGGCATGGTGTTCCAGAACTACGCGCTGTTCCCGCACATGACGGTGGCCGAGAACCTGGCCTTTCCGCTCAGCGTGCGCGGCATGAGCAAGGCCGACGTTGGCGAAAAGGTCAAACGCTCGCTGTCCATGGTGCAGCTCGACGCCTTCGCCGGCCGTTACCCGGCGCAGCTCTCCGGCGGCCAGCAGCAGCGTGTGGCCCTGGCCCGCGCCCTGGTGTTCGAGCCGCAGCTGGTGCTGATGGACGAGCCGCTGGGTGCGCTCGACAAGCAGCTGCGCGAACACATGCAGATGGAGATCAAGCACATCCACCAGCGCCTGGGCGTGACCGTGGTCTACGTGACCCACGACCAGAGCGAGGCGCTGACCATGTCCGACCGGGTCGCCGTGTTTCATCAGGGCGAGATCCAGCAGATCGCGCCGCCGCGCGAGCTCTACGAGGCCCCGTGCAACACCTTCGTGGCGCAGTTCATCGGCGAGAACAACCGCTTCGCCGGCGAGCTGGTGGCGCGCGATGGCGACAGCTGCACCGTGCAGCTGGGCCGCGGCGAAAAGGTCCAGGCCCTGGCCGTCAACGTCGGTCAACCTGGCGACGCGGTGAGCCTGTCGATCCGCCCCGAGCGCATCCGCCTGAACAACGCGGCCGAGGGCTGCGACAACCGCTTCTCCGGGCGTGTCTCGGAATTCATCTACCTGGGCGACCACGTGCGCGTGCGCCTGGAGGTCTGTGGCAAGACCGATTTCTTCGTCAAGCAACCGATTGCCGAGCTCGATCCCGGGCTCGCGGTTGGTGATGTGATCCCGCTCGGCTGGCAGGTCGAGCACGTTCGCGCCCTCGATCCGCTGTCGGCGGAATGATCGGCGTTTTGCGCTTTACCACAGCACTTGGAGCCAACATAAAAATGTCGAAGCTATTCTCCCTTTCCGCGCTGACACTGGGCCTGGTTTGCGCTGCACAGGTTCACGCTGCAGACCTCACCGTCATCAACTTCGGTGGCGCCAACAAGGATGCCCAGGTCAAGGCCTACTACCAGCCGTGGGAAGCGGCGGGTAACGGCAAGATCATCGCCGGCGAATACAATGGTGAAATGGCCAAGGTCAAAGCCATGGTCGACACCAACAGCGTGTCGTGGGACCTGGTCGAGGTGGAATCCCCCGAGCTGGCCCGTGGTTGCGATGAAGACCTGTTCGAAGAAATCGACTATTCGGTAGTCGGCGACAAGAAGGCCCTGGTGCCGGGTGCGGCCTCGATGTGCGGCGTCGGCTTCTTCGTCTGGTCGACCGTGATGGCCTACAACGCTGACAAGCTCAGCGCTGCGCCGACAGGTTGGGCAGATTTCTGGGACGTGAAGAAATTCCCGGGCAAGCGCGGCCTGCGCAAGGGCGCCAAATACACACTCGAGTTCGCCCTGATGGCTGACGGCGTTGCGCCCAAAGACGTCTACAAGGTGCTGGCGAGCAAGGACGGCCAGGAGCGCGCGTTCAAGAAACTCGACGAACTCAAGCCGTATATCCAGTGGTGGGAAGCCGGCGCCCAGCCGCCGCAGTACCTGGCGTCCGGAGACGTGGTCATGAGCTCGGCGTACAACGGCCGCATCGCCGCCACCCAGAAGGAAGGCAGCAGCCTGAAAGTGGTATGGGACGGCGGCATCTATGACTTCGACGCCTGGGCCATCCCGAAAGGTGCGAAGAACAAGGATGAGGCCATGAAGTTCATCGCCTACACCCTGCAGGCCGAGAACCAGAAGACCTATTCGGAAAACATCGCCTACGGTCCGGTGAACCCGAAAGCCGTCGATCTGCTCGACGCCAAGGTCGCCGCCGACCTGCCGACCGCTCCGCAGAACATCGCCAACCAGGTCGCCATGGACGTGGCCTTCTGGGCCGACTTCGGCGAAGTGCTGGAGCAGCGTTTCAATTCCTGGGCTGCCAAGTAACGGCACGCAGCGGGGCAGGGCCTGAGCGCCTTGCCCCTTCGTTTCACGGCGCGCTGGCGTATCGGCGCTCCGGCTTTACCCCCGAATTCTTATTGGCTTCACCGGAGTTATCCCCATGGCCCTAGCAGTGCCCCACGCCGAGGTCGCCGGCCCTACGCTCAAGCAGCGGCTGGCGCGCGCCGAGCGGATGAATCGCCTGAAATCCCAGGCGCTGATCCTGCCGCTGGTGCTGTTTCTCGTCTTCACCTTTCTGGTGCCGATCGTGGCGCTGCTCAATCGCAGCGTGGATAACCCGGACGTGGTCGGCTCGCTGCCGCGCACCGTCGAAGCCATCGACAGCTGGGACGGCCGCGGCCTGCCCGAAGAGCCCGTCTACAAGGCCCTGGCCCTGGATCTGGCCGAGGCCCGTGAACAGCAGAAGCTGGGCGACCTGTCCAAGCGCTTGAACATGGAGTTGGCCGGCTACCGCAGCCTGCTGGCGAAGACCGGCCGTGCCCTGCCGTTCGAAGCTGAACCGGCTTCCTACAAGGATGCACTGGAGTCCTTCGACGAGCGCTGGGGCGACCCCGCCTACTGGCAGGTGATCCGCCGCAACAGCAGCTCGTGGACGTCCTACTACCTGCTCGCCGCGCTGGATCATCGCGTCGACGACTCCGGCGCCGTGGTCAAGACCACGCCCGACCAGGCCATCTATCTGGACATCTTCGCCCGCACCTTCTGGATGGGCGCGGTGATCACCGCCATCTGCCTGGCGCTGGCCTATCCGCTGGCCTACCTGCTCGCCAACCTGCCGACTCGCCAGGGCAACCTGCTGATGATCATGGTGCTGCTGCCGTTCTGGACCTCGATCCTGGTGCGTGTGGCGGCCTGGATCGTGCTCTTGCAGTCCGGCGGGCTGATCAACTCGGCGCTGATCAAGATCGGCATCATCCATCAGCCGTTGGAACTGGTGTTCAATCGGGCCGGCGTGTACATCTCCATGGTGCACATCATGCTGCCGTTCATGATCCTGCCGATCTACAGCGTCATGAAGGGCATCTCGCCGACCTATATGCGCGCTGCGATTTCCCTGGGCTGTCACCCGTTCGCCAGCTTCTGGCGGGTGTACTTCCCGCAGACCCTGGCCGGCGTCGGCGCCGGTTGCCTGCTGGTGTTCATCCTGTCCATCGGCTACTACATCACGCCAGCGCTGCTCGGCAGCCCGAGCGACCAGATGGTCAGCTATTTCGTCGCTTTCTACACCAACACCACCATCAACTGGGGCATGGCCACCGCGCTGGGCGGCCTGCTGCTGGTCGCCACGCTGCTGCTCTACGTGGTGTACAGCTGGTTGGTGGGGGCGGGTCGGTTGCGTCTGGGTTAACGAGCGGAGATTAAAAGAATGTTGAGCCCCTATATGTCTCCCGTCGAGCGCGCCTGGTACTACGGCCTGCGCCTGCTCTGCGGCCTGGTACTGCTGTTTCTGGTATTGCCGATCCTGGTCATCGTGCCGCTGTCGTTCAATTCCGGCACCTTCCTGATCTACCCGATGCAAGGGTTCTCGATGCGCTGGTACGAGGACTTCTTCGGCTCGGCCGGCTGGATGCGTGCGCTGAAGAACAGCATGATCATCGCCCCGGCGGCGACCATACTGGCCATGATCCTCGGCACCCTGGCCGCCATCGGCCTGACCCGCTCGGACTTCCGCGGCAAGGCCCTGGTGATGAGCCTGCTGATTTCGCCCATGGTGGTGCCCGTGGTGATCGTCGGCGTCGCCAGCTACCTGTTCTTCGCGCCACTCGGCCTGGCCAACGGCTACCTGTCGCTGATCGTGGTGCATGCCGTGCTTGGTGTGCCCTTCGTGATCATCACCGTGTCGGCCACCCTGCAGGGCTTCAACTACAACCTGGTGCGCGCGGCGGCCAGCCTCGGCGCCTCGCCGATCACCGCGTTCCGTCGGGTGACCCTGCCGCTGATCGCACCGGGGGTGATCAGTGGCGCGCTGTTCGCCTTCGCCACGTCGTTCGATGAAGTGGTGGTCACCCTGTTCCTCGCCGGCCCCGAGCAGGTCACCCTGCCACGGCAGATGTTCAGCGGCATCCGCGAGAACCTCAGCCCGACCATCGCCGCGGCGGCGACCCTGCTGATCGGCTTCTCGATCCTGCTGCTGCTGACCCTGGAATGGCTGCGCGGGCGCAGCGAGAAGCTGCGCACCCAGGTCAGCGAATAAGCGTTTTCGCGGCGTAGCCGTAGCCGCCGCAGCCCTTTGGGTTGCGGCGGTTTTTTTATGCCGCCGTTTTCGCTCGCGCCCTGGCTGGTTGTCATGCCTGTCGTCGTCTGCGAGTACACTGCCAGGTCTTCTGCCCGTACCTGGAAAACCCGATGGATTTCGACGACCCCAGTTTTCGCGAGTTGCTCGACGCGCTGCACGACGGCGTCTACATCACCGACGCCGACGGCATCACCCTCAAGGTCAATGGTGCCTACGAGCGGTTGACCGGTCTGCGCAGCGAGGATGTGGTCGGCCAGCACATGCAGGCGCTGGTGGAGCAGGGCGTGATCTCCCAGTCGGTGTCCCTGCGGGTGCTCAAGGAGGGGCGCGCCCTGTCGCTGATGCAGAGTGTCAGCCAGGGCAAGCGCCTGCTGGTCAGCGGCACGCCGATTCTTGATACGGCCGGCCGCGTGCGTTATGTGGTCAGCACGGTGCGCGACATGACCGAACTGCTGCGCATCAAGCACGAACGCGATGAACTGCAGCAGCTCAAGCAGTTGCGCAACAGCACCGCGAAGCTGCACGCCAGCCAGCGTGACGATTTGCTCGATGCCTCGCCCGTGGCCAACCTGCCGGCTTCCGGGCGCCTGTTCGCCCAGGCCCGGCAGGTGGCCTCCAGCGACGTGAAGGTGCTGCTGCAGGGCGAAACCGGCGTCGGCAAGACGCTGATCGCCCAGTACATCCACAAGAGCAGCCCGCGCGCGGCCCAGCCATTCCTGGCACTCAACTGCGGCGCGCTGCCGGAGAACCTGATCGAGGCCGAGTTGTTCGGCTACGTGGCGGGCGCCTTCACCGGCGCCGGCAGCAAGGGCAAGCGCGGTCTGCTCGAGCTGGCCCATCACGGCACGGTGTTTCTCGACGAGATCGGCGACCTGCCGCTGGCCCTGCAGGTCAAGCTGCTCAAGGTGATCGAGGAAAGCCGCTTCATCCCTGTGGGCGGTCTGGAACTCAAGGAAGTGGACGTGCGCATCATCACCGCCACTCACCATGACCTGCGCCAGATGGTCGCCGAAGGGCGCTTTCGCGCCGACCTCTATTACCGCCTCAACGTCGTGCCGATCCATATTCCCGCGCTGCGCGAGCGACCGGAGGAGATTCAGCCACTGCTCGATTTCTACCTGGCCGAATTCAACGCTCGTTACGGGCGGGAACTGGCCTGGGGGCTGGAAGCCCTGGATGCGCTCACCGATTACGCCTGGCCCGGCAACATCCGCGAGCTGATCAACCTGGTCGAGCGGCTGGTGGTGACCTGTACCGGCGAGGCCGTGGAGCTGTTCGACCTGCCCGAGGAAATGCGCGCCCTGCCGGCGAGCCCCAGGGATGGCAGCCTGCCGCTGCGCAAGCAGGTCGAGCAGCTCGAACGGCGGCTGATCCGCGATGCGCTGGTGCAGCACAAGACCACCCGTGAAGCCGCCAGGGCGCTTGGCTTGAGCCAGGCGACGCTGGTGCAGAAGATGAAGCGCTGGGAGCAAGGTTGATTGGCAAATGGATCAAATGGCGGTGATTTGATCCATTTTATGATCGAAAGCCACCGCCGCTAATCTGTGACATATCGACGCGACCCTTCTACGGCGAGGGTTTCGCGAGGCTGGCACAGGAATCGCTATGACAGGCCCGAACCCGTCCGCAAGACAACGCACAAAAGGGCCTGATGATGACTATTTCCGCCTTCAAGATCGCCAACAAGCTGCTCACCGGGCAGGGCGCCGTCGAGCAACTGGCGCACGAACTGCCCCGCTTGAACATCGCCAACCCGCTGATCGTCACCGATGCCATCCTGATCAAATCCGGCACCGTGGAGCATGTACTCCAGCAGCTCGGCGAGCGTGCCTACGGCATTTTCGACGGCGTGGAACCGGAGCCCGAAATCGCCATCGTCGAGGCCTGCGCCAAGGTCTACCGCGATGGCGGCCATGACGGCCTGATCGGCGTCGGCGGTGGCAGCGCCATCGACATCGCCAAGGCAGTGGCCGGTTACGTCGGTCATGACGGCGCCCTGGAGACGCTATTCGGCGTCGATCAGGTCAAGCGCAAGGGCCCGCCACTGATCGCCATCCCGACCACGGCCGGCACCGGCTCGGAAGTGACCAACGTGTCGATCCTGTCGGACAAGCAGGCACAGCTGAAAAAGGGCATCGTCAGCGACCATCTGCTGCCAGACGTGGCCCTGGTCAGCCCGGTGATGACCCTGACCTGCCCGCGTAGCGTGACAGCCGCCAGCGGCGTCGATGCCCTGGTGCATGCGGTGGAATCCTACCTGTCGGTGAATGCCTCGCCGATCACCGATGCCCTGGCCATCGGTGCCATCAAGCTGATTACCAAGGCGCTGCCCAAGGCCTACGCCAATCCGGCCGACCTCAAGGCGCGCGAAGACATGGCCACCGCCAGCCTGATGGCCGGCATGGCCTTCGGCAATGCCGGGGTCGGCGCCGTGCACGCGCTGGCTTATCCACTGGGCGGGCGCTTCAACATCGCCCACGGCGTCAGCAACGCACTGCTGCTGCCTTACGTGATGGCCTGGAATAAGCTGGCCTGCGTCGAACGCATGGCCGAGATCGCCGCCGCCCTGGGCGTGCAGACCTACGGCCTGAGCGACAAGGCTGCCGCCGATCTGGCCGTCGAAGCCATGGCCGAGCTGTGCGCCAGCGTCGACATTCCCAAGGGCATGCGCAGTTTCAATGTGCCCGAGGACGCCATCCCGGCCATGGCCGAGGAGGCCTGCAAGATCGACCGGCTGATGCGCAACAACCCGCGGCGCCTGACCGCCGGCGACATCGAGCAGATCTACCGCGCCGCTTACTGAATCCGTTTCACATCCCTGACTAACAGCCCCGGCCCGCCCGGGGCTCGCTGCTTACAACTCTAATAATATTGGTAATTCACATGTCCGAACCGCATCAACAAGATCTGGGCGTCGAAGCCCCGTACTGGCCAGTGGGGCCGTTCAAGGTACGCCTGCCTTTCATTCATTACCGCTTCGAAGTCTCCGACTACATGCAGGGCCTGCTCATGTGCGCGGTGGACCTGGCAGCGATCCCCTTGATGACCGAATTCCTCGGCATGCCGTTCGAGGTGGCGCTGGCGGTGGTCATGCTCAACGGCCTGCTGTACCTGACCCACCATCTGCTCGGCGATCCGGTGGTACCGGGCTGGATCACCCCGGCGATCCCCCTGCTGATGGCCTACTGCAGCCAGTTCCCGGAGGGCCCGGAGCGGGTGCATGCGCTGATCGCCTTCCAGTTGATGCTGGGGATATTTTCCATCGGCCTGGGCATGACCGGCATGGCGCGCAAGGTGGTGTCGCTGGTGCCCTCGGCGCTCAAGGCCGGCATCATCATGGGCGCCGGTCTCAGTGCGGTGGTCACCGTATTCAAGGAGGGCGGGCGCTTCGATGCCTTCCCCTGGACCATCTCCATCGCGGTCGGCATCGCCTTCTACCTGGTGTTCTCCCTGCACTTCCAGCAACTGAAGAAGCGCAGCCGCTTCTGGTGGAATTTCGCCAAGCTGGGCATCTTCCCGATCATCCTGCTGGCGGTGTTCGTCGCGCCGATCTTTGGCGAGGCGCCGTGGCCGAGCATCGAGTGGGGCATCAGCAAGCCGGACTTCGTCACCCTGTGGCGCGAATACACCGTGTTCGGCCTCGGCATGCCGCCGTTGATGATGTTCGTCACCGCGCTGCCCACAGTGCTGGCCGCCTACCTGGTGGTGTTCGGCGACGTGCTCAGCAACAAGGCGATCCTCGAGGAAGGCGGCAAGGTGCGCACTGACGAGAAGATCGACTTCAACCCCAACCGCTCGCACCTGATCTTCGGTGGTCGCAACGCCTTCATGAGCGTATTCGGCCCGGACGTGGCCATGTGCGGGCCGCAGTGGGCGGCCATGCAGGTGGTGATCACCGAGCGCTTCAAGGGCGGCGCCCAGGCGATGAAGTCCATCTACGGCGGTGTCGGCTCGTTTCGCTGGGGCACCAACACCGGGCTGTTGCTGCTGCCGGTGGTCACCCTGCTGCAGCCGATTCTCGGCGTGGCGCTGGCGCTGACCCTGCTGATCCAGGGGTACGTCAGCGTGCGCCTGGGCATCATGGAGGCGCGCAGCCAGCGTGACCTGGGCATCGCCGGGGTGATCGGCGCGGTGCTGGCGATCAAGGGCGCCAGCTGGGCCTTCGCCATCGGCGTCGGCTTGTGCGCGCTGATCTACGGCGCGCAGATGTTCCGCGGCGAGAACGACCAGACCTTTACCAAGGACCTGCCGCCCGGCGAGTGATCCGTGGAGCGAGCGCTTGAGTTCGGGGTAGCCCGGGTCAAGCGCAGTGACACCCTGGGTATCGATGCGCGCAACCGCAGGCTACGCAGTGCCAGGCTGAGGCATTTGCGCGCGCCGCCGTCAGGCGGCGCTGCCATCCGGCGCATCTGCCGCTACAATGCGCGCCACTGTGATCAAGCACTACGAACCGTTTGCGATCTGCTGCGCGTCGGCCAGGCGTCGTTAAAAACAGGCTCGGAATGCTCATTTACTTCAGTAAACTCCGCTTCCTCGCCAGTTTTTGCCTAGCCCGGCTCTAGCTCGCGAGATCCCAAATCGGTTCTCAGAGGTGCGCCATGCAACCCTTCGCCATCGCCCCGTCGATCCTTTCCGCCGACTTCGCCCGCCTGGGTGAGGAAGTGGACAACGTACTCGCCGCCGGGGCGGACATCGTGCATTTCGATGTCATGGACAACCATTACGTGCCCAACCTGACCATCGGCCCGATGGTCTGCTCGGCGCTGCGCAAGTACGGCATCACCGCGCCCATCGACGCTCACCTGATGGTCAAGCCGGTGGATCGCATCATCGGCGACTTCATCGAGGCCGGCGCCTCGTACATCACCTTCCACCCGGAAGCCAGCGAGCACGTCGACCGTTCCCTGCAACTGATCAAGGCCGGTGGCGCCAAGGCCGGCCTGGTATTCAACCCGGCCACCCCGCTGGACGTGCTCAAGTACGTGATGGATAAGGTCGACATGATCCTCTTGATGAGCGTCAACCCCGGCTTCGGCGGGCAGAAGTTCATCCCCGGCACTCTCGACAAGCTGCGTGAAGCCCGTGCGCTGATCGACGCCAGCGGCCGCGAGATCCGCCTGGAAATCGACGGCGGCGTCAACGTGCAGAATATCCGCGAGATCGCCGCGGCGGGCGCCGACACCTTCGTCGCCGGCTCGGCGATCTTCAACCAGCCGGACTACAAGGCGGTGATCGACGCCATGCGCGCCGAACTGGCCGGGGTGCGTGGATGAAACCGTTGCGCGCGCTGTGCGCCGGTGAGCTGCCGCGCCTGGTGATGTTCGACCTGGACGGCACCCTGGTGGACTCGGTGCCGGACCTGGCCACCGCCGTCGACCGCATGCTGGTCGAACTGGGGCGTAAGCCTGCCGGTGTCGAGCGCGTGCGCCAATGGGTCGGCAATGGCGCCCGTGTGCTGGTGCGTCGTGCCCTGGCCGGTGGCCTGGATCATTCGGCGGTGGGCGAGGCTGAAACCGAAGAGGCGCTGGCGCGCTTTCTCGATATCTATGCCGATTGCCACGAGCTGATCACCCTGTACCCGGGCGTGCACGAGCTGCTGGAAGCCCTGAGTACCGCTGCCGTCGAACTGGCGGTGGTGACCAACAAACCGGAGCGTTTCGTTGCGCCGCTGCTGGAACAGGTCGGCCTGGGCGGTTATTTCCGCTGGATCATCGGCGGCGATACCCTGCCGCAGCAGAAGCCCGACCCGGCTGCCCTGCTGCAGGTGATGCGCCTGGCGGGTGTCAGCCAGGCGCAGTCGCTGTTCGTCGGTGATTCGCGCACTGACGTGCTGGCGGCCCGCGCCGCCGGCGTGCCCTGCGTGGCGGTCAGCTACGGCTACAACCATGGCCGCCCGGTGGCCGAAGAAGCACCGCAGCTGGTGGTCGATAGCCTCGCCGAGCTGCTGTAGGGCTGATGGCCATTTATCGATCCACCGGCGCGACCTTGTCGGTGGACGGGTGAAGCGTCGTCCACCCTACGACCTGCCATTCGGCTTTTGTGGGAGCGGATTTTCCGCGATCTTCATCGCCAGGTTGGCGGATAAATCCGCTCCTCCACGCCATCGCGTTGCCCCGCTTGCAGCGCTTGGCTTGTAGCTGCTACTTTGGCCGCTCTCCTTATCTCCCGCCTGTCGAGATCGCACCGTGGTGGTTAGCTGCAAACTCTGGATGAAAGTCATCAAGGCCCTGGCCCGTTGGCGCTGGCGCGCCTGACATTCCCTGCCGCTACGCGCGGCCCGTTTGCACCTGACCGATTTCTCACGCCACGAGGCTGATCATGATCCACGAAGAATTCCTGCGTTTGGCCGCCGAAGGCTACAACCGCATTCCGCTCGCCTGCGAAACCATCGCCGACTTCGACACGCCGCTGTCGATCTACCTGAAGCTGGCCGATGCGCCCAACTCCTACCTGCTCGAATCCGTGCAGGGCGGCGAGAAATGGGGCCGTTACTCGATCATCGGCCTGCCAGCGCGCACCGTGCTGCGCGTGCATGGCCACCAGGTGGTGATCACCACCGATGGGGTGGAAGTCGAGCGTCATGACTGTGCCGACCCGCTGGCCTTCGTCGAGGAGTTCAAGGCGCGCTACAAGGTGCCGACCATCGCCGGCCTGCCGCGCTTCAATGGCGGCCTGGTTGGCTACTTCGCCTACGACAGCGTGCGTTACGTCGAGCCCAAGCTGGCCGCCGGGGTGAACCCCGACGCGCTGGGCACGCCGGATATCCTGCTCAACGTCTCCGATGCCGTGGTGGTGTTCGACAACCTGGCCGGCAAGATGCACGCCATCGTGCTGGCCGACCCGGCCGAGGCGGATGCCTTCGCCCGTGGCCAGCAGCAGTTGCAGGACATCCTGCACAAGCTGCGTCAGCCGTTCACACCGCGCCTGGGCGTGGACCTGAACAAACCGGCGGGCGCGGAACCGGCGTTTCGCTCCAGCTTCAGCCGCGAGGATTACGAACGTTCGGTGGATGCCATCAAGGATTACATCCTGGCCGGCGACTGCATGCAGGTGGTGATTTCCCAGCGCATGTCGATCCCCTTCAAGGCCGCGCCCATCGACCTGTACCGCGCATTGCGCTGCATCAATCCGACGCCTTACATGTACTTCTTCAACTTCGGCGATTTCCATGTAGTCGGCTCGTCGCCGGAAGTACTGGTGCGCGTCGAGGACAATCTGGTCACCGTGCGGCCCATCGCCGGCACCCGCCCGCGCGGCGCCACCGAGGAACAGGACCTGGCGCTCGAGCACGACCTGCTGGCCGATGCCAAGGAAGTCGCCGAGCACCTGATGCTCATCGACCTGGGCCGCAACGATACCGGCCGCGTTTCGGAGATCGGCTCGGTGAAGCTGACCGAGAAGATGGTCATCGAGCGTTATTCCAACGTCATGCACATCGTCTCCAACGTCACCGGCGAGCTGAAGCAGGGCCTGACCTCGATGGACGCCCTGCGCGCCATCCTGCCGGCCGGCACCCTGTCCGGAGCACCGAAGATTCGCGCCATGGAGATCATCGACGAGTTGGAGCCGGTCAAGCGCGGCGTCTACGGCGGCGCAGTCGGTTACTACGCCTGGAACGGCAACATGGACACCGCCATCGCCATCCGCACCGCGGTGATCAAGGACGGCGAGCTGCATGTGCAGGCCGGCGCCGGCATCGTCGCCGACTCGGTACCGGCCCTTGAGTGGGAAGAAACCCTCAACAAGCGCCGCGCCATGTTCAGGGCCGTGGCCCTGGCGGAGCAGGGTTCGCTCTGATCCGAGTGGACAGCGAAAAGGGCAGCCTAGGCTGCCCTTTCTTTTGCGCGCGAGTCGGGAACCCGACCACCCTGTGGGAGCGCGCCATGCGCGCGAAATCACGGGCATGAACTGGGCGCCCCGCCCGTTCCCACAGAAAGCTGCTGGTCTCTGCATGCTCCGTGTCTCAGTACGTAGGGCGGGCTCAGGAGCCTAAGCGAACAGTCCGCCAAACCATGCTGATCCTGGCACAAGGGCAACGGCGTACTGCTTCGCGAGTACGCCCTACCGCGCTGCTCGTAGGGCGGATCGGGACGCCGGCCGCTCGTAGCGAAGCGAGCAGGCCGTAGGGTGGACGACGCTTTATCCGTCCACCATGAGTTCGGCAAGATGGTGGATGAAAAGAGCGTCGGCTAAGCGCCCCGATCCACCCCACTTGGCTGCTGTGCGCTTTAGTTCTCCAGCTTGGCCAACGCCGCCCCGGCCTCCAGATAAGCCCCGGCCTGTTCGCGGATGCGCAGGGTGCCGTCTGCGGGCGCGGTGACCTGGGTTTCCATCTTCATGGCTTCCATCACTGCGATCACCTCGCCGGCTTTGACCTGGGCGCCGTCCTCGACCAGCCAGGCGTGCAGGTTGCCGGAGATCGGCGCGCTGACCAGGCCGTCTTCGGCAGCCGGCGCAGCGGCCCCAGTTGCTACCTGAGCCGCCGCCTGGGCGTTGCCGTCCAGCGGCGCCAAACCTTGCAGCAGGGCGCTGGGCAGGCCCAGTTCGTGGCGCTTGCCGTCGATCTCGATAAAGGTGCGCAGCACCGCATCGCCGGCCACCGGCAAGGTGCGCGGCGCCAGGGTGATCTGCTCGGCGAAGTCGGTCTCGATCCAGCGCGTGTGCACAGCGAAGCCGCCGCCGGTGAAATCGTCGTGGTCCATCACCGCGCGGTGGAAGGGCAGTACCGAGGCGATGCCCTCGATCTGGAACTCGGCCAGGGCGCGGCGCGCGCGGGCGATGGCCTGCTCGCGGGTGGCGCCGGTGACGATCAGCTTGGCCATCATCGAGTCGAAGGTGCCGGGCACGCTGGAGCCGCTTTCCACGCCGCTGTCCAGGCGCACGCCCGGGCCACTCGGTGCGCGGAATTCACTGATCTTGCCCGGGGTGGGTAGAAAACCCTTGCCGGCATCCTCGGCGTTGATGCGGAACTCGAAGCTGTGGCCGCGCGGAGTCGGCGTCTCCCTGAACGACAGCGGCAGGCCGTCGGCGACACGTAGCTGTTCGATCACCAGGTCGACGCCGGCGGTTTCCTCGGTCACCGGATGCTCGACCTGCAGGCGGGTGTTCACTTCCAGGAACGACAGGGTGCCGTCGGCGCTGAGCAGGTATTCCACGGTGCCGGCCCCGACATAGCCGGCCTTGGCGCAGATGTCGTGGGCTGACTGGTGAATGCGCTGGCGCTGCTCTTCGCTGATGAAGGGGGCCGGGGCTTCTTCCACCAGCTTCTGGTTGCGGCGTTGCAGCGAGCAGTCGCGGGTGCCGACCACCACCACGTTGCCATGGGCATCGGCGATCACCTGGGCTTCGATATGCCGCGGGCGGTCGAGGAACTGCTCGACGAAGCATTCGCCGCGCCCGAAGGCGGCTTCGGCTTCGCGCACCGCCGAGGCATACAGCTCGGCCACTTCGTCCATGCGCCAGGCGACCTTCATGCCGCGTCCGCCACCGCCGAATGCGGCCTTGATGGCGATTGGCAGGCCGTGCTGCTCGGCAAAGGCCAGCACCTCGGCGGCGCTCTGCACCGGCCCGGGGGTGCCGGCCACCAGGGGCGCGCCAACCTGCTGGGCGAGCTTGCGGGCTTGCACCTTGTCGCCGAGCACGTCGATGGTTGCCGGGTTCGGGCCGATCCAGATCAGCCCGGCGCCTTGTACGGCGCGGGCAAAGTCGGCGCGCTCGGAGAGAAAGCCGTAGCCGGGGTGCACGGCATCGGCGCCGGCGCGCTTGGCGATGGCCAGCAGCTTGTCGATGTTCAGGTAGGTGTCGGCCGGGCGCTCGCCGTCCAGCCCATAGGCTTCGTCGGCGTGGCGCACGTGCAGGGCGTCGATATCGGCATTCGCATACACGGCCACCGAGGCCACACCGTGGTCGCGGCAGGCGCGGGCGATGCGCACGGCGATTTCACCGCGGTTGGCTATCAGGACTTTTTTCATGATGGGTTCTTCGCATCGGCAGTGGAGAGGAGGGCGTCGGGCTCGAGCTCGGCGAACGCCTCGATGGGGTTGAAGCGAATCTGCGCGTTGATCGGGATTTGCCCGGCCAGATCCAGATGATGGCTGGCCACGGCGGCGATCACCGGGTAGCCGCCGGTCAGCGGGTGGTCGGCGAGAAACAGCACCGGCTGACCGCTGGCGGGCACCTGGATGGCGCCCAGTGAGGTGCCTTCGCTGGGCAGCTCATCATGGTTGCAGCGCTCCAGGGGCACCTCGCCTTCGAGGCGAATGCCGACCCGGTTGGATTGCGGGGTGACGCGCCACAGCTGGCTGCTCAGGCGCTCGATGGCGGCCCGGGTGAACCAGTCGCTGCGCGGGCCCATGACCACATCCAGGGTGATGATGTCCTTGCTGGTCGGCAGATCAAAGGCGGGTGCTTCATCTACCGACACGCTGGTGCCGGTGCCCACTTCCTGGAAACCTAAACGGTCTCCGGCCTTGAGCGGCGGCGGGCCGACCTGGGCCAGGCTGTCGTAGGAAAGACTGCCCAGCACCGGCGCCACCTGAAAACCGCCGCGAATCGCCAGGTAGCTGCGCAACCCGGCCTGGGGCGCGCCGAGGCTGACGCGGTCGCCGTCATCCAGTTCGATGGGCTGATAGGTGCTCGGCTGCCATTGCAGGCCGCTGGCGGTGGTCACGCTGATCGGCGTCTGCGCACCGCTGACGGCGATGAGCGTGCGGCCGTGGCAGGCGAAGCTCAGGCCGCCGAGCACCACTTCAAGGCAGGCGCTGCCCGAGTCGTTGCCCACCGCACGGTTGGCGGCGCGCAGGGCGCCACGATCCAGCGCACCGGACATCGACACGCCCTGGTCGGTATGGCCGGCGCGGCCGAGGTCCTGCAACACCGTTTGCAGGCCGGGGCTGAGGATTTCCAGATGGGCACCGGCAGGTGGCTTGCTGGCCGCCGCTTGCTCATGGGCGGGCAGGCCACCGGCCGGCAGCGGGCCGGCATCCTGGAAGCGCACCTTGTAGCCAGGGCGCAGCAGGGCTGGCTCGTCACGGCCCAGATCCCACATCTGCAACGGCGTAACGCCGATGATCTGCCAGCCACCGGGGCTGGCCTTGGGGTAGATGCCGCTGAAGTTGCCGGCCAGGGCCACGGCGCCGGCGGGAATACGGGTGCGCGGGGTTTGCCGGCGCGGTACCTGGAAGTCGGCGCCACCGGTCAGGTAGCCGAAGCCGGGGGCGAAGCCGCAGAAGGCCACCTCGTAATCGGCACTGGTGTGGCGGCGCACCACTTCTTCACGGCTGATGCCGAGCAGGCTGGCGACTTCGTCGAGGTCCTCGCCGTTGTAGTGCACGGGAATTTCCACGCGGCGGCTTTCACGGGCGCTGCGCTGGCTCAGGTCGCGGCGGGCCAGATCATCGATCAGCGCCTGGCGCTCAATGGCGCTGGGCCGGTACTGAATCAGCAGCGTCCGCGCTGCCGGAACGATTTCCTCGATCCCGGCGATGGGCTCGGCCTGCAGCGCAGCGAACAGCGCCAGGGTTTCGTCGAGATCCTGCAGCTCGACGAGCAGCGTATCGAGATTGGCGGGGAGAAAACGCAAGACCACCTCCTAGACGTGATAGGTGCTGTCAGGCACGTCGGTGATGAACATATGGCCGGGCGAATGGGTGATCGCGAAGGGCACGCCGGAAGCCATGACCGCCGCCTGGGGCGTCACGCCGCAGGCCCAGAACACCGGCACTTCGCCGGGCTCGATGCGCACCGCGTCGCCGAAATCCGGCTTCTGCAGGTCTTTGATGCCCAGGCGTTGCGGCTCGCCGATATGCACCGGGGCGCCGTGCACCGAGGGATAGCGCCCGGAAATACCGGCCGCCTCGGCAACCCGATCGGCCGGGATCGGCCGCATCGACACCACCATCTCGCCATGCAGGCGGCCCGCCGGGCGGCAGGCGCGGTTGCTGCGGTACATCGGCACGTTGCAGCCGTCGGTGATATGCCGCACGTCGATGCCGGCCTCCTGCAGGGCGGTCTCGAAGGTGAAGCTGCAGCCGATCAGAAAGGTCACCATGTCCCTGTGCTCCGCCCAGGCGGCGGTAGCATCGCTGACTTCCTCGGCCAGCTTGCCATCACGCCAGATGCGGTACAGCGGCAGATCGGTGCGCAGGTCGGCGCCCTCGGCCAGCATGGTGGTCGGGCTGCCGGCGTCGCTCACGTCGAGCACCGGGCAGGCCTTGGGGTTGCGCTGGGCGTAGAGCAGAAAGTCGTAGGCCCAGTCGCGGGGCAGGGCGATCAGGTTGGCCTGGGTCATGCCCGGGGCGATGCCGGCCGTGGGCGCGACGCGGCCGTTGCGGTACTCGGCGCGGGCCTGGCGGGCGGCGGTAATGGCGGCCTGTTGGGCGCGTTGGATGGCGTTCATCGGGCAACTCCAGCGAAGGCTTGCAGGGACACGCCGGATTGCTCCAGCAACTGGCGCACTTCACAGGCCATCTGGATGGCACCGGGGCTGTCGCCGTGCACGCAGATCGAATCGGCTTCGACGCGGGTGATGCTGCCGTCGATCGCCTCGACTTCGCCGCTCTGCACCAGGCGCAGCATGCGCCGGGCTACCTGCTCGGCGTCGTGCAGCACGGCGCCCGGTTCGCGGCGCGATACCAGGGTGCCCTGGGGGGTGTAAGCGCGGTCGGCGAAGGCTTCGGCGATGCAGGTAAGGCCTTCGCGGCGGGCCAGCTCGATCAGCGGCGAGCCGGCCAGGGCGACCAGCACCAGGCGCGCATCGACAGCGCGGATCGCCTCGATCACTGCCAGGGCCTGGCGGGTGTCGTGAGCGATGGTGTTGTACAGCGCGCCGTGGGGTTTCACGTAGCGCACCCTGGTGCCGGCGGCGGTGGCCAGGGCCTGCAGGGCGCCGATCTGGTAGACCACGTCGGCGCTCAGCTCGTCGCTGGCGATATCCATATTGCGGCGGCCGAAGCCGACCAGATCCGGGTAGGCGACATGGGCGCCGATGGTCACGCCCTTGGCCGCAGCCGCCTTGAGGGTGCGCAGGATGCCGGCCGGGTCACCGGCGTGGAAGCCACAGGCGACGTTGGCGCTGGTGACGATGTCGAGCATCGCGGCATCGTCGCCCATGGACCATTGGCCGAAACTCTCGCCCAGATCGCTGTTGAGGTCGATGGTTGGCATGTCGGTTCTCCTAGAGGTTGACGAAGGCCAGGATCGGGCCGACCGATTTGGCCGCCATGTACCAGGTCAGTGCGCAGGTAATGGCGCCTAGCACCAGCAGCCAGCGCGGGTAGTGGTAGCCGCCCATCAGGTCGCTGCGGCGCCAGCCGACGTAGACAAAGATGCTCAGGCCGATTGGCAGGATCAGGCCGTTGAAGCCGCCGGCGAACAGCAACAGCGCCGCCGGTGCGGTGCCCAGAGCCATATAGATACTCAGCGACACGGCAATGAACGCCACCGTCGCATTGTTGCGGCCGCGCTCGCTGATGGCGGGCATGAAGGCGGTGATGAACGACATCGAAGTGTAGGCCGCACCGATCACGCTGGTGATGGCCGCCGCCCAGAGCACCAGGCCGAAGGCCCGCAGACCGAGCTCGCCAGCGGCTGCCTGGAATGCCTGGGCGGCCGGGTTGGCGCCTTTGCCGGAGGTGTCGATGACCACGCCGCTGGCGGCTACGCCGAGAATCGCCAGGAACAGCACGTAGCGCATCAGGCCCGTTACCGCGATGCCGCTCAGCGCCGCCTTGGTGACCTCCCTGATGTGCTCCTCGCCGACCAGGCCACGATCCAGCAGGCGATGGGCGCCGGCATAGGTGATGTAGCCGCCGACGGTGCCGCCGACGATGGTGGTGATGATCGCGAAGTTGATCTCGTCCGGCCAAACGGTCTGGCGCAGTGCTTCGCCCAGGGGCGGGTTGGAGGCGATGGCAACGAACAGGGTGAGCAGGATCATCAACACGCCCAGCACCACGATCAGCCGGTCGACGGCGATGCCTGCGCGTTTGGACAGGAAGATGCCGATGGCCACCAGGGCGCTGAGCGCGCCGCCCCATTTCGGATCGAGGCCCATCAGCGCATTCAGACCCAGGCCGGCGCCGGCGATGTTGCCGACGTTGAATACCAGCCCGCCAAAGATCACCAGCACTGCCAGCAGATAGCCGCTGCCTGGAATTGCCGCGTTGGCGATGTCCGAGGCACGCATGCGGGTCAGGGTGACGATGCGCCAGACGTTCAGCTGCACCACGAAGTCGATGAGGATCGAAGCGAGGATGCCGAACGCGAAGGCCGCGCCCATGGTGGCCGTGAAGGTGGCGGTCTGGGTGATGAATCCGGGGCCGATGGCCGAGGTGGCCATCAGGAAGATGGCCGCAATCAATGATGAGCGGCGTGAGCGGGCGAAGTCGGCGGTGGTCTGGGCCTGCATGAAACACTCCTGGGGCGAGGTAACGGGTGCAGGGTGTAAGGCAATCAACATGCCACGTAGACATGAAACGGTCTGATCTGTTGATTCCAGATGGATTTATTGTTCAACAATTAGATTTGCATTGATGATCTATTTGCACTGTTTTGTTACTTCGATACTCAATGCTGATTCACCATGGTGCGCACGGTGACAGCTCCACCCCCTTGCCTGCAGCGCGCTGCTCGGTGACCATCATGGCCTTCGGCTCTCCTGCAAAGAGCCCGGCGCTGGCTTGGTGGAGTGATGATGAACAAAGATGTGTCTGGTAACCCACGTACCCTCGGCGAGACCGTGACCGCGGAAATACGTCGCAAGCTGGTTGGTGGTGAGCTGGTACCGGGTCAGCGGCTGTCCGAGGCGGCGCTCAGCGAAAGCCTGGATATCTCGCGTAATACCCTGCGCGAGGCATTTCGCGTGCTGACCCAGGAAGGCCTGCTCAAGCACGAGCCCAATCGTGGCGTGTTCGTGTCGGTACCGGACATGGCCTCGATCATCGAGATCTACCGGGCGCGGCGTTTCGTCGAGTGCCAGGCGTTGGCCCAGGCTTACCCCAAGCACCCGGCTGTCAAGCGCATGCGCGAGGCGGTGAAGGCGGCGCAGCGCAGCGCCGAGGTGCCGGACTGGGGCGCGGTGGGCACGGCCAATATGGTCTTCCATGCGGCCATCGTCGAATTGGCGGACAGCCAGCGACTCAATACCTTCTACGGGCACTTGTCCGCCGAGTTGCGCCTGGTATTCGGGCTGCTCAATGACGCGGAATTCCTGCACGCACCCTACATCGACATGAACGCGGCGATTCTCGAACACCTGGAAGCCGGCCGCCCGCAGGACGCCGCCAAGGCGCTGGATGCCTACCTGGTGCAATCGGAACGCACCATTCTGGCGGCTTACGCGCGGCGCGGTTCCTGAGCCTGCTCCAGGTGATAGCCGCCCTGCGCTTCGGCGCATAGGCTGGTCTCGCCGTTGGCGGCACTGGCGCAGCTGTCGATATAGGCGGCCAAGTGGTGCAGCTCGATGAACTTGGGCGCCTTGGCGCTGCTGTCCAGGGTGGTGATGGGCAGGTTCAGGCGTCCGCAGGCGATGGCGCGGATGAAGTTGTCCGGGCTCAGGTGGCGGAAATACACGGTGCGCACCCGGTCAATGGGCACCAGCACGTCACCGTGGGTACGGAATAGAAGCTCCAGCGTCTGGAGCGGCAGGTGCGGCTCAGGCTGAGTGTTCATGATTGGGCTCGGTATCGGGGTCAGGTCTCGCGTTCTGGGTTGATTTGGTGCGTGATCATTCTTCGGTGAAACGCGACGATTTGAGGATGCCGCCCACCAGGTGGATCTTGATGACGTTGTCCTGGTGAATATGGATGGGCGGGTGGTTCTGGTTGACGCTGTCGAAGCGGTACATGCCATCGCGCAGGTAGATGTACTCCTTGATCATCGCCTGGCCGTCCAGGGTGCGAACCATCACCTCGTCTCCCGCATGAAAAGCCTTGTTCGGCTCGATCAGCACGTATTCACCATTCTTGATTCGCGGGTGCATGCTATCGCCGTTCACCCGCAGGCCGTAGGCATTGGGGTCGTCACTGTGAATACGCAGGTAGCCGTCGCCATGGCCGACCGGAAAGTCGATCTCCTCGAAGTAACCCTGAGTGCCCAGTTGTGCGTGCCCCACCACCGGCACTGCGCCGCCACGGGCGTGGCCGACCGCCAGGGTGTCGGCCGGGGGCGCCTCCGGCAGATCGTCGGTGCCGGCCAGCTCGGCGAGGCTGACGCCCAGCGCCGGCGCGAGCACCAGTAAATCCGAGAGCCCCGGTTCGCGAAGATCGCTTTCGTAATTGCCAATACGCGACTGGGATGACCAGCCGCAGGCTTCAGCCAACTGCTGCTGGCTGAGGCTCTTGCTCTTGCGCAGGCGTTTGATGCGCTGTCCCAGGGTTTCCATCGTGCCTCTCCAGTAATCACGTTGTGAAATATTTATAGCGCAGTTCTCAGCTTGAATAAAACACGATACGTGATTATTTTTAAGATGACGACAATCGGTAAGGTGCCGGGGGCGACCTGATGTCGAGCCCCTCCTACCGAGTCAAATTGACATCGAGGCCATCAGAGATGGCAGGAGGCAGACAATGATTCCCTATATAGACGAGGCGCTGCAGCGCTGGGCCGAAACGCAGGCAAGCGCAGAGAATTGCACATCGAACATGGGCATCAGCGTGATCGCCTCGCTGATGGCATCACAAGGTGTGCTGAATCGCGCTGCCCGTGGCAGCCGTGTACTGGTCGACAGAGCTACCGAAATCGACTGGATCGTCAGCAAGCACCTTTCCCCAGACCAGCGGCAGGTGATCGTCGAGCAGTATTGCAGCAACCTGCCTCAGCGTGAGAAATGGGTAGCCTGCGGATGTAGCCGGGCGCAGTTCTATCGACGACTGGGCCAGGCCCACCGGGCCATCGAGTCGCAACTTCTGAAGCGCGCCGCCTGAGCGCGCTTTTCATTTCTGCCGGCAGCGGTTCTCGCGGTTCGGCCTGTTTCCCTTGTTGAAAACTGCACCTCACGCAAGCACAGGGCGCCTTCGCACGCGCCTGTTTGCAGGGGCGGACAGCTTGAGATTGTCGTATGTCCGCTGATTTTCCATTGCGTTGGCGCTGATTCGCGCAGTGCCCTTGAGACCCTGAGAATCGGCGGTTATACATGGATCACCGTCACAGAGGTGGGCAAGCAGTCAGCCGGCCTCCTGACTCATCCATTGCTACCCATTGCGCCCCGCGGCGCGTTGCAACACACCGACCTTCCTTTAACAGAGCCCCGCCCGTGCGGGGCTCTGTCGTTTCAGGGGGGCGGCATAACCTCAATGTCGTCGGGGCCGTCGGCCTCGGGGAGTACGATAACAATGACTGAATTCAGCAGCGCCGTGCTGTTCGGCGTGCTAGGTGAGCACCTTGCAGCCCTGATTGCCCCTATCAATGGCGAGGCTGCCGTCGGCGCCTTGTGTGGGGCGCTGGTGTACTTCACCACTACGCAAAATCTGCCCATGTGGAATCGGTTGGCGTTCTTTTTGACCTCAACCGTGATGGGGTACCTGTGTGCCCCGGCGATCACTGACTTCGAGCTCCACGGCATCCACCCCTTCGCCTATCCGGGACCTGCCGGTTTCGCTGGCGCCGGTTTGGTGGTGACGGTGATGTTGGCAGCGATTCGCCGGCGCGCAGATGCTCTGCGCGACAAACCGCCTGGCGACCGAGACGCCTGACTCGGCCACCGGGCTGCAATTGGTAACACCGCTACCTGAATCCGTACGGCGGCGCATTCCGTCGTACTCACCCTGGCCCGCCATCGTGCGGGCTTTTTCATGTCTGGAGGAAACACCATGGCTATCAAGACCTTTGACCAAATGGCCGCTGCCGGCGAATTCCCGCTGATCGGTTTCAACGCCGCAGGCCTGGGCAACAACCCCTACGTCGACGTCATCGCCACCGCGCGGTTGGACACCCACTACGTGACCGTGGCGCCGCGCGGTCACCAACCGGACTACATCAAGGCCTATGCCGGTGGCCTGGATGGCAAGCCCTTTGCGGTACGGTTGCCGTTCGCTGGCGAGCGCATCGCCATTCTCGATGGCGCCGGCGGCTTCACCTTGCGCCAGAGCTATGTGGAGGAGATCCGCCGCGCGATCCGCCATATCCACAGCTGGGGCGGCTTTTCGCTGCTCGACATGCACAACTACTGCCGCTGGTACGTGCGCGCCAGCGGACCGGTCAGCGGTCGTGTCGTGCAGGCCTGGAACGGCGGCTTCGCGCTGTGGACAGCCATCGGCGCGCCTGATTGCCCGGTCAACTACCCGTTGCTGGCGCGTATCTGGGCGGCCATCGCTCGGGAATTTCGCGACGAGCCCGGGGTGTTCGGCTACGGCCTGATGAACGAGCCGCACAATATGGGCAGCGTGCCCGATGGCGGCGTCAACGTGGAAACCTTGTGGACCAACAATGTGCAGCAGCTGATCACCGCCGTGCGCGAGGTCGACCCGCGGCACTTCATCACCGTGGCCGGTAATTCGTTCGCCTCGGCCCTTTACTGGCCGCGCAGCTCCGACGCGCTCAAGAATCTCCAGGATCCTGGAGGCCGGCTGCTCTACGAGGCACATCAGTATGCGGACAAGGACGGGAAGGGCGGTGGCAAGTGGAACCAGCCCATCGATTCGATCGCCTACCGCGAACGGGTGGCCGACTGGTATCCCTTTATCGACTGGCTCAAGGCCAACGGCAAGCGCGGCATCGCCGGCGAGTTCGGCGGGCCGGATCACCTGCCCGGCATGCGCACCTACTTCACCGAGCTGCACAAGTACTTCGATGCCAACCACATCCTGCGCTTCCAGTGGCTGGCCGGCCCCGGTGACGACGACGACAACCCCAACGGCATGGACCGTAACGACGGCACGCTGAAACCCAACACCCGCTCGCTGATGGCACGCATCGGCACCACCACCACGGCCTACGGGCCCCGCTGAGCCACGCCAATGGCCCGCTTCGGCGGGCCATTGCTTTTACTACCCTGGAGAATTCCCATGGCCCGACTTACTGCCACCCAGGCGGGTGGCCACAACGTACTCGCCTTTCTCGACATGCTCGCCTGGAGCGAAGGCACCTCGACCGTCGCCAAGAGCGACGACGGCTACAACGTACTGGTGGGCGGCAGCCTGTTCGACGACTACAGCGCCCATCCGCGTCGGTTGATAGAGCTGCCGCGCTACGACATTCAATCCACGGCGGCAGGCCGCTACCAGTTCCTGGCCGGCACTTGGGACGCCATCGTCGAACTCTACAAGTTTCGCGGCCGCTTCACGCCCGAGGCCCAGGATCTGGCCGCGGTGAAGTTGCTCGAAGAGTGCGGTGCACTGGCGTCCATTCAGGCCGGCCGGGTGGCCGAGGCGATCAGCGCAGCGGCGCCCATCTGGGCCAGCCTGCCAGGTGCCGGTTACGGCCAGCGCGAGCACGATATTGGCGCGCTGCTGCGTATCTATCGGCAAGAACTCGCCGGCCAGGCACGTGATCAGGACGATCTGCTGGCCATGTTCATTGCCTGCGGCGGGCAGGTGGCGGCATGAGCCTGCTAGCGCTGATTCCCGCCCGCTATCGCTGGCTGCTCGGCGGTGGCCTGATCCTGACGCTAGTGCTTGGCGGCGCCAGCCTCGGTTGGGTGGTGCAGGGCTGGCGCCTGGGCCAGCTGCTGGCCGAACGCGACCAAACCCATGCCGCCACCCTGGCTCGCTTGCACGACACGGCTGCCCGTGAAACCCGCCGCGGCCAGGACAAACGCCTGGCGCTCGAGCAGCAGTTGCAGGCGTCCTCGCAAACCCAACACAGGAGACTTAGCGATGCAGAACAGAAGACTGCGCGCCTGCGTGATCGTCTTGCCACTACTGAGCTACGGCTGTCAGTCCTTACCGCCGACTCCGGAGCTACCGGTGCCGGTCATGGCGCCCAGCTGCCCGCCACCGCCCGTTCCGGACGCCTGGTGGATGGCACCCGACGAGCCGACATTGACCGAGCAGTTGCTCAACGAATTGTCGACATTACCCAACGTGGCGACCGTGCCATCATCGCCCTAGGCATGTGCCAGGATTACGTGCAGACGATCAGCGAAGCGCCGTAAGCGCGCATTGATAGACGTTTCGCGCTGCCAGAGAGCCAGCCGCTCTCTGGCAATTCAGGTGACGCGCGCCTCGGCCGCGCCCGTCTAGCGCTACATCAAATACATGCGAACCGGGGGAGGCTTATCATGTCCAGCAAACTTGAAGAGTTCACTGAAAGCGAGTTTCTCGCATTCGTTAAAAAAGTCTGTGAGGCAGACTTTCCAACGGAAGCCGAGAACGACGAAGCGATTAACAAATTCATAGAAATTTCTGAACACCCTAGTGAAACTGATCTTCTGTTCTATCCAGCACCTTCTCGGCCCGATACGCCTGAAGGCATCGTGCAGGAGATAAAGGAATGGCGCGCTGCCAATGGCAAGCCGCTGTTCAAGAGGGAGTAGTTCGCTTCAGCTGTAAATGTTCTAGGTCGATGTGACCAGGAGCCTCTTCGGAGGCTCCACTTTTTCTTGGCCGTGCCTTTCGAGCAGAGCTCGAGCGGCCGTGACCTGATGGGGCGTTAGGTGAAGCGAGGCTGTTCGGTGCCAGGGCGTGCACGCGCTGCGCGCTTAGTCACGTTGCCAGCGCATGACTCGTTCCGGGTGTCCGCTGTGCGGATCGTTCTGGTCGGCTACCACGGCAAAGCCGCAGGCCTGATAGAAGCGGCACGCCCGGGTATTGGCGCTGTACACACTGAGCTCCAGCACGCTGCGCCGGCGCTTGGTTTCGTCGAGCAGGCGTTTGCCCAGCCCTTGCCCTTGGGCGCTTGGGGCGATGAACAGGGCGGCCAGGCGCTGTTCGTGCAATGACGCGAACCCCAGGATCTCGCCGTTTTCTTCGAGCACCAGTGTCTCGGCCTGGGGCAGGTAGATATCGCCCATGGCGCCCAGCTGGTCGCGCCAGAACGATTCGGCGATAAAGGCATGGGCCTGGAGCGACGCGCTGAGCCAGATGTCGAGCACGGCATTGGCGTCGTTGGCATGATAGGGGCGAATCATGATGAATTCCTTTCGTGGAGGATGTTGATCCATGGCGGTACGGGTACATGTATTCGGGGCGTCTGGCGCCGGCACGACCACCCTGGCGGCAGCGCTGGCCGAACGAGCCGGCTGGTTGCATCTGGACACCGACAGCTTCTACTGGCTGCCCAGCGAGCCACCTTATCGTTTCAAGCGCGAACCGCAACAGCGTGTGGAGCAGATCCGCGGGTGCGCGGCGCAGTCGAGCGACTGGATACTCAGCGGTTCGCTGTGCAGTTGGGGCGAGGCGCTGGTACCGCTGTTCACTCATGCCGTGTTCCTGCAACTGGACGACACCAAGCGTATGCAACGGCTGCGTGCCCGCGAGCAGCAGCGCTACGGCGAGAGGGTGCAGCCGGGCGGTGACATGCACGCGCAGCACCAGGCTTTCCTCGAATGGGCCGCAGGCTATCAGCACGGCGATCTGCAGACCCGCAGCCTGCGCATGCACGAGACGTGGATCGAGCAGCAACTGCGTTGTCCGGTGCTGCGCCTGGACAGTACCCACGAGTCGCCCGAGCAGCTGGCCGAGCAAGTGCTCGCCTGGCTGGCTCCGCAGACGTAGCTCGCCACGCCGGTGGCTCCGCGCCCTCCAGCCACCGTCTTTCCTGCCCACAAGAGGCGTTATGCCAGTTGCACGCCAAGGCTCTGCTGGGCTACTGTGCCCGGAGATAAACGCGAGACCTCCTTCGTGAACGCAAGCAGCACCCTTCTGATGCGCCTCATCAAAGCCCACGCCCGCTGGCGTTGGCGCGCCTGATCTTTTCTATCCGGCCACGCCGGACGATTCTCTCTGCCTTGCTCGACCCCTGAACAGACATTCTCCCAGCATGAAAAACTGCGGGTACGAATAGGGGTATCGAAACCAGGGCGATTGGCTGAAGAGCAGTAAATCAAAAGGTTAAATCTAAAATGCTGCTGATGATCGACAACTACGACTCCTTTACCTACAACGTGGTGCAGTACCTGGGCGAACTGGGGGCCGACGTCCACGTCATCCGCAATGACGAGCTGAGCATCGCCGAGATCGAGGCACTCAAGCCCGAGCGTATCGTCGTCTCCCCGGGCCCGTGCACACCGACCGAAGCCGGCGTGTCCATCGAAGCCATCCTGCATTTCGCCGGCAAGCTGCCGATTCTTGGCGTGTGCCTGGGCCACCAGAGTATCGGCCAGGCCTACGGCGGCGACGTGGTGCGTGCCCGTCAGGTGATGCACGGCAAGACCAGCCCGGTATTTCATGAAAACAAGGGCGTGTTCGCCGGCCTGGCGATGCCGGTGACCGTGACCCGCTACCACTCTTTGGTGGTCAAGCGCGAGACTCTGCCGGACTGCCTCGAGGTGACCGCCTGGACGCAGCACGAAGACGGCTCCGTCGACGAGATCATGGGCCTGCGCCACAAGACCCTGAACGTCGAGGGCGTGCAGTTTCACCCCGAGTCGATCCTTACCGAGCAGGGCCACGAACTGTTCGCCAACTTCCTCAAGCAGACCGGAGGCGTGCGCGCATGAACATCAAGGAAGCCCTCAACCGCATCGTCACCCAGCTGGATCTGAGCACCGAGGAAATGCGCGCGGTGATGCGCGAGATCATGACCGGCCAGTGCACCGACGCGCAGATCGGCGCATTTCTGATGGGCATGCGCATGAAGAGCGAGACCATCGACGAGATCGTCGGCGCCGCCAGCGTGATGCGTGAACTGGCCGCGCCAGTGGAGATCGCCGCCGAGCGGTTGGTCGACACCTGCGGCACCGGTGGCGACGGCATGAACATCTTCAACGTCTCCACCGCCGCTGCCTTCGTCGTCGCCGCAGCCGGCGGCAAGGTGGCCAAGCACGGTAACCGCGCGGTGTCCGGCAAGAGCGGCAGTGCCGATCTGCTCGAGGCTGCTGGTGTGTACCTGGGGCTCACCCCGGTGCAGGTGGCGCGCTGCGTCGAGACTGTCGGCGTCGGCTTCATGTTCGCGCCGTCTCATCATGGCGCGATGAAGCATGCCATTGGCCCGCGCCGCGAGCTGGGCTTGCGCACGCTGTTCAACATGCTCGGCCCGATGACCAACCCGGCCGGCGCCAAGCACCAGGTCGTTGGCGTGTTCAGCCAGGCGTTGTGCCGCCCGATGGCCGAAGTGCTGCAGCGCCTGGGCAGCGAGCACGTACTGGTGGTGCATGCGCAGGATGGTCTCGACGAGATCAGCCTGGCGGCGCCGACCTTCGTCGCCGAACTGAAGAACGGCGTGGTCAGCGAGTACCGCATCCAGCCAGAAGACTTCGATATCAAGAGTCAGAGCCTGATCGGCCTGACCGTCGACGGTGCAGAGCAATCGCTGGAGCTGATTCGCGATGCCCTGGGCCGCCGCAAGACCGATGCCGGCCAGAAAGCCGCCGACATCATCGTGCTCAATGCCGGCGCGGCGCTTTATGCTGCTGACCATGCCGATAACCTGCAGGGTGGCATGAGCCTGGCCCACGATGCGCTGCACACCGGCCTGGCCCGGGAAAAGATGGAAGAACTGGTGTCCTTTACCGCCGTATTCAAACAGGAGAATGAAGGGTGAGCATTCCCACCGTTCTGGAAAAGATCCTCGCCCGCAAGGCCGAAGAAGTAGCCGCCCGCCGTGCCGTGGTGAGCCTCGCCGAGGTCGAACGCGAAGCGCGGGCTGCCGACGCTCCGCGGGGTTTCGCCAATGCGCTGATCGAGCAAGCCAAAAGCAAGCAGCCTGCGGTGATCGCCGAGATCAAGAAGGCGTCGCCGAGCAAGGGCGTGATTCGTGAGAACTTCGTGCCGGCGGAAATCGCCCAGAGTTATCAGGATGGCGGGGCGACCTGCCTGTCGGTGCTTACTGATATCGACTTCTTCCAGGGGGCCGACCGCTACCTGCGCGAAGCACGCAGCGCGTGTTCGCTGCCGGTGATCCGCAAGGATTTCATGATCGACCCCTACCAGATCGTCGAGTCGCGCGCACTGGGTGCCGACTGCGTGCTGCTGATCGTCTCGGCGCTGACCGATGCGCAGATGGCCGAGCTGGCAGCTACCGCCAAGGCATTCGATCTCGACGTGCTGGCCGAAGTGCATGACGGCGACGAGCTGGAGCGTGCGTTGACTGTGTTGGATACGCCGCTGGTTGGCGTCAACAACCGTAACCTGCATACCTTCGAGGTGAATCTGGAAACCACGCTGGACCTGCTGCCGCGCATTCCTCGCGACCGCCTGGTGGTGACCGAGAGCGGCATCCTCAACCGCGCTGACGTCGAGCTGATGGAAATCAGTGAGGTGTACGCCTTCCTCGTTGGCGAAGCCTTCATGCGTGCCGACAATCCGGGTGTTGAACTTGGGCGGTTGTTCTTTCCCGAGCGCAAGCGGTTTGTCAGCAGCCCCGATGTGGGCTGACTGATATGAAAAACGGCGCCCTCGAGGCGCCGTTTTTCATTCGCCGGGAGTTTTACAGCGACAGGCGCATCGATAGATCCACGGCCTTGACGTCTTTGGTCAGCGTGCCGATGGAAATGTAGTCCACGCCAGTCTCGGCAATGCTGCGCAAGGTGCTTTCGTTCACGCCGCCCGATGCTTCGAGCTTGGCGCGGCCGGCATTGATAGTCACCGCTCGGCGCATGTC
Organism: Pseudomonas sp. URMO17WK12:I2; assembly: GCF_003253735.1. Classification (GTDB taxonomy): domain Bacteria; phylum Pseudomonadota; class Gammaproteobacteria; order Pseudomonadales; family Pseudomonadaceae; genus Aquipseudomonas. Next base: position 26,649 of record NZ_QKYW01000009.1, on the reverse strand, counting down.
ATCCAGCGACAGCTCATCGAGCATGACGATATCGGCGCCAGCCGTCAGCGCTTGCTCCAGTTCGTCCAGGTTTTCGACTTCCACCTCGACCGGTTTGCCTGGCGCGATGGTGCGTGCAGTGGCCACCGCCGCCGCGATCCCGCCGCAGGCCGCGATATGGTTTTCCTTGATCAGGAAGGCGTCGAACAAACCGATGCGGTGATTGTGGCAGCCACCCTGGGTAACCGCGTACTTCTGCGCCAGGCGCAGGCCGGGCAGGGTCTTGCGGGTGTCGAGCAGCTTGACCGCGGTGCCCTGCACCAGCGCAGCATAGTGCTGGCAGCGCGTGGCCACGGCCGACAGGGTCTGCAGGAAATTCAGCGCCGTGCGCTCACCACTGAGCAGCGCGCGCGCCGGGCCTTGCAGATGAAACAGAGCCTGATCCGGCGCAACCTGTTGGCCATCTGCCACTTGCCAATGCACGGCGACGCGCGGGTCGAGCTGGCGAAACACTTCGTTTACCCAGGCTGTGCCGCAGATCACCGCACTGTCTCGAGTGATCACGGTAGCATTGGCCAGGCGCGACTCGGGAATCAGCTGGGCGGTAATGTCGCCGCTGCCGATGTCTTCGCGCAGGCTACGACGAACATTGGCCTCGATTTCGGCACGAAGCTCGGTGAGCAGTAGATTCGGCATGGCGCCTCCGGTTGGCTGAGGCGGCGAGTATAAGGGCTGCAACTGTCAGTGTTACGTTCATCGGGTAAAAATGAACCCTGACTGTAACGATCGGTCACATACCCAGTTCGCCGGCAGCCCGTCGGATAGGCTGTGATGCATTTCATATCTGCAGGAAATTGCTTTGGCATCTCCTGTAGCAATCCGATATGTTTTAATGCAGAAGTATTGGCGTCATACCCTTGACGTCTGCGGTGCTCGCATTCCTGTTTCAGTTTGCTTCACCAGCGCTCTGCGCAGGAGATCCTGATGAAGACCGATGCCAACGTGGTGCATCTTAACAAGATGGTTCCCGACACGGCCCACCCGGCGGCCGCGAGGTTGCCTGCATCGCTCATTCAGGTTCGTGATCGTGCCGCTACCCAGCTCAAGCAGGCGCTGCAGGCGTTGTTCGACAATGCCGACGATACCCTGTTCGATATGGCTGATCGGGCCACCAGCAATGCCGAGCAGAACTCCTTTTTCGAAGCCATGCGTGACCTGCGCCTCAAGCGCAAGGGGATTGAGCGTGGCTTCCTGCAGCGTGTCTTCGAGTCGTTCGTCAGCCTGAACCAGTACGTGGTCGGCAAGGCACCCACCCTGGATGCCGTGTCTTTCGACAGCCTGTCGCTGGTGCAGAACGACGAGCTGGAAGAAACCGTTGCGCTGGACTCGATGATCGCCAAGGTGCTGAGCCGCGATCACGTGGCGCTCACCCACCTGACCACGCGCTTCAATGCCGTGGTCAGCAAGAAACTCGATGACAAGTCTAACCCCCTTGGCCCGGTCTCGCTCAGTGAGCTGTTCCTCGAGTCGTGCAGTGGCCTGGGTGTGGAGATCAAGGTCAAGCTGATCATCCTCAAGCTGTTCGAGAAGTACGTACTCAGCGGGCTTGACCAGTTGTATACCGATGCCAATGCCGTGTTGATCGAGGCTGGCGTGTTGCCTGAGCTCAAGGCAGTGCCTGCCCGTCGTGCGGCCGCCCATGGCCGCCCCGAGCGCAGTGATACGGTCGAGGGTTTCGAGCGCTCCACAGGATTTGCCGACGACGAAGTGCGCGAGGTGTTCGGCGCCCTTCAGGAGCTGCTGTCGCAAACCCGTGAGGGCATTGCGCCACGGCGCCAGGCGCCGGCCAATGCGATGCCGATTTCAACCAGTGATCTGATGCGTCTGCTTTCCCACCTGCAGCAGCGTGCGCCGATCCAGGCGCCATCGGATGTCGACCTGCGCGCCCAGCTCGAGCACCTGCTGACCCGTGCCAGCGCCAAGAGCGGCCGCGTGCGGGTGGTGGGCGAGGTCGACGAGGACGTCATCAACCTGGTGTCGATGCTGTTCGAATTCATCCTCGACGACCGCAGTCTGCCGGATTCCTTGAAGGCGCTGATCGCCCGTCTGCAGATCCCCATGCTCAAGGTCGCGGTGCTCGACAAGACTTTCTTCAGCCGCGGCAGCCATCCGGCGCGTCGCCTGCTCAACGAGATTGCCACCGCCGCCCTCGGCTGGGGCGAGCACGACAGCAATCAGCGTGACAGCCTGTATCAGAAGATCGAGCAGGTCGTGCAGCGGCTGCTCAACGATTTCACCGACGATCCGGCAATCTTCTCCGAGTTGCTGGCCGACTTCCTGGCCTTCACCGGTGATGAGCGCCGCCGCAGCGAGCTGCTCGAGCAGCGTACCCGCGATGCCGAAGAGGGCAGCGCACGTGCCGAGATGGCCCGTCGTGAAGTGGAGCAGGCGCTCAATGAGCGTCTGCTCGGCAGGACCCTGCCCGAGGTGGTGGTGCGTCTGCTGCGCGAGGCCTGGAGCAAGGTCATGATGCTGACCTGCCTCAAGCACGGCACCGATTCACAGCAGTGGCAGAGCGCGCTCGCTACCATGGACGAGTTGATCTGGAGCGTCGAACCCCACGACAACCCGGAAGCGCGTCTACGCCTGCTCGAACTGGTACCTGGCCTGCTCAAGGCGCTGCGCGAAGGCATGGCCAGCGCGGCGTTCGATCCATTCTCCACCAGCGAGTTCTTCAGCCAGCTCGAGGCCCTGCATGTGCAGGCCTTTCAGCGCTTCAAGCGTGCCATCCCCGATGTCGAGCGCAGCGCGCCGAACGAGTCCGATGAGGTGCAGCGTTCGGCGCTCTCGGCAATCGGTCTCGAGCTGCCGCTGCTCGACCTGCAGCCGGAGGAGGAGAGCAGCATCTCGGCGATGGTCGAGATCGTCGAGGAGATCGTGCTCGAGGCCCCCGGGCAGCCACGCAGCGAGCCGCAGGATGAACCGGTGCTTGCCGACGACGATGAATCGCTGCTGTATGTCGACTCCTTGCGTGTCGGCAGCTGGGTCGAATTCCAGGAGGACGACGAGCACAAGCTGCGCTGCAAGCTGGCGGCGATCATCAAGCCGACCGGCAAGTACATCTTCGTCAATCGCACGGGCATGAAAGTGCTCGAGAAGACCCGGATGGGCCTGGCCGTGGAGTTCCGCCGCAACGCGGTGAGGCTGCTTGACGACGCACTGCTGTTCGACCGTGCCCTGGAGTCGGTGATCGGTAACCTGCGACGTCTCAAGGGTGCCTGATACCCTCAGCCTGCCTGACTGATGCATATCTCACGGCCCGTCAGGGCCGTGAGTCGTTCTGCTCGCCGCCAAGACTCACGCTACGTCACGACTTGCACTGGGAGCTGATCAGCCCCTAGAGTGTGCGCAAACTCGTGGAGCACCTATGCGCAAGCCACTCGAAGACGGCTGGTATCAGGGGATTCAGCACTGTCCTTCGCCTAACTTCAACGAGCGTCCGCAGGGCGAGATTTCCCTGCTGGTCATTCACAACATCAGCTTGCCGCCAGGCCAGTTCGGCACCGGCCAGGTGCAGGCGTTCTTCACCAATTGCCTGCAGGCCGATGCGCACCCGTATTTCGCAGGCATCGCCAGCATGACGGTGTCGGCGCACTTTCTGATCGAGCGTACCGGTACCATCGTGCAGTTCGTGTCCTGCCTGGATCGCGCCTGGCATGCCGGTGTGTCCTCCTTCGAGGGGCGCGAGAACTGCAACGATTTTTCGTTGGGCGTCGAACTCGAAGGTACCGATAATTTAGCGTTCACGGATGCGCAGTACGCTGCACTCGGCGAATTGACGCGAGCATTGCAGATGGCCTATCCGGCAATCACCAATGAGCGCATCTGTGGGCATAGCGATATCGCCCCGGGTCGCAAGACCGACCCCGGGCCTGCGTTCGACTGGGTGCGGCTGCGCTCGTCACTGATGACTGATAAGGAGGCATCATGAGTTTCCTGGTGTTGCTGCTGGTGCTGTGGGTGGAGAAGTTTTCCGCCTGGCGCCAGCGTATCCAGCAGGATGAACCCTGGCTACGCGCCCTGGCACGCATGGAGCGCGGTGGTACCACCAGCGATTCGCCCTGGCTGGCCATCGCTCTGCTGGTCGGCGTGCCGCTGCTGATTCTGGCTGCGGTGCTGAAACTGCTGGCGCCGCTGGCCTACGGTTGGTTGCTGTTGCCGATTCATCTGCTGGTAGTGATCTACAGCCTGGGCCGGGGCGATCTGCTGGCAGCGCTCGGGCCCTTCCGCGACAGCTGGCGGCGCGGCGACGGCGAGGCGGCCTACCTGGTTGCCCAGCGTGACCTGGGCGTGCAGGCCGAGGGCGAGGCGACGTTGCTGCCGAGCGTGCAGACCTACCTGGTCTGGCAGGCCTACCAGAGCTTTTTCGCGGTGATTTTCTGGTACGTGTTGCTCGGCCCGCTGGCGGCGCTGGCCTATCGCCTGCTGGCGCTGATCGTCGAGCACGGCCAATCCGAGGCGCTGCGTGAGCGCGCCGGGCAACTGCGGCATGCGTTCGACTGGTTGCCGGTGCGGGTATTGGCGGCCAGTTTTGCGTTGGTCGGCAATTTCATCGCGGTCAGCCGCGCGCTGCTGCACGAAGTGCTGAGCTGGGACATCTCGGCCGCGCAACTGGCGGCGGGTGCGGCGCGCGCTGCTGCCGAAACACCGGAGCCCGAGCTTGGCGAGGCGGGCGTGACGACGTTGGACGGCCTGTGGCAGTTGCTGGTACGCGCGGCCATCCTCTGGTACGCCGCCATCGCCCTGTGGACGCTCTTCTTCTAATTCCGCCAGCCGAACAGTGCTGCGGCATTGCCGCTGCTGGCGGCGGCCAGGACCTCCGGCTCGACCGCGAACAGTGTGGCCAGCTCGCGGCAGATCGCCGGTAGGTGAACCGGGCTGTTGCGGATGTGCGGATGCATCGCCGGCGCCATGTCCGGTGAGTCGGTTTCCAGCACCACGGCGTCGAGGGGCAGGCGTGGCAAGACCTGACGCAGGCGCTTGGCCTGGGGCCAGGTGGCTGCGCCGCCCAGGCCCAGCTTGAAGCCCAGCTTGAGGTATTCCCGGGCCTCCTCGTAACTGCCGGCGAAGGCATGGATGATGCCGGCTCGCCTCAGCTTGAAGCGCTTGAGGGTGGCGATCACCTGGGCGTGGGCGCGGCGCACATGCAACAGCACGGGCAGTTCGAAGCGCTGTGCCAGTTCCAGCTGCGCCTCGAAGAGCAGCTGCTGGCGCTCTCGATCCAGCTCCGGCAGGTAGTAGTCCAGCCCGAATTCGCCTACTGCGCACAACTTCTCGTGGCCATGCAGCTTGTGCAGCCATTGTTCCAGCACCTGCAGGTGGTGAGGCCGATGGCTGTCCAGGTAGACCGGGTGCAGGCCGAATGCCGCGTACAGCCCATCATGCGCCAGGACCTGATCCCACAGGCGCTGCCAGTTGCCATGCTCGACGCCCAGTACCACCAGTTTTTCGACGCCCAGGTCGCGAGCCTCGGCGAGCACGCTGACGCGATCCTCGTCGAAGTCGGGGAAGTCGAGATGGGTGTGGGTGTCGATCAGCTGCATGGGCCTGTCCGGGGTGGAGGTTGTATGAGCGAAAGGTTTGTATACCGGCATGACAACATTCTGTGAGTCATTCCCGGCATTGGCCAGTCGAACGATCAGGGACGGCGATTGTGGGGATCGCTGATAAAAAGGGGCCGCCGTATGATGCGCCTTCGCAAGATACTTGGCTGGTGCCTTGCCAGTCTTCTGCTGTTGATTGCAGCGCTCATGCTGTTTCTGGTGCTCTTCGATTGGAACCTGCTCAAGCCGACGATCAATGCGCGGGTCTCCGAAGCGCTGAATCGGCCCTTCGCGATCGAAGGCAATCTGGCCGTCACCTGGCAGCGCGAGCCTGATGAGCCAGGCTTGCGCGCCTGGGTGCCCTGGCCCCATGTGTCCGCCGAGCAGCTCAGCCTGGGCAATCCCGACTGGGCCAAGGGCGAGCACTTCGTTGCTCTGCAGCGCGTCGAGGCCAGCCTGTCGCCCGTGCCGTTGCTGTGGAAAACCGTATCCATCCCGCGCATTCAATTGACCGGTGCCGACGCCGCGCTGGAGCGGCTGGCCGACGGGCGGGCCAACTGGACGTTCGATCTTGGCGAGCAAGAGCAGCCGGAAGAGCAAACGGCCTCGCCCTGGGTGATGGACGTCGGCACCATCGGCTTCGACACGGCGCGGGTCAGCGTCGAGGATCGGGTTTCCCAGGCCAGCGTGAAGCTGCAGGTCGAGCCGCTTGGCGAGCCCATCGCCTTTACCGAGATCGTCGGCAAGTCCGCCAGCCAGTCGGATGAGGGGGCTGCCGCGCCACAGGATTACGCCTTCGCCTGGCAGGCCAACGGGCGTTATAAGGAGCAAGCACTCAGCGGCGCCGGTCGCATCGGTGGGTTGCTGGCATTGCAGGACGCCCGCTTGCCCTTCCCGGTACAGGCCGATGTGCGCGCCGGCACCACGCGGGTACAGGTGGCCGGCACGCTTACCGATCCGAAGAACCTGGGCGCCCTGGATCTGCGCCTGCGTCTGTCGGGTGCCAGCCTCGGCAACCTGTACCCGCTGACTGGCGTGACGTTACCGGATACGCCAGCCTACTCCACCGACGGGCGCCTGGTCGCCCAGCTGCAGGATGCGAACGGCCCGCTGTTTCGCTACGAGAAATTCAACGGCCGTATTGGTGACAGCGACATTCATGGTGATCTCACCTTCGTGGCCCGTAAGCCGCGCCCCAAGCTGTCCGGAACCCTGGTCTCCAACCAGTTGCGCTTCGCCGATTTGGCGCCGCTGATTGGCGCCGACTCCAACGCCGAGAAGCAGCAGCGCGGCGCGCCCAGCGTGCAGCCGGGCAACAAGGTGCTGCCGGTCGAGGCGTTTCGCACCGAGCGCTGGCGCGACATGGATGCCGATGTCAGCTTCACCGGCAAGCGCATCGTGCACAGCGAGCAACTGCCCTTCACCGACCTGTTTACCCATGTGGTGCTCAACGACGGCAAGCTCAGTCTGGAGCCGCTGCGTTTCGGTGTAGCGGGTGGCCGGCTGGATTCCACCCTGCGTCTGGACGGCAGTGCTACGCCCCTCAGGGCCCAGGCCCAGCTGCGTGCACGCAATTTCCGTCTGCGCCAGCTGTTCCCCAATGTGGAGGTGATGCAGAGCAGCCTCGGCGCCTTGAACGGCGATGCAGCCCTCAGCGGTACCGGCAATTCGGTCGCGACCTTGCTGGGCAGTGCCAATGGGCACCTCAAGTTGCTGATCAACGACGGGCGGGTCAGCCGTAATCTGATGGAGATCGCCGGGCTCAATGTCGGTAATTACCTGGTCGGCCGGCTGTTCGGTGACAACGAAGTGGAAATCAACTGCGCCGCAGCCAACCTGGATATCAAGCAGGGCGTCATGCGTCCGCAATTGATGGTGATCGACACCGAGAACGCGCTGATCGGCGTGGACGGCACGGTGAATTTCGGCAGCGAGCAACTCGATCTGACCATTACCCCCGAGTCCAAGGGGCTGCGGATCTTTTCGCTGCGTTCGCCGCTTTACGTACGCGGCACCTTCAAGAACCCCAACCCTGGCGTTAAAGCCGGTCCCCTGGCCTTGCGCGGTGCCGGCATGCTGGCCCTCGGCGCGCTGGTAGCGCCAGCCGCCGGCCTGGTGGCGCTGGTCGCGCCGAGCGGCGACCAGCCCAATGAGTGCGAGCCGCTGCTGCAGCAGATCCGCCAGGGGCGCTAGGGGCCACCCGGCAGGTTCCCCGGTGAAACCGCGCTAGGGTTCGAAGCGGATCTTCAGGCCGCGCGCTATGGCATCCAGGCCAGGATGGTAGCTACCGTCGAGCGCATCGAGCAGGCGGTCGAACACCCGCTCGGCGATGCGCTCGTGCTGCTGGGAAATGGCGTTCACACGCAGCGGCAGGAAGTCCAGCAGTTGGGCGTCGCCGAAGGTGCCGAGGCGCAGCGTACGGGTGTCCAGCTCGGGGTGTTCGTGTAGCGCGTCGAGCACGCCCTCCAGCAGCACGTAGGCGGTGGTTACCAGCACGTTCGGCAGGCCACCCTTGGCCAGCAATTCCTTCATCTGTCGGTAGCCCCACTGGCGGCTGAACTGTTCGCCATGGCTTACGCTGATCAGGCCATCGAAGCCGACTAACGCCTCGCGGAAACCTTGCTCGCGGGCCTGGCTGATTGGCAATTCCAGGCGGGCGCCGATCAGCGCGGCATGGCGTTGCGCCGGTTGTACCAGGCTACGGGTCAGCTGCTCGCCGGCTTGGCGGTCGTCGCTGACCACCGAGTACAGGTACTCCGGATCCAATGCGCGGTCGACGGCGATCACCGGGGTGCCGGCGGCGACCAGCTGCCGGTAGTCGGCGGCGTCCTGGGGCAGGCAGCTGGCGACGATCAGCGCATCGCAGCGGCGTGAGCGAAACAGTTCGAGCAACTGCCGCTCGCTGTCCGGCTGGTCGTCGGAGCTGGCGATCAGCAGCTGGTAGCCTGCCGCCCGGGCGCGTTGTTCGAGCAGCTTGGCAAGGCGCGCATAGCTGGGGTTTTCCAGGTCCGGCAGGATGAATCCCAGGCAACGGCTTTCCCCACGGCGCAGGCCGGCGGCCTGGGTGTTGGGACGGTAGTCGTGCGCCTCCACGACTTCGAGCACGCGCTGCACGGTGGCCGCGCTGATACGACGCTTGGCGGCCTGGCCATTGATCACGTAGCTGGCCGTTGTCACGGAAACGCCGGCCAGGCGGGCGATGTCGGTCAACTTCAAATGGTCATCTCCTCTACCAGGCTTCAAGGATTACCCATTATCAGGTAACGTGCCAGTGCTAGATGAAACGATTCAGCAAACGAGTCGACTAAGCTAACAAGAATGTCCGCCAAGCCCGCCTGCAGCCGGTCTTGCTTGAGGAGAAACGTCATGCTCGAACTACACCCTTCACAGATCCAGATGGGCCGACAGGCCGTCGACAAGCAGCAGGCGCTGGCCCAGCTTGCCGACAACCTGGTCGCCGACGGCCTGGTGGCGGCCGGTTACCTGGACGGCATGCAGGCGCGTGAGCGCCAGGGGTCGACCTATCTGGGGCAGGGCATCGCCATCCCCCATGGCACCCCGGAAACCCGTGATCAGGTGTTCGAGACCGGCATGCGGTTGATCCAGTTTCCCGAAGGCGTGGACTGGGGCGACGGCCAGCGAGTGTACCTGGCCATCGCCATTGCCGCGCGTTCCGATGAGCACCTGCACCTGCTGCAACTGCTGACCCGCGCGTTGGGCGAGGGCGACCTGAGCCAGGCCCTGCGTGAGGCGCCGGATGCCGAGGCGATACTCGCCTTGCTGCAGGGCGCCGCGCCGGAGCTGGCGCTGGATGCCCAGCTGGTGAACCTGAGCGTTGAAGCCGAGGACCTCGATGAGTTGACCTGGCAGGGCGCGCGCCTGCTGAAAAAGGCGGGTTGCGCGGGCGCCGGTTACGCGGCCAGCCTGGTACAGGCTGAGCCCCTGCCGCTGGGCAATGGATTGTGGTGGCTGAGCAGCGAGCAGGGCGTCGAGCGCCCGGGCCTGGCATTCGTCACCCCGGTACAGCCGCTTCTGCGTGGCGATCAGCCAGTGGCCGGGCTGTTCTGCCTCGCCTGCCTGGGTGAAGGACACCGCCAGGTGCTCGAGCGCCTGTGTGATCTGCTGATCGCCGGGCAGGGCGAGGTGCTCACCCAGGCCACCAGCAGCCGCGGTGTGCTCGAGGCGCTGGGCGCCGAGCTGCCGGCCGATTGGCCGACGCTGCGCATCACCCTGGCCAATGCCCATGGTTTGCACGCGCGCCCGGCCAAGACGCTGAGTGAAATTGCCCAGGGCTTCGACGGTGAGGTTCGTGTGCGCTTGGCCGATGGCGCGGATGCGACCGTATCGGCCAAGAGCCTGAGCAAGCTGCTGGCCCTGGGCGCGCGTCGCGGTCAGGTGCTGGAGTTCAGCGCCGACCCGGCCATCGCCGAGCAGGCCTTGCCGGCCATCGAGGCCGCGGTGCGCGCCGGCCTGGGCGAGGATGTCGAGCCGCTGCCCGAGCATGTCGAGAACAGTGTCGAGCCGGCTGCCGAGGCGCCGATCACGGACACTGTGGTCGCCCCGGTCGCCGGCGCGCGCGTGCATGCCGTGGCGGCCTCGCCGGGTATCGCCAGCGGCCCGGCGTTCGTGCGGCGCATGCCGCGCCTCGACTATCCCGAGCGTGGTGAAGGTGTAGCCGCCGAGCGTCAGCGCCTGGACGCCGCACTGCAGCACATCGATGGCGAAATCCAGCGCTTGGTCGAGCGCAGCGACGAGGCCAGTATCAGAGAGATTTTCGTCACTCACCAGGCGATGCTGCGCGACCCGGCGCTGCGCGAGGATGTCGAGGCGCGCTTGGCCAGCGGAGCCAGTGCCCAGGCGGCCTGGATCGGCGAAATCGAAGCGGCCGCGGCGCAGCAGGAGTCCCTGCATGACGCCCTGCTGGCCGAGCGTGCAGCTGACCTGCGTGACGTCGGCCGGCGGGTGCTGGCTCAGCTGTGCGGCGTCGAGGCGCCGCAGGAGCCGGTCGAACCCTACATTCTGGTGATGGGGGAAGTCGGCCCGTCGGATGTCGCCAGCCTGGATCGCCAGCGCGTGGCCGGCATCGTCACCGCCCGCGGTGGGGCGACCGCCCACAGTGCGATCATCGCCCGCGCATTGGGCATTCCCTGCGTGGTCGGCGGCGGTGAAAGCCTGCTGCTGCTGGAGCAGGGCAGCCACCTGTTGCTCGACGGCGACCGGGGACAGCTGTGGGTCCAGCCTGACCAGGCGACCCTGGCCCAGGCCGAGCGCGAGCGGCAGGCCAGCGAGCAGCGCCGCGAGCGTGCCCATGGCGAACGCATGCAACCGGCGCGCACCCGGGACGGCCATACCGTCGAGGTAGCCGTGAATATCGGCGCCAGTGGCGAAGCGGCTGGTGCGGTCGAGCTGGGCGCCGAAGCGGTGGGCCTGTTGCGTACCGAGCTGGTGTTCATGGACCATGGCCAGGCCCCCGATGTGGCCACCCAGGAAGCCGAATACCGCCGCGTGTTCGATGCCCTGCAGGGCCGACCGCTGGTGGTGCGCACGCTGGATGTCGGTGGCGACAAGCCACTGCCGTACTGGCCGATGCCGGCAGAGGAAAACCCCTTTCTCGGTGTGCGCGGCATCCGCCTGACCCTGCAACGGCCGGACATCATGGAAACCCAGTTGCGCGCCTTGCTGCAGGCCGCCGAGGGCCGACCGCTGCGCATCATGTTCCCGATGGTCGGGCAGGTCGAGGAATGGCGTGCGGCGCGGGAGATGGTCGAGAAGCTGCGCGGCGAGATTCCCCTGAGCGATCTGCAGCTGGGCATCATGATCGAGGTGCCATCCGCCGCATTGCTGGCGCCGGTGCTGGCCCGCGAAGTGGACTTCTTCAGCATCGGCACCAACGACCTGACCCAGTACACCCTGGCCATCGACCGTGGCCATCCGACGCTGTCCGCCCAGGCTGACGGCGTGCACCCATCGGTGCTGCGCCTGATCGGCATGACCGTCGAGGCGGCCCATGCCGAAGGCAAGTGGGTCGGCGTCTGCGGCGAGCTGGCCGCCGATATGCTCGCCGTGCCGCTGCTGGTCGGCCTGGGAGTCGACGAGCTGAGCGTCGCCGCGCGCAGTATCCCGCTGGTCAAGGCGCGGGTACGCGAGCTGGATCTGCAACATTGCCAGGCGCAAGCCCGCCAGGCGCTGCTGCTGCCGAGCGCTACTGCGGTGCGCGCTCTGGTCGAGGAGGCGCACTGATGGCGCGGATTCTTACCCTGACCCTCAACCCGGCACTGGACCTGACCGTCAGCCTCGACAGCTTGCAACCGGGCAACGTCAACCGCAGCCTGGGCATGACCACCCATGCGGCTGGCAAGGGGCTCAACGTGGCCCAGGTGCTCGCTGACCTCGGCCACAAGGTCACCGTCAGCGGCTTTCTCGGCCAGGCCAATGCGGCCCCCTTCGAGCAGCTGATTCACCGCCGGGGGTTCACCGATGCCTTCGTGCGGGTGCCGGGTGAGACGCGCAGCAACATCAAGCTCGCCGAGCGCGACGGGCGGATCACCGACCTTAACGGGCCAGGCCCCGAGGTAGATAAGGCGCACCAGGCGCAGCTGCTCGCCCAATTGGACGACATCGCCGCCGGCCACGATGCCGTGGTGGTCGCTGGCAGCCTGCCGCGCGGGGTGACGGTCGAATGGTTTGCGGCTCTCTTGCGCCGTCTGGCGGCCGCCGGTCTGCCGCTGGCGCTGGATACCAGCGGTGCGGCGTTGCGTGCCGGGCTGGCGGTGAGCCCCTGGCTGATCAAGCCCAACGAAGAGGAACTGGCCGAAGCCTGCGAGCTGGAGCCGCTGTCCGCCGAGCAGTTGAACGCCGCCATCGGCACCCTGCGCGCGGCCGGTGTCGAGCACGTGCTGCTGTCGCGCGGTTCGCAGGGCGCCGACTGGTTCGGCCCCCACGGCGTGCTCAATGCCCTGCCGCCGCGTGTGGAGGTGGCCAGCACCGTGGGTGCTGGTGATTCGCTGCTCGCGGCCACGCTGCACGGCCTGCTCAGTGACTGGCCCGCCGAGCGCACGTTGCGCCTGGCAACCGCGGTCGCCGCCCAGGCGGTCACGCAAATCGGTTTCGGAATTCACGATCGGCAACAGCTCGCCCGCCTGGAAGCGGCCGTGACTGTCACGTCGAAACAATAATTAGAGGTCGCTGCAATGAATGTGCTGATCGTTACTGCCTGCCCCAATGGGCAGGTTACCAGCGTGCTGTGTTCCCGCCTGCTGCAGGCGGCGGCCGAACGCCTGGGTTGGTCCACCCAGGTCGAGGTGCACGATGCCAAGGCCATTGGCTCGCCGCTGAGCGCAGCGGCCATCGAGGCCGCAGAGCTGGTGCTGGTGGTCAAGACCGGCGTGCTGGATCTGCAGCGTTTCGTGGGCAAGCGCGTGGTGCAATCCACGCCTTCAGAGGCGCTGGCCGATCCCCAGCAGTTTCTGCTCAGCGCCGCCGAGCAGGCGCAGATACTCGAGCAGGCGGCGCCGATCGCTGCCGCCGCTGCGGGCAAACCGAAGCTGGTGGCGATTACCGCTTGCCCCACCGGCGTGGCACACACCTTCATGGCGGCCGAGGCGCTGCAGCAGGCGGCCGAGCAGCTGGGCTATGACTTGCAGGTGGAAACGCGCGGCTCGGTTGGCGCACGCAATCTGCTCGACGAAGCGAATATCGCGGCGGCCGACGTGGTGTTGCTGGCCACCGACATCGAGGTGGAAACCGACCGCTTCGCCGGCAAGAGGGTGTATCGCTGCGGTACGGGCATCGCCCTCAAGCAGCCGAAGCAGACGCTGCAGAAGGCGCTGGCCGAAGGCGTTCTGCAACAGGGCGCAGGGCAGCCGCAGAGCACCGAGAGCGGCAAATCCACCACCAAGAGCGGGCCCTACAAGCACCTGTTGACCGGGGTGTCCTTCATGCTGCCGATGGTGGTGGCGGGCGGTTTGCTGATCGCCCTGTCGTTCGTGTTCGGCATCGAGGCGTTCAAGCAGGAAGGCACGCTGCCAGCGGCGCTCATGAAGATCGGTGGCGATGCCGCCTTCGCACTGATGATTCCGGTGCTGGCCGGCTACATCGCCTATTCGATTGCCGACCGTCCCGGTCTGGCGCCGGGCATGATCGGCGGCATGCTGGCCAGCGCCCTGGGCACTGGTTTTCTCGGCGGCATCATCGCGGGGTTCCTGGCCGGTTATCTGGCCCTGGGCCTGAACCGCTGGCTGCGTCTGCCGCAGAGCATCGAGGCGCTCAAGCCGATTCTGCTGATTCCGCTGCTGGCCAGCCTGGCCACCGGCCTGGCGATGATCTACGTGGTGGGTACCCCGGTTGCCGGCATCATGGCGTCGCTGGAGACCTTCCTGCAGAACATGGGCACCACCAACGCGATCCTGCTCGGGCTGTTGCTCGGCGGCATGATGTGCGTGGATCTTGGCGGACCGATCAACAAGGCCGCCTACGCATTCTCGGTTGGCCTGCTGGCCTCGCAGAGCTATGCGCCCATGGCTGCGACCATGGCCGCCGGTATGGTGCCGCCGATTGGCATGGCCATCGCCACCGTGCTGGCCCGGCGCAAGTTCAGCCAGACCGAGCGTGAGGCCGGCAAGGCCGCCGGGGTGCTGGGATTGTGCTTCATTTCGGAGGGGGCGATCCCGTTCGCCGCGAAGGATCCGCTGCGCGTCATTCCGGCGAGCATCGCGGGCGGCGCGTTGACCGGCGCGCTGTCGATGTACTTCGGCTGCAAGCTGATGGCGCCACACGGCGGTCTGTTCGTGCTGCTGATCCCCAACGCGATCAACCACGCGCTGCTGTATCTGCTGGCTATCGTGGCAGGCAGCCTGGTGACCGGCGTGGTCTATGCGCTGATCAAGCGGCCTGAAGTCGAAACCCTGGCGGTTGCCGCCAAGGCCTGAAAGAACAACGGGGCATCGATAGATGCCCCGTTTTTTTAGCGTGTACCGAAGACCACCATGGTCTTGCCTTTCACGAACACCAGCCCCTGTTCTTCCAGGGACTTGAGTACCCGACCAACCATCTCCCGCGAGCAGCCCACGATACGGCCGATCTCCTGACGGGTGATCTTGATCTGCATGCCGTCCGGGTGGGTCATCGCATCCGGCTGCTTGCACAGGTCGAGCAGGGTACGCGCCACGCGCCCGGTCACGTCGAGAAATGCCAGGTCGCCGACCTTGCGGGTGGTGTTGCGCAGGCGCTCGGCCATCTGCGAGCCGAGGGCGAACATGATATCCGGGTCCTGCTGGGTCAGTTCGCGGAACTTGGTGTAGCTCAGCTCGGCCACTTCGCATTCGGTCTTCGCCCGCACCCAGGCGCTGCGTTCCTTCTCGGCGCCTTCCTTGCAGAACAGTCCCATTTCGCCGAAAAAATCGCCTGGGTTGAGGTAGGCGATGATCATCTCGCGGCCATCGTCATCTTCGATCAGGATGGTGACCGAGCCCTTGACGATGAAGTACAGGGTTTCACTGCGGTCACCGGCGTAGATGATGGTGCTTTTGGCCGTGTAGCGACGGCGGTGGCAATGGGCCAGGAGCTTGTCGAAGTTTTTGACCTTTGGCGTGAGAGTAATAGCGACCATGCCTGGAATTCCAAATGGGTGAAGATGGGCCTGTGACAGGCGTGATTAGGTGACGCTGTCCAGTTCCGGTACGACCTGCTGCGGCCGTGCGATTAGCGTGTTCTTAATTGTTATCGAGCGGGAACGTCGTCATACCTCATGATCGAGATTGTGCCATTAAAACGGCATCATTAAGGGCGGTGAAACCTACCGGTTATCGGTTTTGTGAGTTGTTGCACGTTCTTACGGGAACTCTACCAGCATCTGCGGTGCACGGTGCAAATGCAGCGCTGTGATAAGCTGCCGGCCTTTTCAAATGAGGGGGCGGCAACGATGAAAGCTCGCGTTCAATGGGCCGGCGAAGCACTGTTTCTTGGCGAGTCAGGCAGCGGCCATGCGGTAGTGATGGACGGGCCTCCCGAGAACGGTGGACGCAATCTGGGCGTGCGCCCCATGGAAATGCTGTTGATCGGCCTGGGCGGCTGCAGCAACTTCGATGTGGTGAGCATCCTCAAGAAATCTCGCCAGCCGGTGGAGAGTTGCGAGGCTTTTCTTGAAGCCGAACGCGCGTCCGAGGATCCCAAGGTGTTCACCAAGATCCACCTGCACTTCGTGGTCAAGGGCCGCGGCCTCAAAGAGGCCCAGGTCAAGCGGGCGGTGGAGCTGTCGGCGGAGAAGTATTGCTCGGCCTCGATCATGCTCGGCCGCGCCGGGGTCGAGATCACCCACGATTACGAAATCGTCGAACTGGGTGCCTGAACCCACAGGGCGATCGCGGTCGCCCTGCATTGGCGGGTATCAGATCCGGTAGGTGGTTTTGGTCATGACCTTGGACAACAGGGTCATGCCCAGCTTGACCGGTGCCGGGAAACGCACGCCGCCGGCATCCAGCGCGCTGTTGGCGTGCTCCAACTCATCGCTGCGCATCTGTTGCAGAATCGCCCGGGACTTGGCGTCCTGCTCGGGAATCTGCTGCAGGTGCTCGTCCAGGTGCTTGACCACCTGATCCTCGGTCGCCGCGACGAAACCCAGGCTGACCCGGTCGCTGACCAGGCCGGCCACCGCGCCGACCCCGAACGACAGCCCGTAGAACAGCGGATTGAGCACGCTGGGATGGCTGCCCAACTGGCGAATGCGCTGCTCGCACCAGGCCAGGTGATCGATTTCCTCATCCGCGGCATGTTCCATGGCTTCGCGCACTCGCGGCAGCCGTGCGGTCAGCGCCTGGCCCTGATACAGCGCCTGGGCGCAGACCTCACCGGTGTGGTTGATGCGCATCAGCCCGGCGATATGGCGGGTCTGCCGGGCATCGAGCTCGGCGTCCTGCTCGACGATGGCAGGTGACGGGCGAGAGGGTTGGCCACTGAAGGGCAGCAGCGTGCGCAACGCCATATCGGCTTGCAGCAGCAGACGGTCGGCGGGCGAATAATGGCGGTCGTTGGCCATGAGGCTTCTCCGGCGATGACATGAGCGGCCAGTCTACCGCAAATGGCGTTTGCGGGTCGTGACGCCCTGCGGGCGGGGCAAACGTGCGGTGCGTCCACTGCGCCGCACCTGCCACTTGCCCGCCTGCCGGGTTGGCAGGACTATGTGCTGCCGCTTGGGCATAAGGAGTTGCTGTGAAGAACGATATTCACGACCTGGGACTGGTGCTCGATTCCAAGGTCAAGCTGGTGCTGATCGAGTCCTGGGACGAGCGACGGGTACTGGAAACCCTGACCGGTCTTGCGGTACGCCGCGGCCTGAGCCTGTTCACCTGGTCGATCACCGATGGCCTGCAGCGTGCCGGTTTCGCCGGTGAGGCGTTTGCCGAGAGCAACAGCCAGGAGCCCGAGGCCGCGTTGCGGCTGATCAAGGCCGACCCGCAGGCCAGCCTTTACGTGATGTGCGACCTGCATCCGTTTCTTGCCGACAATCCCAAGCTGGTACGTCTGCTCAAGGAGGTCGCCATGGTCGATGCCGCTCATGCGCCGACCCTCGTGCTGGTGTCCCATGCCTGCAAGCTGCCGCCTGAAGTGCAGCGCTATGCCGCGCGTTTCAATCTGGCCCTGCCCAGTGAAGACGAGCTGCTGGCCATCGTACGTGAGGAGGCGGCGCGTTGGAGCGAGCGCAACCGCAATCGCCGGGTGCGCACCGACAACCGCACGTTGCAACAGGTGGTGAAGAATCTGCGCGGCATGAGCCATGCCGAGGCGAGGTTGCTGGCGCGCAACCTGATCTGCGACGACGGCGCGATCACCCAGGAAGACCTGCCGGAGTTGAACAAGGCCAAGTTCGAGCTGCTCGATCTCGACGGTGTGCTCAGCTACGAGCATGACACGGCACGGTTCGCCGATGTCGGTGGGCTGGCCAATCTGAAACGCTGGCTGGGCGAGCGCCAGCGCATGTTCTTTGCCGGTGAAGGCGTGGACATTCCCAAGGGCATGCTGCTGGTCGGCGTGCAGGGTTCGGGCAAGAGCCTGGCGGCCAAGGCGGTTGCCGGGCTTTGGGGCCTGCCGCTGCTGCGCCTGGATTTCGGCTGCCTGTACAACAAGTTCTTCGGTGAGACCGAGCGCAACCTGCGTGAAGCGCTGGCATTGGCCGAGCAGATGTCGCCCTGCGTGCTGTGGGTCGACGAGATCGAGAAGGGGCTGGCCAGCGGCGACCAGGATGGCGGCGTCAGCCAGCGCGTGCTGGGTACCCTGCTGACCTGGATGGCAGAGCGCAAATCCTCGGTGTTCATGGTGGCCACCGCCAACGTGATTGACCGCCTGCCGCCTGAACTGGTGCGCAAGGGGCGTTTCGACGAGCTGTTCTTCGTCGACCTGCCGGAGCCAGAGATCCGCGCGGAGATCTTTCGCATTCACCTGCAGCGCCGCGAGCTGGAGCCCTCGGCGTTCGACCTGGCGCAACTGGCGGCGGCGTCCGATGGCTTTTCGGGCGCCGAGATCGAGCAGGTGGTGGTCAGTGCCCTGTATGCGGCCCAGGCGCAGCAGCAGTCGGTCGATAACGGCACGCTGCTGCGCGGTATTCAGGCCACCTCGCCATTGTCGGTGATCATGGCCGAGCGCCTGGCCGAGCTACGGGCCTGGGCGCGCGGGCGTACGGTCAGCGCGAACTGACGTTCAGGGGCGGCCGAAACGGCGATTGATGCGCGCCGCGATCCGCCGCACCAGCCAGCGGGGAAACAGCCGGGGCGCCATCGTCATCATCCGATTGCGCCACCCGGGCACGATGATCGCGCGGTTACGCTCCAGGCCGCGCACGGCGATGAGTGCCACTTCTTCTGCGCTCAACATCAGTTTGCCGCGTTCGAGCGCCGTGGTATCGAGCTGCGCATTGCGAAAGAAGGCGCTGTGGGTCGGGCCCGGGCAGAGTACCGAAACCTTGACGCCATGGGGACGCAGTTCCTCGCGCAGGCCTTCGGAAAAGTGCAACACATAGGCCTTGCTGGCGTAGTAGCTGCTCATCCAGGGGCCGGGCTGGAATGCGGCGACCGAGGCGATATTGAGAATCTGCCCGTGCCCACGTGCCGCCATGACCGTGCCGATGGCGTGGCACAGGCGCGCCAGGGCCAGCACGTTGACCTCCAGCAATTGTTGTTCACGGCGCCAGTCCTGGGCGACGAATGCGCCGCCGCTGCCCAGCCCGGCATTGTTCACCAACAGTTCGATGACCTGGCCGTTCTGCTCAAGCTCGTGAAGCAGGCCCGAGAGTTGTAGCGGTTCGCTGAGGTCGCAGACGCGAAACAGCACGTCCACGGAAAAGCGTTGGGTCAGCTCATAGGCAATGCTTTCCAGCGCATCGCGTTTGCGCGCCACCAGGATCAGGTTACGCCCGCGGCGGGCCAGCGCTTCGGCCAGGGCCAGGCCGATACCGCTGGAGGCACCGGTAACCAGGGCATAACGTGACATGAGCGTCTCCAGAGCACTTCGCGGGGTAGGTGCATAGCCTATCCGCAACCGGCGTACCGGCGCTGCACTCGCAGCACCGGTGAAGAAAATAAAATTGCTCGGGATGCGTGGTATCAATTGCCGTTCAACAGCTCGGCGAACAGACCGCCGAAGATGGCGAGCATCGCGAAGCCGCTGAGAAACAGCATCAGCAGGCCGCCAATGAGCAGAATCAGGAAGATGCCGGCCACCAGGTTCACGCCCAGGCTGTTGGGTGGCGGCGGCGGGCCGTAGCGGTTGCTGCCGGCCGGCCCCGGCACCACCAGCATGACGATCCAGAACACGCTGCTGATGATCGGCACCAGGTTGAGCAGCCACAGCCAGCCCGAGCAGCCCATGTCATGCAGACGCTGCACACCGATCTGCGCACTGATCACCAGCATGCCGATAACCGCGCCGATCAACAGGATGCTGCCAAGGGTTTCGGCGACCAGCGTGATGGCCGAGATCCCGGCCATGATGGCAACGAAGATGAACAGCAAGGCCAGCGACCAGGCCAGGTAACGCATACGGCCGATACGGCCCTTGAACGAGTTGATCTTCAGCTCGCCCACTTGGCCGGCCTGGGGGTCGATATCCGCTTTCGGTGGTGAGTAGGGCGTTGGAGCCTGGGCAGGCGCAGGCGAACTCTGTGGGATGGGGCTGCTTTGCGGCGTCGCTGCCTGGCGGGCCAGGTACCTCTCGATGATCACGCCACAGGCAGCGCATTCGGCTGCCGTGGGCTGCTGATGTGCACACTTCGGGCAGCTCATCGACGTCTGCGGTTGTGCCGCCGGTTCGGCCTTGGCCGCCATTTCTTCATCCGTCTCCACCAGGCTCAGCGCTGCGGCCAGATCCGGTTCCTTGCGGGCGCGGGCGCCGGCTCGTTGCAGGACGTTCAGATACTGCTCGGCCTGGACTTCTTCCAGGTCGCGCTTGATGGCTACCGGGCCGCGACCGAACAGCGCGTCGATGCGTGCGCGATCGCTTTTGAACAGGCTGGCCAGATTGGCCTTGACCTCGTCCAGCGAGGAGCCGGGCATCAGGCTTCCATCGAAGACGATCTTGTAGCGGAGCTGGCTCATGCGCGTCCTTGTCTGCACGGAAAGGAATGGTCGCCGACCCTATCCCGCCGCCGTTCGTTCGGCAAGTAGGGACGGGTCGGTTTTAGCGCGCTTGAGCGGTGGTTCTCACCTGCCGACAGAGGTGTTTATCAACGAGATCAGAATGGCCTGACCACAACCAGGATGACGATGGCGAGCAGCAACAGCACCGGCACTTCGTTGAACCAGCGGTAGAACACGTGGCTGCGTTTGTTTTCACCGCGGGCCAGGCGCTTGTACATGGCCCCGCACACATGGTGGTAGCCCACCAGCAGTATCACCAGGGTCAGCTTGGCATGCATCCAGCCTTGGCTCATCCAGCCGGGGGCAAGCATCAGCAGGCCTACGCCCAGTACCAGCGTGGCGATCATCGCAGGCGTCATGATGCCTCGGTACAGCTTGCGCTCCATGGTGCTGAACCGTTCATGGCTCGGTGCGTCCTCGCTCATGGCGTGGTACACGAACAGCCGGGGCAGGTAGAACAGACCGGCAAACCAGCAGACCATGGCGACGATGTGCAGGGCTTTGATCCACAGATAAAGCATTGCCGTTCCTTTTCGTAGTTGGGGCTTGCGATACTAGTGCCCACGATGCCAATAGTCATCAAGACGGTTGGCCGCAGGCAGGGTGGGCCTTATCATCGGCTCTTGTCGAACAGTTTCGAGGCGCCCGATGCCTGGCTTTTTCCCCATTGTGCTTTCACCGCGCCCCTGCGCCTGCCCTGTGCTCAGGTATCGATCCTGATGCCAGGTTGGGAGGTTCGCCCCAGCAACCGGGCGCAGGAGAGGCGCCTCCGGGTCGCGTTGGTGGCGCTGCTTGTCGCGGTGCCGCTCGCTTTCTATGCCGGTAGCTGGTGGCAGGCCAGATCCACGCAGCAACAGGCCCTGGCATTTCAGGAAACCCAGGTGCAGGCCGAGGCGCAGGCGCGCGAGCTGGACGAGCTGCGTCAGCGCATGGCGGTGCTCAGCAGTGGCGAGCAGCTGGCTCAGCAATCCAACGAGCAGAGCCGCCTGACCATCAAGCTACTGGAAGAGCAGAACTTCAAGCAGCAGCAGGAGCTGGCCTTCTACAAAGGGGTGTTGGCCCCGGACAGCAAGGTTACTGGCCTGCTGATCCGCAGCTTCGATGTCCACGCAACGGAAACAGCGGGCGTCTATCGTTTCAAGCTCATGCTCAGCCGCATCGGCAAGGATGACAAGCCGCTGCAGGGGCGTTTGAACGTGCAACTGGAAGGCAGCATGGGCGGCAAGGCGAAGAACCTGCCACTCAGCCAGTTGAGTGGTGATCTGCCTGAGGGCTCGACCGAGAAGGCGATTCCCTTCGCGTTCAAGCATCTGCAGGCGATCCCCGACGGGGGGCGGCTGGGTGAACTGCGAATTCCCGAGGGCTTCGTGCCCAAACGTATACGTATCAAGGCTGATGTCGAGGGTGGAAAAGCCGTCGAGCGTCAAATCGAGTGGACTGACGGATAGGTGATGGTTCGCCATGTGGAATAAAGGCAAGGGCAAGGCAGACATGCAGCGCTTCGCGGGCAAAACCAGCCTGATCGCGGCAGGCGCGGTATTTCGTGGCGATCTGGAGTTCCAGGGCGCGGTACAGATCGACGGCAAGGTGCTCGGCGATATCCTCACCGAGCAGGGGCTGGTGCGGGTCAGTGTCGAGGGGCAGGTTGAAGGAGAGGTGCGCGCCCCCCATGTAGTGATCGATGGCGAGATCATCGGCGATGTCTACGCCGGCCAGCACGTCGAGCTGGGTCCCAAGGCTCGGGTTCGCGGTAACCTCTACTACGGTCTGATGGAAATGGCCATGGGCGCTCAGGTCGAGGGCGGCTTGCGGCCGATCAAGGAGCAGGATCGACCGTTGGAGCTGCCGTCGAGCCTCGATGACGCACAATAGTTGACCAATTTTCTAGGGTAAGCGGATAATACAGCGCTAACACGCAGTATTGGCGCCTGGCGCCGGGAGATAGAACATGAGCGTCGAAACCTTCACCCCAACCGCTGCGATGCAGTTCACGCAGGGAGCGGCCAGCAAGGTTAAGAGCCTGGTTGATGAAGAAGGCAACCCGCGCCTGAAACTGCGCGTGTTCGTCACCGGGGGCGGTTGCTCGGGCTTCCAGTACGGCTTCACTTTCGATGAGGAAGTGGCCGACGACGACACCATCGTCGAACGCGAGGGCGTCAGCCTGGTCGTCGATCCGATGAGCTTCCAGTACCTGGTGGGGGCGGAAGTGGATTACCAGGAAGGGCTCGAGGGCTCTCGCTTCGTGATCAAGAACCCCAATGCGACCACCACCTGCGGTTGCGGCTCGTCGTTCTCGATCTGAGTCCTGCCTTGCATGAAAACGCCGCGCATCTGCGCGGCGTTTTCGTTTGTGCGTAGGCTCAGGCCGGGTAGATGGCGCCGAGCACTCGCAGGCCCCGAGCACCGGTAACCTCCGGCCGGTTGGCGGGAATACCGTTGAGGCAGCAGTGCGCCAGCCAGGCAAATGCCATGGCCTCGACCCAGTCGGCAGGCACGCCATGATCATCGGTACTGCTCACCTGCGCAGTGGGCAGCAGCGCCTGCAAACGTGCCAGCAAAGCCTTGTTGTGGGCGCCGCCACCGCAAACCAGCAACTGACTGCACGCGGGTTGCGCCTGCTGCAGAGCGCTGGCGATGCTGGTGGCGGTCAGCTCCAGCAGAGTGGCCTGTACATCTTGCGGCTGACAGGCCGGCTGCGTGCTCAGGTGCCGGATCAGCCAGGGCAGGTTGAACAGCTCGCGCCCGGTACTCTTTGGCCCGGTGGTCTGGAAGAACGGATCCGCCAGTAGCGTCGTCAGCAACGCGGGTTGCACCTTGCCGCTGGCAGCCCACGCGCCGTCCCTGTCATAGGCATGACCGAGATGATGGTGAATCCACGCATCCATCAGCACGTTGCCCGGCCCGCAGTCGAAGCCCCTGGCAGGCTTGCCCTCTTCCAGCAGGCTGAGGTTGCTGAACCCGCCCACGTTGAGAATCGCGCGGGCAGCGCCGGGGCTGGCGAACAGTGCTTCATGAAAGGCCGGTACCAGCGGCGCACCCTGGCCGCCAGCTGCCACGTCGCGGCGGCGAAAGTCGGCCACTACGGTGATGCCGGTCAGCTCAGCCAGCAGCGCCGGGTTGCCGATCTGGATGGTGAAGCCCCGCGCGGGTTCGTGGCGCACGGTCTGGCCGTGGCTGCCGATGGCGCGAATGGCGTCCGGTTGCAGGTTCTGTTCGCGCAACAGGCTGTTGACGCCCTCGGCAACCAGTTGCGCCCACTGCTGCTCGGCAACGGCGGCGCGGGCGAGCTCGTCCGCACCAGAACTGCACAGGTCAAGCAGTTGCTGGCGCAGCGAGGCGGGAAGGGCTTGGTAATGGTGGGCGAGCAGTCGAGTGCGCTCGCCTTGCTCGATAAGGGCGATGTCCAGCCCGTCGAGACTGGTACCGGACATCACACCGAGATAGAGCACGGGATCAGCGCTTGTTGAGGGCGAGCATGGTGGCTTTTTCCTGATCCATGCGCGCCATCAGCGGTTTGCTCTGCTGCAGGAAACGTTGCTTTTCCTGGCGAGCGATCGGATCGGACATCGGCAGCTTCTGGCTCAGAGGGTCGACGTGGGTGCCGTTGACCTGGAACTCGTAGTGCAGATGTGGACCGGTCGACAGGCCGGTGGTGCCGATGTAGCCGATGATCTGGCCCTGCTTGACGCTGCCGCCGGTGCGTACGCCCTTGGCGAACCCCTGCATGTGCGCATAGAGGGTGCGGTAGCGGCTGCCATGTTGCAACACGATGGTATTGCCGTAGCCGCCCTTGCGACCGGCCAGGATGACCTTGCCATCGCCGGCTGCCTTGATCGGCGTACCGCGCGGCGCCGCATAGTCGACGCCTTTGTGAGCGCGAATCTTGTTGAGGATCGGGTGCTTGCGGCCATTGGAGAAGCGCGAGCTGATACGGGCAAAGTCCACCGGAGTACGGATGAACGCCTTGCGCATGCTGTTGCCGTCGGCATCGTAGTAGCTGACGTTGCCTTGCTTGTCGGTATAGCGAACCGCGGTGTAGGTCTTGCCGCGGTTGGTGAAGCGTGCGGAAAGAATGTTGCCGGTACCGACCGACTTGTCGCCGATCTTCTTGTTCTGGTAGATGACTTCGAACTCGTCGCCTTCACGAATATCCATGGCGAAGTCGATGTCGTAGCCGAAGATGTTGGCCAGGTCCATGGTCAGGTTATGGGACAGACCGGCACGTTTGGCCGCCACGAACAGCGAGCTGTTGATCACCCCGTGGGCGTAGGACTCATGAACGTCCGGTTTGACCATCTCACGTTTGAGGTCATAGCCGCTGTCGGTCTTGCTCAGGCTGATGCTTTCGAGGTCGCTAAGCTGGCTGTGCAGGCTTTCCAGTTGACCCTCTTCGCTCAACTGGAACTGCAGCTCCTGGCCGACCTTGAGCCGGCTCAGCTGCTTGGCTTCCTTGCTGCTGTTGATCACCTCATGCAGGGTATTGGAGCTGAGGCCCACCTTGCTGAACACCGTGGAAAGCGTGTCGCCATTGGCGACCGTGACCGTCTTGTTACGCGGATCCTCAGGCGGCTGCTCGGCGATTTCCGGCTCGGCGTCGAGCTCGGCATTCTGCGATTCGTCGTTGCCTTCTATTTGTGCGAACGGAGAGTCGACGTCTTGCTGAGCGGCAGCGTCCTGATTGCTCTGCAGATTCTGCTGGGCCTGTTCGGCGCCATTGTCCATGTCCAGATTGAGGAAGGTCTTCTTTGCTTCTACTTCGCGGGAGGGAAACACCAGAAGAGCGAGACTTAGAAGGGCGGCGACGCCGCTGGCTGCGATGATGTGTGTCTTTGGATAGAGCGGCGGCGCTTTAGTTGTAGAGGTCATAAGGCTGCTTTTTGAAGTGAAAAGATGAAAAGGACAAGAAGATACTGATGAATATGCAGTAACTGTATAAAATATAACCAAATCTGCCTTGAGGCAAGCCCGCAGGTGATGGCCGGTGCCTGCCGGGCGCGCTATTGGGTGGAACTTGTCATTTATAGCCGATCTTGTATGGTTGGTTCCCTTTTGAATCTGGTGGCTGTGAGTCCTATGAAGTCGGTTGAAGAGCAGCTCGCGCTGATCAAGCGCGGTGCAGAAGAAGTCCTTGTTGAAGCTGAGCTGATCGAGAAGCTCAAGCGCGGTGAGCCGCTGCGTATCAAGGCAGGCTTCGATCCGACCGCACCGGACCTGCACCTGGGGCATACCGTCCTCATTAATAAGCTGCGCCAGTTCCAGGAGCTGGGGCACCAGGTGATCTTCCTGATCGGCGACTTCACCGGCATGATCGGCGACCCCAGCGGCAAGAGCGCCACACGCCCACCGCTGACGCGCGAGCAGGTGCTGGAGAATGCCGAGACCTACAAGGCTCAGGTATTCAAGATTCTCGATCCGGCCAAGACCGAAGTCGCCTTCAACTCCACCTGGATAAACCAGCTGACCCCAGCCGATTTCATCCGCCTGGCCTCGCAGTACACCGTGGCGCGCATGCTTGAGCGTGATGACTTCGACAAGCGTTACGCCGGCAATCAGCCCATCGCCATCCATGAGTTCCTTTATCCGCTCGTGCAGGGTTATGACTCGGTAGCGCTGCGCGCTGACGTTGAGCTGGGCGGTACCGATCAGAAATTCAACCTGCTGATGGGGCGCGAGCTTCAGCGCGCGTACGGCCAGCCTTCCCAGTGTGTCGTCACCATGCCGCTGCTCGAGGGGCTGGATGGTGTCAAGAAGATGTCCAAATCGCTGGGTAACTACATAGGTATCCAGGAAGCGCCGGGCGTGATGTACAACAAGCTGGTGTCCATGCCGGATGCGCTGATGTGGCGTTACTTCGAGCTGCTCAGCTTCCGCTCCATGGACGAGATCGAGCAGTTCAAGAAGGATGTCGAGGCGGGGGCCAACCCACGCGACATCAAGATCAAGCTGGCTGAAGAGATCGTCGCGCGTTTCCACGGTGAAGAGGCCGCCGCCACCGCGCACCGCTCTGCCGGGAATCGTATGAAGGAAGGCGAGCTTCCGGAAGACTTGCCCGAGATCGAGCTGGCCGCTTGCGAAGACATGCCGGTGGCAGCGCTCCTTAACAAGGCTGGGCTGGTGAAGAACTCGGCAGTCGCTCGCGACCTGCTGGGTTCTGGTGGCGTGCGCGTCGATGGCCAGGTGGTTGATCGTTCCTTTATATGCAAGCTGGGCGCGACCCATGTTTACCAGGCCGGCAAGAAGGCTTTTGCACGTATTACCCTGAAATCTGAATAAACCGAAAATAAACGGTTGACCAGAAAATGTGGCGGCCTATAATGCGCACCACTTCCGGCGCAGCCTGATCTGAAAACTCCTTTGTAAACAAAGAGTTAGACGAAAATAAAGGTTGCACGGACGGCGAATTCGAGTAGAATGCGCCGGCATCGACAGGGTGGTTTGAGTGG
>NZ_QKYW01000008.1:132989-225926 GCF_003253735.1 Pseudomonas sp. URMO17WK12:I2 | reverse complement strand
ATGGTCGGCGCCCAGGCCTCGCAGCAGCAGTACGACAAGATCCTCTCCTACCTGGAGATCGCCCAGCAGGAGGGCGCCGAGCTGCTCGCCGGCGGCGCCACCGAGAAACTCGAAGGTGATCTGGCCGGCGGCTATTACATCCAGCCGACCCTGCTCAAGGGCACCAACAGGATGCGCGTGTTCCAGGAGGAAATCTTCGGCCCGGTGGTCGGCGTGACCACCTTCAAGGACGAAGCCGAAGCCCTGGCGATCGCCAACGACACCGAGTTCGGCCTGGGCGCCGGCGTGTGGACGCGCGACATCAACCGCGCCTACCGCATGGGCCGCGGCATCAAGGCCGGGCGCGTATGGACCAACTGCTACCACCTGTACCCGGCGCACGCTGCCTTTGGCGGCTACAAGAAGTCCGGGGTCGGGCGCGAAACCCACAAGATGATGCTCGACCACTACCAGCAGACCAAGAACCTGCTGATCAGCTACGACATCAACCCGCTGGGCTTCTTCTGATCTGCCGATTTGCCATAGCTAGCCAACCCATGAAGCGGCGCCCGCCACCTGGTGGCGGGCATGAAGGAGTCCCAACATGTCCAAAGAGACAATCGCCACACCCTCGCAAGGCGGTGTGGAAACCGAAGCGGTCAGCGCCGAGTACTTTGCCAACCGGCAATTGAAGCAGGGCGCCGCCGGCTGGATCCTGTTGATCGGCCTCGGTGTGGCCTACGTGATTTCCGGCGACTACGCCGGCTGGAACTTCGGCCTGGCCCAGGGCGGCTGGGGCGGCATGTTCATCGCCACGCTGCTGATGGCGACCATGTACCTGTGCATGTGTTTC
Source organism: Pseudomonas sp. URMO17WK12:I2 (assembly GCF_003253735.1). GTDB lineage: Bacteria > Pseudomonadota > Gammaproteobacteria > Pseudomonadales > Pseudomonadaceae > Aquipseudomonas. Next base: position 225,094 of record NZ_QKYW01000008.1, on the reverse strand, counting down.
TCGCTGACCGAGCTGTCGTCGATGATCCCCACCGCTGGCGGCGGCTACGGTTTCACCCGCACCGCGTTCGGCCCCTGGGGCGGCTTCCTGACCGGCACGGCGATCCTCATCGAGTACGCCATCGCGCCAGCGGCCATCGCCTGCTTTATCGGCGCCTACTGCGAATCGCTGTTTGGTATCGGCGGCTGGATCATCTACCTGGTGTTCTACGTGGTGTTCATCGGCATCCACATCCTCGGTGCCGGCGAGGCGCTGAAGCTGATGTTCGCCATCACCGCAGTGGCCGCCATCGCCCTGGGCGTGTACATCGTGGCCATGGCGCCGCACTTCCAGGTCGCCAACCTGTTCGACATTCCGCCGACCGAAGCCAATGGTGCCAGCAGCTTCCTGCCAATGGGCTATATCGGCATCTGGGCCGCCCTGCCCTACGGCATCTGGTTCTTCCTGGCGGTCGAAGGCGTGCCGCTGGCTGCCGAGGAAACCAAGGACCCCAAGCGCGATCTGCCCCGCGGCCTGATCGGCGCCGTGCTGGTACTGCTGGTGTTTGCCGGGCTGATTCTGCTGGTTGGCCCTGGCGCCGCCGGCGCGCAGTCGCTGGTGGCTTCGGGCAACCCGCTGGTGGAGTCGTTGGTCAAGGTCTACGGCGGTTCCACCTGGATGAGCCAGTTCGTCAACCTGGTCGGCCTGGCGGGTCTGATCGCCAGCTTCTTCTCGATCATCTACGCCTATTCGCGGCAGATCTTCGCCCTGTCGCGCGCCGGCTACCTGCCACGCAGCCTGTCGCTGACCAACCGCAACAAGGCACCGGTGATGGCGCTGATCGTACCGGGCATCATCGGCTTCGGCCTGTCGCTGACCGGCCAGGGCGACCTGCTGATTCTGGTCGCGGTGTTCGGCGCCACAGTGTCCTACGTGCTGATGATGGCGGCGCACATCACCCTGCGCAGCCGTCGTCCCGACATGCCACGCCCCTATCGGACCCCCGGTGGCGTGCTGACCTCGTCGGTGGCTCTGGTGCTGGCAGCAGTAGCGCTGGTGGCCTGCTTCCTGGTCGACCTGCGGGTCGTGATCGGCGCAGCGATCATCTACGCTCTGTTCATTGCCTACTTCGCGCTGTACAGCCGTCATCACCTGGTGTCCGGCACGCCGGAGGAAGAGTTCGCGGCGATTCAGGCTGCCGAACAGTCACTGCGCTAACCCCTTGCAGCGGCCGCTGAAAAGCGGCCGCCACAGGAGACATGATTCATGGCTGGATTCACTCATACCATCGGCAACATGACCTGGCGCTTCGACAGCCTGCGCGAACTGATGGCCAAGGCCAGCCCGGCGCGCTCCGGTGATTACCTGGCCGAGGTCGCCGCGCAGAGCGATGCCGAGCGTGCCGCCGCGCAGATGGCCCTGGCCGAGGTGCCGCTCAGGCACTTCCTGCAGGAAGCGGTGATTCCCTATGAGCAGGACGAAGTCACCCGGCTGATCATCGACACCCACGACGCCGATGCCTTCGCCCCGGTCAGCCACCTGACCGTGGGCGGCCTGCGCGACTGGCTGCTCGGCGACGCCGCCGACGAAACCAGCCTGACCACCCTGGCTCCGGGGCTGACCCCGGAAATGGCTGCCGCGGTGTCGAAGATCATGCGCGTGCAGGATCTGGTGCTGATCGCCCAGAAGACCCGTGTGGTGACCAAATTCCGCAACACCATGGGGCTGCGCGGGCGGATGTCCACGCGGCTGCAGCCCAACCACCCGACCGACGACCCGGCGGGCATTGCCGCGAGCATTCTCGACGGCCTGCTGTACGGCAACGGCGATGCGATGATCGGCATCAACCCGGCCACCGACAGCGCCAGCTCGATCCGCGCGCTGGTGGACATGCTCGATGCGATCATCCAGCGCTACGAAATTCCCACCCAGTCCTGCGTGCTGACCCACGTCACCAGCTCCATCGCCGCCATCGAACGTGGCGCGCCGCTGGACCTGGTGTTCCAGTCGATCGCCGGCACCGAGGCGGCCAACGCCAGTTTCGGCGTGACCCTCAAGGTGCTGCAGGAAGGCTACGAAGCCGGCCTGAGCCTCAAGCGCGGCACCCTGGGCAACAACCTGATGTATTTCGAGACCGGCCAGGGCAGCGCGCTGTCGGCCAACGCCAATCATGGTGTCGACCAGCAGACCTGCGAAACCCGCGCCTACGCGGTGGCCCGGCACTTCAATCCGTTTCTGGTCAACACCGTGGTCGGTTTCATCGGCCCCGAGTACCTGTACAACGGCAAGCAGATCATCCGCGCCGGTCTGGAGGATCACTTCTGCGGCAAGCTGCTTGGCGTGCCCATGGGTTGCGATATCTGCTACACCAACCACGCCGAGGCCGACCAGGACGACATGGACACCCTGCTGACCCTGCTCGGCACCGCCGGCATCAACTTCATCATGGGCATTCCCGGCTCCGACGACGTGATGCTCAACTACCAGACCACCTCGTTTCACGATGCACTGTATGCCCGCAAGGTACTCGGCCTGCATGCGGCGCCGGAGTTCGAAGCCTGGCTGGCGCGCATGGGTATCTTCCAGCAACAGGGCGGCCGCCTGAGCATGGGCAACGAGCTGCCGCTGGCGTTTCGCCAGGCCCTGGCACAACTGGCTTGAGAGGTCGCCATGTCCGATAAGTCCCCCGCCATCGAGAACCCCTGGCAGCAGTTGCGCCAGCTGACCCCGGCGCGCATCGCCCTGGGCCGTGCCGGCACCAGCCTGCCGACTGCCGCACAGCTGGATTTCCAGTTCGCCCACGCCCAGGCCCGCGATGCCGTACACCTGCCCTTCGACCATGAAGGCCTGTGCGAAGAGCTGCAGGGCCGCGGCCTGGATACCCTGCTGCTGCACAGCGCCGCAGCCGACCGGCATACCTACCTGCAGCGCCCGGACCTGGGCCGGCGCCTGAACGAAGAGTCGGCCAGCGCGCTGGATGATTACGCGAAGGAAAAAGGCCGTGGCTATGACCTGGCCATCGTGATTGCCGATGGTTTGTCGTCCCTGGCCGTGCGCCGCCACAGCCTGCCGTTTCTGGAAAAATTGCTGGAGCAGGTGAGCGAGGAAGGCTGGAAACTGGCACCCATCACCCTGGTGCAGCAGGGCCGGGTCGCCATCGCTGACGAGGTGGGCGAGCGCCTGGGCGCCAAGATGACGGTGATCCTGATCGGCGAACGCCCGGGACTCAGTTCGCCGGACAGCCTGGGCCTGTACTTCACCTACGCGCCGCGGGTCGGCCTCAACGACGCCTACCGCAACTGCATCTCCAACGTGCGACTGGAAGGCCTGAGCTACGGCATGGCGACCTTCCGCCTGATGTACCTGATGCGCGAAGCCTGCCGCCGCCAGCTCTCGGGCGTCGACCTGAAGGACGAAGCCGAAGTGCCGACCCTGGAAGATGCAGGGCCGGGGAATTTCTTGCTGCCGGATAAGCGATAGAGATAATCGCGCAGTACTTGTGGGAGCGGGCCATGCCCGCGAATCACGGGCATGGCCCGTTCCCACAAGAGCGAACTAGGCCGTAGGATGGGTGAAACCCATCGGCCATTGATGGGTTCCACCCATCCTACGGCCTACCTCTGAAGCCGCTCCCACGGTTGGTGCCTTTGTGGGAGCGGCTTTAGCCGTGATCTTTATTGAGCTCAACGCGCCTCGATACGAAACCCGAGCCGCGGGAAATGCACATGTACGATACCGGCGCGGTCATCTTCACGGCGCAGGATCAGCTCCTCGGCGCCCGCGAACAGCAGTTCACCCTCGACCGCTTCCACGCCATAGTCGATAGCCGAAATCGCCACGCGCTGGCCGGCAGCGAAGCCATTCGGCTCACTGAACACCTCAGCGGGCAGCGGCGCAGGCGTGGCCGTGCGCGCCACGTCGATCGCAGCGTCACCACTGATCTCCTCGGACTTGCCGTGCCCAAATGCCAGCACCCGATCCAGCCAGGCGACCACCGCCGGGTAGCCATCGACCAGTGGCGAGGTCACCGGCGTTGCGCGCAGGAACCACAACGGATGCGCCATGGCGATATCGGCCAGGCTCGGCTCACCGAACAGATACTGGCCACCGCTGCCCTCCAGTTGCGCCTGCAGCCGCGCCATGAACACCGGCCACTGGTGTTTGGCTTGCTCGGCCGGCAGCCGGCTGGCCTGGCCGCCCGAGAACAGCTTGCTGCGGTCGGCGATAAAGGTCTGCAAGAATTCCGGCGGCGCCTTGGCGAACCGTACGGCGATGGATTCGGGCTGGAACACCAGGCTTACCGCATGCTGGAACACCACCGAGTCGGCCCACTGGGCGAAGGTGGCAATGGCGAATGCCTGGGCGCCTGGCAACAAGGCAGGCTGCGGCTGATACGCCTCCAGGCGGCGGGCGATCAGGGCAGTGTCGCAATAGATGTCTGCACCGATCTGCAGCACCGGCGTCTTGCGGTAGCCACCGGTCAGCGCGGTGAGGTCCGGTTTGGGCATCACCGGCGGAATCTGCACCGAGCGCCAGGCCAGATCCTTGAAGCCCAGCAACAGGCGGGCCTTTTCGGCGAAAGGCGATGTGGGATAGTGGTGCAGGATCAACTCAGACATGGGAGACCTCCGTGGACGGATTGGTCTCGCAGCTTACCCCAGCCTGCGCTCGCTCAGCGTGATGGCAGCTCATCAAGCACATGCATCAGGCTGCCAGTGGCCACCAGGGCCTCCTTGGCGCCCTTGCCTAGCCGTTTGATCGCCCGCTCACGGCGCAAGGCATCGCCCTTGCCGCTACAGCTTTCGCTGTACACCAGGGCCACTGCCGGGCTGGAGAAGAAGAAGCGGGCGCCCTTGCCACACTGGTGCTGGGCAAACCGCCGCTGCGGATCATCGCTGATGCCGCAGTAGAGCGCGCCATTGGCGGCGCGCACGAGATAGACGAACCAGGGTTTGTCGGCGCTGACGCTCATCGCTCGATCAGGCGAGCCACTCACGGGCCGAGCGCCACACGCACATACCCACGAAGTACGCCGAGGACAGGCCCCACAGCACCAGCAGCCACACCGGCTGCGCCGGGAACTGCAGGATCAGCCCGGCGCAGGCGAACATCCACACCATGGTCACGGCGATGTTCAGCGGCATGAACTGCTTGACCCGGAACGGGTGCAGGAACTTCATGCGGGTCAGGGTCAGGCCGGCCAGCACCATGATCACCGCGAAGGTGACCCAGGGCTCGAAGTCCAGCAGGTAGAGGTACACCACCACCACGTTCCACGCCGCCGGGAAGCCGACGAAGTAGTTGTCCTTGCTCTTCATGTTGACGTTGCAGAAGCAGAACAGCGACGACAGCAGGATGATGCCCACCGACAGCAGCAGCGTGTACTCAGGCAGCGGAATGAAGCGATAGACGAAGATCGCCGGGATGAACACGTAGGTGAGGTAGTCGATCACCAGGTCGAGGGTGGAGCCGTCGAAATGCGGCAGCACCACCTTGACGTCGTATTTGCGCGCCAGGGTACCGTCCAGGCCATCGACCAGCAGCGCCAGGCCCAGCCACATCAGGCAGCTTTCCGCCCGCCCCTCGATCAATGCAAGCAGCGCCAGCATACCGAGGATGACTCCGCTCGCGGTTACCGCGTGCACACTCCAGGCCTTGGCTTTACGGGGGGATAGGGACATAACACTCATGATCGAAATACTCTGGCGGACGGGCTTTCAGTCGGTGAACGAAGGCTTTACATGCACTCGGCCATTCATCGATGAACTTCTGACCGGAGAGCGTACCACTCCGTTCAGCCGCGCGCTTCTCCGCCGTGCTTCTCGTCTGACGCACGGGCGGCCTGGAACTGCCGCAAACCGCCTCGCGCCTGCTTGCGCACGGTGTTCTTGAGCAGCGGCGTCCAGCCGATCAGCATGCCCTGGAAGCCCAGTGCCTGAGCGGCCCAGCGCCACATGTCGAAGTGGTCGCGGTGCTCGACGATCAGCCCGTCACGAATCACGAACGAGGCGTGGATGCGGTTGACCACGGTGCGCCCGGTCTGCGGGAACAGGTAGGTGGCCACCCAGTTGGCGCTACCGCCGCTGGCATCGGCCTGTACATCGCTGAAGGTCAGGGAGAACTTCTTGGCGCGGGAGGTGAGCATGCGCCACATGTCGCGAGCATCATCGCCGTTCAATTCGCCGAAGGCCGGGTCGCTGAAACGCACGTCCGGCGCGTAGCAGCGCGCCATCGCCTCGGCGTCGAGGCGCTGGAATGCCTCGTAGAAACGGGTGATCAATTGGGCATTTTCTGTGGACATGGCATGGCCTCCTGGCAATGGGCCGCAGTATCGCCCGCGCCGCGCGTGACCGCCATGGGCAAATCAGTCACACAATCACCATCTCGGCGGTATCACCAAGCAGAAATGCACGATTGCGTTCGGCGCAGGCACGCAGGTAATCGGCCACCAGGGTGATGCGTTTGAGCTTGCGCAGATCCTCGCGGTAATAGAGCCAGAACTGCCGGGTGACCTTTACCTCATCCGCCAGCACCTCGACCAGCCGGGCATCCGGGCCGGCCAGAAAGCACGGCAGTATCGCCAGCGCCCTACCCTGCAAGGTCGCCAGGTACTGGGCCACCACGCTGGTGCTGCGCAGCGCGCTGCTGGCATTGGGCACGATGCTTTCCAGATACAGGAGCTCCGGGCTGAATGCCAGATCATCGACGTAAGTGATGAACGAGTGCCGGCTCAGGTCGTCCACGCCGTGGATCGGCGGGTGCTTGTGCAGGTACCCGGGCGTCGCATAGAGCTTCAGGGCATAGTCGCACAGTCTGGAACAGACATAAGGCCCGCGCTCCGGGCGTTCCAAGGTGATGGCGATATCCGCCTCGCGCCGCGACAGGCTGATGAAGTGCGGTACCGGCAGCAGGTCGATGGCGATGTTCGGGTAAATGTCCTGAAAGCCGCCGAGCTGGGGCGCCACGAAGTAGCTGCCAAAGCCCTCGGTCGAGCCGATGCGCACGTGGCCGGAAAGCGCCAGGCTGGCGCCCGACACCTGTTCGCAAGCCGTTTGCAGGGTGCTTTCCAGCGCCTCGGCGTAGCCCAGGAGGTGCTGCCCCTCCGTGGTCAGCACGAAGCCGCTGGCCCGCGAGCGCTCGAACAACAGGGTACCCAGCGCCTTCTCCAAGGCGCCGATACGCCGCGACACCGTGGTGTAGTCCACGCCCAGGCGCCGGGCCGCGCTGCTGGCGGTTCGGGTACGGGCGACTTCGAGGAAGAACTTGAGGTCGTCCCAATTCATCTGGCCGGCGGACATCATGCTTTTTTGCATAACGAACCTGTCTTTTTAAGCGATCCATCGGAAAGTTTGCATACCTATACTTCAGATGCGCAGCGCATTCCAGCTGCAGACAGTTCCAAGTTCCTACGACAAAAATAACAGCAGGCAACTCATGAACGATTCCAATGCACAAGGGCCGACTGCCGGCCGTAAGCACTATCGCATCGCAGGCCTGGCCAGCATGGCGGGCACCACCATCGAGTGGTACGACTTCTTTCTCTACGGCACCGCCGCCGCGCTGGTCTTCAACAAGCTGTTCTTCCCCACCCTCGACCCGATCACCGGCGTGCTGGCGGCGTTCGCTACCTACGCGGTGGGCTTTATCGGCCGGCCGCTGGGCGGCATCATCTTCGGCCACTTCGGTGACCGCATCGGCCGCAAGTCGATGTTGATGCTCACCCTGCTGATGATGGGCATCCCGACCATCGCCATCGGCCTGCTGCCCACCTACGAGCAGATCGGCTACTGGGCCGCGGCGCTGCTGGTGGTCATGCGCTTTGTGCAGGGCATGGCCGTGGGCGGTGAATGGGGCGGCGCGGTGCTGATGGCCGTCGAGCATGCGCCGGAAGGCAAGAAGGGTTTCTACGGCAGCCTGCCGCAGACTGGCGTTGGCGCGGGCCTGGTGCTCTCTACCCTGGCCATGGGCGCGGTCGCCACGCTGCCCGAGGAGCAGATGCTCAGTTGGGGCTGGCGCCTGCCGTTCCTGGCCAGCGTGGCGCTGCTGGCAGTGGGCTGGCTGATCCGCGTGAAGGTCGCCGAGTCGCCGGACTTCGAAAAACTCAAGCAGCAGAACCGGCGCGTCAACCTGCCGCTGATGGAGGTGGTGCGTAAACACCCGCGCGCCACCCTGACCATCATCGGCGCGCGCACGGCCGAGAACGCCTGGTTCTACATGGCGGTCACCTTCGCCCTCGCCTACGCCGCCAACCAGTTGCAGATCCCCCGGGCCGATGTGCTGCACGCCATCACTGCCGGTGCTGCGCTGTCGCTGGCGACCATGCCGTTCTGCGGTTGGCTGTCCGATCGTGTCGGCCAGAAGCGCCTGTACTTCACCGGGCTGCTGTTGCTGTGCGCCTTCGTCTACCCGTTCTTCGCCATGCTCGGCAGCCGCGAGCCGCTGCTGGTGTGGTGGGCCATGGTGCTGGCGGTGGGCGTGGTGTTCCCGATTCTGTATGCCCCGGAATCGCTGTTGTTCGCCCGCCAGTTCCCGGCCGAGATTCGCTACAGCGGCATCTCGCTGTCGGTGCAACTGGCCGGCGTACTCGGTGGCGGCTTCGCACCGATGATCGCCACCAGCCTGCTGGCTGCCGCCGACGGCAGCCCGCGCTACGTGATCGCCTACCTGATCGGCATGGGCATCGTCGCGCTGTTCTGTACCGCACTGATGCGCAGTGACCCGCCCCGTGTGCCGGTTGAACGCAGCGCAGTGAATGACCCGCGCCAAGCGCCACTGCGCGCCCGCTGATTTCCAGACCAAGGATCGAACCATGACCACTACCGTGAAACTGCTGATCAACGGCGAGCTCGTCGAGTCACGCACCGAGCAATGGCGCGACGTCGTCAACCCGGCCACCCAGGAAGTGCTGGCTCGCGTGCCATTCGCCACCGGAGAAGAAATCGACGCCGCCGTGGCCAGCGCCAGCCAGGCCTTCAAGACCTGGCGCAAGACACCGATCGGCGCCCGCGCGCGGATCTTTCTCAAGTACCAGCAGTTGATCCGCGAAAACATGAAAGAGCTGGCGGCCATTCTTACCGCCGAACAGGGCAAGACCCTCGCCGACGCCGAGGGCGATGTGTTCCGTGGCCTTGAGGTGGTGGAACATGCCGCCGGCATCGGCAACCTGCAACTGGGTGAGCTGGCCAACAACGTGGCCGGCGGGGTCGACACCTACACCCTGTTGCAACCGCTGGGCGTGTGCGCCGGTATCACCCCCTTCAATTTCCCGGCAATGATCCCGCTGTGGATGTTCCCGATGGCCATCGCTACCGGTAACACCTTCGTGTTGAAACCTTCGGAGCAGGACCCGATGGTGACCATGCGTCTGTGTGAACTGGCGCTGGAAGCCGGCGTACCGCCTGGCGTGCTCAATGTGGTGCACGGCGGCGAAGCGGCGGTGAACGCGATCTGCGATCACCCTGACATCAAGGCGGTGTCTTTCGTCGGCTCGACGCGGATCGGCACCCACGTTTACAACCGCGCCAGCCAGGCCGGCAAACGCGTGCAATGCATGATGGGCGCGAAGAACCATGCCATCGTGCTGCCCGATGCCCACAAGGAACAGACCCTGAACAACCTGGCCGGCGCCGCGTTCGGCGCTGCCGGGCAGCGCTGCATGGCACTGTCGGTGGTAATTCTGGTCGGCGAGGCCCAGGGCTGGCTGCCGGACCTGGTGGCCAAGGCCGAGACCCTCAAGGTGGGCGGCGGCATGGAGAGCGGCACCGATGTCGGCCCGCTGATCTCCTGCGCTGCACTGGACCGGGTCAGCGGCCTGATCGAACGCGGCAAGAGCGAAGGCGCCCGCCTGGTGCTCGATGGCCGTAACCCGGCGGTGGCCGGCTACGAGCACGGCAACTTCGTCGGGCCGACCATCTTCGATGGGGTGAGGCCGCAGATGAGCATCTACCGCGAGGAAATCTTCGGCCCAGTGCTGTGCGTGGTGCACGCTGCCACCCTGGACGAGGCCATCGCGCTGATCAACGCCAACCCCAATGGCAACGGCACGGCGATCTTCACCCGTTCTGGCGCCGCCGCCCGGCACTTCCAGGAGGAGATCGACGTTGGCCAGGTGGGCATCAACGTACCGATTCCGGTCCCGGTACCGATGTTCTCGTTCACCGGCTCGCGGGCCTCGAAACTCGGCGACCTCGGCCCGTACGGCAAACAGGTGGTGCAGTTCTATACCCAGACCAAGACCGTGACCCAACGCTGGTTTGACGAGAGTGACGTCGGCGGCGCGGTGAACACCACCATCACCCTGAAGTGAGGCGACGACCATGAATATCGGATTCATCGGCCTGGGCAACATGGGCGCGCCCATGGCCCACAATCTGCTCAAGGCAGGCCACGCGCTGCGCGTCTTCGACCTGGCCACCGGCGCGGTCGCCGCCCTGGTGCAAGCCGGTGCCACCGGCGCCGAGACCGCCAGCGGCGTGCTGCAGGACGCCGACGTGGTGATCACCATGCTACCGGCCTCGGCCCAGGTCAAAACGGTGTATCTCGGCGATGACGGCCTGCTGGCCAAGGTGGCGCCGGGCGTGCTGCTGATCGACTGCTCGACCATCGACCCGCTGGCCGCCCGGGAAGTCGCCAAGGCGGCGGCCGCCCACGGCAACCCGATGCTCGATGCACCGGTGTCTGGGGGCACCGGCGGTGCGGCGGCGGGTACCCTGACCTTTATGGTCGGCGGCGCCGAGGCGGACTTTGCCAAGGCACAGCCGGTTCTCGCGGCCATGGGCCGCAACATCGTGCACTGCGGCGGCAACGGTAACGGCCAGGTGGCGAAGGTGGCCAACAACATGCTGCTGGGCATCTCCATGATCGGCGTTGCCGAGGCCATGTCGCTGGGAGTGTCTCTGGGCATCGACGCCAAGGTGCTGGCGAATGTCATCAATACGTCGAGCGGGCGTTGCTGGAGTTCGGACACCAACAACCCCTACCCCGGCGTGCTCGACAACGTGCCGGCCTCGCGCGATTACAGCGGCGGCTTCGGCACCGACCTGATGCTCAAGGATCTCGGCCTGGCCACCGAAGCGGCGCGGCAGATCAGGCAACCGGTGATACTCGGCGCCCTCGCCCAACAGCTCTACCAGCGCTTCAGCTGCGACGGGCATGGTGGGCTGGATTTCTCGGCGATCATCAACAGCTATCTGCAACCCCAGAACAAGCCGTGAGACTGAGGAGTCGATAGGCCCAATCTGCTTCCTCCCACAAAAGGTTCTTCGAATTTTCACGAGGTGAATGCGCCCGGCACCGAGGTGCGTATGGTGCACTGGCGTAGAACTATCCAATATCGCGCCTCCTGCACCTTTGTGTAGCGCCCCTTACGGGCGCAACACTTCTGATGGGAACAAGGCGCGAGCCTGCAAGATTTCCAAAAGCTCAGCTCGAAAACGCCTGCTTTTGCTCTTGGGCTGCAATCGCGCAGGCGACGCCGAAGTCCCCTTCAGGAGGCCGAGTGGAATCGCTGTGTAAGGGGTTGAGCGGCATGGATGCCGCGAGAGCTGCGATGGGCCAGGGATGGCCCTTCGCAGCGTGCCCCTGGAACAGTGATGGAGCGAGGGAACCCCGGCGCAGCCGGGGCCGGATGGTGGGGTGCCCTTCTCTTTGGTTACTTTCTCTTGGGCAAGCAAGAGAAAGTGACTCGCCCGTAAGGGGCGAAACCCATCATGCCAGGCAGCTGGTTAATGGAGAGTGCCAGGTCATCGACAGCGAACACTTTTGCCAGTCTGGTGTTAACCCGCCCGCTGCCCAAACAATGCCAAGAACCAAAAAAACGCCGGGGCATGAGCCCCGGCGTTTTTTATGGCGTTTCCGACAAAGCGCAGACCCGTGTCTGCGCTCTGCTCACCCATCCTCAGTGCAGAATCTGCCCCAGGAACAGCTTGGTACGCTCGTTCTGCGGGTTGTCGAAGAAGGCATTCGGCTCGGCCTGTTCGACGATCTCGCCCTTGTCCATGAAGATCACACGGTCGGCCACGGTACGGGCGAAGCCCATCTCGTGGGTCACGCAGAGCATGGTCATGCCGTCCTGGGCCAGGCCGATCATGGTGTCGAGAACTTCCTTGACCATCTCCGGGTCGAGTGCCGAGGTCGGCTCATCGAACAGCATGATCTTGGGCTTCATGCACAGCGCGCGGGCAATCGCCACACGCTGCTGCTGGCCGCCGGACAGTTGCCCCGGGAACTTGTGCGCCTGCTCCGGAATGCGTACGCGCTCCAGGTAATGCATGGCGATTTCCTCGGCCTTGCGCTTGGGCATCTTGCGTACCCACATCGGCGCCAGGATGCAGTTCTGCAGCACGGTCAGGTGCGGGAACAGGTTGAAGTGCTGGAACACCATGCCAACTTCGCGGCGCACGGTCTCGATGTCCTTGAGGTCACGGGTCAGTTCGGTGCCATCGACCACGATGCGCCCGGCCTGGTGTTCCTCCAGGCGGTTGATGCAGCGGATGGTGGTCGACTTGCCCGAGCCCGACGGGCCGCACAGCACGATACGTTCGCCCTGGCGCACGTCCAGGTTGATGTCCTTGAGTACGTGGAACTGGCCGTACCACTTGTTCACGCCCTGCAGCTGAATGATCGGCTCGGCGCTGGGTTGCTTGTTTGCTTCGCTCATCTAAGTGACTCCTAACGCTTGTGGCCAGTGTCGAGCTTGCGCTCCAGGTGGAGGGAATAGCGCGACATACCAAAACAGAAAATCCAGAAAATCAGGGCGGCGAACACATAGCCTTCGGTCGCCATGCCCAGCCATGCCGGGTCGGCAGCCGCCTGCTTGACACTGTTGAGCAGGTCGAACAGGCCGATGATGATCACCAGGCTGGTGTCCTTGAACAGGGCGATGAAGGTGTTGACGATGCCCGGAATCACCAGCTTGAGCGCTTGCGGCAGGATCACCAGACCCATCATCCGCCAGTAGCCCAGGCCCATGGCGCCAGCCGCTTCGTATTGCCCTTTGGGAATCGCCTGCAGCCCACCACGCACCACTTCGGCGATGTAGGCCGACTGGAACAGGATCACGCCGATCAGTGCGCGCATCAGCTTGTCGAAGCTCATGCCCTCGGGCAGGAACAGCGGCAGCATCACCGAGGACATGAACAGCACGGTGATCAGCGGCACACCACGCCAGAACTCGATGAAGGTCACGCAGACCACCTTCACCGCCGGCATGTTGGAGCGACGCCCCAATGCCAGCAGGATGCCCAGCGGCAACGCACCGGCGATACCGACGGCGGCGATCACCAGGGTCAGCATCAGGCCGCCCCAACGGCTGGTGGCCACGGTGTCCAGGCCGAACACACCACCGTGCAGCAGGCACCAGGCGACGATCGGGTAGATCACCAGAAAGCCGATGCCGTAGACGGCCTTGCGCGGGAACTTGGAGATGAACAGCGGCGCGGCACCGACGATGGCCAGCACCGCGGTCAGGTCCACGCGCCAGCGCAGCTCGCTGGGGTAGAAGCCGTACATGAACTGGCTGAAGCGCGACTGGATGAACACCCAGCAGGCGCCCTCCTTGGTGCAATCAGCGCGGGTGGTGCCCACCCAGTTGGCGTCGAACAGCGCCCACTTGAGCAGCGGCGGCACCATCAGCCAGATGAGGTAGATGGCGAACAGGGTCAGCAGCGTATTGAGCCAGCTGGAGAACAGATTGCTGCGCATCCAGGCGACGGCGCCAACGCTGGAGCTGGGTGGCGGCAAATCCGGTTTGAAAGTATGAGTGCTCATTGCGCTAGGTCCTCACCGCTCGATCAGCGCGATGCGCTTGTTGTACCAGTTCATCAGCAGGGAAATGCTGATACTGATCGCCAGGTAGACGCTCATGGTGATGGCAATCACCTCGATGGCCTGACCGGTCTGGTTGAGTACGGTACCGGCGAACAGCGACACCATGTCCGGGTAGCCGATACCGGCAGCCAGGGACGAGTTCTTCGCCAGGTTCAGGTATTGGCTGGTCAGCGGCGGAATGATCACACGCATGGCTTGCGGGATGATCACCTTGCGCAGCGTCGGGCCGGGGCGCAGGCCCAGGGAGCGGGCAGCTTCGGTCTGGCCGTGGCTGACCGAGTTGATCCCGGAACGCACGTTCTCGGCGATGAACGCCGCGGTGTAGACGGTCAGCGCGATGGTCAGCGCCAGCAACTCGGGAATCATTACCCAGCCGGCCACGAAGTTGAAGCCCTTGAGCTCGGGTACCGACCAGTGCAGCGGGCTGCCGAAGACCAGGGCGAACAAAGTCGGGATGACAATCGCCAGACCCAGGCCGACCCAGAACTTGTGGAACGGCTGCCCGGTGGCCTCGAAGCGCTTGTTGGCCCAGCGCGTCATCATCACGATGGCCACCAGGGTAATGACCAGGCCGACCACGAACGGCCAGAATCCGCCGGTCGCCTCGGCAGCCGGCATGTTCAGGCCACGGTTGCTGAGGAAGAAGCTGTCGCCGACGCTGATGCTGGCACGCGGCCCGGGCAGCGGCAGCAACACGGCGAAGTACCAGAAGAGAATCTGCAGCAACGGCGGGATGTTGCGGAAGATCTCGATGTACACGGTGGCCAGCTTGCTGATCATCCAGTTCGGCGACAGGCGCGCGACACCGATGACGAAGCCGAGGAAGGTAGCCAGCACGATGCCGATGAACGACACCAGCAGAGTATTGAGCAGGCCGATCACGAAGACGCGGGCATAGCTGTCCGCTTCGGTGTAGCTGATCAGGTGCTGGGCGATGCCGAAGCCGGCACTGCGCTCGAGGAAGTCGAAGCCCGAGGTGATGCCCCGGTGTTGCAGGTTGGTCTGCGTATTGCTGAACAGGAACCAGCCCATTGCGACCACGGCCACAACGGTAATGATCTGGAATAGCCAGGCGCGCACACGTGGATCGCTAAGGGAGAACCCCTGCGGTGCGCCGATGTTTTTCTGCATGGGAATGCCCCAGGTATAACGGAACGAAAATCGCCCGGCAGTGCACTGCCGGGCGACAGGTCAATCAACGCACTGGAGGTGCGTAGTGCAGACCGCCTTTGTTCCACAGAGCGTTGAGGCCACGCTCGATTTTCAGCTCGCTGCCTTTGCCGATGTTGCGCTCGAACACTTCGCCGTAGTTACCGACCTGCTTGACGATCTGGACGACCCAGTCTTTCGGCAGCTTCAGGTCTTTACCGTACTCACCGTCAGCACCCAGCATACGGGCTACGTCCGGGTTCTTGGTTTCCTTGGCCAGGGCTTCGACGTTCTTGGAGTCGACACCCAGCTCTTCGGCGTTGAGCATGGCGAACAGGGTCCACTTGACGATAGCCATCCAGTCTTCGTCGCCACGACGAACCAGCGGGCCCAGCGGCTCCTTGGAGATCACTTCCGGCAGCACTACCCAGTCATCCGGTGCGCCCAGCTTGATGCGCTGTGCGTACAGCTGCGACTGGTCGGAGGTCAGCACGTCGCAACGGCCGGCTTCCAGCGACTTGGCGCTTTCGTCGGAGGTGTCGAAGGTGATCGGGGTGTACTTGAGGCCGTTGGAGCGGAAGTAGTCGGAGACGTTCAGCTCGGTGGTGGTGCCTGCCTGGATACAGATGGTCGCGCCATCGAGTTCCTTGGCGCTGGCAACGCCCAGCTTCTTGTTGACCAGGAAGCCGATGCCGTCGTAGTAGGTCACGCCGGTGAACACCAGGCCCATGCCGCCGTCGCGGGAGCTGGTCCAGGTGGTGTTGCGCGACAGCACGTCGACTTCACCGGACTGAATGGCGGTGAAACGCTCCTTGGCGGTCAGCGGGCTGTATTTGACTTTGCTGGCATCGCCCAGCACTGCTGCGGCCACACCGCGGCAGATATCGACGTCGATGCCCTGGTAGTTGCCCTTGGCATCCGGCACCGAGAAACCCGGCAAGCCGTCACTGACGCCACACTGTACAAAGCCCTTCTTCTTCACGGCGTCCAGGGTGGCACCGGCGTGAGCCATGCCTGCAGCGCCCAGAACGGCGGCGGCGGTCAACATCGCCAGGGTGGTTTTAACCATCTTCATTGAACATTCTCCGGTTGCTTTTGTTGTGTTGGAGTCTCAGCCAGATCGCCGTACCCTTTTGGGGCATGTCGTCACTATTGGCAGCAACAGTGTAGACCGGTGACCAGGCCTCGGTGCCAGTACCGTGACCTATTCGAGAGCAGGTCATCGACGCTTGCACCAGCCCGTTGGTGAACAGGCCCGAGACGGATCGCGAATTTGCACATCGACGGGCATGCAGCGCCCGGCGAACCTTTTGGAAACCCCATCAAATCGGCTTTCCCGTCTGCTCCGCGGCTTGGAGTGGTGTTACCACGCCAGGCCGGCGACATCAGTCCATTGCTCTATAGCAAAGGCCATACCACACCACGTTTTTAGCCGCGAGATAGGCGGGTCAAGGGGGCAAAGTTGTAATCTTGCGACATCTAGTTCATGGATCAGTACAGTGACGGAAAACAGTCGCGCACCAAAATAACGCACAGGCCCCACATTGGAGCAACACATGGATACCACATTGCTACTGCAGCCCCCACTTCCCACCGATTCGTGCGTCATCTGGCTGCACGGCCTGGGTGCAGACCGCTTCGATTTCCAGCCGGTCGCCCAGGCGCTGCAGCAGTCGTTGCGCAGCACGCGCTTCGTCCTGCCCCAGGCGCCCACCCGCCCGGTAACCATCAACGGCGGCTACGCGATGCCCAGCTGGTACGACATCCTGGCCATGAGCCCGGCCCGGGCGATCGATCGTCAGCAGCTCGAGCAGTCCGCCGAGCAGGTCATCGCCCTGATCGAAGCGCAGCAGGGCGACGGCATCGACCCGCAACGCATCTTCCTGGCCGGTTTTTCCCAGGGCGGCGCGGTGGTGCTGCATACCGCCTTCCTGCGCTGGCAGGGAGCACTGGGCGGCGTGCTGGCCCTGTCGACCTATGCGCCCAGCTTTGCAGACGAGCTGCAGTTGAGCGACACCCAGCGCGCCATACCGGTCTATTGCCTGCACGGCAAACAGGATGGCGTGGTACTGCCCGGGATGGGCCGCAGCGCTCACGACTGGCTGCAGCAGCGCGGCGTCAGCGTGGCCTGGCAGGAGTACCCGATGGCCCATGAGGTGTTACCAGAAGAGATACGGGATATCGGTACCTGGCTCGCGGCCCGTCTGTAACGCGGGTTTTGGCGGCGCGCCTGTGACGCTATTCACAGTCCCCGCGCCGCCGGTCGTCGGCACGACGCAAGACGATTGTCAGCCTGACTGGCGGGCGATACTGTCACCCGAATGAGACCGTTCGTTGACCACGAACGCCGTCATCGACCCATGGGAGCGTTGGCGATGCCTATCGTTACGCGTGTTCAAGCAAGGATGCTGATGCCATGAAGGTGGCCCACTGGCAAACCGACCTGCAGCAAATTCGCCAACTGCGCCTGTTCGACAAGGTTGCGCTCGGTAGCCTCAACCGGCTGCTCGATGCCTTTCGCCCTTGCGAGCTGGACGCAGCCGAAGTGCTGCTCTCGCCGTTCGACCGCAACCAGTACCTTTATATAGTGGTCACTGGCAGCCTCAAGGTGTACCTGGGCTCCCTCGACAACCAGCCGGTGACCACCCTGGGTCCGGGCGACTGTGCGGGAGAGATCAGCTTCCTCGACAACGAGCACCCCAGCGCTTACGTGGTGGCCACCGAACCCAGCTGCGTGCTGCGCCTGCATCGCGACGCGCTCAGTTCGCTGTTCCAGCAATCGCCGCAGATGATGCACAACCTGCTCAAGGTGCTCTGTGATCGCGTGCGCCAGGGCAACCGGCAACTGATCAACAGCGAACAGAACGCCAATGTCGACAAGCTCACCGGCGCCTTCAACCGCCGCTGGCTGGAGCATGTGTTCGAGCGCGAGCGTGCGCGCTGCCTGATCGACAAGCAGCCGCTGTGCCTGCTGATGCTCGACGTCGACCACTTCAAGGATTACAACGATCAGCACGGCCACCTGGCCGGTGACTATGCGCTGTGCCTGGTGGCCCATACGTTGCGTCGCCAACTGCGAACCCGCGACAGTCTGGTGCGCTACGGCGGTGAGGAATTCGTGGTGCTCTTGCCCGAACTGGCGTTGCAGCAGGCCGCCGAAGTGGCCGAGCGCCTGCGTGAGAGCCTGGAGCGGATCGGCTCCTTCTATTCACCACTGGGTGCCCAGCCGGGCGTGACCATCTCCCTGGGCCTGGCCCAGATGAATGCCCGCGATGGTCTCGCCGGTCTGATCGCACGCGCCGACAAGGCCCTTTATCGGGCCAAGAACAGCGGCCGCAATCGGCTCTGTCATTGAACTGCCGTCAGCGCCTGGCAAGCTGACGACCACCTTCTCCCCTGGAAAGCCCCATGCGCAAGCGCCTGCTCATCGTCCCGATTGCCTTGGGCCTTGCTGCCGCCGTGTTCTTCACGTTACCCAGCGTGCTCGACCGGCGCATGAACAGCGTCGAATCACCGGCACCCTACCCGGCCAGCCAGAGCGCCACGCGTCTGCACGACACGCTGTTCATCGCCGACCTGCACGACGACGCCCTGCTCTGGGAGCGCGACCTGCTCAAACGCTACAGCTACGGCCACTCGGACCTGCCGCGTCTACTCGACGGGCGCGTTGGACTGCAGGTGTTTTCCACGGTCACCAAATCGCCGCGCGGCCTGAACTACGAAAGCAACGGCGCCGACAGCGACACCATCACCCTGCTCGCCATGGCCCAGCGCTGGCCACGGGCGACCTGGAACAGCCTGCTGCAGCGCGCCCTGTACCAGGCCGGGAAACTTCACGAAGCGGCTGCTGGTAGCGAAGGTCGGCTGATACAGATCAGAACGCGCAAGGATCTGGTCGATTTTCTGCAGGCCTGGAATCAGGATCCGCGGCGGGTCGCCACGCTGCTGGCTAGCGAAGGTCTACATCCGCTGGAGGGCCAGCTGGAAAACCTCGATCGCCTCTACGACGCCGGCTTTCGCATGGCCGGGCTGACCCACTTCTTCGACAACGAGGTCGGCGGCTCGGCCCATGGCCTGCACAAGGGTGGGTTGACGCCATTCGGGCGGCAGGTCATCGCGCGGCTCGAGGAAAAGTCCATGCTGATCGACCTGGCCCACGCCTCGCGCCCGCTGATGGACGATGTGCTGGCCATGGCCACGCGCCCGCTGCTGGTATCCCACGGCGGTGTCGAAGGCACCTGCCCGGGCACCCGCAACCTCAGCGACCGGCATATCCGCGCCATTGCCGCGACCGGCGGGGTGATCGGCATCGGTTACTGGGACACCGCCGTGTGCGCCACCTCGGTGACGGCGATCGTCAAGGCGATTCGCTACACCGCTGACCTGGTGGGCGTCGAGCACGTGGCCCTGGGCTCGGACTTCAACGGCACCATCCACGCCCCCTTCGACGTCACCGGTCTGGCGCAACTGACCGAAGGTCTGCTCGGCGCCGGCTTCAGCCGCGACGACATCGCCGCGATCATGGGCGGCAACGTCCAGCGCCTGCTGCTCGCCAGCCTGCCGACACACTGATTGACGCCCGCCCATGAGCGCATTGGCAGGGTACTTCGCCCTGCCCGCGTCTTGCTTTACACTGGCCGGACAACAGACCTAGTGTTCATTCCTTAATCAATCGACGAGATGACCGTGCTCAAAGCACTCAAAAAAATATTCGGCAAAACCGAAAATGAGCCACACAGCTCAGTCTCCCCGACCCTCGAAGCCGCTTCCCCTCGCGCCGCCGCTCCCCATGAGGAGCGCCAACCGCGCCCGCCCAAAGAAGCCGCCAGCGCTGAGCAGAAGCCGCCGAGCAAACCCGCCAGGCCGCGCCGCGAGCGCGCGCCCAAGCCGGTCGATACCTGGAAGCTCGAGGATTTCAAGGTCGAGCCTGCCCCCGGCAAGACTCGCTTCCACGACTTCAAACTGTCGCCGCAACTGATGCACGCCATCCATGACCTGGGCTTCCCCTACTGCACGCCGATCCAGGCCGGCGTACTGGGCTACACCCTCAAGGGCCGGGACGCCATCGGCCGTGCGCAGACCGGCACCGGCAAGACCGCCGCGTTCCTGATCTCGATCATCACCCAGCTGCAACAGACCCCGCCGCCCAAAGACCGCTACATGGGCGAGCCACGCGCGCTGATCATCGCGCCAACCCGCGAGCTGGTGGTGCAGATCGCCAAGGACGCGCAGGAGCTGACCAAGTACAGCGACCTCAACGTGATGAGCTTCGTCGGCGGCATGGACTTCGACAAGCAGCTCAAGCAGCTGGAATCGCGCTTCTGCGACATTCTGGTCGCCACCCCGGGCCGCCTGCTGGACTTCAACCAGCGCGGCGAAGTGCACCTGGACATGGTCGAGGTGATGGTGCTCGACGAAGCCGACCGCATGCTCGACATGGGCTTCATCCCCCAGGTCCGGCAGATCATCCGCCAGACCCCGATGAAGGGCGAGCGCCAGACCCTGCTGTTCTCGGCCACCTTCACCGAAGACGTGATGAACCTGGCCAAGCAATGGACCACCGACCCGGCCATCGTCGAGATCGAACCGGAGAACGTCGCCAGCGACACGGTCGAACAGCACGTCTATGCCGTGGCCTCGGCAGACAAATACAAGCTGCTCTACAACCTGATCACCCAGAACGACTGGACCCGGGTGATGGTCTTCGCCAACCGCAAGGACGAGGTGCGGCGCATCGAAGAGCGCCTGACCCGCGACGGCATCAGCGCGGTGCAGATGTCGGGTGATATTCCCCAGCACAAACGCATCCGCGCCCTGGAAGGCTTTCGCGAAGGCAAGATCCGCGTCATGGTCGCCACCGACGTGGCCGGCCGCGGCATCCATGTCGACGGCATCAGCCATGTGATCAACTTCACCCTGCCGGAAGACCCGGACGACTACGTGCACCGCATCGGCCGTACCGGGCGCGCGGGCGCCAGCGGCACCTCGATCAGCTTTGCCGGTGAAGACGATGCCTTCGCCCTGCCGCCGATCGAGGAATTGATCGGCCGCAAGATCCAGTGCGAAATGCCGCCGGACGAGCTGCTCACACCGGTGCCGCGCAAACCCTGAGAGCCGCCGTTGCTGCTCGACAATCGCCAGGCGCTGCGCCTGGCCCACCGCCCCGCTTGATCATCCAGCGCCCTGTCATGGCAATGCCCGACAGGGCGCTGCCATAACAGGGATTCGTTCATGACACTCAAGATCGACAACAGCGACCTGCAGCGTGCCGTACAGGCCGGCGTTCTGCAGCCGGGCCAGGATCAGGCGCTGCTGGATTTTCTGCGCCAGACGCCCAGCGAACGCCCCAGCTTCCAGCTCTCGCACATCGCCTATTACTTCGGCGCGCTGCTGATCATGGGCGCCATGGGCTGGCTGATGACCGAGGCCTGGATGAGCATCGGCGACGCGGCGCTGCTGGTGATCAGTTCGGCCTACCTGCTGCTGTTCCTGCTCGGCGGACGCAGCCTGTGGCGCCGCGGCCAGCCGATTCCCGGCGGCCTGCTGGGCGCCGTGGCAGTGAGCCTCACGCCACTGGTAGTGTTCGCCGGGCAACGGCTGTTCGGCACCTGGCCCATGGGCGACGCCCAGTCGGACTACGTCGACTACTACCGCTACGTACAGGGCGGCTGGCTGGTGATGGAAGTGGCGACCGTGCTGGTCGGCCTGCTGGTACTGCGCCTGTTGCCCTTCCCGTTCATCGTCATGCCGATCGCCGTGGCGCTGTGGTTCATGTCGATGGACCTGAGCGAACTGCTGCATGGTGAATATTTCAGCTGGGAGCAGCGTCGCGACGTATCGCTGTGGTTCGGCCTGCTGATCCTGCTTGCCAGCCTGCTGGTGGATGGGCGCAGCAAACAGGATTTCGCCTTCTGGGGTTATCTGGCCGGGCTGACCGCCTTCTGGGGCGGCCTGAGCCTGATGGACAGCGGCAGCGAGTTCGGCAAGCTGCTGTACTGCCTGATCAACCTGGGCCTGATCGGCCTCGCCGTACTGCTGCGCCGGCCACTGTTCATGGTCTTCGGCGCCCTGGGCGTGGCCGGTTATCTCGGCTACCTGGCCCACGACGTGTTCGAGGACTCGCTGCTGTTCCCGGTGGTGGTCAGCCTGATCGGCCTCGGCGTGATGGGCCTCGGGCTGTTCTACCAGAAACGCCGGGAGGCCATGAGCAACGCGCTGCGCCGCCAGCTACCCGCCGGCCTGCTGGCGGTGCTGCCGGCCCTGCGCCGCTGAACGATCAGAGCCTGCTCACGATTTCGCGAGCTAGAGCGATCCAAGGCAAAAACAAGCGAGGAAGCGGAGTTTACAAGTGGTAAATGAGCATTCCGAGCTTGTTTTTAACGCAGGAGCGCCGACGCGCAGCAGATCGTGAACAGGCTCTTAGCTCGGGCGGTAGCGCTCCCAGAGCATCTCGAACTCGCGGCGGTATTCGGCAACCAGATGAGGATCGTCGGTCACCAGCAGATTCTCCTCGTTGCTGGTGCTGGCGCTGCGCGTCCAGTTGAAGCTGCCATTGAGCAGCAGGCGACCATCGAACAGCGCGAACTTGTGGTGCATGTGAAACGGACTGTTGTCGATGCGCAGCGGCACGCCCGAATCGATCAGCTGCTGGATGTCACTGCCGGCATCGAAGCGTTTCTCGTTGTCGCTGATGATGCGCACGGCAAGGCCGCGGCGGTGCACGGCGATCAGCTCGTCGCTGAGCTGGTCATCGGAAATGGTGTACACGCACACATCCACCGATTCCCGGGCCTGGCGGCACAGGTCGCGGATGCGCTGGCGGCAGCTTTCACCGGGGCTGAAGTGCGCACTGCTCTGGCCGCGCAGCGGTGAGCAGCGTACCTCCAGGGTCTTGATCACCTGTTCCAGCCACTTCAGGGCCGGCACGGCATTGTCCGGGTTGCCGACCAGTTCGCGCACCAGGTCGAAGGCGCGGTTGCGCATATAGCGCACCTGATCGGGCGCCAGGTCGCTGCCCAGCTCACGCAGTTCGTCGCGCTCGTCATTGCCGAGCTTGAGGTCGGCGAGGCTGTCACGCAGGTGTTGGTCGAGGCGATTGAAATCCATTCTTAACCCTGTCGAGTCCGTTTTCGGCTGCGGCGTTTCTGGCCACCGCGTTGCCATGAGGCATACAGGCCGCCGCACAGCGCGCCGGCCAGGTGATATTCGAACGACACGCCCTGCTGGGGCAGCAACCCGTAGAAGAAGCCGCCATACAACAGCAGAGCCAGGGCCGCCAACAGCAGGTCGGCAAAGCTGCGGCGAAACCAGGCGCGCCCCAGCAACAGGCCCCACAAGCCGAACAGCCAACCGCTGGAACCGACATGAATGCCCGGACGGCCGAACAGCCAGACCAACACACCACTGGCAACGATGATGAACAGGCTGGCGCGGATGAACTCGCCGCGCGACTCCAGCAGCGCCAGGGCGCCCAGCACCATGAAACCGCTGAGGTTCCCGAACAGATGCAGCCAGCTGCCGTGCAACCAGGGCGCCAGCAGGATGCCTGGCAGTGCCTGCACCTCGCGCGGAATCAGCCCGAAACGATTGAGGCTGTAGCCCTCCAGGCTGTTGATCAGCTGCAGCACGACCATCACCGCGGCGATGCCGAACAGCAGCTTCAGGCGCGGTAACAGCCAGAGCGTCACGGCGTCTCGCCACCCTGCCCCATCATCCGGGCGATCTCCCGCAGTTGCTGGGCCATGTCGCCCATGCGCTTGTGGGTACCCAGGTCGATGTCGATCTTCTTGTCCATGGCATTGATCAGCGGCACCACGCCATCCTGCAGGCCATCGGCAAGCCGTTCGAGCAGCGCCTGCACGCCAGGTTGCGGCTGCGCCTGCACGGCGACCTCCACCTTCGGCTGCACTTCGCGCAGGCGCTCCAGGCCGGCCAGCAGCTCCTGCCAGGGCACGGCAGCAGGCGCTGGTGCTGCCGGCTCGCTGCGAGCCAGGCCGCGCACGCCCTCGACCAGGTCATTGAGCTGGGCCACCACGCGGGCGCCGATGTCCGAGTCGCTGCCGCCCATGGCCTTGTTGCGCATGAAGTCGCGCTTGATCTGCGTCCAGCGCTCGAGCTGCTCGGGCGTCTGGTTGCCACGCAGCTCGGCGAGCTTGAGCAGGTTTTCCTCGGCGCCGGTGGTGAGTAGCTGCGACTCGCCCTGGTAGTGGTCGGCGATCAGTTGCAGCAGCTCGGCGTCGTTCATTACCGAGCTGATCTTCTCGGCCATCTTGTTCATGTTGCGGTAGCTGCCCTGCAGCTTGAACGGTGGCTCGGTACGATAGCTGTCGGCCTGGGCGGCACTGACGATGTATTGCTGGTTGACCCGGCCGACCACGTCGCGCACCTGCATCAGGCGCTGCAGGGTGGCGACGATCTCGTTGATCTCGGCGCCGCTGTAGCTGTGCGACAGCTCGTTGGCGGAGAACGGCTTGCCCTCGGCCTTGGCGACGAAACGGTAAACGTCGGCCATCTCGCGGGTGGCCAGCGGCGCCAGCACCGGGTTGGAGGTCAGGCTGTTCTCGATGTAGGACAGCGCGAAGGCTTCCTGCATGCCGCCCAGGGTATCGCCCAGGTTGTAGATGTCGGCACGGTTGGCGAGCATGTCGGGGATCTTGAACACATCGCCGGACTCGGTGTACGGGTTGCCGCTCATCACCACGCAGAACTTCTTGCCACGCATGTCGTAGGTCTTGGTGTGGCCCTTCCACACGCCCTCGATGCGCCGCGTGCCGTCGCACAGCGAGATGAATTTCTGCAGAAATTCCGGGTGGGTATGCTGGATGTCGTCGACATAGAGCATCACGTTGTTGCCCATTTCCAGCGCCAGGTTGAGCTTTTCCAGTTCCTGGCGCGAGGTGGCGTCCGGCGCCTGGGCCGGGTCGATGGAGCGCACCTCGTGGCCGAGGGCCGGGCCGTTGATCTTCATGAAGATCAGGCCCAGGCGATGGGCCACATACTCCATCAGCGTGGTCTTGCCGTAGCCGGGCGGCGAGATGAGCATCAGCAGGCCCATCAGGTCGGTGCGTTTGTTCTCGCCGGCGGTGCCCATCTGCTTGGCCAGGTTGTCGCCGATAAAGCCCAGGTACACGTCGTTGATCAGCTTGTTGCGCACGAACGACGACAGCGGCCGCGGCTTGAACTCGCTCAGGCGCAGCGCCGTACGCTCGCGGTTGACCACCTCCTGGCGCAGGCTCTGGTAGCGCTGCAACTCGGGCAGGAAGGTTTCGCGGTGGTGGCGCAGGCGCTGGAAGAAATCGTGCAGGGCAAAATTCAGGGTACCGTCCTGAATGCGCGGGTGATCGCCGAGCAGCCCCTCGACGCGCACCTGCAGGTCCGCCTCGGTAATCCGCAGCGGCACGTCGCTGTCGATCAGCCCAAGGGCCACGGCCTCGGCAACGTATGCCTGCAGATGCTCCCGGTCCTGCTGCGCGCAATAGGCCTGCAACCAGTTCTCGGCCAGCGCCCAGCGCTGCTCCGGGCGCCCACGCAAGCGCTCCTGGGCCTGCAGGTAGCCGTCCCACATATGGGCAGCCTCGAGTTGCTGACGCAGGCCATCGAACAGCTCGCGGGCGTACTTGCTGACCACGAACTCGATGCGCTGGGCGGCCAGCTCCTCGACCAGATACTCGGCGGCTTCCCGCTGCAGGGCCGTCTCGAATGGCATCGGGTGGCGGGCCAGAAAGCTCTGCAGCGCCTTGAGCACTTCGCTCTGCAGTTGGCGGATGCCCTCGTCACGACCGAACAGCTGGCGGATGTTGGCGCAGGTACGCGCCCGCTCCGGCCAGTGCACGGCGTCCACGTCTTCGCGCCAGCGGCTCCAGAAGAACAGTGCGAAACCGCGCGCTCGCGGTGAATAGGTGAGCAGACCAGCCGCGTCGCGCAGCGCCAGCAGGCGCAGCAGGATGGCCATGGCGTCCTGGTCGTGGATGCCCTTCTGATAGCCTTCCTTGTAACGCGGCGCGGCGAACTCGCGAATACGCTTGATCAGCTCATCCGGCTGGCTCATGTGCGCCTTGAGCTGATCCAGGCTCAGGCCATCGGTAGCGCGTAGCGCCGCGTCGAGCACCAGGCCGGCCAGGTATTCGCCGCGATACAGCGCGGCCGATTCGGACTCCAGGCTCACCTGCCAGTAATCGCGCAGGCCCTCGAGCTGGGCATCGTGCAGCGGCTCGAGGAAATCGGTGCCGGTAAGGTGCAGGAACAAGCCGTCGCCACGCGGCAACAGGGTCAGGTCGAGTTCCTGGGTGTTGACCGCAAAACGGTGGCGCGGCCCCAGCTTGATGACGTCGCCACCGGCTTCGAACAGTTCGCTCTTGTCGCGCAGCGCACGCACGGCCTGGTCGCGAGCGGCCTTGAGGCGCGCCTCGACGTCATCGGCCTTGACGCTGTCCTTGAGCTCGCGCAGGCGCTCGGCCAGCTCACGCAGCTTGAGAATCAGCGGGTCGGCGGCGAAGAAGGCGTTGAGCTCCTGAGCCTCGGTGAGCTTGGCGGTGCGTCGACCAAGGCTGTCGAGAATCCGCCGCGCGGCGTCGAGCAGGCCCTGGGCCTTGCGCTGGCGTTCGTCGAGCAGGCTCTGCTTGTGCGCCTCGAAGGTTTCCAGCAACTCCTCGCGCTTGGCCAGGATGTCGCCGAGAAACTGCTCGTGATCGCCGAACTGGCTCTCCAGCTCCTCGAGCTGTACCAACAGCCGCGACAACTGCTCGTCGCAGCGCTCGGGATCCTGGGCCAGCGCCAGGGCATTGGTGATGCTCTGGCTGAACAGCTTGAACTGGGCGCCGAACTGCGCCACGGTTTCCGCCGACCCCAGGCCCTTGCGGCGCTGCTCGGCGCGCGCCTTGGCCTGGTTGAGCTTGGCGTACACCTCGGAAATGGCGTCGACGATGCGCGTGCGCTCGGTGGCGTCGTCGATCTGCAGCGAGGCCATGAGGCCGGACAGCATGTCCAGGTTGCCGGCCATCTCGTTGAGGCTGGCCAGCGGCTCGGCCAGTTGCGCGACGCTCTCGGCCTTCTGCGCCTGCTCGTCGAGCAGTTGCAGGTTGTGGTGATAGGGCTGCAGCGCGGCGTCGCCGGCGAGAAAGCGCGAGGTGGCCGCGGCGGTCTGGTCGCGGGCCTCGAGCAGCGCGGTTTCCATGGCGTCGATGCGCGCCACGTCGATGTAGCGATAGTCGCGGATGGTCAGCAGCTGGCCACGCTGGGCGGTGATCGCATTGAGCGCGTCGACGTATTGCTCGACCTTGTCCCAGGTATCCGAACGCACGCTTTCGAGCAGCACCTTCTGCCGGCTTTCGGCCTCGGCCATGGCTGCGGCGGACTGCTGGCGAATGCTCTCGACCTTCTCGAACTCGTCGAGCACCAGCTCGCCGGTGGCGGCGATCTCGCGCAGCAGCGGCGCCAGCTCGGCGCATTGCGGGTCGCTCAGCCAGTGGTAGATATCGAACAGCCGGCGGGTGTTCTGGCACAACAGGCTGTAGCGCGCCACCGACACTTCACGGCTGTCGATCTCGCGGCTGAGGTTGAACAGGTCGGACACCCCGCGCACCAGTTCGGCATTGCCGATGCGCCCGAAGAAGCCGCTACGCGCCGGTTGGCGGGCGGCGTATTCCTCGCTCTCGAACGGCGTCTGCCAGACCTGCATGGGGTGGATGCGCGTCGGCTCATCGCCCTCGGCGGAGAAGATCACCATGCGGCCATCTTCCAGGCGCGCATAGCCGTGGCCGAAGATCGGGTTCTGCAGCTGGCGGGTGACCATGTTGTAGGTCAGCAACACCGCCCGGCCTTCGCCCGGGTGGTAGAAGATGTACTGCACGTCCTCGCCGTTGGGCGAACGCACCGAGCGCTTGAAGCGCATGCCGGCCATCGATTGCTCGAAGGTCTTGTGCTCGCCATTCTGCAGGTAGTAACCACCGGGGAAGATGATGCCGTGGTCTTCGGGCAACTGTACGCAGGCCAGGCCGATGGCATCGATGCGCTCGACCTTGCGGGTCAGGCGGTTGAACACCAGGTAGCGCCATTGCTCTTCACGGTAGGGCAGCACCTTGAGCAGGATCAGGCTGCCCAGGGCGGCGTATTCGATCTGTGCATCGTCCAGCGACTGGGTCTTGTCCATCACCTCTTCGCGGTAGATGCCCTGGCCGCTCTCGGTGTTGTTCTCGACCTTGATGGTCAGGTCGCCGCCAACCGTCTCGACGAACACCGTGTCGAGGATGTTCAGGTGCGGATGGCGGCCATTGACCGTCATTTCACGGGTGGTCTTCTGCCACTCGAAATCGAAGGGTGCGGGCAGCGCGATATCGCGCTCGCCGCGGTTGTCGATGTAATCCACCTGTTTGCCGTCGAGCGACAGCGACCAGCGGAACACGCGGATGTCGGTGATCCGTTCGCCGATCTGGAAGCTGGCCAACAGCTTGCCGTCGCGGATCGCCAGTTGCAGCAGGCGGGTGTTCTTGTAGTAGGTGTACAGCTCGTTGAAGTCGTTGACGAAGCCGCTCTGGCTCAGGAAGGTGCCATCCAGCGGGATCGATTCGGCTTCAAAGCCCTCACTGCCTTCGACCAGGCGATAGAGGGAGAACACGTCGGCGACCGCGGTTTCCTTCTTCAGGCCCAGGAACACGTTGTAGCCAAACAGCAACCAGTCACCGACCTGCACGATGTCGCGGGCGATGCAGTTGTTCTCGGTACGGATGCGCACCCGGCCAATGACTTCCATCTGGCTGCTGCCGAACTCCTGCAAGCGCTGCTCGTTGAGCGCTTCGGTGCTGCGCCGCAGGCGCAAACCCTGCTCCTGCAGGCGCTTGTGCAGCACCTCATAGGCGCCGCCTTCGGCTACGGCCTTGTCGAGAATATCCTGCTGGGTGTTTTCGGCCTGGGCGTCCGACATCATGGTCTTCCTGAATCTGCGCGGTCTGCAAGCAAGGCCCCGTCATGCACGGGGCCGACACGAATGAGGCGGTGCTCAGGCACCGATCTTGCGGGCGATCTCGGCGAGCTTCTCGCGCATCGCGGGGTCGAGCTCATCGGGCTTGATGCGGGCGATGATGCGTGTCAGCACGCGGATCTCGTCGTCATCGATCACGCCATCGCGCTCGGCGATGTCCAGCAGCGAGCCCAGCTCGGCGGCGTCCAGGCGGCCGTCATCGGCAAAGCACTGGATGCTGCGGAAGGTCATTTCCAGGTGATCTCTAGATTGCGACATGCCACTTTCCTTGTAGTTGAGGCAGGCCTTATGGCCTGAACGCGCGGGCGCGGCCCGCACCGAATCGCGGAACAGGCGCCAGCCGGAGCGGCTGGCGCCTGGCACCGTCGCTTACACCGCGTCGCTGTCGCTCACCGCAGCCGGCTTGGCTTCGGCGGCGCGGCCCTGCAGCAGACGCGCGAGCACGTCCTGCACCACCGGGCTCTTGCCGACCACGCCCTCGATGGCCTTGCCCACGGAAAGGGACTTGGCGAACGAGTTGAAGAAGTCGCCTTCGCCGCCGACGATCTCGATCTTCGCCTTGGCCAGCGCGGTGGCCAGCACCTCGGCCTGATCCTTGGCGATTTCCTTGTTGGCGGCGATGGCGGCCATGGCCTCCTCGAAGCTCTTCTCCAACTGCATGCGGAACTCTTCGTGCTGGCGCGCGTTGTCGCTGAGCGCATCCAGGGCGCCGAACTTCTTGCCCAGGCCTTCGGCCTCGGCGTTCAGACGTTCCAGCAGCACCTGCGCCTCGGCCATACCCAGGTCCTGGGTGGCCTTGGCCTTGGCCGCGCCGAGTTGCTCTTCGCCGCGCGCCTGGGCGCCGAGTTTCTCTTCCAGCACCTTGGCATCGGCCAGGCCGTCCTTCTCCTTGGCGGCTGCCTGCGCTTCGGTGACACGCGCCTGGGCCAGGCCCTTCTCCTGCTCGCCCTTGGCTTCGGCGATCAGCCGCTCGGCCTGCACGCGCGCCTCGGCGAGGCCTTCCTTCTCCTTGGCCGCGGCGGTGACTTCACGTACCCGCGCATCGGCCAGGCCGGGCGCAGCGCGCTCGGCTTCGATACCTTCGGCCAGCTTCTTCTTGGCCTCGGCGCTCTTGGCCGCGGCTTCCAGTTCGGCCTGGGCGAGGTTGTTGATTTCCACCGCCTTGTGCTTGGACCGGGTTTCGTCGGCTTCGGCCTGCTTGACCTGGCGCACCAGCTCCTGCTCGGCTTCGGCCTGGGCATTGAGCACGGTGACCTGCTTCATGCGCTCGGCTTCGGAGATCTCACGGACTTCCTTGATGCGCTCTTCTTCCTGGGCCACGGTCTTCTCCACCGCGACGCGCTCGCGCACCACGCTGGCGATGTTCTTGCGCTCTTCTTCCAGCGCCTTTTCCTTCTCGATGCGCTGCAGCTCGACTTCGCGCTCGCGGGCCACAACTTCCAGATCCTTGGCGCGGGTGACTTTCTCCACCTCGATGACCACGGCACGCTGGCGGTTCTGCTGGGCCACTTCCACTTCGCGCTGATGATTCTCGGCGCGAATATCCAGCTCCTGTTGAGTCTGGATGCGGGCCTGCTCGGCCTTCAGGCGCTCTTCTTCCTTGACCTTGAGGGTCTCGGCCTGCTCACGCGCCTGGATGGTCTCGATCTCGCGCTTCTGGCGTGCTTCGGCATCGGCCTGCTGACGCTCGAGGGCCAATGTCGCCTCGCGGGTTTCGACGTTCTTCTTCTTGATCGCCAGCTCTTCGTTGCGCTCCAGGTCATTGGTGATGACGTTCTGCGCGGCAGTCAGCTGGGTGATCTTGCGGATACCCTCGGCATCGAGGATGTTGCTCGGGTCCAGCGACGCCTTGGAGGTCTGTTCCAGGTAGTCGATGGCCACGTCTTCGAGCACGTAGCCGTTGAGGTCGTTGCCGATCACCTCGACGATGCGGTCGCGGAACTCCTGACGGTTCTCGAACAGCTGGACGAAGTCGAACTGCTTGCCGACGGTTTTCAGGGCTTCGGAGAACTTGGCGTTGAACAGCTCGTTCACCGCCGCACGGTCGGAGGCACGCTCCACACCGATGGCCTTGGCCACCTTGAGCACGTCTTCCTGGGTCTCGTTGACGCGCAGGTAGAACGCCACGGTGATGTCGGCACGCATGTTGTCGCGGCAGATCAGCCCGTCCTTGGCCCGGCGGTCGACCTCCAGGGTGATCAGGGAGATCTTCATGAACTCCTTGAGGTGGATGACCGGGTAAACCAGCGCGCCGGTGAAATGCACCTTGGGCGTGGACGACATGTCGTTGACGATCAGCGCGGTGCCTTGCGGAACCTTGATGTAGAAGGCCTTGAACAGGGCCAGCAGGCCGACGATCAGCAGGACGACCAGGCCGACCCCGACCAGCACGGGTATCAGCGACGGTGGAAGGTTATACATTGCGCTCAATCTCCTTTGATGCGAATGGAACCGGCTCAGAACCTGAGTCCAAGTCTCGTCCGTGACAACCCTGCGCGGTGCAGCGGCCCACCGCACTGACAGCCAGAGGCCGCCAGGCAGGCGTGCACCCGCGTGCGGAACAGGCGAGGAGGCGCAGTTTACAATCTGTAACAGCGCTTTCCGAGTCCGTTGTGCACGCCACAGCGAGGGTAGGCAGCAGACTTTGACCGGGTTCTCAGATACCCCGGAACTCTTCTTCGGTTATCACCCGGTAGGCGTGCTGCGCCTCCAGGTATTCCAGTAAAACGACACGATCGCCGCGTTTGAAACCTTGCTGTTCGTCAGCCCTGACCCGCAAGATCAGCCCCGCACCGCCATCTTCGAGCAGCGCTTCGCCATGGTTTGCCGTCACCCGCCCGCTGCGCACCACGGCGGTCTGCCCGAGCACGCTTTTGCTGCTGGTCACTTCCAGCTTGAGAAACAACGGGCGCAGCGGTGCGCACAGCAGCCGGGTCGGTGCCACGGCCAGCATCAGAGCCAGCACGGCAATTACCACGCCCAGCGGATAACGCAGCCACTCGAGCGGCAGCAGGCTGAGCAGCCAAAGATCGACGAAGTAACTGATGAACCAGGCGAAGAAAAACACCAGGGTCAGCACCAGGGTCAGCGGGATGTCACGCAGCTTGAGCTTGGACAGGAGAGCCGCCGCCGGGCCTTCCAGAGCGGAGTCGGCCTCGACGTCGAGCGCATCGACCTCGATCAGGCCGAACGCGACGATGACCCAGTAGACCACCGCCAGGCACAGCAGGAAGCTGAAGATGACCGTGGGAAACGCCAGCGAGATCTGCAGGAAGATTTCCATGATTTCCTATCCCTGAAAAACATGGCGGAGCCTGCTGGCCCCACCATATGACGCATCGAGGCGGCCCTTGGATCAGGGCTTGGCCTTGTCCTTGAGGCGCGCCAGCACGCTGTCGGCACTGCTCTTGTCAGCGACGATACCGGCAGCGCGCAACTTGGCGTCCAGCGACTCGTCGGGATTGGAAGCCTGCGCCAGTTCGGCCGCCGCTTCCATCTTCGCCGCACGCTCGGCCTGCTGCTGCTTGATACGCTCCAGCGACTCGACGGCGGTATGCAGCTTGGCTTGCGAACCACCATAGCGCTGGGCGACGGCCATCTGCGCCTTCTGCACGCTTTCGGTGGCTTTCACGGTATCCACCTGCTGCTTCAGCCGCTTGATGTTGGCTTCAGCCTGGCTGACCGCAGTACGCAACTGGGCGACGCTGGCCGCATAGTTGTCAGCTTGCTCGCGCTCGCTGTTCAGCTCGATTTCCAGGTTGGCGATCTTGCCGGCCACTTCACCAGCCAGGTCTTCCTTGCCGGTCTCCAGCGCCTTGACCGCATACTGCTCGTACTCGGCGATCTTGGCGGCCGACTTGCTGGCGCGCTCGGCGGCCAGTTTCTGCTTGGCCATGATCTCGGCCAGCGCTTCCTTGGATTTACGCAGCTCGATATCGGCGTCGCGAATTTCCTGATCGAGGATGCGCAAGGCCTGACCATCGACCAGCGCCTCCCCCATTTCATTGGCACCGCCGCGCAGCGCCGTCAGCAATTTGCTCCAGACGTTCATGGGCATGTCTCCTTATGCACTGGCCTTGAGGAAATCTTCGTAGGCTTCGGTAGCCTTGATCACGTTGTCCGCCAGCGTTTCGATCTCGAGCACCACATTGGGCAGGATCGACGAAGCGCTGAGCGCACCGAACATGGTGTAGCAGGCCTGACCGTCCGGCAGGGTTTCCAGCCCTACGCAGGACAGCGGGAACAGCTTGTGGCTGCGCAGCACTTCTTCGTTGAAGGCCGCCGGGTCACGCACATCACTGGCTGGCCAGAGCAGCGCCTCGACCACGATCTGATCACCGAACACGGCGATGAACAGCGGCAGGTCACCGTATTCCGTCATGGTCACGTGCAGACTGGCGTCGGCACCCTGGATCAGCTCGATAGCCGCGCGGCCACCGGCAAACGGCTCTGTCGCCGACAGCGCATCGAACAACGTTTGTGCAGTCCAAACCTGAGGCATGCTCACCCCCTCCTCCATTGAAGCCAGCTCCGGCTGGGGCTGGCGCAGTTTCCTTTCGAACGCCGAGAGCCGTTGGGCATGCTCGGGCAGAATCCACACTTCTTTCTTCACCAACCCCTGCTCACGCAGACGCTGACGGAAAAGACGCTGGTAATGCGCAGATGATTTGTTTTCCATAAAACGCAGACTAGAACATCACATGTGACAACTCAATACATCACATGTAATTTAATCGACGGGTTGGCGGCAGTCATTTTGCTGGGACTGGAAACCCGCCAGGAGGGATCAGCCGAGCAACTCTAGCCGAGAAAGCGCCGACGGTTCGCCAACTGCGTCGCAGGGAACGCGGGCAGGCGTCCAGATAGACGCCATCAATGGGCCAGCCTTGGCAAACCGCAACGAGCCGGTATGATGCGCCACTTTTTAGGAAAGCCGCATGCCGTTTCGCAGCCTTCTCGCACTGCTGTGCCTCACCCTCTGCACCTCGCTGCAAGCCGCCCCACCCCAGAGCTTCAGCCAGGCCAAGAAGATCGGCTGGACGCTCTACGAGCGTCAGTCGGTGGAGTTCTATTGCGGGTGCAGCTTCAAGGGCAACCGCGTCGACCTGAAAAGCTGCGGCTACACGCCACGCAAGAACGCCAACCGCGCCGCGCGCATCGAGTGGGAGCATATCGTCCCGGCCTGGCAGATCGGTCATCAACGCCAGTGCTGGCAGCACGGCGGGCGCAAGAACTGCAGCAAGAACGACAGCGTTTACCGCCGCGCCGAGGCTGACCTGCACAACCTGGTACCGGCGATTGGCGAGGTCAATGGCGACCGCAGCAACTACGACTTCGGCTGGCTGCCGCAAAAGCCCAGCCAGTATGGCGCCTGCCCCACGGTGGTCGACTTCAAGGCCCGCAAGGTCATGCCCCGCCAACAGATTCGCGGCATGATCGCCCGCACCTACCTGTACATGAGCGACCGCTATCAGCTGCGCCTTTCCAAGCAGAACCGCCAACTGTTCAACGCCTGGAACAAGACCTACCCCGCCGAGCCATGGGAGCGCCAGCGCAACCAGCTGGTCGGCTGCGTGATGGGCTGGGGCAACCCGTATGTCGGGCAACTGGACAAGCGCCTGTGCCAGCAGGCGCCGGTGGCAGCGATCAATCGGCGGTAGGTCCTCGCGCTGAAAGCAAGAGCGACCGTCAGCGCATTAACCGTGGGAACGGGCGGGGACGCCCAGTCCATGTCCGTGATTTCGCGCGCATGGCGCGCCCCCACAGGCAGACCAATGCAGGCCTCAGCACCCAACATGGAGCAGACATCGACACACTGCCCCTGAAAACAAGAAAGGCCGGCACCTCACGGTGACCGGCCTTTCGCGTCGCAGCCTGTCGCTTACAGCGGCTTGCCGCGATTACCGTGCGCGGCAACGAATTGCTGCACGGTGGCCAGGTCATTGGCCAGCACGGTGCAACGCTCGTCACGCTCGAACAGATCGGCCAGGTGCGGCGGCAGGGCTGGCGACAGGTTCACGGCCGACTTCTCGATGGCCTCCGGGAACTTGACCGGGTGAGCAGTGCCCAGCACCACCATCGGCACGCTCAGGCTGCGACGGCATTCACGGCCAGCACGCACACCGATGGCGGTATGCGGGTCGAGCAGCTCGCCGGTAGCTGCGTACACTTCGGCGATGGTCTGGCAGGTCTGCTCATCGCTCACGGCGAGCGAGTCGAACAGCTTGCGGGCCTCGGTCCAGCGGTCGTCTTCGACGGTGAAACCACCGGTCTGGCGGAATTCGGTCATCAGCGCGGCGATCGATGGGCCGTTGCGACCGTGCAGGTCGAACAGCAGGCGCTCGAAATTCGACGACACCATGATGTCCATCGATGGCGACAGGGTCGGGTACAGGTCGCCCTTGGCGTACTGGTTGCCGCTCATGAAGCGGTGCAGGATGTCATTGCGGTTGGTGGCCACGATCAGCTGGCTGACCGGCAGGCCCATGTTGCGCGCCAGGTAACCGGCGAAGATGTCGCCGAAGTTGCCGGTCGGCACCGAGAAGGCCACCGAACGCGCCGGCCCGCCCAGCTGCAGGGCGGCATGGAAGTAGTAGACGATCTGGGCCATGATCCGCGCCCAGTTGATCGAGTTGACCGCAACCAGGCGCGTGCCCTTGAGGAAGCCCTGATCGGCGAAGCTGGCCTTGACCATCTCCTGGCAGTCATCGAAGTTGCCCTCGATGGCGATGTTGTGGATGTTGTCGCCGAGGATGGTGGTCATCTGCCGGCGTTGCACCTCGGACACACGGTTGTGCGGGTGCATGATGAAGATATCGACGTTGTCGCAGGCCTTGCAGCCTTCGATGGCCGCCGAGCCGGTATCGCCGCTGGTGGCGCCCATGATCACCACGCGCTCGTTGCGCTTGGCCAGCACGTAATCGAGCAGGCGACCGAGCAGCTGCAGGGCGAAATCCTTGAACGCCAGGGTCGGGCCGTGGAACAGCTCGAGCACCCACTCGTTGCCGTTCAGCTGACGCAGCGGCGCCACGGCCGAGTGCTCGAACACGCCGTAGGTGTCTTCGAGAATCCGCTTGAAATCGGCATCCGGAATGCTGCCAGTGACGAACGGGCGCATTACCCGGAACGCCAGCTCGTGGTACGGCAGGCCAGCCCAGGAAGCGATCTCTTCCTGGGTGAAGCGTGGCAGGTTTTCCGGCACGTACAGGCCGCCGTCCGTGGCCAGGCCAGCCAGCAGGACGTCTTCGAAATTGAGGGCCGGTGCCTGGCCGCGGGTGCTGATATAGCGCATGGTCTGCAAACCTTCGGTTTGGGGCGCCACGCCGCGAGCGAGTCGCGGCGCGCGACTGAATTAGCTGAGTTGTTCGACGCGGATGCGCACCACATTGCCGACGACGTCGGCCAGCGCTTCCAGGGCAGAGATGGCGTCGTTCATGCGCTGCTCGGCAACGCGATGGGTGACCAGGATCATCGGCACCAGGCCGTCCTGCTCCTCGACTTCCTTCTGCATGATCGATTCGATGTTGATGCCACGCTCCGAGAGGATGCTCGCCACCTGGGCCAGCACGCCGGGGCGATCCTTGGCCTGAATGCGCAGGTAGTAGGCGCTTTCACAGTCGGTGATCGGCAGAATCGGGTGATCGGACAGCGAATCCGGCTGGAAAGCCAGGTGCGGCACGCGGTTGGTCGGGTCGGTGGTCAGCGCCCGCACCACGTCGACCAGGTCGGCCACCACGGCCGAAGCGGTCGCTTCCATGCCGGCACCGGCGCCGTAGAACAGCGTGCTGCCAGCGGCATCGCCATTGACCATAACGGCGTTCATCACGCCGTTGACGTTGGCGATCAGGCGGTCGGCCGGGATCAGCGTCGGGTGCACGCGCAGCTCGATACCGGCGTCGGTACGGCGCGCCACGCCCAGGTGCTTGATGCGGTAGCCCAGGGCTTCGGCGTAGTTGACGTCGGCGGTGGTCAGCCTGGTGATGCCTTCGGTGTAGGCCTTGTCGAACTGCAGCGGAATGCCGAAGGCGATGGAGGCGAGAATGGTCAACTTGTGGGCGGCGTCGATGCCTTCGACGTCGAAGGTCGGGTCGGCTTCGGCGTAACCCAGGGCCTGGGCTTCGGCCAGCACGTCTTCGAAGGTGCGACCCTTCTCGCGCATCTCGCTGAGAATGAAGTTACCCGTGCCGTTGATGATGCCGGCCAGCCAGTTGATACGGTTGGCCGACAGGCCTTCACGAATCGCCTTGATCACCGGAATGCCACCAGCCACCGCCGCCTCGAACGCGACGATCACACCCTTCTCGCGGGCGCGGGCAAAGATCTCGTTGCCGTGCACGGCGATCAGCGCCTTGTTGGCGGTGACCACGTGCTTGCCGTTGTCGATGGCCTTGAGCACCAGCTCACGGGCGACGCTGTAGCCGCCGATGAGCTCCACGACGATATCGATCTCGGGGTTGCTGGCTACCGCGAAGACATCGTCGGTCATGGTAATGCCGGTCGACTGGTACTGGGGCTTGGGTGTACGGGTGGCAATCTGCGCCACCTCGATGCCACGCCCGGCACGACGCGCGATTTCCTCGGCGTTGCGCTTGAGCACATTCACGGTACCGCCACCGACGGTACCCAGCCCACAGATGCCTACTTTGACCGGATTCACACTAGACTCCCAACTGCACTGCGTAAAACGGCCGACGCGGGCGCCGGCCGTGGAAAAGAGCCGCACATTACGAAGCGGCTGTCTGATAGTCAATCAAGCCGGATCACTTGCCTTCCAGGGCCAGTTTCGCCAGCTGCGCCGCCGGCTGATAACCGGGGATCATCTTGCCGTTTTCCAGAATGATCGCCGGCGTGCCGTTGACGCCGATCATCTGCCCGAGCTGATATTGCTGGGCAACCGGATTGTCGCAGGAAGCCTGGGCAATCGATTCGCGGGCCTTGGCCTTGTTCATCGCCGCCTGGCGGTCCTTCGAGCACCACACGCTGGCCAGATCCTTGGCGCCCTTGCTGCCCATCCCCTGGCGCGGGAAGGCCAGGTAACGCACCTCGACACCGAGCTTGTTCAGCTCACCCACTTCGCTGTGCAGTTTCTGGCAATAAGCGCAGTCGGTATCGGTGAACACGGTGATGTGGGTCTTGGGCTCCTTGGGTGCGAACACCACCATGTCCTTGGCAGGAATGGCGTTGATCTGCTTGGCAATGGCTTTGCCTTCCTCAGCCTCGGTCAGGTTGACGGCCTGGCCGTCCTTGAACTGGAACAGGTAGCCCTGCATCACGAACTGGCCATCGGCGCTGGCATACAGCTGACGCCCGCCCTTGAGCTGCACCTGGTAGACGCCGGGCATCGGGCTTTCGGCGATTGCCTCGATCGGCAGATCCGGCTGGATCGACAGCAGGTTCTTGCGGATCGCCTGATCCGGGTCGGCAGCGTGGCCGAGAGTACTGACCAGACCAAGGGCCATGGCCGCGAAAATGCGGGTCACACGCATGGTTACTCCTATCGAGCGACGGGGTGACAAGGGAAGAGCGAAGACTACCATAACCAGGGCCCGTGACTGCGGGCGGCAGACGCAAAGCGTGAACCGGCGCCGGCCAATTCAGCCACGTGGATGATGCTGCGCATGCAGCGCCTGCAAGCGGGCGCGCGCGACATGGGTGTAGATCTGCGTGGTGGACAGGTCACTGTGGCCGAGCAGCATCTGCACCACGCGCAAATCCGCACCATGGTTGAGCAGATGGGTGGCGAAGGCATGCCGCAAGGTATGCGGCGACAGCGACTTGGCGATCCCCGCCACCCTGGCCTGGTGCTTGATACGGTGCCAGAAGGTCTGCCGGGTCATCTGCTCGCCACGCAGGCTGGGAAACAGCACGTCCGCCGGCCGCCCCGCCAGCAGCGCCGGCCGCGCCTCGCGGCAATAGCGCTCGACCCAGCCGATGGCCTCCTCGCCCATCGGCACCAGGCGCTCCTTGCTGCCCTTGCCGAATACCCGCAGCACGCCCTGACGCAGATTGACCTGCTCGAGCGTCAGGCCGATCAGCTCACTGACCCGCAGCCCACAGGCGTACAGCACCTCGAGCATGGCGCGATCACGCAGGCCGATGGGGTCATCCAGATCCGGCGCCGCCAGCAGCGCCTCGACATCGGCCTCGGACAGCGACTTGGGCAGCGGCCGGCCAAGTTGCGGCATGTCGACCTGCAGCGTGGGGTCGGTATCGATCACCCCCTCGCGCAGCAGAAAGCGGTAGAAGCCGCGCATGCCGGAAATCAGCCGCGCCGTGGAGCGCGCCTTGTAACCTTCATTCATGCGCCAGGCCAGGTGATCGAGCAGCACCTCGCGACCGACCGATTGCAACTCGACGCCACGGGCCTGCAGCCAGCCATTGAGCAACGCCAGGTCACTGCGATAAGCCGACTGGGTGTGAGCGGAAAGCCCCTTCTCCAGCCACAGGGCCTCGATGAAGCGCTCGATCAGCGGATGGTCGACAGCGGTCATGGGATCAGCCCTGTTCCAGGTAGATAGTCATGGTGCAGGTGCTCGCGAGCTTGACTTGTGGGAGCGCGAAACGACGAACCGACACCTGATACCAATACGCCAAACCCCAGAAACGAAAAAAGCAGCCGAGGCTGCTTTTTTCGTGGGGAAAGCTGGATTAAACCAGTTTTTCCTTGATGCGTGCTGCCTTGCCGGACAGGTCGCGGAGGTAGTACAGCTTGGCCTTGCGGACGTCACCACGACGCTTGACTGCCAGGCTGTCAACCAGCGGGCTGTAGGTCTGGAAAGTACGCTCAACGCCAACGCCGCTGGAGATCTTGCGCACAGTGAAGGCGCTGTTCAGACCGCGGTTACGCTTGGCGATTACCACACCTTCGAACGCCTGCAGACGCTGACGGTCACCTTCCTTTACTTTTACCTGGACGATTACGGTGTCGCCCGGGGCAAAGGTCGGGATCTCTTTGCTCATCTGCTCAGCTTCGATCTGCTGAATGATTTTGTTGGTCATGCTGCGCTCCTAAGACGGGCCGTCAGGCCGGCCATCGATATTTAGTTATCGTCCCGCTGGCGGATGTATTCCTCCAGCAGCTTTTTCTCTTCTCCAGAAAGCGAGCGGCTATCCAGAAGATCGACACGGCGTTCCCAGGTGCGCCCCAGGGACTGCTGCAAACGCCAGCGCCGGATGTGTTCGTGGTTGCCGCCAAGCAGCACCTCAGGAACACGTTTATCCGCATACACCTCCGGACGGGTGTAGTGCGGGCAGTCGAGCAAGCCATCCGTGAAGGAGTCTTCCTCGGCCGAATCTGCATGACCCAATGCACCAGGCAAAAGGCGCGTTACCGCATCGATCAGCACCATGGCCGGCAGCTCACCGCCGGACAGGACGTAGTCGCCGATCGACCATTCCTCGTCGACGTGCGTTTCGATGAAACGCTCGTCGACGCCTTCGTAGCGGCCGGCGATAAGGATCAAACGCTCCTCTTTCGCCAGCTCGCGTACCGCCGCCTGCGTCAGCGGGCGACCTTGTGGCGAGAGGTAGATCACCTTCGCCTGGCCGCCGCTGGCCTGCCTGGCATCAGCCAAGGCATCTTCAAGCGGCTTGATCTTCATCACCATGCCAGGACCACCACCGAAGGGGCGGTCGTCAACGGTGTGATGACGATCCGTGGTGTAACTGCGTGGGTTCCAGCAGGTGAGCTGCAACAGCTCCTGCCTGACCGCACGGCTGGTAATGCCGTAATCGCCGATGGCGGCGAACATTTCCGGGAACAGCGTAATGACGTCAACGCGCAAGCTAGGCATGGCGCTTAGAAGTCCGCGTCCCAGTCGACCTGCATTTCTCCAGCTTCGAGATTGATCGACAACACACACTGCTGCGTATACGGCAGCAGGCGCTCACGATCATCGAGGCTGTCAGCGCACGGCTTGACCACCATCACATCGTTGGCACCGGTCTCGAACAGATGGTCGACCTTGCCGAGCAATTGCCCCGCCTGATCGATAACCTTGAGACCTTCCAGCTGATACCAGTAGAACTCGCCGTCTTCCAGCTCCGGTAGCTGGCTGCGGGGAACGCAGATCTCGAAGCCCGCGTAGGTACGCGCCACTTCACGATCATCGAGCCCTTTCAGCCTGGCGACCAGAACCTTGCCCTGCAAGCGTCCACCAGCCAGTTCAACCTGTTTCACCTCACCATCGCGCCGCAGCGTCCAGCGAGGGTAGTCGAGCACGTTATCCACAGGGTCGGTAAAGGAAAACACCTTCACCTCACCTTTGACGCCATGCACCGAGACAATCTTGCCAAGAACCATCAAGTCCTCGGCGGGAGCGGGCGTCGTGCTCATAAAGTGCTTAGGCGGCAGCCTTGGCAGCTTCTTTCAGCAGCTGAGCAACGCGCTCAGACGGCTGGGCACCCTGGCTCAGCCAGTAGGTGGCGCGCTCTTGATTCACGGACAGCTTGACTTCAGCACCCGAGGCGATCGGATTGAAGAAACCGATACGCTCAACGAAGCGACCGTCGCGCGCATTGCGGCTGTTGGTCACGGTGAGGTGGTAGAAGGGGCGCTTTTTGGAGCCGCCACGAGCGAGACGAATAGTTACCATGTGAACATCGTTCCTGTAGTCGGTGCTAACTTGAGGCACACATCAAAAATGGGCCTAGGCCCGAAAGGCCGCATATTCTAAGGATTATGCGGCTGTTTGCAAATCTCTTTTTCCGCCGACCGTCGACAGGCCGGCGCAGAGGCTTCAGAACTTCGGCATACCGCCGCCGGGCATCATGCTGCCCATGCCGCGCATCATCTTGGCCATGCCGCCTTTGGCACTGAATTTCTTCATCATCTTCTGCATCTGCTTGTGCTGCTTGATCAGCCGGCCGATGTCCTGCACCTGGGTGCCGGAGCCCATGGCGATGCGCCGCTTGCGCGAGCCGCTGATGATATCAGGGTCACGGCGTTCGGCCGGGGTCATCGAGTTGATGATCGCTTCCATCTGCTTGAACTGCTTCTCTGCCGCGCCCTGGGCACCGCCCATTTGCGACAGGTTGACACCCCCCATCTGCGGCAGCTTGTCCATCAGGCCGCCAAGGCCGCCCATGCTCTTCATCTGCACGAGCTGGTCGCGGAAGTCTTCGAGATCGAAGCCCTTGCCCTTCTTGAGCTTCTTGGTGAGCTTCTCGGCCTTGTCGCGATCGAGGGTCTGCTCGGCCTGCTCGATCAGGCTGAGCACGTCGCCCATGCCGAGGATGCGCGAAGCGATCCGCTCGGGGTGGAAGGGCTCGAGCGCTTCGCTCTTCTCGCCCATACCGATGAACTTGATCGGCTTGCCGGTGATGGCGCGCACCGACAGTGCGGCACCGCCACGGGCGTCGCCGTCGACCTTGGTCAGCACCACGCCGGTGAGCGGCAGTGCATCGTTGAAGGCCTTGGCGGTATTGGCGGCGTCCTGACCGGTCATGGCATCGACCACGAACAGGGTTTCCACCGGCTTGATCGCGGCGTGCAGCGCCTGGATCTCGGCCATCATCTCGGCATCGATAGCCAGACGACCGGCGGTATCCACCAGCACCACGTCGATGTACTTGAGCTTGGCTTCGCGAATCGCCGCTTCGGCGATGGCGACCGGCTTCTGGGTGATGTCGGACGGGAAGAAGGTTACGCCGATGTCACTCGCCAGGGTTTCCAGCTGCTTGATCGCCGCCGGGCGGTAGACGTCCGCGGACACCACCATCACGCTCTTCTTCTTGCGCTCCTTGAGCAGGCGCGCCAGCTTGCCCACGGTGGTGGTCTTACCCGCACCCTGCAGACCGGCCATCAACACCACCGCCGGCGGCGTGGTGCTCAGGTCGAGGTCTTCGTTGGCCGCCCCCATGAGGCTTTCCAGCTCCAGGCGCACGATCTTCACGAATGCCTGGCCCGGGGTCAGGCTCTTGGATACCTCGGTACCGACCGCGCGATCCTTGACGCGGGCGACGAAATCCTTGACCACGGGCAGTGCCACGTCGGCCTCGAGCAACGCCATGCGCACTTCGCGCAGGGTGTCCTTGATATTGTCCTCGGTCAGCTTGGCCTTGCCAGTGACGCTGCGCAGGGTCTGCGAGAGGCGATCGGTTAAATTTTCGAACATGCGCGTTCCTTTCGGGCCGTCGGGCCGGGATGGGCTGGCAGCAAACGGCGGATTATAACGAAGACTGGCCGGCTTTCGAGGCTTGTTTGTCGGTCCCCCTGCGACCTAGGGTCTGTTGACGCTTCAGCGCGAGCCGCGTTGCCGCGAGAATCTCGCCAGGCCGGGCGGCGATCCGCTAGGCGGAGGACGCAGGGAATGGTCGTTCCCTTGCCAAGTTCTCCAACAACGCATGGCGAGATCTCTCGCGCAACCCGAAGGGCCGGGCTCGTTTTTTCGCGATGCAGCGTTTCTCGCCGGCTCATTTAGCCAGCTAAACTTCGCGGCTGTGTGCCCCACATGGATGTGGGAAATGCCGCAAGCCCGCAGGGAGCGGGCGCGGCCCTTGCCTCGCGAAAAAACGGGCGCCGGCGCGGCCGTGCGCGAAGCGTCAACAGACCCTAGTGAGACCTGATACCACTTGCAGTCTTTTTGCGTCCCCCGTTGTGTGCCACACTCGGCGCCTTTCAGGCTCTCGTCATCCAGGATCTATGCACCCTCTGTTGCCCAGTCTCGCCGCAGCCATCCTCTATTTTGGCGCCGCCGGTTACCAAGGCCTGCATTTGGCCCGCCGCAGCCAGCCCAGCAACGCCGTTTTGCTGCTGCTGGGCGTGGTTGCCCTGCTGTTCCACGGTGGCAGCCTGTTCATGCAGATGCATAACAGTGCCGGGCTCAACCTGGACTTCTTCAACACCTCGAGCCTGATCGCCTTCACGGTGATCGCCCTTATCCTGCTGGCCTGCCAGCGCATGCCGGTGCACAACCTGCTGCTGTTCCTGTTTCCGCTTGGCGGGCTGACCGTGCTGTGCGCGCAATTCATGCCCAGCGGCACCAGCCAGCCGATAGAAGAAGGCCCGGGTATCCTTGCCCATATCCTGCTGTCGATCGTGGCCTACGGCATGCTGACCATCGCCATGTTCCAGTCACTGCTGCTGCTGGTGCAGGATCACCAGCTCAAGCACAAGCATCCATCCGGGCTGATCCGCAACTTCCCGCCGCTGCAGACCATGGAAAGCCTGCTGTTCGGCTTCCTGTGGAGCGGCTGGGCGCTGCTGTCACTGTCACTGCTCTCCGGTGCGCTGTTCATCGACAACCTGTTCACCCAGCACCTGGTGCACAAGACCATCCTGTCGTGCTTCGCCTGGGTGGTGTTCGCCGTGTTGTTGTGGGGCCGCCATCAGCTCGGTT
The DNA here is from genome assembly GCF_003253735.1 of Pseudomonas sp. URMO17WK12:I2. Classification (GTDB taxonomy): domain Bacteria; phylum Pseudomonadota; class Gammaproteobacteria; order Pseudomonadales; family Pseudomonadaceae; genus Aquipseudomonas. Next base: position 180,826 of record NZ_QKYW01000008.1, on the reverse strand, counting down.
GGCGCGGCCACAAGGCGATCCGCTGGACCCTGGCGGGGTTCTGCCTGCTGATGCTGGCGTTCTTCGGCAGCAAGCTGGTTCGTGAATTCATCCTGCACATCTGAGCCGTGAACACACCCTCCCCGCTGTTCCAGCTGGCCCTGTTACTGAGCCTGCTGGGCTGCGCCGTTTTTTTCATCTGTGCGCGAACCGTACTGTTCGGCCTGAACCGCTATCGGCTGCGCTACCGAGCCCGCCAGGGCCATCGCGCGGCCGCCCGGCTGATCGCCCTGCTCGACCGGCCCCAGCAGCTGTCGGCCACCCTGCGTATCGGCACCATCTGCAGCACCATGGCCGCCTCGGTCGCCGCCACGCTGCTGGCCCTGCGCCAAGGTGCGCCCGGTACCCTGGCGCCATCGCCGTTCATCCTCACCCTGGCCGTGTTGATGCTGGCCCACCCGTTCGGCCGTCTGCTGGCCATCCTGCCGCCGCCGCTGTTCGCCTACCCGGCCAGCCGGCCGCTGAAGCTGGTCAGCCTGGCGCTATCTCCGCTCACCCGCCTGCTGCTGATCATTGGCCAGGACCTGCGCCAGCGCATCGGCAAGGCCGATCAGGGCGCCGAGCCCGATGATGCGCCGAGCCTGGTCGAACTGCGTGACGCGCTGCAGGCTGACGACCTGCCGCTGCCTGCCGAGCGACGCGCCATGCTGCTCGGCGTGCTGGAGCTGGACAAGGTCAGCGTCGAAGACGTGATGATTCCGCGCCACGAGGTCAACGGCATCGACCTGCTGGGCAACACAGCGCTACTCGAACAGGTTCGCACGGCCTCGCACACTCGCCTGCCGGTGTACCGCAACAGCCTCAACCAGACCGAAGGGATCCTGCACATGCGCCGCCTGGCCGGACGCAGCGAGCTGGACGAAGCGGCCGTACTGCTGGCCTGCGACGTGGCGTACTTCGTGCCGGAGGGCACCACGCTGGCCAATCAGCTGGTGAGCTTCCAGCAGCACAAGTACCGCACCGCCGTGGTGGTCGACGAGTACGGCGAAGCCATGGGCATCGTCACCCTGGAAGACATCCTCGAAGAGATCGTTGGCGACCTGAGCTCGGTGGAAACCGCCCATCCTCGCGAATTTTACCCGCTGGGCGACGGCACCTGGTCGATCCAGGGCAGCGCCTATCTGCGTGAGGTGAACCGGGCACTGGGCTGGCAGTTGCCGGTCGACGGGCCGAAGACGGTCAATGGCCTGGTGACCGAAGTGCTGGAGAATATCCCGGACTGCGCGGTGTGCCTGCAAGTGGGCCGCTACCGGCTGGAGATCGTCCAGGCGAGCGGCAGCCGCGTGCTGGAAGTGCGGGCCTGGGAGGCCCAGCAGCACTGAAGCATGCCAGCGGCAAGAAGCCTAGTGCCGAGAAACTGCTCACGGCCGCCCGTAATCGAGAGTTCGCATTCCTTACGGGTCGACGGGAAGAAGGCAGAAGCGAACATCGTTGCGTTACCTGTGGGAACGGGCGGGGACGCCCAGTCCATGCCCGTGATTTTTCGCGGGCATGGCCCGCTCCCACAGATAATCACTAGCTACGTAGGGTGGATGACGCTCTTTTCGTCCACCATTGCTATCACAGAGCGGTGGACGGGTCGGGCCGCGCAGGTGAAGCATCGTCCCCCCTATGAACTAATAGAATCTGCGGTAACGAGCTAACGCGGGCACCTAATTACCAAAGTCTCGCGAGCTAGAGCAATGCAAGGCAAAAACAGGCGAGGAAGCGGAGTGTACTGGTGTACATGAGCATTCCGAGCCTGTTTTTAACGCCGCAGTGCCGACGCGCTGCAGACTTTGAAGAGTTACAGCTCGACCTTGACCGCCTGCGCCGAGCGCAATGCCTTGGCGCGCGCAGCCTCCAGTGACTCGTCACGCGCCAGGGCCACGCCCATGCGCCGCTGGCCACTGACTTCCGGCTTGCCGAACAGGCGCAGGGCGGTATCCGCCTCGGTGAGCGCGGCGCCCAGGCTGCCAAAGCTGACCTGCGTGGATTCGCCTTCGACCAGGATCACCGCCGAGGCGGACGGGCCGAACTGGCGGATCGCCGGGATCGGCAGGCCGAGAATGGCGCGAGCATGCAGGGCGAACTCGGACAGGTCCTGGGAAATCAGCGTCACCAGGCCGGTATCGTGCGGGCGCGGCGAGATTTCGCAGAACCACACCTGATCGCCTTTGACGAACAGCTCGACGCCGAACAGGCCGCGACCACCCAGCGAGCCGGTAACGGCCAGGGCGATGCGCTCGGCCTCGGCACGGGCGGCCGGGCTCATCGCCTGGGGCTGCCAGGATTCCTGGTAGTCGCCCTTCTCTTGGCGATGACCGACCGGCGCACAGAAGGTGGTGCCGCCGACGTGACGCACGGTCAGCAGGGTGATTTCGTAATCGAAGTCGATGAAGCCCTCGACGATCACCCGGCCCTTGCCGGCACGCCCGCCGGCCTGGGCGTAATCCCAGGCTTTCTGTACGTCATCAGTGCCCTTGAGCACCGACTGGCCCTTGCCAGACGAGCTCATGATCGGCTTGACCACGCACGGGAAACCGATAGCACTTACTGCCGCCTGGAACTCCTCGAAGGAGTCGGCGAACTTGTAGGGCGAAGTCGGCAGACCGAGCTCTTCGGCAGCCAGGCGACGGATGCCTTCACGGTTCATGGTCAGCTGCGCGGCGCGGGCGCTAGGGATCACCGTGTAGCCTTCGTTTTCCAGCTCGACCAGGGTGGCGGTGGCGATCGCCTCGATTTCCGGCACGATGTAGTGCGGCTTCTCCTGCTCGATCACCGCACGCAACGCCGCGCCGTCGAGCATGTTGATCACGTGGCTGCGATGCGCCACCTGCATGGCCGGTGCGTTGGCGTAGCGATCGACGGCGATCACTTCGACGCCGAGGCGCTGCAGTTCGATGACCACTTCCTTGCCGAGCTCGCCCGAGCCACACAGCAACACACGGGTCGCGCTGGGCGACAGGGGGGTTCCGATACGGGGCATAACAGGATCCTTGGGTAGCAGGAGAATTCAGGCGGCGATTTTAATCGCGCCCGGCCGCAACCGCGAATTAAATCGCTGAACCGGCCGACCCACCGTGCTTTCACCGCGACCAGGCGGATGGCTAAAGCCGCCCATTATTGATCCCGCGAATTGCTCTGGATCAGCGCCATCACCCGCCCCCTCGACTATGCTCAAGGTGTAGGCCGCCGCTGCCTTGGCATGCCAAGACAGCGGCGCAGCTCCTGGCACGCGACACTTCCAAGGAGGCTTCGCCATGGACGCTTTCCACATCATGATCGTGCTGCTGATCAGCGGCTTTCTGCTGCTGGGTATCGGCTTCAACAACCGCGAACAGGAATGGGGTATCTGGCTGACCGGGCTGGGCGGCCTGTCGATGTTCGCGCCGCTGTTCTTCAAGGTGTTTATCGAGTTCGGCTGAAAGGCTTTTTCAGCTATCGGCTTGCCAACGCCTGGCGGACGCCTGATCGCTTTCACGGCCTTCGACCCAACGCGGGCCGCTGGCGGTGTCTTCCTTTTTCCAGAACGGCGCGCGGGTCTTCAGGTAGTCCATGATGAACTCGCAGGCCTGAAAGGCCGCCTGGCGATGGGCGCTGGCCACACCAACGAAGACGATCGGCTCGCCGGGCTCCAGTCGCCCCACCCGGTGAACCACCTCGACGCCAAGCAACGGCCAGCGCTCGCGGGCCTGGGCCTCGATGCCGGCCAGGGCCTTTTCGGTCATGCCCGGGAAATGCTCGAGAAACATCCCCGCCACGTCCTGGCCGTCATTGAAGTCGCGCACATAGCCGACGAAGCATGCCACCGCGCCGACGCCGGTGTTGGCGGCATGCACGGCGTTGGTCTCCTGCCCCGGATCGAAGACGCCCTGCTGGACGCGAATGCCCATCTCAGCCTCCGGTAACCGTGGGAAAGAAGGCCACCGAGTCGCCATCAACCAGCGGCTCACTCAAGGCACAGAGTTCCTCGTTGCGAGCGCACATCAGCCCACGCTCGGCGAGCACCTCCCAGGCGCCGCCGCGGGCCAGCAGATGCAGGCGCAGCTCGTCGAGGCTGGCGAAACTGCCTGGCAACTCTTCGCTATCCAGGCCCAGGGTTTCGCGGTAGCGGGCGAAGTACTGCACGCGGATCATCGCTCGCCCTCGCCTGCCAGGAAATGGCCACTCTTGCCACCGAGTTTTTCCAGCAGGCGCACCTGCTCGATGACCATGCCGCGATCCACCGCCTTGCACATGTCGTAGATAGTCAGCGCTGCCACGCTGGCGGCGGTCAGCGCCTCCATTTCCACCCCGGTCTGGCCGGTGAGTTTGCAGCGCGCGCGAATCAGCACCGCATCCTCACCATCGGCCTGCAGCTCGACCTTGACGCTGGTGAGCATCAGCGGATGACACAAGGGAATCAGATCGGCAGTCTTTTTCGCGGCCTGGATGCCGGCGATACGCGCCACGGCGAATACGTCGCCCTTGGGGTGCTCGCCGTCGACGATCATCTGCAAGGTGGTGGGCAGCATGCGCACCCGGGCCTCGGCCACGGCTTCTCGCACGGTCTGCGCCTTGTCGCTGACGTCGACCATGTTGGCGCGCCCCTGGGAGTCTAGATGAGTCAGCACAAGCAATCTCCAATTCCTGAAGGGGCGATTGTAGGCTCCGGGGCAGTCGGTGCAAACCTGCCAGCCAACTGGCAAGGGCGTATAGGCAATGCGAACATGGGCGCTACCCTGCTGTTCGAGAACCCCTATGTTCCACAAACGCGTCACCAACCCTGCTCTCAGCGAGCTGCGCGAAGACCTGACGGCGACCCTGGAGGCCGATCCGCAAAACCGCTGTACCGTGCAGTTTTCCACCGCCCAGGCCTACGACGACGCCCTGCTGGCCGAGCTGGACGCGCTATGTGCGCATTACACCGACCGCATCGAAGTACGCTTCTACTCCCACGAGCCGGGTGACGGCTTCGATGCCACACAGCTGCTTGCCTTGCCCAATGCTCGCTGGCTGACGCTGGACTGCCTGCGTCGGTTGCAGGGTTTGCAGCAAGGCCTTAACGGCCTGCATCAACTACGTGATTTCGCCTTGCAGGTCGAACACGGCGACTTTCCAGCCCTGGCCGCTCACCCGAGCCTTGCCAACCTGACCCGCCTGCGCCTGTCCCAGGACCGTGGCCCGCAGATCGACCTCGCGCCCCTGGCGGGCTTGACCAGCCTGCGCAGACTCGCGCTCAGCGTGCAGGCTCACAACCTGGAGGCCCTGGCCGGCCACACCGGGATCGACACCCTGTACCTGCACAGGCAGTCAGCCAAGACCTCACTGGCGGTGGTCAGCCAACTGCCATCACTCGACTTTCTGTCCATCAGCTTCGGCAGCCGCGAAACCATGCCGGAGCTGACCCATGGCGCAGTGCGCAACCTGGAGATCATCCGCGTGCGAGGTCTCAACAGCCTGGAGCTGGCGAATTTTCCTGGTTTGCAGGCCTTGTGGGTCGAGGATCAGGCCCAGCTGACACGCCTGGACCTCACGGAGACGCCAAAGCTGCACAGCCTGCAACTGAGCAACTGCAAATCCCTTGGCGAATTGAGCGGCCTGCGCGACTCACGCTTACGCGACCTGCGCCTGCTGAATCTTCCGGCAGTGGATTTGCCCGAGCTGCTCACCCATGAGCTGCCGTCCTCGCTGGAAACCCTGCAGGCCTGGAGCGGCAAGCGTGGGCTCGACCAACAGCTGCAGGCCATTCGGCAGAGCCGCGGCCTGCCCGTCCCAGACCGGCCATTCTGGCCGGCCTGAGCAGCCGGCCCGGTATTGCGCCGGGCCGCGTCCGTCCCTACATGTGGCTTTCCGCGTACTCGGCGAGAATCGAGCGTGGCACGCCCTGCAGGGTGATATGCACGCCGTGCTCGAAGCCCTTGAAGCGCTCGGTGAGGTAGGTCAGGCCCGAGCTGGGCGCCGACAGATAGGGCGTATCGATCTGCGCCAGGTTGCCCAGGCAGATCACCTTGGAACCGGCGCCGGCGCGGGTGATGATGGTCTTCATCTGGTGCGGGGTGAGGTTCTGGCATTCGTCGATCAGGATCAGGCTCTGCTGGAAGCTGCGCCCGCGGATGTAGTTCAGCGATTTGAACTGCAACGGCACCTTCTGCAGGATGTAGTCGACGCTGCCATGGGTGTTCTCGTCATCCATGTGCAGGGCTTCGAGGTTATCGGTGATGGCGCCCAGCCAGGGCTCCATCTTCTCCGCCTCGGTGCCGGGCAGAAAGCCGATTTCCTGGTCCAGCCCCTGCACCGAGCGGGTGGCGATGATCCGTCGATAGCGCTTGCTGACCATGGTCTGCTCGATGGCGGCGGCCAGCGCCAGGATGGTCTTGCCCGAACCGGCGGCGCCGGTCAGGTTGACCAAGTGAATATCCGGATCGAGCAGCGCGTAGAGCGCCAACGCCTGGTGGATGTCCCGTGGCTTGAGCCCCCAGGCTTCCTGGTGCAGCAGCGGTTCCTGATGCAGGTCGAGAATCAGCAGCTCGTTGCCTTCAACCTCCTTGACCCAACCGACGAAGCCTTGCTCGTCGATGATGAATTCGTTGACGTTGACCGCCGGCAGGTCTTCGCTGAGCTGCACGCGGTGCCAGGTGCGCCCGTGGCCCTGACGGGTATCGACCTTGGCGACACGATCCCAGAAGGCGCCATCGACGTTGTGGTAACCCTTGGACAGCAGCGAGATGTCGTCGACCAGCTGGTCGGTATGGTAATCCTCGGAATCCAGCCCGCAGCCACGCGCCTTCAGGCGCATGTTGATGTCCTTGGTGACCAGCACCACGGAGGTGCCCGGGCGACGCGCCTTGAGCTCCACCAGTTGGTTGATGATCTTGTTGTCGTTGAGGTCTTCGGGCAGCCAGGTGACCGGCGCCGCGCTCTTGCTCATGAGAATCGACAGGAAGCCGCAGGGGCCGCTCTTCTCACGCTGGATCGGCACGCCGTGCTCGACGTCCTCGGGGGTGGCGCCATCGAGGATCTTGTCGATCAGGCGAATGGCCTGGCGGCATTCGGCGGCGACGCCCTGCTTGCCGGTTTTCAGTTTGTCGAGTTCCTCCAGCACCGTCATCGGGATGGCGACGTGGTGTTCCTGGAAATTGAGCAGCGCGTTGGGATCGTGAATCAGGACATTGGTGTCGAGGGCATACAAGGTTGGGGCGGTGGGCTTGATGCGTCCGTGGTCATCCATACTCGTCACCTTTTGTCGGATCCAGCGACGGAATGCCGGGACGGCGCTCCGCCACACAGGGCCACCGACTCCCCGGTGAGGGGAGATGCAAACGGATGAGGGCCGAGGGCCGCCACCTGTCTTCAGGGTTCGGCGGTCTTTCAAGACGTGGGCTGCGCGGGCCGTTGTTCATGCTCGGTTCGCGGCAAACCACAGTTCGTTGATACTCCAAAAAATGTGACAGGCAAATGATCTTTTCAGTTTTTTTATTTTTATTTGTCGGTTGGACGAATGACCTTGGCAGCGGTACTCGGCGGGCACTAGAGTCATGAGTCGGGCACTCTCGCCAGCTGCCCGCTGGCGCCGCCGAATCGGCTAGAATCGCCGCTCCGCCGAAGGAGACGACTCATGCTGATGGTGATTTCACCTGCCAAGACCCTCGATTACGACACCGCGCCGGTGACCTCGCGCTTCACCCAGCCCGAATTTCTCGACCATTCCCAGGAACTGATCGCCCAGCTGCGCGACTTCACGCCCGCGCAGATCGCCGACCTGATGCACCTGTCCGACAAGCTCGCCGGCCTCAACGCGGCGCGCTTCGGCAGCTGGACCCCGGCCTTCGACACGCACAACGCCAAGCAGGCGCTGCTGGCTTTCAAGGGTGATGTGTACACCGGCCTGGACGCGGAAAGCTTCAGCGAGGCCGACTTCGATTTCGCCCAGCAGCACCTGCGCATGCTCTCCGGCCTGTATGGCCTGCTGCGCCCGCTCGACCTGATGATGCCCTACCGCCTGGAGATGGGCACCAAGCTGGCCAACGCCCGCGGCAAGGACCTCTATGCGTTCTGGGGCGAGCACATCAGCGAGTGGCTGAACCAGGCGCTGCAGGCCCAGGGCGACGACGTGCTGCTCAACCTGGCCTCCAACGAGTACTTCGGGGCAGTCAAGCGCAAGGTGCTCAAGGCGCGGATCATCGACACCGAGTTCAAGGACCTGAAGAACGGCCAGTACAAGATCATCAGCTTCTACGCCAAGAAGGCCCGCGGCCTGATGGCCCGCAACGTGATCAAGGAACGCGTGACGGAGCCGCAGCAACTCAAGGACTTCGACGATCAGGGTTACCGCTTTTCGGCCAAGGACTCGACTGCCGACAAGCTGGTGTTCCTGCGCGACCACGCCCCGGACTGACGGCCCAGGGTCTGCTCCCCCTGCTGAAGCGGAACAGCCCCTGGTGGAAACATCCGTCAACCCCTGGGCGCGTGCCGAGACCATCGGCCTTGTGTAGGATTGGCGGACACTCGACGTTCAAGGGCCTGCCATGATTTTCGGCGCGATTCTGGTACTCAGCTGGTTCATCCTGCTGATCCGCTACCCGGCCAAGGCGCTGCCCATTTCCCTGGCAGCGCTGGCCGGGCTGGGACTGGTGGCGAGCTGGGTGCTGTGGCAGGAAAGCCGCGAGAACCGCAACCTGGCTCACCTCGAGCTGCGCCTGAGTTACGCCCCCGAACGCTGCCCCGCCGATCGCCCGCTGGAACTGCACCTGCACAACGGCAGCGAGGCGGCCCTGCAGGAGCTGCGCTGGCAGATCAGCGCCTACCGCCCGGGCGACAGCGTCAACCTGGCGCAACGGCTGTTCGAGGCGCCGCGCTACAGCGGCCCCGGTGAGCTGCTGCCCGGCGCCGACTGGCAAGCCTGCCTGCCGCTGCCTACCCTGCGTAGCGGTTACCGCGCCAGCACCCTGGAATTTCGTGCCGAGCAACTGCAAGGCACCTTCAGTCGCTAGAGATCCATACAACAACAATCACAAGGATTACCCATGAGCCATCCAAGGGTTCTGATCACCGGCTGCTCCAGTGGCATTGGCCGGGCACTGGCCGACACCTTCGCCCAGCAGGGTTATGAGGTCTGGGCGAGCGCCCGCAAGAGCGAAGACGTGGCGCGCCTGAGCGAAGCCGGGTTCAATGCCGTGCAGCTGGACGTGAACGATGCCGCCGCGGTCGAACAGCTGGCCATCACGCTCCAGGCACGCATCGGCGGGCTCGACGTGCTGATCAACAATGCCGGCTACGGCGCCATGGGCCCGCTGCTCGATGGCGGCGCGACGGCGCTGCGCAAGCAGTTCGAGACCAATGTGTTCGCCCTGGTTGACGTGACCCGCGCGCTGTTCCCGCTACTGCGCCAGAACAAGGGCCTGGTGATCAATATCGGCAGTGTTTCCGCCGTACTGGTCACCCCGTTCGCTGGTGCCTACTGCGCCTCCAAGGCCGCGGTGCACGCCTTGAGCGATGCCCTGCGGCTGGAGCTCGCACCCTTCGGAGTGGGGGTGATGGAGGTGCAGCCGGGAGCCATCGAATCCAGCTTCGGCACCCACGCCAGCCGCCAGGCCGAGCAGTTGATCGGCGAGCACTCGCCCTGGTGGCCAATGCGTGATGGCATCCGCGCCCGCGCCATCGCCTCCCAGGACAACCCGACACCCGCCAGCCACGTCGCGCGCAACGTGTACGCCGCCGTGGCCAGTGCCAAGCGCCCGCGGGTGCTGCGCCTGGGCAACGGCAGCCGCGCCCTGCCGCTGCTCTCGGCGCTGTTGCCCGGCGCCCTGCTCGACCGCGTGCTGAGCCGCCGCTTCGGCCTGGATCGACGTTTGTAGAACCTGGCGCCACGGGCGAGACTCCAAGCTTCATCGCCATCGCCGAGCCCTGTCGCCATGCCGCCCTCCCATCAGCCCGTCGCCATGCTGCGCTACGCCCTCGTCGGCGTGGTGGCGGCCGTGGTACTCAATGTGCTGCTGCGCAGTTTCGTCAAACTCGGCGGCGTGCTGGCCACCCTGGTGATCGCCGCCAGCATCGCGGCCCTGATGGCCCTGCTGTTCGCCTGGCAACAGCGCCGCCCGCCCACCCGCGGCGAACGTCGTCGCCTGGTGGGGCTGTATGCCGGCATGCTCGCACTGCTGTATGCGGGGCTGCTGACCATGATGACCCTGCAGGACGAGCCCAGCCCCATGGGGGTGCTGATCTTCATCCTGCATTACCTGAGCTATCCGTTGCTGGCGCAGATGCTGTTCTCGGAGCGCATCTTCAAGCGCACGCCCTGATCAGCTGGCACTTGCCGACAAAACGCTGCTCTACACTCGATAACAGCGAACCGTTTGGAATGTCGATGACAAGCAGCCGGCACATCAAGACCCAGGAGCGAGGCCTCATCCTGTTGTTGCTCGTGGCATTGCTGACCGTTCAGGTGATCACCTACCTGGTCAGCACCCGTAGCAACCGCAGCTTCGTCGAGGAAACCATCAGCAACGGCCTGCAGACTACTTCCCGGGTGGTCGACGAGCTGCTCGAGCTGCGCCAGCGGCAACTGACCCAGGGCGCCGCTGTACTGGCTGCCGACTACGGTCTCAAGGAAGCCATCGCCACGGGCGAGCGCTCGACCATCGAGTCCATGCTGGCCGACCATGGCAAGCGTCTGAACGCTGATATCGCACTGTTCAATACCCTCGACCGCCAGTTGATCGCCAGCATGCCAAAAGAACTGCAGCAGGCCGATATCGCCCCACTGCTCAAGGCTGCCGCCCAGTCCACCAACCCCGGCGCCCAGCCGGTCAGCCTGCTACGCAGCCAGAGCGGCGTGCTCTACCAGCTCGTCCACGGCGTGGTGAACATGCCCACGCCCCAGGCCGAACTGACCCTGGGCTTCGCCATCGACGACGAGCTGGCCGAAGCGCTCAAGCAGGTCACCGATACCGACTTCGTATTCCTGTCCCGCGGGCAGAACGGCGCCTGGCAGTTACACGGCAGTACACTGCAGCTAAGCTTCGAGCGCTTGCTGAGCAACCCGGCGGCGCTGGTCGATGGTGCCCAATGGACGCTCGAGGACGAGCATGACGAGTACCTGATGCGCTCGGTGGCGCTGAGCAACGTCAATGTTCAACAAGCCAGCGAAGTACTGCTGATAATCGGCAAGTCGCTTAGCAGCAACATGGCAGCCTACCAGAGCATCGCGCGCCTGCAGCGTTACCTGCTGCTGGCCAGCCTTGTGTTGGCGGCACTGGTGGCGGTGCTGATCGGCCGACACCTGCTGCTAGGGCGCAACACCCTGGCCGGCCAGGACCCGTTGACCGAACTGCCGAACCGCCGGGTGTTCGAGCAGAGCGTCACCGATGCTCTTGCCAAGGACCGTTCGGCCTGCTTCGCGCTGATGATGATCGACCTGGATCATTTCAAGCAGATCAACGACCGCTTCGGCCACGCCGCAGGCGACGAGATACTCAGGGTCAGTGCCCGCCGACTACATGGCCTGCTGCGCAGCATCGACATGCCGGCGCGCCTGGGCGGCGACGAGTTTGCCGCCCTGCTGCCGGGCCTGGACAGGGCCGCAGCCATTCGCCTCGGGCAACGTATCGAGGACGAGCTGGGCGAGCCCATCGTCTGCAACGGGCAGGTCTTGCAGGTGGGCATCAGCGTCGGTATCGCCATCGCGCCGCAGGACGGCATCGCCGCCAGCGAGCTGCTGCGCATGGCTACCGCCGAGATGTACGCCGAGAAGGCGCAACGCGAGAGCAACTCGGTCTGAAAGGTCGAACGTCCGCGCCAGGCTACCGGTCGCTACAGAGTACCCTCAGTTTGTGGATGCCTTATGGAATACCTCGACTGGCTGCAATGGCCAGCCATGCTGATCACCGTCATCGCCGCCTGGCTGGTCGCCTCCAAGCAGCGTCGCCGCCGCAACCTGGGCTTCTGGGTGTTCATGGCCAGCAACCTGCTGTGGATCGCCTGGGGGCTTTACAGCCACGCCTACGCATTGATCGTGCTGCAACTGTGCCTGGGCGCGATGAACATTCGTGGCGCCATCAAGACCGAAGCGCCCGCCGAACGCACCTGAGCCGCCAGGTGCTGCCATTGCCCGGCCAGCTGTGAGACCATCGGCGGCTTGCCATCGTTTCCACAGTGCCATGCCGAACCTCGCCCCGTCCCCACAGAGCCCGCCCGATGCCTGACATCCTGCACCTACAGCAGGCCGACTGGCGCGGCGACTTCGATGAAGGCGCATTGCGCCGCGGCCAGGACTACGCCGCACGCGGCCTGAGCCGCCTGCTCAGCCTCAAGGACCACAGCCTGCTCGCCAGTTGCCTGGGCAGCGGCGAGCGCCCCTACCAGCAGCGCATCACCCTGCACGCCTACGGCAAGGGCTGGGGCGTTACTGGCCATTGCAGCTGCCCGGTGGGTTTCAACTGCAAGCATGTGGCGGCCGCCCTGCTCACCCTCGAGGCGCGGCAGCGCGCCGGCGATGACCTGGGCACCTTGATCGTCAGCGAAAAGCCGGTAGACGAAACCCTGCTCGACGACGTGCACCCACAACCGGTCCTCTCCCTCGGCAGCCACGTGCGCGTGCACTTCGATGCGCGCAAGGGCCGCATGCTGGAACAAACCCAGCACCGCGCAGCCCTGGCCTTCGACTACCAGGGCCACACAGCCGTCGGCAAAACGGCCAAGGACCTGCTTATTCGCCTCGGCGCGAACCGCCAACTGCGCATCATCCGCGACGCCACGCGCGAGGCCGGGCTGCGCCGTCGCCTGGAAGAAGGTGGCCTGCGCATCGCCTTGCGGCAGAGCGAAGCCCTGGCCCAACACCCGGGCGAGCATTTCGAACTGCAGGGCGATGCCGCCTGGCTGAGCTTCATGCAGCAGCAGGTACCGGCCCTGCGCGAGGAAGGCTGGCGCATCGAGATCCAGCCCGACTTCCAATACAACCTGGCCGAGATCGACGACTGGTACGCCGATGTCGACGAGGTGCCTGAACAGGGCTGGTTCGACCTGGAGCTGGGCATCGAGGTGGAAGGCCAGCGCATCAGCCTGCTGCCCATATTGCTGCAAGCCATCCGCCGCTCGCCCTGGCTGCTCTCCGGCGATGCCCTGGCCCAACGCCAGGACGAGGAGCTGTTGCTGGTCAGCCTGCCGCACAGCCAGCGTCGCGTGGCCCTGCCCTACGCACGGCTGAAACCCCTGCTGGCGGCGCTCGGCGAATTGTTCATCGGTGAGGCCGAAGAAATCGGCACCCGGGTACGCCTGGCGCGCGCTGATGCCGCGCGCCTGAATACCCTGCAACAAGGCCCGGCCCTGAACTGGCAAGGCGGCATCGAACTGCGCGAGTTCGCCCGGCGCCTGCAACACACCACGCAACAAGAGGTGAGCGCCCCCGATGACCTGAACGCGCAACTGCGCCCTTACCAGTTGCAGGGCCTCGGCTGGATGCAGGCTCTGGGCGAACTGGAAGTCGGCGGTGTGCTGGCCGACGACATGGGCCTGGGCAAGACCCTGCAGACCCTGGCGCACATTCTGCTGGAGAAGCAGAACGGTCGCCTCCGGCAGCCGGCCCTTATCGTCATGCCCACCAGCCTGATTCCCAACTGGCAGGACGAAGCCGCGCGCTTCGCGCCGACCCTCAAGGTGCTGGCCCTGCATGGCAGCAAGCGGCGCAGCGGATTCAAGCTGATCGCCGAGCACGACATCGTGCTCACCACCTATGCCCTGTTGCCCCGGGATCTCAAGGCACTGACCGCCCAGCGCTTCCACCTGCTGATTCTCGACGAAGCCCAGAGCATCAAGAATCCACGCAGCAAGGCCGCCCTCGCTGCCGGCCAGATCAACGCTCGCCAGCGTCTGTGCCTGAGCGGTACACCGCTGGAAAACAACCTGGGCGAGCTGTGGTCGCTGTTCAACTTCCTGATGCCGGGCTGGCTCGGCGACGCCAAGCGCTTCACCCGCGACTACCGCACGCCGATTGAAAAGCACGCCAGCGAGCAGCGCCTGGCGCACCTGCGCGGGCGGATCAAGCCTTTCGTGCTGCGCCGCAAGAAGGAACAGGTAGCCCGCGAACTGCCGCCCAAGACCGAAATCACCCAGTGGGTGGAACTGACCCCGGCGCAGCGCGACCGCTACGAGATTTTGCGCCTGGCCATGGATCGCAAGGTGCGCGAGGAAATCACCCGCCAGGGCCTGGCGCGCAGCCAGATCGTGATCCTCGAAGCACTGCTGCGTTTGCGCCAGGTGTGCTGTGACCTGCGCCTGCTCGACGACACACCGGCCGAACTCACCAGCAGTGACTCCGGCAAGCTCAGCAGCCTGCTCGATATGCTCGAAGCGCTGGTTGGCGAAGGCCGCCGCGTGCTGCTGTTCTCCCAGTTCACCTCGATGCTGGCGCTGATCGAAAGCGAACTGCAGGCGCGCAGCATCGGCTACGCCAAGCTCACCGGCAGCACCCGCGATCGGCGCACGCCCGTGGAGCAGTTCCAGGCCGGGCAATTTCCGGTGTTTCTGATCAGCCTCAAGGCCGGCGGCTCCGGGCTGAACCTGACGGCCGCCGACACCGTGATCCACTTCGACCCCTGGTGGAACCCGGCAGCCGAGGCCCAGGCCAGCGACCGCGCCTACCGTATCGGCCAGGACAAACCGGTGTTCGTCTACAAGCTCATCGCTCGCGGCAGCGTGGAAGAAAAGATCCAGCAGCTGCAGCAGGCCAAGGCCAACCTGGCCCACGGCCTGCTCGAAGAGGGTGGCAGCCAGAGCAGCTGGCAGCTCAGCGAAGACGACCTGCAGGCCCTGTTCGCGCCGCTGGCCAACTGACCCCCGTCAGCGCTCGCTGTAATTGTCGCCGACCACTTCTCCGGTGGAGTCGATGGCCTTGCTGGACGGGAACTTGTACGACGCGAAGCGCACCGCCAGCACCGACAGCGCCAGAAAGAAGATCCCGCCGCACAGATACAGCAGGCCGATATCCGGCGCCTTGTGATGGGACACGTCGCCAATCAGGTAGCGGGTCAGCGCCGTGATGGCGATGTACAGCAAGAAGCGGATCGGCAGATGGTTGGTCTTGAAATAGATGCCGACCATCGCCCCCAGCTCCAGGTAGATGAACAGCAGCAGAATGTCGTCCACGCTGGCAGTGCCCTTGTCCACCATGCCCAGGAACGCGGCGATCGATGCCCAGGCGGTCGCCGCCCCGATGGCGAACAGGCCCATGTAATGAAAGCCTTCGACGAACAGATTACCGATCGAGTTCGCACCCTTGTGCATCCGCTTGCGGCTGTCGTCCACCCACTTCATGGTATTCCCCTTTCCAATTGATGCAGCCTGGCGCCGTGATCATGACGCGCGCGCATGACATTCCCATGCAGGAACAAGACCAGCGAACCGGCTGCGATGGCACACAGATGCGCACCGGCGCGCCAAAGACACATGCAATCAACTCGCAAGCGCGCGACAGGATGTCGCGCACCCTCGCCAGCACAGGTTTACGCTGTTCAAAAGCAGGCCAGTTGATTATGCTTGCCACAACTGTATGAATGAACAGTATTCTTAATTATCAGCGAAGGCGTAGAGGTGATGAATGGCCGTCGAAGTGGTGTACCGCAGCAGTCGCGATCCGGAGCGTTTGTTTATGGATAAGGCCGAAGCAGATCGTCATGACAAGATGCTGGAGCTTGCCGAGCTGCTCAGCGAGGTGCTGCAGAAGGCCGTACCGTCGCTCAGCGATGATCAGGGCGAGGAGCTGGGCATCTACATGGCCAGGAATCGCGATGTGTTCGCCAAGGCCTTCAAGAACCAGCCCGACGCCCTCGGCGAACTGGGCAGCCAACCGGAAGCGCAGTGACTGCCCGGTACTGTAATTAACATCTCCTCGCTTTTGCGCACTGGACGTGCGGCGCGCGCGCAGCTAAAACAGGCTCATCCCCCGGGAGGTGACCATGAGCGCGCGCGATCACTGTCTTGCCTGTCTGAATGCCGAACAGCCGGCGCTTTTCGAAGCCGCCCTCTGGGTCGCTGCCGAGCACGACCCGACGGTGCAGCCCCAACGGCTAATGGGCGAACTGGAGAATCTCAAGCAGCAGGTCGATGCCAGCCTGCCCAGCTTTGCGCCTCAGGAACTGGCACAACCCTTGTTGCGTCGCCTCAGCGACCTGCATTTCCATGACGATGACGACAGCCCGGTACAGCCGCAGGCCGCGCTGCTGCACAAGGTGCTGCAACGGCGGCGCGGCCAGCCGCTGAGCATTGCGCTGATCGCCCTGGAGCTGGCGCGCCGCCTCGAGATCCCGCTGCAGGGCGTCAGCTTTCCCGGCTATTTCCTGCTGCGCGTGCCTGGCGCCGATCACCTGCTCGACCCCTGTGGCGGCCGCCGGCTGTACACTCGAGATTGCCGGGAGTTACTGCTGCGCTATCTCGGCCCCCATGCCCAGCTGAGCGCCGAGCACATGCTGGGGTGCGATGCTCGCAGCATGATCGTGCGCCTGTCGCGCAACCTGCGCCATCTGCACGCCCAGGCCGAAGATTACCTTAGCGCCCTGAAGGACGCGGAACGGGTACTGCAACTGGCGCCGCCCAACCTCAACGATCACCTGGCCAGGGCTGACCTTTACCGGCACCTGGATTGCTCCCATGCGGAGCGCTTCGATGTGCAGCGTGCTCTGCTGTTGTGCGAAGACCCTGCCCTGCGCCTGAAACTGGGCGATCGCCTGCGCCAATCGAGCGCGCAACCCGCGCTGCATTGAGGCCCCAGCCGCGAGCAACACTCAGCATGCAGGCTCAATGTATTGATTTTAATACACCGTACTCAATACGACACACACATAGCGCCTGACGACATCCCCCTGGCCGACAGGGGCTGGGCTTAGTTTGCCGACACGCCTGTATCGAAATCAATACATAGAGCCTGACCAGATACCATAATTAAATATAAGCCATTGTTTTTAAAGCAAAAAATTTAATGGCACCGACTTTGCTAAATAGCTTCCACTAAACACGCCTACACAGATGGGCACATAGACCAACAAGGGAGCCCCCATGAGCGAATTGCGTTTCACCACCGAACACGAATGGCTGCGTCAGGAAGCCAATGGCCTGGTCACTGTAGGGATCACCGCCTACGCTCAAGACGCACTGGGTGACGTGGTATTCGTGCAGTTGCCTGACCTGCAGGCCTATGCCGCTGGCGACGAAGTGGCGGTGCTGGAATCCGTGAAAGCCGCCAGCAATATCGGCATGCCGCTCGACGGTGAAGTGGTCGAAGTCAACCCGGAGCTCGAAGCCAGCCCCGAGCTGGTCAATGCCGAACCGCTTGGCCAGGGCTGGTTCTTCCGCTTCCGCCCAGCCGACGCCAATGCCGTGGCCGGCCTGCTCGATCAGGACGCCTACGAGCGCCTGCTCAACGCCAAAGCCGACGCGTGAGAGAACCCCATGACTGACTTGACCACCCGCAACGAATTCATCGCCCGGCATATCGGCCCGCGCGCACAAGATACCGCCACCATGCTGGAAACCCTCGGTTTCAGCGACCTCGACGCGCTGACCGCCAGCGTGATTCCAGGCAGCATCAAGGGCTCCAGCGTGCTGCCGGCCGGCGACGGCCAGAGCGAAGCCGAGGCCCTGGCTGCCATCAAGGCCATCGCTGGCAAGAACAAACTGTTTCGCAACTACATCGGCCAGGGGTACTACGGCACTCACACGCCGTCGCCGATCCTGCGCAACCTGCTGGAAAACCCGGCCTGGTACACCGCCTATACGCCCTACCAGCCGGAGATTTCCCAGGGTCGCCTGGAGTCGCTGCTCAACTTCCAGACCCTGATCAGCGACCTGACCGGCCTGCCAATCGCCAACGCCTCGCTGCTCGATGAAGGCACCGCTGCCGCCGAAGCCATGACCTTCTGCAAACGCCTGTCGAAGAACAAAGCCGCCAATGCCTTCTTCGCCTCCCGGCACTGCCACCCGCAAACCCTCGACGTGTTGCGCACCCGCGCCGAGCCCCTGGGCATCGAAGTGGTGGTGGGTGACGAAACCGCCATCGACGATGCCAGCACCTTCTTTGGTGCCCTGCTGCAATACCCGGCGAGCAACGGTGACATCTTCGACTACCGCGAAGTGGTCGAGCGTTTCCATGCCGCCAACGCCCTGGTCGCCGTCGCCGCCGACCTGCTGGCCCTGACGCTGCTGCAGGCGCCGGGCGAATTCGGTGCCGACGTGGCCCTGGGCAGCGCCCAGCGCTTTGGCGTGCCCCTGGGTTTCGGTGGCCCCCACGCTGCCTACTTCGCCACCCGTGACGCCTTCAAGCGCGACATGCCGGGCCGCTTGGTCGGCCTGTCGGTAGACCGCTTCGGTAACCCGGCCCTGCGCCTGGCCATGCAGACCCGCGAACAGCACATCCGCCGCGAGAAGGCCACCAGCAACATCTGTACCGCCCAGGTGCTGTTGGCCAACATCGCCGCCATGTACGCCGTCTACCACGGCCCGCAGGGGCTGACGCGGATCGCCCAGCGCGTCCACCAATTGACCCTGATCTTTGCTCGCGGCGTGCAGAGCCTCGGCCTTGCGGTCGAGCAGCAGGCGTTCTTCGATACCGTCACCCTGCGCACCGGTGCGCAGACCGCCGCCCTGCACGAGAAAGCCCGCGCCGCCTGCATCAACCTGCGTGAAGTGGATGCCGAGCGCCTCGGCCTGTCGTTCGATGAAACCACCACCCAGGCGGATATCGAACAACTCTGGTCGCTGTTCGCTGATGGCAAGCCCGCGCCGGACTTCACCGCACTGGCCGCCGGGGCAGACAACAGCCTGCCTGCCGCACAGCTGCGCCAGTCGGCGATTCTCGAGCACCCGGTATTCAACCGCTACCACTCGGAAACCGAGTTGATGCGCTACCTGCGCAAGCTCGCCGACAAGGATCTGGCCCTGGACCGCAGCATGATCCCGCTGGGCTCCTGCACCATGAAGCTGAATGCCGCCAGCGAGATGATCCCGATCACCTGGGCCGAGTTCGGCAACCTGCACCCCTTCGCCCCGGCCGAACAGAGCGCAGGCTACCAGGAGCTGACCGACGAGCTGGAAGCCATGCTCTGTGCCGCCACCGGTTACGACGCCGTGTCGCTGCAGCCCAACGCCGGCTCCCAGGGTGAATACGCCGGCCTGCTGGCGATCCGCGCTTATCACCACAGTCGCGGCGACGACAAGCGCGACATCTGCCTTATCCCGCAATCGGCCCACGGCACCAACCCGGCCACCGCCCATATGGCCGGCATGCGCGTGGTGGTGACCGCCTGCGACGCCCGCGGCAACGTCGACATCGACGACCTGCGCGCCAAGGCCGAACAGCACCGTGACCAGCTGGCGGCGATCATGATCACCTATCCGTCCACCCACGGCGTGTTCGAGGAAGGCATCCGCGAGATCTGCGCCATCGTTCACGACAACGGCGGCCAGGTGTATATCGACGGCGCCAACATGAACGCCATGGTCGGCCTCTGCGCCCCCGGCAAGTTCGGCGGCGACGTGTCCCACCTCAACCTGCACAAGACCTTCTGCATCCCCCACGGCGGTGGCGGCCCGGGTGTCGGCCCGATCGGCGTGAAGGCCCACCTGGCGCCATTCCTGCCCGGCCACGGGCACATGGCACGCAAGGAGGGTGCGGTCAGCGCCGCACCGTTCGGCAGCGCCAGCATCCTGCCGATCACCTGGATGTACATCCGCATGATGGGCGGCACCGGCCTGCGCCTGGCATCACAGATGGCGATCCTCAACGCCAACTACATCGCCCGTCGCCTGGAAGAGCACTATCCGGTGCTGTACAGCGGTGAAGGCGGCCTGGTGGCCCACGAGTGCATCCTCGACCTGCGCCCGCTCAAGGACAGCAGCGGCATCAGCGTCGACGACGTGGCCAAGCGCCTGATCGACTTCGGCTTCCACGCCCCGACCATGTCCTTCCCGGTGGCCGGCACGCTGATGATCGAGCCGACCGAGAGCGAATCCAAGCAGGAGCTGGACCGTTTCTGCGACGCCATGATTGCCATTCGCGAAGAGATTCGCGCGGTCGAGCGCGGCCAGCTGCACGCCGACGACAACCCGCTGAAGAACGCTCCGCACACCGCCGCCGAGCTGGTGGGTGAATGGACGCACCCGTACAGCCGCGAACAGGCGGTCTACCCGACCCGCAGCCTGATCGACGGCAAGTACTGGCCACCCGTGGGCCGTGTCGACAACGTGTTCGGCGACCGCAACCTGGTCTGCGCCTGCCCGCCGATCGAAGCCTATCAGGACGCCTGATCGCGCTGCGGCTGCCGGTTCGTTCGGCAGCCGACGCCTCTTATACGACGCCCGCGTGCTGTCGCGGGCCGTTCACAGCCTCTATTTAGGAGAGCGCCATGACCGCTGAAATCCTGGCGAAAACCCCACTCCATGCCCTGCACCTGGAACTCGGTGCCCGCATGGTGCCGTTCGCCGGTTACGAAATGCCGGTGCAGTACCCGCTCGGTGTGATGAAGGAACACCTGCATACCCGTGAAGCCGCCGGCCTGTTCGACGTCTCGCACATGGGCCAGATCATCCTGCGTGGCGCCGGTGCGGCCAAGGCACTGGAAAGCCTGGTGCCGGTGGATATCGCCGACCTGCCGGTCGGCATGCAGCGCTATGCCATGTTCACCGATGAAAACGGCGGCATCCTCGACGACCTGATGGTCGCCAACCTGGGCGATGACACGTTGTTCCTGGTGGTCAACGCGGCCTGCAAGCATCAGGACCTGATGCACCTGCAGCAACGCATCGCCAGTCAGTGCCAGATCGAATCGCGCTTCGAACGTGCCCTGCTCGCCCTGCAAGGCCCCAAGGCGGTCGAGGTACTGGCCCGCCTGGCACCGGAAGTGGCGAAGATGACTTTCATGCAGTTCAAGCCCGTGCGCCTGCTCGGTGTCAACTGCTACGTCAGCCGCTCCGGCTATACCGGCGAGGATGGCTTCGAGATTTCCGTGCCCGCCAACCATGCCGAAGCACTGGCACGCAGCCTGCTGGCCGAGCCGGAAGTGCAGCCCATCGGTCTCGGCGCCCGTGACTCGCTGCGCCTGGAAGCCGGCCTGTGCCTGTATGGCCACGACATGAGCACCGACACCACGCCGATCGAGGCCAGCCTGCTGTGGGCGATCTCCAAGGCACGCCGCGCCGACGGCGCTCGCCCGGGCGGTTTTCCGGGCGCCGAGCGGATCTTCGCCCAGCAGCGCGATGGCGTCGCTCGCAAACGCGTCGGCCTGCTGCCCCAGGAGCGCACGCCGGTACGCGAAGGTGCCGAGCTGGTCAACGCCGCGGGCGAAGTCATCGGCCAGGTCTGCAGTGGCGGGTTTGGCCCGAGCCTGGGCGCGCCGCTGGCCATGGGTTACCTGCAGAGCAGCCACGCGGCCGTGGACAGCGAAGTCTGGGCCCTGGTGCGCGGCAAGCGCGTCGCCATGAAAGTCGCCAAAACGCCTTTCGTGGCGCAGCGTTACTACCGCGGTTAAGCCGTGTGGGGCGGCAATATTTGCCGCCCCTTTGCGCTCAGCCGGCGTCCAGGCAATTGCGCCGGTTGCTGAACGCTTCGCGGCGCATGTCACGTACATCTACCGACAAGCTTTGAACCGCCGGCAGGCGCTCCAGCAGCGAGCGCACGATGGCCATGGACAGCGCTTTCTTCTGCTCGTCGCTACGACCGGCCAGCAGGTAGAAGATCACGTGCACGAAATCTTCCTCACTTGCGCCGACCGTGAAGTGATCGTAAAGGCTTAGCCGCACCTTCACCTCCCCTTCCTTGAACAATCCGCTGCCCATGGCGGCCGCGTGAATCCTCGTCACCAATTCGCTACCGCCTACGGTTTGCAGCAGGGAGCGGGAAGCTTCGATCAGGCAATGTGGCATGTCGTTTCTCTTGCTTTGATGTCGTCATCTGTTATCGCATAACATCAGTCAACTGGCGAGGCCGCCTGCCGGCCATGCGCGCGGCGACGTGGGCAAACCTTCAGGAACGCCCCGCTATAACCTGGAAGCCACTATCCACAGGGCTTTGGATATAGGTAGTGAGTAATGACCAGGCTCAGATGGACATAACAGGCGATCTTTTCATCGGCCTGCGTTGACAAGCCGATTGGGAGCTGTCGATAATCGCCGCCACTGTTGTATGACAACAAAGCCTTATAAAAACAAAAAAGGTCGCACCATGAAGCCAGCCTTCACGTCACCCGCACACCGTGTTCCGGGCACCCACGCCCGCTCCGCCGCATTCATCTCGATACCTGCGCGCCACCTATTCGCCGATGGCTAGGGCCTGAGGCAGAGTCCTGCGCCATCGCGCAGGTCTGCGCCCTGCAAGGGGCATTCCATACCGACCTCACGGCATGTCGATCACTGATCGATAGAGGACGGGCTGTTCAAAAATCGGGAGCACAACAACAATGACCGCACGCAAAATCATCTCGCTGGGCCTGATCGGCGCCGGAACCATGGCCCTGGCCGTACCGTTCGCTGCCCATGCCGAAGGCTTCGTGGAAGATGCCAAGGTGTCGCTGAACCTGCGCAACTACTACTTCAACCGTAACTACCTCAACGCTACCGACCCGGTCATCAACGGCGAGCGCCAGGGCCAGGCAGAAGGCTGGACGCAGAGCTTCATTCTCGATGCGCGCTCGGGTTACACGGCGGGCACCGTAGGTTTCGGTATCGACGTGCTGGGCCTCTACTCGGTCAAGCTGGACGGCAATGCCAACACCAGCAACAGCGGCCTGCTGCCCGAGCACGGCCCAGCGGCCGATCGCAACGTTCCCGATGACTTCGGGCGTACCGCCGTGGCCGCCAAGGCCAAGATTTCCAAGACCGAACTGAAGGTCGGCGAGTGGTTCGCCGTGCTGCCGATCCTGCGTGCGGACGATGGCCGTTCGCTGCCGCAGACCTTCCAGGGGGCGCAGATCACCTCGGCTGAAATCGACGGCCTGACCCTGTTCGGTGGCCAGTTCTGGAAGAACAGCCAGCGCAACGACGCCAGCCGTGAGGACATGTCCTACAGCGGCATTTCCGGCGGCGACTTCAACTTCGGTGGCGGCGAGTTCAAGTTCAACGGCAACAACACCCTGATTGGCCTGTGGCACGCGCGCCTGGAAGACATCTACCAGCAGAGCTACCTGCAGCTGACCCACAGCCAGCCGGTCGGCGACTGGGTACTGGGCGCCAACCTCGGCTACGTCACCGGCAAGGACGAAGGTTCGGCCAAGGCCGGTGACCTGGACAACAAGGTCTACCAGGGCGCCCTGTCCGCCAAGCGTGGCAACAACACCTTCCTGGTGGGCTACCAGCGTATGGGTGGTGACACCAAGTTCATGCGCGTCGACGGCGCCAGCGGCGGCACGCTGGTCAACGACGGTTTCACCACCAGCTTCGACAGCCCTGAAGAACGCTCCTGGCAGGTACGTCACGACTACAACTTCGCCGGCCTGGGCGTCCCCGGCCTGGTGCTGATGAACCGCTACATGAGCGGCTCGAATATCCGTGTGGCCGGTGGCGGCGAAGCCGAAGAATGGGCACGCGAATCCGAGCTGGCCTACACCGTGCAGGATGGCACCTTCAAGAACCTGAGCATCCGCTGGCGCAACTCCAGCGTCCGCCGCGACGTCGGCCAGGACGCCAGTGAAAACCGCCTGATCTTCAACTACCCGTTGTCGATCCTGTAACACGCGTATTGCATCGCTGACTCCAGTGGCATATTTGGCCCGTCCTCGCGACGGGCTTTTTTATGGAGCACGCGACCACCCCTTGCCCCATGAGCCCGCAACGGCTTTGGTTTACACTGCCGCGCCCTGCCGACCCGTACGTGCCCATGAATTCGAGCCATCTAGCCCTGCTGCGCCAACACCTGAGCGACTCATTGCGCACACTACCAGGCGAAACGCGACGCCTGTTCCATGGGCGCGGGCGTTGCTGGGAGGGACTTGAGCACATCACGGTCGACTGGCTGCAAGGCATCGTGCTGGTGTGCCTGTTCCGCGAGCCCCAGGCCGATCAACTGCGCGCCTTGCAGGCCATGCTGCAGCAACTGAGCGAGTCGGAAGAGTGGCGCGGCAGCGGCGCCCACAGCCTGCTGCTGCAACACCGCTACCTGGCCGACAGCCCGATGCATTGCCTGGTGGGTGAGCTGCCCGAAGAGTGGGTCATCGAGGAAGACGGCCTGCGCTTTCTGCTCGACCTGGGCCGCAAGCAGAACACCGGCCTGTTTCTCGACATGCGCCTGGGGCGGCGCTGGGTGCGCGAGCATGCCAGGGGGCAGCGGGTGCTCAACCTGTTCGCCTACACCTGCGGCTTCTCGGTCGCCGCGCTGGCCGGCGGTGCCGAGCAGGTGGTCAATCTGGACATGGCCAAGGCTGCGCTGAGCCGTGGCCGCGACAATCACCGGCTCAACGGCCATGACCTGGGCCGGGTCAGTTTTCTCGGCCACGAACTGTTCAAGTCCTGGGGCAAGGTCAAGCGGCACGGCCCCTACGACCTGATCATCATCGACCCGCCGTCGTTCCAGAAGGGCAGCTTTGCGCTGACCCGCGACTACGGCAAGATCCTGCGCAGGCTTCCCGAGCTGCTCAGCGCAGAGGGCTGCGTGCTGGCCTGCGTCAACGACCCGGATATCGGCAGCGACTTCCTGATCGCCGGCATGGCCAGCGAAGCCCCCGAGCTACGCTTCGAGCGGCGCCTGGACAACCCGCCGGAATTTCCCGACGTGAGCCCCGAGGGCGGGCTCAAGGTCCTGCTGTTCAGGCGCGGTTGAACCAGTCCCACACCCCAAGGGAGAAGCCGGAGAACAGGTTGATGCCCAGTGCCGACTTGATCAGGTACAGGAACAGCAGGCCAAGCGCCAGCGAAACCATCAGGAACAGGCTGACGCCCAGTGCCTTGGCGGTCAGCGACAATTCCTGCTGGGCGCGGCTGAGGTCACGCTTGTTGCGCCCGGCCAGGAACACGAAATAGTAGCGCCAGCGCCACAGCTTGAGGGTGCCGCGCAGATCCACCGGGTGGCGCCCCCACTGGCGTGCGCCAAAGGCCACCTTGAGCGCGGCGAGCTGCTCGGCGGAGAAGGAATCGCGAAGATCCTCGGGCAAGCGGTCCTTGAGACCTGCAATGAAAGCGTCTTGCTCGTTCACGGTCATATCTCCCAATCAGAATTCGGCGTACACATAATGTTCGCGCGTAACGAAAACGGGCCCCGTCATCGCTGATGACGGGGCCCGTTCGATTCGCTCGTCAACGCTTAGCGCGAGGCAAATGCCGCGCAGAAACCACTGACGTTGTCGACGCCACAGATGTGGTTGACCGAGGTCATCAGCATCTGGCTTGGCGTGGCCTGGAAGTCCACCGACATCATCACGCTCAGGGCGGTGATGGTGACGATGGAGAACACGAACAGCTTGCGTGCCCAGACCTTGTCATCCACGGCCTTGTAACCCGACACCCCCATCCACAACCAGTAGGCACCGCTGACTGCCGCTACCACGAAGTAGCTGTAGCCCGCGTAACCGCTGATGGTCAGCATCAGGGTGGCGACCAGGAACGCGGCGATGTACAGGACGATGCTGCGCTTGGCAGCGGGTACGCCCTTGATCACCGGCAACACCGGAATGTTGGCGGCCTGGTAGTCATTGAAACGAAAGATGGCGATAGCGTACGAGTGGGGCATCTGCCAGAGGCTGAAGATCAGCAGCAGAATCGCTGCCCCCATGTCGAACTCGTTGCTTACAGCGCAATAGCCCACAACAGGCGGAGCGGCGCCCGACAGACTGCCAACCAGGGTTCCATAAACCGAATTGCGCTTGAGGTACAGGCTGTACAGCCCGACGTAGACGACGAAGCCCATGAGGACCAAGGCGACTGCAAGCAGATTCGTGGCTTTATAGAGCAAGGCGACGCCTGCGATCCCGAGGATGCAGGCGTAGACGATGGCATGAGTCGGCGGAACCAGGCCTTTTACCAGCACCCTGTTCTTGGTCCGCTCCATCTTTTCATCGATGTCCCTATCGATGTAGTTGTTGAACACGCAACCGGAAGCAATCACCAGAGCGACGCCGAACGCTGTTGCCAGGAACAGCATCAGGTCGATATCCCCCTTCGAAGCCAGGAAGAAACCACCGGCCACGGAAATCATGTTCCCGAAGACGATGCCCGGCTTGGTCAGGAGCAGGTATTGCTTGAACATCAGGCTGCTCTCTTTTAGTTGGCCATCATGTAGTAGTGCATGCTCCAGATGATCCAGATAGAGAGCGCTACGACGATGATGGTGATCAGGATGGTGAACACGAAGGCAACCGTGTTCCAACGCTGCTCGGACGAAGTGTTCATGTGCAGGAAGTACACCAGGTGCACGTAGATCTGCACGACCGCGAACGCGACGATGGTGAACAACGTGGCCGCTTTCGACATGACGGGGTTCATCACGATCGCGAACGGGATCACGGTGAGGATTACCGACAGCACGAAGCCGACGACGTAATCCTTGGTGCTGCCGTGGCTCGCGCCAGCGGCAGAGTGGTGATCATGAGCCATTACAGAGCCCCCATCAGATAAACAACGGTAAACACGCAGATCCAGACCACATCGAGGAAGTGCCAGAACAGGCTCAGGCAGCTCAGGCGAGTCTGGGTGACCGGGGTCAGGCCACGGCTGGCGACCTGGTGCATCATCACGGCCATCCACAACAGACCGGCACTGACGTGCAGGCCGTGGGTACCGACGAGGGTGAAGAACGCGGACCAGTAAGCGCTGACCTGCGGCGCAGCACCTTCATGGATCAGGTGGTGGAACTCGTACAACTCGATCGAGATGAACACCGCACCGAACAGGAAGGTAGCGGCAAGCCAGGACAGCACTTTGCCTTTGTCGCCACGGTACATGGCCAACATGGCCATGCCGTAGGTAATGCTGGAGAACAACAGGGCGAAGGTTTCGACCAGAACCAGTTTCAGGTCGATCAGATCCTTCGGAGTAGGCCCGCCGGCGTACGCGGTGCTGAGCACCGCGTAGCCTGCAAAGATACTCGCGAACAGGATGCAGTCGGTCATCAGGTAAATCCAGAACCCGAAGACCTTCATTTCACCCGCGTCGTGGTGATGCTCGTGCTCATGATCATCGTCATGAGCGGCGTGGTTGCTCAAAACTTCACTGGACATGGTTTACGCCTGATTAGCTTTTGCTTGAATGTGTGCCTTTTCGATGCGCTCGATCTCGTCGGGCTGCACGTAGTAGTCGACATCCGTGTTGTAGCTGTTACGGATCAGCACCACGAACGTACCGACGAAGCTCACCGCTGCCAGCCACCAGATGTGCCAGATCAGGGCGAAACCGAAGGCCAGAGCGCCAACGGACATGATCAGGCCAACGCCGGTGTTCTTCGGCATGTGGATCGGCGAGTACTTGGTCGGCGCAGGCTTGAGGCCATCACGCTTCATCTCGTGGAACTCGTCGATGCGATCACCACGTGGGGTGACGGCGAAGTTGTAGAACGGTGGTGGCGAGGAAGTCGACCATTCCAGGGTGCGCGCATCCCATGGGTCGCCGGTCACATCGGCCAGTTCCTTGCGCTTGATGATCGATACCGCGAACTGGATCAGGGTGCACAGGATGCCCAGACCGATCAGCGCCGCACCGCATACCGCAACGTAGGTCCATGGCACCCACTCCGGGTTGGTGACCTGGTTGAGGCGACGGGTCATGCCCATGAAGCCCAGTACGTACAGCGGCATGAACGCCAGGTAGAAACCGATGATCCAGAACCAGAACGATGCCTTGCCCCAACCCTCGTGCAGACGGAAGCCGAAGGCTTTCGGGAACCAGAAGGCGATACCGGCCATGTAGCCGAATACCGCACCGCCGATGATCACGTTGTGGAAGTGGGCGATCAGGAACAGGCTGTTGTGCAGCAGGAAGTCAGCACCCGGAACGGCCAGCAGTACGCCGGTCATACCACCGATGGAGAAGGTGATGATGAAGCCCAGGGTCCAGAGGATCGGCGTAGTGAACTCCAGACGACCGCGGTACATGGTGAACAGCCAGGTGAAGATCTTCACACCGGTCGGGATGGCGATGATCATCGTCGCGATACCGAAGAAGGCGTTGACGCTGGCGCCAGAACCCATGGTGAAGAAGTGGTGCAGCCAGACCACGAACGACAGCACGGTGATTGCCACGGTGGCCCAGACCATCGAGGCGTAACCGAACAGACGCTTGCGAGCGAACACTGCAGTGACTTCGGAGAACACACCAAAGGCCGGCAGGATCAGGATGTACACCTCAGGGTGGCCCCAGGCCCACAGGAGGTTGACGTACATCATCGGGTTGCCACCAGCTTCGTTAGTGAAGAAGTGGAAATCCAGGTAGCGGTCCAGGGTCAGCATGCCGAGTACGGCAGTCAGGATCGGGAACGCGCCGCAGATGATCACGCTGGTGCACAGGATGGTCCAGGTGAAGATCGGCATTTTCATCAGGGTCATGCCAGGGGCACGCATCTTGATGATGGTCACGAAGAAGTTGACACCGGTGAGCAACGTACCGATACCGGATATCTGTAGCGCCCATATGTAGTAGTCGACCCCGACCCCCGGACTGTACTCGATCCCCGACAATGGCGGATACGCGACCCAACCGGTCATGGCGAACTCACCGACGAACAGCGACACGTTGGTCAGCAGCACGCCGACCACGAACAGCCAGAAGCTCAGCGAGTTGAGGAACGGGAAGGCAACGTCGCGAGCACCGATCTGCAGTGGCGTGACGATGTTCATCAGGCCGACCACCAGCGGCATGGCCACGAAGAAGATCATGATCGTACCGTGAGCGGTGAAGATCTGATCGTAGTGGTGCGGCGGCAGATAACCCTCGGAGCCGCCATGGGCGAGCGCCTGCTGGGTACGCATCATGATGGCGTCAGCGAAGCCACGCAGCAGCATGACCAGGGCGACGAGAATGTACATCACGCCGATTTTCTTGTGGTCGACCGAGGTCAGCCATTCAGTCCACAGGTAGCCCCATTTCTTGAAATAGGTCAGTGCGGCGACCACACCGAGACCACCCAGAGCCACCGCGATCATGGTGACTACAAGGATGGGCTCGTGCAGGGGTATTGCATCTAGTGTCAGCTTTCCGAACATCGTTTATTCCTCCGCACCTGAAGCGTGCGCGGCTTCGCTCACAGGGTTGCTCTTGTAATCGATGTACTGGCCGAGAATCTGCCGGAACAGACCTGGCTGAGCATTGAAGTACTCGACTGGGTTGTTTTCACTCGCCTTGGCCAGCATCTGGTAGCTGCCATTGAAGTCCAGCGTGTTCGGCGACTGTTTGACCTTGGCCACCCACTGCTCGAACTCTTCGTTGCTGGTGGCATGCACGGCGAACTTCATGCCAGTGAAACCGTGACCGCTGTAGTTGCCCGACAGGCCGAAGAATTCGCCCGGCTCGTTGGCAATCAGGTGCAGCTGGGTGCGCATACCGCCCATGGCGTAGACCATGCCGCCGAGCTGCGGGATGAAGAAGGTGTTCATCACGCTCTGCGAAGTGATCTGGAAGCTGATCGGCGTGTTGTCCGGGATGTACAGTTCATTGACGGTGGCAATGCCCTGCTCCGGATAGATGAACAGCCATTTCCAGTCCAGCGAGACCACTTCCACAGTCAGCGGCTTGTTCTCGTGCTCAATGGGCTTGTAAGGATCGAGCGAGTGGGTGGTTTTCCAGGTGATCACCGCCAGCACGATGATGATCACGCACGGAACGCCCCAGACGATGGCCTCGATCTTGTGCGAATGAGCCCACTCAGGCGCGTAGGTCGCGTCCTTGTTCGAGGAGCGATAGCGCCAGGCGAACAGAATGGTCATGAAAATGACGGGTACCACCACGATCAGCATCAGCAGAGTGGCGGTAATGATCAGGTTACGCTGCTCGATACCGATTTGGCCTTTCGAATCGAAAAGAACCCAGTCGCAGCCACTCAGGGAGACGGCCACGACAATCGTCAGAAGCGTGCGGAACAAGCGGTGGTACTTCTCTTCTCTCATTTCACGACCTTCAGCAAAGTGATATCCCACATAGCGTTCTGTTCAGCCTGGCACCCAATACAGCCGGGCATGTCAGGAAAACGATGCGCCGAGGCACCGAAATCGTTTCAACATCGAAACTACTAAACGGAGGGGGCGACATTTTCGGTTACGCAGCCAAAAAAACCAACCGCATAACGACGATGGGCCTACAAATAGTCGGGGTGTAATGCTCGCCCCGGCCTGCCCCGACCCTGCCAAACCAGCCGCAACCCTGCAGCTGGCAACAGCTCGCTTTACTCGCAAAGCCCCACATGACCGCACCTGTAGCCCTAGAGCGGAGAACCGCTCAAGCACCGGGTACGCATTGCGGAGAGAGTTGCGACTCATAATAGTGGCTCATATCCGCGCAGTTGCGCGGCAATATGTCGCACGACCATAACCACAAGAAAACTCATGGGTTACTGGGGTAAATCAAGAACCCTCTTTCGCCTGCCAGTCGCAGTAGCAACCCACCGCCATGGTATTGGCAGCCGAGACGCTGCGGTTGGCCGACAGCGCGTCGAGAATCGGCTCGACGAAACTGTTCGACGAGTTGCATACCAATCCTTCGCTATAGGGGCCGGCGTAGGCCAGGCGTCCCTGCTGATCCCAGATGGCGATGGCCGGGCTGGCCGGAATCGACTCCATGCCTTCGAGTGATTCCAGAGGCGTCAGCTTACCGCGCAAAAATGGCAACATCTCACCGGTGCTGCCCGGCTTCTGCACGCTGTAAAACTCGACCCCGGAAAACCGATACAGGCCGATCAGGTAATTGAGGTGGGCGTCGGTTTCCTTGTGACAAGGGCACTGTGGATCCCAGAAATGCACCACGCGGATCTTGCCCGGCCCGGCCAGTTCGGCGGGCAGCTTGAGGCCGCCGCCCTGAAAGAACACCGCCTGTTGCTCCTGGTCTCCGAAGGGCCGCAGGTACGCCACGCCGAAGCGGCTCCATGCCCAGGCCGCCATGGCCACGACGAGGACCAGCGCCAGCAGGCACAGGATCAGCAGAAAACGCTTGGACGGCGCGACCTGTTCCCCGCTCATCACTCCGGATCCCGGTCGTACTTGATGCGGAACTGCTTCTCCATCTCCTTGCAGCTGTCGGTGGCGAAGGCACGCGAGGTCGGCGTTGCCGAAGGGTCATTGGCCTTGACCCAGCAGGCCTGGATGGCACGCTGCTCGTTGGCCTGCACCTCGGCGGTCTGCTCACGGGTGATGGCATAGATGATGATGCCGAATACCAACACGATAAAGCCAAGACCCAACAGGGTCAGCCACAGACAGCCGCCGCGTTTGCCGCTGTTCGGCTGCTCTGGGGATTGGTTACGTGCCTTGTCGTCGCTCATGTTCTGGCCCTGCCTGAGAGGGTGCGCAACATAGCACCTTTGCCCATGCTAAGGCAGGGGCCAAAGAGCACACACAAAAACTAGGGCAATACGCCCTCCCCTCCCCCACCAGCCCGCTACCATGCGCAGCGGCTGGGCTTTGCGCGGCGCCGGCCGGTGTTTTTTGTGGCTCGCTGGACATACCCGGTTACGAGCCCTTGCAGCTTATGCACAACCGCTGCGATGCCCCGTCAGCCGCGGTATACGACGGCGCATCGATGGCGTTGAAAAGTGCGGGTGCGGCTGGACGGTGAATTTCTGGTCAAACCTATTGCGGTGAACTTCACTCATAGCTGTGAGGGCTGAATTGAATGGCACCTGACGCACAATCCAGGCTGATCAGCTCTCGGGTATCTCATGCCGGCACGATGCTGGAGTCAGAGGAGAAGAGTCATGATCAATCACATTTGGGGGCTGCTGGCCAATCCGGGCCGCGAGTGGCGCAACATCGACCGGGAAAAGGAAAGCATCACCAACCTTTATGCCCGCCACGTTCTGCTGATGGCACTCATCCCCGTCGTCAGTGCTTTTATCGGTACCACGCAGATCGGCTGGCACCTGGGCGGCGAAGCCTACAAGGTTGCAGTGCCGACCGCCGCAGCGCTGGGTATCGTGTTCTACATCCTGATGCTGATCGGCGTGGCCATCATGGGTAACGTCATCCACTGGATGTCCGACTCCTTCGCCAGCCGCCCGAGCCGTAGCCGCTGCATCATCTTCGCAGGCTATGTGGCCACGCCGCTGTTCATCGCCGGTATCGCCCTGCTCTATCCGAAAGCCTGGCTGCTGCTGATGGTCGGCATCGTCGCGCTGGCCTACAGCGCACGCTTGCTGTACGTGGGCATGCCGGCGTTCCTGCGCATTCCGGTCAACGAGGGGCTGACCATCTCTGGCGGCACCCTGGCCATCGGCGTCTTGGTGCTGGAGCTACTGCTGGCCCTGACCGTCGCGCTGTGGGGCCTGGGCTTCAACGACTATGCAGTGAGCTGGTCGCTGTTCCGCTAACCGGCTGCCCATAGAAAAAAACCCGCCATCGGCGGGTTTTTCTATTTATGCACATACCTCAGGGTCTGTACGAAAGTCTCCGAGCGAAGGTCAGGCGAGGCAAAAATCGGTGAGGCCGCGGAGTTTACGAGCTGTAAATGAGCAGGCCGAAGCGATTTTTAACGAAGCATCACCGAGCGCAGGTACTTTCGCGCAGAGCCTCAGAGGAACCAGCGGTACTCGCGGGCATTGATGTGCTCCATGAACGCCAGGTGATCCTGGCGCTTGTTCTCGCAATACACCATCACGAATTCCTCACCCAGCCCGGCATTGACTGCCGGCTGATGGCGCATCTGCGCCACCGCCGCGAGCATGTCCATGGGAAAGTCGATGCCGCTCTGACGGTTCTCGTTCAACGGCGCGATGGGCTCGGCGCGCTGCTCGAGGCCATGCTCCATGGCCGAGAGGATGGCTGCCAGCACCAGATAGGGGTTGGCATCGGCGCCTGCCAGGCGATGCTCGATACGCAGGTTGCGGGCATCCGAATCGGGAATGCGTACACAGGCATCGCGGTCCTCGTAGCCCCAGCTGGCGCGGCTGGCAGCGTTCACCCGTGAACCGTAGCGGCGATAGGCGTTATGGTGCGGGGCAAAAATCGGCATGCAGTGCGGCAGCCAGTCCAGGCAGCCGGCCACCGCGTGGCGCAAGGGCTTGCCGTCGTCCGCCGCCAGCAGGTTGTTGCCCTGCTCGTCGTAAAGGCTGACGTGCACATGCATGCCGCTGCCCGGCGCATCCAGGTACGGTTTGCTCATGAAGCTGGCGCGATGACCATGCTTGAGCGCCACGCCACGGGTCAGCCGGGTGAACAGTGCGGCCCAGTCGGCGGCCTGCAGACCGTCTTCACAGTGGCCGAAATTGATCTCGAATTGCCCGGGGCCGATTTCCGCGGTGATCACGTTGGCGTCGATGCCCTGCTCATTGGCCACCTCGACGATCTCGTGCAACACCGGGGAGAAACGCGACAAGCGCTCGATATGCAGGTTGGGCTGGTCGTCCTCATCGCCGCACAGCGGGTCCCGGGGGTATTGCGGTAGGCCGTCCTTCAAGGCCCGGTCGAACAGGTAGAACTCCAGCTCGAAGGCCACCACCGGATGAATGTCCTTGGCTGCCAGGCGCGCCATTACCCGCGCCAGCACTTCCCGGGGTTCGAACTCGATGGGCGAATCGGTGCCATCGGAGCTGATCAGCATCTGCCCCAGGGGCTGCTGTTCCCAGCGTACCGGCTTGAGCGTGCCGGGAATCAACCGCCGTGTGGCGTCCGGGTCGCCATCATGGAAACAGTAGTCGCCGATCTCGTGCAGCCCGCCCTGGGCACCGAGCAGCACACAGTTCTGCGGCAGCTTGAGCAGGCTGCCGGCGGCGACCTTTTCCAGCATGTCGATGGGGTAGCGCTTGCCGTAGAAATGCCCGGGGATATCCAGGCAGATCAGGTCGACGTAACGCACGTCGGGGTGGGCGGCACGAAAGGCGCGGACTTCGTCGGACAAACTCGTGAAGGTCATGTGAGATTTCCTGTGCCCGCCTAGCGGAACACCCAGAGTACCCGTGCGGGCTGGTCGGTTAGGTTGGCGTAACGGAACTGGCTGTGCGGCGGCAACTGGAAGCTGTCATTGGGCCCGAGGGTAACGGGCTCCGGCTGGTCATCCAGCCAGATGCTCAACTGGCCTTCGAGCACGAAGCCGCCCTGCTCCGAGCTGTCGTTCAGGTGCCCGTCACCGCTGGTCGCGCCAGGTGCCAGGTGACTTTCCAGCATGGAGAAGCCGGCCGACATGCTCGGCGACGCCAGCACATCGGTAATGCCGCCGGCGTAATACAGGGTGCGCCGCTCACCGGGCCGGGTGACCCACGGCAGCGCCCGCGGCTTTTCCAGGCTGTAGAAATAGGTGGTCGATACGCCGAGCGCTTCGCTGATGGCGGTCAGGTCCGCCACGGTCGGCTTCGACAGGCCACGCTCGACCTGGGACAGGAAGCCCACCGAGCGGCCAATGCGCCCGGCCAGCTCGCCAAGTGTCAGGTTCTTGTGCTTGCGCAGGTCACGGATGAGGATCGCCAGGCCTTCTATTTCTTCCTGCATGTCCATGCCGGTGGAGCCCTTCATAGGTAGTCTCGCAGGCGGTACCAGGCCTTGCCGGCCGCCTCCATGGGCGCCGCCAGCCAGGCGCCGCCCGGAAAACGCGGGTTGCCGATACGCTGATACAGCGCCAGCAACTGCTCATCACCGAGAATCGCGTCGGTTACCGCCCGCGCCGCGGCCAGGGTCGGCAGTACGCCGTGCCCGGAGAACCCCTGCAACCAATAACGCCGGCCCTGACGACCGACATCCGGCGTGCGCTTCAGGGTGACGTCGATATGCCCGCCCCAGCCGTAATCGATGGCGACGCCCTTGAGCTGGGGAAACACCCGCTCCAGATAGGGCCGTGTCGCCGCGGGCACGTCCTTCGGCAAGCCGCCCAGATAGGTGCAGCCGCCACCGAAAAGCAGCCGGTTGTCCGGCGTCAGGCGGAAATAGTCGGGCACGAACTGGTTGTCGATCACGCAACTGTTCTGGGGCAACAACGAGCGCGCCAGCTGTGGGTCGAGCACGGCTGTGGCCACCTGGTAGGAGCCCACCGGCAGTACTCGTTGCGACAGCGCTGGGTCCAGGTCATCGAGATAGGCATTGCAGGCCAGCACCAAGACGTCGGCGCGCACTTCGCCCTCAGGCGTGCGCACCCGATAGCCTTCGGGAAGCGTCTCGTAGGCCAGCGCGCGGCTCTGCTCGAAGATCCGACCGCCAGCCGCCTCGATGGCCGTGGCCAGCCCCTGAGCGAGCTTGAGCGGATCCAGGTGGGCGCCCCTGGCGTCGTGCAGCGCCGCCACGTAGCGCGGGCTGTCGATCCATTCGCGCAATTGCGCGCCCTCGATCAGGCGCAGGTCGCGGTAGCCCCATTTATGCACGGCCTCATGCTGCGCCTCGCGCAACCGGGCGACGCGGCGCGGCAGTACCGCCGTCCACAGGCTACCGACCCGGTAATCGACCTCGAAGCCATGACGCGCCGGCAACTCACGCAGCTCATCGGCGGCCCAGCACATGCTGTCCCACAGCTGGCGGGCACCCTGCAAGCCGAGGGCTTTTTCCAGCGGCGGCATATCGCACGACCAGCCCAGCAATGCCTGCCCGCCATTGCGGCCCGAGGCTGCCCAGGCCACCCGGCTGGCTTCCAGCACGACCACACGCTTGCCACGCTGCGCCAGCCGCAATGCGCAATGCAGGCCGCTGAAACCGGCGCCAACGATCAGCACATCGCAGTCGAGGCTGGCTTCAAGGCGCGGGCGTTGAGCGATGGTGCCGGGGTAGCAGCCTGCATAGTAGGTGGCGAGGTGCCTGGAAGAATGCATGAACATGCGATGAAATTATCAAAAGATTATTTCATGAAAAAATACACGACTATTTTCATATCGCCAAGCCGGATCAGCTCGCAGTGCATTTACCCCAGTGCAAGCGAACCGTTCGCCGGCGGCCCGGTCGAAGATCGACAACAATCGAAGCACTGACGGCTCCCTGACCGCTATAGGCCA
Organism: Pseudomonas sp. URMO17WK12:I2; assembly: GCF_003253735.1. GTDB lineage: Bacteria > Pseudomonadota > Gammaproteobacteria > Pseudomonadales > Pseudomonadaceae > Aquipseudomonas. The sequence goes on along the minus strand of NZ_QKYW01000008.1, from coordinate 144,756 downwards.
CGCAGCATGGGCCGTCTATCTGGAGCCCAACATGATCCAACTGTCCGCACTGACCACTCCCCTGCTGCTCGCCAGCTGCCTTGTCCTGCTCGCAGGCTGTGCCAACCGCGACGAAACCAAGGCGCCTGCGGCCCCAGGCACAAGCGCCACCGTGTCACCCGAACAGCAGGCCGTCGACGGCGACATCCAGCGCCTGACCGAGCTGGCACAGCGCGGTGATCTGGACAGCCAGTTCAAGCTCGGCAGTTTCTACTTCGTCGGCAAGCCGCAAAAGGACCTCAAGCAGGCCGAGTACTGGTGGAAGCAGGCAGCCGATCGCGGCCATGCCGAAGCAGCCGTCAGCCTGGCCTACCTTTACACTGGCCGTGACAACCCGGAGTTTCGCAACCCGCCAGCCATGCTCAAATACCTGAACCAGTCCGCCAGCAGCGGCAACCCCATGGCCCAGCATATTCTCGGCAACCTTTACCTGCGCGGTATCGATGGTGTGCAGCGTGATCCCAACCAGGCGCGTCGCCTGTTCCAGAGCGCCTGCAAGCAGAACTTCGCCGCCAGCTGCAAGGCACTGGACAGCGCACCGGGCGCCTGAATCCGCGACCCGTACCGACTTTCGCCATTGGCAGGGAACGCATGAATAGCGAATCGCCCAGCGACACCAGTAAATTCCTCAGCTATGTGCTGCGCCACGAGCCGCAGGCCATCGGAGTGCAGTTGGACAGCGAAGGCTGGGCCAACCTCGACGCACTGATAGCAGGCGCAGCCGCCAGTGGCCGCCGGCTGGATATCGATACCATCCGCGCAGTGGTTGCCGGCAGCGACAAGAAGCGTTTCAGCCTGTCCGACGACGGCCGCAGGATTCGGGCGGTACAAGGCCACTCGACCACCCAGGTGCAGCTGCAGCATGTGCAAAAGCGCCCACCCGAGCGGCTTTACCATGGTACGGCCAGCCGTTTCCTGGAAGCCATCGAAGCCCAGGGGCTGGTCGCAGGGGTGCGCCACCATGTGCACCTGTCGCAGGACGTGGAAACGGCTCTGCAGGTCGGGCAGCGCTATGGCAGCCCGGTGATCCTGGCGGTCGAGGCGCTGCGCATGCATGAACAGGGTTTCCCGTTCTTCCAGGCCGACAATGGCGTCTGGCTGACGCAAGCGGTGCCCGCCGAGTTCCTTCAGCGGACCTGAGCTTGCAGCGCTTCATCCAGCGCGGTGATGAGCAGATCGGCGTGCACCTGTTCGAACGTCAGCAACGGCCGAATCTTCAGGATGTTTTCCAGCGGCCCCGCTGCACTGATCAGCACGCCGCGCTCGCGCATGCCGTTGACCACCCGCTTGGCCTGCTCGGCCGCAGGGGTCTTGAGGGCACGGTCGCTGACCAGCTCGACGCCGATGAACATCCCGACCCCGCGCACATCGCCAATCAACGCGTGCCGCTGCGCCAGTTGGCGGATGCCCGCCAGCAAATAGCTGCCGATCTGCGCCGAGCGCTGCTGCAGGCCTTCGTCGCGGATCACGTCCAGCACCGCCTGCCCGGCGGCGCAGGACACCGGGTTGCCGCCAAAGGTATTGAAGTAGCGCAGGCTGCGCCCGAACGGTTCGAGCACCTCCGGGCGCACCACTACGCCGGCGATCGGCTGGCCGTTGCCCATGGGCTTGCCGAGGCTGACCAGATCCGGCTGTACGCCATGGCGCTGAAAGCCCCACATGTGCGAACCGCTGCGGGCAAAGCCGCACTGCACCTCATCGGCGATATACAGCAGCCCTTCGGCCTGGGCGCTGGCGACCGCTTCGGCAATGCAACCTGCAGGCTCGGCGAAGATGCCATCACTGGCAAAGATACCGTCGATCAGCAGCGCTGCCGGTTTGATGCCATGGGCACGCAGATCGGCGATGGCGGCGCGCACGTCCTCGGCGAACAGCTTGCCGGCCTGCGGCCCGCAGCGATAGACATCAGGCGCACGCACGCTGCGGGCATGGGCGGGAAGCTGGATACCCGTTCCGAGTGATGGTGACAGCGAGGAGATATCGCCGGTCACCCCGTGATAAGCGAACCGGGTGATGATCACCCCCGTACCGCCGGTGTAATGCCGGGCGATGCGCAGTGCCAGGTCGTTGGCCTCGCTGCCGGTACAGGTGAACATCACCTGTTCCAAGCCCGCCGGAAAGGTCGCCAGCAGTTGCTCGGCATAATCGAGAATGCCTTCTTGCAGGTAGCGGGTATGGGTATTGAGCAGCGCCGCCTGCGCGGCGATCGCCTTTACCACCCGCGGGTGGCAATGGCCGATGGAGGCCACGTTGTTGTAGGCGTCCAGGTAACGGCGACCTTGGGCGTCGTACAACCACACCCCCTCGCCGCGCACGGTATGCAGCGGCCGTTCGTAGAAAAGCCGGTAGGCCGGGCCGAGCAGCCGCTCGCGGCGCTCGATCAGGCGGCGTTCGGTTTCGCTCAGGCGTTCGGCATCCGCCGCATTGAAGCCGTTGATCATGCTCATGGTTAGGCTCCCACGCAGGCTTGAAGGATACGTTGACGCACAACCGCAGGCGCGATGGATGCCAGGCCGCGCAGGCTGGCGCTGGCCTGGGCCACGTTGCGCAGGATGTAGGCACGGTTCTGCGGATGCAGGCTGGCTCGCCAGGCAGTGATGGCGATGGTCATCACCAGCCGTGTGGCGATCAGCTCGCCGAGGATATCCAACTCGTCTTCGCGCAGCGGGTTGCGCCGGTGATAGGCGGCCACGAAATCCAGGGCCGGCGCCAGCACGTCACCCTGCTGCCCCAACTGGTAAGCCGCAGCCACGCCGACCTCGTTGATCAGCGGCGCCTCGACCATGTCACCAAAATCGAGAATGTTCAGCACGCGCTCCGGCTGCTGCGTGTCGACGATGACGTTATGCGGGTTGAGGTCGTTGTGGATCACCTGTCGGCGTAGCACCGGATAACGCGGCAGCGCGCACGCCTCGAAGGCGTCCAGCGCCTCGCCAACCAGAGCCCTGAGCGGTTGGTCGTCGATATGTACCAGCAGTGGCCTCAGCCGAGCAGCCTGCTGCATGTCCCAGAGCAGTTCGTGCCCCGATGCCGGATGTCGATAGTCGGCCAGCGCCCTGTCGAGCCGCCCCATGGCGTCGCCAAGATTGCGACGCAGGCTCACGCTGCAGTGTTTGACCTGGTGCAGAGGTCGCCCAGCAACAAACGACAGCAGGCGCACCAGCATCTGTCGGCCATCGATATCGACGGCCGCCTGATAGCGGCCGTCGCGCGCAGCGTACACGCGCTGCACCGGCAGCTCGGGGTCGGCGCGCTGGATCTGCAGCAGCGCCTGGTTCTGGAAGTCCACCACCTGGGGGTTTTCCAACGGGTGGGAAATCTTCAGCAGGTAGGCTGTTCCGTTGGTACAGGCCAGCTGGAAGTTCAAATCACGCTCGCCGGCCAGCGGCCGCACGCTGCCCAGCACGCCAAAGCGCTCGCTGGCGATGATGCCGGCACGAACCGCGCTGACCTGCGCCGGCTGCGCCTGCAATAAGGGGTCATGCACAACCTGGGTATTCAACGACATATCCGCTACCTCACGAAGCTCGACGCCTGGCCCATCGCCACGTTACTCGCCACCGCCTCGCCGCCTTGGGCCATGGAACCGACGACCTTGACCGGGCTAGCTAATCTGCTTGGCTGTTACGGCAAAGCCATTAAAGCATCATGAAAAATATGATGCATCATAAATACGGCTGCGCCATGATTCATCTGCTGCCACAGTCATTGCTCACCCAAATGCGGAGAACCGCCATGAGCCACTCGAAAACCCTGCTGCTGACCGGCGCCAGCCGCGGCATCGGCCATGCCACGGTCAAGCACTTCAATGCCGCGGGCTGGCGTATCTTCACCGCTTCGCGCCATGACTGGGTGGCCGAGTGCCCGTGGGCCGAAGGCAAGCTCAACCATATCCATCTCGATCTCGAGGACATCGAACACTTGCAGGAGAGCCTGCCGCTGATCCGCGAAAAACTTGGCGGGCGGCTGGACGCGCTGGTCAACAATGCCGGCGTGTCGCCCAAGGGTGAGGATGGCCAGCGCCTCGGCGTGCTGGGCAGTGACTACGCGACCTGGACCAAGGTATTCAACGTCAACCTGTTCTCCACCGCCCTGCTCGCCCGCGGCCTGTTCGAGGAACTGAAGGCGGCCCAGGGCAGCATCATCAACGTCACCTCCATCGCCGGTTCACGGGTGCACCCTTTCGCCGGCTCCGCCTATGCCGCCTCCAAGGCCGGGCTGGCCGCCCTGACCCGGGAGATGGCCCATGAATTCGGCTGTCATGGGGTGCGCGTCAACGCCATCGCGCCGGGGGAAATCGACACCTCGATCCTCTCCTCGGGTACCGAACAGATCGTCGAGCGCGACATTCCCATGCATCGCCTGGGCAAGCCCGAGGAAGTCGCCTCGCTGGTGTACTTTCTCTGCACCTCCGGCGCGACTTACGTCAATGGCGCGGAAATCCACGTCAACGGTGGTCAGCACGTGTAAAGCTCCGCGAGGTAGAATCGCCTGGCCCGTGCCCCGGAAGTCACTGCCATGAAATACCCCATCGACGGTCTCAGCCACACCTACCTGGGTAGCGGCGTATACGCCCTGCTGCGCGAGGCATTGATCACCGGCCGCTTCCAGCCCGACGACCGCCTGCGTATCCGTGACCTGGCCGAGCAGTTGGGCACCAGCGTCACCCCGGTGCGCGACGCCATCCTGCAATTGGCGAAGGAAAAGGCGCTGATTCTCAAGACCCCGCGCGATATTCGCGTGCCGGTGCTGACCCAGGAGCAGTACGCGGAAATCCGCAGCATACGCCTGGCACTCGAAGGCCTGGCCGCAGAAACCGCGGCAGGCAAGGTAACCGCCGAACAGTTGCAGATGCTCGAACGCACTATCCGCGACAATCTGGAGGCCGTGCACAGTGGCGACCTGATCGCCGCACTGAAGCTCAACCAGGCCTTCCACTTCGCCCTGGCCGATATCGCCGGCATGCCGCTGCTGCGCGATGTGCTCGACAGTCTGTGGATGCGCACCGGCCCGCTGATTGCCCGGGCCTACGGCGACTTCAACGAACGCATGGCCATCGAGCACCATTGGGAAGTGTTGCGTGCGCTGGAAAAAGGCGATGGCGCGGCGGCACGTCAGGCGATCTGCACCGACATTCTCGATGGCAATCAGAAAATGATGGCGTTCATTGCCAGAGGTGAGTCCACGGTGGCCTGAAGAACCGATCAATTCTGGATGCGCCACTTTGCCAGTGAAGGCAACAGGGCCAGCCGTGTGGGAGCGCGCCATGCGCGCGACACCATGGCGGTACCAGATCCTGAACAATTCGAGGAGCCCGGTACGCTTGTGGCGCACCGGGTGACGCTCAAGGGTAGAAACCGCGTTCGAGCTTGTGGCCCGACGCGTATAAGCGAAAATCGCTTGCGCGGCTCGCCTATTCGGTTCGAACATGCTCAAGATCTGCTGCGCGTCGGCCCTGCGGCGTTAAAAAAAGGCTCGGAATGCTCATGTACACCAGCACACTCCGCTTCCTCGCCTGTTTTTGCCTTGCAGGGCTCTAGCTCGCTAGATCGTGAACATGTTCTCAGAGCGGGGTGATCAGCTCACCGCGCTCGATGAAAGCGTCGAGATTATCGAATACCAGGTTCTCCATGGCCAGCCGGGTTTCCTCGGTGGCGCTGCCAACGTGGGGCAACAGCACCACATTGGGCATGGCGAACAGCGCCTCGGGCACCCGCGGCTCGTCCTCGAACACGTCCAGCCCTGCGCCGCCCAGAGTACCCGCCTGTAGCGCGGCGACCAGTGCCGGCTCATCGACAACGCTGCCGCGCGAGATGTTGACCAGGATGCCCTCGGCGCCCAGGGCCGCCAGCACTTCGGCGTCGATCAGGTGATGAGTGGAAGCACCGCCCGGGCAGGCCAGCACCAGAAAGTCGGCCCAGCTTGCCAATGCCTTGAGATCGGCCTCATAGCCGTAATCGGCACTCGGGTCAGGCCGGCGGTTGTGGTAGCGGATGTCCATGTCGAAACCGGCGGCGCGCTTGGCGATCTCCTTGCCGATCCGCCCGAAGCCGACGATGCCCAGCTTCTTGCCGCTGACCTTGCGGGTCAGCGGATACTGGCCCTTGAGCCAGTTGCCCTGGCGCACGTGCTGGTCGGAGGCGGCGAACTGCCGGGCGGTGTCGATGATCAGGCCGATGGCCGTATCGGCCACGCATTCGTTGAGTACGTCCGGCGTGGTGCTGATCGGGATACCACGGGCCTTGGCCTCCTCGACGGCAATCGAATCATGACCAACCCCGAAGCTGCAGATGGCCTTTAGGTTGGGCATCTGCGCCAACTGCTCGGCCGAGCAGCCATAGCGCGCCGAGGTGACGACGATATCGACCTCGGCGCCGTGCTCGGCAATGAAATCCTTCTGTTCCCAAAGGCGGATCAGTTGATAGTCCCGCTGCAGGCGTTCGTTGAAGCGGGCCGGGAAACGGCCGACCTGAAGCACGGTGGGGCGACTCATGCAGCTCTCCTGTCGTGGATAACGAAGTGCGGATGATACCTGCCGCGGCACGGGCGAGCGCACCGTTGCAGGCATCTGTGTCCGGTTATCGATCAGGTGACTGGGGCCGGGTTGAACAGCACCAGGTCATTGTGCAGGCGATGCTTCTCTGCCCAGGTCTGCTTCTTGCCACTGGCGACATCCAGATAGAGCTGGAAGATATGCCAGCCCATTTCATCGAGCGTCATGCGCCCGGAAGTGATCTGCCCGGCATCCACGTCGATCAGATCCGGCCAGCGCTCGGCCAGCTGGGTGCGCGTCGCCACCTTGATCACCGGCACCATGGACAGCCCATAAGGTGTGCCGCGCCCGGTGGTGAAGATGTGCAGGTTCATGCCGGCCGCCAGCTGCAGCGTGCCGCAGATGAAGTCGCTGGCCGGCGTGGCGCAGAACCACAGGCCCTTGCCGCGAATCCGCTCGCCTGGCGAGACCACCCCGGCAATCGGGCTGTTGCCGGACTTGGCGATGGAACCCATGGCCTTCTCGACGATGTTGTTCAGGCCGCCTTTCTTGTTGCCCGGCGTGGTGTTGGCGCTGCGATCAGCCATGCCGCGCTCCAGATAACGGTCGTACCAGTCCATCTCGCGGATCAGTGCATCGGCAACTTCCACGCTGGCAGCGCGTGGCGTCAGCAGGTGAATGCCGTCCCGCACTTCGGTGTTTTCGGAGAACATCACGGTGGCCCCGGCGCGTACCAGCAGGTCGGCCGCCACCCCCAATGCCGGGTTGGCGGTGATGCCCGAGAAGGCGTCACTGCCGCCACACTGCATGCCCACTACCAGCTCGCTGGCCGGCACGGTTTCGCGACGCCGCTGATCGAGCACCTTCAGGCGACTCTCGATCATCGCCATGATCTCTTCGACCATGCCGGTGAAGCCGGTGCTCGAATCCTGCAGGCGGAACAGCCACTCCTCTTCGTCCATGCCGTTGGTGAGCAGGTCACCGTCCATCAACTGGTTGGCCTGCAGCTTTTCGCAGCCCAGGCTGATCACCAGCGCCTGGCCACCCAGGTTGGGGTTGCGGCTGATGTTGTAGAGGGTGCGGATGGGCACCACGGCATCCGGCGCATTGATCGCCACGCCGCAGCCGTAGCTGTGCGACAGCGGTACCACATCGTCGACGTTCGGGTACCTGGGCAGGATTTCCTTGCGCACGCGCTCGACACAGTGGTCAAGCACACCCACCACGCACTGCACCGTGGTGGTCACACCGAGAATGTTGCGTGTGCCGACGGTGCCGTCCGGATTGCGCAAGCCCTCGAAGGTATAGCCCTCCAGCGGCGCTGGCGGGGGACTCTTGATCGTCGCCTTGGGTAGGCTGTCCAGCACCGGTGGCTCGGGCATGCGCAGCAGCGCCTCGGTCACCCAGGTGCCGGCAGGGATGGGTTTGAGCGCATAGCCGATCACCTCACCGTAGCGCACCACGGTGCCGCCTTCGGGAATCGCCACCAGCGACACCTTGTGGCTCTGTGGAATGCCTTCCAGTGCTTGTAGGCCATCGGCGAAATGACCGCCGGCGGCTACCCCCTGCTCATTGACCACGACGCCGACATTATCGTCGGGATGCAGGCGGATACAACGCGGAGAGTCCTGATGTTGAATGAGATCCATGGAGGCTAATCCTTTTATTGTTCTGCAGTTACTCTCAGCCGGACCAGCCAGTGGCAGGCCCGGCCGCATATCAGGTGGCCGGCGTAGGCGACGCCGGGTCAACAATTGCCTGGCCGTGTTCATCCTTGAGCACCACGCGCTGGATCTTGCCGACGATGAACAGATAGCTGAACACCGCCACCAGGGCGTTGGCGCCTACGTATACCAGCGCCCACTTGAACGAGCCGGTGGCGCTGATGATGTAGCCGATGACGATTGGTGTGGTGATCGAAGCGATATTGCCGAAGGTGTTGAACAGGCCCCCGGACAAGCCCGCGATCTGCTTTGGCGAGGTGTCGGATACCACGGCCCAGCCCAGGGCACCGAGACCTTTACCGAAGAATGCCAGGGTCATGAAACCAACCACCATCCACTCGGCCGACACGTAGTTGCACAGCACCATGCTGGTCGACAACATCAGGCCGCAGACGATAGGCAGCTTGCGCGCCAGGGTCAGGCTATGGCCGCGGCGCAGCAGCCAGTCGGAAATCACCCCGCCCAGCACGCCACCGATAAAGCCCATGATGGCCGGCAAGGACGCAATGAAACCGGCCTTGAGAATGGTCATGCCGCGCTCCTGCACCAGGTACACGGGGAACCAGGTGAGGAAGAAATAGGTGATGGCATTGATGCAGTACTGGCCCAGGTACACCCCGACCATCATGCGGTTGGTGAGCAGCTGGGTGATGTAATTCCACTTCGGCCCGCCGCTACTGCCTTTCGCCTGATCCATGTCGACCAGGCCGCCATTGTTGGCGATGTGCTCGATTTCGGCAGCGCTGACGCGCGGGTGTTCCTTGGGGTTGTAGATGGTCTTCATCCAGATGCCGGCGAAGACGATACCCAGCACGCCCATCACCACGAACACGTGCTCCCAGCCGAACGAATAGACGATCCAGCCCATCAGCGGCGCGAACAACGCGGTGGCGAAGTACTGCGCCGAGTTGAAGATCGCCGATGCGGTGCCCCGCTCTGCCGTGGGGAACCAGGCCGCGACGATGCGGGCGTTACCCGGGAACGACGGCGCTTCGGCGAAACCGACCATGAAGCGCAGCACGAACAGGGTCACCACGGCCCAGGCCACTGGCATCATGCCGACGAAGCCCTGCAACAGGGTGAACAGCGACCAGATGAAGATGCCCGCGGCGTACACGCGCTTGGAGCCGAAGCGGTCGAGCAGCCAACCACCCGGGATCTGCCCGATCACGTAGGCCCAGCCGAATGCGGAAAAGATATAGCCGAGCGTGATCGCATCGATGCCTAGATCCTTTTGCATGCTGGAGCCGGCAATGGAGATGGTGGCGCGGTCGGCGTAGTTGATCGTGGTGACCAGAAACAGCATCAGCAGAATCAGGTACCGGACGTGGGTTTTCTTTGCGTCTCCCATGGAGATCTCACCTCAATGTTATTTTTATTACTGACAGGCGCGTGCGGACGCGCCAGCCGCCCAAGGGCGGGGTCATGAAGTCTGAAACGGGGTTGGGTCTGGCCGGCTAGCTCGTGGCAGCAGCCGTCGCGACACCCGGATAGGGTCTCGAGGCGTTGGACGCAGACAGGGACATGCGCAAGCTGCCCGTATGGGAGCATGGGGCGGGTGTGCGGATACTGTTTTTCACGGCTTTATTATCCTTATTGGCTGACGGTGCCTCCTGCGCTGATCAGCAATCGATGATTGCGCAATCAATCCGCCAGGGAACAAGCCGTCATGCAGTTCGCTACAAGACTGACTTTACTATGATTGCGCAATCATTCAAGCAAATTCTTACCTTGTTGTCAGTTGTCTGATGAGACGGTAATTTCGCTCAGGTGGTTTCCCGGTCGATCAGCGTGAAACCACTATCCAGCCGCACCGGTTGCTGTTCGCTGCCCTCGCGAAAACGCTGCAGCAACGCGCTGGCAACTTGCTTGCCCATGCGCCGACCATCGACGTTCACGGTGGACAGCGCCGGGTGAAGGTGGGCGGCGCTGGACAGATCACCAAAGCCCATCACGGCCAGCTGGCCAGGCACGGCGATGCCCCTGCTCGCCGCCTCCGCCAGGATGCCTTGGGCCACGGTGTCCGAACTGCACACGATCACCTGCGGTGCATGGCCGTCGGCGAGCAGCTGGCGCAGCCCTTCCCTTCCGCTTTGCAGGGTGGCCGGCGCGGCGAGCACTGCCATGGGCACCTCATCAATGCCCAGTGTTCTGAGCTGATCGATCACGCTGCTGCCGCGCTTGAGCGCTCGGGAATCGTCGACCGAAACGATGGCGAAACGGCGATAGCCCTTGCCGTGCAGGTGATTGGCAATCGCCTGGCCAACCTTCTCGTGGGAGAAGCCCACCTGCATGTCGATGGGCGACGCGCCCAGATCCCAGGCCTCGACCACCGGAATGCCCGCTGCCTGCAGGCGCAGTCGGCTTTCCTCGGTGTGCAGCGTTCCGGTCAGCACGATGCCATCAGGGCGCCGGCCAAGCACGGCACCGAGCAGGCGCTCTTCCTGCTCGGCGGAATAACCGGTGAGGCCGATCATGGTCTGGTAGCCGGCGGCGGTCAGATGATCCATCAGCGACTGGACCGTTTCGGCGAAGATCGAGTGCGCGATGGTCGGCACGAAGATGGCCACCAGCCGACTTTTATTCGACGCCAGGCCGCCCGCCAGCATGTTGGGCACATAGCCGGTAACCCGCACCGCTTCGAGGACTTTCTTGCGGGCACTCTCGCTGACCACGTCGGGTCGGTTCAGCGCACGGGATACGGTGATCGGCGAAACACCCGCCACCTTGGCCACGTCGATCAGCGTCACGCTCGCGCCCTTGCTCGGTGGCGTACTGGAAGATGAAGCGCGAGAAGATTTCTTTGCCATTACGGGCCGCGGGTTGCGTGAGAGATCACGCATCTTAACCAGCCGCAGAGGCAGTAACCAGCGAGCCTGCTGCAATCGGCTGCGGTCCTGCAGAATGCAAAAAGCCCGGGCATGAGGCCCGGGCTTGTTCGAGTGCCTTGAAAGCGAGGCGCTTACTGGGCGCCTTGCTTCTTGATCAGCGCAGCCAGCTTCTCGTACTCGGCTGGCAGCAGATCGGTCAGCGGCGCCCGAACCGGGCCGGCGTCGTAGCCGGCTATCTTGGCGCCAGCCTTGACGATGCTCACGGCGTAACCGGATTTCAGGTTGCGGATATCCAGGTATGGCAGGAAGAAGTCGTCGATGATCTTGGCGACGGTGGCGTGATCGTCCTTGGCGATGGCGTGGTAGAAGTCCATCGCGGTTTTCGGGATGAAGTTGAACACCGCCGAGGAGTAAACCGGCACGCCCAGGGCCTTGTAGGCCGCGGCGTAGACTTCGGCGGTCGGCAGGCCGCCCAGGTAGGTCAGGCGCTCGCCCAGGCGACGACGGATCGACACCATCAGCTCGATATCGCCCAGGCCGTCCTTGTAGCCGATCAGGTTCGGGCAACGCTCGGCCAGTTGCTCGAGCAGCGGCGCGGTCAGGCGGCAGACGTTACGGTTATAGACCACCACGCCGATCTTCACCGATTTGCAGACCTGCTCGACGTGCGCGGCAACACC
>NZ_QKYW01000008.1:0-131059 GCF_003253735.1 Pseudomonas sp. URMO17WK12:I2 | reverse complement strand
CCACCGACGCCAGCCAGAATCGGCACGCTGCCGGCGCAGGTGTCGACGGCAGTCTTGATAACGGACGAATACTCGTCGGCAGCCAGGGAGAAGAACTCACCAGTACCGCCGGCAGCGAACAGCGCGGTGGCGCCATACGGGGCCAGCCACTCGAGGCGGCGTACGTAGCCTTGAGGATTGAATTCGCCTTGGGCATCGAAATCGGTCAGCGGGAAGGACAGCAGACCGGAGGAGAGGACGGATTTTAATTCTTGTGGGGTCATTCTTCGAATACCTGTAGCGCAAATGTGGAAAAAGGCAGCCGCCGGCTGCAGAGATACGTTATCGGACAACAATAACTAAAACCATACCCTTATCAACCTTTTGTACGTGGCGCCCACAAAAGGTCCTATTTTCAGGGGAGTGAAAGCACTACATACGAGCATGACCAATCAGTCATTTATTGATTGGCCAGTGCCAGGAAAACCCGAGCAATCGTGCATCCGGCAAGCGTTCTGGCATACCAGACGGATTGCCGAGGTTTTTTTGGGCGTCGCGTTGACAGCACAATCGGAGGCTGTTGATAATCCTCTCACGTCATACGACAACCGATAACAAGCTCTCCATAAAAACAAACAGAGAACGCTCCCGCCATGACTACCACTTCCAATGCGCAACCGCCCTTCCATCGCCTGCTGCTCACTGGCGCGGCAGGCGGATTGGGCAAGGTGCTGCGCGAGCGCCTGCAGCCACTGACCAAGATCCTGCGCCTGTCGGACATCGCCGAAATGGCAGCAGCCGAAGGCCCGCACATTGAAATACAGACCTGCGATCTGGCCGACAAACAGGCCGTTCACCAGCTGGTTGAAGGCGTCGACGCCATCCTCCATTTCGGTGGTGTATCGGTGGAGCGGCCATTCGAGGAAATCCTCGGCCCGAACATCAGCGGCGTGTTCCATATCTATGAAGCGGCGCGTCGCCACGGCGTGAAACGTGTCATCTTCGCCAGCTCCAACCATGTCATCGGCTTCCACAAACAGACCGACACCATCGACGCCAACGCGCCGCGTCGCCCGGATGGTTACTACGGCCTGTCGAAGTCCTACGGCGAGGACATGGCCAGTTTCTACTTTGATCGCTATGGCATCGAAACGGTCAGCATCCGCATCGGCTCCTCGTTCACCGAGCCCCTGAATCGCCGCATGATGAGCACCTGGCTGAGCTATGACGACCTGGTGCAACTGATCGAACGTGGCCTCACCACGCCGAACGTCGGCCACACCGTGGTCTACGGCGCCTCGGCGAACAAGACCCTCTGGTGGGACAACAGCCAGGCCGCGCACCTGGGCTTCGAACCCAAGGACACCTCCGAAGTCTTCCGTGACAAGGTCGAGGCTCAGCCTCCAGTGCCGGCAGACGATCCCAACGCCCTGTATCACGGTGGCGCCTTTACGGCAGCCGGCCCGTTCGGCGACGACTGAGCCCGCGCCCTCCCCTCGATAACAATAACAAGAGGTCGGATATGCCCACGCAAGCCGAACTGATTATCGACGCCCGCAATGCCGTAGGCGAAAGCCCGGTGTGGAGCCCGGGCGATCAAGCCCTTTACTGGGCTGACATTCCCAACAAGCGCCTGTATCGCTGGAGCCTGGCGGACGCCAGCACGCAAAGCTGGGAAGCCGACGAAATGCTCGCCTGTATCGCCCAGCGCGCCGACGGCAGCTGGGTCGCCGGCATGCAGAGCGGCATCTTCCAGCTCACCGCCGGCAACGACGGCCGCCTGAGCGGCGAGCGCCTGGTCGGGGTCAGCCATGCTCGCGAACAGATGCGCTTCAACGACGGACGCTGCGACCGTCAGGGGCGCTTCTGGGCCGGCAGCATGCTGATGGACATGGCCGCCGGCGCCAACGTCGGCGCGCTGTACCGCTATGACGGCACCGGCCAGGCCACCCTGCCCGTGCTGCTGGACGACCTGATCGTACCCAACGGCCTGGGCTTCAGCCCTGACGGCCGCGTCATGTACCTGTCTGACTCGCACCCTTCGGTGCAGACCATCTGGGCCTTCGATTACGACATCGACAGCGGCACCCCGCACAACCGCCGCCTGTTCGTCGACATGAACGACTATCCCGGTCGCCCCGATGGTGCTGCGGTGGACGCCGATGGCTGCTACTGGATCTGCGGCAACGATGCCGGCCTGATTCACCGCTTCACCCCGTCCGGGCGTCTCGATCGCTCGCTGGAGGTGCCGGTGAAGAAGCCGACCATGTGTGCCTTCGGCGGCGCCAACCTGGACACCCTGTTCGTCACCTCGATTCGACCAGGCGGCAACCTGGACGATCAACCACTGGCCGGCGGCGTGTTCGCCCTGCAACCCGGCGTCAGTGGCATTGCAGAAACACCGTTCGGACACTGATAACAGCCCTGGCCCCAGCGAATCGTAGGACGCCAGAGGCCTGCACAACGCTGCAAACCAACAACAACAAAACGGAGCTTCACATGAACTTCAAGCGCAAGTTGCTCATCGCCGCACTCCCGCTGGCACTCGGCCTGTCCAGCCTGGCACAGGCCGACATCACCCTGAAGATCGCCGAAATCCACCCCGCCGGCTACCCCACCGTGGTGGCCATGGAAAACCTCGGCAAGAAACTCGATACCGCCACCAACGGCGAGATCAAATCGCGCATGTTCGCTGGCGGCGTACTGGGCTCCGAGAAGGAAGTGATCGAACAGACCCAGATCGGGGCCGTACAGCTGACCCGCGTCAGCCTCGGTTCGGTCGGCTCGGTGGTGCCGGCCACCAACGTCTTCAACATGCCGTTCGTGTTCCGCGACATCGACCACATGCGCAAGGTGGTGGACGGTGAAATCGGCCAGGAAATCCTCGATTCCATCACCAACTCCGACTTCAACATGGTCGGCCTGGCGTGGATGGAAGCCGGCAGCCGCAGCCTCTACACCAAGAAGCCGGTGCGCAAGATCGAAGACCTCAAGGGCATGAAGATCCGCGTGATCGGCAACCCACTGTTCATCGACACCCTCAACGCCATGGGCGGCAACGGCATCGCCATGGACACCGGTGAAATCTTCAGCGCCCTGCAGAGCGGCGTGATCGACGGCGCCGAGAACAACTCGCCGACCCTGCTCGAGCACAACCACTTCCGCGTAGCCAAGTACTACACCCAGACGCACCACCTGATCCTGCCCGAGCCGCTGCTGATGTCCAAGACCACCTGGGAGAAGCTGACTCCGGAGCAGCAGACCCTGGTCAAGAAACTGGCCAAGGAAGCGCAGCTGGAAGAGCGTGATCTGTGGGTCGCCAAGGAAAACGCGTCCAACGAGAAGCTCAAGGCCGAAGGCGTCGAGTTCATCGAAATCGACACCAAGCCTTTCTACGACGCCACCGCTCCGGTGCGTGAGAAGTACGGCGCGCAGTACGCCGACCTGATCAAGCGTATCGAAGCCGTCAAGTAATCCCTCGCGCAAGCGTACGGAGCCGGCGTCCTGCCGGCTCCACACCTTCCGGTGAAGTCACATGAAAAATCTTGTTCTGGGCGTCAATGACGCCATTTATCGTGCCTGCATCATCGTCACCAGCCTGGCGATCGTGATCATGGCCACGATCATCCCCTGGGGCGTCTTCAGCCGTTATGTGCTGGGGCAAGGATTGGGCTGGCCCGAGCCCATCTCCGTCATGCTGATGGTGGTGTTCACCTTTATCGGCGCTGCTGCCAGCTACCGCGCCGGGGCTCACATGGCCGTGACCTCACTGACCGATCGCCTGCCGCACTCCGCGCAGCCGCTGATCACTCTTTTCGTGCGGCTGGCCATGGGGGCCATCGCACTGTTCATGCTGATCTGGGGCTACAAGCTCTGCGTAGCCACCTGGAACCAGTTCCTCAGCACCCTGCCTTCGGTGCGCGTCGGTATCAGCTACATGCCGATTCCCGTGGGCGGTTTCATCACCCTGCTGTTCGTGATCGAGCAACTGCTCTACGGCGACCAGCACAAACGCCGCGTCGTCAACTTCGAAGCCGCTGAAGAAGCCAAGGAGGCCGTGTAATGGACGCCGCCATTCTCGTAGGCAGTTTCCTTGCCCTGATCCTTCTGCGCGTGCCGGTCGCCTATGCGCTCGGCATGTCCGCCCTGATCGGCGCCTGGTACATCGACATCCCGCTGCAGGCGATCATGATCCAGATCGCCGGTGGGGTGAACAAGTTCTCCCTGCTGGCCATTCCGTTCTTCGTGCTGGCCGGTGCGATCATGGCCGAGGGCGGCATGGCGCGTCGCCTGGTGGCCTTCGCTGGCGTACTGGTCGGCTTCGTGCGCGGCGGCCTGTCGCTGGTCAACATCACCGCCTCGACCTTCTTCGGCGCGATCTCCGGCTCTTCCCTGGCCGACACCGCCTCGGTGGGTTCGGTGCTGATCCCGGAAATGGAAAAGAAGGGCTACCCGCGTGAATTCGCCACGGCCGTGACCGTTTCCGGTTCGGTGCAGGCGCTGCTCACCCCGCCCAGCCACAACTCGGTGATCTACTCCCTGGCCGCTGGCGGCACGGTGTCCATCGCCGCGCTGTTCATGGCCGGTATCGGTCCGGGCCTGCTGATGAGCGCCACCATGGCCGCCCTGTGCCTGTGGTTCGCCAAGAAGCGCAACTACCCTAAAGGCGAAGTGATCCCGCTGCGCCAGGCGATCAAGATCTGCGTCGAAGCCCTGTGGGGCATGATGACCATGTTCATCATCCTCGGCGGCATCCTCTCCGGCGTGTTCACCGCCACCGAGTCGGCGGCCGTGGCGGTGATCTGGGCGTTCTTCGTGACCATGTTCATCTACCGCGACTACAAGTGGCGTGAACTGCCGAAGATGCTGCACCGCACCGTACGCACGCTGTCGATCGTGATGATCCTCATCTCCTTTGCCGCCGCGTTCGGCTACATCATGACCCTGATGCAGATCCCGACCAAGATCACCACGGCATTCCTGACCCTGTCGGATAACCGCTACGTGATCCTGATGTGCGTCAACATCATGCTGCTGGCTCTGGGCACCCTGATGGACATGGCGCCGCTGATCCTGATCCTGACCCCGATCCTGCTGCCGGTGGTGACCTCCTTCGGAGTCGACCCGGTGCATTTCGGCATGATCATGCTGGTCAACCTGGGTATCGGCCTGATCACCCCGCCAGTGGGCGCCGTGCTGTTCGTCGGCGCCGCCATCGGCAAGGTGACCATCGAGAACACCGTGAAGGCGCTGCTGCCATTCTACGCAGCCCTGTTCATGGTGCTGATGGCCGTGACCTACATCCCGGCAATCTCACTGTGGCTGCCTAGCGTCGTACTCTGATACCGCTCCACCCGCGGCGGGTCATGCTTGCGCATGACCCGCCGTTTTTTTAGCGCAGAGAGAACGGTACAAACCGTCAGGCGCTCAAGGCTTAACCCGATACGGAAATTGTTTATGAATGCCCCTGCCCTGTTTCCCCGCCACATCGCCGTCATGATCCTGGCGTTGCTGGCCTGCTCCTTTGCCGGCAACCACATTGCCGCACGCATCGCCTTCGACAACGAGACCGGTCTGCTGCTGGCCATTCTTTGTCGCTCCGGCGTCACCATGCTGGTGCTGCTCGGCATCGTGCTCTGGCAACGCCAGGCGCTGCAGATGCCGCCGGGTACCTGGCGCTGGCAGCTGCTGCTGGGCCTGCTGATCGCCACCCAGAGCATCTGCCTGTATTCGGCCGTGGCGCGTATCCCGGTGGCACTGGCGTTGCTGATCGGCAACACCTTCCCGATCCTCCTCGCCCTGCTCACCTGGGCGTTGGGCGGCTCGGCACCGACGCGGCGTACGGTGATGCTGATGGGGTTGATCCTGCTCGGCCTGGTGTTCGCCCTGGATCTGCCAGCTCGCCTGGGTGCCAGTGAGCCAGCAGGTCCTGAATGGATGATCGGTGTCAGTGCCTCGTTCCTGGCTGCCTGCGTATTCGCCTGCGCGCTGTGGATCACCGATCACAAACTGTCGAGCCTGCGCGGTTCGGTACGCAGCATGCTGACCCTGATGATCGTGTTCAGCAGCATGGCCCTGGCCGGCAGCGCCGACCTGATTCCCGGCGGCATGAACCTGCCAGCCAACGCCACCGGCTGGACGGCCCTGGGTGCCCTGGTGCTGCTCTACGGCATCGCTTTCTGCATGTTGTTCGTGAGCGTGCCGCGTCTGAACATGGCCAGGAATGCGCCGGTAATGAACATGGAGCCGATCGCCACGCTGCTGTTCGGCTGGCTGCTGCTGGATCAGGTGCTCAGTGGCATGCAGATGATCGGCGGCGCGATCGTACTGGCGGGGATAGTGTTGCTGACCTATCGCAAGGACGCCTGAGCATCTATTTACGATCAGCTGCGCGTCGGTCCTGCGGTAATGAAAAAGGGCTTGGGTGCTCATCTACGAAAGTAGCTTCAGCACCCAAGCCCCTAGGGGGTCCTGCCGGTCTCAGGCCTGCTTGGCAGCGACTTCAGCCGACTCGTGGGCCTGCCGCAGCCGTTCGCGGCTGTTGGTCAGGTGCAGGCGCATGGCGGCGCGCGCCGCGTCCGAATCCTGGCGGGCGATGGCCTCGAAGATCTGTTCGTGCTCACGCTCCAGGCGTGCCATGTAGTGCGCATGGTCGTCATGGGCGATACGCGCCGAATTGAGCCGGGTACGCGGAATGATGCTGGTGCCCAGGTGGCTCATGATATCGGTGAAATAACGGTTGCCCGTGGCATGGGCGATCTGGAGGTGAAACTGGAAATCGGAGGATACCGCATCGCTTTCATGGGCAGCGCCCTCGTTCAGCGCATCCAGCGCCTGGCGCATGGAGGCCAGTTGCTCGGGCGTACGACGCTGGGCAGCAAGGCCCGCCGACTCCACTTCCAGGCTGATGCGCAGCTCGAGTACGGCCAGCACTTCACGCAGGGTGACGATGGTCGCCGGGTCGATGCGGAAACCGCCGGGGTTCGGCGTATCCAGCACGAAGGTGCCGATACCGTGGCGGGTTTCCACCAGGCCAGACGCCTGCAGCCGCGACAGCGCTTCACGCACCACGGTACGGCTGACGCCCTGCTCTTCCATGATCGCCGACTCGGTCGGCAACTTGTCACCACGCTTGATCACCCCGTCGCGAATGCGTTGGGACAACTCCGCGACCAGTTCCTGGGCCAGGCTGCGGTGTTTGCGCCGCGCGCGTGGCTGCGTGTTCTGAGTTTCCATAGAGATCGCTATCGTATTGATGGCCAAAGCGCATCATAGCTCAGAGAGTTGTATGATGACACGTTCTTCATTTATCTCCGCCTGACGGCTCGATAACTGCACAGGTACCGCCTTATGTCGTATGACACTCTACACCTGCACGACGGTATTACCCAGCTTACCCTGGCACCGGGCGTTGGCGGCGCCATCGCCAACTGGACAGCCGTCGCCACTGGCCAGCCGCTGTTGCGCCCTGCCGACGAGCAGGCACTTCAGGCCGGTACGCCGCGCCGGCTCGGCTGCTATCCGCTGGCGCCCTGGTCGAACCGCATCACCGAGGGCGGTTTCGACAACCCCGAAGGCTGGCTGGCCCTGACCGCCAATACCGATAATTCGCCACTGCCGATTCACGGCAGCGCCTGGCAACAGCCCTGGCAAGTGGTCGAACACAGCGCAAGCTCGGCATTGCTGCGTCTCGAAAGCCAGGTTCCATTCGCCTACACCGCCGAGCAGCATTTCGAACTCACGGATGGCCTGCTGAGCGTTCGCCTGCAGGTCACTCATCGCGCGGACGCACCGATGTGGCATGGCCTGGGCCTGCACCCGTACTTCCCGCGTACCGCTCATACGAAGCTGCAAGCCCGCGCCGAGAAGGTCTGGCAATGCGATGAGAACAGCTTGCCCACGCAACTGAGCGAGCTTCCCGCGCACTGGGACTTTCAGCACCAACAAGCGCTACCAAGGGTGCATACCGACAACGCCTTTATCGGTTGGGACGGCCAGGCACGCATCGTCGAGTCCGAGGCCGGCTACAGCCTGGATATCAGCAGTGAGCAAGCCATTTACCTGCTGTTCTGTCCTGAGGGCAAACCGTTCTTCTGCTTTGAACCCGTGAGCCACGCAGTCGACGCTCACCACCAGCCTGGCAAACCCGGCCTGGTATTACTGCACAAGAATCAGAGCCACAGCCTGACGCTAAATCTGCATTATCAACCTTTGCGCTGATACCGCTCACTGGCACTGATAGGCAGCCACGCTGGACTTTATGCGGCGGCTGGTGATAATCATCCACCTGCCCCTGTTCAGCCGCACTTGCGAATAACTGAACTATACAATGGGCATGTGCTTCAAAAAGATGTGGCGACCGTACCAGTAAGACCGCCCGGTCTTACGTTGTCGTCCACTTCTCTATCAGAAACTATGGATACTATCGTGACGAAAGACGAACTGCGCGCCGAACTCGAGCGCCAGGCGCAGCGTTACAAGGATGTATACGGCGGTGAAGTGATCACATACGCCGCCCAACCGGATCCGGAACGCAAGCCTTGGCGTAAAAAAGCCAGCCTGCTCGATCAGGCCTTCGATAAAGAAATCGAAAAGATGGAAAAAGATCTGTCCAGCAAAGCCGAAGCCAGAGCCGAAAGCGCCTGACCGCACCCGGCACCGCCGGGCTTAGCGTTTTCTGGATGTAGACTTGCCGCCCAATAAAGATCCCAGCACGCCGCGAACCAGTTGCCGACCCAGTTGATTGGCAACCTGGCGCATGGCGCTTTTCACGGCCTGGGTAGCCAAACCACCGAGAAATTCGCCCGCCACGCTGGCGGTAGAGGGCGGCTGTTTGCCGGCTTGCACCTGCTCGCTCGCCTGGGTGGCGCGCGCAGTGAGAATCTCGTAGGCCGATTCCCGATCGAAAGGTTTGTCATAACGGCCTGCCAGTGGCGATTGGCGGATCAGCCCAGCGCGATCCGCTTCGGACAACGGCCCGATACGCGACTGTGGCGGGGCAATGGCAACGCGCTGCACCATGGCCGGCGTACCCTTGTCTTCCAGCGTACCGACCAGTGCTTCGCCGATTCCAAGCTCGGTGAGCACGGCCAGACAATCGAATGCCGGATTGGGCCTGAAGCCGTCGGCAACCGCACGCAGCGCCTTCTGCTCACGGGTAGTGAACGCGCGCAGTCCATGCTGGATGCGCAAGCCGACCTGGGCCAGTACATCGTCCGGCAGATCGCCAGGCGACTGGGTGACGAAATACACCCCGACCCCTTTGGAACGAATCAGCCGTACCACCTGCTCCAGGCGCGTTTGCAGCGCCTTCGGGGTATCGGCGAACAGCAGGTGCGCCTCATCGAAGAACAACGCCAGCAGCGGTTTGTCGGCATCGCCGCGTTCGGGCAGTTGCTCGAACAACTCGGCCAGTAGCCAGAGCAGAAAGGTCGCGTAGACCTTGGGCGCCTCGTGCACCAGGCGGCTGGCGTCGAGCAGATGAATGCGCCCGCGGCCATCGCGATCCGGCTGCAGGATGTCTTCGAGCTGCAACGCCGGCTCACCGAACAGCGCCTCGCCGCCCTGTTGCTCCAGGCTGGCCAGGCGCCTTAGCAGCGCCTGGGCGGAGGTATTGGTGAACAACGCGCTATCGGCGCCCAATACCTCGGGCTGTTCCTTCAAGTGAGCCAGTAGTGCTTGCAGATCCTTGAGGTCGAGCAGCAGCAGGCCTTCACGATCAGCCACCTTGAACGCCGCATAAAGCGCCGCCTGCTGGCTGTCGGTGAGCTCCAGCAGGGCGCCGAGCAGCAGCGGCCCCATTTCGCTCAGCGTGGTGCGCAGCGGATGGCCGCTCTGCCCGTCCACGTCCCACAGGGTGACGGGATAGGCGGTCGGGCTGTGCGCCAGCCAGGGCATGCTGGCGATCCGCTCGGCCACCTTGCCCTGGGGCGCTCCGGCGGCGCCGAGGCCACACAAGTCACCCTTCACGTCTGCCGCGAACACCGCCACGCCGGCATCGCTGAAGTTCTCGATCAAGCGCTGCAGGGTGACCGTCTTGCCGGTTCCCGTGGCGCCGGCGATCAGGCCGTGGCGGTTGGCCAGACGCAGTGACTGGCCGACCGCGTCGCCCTCACTGCCAGCACCCAGAACGAATTGCTGATTCAACGCCATACCACCGTCCTCTGGATTAAAGCTTTAGGGAGCTGCTGCCGACATACCCGCCAGGTCGCGACCGATTCAGCCTCGGCTCGATCATCTGCCCTGCCCCACTCGCCACCTGGCGACGCCCTACAAGACTGGTTCCAGTGACTACCGGACGCAAGATGCCATGACGAGAAACCTGCAGTTCAGCCACAAGATCCTGCTGGCCGCCACCCTGGTGGTCACGGTCGCCTTCGCCTTGTTCAGCCTCTACAACGACAGCCGCCAGCGTAGCAGCATTCAGGCATCGCTCCAGAGCAACCTGAGCCAGGCCAGCAACGCCGCCGCCGGCAACATCGAAAGCTGGCTGTCCGGGCGCATCCTGCTGGTCGAGAGTCTCGCCCAGAACCTGGAGCTGGCCATCGCGGGCGGCAACCTGCAGGAGGTCATTTCCCGGCCGGTCTACAGGAGCGCCTTCCTTTCCACCTATGTCGGTGTGCAGGGCGACGGCCGCTTCCTGTCCAGCCCGCCGACCCAGATGGCCGCTGACTACGATCCACGCACCCGGCCCTGGTACAAGGACACCGCCCAGGCCAACCGCACCCTGCTTACCGCGCCCTATGTCGATCAGATCACCAACTCGCTGGTGATCTCGCCGATCGCCCCGGTGCGCGGCACGGACGGCAAGCCATTCGGCATGGCCGGCGGCGACGTCAGCCTGGATACCCTGGTGCAGATCATCAACGCCATCGACCTGGGCGACTTGGGCTATGCCTTCCTGGTCAGCAAGGACGGTACCGTGCTGGTTCACCCCCAGGCCGACCTGGTGATGAAGAACCTGCGCGACCTCTATCCGAATACCAGCATCGGCCTGGACAGCAAACTCACCGAAGTCATCCAGGATGGGCAGGATCGCCTGTTGACCTTCGCGCCGGTCAAAGGCTTGCCGGATGTGCAGTGGTACGTCGGCCTGTCGATCGACAAGAACCTGGCCTACGCAGCGCTGGATGAATTCCGCCTGTCGGCCGCCATCGCCACGCTGATTGCCGTGGCGCTGATCATCGCCCTGCTCGGCATGCTGATCCGTGTGTTGATGCAGCCACTGACCACCATGGGCAAGGCCATGGAAGACATCGCCCGCGGTGAGGGCGACCTGACCAAGCGCCTGGCCATTCAGTCCCACGACGAATTCGGCGCTCTGGCCAGCTCGTTCAACCGTTTCGTCGAACGTATCCACGCGTCCATTCGTGAAGTGTCCTCGGCGACCGCTCAGGTCAACGAAGTCGCCAAGCTGGTGGTCAACGCGTCCAACTCGTCCATCGTCAACTCCGACGAACAGGCCAGTCGCACCAACAGCGTGGCCGCAGCGATCAACGAACTCGGCGCCGCCGCCCAGGAAATCGCCCGCAACGCTGCGGACGCCTCCAGCCAGGCCTCCGACGCTCGCCTGCAGGCCGAGGACGGTGGCAAGGTGGTGCGGCAGGCGATCAACGCCATGACCGACCTGTCGGGCAAGGTCGTCGATGCCCGCGGCAAGATCGAAATGCTCGCCGGCAAGACCGCCGATATCGGGCAGATTCTCGAAGTGATCAAGAGCATCTCGCAGCAGACCAACCTGCTGGCACTCAACGCGGCCATCGAGGCCGCCCGTGCCGGTGAAGCCGGGCGAGGCTTCGCGGTGGTTGCCGACGAGGTGCGCAACCTGGCTCATCGCACCCAGGAGTCGGCCCAGGAGATCGACAAGATGATCGAGGAGCTGCAGATCGGCTCACGCGAGTCGGTCACCACCATGACCGAAAGCCAGCGCTGCAGCGAACAGAGCGTGGAGGTGGCCAACCAGGCCGGCGAGCGCCTGGGCAGCGTGACCCAGCGCATCGGTGAGATCGACGGCATGAATCAGTCCGTGGCCACCGCCACCGAGGAGCAGACGTCGGTGATCGAGGCGCTGAACATGGACATCACCGAGATCAACACCCTCAACCAGGAAGGTGTGGAAAACCTGCAGGCCACCCTGCGCGCCTGCGCGGATCTGGAACAGCAGGCCGCGCGCCTCAAGCACCTGGTCGACAGCTTCAGGATCTGAAACCGGGACGAAGAAAAAGGGCGCCATGGCGCCCTTTTCATTTATCCGACTGCTGCTTCTCACGCTGGGTGCGTTGCCACAAGGCCTCGGCCCCTGAGAACTCGGTGCCGTCCTCGTCGCTCAACGCATCCGGATCGTAACGCTGCACACAGCCCTGCCCAACAATGGGCGGAGCGTTGGCGGTGCCAGGCTGTGGAGGCTTGTCGTCGCTCATGATCATTCAGCCGCGCCGATGGCCTTCCTCATGCTGAGCAAACTCCTTCACCGCCAGCAATACATCGTGGCGGCTGATCTGACCGACCAGCTTGCCCCCCTCGACCACCGGAAAACGCCGACGCCGACCTTTCAGAAAACGCTCCGCCACATCGATGATGTCCGCTTCCGGGGACGTGGTCTCGACGTTGGTGGTCATGTACGAGGCGATGGTGCCACCAGTCGCCTCGTAGTAGGCGCCCTGCAGGATGCCCCGCAGGCAATCGCCTTCTGATAGCAGACCGATCAACCGCCCCTGACCATCGACCACCGGTGCTCCGGAAATACGATGCTCGAGCAATCGATTGATTGCGGTGAACAGATCGGTATCGGCATGAAAGGTCACCAGGTGACGGGTCATGTAATCACGCACTTTTACGGACTTGAGCATGAACGCGAACTCCCTTGTTCGAGCATCGGGTTAGACAGGTCAGTCGAACACCACCGTCTTGTTGTTGTGCACCAGCACTCGGTCTTCCAAGTGATAGCGCAGACCGCGGGAAAGCACCATCTTTTCCACGTCCTTGCCGAGGCGAACCATCTCCTCGATGGTCTCGCGATGGCTGACACGCACCACGTCCTGCTCGATGATCGGGCCGGCATCCAGCTCCTCGGTCACGTAGTGAGAGGTCGCGCCGATCAGCTTTACGCCGCGCAGCGAGGCTTGGTGGTACGGCTTGGCACCGACGAAAGACGGCAGGAAGCTGTGGTGAATGTTGATCACCCGCTGCGCATAGTCCTGACACAATTTAGGCGGCAGGATCTGCATGTAGCGCGCCAGCACGATGACGTCGGCACGGTGCTCTTCGACCAGGCGCGCGACCTCATCGAACGCCGGCTGCTTGTTCTGCGGGTCAACCGGCACGTGGATGAACGGGATGCCGTGCCACTCGACCATGCTACGCAGGTCGTCGTGGTTGGAAATCACGCAGGGAATGTCGCAGTCCAGCTCGTTGCTGTGCCAGCGGTGCAGCAGGTCGGCCAGGCAGTGGGATTCGCGGCTGGCCATCAGCACCACGCGTTTCTTTTGCGCCGAATCGGTGATCCGCCACTCCATGGAGAATTCCCGGGCGATTGGCGAAAACGCCTGATTGAAACCGTCCAGATCGAAGGGCAACGAATCGGCACGGATTTCATGGCGCATGAAAAACCAGCCGCTCTGCGTGTCCGAATGGTGGCTCGCTTCGGTGATCCAGCCGTTGTAGGTCGCCAGGAAGTTACTGACCTTGGCGACGATGCCGGTGCGGTCAGGGCAGGCGATTACCAGCCGAAAAGTGCGCATGAACAACTCCAGAGAATTAGCGAAGGCGCGCATTTTAGCCACACCAACGAAAAACTGCAGTATCTCGTGAAGGCCGCCTCCTGCCGCGCCACGGGCGCTGCCGGGGCCTGAAGCAAAGCGCCGGCAGTTGAGTTAATAGCGTCGCCGGCTGGTGCGCTACCCTGTTAAATGCCCTGGTTTTTAAGTAGCAATTAAACGCCCTCAATTGTTGCGCACCGGCGTGCAACTTCTTTTCTTCAACTACGTCTGTTTACTACAAAGCGGTTTACTTAAAAGCGGCCGCTGTCTACTATAAGCAACACTTGGTCACCCTCCCTTGCATTGCATTAAAGGTACAGATATGTCGCTGATCACCGAATACCGCAGCCTCGAAGAAAACATCAAAGAAATGCAAGAGCGCCTGAAAAGCCTGTCGCAAGACGACAAGCTGAAAAAGGAACTGGAATTCGAAGGCAAGCTGCGCACACTGATGGGTGAATATCAGAAGTCGCTGCGCGATATTATCGCCCTGCTCGATCCTGAAGCCAAAGTTGGCAAAGCACCGCGCACGGCTGGTAAAGCAGCTGCTACCGGCAGCAAACGCGCGCGCAAAGTTAAGCAGTACAAAAACCCGAACACCGGTGAAGTCATCGAAACCAAAGGCGGCAACCACAAGACGCTGAAAGAGTGGAAAGCCAAGTGGGGCGGCGACGTCGTCGAAGGTTGGGCAACCCTGCTGGGCTGATACCGGTTCAGGGCGGTGAGTCCATGAAGAACGCCAGCATTGCTGGCGTTTTTTATGGGGGTCTATTCAAACCAAGGCAATAGAAAGTTTCCATTGGCCACACCGGTGATGCAGCAGCTCGCGCTCGCGGTTATTTCTCATCGTTTTGTAATCCATATCGCTGACGCAGCTGATGGCTGTGCTCGATCCAGGCCTCCAATGTGCGCCGCTGGCTATCTGTCGCCTTGGTCAGATAAGTGGCCATGTCCACCTCGAAACTCACCAGCGTATTCGGCGCGCCAAACTCACCAAGAGTAAGTCGTTGCCGGCAGAAGCTGTGCCAGCGCACTTGCTCTTCGCTATTCAAGGTCGTCGGGAAGTTGCGTGCCCGGTAACGAAACAGTAACTCGGGCAAACGCGCATCATCGAATGGCCATGCCTGCGCCGCCAATTGCGCCGGGTCACTGTTGCGTACCTGCTCGCACAGTCGCCGATCCCGGTCACCGATAAAACCGTCGTACAGCTGCTGTTCCGGATCCATCACCGCTGCAAAACTTTCCTCTGCATATACCTGCGGCAATTTGTCTCGCCATTGCTGCTGGCTATCGATCAATTGCTGGGCGCGGGCCTGAAACTCGGCCTTGTCCAACTGCAGGCGCTGGCAATCTTCGCTGCGTAATACACCCAACGGCGCGACAACCGGACAGCGATTGATATGAATAAGCTTGAGCGGCACCGGTTGCGCGCCGTCGAGTTGGTCGCGACGGGTATACAGGCGACGTCGCAAGGTGTCGGCATCTTCATTCAGCAACGGCGCGGCATCGAGGTGCAGATCGCAAACGATCAGGGCATTGCGGTTACGCGGATGCCAGGCCAGCGGTAGCACGATAGCCAGGTACTGACGCGCGCCGGAAAAACGCCCCGACACATGCACCAGCGGCTGCAACAGGCGGATCTGGTCGAGGACCTGCTGCTTGCTGCGCAGCCCGTAGAGGTAGTCATAGAGTTTGGGCTGGCGCTCGCGGATCAGGCGCGCCAGGGCGATGGTCGCGCGTACATCGGAGAGCGCGTCATGCGCCTGGCCATGCTCGATGCCATTGGCCGCGGTGAGCCGCTCGAGCTTGAGGCTGACGCCCTGCTCGTCCTGCGGCCACTCGATGCCTTCGGGGCGCAACGCATAGGCGGTGCGCACCATGTCGATCAGGTCCCAGCGGCTGTTGCCGCCCTGCCACTCGCGGGCATAGGGGTCGAAGAAGTTGCGATACAGGCTGTAACGCGTCACTTCATCATCGAAGCGCAGGCTGTTGTAGCCGACGCCACAGGTGCCCGGCCTTGCCAGCTCGGCATGCACCCGGGTGATGAACTCGGCCTCGCCCAGGCCTTCACGCGCCAGACGATCCGGGCCGATGCCGGTGATCATGCAGGCCGCGGGATGGGGCAGGATATCGTCGCTGGGCTGGCAATAGAGATTGACCGGCGCCTCGATCTCGTTGAGCTGCTCATCGGTGCGGATCCCGGCTACCTGCAGCGGCCGATCCCGGCGCGGGTCGATACCGGTGGTTTCGTAGTCGTACCAGAACAGACTGGAAGGCACGGTAGACTCCTGTGGCGAATGAGCGTCGCAGTCTAGGTTCGTTGCCCCCCTGACGACAAACCATCAAGGGAGGGAAAAGCTTGATGGCGTTCACGGCTGCAGAAAAAGTCGGTGGGCCACCCCTTGTTCACTATTTGCAACACCATTAATATCAGGAAACAATCTTATTCCGCTCGCCAAGGATGAATCATGAGTGACGCTACCAATCCCTATGCCGTTCCCACCAGCCAGTTGCAGGATGCGCCTACTGGCGCCCAGGCACCGAGCGTCGAACAGGCCCTGAGCCGCGGTTACGATTTCACCATCGGCGGCCTGCTCAGTGAAGCCTGGCAACTGACCAAGGGCACCAAAGGCATAATCATCGGTGGTTTCCTGATCTTCTACGTGGCGATCCTGGTCGCCTCGTTCGTGGTCGGAGCCGTGCTGGGCATCTTCAGCCTGTTCAGCGACAGCCTGGTACTGATCATCATCGGCCAGCTGCTGACCACCATCATCGCTTCCGCGGTCAGCTACCCGTTCTTCGCCGGCCTGAACATGATCGGCATCCGCCGTGCGGCCGGTCAGCCGTTCAGCTTCAACGAGATTTTCAGCCACTTCGGCAGCATCGTGCCGCTGCTGATCGCCGCGGTGCTGATGATGGTGCTGATCTACCTCGGCATGATCCTGCTGTTGATCCCCGGCATCTACCTGGCGGTAGCCTACATGCTGGCGATCCCACTGATCGTCGAGCGTGGTCTGTCGCCGTGGCAGGCCATGGAAGCTTCGCGCAAGGCCATCACCCAGCACTGGTTCAAGGTGTTCGGCCTGTTCCTGCTGCTCGGCCTGATCGTTTCCATCAGCGCCATCCCGCTGGGCATCGGCCTGATCTGGACCATTCCGCTGTTCGTGATGGTCATGGGTGTGCTGTATCGCACCATCTTCGGCGTCCTGCCCGTCGCTCGCTAAGCACACGTGGCACCGGCCGCGTTGACGCGGCCTGGTTGCTTACTGCCCCGCTGCTGGCTAGCATCGGGCTTTGCTCCCTACGACGTGACGATGCCACCTTCCTCTGCCTCCCCTTATCCTCGACCTCAGCAGGCGCTGCTGGACACGCGCTATCAGGTGGAAACCCCGGAAGGGATCGACCTCGCGCTGCGTCCTGCCGGGCTGGTGCCACGCGCCCTGGCCTTCACCATCGACCTGCTGATCCGCGGCGCCATCCTCGCCATCGTCTACCTGGTACTCGGCCTGTTCGGGCAGATGGGCACGGGCCTGGCGACCATTGCGCTGTTCCTGGTCACCTGGTGGTACATGGTGCTGTTCGAGGTACTCAACCAGGGCCGCTCACCGGGCAAGCAACTGCTCGGCCTGCGCGTGGTGCATGACGACGGCACGCCAATCGGCTGGCCGGCATCCATTACCCGCAACCTGCTGCGTTTCGTCGACCTGCTGCCGTTCGCCTATACCCTGGGCATCATCAGTTGCCTGAGCAATCGCGCCTTCAAGCGCCTCGGCGACATTGCCGCCGGCACCCTGGTGGTGTACCGCGAACAGCCCATCGAACGGCCCGACGTGCCCGAGGCCGAGGCACTGCCCGCGCCCTTCGTGCTGGACTTTGCCGAGCAGCGTGCAGTCCTCGCCTTCGCCGAGCGTGGCGCAGGCCTGTCGACTGCGCGCCGCGCCGAGCTGGCGGGCATTCTCGCCGAGCCGCTGCAGGTCGATGCCAGCCAGGCGGAACAGCGCATCAACGGTATCGCCCGCGGCTTGTTGGGCCCGACATGAAGCAGAGCGTTTTCGAAAACCGTCATCAGCCCCAGTGGCAAGCCTTCGCCGAGCAGCTCACGCGCCTCGAAGCCGGCGGCCGCGATGCGGAAAACAGCCGCACCTTCGCGGCCGAGTACCGCCGCCTGTGCCAGCACCTGGCATTGGCCAGGGCACGCGGTTACAGCAATCACCTGATCGAGGAACTGCAGCAGCTGGCCCTGCGCGGCCACCAGCAGTTCTATCGCCACCGCAGCGCCATCGGCCCGCAGCTGATCGGCTTCGTGCTGGCCGGTTTTCCGCGCCTGGTGCGTGAAGAGTGGCGCCTGGTGAGTATCGCCAGCCTGCTGTTCTTCGGCAGCCTGGCGCTGATGGGCACCCTCGTCTACCTGTTTCCCGACCTGGTCTACAGCGTCATGGACCCCAGCCGCGTCAGCGAGATGGAGAGCATGTACGACCCCGACACCACGCGCCTGGGCCGCTTTGGCGAACGCGATTCGGGGGACGACTGGATGATGTTCGGCTTCTACATCATGAACAACATCGGCATCGCCTTTCAGACCTTCGCCAGTGGCCTGCTGTTCGGCGTCGGCAGCCTGTTCTTCCTGTTGTTCAACGGCCTGATGATCGGCGCGGTGGCCGGCTACCTGACGCAACTGGGCTACAGCGAAACCTTCTGGTCGTTCGTGATCGGCCATGGCGCCTTCGAGCTGACCGCCATCGCCCTCGCCGGGGCCGCGGGCCTCAAACTCGGCTGGGCACTGCTGGCGCCGGGGCGTCTGCCTCGTGGCGAAGCCCTGCGTCTGGCGGCGATCCGCGCCGTGCGGCTGCTCGGTGGCGCCGCACTGTTTCTGCTGATCGCGGCCTTTATCGAAGCCTACTGGTCGTCCATGACCTTCTCGACACCTACGGTGAAATACTGGGTGGGTGCCGGCCTCTGGGCACTGGTGCTGGCGTATCTGTGCCTGGCTGGCAGGAGGCACCATGCGCCTGACTGACGCCAGCGTGGCGATCCGCCCGCGCACATCCTGGGAAGCCATCGACCTTGGCGTATTGATGGCCCGGCAACACCGCCGCCTGCTGATGGCCAGCTGGGCTGTTGTGACCGTGCCGCTCTTCGCGGTGCTCTGCGCACTGCTGTGGCAATACCCCTCCTGGGCGATGTTGGTGTTCTGGTGGTTGAAGCCGGCCTACGAACGGCTGCCGCTGTACATCCTGTCGCGCTCGCTGTTCGGCGATACGCCGACATTCAAGCAGGCGCTGAAGGCCTTTCCCGGTCTGCTCAAGCCACAATTGCTGGCCAGCCTGACCTGGCGCCGCCTGAGCCCGACGCGCAGCTTCGACCTGCCGGTGCTGCAGCTCGAAGGACTCAAGGGCAAGGCACGCACGCAGCGCCTCAACGTACTCGGCCAGCGTGACGCCGGCGCGGCCACCTGGCTGACCGTGGTCGGCATGCACCTGGAAACCGCCTTGTGGATTGGCCTCGGCAGCCTGGTCTATCTGCTTATCCCGACCCAGGTTTCCACCGAATGGGACTGGCAGAGCCTGATCAATGGCGACACCAGCGACTGGCTGTGGCTGGAGCACCTGTCCAACCTCGGCTACGCGCTGCTGCTGATTCTCTGGGGACCGATCTACGTCGCCTGCGGCTTCAGCCTGTACCTCAACCGGCGTACCGCCCTGGAAGGCTGGGACATTGAGCTGACCTTCCGGCGCCTGCGCCAGCGCCTGACCGGCGTCGCCTATGCGCTGCTGATCGGGTTTGGCGTGCTGATGCTGCAGACACCGACGCCCGCCTTTGCCGACACGCCTGCCAGCTGCCCGCTGCCCAGCGAGGACCCGAACGGCCCGGACGCAGCGCGCCTGCAGGCCCAGCCGCTGACCAGCCAGGCCTCCCGGGAGGCGGCCCTGCAGATTCTCGACGCGCCGCCTTTCGAGAACCGTGAAACGGTGACCCGCTGGCGCTTCGGTGACGAGGTCAAGAAAGAGGAGCCCGAGCCGCCCGAGAACCTGCAGAAATTCCTCGACCTGATCGAGAACTGGGGCGCCCTCAAAAGCCTCGCGCTGTTCTTCGAGGTGGCTCTGTGGGCGCTGGTGATCGGCGTCGTCGCCCTGGTGCTGTGGCGCTACCGTGAATGGCTCGGCACCTTCGTCGGTCGCACCCGGTTCAAGCTGCCGCACAGGAGCGAATCGCCGGATCAGTTGTTCGGCCTGGACGTGGTGCCGGAAAGCCTGCCGGACGACGTGGCCAGCAGCGCCGAACGGCTCTGGTCCGAAGATCCGCGTGCCGCCCTGGGCCTGCTCTACCGTGCCCTGCTCAGCCGCCTGATCCACGACCACAAGCTGCCTCTGAAGAGCTCCCACACCGAAGCCGAGGTGCTGCCGCTGGTCGATGGTCTCGACGATCCGGAACTGAGCAATTTCAGCCAGACCCTGACCCGTCACTGGCAGAACCTCGCCTACGGCCATCGCCTGCCCCCGGCCGAGCTGTGCCCGCTGCTGTGCAATGACTGGCGACGCCTGGTCGAACAAGGGGGCCGCCGATGAGCCGCACCTTGCGCTTCGGCCTTGGCGCCTTGCTGGTGCTGGCCCTCGGCCTGCTCGGCAACTACCTGCTGCAACGCGCCGAATCCTATGAAGAGGTGGTCACCCACGGGCCGTCGCCGGAAGCGCTCGCCAATCCCTATCTGGCGGCCGAAACGTTCCTGCGCAAGCAGGGCCTGGAGGTGACCCGTGCCGACAACCTCAGCGGCCTCGACACCCTGCCAAGCCGCGGCCACACCTTGCTGCTGCTCGCCAACCGCAGCAACCTGACACCCCGGCAGAACGAACGCCTGCTGGAATGGACGGCCCGCGGCGGCCACCTGCTGTTCATCGCCGAGCGCATGTGGGATGAAGAAAAAGGCAAGAGCGGTGACGGGCTGCTCGACACACTGAACGTGCAGCAATACCCGGTCGAAAAACTCGACGAGGACGAAGCCGAGGAGCCAAGCGACAGCACTGCCGACGAACAGGCAGCGGAGCCGGCCAGCGAAGACGGCACCGGAGAGCCCGCCGATGCCTACCCGGAGCTGACCAAGCTGTACCTGGAAAACGAGCAGGCACCGGCCTATATCGGTTTCGATCCCGACTTCCACCTCTATGATGCCAACAACCTGGCCCATGTCTGGGCCAACAGCGGCGAAGCCACCCACCTGCTGCAGATCTATCACGGCGACGGGCTGATCAGCATCGTCAGCGACGCCTGGATCTGGCAGAACGTCAACCTGGGCAGTTACGACAACGCCTGGCTGCTCTGGTACCTCAGCCAGGACAGCGCCGTGACCCTGGTCTACAACGCCGACCGCGATGGCCTGTTGAGCCTGCTGCAGCGTCATTTCACACCCGCGCTGCTGGCCCTCGGCCTGCTCCTGGTGCTGACCCAGTGGCACGTCGGCCAACGCCGCGGGCCGCTGTTGCAGCCGCCAGCGGCGAGCCGCCGGCAACTGCAGGAACACCTGCGCGCCGGCGCCGACTTCCTGCTGCGCCATGGCGGCCAGCAGCGCCTGCTGAGCAACCTGCAGCAGGACATCCTGCGCCGCGCCCGCCGTCGCCACCCCGGTTTCGAACGCCTCGCCGTGGCCGATCAGTGGCAGATCCTCGGCCGCCTCACCCGCCAGCCTTCAACAGTCATCAGCCAGGCCATGCGCCCACTGGGCCAGAAACGCCTGTCCGCCAGCGACTTCACCCGCCAGGTCGCCCACCTGCAAACACTCAGGAATGCGTTATGAGCGAAAATACATCCGACCAGCCGAGCAGTCCGATCAGCGACGAGACCACAGCGCCGGCAGCCGCCCCGGCGGCCAGCAATATCGCCCAGCAGCGCCAACGCGCCAGCCAGTTGGCCCAGGGCCTGCGCCAGGAATTGCAGAAGGCGGTGATCGGCCAGACGGCAGTGATCGACGACGTGCTGACCGCGCTGATTGCCGGCGGCCACGTGCTGCTCGAAGGCGTGCCCGGCCTCGGCAAGACCCTGCTGGTGCGCGCCCTGGCGCGCTGCTTCGGCGGCGAGTTCGCACGTATCCAGTTCACCCCAGACCTGATGCCCAGCGACATCACCGGCCACGCGGTGTATGACCTGCAGAGCGAGCAGTTCAAGCTGCGCAAGGGGCCGATCTTCACCAACCTGCTGCTCGCCGACGAGATCAACCGCGCGCCGGCCAAGACCCAGGCCGCCCTGCTGGAAGTCATGCAGGAGCGTCAGGTAACCCTGGAAGGCCGCCCGCTGGCGGTGCCGCTGCCGTTCATGGTGCTGGCCACCCAGAACCCCATCGAGCAGGAAGGCACCTACCCGCTGCCGGAAGCCGAGCTCGACCGTTTCATGCTCAAGCTGCACATGGACTACCCCGAGCAGCACGAAGAGCTGAACATGGTTCGCCAGGTCACCCGCTCGCCGAAGGCCGACATGCTCGAGGTCACCCCACTGCGTACCCTGCTGCAGGCCAAGGACGTGCTGATCATGCAGAAGATCGCCAGTGACCTGCCGCTCGACGACCAGGTGCTCGACTATGCCGTGCGCCTGGCTCGCGCCACCCGCAGCTGGCCGGGCCTGGCCATCGGTGCCGGCCCCCGCGCGTCCATCGCCCTGGTGCGCGGCGCCCGTGCCCGCGCCCTGTTGCGCGGCGGCGATTTCGTGCTGCCGGACGACATCAAGGGCTGCGCCCTGGCCGTGCTACGCCATCGCGTACGGCTGTCGCCGGAACTGGACATCGAGGGGCTGTCGGTCGATCAGGTTCTGCTGCAACTGCTCGATCAGGTGCCTGCGCCCCGTCTATGACCGACTCGAACCGGGATCAAGCGGCATGAAGCCCTCCTCCACCCTGCTGCGCCTGCTGGGCGCTCTGCTCGTGGTCGCCATCGTGCTCGGCACGCTGGACGCACTGTCGGTGGCCGTGCCCGAGCGTCTCATCACCCTGTGGTGGGGCGCCCTGCTGCTGCTCACGTTGGCAGCCCTGACCGACGCACTGCGCCTGCGTCGCCTGCCCTCGCCGCGCCTGCACCGGCAGCTGCCGGGCAACCTGCCGCTGGGCCGCTGGAGCGAGGTGCGCCTGAGCGCCGAGCATGCCTATAAGCGCGGCCTGCACATCGAGGTGTTCGATCACGCGCCCCAGGACATGGCCGTCGAGCACATGCCGCAGCAGGTCGAGCTGCGCCCCGGCGAGCACACCACCTTCACCTACCGGGTGCGCCCGCTGGTGCGCGGCCACTTCGTGTTCCCGCGCTGCGAAGTCGGCTTGCCCAGCCCGCTGCGCCTGTGGCAATCGCGCCGCCACCTCGAGCTGCGCGACGAAACCCGGGTCTATCCGGACTTCGCCCGCCTGTACGGCGCCCAGCTGATGGCCGTGGACGACTGGATCAGCCAGCTGGGCGTGCGCCAGCGCCAGCGCCGTGGCCTGGGCCAGGAATTTCATCAGCTGCGTGAATTCCGCGATGGCGACACGCTGCGCCAGATCGACTGGAAGGCCACCGCCCGCAAGCGCACGCCGATTGCCCGCGAGTACCAGGACGAGCGCGACCAGCAGATCCTCTTCCTGC
Organism: Pseudomonas sp. URMO17WK12:I2; assembly: GCF_003253735.1. Taxonomy (GTDB): domain Bacteria; phylum Pseudomonadota; class Gammaproteobacteria; order Pseudomonadales; family Pseudomonadaceae; genus Aquipseudomonas. The sequence continues at coordinate 107,730 of NZ_QKYW01000008.1, read as the reverse complement.
TCGACTGCGGCCGCCGTATGCGCAGCCAGGACGGTGAACTGTCGCACTTCGATCACGCCCTCAATGCCAGCCTGCTGCTGGGCTACGTCGCCCTGCGCCAGGGCGACGCGGTGGGGCTGATGACCTTTGCCAGCGAGCAGCGCCGCTACCTGCCGCCGGTCAAGGGCCAGGCCCAGGTCAACGTGCTGCTCAACGCCGTGTATGACCTGCAGAGCAGCCAGCGCCCCGCCGACTACAGCGACGCGGTGGACGCCCTGCTCAAGCGCCAGAGCCGGCGCGCCCTGGTGGTGCTGATCACCAACCTGCGCGACGAGGACGACGAGGATCTGCTGGGCGCCGTGAAGCGCCTCGAGCACCGTCACCGCGTGCTGATCGCCAGCCTGCGTGAAGATGTGCTCGATAATCTGCGGCACACCCAGGTTGATGACTACGAATCCGCCTTGAACTACTGCGGCGCCGTGGATTACCTGAATGCCCGCAACACCCTGCACGAGCGCCTTGCAGCCCATAACGTGCCCGTGCTCGACGCCCGCCCAGGCGAGCTGGGGCCGGAGCTGGTCAACCGCTACCTGGCCTGGAAGAAAGCCGGCGTTCTCTAGAACCTGCTCACGGTCTTTTTAAGCGACATAAAGCGGCTGCAAAAAGGCAGAAGCGGCCGGTGACCGTAGGATGGGTGAAACCCATCAAATTGCGATGGGTTTCACTCATCCTACGGCCTACAAGGCAAAGCGGCCATTGATGCAGTACCTGTGGGAGCGGGCCATGCCCGCGAAATCACGGGCATGGCCCGTTCCCACAAGTGGCGGTCGGCGGTCCGCTCCCGCCACATTGCAGTCAAAACGCTGAAGTGGGGACGATAGATCGTGAACAGGCTCTTGGGCCTAGGCCGTTACTTTGTTACCGGCAGCTGCCCACACACACGCCATTCCTTATACTGCGCTCCATCGTTTTCGCCTGTGGAGCTACGCCTGTGAACTTTTCTTCCTGGACACCCAAGGAGCGCCTGATATCCGCAGCGTTCTTCGCCGTGGCCATTGGTTGCCTGCTGTACGGTTTCGCCTCGGGCGTACCGCCGATGAGCAGCGAGTTCTTCTCGATGTTCGCCGTGGTATCGCTGGTGATCGGCCTGGCCCTGACCCCACAGTTCATGTTGCAGCCGCTGCGTGACAGCCTCGGCGCCAACCTCTCAAAGCCACTGCGCATCGCACTCGGCTTTTTCTGCGCCTTCCAGTTGATCGCGGTTATCCGGGTGATCATCGGCTGAACAGGGCTACAACGGCGTGACCGTCACCTGCACCTCTGGATCATGATGGCCGCCGCCGAGAATCACTCCGCGCAGGGGTGATACATCGGCGAAATCACGCCCCCAGGCCAGGGTGATGTGCTCCAGCGCCGGCAGCAGGTTGTTGGTCGGGTCGAAGTCCACCCAGCCATTGCTCGGACAATACACCGACACCCAGGCGTGGGACGCATCGGCGCCCACCAGCCGCGCCTGCCCCGGCGGCGGCTGGGTCAGCAGGTAGCCGCTGACGTAGCGGGCGGCGAGCCCGCGGGCGCGCAGGCAGGCGAGCATCAGGTGGGCGAAGTCCTGACACACGCCGCGCCGCTGTTCGAGCACCGTCAGCAACGGCGTCGCCACCAGGGTGGCGCTGGCATCGAAGGTGAATTCACCGTGAATCTTCTGCATCAGCGCCTGCACCGCTTCCAGCAATGGCCGCTCGGGTGGGAAGCAGTCGGCGGCAAAGGCCTCGAAGGCCGCATCCAGCCCCACATAAGGTGAAGCGAATCGATAGCGCACGGCCTCCAGGGCATCGGCGGGCCAGGCGCGCCGCTGGTAGCGCAGGGCCTGGCGCACGACGGTCCAGGACGGCGAGCCTTGCAGGCTGACCGGGCGGCGCGGCAACACCTCGACCATCAGCTGCGCACGCACGTGCAGGGCGTCATGGGGCCGCTCGAACGCCAGGCGGGTCAGCGGATTGCCGAACACGTCGCGGCCATCCAGACGCTGGCAGGGTGGCGGGCTGACCTGCAGATCCTGCGCCAGGCAGCGCTGCCACAGGCAGTCGCGCGGCCACAGGTGGGCCAGCTGCTGCGCCAGGGAAACCGGCGCCGCGTAGCGGTAGTGGGTGTCGTGCAGCACCTGGTAACGCCGACTCATGACGACTGGGTTCCCTGGCTGGCGGCCACATGGGCGAAGAAACGCAGGCTCAGTTGTTCGGAGACCGTGCCGGCGGCGCGGCCGATGGCATCGAGCAGCCCGGCCAGCCCCTCGAGCACGGCGCGAATGCCGCCGGCACCGAACAACGGGTTTTCCAGGCTGTGCAGATCGAAGGCGCTCAAGCGTCTTTCGAGCTGCGCCAGATCTGGGCTGCCCGGCATCTCGAAGCGCTCGGCCAGGCGTTTCAGGGCACGCAACAGCAAGCGCACCTGGTACAGCACGGCATGCGGGTTGCGCTCGTCGAGCAGTAGCAGGTCGAGTACCGGAATCAGCTGCGCGGAGGCCATGTAGCGGGTGCGGTAGGTGATCGAACTGTTGCCCAGCTCCAGCAGCCAGTCCAGCGCCGCGGCGTCATCGCTGGCGCCGATACGCAGGAAGCCACCGATGCTGTCGCAGAGAAACTGCAGGCGTTCGATGCAGCGGCCGATCATCAGGAAGCGCCAGCCATCGTCGCGGGTCATGTCGTCGAGGGCGAAACCCGACAGTGCGGCCAGCGAGATCATCAGCCGGTTGAGCACATCCAGCAATTGCCCGAGGTCGCCATCCCGCCCTTCCAGGCGCTGCAGGTCGCGCTGCAGTTCCACCATGGCCTGCCAGTTGGCCTGGGACAGCTTGCCGCGCACGCTGCCGGCCGTCCATTGCAGGCGCTGCAGGTTGACGCGCACGCTGGCCGGCCACTCGGTACCGAGCAGCGACTCGCGCAAGCGCGCCTCCAGCGTGCCATGGGCTTCATTGGGCAAGGTGCCCAGTTTCTCGGCGAGCGCGAACATCGCCTGCAGCGCCCGCGGGTCGTCATCGTCATCGACGTAACGGGCCAGCATGATGCGCAGCAGCCGCGCGTTGTCCTCGCAGCGCTCGCTGTAGCGCCCGAACCAGAACAGGTTTTCCACCACCCGCGAGGGCAGATAGGGGTCGCTGCGCACCAGATCGGCAGCGCCCAGGGCGCGCGTGCCCTGCCATTGCTCACCCGGCGCCTGACGCTCGCCCAGCACCCAGGTGTCCTTGCTGACACCACCGCGCTGCATGGATACCACTTCGCTGTCGGCCGCCACGGCCACCCGGGTCAGGCCGCCAGGCATCACCCGGTAACCGTTGCCGCTGGCCACGGCGAACACGCGCATGCCGATAGCGCGCGGCTGCATGCCCTGCTCGCCGAGCCACACCGGCGCCTGGGACAATTGTACGGGCGCCTGGGCCACATAGGCCTCGGGATGTTGGCGCAGGCGGCTGGCCAACTGCTCGGCATCGGGGCTGCTGCCCTGCGCCGGACGCTGGGCCGCTGAACAGGGGCGGATCAGCCATTGCGGCAGGTTTTCCAGCACCTGGGCCAGCAGCGGGGCCTCGCCGCACCAGACGCTGTCGATGCCAGGCAACAGCAGCGCCTCACCGAGCAAGCGCTCGCTGATCGCCGGCAGAAACCCGCTCAGACCCGGCGCCTCCAGCAGGCCACTGCCCAGGGCGTTGGCCATCAGCACACGGCCCTGGCGGACCACCTCCAGCAGCCCGGGCACGCCGAGTGCCGAATCGCTGCGCAGCTCCAGGGGATCGCAGAAATCGTCATCCAGACGGCGCAACACCGCATGCACCCGCTGCAGGCCGGCGAGGGTCTTGAGGTACAGCGTGGCGTCGCGCACGGTCAGGTCGCTGCCTTCCACCAAGGGGTAGCCGAGCTGGCGCGCCAGGTACAGGTGCTCGAAGTAGCTCTCGTTGAAACGCCCGGCAGTCAGCACCACCACCAGTGGCGTCTCGCTGCCGGCCGGCGCCTGGCTGGTCAGGGTGTCCTGCAGGGTGCGAAAGAAGGCGGCCAGGTGCTGCACACCAAGGTCACGGTACAGTTCGGGAAAGGCCCGCGAGATGATCTGCCGGTTCTCCAGGGCGAAGCCGGCACCGGCCGGTGCCTGGGTGCGATCGGCAATTACCCGCCATTGGCCGTCCGCCGAGCGGGCCAGGTCCACGGCATACAGGTGCAAATAGGTGCTGTCGGGCGGCTGCACGCCCTGGCACGGCCACAGAAAACCGTCCTGCCCGAACACCAGCTCCGCCGGCAACAACCCTTCGGCCAACAGGTGCTGCGGCCCGTAAAGGTCGGCCAGCACCTTGTCGAGCAGGCCGGCGCGCTGCGCCACGCCTGCGGCAATGCCTTGCCATTCGGCCGCGGGCAGCAGATTGGGCAGCAGGTCCAGCTCCCAGGGGCGATCGGCGCCTTCCGGATCGGCATAAACGTTGTAGGTGACGCCGTTGGCCTGGATCTGCCGGCTGACCATGGCCTGGCGTTGTTGCAACTGCTCGGGCGCACTGCGCCGAAGCTGGTCCAGCACCGGGCGCCAGTGCGCTCGAACCTGGCCATTGCAGTCGAGCAACTCATCGTAGGCAGCCGCGTCAGGCGAGTAACCGGCAAGCAAATCAGGCATGGGGGTCCTAATGAATCGATCGAGGCGCAGCAGGATCGCGCGCCTTGCAAGCGTAGCTGCTGGCATCGCTCAGCAAGCAATTAACGGGTGAAGAGTGCCACCGAGGGCCATCGTCTGCCCAGTCACGGCTGGGTTCGGTGAGCAAGATATGCGCCAGCGCAGTGATTCAGCAGGCATTCGCGATACAACCAAGCCGGCCACGGCAGTGGGGCACTCGCTAAACGTACCTTAGCCAGGGCAACGCGCTTCCGTTACCATCGCCACACTCAGTAGCGAGACGCGGCATGTATATCTATCGATTGGTTCTGATTCTGGTAGTCGGTATCTACCTGTTCTCGCCTGCCATCATGGACTGGTGGATCGACCCCAACGGCGCCTGGTATCGACCTTACATGCTGTGGCTGATCCTTATCGTGGTGACCTTCATCCTGCAGAGCCAGCGCGATGCCGATGAGCTCTGAGCCGATGCGAAATCGCCCGGCATCCGCCGCTTCCCCTGACTCGCAGAGCCGCCGTCAATGCCGATGAGTTTTAGCCTCAGCGGGCTGATGCTGATCAGCGCCGCCTACCTGCTGGTACTGTTCGCCGTCGCCTGGTGCGCCGATCGCGGCCTGATTCCTCGCCGCCTCATCCGCCATCCGCTGACCTACACCCTGTCGCTGGGCGTGTATGCCAGCGCCTGGGCCTTCTATGGCAGCGTCGGCCTCGCTTACCAATATGGCTACGGCTTCCTGGCCAGTTACCTGGGGGTGACCGGTGCCTTCCTGCTCGCGCCGGTGCTGCTCTACCCCATTCTGCGTATCACCCGCACCTATCAGCTGTCTTCGCTGGCCGACCTGTTCGCGTTTCGCTTTCGCAGCACCTGGGCCGGCGCCCTGAGCACCCTGTGCATGGTGATTGCCGTACTGCCGCTGCTGGCCCTGCAGATTCAGGCCGTCACCGACGCCATCAGCATCCTCACCCGCGAGCCGGTGCAGCCGCAGATTGCCCTGGCGTTCTGCGGGCTGTTCATTCTGGTGACCATCCTGTTCGGCGCCCGCCACCTGGCCACCCGGGAAAAACACGAAGGCCTGGTATTCGCCATCGCCTTCGAGTCAGTGGTCAAGCTGCTGGCCATGGGCGCCATCGGCCTGTACGCGTTGTACGCCGTATTCGACGGCCCACGCGAGCTGGAACAATGGCTGGTGCTCAACCAGGCCGCCCTGGCCAGCCTGCACACGCCCTTGCAGGAAGGCCCGTGGCGCACCCTGCTGCTGGTGTTCTTCGCCTCGGCGATCGTCATGCCGCACATGTACCACATGACCTTCACCGAGAACCTCAACCCGCGCGCGCTGGTCAGCGCCAGCTGGGGCCTGCCGCTGTTCCTGCTGCTGATGAGCCTGGCCGTGCCGCTGATCCTGTGGGCCGGGCTGCGCCTGGGCTCGACCACCAACCCGGAGTACTTCACCCTGGGCCTGGGCATCGCCGTGGACAGCCCGACACTGGTCTTGATCGCCTACATCGGTGGCCTGTCGGCCTCCAGCGGGCTGATCATCGTCACCACCCTGGCGCTGTCCGGCATGCTGCTCAACCACGTGGTGCTGCCGCTCTACCAGCCGCCGGCCGAAGGCAACATCTACCGCTGGCTGAAATGGACGCGCCGTGCGCTGATCGTCGCCATCATCCTGGCCAGCTACGCCTTCTACACCCTGCTCGACGCCGAGCAGGATCTGGCCAACCTGGGCATCGTCTCCTTCGTTGCCACCCTGCAGTTTCTGCCGGGCGTGCTCTCGGTGCTGTACTGGCCGACCGCCAACCGCCGCGGTTTCATCGCCGGGCTCCTGGCCGGTATCGCCGTGTGGGGCGTCAGCATGCTGCTGCCCCTGCTCGGCACCCTGCCCGGCCTGTACGTGCCGGTGCTGGACCTGGTCTACGTGCTCGATGACAGCAGCTGGCACCTGGCGGCCATCGCCTCGCTGGCCATCAACGTGCTGGTGTTCACCCTGGTCTCGGTGTTCACCGACTCCAGCCCCGAGGAAGACAGCGCCGCTGAAGCCTGCGCGGTGGACAACGTGCGCCGCCCGCAACGCCGTGAACTGCTGGCCCTGTCACCCCAGGAATTCGCTGCCCAGCTGGCCAAGCCGCTGGGCGCCAAGACCGCCCAGCGCGAGGTCGAGCAGGCCCTGCGCGACCTGCACCTGCCCTTCGACGAAAGCCGCCCCTATGCGTTGCGCCGCCTGCGTGACCGCCTGGAGGCGAACCTGTCCGGCCTGATGGGCCCCAGCGTTGCCCAGGACATCATCGAATCCTTCCTGCCCTACAAGTCCGGCACCGAGGGTTACGTCACCGAGGACATCCACTTCATCGAGAGCCGCCTGGAGGACTACCACTCGCGCCTCACGGGCCTCGCCGCCGAGCTCGATGCGCTGCGCCGCTACCACCGCCAGACCCTGCAGGAACTGCCCATGGGCGTCTGCTCGCTGGCCAAGGATCACGAGATCCTGATGTGGAACAAGGCCATGGAGGAGCTCACCGAGATTCCCGCGCTGCGTATCGTCGGCTCGCGCCTGTCGACCCTCGGCGAGCCGTGGCGCGAGCTGCTGCAGAGCTTTATCGAGAATCCCGACGAACACCTGCACAAGCAGCGCCTGGCCCTCGATGGCCAGACCCGTTGGCTGAACCTGCACAAGGCGGCCATCGACGAGCCCCTGGCCCCCGGTAACAGCGGCCTGGTGCTGCTGGTCGAAGACCTTACCGAGACGCAGATGCTCGAAGACAAGCTGGTGCACTCCGAACGCCTGGCCAGCATCGGCCGCCTGGCCGCCGGGGTCGCCCACGAGATCGGCAACCCGATCACCGGTATCGCCTGCCTGGCGCAGAACCTGCGCGAGGAACGCGAGGGCGACCCCGAACTGACCGAAATCAGCGGGCAGATCCTCGAACAGACCAAGCGGGTCACGCGCATCGTCCACTCGCTGATGAACTTCGCCCATTCCGGCAACCACCAGCATGCCGACGAAGCGGTGTACCTGGCGGAAATTGCCCAGGAAGCCATTGGCCTGCTGGCCCTCAACCGGCGCAGCGTCGACGTGCAGTTCTTCAACCTCTGTGACCCTGCGCACCGCGCCGAAGGCGACCCGCAGCGCCTGGCCCAGGTGCTGATCAACCTGCTCAGCAACGCCCGCGACGCGTCGCCCGCCGGCGGTGCGATCCGGGTGCGCAGCGAGGCCTCGGAGCTTACCGTCGACCTGATCGTCGAGGACGAAGGCAGCGGCATTCCCAAGGGCGTGATGGACCGGCTGTTCGAGCCGTTCTTCACCACCAAGGACCCCGGAAAAGGAACCGGACTCGGCCTCGCGCTGGTCTATTCCATCGTGGAAGAGCATTATGGCCAGATAACAATCGACAGCCCGATCGACCCCGAGCAGCAACGTGGCACCCGTATCCGGGTGACGCTGCCGCGCCACATCGAGGCAATGCCACTGGCGAACTAAATTCCGAAGAACCGCATTCCCGGGAGTGCGCGTGGCCCAGCTTGGCCGCAGCACCGGGAAGCAGGTTCCGAGACCGTCGAGAGAATTCGTTTAAATGCCTCATATCCTGATCGTCGAAGACGAAACCATCATCCGCTCTGCCCTGCGCCGCCTGCTCGAACGCAACCAGTACCAGGTCAGCGAGGCCGGTTCGGTGCAGGAAGCCCAGGAACGCTTCGATATTCCCGGCTTCGATCTGGTGGTCAGCGACCTGCGCCTGCCGGGCGCACCGGGCACCGAGCTGATCAAGCTCGCCCAGGGCGCGCCGGTGCTGATCATGACCAGCTACGCCAGCCTGCGTTCAGCGGTCGACTCGATGAAAATGGGCGCCGTCGACTACATCGCCAAGCCCTTCGACCATGACGAAATGCTCCAGGCCGTGGCGCGTATCCTGCGTGATCGCGAAACGCGCAACCAGGCCGCCGGCGCGCCTGCTGCCGCGCGTGGCGCCGAGAAGGGTGACAAGGCGGCGACCGGCGAAATCGGCATCATTGGCTCGAGCCCGGCCATGCTGGAGCTGTACAGCAAGATCCGCAAAGTCGCGCCCACCGACTCCAATGTACTGGTGCAGGGCGAGTCCGGTACCGGCAAGGAACTGGTCGCCCGCGCCCTGCACAACCTGTCGAAACGCGCCAAGGCGCCGCTGATCTCGGTGAACTGCGCAGCGATCCCGGAAACCCTGATCGAGTCCGAGCTGTTCGGCCACGAGAAAGGCGCCTTCACCGGGGCAAGCGCCAGCCGCGCCGGGCTGGTGGAAGCGGCCGACGGCGGCACGCTGTTTCTCGACGAGATCGGCGAGCTGCCCCTGGAAGCCCAGGCGCGCCTGCTGCGCGTGCTGCAGGAGGGCGAGATTCGCCGGGTCGGCTCGGTGCAGTCGCAAAAGGTCGACGTACGCCTCATCGCCGCGACTCACCGTGACCTGAAAACCCTGTCGAAAACCGGCCAGTTCCGTGAAGACCTCTATTACCGCCTGCACGTCATCGCCCTGAAGCTGCCGCCGCTGCGCGAGCGCGGTGCCGACGTACTGGAAATCGCCCGCGCCTTCCTGGCTCGCCAGTCGGCGCGCATGGGTCGCACCGACCTGCACTTCGGCCCGGACGCCGAGCAGGCCATCCACCACTACAGCTGGCCGGGCAACGTGCGTGAGCTGGAGAATGCCATCGAGCGCTCGGTGATCCTCTGCGACGGCAGCACCATCAATGCCGAGCTGCTGGGCATCGACATCGAGCTGGAAGATCTGGACGAAGACGTGTTCATGGGCCTGGCGACGCAGAGCACTGCGGTCAACGCGACCACCCAGGACCCCAGTGAGGACCTGTCACTGGAAGACTACTTCCAGCACTTCGTGCTCGAGCACCAGGACCACATGACCGAGACCGAACTGGCCCGCAAGCTGGGCATCAGCCGCAAGTGCCTGTGGGAACGGCGCCAGCGCCTGGGCATTCCCCGTCGCAAGTCGAGCGCCGCCAGCGAGTAACACGTCACGCAGCGCTCTAGGCCGGGTGTTACCGCCGAACATCACAACACGTAACAAAGCCGGGGTTTACGGTAACGGAATCCCGGCTTTTTTTTGCCCGGAAAAATATCGAAAACCGTAACCAACTGTTTTTAAAGTAAAAATAAAAGCTGGCACGGCATATGCTCTATGTCTGGCACAACAACAATAACAAGCATGACCCCACGATAATAAAAATAAGACGTAACGGCTTCAGCACAATAAGAACAAGATCGCGGAAGACGCAGCTAACTGATTATTTTGGAGAGGATCGCCTCTCGGCTCACAGGCAGACAACAACAATAAATGTCGACGGACACCGCCCCACCGGGTGAGATCCAGGGCCCGAGGTAGCGTCAGCATCCAAAATAATCCGTTCGCTCTTGCTCCCTCTCGGGAGGTACTCCGGACCCGATCCGGTACAGGCATCCAACAAGAACAACAGCCTGCATAACAAGAACGACGTATCGCAATACTTAAGGGGAGCTTCGGCTCCCCTTGTCGTTTCCCGCCCCGGCCTGCCCCGCCACCCTGCTTACGCCCTTAGTCACCTGATGCTAGAATCCGCGCTATTTCTGCGCCTTTACATTATTCTGGCCGCTCAATTCGTCATACAGTGCCCTCCATGCTGAAAAAGCTGTTCAACTCCTTCCGCTCGCCGCTGCGCCGTGCGCATCAGCCCCACAGCACGCCGCACGTGCTGAATAACAACCAGCACCCGATCCAGCGCGGGCAGATCAGCCGCTACGCCATCAGCGTGGTCGAGCGTCTGCAAAACGCAGGCTATGAGGCCTATCTGGTTGGCGGCTGCGTTCGTGACCTGCTGCTGGGTATCGAGCCCAAGGACTTCGATGTTGCCACCAGCGCCACGCCGGAACAGGTCAGGGGCGAGTTCCGTAACGCCCGGGTGATCGGCCGCCGTTTCAAGCTGGTGCATGTGCACTTTGGCCGCGAGATCATCGAAACCGCCACCTTCCGCGCCAATCATCCGGAAGGTGAAGACGAAGAAGACAGCAACCAGTCCTCGCGCAACGAAAGCGGGCGCATTCTGCGCGACAACGTGTACGGCACCCTGGAAGACGACGCTCAGCGCCGCGACTTCACCATCAACGCGCTGTATTACGACCCGGTCTCCGAGCGGATTCTCGACTATGCCAATGGCATGCACGACATCCGCAACAACCTGGTGCGGCTGATCGGCAACCCGACCCAGCGTTACCAGGAAGACCCGGTGCGCATGCTGCGCGCCGTGCGTTTCGCCGCCAAGCTGGACTTCGATATCGAGAAGCACAGCGCCGATCCCATTCACGACCTGGCGCACCTGCTGGGCGGCATCCCGGCCGCGCGCCTGTTCGATGAAGTGCTCAAGCTGTTTCTCAGCGGCTACGCCATCTACACCTACGATCTGCTGGTCGACTACGGCCTGTTCGGCCAGTTGTTCCCGGCCAGCGCCGCGGCGCTGCGCCAGAACCCGGAATATACCGACACGCTGATCCGCAACGCCCTGGACAATACCGACCTGCGCATCCATCAGGGCAAGCCGGTGACCCCGGCCTTCCTGTTCGCCGCGCTGCTCTGGCCGGCCCTGCCGGCGCGGGTGATTCGCCTGCAGGAGCGCGGCATGCCAGCCATTCCGGCCATGCAGGAAGCCGCCCACGAGCTGATCGCCGAGCAGTGCCAGCGCATTGCCGTGCCCAAGCGTTTCACCATGCCGATCCGCGAGATCTGGGACATGCAGGAGCGTCTGCCACGCCGTAGCGGCAAGCGCGCCGACCTGCTGCTGGAGAATCCACGCTTCCGCGCCGGTTACGACTTCCTGTTGCTGCGCGAAAGTGCTGGCGAGGAAACCGGCGGCCTGGGTGAATGGTGGACCGACTACCAGGACGCCAGCGACAGCGATCGCCGGGTGATGATCCGCAACCTGTCCGGCAAGGACGACCCTGCCGGTGCCCCGGGTGCTCCGCGCAAACGCCGGCGTAGCGGCGGTGCCAAGCGCAAGCGCAATCCCCAGGGCGGCGGCGCCGGCGAATAGGTGATGGAACGCGCCTATATCGGCCTGGGCAGCAACCTGGCCGAACCCGCCGAACAGCTGCGCCAGGCCCTGGCGGCGCTGCAGCAACTGCCGCGTACTTGCCTTGCAGCGGTCTCCTCCTTCTATGTCAGTGACTCACTGCTGCCCGGCCAGCCCCGTTACAGCAACGCCGTCGCGGCGCTGGATACCGAGCTGCAACCGCTGCAATTGCTCGATGCCCTGCAAGCCATCGAACTGGATCAGGGCCGCGAGCGCGTTGAGCGCTGGGGGCCGCGTACTCTGGACCTGGACATCCTGCTGTTCGGCCAGCGGCTGATCGACGAGCCGCGCCTGCGCGTGCCCCATTACCAGATGCACCTGCGCGCGTTCGTTCTCTACCCCCTGGCGGAGATCGCCGCCGACCTCGAATTGCCCGACGGCCGCCCCCTCGGCGAGCTGCTGGCAGCCTGCCCATTCGAGGGTCTGGAACGCCTCACGCCCTGACGCCAGTGACCGTGCCCCTGGCGGTAACGACGTAACAGCGCGGTAACACATTCGATTGACTTGCGCCCTTGCCATCGGGACTATAGCCACCCATTGCCCCTGCCGGGGCCACATTGAAGCAGCCCTGCTGCCCCTTCGATGCCAACGTGAACCTGCTCCACGAGAGCCTGCATGAACAGGCCCGCACAGGTTCCGAGTGAGGATACGTTCATGCCTGATGTAACCCTGACCACCCTGCGCGCGCTCAAGCAGAAGGGTGAGAAAATCACCATGCTGACCTGTTACGACGCCACCTTCGCCGACGCCTGCAGCAAGGCCGGGGTCGAAGTGCTGCTGATCGGCGACTCGCTGGGCATGGTGCTGCAGGGGCATGACAGCACCCTGCCGGTGAGCATGGCCGATACCGTCTACCACACTGCCAGCGTCAAGCGCGGCAATGCCGGAGCGCTGATCGTCGCCGACCTGCCGTTCATGGCCAATGCCACGCTCGAGCAGACCCTGCACAACGCCGGCCTGCTGATGCAGGCCGGCGCCCACATGATCAAGGTCGAAGGTGCCGCCTGGCTGGCCGAATCCATCACCAAGCTGGCCGAACGTGGCGTACCGGTGTGCGCGCACATGGGCCTGACGCCCCAGGCGGTGAATATCCTCGGCGGTTACAAGGTGCAGGGGCGTGAACACAACCAGGCGCGCCAGATGGTCGCCGATGCCATCGCCCTGGAGCAGGCCGGCGCCGCCATGCTGCTGCTCGAGTGCGTGCCCAGCGACCTGGCCGGCGAAATCAGCCGCACGGTCAAGGTGCCGGTGATCGGCATCGGCGCCGGCCCGCAGACCGACGGCCAGGTGCTGGTGCTGCACGACATGCTCGGTCTGTCACTAAGCGGCCGGGTGGCCAAGTTCGTGAAGAACTTCATGAGCGGCCAGCCGAGCATCCAGGATGCGCTCGCCGCCTATGTAAGAGAGGTCAAGGCAGTCAGCTTCCCGGCCGCCGAGCACGGGTTTTCCGCATGAACACCGTCAACACCGTGCGCGAGCTGCGCGCCGCCGTTGCCCAGGCTCGCAAGGAAGGCAAGCAGATCGCCCTGGTGCCGACCATGGGCAACCTGCACGCCGGCCACGCTGCCTTGGTGGAAAAAGCCGCGCAGCGCGCCGATTTCGTGGTCGCCAGCATCTTCGTCAACCCGATGCAGTTCGGCCCTGCCGAAGACCTCGACAAATACCCGCGCACCCTGCAGGCCGACCAGCAGCGCCTGGTCGAGGCAGGTTGCCACTTGTTGTTCCACCCGGACGTCACCGAGATGTATCCGGGCGGCATGGGCGAGCAGACGCGCGTCAGCGTGCCGGGCGTGTCCGAAGGCCTGTGCGGCGCCAGCCGCCCAGGGCATTTCGAGGGCGTGGCCACCGTGGTGACCAAGCTGTTCAATATGGTGCAGCCGGATATTGCCGTGTTCGGCCAGAAGGACTTCCAGCAGCTGGCGGTGATCCGCACCCTGGTGCGCGACCTGAACATGCCGATCCAGATCATCGGCGAGCCCACGGTGCGCGCCGAGAGCGGCCTGGCCTTGTCGTCGCGCAACGGGTACCTGAGCGACGCGCAGCGCGCGACGGCCAGCGTGCTGTACCGCTCACTGCAACACATTGCCCAGGCTATTCAGGACGGTGAACGCGACCTGCCCGCACTGATTGCCGCCGCCCAGCAGCAGCACCTCGAGGCGGGCCTGCGCGCCGATTACCTGGAAGTGCGTGAAGCCCAGGCCCTGCGACCGGTCAGCCTTGGCGACCGCGAGCTGGTGGTGCTGGTGGCGGCCTACCTGGGTAACACCCGGCTGATCGACAACCTGAGTTTTAGCCTGGATCAGGGATACTGACAGAGCGCATCGCCTACACTGAAAGCCCGGAGACTGATCCGGGCTTTTTAATATCCACAACACCCCATTGAAGCCTGCCCCAACCCAAGCCCTAACAAGGATGCCCCATGGCGTACCACCGTCAGCCGCTCGATGTTCTTGCCCTCCCCACCTGGCAGGCGCTGCAACAGCACCGCCAGGCCATGCAGCGCTTCAGCATGCGCGATGCCTTTGCTGGCAACCCAAAGCGTTTCGAGCAGTTTTCACTGAGCAGTTGCGGGCTGTTTCTCGACTATTCGAAGAACCTGGCCAGCGACGAAACCATGGCCTTGCTGATGGCACTGGCCCGTGAAGTAGGCCTGGAGCAATCGATCCGCGCCATGTTCGACGGCGAGAAGCTCAATGCGTCCGAAGGCCGCCCGGCGTTGCACACCGCACTGCGTCGGCCGTTGGGTGACAAGGTGCTGGTCGACGGCGTCGATGTGATGCCGCAGGTGCAGCGCGTGCTGCAGCAGATGACCGAGCTGGTCGGGCGCATCCACAGCGGCCTGTGGCGCGGTTTCAGCGAAAAGCCGATCACCGATGTGGTGAACATCGGTATCGGCGGCTCCTTCCTTGGCCCGCAGCTGGTCTCCGAGGCGTTGCTGCCGTTCGCCCAGCGCGGCGTGCGATGCCACTACCTGGCCAATATCGACGGCAGCGAGTTCCACGAACTGGCGGCCAAGCTGCAGGCGGAAACCACCCTGTTCATCGTCTCGTCGAAGTCCTTCGGCACCCTGGAGACGCTGAAGAACGCCCAGGCAGCGCGTGGCTGGTACCTGGCCCAGGGCGGTTCGGAAGCCGAGCTGTACCGCCACTTCATTGCCGTGTCGAGCAACCGCGAAGCGGCGGTGAGCTTCGGCATCCGCGAGGAAAACATCTTCCCGATGTGGGATTGGGTCGGCGGCCGCTATTCGCTGTGGTCGGCCATCGGCCTGCCGATCGCCCTGTCCATCGGCATGTCCAACTTCAAGGAGCTGCTGGCCGGCGCCTACAGCATGGACATGCACTTCAAGACCGCGCCCTTCGAGCAGAACATGCCGGTGCTGCTGGCCCTGCTGGGCATCTGGTACGGCAATTTCTGGGACGCCCAGAGCCAGGCGATCCTGCCGTACGATCACTACCTGCGCAACATCACCAAACACCTGCAGCAGCTGGACATGGAGTCCAACGGCAAGAGCGTGCGTCAGGATGGCAGCCCGGTCAGCGGCGCGACCGGCCCGGTGATCTGGGGCGGCGTCGGCTGCAATGGCCAGCACGCCTACCACCAGTTGCTGCACCAGGGCACCCAGTTGATCCCGGCGGACTTCATCGTGCCGGTGGTCAGCTTCAACCCGGTCGCGGATCACCATCAGTGGCTGTACGCCAACTGTCTGTCGCAGAGCCAGGCGTTGATGCTCGGCAAATCCCGGGAAGAGGCCGAAGCGGAGCTGCGCGCCAAGGGCATGAGCGAGGACGACGTGCAGCGCCTGGCGCCGCACAAGGTGATTGCCGGCAACCGGCCGAGCAACACTCTGGTGCTGGAGCGCATCAGCCCGCGCCGTCTCGGCGCACTGGTGGCATTGTACGAGCACAAGGTGTTCGCGCAGAGCGCCATCTGGGGCATCAATGCCTTCGATCAGTGGGGCGTGGAGCTCGGCAAGGAGCTCGGCAAGGGCGTCTACTCGCGCATGGTCGGCAGCGAGCCGAGTACGGCCGAAGACGGCTCCACCCAGGGGCTGATCAACTACTTCCGCGGTCGCCACCGCGGTTGATCCCGATTGCGGGCGCCCAATGCCGGGCGCCCGCAATACGTTGAACCACTCTTGATCTCGCCTTAAAACTTGGCTGCTACCCTTAGTGTCTATCGCGGACATAACAACAAAGGGTAACCCGCCATGTCTCTGCCCCACCGCTACCCCGTCAGCGACGCCGCCCGCCAGCGCACCCATCTCGATGACGCCGCCTACCAGCGCCTTTATCGCCAATCGGTCGACGACCCGCAGAGCTTCTGGGGCGAGCAGGCCAAGGCCTTTCTCGACTGGTTCAAACCCTGGGACGAAGTCTCGAGCGGCAGCCTGAGCAAGGGCGATATCCGCTGGTTTTCCGGCGGCCAGTTGAACATCAGCCACAACTGCATCGACCGCCACCTGGCCAAACGCGGCGATCAGGTCGCGCTGATCTGGGAAGGCGACGACCCGAAGGACTCGGCCAGCATCACCTACAAGCAGCTGCACGAGCAGGTCTGCCGGCTGGCCAATGTGCTCAGGCAGCGCGGCGTGAAGAAAGGCGACCGCGTGTGCATCTACATGCCGATGATCCCCGAGGCCGCCTACGCGATGCTGGCCTGCACACGGATCGGCGCGGTGCATTCGGTGGTGTTCGGCGGCTTCTCCCCGGACGCCCTGCGTGACCGTATCCTCGATGCTGACTGCCGCACGCTGATCACTGCCGATGAGGCGGTGCGCGGCGGCAAGCTGATCCCGCTCAAGAGCAACGTCGACAAGGCCCTGGCGAGCTGCCCCAACGTCTCCACCGTGCTGGTGGTCAAGCGTACCGGCAACAAGGTCGGCTGGGATGAAAAGCGCGACCTCAGGTATGGCGAGGCCGTGCAGCAGGTAGGCGCCGACTGCCCCGCCGAGCCGATGGACGCCGAGGACCCGCTGTTCATCCTCTACACCTCGGGCTCCACCGGCAAACCCAAGGGCGTGTTGCACAGCACCGCCGGCTACCTGCTGCAGGCGGCGATGACCCACAAGTACGTGTTCGACTACCACGACGGTGACATCTACTGGTGCAGCGCCGATGTCGGCTGGGTGACCGGGCACAGCTACATCGTCTACGGCCCGCTGGCCAACGGCGCCACCAGCCTGATCTTCGAGGGCGTGCCCAACTACCCGGACACCTCGCGCTTCTGGCAGGTGATCGACAAACACCAGGTGAACATCTTCTACACCGCGCCGACCGCCCTGCGCGCGCTGATGCGCGAAGGCGAGGCGCCAGTGCAGAAAACCTCGCGCAGCAGCCTGCGCCTGCTTGGCAGCGTCGGCGAGCCGATCAACCCGGAAGCCTGGGAATGGTATTTCAAGGTGGTCGGCGAGCAGCGCTGCCCCATCGTCGACACCTGGTGGCAGACCGAGACCGGCGCCATCATGATCACCCCGCTGCCCGGCGCCACCGACCTCAAACCCGGCTCGGCGACGCGGCCGTTCTTCGGCGTGCAGCCGGTGCTGCTCGACGAGCAGGGCAAGGAAATCGAAGGGCCCGGCGCCGGCGTGCTGGCGATCAAGGCCAGCTGGCCGAGCCAGATCCGCAGCGTCTATGGCGATCACCAGCGCATGCTGGAGACCTACTTCACCGCCTACCCCGGTTACTACTTCAGCGGCGACGGTGCGCGCCGCGACGAGGACGGCTACTGGTGGATCACCGGGCGTATCGACGACGTGATCAACGTCTCCGGGCACCGCATCGGCACCGCCGAGGTGGAAAGCGCCCTGGTACTGCACGACGCCGTGGCCGAGGCGGCCGTGGTCGGCTACCCCCATGACGTCAAGGGCCAGGGCATCTACGCCTTCGTCACCACCATGAACGGCGTGGAGCCCAGTGACGAGCTGAAGAAGGAACTGCTCAGCCTGGTCGGCAAGGAAATCGGCAGTTTCGCCAAGCCGGAGCTGATCCAGTGGGCACCGGGCCTGCCGAAGACCCGCTCGGGCAAGATCATGCGCCGCATCCTGCGCAAGATCGCCTGCAACGAGCTGGACAGCCTCGGTGATACCTCGACCCTGGCCGACCCGAGCGTGGTCGACAGCCTGATCGAACAACGCCTCAACAGCTGACGGCCCACCCATGGCCCGCACCTGCAGGGCCATGGGCGCTCTTGCCTTGGCCCAGCCAAGCGCTGAAACTGCGCGTCATGGAAATTCTACGCCGTCAGATCGAAAAACAAGTGCACAGCCTTACCGGCGCCTCGCTGGGCGTGCTCGACCTGGATCAGCCGCGCGGCGATGCCGGCCTGTTCGGCCCCGAGTCGATGGTCTGGAAGGTGCATGCCGACTTCACCGCGATGATGGTCGGCGGCATCTCCGCCCTGCTCCTGCAGATGCTCCACCCGTTGGCTCTGGCCGGCGTCTGGGACCACTCCACCTTCCGCCAGGACATGCTCGGCCGCCTGCGCCGTACCAGCCTGTTCGTCGCCGGCACAAGCTACGGCGGCCTGCACGACGCCGAGCAGCTGATCGACAAGGTGCGGCGCATCCACCTGCAGGTGGTCGGCCAGGCGCCGGACGGCCGCGCCTATGCCGCCACCGACCCCGGCTTGTTGACCTGGGTGCACGTCTCTGAAGTCAGCCAGTTCCTCGCCGGCTACCTGCGCTACGTGGACCCGGAGCTGCCGGTCGCCGAACAGGATCGCTACTACCGCGAGGTGGCGCTGATCGCCGAACGGCTCGGCGCCCAGGGCGTGCCCAAGTCGAGCCAGGCCACCGGCGATTATCTTGAGCGCATGCGCCCGCAACTGCTGTGCGATGAACGCACCCGCGAAGTGGTCAGGCTGCTGTACACCGCGCCGATGCCGAACATCCTGGCCAAGCCCTTCGGCAGCCTGATGATGCAGGCCGGTGTCGACCTGCTGCCGGACTGGGCCAGCGAGCTGCTTGGCGAGCACCAGGCCGCCTGGCGCCGCCCGGTGATCCGCGCCGGCGTCAGACGCACCGCCAAGGTGCTGCGCTGGGCGGTGATCAATAGCGCGGCGCAGCGGGCGGCGCGGCGCGTGGCACCCTGACCGGGCGCGCGTATCGCCCAGGAGCCGGCAGCCGGCGCTTTTTGTTAAACTGCCGCCCTTCCCTTTTCCGAGACGCCGCGCGTGCCCTCTCTTGACCAGGCGCTGCGCGCCGCCCTCGCTGCCCGCGAAAACCTGCTCCGCGAACTGCACGCCCAGGGCACCGATTGCTATCGCCTGTTCCATGGCAGCCAGGAGGGCGCCGGTGGCCTGACCCTCGACCGTTACGGCGCGCAGCTGATGGTGCAGAGTTTTCACCAGACGCTGAACCGTGACGAGTTGCGGAACCTTCACGCGCTCGTCGACGAAACCCTTGGGCTACCCACGCTGCTGGTCTACAACGACCGCTCCAAAGGTAATTCACGTATCGACCGTAGCGACCCGGTCTACGTTGCCGATGACAGCGCATTGGTCGATATGGTCGGCCGGGAATGGGGCCTGAACTACCGCGTGCGCGGGCGCCACGCCGGTCAGGACCCGTTGCTGTTTCTCGACCTGCGCAACGCCCGCGGCTGGGTGCAGCGCCATAGCCCCGGCAAGCGCGTACTCAACCTGTTCGCCTACACCTGCGGCGTAGGCCTGAATGCCGCCGCTGGCGGTGCCAGCGAAGTGGTGAACCTCGATTTTGCCGAGGGCAACCTGGCGGTCGGCCGCGAGAATGGCGCGCTCAACCCGGGCCTGCCAGCCATGCAGTTCGTGCAATCCGATTACTTTCCAGCGATCCGCCAGTGGGCCGGGCTGCCCATCGCCGCGCGCCGCGGGCAGAAGCTGCCGAGCTACCCGCGCCTGGAACAACGCCAGTTCGACCTGGTGTTTCTCGACCCGCCGGCCTGGGCCAAGAGCGCCTTTGGCACCGTCGACCTGCTGCGCGACTACCAGAGCCTGCTCAAGCCGGCGATTCTCGCCACCGCCGAGGACGGCACCCTGGTGTGCTGCAACAACCTGGCGAAAGTGCCCATGGACCAATGGCGCGAACAGGTGCTGCGCTGCGCCAGCAAACTGGGCCGCCCGGTGCGCGAGCACGAGCAATTGCCGCCGGCCGCGGACTTCCCCTCGACCGATGGCAACCCGCCGCTGAAGACCCTCGTCCTGCATTTCTGACGGGCTCACCCTTCCCGCGGAACCTAGGCCCCATGCCATAATCCAAGGCACTCCCGCCAGGAAGATGAAGCGAAACCATGCCCAAAGGATTGCGCCGCGCCGCCACTGCCCTGTTGATTGCCCTGGGCCTGTACAGCCTGATCGGCTTCCTGATCCTGCCGGGCGTTGCCCTGCGTATCGCCAATCAGCAGCTGGAACACTACGCCACTCAGCCCGCGCGGCTGGATCGTCTGCAGCTCAACCCCTTCACGCTGGAACTGAAATTGTGGGGCCTGCATCTGGGCGAGCCCGGCAAGGAGCAAGTGGCCTTCGAGCACCTGGCGGTCGACCTGGAGCTGGACAGCCTGTGGAGCGGCGCCCTGCACCTCGCGGACGTGACCCTGGTCAAGCCGCACACCGAGGTGCGCTTCGCCAAGGACGGCAGCCTGAACCTGGCGCAACTGTTCAAGCTGCCGCCCAGCGAGCCCAAGCCCGACGAGCCCAGCGAGCCGTTCCCCCTGCGCATCGAGCGTATCGAACTCGCGGGCGGCAACCTGCGTTTTCAGGACCTGCGCCCGCAGGAGCCGATCGACATCCACTACGACGACCTGAACCTCGAACTGCGCAACCTCAGCACCCTGCCCGACGACAACGCCGACATGACCCTGGTGGCTACCGGCCCGGCGGGCGGGCGTATCGACTGGCGCGGCGAGCTGAGCCTCAGCCCGTTCAGTTCCAGCGGCACCCTGAAGATCACCGACGAGCCCATGCAGGCGTTCTGGCCCTACGTGCGCGACGCCTTGCCACTGGTGCTCGAACAGGGCGTCGTGAATCTCGCCACCGACTACCGCCTGGACCTGCACAAGGGCACCGAGTTGACCCTCAGCAACACGCGCATCAAGGCCGCACCGTTCGCCATGAAAACCCCGGACGGCAAGCCGCTGGTCAAGCTGCAATCCCTGGAAGTCAGCGAAACCTCGCTGGACCTGGCCAAGCAACAGGTGGTGATCGGCAAGGTGCGCGGGCAGAAGCTCGAAGCCTGGGCAACGCGCGAAAAAGATGGCGAGCTGGATTGGCAGAAGCTGTTTGCCGGCAAACCCGACCAAGGTGCCAAACAGGCCCCGGCAGCCGATACCGATCAAGCAACGCCCGGCAAAGCAGCGAATGATGCGCCGGCGAAACAGCCGGCCAAGCCCTGGCAGGTGCAGGTCAAGGACGCACAACTGCGCGATTACCACGCCCACCTGGTGGATCGCGTGCCGGGCGAGGAAGTCGCCGTCGAACTCGGTCCGCTCAACCTCGACATGCAGAACTTCGACAGCCTGGGCACCTCGCCCTTCACCCTGAAGCTCGATACCGGTGTCGGCAAGCAGGGCAAGCTCGAGGCACAAGGCCAGGTACAGCTGAGCCCAACCACCGCCAGCCTGAAAGTCGCCACCCGCAACCTCGACATGCGCGTGGCACAGGCGTACATCAGCCCCTTCGTGCACCTGGAGCTGCGCAGCGGCCTGCTGAGCAGCGATCTCGACGTCGCCCTCAGCGGCACCGAACCACTGGCGCTGCGCGTGCAGGGCAAGGCTCAGGTGACCCAGTTGCATACCCTCGACACCATCAAGGACCGCGACCTGCTGCGCTGGAAGCAGCTGGACCTGGGCGGCATCGATTACCGTCATGGCGAGCGCCTGGATATCGAACGGGTCGATCTGCAACAGCCCTACGCGCGCTTCGTGATCAACGAAGACCTGACCACCAACGTCAACGAGCTGATCGTCAAGCAACCGGCTGGCAATGCCTCGCAGGCGAAGTCCTCGGCCGCGGCGTCTGCGGACAAAGCGCTGGCGATCCGCATCGGCGAGGTCAGCCTCAAGGAGGGTTCGGCCAACTTCGCCGACTTCAGCCTGCGGCCCAACTTCGCCACCGCCGTGCAGCAGCTCAATGGCCGCATCGGCACCCTGGACAGCAGCAGTAGCAAGCCTGCACCAGTGGATATCAGCGGCAAGGTCGACCGCTACGCGCCGGTCACCATCAAGGGCAGCCTGACGCCGTTCGATCCGATGCAGAGCCTGGATATCGCCACCCAGTTCAAGCAGGTCGAACTGACCACCCTGACGCCCTACTCCGGCAAATTCGCCGGTTACCGCATCCGCAAGGGTCGTCTGAACCTGGATCTGCACTATCGCATCAACAACGGCAAGCTCAACGCCGAGAACAAGGTGCTGGTCGAGCAACTGCAGCTTGGCGAGAAGGTCGACAGCCCGGATGCCGTCGACCTGCCGATCCGCCTGGCGGTTGCCCTGCTCAAGGACACCCAGGGGCGTATTTCCCTGGAGCTGCCCCTGCAGGGCGACCTCAATGACCCGCAATTCAGCGTCATGCCTATCGTCTGGCAGACCCTGCGAAACCTGGTGCTGCGCACGGCCCAGGCGCCGTTCAAGTTCATTGGCGGCCTGGTCAGTGGCGGCAGCAACATGGACCTGAGCACGATCGTATTCGCGCCTGGCAGCGCCGAGCTGGACGACCAGGCCCGTAAAGCCCTCGACACCCTGGCCAGTGCCCTGCAGGAACGCCCGGCCCTGCGCCTGGAAATCGAAGGCTCGAGCGCCCAGAGCAGCGACGGCCCACTGCTCGCCGAGCGGCGCCTGGCGCGCGAGTATCAGGATTACCTGTACCGCATCATGCAGCGCCGTGGTGACCAGGTGCCGGCCAGTGCCGAAGAGCTGGCAGTACCCGAGGACGAAAAGGCACCGCTGCTCGAAGGCATCTACCGAGCCCGCCTGAAGCAGCAGCCGCCGTCCGAATGGGCCAAACTGAGTGATGAAGAACGCACCGCGAAATTGCATGCGGCGGTGCTGGCATCGTGGAGCGACAGCCGCGGCCTGCAGCGCCAACTGGCGCAGGAACGTGCTGCCGCGATCAAGGCTTATCTGGTGGACAGTGGCAAACTGACCGACGAGCGCATCTACCTGCTCGACGTCAACCTGGGCCAGGCCGAAGCCGATGGCCGCGTGGCCACCCCCCTTCATCTGGGCAGCGAGTGATGCACATGAAACGACTGAGTCTGCTGCTGATGCTATGCGCCAGCCCGCTGCTGAGCCACGCTGATACGCTGCGCTGCGGCAGCAAGCTGGTGAACCTGGGCGATCGCACCTTCGAGGTGATGCAGAAGTGCGGCGAACCGGCTTTCCGCGATCCGGTCGGCTACACCGTCGGCCCCTACAACCGACGTGAAACGAACATCGAGGAATGGGCCTACGAGCCCAATAACGGCATGTTCACCATCCTGACCTTCGAGGGCAATCGGCTGACGCGCATCGAGCGCAAACGCCCGCAATGACCATGATCAAGACACTGATTCCCTGCGCCCTGCTCATGCTGCTGGCTGGCACCGTCGATGCCGCGACCTGGCGTTGCGACCGGGCAATCGCCAGCACCGGCGACACCACGGCCGAAGTACAGGCCAAATGCGGCGAGCCGAACAACCGCGCGTTCGTCGGTTACAAGGAGCAGACCGACCGCTACGGCTTCACCCATGAAGTGCAGATCGAAGAATGGAATTACGGCCCGCGCAACGGCATGAACTACTTCCTGCGCTTCGTGGGCAATCGCCTGGAGCGGATCGACAGCAAGCGCGGCGACTAGCTTGCTGTCCTGATCAGATAGGCGACGACAGGCTGTCGCCGCCGCATAGCTCTTGGAACCGACTCAAAGTCTTCAAGCCCAGGTTCGCCGCCTATGGCAGCTAAGTGGCGCAAGCAGCCGGTCGCTCCCGTCGGGTGGACTGGTGATTATTTGTGGGAGCGGGCCATGCCCGCGAAAAATCACGGGCATGGACTGGGCGTCCCCGCCCGTACCGACACGAGTCCGCCAGCATTACCGAGTTGTTTATGTGCTCGGTTCCGCTCTGACGAGCGGGTTTCTTTTGGCATCGCCCCAAAAGAAACCAAAAGGTCTAGCCCCGACATCCGGCCCCGGCTTCGCCGGGGTTCCCTCGCTTCATCATTGTTCCGAGGGCCCGCCGCGAAGGGCCATCCTTGGCCCATCGCGGCTCTCGCGACATCCATGTCGCTCAACCCTCTCCACAACGATTCCACTCGGCCTCCTGAAAGGGCGATTGGCCTCGTCAGTTACTTTTGCACGAGAGAAACATAAAAAAGCCAAAGCGCTGGATGTCCGCTTCTGCCTTGTAGTAGCCCCGTTCACGTCGCCTAAAAGCTCGTGGACAGGCTCTTAACCGCGAGCGGCTTTGACCGCCTGGATGTAGGGTTCAGCATTACGCTGATCCTGGATCAGGGCGATGAAGTCATTGCCGTCGGCGTCCTTGGCATTCAGGTCGTAACCGGCCTCGACGAAGAACCCCAGGAAACGCGCGAAGTCGTGGTCGCGCAGGCCGCGGTAGGCTTTCACCAGTTTGTGCAGCGACGGCGGAGTGGCATCGGCCGGTTCCACGGCGAGAAACAGCTTGATCTGCTCATCACCGATGTCGTCGCCAATCACCTGCTTCTTGTCTTTACGCATCGCTCACTCCAGCCAACCAGAATACACGGGGCCGGCAGTGTAACGCCGGCGCTGCGGTGGCTCAACGCACGACGCGATTAGCGACTGCAGCCGGTCTTTGTAACACCGCCGCGCCCCCGTCACCAGGCGACATAAGTCAACACCCGGCCGTCTGGCGCCGCTCTATACTGGCGGCACTCCTTCAGGAAGCGCCACCATGCCCACCCTGTTCGCCGCGTGCCGCCAGAGCCTGCGTAGTGGCTACTCCTGGGCCAGCCTGCGCGGCGACCTGGCCGCTGGCCTCACGGTGGGCATCATCGCCATTCCCCTGGCCATGGCTTTGGCGATCGCCGTCGGCGTGGCGCCGCAACACGGCCTCTACACGGTGCTGGTCGCCGCCCCGCTGATCGCCCTGTGTGGCGGTTCGCGCTTCAACATCTCCGGCCCCACCGCGGCCTTCGTGGTGATCCTGCTGCCGATCACCCAGCAGTTCGGCATTGGCGGCCTGCTGTTGTGCACGGTGATGGCCGGGCTGATCCTGATCGCCCTTGGCCTGCTCAAGGCCGGGCGGCTGATCGAGTTCGTGCCCTACCCGGTCACCCTTGGCTTCACCGCCGGCATCGGCATCGTCATCGCCACCCTGCAGCTCAAGGATCTGCTCGGCCTGCAACTGGCCGGGCAGCCGAGCCACTACGTGCAGCAGATACAGATGCTCTGGCAGGCGTTACCCGGCATCCAGATCGGTGACAGCCTGGTGGCGCTGGCGTGCCTTGGCGTATTGCTGGTATGGCCGCGGCTGGTGCCACGGGTTCCTGGTCACCTGGTAGCACTCACGGTCGGCGCGGTACTCGGCCTGCTACTGGAGCATGGCGGCCTGTCGGTGGCGACACTCGGTGAGCGTTTCAGTTACAGCGTCGGCGGCGTCAGCTACCCAGGCATTCCACCTTTCCTGCCGACCTTCGCCTGGCCCTGGCAATTGCCGGGCGCCGATGGCCAGCCGCTGGTGCTGACGTTCGAACTGATCCGCCAGTTGCTGGCTCCCGCCTTTGCCATCGCCATGCTTGGCGCCATCGAGTCGCTGCTCTGCGCGGTGGTGGCCGATGGCATGACCGGCAGCAAGCACGACCCCAACGCCGAGTTGCTCGGTCAGGGCATCGGCAACCTGGTCGCGCCGCTGTTTGGCGGCATCACCGCGACTGCCGCCATCGCCCGCAGTGCCGCCAACGTCAGAGCCGGTGCGCGCTCGCCGTTGGCGGCGATCATCCATGCCGGCGTGGTATTGGCGGCCATCCTGTTCCTTGCGCCGCTGTTCAGCTACCTGCCGATGGCCGCGCTGGCCGCCCTGTTGCTGATGGTGGCGTGGAACATGAGCGAAGCTCACCATGTGGCCCATACCCTGCGCATCGCGCCGCGCAGCGACGTACTGGTGCTACTGACCTGCCTGCTGCTCACGGTGTTGTTCGACATGGTGCTGGCGGTGGGCGTCGGCCTGCTGCTGGCTGCCGGGCTGTTCATCAAGCGCATGAGTGAACTGACCGATGCCCGCAGTCTGCCGCGGCACAGCCATCAGGCCCTGAGTGATCTGCCGGAACACACGCTGGCCTTCGCCATTCGCGGCCCGCTGTTCTTTGGCGCAGCCGAGCGCACGCTTGGCGCCCTGCGCCGCCTCGATCCGCATACTCGGGTGGTGATTCTCGACGTCAGCGCCGTACCGATGCTCGACATGACGGCACTCGCGGCGCTGCACAGCATCGTGCTGGAGTACCGCAAGCACGGCATTGCCCTGATCGTCAGCGGCGCCTCGCCGTCATTGCGCCTGAAGCTGCGCCGCGCCGGCCTGCAACGGGCCCACGGGCGCCTGAGCTACGCCCGTGATCTAGCCCAGGCACGGGCGATCTGTGAAGGCTGGCCAGGCGACGCCTGAGCCGCGCGCCGGCCGGCCGAAGGGCTTGGAACCTGTTTACGATCTTTCGCCTCGACTTAGGCGCTTTTGCCTGCAAAAAGTGGCAAAAGCGGTCGGCCGCTTTGCCTTCTTGGTGCTCCTCATGCCACAGAATTATCAGGCGACATCAATCGCCCCTTCAGGAGGCCGAGCGGAATCGTTGTGGAGAGGGTTGAGCGACATGGATGTCGCGAGAGCCGCGATGGGCTAGGGACGGCCCTTCGCGGCGGGCCCTCGGAACAATGATGGAGCGAGGGAATCCCAGCGAAGCTGGGGCCGGATGTCGGGGCTAGACCTTTTGGTTTCTTTTGGGGCGATGCCAAAAGAAACCCGCTCGACAGAGCGGAACCGAACGTATCCACAACGCGATAAAGCTGGCAAACCACAGACTCACGCCTCGCGTATGGAACGTAAAGAGCTCGGGGCTAAAGCCCCTCCTACAAAATAAGCTCTGCTCAACGACCGCTTCTGCCTTGTAGCGGTCTCTTTTATGTCGCCTAAAAGATCGTGAACAGATTCTCAGAGCCCCTTGACCGCGTAGATGCCCGGCGCATTGCGCCAGTAGCCCTTGTAGTCCATGCCATAACCGAAGATGTAGCGGTCTATGCAGGGCAGGCCCACGTAGTCGGCTTTCAGGTCCGGGCGGGCCTTGCGGTCGTGGTCCTTGTCGATCAGCACCGCGGTGTGCACGTTGGCGGCACCGGCGTGGTGACAGAAATCGATGATCGCGCCCAGGGTGTGACCTTCGTCGAGAATGTCATCGATGATCAGCACGTCGCGGTCGATGAACGACACTTCCGGCTTGGCCTTCCAGAACAACTCGCCGCCGCTGGTCTGGTTGCGGTAGCGGCTGGCGTGCAGGTAGGACGCTTCCAGCGGGAAGTCGAGCTGGGTCAGCAGCTTGCCCGAGAAGATCAGCCCGCCATTCATCACGCAGAACACCACCGGGTTGCGCTCGGCCAGCTCGGCGTTGATGGCCGTGGCGACGCGGGTGATGGCGGCCTCGACTTCGGCTTCGCTGTACAGGCAGTCGGCTTCGGCCATTACCTGGCGGATGTGGGCGAGATCGGCAGACATATCGTGTCCTCGTAGGCGGGCGCAGCTGGCACCGCATGGATGGCCCCGGCGCAGGCGCTGATCACCGGGTCAGAAAAAGGCGGCAAAGTTACGCACCCGGCCTGCACGGTGCAAGCATCACTGCGGATGTTCGACAAATGGCATGGCCGTTGCGCGCCAATCGTAAAAAGTTCCACCTCTACAGCGCCCGCTCTGCAACGCAATGCTTTAATCTAGCGTGTTTTTTGCCCATTTTTGCCGGAGACCCCGCAATGCCAGTCCTCGAAATCCGCCACCCGCTGATTCGCCACAAGATCGGCCTTATGCGCCGCGCGGATATCAGCACCAAGAATTTCCGCGAGCTGGCACAGGAAGTGGGCGCCCTGCTCACCTATGAGGCGACCAAGGATCTGCGCCTGGAAAGCTACGAAATCGAAGGTTGGGCCGGCCCGGTACAAGTCGAGAAGATCTCCGGGAAGAAGATCACCGTAGTGCCGATCCTGCGTGCCGGCATCGGCATGCTCGACGGCGTGCTCAGCCTGATCCCGGGCGCCAAGGTCAGCGCCGTCGGCGTGGCGCGCAATGAAGAAACCCTGCAGGCGCACACCTACCTGGAAAAACTGGTGCCGGAAATCAACGAGCGCCTGGCGATGATCATCGACCCGATGCTGGCCACCGGCGCCTCCATGGTCGCCACCATCGACCTGCTCAAGAAAGCCGGCTGCAAGGAAATCCGCGCCATGGTGCTGGTCGCCGCCCCAGAAGGCATCAAGGCCGTGAACGACGCACACCCTGACGTGCAGATCTACACCGCGTCCATCGACCAGTGCCTCAACGAACACGGCTACATCATCCCGGGCCTCGGTGATGCCGGTGACAAGATCTTCGGCACCAAGCAGAAGGACGCCTGATCGATGCACGACGAATTCAACGATCCGTTGTGGCGGCAGGTGCTGTCCGGCGCGCAGATGCTCTTCGTGGCCTTTGGCGCGCTGGTGCTGATGCCGCTGATCACCGGCCTGGATCCCAACGTCGCGCTGTTCACGGCGGGCCTGGGTACCATCCTGTTCCAGATCGTCACCGGTCGTCAGGTGCCGGTGTTCCTGGCCTCGAGCTTCGCGTTCATCACCCCGATCATCCTTGCCAAGGGCCAGTTCGGCCTGGCGGAAACCATGGGTGGCGTGGTCGCGGCCGGCTTCGTTTATACCTTTCTCGGCCTGGCCGTGAAGATCA
The DNA here is from genome assembly GCF_003253735.1 of Pseudomonas sp. URMO17WK12:I2. GTDB lineage: Bacteria > Pseudomonadota > Gammaproteobacteria > Pseudomonadales > Pseudomonadaceae > Aquipseudomonas. The sequence goes on along the minus strand of NZ_QKYW01000008.1, from coordinate 79,132 downwards.
AGGGCACCGGTTTCATCGACCGCCTGCTGCCGCCGGTGGTGATCGGCCCGGTGATCATTTCCATCGGCCTGGCCATGGCACCGATCGCCGCCAACATGGCCATGGGCAAGGCCGGTGACGGCAGCGTGCTGCTGCCCTACAGCACGGCGATGTGGATCTCCATGCCGACCCTGCTGACCACCCTGATCGTCGCCGTGTTCGGCCGCGGCATCTTCCGCCTGGTGCCGATCATCTCCGGCATCCTGGTGGGCTTCGCCCTGTCGATCTACTTCGGCGCCCTCGACCTCAGCCATGTGGCCACCGCGCCATGGCTGGCAGTGCCGGCCTTCACCGCACCGGCGTTCAACTGGCAGGCGATCCTGTTCATCGTACCGGTCGCCCTGGCACCGGCCATCGAGCATATCGGCGGGGTGATCGCCGTAGGTAGCGTGACCGGCAAGAACTACCTGAAGAAGCCGGGCCTGCACCGCACCCTGCTCGGCGACGGCCTGGCCACCTCGGCAGCCGGTCTGTTCGGCGGCCCGCCCAACACCACCTACGCCGAAGTCACCGGCGCGGTGATGCTGACCAAGGCCTACAACCCGAAAATCATGACCTGGGCGGCGATCTTCGCCATCACCCTGGCCTTCATCGGCAAGTTCGGCGCCATCCTGCAGAGCATTCCGGTGCCGGTAATGGGCGGCATCCTCTGCCTGCTGTTCGGCTCCATCGCCGCGGTGGGTATGAACACCCTGATCCGCCACAGCGTCGACCTCAGCGAAGCGCGCAACCTGGTGATCGTCTCGGTGACCCTGGTGTTCGGTATCGGCGGCGTGCTGATCGGTACCGGCGACGGCCCGGACGACTTCGGCCTCAAGGGCATCGCCCTGTGCGCCATCGTCGCCATTGCCCTGAACCTGATCCTGCCGGGTAACGACGGCTGGAAGAAGAAGAGCGCCGACGAAGCGCCCGACATCTGAGAATCTGTTAATGATTTTTCGGCTCGACTTCAGCGTTTTGACTGCGAAGTAGCGGAAGCGGCCGCTCGTTCCGATAGGGTGAGCTGGTGATTATCTGTGGGAGCGGGCCATGCCCGCGAAAGAATCACGGGCATGGCCCGTTCCCACAGGTAAAGCAACGATGTCCGCTTTTGCCTTGTAGCAGCCTTTTATGTCATCGAAAAAGATCGTGAACAGGGTCTGAGAGAAAGAAAAATGCCCGGCACTAGCCGGGCATTTTTTACACGCTTTGCGGCGCTCGCTCACAGATTCGCTTGAGCGCTGCCACCCAGCTCGGGTGGTCGTTCAGGCACGGCACCAGCTCCAGGCTTTCGCCCCCCGCCTGCTGGAATTGCTCACGGCCACGGTCGCCGATTTCCTCCAGGGTCTCGATGCAATCGGCCACGAAGGCCGGGCACATCACCAGCAATTTTTTCACGCCCTGGGCCGCCAGTTCGTCGAGGCGCGCCTCGGTGTAGGGCTCGATCCACTTGTCCTTGCCCAGGCGCGACTGGAACGACACCGACCACTGCTCAGGTCGCAGCCCCATGCGCGTGGCAAAGGCTTCGGCGCTGCGCATGCACTGGGCGCGGTAGCAGGTGGCAAGCACCTGGGGCGACGCCGTGCGACAGCAGTCCGGCCCGCGCAGGCAATGATTGCTCGGGTCGAGCTTGCGCAAGTGGCGCTCCGGCAAGCCGTGGAAGCTCAGCAGCAGGTGATCGAACTCCTTCTCCAGGTATGGCCGCGCGCTGTCGGCCAGGGCCTCTATGTAATCCGGGTCCTGGAAGAACGGCGGCAGAATCGAGAAGCGAATCGGCAGCTTGCGCTCGCGCACCACACGCTTGGCCTCTTCGATCACCGTGGTGGTGGTACTGTCGGCGAACTGCGGGTACAGCGGCGCCAGGGTGACCTGGGTGATGCCCTGGCCGGCCAGGCGGGTCAGCACGGTGTCCAGTGACGGCTCGCCATAGCGCATGGCCAGTTCCACCGGCCCTTGCGTCCACTGGCTCTTCATCGCCTCCTGCAGGCGCTTGCTGAGCACCACCAGTGGCGAGCCTTCCGGCCACCAGATCGAGGCATAGGCGTGGGCCGATTGCGCCGGGCGGCGGATCAGGATCAGCGATACCAGCAGCCGGCGCAGCGGCCAGGGCAGGTCGACCACGTAGGGGTCCATCAAAAACTGATTGAGATAACTGCGCACATCGGCGACTTCGGTGGACGCCGGCGAGCCGAGGTTGACCAGCAGTAAGGCGTGATCGGTCATGCAATATCCCTTGAAGATGTCGCGATCAGATCCAGCGGACCGCGCACGAGTATTAGTGAAGGCTCAGCAGGTCGACCAGTGCCACGTCCAGGCGGGTGAAGCGAAACTCGAAGCCCGCCTCCTGTGCCCTGACCGGCAACGCATGCTGGCCACCCAGCAGCAGCAGCGACATCTCGCCCAGCCCCGCACGCAAGGCGAAGCCTGGCAATGGCACGATGGCCGGCCGGTGCACGGCATGGCCAAGCTCGCTGGCGAATTCGACGTTGCGCACCGGGTGCGGCGCGCACGCATTATAAGGACCGCGCGCCTGCTCGTGCTGCAACAGAAAATCAATCAGGGCGATTTGATCGGCGATATGAATCCATGGCATCCACTGGCGTCCATTGCCGATGCGCCCGCCCAGGCCGAAGCGAAATGGCGTGACCATGCGTTTGAGAAGGCCGCCCTCCTTCGCCAGGACCAGGCCGGTACGCAACAGGATCACCCGAATGCCCATGGCTTCGGCCTGCTGTGCGGTATCTTCCCAGGCCACGCAAAGCTGCGCCGCGAAGTCCGCACCTGACGGCGCCTGCTCATCGACGATGTGCTCGCCACTGTCGCCATACCAGCCCACCGCCGAACCGGATAGCAACACGGCCGGTTTCTGCTCGCGAGTCTGCAGCCAGGCCAGCAAGCGCTCGGTCAGGCCGATGCGGCTCTCCCACAACAGCTGCTTGCGCGCCTTGCTCCACGGGCGGTCGGCAATCGGGGCACCGGCCAGGTTGACCACCGCATCGAGCGGCGCGTCGCCGATATCCTCGAGACGCGCCACGCCGCGCACGGCGGTGCCGCAGAGCACCGGCACCTGCTCGGGGCGCCGGCTCCAGACGGTCAGCTGGTGGCCCTGGGCGGCCCACTGGTGGCAGAGCGCCTGGCCAATCAGGCCGGTACCGCCGGTGATCAGGATATGCATGGCAGACTCCTCGTTATGCCGTGTCTCGGGGTTCGACACGCCTTGTGCAACCTTGCTCAAGAACAATCTGCGCCCCAGCTGCAGCCGACAGAAACGGCGGAAACTATTGTCAGGTACGCCTATTCTGAAGAATAGATGCCCTGGCTGCAGATACTGCCGGCGCTCATGCATGGACTGTACATTGTATGAGCGATGTTCGAGGCGTAGCCTGAGGCCCAGCGAGTCGACGACAGGCAGTCACGGCGACTCGACAGCAGGTGAGGTAACCATGACCAACGCAGCTCCCATCGCCATCATTGGCACCGGTATCGCCGGTCTTGCCGCCGCCGAAGCGCTCCACGCCGCCGGCTACCCCGTGCAATTGTTCGACAAGAGTCGCGGCAGCGGCGGCCGCATGGCCAGCAAGCGCAGCGACGCCGGCGCCCTGGATCTCGGCGCCCAGTATTTCACCGCCCGCGATCGCCGTTTCGCCGCCACCGTGGCCCAGTGGCAGGCCCGTGGCTGGGTCGAACAATGGACCCCCAGCCTCTATCAATTCGCCAATGGCGTGCTCAGCCCATCCGCCGACGAGCAGGTGCGCTGGGTCGGCACGCCGCGCATGAGCGCCATCACCCGCGCCATGCTCGGTGCCCTGCCGGTGAAGTTCTCCTGCCGCATCACCGAGGTGTTTCGCGGCGAACAGCACTGGCACCTGCTCGATGCCGACGGCGAAAGCCACGGCCCGTTCAGCCAGGTGGTGATCGCCACCCCCGCCCCCCAGGCCAGCGCACTGCTGGCCACTGCGCCGAAACTGGCCGGCACCGTGGCAGGCGTCAGCATGGAGCCGACCTGGGCAGTGGCATTGGCCTTTGCAGAGCCGTTGCAAACGCCGGTAGAAGGCTGCTTCGTGCAGGACGACGTGCTCGACTGGACTGCGCGCAACCGCAGCAAGCCCGGCCGCGATGCAGCACCCGACACCTGGGTGCTGCACGCCAGCAGCAGCTGGAGTCGCCAGCACCTGGACCTGAGCAAGGAGCAGGTGATCGAACACCTGCACGGCGCCTTCGCCGAGATGATCGGCTGCGCCGTGCCCGCGCCGGTGTTCAGTCTCGCTCATCGCTGGCTGTATGCGCGGCCATCTGCCGCCCATCAGCTGGGCGCGCTGGCAGACGCCGACCTGGGTCTCTACGTGTGCGGTGACTGGTGCCTGTCCGGCCGTGTGGAAGGAGCATGGCTGAGCGGCCAGGAGGCCGCCCGCAAACTGATCGCCCATAACCAATGAACGGCGCAAAGCATCGCCTGACCCCGCGCAAGCTGCTGCTGTCGAAATGGACAGCAGCCAAGCCGCAAAACCGCGAGAAGCATTTTCTGGTCACCGAACTGTTCAGTGACGAGGACGGCACCGTGCTGCAGATCGAGTTGCAGGCCGTGCTCAGCAAGCGCGCCTGGCGCCTCGATTGGCGTGAGCTGCAGGATGCCGAGCAATGGCTGATGGGATGGCGTTGAACCTGGCGACAGCGGCCGGCTCTATGGCTATGGCCCTGTACACGAAATTTGACTTGTACAAGATCAGGCTTAAGATGAAATAACCTGTACACAAATAAATGCTTGTACAAGGTCATTTTTGAAGGTGTGCCATGTCCGTCAGCCCGCTGTACCGAAGAAAGCCCACACTTGGCGTCAGCGCCTGCCTGCTGGGCTCCGAAGTTCGCTATAACGGCGGGCACAAGGCTTCGAGGCTGTGCCTGGATCAACTGAGCGAATATTTCGACTTCGTGCCCTACTGCCCCGAGGTAGCCATCGGCCTGGGCACGCCGCGCGAACCCATTCGCCTGGTCGGCGACCCCGGCGCGCCACGCGCCGTCGGCACCGTGCACCCCGATCAGGACCACACCGATGCCCTGGCGGCCTACGGTGAACAGGTCGCGGCCGAGCTGCCAGCGATCAGCGGCTATATCGTCATGCAGCAATCGCCGTCCTGCGGCCTGGAGCGGGTCAAGGTCTACCAGGACAACGGCCATCCGAGCGAGCCCAAGGGCCGCGGTATCTTTACCCGCGTGCTCACCGAGCGGCACCCCAACCTGCCCATCGAGGAAGAAGGCCGGCTCAATGACCCGGTGCTGCGCGAGAATTTCCTGACCCGGGTATTCACCTATTCGCAGTGGCAGATGCTGTGCGAGTCGGGCATCACCCGCGGCAAGCTGATCGAATTCCATGCCCGCCACAAGTACCTGCTGATGGCCACCGACCCGCTACGCTACAAGCGCCTGGGTCGGTTGCTCGGCGACCTGTCCGGGCAGAACCTGGACGAGCTGGCCAACCACTACATCGCCGAGCTGATGACTGCCCTCAAGCGCTGCGCCACCCGCGGCACCCACAGTAACGTGTTGCAGCACCTGAGCGGCTACCTCAAGGGCGCACTGAGCGCCGGGGAAAAGCAGGAAATGCAGCAGCTGATCAGCCAATACCGCAAGGGCATCATTCCGCTGGTGGTGCCGCTGACCCTGCTCAAGCATCACTTCCGCCAGCACCCTGATCGCTACATCGCCCAGCAGGTCTACCTGCAGCCGCACCCTGAGAACCTCAGCCTGCGAAACGCGCTATGAGCCGGCCGATTTCCAACGTCCCAGGCGCCAGCACACCGCAGGACCTGGTCGCCAACGGTTACCTGCCGATTCGCGACGTGGCCTGCATCACCGGCGTCAACCCGGTCACCCTGCGCGCCTGGGAGCGCCGCTACGGCCTGATCGTGCCGCATCGCACCGCCAAGGGTCATCGCCTGTATTCCCCCGAGCAGGTGCAGACCATCCATACGGTGCTCGGCTGGCTGAACCGCGGCGTTTCCGTCGGCCAGGTGAAAAGCCTGCTGCGTGCCGACCAGCCGCTGCCCGCCGAACAGGCCTCGCAGTGGCAGGAAAAGCGCGACCGCCTGTGCGATGCCATCCATGCCCTGGATGAGCGCCGGCTGGATGAGCGCTTCAACGCTGAACTGGCGCTGTACCCCGTGCAGATCCTCTGCCAGCACCTGCTACTGCCGCTGCTGGTGACCCTCGAAGCGCGCTGGCCGCAACAGCCGGGAGCGGCCACCGAACGGCTGTTCCTGCACAGCTGGTTGCGCAGCAAGCTCGGCGCGCGGGTCTATCACGACAATCGCCAGCATCAGGGCCAGCCGCTGATGCTGATCAACCTGTGCCAGTCGCCGATGTCGCCACAGCTGTGGCTGTGCGCCTGGCTGATCGGCACCGCCGGCTGCCCGGTTGACGCCTTCGACGGTCCGATGCCGCTCGCCGAGCTGCCCCTGGCCCTCAGCCGCCGTCGCCCGCGCGCCCTGCTGCTGTTCTGCGAAGCCGACTCCAACACCAGCGCCCAGTCGACGCTGCAGCAGTGGCTCGGCGACCACGGCGTGCCCTGCCTGCTGATCGGTATCGAAGACCAGCAGGAGGCCGAGCAACTGGTCGCCCGTGCCCCGGACTCGGCGGATATCACCGTCGTCGCCGATCCGCTGGCGGCACTGCAACACCTCGCAGATCGCCATCTGCTCGAATAGGACGTCCCATGCTGCAACTGATGTGGTTTCGAACCGACCTGCGTGTCACCGATAACAGCGCGCTGACCGCCGCCATGCAGGCCGGGCCGACGGTCGCGGTGTTCCTGCTAAGCCCCGGCCAGTGGCAGCAGCATGACGATGCCCCATGCAAGGTGGACTTCTGGCTGCGCAACCTGGGCGAGCTGAGCCGCGCGCTGCAACACCTCAACGTGCCGCTGCTGATCCGTGAAGCCGACCACTGGAGCGCGGCGCCGAACGTGCTCGGCACCCTGGCCCAGGAGCTGCAGGCAAGCGCCGTGCACGTGAACGAGGAATACGGGGTCAACGAAAGCCGCCGTGACGAGGCCGTGGCCGCCGCGCTGGACGAGCTGGGCGTCAACTTTCGCAGCCACCTCGACCGCCTCCTGTTCAAGCCGGGCAGCGTGCTGACCCGCACCGGCACCTACTTCAAGGTCTACAGCCAGTTCCGCGGCGTCTGCTATCAGCGCCTGCACACCGCCCTGCCGAAACGGGTGGCGCTGCCCAAGGCGCAAGACAAGCTGGAGATCGCCGCCGACCCGGTCCCCGAGCGCGTGGCCGGTTTCGACACGCCCAGCCAGCCCCTGCGCGATGCCTGGCCCGCTGGCGAGGAGGCGGCCCGCGAACGCCTGCAGCGCTTTGCCGATGAGTGGATCGAGGATTATCACGACAACCGCGACTTCCCCATCCGCCCGGGCACCAGCCAGCTGTCGGCTTATCTCGCCGCCGGCGTGCTGTCGCCGCGCCAGTGCCTGCATGCAGCGCTGAACGCCAATGCCGGTGAATTCGAAAGCGGCAGCCAGGGCGCGGTCACCTGGATCAACGAGCTGATCTGGCGCGAGTTCTATACCCATATCCTGGTCGGCTACCCGCGCGTGTCCATGGGCCGTGCGTTCCGCCCGGAAACCGAAGCGCTGCCCTGGCGCCAGGCCACCAATGACCTGCAGGCCTGGCAGCAAGGCCGTACCGGGATTCCGATCATCGACGCGGCCATGCGCCAGTTGCTGGAAACCGGCTGGATGCATAACCGCCTGCGCATGGTGGTGGCGATGTACCTGACCAAGAACCTGCTGATCGACTGGCGTGAGGGCGAACGTTTCTTCATGCGTCACCTGATCGACGGCGACCTGGCCGCCAACAATGGGGGCTGGCAGTGGAGCGCCTCGACCGGTACCGATTCGGTGCCCTACTTCCGCATTTTCAACCCGGTCAGCCAGTCCAAGCGCTTCGATCCCGATGGCCGTTTCATCCGCCAGTGGCTGCCCGAGCTGACCTCGTTGAGCGACAAGGCGATTCACGATCCGCATGCCGGTAGCAAGGGCCAGGCCAGCCTGTTCGGCGGCGGCGTGGATTATCCCAAGCCCATCGTCGACCTGCGCGCCAGCCGCCAGCGGGCCCTGGATGCCTTCAAGAATCTGCCGTCGGCCAGCGTATCGGCATGAGCGCCTTCAGCAAACGCATCTGGCTCACCGGCGCCAGCAGCGGCATCGGCCATGCCCTGGCCGAGCGTTTGCTGAACGAAGGCCATTGCCTGGCGCTCAGCGCCCGTCGCGAAGAGCCGCTGCAGGCGCTCGCCGCGCGTTTTCCCGGCAAGGTGCTGGTGCTACCGGGCGACCTGGGCGAGGCCCGCGAAGTCGACGCCATCGCGGCGCAGCTCGACCAACAATGGGGGGCGCTGGACTGCGCGATACTCAACGCCGGGGTGTACGAGCATGTCGACGCCAACAACTTCGAGGCCGATGCCCTGGCCCGGGTGATGCGCGGCAACCTGTTCTCGGCGAGCCACTGCATCGTTGCAGCCTTGCCGCTGCTGCGCCGAGGCCAGTCGCCGCACCTGGTCGGCGTCGCCAGCGCGGTCACCTACCTGCCACTGCCGGGCGCCGGCGCCTTCGGTGCCTCAAAGGCCGCGCTGCGCTACCTGCTGGAATCGTTGCGGGTGGACCTTGCCCAGGAAGGCATCGCCGTTACCGTGGTTTCCCCAGGCTTCGTCGACACGGCCCAGGCGCAGAGCGGTGGCCTCTCTACGCCGACGCGCTGGTCGGCGCACAGGGCCGCCCGGCATATCGCCAAGCGCCTGGACGCCCGCCCGCTGGAGATCGCCTTTCCGGGGCCATTCATCGCCGCCCTCGGCCTGCTCGGCCGCCTGCCTGCCCACCTGCGCCTGGCTCTGGGCAGGCGCCTGGTCCGCAGCGAGCGGGACATCTCCTGACACGCCACGGGCTTGCACCGGCCTTGCCAGCGCAGGCAACATCGTCGCCCTTTATCTTCCGCGACCGGCTGCCGTCCAGTGCCTAAAAACCTGCTCAACGCCCTGCTGTTCATCTGTGGCTGGCTCGCCTGCCTGCTCGGCGGCGGCCAATGGCTGTGGGCGGTCGCCGTGGTGCTGCTGGTGCACCTGGCGCTGATCGGCAGTTGGCAACGCGAGGGCAAGCTGCTGGTCAGCGCCTTGCTGTTCGGCAGTGCCGTGGACAGCTTTCTGCTGCAGCTGGGTTTTTTCGATTTCGGTGAAGCGCGCCAGCTGATTCCACTGTGGCAGGCGCTTATCTGGCTCCTGGTGGGCACCACCCTTTACCACTGCATGGCGTGGACGGCCACACCCTGGTGGCGTGCCAGTCTTGTCGGCGCCTGCTTCGCCCTGCTCTGCCACGGCGCCAGCACCTGGTTAGGCCTGGTGCGCCTGCCCCATGGCGAGGCCGCCAGCCTGGTTCTGGTAGCGCTCGTGTGGGCCATCGTGCTGCCGCTGCTACATGGCTTCGCCCGGCTCTACGCCGCCCGCCCGATGTAAGGTTTGCTTGGCGCCGCCTGGCCTGGCGTAGACTAGCCCGATGAGCGATAGCGAAAAGATTACCCATACCCAGATCGACGAACAGGTCAGTTGTAGCACCTGCGCGGCCTGCTGCTGCCAGTTGGAAGTGATGCTGATCACCGATACCGGCGTGCCCGAGCGCTTCATCGACAGTGACGAATGGGGCGGTGAAGTGATGCGCCGCCTCGACGACGGCTGGTGCGCCGCGCTGGATCGCGACAGCATGCGCTGCAGCATTTATGAAGTACGCCCGCTGATCTGCCGCGAATTCGAAATGGGCGCACCGGAATGCCTGGAAGAGCGACGTGGTATCAATACGATCTATCGCTGAAGGCGATATACATACACAAGAACATGCATGAAAATCTGCACAGAAATATGCAATAAAAAACCGGACCAAGGTCCGGTTTTTTATTACCGCCGCTAACTTAGAAGTTCAGGCGATAGTGCAGCGAATAGGCTTCGACGCCATCGTTGGGCTGTTTGATACCGGCGTTGGAATAATGGATTGCACGAATACCCACCTCATGACCACCGGCAAAACGCAGGCCGGCGCCAATGCGGTCTTCGAACTGGAACGAGGAACCCAGATCATTGGACTCGAGCTTGGTATTGGAGAATGCCGCTACCCCGATACCCGCCTCCAGGTAGGGTTTGACGGTTTGCCCGGCGAACTCGTAAACGAATACCGGCGCAAAGGAAACACTGTGGTTGGTGGACGTGTCGTCCCCCTGCCAGTAGGTGTAACCGGCATCCCAGTAGCCGCCGAGATGACCGACACTGCTTTCGAACCAGCGGCTATTGAAATCGAACTGGGCACCGAGGCGATACACCATGGTGGAGTCGCCAGATTGGCCGACGGAAAAGGTCAAACCCGTTGCCTGAGCGGCTGTAACCGATCCAAGAGACAACGCAACTGCAGCGGCCAAGCCAACCAACTTGTTCATTGGAGCATCCTTGTATATAGGGACTTATTAGTCTTTTAAGTGCGGCATGGTGGAACCTACAGCTACAGACTTTAGACAAGTTCCGTGAGTTCTAAAAATATTTAATGGCGCATTGCCCAGTCAATATTTTCCGGCAACGGACTCACCTCTCCGGCGCTGCCCCACAGCCGGGGTAACACACGCTGCATGGCCAGCGGCTCGCCGCTGCACCAGAAGCCGTCGGCGCCACGCGGCCCTGCAGCCAGCAGGTCACGGCTGGCGAGCAGCCGTTGCAGCTGCCGGGCCACCGCCGCGCCGGTGTCGATCAGGCTGATCGACGGGTCCAGCCACTGCTCGAGCAACGGCCTCAGGAAGGGATAGTGGGTGCAGCCGAGAATCAGCGTGTCGCAGCCCTCGGCCAGCAGCGGCTCGACGTAACCGCGCAGCAGCCCATGCAACGCGGGGTCGTCCAGGTTACCCGCCTCGATCAGCTCGACCAGCCCTGGGCAGGGCTGGGTCACCACCCGCACGTCGCTGGCGAACTGGTCGAGCAAGGCGGCAAAACGCGCGCTTTTCAGCGTCCCGGTGGTGGCCAGCACGCCGACCACCCCGGAGCGCGTGGCCGCCGCCGCCGGCTTCACGGCCGGCTCCATGGCCACGATCGGCAGTTGCGGATACAGGCTACGCAGCTCGGCCACCCCGGCCACCGTCGCGGTGTTGCAGGCTAGCACCAACGCCTTGGCGCCACGCGCGAGCAAGAAGGCGGCGATGACCCGACAGCGCTCACGAATGTACTCGGGGCTTTTTTCCCCATAGGGCACGTGACCGCTGTCGGCCACGTAGAACAGCGTCTCATCGGGCAGCAAGGCGCGGATTTCCCGCAATACCGTGAGGCCGCCGACGCCGGAATCGAACACCCCGATCGGCGCGTCACGCATCGGCAGCATTCCCGCACACGGTGCAACCCGGGTCGCGCTTGACCCGCAACTCGCGAAAGCGCGAGCCGAAGGCGTCGATCAGCAGCAGGCGCCCGACCAGCGGCTCGCCGAAGCCGGCCAGCAGCTTCAGCGCCTCCAGCGCCTGCAGGCTGCCGACCAGGCCCACCAGCGGCCCAGCCACTCCGGCTTCGCTGCAGGTCAGCTCGGCTTCGCTGCCATGGCCATACAGGCAGTGGTAGCAGGGGCTGTCGTCACGGCGCGGGTCGAACACTGACAACTGCCCTTCCAGGCGGATCGCCGCGCCGCTGACCAGAGGCCTGCGCGCCGCCACACAGGCAGCGTTGACGGCTTCGCGGGTGGCGAAGTTGTCGGAGCAGTCGAGCACCAGATCGACCGCCGCCAACGCAGCGGCCAGGGAGTCGGCATCCAGTGCCTGGCGATAGGCCCGCAAGGCAATGTCGGGGTTGAGCGCCGCCAGCCGTGCCAACGCCGAGTCGACCTTGCTCTGGCCGATACTCGCCGTGTCGTGGGCGATCTGCCGTTGCAGGTTGCTCAGGTCGACGCGATCGAAGTCCGCCAGGTGCAGTTCACCCACGCCCGCCGCGGCAAGGTAAAGGGCCACCGGCGAGCCGAGACCACCGAGGCCGACGATCAGCACACGGCTGCCTTTGAGGCGCAACTGGCCCGCCACATCGATCTGCGAGAGCAGGATCTGCCGGCTGTAGCGCAGCAGCTCCTCATCGCTCAATTGTTCATTCATGTGGCCACCGCCCCAGGCTGATGCGCTCATGATCGGCGAGATCACGGCGGCTGTGAACCTCGGCGAAGCCGCGCTGGCTCAACAGCTCGCGCACCGCTTCGGCTTGGTCGAAGCCATGTTCGAGCAGCAACCAGCCGGGTGCCGCCAAGTGCGCCGGCGCCTGGTCGATGATCAGGCGGATATCGTCCAGACCGTCGACGCCCGAGACCAGCGCGCTGCTCGGTTCGAAACGCACATCGCCCTCGTCCAGGTGATGGTCGTCACTGGCGATATAGGGCGGGTTGCTGACGATCAACCCGTAGCGCTCACCACCCAGTGCCGCGAACCAGTGGCTCGGGCGAAACGCGGCATTGGCCAGGCCCAGCCGCGCGCGGTTGCCCTCGGCCAGCGCCACCGCCTCGGCGACCCGGTCGACGCCGGTGACCTGCCAGGCCGGCCGCTCGCTGGCCAGCGCCAGGGCGATGGCGCCGCTGCCGGTGCCCAGGTCGAGCACCTGCGCCGGGCCGCCGGGCAGCAGCGCCAGCGAGGTTTCCACCAGCAGCTCGGTATCCGGGCGCGGGATCAGGGTATGGGGCGCAACATCCAGATCCAGGCTCCAGAAGCCCTGGCGACCAAGGATGTAGGCGACGGGCTCGCCATTACGCCGACGCGCCAGGCTGCCTGCAAACCGCAGCGCGGCCTCGGGCTCCACTTCACGGTCGGCCCAGGTACGCAGATAGCTGCGCGGCTTGCCGAGAGCATCGGCCAGCAGCAGCTCGGCGTCCAGGCGTGGGCTGGGCGAGTCGGGCAACTCGATGCTGTTGAGCAGGGATTCGATAGTGGCCATGGGTAGCTTCTTCGGCGGATCGGGGCGCAGGTCGATGATAGAGGCGCCCACCGGGCGCCGCGATCCGGCCCTACACTCGGTTCAATCGCTCAACGCCGCCAACTGATCGGCCTGGTATTCGGCGAGCAGCGGCTCGATCACCGCATCGACGCTACCGGCGATCACTTCGTTCAGCGAATACAGGGTCAGGTTGATGCGGTGATCGGTCACCCGGCCCTGGGGGAAGTTGTAGGTGCGGATGCGTTCCGAGCGGTCACCGGAGCCGACCAGCAGCTTGCGGGTGTCGGAAATTTCCTTGTGGGCGGCAGCATCCTGCTGGTCCTTGAGCTTGGCCGCCAGCCAGGCCATGGCCTTGGCGCGGTTCTTGTGCTGGGAGCGCTCTTCCTGGCACTCGACCACGGTGCCGGTGGGAATATGGGTGATGCGGATCGCCGAGTCGGTGGTGTTGACGTGCTGACCACCGGCGCCGGAGCTGCGGTAGGTATCGACACGCAGATCCGCGGGGTTGATCTCGATGGCCATCTGCTCGTCCGGCTCGGGCAACACCGCGACGGTGCAGGCGGAGGTATGGATGCGCCCCTGGGACTCGGTTTCCGGCACGCGCTGCACGCGGTGCGCGCCGGACTCGAACTTGAGCTTGCCGAACACGTTGTCGCCTTCGACCCGGGCGATCACTTCCTTGAAGCCGCCATGTTCGCCCTCGTTGGCCGACAGCACCTCGACGCGCCAGCCCTGCTTCTCGGCATAGCGCGAATACATGCGAAACAGGTCGCCGGCGAAGATCGCCGCCTCGTCGCCGCCGGTTCCGGCACGCACTTCGAGAAACACGTTACGGCCGTCGTTGGGATCCTTGGGCAGCAGCATGCGCTGCAGGCTGTCTTCCAGTTCGACCAGGCGCGCGCGCGCGGTGTCGACTTCTTCCTCGGCCATCTCGCGCATGTCCGGGTCGCTGTCCTTGAGCAGCGCCAGGGCACCGTCGAGGTCGGCCTGCACCTTGCGGAATTCGCGAAACGCCATGATCACCGGTTCGATCTCGGCGTATTCCTTGGAGTAGGCGCGAAACTGGGTCTGGTTGGTGATCACCTCGGCATCGCCGAGCAGCGCCGTGACTTCTTCGAAACGGTCGTGCAGCAAGTCGAGTTTATTGATCAGCGAAGCTTTCATTGCAGGCCTTCTATTTATTGACCAAGCCGGACGACGCGCCTTCGTCGAGGGCGAACAGCTCCTGAGCCACACCCAACGCATCGACGCGCCCGGTGGCGGAGAATTTTTTCAGTTGCACGCTGGGCGCGTGCAGCAACTTGTTGGTCAGGCCGCGGGCCAGCTGCGCCAGCACGTCTTCGGCTGCAGCGCCATTGGCGAGCATGCGCTGGGCGCGGGCCAGCTCGTCGTCACGCAGGCGCTCGGCCTGCTGGCGGTAAGCCCTGAGCACATCCACCGCTGCCAGCTCACGCAGGCGTGCCATGAACTCGTCGGTGCCGGCGGCAACCAGCTCCTCGGCGGCCTGGGCCGCGCCCTGGCGGCTCTTGAGGTTCTCGGCGATGACTTCATGCAGGTCGTCGACGGTATACAGGTAGACGTCATCCAGCTCGCCGACCTGGGGCTCGATGTCCCGCGGCACGGCGATATCGACCATGAAGATCGGCTTGTGCTTGCGCTGCTTGAGGGCACTTTCCACCGCGCCCTTGCCGAGAATCGGCAGCTGGCTGGCCGTAGAGCTGATGACGATGTCGCTGTGCGCCAGCTCCTGGGGAATGTCGGAAAGCAGCACCGCGTGGGCGCCGAACTGCTCGGCCAGGCTGCTGGCGCGCTCCAGGGTGCGGTTGGCGACCACGATGCGCTTGATGCCTTGGTCGTGCAGGTGGCGGGCCACCAGGCTGATGGTTTCGCCGGCACCGATCAACAGCGCCTGGCTGCGATGCAGATCAGCGAAGATCTGCTTGGCCAGGCTGACCGCGGCAAAGGCCACCGACACCGGGTTCTCGCCGATGGCGGTATCGGTGCGCACGGTCTTGGCGGTGCTGAAGGTGGCCTGGAACAACCGCCCGAGCAGCGGGCCGAGGGTGCCGGCCTCACGGGCCACGGCAAAGGCGGACTTCATCTGGCCGAGAATCTGCGGCTCGCCGAGCACCATGGAATCGAGGCCGGAGGCCACGCGCATCATGTGACGAACGGCCGCATCATCTTCGTGGATATAAGCGCAGGCACGCAGCTCATCGACGCTCAAATGATGGTAATCGGCCAACCAGCCGAGCACCGCATCGACGCCAGCGCCATCCTGTTCGAGGTACAACTCGCTGCGGTTGCAGGTCGACAGGATCGCCGCTTCGCGGCTCGGCGTATCGCGGCACAGCAGCTGCAGCGCCTCTACGAGCTGCTCTGGAGTAAAAGCCACGCGCTCGCGAACATCCACCGAAGCGGTCTTGTGGTTGATACCGAGGGCGATAAAGGCCATGCACGTCGCTGACAGGGGGATGGAAGCAGGCAATTGTCCTACTTCGGCCGATGCAGAACAACCATTGCACCGTGTATGGCGACGATAGCGAGGGCCGATCAACGGCAACTGGAACGACTTTTCCAGCACCACAGGAACGCCCCTGGATTGGATGCAACCCGCCCGGGCTTCGGCAGTCCAACCTCACATCGCCAGGACACACGGGCTGCCCATGGGCTTGCCCAACGGCTTGTGTCATGATGGCCAAAACCGCAGGTTAGTCGCATTTCCTCTTATGAATAGACCCATCGCGTTGCTCACCGCCCTGGCCTTGCTGGGCGGTTGTCAGACTTTTGCGCCGTCCGCACCGGACGGCAACGTTCCTGTGGAGGAACCGGGCACCGAAGCCACCGCCAAGGCGCCGGAAAGCTACGGCTCGTTCAGCCAGGAAACCCTGCTGGCGCTGCTGACCGCCGAACTGGCCGGGCAGCGCAACCGCTTCGACATCGCCCTGAGCAACTATGTGCAGCAGGCCAATGCGACCCAGGATGCTGGCGTCGCCGAGCGCGGCTTCCGTATTGCCGAGTACCTGGGCGCCGAGCAGGAAGCCCTGGACACTGCGCTGATCTGGGCCAAGAACGCCCCCAATGACGTCGACGCCCAACGCGCCGCCGCCGTGCAGCTGGCCCGCGCCGGCCGCTACGACGAAGCCATGAGCTACATGGAGCGGGTGCGCCAGCGCCAGGGCAACACCCATTTCGACTTCCTCGCGCTGTCCGCCGCGGAAACCGACCCGGATACCCGCACCGGCCTGCTGCAGAGCTTCGACCGCCTGCTCGGCAAGTACCCGAACGACGGCCAGCTGCTGTTCGGCAAGGCGCTGCTGCTGCAGCAGGATGGCCGCGCCGAGGAAGCCTTGAAGCTGCTCGAGACCAGCGAGGCCAAGCAGGACCAATCCGCTCCGCTGCTATTGCGCGCCCGCCTGCTGCAAAGCCTGGGCCGTGGCGAAGAAGCGCTGCCGCTGCTCAAGGCCGGCATGGAGCGCAACCCAAGCGACAAACGCCTGCGCCTGACCTATGCCCGCCAGCTGGTCGAGCTGGGCCGCATGGATGAAGCCCGTGGCGAATTCTCCTCGCTGCTGCAGCAATTCCCCGAAGACGACGACCTGCGCTTTTCCCTGGCCCTGGTGTGTCTGGAAGCCGAAGCCTGGCGCGAAGCCATCGTCTATCTGGAAGAACTGATCCAGCGCGATGCCCACGTCGACCCGGCGCAGTACAACCTCGGCCGCGCCCACGAAGCCTTGGGTGAAGTGGACGACGCCCTGCTCGCCTACTCGATGGTTGGCGGCGGCACTGACTATTTGCCAGCCCAGGCGCGCATGACCGACCTGCTGGTCGCCAATGGCCGTGGCGCCGAGGCCTCCCGGCACCTCGCCGAAGCCCGCGACAGCGAACCGGAATACGCCCTGCAGCTGTACCTGATAGAAGCTGAGTCACTGTCCAAGCAGAACAAGGCCGACCAGGCCTGGAACCTGATCCAGCAGGCGCTCAAACAGTACCCGGGCGATATCAACCTGCTCTATACCCGCGCCATGCTCGCCGAGCCACGCGGTGACCTGAAGCAGCTCGAGCGCGACCTGCGCCTGATCCTCGAGCGCGAGCCGGACAACGCCATGGCCCTCAACGCCCTGGGCTACACCCTGGTCGACCGTACCGATCGCCACCAGGAAGGCCTGGAGCTGATCCAGAAGGCTCACGACCTCAACCCTGAGGACCCGGCCATTCTCGACAGCCTCGGCTGGGCCAACTACCGCCTCGGCAACCTCGCCGCGGCCGAGAAGTGGCTGCGCCAGGCGTTCGAGCGCTTCCCGGACCACGAAGTCGCCGCCCACCTGGGTGAAGCGCTGTGGGCCCAGGGCAAGCAGCGCGAAGCCCGGAAGATCTGGCGTGACGCCCTGAAGGAACAGCCCGAGAGTGAAATTCTGCGCAGCACCGTGCTGCGCCTGACCGGTTCGGAGAAACCCTGATGTCGCTTCGCCCCCTTCTCGTACTCGCCCTGGTCACCCTGCTGGCCGGCTGTTCCGGCCTGTCCACCCGCGAGGCGGTGGAACAGGGCCTGGGCGACCCGGCCCGCTGGCAGGCACACAAGCAGCAGATTGGCACCCTCGATGGCTGGCAGATCAACGGCAAGGTCGGCATCCGCGCCCCGCGCGACTCGGGCAGCGGTACGCTATTCTGGCTGCAACGCCAGGATTACGCCGATATCCGCCTGTCCGGCCCTCTGGGCCGCGGCGCCGCGCGATTGACCGGCCGCCCCGGCAAGGTCGAGCTGGAAGTGGCCAACCAGGGCCGCTATCAGGCCGAGTCCCCGGAAGAACTGCTGCAGCAGCAACTGGGCCTCAACCTGCCGGTCTCGCACCTGTTGTGGTGGATCCGCGGCCTGCCCGCACCGGACAGCAAGAGCCGCATCACCCTGGACGCCGACAGCCGCCTGGCGCAACTGAGTCAGGATGGCTGGGAAGTCAGCTACACCCGCTACGCCGAGCAGGATGGCTACTGGCTGCCCGAGCGCCTGCGCCTGGAAGGCCACGACATCCAGGTGACCCTGGTGATCAAGGACTGGCAGCCGCGCCACCTCGGCCAGTAATCCGGCTCCAGCCCGCCAGGCGCGATGCCTTCCCGCATCGCGCTAGTTTCATGCCCGCAATTCCCGCGCCGTAGCCTGCGGTCGAGCGCCGCTATACCCAGGGCCATCACCCCGGGTGTCGCTGCGCTCGACCCGGGCTACGTGCTGCGCTAGCCTGCGCGACTCTCCTATCCCCTCTTGCCAGCCATTGCCCCATGACCACGCACGCCATACCCGCTGACGCCGAGCTGATCCTGCCGGCGCCAGCCAAGCTCAACCTGATGCTGCACATCCTCGGTCGCCGCGACGACGGCTACCACGAGCTGCAGACCCTGTTTCAGTTTCTCGACCACGGTGACGAGCTGGGCTTCAGGCGCCGCGAGGACGGCGTGATTCGCCTGCACAGCGAAATCGACGGCGTGCCCCACGACAGCAACCTGATCGTGCGCGCCGCCAAACAATTGCAGCAGCAGAGTGGCACGCGCCTGGGTGCGGACATCTGGCTGAACAAACGCCTGCCCATGGGCGGCGGCATCGGCGGCGGCAGCTCGGATGCCGCGACCACCCTGCTCGGCCTCGATCACCTCTGGCAACTGGGCTGGAGCGAGGATCGCCTGGCGGCCCTGGGCCTGAGCCTGGGCGCCGACGTGCCGGTATTCGTGCGCGGGCGTGCGGCATTCGCCGAAGGCGTCGGCGAAAAACTCACCCCGGTGGAGCTGCCCGAGCCCTGGTTTCTCGTCGCCGTTCCGCAAGTGCTTGTCAGTACAGCAGAAGTTTTCTCCGACCCTGAGTTGACACGCGATACGCCGCCCATTAAAGTTCGCAGCCTTCTTGAGGGGGGTGGTCGTAATGACTGCCAGCCGGTCGTCGAGAAGCGTTACTCAGCTGTTCGTAACGCGCTGATCTTGCTGAACAAATTTGTTCCTACAAGATTGACCGGCACTGGAGCTTGTGTGTTTGGGAGCTTCCCAAACAAGGACGATGCTGATAAAGTCGCCCGCCAACTTCCAGCCACACTGCCAAGTTTTGTTGCGCAGGGTGCCAACGTTTCGATGTTGCACCGCAAGCTGCAAGAACTGGCCAGGAAGTGAATGCGTAGCATCGGTTATACGTTACAGGGGCGTCGCCAAGCGGTAAGGCACCAGGTTTTGATCCTGGCATGCGTTGGTTCGAATCCAGCCGCCCCTGCCATAACCACCCAAGGGTGGCTCGTACTACCGAATTGAGCAGCATTGCGTCACACACGATACAGGGGCGTCGCCAAGCGGTAAGGCACCAGGTTTTGATCCTGGCATGCGTTGGTTCGAATCCAGCCGCCCCTGCCATTTTTATACTCATCCAGGTTACCCTCAGCCGGCAGGTACTGCGCGTGTCCAAGATGATGGTCTTTACGGGGAACGCTAACCCCGATCTGGCGCGACGTATCGTTCGTCAGCTGCACATTCCCCTCGGTGATGCTTCTGTCGGTAAATTCTCCGACGGCGAAATCATGATCGAAATCAACGAGAACGTCCGCGGTAAGGACGTTTTCCTGATTCAGCCGACGTGCGCGCCAACCAATGACAACCTGATGGAACTGGTCGTGATGGCAGATGCCTTCCGCCGCTCCTCAGCGACTCGAATCACTGCAGTCATCCCCTACTTCGGCTATGCCCGCCAGGATCGCCGTCCGCGTTCCGCCCGTGTGGCAATCAGCGCCAAAGTGGTGGCCGACATGCTCACCGTGGTAGGCATCGACCGGGTTCTCACCGTCGACCTGCACGCGGATCAGATTCAAGGCTTCTTCGATATTCCCGTCGACAACATCTACGGCTCGCCCGTACTGGTCGATGACATCGAAGATCAGCGCTTCGACAATCTGATGATCGTTTCCCCGGACATTGGCGGTGTGGTGCGTGCGCGCGCAGTTGCCAAGAGCCTGGGCGTCGATCTGGCGATCATCGACAAGCGCCGTGAAAAGGCCAACCACTCCGAAGTGATGCATATCATCGGTGACGTGGAAGGCCGTACCTGCATCCTGGTCGACGACATGGTCGACACCGCCGGCACCCTGTGCCACGCGGCCAAGGCTCTGAAGGAACACGGCGCTGCCAAGGTTTATGCCTATGCCACGCACCCGGTGCTGTCGGGTCGTGCCATCGAGAACATCGAGAACTCGGTACTGGACGAACTGGTGGTGACCAACACCATCCCGCTGTCCGCCGCCGCGCAATCCTGTTCACGTATTCGTCAACTGGACATCGCGCCGGTTGTCGCTGAAGCGGTACGCCGCATCAGCAATGAAGAATCGATCAGTGCGATGTTCCGCTAACCCGGAACAGCCCTGACGAAACATGCCTGGCCACCTGGTCAGGCCTTTCACCGAACCGCCCCGCCGCTGGTCGCAAGCGTAACGGGCGGTTTGGTTATTCTGGAGAAGTGAAATGACTGCTGAATTTACCCTGAATGCCGAAGCGCGTTCCGACCTGGGGAAAGGTGCGAGCCGCCGCCTGCGTCGTAACGCCAGCCTGGTTCCTGCCGTAATCTACGGTGGCGACAAGGCTCCCCTGTCCATCAGCCTGGTTGCCAAGGATTTCGCCAAGCTGCTGGAAAACGAAGCAGCCTTCAGCCACGTGCTGAACCTGACCGTTGACGGCAAGAAAGAAAACGTTCTGATCAAAGCCCTGCAGCGCCATCCGGCCAAAGGCTTCGTTCTGCACGCTGACTTCATCCGCGTGGTTGCCGGCCAGAAACTGACCGCACACGTTCCGCTGCACTTCATCAACGAAGCTAGCTCCGTTGGCGTCAAGCAGAAAGGCGGCGAAGTCCTGCACTCGCTGAACGAAGTCGAAGTCTCCTGCCTGCCGAAAGACCTGCCGGAGTTCATCGAAGTCGACTTCGCCAACGTCGACCTGGACCAGACCGTTCACCTGTCCGACATCAAACTGCCGAAAGGCGTTGAGCTGGTTGCCCTGGCCCACGGTAGCGATCTGCCGGTTGCCAGCGTTCACCTGCCGCGCGTTCGTGCAGAAGACGCAGCAGAAGGCGAAGGCGAAAGCACCGCCGAGTAATTCCGGCTCGCTACGCCTGCTTCAAGAAAGGGCTCCTGTATGACTGCCGTACAACTGATCGTTGGCCTGGGTAACCCGGGCCCCGAATACGACCAGACCCGGCACAATGCAGGGGCCCTTTTCGTTGAGCGCCTGGCGGAGCGCCTGCGCGTCAACCTCAGCGTTGATCGCAAGTATTTTGGCCTGGTGGGCAAGTTCAATCACCAGGGCCGCGAAGTTCGTCTGCTCATCCCCACCACCTTCATGAACCGCAGCGGCCAGTCCGTGGCGGCGTTGGCGAATTTCTTCAAGCTCAAACCCGAAGAAATCCTGGTGGCCCACGACGAACTCGACATGCCTCCCGGCGTCGCCAAACTCAAACAGGGTGGCGGGCACGGCGGGCATAACGGGCTGCGCGACATTATCGCCCAGCTCGGCAACCAGAATAATTTCCACCGCCTGCGGCTTGGCATCGGCCATCCCGGGCATGCCAGCCTGGTCTCCAACTTCGTACTCGGCCGCGCGCCGCGTGGCGAACAGGAGCTGCTGGACGCAAGCATCGGCTTCGCCCTCGACGTCCTCCCGGAGATACTCGCCGGTGACTGGACAGTGGCGATGCGCAAGCTGCACAGCCAGAAAGCCACTCTCTAATTTCAGCTACCGCCATTGGCGCGAGGGATACACCATGGGATTCAATTGCGGCATCGTCGGCCTGCCCAACGTCGGCAAGTCCACCCTGTTCAATGCCCTCACCAAGTCCGGCATCGCTGCTGAGAACTTCCCGTTCTGCACCATCGAGCCGAACAGCGGCATCGTACCGATGCCCGACCCGCGCCTCGACGCCCTGGCCGAGATCGTCAAGCCCGAGCGGGTAATCCCCACCACCATGGAATTCGTCGACATCGCCGGCCTGGTGGCCGGTGCCTCGAAAGGCGAAGGCCTGGGCAACAAGTTCCTCGCCAACATTCGCGAGACCGACGCCATCGCCCACGTGGTGCGCTGCTTCGAAGACGAGAACGTCATCCACGTCGCCAACAGCGTCGACCCCAAGCGTGACATCGAGATCATCGACCTCGAACTGATCATGGCCGACCTCGACAGCTGCGAGAAACAACTGCAGCGCGTCACCCGCACCGCCAAGGGCGGCGACAAGGAAGCCGTGGCGCAGAAGGCGCTGCTGGAAAAGCTCATCCCCCACTTCACCGAAGCCAAGCCGGCCCGTAGCCTGCTCAAGACCCTGGGTGACGACGAGAAGCGCCTGGCCAAGACCTTCCACCTGCTGACCACCAAGCCGGTGATGTACATCGCCAACGTCGCCGAAGACGGCTTCGAGAACAACCCGCTGCTCGACGTGGTGCAAGCCATCGCCGACGCCGAGGGCGCCATCGTGGTACCGGTGTGCAACAAGATCGAGGCGGAAATCGCCGAGCTGGACGATCTCGAAGAAATGCAGATGTTCCTGGAAACCATGGGCATGACCGAGCCGGGCCTGAACCGCGTGATTCGCGCCGGCTACTCGATGCTCAACCTGCAGACCTACTTCACCGCTGGCGTGAAGGAAGTGCGCGCCTGGACCGTCAAGGTCGGCGCCACCGCCCCGCAATCGGCTGCCGCAATCCACACCGACTTCGAGAAAGGCTTCATCCGCGCCGAAGTCATCGCCTATGACGACTTCATCCAGTACAAGGGCGAAGCCGGTGCCAAGGAAGCCGGCAAATGGCGCCTGGAAGGCAAGGAATACATCGTCAAGGACGGCGACGTGATGCACTTCCGCTTCAACGTCTAAGCCCGCCCTGCGCAATCCCAGGCCCCTCGAGAGCATGCTCTCGAGGGGCTTTGCTTTTCCAGGCCCGCGAAAAACCAAACACCTGCGCGCAAACCCGCTCTATACAAGGTGAAGCCAATGCCTCGAGAGGGCGCATGCCATGGATATGTTTTCCCACCGCCTGATGCTGCACTACCTCGCCAACCTGGGCGAAGCATCGGGTGACTTCGCTGCATCGCCACACAGCGATCACACCTCGGACCACGTCGAACAACTGCTGCTGACTCGCAACGACTGGATGCCGAACAACAACGGCCACCCTGTCCGGCTCTACCGGCAGGCGCTCAACGGCAAAGGCCTGCCCGACCCTGCCGGCACGCAGCAGCTGTTCAAGGCCCATGGCTGGCCTGCACAGTGGGTAGACGGCATTTACCCCTACCACCACTACCACAGCAACGCCCACGAGGTGCTGGGCGTCATCCAGGGCCATGCGCGAGTGATGCTGGGTGGGCCGGGCGGCCACGAGGTGGAAGTGCGCGCAGGCGACGTACTGGTATTACCGGCCGGCACCGGGCACTGCAACCTGGGCAGCAGCGACGACTTCCTGGTGGTGGGCGGCTATCCACAGGGGCAGCAACCGGATCTCTGCCGCAGCGCGCCAAGCGACGAACAACTGCACGCCATCGACCAGACGCCCTACCCTTCGACCGATCCCGTTATCGGCTAGCCAGCGGTTTTCGCCCCGCGCCAGGGTGGCGCGGATGGAAAAACAGCTAAGCGGTTGAAAGTCCGTAAATTTATTCTGCACCAGGGCTTGACACACTACCGACAGATGCGGAAAATGCGCGCCACTCGGCTACGTAGCTCAGCTGGTTAGAGCATAGCATTCATAATGCTGGGGTCCGGGGTTCAAGTCCCTGCGTAGCCACCAAACAAAACAAGGGTTTACCGAAAGGTAAGCCCTTTTTTGTGCGCGCTCGAAAATGCTGGATGGATAAGGCTCAATCGACCCACGGATTGATGACGCTAACTCCCAGATGGTCGAAGTGGCGGACATTACGCGTAGCAACAGGTGCGTCGTATAGAGCCGCAATGGCAGCGATCTGGGCATCGGCCATATCAGCCACTCGCCCCTGCGCCTCACTCGCTGCCGCCAGATTGGCATAGTGAATCGCCGCCTCGGTATCGAACGGCAAGATACGGCCCGCGAAATCCTCGTCGAACATCAACCGGGCCAGATCCGCAAACGACGTCTTGCGCTTGCCATCCGGCAATCGCGCGATGCCGTAGAGAATTTCAGCCACCGTGATGGCGCTTATATAAAGCTGCCCTGCAGGCTGCTGATCGATCCAGGCCACCACCTCGGACGCAGGCTTCGCCTTCATCAGCTCCGAAAGCACGTTGGTATCGAGAAGGATCATTCGTCGAAGCTCGCAGCCCTGACTTTGCTGCTTCGCCCAGGCAGCTCAAGGTCAGCACCCGCCACCGTAGAAAACCGGGCATGGATGCGACTGCCCAAACCGCCTTTCTTGTCTTGCTTGGTTAAGGCCTCACGAATGATCACTCGCGCCTCCTCTTCCATGGAGCGCCCATGGCTGGCAGCCACAACGCGCAGCATGGCCTTGAGATCATCATCCAGATTTCGAATCGTGATAGTTGCCATGCCGCCCTCCCAATGAATTCAATGCAGTCATTGCTATCATACGGGCGTACTTATAGACATGCACACATGTTTGCAAGGCAACGGCATGGCCGCCCTGCTTCAGCGGCGACAGCCGAATTGCTGAGGCCAAGTGATAAAGCGACAGGTGCGCATGACCCATGGGCATCGCAATGGACGTGTGCCGCAGACGCTCCCACTGTGTGAAAACCGCAGCACTGGTAGGCGCTACGAAACGCAGCCCTGCAGGGCATGAACAGTCAGCCAGATCCTGGCATCGCAACCGATAGCGCAGTCTCTAACCTCCTTCGGGATCGGCACCGACCGGGCCGGTAGATCACTACACCGGCATAGCGAATCATCGCCGTCCCGCCCTCCTACCTTGCCTACGGTAGAACTGCTCAGACCATTGCGCCTCTCTAAAATCAGCCTTCGCGCGAGGTGGTGCATTTCGCGGTTTACTGGGATCAGCGCGCAATGGCACTAAGCCTAAAATAAATCTGTCCCCTTTTCCTCACTGTGGCTGGTCAGCGGGCAGATTGCCCCTGAGTGCGGCCAGACAAGCCCTGAATACGACGAGGCGAATCGAAACTTGACTGGTCAAAACGCGGGATAGCGATTACCCAGGAAGTAGCTAGGCGCTGGTACGCCCGTAGACCCAAGGAAGGAAAATGAAAGCAAATCCGGATGGCCATCCGAGGTCAATAAAGCATAAAAGCATAAGTTGGTTGTCTTATACATCACTAGCTATTGCTATAGCTTCATGTTTAACGTTGTTTGCTTACTTATGCTCAGCTGGATGGAAAGTAGCGATAGACATCAGAAAACCAGGCGATGCCTTCACTATTAATCAAGCACCAGCAGAACAGCTACCGCCGCAAAAGGATTTATCATCTAGCCTGACAAACACAATGGTTAGAGAACAAGCGCGGCCGATATCTGAAAAGGCAGAGCCTGAATACATTCACCCGCGTGGGGCGCGCCCGATTAACTATGACACGCACCTAAAGCTCTTCAACTCTATTTTCATTCGCCACCCCGCATGTGACCCACAAGCAATGATTTGGACGCAAATGGAGTGCTCTAACTTCAAGACCAGAGCTATGAAGCGATTTAGCCAAGAGTGGATCAATGATTCGTACTGGGATGGTAGAGAAATAATAAAAAACAACGCAGCAAATCTAAGAATAAATGCGGAGCTTTACAAATAACCAAGAAATACAAATACGCACCAAACAACAATAATGATTTTCTTTAACGGCACAAAAAACTTAAATCCAGCCACAAGTACGGAGTGATGGCGGCTACGCCAATGCAGCTAGCCGCTAACGCGTCAACTTCTTACTTTTAATAGCGAAAGATTAGGCGCTATATTCGATACATTACTTATCAGCATCAGTCTCAAGCGCTGATAAACTTTCAATATTGGCAAGCCGCCTTCTGCGCATATGAGCCAGCATATTGACGCCAAACTCACCGAGAGTCCAATACTCATTGGTATCGGAAACTGGCTTTTTACGCTTAGATGGTACAATACAATTTAGTGCAGCAAAGTCAGCTAAAATCGTTCTAATAATATTGCGAGGGGTAGGCCAGGTGTTCCTGAGCTCACCCATGGGTACATTGGCGATATTAGTGCCAACAAACCTGCAAATAGTTACCAAATCGCATTCAACCTGAAGCTCTGGCGCTAGAACTTCAAATATCTGATAAAGAGTAACCTCTTTACCAACACTCCAATTAGTGTCCCCTTTTTTCCAAACAGATATGTCTCTTGTATTTCCTCTAAGCATCTCTAGAGTTTGAGCAATAGCATGCTCTTCACTATTAGCCTTTTCGTACTCAGCAATCCTTGCACGTAAACCAGCATTTTCGCCACTCAACCTAACAACTTCCTTCGATGCGGCACTATCTTGAACTTGAGAAGCGCGCACCCACCCCTCGCGAGGGTATGCATTGAACGCTTTCATGAGCGCAATAGAACACTTCCCATACAAATCATCAACACCGCGCCAGAAACTGACAGGCTTTGATTTAACTTTGGTTTTAAAAAGCTCAAGCCGCTGCACTGATACTGTTTCCGTATCAGACTTTTCTCTAGGCCAGCTGACAGAATCATCTAGGATAAAACCTAAGGAAGGAACTCCAATCTCGCATGCATAATCGTACTCTTTCTCCGTATAACTAATACCAGAGGCGTCACAAGAGCCGTAACGATGAGCAGCGATTACAACATAGTAATCCGACTGATCAATTTGCCTCTTAATAATATTCCACTGCTCTTCATCGGCAGCACTAAACATTTCCATCCCAACGGGAATATGGCCCATTTCAAGAATAGCCTTGATAACAAGGTCACGCTCATCTTTAAGATCTACAAAAGTGGAACTTACAAAAATTTGATACTTTGCAGACATAGCAACTCCTTTTTATAAAAACGCTGACATACTCTTGTTCAGCTGAAACGCCCAACCAAAAATATCACAATGACACTACACTGATAAACATCACCGTGCATAGTCATGACTACATCGTTGATTTTTTCTGAAAAACACTGCAGCACTGAGGATTTACTACCGCGTAAAGCCCGGATTTATGGGGCTGTATGGGCGAACAAGGAGATACTCAGGTGATTCATAATGCTGGAACCCGGGGCTCAAGTCCCTTCGTAGCCACCAAACAAAACAAGGGTTTACCGAAAGGTAAGCCCTTTTTTGCGCACTGGTTTAAAGCACAGCGACCACAGTCTGCTCGTCACGAAACCAGAACTGTTCTGTCCGGGTGCGGTGGGCGGCGCATGGCGCGAAGCGACTTACAAGCGCTTGGTGGCCTTGCCATAGACTTTGTTCAGCTCTCGTTTACCTACAGCAATCACAGTGACAACCAGACGGTTGTCGATCACCTCATAAACAAGGCGGTAACCAACGGAGCGAAGCTTGATCTTGTAGCAGTTGGGCATATCCCGAAGCTTGTCGGCCTCGACCCTGGGGTTTTCGAGGCGCTCCTTGAGCTTCTTCGCGAACTGCAACCGGATCGGGCTGCCTAGCTTGCCCCACTCCTTGAGCGCCTGGGCGTTGAACTCCAGGTCGTACCTAGTCGGCTCCGCTGGCTTGCGCGATGAGGTCATCGATATCTACTCGCACGGTGGATTCACCACGCCGCTCACGTACGACTTCAGCCAGACGCAAATCATCGATCAGCTCCAGCATGGCCTCGTAGCGTGCAGGGGGCACGGCATAGAACGCTGGTTCATTCCGATTGAGGATCACGACTGTTTCACCGTTACCTTCGCGGATGGTGCCCATTGGGTCTTTTTTAAGGTCTGTCACCGACGCCGCAACATCAGCCAGCACCGCGTATGTCATTGCCATAGCCAACTGTTCTCTCTAAATGCGCCTGAGCTCTCTGTACTGGCCAGCCACCGGGCATTGTTGGGCCTATCTGGGCTTTCGTCTCTATGGGCCGAGCTATTTATGCAGGACTTGTCTTCATATGGGTGTGCGAACACGGATAAGCAACTTCACAGTAGCACGCTTAAAAGCACCTTTAGAAGCACCACAAAAGGCGCATATAAAATCTCTTTCAACTCAACCGTTTAGGTTGAAAGGGTGTAATCGTTCGGCTTCGCCTCATCACTTCGTGCGGAAATTTAGCGGGGCAAACTAGCGGCACCACTGCGTTTCACACGGCACACCATCGTTATTGCCATCCATCTTCACCCCTGGGCAGTTATGCAGGAAGAAGGTCGCCTCTTCGCAGGAGCGCATTTGCGAGCAATGGGTGCGGCCATCGCAGCGGTAAGTCGCAGCGGGCTGGGCGGCGGTGCCAGATGGTTTCGTCGTGTCGTTGTTGGCGAACGTTGGGATAAAGCGCTCGAGGGAGAAGGCCGGCGCAGGTTGTTGGATGATGGGGTTGCTGAGAACTGCTCCATCGGAGCCGATATTGGTGATCACCGGGCTGGCGGGTGGTTTGAGGTAGAAGTGCCAGAAGGCAAAGGCCAGGGCCGCTATCACGATCAGTCTCTTCATCGCTGCACTCCATTGCGAACGGCGGTCGCCGCCTGGTGGGTGCAGCATACCCTTGCTGCCCGGCAACCGAATGCACCAATGGCCAGCCATATAAACGAAAAAAGCTTATCACCCGATAAGCCTTTCGTCGTAAATGCCTTGGAATTAGATCACCAGAAACCCCGCCACGATCAACCCTGCAACGGCTACCACGCCCAGAATAAGCAGTATTCGGCTGGTGCTGGGGTTTTCACGGCTGTCGATCAGTTGCTGGGCTTGCAACTGCAGGTAGGATGGGGCGGTGCTCAGTTTGAGCGGGCGCTGTATGCGCAGGACATTGCCACCCCTGGGGCCGGGCTTGGCGCTGAAATTGTCCCAGGAGGCGTTGTGCCCCCGCTGTCGGCGGCCTTCGCGCCACCACTCTCGGTCTTCCGGTCCCATGATCTCGCCCTCCTGGCTGGTGATGATCTGTCTGCTTGATCAATCAGAGCTGCATCGGCAGCTGCAAGTTCAGTGTACAGCCGTAAACCGATTAATGCGGCCTGATAGGCATACCGTCAATCGACGGGATTCGGCCATGGCGCTGGCACGCCAGTGGGCGCGGCTGCACAATCCGCTTTTCCCTACGCACCTGTACCGTTGCCGTGATCACCCTCACCTCTCCCGCTGCCCGCCGCCAGCCCTTGTGGGCACGCAGTTGCTGCGCCTGGCTGCTGACGGGTTTACTGGGCCTGCCCGCGCAGGCAGAGCCACTGGCGCAGCGCGAGCACCACCGTTGGACCATGGCGGACGACGATGGCCCCAACCAGGTCGGGGCGCTGGCGCAGACCGGTGACGGTTATCTGTGGCTGGGCAGCGACGGCGGTCTGCTGCGTTTCGATGGTTTCGCGTTCATGGCCTATCAGCCAGACGACGGCCAGCCGCTGGGCACGGTGGCCAGCCTGCTGGCAGTGGGCGATAGCCTGTGGGTCGGTCTGCGGGCCGGTGGTGCCCGGCTGATCCAGGGGCGCACCACACGTAGCTTTCCTCCGGGCCAGGGCCTGCCGGGTGGCGCGGTGTACGGGCTGGCTCGTGACCACGAGGGCACCCTCTGGGCGGCAGCCCATGAGGGGCTGGCACGCTTCGAGGCCGAGCGCTGGACGAAGGTCGGCGCAGGCGACGGTTTCGACGCCCAGAATGCACGGGCGGTATTCGTCGACCGCGACGGGACTGTCTGGGCCGCCAGCAGCCATCACCTGTACCAGCGCCCTTCCGGCGCCCCGCGTTTTACCGAAGTAGCCGGTACGCTCGACTGGGCCAGCCAGATCGCCCAGGCGCCGGATGGCTCGATCTGGATTGCCGAGCGCTACGTCAATCGCCTGCATCGCGTGGTGCCCGGCCCCCAGCCGCACCTGCAGAGCCAGCCCGTGGATGCGCCCATCAACGGCCTGCTGTTCGACGACGCGGGTGGGCTGTGGACCAGCACGCCGGGCAACGGGCTGCGCCGCTACCAGAAAGCGCAGCTGCCTCTGGATCTGGCCCACGCCGAGCGGGTGACTCGCCGCGAAGGTCTGAGCGCCGACTACCTCTGGCCGCTGCTGGAGGACCGCGATGGCACCGTGTGGGCCGGCAGCAATGCCGGCCTCGATCGCTTCCGGCTGCGCGAGCTGAGCCCCGCGCCGCTGCCGGCCGGCACCTTGAATGCCGCGCTGGCGGTGGCCAGTGACGGCGCGCTATGGGCGGCCAGCGGCAACCGCGGTTTGATGCGCCTGCATGACGGCGAGCTGCAACGCTGGCCCATCGCCGAACCGGTGACCGCCCTGCTCGCCGACCGTGCCGCGGGCGTATGGGCGGGCGGGCCCCATGGCATCTGGCAGGCAACGGCTAGCGGCGTTGCGCTGCAGGCCAAGCTGCCCGAGCAGGCAGCGCAGGACGCGTCGGTGCGGGCGATGACGCTGGCCCCGGACGGCAGCCTGTGGGTGTCGATCAACGGGCTGGGGCTGTTCGTGCTACGCGGCGATCAGTGGCAGGCGGTGGCCACTGTCAGCGAACTGCCAAGCCAGGTGATGCCGGTCAGCGCCGGCGGCGACGAACAGGGCCGGCTGTGGTTCGGCTACCGCGACAACCTGCTGGTCAGCCGCCAGGGCGATGCGCTGCGCCGGTGGGGCGCGGCGGATGGGCTGCATATCGGGCATGTCACCGCGCAGCTGCACCACGATGGGGTTTCCTGGTTTGGCGGCCAGCACGGCCTGGCGCGCTTCGACGGTGAGCGTTTCCAGACGCTGCCGCTGCCAGCCAACGGCCAGTTCGACAATATCTATGCGCTGCTGCCTGGCCGCGATGGCGACCTGTGGGTGCATGGCAAGGGCGGCATCGTGCAATTGCCGGCACACGAAGTGGCGCGCGCCCTGGCCGAGCCGGGTTATCGCCTGCGTTACCGCTCGCAGAGCCTGGACGGCAGCCTGGCCAACGACCCCTATCGTGTGCTGCCGCTGCCCACTGGGGTGAACGCCGCGGACGGCAAGCTGTGGTTTTCCACCAGTGCTGGCGTGAGCCTGCTCGACCCGGCGCGCCAGCCTGCGGCCGCGCCGTTGCCGGCGGTGGTGATCGAGGGCGTGCAGGTCGATGGCGTGCCGCAAACGCTGCCCGCCACGCTGCAGCTGCCGGCGGGCAGCCAGCGCCTGGTCATCGACTATGCCGCGCTGAACCTGCGTGCGCCGCAAAGCCTGGCGTTCCGCTATCGGCTGCTGGGCTACGACCGCGGCTGGATCGAAGCCGGGCGCCAGCGGCGGGCCACCTACACCGGCCTGCCAGCGGGTGATTACCGCTTCGAGGTGCAGGTATTCGATCAGAGCGGTGGCGAGCCGGCGGCGCCGACCCTACTGGCCTTCAACGTGGCCCCGGCGTTCTACCTGCGCCCGCTGTTCTACGTGCCGCTGGCCGCGATGCTGTTGTTCATGATCTGGTGGCTGCATCGCCGTGCGCTGCGCCGTGATCGGCAGCGCCTGCGCCTGCAGTTGCACGCCCAGCAGGGCGAGCGCGAGCGCATCGCCCGCGAACTGCACGACACCCTGCTGCAGAGCCTGCAGGGGCTGATGCTGCGCTTCCAGGCCGCCACCGATACGCTGGCGACCGACCACCCGGCACGCACGCGCCTGGAACGCGCCCTGGACCGCGCCGACGAGGTGATGCAGGAAGGCCGCGAGCGGGTGCAGCAGCTGCGCCAACCCGGCGCCAGCGGCCTGGGGCTCGCGGCTGAGCTGAGCCAGTTCGCGCAGGGCCTGGACGAGCCCGGTATCGAGATCAGCCTGCACGTCAGTGGCGACAAGCGCGCGCTGCAGCCCACCGTGCAGGACGCCGCCTATCGTATCGCCGTAGAAGCCATCGGCAATGCCCTGCGCCATGGGGCTGCACGCAGCATCAGCGTGACGCTCAGCTATGGCGCCCGCCATTTCCGGCTGCGTATCGAGGATGATGGCCTGGGTATCGCCCCCGACTACGCCACGGCCGAAGGCCGGCCGCAACGCTGGGGCGTGCGCGGCATGCACGAGCGCGCCGCGCAGGTCGGTGGCGCGCTCAGCGTGCAGGCGCCAGCCAACGGCGGCACCCGGGTAGAGCTGCAAATAGGGGCGACGCGGTCCTATGCCGACCGCGGCAGACAGGCCTGGCGCCGCTGGTTCGCGCGCCACGACAGCCCATAACAGCGAGAAACGACACATGAGTGACACACCCATCCGCCTGCTGGTGGTCGACGATCATCCGCTACTGCGCGAAGGCATCGCCGCCGTATTGGAAGCTCACCCGGACATCGAGCTGGTTGGTGAAGCCGCTGACGGCGAGCAGGCCGTGGAGCGTTTCGCGCAGTTGCGCCCGGACGTGACGCTGATGGATCTGCAAATGCCCGGGCTCAACGGCACCGAGGCGATCCGGGCGATTCGGGCGCAATTCGCCGATGCCTGCATCGCGGTGCTCACCACCTACAGCGGCGACGCCCGCGCCTTGCAGGCCGTACAGGCCGGCGCCCGTGGCTATCTGCTCAAGAACATGCTGCGCAAGGAGCTGGTCACCGCCATCCATAGCCTGGCCGCCGGCAAGCGCTACTTCCCGGAACCGATCGCCAGCGAGCTGCTCGACGCCATCGCCGAGGACGGCCTCACCCCACGGGAAATCCAGGTACTCGAACGCGCGGCCCAGGGCCTGGGCAACGGCGATATCGCCACGCAACTGGCGATTTGCGAAGACACGGTCAAAGGCCACATGCGCAGCATCATGACCAAGCTCAAGGCGCGCAACCGCACCCATGCGGTGAGCATCGCCCTGCAGCGCGGCATCATCGACGGCTGGCAGTAGCGCCCGGCCGAGCGTTAAACCGCCGGCTTAACCTTAATTAACATTACGCAACTCGCCGCCACCGCCCTGCTCTTCAACAATCCCTGCTGCCCCGCGACACGATGTCGCCCAGGCGCCAGTCGGGATATCAGCATGAAGACCATCCAGGGTTCCGTACATCCGCCAACGTCGGCCAGCAAACTTGCCGACTGGCAGGAAGACATCGCCAAGCAACTGATGCTGGCCAATCTGGATGCCGGCATATCGGTCGCCGAAGTGGCCGAGGCCTGCGCCCTGTCACGCAGCCACTTCACCCGTAAATTCAAGGAAAGCACCCTCCTGTCGCCCCACGTATGGTTGCGCCAGCAGCGGGTGGACAAGGCCATGGCGTTGCTGCGCCATTCGCAATTGTCCCTGACGCAGGTCGCCATGGAGTGCGGCTTCTTCGACCAGGCGCATTTCTGCCGGGTGTTCGCCCGCAGCCAGGGTATGACGCCGCTGGCCTTCAAGCGCCAGCAACAGGGCCAGCCAGCCGAGCTGCCACGCGTCGCTTGCTAACCGGCGCGGCCGTGCCTGAAACGGCAACAGCCCCTAGGCCAGCGCCGGAGTATCCCAGGCACTGGCGAGCGCTGCCTCGCGTGCCTTCTCGCGGGCGAAGGCGCGGGTGCAGCCGAGCATGTGGTAATAGACCTGCTCACCATCACGGCGCAGGCCGATCAGCGAAAGCGCCACCAGGCGCGACACGGCAGCGCACCGCCCGGTGTCGCTGACCTGCACATCGGCCAGAGCCTGCTGCGCATCTGCCACCGTGAAGTACGCGTCGCACCGTGCCAGCCCTTGCAGGCAGCGACGCTGCTCGGCGCTGAGCAGCGCGTAGCTCCACTCCAGCGAGGCCAGCAGGCTGGCATGTCGGGCCGGCGTGCTGCGCCGCCCGAGCAGGCTCAGGTAACTGTGATTGTCGAGCTGGGCGAGGATGCCGTCCAGGCTCTGTACATCGAGCTGGGCCGCGGCCAGTTCGATGGCCAGCGGCAGGCCGTCGAGCCGCCGGCACAGCTCGGCCACCCGCGGCACGTCGCTTTCCTGTAGATGAAAATCCGCCTGGCGCGCCCGTGCCCGCCGCACGAACAGCTTCACCGCCGGATAACGCAGCGCCGCGGCCAGGCGCAGGTGGCTGCCCAGCGGCGGTGACTCCAGGGGCGCCAGCGGTTGTACGTACTCCTCGGCGGTACGCAGCGCCTCGCGGCTGGTAGCCAGGATGTGCAGTCCCGGAGCGGCTTGCAGCAGCGCCTCGCTGAGTGCGGCGCAGGCATCCACCAGGTGCTCGCAATTGTCCATCAGCACCAGCATGTGCCGGTTGGCCAGGGTGGCCTGCAGATGGGCCTGGGCATCGACGCCTTCGGGCACCGCGAGGCCCATTTCCGAGGCCAGGGTAGCGGCCAGTTGCGCGGGCTCGGTGAGCGTTGCCAGGTCGGCAAAACGCACACCATCGGCGAAATAACCGAGCTGCTGCTGGGCGACGCGCAGCGCCACGGTGGTCTTGCCGACCCCACCGGGGCCGATCAGGGTGATATGCCGGCGCGTGTGCAAACGCCGTGTGAGGTCTTCGATCAGCTTGTCGCAGCCCTCGATGCGCACCGCCCGGCCCGGCAGGTTGGGCAGTCCGCTGGGCGCCAGCGGCATCTCGCTCCCGGCCTGGCTGACCTGCTCGACATGGGCGACGAAGCTGTAGCCGCGCTGGCGCACGTTGGTGATGTAGTCCCGCGATTGCGGGCACACGCCGAGCACCCGGCGCAGCGCGGAGATGTGTACGCGCAGGTTGATCTCTTCGACGAAGGTTCTTGGCCAGACGCGGGCGATGATCGCCTCCTTGCTGACGATCTTGCCGGCGCTTTCCACCAGCACCAGCAGGATGTCCAGGGCCCGGGCGCCAATCGGCAGCGGCCGCTCGCCATCGAGCAGCAGGCGACGCTGGGGGTGCAACTCGAAGCGGCCGAAGCGCAGGACGGTATCGCTGCCATTGGGTTGGAGATCGTGCATGACCTGTTCAGCATCCCGCCATGCCGGACGTCACCCATCGGGTCTCGGCTGCTCGGCGCTTTGCCGCTCCTGTTCTGATAAGCGAATCATTCTCTACCGTTCGTCCGCCCGGCGACATCGGCACGGAGGGACGGATTCGGCCATCGCGGTGCGCAACTCGGACAACCGACGAAACGCTCTATCGCGGGCATCGTGGCCCTTTGCCAGCGGATCAGCCGAACTGGTGACGGTACTGCACCGGGGTCAGCCCCAGGCGTTTGTCGAACATCTGCCGCATGTGCCGGGTACTGCCGAAGCCGCTGCGAAAGGCCACGGTCTTCAGCGGCAGGTCGGTGCTTTCCAGCAGCGAACGGGCATGGTCGATACGGGCATTGAGCACGAACTCCATGGGCGTCATCTGCAGCTCGCGGGTAAACACGCGGGCGAAGTTGCGCACGCTCATCGCTGCCAGCTCGGCCAACTGCTCCACGGTGAACGGTTCCTGCACGTTCTCCAGCACGTACTGCTGCACCCGGTCGAGCGGCGTGCTGCCCTGCCCCGCTGGCGGCAGCAAGGGGCTGAACTGGGCCTGCCCGCCCTGGCGCTTGATCACCACCAGCAGCACCTTGGCGACATCCAGCGCGAGCTTCTTGCCGTGGTCGTCGGCGAGGATCGACAACGCCAGGTCGATGCCTGCCGTCACGCCGCCGGAGCTGAGCAGCTTGCCGTCCTTGGTGAACAGCAGGTCGGTTTCCAGCTGCGCCTTGGGAAAACGCTTGGCCAGGCGATCCAGATAATGCCAGTGGGTGGTCACCCGGTGGCCATCGAGCAAGCCGGCCTCGCCGAGAATGAAGGCGCCGGTGCACACCGCGCCATGCCGCCGCGACGCCTGGGCCGCCTCGCGGAGCCAGCCATACAGGTGCGGATGGCGCTCGTTGTAGGCACCGGGCCCGCCGGGCACCAGCAAGGTGTCGTAGGCCACCGGCGCGTCGACGGCCAGTTGGTCGGCCTGCATGACGATGCCGTTGGAGGCGCGCACGCTGAGCGACTCGGCGCCCAGGGTAAGGATGCGGTAGTGATCGCTTTCAGGCAGGTAGCGGTTGGCGACCGAGAACACCTCGATGGGGCCAGCCACGTCGAGCATCAAAACATCGGGGAACAACAGAATCGCGACGGTTTTCGTCGTCATGCAGGGTCTCGAACGCAAGGGAAACAGCAGGTGCCGTCGTAGGGCACCTGTCAGGTTTGCAAGTCTGCGTCGATTATCTAGACATGGCAGCCGGTTAAACAGCCCCACAAGGGGTGCAGCAGGGCAACACTAAAGTGTTGCTGGCAGGTATCAGGCGGCCATGAACGCGAGGATCTGCTCACGCAGCCAGCGTTCGGCCGGGTCCTGATCCTGGGCAGCGCGCCAGACCATGGTCAGTTGCGCCGGCACGATCTCGAAGGGCGGCTCTTCCATGATCAGCCCGCCGCCCTGCACCAGCGCCTCGGCGGCGTAATCGGGGATGGTGGCGATCATGTCCGAATTGCGCAGCAGCGCACCCAGGCCGTTGAAATGCGGCACCGCCAGGGCGATCTTGCGGCTGCGTTCGAGGCGCGCCAGATCCTGGTCGATGTTGCCGCACAGGTCGCCGGACATCGACACCAGCGCATGGGGCCGCGTGCAGTAGTCGTCCAGGCTCAGCGCCGGCTGGCCGTCGTCGGCACGGATGACCATGGCACGGATATCACGCAGGCTGCGGCACTTGGCATTGGCCGGCAGCTGGGTGGTGTAGCTGATACCGATGGACACTTCGCCGGTGGCGAGCAGCCCGGGCAGCAGCAGGAAATTGGCGTTGCGCACCACCAGCACGCATTCGGGCGCCTGTTGGCGCAGGTGGGCGAGCAACTGGGGCAGCAGGCCGCACTCGACATCATCGGACATGCCGATGCGAAACACCGCGGTGCTGCTACTGGGGTCGAAGTCGCGCACTTCGCTGATCGCCTGGGAGATGCCGTCCAGGGCGGCAGGCAGGCGGCGGAAGATTTCCAGCGCGCGGGGCGTGGGCTCCATCTCGCGGCCGTTGCGCACCAGCAGGGGATCGTTGAAATAGTCGCGCAAGCGGGTCAGCGAGGCACTGATCGCCGGCTGGCCGAGGTAGAGTTTTTCCGCCGTGCGCGTGAGGTTGCGCTCGTGCATCAGGCTTTCGAACACGACCAAGAGCTGCAGGTCGACTTTGCGCAGGTCATTGCGGTTCACGATGGGCTCCCGGAAAAGGCTGCGCCGAAGAAATGGATGGGGCAGCGCGCAGGAACGCCTGGCGCTGCCTCCTGTTGCCCAGCGGGTGGGCGCATGCGGCGCCGCCCACCCTGGCTTCGAGACGTGCGGCTTACTTGCCTTCAGTGAGTGCCGAGTAGCTGGTCATCAGGTTGCGGTAGTCCGGGATGTGATCGGAGCAGATCTTCGCCAGGCCTTCCACATCGTTGCGCCAGTCGCGGTGCAGCTCACAGGCCACGGCGAACCAGTTCATCAGCTGCGCGCCGGCGGCGGTCATGCGCTGCCAGGCCGAGTCACGGCTGATCTGGTTGAAGGTGCCCGAGGCATCGGTGACCACGAACACGTCGAAGCCCTCCTCGATGGCGGCCAGGGCCGGGAACGCCACGCAGACTTCGGTCACCACGCCGGCGATGATCAGCTGCTTCTTGCCGGTGGCCTTGATCGCCTTGACGAAGTCTTCGTTGTCCCAGGCGTTGATCTGGCCAGGGCGGGCGATGTACGGCGCGTCCGGGAACATCTCCTTCAGCTCGGGGACCAGCGGGCCATTGGGGCCGGTTTCGAAGCTGGTGGTGAGGATGGTCGGCAGGTTGAAGAACTTGGCGATGTCGGCCAGGGCCAGCACGTTGTTCTTGAACTTGTCCGGGTCGATGTCACGTACCAGCGACAGCAGGCCGGCCTGGTGGTCGACCAGCAGAACGGCGGCGTTGTCTTTGTCCAGGCGGTTGTAGGGAATGGTCATGGTGTAACTCCTGTGGTTGCATGAGGGGTGTTTGAAGGGGGTTGTGGGCCACGCGGTGCCGGCACGCCGAGCAGGTGGCGGATGCGCACCGCCACGCCTTCGCGCTGGTATTGCCGGGCGTTGGCTTCGATGCGTTGCTCGGCCACGGTGACGCGGCCGTGGTGGCGCAGGTGTTCGAGCCAGGAGGCGTCGAAGAAGAATTCCTGCCAGAGCTGCGGGTTCTCGCTGTCCTGCAGCAGCCCCCAGGACAGCGCACCGTTACGCCGGCGCATGGCGCGCACGGCGAGCATCGCGTGGCTGAACGCCTCGGCGTTTTCCTGAGGAATGTCGTATTCCAGGGTGATCATCACCGGGCCGCGCTCACGATCCAGGTCGGCGCTGAGTACCGGCGCCGGCCAGTGCACCGAGGGCGCCAGGTCTTCGCTGTCGGTGACCGGCAAACGGAAGCGCCAGGACAGCAGCACGCCGAGCAGCAGCATCGCCCCGCCACCGGCCAGCGCCACGCTCAGCGAGTACGCGCTGGCCAGCGAACCCCAGACGATGCCGCCCAGGGCGCTGCAACCGAAGAACACCAGGATGTACACCGCCAGGGCGCGGGCCCGCACCCAGCTCGGCACCGAGGTTTGCGCGGCGACCTGCAGGCTCGACAGCACGGCGATCCAGGCGGCGCCGCTGACCAGCATCACCGGGATCAACAAGCTGAAGTCGCGGATAAAGGCCAGACCGAACAGCACGGCGGCGTAGGCGACACTGGCACCGGCGACGATCAGGTCGCTGCGCAGCTGCTCGCGCAACCTGGGCAGGAACATCGCCCCGGCGATGGCACCGGCGCCCACGCAGCCGAGCAGGATGCCGAAGTCCGCCGCCGTGCCGTTCAGCTCGCGACGCACCAGCAGCGGCAGCAGCGACATGCCGGCACTGGCGCCGACGAAAAACGCGAAGGTGCGCACCAGCACCGCCTGCAGCGGTTTGGCACTGCGCGCATAACGCACGCCAAGGCGCACCGCGCCGAACAGCCGCTCGGCCGGCAGGATGCTGGCCGTGGGCGTGCGCTTCCAGGCATACAACGCAGCGATCACCGCGAAGAACGATACGGCGTTGAGGGCGAAGGTCAGCCAGGGGCCGCTGAGGCTGACCAGCACGCCGGCGATGGCCGGGCCGATGGCACGCGCCACGTTCATGCCCAGGCTGGACAGCGCCACGGCAGCAGGCAGCTCGCTCTTGCCCACCAGCTCCGGGGTCAGCGCCGACCAGGCCGGCATCATCAGTGCGGTACCGATGCCCATGGCCAGGGTCAGCAGCAGGAGCAGCGGTACGTTCATCAAGCCGAGCAGGGTCAGGCCGGCGAGCAGTACCGCCACGGTCGCCATCCACAGTTGCACGCTCAGCAGGTAACGGCGCTTGTCGACGATGTCGGCCAGGGCGCCAGCCGGCAAAGCCAGAAAGAACATCGGCAATGCCGCCGCCACCTGCACCATGGCCACCGCCAACGGGCTGGCCGACAGCGAGGTCATCAGCCAGCCGGCACCGACCTCGTGCATCCAGGTGCCGATGTTCGAGGCGATACTGGCCAGCCACAGCCAGCGGAACACCGATGTGCGCAGCGGGCTCCAGGGGCCGGCGGTGGTTTGTTGGGTGACGCTGGTCATGGGTTATCTCGTTAAAAAGTCGGTGTCGGTAAAAAATGGGCACAGCGGTGCCCGAGGCGGCGCAGAGACGCCGATTAAAAATGTGTGTCGTTACCTCAGGGAGGCCGGACGCCTAGTCCGCGCAGGCCAACCGCAAATCTTCCTGTGGGAGCGCGCGGGGACGCCTAGTCCATGCGCGCGAATCGCGGGCATGGCCCGCTCCCACAGGGGGCTACGCAGTGCTAGAACGCGAAGCACGAACACCCGAACGCGCCCCAGAAACCGGCGTAGTCGCTGACCGGTACCTTGCTCTGCCGCGCGCGCTCATGGCTGTGGGCGTGTACCGAGCAGGAGCCGATGCACTGGTGCACGGCTGCCTGCAGTGGCGCGGCGGGCTTCCAGTGGCCAGGCACCTTGGCCACTGGCGACCACTCGGGCAGTACCGGCAATGGCGGCGTGCCGAACTTGTCGAACTCATCGGCGCCGTAAACCACCTTGCCGCCCACCACGGTCAGCACCGACTCCAGGTACTTGATGGCTTCCTCGGACACGCTGAAGTAATCCTGGGAAAGCACCGCCACGTCCGCCAGCTGGCCAACCTTGATCTGCCCCTTCTTGCCCTGCTCGCTGGAGAACCAGGCACTGCCCTGGGTGAACAGCTGCAGCGCCACGGCGCGGGACAGGCCTTCGGGATACAGCGCGGTGCCGCCTACCGTTTTGCCGCTGACCAGCCAGTACAGCGAGGTCCAGGGGTTGTAGCTGGCCACACGGGTGGCGTCGGTGCCGGCGCCGACCGGCACGCCTTCGGCAAGCATCCGCTTGATCGGCGGCGTACTTTCCGCTGCCTGCTTGCCGTAGCGGTCGACGAAGTATTCCCCCTGGAACGCCATGCGGTGCTGGATGGCGATACCGCCGCCCAGCGCCCTGACCCGCTCGATGTTTTTCGGGGTGATGGTTTCGGCGTGGTCGAAGAACCACGGCAGGCCGTTGAACGGGATGTCGCGGTTGACCTTCTCGAACACGTCGAGCATGCGCGTGATGGATTCGTCGTAGGTGGCGTGCAGGCGGAACGGCCAGCGGTGCTCGACGAGGTGGCGCACCACCGGCTCGAGGTCGGCCTCCATGTTCGGCGGCAGGTCCGGGCGCGGCTCGAGGAAGTCCTCGAAGTCGGCGGCGGAGAACGCCAGCATCTCGCCGGCGCCGTTGTGGCGCAGGTAATCGGTGCCCTGGCCGTAGGTGACGGTCTTGGTCCATTGCTGGAAGTCGGCGAGTTCTTCCTTGGGCTTCTGGGTGAACAGGTTGTAGGCGATGCGCACGGTGAGCTGGTCGTTGTCGGCCAGCTGCTGGATCACCTGGTAGTCGTCCGGGTAGTTCTGGTAACCGCCGCCGGCGTCGATGGCGCTGGTCAGGCCCAGGCGATTGAGCTCACGCATGAACTGGCGGGTCGAGTTGACCTGGTAATCGAGCGGCAGCGTCGGCCCTTTCGACAGGGTCGAATAAAGAATCATCGCGTTGGGGCGGGCGATCAGCATGCCGGTGGGGTCGCCGTTGCTGTCGCGCTGGATCTCGCCACCGGGCGGGTTGGGCGTGTCCTTGGTGTAGCCGACCACCCGCAACGCGGCGCGGTTGAGCAAGGCGCGGTCATACAGGTGCAGCAGGAATACCGGCGTATCCGGCGCCGCCTGGTTGATCTCCGCCAGGGTAGGCATGCGCTTTTCGGCGAACTGGAATTCGTTCCAGCCACCCACCACCCGCACCCACTGCGGGGTGGGCGTGCGGTCGGCCTGGGCCTTGAGCATGCGCAGGGCGTCAGCCAGCGACGGCACGCCTTCCCAGCGCAGCTCGAGGTTGTAGTTCAGGCCACCACGAATCAGGTGCAGGTGGGAGTCGTTGAGGCCCGGAATGGCGGTGCGCTTGTTGAGGTCGATGACCTTGGTGGCCGCGCCCTTGGTGGCCATGGCTTCGGCATCGCTGCCTACGGCGATGAAGCGACCATCCTTGATCGCCACGGCAGTGGCCTGGGGCCGCTCGGGGTCGACGGTGTGGAATTTGCCGTTGAGCAGGATCAGGTCTGCGTCGTTCATATTGGCTCCAAATGCGTAACCGGCAGCGCCGGCAAAAGGTAAGGCGGACCACAGCGCACCAGCCGCGCCAAGCAGGCCACCGGCCGCGACGACCTGGCGGCGTTTAGGATCTTTGGGGTCATCGGTCATGGCTGGGCACTCCGGTAATCAGCGGGACACGAAGGCCAGCAGGTCTTCGTTGAGACGCTGCTGATGGGTGACGGCGAAGCCATGCGGCGCACCCTCGTATACCTTCAGCTCGGCGCCGGCGATCATCTGCGCGGCGAGCTTGCCAGTGGTTTCGAACGGCACGATGGCGTCGGCGTCGCCATGGATCACCAGGGTCGGCACGTCGACCTTGGCCAGGTCGGCGCGGAAATCGGTTTCGGAGAACGCGGTCACGCAATCCACGGTGCCTTTCAACGAGGCCAGCAAGGCGATGTTCAGCGTCTGGGTGAGCACGCCGTCAGAGATCGTGTGGCCCTTGTCGATGCCGTAGAACGGTGTGGCGAAGTCCGCGATGAACTGCGCACGGTCCTTGAGCAGGCCGTCCTTGATGCCGGCGAATACCGAGGCATCGACGCCCTCGGGGAAGTCCGCTGCCTTGCCGAAGATCGGTGTGACCGCCCCAAGCAGCGCCAGCTTGGCGACCCGCGAGGTGCCATGACGGCCGATATAGCGGCTGACGTCGCCGCCGCCCATGGAGAAGCCCACCAGGGTCACGTCATGCAGGTCGAGGTGCTCGATCAGCTCGGCGATGTCGTCGGCGAAGGTGTCGTAGTCATAACCACTCCACGGCTGGCTGGAGCGGCCGAAGCCCCGGCGGTCGAAGGCGATGGTGCGGTAGCCACGGCTGCTCAGGTACTGCATCTGGTATTCCCACATGTCGGCGTCCAGCGGCCAGCCATGGCTGAACAGCACGGGCTTGCCGCTGCCCCAGTCCTTGAAATAGATCTCGGTGCCGTCACGGGTGGTGAATGTGCTCATGGCGATAACCTCTCGGATAGGAATGTGGGGAAAGTCAGCGGGCGCTCAGCCAGCCCGCACAACAGCGGGTGACCACCGGCATGATCCAGAACACCACCGGTACGACGATGCACAGGGTGATCAGCAGGTTGCTCGGCACCACGCCGCCCAGCGCCGGGTACTGCTGGAACAGCGGTAGCCACAGTTGCGGGATGAGCATGGTCAGCGGGCAGATGACCAGGTAGGTGAGCACCGCCTGCTTCCACTTCGGCGGCTGCGGTGCCTGGGCATGTTCGGGGGTGAACCAGAATTCGTGATCGCGGCTGACCTGGATCTGGTCGCCGCCCTCGAGCAGCGGTAGCACTTCGTCGACCAGCAGGCGGCGGCGATCCGAGGCGATCCATTCGTCGAGCTGCCAGCCTTCGGCGAAACGCAGTACGGTGGTGAAACTGTCGCCCTGCCCGTCCGCACGGATCACATTGACGCCCAGGTGCCCGGTCTGCTGCTCGGCAGCGGCCAGGGCGCGCTTGAGCCAGGCCTCGTAGGCCGGCAAGCAGCCTGGACGGATCTTGTGCTGGATGACCAGGGTCACCACTTCGCTCGGCTCACTGGTTGGCATATCGAGGGACGTCCTTGGCGGCGAAATCGACCCGCACGGCCAAGGCCGGCGGCATGACGATCAGACAGCCCGCGGCTGCATCTCGACCGTGCAGCCACTATGCCGCTGCGTCGAGCGGCTTTATTGGACGTATGTGCTCAGATGGTCGCAGCCACCCCGCAGAGCGGCTGGAAGGCCAGCGGCTTAATTGAGCAGTAGCTCGGCCAGCAGGAACAGCCCGGCAATGCCGCACAGCAGCACCCCCAGCCAGAAGAACGAGGCGCCGCGTTGCACCGGGGTATCGATCACCGCACGCTTGGGGAACGTCGGGTCGTAGCGAACCGGGACCGCATCACCTTTGCGGTAATGGCGCCAGCTGCTCATGCTGCTCTCGTGCATGTGCAGGTTGCCTTCGGCGTCGCGCCATTCGAAACGCGGGTAACGGCTCGGCGTGCTGAGCCCCCAGTCACTGGCGATGATGCGCCCTTGCGCGCACAACCAGTTGCGGCTGACACGACGCCGGGAAAGGCCGATGCCCATGAGCACGGCGCCGACGCAGCCGAATACCAGGGCAAGAAAAACGGAAACAGGCATGACTCACTCGAATGGGGTACTTGAATAGATAGTGCTGACATGCCGCCTTAAGGTTCATGGAAAAAACCTGCCGTTCGGCGGCCTGCACGCAAGTGTCGCCGGCAACGCGGTATAAGAAGACGACAGGCCGGTTGGGTGGCAAAAATTTAGGTTGAGTTTTCCGCAACCTGTCCCTGTCCATTGATATGGACACGGATTAAGGAGAGTCATATGAAAACCACGCCTACCCTCAGCATCTTGTTTGGCGCCTTGTTGGTCAGCGGCATGGCCCATGCGGCCGACCCGAAAGAGCAGGAACCCGCCCGTGAGGTCTATCAGGACCAGGTGCTCCAGCAGAAGCCGAAGCAGGAAGATCCACAAGCCAAGGACCCGATGCACATCGGTGATCTCGAGGAAGGCACCCCGGCGCCGCACAAGTACTGGCGCGACGATTACGCCATCAAGGACCTGAAAAAGCACAACCTGCCGGAGCCGGAAGACAAGGAACACGAGCACTGGGTGAAGATTGGTACCGACTATG
Organism: Pseudomonas sp. URMO17WK12:I2; assembly: GCF_003253735.1. Taxonomy (GTDB): domain Bacteria; phylum Pseudomonadota; class Gammaproteobacteria; order Pseudomonadales; family Pseudomonadaceae; genus Aquipseudomonas. The sequence goes on along the minus strand of NZ_QKYW01000008.1, from coordinate 34,927 downwards.
TGTTGCTGAACAACAACACTGGCACCATCCAGCGCATCATCAAGGCCAAGTAACGGCTCTAGCACGCCACACCGACACGTAAATAAAGCTCAACGGCGCCGCGCAAGTGGCTATCATTCACCCAGGTTCCGCCATGCGTCGTGTCGGTTCTTTCTCTTCTAGGGATGGATGATGAAGGCTCCAGTCAGCAAACCCAAAAGCCCGCGCAGCGAGTTTGCGCGCAGCGCCGTTGCAGTTGCCGTTGGCGCCGCGCTGGCCTATGGGGGTGCCCAGCTGTTTGCCCGCCTCAACCCGGCGCCGCAACAGCCAGAGCCAACCACCATCAAGCTGGCGCCTGCTACCGCCACCAAAGCCGTACCGGCTCAGCCGATCGAACCTGTGGCACCCGGCGAAGACCCGTGGTGGCGTGGTGATGCGGAGTTCTGGCAGGAACAAGCGCGACTCAACAGTGCCGCCGTGGCACCGCAGTACCGCGAACTGCAGTTCGCCTGGTCCGAGCGCATGGCCGCCATTGCCAAGCAACGCGCCCAGCAGGACGTCAGCAGCCGCGACCCGTCGACACTGCAAGCCAAGGAAGCGCAAACCACCGAGCTGCACGTTCCCTCCCGGCAGAAACCCTAGCGATTTCCAAACCTGCGCACGGCAGCCGTCGATAGCGCCGACGCGCCCGCGTTTCATCGGCGCCTGCTCTCGGCATGGAACGCTTGCCGGCACTGACGCTCAAACGCCTGCCCGAACCTTGTAGCACGCGCCTTTGCCCGCCATTGCGAGCATAATGCCGCCCCCAAGCAGCCCGCCCTGATGGACACCGGGCCGCCCTATCGTTGGAGCCTTTGATGGAATTCATTCACCTGGTTATCGATTTCATTCTGCATATCGACCAGCACCTGGCGGCCCTGACCGCCCAATACGGCACCTGGATCTACGCGATCCTGTTCCTGATCATATTTTGCGAAACCGGTCTGGTGGTCACCCCGTTCCTGCCGGGCGACTCCTTGCTGTTCGTGGCCGGCGCCATCGCCGTGCATGGCACCATGAACGTGCACCTGCTGGTGCTGCTGCTGATCAGCGCGGCGATTCTCGGCGACGCGCTGAACTACACGATTGGTCGCTTCATGGGCCAGCGGTTGTTCCGCAACCCGGATTCGAAGATCTTTCGCCGGCGCCACCTGGAAATCACCCAGCAGTTCTATGCCCGCCACGGTGGCAAGACCATCATCCTGGCGCGCTTCGTGCCGATCGTGCGCACCTTCGCGCCCTTCGTCGCCGGTATGGGCCACATGAACTACGCCCACTTCGCCGCCTACAATGTGGTCGGCGCGGTTCTCTGGGTCACCCTGTTCACCTACGGCGGCTACTTCTTCGGCAACCTGCCGGCGGTGCAGAGCAACCTGCACTACCTGATCGTCGGCATCATCGTGGTGTCGATCCTGCCCGGCCTAATCCAGCTGATTCGTCACAGGATGAACCGCTCGGTGCGCGTACAGACGCCGCAGTAACACGTTGCCAGAAACGAAAAAGCCCCGCGATCGCGGGGCTTTTTCATGGGCGCTGGCAGCCGCTCAGGACTGCGGTGCGGCCGCGCTGGCCGGTGCAGTCTGGCTACGCTCGTTCCAGCCACCGCCGAGTGCCTTGTACAGGTTGATCTCGCTGGTGAGCTGCGACAGGCGTACGCCGATCAGCTGCTGCTCGGCACTGAACAGCTGGCGCTGGGCATCGAGCAGGGTCAGGTAGCTGTCCACCCCGGTGCGGAAGCGCCGGTCGGCCAGGTCGTAGTAGCTCTCGGAGGTTTCCACCAGGTTGCGCTGGGCCTGCAATTGCTCCTCGTAGGTGCCACGCGCGGCCAGGCCATCGGCGACTTCCTGGAAGGCGGTCTGCACCGCTTTCTCGTAGTTCGCCACCTGAATGTTCTTCTGGATCTCGGCATAGTCGAGGTTGGCGCGCAGGCGACCGGCCGTGAAGATCGGCAGGTTGATCTGCGGCTGGAACAGCCAGGTACCCGAGCCGCCATCGAACAGCCCGGACAGCTGGCGGCTGGCGGTGCCGGCGTTGGCAGTCAGGCTGATGCTCGGAAAGAACGCCGCGCGGGCGGCGCCGATGCTGGCATTGGCCGCGAGCAGTTCGCGCTCGGCCTGCAGCACGTCGGGACGACGCTGCAGCAGGTCGGACGGCAAACCGGCCGGCACCTCGGCCAGCAGTTGCTTGTCCAGGCCTTCGCCCTGCGGCAGGTCAGCCGGCACCGGGCCGCCCAGCAGCACGCCCAGGGCGTTGCGATCCTGGGCGACCTGGCGGGTGTACTGCGCCAGGTTGGCCTGGGCGGTCTGCACCGATGTACGCGCCTGGCTCAGGGACAGGGCATCGGTCACCCCGACGTCGAAGCTGCGCTGGGTCAGTTCCAGGCTGCGCTGGAAGGTACCCAGGGTATCGCGGGTCAGTTTCAGCAAGGCTTCGTCGGCCTGCAGCGTCAGGTAGGCGTTGGCCACACTGGCGATCAGGCTGATCTGCGTGCTGCGCTGCGCCTCTTCGGTGGCGAAGTACTGCTGCAGGGTCTGCTCGTTGAGGCTGCGCAGGCGCCCGAAGAAGTCCACTTCCCAGGCATTAACGCCGACCGTGGCGCTGTACTGGCCGCCAACCGTGGAACGGCCGGTCTGCGACAGGTCCGCTGGTGTGCGCTGGCGGGTACCGCTGCCATCGGCCGAGACGTTGGGGAACAACTCGGAACGCTGGATGCGGTACTGGGCCTGGTAGGCCTCGACGTTCAACGCCGCAACGCGCAGGTCGCGGTTGTTGTTCAACGCGGTTTCCACCAGGCGCTGCAGCGCCGGGTCATGCAGGAACTCGCGCCAGCCGAGGTCGGCCGCGGCGACCGAACCCTGCACGGCGCTGCCCTGGTACGCCTGGCCCTGGGGCCAGGCAGTATCGACTGGTGCACTGGGGCGCTGGTAGTCGGGAATCATGGTGCAGCCGCTGAGCACGATGCTCGCAACGGCTAGAGACAACAGGGACTGCCTCACTGGACCGCCTCCTCATCATTGGATTGTTTGACGCTCTTGTCCTTGAACATCGAGCTGACCACCACATAGAACAGCGGGATCCAGAAGATCGCCAGCACGGCAGCGGTAAGCATACCGCCGATTACGCCAGTACCGATGGCATGTTTGCTACCGGCGCCCGCGCCGCTGGAAATGGCCAGCGGAACCACGCCGAGGATGAACGCCAGGGAGGTCATGATGATCGGGCGCAGACGCATGCGGCACGCCTCGACCGCCGCCTCGAGATGGCTCTTGCCCTGCTCGTGCAGCGACTTGGCAAACTCGACGATGAGGATTGCGTTACGCGCCGACAAACCGATGGTGGTGATCAGCCCCACCTGGAAGAACACGTCGTTGGACAGCCCGCGGCCCAGGGTGAACAGCAGCGCACCGAGGATACCCAACGGCACTACCAGGATCACCGAGAACGGGATCGACCAGCTCTCGTACAGCGCGGCCAGGCAGAGGAACACCACCAGCAACGACAGCGCGTAGAGGGCCAGGGTTTGCGAACCCGCCAGGCGCTCCTCGTAGGATTGGCCTGTCCAGTCGTAACCGATGCCCTGTGGCAGCTCGGCGGCAATCCGCTCGACCTCGGCCATCGCCTCACCCGAGCTGTGGCCCGGCGCCGGCGCACCGAGAATCTCGATGGCGCTCACACCGTTGTAGCGTGACAGCTTGGGCGAACCGTAAGTCCACTCACCGGTAGCAAAGGCGCTGAACGGCACCATCTGGCCCTGATCGTTGCGCACGTGCCATTTGCTCAGGTCTTCGGGGTTCATCCGCGAGTCGCTCTGACCCTGCAGGTAGACCTTCTTGACCCGGCCCTTGTCGATGAAGTCGTTGACGTAGCTGCCGCCCCAGGCGATCTGCAGGGTGCTGTTCACATCCGCCAGGGACACACCCAGGGTGCGCACCTTTTCGTCGTCGATCAGCAGCTTGTACTGCGGTTCGTCGAGCAGACCGTTGGCGCGCACGCTGGTCAGCACCGGGCTCTGGTTGGCCAGCTTGAGGAACTTGTCACGGGCTTCGTTCAGGGTGGCCTGGCCGACGCCGGCGCGGTCCTGCAGGAACAGGTTGAAGCCGGTAGCGTTACCCAGCTCCATCACCGCTGGCGGGGCGAAAGCGAAGACCATCGCATCGCGGAACTCACCACCGAAGAAACGGCCCTGGGCGCGTTGCGCCAGCTCGGCGACACTGGTACCGGCAGCGGTACGCTCGGACCACGGCTTGAGCATGATGAACGCCATACCCGAGCTCTGGCCACGGCCGGCGAAGTTGAAGCCGGTGACGGTGAACACCGAATTGACCACGTCCTTCTCGTCTTCGAGCAGGTACTTGCGCATGTCGTCGACGACCGCTTGGGTACGTGCTGCGCTGGAGCCCGACGGCGTCTGCACCTGGGCGAACAGTACGCCCTGGTCTTCCTCGGGCAGGAACGCCGACGGGATCAGGGTGAACAGCCAGCCGGCAATCGCGACGATCACCGCATAGATGATCAGGAACGGTGCCTTGCGCTTGACCACCCCACGCACGCCGCGCTCGTAGCTGTCTACGCTGCGCTCGAAGGTGCGGTTGAACCAGCCGAAGAAGCCGCCTTTCTCGTGGTGATCACCCTTGGCGATCGGCTTGAGCATGGTGGCGCACAGCGCCGGCGTGAAGATCAGCGCGAGGATCACCGAGAGCACCATGGCCGAAACGATGGTGATCGAGAACTGCCGGTAGATCACCCCCACCGAGCCGCCGAAGAACGCCATCGGCAGCAATACCGCCGACAGCACCACGCCGATACCCACCAACGCGCCCTGGATCTGGCCCATGGACTTGCGCGTCGCCTCGAGCGGCGACAGCCCCTCTTCACGCATCACCCGCTCGACGTTTTCCACCACCACGATGGCGTCGTCCACCAACAGGCCGATGGCCAGAATCATGGCGAACATGGTCAGGGTATTAATGCTGTAGCCGAATACCGCCAGGATCCCGAAAGTACCGAGCAGCACCACTGGCACCGCCAGGGTGGGAATCAGCGTGGCGCGGAAGTTCTGCAGGAACAGGTACATGACCAGGAAGACCAGCACGAAGGCCTCGATCAGGGTCATGACCACGCCATGGATCGATTCCTGAACCACGGGGGTGGAGTCGTACGGCATCACCACTTCCATACCGGCCGGGAAGAATGGCTTGAGCTGATCGATGGTGGCGCGGATCGCCTTGGCGGTATCCAGGGCGTTGGCACCGGTGGCCAGCTTGATCGCCAGGCCGGATGCGGCATTGCCGTTGAACTGCGCACGAATGTTGTAGTTCTCGCCACCCAGCTCGACCCTGGCGACGTCACCGAGGCGTACCTGGGAGCCGTCACGGTTGACCTTGAGCAGAATGTCGCGGAACTGCTCCGGCGTCTGCAGGCGGGTCTTGCCGATGATGGTGGCGTTGAGCTGCTGGCCGGGGCCGGCAGGCAGGCCACCGAACTGGCCGGAGGAAATCTGCACGTTCTGCGCCTGCACGGCGGTGCGCACATCGACAGGGGTCAGCTGGAAGTTGTTGAGCTTGGCCGGATCCAGCCAGATACGCATGGCGTACTGGGCACCGAACACCTGGAAGTCACCAACGCCCGGTGTGCGGGAAATCGGATCCTGCATGTTGGCGACGATGTAGTTGGAGAGATCCTGGTTGGTCATGCTGCCATCAGTTGAGACCACGCCGATCACCAAGAGGAAGTTCTTCACTGCCTTGGTAACGCGCAGACCTTGCTGCTGGACTTCCTGGGGCAACAGCGGGGTGGCCAGCTGCAGCTTGTTCTGTACCTGAACCTGGGCGATATCCGGGTTGGTGCCCTGGTTGAAGGTAACGGTGATCTCCATGCTGCCATCGGAGTTGCTCGCCGAGCTGATGTAGCGCAGCCCGTCGATACCGTTCATCTGCTGCTCGATCACCTGCACCACGGTGTCCTGCACGGTCTGTGCGGAGGCACCCGGGTAGTTGACCTGGATGCTCACTGCGGGCGCGGCGATGCTCGGGTACTGGTTGACCGGCAGTTTGAGGATGGACAGACCGCCGGCCAGCATGATCACCAAGGCGATCACCCAGGCGAAAATCGGCCTGTCGATGAAGAAATTCGACATCGTGTAATCGCTCCTTAGCGGGTTTCAGCCTGGTCAGCAGAGGCCGGTTTCGGCTCGGCCACGTTCTTCGCTTCGGTGGTTTTCACCTCGGCGCCGGGCTGCACGAACTGCAGACCTTCGGTAATCAGCTTGTCGCCGGCCTTCAAACCATCGAGCACCAGCCAGCGGTTACCGGCAGTGCGCTCGGCCTTGATCTGACGCAGCTCGACCTTGTTCTGGTCGTTGACCACCAGCGCGGTCGGCTCACCTTTGGCGTTACGCGTCACACCTTGCTGCGGGGCGAGAATGGCCTGCTGATTCACACCAGCGGCGAGGCGCGCATGCACGAACATGCCGGGCAGCAGGTTGTGGTCCGGGTTGGGGAACACCGCGCGCAGGGTCACCGAGCCGGTGCCCTCGTCGACCGACACCTCGGAGAACTCCAGGGTGCCTTCGTGCTCGTAGGTGCTGCCGTCTTCCAGACGCAGTTGCACCTTGGCGGCGGTATCGCTGGCCTTCTGCAGTTGGCCGCTTTCCAGCTCGCGGCGCAGGCGCAGCAGATCCTTGGTCGGCTGGGTCACGTCGACGTAGATCGGGTCGAGCTGCTGGATGGTGGCCATGGCGTTGGTCTGGCCGCTGCTGACCAGCGCCCCCTCGGTGACCGCCGAGCGACCGATCTTGCCGGCGATGGGCGCCAGCACCTTGGTGTAACGCACGTTGATGCGCGCCTGCTCCAGCGAGGCTTCGGCCTGCAGACGTGCAGCCTGGGCTTCGTCATAAGCCTGGCGGCTCACCGCCTGGTCGGAAACCAGGCTCTTGTAGCGCTCGGCCAGCGACTTGGCCGATGCCAGGGTCGCTTCCGCGCTCTTGGCCGCAGCCACGTAGACCGAGGAATCGATCTGATACAGCTGCTGACCGGCTTTGACCTCGGAACCTTCCTTGAACAGGCGCTTCTGGATGATGCCGTTGACCTGCGGACGCACCTCGGCGATGCGGAAGGCCGCGGTTCTGCCGGGCAGTTCGGTGGTCAGCGTGTAAGGCTCTGCCTGCAGCGTGACGATGCCGACGGTCGGCGCCTGGCGCGGTGGCGGAGCAGCCTTGTCGCCGCAGCCAGCGAGCGTCAGCGTGGCCAGAGCGATAGCGGAAACCATAGCGGCGAAGGCTGGCTTCTTCTGCATCTGAAAGGACCTCATGTCTAAGTGATTCGAGCCGCGGGGAGCGGTACCTGGCAGATAGCCGAGGCGGATACTGGGAATTAGAGCGCAAATATACTTACATTCGAGAATGTTTGTAAACGGATCTTTTTGATGTGACACTGCGAGCCTGCCTATGACCGCCAGCCGGTTTTTTCATCCACAATTTAAACGCGTGGTAACTGCTCGACATGGCAAGACGCACCAAAGAGGAAGCCGAAGAAACCCGGGCGCAGATTCTCGATGCCGCCGAGCGGGTGTTCTACGCCAATGGCGTATCCGCCACCTCGCTGGCTGATATCGCTGCCGCCGCAGGGGTAACGCGTGGCGCCATCTACTGGCACTTCCAGAACAAGGTCGACGTGTTCCAGGCCATGCTCGACCGTCGCCTGCTACCCCAGGAAGAGCTGGCCCGCGCCTGCGAGAGCGAAGACGAACCGGATCCATTGGGCAACATGCGTCAACTGCTGGTGCAGCTGCTGCTGCGCATGCACGCCAACGACGAGTACCGCCGCGTCGGCGAGATCCTGCAGTACAAATGCGAGTACAGCTCGGAGGTTGGTGGCCTGCGCCAGCAGATGCAGGCGTTCCAGCAAGAATGCGACCAACGCATTGCCAGAACATTACGTAATGCCGTCAATCGCGGCCAACTGCCGGCCGATCTCGATTGCCAGCGCGCGGCGATCTGCCTGCATGCCTATATCGATGGCCTGCAGGCTCACTGGCTGCTCAAGCCCGAAGCCTATGATCTTGGTGCTCATGCCCATGCAATGGTCGATGCGCTGATCGACATGCTCCATAGCAAGGCACTACGCGCGATCTGAGGCGGCCCTAGGCCAAGACCTTGCGCTGATACCACGCTCTGCCCTGCCGTGCTTATATCCTCTGAACGTCAACAGCGCGCTGCCTGCAGCTGAGCTGACCCACTGCCAGACCTGCACGAGAGGATGGCCATGCCTGCACGTACGCTGCTCCTCACCGCTATGGCCATGCTGGCCTTCGCCGGTAATTCGCTGCTCTGCCGCCTGGCCCTGAAAACCACCCAGATCGACCCCGCCACCTTCACCAGCCTGCGTCTGCTCGCCGGTGCACTGATGCTGGCGTTGCTGTTGCGCCTGCGCACTGGCTCGACGACCTCGGCCGGCAGCTGGAGCGGTGCGGCAGCACTGTTCATCTATGCCGCCGCATTTTCCTTCGCTTATGTAAACCTCGATGCAGGTGTTGGCGCTTTGCTGCTGTTCGGCGCCGTGCAGATCAGCATGCTGTTGTGGGGCTGGCGACAGGGCGAGCGACCGGAGCCGATGAGCCTGGCCGGCTTGCTGCTGGCCTTCGCAGGGTTGCTGGCCCTGTTGCTTCCCGGCGCCAGCGCGCCGCCCCTGGCCGGCTCGCTGCTGATGCTGATCGCCGGCATTGCCTGGGGCGTCTATTCGTTGCTGGGCCGCAGCGCCGGCGATGCCCTGGCGGCAACCACCGGCAACTTCGTGCGCAGCGTACCCATGGCGCTGCTGCTGAGCATGGTGCTTTTGCACCGCACGAGCTGGGACCTGAATGGCGTGCTCTACGCCCTGGCATCGGGGGCGCTGGCCTCGGGGTTGGGCTACGCCATCTGGTACACGGCCATCACCCAGCTGAAAGCCATTCAGGCCGCCACCGTGCAACTGAGCGTGCCGATCATCACCGCGCTGGCTGGCGGCCTGCTGCTGGGTGAATCACTGAGCCTGCGCCTGGGCTTGAGTTCACTGGCCGTGCTGGGCGGCATCGCGCTGGTGCTGACCGCCAGGCAGCGAGCGAGCGCCTGAGCCGAACCTCACTTGTTGCGGTCACAACTGCACGATGATCGATGCCGGAGAATTGCCATGCGCCCCACACTGCGCCATTTGAGTGTCCTGCTGCTGATGGCCACACTGGCCGGCTGCGCGTCCTGGTCCTCGCGTGATCCGCTGCATATCGATCTGGTCGGCCTGGAGCCGCTGCCATCAGAGGGGCTCGAGGCGCGCTTTGCGGTGAAGCTGCGGGTGCAGAATCCCAATGAAAACGCCATCGACTTCAATGGCATCGCCCTTGCGCTGGATATCAACGACCAGCCGCTGGCCCGCGGGGTCAGCGATCAGCGCGGCCAGGTGCCGCGCTTTGGCGAAAAGGTGATCAGCGTGCCGGTGACCATCTCGGCCTATTCGGTGCTTCGCCAGGCCTGGGGGGCCAGCACTCACCAGCCCGGCCAGAGCCTGCCCTACCAGCTGCGCGGCAAGTTCGCTGGGGGCCTGTTCGGCACCCAGCGCTTCAGTGACAGCGGCCAGTTGACCTGGCCACCGACGCAGCCCGCGGTCAGGTAGAGGGCTCGTTTTCCGGGAGGATTTCCTTGTCGCCGGGCTCTTTGCCCTCCTGCGAGAAATGCTCGATAACGGCATTGAGCTCGGCGCCAAACAGCAGCACCGCACAGGAGATGTGCAGGTACAGCAGGAAAATGATGATCGCGCCGATGCTGCCGTAGGTGGCGTTGTAGTTGGCGAAGTTCTGCGCGTAATAGGCGAAGCCCACCGAGGCGGCAATCCACACCACCACTGCCAGTACCGAGCCCGGGGTAATGAAGCGGAAACGCTGCTCCACATCCGGCGCCACGTAGTAGACCACCGCCACCACGATCATCAGCAGAAATACCGCCACCGGCAGGCGCAACCAGGTCCACAGGGTGACCACCACCTGCTCGATGCCGATCTGGTGCGCCAGCCAGTTCATCACCTGCGGGCCGAGCACCATCAACGCGGCGGCAGTCAGCAGCGCCGCGGCGATGCCAATGGTGTACAGCAACGACAGGGGAATGCGCTTCCAGGGCTTGCGCCCCTCCTTCACACCGTAGGCTTTGTTCATCGCATCCATGGTCGAGCGCACCGCCGACGACGCCGTCCACAGCGCCACCACGATACCGATCGAGAACAGCCCGGCTTTCTGCGTCTGCAACTGGTCGATCACCGGGTTGACCAGCTCCACCGTGGATAACGGCAGCAGCAGCTCGGCCTGCTGGCGCAGCCAGTCGAAGAACGGCTGCATGTCGAGCAGGCTGATCAGCGCGACCAGAAACAGCAGGAACGGGAACAGCGAGAAGAACATCTGGAACGCCAGGGCCGAGGCGTAGGTGGGCAGCTCGTCCTCGATGAAGTCGGTAACCGTCTTCTTCATCACCTGGAACAGGCTGACACCCGGCAACTGGGGAAAAAACATAGCGCCTCCACTGGCTATGGCGGGCCGTTGACAGGCAGCCCAGGACTCATCGGCAGATGCAGCGTTCGGCGCCAGCCGAACCACCACTTTCGTTTGGAGGCAGCGAAGCCGCCATGAGTTCGGGTTATCCGCACCCGCCCTGCACAACTGGCAACAGTCTCGGGCTGGATCAGCACAGGCGCAACGCTAGACTGCCTGGCTGTTTCTGATCAAGGACGCATCGATGCACAGGCACACACTCAACCCCGACTCGGTCTTCGACACCCAGCAGTACGGATTCAGCCAGGCGGTGATCAGCCAGGGCGGGCGGCGCATTCACCTCTCCGGGCAAGTCGGCGTGGACGAGCACGAACGGCTGGTCGGCGATGACCTGGCCAGCCAGACCCACGCCGCACTGCACAACGTACGCAGGATTCTCGACGCTGCCGGCGGCAGCCTGCAGCACGTGCTGATGCTGCGCATCTACATCGCCGCCCAGGCCCGTGACGAGCAGGCGCATATCGTCGATGCCCTGCGCAGCTTCTTTCCCGCGCAACCGCCGGCCACCTCCTGGGTGGTGGTCACCGGGTTGTCGGAGCCTGAGTGGCTGATCGAGATCGAGGCCGAGGCATTGCTGCCGGACGCCTGACGCCGATACCCGGCGGCGGGTAAAACCCTATATAATCTGCGGCCTTTTTATCCACGGCCTCAGAAGGATACCCCGTGAGCACGCTGCCACCCTGCCCTGCCTGCAACTCCGAATACACCTACGAAGACGGCACCCAACTGGTCTGCCCGGAATGCGCCCACGAATGGTCGGCCACCGCCAGCGAGGCGGCCGGCGACGACGCCAAGGTGATCAAGGACTCGGTCGGTAACGTGCTGCAGGACGGCGACACCATCACCGTGATCAAGGATCTCAAGGTCAAGGGCTCCTCGCTGGTGGTCAAGGTCGGCACCAAGGTCAAGGGCATTCGCCTGGTCAACGGCGACCACGACATCGATTGCAAGATCGATGGTATCGGCGCGATGAAGCTCAAGTCCGAGTTCGTCCGCAAGGTGTAAGAGCCTGTTCACGGTCTTTTTAGGCGACATCGAAGAGGCTGTGACAAGGCACAAGCGGTCGGTGAGCATGTAGGAGGGACCGGGCGGCGATCCGCTTTAGCCCCGCGCTTTATCAGGGCGCAAAGAGCTCGGGGCTAAAGCCCCTCCTACGGATCATGCGAGCGGGCGCCTGCTACTGCACCGGCAGGAAGTTCAGAAACAGCAGGCTGTGGGCGTAGTTCACGCCGATACGCCGGTAGCGCTCGTCGAGCACATCACTCAGGTAATCCAGGCGGGCGACGATCTTGCCGAACTCCACGGCGAAACTCAGGTTGCGCCCGTTCTCGGACAACTCGTTGGATAGCAGCAGCGAGTTGCCCTGGGCGTCGCGCCGCGTAGCCAGCAGCCAGGTGGCCTTCTCGATGTTGCGTGCCGCGTTGTGCACGAACTGCGCATCGATGGTGTCGGTGATGTAGAACTGGGTGCGCCCACCATGGGCGGTGATCAGCATGCTGCCGATGGCATAGATGAAGGCGCCGACCCGATCACCCTGAAACTCCGGGCTCAGCGCATAGCTGAGGGCGACGATGTCCTGCCGGCCAGCCAGCGCCGGCGGTGGCCTGCCCTGCTCGATCGCCTGCTGCACCGCCTGTAGCGCCACTTCGCGATTGGCCAGGCCGGTCTTGCGCCACTCGCGCGGGTTGCGCTGGTAGAGCTTGTCCATCAGCCGATAGAGGCTGTTGAGGTTGCTGCGCATGCCGATGGTGGCCATGCGATCAGAGTGGGTCTGGAACAACTCGCCAGGGCTCGCCGCCATGCTGTTGCTGGCAAAGGCGCCATTGGCCTGATTGCGTATGCAGCCGCTCAATCCGACGAGCAACATCACCAGCAACGTGACGCGCCAGCAGGCACCACGAAGTGACGGATAGAAGGCCGTCAGCCTGTGCACGGTTGCAGTTTTTCGAGTTGGAGAGACGTGCGAGTAATCCATTAACTCACAACTTATCCTTCTGCAGACGGCATAAACCTAGCAACTGAATTGCCTACGTGCCCGTTATGGCGTCATCGGTTCACCGAAGCCGCCAGCCAACGGCATAGACCGTCATGGGTCCGGTAAAGTTTTCCGGCAGGCGAAATTAGCCCTACATCGCCCGTGGGCATGGCCGCAAAGACGTGTTTGCAGGTCATGCGGGCACGGGGAACGACGGGCTGTATCGCGTCAGCGCGCTGCGCGTTGCGAACGGCTTGGCAGGGTGGCCAGCAGCAGGCCGGCGAAGATCAGCGCACCCCCGAACCAGTGGAACAGCTGCAGCGCCTCGCCGAGCAGAATCCAGCCCAGGATCGCGGTGAACACCGGCATCAGGTAGTTACCCATCGCTGCGGTCGAGGCGCCGAGTACCTTCACGCCGTTGTTCCAGCCCAGGTAAGCGACCAGCGAGGCGAACACCGCGGTGTAGGCGATGGCCGCCAGGTTGGCCGGCGTCGCCAGCAGCTGCGCGCCAGTGGAAAGCTCATAGAGATACAGCGGCAGGATCATCGGCACGCCCAGCAGCATGAACATGCCCAACAGCGCCAGTGGCGGAATCGGTGCCAGGTAAGCTGACCAACGCCTGAGCAGCACGGTGTAGAGCGCCCAGTCGAGCACTGCCAGCAGCATGATCAGGTCGCCGCGATTGAACGCCATGCCCGCCAGGGTCTGCCAGTCGCCACGACAGATCAGCACCAGCAAGCCGACCACCGCCAGTGCCATGCCCCACCAGGCGCGCCGCGCCGGCCAGGCCCCGAGCAGCAGGCCGGCGAAGATGAACGTCATCAACGGGATGCAGGTGTTGACCAGGGTGATGTTGATCGCCGCCGTGGTTTGCGCCGCGCTGTACAGAAAGGTGTTGTAGCCGGCGATGCCGAATGCGGCGATCACCACCAGGCGCCAGCCGGCATGGCGCAGCGCGGCACGATGCCGCCACAGCGGCAATGCCACGAACGGCGCTATCAGGATCAGCGCCAAGCTCCAGCGCCAGAAGGCCAGGGCGAAAGGCGGAATCTCACCGGCGAAGGCACGGGCCACCAGGGCATTGCCCGCCCAGCACAACACCGCCACCAGCACACCGGCAATCGCCAGCTGGCGCGAAGGCTTACCCATACTCATGCCTGCGGCGGGCGCAGACGGTACTGCTCGGGCAGTTGCTCGGCACGCGTGACGGTGACGTCGAGGTCCTTCCAGCGGCCATCCTTGAGCCCGTAGATGCAGCCATGTACCGACAACGGCTGGCCGCGGTGCCAGGCGTTCTGAACGATGCTGGTGCGGCTGACGTTGCCCACCTGCTTCATCACGTTCAGCTCGCAGAGGCGATCGACCCGCGCCTCCTCGTCCGCCAGCGCAGCCAGTTGTGCATGCTGTTCGTAGTAGAGGTCGCGAATATTGCGCAGCCAGCCATCGATCAGGCCGAACTGTGCATCGTGCATGGCCGCACGCACGCCACCGCAGCCGTAGTGGCCGGTGACCAGGATATGTTTGACCTTGAGCACGTCGACCGCGTACTGGATTACCGACAGGCAATTGAGGTCGGTGTGCAGCACCACATTGGCCACATTGCGGTGCACGAACAGCTCGCCGGGCAGCAGGCCGACGATGTCGTTGGCCGGCACACGGGCATCCGAGCAGCCGATCCACAGGTACTCGGGCGTCTGCTGGCGCGCCAGGCGCGGGAAGAAGTCCGGGTCGTTCTGGGTAATGCTTTCGGCCCAGCGTTCATTGTTGTCGAACAGGTGCTTGAGATCGCTCACGGCGGCGGCTCCCGAGAAAGGTCGATGCGCACCATACGGATGCACCGGGCTTTTTGACAAGGCGATTTCTATCCCGAACAACCCTAAGGGTTTGCTGGTTGAAGACCGAAACGCTGAATCTTCAGGGCTTGGGGCCGTCCATTGCGTAGAGCCAATGACCGATCTGGAGTTCGTCATGACTGACAAGCAGCCACCTGACCGCCGCCAACCGGCCGAACCGCCCATTCTGCGTGATGTGGTGGAGCCGCTGACACCGCGCAAACCGGTAAAGGGTGCTGCGCAGAAACCAGCCAGCGCGACCGATGAGTCGCCAACCGAACAGGCTGCGCAGCCTGAAGAGTTTCTGGATAAATACGACCTGAGCCAGGTCGAGGAAGAACGCCGCGAACGGCGCTGGGCACGCCGCTAGTTCACTCCACCAGCGTGCAGGCCATCACCAGCGCATCTTCACGGCCGCCGGGTGCTGGGTAGTAATCACGCCTGCGGCCAATCTCGTTGAACCCATAACGCTCGTATAGGCGATAGGCCGCCTGATTGCTGGAGCGTACTTCGAGAAAGCACTCCCCGGCCTTGAGCTGCGCGGCACGCTCCATGAGGTGCTCGAGCAAGCGCAGGCCCAGGCCGCGGCCCTGGCTTTCCGGCTTGACGGTAATGTTGAGCAGATGGGCTTCATCGATGATCACGTTGATCACCCCGTGGCCGACCTGCTGGCTGCCTTCGAACATCAGCCAGACTTCGTAGGATTTCAGGCTGTCGAGAAAGATGCCGCGCGTCCACGGATGACTGAAGGCGGCGTATTCGATTTTCAGCACCGCATCGATATCCGCCTCGGTGGCCCGGCGGAACGTGATCGCGTCACTCATGCCGATGCCTCCAGCCAGCGCCGCCGCACCCGTTGCATGGCCTGCCAGAGCTCGCGTTTACGCTCTGGCTCGTCCATCAGCAGCTCGAGGCCGGGCAGCGCCCAGGCGGCGCCCAGCTCTTCGACCTGCAACTCGCGGTTGTAGGCCTCGGCATCCGCGTCGCCGGCGAAGCGGATGGCCGGCAAGCCGATCAGCCACAGGCAGGCACAGGGCTCCTGCTCCTCCAGGCGTGCGCCGATGAAGCTCTGCACGAAATCCAGCGCTGCCTGGGGGCCTTGGTCCATATTGCCGCGTACCAGTAGCGGCCAGCGTACCGGCTCACCGATGATCTGCGGGGCATCCGGCAGGCCGGCGGCGCGCAGCAGATCCTTGAGCAGCAGGTAGGCCGGGTCACGACTCTGAAACGGCTCACCGGTCGGCAGCTCGACCAACAGCGCGCAGCTACCGGCGCGCAGCAATTGCAGGGCGAACCGTGGTGGTGGCATCGGTCGCTCACGCGGGGCCGGCGCTGCGCTGGTCTGTTCGGCCACAGGCTCGCTGGCCTTGCTTGCGGTGCCGGGCTTGGGCACTTCGATACGGGGTCGCTCGCGGGCGACCACGGCGCTGGCGGCAGGTGCCGCAGCAGGCGCGCTGACCTTCGCCTGTACCGCTGGTGGCGCGACGACCTCGGCTTCCGGTTCGAAGGCAACCAGCAGCTCGGGTCGCGACGGCGCCGCGAAGGGCAGTTCGACGCGCGGCAGCCAGCTGGCCACTTGCATGGCATCCAGGTAGGCGCGGCGGCGTAGCTCGGTGTTCAAACGTCAGGTACCCGGCACATCGATTTTCGAGGGCGCTGATTGTCGCGTGAATCGCCTGCCACGGGTAGCCCCAAACGTCAGTAGTGGCTAGAGGCCAATGGCATCGGCATGCTGCTTCAGCATGCTGACAAAGGCCTGGGCCGGCGGGCTCAGGTAGCAGGGTTTGCGCTGCAGCACGCCAATGCCACGGGCAGGCGCCATCGGCAGCGGGTGCACGGACAGGCTGCCGTCACCATTGAAGGTGTCCGCCACGCTCGCCGGCAGCAGTGCATAGCCCAGTCCCGCCCGCGCCAGTGCAGCAGCGCTGCTCATGTAAGCGACCTCGAATGCGGGCTCAGGTCGCAGGCCCATGCGTTCCAGGGTCTGGTCAGCCATGCTGCGCAGGCTGGTATCGCGGGTGGTGGCCACGTAATCGAGGTGCTGCAGGGCAGCGAGCAGCTTCTTGCCACGCAACCCGCCCAGGCCGCGCACCAGCAATACCAGGCTGTCATCGTAGAGCGGCTGGAAATCCAGCACGCCGGGTTCATCCGCTACCGAGGTGATGGCGAAGTCCACTTCGGCGTTGCCGACCCACTGGCGGATCTCCCCGGCGCGGCCGTCACGCAGGCTGATGTCGATACCCGGATAGCGCTGCCGATAATCGACCAGTACCCGCGGCAACGGCTCGATGGCCACCGATGGCAACACGCCAATGCGCAGCGAGCCACTCTGCAGGTGCAACTGCTCGTGGGCGTCATGCACCGCGTTATGCATGTCGCGCAGCAGACGCCGGGCCTGCTCCAGAAAGCGCACCCCGGCCTCGGTCAGCTCGACGCTGCGGGTGTTGCGCGCGAACAACGACAGGCCCAGCGCCTCTTCCAGCTTGCGCAGGCTGTAACTGAGTGCCGGTTGCGAGAGGTGAATCTGCTCGGCGGCGCGGCTGAAGCTGCGCTGCTCGGCGATGAGCACGAACGCCTGAAGCTGGCGAAAGCTGATATCCATGATGAGGTTTTTATAAAATCAATTTATCAATTGATATCACATTTCGAATTCACAACTAAATCCAGACACGGCACGCTCGCAGCAGACCTCGACCTGGATCATAACGATGACAACAGTCCATATCGGTTGCGGGGCAGGCTTCGCCAATGATCGGCCCGATGCCGCCCTGGCACTGGCCAACGACCTCGCCGCCCGCGACGGCCGCCGCTTCCTGTTCTTCGAACTGCTCGCCGAGCGCACCCTCGCCGAGGCGCAACTGCGCCGCCTGGCCGACGCCGAAAGCGGCTATGCCAGCCGGCTGTTCGACTTTCTCGAACCCGTGCTGGATATCTGCCTGGATGCCGGCATCCCGATCATCACCAACGGTGGCGCGGCCAATCCCGGCGCTGCCGCCCGGCGTTTGCGCAAACAGCTGCAGGCAGGCCCATTCGCAGCGGCGCGCATCGCCTGCGTAGTGGGTGATGACCTGCTCGACTCGGGCGAGGTCCTGCAACGCTGGCTGCCCAAGGCACTGGATGGCGAGATTGTCTCGGTCAACGTGTACACCGGCGCCGAGGGCATTGCTCAGGCGCTGGATGAAGGCGCCGATATCGTCCTCTGCGGCCGTGTGGCCGACCCCAGCCTGGCAGTCGGCCCGCTGCGTCACGCCTTTGGCTGGCAAGCCGAGGACTGGGATCGTATCGCCCTGGCCACCGCCGTTGGCCACCTGCTCGAGTGCTGCACCCAGGTCAGCGGTGGCTACTTCGCCCACCCGGGCCTCAAGGATGTGCCGGACCTGGCCAATGTCGGCTGCCCGATCGCCACTGTCGAGGCCGATGGCCGGGTGACCATCGGCAAGGCCGCCGGCACTGGCGGCTGCGTCACCGAGCGCACGGTCAAGGAACAATTGCTCTATGAGGTCCACGATCCAGCCGCCTACCTGACGCCCGACGTGACTCTGGACCTGAGCAACGCGCGGGTTCGCCAGGTCGGCCCAGACCTGGTGGAGATCGAAGGCATCCGTGGTCATCAGCGCCCGACCGAGCTCAAGGGCCTGGTCGGTCTGCGCGGCAACTGGTTCGCCGAGGCGGAAATCTCTTACGCGGGGCCCGGCGCCCTCGCCCGTGCCGTACTCGCCCGTGACGTTCTGCTGCAACGCTGCGCCCGCCTGGCGCCGCAGCTCACTCCGTGGATCGACCTGATCGGCGTCGCCAGCCTGTTCAACGACGCCCGCGGCGAATGGCTGCAGCAACGCCTCGCCGACGCACGGGACCCGCAGGATGTGCGCCTGCGCATCAGCTTCGTCGCCGCCGACAAGGCGCTACTGGAAAACCTGCTGCTCGACGCCGAATCGCTCTACACCAACGGCCCGGCGGGCGGCGGCGGTGTGCGCCGGCATCTTGCCGAGTCCCTGGGCACGGCGAGTTTCTTCATCCCACGCACCGCGGTGCAGCAACAGGTGGAGTGGTGCTGATGAGCGACCCCGTATTGCTATGCGACTACGCCCACGCCCGTGCCGGCGACAAGGGCAACATCCTCAGCGTGGCGGTGTTCGCCTACGACCCGGCGCACTACGCCTGGCTGGCCAGCGAGCTGACCGTCGAGCGTGTGGCGGGCTGCCTGGCCCACCGCCGCATCGGCAGCGTGCGCCGATATGAGCTGCCGAACCTGGGCGGCCTCAACTTCGTGGTGGAAAACGCCCTGGAAGGTGGTGTGAATGCCAGCCCCGGCATCGACCGCCACGGCAAGAGCCTGAGCTATGCGCTGCTCGACCTGAGGTTGCCTGAGCCCTCCTGAACTCACTCAACGCCAGACCTGCGACTCCAAACAATAATAAAACCGGAGAGATCGTCATGATCACCGCCCTCGGCTTCACCCTGATGCTCACCATCGTCACCCTGATTCTGATGCGCCGCATCACCCCACTGGTAGCCTTCGTCACCCTGCCGGTGATCGCGTGCGTGATGGCCGGCTTCGGCCTCGGCGAAATCGGCAAGTTCATCACCGAAGGCCTCAAGGCGGTCGCACCGACTGCCACGCTGTTCATCTTCGCCATCCTGTACTTCGGCGTGATGCGCGAGCGCGGCCTGTTCGCCCCGCTGGTGAACTTCCTGCTCAAGAGCACCCGCGGCCGCCCCTTGGCGGTAGCGATGGTCACCGTGGCGGTGACCGCTGTCACCCATCTGGACGGCATTGGTGCGGCGACCTTTCTGCTGGTGATCCCCGCGCTGCTGCCGCTGTACCTGCGCCTGGGCATGCGCCGCGAAATGCTGCTGTGCCTGGTGGTGCTCAGCGCCGGGGTGATGAACATGGTGCCCTGGGGCGGTACCACCGCACGCGCCTCGGCGGTGACCGGGATCGAGGCCTCGCAACTGTGGATTTCGCTGATTCCCATCCAGGTGGTCGGCCTGGCGCTGGTCATGGGCCTGGCGGTATTTCTCGGCCTGCGCGCGCAACGCCAGCTTGCCGGCAACGGTGCCCTGCTCGGCCAACCTGACGCTGACGACACACCGGTGGCCGATACCGAGCACCTGCTCAGCCCACGGACGTGGCGCTACTGGGCCAATCTGGCGCTGACGGTGATCATCCTCGTCTGCCTGTTCACCGGCGCGTTTCCGCTGTTCGCCTGCTTCATGGTCGGCCTCGGCGTGGCCCTGGTGCTCAACTACCCGAGCCTGGAACAGCAGAACAAGGCGGTGCTGCGCCACGCCAGCGACGCCATGCAGATGGCCCTGGTGATGCTTGCCGCCGGCATCCTGCTGGGCGTGCTGTCGGGCGCCGGCATGTCCGAAGGCATGGCCCGCTGGATGATCGACATCCTGCCCGCGGGCTCGGCCAACTGGCTGCACGTGATCATCGGCGCCTTCGGCGTACCGCTGGGCATGCTGTTCTCGCCGGATGCCTACTACTTCGCCCTGCTGCCGGTGATCCGCGACGTGGCCGTGGCCGCCGGTGTCGACCCGGCGTCGGTGGCCAACGCCATGCTGATCGGCGAGAACACCGGATTCGGCGTCAGTCCGGTAGTGCCAAGCGTGTACCTGGCCATCGGCCTGGCCGGCGTCGAGCTGTACAGGCATATTCGCTACACCGTGCTGTGGGCCTGGGGTATCAGCCTGGTGATGCTGGCCGCGGCGGTGCTCCTGGGCGTGGTCACCGTCTGACCTCGGTGCCGTGAACGCAAAAGGATCGCCGAGGCGATCCTTTTTCATGGGCGTCAGGCACCGCGCTCAGGGTTTGATCGCAAGGATCTCGATCCACAGCGCGCCATCCCCCGATTTTGCCTCGCCCACCCGTTCGAGGCTGCCCCTGTCGCCAATCCGATAGCTGCCCACGGTCTGACTCTTCTCGCCAGTGACCAGCAACCACTTGCCGTTGGGGAAAAAGGCGATGTTGCGCGGCTGCTTTTCCTGCACCGGGTAGTTGCCGAGAAGCTGCAGGCTGCCGTCCTTCGCATCGACCTTGAACGCCGATACCGAACTGGTGGTGCGCTCGGTGATGTACAGCAACGAGCCATCGGGCGACAGGCGAATATCCGCCGCCCAGATGCGCGGCGTGGGGTCGTCCTTGAGGTCATTGTTGGCGGCGCTGCGCGCTTCGCCAGGGGCCAGCCCCAGCGATTCGGGAATGCCGCTGGCCTCGCTCACCTGCTTGAGGGCACCGGTCCGCTCATCGATGGCATAGCCGGTGACGGTGCCACTCAGCTCGCCCACCACGTAGAGGAACTTGCCATTGGGCGAGAACGTGATGTGCCGCGGGCCGGTCTCGGCCGCCGTGGCGGCGAAACCTTCGCCAATGGGGGTCAGCGCGCCGCTCTGCTTGTCCTGGCTGAACTGCAACACCTTGTCGACGCCCAGGTTGCCGGCATACACGAAACGGTCGCTCGGATCGGTGCGGATCGAGTGAGCGAACGGGCCGGTCTTGTAGACCTGGGGTTTGTCCGAGACCTGGCCATCCTTGTCGATGGCCTGGACGCTGAGCAAGGCGCCACCGTAGGAAGCGGCCAGCAGGAAACGCCCGCTACGGTCGGTAGCCAGGTACGCCATGCTGTCGGCCAGCGGTGCCTGGCCCAGGCGTTCCAGGCGCCCGGTGCCCGCATCGATCCGGTAGGTGATGACCTTGAACGGCGCAACCCGCTGGGCCGCGAACAGCAGCGAGCCATCGGGCGAGAGCGCCATGGGGTTGACCTTGTCGCCGGCCTGGGTCTGCTCAACCAGCGCAATGCCGCCCGTGCTGTCGTCCAGGCGGTACTGGGAAATCAGGCCATCGTTCGGGCTGGAGATATAGGCGAAGGAAACAGCAGCCTGGGCCGTAGTGGCCAGGCAGGACGCCAGTGCAGCAACAGCGAATGGTTTGAACATGGGAGGCCCGCTTGTGATTATTGTGATCAGACATCCTATGACCAGCCAGGGATTTTTTGCAAGAATGCCCGAAACACCATCCCCGGCAGCCGATAGCCCCGTGGACAACAACAATACCTGCCAGACCCCAGAGGTCCCTATGCTGCTACGCAACTGGAACATCGCCCCACGCGCTGCCTTCGGATTCGCTTTGATCGCCTTGATGGTGGCCTTCCTTGGCATCTTCTCGCTCGCCACCATGTCGAGCATTCGCGACCGCGCCACCACCATCGAAACCGACTGGGTGCCAAGCATCCAGGCCATCGGATCGATTCGCGAAAACATGCTGCGCATTCGTACCATTTCCCTGCGCGTGGCGCTGGACCCCGACCCTGCCAACGTCGACACCTATGTGGGCCAGTACGAAGCGCGCAACAAGGTGCTGGAACAGAACATCCGCGCCTTCGAGGCTTTCGTGGACACGCCGGACGAGCAGCGCGTCTATGACCAGTTCCGCAAGGACTTCGCCGCTTACCAGCGCGGCATGGCCGACTCCTTCGTGCTGGCACGCCAGGGCGAGCGCGATGCGCTCAACAAGCTGCTGCTGGTCGACATGAAGCCGGTGGTGGATGGCACCGGCGCGCAGCTCGCCGAGCTCGGCGAGATCTACAACAAGGGCATCGCTCAGGAGGGAACGGTGTCGGCGGATGAATACGCCAGCTCCCGACTGGTCGTCATCACCGTGATTCTGCTCGCCGCGCTGATCACCGTGCTGCTGGCCTGGCTACTGACGCGCAGCATCGTCGCGCCGCTGAAGCACGCCGTGGAGGCGGCCCAGCACGTGGCCAACGGTGACCTGACCAAAGTCATTCAGGTCCAAGGGCGCGACGAAGTCAGCCAGTTGCAAGCCTCGCTGGCGCAGATGCAGGGTCGCCTGCGCGAAACCCTGGCGGAGATTTCCGGCTCCTCGACGCAACTCGCCGCCGCGGCCGAAGAGTTGAACGCAGTGACCGACGAAGCCGGTCGCGGTCTGCAAAGGCAGAACGACGAGATCGAGCAGGCCGCTACCGCCGTCAACGAAATGAGCGCTGCCGTCGATGAAGTGGCGCGCAACGCGGTGTCCACCTCGGAGGCTTCCAAGGCTGCCAACCACTGCGCCCAACTGGGTCAGAGCCGGGTTGCAGAAACCATCGCGGCGATCAGCGATCTATCCGGCGAGGTGGAAAGTACCTCGACGCTGGTACAGCGCGTGGCCGAGCAGTCCCAGGAAATCGGCAAGGTACTGGACGTGATTCGTGCGATTGCCGAGCAAACCAACCTGCTGGCCCTCAACGCCGCCATCGAGGCGGCGCGGGCAGGCGAATCGGGACGCGGCTTCGCCGTGGTGGCCGACGAGGTGCGGGCACTGGCCCACCGCACCCAGAACTCGACACAGGAAATCGAGCAGATGGTCTCCGGCATGCGCACCGGCGCCAGCCAGGCGCTGGCCTCCATGCAAGCCAGCAACGGCCGTGCGCGCGAAACCCGCGAGCTGGCCCAGAGCGCGGGCACCGCACTGGGCGAGATCACCAGCGGCATCAGTGAAATGTACGAGCGTAACCTGGTGATCGCCAGCGCGGCCGAAGAGCAGGCGCAGGTAGCCCGCGAAGTGGACCGCAACCTGGTGAACATTCGTGATCTGTCGGTGCAGTCAGCCACCGGTGCCCATCAAACCAGCGCCTCGAGCCACGAGCTGTCGCGCCTGGCCGCTGACCTCAGTCGACTGGTTGGTCGCTTCAGCGTTTAAACGCAGCACCTGGAAACGAAAAAGGATCGCCGAGGCGATCCTTTTTTCATGCAGCGACCGCGCAGGCCAGTCTTACAGCGACTGATCCCAGGGACGATCACCGTGCTCGTCTTTGATCCGAGTCGGCAGGCCCATCACGTCCAGCGCCTTGAGGAATGGCTCGGCCGGCAACTCTTCGACGTTGACCATGCGCTTGGCGTCCCACTCGCCGCGGGCCACCAGCAGCGCAGCGGCTACCGGCGGTACGCCAGCGGTGTAGGAGATGCCCTGGCTGTCGGTCTCGGCGAAGGCTTCTTCGTGGTCGGCCACGTTGTAGATGAACACTTCGCGGGCCTTGCCATCCTTGGTGCCTTTGACCAGGTCACCGATGCAGGTCTTGCCGGTGTAGCCAGGCGCCAGGGAAGCCGGATCCGGCAGCACGGCCTTGACCACCTTCAGCGGCACCACTTGCAGACCTTCTGCCGTGGTTACCGGCTGCTCGCTGAGCAGGCCGAGGTTGTTGAGCACGGTGAACACGTTGATGTAGTGCTCGCCGAAGCTCATCCAGAAACGCACGTTGGGCACGTCCAGGTTCTTGGAGATCGAGTGCACTTCATCGTGGCCGGTCAGGTACAGGTTCTGCGAGCCCACCACCGGCAGGTCTTCGGTGCGTTTGACCTCGAACATGCGGTTGGTCGTCCACTGGCTGTTCTGCCAGCTGTACACCTGCCCGGTGAACTCACGGAAATTGATTTCCGGATCGAAATTGGTCGCGAAATACTTGCCATGGCTGCCGGCATTGACGTCGAGGATATCGATCGACTCGATCTTGTCGAAATGCTGTTGCTGGGCCAGGGCCGCATAGGCGTTGACCACACCAGGGTCGAAACCGACGCCGAGAATGGCCGTGATGTTCTTCTGCTGGCATTCCTCGAGGTGTTTCCACTCGTAGTTGCCATACCAGGGCGGGGTTTCGCAGATCTTGCCCGGTTCTTCGTGAATGGCGGTGTCCAGATAGGCCACGCCGGTATCGATGCAGGCACGCAGCACCGACATGTTGAGGAAGGCGGAACCGACGTTGATGACGATCTGCGATTCGGTCTCGCGGATCAGCGCCTTGGTCGCCTCGATATCCAATGCATTGAGCGAGAAGGCCTGGATGTCGGCGGGAACCTTGAGGCTACCCTTGGCCTTGACGCTATCGATGATGGCCTGGCATTTGGAGATGTTCCGTGACGCGATGGCAATACGACCGAGTTCGTCGTTGTGCTGCGCGCACTTGTGGGCCACCACCTTGGCGACACCTCCTGCACCAATGATAAGAACGTTCTTCTTCAATTGTTTCACCTCCAGGGTACTGCGCTCGTTGAGAAAGGTGCTGCGGTATTACGACAGGCTCGACAGGTAATCGTCGAAGCCGAATTCACGTACCACCTCGACGCTGCCGTCGAGCTGCTTGACCACGATGGCAGGCATTTTCAGGCCGTTGAACCAGTTCTTCTTGACCATGGTGTAACCGGCTGCGTCGACGAACGACAGGCGATCGCCGATCTGCAGCGGCTTGGCGAACTGGTACTCGCCGAAGATATCCCCGGCCAGGCAGGATTTGCCGCACACCATGTAGGTGTGTTCACCCTCGCTGGGCGCCAGCTTGGCGTTGAGGCGGTAGATCAGCAGGTCGAGCATGTGTGCTTCGATGGAGCTGTCGACCACGGCCAGGTGCTTGCCGTTGTAGAGCGTGTCGAGCACGGTGACTTCCAGGGAGGCGCTGCCGGTGATGGCCGCTTCGCCCGGCTCTAGGTACACCTGCACGCCGTACTTCTCGGAGAACGCCTTGAGGCGCGCGCAGAAGGCGTCCAGCGCATAGCCCTCACCGGTGAAGTGGATGCCGCCACCGAGGCTGACCCACTCGACCTTGTGCAGCAGATCGCCGAAGCGCTCTTCGATGTGCGAAAGCATTTTGTCGAACAGGCCGAAATCGCCGTTCTCGCAGTTGTTGTGGAACATGAAGCCGGAGATCTGATCGATCACCGCTTCGATCTTCTCCGGGTCCCACTCACCGAGTCGGCTGAACGGCCGTGCCGGATCGGCCAGCAG
The DNA here is from genome assembly GCF_003253735.1 of Pseudomonas sp. URMO17WK12:I2. Taxonomy (GTDB): domain Bacteria; phylum Pseudomonadota; class Gammaproteobacteria; order Pseudomonadales; family Pseudomonadaceae; genus Aquipseudomonas. The sequence goes on along the minus strand of NZ_QKYW01000008.1, from coordinate 9,756 downwards.
GTAATCGGAGCTGCTCACCTGCGGGTTGACGCGCAGGCCGCGCACCTTGCCTTCGGACTGCTCGGCGAAACGCTCGAGTTGGCCGATGGAGTTGAAGATGATCTTGTCGCAGTTCTCCAGCATCTCGGCGATTTCATCATCGGCCCAGGCCACGCTGTAGGCGTGGGTTTCGCCAGCGAACTTCTGACGGCCGAGCTTGAGCTCGTACAGCGAGCTGGAGGTGGTGCCGTCCATGTACTGCTGCATCAGGTCGAAAACCGACCAGGTGGCAAAACACTTGAGTGCCAGCAGCGCCTTGGCACCGGAGTGTTCACGCACGTAGGCGATCTTCTCCATGTTGCCGAGCAGCTTCTGTTTGTCGATGAGGTAGTACGGCGTTTTGATCATTGCGCAGTCCGTAATAAAGGTCGGCCAACAGGAGCCCGCCAGCCTCCTGAAAAAAGCGGACGCGAATTGTGCCGACAACGGCCACAGTTCGAAAGGCCGTTGAGCATATTTTGTCCATTTACGGATATTTCATGGCGTATTGCGCACCGTGAGCCGGTGATTCGACGCCGAGCATGCCCCACGCGGATGACGCCCGCGTGACAATGCAGGCGCCCCTCGCTTTCCCGTACAATCGGCGTTTTTTCGCAAGCGAGCGACCGTCCCGCGATGATCGACCCCAAACGCGTATTGCGCGCCCTCGCCGAGCACTGGGCCCTGCTCGAGCCGCTCGGCGAACGCTTCGACGCCGGCACCCTGAGCCTGGTGGAACTGCGCAACCAGCTGACCGCCCAGTTGCCGCCACAGAGCACCGCGGTGGATGTCACCGCCCTGCTCGACCAGTGGATCCGCCTGGATATCCTGGTGCCGGTGGCCAAGAGCCCCAACCGCTTCGAGCTCAACGCGCAGATTCACGACTTTCTGTCCTACCTGCGCCGCGAGCACCGCCTCGGCCTGTGCCTGGAAATCGAAGCCTACCTGCGCCACCTCGAGCGCCTGGCCGGCCACATTCAGGACGCCTTCGAGATCCGCGACGGCAACGACCTGGCGCGCCAGTTGCGCCTGCTCGACATGCGCGTGCGCGACGTACTGAAGAAGCTGGGCAACGACGAGCAGGCGCTGATGGGCGTGGCCGAACGGGCCAAGACCAGCGACCGGCAGATTCCCCTGCGCCAACGGTATGCCGAAGTACTGGCCACCTGGGACGAATACGTCGAACCGATGATCCAGCTGGTCGCCGCCGATGGCGCCTTCGAGCAAGGCGTGCGCCGCGTCGAACAGGTGCTGCTCAAGCTGCTCGGCGAACAGCAGCGCCTTGGCCAGCTGGTCGACGATGACCTGCTGCTGCGCACCCACGCGCGCATCCTGGAAATGCAGACCCACGCCCAGCTGACCCTGCGCAAGGCCCGCGAGCTGCTGCTGCCGCTGCGCGAGGAAGCGCGCCGCCACAACGCCGTGACCCGCGGTGCGGCGCTGGCCCTGTCGGTGATCCGCAAGAAAGGCATCGATGCCGTACCGCAGGCGGCCATGCCACTGTTCACCCGCCCGCAGAGCAACTTCCTCGGCAGCGCCTCGCAGGTCGAAGCCTACGTCTATGCCCTGGCGCGCTTCGAAGCCAAGCCCAACCACTTCCCGAAAGCCAGCGGCAAGCGCAAGGGTGACAACCCGCGTGCGCCGAAAACCGCACGGGAGATGATCGACCGCTGCGAACAGTCGCTGCCGCTGCCGGACCTGATGACCTGGCTGCTGGAGCAGGAGCCCGAGGGCGCCACCGATGAGCTGCTCTACTGGTTCTCGCGCCTGTCGCGCGAAGGCCGCTTCCAGCGCGACCGCCTGGAACGCCAGACCTACCTGACCCGCGAGCACGAAATCAGCATCAGTTCCTATGCCCTGGTGGGCCGCCCCAATGGCTGATTTTTACGTAGGGTGGACAACGCTTTTTCTGTCCACCACAGACCATCCCGAATTTCTGGCAAGAGCCGGCGTTGCCCTGCTCCCCGCTCCAGTTGCCAACGAGCACCGCATATGAATATCGACCTGAAAGAAATGACCCAGCTCGCGGCCGCGTTTCGCGACCTGTTCAAGGGCTACCACATCTCGCGCAGCGAACCCGAGTGCTACGCCCAGCTGTCCAGCATGCAGGATCAGTATCGTGCGCTGTTCCGCGCCTTGGGCTTCGAGCTGGTGTGCGATCCGCGCGGCTTCTACTACTTCGTGCCGGAACAGGCTGCGCCCCAGGTCAACAAGACCGCTCAGCGCCTGGCGCTGTTCACCTTCATCCTGGTCGAGCACCTGGCCGACCAGGGCCGTGATCCGCTCTCCGTACTCGATGGCGGCACCATCGGCCGTGACGAGTTGCCGGCACTGCTCGACAAGTACCGCGACCTGTTCCTGCAGGCCGAAGTCACCACCCACGAAGAGCTGGAAGACAAGGTCATTCGCCGCCTCACGCAACTTGGTTTCGCCGAGGACAGCAATGGCGTGTACCGCTTCCTGCCGCCGATGCACCGCTTCCTCGACGTCTGCCTGTCCGTGCAGCACGACCGCGACCTGGCCGCCAGCCTGCACAGCACCGACCTGCCGCTGCCGGCCCCGGTGCTGATCGACGACGACAGTGGCGACCCGATCATCACCCTCGACGACGCCGAAGAATCCGAAGAAGAGGCCATGGCCCGCGCCCTGGCCGAAGAGCGCGCCGCACAGGAGCAAGACGCATGACCCAGGAACGCTACGGCATCCGCCGCTTCGCGCTGCTCAACACCGCCGGCTACAGCCTCGGCCTGTTCCCGCTGGAAAACCCCTTGTCGGTGTACGGCGCCAATAACCTCGGCAAGTCGGCGTCGATCAACGCCCTGCAGTTCCCGATCCTGGCGCGCATGTCGGACATGAGCTTCGGCAAGTACAGCCTGGAGCAGTCGCGCAAGTTCTACTTCGCCACCGACACCAGCTACATCCTCGTCGAAGTCGCCCTGCCCCACGGCCCCCACGTGATCGGCGTAGCCGGTCGTGGCCCGGGCGGCGGCTTCGGTCACCAGTTCTTCGCCTACCAGGGCGAGCTGGATCTGGACCACTACCAGCAGGGCGGCACCTGCCTGCGTCAGCGCGAGCTGTTCAAGAACCTCGGCCAGGCCGGCATCACCGCTTATGAACTCAAGCCCGACGAGCTGCGTCGCCTGCTGGTCGGCGGGCACACCAGCATCCCCCTGGACCTGACCCTGATCCCGCTGCGCTCGACCAGCGAGCAGAGCCTGAAGACCTTCCGCGCGCTGTTTATCAACCTCCTCCATATGAGGGAGATTACCGCGGCGAAACTCAAGCAGCTGTTCCTCGATGCCTTCGAGCACAGCCTGCGCTCGGGTAGCGTCGACTACATCGCCGCCACCGAAGAAGCCTTCCGCGACGTGCGCCGCATGGAGCAGGACTATCAGGCGCTGGTTACCGCCGGCCCGCAGATTGAAGCCCTGGCCGCGGGCGTGACCCAGCGCGACCAGCTGCGCGGCAAGCTGCATCGCCTGTCGCCACTGCTCGACAATCTGCTGGGCACCTGGCACGACTACGCCGATGCCCGCAAGCAGGAGTTGGTCATCCAGGCCGAGCACTACCGGGGCGAGCAGGACAGCCTGCAGAACGACCAGCGCGGCGGCACCCAGGAACTGATGCGCATGGAGCGTGAGATCAGCGAGATCCAGCGCTGGCTCGGCGAACTGGCAGTGCTGAAGAACCGCTTCGCTCTGGTCGACGACGTCAAGGTGCTGGAGGCCCAGTTGCTGGCCGCCAAGGATGCCCACGACGAGCTGGCCGGCGCCCTGGCGCAGTCCCGTCAGTTCTCCAGTGAAGACCTGGACGAGCGCCTGCGCGAGCTGGAAAAACGCCTCAAGTCGGTCAAGCAGCAGCTCGACCATGCCGACAACAACAGCTACTCGCGTCTGCGCGAAGAGTTTTCCCAGGCCGATGTCGACCGCCTGATGCGCCTGTTCAACGGCCAGCTGTTCAGCCTGCCCCTGGGCGAAAAAGGCATTCAGCTCGACGACGGCGATGTGTGGGTCAAATCCCTGGAAGCCATTCTCGACGGTTTCAAGGGCGAGCGCTTCCAGGTGCCCGGCCTGGATATTGACCTGTCGAACATCGAGCCACCGGCCCTGCAGGCGCTGGCCGACCGCGCCGCCTTGCGCGATCAGAAGGATCGCCTCGATCGCGAGTACAAGCAGCTCAAGACCCAGCAATCGGTGGCCGCCGACCGCGCCGCCAGCAAGGCCCAGGCCGAGCAGCTGTATCAGGCCGTGCTCGACGCCCAGAAAGCCCTGGAAGACTTCCGCCGCAGCCAGACGCTGAGTGCCGAGGAGCCGCACAAGCTGGAGAAACTGGCCCAGCTGGAAGCCGCCCAGGACGAACTCAAGCGTGCCAGCGACGCCTTCACCGAGCGCGTCCAGCAGCTCTCCGCCAAGCTGCAACTGATCGGCCGGCAGATCGCCGACCTGGAAGCCAAGGAGCGCACCCTGGAAGACGCCCTGCGCCGTCGCCAGTTGTTGCCCGCCGACCTGCCCTTCGGCACACCGTTCATGGAGCCGGTCGACGACTCGCTGGACAACCTGCTGCCGCTGCTCAACGACTACCAGGACACCTGGCAGGGCCTGCAGCGCATCGACGGACAGATCGAGGCGCTGTACGCCCAGGTGCGTCTCAAGGGTGTCGCCAAGTTCGACAGCGAAGACGACATGGAGCGCCGCCTGCAACTGCTGGTCAACGCCTATGCTCACCGCCAGGACGAAGCCCTCACGCTGGCGAAGGCCAGACGTGCGGCAGTGACCGACATTGCCCGTACCCTGCGCAACATCCGCAGCGACTACGACAACCTCGAGCACCAACTGGCGCTGTTCAACCGCGAGATCAACAAGCGTCAGGTCTCCAACCTGCAAAGCTTCCGCATCGTGCTGGCGCCGAACAAGGATGCCCTGCGCCATATCGACCAGATCATCCACAGCGCCGGCCAGTACGAAGAAGGCGAAACCCTGTCGGTGTTCGACCTGACCCAGAACGCCGAGCAGGACGTCAAGAACGAAGAGGCCAAGGATTACCTGTCGCGCCTGGTCGCCGCCAACGGCAACCAATTGGGCCTCAAGGACTTGTTCGAGCTGGCCTTCGAGATAACCAAGGTGCACGGCCAGCCGGTGATCCACACCGACATCGATGGCGCCGCTTCCAACGGCACCACGATGACCATCAAGGCGCTGACCAACATGTACCTGCTGCTGCACCTGATGGACCGCGACCAGGCCGGCCGGGTACGCCTGCCCTACTACCTCGACGAGGCCGCGGACATCGACGAGCGCAACCAGCAGGCGCTGATCGAAACCAGCCTGCAACTGGGCTTCGTGCCGATTCTCGCCTCGGTAAAACCCCAGGTGTCGGCCACCGTGGCCATCGACTTGGAAGGTGGCAGCGGCCCGAACGGCATCTACATCGACGAGGCGGACTGGAAATACATCAAACGCCGCGAGCAGGTCGAAACACCTGCCAGCAGCGACCAGGACGCCGTCGAACCGGCTTGACCCTGCCCCTGTAACGCAAAAGGCCCGCGGAATACGCGGGCCTTTTTGTTTCACCGTAGGTGAAGGCTTGCGAGCTAGAGCCTGCCTTCAACGCCGCTGGGCCGACGCGCAGCTGCCTTCACTCACTTGGGCAAGTTGATTTTCGGCGCCCACTGCAGCCACTCCGGCTGCGCCTCGTCGAACAGCGCAAAGGTCTGCCCCGGAACTGCCGCATTGCCGGTCGGCTCCGGTGTCGCGAAGGCCACGCCACCGGCGACCAGTGTCTCCACAGACTCGGTACGCACCTGAAGGCCTTTGAACAAGCCGAAGTCGACGCCGAACCCGGAGCTGCTCCAGAAGCGGCTACCGGTATGCACCAGGCTGGAATAGCGCGGCTCGATGAGGATATGGATCAGCACCCGGTCAGCCGTGGCGCCCAGCTCATACTGAGTGACCTTGCCGACCTGCACTTCTCGATAGGTCACGGGTGAACCGGCCTTCAACGAGCCGCGACGCGGAGCACTGAGCACCAGACGCAGGCCCGGCTCCTCGGCCACCTGTTCGGGCGGCTGCTTGAGCGCCACGAAATCGGTTTGCCGTCCGCCGCCGCCGCTGGCGGGTTGCACTTCGATGTACTGCCCACCAATCAGGGTATCCAGGTTGGCGGCGCCGGTCAGGCCGATCTCGGGCTTGACCACCCAGAAGCGCGAGCCCGATCGCAACACCTGCTGGGCAGCGGTGGTGATGCGGCCGTGCAGCATCACCGCCTGCAGGTCGCCGGTCAGCTCGACCCGTTCGATCTTGCCGATCTGCAGGCCCTTGTAGCGAATCTCGGTGCCTAGCGAGAGGCCGTCGCCACGTTCCACCCGAATGCTCAGGGCGTCACCACTCTTCATCGACGCCTCACGATCAGCGTACAGATTGAAGCGCTGCACGCGTTTGGGATCGGCGGGCGCCTTGAGGTCATCGGTCTCGAAGGCGATGCCCCCGGACATCAGCGTCTGCAGCGACTCGCTCTTGACCTCGATGCCGGACAAACCGCCCTTGAGAGTGATGCCGCTGACATTCCAGAAGCGCGTGGTGCGGTTCACCAGGCTGGCGTATTCAGGCTCGATATGCACGCCGAGCACCACCTGCTTGTTGTCGCGCGCGAGCTGGAAGCTCTGTACCGAGCCGACCTTCATCTGCCGGTAGAGAATCGGGCTGCCGACATCCACCGAGCCTAGGGTGTCGCTGAACAACACCAGGTGCAGGCCCTCGGCGCCGAGATCCAGCGGTGGCGCCTTGGTCCGGGCGACGAAATCACGGCGTGGTGGCCCGCCCAGCTCGCCCGGGCGAATGGCGATGTAGTTACCCTTGACCAACGCCTCCAGCCCGGTGATGCCGGCCAGGGAGATCGACGGCTTGACCACCCAGAACTGGCTGCCTTCGACCAAATAGTCCTCGGCCAGCGGGTCCATGGCCAGCTCGGCGGTGGCGCTCTTCAGATCCGGGTCGACCTTGAGGGTCTTCAGCAAACCTGCCTGAATACCCTTGTACATGACCGGCGTACGCCCGGCCTGCAGCCCTTCGAAGTCAGTCAGTTTGACCACGGCCTTGATGCCGGCCTGGGCAGCGTCGAAGTCCTCATAGAGACGGAAGGGTTTACTGGGGTCGGTAGGCGGGCTGTCCTTGCGATGCTCCGGTGTGGCGAAGGCGATACCGCCGGCCACGATGCTGGCCAACGACTCGCTGCGAACCTTCACGCCCGAGAAGTTGGCGTCGATACTGATGCCGCTGGCGTTCCAGAAACGCGTGTGTTTGCGCACCAGGTGGGCATAGGCCGGCTCGATAAAGACTTTCACCTCTACCGAGGTCTGATCGGCAGCCAGCTCGTAGTCCTTCACTCGGCCAACCTGGATCTGCTTGAAGAACACCGGGCTGTCGCGATTGAGCGAGCCCAGTCGCTCGGCCTTGAGGGTCAGGTGCAGGCCGGGCTGTTCATCGGAAAGCGGCGGTGCCTGGGCCAGAGCCTGGAAGTCATAGGCCGGCTCGCCAGTACCCGGGCTGAAGGCGATGTAGTTACCGGACACCAGGGTTTCCAGACCGGTAATCCCGGCCAGGCTCACGCTTGGTTTGACCAGCCAAAAGCGCGTGCCGGTGCGCAACTGGGACTCGATATCCTTGTTCATCTCCAGCGTGGCAATCACCCCACGCTGCTTGTCGCTCTTGTCCAGCGTGAGGCTGGTGACCTTGCCGATCGACATGCCCTTGTAGACCACCTCGGTCTTGCCGGCCTCGATGCCCTCACCGCTGGCGAAGACCACCTGGATCTCGATGCCGGCCTCGCTATAGGCCCGCCAGGCCAGCCAGCCGCCGATCAGCAGCGCGATCAGCGGCAATACCCAGATGGCAGACCAGTTGGAAGCCGGACGCGTCCTGGCGGTGGGCAGATCATTCATGGTCGTCATCCGATTCCGTGTTATCCCAAATCAACCGTGGGTCGAAGGTCAGTGCTGCCAACATGGTCAGAATCACCACACTGGCGAATGCCACCGCTCCCACCCCCGGTTCGACGCTGGCCAGACTGCCGAACCGCACCACCGCCACGAGAATGGCAATGACGAAGATATCCAGCATGGACCAGCGCCCGATCCATTCGATGAAGCGGTACATCAAGATACGTTGGCGAGCGGACATCGGCTGATGTCGCTGTACCGAATACAACAGAAGGCCGATGCCGACCAACTTGAAGGTGGGCACCAGAATACTGGCGACGAACACGACAATGGCGATCGGCGCCATGCCGTTCTCGACCAGGGTAATGACCCCCGACATGATGGTGTCAGGCTGCCCCTTGCCGAAGGAATTGACCGTCATGATCGGCAGCACGTTCGCAGGAATATAGAGAATGGCGGCGGTAATCAGCAGCGCCCAGGTACGCACCAGGCTGTTGGGCCGACGCTCATGTATCCGCCCCCCGCAACGCGTGCAGAACTGGCGTTTCAGCTCGGGCTGATGACGATTGAGCTGGTGGCATTCGTGGCAGATGACCAACCCGGCATCAATGGCGCGCATGGCGATCCTCCCCGGCCAGCGCTTCCCATATCTGGTGAGGCGACATGGTGACCTCCAACCAGACCTGTACGAGCAACAACGCGATGAAACAGAAAAGCCCCAAGCCAACGGAAAGCTCCGCGAGGTCTGCCAGCTTGACGATGGAAACCAGGATGCCGATCAGGTACACCTCGAGCATGCCCCACTCGCGCATATGGTGGTAGATGCGATAGAGCAGCAAACCATAGCCACGGCCCACGTTCAGGCAGATGCTCAGCAGTACCAGCAGCTGGCAAAGCAGCTTCAGCAGCGGAACCGCCATGCTGCATAGGAACACCACCACGGCGATGCTCTGCATGCCGCTGTCGTACAGCCCAAGCACGCCGCTCCACACCGTGTCATGAGAGGACTGCCCGAGCATGGTCATCTGCATGATCGGCTGGAAATTGGCGGGGATATAGAGAAGCAACGCAGCCAGCACCAGAGCGAGACTGCGGCGTATCACCTGGGGGCGATGGCTATACAGCTCGTAGCCACAGCGTGGGCACTCGACACGCTCACCATCGCCAATCACCGGGCGATGCATCAGCAGATCGCACTCATGGCAGGCAACCAGCTCCCTCAGCGGGACTTCAGCTAACGACTGTTGAGCGGCCGACTCGGGCATGGATGGAGTTCTCGAAAATGTCGCCCATTCTAAATGAGACCCTGCAAGCAACGCACCGTTATACCGATTATCTGCGCGACAAACATTACCCCAGCGTTACGTCGACCACCTTGGCTGTGCGGCGATTTAGGTAATTGCGGATTACCTTGAGCATCAAGGTTGAGCCAGCGATAGCTAGATCGCTCCCGGCTCGGATTTTTCTGTCGCGGAAAAGACGAAACCCCAGACCTCTGTCGAGATCTGGGGTTTCTGGTAGAAGCTTGACGATGACCTACTCTCACATGGAGAAACTCCACACTACCATCGGCGATGCATCGTTTCACTACTGAGTTCGGGATGGGATCAGGTGGTTCCAACGCTCTATGGTCGTCAAGCAAACTGGTTGCTGCTTCGGGGTTTAGCCGCTGCAGCGAATTGGGTATGTGATGTCAGTTGGTATTGCGTGTTCTCGCAAATTTTCGGCATTACTGTCGACTTCTACCGTCTAACAGCCAAATTGTTTGGGTGTTATATGGTCAAGCCTCACGGGCAATTAGTACT
>NZ_QKYW01000007.1:73450-228386 GCF_003253735.1 Pseudomonas sp. URMO17WK12:I2 | reverse complement strand
AACAAGGCTGACATGGTTGACGACGCTGAGCTGCTGGAACTGGTCGAGATGGAAGTTCGCGATCTGCTGAGCACCTACGACTTCCCAGGCGACGACACCCCGATCATCATCGGTTCGGCGCTGATGGCTCTGAACGGCCAGGACGACAACGGCATGGGTACCACTGCGGTGAAGACCCTGGTGGAAACTCTGGACAGCTACATCCCAGAGCCGGTTCGTGCCATCGACCGTCCGTTCCTGATGCCGATCGAAGACGTATTCTCGATCTCCGGCCGCGGTACTGTAGTGACCGGTCGTGTAGAGCGCGGTATCGTCAAGATCCAGGAAGAAATCGAGATCGTTGGTCTGCGTGATACCACCAAGACCACCTGTACCGGTGTTGAGATGTTCCGCAAGCTGCTCGACGAAGGTCGTGCTGGTGAGAACTGTGGCGTTCTGCTGCGCGGCACCAAGCGTGACGACGTAGAGCGTGGTCAGGTTCTGGCCAAGCCGGGCACCATCAAGCCGCACACCAAGTTCGAAGCTGAAGTGTACGTTCTGTCCAAAGAAGAAGGTGGTCGTCACACCCCGTTCTTCAAGGGCTACCGTCCGCAGTTCTACTTCCGTACCACTGACGTTACCGGTTCGTGTGAACTGCCGGAAGGCGTTGAGATGGTAATGCCGGGCGACAACATCAAAATGGTTGTCACCCTGATCAAGCCGATCGCCATGGAAGACGGCCTGCGCTTCGCAATTCGCGAAGGTGGTCGTACCGTTGGTGCTGGCGTGGTTGCCAAGATCGTTGAGTAATCAATGATCTGATGTGAAAAAGCCCCCGCTTTGCGGGGGCTTTTTTATGGGCGTCGGCTTTGTTGGTTATTTTCTAACCGGGTTGACACCCTGTGGGGGCATCTATAGAATCACGCCTCCTTTTAACGGGCGTACTGCGTCTGTTAAAGGGGACTCGCAGCTTGGAATCTGAGGTCAAAATGCAAAACCAACAAATCCGTATACGGTTGAAGGCTTTTGACCATCGCCTGATCGATCAATCAACCCAGGAAATCGTGGAAACCGCGAAACGTACTGGTGCTCAGGTGCGTGGTCCGATTCCTCTGCCAACTCGCAAAGAGCGGTTCACCGTTCTGACTTCGCCGCACGTCAACAAAGACGCTCGCGATCAGTTCGAAATCCGCACTCATAAGCGCGTACTGGACATCGTCCAGCCAACGGATAAAACCGTTGATGCTCTTATGAAGCTCGATCTTGCGGCTGGCGTGGAAGTGCAGATCAGCCTCGGCTAAAACCTGGCGGTTTTAGTCGTGTAACGCTCTGAAATGGGCGGCCATAGCGGGTGAAAGCCCCGTACACTCATGAGGTTACAACATGACTATTGGTGTAGTCGGTCGAAAAGCGGGCATGACCCGTATTTTCACCGAAGAAGGTGTCTCCATTCCGGTTACGGTCATCGAGATCGAGCCGAATCGCGTCACCCAGTTCAAAACTGAAGAATCCGATGGCTATCGTGCAGTGCAAGTCACTGTCGGCGAGCGTCGTGCTTCGCGTGTTACAGCTGCTCAAGCTGGTCACTTCGCCAAGGCGAACGTCGCGGCTGGTCGTACCGTCATGGAATTCCGTCTTGAAGAAGGCGACTACCAGGCCGGCGATCTGATCAACGCTGAAATTTTCCAAGCTGGTCAACTGGTCGACGTGACCGGTCAGTCCAAGGGTAAAGGCTTTGCCGGTACCATCAAGCGTTGGAACTTCCGCGGCCAAGACAACACCCACGGTAACTCCGTGTCCCACCGCGTTCCGGGTTCGATTGGCCAGTGCCAGACTCCGGGTCGTGTCTTCAAGGGCAAGAAAATGTCCGGTCACATGGGTGCTGAGCGCGTGACTGTGCAGTCCCTGGAAGTAGTGCGCGTGGATGCTGAACGCAACCTGCTGCTGGTCAAGGGTGCCGTTCCTGGCGCTACTGGCGGCAACCTGGTTGTACGTCCGGCTGCCAAGGCTCGCGGTTAAGGGGAAGCTGACATGCAATTAAATGTAAATGGCGCTCAAGCGATCGAAGTGTCCGATGCGACTTTCGGTGGTGATTACAACGAGACCCTGGTTCACCAAGCAGTTGTGGCCTACATGGCCGGCGGCCGTCAGGGCAGCAAGCAACAGAAGACTCGTTCCGACGTATCCGGTGGCGGTAAGCGCCCATGGCGTCAGAAAGGTACTGGCCGTGCTCGTGCTGGTACTACTCGTGGTCCGATCTGGCGTGGCGGTGGTGTGACCTTCGCAGCTCGTCCTCAAAACCATGATCAGAAGCTGAACAAGAAGATGTATCGCGCTGCGATCCGTTCGATTCTTGCTGAGCTGGTCCGTAGTGACCGTCTGGTAGTGGTAGAAGACTTCGTTGTTGAAGCTCCGAAAACCAAAGAACTGCTGGGCAAGCTGAATGACATGGGTCTGACTGATGTCCTGATCGTGTCTGATGCGGTTGACCAAAATCTGTACCTGGCTGCTCGTAACCTGCCGCACGTCGATGTTCGCGACGTTCAGGGTTCCGATCCGGTCAGTCTGATCGCGTATGAAAAGGTACTGGTTACCGTTTCTGCCGTGAAGAAATTCGAGGAGCTGCTGGGATGAACCAGGAACGCGTATTCAAAGTGCTGCTTGGCCCGCACATCTCCGAGAAGGCCACGACTCTGGCAGACAAGAAAAGCCAGTTCGTTTTCAAAGTTGCGACTGACGCAACCAAGCTGGAAATCAAGAAGGCCGTCGAAAGCCTGTTCAGCGTGAAGGTTCAGCATGTGACGACTCAGAACGTTCTGGGTAAGAGCAAGCGTACCGCTCGCGGTCTGGGCAAGCGTAACGACTGGAAGAAGGCGATCATCTCCCTTCAGCCAGGCCAGGATCTCGATTTCGCCACCAGCAGTGCTGAGTAAGGAAGGGGTGCATCATGGCAATCGTTAAATGCAAACCGACTTCCGCGGGCCGCCGTTTTGTGGTCAAGGTGGTCAATCAGGAGCTGCACAAAGGCGCTCCTCATGCTCCGCTGCTCGAGAAGAAGTCGAAAACTGGCGGTCGTAACAACAACGGCCGTATCACCACCCGTCATATCGGCGGTGGTCACAAGCAGCATTACCGTCTGGTCGATTTCCGTCGCAATGACAAAGATGGCATTCCAGCCACTGTCGAGCGCGTTGAATATGACCCGAACCGTACTGCGCACATCGCCCTGCTGAAATATGCAGACGGTGAGCGTCGCTACATCATCGCACCGAAGGGTGTGAGCGCCGGCGATCAGCTGGTTGCAGGTTCGATGGCGCCGATCAAGGCTGGCAACAGCCTGCCGCTGCGTAACATTCCGGTTGGTTCGACCGTTCACGGTATCGAGCTCAAGCCGGGCAAAGGTGCTCAAATCGCTCGTTCCGCTGGTGCTTCGGCTCAGCTGATCGCTCGTGAAGGCGTCTACGTCACCCTGCGTCTGCGCAGCGGTGAAATGCGTAAAGTGCTGGCCGAGTGCCGCGCGACCCTGGGCGAAGTCTCGAACTCCGAGCACAGCCTGCGTTCGCTGGGTAAAGCTGGTGCCAAACGCTGGCGTGGCGTTCGCCCGACCGTTCGTGGTGTTGCCATGAACCCGGTCGACCACCCACACGGTGGTGGTGAAGGTCGTACCTCTGGTGGTCGTCATCCGGTGTCTCCATGGGGCTTCCCGACTAAGGGCGCGAAGACTCGTGGTAACAAACGCACCGACAACATGATCGTCCGTCGTCGCAAGTAACTAGAGGGATACGACAGTGCCACGTTCTCTGAAAAAAGGTCCTTTCATCGATCTTCACCTACTGAAGAAGGTCGAAGTGGCAGCAGAAAAGAATGATCGCAAGCCGGTGAAAACCTGGTCGCGCCGTTCGATGATTCTGCCGCAGATGGTCGGTCTGACCATCGCCGTGCATAACGGTCGTCAACACGTCCCCGTTCTCGTGAACGAAGACATGGTCGGCCACAAACTGGGCGAGTTCGCCGGTACCCGCACTTATCGTGGGCACGTGGCTGACAAGAAAGCCAAGCGTTAAGGGGTAAGGAAATGGAAGTAGCCGCTAAGTTGTCGGGCGCTCGCATCTCCGCCCAGAAAGCCCGCTTGGTCGCCGACCAGATCCGCGGGAAGAAGGTGGGCGAAGCGCTCAACCTGCTGGCTTTTAGCAGTAAGAAAGCCGCGGAAATCATGAAGAAAGTGCTGGAGTCGGCTGTAGCCAACGCCGAGCACAACGAAGGCGCAGACGTTGATGACCTGAAGGTCAGCACCGTTTTCGTCAACGAGGGGCGTTCGCTGAAGCGAATCATGCCGCGTGCCAAAGGCCGCGCTGATCGCATCGTCAAGCGGTCTTGCCATATCACTGTCAAGGTTGCGGACAAGTAACGGAGTCGATCAGATGGGTCAGAAAGTACATCCCACTGGCATTCGCCTGGGAATCGTCAAGGAACACACCTCCGTCTGGTACGCAGACGGTCGGACTTATGCGGACTACCTGTTCGCTGATCTGAAGGTGCGTGAATACCTCCTCGACAAATTAAAAAGCGCGTCCGTAAGCCGTGTCGACATCGCTCGCCCGGCCCAAACCGCACGCATCACCATCCACACCGCTCGTCCCGGCATCGTGATCGGCAAGAAAGGTGAAGATGTTGAGAAGCTGCGTCAGGACCTGACCAAGCAAATGGGTGTGCCTGTGCACATCAATATCGAAGAGATCCGCAAGCCGGAGCTCGACGGTATGCTGGTTGCGCAAAGCGTAGCTCAGCAGCTGGAGCGTCGCGTGATGTTCCGTCGCGCCATGAAGCGCGCTGTACAGAACGCCATGCGCATTGGTGCCAAAGGCATCAAAATCCAGGTGAGCGGTCGTCTCGGTGGTGCTGAAATCGCACGTACCGAATGGTATCGCGAAGGTCGTGTGCCGTTGCACACCCTGCGTGCCGATATCGACTATGCCACGTACGAAGCGCACACCACTTACGGTGTGATCGGTGTCAAGGTTTGGATCTTCAAAGGCGAGGTCATCGGTGGCCTCAAAGAAGAACTGAAACCGCAAGCACCTGCGCCTCGTAAAAAAGCTGCTAAGTAAGGGGTACGCCACATGTTGCAACCAAAGCGTACGAAGTTCCGCAAGCAGATGACCGGCCACAACCGTGGTCTGGCTCAGCGCGGTAGCAAAGTCAGCTTCGGCGAGTTCGCGCTGAAGTCTGTTGCCCGCGGTCGTCTCACCGCCCGTCAGATCGAGTCCGCTCGTCGTGCTCTGACTCGTCACGTTAAGCGTGGCGGGAAGATCTGGATTCGCGTGTTCCCTGACAAGCCTGTAACCAAGAAGCCTCTCGAAGTGCGGATGGGTAAAGGGAAGGGTAGCGTTGAATATTGGGTAGCCCAGATCCAGCCAGGCAAAGTCCTGTACGAGATCGAAGGCGTTTCCGAAGAGTTGGCGCGTGAGGCTTTCGCCCTGGCTGCTGCAAAGCTGCCGCTCGCCACCACTTTTGTTAAGCGGACGGTGATGTGATGAAAGCGAATGAACTTCGTGAAAAATCAGCACAGCAGCTGAACGAGCAACTGCTCGGCCTGCTGCGCGACCAGTTCAATCTGCGTATGCAGAAAGCAACTGGCCAGTTGGGGCAGTCTCACCTGCTCTCGCAAGTTAAGCGCGACATCGCTCGTGTGAAAACTGTGCTCAACCAGCAGGCAGGTAAGTGATCATGGCTGAAGCCGAAAAAACAGTCCGTACGCTGACCGGCCGTGTTGTCAGCGACAAGATGGACAAGACCATCACCGTACTGATCGAGCGTCGCGTTAAGCACCCGATCTACGGTAAATATGTCAAGCGTTCGACCAAGCTGCACGCACACGACGAAACCAACCAGTGCAAGATCGGCGACAAAGTTTCGATTACCGAAACGCGTCCGCTGGCCAAGACCAAGTCTTGGGCGCTGGTTGAAGTTCTCGAACGCGCAGTGGAAGTCTAAGGGCTAAGGGTCGGAGAAATTATATGATTCAGACTCAATCCATGCTCGATGTGGCCGACAACAGTGGTGCACGCCGCGTCATGTGCATCAAGGTGCTGGGTGGCTCGCATCGCCGCTACGCTGGCATTGGCGACATCATCAAGGTCACCGTCAAAGAAGCAATTCCGCGCGGTAAAGTGAAGAAAGGTCAGGTCATGACCGCAGTGGTCGTTCGTACCCGTCACGGCGTTCGCCGTGCCGACGGTTCGATCATCCGCTTCGACGGCAACGCTGCTGTTCTGCTGAACAACAAGCAAGAGCCGATCGGTACCCGTATCTTCGGGCCAGTGACCCGTGAACTTCGTACTGAGAAGTTCATGAAGATCGTCTCGCTCGCCCCTGAAGTGCTTTAAGGAGATCCGACATGCAAAAGATTCGTCGTGACGACGAGATCATCGTGATCGCCGGTAAAGACAAAGGTAAGCGCGGTAAGGTGCTCAAGGTTCTCGCCGACGACCGTCTGGTCGTTGGTGGCATCAACCTGGTCAAGCGTCATACCAAGCCGAACCCGATGTCGGGCGTTCAAGGCGGTATCGTCGAGAAAGAAGCGCCACTGCACGCTTCCAACGTTGCCATTTTCAACGGCGAAACCAACAAGGCTGATCGCGTTGGTTTCAAAGTTGAAGACGGCAAGAAAATTCGTGTCTTCAAGTCCACCCAGAAGCCGGTTGGCGCTTGAGAATCATAGGTAAAACACCATGGCACGACTGAAAGAGATTTACCGGAAGGAAATCGCGCCCAAGCTGAAGGAAGAACTGAAGCTGGGTAACGTGATGGAAGTTCCGCGCATCACCAAGATCACCCTGAACATGGGCCTGGGCGAAGCGATCGGTGACAAGAAGATCATCGAACACGCAGTTGCCGACCTCGAGAAGATTACCGGTCAGAAAGTCGTCGTGACTTATGCCCGCAAGTCGATCGCTGGTTTCAAGGTTCGTGAGGGCTGGCCGATCGGCGTCAAGGTCACTCTGCGTCGCGAGCGTATGTACGAGTTCCTGGATCGTCTGCTGTCCATCTCCCTGCCGCGCGTGCGTGACTTCCGCGGCCTGAATGCCAAGTCCTTCGATGGTCGTGGCAACTACAGCATGGGCGTGAAAGAGCAGATCATCTTCCCGGAAATCGATTACGACAAGATCGATGCGCTGCGTGGTCTGGACATCACTCTGACCACTACTGCCCGTACGGATGATGAAGGTCGCGCACTGCTGCGTGCTTTCAAATTCCCGTTCCGTAACTGATTGGAGTAGGAACATGGCCAAGACGAGCATGAAAAACCGCGAGCTGAAGCGTCAGCAAACGGTTGCCAAGTACGCCAAAAAGCGTGCCGAGCTGAAAGCCATCATCGTAGACCAGAACGCAACTCCAGAAGCACGCTGGGAAGCCAGTGTTGCCCTGCAGAAGCAACCCCGTGATGCCAGCGCCTCGCGCCTGCGCAATCGCTGCCGTATCACCGGCCGCCCGCACGGTGTCTTCCGCAAGTTCGGTCTGTCGCGTATCAAGCTGCGTGAAGCAGCCATGCGCGGTGACGTACCAGGTCTGGTTAAAGCCAGCTGGTAAGCCGATGCGGCAAACGCCGGAGCTAGCTCCGGCGTACAAGCAAAATGAATCAAGCCCCTTTTGGGGCTTGATTCATTTTTGATCAGTCTCTAGAATGCCCGGCTCGCCTGAGCCCGGATTTCCGTGAGTTCTGGTGATTCTTAGCCGAGAGGCTAATTCTTTTTGTATCAGGAGCGTCTAGCCCATGAGTATGCAGGACCCGTTAGCGGACATGCTAACTCGTATCCGTAATGCCCAGATGGCTGAAAAGTCCGTCGTAAGCATGCCGTCTTCCACGTTGAAGGTGGCTGTAGCCAAAGTTCTCAAAGACGAAGGTTACATTGCCGGTTATGAAATCAATGGTGAAGCAAAGCCACAGCTGTCGATCGAGCTGAAGTACTTCGAAGGCCGTCCGGTCATCGAGGAAGTCAAGCGCGTCAGCCGTCCTGGCCTTCGTCAGTACAAATCCGTCGATGATCTGCCGAAAGTTCGTGGCGGTCTCGGTGTTTCCATCGTCTCCACCAACAAAGGTGTGATGACGGACCGCGCTGCGCGCGCTGCCGGTGTCGGCGGCGAAGTGCTTTGCACTGTGTTCTAAGGGGGGATAAGCATGTCTCGCGTTGCTAAGAACCCCGTCAAGCTGCCTGCTGGTGTAGAGATCAAACTCGCCGGTCAGCAGCTTTCGGTGAAGGGTGCCAAGGGCACTCTGGAACTGAATGTTCACTCGTCCGTTGAAGTGCTGCAGGAATCCGGTGAGCTGCGTTTCGCTGCTCGCAACGGCGACCAGCAGACTCGTGCGATGGCCGGTACTACCCGTGCCCTGGTTAACAACATGGTCATTGGCGTGAGCCAAGGCTTCGAGCGCAAGCTCCAGCTGGTCGGTGTTGGTTACAAGGCGCAGGCCAAGGGTCAGGTGCTTAACCTGGCGTTGGGCTTCTCTCACCCTATCGACTACCAACTGCCGGAAGGCGTTGTGGCCGAAACCCCGAACCAGACCGAGATCCTGATCAAGGGTGTCGATAAGCAGCTGGTTGGTCAGGTTGCTGCGGAGATCCGTGATTTCCGTCGTCCTGAGCCTTACAAGGGCAAAGGTGTTCGTTACGCTGACGAAGTCGTCCGCCGTAAAGAAGCCAAGAAGAAGTAAGGGGCTAGGAAATGACCGACAAAAAAGTTACTCGTCTGCGTCGCGCTCGCAAAGCACGCCTGAAAATGCACGAGCTCGAAGCCGTGCGTCTCTGCGTGTATCGCTCTTCGCAGCACATCTATGCCCAGGTCATCTCGGCCGACGGCAGCAAGGTTCTGGCCAGCGCCTCTACCTTGGACAAAGCACTGCGTGACAGCGCCACTGGCAACGTCGACGCGGCCAAGAAAGTTGGTGAGCTGGTTGCCGAGCGCGCGAAAGCCGCTGGTGTGACTCAGGTTGCATTCGACCGTTCTGGCTTCAAGTACCACGGCCGCGTCAAGGCGCTGGCTGATGCTGCTCGTGAAGGCGGGCTGGAGTTCTAAGTTATGGCAAATAACGACCAAAAGCGCGACGAAGGCTATATCGAGAAGCTGGTTCAAGTGAACCGCGTTGCCAAGACCGTTAAAGGCGGCCGTATCTTCACCTTCACCGCGCTGACCGTGGTAGGTGATGGCAAGGGCCGTGTAGGTTTCGGCCGCGGCAAATCTCGTGAAGTGCCGGCTGCTATCCAGAAAGCTATGGAAGCTGCTCGTCGCAACATGATCCAAGTTGATCTGAACGGCACCACCCTGCAGTACGCCATGAAGTCCGCCCACGGCGCTTCGAAGGTTTACATGCAGCCTGCTTCCGAAGGTACCGGCATCATCGCTGGTGGCGCCATGCGTGCCGTCCTGGAAGTCGCTGGTGTTCAGAACGTTCTGGCCAAGTGCTACGGCTCTACCAACCCTGTGAACGTGGTTCATGCCACCTTCAAAGGTCTGAAGGCTATGCAGTCTCCGGATTCGGTTGCGGCCAAGCGTGGCAAGAGTGTCGAGGAGATTCTCTAACCATGGCTAACACCGTCAAAGTGACTCTGATCAAGAGCACCAATGGCCGTCTGGCCAATCATAAAGCCTGCGTCAAGGGTCTCGGCCTGCGTCGCATCAATCATACCGTCGAAGTTCTGGATACTCCGGAAAACCGCGGCATGATCAACAAGGCTTATTACCTTCTCCGTGTGGAGGGTTGATCCATGTACCTGAATGATCTGAGTCCAGCGCCGGGTTCCCGTCGCGAGAAGCATCGTCCGGGCCGTGGTATCGGTAGTGGTTTGGGCAAGACCGGTGGCCGTGGCCACAAAGGTCAGACCTCCCGCTCCGGTGGCACCATTGCTCCGGGTTTCGAAGGCGGCCAGCAGCCTCTGCACCGTCGTCTGCCCAAGTTCGGTTTCGTGTCTCTGAAAGCTATGGATCGCGCAGAAGTGCGTACGTCCGAGCTGAACAAGATCGAAGGCGACGTAGTTACTCTGCAAGCACTGAAGGATGCCAACCTGATTAATCAAAACGTACAGCGTGTGAAAGTCATGCTGTCCGGTGAGATTACTCGCGCGGTCACCCTCAAAGGTATCGCTGCCACCAAAGGTGCGCGTGCGGCTATCGAAGCAGCTGGCGGTAAGTTCGAGGAATAAATGGCTAAGCAAGGTGCTCTCTCTGCTCTGGCTGGTGGCGGGTTGTCCGAACTCTGGGCTCGTCTGCGCTTTCTGTTCATGGCGATCATCGTCTATCGAATCGGCGCGCATATCCCAGTTCCCGGTATAAACCCTGACCGTCTGGCCGATCTGTTTCGACAGAATGAGGGGACCATTCTTAGCTTGTTCAACATGTTTTCCGGCGGCGCGCTGGAACGGATGAGCATCTTTGCACTGGGGATCATGCCGTACATCTCGGCATCGATCATCATGCAGCTGATGACCGCCGTGAGCCCGCAGCTGGAGCAGTTGAAGAAGGAAGGTGAGGCTGGTCGTCGCAAGATCAGTCAATACACCCGCTACGGCACCTTGGTTCTGGCATTCGTTCAGGCTATCGGCATGTCCGTTGGCCTGGCGAGCCAGGGCGTAGCGTTCTCGGCTGATTTCGGCTTCCACTTCGTTGCAGTCACCACCTTCGTGGCGGGTGCGATGTTCATGATGTGGCTAGGCGAGCAGATCACCGAGCGCGGTGTTGGCAACGGTATTTCGATGCTGATTTTTGCGGGCATCGTAGCCGGTCTGCCGTCGGCGATCGGGCAGTCTTTCGAGTCTGCACGTCAGGGCGATATCAATATCTTTGCCCTTATCGCCATCGGTTTGCTGGCAGTAGCGATCATCGGTTTTGTGGTGTTCATTGAGCGTGGTCAGCGTCGCATCGCGGTGCACTACGCCAAGCGTCAGCAGGGCCGCAAGGTCTTTGCCGCGCAGACCAGCCACCTGCCGTTGAAGGTGAACATGGCGGGCGTGATCCCGGCCATCTTCGCCAGCAGCCTTCTGTTATTCCCGGCTTCGCTGGGTGCCTGGTTTGGTCAGTCCGAAGGTATGGGCTGGCTGCAGGATATTTCACAGGCTATCGCTCCTGGTCAGCCGTTGAACATTCTGCTGTTTAGTGCAGGGATCATTTTCTTCTGCTTCTTCTACACAGCGCTGATGTTCAACCCGAAAGACGTAGCGGAAAACCTGAAGAAGTCCGGTGCCTTTATTCCGGGTATCCGTCCCGGTGAGCAGTCCGCGCGCTATATCGATGGCGTTCTGACCCGCTTGACCATGTTCGGTGCTCTGTACATGACGGCCGTATGCTTGTTGCCCCAGTTCCTGGTGGTGGCGGCCAACGTACCGTTCTACCTTGGCGGGACCTCGTTGCTGATCGTGGTAGTGGTTGTGATGGACTTTATGTCGCAAGTACAATCGCACCTCGTTTCGCACCAGTACGAATCCCTGATGAAGAAAGCCAACCTGAAGGGCTACGGCAGCGGCATGCTCCGCTGAAGTGTCCATAAGGTTCGAGGAGTTGGTGATGAAAGTTCGTGCATCGGTGAAAAAGCTGTGCCGTAACTGCAAAATTATTCGCCGTGAAGGTGTGGTACGAGTAATTTGCAGCGCTGAACCGCGTCACAAGCAGCGCCAAGGCTGAGTGTGATCGAAGCTATAAGCCCGGCAGCTAGTGCGCTGCCGGGTTGATTATTTGTTTCTACAGCGATAATATCTCGCGCCCTATTTCTTGGCTCCCGGGGCGTAGGTAGCTGTCAATTGGAGTTCCACTGAATGGCCCGTATTGCAGGCGTTAACATTCCGGATAACAAGCACACTGTTATCTCGCTGACCTACATCTTTGGTGTTGGTCGCACTACTGCGCAGAAAATCTGTGCTGCTACCGGTGTCAATCCGGCAGCGAAGATCAAAGATCTCTCTGACGAGCAGATCGAGCAGCTGCGTGGTGAAGTCGCCAAGGTGAATACCGAGGGTGACCTGCGCCGCGAAGTGAACATGAAAATCAAACGCTTGATGGATCTGGGTTGCTACCGCGGCCTGCGTCATCGTAAAGGTCTGCCGGTTCGCGGTCAGCGCACCAAGACCAACGCACGCACCCGTAAGGGCCCGCGTAAGCCGATCCGCAAGTAATCGCGTTCGCGAATCGACAGGAATTTAGTCATGGCAAAACCTGCTGCTCGTACTCGTAAGAAAGTCAAGAAGACAGTGGTTGATGGCATCGCCCACATCCACGCTTCTTTCAACAACACCATCGTGACCATTACCGATCGTCAAGGTAACGCCCTGTCCTGGGCTACCTCCGGCGGCTCGGGTTTCCGCGGTTCCCGCAAGTCCACCCCGTTCGCTGCCCAGGTGGCTGCTGAGCGTGCTGGTCAAGCTGCGCTGGAATATGGCCTGAAGAACCTCGACGTAAACGTCAAGGGCCCAGGTCCGGGTCGTGAGTCCGCAGTCCGTGCTCTTAACGGTTGCGGTTACAAGATCGCCAGCATCACCGATGTGACGCCCATCCCGCATAACGGGTGCCGTCCTTCGAAGAAGCGTCGCGTGTAATCAGGAGACAGTGAGAAATGGCTCGTTACATTGGTCCCAAATGCAAACTGTCTCGTCGTGAAGGCACTGATCTTTTCCTGAAAAGCGGCGTTCGCGCTCTGGAATCGAAGTGCAACATCGAAGCAGCCCCAGGTATTCACGGTCAGCGCCGTGGCCGTCAGTCCGACTACGGCACCCAGCTGCGTGAGAAGCAAAAAGTTCGTCGTATCTACGGTGTGCTTGAGCGTCAATTCAGTGGTTACTACAAAGAAGCTGCCGGCAAGAAAGGCGCGACTGGCGAGAACCTGCTGCAACTGCTCGAGTGCCGTCTGGATAACGTCGTTTACCGCATGGGCTTCGGTGCTACCCGCGCTGAATCCCGTCAGCTGGTTTCGCACAAAGCGATCAGCGTAAACGGCAAGACTGTCAACGTACCGTCCTACCAGGTTAAGGCTGGTGACGTGGTTGCAGTTCGCGAGAAGTCGAAGAATCAGCTGCGCATCGTTCAGGCTCTTGAGCTGTGTGCTCAGCGTGGCCGTGTTGAGTGGGTAGATGTAGACACCGAGAAGAAATCCGGCGTGTTCAAAAGCGTTCCGGCTCGTGGTGATCTCTCCGCTGACATCAACGAGAGCCTGATTGTCGAGCTCTACTCCAAGTAAGGGCTAGAAAATAGGTGCATCCATGCAGATTTCGGTAAATGAGTTCCTGACCCCCCGCCATATCGATGTGCAGGTGGTCAGTCAGACCCGCGCCAAGATCACTCTCGAGCCTCTCGAGCGTGGTTTCGGCCATACGCTGGGCAACGCGCTGCGTCGCATTCTGTTGTCCTCCATGCCTGGCTGCGCAGTAGTCGAGGCCGAGATTGACGGTGTACTCCATGAGTACAGCGCCATTGAAGGTGTTCAGGAAGATGTCATTGAAATCCTGCTCAACCTCAAAGGTCTGGCCATCAAACTGCACGGTCGAGACGAAGTTACACTGACTCTGGCGAAGAAGGGCTCTGGCGTCGTAACCGCTGCCGACATTCAGCTGGATCATGATGTTGAAATCGTCAACGGCGACCACGTAATCGCCAACCTGGCCTCCAATGGCGCGCTGAACATGAAGCTCGTAGTAGCTCGTGGTCGCGGCTATGAGCCAGCTGATTCGCGCCAGAGTGATGAAGACGAGAGCCGCAGCATTGGTCGCTTGCAGCTCGATTCTTCCTTCAGCCCGGTGCGTCGCGTGTCTTACGTGGTGGAAAACGCTCGCGTCGAGCAGCGTACCAACCTGGACAAACTGGTTATCGACCTCGAAACCAACGGTACCCTGGATCCTGAAGAGGCTATCCGTCGTGCTGCAACCATCCTGCAACAGCAGTTGGCTGCATTCGTCGACCTCAAAGGTGACAGCGAGCCTGTGGTAATCGAACAGGAAGACGAGATCGATCCGATCCTGCTTCGTCCGGTTGATGACCTGGAACTGACCGTTCGTTCGGCCAACTGCCTCAAGGCAGAGAACATCTACTACATCGGTGACCTGATTCAGCGCACCGAAGTAGAGCTGCTCAAAACGCCGAACCTGGGCAAGAAATCCCTGACTGAAATCAAGGACGTTCTGGCTTCCCGTGGTCTGTCCCTCGGTATGCGCCTCGACAACTGGCCGCCGGCAAGTCTGAAGAAAGACGACAAGGCGACTGCCTGATCGTCATCATCACCGAACGTGTAGTTTGGTAAGGAATTGAACCATGCGTCATCGTAAAAGTGGCCGTCACCTCAGCCGCACCAGCGCTCACCGCAAGGCCATGTTTCAGAACATGGCGGTATCGCTGTTCGAGCATGAGCTGATCAAAACTACTCTGCCGAAAGCCAAGGAACTGCGCCGCGTTGCCGAGCCGCTGATCACCCTGGCTAAAGAAGACAGCGTTGCTAACCGCCGTCTGGCTTTCGACCGTACTCGTTCGAAAGCTATCGTTGGCAAACTGTTCAACGATCTGGGCAAGCGCTACGCCACCCGTCAGGGCGGCTACCTGCGTATCCTCAAGTGCGGTTTCCGCGCTGGCGACAATGCCCCGATGGCTTATGTCGAGCTGGTCGACCGTCCGGTCGGTGGCAAGGTAGAAGCTGCCGAGTAAGGCATCGTTGCAAGAAGAACCGGGCTCAGGCCCGGTTTTTTTATGCCTGTATTTTTAGTAAAAAACTATCGTGCTGTAAGTTGTTATTCATTTGTCGCTTCGCTTGTGCTCGTCAATACTCAACGTCAATCCCGCTCAGTCGGGAACGATCAGGCCAGGTAAGGAGAGCGACATGAGTGACAAGACCGAAGGCAAATGCCCCTTCTCGGGCAAAGCCTCGCCGGAAACGCCGAAGCATGCTGCTGGCGGCGGTACAGGCAACCGTGACTGGTGGCCCAATCAGCTGCGCGTCGACCTGTTGCATCAGCATTCCTCCAAGTCCAACCCCCTGGGCGACGACTTCAATTACGCCGAAGCCTTCAGCTCGCTGGACTATGAAGCCCTGAAGAAAGACCTGCGCGCGCTGATGACCGACTCGCAGGACTGGTGGCCCGCCGACTTCGGCCACTACGGCCCGCAGTTCATCCGCATGGCCTGGCACGCTGCCGGCACCTACCGCACCGGTGACGGCCGTGGCGGTGCCGGTCGTGGCCAGCAGCGCTTCGCGCCCCTCAACAGCTGGCCGGACAACGTCAACATCGACAAGTCGCGCCGTCTGCTGTGGCCGATCAAGCAGAAGTACGGACAGAAGATTTCCTGGGCTGACCTGATGGTACTGACCGGCAACGTTGCGCTGGAAACCATGGGCTTCCGTACCTTTGGTTTTGCCGGTGGGCGGGAGGATACCTGGGAACCGGATCAGGACGTTTACTGGGGCACCGAGAAGACCTGGCTGGGTGGTGATGAGCGCTATGGCAAGGGCGCTGCCGGCCGCGAAGACGACCAGGGCGTGCTGGTGGCCGATGCCGACCTGCATGGCCAGGAGCAGGACCGTACCGACAGCCAGGGCCGCAACCTGGAGAACCCGCTTGCCGCCGTGCAGATGGGCCTGATCTACGTCAACCCGGAAGGCCCGGAAGGCAACCCCGATCCACTGGCTGCCGCCCATGACATCCGCGAGACCTTCGCGCGCATGGCGATGAATGACGAAGAGACCGTGGCGCTGATCGCCGGCGGCCATACCTTCGGCAAGACCCACGGTGCCGGCCCTGCCGACCACGTGGGCGCCGAACCCGAGGCCGCTGGCCTGGAAGAGCAGGGCCTGGGCTGGAGCAGTTCGTTTGGCAGTGGCAAGGCCGGCGATGCCATCACCAGCGGCCTGGAAGTCACCTGGACGACCACGCCTGCGCAGTGGAGCAACAACTTCTTCGAGAACCTGTTCAAGTTCGAATGGGAACTGACCAAGAGCCCGGCAGGTGCCCACCAATGGGTGGCCAAGGATGCCGAGGCGATCATCCCCGATGCGCACGACCCATCGAAGAAGCGTCTGCCGACCATGTTGACCACCGACCTGTCGCTGCGCGTCGATCCGGCCTACGAGAAGATCTCCCGGCGCTTCCTGGATAACCCGCAGGCCTTTGCCGAGGCTTTCGCCCGTGCCTGGTTCAAGCTGACTCACCGGGATCTGGGGCCGAAGTCCCGTTACCTCGGCCCGGAAGTGCCGAAGGAAGAGCTGCTCTGGCAAGACCCGCTGCCGGCGGTGCATCACCCACTGATCGACGACGCCGATGTGGCGGCCCTCAAGGCCCAGGTGCTGGCCTCCGGTTTGTCGGTATCCGAGCTGGTCGGCACCGCCTGGGCCTCGGCTTCGACCTTCCGCGGTTCCGACAAGCGCGGTGGGGCCAATGGTGCCCGCATTCGCCTGGCACCGCAGAAGGATTGGGCGGCCAACCAACCCGAGCAACTGGCCAAGGTGCTGGCAACGCTCGAAGGCATCCGTGCCGAGTTCAACCGTACCGCCACGGGCGGCAAGCAGGTGAGCCTGGCCGACCTGATCGTGCTGGCCGGTAATGCCGGTATCGAACAGGCTGCCAGCAAGGCCGGGCATGCCGTGAAGGTGCCGTTCTCGGCGGGGCGCGCCGATGCCTCCCAGGCGCAGACCGATGTCGAGTCGTTTGCCGTGCTGGAGCCGATTGCCGATGGTTTGCGCAACTACCTCAAGGGCCGCTACAGCGTGCCGGCCGAGGCGCTGCTGATCGACAAGGCGCAGTTGCTGACCCTGACCGCGCCGGAGCTGACAGTCCTGGTCGGTGGCCTGCGGGCGATCAACATCAACGTGGGCGGCGCAAGCCATGGCGTGCTCACCGAGCGCCCAGGGGTGCTGAGCAACGACTTCTTCGTCAACCTGCTCGACATGGGTACGGCGTGGAAGGCGGCGCCCGGTGATGACAACCTGTTCGAGGGACGTGATCGCAAGACCGGCAAGCTGAAGTGGACCGGCACCCGGGTCGACCTGGTATTCGGCTCCAATGCCATCCTGCGTGCCCAGGCCGAGGTCTATGCCAGTGCCGACGCGCGGTTCCTAGAGGACTTCGTGGCCGCCTGGACCAAGGTCATGAACCTCGACCGCTTCGATCTCGCCTGACCCATGGCCAGGCGCTTGCGCCCGGTCCGCTGAGCCGCTGTAGCCAACGCCTCCTTACGGGGGCGTTGTGCTTTTTACTTGACCCAGGCGGGTGATGGGTCGAGCATTCACCCATTCCATTCGCTGCACCAAGGATTCCGCGCATGAAGGGCCACATCGAAGTCATCGACTACCTCAAGACCCTGCTCAAGGGGGAGCTGGCCGCGCGCGATCAGTATTTCATCCACTCGCGTCAGTACGAGGACTGGGGCTTCAACAAGCTCTACGAGCGGATCAATCACGAGATGGAGGAGGAGACCCAGCACGCCGATGCCCTGCTCAAGCGCATCCTCTTTCTGGAAGGTGTGCCGGAAATGGTGCCGGATGCCTTCACCTTCGGACAGACCGTGCCGGATGCACTGAAGCTGGATCTGGCCCTCGAGTATCAGGTGCGTGCGGCGCTGAGCAAAGGTATCGAGCTGTGCGAGCGTCATCAGGATTACCAGAGCCGCGACATCCTCCTGCTGCAGCTCAAGGACACCGAGGAAGACCATGCCTATTGGCTGGAAATCCAGCTGCAACTGATCGCCAAGCTGGGCCTGGAAAAGTACCTGCAAAGCCAGATGTAAGAACCGCAGCAAAAACAAAGCCCCGCATTTGCGGGGCTTTTTCGTATCGGGCCGGTGATCAGGCCCGGTCGCGCTCCAACAACGGCTTGAGGAAGTGGCCGGTGTGCGATTGCGGCATCTCGGCGACCTCTTCCGGCGTGCCGACGGCGATGATCTGGCCACCTTTGGAGCCGCCTTCCGGGCCGAGATCGACCAGCCAGTCGGCGGTCTTGATCACGTCCAGGTTGTGTTCGATCACCACTACGGTGTTGCCGTGATCGCGCAGGCGGTGCAGCACGTCGAGCAACTGCTGGATGTCCGCGAAGTGCAGGCCGGTGGTCGGCTCGTCGAGGATGTACAGGGTCTTGCCGGTGTCGCGCTTGCTCAGCTCGCGCGACAGCTTGACCCGCTGCGCCTCACCGCCGGACAAGGTGGTCGCCGACTGGCCGAGCTTGATGTAGGAAAGGCCAACGTCCATTAGCGTCTGCAGCTTGCGCGCCAGCGCCGGCACGGCATCGAAGAACGCCCGGGCGTCCTCGATGGTCATCTCCAGTACCTCGTGGATGCTCTTGCCCTTGTACTTGATCTCCAGGGTCTCGCGGTTGTAGCGCTTGCTCTTGCACACGTCACAGGGTACGTAGATGTCCGGTAGGAAGTGCATTTCCACCTTGATCAGGCCGTCGCCCTGGCACGCCTCGCAGCGCCCGCCCTTGACGTTGAAGGAGAAACGGCCCGGGCCGTAGCCGCGCGAGCGTGCCTCGGGTACTCCGGCGAACAGCTCACGAATTGGCGTGAACAACCCGGTGTAGGTAGCAGGGTTGGAGCGCGGCGTGCGGCCGATGGGGCTCTGGTCGATATCCACCACCTTGTCCAGATGCTGCAGGCCGTCGATGCTGTCGTGGGCAGCGGCTTCCAGGGTGGTGGCACCGTTGAGGGCGGTGGCGCTGAGCGGGAACAGGGTGTTGTTGATCAGCGTCGACTTGCCCGAGCCGGAGACCCCGGTGACGCAGGTCAGCAGGCCGATGGGAATTTCCAGGTTGACGTTCTGCAGGTTGTTGCCGCGGGCGCCCTTGATCTTCAGCGACAGCTTCTTGTCGCGGGGCGTACGCTTGGCCGGCACGACGATCTTCACGCGGCCGGACAGGTACTTGCCGGTCACCGAGTCGGGGTGTGCCATGACTTCTTCGGCGGTGCCTTCGGCGACGATCTGTCCGCCGTGCACGCCAGCGCCCGGGCCGATGTCGACCACATAGTCGGCCATGCGAATGGCGTCCTCGTCGTGCTCGACCACGATAACCGTGTTGCCGATGTCACGCAGGTGGCGCAGGGTGCCGAGCAGACGCTCGTTGTCGCGCTGGTGCAGGCCGATGGACGGTTCGTCGAGGATGTACATGACGCCGACCAGGCCGGCACCGATCTGGCTGGCCAGGCGGATGCGCTGGGCCTCACCGCCGGACAGGGTGTCGGCGCTGCGATCCAGGGTCAGGTAGTCGAGGCCGACGTTGACCAGAAACTGCAGGCGCTCGCAGATTTCCTTGAGAATCTTGCTGGCGATCTCGCCGCGCCGGCCGTCCAGGGTCAGGTCGCCGAAATACTCGCTCGCCGCGCCGATCGGCATGCCGGTAACGGCCGGCAGGGTCTTCTCGCCCACCCACACGTGGCGCGCTTCGCGACGCAGGCGGGTGCCGCGGCAGTCGGGGCAGGGCTGGGTGCTGAGGAACTTGGCCAGCTCTTCGCGCACGCTGGTCGACTCGGTTTCCCGATAACGGCGCTCGAGGTTCGGCACGATGCCTTCGAACGGGTGCGAGCGCTTGACGATGTCGCCGCGGTCGTTGAGGTACTTGAAGTCGACGTTCTGCGAACCGCTGCCGCCGAGAACGACTTTCTGGTGGTCGCCGTGCAGTTCGCCGAAGGGTTTATCCAGGCTGAAGCCATAGTGCGAGGCCAGTGAACCGAGCATCTGGAAGTAGTAAACGTTGCGCCTGTCCCAGCCGCGGATCGCGCCCTCGGCCAGGGTCAGCTCGGCGTTGACCAGACGCTTGGCGTCGAAGAACTGCTTCACGCCCAGGCCGTCGCAGGTCGGGCAGGCGCCGGCCGGGTTGTTGAAGGAAAACAGCTTGGGCTCCAGCTCGCTGATGGAGTGGCCGCACACCGGGCAGGCGAAGCGTGCGGAGAAGATGATCTCTTCGCCTTCTTCCCCTTCCATCGGCGCGATCAACGCCAAGCCGTCCGCCAGTTTGAGCGCGGTCTCGAAGGATTCGGCCAGGCGCTGCTGCAGGTCACCGCGGGCCTTGAAGCGGTCGACCACGGCATCGATGCTGTGCTTCTTCTGCTTGTCGAGCTTGGGCAGTTCATCGAGTTCGTAAAGCTTGCCGTTGACCCGCACACGCACGAAACCCTGGGCGCGCAGCTCGTCGAACACGGCCAGGTGCTCGCCCTTGCGCTCGCGGATCACCGGGGCCAGCAGCATCAGCTTGCTGCCTTCGGGCAGTGCCAGTACCTGGTCGACCATCTGGCTGACCGTCTGGGCTTCCAGCGGCAGGTCGTGATCCGGGCAGCGCGGCGTACCGGCGCGGGCGTAGAGCAGGCGCAGGTAGTCGTAGATCTCGGTGATGGTGCCGACCGTCGAGCGCGGGTTGTGCGAGGTGGACTTCTGCTCGATGGAAATCGCCGGCGACAGGCCTTCGATGGTGTCGACGTCGGGCTTTTCCATCATCGACAGGAACTGCCGGGCATAGGCCGACAGCGACTCCACATAACGCCGCTGACCCTCGGCATACAGAGTGTCGAAGGCCAGGGACGACTTGCCCGAACCGGACAGGCCGGTGATCACGATCAGCTTGTCGCGTGGCAGGGTCAGGTCGATGTTCTTGAGATTGTGGGTGCGTGCACCCCGGATAAGAATCTTGTCCAAAAGGAACCTCTAAGCTGACTGGGTTATCGTCGCTGTCTGTGCAGGAGGCCCTTGTCACAGCCTCGCCTGGCGGGCGGATAAACCGCCGAGTATACGGGGGGCAACAGCCGTGCGGCAAAGCGCCGCTGCTGTGCCAGTAGGGTTTCGACTGGTAGAATCGCCGGCTTGTTTCAACAGGTTATCGACGATGGGCGATTCGCACAGCGAACGCATGAGTGGTGCGGAAACTCGGGCAGCCGGTGGGCTGGCGTTGGTGTTCGCATTCCGCATGCTGGGCATGTTCATGGTGTTGCCGGTATTGGCTACCTATGGGCAGGAGCTCGCCGGTTCAACCCCGGCGCTGATCGGTCTGGCGATCGGCGCCTACGGCCTGACCCAGGCCTTTCTGCAAATTCCCTTCGGGGTGATCTCCGACCGCATCGGCCGGCGACCGGTGATCTATTTCGGCTTGGTGATCTTCGCGGCAGGCAGTTTGCTGGCTGCCAATGCCGATTCCATCTGGGGCGTGATCGCCGGGCGCGTATTGCAGGGCGCCGGGGCGATTTCCGCGGCGGTGATGGCGCTGCTCTCCGACTTGACCCGCGAGCAGCATCGCACCAAGGCCATGGCGATGATCGGCATGAGCATCGGCTTGTCGTTCGCCATCGCCATGGTGGTCGGCCCGCTGCTGACCCGCGCCTTCGGCCTGTCGGGGTTGTTCCTGGCCACCGGTGCCATGGCATTGCTGGGTATCGTCATCGTCGCCGGCCTGGTGCCTTCCAATGCGGGCCCGCTGCAGCACCGCGAATCGGGTGTCGCCAGGCAGGCGCTGTGGCCGACGCTCAAGCATCCGGACCTGTTGCGCCTGGATTTCGCGATCTTCTCCCTGCACGCCATTCTGATGGCTAGCTTTATCGCCTTGCCGTTGGCGCTGGTGGAGCAGGGTGGTTTGCCCAAGGAGCAACACTGGTGGGTGTACCTGACCGCGTTGCTCGGTGGTTTCTTCCTGATGGTGCCGTTCATCATCTACGGCGAGAAGAAACGTCAGATGCGTCGCGTGCTGATCGGCTCGGTGGCCGTGCTGCTCGCCTGCGAGCTGTTCTTCTGGGCGTTCGGCCATGGCTTGCGTAACCTGGTGCTGGGCATCGTGGTGTTCTTCACCGCGTTCAACCTGCTGGAAGCCTCGCTGCCCTCGCTGATCAGCAAGGTGGCGCCCGCCGGAGGCAAGGGCACGGCGATGGGCGTGTACTCGACCAGCCAGTTCCTCGGCTCGGCCCTGGGCGGCATCCTTGGCGGCTGGCTATATCAGCACCATGGGCTGGCTGGCGTGTTTGGCGGCTGTGCGCTGTTGACGGTTCTCTGGCTGGCCATTGCTGTTACTATGCGCGAACCGCCGTATGTGACCAGCCTGCGGTTGCCGCTTTCCAGCGCGGCGTTGCAGGAAGTGGGGCTGGCGGAGCGAATTCAGGCAGCGCCGGGAGTGGCGGATGCCGTTGTGGTGGTCGAAGAGGCCGCCATCTATGTGAAAGTGGATACCCAACAATTGGATCGCACGTCGCTGCAGCGCTTGATCGAAGCGGCGCCGGTGACGTGCTGAAAGTAGGAGAGCGTTATGGCCCGTGGGGTTAACAAAGTCATTCTGGTCGGTACCTGCGGACAGGATCCGGAAACGCGCTATCTGCCCAGCGGCAATGCCGTGACCAACCTGAGCCTGGCCACCAGCGAGCAGTGGACGGACAAGCAGACCGGTCAGCGCGTCGAGAAAACCGAGTGGCACCGTGTGTCGCTGTTCGGCAAGGTCGCGGAGATTGCCGGCGAGTACCTGCGCAAGGGCTCCCAGGTTTATATCGAGGGCAAGCTGCAGACCCGCGAGTGGGAAAAGGATGGTGTGAAGCGTTACACCACCGAAATCATCGTCGACATGCAGGGCACCATGCAGCTGCTCGGCGGCCGTCCTGACGGCGCCGGTGGCGGTGATTCCGCTGCGCGTCAGTCGCGCCCGGCACCGCAGCGCGAGCCGCAGCAACAGGCGCCACGCCAGTCCGCCCCGCAGCAGCAGCAAAAGCCGCAGCCGGCCCAGGACTACGACAGCTTCGATGACGACATCCCGTTCTGATCGAGCGCTGACAGCAAAAGGCCCCGCATTGCGGGGCCTTTTGTTTTCTGCCAGTCGGTCAGGCCGTGCTGAAGTAGCGTTTGCGTAGCAGGCCCTGGCAGATCCACAGCACCAGGGCGATGCTGATGCCGCAGAGATTGGCCAGCACGTCCAGCGGGCTGAACTCGCGCACAGGCTGGACCACGTGCTGCAGCCACTCCAGCAGCGGTGCCTGAATGTACAGCAGTGGCCACAGCAGCCAGCCAGAGATGCTGGGAAAGGCGATACGGGTAACCAGCGAAAGGCCGCCGAAGGCGATCAGGTGCAGGAATTTATCCGATTCGTCGAACAGGTCGGGTGGTGGCTCGGGGCGGAACAGGCCATAGGCGAGTACCGCGCAGCAGGTCAGGAACAGCAGTTTTCTCACGTTTTCTTCCTTCGTTTCTGATCGGCTCGGCATTCAGACCGGCATCGCGCCGCAGGGTTGCCTGGGGCGTGTCCTGGTCGGTGCCGAGCGCGTCAAGATCAAGCCGGTGGTGACGCCGAGGGGTAAAAACAGCAAAATGCAGGCCATGGGGCTGAACCGTTCGGGCTCTGCCAAGAGTCAGCCGTCCCGGCAGTCATGCCGGGCCTGACTCAAATCTGATTGTGGAGCTTCTAGTTTCGTTATGCGCATGCGCCTGTTGTTGCTGGGTGGTGGCAGTACGCTGGGTCGGGCGTTGATTCGCCTGGGAGCCGAAGAGGATATCGGTTTTCTCGCCCCGCGCCCGCCGGCCCAGGGTTGGGATGCCGCCAGCCTGACTCAGTTGGTCGACGATACCCGCCCTGATGCGGTGATCAACCTCGCCTACTATTTCGACTGGTTTCAGGCCTCCAGGGTCAGCGAGGAGCGGTTTACTGCTCAGGAGCGCGCTGTCGAACGCCTGGCCGAGCTCTGCCAGCACCATGACATTCGCCTGCTGCAGCCATCGAGCTACCGGGTGTTCGATGGCGCTCGTGCCACCGCCTACAGCGAGAAGGACGAAACCCAGCCGCTGAGCATGCGTGGTCAGGTGCTGGTGCGCATGGAGCAGAGCGTGCGTGCCTTGTGCCCGCGTCATGTGCTGCTGCGCTTCGGCTGGATCCTCGATGACAGCCCGGACGGCCTGCTGGCGCGCTTCCTGGTGCGCGCCGAGCGTGACAAGGCGCTGTTCCTCGCCGACGACCGGCGCGGCAACCCGACCCCGGTGGAGGACGCCGCGCGGGTGATTCTCGCCGTGCTCAAGCAGCTCGACTGCGCCGCGCCACTGTGGGGCACCTACCACTACGGCGGCCATGAAGCGACCACGGCGCTGGCGCTGGGCCAGGCGATGCTCAGCGAGGCTCGGCACCTGCGCCAGAACCTGCTGGAGGAAATCTGCGGCCAGGCCCATGCCGCCAGGGGCGACGCCTCTGAAGAGCCGCAGCACGGCGTACTGGCGTGCAAGAAGATCCTTCACACCTTCGGTGTCAAGCCGCGCGCCTGGCGTGCCGGCCTGCCGAGCCTGCTGGAGCAATACTACCGTCATGTCTGAGCAACCTATCCTCGTTACCGGCGGTGCCGGTTTCATCGGCTCCAACCTGGTCGATGCCTTGCTGGCACGCGGGCACAGTGTGCGTGTGCTGGACAACCTGTCCATGGGCAAGCTGAGCAACCTGCCACTGGACGATGGACGCCTGAGCGTTATCGAGGGCGACGTGGCCGATGCCTCCCTGGTCAGCCGCGCCGTGGCCGGGTGTAGCGCCGTGGTGCACCTGGCGGCCGTGGCCTCGGTGCAAGCCTCGGTGGACGACCCGGTCAGCACCCACCAGAGCAACTTCATCGGCACCCTGAACATCTGCGAGGCGATGCGCGAGCACGGTGTGCGTCGCGTGGTGTTCGCCTCCAGTGCCGCGGTGTACGGCAACAATGGCGAAGGCGTGGCCATCGATGAGCAGACTGCCAAGGCACCGTTGACGCCTTACGCGGCGGACAAGCTGGCCAGCGAGCACTACCTGGAGTTCTATGCGCGACAACACGGGCTGGAGCCGGCGATCTTCCGCTTCTTCAACGTGTTCGGCCCGCGCCAGGATCCATCGTCACCCTATTCCGGGGTGATCAGCATCTTCACCCAGCGCGCCCAGCAGGGCCTGCCGATAAAGGTGTTCGGGGACGGCGAGCAAACCCGGGATTTCTTCTACGTTGCCGATCTGGTCGAGCTGCTGCTGCAGGCACTGGATGCCGAGCAGCCGGCCGCCGGCGCGGTGAACGTCGGCTGGAATCAGTCCGTGAGTCTCAAGCAGCTGCTGGCCCAGGTCGGCGAGCTGCTCGGCGGGTTGCCGGCGGTGACCCACCTGGACGCGCGAGCCGGCGATATTCGCCATTCGCGCGCCGACAACAGCCGTTTGGCCGCCTGCTACCGCTTGCCGGCGCAGACTTCACTGCGTGATGGATTGGCGGCGCTGCTCAAGAGCTGAGGCGCCAAGCGCAAGGCAGCAAAAAGCCGGCAATGCCGGCTTTTTGCGTTTTTGGTGTTAGTGAGCCTAGCGCTGAACCTGTGGGAGCGCGCCGTGCGCGCGAATCGCGGGCATGGGCTAGGCGTCCCCGCCCGCTCCCACAAAAAGTAGATCGCTGTCAGCCCGCTCCTTCTAACTGTCCTTTAGAACTTGTAACCCAGGCCAACCATATACACGAACGGGTCCACATCCACGTCGACCTTGGCGCGTACGCCCAGGGCGGTATTGTCCACGTAGGCGGTGGTGTCGATATCGATGTAGCGCGCCTGGGCGTTGATCATCAGGTTGTCGGTCAGCATGTAATCAGCACCGATCTGCCAGGCCAGGCCCCAGGAGTTCTTGGCGCGGAAGTTGTCGAAGCCGGCTGCCGAGGCGCCGCTGCCCACGTGCTCATCGTAGATCCAGGTGTAGTTGATGCCGCCGCCGACATAGGGCTGGAAAGCCGACTTGGTGTCCAGCGGGTAGTACACCAGGCTCAGGGTTGGCGGCAGGTGCTTGAGGGTGCCGAGCTTGCCGTTTGCAGCATCCAGCACGGTGCCCTTGATCTTCACGTCGTGCTCGAACGGCGTGGCGGCGAGCAGCTCGATGCCCAGATGGTCGGTCATCATGTAGGCGAAGTTCAGGCCCAGCTGGGTGTCGCTGCTCATGGTCACCTTGCCACCCAGGTCGGTGCCGGCCAGGCCGCCGCGGTCGACCTTGACCGAGGAGCTGTCCGCTTCCGGGTTGACGGTGATGGCGCCAGCGCGCAAGAGAATGTCTCCGGCCTGGTGCGCCTGGGCAACAGGGGCAGCCAGCGCCAGGGCGATCAGCGAGGCAGAGAACAGCGACTTGTACATGGTGAGCTCCTAACGGGTCATTCGAATCATCTCGGATGGCGTCAGGGTAGGGCGCTGAGCGGAGCGCCCCTTGACTCAGCTCAATAGCTGGCTAAGAAAGGGTGCGACGGTTTGTCGCGATGCAGGGTCAACAGACCCTAATTGGCCGGCAGCTCGTAGGGGTAGATCTTGTCGGCCGCCAGCTGGTATCCGACCTCCGCCAATTCGCTGCTGCTGTGCTCGACCTTGAGCGGGCCTTCGACCCAGAACGGCTGGTACAGCGCATCGAGCAGCACGCCCAGCTCGGTGTTGACATGGATGATCTGGTTGGACGGCGGTGGTGGCACGTGGATGCATGCGCCGAAGTAGGGCACCAGCAGGAATTCGGTTACACGGCCTTCCTCGGTGACGTCCAGCGGCACGATATAACCGGGGATCTTTACCTGCTGGCCGTCCATTTCCTTGACCACCGGCGCCGAGGGGAATTGCTGCAGGGAGGCCGCGCCGCCCTCGGACAGCGCGTCGCCGAGCTGCGACATGTCATGCATGGGCGTCATCTGCGGTATCTGTGGCGGGGCGTCCTTGGGGATCAGCTCCTGCCAGTTCAGGGTGCGCAGTTCGGCGGCCCACAGCGGCGAGGCCAGGGTGAGGAGCAGAGCGGTAAGCAGGACGCGACGCATGGCACTACCTTTTGATTGAAAACGAAGCCGGGCTGATCAGGCCCGGCTTCGTGCCGTCACAACCTGATGGAAAGCCCATCGGCTAGCGACTGCCGATACGCCCGCCAGGCCGGCACGCAGCCCATCAGCAGGGCGGCGGCCAGAATAGCGCCGAGCAGCGTCCACTCATAGGGCGTCGGCGCGCTGAGCGGCAAATACAGGCCGTAGTTGGCCTGCACGTAGCCCTGGGCACCGGCGATGCCGGCATACAGCAGTGCGGTGCCTGCCACCACACCGGCGGTCGCCAGCGAGAAGGCTTCGAGAATCAGCAGGCTGGCGACGTGCCACGGCCTTGCGCCTACCGAGCGCAGGATGGCCATTTCGCGGCGGCGTTCGTTGAGGCTGGTGAGAATCGCGGTGAGCATGCCGATCAGCCCCGTGAGCACCACGAACAGCGAGACCACGAACAGCGCCTTTTCCGCCGTGCCCATCAGGCTCCACAGCTCCTGCAGGGCCACGCCGGGGAGAATCGCCAGCAATGGCTCGCCGCGGTAGTCGTTGACCTCGCGCTGCACGGCAAAGGTGGCGATCTTGCTTTTCAGGCCGAGCATCGCCGCAGTGATCGCATTGGGCTGCAGGTCCATGTGGCGTGCCTGCTCGGCACTGACCTTGCCGGCGCCCCGGGCCGGTACGCCGTTCTGCCAGTCGACGTGCAGCGCCTCCATGCCTTCCAGGGAAATGTGCAGGGTTCGATCCACCGGGGTGCCGGTGCGCGCCAGGATGCCGCTGACCACGAAGGGCTTGTCGTCGTGCTGCTGCAGGCTGACCGTCGCCACCCCGTGGGACAGCACCAGCTTGTCGCCAAGCTTGTAGTTCAGCGCCTGGGCCACCTCGGCGCCGAGCACCACGTCGAACAGGTCGTGGAAGCGTTCGCCCTGGGCCAGCTGCAGGGGCTGGCCACGGCCGTAACGGTAGTGGTCGAAATAGCCCTCATTGGTGCCCATTACCCGATAGCCGCGGTGCGAATCGCCCAGGGAAATGGGAATCGCCCAGTCGACCTGGCGGTGCGCGGCGAGCTTCTCGAAGCTGTCCCAGCGGATATTGTTGGTGGCATTGCCGATGCGGAACACCGAGTAGAGCAGCAGGTTGACGCTGCCGGAGCGGGCGCCGACGATCAGGTCGGTGCCGCTGATGGTGTTGGCGAAACTGGCGCGTGCTTCGGTGCGTACCCGTTCCACGGCGAGCAGCAGGCACACCGACAGGGCGATGGCGAATACCGTCAGCAGGGCGGTGAAGCGGCGATTGGCCAGGCTGGCCAGGGCGAGTCGTAACAGGAACACCTCAGACCTCCTCTGCTTTGCTGGCGCGGTTGAGTTCGGCGAGCGACAGGCTGCGGTCGAACAGCGTGGCCAGGCTCTGGTCGTGGCTGACGAACAGCAGGCTGGCACCGACGTCGCGGCATTCGCCGAACAGCAGTTCGAGAAACGCCTGGCGGGCATCGGCGTCCAGTGCCGAGGTCGGCTCGTCGGCGATCACCAGCTCCGGTTGGCCGATCAGTGCGCGGGCGGCAGCCACTCGCTGCTGCTGGCCGATGGACAGCGAGTCGGCGCGGCGTTCGAGCAACTCCGGGCGCAGGCCCAGGTGCTCCAGCAGCTTGCCGGCGGCCTCGGCGACGCTGCCGTAACGCTGGGCGGCGCGTTCGGCCCGCAGGCGCGAGAAGCGGCAGGGCAGCTCGACGTTGTCGCGCACGCTGAGAAACGGCAGCAGGTTGAACTGCTGGAAGATGTAGCCGGTATGGTCGACGCGAAAGCGGTCCCTGCGCGCCGCCGAGAGTGAGGCGAGGTCTTCGCCCAGCAGGCGAATGCTGCCGCGGCCGGGTTTCTGCACGCCGCCGAGCAAACCGAGCAGGGTGGTCTTGCCGCTACCGCTGGGGCCTTTGAGAAACAGGGTCTCGCTGCGCTGCAGATGAAAACTGGGAATATCCAGAAGTTCGTCCTGGCCGGGCCAGGCGAAACCGAGGTCGGTGAGTTCGATCAGTGCTGTGGTCATGGGGACTGCTGGCGCTGGAGGGAGAGAGGCAAGTGTGCCAGTCCTAGGTATGGATACCGAACCGGATATGTTGCGACACGCTAAAAATGGCTTTGCCGTCGAATATGCAGCTACAAGGCAGAAGCGGAGGCACCCTGCGTAGGGTGGACAGCGCTCTTTTTGTCCACCATTGCGATCGCAGAGCGGTGGACGGGTGAAGCGTCGTCCATCCTACGAAGGGTGGCTCTCGTCACTTTGTTGCCTCTGCAGCTAAAGCGTGAATCGGCTCTACGGTTAGAAGCTCAGGCGCGGGTTGGCCGGGGTCGACTCGACGCCCTGCTGGCCGCTCGGGCCGATCAGCTGCACGTTGATCTTCTGGGTGGCCGGGAACTGCTTGTAGAACGCCGAGAGGTCGAGGGTCTTCAGCTCGCCAGGTTGCTTGCAGGTAAAGCTGTAGTCGGCGTCGACATCGCTGTGCTCGTGGTGATGTTCGTCGCCGTCGGCATGCTCGTCGTGGTCGTGGTCGTGGTCGGCTTCAGCGTTGCCGAACAGCGGGCTGCGTACTTCGTTTTCGCTCAGGCTGCAACCGGCTGCGGCGGGCAAGCTGAACAGGGTCTCGGGTTTTTCAAGTACCGCGCGGGCCGCCGCAACGGTCTTCTTTTCGGCGTCGCTGGTCGCGGCATGCTCGAAGCCGACGATGTTCATCGCCGGGCTTTGCAGTTCGATTTCCAGAGTGCTGCCTTCCAGCGCCACGTTCAGCGTGGCAACGCCGTGTTCATGTTTACCGAGGCTGCCGTGTTCATGGTCATCGTGGGCCTGAGCGGCGGCCAGTGGGAGTAGGGCGAAAGGCAAGGCGAGCAGTAGGCAGCGCATGGAAAGCTCCGGTATGGGAAGGTTATTGATACGTTATAACAAATTTACCGGCCGTGATAGAGGTTACTTGGTTTGCCTGCCAGCCCGTGGGAGCATGGCGCATCGATCAGGTGGAGACAGATATGGTGCGTATTCGCGGGCGGATCGGCGATTGGCCGGTAGACCTCACGGTGGAGCTGGAGCCGCAGGATTGGGCGCAGTTGGCGGCGGCCGTACCGAGCGTGGCAGCGCAGAGCCCGGCTGCAGTCACGCCGCCACCGGCTCAGGCGGATCAGGATGGCCAGTGGCAAATGGTGCTGGAGCTGTTGCGCCGCGCCGGGCGTATCGAAGGGCCGCAGTTGATGGCGCAATTGGCTGCGCTGGCCGGCGGCGAAGTGGCCGGCAAGCGCCTGCTGGTGCGCCTGCGCCACTGCGAGCAGGTGCGCATGGAAACCGGCGCCGATGCGCCGGTTTATTGTTGGGTGGGATAGGTGTAGTTCAGGCTGCCAGGGCGATCTGGGCATGCCTATGGGCAACTACAAGGCAGAAGCAGACATCCAGCGATTGCGTAGGAGCGGCTTTAGCCGCGAGCTCTTTACGTTCCCTGCGAGAGCTGGGCTTGTCAGCGTTATCGGGTTGTCCATACGTTCGGTTCCGCTCTGTCGAGCGGGTTTCTTTTGGCATCGCCCCAAAAGAAACCAAAAGGTCTAGCCCCGACCTACGGCCCCAGCTTCGCTGGGGTCCCCTCGCTCCATCATTGCTCCGAGGGCCCGCCGCGAAGGGCCATCCCTGGCCCATCGCGGCTCTCGCGACATCCATGTCGCTCAACCCTCTCCACAACGATTCCACTCGGCCTTGTGAAGGGGCGATTGGTGTCGTCTACTAATTTTGTGGCATGAGGAGCACCAAAAAGGCAAAGCGGCTGAACGGCCGCTATCGCCGTGTTGCAGCCAAAATAGACGAAGCCCGGTTTGAAGGTCGTGAACAGGTTCTTAGTACAGTGCCTGGTAGACCCGGCGTCGGTAGGTGGTGACCAGCGGGTTGTCGTTGCCGAGCAGGTCGAATACCTGCAGCAGGGTCTTGTGTGGCAGGCCGTCTGCGTAATTGCGATTGCGCACGAACAGCTTCAGCAAACCATCCAGAGCCGGCTCATACTGTTGGCGGGCGAGCTGCTGGATGGCCAGCTGATAGGCGGCTTCGTCATCTTCGGCATTCTGCGCCAGGCGGCTTTTCAGGGCGGCAGCGTCCGGCAGGTCGGCGGCCTGGCGCAGGAAGGTGATCTGCGCGCGGGCACCGGCGAGGGCCTGCTTGTGTTCATCGCCCTTCACCGCGCCAAGCACCTGCTCGGCCTCGTTCAGTTCGCCACGCTCGGCCACGCAGCGGGCGTAGAGAATCAGTGCGGCGGCGTTTTCGTTGTTCTCCGCCAGCAACTCCTTGAGTGCGGCTTCGGCCTCGCCGATGCGGCCGTCTGCGAAGGCCGTCTGGGCCACTTCAAGCAGATCGGCCTGGGGCGCTTGCGGCTCGGCGACATGGGGCTGCAGCAGGGCGCGGATCGCCGACTCCGGCTGGGCGCCCTGGAAGCCGTCGACCGGCTGGCCGTCCTTGAACAACACCACGGTCGGCAGGCTGCGGATGCCGAAGCGGGCGACGATTTCCTGCTCGACGTCGCAGTTCACCTTGGCCAGCAGCAGTTCGCCCTGGTAACCCTCGGTGATCTGCGCCAGCACCGGCATCAGCGCTTTGCAGGGTGCGCACCATTCGGCCCAGAAGTCGACCAGCACCGGCGTGGTGAACGAGTTCTCGATCACCAGTTGTTCAAACTGGGCGGCGCCATTGATATCGAAGATGTAGGGGGTGTCGCTCATGGTCGGTCTCTGTCCGGGCGAAAAGTGAGTGTGGCTCTATATAGGTGTGACTATAAGTGTGGGCGCCGCTGCAAGGCTACAAGGCCTCTGCGTCGGCGTGATACAGGCTGACGTGGCGGAAGGTTTCCGGCTCGGCCAGATCAGGCCAGGTGCAGCCCTGTAACCCGGTGATGCGCCGGTAGCGCGGGTGATTGAAATCGCGTACCCGTGAGTCGGCCACCAGCACTTCGCGGGCGTGTTCCAGCACGCGGTCGAGCAGGGGCAGGTTACTGCGGTCGTAGAGCACGTCGGCGACGATGGCCAGGTCGTAGTCGCGGCGCTCGGCATACAGGTCGTTCGAATAACCGAGCTGTACGCCATTGAGCTCGGCATTGGCCCTGCAGGCAACCAGTGCCAGGGGATCCAGGTCACAGGCCACCACCTGCGCGGCGCCAGCGCGGGCCGCGGCGATGGCAGCCACGCCGGAGCCCGCGCCCAGATCCAGCACCCGTTTGCCGCGCACCCACTCGGGGTGGCGCGCCAGCCAGTCCACCAGTACCAGGCCGCTGGCCCAGCAGAAGCACCAGTAGGGTGGCTCTTCGAGAATGCGCCGGGTTTCTTCGGGGCTGAAGCAGCGGTCCATGTTCGCCGGGTCGATCAGCCACAGGCGCAGGTCGGTGTCCGGCAGAACGGTAGCGCTCAGCCGGGCGTCGCCGAGCAGCTCGCGCAAGGCGGCCTGCAGGTGCTGCGGTGGGCTCACAGCGCCGGGGTCACGCGGACTTCGCCAAGGGCCTGGCTTTGCGGCTCACGAATCAGCTGGTTGGGCATGTGCAGCACCAGCTTGCCGGACTGATGGACGCGCCCGCGCAGTTCCACGCGAATGCCCTGGTTGAAGTTCTCCGGGTTGAACTGCAGGCGGAACGGCAGCGGCGCGCCGCTGCCACGCAGCTGGATATTGCCGAGCAGTTTGTGCGGCAGGCCGCGCTCGTTGATGGTCAGCAAGGCCAGTTCCACGTCGGCGCCTGCCGGTACATCGAGCAGGGTGCCGGTGAGTTCACGCAGGTGAGCCGGGGTGGGCGCCGGCTGCTCGGCTTTGACGGCGGGTGCCGGCGCAGTGACGGCCGGCGGTGGTGTTTCCCCGGCGCAGGCTACGAGCAGAGAGGCAAAGCAGAGCAGGGCGAGCGGGCGCAATGGCATCGGAGGATCCTGGCAAACGGGTAATGCCTGGATTCTCGCCATAGCCAGCGGTTAATGCAAAGGAAAGCGCCCACGCCCAGACTGTGGTGAACGCGTAGCGAGCGAAGCTCAGCTGAGGGCTATGCGCCCCCGCAAATCGTTGGAAAGCGCAGTTTACCTGGTGTGAATGAGCTTTTTGAGCCGGTTTCCAACGCAGCATGACCGAGTGCAGTAGTTTTCACGCAGTCTGCATCCAGGCGTTTGGCGCCGGGCGGTGCTGATGCGCTACCATGCGGGCTTTCCCGCCTGCGACCGTTTCCAGCCATGCATTGCCCGTTCTGCTCCGCCAACGACACCAAAGTCATCGATTCGCGTCTGGTCGCCGAGGGTGATCAGGTGCGCCGTCGCCGCGAATGCCTGGCCTGCGGCGAGCGCTTCACCACCTTCGAGACCGCCGAGCTGGTGATGCCCCGGCTGATCAAGCAGGACGGCAGTCGTCAGCCCTTCGA
This sequence comes from Pseudomonas sp. URMO17WK12:I2, assembly GCF_003253735.1. GTDB lineage: Bacteria > Pseudomonadota > Gammaproteobacteria > Pseudomonadales > Pseudomonadaceae > Aquipseudomonas. The sequence goes on along the minus strand of NZ_QKYW01000007.1, from coordinate 195,298 downwards.
CGAGGACAAGCTGCGTGCCGGCATGCAGCGGGCCCTGGAGAAGCGCCCGGTGAGCATCGAGCGCCTGGAAGCGGCCATCGCCCATATCAAGCATCGGTTGCGTGCCACCGGCGAGCGTGAGGTCAAGTCGCTGGTGCTTGGCGAGCTGGTGATGACCGAGCTGCAGAAGCTCGACGAAGTGGCCTATATCCGCTTCGCCTCGGTGTACCGTCGCTTCCAGGACCTCAACGAGTTCCGCGAGGAAATCGACCGTCTTTCCCGCGAGCCGAATCAGGATTGAGATGAGCAGCAGCGATCACGCATTCATGGCGCGCGCCCTTGAGCTGGCGCGCAAGGGGCTTTACTCCACCCACCCCAATCCCCGTGTCGGCTGCGTGATCGTGCGCGACGGCAAGATCGTCGGCGAAGGCTGGCACGCCAAGGCCGGCGAGCCCCATGCCGAAGTGCATGCGCTGCGCCAGGCCGGCGACAAGGCCCGCGGTGCCACCGCCTACGTGACGTTGGAGCCGTGCAGCCATCACGGGCGCACGCCGCCGTGCGCCGATGCGCTGATTGCCGCTGGCGTCACTCGCGTGGTGGCCGCCATGCAGGATCCCAATCCCCAGGTGGCCGGCCGCGGCCTGCTGCGCCTGATGAATGCCGGCATCGCCGTGCAGGGCGGCGTGCTGGAGGCCGAGGCACGGGCGCTGAATGCCGGCTTTATCAAGCGCATGGAAAGCGGCCTGCCGTTGGTGCGCGTCAAGCTGGCGATGAGCCTGGATGGGCGCACCGCCATGGCCAGTGGCGAGAGCCAGTGGATCACCGGGCCGGCGGCGCGTGCAGCGGTGCAGCGCCTGCGGGCGCGCTCCAGCGTGGTGCTCAGCGGCGCCGATACGCTGCTGGCCGATGCTGCGCGCCTCACCGTACGTCCGGACGAGCTGGGCCTGGGCGCCGAGCTGACCGCCCTGGCCCAGGCGCGGCCGCCGTTGCGCGTGCTGGTCGATGGGCGCCTGCGGGTACCGCTCAGCGCGCCGTTCTTCCAGGCCGGCCCGGCGTTGGTGGCGACCTGTGCTGCGGCGACGTCGCGCTGCCGCTACCTCGATGACGGCCATGAACTGCTGGCCATGCCTGGCAGCAATGGCCATGTCGACCTGCGCAAGCTGCTGCTCGAACTGGCCGCGCGCGGTGCCAACGAGGTGCTGGTCGAGGCCGGGCCAAAATTGGCCGGCGCCTTCGCCCGGCTGGGGCTGGTCGATGAGTACCAGCTGTTCGTCGCCGCCAAGTTCCTTGGCTCCAGCGCCCGGCCCTTGTTGGATCTGCCCCTGGCCAAGATGGCCGAAGCGCCGGCCCTGAAGATCGTCGACATGCGCGCCGTTGGTGACGACTGGCGGATTATCGCCGTGCCCGACCGCGCGAGCTGAGCGCACCGTTTGGAATCTGTTCACGACTCTTGGTAAGCATACGGGCGGCTACAAGGCAGAAGCGGCCTTCACTGATCCATTGTGGGAGCGGGCCATGCCCGCGAAAAATCACGGGCATGGCCCGTTCCCACGGGATAGGGGAACGGCTGCTTCTGCCATATAGCAGTCAACTAGATAAATCCCGACGCGAAGATCGTGAACAGCCGCTCAGGCATGGCCGCCGTGCACCCGCGTAGCAACTGTGGTAAAACGCTGTCGGCTGCGACAAGCAGCCACACGTTCTCAGGGCGGGGTGCGATTCCCCACCGGCGGTAATGCTGCGCTAAGCAGCTAGCCCGCGAGCGCCCGGTACGGCACCAGCCGCCCGGGGTCTAGCAGATCCGGTGTGATTCCGGAGCCGACGGTATAGTCCGGATGAAGAGAGAGCGGGATTGCCTGACAAGGCGGCCCTTCGGCTGCTGCATGTCCGTACCATCCCTATCGATCCAAGCTGCCCTGTTTTAACCATAAACAGGAGTCGAACATGTCCACCTCTAACAGCGTGCGCCGGGTTGCCTTCGTGCAGGCCTGCTGGCACCGCGAAATCGTCGATCAGTCGCGTCACGCCTTTGTCGAAGAAATGCAGCGCCAGGGCTATGCCGCCAGCGAAATCGATTGCTTCGAAGTCGGCGGCGCCTTCGAAATTCCCCTGCACGCCAAGCGCCTGGCCAACAGTGGCCGCTACGCCGGCATCGTCGCTGCCGGGCTGGTGGTCGACGGCGGCATCTACCGCCACGAGTTCGTCGCCCAGGCGGTGATCGAAGGCCTGATGCAGGTGCAGCTGGAAACCGATGTGCCGGTGTTCTCGGCGGTGCTGACGCCCCATCATTTCCATGCCGGCGAAGAGCACCAGGCGTTCTTCCGCGAGCATTTCGTGGTCAAGGGCGCCGAAGCGGCGCGGACCTGTGCCGACACGCTGCGCAAGCTCAAAGAACTGCCGGTCTGACGAGGAGGCTTTATGTTCACCGGAATCATCGCATCCATCGGCAGCATCGCCGCCATCACCCCCAAGGGCGGCGATGTGCGCGTCTACGTGAAGACCGCCAAGCTCGACCTCAGTGATGTCGTGCTCGGCGACAGCATCGCGGTCAACGGCGTATGCCTGACCGCCGTCGAGCTGCCGGGTGACGGCTTCTGGGCCGACGTCAGCCGCGAAACCCTGGCACGCACCGCCTTCATCGATCTGAAGAGCGGCAGCCGGGTCAACCTGGAAAAGGCCCTGACGCCGACCACGCGTCTGGGTGGCCACCTGGTCAGCGGGCATGTCGACGGCGTTGGCGAGATCGTCTCCCGCGAGGAGAACGCCCGGGCCATCCAGTTCAAGGTGCGCGCGCCGCGGGAGCTGGCCAAGTACATCGCCCACAAGGGCTCGATCACCGTCGACGGCACCAGCCTGACGGTGAATGCCGTCGACGGCGCCGAGTTCGAACTGACCATCGTGCCGCACACCCTGGCCGAAACCATCATGGCCGACTACCGCGTCGGCCGTCGGGTCAACCTCGAAGTCGATCTGCTGGCCCGTTACCTGGAGCGCCTGCTGCTCGGTGACAAGGCCGCCGAGCCGAGCAGCTCGGGGCTGACCGAAGGATTTCTCGCCGAACACGGCTACCTGAAGCATTAAGGACACCGCCACCATGGCACTCAACAGTATCGAAGAGCTGGTCGAAGACATCCGCGCCGGCAAGATGGTCATCCTCATGGATGACGAAGACCGCGAGAACGAGGGCGACCTGATCATCGCCTCCGAATGCGTGACCGCCGAGCACATCAACTTCATGGCGCGTTTCGCCCGTGGCCTGATCTGCATGCCGATGACCCGTGAGCGTTGCGAAACCCTCAAGCTGCCGCTGATGGCGCCGCGCAACGGTTCCGGCTTCGGCACCAAATTCACCGTGTCCATCGAAGCCGCCGAGGGCGTCACCACCGGCATCTCCGCCGCCGACCGCGCGCGCACCGTACAGGCTGCCGCGGCCAAGCACGCGGTAGCCGAAGACATCGTCAGCCCCGGCCACATCTTTCCACTGATGGCCCAGCCCGGTGGCGTGCTGGCCCGCGCCGGCCACACCGAAGCGGCCTGCGACCTGGCGCGCATGGGCGGGTATGAGCCGAGCGGGGTGATCTGCGAGATCATGAACGACGACGGCACCATGGCCCGTCGCCCGGAGCTGGAAACCTTCGCTGCCCAGCACGGCATCAAGATCGGCACCATCGCCGACCTGATCCACTACCGCATGCTCCACGAGCGCACCGTGCAGCGCATCACCGAGCAGCCGCTGGACAGCGAAGTCGGCCAGTTCAACCTGGTGACCTACCGCGATTCGGTGGAAGGCGACGTGCACATGGCGGTGACCCTGGGCACCATCTGCGCGGATGAGCCGACCCTGGTGCGGGTGCACAACATGGACCCGATGCGCGACCTGCTGATGGTTCGCCAGCCGGGGCGCTGGAGCCTGCGTGCGGCGATGACCGAAGTCGCCGAAGCCGGCAGCGGCGTGGTGCTGCTGCTCGGCCATTCGCTGGGCGGCGACGAAGTGCTGGCGCATATCCGCGAAGCGGATGGCACAACCGCCAGCAAGGCGCCGAGCACCTACAGCACGGTCGGTGCCGGTTCGCAGATCCTGCGTGATCTGGGGGTGCGCAAGATGCGCCTGATGAGCGCGCCGATGAAGTTCAATGCGATATCCGGTTTCGACCTGGAAGTTGTAGAATACCTGCCCCCCAAATAATGGGGGCGACCGCGATGGGCCGATTGACGCCCCATCGCCTATATTTTTCGGGGCCTGCCATGGCATGCCCTGGCTCTTTAAAGACAGCTCGAGAACTCGCTATGACACTCAAGACCATCGAAGGTACTTTCATCGCTCCCAAGGGCCGCTTCGCCCTGGTGGTCGGCCGCTTCAACAGCTTCGTGGTCGAAAGCCTGGTCAGCGGCGCGGTCGATGCCTTGGTTCGCCATGGCATCAGCGAAGACGACATCACCATCATCCGCGCGCCGGGTGCCTTCGAAATTCCGCTGGTCGCCCAGAAAGTCGCCCAGCAGGGCGAGTACAACGCGATCATCGCCCTGGGCGCGGTGATCCGTGGCGGCACCCCGCACTTCGAATACGTGGCCGGCGAGTGCACCAAGGGCCTGTCCCAGGTATCCATGGAGTTCGGCGTACCGGTCGCCTTCGGCGTACTGACCGTCGACTCCATCGAGCAGGCCATCGAGCGTTCCGGCACCAAGGCCGGCAACAAGGGCGCCGAAGCTGCCCTGTCCGCTCTGGAAATGGTCAGCCTGCTGGCGCAGTTGGAGGCCAAGTGAGCCAGAACGACAAGAAGCCGGTGAAGAAAGGCCCCAGCCCCAAGGTACTGGCTCGCCGTGAGGCGCGTACCCTGGCCATGCAGGCACTGTACTCCTGGCATATCGCCGGCCAGGCGCTGAACGAGATCGAAGCGCAGTTTCGCGTCGACAACGACTTCAGCGCGGTCGATGGCGCCTACTTCCACGAGATCCTCCATGGCGTGCCGCGCCAGAAGACGGAAATCGACGCCCTGTTCGAGCCGCTGCTGGATCGTCCGCTGGAAGAAATCGACCCGGTCGAACTGTCCATCCTGCGTCTGTCCACCTACGAGCTGCGTAACCGCATCGACGTGCCGTATCGCGTGGTGATCAACGAAGGCATCGAACTCGCCAAGGTGTTCGGCGCTACCGATGGTCACAAGTTCGTCAATGGCGTGCTCGACAAGCTGGCGCCGACCCTGCGCGCCGACGAAGTCCGCGACTTTAACAGCAAGCGCTGAGTGTCTTGGGCGAGTTCGAGCTGATTCGTCACTACTTCGCCGCAGCCGCCTGTGCGCAGGCTGCCGATGGTGTGGTGCTGGGAATCGGCGACGACTGCGCCCTGCTGCAGGTGCCGGCTGGCGAGCAGTTGGCGGTGTCCACCGACACCCTGGTCGCCGGTGTGCATTTCCCGGCCGGCGCGCCGGGTGAGCTGCTCGGCCAGCGCGCTCTGGCCGTTGCGGTCAGTGACCTGGCGGCCATGGGCGCGACACCCTTGGCGTTCACCCTGGCGCTGACCCTTCCCGAAGTTTCCCCCGACTGGCTGGCCGATTTCACGGCGGGGCTGGAACGTATGGCGCGCCAATGCGATGTGCGGCTGGTGGGGGGCGACACCACCCGCGGACCATTGAGCCTGACCCTGAGCGTATTCGGCCGCGTGCCGGCTGGCCAGGCGCTGACCCGTGCTGGCGCACGGCCGGGCGACCTGCTGTGTGTCGGCGGCACGCTGGGCAACGGCGCCGGCGCGCTGCCGTTCGTGCTCGGCGAGCGGGCCGAGCAGCCGGGCAGCGCCGAGTTGCTGGCTCATTACTGGTCGCCGGCCCCCCAGCTGCAGCTTGGCCAGGCCCTGCGTGGTGTCGCCACGGCGGCGCTGGACATCTCCGATGGCCTGCTCGCCGATTGCGGGCACATCGCCCGGGCGTCCGGCGTGGCGCTGTTCGTCGAGCAGCAGCGCCTGCCGCTGTCAGCTGCGTTGCTGGCTTGCGTGGACGAGGAAAGCGCACGCCAGTTGGCGCTTGGGGGTGGCGATGACTACGTGCTTGCCTTTACCCTGCCTGCCGAGAGACTGGACGCGCTACGTGCCATGGGCCAGCCTGTACAGGTGATCGGTCGGGTCGAGGCCGGACAGGGCGTGCACCTGCTGGACGCCAGAGGCCGCGACATCGAGCCACGCCACAGTGGCTACCAACATTTCGGAACGCACCGTGACTGATCATCCCAAGCAAGTCCCCGCCGAGTTCGTGCCACCTTCCGTGTGGCGCAACCCCTGGCATTTCCTGGCCTTCGGCTTCGGCACCGGCACCATCGCCAAGGCGCCCGGTACCTGGGGTTCGCTGGCTGCCGTGCCGTTCATCCCGCTGTGGCAGATGCTGCCGGACTGGGGCTACTGGCTGCTGCTGGGCGTGACCATGGTGTTCGGCGTGTGGCTGTGCGGCAAGGTGGCCGACGACCTGCGCGTGCATGACCACGAAGGCATCGTCTGGGACGAGATGGTCGGCATGTGGATCACCCTGTGGCTGGTGCCCGAAGGCTGGGGCTGGGTGCTGGTGGGCTTTCTGATGTTCCGCTTCTTCGACATTCTCAAACCCTGGCCGATTCGCTGGATCGATCGTCACGTGCACGGTGGCTTCGGCATCATGCTCGACGACGTCCTGGCCGGCGTTTTCGCCTGGCTGGCCATGCAGCTGCTGGTCTGGGGCTGGGCCAATGGCCTGGCCGCCAGCCTCGGTTTTGCCTGATCAGGAGGCAGATGATGCGTGGTGTGTGGCTGGCTCTACTGTTGTCGTTCGGCGTCTGCGCTCAGGCCGGCAGTGACGTGCCGGCCAGCATCCGCATGGCCAGCGACGTGTGGGTCGACCGCATCAATCCGGACGGCACGGGCCTGTCCTGGGACGTGCTGCGCAAGGTGTTCGAGCCCGCCGGCGTCAAGCTGGAGATGCAGATCGTGCCCTACACCCGCTCTATCGGGCTGGTGAAGCGCGGCGAAGCCGATGCCTGGGTCGCCTCCTACCAAAATGAGGTCAGCGGTGGCGTGGTATACCCGACCTGGCATTACGACTCCGACCTGATCAGCGCCCTGAGCGTGGCGGCCAGGCCCGAGCCGGATCAGGCCGAACTGCGCCGTTCGCGCCTGGTGTGGATGCGCGGTTATGAATATCAGCGCTATATCCCTGGACTCACCCACTACAACGAATTGCAGCGCCGCAGCGGCATCCTGTCGATGCTCGACCAGGGCCATGCCGATTACTACCTCGATGCCCGCCCCGAGGTCGAGCAGGTGCTCGCCGGCGCCGCGGACCCCAGCGAGTACCGGGTCACCGACCTGTTGCGCCTGCCCCTGTACATCGGGTTTTCCGACACGCCACGCGGGCGGGCGCTGGCCAAATTGTTCGATCAGCGCATGGCCGCGCTCGTCGAGCAGGGTGAGCTGCGCGAGGTCTTTGAGCGCTGGGGCCAGCATTACCCCTTCGAATAGCCGGGAGAAGCACGGATGCGTCGAGTGATAATGATCATGGCCGGCTTGGTGGCAGCCCCGCTGCTGCTGGCCGCGCCGGCGGTTCAGGTGGTTGGGCTGTTTCCGGGCGCGGCGGTACTGTCGGTCGACGGCCAGCGCAAGCTGGTGCGCGTCGGCCAGACCGGGCCCGGTGGCGTGCAGGTGGTCAGCGTCGACAGTCGCGGCGCGCTGCTGCGTGTCGATGGCGTGGAGCGCAGCTATGGCCTGAGCCGCGAATACAACACCGAGGGCTTCGCCGCACCGCAGAAGCAGGCCTTGAGCATTGCCCGCAGCAACGGCGGCCATTATTGGGCCGAGGGCGCGATCAATGGTCGGGCCCAGCAGTTTCTGGTCGATACCGGGGCCACCTCGATAGCCCTCAATGAGAGCCACGCCCGTCGTCTGGGTATCGACTACCGCACCAGCGGCCAGCCGATTCAGGTCAGTACCGCCAGTGGCACGGCCAAGGGTTGGCGCGTGACCCTCGACAAGGTCAGTGTCGGCCCCTTACAGGTGCTCGGCGTCGAGGCGGTGGTGCTCGAAGGCGGGTCGCCTACCGAGGCCCTGCTGGGTATGAGCTTTCTCAATCGTGTCGGCTGGCGGGTGGAAAACAACCTGTTGGTGCTGCAGTCCCACCTCTGAGCGGCTGGCGACAAGCCTGTCGCCAGCCAGCCGGTGTTTTTCAGTGATGATCGTCTGCGGCGGGTTGCGGCTGGTCGCGGTACAGCCGGCTGACCAGCGGGCCGATGGACAGCCCCTGCAGCAGGATCGAGGTGAGCACGACGATATAGGTCAGGCTCAGCAGCAGATCGCGTTCCTCGCCCAGTGGCAATGACAGTGCCAGCGCCACTGACACGCCGCCACGCAGCCCGCCCCAGGTGAGGATGCGGATCGCCCCGTGGGATACCTGACGACGCCCGTCGGCGCGGCGGCGCATCACCAATACCGCCGGGGCCACCGTCAGCAGGCGTGCCACCAGCACCGCGCCGCCGAGCACCAGGGCGGCGATGATGTGCAGCCAGGAGAACGGCAGCAGCAACAGTTCCAGGCCGATCAGGGCGAACAGCAGGGCATTGAGGATCTCGTCGATCAGCTCCCAGAAACCGTCCACGTAGCGGCGCGACTCGTCCGACATGGCGTGCTTGCGGCCCAGGTTGCCGATGATCAGGCCGGCCACCACCATGGCGATCGGCCCCGAGACGTGCAGCCGCGCAGCCAGTGCCGCACCGCCGAACACCAGCGCCAGGGTCAGCATCACCTCGACCTGATACTGGTCGATGCTGCGCAGCATCAGCAGCACGCCATAGCCCAGGGCGGCGCCGAACAGCAGGCCGCCGACCGCTTCATGCACGAACAGCCAACTCACCGTTCCCAGCGTCGGCGTGCTGCCCAGTTGCAGGATGCCGAGCAGGATGGTGAACACCACCACCGCGGTGCCGTCATTGAACAGCGATTCGCCGACGATGGTGGTGGCCAGCGGCTTCGGCGCGCCCGACGATTTGAGGATCCCCATCACCGCAATCGGGTCGGTCGGCGAGATCAGTGCGCCGAACAGCAGGCAATAGATGAAGTCCACGTGCCAGCCGAACAGGGCGAAGATGTAGAACGCCAGGGTGCCGATCACGCTGGTGGCGATCAGCACGCCAACGGTGGCCAGCAGGCCGATCGGCCACTTGTAGCTGCGCAGGTCATGCAGGTCTACGTGCAGGGCACCGGCGAACAGCAGGGCCGGCAGGAACCAGGTCATCAGAATGTCAGAAAAGTCGATGCGGCGGATGATCTGCTGCGCTTCGATCTCGATCAGCGGGTAGCCCAGCAGGCTCAGGCCCTGGGTGATCAACGAAAAGATCAACGCGGTGGCCATCACGCCAATGGTCGGCGGCAGGCGAATGAAGCGGTAATTGACGTAGGTGAGCAGGGTGGTAAGGACGATGAAAGCGGCAACGAGGTCGAGCACGAGGTCTCCTTTGAAGGCTGATGTTCGCCATCCCGGCGAACACCCTGGAGGGCCGATGATACCTGGCTTGTAACCGGATGTGTGGCTGCCGGAAGCGGCTACCCCATGGCAGAACGATGGCAAAAAAGGGGAACCGAAGCGGCACATCAAGGTCGAGTAACCATGGGTCGGAAGGCTGCAGGGCGCGTGCGTCCTGGCATGAGGGGCACTGTTGCAAGATGCTCCAGCCTCCGGCATTGGACGGCCGATGCGCAATGCATCCGGCCAGCTCGACACGCCAACGGCGGTCGTTAACTGGAGTCGACATATGCTGAAAAGCTTTGGCAAGGTGCTGCTGGGCGCTGTTGCGCTGGTCGCGGTACTGGCCTTGCTGGTCCACTGGATCACCCCGGCGGTGCTCGCGCAGCACCGCGAAGACCTCATCTACTACCTGCAGGCACATCTATATCTGGTATTCGTGTCGATGCTGGCGGCCCTGGCGGTCGGCATCCCGGCCGGCATCCTGCTCAGCCGCCCCGGGCGCGAGCACAGCGCCGAACGCTTCATGCAGGTGTTCAACGTCGGCAATACGGTGCCGCCATTGGCGGTGCTGGCCATCGCCCTGTCGGTGGTCGGCATTGGCAATGGCCCGGCCATCCTCGCGCTGTTTCTCGCCTCCTTGCTGCCTATCGTGCGCAACACCTACGAAGGGCTGCGCAACGTGCCGGGTTCACTGAAGGAGGCCGCTACCGGCATCGGCATGACACCACGCCAGGCGCTCTGGAAAGTGGAGCTGCCCAATGCCGTGCCGATCATCGTCGGCGGCATTCGGGTGGCGCTGGCGCTCAATGTCGGTACCGCGCCGCTGGTGTTTCTGATCGGCGCCAACAGCCTCGGCAGCCTGATCTTTCCCGCCATCGCCCTCGAAGACCAACCGCTGCTGATTCTCGGCGCGGCTGCCACGGCTCTGCTGGCGTTGCTGCTCGACGGCCTGGTGGCCGCCACCAGCCGTTTCTGGTTCGAGCGTGGGGTGGCCCGTTGAAGGAAACCATGATGAAGTTTTTCGTTTTGTGCTTCGGCCTGCTGCTGGCGGCGACCAGCCAGGCCGCGGAAATCCGTATCGGTGCCAAGGTATTCACCGAACAGGTGATCCTCTCCGAACTCACCGCTCAATACCTCGAGCCCCATGGCTATCAGTCGCGCATCGTCGGCAACCTGGGTAGCACCATCGCCTGGAATGCGATGAAGAGTGGCCAGCTGGATATCACCTGGGAGTACACCGGCACCTCGCTGGTGGCCTACAACAAGGTCACCGAGCGCCTCGACAAGGAGGCTGCCTACCAGCGTGTCAAGGAACTGGATGCCAAGAGTGGCGCGATCTGGCTGGCGCCCTCGCGCTTCAACAACACCTATGCCTTGGCGCTGCCGGAAAAGGTCGCTGAGGAAAATCCCGACATCCACACCATCAGCGACCTGGCCGCGGCCCTGAAAAAGCCTGGCAAGGGCAATCGCCTGCTGGCCCTGGATATCGAGTTCGCCAATCGCTCCGATGGTCTGGACGGGCTGGTCAAGGAATACGGCCTGAGCTTCACCCGCAACGAGATTCGCCAGATGGATCCGGGCCTGGTCTACACCGCGCTGCGTAACGGCCAGGTGTTCGTCGGCCTGGTGTACACCACCGATGGCCGCCTGGACTCCTTCGGCCTGCGCCTGCTCGAGGACGATCACAAGTACTTCCCGGACTACACCGCCGCGCCGGTGGTCAATGCCGACTACCTCAAACAGCACCCGGAGCTCGAGGCGCTGCTCAAGCCGCTCGCCGAGCGCCTGGATGACGCCACCATGCGTCGCCTCAATGCCCGCGTCGACGTGGATCGCGAAACGCCTGCGGTAGTCGCTGCCGATTTCCTGCGTCAGGAAAAACTGCTCGGGGAGGGCAACTGACATGGATTTCATGACCGCTTTCCAGCATATCGACTGGAGCCAGGTGTTCAGCCTGACCGTCGAACATATCGCCCTGGTCGGCATTGCCGTGGGGCTGGCGATCCTCATCGGCGTGCCGCTGGGCATCCTGATGACCCGCTTCCCCTGGCTCGCCGGGCCGCTGCAGGGCCTGGCCACCGTGGTGCTGACGCTGCCGGCCATCGCCCTGTTCGGCCTGCTGCTGCCGTTCTACTCGCAGTTCGGCCAGGGCCTCGGGCCGCTCCCGGCGGTAACCGCGGTATTCCTCTATTCGCTGCTGCCGATCCTGCGCAACACCTACCTGGCGCTGACCAGCGTCGAGCCGGGCATTCGCGAAGCCGGCAAGGGCATTGGCATGAGCTTCTGGCAGCGCCTGCGCATGGTCGACCTGCCGATTGCCGTGCCGGTGATCCTGGCCGGGGTGCGCACTGCCGTGGTGATGAACATCGGGGTGATGACCATCGCCGCGACCATCGGCGCCGGTGGCCTCGGCGTGCTGATTCTCACCGCCATCAGCCGTAGCGACATGGCCACCCTTTTCGTTGGTGCGGTGCTGGTGAGCCTGCTCGCCATCGTCGCCGACCTGTTTTTGCAGTGGCTGCAGAAAACGCTCACTCCCCGTGGCCTGAAAGCCGCCCACTGAGGACCCGAACATGATTCAACTCGACAAACTGACCAAGAAATTCCAGCAGAAAGGCAAAGATGTCGTCGCCGTAAATGAAGTCAGCCTGACCGTCGACGAAGGCCAGATCTGCGTGTTCCTCGGCCCCTCCGGTTGCGGCAAGAGCACCACGCTGAAGATGATAAACCGGCTGATCAAGCCGACCTCCGGGCGCGTGCTGATCAACGGTGAAGACACCACCGGCATCGACGAAGTGACCCTGCGCCGCAACATCGGCTACGTGATCCAGCAGATCGGTCTGTTTCCCAACATGACCATCGAGGAAAACATCACCGTGGTGCCCAAGCTGCTTGGCTGGGACAAGAAGCGTTGCCACGAGCGCGCCATGGAGCTGATGAGCATGGTGCAGCTGGAGCCAAAGCAGTACCTGTCGCGCTACCCGCGCGAACTGTCCGGCGGCCAGCAGCAGCGTATCGGGGTGATCCGTGCCCTGGCTGCCGACGCGCCGGTATTGCTGATGGACGAACCCTTCGGCGCGGTCGACCCGGTCAACCGCGACGCCATCCAGAACGAGTTCTTCCAGATGCAGCGGGCGCTGAACAAGACCGTGATCATGGTCAGCCACGATATCGACGAGGCCATCAAGCTGGGCGACAAGATCGCCATCTTCAAGGACGGCACGCTGCTGCAGTTCGACCACCCGGACACCCTGCTGGCGCACCCGGCGGATGACTTCGTCAGCGGCTTCGTTGGCCAGGACAGCACCCTCAAGCGCCTGCTGCTGATCCGCGCCGAAGATGCCGCCGACGATGCGCCCTCGATCCTGGCCGAAACCAGCATCGCCGATGCCGTGGAGTTGATGGAAGAGCATGACCGCCGCCACCTGGTGGTCACCGATGCCGGCAAGAAGGCCCTGGGCTACGTTCGCCGCCGCGATATGCGCGGGCAGGGCGGCTCGGTGCAGCCGTTCGTGCAGTCGTTCAACGCCACCGCCGCCCACGACGAACACTTGCGCATCTTGCTGTCGCGCATGTACGAGTTCAACCGCTCGTGGCTGCCGGTGCTCAGTGCCGACAACGACTTTCTCGGTGAAGTCACCCAGGAATCCATCGCCGACTACCTGAGCTCCGGTCGCTCGCGGGGTAAGAGCAGCATCGTCTCGCCGGCCGAGCAAGTCGCCAGCTAATGGTTCGCGCCGGGGCGGTCACGGTGACCGGCCCGGGGCCTGGCCTCAGAGCCTGTTCAAAGGCTCGCGAGCTAGAGCAATGCAAGGCCTAGGCGGCCCCACGAAAACAGGCGAGGACCGGTCGGAGTCGCGCTCGACTTTACGAGCTGTAAATGAGCAGTACTCGCTTCGCTCGCCCTGCGGGCCGCGCTAAAGCGCGTTAGCCGCAAGCGGCTTGCCGAGCCTGTTTTTAACGCCGCAGTGCCGACGCGCAGCAGACTTTGAACAGGTTCTCAGGCCTGCTCGAAGATCACGTAAACCTTGCGGCACGCCTCCAGCACTTCCCAGGTGCCGGTGAAGCCTGCCGGGATCACGAAGCGGTCGCCGGCGCGCACGGTCTTGGCGTTGCCATCGTTGTCACGCAGCACCGACACGCCCTGGAGGATTTCGCAGTACTCATGCTCGGTGTAGCTGACCGTCCACTGGCCGACTGCGCCTTCCCAGATGCCCGTATTGAACTGCCCGCATGGGCTGGCGTAGTGGTTGCGCACCTGCTGCTGCGGATCACCCTTGAGGATTTTTTCGGCAGCCGGGCGGTAGCTTTCGGTGCTGCCTGCGCCCTGGGCGAAATCGACGATCTGCTGGATATTCATATTCGCTTCCCTGGTCAACGTGAACGTACGTCGATCTTCCCACGGCCGTGGCAGGCCTGGGGCGGCACGGCGTAACGAGTTGTTCGAGTCTATGTTTAAAAAAATGAACGCAGCAAGGGCGTTTAGCCACCAAGTGTCAAGAATATTGAAAATCCTGCGAGCGCTGGTTTAGTGTGGCTCGCAGTTTTAGGCCGTAGGGCACCTCAAAAAACGTAGGCGAGGCAGCCAGCGCAAGGCACAGGAAAAAAAGCGGAGTTTAGGTGTTGTAAATGAGCATTTTGATTGGACTCGCATCCGAGCCTGTTTTTAACGCCGCGATGGCAACGCAGGTAGTTTTTAGAGGTGCCCTATAGCGGCCACCAGGCGCCCAGCGCCTTCACTGACAAAGAGGATGATCAGATGACCGGTTTGACCCGTACCGACTGGGAGCAACGCGCCAAGGCTCTGAAAATCGAGACCCGTGCCTTCGTGCAGGGTGAATACCAGGCTGCACAGAGCGGTGAAACCTTCGAATGCATCAGCCCGGTCGATGGCCGGGTGCTCGGCCAGGTCGCCAGCTGCGATCTGGCCGATGCCGAACTGGCGGTCAAGTCGGCGCGTGCTACGTTCGACTCCGGTGTGTGGTCGCGTATCGCCCCGGCCAAGCGCAAGGCCAAGATGATTCGCTTCGCCGAGTTGTTGATGGCCAATGCCGAGGAGCTGGCGCTGCTGGAGACCCTCGACATGGGCAAGCCGATCAGCGATTCCCTGGGCATCGACATTCCCGCCGCGGCCAACGCCATCCGCTGGAGCGCCGAGGCGATCGACAAGGTCTACGACGAAGTCGCACCGACCCCCCATGATCAGCTGGGCCTGGTGACCCGCGAGCCGGTCGGCGTGGTGGCGGCGATCGTACCGTGGAACTTCCCGCTGCTGATGTCCAGCTGGAAGCTCGGCCCGGCCTTGGCCACCGGTAACTCGGTGATCCTCAAACCGTCCGAAAAGTCGCCGCTGACCGCCATTCGGGTTGCCGCCCTGGCCGTTGAAGCCGGCATTCCGGCCGGCGTGTTCAACGTGCTGCCCGGCCATGGTCACACCGTCGGCAAGGCGCTGGCGCTGCACATGGACGTCGATACTCTGGTGTTCACCGGTTCGACCAAGATCGCCAAGCAGCTGATGATCTACGCCGGCGAGTCGAACATGAAACGCGTATGGCTGGAGGCAGGCGGCAAGAGCCCCAACATCGTCTTCGCCGATGCGCCGGACCTCAAGGCAGCCGCCGAGTCCGCCGCCAGCGCCATCGCCTTCAACCAGGGCGAAGTGTGCACCGCCGGCTCGCGCCTGCTGGTGGAGAATTCCATCAAGGAGCGCTTCCTGCCGATGGTGGTCGAGGCGCTGAAAGGCTGGAAGGCCGGCAACCCCCTGGATCCGGACACCAATGTCGGTGCGCTGGTCGACACCCAGCAGATGAACACGGTGCTGCGTTACATCGAGGCCGGCCACAAGGATGGCGCCAAGCTGCTGATCGGCGGCAAGCGCACCCTGGAAGAAAGCGGCGGCACTTACGTGGAACCGACCATCTTCGACGGCGTGACCAATGCCATGACCATTGCCCGCGAGGAAATCTTCGGGCCGGTGCTCTCGGTGATCGGTTTCGACAGCGCCGAGCAGGCTGTGCAGATCGCCAACGACACCGTATATGGCCTGGCCGCGGCGGTGTGGACGGCGGACATCTCCAAGGCGCACCTGACCGCTCGCGCCCTGCGCGCCGGCAGCGTGTGGGTCAACCAGTACGACGGCGGCGACATGACCGCGCCGTTCGGTGGCTTCAAGCAGTCGGGCAACGGCCGTGACAAGTCGCTGCACGCTTTCGACAAGTACACCGAACTGAAAGCCACCTGGATCAAGCTCTGATCCTGCAAGGATGAGGCGCGCCAGCTGGCGCGCCCAGGCGAATCGGCGGCCGGGCTCCCAGAGTCCGGCCGCTGTGCTTCGATGGGGAGTCAGTAATGCGTTGGGGGACCTACTTCGCCGTCTGCGCGGCGGTGATCAGTATCGGCCTGGCCATGGGCACCACCATGCCGCTGGTGTCGTTGCGCCTGGAGAGCTGGGGCTACGGCTCGTTCGCCATCGGCATCATGGCCGCTACGCCGGCCATCGGCGTGCTGTTGGGCGCCTCGCTGGCCGGCGGGCTGGCGGCGCGTTGCCCCACGCCGCGGCTGATGCAGGCGTGCCTGCTGGCCGGTGCGCTATCGGTCACCGGCCTGGCACTGCTGCAGAGCTACCCGGTGTGGATCGTGCTGCGCCTGCTGCTGGGCGTGACCCTGACCGTGGTGTTCATTCTCGGCGAAAGCTGGATCAACCAGCTGGCGGTGGAGAAGTGGCGCGGTCGCCTGGTGGCGCTGTATGGCACCGGCTATGCGCTGAGCCAGCTGTGCGGGCCGCTGCTGCTCAGCGTGCTGGGCACCGAGACCGACCTGGGTTTCTGGTTTGGCGTGACGCTGCTGATCGGCGGCTCGCTGCTGTTGATCGGCCGTACCGGCGCGCCGGTGGTCGATGCGCACAGCGCCTCCGGGCGCGGCCTGCTGGTATTCTGCCAGCGCATGCCAGCCATCGCCTGGGCGGTGATGCTGTTCGCCGCGTTCGAGGCGATGATGCTCACCCTGCTGCCGATCTACGGCCTGCGCCAGGGCTTCACCCAGGAAGTGGCGTTGTTCATGGCCAGCGTAGTGGTGGTCGGCGATGCCGTGTTGCAGTTGCCCATCGGGCTGCTCGCCGACCGCATCTCACGGGTCACCCTGTTCCGCCTGTGTGGGGTGGTGCTGCTGTTCTCCAGCCTGGGCATTCCCTTGCTGCTGCATACGCCGCTGATCTGGCCGGTGCTGGTGCTGTTCGGGGCCAGTGCGGGCGGCCTGTTCACCCTGTCGTTGATCCTGATTGGCGAGCGTTTTCGCGATGATCAACTGGTGCGCGCCAACGCCCACGTGGCGCAGCTATGGGGCATCGGTTGCCTGATCGGGCCGCTGGCCACCGGCGCGGTGAGCCAGTGGGTAAGTGGGCATGCCTTGCCGATGCTGATGGCAGTCGGTGCAGCGGCGTTCATCTGGCTGGCCTGGCGGTCCCATGCCTTCGACGAACAGGTAGCGCTATAGCATTTTCTCCAGGCCGATGGCCCGGGCAAACCAGGCGTTGAAGCGGCGCCAGCGATTGCCGGGCTCTTCGGTCAGCACGAAGGCCTGGCCATCGTCCTCACCGATCCAGACCATGCGCGAGCCATTGCCGTCGGGCTGCAGGCGCACTTCATAGCTCACCGATGGCTTCATGCCCTGCAGCGCCAGTTCGCGCAGGTACGCGGCGAGCTGTGGGCTGTCGACCAGCACGCCGACCTCGGTATTCCACAGCACCGAGCGCGGGTCGACGTTGAACGAGCCGACGAAGGACTTCTGCTTGTCGATGACGATGGCCTTGCTGTGCAGGCTGGAGTTGGAGCTGCCGCTGAAGCTGTAGGCCGGTGGCGAGTCCGCACCCGGCTGGCTGCGCAGCTCGAACAGGCGCATGCCGTGCTCGAGCATTTTCTGCCGATAGGGCGCGTAGCCACCGTGTACCGCGGGCACATCGGTGGCTTCCAGGGCGTTGGTGAGCAAACGGATATCCACGCCATCGTCGGCCAGGCCGATCAGGAATTGCAGGCCCGCCGGTGCCGGTACGAAGTAGGCGGAAACCATCACCAGATCGCGCTTGGCGGCTTTCAGGTGCGGCGCCAGCTGGGTGGTGAGCAGCAAGTGCGGGTCCGGCTTGCCGCTGGCCAGCACCTTGCTCGGCGCATCCCACAAGGCGACGCCGGGTGCCCAGATCAGCTCGTCGAGCCACACCTTGAGCTTGGGGTCATGCTGGTAGGCGAGCAGGCGCTCGTAGAGTTCCGGCTGCTCGACGCGAGCGGTGTCCAGGTAGTCGCGCAAACCCTTGCGAGCTTTGTCGAGATCCTTTTGCGAGGGTTCGCGCCAGACGAACTCCTCGATGGGCTTGCTCAGCCGGCTGTTCCAGTATTGATCGAAACTCTCGGCCAGATCCCTGGCGATGGGGCCGACCGACAGCATGTCGATATCGGTGAAGTTCATGTTCGGCTCGGCGTCGAAGTATTCGTCACCCAGGTTGCGCCCGCCGACGATGGCCGCCGCGCTGTCGGCCAGCCACAGCTTGTTGTGCATGCGCCGGTGCTGCTGGGAGAGGTTCAGGCCGCGGCCGATCACCCGGGTGACGCCGTTCAGGCGGCCCAGGTGCAGCGGATTGAACACGCGGATCTCGATGTTCGGGTGGGCGGCCAGCAAGGCGATCTGGTAATCCTCGCCGTCGCTGGTGGTGTCGTCGAGCAGGATGCGGATGCGCACGCCGCGGTCGGCTGCCTGCAGCAGTTCCTTGATCAGCGCACGGGTGCTCAGGCCGTCATGCACGATGTAGTACTGCAGGTCCAGGCTGTGCTGCGCCGCGCGGATCAACTCGGCGCGGGCGGCGAAGGCTTCATTGCTGGCCGGCAGCAGGCGAAAGCCGGAATGGCCCTGATGTCCGGCGGCGCGTTTCTGCAGCGCTGCACCGAACGAGGAGTCAGCGGCGGGCAGCGCCTGGCTGGGGACGATGGGCACCTGATTGGTACAGCCGCTGAGCATCAGCAGGGCGATAAAAAGCATGCGCAAGGGCACTGTTGCAGCCTCCATGGGCTGTCCGGATGTGCTGATAGGACGACGCTGCGCTGGGAAAGATTCAGTCTCTCGGCGGTGGCAATTCTGCCAGCATGGCCGTCACGGTTTCGCCCACCTGGCGCACCGCGGCTTCGATAATCGGGCTGGGGCGCGAGGCGTAGTTCATGCGCAGGCAATTGCGGTATTTGCCAGCGGCGGAAAAGATGCTGCCCGGGGCGATCTGGATCTTGTGGGCAGCCAGTTCGCGGTTCAGGCGCTGGCTGTCGAAGCCCTCGGGCATTTCCACCCAGAGCATGAAGCTGCCTTGCGGGCGGCTGACCCGCACCGACGGCGGGAAGTAGCGGCTCACCCAGTCGCTCATTTGCTCCAGGTTGCGCGCGTATTGCCCACGCATGCGGCGCAGGTGCGGCTCGTAATGGCCGCCTTCGATGTATTCGGCCAGTGCCAGTTGCGGCAGCTGCGCGGTGGTGCCGGTGCCCATGTATTTCATGTGCAGCACCTGGTTGAGGTAGCGGCCCGGGGCGATCCAGCCAACGCGGAAACCGGGGGCCAGGGTCTTGGAAAACGAGCTGCACAAGAGCACCCGGCCATCGTCGTCGTAGGACTTGATGGTGCGCGGCCGCGGGTAGTGAAAGGCCAGCTCGCCGTACACGTCATCCTCGATGATCGCCACGTCATGGCGCTGGGCCAGGGCCAGCAGAGCGCGCTTGTTGGCCTCCGGCATGATATAGCCCAGCGGGTTGTTGCAGTTGGGCGTGAGCTGGATGGCCTTGATCGGCCACTGCTCGAGGGCCAGCTCCAGTGCCTCGATGCTGATCCCGGTCAGCGGGTCGGTGGGCAGCTCCAGGGCCTTCATGCCGAAGCCCTTGAGGGCCTGCATCACGCCATGAAAACTCGGCGAATCGACGGCGACGATATCGCCCGGCACGCAGATCGCGCGAATTGCGGCGGACAGCGCCTCGTGGCAGCCGGTGGTGATGACGATGTCTTCAAAGGACAGCTGGCAACCGGAGTCCAGGGTCAGGCGGGCGATCTGTTCACGCAGGCGCGGGTCGCCATGAATACTGCCGTAGGTGAGGGTGTGCAGGTCCTGCTTGCGACTCAGCCGTGACAGCGCGCGCAGCAGCGGCTTGAGCGTCGGGCTGTCGATATCCGGGCGGCCGCGGCCCAGCTGCACGAAGTCGGGCCGCGGCTGCGGGGCTATCTGCTCCAGCACCTGGTCCCACTGCGATACCTCCACGGGCCGTTGCGGCGCCCGGCTGACCTTGGGCAGCGCCGGTTTGTCGCGACCTGGCGGCACGAAATAGCCGGACTTCGCCTTTGGCAGGGCCAGGCCGCGGTCTTCCAGGTGCCGGTAGGCCTGCTGCACGGTGCTCAGGCTGACCCCGTGTTCCTGGCTCAGGGCACGCACCGAGGGCAGGCGGTCGCCCGGGCGATACAAACCCTGCTCGATGCGTTCACCAAGCAGTTCGGCCAGGTTGGTATAGAGGGTCATGTTCGCGCACCTGTATGGGAAATTGCTGCCGAGGCCATACAGATAGCCCTGTAATCGACCATTCAGTTTGGAATCGGCGAGATCTGTATGGATTTAATTCCGATTCTTTG
The DNA here is from genome assembly GCF_003253735.1 of Pseudomonas sp. URMO17WK12:I2. Lineage (GTDB taxonomy): Bacteria > Pseudomonadota > Gammaproteobacteria > Pseudomonadales > Pseudomonadaceae > Aquipseudomonas. The sequence continues at coordinate 175,205 of NZ_QKYW01000007.1, read as the reverse complement.
CATCTGTCATGCTTTTTCCGCAGTCGCCATCATCATCTCCCATACCCCCAGGACGCAGGAGAGCGACATGAACGGGCTGAGCGACGTGCGATTGACCTTGAAAGGCCGCGAGCTGGAGAGCGTTGCAGGGCGGCGACTGTCGGGCGTGCCGGCGCGTACGGCGATGACCCACCGTTGGCGATGCTTCATCCTGCGCCTGACCACCCGGCGCGCCTTGCTCGAGCTCAGCGAGGCCCAGCTGCGCGACATCGGCCTGAGCCGCGAACAGGCTCAGCGTGAAGCCAGGCTGCCGTTCTGGAAGCTCTGACACGGGGCTGTAGCCCGGCGTTGGGCGCGGTGATACCCGAGGCTTCTTTTTTCCTGCGTATCGCTGCGCTGAAGCGCAGCCTACGCGCTGCGTGCGGGCGGTTTCAGGTCAGTTCCTTGAGGCGGTGCCAGAGCATGCCCAGCGCCAGCAGCGGCGAGCGCAGGTGGCGCCCGCCGGGGAAGGTCATATGCGGCACCTTGGCGAACAGCTCGAAGCCGCCGCCGGCTTGCCCGGCAATGGCCTCGGCGAGCAGCTTGCCGGCCAGGTGCGTGGCGTTCACGCCGTGACCGGCATAGGCCTGGGCGTAGAACACATTGGGTTGATCCTTGAGCCGGCCGATCTGCGGCAGGCGGTTGGCGCCGATGCCGATCATCCCACCCCACTGGTACTCGATGCGCACGTGCTGCAGCTGCGGGAACACGGCGAGCATCTTCGGGCGCATGTACGCGGCGATATCCGCCGGGTCGGTGCCGGAGTAGCGGCAGGCACCGCCGAACAGCAGGCGGCGGTCGGCGGACAGGCGATAGTAGTCGACCGCCACCCGCTGGTCGCAGAGCGCCATGTTCTGCGGGATCAAATCGCTGGCCTGCTCCTCGCTCAGCTGCTCGGTGGCGATGATGTAGCTCCCCGCTGGCAGCACCTTGCCGCCCAGGGTCGGGTTGAGGTCGCGGATGTAGGCATTACAGGCCAGCACCAGTTGCCCGGCGCGCACCACACCCTGAGCCGTGTGCACGCGGATCTCGCTGCCGTAGTCGATTCGTGTGGCGGGCGAGCGCTCGAACAGGCGCACCCCCAGGCTCTGTGCCGCAGCGGCCTCGCCCAGCGCCAGGTTGAGCGGGTGCAAATGCCCCGAACCCATGTCGATCATGCCGCCGACATAGCGCTTGGAACCGACCACCTCGTGCATCTGTTCCGGTTGCAGCAGGCGCAGCTCGTGGCGATAGCCAAGGCCCTGCAGCTCGGCGGCATCCTCGACGAAGCCGGCCAGGTCGCGTGGTTTGTTGGCCAGGTCGCAGTAACCCCAGGTCAGGTCGCAGGCGATCTCGAATTGCGCGACCCGCCGGCGGACGATTTCCACCGCCTCCAGGCCCATCAGTTTCAGCTCGCGCACACCCTCCTTGCCGATCACCGCTTCGAACTGCTCGACACCATGGCCGACGCCGCGAATCAGCTGCCCGCCGTTACGCCCGCTGGCGCCCCAGCCGATGCGATGGGCTTCCACGAGCACCACCGAGAGGCCTTTCTGGGCCAGTTCGATGGCGGTGTTGAGGCCCGAGAAGCCGCCCCCGACGATGCACACATCGGCGTGCTGCTCACCTTGCAAGGCCGGCAAGTCGAGCGGTTGGTTGGCGCTGGCGGCGTAGTAGGAGGGCGCATGCTCGGCGCTATGAACCGGCGGGTGGGCACGGACGGTCATGTGCAGGATCCTGAGTGTTATGTGCGTAAAAATGGACGAAGCATAAGCGCGCAATCGGCTGCGAGCCAACCGGCGATCACCTTGGCAGGCCGAGCTTTGCGCCGCCCGGGCCCGCCTGTACCATGCTCGTCTGCCGTTCCAGAGCCCTGACCATGAGTTGTACCAGCCGCAAGATCGACCTGCTGCGCCGCCAGATTCCGCGCTTCGACTGCGTGCCCGGCTGCCACGATTGCTGCGGCCCGGTGACCGCGTCTTCGGAGGAAATGTCGCGCCTGCCACGCAAGAGCGCCGCCGAGCAGGAGGCCGCCCTGGCCGAGTACAACTGCGTGCATCTCGGGCCCCAGGGGTGTCAGGTATACGACCAGCGCCCGCTGATCTGCCGGCTGTTCGGCACCACGCCGAACCTGCCATGCCCCCACGGTCGCGGCCCCGAGCAACCCATCGAGGCGCATGTGGAGCGCCAGGTGCACCAGCTGATCGCCAGCACTCGCCAGGTTCTCGTCTAGGGTCTGTTGCCGTTTCAGCGCGAGCCGCGTTGTCGCGAGAAATCTCGCCAGGCCGGGCGGCGATCCGCTAGGCAGAGGACGCAGGGAATGGACTAGCCGTCCGCGTTTTCCCTTGCCAAGTCCTCCAACGACGCATGGCGAGATTTCCCGCACAACCCGTAGGGCCGAGCCCCTTTTGGCGCGATGCGGCGTTTCTCGCCGGCTCATTTAGCTCGCTAAACTTCGCGGCTCGTGCCTTGCCTCGCGACAAAAGGGGCTCCGGCGCGGCCGTGCGTGAAACGGCAACAGACCCTAGAGAATTACTCCGGTACCGGCAGCGCCAGGCTCTCCTTCACTTCTTCCATCACGATATAGCTCTTCGACTCGCGCACGTGGGGCAGCTTGAGCAGGATGTCGCCGAGCAGCTTGCGGTAGCTGGCCATCTCGTTGATGCGTGCCTTCACCAGGTAGTCGAAGTCGCCGGACACCAGGTGGCACTCCAGCACATGGGGCAGCTTGAGCACGGCGCGGCGGAAGTCCTCGAAGGTGTCGCCGGACTTGTAGTCCAGACTGATCTCCACGAATACCAGCAGGCTGGCCTTGAGATTCTGCGGGTTGAGGCGGGCGTGGTAGCCCATGATGATGCCTTCGCGCTCCAGGCGGCGAACCCGTTCCGTGCACGGCGTGGTCGACAGCCCGACCCGTTCGCCCAGCTCGGTGAAGGAGATGCGCCCGTCCTCCTGGAGGATGCGCAGGATGTTGCGGTCGATCTTGTCCAGCTCGCGGCGGCTCTGATGTTGCGTACGCATGCTCGGCACCCCTCCATGAAAAGCTCTTAAAGCCAGAATTCCCTTCGAATATACGGGTGTATACAGTGAAAAGCACTGTCATTCACTTTCTATACTGTACGCATCGACTTCTCAAATCGTAATACGCCAGTGCATCGTCGCGGCGAGGAGAACAACATGCGGGTTCTGGTGCTTGGTAGCGGTGTGATCGGTACGGCCAGTGCGTATTACCTGGCACGTCAGGGTTTCGAGGTGGTGGTCGTTGATCGCCAGGACGGCCCGGCCATGGAGACCAGCTTCGCCAACGCCGGCCAGGTGTCGCCGGGTTATGCCTCGCCCTGGGCGGCCCCGGGCATCCCGCTGAAGGCCATCAAGTGGCTGCTGCAAAAGCATGCGCCGCTGGCGATCAAGATGACCGGCGATATCGACCAGTACCTGTGGATGGCGCAGATGCTGCGCAACTGCACCGCCAGCCGCTATGCGGTGAACAAGGAGCGCATGGTGCGCCTGTCCGAGTACAGCCGTGATTGCCTCGACGAATTGCGCGCGGAAACCGGCATCGGCTATGAAGCGCGCCAGCTCGGCACCACCCAGCTGTTCCGCACCCAGGCGCAACTGGACAACGCAGCCAAGGATATCTCGGTACTCGAGCAGTCCGGCGTGCCCTATGAGCTGCTCGACCGCGCCGGCATCGCCAAGGTAGAACCGGCCCTGGCCAGCGTCACCGACAAGCTTGCCGGTGCCCTGCGCCTGCCCAATGACCAGACCGGCGACTGCCAGCTGTTCACCCGTAAACTGGCGGAGATGGCCGCCGCGCTGGGCGTGCAGTTCCGCTTCGGGCAGAACATCCAGCGCCTCGACGTTGCCGGTGACCGCGTCAACGGCGTATGGATCGACGGCAAGCTGGAAACCGCCGACCGCTACGTGCTGGCTCTTGGTAGCTATAGCCCGCAATTGCTCAAACCGCTGGGTATCCGCGCGCCGGTGTATCCGCTCAAGGGGTATTCGCTGACGGTGCCGATCACCAACCCGGACATGGCGCCGACCTCGACCATTCTCGACGAGACCTACAAGGTCGCCATCACCCGTTTCGATCAGCGCATCCGCGTCGGTGGTATGGCCGAGATCGCCGGCTTCGACCTGAGCCTCAACCCGCGCCGTCGCGAGACCCTGGAGATGATCGTCGGCGACCTGTATCCCCAGGGCGGTGACCTGCGCCAGGCCGACTTCTGGACCGGCCTGCGCCCGGCCACCCCGGATGGCACGCCGATCGTTGGTGCCACCCCCTATCGAAACCTGTTTCTGAACACCGGACACGGTACCCTAGGCTGGACCATGGCCTGCGGCTCCGGTCGCCTGCTGGCCGACCTGATCGCCAAGAAGCGCCCGCAGATCAGCAGCGAAGGCCTGGATATTTCCCGTTACGGTAGCCCCAAGGAGTTGAACAACCATGTCCATACAGCGCCTGCGAACTGAGCCGCGCCTGAGCGAAATCGTCATTCACAACGGCACCGTCTACCTGGCCGGCCAGTTGGATGAAAACCACAGCGAAGGCATCGAGGCGCAGACCAAAGCGACCCTGGACAGCATCGATGCCTTCCTGGCCGAAGCGGGTACCGACAAGACGCGCATCTTGTCGATCACCATCTTCCTCAAGAACATCGATGATCGCGAGGGCCTGAACAAGGTCTGGGACGCCTGGGTACCGGCTGGCCATTCACCCGCCCGCGCCTGTGTCGAGGCCAAGCTGTATTCGCCGGATGTGCTGGTGGAAATGACGGTGATCGCTGCGCTGCCTTAATGGTTAGCTAGCGACCCTCTGAGATTGTCCGGCTGTCATCAAGGCGTGAGCGTAACTCGGTTCGCTTTTGTGGGAGCGGGCCATGCCCGCGAAAATCGCGGGCATGGCCCGCTCCCACTGATAGAACTCTGTCTAGCGCCTCAGCTGTTGTATGTCTTCTTCCGCCCTTCGAGATAACCATGCGTCCCGCCCGTGCCCTGATCGATCTGCAAGCCCTGCGTCACAACTACCAACTGGCCCGTGAACTGGCTGGCGCCCGGGCGCTGGCGGTGGTCAAGGCCGATGCCTACGGGCATGGCGCAGTGCGTTGTGCCCAGGCGCTGGAGGAGACTGCCGACGGTTTCGCGGTGGCCTGTATCGAAGAGGCGCTGCAGCTGCGTGCGGCCGGCATCAGTGGGCCGATCCTGCTGCTCGAGGGTTTCTTCGAGGCCAGCGAGCTGGCGCTGATCGAGCAGCATGACCTGTGGAGCGTGGTACACGCCGGGTGGCAGCTCGAAGCCATCGAGCAGGCAGCGCTCAAGCGTCCGCTGAACGTCTGGCTCAAGCTGGATAGCGGCATGCACCGGGTCGGTTTCCACCCGGCTGATTATCAGGCGGCCTATCGGCGCCTGCTGGCCAGCGGCAAGGTGGCGAAGATCGTGCTGATGAGCCACTTCTCCCGGGCCGACGAACTCGACAGCAGCCGCAGCGACGAACAACTGGCGGTGTTCCAGCAGGCCCGCGAAGGCCTGGCCGCCGAGGTCAGCCTGCGCAATTCACCGGCCCTGCTGGGCTGGCCGAACATCCCCAGCGACTGGTCACGCCCCGGCATCATGCTCTATGGCGCCACGCCGTTCGAGCAGGCCCAGGAAGTCGCTGCGCGGCTGCAGCCGGTAATGACCCTGGAGTCCAGGGTCATCAGCGTGCGTGATCTGCCGGCCGGCGAGCCGGTCGGCTACGGCGCGCGCTTCGTCAGCGAGCGCCCCACACGGGTCGGCGTGGTCGCCATGGGCTATGCCGACGGCTACCCGCGCCATGCGCCGACCGGCACGCCGGTGCTGATCGACGGCCAGGCGTCGCGCATCATCGGCCGTGTTTCCATGGACATGCTCACCGTCGACCTCAGTGATCTGCCGGGCGCCGGCCTGGGCAGCCGCGTCGAGTTCTGGGGGCGCGGCGTGCTGGCCAGCGATGTCGCCGTGGCCGCCGGCACCATTCCCTATCAGCTGTTCTGCAATGTTCGGCGCGTACCGCTGATCTACAGCGAAGCTTGAGAAGCTGTTCATGACCGCTCAGCCCATGTTCGTCGATTTGGCAGCCTAAGTAGCGTAAGCGGCCATCGGCGGGGTATTTGTGGGAGCGGGCCATGCCCGCGAAAAATCGCGGCATGCCCGTTCCCACAGGTAAAGCACCGATGTCCTCTTTTGTTTTGTAGCCGCCCGTGCGGCTCACAAAGATCATCAACAGCTTCTGCGCGGGAAACGACCCCAAGTGTTCGGACTGTTGTAAATACTGAACACTGTCGCCATGATACGACTACTTTTCATGGCTTCCCTGGGGGTATCCAACATTGGACGTCGGTCTTCGCCTGCAATCGATCCGCAAGCAAAAAGGGCTCTCCCAGCGTGAACTCGCCAAACGGGCGGGGGTTACCAACAGCACCATCTCGATGATCGAGAAGAACAGCGTGAGCCCGTCGATCAGCTCGTTGAAGAAGGTACTGGCGGGCATTCCCATGTCGCTGGTGGAGTTCTTCTCCCTGGAAGCCGAGCAGGATAACCAGGTGCAGGTGGTTTACCGCGCCAGCGAGCTCACCGATATCCACAGCGGTGCGATCACCATGAAGCTGATCGGCAAGGCGCACCCCAGCCGGGCCATTTCCTTTCTCGACGAAACCTACCCGCCGCATAGCGACACCGGCCTGGAGATGTATGCCCACGAGGGCGAGGAGACCGGCATGCTGGTGGAAGGACGCCTGGAGCTGACCGTCGGTGACGAGGTGTTCATCCTCGAGAGCGGCGACAGCTATTACTTCGAGAGCAGTCGGCCGCACCGCTTCCGCAATCCGTTCGATCAGCCGGCGCGGTTGATCAGTGCCACCACGCCCGCCAACTTCTAGGTTCACGCCAGGCAATCTGCGTCGTCGTTGATCTGCGTCATGGGGTCACGCATCCCGCCACCCGGGCCAGTCGGTATACTTTGCCGGCTTGCGAAACCGTGGCCGCGAGCGTGATTAGTCATCCATGAGGGCAATCTGAGTGAACCCAATTAGCAGGCCGTCGAAAAACTACCTACGTTGCCGGCGCATCGTTAAAAACAGCCTCAAAATGCTCATGTACAACTCGTACACTCCGCTTTTTCGGCTGTTTTTGCGGGGCCGCCATCGGCCTCGCTCCGGCGGCCTCGCTGACGTTTTTCAGCGGCCTGCTAGAAGCATGCTGGTAGCGCCGGCCATCGCCCTGGCGCTGTGGGCCGTGACGGCCCATGCGAATACCGACGAAGCGATTGCCGAGCGGATCAAGCCCGTCGGCCAGGTGTGCATCGCCGGGCAGGAATGCAAGGGGGTCGAAACCGTGGCGACCGCCGCCGCCGGTGCCGCCCGTAGTGCCGACGACATCATTGCCAGGCATTGCACGGCCTGCCACACCAGCGGCCTCCTGGGCGCGCCGAAGATCGGCGACACGGCGGCCTGGAAGGAACGTGCCGACCATCAGGGCGGTCTGGACGGCATCCTCGCTGCGGCGATCAACGGCATCAACGCCATGCCGCCCAAGGGCACCTGCGGGGATTGCTCGGACGACGAATTGCGTGCTGCCATCCAGAAGATGTCCGGCCTGTAGAACAGCGTTCCGTATGCCCGCCAAAGCCGCCGAGAGGCGGCTTTGTTGTTTCAGGGTGATGACAACATGCAGCAAAAGGCGCAGCGGGGGAGTCCAACGCAGACGATCCCGACCGTTGGCCTGGAGAACCGCATGCCCCAATCCCGTACCCTCGAGCAAGCTGTCGACCATGTGCTGGAAACAATCGATGGGCCGATTCATCTCGGTCTGCCACTTGGTCTGGGCAAGCCCAATCGTTGGGTCAACGCGCTGTATGCGCGGTTGCGCGGGCTGCCCGAGCGGCAACTGACCATCTATACGGCGCTGTGCCTGGGACGGCCGCAAGCTGGTCAGGAATTGCAGCGGCGCTTTCTCGAGCCTTTCGTCGAACGTATCTACGGCGACTATCCCGAGCTGGATTTTCTTGCCGACCTGCAGGCCGATCAATTGCCGGCCAATGTGCGTATCGAGCAGTTCTTTCTGCAGCCCGGCAGCCTGCTCGACAGTGCACCGACCCAGCAGGACTACACCAGCAGCAACTACAGCCATGCTGCTCGCGACCTGAACGCCAAGGGCGTCAACGTGGTGGCCCAGTTGGTCGCGGTCGACGCCGCGCGGCCCCAGCATTTCAGCCTCAGTTGCAACCCGGACATCACCCTCGACCTGCTGCCGATGCTGCAGGAGCGGCGCGCTCGCGGCGAGACCATCCTCTGCGTGGCCCAGGTGCACGAGGAGCTGCCGTATATGGCCGGCGACGCCGAGCTGGCCCGGGATGTCTTCGATATCCAGCTGCAGGAGCCCGAAGCCACCACGTTGTTTTCCACGCCGAACATGCCGGTCACGGTGCAGGATCACTGCATCGGCCTGCATGCCAGCACCCTGGTGCGCGATGGCGGCAGTTTGCAGATCGGCATCGGTGCGATGGGCGATGCGGTCAGCGCCGCCCTGTTGCAGCGCCACGCGAACAATCCGGCGTATCGCACGGTGCTGGATGATCTGCAGAACGGCCGCGTTCATCCGCTGAGTAGCGTGCTCGGTGATGTGGGGGCTTTTCAGAAGGGGCTGTACGGCTGCAGCGAGATGTTCGTCAATGGCCTGCTGGATCTTGCCGAGGCAGGGGTGATTCGCCGCGTCGTCTACCCGGACGTGCGCGTGCAGCGCCTGGCCAGCGCGGGTGCACTGGAAGCCAGCGGCCAGCCGCGCAGCGTGCAGGCAATGCTCGACGCCGGCCTGCCCGCGCGCCTGGATGAAGCCGCACTGGCCTGGATGCAGGAGGGCGGGCTGCTCGACGCCAACCTCAAGATGCAGGGCGAGAACCTGCTGCTGCCGACCGACCAGCAGTGCTCGACCGACCTGTCCGATCCGCTCAGTCAGGCGGCCCTGGGCGACTACCTGACGCCTGCCGCCCATGGCGTGGTGGTGCACGGCGGCTTCTTTCTCGGCCCGCAGTCGTTCTACCGGCGCCTCAACGCCATGACCCCAGAGCAGCGCAGTCGCTTTGGCATGACCGGTATCGGTTTCATCAACGAGCTGTATGGCCAGGAAGAGCTCAAGCGCCTGCAGCGCGTCGATGCGCGGTTCATCAACAGCGCGTTCACCGTCACCCTGCTCGGCGCGGCGGTGGCCGACCAGCTGGAAGATGGGCGGGTGCTCAGCGGCGTGGGCGGGCAGTACAACTTCGTCGCCCAGGGGCATGCGCTACCCGGTGCCCGGTCGATCCTGCTGCTGCGCAGCTGGCGCGAATCGGCGGGCGAGGTCAGTTCCAACATCGTCTGGGAATACGGCCACGTGACCATTCCTCGTCACCTGCGTGACGTGGTGATCACCGAATACGGCATCGCCGACCTGCGCGGCAAGACCGACTCCCAGGTGGTCGAGGCGCTGCTCGCGGTCGCCGATTCACGCTTCCAGAAAGAGCTGATGCAACAGGCTATCGACGCCGGCAAGCTGCCCAAGGATTTTCACCTCGATGCGCGCTACACCGACAACACCCCCGAACGCCTGGAGCAGATTGCCGGGGGGCATCGGACGATGTTTGCCGAGTACCCGCTGGGCAGCGATTTTACCGACGAGGAGCAGGCGCTGTTGCGGGCACTGACCTGGCTAAAGGGCAAGTTCCGCCTGAGCGAGGTGCTGGAACTGGGCAAGGCGGCGATCGATGCACCGCCTGCCGAGGCGTTTCCTGCCGCCCTGCAGCGCATGGGCCTGGAACGGCCCGACGGTCTGCGCGAGGAGCTGTACCAGCGGCTGCTGCTGGCCGGGCTGCAGGCTACTCGAGGAAGGTAACCTTGCCGCCTGCCAGGGACTGGATACGCGCCAGGGATTCGATGCGATAACCCTCGGCGTCCAGCGCAGCGCGGCCGCTCTGGAACGACTTCTCGATCACCACGCCGATACCGGCAATGCTGGCGCCGGCCTGGCCGACCAGATCGATCAATGCCTTGGCGGCGTGGCCGTTGGCCAGGAAGTCATCGACCAGCAGCACGTGGTCATCGGCATTCAGGTGCTTGGAGGAGATCGCCAGGGTGCTCTCGGTCTGCTTGGTGAACGAGAACACCTTGGAGATATACAGGTTGTCGGTGAGGGTCAGCGACTGGTACTTGCGGGCGAAGATCACCGGCACGCCCAATTCCAGGCCCGCCATGACGGCCGGGGCGATGCCCGAAGCCTCGATGGTGACGATCTTGGTGATGCCCTGACCTTTGAACCGCTCGGCGAACTCGTGGCCGATCTCCTTCATCAACTGTGGGTCGATCTGGTGATTCAGAAAGGCGTCGACCTTGAGCACCTGCTCGGAGAGGACGGTACCTTCACTGCATATCTTCTGTTTCAACGACTCCACGATCGATCCTCTGGGCTCAAGAGCAAAGCGGCGGATTTTCGCTCAAAATGCCGATCATTTGTAGCGAAACCGCACGCGCAGCGCTCCGCTCATCCATTGCAGGTACAAACGCAGCGCTCCGAGCCTGTTTACGAGCTCGCGAGCTAGAGCCCTGCAAGGCAAAAACAAGCGAGGAAGCGGAGTTTACAGCTGTAAATGAGCATTCCGAGGTTGTTTTTAACGCAGCAGGGGCGACGCGCAGCAGATCGTAGGCAGGGTCTCAGGCGCTTTTGGTCAGGCGTCGCAGAATGTCCTTGGGAATGCCGCGCGTATCCAGGGGCAGCTTGTCCGGCGCGGGCTCCAGGCCCAGTTCGAACAGCCAGTTGAGAGCGTATTCGCGCAGCTGCTTCTGCTCGTAGTCGTGCCACTGCTGGCGCAGGGTCGGAAAGTAATCGATCTCGTAATCGAAGGCCCGCAGCGGCTTGCGACCCATCAGTGCGGCGCTGAGCAGCGGGTGAGCGTTGAGGTCGTTCAGCGTGAACAGAAAGGATTCGCGCATGGCCACGCGCTGGGCCACATCGAGATTCGGCACGGCGGTGTAACGATCCGGGTTGAGCTGGATCTGCTGACGCTCGTCGCTGTCCTGGTCCTCGGGCGTCAGGCTCAGCACCGTGCCGGCTTCCATGTCGAGCCAGTGCTCGAGGGTTTCGCGACCGTTGATCAGCTGGGTCAGGGTATCGAGGTCGAGAGTGAGCGTGCGCATGGTGCCGGGCCTCTTTGCAAAGGAGCTTCACGGAGAACGGAATGTCCGGCCTTGGTGGCCGGACTTTCACTCTGACTACGAAATGTTGCGCAGGTGCCCGACGGGAGCGGGGCGGTGAGAACCTGGCCCGAGCTACGGCTTTCAGGGTGCCAGCGGCTGAGGCGCGTAGCCCAGGTATCGCCACGCTCGACCCGGGCTACGGTTTTGCGGCGTCAGCGCTTGAGCATCGCCCGCATGCTGGCCAGGGCGTCGTTGCCGCGGGCGGCCTTGACCTCCACCGGCGCCTCTTCCTGGCCTTCCCAGACCAGATCCTCCGGCGGCAATTCGTCGAGGAAGCGACTCGGCGTGCACTCGATGATCTCGCCGTACTGCTTGCGCTTGGCGGCAAAGGTCAGCGCCAGGTTGCGCTTGGCGCGGGTGATGCCCACATAGGCCAGGCGGCGCTCCTCTTCGATGGTGTCGGCTTCGATGCTGGAACGGTGCGGCAGGATTTCCTCCTCGAAACCGATGATGTACACCGACGGAAACTCCAGCCCCTTGGAGGCGTGCATGGTCATCATCTGCACGCCGTCGGCGCCTTCTTCCTCTTCCTGCTGGCGCTCGAGCATGTCGCGCAGGACCAGCTTGCCGATGGCGTCCTCGATGGTCATGTCGCCTTCCTCGTCCTTGTCGAGGGTGTTCTTCAGCGCATCGACGAGGAACCACACATTGCCCATGCGCGCATCGGCGACCTTGTCGCTGGAGGCGTTCTGGCGCAGCCAGTTCTCGTAGTCGATATCCATGACCATGCTGCGGATCGCAGCGATCGGCTCGTTGACCACGCACTGCTCGCGCACGCCGTCCATCCAGCGCTTGAAGCGCGCCAGGCGTTCGGTATAGCGGCTGTCCAGGTGCGCGCCGAGGCCGATCTCGTCACTGGCGGCGTACATGCTGATCTTGCGTTCGTTGGCGTAGTTGCCGAGCTTTTCCAGGGTGGTGGAGCCGATCTCGCGGCGTGGCACGTTGATCACCCGCAGGAAGGCGTTGTCGTCGTCCGGGTTGACCAGCAGGCGGAAGTAACTCATCAGGTCCTTCACTTCCTGGCGAGCGAAGAAGCTGGTGCCGCCGGACAGGCGATAGGGAATCTGGTGGTGCTGCAGTTTCAGCTCCATCAGCTTGGCCTGGTAGTTGCCACGATAGAGGATGGCGAAGTCGCTGTACGGGCGCTGGGTGCGCAGGTGCTCGGTGAGGATTTCCAATGCCACGCGCTCGCACTCGGCGTCTTCGTTGCGGGTGCGGATCACACGGATCTCGTCGCCCATGCCCATCTCGCTCCACAGCTGCTTCTCGAAGGCGTGGGGGTTGTTGGCGATCAGGGTGTTGGCGCACTTGAGGATGCGGCTGGTGGAGCGGTAGTTCTGCTCGAGCATCACCACCTTCAGCGACGGGTAATCCTCCTTGAGCAGGTTGAGGTTTTCCGGTCGCGCGCCGCGCCAGGCATAGATCGACTGGTCGTCGTCGCCGACCACGGTGATCTGGTTGCGCATGCCTACCAGCAGTTTCACCAGCAGGTACTGGCTGGAGTTGGTGTCCTGGTATTCGTCGACCAGCAGGTAGCGGATACGGTTCTGCCACTTTTCCAGGATGTCCTGATGCTCCTGGAACAGCTTCACCGGCAGCAGGATCAGGTCGTTGAAGTCCACCGCGTTGTACGCCTTGAGCGTGCGCTGGTAATGCAGGTAGACGATGGCGGCGGTCTGCTCCTTGGGGTTGCGCGCATTGGCCAGGGCCTCGTCGGGCAGGATCAGGTCGTTCTTCCAGCTGTCGATGTAGTTCTTGACCTCGTCGGCGCCATCATCGCCGGCGTATTCCTTCTGCATGATGTCGGTGAGCAGCGCCTTGATGTCGCCGTCATCGAAGATCGAGAAGCCGGGCTTGTAGCCCAGGCGTGCGTATTCCTTGCGGATGATGTTCATGCCCAGGTTGTGGAACGTCGACACCGTCAGGCCGCGGGCTTCGGGGCCCTTGAGCAGGCTGCCGACACGCTCCTTCATCTCCCGGGCGGCCTTGTTGGTGAAGGTCATGGCGACGATATGCTGGGCACGGATACCGCAGTTCTGCACCAGATGGGCGATCTTGCGGGTGATCACGCTGGTCTTGCCGGAGCCTGCGCCGGCGAGCACCAAAAGAGGGCCGCCGACGTAGTTCACGGCTTCTTGTTGCCGGGGGTTGAGTCGGGACATCGTGTCTATCGCGAAGGGAAATGGCCGCGCATTTTAGCTGAAAGTGATCGTCCATTTGGCAGCTTCGCTGCAGCAGCCGATAACCGTGCTCGCGAGCACGTCACGGCGCCTCATTGCGCGAGCGGGCTTGTCGATTACCGGGGTTTTGTCGCAGGATGTCCGACGATTACACGGAAGTGATTGATTTGACGCCGGAACTGGCGCATTCAGGCGTGCGCTGCGCGCCACTTTTTTCGTGCATCGGGGGATCTTTCTTGAGCGCATTCGTCGAGCCGTTGCGCCTGGTACTGCTGGCGGAGACGCCGCAGTGGAGTGAGCTGCTGCGCGAGCGCCTGGGCGCCGTGGGCGGCCCACTGCCGCTGAGTTGCGCTGCCAACTGGCCGGATGCCCGGCGACTGCTCGATGCCGCCGATGACGCGGTGCTGCTGACCACCCCGGCGCACCTGCCCGACTCCAGGCGCTGCAACGCGCCCATCATCCTGCTGCTGGAACACGAACCCGCCGATACGCCGCCGCAGGTCTGCGATTGGCTGGTACGCGATCAGCTGAGCGCCGATGTGCTACGCCGCAGCCTGCGCTATGTGCGCGAGCAGGGCCGCCTGCGCCTGACCCTGCAACGCCTGGCCGAACAGGACGCGCTCACCGGCATCGCCAATCGCCAGGGCTTTCACACCCTGCTGGCGGCGCGCCTCGATGAGCCGGACCGCCACGGCCTGGCGCTGATCCAGCTGGACCTCGACAACTTCCGCCAAGCCAACGACGCCCTGGGCGATTGCGCCGGTGACCAACTGATCAAGCAGGTGGTGGCTCGGCTCCAGCAGTACCTGGAGCGTGGCGATCAGATGGCGCGCCTGGGTGGCGACGAATTCGCCCTGCTGCTCCACCGCCACGATGACCTCGAGCGCCTGCATGCCCGTGTGCAGCATCTGCTCGAAGCCTTGGGCGAACCCTACTGGGTGGACGGCGAGAGCCTGTTGCTCGGTTGCAGCCTCGGGGTGGCGTTGGCCAAACCAGCGAGTACCGCCGATGCGCTGATGTGGCACGCCCATATCGCCATGCAGCAGGCGAAAAGCCGCCAAGGCTGCACCTACCATCTCTACGACGAACGCCTGGACCACGGCATGCGCAGCCAGGTCGACCTGCAGCGCGAGCTGCGTCGGGCGCTGCGCAAGGGCGAGTTGCAGCTGCATTACCAGCCGCGGTTGTGCCTGCGCAGTGGCACCGTCGTTGGCCTGGAGGCGCTGGTGCGCTGGCAGCACGAAGCGCACGGGTTGCTGCTGCCGGGCGAGTTCGTGCCGCTGGCCGAAGAGTGCGGGCTGATCGTGCCGCTTGGCTACTGGGTGATCGACCGCGCCATGCGCGACATGCAGTGGCTGCGCGAGCGCGGCCAGCCGCCGCTGCACATGGCCATCAACCTGTCGTTCCGCCAGTTTCAGGACAGCCAATTGCTGCCGACCCTGGAGCGGCTGATCGACAGCTGCGGGGTCGACAGTCACTGGCTGGAGTTCGAGCTGACCGAAACCGCGGTGATGCGCCGCAGCGACTACGTGCTGCAGACCATGCGCCGCCTGGGTCACCTGGGCGTGCGCTTTTCCCTGGACGACTTCGGCACCGGTTTCTCGTCGTTCGAGCACCTGAGCAACCTGCCCATCGCGCTATTGAAGATCGACCGCAGTTTCGTCACCGGCATGGAAACGCGGCCACAGAGCCAGCAACTGGTGCAGGCGATGATCAGCCTGGCCCATAACCTCGATCTGCAGGTGGTCGCCGAAGGTGTGGAGAATTGGGAGCAGTTGCAACTGCTGCGTGAGTTCGGCTGCGACCAGGTGCAGGGATACCTGATCAGCAAGGCCATGCCACTGGCCGAACTGGCGCGCTTTCTATCGGCGGGTATACGCCAGCCGCTATCCGGCGGCCGGCTTTAGTCATTGCAATCCTGGCCGCTTACGGCAGGCAGGTCTGCATGGCTTGGGGCCGCTGCAGGCGCGCGGTCTTCCAGCGGAAGCCCAGCACCAGGCCGGTCGCCGTTACCGCCAGGCCGGCGGCCAGCCCCCACCAGACGCCATGGGCGCCCCAGCCAAACGGGAAGGCCAGCAGCCAGGCCAGCGGCGCGCCCACGCACCAGTAGCCGGTCAGGCCGATGACCAGGGTGGTGCGCCCATCGTTGAGGCCACGAATCGCGCCCATGGCGATGCTCTGCAAACCGTCGAACAGCTCGAACCAGGCGGCAATCGCCAGCAGGCTCACCGCCAGGGTGATGATATCGGCGAACGCCGGGTCGTTACGGTCGAGGAACAGCCCGATGATCCACTCCGGCAGCAGCCAGAACAGCAGGGCGAACAGCAGCATCAACACGGCGCCCATGGCCATGCCCAGGTAGCCGGCGAGGCGTGACAGGTGCAGGCGGTTGGCCCCGTAATGCATGCCGACGCGGAAGGTCACTGCGTAGGACAGCCCCTGGGGCACGATGAAGGCCAGGGCCACCGACTGCATGGCGATCTGATGGGCGGCCAGCTGCACGCTGCCCAGGGCGCCCATGCACAGGGTGGCGAAGGTGAACAGGCCTTGCTCGGCGGCATAGGTGCCGCCAATGGGCAGGCCGAGGCGCAGCAGGGCGCGCATCTCGGCGCGCTGCGGGCGTCCCAGGCCGCCGCTCAGCTTGTAGCGTTGGTAGGTCGGCGAAATCAGGATGTACAGCGCCAGGGCCAGTGCCATGGCGCTGCTGACCAGTGCGGTGGTCAGGCCGATACCGCTCAGGCCGAGGCTGGGCAAGCCGAACCAGCCCTTGATCAGCGCATAGTTGATGATGAAGTTGGCAATGGTGCCGACGATGCTGATCGTCATCACCGGGCCGGGGTGGCCAATGGCGCTGGTAAAGCCGCGCATGGCCATGAAGCACAGGTAGGCGGGTAGGCCCAGCGATAGCGGGCGCAGGAAGTTCATGGCCTGGCTGGCTGCGGCCGGGTCCTGGCCGAGGTGCGGCAGCAGCGGGCCCAGGGCATTCAGACAGAGCGCGCTGGCGACGCCCAGCAGCAAGGCCAGCCACAGGCCATTGCGGATCAGCCGGGTGACGCCGGCCGGGTCACCGCCGCCATGGCGAATGGCGACCAGGCTGCCGACGGCGGCGATCACCCCCGAGCAGAAGATCGAGAAGATGAAGTAGCAGGTAGCGCCCAGCGCGCCACCGGCCAGCTGCTGCGGGCCGAGCATGGCCATCATCAGCGTGTCGGTGAAGATCATCAGCGCGTGGGCCAGCTGCGCAGAGATCAGCGGGCCGGCCAGGCGCATCAACGCACCCAGCTCCTGACCAAGGGAATTTTTCATGATGAGTAAAACTTCGGTAGGGTAAGCATCCCCGGGCTGCCGGGGAAAGCGTAATGGCGTCTATTCTCTGGTTTCTGGCCACAGCTCACAAAAGGAAAATAGCGATGGCAAGCATGATTAAAACTCATGGCCTAGTGCAATGAACCGAAGTCTGCCACCTCTTTATGCCCTGCGCGCCTTCGAGGCTGCAGCGCGCCACTTATCCTTTACCCGCGCTGCCGATGAGCTGGCGATCACCCAGAGTGCCGTCAGCCGGCACATTCGTACCCTGGAAGATCACTTCGCCTGCCGGCTGTTCGAGCGCGGTGGGCGGGCGTTGCACCTGACCGAGCCGGCAAGCCTGCTGCTGCCGGGTATCCGCGAAGGCTTCGAATCCCTGGAGCGGGCCTGTGCGACCCTGCGCGTGGAAGATGGCACCCTGCGGCTCAAGGCGCCCTCGACCCTGACCATGCGCTGGCTGCTGGCGCGCCTGTCGCTGTTTCGCGCCCGGCATGCCGATCTCGAGGTGCAGCTGACAAGTGCCTGGATGGATCTTGACCGCGTGGATTTTCTCCATGAGCCGTTCGATTGCGCCGTGTTGCTCGGCGCCGGCACCTTCAGCAACGAATGGCATAGCGTGCGGTTGTTCGAGGAGTGGTTGATCCCGGTGTGTGCGCCCGCCGCATTGGGTGAGCAGCCCTGGGACGTCAGCCGCCTGCAGCAGGCCGAGCTGGTCCACCCCACGCCTGACCGCCGCGACTGGCGCCGCTGGCTGCAGGCCACGGGCCTGGCGGACCAGGTGTCGCTCAAGGGCGGCCAGGTGTTCGACACCCTGGAGCTGGGCATCGTCGCCGCCGCCCGTGGTTACGGCGTATCGATCGGCGACCTGGCGATGGTCGCCGAGGACGTGCTGCTGGGCCGCCTGGCGCTGCCCTGGCCAACCGCGGTCTCCAGTGGCGAAAGCTATTACCTGGTGTGGCCCAAGTCGCGCCGTGGCCAGGAGCGGTTCGAGCGGCTGGCCGAGTTTCTGCTCGGCGAAGTGGCCGACATGCAGTTGCCCGATGTGCAGCTGCGGCGCTAGAAATGTGCTGGTAAGTCTCAGAGACGAGGCTTTTTCATTACTCCACGTAAAAAATGTGGTGATCGTGGCGCGCTGGCCATTGACGCACTAAAACTCTCAAGTATTCTCCGCGCTCGCCGACGTACAGGCTGATCAAAATTTATTCAATTACTCCATACAGGGACGATGGAGCACGGAGATGTTTCATGAACCAACCTCGTTCGCGTATCGCCTGGCAACTGGCGACGGCCCTTGCCGCCATGCTGGTACTGCTGATCAGTGTCAGTACCGTATTCGCCCTGCGCTCTCTGAGCAGTGCCAACCTTGTGACCCGGGAAGAACACCTGGGCAGCGAGGCGCGCCTGTTGGCCGACCAGCTGAGCACCTTCCACGAGAGCCTGCGTGAAAGCACGCAGCGCCTTGCCGGGCTGTTCGAGCGGCGTTTCAGCAGCGGCCTGCGGGTCAGCCCGGACGAGCGGGTTGCGGTGGGCTCCCTGCAGGCCCCGGCGCTCTACCTGGGCGATAGCCGGCTGAACAACGATTTCAGCGAAGTCGATGAGTTCCGCAACCTGACCGCCGGCGTGGCGACCATCTTCGTGCGTGATGGCGAAGACTTCGTGCGGGTGACCACCTCGCTGACCAAGCAGGACGGTGGCCGTGCCATCGGCACCGTGCTCGATCGCAATCACCCGGCCTACACGCGCCTGCTGGCCGGCGACAGCTACGTGGGCCGCGCGCTGCTGTTCGACCGTTTCTACATGACCCAGTACACGCCGGTGCGTGACGCTGCTGGCCGAGTGATCGCGGTGCTGTTCGTCGGCTTCGATTACACCGACGCGCAGAATGCGCAGTTCGCCAATCTGCAGCAGTTCCGCATTGGCAGTACTGGCTCCCTGGCACTGCTCGACGACCAGAACAAGTGGCTGGTGGCGCCCTATGGCGCGCAACGTCCCGAGCAACTGACGGGCAACATGAGCAATGTGCTGGGCAACCCGGGCAAGGGCGGTTTCTGGAGCGACGGCAGCGAGGATTTCTATAGCGTCGCCGTGCCCTTTGCCGGTGGCCCGTGGACGGTGGTGGCGAGCATGCCGGAAGCGGAGATCCAGGCCGTTACCTGGCGGGTCGGCAGCCAGCTGGCCATCGGCAGCCTGGTGACCCTGGTGCTGGCCGTGCTGGCGGTGATCTGGCTGCTGCGCCGCAAGCTGCGCCCGCTTGGCGATCTGGTCGAACAGGCCCAGGCTCTGGGGGCCGGTGATCTGAGCGTACGCCTGCAGGTCAAGAGCCATGACGAGATCGGCGAGCTGTCGCGCAGCTTCAATCAGATGAGCGAAGCGCTGTCGACCATGGTCTCGCGCATCCGCAGCGCCGCGGGCAATGTCAGCCAGCGTGCCGAGGCGCTGTCCGGGCTGTCGCGTGGTGCCTACGAAGGTATCGAGCAGCAGTCCGGCGAGATCAGCAGTATGGCCGGTGCGGTGGAAGAATTCAGCGCCACCTCGCTGAACATCGCCGACAACATGCGCAGCACCGAACGCATGGCCAGCGAGAACGCCAGCCAGACGCGCATCGGTCGCACCTCGATGGAGGAGGCGTCCGCCGCTCTGGAGCAGATTTCTCAGTCGGTCAACAGCGCCGCCAAGGTCATCGACAGCCTCGGCCAGCGTTCCCAGGAGATTGGCGGCATCCTCAGCGTGATCACCTCGATCGCCGACCAGACCAACCTGCTGGCGCTCAACGCTGCCATCGAGGCGGCACGTGCCGGCGAACAGGGTCGCGGCTTTGCCGTGGTCGCTGACGAGGTGCGCAGCCTGGCCGGCCGTACCCGTGAGGCGACCACCGAGATCTCCAACATGATCGGCAGCATCCAGGGTGAAACCAGCAGCGCGATCAGCACCATGGAGCAGGGCCGCCAGCTGATGCAGAACGGCCTCGAACTCAATGCCAAGGTCGCCGCCGCACTGACCCATATCGCCGAGCAGACCAGCGCCGCCGGTGACCAGTTCGCCGCCATCACCACTGCCACCAGCGAGCAGAGCAGCACCGCCACGCTGCTGAGCAGCAACCTGCAGAGCATCGCCCTGGCCAACGGCGAGCAGCGCGAAGTGATCGCCAACCTGGCACACACCTCCAAGGAACTGGAAACCCTGGCCACCGACCTGCACCGCGAAGTCGAGCGCTTCCGCTAAGCCTCGACCTAGCGCACATCCCGGCTGGCGCCGCTGATAGCGGCTGCGCCAGCCGCTCTCCAAGCCCCGTTCCGGGCTCGGTCATCATCATGAAAAGCACCCTGTGCCAGGCTGTTGACCTGGCGTGGGGCGTGCTGGTGCAGCCTGCGGCTGTGCAGCATTTCGCCGCGCTTCGTGTGGAATCCGAAACGTCTGGAAAATCAGTTCCCGCCGAGGGCAATTTTTGATTGATCTGAGCGAGTCATGGTCTTAAAGTCCGCGCCCGAGCGTCCATGCTGGCAACGATCCATTCGGCTCAAGTACTGACGACGAGAGGTTGCGCAGCCTGTTTTCAGGTCATGCAATTCTCGGCGACATGCCTTGGGAAGTAGGCGAACCAAAGTGGGGAAACTGATCAGACGTTCGTGGCCTGGCAACAGGCTTTCCGGCCGATTGTTCGATGGCCGCCCCCGACACCCGGTTGAACCTGTGCCCGGTTCAACTGCCCGAATCCTAGTGTTCATGGTTCAGCCATCAGGAGTGCCGCATGTCGATCAAGGTCGAAGATTACTACCCACGTGAAACCTTCAATAAAATGAAGGCCTTCGCCGACCAGCAGGAAACCCCGTTCGTGGTGATCGACACCGCGATCATCAGCCAGGCCTACGACGACCTGCGTGCCGGTTTCGATTTCGCCAAGGTGTACTACGCCGTCAAGGCCAACCCGGCGATCGAAATCATCGAGTTGCTGCGCGACAAGGGCTCGAACTTCGACATCGCCTCGATCTACGAGCTCGACAAGGTGCTGTCCGCCGGCGTCAGCCCGGATCGCATGAGCTACGGCAACACCATCAAGAAAGCCCGTGACGTCCGCTATTTCTACGAGAAGGGCGTGCGCCTGTTCGCCACCGACTCCGAAGCCGACCTGCGCAATATCGCCAAGGCAGCGCCGGGCTCGAAGATCTACGTGCGCATCCTCACCGAAGGCTCGACCTCGGCCGACTGGCCGCTCTCCCGCAAGTTCGGCTGCCAGACCGACATGGCCATGGACCTGCTGATCCTCGCCAAGCAGCTGGGCCTGGTGCCCTACGGCATTTCCTTCCACGTTGGTTCGCAGCAGCGCGATATCGACGTATGGGATGCGGCCATCGCCAAGGTCAAGGTGATCTTCGAGCGTCTCAAGGAAGAAGACGGCATCACCCTGCAGATGATCAACATGGGTGGCGGCTTCCCGGCCAACTACATCACCCGTACCAACAGCCTGGAGACCTACGCCGAGGAAATCATCCGTTTCCTCAAGGACGACTTCGGCGATGACCTGCCGGAAATCATCCTCGAGCCGGGCCGTTCGCTGATCGCCAACGCCGGCATCCTGGTCAGCGAAGTGGTGCTGGTGGCACGCAAGTCGCGTACCGCCGTGGAGCGTTGGGTGTACACCGACGTGGGCAAGTTCAGTGGCCTGATCGAAACCATGGACGAGGCCATCAAGTTCCCCATCTGGACCGAGAAGAAGGGCGAGATGGAAGAAGTGGTCATCGCCGGGCCGACCTGCGACAGCGCCGACATCATGTACGAGCACTACAAGTACGGCCTGCCGCTGAACCTGGCCAGCGGTGATCGCCTGTACTGGCTGTCCACCGGTGCCTACACCACCAGCTACAGCGCCGTGGAGTTCAACGGCTTCCCGCCGCTGAAATCCTTCTACCTGTAAGCCCAATCGTCACGCCGAACGCCCGCACCCGTTGCGGGCGTTTTGCGTTTTGCGTCGCGCTTTGCCGAGTGCCGCCATTGGTGCCTTGCCAGGGGTAAGTGGGCAGCGCGAGAATGCAGACACTTCTCCGCGGTATTTAAGGATCCCCGATGCCCGATCCCGTTGCAGCCGGCCTGCGCCTGGCGCCCGATGCACTCACCCGTCCCTTCTCGCCTACGCAGTTCGCCTTCACCACTACCGATGACCTGGAACCCTTTCGCGGCGTGCTCGGCCAGGAACGCGCCGTGCAGGCACTGCAATTCGGCGTGGCCATGCCGCGCCCCGGCTACAACGTGTTCGTCATGGGTGAGCCGGGCACCGGCCGCTTCTCGTTCGTCAAACGCTACCTGCGGGCCGAGGGCAAGCGCCTGGAAACGCCGCCGGACCGGGTCTACGTCAACCATTTCGACGAGCCTCGCGAGCCCCGCGCGGTGGAGCTGGCGCCGGGTACCGCCAGCGAGTTCATTGCCGATATCAACACGCTGATCGACAACCTGCTGGCGACCTTCCCGGCGGTGTTCGAGCATCCGTCCTTCCAGCAGAAGAAGAGCGCCATCGACCGCGCCTTCAACAAGCGCTACGACCAGGCGCTGGACGTGATCGAGAAGCTATCGCTGGAGCGCGGCATCGCCCTGTACCGCGACAGCACCAATATTGCCTTCACGCCCATGCTCGACGGCAAGGCGCTGGACGAGGCCGAGTTCGCGCAACTGCCGGAAGCCGACCGTGAGCGCTTCCACACCGACATTGCCGCCCTGGAAGAACGCCTCAACGAGGAGTTGGCCAGCCTGCCGCAGTGGAAGCGCGAATCCAGCAACGCGCTGCGCCAGCTCAACGAGGAAACCATCACCGTCGCCCTGCAGCCGCTGCTGGCGCCGCTCTCGCAGAAGTACGCCGAGAACGCCGGGGTATGCGCTTACCTGCAGGCCATGCAGGTGGATCTGCTGAAAAGCGTGATCGACCTGCTCATCGAGGTGGAAAAGCCCGACGCCCAGACCCGCAAGCTGCTCGAGGAGTTGTACTGCCCGAGCCTGATCGTCGGCCACCACGTCGATGGCGGCGCGCCGGTGGTGTTCGAGCCGCACCCGACCTACGACAACCTGTTCGGCCGCATCGAGTACAACACCGACCAGGGCGCGCTCTACACCAGCTATCGGCAGCTGCGCCCCGGTGCGCTGCACCGTGCCAACGGCGGCTTCCTGATCCTCGAGGCGGAGAAGTTTCTCAGTGAGCCGTTCGTGTGGGAAGCGCTCAAGCGCGCCCTGCAGTCGCGCAAGCTGAAGATGGAATCGCCGCTGGCCGACCTGGGGCGCATCGCCACCGTGACCCTGAATCCGGAAACCATCGCGCTGCAGCTCAAGGTGGTGATCATCGGCTCGCGGCAGCTGTACTACGCGCTGCAGGACGCCGATCCGGACTTCCAGGAGATGTTCCGCGTACTGGTCGACTTCGACGAGGACATCCCGCTGGCCGATGACAGCCTGGAGCAGTTCGCTCAGCTGATGAAGACCCGTACCACCGAGGAAGGCATGGCGCCGCTGACCGCCGCGGCGGTGGCACGCCTGGCCACTTACAGCGCGCGCCTGGCCGAGCACCAGGGACGCCTGTCGGCGCGCATCGGCGACCTGTTCCAGTTGGTCAGCGAGGCGGACTTCATTCGCAACCTGGCCGGTGAAGCGGTCACCGACGCCGACCATATCGAACGCGCGCTCAAGGCCAAGGCGACGCGCACCGGGCGCGTCTCGGCGCGCATCATCGACGACATGCTGGCCGGCATCATCCTTATCGACACCGCCGGGGCGGCCATCGGCAAGTGCAACGGCCTGACCGTGCTGGAAGTCGGCGACTCGGCCTTTGGCGTGCCGGCGCGGATTTCCGCCACCGTCTATCCCGGTGGTTCGGGCATCGTCGACATCGAGCGCGAGGTCAACCTGGGCCAGCCCATCCACTCCAAGGGCGTGATGATCCTCACTGGTTTCCTGGGCAGCCGTTACGCCCAGGAATTCCCCCTGGAAATCTCCGCGAGCATCGCCCTGGAGCAGTCCTACGGCTACGTGGATGGCGACAGCGCCTCACTGGGCGAGGTCTGCACACTGATATCCGCCCTGTCGCGCACACCGCTCAAGCAGTGTTTCGCGATCACCGGCTCGATCAACCAGTTCGGTGAAGTGCAGGCGGTCGGCGGGGTCAATGAGAAGATCGAAGGCTTCTTCCGTCTCTGCGAAGCCCGCGGGCTTACCGGCGAGCAGGGGGCGATCATCCCGCACTCCAACGTCTCCACCCTGATGCTTGATGAACGTGTGCTGCAGGCCGTGCGCGCCGGGCAATTCCATGTCTACTCGGTACGCCATGTCGACGAAGCGCTGAGCCTGCTGGTCGGTGAGGATGCCGGTACGCCGAATGAAAAGGGCCATTTCCCCAAAGGCAGCGTGAACGCCCGGGTGGTCGAACGGCTGCGCGAGATCGCCGAAATCGGCATGGGCGAGGAAGACAAGCCCGAGCAGGCCAAGGAGGCGCTCACCGCGGCGCTGCCGGAAAAGCCCAAGAAGCCACGGGCGAAAAAGCCGACGCCGGAGTAGGGCGCCAGGGCGGGCTGATCAATCGCTGATCGGCTCGCCTGCCGCCGTTGGGCCGTTAGCATGCAGGTGCTTGCGCACCTGTCATGCACAGGGTTATCCACAGCTTCTGTGTATAACCCTGGCTTTGCCGACAGGCGCTTCGGGTGTAGGCTGCAGGTCTGTCTCTGCGAGGATTGCCGCCATGTCGCGTAGCCTCTGCCTGACCCGTGATTGTCTTGGCGTGAACATCCGCATCGAGTGCACGGTGCTGCCCCTGGCGGGGGAGCAGGGCCTGTGGACGCTGATCTGCATAGCCGGCTTGTCTGCCCGGCAACCTACCGCCGTCAAGGCGCAAGGCCCATTCCCCGGGCCTCTGGTCGTCGAGCAGCTGCTCGAAGAGATCGCCGAGAGCCTGGTCGATCAGGGCTATGTCACCTGCCACGAACCACCGATCTGGCGCTTGCATGCCCAGGCCCAGTTACGCCGCCTGAACAGCGCGCGCGGCGTCTC
The DNA here is from genome assembly GCF_003253735.1 of Pseudomonas sp. URMO17WK12:I2. Classification (GTDB taxonomy): domain Bacteria; phylum Pseudomonadota; class Gammaproteobacteria; order Pseudomonadales; family Pseudomonadaceae; genus Aquipseudomonas. The sequence goes on along the minus strand of NZ_QKYW01000007.1, from coordinate 150,460 downwards.
TCGCGGCATATCCCTGTCACTGCCCGATAGCTGAGCGATCGGCTTTGCCGCGTCCGTGGCGCGACCCGTCGGTCATGTCGCGACGCCGGGTTGCAGATCTTATCCACAAGCGTCCAGGCGCTGCCGTTGGCGGACTTTAATGCAGCACCGGCGAACCCGCGTGGCTTGCCTGTGGTCGGACGCTGGGTATACTCGCCCGCCTGTCCATTACCTGTGAGAGTCCATGGAACGCTTTATCGAAAACGCGATGTACGCATCGCGCTGGCTGCTGGCCCCCATCTATTTCGGTCTGTCGCTGGGCCTGCTGGCACTGGCCTTGAAGTTCTTCCAGGAAATCTTCCATATCCTGCCCAACATCTTCGCCATGGCCGAGGCGGAGCTGATCCTGGTGTTGTTGTCGCTGGTCGACATGGCGCTGGTCGGTGGCCTGCTGGTGATGGTGATGATGTCCGGTTACGAGAACTTCGTCTCCCAGCTGGATATCGACGACCACAAGGAAAAGCTCGCCTGGCTCGGCAAGATGGATTCCAGCTCGCTGAAGATGAAGGTGGCCGCTTCCATCGTGGCGATTTCCTCGATCCACCTGCTGCGGGTGTTCATGGATGCGCGCAACCATGATCCCGAGCACCTGAAGTGGTACGTGATCATCCACATGACCTTCGTGATCTCGGCTTTTGCCATGGGTTACCTGGACAAGCTGACCAAGCACTGAGAGCCCGTTCAAAGTCTGCTGCGCGTCGGCACTGCGGCGTTAAAAACAGGCTGGATTGCCAGCCCAGTCGGACTGCTCATTTACAGCTCGTAAACTCCGCGTCCTCGCCTGTTTTCGCCTTGCATTGCTCTAGCTCGCGAGCCTTTGAACAGGCTCTAAGTCCGGCGCCCTGTGAGCGCCCGGCCTTCCCTGAGGAGCGCCGGGCGTTTTGTTATCCGCAGCCCGACAATCGTATAGTGGTGCTTCTTGCCTGCGAGGACATGCCATGACCCTGCCTGAATTGCTGCAAGCGGCTCGCGCTGGCGCAGTGAGCGAGCTCGAACTGATTTCCCTGGAGGGCGGCATCTACCTGCTGCAGATCCTCGGTACCGAGCAACGCGCCTACCTGCGCGATGAGGCAGGGCGCAACCTGCACCTGCGTTCGGTGGAGCATGCTCGCGACCTGCTCGAGGAGCTGCCCCAGGTACCGCTGTTTCTGGTGCACGCCTCGGCCTACGACGAGATGTGCGGGCTGCCCACCGGTACCCGCGACGCCCTGCGTGTACCGGTGGGCCTGCGCAGCCGCTGGTAAGAACCTGTTCACGATCTGCTGCGCGTCGGCCCTACGGCGTTAAAAACAGTCTCAGAATGCTCATTTACAGCACGTAAACTCCGCTTCCTCGCCTGTTTTTGTGGGGCCGCCTAGGCCTTGTATGGCTCTAGCTCGCTAGATCGTGAACAGGTTCTAAGGCGCGGGCGGCGGCGGGAACCGTGATAGGCTAGCCGCCCTTTTTTCCTGCTAGCGGAGCGGCGACATGTCCGAACTCGATCTTTCTACCGACGAAGCGCGCGTCAGCTACGGCATTGGCCGTCAACTGGGCGGCCAACTGCGTGACAACCCGCCGCCGGGCGTGAGCCTGGATGCCGTCCTGGCCGGCCTGGCCGATGCCTTCGCCGGGCAGCAGAGCCGCGTCAGCGAAGCCGAGCTGTCGGCCAGCTTCAAGGTCATCCGTGATGTCATGCAGGCCGAAGCCAAGGCCAAGGCCGATGCTGCCGCTGGTGCCGGCCTGGCCTTCCTGGCCGAGAACGCCAAGCGTGACGGCGTCACCGTGCTGGCCTCCGGTCTGCAGTACGAAGTACTGACGGCGGGCGAGGGCGCCAAGCCGTCGCGCGACGACAGCGTGCGCACTCACTATCACGGCACCCTGGTCGACGGCAGCGTGTTCGACAGCTCCTACGAGCGTGGCCAGCCGGCCGAATTCCCGGTCGGTGGGGTGATCGCCGGCTGGACCGAAGCCCTGCAACTGATGGGCACCGGCAGCAAATGGCGCCTGTACGTGCCGAGCGAGCTGGCTTACGGCGCCCAGGGCGTTGGCAGCATCCCGCCGCATAGCGTGCTGGTGTTTGATGTCGAGCTGCTCGACATCCTGTAAGCGCTAAAGGCTACTGCGCGTCGGTGCTGCGGCGTCAAAAAGCCGAGGAATGCGTGCAGTTGGCCGCTTCCTCGGCTATTTTTTCGTTCTTCGTATTTTCGCGGGGAAGATAGGCTTGATACCGGACTGGCAAGTTTGTGTGCGTATCACTTGCTGGCGTCGCACTATCCATTACCGCGTCTACTGAACCTTTGAGTTGCGCCCCTTACGGGCGCCACACCTTTCTTGCTTGCCCAAGAAAGGTGTGCCAAAGAAGGGCACCCCGACATCCGGGTTTCGCTTCGCTCAACTTCCCTCGCTCCGGCGCCGCTCCGGGGGCCGGCTTACATGGGCCTTCCCTGGCCCATTAAGCCTCTCGCCGCATCCATGCTGCTCGTCCCCCTACACGACACCTCCACTCGGCCTCCTGACGGGAACGGAGCGCGAGCTTGCGAGATTTCCACGGGCTCAAACTCGGCGGCGTCTGTTTTTGCTTTTGCTCTTGAGCTGCGATCGCATAGGCGACTCCCAATTTCCCCTTCAGGAGGCCGAGTGGAATCGCCGTGTAAGGGGTTGAGCGGCATGGATGCCGCGAGAGCCACGATGGGCCATGGATGGCCCTTCGTGGCGTGCCCCTGGAGCGGTGATGAAAGGAGGGAACCCCAGCGCAGCCGGGGCCGGATGTAGGGGGTGTGTTTCTTTGCTTACTTTCTTTGCACAAGCAAAGAAAGTAAGTCGCCTGTAAGGGGCGAAAGCCATTAGATCAGGCGGCGGGCAATGGAGAGTGCCAAGTCACTGGCAGCGAACACTTATTTGCCAGTCCGGTGGCAACCCGTACTTTCCCCAAGCTACGCGAAGAACCTATTTTTCTTGCCGATCAGGTCTTGCAGGGCTCCAACTCGAGAGCCTTCGGATGCAGCTCAAATGTCACGGGCGCAAGGCCCGGGCATAGCAGTACAGGAACAGGCTACGCACCAGTTCCTTGAGGATCAGTGGCTCGCTCGAGCTCAGTTCATGCAGATCCAGGTCACCTTGTTTACGTAGCTCGTCCAATGCCTCCTCTTCGAGCACGGCGCAGACTTCGCCGGTCTCGCGATGCAGGATGCGCAGGTAGGGATGGGGGCGGTCCAGCCAGGCGTCTATCAGATAAGTCATGCTCGCATCTCCCTGAGTGAGTGGTAGATATGAGAATAATTCTTATTACGTTAATAGCAAGTATTAATCGCACCGTTCGTCGATGGTGTGGGCTGGCGGGGAGAGGGAGGCTGGCATAAAAAAGCCCGTCGCATGGACGGGCTTCTTGTGATGCGGCGTTTGAGAGCCTGCTCACTATCGCTAGCTGAGAATTAGTTATCTGCAAATGACGATGTGTCGCATCGGCTCGTATTGTGGGAGCGGGCCATGCCCGCGAAAGCGATCACGGGCATGGCCCGTTCCCACACGATTGAGTAAGCGCTTTATTCACTGATTTCACTGCAAAAGTCGGTGAAAATTCAGCCAATAGATGGTGAACAGGTTCTGAACGATCAGTGCGTACGGGCCACGGCGAAGTGGCTCAGCTCGACCAGCGCGTCGCGATAGGCACTGGCAGGCAGCACTTCCAGGCAGGCGATGGCGCGCTCGGCATACTCGCGTGCCAGGTTGGCGGTGTAGTCCAGGGCGCCGGCGGCCTGTACGGCTTCGCGGATGCTTTCCAGGTCTTCCAGGCCACCTTTCTGGATTGCCTTGCGTACCAGGACGGCCTGCTCGGCGGTGCCTTCGCGCATGGTGTAGATCAGTGGCAGGGTCGGCTTGCCTTCGGCCAGGTCGTCACCGACGTTCTTGCCCAGGGTCGCAGCATCGCCCTTGTAGTCGAGCAGGTCATCGACCAGCTGGAAGGCGACACCCAGGTGGTCGCCAAACAGGCGCAGCGCTTCGTTCTGCTCGGCGGTCGCTTCGGCCAGCGCGGCGGCGCTCTGGGTCGAGGCCTCGAACAGCATGGCGGTCTTGCCGCGGATGACTTCCATGTAGGTTTCTTCGCTGGTACTGGCGTCGCGAATCTTCGACAACTGCAGCACTTCGCCCTCGGCGATCACCCGGGTGGCCTTGGAGAGGATCTTCATCACCGGCATCGAGCCGAGCTCGACCAGCATTTCGAACGAGCGCGAATAAAGGAAGTCGCCGACCAGCACGCTGGGCGCATTGCCCCACTGGGCATTGGCGGTGCTGCGGCCACGGCGCATGTCGGACATGTCGACCACGTCGTCGTGCAGCAGGGTAGCGGTGTGCAGGAATTCGATGGTGGCAGCGAGCAGGCGCAGGCGCTCGTCGTTCAGGCCCAGGGCCTTGCCGCTGAGCAGCACCAACAGCGGGCGCAGGCGTTTGCCGCCAGCGGAGATGATGTAGTCGCCGATCTTCTCGACCAGCGGGACGCGGGACACCAGTTGCTGACGGATAATGCCGTCAACAGCGGTGAAATCATCCGCTACCACACTGTAAAAAGCCTGGGGTTGCATCAGCGACATATGCTCCTCTAGTAGGCCTATTGACGGTAATAGACCCTAGTTTGCGCGGCATGCTAGGGGGCAGGGTGGGGGCTGTCAAGGCAACGGCAAGGGGCGCTTGCGCTGTGTCAATGGCTTGCGTACAATCGCGCACCCTGAACTTCCCCCTGGGTATTTCCCTGCCTTACGCAATTGCACGGGTGTCCATCCGGCCCCGAGCAGCCATGCCAGCCGACACTTATCCTTATAAAGCGCTGGGTGAGCAGGATTAACGGAGATTTACCATGTACGCAGTAATTGTTACTGGTGGCAAGCAATACAAGGTCACCGAAGGCGAATACCTCAAGGTCGAGAAACTGGAGCTGGCCGCTGGCGAAGCTCTGACTTTCGATCGCGTGTTGCTGGTTGGCAACGGTGATGATGTGACCATCGGTGCACCTGTCGTCGAAGGCGCCAAGGTTTCTGCTGAAGTCGTTTCGCAAGGTCGTCACGATAAAGTCACTATCATCAAGTTCCGTCGTCGTAAGCACCACATGAAGCGTCAGGGCCACCGTCAGTGGTTCACTGAGATCAAAATCACCGGTATTCAGGCCTGATTCGTCTCGTCTGAGCCCTTTATAGGAGTATTGAACTCATGGCACACAAAAAAGCTGGCGGTAGTACCCGCAACGGTCGCGACTCAGAAGCCAAACGCCTTGGCGTGAAGATGTATGGCGGCCAGAAAATCATTCCTGGCAACATCATCGTGCGTCAGCGCGGCACCCAGTTCCACGCCGGTTACGGCGTTGGCATGGGTAAGGATCACACCCTCTTCGCGAAAATCGAAGGCGTGATCAAGTTTGAAGTGAAAGGCGCGTTCAACCGCCGTTACGTAAGCGTCGTCGCGGCCTAATCGCGAAGTTGCTGGAAAAGCCCCGTCCTGCGACGGGGCTTTTTTGTTTCTGTATCCTGTTGCGTTCGGGTTGCTGCTTGGTCCTCTGGATTGCAGTGGGCGCGCATTCTGTGGGTTCTTGCCAAACTGTCCTGGGTTGATGCGGGTGGTTTCAGGGCAATTTCGCAAGCACCCGGTTTTTTCTGTTTCAGTAACCCGCGATTATGGCGGGAGGTGTACCCATGAAATTCGTCGATGAAGTATCGATTTCTGTAAAGGCCGGCGATGGTGGCAACGGCATGATGAGCTTCCGTCGTGAGAAGTTCATCGAGAACGGTGGCCCCAACGGTGGTGATGGTGGTGATGGTGGCTCGATCTATATCGAGGCCATGGCCAACCTCAATACCCTGGTGGACTACCGCTATACCCGCCGCTTCCAGGCACCCAATGGTGAGAAGGGCGGCAGTACCGACTGCACCGGTGCCAAGGGTGAAGACCTGATCCTGCCGGTACCGATCGGTACCACGGTGATCGATGCCGGTACCCAGGAAGTGATTGGCGACCTGACCAAGGCCGGGCAGCGTCTGATGGTGGCCCAGGGCGGTTGGCATGGGCTGGGTAATACCCGCTTCAAGTCCAGCACCAACCGTGCCCCGCGCCAGACCACGCCTGGCAAGCCGGGTGAGGCGCGCGACCTCAAGCTGGAGTTGAAGGTGCTGGCGGATGTCGGCCTGCTCGGCCTGCCGAACGCGGGCAAGAGCACCTTCATTCGCTCGGTGTCGGCGGCCAAGCCGAAGGTCGCCGATTACCCGTTCACCACCCTGGTACCGAACCTGGGCGTGGTCAGCGTCGACCGCTACAAGAGCTTCGTGGTCGCCGACATTCCTGGCCTGATCGAAGGGGCTTCCGAAGGCGCCGGGCTGGGGATTCGCTTCCTCAAGCATTTGTCGCGTACCCGCTTGCTGCTGCACCTCGTCGATATGGCGCCGCTGGATCTGACCGATCCGGCCGAGGCCGCTGCCACCATCGTCGCCGAGCTGAGCAAGTTCAGCCCGGCGCTGGCCGAGCGCGAGCGCTGGCTGGTGCTCAACAAGGCTGACCAGATCCTCGATGAGGAGAAGGAGCAGCGGGTCGCCGAGATCGTTGCGCGGCTGGAGTGGGAAGGCCCGGTTTATGTAGTCTCCGCCCTGGCGCGCGAAGGCACCGAGCAGCTGTGCTACGACATCATGGACTTCCTCGAAGCGCGCGCCGAGCGCATTCAGGAGAACCCCGAATATGCCGCCGAGCTTGCCGAGCTCGATCAGCGTATCGAAGATGAGGCGCGCGCTCAGCTGCAGGCGCTGGACGACAAGCGTGCGTTGCGTCGCTCCGGTGTGCGGGCTGTGGGTGATGTCGAGGAAGACGACAGCTTCTGGGATCAGGAAGATGAAGAGGACGGCCCGGAAATCATTTACGTCCGGGATTGATGGGACGACAGACGCCGCTTTTTAGCGGCGTTTTTGTAGGTTTGGCCGTTGCCGCCGGTGACGGCTTGCGAAAATGTGCTTCTGGCTGGGGTTGGAAAACATGCGTGACAAGGTAAGTGGTGCGCAGCGTTGGGTGGTGAAGATCGGCAGCGCCTTGCTGACCGCCGATGGCAAGGGCCTGGATCGCGGCGCCATGGCGGTGTGGGTCGAGCAGATGGTGGCGCTGCGGGCGCAGGGCGTCGAACTGGTGCTGGTGTCCTCCGGTGCGGTGGCGGCGGGGATGAGCCGCCTCGGCTGGACGGCGCGCCCGAGCGCCATTCATGAGCTGCAGGCGGCTGCCGCGATCGGTCAGATGGGCCTGGTGCAGGCCTGGGAGTCGAGCTTCGGCGAACATGGCCGGCGCACCGCGCAGATTCTGTTGACCCATGACGACCTCTCCGACCGCAAGCGCTACCTCAATGCGCGCAGCACCCTGCGCACCCTGATCGAGCTCGATGTGGTGCCGGTGATCAACGAGAACGATACCGTGGTCACCGACGGCATTCGTTTCGGTGACAACGACACCCTGGCCGCGCTGGTGGCCAACCTGGTGGAAGCCGATCTGCTGGTGATCCTCACCGACCGCGACGGCATGTTCGATGCCGACCCGCGCAACAATCCGGATGCTCAGCTGATCCACGAAGCCCGTGCCGACGACCCGGCCCTGGATGCGGTGGCTGGTGGTGTGGGCGGTGCGCTGGGGCGCGGCGGCATGCAGACCAAGCTGCGCGCCGCGCGCCTGGCGGCCCGTTCGGGGGCGCACACGGTGATCGTCGGCGGCGCCATCGAGCAGGTGCTGGCGCGCCTCAAGACGGGCGAGCTGCTCGGCACCCTGCTGGTGCCCGAGCGCGGCATGCTGGCGGCGCGCAAGCAGTGGCTGGCCGGGCACCTGCAGACCCGCGGCACCCTGGTGCTGGACGACGGCGCGGTCAAGGCGCTGGTTTCCGACCGCAAGAGCCTGCTGCCGGTCGGCGTCAAGGCCGTGCAGGGCAGCTTCCGCCGTGGCGAGATGGTGGTCTGCGTGGCGCCGGATGGTCGGGAAATTGCTCGCGGTCTGGTCAACTACAGTGCCCTGGAAGCACAGAAGATCATCGGTCGCCCTTCGGACGAGATCGAGCGCCTGCTCGGCTATGTCGATGAGCCGGAGCTGGTGCATCGCGACAATCTGATTCTGGTCCAGTGAGTCTCCGGGAGGTGGCAATGCGTAGGTTTGTGTTGGCTGTTGCGGCGTTGATGGCGCTGCCTCTTGGTGCTGTGGCCGAGGAAATCGGCCAGGTTTCCACGGTATTCAAATGGCTGGGGCCTAACGACAAGATCGTCGTCGAGGCATTCGACGATCCCAAGGTGGCGGGTGTGACCTGCTACCTGTCGCGGGCCAAGACCGGCGGCGTGAAGGGCGGGCTTGGTCTGGCCGAGGATCGTGCCGAGGCGTCGATTGCCTGCCGCCAGGTGGGGCCGATCAGCTTTTCTGGTGAGCTCAAGGATGGCGATGAGGTCTTCCGTGAGCGTACCTCGCTGGTGTTCAAGACCATGCAGGTCGTGCGCTTCTTCGATCAGAAGCGCAACACCCTGGTGTATCTGGTCTACAGCGACCGCATCATCGAGGGCAGTCCGCAGAATGCGGTGACGGCCATTCCGATCCTGCCTTGGCCGAACGGCAACTGAGTCGGCGGCGCTCGCCGCCGGTGCTCAAATCCTGCGCGCGTTCGGCGCATGGCTATTCGGGTGGCGCCGGCATTGGTTGTGCCGACGGCTTCCCGTCCCCTGCTGCTTGCTGGCCGAGTGGTCGTCTCCATTTTCCTGGCGTGGCGCCCGGGGAGTCAGGTGCTGGGATGGTTGCGTGTCGGTCTCGCCGCTCTAGGAGGGGTTAATGCTTTTCTTCAGGCAATAAAAAACCGACCCTGAGGTCGGTTTTTCATGAAACGGGACGCTTAAGCAGCAGCTTGGCTGAGTGCTTTGACGTGACCGTTCAGGCGGCTCTTGTGACGAGCGGCCTTGTTTTTGTGGATGATGCCTTTGTCGGCCATACGGTCGATAACAGGCACAGCCAGAACGTAAGCAGCTTGTGCTTTTTCGTGGTCTTTGGCGTCGATAGCCTTGACTACGTTCTTGATGTAGGTACGAACCATGGAGCGCAGGCTGGCGTTATGGCTACGACGCTTCTCAGCCTGTTTTGCGCGTTTTTTGGCAGAAGGTGTATTGGCCACCGTCAAGCTCCTCGAAAACTAAGGGGTTACAGACAAATAAGGCCGCGAATCATGCAGGCGAGCGAAGCACTTGTCAAGGTCGAACCTCTGTCAGTCGTCGCGGGGCGTCCTGCAAGAAAGGATGCTTTATCGAGCCGGCGATTCTACACTTCCGGCCCGCACTTGCGACACCGCACCTTCGTGCGATGTCGGGGTCTGTTGCTGGCGCGTGACGAGCGTCGCGCCTGATCATGTAATCGCCGATTGAGCCTCTCTGCCGAATGAATCTTCTCAAGTCGCTGGCTGCGGTCAGCTCCATCACCATGCTGTCGCGGGTTCTGGGTTTCGTGCGCGACACCATCATGGCCCGGATCTTCGGTGCGGGTATCGCCTCGGATGCCTTCGTGGTGGCCTTCAAGCTGCCCAACCTGCTGCGGCGCATCTTTGCCGAAGGGGCATTCTCCCAGGCCTTCGTACCGATCCTGGCAGAGTACAAGACGCAGAAGGGCGAGGAGGCGACCCGCACCTTCGTCGCCTACGTGGCTGGCCAACTGACCCTGATCCTTGCCCTGGTGACGCTGCTTGGCGTGCTGGCTGCGCCCTGGATCGTCTGGGCCTCGGCGCCGGGCTTCAGCGACAACCCCGAGCGCTTCGAGCTGACCAGCGATCTGCTGCGGGTGACCTTTCCTTATATTCTGCTGATTTCCCTGTCGTCGTTCGCCAGCGCGCTGCTCAATACCTGGAACCGCTTTGCGGTACCCGCCTTCGTGCCGACCCTGCTGAACGTCAGCATGATCGTCTTCGCGCTGTTCCTGACCCCGTACTTCGATCCGCCGATCATGGCCATGGGCTGGGCGGTATTGGTCGGCGGCCTGCTGCAGCTGCTCTACCAGCTGCCGCACCTGCGCAAGATCGGCCTGCTGGTGCTGCCGCGCCTCAATCTGCGCGACAGCGGCGTGTGGCGCGTGCTGCGGCAGATGGGCCCGGCGATCCTCGGTGTGTCGGTGGCGCAGATCTCGCTGATCATCAACACCATCTTCGCCTCCTTTCTGGTCGCCGGCTCGGTGTCGTGGATGTACTACGCCGACCGCCTGATGGAATTGCCGTCCGGCGTGCTGGGCGTTGCCCTGGGCACCATTCTGTTGCCATCGCTGGCCAAGACCCACGCCGCCGAGGACCCCGCGGCCTACTCGAAACTGCTCGATTGGGGCCTGCGCCTGTGCATCCTGCTGGCGCTGCCCTGTGCCCTGGCGCTGGCGCTGCTGGCCGAGCCGCTGGTGGTGTCGCTGTTCCAGTACGGCAACTTCACCGCCACCGACGCCGAGATGACCCAGCGCGCCTTGCTGGCCTACTCGCTGGGCCTCATGGGCATGCTGCTGGTCAAGGTGCTGGCGCCGGCCTTCTATGCACGCCAGGACATCCGTACCCCGGTGCGTATCGCCATGTTCACCCTGCTGATGACCCAGGTGATGAACCTGCTGTTCATCTTCGTCATCCCCCTGGCCCATGCCGGCCTGGCGTTGTCCATCGGCCTGGCGGCCTGCCTGAATGCCGGCCTGCTGTTCTGGAAGCTGCGCGCCCGCGGCTTCTATCAGCCGCAGCCGGGCTGGGCGATGTTCGCCAGCAAGCTGCTGGCAGCGCTGCTGGTGATGGTGGTGGTGCTGGTCGGCATGCTCTGGCTGATGCCGGCCTGGAGCGACGGCAACATGCTGGCTCGCCTGTTGCGCCTGGGGGCGCTGGTGGTCGCCGGTGCGCTGAGCTATTTCGCCGTGCTGGGCATCCTCGGTTTTCGTCTGCGCGACTTCTCCCGGCGCTCGATTGCCTGATGGCGGTGCGGCGCCGGCCAAATGAGCGCGCCGTATCTGCTACCCGGCACCAGCCGCTGTGCGTATAATTGGCCACTTTGTGAGCAAGAAGCGCGTTATGCAGCTGGTTCGAGGCCTTCATAATCTGCGGCCCCAGCATCGGGGCTGTGTCGCCACCATCGGTAATTTCGACGGCGTTCACCGTGGCCACCAGGCAATTCTGGCGCGTTTGCGTGAGCGCGCGGCAGAGCTGGGTGTGCCGAGCTGCGTGGTGTTGTTCGAGCCACAGCCGCGTGAATATTTCGATCCCGAAGGTGCGCCCGCACGCTTGAGCCGGCTGCGTGACAAGCTCGCCCTGCTGGCCGCCGAAGGTGTTGACCGGGTGCTGTGCCTGACCTTCAACCCGCGCCTGCGTGAGCTGAGCGCTGCCGAGTTCGTGCAGCGTGCGCTGATCGATGGGCTCGGTGTGCTGCACTTGGAGGTGGGCGACGATTTCCGCTTCGGTTGCGACCGCGCCGGGGATTTCGCCTTTCTGGCCGAGGCCGCGCAACGTGAAGACTTCAGCGTCGAAGCGGCCAAGACCGTGGAGATCGACGGGCAGCGGGTCAGCAGCACGCGGGTGCGTGCAGCCCTGGCCAGTGGTGATTTTGCCGGTGCCGAGCGCATGCTAGGCCGGCCGTTTCGCATCGTCGGGCGGGTGCTGCATGGCCAGAAGCTCGGTCGCCAGTTGAATGCGCCGACCGCCAACGTGCAGCTCAAGCGCAAACGTGTACCGCTGATCGGGGTGTACCTGGTCAGCGTCGAGATAGACGGCCAGCCATGGCCGGGCGTCGCCAATATCGGCGTGCGCCCCAGCGTGGCCGGTGACGGGAGCGCCCACCTCGAGGTGCACCTGCTGGATTTTGCCGGTGACCTGTATGGCCGGCGTTTGACGGTGGCTTTCCACCACAAGCTGCGCGATGAGCAGCGTTTCGCCTCGCTCGAGGCATTGAAGACGGCCATTGCGGCCGACATTGCCGCTGCCCGCGACCATTGGCAGCGCCAACCGCTGATGAAGAGCCCGACATGACCGATTACAAAGCCACGCTGAACCTGCCCGATACTCCCTTCCCGATGAAGGCTGGCCTGCCGCAACGCGAGCCGCAGACCCTGCAGCGCTGGATTGATATTGGTCTGTACGAAAAACTGCGCAAGGCCGGTGAAGGCCGCCCGAAATTCGTGCTGCACGATGGCCCGCCCTATGCCAACGGCAGCATCCACATCGGTCACGCGCTGAACAAGATCCTCAAGGACATCATCACCCGTTCCAAGACCATGGCCGGCTATGACGCGCCGTACGTGCCGGGCTGGGACTGCCACGGCCTGCCGATCGAGCACAAGGTCGAGACCACCTTCGGCAAGAACCAGCCGGCCGACCTGACCCGCGAGCGTTGCCGCACCTATGCGGCCGAGCAGGTCGAGGAGCAGAAGGCCAACTTCATCCGCCTCGGTGTGCTGGGTGACTGGAACAATCCGTACCTGACCATGAACTTCGCCAACGAGGCCGGCGAGATTCGCGCCCTGGCGGAAATGGTCAAGAATGGCTTCGTGTTCAAGGGCCTCAAGCCGGTCAACTTCTGCTTCGACTGCGGCTCGGCCCTGGCCGAGGCCGAGGTCGAGTACCAGGACAAGAAGTCCGAAGCCATCGACGTGGCCTTCCCGGTCGAGGACGCAGGCAAACTGGCCGCCGCCTTCGGCCTGGCCAGCCTGAGCAAGCCGGCTGCCATCGTCATCTGGACCACCACGCCCTGGACCATCCCGGCCAACCAGGCACTGAACGTGCACCCGGAATTCACCTACGCCCTGGTGGACGTCGGCGATCGCCTGCTGCTGCTCGCCGAGGAAATGGTCGAGAGCTGCCTGCAGCGCTTCGGCCTCGAAGGTCAGGTGGTTGCCACCGCCGAAGGTTCGGCGCTGGAGCTGATCAACTTCCGCCATCCGCTGTACGAGCGTCTGTCGCCGATCTACCTGGCCGACTACGTCGAGCTGGGCGCCGGCACCGGTATCGTTCACTCCGCGCCGGCCTACGGTGAGGATGACTTCCGTACCTGCAAGGCGTACGGCATGAGCAACGACGATATCCTCAACCCGGTGCAGAGCAACGGCGTGTATGCCGACTCGCTGCCGCTGTTCGGCGGTCAGTTCATCTGGAAGGCCACGTCGGCGATCATCGCCAAGCTCGAAGAAGTGGGGGCGCTGCTCAAGCACGCCACCATCAGCCACAGCTACATGCACTGCTGGCGCCACAAGACGCCGCTGATCTACCGCGCCACCGCCCAGTGGTTCGTCGGCATGGACACCAAGCCGAAGGAGGGCGGCACCCTGCGTGAGCGCTCCCTGGCGGCCATCGAAGACACCAGGTTCGTGCCGGCCTGGGGCCAGGCGCGCCTGCACAGCATGATCGCCGGGCGCCCGGACTGGTGCATCTCGCGTCAGCGCAACTGGGGCGTGCCGATCCCGTTCTTTACCCATAAGGAGAGCGGCGAGCTGCATCCGCGCACCGTCGAGCTGATGGAAGAGGTCGCCAAGCGCGTCGAGCAGCAAGGCATCGAAGCCTGGTTCAAGCTGGACGCCGCCGAGCTGCTGGGCGCCGAGGCCGACCAGTACGACAAGAGCCGCGACACCCTGGACGTGTGGTTCGACTCCGGCACCACCCACTGGCACGTGCTGCGCGGCTCCCACGCCGAGCTGGCGCACAGCAGCGGCCCGGTGGCTGACCTGTACCTGGAAGGCTCCGACCAGCACCGCGGCTGGTTCCACTCCTCCCTGCTGACCGGCTGCGCCATCGACGGCCATGCGCCGTACAAGGAGCTGCTGACCCACGGTTTCACCGTCGACGAGCAGGGCCGCAAACAGTCCAAGTCCCTCGGCAACGTGGTCGCGCCGCAGAAGGTGATCGACAGCATGGGCGCCGACATCCTGCGCCTGTGGGTCGCCTCCACCGACTATTCCGGCGAGATGGCGGTCTCCGATCAGATCCTGCAGCGCAGTGCCGACGCCTACCGGCGCATCCGCAATACCGCGCGCTTCATGCTGGCCAACCTCAATGGTTTCAACCCGGCCACCGACCTGCTGCCGACCGAGCAGATGCTCGATCTGGACCGCTGGGCGGTGGACGCCACCGCGCGTCTGCAGGACGAGCTGACCGAGGCCTACGGCGAATACCGCTTCTGGAACGTGTATTCCAAGGTACACAACTTCTGCGTGCAGGAGCTGGGCGGCTTCTACCTGGACATCATCAAGGACCGTCAGTACACCACTGCGCCGGACAGCATCGCCCGGCGTTCCTGCCAGAGCGCGCTGTTCCACATCTGCGAGGCGCTGGTGCGCTGGGTCGCGCCGATCCTCTCGTTCACCGCCGAGGAAATCTGGCAGTTCCTGCCCGGCGAGCGCGCCGAGTCGGTGATGCTGGCTACCTGGTACGAGAACCTGGCCCGCCTGCCGCAAGGCGCCGAGCTGGACAACGCCTATTGGCAGCGCGTCATGGCGGTCAAGGGCGCGGTCAACAAGGAGCTGGAGAACCTGCGCGCAACCAAGGCCATCGGTGCCAGCCTGCAGGCCGAAGTCACCCTGTTCGGTGACGACGCCCTGCGTGGCGACCTGGCCAAGCTGGGCGACGAACTGCGCTTCGCGCTGATCACTTCCGCTGCTGCCACCGCACCGCTGAGCGAAGCGCCGGCCGATGCGGTGGTCACCGAAGTCGAAGGCCTGAAGCTGAAGATCGTCAAGTCCGCCCACGCCAAGTGCGGCCGTTGCTGGCACCTGCGTGCCGATGTCGGCAGCCATGCCGAGCATCCGGAGCTGTGCAGCCGCTGCATCAGCAACATAGAAGGCAAGGGCGAGGTACGCCACCATGCGTAACGCCCCGGCCCGCACTGCGGAGATGCATTCATGAGCGCACGTTTCGGCAAGCTCGGCTGGGTGTGGCTCAGCGCGGTGGTGTTCGTGATCGACCAGATCACCAAATACTGGTTCGACAACAACCTGCAGATGTGGGAACGCATTACCGTGATCCCCCATGTACTGGACTGGACGCTGGCCTACAACACCGGCGCGGCCTTCAGCTTCCTGGCGGGGGCATCCGGCTGGCAGCGCTGGTTGTTCACCCTGATCGCCGTGGTGGTCAGCGTGGTGCTGGTGGTCTGGCTCAAGCGCCTCAAGCCTGAGGAAACCTGGCTGGCCGTTGGCCTGGCCCTGGTGCTTGGCGGCGCCCTGGGTAACCTGGTGGATCGCGTGGTATTCGGCCACGTGGTCGATTTCATCCTGGTGCACTGGCAGAGCAGCTGGTATTTCCCGGCCTTCAATCTCGCTGACAGCGCGATCACCGTCGGCGCAATACTGCTGGCGCTGGATATGTTCAAGAGCAAGAAGCCCGAAGAAGAGGTGGCACGTGACTGATGTACGTATCGGCCCGGATCGGCAGGTGACCCTGCACTTCGCGCTGAAGCTGGATAACGGTGATGTGGTCGACAGCACATTCGACAAGCAGCCGGCGACCTTCAAGGTCGGCGACGGCAACCTGCTGCCGGGCTTCGAGGCCGCGCTGTACGGCTTCAAGGCCGGCGACAAACGCAGCCTTAGCGTGCAGCCCGAGCAGGGCTTCGGCCAGCACAACCCGCAGAACGTGCAGGTGATGCCGCGCTCGCAGTTTCAGGACATGGAGCTGTCGGAGGGGCTGCTGGTGATCTTCAACGACGCCGCCAATACCGAGCTGCCAGGTGTGGTCAAGGCGTTCGATGACGCCCAGGTGACCATCGACTTCAACCACCCGCTGGCCGGCAAGACGCTGACCTTCGACGTCGAGATCATTGAGGTCAAAGCCGTCTAGGCAGTGTAGGATGGATACCTTGTTGCCCGCTAACACGGAGGCCGCGCCATGAGCGTACAGCGTTCCCCCATCGTGTCGGAGTTCGAGACCCAGGAATTGGCGGACAGCCACGACGGTTGGTTCCGCCGCAAGGTCCAGGAGTCGCTCGCAGACGCTCGCGGTGTGGTTGCTCATGATCAGGTGATGGCCGATGTCGAGGCCGTCATTAGCGAAGCAGAGGCACGGCGGCGCAGTAGTTGATGCTGCCCATCGTCTGGCGAGCCACTGCCAGGGACGATCTCTTGCAGATCATTCGCTACATCGCCAATGAAGACCCCAAGGCCGCCAGGCAGTTGAAGGAACGCCTTGAATCGGTTGTGCTGCCATTGGCCGAGCATCCCTACCTGCGCTTTGGTCGGGTGCCTGGAACACGTGAGCTGATCGCTCATCCAAACTACAATTCTGGTTTACCGAGTAGCCGCTGACGCTGTGGAAGTGGTGAATGTTCTTCATGCTCGCCAACAGTATCCTTGAGCCCCTGTTCGGCGCCGCGTAATCGAGACAACCATCATGCAAATCAAACTCGCCAATCCCCGCGGTTTCTGCGCCGGTGTCGACCGCGCGATCGAGATCGTCAACCGCGCCCTCGAGGTGTTCGGCCCGCCGATCTACGTGCGCCATGAAGTGGTGCACAACAAGTTCGTGGTCGAAGACCTGCGTTCGCGCGGGGCGATCTTCGTCGAGGAGCTGGATCAGGTGCCCGATGACGTGATCGTCATCTTCAGCGCCCACGGCGTTTCCCAGGCGGTGCGCAACGAGGCCACCAACCGCGGCCTGAAGGTGTTCGACGCCACCTGCCCGCTGGTCACCAAGGTGCATCTGGAAGTGGTGCGCTACAGCCGCGATGGCCGCGAGTGCATCCTCATTGGCCATGAGGGCCACCCGGAAGTCGAAGGCACCATGGGCCAGTACGACGCCAGCAATGGCGGCGCCATCTACCTGGTCGAAGACGAGGAGGATGTCGCCAAGCTGCAGGTGCGCGATCCCGAGAATCTCGCCTTCGTGACCCAGACCACACTGTCGATGGACGACACCAGCAAGGTCATCGATGCCCTGCGCGCACGCTTCCCCGCTATCGGCGGGCCGCGCAAGGACGATATCTGCTACGCCACCCAGAACCGCCAGGATGCGGTCAAGCAACTGGCCGACGAGTGCGACGTGCTGCTGGTGGTGGGCAGCCCCAACAGCTCCAACTCCAACCGACTGCGCGAGCTGGCCGAGCGCATGGGTACTCCGGCGTACCTGATCGACGGCGCCGAGGATCTGCAGCGCGAGTGGTTCGACGGCGCCAAGGGCATCGGCATTACCGCCGGCGCTTCGGCCCCGGAAGTACTGGTGCGCGGGGTGATCGACAAACTGGGCGAGTGGGGCGCCAGCAACGTCCAGGAACTCGATGGCCGCCCGGAGAACGTGACGTTCTCCATGCCCAAGGAGCTACGCCTCAAGGCGGTCTAGAGCTAAGCGTTGCATACGAAACCAGGGCATCTGCCCTGGTTTTTTTTGCGGGCGCCAAAGGCCAGGCGAGACAGTACAGCCAGAAGTTCTCGGGCACTCGATTGCCGTTCTGTTGACCAATACCTAGTCATGCCGCCAGCGCCCAGTGCTCGCGGCAAGCATCCAAGCGGAGGATCAATATGGCTCACGAGCAAATCGTCATCACCACGCCAGACGGCCAGTGCCCGGCCCACCTGTTCACGCCCGCCAGCGGGCAGGGCGGTCCGGCGGTCATCTTTTACATGGATGCCGGCGGCATTCGCCCCGCTGTGCTCGCCATGGCCGAGCGCCTGGCCGATGCCGGCTACGTGGTGCTGCTGCCGGACATGTATTACCGCTATGGCGCATACGGGCCGTTCGACCCCAAGGAAGTCTTCAAGGGCGACTTTCGCGCCATCCTCGGCCCGCTGATGGCCACCACCGGCAATGCCAAGGCGGCGGCGGATATCGATGCCTATATTGGCTACCTCGACCAGCGCAGCGAGGTGCACGGCAAGCGCATCGGCGCCGTTGGCTTCTGCATGGGCGGCGGCATGGCCATCGCCTCCGCTGGGGCGCGCCCGGAACGCTTCGCCGCCGTCGCCAGCTTTCATGGCGGCAACCTGGCCACCGACGCAGCCGACAGCCCGCATCGCGCGGCGTCCGTGCTGCAGGCCGAGGTCTACATCGCCGCCGCCGAGAACGACGGCAGCTACCCGCCGGAAATGGCTGAGCGTTTCGAGAAGGCGTTGAGCGACGCCGGTGTGACCTACAGCTCGGAAACCTATCCGGCCAAGCACGGCTGGATGAAGCCGGACTTTCCGGTGTATGACGAAAAGGCCGCCGAGCATGGCTGGAAGCAGATGCTGGCGTTCTTCGCGCGTACTCTGGCGCGCGGCTGACACGGGGGTACAGGAGGCGGCTTCTCGGCTGGCTGCCGACTAGCCGCGGATACCGATACCAGGGCGTTGAGCGTTGCCAACAGGCCGATTAACCGATATGCGCAGCGGCCACAGGTCTGACTTACAGCACGGCCCTTATCAACATCCCGACGGCGACCGTTGCCGATACCAGCGCAAAGCCCCGTTGCAGGTTCGGCCCGGACAGTCTGCTGGCGGTCACCCGGCCGGCCAGCATGCCAGCCAGGGCGCCCATGCAAAATGGCGCGGCTATCAGCCAGTTCAAGTGGCCTGCGGCCGAGCTGGTGATCACCCCGGCAGCGGAAATCAGGGCGATAACGGCAAGGGAAGTCGCCAGTACCGATTGCGCCGTTATGTTGCTGTAGCGTTGCAGGGCGGGCACCAGCACGAAGCCGCCGCCTACGCCCAGCAAACCGGACAAGCCGCCGGCTACCAGGCCTGAGAGCGTGAGGGCCCAGGCGCAAGGCCCGGTCCAGTTCAATTTGCCGCGATTGACGTCCAGCTGGCAGGGGGGTGGCTTGGTAAAGGCTGACCGGCCTGGCGGCGAGGCCTGGGTGCGGCGCCAGGTCAGCCAGGCGACGTACATGAGCACCAGGGCAAATATCCCCATCAGCGGGCGGTTGGGCAGGCGCTGTGCCACCCACAGGCCGATGGGCGAGCAGAGCATCCCGGCAGCGGCCACCAGCAGTGCGGCCTTGTAGCGAACGATGCCGTCCCGCAGGCCCATCGCTGCCCCGAGGCTGGCCGCCAGGCCGACCGCCAGCAAGCCGACCGGGGCGGCATCGGCAACCTCCAGGCCCAGCACGAAGACCAGCAATGGCACTGCCAGTATGCCGCCGCCCGCACCGGTCAGGGCCAGGATCACACCGACCAGCAGGCCAAGCAGGACGATCGTGATCATTGCCGCGCCCTCGCGCGCCAGGGGCGCCTCATACGTCCGCCAGCTCCGGCTTCGCCAACCACTCGCGGCCCCTGAGCATGCCTTTCCAGTACAGCGGCGGCAGAATCCGTTCCTTAAGCAGCCAGGCCAGGCGGGAGGGCCTGGTGCCGTCGATGAGCCAGGATGGGAAGCTGGGGGTCACCTTGCCGCCGTAGCTGAATTCGGCCAGCACGATCTTGCCGCGCTCGACCGTCAACGGGCAGGATCCATAGCCATCGTACAGCGCCTTGCCCTTGGCTTTACCCAGTGCCACCAGTACGTTGTGGGCAACCACCGGCGCCTGCTTGCGCGCCGCGGCTGCGGTTTTCGCGTTGCTGGTGTTGGTGGCGTCGCCAAGTGCGTGAATGTTTTCCCAGCTCTTGTGGCGCAGCGTTGCGGGGTCTACATCGATCCAGCCGGCCGCGTCGCTCAGCGGGCTGGCACGCACGAAGTCGGGAGAGACCTGCGGTGGCACCACGTGGAGCATGTCGAACGGGCGGGTAACACTGCCGGTGCTGCCATCGGCCTCCACGCGCTTGAACGTGGCGGTACGCGCTGCGCCATCGACCCGGGTAAGCGTATGGCCGAAGTTCAGGTCGATCCGGTAAGCCTCGACATACTCCATAAGCGCCGGTACGTAGTCGGCAACGCCGAACAGCACGGCACCGGCACTGTAGAACTCGATTTGCGTGTCGCCCAGCACACCGCTGCGGCGCCAGTGGTCGGCCGACAGGTACATGGCCTTCTGGGGCGCGCCGGCACATTTGATCGGCATCGGTGGCTGGGTGAAGATCGCCCGCCCACCGCGAAGCTGCTGCACCAGCTCCCAGGTATAGGGCGCCAGGTGATACAGGTAGTTGGAGGTCACACCGTTGCGACCCAGGGTGTCGGCCAAGCCCTCGATGGCGTGCCAATCCAGTTTGAGGCCGGGGCAGACGATCAGCTGTTGGTACCTGACCACCCGGCAGCCGTTAAGGATGACGGCGTTGCGCTGCGGCTCGAAGGCGGCCACCGCTGACTTTATCCAGTGCACGCCGCGAGGCACGGTCGCGCCCATGCTGTGAGCGGTTTGCGCCGCCTCGAAGATGCCGCCGCCGACCAGGGTCCAGCCGGGTTGGTAGTAGTGCACATCGGCGGGATCGATGATGGCGATATCCAATCCGGGCTCGCGGGCCAGCAGGCTCGATGCCGTGGCGATGCCCGCCGCACCGCCGCCGACGATGACCACCGTATGCATGGCCTGCGCCACGTCCATGGGCGTTTGCCCCTGATTGGCAATCCTGCGGGCTACCGAGGCCATGTCGAAGCCGGCTTTCTTTGCCGCATCGACGATCTGCTCCAGCGGTTGTGCCCTGGCCTGCGACAGTGCCCACAGGGTGGTCGAGCGCATGCCGGAACGGCAATAGGCAATCAGGGGGCGGGGCAGCGTCTCGAGCAGCTTGCCGAACAGCTCGGCCTGCTCATCGCTGACCTTGCCCGTGTCGGCGGGCAGGTAATGGGCCTGCATGCCGTGTTGCTGGGCGGCTCGCTGGATGTCGGCAAACAACGCTTGGTCGCTACCTTCGCCATCGGGCCGATTGCAGATGATGGCCCGGTAGCCGGCGTTTTTGAGAGCTACCACGTCATCTGGATGGAGTTGTCCGGTGACTGACAGGCCAGGTGCAAGGCTGCGAATGTCCATAAAGACCTCGAAATGAAGGCGTGCACGAATAATTTTTGTAGGGGGCGCTCAAATCAGGTTGAGCGGTATCTTCAGGTAGCGCACGCCGTTGGTTTCGGGGGCAGGCAGGTGCCCGGCGCGCATGTTGACCTGTACCGAAGGCATGATCAGCGTGGGCATTTCCAGCGTGGCGTCGCGGGTGGTACGCATGGCCACGAATTGTTCCTCGCTGATGCCATCGCGTACGTGGATATTGAGTGTGCGCTGTTCGGCCACCGTGCTGACGTACTGCACCTCTCGCCCTTCCGGCGGGTAGTCGTGGCAGACGTAGAGCAAGGTGTCGGCAGGCAGGCTCAGCACCCTGCTGATCGACCTGAACAGGGCATGTGCGTCGCCACCGGGAAAGTCGCAGCGTGCGGTCCCGTAGTCGGGCATGAACAGGGTGTCGCCCACGAACGCGGCGGTGCCGTGCCCATCACGTAGCACGTAGGCCATGCAGGCCGGAGTGTGCCCGGGTGTGTGAAGCGCGTGGCAGGTCAGGGAGCCGATGTTGAACGGCTCGTTGTCGACGAACAGGTGGTCAAACTGGCTGCCGTCGCGGGGCATGTCGGCACCGGCGTTGTACAGGCTGCCGAATACGTCTTGGACCTTGGCAATATGACTGCCGATCCCGATCTTGCCGCCGACCTGCGCCTGCAGGTAGGGCGCCGCCGTCAGGTGATCGGCGTGCACATGGGTTTCCAGGATCCATTCCACGCGGGCCTTGAGCTCGACCACCCGGGCAATCAGCCTGTCTGCCGACGCCGTGGAGGTACGCCCGGCCTTGGGGTCGTAATCGAGCACGCTGTCGATCAGCGCACAGTGGTTGGTCTCGAGATCGAGGGCGATATAGCTGATGGTGCCGGTCGCACTGTCGTGGAACGCCTCGACGTGGAGTTTGTTGCGCATGTTCTGTCTCCTGACGGGGCCTTTGTGGGCCGCCCTTGGTGACCAGCAGTGGAGCAACTGCTGTGCCAATCCATGAGGTCTCGTAGGGATTTGCTAGCTATTTGATTTGAAAGGGGTTTTATCCCTGGTTCAGCACTGCTGAATGGATTCTCGGCAATAATGGGCAATGGGCTGTGCCATCTGGCAGGCCTGGCACTGCCAATTGACAGTGTTGGCAGTGCCCCGCAGGATGCTCGCACCCTCAGCATTTGCGGTAGCGCCCATGACAGCCAAAGCAGGCGGTTCGATTATCAAGTCCGATCAGCTACGGTCACTGGTTTCGTTTCTCGAACACGAGCCGCAGCCGATGATCGTGCTCGACACCGATTACCAGATCCTCGCCGCGAACGCGGCCTATCAGCGCCAGTTTGCCAGCCCTGACGCCCCTGTCCTGGGGCGCAAGTGCTATGAGGTCTCGCACCATTATGCGGTCCCCTGCGATCAGGCCGGCGAGCACTGCCCCATGCGCAAGGCGCAAGAGCTCAACGGCCCGGATCGGGTGCTGCATATCCATCACACCCCACGGGGGCCCGAGCACGTCGACGTCGAGCTGCGGCCGATCTTCGCCGAGGGAGGGGCCATCAGGGCCTACGTGGAGCGCCTGACCCTGGTGCGCAGCGCCTCGGCGCAGCCGAATGACGAAGGTTTGGTAGGCTGTTCCACGGCGTTCAATCTCGCCTTGGCGGAGCTCAAGCGCGTCGCCACCACCATGCTGCCGGTGCTGTTGCTGGGGGAGTCGGGTACCGGCAAGGAGTTGTTCGCCCGCGCCGTTCACGAGAACAGCGAGCGGGCCGATGGGCCGTTCGTGGTGGTCGACTGCTCGGGGTTGACCGAGACCCTGTTCGAAAGCGAATTGTTCGGTCATGAAAAGGGCGCCTTCACCGGCGCTGTGGCCCGCAAACCGGGCCTGGTGGACATTGCCCAGGGTGGCACCCTGTTCCTCGACGAAATCGGTGATGTGCCCCTGGCCATGCAGGTGAAGCTGCTGCGCCTGATCGAGTCGGGAACCTACCGCCGCGTCGGCAGTGTGGAAACCCTCCATGCGAACTTCAGGCTGGTTGCCGCCACCCACAAGCCGCTGGAAGAGATGATGGTCAGCGGGGCGTTCAGGGCGGATCTTTACTACCGCCTCAGTACCTTTCCCATTCGGCTGCCGCCATTGCGCGAGCGGGTGGAGGATATCGGTTTGCTGGCGAATTCGTTCTTGCAGCGCCGTGACCCGGCCAAGCGGCTGGTCATCGATGACGAGGCTCTGGTCTGCCTCCAGCGCTATGCCTGGCCGGGCAATATTCGCGAATTGCGTAATGCCCTGGACAGGGCAAGCCTGTTTGCCGACGACGGGGTCATCCGTACCCGCCACCTGCCGCCCGCCATCACCGCGCACGCGCCCGGGCTGCCGGCAGCAGGTGATCAACGATCGCTGCAACAGATGGTGGCGACCTTCAAGGGCACGCGTAGCGAGTTGGCGAAGTACCTGGGGCTCAGTGAGCGGACCCTGTATCGCCGTCTCCGGGAGCAGGGCTGATGTTGACGATAGATATAGGGCCGCTGGCGCTTGGCGTGGGCCATGTGTTGCTGCTGGTGAGCCTGTTGCTGGCCACCCTGGTCGGCTGGTGGCTGGGGCGCAGGCACCAGGTCAATCCGGAGAAGCTGATCTTCCGCCTGCTGCTGGCGGCGCTGCTGGGCGCGCGGCTGGCCTTCGTCGTCCGCTACTTCGAGCATTACCAGGACGCGCCCTGGCGGGTGATCGATATTCGTGACGGCGGCTTCAGCGCCTGGGGCGGTTTACTGGCGGCAGGCTTGCTGGGCGCCTGGTACCTGTGGCACCAGGCGGCGATGCGCCGCGCCCTGGCCGGTGGCATGGCGGCGGGGCTGCTGGTGTGGGGCATGGGCAGCCTGGTGCTGCATAGCCTGGAGCAGGGCACGAGCCTGCCGGAACTGACCCTGCGCGATGTCCAGGGGCAACCGCTGGAACTGCGCGAGAAGCTCGGCCGACCCATGGTGATCAACCTGTGGGCCACCTGGTGCCCGCCCTGCCGACGCGAGATGCCGGTGCTGGCCGAGGCGCAGCGTGCGCACCCAGGCGTGACCTTCGTTTTCGCCAACCAGGGCGAGGGCGCAGGCGAGGTCAGTGCCTATCTCGCCAGCCAGGCGCTGCAACTGGACAACGTGCTACTCGACAGCGACGGGGCCCTGGGGCAACTGGTCGGCTCGCGGGCCTTGCCCACCACCCTGTTCTACGACGCCGAGGGCCGCCTGCTGGGCAGCCACCTCGGTGAACTGTCCCGCGCCAGCTTGGCCCGAGCACTGGAGGCCGTGAAGGAGGAACCATGACCAGCAAGCCAATCCAGTCTCCGGCCCTGCTCGACCAGGACCTGGAGGCGCAGGAATCTGCCCGTTGTACGTGGAGACCTCGGCCGTAAAGCTCACGAGGGCGCAGGGGGATGCGGTTTTTCGGGCAATAAAAAGCCGGCTTGTGGCCGGCTTTCGTAAGGCAGGTTGTGCTTATTTTTGGTAAGCAGCAGCTGCCTTGGTGATCTCGGCGCGGGCCGCGTCAGCGTTGCCCCAGCCTTCGACCTTGACCCACTTGCCCTTCTCGAGATCCTTGTAGTTCTCGAAGAAGTGCTTGATCTGCTCGATCAGCAGCGGAGGCAGGTCGGTGTATTCCTGAACGTCTTTGTAAATGGTGGTCAGCTTGTCGTGCGGGACCGCGATCAGCTTGGCGTCGCCACCGGCTTCGTCGGTCATGTGCAGCACGCCAACCGGGCGAGCGCGAATCACCGAGCCTGGGGCAACCGGGTACGGGGTCACGACCAGCACGTCGAGGGGGTCACCGTCGTCGGCCAGGGTGTGCGGGATGAAGCCGTAGTTGGCCGGGTAGAACATCGGGGTGGCCATGAAACGGTCAACGAACAGGCAGTCGGTGTCGTGATCGATTTCGTATTTGATCGGCGCGTGGTTGGCCGGGATTTCGATAGCGACGTAGATGTCGTTCGGCAGGTCTTTACCTGCCGGAACCTTGCTGTAGCTCATGGGTGACTCCCTGATGTGCGCCAAAAAAAGTGGCGCGATTATAGGTGGATTCCCGCGTCGTTGCCATTACAGCCATCTGTCGTATCGGCAGTCGCGGGCGTGGCTTGCTGATAGTCCGGGTGTTCGACCTGCAGGCGGCGCAAACGTGCCAATGGGTCTTGCCGGTAGAACAGGCGCAATTGCTCGTAGACCGCGGGAAAGGCCTCGTCGAGCAGGTCCGGCGCGTTGAAGAAGTACTCGCTGGTCACCGCAAAGAATTCGGCGGGGTTTTCCGCGGCGTAAGGGTCGATGGGGGTTTGCGCTTCTTCGTCGGCATCCAGTGCGGCATTGAGGCTGTCGAAGGCCTGTTGCATGGCACTGGCCCACTGGGTGACATCCATGTTGCCGTGCAGTGGCGGCAGGCCGTTGGCGTCGCCGCCGAGCATGTCCAGCTTGTGGGCCAGCTCATGGATCACCAGGTTGTAGCCTTCCCAGCCGCCACTGGCCTGTACGCCGGGCCAGGCGAGAATCACCGGGCCCTGCTGCCAGGCTTCGCCGC
The DNA here is from genome assembly GCF_003253735.1 of Pseudomonas sp. URMO17WK12:I2. Lineage (GTDB taxonomy): Bacteria > Pseudomonadota > Gammaproteobacteria > Pseudomonadales > Pseudomonadaceae > Aquipseudomonas. The sequence goes on along the minus strand of NZ_QKYW01000007.1, from coordinate 125,071 downwards.
TGTGCTCGCCGTCCCATTCGTGCTCGATGCCGCCGGAGTCACGATGGCGCTGCGGGCTGACGAAGTCATCCGGGTAGAGAATCACCTCGTGGAAGCCCTGGTACCAGTTCAGGTCGGCCAGGCCGAGCAATGGCAATTCGGCCAGTACCGCCAGGGCCAGACGGTCTTCAAGGTCCAGTTCGAGGCCGGGCAGGGTGGTCAGGTGCTTGCTGTGCAAAAAGAGCACGGCGCGTTCACGCAGCCGTTGCTCTTCTTCGCTGCTGAGGCCGTCGAGAATCGGCAGGCGCTGGCGCACGGTGGCCCAGCTGCTGGCGCTGACAGGGTTACGGGAGAGAATACGCCGACGGCGCCAGGCGCTAAACGACCACATGGAAACGGCTCGGTGGGGGAGTGGCGGTCACCTTAACAGGCCGTCGGTGGACCGCAAGCGCCCTGGCGTAACGCGCTGTTGATGGCTGGCGCCTGGCTATCGAACTGCTGATGCTCGCCAAGACCGATCGACTCTCGGAGCAGCCGCGCCAGCTCATTATCGCCGGTGGGTGCCGGGCGCTGCTGTGCTAATCTGCGGCCATGTTTTCACCCGGCTCGCCGGCCCCTGGCGCGTCTGTTTTCGAGGTTTTCATGCATATCCACATTCTCGGCATCTGCGGCACCTTCATGGGCTCGCTCGCGGTGCTGGCCAAGGACCTGGGCCACCGCGTCACCGGCTCCGATGCCAATGTCTACCCGCCGATGAGCACCCAGCTCGAAGCCCAGGGTATCGAGTTGATGCAGGGCTACGACCCCGCGCACCTGCAGCCGGCGCCGGATCTGGTGGTGGTCGGCAACGCCATGAGCCGTGGCAACCCGGCGGTGGAATACGTGCTCAACAAGGGCCTGCCCTATGTGTCCGGCCCGCAGTGGCTGGCCGACCATGTGCTGCAGGGCCGCTGGGTGATGGCGGTGGCCGGTACCCACGGCAAGACCAGCAGCTCGAGCATGCTCGCCTGGGTACTGGAGCACGCCGGCATGGCGCCGGGCTTCTTGATCGGCGGCGTGCCGCAGAACTTCGGGATTTCCGCGCGCCTCGGCGATACGCCATTCTTCGTGGTCGAGGCCGACGAATACGACAGCGCCTTCTTCGACAAGCGCAGCAAGTTCGTCCACTACCGCCCGCGCACTGCCATCCTCAACAACCTCGAGTTCGACCACGCGGACATTTTCCCCGACCTGGCCGCCATCGAACGGCAGTTCCATCACCTGGTGCGGATCATTCCCAGCGAAGGCCTGGTCATCCACCCGGCCAGCGAAAGCGCGCTGGCGAGGGTGATCCGGATGGGCTGCTGGACGCCGGTGCAGACCACCGGTGAAGGCGGCCAGTGGCAGGCCCGCCTGCTCAGTGCCGACGGTTCGCGCTTCGAGGTGAGTTTCGACGGCAAGGTCGAGGGTGTGGTGGACTGGCAACTGACCGGCCAGCACAACGTCGCCAACGCCCTGGCGGTGCTGGCGGCCGCGCGCCATGTCGGCGTGGTGCCGGCCCTGGGCATCGAGGCGCTGGGCAAGTTCATCAACGCCAAGCGGCGCATGGAGAAGGTCGCCGAGGTAAACGGCGTGACCGTCTATGACGACTTCGCCCACCACCCGACGGCCATCGCCACCACCCTCGACGGCCTGCGCAAGCGGGTCGGCGACGAGCAGATCATCGCGGTGATCGAGCCGCGCTCCAATTCCATGAAGCTCGGTGCTCATCGCGACGGCCTGGCCGAGTCCGCGCTGCAGGCCGATGCGGTGTTCTGGTACGCGCCGCCGAACCTGGGCTGGGATCTGGCGGCCACCGTCGCTGGCGCCACCAATCCCACCCAGGTGTGCGATTCGCTGGAAGCCATCATCGATGGCGTGAAGGCGCGGGTGCGCCCTGGCACCCAGGTGGTGATCATGAGCAATGGCGGCTTCGGCGGCTTGCACGGCAAGCTGGCCAAGGCGCTTTCATAACGAGCCGAAATTCGCGCTCAAAGCGTCGCGAGCGCAGATTAGGCAAGGCAAAAGCCTGCGAGGAACGGACTGGGCTCGCATTCGAGTTTACTGTAGTAAATGAGCATTCGACCGGGCTGGCGACCCCGCAGGCTTTTAACGCAGCATAAGCAAGCACAGCAGCTTTGAGAGTGAATTTATGAGTGGACCGGAGCGCATCACCCTTGCCATGACCGGCGCCTCGGGCGCCCAGTACGGCCTGCGCCTGCTCGATTGCCTGGTGCGCGAGGACCGGGAAGTGCACTTCCTGATCTCCAAGGCCGCGCAGCTGGTGATGGCCACCGAAACCGACGTCAGCCTGCCGGCCAAGCCCCAGGCCATGCAGGCGTTTCTCACCGAGTACACCGGCGCCATCGACGGGCAGATTCGCGTCTACGGCAAGGAAGACTGGATGGCCCCGGTGGCTTCCGGCTCCGGTGCGCCGTCGGCCATGGTGGTGGTGCCGTGCAGCACCGGCACGCTGTCATCGATTGCCACCGGTGCCTGCAACAACCTGATCGAGCGCGCCGCCGATGTCGCCCTCAAGGAGCGCCGCCAGCTGATCGTGGTGCCGCGCGAGGCGCCGTATTCGAGCATCCATCTGGAACACATGCTCAAGCTCTCCAACCTGGGCGTGACCATCCTGCCGGCCTCGCCGGGCTTCTATCACCAGCCACAGACGGTGGACGACCTGGTCGACTTCGTCGTCGCGCGCATCCTCAACTGCCTGAACATCCCGCAGGACATGTTGCCGCGCTGGGGCGAGCATCATCTAAACAGTGGCGATGACTAGGCGCGTGCGCTGGCTGCTGGTGCTGGCCTGCCTGCAGCTGGGCGGTTGCGCCACCGCGCGCACGCTGGACGCCAACCAGCCCGGCGCGCCGGTGGTGTACGCCGGCACGCGGCTTGACTGGTACGCGCTACAGGGCGGTTGCTGCCCGGTCGAACGCTTTGGCGCCGAGGCGCCGCGCTACGCCGGCGTCGACCTGCCGGCCAGCGCGCTGCTCGATACCCTGCTGTTGCCGCTGTCGCTGGCCAAGGCGCTGGGGATTGGCCTGCAGGTGAGTGGCGGCGGGTAGGGCGTTTTTGGCCGGGTGAGGGCGGTGTTTGGGGCTAGCGTCTACGCTGCCCGATCCATCTGCCATCTGGAGCGTACTACCTGTGGGAGCGGGCCATGCCCGCGAAATCCTGAATTTGCACTCAATCGTATGGCGGGGCGGGCGGCGACCCGGGATAGCGCACCACCATGCAAAGATAATGACGGCTGACTGCGCGTTCACACCGCCAATTTTTCGCGGGAATGGCCCGCTCCCACGACGGGGAATTTTTCCGTCAGTCAGTAGGGTGGACAACGCTCTTTTTGGCCACCATTGCGATGGCAGTGCGGTGGACGGATGAAGCGTCTCCCACCCTACGAAAGGCTGCTCTTGCCTCGGTTGCAGCTTCATCTATGTCGCCTAAAAAAGATTCTCAAATCGGCGTCAGCAGCGCCTCCCCACGAAAGTGCCGGCCAATATTGTCGAGGAACTGGCTCAGTGACTGTTCCAGCGCCTGGGGCGAGTTGCCGCCCACGTGGGGAGTGATGGTCAGGTTGTCGAGGTCGAGCAGCTCGGTGGGTGGCAGCGGTTCGCTTTCGTACACGTCCAATGCCGCGGCGCGGATGCGCTTGTCGCGTAGTGCGCTGCCCAGTGCCGCGGTGTCCACCACGCTGCCGCGCGCCACGTTGACCAGGTAACCCTGAGGCCCCAGCGCATCGAACACCTCGGCGTTCACCAGGTGATGGGTTGCGGCGCCGCCGGGGATGGCCACCACCAGGCAGTCGCACCAATCCGCCAATTGCCTCACGCTGGCGAAGTATTGGTGGGGGCTGCCGGCTTTCGGTGAGCGGTTGTGATAACCCACCGGCATGTCGAACGCCGCCGCACGGCGGGCCAGTTGTTCGCCGATGGCGCCGAGGCCGAGGATGCCCAGGCGCTTGCCGCTGACGCCCTCGGTCATCGGCAGGGCATCGCGCCAGATGCCGGCGCGGCAGGCATTGTCCAGGCGGCGCACATCGCGTATCGCTGCCAGCAGCAACGCCATGGCGTGGTCGGCGACGCACACGGCATTGCTGCCGGCGCCGTTGCTCAGGGCGATGCCGCGCGCGCGGGCGGCGTCGATATCGACCTTCTCGTAACCCACACCAAGCGTGCCGACGAAGCTCAGGTTTTGCAGGCGAGCGATTTCCTCACCGGTCAGGCCGATGGTGCCGATGGTCAGCACCGCTTGAATGCTCGCCCCGTGCTCGGCAATGGCCGCCTCGCGTGCCGCCGCGTTGGCGGCATGGGTCACCTGATACCGTTCGGCGATGCACGCCAGGCTGGCTTCACTGAGTGGGTTGAGAATCAGCAGATGCGGCTTCATGGCGGCTCCATGGCAAGTGGGCGGTGGTCACTCGATGATGCGCAGTCTACTGCGCCCACGGCTGATATCGGCAAGCAGGCTTTGCAGGCCTTCGATCTGCGATTGCGGTACGGCCAATTGCAGTTCGGCGCCCTCGGCGTCGAAGGCTTCCTGTTCCAGCACGGCGTCGAATTCGGCCAGGCGTGATTTGAGCAGGGCCAGTTCGGCGAAGCCGCAATGGCAGGCGCAGGCGCTGCGCGGCACCTGTTCCTGGCGCTCGGCGTGCTGCAGGCATTTGTTGGCGCTGCCGCCGTAGGCGCGGGCCAGGCCGCCGGTGCCGAGTTGGATGCCACCGTACCAGCGCGTCACCACCACGGCCACGCCATCGAACCCCTGCGCCTCGATGGCGGCGAGAATCGGCCGGCCGGCGGTGCCGCCGGGTTCGCCGCCGTCGCTGAAACGGTATTGCTGGCCGATCTTCCAGGCCCAGCAGTTGTGCGAGGCGCCTGGGTCGCTGACCTGTTCGATAAAGGCCTGGGCATCCGCCGCGCTGCCGATGGCGCTGGCCTGGGCGAGAAAACGGCTTTTGCGGATTTCCTCGCGGTAGTCGCAGGGGGCGAGTAGCAGGTAAGGCATCAGACGCTCGGCTTCAGCCCACAACCCTTGAGGATGATGCGCACCATGCTGTCCGCCGCGGCCTGGTAATCGGGCTTGGTCAGGCGCGAGCGGCCACTGACCCGGCAGATCTCCGAGGCGAAGTCGGCGTGGTACTGGGTGCTGCTCCAGATCAGGAAGATCAGGTTGGTGGGGTCGACCGGCTCCATCTTGCCGGCGGCGATCCACTGTTCGAAGATCGCCGCGCGCTCGCGAAACCAGCCCTGGTGATCCTTGCCGAAGTGCTGGGACAGGAAGGCGCCGCCGCTGATCACCTCCATGGCGAAGATGCGCGAGGCCTTGGGGTAGCGCCGCGAGTATTCCATCTTGGCGCGGATGTAGCGCTCCAGCGCCTCGGCCGGGTCGTCGTCGACGCTCAGGTTGTCGAAGGCGCTGTCCCACAGGGCCAGAATGTTGCTCAGCACGGCCAGGTACAGGCCTTGCTTGCTGCTGAAATAGTAATGCAGGTTGGCCTTGGGCAGGCCCACCGCCTGGGCGATGGTGTTCATGCTGGTGCCCTTGAAGCCGTGGCGGGCGAACTCTTCCTCGGCGGCCGCAATGATCGCTTCTTCGTTCTTCTGCCGGATGCGGCCAGTCGGTTTGCCGGTGGTGGCACGTGGAGCGGTGGCGTCGGGGGACATCAAGGGGCTTCCGTGGTAATCAGAGGGGGCAGCGGGTGAACAGATACTCCTGCACGGCAGGCGTGACAAGCGCCGGCGAACCCCAGTATATGTCCGCGGATCCCACTGCGTATCAGCTGAACGCTTGGACGATGCGCTCGCGCTGCGCGGTATTGGGCAGGCGGCCCTGGCCGGCGCGCAGGTTGTCGACCATGTAGCGTGGGTTCGAGGTGGCCGGAATCACCGCCGTTACCGCTTCATTGGCGAGGATGAACTTGAGCAGCAGCTGTGCCCAGGAGGTGGCGTCGATCTCGTTGGCCCATTCCGGCAGCGGCTTGCCCTTGACCCGGTTGAGCAGCTGCGCGCGCTGGAATGGGCGGTTGATCAGGGTGGCGATACCGTTGTCGCGGCAGTAGGGCAGCAGGCGCTTCTCGGCATTGCGCTCGCCCACCGAATAGTTGAGTTGCACGAAGTCGACCTTCTCCCTGGCGAGCACGGCCAGCAGGTCGTCATGGGCCGATTCGATGTAATGGGTGATGCCGATGTAACGCACCTTGCCTTGCTCGCGCAGCTCACGGGCCAGGGCCAGCTGGGTGGTGGTGTCCTGCAGGTTGTGCACCTGCAGGAGGTCCAGCTTGTCGGCCTGCAGGGCCTTGAGGCTGGCCTCGAACTGCGCCAGGCCGCGTTCGCGCCCGGTGCTCGACAGCTTGGAGGCGAGGAAGGCCTTGCCCTGGGTCTTGGTGCGCTTGAGCAACTCGCCGGTCACCGCCTCGGCGCTGCCGTAGCTGGGCGCGGTGTCGATCAGCGTGCCGCCGCCATTGATGAAGGCCCGCACCACCTCGTCGAGGGGCTTGAGGCTGGCGTTGTCGAGGCCCGCGTTGAAGGTCTGCGAGGTACCCAGGCCGATCACCGGCAGGCTCTCGCCGCTGGACGGGATCTTGCGTTGCAGCACGGCGGCAGGGTTGGCGGCGAAGGCGAAACCGGGCAGCAACTGGCTGGTGGCGGCGAGGCTCAGCAGCGCGGCGCTGCCCTGCAGGATATGGCGACGGCTGGGCATGGCGTACTCCGCAGATGGCAAAAGGGCTAAGCAGAACAGATTAGCCGCCCGGGTCCGCTCCCCTGCAATGCCCGGCGAACGACTTGTTACCTGGTGTGTCGGCAGGTGCCTGGCGTCACGGGCGTTGAAAACCTGCTCAGCGGGGAACCATCCAGAGTGCCCGTTCTCGGTAAGGAGGCTTTGGCTTCTGCTGCCGCGTGCTCGACTCTCATAAGGATTTGCAACCGTGCGCCATCGTTTCCTGCCCGTGTGCCTGCTCGCTGCGCTGACCCTGCTCGGCGGCTGCACCCAGTACCGCGAAGTGCCCCCGCAAACCGCCGAAGGCCAGGCCTGCGTGCGTCAATGCAGCGAGCTGGCGGGCGAATGCAGGCAGCGTGCAGAAGAGTCATACAAGGGGTTCAAGGGGCTCTACGATATCCAGTATCAGAGCTACCAGAGCTGCCTGCACAACAGCAGCGACCCTAACCTCCAGTCGCTGTGCCCGAAGCCCACGGCGCCCAGCGGGCCGGACACGAGCATCTGTTCGGACAGCTACAAGAGTTGTTTCGTCGACTGTGGCGGGCAGTACGAAAAGGTCGAGTAGGGCGCCCGAATGGCGGCAAGGTGGCGTAAGCGGACGTTTGTGCATTCCCTGTGGGAGCGGGCCATGCCCGCGATTTTTCGCGCGCATGGCGCGCTCCCACAGTGGATTGGCGAACGGCTGCTTGCACCGGCGGATTCAATTGATCGAAAACGACACTCAGGCGTAGGGTGGATGACGTTTTTTTCATCCACCATTGCGGTTTCGGAGCGGTGGACGGGTGAAGCGTCGTCCACCCTACGCAGGGAGCGTCCGCTTCTGCCTTTATGCCGCCCATTCAGGTGCACCGCCAAGTGATCAAAAGCGACCGCTTACGCAGTCGCCGCCAGCTCCTCGAGAAAACTCTCCAGCACCAGGTGCGGCCGGCGGCCTTTGCGGGTTACCGAGGCCAGGCTGATGTCGTAGAAGCGCGAATCGGCCTTCAGCGCGCGCAGGCGGCCTTCCTTGATCCACGCCTCGGCATAGTGGTCCGGCAGGTAGCCGATATAGCGCCCGGTGAGGATCAGAAACGCCATGCCTTCGCGGTCCGAGGCGCTGGCCGTGCAATTGAGCACCCCATAATGGTTCTGGATCTCCGGCGGCAGGCGGAAGGTCGGGGCGATGGCGTCCTGGTTGTTGAGGCGCTCGTCCGCCAGCTCCTTGTCATCGACATAGAACAGCGGGTGGCCGACGGCGCAGTACAACCGCGAGCGTTCGTCGTACAGCGGCTGGTAATCCAGGCCGGAAAGCCCGCCGACCACCGGCACCACGCCCACATGCAGGCGCCCGTCGAGTACACCCTGCTCGACCTCGCTGGGCGGCGTCATACGGATGTTCACCCGTACGTCCGGCCCGCGTTCCTTGAGGCGGGCGAGGGCGCCGGTGATGCGCATGTGCGGCACTGTCACCAGGTTGTCGGTCAGGCCGATGTTCAGCTCGCCGCGCAGGTGCTGGTGCAGACCATTGACCTCGGTGCGAAAGCTCTCCAGCGCCGCCAGCAGCTGCTGGGTCGACTGGTACACCTCACGGCCTTCTTCGGTGAGCGCGAAGCCGGCGCGGCCACGTTGGCACAGGCGCAGGCCGAGGCGTTGCTCCAGGTCGCTCATCTGCTGGCTGATCGCCGAACGGCCGATGCCCAGCACGCTCTCCGCGGCGGAAAAGCCGCCGCACTCGACCACGCTGCGAAACAGCTTGAGCAGGCGGATATCGAAGTCACTGACCTGGGCGAGGGGCTCGGGGCGGCGGGCGCTCATTGTTTAGTCATCACTGAACTGAGGTTAAGAAGAGTCTGGTTTGAGTGACTTTATGCCTGTGGCACCTTCACTAGCAACCAACAAACATTGTGGGAGAGGGCGGGGACGCCTAGTCCATGCCCGCGAAACGCAGTGGCGAGTCCCGACGGGACCTCGCGATGAATATCTGGCACATCACCCTCACGAGGCCATCGCCATGAACATGCCGCAGACCGCCACGCCGCCCCTGGCCAGCCAGCTGAAGCTGGATGCCCACTGGATGCCGTTTTCCGCCAACCGCAGCTTCCAGCGCGACCCGCGGATCATCGTCGCCGGCCAAGGCAGCTGGCTGACCGACGATTCCGGTCGCAAGGTCTACGACAGCCTGTCCGGCCTGTGGACCTGCGGCGCCGGCCACTGCCGCCCGGAAATCCAGGAGGCGGTGGCCAAGCAGCTCGGCACCCTCGATTACTCGCCGGGCTTCCAGTACGCCCACCCGCTGTCGTTCAAGCTGGCCGAGCAGATGGCCGACCTGATGCCGGGCGAGCTCAACCACGTGTTCTTCACCGGTTCGGGCTCCGAGTGCGCCGACACCGCGGTGAAGATGGCCAAGGCCTACTGGCGCCTCAAGGGCCAGGCCAGCAAGACCAAGTTCATCGGTCGCGCCCGCGGCTACCACGGCGTGAATATCGCCGGCACCAGCCTCGGCGGCATCGCCGGCAACCGCAAGATGTACGGCCAGCTGATGGACGTCGACCACCTGCCGCACACCCTGCAGCCGGGCATGGCCTTTACCAAGGGTGCCGCCGAGACCGGCGGCGTCGAGCTGGCCAACGAGCTGCTCAAGCTGATCGAACTGCATGACGCCTCGAACATCGCCGCGGTGATCGTCGAGCCGATGTCCGGCTCGGCCGGCGTCATCGTGCCGCCGGCGGGTTACCTGCAGCGCCTGCGCGAGATCTGCACCCAGCACAATATCCTGCTGATCTTCGACGAAGTGATCACCGCCTTCGGGCGCATGGGCAAGTGGACCGGCGCCGAGTACTTCGGCGTCACGCCGGACATCCTCAACGTCGCCAAGCAGATCACCAATGGCGCCATCCCCCTGGGTGCGGTGATCGCCAGCCGCGAGATCTACCAGACCTTCATGGGCCAGCCGACGCCCGAGCACATGATCGAGTTCACCCACGGCTACACCTACTCCGCTCACCCGGTGGCCTGCGCCGCCGGCCTGGCCTCGCTGGAGCTGCTCAAGCGCGAGAACCTGATCCAGCAGGCCGCGGAGCTGGCGCCGAAGTTCGAGAACGCCATCCACGGCCTCAAGGGCGCCAAGCACGTGGTCGACATCCGCAACTGCGGCCTGGCCGGCGCGATCCAGCTGGCGCCCCGTGACGGCGACCCGACAATCCGCCCCTACGAGGCCGGCATCGCCCTGTGGAAGGCCGGTTTCTACGTGCGCTTCGGCGGCGACGGCCTGCAGTTCGGACCGATGTTCAACGCCAGGATCGAAGACCTCGACCGCGTGTTCAGTGCCGTCGGCGACGCCCTGCAAGGGATCAATTGATGGCCGGTCGGCAGCAGGCGGTGGCCACCGTGCAGGTGGACAACGACGAGGTGATCGTCACCGAGTGGCGCTTCGCACCCGGCGCCGAAACCGGCCGCCACCGCCATGGCTACGACTATGTGGTGGTGCCGATGACCGACGGCACCCTGCTGCTGGAAACCCCGGAAGGCGACAAGCGCGCGGCGCTTATCGCCGGGCAGAGCTATTTCCGCAAGGCGGGCGTCGAGCACAACGTGGTCAATGCCAGCGACCACGAAGTGGTCTTCGTCGAAACCGAACTCAAGTGACCACCCCATTCCCGGCGGCAGCGGCGTGCGTCGCTGCTGCCCAAGCGAACAGCATTCGGAGGACCCAATGACCACCATCCAGCACCTGATCCATGGCCAACTCACCGACGGCCAGGGCGGCCGCAGCGCCGACGTGTTCAACCCGGCCACCGGCGAAGCGATTCGCCGCGTCGCCCTGGCCGATGTGGCCACCGTGCAGCAGGCCATCGACTCGGCCAAGCAGGCCTTCCCGGCCTGGCGCAACACGCCGCCGGCCAAGCGTGCCCAGGTGATGTTCCGTTTCAAGCAACTGCTCGAGCAGCATGAAGACACCATCGCCAAGCTGATCGCCGAAGAGCATGGCAAGACCCTCGAAGACGCCGCCGGTGAGCTCAAGCGCGGTATCGAGAACGTCGAATACGCCTGCTCCGCGCCGGAAATTCTCAAGGGTGAATACACCCGCAACGTCGGCCCCAACATCGACGCCTGGAGCGACTTCCAGCCGGTGGGCGTGGTCGCCGGCATCACCCCGTTCAACTTCCCGGCCATGGTGCCGCTGTGGATGTACCCGCTGGCCATCGTCTGCGGCAACTGCTTCATCCTCAAGCCGTCCGAGCGCGACCCCAGCTCCACCCTGTACATCGCCCAGCTGCTCCACGAAGCCGGCCTGCCCGCAGGCGTGCTCAACGTGGTGCATGGCGACAAGACCGCCGTGGATGCGCTGATCCAGGCGCCGGAGGTCAAGGCCCTGAGCTTCGTCGGCTCCACGCCGATCGCCGAATACATCTACGCCGAAGGCAGCAAGCACGGCAAACGCGTGCAGGCCCTGGGCGGCGCCAAGAACCACGCGGTGCTGATGCCCGACGCCGACCTGGACAACGCCGTCAGCGCGCTGATGGGCGCTGCCTACGGCTCCTGCGGCGAGCGCTGCATGGCCATCTCGGTGGCCGTGTGCGTGGGCGACCAGATCGCCGACGCCCTGGTCGAGCGCATCGTCCCGCAGATCAAGGCCCTGAAGATCGGCGCCGGCACCCAGTGCGGCCTGGACATGGGCCCGCTGGTTACCGCGGCGGCGAAGGACAAGGTCACCGGCTACATCGACGCCGGCGTCGCCGCTGGCGCCCAGCTGGTGGTCGACGGTCGCGGCCTCAGCGTTTCCGGCAACGAGAGCGGCTTCTTCCTCGGCGGCAGCCTGTTCGACCGGGTGACCGCGGACATGAGTATCTACACCGACGAGATCTTCGGCCCGGTGCTGTGCATCGTCCGTGTGGACAGCCTGGAAACTGCCATGAAGCTGATCAACGATCACGAGTACGGCAACGGCACCTGCATCTTTACCCGTGACGGCGAAGCGGCGCGGCTGTTCTGCGACGAGATCGAAGTGGGCATGGTCGGCGTCAACGTGCCGCTGCCGGTGCCGGTGGCCTACCACAGCTTCGGCGGCTGGAAGCGCTCGCTGTTCGGTGACCTGCATGCCTACGGCCCGGACGGCGTGCGCTTCTACACCCGCCGCAAGTCGATCACCCAGCGCTGGCCGCAGCGCAAGACCCACGAGGCGGCGCAGTTTGCGTTTCCCAGCAATAGTTGAGGTGGGGTGAGGGAGCGAAAAGGCCGATCAGTTGATCGGCCTTTTTATTGGTGCCCGGGAAGTCGGCGTGCGCCCGTATCTGTGTGAGGCCGCAACTTGTGGGAGCGGGACTTGTGAGAGCCCCAACTGTGGGATTGCCAGTTGTGGGAATGCCAACTGTGGGAGCGGGCCATGCCCGCGAATCGATATCGGTAGCGACGCATGATTTGCAGCCAGATATCGCTCTCCGACGCCGCCTCTCTATCGCCCCGCAATCCGGTTTCGCCCTTACGGCGAGTCCTTTTGGCAAACGCCGGATGGCCGGCCCCGCAAAAAAGTAAGCAAAAACGCTGTGCCCCTGCATCCGGAACTAGGCGTACACGACTCGCCACGCTCGACTGCCCTCACTCCATCATTGCTCCGAGGGCCCGGCCTAGGCGGCCCCCCCACGAAGGGCCATCCCCGGCCCATCCGGTGGGGGCGCCCAGCCTCTCGCGGCATCCATGCCGCTCAAGGCTGCCCGCCCGGCGCTCTCCACAACGATCCCGTTCTGCCTCCTGAAAGGGACGGTAGCGTATGTCTGAGTCTTCTAAGGTGGGGCTTCAGGTAAAGACGTAGCGTTAGGCCAAGCTAGCCGCGTGGGCCGAGCGGCTATTTGCACCAAAACTCGCAACAAACTATTGCACGTTAGGCCGTATTTCGAACCTATCTGCCTCTCTATGATGGCTCGCACTTTCCCTTGCGAGGCCATGCCATGAAAGCTCTTCGTCTGTTGCGTCCTTTGTTATTAGGCAGTGCCGTGCTGGCTGTGGCCGGTCAGGTGGTGGCGGCTGAGCCGCTGCAGCTGGAGGTTTACAACCCCGGTGCGAAGTCGATTTTTCCGGTGTCGGCGCAGATCGTCTCCGGGCCTACCGAGGCGGTGCTGATCGATGCGCAGTTCCAGCGTGATGATGCCCAGGCGTTGGTCGAGAAGGTGCGTGCGACCGGCAAGAAACTGACCACCGTGTATATCAGCCACAGCGACCCGGACTATTACTTCGGGCTGGATGTGATCCACCGCGCCTTCCCCGATGCGAAGATCGTCGCCACCGCCGAGACGGTGGCTGCCATCGAGGCGAGCAAGGACGGCAAGCTGGCGCACTGGGGGCCGATCATGGCGGGCAATGCGCCAGAGGCGCTGGTGGTGCCCGAAGCGCTGAAGGCGCCGAAGCTGACCGTGGATGGCCAGGTGCTGGAGATTCGCGGGCCGCAGCCGGCGCGTACCTTCGTGTGGATTCCATCGCTGAAGACGGTGGTCGGCGGCATCCCGGTGTCGGCGAATATCCATGTGTGGATGGCCGATACCCAGACCGTGCAATCGCGCCGCGACTGGCTGGCTACCCTGACAGCTATCGACGCGTTGCAGCCGAGCCGTGTGGTGCCCGGGCATTACCTGCCCAATGCCGATGGCAGCCTGCCGGATTCGCCGCAGACCGTTGCCGCGACCCGACAGTACCTGCAGGCGTTCGAGGAGGAGGCCGGCAAGGCCAGGGATTCGAAGCAGCTGATCGCTGCCATGGGCAAGCGTTACCCGAACCTGGCCGATGAGTCGTCTTTGGAGCTGAGTGCCCAGGTGATCAAGGGCGAGGTGAAGTGGCCGCAATAAGCCACCGCTGATCTGGAACGAAAACACCCTGCCCGGCAATGGTGCAGGGCGTTTTTACATTGTTACCGGTTACAACTCCCGGTAGCGGCCTAGCCAGCGTCGCAACCGCTCTGGAATCAACTTCCGATCCCCCTGCACGGACTCCAGCAGGCCCCCGCCTAACGTGTACTTATCTATCCGGTGTTTCGGATTGTTGCACCAGCTTGGACGTCGCCTTGCCCGGCCACGGTGCGCATCTGGCGTCGGTTGGTGGTGAACGTGGCGCCTTTTCAATCGAAAGTGACGCATTGCTCTCAGACGCCTGAGGTTACACCGCTGCTAACCGCGACTTTCGTCTAGAAGTTTGCAACCGACGTGCGAATGGCATAGCGCTTGCTCCAGCAGGCGGGCCAATTCAAATACTCCTCAGGAGCACGTCCATGCCTCATACGTCTTTCAAGAAAGGTTTCCTGGCGCTTGCGATCACTGGTGCTTTGGGCTTCTCCCCGTTCTCGCATGCCGACATCATCGTCGGTGTCGGTGCACCGATGACCGGCGGCAACGCGGCCTTTGGCGATCAGTTCTGGCGCGGCGCGCAGCAGGCAGCCGATGACATCAACGCGGCGGGTGGGGTGAACGGCGAGAAGATCAAGCTGGTCAAGGGCGACGATGCCTGCGAGCCCAAGCAGGCCGTGGCGGTGGCCAACCGCCTGGTGGACTCCGACAAGGTGGTGGCTGTGGTCGGCCACTTCTGCTCGTCGTCGACCATGCCGGCGTCCGAGGTATATGACGAGGCGGGCATCCTGGCGATTACCCCGGGGTCGACCAACCCCCAGGTCACCGAGCGCGGCCTGACCGCGATGTTCCGTATGTGCGGGCGTGACGACCAGCAGGGCATCGTCGCCGGCGACTATATCGTCGACACACTCAAGGCCAGCAAGGTCGCGGTGGTCCATGACAAGGACACCTATGGCCAGGGCCTGGCAGACGCCACCCGTGCGCAGCTCAACAAGCGCGGCGTGAAGGAGGTGATGTACGAGGGCCTGACCCGCGGTGAGAAGGACTTCAACGCCCTGGTCACCAAGATCCGCGCCAGCGGCGCCGAGGTGGTCTACTTCGGCGGTCTGCACTCGGAGGCCGGGCCGCTGGTGCGGCAGTTGCGCGAGCAGGGCGTGAACGCCAAGTTCCTTTCCGGCGATGGCATCGTCACCGACGAACTGGTCGCCACTGCCGGCGGTGCGCAATATGTCGATGGCGTGCTGATGACCTTTGGCGCCGACCCGCGCCTGATCCCGGATGGCAAGGCGGTGATCGAGAAGTTCCGCGCCAATGGCTACGAGCCAGAGGGCTACACCCTGTACTCCTACGCCTCGCTGCAGGTGGTCGCCGCGGCCTTCGCTGGCATCAAGGGCACCGACGGCGCCGAAGCCGCGACCTGGCTGAAGGCCAACCCGGTGCAGACGGTGATGGGCAAGAAGGAGTTCGACGCCAAGGGCGACCTGAAGGTCTCCGACTACGTGATGTACCAGTGGGGCGCTGACGGCAAGTACAAGCAGCTTTAAGAGCAGGGTTCTCTCGAGCGGCAGGGTGAGCGTGGGAGTGGCTTCAGTTTGTAGGGTGGAGGGCGCTTTATTCGTCCACCGTGCTGTAACCGCAATGGTGGACAAGAAGAGCATTGTCCACCCTACAACTGATGTGGCGCGCTGTGCGCGCGAATCGCGGGCATGGCCCGCTCCCACAAATGACCGCGCCATCTCCATTGCCCTGCATCTCGTGAACAAATCTCCAAACCCGGCGGGCCATGACCTGCCGCGGCTGCTGCGGTCGCCTGGCGACCGCGCGCTTCTTTCCGTCACGGACTCAGAGATTTTTCAATGGACGGTATCTTCCTGCAGCAACTGGTCAACGGCCTGACCCTTGGTTCTGTCTACGGCCTGATTGCCATCGGCTACACCATGGTTTACGGCATCATCGGCATGATCAACTTCGCCCACGGCGAGGTGTACATGGTCTCCGCTTACCTCGCCGCCATCGCCATCGCCGTACTGGCGTTCTTCGGTGTGCATTCCTTCCCGCTGGTGATTCTCGGCACGCTGGTGTTCACCATCGTGGTCACCGGGGTGTACGGCTTCGCCATCGAGCGCATCGCCTACAAACCGCTGCGCAACTCCACGCGGCTGGCGCCGCTGATCAGCGCCATCGGCATGTCGCTGATCCTGCAGAACTACGTGCAGCTCAGCCAGGGCGCGCGGCAACAGGGCATCCCGACCATGCTCGAAGGCGCGCTGCGCCTGCACGTGGGGGACGGCTACGTGATGATCACCTACACCAAGCTGTTCATCATCGCCGCGGCCATCATCGGCATGCTGGCGCTGACCTTCGTCATTCAGAAGACCCGCCTGGGGCGCATGTGCCGCGCCACCCAGCAGGACCGCAAGATGGCGCAGATCCTCGGCATCAACACCGACCGGGTGATCTCCTACGTGTTCGTCATCGGCGCCTCCATGGGCGCGCTGGCCGGGGTGCTGATCACTCTCAACTACGGCACCTTCGACTTCTATGCCGGCTTCATCATCGGCATCAAGGCCTTCACCGCGGCGGTGCTCGGCGGTATCGGCTCGCTGCCCGGGGCGATGCTCGGCGGGCTGATTCTCGGCGTGGCCGAGGCGCAGTTCTCCGGGATGGTGAATTCCGACTACAAGGACGTGTTCAGTTTCTCGCTGCTGGTGCTGATTCTGATTTTCCGTCCCCAGGGCCTGCTGGGCCGTCCTCAGGTAACCAAGGTGTGATGCCGTGAGTACGACTTCTATCGATGTGAAAAAGAGCCTGGTCGATGCACTGATGGCCGGGTTGATCGCCCTGATCGTGTTCGGCCCGGTGGTGGGCGTGGTGCTCAAGGGCTACGACTTCACCCCGCAATTCGACCGCGTGGCCTGGATGGTCGGCGCGGTGATGATTGGCCGCCTGCTGCTCAGCCTGTTCCTGCAGACTTCCCGCGGGCGCGTGGTGCTGGAGGGTTTCGAGCGCTCCGGCGGTGGCGTCGGCGTACAACCGCCGGGTTATGTGTCGCGCATGCGCTGGATCATCCCGGGGCTGATCCTGCTGGCGATCATCTTCCCGTTCTTCGCCAACAAGTACCTGCTGACGGTGATCATCCTCGGCCTGATCTACGTGCTGCTCGGTCTCGGCCTGAACATCGTGGTCGGCCTTGCCGGCTTGCTCGACCTGGGTTTCGTGGGCTTCTACGCCATCGGCGCCTACGGCCTGACCATGGGTTACGAATACCTGGGCCTGGGCTTCTGGAGCCTGCTGCCGCTGGCGGCGCTGATGGCGGCCTTTGCCGGGATGATATTGGGCTTTCCGGTACTGAGGATGCACGGCGACTACCTGGCCATCGTCACCCTGGGCTTCGGCGAGATCATCCGCCTGGTGCTGACCAACTGGCTGGAGGTCACCGGCGGCCCCAATGGCATGAGCGCGCCATCGCCGACCTTCTTCGGCCTGGAGTTCGCCCGCCGTGCCAAGGATGGCGGCGTGCCGTACCACGAGTTCTTCGGCGTGGCCTACAACCCCAACATGAAGTTCCTGTTCATCTACGCGGTGCTGGTGCTGGTGGTCTTGCTGGTGCTCTACGTCAAGCACCGCCTGACCCGCATGCCGGTGGGCCGCGCCTGGGAAGCGCTGCGCGAGGACGAAATCGCCTGCCGCGCCATGGGCCTGAACCACGTGCTGGTCAAGCTCTCGGCATTCATGCTCGGTGCCTCGACTGCGGGTATCGCCGGGGTGTTCTTCGCCACCTACCAGGGCTTCGTCAACCCGACCTCGTTCACCTTCTTCGAGTCGGCGCTGATCCTTGCCATCGTGGTGCTCGGCGGCATGGGCTCGACGGTGGGCGTGGTGATCGCCGCCTTCGTGCTGACCATCGCCCCGGAGCTGCTGCGCAGCTTCGCCGACTACCGCGTGCTGCTGTTCGGCGTGCTGATGGTGGTGATGATGATCTGGCGACCGCGCGGGCTGATTCGCATCAACCGCATCGGCATCGCCCCGCGTAAAGGAGTCGCGCCATGAGCGACAAGATCCTCTCGGTCGACGGCCTGATGATGCACTTCGGCGGCATCAAGGCGCTCAGCGACGTCAATTTCTCGATCAAGCGCAACTCCATCTCGGCGCTGATCGGCCCCAACGGCGCCGGCAAGACCACGGTGTTCAACTGCCTGACCGGTTTCTACTCGGCCACCGGCGGCAAGATCATGCTCAACGCCCAGGGCCGGCAGACCGACGTGATCCAGATTCTCGGCGAGCCGTTCCAGGCCGACGACTTCATCAAGCCGCGGCAGTTCGGCTCGCGGCTCTGGTACAAGATGTTCGGCGGCACCCACCTGGTGAACCGGGCTGGGCTGGCACGCACCTTCCAGAACATTCGCCTGTTCAAGGAAATGACCGTGCTGGAAAACCTGCTGGTGGCCCAGCACATGCTCGCCGAGCGCAGCCTGATCAAGGGCATTCTCAATACGCCCGGTTACCGGCGTGCCGAGAACAAACTGCTGGACACCGCCTTCTACTGGCTGGAGGTGGTCGATCTGGTCGAGCAGGCCAATCACCTGGCCGGCGAGCTGTCCTACGGCCAGCAGCGCCGCCTGGAGATTGCCCGCGCCATGTGCACCGGCCCGGAGCTGATCTGCCTGGACGAACCGGCCGCCGGCCTCAACCCCTCGGAAACCCACGCGCTGAGCAAGATCATCCGCCTGCTGCGCGACGAGCACGGCCTGACCGTGCTGCTGATCGAGCACGACATGGGCATGGTGATGAGCATCAGCGACCACATCATCGTCCTCGACCATGGGCTGGTGATCGCCCAGGGCGGCCCGGACGATATCAAGAACGACCCGAAAGTGATCGCCGCCTACCTCGGCGCGGACGAGGAGGAAGTGGCATGAGCGATGTGAATACGGCACCGCTGCTGGCGTTCCGGGACGTGGACGTGCATTACGGACAGATCCAGGCGTTGAAGAAGGTCAACCTGCACATCAACCCTGGCGAGACGGTCAGCCTGATCGGTGCCAACGGCGCGGGCAAGTCCACGCTGCTGATGTCGATCTTCGGCCAGCCGCGGGCCAGCGGTGGGCAGATTCTCTACCGCGGCGAAGACATCACCCGCAAGAGCACCCACTATGTGGCGTCCAACGGCATCGCCCAGTCGCCGGAAGGACGCCGGGTGTTCCCGGACATGAGCGTGGAAGAGAACCTGCTGATGGGCACCATCCCGATCGGCACCCAACATGCTGACGAGGACATGCAGCGCATGTTCGAGCTGTTCCCGCGTCTCAAGGAGCGGCGCAACCAGCGGGCGATGACCATGTCCGGCGGTGAGCAGCAGATGCTGGCCATCGCCCGGGCGTTGATGAGCCGACCCAAGCTGCTGCTGCTCGACGAACCGTCGCTGGGCCTGGCGCCCATCGTGGTCAAGCAGATCTTCGCCACCTTGCGTGAGCTGGCGCAGACCGGCATGACCATCTTTCTGGTCGAGCAGAACGCCAACCACGCGTTGCGGCTCAGCGACCGCGCCTACGTGATGGTCACCGGGGAAATCCGCATGACCGGCACCGGGCAGGAGCTGCTCGGCAATCAGGAAGTGCGCAACGCCTACCTGGGCGGGCACTAGGGTGTAACGCGGCGGCCGCTGCAGGGCGATGCTCTGCAGCGGTCTGGCGCGACCTAACTGGCGCTGCCGCTCGCGCCCTGTGCATAAGCGGCAAACCAGTGCTGCAGGCTGTCGATGAGGGTCATGGTCTTCTCCTTCTGAACCTGGGCACAGCCTAGAGCCTGCGCGCCCATTCGGCCGCTTGTTTGTCTGGATGGCCTCGATAGCTTTTCTGGATGGTCTGGCTGGAGCGCCTGCGGTCTGTTGCCTCAGGTCATGGGAAATGCGGGCTCGATAGGGCACCCTGCAGGCTGTGAACGTTTTCACTGCCAAGGAGACTCCCATGATTCGCAAGTTTGTTGCTGCCTCCGTGCTGGCCCTGGTCAGTGCGCCGCTATTGGCCGCCGAATGTTCGGTAGAGGTGCATTCCACCGACCAGATGACCTTCGATACCAAGGAGATCAAGGTCAGCAAGAGCTGCAAGACCTTCACCATCGAGCTCAAGCACGTCGGCAACCTGCCCAAGAACGTAATGGGCCATAACCTGGTGGTAGCCAAGACCGCGGACGTGCAGGCAATCAGCGCCGATGGCATCGCAGCCGGCGTCGACAAGGATTACCTGAAGGCTGATGACGCCCGGGTTATCGCCCATACCAAGCTGATTGGCGGCGGCGAGTCCGACTCGGTGACCTTCGACGTCAGCAAGCTGGATGCTGCCGAGGCCTACCAGTTCTTCTGCTCCTTCCCCGGCCATGCCGCGCTGATGAAGGGTGCTTTGACCCTGGTCGACTGATTCCTGCTGTCGTCTCAAGGCCGCTGCTTGTCAGCGGCCTTTTTATTTGTGCATGAAAATCAGAAGGTTGAGCTGGTTACCCACAGACCCTGTTGATAAGTCTCTATCGTTCATGTGTAAAAGACCGTGCAGCGCTCTAGCGGCGTGGGCTGCAGGGCGTCGCGCTATTTTTGATCAATGCCGATAGCGCTTTGCAAACAAGGAGTTAGGTGAGCAGGGCGGGCGGTTATCAACTTTTCCCCGGTTACTGTGCGCAGTGCTGTGGATAAGGTGAGCATGCCTGGCTGCAGGCCACTGATAGCGCTGTATACAGGCAGTTGTTCATTATTTGACCTGCTTGATGAGGTGCCAAAAAACATCCTCGCGTCAACAATTACTTCAACGATTTCAATGCATTGAAGGGCGCGTGCGGAGAGGTTGTCCACGGAAGGTGTGGAGCACGTTGTGGATAAGGTGCGTGCATTGTCTTCCAGGCCCCGAATAATGGGCGTTGGCGGGAACTGGTCGTTTTCTGCTCAGGTGTGTTGCAGCGGGTTCAGTCCCTGTCGCTGGCGCTCAGGCCGCGCCAGCGCTTGGCGCCGATCAGGATGAAGCGCAGCTGCTCGATCATCTTGGTTTCCGGCCGGCGGTGGGCGGGCAGGGTGGTGGCCTCTGGGTCGATCAGCTCGGGCAGGGTGGCGAACACGGTTTTCACCACCAGGTCGGCCAGCATGCTGCGCGCCGCTTCGTCGAGGTGCTGCAGCTTGGGCATCAGGCTCAGGTCGCTGGTCAGGTCGGCGGCAATGTCATCGCGAAAGGTCGCCAGGGCCTGGCGCACCGGCAGCGAGCCGCCGTATTGCTCGCGGGCGAGGAACAGGAACTGGCCGCGGTGCTGGTCCACCGCGCGCAGAAAGATCTGCACCGAGGCATCGATGATGCCACCGAGCTCGAACTCGTTACGCCGCACCTGGCGCAGGGTGGTGCGGAAGGTTTCGCCGACTTCGGCCACCAGGGCCAGGCCGAGGGCGTCCATGTCCTTGAAGTGGCGGTAGAAGCCGGTAGGCACGATGCCGGCGGCGCGTGCCACCTCACGCAGGCTCAGGCTGCTGAAGGCCCTGCCACTGTCCAGCAGCTCGCGGGCTGCATCCATCAGCGCCTGGCGGGTGGGGTGGTGTGATTGGCGTGCTGGCATGGAATCACTTCCTTGTCTGGCTCGATGCAGCATCGTAAAACAAAACCCCGCCAAAAGGCGGGGTTCGGGTATTGCAGGCCAGTGGTTCAGTAACGGTTCTTCAGGCCGTAGCCCTCGTCGAGCATGCCCGGCACGTCGCCGGTCTTGGGGGCGTAATCCTTGGGGATTTCCATGTCGCGCGGCGGCGTCAGGCGTTCGCGCTTGTCGGCGCTCGGCTCGGCGTGCAGGGTGGCGAGCAGGCGCTGGCGGGTCACTTCGTCGAGTGCCAGGCGATCGGCACCGTGCGACAGGTGCTCCTGAACGTCGTGATAGCTCTGGGTCAGTTTCTTGACCAGATTGGCAGTGGTGTTGAAGTGGGTGACCACTTCGTTCTGGTAGGCCTCGAAACGTTCCTGCATCTCGTCCAGCTGGCGCTGGGTGCGGCTGGGGGCAGCATTGGGTGCAAGACGGGCGATCAGGAAACCGATGGCGATGCCAGCGACCAGGGTAAGTGCCGGTAGCAACCAGGCGGTGAGCGTCTGTTCCACGAGTCCTTCCTCTCTAAACGGCTTTGCTTTACGTTAACGGCTGGAACCTGCGCTGTACACCGCTAAGTGTGTGTAGGCGAAGGTGTTTTCAAGGTGCTTGCCCGTGCACGCCTAGTGCGGCCCGGGTACATCGTTCGACGAGTCGACCCGATTCAAGGTCACGGAGTTCACTGTTGCTGATTCGCGAAACCCCCATGATGATCGATGGCCCGAGTGGCCAGCTCGAGGCCCTTTGCCTGGAAGTCGCCGAGGCGCGCGGCGTTGCGCTGATCTGTCACCCGAATCCGGTGCAGGGCGGCACCATGCTCAACAAGGTGGTGTCGACCCTGCAGCGCACCGCTCGCGATGCCGGTTATCACACCCTGCGTTTTAACTACCGTGGTGTGGGCGCCAGTGCCGGTAGCCACGACATGGGCAGCGGTGAAGTCGATGACGCCGAGGCTGTCGCCCATTGGCTGCGCCAACGCTACCCCGACCTGCCGCTGACCCTGATGGGGTTTTCCTTCGGTGGTTTTGTCGCCGCCAGCCTGGGCGCCCGCCTGGAGCAGCAGGGTATCGAGGCGGCGCAGCTGTTCATGATCGCACCGGCCGTGATGCGCCTGAACGGCGAGAATCCGCCTGCCGAGCGCTGCCCGCTGGTGGTGATCCAGCCGGATGCCGACGAAGTGGTCGAGCCGCAGCTTGTGTACGACTGGTCGGCCAACCTCGGGCGTGCTCATGAGCTCCTGAAAGTGGCAGAATGCGGCCACTTTTTTCACGGCAAGCTGACCGATCTCAAGGATCTGCTGCTGCCTCGCCTGTGATCTGCCGCGTGCCAGCCTGGCACGCCGGATCCCCAAGTTGGTCCACGTAAAGCGAACCTGAACATGACCACGCGTATCCTTACCGGCATCACCACCACCGGCACGCCGCACCTGGGCAACTATGCGGGCGCGATTCGCCCGGCCATCGTCGCCAGCCGCCGCGCCGACATGGATTCCTTCTATTTCCTCGCCGACTACCACGCGCTGATCAAGTGCGATGACCCCGCGCGCATCCAGCGCTCGCGCCTGGAGATCGCCGCGACCTGGCTGGCGCTGGGCCTGGACACCGACAAGGCGACCTTCTATCGCCAGTCCGATATTCCGGAAATTCCCGAGCTGAGCTGGCTGCTGACCTGTGTGGCCGGCAAGGGCCTGCTCAACCGTGCCCACGCCTACAAGGCCTCGGTGGACAAGAACGTCGAAGCCGGTGAAGACCCGGATGCCGGCGTGTCGATGGGTCTGTTCAGCTATCCGGTGCTGATGGCAGCGGACATCCTGATGTTCAACGCCCAGAAGGTGCCGGTCGGCCGCGACCAGATTCAGCACGTGGAAATGGCCCGTGATATCGGCCAGCGCTTCAACCACCTGTTCGGCCAGGGCAAGGACATCTTCAAGCTGCCCGAGGTGGTGATCGAGGAAGACGTCGCCACCTTGCCGGGCCTCGACGGCCGCAAGATGTCGAAGAGCTACGACAACACCATTCCGCTGTTCGGCAGCTCCAGGCAGCTCAAGGACGCCGTGGCGCGCATCGTCACCGACTCCCGCCAGCCCGGCGAGGCGAAGGACCCGGACAACTCGCACCTGTTCACCATCTATCAGGCTTTTGCCGCACCGACCCAGCAAGCGGACTTCCGCGCCGCGCTGCTCGGCGGGCTGGCCTGGGGCGAAGCCAAGCAGGCGCTTTACGAGCTGCTGGAGGCGGAGCTGGGCGAGGCGCGCGAGCGTTACCACGCACTGATCGCCCGCCCGGCCGATCTGGAAGACATTCTGCTGGCCGGCGCCGCCAAGGCACGCAAGATCGCCACCCCGTTCCTTGGCGAGCTGCGCGAAGCGGTGGGCCTGCGCTCGTTCCGCGAGCAGGTGCAGGTGGCTGCCGATACCAAGAAGAAGGCCGCCAAGCGCGCCCGCTTCGTCAGCTTCCGCGACGAGGACGGCAGCTTCCGCTTCCGCCTGCTGGACGCCGACGGCGAGCAGTTGCTGCTGTCGTCGTCCTTCGCTGACGGCAAGGCGGCAGGGCAGGTGAGCAAGCGCCTGCAGGCCGGTGATGCACTGGATATCCGCGTGCAGGGCAATGCCTTTGGCCTGTGGCTGGACGATCAACTGGTAGGTGAAAGCCCGGCGTTCACCGATGCTGGCGCCACCGAGGCAGCAATTGCCCGTCTGCGCGCAGCACTGGCGCCGGAAGAAGCCTGACACCTATGGGCGGCGCTACGGTCTGAAGCCTTAGAACCTGTTCACGATCTGCTGCGCGTCGGCCCTACTGCGTTAAAAACAGACTCGGAATGCTCATTTACAGCTCGTAAACTCCGCTTCCTCGTCTGTTTTTGTGGGGCCGCCTAGGCCTTGTATGGCTCTAGCTCGCGAGATCGTGAACAGGTTCATAGCCCCGCTGCCCATAGGGCCTATTTGCCAATCCCCGGGGGCGTCGTTAAAGTGTCGCCCCCGCTTTACTTGCCCGGTTTTCGCACTATGACTCCGCTCGAACGCTACCAGGCCGACCTCAAACGTCCGGACTTCTTCCACGATGCCGCCCAGGAAAAGGCCGTGCGCCACCTGCAGCGCCTGTACGACGAGCTGATCGCCGACGAGCGCAGCAAGCCTGGCGTGCTCGGCAAGCTGTTCGGCAAGAAAACCGTCACCCCGGTCAAGGGTCTGTATTTCTGGGGCGGCGTCGGCCGTGGCAAGACCTACCTGGTCGACACCTTCTTCGACGCCCTGCCGTTCAAGGAAAAGGAGCGCACCCACTTCCACCGCTTCATGAAGCGCGTGCACGAAGAGATGCGCACCCTCAAGGACGTCAAGAACCCGCTGACCGTGATCGGCAAGCGCTTCTCCGAGCAGTTCCGGGTGATCTGCTTCGATGAGTTCTTCGTCTCCGACATCACCGATGCGATGATCCTGGCGACCCTGCTCGAAGAGCTGTTCAAGAATGGCGTGACCCTGGTGGCCACTTCCAACATCGTGCCGGACGGCCTCTACAAGGATGGCCTGCAGCGTGCGCGCTTCCTGCCGGCCATCGAGCTCTTGAAGGTGCACACCGAGATCGTCAACGTCGACAGCGGTATCGACTACCGCCTGCGCGCACTGGAGCAGGCCGAGCTGTTCCACTTTCCGCTGGGCGAAGCCGCCGAGCAGAGCCTGGAAAAGAGCTTCAAGAGCCTGCTGCACGAGCAAACCACCGTGCAGGAAAACGAGTCACTGGTGATCGAGAACCGCGCCATCGTCGCGCGTCGGGTTGGTGGCGATGTCGGCTGGTTCGATTTTCGCGAGCTGTGCGATGGCCCGCGTAGCCAGAACGACTACATCGAGCTGGGCAAGATCTTCCACTCGGTGATCCTCTCCAACGTCGAGCAGATGAGCGTGGCCAAGGAAGACATGGCGCGGCGCTTCATCAACCTGGTGGACGAGTTCTACGACCGCAACGTCAAGCTGATCATCTCCGCCGAAGTGGAGCTCAAGGATCTGTACACCGGCGGGCGCCTGAGCTTCGAGTTCCAGCGCACCCTCAGCCGCCTGCTGGAAATGCAGTCCCACGAGTTCCTGTCGCGCCCGCACAAGCCCTGACCGGCTGATTGCAGTGGCCAAGGCCGCACGCTCGCTTCCTGACCGGAAGCAGGGCGTGCGGCCTTTTTCATTTCAGTTACCTGCTGGCTGCGCCTGTTGCTGGAACTGCTGGCGGTAGTGGTTGGGCGACAGCCCGGTGTGCTGGCGAAACAGGCGGGCGAAGAAGCTGGCGTCGTCGTAGCCGATCTCGTAGCTGACCGCCTTGATGCTTTTCGGCGATGACGACAGCAGCCCCTTGGCGGTTTCGATACGCAGGCGCTGCAGGTAGTACAGCGGCTTGTCGCCGGTGGCGGCGTGGAAGCGGCGCATGAAGTTGCGGATGCTCATGCCGTGGTCGCGGGCCACGTCCTCGAAGCGGAAACGCTCGGCGAAATGCTCCTCGAGCCACTGCTGGATCTGCAGGATCTTGGTGTCCTGGTGCTGCTTCTGGCCGCCGAAGCCGATACGCCCCGGCGTGTAGCTGCGGCGCACTTCGTAGAGGATGTCGCGGGCCACGCTCTGCGCCACGCTGGTGCCGCAAAAGCGCTCGATCAGGTAGATGTACAGGTCACAGGCCGAGGTCGGGCCGGCCACGCAGTAGAGGTTGTCGGCGTCGGTCAGGTGCTTGTCCTGGTTCAGCGCCACTGCCGGAAAGCGCGTGGCGAATTCGCTGAAAAAGCGCCAGCAGGTGGTCGCTTCCTTGCCGTCGAGCAGGCCGCCGGCCGCCATCCAGAACACCCCGTTGGCTTCCCCGCACAGGCTGGCGCCGGCGGCGTGCCGTGCCCGCAACCAGTCGAACACCTGCGGGTAGCGGCTGCTCAGGGCGTCGTAGTCGTCCCAGAAGGCCGGCAGGATGATCAGCTGGGCTTCGCTGTCGAGCGGGCCGTCGACCGGCAGCTGCACGCCGCTGAAACTGGTGACCGGCAGGCCGTCCGGGCTGACCAGGCGCACCTCGAAGGTCGGCACCAGGCCAAGGCCTTGCTGCTTGCCGTGGCGCAAGCCGGCCATATGAAAGAAATCTCTGGCCTGCATGAGGGTCGAAGCGAATACGCCGGGCGTGGCAAGGATGCTCACGCGGGTGAGCGGGGACGGGCTGGACATGGCTGTTGTTCTTGTTCGAGTGATTGGATCGGCCTAGGGTCTGTTCCCGTTTCAGCGCGAGCCGCGTTGCAGCGAGAAATGGCCTCCGGTTAGGCGCAGGACGCAGGGAATGGTCGCTCCCTTGCCAAGTCCTGCAACGACAGCGGAGGTCATTTCCCACGCAACCCGGAGGGCCGGGCCAGTTTTTGTGCGATGCGGCGTTACTCGATGGCTCATTTGGCCTGCCAAACTTCGCATCTCGTGCCTTGCCTCGCGCAAAAACTGGCTCCGGCGCGGCCGTGCGTGAAACGGGAACAGACCCTAGCGGTAAAGCCGTCAGGTTCCGGCTGAATCGTCTTCTTTTATCCGGGCTGAGTCCAGCCCGGTCTTGCAACGCTGTGCTGGGAGAGAGGTTGTCATGCTGAGTTTTGCCGAGTTGGCCGCATCGCCGTTCGCCGAGTGGGACGGCACGCCCGCCGCCGCGAGAATGCTGCAGAAAGAATTGGCCGAGCAGGTACGCCTGGAGGATGACTTCCCGCCGCTGCGCCTGCTGGCTGGGGTGGATGTCGGCTTCGAGGAGGGCGGCGAGATCACCCGCGCCGCGGCCATCCTGCTGGATGCCGAGACCCTGCAGCCAGTCGCCGAATGCGTGGCGCGCATTCCTACCAGCATGCCCTATGTGCCGGGGCTGCTGTCGTTTCGCGAGTTGCCGGCCCTGCTGTCGGCCCTGGCGGGGCTGCCCCAGGAGCCGGATCTGATCGTCGTCGACGGCCACGGCATCGCCCATCCGCGCGGCCTCGGCATTGCCGCGCACCTGGGCGTGGTCACCGGTCGCCCGACCATCGGCGTGGCGAAGAAGATCCTCACCGGGCATCACTGCGAACTGGGCGACGAACGCGGCGACAAGGTCGAGTTGCTCGACCGCCAGAACCGGCAGATCGGCTGGGTGCTGCGCAGCAAGCGCAAGGTACGGCCGCTGATCGTCTCGCCAGGCAACCGGGTGAGCATGCACAAGGCTGCAGAATTGGTGTTGAGCTGGGATCGCGGCTATCGGCTGCCAGAGCCGACGCGGCTGGCGGATCGGCTGGCCTCGCGGCGCGATATCAAGGGGCCGAAGCTGTTGTAGGCAGGAGGGCGGATGGGAGATGTGATGGGTTCTCACTCATCCTTGTATCTACGGCCTGCTCTTGTGGGAGCGGGCCATGCCCGCGATTCGCGCGCATGGCGCGCTCCCACAGATGATCCGGGTGGGCCGCGTAGGTGCTAACCCACCACCATCCCTAACCCCGAAAAATCACGGCGCCGGGTTGGGCTGCGACTTGTGGATCGCTTCGATGCCTTTCAGCACCTCATCGCTGAGGGTCAGCTCGCTGCTCGCCAGGTTGGCGTCCAGCTGCTCCAGCGAGGTGGCGCCGATGATGTTGCTGGTCACGAACGGGCGGCCGGTCACGAACGCCAGGGCCATCTGCGCTGGATCCAGGCCATGCTCGCGGGCCAGGGCCACGTAGCGCGAGCAGGCGGCCACGGTTTCCGGCGCGTTGTAGCGCTGGAAACGCTCGAACAGGCTCAGGCGGGCGTTCGCCGGACGGGCGCCGTTCTCGTATTTGCCCGAGAGCATGCCGAAGGCCAGGGGCGAGTAGGCCAGCAAGCCGCACTGTTCACGGATCGAGACTTCGGCCATGCCCACTTCGTAGCTGCGGTTGAGCAGGTTGTAGGGGTTCTGCACCGATACCACGCGGGACATGCCGCGGGCCTCGGCCAGCTGCAGGAATTTCATGGTGCCCCACGGTGTTTCGTTGGACAGGCCGATGTGGCGGATCTTGCCGGCCTTGACCTGCTCTTGCAGCGCTTCGAGGATTTCCTCGATCGGGGTGGAGTCGCTGTCCTGGTGCTGGTAGCCGAGTTGGCCGAAGAAATTAGTCGGGCGTTCCGGCCAGTGCAATTGGTAGAGGTCGATCCAGTCGGTCTGCAGGCGCTTGAGGCTGGCGTCCAGGGCGGCGACGATGTGCTGGCGGTTGTGCTTGAGCTGGCCGTCGCGGATATGGGTGATGCCATTGCCGGGGCCGGCGACCTTGCTGGCCAGAATCCAGTCGGCGCGGTCACCGCGCTGCTTGAAGTACTCACCGATGATCTGTTCGGTCTTGCTGTAGGTCTCGGCGCGCGGCGGCACCGGGTACATCTCGGCGGTATCGATGAAATTGATGCCGTGGGCCTTGGCGCGCTCGATCTGTGCGAACGCTTCGCCAGCGTCGTTTTGCTCGCCCCAGGTCATGGTGCCCAGGCACAGGGCGCTGACATTGAGATCGGTTCGGCCGAGCTTGCGGTATTCCATTGGAGCGTCCTCTGACAAAAGGGGCATACAAGCAGGTTGAAATTTTTTTCGCAATCAGGATAATCCGCCTCCTCTTTCTGCGGTGGAAGTGATGCGCCGCCTGCCGAAGAATCTTGCCGTACACGGACGCGCTGACCCGAGCCCCCGAATAGCGCCCGTATCCGGCTGCCTTTGACTTGTCAAAGTACGCACTATTCAGTAAGATCCGCCGTCTATTTTTGCTGGGCGGCCCCTGAGGCTATAAAGAATGAAAACTTTTACCGCTAAACCGGAAACAGTAAAACGCGACTGGTTCGTCGTTGACGCTGCTGGTCAGACCCTGGGTCGTCTGGCTACAGAAATCGCGAGCCGTCTGCGTGGCAAGCACAAGCCTGAGTACACCCCTCACGTTGATACCGGCGACTACATCGTCGTCATCAATGCCGAGCAGGTACGTGTGACTGGCGCTAAAACCAGCGACAAAATGTACTACTCCCACTCCGGTTTCCCGGGCGGCATCAAGTCGATCAGCTTCGAGAAGTTGATCGCTAAAGCCCCTGAGCGCGTGATCGAGACCGCGGTTAAAGGCATGCTGCCGAAAAACCCGCTGGGCCGCGACATGTACCGTAAGCTGAAAGTCTATGCGGGCGCTGCTCACCCTCATACTGCTCAGCAGCCTCAAGAACTGAAGATTTAACGGAATAGTTCATTATGTCGGCGACTCAAAATTACGGCACTGGCCGTCGCAAGACTGCAACCGCACGCGTTTTCCTGCGTCCGGGCACTGGCAAGATCTCCATCAACAACCGCACCCTGGACACCTTCTTCGGTCGTGAAACTGCCCGCATGGTAGTTCGCCAGCCGCTGGAGCTGACCGAGATGGTCGAGAAATTCGACATCTACGTTACCGTTATCGGTGGCGGTGTGAGCGGTCAGGCTGGTGCGATCCGTCACGGTATCACCCGCGCTCTGATGGATTACGACGAGACT
Source organism: Pseudomonas sp. URMO17WK12:I2 (assembly GCF_003253735.1). GTDB lineage: Bacteria > Pseudomonadota > Gammaproteobacteria > Pseudomonadales > Pseudomonadaceae > Aquipseudomonas. Next base: position 95,478 of record NZ_QKYW01000007.1, on the reverse strand, counting down.
CTGCGTCCTGCTCTGCGTAAAGCAGGCTACGTGACCCGCGATGCTCGTGAAGTCGAGCGTAAGAAAGTTGGTCTGCGTAAAGCGCGTAAGCGTCCTCAGTACTCCAAGCGTTAATTCGCTTCGGTACTCGAAAACGCCCAGTTTCCTCACGGAGCTGGGCGTTTTTTTATGGTCTGCATTTCTGGAGGCCACCCTGCGGGGCGTCGCAAGCGACCTTGAAAAGGGCCCTCGGGCATTTTTTCAGTTCTCCGCCAGGCCCTGTCCATCTCCGTCGGCTCTGCTTGAGCCTTGGCGTTTTCGGCCTACTCACCGCTTCGTTGATGCGCGTCATGAGTCGCCCCATGGGCCTGTGCGAATCTCGCGCCGGATTGCAGTAGCGCCCGACCATCACGACTTTTCAGCGTCTTCATGCTCGTGGCCGTAGGCTGGCCGGTACGGGCCGTCCGGCTGAGGTCGTGGATTAAAGTGCTCGATGAGCGTCGAATGGGTGCGCCTCGGGCCGTGTTCTGCAAGGGTGGTCGAACGCCGTATGCGCGACGCGTCGATGACCCTCCGGCCGCTGCTGCACGCAACCAACACTTACTTATTAGAGGCCTGCATAACAGGCCGGAAAGCCGATGGGAGACGACTGAATGAGCAATGACGGCGTGAATGCCGGCCGGCGTCGCTTTCTGGTGGCAGCCACTTCGGTGGTTGGGGCCGCCGGGGCGGTGGGGGCTGCAGTTCCGTTTGTGGGGTCGTGGTACCCGAGTGCCAAGGCCAAGGCCGCCGGCGCGCCGGTCAAGGTGAACGTCGCCAAGATCGAGCCGGGCCAGCAGATGGTGGCCGAGTGGCGGGGGCAGCCGGTGTTCATCATGCGGCGCACCGAGGCGATCCTGGCAAACCTCACCAAGATCGAAGGGCAGCTGGCCGACGCCGACTCCCAGCACTCGGTACAGCCGCGCTACGTCGACCCGAAAACCCGCTCGATCAAGCCGGAAATCCTCCTCCTGGTCGGGCTGTGCACACACCTGGGCTGCTCGCCGTCGTTTCGTCCCGAAGTGGCACCGGCAGATCTCGGCGAGAACTGGGTCGGCGGCTACTTCTGCCCGTGCCACGGCTCGCGTTACGACCTCGCCGGGCGGGTGTACAAGTCGCAACCGGCGCCGCTGAACCTGCCGGTGCCGGCGCACACCTACGAGTCGGCTGACGTGATCATCATCGGCGTGGATCAGGAGCAAGCATGATGAGCAAATTCATGGAGTGGGTGGATGCACGCTTCCCCGCCACCAAGATGTGGAACGACCACCTCGCCAAGTACTACGCGCCGAAGAACTTCAACTTCCTGTACTTCTTCGGCTCCCTGGCTCTGCTGGTGCTGGTCAATCAGTTGCTGACCGGCGTGTGGCTGACCATGAGCTACAACCCGACTGCCGAGGGCGCTTTCGCGTCGGTCGAAGGGCTGATGCGCGACGTGCGTACCGGCGACACGCCCCATGGCGCGATCCTGCGCTACATGCACTCGACCGGCGCTTCGGCGTTCTTCATCGTCGTTTACCTGCACATGTTCCGCGGCCTGCTCTACGGCTCGTACCAGAAGCCCCGCGAGCTGGTGTGGATCTTCGGCATGCTGATCTACCTGATGCTGATGGCCGAAGCCTTCATGGGCTACCTGCTGCCGTGGGGGCAGATGTCCTACTGGGGCGCCCAGGTGATCATCTCGCTGTTCGGCGCCATCCCCTATATCGGCGATGCGCTGACCGAGTGGATCCGCGGCGACTACCTGATCTCCGGCATCACCCTCAACCGCTTCTTCGCCCTGCACGTGGTGGCCCTGCCGATCGTCATCCTCGGCCTGGTGGTGCTGCATATCCTGGCATTGCACGAGGTGGGCTCGAACAACCCGGACGGCATCGACATCAAGAAGTACAAGGACGAGAACGGCATCCCGCTCGACGGCATTCCCTTCCACCCGTACTACACGGTCAAGGATATCGTCGGCGTGGTGGTGTTCCTGTTCGTGTTCTGCTTCGTGGTGTTCTTCTTCCCGGAGATGGGTGGCTACTTCCTGGAGAAGCCCAACTTCGAACAGGCCAACCCGTTCAAGACCCCCGAGCACATCGCCCCGGTGTGGTACTTCACGCCGTTCTACGCAATCTTGCGTGCCATCCCCGACAAGCTGATGGGGGTGATCGCCATGGGCGCCGCCATCGCCGCGCTGTTCGTGCTGCCCTGGCTGGACCGCAGCCCGGTGCGCTCGATGCGTTACAAGGGCTGGCTGAGCAAGCTGTGGCTGCTGGCGTTCTGCGTGTCCTTCGTCATCCTCGGCGTGCTTGGCGTTCTGCCGCCCACGCCGGGCCGTACGCTGCTGTCGCAACTGTGCACGGCGCTGTATTTCGCGTACTTCATCCTGATGCCCTTCTACACCAGGATGGAAAAGACCAAACCCGTTCCTGAAAGGGTGACCGGCTGATGAGAAAGCTATTTGCTGCATGTGTGGTCGCGTTACTGCCGGCTTTCGCCCTGGCCGCCGGCGGCCACGGCGTGGCCCTGGACAAGGCCGATATCGACCTGACCGACAAGGCCGCGCTGCAGGATGGCGCGCGCACCTTCGCCAACTACTGCATGGGCTGCCACAGCGCCAAGTTCCAGCGCTACGAGCGAGTCGCCGCCGACATCGGCGTGTCCGAACAGCAGATGATGGACAACCTGGTGTTCACCGGCGCCAAGATCGGCGACCACATGACCATCGGCATGAAGGCCGAGGACGCCAAGCGCTGGTTCGGCGCCGCGCCACCGGATCTGACCCTGGTCGCCCGGGTACGCGGCAACGACTGGCTGTACACCTACCTGCGCACCTTCTACGACGATCCGGGCCGGCCGCTGGGTGCCAACAACCTGGTGTTCCCCAACGTCGGCATGCCCAACGTGCTGGGCCGCCTGCAGGGGCGCCAGTACATGGGCTGCAAGCAGGTGCAGGTGGTCGACGATGGCAGGAAACAGTACGACCCATTGACCGGCACGCCACTGACCCACGAAGCCTGCGACCAGCTGTTGCTCGAGCCGAACAGCGGCCAGCTCAGCCCGGAGGCCTTCGATGACAAGGTGCGCAACCTGGTGACGTTCCTGGCCTACTCGGCGGACCCCAACAAGCTGCACATGAGGCGTATCGGCACCTACGTGCTGATCTACCTGGCGTTCTTCTTCGTCTTTGCCTACCTGCTCAAGCGCGAATACTGGAAGGACGTGCATTAAAACCACCGACGTTGCCATCGCAGCGTTGAAACCAGGCCAAAAATGCTCATGTACTAATCGCACACTGCGCTTTTTCGCCTGTTTTTGCCTCGCGCTGGCTGCCTCGCCTACGTTTTTAAACTGTCGGTTCCGGTATCATGCTCAGCCCGCGCACTGCGCGGGCTTTTTTATGCCCTGAAAATTCATCTCAGGGACTGCCGGGAGCCGTCGTCAGCGACAGCGTTTCCGGCGCGTTCACGTTTCACGAATCTGGAGGATCGCCTTGGCTGCGACCAACCGGTTGGCCTGTTATTCCGACGCTGCCGACCACTACTCTCACCGCGTACGCATCGTGCTCGCCGAGAAGAGCGTCGTTGTGGAAATCATCGACGTGGAGCAGGGCCGCTTTCCCAACAAACTACTGGAAGCCAACCCCTACGCGACCCTGCCGACCCTGGTCGACCGTGACCTGTCGCTGTACGAGCCGACGGTGATCATGGAGTACCTGGAAGAGCGCTATCCCCATCCTCCGCTGATGCCGGTGTACCCGGTGGCGCGCGGCAACACGCGGCTGCTGATGCACCGCATCCAGCGCGACTGGTGCTCGCTGGTCGACCTGATTCTCGATAAGCGCAGCAAGGAGGCGGCCCGCGCGCAGGCGCGCAAGGAGCTGCGCGAGAGCCTTACCGGCGTCTCGCCGTTGTTTGCTGAAAAACCATTTTTTCTCAGCGACGAGCTGAGCTTGGTAGACTGCTGCCTGTTACCGATCCTCTGGCGCCTGCCGGTGCTGGGGATCGAATTGCCAAGGCCGGCCAAACCGCTGCTCGATTACATGGACCGGCAGTTCGCGCGCGAAAGTTTTCGCCAGAGCCTGTCGTCCGCCGAACGAGCCATGCGCTGACTCATTTCTTTGGGCGCACCTTAGCCGGCGCGTCCTGTTTCAGGAGGTTTGATGAACTCCAGTCGTCCTTATCTGATCCGCGCGTTGTACCAGTGGATCGTCGACAACGATTGCACCCCGCACCTGCTGGTCAATGCCGACTATCCGGGCGTTCAGGTGCCGAGCAAGTTCGTCAGTGACGGGCAGATCGTGCTCAACGTGTCGCCCACTGCCGTGCGTGAACTGTCCCTCGAGAACGATGCGGTCAGCTTCGAAGGGCGCTTCGGCGGCGTTGCCCATAGCCTGTTCGTGCCGTCGCCTGCCGTATTGGCGATCTACGCCCGGGAAAACGGCCAGGGCATGGTCTTCGATCAGGAGGCGCCGCCCGTGCAGAGTGAGGTCGAGGCGATAGAAGACGAGCAGACCCCGCCCGACGACGAGCCGCCACGGCCAAGTGGCCGCCCGAGTCTGAAGGTGGTCAAGTAGGTGTTCCCGTCACCCGCCGTACCCGAAATGCCGGTCTCGTGACCGGCATTTTTCGTTTCGGGCGGCAGGCGGCGGCGCGTGTATGATGGCATTAAGTTACTTCGTGCAATCTGCCTGAGCCGTTACGCTTGAACTTGCAGTTTGCACGGAACAATGATTTTCATGGTTTACTCAACTATTTGATTTTTAAGTATTTTTTTTGTTTTAAAAAGCTGGCACAGCGCTTGCGATATTCAAGGGGAAGCCACAGTCCTGAAGTTGGATGTGGCGAACTTGAATGAAACAGGAGTGTTGCCCATGAAACAGCCAATCAATAAGTTCGCTTTTGCCGCTATCACTGCGACCGCCCTGAGCTTGTCCGTGGCGGGTACCGCTTTCGCCGACACCTACAACAGCACCCAGCCGACCATGCTGGCTGCCAACACCATGGATAAGGCTGAAGAAGCCGTTTCCGACACCTGGATCACCAGCAAGGTCAAATCCGCCTTCCTGGCTGACGATGGCCTCAGCGCTCTGGACATCAAGGTCGAGACCAACAAAGGTGTTGTTGCTCTGTCCGGCGTCGTGAAAACCGAAGCTGAGCGTGACCTGGCTGTTGCCAAAGCCAAGGAAATCAAAGGCGTTCAAGCGGTGTCCGCTGACGGCCTGAAAGCTGCCGACTGATCACGGCACCGGGCAGGCGCTTGTAGCCTGCCACTTCCTTGGAGAATGAATCATGAATTCCGACATCATCAAAGGTAAGTGGAAGCAACTCAGTGGCGACATCAAGGCGCGCTGGGGCAAGCTGACCAACGACGACTTGGATGTCGCCGAAGGCCATAGCGAATACCTCGCGGGTAGACTGCAGGAACGCTACGGCTGGACCAAGGAAAAGGCCGAGGATGAACTGCGCGATTTTCGCAGCAAGTACTGACTCGCCGCTGGCGTGAAAGCGCCAGACGTATTACTCGAAGCCCCGGCCCGTGCCGGGGCTTTGTGCTTTCCGACGCGTGGCCTTTGGCCCCCAGAGCGGGCGCTGTTTCAAGTTCATGGCACCCGCGCCGATACTCTGAAACACACTCGCCAGGCACAGGACGTAGCATGTCGACCATCACCCCCTCCGGCACCGGCACCGCGGCATCGGTGAAGGCGCCCGCCACGCGCAGGGCAGACGCCGCGGGTTTCTCGACAGCGCGGACGACCGCCGAGCCCGACCAGCAGCCCTCGGTGACCGTCACGCTCAGCGAATACGCCCAGAAGCGTGCGAAAAGCATGCGTGATGCCTTCGGCAAACTGCGCGAAATGCAGGCCAGGCAGGCCGAGACGCGCAAGGATGCGGCACGCCAGCGCCTCGAAGACATCAAGCGACGTATCGAGATGCTCAAGCAACTGGTCATGGCCCTTGGGCCGGCAGCGGCAAAAGGGGCGCTGCGACAGCTCAAGCAACTGGCCCAGGAACTGGGGCAGGCTGCCGCGGTGCTCAAGGAACCGTCGGATGGTGCCGCTTCCTCACTGGAGGCGGACGCAAAGGCTGGCGCGCGCCAAGGTGCGACAGCGCAGGAGACCGTCACGGCCGAAGCCGTGAGCGAGGCAGCGCCGACTGACGAAGTTGCGGTCGAGCCTGAGGCAGAAGCCGAAACGCCTGAGGTGAATGCCGAGACCACCGAGCTTGCGGCCGGCGAGGAGGCCGAGGAGGGGGACGACCCCGCCGCCAGCGAGCAAGAGGCCGCTGAGCAGGCGCAAGCGGCTACCAGCCAGGCCCGTAACGAGCGCAATGAGCGTCAGCGCCGTGCCGATGCCGAGGAATTGAAAAAGGTCGCCGGCCAACTCAAGCAGCTGCTGGCCATGGTTCGCGCGCAGATCAGCGGCAAGCCGGATGAAGAGAGCAAGAAGCTGATCGAGGGCATCGACAAGCAGTTGGCCGAAGTCGACAAGGCCGCTGGCGAGATGAGTGGCGACCTGTCTCTGTCGATTTCGGTCGGCGCGACGCTGTCGATCAGCGTCTAGCCGGTCTGGGTCGGCAGCGGCTCAGGCGAGGATCGCCGCCAGTGCCGCGCGGTCGACATTGGCGCCGCTGAGCACCACGGCGGCGCGCTCGCCGCGATTGATCTCGCGCTCCTGAATCAACGCCGCCAGGGCTGCCGCGCCAGCGCCTTCGGCCAGGTTGTGGGTGTCTTCGTGGAAGATGCGCATGGCCTGGCGGATCTCGTCGTCATCGACCCGCACGATCCGCGTGGCGCCTGCGCGGATGATCTCCAGCGCTTCGGGCTGCGGCATGCGGCAGGCCATGCCATCGGCGATGGTATCGGCGCTGTCGGTGCAGATGATCCGCCCGGCGGCGAAGCTCTGCGCGTAGCCGTCGGCAGCGCTGCTCACCACGCCGATCACCTCGGTATCCAGGCCCAGCAGGTCACGGGTCCGAATCACTCCGCAGATGCCCGAGCCCAGGCCGATGGGCACGTAGATGCGCTTGAGTGGCGGCGCGGCCTCGAACAATTCCAGGGCATAGGTGGCCACACCGCGGATCAGGTCCGGGTGCAGCGACGGCACGAAGTGCAGGTCGCGCTGGGTGGCCTGCTCGGCGGCCATGGCGCGGGCGGCGTCGAAGTCGCGGCCATGCTCGATCACTTCGGCGCCCAGCGCGGCCATGGCGGCATTCTTCTCGCGGGCATTGCCGTGCGGCACCACGATAACGATGGGTAACCCGGCCTTGCGCGCCGCCAGCGCCATGCTCTGCCCATGGTTGCCGCGGGTGGCCGAGATCAGCCCACTGACGGCCGGTTCACGGCGCAGCAGGGCATCCACGTAGACCAGGCCGCCGCGCACCTTGAAGGCCCCGGTCGGCGTGTGGTTTTCGTGTTTGACCCACACCTCGCAGCCCAGCCGTTCGGCCAGCAGCGGCCAGGCGAACTGCGGCGTTGCCGGAACGCTCGGGCGAATCAGGGTAACGGCTTGGCGCAGGGCGGCGAGGTCGAACATCGGGTGGTGCTCCAGAGAGGCTTTGACCCGATGCTACGGCTCGGGCATTGTATGGGTAAATCTTTATATTGCATGGCAAGCAATGTGGTTACCTGACCTTCACGGCAGTACGCTGCCCACCTATCTGGCGTTGGTCGAAGCGATTGCCGGCGCCATTGGCAAGGGCGAGCTCAAGCCCGGTGAACGGCTGCCGCCGCAGCGGCGCCTGGCCTGGACCCTGGGCATCAACCCGAGCACGGTGATGCAGGCGTATCGCGAGGCGGCGCGCCGGCACCTGGTGTCCGGCGAGGTCGGGCGCGGTACCTACGTGTTGGCCGATAGCCACGAGGCCAGCCTGTTTCACCTCAAGCAGCCGCGGTTGCCGGCCGCTGGCATAGACCTGTCGACCAACGTGCCGGTGCATGATGGCGGCAGCGATGACCTGTCGCGCACCCTGCAGCGCCTGATTGCCGATGGTCGCCTCGATGCCCTGCAGGCCTATGCGCCGGCCGAGCTCGAGCAGCGTGGCCGGGTGGCTGTCAGCCAGTGGCTGCAGCAGCGCGGCGTGCATACGCCGCCGTCCCAGGTAGCGCTCTGCGCCGGTGCCCAGCAGGGTGTGTCGGCGGCGCTGCTGGCGCTCTGTGAAGCGGGGGATCCGGTGCTTGCCGAAGCCTTCACCGCGCCTGGCATCAAGGCCGCCGCACGCCAGCTCAGGCTGCCGCTGCATGGCGTGGCGATGGATGAGCGCGGCATTCTTCCCCAGGATCTCGACCGCCAGGTACGCGCCACCGGCGCCCGGGTGCTGGTGCTTACCCCCTGCCTGCAGAACCCCACCGGCAGCAGCATGGATGGCGAGCGCCGCCAGCGCATCGCCGAACTGATCGAGCGCCATGGCCTGTGGCTGATCGAGGACGACGTATACGGCGCGCTGGGCGAGCAGGCGCCGCTGGCTGCCACGGTGCCGGCACGCAGCCTGTTGGTCAGCAGCCTGTCGAAAACCGTGGCGCCAGGCCTACGCCTGGGTTTCATGCACGGGCCGCAGGCGCTGCTCAAACGCATCGACCCCCAAGGGCATGCCACCAGCTGGGCAGTGTCGCCACTGTGCCTGGCACTGGCCTGCGAATGGATCGAGGACGGCACCGCCACGCGCAAGCTGGCCTGGCAGCGCGAAGAATTGCAGCAGCGCTGGCGCCTGGCGAACCGTGTACTGGGGCCGCGCATGCCGCCGGGGCGGGAGGTGGCCCCACACCTGTGGCTGCAGCCGCCGGACAGCGCCGCGCTGGTGGCTGCCTGCCGGGCTGTGGATGTGGAGGTGGTGCCCGCCGAGGTGTTCGCCGTCGGCCCGGCCCAGGCCAGTGCGATTCGCATCAGCCTGGCCGCCGCACGCAGCCGCGCCGAACTCAAGCAGGCGCTGGAGCGCATCGCCGAGGCCTGGCCGTTATGAGCGCGCCCCTTGCACCCCGACAGTAATAAGTGTCAGCTATGATCCGTGAAATTCACGATAAGGAACCGTGCATGTCCCTTTCTACAGACGGCGCTTTTATCGTCGTCAACACTGCCGAAGAAGCCGTTGACCGTCTGGCTGCGCTGCACAAGCGTGCCACCGAGGGCCTGAGCCAGGCGCTCAAGCGCTACCTGAAAGACCGCGTGCGCCCCAGTGCCGAGGAGCAGGAGCTGTTTCGCTACCCGGAACTGCGCCTGACCTACGATTGCCAGGGCGAAGTGCCGACCACCGTGCGCGCCTACGCCAAGGTGCAGGTACCCGGTACCTACAGCATTACCATCACCCATCCGGCGGCCTTTCGTAAGTACCTGCTCGAGCAGCTGCAGCCGCTGATGGCGGACTTCACCCTGACCGTCGAGGTCGGGGTCAGCGAGCAGTACATTCCCTATCCGTATGTGGTGGAGCAGGGCGATGAGCTTGCCGGCTCCGGGGTGACCGCCGCCGAGCTGGCGCGGGTGTTCCCCAGCACCGACCTGTCGGCGGCCACCGATGGCACCGCCGATGGTCTGTATGACTGGGAGAACACCGACCCGCTGCCCCTGGCGCTGTTCGATGCCGCGCGGGTGGATTTCTCCCTGCGCCGCCTGGTGCATTACACCGGCAGCGACTGGCGCCATGTGCAGCCGTGGATTCTGCTGACCAACTACCACCGCTACGTCGACCAGTTCATCCGCCACGGGCTGGACATGCTCAATGCCGAGTCGCGTTTCGAGCGTATGGTGCTGCCTGGCAATATCGTCATTTCGCGCGGCATGCCGGAAGGCGAGATGCAGGCGATCATCGAGACCGTGGTCTGGCACCGTTACCAGATGCCGGCCTACCACCTGCAGGCCGCCGATGGCGATGGCATCACCCTGGTGAACATCGGGGTCGGCCCGTCCAACGCCAAGAACATCACCGATCACCTGGCCGTGCTGCGCCCGCATTGCTGGCTGATGATCGGCCACTGCGGCGGCCTGCGGCAGTCGCAGACCATCGGCGACTACGTGCTGGCCCACGCCTACATGCGCCGCGACGGCATTCTCGACCGCGTGCTGCCGCCGCACATCCCGCTGCCGGCCCTGGCCGAAGTGCAGCAGGCACTGCAGGATGCCGCCGCCCAGGTGACCGGCGAGCGTGGTGACGACCTCAAGCGTCGCCTGCGCACCGGCACCGTGCTGACCTACGACGACCGCAACTGGGAGCTGCGCTGGGCCCAGGAGCGGCCGCTGATCAACCTGTCGCGAGCGGTGGCGGTGGACATGGAGAGCGGCACCATCGCCGCGCAAGGCTATCGCCTGCGCGTGCCGTACGGCACCTTGCTGTGCGTGTCGGACAAACCGCTGCACAGCGAGATCAAGCTGCCGGGCGCGGCGGGGGCGTTCTACGAGCGGGCGGTGACCCAGCACCTGCACATCGGCATCACCGCGCTGGATCTGCTGCGCGGTCAGCTCAACTCGCTGCACTCACGCAAACTGCGCAGCTTCGACGAGCCTCCATTCCGCTGAGGCGATTGCGCTGAGAGCCTGTTCATAATCTTTCAGCCCAGACTCGTCGATTTCGGCAGCTAAGTGGCGGAGGCGGCCAGTCGCCCCCGTTAGGATGGCTGGTTATTATCTGTGGGAGCGGGCCATGCCCGCGAAAAAATCACGGGCATGGACTGGGCGTCCCCGCCCGTTCCCACAGGTGAAGCAACGATGTCCGCTTCTGCCTTGTAGTTGTCGCTTCATGCGCACAAAGGTCGTGAACAGGCTCTAAAACCAAGCCGCGCCGGGCAAACCGGCGCGGCGCATTACTTGCGGTTTTTACCCACCATCATCTTCCAGCGGTTGCGGTTGAGCAGCACGTAGCCGGTCAGCTGCATGCCCGCGGCGATCACCAGGCTGCGGGTCAGGTCCGGGTCTGACGGGCGCGGGCCGTTGTAGATCTGGTACAGGGCGTACAGGACGCCGATCAGGCCGAGAATGAAGAACACCAGGCCGAGAATGGTCAGGCGGTGAAGCGTGCGTGGCAGCATGGCAGCAATCGTCATGGAGAGCGGGGTGGCCAAACTAACCCGGAATTTGTGACGGCGCCAGACACCTGGGCCGCTGAACAGTGTCAGGATGCGCTAGATTACTGAGCAGGCATCCATCTGTTCGCTGCGTCGTATCGAGGCGCCCATGCTGAAGAAAATACCCACCCACGCCGTTCGTATCGGCATGTTCATCCAGGGCTTCGATGGCAACTGGCTGTCCCATCCGTTCTGGAAAAACCGCTTCGTTATCGACGATGCCGAGGACTTGGCCAGGGTACGCCAGAGCGGCGTAGGCGGTGTGTGGATCGATACCAGCAAGGGGCTGGACATCGACGGCCTGAAGAGCCCGGCGCCTGCGCCGGTGGCGGTCACGACCATTATCGAGGCGCCTGTGGTGGCCGAGTCGGCCGTGGCGATACCAAGCTGCAGCGTGCGTGATGAGCTGCAGCGCGCCGCCAAGCTGATCAACCGTTCGAAGAAGGCGGTCACCGAGCTGTTCCAGGAGGCGCGCCTGGGCAACGCCATCAACATCGAGGGCTGCATGCCGCTGGTCACCGACATCAGCGAGTCGCTGGCGCGCAACAGCTCGGCACTGCTCGGTCTGGCGCGGCTCAAGCACAAGGATGAATACACCTACATGCACTCGGTGGCCGTGTGTGCACTGATGCTCTCGCTGGCTCGGCAGTTGGGCCTGGACGAGGAACGTGCCCGGGAAGCCGGCCTCGCCGGGCTGCTCCACGATGTCGGCAAAATGGCCATGCCGCTGGAGGTGCTGAACAAGCCCGGCAGCCTGACCGATGCCGAGTTCGCCATCATGCGTAGCCACCCCGAGCGCGGCCACGCCATGCTACTGGCGGCCGGCTCACTGCCCGAGTCGGCGCTGGACGTCTGCCTGCATCACCACGAGAAGTACGACGGCAGCGGTTATCCCGGCCACCTCGCCGGCGAGGACATCAGCCTGCTGGCGCGGATGGGCGCGGTGTGCGACGTGTATGACGCCATCACCTCCAACCGGCCCTACAAGCAGGCCTGGAACCCGGCCGAGTCGCTGGCGCGCATGGCGCAGTGGACGGGCCATTTCGACACCCGGGTGTTCCACGCTCTGGTGCGCACGGTGGGTATCTACCCGCTGGGTTCGTTGGTGCGCCTGGAGTCCGGGAGGCTTGGTGTGGTGGTCGACCTGCTGCCGGGCAAGCTGACCACACCCGTTGTGCGGGTGTTCTTCTCGGCGAAGAACCGGGCGGCCATCGTGCAGCAGGAGGTGGATCTTTCCCGGCCGGGGGTCAATGACCGCATTCTCAGCCGCGAGGATCCGGCCGAGTGGGGCTTTAGCAATCTCGACGACTTCTGGCGCTAAGCCTGTAGGAAAAGCACCTGCGCTCGGTGATGCTTCGTTAAAAACCGGTTCGGACTGCTCATTTACAGCTCGTAAACTCCGCGTCCTCACCGATTTTTGCCTCGCCTGACCTTCGCTCGGAGACTTTTCGTACAGGCTTAGTTGGTTAACGGCAGTTGCACGACAAACCGCGTACCACTTCCCGCCTGCTCGCAGCGCGCCTGCCCGCCATGGGCGAGGGCGATGGCCTTGACCACCGCCAGGCCCAGGCCGCTGCCGCCGCTGTGGCGTGAGCGCGAAGGCTCGCCACGGCGGAACGCCTCGAACACCTGGGCAGCCAGTTCGGCATCGATGCCCGGGCCGTTGTCCGTGACGCTCAGTTGGTAGCTGCCGGCCACCACGCCAGCTTCGATTCGCAGCAGGCCGGGGTCGGCATGGGCCAGGGCGTTTTCCAGCAGCGCGGCCAGTGACTGGCGGAGGCGGAATTCGTCGCAGACCACGAGGGTTTGTTCATCCAGCTGCAACTGCACCTCGAAGCCGCGGGCCTGCAAGCGGCTGGCGAAGGCCTGCACGGTAGTCGTGAGGCCCTCGGCGGGGCAGCTGCTGGCCAGATCCAGTTGCAGGTGGTCGCTGTCGTTGAGGCTCAGCACGCGCAAGTCCTCGATCAGCCGGCCAAGCCCTTCGACCTGGCGCAGCAGCCCCTGGAAGGTTTCCGCACTGGGCGCAAATACGCCTTCGGCCAGGCCTTGCAGGCGCCCGCGCAGGATGGTCACCGGGGTGCGCAGCTCGTGGGCCACCGCGGCGTTCCAGAATTGCTGCTCGCGGGTCACGCTCTGCAGGCGCTCGGCCATGGCATTGAAGTCGCGCACCAGCTGGCCGGTTTCGCCCAGCGCCCGGTCATCCGGCGCGGCGCGGGCCTGCAGGTTGCCCTGGGCGATCTCCCGCAGGCTGTGGGCCACCGAATTGAGCGGGGTGAGAATGCGCCGCGACAGGCGGACGCCCACGTAGCCGGCGATACACAGCGCCGCCAGGAGGGTAACGACCATCCACAGCAGCTCGAGGCCGGAAGGCACCCAGGTTTCCGAGATGCTGCCGGGCGCGAGGGTCGAGGCCACGGCGTAGAAGACGTAACTGCCGACGATCGACAGCAGGATCACGCCCGCCACCATGATGCCCAGCGATAGCAGGATCTGCCGGCGCAGGCTCACCGCGCCGCTCATGTGCCGCTGCCGAAGCGATAGCCGACGCCGCGCACGCTCACCGGCGTGCCCTGGATGTCGAGTTGTTCGAGTTTGCGGCGCAGCTTGCTGATATGGCTGTCCACGGTGCGCTCCTGGGTGTCGCCTTCGGGCAGGCAGCCGACCAGCAGTTCGGCGCGGCTGAATACCCGCTTGGGGGTGCGCATCAGGGTGACCAGGATCTTGAATTCGGTAAGGGTCAGGTCGAGGGCGTGTTGCCTGTCATCGCAGATGACCATGGCCTCGTGGTTATCCAGGTCGACCTGGAACTGGCCGACGCGCAGCAAGCGGCTGCCGGCCGCGCCACCGGTCTTGGCGCGGCGCAGCACGGCGCTGACCCGAGCCACCACTTCGGCCGGGTTGAAGGGCTTGACCACATAGTCGTCGGCGCCGATGCGCAGGCCCATCAGCTTGTCGATGTCCTGATCCAGGGCGGTGAGCATGATCACCGGCGTGTCGCCCCGATGACGGATTTCGGCGAGTACCTGCCAGCCGTCCAGGCGCGGCATCTGCACGTCGAGCAGCACCAGGTCGGGCTTGAGCGCCAGGTGATGAGCCAGTGCTTCCTGGCCGTCACGGGCGTGCACGCTGCGCAGGCCGCCGCGTTGCAGGTAGGCGGCGAGGATCTCGGCGATCTCGCTTTCGTCCTCGGCAATCAGGATCAGGGCGTCCTGGCGGGGCGGGGCTGAGGTATCGGGTGGCGGCAACATGTATTTCACCTTTTCGGCTGGCCTCCACATTATCTCCACAAAAGCTCGAATCAATCCCGATTGTTTGCACCGACACTCGCTTCCTGATGCTGCGCCTGGCGCGCAGGGCAACGAATCATCTGCGAGGTTGGTGAGGTTATGGGAAGTCAAAAAGGGCGGTATGTCATCGGCCTGTGCCTGTGTGCCCTGATGCTGGGTGGTTGCGATCCGGCGCAGCAGCAGGCTGCGCCTGCGCCCGTGCATGTATCGGTATTGACGCTGACCTCGCGGACGGTGGCCGTCAACGAGGAACTGCCTGGGCGTGTTGCCGCCTTCAGAACCGCAGAGATCCGTCCGCAGGTCAGCGGTATCGTGCAACGCCGTCTGTTCGAGCAGGGCGCCGACATCAAGGCCGGCGCCGCGCTGTTCGAGATCGATGCCGCGCCGTTCAAGGCCGAGGTGCAAACCGCGGCGGCCGCCCTCAAGCGCGCCCAGGCCGTGCTGGCACGCGCGCGCATCCAGGCCGAGCGCCTGCAACCGCTGGTCAGCGCCGAAGCGATCAGCCAGCAGGTGTACGACGACGCCGCCTCGCAGCGCGAGCAGGCTGTGGCCGACGTCGCCCAGGCCGAGGCGGTGCTGGCGCGCAAGCGCCTGGACCTGAAATTCGCCACCGTCAGCGCACCGATTGCCGGTCGCGTCGACCAGGCGCAGGTTTCCGAGGGCGCCCTGGTGGCGACCACCGACAGCACGCCAATGGCCACCGTGCAGCAGATCGACCAGGTGTATATCGACGTGCGCGAGTCGGCCACCAGCCTGGAGCGCTGGCGCCATGCCCTGGGTAGCCAGCTGGCCCCTGGCGCCGATGGCGTACCGGTGCAGGTGCTCGACAGCAGTGGCAAGGCCTATGGCCTGAGCGGCAGGATCCTGTTCTCCGGGATCAGCGTCGACGCCGGCACCGGCAACGTGCTGCTGCGCGTGCAGGTCGACAACCCCAACCACCAGTTGTTGCCGGGTATGTACGTGCTGGCGCGGGTGCCGCGGGCGCATTACGCCGATGCCCTGAGCGTGCCGCAACAGGCGGTGCTGCGCCGTGGCGGCCAGGCCAGCGTGTGGGTGCTCGGCGAAGGCGAGCAGGTGCATCGCGTGCCGGTCAAGCTCGGTGAGCTGGTGGATAGTCACTACCGCATCGTTGGCGGGCTCAGCGCCGGCCAGCAGGTGGTGATCGAAGGCCTCGAGCGCCTCGAGGAGGGCGTTGCGGTCAACGCACGACCGTGGAAATCCGGCCCCGCTGGCGAGCTGGCCGGCTCGCCAGTGCGCTGATCAGGAGAACCCCCAATGCCGCAGTTCTTCATCAACCGCCCGGTGTTCGCCTGGGTCATCGCCCTGTTCATCGTGCTGTTCGGCGTCATCGCCATTCCGCAATTGCCGATTGCCCGCTACCCCTCGG
The DNA here is from genome assembly GCF_003253735.1 of Pseudomonas sp. URMO17WK12:I2. Lineage (GTDB taxonomy): Bacteria > Pseudomonadota > Gammaproteobacteria > Pseudomonadales > Pseudomonadaceae > Aquipseudomonas. Next base: position 79,752 of record NZ_QKYW01000007.1, on the reverse strand, counting down.
TGGCACCGCCCTCGGTGACGCTGTACGCCACCTATCCGGGCGCTACGCCCAAGACCCTCAACGATTCGGTGGTCAGCCTGGTCGAGCGCGAGCTGTCCGGGGTCAAGAACCTGTTGTACTTCGAGTCCTCGGTGGACACCTCCGGTACCGCGCAGATCACCGCCACCTTCAAGCCGGGCACCGATCCCGAACTGGCCCAGGTGGATGTGCAGAACCGCATCAAGGCGGTCGAGCCGCGCCTGCCCCAGGTGGTGCGCCAGAGCGGCCTGCAGGTGGAATCCGCGGCCTCGGGATTTCTGCTGATGATCGGCATGACCTCCCCGGACGGCCAGTTCGACGAGGTGCTGCTGGGCGACTACCTGGCGCGCAATATCGTCCCGGAGCTGCGCCGCATCGAGGGTGTCGGCCGCGTGCAACTGTTCGGCGCCGAGCAGGCGCTGCGCATCTGGGTCGACCCCAACAAGCTGACCGCCTTTGGCCTGACCATGACCGATCTGTCCCAGGCCATCGAGGCGCAGAACGCGCAGGTCGCCCCCGGTCGGGTCGGTGACGAGCCGGCGTTGCCGGGGCAGCGGCTGACCGTGCCGCTGACCGTCGAAGGCCAGCTGGAAACGCCCGAGCAGTTCGCCGCCGTGGTGCTGCGCGCCACTGCCGATGGTTCGCGGGTGACCATCGGCGACGTGGCCCGGGTCGAGCTCGGCGCGCAGTCCTATGGGTTTTCCAACCGCGAGAACGGCGTGTCGGCGACCAGCGCGGCGATCCAGCTGTCACCGGGTGCCAACGCCGTGCGCACGGCCCAGGCGGTACGCGACCGGCTGGCCGAACTGGCGTCGAGCATGCCCGCGGGCATGAATTATTCGGTGCCGTTCGATACCGCGCCGTTCGTGAAGGTGTCCATCGAGAAGGTGATCTACACCCTGCTCGAGGCCATGGTGCTGGTGTTCCTGGTGATGTTCCTGTTCCTGCAGAACATGCGCTACACGCTGATCCCGGCCATCGTCGCGCCCATCGCGCTGCTCGGCACCTTTGCGGTGATGCTGCTGGCCGGGTTCTCGATCAACTCGCTGACCATGTTCGGCATGGTGCTGGCCATCGGCATCATCGTCGACGATGCCATCGTGGTGGTCGAGAACGTCGAGCGGCTGATGGCCACCCGTGGCCTGTCGCCGCGCGAGGCGACCCTGCAGGCGATGAAGGAGATCACCGGTGCGGTGATCGGCATCACCCTGGTGCTCACCGCGGTGTTCATTCCCATGGCCTTTGCCAGCGGTTCGGTGGGGGTGATCTACCAGCAGTTCACCCTGTCGATGGCGGTGTCGATTCTGTTCTCGGCCTTTCTGGCGCTGACCCTGACGCCCGCGCTGTGCGCCACGCTGCTGCGCCCGGTGCGTGCTGACCACCATCAAAAGCGCGGATTCTTCGGTGCTTTCAACCGCGGCTTCGAGCGCCTGACCGAGCGCTACACCGGGCGCGTCACCCGGTTGGTCGGGCATAGCGGGCGGATGATGGTGGTATTCGTGCTGCTCTGCGGCGTGCTGGCCATCGCCGGGCAGCAGCTGCCGTCGTCGTTCCTGCCGGAGGAGGATCAGGGCTATTTCATGACCTCCATTCAGTTGCCGACTGGTGCCACCAGCGAGCGCACCCTGGATGTGGTCAAGCGTTTCGAGGCCCACGTGGCCTCGCGCCCGGCGCTGGATGCCAACCTGGTGGTGCAGGGCTTCAGTTTCTCGGGTTCCGGCACCAACGCGGCGATGGCCTTCACCATGCTCAAGGACTGGAAGCAGCGCAACGGCGCCACTGCCGCCGAGGAAGCGGCACTGGCCCAGGCGGCCATGGCGGAAAACGTCGAAGGCACGGTGATGAGCCTGATGCCACCGGCCATCGACGAGCTGGGTACCTCGTCGGGCTTCACCCTGTTCCTGCAGGATCGCGGCAACCGCGGCGAAGCCGAACTGCTCAAGGCCCAGGCGCAGCTGCTGGAACTGGCCGGGCAGAGCAAGATCGTCAGCGACGTTTATCCCGACGGCCTGCCGCCGGGTGAGAGCATTCGCCTGAACATCAACCGGCCCAAGGCCGAGGCCATGGGCCTGTCGTTCACGGCGGTAAGCAGCACCCTGTCGGCGGCCATGGGGTCGCTGTACGTCAACGACTTCCCCAATGCCGGGCGTATGCAGCAGGTGATTCTGCAGGCCGATGCGCCCGCGCGGATGCAGCTCGACGACGTGCTCGATCTGCGTGTGCGCAATGCCAACGGCGGCATGGTGCCGCTGCGCGAAGTGGTGACCCCGGTGTGGAGCGAGTCGCCACAGCAGATGATGCGTTTCCAGGGCTTCCCGGCGGTGCGCATTTCCGGCGGTGCGGCGGCTGGCGTTTCCAGCGGCGCGGCGATGGCCGAGATGGAGCGTCTGGTCACCGAGTTGCCCCAGGGCTACGCCGTCGCATGGACCGGGCAATCGCTGCAGGAACGCCAGTCGGCTGCCCAGGCGCCGATGCTCATGGCGCTCTCGGCTCTGGTGGTGTTTCTGGTGCTGGCGGCGCTCTACGAGAGTTGGTCGATCCCGCTGTCGGTGATGCTGGTGGTGCCGCTCGGCCTGCTCGGTGCGGTGGCTGCGGTGATGCTGCGCGGCTTGCCCAACGATGTGTTCTTCAAGGTGGGGATGATCACCATCATCGGCCTGTCGGCGAAGAACGCCATCCTGATCGTAGAGTTCGCCCGCCAGCTGCATGCCGAGGGCCGCTCGCTGGTGGACGCCGCGGTGACCGCCGCACGCCTGCGCCTACGGCCGATCCTGATGACCTCCCTGGCCTTCACCCTGGGTGTGGTGCCGTTGATGCTCGCCTCCGGCGCCAGCGCCGAAACCCAGCACGCCATCGGCACCGGGGTATTTGGCGGCATGCTCAGCGGCACCCTGTTGGCGGTGTTCTTCGTGCCGTCGTTCTTCGTGTTGGTGATGGGGCTGCAGGAACGCTTGCAGGGTTGGCGTGCACGGCGCACCCCTGGCTTGCCGCCGCTCGGTGAGGAGAAATGATCATGCGTTGTTTGCACCTAATCGCCCTGGTCGGTTGCCTGTCGGCCTGTTCAATGGCTCCCAGGCTGGAGCGCCCGACGCCACCGGTGCCGGCCAGCTTTGCAGAGTCGGGCAATGCCACCCTGGCACATGGCGACGCCGTGCCCGCCAGCGAAATGGGCTGGCGCACGATGTTCGCCGACCCTCAATTGCAACGCCTGATCGAGCTGGCCCTGGCGCACAACCGCGACCTGCGCCTGGCGGCGTTGAACGTCGATGCCGCGCGCTCGATGTTCAATATCCAGCAGTCCACACGCCTGCCGTCGGTGTCGCTGGATGCCAGCCACAGCCGCGAACGGGCGCTGGCGCAGGGCAATAGGGGCGAGTCGCGCCGCGAGGTGAGCAACCAGGTCGCCGTGAACGTCGGTACCAGTGCTTTCGAACTGGACCTGTTTGGCCGTGTGCGCTCGCTGTCCGATGCCGCCTTGGCCCGTTACCTGGCCAGCGAGCAGGGCCGCGATGCAGCGCAGATCAGCCTGATCGCGGCAGTGGCCGACGCCTACTTCGCCCGCCAGCTGGCCGACGAACAGCGTCAGCTGGCACAGCGCACGCTCAAGGACTGGCAGCAGTCCCTGAAGCTGGCGCGGCTGCTGCAGGACGCCAAGCAGAACGGCGGCCTGGATGTCGCCCAGGCCGAAGGCCAGGTGGCCAGCGCCGAGGCCGACCTGCAGGCACGTCAGCGGGCGTTCGTCCAGGCTGGCAACGCGCTGCAATTGTTGGTCGGCGACGCATTGCCGGCTGACCTGCCGGCGCCGCGCGTGCTCGCGCTGCAACCGCTGGTGGCGCGCCTGCCGGCCGGCCTGCAGTCGGACATGCTGCTGCTGCGTCCGGACATTCGCCAGGCCGAACAGACGCTCAGCGCGGCCAATGCCGATATCGGTGCGGCGCGAGCGGCGTTCTTTCCGCAGGTGTCGCTGACGGCCTCGTTCGGTTATGCCAGCACCTCGCTGGGCAGCCTGTTCGACCCCAGCCGCCAGGTCTGGCGCTTCGCGCCGCAGATCTCGCAGCCGTTGTTCCAGGCCGGGCGACTGCGTACCGAACTGCGCCTGGCCAAGGTGCGCAAGTCCGAGGCGGTGGCTCAGTACGAGCGCGCCATCCAGGTCGCTTTCCGCGAAGTGGCCGATGCCCTGGCCGGGACGGCCACCCTGGACGACCAACTCGAGGCGCAAGTCCGTGTGGTGGCCAGTGCCCAGCGGCGCGTGGCGCTGTCCGGGCTGCGCTATCAGGCCGGGGTCGACGGTCGCCTGGAGCTGCTGGATGCTCAGCGCCAGCTGTACGCAGCGCAGCAGACATTGCTGGAACTGCGCCGCGAAGCGGTCGTCAACAGCGTGGCACTTTACAAGGCCCTCGGCGGTGGCCTGCGCGAACGCACTATCATCACCGCCGCGAGCAGCTCCGCGCTCAGCCCCGTTAATCGAGAACCCTAGTCATGTTGCGTGCCGTACCCAAACGCTGGTTGATTCTTGTCGCCGTGATGCTGGCCTTTACCCCCATCGTCATCGACATGACCATCCTGCATATCGCGGTGCCGTCGCTGACCCAGGCACTCGGCGCTACGAGCACCGAAATCCTCTGGATCATCGACATCTACCCGCTGCTGATGGCCGGCTTGCTGGTGCCCATGGGCACCCTGGCCGATCGGGTGGGTAACCGGCGCATTCTGCTCACCGGCCTCAGTGTGTTCGGCGTGGCGTCGACGCTGGCGGCGTTCGCCCCCACCCCCGCGCTGCTGATCGCCGCCCGGGTACTGCTGGCCCTGGGTGGGGCGATGATCATGCCCTGCGTGCTGGGCATCATCCGCCGCACCTTCGAGGATGAACGCGAGCGGGCCATGGCGCTCGGCCTGTGGGGCACCGTTGGCGCCGCCGGCGCGGCGGTGGGGCCGCTGGTGGGCGGCGCACTGCTCGAGCATTTCTGGTGGGGCTCGGTGTTTCTGATCAACGTGCCGGTGATGGCGGTGGTGATTCCGGTCGCCTTCGTGCTGCTGCCACGCGTCGAGCAAACCACGCCGGGCAAGTGGGCCATCGGCCAGGCGCTGATCCTGATCGCCGGCATCATCAGCGTGGTCTACGCCATCAAGGCCGGCGTCGGCGGCACCCAGCCGCTACCGCTCGCCCTGCTGGTGCTGCTCGTGGGCCTGGCGCTGCTGACGCTGTTCGCCCGCCAGCAGCTGCGCTCGCCCGAACCGATGCTCGACCTGTCGCTGTTTGGCCGCCCGGTGCTGCTCGCCGGGTTGATCATGGCGGTGGTGGCCATCGGCGCGCTGGCCGGGGTGGAACTGACCCTGGCAATGGAGCTGCAGTACGTGCTCGACAAATCGCCGCTGCAGGCCGGCATCTTCATGATTCCGATCATGGCGGCGGCTGCGGTCGGCGGGCCGTTGGCCGGCTACCTGTCCAATCGTTTCGGCCTGCGCTGGGTGGCCAGCCTGGCGCTGCTGGTTTCTGCTGGCGCTCTGGGGTTCGTGGCGTTTGCCGACCTGCATGAGCCGGGCCTGGGCGTGCCGGCCGTGCTCGCCGTACTGGGGCTGGCGCTGAGCATCGGCCTGACGGCTTCGTCGATCGCCATCATGGGCGCGGTGGAGGCCAGCAAGGGCGGCGCGGCGGGCGCCCTGGAGGCCACTGCCTACGAGCTGGGCACCGGGCTGGGGATCACCTTCTTTGGCGTGTTCATGTCCAGCGTGTACGGCCACACCATCGCTTTGCCCGGCGAGTTGGCGACGCCGCTGGCCGAGCGTGCGGCGCGCTCGATCGGTGACAGTTACCTGGTCGCTGCCGAGTTGCCGGCCGAACAGGCCAGTGCCCTGATCGAGGCAGCCAAGGCGGCATTTTCCAATACCCACTCGGTGCTGCTCAGCACCTCGGCGGTGGTGATCGGCGTGCTGGCGCTGGTGGTATTCAGGTTGTTCAAGGGTTATCGCGGACAAAGCGCCCACTAGGGGCTGTCGACGTTTCACGCACGGCCCTCATTGATCGTTCCTCACGTCGAGTCGTCGAACCGTCCGCGTGGGAATGCCGCCGAGGACGCTCTGCGTGCGCTGTTGCAGGCCGCGCGCAGCCGGAGCAGGCGCAGAGCGCCTTGGCCTGAGCTACCACGCTGGAGCGTGGGAGCCATCGTAAAGCGGCCATCGATGCAGTACCTGTGGGAGCGGGCCATGCCCGCGAAATCACGGGCATGGCCCGCTCCCACGGATAGTTCGTAGGGCGGCCGACGCTCCACCTACGCGGCCCGACC
>NZ_QKYW01000007.1:0-72910 GCF_003253735.1 Pseudomonas sp. URMO17WK12:I2 | reverse complement strand
CCCTACGGCCGTTCCCGCCACTTGGCTGCCAAAAAGGCCTCACCACACGGCGATATGCGAGTCGGCGCGAGGCTCGGTACCGCCACACAGCACGCCGCTGTGCGGGTCACGCACGATGATCTGCCCGCGGCCATAGTCGGTGGAGTCGCAGGCCACGCTGACCTCGTGACCCAGGCGCGCCAGCGCCGCGGCCAGGTCCCGCGAGGCGCCCTGCTCGATGCCGACCTTCCTGTCGCCCAGCCACTGCCAGCGCGGTGCGTCGAGCGCGGCCTGGGGGTTGAGGCCGAAGTCGACCAGGTTCATGACCATCTGCACGTGGCCCTGGGGCTGCATGTAGCCGCCCATCACGCCGAACGGCGCGACGGCCTCGCCGTCCTTCGTGAGGAAACCGGGGATGATGGTGTGGAAGGTCTTCTTGCCGGCGACCAGGGTGTTGGCGTGGTTGGCCTCGAGGCTGAATTCCTGACCACGGTTCTGCAGGGCGATGCCGCTGTCTGGCACCACCACGCCGGAGCCGAAACCGTGGTAGTTGCTCTGGATGAACGACACCATGTTGCCTTCGGCATCGGCGGTGGCCAGGTACACGGTGCCACTGGCGTGGGGGTCGCCGGCTGCAGGCGTGAGGGCGCGTTCGCCAATCAGCTTGCGGCGCCGCTCGGTGTAGCCGGGGCTGAGCAGGTCGGCCACCGCGACGCGCATGTGCTCGGCGTCGGTGATGTGGTGCAGGCCGTCGGCGTAGGCCAGCTTCAGCGCCTCGATCTGGCGGTGCCAGGTCTGCAGGCTGTCGCGGTGATCGAATTCGAAGCCCTGGAGAATCTGCAGGGTCATCAGGGCGACCAGTCCCTGGCCGCTGGGCGGGATTTCCCACACCTCATAACCGCGGTAATTGATGCTGATCGGCTCGACCCAACGCGGCTTGTAGCCTTGCAGGTCGGCCAGGCGCAGGTAGCCGCCAGCGTCACGCGAGGCCTGGTCGATGCGCTCGGCGATGGCACCGCGGTAGAAGCTCTCGCATTCGCTGTCGGCCAGCGCCTGCAGGGTGCGCGCCTGGGCCGGGTTGCGGAACAGCTCGCCGGCCCTTGGCGCACGGCCGTCGATCAGGAAGGTGTCGAACCAGGCCTGCATGGCCGGCTCGCGGTGCGCGGAAAATTCATCCAGGGCCACCTGCCACTGGTGGGCGACCACTGGCGACAGCGGAAAGCCATCGGCGGCCAGGCTGATCGCCGGTTTCAGAAGGTCGGCGAACGGCAGGCGACCGAAGCGTCGCGACAGTTCGGCCCAGGCCGACGGGCAGCCCGGGACGGTGACCGGTGTCCAGCCGTAGGTGGGCATCTGCGTGTGGCCGGCGGCCTTCACGGCGTCGATGTTCAGGGCTGCGGGGGCGTGGCCGCTGGCGTCCAGGCCATGCAGCTGGCCCTTGACCCAGACCAGGGCGAAGGCATCACCGCCGATGCCGCAGCCGGTAGGCTCGACCACGGTCAGCGCGGCGGCGGTAGCAATGGCCGCGTCGATGGCGTTGCCGCCGCGGCGCATGATGTCGATGCCGGCCTCGGCGGCCAGCGGTTGCGAGGCGGCCACCATGCCGCGCCGGGCGAACACGCTCTGGCGCTGCGAGGCATAGGGATAACGGTGTGCGGAAAAGCTCAGCATGCGGATACCTCCGGCAGGACGCGGCTCAGGAACGCCCGCGTACGCGGGTGGCTGGGCGCGCTGAAAATCTGTTCGGGCGGGCCTTGTTCGATCAGCTCGCCCTGATCGAGCACCACCACGCGGTCGGCCACTTCCCGGGCGAAGCCCATTTCGTGGGTGACCACCACCATGGTCATGCCCTGTTCGGCCAATTGTTTCATCACCTGCAGTACTTCACCGACGGTTTCCGGATCCAGGGCGCTGGTCGGCTCGTCGAACAGCATCGCCTGGGGCTTCATCGCCAGGGCACGGGCGATGGCCACGCGCTGCTGCTGGCCACCGGAAAGCATCGACGGGTAATGGTCGGCCTTGTCGGCCAGGCCCACCTGCTTGAGCAACTGGCGAGCGTGCTCGAGGGCCTGCGCCTTGCTGATGCCGAGCACCTGGATCGGCGCCTCGATGATGTTCTGCAGGGCGGTCATGTGCGGGAACAGGTTGAAGCGCTGGAACACCATGCCGATGTCGCGGCGCTGGCGGGCGATATTGCGCTCGCTGTCGCGCACCAGCGAGCCATCCGGGCGCTCGCGGTAACCCATGGGCTGGCCGTTGACGCGAATGCGCCCACCCTGGATCTCCTCGAGCAGGTTGATGCAGCGGATGAAGGTGGTCTTGCCCGAGCCCGAGGCGCCGATCAGCACCACCACCTCGCCACGTTTGACCTGCAGCGACACACCCTTGAGGATCTGCACATCGCCATAGGCCTTGTGGATATCCAGGGCTTCGATCACCAGATCCTGATCTGTACTGTGCATCTCAACGCCCCCTCAACAGTTTTGCCGTGTAGTTGCCGAACAGGCGCCTGGACGCCGTGGCGGGGCGCCGGTCGGACTGCCCGAAGCGGCGTTCCAGCCAGCTCTGGAAGAAGCCCCACAGGGTGGTCAGCAGCAGGAAGTAGATGGCCACCACCAGGTACAGCTCGAATACCCGAAAGGTTGCCGAGGTGATCATCTGGGTGCTGAGCAGCAGCTCCTGCACACCGATCACGCTGACCAGGGTGGTGTTCTTGAGCATCACGTTGAACTCGTTGCCCAACGGCGGCACGATGATCCGGAACGCCTGGGGCAGCACGATACGGCGCATCAGCTTGCCGAAGGTCATGCCCAGGGAGCGGCCGGCCTCGTACTGGCCCTTGTCCACCGCGGCGATACCGGCACGCATGATCTCCGCCATGTAGGCGCCTTCATTGAGGCCCAGGGCGATGATCGCCGCCTGCAGGTTGCCCGGTATCACCACCCAGCCCAGGTCCAGGTCTTCGAAACGGAAGATGCCGCCCGCGGCCAGCGCCGTGTACAGAAAGACGATCTGCACCAGCAGTGGCGTGCCGCGCATCAGCCACACGTAGAAGCGTACCGGTGCCTGGATGAACGGGTTGCCCGACAGGCGCATCAGCGCCGCCACCAGGCCCAGCACGCAACCCAGCGCCATGGACAGCACGGCGATCACGCAGGTCAGCCACAGCGCGCGCAGGTACACGTCGCTGGGCTGCAGCAGGTACTGCCAGAAGATGTCCCAATTGAAATTCATCTAGGTGGCCCTCAGTCCAGCTTGTCACTGGCGACGTGCCATTTGGCGAGCAACGCGGCGTAGCTGCCGTCGGCGCGCATGTCGTCGATCACCTGCTGTACGGCGGCGGACAGCTGCTGGTCATCCTTGCGGATGCCGATGCCGGTGAGGATCCGCCCGAACGCCGGCACGCCTTCCTGGAACAGATCGGGAGCCATGGCTGCGTAGTAGCCGGCGGTTTCCACGGTGGTGCCGTAGGCGTCGACCTGGCTGATGCGCAGCGCCTGGAAGGCGTCGGTGTCGGTGTTGTAGACCACCAGTTTCATCGGCGCCTTGCCGGCCTTGGCCAGCTTGTCGTTCTCGGCGTCGAGCAGGGTCTTGATGGTAGAGCCGTTGAGCACGGCGATCTTGTGGCCGGACAGGTCATCGAGCGCCTGGATGTTCTTGGGGTTGCCCTTGGGCACCACCACCGACTGGCTGGAGTACATGTAGTTGACGATGTCGATCACCTCGCGGCGCTCCGGCTTGTCGAACAGCTGGTCGACGATCAGGTCGCACTGGCTGGCCAGCAGTGCCGGCACCAGCCCGGAGAACGGCGTGACGCGCCAGGACACCTGCTTGTCGCCCAGGCGCTTGGCGATCTCCATGCCCAGGTCGATGGCCAGGCCGGTGGGCTTCTGCGCAGCGTCGAAGGACACCAGCGGCGGCGAGTCCATGCCCGAGCAATAGGTCAGCTTGCTGACGTCCTTGAGGCGATCCGGCACGGCGGGCGCGGCCGAGGCCAGGGAGGCGGCCAGACCCAGGGATACGACGGCGGCGAGAGAGCATGAAAGGCGCATGGTGGTACTCCGTTTGCTGTGATCGAAAGGGCAGCAGTGAAGTGGCAAGAGAGGCGACCGTCGGCGGTCGTCCGCTTGTTATTGTTCGCTTTGCAGGAACAGCGTCAGGGCCGGCAGGGTGCCCTCGATATGTTCGCGGAGCACCCGCTCGGCCAGGTCGGCGTCACGGGTGCGCAGGGCATCTAGAATCTGCGCGTGTTCCTCGCGGCCGCTGAGCGGCTTCTCGCCGTGTTCGAGCCACAGGCGCATCGGCGCCTCGATCAGCGAGTAGAGCGCGACGATCTGTTTCATCAGTCGCGGGCGTTCGCTGATGCTGCACAGGTACTCGTGGAAGATGCGGTGGCGCACCACCCACTGGGCGGTGTCGTTGCGGCACTCGTCCATGTCGTCGAGCAGGCGCTCGAGCAGGATCAGGTGGCGCTCGGTCACCTTGGCCACCGCCACGCGGATCGCCAGGCCCTCGAGGGCGCTGCGCATTTCGAAGACTTCGCGCATCTGCTCGATATCCAGGCCGCTGACCACCGCACCGCGGTTGGGGCGCAGGGTGACCAGGCCCTGGGCATCGAGACGGCGGAAGGCTTCGCGCACCGGCATGCGGCTGGTGCCGATTTCCGCGGCGATGTCCTCGGCCACCAGGCGGTCACCCTTGCGGTAACGGCCGGCGCAGATTGCCGCGAGCAGGAAGTTGTAGGCCTCTTCTTCGGCGGTCACGGGTTGACGCTGGGCGTAGAGCGGAGCGGTGAGCATGCTGAGCTTCCTGAATAAATGTATCCAATTATCCGTTTAGCCAATACAGCAATAGCCGGGCCAATCTTGACCGGAGATCAGAATCGGGTGATTTAACAGGGAGTTAGGTGACGAAGCCGGCATTCTGGTGGGCTGGTGCGGGTAACCTTAGTGTCACCGAATGAAGCACGGCAGGGGGCAGGCGCCCGGTTACTGGGCGTTTTGGTGGCGGCAAGAGGTCCTGCAGTCGGCGTGGGGAATTGGGTAACCTCCGGCAGCGAGCCTTGTGGGTGATCACATGCTTTCGGCTCGATGGCACCGGCTGTTGCAGCAACAGGCCGGTGCCCGGTTGGCGTGTTTTCAGCGGGGGCGGGCAGGTGTGTTACCGCCGTCACCCGGCACGCGGGATGAAAGGTGCAGCGTTCAGTCCTCTGCCATGGCATAGACCCGCAGGCGGTGGCCATCCGGGTCCAACGCCACGAAGGTGTAGCCGAAGTCCATCGCCACCGGCTGCTGGAGGATGCTCAGGCCTTTGCGGCTCCAGCTCTGGAAGGTGGCATCGACGGCACTGGCGTCGGCCAGCATGAATACCACTTCGCCTGAACAACCCGGGTCGCGTAGCGCTGGCTCGACCCCGTGCCTGGCCCACAGTCCGAACTTGAAGCCGGCTTCCAGGATGAACAGCGCGAAGGTCGGTGAAACCTCGACCGGCGCCACGGCGAACAGGTCGGCATAGAAGCGCGCGCTGGCTTCGGGCGCTTCGACGTAGAGCATGAAGAAATTGGGTGTGGTCACGATGGCCTCCAGGGCGCGAGTGGGGAATTCACCGGGGACGTCTTGTCCGCCGGTGCCCAGGCAGCCTAAGGGCCGGCACTACTCGTTTCTGTCAGCAGTGACGCGCTCACTGTGCCGCGATGCCCTGCTGCTTGCGCCAGTCGCGCAGCAGCGCTTGGCGTCGATGCGGATAGCGCTGTGGCAGCGCCTCGAATGCCAGAATGCGGTCCAGTCGCAGGTGTCGGAAGGCGTCGCGACGTTCGCACCAGACCGCCAATACCCGGCAGTCGTCGAAGTATCCCAGCGCGAAGGGCCAGACCGTGCGCGACGACTCCTGGCCATGCTGGTCGCGATAGTACACCAGGGCTTTGCGTTCGGCCTTGATCGCTGTGCGGATCAACGGTTCGTCGATTGCCGTCGGCAGTTTCGCACCCGGCCCCACCAGCAAAGTGGAAGCCTCCAGCTCGTCGCGCAGGGCCTGCGGGAGGACCGCTGCGATCTTGTGCAGGGCATGGCGGGCCGCCAGCCCGAGGCGATCGTCGGCGCGCCGCGCCACCCAGCGTGAGCCCAGCGCCAGAGCTTCCAGCTCTTCCTGGGTGAACATCAACGGCGGCAAGGTGAAGCCTGGGTGCAGGATAAAGCCCAGCCCGGCAGCACCTTCGATGTTCGCACCCTGTTCCCTGAGGGTACCGATGTCGCGGTAGAGGGTGCGCAAGGTGATGCCCAGTTCTTCGGCCAGGCTGGCGCCAGGCACCGGAAAGCGATGCCGCCGAAGGATCTCCAGCAGGCTCAGCAAGCGTTGCGAACGGGACATTGGGCAAACTCCTGGTCGCCACGGCGTGGCAGGGCGCCTCGCCAAGGGTGGGCAGATCGCTGCCTGGCGCGAATCGTTGACAACAGCGCCGGGCGCTGCTCACTCGACGGGGTGCCGGCCGCTCATGTACTGGTCGAACCGGGTGATGTGATCGTCCAGATTGTCTTCGAGCATCATCCGGTACTGGTCGCAGAAGTACTTGAGCATGGCATCGCGGGCCTCGGCCATTTCCTCGCCGGACTTGAAACCACGGGCGCTGACCCAGGTGCTGAAACGGGTGGCTGCGAAGGTCATGGAGGCCGCGACCGCACCAAGGTTGTCGCTGTCGCCCAGTTGTCGGTTGGCGAGTTCGATGTGTGCGTCGGCGCGGTCGTAGAACGCGTTGTCGGTGGCTTGCGGCATGCGGTATGTCCTGGTGACGGCCATTCAGGGAGTGGGCGCCATTTGAGCATTCTCGTGTCGTTCTCGTCACGTGAGTGAGCGGCGGCTCCGACTGCCATGAGTTGTCTGTGCCGTGTTCCGGTCGATGGCAATCAGCGCTTTTAATTGGCGCTCGCTGGCAGAGCGATGATTGCCGTCGAGCGTCGTGCAAAGTGGGGGTGGTCGCGGTGTTTCGGTGCTTGCACGTGGGCTTGCGTTACCCGAGCAGGCGTTATCCAGGGGCCTGGCTCGGGTATCGGCAGGCGCCGATACCCGAGCCTGTGTTCAGCGCCGCTGGGCGCTTAGCGGCGGCACTCGGCCGGCCCAGGGCTGGGCCTGTTCCAGTTGCGCGGCGAGGGCCAGCAGGGTGCCTTCCTCGCCGAAGCGCGCGGCGAAGTGCGAGCCCAGCGGCAGGTCGCCGGCGGTCCAGTACAGTGGCACCGACATCGCCGGCTGGCCGCTGGCGTTGAACAGCGCGGTGAACGGCGAGTAGCTGTGGAAGCGGTCGATCATCGTCGCCAGGCTCAGGCGTTCATCGAACGGGTCGAGGCTGCCGATCAGTGGCGGTTCGCGGGTCAGCGTCGGGGTGAGGATCAGGTCGAAGTCGGTGAGGAAGGCGGCCAGGCGTCGGCCCAGCATATGGATGCTGGTGACCGCGTCGGCGTAGCGCACGCCGCTGGTGTCACCCTTCTCGCGCAGGATGATGCGCGTGCGCGGCTCCAGTTCCTCGAGGCTAACCGGGGTACCGCGCATCTCGCCGAGCAGCCCGACGTAGCTGCTGGTGCTGGCGCCGATGATGTCGAACACCTGGTCGAGAAAAACCAGGGCGTCGACCGGCAGGCTGGCATGCTGCACATGGTGGCCGAGGGACTCGCACAGCCTGGCGGTATGACGCACCGCGGCCAGCGCCTCCGGGCCGCTGGTCCAGGGCGCCAGGTGTTCGACCAGGGCGATGCGCAGCGGCCGTGGTGGGCGGCGCAGGCTGTCGACGAAGGGCTCGGCCTGCCAGGGCGCGGCGTAGGGCGCGCCAAGGTCGGCGCCGGCGGTGATATCCAGCAGCGCGGCGCTGTCGCGCACCGATACGGTGATTGCATGGGCGGTACTCATGCCGGCCCAGCCTTCGCCGGTCAGCGGGCCGCTGGGCATGCGCCCACGGCTTGGCTTGAGGCCGAACACCCCGCAGCAGGAGGCCGGCACGCGCAGTGAGCCACCGCCGTCGTTACCGTGGGCGAAGGGCACCACGCGGGCGGCGACCAGCGCCGCGGCGCCACCGCTGGAGCCACCGACGCTGCGCGCGGTGTCCCAGGGGTTGCGGGTGGCGCCGAAACGAGTCGACTCGGTGGTGTAGGAGGTGCCGAACTCTGGCGCCGTGGTGGTGCCGATGAACTGGCAGCCGGCCTCGCGCAGGCGGCTGACCACCGCGTCGTCCAGCCCCATGCGCGCTTCGCCAAGGGCCCGCGAGCCGTTGCTCATGCGTGCGCCGTCGAGCGGCGCGAACAGGTCCTTGATCAGCGTCGGCACGCCGCGCAACGGACCGTGGCCGAGTTTCGCCTGGCGGGCGCTGTCGTAGAGTTTCTCGGCCACCGCATTGAGCTGCGGCTCGACCTGCTCCAGGCGCGCGATGCTCGCTTCGAGCAGCTCACCGGGGCTGACCTCGCCCTTGTCGACCAGGCCGGCGAGGCCGATGGCGTCGTGTTGATCCATCAGGGTATGAATGTCGTGCATGGCAGTACCTCGGCTATGGGTTACACCCGCTGGGCAGCCAGCGGGGCAAAAGTGAATTCATGGGTGTGAGGCGAGCGCCGTGTCGCGCGGGCGGAGTAGGGCGGCCACCCCCCAGATGGCCGCGCCGGCCAGGCTGGCGGTGGCCAGCCAGCCGATGGCGCCGCGCAGGTCGTAACCGAGCGCCATGAGGGTGGCGACCGCCAATGGGCTGGCGAACTGGCCGATGTACAGGCAGGCGGTGAAGCCGCCCAGGCCACGGCCACGGGTGCTGGCGCTCAGGGCGTTCATCACCGGCGTCATGGCGTTGGGCACCAGCAGGCCGACACCGAGGCCGTGGACGACCACCGCCACCAGCATGGCCTGGTAGCTCTGGGCTTGGATCAGCAGCCACAGGCCGGTGGCCATCAGCCCCAGCAGCAGGGCGTTGCAACCGGGGATGCCCAGGCTGCGGCGCAGCAGTGGCCAGGTCAGCGAGCCGCCGAGGCTGGCCAGCAGACCCAGTCCGGCGCAGGCGCCGATCAGCGTGCTGGAGGTGATGCCCATGCCGGCCAGCAGCAGCGGCGATTGCACCGGTACCACCACGGCCAGCACCATGCCGGCGAGAATCAGCAGATAACCGACCACCAGGCGCGCAATGGACACCTGCTCGTCGTCCGCCTGCAGGCTGCTCGCCACACGCCGTGGCGGCTCCCAGAGCACACGCAGCATCGCCGGAACCAGCAGCAGTGGCAGCAGGTACAGGTAGAACGGCAGCCGCCAGGACTGCTCGCCCAGTGCCCCGCCGGCCACGAAGCACAGGGCGCCGACCAGGCCGATGCCGACCACCTGCAGGTTGACCAGGCGCATGCGCTCCTCGCCTTGCCAGTAGTCGGCGATCAGCGCCGCGCAGCAGGTCATGATCGCCGCTTCGGCGCAACCGAACAGCAGCCGCGCGCCGACGATCTGGCGCAGGTCATCGAGCAGTGCTGGCAGCACGCCGAGCAGGGCGTACAGCAGGGTGGCGATGATCAGCAGCGCCTTGCGGCCGACACGGTCGGCAAGCCAGCCGGCCAGCGGCGCGAACAGCGCGATGGCCAGGGCCGGGCCGGTTATCGCCAGCGGCACCAGCACGTCGGCGCGGGGCTCGAAGGGGCCGAATTCGGCGCCGAGTTTGGGCAGGATGGGCGCGACCATCACCGAGCCCATGATGGTCAGGCTGCTGCCCAGTACCAGCACCAGGCCCTCGCGACGGGTCATGGCCTGGCGTGAAACGGTAGATTCGATCATCATGGCGGCCACCTCAGAAGCTGTACGCAATGCGCAGGGCGACGTTGTAACCCTCGGTGCGGTTCTCGGCGCCGAATTCCTTGTAGGCGTGCAGCCACACCGGCGGCAGGCCCGGTTTGAAGAAACTCAGCGCCGGGCCGACGGCCATGACCCGGGCGCGGTTGCCGGTCTCCAGGTTGGGTGCCTCGTCGTCGCTGATCTGCTGGTAGTAGTAGCCGCCCAGGCCCAGCGTCCATGGCCCGAAGTGCTGGCCCAGGGAAAACTCGTGGCGGTACTCGGTGCCGCTGCGGTAGTCGGTAGCGTGGTTGCGGGTGTTGAAGTCCAGCTGCTGGCTCGACGACACCTCGAAGCCGCCATCGCTGAGCCAGGTGGCGTTGAGTGCGGGCGAGATGGTCCAGTGGTTGAGGCCGGGGGAGATCAGCCGGTTCTTGTCGTAGTCGCCGGTCGGCGCCTGGATCTGCAGGCGCGTGTTGACGAACAGGTTGCGGGAAATGTCCCACTGCAGGATCAGCGGGGTGACCTGGGTGTCCGCCTCGCGGAACACTTCCTTTTCCAGGCGCAGTGGGCCAAACGGGGTGTCCACCTTGAGCCGCGCATCCATTTCGAAGAACGGCTGGGCGATGGCGAAGCCGTAGCGGGCGCCGAACAGCTGCTGCTCGGTCATGCGGATGTAGGCCACGCCAATCGACAGCACGTCCAGCGAGAAGGCGTTGCCGACCTTGTCGCCGTTTCGGTCCTTCTGCACGTTGGCGGAGTAGTAGGCCGTGCGCAGGCCCAGGGTGCCGTAGGGCGTGGGCGGCGGTGACATGCCGGCACCGAAGTCGTAGACCCCGGCGGGCGTGGTGGGCGCGCCGTTTTCCGTGGCCCGGGCGTGGCTGCCCAAGAGCAGGGTGGCGCCGAACAGGGCGGACAGATGAATGAATGACGCACGGCGAACCAGCATGGCTGACCCCTTTTATTATTGTGTGGGAGGTCAGCCTAGGGCCGCTTCAGCGTCGGCCGTTATCCGTTTTCAGCACAGTGTTGGCGGGCCTGACGCAAGGTCTCCGACGGCTTGCAGCCGAACAGCTGGCGGTAGTCGCTGGCGAAGCGGCTCAGGTGCCAGAAGCCCCAGTTGGCGGCGATGCTCTGCACCGTGTCGCCGGCTGTGGCGTGGCGCAACTGGCGGTGTACCGCGTTCAGGCGGATGGTGCGCAGGTAGGCCACCGGGTTGATGCCCAGCGCTTCCTGAAAGCAGTACTGCAGCTTGCGGCGGCTGGCGCCGATCTGGTTGCACAGCTCGAGAATGTTGATGGGCCGCTCCGGGTGGGCGAGCGCGTATTCCCGCGCGCGGTCGACCATGCGGCGACGCGCGCTGGGCGACAGCGAGTGATCGTCTTCGCTGTCGATCAGTTCCAGCAGGTGCATGACCACCGCATCGCGGATGGCGCCGCGGATGGTGCCGTGGTCGAGCAGCGTGGCGCCGGGGGCCTGCCTGTCGAGCACGCTGCCGAACAGGCTGATCAGTTGCTGCTGGTCGGCCTGGCCGAGCAGTTGGTAACAGCGGGACAGGCGCGTCAGGTCGAGCTCGCGCTGCTGCTGGTGCAGGGTGCGCTGCAGCGACTGCTCGTCGATGGCGATGCACACCGCGTCCAGGTCACCGTGCACGCGCAGCTCCGGCAACTGAGCGCCGCGGCCGATCAGCAGGCTGGGCGCGTGAATCGAGTGGCCGCCGCAGTGCAGGTGTGGGTTGACGCAGCGCATCGGCATGGCGAAGACAATCGCCCCGGGCCAGGTGGCCGCCTGTTTGAGCATCGCCTGGTTGGCGCGGTCGCGAATCAGCTGCATGCCGTCGAGCTGCAGCTCGAGTATTTCTCCGCTGAAGCGCCCGGCGCTGAGCTGGTCATAACGCAGCTGCCAGCCGGACAGGTGCGCATGCTCTTCGACGTCGTGGGAGCGCCGGTAACTGATCGCCGAGGGCAGGGCAGAGAGGGGCAAATCGGGCGGGCTAACGACAGGGCTGTGCATTTTCGAAACCTCTACTGCGGTTCGATGCGGTGTCCCCACAATAAGGCAATTTCCGTTCCGTAAAACTGCTTAATGATTAATAAGATTAACTTGTGCCGAAATGGGATAACCCCGGGTGGGCACCGGATGACTGCGCGAGATGGCGAACAGGCGTCTAACTCGCCCCCATTGCCGCTGGGCATGAGCGTTATGCACCATGATCATTTGACCCTCACCGCCTGAATGCATAGGGTGGCGACCCGTTTTTTCCGATTCAAGGTCGCCCATGTCCGCTCGTCCCAAACTGCCGTTCACCATCTACTTGCTGGGTGCGACGATCTTCTCGCTGGTCACTGCCGAATTCATGGTCGCCGGCATGATGCCGGCCCTGGCCGACGCGTTCTCGGTGAGCCTGGGTGAGGTCGGTAACCTGATCGCCTTCTACGCCCTGGGCATGGCCCTGGGCGGCCCGCCGGTAACCGTGCTGCTGCTGTCGCGTGGCATCGGCAGCAAGCCGGCGCTGGTCGGCTTGCTGGCGGTGTACGTGCTGGCCGGCGCTCTGGCTGCGGCGGCCACCAGCTACCCGGTACTGGCCTTGGCGCGCGTCATCATGGGCGTGTCCAGCGCGGCCTGCATCGGCCTGTGCATGACCCTGTGCGCGGCGATGGTGTCGCATCAGGAACGCGGCCGTGCGGTGTCGGTGGTGCTCGCCGGGCTGATGCTCTCGCCGGTGGCCGGCGTGCCGATGACCGCCTGGATCGAGCATCACTACGGCTGGCGTGCCAGCTCCTGGGCAGTGGTCGGCCTGGCCCTGGCGTGCACCCTGTTGGCCGCCATGCGCTTGCCCAAGGGCGAGGCCGGTGGCCAAACCCGGCTCGCCGAGCAGCTCAGAACCCTGCGTACCCGCCGCTTGTGGGGCGCCTACCTGACCAGTGGGCTGATCATCGGGGCCACCTTCGCCGCCTTCAGTTATTGCACGCCGATCCTGATCGAAGAGGTCGGCCTGGCGCCTGGTCAGGTGGCGCCGATGCTGGCGCTCTACGGCGTGGCCAACCTGATCGGCAACATGCTGGTCGGCCGCGTCGCCGACAGCCATACGATCAGCGTGGTGGGCCTTGGGCTGGCCATGATGGTGCTGGTGATGAGCGTCTTCGCCCTGGCCGGCGACAACCTATGGCTCAACCTGAGCTGCTTCATCGCCATCGGCCTGACCGGCGTGGCGCTCAACCCGGCGATGGTCGCGCGGGTGATGAAGGCCGCCGAGCCGGGCGCCCTGGTCAACACCCTGCACACCTCGGTGATCACCGCCGGGCTGGCCTTCGGCAGCTGGGCCGGCGGCGCGGCCATCGAAGCCGGTTACGGGCTGCGTGCGCCACTGTGGGTCGGCGCCGCCATCGCCCTGCTGGGCCTGCTCAGTGTGCTGCGGCCGCTGGCCAGCCGCCACACGGCGACCACGCCGTGCACCTGAGCGCAGTGTTCGTCTAGACCGACAGGGGCAACTGCACCCGGAACACCGCGCCGCCACCGGCAGCATCCTCGACGCTGATTCGCCCGCCGTGGGCCCGCACTATTTCCCGCACCAGGTGCAGGCCCAGGCCATGGCCGGGCTGCTCGGTCTTGCCGCGGTAGAAAGGCTGGAAGATCTGCTCGCGATCTTCCCGCGCCACGCCGGGGCCCTGGTCGGCCACTGCCATGCTGCCGTCGGCGCCGATGCGCAGGCTGATGGTGCCGATGCCGGCACCATGTACCAGAGCATTCTGCAGCAGGTTGGTGACCACCCGGCTCAGGGCACTGGCCTGGCCCATCACCCATACCGGCTGCTCGGGCGCCTCCAGCACCAGGTCGTCGCAGCGCGCCAGGGCCAGCGGCGCGATGTCGGAAATCACCTCGCGGCCCAGGGCCACCAGGTCCACCGGCGCGAACTCCATCTTGGGTGCCTGTAGCCGTTGCAGGTCGAGCAACTGCTCGGCCACGGTGGCTAGGCGCGCCAGGTCGATCTGCAGCATGGGTTTGATCGGGTGCGCGGGCATGCCGTCCAGGCGCGCCATCAGCACGGCGATCGGCATGCGCAGTTCATGGGCGGCGTCACGCAGGAAGCGGTCACGGGCGTGATAGGCCTTGCTGGAACGCTCCATGGCCGCGTTGAAGGCACTGACCAGCGGGCGGATTTCCCGCGGCACCGAGTCCTCGGGCAGGTGCGCATCGGGCTGCGAGATGTCCAGCGCTGCGGCGCGGCTGGCCAACCGGCGCACCCCGCGCATGGCGCGTAGCACCACGATGGGCGTGGCCAGCAGGGTGAACAGCAGCAGCGGCGTCAGGAAATAGGGGCTCAGCAGTCCGGTGGCCTGGACGATCAGGCTGGTGAAGCTCAGGTCGGCCACGCCGCCGACCATGATATGCACGCGCTGGCCCTGAATCTCCTTGACCTCGATGCGTGTGGTCAGCTGGCGATGTTCCGGTAGCGCGCGTATCTGCGAGGTGCCGAGTACCGGCAGGTAATTCGCCAGCTCGCGGTATTCGCCTGGCACGCTGCCCAGTTCCTTGCGGCGCCCGTTACCGTCGGTGATCACCACCCACAGGCCGGGGTTGGCCGCCTGTAACTGGCGCAACGGCTCGTTGGACTCGAAGACCAGCCCCGGGGGCTGCACCGAGATGGAATCCTCCAGTGTCTCGATCACCGCGTCATCCATGAAGGTGAACTGGTCGTCGATGATGTGATACAGGGTGCCGGCAATCGCCGCCATCAGCACCACCACCTGCATGATGCACAGCGACCACAGCAGCCGGCTGATCAGCGACGGGTTGTGGGCTTTTCTCATCGGTGTTCCTTGATCAGGTAGCCGACGCCGCGGATCACCGCGATCTCCACCCCCGCGTCGGCATCCTTGAGTGCCCGGCGCAGCCTCGAGACATGCGCATCCAGGGCGTTGGACTGGATCTCGTCGGCCAGGCCATACACCGCTTCGTGGAGGTTCTCGCGCAGCACCGTGCGGCCCTGGCGGTAGATCAGCGCCTCGAGGATCAGCAACTGGCGCCGCGGCAATGGCAGCGCCTGGCCGTCGACGATGGCCTCGCGGGCGCTGAAATCGAACGACAGGGCACCCAGCGTCGCGGTGGGCAGCACCAGCGTGGCCGGGCGCCGGGCAATCGCCCGCACGCGGGCCAGCAGTTCATCGACGGCCACCGGCTTGACCAGGTAATCGTCGGCGCCGCCATCGAGGCCGTCGACCCGCTCGGCGATCTCGCCACGGGCGGTGAGCAGCACGATGGGCAGCGCCGGGCACAGGCGCCTGGCGCTGGCGATGAAACCCACGCCATCGCCATCGGGCAGGCCGCGGTCGAGGATCAACAGATCGTGCACGTTCATGCGCAAGGCCGCCCCCGCGGCGGCCAGCGAGTGCACGCAATCGACCAGCAAGCCATGCCGGCCCAGCGCCTCTTGCAGGGCCTGGGCCATGGGCAGGTCATCTTCGACGAGGAGGATTCGCAAGGTGCATTACCGCGCGGTTTATCGGAGCGGCACATAGTAGCGGAGGCGGCAAAACCGCGGCGCAATGTTCAGGCAATGTTGCCGGGTGACCATCGCCTGCAACGGCCGACGGGGCCGTCGAGGCAAGGCGGCCGCCGCCCACGAGGCGCTGCTGGAGCGCCGGGCCTGTGCACGCAACTTTCGGGCGGGTTGAGGCATGAATCGAACTATCGTTGTCTTCGGGGCGCAGAACAGCGTGGGTGCACTGGCCGCTCGGCAGTACGGCAATCAGGGCTATGACGTGGTGCTGGTGGCCAATCACGCGCATTGCGTGCAGGCGCTGACCTGCGTGCTGGAAAGCGAAGGCATTGCCACCCGCACCTTTACCGGCGAGCTGTCCTGTCCCGAGCAAGCCAGGGCGATGATCCGCTCGATCCGCAGCAGCGTCGGGCCGATCGACGCCATGTACTACGGCCTGGACTCCAGCAATGGGCCGGCTCACGCCGCCGAAGCCGCCGAGTTGAGCCTGAGCCTGGCCGCGCTGGTCAGCGAGCTGCTGCCCGACATGCGCTCGCGCAAGGTGGGCGCCATCCTGCTCGATCAGGGCGCCGCGGACCTGTCGTGCGCGCACGGCGCCAATGCCCAGCTGTGCCTGCAATGCCTGCAGGAGGCGCGCGCCTGTGAAGGTGTACAGGTGGGCACGCTCAGCCTGGGCGCCCTGATCGGCGGCCAGCGCGCCTGCTGAGCGCGTCACGCTCGGCGCCATTTGCGGTTGCCTCGCCAGCCGTTGCCCGACAGAATCGCTCGCCGCGCGGCCAAGCCCTGGTGCGCGAGCCGATCACGAGGCCGCCGTTGAACCCACGCCAATTATCCGCGCGCCTGGAGCGCGTCGCCGCCCATGTGCCGCATGGGGCGCGGCTGGCCGATATCGGCACCGACCACGGCTACCTGCTCGTCGCGCTGATGAACCGCGGCCTGATCAGCGCCGCGGTGGCTGGCGAGGTCGCGCTCACACCATTGCGCGCGGTCGAACGCAGCGTTCGCGAGCATGACCTGGGCGATCGCATCGCGGTGCGCCTGGCCGACGGTTTGGCGGCCATCGAGCCCGCCGACCGCATCACTGCCATCAGCTTTTGCGGCATGGGCGGCGAGACCATTCGCGACATCCTCGCCCGCGACAGGGCGCGCCTCGGCGGCACCGAACGGTTGATCCTGCAACCCAACGGTGGCGAGCAGCCGCTGCGCCAGTGGTTGATGGACAACGGCTACCGCATCCTTCATGAGGAGCTGTTGCAGGAAAACCGCTTCTTCTACGAAATCATCGTCGCCGAGCCCGGCGAGCCGACGCGCTATAGCGAACGGGAAATGTATTTCGGTCCGCTGCTGCTGCAGACGCGCGACCCGGTGTTCGTCGCCAAATGGCAGCGCCTGCTGCGCCTCAAACAGCAGACGCTGGCCGGCCTGGCCCGCGCTCGGCAGGGCCAGGCCGATGAAAAGCTGGAGCAGCAAGTGCGCTGGATCGCCGAGCTGCTCGCCTCCGGCGACGGTTCTGCACGCAGCTGAATGCGTCGTACAGAACGCCGCGCTCAGTGCCCCAGGCGAATGCGCTGATCCGCTACCGCCTCGATCAGCGCCTCGTCGTGGCTGACCAGCAGCACCGCGGTACGCCGTTCCCGGGCGGTTTCCACCAGCAGCTCGATCATCTCCTGCTGGGTGATCAGATCGAGGCGCGAGCTGGGTTCGTCGGCGAAGATGAACACCGGGTCGAGCAGCAGTACGCGCAGCAGGGAAAAGCGTTGCAGCTCACCGCCGGAGACGTTGCCGGGCAACCGGGCGAGCAGGCCGCGGTCGAGACGCAGGCGAGCCAGCAGCCCGTCGATACGGCTGGCATCGAGGCGATGCAGGCGCACCAGGTCATCCAGGCAGCGGCCCAAGGTGACCGTTGGCGCGAAGGCCGCCACCGGATCCTGATAGAGCTTCTGGAAGGCCACGCGCGGCGCGTTGCGTTGCTTGCTCACGCTACCGCTGCGCGCCTGCATCAAACCGAGGATGACGTCGCCCAGGGTCGACTTGCCGCAGCCCGAGGGGCCGGTCACGCCGACCACCTCGCCGGGGCGCGCGTCGAACGTCAAACCCTCGAACAGCATGCGGTCGCCGCGCTCCACGGCCAGGTCGCGCACCTGCACTACCGGCTCGCCGCTCGGCACCGACGGTTCATGGCGCGGCCAGCGCGCTGGGTCGGCAATCAGCAGGCGGCGGGTGTATTCGTGGGTCGGCGCGTCGAGCACCTGCGCGGCACTGCCGCTCTCGATGATCCGGCCCTTGAGCATGATCATCACCTCGCCACCGAGCCGGCGTGCCACCTCGATGTCGTGGGTGATGATCAGCAGCGCGCCGCCATCGGCGATGCCCGCCTGCAGCAGGCCGATCACTTCGCCGATACGTGCGCTGTCGAGGCCCTTGGTGGGCTCGTCGGCGATCAGCACCTTGGCGCCACCGGCGTGGGTGGCGGCGAAGGCCAGGCGCTGGGCCATGCCGCCGGAGAGCTGGAAGGGAAACTTCGCCTCGGCCTGCTCGATGCCCAGCTGCGTCAGGTCCTGGCGGCTTTGCTGGCGCGAGGCCTGGGCGCTTTTGCCGACCACGTAGCGGTAGGTTTCCGCGACCTGGTCGAGGGCGCGCATGGTCGGGTCCAGGCTCAGCCAGGGTTCCTGGGGCAGCACGGCGAGTTCGCGGCCCCAGGCGGCACGCCGGCCGCTGGCCTGGCCTTGTTCGCGCAGGCCGCCGGCCAGCTCGATCTCGCCGTGGGCCGAGAGGCCCGCTGGCAGGTTGCCGACGATGCCCTGGGCGAACAGGCTCTTGCCCGAGCCGGTCTCGCCGATGATGGTCAGCACTTTGCCCGGCCACAGATCAATGGACAGCGGTTCGACCAGTTGCGCCGTGGCGGTGCGGATGGCCAGGGCGCGGGTGCTCAGCAGTGGTTTCATGGCTTGCGCCCCCCGGCAATCAGCAGCAGTGACAGAACGATCAGGAAAATCACCGTGATCGGCAGGGCGATCACCGATGGTGCTTCGGCGAAGTACGGCAGCAGCTCGGTGATCATCAGCCCCAGCTCGGCGGTGGGCGGCTTGACCCCCACGCTGACGAAGCCCAGAGCGGCGATGGCCATGATCGCTGCAGCAGCGCCAAAGGCGGCGATGGTCATCAGCGTGGGTGCCAGTTCCGGCCACAGGTGGCGCCGGATGATGTACGCCGGGCCGAAACCGAGCAACTGCGAGGCCGCTACCGCCGGCGAGGCCAGCACCGTGCGCGCCAGGGCGCGGGTCATGCGGAAGTATTCGATCCACAGCACCAGCGCCACCGCACCGTACAGGGCGAGAAACGAGCCGGGGTAGATGGCCACGATCAGCAGCACCAGCAGCAGGCCGGGCAGGGCCAGGAACATCTCGGCCAGCAGCCCCAGACCCTTGTCGGCCCAGCCGCCTTTCCACGCCGCCAGGATGCCCAGCAGCACGCCGGGAATGGCGGCGGTGGCCACGCTGACCAGCGCCAGGCCCAGGGACAGGCGCACCGCAGCGGCCAGGCGGGCGAGCATGTCGCGGCCCAGGTGATCGGTGCCCAGCGGGTGGGCGCTGCTCATACCGGCGAGAATCGCGCTGTAGTCCTGTTTGGCGATATCCACGCCCCAGAACAGCGGCACGCAGACGGCGAAGGCGACCAGCGCGGCGAGCAGGGCGAGGCCGATGAAACGAACGGTCGCGCGCGGTACGGGCGCCGCTTCGGCGATGGCGGTTTCCAGGCTCATGCGCTTCTCCGACGTGGGTCGATCAGGTGGTTGAGCAGGTCCACCACGGTATTGAGCAGCACGAACATCAGCCCCATGGCCAATGCGGTGCCCTGCACCATGGGCACGTCGCGCTGGACGATGGCGTGCACCAGGCCATGGCCGATGCCCGGCCAGGCGAACAGGGTCTCGACCACCACCACGCCTTCGATCAGGTACACCAGCTGCACCCCGAGATAGGTCACCACCGGTACGCCGATATTGCGCAGGCCATGGCGCATGAATACCTGGGTACCGCTCAGCCCCTTGAGTCGCCCGAAGGCGAAGTAGGCGGATGACGCCACCGCCACGGTGGCGTCCCGTGCGACCCGGGAGGACACCGCCGCCAGACCCAGCGCCAGGGTCAGCGTCGGCAGAATGGTATGGATGAAGCTGCCATGGCCGGCCGATGGCAGCACCATCAGCCACACCGAAAAGATCAGCACCAGAATCACCCCGAGTACGAAGTGCGGGATGGCGCGGGTGACCGTGCTGAGCAGCAGCAAGCCGCGGTCCAGCACGCCGCCCGGGCGCAAGCCGGCGATCACTCCGACCGGCGGGCCGATCACGAAGGACAGCAGCACGGCACCGACCGCCAGGCGTACGGAACTGCCCAGCTCGTGGGCGACCATGGCCATTACCGGCCGGCCGGTGACCAGCGAGTTACCGAGGTCGAGGGTCAGCAGGTCGCCGATCCACGCGGTGAAGCGCCACAGCACCGGCTGATCCAGGCCCAGCTCGGCACGCACCGCTTCGGCGGCGGCGCTGTTGACCATGTCGTAGCCGTAGCGCCCGGCGGCGATGCGATAGGCCGCATCGCCGGGCAGCAGGCTCATCAGCAGAAAGGTCAGCGCGCCGATCAGCACGGCGACCATCACCGCCTGCAGCAGGCGAAAGCCCAGCAGCCGGATCATGGCCGCCACCGCATGTTGCTCAGGCCGAAGGTGCGCTCGAACGGATCGATGGCCGCGCCTTCGATCTGTTTGGACACGGCGATGGACTGGCGGTACCAGGCGATGGGAATCAGCGGCAGGTCCTGCTGTACCAACCCCATCAGCTTGTTGCGCAGTTGCTGTTGCGCAGCCGGGTCATCGCTGGCCAGCAGTGTGCTCAGGGTCTGCTCGAACTGCGGGTTGTTCCAGCCCAGCGGGCCCCACTCGGCGCCGCCGTTGCCGAAGTCGGCCATCAGGGTCAGCAGCGGGTCGGGCACCAGGGCGTAGTTGCGCCCGTACAGGGCCAGTTGCAGGGTGCCGTCGTTGTGGGCCGCGGGGATCGCGCTGGCGTTGGTCACCGCAACCTCCACGTCCACGCCCACCTCGCGCAGCTGCGCCTGCAGGGCGGTGGCGATCAGTGGCAGTTCCGGGCGATCGGAGTAGGTCAGCAGCTTGAGCTGCAGGCGCTGCCCGTCCTTTTCCAGAATACCGTCGGCACCTGGCGTCCAGCCCTGGGTCTCGAGCAGCTCGCGGGCCGCCTGCGGGTCGTACTTCAATGGCGGCAGGCTGGCGTCGTGCCAGGCCGGCACGCTGCTTGCGAACATCTGCGTCGCGCCGGTGCCCGGGGCGCGCAGCACGGCGGCGGTAATGCCTTCGCGGTTGATCGCCAGGCTCAGCGCCTGGCGCACCTCCACCGGCGCGGTGGCACCGCTACCGGCATTCGCCGCCAGCACCAGCACGCGCGGCACCGGGCCCATCAGCACCTGCACCTTAGGGTTGCGCTGCAGGCGCGCGATGCTCGGTGGGTCGAGCTGGAACACCAGTTCGGCGCCGCCGCTTTCGGCCATCAGCGAACGGGTTTCGCCGCGGCCGGCGCCCAGGTAGGTGGCCTTCCCAATGCTCGGTTTTTCGCCCCAGTAACCGTCGAAGCGCTCGGCGGCAAGGCGCTGCGGCGGCTCCAGCAGGGTCAGCCGGTAGGGGCCGGTGGCGATGATCTGTTTGACGTTGTCATCGGCATCGTAAGCTGCGCTGGCGAGGATGTTGGTGGACGAGTGAGCCAGCAGCGCCGCCAGTGGCTTGAAGGGTTTGCTGAGGGTGATCACCACGTCATTGCCATTCGCGCTGATCGCGGTGATCGGCGCATCACGCAGCATGCCGGGCTTCTTGCGCGCCGCCTCCAGGGCATGGGCGGCGACAGCGGCGGTGAGGTCACTGCCGTCGTGGAACTTCACGCCCTGGCGGATCGCCAGGGTCCACTGCTTGCCGTCGTCCGCCACGCTCCAGCGCTCGGCCAGGGCGGGCAGTGGCTGGCCCTTGGCATCGGCTTCGAGCAGGGTTTCGGTGATCTGCATGCGCTGGAAGATAAACCCGGAAATCGCCGGGTCCAGCCCGCCGATCTCGAACGGCGCGACCACGTCGAACACGCGGTCTTCGGCGGCGACATGGGCGGATGTCAGGGTCAGCCAGGCGGCGAAGGCGCCGGCGAGCAGCGAGAGGCGAGGGCGGTTCCTGGAATGCATGGGCAGGTCCTTGGCGAGTTTCGACGAGGGCAGGGCGTCGCCGCGCTGCCCAATGAGAAAAATGGGGGCGGGTAATATAGTAATGTTATGTTGTATCGTCTAGCGAAGAGTGAATAGCACTGCGCTGCTGCGGGTGGAGCTAGGCGTGTGAGGCCAGGGCGGCTGCTGCGCGCAGTGCAGAGATGAAAACCTCCATCGACCGGCTGTACGAGGCGCCCTGGCGGGTGATGCAGTGGCAGGTCGCCTGATAGGCGAAGCGCGCCGGCCAGATCGGCCGCAGCACGCCACGCGCCACCAGCACCTCGGCATAGTGGGTCGGCAGGTAACCGATGAAGTGGCCGGAGGCGACCAGCGAGGCGACGGCCTCGGTCGACAAGGCGCTGGACACGCTGTTGAACGGAAAGGTGAACGGCTTGCGGTTTTCCACTACCAGGCCGCGGTCGACATACTGGGCGGTGAAGATATCGGCATCGCTGAGCGTGCTGTCGGCGCGCCCGAACATCGGGTGGCCCTGACCGCAATAGAGGTTCTGCTCTTCGTCGAACAGCGTCAGGTAATGCAGCCCCGAGAGCTGGTGGTCGAACACGCCGATGGCCAGGTCCAGGTCGCCATTGATCACCGCCTGTTCCAGCCCTTCGGCGGTGAGCACCTGCAGCACCAGGCGGGTGTCCGGGATCGCCTCGCGCAGCTTGCCGAGGGCATAGGGCAGTGGCGCCGGTTGCAGGGTGATCAGGTTGTCGAGGCTGCCGACCCGCAGGGTCTCCGGGTGGTGGGCATTGAGCAGCACCAGGCGCTGGCGGAAGCGCTCCATGTCGGCGTACAGCTCCTGGGCGGCGGCGTACACCTGGGCGCCTTGCTCGGTCAGCTGGAAGCCGCCCTTGCCGCGCCGGCACAGGGTGTAACCGAGGCGGGTTTCCAGATCCCGTACCGTCACGCTCAGGCGCGGCAGGCTGGTATTGAGCGGCACCTGGGCAGCGGTAAAGCCGCCCGCCTCGACGATCGAGCAAAAGATGCGCAGCATTTTCAGATCGATATCCGAGAGGTTGGCCAGCATGGTGTCGTCCGCCCATTGGGTCTGTGTTCAACGCCCGCCGATTATGGCAGCTGCCGATGGCCCGGTGCGGCAGGTTAGAAATGGGTGCTGATGAAGTGCCCTGCCGCCAGCACCAAGCCCAGACTTAGGGAGGTGAAGGAGGCCAGCGACACCAGGCGAAACGCCTGGGTCGTGTCCACGGTCTTCGAGAAGGCCATGGGCACGAAGGTCAGCGGGTTGATCACGCCGCCGAACATTACCAGTGCGTAGATCCAGCCCGGCATGTCCGGTACGGCGAGGGCGGTGGAGACCATCACCGTACCCATCACGATCCAGTCGATATGGGCCTGGCGAATGCGCATCGGGTTGATCACGCCCAGCGCCCGGGCCTTTTCCGGGTAGTCGACGCAGGTGAGCACGGCGAAGCCGGAGAGGGCGCCAAGGGCGAGAGACAACAGGGCAGTGGCGAGCAGTACGTCGTTCATGATGAGTCTTCGAAAAATGCAATGGGGCGGCGCTGGCGGGGATCGTCAGCGCCGTTGATGGGTCACTTGTCGCGCAGTGCGATGCCGCTGCGCGGGCGGCGGTCGACGTGCAGCTCGAACACGTCCGGGCGCAGGTAGTGGCCGGCCACATCCAGGTCGTGGCGCTGGGCATCCACGCAGTCCAGGTCGAGGGTCGCCAGCACGATGCCGGCCTCGCCCACCAGCGGCGGCGCAACCCATTGGCCGTCCGGGCCGACCACGCCCGAGCCGCCGGCGAACAGCACGCCATCGACCGATTGCTCGGCGCCGGCGCCCTGGCGATAGGCATCCAGCAGGTCGGCGGGCAGGTCGGCGGTGGTCAGGTACTGGCCGGCACAGAGCACGAAACAGCGTCCCTCGAAGGCATAGGAGCGGGCGGCGATGTGGTGCATCTCCGGCATGTCCGGCCATACGGCGACGTGGATCTGCTCATCCTGGGCATGCAGCGCCTGGCGGGCCAGCGGGTGCCAGTGCTCCCAGCAGATCAGCCCGCCGACGCGGCCGACCGGGGTATCGACCACGCGCAGGCCGGCGGCATCGCCATTGGCCCAGACGTTGCGCTCGGTGTGGGTCGGCGTGAGTTTGCGGTGCACGTTGAGCAGGCAACCGTCATCGCCGATGGTCACCAGCGAGTTGAACAGCGAACCACTCTGCGGGCGCGCCCGCTCGTTGATGCCCACCACCACGCACACCTCGTGCTCGCGGGCGGCGGCACGCATCGGCGCCAGGCCGTCGTTCATATCGTCGTGGGCGCCGAGCACCGGGCTCTCGGCGAGCAGCCGCTGGTACCAGTGCTTGGCGTGGGCGTCGTCCCAGCCGGCCATGCCGAACACCCAGGCCGGGTAGCCGCTCAGCCAGGTTTCCGGAAACACCACCAGCTGCGCACCGCGGGCGGCGGCCTCGGTGATATGCGCCACGGCGCGTTCCAGCGATTGCGCGGTGTCGAGCACAGCCGGGGGCTGTTGGATAAGGGCGACGGTCTTGTTGTTCATGGGCATGCACCTGAAACGCGGGTGAGCGAGGGCGGCCCGGCCGCCCTCAGGGGTAGGTTTGCGGAAGACTGCAGTGGGCTAGAGGTGATTCGGCGCGGCGCAAGGTCGCTTGCTGCCGGTCAAGGCCAGCAGGTAGTAGAGGCCGCCGCCCATCAGCAGGCCGGGAATGAACGCCACGTCCGCACCGCCCAGTGCCTCGGCGACCGGGCCGACATAGAAGGGCAGCGAGAAGAACGGGATCATGCAGATGAAGGCGGCGGCGTAGGAGAGGATGCCCTGCCACGCCCAGCGGCCATAGATACCCTGCGGGTTGAAGATCTCGCCTATCGAATACTGGCCCTTGCGCACCCCATAGAAGTCGACCAGGTTCACCGCCGTCCACGGGATCAGGAAGTACAGCATCAGCAGCACGAAGCCGTTGAAGCTGCTCATGTACGCCTCGGGCAGCGACAGCGAGACGATGATCGAGGTCACGCCCACCAGCGTCAGCCCGGCCACGCGCAGGCCAAGGGTCGGGCGTACCGGGCGGAAACCATCCACCGCGCTGATGCCGGTGAGCATCGCGCCGTAGCAGTTCACGCCCGTCACCGACAGTTGCGCAGCGGCGCCGACCAGCACCACGAACACGCCAAAACCCGGGAAGAAATGGTTGCCGGTGGTCACCAGGGCGACGATGCCATCGGCGCCCGGCAGGTAGGTGGCGAGCACCGCCCCCAGCGACATCAGCCACACCGCCGAGCCGGCCGCGCCCAGGTAGGTCCAGAAGATCAACCTGCCGCTCGGTGCATCCTCGGGCAGGTAGCGCGAGTAGTCGGACACGTACACCGAATAGCTGATGTTGTAGCCGGCGGCGAGGGACAGCTGCACCAGAAACGCGGTGGTGTCCCAATGCGGCGTGGCGGCCACCGTCACGGCCGAAGCCTCGGGCAGGGCGGTAACGGCCATCACCGTGACCACCGCGAAGGTGGCGATCAGCACATAGGTGAGCCAGCGCTGCACGAAATGCAGCAGGTCATAACCCACCACCGCGACGATGATCGACAGCACCACCAGCGCCGGGTACCAGAACGCCTTGGTGCCGGGCAGCACCAGCTGCAGGGCCTGGGTGACCAGAATCACCCCGAACACGATAAAACCGATATACACGAACACCGTCGCCGCGAACGGCACGATGGCGCCGCGGCTGCCGAACTGCGCCCGCGACTGGATCATCTGCGGCAGGCCCATCTTCGGCCCCTGGTTGGCATGCAGCGCCATGAAGATGGTGCCGAAACAGGCACCGAGCGCCACCGCGAGCATGCTCCACAGCAGGCCGAGCCCCATGCTCGGGCCGGTGAAGCCGACCATCATGGTCAGGAAAACGAAGTTGCCAGTGAACCAGAACGGCCCCTGGTGCCAGATCTTTCCATGGCGTTCTTCACGCGGCACGTAATCGATCGAGCGAACTTCGAGCCGGGGCAGCTCGCGTCCGGCATTGCTCGGCGTGTTCATAGGGCGCCTCTTGTTGTTATGCGCTTATCTGGAGGCCTTGGCGCCGCGGGCTAAGCCCATGCCAGCGCGGGCCGGCTGAGTATTGGGCGCGCGCTGGAGGGCTGTAAATTCCGGGTTTCTGAAGCTGACTTTCGGGAAAATGGAAGTGTTGTGAGAGGGCAGGCTGGAGGCTGGTTTTATAACCCAAGGCCGGCAGTTGGCCTTTCGTATCAAGGCCTCTACTGACGCGGGTGAATAGGTAGGGGCGAGCACTGATAAATGAATCTGCCCCTCTCCGGCAGCACATGGACAATCTTCAGATCAACCACCTGCCTCAACGGCCGATGCCCAGGCTCTCAAGGCATCCCGCGCTGCGAAGGCGATCTCCTCGTCGGTACGGCCAGCGAACTGTCGCTGCACGGCATCTCCCGCGATCAGCCCGGCAATGGTGGGTTTGCCGAGTGCATCGGTCAGGTCCAGCCATTCGAGCCAGTTCACCGGGGTGTCGTACCAGCGCAGGTAGCCAGTCGGCGAGCGTGGCCACCAGCGCTGGTCGAACTGCAGCACGACCTTCTCCAGATTGCCCATTCCGAGGTGAGCCATGGCATCGCGCTGGCGCTGAGGCAGCTCAGGAACGAAATCCAGCGTTTTGAGAACACCCAGCGGCACCGTGCAGATGCAGAAATCGCCCCGCTCGTCGTTGATGCGCAGTTCGCCGTCTCTCCAGTCGATCAGCGAGACGGGCTGGCCCAGGCGAACGTTCAGGCCCGCAGCCAGGTGCTCGATGAGCTGACTGTAACCGCCAGGTAGGAAACGATCATCATTGCCGACGCCTTGCTCATCGAGTGACTCCACGGAAAGCTGTTCGAGCGCAAGACAGGCTTCGCTGATCAGGTTGGCCTCGATGGCATAACGGGTTATCCGCGCTTGCCCTGGTGGCAGGCCAGCCAGGTAGCGCGCGACACCGTCGGCCAAGGGCATGCGGCGGTCAATGCCATGACGCAGTGCCTGCCAGGCCGCGTCGATGCCGTGTAGCGGCCCGTCGCTGGCGGCAGAAAGCGGTTGACCGAAGTCGGTCTTCAGAACACGAATGCCAAGCCGCTCAGACTCACGGGCCAGCGTGTTGTCGGCGAACTGCTGCAACCAGGCGGCGCCGACGTCGAGGGTCACCGAACCCAGTTGCAGGCTGTGGGTGCGACCACCGATTCGGTTCCGTGCCTCGACGACGAGACAGTCGACACCGTGGCCGTGTAGATGGCGGGCAGCCGCTATACCGGCACATCCTGCTCCAATCACGATGACGCGCCGGGCGTTGTGCCGGATCGCAAGCTCGGCAGCGCGGATACCGTCGTCCCAGGCGCCATGGGTCATTGCCGGCGCCTGAGGGTTGCAGGCCTCACCGGCGATTACCAACCGCCCGCCCAGGCATTCGCCCAACGCCCGGCGATGGCCCTGACTGCCACCAGGCAGGAGAGTGCTGTAGGCGCCCCGGCAGAACGCATCGTCGCCCCAATGGGTAACGTGCCAGGCGGTGGGGCAATACACGGAAGAATCCCGCTCGACGCTTGGCTTGCCCATAGGCGTGACCGTCCGCTATTCAAAAAGGCAATTGAAGAGAACACGGATTGCGTGGCATCTGAGTCCGCTGTCTTCGGGGCGAGGTTACCCGGCATTCGGGCATTTGTGGGAGCGCGCCATGCGCGCGAAACGCCGGCAGGGCGAGCTCCCATAGGGTAACGACCCGCGCAAAGGAGCGTAACCGGGTTCGCGGGGCTCACCACCAGGCGCTTCTGCTCCCCCATTTAGCGGCGCTATCGCAAGGCGGCCAATGAACTAGTCGAAGCTCACCGGGCTCAGATGGCCTGATCCGCCAGCATCCGTTCCCCATATCCGTGGAAACGCTGTCTCGCTTAGCTAGTACAGAGGACTCAGCATGACCAACACCACGCCCGTAAA
This sequence comes from Pseudomonas sp. URMO17WK12:I2, assembly GCF_003253735.1. Lineage (GTDB taxonomy): Bacteria > Pseudomonadota > Gammaproteobacteria > Pseudomonadales > Pseudomonadaceae > Aquipseudomonas. Next base: position 45,452 of record NZ_QKYW01000007.1, on the reverse strand, counting down.
AGATCTGCGAATAGAGACGATTCGCGGACTGGCACTGTTCCTGATGGTAGCGGGCCATGTCATCGGCAGTTCGTCCGACCTGGGCATGAAGGTGCCCGACGACTCCGTGCTGCGCTACCTCTACGACTCCCTCGTTTACATCCGCATGCCGCTGTTCACCGCCATCTCCGGCTATGTCTATGCACTGCGTCCGTTGCACACCGGCAGTGATCTCTCGCGCTTCTACGGAGGCAAGTTCAAACGCATCGGCATACCGCTATTGACGGTCTCGACGCTGTTCTTCGTCCTGCAGATGGTCGTCCCCAACACCAACGACAAGCCGCAATTGACCGATATTTTCAGCATCTACTTGTTCAGCTACGCGCACTTCTGGTTCCTGCAGGCGATCTTCTGCATCTTCGTGGTGATCTCCCTGCTGGAGAAAGCCGGCCTGCTGCTGAGCCTGCGCAATTATGGCCTGGTGTTCGCGGTGGCATTGGCGGCGTCCTTCGCGTCGGAGAGTTTTCCGAACCTGTTCAGCCTCGACAGGGCAGTAGAGCTGTTCCCGTTTTTCCTGCTGGGCCTGGGGCTCTACCGCTTCAGCGAGAGACTGATCACCCGCAGCAGCGTGATCACCATGGCCGTAGCGTTGGCGATCCTGACGGGCATCGACCAGGCCTATCTGTTCGCACTGGTCGAGCTCGACGAGAGCGACCAGGCCGTGGTCGGCACCGCTTTGGGCCTGGCCGCCATCAGCCTGTTGATCGCGCGGCGCTTCTATTTCAAACCGCTGGCCTGGCTGGGTTACTTCTCCTTCGAGATCTACCTGTTCCACGTCTTCGGCACGGCGGGTGCGCGCATCGTGCTGAACAAGCTGCAGGTGCACGAGGCCTGGCTGGTCTTCACCGTCAGCATGGTGCTGGGGCTGTTGCTGCCGGTGGCGTTCAAGGTGGTACTTGAGCGGATCAGCGCGCTGAACTTTCTCAGTGTGGCCTTCTTCGGCGCCAAAACGCGGGTCAACCACGGTGGCGCGCCGCTACAGACTAAGGCCACCACCTGATTCGAACGGCCAAAAAAAACCACGCCAGGCGTGGTTTTTATTCAGGGCGCTTCAGCACGCTATTCGCTGAATCAAAAAGCGTCCAGTGCACTACAGAGACCTGCCTTCTCAACAGGCTGATTCTCTGCTTTGCCAGCAGGAATGAGGCGCTGCAACCCGATCGCGCACATCCCACTGTCCAGCAGGATCAACTCATAATCCTGGCCCGCCTGCGGAGTGAAGCGAAAGGTTTGCTGGCAGCTATAGGAATAGCCACCGGAAACGTAGCCGGTGCTCTGGAAATTCATGGCCAAAGGCTTGCCCGCCGGCACCTTCAGCTCGGTGCGCGCCAGCCCTGGCCCTTCTACCACGCGGCCTCTCTCGGGCATGCCCAGGCTGCGGCCATTATTCTGATCGGCAAAGCCGGACTGGGCCACGGCCATCACCCCGCCCCCAGGGACACGCCAGTCAATGCAGTCGCGACCCGGCACGCCACGTACCATGCCATTGGTGACGACGCGCAGGCGTGCAGTATCACCTGCTACCGGTTCTACATAAGCCGTGGAGTAAGCACGCATATTGGCAATGTTGCCGCAGGCACTCACGGCGACAGCCAGGCCAGCTATCAGAAACGCTCTCATGGAAATCCTTTTGTGAGGGTTAACGGCACTAGCATGGTCCGCCGAACGCGGTCATTACAGCGTACCGCAGCGCCTTGACCCGGACGAGTTTCAGCTACGAGGGGCAGGCAGCGCGCACTGCACCATTCTTCATCCAGAACGGCGATAACCTCGTTTTTTGCTGCAGCGCAGCATGGGACGTTCGAGACTGGCGATGACCATGCGCTACGCTCATTTGGCCCCCGACCACCTGCAAGATGCACTGCGCTTCGGTTCGTCCTTTTCCTGACGACTTGGGCATTAGCGAATTTCTGATCTGCTCAAGGCATTGATCGCCAGGTGTTTCAAATACCTGAGCTCGGGATCCAGGCGATCCTCGGGCCTCAGTTCAAGAATGAGGTTTGTCAGCTCAAGTATGTCCTTGGGGTCGTTTACCAGGGCTTCTGTGATAAGCGCCCTTGCGCCATCTGCGTAGTAACGATCAACGCCGACAAATCTGAGGTTTTCAACATCAATCTTCAACGTGCTTCTGTCCTCGAGCAGATTTGAAGAGATCAGCGATCATCATGGTTCATAAGCCTAAAATCGCAAATACACTTCGACAATTTTTCGACACGCAAAGAAAAACCCCTGACTTTCGCTAGGAAAATCAGGGGTTCTGGTTTGGTGGAGCCGGGGGGATTTGAACCCCCGTCCGCCAGTTCTCCACTGTCGGTACTACATGCTTAGCCGTGTCTATTGAGTTAACCCTCAGCCGCCCGACGGGCAGGGTGCTTTGGGCGAGTTGTGTAAGTTTTAGCCACTTCGTCCACAACGTACTACGCGGCGATCCTGTTCTGCATGACAATCACTTCGAGTTTACAGGCATCCTCTAGTGATCGCTGGAGCCGAAGCTACCAGAAGGACTAGTCGCGCCGCTTACGCAGCGAGAGCGTAGCCCTCGTAGTTTTCGTCATTGGCAACTATAGAAAGTTGCAACAGTGGATTTACGACTTCTGTTACCAAGTCGGCATGCACCTCGAGCTTCGCTACCGGCGTCGAATCCTAATCGGCCCCGAAACTGCAAGACCTGCAGTGTACGTCAAAGGGTTCGTGGCGTCGACCCGGACGTACGCTGCACGCTGCAATCAGGCCGGCATCAAGGCCGGCCCTACAGGTTATCAGCGGGTGGCACCGCTGCCGTCGTCACCTGGGGCGTCCAGCAGCTGCAGGGCTTCCTGGGCGTAGGTGCCGCAGGCTTTCAGGTCGCCGGCTGCCTTGGCGTCGGTGGCTTTCTTCTTGGCGTCGGTAACCTGCTGTTTGAGCGGCTCCGGCAGGGTGGTCTTGGTAGCCACGGCGTTGTCGAGTTTCTGCAGGTTGACGGTGCACAGGTCATCGGCTGCGAATGCGGGTGCAGCCAGAACGGCGGCAATGACGAACATGGATACGCGCTTCATGTGGTAATCCTCTCATCACGAATTGAGCCCCGGTGCCGCCCTGGGTGAGGGTGAGGAGAGCCGGGAGCGACCAACCCAAGTCATTTGGGCTTACAGAAGCTGACTGGCCTTTCGCGATGACGGTTCAGTGTTTTTCTAGTGGCGTATCGCCTGCCTCAAAACGGTGCGGCGTCGACCGGGTCGGCATGCACCAGCACTTCGGCCTGGGCGAATTCGCCGCGGATGGCATCTTCCACCTGCTCGCACAGGGCATGGGCTTCGGTGAGGCTGAGGCTGCCGGGCAGATCGACGTGTAGCTGCACGAACCAGCGGGTACCGGAGAGGCGCGTGCGCAGGTCGTGGATGCCGACGACGCCGGGCACCGCGCAGGCCAGCTCGCTCATGCGTGTGCTGACATCGGGGGCCAGTTCCTGATCCATCAGCACGCTGGTCGACTGGCGGGCGATGCTGAAGGCGCTCCACAGGATGTAGGCGGCGATGCCGATGGCGAATAACGCATCGCCCTGCTGCCAGCCCAGGTAGGCGAGCAGCAGGGCGAGGAGGATGCCACCGTTGAGCAGCAGGTCGGAGCGGTAGTGCAGGGAGTCGGCATGAATCGCCGTGGAGCCGGTCTTGCGCACCACGTGATGCTGGAACAGCAGCAGGGCGACGGTCAGCGCCATGGACAGCAGCATCACCGCGATACCCAGGGCCTGGGCGGTCAGCGGCTCTGGCTGGCGCAGGCGCTCGAAACCCTGCACGGCGACCAGGATGGCGCTGGCAGCGATGAACAGCGCCTGACCCAGCCCGGCCATTGCCTCGGCCTTGCCATGGCCGTAACGGTGATCGTCATCGGCGGGGCGCAGGGCGATGTTCACGGCGATCAGGTTGAGCAGCGAGGCGGCGCTGTCGAGCAGCGAATCGGTCAGGCCGGCGAGCAGGCTGACCGAACCGCTGGCCCACCAGGCGACGGCCTTGCACAGCACCAGGGTCAGCGCCACGCAGAGTGCGGCGGCGGTGGCCTGGCGCATCAGGCGGGCGTGCTGGCGGTCGAGGGTCATGGGCGATCCATGGCGTGCGGCAGGGGCGAGCCCATCATCGCTGACGGGCTGCGCGGGTCAATCAGGCCGCAGGACGCAGGCCATAGGCTGCCAGTTGCTCGGTGCTGCCGCTGTGCTGGATCAGGCGCGGGTCGTCGAGCGGCAGGTTATGGCCGGTCTGGGTTTCGATCAGTGCCTTGAGCTTGGCGGTGTCGACCTTGCCGTCCGCGTCCACCACGTTCTTCAGCGACTGCGGGTCGACCTGGGCGTTGAGGCCGCCGGGCAGGTAGATGGCACCGGTGGCGAAGTCGACGCCAAAGGCGATCAGGCCCGGGATCACGTAGAAGAGAATGCCGATGGCGTTCAGGCCGGCGACGAGGGGGTCGATACGGCCTTCGATCTGGCCGCGGCGATCGGGAAAGAAGATGGTGCCGCAGGCAGACAGTTGAGTGACCAATGTGACGGCGAGAACGCCGCCGATAACGCGGGATTTCGTGCGCATCGAGCACCTCCAGGAAAAGTGGACGCCACTATAGCAAGGCGTTGATTGCAAAGCTGCTGTGGCGCTGCGAATACGCAGCGTTCGATGCCATCTGACCGGCGAAGCGCAGAGGCGGTTCGCCGTATAATCGCCGGCCGATGATGGAGCTTCGATGAATACCCTGCCGATCGATTCCCTGCTGCCCGACCTCTGCCGCGCCCTCGCTGCCCGAGATGAAGTGGTGCTCGAAGCGCCACCCGGGGCCGGCAAGACCACCCGCGTGCCGTTGGCCGTGCTCGACCAGCCGTGGCTGGCCGGGCAGCGCATCATCATGCTCGAGCCGCGGCGCCTGGCCGCCCGCGCCGCCGCCGAGCGGCTGGCCAGTGAGCTGGGTGAAAAGGTCGGCGAGACGGTGGGCTATCGCATTCGCCTGGACAGCAAAGTGGGGCCGAACACGCGCATCGAGGTGGTCACCGAGGGCATCCTCGCCCGGCGCCTGCAGGACGACCCGGCGCTGGACGGTGTGGGGTTGGTGATCTTCGACGAATTCCATGAACGCAGCCTGGATGCCGACCTGGCCCTGGCGCTGACCCTCAACGGTCGGGCGATGTTTCGCGGCGCCGACAGTGGTGAGGCGCCGCTCAAGGTGCTGTTGATGTCCGCCACGCTGGAAGGCGAGCGCCTGGCCGGGCTGCTCGATGACGCGCCGGTGCTGCGCAGCGAAGGACGCATGTTCCCGGTGGATATTCGCTGGGGCGCGCCGTGGCAGGCCGGCGAGTGGTTGGAGCCGCGGGTGCTGCAAACCGTTGTGCAGGCACTGGACGACGAGCCGGGCAGCCTGCTGGTGTTTTTGCCCGGCCAGGCGGAGATTCGCCGGGTGGCCGAGCAACTGGAGGAGGTCCTGGCCGGGCGCAACGACGTGCGCGTCTGCCCGCTGCATGGCGAGCTGGAGCTGTCGGCCCAGCGCGCGGCCATCGAGCCGGCGCCGGCCGGGCTGCGCAAGGTGGTGCTGGCCACCAACATCGCCGAGACCAGCCTGACCATCGATGGCGTGCGCGTGGTGGTCGACGCCGGCCTGGCGCGCGTGCCGCGTTTCGACCCGGGCAGCGGCATGACGCGCCTGGATACCGCGCGCGTTTCCCGCGCCTCGGCCACCCAGCGCGCCGGCCGGGCCGGACGCCTGCAGCCGGGTGCGTGCTACCGGCTATGGTCCCAGGCGCAGCACGAACAATTGCCTGCCTATTCCGCGGCGGAGATTCTTCAGGCCGACCTGGCGGGCCTGGCACTGCAATTGGCGCGCTGGGGCGTCGAGGTGGACGAGCTGGTCTGGCTCGACCCGCCGCCTGCCGCGGCCTATGCCCAGGCACGCGACCTGCTGCAACGCCTTGGCGCGCTCGACGAGCGCGGTGTACTGACTGCTCACGGCCAGGCCATGGCCGAGCTGCCGGCCCATCCGCGTATCGCCCACCTGCTGCTGCGCGGGCAGGCCCTGGGCCTCGGTGAGCTGGCCTGTGACCTGGCGGCCCTGCTGGGCGAGCGCGACATCCAGCGTGGCGGTGGCGCCGATCTGCACAGCCGCCTGGCGCTGCTGTCGGGTGAGAGCCGGGCGGCGCGCGGCGCCAATGGCGGCGTACAGCGCGCCAGGCAGCTGGCCAGGCAGTTCCAGGGTTACTTGCGCCGGGTATCGGTCAGCGAGCCGGTGAGTGATCCCGAGCACGGTCGTTGGCTGGGCGCACTGCTGGCCTTCGCCTACCCGGATCGCATCGCCCGTCAGCGCCGCGAAGGCGGCGCCGAATACCGCCTGGCCAATGGCCGCGCCGCGCAGTTCGCCGAGGCCGATGCGCTGATGAAGCACGCCTGGCTGGTGGTCGCCGACCTGGGCAGCCGCCAGGGCCAGCGTGAAGAGCGCATCTACCTCGCAGCCGAACTGGAGCCGGCGTTGTTCGACTCGGAGCTGGCCGAGCAGGTCAGCAGCCAGGATCTGCTCGAGTGGGACGAACGCGAAGGCGTGCTGCGTGCCGAGCGGCAACGCAAGGTCGGTGATCTGGTGCTCAGCAGCGAGGCACTGCCGGGGCTGGATGCCGAGGCGCGCACCACCGCGCTGCTCGGCCTGGTGCGGCGCAAAGGCCTGGCGCTGCTGCCATGGACGCCGGAGCTGCGCCAGTGGCAGGCGCGGGTGATGTTGCTGCGTGGGCTCGATCTGCAAAGCCAGGCAGCCAGCGAATGGCCCGATGTATCCGATGCCGCGTTGCTGGCCAGCCTGGAAACCTGGCTGGCGCCTTACCTGGGCAAGGTCACCCGGCTCAGCCACTTCGGCAACCTCGACCTGCCGTCCATGCTGCAAACCCTGTTGCCCTGGCCGCTGCCCCAGCGCCTGGACGAATGGGCGCCGCGCAGCATTGCGGTGCCGTCCGGCTCGCGCATCGGCCTGGATTACAGCGAGCACCCGCCGGTATTGGCGGTGCGCCTGCAGGAGCTGTTCGGCCTGGCCGAAACACCGCGCATCGCCAATGGCCGGCAACAGGTGCTGCTGCACTTGTTGTCGCCGGCGCGGCGCCCGGTGCAGGTGACCCAGGACCTGGCCAACTTCTGGCGCACCACCTACGCCGAAGTGAAGAAGGATCTGAAGGGCCGCTACCCGAAACACTACTGGCCCGACGACCCGCTGATCGCCGAGCCCACGGCGCGGGCGAAACCGCGCAAGTAGTGGCCTGCGCCGGGGCGCTGCCGCGTTTTCAGGGTGCGAACGGTGGTGCTTCGGCCAGCTCGATCAGCAGCGGTCGGTCGCTCGGCGCCTCGCGCAGCAGGCTTTGCAGGTGCCCGTGGTCGCGGGCGCGTTCGGCCAGGCAGCCGAAGCCGCGGGCGATGGTCAGGAAATCCGGCGTGTAGATGTCCACGCCCAGCGGGGTGATGTCGCGGCGCTGCATGTAGCGCTTGATCTCGCCGTAGCCCTGGTTGTTCCACAGCAGCACGATGATGCCGACCCGTGCTTCCACGGCGCTGGCCAGTTCCGGCAGGGTGAACTGGATGCCGCCGTCGCCCATCAGGCTGATCACCGGGCGCGTCGGTTCGGCCAGCCGGGCGCCAATCGCCGCCGGCAGGCCATAGCCCAAGGTGCCGTAGCCGGTGGAGGCGTTGAACCAGCGCCGCGGGCCGTCCAGTTCGACCAGGTGGTTGCCGCTGTATACGGTCTGCGTCGAGTCGCCGACGAAGCGCGCCTCGGGCAGCGCCTCGAGGATGCAGTCGAACAGCTGGCGATAGTGGGCCCAGCCACTGAACTCTTCGGCCAGTTGCTGGCGAACCCCGCTGGCCCGCTCGGCGCCCCGGCTCTGCCCAGCGCAGATGCGTTGCGGCAGTTGCTCCAGCAGCGCCTCGATGGCCAGCCCGGCGTCGCTGTGAATGGCCAATACCGGCTGGTGATTGCGCTGCAGCTGCGCGGCGTCGATATCGATGCGGATCAACTCGCCGCCGAGGCGGAAGTTGCCGTCGAACACCACGTCGTAATCGGTCTCGCCCAGCTCGGTGCCGATGGCCAGCACCAGGTCGGCGTCCAGCGCCAATCTGCGTACCGGCGGCAGCGACTGGTTACTGCCAATCAGCAGCGGATGCGCTGCCGGCAGCAGGCCCTTGGCGTTGATGGTCAGCGCGGTCGGCGCATCCAGCGTCTCGGCCAGGCGGCGCACCGCCTCGGCCTGGGCGACGCAGCCGCCACCGATCAGCAGCAATGGGCGCTGGGCCTGGCGCAGACGCTGCACCGCCTGCTGGATCAACCCGGCTGGCGGAGCAGGGCGCGGGGCGATCAGCCGGGGTTGCACGTTCAGGTGGTCGGCCGCCGCGGTGATCACGTCCAGCGGCAGCTCGATGTGCACCGGCCGTGGCCGCTGCCCATCGAATACCGCGAAGGCGCGGGCCAGCACCTCGGGCAATTCGTCGACGCTCATCAGCGTATGGCTGAAGGCAGCGACCCCGGCCACCAGGGCGCGCTGGTCCGGCAACTCGTGCAGGTAGCCGTTACCGCGGCCCAGGCGCTCGCGCTCATTGACGCTGGAGATCACCAACATCGGGATCGAATCGGCGTAGGCCTGACCCATGGCAGTGGCGATATTGGTCATCCCCGGCCCGGTGATGATGAAGCACACGCCGGGCTTGCCGCTCACCCGTGCATAGCCGTCGGCCATGAAGCCGGCGCCCTGCTCGTGGCGCGGAGTGACATGGCGGATGCCGCTGCCCGGCAGGCCGCGGTACAGCTCGATGGTGTGCACGCCGGGAATGCCGAACACGGTGTCGACGCCCCAGGCGTGCAGTTGCTTGACGAGAAATTCACCGCAGGTGGTCATGCTGGCTCCTAGGTGATGGCTCTGGAGGTGCCGGCAGCAGCGCCGGCACCGGTGGGGGCTCAGGCGAGGCTGGCGGCACGCGCCTGGGGGCGGGTCAGCAGGCTGCCGACAACGAAGGCCAGCAGGCCGACCGCCAGGCTGTAATAGATCGGCGTATTGGCTTCCAGGCCATCCTTGAGCATGAACGCCAGGGCCGTGCTGCAGCCCAGGGCCATGCTGGCGATGGCGCCGCTGGTGGTGGCGCGTTTCCAGTAGATGGCGCCGAGGATGGGGATCAGGATGCCGCCCACCAGCAGGTTGTAGGCCAGGGTCAGGGCGCCGATCACGTCACTGACCACCAGGGAGATCGCCAGTACCAGCAGGCCGGTGAGCAGGGTGAACAGCCGTGCCGTGCCCAGGCTGGATGGGCGACCGCCGCGCAGCTTGGGCAGCAGGTCTTCGGTTACCGTGGTGGCGGCAGCGAGCAGGCCGGCGCTGGCGGTGGACATCATCGCGGCCAGGGCGGCGGCGATCACCAGACCGCGAATGCCATCGGGCAACGCGCTCTGCACGATCGAGGCGAAGGCGTTGTTGGCATTGGCCAGGTCAGGCAGCAGCACCTTGGCGCACATGCCGATCAGTGCGCCGACCAGCCCGTAGATTACGCAATACACCCCGGCCAGGCTGCCGGCCACCCGGGCCACGCGTTCGCTGCGGGCGGTGAACACGCGCTGCCAGATGTCCTGGCCGATGAGGATGCCGAAGAAGTAGATCAGGAAGTAGGTAAGGATGGTGTCGTAGCCGATGGTGGTCAGGCTGAAGGCGGTGCTCGGTAATTTGGCCGCCAGGGCGTCCCAGCCACCGACGCGGTACAGGCAGATCGGCAGCAGCACGAACATCAGGCCGACCGTCTTGATCGCGAACTGCACGATGTCCGTCAGGGTCAGCGACCACATGCCGCCGATGCTCGAATACACCACCACCACACCGCCGGCCAGCAGGGTGGCGGCCCAGAAGGGCAGGTCGAAGAGCACCTGCAGCACGGTGCCGCTGGCTAGCACGGACACTACGGCGATCATCAGCGCATAGGCGAACATCACCACCGCGCTGGCCTGGCGCGCCGCCGGGGTGTAGCGCCGCTCGAGGATCTGGGTGACGGTGAAGATGCGCAGCTTGAGCAGCGGCTTGGCCAGGAACAGGTTGAGCACGATGATGCCGGCACCCAGGGCGGCGCACAGCCACAACCCGGAAATGCCGTGCACGTAGCCCAGGCGCACGGTGCCGACGGTGGCCGCGCCGCCAAGCACGGTAGCGGCCATGGTGCCCATGTAGAAGGCCGGGCCGAGGTTGCGACCGGCTACCAGGTAATCTTCCTGGCTGCGCGCGCGGCGCATGCCATACCAGCCGAGCAGCAGCATGCCGGCGGCGTAAATCAGCACTACGGATATATCCAGGATCATGTGTTTCTCCAGCGCCTGTCACGATTCTTGTCAGGCTGGCGCCATGGCGCCGACCTTGTTATTCACCCCCGACAGCCGTCGGGTAGTGGTGCTTGGGCAGTGCGGCAAAGCCGCGCGGAGCGAAGCGCGCTCCATGTCCCGCGAACGGGTAATGCGTCACGGCGGGCTTCTGTGGCCCGCTCGGGTTGTTCGGTGAGGTAACGCCTTGTGGGTTACGAGGTGGACAGCTGGTCTACCTGCGTACAACGCCCGGCAGCACGCAGAGCATTTCGTAGAGCAGGTTGGCGCCGAGCAGCGAGGTGTTGCCGGTGGTGTCGTAGGGCGGCGACACCTCGACCAGGTCGCAGCCGATCAGATTCAGGCCCTGGCAGCCGCGGATGATCTCCAGCGCCTGGATGGTGGTCAGGCCGCCGACTTCCGGGGTGCCGGTGCCGGGCGCCCAGGCCGGGTCGATGCCGTCGATGTCGAAGGACAGGTACACCGGGCCGCCGTCGACCTTGGCGCGTACCTCTTCCATCAGCGGGGCGAGGGATTTGTGCCAGCACTCTTCGGCCTGCACCACGCGAAAGCCCTGGCGGCGGCTCCAGTTGAAATCGTCGGCGGTGTAGCCCTGGGCACGCAGGCCGATCTGCACCACGCGCTGGCTGTCGAGCAGGCCTTCCTCCTGGGCGCGGCGGAAGGTGGTGCCGTGGGCGATCTTCTCGCCGAACATGTGGTCGTTGACGTCGGCGTGGGCATCGATATGCACCAGGCCGACCTTGCCGTACTTCTTGTGCATGGCACGCAGGATCGGCAGGGTCAGGGTGTGATCGCCGCCGAGAGTCAGCGGGATGATGCCGTGTTCGAGCACGCGGTCGTAATGGGCTTCGATGATGCGCACGGCGTCGAGCAGGTTGAAGGTGTTGATCGCCACATCGCCGATGTCGGCCACGTTCAGGGAGTCGAAGGGCGCGGCACCGGTGGCCATGTTGTAGGGGCGGATCATCACCGATTCGGCGCGGATCTGCCGTGGCCCGAAGCGGGTACCGGAGCGCAGTGAAGTACCGATGTCGAGGGGGATGCCGATAAACGCGGCATCGAGTTTGCCCAGCGCTTCGGGCGTCTGCACATGGGGCAGACGCAGCATGGTGGCGATGCCGCCGAAACGGGGCATTTCATTGCCGCCCAGCGGCTGGTGGAGGGAGTTTTCCACGGGGGCCTCGCAGTTCTTGTGGTTGTCGTGGCCCGATTCTGGTGAGGGTTGGCGCCGGGAAGAATCCTGCACGGTAAATAATCAGTTCAGAAATTTCTAAACTAAACGTCAGGCTTTAGCATGTGTCCGGTTCGTCAATGTCACTGTCTGTGAAACGGAGAATCGATGCCTGATCTCAAGTTGCTGCGCCTGTTCGCCTGCGTCGTGCGCCACCAGGGTTTCGCCGCCGCGCAGCAGGAGCTGAACCTGTCCACTTCGGCGATCAGCACCTATATGAGCCAGCTGGAGGCGCAGCTTGGCTTCGTGCTCTGCCACCGCGGGCGCGGTGGTTTCAGCCTGACCAGCAAGGGCGAGCTGTTCCACCAGGAAGCCCTGCGGCTGCTGGCCGAGCTGGAAGGCTTCGAGCGTTATTCGGCGGCGCTCAAGGGCGAGCTGCGCGGCACCCTGAACCTGGGTGTGCTGGACTCCACCGTCAGCGACCCGGCCCTGCCGCTGGCCGAGGTGATCGGCGCCTACAGTGAGGAACACCCAGCCGTGCACCTGCACCTGGCGGTGCTCAGCCCGGCCGAGTTGCAACTGGGCGTGCTGGAAAATCGCCTGGACCTGGCCATCGGCGCTTTCTCGGTGCGTACCAACGGCCTGATCTACCAGGCGCTGTACCGCGAGCAGCACTGGCTGTACTGCAGCGACCGGCATCCGCTGTATACCCAGCGGCAGATTCCGGCGGAGGTGATCACCCAGCAGCGCATGGTTGGCCGCGGCTACTGGAGCCAGGCCGAGCTGGCGCGCCACGGCTTCAAGCACAGCGCGGCGACGGTGGAGTCGATGGAGGCGCAGCTGATTCTGGTGCTGTCCGGCGCCTATATCGGCTATCTGCCCGAGCATTACGCCCAGCAATGGGCGGAGCAGAAGCGCCTGAAAGTGCTGCTGCCCACCACCTTCGGCTACCAGGCGCCCTTTACCCTGGCGCTGCGCCGCGGCCGCTCACGCGAACCACTGATCCAGAGCTTCCGCGACCGTCTCAAGGCACAGTTGAATCACAGCTAGGCTGCCCCGGTGGCCAGGAATAGCGAACCTGGCATATGGCCCGGGCACCTAACTGCGGGAGCGGGCGGGGACGCCTAGTCCGTGCCCGCGATTCGGGCGCATGGCGCCCTCCCACAGCGTGCGGATTCGCTGTCGTGGGAAGGGTAGTGGTATGTGTGCAGGCGCTTTCGGTTGCGAGCGGTGAAGCCGGGTAAGTCTGTGGGAGCGGGTGGGGACGGCTAGTCCATGCCCGCTAATCGGGCGCATGGCGCCCTCCCACAGCCTGTGGATTCGCTGTCGTGGGAAGGGTGGTGGTATGTGTGCAGGCGCTTTCGGTTGCGAGTGGCAAGGCCAGGATACGGCCAGCCGGGTAAGTCTGTGGGAGCGGGTGGGGACGCCTAGTCCATGCCCGCGAACCGGGCGCATGGCGCCCTCCCATGAAGTTTGGCATCCAGCCGTAGGGTGGGCCGGGCGGCGATCCGCTTTAGCCCACCATCTGAGCGCGATGCATTTTCTGCTCAGCGCACCAGGCAGGGCTTCTTGTTATCGAAGGTCCAGCCGCTGATCAGGTACTGCATGGCCACCGCGTCGTTGCGCGCGCCCAGGCCCATGCCCTTGTAGCATTCGTGAGCCCTGGCCACGGCGTCCATATCCAGCTCCACACCGAGGCCCGGTTTTTTCGGCACCTGCACCAGGCCGCCTTCGATACGCAGCGGCTCCTTGGTCAGGTGCTGGCCGTCCTGCCAGATCCAGTGGGTGTCGATGGCGGTGACCTTGCCCGGCGCGGCCGCTGCGACATGGGTGAACATGGCCAGGGAGACATCGAAGTGGTTGTTCGAGTGCGAGCCCCAGGTCAGGCCCCAGTCGTTGCACATCTGTGCCACGCGTACCGACCCCTGCATGGTCCAGAAGTGTGGGTCGGCCAGGGGAATGTCCACCGATTGCAGCTGGATCGCATGGCCCATCTGCCGCCAGTCGGTGGCGATCATGTTGGTGGCGGTCGGCAGGCCGGTGGCACGGCGGAATTCGGCCATCACCTCGCGGCCGGAATAGCCGTTCTCGGCGCCACAGGGATCTTCGGCATAGGCGAGCACATGGTGCTGGTCGCGGCACAGGCGGATGGCTTCCTGCAGCGACCAGGCGCCATTCGGGTCGAGGGTGATGCGTGCGTCCGGAAAGCGCTCGGCCAGGGCGGTGACCGCTTCGATTTCCTCGTCGCCGCGCAGCACGCCGCCCTTGAGTTTGAAATCCTTGAAGCCGTAACGCTCATAGGCGGCTTCGGCAAGGCGCACCACGCCCTGGGCGTCCAGCGCTTCTTCGTTACGCACCTGGAACCAGGCGTTGTCGGCATCGGCTTCCTGGCGATAGGGTAGGTCGGTTTTCTTGCGATCACCGACGTAGAACAGGTAACCGAGCATCTCCACGGCATCACGCTGCTGGCCTTCGCCGAGCAGGGCGGCGACCGGCACGTCCAGGTACTGGCCGAGCAGGTCGAGCAGGGCGGCCTCGACGGCGGTGACGGCGTGGATGGTGATGCGCAGGTCGAAGGTCTGCAGGCCACGGCCGCCGGAATCGCGGTCGGCGAAGGCCTGGCGTACCTGGCCGAGCAGCTTTTGATAATGGCCAATGGGCTGGCCGACCAGCAGCTGACGGGCGTCTTCCAGGGTCTGGCGGATGGCTTCGCCGCCCGGCACTTCACCAACGCCGACGTGGCCGGCGTTGTCGCGCAGGATCAGCAGGTTACGGGTGAAGAAGGGCGCATGGCCGCCGCTGAGGTTGAGCAGCAGGCTGTCATGGCCGGCCACCGGGATGACCTCGAGTGCTGTGATAAGCGGGGTACCTGCATGGGTGTTGTTATTGTTCATCGCGTGGTTCCTGTGCCGTTGAAGGCATTGGGGTTGGTCTGGCTGCTTACCGGCAGTATTGAAAGATAACGTTATCATCATAATCAGATAACGTTATCATTCAAGCGGAAGTTTAAGGCGTAATGGTTGCGGGTGCGGCTCAACGCATTCAGCAGTCTTGTAACTCATGTGGGAGCGCGCCATGCGCGCGACGGCTTCGCGGGCATGGCGCGCTCCCACGATCCAAGTTGCAGTCCTTGGGATGGGGCGGGCCGCGTAGGTGCAACCATCAATGGGGTATGAAGGGGCGTAAGGCATTCGCGGGCATGGCCCGCTCCCACAATTAGATTGCAGGATTCAGGATCGAGCAGTGCTGCCACGCTCGATAATGGAAAACCCGGTATCCACACTCGCCTCGGCCTTTTGCCCATCGAAACGGCGCAGCAGCGCTTCGGCGACCTGGAGGCCCATCTCGGTGGCATTGACGCTGACCGTGGACAGCGCCGGGTTGGCGAACTGGCCATTGAGGGTGTCGCCAAAGCCCAGTACGGCGAGATCGTCCGGCACGTTCAGGCCGCGGGTGGCGGCTTCGGCCAGCACGCCGAGGGCGACGGTGTCCGAGCTGCAGAAGATGAAGTCGGGTTGCTCGCCGGTATCGAGCAGGTTGGCCAGGCCCTTGCGGCCGACCTCCCAGGTCGCCGGCAACGGCAGCGTCTGCACCGTCACGGCATCCGCACCGAGCGTATCGAGACGCTGGATCACCGCATTACAGCGGCGCAGTGCGCGTGGATCGTCGACGCCAATCACCGCCCAGCGGCGGTAGCCCTTGGCGAAGAAGTGCTCGGCCACGGCGATGCCGACCTGTTCGTGGGAAAAACCCACCTGCATATCCAGGCCGTCATCGCTCAGGTCCCAGGCTTCGACCACCGGGATGCCCGCCCAGGCCAACCGCTCGCGGCTGGCCTGGGTATGGAAGGTGCCGGTCAGCACGATGCCGTCGGGGCGCCTGCCGAGAATGGCGGCCAGCAGGGCTTCTTCATGTTCGGGGGTGTAGCCGCTGGGCCCGACCAGGGTGTGGTAGCCGGCCTCGGCAAGACGATCCATGATCGCCTGTACCACGCTGGCGTAGATCGAGTTGGCGATGGTCGGCAGCACGATGGCCACCAGGCGACTCTTGCTGGTGGCCAGGGCGCCCGCCATCAGGTTGGGCACGTAGCCCATGGCGCGCACCACTGCCAGCACGTGCTCGCGGGTGGCGTCACTGACCAGCTCCGGGCGCTGGATGGCGCGCGACACGGTGATCGGTGATACGCCGGCCTTGAACGCCACATCCTTGACCGTCACCGGTAGATCGCCGAGGTCGCCGCGGTCTTTGGCCAGTTCTCTGCGCGATTTTCTTGCCACGGGCTGGTCTCGATGTGGAATGCAGTAAAGGAGCCGAAGGTTACGGCAGCCGCGTGGTGTTGTCGCCCGCACGCAGCATATACAGGCGGAACACCACCACCGTGGTGAACAGCTGGCAGAGGCCGAACAGCACGTCCAGCAGCAGGCGCCCGGCCGGCTCGCTGGCGATATCGGCAGCCCAGAAACCGGCCAGCCAGGGCGGCACCATCACCAGCATCACGCAGGTGAAGATCGGCCAGAAATGCCCGTGGGTCAGTTGCAGGCTTTCATGCAGTGCCTGCAGGGGCGTAAGGCCGCGCAGCACCAGCAGGTAGTCGGCGAACACCAGCCGTACCATCAGCCACAGCCCCGGCAGGATGAACAGCGAGATACCGAGCATGATCGCCAGGGTGCCGATGCCCGCCAGCAGCACGAAACGCGGCCACAGGCCCAGGCTCATGGTGACCAGGGCGCCCTTGCCGGGCTGCTCGCCGCGGCTGCGGGCGTCGATGAACAGGATCAGTGCCGCGCTGTACAGCGGGTAGAAGAACAGGCCGAGCAGCACCTCATAAAGCGGCACCTTGGCGGCCGCCACCAGGTTTTCGAGCTGCAGGCTCAGAAAGGCTTCGAGCAGCAGGAAGGGCAGGCACAGCAGGAGGATCTGCAGCAGGTTTTGCCGGAAGAAGAACCAGGCGTCACGCAGGGCGTCGAGGGGATTCATGAACGGTCGCAGCCAGAAAAACAGGCTGCCATGATACGAGTGCGGCCGGCCCGCCACCAGCGATGACGTTCGTCGCCGCTGTGGCGCTGCCTTCGACCTACAGGGGGCCGGGCTGGCATACTGGCCGCCGTGCAACCCGCGCGAGCCCTTGTGAGGATGTCCGGTGAAGAAAATTGCCGTGTTCGCCGACGTACAGAATCTCTACTACACCGTGCGCCAGGCCTATGGCTGCCACTTCAACTACACGGCGTTGTGGAACGAGCTGGCCGCGGGCGGCGAGATCGTTGCGGCCTACGCCTATGCCATCGACCGCGGTGATCCCAAGCAGCAGCAGTTCCAGCAGATCCTGCGCAACCTGGGCTTCACCGTGAAGCTCAAGCCCTACATCCAGCGCAGCGACGGCTCGGCCAAGGGCGACTGGGACGTGGGCATTACCATCGACGTGATGGACGCTGCGGCAGACGTCGACAGCGTGGTGCTGGCCTCGGGGGATGGTGATTTCGACCAATTGCTCGAACGCATTCGCCAACGCCATGGCGTCGAGGCCGTGGCCTACGGCGTTCCCGGGCTTACCGCGCAGTCACTGGTGCGCGCGGCCAGCCGTTATGTGCCCATCGAGGGCCATCTATTGTTGAAACACTGAGGCTTTACGTGAAACCCATCGCTGTCATCGACTTCGAAACCACCGGCATGTCGCCGGCCCAGCAGGCGCGCGCCACCGAGATCGGCGTGGTGATCATCGAGGGCGGGCAGATCACCGCCCGCTACCAGAGCCTGATGAACAGCGGAGCCTGGGTGCCGCCCTTCATCGAGCAGCTGACCGGCATCAGCAATGCCATGGTGCGCAGCGCGCCGCCGGCTGCCGAGGTGATGCACGAGGTCGCCGAGTTCGTTGGCGATATTCCGATGCTGGCGCACAACGCCGCCTTCGACCAGAAGTTCTGGGACGCCGAGCTGGGCCTGATCGGTCGCACCCGGTTGCAGCACTTCGCCTGCTCGCTGCTGCTGTCGCGCCGTCTGCTGCCGGGGGCACCGAGCCACAAGCTCGGCAACCTCAACCGCTGGGCGCGCCTGCCCGATACCGGCAAGGCGCACCGGGCGCTGGCGGATGCGGAAATGGCCGCCAACCTGACCCTGCACCTGTGCAGGGTGCTGCGCGAGCAGCACGGGCGCAGCGCCGTGGATCACGATTTTCTGCGCCAGCTGCAGGGCATGTCCGCCGCCAAGGTGCGTGCGCTGCTCGCTGCCGCGTAGCCTGGCTTGAGCGCAGCGATACCCAGGTTTGCAGTTCCCGGGTGTCGCTGCGCCGGACGGGGACATCCCTGGCGCTGCAACGGCCGAGCGATAGCCCCCCGGACGCGCTAAACTGCGCGCCATCTCCATTGCCCACCACGTTGCCCTCCATGACCTTCTCTTCCCTCGGCCTGATCGAACCCCTGCTGCGCTGCCTCGATGGCCTCGAGTACAAGACCCCGACGCCCGTGCAGGCCCAGGCCATCGGCCCGATCATCAAGGGCCGCGACATCATGGCCGCGGCGCAGACCGGCACCGGCAAGACCGCCGCCTTCACGTTGCCGATCCTGCAGCGCCTGATGATGGAAGGCCCGGTGGTAGCCAGCAATTCGGTGCGTGCCCTGGTACTGGTGCCGACCCGCGAGCTGGCCGAGCAGGTGCAGCAGAGCGTGCAGACCTACTCGCAGTTTCTGCCGCTGCGCAGCTATGCGGTGTACGGCGGGGTGAGCATCAACCCGCAGATGATGAAGCTGCGCAAGGGCCTCGACGTGCTGGTCGCTACCCCCGGCCGGCTGCTCGACCTGTACCGCCAGAACGCGGTGAAGTTTTCCCAGTTGCAGGTGCTGGTGCTCGACGAGGCCGACCGCATGCTCGACCTGGGCTTTGCCCGCGAGCTGGATGACCTGTTCGCCGCCTTGCCGAAGAAGCGTCAGACCCTGCTGTTCTCCGCGACCTTTTCCGAGGCCATCCGTACCCTGGCCGGCGAGATGCTGCGCGACCCGCTGAGCATCGAGGTCAGCCCGCGCAATGCCGCCGCCAAATCGGTCAAGCAGTGGCTGATTCCGGTCGACAAGAAGCGCAAGGCCGAGCTGTTCCTGCACCTGTACCGCAGCAGGAAGTGGTCGCAAGCGCTGGTGTTCGTGAAAACTCGCAAGGGCGTCGATGAGCTGGAGGAGGTTTTGCTAGCCGCCGGTATCAAGGCCGACGCGATCCACGGCGATAAACCACAGCCGACCCGCCTGCGTGCCCTGCAGCGCTTCAAGGCCGGTGAGGTCGATGTGCTGGTCGCCACCGACGTGGCTGCCCGCGGCCTGGATATCGACGACCTGCCGCTGGTGGTCAATTTCGACCTGCCCATCGTCGCCGAAGACTACGTGCACCGTATCGGCCGTACCGGCCGTGCCGGCGCCACGGGCCAGGCGGTGTCGCTGGTCTGCGCCGACGAGGTGCAACTGCTGTCGGCCATCGAGGCGCTGATCCAGCAGATCCTGCAGCGTGTCGACGAACCGGACTTCATCCCCGATCACCGCGTACCGCAGACGGTCGCCGGCGGCCTGGTGGTGAAGAAACCGAAGAAACCGAAAAAGCCCAAGGTGGTCGGTGGCGGCAAGGCCGGAGGCCTGGGCCGCTGGATGGAAAGCGACGAGCCGGCCGCGCCGGCGGTCAAGGCCATCCGCAAGGTGCCGAGTTTTGGCGGCAAGCCGAAAGGCGGGCGCTAGCAAGAGCGGCGCAGGAGGCGGGGCTCAGATTTCCTGGCCGATCTTCCACAGCACCCCGCTGGGGTCGAAGACGATGAACTCGCGAATGCCCCATGGCTGGTCTTCGGGGGCGATGGTACGCACGCCGAAGCGCTCGGCGATGTTCTCCGCCTGCACATGGGCCCACCAAGCTTGCACGTCATCGACCATCAGGTGCATGACGAAATTCTCCGCCTGCTCCTTCACGTAGAAATTCTGCAGCAGAAAGGCGCAGTGCTCGCCGTGGCTGAAATAGCTCATCTCATCCGTCTGCCAGGCCGCCTTGAAGCCCAGGGCGGTGTAGAAGGCCTGGCTGAGCGGGTAGTCCCTGGCCGGGATGAAGGTCTTGAGTTGCAAGCTGGTGAGCATGGGGTTTCCTTTTCCTTGGATTAACGGGTTCTGGCCTGCAGCCAGCGCAGCATGCCCTGGCCGGCCACGCGGCCGCTGGCGAAACAGGCGGTGAGCAGGTAGCCGCCGGTGGGCGCCTCCCAGTCGAGCATTTCGCCGGCGCAGAAAATGCCGGGCAGGGCGCTGAGCATCAGGTTGTCGTCGAGAGCTTCGAAGGGTACGCCACCGGCGCTGCTGATCGCCTCAGCCAGCGGGCGCGCTTGGCGCAGCGTGATCGGCAGCGCCTTTATGGCGGCGGCGAGGCGCTGGGGATCGGCGAACTGCTCGGCAGGCGTGAGCTCACGCAGCAGCGCCGCCTTCACACCGTCCAGCCCGGCCTGGCGATGCAGATGCTTGGCCATGGAGTGCGAACCGCGGGGCTTGCTCAGGGCCTTGATCAAGGCGTCTTCGCTGCGCTGCGGCAGCAGGTCGAGGTGCACCGTGCAGCTGCCGTCGCTATTGATGCGCTGGCGAATCCCGGCGGACAAGGCGTACACCAGGCTGCCTTCGATGCCGGTAGCGGTGAGCACGAACTCCCCCGGTCTCGGTGCTTCATCCGGCAAAGCCAACGCCACGTTCTTCAGCGGTGCACCGGCGAATTTTTCCCGCAGCAACGGGCTCCAGGCGGCCACATCGAATCCGCAGTTGCTCGGTTGCAGCGGCGCCACCGGCACGCCAGCCTGTTGTAGGTGCGCCACCCAGCTGCCGTCGGAACCGAGCCGCGGCCAACTGCCGCCACCCAGGGCCAGCAGCACGGCATCGGCGTGCACCGCGCGCTCAGCGTCCTGGCTGGCCATGCGCAGGCTGCCGTCGTCGTTCCAGCCCAGCCAGCGATGCCGGGTATGCAGTTGCACGCCCGCCTCGCGCAGGCGCTTGAGCCAGGCGCGCAGCAGCGGCGCGGCTTTCATGTCGGTGGGGAACACCCGACCCGAAGTGCCAACGAAAGTATCGATGCCCAGGCCGTGGATCCACTCGCGCAGGGCATCGGCATCGAAGCCTTGCAGCAGCCTGTCGATCTGCCCTTGGCGTTCGTTGTAGCGGGCGACGAAGGCCGGGTAAGGCTCGGAATGGGTGATGTTCATGCCGCCGACGCCGGCCAGCAGAAACTTGCGGCCCAGCGAAGGCATGGCGTCGTAGAGGTCGACCCGCACGCCGGCGAGCGCCAGGGTTTCGGCGGCCATCAGGCCGGCGGGGCCGCCGCCGATGATGGCGACCGAGTGGGCGGTGGGCGGAGAGAAATCGGTCATGGCGGCGTCGGCTGGGCAAAGGGCGAAGTCTACCCGAGCCCTCGCTGCTGCCATACCCGTGCGGCGCTGTGATGAAGAATGCCGTGGCGGCGGGCCAGGGCATGGCGGTCCTTGCTGTAGCCGCCGCCGATCACCCCGACCACGGGAATATCGCGGCCCAGGCAATGCTGCAGCACGGCTTCGTCGCGGGCGGCGACGCCGGCGTCGGTGAGTTGCAGGTAGCCCAGGGCATCGTCCTTGTGCACGTCGACGCCGGCGTCGTAGAGCACGATGTCCGGCTGGTAGAGCGGCAGCAGGTAATTGAGTGTGTCGTCGACCACCTTGAGGTAATCGGCATCGCCCATGCCGCGCGGCAGGGGGATGTCCCAGTCGCTGCTGGCCTTGCGCGCCGGGTAGTTCTGCTCGCAGTGCAGGGAGACGGTGACCGCGTTATCCACCTGTTCGAGCAGCCGCGCGGTGCCGTCGCCCTGGTGCACGTCGCAATCGAAGATCAACACACAGCGCGCCTTGCCGCTTTCCAGCAGGTAGCGGGCGATCACTGCCAGATCGTTGAAGATGCAGAAGCCCGCCGGGTGATCGTAATGGGCGTGGTGAGTGCCGCCGGCCAGGTGGCAGGCCAGGCCGTGCTGCAGGGCCTGTTCGGTGGCCAGTAGCGAGCCGCCGACCGCACGTACGGTGCGCTGTGCCAACGCCGGGCTCCATGGCAGGCCGAGGCGGCGTTGGTCTTCATGGCTCAGCTCGCCGCTCAGGTAGCGCTCGATATAGGCGGGGCAGTGACAGAGGGCGAGAATGTCGGCTGGGCAGATAGCCGGGCGCAGCAAGTCCTCATCCCGGACCAGCTCGCAGGCCACCAGGTGGTCGCGCAGCAGGCGGAATTTTTCCATCGGGAAGCGATGGCCGTCGGGAAATGGCGGGCTGTAGTCGTCGTGGTAGATCAGCGGCAGGGGCATACAATGGCGGTCATCGGGTCAACCTGAGGGAGTATGCATGAGAAGCGAAGGGGATGGGGCCGAGCTGCAGACGCCGCGCCTGCACCTGCGCGGCTGGCGTGACGAGGATCTGGACGAGCTGGCCGCGTTGTGCGCGGACCCGTTGGTGATGCGCTATTTTCCGGCGCCGTTGAACCGTGAGCAGAGCGGAGCACTGCTCTCCCGCCTGCAGCAACATTTCGCCCAGCACGGCTTTACCTTCTGGTCGCTGTGGCATCGCGAGGATGGGCGCTTCGTCGGCATGACCGGGCTGGCTCATGTCGGCTTCGAAGCGAGCTTCACGCCGGCAGTGGAGATCGGCTGGCGCCTGTCGCCGGCATTCTGGGGGCTGGGCCTTGCCCAGGAAGCGGCGCGGGCCTCGCTGGAGTTTGCCTTCACGCAGCTGGCGCTTGATCGGGTGGTAGCGTTCACCACCCTGACCAACACCCCGTCGCAGCGGGTGATGCAGGCGATCGGCATGCAGCCGAGCAGCGAGTTCAAGCACCCGGCGCTGGCGCCTGAGCATCCGCTGTGTCGGCACGTGCTGTACGAAATTCCCCGGGATAAATGGCCGAAGCGGGGCTGAGCCTGTCGCATGCCTCGCCATCGTGCGATTCCTGAGCGCCGGCAAAGGCATTACCATTCACCGTCCGCGCAGCCCGCGCGGGTCGCAGCATTGCCCCTAACAGGGCCCGTGGAGATCACTTATGAGTCAAGTCCTGCAAGAGTTGGTGGCACTGCTGAGCCTGGAGGCCATCGAGGAAAACCTGTTCCGGGGCGTCAGCCAGGATCTGGGCTTTCGCCAGCTCTTTGGTGGTCAGGTGCTTGGCCAGTGCGTGTCGGCGGCCACCCAGACGGTCGAGGCCGACCGCCATGTGCATTCGCTGCACGGCTACTTTCTGCGCCCGGGCGATGCCGCCTTGCCGGTGGTCTATCAGGTCGACCGGGTGCGTGACGGTGGCAGCTTCAGCACGCGCCGGGTAACCGCGGTGCAGAAGGGCAAGGCGATCTTTACCTGCAGCGCCTCGTTCCAGAATCAGGAGGAGGGTTTCCATCACCAGGTGCAGATGCCTGACGTGCCGGGGCCCGAAGGCCTGCGCTCGGAAACCGAACTGGCCAGCCTGGTGGCCGACTCCCTGCCACCGCGGGTGCGCGAGCGAGTGCTGTTCGACAAGCCCATCGAGATCCGCCCGGTCACCGTCGACAACCCGTTCGCGCCTCAGGTCAGCGAGCCGGTGAAGTACGTGTGGTTCCGTGCCGACGGCGAGCTGCCGGACATTCCGGCGATCCACAAGTATCTGCTGGGCTACGCCTCGGATTTCAACCTGCTGACCACCTCGATGCTGCCCCATGGGGTGTCGGTGTGGCAGAAGTTCATGCAGGTCGCCAGCCTCGATCACTCCATCTGGTTCCACGGCAACCTGCGTATGGACGACTGGCTGCTCTACGCCATGGACAGCCCCTGGGCCGGCAATGCCCGCGGCTTCTCGCGTGGCAGCGTGTTCAACCGCCAGGGCCAGCTGGTCGCCTCGGTGGCCCAGGAGGGATTGATCCGCCTGCGTGAGGACTGGCGCTGAAGCGTGCGGGGTCGTGATCATCCGCTAGCGAGCAGTTATGCTGCGGCCTCGATTCCACGCTTGCCGGAGGGGCGATGAGCCTGCAGCGCTACACCCATTGGGTTTTCGACATGGACGGCACCCTGACCATTGCCGTGCACGATTTCGCCGCCATCCGTGTGGCGCTGGATATTCCGCCCGAAGACGACATCCTCCATCACCTGGCCGCCTTGCCGCCCGAGGTGTCGAAGGCCAAGCACGCCTGGTTGCTGGAGCATGAGCGTGAGCTGGCCATCGCCTCACGCCCGGCCGCTGGTGCCGTTGCCCTGGTGCGTGGCCTGCATGCCCGCGGTCTGCGCCTGGGCATCCTCACCCGCAATGCCCGGGAGTTGGCGCTGCTGACCCTGCAAGCCATCGGGCTGGAAGACTGCTTCGCCGCGGATGACATTCTCGGTCGTGACGAGGCGCCGCCCAAGCCGGACCCCGGCGGCCTGCTGCACCTGGCCGACCGCTGGCAGGTCGCAACCCGGGACATGGTGATGGTCGGTGATCATCGCCACGACCTGGCCTGTGGTCGTGCGGCTGGTACCGCCACGGTGCTGGTCAATCTGCCCAACAACCCCTGGCCGGAACTCAGCGATCATTTCGTCACCGATTGTGCGGCCCTTCAGCGCCTGGCGCTGGGCGCCGACGCCGGCTGACAGCAAGCGCTGCCGGCCTGCAAATCCTCGAGGATCGGGCAGTCGGGGCGGTGGTCGCCCTGGCAGTGGTCGACGAGGGTCTGCAGGGTGTCGCGCAGGGCTTCGAGCTCGGCGATCTTGCCATTGAGCGCCGCTATATGTTCCACCGCCAAGGCCTTCACGTCGGCGCTGGCGCGCTCGCGGTCGTGCCAGAGGGCAAGCAGCCGGCCCGATTCGGCGAGCGAAAAGCCCAGGTCCCGGGCGCGGCGAATGAAGCGCAGGCGCTGAAGGTCGTCTTCGCCGTACTGGCGATAGCCGCTCTCGCTACGCCCAGCGCTGGGCAGCAGGCCGATGGCTTCGTAATAGCGGATCATCTTGGCGCTGAGCCCGGTGTGCTTGGCGGCCTGACCGATATTCATCGCATTATTCCTCGATAGGGCGCGGGCGCCAGGTTTTCAGCAACAGGGCATTGCTCACCACGCTGACGCTCGACAGTGCCATGGCGGCGCCGGCGAGCATCGGGTCGAGCAGCCCGAAGGCCGCCAGGGGAATGCCCACCAGGTTGTAGATGAACGCCCAGAACAGATTCTGGCGGATCTTCGCGTAGGTGCGCCGGGCGATATCCAGGGCGGCAGGTACCAGCCGCGGATCGCCGCGCATCAGGGTGATGCCGGCGGCCTGCATGGCCACGTCGGTGCCGCCGCCCATGGCGATGCCAACATCCGCTGCGGCCAGGGCCGGGGCATCGTTGATGCCGTCACCGACCATGGCCACCACGCCATTTTCTTTCAGCTCGCTGACGATACGCGCCTTGTCTGCCGGTAGTACCTGAGCGTGCACCGAGTCGATGCCCAACTGGCTTGCAACTGCCCTGGCACTGCCCTGATTGTCTCCGCTGATCAGGTGGCTGGCGATATGTCGCCTGCCGAGCTCGCTGATCGTCGCACGGGCGCCGTCCTTCAAGGTGTCGCCAAAGGCGAACAGGGCGAGCACCCGCGGCGCGCCACCCTGCTCGATCAGCCAGGATAAGGTGCGCCCCTCGGCTTCCCAGGCATGGGCGGCAGCGGCCAGTTCAGCCGGCTCGGCAGCGCCGCTTTCCTGCAGCAGGCGTCGATTGCCGAGCTGCAGGACGCGCCCTTCGACCTGCCCGGCGATGCCTCGCCCGGCCAGGGCCTGGCTGGCATTGACTGTCGCGAGGGCAACACCCGCTTGCTGGCAGCCCAGCAGCACCGCCTTGGCCAGGGGATGCTCGCTGCCTTGCTGCAGCGTACCGGCCAGGCGCAGCGCTTCGCGATCATCGATCTCGACGCTGTGCAGGTGCGCAATCCGCGGCGTGCCGGAGGTCAGGGTGCCGGTCTTGTCGAAGGCCACCACACTGACGCCATGGGCCACCTCCAGGGCTTCGGCGTCCTTGATCAGGATGCCGTGGCGGGCGGCCACACCGGTGCCGGCCATGATCGCCGTGGGCGTGGCCAGGCCGAGGGCGCAGGGGCAGGCGATCACCAGTACGGCCACGGCATTGAGCAGTGCCTGCTCGATACCGGCGCCGAGGCTTAGCCAGGTGATCAGGGTCAACAGGGCGATCAGCAGCACTACCGGCACGAAGACCTGGCTGACCCGGTCCACCAGTTTCTGGATCGGCGCCTTGGCCGTCTGGGCATCTTCGACTAGGCGAATGATGCGCGATAGCACGGTTTCCGCACCCAGGGCCGTGGCTTCGATCAGCAGGCGGCCTTCGCCATTGATCGCCCCGGCAGTCACCTGGTCACCCGGGGCCTTGGCCTGTGGCAGGCTCTCGCCACTGATCAGCGCCTCATCGGCGTGACTGTTGCCCTCCAGTACCTTGCCATCGACCGCAAAGCGCTCTCCGGGCTTGACCACGATCTGCTCGCCGATGCTCAGCACACTGATCGCCACCCGTTGTTCGACGCCCTCACGCAAGCGCGTGGCTTGCTCGGGGCGTAGCGCCTGCAAGGCGCGTATGGCACCGGTGGTCTGGCGCTTGGCACGGCTTTCCAGGTATTTGCCGAGCAGGATCAGGGCAATGATCACCGCCGAGGCCTCGAAGTACAGGTGCGGCGTGTGTCCGGCCGGGGTGATCGCCCATTGGTAGAGGCTCAGGCCATAACCGGCGCTGGTGCCCAGGGCAACCAACTGGTCCATATTGCCGGCACCGCTGCGCAGCGCGCGCCATGCCGCGCGATAGAAGCGCGCGCCGAGCACGAACTGCACCGGTGTGGCCAGCAGGAACTGCGCCCAGGCCGGCAGCATCAGGTGCACGCCAAAGGGCGTCAGCAGCATGGGCAGTACCAGCGGTGCAGCCAGCAGCAAGGCCAGTGCCAGGCGCCAGCGTTCGGCGTTCAGCGGGCGCTCATCCTTCACGGCAGTCGCTGCCACAGGGCTGGCCGAGTAGCCCGCCGCGTCGACCGCCCTCAGCAGGGGCTGGGTATCGGTACCGGGCAGTACCTGCAGGCGGGCACGTTCCGTGGCCAGGTTGACGCTGACCGAGAGCACGCCTGGCTGTTTGCCCAGGGCGCGCTCGACGCGGCCCGCACAGCTGGCGCAGGTCATGCCGGCAATGGCAAGGTCCAGGCTTTGCTCCGGCACTTCATAGCCGGCCTTTTCCACCGCGGCTATCAGCGCCGGCAACTGCTCGGCAGGCGCCTGCACCCGCGCCAGCTCGCTGGCCAGGTTGACACGGGCCTCGCTGACCTGCGCCACGCCGAGCAGGGCGCGCTCGACCCGACCAGCGCAGCTGGCGCAGGTCATGCCGCTGATCGGCAGATCGAAACTGGGCATAACGCTCTCCGTGATTCCAGGCAGATGCCTACAGGATCAACCTTGCCACATGGTCAAGGTCAAGCCCCAGGGCGACCGCTCGGTGTCACTGGCTGGAGGGCGCGGGGGTCAGGTACGGCCCGGAAGGGTTCAGGCCGATGCGGTAACGACGGATCTCGCCGGCGATCAGGCTCACTCGCTGGCTCTCGAGCGGAGTGATACCGGCCTGGCAGCTCTCCGTGCCTATCATGCCCAGACGAACCGAGACTTCGCCGGGCGGCAGGTTGAAGGATACCGACTGGCCCTGGAACAGCCGGGCGGCGAGCTGATCCTGCAGGTACACGCCGAACTCGCACGGTGAGGCGACTTCCAGGCGCTCGCGGGAAATGATCAGCACGGCGTAACCATCGCCCATGGTGGCGTGCGACGGCAGCACCTGGGCGAGCGCCGGCAAGGGCAGGGCGAGAAACAGTGAGAACAGCAGGCGTGTCATGGTCAGACCATCAGAAGGTTGAGTGATCTGAGCTTGGCTGAGGTTGGCAGGTTCAACAAGCGACAGGTTGACCTTGCCCCGCTGGCAAGCTCGATACTCACCGGTAATTCCAATCAATGCCCATGGGCAGAGGAGATGACGATGCAGGTATTCAAGGTGGATGGCATGACGTGCGCGCATTGCGAGCGGGCAATCACCGGGGCCGTACAGGCGATCGATGCCTCGGCGCAGGTGCAAGTGGATCTTTCCGCGGGTGAGGTGAGGGTGCATACCACCCACCCGGTGGATCAGGTGCTAGAGGCGATCATCAATGCGGGTTACAAGGCCGAGGCGGTGCCGGCAGCTAAGACCAGTCACTGATCAGGCCGCGAAACAGCCCGTCGATCATGACCGGCCCGTCGTGCCTCGGGTCGAACAGGCTGTTGTCGCGTAGCCAGTCACTGAGCATGCCGACGATCAGCGCATGCAGGGTGCGTGCGGCCAGGCGGGGCGTCATGCCTGGACGCAGGCGCTGCTGGGTGATCGGCTGAGCGAAAATCGTCTCGCACAGGGCGATGAACTGATTGATGAACGCCTCGTGACGCTCCTCGGCCTCGCGCAACTCCTCGGTAAATTCGCAACGATGCAGCAGGATGGTGAAGATCCGCCGCTTCTGTTCGTCTTCGGCGATCCCGGCAATGCCTTCGACGCACAGCGTGTGCAGAGACTGCAGGCCATTTCCCTGGGTGTCTTCGAGCAGGCGGCCCGTGAGCTGTTCCGGGGGCAGGCGTACCTGGCTGAGCATGTCGTGGAACAGGTGGGCCTTGTTCTGGAAGTGCCAGTACACTGCGCCGCGAGTCACGCCGGCGTGCTTGGCAATGTGTTCCAGGCTGGTATGGGCTACCCCTTTTTCCAGAAACAGGATTTCGGCAGATGCCAGGATGGAGGTGCGGGTCTGCTCGGCTTGCTCTTTTGTTCGGCGCATACGACAGGGATCGATCGGTTCAGGAAGCTGCGAGTGTAATTATTTTTTGCAGCAGATGTTTGTTTTACAGACGAACTTGTATGTAATTGTCGGCGTCCATCGTTGTTAAGCTTTCACAACGCTTTATCGCGTTTTCAGCCCAGGTTGGGACAGCCGCCGAGAACCATGCCAATGCCGCTTCGCCTGTTACTGATTCTGGGTTCGCTCAGCGCCTTCGGCCCGCTGGCCATCGATTTCTACCTGCCGAGCTTTCCTGCGCTGGCGCTTGCGTTCGATACCGATACCGAGCACGTGCAACTTTCGCTGGCCTCCTATTTCGCTGGATTGGCCATCGGGCAGCTGGTCTACGGGCCCCTGGCCGATCGCTTCGGCAGGCGTACGCCGCTGCTGGTCGGGGTCTCGCTGTTTACCCTGGCGTCCCTGGCCTGTGCCGTGGCGCCGAGCCTGGAATGGCTGATCGTTGCGCGTTTCGTTCAGGCCCTGGGCGGCTGCGCCGGTATGGTGATATCCCGCGCCGTGGTGCGCGACCTGTGCGACCCGATCAGTTCCGCCAAGGTGTTTTCGCAACTGATGCTGGTGATGGGGCTGGCACCGATTCTCGCGCCGGTAGCCGGTGGCCTGCTGTTGAATGCCTTTGGCTGGCCTGCGATCTTCGTCTGCCTGACGCTGTTCAGTGCAGCGTGCCTGGTGGCCCTCAGCCTGTGGCTGCCGGAGACGCTGAATCCGAGTGTTCAGCCGCCACCGTTGAGCGGCGCCCTGAGGGAATACCGGCGCCTGTTCGGCGATCTGCCCTTTATCGGCCATGCGCTCACCGGCGGCCTGGCCATTGCAGGCATGTTCGCCTACATCGCCGGCTCGCCTTTCGTGTTCATCGAGCTCTACGGGGTGCCAGCCGAGCACTATGGCTGGCTGTTCGGCACCAATGCCGCCGGCTTCATTCTTGCCGCCCAGGTAAATGCCTGGCTGGTATCACGGCACGGCCCCGGCTACTGGGCCAGGCGCATGGTCTGGTTTTACCTGGCCTGCGGTACCGCTTTGCTGGTATTGGCATGGATAGGGCCACAGGCACTGTGGCCATTGATGGTGCCTTTGTTCGGCTGCATCGCTTCGCTGGGCATTCTGCTGCCCAATACCTCGGCTTGCGCGATGGCCGGGCAGGGCCGTCACGCCGGCAGCGCCTCGGCGCTGATGGGCAGCCTGCAGTTCACCATCGCGGCGAGCGCGGCCTCCATGGTCGGGGTGCTGCATGACGGCAGCGCCGTACCCATGGCACTGGTCATCTCCAGCTGCGGCGTTCTGGCGGTGGGTGCTTCACGCTTCACCCGCTGGGCGGAGCGCCACGCGGGGCATCCGATTGGCTGAGGCTCAACTGGCCAGGCGTTGCTTGGTGGGCAGCGGGTGTGGGGCCCGTAACCGAGCCTGCAGCGTCGCCACGAACTGACGTGCTTCTTCTTCGCTGCGGAAATTGACCTGGTGTTTGCCCAGGCACACCTGCCAGCAGGTGCCGAGTGGGCTTTGCGACCCACGGATCTGGATGTCCATTGACCTGTCTCCCGGCGAGCGTGGAAACAGTCTAGACAGTGTTCGTGTAACTGCCATGGCGCAACGAACGCTCGAGGTACCAGCACTTTTCACCAGGCAAAAAAAGACCCGGCAAAGTGCCGGGTCAATAACCGTGATTAGCCTGATGAGGAGATAATCTGAAGAGTCCGACCTAAGGGCTCTTGAGCTTATCGACCGATCTCGCGACCAGCTGATGCAAATAATAGCAATTCTCATTACATAGTCAACCGGCCTATGGAAATTATTTTTACCGATCATCGCCATAGCGATTTGCGGCCTGCCTGAACGCAGAACCCGGCACGCGGCCGGGTTCTTGGATGATGCCTCGGTCTTTTAGCTCGACTGACGCAGGCCGGTGATCTCCTTGTTGAGCAGGTCGATGCGCCTGGCCATGCTTTCGACCAGGCTGTGGGCAATGCGCGGGTTGCTTTCCATCAGGCTGAGGAACTGATCCTTGGGGATCACCATCACGGTGCAGGCCTGGCTGGCAATCACCGTGGCACTGCGCTTCTCGTTGGTGAACACCGCCATGGCGCCGAAGATTTCGTCCTTCTGCACGTCGCCGACCTTCACGCCATCGACGAACGCCTGGGCGTGGCCGTCGATGATGATGAACACGTGGTCGGCTTCATCGCCCTGGTTGATCAGCGCGTCGTCTTTGGCAAAGTGCTTGAATCCGGTGGCAGGGCGAATCTCGGGTTGCTTGATACGGGCCAGGGCGTCGGAGAGCAGTGCGGTATGCCCGACCAGATACTGGATGAACAGCTCCTGGCGCGGTTCGCTGGCATAGATGTGCTTGAACACGTCGCTGCGTGCGTAGGGGATCAGTGTCAGCGGCTCGTCGCAGGTATAGCGGCAGCTCGGCAGGTCGATGCCCTGGCGCAGCCCGACCAGGTCGCCTTCCTGCAGGTAGAACAGCGGACGCTCGTCGACCAGTGCGTGCAGCAGGCCGTTATCGATGATGAACAGCTGGTTGCTGGGCAGGTCGCTCGCCAGGTTTTCGCTGCGCTCGACCTGCAGCGGCTCACCGCAAGGGCTGAGCCCGTCGAGTAGTTTCCCGGGGATGCTCTGCAAGCGGCTGATCAGTTGGTCGGCGTAGGCCGGTTGTTCCCCGAGTAGATACATGGTGGTTCCTTGGGCTGCTCATGCTGGATGCGCACGAAAATCCCTGAAACGATAATACTCGCCACGCTCCAGGTAAATCGCTCTCGTTGGGGCTTGTGAACCAGCGCCTGTTCCAGGGCCCTTCTGGCACCCGGCTCAGTCATCGCTGGTGGTGGCCTGCAGCTGCAGGTTCAGGCTTTCCTTGCGGGTCTGGGGGAGCTCGCTCCAGTGAATGTCCAGCAGTGCACCTTCGATGGAGTAGAGCAGTACCTTGGATGCCCTGAAGCCGCGGGCCCTTACCGCCCGATAGGCCTCGACGGCACCGTGCCTGCGCAAGTCGCTGGCACTGTGAATACCCACCGCGTGCAGCCACTGAGACGAGGTCTTGCCGAGGTTCTTGAGGGTCTGCAATTCGTCGTTCACGCCATCTCCTCCTGCCGCGTTGCGCCGCGCTGCCCCGTGCCACCACCGCGAAAGTGTAGGTGCGGCATGGCGGCACTGCTGCGATGTCGCGTTACAGGCTGCTACAGGTGGTTGGGATGGGTGCGATAGCGCAGCCGGGTACCGAAATTCATCGACATGAGGATTTCGTCCGCACTGAGCTCGACCGGGAAATAGGCGCCCGATATCTGCGCATGGGCGATGCTGGCGCCTTCGAGCTGCGCGCTGCGAAAGTCCACGCCGCGCAGATCGGCACCGCGGAAGTAGGCGTTGGTAAAATCGACGCCCTCGGCATCGAGATTGCGCAGGTCGAGCCCGCGGAAGTCACCACCGCTCAGGTCGATGGGTTCTCCGTGCGGCCGTTGCTGGTTGAAGGCAGCGACATCGTCATTGTGCAGCAGTCGATAGAGCGGATTGTCCAGCTGACGCGGTTGGCTCATGGTGGCAGTCGTCCGGGGGAGGCTTACTGCCAGTATAGAAGAGCTTTGTCGCGCCGCTGGCCGGCCTTCAGAGGCTGGGGAAGCGCTGGCGCACGGCGTTGACCAGTTCTGCCAGGCTGGCGCTGTCCGGGGTGTCCACGCGTTTGCAGTAGGGCAGCTCGGCTTCCTCCAGCGGATCCTGGCCGGCGCGCTGCGCCTCGATTACCGCCAGGGTCGCGTCGGATGGGTCGTTGCCTTCCTGCTGACGCTGCTGCAGCCAGCTGGCGAGCACCGCGTCCGGCGCGTGGCAGTCGAGGATCAGGAAGGGCACGCCGGTGTCGTCGGCAACTTGCTGGGCGGCCTGGCGCTGCGGGCGCTTGAGGAACGTGGCGTCCAGCACGACCGGGTAACCTGCGTGCAAGGCCAGATCGGCCAAGGCGTTGAGGCGTTGGTAGACGGTATCGCTGGCGTCCTGACTATAGATGCCGGCATTCACCTCGGCGGTGGTCTGCAGGCCAAGCAGGCGCTTGCGTTCGACGTCGGAGCGGATGCGAATCGCGCCCAGGGCCTCCACCAGGCGTAGCGCGACCTGGCTCTTGCCGACCGCAGATACGCCGCGGGTGATCGCCAGCAGGCGCGCGGGGATGGCGCTGTAGCTTTCGGCGAGGCTGGCGTAGGCGCGGTATTGGCGCAGGATCACTGCGCGCTGTACGGCATCCTGCTCCTGGCCGAGACGGAACAGCGCGACCTTGGCGCGCACCAGGGCGCGGTGGGTCTTGTAGAGGTTGAATACCTTGAGCGAGGCGTAATCGCCGGTGTGCTCCAGCCAGCCATTGAGCAGGCGGCGGGCCAGGCATTTGAGGCCGCGGTCCTCGAGGTCCATGACCAGGAAGGCGGTATCCAGGGCGATGTCGGTGAAGCGGAACGGCTCGTTGAATTCGATGCAGTCGAACAGCGTGGCACGACCGTCCAGCAAGGTCGCGTTGCCCAGGTGGATATCACCATGGCACTCGCGAATGAAACCGTCACGCGCCCGCGCTTCCAGGTCGGGCCACAGACGCTCCAGGCTGGTCTCGGTCCAGGCCTCCAGGGCCTCGAGCTGCTGCAGGTCGGCCTTGTCGCTGAGCATCGGGCGAATCTGCTCGAAGTTCTGCCGCAGCGGGGCGACGATTGCGGTGGCATTGCACAGCGAATGGTTGGCCGCCACCACGGGGGTGTCGCGGTGGAAGTCGGCGATCTGTTTGGCCAGTGCGTCGATATGGGTTTCGTTGAGCTCGCCGCGGGCCTGCACCTGCGCCAGCAGCTGCTCCTGCGGGAACTGGCGCATCTTCAGCGCGTATTCGAACACCGTGGTGTCGCTGCCGATTTGCGGTGCCTCGGCGCTGCCGCCGATCGGCAACACCTCCAGATACAAATCCTCGGTCAGGCGCTGATTGAGCCGCAGCTCCTCCTCGCAGAAGTGCTTGCGCGCCTGCAGCGACGTGAAGTCGAGAAAGCCGAAGTCGACCGGTTTCTTGATCTTGTACGCGTAGGGTCCGGTCAGCAAGACCCAGGAAATATGGGTCTCGATGACCCTGAAACCGTCTACCGGGTGCGGATAAAGGGCCGGGTTCTGCAAGGCGGTAATCAGGGCTTGGCTCACGGACGATCCTTGGCATTATAAAAGTGGGAACAGGCGCGCATTATGGCCCCTCGCTGGCGCACTGCAAACCGCTGGCAGTCGCTGCCGGCGCTTCGCAAAGTGCGTATAATGCCCCGCCATGACTCGTACCCGATCTTCCCGCTCCCGTTCCAAACGCCGCCCCCGTGGCATGCGCCCCTTGCTGGGCTGGGCTGTAAAGCTCGGCCTGGTAGGCTTGGTGCTGTTCGCCGGTTTTGCGGTTTACCTCGATGCCATCGTGCAGGAAAAATTTTCCGGCAAGCGCTGGACCGTTCCGGCCAAGGTGTATGCCAGGCCGCTGGAGCTGTTCGTCGGCCAGAAGCTGGCCAAGGACGACCTGCTCAAGGAAATGGACGCCCTCGGCTATCGCCGCGAAAGCGTGGCCAATGGCCCTGGCGCCGTGGCCGTTTCCGGCAACAACGTGTCCCTGCATTCGCGTGGTTTCCAGTTCTACGAGAGCGCCGAGCAGGCGCAGCAGGTCAACGTACGGTTCTCCGGTGACTACGTCGCCTCGCTGACCAAGGCCGACGGCAAGGATCTGGCCGTGGCGCGGCTCGAGCCGATGCTGATCGGCGGTTTGTACCCTGCGCACCAGGAAGACCGTGTGCTGATCAAGCTCGATCAGGTGCCGGCCTACCTGGTGGAAACCCTGGTGGCGGTCGAGGATCGCGACTTCTTCGAGCACTTTGGGGTATCGCCCAAGGGCATTGCCCGCGCCGTATGGATCAACGCCTCCGCCGGGCAGTTGCGCCAGGGTGGCAGTACCCTGACCCAGCAGTTGGTGAAGAACTTCTACCTGACCAACGAGCGCAGCCTGACCCGCAAGATCACCGAAGCGATGATGGCGGTGCTGCTGGAGCTGCATTACGACAAGCGTGAAATCCTCGAGGCCTACCTCAACGAGGTGTTCCTCGGCCAGGATGGTCAGCGCGCGGTGCATGGGTTCGGCCTGGCCAGCCAGTACTTCTTCAGCCAGCCGCTGTCCGAGCTCAAGCTCGATCAGGTGGCCTTGCTGGTCGGCATGGTCAAGGGCCCGACGTTCTACAACCCGCGCCGTAATCCGGAGCGCGCGCTGAGCCGCCGCAACATGATCCTCGACCTGCTGGCCGAGCAGGGCGTGGTGTCGCCTGAAGAGGCCGCCGCCGCCAAGGCCCGGCCATTGGGCGTGACCCAGCGCGGCAGCATGGCCAACGGCTCGTTCCCGGCATTCCTGGATCTGGTCAAGCGCCAGTTGCGTCAGGACTACCGCGACGAGGACTTGACCGAAGAAGGGCTGCGTATCTTCACCAGCTTCGACCCGATCCTGCAGCTCAAGGCCGAGGAGGCGCTGGCGGAAACCTTCAAGCGCCAGGCCGGCCGCAAGGGCTCCGACGAGGTCGAGGCCGGCATGGTGGTGACCAACCCGGAAACCGGTGAGATCCAGGCGTTGATCGGCAGCCGTCAGCCACGCTTCGCCGGCTTCAACCGTGCACTGGACGCCGTGCGCCCGATCGGCTCGCTGATCAAGCCGGCGATCTACCTGACGGCGCTCGAGCGCCCGAGCCAGTACACGCTGACCACCCGGGTGCAGGACGAACCTTTCTCGGTGAAGGGCCAGGACGGCCAGGTGTGGAAGCCGCAGAACTACGATCGCAAGGCCCACGGCAGCATTTATCTGTACCAGGGCCTGGCCCACTCCTACAACCTGTCCACCGCCAAGCTTGGCCTGGAACTGGGCGTGCCGAATGTGCTCAAAACCCTTGAGCGCCTGGGCGTGTCGCGCCAGTGGCCAGCTTATCCGTCGATGTTGCTGGGCGCCGGCGCGCTGACGCCGATGGAAGTCACCGGCATGTACCAGACCATCGCCAGCGGCGGCTTCAACACCCCGCTACGCGGTATTCGCAGCGTGCTGACCGCCGAGGGCGAGCCGCTCAAGCGTTATCCGTATCAGATTCAACAGCGTTTCGATGCGGGCGCCATCTACCTGCTGCAGAACGCCATGCAGCGCACCATGCGTGAAGGCACCGGCCGTTCTGTCTATAGCCAGCTGCCAAGCTCGCTGAACCTGGCAGGCAAGACCGGCACCAGTAACGATTCGCGCGATAGCTGGTTTGCAGGTTTCAGTCAGGATCTGCTGACCGTGGTATGGATGGGCCGTGACGATAACGGTCCGACGCCGTTCACCGGTGCGACCGGTGCGCTGCAGGCCTGGACCGGCTTCATGCGCCGTGCCGATCCGCTGCCGCTGGATATGCCGGTGCCGGACAACGTGGTGGTGGCCTGGGTGGATGCAGCGACCGGGCAGGGCTCGGCGCAGAATTGTCCGGGCGCCGTGCAGATGCCGTATATTCGCGGCAGCGAGCCGGCTCCGGGTGCAGGTTGTGGTATTCAGGCCCCCGTCGACTCGGTGATGGACTGGGTGAAAGGCTGGTTGGAATAAGAGAGGTTTGCCGTGAGCAAGTGGTTGATTCCCGTTTTGACCGCCTCGGTGGTGTTGGGTGGTTGTGCCAGCGTTCCGCGTGGTTCCATCCCGGTTGTGGATTCCGGTAGTTCTGCCTACGAGCAGGACGATCGGCCAGGTGGTGGTTACAACAATGCCCCTGCACAGGCGCAGCAGCCGCAGTCCATGCCCGAGGACTCCGGTGTGGTGGTGATGGTGCCCGGTGGCGGTGCGCCGCCCGCGCCGATCGATACCTACGCGGCACCGGCTGGCGCGCCTGCCAACAGCGGTGGGCTGACCTTCGACGAGCCGCCGCTGAGCAGTGAGCCGCTGGGTTCGCCGAGCTATGGCAACTCGGCACCTTCGCAGCCTTCGACGCCCAGTGGCATCCCCAGCGGTAATGCCGGCGGTGGCCTGGCTGCCGACGAGCAGCTCGATGGCCCGGTGCTGGCGCTGCTGACCAGCGCCCAGCAACAGCAGACTGGTGGCGATCTCAACGGTGCGGCTTCCAGCCTGGAACGTGCCCAGCGTATCGCGCCGCGTGAACCGCAAGTGCTGTACCGCCTGGCCGAAGTGCGCCTGGCCCAGGGCGATGCCGCCCAGGCCGAGCAGTTTGCGCGCCGTGGCCTGAGCTATGCCAACGGCCGCCCGGCATTGCAGGCCAGCCTGTGGGATCTGATCGCCAAGTCTCGTCAGCAGCAGGGTGACGCCGCTGGTGCCGCCCAGGCTCGTGAGCGGGCTCGGGTCAATCTGTGAGTGCAGCATCGGTAGGGCTGATCGCCGACCAGCTATTGCTGGTCGAGCGTGCATTGCGGTTGCAGGGCTGCTGGGAAGCTTCTGCGCCCAGCGCAGAGGCATTGGCCAGCGTTGAACCGTTCTGCGTGGATACGCTGGATTTTTCCCAGTGGCTGCAATGGATCTTCCTGCCACGCATGAAGGCGATCATCGAGGCGGGTGGCGAGCTGCCGGCGGTATCCGGCATCCTGCCGATGGCCGAGCAGGTCTATGGTGCTGGCAGTCGCGAAGCCGCTGAGTTGCTAAAGGCGCTGGGTGATTTTGACAGGCTGATCACTGCGGGCCGCTAGGGCCCGCAACGTCCCGCGTTACTGGCAATTCTCCTTGATCGCCTGTTTGCTGTCGGCAATACGTTTCTGACGTTCGTCTTCACCCAGGCGACGCATCTCCCCACCTTCTTCCACGCGTACCCGCGGATTGTTCTCCAGCTGCGCCAGGTTGTTGCGCTGGGTCTCGCAGTATTTCTTGCGTTCGGCTTCCTGGGCCGCCACTTCCTTCTTCACCTTGGCATCGGCGGCGGCCTGCTCCGGGTCGGCGATGCTGTCGAAGGTGGGGGGCGGGGTCGGTTTCGATTCGGTAGTGGTGGCAGGCGGCGGCGCTGCCGACGGATTGACCGTGGTGGATTGCTGGCCCTGGGGCGGTTGCTCGCCAAAATGGGTTACGCCCTGGGCGTCGACCCATTTGTAGATCTGTCCGGCGTGGGCGCTCGCACTCAGGGCGAGCAGCAGGCTGCTGGTGAGAATCATGCGGCGCATGGCGTTTCCTTATGCATGGTGCAACGACTGATTGAGGTGCTGGCAACGCGAAGTTGCAACGCAGGCCGCCACTATAACCAAACGGCGTTCGGCGCAGGCGGGTCTGTTTCACATCGGCGCGACCCGGCGACCCGGTGATGCACAGGGCGTCGTTGCCGGATATTGCGTATTCCGTCATGCATCGCTTGACTTGCCGGCAGCGAATATCAACAATCGAATGCTCGCTGTAGTGGGGTCAGCCGCAAGCTGGCTTCAGCTCAGTAGACATGAGGCGCTACCCGCGCCGACCTTTCGTTACACCCGCAACGCGTTACCTCGCGCTGGGTGGGAAAGCCCCGCAACACATCAGGGGCGGTCCCAATACTTGCTCAGTTGTAGCTGACGTAGTCGGCGACCACAGTCGCTCATGCTCTGCTGACAGTAAACCTACTCGGGCCGACCCAGCAAAAGGGCGGTTTTCTGGCGTAATAGAGGTGAACAACGTGGAGCTTTTATCCGGCGCTGAAATGGTCGTCCGCTCGTTGCGTGACGAAGGCGTTAAGTACATCTATGGGTATCCGGGTGGTGCCCTCCTGCACATCTATGATGCCTTGTTCAAAGAACCGGAAGTGACCCATATCCTGGTTCGCCACGAGCAGGCGGCGACCCACATGGCGGATGGTTATGCCCGTGCTACCGGCAAGGCCGGTGTGGTGCTGGTAACCTCCGGCCCGGGCGCGACCAACGCCGTGACCGGTATCGCCACCGCCTACATGGATTCGATCCCGATGGTGATCATTTCCGGTCAGGTGGCCAGTACCGTGGTTGGCACCGACGCCTTCCAGGAAGTCGACATGGTCGGCATCTCCCGCCCGATCGTGAAGCACAGCTTCATCATCAAGCATCCTTCGGAAATCCCCGAAGTGATCAAGAAGGCCTTCTACCTGGCTGAATCGGGTCGTCCCGGTCCGGTGGTCGTCGATATCCCCAAAGATATGGGTGATCCGACGCAGAAGTTCGAATACAGCTACCCGAAGAAGGTCAAGCTGCGCTCCTACAGCCCTGCCGTGCGCGGCCACTCGGGGCAGATTCGCAAAGCGGCGGAGATGCTCATTGCCGCCAAGCGCCCGATCATCTATTCCGGCGGTGGGGTAATTCTCGGTGGTGCTTCGGCGCAACTCACCGAGCTGGCTCGCGCGTTGAACGTGCCGGTCACCAATACCCTGATGGGCCTCGGCGCCTACCCGGGCGATGACCGCCAGTTCGTCGGCATGCTCGGCATGCACGGCAGCTACACCGCCAACCTGGCGATGCACCACGCCGACGTGATTCTGGCTGTTGGCGCACGCTTCGATGACCGGGTCATCAATGGTGAAACCGCTGCCAAGTTCTGCCCGAACGCGAAGATCATCCATATCGATATCGATCCGGCGTCGATCTCCAAGACCGTCAAGGCCGACATCCCGATCGTTGGCCCGGTGGACAGCGTGCTGAGCGAAATGGTCGCCGCCCTCAAGGAAATCGAGCAGACACCAGACAAGGATTCGCAGGCCACCTGGTGGAAGCAGATCGAAGAGTGGCGCGGTGGTGGTCGGCTGTTCCCTTATAACGAGGGCGACGGTTCGATCATCAAGCCGCAGACCGTGATCGAAACGCTGTGCGAAGTCACCAAGGGCGAGGCTTATGTCAGCTCCGACGTGGGCCAGCACCAGATGTTCGCGGCCCAGTACTATCGCTTCAACAAGCCGAACCGCTGGATCAACTCCGGTGGCCTGGGCACCATGGGCTTTGGCTTCCCGGCCGCGATGGGCGTCAAGCTCAACTTCCCGGACGCCGATGTCGCCTGCGTGACGGGTGAAGGCAGCATCCAGATGAACATTCAGGAGCTGTCGACCTGCCTGCAGTACGACCTGCCGGTGAAGATCATCAACCTGAACAATGGCGCGCTGGGCATGGTTCGCCAGTGGCAGGACATGCAGTACAGCAGCCGTTACTCGCACTCCTACATGGAGTCGCTGCCTGATTTCGTCAAGCTGGCCGAATCCTATGGGCACGTGGGCATGCGCATCACCGACCTCAAGGATCTCAAGTCGAAGATGGAAGAAGCGTTCGCGATCAAGGATCGCCTGGTGTTCCTCGATATCGCCGTGGATACCAGCGAGCACGTCTACCCGATGCAGATTCGTGGTGGCGCGATGCGCGACATGTGGCTGAGCAAGACGGAGCGTACCTGACATGCGTCATATCATTTCCCTGCTGCTGGAAAACGAACCGGGAGCCCTGTCGCGTGTAGTCGGCCTGTTCTCCCAACGCAACTACAACATCGAAAGCCTGACCGTGGCGCCGACCGAAGACCCGACCCTGTCGCGTCTGACGTTGACCACCATCGGTCATGACGACACCATCGAGCAGATCACCAAGAACCTCAACAAGCTGATCGAGGTGGTCAAACTGGTGGATCTGTCGGAAAACGCCCACATCGAGCGCGAGCTGATGCTGGTCAAGGTCAAGGCCACCGGCGCCCAGCGCGCCGAGGTCAAGCGCACCACCGACATCTTCCGCGGCCAGATCGTCGACGTGACGCCCAGCGTGTACACCATCCAGCTGGCCGGTACCAGCGACAAGCTGGACAGCTTTATCCAGGCTGTCGGCACTGCCTTGATCCTGGAAACCGTGCGCAGCGGTGTGACCGGCATCGCCCGCGGCGACAAGGTACTGAGCGTCTGAGCACGATGCTGAAATAAATGACCCCGCCTGGTGCGGGGTTTTTTTTATGGCTTGAGGATCACCGCTGGCGATTCCAGAAGGCCGCGATCAGCGGATCCTTGAGGCGCTTGTGCAGGGCGAACAGGCCGATGTCGTAGGCCGTCAACGGCGGCTGGATATCGTAAAGGCGGATGCGTGCGGTCAGGGGGCTGTTGTCCAGCACGATCTGCGGTACCACACCCACCCCGAAGCCCAGGCTGACCATGCTGACGATGGCCTCGTTGCCGCTGACCTGGGCGTAGATGCGTGGCTTGATGTTGTGGTGCTTGAGCCAGCGGTCGGTGCGGGTTCGCGCCAGGCCCTCCTCGGAGAGGATCAGCGGAACGTCCTGCCAGGTGTCCGCACCAGGACTCTTCAGTTGCTCGTCGCTCAACAGCTGCGGCGATTGCGGGCCGATAAAGCGCAGCGCCGAGCGGGTGATCGACTGAAACTCGACGCCCGCTGGCAGGCTATCCGGGCGGGCGCCAATGGCCAGATCCTCGAGCCCCTGCTGTACCCGCTCGACGGCCTTCGCCGGGTCGCCGGTATGCAGCTTCATTTCGATACGCGGGTAGTCTTGCCGGAAGCTGCTGAGTATCTCGTACAGAAAGCTGTAGCTCGCCGTCACCGAGCAGTACAGCGACAGCTCGCCATGCAGGATCTGCTGGTCTTGCTTGAATGTCTGGCGCATGGCTTGCCAGCCACTCATGACCTCGCTGGCGTACTCGCGAAACTGCTGACCCTCACGCGTCAGGCGCACCGAACGGTTGTCGCGTATGAACAGCGGCGCACCGAGCTCTTCTTCGAGCTGCTTGATGCTGCGGCTGAGCGCAGAGGGGCTCACATGCTGCTCGCGGCTGGTCTTGCCGAAGTGCAGGTGGTCTGCCAGGGAAAGAAAAAGGGTAAGTGCGTGACTGTCCATTTCTGCGTTTCATATATCGGCATGTTGTGTTGCGAATATATCATTTTACGCAATGGAGCGGATCACTTAAGGTAGCTCTGTCGCGGTGCAGTGCACCCCATTCCTTTCGCTACACAAGAGCCAAGAACATGAAAGTTTATTACGACAAAGACTGTGACCTCTCGATCATCCAGGGCAAGAAAGTTGCCATTATCGGCTACGGCTCCCAGGGCCACGCTCAGGCGTGCAACCTGAAGGATTCCGGCGTCGACGTCACCGTCGGTCTGCGTAAAGGCTCTGCTACCGTTGCCAAGGCTGAAGCTCACGGCCTGAAAGTTGCCGACGTGGCTTCTGCCGTCGCCGCCGCCGACCTGGTGATGATCCTCACCCCTGACGAATTCCAGGGCGCTCTGTACAAGAACGAGATCGAGCCGAACATCAAGAAGGGCGCCACTCTGGCCTTTTCCCACGGCTTCGCGATTCACTACAATCAGGTCGTTCCGCGTGCCGACCTTGACGTGATCATGATCGCGCCGAAGGCTCCAGGCCACACCGTTCGTACCGAGTTCGTCAAAGGCGGCGGTATCCCTGACCTGATCGCCGTTTACCAGGATGCTTCCGGCAACGCCAAGAACGTTGCCCTGTCCTACGCCTCGGGCGTTGGCGGCGGCCGTACCGGCATCATCGAAACCACCTTCAAGGACGAGACCGAAACCGACCTGTTCGGCGAGCAAGCCGTTCTCTGTGGCGGTACTGTCGAACTGGTCAAAGCCGGTTTCGAAACCCTGGTCGAAGCTGGCTACGCGCCGGAAATGGCCTACTTCGAGTGCCTGCACGAGCTGAAGCTGATCGTTGACCTCATGTACGAAGGCGGTATCGCCAACATGAACTACTCGATCTCCAACAACGCCGAATACGGCGAGTACGTGACCGGTCCGGAAGTCATCAACGCCGAATCCCGCCAGGCCATGCGCAATGCCCTCAAGCGCATCCAGGATGGTGAATACGCGAAGATGTTCATCAGCGAAGGCGCCACCGGCTACCCGTCGATGACCGCCAAGCGTCGTAACAACGCTGCCCACGGTATCGAAGTGATCGGTGAGCAACTGCGCTCCATGATGCCGTGGATCGCTGCCAACAAGATCGTCGACAAAGCCAAGAACTGAGTCGATTCGATCCACGAAAAACGCGGCCATGGCCGCGTTTTTTCGTTCCAGGCTGTGCACGAAAAGTCTCCGAGCGAAGATCCGGCCTCAGCAAATAACGCTGAGGCGCCCAGTTCACGAGCTGTAAATGAGCAGGCCGGATCGCTTTTTGACGCCGCATCGCCGAGCGCAGGTGCTTTTCGTAAAGAGCCGAGGACGGGCTTCTGGTATAAAGCCCGTGTACCCAGGCCGACGTTAGGGCGAACGCTTTTCCGGCGGCTCGGTCGAAAATTCAAATCCGATGCAAGGTGTTGTTCATGAGCGAGCGTCCGCAAGAGCCCAATTCGTCCCGGGACGATGACAGCTTACTGCCCATCGACGAGCATATTGAGGAAGGGCATGACGACGAGGGGCGCAAGGTGCGCCATCGCGGCATCTACCTGTTGCCCAATCTGTTCACCACCGCGAACCTGTTCGCCGGCTTCTATTCCATCATCAATGCCATGAACGGCAACTTCTACGTGGCCGCTGCCACGGTGTTCGTGGCCATGGTGCTCGACGGCCTGGATGGTCGCGTCGCCCGCCTGACCAACACCCAGAGTGCTTTCGGCGCCGAGTACGACTCGTTGTCCGACATGGTCGCCTTTGGCGTCGCGCCGGCGCTGCTGGCGTTCGAGTGGGCCCTGGGCAGCATGGGCAAGGTCGGCTGGATGGTCGCCTTCATCTATGTAGCCGGTGCTGCGCTACGCCTGGCGCGCTTCAATACCCAGATCGGCAGTGTCGACAAGCGCTACTTCATCGGCCTGGCCAGCCCTGCCGCTGCTGGTGTAGTCGCCGGTACCGTGTGGGCGTTCAGCGACTTCGGTATCCAGGGCTCGAACATGTCGTTCGTGGTCGCCATCCTGGTTGCGGGGGCCGGCATGCTGATGGTCAGCAACATCAAGTACAACAGCTTCAAGAACCTCGATCTGAAAGGCCGTGTGCCGTTCGTGGCGATTCTTGCCGTAGTGTTGGTGTTCGCCGTGGTGTTCAGCGATCCACCGCGCATCCTGCTGCTGATTTTCCTGGCCTACGCTGCATCCGGCCCGATTCAATATCTGCTGCGTTTGCGTCGTCGCAAGCCACTGGAGTGATGTAATTTCCTGCAGACTCCGTAGTCTATTGGGCAGGTCTGTCCCGATACTGCGGAGTCATCATGCTGATCAAGCTGCGTCAGTCATCCGAATGCAATGAATCGGATGTTACCCCCGAGTCAATCTATCTCTCTCGTCGCACCTTCATGTCAGCCGCCGCCGCGGGTATCGCGCTGGGTAGTGCTCCGGCATGGGCGCAGTCATCGGCTACCGAGCGGTATGCGGATGTCGAGGCGAGCAGGGCGCCTGGCTGGCTGGCAGATCGTATCGCCGCAACCAAATGGGATGCTGTCACCGTCAAGGACGAAGCGATCACCCCGTTTCACGACGCCACCCATTACAACAATTTCTATGAGTTCGGTGCCGACAAGTCGGATCCCGCCGCCAATGCCGGAAGCCTGAAAACCGAACCCTGGTCCGTGGTGATCGATGGCGAAGTCGGCAAGCCTGGCCGTTATGCGCTGGAAGATTTCCTCAAGCCGTATCAGTTGGAGGAGCGCATATACCGGTTACGCTGCGTGGAAGCCTGGTCCATGGTTATTCCGTGGATTGGTTTCCCAATCTCCGCACTGCTGAATAAGGTAGAGCCCACGTCGGCAGCCAAATACATTCGCTTTGAAACCCTCAATGACCCCGACAGCATGCCGGGGCAACGCTCGCGCTTTGGTCTGATCGACTGGCCGTATGTGGAAGGGCTGCGTCTGGATGAGGCGATGAACCCCTTGGCCATATTGGCGGTAGGCATGTATGGCCGCGAACTGCCCAATCAGAATGGTGCTCCGCTGCGTCTG
Source organism: Pseudomonas sp. URMO17WK12:I2 (assembly GCF_003253735.1). Classification (GTDB taxonomy): domain Bacteria; phylum Pseudomonadota; class Gammaproteobacteria; order Pseudomonadales; family Pseudomonadaceae; genus Aquipseudomonas. The sequence continues at coordinate 1,263 of NZ_QKYW01000007.1, read as the reverse complement.
GTCGTTCCGTGGAAGTACGGCTTCAAGAGCATCAAGTCCATCGTGCGTATCAGTCTGGTCAGTGAGCAGCCACAAACGACCTGGCAAAGCATCGCGGCGCAGGAATACGGCTTCTATGCCAACGTGAATCCAACCGTCGACCACCCTCGCTGGAGCCAGGCGCGCGAGCGTCGGCTACCCAGCGGGCTGTTCAGCCCCAACGTGCGCGAGACCCAGATGTTCAATGGCTATGCCGATGAGGTTGCCAGTCTTTACAGCAACCTCGATCTGCGGAAGAACTATTGATGCGCCACCCGTTCTGGCGTCTTTTCGTTTTCCTGCTGGTCGCCGTATGGCCGTTGTACTGGCTGTATCAGGCGTGGTCGTTCGCGCTGGGACCTGATCCAGGCAAGGTACTGGTCGAGCGGCTGGGGCTGGGCGCGCTCATCCTCCTGCTGATTACCCTGAGCATGACCCCATTGCAGAAACTCAGCGGCTGGTCGGGCTGGATGGCCGTGCGCCGCCAGCTCGGGCTGTGGTGTTTCGCCTATGGGGTTCTGCACCTGGCCGCGTATGCCGTTTTCATTCTCGGGCTGGACTGGTCGCAGCTGGCCGTGGAGCTGCGCAAGCGCCCGTACATTATCGTTGGTGCGATCGCGCTGTTCGGCTTGCTGCTGCTGGCCTTGACCTCCAATCGATACAGTCAGCGCCGCCTGGGCAAAGCCTGGAAGAAGCTGCATCGCCTCATTTACCTCATTCTGCCGCTGGGGTTGCTGCATATGCTCTGGATCGTCAGGGCGGACCTGGAGGAATGGGCTATCTATGCGGTCGTTGGGGGTGTGCTTCTATTGCTGCGTATCCCCGCCCTTATGCGCAGAATCCCGCGGATTGTCGGGGCAGGGCAGAAAGTTCAGCAAAAGTGAAATAAACGGTTGACCAGAAAATGTGGCGGCCTATAATGCGCACCACTTCCGGCGCAGCCTGATCTGAAAACTCCTTTTTAAACAAAGAGTTAGACGAAAATAAAGGTTGCACGGACGGCGAATTCGAGTAGAATGCGCCGGCATCGACAGGGTGGTTTGAGTGGCTCTGTTGGTGGTTCGATCGGGTTCGATCGGGTCTGATCGAAGGCGGTAAAAGAGGGTGTTGACAGCGGTTTGTAACGCTGTAGAATGCGCCTCCCGCTGGAGAGAAGATGATCTGGTCGGGCGCTGCAAGGTGTTGAGAAGAAAGAAAAAGTTCTTCAAAAACAGCTTGACAGCAAATGAGGGTGCTGTAAGATGC
>NZ_QKYW01000006.1 GCF_003253735.1 Pseudomonas sp. URMO17WK12:I2 | reverse complement strand
ATACGCGCCCGGCCTTGATGCCGCGGCCCATGCGGTAGGCGCGGTTGATGTCGCGCGTCCACACGCCGGCGCCCAGGCCGAACTCGGTGTCGTTGGCGATCGCCAGGGCTTCGGCTTCGTCCTTGAAGGTGGTCACGCCGACCACCGGGCCGAAGATTTCCTCCTGGAACACGCGCATGTTGTTGGTGCCCTTGAGCAGGGTCGGCTGGATGTAATAGCCGCCGGCCAGATCACCTTCGAGTTTCTCGGTGGCGCCGCCGGCGAGCAGCTCGGCGCCCTCCTGCTGGGCGATCTCCAGGTAGGAGAGGATCTTGTCGTACTGCTGCTGCGAGGCCTGGGCGCCGACCATGGTCTCGGTGTCCAGCGGGTTGCCGCGCTTGATGGCCTTGATCTTCTTCATCACCTCGACCATGAACGGTTCGAAGATCGACTCCTGCACCAGCGCCCGGGACGGGCAGGTGCACACCTCGCCCTGGTTGAAGAAGGCTAGCACCAGGCCTTCGGCAGCCTTCTCGATAAAGGCCGGCTCGGCCTGCATGATGTCCTCGAAGAACAGGTTCGGCGATTTGCCGCCCAGCTCCACGGTGCTGGGGATGATGTTGGCGGCGGCGCATTTCATGATGTGCGAGCCCACCGGGGTGGAGCCGGTGAAGGCGATCTTGGCGATGCGCGTGCTGGTGGCCAGCGCCTCGCCGGCCTCACGGCCATAACCCTGAACGATGTTCAGCACGCCGGGCGGCAGCAGGTCGCCGATGATCTCGGCCAGCAGGGTGATCGACAGCGGCGTCTGCTCGGCAGGTTTGAGCACCACGCAGTTGCCGGCGGCCAGGGCCGGGGCCAGCTTCCAGGCAGCCATCAGCAGCGGGAAGTTCCAGGGAATGATCTGCCCGACCACGCCCAGCGGCTCGTGGAAGTGGTAGGAGGCGGTGTGTTCGTTGATCTCGGCGGCGCTGCCTTCCTGGGCGCGGATGCAGCCGGCGAAGTAACGGAAGTGGTCGGCGGCCAGGGGCACGTCGGCGTTCAGGGTCTCGCGCACGGCCTTGCCGTTGTCCCAGGTTTCGGCCACGGCGAGCAGTTCGAGGTTGGCCTCGATGCGGTCGGCGATCTTCAGCAGCACCAGCGCGCGATCCTGCACCGAGGTTTTGCCCCAGGCCTCGGCGGCGGCGTGGGCGGCGTCCAGGGCCTTGTCGATGTCCTTGGCGTCCGAGCGCGGGAATTCACCGATGGTCGAGGCATCCACCGGGCTGGTGTTGGTGAAGTACTGACCACCCACCGGCGCGACGAACTCGCCGCCGATGTAGTTGCCGTAGCGCGATTTCAGGGTGACGACGGCGCCTGCGATACCGGGTTTGGCATAAATCATGTGAGCGACCTCTTTGTTGTGGGGCCTCTACTCTGAGGCGAGAGACAGGCCAGGGTTCGATTCTGCAGTGACGACCGCCACCTTACCCACCCTTAATCGACCTCAGGCGGCATGGCAGAGCCAGTGGCTGCCGAGCTGCTATCAGGGTAGACGCCTTCATCGATTTTCGCCGCTGGGCTTGTAAGTCACGGCCACTACCTGATCACCCGCCCCCCGGGGAAGATTTCCTGAACGTTGCCAGAGCACGGGCAGTCACCATGATCACATGGCCACGATAGGAAGACAGACATGAACAGAATCACAGGATCCGCATTACTGCTCGCCGCCCTGTTCAGTACTGGCATACAGGCGGACGATGGGATGTCGTTGCAGCAGCAACGCGACAAGATCGGCGACGAGATGGTCCGCGAGCGCACCGGGACTCCACCGGCTGACATCAACGGCGCCGGGCAATCGACCACCGATCAACAGCAACAACAGCAACAGGGACCGCGCAGCACGCTTAACTCGCCTGCACGGCAGAACGGCACCGGCACCGAGCCAGGCACAGATAACAGGCGTCAACCTTCGGATAGCGCGCCCGCAAATGGCAGCCAGACAGCTCCCAGCACACAGGGCGGTTCCACCGCACCCGCCACACCAGGAACCGGTGGTGGCAGTCAGGGCGTGGGCGGCGCTATCACTCAATAAGGCGAGAACCCGCCACTCAAACCAGCATATCAGCGATATGAGAGGCGGAATTTCGCCAACCAGCGAGTGCGATGGCGTACACAATATTGATCCAGAGCACTAGTTAGCTGGCTAATAGTTATCCAGGCATGGATCTTGCCTTTCGAGGCAGCCTGCGACGAAAGCGCGCACATGAAGGTAAATGCCCGGCGTTTCAAAAAATCACCGGGACTGATCGGTTTCGCAGAACGAAACCTGACCCATGCAACAGGCGCAGCCGCTCTACCAGTTAGGGCGACATGAACGTCGGTCATGCGGTCACGCAATCACATCACTGAAATGGTCTGTCTAATGAAAAAACTCCTGCTGTCCCTACTGTGCTTGAGCGCGCTCGGCTGCGCCAAGCAGCCCGAACCGGAAAAATCCGTGGACGTCCTGCTGATCGGCGGGGGCATCATGAGTGCGAGCCTTGGCACCTACCTCAATGAGCTGGAGCCGACCTGGAAAATCGATCTGTACGAGCGCCTGCCTCAGGTCGCCAGCGAGAGTTCCAATGCCTGGAACAACGCCGGTACCGGTCACTCGGCACTTGCCGAACTGAACTACACCCCGGAAAAGGCTGACGGCACCATCGACATCAGCAAGGCCGTGGCAATCAACGAATCCTTCGAGATCTCCAAGCAGTTCTGGGCCTATCAGGTCGAGCAAGGCGTTCTGAAGAATCCGAAGTCCTTCATCAACGACGTATCGCATATGAGTTTCGTGTGGGGCGACAAGAACACCGAGTTCCTGAAGAAGCGCTATGACGCGCTGCAGCACAGCTCGCTGTTCCGCAACATGGAGTTCTCCGACGACCCCGCGCAGATCGAGGAGTGGATTCCCCTGGTGATGGAAGGCCGCGAGCCCGGTCAGAAGATCGCCGCGACCCGCGTGCAGACGGGCACCGACGTCAACTTCGGTGAAATCACCAATCAGTTGCTGAACAACCTGTCGCAGAAGAAAGACGTGTTCAACGTTCACGTGCAGCAGGAAGTGCGCGACATCACCCGCGCCGATGACGGCACCTGGAACGTCACCATGGCTGACCTGGCCAATGGCGACAAGTTGAGCACCGTGAATGCCAAGTTCGTGTTCATCGGCGCCGGTGGCGGCGCGCTCAAGCTGCTGCAGAAATCCGGCATCCCGGAAGCGGAAGGCTATGCAGGCTTCCCGGTCGGCGGCTCCTTCCTGGTTACCCGTAACCCGGAAATCGCCGCCAGGCATCAGGCCAAGGTCTACGGTCTGGCATCGGTAGGTTCGCCACCCATGTCGGTTCCGCACCTGGATACCCGCGTGATCGATGGCGAGAAAGTCATCCTGTTCGGGCCATTCGCCACCTTCTCCACCAAGTACCTGAAGAACGGTTCGCTGCTGGACATGTTCGGCACCATCACCACCCATAACGTTTCGCCGATGGTCAATGCCGGCATCGACAACTTCTCGCTCAGCACCTACCTGATCGGCCAGCTGATGCTCAGCCAGGAAGACCGCATGCACTCGCTGCGCGAATACTTCCCCGAAGCGCAGGACAAGGACTGGGAACTGATCCAGGCCGGCCAGCGCGTGCAGATCATCAAGAAGGATCCTGAGAAAGGCGGCATCCTGCAGTTCGGCACCGAAGTGGTCAGCTCCGAAGACGGCTCCATCGCCGCGCTGCTGGGCGCTTCGCCAGGTGCTTCCACCGCCGCGCCGATCATGCTTCACCTGATGGAGCGCACCTTCAAGGACAAGATCAAGACCCCAGAGTGGCAGGCCAAGCTGAAGGAGATCATCCCCTCCTACGGCCAGACCCTGAACAACGATCTGGAGCTGACCAACAAGACCCGCGCCTGGAGCAGTGAGCGTCTGCAGCTGAACTTCGTCGAGATCAAGCCGGAGCAGCCCCAGGCCGATGCAGCCCCGCAGACCGAAGCGTTGTAAAGCATATCGGCAGGCGCCTCCACAGGAGGCGCCGTGTTGAAACGAAAAACGGCCCGCAAGGGCCGTTTTTTATGCGCCATTTCCAGGGCTCAGGCTGGCTGAGCCGCTTTGCCACAGGCCACGAAACGCAGCATCCACTCACCAACGGTGCGACCGTGATGGTCCTCATGCAGAGAGCCAACCGCTGCACGGTAGGTGGTTTCGCCGATATGCTGCTGACGAATATCCAGCAGCGCCCGGGAGTACTCGGGCACGAACTCGGGGTGCCCCTGGAAGCACAGCACCTGATCACCGATGCGATAGGCCGCATGGGCACAGAACGGGCTGGTGGCCAGCAGCGTGGCATTCTCAGGCAAACGGGTAACCTGATCCTGGTGGCTGATCAACAGCGTCAGTTCATCCAGTGCCGGCGTCATCCACTCAGGCTGCTCGGTCAATTGATAGCGGTGAATGCCTACCCCCCAACCACCACTGGCGCGCTCGGCCTTGCCGCCGAGTAGCAACGCCAGCAACTGGTGACCGAAGCAGATACCCAGCAATTTGTCGCCTGCCTGGTAACGTTCGAGCAGGTAGGCCTTGAGCGTCTCGATCCAGGGGTCATTGGCGAACGAATCGGCCTTGCTGCCGGTAACCAGGTACGCATCGAAACGTGCATCTGCAGGCGGATAATCGCCCTGCATCACATTGAATACGTGGAAGCTGGCAGCGATGGCCTGGCCAGCGAAGAGACGTTCGAACATCTTGCCGTAGCCCTGGTACTGGTCGACCAGCTCGGGGCGCAGGATATCGGTTTCCAGAATGCAGATCTGCAGCGACATGGCGGTACCTGAAAAAATAACGAAGCCAGCAAAGCGTGCCTTGGCTGTTCCATCAAGGCAAGAGGCATGCCGCTGTTCGAGTCATCAGCCGTTTCGATAGCCGTCATGCCCCGCATTTACTTCTGCGCTCGTCCAACCGCACCGATGATGTTGGCATCGGCCTACCGGGCTACTGACAAGGAGCGCAGTCTATGCACAGCCACACCATTCGTTACGCACGCAACGGCGCACTGGGCGCCATCGCGCTTTACCTGGCAATCGCCCTGCCGTTGCTGACGCTGAGCATGCAGCACCCCGTCCAGCCTGTGCCAACGCTGAGCGAAGCAACAGCGGCTGCACCGAGCCAGGGCAGTTTTACCTGAACCCGAAGCGAAGCGCCGGACTCCAAGCAGTAGTGCCTGAATATGGGCGCGATCTTCCTAATCAGTAAAGGAGTTCCACGATGCTCAAGAAGACCCTGACTGCACTTACCGCCGCTGCCGCCATGAGCGCGGGCCTTGCCATGGCCGATCGCCCGGGCGCCGACTGGATCAGCATCGAGCAAGCGCTGAGCAGCGCCAAGCAGGCTGGCTTCACCCAGATCCATAAGATCGAGGCAGACGATGCCGGCTATTGGGAAGGTGAAGGCACCAAGCAGGACAACCGCCTTTACGAATTCCGCGTCGATGGCAAGAGTGGCAAGGTCATCCGCGAACAGCTGGACAACTGAGCCAGTCTGGTTGAAGAACCGGCCCAAGTGGCCGGTTTTTTATAACGACCAGAAGTCCGGACGAACGGTCATGAGCTTCCAGCACCTTGCCCCACGCCGCGCAGCGTCTGGCGTCGGGGTTGTACGGAAGTGGCGAAGGGTTCCATATCCTTGCGGCTGTACGGTGGCATTTCTTTAGAAACAAGCGATCTAAAAAACCGAACCGCTCCCTCTACAGTCAATACATACGCCGTCGGGTTTTGCCGAGGCAATTGGGGACGAAGCGCGCCCACCACAACAATCAAAAAGGCGAACGGCCATGTTCAAGAAACCGAAATTCCGCCAGGCGGGGATGATTCTCTTCGCCACCGCCGTATTGCTGATTCTTCCCAACCTGAGCCGAATGATCGGTTGAGGCCGATCAGTTGACCCGTGGCATCCACCACGCCAGGATCAGCGGCAACCAAACGATCGCCAGCAGCGTCGAGCACATCACCAGGCTCGCAACCTGCTCCGGTGAGCGATTGGCACGCACCGCGAACAGATAGTTGAACACCGCCACCGGCATGGCCGACTGCACCACCAGCACGGCGTGGGTCAGCGGTTGTAGCCCCATCGCCGCGCCGACGCCCCAGCCCACGGCCGCCCCCAAAAATATCCGCAACGCGCCGAGCACCAGCCCGGAACCCAGGTGATGCAGGCGAATACTGGCCAGCGAAACGCCCAGGGTCAGCAGCATCAACGGGATGGTCATGCCGCCCAGCAAACCGACGGTATTGGCCAGCCAGCGCGGCAGTTGCAGATCCATGAAGATCATCGGCAATGCCAGCAGCAGACTGAGCATGATCGGGTTGCGCAGCAGGTCCTTGATAGAGGCGGCATTGCCCGACAAGGCGATGCCGACGCTGAACTGCATGATCGACAGCGTCAGGAAGAATGCCACGGCCAGCGCCAGGCCATGCTCGCCAAAGGCATACAGACTGATGGGCAGGCCCATGTTGCCGGTATTGGGAAACAGGAATGCCGGCACCAGCACCTTCCATTGCTGGCGGAACAGACGGCTGAACAGCGCACCGAACAGCCCCATGCAGGCGGTCACCAGTACGCAGCCCAGGGCCATGCTGGCAAAGGCCTGCGGATCGATATCGGCACGGCTGAGGGTCGCCAGCACCAGGCTCGGCGTACCGATGGTCAATACCAGCCGAGCGATGAATTCGGTGGGGTAATGCTGGCCGCTACGGGCCCATGCATAGCCGATGCCCGAGACGATGATCACCGGCGCCAGTACAGCAAACAACTCGGCCAGCATGGCCTCTTCCTTCGGATAAAGCGGCCATGCTAGGGGCGATCATCCCCTGATCGCAAGCCGTGCGGGGATGAATGGACGCGTCGATCATGCGCGGACGGTGCACCGCCCTCGCCCATCATTGTGCCTGCACCTGTATCAACGGCTCGACGTCGACCCGCGCCATCAACCGTTCACTGCCGCCGCCACGGCGCATGCCGCGTACCGGGCAGGCGTCCAGATAATCCAGGCCGATAGCCAATTTGAGATGGCGCTCGGGCCTGGACAGGCAGTTGGTCACGTCGAAGCTGTACCAGCCGCCGTCCAGCCAGGCCTCGGCCCAGGCGTGACTGGCCAGGTGATCCTGACTGTCGGTAACCAGATAGCCCGACACGTAGCGCGCCGGTATACCCAGGCTGCGCGCGCAGGCTATGAAGGCGTGGGCATGGTCCTGACAAACGCCCTGGCGTCCGGCGAAGGCCTCGGCCGCGCTGGTATCCACCGCGGTGATGCCGGGCTGATAGCGAATATGATCGTTGAGGCCGTGCATCAGGTCGATCAGCGCAGTGCGATCACGTCGCTGGGCACATTGTTTCCAGGCGAAATCGCGCAGCGCAGCATCCGCCTCGGTCAACCGGGTAAAGCGCAGAAATGGCAGTGCCGACAGGCTGTCGTGCTCGGCATCGCTGAATTCATCGATCTCCACCTGGCCCTCGGCGCCGATAACGATCGACTCATGGGGTTCGTCCAGCGTCAGCACATGCAGAATATTGCCGTAGGGATCGAGCTGCGCGCGAACCGGGCGTGGCAGATCCAGCTGCCAGCTGAGGATCTGCTGGTGCGGGCTGTCATGGGGCGTGAGGCGCAAATACTGGATGCTGGCACGTACCTGATCATCGTAGTGATAGGTTGTGTTGTGACGGATGGACAGTCTCATGCGACCTCCAGATAGGACGTGTGGATGGCGCCGCCAAGTTGGTGGATCTGCTCGATGAATTCGGTCAGCCAGGCGTGCAGCCCCTCTTCCAGCACCTCATCGATACTGGTGTAACGTAGCCGCGCATTGAGCTCCGCCGCCAGGCGCTGGGCCGGGCGACCACTGTCGCCAGGCAGGCCATCGAGCATCTGGTAGAGCTCATCCATGCAGGCGCTCAACGAACGCGGCACCTCACGGCGCAGCAGCAACAATTCGGAAACCTTGCGGGCACCAGGCGAGCCCCGATAAACCTCGGCGAATGCCTCGAACGAGGACAACGCCCGCAACAAGGCGCTCCACTGGTAGTAGCTGTGGGCCGGTCTGCCGTCGAGATCGTCGACATCTTCGCCAAGCAGCTCGTAGCGCGCGTCGAGCAGGCGCAAGGTGTTGTCCGCACGTTCGATAAAGGTGCCCAGGCGAATGAACCGGTAGGCCTCGCCGCGCACGATGGTGCCGAAGGTCGCCCCGCGAAACAGGTGGGAGCGCTCCTTGACCCATTCACAGAACCGGCTGATGCCGTAGCGGCCCAGCCCCTGTTCGGCAATGCTGCGGATTTCCAGCCAGGTAGCGTTGATGTTCTCCCACATATCGGCGGTGATGCGCCCACGTACGGCGTGTGCATTGCTGCGTGCAGCGCCCAGGCAGCTGTAGATGCTCGCCGGATTCTGTGGGTCCAGGGCGAAGAACTGCAGGATACGTTCGGCGTGCAGCGCCCCGTGGCGCTGCTGGTATTCCTCCAGCGTACCGGTGATCAGCAGTGGCATCGCCAGTTCGTCCAGGCCGTCACGGCGGCCACCCTGGGGCATCAGCGACAGCGAATAGCTGACGTCCAGCATCCGCGCCAGGTTTTCCGCGCGTTCCAGATAGCGCGACATCCAGTACAGATCGGAGGCGGTTCTCGATAGCATCTCTGTCAGTCCTCCACCACCCAGGTGTCCTTGGTACCGCCGCCTTGCGACGAATTGACCACCAGCGAACCCTCGCGCAGCGCCACCCGGGTCAGCCCACCCGGCACGATGCGGGTTTCCTTGCCGGACAGCACGAAAGGCCGCAGGTCGATATGCCGTGGAGCGATGCCGTTTTCGACAAAGGTCGGGCACGTCGACAGGCACAGCGTCGGCTGCGCGATGTAAGCATCAGGCTTGGCAATCAAACGCAGCCGGAACGCCTCGATCTCGGCGTTGCTGGCGGCGGGGCCGACGAGCATGCCATAGCCACCGGAGCCCTGGGTTTCCTTGACCACCAGGTCCTTGAGGTTGGCCAGCACGTGGGACAGTTCACCGGGCTCGCGGCATTGCCAGGTCGGCACGTTCTTGAGGATCGGCTCCTCGGCCAGGTAGAAGCGGATCATCTCGCCGACGTAGGGGTAGATAGACTTGTCGTCCGCCACGCCGGTACCGATCGCGTTGGCCAGCACCACGTTGCCGGAGCGGTAGGTCGACAGCAGACCTGGTACGCCGAGCATGGAGTCAGGATTGAAGGCCAGCGGGTCGAGAAAGGCGTCGTCCAGACGGCGATACACCACGTCGACCTGCTTGGCGCCTGCGGTGGTGCGCATGAACAGCTTGTCGTCGCGCACGAACAGGTCGGCGCCCTCCACCAGTTCGACGCCCATTTCTCGCGCCAGAAACGCATGCTCGAAATAAGCACTGTTGAACCGTCCGGGGGTCAGCACCACCACTGTCGGGTTGTCGAGCGGGCTGGAGGTTTTCAGGGTGTCGAGCAGCAGATTGGGGTAATGATCAATAGGCGCGATGCGCTGATTGGCGAACAACTCGGGAAACAGGCGCATCATCATCTTGCGGTCTTCGAGCATGTAGCTCACGCCGCTTGGTGTGCGCAGGTTGTCTTCGAGCACGTAATAGGTGCCGTCACCATCACGCACCAGATCGACGCCAGCGATGTGCGCGTACAGGTCGCGGTGCAGATCGAGGCCCTGCATGGCCAGTTGGTAGCCTTCGTTGGCCAGCACCTGTTCGGCAGGAATCAGCCCGGCCTTGATGATGCGCTGGTCATGATAGAGGTCGGCAAGAAACATGTTCAGCGCCTGCACCCGCTGAATGCAGCCACGCTCGACGATGCGCCATTCACTGGCCGGAATGCTGCGCGGAATGATGTCGAAGGGAATCAGCCGCTCGGTGCCCTGAGCGTCGCCGTAAAGCGTGAAGGTGATGCCGGCACGATGGAACAGAAGATCCGCCTCGCGGCGACGCTGGTCCAGCAGGTCCTTCGGGGTGTCCTGCAGCCAACGAGAAAAGGCCTGGTAATGCGGGCGGCAGGCGCCATCCGGCAGATGCATCTCGTCGTAAAAGGTGCGGGTCATGCTCTACTCCTTGCAGCCCAGTTCAACCCGTACGCTGCAAGCGCCGAGCCAGCGTTATTATTCCTTTAATATCAATCACTTATTTTTAAAACGAAAACGCCACGCACCATTATCAAGCACGATCACAAGCCGCTGGCATGGCACCTGCGCGATCTGCTGGCATTGGCGTGCAGTCGAACTTACAGGGCCTGATACCAGGTAAAGGCTCAGACAGGCGAGGCGGCAAAGCATTGCACTTTTCTGTCAGTGCCCTTTTGTCCAGAAATGTCAGCGCAGCAGAAACATTGCCGGCGTATTGCGTTCCCAGCTGAGAGAGGTCAGGTATCGACCTGGCCGCCACGCTTCTCCGGACAAGGAACGCACGATGAACAGCAGCCTGATACCGCCCTACATTCTCGACCGCATCATCGGCCACGGCTCTGACCGCCAGCGCGACTGCGCGCGCAATACCTTGCAGCACGTCAGCACGCTGCGACGCAACAACGACAAGCCCCGCCTTAGCACCCTGCAAGCCCGTCAGGTAATGGCTGCCGGGCAAGCTGAGCGCAGCATCCATGATGCCGAGCAACAGACCCGACTGCCCGGCAGACTGGTGCGTAGCGAGGGCCAGCCCGCTTCCGGCGACGAAGCGGTCGACGAAGCCTATGAGGCGCTTGGCGCCACCTACCGGTTCTTCTGGAAGGTGCTCGGCCGCCATTCAATCGACGCTAATGGCATCCCGCTGATCGGCACCGTGCACTACGGCCAGCGCTATGAGAACGCTTTCTGGAATGGCGAACAGATGGTCTTCGGCGACGGTGATGGGGAGATCTTCAACCGCTTCACCATCGCCTTGGACGTAGTCGCCCACGAGCTGACCCATGGCGTCATCGACAGTGAGGCTGCGCTGGTGTACGCCAACCAGGCCGGGGCCCTGAACGAGTCGTTATCCGATGTTTTCGGCATTCTCACCAAGCAATACGCATTGCAGCAGTCTGCCGCGCAGGCGGACTGGATCATCGGCGCCGGTTTGTTGAGCGAGTACGTCAACGGCAAGGGCCTGCGCTCGATGTCCGAGCCCGGCAGCGCCTATGATGATCCGCTACTGGGCAAGGATCCACAGCCAGGGCACATGCGCGATTTCGTGCAGACCCGGGAGGACAACGGTGGTGTGCACATCAATTCGGGCATTCCCAATCGCGCCTTCTATCTGGCAGCAATTGCATTGGGCGGCAACGCCTGGGAGAAAGCCGGCTTGATCTGGTATGACACCTTGTGCGATGAACGCCTGGCCAACGACGCCGAATTCGTCGACTTTGCACGCCTGAGTGTGGATCGCGCCGCACAGCGCTTCGGTCAGGGCTCGCCCGAGGTCGACGCGGTTGCGAAGGCCTGGAGCGACGTGGGAATAGAAGGTGTTCAGCCATGAACAAACTGCCGCCCTTGAGCGACGAGGCGCTGATTCGCATATCCCGCCAGGGCGGCTTTGCAGCGATCGCGGCGCTCAGCCGCCCGCGCGAAATCGACTTCGCGCGCTGCGACCCGCAGCAGCGTGGGCAGGTCTGCTCGCTACTCGAAGCCTGTCTGCCGATTGCCAGTGACCAAGCCGGTCGAGGGGATCAACGCTTCTACCGCATCGAACTGCAGACATGCGCGCAGCGCACGCAAGAGATGGTGCTGAACGTTCCCGAGGAGCAGGCTCCTCGGGATCTGGTGGCGCTTTGGGAGAAAGGACTGTAACGCCCGCGCAGGCTAATCCTGGCGGCTGGCACGGCTCAGCTGCTGGGTAACGCCCCAACCGTCGAGCTCACCGCCTAAGGGGATGACCACCGATTCAAGGTCCTGCGAGAAATCGCCGATACCGGCTGGCGTGACATGCATGACCTTGCTGACCTGCAGGTACCAGTCACCTTCATCACGCTCGGTAACCAGTGCATGCAGGCTTTCACCGCGAAAATTGTGCGTGGCCTTCAGGGCGCACGCCTGATCGGGGAAAATCGCATAGAACTCGATGGGGTGAACGCTGGCGAAATCGAACCCGCCTTCCTTCATTCGACGCAAAATGCCGCTACCAACATCTTCGTGCAGAATCGTGCTCATAGTTGATCTCCATCGGACGAGGAAATTGATACGCCGCGTAAGCGGCTATCTGACTCAACATGCAACACACGGCGCACCGTGATGACGCTTGGGCCGGAGCCCTGGTACGAGCAACTGTGGCACCAGCATGAACTGGTATGAAGAAGCGTGCCTGACTCTGGCAGCACGCTCTCAGAGAATAGACCGCTGCGCGCGCCAGGTCATCAAACTATCTTCGTTTGGCAACTCGTCGGGCCGCGGCCCCACCTGTCGCGGCCGTGCTATACCCAAACATGAAGCCACGCCCGGCTGGCGGTGCCAGCATCATCGTGCCGCCTGCGCGGGCCAGACACACGAGGTACCACGCCATGAGTACGCTGCAGTGCACCTACCGCGACCACTACATCAGTGCCGAAGTCATGGAACACCCGGGCATTCCCACGCCCTGGGCCGGCGGCTGCCGCATCACCACAGCGGACGGCCGCACCACGCGGCGCCTGTCGCTGCCGCTCAATTGCGCCTTTCTCGATGACCTGACCAAGGCCCAGCAAGCCTCGATTGCCCACGGCAAGTGGCTGGTCGATCAGCATCTGGATAAAAGCCGGGATCTTTTTGCCGAAAATGTGGCCAAACGCCACGCAGCATGAGACTGCGACAAAGGCCTGCATACGCAGCGGGACTTTACAGTGATACCCCGGCATGCGAATGCCCTGATTCAACCGGTCTCATGCCTCACCGATTCGGCCGCACCCTGGTGCGGCCGTTCCCATTCGAGACGAAGGTTGGATTTCATGGCGAACCGTACGCTTTCAATTTCTGCTGTTGTAATGACCAGTATTCTGGCGCTGAGCGCCTGCAGCGACGCCAGCAATACCCCCGCCAAAACCGCCTCCGCCGCCCAGAGCAGCCCACCCAAGCTGCAGGAAAAGGAGGACCTGAGTCCCTTCGCCGGCTTTGCCAGTGCTCGTTTCGGCAGCGACGAAACGGCCGTGCGCGCCGCCTGGAAGGGCTCGCTGCGTGACGGCGGTGGCTCGGACAGCTGCCGTCAGCTGTTCCAGGATCCGCGCCCGGCCAAGGGCTTCGGCACTTCATTCATGCTCGAGAACGGCCAGTTCGTGCGTTACGACATCGACAGCCGCGAACGCAAGGCACCTCGCGGCCTGCAGGTGGGCAGTAGCGCTCAGCAGATCCGTGCCACCTACCCGGGCCGCTTCGAAGAGCAACCCAACAAGTATGTCGAGGGGGCAACTGACTTTATCGTCACGCCCTATATCGATAGCGAAGCGCGGATGGTCTTCGAAACCGACCCCGACGGCGTGGTAACGCGCTGGCGCATTGGCGTGCCGCCGGCGGTGTTCTACGTCGAAGGCTGCAGCTAAATCGTTCTCCCATAAAAAAAACCGGCGCCAGGCGCCGGTTTTTTTATTGGGTTCAGGGCTGCGGTTTATCCGGCACGCCATCCACCACGCCTGCGGTGTTGTCCAGCAAACTCTTGGTAGCCGTTTGCAGGAAACCTTCCATGCGTTTCTTCAACGTCTCGTCCACGGGCCCCTCTATACGCGTGGCAGTCGGTTTCGCTCCTAGCCGATAGCTATAAAACCGCGGTTCGAAGCCCTTGGGCTGCACCAGCACGTGCTCTGAAGTGACGATCGCCACGGTCTGGTCGCCGCCTGACGGCTTGATCACGCCCACGCCACCATCACCCTCAGGCAGGTTGAGCAGATCACGCCCCCAGCATTGATGACGCACGTCGCCGCCCAGGCGCCCCATGATGGTCGGCACGATGTCCACCTGGGTGCCGACGGTATGGCTGAGCTTGCCGAATTTTTCCTGGATGCCCGGCGCGATCAGCAGCAGCGGCACGTTGAAGCGCTGCAGGTCCATCTCGGTCACCTGGTCGAAACCGCCGAAGCCATGGTCGCCAACCACCACGAACAGCGTCTGGTTGAAATACGGCTCCTTGCGCGCCTTCTCGAAGAACTGCCCAAGCGCCCAGTCCGAATAGCGCATGGCGGTACGATGCAGGTCTTCCTTGCCGTTGATCATGACCGGCTCCACCGGCAGATCCTTCGGCAGTGCATACGGCGTGTGGTTGGAAAGGGTCTGCAGCAACGCATAGAACGGCTTCTGGCCGTAATTGGTCTTCAGCTCCAGGGCGCCGCGGTCGAACATGTCCTGATCGGACACACCCCAGGTCGGGTCCATGAACACCGGGTCAACGAAATCTTCACGGCCAATGAAATGGGTCATGCCCTGGTTGCTGAAGAAGCCTGACTGGTTGTCCCACTGGAAATTACCGTTGTAGACGTACAGGTTGTCATAGTCACGGGCGCCCAGCAGCTGCGGCAGGCCGGAGAACTTGTGTGCGCCTTCGGGCGTGCGCATCAGGTATTCGAAGCCCGGCAGGTTGGGAAAGCAGGCCATGGTGGCGAACATGCCCTGGTGGGTGTGGGTGCCGTTGGAGAAGAAGCGGTCGAACAGCAGCCCTTCCTGGCTCAGCTTGTCGAAATACGGGGTGATATTACCGGGCGCGCCGAGGGCGCCGACCGAATGCCCGGCAAAGCTCTCCATCAGAATCACCACCACGTTGCGGATCGGCAGGGTCTTGTCGCTCGGCGGCGTGTAGACGCGGCGGATGGCGGCGCTGTCGGCATCGACCAGTTGGTCGTCCGGGGTCAGCAGCATATCGCGGGTGATCTGCCGGGCCTGATCGTCTTCCATGGTCGGCTGCCAGGTGTTGTCACGGTGTGGGCCAAAGGTCGCCTGGGCAGCGGTAAACAGGGTCAGCGTACCGTTCAGGCCCAGCTGGTTGGCGAACATCGACTCGGTGGTATAGGCGTCGCCCCAGCGCAGCGGCGGGCCTTGGCGCAAATGGCCGCGGGCAGCGATGACCGCGATCAGCAGGCATAGCAAGAACACCGAGACGCGCCAGTACCAGGCCACCACTGGCCTGGCACTACGGGTACCACCAGGCATTTTCGGGCGGCTGGCTCGGTCGAAACGCGAGAACATCCACCACAGCAGGCCGGTGATGACGAACCAGGCGACCAGGTAACGCGCCACCGGGAAACCGTTCCAGAGCATGCTCATCACGGTGGCCTGATCTTCCTGCAGGTACTGGAACACCAGGCTGTTCAGGCGCTGGTGAAATTCCTTGTAGAAATCCAGCTCGGCCAGGCCGAGAAACAGCGTGATGCTGGCGAACAAGGTCAACCAGATGCGCTGCCAGCTACGCGCGAGCATGGCGCGAGTGCTGAGCAGTGCGATCAGCAGCGGCGCGCAGGCGTAAACCACCACCCGCAGGTCGAAGCGCAAGCCGTTGTAGAAGGCTTCGACGAATACGGCGCTCGGCGTATCGCCGATCAGCTCGCGGTTGTAGACCAGCAAGGCGACGCGCAGCAGCGTGTACATCACCAACAGGGCCAGGCCGCTGTACAGGGTGAAGAGCAACTGGCTACATAAGGGGTTAGATGCTGTGCGAGGGGTGCCCTGAACTGCTGTAGGGGTCATGTTCTATCATCCGCTTAAGATTACTGCAGGCTCGCCCTAATAGTGGCGACCGGCGCCGCAGTAGTCTCTGCTCTCTGATGTGAAAATTTTGTCGACAACGCCCGCTGCCTGGTTTGAAAGTCATTTTTCACGCTGACAAGCTGTCGCCTCGGCGTTATCGTCAACGCCATGACAAGCAATCAAACCCTTACACTCCCCTACCAGGCGCCCTGGGACTGGCAGCAATTCCATGGGCATTTCCGCCTGCGCGCCATCGCCGGGCAGGAATGCCTGGGCGAGCGTGATTACTGCCGCAGCTTTCGCCTTGGCGAGATCACCGGCTGGTTTCGTGTCACCGCGCCCTCCGACGGTCACGCCCTGACGCTGGAACACAGCACTTCGGCCATCGCCTGCCAGCCACTGCTCGTGCAGCGGGTGCGGCGCATGTTCGATCTGGATGCCGACCCGGCGCTTATCGCGGCACATTTCGCGGCTGATCAGCATCTCGCGGCGATGCTCGCACGCAATCCCGGTCTGCGCCTGCCGACTGCATTCGATGCCTTCGAACAGGCCGTGCGCGCCATCGTTGGCCAGCAGGTCACGGTCAAGGCCGCGGTAACCATCACCGGGCGTCTGGTCGACAGGCTCGGCGAACCGCTGGCCGACGCACCCGCAGGCATCGACCGCCTGTTCCCGACACCCGAGGCCCTGGCGGCCGCCAATCTCGACGGCATCGGCATGCCCGGCAAGCGCGTGCAAACCCTGCAGCATTTCGCTGCGCAGATTGCCAGTGGCGCACTGCGCCTGGGGATCGACCAGGGCGCGAGCGAGCTGATCGAGCGCCTGTGTGCCCTGCCCGGCATCGGCCCGTGGACGGCCGAGTACATCGCCCTGCGTGCCTTCGGCGACGCCGATGCCTTTCCCGCCAGTGACCTCGGTTTGCTCAAGGCGCCGATCTGGGGCCCCACCGGCATCACTGCCCGGCAACTGCAGTTGCACGCCGAAGCCTGGCGGCCCTGGCGCGCTTATGCTGCCGCACACCTGTGGCACAACTGTTCGGGAGGCTGAGGATGTTCTATCGCTATCAGCAAAGCCCCATCGGCCGTCTCTTCATGGTCGGCGACGAAGGCGGCCTGCAGCAACTGTTGATGGACGTGGAGCGCACGCCCTGGCTGATCGGAGATGGCTGGCAGGAGGCGGGCTCGCAGCTCGATGATGCCAGCCGGCAACTCGACGAATACTTCGAGGGCCGTCGGCAGCGCTTCGAGCTGCGCCTCAACCCGCAGGGCACGCCCTTCCAGCAAGCGGTGTGGCGGGCGTTGCAGCAGATCCCGTTCGGCAGGATAGACAGCTACAGCGCCCTGGCCCAGCGCATCGAGCGGCCCAAGGCCGTGCGCGCGGTGGGCGCTGCCAATGGCGCCAACCCGATCTGCATCATCATCCCCTGCCACCGGGTGATCGGCCGCGACGGCAGCCTGACCGGCTTTGCCGGCGGCCTGCCACGCAAGCAACTGCTGCTGGAACTCGAAGGTGCCGTACCCAGGCCACAGGCCACCCTGTTCGACTGAAGCGGCTCAGTCTTCCAGACGCGGGAAGGCAGCAGCGATGGTGTCGCCACTCGGCCGGGGCTGCGCCGCGTTCGCGGCAGACAGGCGAATCGCCGCGCAGTGCGGGAACTCGCCCAGATCGAACCAGTGCCGCGTGCCGGCCGGCACACTGATCAGCGCATTAGGCTCGCCGAACAGCGCATACACGTAATCGTCGACATGCAGGCTCAACAGCCCCTGCCCGGCCAGAAACAGATAAAGCTGCGCGCCGTCGGCCACCTGCTCCTGGGGCGCCGGGGCCGGTTTGTCGCTCTCTTTTGGCCAGCGTCGCTGATCGATACTGATCACCTCGACCTGGCTCAGGTCGTGATCACGCTGCAGAGGTGCCAGCGAATCGCCCACAGCAGCAAGGATCTCTTCCTGGGTGGTTCCGGCCTGCACCCTGGCCTCCAGCGGCAAGATGCGGAAATCGATGCCGGCAGCAGCCAGCGTACTGGTGATGTCTTCAGCATGGCCCAGCACCTTGTTGGGGATCTCGGGGCTGGATTGGTGATGAACGCTCAGGCGACTCATGGGAAATTCCTGTTCGGCTGTGGCTACCTTGCGGCAACCTGATGGGTCATTTCGGCTCGGCCGTGCATCGAGCCATGATAACGGCTGCCAGCAGCGCAGCCAGCCCTGCCAGGGCGAATGTCCACTGCGGGCCAAGACCGTTCCAGCTGTAACCGGCGTACAGAGCGCCTAGCGCACCGCCGATGCCGGCCAGCGAGGCATACAGCGCCTGGCCCTGCCCTTGCTGGCGCGCACCGAAGCTGCGCTGCACGAAGGCGATGGACGCGGCGTGGAAGCTGCCGAAAGTGGCGGCATGCAGTACCTGGGCGAACAACAGCAGGCTCAGGTGATCGGCGAAAAAGCCCATCAGTAGCCAACGCACCGCCGCGATGGAAAAACTGGCGACCAGCACCTGCCGCAGGCTGAAATGCCTGAGCAGCCGCGCCATGCCCATGAATACCAGCACCTCGGCCACTACGCCGAGCGCCCACAGCATGCCGATCAATCCGCGGCTGTAACCGAGCTGCTCAAGGTGAATGCTCAGGAAGGTGTAGTACGGCCCGTGGGACAACTGCATCAGCGCCACACAGAGATAGAAAGCCAGTACGCCGGGCCGCTTGAGCTGCCTGAGGAAACCGCCCTGGTCAGCTGACTGCGATGACGCCAGCGGCTGGGCATCCGGCACCCAGAAACTGCTCAGGGCAATGCCGGTGATAATCAGCAACAGCGCCCACGGATACACATCCAGGCTGAGCAGATCGAACGCCTTGCCGAGGCCGACCACGCTGAGAATGAAGCCGATCGAGCCCCACAGGCGGATTTGCGCATAGCGCGCCGACTGCTCGCGCAGATGCGCCAGGGTGATGACCTCGAACTGCGGCAGTACCGCGTGCCAGAAGAATGCGTGCAGCGCCATCACCAGAGCCAGCCAGGCGTAGCTCTGGCCGACGAAGATCAGGCTCAGGCTGAACAAGGTACAGAGCGTACCGAGGCGCACGATCAACAGCCGCCGGCCACTGTAATCGCCCAGCCAGCCCCATAGGTTGGGTGCGATGCAGCGCATCAGCATGGGAATGGCCACCAGCTCGCCGATGCGTGCTGGCGAAAACCCCAGATGCGCGAAGTACAGGCCCAGAAAAGGTGCCGTGGCGCCGAGCAGCGCGAAGTAGAACAGGTAGAACCCGGACAGGCGCCAGTACGGAACTGCCGGCGTCAATCCTGAACACCCTGGCAGGCGAAGAATTGCCGGATCAGCGCACTGCTTGCACCCGGTTCACGCAAGGTGACCACCGTACCGTCGTCATCCACGGTGAAATGGCCCTTGAAGGCCTCCGGCATGGCGTCGTATTGCCGGTTGACCTGCTCAAGGGTCTCGCGCAGGCAGGCGTAGCCATAACGCTCGACCAGATACGGCAACGCATTGCGCCCTCTGAGCAGCTCGTACTCCTGATAGTTGTAGGGTGTGGACTGCTGCCTCTTCGCCAAGGTCTGGCGAAAGCCTTCGAGCAATCGCTGCAATTGCTTCTCTTCAGAACGGCGCGCCAGGCCTCGAAGGGCATAGACCTTCATGTCCAGGTAGCGCTCCTTTCGATAGGCCTGGGCGAAAAACTCATCGAGCGCCTGAAAGTCGCAGTCATACAGCAGTCTGAGTACCTGCCTGCGCACATCGAGCTGCTTGCTGCCGGTGTAGAGCGCAACGAGGTACCCCGCGGCTCGTTCGTCGACCTGGGCCGGCTTCAGCGCGAACAACGCATCGCGAACGTCCGAGAGGCGTTTGCCTGTAACGCTGCGTAGCACCTCGGGAAACTCGCTCATGCCACCCTCGCCTGCATGCTGCCGGGACGCTCGATCACAGCTGCGGCAGTACCGGCGTAGTCACGCGTACATCGGCATTCTGCCCACGGTGACGCAGCAGGTGATCCATCAGCACCATGGCCATCATCGCTTCGGCGATCGGCGTGGCGCGGATACCGACGCAAGGGTCGTGGCGGCCCTTGGTGATCACGTCCGCCGGATTGCCATCGACATCGATGGAGCGTCCAGGCGTGGTGATGCTGGAGGTCGGTTTGAGCGCCAGGTGAGCGACGATCGGCTGGCCGCTGGAGATACCACCGAGAATGCCGCCCGCATGGTTGGACACGAAGCCGGCAGGGGTCAGCTCGTCGCGGTGTTCGGTGCCGCGTTGGGCTACCGAGGCGAAACCATCGCCGATTTCCACGCCCTTGACCGCGTTGATGCTCATCAGCGCATGGGCCAGCTCGGCGTCCAGGCGGTCGAAGATCGGCTCGCCCAGGCCCGGCATCACCCCTTCGGCGACCACGCTGATCTTCGCACCGACCGAATCCTGATCACGACGCAGCTGATCCATGTACGCCTCCAGCTCTGGCACCTTGTCCGGATCGGGGCTGAAGAAGGCGTTCTCCTCGACCGAATCCCAGGTCTTGAAGGGGATTTCAATGGGGCCGAGCTGGCTCATGTAGCCGCGAATGACGATGCCCTGGCCCGCCAGATACTTCTTGGCGATGGCGCCGGCCGCCACGCGCATGGCGGTTTCCCGCGCCGAGCTGCGGCCGCCGCCACGGTAGTCGCGAACGCCGTATTTATGGTGGTAGGTGTAGTCGGCGTGGGCCGGGCGGAACAGATCCTTGATCGCCGAGTAGTCCTTGGACTTCTGGTCGGTATTGCGGATCAGCAGGCCAATGGCGCAACCGGTGGTCTTGCCCTCGAACACCCCAGAGAGGATTTCCACCTCGTCGGCTTCCTGGCGCTGGGTGGTGTGACGACTGGTGCCGGGCTTGCGGCGATCCAGATCGCGCTGCAGGTCTTCCAGGGAAATCTCCAGGCCGGGCGGGCAGCCGTCGACGATGGCGACCAGCGCCGGGCCATGGCTCTCGCCTGCCGTGGTGACGGTGAACAGCTTGCCGAAGGTATTGCCGGACATTGCGCGAGACTCCAGAGACGTTCGATCTGCAGCCTGCGGCGAAAAGGCAGGCCCATAGAGAAAGCCGCTGAGTATACTCCCAGCCAACCGCCGAGATCACCCGCGCGCGAACCTTTGGCCAATTGCCAGCGTCCAACATAGCCCATCACAGACCCGTCACCATCATGCTGCGAGCCTTGCTTTTGACCCTCTCTCTCTTCACTGGCCTGGTTCAGGCTGCCCCCATCCTGCGTGAACCGGTCAGCCTGGATACCGGCCAGGGTGTGCTGGAAGGCTCGCTGGTCCTGCCCCAGCGCAACGAGCCGGTTCCGGTGGTGCTGCTGGTGGCGGGGTCCGGGCCGACCGACCGGAACGGCAACAACCCGGGCGGCGGGCATAACGACGCCCACCGCAAACTGGCCCAGGCACTGGCCCAGCAAGGCATCGCCAGCGTGCGTTACGACAAGCGCGGTATCGCCGCCAGCTTTGCCGCCACGCCTCACGAACGCGACCTGAGCGTGGAACGCTACGTGGCCGACGTGGTGGCCTGGGTGCAGCAATTGCGCGGAGACAAACGCTTCAGCCAGGTGATTCTGGTCGGCCATAGCGAAGGCGCGCTGATTGCCACACTGGCAGCCAATGGGTCGGGCGCCGATGCCCTGGTGTCCATCGCCGGCAGTGCACGGCCGATCGATCAACTGCTGCGCGAGCAACTGCGCAACCGCCTGCCGCCGCGCCTGCGTGGCGAGGCCGAGGCGCTGCTCGAAGCCCTGCATGAAGGCCGCCAGGTGGCGCAGGTGTCGGATGAGCTGACCGTGCTGTTTCGCACCAGCGTACAGCCCTACCTGATTTCCCTGTTCCGCCAGGATCCGGCGGCGGCCTTTGCCCAGGTGAAAGCCCCAGCGCTGATCCTGCAGGGCGATCACGATATCCAGGTCAGCGTGCGGGACGCCGAGGCACTGCAGGCTGCCAACCCGCGGGCCGAGTTGCAGATCGTCACCGGCATGAACCACGTGCTGCGCATCGTGCCGATGGACATGGAGGCGCAGCTGGCGTCCTATAACAACCCGGATCTGCCCCTGGCCCGCGCCCTGACCAGCGGCCTGGCGAGCTTTATCAAAGGGCTGCCGGCTACAGAGACCGCCAAGGCGGCCGATAACCCCTAGACCCCATCCATGACCTGCTGCGCCGCCGCTGGCTGCGTCGGCATGGTGAAGCTGTTCAGACCGCCTTGTCGCTGCAGGGCGGCTTTTCGAGGAACGCCAGATGACCGACAGCGAAACCAGCGCCGTCGTCGCGCAAGAAGGCGAACAGCCCGCGCCGTCCCATCCCTGGGCCAATCTGGGCCCGGAACACTTTCGCCTGCTGCGCCTGTCGCCCCTGCCTGTCGACCGCCACACTGGTACGCGGCCGCTGCGTTTCCTGCAGTTCGGCCGCGTGGAGCGGCACAGCAAGGAGCAGAGCCTGCTGCGCCTGAGCCTGCAGTTGCCCGGGCAGAAAGTGCGCAAGGAACAGAACGTGCTGGAGCTGTGGCTCGATCACCGTGCCAAGGAAGCGCGCTTCGGGCCCGACAGTGGCCTCAGCCTGGAGCCACAGAACCGCGGACTTGGCCGTTTTCTGCTGGCCCAGGCAGCCGCCTGGGCGAAGCAGCACTGCGCCCACTACAGCCTGGAAAGCGGCCCTCTGCCCAGCCGCGACGCACTCAACGACGAGGCCCGCGCGCGCCGCGATCACTGCCTCAAGGCACAGGGTTTCAGCGTCGACTACCAGGAGAATCAGCTCAAGGCGCAGTACGGAGCGGCGCGCCTCAGTGCCCTGCACAGCGACTGGAATGCCGAAAAGGTGCAGTTCATCGAGCAGCTGGATGCCGCGCAGATGCTGCAGTTGGCCGACCAGAACCTGCAGGAGCAGGATGGGCAGTTACGCAAGCAGCGTGAGCGCCTGGAGCAGTTCAAGCGCGAGGATGGCGGCCTGCGCTTCACCATCGCCTGCCTGGTGGCCTTCTGTCTGTTCCAGGCCGGCCTGCTGATCTGGATCGCGACCCACTAAGCGCCTCTTCACGACCTCTTTTTAACTGCAAAGTGGCGCTAGCGGCCGTTCACGACCTCGTGGGAGGGGCTTTAGCCCCGAGCTCTTTACGTCTAGCCAAACCTGTAGGGTGGATGACGCTTTTTCCATCCACCGTTGCAGTCGGGATGATGGACGGATGAAGCATCGGACTGTTGCATTAGCTGTGGGAGCGGGCCATGCCCGCGAAAATCTGGGCATAGCTCGCTCCTATCTTAATCCGCCAGCATTACTGTGTTGTTTGCGCGCTCAGTTCCGCTCTGACGAGCGGGTTCCTTTTGGCATTGCCCCAAAAGGAACCAAAAGGTCTAGCCCCGACATCCGGCCCCAGCTGCGCTGGGGTTCCCTCATTACATCGTTGCTCCGGGGGCCGGCCTGGAAGGGCCATCCATGGCCCATCAGGCCTCTCGCCGCATCCATGCGGCTCGTCCCCCTGCACAACGATTCCATTCGGCCTCCTGAAGGGGCGATTGGTGTCGTCTGTTATTGCCGTGCAGGAGAAACATCGAAAAGCCAAGGCGGCGAACGACCGCTTCTGCCTTATCGCAGCCTGTTTATGCACCTAAAAAGATCGTGACCAGGCTCTTAACCATCACCACGTCGCCGTTGCTGCCAACAACGAAAAAGGCCGTAGCTCCTGCAAGCTACGGCCTTTCGTTTTCCAGTTAAGCCTGCCGATCAGACGCGGAAGTGGCTGACCATCTGTTGCAGCTGGCTACCCAGGCGCGCCAGCTCGACGCTCGAGGCGGCGGTTTCCTCGCTGGCGGCAGCGGTTTGCTCGGAGATGTCACGCACGTTGATCACGCTGCGGCTGATCTCCTCGGCTACCGCACTCTGCTGCTCGGCAGCGGCGGCGATCTGCTGGTTCATCGACTGGATGTTGGACACCGTGCGGGTGATGCTTTCCAGCGAACCACCGGCCTTGCGGGTCAGCTCGACACTGCTGTCGGTCAGTTCGCGGCTGCTGTGCATGATGTTGGCCACCTGCTGGGTGCCATGCTGCAGGCCGGCGACCAGTTCCTCGATCTCCTCGGTGGATTTCTGCGTGCGCTGGGCCAGGCCACGCACCTCGTCGGCGACCACGGCGAAGCCACGGCCAGCCTCGCCAGCACGGGCGGCTTCAATGGCGGCGTTAAGCGCCAGCAGGTTGGTCTGCTCGGCCACGGCCTTGATCACGTCCATCACGCTGCCGATCTTGTTGCTCTCCTGCTGCAGATGGCTCATCGCTTCGGTGGAGCGAGTCACTTCGGCAGCCAGGCGTTCGATCTGCGCGATGGCTTCGCCGACCACGCGATCGCCCTGGTTGGCTTCGCGGTCGGCATCGGAGGCGGCGCGCGAGGCATCGGCGGCATTGCGCGCGACTTCCTGCACGGTGGCGGACATCTCATGCATGGCAGTGGCCACCTGATCGGTTTCCACCTTCTGGCTGTTGACCCCGGCGCTGGTCTGCTCGGTAACGGCCGACAGCTCCTCGGCGGCACTGGCGATCTGGGTCACGCCGTCGCGGATGCCGCCAATCAGCTCACGCAGCGTGCTGCCCATGCGCTGAATGCCCTGTTGTAGCACGCCCATTTCGTCGCGGCGTGTCACCTGCAGAGTCTGGCTCAGGTCGCCACCGGCGATGCGCTCCACGGCCGCCAGGGTTTCCTGCAACGGACGGGTGATCTGCCGGGTGATCAGCCAGGCGGCCAGAATGCCGACCAGCAGCGCGATCAGCGTGGTGCTCAATTGCAGCGTACGGGCCGACGCCGTTTCGCTGTCGCGGCGCTCCACCTGGATGGCGGTCAGCTCCTTGCTGATACGTACGATCTCGTAACCTTCCTCGGTGAGCTCCTTGCGCGCCACGGCGATGGTCTCGGTGGCAGCCTTGAAGGCCATGACCGCGGCACGGTAATTGTCCAACCCGGTGGTGATCAGGTTGACCCGCTGGCCATGGTCGGCCGCGAACATCTGCCGCAACGCCTGCAGATCCTCGATGGTCTTGTCGATCTGCGCCATGGCCTCGCGCTCGGCGTCGGCAGTCTGGGTAGCGGTATAACCACGCACGTGGTAACGCACCAGTTGCCAGTTTTCCTTGGCCTTGGTGATGGCCTGGAACTGCGCTGCACGATCCTCCTCATAGGGCGGCAGTGCCATGACCGCGGCACTGATCTCTTCCATGGCCTGGCCTGCAGCAACGGCATGACGCGTCATTTCCTGACGCGCTTCGTTGGCGGCCCGGTAGCCACCGCGCATCTTGTTCAGCGACAGCTGATAGGCATCGATCTGTGCGCCCTGGGCCTGCAGCAGACGCACATTCTCGGGGCTCTTGAATTGCGACAGAACCTGGCCGTGCTGCGCCTTGAAACCGTCGAGGGATTTCTGCACGGTCTCGGCAATTTGCTCGTCGCCGTTGGCCAGCATGTATTGCAGGCGGGTGATACGCAGATCGGTCAGGCTGTCATTCAGGCGAGCAATGTCGGCCGTCCAGTCGCTGCGCTGGATAAGGCTGCCCAGGCTGGTCCAGCCGGTCAGCGCGAGTACACAGGTAAGGGCGAGCACGAGGCCGAAGCCCAAGGCAAGTTTCAAGGTGACGCTGATGTTCGAAAACCAGCTGTTCATATAATAATTCTCCGTTTTTTTTGACCGAGTTCAGGCAGCTGGAAAATTGTTATTGGACCGAGCTGATTTTTGAGCGGCACGCATTCTATCGGCACCCCGACAAATAACTAGAGGCAGATGAAACGGTTCAGCTGATAGGCGGCGGCACCAGCAGACGTCGACGTTCGGCGTGAGCGACAAATCACGATTGTTCAACCAGCTAGCAGAGATGACAGGTAGTTCGCCAATATTCCGGCGACCTCGGGCGTGACGATCTGTCACACGGCCGTTCAGGCCAGCCGCCACACGGCGCCATCCAGTGCGCCATAGATGGCCCTCTCCGCAGTCGCCTCGATCACCATGCCGCCGGTGAACTCGCCAAACGCCGGCAGCAGCGTCACTGTCTGCTCGATGGCGAAGCACGGCATGCGCAGCCGGTCCCGCCCTCGCCCACGCAGCACGAATACCGGATGCAGGTGCCCGGCCAGCACGTGCAGGCCCGGGCAATCCAGCACCTCGTGGCACAGCGCGAACGGCCCCATTGGCCAGGGCTCGCCCACCACCTCGATACCCAGCTCGGCAGGCGGATCGCCCGCGCTGCGATCATGGTTGCCACGTATCAGCAGGATCTGCAGGTCGGCGTGGCGAGCTCGCCAGGCCTGCAAGGCGGCCAGGGTGCTGCCGCTACGGGCGGGCCTGGCATGCAGGAAGTCGCCGAGAAAGATCAGTTGGCGAGTGGGATAGTCGTGCAACAGCTGGTCGAGGCGTTGCAGGTTGCGCGCCGTGGTGCCCTGGGGAACCGGCTGGCCGAGCACCCGGTAGGTGGCAGCCTTGCCAAAATGCGCATCGGCGATCAGCAGCGCCTGCCTGGCTGGCCAGTACAGGGCCTTGTCGGCCAGCAGCCACAGGGTTTCTCCGGCGATGTCCACCGCCAGGTGAGGTGCACTCATGCCGACCCGGCCCTGGTCTTGGTTTTCGGCCTACCATCCTTGCGCTTGCGCTCGCCACGACGGATCGGTGGCTCGACTTCCACCAGTGGTGCGTCCGCCACCTGCGGCCCGGGCCCGGCGGCGCGCTCCAGTTCGCCGAGCATACGGGCGATGCGGTCGGCGAGTTTTTCCGAGCTGAGGCGTTCGCGAAAGCGTTCCACCATCAGCGGGAACGCCAGCGGCGTCGCCCGGCGCAAGGCATGCAGGTTCAGGCGTGCGGCACGCATGTCAGCCAGGGTGTGGCGCAGCAGTTGCACATCCAGCTCCTGGCTGAGCACTTCATCATGGGCCTGGGTGAGCAACAGGTTGCCTGGGTCGTATTGGCGAAACACGTCGAAGAACAGACCACTGGAGGCCTGCACCTGGCGCAGGCTTTTACCCGCGCCAGGGTAGCCGCCGAACACCAGACCGGCGATCCGTGCGATCTCGCGGAAACGCCGCTGCGCCAGTTCCCCGGCATTGAGGCTGGCGAGCACGTCATGCAGCAGCTCGTGATCACTGAACAGCTCATCATCGAGCAGCTGCGTCCAATCCACCTCGCTAGCGCACAAAAGCTCGAGGCCGTAATCGTTGACGGCGATGGAAAAACTCAGCGGCTGCCGTTGCCCGAGCCGCCAGGCCAACAGGCTGGCCAGCCCCAGGTGCACGTTACGGCCCGCGAAGGGGTACAGAAACAGGTGCCAGCCTTCGCGCGAATGCAGGGTCTCGGCCAGCAAGGTGCCGGGCGCCGGCAATGCCGACCAGTTGGCCTGCACCTCGAGCAGCGGCTGTAACAGGCGCATCTCCGGCCCCTCGAAACGGCCTTGGGCGGCCTCGCCAAAACGCGCCACCAGCGCTTCGGCCAGTGCGCTGGAAAGCGGCATGCGCCCGCCGTTCCAACGTGGCACGCTGCCTTTGCTGGCATTGCTGCGCTTGACGTAGGCGGTCATGTTCTCGACCCGCACCAGCTCCAGTGGCCGGCCGCCAAACAGGAATACGTCGCCGGGACGCAGGCGAGCGATAAAGCCCTCCTCGACGCTGCCCAGCGAACCGCCACCGCCGCCCTTGCTCCACCATTTCACGGTCAGGCTGGCATCGCTGACGATGGTGCCCACGCTCATCCGATGGCGACGCGCCAGGCGCGGACTGGGCACCCGCCACACGCCCTCTTCGTCCGGCTCCACGCGCTGGTAATCCGGGTAGGCACTCAGCGACTCACCACCCTGACGCACGAAGGCCAGCGCCCAGCGCCACTGCGCCTCACTGAGGTCGCGATAGGCCCAGGTACTGCGTATCTCGTGAAGCAGCTCGTCAGGCCGGAAGCCCCCGCCCAGGGCCATACTGACCAGGTGCTGAACCAGCACGTCGAGGGGCTGATGAGGGGACTGCCGCGCCTCGATGCGCCCGGCCGCTACTGCATCCTGCAGGGCCGCGGCTTCGAGCAGTTCCAGCGCGTGGGTCGGCACCAGGGTGGCCCGTGAGGTCCGTCCAGGCGCGTGCCCGGAGCGCCCGGCGCGCTGCAGCAGGCGGGCGACGCCCTTGGCCGAGCCGATCTGCAGCACCCGCTCGACCGGCAGGAAGTCGACTCCCAGATCAAGGCTGGAGGTGCACACCACCGCCTTGAGCCTGCCCTGCTTGAGTCCGTTTTCGACCCAGTCACGTACCTCGCGGGCCAGGGAGCCATGGTGCAGGGCGATCAGCCCGGCCCAGTCCGGACGCGCCTCGAGCAATGCCTGGTACCAGAGCTCCGATTGCGAGCGGGTATTGGTGAACACCAGGCTGACGCTGCTGCTGTCGAGTTCCTCGACCACCTGGGGCAGCAAGCGCAAGCCCAGGTGACCCGCCCAGGGAAAGCGCTCCACCGCCGGCGGCAACAGGGTATCGATGCGCGGCTTACCACCCTGCTCGCCGCGCACCAGGCGGCCGCTACCGTCGGGCAGCAACACTTCCAGGGCGTGAGGCTGATTACCCAGGGTCGCCGACAGCCCCCAGACGATCAGCCCTGGGTTCCACTGGCGCAACCGCGCCAGGGCCAGCTGCAACTGCACGCCGCGCTTGTTGCCGAGCAATTCGTGCCACTCGTCCACTACCAGCATGCCGACGTGGGCGAATTGAGCTTTCGCATCCGCGCCGGTCAGCAGCAGGGTCAGGCTTTCGGGGGTGGTCACCAGGGCCGTGGGCAGGCGCCGCGACTGGCGCTGACGCTCGGCGCTGCCGGTATCGCCGGTGCGCATGCCCACCGTCCAGGGCAGCTCCAGGCCATCGACCGGCGCCTGCAGGGCGCGCTGCGTGTCGGCAGCCAGGGCGCGCATCGGGGTGATCCACAAAACGGTCAACGGCGCGGCTGGCGGCGCCCGCTTGCTGCGCGTGGCTGTTTTGGCGTTGGCCTTGGCAGCGAATCGATTGAGCGCGGCCAGCCACACCGCGTAGGTTTTACCGGCCCCGGTGGAGGCATGAACAAGGCCGCTGTGCCCATCGGCGACCGCCTGCCAGACCTCTTTCTGAAAATCGAAGGCCTTCCAGCCGTTGCGCCTTAGCCAGGTAGCCGCCAGGTTCATGGCAACAGTTCCTGTAGCAACTCCAGGGTATCGGCCTCCTCTACGCCTTTGTCGTGGCGCCAGCGCAGCATGCGCGGAAAGCGCACGGCAATGCCGCTCTTGTGCCGGGGCGAGCGGGCGATGCCTTCGAAGCCGAGCTCGAACACCAGGCTTGGCGTCACGCTACGTACCGGACCGAACTTCTCCACCGTGGTCTTGCGCACGATGGCATCCACCTTGCGCATTTCCTCGTCGGTCAGCCCGGAGTACGCCTTGGCGAATGGCACCAGGCGCCGCTCGGGATCCCCCGGCGCACCATCCCAGACGGCAAAGGTGTAATCGCTGTACAGGCTGGCGCGGCGGCCATGGCCGCGCTGGGCGTAGATCAGCACGGCATCGACGCTCAGCGGATCGATCTTCCACTTCCACCAGACGCCGACGTCCTTGCTGCGCCCGACGCCATAGGCCGCCTCGCGCCCCTTGAGCATCATGCCCTCGACACCCAGCGAGCGTGAGGCCTCGCGCTGTTGCGCCAGGGCCTGCCAGGTAGCGCCGTGCAGCAACGGCGACGGCATCAGCCGCGGGCTGGCGCAGCTGGCCACCACCTGCTCCATCTGCGCGCGGCGTTGGTGTTGCGGGCGGCTGCGCCAGTCCTCGCCCTGCCACTCCAGCAGGTCGTAGGCGAGCACGGCCACCGGCACTTCTTCGAGCAGCTTGCGGCTCAGGGTCTTGCGGCCGATGCGTTGCTGCAACAGGGCGAACGGCTGGATACCGAATTGCTCGAGCTGCTCTTCGACCTGATCGTTGAGGCGCTCGGCAGGCTCATCAGCAGCATGGGCCATCAACTCGCCCTGCTGAGCGGTAGCCTGCGGAGCGTGTCGCCAGACCACCAGCTCGCCGTCGATCACCGTGCCGTCCGGCAACAGCGGCGCCAATTCCTGCAACTCGGGAAAGCGCTCGCTGATCAGCTCTTCGCCGCGCGACCAGACCCACAGCTGGCCGTCGCGCTTGACCAGCTGCGCACGAATACCATCCCACTTCCATTCGATCAGCCAGTCGGCGGGCGAGCCCAGGCTGGCGTCGAACTCCTCCAGCGGGCGCTGCAGCGGATGAGCGAGAAAGAATGGGTACGGCTGGCCGCCACGTTGAGCATGTTCGTCATCCGACTCGGCGGCGATCAGGCGCTCATAGGCGGCTGCCGTGGGCCGGTTCGACAGATCGGTATAGCCGACCAGCCGCTGAGCCACACGCTTGGCATCGACCTCGGCCACCGCAGCCAACGCCCGGGTCACCAACAGCTTGGAGACACCCACGCGAAAGGCCCCGGTGATCAGCTTGATGCTGACCATCAACGATTGCCGGTCGAGCTGCGCCCACAGCGCATCGAGGCGCATCGCCAACTCGTCGGGCGGCAGCCCACGCAGCGGCAGCAGCTTGTCCTCGACCCACACGGCCAGCCCGTCCCCGGAGGTCGAGGTGGCCTCGGGCAATAACAGGGCGATGGTTTCCGCCAGGTCACCCACGGCAGAATAGCTTTCCTCGAACAGCCAATCGGACAGGCCGGCGCGTTGCATCGCCAGCTCGCGCAATTGCCGCGACGGCACCAGCTGGCGCGGCCGGCCGCCGGCGAGAAAGTACACCGCCCAGGCTGCGTCTGCCGGCTCGGCATCGCGCAGGTAATCCTGCAGGGCAGCCAGCTTGGCGTTGCTCGAGGTGGTGGCGTCGAGGCGCGCATACAGCTGCGCGAAGGCGATCACGTGGAAGGCTCCGCCGCGGCATCGTCTTCCTCGCCGTATTCGGTATCGAAGGCCTGGGCATCCAGGCCCTGCTCGCGCAGGTGGCGCACCAGGATGTTCACCGAGCCATGGGTGACCATCACCCGCTCGGCACCGGTCTGCTCGATGGCCCACAGCAACCCCGGCCAGTCGGCGTGATCGGAAAGCACGAAGCCGCGATCCACGCCGCGGCGCCGACGGGTACCGCGCAGCAGCATCCAGCCACTGGCGAAGGCATCGCTGTAATCGCCAAAGCGCTTTATCCAGCTGCTGCCTCCGGCCGACGGCGGTGCCAGCACCAACGCCTGGCGCAGCAGCGGATCGCCCTTGGGTACGTCGCCGGCGTAGCGCGTCGACGGCAGGTAGACACCGGCATCGCGGTAGACCTGATGCAGCGGTTCCATGGAGCCGTGGCCGAGAATCGGCCCGATGTTTTCATCGATGCCATGCAGGATGCGCTGCGCCTTGCCGAAGGCGTAGCAGAACAGCACGCTGGCCCGCCCGGCCTGCTGGTTCTGCCGCCACCAGTCATTGATTCCGGCAAAGATCTGCGCCTGAGGCTGCCAGCGGTAGATCGGCAAGCCGAAGGTCGATTCGGTGATGAAGGTATGGCAACGCACCGGTTCGAAGGGATCGCAGGTGCCGTCCGGCTCGACCTTGTAATCGCCCGAGGCTACCCAGACTTCGCCGCGGTATTCGAGTCGCACCTGAGCCGAACCCAGCACATGCCCGGCGGGATGAAAGCTCAGGGTGACGCCGTGGTGATCGATGGTCTCGCCGTAGGCCAGGGTCTGCAGATTGATGTCGCGCCCCAGGCGGGTACGCAGGATGCCCTCGCCCGGCGCCGCGGCCAGGTAATGGGCGCTACCGGTACGTGCGTGGTCACCATGGCCGTGGGTAATGACGGCACGCTCGACGGGACGCCAGGGGTCGATGTAGAAATCTCCGGGAGGACAGTACAGGCCTTCGGGCCGTGCAATCACCAGATCCAAGCAGGCGACCTCCGGAAGTAGAAATGAGGGGTGTAGCGAGTCTTTCAGGAACCGAGCCACCGTCAGCGGCTTGAACCGCCGACGGCGACGCCTGCATCAGCGATGCAGGCGCTGGCTCATATGTAGCCCAGTAGCAGCAGCACCAGCACGATGACCAGCACCAGTCCCAGGCCGCCGGTAGGCCCGTAGCCCCAGCTGCGGCTGTGCGGCCATGCCGGGATGGCACCAATCAGCATCAGGATCAGAATGATCAGCAGTATGGTTCCCAAGCCCATGGCTATCTCCTTGCTTGTCTGTCGGCGGCCAACGGATAGCGGCGCGCCTGGCATCGGAAGCCTGGATAAGGCGTTCCGTTCGGATGCAGGGCATGGCGCTGCGGCGAAGCCAGCGTCTGGCAGAGCGCTCGTCGCAGCGCCATGCCCTACCTCTTTTACGACTTGGCAAGGAAACGGAAAGTGCAAACTTTAAAATGGCCGGGCTACCTGAGCCCGGCCAAACGCAGCGCAGAGGGCGAGTTGTGCCAGGGTCTGTTGTCGTTTCAACGCGAGCCGCGCCGTGCGTGAAACGTCAACAGACCCTATTCAGCAAGCGCGAAGCGCGCAGCCCGCTCGATCAGTTCGTCATCCGGGCGCACGCCGGTGTACAGCACGAATTGCTCGACGGCCTGCAGCACGATCACTTCGCCGCCGGTGATGACCGGCTTGCCCAATGAGCGGGCCAGGCGAATCAGCGGGGTTTCCACTGGTACGGCGACCACATCGAATACCCAGCGTGCGGCAGCGACCGCCTTCTCGTCGAAGGCCAGCTGCTCGGCCTCGGCACCACGCATGCCCAGGGGCGTGACGTTGACCAGCAGCTCGGCCGGTTCGTCGCTCAACACCTCGCGCCATTGCACGCCGCACTGCCCGGCCAGCGCCCTGCCCGCCACCTCGTTGCGGGCGACGATGCAGCCCTTGGCAAAACCGCTGTCACGCAACGCGCAGCCCACCGCCTTGGCCATGCCGCCGCTACCGCGCAAGGCATAGCGCGTGTCGCGCGGCACGCCGTGTTTGCCGAGCAGGCTCACTACTGCACTGTAATCGGTGTTGTAGCCGGTCAGGCGGCCATCATCGGCGACGATGGTATTGACCGATTGCAGCGTCGCTGCCGAGTCGTGCAGGCCATCGAGATATTCGATACAGGCTTCTTTGAACGGCATCGACACTGCACAGCCGCGAATGCCAAGGGCGCGGATGCCGCCAATGGCCGCTGGCAGGTCGGTGGTGGTGAAGGCCTTGTACAGGTAGTCCAGCTCCAGCTCGCGGTACAGGTAGTTCTGAAAGCGCGTGCCGAAATTGCCCGGCCGCCCGGACAGCGACATGCACAGGCGAGTGTCTTTGCTGATGCGCAGGGTCATTGGCGAACCTCGGAAATGACGACGCCGGTTCGACAGAGGCATCGAGCCGGCGACAGGCGTGTTAAAGGCGGGCCCGCACCGAGGTGCGGGCCACAACTCAGTCCAGCAGGGCGAGCGCGTCGGCGCTGGCCTGACGCACTGCGTCCCAGCCCGCAGAAGTATCGAGCATCCAGCTGCCACCCACGCACATCACGTTGGGCAATGCCATGTAACGCTGCAAATTGGCCGGGCTGACGCCACCAGTCGGGCAGAAGCGGATATCACCGAATGGCCCACCCAGCGCCTTGAGCGCCGCGGTGCCGCCACAGACTTCCGCCGGAAACAGCTTGAAGCGGCGATAGCCTAGGGCGTAGCCGACCATGATCTCCGAGGCGCTGGCAACGCCCGGCAGCATCGGCACCGGGCTTTGCAACGCGGCACGCAATAGATCGTCGGTGGAGCCGGGGCTGACGATGAACTGGGCGCCGGCCTCTTCCACTGCGGCCAACATATGGCGATCAAGCACCGTGCCGGCGCCTACGCACAGGTGCGGGCGTTCTTCGCGCAGACGGCGAATGGCGGTCAGCCCGTGGGGCGAGCGCAAGGTGATTTCCAGCACCTGCAGGCCGCCGGCATCCAGGGCGTCGGCCAGCGGCAGAATGTCTTCCTCACGGGCGATGGTGATCACCGGCATGATCCGCGCACGGGCGCATAGCGCGTCAATGCTGTCGATCTTTTCCGCCATGGTCGGGGCTGGGCGGCTGATGGCTTGTGTCATGTTGTTATTCCTATGGCCTACGGGCACCAATAAATTTCCAGCGGCGCGTCGATAAACGCGCTGATCGGCATATTTCGTTGATCTGGCTGCTGCATCGCCTGCGCCAGCACCTCGAGCTTGCCCTGCCCTTCGATCGACAGAATTTGCAGGCGCGCAGCTTTGAGCACTGGCAGGGTCAGGGTCAAACGCTGATGGGGCACGCTCGGCGCCAGCATCGGCAAACAGCGCCGGGAACCATCGCGATCCATGGCTTCATCCAGATTGGGACTATTGGGAAACAACGAGGCGGTATGACCGTCGGTTCCCATGCCGAGGATCAGCACGTCGATACTCGGTAAATCGGCCAGTGCCCGTTCGGTCAGCCTGGCGGCCTCCTCGAGGCTACCGGCGCTGTGGTACAGCCCCAGCAATCGGGCTTCGGCAGCCGGCCCCTGCAGCAGATGGCGGCGCACCAGCGCCTCGTTGCTGTCTTCGTGGCTGACCGGCACCCAGCGTTCGTCGGCCAGGCTCACCAGCACCTTGTTCCAGGGCAAGGTCTGCTGCGAAAGCGCCTTGAAAAAGGCGATCGGGCTGCGCCCGCCGGAGACCACCAGGGTCGCCCGGCCGTGGCTGTCGATGGCGTCACGCAGCGCACCGGCGACGTTCTCGGCCAACGCCTGAGCCAGCTGCGCGGAATCGCTGTGGCTGCGGGCGACCACGCCCACGGGAAAATCGAGGTCAGAGATCGCCATACCAGGCCCTCCCGTCACGAGTGATCAGGGCGATGGAGCTCATCGGCCCCCAGGTGCCGGCGACATAGGGTTTGGGTGGGTCGCCGAGTTTTTTCCAGCCGTCGATCAACTGATCGCACCACTGCCAGGCGTGCTCGATTTCGTCCTTGCGCACGAACAGATTCTGGTTGCCGCGCATCACTTCCAGCAGTAACCGCTCGTAGGCATCGGGAATCCGCGCGCTCTTGTAGGTGGTGGAGAAGTTCAGCTGTAGCGGGCCGCTGCGCAGCTGCATGCCCTTGTCCAGGCCTTGATCCTTGGTCATCACCTGCAGGGAAATGCTCTCGTCCGGCTGCAAGCGGATGATCAGCTTGTTGCCGATCAACTGGCGCTGTTCTGGCGCGAAGATATAGTGCGGCGGCTCCTTGAAGTGGATGACGATCTGCGACAGCTTCTGCGCCATGCGTTTGCCGGTGCGCAGGTAGAACGGCACGCCGGCCCAGCGCCAGTTGCGGATGTCGGCGCGCAGGGCGACGAAGGTTTCGGTGTCGCTCTGGGCGTTGGAATTCTCTTCTTCCAGATAACCGGGCACCGGCTTGCCATCGCTGGTGCCGGCCACGTATTGGCCGCGCACCACATGGCGCGACAGCTGCTCGGCGGTCATCGGTTCCA
This sequence comes from Pseudomonas sp. URMO17WK12:I2, assembly GCF_003253735.1. Taxonomy (GTDB): domain Bacteria; phylum Pseudomonadota; class Gammaproteobacteria; order Pseudomonadales; family Pseudomonadaceae; genus Aquipseudomonas. The sequence continues at coordinate 323,112 of NZ_QKYW01000006.1, read as the reverse complement.
GGGCCTTGAGCACCTTGACCTTCTCGTCACGGATGGCGTCGGCCGACAGGTCGCCGGGCGGGTCCATGGCAATCAGGCAAAGCAGTTGCAAGAGGTGGTTCTGGATCATGTCGCGCAGCTGGCCGGCCTTGTCGAAATACCCCCAGCGGCCTTCGATGCCGACCTTCTCCGCCACGGTGATTTCCACGTGGGTGATGTGGTTCTGGTTCCACTGGGTTTCGAACAGGCTGTTGGCAAAACGCAGGGCGATGAGGTTCTGCACCGTTTCCTTGCCCAGGTAATGGTCGATCCGATAGACCTGGGTTTCCGGAAAGTAAGCCGCCACTGCATCGTTGACCGCACGGGATGACGCCAGGTCATGGCCGATGGGTTTTTCCAGCACCACCCGGGTGTTCTCGGCCAGGCCCACCGCAGCGAGGTTGGCGCAGATGCCGCCATATACGGAAGCGGGCGTGGCGAAATAGGCGATCAGCTGGCGCCCCTTGCCGACTGCTTCAGCCAGCTGCGGATACGCATCAGGCGGCAGAAACTCCATGCTCAGGTAGCGCAGGCGCCCCTGAAAGCGCTGCATCACCGATTCGTCCAGCTCGGCAGCGGGCAGGTAACGGCGCAGATGGCTATCGATGGTGCTCAGGTGCGTTGCAGGATCACCCCCCTCCCGTGCCAGGGCGAGCAGCTGGGTATCCTCGTGCAGCAGCCCGGCACGATCGAGCTGATAGAGGGCGGGGAACAGTTTGCGCAATGCCAGGTCACCGAGGGCGCCGAACAGAGCGAGGGTACAAGGCTCAACGGGAATCATCAGCATGATCTTTGTTCTTCTAAAGTTGCCCTATTGATAGCGGGTAATTGGCCATTTCGCAACCTTGAATGTAGTAATAAACACAACATATCCATAGAGTACGTCGGGCGAGTAGCCAGTAAGCCAGCCCCGGCTTAGGATAACCCGGCATTTCATCGAACAAGGACAACAATGGATCGCGTGCGCAACCTCCTCGAACAGATCCAGGGCCGCCTCGACAGCCTGAACAAGGCCGAACGCAAGGTCGCCGAAGTGATCCTGCTCAATCCGCAGCAGGCCACTCGCCTGAGCATCGCCGCCCTCGCCCAGGCCGCCCAGGTCAGTGAGCCGACGGTCAACCGTTTCTGCCGCTCGTTCGGCGTCAACGGCTATCCGGAACTGAAAATGCAACTGGCGCAGAGCCTGGCCAGCGGCGCAGCCTATGTAAGCCGCGCGGTGGAAGCCGACGACGGTCCCGAGGCCTATACCCGCAAGATCTTCGGCAGCGCCATCGCCTCGCTGGACAGCGCCTGCCAGAGCCTCGATCCGAACCTGATCAGTCGCGCCGTCGACCTGCTGATCCAGGCCCGGCAGATCCACTTCTTCGGCCTCGGCGCCTCGGCTCCCGTGGCCCTGGATGCCCAACACAAGTTCTTCCGCTTCAACCTCGCGGTATCCGCCCACGCGGACGTGCTGATGCAACGCATGCTCGCCTCGGTGGCGCATACGGGTGATCTGTTCGTGATCATTTCCTATACCGGCCGTACCCGCGAGCTGGTCGAGGTGGCGCGCCTGGCTCGGGAAAATGGCGCTTCGGTGCTCGGCCTGACCGCCGCCGGCTCGCCATTGGCCCTGGCGTGCAGCCTGAGCGTGCACATCCCGCTGCCCGAAGACACCGACATCTATATGCCGATGACCTCACGGATCATCCAGCTCACCGTGCTCGATGTGCTGGCAACCGGCATGACCCTGCGCCGTGGCGCGGATTTCCAGCCGCACCTGCGCAAGATCAAGGAAAGCCTCAACGCCAGCCGTTATCCGGCCAACGAAGAGCCGGGTTGAGGCCTGCGTCTATGCCGATGCCAATGGTGGGTTACGGCGCCCATGGACCGAGTAAGCCCAGCGATAGCGACCCGCGCCTTTCACCCACCCTGCTGGATGGGGACCGTAGGGTGGGTAAAGCGGCGCCAGAACACTTACGGTGACTCATCACGATTCTTGAGCGCTGCGTAACCCACCACGGGGCGACGCCGATATCGATGGTGGGTTGCGGCGCACGAAGACCGCGCCAAGGCCAACGATAACGTTCAGCGCCTCCACCCACCCTACGGGATGGGGATCGTAGGGTGGGTGGAGCGGCGCCAGAACGCTTACGGTGACTCAAAACGATCCCGACGCGCCGCGTAACCCACCAGCGGCATCACGCAAACGCAAAGGCCTCAGCGCCCTACTTCCACCAGTACTCGACCTGCACACCGAAGTTCGAGCCGTTGCGCGCGCTACCGAAAGCGCCGGTATCGGACAGGGCCGAGCCTTCAGCCAGCAGGTTCGCCGCTTCCTGCGCCGCCTTGTTCCATGTGGCGTAGGTGTAATACAGGCGAATTTCCGGGCGCTCGAAGAAGCCCGGCCCGTTCGGCGACCAGGTTGGCGCCACGGTGAACTTGCTCAGCTTGCGGGTGCCGCCGGATGCGTCCACCTGGTCGTGGCCGATCTCGCCGACCAGCTTGAACTGCTGGGTGAAGGCATAGCTGGTACGCCCGCCCACCGACCACCAGTCCTGATCGCCGCCGTCTTCACGTTTGTCCTTCTGGTACACGGCCTGCACCTGGCCACCCAGGCGCGGGGTCATCTGGAAGTCGAAGAACTCCACCACGCGCCAGCTCTTGGCGCCACGATCCAGGGTCGGGTCGCCGGTGTAGCCCAGGCCGGTGCCCGGGCCTTCGCCGTATTGCAGGGCCAGCTTGTTATCGCCGCCCAGGCCGAGGAAGTTCTTCTGCACGTGCTGACCGGTCACCGCCCAGCCGCTGTTCGAGTCTTCGACGGAAGATGGCTTGTCGATATAGCTGACACCCACCTCGATCTCGCCACCCGGGTTGGTCACGAAGCCGCCGACGTTGAAGTCGTGGCGGTTGATGTATTCCTTCTGGTCGTAGCTGTCCTTGCGCGAGAACACGTAGCTGTACTTGTAGTCACCGATCTTCATCTCGTCGATACCGAAACCGGTGGCGCTCTGGTTCCAGTAGTAGAAGTCGGAGATATGGATGTCGTTACGTTTGTAGAAGCGTCGCCCGGCCCACAGCGAACCGCCGTTGAGCGCTGGCATGTTGCTCCACTCGGCGTACATCTGGTTCATCCGCGCAGTGCCGCGGTCACCGGTGAATTTCGGCGTGTGGCCATACTCGTTGAACAGCTGCGCCATGCCCTCGATGCTCAGTACCGAGCCATCGTCGAGGGTGAACAGATCCTGGCGCAGATCCAGCTCGGCGTAGTGTTCGCACTCGTTACCCAAGCGGTACTTGGAACGCGCCCCCGGCAGCTGGAAGCATGACTGCCTGCCATTGCCATCGGCCGTGCCGGCACCACTGCGCACGTAGCCGGAAAACTCCGTCGCCGCCATGCCTGTAACCGGCAGTGTCAGGGAGCCCAGCGCCATGGCCAGGCCGATACCTGCTGATCGTTTCATATCCTCTCCTGCAGTTTTTTATTGTTGTTACCGCTTTTGCAATGCCGGCATCAGGACTGCGACGCCGGCTCCTTCTCAACGATTCGTTAGCGAGGTGACGTTGCTCGGCTGCATGGTGCTGGCCAGGGGCCGCACGCGCTCGCCGCTCTTGGCATCGAACAGCAGCGCCCGCGCCGCATCTATCTGCAGCTCCAGCCGCTGGCCTACCGGTGGTGCCTGATCGGGCGCCAGGCGGCAGCACAATTTGCTGTCATTGACGGTGACGAAAACCAGGGTGTCCGGCCCGGTGGGCTCGGTAACTTCCACCCGTGCGCCCAGCGTATCGGCCTGAGCGGAGGTAGCCGCCAGTTGCACCTGCTCGGGGCGGATGCCCAGCAGCAACTCGCGCTGTTCGGCCCCCTCCGGCAATTCACCCAGCGGCAACTCGCAGCGGCCCTCGGATGACGCCAGCATGGCCCACACCTGACCGGCCCGACGCTGCAGCTGCACCGGCACGAAGTTCATCGGCGGCGAACCGATGAAGCTGGCCACGAACAGGTTGGCCGGGTCGTTATAGATCTGCTGTGGGGTGCCGAACTGCTGGATCACGCCCTCCTTCATCACCGCAACCTTGTCGCCCAGGGTCATGGCTTCGATCTGGTCGTGGGTGACGTACACCGTGGTGGTTTTCAGGCGCTGGTGCATCAGCTTGATTTCGGTGCGCATCTCCACGCGCAGCTTGGCGTCGAGGTTCGACAGCGGCTCATCGAACAGGTAGATCTTCGGCCGCCGCGCCAGGGCTCGGCCCATGGCCACACGCTGCTGCTGGCCGCCGGAAAGCTGGCCGGGCTTGCGCGCCAGCAGGTGCTCGATCTGCAGCAGCTTGGCGACCCGCGCCACTTCCTCGTCGATGGCCGCCGGGGCCATCTTGCGCATCTTCAAACCGAAGGCGATGTTGTCGCGCACGCTCATGGTCGGGTACAGCGCGTAGGACTGGAACACCATGGCGATGTCGCGATCCTTTGGGCTCATGCCGCTGATGTCGGCGTCGTCGACCAGGATGGCGCCGTTGCTGATGTTTTCCAGCCCCGCGATGCAGTTCATCAGGGTGGATTTACCGCAGCCCGAGGGGCCGACCAGGATCAGGAATTCGCCATCGTCGATCTTCAGATCGATGCTTTTCAGGGTGTCCGTCAGGCCGCTGCCATAGGACTTGTTGACGTTGCGCAGTTCAAGCGTTGCCATCTACTTCTCTCCACTTCGAAAGTGCCGCGAGCGAGCGCAGCAGCTTTCAACCCTTGACCGCGCCGGCCGTGAGGCCGCGCAGGAAGTATTTGCCCGCCACGATGTACACCAGCAGGGTCGGCAGCCCGGCGATCATCGCCGCGGCCATGTCCACGTTGTATTCCTTGGCCCCGGTGCTGGTGTTGACCAGGTTATTGAGGGCCACGGTGATCGGCTGCGCGTCGCCACTGGCGAACACCACGCCGAACAGGAAATCGTTCCAGATCTGGGTGAACTGCCAGATCAGGCAGACCATGATGATCGGCAGCGACATCGGCAAAAGGATGCGCCCGAAGATGGTGAAGAACCCGGCGCCATCGAGGCGCGCCGCCTTGACCAGCGCATCCGGCACACTGACGTAGAAGTTGCGGAAGAACAGCGTGGTGAAGGCGATGCCGTAGACCACATGCACCAGCACCAGGCCGACGGTGGTGTTGGCCAGGCCGAACTTGCCGAGGGTGAACGAGGCCGGCAGCAGGATGGTCTGGAACGGCAGGAAGCAGCCGAACAGCAGCAAGCCGAAGAACAGCTGCGAACCGCGGAAGCGCCACATCGACAGCACGTAGCCGTTCAGCGCGCCGATCGCCGTGGAGATCAGCACCGCCGGAATGGCCATCTTCGCCGAGTTCCAGAAGTGCCCGCCGACCACGTCCCAGGCCTTGACCCAACCGATCAGGGTGAAGGCATCCGGCAGCGACAGCAGGTTGCCGGCGCGCACGTCTTCGGGGGTCTTGAAGCTGGTCAGCAGCATCACCACCAGCGGCACCAGATACAGCGCCGCGGCAAACAACAGGGTGGAGCGAATCGCCAGACGGCTTGGACTGAAGGCTTTAGTCATGGCGCTTGCCTCGCAATTCCGAGTAGAGGTACGGCACCAGAATCGCCAGGATCGCGCCAAGCATCATCATCGCGCTGGCCGAGCCGATGCCCATCTGGCCGCGGCTGAAGGTGAAGTTGTACATGAACATCGCCGGCAGATCGGAGGCGTAGCCAGGCCCGCCGGCGGTCATCGCCGCCACCAGGTCGAAGCTCTTGATGGCGATATGGGCGAGGATCATCACCGCACTGAAGAACACCGGGCGCAGGCTCGGCAGCACGATGCGCAGGTAGATGGTCGGCAGGCTGGCGCCGTCCACCTGGGCGGCGCGAATGATCGACTGGTCGACGCTGCGCAGCCCGGCCAGGAATAGCGCCATGACGAAGCCCGAGGCCTGCCACACGGCAGCAATCACCAGGCAGTAGACGACCCGGTCGGGATCCACCAGCCAGTCCAGGCGAAAGCCTTCCCAGCCCCAGTCGCGCAGCAGCTTGTCGAGACCCAGGCCGGGGTTGAGCAGCCATTTCCAGGCGGTGCCGGTGACGATCATCGACAGGGCCATGGGGTACAGGTAGATGGTGCGAATCACCCCTTCGCGGCGGATGCGCTGATCGAGCAGCACCGCCAGCAGCACGCCGATCACCAGGCTGATACCGATGAACATGCCGCCGAACACCATCAGGTTCTTGCTGGCGACCCACCAGCGGTCGTTGTCCATCAGGCGCACGTATTGCTGCAGGCCCACCCACTTGTAGCTGGGCATGAAGCTGGAATTGGTGAACGACAGCACTGCCGTCCACAGGATATAGCCGTAGAACCCCACCAGCACCACCAGCATGGTGGGCGCCAGTACCAGCTTGGGTAGCCAGCGCTGCAGCGCATCGAAGGGTGAAGCCTTGCCGATTACCGTCGTGACACTCATCGGGCCTACCGTGTGTAGAGAAATTCGGGACAAACTCCGCCGGCGTCAGGCGCAGTGCCTGGCGCACGAACGGATGGTGAAATCAGCCGGGCCGCCGGGCAGCGGCCCGCCTCACGCTACTGGGCAGACTTGATCGCCGCGGCGATCTGCGCGCCGGCCTTGCTCGGGTCGGCGTTCTTGTCGCTCATGAAGTTGGTGACCACATCGAAGATCGCGCCCTGCACCGCCAGGTTGGTGGCCATGCTGTGGGCCATGCTCGGCTCCAGCTTGCCGGCCTTGTCGGCCTCTTTGAAATCCTTCATGGAGGCCTGGGCGCAGCTGTCGAACTTGCTCATGTCCAGGTCCGAACGCACCGGGATCGAGCCCTTGTTCTCGTTGAACACGTACTGGAACTCGGGCTCCAGCGCGATACGTGCCAGCGCATGCTGAGCGGCGATGTCGCCCTCTTTCTTCAGCCTGAACATGGCCAGAGAATCGATGTTGTAGGTGTAGCTACCCGCGGTGCCCGGCATCGGTACGCACTGGTAATCCTTGCCTGCCACCTTGCCGGCGGCGGTCCACTCGCTCTTCGCCCAGTCGCCCATGATCTGCATGCCGGCCTTGCCGTCGATGACCTCGGCAGTGGCCAGGTTCCAGTCACGACCAGCGCGGTTGTCGTCCATGTAGGTGGAGAGTTTCTTGAGTGCGGTAAACACTTCGGTCATCTGCGGGCTGGTCAGGGTCGCCTCGTCGTTCTCGACGAACGCCTTGTGATAGCCCTCGGCGCCCATGATGCCAAGCACCAGGCCTTCGAACACGGTGCTGTCCTGCCACGGTTGGCCACCGTGGGCCAGGGGCACGAAGCCGGCGGCCTTGAGCTTGTCGCCTGCAGCGTAGAGTTCGTCCAGGGTGGTCGGCGCCTTGTCGATGCCGGCCTTCTTGAATACTTGCGGGTTGATCCACAGCCAGTTGACGCGGTGGATGTTCACCGGCACGGCCACGTAATGGCCATCGTACTTCATGGTGTTGGAAACGGTTTTCGACAGCAGGCCATCCCAGTTGTTGGCCTTGGCCACGTCATCCAGCGGTGCGAGCAGATCCAGCGCGCCCCACTCCTGCAGGTCCGGGCCCTTGATCTGTGCAGCGCCTGGCGGGTTGCCGGAGACCACGCGGGTCTTGAGTACGGTCATGGCGGCCGAGCCGGCACCACCGGCCACGGCGCTGTCTTTCCAGGTGTAGCCGTCTTTTTCGACCAGCTCACGCAGAACCTTCACGGCTGCCGCTTCGCCACCGGAAGTCCACCAATGCACGACTTCGACCGTACCTTTGGAGTCGGCCGCCAGAGCGGTGAGGGGAAACAGGGAGGCGAGAGAAACGGCAGTAGCGAGACGGGTGATCGCGTTCATCGAAGTACCTTTCTTGTTGTTAGCGGCAAGTCATGGCGCTTGCGTTGCAGGGAGTGTAATCAGGGTTCGCGGGCACACAGGTAACGAAGCGATGCATAAATGTCACCATCTCGTTACATGGGCGCCAAGGCCGTGGCCAGGCTGGGCGCCAGTGCAAGCCGGGGTAGCAGGACGGCCTGGTAGGCGTGATACAGATCCGGCTTGCCGGGCCAGATACTGGCGGCAGGCCGGTTGCTGGTGTCGAGCTCGTGATGCCAACTGCCCTGGTGCAGATCGATGAAGTGCCGGCCGGTGAACTCCCAAAAGCATCGGTACCACTGCTCGTACTCGGTCTCCCCGGTGCGTCGCAACAGCGCCGCGGCGGCTGCACTGGCTTCGGCCTGCACCCAGTGCAACCGGGCGCGCACTACCGGTTGTGCCTGCCAGTCGAGGGTATAAACCAGCCCCGGCGCACCATCGGCATGCCAGGCATCGCGGCAGGCGCTGGCAAACAGCCCGCGAGCATCGTCGACCAACCAGGCTGGCGCAGCAAGGCCCGCGCGCTGCAGGGCGGCTTCCAGATGCAACAGCAGACGCGCCCATTCGAAACTGTGCCCTGGCGTGCTGCCATAGGGCCGGAACGGGTCGGCGCGGTTGTCGGCGTTGTACTCCAGCAGCGCCTGCCACTGGCGGTCGAAATGCTCGACCACGGCATGCCCTTGGGAAGCAGCATGCTCGTGGATCAACCGCTCGACGATACGCAGCGCGCGCTGCAGCCAGAGGCTGTTGCCGGTGACATCAGCCAGGGCGAGAAAGGCTTCCACGCCATGCATGTTGCTGTTGGCGCCACGGTACGGCTCTTCCTGCGACCAGTCGCGGCTGAAGCTTTCGCGCAGCGCGCCCTCTTCTTCGCTCCAGAAATGCGTTTCCACAATCCTGATCGCCTCGGCCAGCAGTGCCTCGGCCCCTGGCCTGCCGGCGGCCTGGGCGGAGCTGGCAGCCAGCGCCACGAAGGCATGCAGGTAAGCGCTCTTGTCGCCGCTGCGGCGGGCATCGGCGAACCAGCCCCCAGCCACTTCATCGCGCAACTTGCCCTGCAAGGCGGCAATGCCGTGATCGACCAGCGCATCATAGCCGGCGATACCCTGCAGATGGGCCAGGGCGAAACAGTGCGTCATGCGGGTGGTGTGGATCAGCTCGGCGATGGCATCTGCCGGCAGTCGGCCTTTTTCATCGAGGGCGGCGAAGCCATCCTCGACCCTGGAGGCCCGGGCAAACGGCAGCAGGCGCAGGCCTTCGGCGTTAAGCCAGGCCAGGTGAGCAGGCTCAACCAGCCAGCTGTCAGCGGGTAACGGGGATGTGATCATTATTGTTATTCCATGCAAACGAGCTGGGGGGCGATCTGCCCGGCCGGCTCGTGGGCCGTTGTCTGATCCGAGTCTACTGGCGCGCCGAGGCGCCCCAGGTAACGAAGCCCTGCGGCTTTGTCACCAGGCAGTGACATTCAATCCGCTACGCGCGGCAGGCACAGCCTCACCCGCAGCCCGCCTTCACGCAGGTTCTGCAGGGTCACTTCGCCGCCATGGCTGTGGGCGATGTTGCGCGCGATGCCCAGGCCCAGGCCGTAACCCTGCTGCTGCCCGGCGAGGCGAAAGTGCGGCTCGAACACTTGCTCGAGACGCTGCTCGGGCACGCCCGGCCCCTCGTCGTCGACGTGCAGCAGGTAAGCCTCGTCGTTATCTTCGACATGCAGGTGGGCGCGGTGCCCGTACTTGAGCGCATTGTCGATCAGGTTGCCGATGCAGCGCCGCAGCGCCAGGGGCTTGCCGAGATAGGCCGCCTGGGCCTCGCCGTGCAGGGTCACGCGGCCGTTGCCCGCCGGTGCCAGGTACGGCTCGACCAGGCAATGCAGCAGCTGGTTGAGGTCCACCGGTTCGATGTTCTCGTGGATGTCGGTGTCCTTGACGCATTGCAGGGCGCCCTTGACCAGCAGCTCGAGCTCGTCGAGATCGCGGCCGAACTTGGTTTGCAGGGCTTCGTCATCGAGCAGCTCGACACGCAGGCGCAACCGCGTGATCGGCGTGCGCAGGTCGTGGGAAATGGCGCTGAACAGCTGGGCGCGCTCGGTCAGGTAGCGGCTGATCCGCTCGCGCATGGCGTTGAAGGCGCGCGCCACCTCGACCACTTCGCGCCCGCCGCCCTCCACCACCGGCTCGATATCGGCGCCCAGCGACATGTGCCGCGCAGCGCGCGCCAGGCGCTTGAGTGGCCGGCTCTGCCAGCGCACCAGAATGCCGATGAACAGCAACAGAAAACCACTGCTGAGCAGGATGAACCACAGCTGCTGGGTCGGCAGCACCGGCTCCTCGAGGCTGGTATAGGGCTCGGGCAGCAAGGATGCGATATACAGCCACTCACCGGGCGCCAGTTGAATCTGGGTGACCAGCACCGGCGGATTGACCGGCTCCAGGGTCAGGGCGTAGTGGGCCCAGGAGCGCGGCAGCTCGTCGAGTTTCAGGCCGCCATTGAAGATGCGCAGGTCATCGGGGCTGACGAAGGTCACGGAAATATCCGCGCTGTTGCCCAGGGAGGCACGCAGCACGTCGCTCACCGCCTCGGTTACCGCCAGCTTGCGCGGCGTGTCGGGCAACAGCTGCATCGACAGCGGTCGGTCGTTGAGGCTGACCACGAAACGGGTACCGCCCATGCTGCGCAGCTGGTCGAGCACCATGGGCCGGTAGGCCACCGGCAACGAGCGAAAATAACGCACGCTGGCCGACATCGAATGGGCCAGGCTGCGCGCGGCGGTCACCAACCCTTCGAGCTGGGTGGCGCGCAACTGCGACAACCAGATGGCGCTGGACAGCGTCTGCGCGGCCAGCACGGCCAGCAACGTCAGCAGCAACATGCGGCCCAGCAACGAGCGTGGAATCGGCACCAGCCGACGCCAGTCAGCGCGCATTGCCGGCCTGGGCGGTCACGGCAGCGGCCAGCTGGTAGCCGCTGCCACGCACGGTGCGGATCAGCCGTGGCGGCTTGCTGGTGTCACGCAAACGCTGACGCAGGCGACTCACCGCCATGTCGACGATACGCTCGAGGGGCATCATTCCGCGCCCGCGGGTGGCATTGCCGATGGTGTCGCGGTCGAGGATCTGCTGCGGGTGATCGAGAAACAGCTTGAGCAGCGCGAAGTCGGCTCCTGATAGCAGCACTTCTTCACCGTCTAGGTGGAACAGCCGATGGCTGATCATATCCAGGCGCCAGTCATCGAAGGCCAGCACCTCGGCGCCACGCTCCTGGGCGAAATTCACCCGGCGCAGCAACGCCTTGATTCGCGCCAGCAGCTCGCGCGGGCTGAACGGCTTGCCGAGGTAATCGTCGGCGCCGAGCTCCAGGCCGATCACCCGGTCGGCCTCGTCGGAGCTGGCGGTGAGCATGATGATCGGCACCTGAGCGAAACGCTGGTGCTCGCGTGTCCAGCGGCACAGGCTGAAGCCATCCTCGTCGGGCAACATCACGTCGAGAATCACCAGGTCCGCGCCGCCCTCGCACAGCGCCTCGCGAAACCCGGCGCCATCGGCCACGGCACGGACCTGCAGCCCGGCACGGCCGAGATAGGTTTGCAGCAGTTCACGAATGTCCTGGTCGTCGTCGACCAGCAGGATCGATTTTCCGGTTGGGCTCACATCGATAATCCTTGTTGTTGTTATCGGCGATGCTAGACACAGTGGTCGAGTCGCTAGTTCCTTTGCAGATGCTGCTCCACCGCCACCCCCGCGCCGACCAGTCCCGGGTACGGCGCGGTGACCAGCCATACCGGCAGGCCGTCGAAGTAATCGCTCATGCAGCCTTTGTCGCGCAGGCTACGCGAGAAGCCACTGGCCATGAAGAAGTCGGCGAAGCGCGGCACCATGCCACCGGCGATATACACGCCGCCTCGCCCGCCCACCGTCAGCACGTTGTTGCCGGCGACCCGACCAAGCAGGCAGCAAAACAGCTCCAGCACATTGACTGCCAGCGGCTCGCCCTCCAGCGCCGCACGGGTGACCTGGGCCGCGCTCTGCAGCGAAGCCTGCTGACCATCCACCGCGCAGGTGGCGCGGTACAGCGCCAGCAGCCCATTGCCACTGAGCGCGCCGGCCTCGGCGCTGACGTGCCCGAGCTGGCGGTGCAGCGCCTGCCAGATCAACGCCTCGCGGTTACTGCCAACCGGCAGGTCGACATGACCGCCCTCACCCGGCAAGGCGTGCCAGCTGCCATCGGGCAGGCTCAGCAAGGTGCCGACGCCCAGGCCGGTGCCGGCACCGATCACCACTGCCGGGCGCCCCGGTTGCGCCACGCCCGGGCAGACGGTGACGTATTCATCGTCCTGCAGGCAGGTCATGCCCAGGGCCATGGCGGAAAAATCGTTGAGCAGCAGCAGCTCGCGCACCTGCAGCTCGGCGCAGAACGCGTTGCGATCGATGCGCCAGGCATTGTTGGTGAAGCGAAACGGGTCGATCTCCACCGGCCCGGCGCAGGCCAGGCAGATGGTCTGCACCTCACCGAGCGCCAGACCTTCAGCAGCCAGATAAGCGGCAATGGCCTGCTCGACGGTGGCGTGATCGGCGGTGGCCGATACCCGCACCCCTTGCAGGCCACCGTCACGCCACAGGGCGAAACGCGCGTTGGTGCCACCGATGTCGCCAACCAGCGCCAGGCTCATCGCAGCGAATCCAGTTCGGCGGTGAAGGCACTGGCGCCCTCTTCCGCGGGGCTGAACGCGGCACGCATGAAAGCGAACAGCTCACGGCCACAACCGACGCCGGTGCCTTGCGGGCGCGGCGCGATCTCGCGGGCGTTCCAGGCGATGTCGTCGACCAGCACCTGCAAACGCCCGGTTACGCCATCGACGCGGATCAGGTCACCGTCGCGCACCCGCGCCAACGGCCCACCATCCCAGGCCTCGGGGCTGACGTGAATGGCCGCCGGCACCTTGCCCGACGCGCCGGACATCCGCCCATCGGTGACCAGCGCCACCTTGAAGCCGCGATCCTGGAGGATGCCCAGGTACGGGGTGAGCTTGTGCAGCTCCGGCATGCCATTGGCCTTGGGCCCCTGGAAACGCACCACGGCGACGAAGTCGCGCTCCAGCTCGCCGGCCTTGAAAGCCTCGGCCAGATCGACCTGGGTTTCGAAAACCCGTGCCGGCGCCTCGACCACCTGGTGCTCCGGCGCTACCGCCGAAACCTTGGCCACGCCATTTCCGAGATTGCCGGTCAGCACCCGCAGCCCGCCTTCCGGCGAGAAGGCTTCCGGCACGCTACGCAGGATGTTGCGATCCAGGCTCTGCTCCGGGCCCTGGCGCCAGACCAGGCGCTCGCCATCGAGGAACGGCTCCTGGGTGTAGCGCGACAGCCCGTGACCGGCGACGGTGTAGACGTCCTCGTGCAGCAGGCCGGCTTCGAGCAGCGTGCGCACCATGAACGGCACACCGCCGCAGGCATGGAAGTGGTTCACGTCGGCCTGGCCATTGGGGTAGACCTTGGCCAGCGTCGGGGTCACGGCGGACAGGTCGGCCATGTCCTGCCAGGTCAGCTGGATGCCGGCAGCACGGGCGAAGGCCGGAATGTGTAGCGTGTGGTTGGTCGAACCGCCGGTGGCGTTGAGGGCCACCACCGAGTTGACGATGGCCTTCTCGTCGATGATCCGGCACAGCGGCGTGTATTCGCCGCCCTGGCGCGTCAGGCGCACCACCTGGTGGGCGGCCTCGGCGGTCAGTGCGTCACGCAACGGCGTGTACGGGTTGACGAAGGACGAGCCCGGCAGGTGCAGGCCCATGATTTCCATCACCACCTGGTTGGTGTTCGCGGTGCCGTAAAAGGTGCAGGTGCCGGGGCTGTGGTAGGACTTCATCTCCGATTCGAGCAGCTGCTCGCGGGTCGCCTTGCCCTCGGCGTAGAGCTGGCGAACCTCGGCCTTTTCCTTGTTGGGAATGCCCGAAGGCATCGGCCCGCCCGGCACGAAGATCATCGGCAGGTGACCGAAGCGCAGCGCACCGATCATCAGCCCCGGCACGATCTTGTCGCAGATGCCCAGCAGCATCGCCGCATCGAACATGTTGTGCGACAGCGCCACGGCCGTGGACATGGCGATCACCTCGCGGCTGGCCAGGCTAAGCTCCATACCGGGCTCACCCTGGGTCACGCCATCGCACATCGCCGGCACGCCGCCCGCCACCTGGCCCACCGAGCCGACCTGGCGCAACGCCTGCTTGATCAGTTCGGGGTAATGTTCATAAGGCTGGTGCGCCGAAAGCATGTCGTTGTAGGCAGTGACGATGCCGACGTTGGCTTCGTTCATAAGCCGCAGACGCTGCTTGTCTTCGGCAGAACCACAACCGGCTACACCGTGGGCGAAGTTGGCACATTGCAGTGCGCCGCGGTGCGGGCCCTGACTGTCGGCGGCGGCCATTTGCGCCAGGTAGCGCTCGCGGGTGGCGCGGCTGCGGGCGATCAGGCGGTCGGTTACCTCAAGGATGCGGGGATGCATGGTGTCGACTCCGGGCTAACAGGTAGCACTTCGAATTGTATTTTTATCAAAATATTGACAGCTAAAACGCTTGATTTCTACTTTCATGAGAATAATCTTGTTTTTAAAACAACATATAAGGATCGACGCTCATGACATTGCGAATTGCCATCAATGGTTTCGGCCGTATCGGCCGTAACGTGCTCCGGGCACTCTATACCCAGAGCTACCGCGAGAAACTGCAAGTCGTCGCCATCAACGACCTGGGCGACAGCGCCATCAACGCTCACCTGCTCAAGTACGACAGCGTACACGGCATTTTCGACGCTGCCGTCGAGGTCGATGGGCAGAACCTGCTTATCAATGGTGACCGCATCGCGGTCAGCGCGATCCGTAATCCTGCCGACCTGCCATGGAAGGACCTGGACGTCGACGTGGTGTTCGAATGCACCGGCCTGTTCACCGAGCGCGAAAAGGCGGCCGCTCACCTGAGCGCCGGCGCGCGCAAAGTGATTATCTCGGCACCGGCCAAGGGTGCGGATGCGACCATCGTCTACGGCGTCAACGAAGGCAGCCTGCGCGCCGATCAGCAGATCATCTCCAACGCCTCCTGCACCACCAACTGCCTGGCGCCGGTCGCCCAGGTGCTGCAGCGCGAGCTGGGCATCGAAAGCGGGCTGATGACCACCATCCACGCCTACACCAACGACCAGAACCTCTCCGACGTCTATCATAGCGATCCCTTCCGGGCACGCTCGGCCACCCAGTCGATGATCCCCACCAAGACCGGCGCTGCCGAAGCGGTCGGCCTGGTACTACCGGAACTGGCCGGCCGCCTGACCGGCATGGCGGTGCGTGTGCCGGTGATCAACGTGTCGCTGGTCGACCTGACCATTCAGGTGCAGCGCGATACCAGCGTCGAGGAAGTCAACGCCCTGCTCAAGGCGGCTGCCGAGCAATCGCCGGTGCTGGGCTACAACACGCTGCCGCTGGTGTCGTGCGACTTCAACCACAATCCACTGTCGTCGATCTTCGATGCCAACCACACCAAGGTGAACGGTCGCCTGGTCAAGGTACTGGCCTGGTACGACAACGAATGGGGCTTCTCCAACCGCATGCTCGATACCTGCCTGGCCGCTCACGCCGCCAAATAGGCCTGCGCTGACCGACGCAGCGATGCACCGAGTGGCATAAAGGCTCGGTAAATCGCTGCGAGCGGATTACAATTGCCGCCCGCTTCGACCCGATGTCGCGCCCAGCGCGCCAGCATCTGGCCCAGGCAGCCGCTAATCGATATCCGCAAATCACTGGAAGCCGCATGGACTCTAGCCGCAACACCCTCGAACAGCAGTACACCGAAATTCTCGGCCAGCTCGGCGAAGACGTTTCCCGCGAAGGCCTGCTCGACACGCCCAAGCGCGCCGCCAAGGCCATGCAGTACCTGTGCAATGGCTACCAGAAGACCCTGGAAGAAGTCACCAACGGCGCGCTGTTCAGCTCCGACGCCAGCGAGATGGTGGTGGTCAAGAATATCGAGCTGTACTCGCTGTGCGAGCACCACCTGCTGCCCTTCATCGGCAAGGCCCATGTCGCCTACATTCCCAATGGCAAGGTGCTTGGCCTGTCCAAGGTCGCGCGCATCGTCGACATGTACGCCCGCCGCCTGCAGATCCAGGAAAGCCTCAGCCGACAGATCGCCGAAGCGGTTCAGCAGGTCACCGGTGCACTGGGTGTGGCGGTGGTCATCGAAGCCAAGCACATGTGCATGATGATGCGCGGCGTGGAGAAGCAGAACTCCTCCATGGTCACCTCGGTGATGCTCGGCGAGTTCCGCGAAAACGCCGCGACGCGCAGCGAGTTCCTGAGCCTGGTCAACGGCTGAGGCCGGCAGCTCGTAGATACGACCTTGTGGGAGCGCGCCATGCGCGCGAATCACGGGCATGGCCCGTTCCCACAGCGGATCGCCGGACTGCCGTTACCACCCTGCAACAGCCGAACTAAGGGGTTGGTTCTAGCTTTGTAGAGTGGGTCACGCCTCACGCCCCACCACACAGCCAACGCCGATACCGGCGCCCTGCCCCTAGCTCTTCTCCACGAACTGCAACTGCGCCAGCCGCGCATACAGCGGATTGCTGGCGACCAGTTCGGCGTGCTTGCCCAGCGCCACCAACTGCCCCTGATCGAAGACCGCGATGCGGTCGGCGCTCTTCACCGTGGCCAGGCGGTGGGCGATCACCAGGGTGGTGCGCCCGCGCATCAGCTCGGGTAGCGCCTGCTGGATCAGGTGCTCGCTCTCGGCATCCAGAGCGCTGGTGGCTTCGTCCAGCAGCAGAATCGGCGCATCCACCAGCAGGGCACGGGCAATCGCCAGGCGCTGCCGTTGACCACCCGACAGGCCCAGCCCGGCGTCGCCCAGGTGAGTCTGGTAGCCCTGGGGCAAACGCTCGATGAATTCGTGAGCGTGAGCTGCACGTGCAGCGATCTCCACTTCGGCGCTGCTGGCATCCAGCCGGCCATAGCGGATGTTGTCTTCCACGCTGCCGAAGAACAGTGCCGGGTGCTGGGAGACCAGGGCAAAATTCTCGCGCAAGGCGTGCGGATCGAGTTGCTCGATCGGCAGGCCGTCGATCAGGATGCGCCCCTGCAGCGGGTCATAGAAACGCAGCAACAGGTCGAATAGCGTCGACTTGCCTGCTCCGGACGGGCCGACGATGGCCAGGGTTTCGCCAGGTACCACAGTCAGATCGATGCCCTGCAAGGCAAGGCTTTCCGGACGGCTCGGATAGGCGAAGGACAGCCCCTGCACCTCGATGCGCCCCTGCACAGGCTGCGCGGGGACCAGGGCGCCCTCGAGCGGCGCGTGGATCTCGTTGCGGGCGGCGAGCAGTTCGCTGATCCGCTCGGCGGCGCCGGCTGCACGCTGCAGTTCACCGATCACCTCGCTGAGGGTGCCGAACGAGGAGCCGACGATCAGGCTGTAGAACACGAAGGCTGCCAGTTCACCGCCGCTGATGCGTCCGGCGATCACATCCATGCCGCCAACCCAGAGCATCACGCCCACGGCGCCGAGCACCAGCACGATCACCACGGTGATCAGCCAGGCGCGCTGGGCGACGCGTTTGCGCGCCGTGTCGAACGCCGCCTCGGCGGACAGGCCGAAACGCCGACGATCCTCGGCCTGGTGGTTGTAGGCCTGCACCGTCTTGATCTGCCCGAGCACTTCGCTGACGTAGCTGCCGACATCGGCGATGCGGTCCTGGCTCTGCCGCGACAGCTCGCGCACGCGGCGGCCGAACAGCAGGATCGGCGCCACCACCAGCGGCAACGCGGCCAGCACGATGGCGCTGAGCTTGGGATTGGTGACTACCAGCAGAATCATGCCGCCAACCAGCATGATCAGGTTGCGCAGCGCCATCGACAACGACGAGCCGATCACCGACTGCAGCAGGGTGGTGTCGGCAGTCAGCCGCGACTGGATCTCCGAGGCGCGGTTGTGGGCATAGAAGCCGGGATGCAGGCCGACCAGATGATCGAACACCCGCTTGCGGATATCCGCCACCACCCGCTCACCGAGCCAGGAAACCAGGTAGAAGCGCGTGTAGGTGCCGACCGCCAGGGCCAGTACCAGCACGAAGAACAGCAGGATCGAATGGCGCAGTGCTTGCGGCGATTGGGTAGCCAGGCCCTGGTCGACCAGCAGCTTGATGCCCTGCCCCATGGAAAGGGTGATGGCAGCGGTAAACATCAGCGCCAGCAGCGCCCCGGCCACACGCCCGCGATAGGGGGCGATAAAGGCCCATGAAGTGCGCAAGGCTTCGCGCTGGCGGACGGATAAAAGCGATGGCATGGCGCACTCGAAGGCAGAAGGAGGAAGAACCTGTCAATCAGATGGGGTGCGCCACGGCAAACATCAAGCACTGCAAAAAATCACCGGACAATAAAAGCCCCGCTGATGCGGGGCTGACTGGCAAGCGGCGGCGTTACGACTCGGTCAGCGACTCGACACCCACTTCGTCCCACAGCTCTTCGGCCAGGTGGAAGGTGGCGTTGGCGGCCGGAATACCGCAGTAGATCGCGCTCTGCATGATCAGCTCCTTGAGCTCCTCGCGGGTCACGCCGTTGTTCTTGGCGGCCTTGAGGTGCAGCTTCAGCTCGCCTTCGCGATTCATGCCGATCAGCATGGCAATGGTGATCAGGCTGCGGGTATGGCGCGGCAGGCCCGGGCGCGTCCAGATATCGCCCCAGGCATGGCGGGTGATCATTTCCTGGAATTCTTCGTTGAACGGCGTCAGTTTTTCCAGGCTGCGGTCGACATGGGTATCGCCCAGTACGGCGCGGCGTACCTGCATGCCGGCGTCGTAGCGTTGTTTCTCGTCCATCGG
The DNA here is from genome assembly GCF_003253735.1 of Pseudomonas sp. URMO17WK12:I2. GTDB lineage: Bacteria > Pseudomonadota > Gammaproteobacteria > Pseudomonadales > Pseudomonadaceae > Aquipseudomonas. The sequence goes on along the minus strand of NZ_QKYW01000006.1, from coordinate 304,393 downwards.
TGGCTCCATTTCTCTTCACGGCGTGGGCGTCCGACGATGCCCACACGCAGCTCGCTCAGTTGGTTTGCAGAAAGCTCAATACCCGCCCGGTGAACAGCTCACCGGCCTGCACGTTGGACAGGTGTGCGGCGTCGAACTCGACCAACTCGGCGCCGCGGATGCGTTCCTGCATGAAACGGCCGTGCTCCGGCGTGGTCACCGCATCACCCGTGCCGCAGACGATCAGCGTCGGCGCGGTGATGCTCGCAATCTGCTCACGGTAATCGGCATCGCGCACCGCCGCGCAGTTGCCGGCGTAGCCCTGGGGCGAGGTCTGCGCCAGCATGGTGACGATGGGCTCGACCTTCTCCGGCTGAGCCTTGGCGAACGGCGCGGTGAACCAGCGTTCGATGGACGCATCGCGCAGGTCGCGCATGGCCTTCTCGCCGCCCTTGAGGACGGTGTCGATGCGGGTATTCCACACCTCGTCGGTGCCGATCTTGGCCGCGGTGTTGCACAGCACCAGACGATCCAGGCGCGAAGGCGCGTTGATCGCCAGCCACTGACCGATCAGCCCGCCCATGGACAGACCGCAGAAATGTGCCTTGTCGATATTCAGCGCATCGAGCAGCGCCAGCACGTCGCGGCCACTCTGCTCGATGCTGTAGAAGCCGGGCGTGACCATCGACTGGCCATGGCCGCGGGTGTCGTAACGCAGCACCCGGAAATGTTCGGTGAACGCCGGGATCTGCGCATCCCACATATGCAGGTTGGTGCCCAGAGAGTTGGAGAGCACCAGCACTGGCGCGGCGGCCGGGCCTTCGAGCAGGTAGTTCAGGTCGCCATCGGCGAGGGATACGACAGGCATAACAATCTCCTAGATAATCTACGAATTCAGTTCACGGCTCTGCGCCACCGCGCGCTCGACCCAGCGCTGCGCCTGGCCGAGGTAATGGGCGGGATCGAGCAAACGATCCAGTTCTTCGGCGGAGAGTTGCGCGGTGACCTCGGCATTAGCGCCCAGTACGTCGCGCAGATGAGCGCCCTCCTTCACCGCCTGCTTGCAGCATTGTTCGACCAGATGGTGGGCGGCGTCGCGGCCAATGCGCTGCGCCAGGGCGATGCTCACCGCCTCGGCGAGCACCAGGCCGCGGGTCAACTCGAGGTTGGCGGCCATGCGCCCGGCATCCACTTCCAGGTCGGGCACCATGATCAGAGCCTGCTGCAGGGCGCCGGATACCAGGCAGCACAGCTCGGGCAGCGTCTCCCACTCGGCGTGCCACAGGCCGAGGCTGCGCTCGTGCTCCTGGGGCATGGCGGCGAACATGGTGGCGACCAGCCCCGGCGCGCGGGTGGCGGCGCCGATCAATACCGCGGCACCCACCGGGTTGCGCTTGTGCGGCATGGTCGAGGAACCGCCCTTGCCCGGCGCCGAGGGTTCGAACAGTTCACCGGCTTCGGTTTGCATCAGCAGGCTGATATCACGACCCATTTTGCCCAGGCTGCCGGCGATCAGGCCGAGCAGGCTGGCGAACTCGACCAGGCGATCACGCTGGGTGTGCCAGGGTTGCTCGGGCAGTTGCAGATCCAGCTCAGCCGCCAGGGCGCCCGCCACCGACCAGGCCTTGTCGCCCAATGCCGCCAGGCTGCCGGATGCGCCACCAAACTGCAGGCACAGCAGGCGCGGCTTGATTTCGTCGAGGCGCTGGCGATGGCGGTCGATGGCGCCCAGCCAGCCGGCGATCTTCATGCCCAGGGTGACCGGCGTAGCATGCTGCAGCCAGGTGCGCCCGGCCATCGGCGTGGCCGCATGACGCTGGGCCTGGGCGGCCAACTGCCGGCTCAAGGTATCGAGATCGCGCTCGAGCAGGTCGATGGCCGCGCGCAATTGCAGCACCAGGCCGCTGTCCATGGCGTCCTGGCTGGTGGCGCCCATATGCACGTAGCGCTCGGCCTCGGCATTGCTCGCCGCGATGCGCTTGCCCAGCGCCTTGACCAGCGGAATCGCCGAGTTGCCGGCGCTGCCGATGGCGATAGCCAGGGCATCGAAGTCGTAGAATTCAGCCCGGCAGGCGGCCTCGATATCGGCCACCAGCGCACGGGGAATCACCCCGGCCGCGGCCTCGGCCCGCGCCAGCGCCGCCTCGAAGTCGAGCATGCCCTGCACACGCCCCTGGTCGCTGAACACCTGGCGCATCGGTGCACTGGTGAAGTAGGCATCGAACAGCTGGCTAGCGGGCCTTGAACTCATACAGCGAACACTCCGTGGTCAATGATCGTGGTGCAGGTAACTGGCCTGCCGCGGCAGGCGCAGGCTGACCAGAAAGGCCAGCACCATCATGCCTGATACGTACCAGTAGAAGGTCTGTTCCATACCGATGGATTTCAGCCCCAGGGCGACGTATTCCGCCGAACCGCCGAACAGCGCGTTGGCCACCGCGTAGGCCAGACCGACGCCGAGCGCGCGGACTTCCGGCGGGAACATCTCGGCCTTCACCAGGCCGCTGATCGATGTGTACAGGCTGACGATGGCCAGCGCCGCGATGATCAGCAAGAAGGCCATCACCGGGCTTTGCACGGTGTGCAGCAGCGCCAGGATCGGCCAGGTGAAGATTGCGCCCAGAGCGCCGAACCAGAGCATCGAGGTGCGCCGGCCGATGCGGTCGGACAACGCGCCGAACAGCGGTTGCATGATCATGAACAGGAACAGCGCACCGGTCATGATGCCGCTGGCCATCTTGGCGCTCATGCCGGCCGAGTTGACCAGGTACTTCTGCATATAGGTGGTGAAGGTATAGAAGATCAGCGAGCCGCCGGCGGTGTAGCCCAGCACGGTGAAGAACGCGGCTTTGTGGTGTTTGAACAGGTAACCGATGCTGCCCGATTCCTTGTTGCCGATCTGATCCTGCTTGGCGGTTTCGTCCAGCGAGCGACGCAGGTAGAAAGCCACCACGGCCGCCATGGCGCCGATCACGAACGGAATACGCCAGCCCCAGGCCCGCAGTTCATCCTCGCTCAGCGTCTGCTGCAGAATCACCACCACCAGCACCGCGAGCAGTTGCCCGCCAATCAGGGTGACGTACTGGAAAGAGGCGAAGAAGCCACGCTGGCCCTTGAGCGCCACCTCGCTCATGTAGGTGGCGGTGGTGCCGTATTCGCCGCCTACCGAGAGACCCTGGAACAAGCGCGCCAGCAACAGCAAGGCCGGCGCCAGGGTGCCGATGCTGCTGTAGGTCGGCATGCAGGCGATGGCCAGCGAGCCGAGGCACATCATCAGCACCGAGATCATCATCGAGACCTTGCGGCCGTATTTGTCCGCCACGCGGCCAAACACCCAGCCGCCAATTGGCCGCATCAGAAAGCCGGCGGCGAATACGCCAGCGGTATTGAGCAGCTGCACGGTAGGGTCATCGGAGGGGAAGAAAGCCGGCGCGAAGTAGATCGCGCAGAAGGCATACACGTAGAAATCGAACCACTCGACCAGGTTGCCCGAGGAGGCGCCGACGATGGCGAAGATCCGCTTGCGGCGCTCTTCCGGGCTGTAGTTGGGGGCTTGGTACGCCGCGCTGTCTTCAGTACTCATCATGGATACTCACTGGTAGGAAACAGGACTGCTCCCTACTCCGACCCCACCTGTAACAAAATGATTCGTCAATTCGAGTCGTTTGTCCTCGCCAGGCCACGGGGTCGTGGACCGCGCCCTGACGAGGACAAACGAAACCTCGAAAGTCGCCTTGGCAATAGAACTGGCGGCTTGGTCATGATCGTGGGAGCGGGCCATGCCCGCGAATCGGGCGCATGGCGCCCTCCCACAAAATACGCGGTCGACGTCAAACCCTATGTGGGTCGAGTGCCACAGGGTGGGTGGCGCTTTATCCGTCCACCGCCGCAATCGCAACGGCGGATGAAAAAGCGCCATCCCCCTACGAGGCGAACGACCGTTTTCACCACTTCGCAAACAGGCCCTAAACCCGCTCGATGGCCAGTGCCAACCCCTGCCCCACCCCCACGCACATGGTCGCCAGACCCAACTTGCCGCCGGTCTTTTCCAGGTGGTGCACGGCAGTCAGTACCAGGCGGTTGCCGCTCATGCCCAGTGGATGGCCGAGGGCGATGGCGCCGCCGTTCGGGTTGACCTTGGGGCTGTCGTCCGGCAAGCCAAGGTCGCGGGTGACGGCCAGGCCCTGGGCCGCGAAGGCTTCGTTCAGCTCGATCACGTCGAACTGCTCGATGCTCAGGTTCAGGCGCGCCAGCAGCTTGCGCACCGCCGGCAGCGGGCCGACGCCCATGATGCGTGGCGCCACGCCACCGCTGGCCATGCCCAGCACCCTGGCGCGGGGCTTGAGGCCGTATTGCTTAACGGCTGCGGCAGAGGCCAGGATCATCGCCGAGGCGCCATCGTTGAGGCCCGAGGCGTTGCCGGCGGTAACGGTCTTGTCCGGGCCATTGACCGGCTTGAGCTTGGCCAGCCCTTCGGCGGTGGTGTCGGCGCGCGGGTGCTCGTCGGTGTCGACAACGATCTCGCCCTTCTTGGTCTTGATCACCACCGGGACGATTTCCTCGGCGTAGTAACCGCTCTGCTGGGCCGCAGCAGCGCGCTGCTGGCTACGCAGGCCAAAGGCGTCCTGGTCGGCGCGGCTGACCCCGTAGTCCTCGGCGACGTTGTCACCGGTGACCGGCATCGGGTCGACACCATACTGCTCCTTCATCAAAGGGTTGACGAAGCGCCAGCCCAGGGTGGTGTCTTCCAGCTTCTGGCCACGGCCGAAAGCGCTGTCGGCCTTGCCCATCACATAGGGCGCGCGGGTCATCGACTCGACGCCAGCGGCAATGGCCAGCTCCATTTCGCCCGAGGCGATGGCGCGGAAGGCGGCGCCGACCGCTTCCATGCCCGAGGCACAGAGGCGATTGAGGGTCACGCCCGGCACCGTTTCCGGCAGGCCGGCGAGCAGCAGCGCCATACGCGCCACGTTGCGGTTGTCCTCGCCGGACTGGTTGGCGCAGCCCATGAACACTTCGTCGACCGCGGACCAATCGACCTGCGGATTCCGCTCGACCAGCGCCCTGAGCGGGATCGCCGCCAGGTCGTCGGCGCGTACAGCGGAGAGCGCGCCATTGAGGCGGCCAATCGGCGTACGAATAGCGTCGCAGATAAATACCTCGCGGCTCATTCGTCACCGCCCTTCTGCCCATGGGCAGCGGCAGTACGCGCTTCCAGATCACGCAGGGCAGCCAGTTCCTCGGCTTTCGGCGCCTCGGTGGTGGTCACGTTGTCGGCGAAACGGATCTGCCAGCCGGTGTTCTCGATCACCTGCTCACGGGTCACGCCCGGGTGCAGCGAGGTGACGATGAATTCGTTGCTGCCCGCTTCCGGCTCCATGATGCACAGGTCGGTGATGATCGCCACCGGGCCTTCGCCTGGCAGGCCCAGGCGCTTGCGGTGGTCACCGCCTTCGCCATGGCCGACCGAGGTGATGAACGCCAGTTTGTCGACGAAGGTGCGATGGCCCTGCTTGAGGATGATCAGCACTTTCTTGGCGCTGCCGGCAATCTCCGGTGCGCCGCCAGCGCCTGGCAGGCGCACTTTCGGCGCATGGTAGTCGCCGATCACGGTGGTGTTGATGTTGCCGAACTTGTCGACCTGGGCGGCGCCGAGGAAGCCGACATCGATGCGCCCGCCCTGCAGCCAGTAGCGGAAGATCTCGCCAGTCGGCACCACGGTGTCCGCGGTCTCGGCCAGCTCGCCGTCACCGATGGACAGCGGCAGCACGCTTGGCTTGGCGCCGATCGGGCCGGACTCATAGATCAGTACCACTTCCGGCGCATGGGTCAGCCGCGCCAGGTTGGCGGCCTTGGATGGCAGGCCGATGCCGACGAAGCACACGCTGCCGTTACCGAGGCGGCGCGCGGCGGCCACGGTCATCATTTCATTGGTGTTGAAGTCGCTCATCACTTGGCCTCCCCGTTAACCTTCGCCTGGTACTGCGCAAAATCCTCGGTGCCGCGGATGTATTCGTCGATCCACGCGGTGAAGGTTTCACGGTCACGGGCAATCGGGTCCCAGGCCTGGTAGAAGCGGTTGTCGCGCTCGTAGTAGCCGTGGGCATAGGACGGATGGGCGCCGCCGGGCACCACGCAGACCGCGGTCAAGGCCCAGGTCGGCAGCACGCAGGCATTCATCGGCGCCTGCAGGTCGTCGACGATTTCCTCGACTGTGACGATGCAACGCCTGGCCGCCAGCGCGGCCTCCTTCTGCACGCCAAGGATGCCCTGGATCAGCACGTTGCCCTTGCGGTCGGCCTTCTGCGCATGGATCACTGTCACGTCCGGACGCACGCTCGGCACGGTGGCCAGGCTCTCGCCGGTGTACGGACACTCGATGAACTTGATATCCGGGTTGACCTTGACCAGATCCGAGCCCTGGTAGCCACGCAACACCGCGAACGGCAGGTTGGAGGCGCCAGCGACGTAGGCGTTGGCCATGGCCGCGTGGCTGTGCTCGCTGATTTCCAGCTTGTGCGGCCAGTGCTTCTCGACGGCGTCACGCAGGCGATGCAGCGAACCGACCCCGGGGTTGCCGCCCCAGGAGAAGATCAGCCGCTTGGCGCAACCGGCCCCGATCAGCAGGTCGTAGACCAGATCGGGGGTCATGCGCACCAGGGTCAGATCCTTCTTGTTCTGGCGGATCAGCTCGTGGGACGCGGCGGTCGGAATCAGGTGGGTGAAGCCTTCGAGGGCAACGGTGTCGCCGTCGTGAACGAAGCGTTCGACCGCTTCGCGCAGGGAGAGAATCTCAGCCATGGTCGTTCTCGTCTTGTTGCTCTGGATACCGTGGGCGGCGATTTGCCGTATGGTCACAAGGTACTCATCCAGTAGGCGGCTAACAATCCGATAATCGACTATCCGTTCGATAATCGAACAAGACTTATGGGCTTATCACTCTCTTCGCCCGCACCGCCTTAGCGGTTGCGCTTGTAGGTCTCCGATGGCAGCTCACCAAAGCGCCGGCGGTACGCCTCGGCGAAACGGCCCAGGTGCAGGAAGCCATGATCCAGGGCGATCTCGGTAACGCTGCGCACCTTGCAGGCGGGGTCGAGCAACTGGGCATGGATGCGTTCGAGCTTGCGCTGGCGGATGTAATCCTTGGGACTGATGCCGGCATGGCGCTCGAACAGGGCATACAGCGACCGTTCGCTGACGCGGGCAACCGTTACCAACTGCTCGATGCCGATGTCCTGGGTCAGGTGCTGCTCGATGTAATCGATGACCTGCTCGAAGGAGCCGCCCTGGGACTGCGGCTGCACGCGCTGCACGTTGTTGCCCAACAGGCCCAGCAGCTTGCTGGCGATGATACGCACGTAGTGCTCCTGCACCTGAGGCATGCTGGACGCGGCTTCGGCTTCCTGGCAGATCAGCATCAGCAGGTTGGAAAACCCTTCCAGCTCACCCATGTCGTGACGTGCGGCGCTGAAGCGGATACCGCTTTGCGGCAGCATCCAGCGGTTTTCCAGGCAGGTGTTCTCGAACAGGCTGACCGGCAGCTTGACGATGAATTTCTCGCAATCGGCCGAATAGGTCAGGTCCACCGGGTCGTCCGGGTTGATCAGCAGCAGCTCGCCCGGCACGTAAAAGTGTTCCTGGCCGCGGCATTGCGAGCGGCAGTGCCCCTTGAGCAATACCTGCAGGTGGTAGATGGTTTCCAGCGCCGGCGAGGTGACCCGCACGCTGCCGCCGTAGCTGATGCGGCACAGATCGAGGCTGGCGAACTTGCGGTGATTGAGGCTCGCCTCGGGAAAACCACTGGTGGGCAGGCGAATGCAGTGCGCACCGACGTGCTGATTGACGTACTCGGACACCGCGTAAGGATCGGCGCGCTCGAACACACTGCTGCGCGCGCTCAGCAAGACATTGCTCATCATCAGGCCTCGTTGTTTTTCTTATAAGGCTGAATCACCGCTAGCCGGCAATCCGCTAATCGTCCGGCGATTCTAACCCTCCCCTGGTAACGCGATACGTCAGCGTGACAAAGGGTTACATCTCTCCCAGGCATGCGAAAAACGGGCGCTCAATGCAAGGCGCCGCGCGGCCCCTCGCCTGCATTGATGGCAGACGAGAAGCAGCACGGCGAGCGCTACCTATAAGGCGTTGGGCTTACGCCTCCAGTGCGCGCACCCGCTCGTGGCGCTGTTGGGCCTTCGCTTCGGCGGTGGACTGCAGGGTGAAATCGAACTCGATTTCCGCGAAGCGCCCCTGCACGCCATGGGCTTTGGCGCGCTCGGCATCGTCGAAAAAGTCGATCCTGGCGATCAGCTCGTCGCGAGTGGCGTAGGCGAAGTCGTCGTGCAGGTATTTGTCGCCATCCAGGTTGATCTGGGTAGTCAGATGGCGATGACCCGGTGCCGAGATGAAGAAGTGCACGTGGGCCGGACGCTGGCCATGGCGGCCGAGCTGATCGAGCAGTTGCTGGGTCGGGCCATCCGGCGGGCAGCCGTAGCCGGACGGTACGATGCTGCGGAAGCGATAACGGCCTTCGGCGTCGGTCTCGATGCGGCGGCGCAGGTTGAATTCCGATTGCGCAGGATCGAAGTACGAGTAGGTGCCAGCGGTGTTGGCGTGCCATACGTCGACGATGGCGCCAGCCAGCGGCTTGCCATCGGTGTCGAACACCCGGCCCTGCATGAACAGTGGCGTACCGGCATCCTGGCCGTCGTCCAGGCGCGCTTCGCCCTTGCTCAGCGGCGCGCCAGCCACGTACAGCGGGCCTTCGATGGTGCGCGGGGTGCCGCCGGTGCGACCGGCCTCTTCGTCTTCGGCGTCCATCAGCATGTCGAGGTAATGCTCGATACCCAGCCCCGCGACGACCAGACCCGCTTCCTGGCGAGCGCCGAGCTCGTTGAGGTAGTTCACGGCCTTCCAGAACTCTTCCGGGGTGATCTGCAGGTCTTCGATGATCTTCGCCGTGTCGTTGAGCACACGGTGGATCACCGTTTTCATCCGGGCGTTGCCGCCGTCATTGGTGAAGCCGGCGGCGTCTTCGAAGAACTTCTGCACTTCAACAGTCTGGGCAATACGAACGGTCATGGCTTGTTTCCTCATCTTGTTGTTGTCTGGATCGGATCAGGCGAGCAAATGGCGCCGATCAGCGATCGTCATCGTGGATCGAGGACGGGTGGCGACACAGCGCCATGACCTCGATGTCCATGTACGGGTACAGCGGCAATTGCATCAGCGTGTCATGCAAGGCCTGGGCATCGGCCACGTCGAAAATGCTGACATTGGCGTAAAGCCCGGCGATGCGCCAGAGGTGACGCCAGGTGCCTTCGCGCTGCAGGCGCTGGGCCAGCTCCTTCTCGTCAGCCTTGAGGCGCGCGGCCTGCTCGGCGGGCATGTCGGTCGGCAGTTTTACGGTCATGCGTACGTGAAACAGCATGGCTAGCTCCTTTGGGATTCGGGTTCAGCGGCGGCGGAAACGTTGCAGGCGCTCTTCGTCGAGCTCCACGCCAAGGCCGGGTGTGGTCGGAATCTTCAGTTCGAAATCGCGATACACCGGCACGTTGACCAGGATGTCCTCGGTCAGCAGCAGCGGGCCGAACAGCTCGGTGTGCCATTCCAGCTTGCTCAGGGTGGCGAAGGCATGGGCCGACGCCAGGGTGCCGACGCTGCCTTCGAGCATGGTGCCACCGTACAGGGCGATACCTGCCGCTTCGGCGATATAGGCACTGCGCAGCACGGCACGCGGGCCGCCGTTCTTGGCGATCTTCAGGGCGAACACCGGTGCGGCGCCGCCACGGGCCAGGTTGAAGCTGTCTTCCACGCTCTCGATGGCTTCGTCGGCCATGATCGGCGTCGGGCTGCGGGCGCTGACGCGCGCCTGGGCCTGCACGTCCTGGCGGGGAATCGGTTGCTCGATCAGGTCGACGCCGGCATCACCGAGCGCCTGGCAGGCACGAATGGCCACCGCTTCGCTCCACGCCTGGTTGACGTCGACCCGCACGCTGGCACGGTCGCCCAATGCGCGCTTGATCGCCGCCACGTGGGCGATATCCAACGCGGCATCGCGGCTGCCGATCTTCAGCTTGAAAATCCGGTGGCGACGCAGGTCGAGCATGCGCTCGGCTTCGTCGATGTCCTTGCCGGTATCGCCACTGGCCAGCGTCCACGCCACTTCCAGGCCATCACGTACACGGCCACCGAGCAGCTCGGCGACCGGCAGGCCAAGGCGCTTGCCCTGGGCGTCGAGCAACGCGGTTTCCACCGCCGAGCGGGCGAAGGTATTGGCGCGCACGCTGCGATCGATCCGCAGCATGGCCGCGTTGATATTGCCGGCCGGCTGGCCGACCAGCAGCGGTGCGAAGTAGGTATCGATATTGGTCTTGATGCTTTCCGGGCTTTCCCCGGCATAGGCCAGGCCACCGATGGTGGTGGCTTCGCCGACGCCTTCGATACCGTCGCTGCAGCGCAGGCGCAGGATCACCAGGGTCTGGTGCTGCATGGTGTGCATGGCCAGCTTGTGTGGGCGAATGGTCGGCAGGTCGACGATCAGGGTCTCGAGACTTTCGATCAGCGGGAGGCTCATGGGCGGTGATCCGTGTGCGAGGGGCAACGGGCAGGCATCAGCGAAACGACGCGCTGGGGCGCCTCGTTCACCAGGCCAGCCCGCAGCAGAGGAGCAGAAGAACAAAGGATGCGAGTGAGCACGAGCATATCCTTCAGGTTTTATTTTTGTCTGGGCACAGATTGACCTCAGCAAATCAGGCAGTCCAATATTGAATCGGTCTGGTTTGATACCCTGGAGGTATCATGGAGCTGCGCCATTTGCGTTACTTCCGCGTGCTCGCGGAAACCCTGAATTTCACCCGCGCAGCCGAACGCCTGCATATCGCCCAGCCGCCGCTGAGCCGGCAGATCCAGCAACTGGAAGACGAGTTGGGCGTGGCCTTGATCGAGCGCGGCCGGCCGCTGCGCCTGACCGAGGCCGGGCGGTTCTTCTATGAACATTCCGTGCAGTTGCTCGAGCAGTTGGGCCGCGTCAGCGATGACACCCGGCGCATCGCCGAAGGACAGCGGCGCTGGTTCGGTATCGGCTTCGCACCCTCGACCCTGTATGGTGCACTGCCGGAGCTGATCCGCCAGCTGCGCGCCGAGGCCGCCATCGAACTGGGCCTGTCCGAGTTGACCACCCTGCCCCAGGTGGAAGCCCTCAAACGTGGTCGTATCGATATCGGCTTCGGCCGTATCCATATCGAGGATCCGGCCATCGTTCAGGAAGTGATCCGCCAGGACCCCCTGGTCGCCGCCCTGCCCGCCGGCCACCGGCTGCTGGCCGCCCCGGCTTCCCTGACGGAACTGGCACGCGAGCCGTTCGTGCTCTACCCGGCGTCGCCGCGGCCCAGCTACGCCGACCACGTACTGGCCCTGTTCGCCCGTAACGACCTGAAGATTCGCGTGGCGCAGATGACCAACGAACTGCAGACGGCCATCGGCCTGGTTGCCGCCGGCATCGGCATCAGCCTGGTGCCCGCCTCCGTGCAGCGCCTGCACCGCGATGACATCGGCTACACGCCGCTGCTCGACGCCAGCGCCACGTCACCCATCGTGATCAGCTACCGCAAGGACGATGACTCGCCACTGCTCAAGCGCTGCCTGAAACTGGTGAAGAATCTGGACCTCGAGTGATCACCCTATTGAGTCGCGGTGACGAACCTCCAAGGCGTAGGGTGGATGACGCTCTTTTCATCCACCATTACGCTTGCAGTGCGGTGGACGGATGAAACGTCGTCCACCCTACGACTGAGTCAGGCCCGTAGGATGGGTGGAACCCATCAATAATTGCTACGGCGCAAGCATTAGCCATCGCCGATCAGCAAGATGAGCCACGGCCATCCACGATCCCTGTGGGAGCGCGCCATGCGCGCGAAAGATCGCGGGCATGCCCAGCTCTCACAGGAGGACTGCAAGATGGCGGATTACACGTCCGACACCAGCCCCTAAAGGGCTAAAGCCCGCGCCTTACAGCAACGTCCACGAGTAGGTCAGCAGCAGCCGGTTCTCGTCGATATCACTGCGGTAATTGGAGCGCGCCTCGACATTACGCACGCGCACGCCCAGCCCCTTGAGCGCCCCGCTCTGCACCACATAACCGATATCCAGATCGCGCTCGCGATCCTTGCCCTCGAAGCCACGCCCGGTGTCGACGTTGTTGCCGCGGATATAGCGCACCGTGCTGGTCAGGCCGGGCACGCCGAGGGCGGCGAAGTCGTAGTCGTAGCGCGCCTGCCAGGAGCGCTCGTCGGTGTATGCGAACTCGTAGGTCGGCACCTCGTTGCCCAGCGGCGTGACGTTGGCGAACACCCGCGGGAACGGGTTGTCGCCGAACATCGCCTGGTAGCCGACATAGAAGGTATGGCCACCATGCTTGGCCGAAATCAGCGAGTAGAAGGCCTGGTTATCGATAGTGCCGAGCAGCTTGTCGCCATCTTCCTGGCTGTCGAAGTAGCCGAGGTTGGCGCCCAGAGTCCAGGCGCCCAGGGGCTCGCTGTGTTTGAGGCCGACGAAGCGCTGGTTGTAGATGTCCTCGAGCTGTGCGTACCAGAGGCTGGCGGTGGTGCGCTTGTCGTTGAAGGCATAGTCGGCGCCCAGGTAGTTGAAGGCGTCGCTGCTGACCTGGCGCTGCGGCACATGGCCAAGCATGGCCTGCAGCTTGTCGTCGCCGGCCTCGTTGCGCAGGCTGGTGGAGCGCAGGTGGCCGCCCTGCAGGGTCAGGCCATCGAGCTCCCGCGATATCAGCGAGGCGCCCTGGTAGCTCGGTGGCAGCAGGCGGATATCACTGAAGGTCAGTACCGGCAAATTGGGCTGCAGCTCACCGAGGCGCAGTTCGGTCTGCGAGAGCCGCGCTTTCAGCGCCACGCCGAGGCGGCTGTATTCGTCGGCGGCCTCACCGTTGTCGCGCACCGGCAGCAGCCCGGTATTGACCCGGTCGCGACTGCTGTCGAGCTTGATGCCCAAGAGCCCCTGGGCGTCCAGGCCGAAGCCGAGCACGCCCGGCGTGTAGCCGGACTTGAAGTCGAGGATGAAACCCTGGGCCCACTCCTCGGCTTTGGACTGGCGGTTGGCGCCGACGATATCGGAGAAATCCCGGCTGAAGTAATAGTTGCGCGCCTGCAAGGTGGCACTGGCGCCGTCGACGAAGCCCTCGTTGGCAGCCTGCACGGCAACCGGCAGGCTCAGCACGCCCAGGGAAAATACGCACAAGGTGGTTGGATATTTACTCATGGTTGCTCTGCTCTTGTTGTTATTGCATGGGTACAGCGGCGCCCCACAGCGGACAGCGTGGAGAGCCGGATCAGGAAAATCGGGGGTCAGCGAGTCTCTTGGGCGGGCCTGGAGCGCACGGCCTGCTCGGCAACGGGCGTGCTTCTATGGGTCAGCAACCAGTGGGCGAACAGCCCGAAGATCAGCCCCCAGAACGCCGCCGACAGCCCGAGAAAGGACATGCCCGAGGCGGTAACCAGAAAGGCGACCAATGCCGCTTCGCGCTCTTGCGGCACGGCCATGGCGCCGGCCAGGGAGGCCGCGATGGCGCCGAACAGCGCAAGCCCTGCGAGTGCCGCCACCAATGCCTGGGGGAAAGCGGTGAACAGGCTGACCAGGGTGGCCCCGAACAGCCCGAACAGCAGGTAGAAAACACCGCCGACCACCCCGGCTACATAGCGCCGCTCGGGGCGCTCATGGGCCTCAGGGCCGGTACAGATCGCCGCGGTAATCGCCCCCAGCGCCAGGCCATGGCAGGCAAAGGGCGCCAGCAGCAAGCTGCCCAGGCCGCAGCCCGCCAACAACGGCCGTGCCGCCACCTGGCCGTAACCGCTGCTGCGCAGCACGGCCATGCCGGGTATGAATTGCCCGGTCAGCGCCACCACGGCCAGCGGTACGCCGATATTGAGTATCGCCATGGGCGAAAACTCCGGGGTGATCCACACCGGCGTGGCCAGGCCGATCACCCAGGCATCGGCGCTGAGCTCGCCACGGCCGATCACCAGACCGACGCCGACCAGCAACACCGCCAGCACCGCATAGCGCGGCGACACACGCTTGCACAGCAGATAGGTCACGAACATCGCCAGCACCAGCAGCGGCTGCTCCTGCAGCGAGGTGAACAGCGCACTGCCGAAGCTGAACAGAATGCCCGCCAGCATCGCCGCGCACACCGACAGCGGCAGCCGGGCGACCAGTTTGTCGAAGGCACCACTGAGGCCCACCACCAGCACGATCAGGTTGGCGGCCAGGTAGGCGCCCACCGCCTCGCCGAGGCTCACCTGCGGCAACAGGCTGACCAGCAGCGCCGAGCCCGGCGCCGACCAGGCAATCACCACCGGCGCCCGGTAGCGCAGGCTGAGCACGATGCCCAGCACGCCACTGCCGATGCTGATCGCCCAGATCCACGACGACAGCACCTCGGCCGGCAAACCCGCCGTGTGCGCCGCTTGGAAGATGATCACCAGCGGCCCGGCATAGGAAATCACCGTGGCGATAAAGCCGGCGACCAGCGCCGACAGCGACATGTCCTTGAACAGCGTCATTGCTTCGCTCCGTCATGCGGGCGGCCACAGCCGCTCCCCGTCCACCGACGAGGTGAACGGAGATGGATCGGGTTACGGATGGAGGGTGCGATCAGGCCTTGCTGGGTTGCAGGCTGAGCTTGTCGACACTGGCGCTGTTCAGGGCGAACACCAGCATGGCCAGGGCCGCGATGGCACCAGGGATGGCGAAGGCCATGAAGTTGAGTTGCAGCGGCAGCTCGATGCCCATCAATGCGCCGCCGAGCAGCGGGCCGACAATGGCGCCATTGCGACCGATGCCCGACGCCCAGCCGAGCCCGGTGGAGCGGATCGACAGGCCGTAGAGCTGGGCGGTGCCGGCGTACAGCAGGATCTGCGTGCCGATGGTGGTGGCGCCGGCGACGAAGATCAGCAGGTAGAGCATCAGCGTCGGGCTCTTGAAGCCGAGCAGGCTGATCGACACGGCAGCGGCGATGAAGAAGCCGACCTTGACCTTGGTCAGGTTGAAACGGTCGCCCAGCCAGCCGCCGAGAATCGCTCCAGCCATGCCGCCAAAATTCAAGGCCAGCAGGAACGACAGGCTCGACCCCAGGCTGTAACCGGCGTTGGCCATCAGTTTCGGCAACCAGGAGCTCAGCGCGTAGACCATCAGCAGGCAGCAGAAGAACGCCACCCAGATCGACAGGGTGCGCACCGCCAGGCCATTGCGAAACAACTCCAGCACCGAGACGCCAGCGCCCTTGCGCTCATTGATGGTCAGTTGCACATCGGCGCCCAGCGTCTGTGCAGGGTCGAGACGATTGAGCAAGGCGCGGGCCTTGTCATGCTCGCCCCGGCGCACCAGAAAGCCAATCGATTCGGGCAGGTAGTAAAGAATCACCGGCAACAGCAGCAACGGTAGCGCGGCGGCGAAGAACATCGACTCCCAGCCGAAACGCGGCAGCATGAAGATGCCCACGCCAGCCGACAGCATGCCGCCGAGCGAATAGCCACTGAACATCACCGCGACCAGGGTGCTGCGCATTTTCTTCGGCGCGTATTCGTTCATCAGCGCCACGGCATTGGGCATCAGGCCGCCGCAACCAAGCCCGGCGATGAAGCGACAGATGCCGAACTCGGTCGGATTACTGGCAAAGCCGTTGACGATGGTCGCCACGCTGAACAGCGCGAAGCAGATGGCGATGCCCTTCTTGCGGCCGATCTTGTCGGCCAGGCTGCCGAACAACAGCGCGCCGAACATCATGCCGAACAGCGCGTAGCTGCCCAGTGCGCCGGCCTGCAGCGGCGTGAGCCCCCACTCCTTCATGATCACCGGCAGTACCACGCCATAGATGAACAGGTCGTAGCCATCGAAGATCAGCAGCAAGGCGCACAGGCACATCACCAGCCAGTGGAAGGAATTGAAGCGAGCATTGTCGATCACGTCGTTGACGTCGAGGTTACGCATGGCATGGGTCTCTTATTGTTGTTGTGAAGCCGTGGCCGGCGTTGCCGTCCTGTTGAAATCGTCCGCGTGAAGCGGTCAGCCCAGATCACCACCGCCGACCGGCAGGGTCACACCGGTGATGTAGGAGGCCTCGTCGGAGGCCAGAAACAGGATCGCGCCGACCTGCTCGTCGAGCGTGCCGTAGCGTTTCATCAGGCTGCTGTCGAGGGTCTGGTCGACGATCTGCTGATACCAGCCCTTTTCCTCTTCGCTCTGTTCGGCGGCATTGCGCGGGATGCGCCGTGGCGGCGCCTCGGTGCCACCCGGCGCGGTGGCGTTGACGCGAATACCCCGCTGGGCGTTCTCGAACGCCAGGCAGGCGGTCAGCGCGTTGACGCCACCCTTGGCCGCGCCGTAGGGCACGCGATTGAGGCTGCGCGTGGCAATGGACGAGACGTTGACGATGGCGCCAGCGCCCTGGTCCAGCATCACCGGCAAGGCGGCGTGGCAGCACCACAGGGTCGGGAACAGCGAGCGGCGCACCTCGGCTTCGATTTCCTCTTCGCGGTAATGCTCGAAGGGTTTCGCCCAGATGGTGCCGCCGACGTTGTTGATCAGGATGTCCAGGCGGCCGAATCGCTCGACGGCCTGATTGACCACCTGCTGGCAGTCGCCATAGCGCTCCAGGTCAGCGGTCAGGGTCAGCAGCTCGGCGCCCTGCCCCAACTCGCCGTTGAGCTCATGAACCAGCTCGGCACGGTCCACCGCGACGATGCGCGCGCCCTCGGCAGCCAGGCGCTCGACGACCCGTCGACCGATGCCCTGCGCCGCCCCCGTGACCAGTGCCACCTTGTTGTCGAATCGCTTGTGCATGCTGCTCTCCTCAGGCCGTCAGGGCTTGCCGATCGGTGCTGACCACCTGGGTCGGGGTGAACTTCTCGTAATGGAAACTCGCTGGCGTGACGCCCTGCTCGCTGAAATGGGCGCGCACGGCATCCACCATCGGCGGCGGCCCGCACAGGTAAACGTCGACGTCACCGTCATTGAGCATCGCCGCGCTCATATGCTGAGTGACGTAGCCCTTGCGTGGATGCCCGGACTGCGGCTCGGCCACGCAGGTGATCAACGCCAGGGTCGACAAACGCTCGGCCAAGGCCTGCAGGCGCTCGACCAGCACCAGATCGAGATCCCGGGTGACCCCGTAGATCAGGCTGATCGGCTGCTCGCAGCCGCGCTCGGCCAGCACTTCGAGCATCGACAGAAATGGCGCCAGGCCGGTGCCGCCCGCCAGCAACAGCAGCGGGCGACGTACTTCGCGCAGGTAGAAGGTGCCCAATGGCCCGGTGAACTGCAGGCGCTCACCCGGCTGCGCCTGGTCCAGGTAGGCGCTCATCAACCCACCTGGCACACGCTTGATCAGAAAGCCAAAGCGCGACTCGCCCGGCTTGCTGCTGAACGAGTAGGCGCGGGTCTGGCCGGCGCCCGGCACGCCGATGTTCACGTACTGGCCCGGCAGAAAACTCGGCGCCGCAGCGCCACCGGCGATGTCGAAAGTCACTTCCAGCGCCGCATCGGCGTGGGGCGTGATCGACACCAGCTCGCCTTCGAAGCTGCCCGTGCCGGTCTTGCAGGCGGTGGACGGCACAGGGACGGCCACCACGCAGTCCGAGGCCGGCACCATCTGGCAGGTCAGCACCAGGCCCTGGGCGGCCTCGTCTTCGCTGAGGGCGTCCTCGATGTAGTCCTCGCCCTGGTCGTACTCGCCGTCTTCGCAGCGGCACTTGCAGGTGCCGCACACGCCGTCGGAGCAGTCCATGGGCAGGTTGATGCGGTTGCGATAGGCCGCATCCAGTACCTTTTCATTGGCCTTGCAATCGATGAAGCGGGTGACCCCGTCTTCGAAATTCAGGGCGATGGTGTACGTCATGGCAATACCTCGGCGCTGCCAGCGGGCACAGAAGCTAGGCGGCAGCGCATCGACTCAGATGTGGTAGATGTCGAGAACCTGGTGCACGTAATCGTTCTTGAGCACCACTTTCTTGCGGGTGATCAACGGCTGATCGCCACGCATATCCAGGTGGTAGAACGAGGTGCCGAAGTAGACATCGGTGCTCTTGTAGCGATGGCTCAGGGTCTGCCAGTTGAAGCGCACCTCGACCTGCTCGGCGCTCTCCTCGAGCACCTCCAGGTTGGCGATGAAGTGCGCGGTGCGCGGCTCCGGCGTACTGGCACTGGAGCGCTCGGTCTTGATGCGAAAGACCCGGTCCTCCAACCCTTCGCGGTTGGGGTAATAGATCAGCGAGATCTCCCGCTGCGGGTCTTCGGTCAACCCGTCGTCATCATCCCAGGCGGGCATCCAGAACACCGCCTTGCTCGAATAGCACTCCAGCCATTCATCCCACTGGCGGTCGTCGAGCAGGCGTGCTTCGCGGTAGATGAAATCGAGGATCAGCTGGCGATTGGCACTCATGCTACGTCCTCCGCGTCGGTGGCGATCAGCTTCGCGCGCTCACTGTCGATGGCCTTCTGCATGGCTTGCGCCCAGTAGGCGTGCTGGCGCACGAACAGCCCCTCGTCTTCGGACTTCACGCCACTGAGCAAGGGCTGCATGCCCATGGCCTTGGCATTGTCATCGGCGCCTTCGATCCAGTGACTGGCGCCACGGCTGAGGTCGTTCCACTGCGCAGCCTGGCCGGCATAACCGCTCTGGCAGGCGCGAAACTCTTCCAGATCGTCGGGTGTGCCCATGCCGGTGACGTTGAAGAAGTCTTCGTACTGGCGGATACGCAGCGCCCGGGCCTGATCGCTCTCGCCCTTCGGTGCGAAGCAGTAGATGGTCACTTCGGTCTTGTCGACGGCGATGGGCCGCACCACGCGAATCTGCGTGGAGAACTGGTCCATCAGATACACGTTGGGGTACAGGCACAGGTTGCGGGTCTGGCCGACGATGATGTCGGCGCGGGTATCGCCGAACTTGGCAGCCAGCGCGTCACGGTGCTCGAACACCGGGCGCACGTCCGGGTTGATCAGCCGCGTCCACAACAGGATGTGGCCATACTCGTAGGCATAGAAACCGCCGACGCTTTTCGACCAGCCGTTGGCATCCACGGTACGCGTGCCATCGGCTTCATAGTTGCGGCGCTGCATGGTTGCCGAGTAGTTCCAGTGCACCGAACTGACGTGGTAGCCATCGGCGCCATTCTCGATCTGCAGCTTCCAGTTGCCGTCATAGAAGTACGAGGAGTTACCGCGCAGCACTTCGATGCCTTGCGGCGCCTGATCGACGATCTGGTCGATGATCACCCGGGTTTCGCCCAGGTAGTCTTCCAGCGCCGGCACTGCCTCGCTGAGGCTACCGAACAGGAAACCGCGGTAGCTCTGGAAACGCGCCAGGTGCGTGAGGTCATGGGAGCCTTCGCAGTCGAAGCTCTGCGGGTAGCCGCCGGTCTTGGCATCCTTCACCTTGAGCAGTTTGCCGGCATTGCTGAAGGTCCAGCCGTGGAATGGGCAGGTGAACGAGCCCTTGTTGCCCTGCTTGCGCCGGCACAGTACGGCGCCGCGGTGTGCGCAGGCGTTGATCAGACCATGCAGCTCGCCCCCCTTGTCGCGGGTGATGACCACGGGCTGACGGCCAATGTGGGTGGTGAAGTAATCGTTGATCTCGGGGATCTGGCTCTCGTGGGCCAGGTACACCCAGCCGCTCTCGAAGATGTGCTTCATCTCCAGTTCGAACAGGTCGGGGTCGGTGAAAACATCGCGTCGGCAACGGAAAATCCCCTTGGCAGGATCCTCCTGGACGGATTCGGCAAGCTGCCGGGCAAGGCGGTCGAATGTGCCGGTCATGGGTCGTACCCTCCGTTGTTCTTGTATCAGGCAGAGCCAGATTAAGAGCGGGTACGAGGTGGCAATAGCCGTTTACTGCAGATCGCTATCCAGATCCTGCAGAGGCCGGTTTGCGGGGTGCTCCAGAGCCGAAGAGGCATTTTCTACGGGCATGAAAAAGGGCGACCGAAGTCGCCCTTTCTGTGGATTACCCGAACTTAGTTCTGGTTTTCCATCTGTGCACGAATCAGATCACCAATGGTGGTCGGACCAGTGCTTTCAGCAGCTTCTGGCTTGTTGCGCAGGCTCTGAATGGCTTCTTTCTCTTCTTCAACGTCTTTGGACTTGATCGACAAGCTGATTACGCGGCTCTTACGATCGACGCTGATGATCTTGGCTTCAACTTCTTCGCCTTCTTTCAGAACGTTGCGCGCGTCTTCAACGCGGTCACGGCTGATTTCGGAGGCTTTCAGCGTCGCTTCGATGCCTTCGGCCAGGGTGACGATAGCGCCCTTGGCGTCGACTTCTTTCACGATACCGCGAATGATGGTGCCTTTGTCGTTGACGGCAACGTAGTCGGAGAACGGATCTTCTTCCAGTTGCTTGATGCCCAGGGAGATGCGCTCGCGCTCTGGGTCAACCGACAGGATGACGGTTTCCAGCTCGTCGCCCTTCTTGAAGCGACGTACGGCTTCTTCGCCGACTTCGTTCCAGGAGATGTCGGACAGGTGAACCAGGCCGTCGATGCCGCCGTCCAGACCAATGAAGATACCGAAATCGGTGATCGACTTGATGGTGCCGGAGATCTTGTCACCCTTGTTGAACTGACCGGAGAAGTCTTCCCATGGGTTGGTTTTGCACTGCTTGATACCCAGGGAAATACGACGACGCTCTTCGTCGATGTCCAGAACCATGACTTCCACTTCGTCGCCAACCTGAACGACTTTCGACGGGTGGATGTTCTTGTTGGTCCAGTCCATTTCGGAAACGTGTACCAGGCCTTCCACCCCTTCTTCCAGCTCTGCGAAGCAGCCGTAGTCGGTCAGGTTGGTCACGCGCGCCATGACGCGGGTGCTTTCCGGGTAACGAGCCTTGATGGCAACCCATGGGTCTTCGCCCAGTTGCTTCAGGCCCAGGGAAACACGGTTACGCTCGCGATCGTACTTCAGAACCTTGACGTCGATCTCGTCGCCAACGTTGACGATCTCGGACGGGTGCTTGATACGCTTCCAGGCCATGTCGGTGATGTGCAGCAGGCCGTCGACGCCACCCAGATCCACGAATGCGCCGTAGTCGGTGAGGTTCTTGACGATACCCTTGACCTGTTGGCCTTCCTGCAGCGATTCCAGCAGCGCTTCGCGCTCGGCACTGTTTTCGGCTTCCAGGACGCTACGACGGGAAACGACAACGTTGTTGCGCTTCTGGTCGAGCTTGATGACCTTGAATTCCAGCTCTTTGCCTTCCAGGTGGGTGGTATCACGCACCGGACGGACATCGACCAAGGAACCTGGCAGGAACGCACGGATGCCGTTAACGTCGACAGTGAAGCCGCCTTTAACCTTACCGTTGATAACGCCCTTGACCACTTCCTCAGCGGCGAAAGCTGCTTCCAGAACGATCCAGCACTCGGCGCGCTTGGCTTTTTCGCGGGACAGCTTGGTTTCACCGAAGCCGTCTTCGACCGCGTCCAGCGCTACGTGTACTTCGTCACCGACCTTGATGGTCAGCTCGCCTTGTTCGTTGAAGAACTGCTCCAGAGGGATAACGCCCTCGGATTTCAGGCCAGCGTGAACGGTAACCCAGTCGCCGTCGATGTCTACCACGATGCCAGTGATGATGGCACCCGGTTGCATGTCGAGGGTCTTTAGGCTTTCTTCAAAAAGTTCTGCAAAGCTTTCGCTCATGTTGATTCCTGTAGGGTCGGGCGGGGATTCGCCCTGCTCCGCATTCCAGACAATGCGGGTTTATTCATATAAAAAGAGGCCTACGGGACTGGGACTGGTATCCCCGTATGCCTCCCTTGCGAGCCGAAACTGGCTCTTTTCAACCGGCGAGGTCGCGATTGGCGACTTCGCTCAGGATTCTTTCCAGCACTTGCTCGATGGACAATTGGGTGGAATCCAGCTGGATTGCGTCGGCTGCCGGCTTGAGCGGCGCCACCGCACGCTGGGTATCACGCTCATCGCGCGCCCGAATCTCATCGAGAAGACTCGCGAGATTAACATCATCGCCCTTCGCCTTCAACTGCAGGTAACGTCGGTTGGCACGTTCCTCGGCGCTGGCGGTCAGGAAAACCTTCAACGGCGCGTCCTCGAAAACCACCGTGCCCATATCCCGGCCATCGGCGATGAGCCCAGGCGCTTCGCGAAAGGCGCGCTGGCGCTGCAACAGCGCGTCACGTACCGCGGGCAGTGCGGCGACCTGGGATGCGCCGGCACCCACGGTCTCGTTGCGAATGGCGTCGGTGACCTCCTCGCCTTCGAGAATGATCCGCTGCGGCTTGCCGTCAGCGGCAGCGAGGAACTGCACGTCCAGATGAGCGGCCAGCAGCTTGAGCGACGCTTCGTTGCTCAGGTCGACGCCGTGGTTGCGCGCGCAGAACGCCAGCAGGCGGTACAGCGCGCCGGAGTCCAGCAGGTTCCAGCCCAATTGCTTGGCCAGCAGGCCGGCAACCGTGCCCTTGCCCGAGCCGCTCGGCCCGTCGATGGTGATGACTGGTGCGTTGACGCTCATTGCTGCCCCTCCACGGCCACACGCATGCCAACCTGCTCGGCCAATGCGAGGAAGTTGGGGAACGAGGTGGCGACGTTGGCAGCGTCGTGGATACGGATCGGCGCACTGGCACGCAGCGAGGCAACGCTGAAGGCCATGGCGATGCGGTGGTCGCCGTGGCTGTGCACTTCACCCCCGCCGATGGTCTGGCCACCGTCGATGATGATGCCATCTTCGGTGGGCTGAACCTTGACGCCCAGGCTGGTCAGGCCGTCGGCCATCACCTGGATACGGTCGGACTCTTTCACGCGCAGCTCTTCGGCGCCACGCAGCACGGTACGCCCTTCGGCGCACACCGCGGCGATGAACAGCACCGGGAACTCGTCGATGGCCAGCGGTACCAGTGCTTCGGGAATCTCGATGCCCTTGAGCTTGGCGCCGCGCACGCGCAGGTCAGCCACTGGCTCGCCGCCGACTTCACGCTGGTTTTCCAGAGTGATGTCGCCGCCCATCAGGCGCAGGATCTCGATCACGCCGATCCGGGTCGGGTTGATGCCGACATGCTCGAGCAGCAGGTCGCTGCCCTCGGCGATGGAGGCGGCCACCAGGAAGAATGCCGCCGAGGAAATGTCCGCCGGCACTTCTATACGGGTGGCGGTGAGCTTGCCACCCGCCTGCAGGGACGCCACCGGGCCTTTAGACTCCACGGCGTAGCCGAAACCGCGCAGCATGCGCTCGGTATGGTCGCGGGTCGGCGCTGGCTCGGTGACGGTGGTCACGCCTTCGGCATACAGGCCCGCGAGCAGCAGGCAGGATTTAACCTGGGCGCTGGCCATCGGCAGCGTGTAGGTCAGCGCCTTGAGTTTCTGGCCACCACGGATGGTCAGCGGCGGACGGCCGTCCGGCCCGGTCTCGACCACCGCGCCCATTTCCCGCAGCGGATTGGCCACACGATTCATCGGCCGCTTGGACAGCGACGCGTCGCCGGTCATGGTCACGTCGAACGGCTGGCCAGCCAGCAGGCCGGCGAGCAGGCGCATCGAGGTACCCGAGTTGCCCACGTAAATCGGCCCAGGTGGTGCTTTCAGGCCATGCAGGCCGACACCATGAACGGTCACGCGGCCATGCTGCGGCCCTTCGATGACCACGCCCATGTCGCGGAACGCCTGCAGAGTCGCCAGGGCATCTTCGCCTTCGAGGAAGCCCTCGACCTCGGTAGTGCCCTCGGCCAGCGAGCCGAGCATGATCGAGCGGTGGGAGATGGACTTGTCACCTGGAACGCGGATACGCCCACGGACATTGCCACCAGGATTAGCCAGAAAAACCAGATCGTTCGAGTGCATAGCGTCCACATAGGCCCGACGGGCCAGTATTTTGCTGAAATGTTCGCGGGCCACGCGGGCGCGCGTGAATACGCCCAGCAGGTGATGCCCGTCCCCTGCGTGCACCGCGTCGCGCAAGGCGTCGAGGTCATCGCGAAATACATCCAAGGTGCGCAGCACGGCCTCGCGGTTGGCGAGAAAGATGTCGTGCCACATGACCGGGTCACTGCCGGCGATTCTCGTGAAATCGCGGAAGCCGCCGGCGGCGTAGCGGAAGATTTCCAGGTTTTCGTTGCGCTTGGCCAGCGAGTCGACCAGGCCGAAGGCCAGCAGGTGCGGCAGATGGCTGGTGGCGGCGAGCACCTGGTCGTGGTGTTCGACCTGCATGTGCTCGACGTCCGCACCCAGCTCCCGCCACAGCTGATCGACGCGCTGCAGCGCCAGCGCATCGGTCTGTGGCAGCGGGGTGAGGATCACCTTGTGGCGCTTGAACAGCTCGCCATTGGCCGCCTCGACGCCGCTCTGCTCGGAACCGGCAATCGGGTGACCCGGCACGAAGCGCGCGGGCAGCCCACCGAACACCGCGTCGGCAGCACGCACCACATTGCCCTTGGCGCTGCCGGCATCGGTCAGGATGGCGTCGCCCAGATCCAGCTTCGCCAGCTCGGCCAGTACCCGCTCCATGGCCAGGATAGGCACGGCCAGCATGATCACGTCAGCCCCCTGACAGGCGGCAGCCAACTGCTCCTCGCAGCGGTCGACCACACCGAGCTCGACGGCCAGGCGGCGCGCCTGCGCGTCCAGATCGACGCCCACGACTTCACGACAAACGCCGCGGGCACGCAGGCCTTTGGCGAAGGAGCCGCCGATCAGCCCGAGGCCAACGACGACCAGGCGCTCGACCAGCGGCTTCGCTGCAGTGCGTTCAGTCACGCGTTCAGCACCTTGCACAACGCTTCCAGGAAGCGGGCGTTCTCGGCCGGCAAACCAATGGAAACACGCAGGTGATTAGGCATGCCGTAGCCGGCCACCGGGCGCACGATCACGCCTTCACGCAGAAGCCCCTGGTTGATCGCCGCGGTATCGCGGCCAAAGTCGATGGCCAGGAAGTTGGCCTTGGACGGAATCCAGCCCAGGCCCAGCTCGCGGCAGCCCTCTTGCAGCTGCAGCATGCCGGCGGTGTTGATTTCACGACTGCGCGCCAGGTACTCGGCATCGTCGAACGCGGCGCAGGCGGCGGCCAGGGCGAAGCTGTTGACGTTGAACGGCTGGCGAACGCGGTTCAGTACATCGGCCACGTCAGGCCGGCTCAAGCCGTAGCCGACACGCAGCGAAGCCAGGCCATAGGCCTTGGAGAAGGTGCGCGACACCAGCAGATTGGCGTGGTCGGCGAGGTAATCGATGCCGTTCGGCAACTCGTCGCCATCGGCGTATTCGATATAGGCCTCGTCCAGCACCACCAGCACGTTTTCCGGCACGGCGGCGAGGAAGTCGCGCAGGGCCTGCTTGCTGAACCAGGTGCCGGTGGGGTTGTTGGGGTTGGCGATGAACACCACGCGGGTGTTGGCATCGATGGCCGCCAGCATGGCCGGCAGGTCGTGACCGAAATTCACCGCCGGAACGACCTTGGCCTGGGCACCGACCGCCTGGGTGGCAATCGGGTAGACCGCGAACGCGTGCTCGCTGAACACTGCATTCAGGCCGGGCGCCAGGTAGGCACGGGCGACCAGCTCGAGAATGTCGTTGGAGCCATTGCCCAGGGTCACCTGGGCGGTGGTCACGCCGCAGCGCTCGGCGAGCAGGGTCTTGAGGCTGAAGCCGTTGCCGTCCGGGTAGCGGGTCAGCTCATCGAGTTCGGCGCGAATCGCCGCCAGCGCCTTGGGGCTCGGGCCGAGCGGGTTTTCGTTGCTGGCCAGCTTGACGATGCTCGCCGGGTCCATGTTCAGCTCGCGGGCCAACTCATCGACCGGCTTGCCAGGCACGTAGGGGGACAGTTTCTGCACGCCTGGCTGGGCCAGGGCAATGAAATCACAACTCATAAACAGGCCTCAGGCCGCAGGTCTCGGGTGACGAGCACAAGCCTGATTTTGCCTGTCGCCCGCAACCCGCGGCCTGGAGCCGCAGTTAAAGTACTGCCTTGGGATAGGAACCCAGCACCTTGAGTGCCACGGCTTCCTGATTGATTTTCTCCAGTACGTCCTTGATCAGCGGATCGCGGTGGTGACCGACGAAATCGATGAAGAAGGCGTAGGTCCACTTGCCGCTGCGCGACGGGCGGGTTTCGATGCGGGTCAGGTCGATGCCGTTCTGATGGAAAGGCACCAGCAGCTCGTGCAGGGCACCGGGCTTGTTGCGCATCGACACGATCACCGAGGTCTTGTCATCGCCGGTGGGCGGCACTTCCTGGTTGCCGATGATCAGAAAGCGCGTGGAGTTGTCCGGGCGATCCTCGATCTTTTCCGCCAGACGGGTCAGGCCGTACAGATTGGCCGCCATGTCACCGGCAATCGCCGCCGAGTTCCACTCGCTCTTCACCCGGCGCGCCGCATCGGCGTTGCTGGAAACGGCCACGCGCTCGACGTTCGGGTAATGGGCATCCAGCCACTTGCGGCACTGGGCCAGGGACTGGGCATGGGAGTAGATGCGGGTGATGCGGTCGGTCTTGGTGGCATCACCCACCAGCAGGTGGTGGTGAATGCGCAGCTCCACCTCGCCGCAGATCACCAGATCGTGCTCGAGGAAGCTGTCGAGGGTGTGGTTGACCGCACCTTCGGTGGAGTTCTCCACCGGCACCACGCCGAAGTTGACGGCGCCGGCCACCACTTCGCGGAACACTTCGTCGATCGCCGCCATCGGCTGGCTGATCACCGCGTGCCCGAAATGCTTCATCGCCGCCGCCTGGGAGAAGGTGCCTTCCGGCCCCAGGTAGGCGACCTTCAGCGGATTCTCCAGGGCCAGGCAGGAGGACATGATTTCGCGGAACAGCCGCGCCATGTCTTCGTTGCCCAGGGGGCCGCGATTACGCTCCATCACCCGTTTGAGCACCTGCGCCTCACGCTCGGGGCGGTAGAACACCGGCACCTCGCCCTCGGCCAGGGTGGCCATTTTCACCCTAGCCACTTCCTCGGCGCAGCGCGCACGGTCACTGATCAGCTCGAGGATCTTCTCGTCCAGGCTGTCGATGCGCAGGCGCAGGGCCTGCAGGGCCTGGTCGGTATTGGCGTCGTTGCTCATCAGCCGTGCTCCTTCTCGAACTCCGCCATATAGGCGACCAGCGCCTCGACCGCATCCAGGCCAACGGCGTTATAGATGGAGGCACGCATGCCGCCGACCGAACGATGGCCCTTGAGATTCAGCAAGCCACGGGCGTCGGCGCCTGCCAGGAATGGCTTGTCGAGGCGCTCGTCCGCCAGGCGGAACGGCACGTTCATCCACGAGCGGGCATTCTTGGCGATCGGGTTGCTGTAGAACTCGCTGGCGTCGATGACCTTGTACAGCAGGTCCTTCTTGGCCTTGTTGAGTTTCTCCATGGCGGCAACGCCGCCCTGCTCTTTCAGCCACTCGAAGACCAGGCCGGACAGGTACCAGGAGAAGGTCGCCGGGGTGTTGTACATCGAACCGTTGTCGGCGGCGATCTGGTAATTGAGCATGGTCGGGCAGGCGCTGCGCGCACGGCCGAGCAGGTCTTCACGGATGATCGCCACCACCAGGCCACTGGGGCCGATGTTCTTCTGGGCGCCGGCGTAGATCAGGCCGAATTTGGAGATATCGACTTCACGCGAAAGTATGTCCGAGGACATGTCGACTACCAGCGGTACGTCGCCCGCCTCGGGAATCCAGTCGAACTGCAGGCCGCCAATGGTTTCGTTGCTGGCGTAGTGCAGGTAGGCGGCGTTCTTGGACAGCTGCCATTCGTTCTGCCCAGGAATGGCGAAGTAATCGTAAGCCTTGGCACTGGCCGCTACGTTGATGTTGCCGTAGCGACGCGCCTCGTCGATGCTCTTCTTCGACCAGATGCCGGTATCGATGTAATCGGCGGTGCCGTCTTCAGGCAGCAGATTGAGCGGGATTTCCGCGAACTGCTGACTGGCGCCACCTTGCAGGAACAGCACCTTGTAGTCGGAGGGAATGCTCAGCAGATCGCGCAGATCCTGTTCGGCCTTTTCGGCGATGGCCACGTAATCGTCGCTGCGATGGCTCATTTCCATGACGGAAAGACCCTTGCCCTGCCAGTCGAGAAGCTCGGCCTGGGCGCGCTGCAGAACGGCTTCGGGAAGCGCGGCCGGGCCGGCGCAGAAGTTAAAGGCTCGCTTGCTCACAATTCACTCTCGCTTGACTGTCTGCTGCATCTATCTGGTGAAATGCTGCCTGCAGTGCCGTGACACTGCAGGCAGAGCGGCGCGCTTAGGCGTCGCGATCTTCTTCTGCTGGCTCGTCGCCTTCTGCTGCCGGTTCTTCACCCGCTACAGTTTCATCAGCTTCGGCTTCGACGGCGACGATCGGGTTGCCCTCTTCGTCCAGCTCCACTTCGATGTCTTCCTCGGAAGGCTCCTGCACACGCTCCAGGCCGACCAGTTTCTCGTCCTTGGCCAGCTTGATCAGGGTCACGCCCTGAGTGTTACGGCCAGAGCTGGAGACTTCGTCGACGCGGGTACGTACCAGGGTGCCCTGGTCGGAAATCAGCATGATTTCCTCGCCGTCCTGCACCTGGATGGCGCCGATCAGCGGGCCGTTACGCTCCTTGGTGATCATGCCGATCACGCCCTGGCCGCCACGACCGCGACGCGGGAACTTGGAGAGCGCCGTGCGCTTGCCGAAACCGCGTTCGGAGGCGGTGAGGATCTGCGCACCGGATTCCGGGATCAGCATGGAGATCAGGCGTTGATCCTTGCCGATACGCATGCCGCGGATACCACGGGCACCACGACCCATGACCCGCACCACGCTCTCGGCGAAACGAATCACCTTGCCGGCGCTGGAGAACAGCATGACTTCCTTGGCGCCGTCGGTGATGGCGGCGGCGATCAGGGTGTCGCCTTCCTTCAGTTTCAGGGCGATCAGACCGTTGGAACGCGGACGGCTGAACTGCACCAGCGGGGTCTTCTTCACGGTACCGGAGGCAGTGGCCATGAAGATGTAGGCGCCAGTCGGCTCGGCCACCAGCTCGGCGGTCTCGCCTTCGACTTCTTCGATCTCGGCGACTTCGGCCACTTCTTCGGCTTCGACGATCTCGCCTTCGAGCACCGCGTCGTCGCTGTCGTCCACATCGTCAGCGCCGGCTTGCTGCTGCAGGGCCTCGAGGTCGATCTGCAGCATGGTGGTGATGTACTCACCCTCTTCCAGCGGCAGCAGGTTGACCAGCGGACGGCCGCGGGCGGCACGGGACGCTTCGGGAATTTCGTAGGTCTTGAGCCAGTACACCTTGCCCTTGCTGGAGAACAGCAGCAGGGTGGCGTGGCTGTTGGCGACCAGCAGGTGAGCGATGTAGTCCTCATCCTTGATGCCGGTAGCCGACTTGCCCTTGCCGCCGCGGCGCTGGGCCTGGTAGGCGGTCAACGGCTGGGTCTTGGCATAGCCACCATGAGAGATGGTCACCACGCGCTCTTCTTCCGGGATCATGTCACCCAGGGTCAGGTCCAGACGCGAATCGAGAATCTCGGTGCGGCGCTTGTCGCCGAACTCGGCCTTGACCGCTTCCAGTTCCTCGCGAATCACTTCCATCAGGCGCACAGCGCTGGTCAGGATGCGGATCAGCTCGCCGATCTGGTTGAGGATTTCCTGGTACTCGGCCAGCAGCTTCTCGTGCTCCAGACCGGTCAGGCGGTGCAAGCGCAAGTCGAGGATCGCCTGGGCCTGCTCAGGCGACAGGTAGTACTTGCCATCACGCAGACCGAACTGCGCATCGAGACCTTCCGGGCGGCACGAGTCAGCACCAGCGCGCTCGACCATGGCTTCCACTGCAGACGATTCCCAGGCGGTGGAAATCAGCGCTTCCTTGGCCTCGGACGGCGTCGGCGAAGCCTTGATCAGGGCGATAACCGGATCGATGTTGGACAGCGCGACCGCCTGACCTTCAAGGATGTGACCACGCTCACGGGCCTTGCGCAATTCGAACACGGTGCGCCGGGTAACCACCTCACGACGGTGCAGGATGAACGCATCGAGCATGTCCTTGAGGTTGAGGATCTTCGGCTGGCCGTCGATCAGCGCCACCACGTTGATGCCGAACACGCTCTGCATCTGGGTCTGGGCATAGAGGTTGTTGAGGATCACCTCGGGCACTTCGCCGCGACGCAGCTCGATGACCACGCGCATACCGTCCTTGTCGGACTCGTCGCGCAGCTCGGTGATGCCTTCGAGCTTCTTCTCTTTTACCAGCTCGGCGATCTTCTCGATCAGGCGCGCCTTGTTCAGCTGATACGGCAGCTCGGTGACGACGATCTGTTGGCGACCGCCGACCTTGTCGATGTCTTCGACTTCGGCGCGGGCACGGATGTAAATGCGCCCGCGGCCGGTGCGGTACGCTTCGACGATACCGGCGCGGCCGTTGATGATGCCTGCGGTCGGGAAGTCCGGACCCGGAATGTATTGCATCAGGTCATCGACCGTCAGCTCCGGATTGTCGATCAGCGCCAGGCAGCCGTCGATGACCTCGCTGAGGTTGTGCGGCGGAATGTTGGTCGCCATGCCCACGGCGATACCGCTGGAGCCGTTGACCAGCAGGTTGGGGATCTTGGTCGGCATGACCGCCGGGATCTGCTCGGTGCCGTCGTAGTTGGGCACCCAGTCGACGGTTTCCTTGTGCAGGTCGGCCAGCAGCTCGTGAGCCAGCTTGGTCATGCGCACTTCGGTGTATCGCATGGCGGCAGCGTTGTCGCCGTCCACCGAACCGAAGTTGCCCTGGCCGTCGACCAGCAGGTAACGCAACGAGAACGGCTGGGCCATACGCACGATGGTGTCGTAAACGGCGGTATCACCATGCGGGTGATATTTACCGATCACGTCACCGACCACACGGGCGGATTTCTTGTAAGGCTTGTTCCAGTCGTTACCCAGTTCGCTCATGGCGAACAGCACCCGGCGATGCACGGGCTTCAGGCCATCGCGCGCATCCGGCAAGGCACGCCCGACGATCACGCTCATCGCGTAGTCGAGGTACGACTGTTTCAGTTCATCTTCGATGTTGACCGGGAGGATTTCTTTGGCCAGTTCGCCCATGAGTAGCCTGATTCCTTTTTTCTGATGAAGCCCCACCCTGCTCATCTGGAGCCGGATGAAGCGCGTCGCGATGGCATCAGGCCAGCGACGACTCACGACAAATCAATACGTTATGTCATGCATTCGAGCAGTGACGGCAACCGCAGGCGGTGCCCTTGAAAACTGCCGGAGCTTACCACAAAGCGTGCCTTGCACCTATCCCCGCGGCCTCATGAAGCAGGGCATTCAGTGCAGGCGCTTGCGACACATCAGCTGGGTGAGCTTGGCCGCGTCAGGGCGCTCGATCACCCCACGCTCGGTGACCAGAAAATCCACCAGGTCGGCGGGGGTCACGTCATAGCGCGGGGCCACTTCGTCCACACCCTTGATCCGCTCATGCGGCGCGTAGGCCAGCGGGCCGTGGCCCAGGTCGTGAAAGCCCTCTTCACCACTGTCCAGCTGCAGATCGATGAGCGCGCTCGGCGCCACCACCATCAGCCGCACGCCATGGTGCATGGCCGCCACGGCCAGCTGATAGGTGCCGATCACGCCGAGCACATCGCCATTGGCGGCGACCCGCTCGGCGCCGACGACCGCCCAGGTGATACCGCGCTCCTTCATGACATGGGCAAGCGCTGCATCGGTGCTCAACGCCACGGCGATACCCTCTTGGTGCAGCTCCCAGGCCGCCAGGCGCGCGCCCTGCATAAACGGCCGGCCCTCACCCAGGTAGCAGCGCTCCAGCAAGCCTTCGAGCTGCGCCGCGCGCACCACGCCGAGGGCGGTACCGATGCCTCCGCCGGCCAGCGCGCCAGCACTGCCGATGCTCAGCAGGTTCTGCAGGTTGCCCTGAAAACCGCGGATCAGCTCCACACCGAATTGAGCCATGGCCAGATTGGCCTCGCGATCACGCTGATGAGCGCCGCGGGCTTCCTCCTCCAGCACGGCCAGGGGTTGAATACCGGGCTTGATGATTGCCAGGCGCTGCTGCAGGCGCGCCAGCAGGCGCTCGCCCTCTTCAGCCGGCAAGCCGGCCGCGCACAAGGCATCGATATCGACCTGCAGCCCGGCGCGCCAATCAGCGCTCTCGTCCAGGCGCTGCCGGGCGCCCAGCAGCAGCGCGTAACCGCTGCAGATCAGCCGGGCAGCGGCGCCCTGCAGCGCACCTTCGGCCAGCATCGCGGCCACCGCCGACACCGAATGACAGGCCTGCCAAACCTGCTCGCCAGGCAGGCGGCGCTGGTCGAGCACCTGCAGCACACCCTCGTGCCAGACGAACCCCACGACCTGCTCGGCAGCCAGCAAACGCTCGCGCATCACCTACTCCATCCAATAAAGCCGGCCAGTATACGCCTGGCAGACGCGGCACCGCACGCCACGCACCTTCAAGACCGCGGCATTCCGCTATAGACTCAGCGCTTTCGCTCACGGAAACCCTCCCATGGCAGATGCCCCGCTCGACCTCTTATTGCTGCCCACCTGGCTGGTGCCGGTCGAGCCCGCCGGCGTGGTCCTGCACGACCACGGCCTGGGCATCAAGGATGGCAAGATCGCCTTGATCGCGCCGCGTGACGAAGCCCTGCGCCGTGGCGCGGCGCAAATCCGCGAGCTGCCCGGTCGCCTGCTCACGCCCGGCCTGGTCAACGCCCACGGCCACGCGGCCATGACCCTGTTCCGTGGCCTGGCCGATGACCTGCCGCTGATGACCTGGCTGGAAAAGCACATCTGGCCGGCGGAAGCCAAATGGGTCGATGAACAGTTCGTGCAGGACGGCACCGAGCTGGCCATCGCCGAGCAGATAAAAAGTGGCATCAGCTGTTTCGCCGACATGTACTTCTTTCCGGAGATGGCCTGCGAGCGGGTGCACGCCAGCGGCATGCGCGCACAGATCAGCATTCCGGTGCTGGATTTCGCCATTCCCGGCGCCCGGGATGCCGACGAAGCGCTGCGCAAGGGCGTGACCTTGCTCGACGACATGAAGCATCACCCGCGCATCAGCGTCGCCTTCGGCCCCCACGCGCCTTACACGGTCAGCGATGCCAACCTGGAAAAGCTGCGTATCCTCGCCGAAGAGGTGGATGCCGGCATTCATATGCACGTGCACGAAACCGCCTTCGAAGTGCAGCAGAGCCTGGAGCACCATGGCGAGCGTCCGCTGGCCCGGCTCAATCGCCTCGGCCTGCTCGGCCCGCGCTTCCAGGCGGTGCACATGACCCAGATCGATGACGACGATATCGCCCTGCTGGTCGCCACCAACAGCAGCGTGATCCACTGCCCGGAATCCAACCTCAAGCTGGCCAGCGGCTTCTGCCCGGTCGAGAAGCTCTGGCAGGCCGGCGTCAACGTGGCCATCGGCACCGACGGCGCGGCCAGCAACAATGACCTCGACCTGCTCGGCGAAACCCGCACCGCCGCGCTGCTGGCCAAGGCCGTGGCCGCATCGGCCAGCGCCCTGGATGCGCACCGCGCCCTGCGCATGGCGACCCTCAACGGCGCTCGCGCCCTGGGCCTGGACGGCGAAATCGGTTCGCTGGAGCTCGGCAAGGCTGCCGATATCGTCGCCTTTGACCTGCGCGGCCTGGCCCAACAGCCGGTGTACGATCCGGTTTCGCAACTGATCTACGCCACCTCGCGGCATTGCGTCGAGCACCTCTGGGTCGCTGGCAAAGCGCTGCTCGAAGAAGGCCGCCTGACGCGGCTGGACGAAGAACGCATCATTGCCACCACCCAGCAGTGGGGCGCGAAAATAGCCGGACGTCCGGCACATTGAGCACAAGGTAAGGCAAACTGTCACATATCACAGGCCAGCAGCGCGTCTAGCAAAGCTGGCAACATGCACGCACTGCGCGCCATGTCATACGCATTCGCTTTATTCAGGGAAAACCATGAGCAACGTCGACCACGCTGAAATCGCCAAATTCGAGGCCCTCGCCCACCGCTGGTGGGACAAGGAAAGCGAGTTCAAGCCCTTGCACGAGATCAACCCGTTGCGCGTCAACTGGATCGACGAGCGCGCCGGACTGGCCGGCAAGAAGGTGCTCGACGTTGGCTGTGGCGGCGGTATTCTCAGCGAAGCCATGGCCCAGCGTGGCGCCACGGTGACCGGCATCGACATGGGTGAAGCGCCGCTGGCGGTGGCCCGCCTGCACCAACTGGAATCGGGCGTGGAAGTCGATTACCGGCAGATCACCGCCGAAGCCATGGCCGAAGAGATGCCCGGCCAGTTCGACGTGGTCACCTGCCTGGAGATGCTCGAGCACGTGCCGGACCCCTCTTCGGTGATTCGCGCCTGCCAGAAGCTGGTCAAGCCCGGCGGCCAGGTGTTCTTCTCCACCATCAACCGCAACCCCAAGGCCTACCTGTTCGCGGTGATCGGTGCCGAATACATCCTGCGCCTGCTGCCGCGCGGCACCCATGATTTCAAGAAATTCATCCGTCCCTCGGAACTGGGCGCCTGGAGCCGCCAGGCCGGCCTCGAGGTCAAGGACATCATCGGCCTGACCTACAACCCGCTGACCAAGCACTACAAGCTGGCCAACGATGTAGACGTCAACTACATGGTGCACACCCGCAAGGCCGACTGATCGGCCGGCACTCGCCCTCAGGCCGCCTTGCCGGGCGGCCGCTCGGTCAGCGCCTGGAGCCACTGCGCACAGGCTTCAACCGCCAGCTCCACGTCCTCCACGGCGACTGCCTCGGCCGGGTGATGACTGACCCCACCCGCACAACGCACGAACAGCATGCCGACCGGCCAGCGTTCGGCCATGGCGATGGCGTCATGGCCAGCGCCACTGGGCAACGACAGGCTATGCCCCTGCACCTCGCTCAGCACCTGCGCCAGGCAAGCCTGCATGGCCGGATCGCAGCGGGTCGCCGAGATGCCGTAATACGGGTTGGCCTGGAACTGCAGCCCGCGCTGCCGGGCAATCGCCTCGCCCTCACCGAGAAGCGCGTCGAGCAGCTCTGCCAGCACCAGATCCTCCGGCCCCCGCACATCCAGGGTCAACTCGACCTCGCCCGGGATGACATTGACCGCACCCGGATAGCATTGCAGGCGGCCCACGGTGGCCACCAGTTGCGGGTTGTGCCGTTGCGTGAGCGCCTCGATGGCGACCATCCACTGCGCGGCTGCGGCCAGGGCATCCTGGCGATGCCCCATCGGCACCGTACCGGCATGGCCGGCCTGACCGACGAAACGGCAATTGAGGCGACGCGCACCATTGATGGCGGTCACCACGCCCAGCGCCAGACCTTTGCGCTCCAGGCACGGCCCCTGTTCGATATGCAGTTCCAGATAGCCGGCAAAATCCTCGGCCCGGCGCTCGGCATCGGCGATCCTCACCGCGTCGAGGCCGAACTCCGCCAGTGCCTCGGCCACCGTAACGCCATTGGCATCGGCCTGATCGAGCCATGCTGGCGGCCAGTTGCCGATCAGGCCACGGCTGCCCAGCAGGGTGATACCGAAGCGGGTGCCCTCCTCATCGGCGAACCCGACGATCTCGACGGCCAACGGCAGGCGAATGCCACGATCGTGAAAACGCTGCACCACCTCGATGGCCGCGACCACCCCGAGCATGCCGTCATAGCGGCCGGCATTGCGCACGGTATCCAGGTGCGAGCCGAGCAGCAGCGCCTGGGCGCCGGCAGCCTGGCCTTCGTAGCGACCGCAGATATTGCCGACGGCATCCTGCCAGACGCGCATGCCGGCCGCCCTCATCCACTCGCCCACCAGCGCATTGGCGCGCCGGTGTTCGGGCGACAGGTAGACCCGGGTCAGGCCCTCGGCGGATTCGCTGATCGCGGCCAATTCGTCGCAGCGCGCCATGACCCGCGTCGCTGCCTGGCGATTATCCAGGGCGCCCATCAGCAGCGCTCGCCGTAGTGATCCCAGGCCGCCTGCATGGCCGCGCCCTGAGTGGTACGCAGGCCAAGCCGATTGAGTACTGCCTCCAGGGCGCAGAGGGTCTGCATCACGCAGTCCTTGCGGGCGTTGTAGCCCATGGTGCCGATGCGCCAGACCTTGCCGGCCAGCGGCCCGAAGGAGGTACCGATCTCGATGCCGAAATCCTCGAGCATCAATTTGCGCACCTGATCGCCATTGACTGCATCGGGTATCAGCACGCCAAGAACGTTGTTCATCTTGTATTCGAGGTTGCCGAAGGTCTCCAGGCCCATGCCCTGAATGCCCTTGAGCAAGGCCTCGCCGTGCAGCTTGTGGCGGGCGATGCCTGCCTCCAGCCCCTCTTCGCCAATCACCCGCGCGCACTCGCGGGCAGCGAACAGCGCCGAGGTGGCTTCGGTGTGATGATTGAGGCGCTCGGGGCCCCAGTAATCGAGGATCATGCCGAGGTCGAAATAGTTGGAGTAGATCATCTCGTCGTCGCCATCCCGGTGGGCAGCGGTGCGGATGCCGGCCTCGACATGGGCGCGGCGGCGAATCGCTTCCACCATGGGCTCGCTGAGGGTGATTGGTGCGGTGCCGGACGGCCCACCCAGGCACTTCTGCAGGCCGGCGGACACTGCATCCAGGCCCCAGGCATCGGTTTCCAGGGGGTTGCCACCCAGCGACGCGGTGGCGTCGGTATAGAACAGCACCTCGTGGCGCCGGCAGATTTCGCCCAGCTCGGCCAGTGGCTGCAGCATGGTGGTCGAGGTGTCGCCCTGTACGGTCAACAGCAGGCGCGGCTTCACCCGCTTGACCGCGTCTTCGATCTGCTGCGCCGTGAACACCTCCCCCCAGGGCACCTCGATGCTGTGCACCTCGGCACGGCAGCGCCGGGCGATTTCACAGAGCAGGTGGCCGAAACGGCCGAATACCGGCACCAGCACCTTGTCGCCGGGGCGAATCGCCGAGACCAGAATGGCCTCGATGCCGGCCCGCGAGGTGCCGTCGACCAGCAAGGTAGCGGCGTTGGCGGTACGGAACACGCCGCGATACAGGGCCATCACCTCGTTCATGTAGCCCGTCATGGCCGGGTCGTACTGGCCGATCAATTGGCTGGACATGGCGCGCAACACGCGCGGGTCGGCATTGATCGGGCCGGGGCCCATAAGCAGGCGCTGGGGTGGATTGACGGGCAGGAAAGTCGTGTTCATCTGCTATTTCTCGTTCTGGTGACGCTCAGTTCAGTCCGCGTACGGACGAGATGAATTGCTTGAGTTCGGCGCTTTGCGGGTTGGCGAACAACTCGCGACTGGGGCCCTGCTCCCACACCCGGCCCTGATGCATGAACACCACGCGATCGCCAACTTCCTGGGCGAAGTTCATCTCGTGGGTTACCAGGATCAGGGTCATGCCCTCCTTGGCCAGTTGTTCGAGCACCTTGAGCACCTCGCCGACCAGCTCGGGATCCAGCGCCGAGGTGATCTCGTCGCACAGCAGCACCTTGGGCGACATGGCCAGGGCGCGGGCGATGGCGACCCGCTGCTGCTGGCCGCCGGAAAGGTTGGCCGGGTAATAGTCCATGCGATCACCGAGGCCGACCTTCTCGAGCATCTGCGCGGCCAGCTCGCGGCACTGCGCGTCGCTCTTCTTCAGCACGCGGCGCGGCGCCAGCATGACGTTCTCGCGGGCGGTCATGTGCGGGAACAGGTTGAAGCTCTGGAACACCATGCCCACCGAACGGCTGATCTCCCGGGCCTGGGAATCGCGGTCGGTGACGGTCATGCCGGCGAGCTTGATGCTGCCATCCTGATAGCCCTCCAGCCCGTTGATGCAGCGCAGCAAGGTGCTCTTGCCCGAACCGCTGCGGCCGATGATCGACACCACCTCGCCCACCTCGATATCGAGATCGACCCCCTTGAGCACGTGGTTGTCGCCGTAGTACTTCTGTACCTGATCAATGGTGATGAGCGGCATTGAATTTCTTCTCCAGATACTGGCTGTAACGCGACAGCGGATAACACATCAGGAAGTAGCCCAGCGCCACCAGGCCGAACACCTTGAAGGGCTCGTAGGTGACGTTATTGAGGATGGTGCCGGCCTTGGTCAACTCGACGAAACCGATGATCGACGCCAGCGCCGTGCCCTTGACCACCTGCACGGCGAAGCCCACGGTCGGCGCGATGCCGATGCGCAACGCCTGGGGCAGGATGACGCGAAACAGGCTCTGCCCGAAATCCAGGCCCAGGCAACGGCAGGCTTCCCACTGGCCCTTGGGCAAGGCGCGGATGCTGCCGTGCCAGATATCCACCAGGAACGCACTGGTATAAAGGGTCAACGCCAGGGACGCGGCCGTCCACGGCGACACGTCGATCCCCAGCAGGGCCACACCGAAGAACGCCAGGAACAGCTGCATCAGCAGCGGCGTGCCCTGGAACAACTCGGTATAGCCGCGAATCAGCCAGTGCGGCCAGACCCGCTTGGACAGCCGCGCCATGACCAGCGGAATGGCCACCAGGGTGCCGCCGATAAAGGCGGTAAGCGACAGCAACAGGGTCCAGCGCGCGGCCAGCAGCAGATTGCGCAGGATGTCCCAGTCGGTGAAGGTGGTCATCATGGCTGCTCTCCAAACCATTTGCGCCCGGCCGCCAACAGCAGCTGACGCATGGCGATGGACAGCACCAGGTACAGCAGCGTGGTGACCAGATACACCTCGAAGCTCAGGAAGGTACGCGACTGGATCAGGTTGGCGGCGAAGGTCAGCTCCTCGTGGGAGACCTGGGAAACCACCGACGAGCCGAGCATGACGATGATGCACTGGCTGACCAGCGCCGGATAAATACGCTTGAGCGACGGCGGCAACACCACCTGAACGAAGGTTTGCGTGCGACTCAGGCCCAGCACGCGCCCCGCCTCCCACTGCCCGCGCGGCGTGACCTGGATGCCGGCACGGATGATCTCGGTGCTGTAGGCCCCCAGGTTGATCAGCATGGCCAGCAGCGCCGCCTCGCCCGCGGTCAGCTTCACCCCCAGGTTCGGCAAGCCGAAGACGATGAAGAACAGC
Organism: Pseudomonas sp. URMO17WK12:I2; assembly: GCF_003253735.1. Classification (GTDB taxonomy): domain Bacteria; phylum Pseudomonadota; class Gammaproteobacteria; order Pseudomonadales; family Pseudomonadaceae; genus Aquipseudomonas. The sequence continues at coordinate 265,434 of NZ_QKYW01000006.1, read as the reverse complement.
TGCACCACGAACGGCGTATTGCGGATCAGCTCGACGTAGACGCCCCACAAACGGCTGAGAATGCTCGGCCGGCCGCTGCGCAGGGCAGCGCCCAGGATGCCAAGGGCCACGCCGCCCACGGTCGCCATCAGCGTGAGCTGGATGGTCACCCACAGGCCGGAAAGCAGCTCCGGCCAGTACGGCCACAAGGCGGAAAAATTCAGCTGCGCCATCATCGCGAAATCCTTATGCGCCCAGGTTTGCCGGCAGCGGCGCCTTCAGCCACTGCTCGGACAGACCATTGAGCGTGCCATCGGCCTTGGCCTGCTCGATCAACGCGTCGACCTTGGCCTTCAGCGCCGCCTCGCCCTTGCGCAGGCCGATGTAGCACGGCGAATCCTTGAGCATGAATTTGGCGACCGGGGCGCGGGCGGCGTTCTGACGCTCGATGGCGGCGACCACCAGGTTGCCGGTAGCAACGAACTCCACCTGCCCGGACAGGTAGGCCGACAGGGTCGTGTTGTTGTCTTCGTAGCGCTTGACCTGGGCACCTGCGGGCGCCACTTCGGTGAGCACCATGTCCTCGACGGCGCCACGGGTCACGCCAATCGACTTGCCGACCAACGCTTCGGCATTCTCCAGGGTGCTGTCCTTGGCGCCGAATACACCGAGAAAGAACGGTGCGTAGGCCGTACTGAAATCGATCACCTGCTCACGCTCGGCGTTCTTGCCAAGGCTGGAAATCACCAGATCGACCTTGTCGGTCTGCAGGTATGGCACCCGGTTGGCGCTGGTCACGGGCACCAGTTGCAACTTAAGTTTCATCTCCTTGGCTAAGTACCTGGCCATGTCGATGTCGTACCCCTGAGGCTGCAGATCCGTGCCCACGGAACCAAAGGGCGGGAAGTCCTGTGGCACGGCAATACGGATCACGCCGCGTTTTTCGATCTCTTGCAACTGGCCAGCCAGCGCAGTGGTGGCCTGGGTCAGCAGCAGGCCTGCGGTCAGTAGTGCGATCAATGCCTTCATCGGCTTCACCCCATCGTCGTCAGTCATGAAACGAAAGATTCTTAATATTCGAATCTGCAACCAACGTGCCAGGGCATTTTCTAGCCATTTTTTTTCTGAAAACCAGTTGAATGCTGCCTTGCAAGCCAGTAACAGCGGGGGCCTAGAACCCGGAACTACGACTTCCGATGCGCGCTGACGAGGCGAAACCCCCGAATCAATCGCCACAAAAAAGGGCGCCCCCTGGCGCCCTTCCGTTTTCGCGCACCACGAACGCGCACTAACGCTGTTCCAGCTCGTCCAGTTGCCCATACAACTTGGCGATCTGGTGAATGCGCTGGCGGCCGTGGGCCAGCTGCTCGTGCAACAGCGCGTTGACCAGCAGGTTGATCAGGCTGTTGGCACTGGCGTAGCTGTCGAACGCCGACACGCTGTCCAGCGGCGCGCACAGATGCCAGCGCGCCAGCTCGATGATGCCCCGGGCCTGGGGTTCGCAGATCACCAGGGTTGGCACCTGCTGTGTCTGCAGCACCTGCAGGAGCGGGCGGATGATCCGCGGGCGACGCCTGAACCCGAGCACCACCACCATGTCTTCGGCGGTCAGCTCGACCAGCTCCTCGGCCAATGTCTGCCCTGGCTGGGGCAGCACCTGGACGCCACTGCGCACCTGCAGCAACTGCTGGCGCAGGTGCAGGGCCACGGGAAAGGCATTGCGCATGCCGACGACGAAAACCCGCTTGCTGCTGCCCAGCGCCTGCACCACTTCACCGAACTGCCCGGCGTCGATGGCATTCACCCACTGGGTAAGGTTGGCCATCTCCTGCTTGTAATGGCGGGCCAGCAAGGTGTTGCCCTGCACCACGTCGCGACTGTCGGCCACCGGCATGCCGCTCTGGCGCAGGCTGCGCTGCTCCTCGCGCATGTCCTTGTACTTCTCGTAGCCCAGGCGCTTGAACAGCCGGCTGACGGTGGCCTTGGAGACCCCGGCGAGGCGGGCCAACTCGGCGCTGTTGTAGCTGACCAGGTCGTCATAGTGGTCGAGTACGAAGTCAGCGATACGCTGCTCCTGAGGCGAAAGCTGGGAATAGTGGCTGCGCAAACGTTCATCAAGTCGAGTCATGGCGGCGCCTTGTAACTTTCGTTTCATTCAGTCGATGATATAGGAAGTCACCTGCCAGCCTGAAGTCGCCGCGCAGAAATTCATCGCCCCGCACCCGAGGTGCCAAGCCGCTACCTTCGCAAGGAGATCACTATGCCCCCGATCACGCCCGACTGGGCTGCCTATGTCGCCCAGATGGAACAGGTTCTGGCCCTGGAGCTGGACGACGCACGGCGCCAGGAACTGCTGACCCAGTTCAGCCGCATCGCCGCGATGGCAGCGCCGCTGATGGAATTCCCGCTCGATGACCGACTGGAAGTCGCCGGGGTATACCAGGCATGAATCCCGCCCTGCTTTCCATCAGCGAACTCAGAAAGGCCCTGGCGGCCGGCGAACTCAGCGCAGGGGAAATCACCGAGCACAGCCTGGCGCTGATCGAGCGACGGAATCCGGCGATCAACGCCTGGACGCAGATCACCGGGCAACGCATGCGTGAAGAAGCCGGGCGCCTGGACCGGCAACGGCGTGAAGGCTCGCCCCTGCCGCCACTGGCAGCCGTACCCTACGCGGTGAAGAACCTGTTCGACGTCGCCGGCTTCCCGACCCTGGCCGGCGCACGGCTGTTTCAGAGCCGGCCAGTTGCCCAGGCCGACGCCTGGGCCGTACGCCAGCTGTCAGCCAGCGGCGCCCTGCTCTCGGGCATGCTCAACATGGATGCCTATGCCTATGGCTTCACCACGGAAAACACCCATTTCGGCGCGACCCGCAACCCCCATGACCTGTCGCGCATCGCCGGCGGCTCCTCCGGCGGCTCGGCAGCGGCAGTCGCCGCCGGGCTGGTGAACTTCTCCCTGGGCAGCGACACCAACGGTTCGATTCGCGTACCGGCTTCGCTGTGCGGGATATTCGGGCTCAAGCCCACCTTTGGCCGGCTGGCACGCAGCGGCTCGCATCCTTTCGTGGGCAGTCTCGATCATATCGGACCGCTGGCGCGCAGCACCGCCGACCTCGCCGCGGTGTACGACGCGCTGCAAGGCCATGATCCTGCAGACGGTTTTCAGGCCAGCCAGCCCACGCAAGCGGTATCGGCGCTCCTCGAGCAGGACCTGGGCGGCCTGCGCGTTGGCGTACTGGGCGGCTACTTCCAGCAGTGGTGCGACGACAGCGCGCGCGCCGCCGTGGCCCAGGCCGCCAAGGCCCTGAACGCCAGCCAGGAAGTCACGCTTGCAGACGCCGAACTGGCCCGCACCTCGGCATTCATCATCAGCGCCAGCGAAGGCGGCAACGCCTACCTGCCGGCGCTGCGCAGCTCGCCGGAATCCTTCGAGCCGCTGTCACGCGAGCGCCTGCTGGCTGGCGCGATGATCCCTGCCGCCTGGTACGTGCAGGCCCAGCGTTTCCGCCGCCACTTCCAGCAGCAGGTACTGCCACTGTTTGCCGGAGTCGATGTACTGATCGCCCCCGCGACGCCAACCAGCGCGACACCCATCGGCCAGGAAGCCATGCACATCAATGGCGTCGACCTGCCAACCCGCGCCAGCATGGGCATGCTGGCGCAGCCGATTTCCTTCCTGGGCCTGCCGGTGGTCAGCGTACCGCTGCTTACCAGCGGCGGCCTGCCGATCGGTGTGCAACTGATCGCCGCACCGTTCCGCGAAGACGCCTGCCTGCGCGCTGCCGCGGCGCTGGAGCGCCTGGGGATCGCCCAAGCCCCAGCCGTGAACCTGGAGTGAAGCCATGCATCTTGAACAGATAGACCTGCCCGCCGTACACGCCGAAGTCACCATCGCCTTCCAGCGCTACGAACAGGCGCTGACCAGCAACGATATCGGCGTGCTCGACGAGCTGTTCTGGCACGACGCCCGCACCATCCGCTTGGGCGCATCCGAGAACCTCTATGGCATCGACGAGATCCGTGCGTTTCGCGCCGCACGGCCAGCCACCGGTCTGTACCGCGAGCTGCGCAACACGATGATCACCACCTACGGCGAGGACTTCGCCGTGTGCAGCACCGAGTTCACCCGCCCAGACAGCGAGCGCATCGGCCGCCAACAGCAGAGCTGGGTGAAGCTGGACGGCCGGTGGCGCATCGTCGCCGCCCAGGTCAGCCTGATGACATAGGCTCTGTCGACGTTTCACGGCTCGCGTTGAACCCTCGACAGCCTAATCGGCTGCACACTGCGACAAACTGACATACAGTGGGAGAACCCGTGCGGCCCCATCCGGCATCGGAAACTGGCAACATGCGCCTCGCGCCCATTGCCCATGCCGGTACGGGCACACGCCAACGCTTTGACTCGAAATCCCAAGGAGGCCTGATGCGCTTGCGCGCGGTTCTTTTCGACATGGATGGCACGCTGCTCGACAGCGCGCCGGACTTCATCGCCATCTGCCAGGCCATGCGCGCCGAGCGCGGGCTGCCGCCGGTGAAAGAAAAGCTGATTCGCGATCACGTCTCCGGCGGCGCCCGGGCGATGATTCTCAATGCCTTCGATATCGACCCGATGAGCCCGGGCTTCGAAGCCTTGCGCCTGGAGTTCCTGGAGCGTTACCAGGATCACTGCGCGGTGCTGACCCGCCCCTACGAGGGCATCGAGCCGCTGCTCGAGGATATCGAACGGGCCAAGCTGATCTGGGGCGTGGTGACCAACAAGCCACTGCGCTTCGCCGAGCCGATCATGCAGCGCCTGGGGCTGGCCGAGCGCTCTTCGATCCTGATCTGCCCGGACCACGTGACGCGCAGCAAGCCGGATCCCGAACCGATGATCCTGGCCTGTTCGACCCTAAAGCTCGACCCGGCCAGCGTGCTGTTCGTCGGCGACGACCTGCGCGACATCGAATCCGGCCGCGACGCTGGCACCAAGACGGCGGCGGTCACCTACGGCTACATCCACCCCGACGACAACCCCCGCCACTGGGGCGCCGACGTGGTGGTCGACCATCCGCTGGAACTGCGCAAGGTGCTCGATCAGGCGCTTTGCAGCTGCTGAGGCCCTGCTCATGATCTTTCAGCCCAGATTCGTCGATCTTGGCAGCTAAGTGGCGAGAGCGGCCGTTCGTTCCCGCAGGATGGACTGGTGATTATCTGTGGGAGCGGGCCATGCCCGCGAAAAAATCACGGGCATGGACTGGGCGTCCCCGCCCGTTCCCACAGGTAAAGCAGCGAAGTCCGCTTTTACCTTGTAGCTGCCGCTGCATGTGCATAAAAATCGTGAACAGGTTCTGAGATCACCGCTGCTTCATTGATAGCGATCAGCTGCCAACCACCCACCGTTGATTAGGATTAATCCCGCCACGGCGACGGTGGGCTTCGTCCGCCAACTTACACCCAGAAATCCGAAGGACTCCTACCATGTTCGATTACAGCGCCCGCCCCGACCTGCTCAAGGATCGCGTGATCCTGGTGACCGGCGCCGGCCGGGGGATCGGCGCCGCCGCGGCCCGCACCTACGCAGCCCATGGCGCCACGGTGCTGCTGCTGGGCAAGAACGAAGAAAATCTGGCGCGCACCTACGACACCATCGAGCAGGCGGGCCACCCGCAGCCGGTGGTGATTCCGTTCGACCTGGAAAGCGCGCTGCCGCACCAGTACGACGAGCTGGCGGCGATGGTCGAAAAGGCATTCGGCAAACTCGACGGCCTGCTGCACAACGCCTCGATCATCGGCCCGCGCACACCGCTGGAACAGTTGTCCGGTGACAATTTCATGCGCGTCATGCAGGTCAACGTCAACGCGATGTTCATGCTCACCTGCACGCTGCTGCCGCTGCTCAAGTTGTCCGCCGATGCCTCGGTGGTATTCACCTCCAGCAGCGTTGGCCGCAAGGGTCGCGCCTACTGGGGCGCCTACGCGGTGTCCAAGTTCGCCACCGAAGGGCTGATGCAGGTAATGGCCGATGAAGTCGAGGGCATCACCGCGATTCGCGCCAACAGCGTCAACCCGGGCGGCACCCGCACCGATATGCGCGCCCAGGCCTACCCGGGCGAGGATCCGCAAACCAGGCCGACGCCAGAGGCCATCATGCCGGTCTACCTCTATCTCATGGGGCCCGATAGCCAAGGGATCAACGGGCAGGCGTTCGACGCTCAATAACCGACCCGGCAATCGGCCATTACAGGTTTGGCCGTTTTTCAGTTACTGCAGCTGCGACATTAAATTGTCACAGCAACCGGGAAAGCGGCAATTGCTTGCCGTCATTCTGACGGCCGATTGCCATTAATGGCCCTCTGCCTGCATCCGGTCGTCGCAACCCATTGAACCTCAAGGCTTTCGGGACAGCCTAAAAGACTGGCACGAAAATAGCTCTGTAGCTCGCAAGCTGCAATGAAGCGCCAGAGGTGCAAAAAAATGGTTCCCCCCAGCCAGAAAAACACGATCGATTTCGACGCTGCCAAACTGCAGCGTCTCGGTTTCTCACCCCGCAAGGAGCAGACCCGCCCGGTCAGCCTGGCGCAATTGCGCCAGCGTCTCGGCCTGCAACTGCAGACCAGCCTGGATGCCGAGCGCATTCTCGATATGTTCTTCCGCGAGTTGCAGCACCTGGTGCCCGTCGACTCCCTGGGCTACCAGCACTCGAGCAGTGACCTGCGCCTGGATATCGGCCAACAGGCCAATCATTCGGCCACGTACCGCCTCAGCCATGAGAGCGAGTACCTGGGCGAGCTGACCTTCCGCCGCCGCCAGCGTTTTTCCGATCAGGAGTTGGCGCAGCTGGAGTCCCTGCTGGCCGCTCTCATGTACCCGCTGCGCAATGCATTGCTCTACCGCGTAGCCGTTCAACGTGCGCTGCGTGACCCGCTGACCAACACCGGTAACCGCATTGCCATGGACCAGGTGCTGGGCCGGGAGATCGAACTGGCCCGCCGTAATGGCCAGCCCCTGTCGTTGCTGATGCTGGATATCGACCACTTCAAGGGCATCAACGACGAGCACGGCCACAGCGCCGGTGACGAAGTGCTCAAGGCCGTCGCCACCACCATCAAGGATCAGCTGCGCAACATCGATATGGTGTTCCGCTATGGTGGTGAGGAGTTTCTGGTGGTGCTGTCCGGCACCCCGCGCGAGGGCGCGCAACTGGTCGGCGAGCGCCTGCGTGAGGCCGTAGCGGGCTTGCAATGCGTGGCCCAGGGCCGGCCGGTGAAGATGTCCATCAGCCTGGGCTGCGCGACCCTGGAAGCCGGCGAGTCGGCCGATGGGCTGCTGAAGCGCGCCGACAAGGCGCTGTACAGCGCCAAACGCAACGGTCGCAATTGCCTGACGATGGCCGTCTGACGCCATCGCTGCCAGCGACCTCGTTTGCTGGCGAACATGAAAAAGGGCCCTGATCCTCACGGATAGGGCCCTTTTTTCAGCAGTGCCTTACGACAGGCTTCGATCCATCACTGTGGCTTGCGGCTACCGCGGCCGAAACCCGGGCGCTGGCCTTCGCCTGCCGGGCGGCTGCGGCCCTTGTCGGCGCCAGCTCCAGCCGGCTTGCGCGGTGCGCGCTCGCCAGACTCAGGCCGCTCACCACGCGGCTTGGCTGGTTTCTTGCCGACATCACGCGGGCGCTCGGCCACCGGCGTGCCACGCGACGATTCGCTGCGGCCCTCACCACGAGGCGCGCGCGCTGGTCGCTCGCTCGACTCATCACGCGAGCTTCGACCGCGGCCACTGCTGGCGCCTGGCGCCGTGCTGCCGGCGGCCGGGCGCACCGCGCGCCCTGGGCGCTCACCACGGCTGATCGGTTTGGCGGCTTTACGCTGCAGACGATCGAGCTTGTCGCGGGTCTTTTCCTTCATTTCCGGCAGGGCGACCGGCTTGAGGCCAACCTCCTCGCTGAGAATGTCGACTTCGCGCTGGCCCATTTCGCGCCAGCGGCCCATCGGCAGGTCGGAAGTCATGAACACCGGGCCGAAACGCACGCGCTTCAGGCGGCTGACCACCAGCCCCTGGGATTCCCACAGACGGCGTACTTCGCGGTTACGACCTTCCATGACCACGCAGTGGTACCAGTGGTTGAAACCTTCACCGCCGGGTGCTTCCTTGATGTCGGTGAACTTGGCGGGACCGTCTTCGAGCATCACGCCCGCCTTGAGGCGCTCGATCATCTCTTCGTCGACTTCGCCACGTACGCGCACCGCGTACTCGCGGTCCATCTGGTAGGACGGGTGCATCAGGCGGTTGGCCAGTTCACCGTCGGTGGTGAACATCAGCAGGCCAGTGGTGTTGATGTCCAGGCGGCCGATGTTGATCCAGCGCCCCTCTTTCGGACGCGGCAGGCGGTCGAACACGGTAGGACGGCCTTCCGGGTCGTCACGGGTGCAGATCTCGCCATCGGGCTTGTTGTAGATCAGCACACGGCGTACGGTCTCGGCGGCTTCTTCGCGGCGCAGCACGCGGCCGTCGATGGCGATGGCGTCATGCAGATCGACGCGCTGGCCGAGCGAGGCATCCTTGCCGTTGACCTTGACGCGGCCGGCAGTGATCCAGGCTTCGATCTCGCGGCGCGAGGCCAGGCCCATGCGCGCCAGGACTTTCTGCAATTTTTCGCCAGCGGGGCTGTATTCTTCGGTTTCACTCATCTGGGCACCTCCCGGTGTTCTCTGGTGATGGGACGATCAAGTCGTCGAAGGGGCGCGAATCATACGCGCATACGGGGCGCAACGCACCTGGCGCACAAGCTTAGCTGCACAAATGGCCCTAGCTGGCGACCGGCTGTCGGACTCAGCGCTTGCACCGCGCTTTCGGCCCCAGCGAGATCAGGCGCATAGCCGCTTCGGCCACCACCAGACGCTGCTCGGCCTTGTCGAGTTTCTTCCAGGCCTTGATTTCCGCCTTGCTACGCCCGCAACCCAGGCAAATGCCTTCATCGAATTTACAGACGCTGATGCAGGGGTCTTTCATGAAGTCTCTTCGCGCTCGCTGCTGGAGGGATCATCCCCAGCGTTAGAGACCGTTTCCGACACTTCATGGTTCGACTCATCCACCGCCCGCGCCAGATCGTCGAAATCGATTTTCAGGCCCTGCTCCATGGCATCCAGCTCGGCGAGCAGCGAGCCAAAGCTGGTTTCGGCCTTGGCCTGGGCGTCGGCTTCAGGCTCGTAGCCCTCATCCGCCAAGGCCAGATCGGCACGCGCCTGCAGGCTCTGCGGCACGGCCGGGTCATCGTCGTCCTGGGCCAGGATCGGCTCGGGTTCCAGCTCGCGCAGTGCAGCCAGGGGTGGCAACTCGTCGAGGTTCTTCAGGTTGAAATGGTCGAGAAAGCCCTTGGTAGTGGCGAACATGGCTGGCCGGCCGGGCACGTCGCGGTAGCCGACCACGCGAATCCACTCGCGCTCCTGCAGGGTTTTGACGATCTGGCTGTTCACCGCCACGCCGCGGATCTCCTCGATCTCGCCACGGGTGATCGGTTGCCGGTAGGCGATCAGCGCCAGGGTTTCCAGCATGGCCCGCGAGTATCGCTGCGGACGCTCCTCCCACAGCCGGCCGACCCAGGGTGAAAAGGTGTCGCGAATCTGCAGACGGTAACCGGACGCCACTTCCTTGAGTTCGAACGCCCGCCCCTTGCAACTGCCGCCGAGAATCGCCAGCGCCTTGCGAAACACATCGGCCTCGGGCCGCTCGGCCTCCTCGAACAACTCCATGATTCGCTCGAACGACAGCGGCTTGCCCGAAGCCAGCAACAGGCCTTCTAGCAAGGTGGAAAGTTGTTTGGGATCGGACAGGTTCATCGTCTGGGCAGGATCTGCTTGGCTGCGGGGCGGCGCCAGCTTAGCAAATCAGCGAGCGCGACGCCGTCACTGGCTGACGACCTCGCTCGCTGCGATGATCTCGGCAACCAGCACTGGCCCGGGACCCTGCAGGTAATACTCGGCCTCGGCAGGCTCGCGCAAGCGCATGAACTCGGTTTCACCGATCTGCATGGTGTGCCCCGCCTCCATTTGCGCGCCGCTCTGGATCAGGTAACCGAGCACATTATTGAAGACGTCCATGTAACGCTGACCTTCATGGTGACCGGTAGCCAGCGCGGCGAAATCCGGTAGACCGAAGGCATCGCTGCCATAGGTGCGCATCCACACGCCCTGCACACCCTCGACCTGATACTTCACAAAACCGCAGTAGAGCATGGTCAGTGGCAGGTCGCGGAGAATCTCCAGGCTGTGCTCGCCCATGTCTTCATCGGCGAACATGGCCGCCGGTAAGGAGGTACGCGCCGTCTCGTTGAGCACTGCCAGCGCCCCGAAACCAGCCAGAGCCCCGGCAACGGCAGCCAGGGCAACGTATTGCTCAAGCGGGTCGGTTTCGTGACCTGCGTAGTACAGCAGGATATGGCTGGCCTGTTGCCGGACCTGGTCTTTGAACTGCTGTGGGTAGTGCGCCGGGGCGACGCAGTTTTCCAGCGCGTCAGCAGGAAAGGGATGATCGAAACCGACCATTTTCACCACATGCCGACCCCAGCCGGCCAGGGCGAAGAACTGCTCGACCTCGTCGGAGATGTCGCAACGGGCATCGCTCATGCTCGGATGGTAGGCACGCAGGGCGGTCGTCAGGGACGCTTCGTCGATCCCCAGCGGCTGGGCGAACACCACCTGCAAACTGAGTGGGTTCTCGATGCCTGGCTTGGCGACCAGCTCGGTGGTATCGGCGGTGCTGCCGTCCTGACGGCCGAAGAAGCGGGAAAACAGACTCATTGAATCGTCCTGATTAAGTGGCATGGCGATGGAAAGTGAAACACCAATACTGCGACTCAGCCCTCGTCCACCAGTTCCTCACTGCCCTGTTCGTTGCGCAGGCGCACGTGCACGGCGGCGAAGGCTTCGTTCTGCACCAGCTCGACCAGCGACTCCTTGACCAGCTCGAGGATCGCCATGAAGGTCACCACCACCCCGAGGCGCCCCTCCTCGGCGGTGAACAGTTCGACGAAAGGCACGAAAGCACCGTCCTTGAGGCGCTCGAGCACTTCGCTCATGCGCTCGCGGGTGGACAAGGCCTCGCGGCTGACCTGATGACTCTCGAACATGTCGGCGCGGCGCAGCACCTCGGCCATGGACACCAGCAGCTCCTGCAGCTCGACGGTCGGCAGCAGCTTGCGCGCCCGCGCCTCGGGCGCCTCGACCCGCGGCACGACAAGGTCGCGGCCCACCCGCGGCAACGTGTCGATGCCCTCGGCGGCGGCCTTGTAGCGCTCGTATTCGAGCAGCCGGCGGATCAGCTCGGCGCGCGGGTCATCTTCCTCTTCTTCGGCCTCGGCGGAGCGCGGCAGCAACATGCGCGACTTGATCTCGGCGAGCATGGCGGCCATCACCAGGTACTCGGCGGCCAACTCCAGGCGCACGGTGTGCATCAGCTCGACGTAGCCCATGTACTGGCGGGTGATCTCCGCCACCGGGATGTCCAGCACGTCGATGTTCTGCTTGCGGATCAGGTAAAGCAGCAGGTCCAGCGGGCCCTCGAAGGCTTCTAGAAACACCTCAAGCGCGTCCGGCGGGATGTACAGGTCAACGGGCAGCTCGGTGAGCGCCTCGCCATAGACCATGGCGAACGGCAGCTCCTGCTGGGCGCCGGCCTGGCTGTCGAGGGTCTCGGTCGACATAGAATCAGCGCGACTCGAAGGGCGAAGGGTCGCCGCAACCGACGCGAATCACTTCCGGCTCGTCGTCCACCAGGCTGATCACGGTCGAGGCTTCCAGGCCGCCGAAGCCGCCATCGATGATCAGGTCCACCTGATGCTCGAGCATCTGACGCATCTCGTAGGGGTCGCTCATCGGCAGGTCTTCGCCGGGCAGGATCAGGCTGACGCTCATCATCGTCTCGCCCAGTTCCTCCAGCAGCGCCGAGGCGATCGGGTGATTGGGCACGCGCAAGCCGATGGTGCGGCGCTTGGGGTGCAGCAACATGCGCGGCACTTCCCGGGTGGCATTGAGAATGAAGGTGTAGGGCCCCGGCGTATGGTTCTTCAGCAGGCGGAAGGCAGCGGTGTCTACCTTGGCGAAGGTGCTGAGCTGCGACAGGTCGCGGCACACCAGGGTGAAGTTGTGCTTGTCATCGAGCTGCCTGAGGCGGCGAATGCGCTCCAGGGCGTTCTTGGCCCCCATCTGGCAGCCCACGGCATAGGAGGAGTCGGTCGGATAGACCACCACACCGCCATTGCGGATGATATCGGCCGCCTGTTTGATCAGACGGGCCTGGGGATTGTCCGGGTGGATCTGAAAAAACTGGCTCATGGCTAGGAACTCTCAAACGGCATTGTAAGAGGGCGCGCAGCCGAAGCGCGTCCATAACGGGGAAAGATCATCGGGCAGCGGCCGGTACAAACCCAGCTCCGACCAGTCGCCTGGGGCGTGGAAGTCGCTGCCAACACTGGCCAGCAGGCCAAACTCACGCGCCAGGATCGCCAGGCCACCGACCTGCTCGGCCGGCTGCATGCCATTGACCACTTCCAGGGCATGGCCGCCCGCCGCGGCGAATGCAGCCACCAGCTTACGGCGCTTGCTGCGCGTGAAGTCGTACTGCCAGGGGTGGGCCAGGCTGATCCATGCGTTGGACTGACGCAGCGTCTCGAGCGTTTCATCTAACGTCGGCCAGTGCTGCTTGACGTCGCCGAGCTTGCCGGAGCCGAGCCATTTGCGAAAGGCGTCGGCACGGTCCTTGACGAACCCCGCGCGCACCAGGAACTCCGCAAAATGCGGGCGCGCCGGCGCGTTGTCGCTTTCACCCTGGGCCTGCTGAATCGCCCGCGCGCCGTCCAGCGCCCCCTCCATGCCCTTGAGCGCCAGGCGCCGGGAAATCTCCTCGGCGCGCAACCAACGGCCCTGGTGCAGGTGGGCAATGGCCTGGCGCAAGGCAGGCGCCTCGCTGTCGAAGGCGTAGCCCAGCACGTGGATGGTCGCGCCACCCCAGGTACAGGACAGCTCGATGCCATTGACCAGCTGGATACCCAGTTCGCTGGCAACGCCCCGTGCCTCGTCGAGCCCTTCGAGGGTGTCGTGGTCGGTCAGCGCCAGCGTCGTGACACCGCGCCCGTGAGCCCGCGCGACCACCTCGGCTGGCGGCAGGGCGCCATCCGAAGCGGTGCTGTGGCAATGAAGATCAACCTGCATAAGGGGCGCTTTCCCGACGAATCATGTTTGTTATTATGCCGCGGCCAGCAGATTCTTGCTGGTCATCCCGCCGCCTGCCCCGCCCTTTCTCTCGCGGCTCACTGCCTGGCCCATAAGGATCGACATGCTTTACGCCATCATCGCTACCGACGTGGAAAACTCCCTGGAGCTGCGCCTCTCCGTTCGCCCTGCGCACCTGGCTCGCCTGGAGCAGCTGAAAACCGAAGGTCGCCTGATACTGGCCGGCCCCAACCCGGCCATCGATAGCAACGACCCGGGCCCGGCGGGTTTCACGGGCAGCCTGATCGTCGCCGAGTTCGAGTCCCTGGAGGCCGCCAAGACCTGGGCCAACGCCGACCCGTTCCGCACCGCCGGCGTATATGCCGACGTGGTGGTGAAGCCTTTCAAACACGTACTGCCGTGATCTGATCGGACCTTGCCGCCGCCATGAGCAATCTGCTGCTGATCGACGATGACGTCGAACTCTGTGACCTGCTGGCCAGCTGGCTGGCCCAGGAAGGCTTCCAGATCACCGCCTGTCACGATGGCCAGAGTGCGCGCCAGGCGCTCACCCAGAGCGCTCCGGATGCGGTGGTGCTCGATGTGATGCTGCCTGATGGCAGCGGCCTGGAGCTGCTCAAGCAACTGCGCGGTGAGCACCCGGAGCTGCCGGTGCTGATGCTCTCGGCGCGCGGCGAACCACTGGATCGGATTCTCGGCCTGGAGCTGGGTGCCGACGACTACCTGGCCAAGCCGTGCGACCCACGCGAGCTGACCGCCCGTTTGCGCGCCGTGCTGCGCCGCAGCCTGCCACCAGCGACCACCAGCCAACTGGAGCTGGGCGACCTGCGTTTCAGCCCGGCGCGTGGTGTGGCGGCGCTTGGTGCAGAGGGCCAGGAAATCGTCCTGACCCTGTCCGAAAGCCGGGTGCTCGAAGCGCTGCTAAAGCAGCCGGGCGAACCGGTCGACAAGCAGGCGCTCGCCCAATTGGCCTTGGGTCGCAAGCTGACCCTCTACGATCGCAGCCTGGACATGCACGTCAGCAACCTGCGCAGGAAGATCGGCCCGCACCCCGATGGCCGCCCGCGCGTGGTCGCCCTGCGCGGTCGTGGCTATTACTACGCCCCCTGATGTGCGTGCCTGGCGTTTAAACGGCACGCCCGCTCTTTACCTTGCCTTTACCTTGGCTGACCGCGCCTTACCTTGAAAGCCCTAATCTGGGCACATCCGGCACTCATCTGAACAGGCCGGTTCCCAGACCAAGGAGATACATGATGCGCAAGACCATGACCGCCCTGCTCCTCGCCATGACCCTGCCGACCCTGGCCATGGCCGCTCCCGGTGGCGATCACCGCCCAGGCGGCCCAGGCCCAGGCATGTTCCATGAGCTGGACCTGAACAAGGATCAGCAACGCCAGGTGCACAAGCTGATGGGCGAGCAGAGAAAGAACGACCGCGAGCTGACCCAGCGCTACCTGGACAAGCTGCCCGAAGCCGACAAGAAGGCCCTGGAAAGCGAGCGCAAGGCCTCCCGCGACAAGCAGCAAAGCGCGATTCGCGCGCTGCTGACGCCCGAGCAGCAGAAGACCTTCGACGAGCAGGTCGCCAAGATGAAAGAACGCAAAGCCGACCGCGAAGAATTTGAGGCCTGGAAGGCCGAACACAAGAAAGCCGGCTGAGCCACCGGCCAGCCCATTACCCGCCTGCGCCACTCACATGGCGCAGGCTTTTGCCGTCCTGAGGAGCCGCTGTGCGTTCATTGTTCTGGCGAATTTTTGGCAGTTTCTGGCTGGCGATCGCCCTGGTCGCCGGCCTGTCCATGCTGCTCGGGCGCGCCCTAAATCAGGACGCCTGGATTCTCAACCAGCACCCGGGCCTGGAAGACCTGCCGGCCGAGTGGACCCAAGTCTTCGAAAACCAGGGATCAAAGGCTGCACAGGATCTGCTGGAACAACGCAAACGGCGCTTTCGTATCGACACCCAGGTACTGACGGACGCCGGCCAGCCGGCTATCCGCGGTACCTTTCCGCCGCGCGCTGCCGCCATGGAGGAGCGCAACAAAGGCGGCAAACGTCTGCCGTGGCGGCGCCTGACCACCGAGTACACCAGCCCGGCAAGCGGCGACACCTATCTGTTCATCTACCGTATCCCGCACCCGGAGCTGGATGCCTGGCACCGCGGCAGCCTGCTATGGCCGTTCAGTGCGCTGGGCATCGCCCTGGTGGTATTGACCCTGCTCAGCCTGCTGCTGACCCTGTCCATCACCCGCCCGCTGAACCGCCTGCGCGGCGCGGTGCACGACCTGGGGCAAACCGCCTACCAGCAGAACAGCCTGGCGCGCC
Organism: Pseudomonas sp. URMO17WK12:I2; assembly: GCF_003253735.1. Taxonomy (GTDB): domain Bacteria; phylum Pseudomonadota; class Gammaproteobacteria; order Pseudomonadales; family Pseudomonadaceae; genus Aquipseudomonas. Next base: position 249,924 of record NZ_QKYW01000006.1, on the reverse strand, counting down.
TGGCCAGCCGGCGTGACGAGCTGGGCGTGCTGGCCAACGACTTCAACCGCATGGGCGCGCGCCTGCAGGACCTGATCGGCAGCCAGCGCCAGTTGCTGCGTGACGTTTCCCATGAGCTGCGCTCGCCCCTCGCCCGCCTGCGCATCGCCCTGGCCCTGGCCGAGCGCGCCGAGCCGGCCGAACGCGAGAAGCTCTGGCCGCGGCTGACCCGTGAGTGCGATCGCCTGGAAGACCTGATCAGCGAAATCCTCGCCCTCGCCCGCCTGGATGCCGACACCGGCGGCGCCCAGCCAGTCGACCTGGCGCAACTGGCCGCCAAGCTGCGCGAGGACATGACGCTCGGTCACCCGGACCAGCAGCTCGAGGTCAGCCTGCAGCCGGGCATACACCTGCACGGCTGGCCGGCGATGATCGAACGCGCCCTGGATAACCTGCTGCGCAACGCCCTGCGTTTCAATCCCGATGGCCAGCCGATCGAACTGAACGTCGTGCGCCGTGGCGACGAAGCGCACCTGGAAATTCGCGATCATGGCCCCGGTGTAGCGGTCGAACACCTCGACCAACTGGGCGAACCCTTCTTTCGCGCCCCGGGCCAGGCGACAGCCGGCCACGGCCTGGGCCTGGCCATCACCCGCCGCGCCGCCGAACGCCATGGCGGCCGGCTGGAGCTGGCGAATCATCCGGGTGGCGGTTTCAGCGCCAAGCTGATCCTGCCGTTGGAAGCGGCGGTTTAGTCTTCAGCGATAGCCTGCTAGCGGCGAAAGCTACCGCTCCGCCCCCTGTGGGAGCGGGCGGCGACGCCCGTGCCATGCCCGCGAATTCGCGGGCATGGCACGCCCCCACAAAAGGTCGTCAATGCATTTCACCCGCTACAAAGCCGGCTAGAATCAGGCCTGAACCTTGCCCGCCCAGCCGCTGACGAAGTCACCGACATTCACTGCCGGCGCGTCACGCAACTCGCGCTGCGGCGTCCCCACATACAGATAGCCGATCACCTGCTCGTTGGCCGCCAGGCCCAGGCCAGCATTCACCACGGCGTCATAGGACAGCTCGCCAGTACGCCAGACGGCGCCGATGCCCTGAGCATAAGCGGCGAGCAGAATGCCGTGGGCGGCGCAGCCGGCGGCCAGCACCTGCTCCTGGGCCGGCACTTTGGGATGCTCCTGGATGCGCGCGATCACGACGATCATCAGCGGCGCGCGCAGCGGCATGTTGCGCGCCTTGGTCAGCGCCTCCTCGTCGGCATCCGGGTACTTGCTGGCAATCGCCTTGGCAAACAGCTCACCGAGCGCATGGCGCCCATCGCCCTCGACGGTGAGAAACCGCCAGGGGCGCAGCTGGCCATGATCGGGCGCACGCAGCGCCGCCTGGAACAGCCGCTCGCGCTGCTCGGCAGTCGGCGCCGGCTCGATCAGGCGCGGCGCGGAAACACGGTTGATCAGCGCATCGAGGGCATCCATCGGCTCACCTCCAGAGAAAAAGAGTCGCGATTCTACCAGCCATGGCAATGAGCATGAGCACTGGCGAACAGCACATCGGCGCTGGCTACAGGTAACGGCGATCCAGCAGTCGCAGACTGCTCGCCTACGCCACCCGATCCGGCGACAGTTCCGGCTGCACGGGCGGCGTCAGCGGCGGTAGGCCGTAGGCTCTGCGCGCATCGTCGCAGCGCGGGTTGTGCTCGCCGTTGGCCCAGGATGCCTCGAACTCGCGGCAGGTACTGGAACGCTGCTCGTACTGCGTACAGCGCGTGCCCTGCCCCACATCGCCGAGCAACGCATTGCAGCGCGCCGGCTTGGTTTCGGTACCACGCATGGCAACCAGATGCGGAGAGACCTGAATGACCTGCTCGTCCGGCACGGTTCCGCCGGCTGACTGGCACTCGCCCCAGAAGAAGGACACACGAAAAAACGCGCAGCAGGCACCGCACGCTAAGCAAGGATTGGTTTCGGACATGATGAGGGCTCAGAAACCGGCAAGGGCCGGCACCTGGCGGCGTATTCTATGCACTGCAAGCCACTTGTAAAGAGGCCTGAAAGCGCCTGCCGACGGGCGCGTGAGCAGGTTTACAGCAGTGGTGGCACAGGTAGAATGGCGCCACTTTTTTGCGGATAAAACCGATGGCCTGGCCGACCCTACGACTCATCGCGTTCATCAATGGCATTTTCCTGATCACCCTGGCCATTGGCATGATCGGCCCGATGTTCACCCTGTTCGTCTTCGAGCGTGCCGCGGAAGTGAGTCCTTTTGCCTGGTCGAGCCTGATCACCTTTATCGCCGGGCTATCCTTGATCGCCCGCGGCAAACCTCAGGACGTACACCTGCGCCCCCGCGACATGTACCTGTTGACGGTGTCGAGCTGGCTGATGGTGTGCATCTTCGCTGCGATACCGTTCATGTTCACCCAGCACATGAGCTATACCGACGCATTCTTCGAAAGCATGTCGGGGATCACCGCCACCGGTGCCACCGTGCTGATCGGCCTCGACGACATGTCGCCGGGCATCCTGATCTGGCGCTCGATGCTGCACTGGCTCGGCGGTATCGGCTTCATCGCCATGGCAGTGGCGATTCTGCCGATGCTGCGCATTGGCGGCATGCGCCTGTTCCAGACCGAATCCTCGGACCGTTCCGACAAGGTCATGCCGCGCTCGCACATGGTCGCCAAATACATGGTGGTGGCTTATCTGGGCATCAGCCTGCTCGGCTGCCTGGGCCTGTGGCTGGCCGGCATGAGTTTCTTCGACGCGATCAATCACAGCATGTCGGCGATCTCCACCGGCGGCTTCTCCACCTCGGACCTGTCTCTGGCCAAATGGACGCAACCAGCCGTGCACTGGGTCGCCGTGGTCCTGATGATTCTTGGCAGCCTGCCCTTCGTGCTCTACGTCTCGACCTTGCGCGGCAACTTCGGCGCCGTGCTGGGCGACCAGCAGGTGCGTGGTTTCCTGGCCATCCTGCTCGGCACCTGGTTGATTCTCGGCACCTGGTACTACTTCACCACCGACCTGCACTGGCTCGACGCGCTGCGCCACGTGGCGGTGAACACCACCTCGATCATGACCACCACCGGTTTCGCCCTCGGCGACTACTCGCTGTGGGGCGGCTTCGCCGGGATGCTGTTCTTCTACCTGGGGTTCATCGGCGGCTGCTCCGGCTCCACCGCCGGCGGTTTGAAGATCTTCCGTTTCCAGGTCGCCTATATCCTGCTCAAGGCCAACCTGATGCAGCTGGTGCACCCGCGCGCGGTGATCAAACAGCAGTACAATCGCCACCGTCTGGACGAAGACATCGTCCGCTCGATTCTGACCTTCTCGTTCTTCTTCACCATCACCATCGCCGTGCTGGCCCTGGCCCTGACCCTCTGCGGCCTGGACTGGATCACCGCCCTGAGCGGCGCGGCCAGCACCCTGTCCGGCGTCGGCCCGGGCATGGGGCCGATCATCGGCCCGGCCGGCACCTACGCCAGCCTGCCGGACATGGCCAAGTGGCTGCTGACCCTGGGCATGCTGATGGGCCGCCTGGAAATCCTCACCGTACTGGTGCTGCTGATGCCCGCCTTCTGGCGCCACTGAGTCTGCGGACAACCGGGCGCCACATGCGCCTGATATCGGCCTACACTGCTGCCAAACAACAACAGGAAGCCGCCGATGAGCAGCCAGCCCAGTGAGCGATTCAATTCCTTCGCCGAGTTCTATCCCTACTACCTGGAGGAACACCGCAACCCGACCTGCCGGCGCCTGCACTATGCCGGCAGCCTGCTGGTGCTGGTGGTGCTCGGCTATGCCCTGTTCAGCGGGCAATGGCTGTGGCTGCTGGCCCTGCCGGTAATCGGCTATGGCTTCGCCTGGATCGGCCACTTCGCCTTCGAGCGCAATCGCCCCGCGACGTTTCAGTATCCGCTGTACTCGCTGATGGGCGACTGGGTGATGTTCAAGGACATGCTCACCGGCCGCCTGCGCTTCTGAACGACCCTCGACCGCCAACCCGCTGGCGTGCGGGCATGTAACGATCCACGGTATCGGGGCATTGCGCCTTTGCCGGCCACGTCTGCAGCGTATATGATCGCCATTTTCCGCTGGCCCCTTCCGCACGCCGCTTGCAGCCTGGCGATCGGTCATGCAGTCGGACTTTCAGCAGGGTCGCCGTTAGCGCATGAATACCACTCTTCCCGCCGTCCCCAATGGCTTGCCGTCGCTGCTCACCCGCGAATATTACTCGCGCGTGCTGGCCTATCTCGCCGTGGCGGCCAGCGTGGCTGCCGGCACCTATGTACAGGTGTTCAGCCACAGCCTGCTATGGCTGGTGCCCTATACGCTGCTCTATCCGCATCTGGCCCACTGGCTGAGCAAGCGTTTTCGCGATGGCCATCGGCACCGTACCCTGATGGCGCTGCTGTTCGTCGACGCCCTGCATTGCGGTGCCTTTGCAGCGCTACTGGGCTTCTCGGTGGTGCCCAGCCTGATGTTTCTGCTGACCCTGAGTTTCAGCACCCTGATCGTCGGTGGCTTGCGTGACATGGGCGTGGGGCTGCTGGTCGCCTTCAGCGGCACCCTGCTCACCGCTTCGCTCACCGAGCTGCACGTAGCCCCGGAAACACCGGCGTTGGTGGCGCTGGTGAGCATCGCCTTCACGATTTTCTATATCTGCATATCCGCCTATTTCGTGCACCAGCAGGGCATTCGCCTCGCCCAGGTGCGCAACCAGATCAAGAGCGAGCAGGAAAAGGCCGCACGCCTGGCCCGCAACCTCGCCAAGTACCTGTCGCCCCAGGTGTGGGAGTCGATCTTCAGCGGCAAGAAGCACGTGCGCCTGGAGACCCAGCGCAAGAAGCTCACGGTGTTCTTCTCCGATATCCGCGGCTTCACCGAGCTCTCCGAAGAGCTGGAAGCCGAAGCACTGACCGATCTGCTCAACACCTACCTCAACGAAATGTCGAAGATCTGCATGAAGTTCGGCGGCACCATCGACAAGTTCATCGGCGACAGCGTGATGGTGTTCTTCGGGGATCCGAGCAGCCAGGGCGCCAAGAAGGACGCCATGGCGGCGGTGTCGATGGCCATCGCCATGCGCAAGCACATGAAAGTGCTGCGCCAGCACTGGCGCGCTCAAGGCATTACCAAGCCGCTGGAAATCCGCATGGGGCTCAATACCGGCTACTGCACGGTGGGCAACTTCGGCGCCGACACGCGCATGGACTACACCATCATCGGCCGCGACGTTAACCTCGCCAGCCGCCTGGAAAGTGCCGCCGAAGCCGGCGAGATCCTGATCTCCCACGAGACCTACTCGCTGATCAAGGACGTGATCATGTGCCGCGACAAGGGCCAGATCAACGTCAAGGGCTTCACCCGTCCGGTGCAGATCTACCAGGTAGTGGATTTCCGCCGCGACCTGGGCGCCACCTCGAGTTACGTGGAGCACGAGCTGCCCGGCTTCTCCATGTACCTGGACACCAACGGCATCCAGAACTTCGACAAGGACCGGGTCATCGAGGCCCTGGAACACGCCGCCGAGAAGCTGCGCGACAAGATCATCATGTGACCCGCGCGGCTGCTCAGCAGCTGCGCGCCGCGCTCACCGAACGCTCGCCAGTCACCGGCGCGCCATCGAGCAGCGGCTGACTGGCCAGAAACTCCACCGCCGATGCCCGCCATGACTGGCGCCCCGCCTCCTCGGCACATCGTGTGCGATCCACCTCCAGGGCGGCCAGGCAGGCATCACGCAGGTTGTCGGCGAGCACGCCGGTCACGCCCGGTACCACCACGTCCAAAGGCCCCGCCACGGCGAAGGCCGCCACTGGCGTACCGCAGGCCTGGCCTTCGAGCATGACCAGGCCGTAGGTATCGGTGCGCGAAGGAAACACCAGCACACTGGCGCGCCGGTAGAACTCGGCAAGCGCCTCGCCATGCTGGTAACCAAAGAATTTTACCCCGGCATAGGCCTGTTCCAGCATCTGCCGCTGCGGGCCATCACCGACCACCCACTTCTCGCCCGGTAACTGCAGATCGAGGAACGCCTGCAGGTTCTTCTCCGGCGCGATACGCCCGACATACAGAAAGATCGCGCTTACCGGTGCAGCGAGCCCTGGCCTGGGTGCGAAGCGCCGGGTATCCACCCCCTTGCGCCACAACACCAGATGCTTCAGGCCACGCTGGGCGAGGCCGCTGCGCAACCGCTCGGTACTGACCAGCACCGCCTGGCTGTGCCGGTGAAACAGCCGCAAACAGGCATAGCCCACGCCCAGCCCGATCCAGGCGCAACGCGCCGTCAGGTATTCGGGAAAACGCGTATGCACCGCACTGGAAAACGCCAGGCCGCGGCGCAGCAGCCAGCGCCTGGCGGCCCAACCCAGCGGCCCTTCGGTGGCCAGGTGCACGCAATCGGGGGCGAACGCCTCGATGGCCGGGCCGACGCGCCACAGGTTCCACGCCAGGGGAATTTCCCCATAGCCGGGGCACGGCACGCAACGAAAGCCCTGGGGCGACAACACCTCGACCTGATGGCCCATGGCGCGCAGCTCGAATACCAGCGCCTGCAGGCTGGTGACCACACCATTGACCTGGGGCGCCCAGGCGTCACTGACGATCAGCAGCCTCACGCCGCTGGCTCGATGACCGCCACCTTGGCGGCCTGCAGCTGCGCCAGCCGCTGCTGTTCCTCGGCCAGCCGGTAGAGCTCGATACGCCCGTCCGGATGCTCGATCAGCGCCGTGCAGGACTCCACCCAGTCGCCACAGTTGAGGTATTCGACGTCGCCCAGCTTACGGATCTCGGCATGGTGAATGTGCCCGCAGACCACGCCATTGAAACCACGGCGTGCGCACTCGTGGGTGATGGCTTCCTCGAAATCACTGATGAAGTTCACCGCCGTCTTCACCTTGTGCTTGAGGTAGGCCGACAGCGACCAATAGCCATAGCCGTAACGGCGCCGCCAGTGATTGAGCCAGCGGTTGAGCACCAGGGTCACGGTGTAGGCCGAGTCGCCGAGAAACGCCAGCCAGCGGTGATAGCGGGTGATCACGTCGAACTGGTCGCCGTGGATCACCAACAGCTTGCGGCCATCGGCGGTCAGGTGCTCGGCCTCGTCGACCAACTGGATGTTGCCCATGAGCAGCTTCGAGTAACGGCGCAGGAATTCGTCGTGGTTACCGGTGACGTAGATCACTTCGGTACCGCGCTTGCTCATGGTCAGCAGACGGCGGATCACGTTGGTGTGCGCCTGGGGCCAGTAGATGCCGCCGCGCAGTTTCCAGCCATCGATGATGTCGCCTACCAGGTAGACGCGTTCGGCCTGGTAGCGCTTGAGAAACGCCGCCAGGTGCTCGGCCTGGCAGTCACGCGTGCCCAGGTGCACGTCGGAGATCCATAGGGTGCGCACACGCTGCTTGCGGCTCGGCCTTACCAGGGGTTCGATGCTCATCGGGCGGTCTCCGGCAGATTTTGACCGAGCATGCGCGAAGGCGGTGAAATGATTGTGAACGCAGCATGGCAGTTCGATGACGAAGGCGCGCGATGTACCCCGCCCTCGCGGATACCGGCGCCCTGGCGCAAAGCGATTCACGGCGTACACTGACTCGATCCTTGGAGGAACTCGCCATGTCCGCGCTCTTGTCCATACGCCACTACCATCAGGACATCGTCTGCCACGAGCATGACCACGCCCAGTTGGTATTTGGCCTGAGCGGCCACCTGCAGTTCGAGGTGGCCGGTTTGGGCAGCCGTGTCAGCCGGCAAACCCTGGTGGTGGTGCCTGCCGGCGCACGCCACGCCTGCGACAGCCGCAACGGTAGCGAATGCCTGGTGTTCGACGTGCCGACCGGTGACTGGCTGGAGCGCCACCTGGGCCATCATGCCGACGCCAGCCGCCGCCTGCTGGAGGCGCCGCAGAAAGTCGCGCTATCGGTGAACCAGAGCGGCCTGGTGAACTGGCTGGCGGCCAGCCCGATCAACGATCCGCTGATGGCTCGCCAAGGCGCCATCCTGCTGCTGGCCAGCCTCAACGCACAAGCGCATTCCCAGCCCGGCCCAGGCCTGCCGCTGAGCATGTTGAATGCCTATATCGAGCGGCATGCGGCGCACCCCATTCAGGTGGCGGATCTGGCCGGCCTTGCCGGGCTTTCCGCTGCGCGCTTTCATAACCGCTTTCTCGACGAGACCGGGCTCACGCCCATGGCCTATGTGCGCGACAAGCGCCTGCGGCTGGGCCGCCAGTTGCTGCACAACAGCCGCCTGAGCGTCGGCGAGATCGCCGCCCGGGTCGGCTACACCTCGCAGAGCGCGTTCACCGCCGCCCTCACCCGGCACTTCGGGGAAACCCCCAAGGCATTGCGCGAGCGCCAGCCCCGCGACAAATAACGCCAGTCGCGCGACAGCTTCACCCGTTCTGGCCCGTTAGAGTGCGGCCTGAACAGGAGAGCACCATGCAGATCATCGAATGGCAGGATTTCGAACGCGTCGAGCTGCGCGTCGGCACCCTGATCAGCGCCGCACCCAACGAAAAAGCCCTGAAACCCGCCTATGTACTGCAGGTGGACCTCGGCGAGCTGGGCATCCGCACCTCCAGCGCCCAACTTACCGCGCACTACAGCACCGACCAACTGCTGGGGCGCCAGGTGCTGTGCGTGTGCAACTTCGCACCCAAGCGCATCGCCGGCGTGCGCTCCGAAGTGCTGGTCACGGGTGTCTATGACAGCGACGGCAAGGTGGTGCTGGCCAGCTTCGACAAACCCTTACCCAACGGCGCCCGTTTGGCCTGAACCGCAGCGCCGCGCTGTTCGGTCAGCGATTGGTCGGGCGATCGTTATGGCCCAGGTCACGAGCCGGATCGATCTGGTCGCGGACCCGCTGCTTGAGCACCTTGGCCTCGGGGAAGCCGCCGTCGGCCTTGCGCTCCCAGATTTCCACGCCGTTGCACTGGATGCGAAAAGCGCCGCCGGTGGCCGGCTCTAGGCTGACCCTGGCCAGATCATCGGCAAAGGTGGAAAGCAGCTCCTGAGCCAACCAGGCCGCGCGCAGCAGCCATTGGCACTGGGTGCAATAGGTGATGGTCACTTCGGCTTTGCTGGGGCTCATGCGATGACTCCGGTGAGCAACGGGCGTTTGCAAGCACCCATGAAAAAGCGCGGCTAGGCCCCACTCGATACAGATGCAAGAACTCAGGCGATACGCGCGAGCAGCTCGCGGGCTTCCTGCTTCTCTTCCTCGTCGCCCTCGTTGATCACCTCGTTGAGAATGTCGCACGCGGCTTCCAGGTCATCCTGCTCGATGTAGGCCATCGCCAGGTTGAGCTTGGTGAGGTTCTCGTGGTTGGTGACGAAACGCTCGGTTTCCTCGGAGGAGTCCGCGGGCAGTTCGTCCAGCTCCAGCCATTGCTCCTGTGGCCCCTCTTCCTCGACCAGCATGGTCCCGGCAAATGGGCTGTTCACGTCATGGCCGAAGATATCGTTCGCGCCATCGTCCGGCACTGCCGGTGCATCGGCCTCGGCACCGGGGCGTTTCTTGCGCGACGCGTTTTCGAAAGGGTTTACCAGATCCCAGTCGGCATCCAGCGACAGATCGTCGAGGTTGAGCTGGAAGTCGTCATCCTGAGGCTTTTGCTGAGGCGCAGGCGCTGGCATCTCATCCAGATCGAGGGTCAGATCCTCCAGCGGGCCCAGCGACTCGAACGACTCCAGCTCATCGACGGGCTGGGCGAACAGCGCCGGGTAGCTGGCCTTGAGCGCATCGATACGTTGAGCATCGAAACCGGCCTGGCGCAGGCGCACCTCTTCCTCGGCAAAGGCAAGGGTATCGCCCCTCTGCGCCAGCACCTCGAGCAGACGGAAACCGATATCCAGGCGCTGCGGATTGGCCTGCGCCGCTTGGCGCAACACCGCTACCGCCTCGCCCAGGCGGCCATAGGCCAGGTAGATATTGGCGGCATCCAGCGGATCGGTCGAGCTGGTTTCGGTGCGCGGGGTGATCGGGGCGCGCACCGGCGGTGGCACGTCCGCCTCGACCGCGCGCGATGCAATGATCGGTTGCACGGGCTCGGCCACCGGCGCCTGCGCCGCAGGCGGCACGACGACCACGGGCTCGGCGATGGCCTCTGGATCAGGTTTGCGCCTGCGTTTGAACAGCACCAGCAGCAATGCAAGCAACCCCAATACGGCAGCCAGCAGGATGCTCCACAGGTTCCAGAAGCCCTCGGCCTGTGCAGGTTGCGCCGCTACCGTGGCCGGCGCAGGAGCGGGCTGCGCTGCAGCAGCACTTGGCGCGCCAGCTTGTGGCGCGGGCTCAGCGGGCGCGGCCGGCGCTGCCGCCGGGCGCTGCGCCAGTTGCTCGAGCAACTGGGCGATCTGCTGATCACGCGTTTCCATGCGCGTCATCATGTCCTTCAACTGGTTCTGCACGGTGAGCAGATCCTGCTGTAGTTGCAGGTTCTCGGCAGTGCGGTTGGCGACCTCCTCTTCGACGCGGCGAATCTGCGCCAGCACCTCTACCTGCGGTTCGGCAGGTTGCTGGGGCGCGGTGTCGGGGATGATCTGTGCCGGCGCAGCGGGCTGTGCAGGTGCCGCGGAACCGGCAGGCTGAGCCGGCGCGGCTTCGGCCATCCGCGCATGGTCAGGCAGCAACAGCGAAGCGCCAGCGCGCAGACGATGGATATCGCCATTGCTGAACGCTTCGGGGTTGAGCGCGTGGATGTCGAGCATCAGATCCTGCAGCGACGACTTGTCGCCATCGACCCGCAGCTTGGAAGCGATCGCCCACAGGCTCTCGCCGCTGGCGACCTGATAGCGCTCACCGCGGCTGGCAATCGGCGTGCGGCGCGGCGGCGCGTAGGAGGTGAATTGCTGCTCGCCCACTGGCGCAGCCTGGCTGCTATAGGCGGACGATGAAGGCGGATCGAGCAACACCGTGTATTCACGCAACAGCTGCCCGCCCGGGCGCTTCAGCTCGACGATGAAATTCAGGTAAGGCTCGCGCACCGGCTGGCTGGACACCACGCGAACCACGCTCTTGCCGCCACGCAGCAACGGGCTGAAGCGCAAATCGTTGAGAAAATAGACGCGATCGACGCCGGCAAGATTGAAAGCATCGGCGGGTGCCAGGGCCACCTTGATGTCCGAGGTGGTCATGTCCTCACCCACCGCCAGCAACTCTATTTCAGCGTTCAGTGGCTGGTTGAGCGCCGAATGCAGGGTGATTTCACCCAGCCCCAGCGCTGGCGCCAGCCCGGAATAAAACGCCGAGCTCGATGCCAGGCCGATCAGCAGGTGACGAACACGAGTCATAAAAGCTCCCGATAACTCCGCTCGAAAAACAGTTGCAGCGGCTCTAACCGGGCCGAAGGTTCTGCAGGGTGCGGCGTGGCACAGCGCTGCCTCGGCAAACGCTCCCTGTCCCGCCGAGTAGTGAGTATGGTCATAATTCAAAGACTTGCGAGTTTCCCGAGCCGTTCACGTTATATGGGCCGGGAATCTGGCCATCATACGCAAAAAGCCAGAAATACGGCTAGTTATGTGAACAACGTCAACGTTGTGACGGGCGCAGGTTCCACGCCGCGAGTATGGTCAGTGCAAACAGCACGCCCATCAGCCAGAAACTCTGCTGAAACGCCGCCACCTCCCCCGCGAAATCGCCGCCCTCCTGGCGATGGCGCCACTCCAGGAAAAAGGTCAGAAGGTTCACGCCGAATGCCCCGCCGAGCTGCCGCACGAAGGTGATGGCGCCTGCACCGTGGGGCACCTGCTCGCGATCGAGTGCATCCAGCGCACCGGTGGTCAATGCCGGCAACAGGATGCCCAGGCCGATCCGCCCGATGCAGGCCCACAAGCACAGCACCAGAAAGGACGCGCCCGGCTGCAGCCAGCCCAGGCCCACCGACGACACCACCAGCGCCAGCAGGCCCGCGACCAGCAGTACGGCCGTCGACAGGCGGTCGCTCAAGCGCCCGCCCAGGAACGAGGCGACGCCCATCACCACCCCGGTCGGCAGCAGCAACAGGCCCGCCCAGCCCGCGCTGTAGCCCTCGATGGCCTGCACATGCAGGGGAATGATGTAGGTGGTGCCATACAGGCCCATGCCGAGGGCGAGCGCCACCCAACTGGCCTTGCGAAAGCCGACGTGCCGCCACAGCGCAAGCGGCAGCAAGGGCTTGTTGCTGAAGCGGCTGCGCCACAGGAAGGCCGCGATGGCCAGCACCCCGATCCCCCCCGGCGCCCATACCCGCGGTTCGGCCCAGGCAAAACGCTGGGCTTCGGCCAAAGCACCGAGCGTGGCGAACAGACCGACGTTGAGCAGCACGAACGCCCACAGGTCGAGAAACGGCGTATCGCGCTGGCGTTCGCTGGGCATCAGGAACAAGCCGGCCAGCATGGCCAGCAAGCACATGGGCAAGGGCAACCAGAACACCGCATACCAACCGAACATATCGACCAGGTAGCCGCCGATGGTCGGGCCGAGTGTGGGCGCGATCATCACCCCGAGTCCGTAGGCGCCCAGTGCGGCACCGCGACCGCCGCCGGCGAACACCTGAAAGATCAATACCATGGCCAGCGGCTGGACGATGCCGGCGCACAGGCCCTGGATGATGCGCAGGGTGATCAGTTGCCAGGCGCCAGTGGCCGTCAGCGCAAGCAATGAGGTGACGATAAAGATCGCCAGGCCGCCCTGCGCCGTGGCCCTGGCGCCGAACCGCGCCTGGGCCCAGGCCGACAGCAGCAGCCCTGAGGTCATGGCAGCGAGAAACCCGGTGGACAGCCACTGCGCCAGCGGCCTGCCGATACCGAAGTCCGCCATGATCGCCGGCAACGCGACGTTGACACTGGTCGAGGCGAGAATCATCGCCATGCTGCCGAGCATCAGCACGATCAGCAGGTAATTCGGATAGCGCGACCCGTAACGTCTCTGCAGCAGAGACAGGTCGTGCATCAACGCCGCTCCAGATTGCCCAGAATGCGTGCGTGAACCTGCTGACAAATGCGCAGCTCTTCCTGGTCGATGCCGGCGAACAGCTCTTCACGCAGTTGCGTGGAGATCGCCTCGATCTTCTCGATCAGCGGTTTGGCTGGTGGACACAGGGCGATTTTCTTGGCGCGGCGATCCTCGGGCACCGCGTGGCGTACCACCAGGCCCTGGGCTTCGAGGCTGTCGAGCAGGCGGGCCAGGGTCGGCCCTTCCACCCCGACGCTCTGTGCCAGCTCACGTTGGGTGGGCAGCTCAGCGAAGCGGCCGATATGCAACAGCACCAGCCAGCGCGCCTGAGAAAGCCCCAGGCCGGCGAGACGTCGATCCAGTTCTGCGCGCCAGGCGCGAGACAATTGCGCCACTTGCATGGCGAAACGATGGGGTTCGGATGGGGACATTGAGGTCACTCTTGGAATTATCAAAAACTAATTATTAGCGAGCTAACCATAGCTTTTGACAGAGAGCAAGATTCCAGTCGCAACAAGATAATCCTGCGTCGCGCGCCCGCTCAGGCCTCGAATTCCGCCTGCAGGGCGGCGCGCACGCAATGCAGCACACCTTCCTCCAGGCGACCGGCGAACAGCGGAGCGATCTCCGCCACCGGCGGCAACTCACCTTCACCGTCGAGAAAGGCGTCCTGGATTTCGCCCAACAGCTCCTCTGGCAGATCGAGGGCCTGCTGCAGTGAAATCTGCTGCTCGGCAATAGCTTCGGCCAGCAGGCTATAGGCGCTCTTCTGGCTACAGCCCAGCTGGCTGGCAATCTGGCTCGGCGTCATGCCGGCGCGGGCCAGGCTGACCAGTTCATGACGCAGGTCGACCACTGGCGCCGGGGTGTCGTTGCCACCCAGCACTTCCAGGAAGGCCTCGCCATAGCGCTCCAGCTTGCGTGCGCCGACGCCACTGACCCGGGCCATGTCCGCCAACGTGGTCGGCTTGCTGCGCAGCATTTCCAGCAGTGTGGCGTCGGGGAAGATCACATAAGGCGGCACCGCGTGCTCTTCGGCCAGGCGTTTACGCAAGGCACGCAGCGCTTCCCATTGCTCGCGCTCGTCACCACGCACCAGCTGCCGCGCGGCGCTGCCGGAGGCCTTGACGCTCTGCTGGGGCTTGAGATCTCGGCGCAGTTGCAGGGTCACCTCGCCGCGCAGTAACGGTCGGCAGCTGTCGGACAGGCGCAGACCGCCGAAACCCTCCAGGTCGACACCCACCAGGCCACGGGCGACCAGTTGGCGGAACAGCGAACGCCATTCGCCTTCGCTGAGCGCACCGCCCACCCCGAACACCGACAGGTGCTGATGGCCCAGCCCACGCATCTTCTCGTTGTCGCGGCCGAGCAGAATGTCCACCAGATGGCCGACGCCATAGCGCTGGCCGCTGCGGTAGATGGCCGACAGCGCCTGGCGGGCCGGCTCGGTGGCGTCCCAGGTCTGCACGCCGTCGGTGCAGTTGTCGCAATGCCCGCACGGCTGCGGCAGCTCCTCGTCGAAATAGGCCAGCAGCACCTGACGGCGACAGCGGGTTTCTTCGCACAGCGCCAGCATGGCGTCGAGCTTGTGCTGTTCCACGCGCTTGTGGCGCTCGTCGCCTTCGGAGTTGGCCAGCATCTGCTTGAGGAAGATCATGTCCTGCAGGCCGTAGGCCATCCAGGCGTCCGCCGGCAAGCCATCGCGCCCTGCCCGGCCGGTTTCCTGGTAATAGGCCTCCAGCGACTTGGGCAGATCCAGGTGCGCAACGAAACGCACGTTGGGTTTGTCGATGCCCATGCCAAAGGCGATGGTGGCCACCATGATCAAGCCTTCCTCATTGAGAAAGCGCTTCTGGTTGAACGCGCGCAGCTCGGCCGGCAGACCTGCGTGATAGGGCAACGCCGGGAAACCCTGCTCGGTCAGAAAGCCCGCCACCTCCTCGACCTTCTTGCGCGACAGGCAATAGACAATGCCGGCATCGCCCTTGCGTGCAGCCAGAAACGCCAGCAACTGCTTGCGTGGCTGCTCCTTGGGCACGATGCGGTAGAAGATGTTGGGCCGGTCGAAGCTGGAGAGAAAACGCTCGGCATCCTGCAGATGCAGGCGATTGACGATTTCCTCACGGGTGCGCATGTCGGCGGTCGCGGTCAGGGCGATGCGTGGCACGTCGGGGAACAGTTCGGCCAGTTGCCCCAGCTGCAGGTACTCGGGGCGGAAATCATGGCCCCACTGCGATACGCAGTGGGCTTCGTCGATGGCGAACAGGGCAATCTGCAGCTGCTGCAGAAACGCCAGCATGCGCGGCTGTACCAGGCGCTCGGGGGCCAGATAGAGCATCTTGATCTCGCCGCGGCGAATACGCTCGGCGATGTCACGCTGCTGGTCGGCTTCCAGGGTGGAGTTCAGCGCCACCGCCGCCACGCCCAGCTCTTCGAGGGTCGCCACCTGGTCGTCCATCAAGGCGATCAGCGGCGACACCACCACGGCCAGTCCGTCTCGCAGCAGCGCCGGGACCTGGAAGCACAGCGACTTGCCGCCGCCGGTGGGCATCAGCACCAGCGCATCGCCGCCGCTGGCCACGCGCTCGATGATCGCGCCCTGGCGACCCCGGAAGCTGTCATAGCCGAATACGTCTTTGAGGATGCGTTGCGCCTGCTCGAGCATGTAGGGTCTCCGAATCAAGCGGGGCATTATACGCACCTGAGCTGCGAGGTGCGGCCTTGGCAGCGCTCTTTACCTGCAACTCTGGCTGGCTGCGCCGGTCTGCACTAGCAGGCCTGCTGAAAAGCCCGGGCCAGGCAGCCGCTGCCTTTTTTGAGCGCTGCAACGTAACGCAGATAGTTTTTCAACAGCCTGCTAGAATCCAGCCTCGTTTACTTCTCCAAGGTAGCCACCGATGTCCTTCGCCGAGCAACTGTCCCGCCTGCAAGCCTTCCTCGATGCCGATGATCTGCACGAAGAGGCCCTGGACTATGTCGCCGCCCATGGCTATCTGACCGCCCTGTCCATCTGCCCGGAAAAGGTCGAGCCGCGCGAGTGGATCGATGCCCTGTTCTCCGAGCCGCCGCACTACCGCAGCGACGAGGAGCGCGACGACATCGAAGCCACGCTGATCCAGCTGCAGGCCCATATCGCCCGCCAGCTGGCCAGCGATGACGAGCCGGAAGTACCGTGCGAGCTGGACCTCGGTGACGAGCCGGACGACTCTGACCTGCGCGGCTGGTGCATCGGCTTCATGGAAGGCGTGTTCCTGCGTGAAAGCGTATGGTTCGACGATGCCGAGGATGAAGTCAGCGAATTGCTGCTGCCGATCATGGTTGGCTCGGGCCTGTTCGACGAGCAGCCGGAGTTCGCGGAAATCGCCCGTGACCGCGACCTGGTCGACAGCATGGTCGAGCAGATCCCGGAGTTGCTGACCGCCCTGTTCCTGTTGTGCAACGCCCCGGACGAAAAACCGGCGCTGCTCAAGCCTCGCCCACATTGATGGCGACGCCATCGATATGGCGCGCGAACCCTTCGAAACCCGCAACCCGCTGCTGCGCTACTGCCTGCTGTTCATCGGCTGGCTGAGCGTGGCGCTGGGCGTGGTTGGCATCTTCCTGCCGCTGCTGCCCACTACTCCTTTCCTACTGCTGGCCGCAGCGTGCTTCATGCGCAGCTCTCGGCGCTTCTATCTGTGGCTGGTCGAGCATCCGCAGCTGGGGCCGTGGATCCGCGACTACCTGGCCGGTGAAGGCATCCCGCGCAAGGCCAAGATCTACGCCATCGGCCTGATGTGGCTAAGCATCGGCATTTCCTGCGCTCTGGTGCCCCTGTTCTGGGCGCGGCTGTTCATGCTCACCAGTGCCGTGCTGGTGAGCCTGTACATCCTCAAGCAAAAGACCCTGCCGGACCGCCGCTGAGCCTCGGCCTACGGACCAGCCAGCAAGCTTGCAACGCGCAGCTACACTGCATGAATCCAGCCCACCCGAGGCGCCTTTCATGGCAACCATCCAGCGCGCGCAAGACACCCGCCAGAGCACCTATTTCCGCAGCGAGCGGGTCAGCACCATCAATGGCCAGTTCTTTTTCAGCACCCGCGAGGGCACGCTGGAAGGCCCGTACTTTTCGCGCGATGAGGCCGAGCGCCAGGTGCCACGCTATATCGCGCGCATGCTGCAGTCCCAGGCCATCCTCGACAGCCGGGACCGCGATAGCGCCTTGAGCTGATCGCACTGCCGCCCTTGCTTCCTCGGGCGCGAGCGGCACCCCTCACGATCAGTGTTTAGCCTTTTCGAAGGCGGCCTCCAGCGCATCGTTGAGGGTGCGCAGCACCTTGACCCGGGCGTACTGCTTGTCATTGGCCTCGACCAGCGTCCAGGGCGCAAGGCGGGTGCTGGTGCGGTCGACCATGTCGCCCACCGCCTCGCGGTACAGCGGCCATTTCTCGCGATTGCGCCAGTCCTCCTCGGTGATCTTGAAGCGTTTGACCGGGTTGCCCTCGCGCTCGCGGAAACGCTGCAGCTGGGTGTCCTCATCGATGGCCAGCCAGAACTTCACCAGCACCACGCCGGCATTGCTGAGCTGCTCCTCGAAATCATTGATTTCTCCGTAGGCCCGTAGCCAATCCTCGGGCGCGCAAAAGCCCTCGACCCGCTCGACCAGCACCCGGCCGTACCAGGAGCGATCGAACACGGTGAACTTGCCACGTGCCGGAATATGCCGCCAGAAACGCCACAGGTAGGGCTGCGCACGCTCCTCCTCGGTCGGCGCCGCCACTGGCACGATGCGGTACTGACGCGGATCCAGCGCCGCCGCCACACGGCGAATCGCGCCGCCCTTGCCGGCAGCGTCGTTGCCCTCGAACACCGCCACCAGCGCATGGCGACGCATGCGCTTGTCACGCATCAACTGCGCCAGGCGTGCCTGTTCACGGGTCAGCTGCTCGCGGTAATCAGCCTTGGCGAGGCTCAGGCCCATGTCCAGGCTGTCGAGCAGGCTACGTTGATCGGTGCGGGTCATCAGGGGCGTGGTGTGCGGCAGCGGAACTCGCTCGCCGCTACCACGCAACGCGGCCTGCAGGCCCTCGAGAAGAATCCGCCCGACAGTCAGGCTGCGGTAATTGGCGTCGGCGCCGGCGACGATATACCAGGGCGAGTAATCGCGGCTGGTGCGGCGCAGCACGTCTTCGCCAGCGCGCACGAACTTGTCGTAGGTTCTCGATTGTTGCCAGTCCAGCGGGCTCAGACGCCAACTGTGCAGCGGGTCGTCCTGCAGAGTTTTGAGGCGCGTGAGCATCTGCTTCTTGGACAGATGAAACCAGAACTTGAAGATCAACGTGCCCTCATTGCACAGCATCTGCTCCAGGCCTAGCGCACCTTCGATGGCACCATTGAGCTGATCCTTCTTCAGGTCGCCGTGCACTCGGCCCTGCAGCATCTGGCTGTACCAGTTGCCGAAAAAGATGCCGATGCGCCCCTTTGGCGGCAATTGCCGCCAATAGCGCCAGGCCGCCGGCCGCGCCAGTTCCTCGTCGGTCTGCTGATCGAAGGTGCTGACCTGGATGAGCCGCGGATCCATCCACTCGTTGAGCAGCTTCACCGTCTCGCCCTTGCCCGCCCCCTCGATGCCATTGATGAGGATGATCACCGCATGGCGGCCCTGCTCACGCAACGCGTACTGCACCTCGAGCAGCGCCTCGCGCAGCACTTGCTCTTCGGCGGCAAAGGCGGCCTTGTCGATAACGTGGTCGATCTCGGCGGATTCGAACATAAGCAGCTCTCCATGAACGGTGTAAGCAGCCTAGGGGTCGATTACCGCCTAGCGCAAGTCGCCAGCCCCGGCACGGCGATTGGAACCATGGGGCAGCAGGCGTTGGCCACATCACAGGCCCATGGCGCCCTGCTAGAATCGCCGCCCTGCCCGCCACGAACACGCGACCATGGCCGATCAACACGCACAACTGGACTGGAACGAACAGGGCCAACCCTCTTCGCGCCTCTATGACGATGTCTACTTTTCCCGGGAAAACGGCCTGGAAGAAACGCGCTATGTGTTCCTGAGCAACAACGACCTGCCGCAACGCTTCGCGGCGCTGCAAGCTGGCGAGCAGTTGGTGATCGGCGAAACCGGGTTCGGCACCGGCATGAACTTCCTCTGCGCCTGGGAGCTGTTCGACCAGCGGGCGAGCACTGGCGCACGGCTGCATTTCGTCAGCGTGGAGAAGCACCCGCTCACTGAGCCCGACCTGCGGCGCGCCCTGGCGTTGTGGCCGTCGCTGCAGCCTTACAGCGAGCAACTGCTCGATGCCTACCGCTGCCTGAATCCGGGCTTCCAGCGCCTGGTGTTCGGCGACGGCCGGGTGGTGCTGACCCTGCTGATCGGCGATGCGCTGGCCATGCTGCCGCAGCTCGATGCGCGTATCGACGCCTGGTTTCTAGACGGCTTCGCGCCCTCGAAGAACCCCGAGATGTGGACGCCCGAGCTGTTCGCGCAGCTGGCGCGATTGAGCGCGCCGGGTGCCACCCTGGGCACCTTTACCGCCACCGGCTATGTGCGCCGCGCCCTGATCGAAGCGGGCTTCGCGATGAAGCGGGTACCGGGGCTCGGCAAGAAATGGGAAGTGATGCGCGGCACCTTTGGCGGTGCAGCCAGCACCTTGCACAAACCCTGGTTCGCCCGCCCCGGCTATCTACCCGACCGGCGCCGGGCACTGGTGATCGGTGCCGGGCTGGCCGGGTGTGCCACGGCCGCCAGCCTGGCCAGGCGCGGCTGGCAGGTCACGGTGCTGGAGCGCCATGGCGCCGCGGCCCAGGAAGCCTCGGGCAACCCCCAGGGCGTTCTCTACCTCAAGTTGTCGGCCCACGGCACGGCGTTGTCGCGGCTGATCGTCGATGGCTTCGGCTATACCCGTCGGCTGGTAGAACGCCTGCACAAGGGCCAGGACTGGGAGGATTGCGGCGTGCTGCAACTGGCCTTCGACGAGCGTGAAGCACAGCGCCAGGCCAAGCTCACCGCGGCCTTCCCGACCAGCCTGCTCACCGCGCTGGATCGCCAGCAGGCCGAGGTACGGGCCGGCATCGACCTGGCAAGCGGCGGGCTGTTCTACCCCGATGCCGGCTGGGTGCACCCTCCGGCCCTCTGTGCGCAACTGCTCGACCATCCGGGCATCACCCTGCACTACCACGGCGACGCGCTGGCGTTGCAACTTGTCGAGGGCAAATGGCAGGCGCTGAACGGCGAACGGACGCTGGCCGAAGCCGAGGTAACGGTGCTTTGCGGCGCGGCCGATATCACCCGCTTCGAGCAAAGCGCGCACCTGCCGCTCAAGCGTATCCGCGGACAGATCAGTCGGCTGCCGGCTTCGCCATCAAGCACCGCGTTGAGCACCGTGGTCTGCGCCGAGGGCTATGTCGCGCCGGTGCGCCAGGGCGAGCATACCCTGGGCGCCAGCTTCAACTTCGACAGTGATGACCTCACGCCGAGCAGCGCCGAACACGCCAGCAACCTGGACTTGCTCCGGGAGATATCCAGTGACCTGGCCGAGCGCCTCCAGGCCGATGACCTCGACCCGGCAACGCTGCAAGGCCGCGCCGCCTTTCGCTGCACCAGTCCGGACTACCTGCCGATCATTGGCCCGTTGGCCGATGCCGAGCAGTTCGCGCAGGCCTATGCCGTGCTGGCCCGTGACGCCCGCCAGGTGCCATCCATTCCCTGCCCCTGGCAGGAGGGCCTGTACATCAACAGCGGTCATGGTTCGCGCGGCCTGATCACCGCGCCGCTGTCCGGTGAACTGATCGCCGCCTGGCTGGGAAGCGAGCCGCTCCCCGTCCCCAGCGACGTTGCCGAAGGCTGCCACCCCAATCGGTTCATGCTGCGCCAGCTGATCCGCAAGGGGTGAGTGAGCAGAGCGCGAAGCTGGCCAGCCGCGCTTTTTCTATTACAACCGGCCTGCCGAATCGCGGGCATGGCCCGCTCCCACAGTAAAAGAGAGTGATGGCAACTAGGAGGGAGGTGCGCTCGCCTGCTTTTGTGGGAGCGGGCCATGCCCGCGAAGCGATTGCGGCCCTGCCGAGTAGCCAGAACCAGCCATCCCGGCCATTTTATTGAACGTTCGCCGCGCACGGGGACTCGAAAAAACTCGAGCCTGTTGCGCTGCTTATCCGCGCGCAACAGCTTTTTCACTGCTCGATCGTCTCCGGCGCGCCCTGGAGCGCACTGGAACTCAGAACCGGTACAACACTGGTACGGACTGACGTTAAGGAGGAACAGAGCCCAGGAAACATGCGGGCTTTATAAACTATGTGCGGAATAGCAGGCGAACTTCGATTCGATAACCAAGCGGCCGATCTGGCTGCCGTTGAACGCATCACTCACCATCTCGCCCCTCGCGGCCCGGATGCCCATGGCTTCCACAGCCGCGGCCCCGTCGCCTTTGGCCACCGCCGGCTGAAGATCATGGATCTCGCCGAAGCCTCGGGCCAGCCGATGATCGATAACGATCTCGGCCTGTCGATGGTCTTCAATGGCGCCATCTACAACTACCCGGAATTGCGCGGCGAGCTGGAACAGCTTGGCTACCGCTTTTTCTCCGGTGGTGACACCGAGGTACTGCTCAAGGGCTATCACGCCTGGGGCGCCGACCTGCTGCCCAAGCTCAATGGCATGTTCGCCTTCGCCATCTGGGAGCGCGACAGCCAGCAACTGTTCATCGCCCGTGATCGCCTGGGCGTGAAGCCGCTGTACCTGTCCAAGACCAAGGATCGTCTGCGATTTGCCTCCAGCCTGCCCGCGCTGATCAAAGGCGGCGATATCGGCAAGACCCTGGACCCCATTGCGCTCAACCATTACCTGAACTTCCATGCCGTGGTGCCCGCACCGCGCACCATCCTCGCCGGCGTTGAGAAACTGCCGCCGGCTACCTGGATGCGTATCGACACCAATGGCAAGGTCGAGCAGAAGGTCTGGTGGACGCTGAACTTCGGTCCGAATGCCGATGAAACCAACTTCACCTTCGAGGACTGGCGCGACGCCACCCTCGACAGCATGCGCGAAGCCGTCGAGATCCGTCAGCGTGCCGCCGTGGATGTCGGCGTGCTGCTGTCCGGCGGCGTCGACTCCAGCATGCTGGTCGGCCTGCTGCGCGAAGCTGGTGTCGAGAACCTGCTGACCTTCTCCATCGGCTTCCAGGATGCCGGTGGCGAGCGCGGTGACGAATTCCAGTATTCGGATCTGATCGCCAAGCGCTTCGAAACCCAGCACCACCAGCTGCGCATCGGCGAGAACGAGATTCTCGATCAGTTGCCGGCAGCCTTCCGGGCCATGAGCGAGCCGATGGTCAGCCACGACTGCATCGCCTTCTACCTGCTCTCGCGGGAAGTGGCCAAGCATTGCAAGGTGGTGCAGAGCGGCCAGGGCGCCGACGAGCTGTTCGCCGGCTATCACTGGTACCCATTGGTCGATGGCGCGGACGATGCCTATAGCGCCTACCGCAAGGCTTTCTTCGACCGCGAGCACGACGAATACGCGGCCTGCGTGCAGCCTGCCTGGCTGACCGACGACGTGTCCGGCGAGTTCGTTCGCCAGCATTTCGCCCAGCCGGGCGCCAGCGCTGCGGTGGACAAGGCGCTGCGCCTGGACAGCACGGTGATGCTGGTCGACGACCCGGTCAAACGCGTCGACAACATGACCATGGCCTGGGGCCTCGAAGCGCGCACGCCGTTCCTGGATTACCGGGTGGCGGAGTTGTCGGCGCGCATCCCCGGCCAGTTCAAGCTGCCGGAAGGCGGCAAGTACGTGCTCAAGGAGGCGGCCCGCAAGGTCATCCCGGCCGAGGTCATCGACCGCAAGAAGGGTTACTTCCCGGTGCCGGGCCTCAAGCACCTGGAAGGCGCGACCCTGGGTTGGGTGCGCGACCTGCTGGTCGACCCGGCTCACGATCGCGGCATCTTCAACCCGCAGATGCTCGACCGCCTGCTCACCGACCCACAGGGCCAGCTGACACCATTACGCGGCTCCAAGCTGTGGCAAATGGCAGCGCTGAACCTGTGGCTGAGCGAACAGGGCCTGTAACGACGAATCGGGGGAGCTGCGGCTCCCTCGCTCTCAACTGCAATGGCCGTATCCGCCTCGCTGCGGATCATCAGACAGGCCAACCGATAGCCGGTATTACCGGCCATGCGCAAGCAAAGGAACATTCTTCAATGCGAGCCACTGCCCACAACCAGCGCCTTCTCCGCGGCCAGTCCCCCTCCTACGAGCGCCTGCAGGCGCGTTTTGCCGAAGAGCACGGCGATGGCATCAGCCAGCCACAGATCGTCCACTGCGGCTGGGGCCGGCTGCTGATCGGCCACACCTTTCCCGACGCCGCAGTGCTGGCCGAAGAGCTGCTCAGCGAGCAGCCCGGCGAGCGGGACATCGCGCTCTATGTCGCGGCGCCGCAACAGGTGCTGGCCCAGGCACCGCAGCAGCTGTTTCTCGACCCCTCGGACACCCTGCGCCTGTGGTTCAGCGACTACCGGCAGGCGCGCCGCGGCTTTCGCGGCTTTCGCGTGCGCCGGGCGCAGACCGAGGCGGACTGGCAGGCGATCAATTGCCTGTACCAGACCCGCGGCATGCTGCCGCTCGATCCCGAGAAGCTCACCCCGCGTCACCAGGGTGGCCCGGTCTACTGGCTGGCCGAGGATGAAGACAGCGGCGCTGTGATCGGCAGCGTGATGGGCCTCAATCACCAGAAAGCCTACAAGGATCCGGAACTGGGCAGCAGCCTCTGGTGCCTGGCCGTCGACCCGGCCTGCAGCCGCCCCGGCGTGGGCGAGGTGCTGGTTCGCCATCTGATCGAGCACTTCATGAGCCGCGGCCTCAGCCACCTCGACCTGTCGGTGCTGCACGACAACGGCCAGGCCAAGAAGCTGTATGCCAAACTGGGTTTCCGTGAACTGCAGACCTTCAGCATCAAACGCAAGAACGGCATCAACCAGACCCTGTTCCTCGGCCCGGGGCCGGACGACAACC
Organism: Pseudomonas sp. URMO17WK12:I2; assembly: GCF_003253735.1. Lineage (GTDB taxonomy): Bacteria > Pseudomonadota > Gammaproteobacteria > Pseudomonadales > Pseudomonadaceae > Aquipseudomonas. Next base: position 226,014 of record NZ_QKYW01000006.1, on the reverse strand, counting down.
TCAACCCTTACGCACGCATCATCGTCGATGAAGCCCGTCGTCGTGGTATCGATGCGCAGATCGACGACGCCGAAGCCGGCTTGTTTACCCTGAGCCAGGGCGGTCGACGCATTCGTTGCCGCGAGTCGCTGACCGACCTGACCAGCGCCGTGACCATGACTCTCTGCCAGGACAAACGCCTGACCCACCGCACGCTCAGCCGTGCTGGCCTGAGCCTGCCCGCCCAGCGCCTCGCAGGCAGTGCCGAGGACAACGCGGCGTTTTTGGCCGAGCATGGCAGCCTGGTGGTCAAGCCCGTGGATGGGGAACAGGGCCAAGGCGTCGCCGTCGACCTGCGCACGCCCGCCGATGTGCAGGCCGCTATCGAGCGCGCGCGCCCCTTCGATGAGCGTGTGCTGCTGGAGAGTTACCACGAAGGCTTCGACCTGCGCATCGTGGTGATCGGTTTCGAAGTAGTGGCGGCGGCGATCCGCCGCCCAGCGGAAATTCTCGGCGATGGCCGCCATACCATTGGCGAGCTGATCGACGCGCAAAGCCGGCGTCGCCAGGCGGCCACCGGCGGCGAAAGCCGCATTCCCAAGGATGCCGAGACCCTGCGCACCCTGCATGCCGCTGGTTATGACTACGACAGCGTGCTGCCCCAGGGCAAACGCATGGCCGTGCGCAAGACCGCCAACCTGCATACCGGCGGGATTCTCGAAGATGTCACCGGCATTTTGCATCCGACGCTTGCCGATGCGGCCGTCAAAGCGGCTCGCGCGCTGGATATTCCGGTGGTAGGCCTCGATTTGCTGGTACCTGCCGCGGACCAGCCCGAGTACGTGTTCATCGAGGCCAACGAGCGCGCAGGCCTGGCCAATCACGAGCCGCAGCCAACCGCGGAGCGGTTTATCGATCTGTTGTTCCCCTTGAGCCATGGGGTGGGTGACTGATCGAACCAGCCAGATCACTCGTGGCACCGGTGAGGACGCTTGAAGGTTGCCTCACCGGTGCCGGCACCGTGGAACCGAGTGCGGCAGGGCTTAGGTGCCCGCCGGTCAATTGGCGATATCGCCTCGGCGCGATTGATCGGACCAGAGTGCCTTGCAAGTGATGGGCTCGATCAGCGGCCTATGCTTGAAACCCTCGCTGCAAATGCGGGTCAGGATGTAACACAGCGCAAAATTTCCGTCCGTCGACAGGCGTCAAGCAGTCACCAGAGACCGACGTCGCCCGGCGGCCCGCCCCCGTCCTAGATGGAGAGCCCATGTCGCAAATTCCAGAACCCGATCTCGAGTACATGCAAAAAGTCCTGCTGGAAATGCTCGCTATTCCCAGCCCTACCGGTTTTACCGACACCATCGTGCGCTACGTCGCCGAGCGTCTTACCGAAATCGGCATTCCCTTCGAGATGACCCGTCGTGGCACCATTCGCGGCACCCTCAAAGGACGTCGTGACAGCCCGGATCGTGCCGTCTCCGTGCACCTGGACACCATTGGTGCCATGGTTCGTGAGATCAAGGACAACGGTCGCTTGAGCCTGACCGCCATCGGCTGCTGGTCCAGCCGCTTCGCCGAAGGCAGTCGAGTCAGCGTATTCAGTGACCATGGCGTATTCCGCGGTAGCGTCCTGCCGCTGCTGGCCTCGGGGCATGCCTTCAATACCGAGGTCGACCAACTGCCGATTTCCTGGGATCACGTCGAGTTACGTCTGGATGCCCTGATCGCCAGCCGCGCCGACTGCGAAAGCCTGGGCATCTCCGTCGGCGACTTCGTGGCCTTCGACCCACTGCCCGAGTTCACCGAAAGCGGCCATATCAGTGCCCGCCATCTGGATGACAAAGCCGGTGTCGCCGCCCTGCTCGCCGCGCTCAAGGCGGTGGTGGAAAGCGGTCAGGAACCGCCCATCGACTGCCATCCGCTGTTCACCATCACCGAAGAAGTCGGCTCCGGCGCGGCAGCAGCGTTGCCCTGGGATGTGAGCGAATTCGTGGGTATCGACATTGCGCCGGTCGCCACCGGCCAGCGCTCCACCGAACATACCGTCAGCGTGGCCATGCACGACTCCGGCGGCCCCTACGACTATCACCTGTCGCGACAACTGCTGCGCCTGGCCAGCGAAAACGAAATCCCGGTGCGCCGCGACCTGTTCCGCTATTACCACAGCGACGCCCAGTCAGCCGTTACCGCCGGCCACGACATCCGTACCGCGCTGATCGCCTTCGGCTGCGACGCCACCCACGGCTACGAACGCACCCATATCGACAGCCTCGCTGCCCTCTCCCGCTTGCTCGGCGCCTATCTGCTCAGCCCACCGGTATTCGCCAGTGATGCACAGCCGGAGAATGGCTCCTTGGAACGCTTCAGTCACCAGTTGGAACATGATGCGCAGATGGAGCCAGAGACGCGGGTGCCGACAGTGGATAGTCTGGTTGGGAATCGCGAAAGAGACGGCTGAATGCGACGAGGGCACGCTCCTACGAATGCCGCATTCGGTAGGAGCGCCCTATTCCAGCGGCCTTTTGGCCTCACGGCGCTGATGCATCCAGTCGACGATTTCACCTTCCGGCGTATAACCGCAGACCGTTTCGCGCAGCAGTTGACGTACCCGGTCGTAGTCATCCTGTTCTACGGCGCAAAGCAGATGGGCAATGGCCAACTTAAAGGTGTCCCAGGGCAGATGCTCTTCATTGGCCCGCATTATCATCGGGTGCTCGGTAGGGCTCACGTTGTCACCGATCAGCAACTCCTCATAGAGTTTCTCACCCGGGCGCAGGCCAGTGAACTCAATGGCAATATCGCCGCTGGGATTCTCATCCGAGGCTACACTGAGCCCGGTGAGATGGATCATCTTTTCCGCCAACTCGGCGATCTTCACCGGTTGCCCCATATCCAGCACGAACACATCGCCGCCCTTGCCCATGGAACCAGCCTGAATCACCAACTGAGCCGCTTCGGGGATGGTCATAAAGTAACGGGTGATATTTGGGTGGGTAACGGTAACCGGTCCCCCCTTGCGAATCTGCTCGTAAAAACGCGGAATCACCGAGCCTGAGGAACCGAGCACATTGCCGAAACGGACCATGGTGAAGCGGGTCTTGTTGACCTGATGCACGCCTTCCTTGTCGCCGAACAGCACGGGCGCGGTTTCCTGGCTAAGGGCTTGAAGCACCATCTCAGCCAACCGTTTGGTGCTGCCCATCACGTTGGTGGGCCGTACGGCCTTGTCGGTGGAGATCAGTACGAAGTGTTCGACGCCAGCCTTCAACGCAGCCTGAGCGGTGTGTAACGAGCCCAGCACATTGTTCAGTACGCCTTCGGCGATATTGTGCTCGACCATGGGCACGTGCTTATAAGCGGCGGCGTGGTAAACGGTATTCACATCCCATGCATGCAACAGTTCGACCTGGCGCTGCTGGTTGCGCACCGAGCCGAGGATCGGCACCAATCTAACCGGCAACGATTCACGGCGGATACGCTGCTCAAGTTCGCCATGAATGGCGTAGAGATTGAACTCGCTGTGCTCGAACAACAGCAGCGTTTTTGGGCCGGATCCTAGTATCTGCCGGCACAATTCGGAACCGATCGATCCACCGGCTCCGGTTACCATCACCACCTGACCACGAATGCACCGCTCGAACAATTCGCGTTGCGGCGGCACGGTATCGCGTCCCAGCAGGTCTGCGATATCGACTTCTTGTACATCCTCAACCTTTACCCTGCCACTGGCCAGATCCATGAACCCAGGAACAGTGCGCACATGCAGGGGGAATTGTTCAAGCGCTGCAAGTACCTCTCGGCGACGTGTGCGTGAAGCCGATGGCAATGCCATCAGGATCTCTGTAGCGCCAGTATCGTCGATCATCTGCTGGATGTGACGTGGCGAATACACACGCAGCCCCGCGATGATGCGGTTGGCGATGTTGGGATCGTCGTCAATAAAGGCAACCGGGCGCTTTCTACGCCCCATACGCAAGGCAGCGGCCAACTGGTTACCCGCCGAGCCTGCGCCATAAATGGCCACCGGCGGAGCACATGCATCACGGCTGCTGAATTTGAAGGGTTGATCAGCAGCGAACCAGTGGCCCATAAAGAACTGGCGCATCGCCAAGCGCAGCCCGCCGATCAACATGATGCTCAGCCACCAGTAATTGAACACCATGGAACGGGGAATCACCGCCCGCGCATCCTGATGCCAGTAAATCGCCAACGCCAGAATCAATGCTGACAGAGAGACCGCCTTGGCAATGGCAATCAGTGCCTCGGTGCCGAAATACCGCATCACGGCGCGGTACATACCAAAGCGAATGAACAGCGGGATGGAAATAAGGGGAGCGAGGGCGAAAAGCCAAAGGTGCCCGTCAAGTGGGTAGACCTCTTCGAAATCCCCCAGGCGAACGACAAAGGCCAGCCACAATGCCGCCCATACCAGCATCACGTCGACGGCCACCTGGATCAGTCGTTTTTGGCGACGGCGCAGCCGTACCAGACGAGTACGTAGCAGCTCAGCAAACCTCAACACAACACTACCTCGTATCCCTACTAACTTTCACTGTCATGGCTAATAGCCTGAGCTCAATACCTAGCTGAGCGTCAGCCAACATCCAGCGAGGCTTCTCGCAGAACGTCTTCGAGCACTGTACAGGTTTTCGATATTTCTTCACTGCTAAGAGTCGGGTGTACCAAAAACATCAGACTTGTTTCGCCCAGCTCGCGTGCGACTTCAAGCGGTTGCTCCGGCCTCCAGCCTGTATCATCAAATGCTTTCTCCAGATAGACCTCGGAGCATGAGCCCGAATAGCAAGGTATACCCCGCGCATTGATCTCGCTCAAAATGAGATCGCGAGTCCATTCTGGTTTTAGTTTCGTTGGTTCGACGAATACATAACATTTATACGCAGCGTGCTCGATATCAGCAGGCACCTCAGGAACTCGCAGACCAGGCAGCACGCTGGCAACCTCCCAAATGCGCTTCGCGTTGCACTGGCGAGCAGCGCTCCAATCTTTCATACGCGATAGTTGAATTCGTCCAATTGCACCCTGTACTTCCATCATCCGCCAATTGGTGCCGAAGCTTTCATGTAGCCAGCGGAAACCAGGGGCATGCTGACGCTCGTAAATGGCTTCCCAAGATTTGCCGTGATCCTTGTATGACCACATTTTTGACCAAAGGCCATGATCATTGGTCGTGACCATGCCACCTTCACCGCCCGTGGTCATGATCTTGTCTTGACAAAACGACCAGGCGCCAACATGCCCGATAGAACCCACCGGACGACCTTTGTAAATCGCGCCGTGGGCTTGAGCGCAGTCTTCGATAACTTTAAGGCCGTGCTCCGAAGCTAACGCCATGATCGGATCCATATCACAGGGCCAGCCAGCCAGGTGAACACAGATGATGGCGCGTGTGCGGGGCGTCAGGACAGCGCGAATGGTTTCTGCCGTGATGTTCTGGTTATCTCGATCTACTTCGGCAAAAACCGGAATTGCACCTGCATTGACAATGCTGGAAACGGAAGCAAGAAAAGTTCTTGGTGTGACAATGACTTCGTCACCGGTGCCTATGCCTAACGCTTGAAAAGCGAGATCCAGAGCGACGGTTCCGTTCGCTAAGGCAATAGCATGCTTGGCACCTACCCAGAGGGCGAACTCCTTCTCGAACTCGCGGCACTCTTGACCGGTCCAGTAATTAACTTTGTTCGACAAAAGAACGTCACGTACTGCATTAGCTTCTTGATTAGTGAAGCAGGGCCATGGCGAGAATTCGGTATTGAGCATGGAATACACCAAGAGGTATCAGGAAAAGTAAGCTGGAAAGTAGTCTGGATTCTCTATCCATGATGCATAATTTTCAGTAGCAGCGTTACGCCGCGCGGATACGGCATCATCATATCTGGTTTTATCGTGAATCAGCCGCTGCACACAAAATGGTATCGATCCATTTTTATCAAAAGCAAGCTTAAATTTGTAAATACCATCGTAAGGTCGGACACCACCACCTAAAACATACCCTTGTATACCGTTAGAGATACACCATAAACTGACATGATGCTTTAGCAAATCGCTGGGTCTTAGGCCCGAATAATCCATATTAGACCCCCCTAAAAAAGAATAAACATATCTAGGAGACCGCAATACAAGCTCGGTAGCAATGACCTCACCATGGAGGCGGACATGAACGTAAAATCCAACTTGATCCTCAAGCAAGTAAGTATTGAATTTCACAAACTCACTCTCGGGAATCATAAATGACTTGCTAGCGTTCGTCCTGGTCATTGTCAGATGATAAACCTCAACAAAGTCTCTAGTCGTTTTTGCCTCAAAGTCGAGCTCTACCTGCAACTCGGAAGCCTGAGCTCTTTTTATGTTCTTTCGAACCGAGTGTTTATAATCCTCCCATAAACGGTCTGCCGTCCTCTGAAGATCAACCACAACATTTTCTTGCTGCTTCATACTTTCAACGGGGCGAAGCACCTTGTACGTTGAAAATAAATCCTCCCGCACAAACTCACTAATCACTTTGTTTTCGGACAAATAGTCTGAGAATGCCCTTTCAAACCCCTCAGACGCCCCAGACTCCAAGTTGTAGAAAACAGGGCCACCATATCCATATGCCGAAACTATGTGACTGGCTTGTACATTTCCAAGCCCAATGGAGGGGAAGTCTTGAAGGTAAAGCATATAGAACGCATAAATGATTTTCGGAACATCACATTCAAAATACACCACAGCGCGAGGGTGCTGATTGTTAGACTTCATCAGCATTAGATAGCCCGGGTGATCATGCGGCCTACGGCTCTGACTAGTGCGCCATATAGACAGATACTTCTCAAAATCCGATGGCTTGGCCAAATCGTAGGACTTCAGATAACTACTCACAGTGTTAGTTCGCATACAATAAATTCAACAAAGTTTCACACATTAGATCAAGCGACTCCTCATCAGCGTCTTGGTGTAGCGGTAGATTTAAAATCCTCTCAGCGACGTAGTTCGTCTGAAAAGCAGCATTCGCTTGAATTTCTGAAATCATCGTATGATAAAGACTTACCACCCCAAACCCTGAATCATTCATTTTCTGATATAGAGCATTACGATCATAGGAAATAATCAGAATAGGAAATGTTTGTGGGACTATACCCGGCTCAAGCACAGGTCGAAGTACCTCAAGAACCGAGCCATGCCCTGCCAACCTTCGAGTCAAATAACCATGATTTCTTATTCTGGTTTTTACCAGTGAAGCAATATCATATTCGATGCAGAGTTTTGATACCAAACTGGGCGCGTACCCATCCTCTGCTTTTTGCAAAGATAGGGCTCCACCGCTGCTCACGGGTAGCATTTTATGAAGAGAATAGATACTTGCATCTGACAACCTACCACTAACGCCTCCATGAATATCGGTAAACAGCGAGTGAGCCTGATCTTCGAGTATTTTTATATCATTCCTCTTGGCGAGTTCGACCACTCGTTCGTAAGCAGGATCAATATAACCAAAATAATGAATAACAACTATCAACTTAACGTCAAAATTTTCAATGCAGTGCCTTATCGAATCAAGACATATCGTCAAGCTCTTATCAAGCTCATAAAATTTGCAGGTAACTCCTGAATTGACGATGGGGTCAAACACACCCGACCCTTCCCGTGGGGAATAACCAATATAATTAGGCATCAATACAACTTCTGTTTCACGCAATTCCAAAGAGCATAGATATGCTTCAAATGCATCCCTAGCCCTTGGATAGTCTATCCAGACTCGACCACCACCGCGCACAATGCTTGCTTGCTTTCCAATTCGCATATAGTAAACCTTCAATGACCGTTCTGTATTCCAAGACTCGTTCGCAGCCGCTTCGCATCTATTAACATATTTATCGTTTTAGCGAACTGATTAACTGCTGCAGCCTCAACAATAGGCATTTCGTCTACAATTAACAAAAACTCTCTATGCGGATCAAATTCAAGAAGAGCATTGATAGCCTGTGTATCACTGAAAACCTGATTGTCGCCAAGTCTGTAATAGCCATCGCCTAGCAGGCCGACCTGATAGTTTTTTGCGTCCGTCGACACGGTTAACTGCGCAAACCCGTACGACTCAAAGCTAGCGATTGCCTGTGGCAAGTTGGCAATATAACCAGCTCCGCCTTCTTGGGAATAAATTTCTATCTTGGCCCATTTTTTCTCAAAGCGCTCCTCAAAACCTAAACTCTTATACCATAGCGCAGCGGAAGTGTTGTGCTCGAAAACATCCAGAGCAACTTGACTGTAATCAAAAGACTCCGAAGATAACGCATATCGCAGCAGCCCAGCACCTACTCCACCACCACGAAATCTACTGTCTGTACAGATATAGTCTAGGTAATAAATGCCTGACGCCCTTATTTTTTTAAACTGAGCAACAGCAATAACTTTTGTTCCATCATGCGCTACATATACCGAAACGTCACTCAGTTCCTGTCTCAGTGCCAACTGCCTTTCCAAAAATAGCACAACGCCTCGGCAACCATAAATAATCTTATCAAGATGATACAACTCAAAGGAAGACTGGATAAGCGCAACGATATCAGTCGCATCCCTCACACGCGCTCTTCTAAACATTATCCCCCCCTCCTTTCCGGCTACGTTCCTCATCAAGATTCAGCATCGTCTGCGAGGGATCTACAACTATGCCATCACTTTTCAGCACTTTATAAAAAGTAAGAAAGATAATTCTCATATCAAGTAGGAAAGATCTGTTCTTAACATACCAAACATCATATGCCAGGCGCGCATCCCATTTACACTCGTTTCGCCCATTGATCTGAGCCCATCCCGTGATACCGGGTTTCACTGAAAAACGGCATCGTTCTTCTTCAGTGAAATAAGGGGTATACCTATCAAGCAGTGGCCGCGGTCCCACTATACTCATATCGTTACGAAGGACATTCCATAGTTCTGGCAGCTCATCGAGGCTACTGGACCTGAGAAATCTTCCAAATTTAGTTAATCTATCACCGTCGGCCAAAACTTCCCCATTGTGATCTACGGCATCGCGCATAGTACGAAATTTTATCATCTCGAAGGGGACCCCGTTGAGACCGGGCCGCACCTGCCTGAAAAGTACAGGAGCACCTAAATTTCGCTTAACCAGCCATGCAACAATGAGAATTATGGGACAGAAAAGTATTAGCCCAAGAAATGAGGCTAGAATGTCAAAAGATCGTTTTAACATTATGACTTCCTTTTGGCAAACGAGAGCCTTCTGAAGATACTTCCGAAATGAGAGGTACCAACAGACAGCGACAGATTTTCCTTGTAGTAGGCGGGTCCTTTGCCAGCCATACTCTCCTTCTCATCAGCGCTCAGACTCTGCAATGCCAACGCAGCATTTGCAATATCATGCGGATTTTCCGACTCGGCAACCTGGCCACAGCCCGACTGACGTATAAGGTCGGCCGCGTCACCATCAACAGCCATCAAGATAGGTTTTCCTGCTGCCATATAAGCCTGGGTTTTAGACGGTATCGTTACAGTAAATAGCTCATCTTTTTTCAGATGTACCAATAAGGCATCTGCACTATTCAAATAACTACCGACCTCTGACATAGGTACCCTAGGAAGAAATCTCACATTATAAAGCTGCTGCCTTGCTGCAAGTTCTTTTAAATTATCGACCTCTAGGCCACCACCGAGAAAAACAAAAATAATATTTGCCCCTCGGCTTGCCAGTATTTGAGCAGCTTTAATAACTGATTCCAATGCCTGTGCTTTCCCTATATTTCCTGCGAACAAGATCCGAAAACTCTCAGCCCCAGGGAAATCGGCAGAGATATTACCATCCACCTTTGCCAACGCATTCTCATCACACCAGTTGTAAATGATATCTATTTTACTCTCAGGAACTCCACGCGAGATCAAGATACGCTTAAACCCTGGAGATAAGACGACTAAGTGGTCTGCTGTTCGATATACCCAATCACAAACCCGGGAAACCATCTTCAATCCAGCCCGATTGGAAAACATACCGGTTGCATTTAGCGTGTCAGGCCACATATCTTGAACATCATAAACCACAGGTATTCTACGAAAAATCCTTATCAACGCTGCTGCGATACCAACGGTCAAAGGCGGATGATAGGCATATATGACATCAGGCCGCTTAGCCCCGAATAGACCGTAAACTGATGCAGCAGCCGAAAAACTCAAATAATTCATTACTCTGCCAATTGCACTTTGCCCATGGCTTGGGTACAGCGGCACTCGAGTTATTTCTACGCCATGAATAACTTCACGCTGCAAAAGCTTGACCTTATACCCAGGATATAACCTGCCTCCCGGATAATTGGGAAACCCCGTAAGGACTTCGACCTCAAAACCCTGCCGCATTAACTCCTTAGCAAAAACTAATCCTTTGAAAGTAGGTTCGGGCTCAAACCACTGAGTAAGTAAAAGTACCCTGATGGCCATGGTCTAGTACCTCCGCCAAACTGTTCTCACCACATAGTCTCGATAGCTATGAACGATCCGCACTACCTTTTCCGCCACGTTGGGCATGCTGTAATCGGCCACCAAGCGTAAGCTGCGCTCGTCGCCACGGCCTTGCGATTCGAGCACCTGGAGCGCTTGCAGCACTCGCTCGACTTCGAGCCCAACCATCATTACCGCAGCTTCTTCCATGCCCTCGGGGCGCTCATGCGCCTCACGAATATTCAGCGCCGGGAAGTTCAGAATCGAAGACTCTTCCGAGATGGTGCCACTGTCAGACAACACCGCCTTAGCGCAAGCCTGAAGCTTGTTGTAGTCCTTGAAGCCCAGCGGCTTGAGCAGCTGCACATTGGGGTGAAAGGTCACGCCCAATGCATCCACTCGCTTTTGGGTACGCGGGTGAGTGGACACGATTACCGGCATGTCGTAGTGCGCGGCCACCTTATTCAGGGTCTCGGCCAGCTTGCGGAAGTTTTTCTCGGAGTCGATGTTCTCTTCACGGTGCGCACTGACCACGAAGAACTTGCCCTCCTCCAGCCCAAGGCGCTGCAGTACATCGGAGGCATCAATGCCTTCACGGTAGTAGGTCAACACCTCGAACATCGGGCTGCCGGTCTTGATCACCATATCCGGCGACAGCCCTTCGCGCAGCAGGTAGTCGCGGGCGATGGTGCTGTAGGTCAGGTTGATGTCCGCGGTGTGATCGACGATGCGGCGGTTGATCTCTTCCGGCACTCGCATGTCGAAACAGCGGTTGCCTGCCTCCATGTGGAAGGTGGGAATCTTGCGTCGTTTGGCTGGAATCACCGCCATGCAACTGTTGGTATCGCCCAGTACCAGCAACGCATCCGGCTGTACTTCAGCCAGCACCTTGTCGACCGCGATGATCACGTTGCCGATGGTCTCTGCGCCCGTTGCACCCGCGGCATCGAGAAAATGATCGGGGCAGCGAATGCCCAGATCGTCGAAAAAGATCTCATTGAGTTCGTAATCGTAATTCTGCCCGGTATGGATCAATACGTGATCGCAATGCTCGTCCAACTTGGCCATCACTCGCGCCAGACGGATGATTTCCGGGCGGGTGCCAACGACCGTGGCAACTTTCAGTTTTTTCATGGTTTCACCTGGCAAGCGTAGGTATCAGGGTGCGCACGGTCGAAGATCTCGTTGGCCCAGAGCATCACGATCATTTCATCGTCGCCAATGTTGGTGATGTCATGGGTCCAACCGGGAACGGTTTCGACGATCTGCGGTTTATCGCCCTCGGTGACGACTTCATGAAACTCACCCGTGGTCATATGACGAAACCCAAAGCGCGCACGCCCTTTGATGACCAGAAATTTTTCGGTCTTGGTATGGTGGTAATGGCCGCCACGGGTAATACCCGGATACGCGGTAAAGAACGAGAACTGCCCGCAGTCGGGGGTTTTCAGCATCTCCACGAACACGCCACGCGGGTCGCCATACTTCGGCACTTCGTAGGTAAATAGCTCGGGCGGCAGGTAACTCAAGTAGGTCGAGTACAGGGCGCGTACAAAACCATCACCCACGCGATCCGTCACCAGGGTATTGCGGCTTTCCTTGAAGCCACGCAGGCGTTCGGCTATCTCGCCGACACTCACCCGGTACTGCGGCTGCACGTCAGCCCCAGCCTCCTCGCCCGCCATCAACGCCAGGAAGTGGGCAATCACGTCATCGATATACACCAGGGTGATGACGGCGGCCGGATCGTTGATCTGGATGGGCAAATCGCGAGCGATGTTGTGGCAGAAGGTGGCTACCGCCGAGTTGTAATTCGGCCTGGCCCACTTGCCGAATACATTCGGCAGCCGCAGAACGTGCACGGGGCTGCCGTGCTGTGACGAGAGGGCTTCCAGGGCCTCCTCGGCACCACGCTTGCTGGCGCCATAGGGGTTATCCAGCGCGGCCTGGCTCGAAGAGGTATAGACGACCGGGATCTGCCGACCGCTGGCCTCGATCGCCTTGCACAGCACAACAGTCAACTCGGTATTGCCCTGACCAAACTCCGAAGGATCCTGAGGGCGGTTTACACCTGCCAGATGGAAGATAAAGTCAGCTTGAGCCACACGCTCGCCAAGCACCACCAAGTCATCGGAACGACCGAATGTAAGAACCTCGACATCCTGACGCTCGCGAAGATGCACGATCAGGTTTTTGCCAACAAAGCCGTTGGCCCCGGTTATCAATACTTTCATGCTCACTCCTCGGGCGCTGCGTCTTCGCCGCGTTGAATGGCGCGCATGAAATTCAACTTGAGCAACAGCTCCTGCATGCCCTGCACGTCGAGGCGCTCGGTGTTGTGCGAGTTGTAATCTTCCGTATGGGAAATACGCTCCTCACCCTGCTCGACGAACTTGCTGTAGTTCAGGTCGCGCAGGTCCGGCGGCACGCGGTAGTACTCGCCACGGTCTTCGGCGCAGGCCATCTCCTCGCGACTGAGCAGCGCCTCGTAAAGCTTCTCGCCATGACGGGTACCGATCACCTGGATGGGATGGTCGGGCTTGCCGAGCAGGGAGGTCAGCGCTTGCGCGAGCACTTCGACGGTCGCGGCAGGTGCCTTCTGCACGAACAAGTCGCCATTGCGGCCATGTTCGAATGCATACAGCACCAGGTCGACCGCATCGGCCAGAGTCATCATGAAGCGGGTCATGTTCGGGTCGGTGATCGACAGCGGCTTGCCGGCACGAATTTGATCGACGAACAGCGGAATCACCGAACCGCGAGAAGCCATTACGTTGCCATAGCGGGTGCCGCAGATGACCGTGCCGGTATCGTCGAGGTTGCGCGACTTGGCGACCATGACTTTTTCCATCATCGCCTTGGAAATACCCATGGCGTTGATCGGGTAAACGGCCTTGTCGGTACTCAGGCAGACCACACGCTTGACGCCACTCTGGATGGCGGCTTCCAGCAGGTTCTCGGTGCCCAGCACGTTGGTCTTGACCGCCTCCATGGGGTGAAACTCGCAAGATGGAACTTGCTTGAGTGCAGCCGCATGAAAAATGTAATCGACACCACGGGTCGCATTCAGGACGCTCTGGTAATCGCGCACGTCACCGATGTAAAACTTCAGCTTGGGGCTGGCGTAATGCTTGCGCATGTCATCCTGCTTCTTCTCATCCCGGCTGAAGATGCGAATTTCAGCGATATCGGTATCCAGAAAACGCTTGAGCACCGCATTACCGAAGGATCCGGTGCCTCCAGATATGAGCAGAGTATTACCATCAAACATTGCTTGCCTCACTTTTTTCTAAAGCATTGAGAAACAAAAGTCGAACGCAATAAAAACCAACAAAAAAAACGCCAATATAGCTGGATGAAAATAGGCTTGTCATAGAGAGATAAAGCAGTAATACAGTGGCGCCCAAAAAGCCAAGCCGCAAACTTAATAAAAATACAAATGAAACCCCTAGCAAGCCAAACATACCAAGTATATAGATTAAAGAGTTATACCAATTTATCGCGGGATTAGCATTTGAAACTTCGGAGTGAAGAACAGGATCAACCAATAAACCTGTGACAGCAGCTGAAATTTCAAGCAGCGGGAAAAACCTATCATTCAAGGTGCCACCGCTTGAAAAAATAACAAAAAATCGATCCATACCTGGCAAATCATGTAATAAATAGAGCATTGAAATAGCAATTGGAACAACTGAGAAAAGCAAGGCGATGCCGGAGACGGCAGCAACAGCAACAGACTTATAAATCAGATAACCAATAGATAATAGGAATATGGCGATACCAAGTGACGATGTTGATAAAACACATGCAAAACCAATGAACGCAAGACTCAACAAACGCTTATCAGCCGCCAGCAGAAACAGCGCTGGGGTTACATAAATCACAAAGTAACTCGGCTCTCGAAAAAAGCCACCCGTTCTAAAACCCTGGTTTTTGATATCGGCTAATTTGACCGCATCTACTTCGTAGGTAGGCCAAGGGGTGCTAAACTCGAACCAATTTATTCCTGCATAAAAAAAAATCACCCGCAAAATCAAAAACGCCGAAACTGCCAAAGAAAAAACAATATACATACGAGAAAATAAGAAATAGTAATTTGCACTCATACCAGCGTACACAGCAAGAGCAACCAAATAAAAAGCTGCTCGATAGAAGCTTGGATATACATCCCCATGCATATAAATAGAGAAAAAGCTTACAATCACAATCAATAAAGAAGCAGTACAATAAAGCAAAGCCGCTGGCTTTTTAAAAAACAAAAAAGAGAGCATCAAAGAAATAATAAACGCTAAATCTCCAACACTAATCGCCCCCCAAAAAACCAGATTTGTTAGTAAAGGGGATGCTAAGAGAAGGAAAACACCCAACACCAAACTAAATCGCCGCACAATCATCATTTATCAACTAAGGCTTTAAGAGACTTCTTTAACTGCAACAAGAAAGAAGGGTTAACAGGAATGAAGGTTAACGCATAACTGGCCAAATATACAAACCGGGTATCAAGACGAATCGCCTGAGCCATTTGATCCCGGGCAAGTTTCCTATTATTTTTCATTAAAAGTCGAAACGCAGCCCCGGCCAACAACCTACCACGAGCAATATTCACGGCATTACTGAGCCCATCTCGCCCCGCAAACTTATCGGAAACCAAATCTAGCACCCGATTAAACTCATGTTCATACGCGAGCAAGTTCTTACCATTATTCTCCCCATACTTCCTATATCGGCAGTACAATCCCGGCATCTGCTTAGCATCTCCGCTGCTACACAGCATAATTTGGAAAAGCCAGTCAGTAACATATCGTATGTCGCTTTTATAAATATCGGACGGAACTTTATCAAGCCGTGCCATTACACTCATCGCACCAGCTATTCCAACATTTGAAATAACATCGAGCATAGAAAAAGAGTGAATTCCATTTGGGTAGGTAACATCCAGAACAACGCGACTATTAGAGTCAAAAATTTCTACAGAGTGAAAGCTCATTGGCACACTAGGGTTCTGCTCCATAAAGCTCACCTGAGCAGAAATCTTCCCAGGCAACATAACATCGTCCCCTGCGAAGAGACATAAATATTTACCGTCACACTTAGCCAATAAGTTGTCGCAATTATTTGTGATTCCCAAGTTACGCTCATTCAATATTAATACTATCCTACTGTCCCGCTCGGCATATTTTAATAAAATTGAACGAGTAGAATCTTTTGAACAATCATCGCCTACTACGACCTGAATATTTGGATAATCTTGGCTCAATATCGAATCCAGGCACTCCTCTATAAAACCTTCAGCGTTGTAAACAGGCACCAAAATACTAACTTTATGGCTCACTACTCACCTCCTACAAAGTGAAAACCCAATACTTTTATTAAGCAAAAAATAAACAACTAACCAATAGGCGGTATAATTTACAACATACGCAATCATGACGCCCTCCCAACCAGCCACTTTCAAAAAAAACAAAGCTAAAGCAACATATAAAGCAGTAAAAACGATTTCCGCAACTATAAACTGCCAAACTAATGCGCGAGCCAAAAGGACATACGAAATGAGCCAGCCAGCCATTTTCAAAAAATCTCCAATTACCTGTCCTAGGAATAATTCTCTGGCAGCATAAAAATCTGCGCTGAAAAGAATGGCAATCAAAAAGTCCCTGGATAGATAAATAAAAATCCCTGAAATCGCAAGAAGAGGCAGCACAACTTTGTAACCTGACAATATCTCGGCAGATAACTCTTTTGCGTTACTTATAGAGGCGAGGCGTGGCAAAAAATACACACTCAGAGTAGTTGTAATGAACATTAGGTACGCCGCACTAAGTCGAGAAGCGGCTTCCCAATACCCAGCAAATTCCCAACCATATTGGTCACCAATATTTGATCTTATTAGCATGTGAGCTATCGGTGCACAAATGGCCGAAACCAGAGCCATTAAAGAAAACTTAGAAAGTTTACCAACAGCAGACCAGCTCACCCTGCCGAAGAAATTAGAAAACCTAAACCAGCTGCACTTAAGGCATATGCACAAAGTAGCCACTAACGCAAATGCCTGATATGTCGATACAGCTATCAGCCCACCAATAATCCCATGCAGGGAGGTCAATCCTAGAACCAACAGCGCAGAAAGCAAGCTGCCAAATATGTTTGCTAAAGAGTAAAGACCGACTCGCTGCTGACCATTGAGCACTGCCAAAAGAGTCAGGTTAACCGCAGAAAAAAACAAACAAATCGCTAGCCAAACTAAAACTACTGAGTCTACCTCGCCCGCAAAAGCATACGACGCTATCTCAAATCTGAAGATAATTAAAATGGCCGCGCACAATACAGAGCAACATAAGCTCATTAGCACTGCAGAGCGCCATATTTCCCTTTGCTTATTAAAGGAAAAGGAATACTCCGAGGTGTATTTGGTCACACCCACGGAGCTAGATGCGCTTGATAAAGATGTCATTGCGCCAACAATATTTTGAAGCTGACCTACAATCGCGAAACCCGCTGGCCCCATATAAAGTGCCAGCACTTTATTTATGAGAAGAAGCGCACCCATTTTAGTAGAAACAGCTACGCCACTTAGCAGCGAAGTTCTCAGAAAGCTCATTATTAGCTAACAACTCCATTGCATGCTTTTATTACAGCCAAAACATCTGAATCAGTCATTGCAGGACCGATTGGAAGACTAACTACTGTACGATGAATTTCTTCGGTTACCGGAAGAGCAAGATGTTGATGCTCAACATAAGCAGGCTGCTTGTGAGGGGGTATTGGGTAATGGGTTAAACACTGAACGTTTTGCTCTTTCATTTTAGCAATGAGATCATCTCGTCGATCAGTACGAACAACGAACAAATGCCAGACATGTTCTAAAGGGCTTTCCAGTGAAGACTTCAACGAGCATGGAAGGATGAAACCCTTGATCTGCTCGAGATACATTTTCGCAATTTCTCGTCTGCGGTTTGTATCTTCATCTAAAAACTCGAGCTTAACACCCAGCATCGCGGCCTGGATTTCGTCTAAACGACTATTAACACCTTTATACTTATTTAGATATTTTTCATGAGATCCATAATTCCGGAGCGCTAACAGCATATTATATAGCGCCTCGTCATTAGTGGTTATCGCTCCACCATCCCCCAAGGCCCCTAAATTTTTACCTGGATAAAAGCTAAAGCCAGCAGCATCCCCCCATGCACCAGCCCGTTTACTATTTTTTTCAGCGCCATGTGATTGCGCTGCGTCTTCTAGTAGCAGTAACCCATTTGCTTTTGCAATATCGGAAAGCGTTTCAACATCAGCAATGCGCCCATAAAGATGAACTGCAAATACCGCCTTAGTTTTAGGCCCAATTGCTTTAAGCACCGATTGCGGGCATATATTGTACGTATCGATATCAGGCTCAACAAAAATCGGCTTTAAATTATTTTCTGTAATCGCGAGAATCGTTGCTATATAGGTATTTGCTGGAACAATAATTTCATCGCCATCACTGATGCGCCCCATCAATTTGTAAGCCCGGAGAATAAGCACCAAGGCATCCAAACCATTTGCAACACCTAGCGAGTATTTTGAACCACAATAGTCTGCAAATTTTCGCTCGAAGGAATCTACTTCCTTGCCAAGAACATACCAACCGGAATCAATTACACGGGCACAAGCTTCAATTAAGCCATTCCGATATTTTGCGTTGACAGACGCCAAGTCTAGAAAAGGGATCATTACAATAGAACCTCATAAAAGTCGTGTACAACCGGATTACCACCAAAGCTCTCTTTATAAGAGATTAATCCGTTATTCAGGTATCTCCCGGCTTGTTCATTGGAGATCCCAAAATCGAAATAAGAATAGTCTGGGAAAATTTCCGAAATCAGTTTGTTTAGCAACAGATCCAGAGCGCCAATCAATTGCCCTTTTTCGCTGCAAGCAAGATACTGAGTATGAGCAACACCGTTATAAACATAAACGACAGCAACCGAAACCAATATGCCATCCAGCCGCGCCCCAAATACACGAATGTTTTCAGGAAAGTCTTTTTTTAAGCACTGAATTTCTGGCAAACTATGAACCGGATTGACGTTATGTCTTTTTAGTAGGACTTCATCAATTAAGTCCCACGCTTCCTTTAAGGACACATCCGCCTCAAACGCTACACCTAACTTCTTAGCCTTGGAGATTGAAGACTTTCGCCCCTTCGAATATTTGAAGCTATATGCCAGAGGAATAGCAGAACTAACATCCCGTCTAATAAGGCGTGCATTTGCTAGAAAAAGTGCGTACAGATCTTCCTGCGCAGGTCTGACATGATAAATAACTGGAATAACTTTATATACTAATCGCTCAAAGCCTAGAGACTTAACGTTGAGAAGAATTGACTCGAAGATTTTTAGGTATTCGGTCATGTGACATTTGGTACCAACTACGACCCCGCCAAATGTAAGGCCCTGATGGCTATGAAGCGATGCGCCATCTGAGTTTGCAGGTAAGATAGCAACTAAAGACCCAAGCTCATCGAAAACCATCAAAGAGCAATCTTGAAACCTTTCGGAATGATATTCCATGTAGCGTCTAAAGAACATGAAATGACCATTCTTTGCAGAGCGTATGAACTCATCCCACTCAAACTCCCGCGCAGAAGCGTATTTCTCGACCTTGAAAGTCAAAGCATTTTCTCCATATTAATAAGACCTGCACAAGCTTCAGATTTTATTAAGTACCCTGCGCGCAAGTAGAGATTTATCGCACTTTCGTTCTTGCTAGAAACTTTCAAATACAACCGACTTAACCCAGCCAAACGCGCAATCTCTTCTAGCTTAGTAATAATGACCCTACCTAATCCAAGCCCCCAGTATTCTTTCTCCCCAATATAAAGCCAAAGCTCGCCGCTTCCCCCAGATATATTTTTAACACCACACGCTCCGATATTTTTTTTATTTTGCGCAATGCCAAATACATAATTACCGTGAGAAGGGCCAATCCGCGAAAAAAAATCCGCTTGCTGCGCCCGACTGAAGTCTGGCGTCATTGTCATTTCTTTGATTAAAGGTATGTTCAGCCAGCGCCAAGATAGCTCTAAAAAAACTTCTGTATACTCAACCAATTCAAGCTTAGACTGAGCGAGGAACCGCTCATAATCTCTGATGTAATCAAGCTCATCATAATAATCGCTTGCTAAAACCAAAAGCACGCAGCCCGGACTAAAGTCGTGCATTTCTCGCCAAACCATACTTTCTACCAGCAAGGCCTTAGTTGGCGAGTCTAGCAAAACCTCCTCTCTGACCTCACCATCATCGAGTATTACTTTGCAATGCCCAGCGACGCATATTAGCAATTGCTTAAGATTTCGATGTGCATGAAAACCTCGAGCGACTCCCAGGCTGGTATTAAAAATGTAATATATCCTCTTCACACTGAAAGGAATATTTTTGTTTTCCTCAAGAGCAATTAGGGAGCCACGACTATCACCAAGGACTGGGAGATCCAACATCTTGATAATACTCATAGTTGCTCTCCAGCCAACGCCAGCAAATACTGCCCATAGCTATTTTTGCTCATGGTACGCCCAACCTCTCGAACCTGCTCAGCACACAACCAGCCATTGTTAAATGCAATTTCTTCTAAGCAGGCCACCTTGTAACCTTGGCGTTGCTCCAAAGTCTCAACGAAGTGCGCTGCTTCCAGTAAACTCTGATGCGTGCCAGTATCCAGCCAGGCGAAGCCACGCCCTAAAACCTCAACGCTGAGCTTTCCAAGTTCCAGATAAGCGTTATTCACACAAGTGATTTCCAGTTCGCCACGAGGCGACGGTTTCACATTGCGAGCAATCTCTATCACATGGCGATCATAAAAATACAAACCAGTTACTGCATAATCAGATTTCGGATAAGAGGGCTTTTCTTCTAAGGAGATAGCGCGCTTATTCTCATCAAACTCAACAACACCAAATCGCTCAGGATCGCGCACCTTATATCCGAAAACTGTTGAGCCTCTGCCCTCCTCAGCTCGTAGCACTGCTTCGTGTAGCTTGGGTGTAAAGCCTTGGCCGTAATAAATATTATCCCCAAGCACCAAACAAACACAGTCATCACCGATAAAGCTCTCGCCGATCAGGAATGCTTGGGCAAGACCGTCAGGACTGGGCTGAATGGCATAGCTCAAATTGACGCCGAATTGGCTACCATCTTTTAATAGCCGCTGGAACGCAGCTTGATCTTCCTCAGTCGTAATGATGAGGATTTCGCGTATGCCTGCCAGCATCAGTACGGAGAGCGGATAGTAGATCATCGGTTTGTCATAAATAGGCAATAACTGCTTAGATACACCCTGTGTAATGGGGTATAGTCTTGTGCCCGAGCCGCCGGCGAGAATGATGCCCTTCACTGATACTGTCCTTTCATTCGTATTTACCTCAGGAGCATGAGTAGCTGTCTCCCAATTGTTTACGTGTACTGCAGAGTAAGCCAGTCGCGGTAACTACCGCTAGTGATATTGCGCACCCAATCACCATTTTGAAGATACCAATGCACCGTCTTGAGAATACCCGTTTCGAAAGTCTCCGACGGCCTCCAACCTAGCTCACGCTCCAGCTTACTTGCATCAATAGCGTAACGACGGTCATGACCGGGGCGATCTTTGACATACGTAATCTGCTCGGCGTAACTTAGGCCGTCTTCACGTGGCTGCTCTTCATCTAAGATGCCACATAGGGTCTCGACTACTTCCAGATTGGTCTTCTCATTCCAGCCACCTACGTTGTAGGTCTCGCCTATTTGACCCGCCTCTAATACACGTCGAATAGCACTGCAGTGATCCGACACATATAACCAGTCACGAATTTGCTGGCCATTACCATAAATCGGTAGCGTCTTACCTGCGAGTGCGTTGTGGATTACCAACGGAATAAGCTTCTCCGGAAAATGGTAAGGTCCATAGTTATTAGAGCAATTTGTTGTCAGCACTGGCAGACCATAAGTATGCAGGTAAGCGCGAACTAAATGATCCGAAGCGGCTTTTGTAGCAGAATAAGGGCTGTTAGGCTCATAGCGATTGGTTTCGCTAAATGCCGGATCGTTTGCTTGGAGACTGCCATATACTTCATCGGTTGAGACATGTAAGAAGCGAAACTCGCTCGAAGCTCTTGCGGAGAGGCTCTGGTAATAACTGCGCGCAGTTTCAAGAAGGCGAAAGGTGCCCAAGACGTTGGTTTGGACAAAGTCTTCAGGACCGAGAATCGAGCGATCGACATGAGACTCGGCTGCGAAATTAATGATCGCTCGCGGACGATGCTTCTCCAGCAAGCCAGCCACCAACGCGTTATCAGCAATGTCTCCTTTAATGAAGACGTGCCTCCAGTCGCCTTCTAAAGAAGCCAGATTTTGCAAATTACCTGCATAGGTCAGCTTATCAAGGCTGATTACAGGCTCGTCGCTCTGCGCCAACCAATCAAGCACGAAATTTGCCCCAATAAATCCAGCGCTGCCAGTCACTAGAATACTCACACCAAATGCTCCTTGCTGCTTTCCCGAGTCCTGCTCACCATCACATGCATCAATGCGGTGAATAAACCCAACATAAAGCCAGCCATTACTCCTAACGCTAGAACAAGCGTGAGCCTAGGTTTGATAGCTGTACGCGGATATATGGCTTGCCTGTCAATAGTCACCAGCTGCAAAGCGCTAAGATTCAGGTTGAGCCCCTTGAGCTCTGCAGCCTCCTGGCTCCACTTCGCATAGTTCTCGATGTATACATCCTCATCGGCTCGTTGCTTGAGCAGTTCAACTTCGCGATTTTGCTCCAGCAATCGTAAATCAGCCTGAATCTTGGCAATACGCGGCTCGGTGAACTCGTCCGACCGGCGCTTTTGCAGCGCATTGCGCTCGGCTTCAAGTGCCTCAGTGCCCATGAAGTACAGCGGGATCTGTTGATTGTTGACTTCCGTACGAATTACGTTGCCCGAGCCAGTCACCGGCGCGCTATCCGCAAGAGTGGACGGAGTGCTCGGTTTTTCGATGCCAAGCGATTTGGCAATTATTATGGCTTCGTTCAACTGAGCGATACGGTCATCACGGCGCGTACGCAGCTGCTTGCGCAATGAATTCAACTCGTCCTGAAGCTCGGCACGCTTAAGGGCATCTGCCTCTGAAAGGGATGCGATTTTCGCTTGTTTGTCTGCCTGATAGGCAGCCCGCTCGGCAGCCATGCGCTGCTCCAGCTTGGCCAGGCGATTACGTATGATCACTTCCACATCTTCCGCGAGGGCAGTGCGTTCCCGCTGAATAACGTATTGGATCAGCCCATTGACGATATCCGCGCCCTTCACCCCCCAGGGATAGGTATAAGCGAGACCTACATAGGAAAAGCCGCCATCCGTACGATTAGCAGCGGGTCTGAGTATTTCTAAATCTTCGATGATCTGGTTCAGCGCCTGCTCAGGCGTCTGTCCATCGCTCACGGCGTCCGGCCCAAAAAGCTCTTGGTTGGCGTTGAAGTACTCCAGGCGGTACTCGTAGGAGCTAATACCTGCGCCAACACGCTGCAGTGCTTCTTCGGGCGTAAGGGTGTAAAGGCCGGATGCATTGAGTTCATCGAGCACGTTCATTGCTACCGGCCGCAGGATGCTCTGGGTTCGGTAATACTTGGTCGCCAATAGTGCGTAAGCAATGGCCAACAGCGTGACAACGGCAGTAACGCCAATGATCAGCTTCTTGCGCTCCCACAAAGCGCGTATCAGCTCGCCGAGATCGATTTCGTCGTTCTGCGGTCGGACGGTTGGGACTTGCGACATGGGCTCAGTCATCCTGTTTCAAGGCGGGCGAGAGAAATTCGAGGCACGGAAAAACGTGATCGTTCGGACGGGATGCGCAGACGATCAATCCACTTAGATAAATCATGCAGAGGGCGATGATGCCACGGCGGCTGACGGGGAAGACAACAGCTGGATGTGCTTGCAGCACATAGGGCAAAAGCCTGAGTTGGCGCATAGAGGAGCCAGCGAACCGAGGTACCCCAGCACGGAGCCAGCAGGCTCACACTCGATAGATGGGCGGCTAGGCGCCGATAGGGCTAAATTGAATATTGTCATAACCGGATCCGGCAATCGTTGCCTTCACTACACTCCTGTAAACCTGCAACGCAGTGCGGGCTGTGGCATCGCGACCCGACAGACGCAGGTTTGCATCAATCGGAATATTTCTAGCTTTTTATAATATCTAGTACTGACTAGGCCCAGCCTGGAGACCAACCCATTGGGGCTGACTATCGAGGCGGGCCGTTGCCCTATCGAACGCGCATTCTAACCATTCTTTATGAATCAATTACCATCGATGTGAACGAATCCTCACATTTTTAACTTTGCTTTTTACATCGTTGACAGAGCCGTAGCTTGAATCCGAACGTTCAACCCGCGTGCGTAGTAGGCATCTAACAAGGCTCGGCTCAATGACGCCCTAGCCCCCTCCTCCCCATGCACCAATCGAATCTCCCCAGGCCACTGCTCCATCGCTGTCACGAAGCCGACCAACCCTGCCTGATCGGCATGTGCCGAGTACCCGCCAATGCTGTGCACAGCGGCGCGGATCTCGTAGCGCTGGCCATCGAACTCTACATATCCGTTGCGCGGGCCGAAGCGTTGAATAGCATGGCCGGGCGTGCCTCTGGCCTGATAGCCGACGAACAGCACGTCGTGCCGCGGGTCGCCGAGCATTGCCTTGAGGTAGTTGACGATACGACCGCTGGAGCACATGCCGTTGCCAGCGATGACGATGGCCGGCCGGGCGCTGCTGGCCAGGTGATTCAGAATTCGCTGGTGATCGGCGTGGCTGTCGATAGTGAGTAACTGGTCGAACGCCAGCGGCCTTCTGCCAGACTGCACGCGGGCCTGGGCTTCTTCGTTCCAGTGGTCTTTGAGTTCGCGGTAGACCTGGGTGAAGCGGCTGGCCAGGGGTGAGTCGAGGATGATGGGTAGGTGGGGCCAGTCGGGTTCAGTAGGGGCATTAGGTGTGGCTTCAGGATTTTCGCGGGCGTGGCCCGCTCCCACAATAGCTTCTGGAGTGGCGGTGGTGTCCAGCTTCTTGCTGTGGATGATGTCTTCCAGTTCGTAGAGCAGTTCCTGGGTGCGGCCGACGCTGAACGCGGGTATCAGCACGGTGCCGTTGTTGGCCAGGGCATGTTCGATGACCTGTTCCAGGCGCTGGCGACGGGTGCTGCGGTCTTCGTGCAGGCGGTCACCGTAGGTGCTTTCCAGCACCAGGATATCGGCACGGCGTGGCGGCACGCAGGGCTTGAGGATCGGCGCGCCCGAGGCGCCAAGGTCGCCCGAGAAGACGATACGCGTGCTGACTTCGTCAGCGTTGTACTGCACATCGACTTCCACGTAGGCGGAGCCCAGCATATGGGCGGCGCGCTGCAGGCGTACCTTGGCCTCAAGACCTTCATCATTGTGCAGGGTGAACCAGTGATCGTAGGGCAGCGCGATGATTCGCTCCTGTACCTGCCGCAGGTACCGCTCGACCTGTTTCTGGTCCCGGCTGAAGGTGAGCTTGAACGCGTCCTCCAGCACGATGGGCAGCAGTTTGGCGGAAGGCTCGCTGCAGAGGATCGGCCCCTTGAAGCCGGCGGCCAGCAGATAGGGAATACGCCCCACATGGTCGGCATGCACATGGGTGACGATCAGGGCGCGAATGCCCTCGAGCGGAAACTCGATGAGTTGGTGATCGGCTCGTGCACCGCGTGGCGATGCCTCGGCGCCCTGGAAGAGCCCGCAGTCGATCAGCACGCTGCTGTGCTGCGTGATATGCAGCTGGTGGCAGGAACCGGTAACGCCATCCTGGGCGCCATGATGGGTAATGTGCGGGTACTCCATCGGTTAATCCCTTAACGTCTGGCAGATGAATTTTCGAGCACGCAATGATGCGATAGGCAGCGGCTGGATGAAAGTGCTGGGAGATATCTTGTATTGCAGCCTGTGTGGCTCTTGGCTAATGGGCAGTTACCAAAACGCCGCTCCAGCGAACAGCGCTATGCGCAACCCGGCAGAACAGGAACGATCAGCTATAGAAAGGAGATTAACCGGTAGCGTCGCCCGTTGCGGGCAAGTCTAAGCGTGCAGAAATCAGAGAGGGGCACATGGCAGTACGCCTGGGAGTGATAGGTTCTGCCAGGACGCCGGACTTATTCGTCCTCGTCATTGACCCGGTCACGCAACTCCTTACCGGGTTTGAAGTGCGGAACGAATTTGCCATCCAGACGCACCGACTGCCCGGTCTTGGGGTTACGACCCACCCGCGGGGCGCGGTAGTGAAGGGAGAAACTGCCGAAGCCACGGATCTCGATGCGATCGCCAGTCGCCAGCGCCTGGGACATCTGTTCCAGCATGGTCTTGATGGCCAGCTCGACATCTTTGTTTGAAAGCTGCCCTTGGTGGGTGACGATTCTTTCGATCAACTCCGACTTGGTCATACTTTTCCCTTCGTTTTCAAGCGGCTATGTCACTCGATGGGAAGGTTGTAGCACGCTGCTCAGCTTTTGAACAGCCTAAAAAATCACCAGCTTCG
Organism: Pseudomonas sp. URMO17WK12:I2; assembly: GCF_003253735.1. Classification (GTDB taxonomy): domain Bacteria; phylum Pseudomonadota; class Gammaproteobacteria; order Pseudomonadales; family Pseudomonadaceae; genus Aquipseudomonas. Next base: position 200,047 of record NZ_QKYW01000006.1, on the reverse strand, counting down.
AAAATGTGGCTCAAGTCTTGAAGTGATTGCTGCCGATTCGGGCGTATGAATGTAAGTCGTTGACTGTGCAGCATTGTTGGCAAGCTTGGCGGTTGGCTCACCAGCGCGGCGGGCGCCCGGCACGAAAGGTGATCAAATGCCGGCGGGCGCCGTCCAATGGCGGTCAATGCATTCGATGGTCAAAGGCCGCCAGCGCCTCAGGAGAAAACCTTGCTGATCCCCGCCACTCTGCTCGAGGCAGATACCCTTACTCGCCTGATCGAAGATTTCGTCACCAGGGATGGCACTGATAACGGTGACGAAACCCCACTGGAAACGCGCGTTACCCGCGTGCGTCGTGCGCTGGACAAAGGCGAGGCAGTGATCGTGTTCGACCCGGAAAGCCAGCAGTGCCAGTTGGCGCTCAAACGTGACGTACCCAAGGAGTGGCTGGACGAGGACGAGGTCTAGTTAGCCGTGGTTTGTCACTGATTGCGGGTCATTTGTACTTACCGTGGGCGTACTCGCCGAGGGCAGTACGCCGTGAGGCTGGCAGCATGCTTCTGCAGGTGAGTCGCTGCCTCCGAAAGGCGGACCGTTCGCTTCGCTACGAGCGGCCGGCGTCCCGGTCCGCCCTACGCAGCTGGTGGGGCACTCGCGAGCGTATAGGAGCCGCGAACCGCTACGAGCGGTTCGCTCAACGCGTTATCCACGCAAGCCCCCTTCCCGCTCCCAGGCACAACGCACACGCAGCGCACCGTCTTGCGGGCTGTGCAGACCGTTCTCCGACTCCGCTTCCCAGCGGAATGTGTGGGTACCGTTCAGCTCGGTCTCCAGGTGCACCACGGCACTGGCCCAGTAGAGGCGTTTGAGCAACGCTTCGAACTCGGCGACCCATAGCTTCCACTCGTATTCGATGGTCTGGTAACTGGCACCGAAGTGGATCACCTGGGTCTGGTACAGGCCGCTGCCAGGTTGTTGGCAGCAGGAGAACATCTCGCGGCCCAGAAACGGCCAGGCGTCGCCGCTCGGCAACGCATCGAGCACCTGCCGGTTGAGCAGGCGCCGCAGGCGGCTCTCCGCCGGGCTGTCCGACGGCCAGTCACGAATGTTGCCGTAGACGATGGATTCCGATTCCACGGGGGCACTCCACAAAAAACTGGCAGCCTTCTATCACAGCCCGCGATGCAGGGGAATGCTGCGGGCAGAACGGTCAGTCAGGACGGTGATGGAGATCATTCAATCACCCGGGTTCACGGGTTAGCCATGCTCCCGGGTTTCGCTGCGCTTTACCCTGGCGACAAGGTATTCACATTGAAGGGCGACGCGGGCCCTTGCGCATCGACCAGGCCAGCAGGACCATCACCACCGCCATGCAGGTCAGCACCAGGAACGGCACCTGGTAGGTCCCTGACATATCGCGCGCCAGGCCACTGAGCACCGGGCTCAGGCACGCCACGCTGTAGCCCGAGCCGAGCATCATCGCCGTCCAGCGGCTGACCGCCATGGGCGAGCCGGCCTCGTAGATGGGCAGCAGCAGCGACAAGGCAAAGGAGCCGCTCATGCCGAAGCCCAGGGTCAACGCCCAGAACTCGGGGATGAAGGTGGGCACGAAGGTGATCATGCTCAGGCTGACCAGGGTCAGGCTGCCGCAGGCGACCATCAGCAGGTAGCGGTTCATGCGTTGCACCAGCATTGGCAGCACGAAGGAGCTGGGCAAGCCCATCAGCATGGCCAGGCTGAACAGCGTGTTGCTGTGCATCGCCGACAGGCCCGCCTCCTGGTAGCGCGCCACCGTCCAGGTCGCCACGGCGTAGAACAGGCCGGCCTGCAGGGCGAAGTAGGTACTGATCAACCAGGCCCGGCCTTCGCGCCAGGGCAAACCGGCAGATGCATCTTCCTGGCTCAGCGACTCGGCGTGCTGCTTGGGCAGAAAGCACCAGATGACCACGGCCAGTACCGCCGGCAGTGCCCAGATGGCCAGGCCGTAGCTCCAGTCGTCGCCGAACAGCTGGGTAACCGGCATGGTCAACACCACCCCGATGGCGCCACCCACCGCCATGCTCAGCGAATACCAGGCCAGCACCTGGCCCATGCGGTCGACGAAATGGCGCTTGATGAAGCCCGACAGCAAAGGCCCGGCAATGGCGATGGCAGCACCAAGCAGCACCGCACTGCCGACCAGCAGGGTACTGGAGTGGCTGACCAGGCGCAGCGTCAGCGCCATGGCAATGGCGGCCAGGCACAGGGTAATGGTGCGCTCCAGGCCAAACCTGACCGCCAGCCGGGGTGCCAGTGGCGCCAGCAGGCCCATGCACAGTACCGGCAGCGCCGTGGTCAGGCTGATAAAGCCACGGCTCAGGGACAGTTCTTGAGCGATGCGTTCGATAAGCGGCGCCAGCGAGGTAATGCCGGGTCGCAGGTTCACTGCGGCGGCAACCAGAGCCAGCAACAGTAAAGCGCGGGAGACGGATTTCACACGAGTTCCTGATCAGGTGGCCAGGTTTAGCCGAGGCGGCAACCCTACTCGTGCGTTTCGATTAGGGCAAGCGTGCTCGTATGCGATGACCTAAGAACCTGTTCAATTCCAATTGTAATGACTGCAACGTGACGGTAGCGGGCGTCCCCCCTATCCCGTAGGAACGGGCGGGGACGCCCAGTTCATGCCTGTGATTTTTCGCGGGCATGGCCCGCTCCCACAGGTACTGCATGATGGCCGCCTCTGCCTTCAATCAGCCTTTTGTAGGGTGGACCGGGGCGCGTAGCCGACGCTTCACCTACGCGGCCCGATCCGTCCACCGCTCTGCGATCGCAATGGTGGACAAAAAGAGCGTTGTCCACCCTACGGTGGCAACGGTTACGTCTGCCTTACTGCAGTCGATTCTCAGGATGCAAGCTCCCAGGAGCCCAAATCTCGTGAGCAGGTTCAAGGCGCCTTCGCTTCGCGCTGTCCCGAAGCCTTGGCGCGCATCTTCTCGCACATGAGGGTCATCTCGTCATACAGCAGTTGCGGGTTCTTCTGCTTCAGTGCCCAGGCTTGGCGGCCCTGCTCGTGGGGCAGGATCATGAACTCACCGGCGGCCACCGCCTGGAAGATATAGTCGGCGATGAACTCGGCGTTGATCGGCGAGCTTTCCAGCAACTTGCCTACCTGGGCCTTCATGGCTGGCGTCGGCCCGCGGAAGGAATCGAGCAGGTTGGTCTGGAAGAACGACGGGCACACCACGTGTACGCCGACCTGCAATGGCTTGAGTTCGACCAGCAGGCTCTCCGAGAGCGCCACCACGCCGGCCTTGGCGACGTTGTAGTTGCTCATGCCGGGGCCCTGCATCAATGCCGCCATGGAGGCGATATTGACGATGCGCCCGCGGCTGCGCTCGAGCAGTGGCAGGAATGCCTTGCAGCCCTTGACCACGCCCATCAGGTTGATCGACAGCTGCCAGTCCCAGTCCTCCAGCGACAATTCGGCGAAGAAGCCGCCCGAGGCCACGCCAGCGTTATTGATGATGATATCGATGCCGCCGAACTTCTCTTCGCAGGCCTGCGCCAGGGCAGTCAGCTGGCTGTAGTCACGCACGTCGCAGCGCAGGGTAAAACCGTCGCCACCCGCCTCGCGCACCAGGCGCAGGGTTTCCGCCAACCCGGCATCGTTGACGTCCGACAGCGCCAGGCGCCAGCCCTCGCGCGCCCAGCGCAATGCCAGTTCGCGCCCCAGACCGGATCCGGCCCCCGTGATCATCATGCGATTGCTCATGCTCAACCTGCCCTGCTGGCCAATGAAAGACAGCCCGAGTGTAGCGAAGGCGCAGGTGCCTCCCAGCCATCATCAGGTTGTTGAATGGGCGCACCGCGGAGTGGGTATAGCGTAGCGTCTAGCTTGCGGGTAACGCTGCGCTCGACCCGGGCTACGATCTGGATGGCTACTGGAACAGCCGGGTGCTGAGCTCGTGACTGGCTTCCAGCAGGATCGGCAGGAAGCGGCTCTCCAGCTCCTGGCGGGACACGCGGCCCACGTGGGTGCCGACGTTGAGGGCTGCCAGCACCTGGCCGGCGGAGTCCTTCAGCGGCACGGCAATGGAGCGCAGGCTGACTTCCAGCTCCTGGTCGATAATCACCCAGCCCTGGCGGCGGATTTCCTCGATATTGGCACGCAAGTCTTGCGGGGTATGCAGGGTGCGGCTGGTTTTCACCTGCAGATCGGCGTGGTTCAGGTAATCGTCCAGCGCCGCGTCATCCAGCGCCGCCAGCAGGATACGGCCCATCGAGGTGCAGTAGGCCGGCAAGCGGCTACCCACGCTCAGGTCGACGGAGATCAGTCGCTGCGGCGTCGCCGAGCGGGCGATATAGAGAATCTCGTCACCTTCCAGCGTGGCCATCGAACAGGCCTCGTGCAGCTGTTCGCTGAGGCGGTCGAGAATCGGCTGCGCGGTAACGGCCATTGGCGTGGACGACAGGTACGCGTGGCCCAGGGTCAGCACCTTGGGCAGTAGCGAGTAGACGCGCCCGTCAGTGGTCACGTAACCGAGCTTCATCAGGGTATGCAGGCAACGGCGTACCGCCGCGCGGGGAATCTCGGTGCGATGGCTGATCTGGGCGATGGTCAGGTGGCGCTTGCGCTCCTGAAAGGCGTGAATCACCGCCAGGCCGCGGGCCAGCGAGGTCATGAAATTGGGGTCGCCGGTGAAGGCTTCGATACGCTTGGCCGGCGACGCGATGATCGGCGGCGCCATCGAGCTGGGCACGGAACGGGATTCGGGCATGGCACTGTCACTCGTCCAAACGGTATGCGCGATTATCGAACTGCGGTTCGATAATCGCAAGACGACAGGTAACCAAAGAGTGTGCGCTGCTCGCCCTAACATAAGCTGCGCGAAAACGCGCGAAGTGGCGTCAGAAAGCAAACTGCCCCGGAACAAGGTCTCCAGGGCGGCTCGATTTAACGGTGCGATAACGTGCGCTTGGGTAGCGACCGCTTATTGCGCGTGGTGGCGGTACAAAGCCGGCGGCACACCGGTGCTGTCGACCGGCTCCCAGGGCCCCTGCAGAGTGCCCGCCCAGCTCCAGCCGTCCTGCCAGCGGTAGAAGGTGCGTTCGCGGTAATAGGTGTCGCGCTCGGAGTCGATCTGGTAGACACCGAGCGTGCCATTCCAGTGGCTGGAGACACCCGGCGGCGGCGCGAAGCGCGGATGGGACTTGCTAGCTGGCGGCGAACCGGTGGGAGCCGAAGGGCCGCCATCGGGCTTGCCAGGCGCCGGGCTGTGCAAGGTACAGCCGGCAAGGCTCAACAAGGTGGCTGCCACGGCAGCCGAAATCAGTCTGTTCATGGTGGTGTGCCGTCAGGGCTATCGATGACAAGGCGTTGCACGTCCTGGGTGCTGCTGGCCAGCGGTTGCCCCTGGCCGATCCACTCGCCGCTCTTTGCATCGCCGGCGCGCGAAATGCGCGCTACCAGTTGAACCTGGTCGAACGCGGAAAGTTTCAGTTGCGGCATCATCGCATCGCTGTCGGACAGGCTGACCGTGGCCGGCAGATCGGCCACCGTCAAACGCTTGGCCGCCAACGGCATTGGCGGGCCGGAGGCAGCGCGGGCGAAGACGAACACCACATCGCCCGGCTGCACCTTGTTACGCAACGCCGGCGCCAGCTCGACACGCACCTGCAGGCCGGCCGCTTGCGGCTGTGCGGCGCTGACATCACCTGTCGACGAGCCCAGTTCCTGGCGGGCGCGCTCGATACCGCCGGCAATCGCCTGGCGCGAAGGGTCACCCTCGGGCAGCACGGCCACCAGGCGCTCCCAGTAGCCGATGGCATCGGCGAAGCGCTGCTCCTCATAGGCGGCGATACCCAGCAGACCCAGGCTGGTCACCTCTTCGGGGTCGGCTTTCAAGGCTTCGTCCGTAAGGGCCTGCAGTTGCGCCGTCCACTGCTTGTCGCCGGCAAAATACAGCGCCTGGGCCCATTGCCCGAGCAGCTCCGGCTCACGCCCCGCCACCTTGACCGCCTGCCCGAAGGCGCGAGCCGCATCGGCAGCGCGCTGCTGGGCCATGTAGCTGCGGCCAAGGAAATACCAGCCTTCAGCCGATTCAGGGTTGTTCTGCACCGCCTGTTCCAGGCGCGTGGTCATCTCTTCGATGCTGTGCGGTTCACCGGCGAAGTTGCGCGCCTGCTCGACCTGATCGATGGCGCCCCACTGCAGGTACAGCAGCACCGCCAAAACAGGTATCAGCACTACGGCCACCAACGGCACGGCGCGGCCGAGACGACGGCCCTGCCGGGCTTCGCTGCCCTCGGTGTCGGCCAGCAATTCGCGGGCGGCTTCGTCGCGCGCCGTCTGCAGCTGCTCGGCATCCAGCGTGCCGGCCTGGTGCTGTTGCTCCACGTCGCGCAGGCGCTCCTGATAGAGGGTGACGTTGAGCGCGGTACGGTCCTCCTCGGCCTGCACCTTGCGCCCGCGCAGCAGCGGGATAAGCAGAAAACTCACGGCGACCAGACACAACAGGCCGGCGGACAACCAGAATTCGATCATGGGGCCCTCTTATCCTCAGACGTCTGCTCGAGCAGCTGCGCCAGACGTTGCCGTTCATCGCTCGACAGGCCAGTAGCGGACACACCGTCGGCCTTGCGACGGCGCAGCACGATCACCCCGAGCAGCACGAAGCCGCCGCCCAGAAGCGCCGCCGGCCCATACCAGAGGAGCAGCGTGCGGCCGCTGACCGGCGGTTTGTAGAGCACGAAGTCGCCATAACGGGCGACCAGGTAATCGATGATCTGCGCGTTGCTCTGGCCGGCTTCGAGCATGCGGTAGATCTCGGCACGCAGGTCCATGGCGATCGGCGCGTCGGAGTCGGCGATGTTCTGGTTCTGGCATTTCGGGCAACGCAGCTCTTCGGTGAGCTGGCGGTAGCGGGCGCGTTCGGCTTCAGTGGCGAACTCGTAGGTGTCGATGGCCGCCTGGGCGACGCCACCCAGCGCCAGCAGCAGCACCATGCCGGTCAGCAGGCGCCTCATTGGCCCGCCTCGTCGACCATCTGCTGGTACAGCGGCGCCAGCTTCTCGCGCCAGATCGCCTCGTCGATCACGCCGACGAACTTGTGGCGGATGATGCCCTTGGCGTCGACGAAGAAGGTCTCCGGGGCGCCGTACACGCCGAGGTCGAGGCCCAGGGTGCCCTTGGGGTCGCTGATATTGAGCTGGTACGGGTCGTGGAATTCGCTCAGCCATTTCTGCGCGGCCGCGTTGTCGTCCTTGTAGTTGACGCCGTGGATGTTCACACCCATGGACGCCAGCTTGTTGAGCACCGGGTGCTCGACCTTGCAGGCCACGCACCAGGTGGCCCAGATGTTGACCAGCGAGGGCTTGCCCAGCAGGTTCTGCTGGGTGATCAGTTGATCGCCCTCCACCGCCGGCAGCGAAAACGCCGGAAAGGGTTTGTCGATCAGCGCCGACGGCAGTTCGGATGGGTCGAGAAACAACCCGCGATAGAGAAATACCGCCACGCCGAGAAAGATCACCAGCGGTAGCAACAAGATCAGCCGTCTCATGCCCGTGCCTCCTGCAGGCCCAGCGCGTCACGCACGCGGGTTTTGACCTTCATCCGGTAGCGCTTGTCGGCGGCAGCGAGAAAACCGCCGAAGCCCATCATCAGGGCGCCCAGCCAGATCCAGCGAACGAAGGGTTTGATATGAACGCGCACGGCCCAGGCGCCCTGCCCCAGCGGCTCGCCGAGAGCGACGAAAAGGTCGCGGGTCAGCCCGGCGTCGATGCCCGCTTCGGTCATCACCGATTGCTGCACGGTATACAGGCGTTTTTCCGGGTGCAGCACGGCGATCTGCCGCTCGCCGTCGAAGATGCGCACCGTGCCGCGGTCAGAAATGAAGTTTGGCCCCTCATGATGCGCCGCCCCCTCGAACACGAAGCGGTAGCCACCCAGTTCCACCGCCTCGCCCGGCGCCATGCGCAGGTCGCGCTCGAAGCTGCCAAGGCTGGTGAGGATCACCCCCAACGCGCAGACCGCCAGGCCCAGATGCGCCAACTGCATGCCCCAGTAGCTGCGGCCCAGGCTGGCCATGCCTTTGAACAGGCCCTTGTGGCGGGTCTTGTCCTGAATGTCACGCAGCCCGGCCAGGGTCACCCAGGCGGCCAGCAGGCAGACGCCGAGCACCGCCCAATGGAAATCGCCCCATGCCCAACTGGCCAGCAACGCCAGTGCCACACTGGCCACCAGCACCGGCGCGAGCATGCCGAGCAGCCAGCGCAGCGGCGTGTCCTTCCAGCGCACCAGCACGCCAACCGCTAGCACGGCCATCAACAGCCCCATCAGCGGCACGAACAGCGCGTTGAAATACGGCGGGCCGACCGACAGCTTGGCGCCGCTCAGGGCATCGAGCACCAGCGGATAAAGGGTGCCGAGCAGGATCATCGAGGCAGCCACCACCAGAATCAGGTTGTTGGCCAGCAGCAGGGTTTCCCGCGACCACAGGCCGAAGCCGACCTGGCTGCGCACCACCGGCGCGCGCAAGGCGAACAGGGTCAGCGAGCCGCCGACCACCAGCAGCAGGAAAGCGAGAATGAACACGCCGCGCTCCGGGTCGCTGGCGAACGCGTGTACCGAGGTCAGCACACCGGAGCGCACCAGGAAGGTACCGAGCAGGCTGAGGGAAAACGCGGCGATGGCCAGCAGCACCGTCCAGCTCTTGAACACGCCGCGCTTTTCGGTCACGGCCAGCGAATGAATCAGCGCCGTGCCGACCAGCCACGGCATGAACGAGGCATTCTCCACCGGATCCCAGAACCACCAGCCGCCCCAGCCCAGTTCGTAATAGGCCCACCAGGAACCCAGGGCGATACCGATGCCGAGAAAGGCCCAGGCAACGATGGTCCAGGGCCGCGACCAACGTGCCCAGGCAGCGTCCAGCTTGCCGCCGAGCAGTGCGGCGATGGCGAAGGCGAAGGCTACCGAAAAGCCCACGTAGCCCATGTACAGCATCGGCGGGTGGATGATCAGGCCGAAGTCCTGCAGCAGCGGGTTGAGGTCGCGGCCATCGGCCGGCACATTCGGCAGCAGCCGGGTGAAAGGGTTGGAGGTGACGATCAAAAACAGCAGGAAACCGACGCTGATGATGCCCATCACGCCCAGCACGCGGGCGAGCATTTCCTCGGGCAGCTGCCGCGAGAAGATCGCCACGGCAAAGGTCCAGCCGCCGAGGATCAAGGCCCAGAGCAGCAGCGAGCCTTCGTGGGCGCCCCATACCGCGCTGAACTTGTAGTACCAGGGCAGCGCGGTGTTGGAGTTCTGTGCCACGTAGGCGACGGAGAAGTCATCGACCATGAAGGAATACGTCAGGCAGGCGAAGGCGAACGCCAGAAAGGCGAACTGCCCCCAGGCCGCCGGTTGCGCCAGGCTCATCCACTGGCGGTCGCCGCGCCAGGCACCAATCAGCGGCAGCGTGGACTGTACCAGGGCCAGGCACAGCGCCAGAATCATCGCCAGATGGCCGAGTTCGGGAATCATCGCGCGGCCTCCCCGGCTTTCTCGTATTGCTTGCTCATGCCACTCTGCTCCAAAGCCTGCTTGACCTCGGGCGGCATGTAGTTCTCGTCGTGTTTGGCCAGCACTTCGTCGGCAAGCAAAATGCCGCTGTCGTCGATCTTGCCCATGGCAACAATGCCCTGACCTTCGCGGAACAGATCCGGCAGGATGCCATGGAAACGAATGGTCACCCGCGCTACGTAGTCGGTGACCACGAAGTCGGTCTGCAGCGAATCACTGGAGCGCTTCACCGAACCTTTTTCCACCATACCGCCGGCGCGAATACGGGTATCGCGTGGTGCTTCACCGTTGGCGATCTGGGTGGGCGTGTAGAACAGGTTGATGTTCTGCTGCAGGGCGCTCAGGGCCAGCGCCACGGCGATACCGACACCGGCGAGGATCGCCAGCACGATAAACAGGCGCTTCTTGCGAACGGCGTTCAACGTGACTCCTCCCGGCGCATACGGCGCGCCTCATCCTGCAGGTAACGGCGTTTGGCCTGCAGCGGCAACAGCACATTGAGTACCAGCACCGCCAGGCAGATACCGTAAGCCGACCAGACGTAAGCGCCGTGGTTGCCCATGGCGAGAAAGTCGGCGAATGACGCGAAACTCATCGTTTGCCCTCCACCAGCCCGCGGATTTCGGTTCTCACCCAACTGCTGCGCGCTTCCCGGCGCAGCACTTCGAGGCGCATGCGCATCAGCAGTACCGCGGCGAAGAAGCAGTAGAAGCCCAGCACCATGATCAGCAGCGGCAGCCACATCTGCATCGGCATCGCCGGTTTTTCGATGACGCTGAAAGTGGCCGGCTGGTGCAGGGTGTTCCACCACTGCACCGAGTACTTGATGATCGGGATATTGATCACCCCGACCACCGCCAGCACTGCGGTGGCCTTGGCAGCGCTGTCGCGGTTGCTGATCGCCTGGCCGAGGGCAATGACGCCGAAGTACAGGAACAGCAGGATCAGCATCGAGGTCAGGCGCGCATCCCAGATCCAGTAGGTGCCCCAGGTCGGCTTGCCCCAGATGGCGCCGGTGATCAACGCAATGGCGGTCATCCAGGCGCCAATGGGCGCGGCCTGCTGCAGCGCTACATCGGCCAGTTTCATCTTCCACACCAGACCGATCACGCCGGCCACGGCCAGCATCACGTAGATCGACTGGGCCAGGAACGCAGCCGGTACATGGATATAGATGATCCGGAAGCTGTTGCCCTGCTGGTAGTCCGGCGGCGCGAAGGCCAGGCCCCACACCGTGCCCACAAGCAGCAACAGCGCGGCGGCGATGGCCAGCACGGGCAGCCAGCGGCCACTGATTTCGTAGAACCATTTGGGCGAGCCCAGCTTGTGAAACCATGTCCAGTTCATCAGGTTACTCATCATTCTCCGAGGTAAGGGCCCGGCGGCCATCCTCGGTAGCACGTTCAATCATTCGCTGACGCTGATTTTCAGGCCGGCGGCGATGGCGAAGGGTGTCAGGGTTACGGTCAACGCGGTGAGGCTGGCCAGCCAGAGCAGATGCCCGGCCACCGGCAAGCCTTGCAGGCTCGCCTGCAAGGCCCCGCTGCCGAGAATCAGCACCGGGATATACAAAGGCAGAATCAGCAGTGCCAGCAGCAACCCACCACGCTTGAGACCCACCGTAAGCGCGGCGCCGATAGCGCCCAGCAAACTGAGGATGGGTGTGCCGAGCAGCAGAGAGGCCAGCAGCACTGGCAGGCAACGGCCCGGCAGGCCCAGCATCAATGCCAGCAAGGGCGACAGCAGGACCAGGGCCAGGCCGGAAAACAGCCAGTGCGCCATGACCTTGGCCAGCACCAGCACAGTTAAGGGGTGGGACGACAACAACCACTGCTCCAGGGAGCCGTCTTCGAAGTCGCTGCGAAACAGACCATCGAGGGAAAGCAGCACCGCCAGCAGCGCCGCGACCCACACCAGCCCGGGCGAGAGGCTTTGCAGCAGTTGCGTTTGCGGCCCGACGGCCAGCGGAAACAGGGCGATGACGATAGCGAAGAACACCAGTGGATTGGCCAGCTCTGCAGGGCGCCGACAAAGCAGTCGCGCCTCGCGCACGACCAGCAGCATAAACACGCTATTCATGCGCCATGCTGTCCCAGATCAAGGTCCCGGTAGCCATCCGGTATGCGGCTCAGGGAATGGTGAGTGGTGAGCACGACCAGGCCGCCGTTGCGGCAATGCCCGGCCAAATGGTCCTCGAGCTGGCTCACCGCCTGTTTATCCAGCGCAGTGAAGGGCTCGTCGAGAATCCATAACGGCGGGCTGTGCAGATACAGCCTTGCCAGGGCTACGCGGCGCTGCTGGCCGGCCGATAGCGTGTGACAGGGCACATCCTCGAAACCGCGCAGCCCGACGGCCGCCAGGGCCTGCCAGATCTGCTCGCGGCCTGCGGGGCGATGCAGCGCGCACAGCCAGGCGAGGTTTTCCTCGGCGCTGAGCAGCCCCTTGATCCCCGCGGCATGGCCGATCCACAACAGATCATCGGCCAGGTCGCCGCTGCGGCTGGCGAGGGGCTGCCCCCTCAGGTGGACGGTGCCGCTGGTGGCTGGCCTGAGGCCGGCGAGCACGCGCAGCAGGCTGGTCTTGCCGCTACCGTTGGGCCCGCACACCTGCAGCATCTGCCCGGCGTCCAGTCTGATATCGAGGTTCTCGAACAACAGCCGCCAATCCCGTTCGCAGGACAGCGCAGTGGCTTCGAGAAAGGGACTGCTCACAACGCGGGCACCTGGTTCAAGTCGAGACGATTGCGGCCGCTATACTCTTGCGGACGTTTGGATTGGCCGCGAGTATACATGCCCGCCCTGCTCGCCCGCAGTGTGCATTGGGCCCAGAGTATGAGACTTAATGACCGAGATCAGTGGATCGCGTCCTGTTGCCCCCCCGCCGGCGGCCAACAGACCGGCAGTTAGCGCCGCCGACCTGGCGGTAAAGCTGCTCAAACCCCTCGACGGCCTGATGGCAGCGGGGGAAAGCGCCAAGGCCGAGGTGGTTGCCGTCAAGGAAGGCGTGCAGAACTTCCAGCTGATGTTGCGCGTGACCCTGGACGGTGGCCGCCAGGCAACCCTGCAGGCCAGCAGCCCACAGCCGCTCGCCCAGGGCACGGCGCTGGCCGTCACGGCGCTCTCCGACACCCGCCTGGCGCTGGCCGTACTGGCCGGCGGCAACAAACCGCTGACCAGCATCGACCTCGAGCAGTTGCCGGTTGGCACTCTGCTGCAAGGCAAGGTGCTTTCGCGCGAAGCACTGCCCGTGCAAGTCGCTCAGGCCACCGTTTTCAAAGTGCTGGTCAACCTGCTCAACACCGGGTTGGCCGGCAAGACCCTGAGCCTGGAAACCAGCCTCGACCTGCCACCGGGCAGCCTGCTCAGCGCACGGGTGCAGGGTGACCAGTCCCTCGCCTTTCTGCCGCTCAGTGGTCGTCTCGACCAACTCGCCCTGCTCCAGCAGCTCGGCAACCAGCAAAGCCGCCAGGGCTCGCTGGAAGGCCTGATGGCGGCGCTCAAGGGCATGGGCGGCCAGGGTGGCCTGCCCGATGGGTTGAAGGGCAGCATCGACAAACTGCTGGCCGGCTTGCCGAGTGGCGAGCAGATGAGCGATGGCAAAGGCCTGATGAAAGCATTGGAAAACAGCGGGCTGTTTCTCGAGAGCAAACTGCTGGCCGGCCAGACCGGTGGCCTGGGTACCGACATGAAAGCCAACCTGCTGCGCCTGGTCAGCCAGTTGCTGCCCTTGCTGCCTGGTGCCGCGCCCCTGGCAGCGGCGACCGCTTCGGCCAACGCCATGACCCAGGCGCTGCCGGCATTCGCCCGCAACGTGCTGGGCAATATCGGCCAGAGCAGCGGGCGCCAGCAGGCGATGAGCTTTCCGCTGCCCAGTCGCCTGTTGCAATCGATGGATGAAGAGGCTGACCTGGAAGCGCTGCTCAAGCTCGCGGCCGCCGCCATCTCGCGGCTGCAGACGCACCAACTGTCCAGCCTCTCACAGAGCCAGGTCGGCCCCGAGGGCCAGCTGTTGACCACTTGGCAGATGGAGGTGCCAATGCGCAATCAGCACGAACTGGTGCCGCTGCAGGTGAAGATCCAGCACGAGGAGCCAGCGCCTTCCGGCAAGCAGGATCCCAAGGAAGCGCTGTGGCGTATCGACCTGGCCTTCGACCTGGATCCGCTAGGGCCGCTGCAGGTGCAGGCGCAGCTGGCCAATGGCAGCCTCTCCAGCCAACTGTGGGCCGAGCGTGCCAGTACGGCCGGGCTGATCGACCGCGAACTGGGCAATTTGCGCGAACGCCTGGTCGCCGCCGGCCTGACGGTAAGTGACCTGGTGTGCAGCCAGGGCACGCCGCCACAAGGCCCGAAAACCTCCCTGGAACAACGCTGGGTCGATGAAACCGCATGAGCAATAAGCCCATCCGCCAGGCCATCGCCCTCACCTACGACGGCCAGAATGCGCCCAACCTCAGCGCCAAGGGCGACGATGAACTGGCCGAAGCCATACTGGCCATCGCCCGCGCTCACGACGTGCCGATCTACGAAAACGCCGAACTGGTGCGCCTGCTCGCGCGCCTGGAACTGGGCGAGGCGATTCCCGAGCAGTTGTACCGCTGCATCGCCGAGATCATCGCGTTCGCCTGGTACCTGAAGGGCAAGTTCCCGGCCGGCTTCGACCCGCGCGGCAAGCCCAAGGAGGGGCCGCTGATGCTCGAAGGCCCCGCTGGCAAAAACCGTAAGAATTAGATCACCAGCCGACGCTATCCCAGGTATCGCTTCGCTCAACACCGGGCTACGGGTACGCAACACGTCTGCAAAGGAACTGCATTGGTCAGGCTATCTGAAGCACTGGACATCGCCTGGGGTGGGGCGACGCGATACCCAGGAACGAAATTCGAAGGGATGAAAATGATGCTTAGGAGCGGCGCGCCTGATGCAGCTTGGCGACCAGTTCCGCTTCGGCCTTGCTGAGGCCGCAGGACTGGGTGAGGTCATCGGCGCTGGCGCCCATGCCGACCAGCCGCGCAGCCTGAGTGAACGACAGGCTGGTGGGGTCGCGCTGCTCGATCTGGGTCAGTTTGTCCGGCAACGGCGCCACGGTGCGGCGCAGCTCGTGCAATTCTTCGCCCATGCGGATACTACCGGTCAGGTAGGTATCCAGGCGCTTGCCCAGTTCGCGGATGCGCAGGTCGCGCTGGGCATCGCGCTCGGCCTGCAACTGGCTGGCCAGACGCAGACGCCCTGCGAGCCACACGCAGGTGCCCACCAACCCGGCACAGACCAGTGCAAGAACGATCAGAGCAGCTTCGAGCACGTCAGATGCTCTCCAGCTCGGACCACTCCTCCTCGCTCATCATCTTGTCCAGCTCGACCAGAATCAGCAGTTCGCCGTTCTTGTTGCACACGCCCTGGATGAACTTGGCCGACTCGTCGTTACCCACGTTCGGTGCGGTTTCCACTTCGGACTGACGCAGGTAAACCACTTCGGCGACGCTATCGACCAGAATACCTACAACCTGCTTGTCAGCCTCGATGATGACGATACGGGTGTTGTCGGTAACGTCAGACGAATCCAGGCCGAAACGCTGGCGCGTATCGATCACGGTGACCACGTTGCCGCGCAGGTTGATGATCCCCAGCACGTAGCTCGGCGCGCCCGGTACCGGGGCGATCTCGGTGTAACGCAGCACTTCCTGCACCTGCATCACGTTGATGCCGTAGGTTTCGTTATCCAGACGGAACGTGACCCACTGCAGGATCGGATCTTCAGCGCCTTGTGCAGAGCTTTTCTTCATGGCCTAGCCTCGTCATTGACCGCGCGTTGCGGTGCGCGGGAGTCCCGCTATTCAGGTGATCGCACGCTGTAGCGCGTACGAACATTATCAGTGTATCTGTCCGTTGTGCATGCGCTTGGCGGCACCGCTGGCGATCAGTTCGGCCAACGCGGCGACATCCAGCAGCGCGCACATGTGTTCGATCACGGTACCGGCCAGCCAAGGTCGTTGAGAGCGTTGGCTGCGCCATTTGATTTCATCCGGGTTGAGGCGAATCGAGCGGCTGACCTGATGAACCGCCAATCCCCACTCGTAGCCCTGTACGGAAATCACGTACTGCAGCCCCTGCTTGAAATCATCCCGGTAACGATCCGGCATGACCCAGCGCGCGGTGTCGAGCACCTTCAGGTTGCCGGACTGTGATGGCAGTATGCCCAGAAACCAGTCCGGTTGGCCAAACAAAGGTGTCAGGTCCTGGCCGGCCAGCGGGTAAATCGAGCCCAGGCAGACCAACGGTACGGCAAGGGTCAGGCCCGCCACATCGAACAACAGGCACTCGAAGGGCTCTTCGGCCCACGCCGGGCGCCCGTCGGGCTGGGTCAGGAAAATCTGCGGCGCCGGGCGATGCACCTCGGCGACCGGCTCGACAACCAGCGGCATGGGAATCGGCTCGACGATGGCCGGTACGGCTACCGCGGCCAACGGCTCTTTTACCACCTCAGCAGTTGCCGCCTGCACCAGGCTCAGCGCAGGCGCTTCGGCGCGCGGCGCCAGCTGCGCATCGCGCACCTGCTCTTCGAGCACCGCGGCCTCGAAGTCGTCCAGGGTGCTCTCCTGGAGCGTTTGCTCGAGTTCTATCGAGGCGTCCTGCAGCAGCCCATCGAGGTAGGACTGCAGCGCCAGTTGGGGGCGATTTGCGGTAGCAGTGGAGCGACTCATGAAGGCAACCTGCAGAAGAGTTCTGTATGAGCTATCGGCCGCTGGTGCGGCAGACTTGAGCCGGTTCGCGCAGAATATTCGACCGCCATGATCAGGCCACCTGGGACGCGGGCTGCTGCGCCAGCAAATGCTTGAGCAGCGCACGGTACGCGATGGTGCCACGGCTGTTGCCATCGAACTGCGAAGGCGTCAGCCCTGCCCGGCTGGCGTCACGAAGACGGGTATCGACCGGAATGTAGGCCTGCCAGAGTTGCTCGGGGTAAGTATGCTTGAGCAGGCGCAGGGTCGACATCGACGCCTGGGTGCGGCGGTCGAACAGGGTCGGCACGATGGTGTAGGGCAGCGCCTGCTTGCGTGAGCGATTGATCATGCGCAGGGTGTTGACCATGCGCTCCAGCCCCTTGACCGCCAGGAACTCGGTCTGCACCGGAATCACCAGTTGTTGGCTGGCGGCCAGGGCATTGACCATCAATACGCCGAGCAATGGCGGGCTGTCGATCAGCGCATAATCGAAGTCCTGCCACAGCTGCGCCAGGCTCTTGGCAATCACCAGGCCCAGGCCGCTCTGCCCCGGCGACTGACGCTCCAGGGTGGCCAGCGCGGTGCTCGACGGCAACAAGGAAATATGTTCGTGGCTGGTAGGCAGCAACAGCTGTTTCGGCAAGCCCTCGGGCACGTTGCCCTGATGCTGGAACAGGTCGAAATTGCTGTTCTCCAGGGTATCCGGGTCGTGACCGAAGTAGCTGGTCATCGAGCCATGGGGATCGAGGTCGACCACCACTACGCGCTTGCCGGCATCGGCCAACAGGCCCGCCAGTGCGATAGTGGAAGTGGTCTTGCCCACGCCGCCTTTCTGATTCGATACAGCCCACACTCTCATAATCTTCATCCTCCCGGGGAAAGGCTAGGCCTGGCCGAGACTACTTGTCCATTTCAGGGACTGGCGACGGGGAATTGACGGCATCGTTGGCGGACGCCGGCGCTGCAGGCCCTGTAGCAGGTTGCGTGCCAGCGCGTTGCAGCGCTGCATCAGGCTGCGCATTGGCGCTTCCCACACCACTCACACTACGCCGTACATCGAGATTGCGCGAGACCACCAGCACCACCCGGCGGTTACGCGCCCTGCCCTCAGCCGTGGCGTTATCGGCCACTGGCTGGAACTCGCCGTAACCCACGGCGGCCAGGCGCGACGGATCGACGCCATCCATGGCCAGCATGCGCACGATGCTGGCCGCGCGCGCTGCGGACAGCTCCCAGTTGGTGGGGTACTGGGCGGTCTTGATCGGCTGGTTGTCGGTGAACCCCTCGACGTGCACCGGGTTGCCATAAGGCGCCAGGATCTTGGCGATCTTCTCGATGATCTCGAAGGCCTCGTCGTTCGGCAGTGCGTCACCACTGGGAAACAACAGCCCGGAACTCAACTCGATCTCGATCCACAGCTCATTGCCACGCACCTTCAGCTGATCGCTTTGCAGCAGGCCGCCGAAGGCATCGCGAATGCTGTCGGCGATGTTCTGCAGGGTGGACGCCGCGATCTGCTGCGAAGCCGACTCGTCGACCATCGAACGATCCGGCTCGGTGGTTCGCGGGCGCTCGTCACCAACCGGAATGGGCTTGATCGAACGATCCGGCTGGTTGAAGACGCCGGTCAGGCTCTCCGAAAGGATCTTGTACTTGCCTTCGTTGATCGAGGAAATCGAATACATCACCACGAAGAAGGCGAACAGCAGGGTGATGAAATCGGCGTAGGAAACCAGCCAGCGCTCGTGGTTCTCGTGTTCTTCGTGGTGGCGTCGGCGGGCCATGATCAGCTCATGAAGCCTTGCAGCTTCAGCTCGATGGACCGCGGGTTTTCGCCCTCGCCAATGGACAGGATGCCTTCCAGGAGCATCTCCCGGTACGCCGACTGGCGCAGGGCCACTGATTTCAGCTTGTTGCCGATCGGCAGCAGCAGCAGGTTGGCGATGGCCACGCCGTAGATGGTGGCGACGAACGCCACGGCAATACCGCTACCGAGCAGGCTGGGGTCGGCCAGGTTGCCCATCACGTGGATCAGCCCCATGACCGCGCCGATGATGCCGATGGTCGGTGCGTAGCCGCCCATGCATTCGAAGAACTTGGCGGCCTGGATGTCACGGCTTTCCTGGGTGTAGAGATCCACCTCGAGAATGCTGCGAATGGCTTCCGGCTCGGCGCCGTCGACCAGCAGTTGCAGACCCTTGCGAGCATAGGCGTCGGGCTCGCCATCGGCGACCGCCTCCAGACCCAGCAGGCCTTCCTTGCGCGCGGTCATGCTCCAGTTCACCACGCGGTCGATACCGCCTGGCAGGTCGATCTGCGGCGGCACGAAAATCCAGCGCAGGATGCTCACCGCGCGCTTGAACACCGCCACGGGCGTCTGCAGCAACGCCGCACCCAGAGTGCCGCCGATCACGATCAGCGCCGCCGGGCCGTTGAGCAGTGCCGAGACATGACCGCCTTCCAGGTAATTGCCGCCAAGAATCGCGACGAACGCCAGAATGACGCCGATCAGGCTCAGCACATCCATCAGAGGCAGGCCTCGACCAGATGGCGACCGATATCATCGAGGGGATAGACCGCGTCAGCCAGGTTGGCCTTGACGATGGCCATGGGCATGCCGTAGATCACGCAGCTGGCTTCATCCTGAGCCCAGATCTGGCTGCCGCCCTGCTTGAGCAGACGCGCACCCTCACGGCCGTCTGCGCCCATGCCGGTCAACACCACGGCCAGTACCTTGTCGTTGTACGACTTGGCCGCCGAACCGAAGGTGATGTCCACGCAGGGCTTGTAGTTCAGACGCTCGTCACCGGGCAGGATGCGAATCGTGCCGCGGCCGTCGATCATCATCTGCTTGCCGCCCGGCGCCAGGATGGCCAGGCCGGGGCGCAGGATGTCGCCGTCCTCGGCTTCCTTGACGTTGATCTTGCACAGTTTGTCCAGGCGCTCGGCGAAGGCCTTGGTGAAGGCTGCCGGCATATGCTGGATCAGCACGATGGGCGTCGGAAAATTGGCTGGCAGCTGTGTCAGCACGCGCTGCAGGGCAACCGGGCCGCCCGTCGAGGTGCCGATCGCTACCAGCTTGTAGGCCTTGCGCTTGGGCGTCGCACTGGGAGCAGCATGCCGCTCGACCGGAGGTTGGCTGACGCTTGGCTGCGACCGTGCCGCCGGTACGGGCGTGCTCGGGGCGCTGGCCGGTCGGCTCGAACTACCGCCGGCAGGCGGCGTCAGGGACGCCGTGCCGAACCCCCGGCGGTTGCTGCGCGAGATGCTGTGGACCTTCTCGCACAGCAACTGCTTGACCTTCTCCGGGTTGCGCGAGATGTCTTCGAAGTTCTTCGGCAGAAAGTCCACCGCACCGGCATCCAGCGCATCCAGGGTGACCCGGGCGCCTTCGTGGGTGAGCGAGGAGAACATCAGAACCGGCGTGGGGCAGCGCTGCATGATGTTGCGCACGGAGGTGATGCCATCCATGAGCGGCATCTCGTAATCCATGGTGATCACGTCCGGCTTCAATGCCAGAGCCTGATCGATGGCCTCACGTCCGTTGGTGGCCGTACCGACCACGGTGATGTTGGGGTCCGAGGAGAGAATCTCCGAAACTCTGCGCCGGAAAAAACCGGAGTCATCGACTACCAGTACCTTGACAACCATAAACACTCCTAAGCGGCACGGCCGTCACCGTGCCGCGGACGATCAGAGACGCCGTGCGTAGCGCTTGAGCATGCTCGGTACATCGAGAATCAGCGCAATGCGGCCATCACCGGTGATGGTCGCGCCGGACATGCCGGGCGTGCCCTGCAGCATCTTGCCCAGTGGCTTGATCACCACCTCTTCCTGGCCGACCAGCTGGTCGACCACGAAGCCGATACGCTGATTGCCCACGGTGAGAATCACCACATGTCCTTCGCCCTGCTCCACATGGGCAGCTTTGCTGACCAGCCAGCGCTTGAGGTAGAACAGCGGTAGCGCCTTGTCGCGCACGATCACCACTTCCTGGCCATCGACCACATTGGTACGCGACAGGTCGAGGTGGAAGATCTCGTTCACGTTGACCAGCGGGAAGGCGAATGCCTGGTTGCCCAGCATCACCATCAGCGTCGGCATGATCGCCAGGGTCAGCGGTACCTTGATGACGATCTTCGAGCCCTGGCCCTTCTGCGAGAACACGTTGACCGTGCCGTTGAGCTGGGAAATCTTGGTCTTCACCACGTCCATGCCGACGCCGCGGCCGGATACGTCGGAAATCTCGGTCTTGGTCGAGAAGCCCGGTGCGAAGATCAGGTTGTAGCATTCCAGATCGGTCAGGCGATCGGCGGCGTCCTTGTCCAGCAGGCCCTTTTCCACGGCCTTGCTGCGCAGTACGTCGGCGTCCATGCCCTTGCCGTCATCGGTGATCATCAGCAGGATGTGGTCGCCTTCCTGCTCGGCGGACAGCACCACGCGCCCGGTACGCGACTTGCCGGCCGCCTCGCGCTCATCAGGGCTTTCCACACCGTGGTCGACGGCGTTACGCACCAAGTGCACCAGCGGATCGGCCAGGGCCTCGACCAGGTTCTTGTCCAGGTCGGTTTCTTCACCGACCAGTTCGAGGTTGATCTCTTTCTTGAGCTGACGAGCCAGGTCACGAACCAAGCGCGGGAAGCGCCCGAAGACCTTCTTGATCGGCTGCATGCGGGTCTTCATGACCGAGGTCTGCAGATCGGCCGTAACCACGTCGAGGTTCGACACCGCCTTGGACATGGCCTCGTCGCCACTGTTGAGCCCCAGGCGTACCAGGCGGTTACGCACCAGCACCAGCTCACCAACCATGTTCATGATCTCGTCCAGGCGAGCGGTATCGACGCGAACCGTGGTTTCCGCCTCGCTGGCCGGCGCGGCGGCCGCTGCCGGTGCAGGCGCGGGCTTGCTGGCCTCTGCCTTGACGGCTGCGGGAGCTGCCTTGCTTGGCTCGGGCTTGGCTGCAGGTGCCGCCTTGGCCGGTTCAGCCTTGGCAGCAGGCGCCGCAGCCTTGGCAGGCTCTGCAGCAGCCGGCTTGGCAGCCGGTGCAGCGGCCGCTGCTACGGCAGGCGCAACGAACTGGCCTTTGCCATGCAGCTGATCGAGCAGCGCTTCGAATTCGTCGTCGGTAATATTATCGCCCGGTGTTGCCGCAGGTGCGGGCTCCACCGCTGCTGCCGCAGCCGGCGTGACGGCAGGCGCGACGAACTGACCTTTGCCATGCAGTTGATCGAGCAGCGCTTCGAATTCGTCGTCGGTGATCTCATCGCCCTGGGCTGGCGCAGCCACGGGCTCCTGAGCCGGCGGCGTTGCCACTGCTGTAGCAGTCGGCGCAGCGAACTGACCCTTGCCATGCAGCTGGTCGAGCAATGACTCGAACTCGTCATCGGTGATTTCGTCAGCCGAGGTATTGGCCGGCGCAGGTGTTTCGTCGCCCAGGGCATCGAGCAATTGCTCGAATTCGCTGTCAGAGATATCTGCTGAAGGCTCGACCGCTGCCGCCACGGGTTCTGCAGCCACAGGTTCCGGCTCGGCCAGCGCTACAGGCGCAGCTTGCGGCTCGGCGCCACCCGGCTCGGCCAGACGCGCCAGGGCTGCCAGCAGCGCTGGCGAGGCTGGCGTCAGTTCCACGCGTTCACGCACTTCGGTGAACATGCCGTTGACGGCGTCCAGTGCTTCGAGCACCACGTCCATCAGTTCGGCGTCCACACGACGCTCACCCTTGCGCAGGATGTCGAACACGTTCTCGGCAATATGGCAGCACTCCACCAGCTCATTGAGCTGCAGGAAGCCGGCACCGCCTTTTACCGTGTGAAACCCTCGGAAAATCGCATTGAGCAGGTTCATATCATCCGGGCGGCTTTCCAGCTCCACCAACTGCTCGGACAATTGCTCGAGAATTTCGCCGGCCTCTACCAGGAAATCCTGGAGGATTTCTTCATCGGCGCCGAAGCTCATATGACGTGCTCCTAAAAACCCAGACTGGACAGCAAATCGTCGACGTCGTCTTGGTTCGAGGCGACATCATCACGCTTATCGGCATGAATCTGCGGACCTTCACCGCGGGACGGATTTTTTTCTTTGTTCTGCTCGGCACGCAGCTCTTCGTGATTGTGATCGATACCCGCGAAGCGATCGACCTGACTGGCCATCAACACCAGCTTCAGGAGATTGCTCTCGACTTCGGTCACCAACTGCGTGACGCGTTTGATCACCTGACCGGTCAGGTCCTGGTAATCCTGCGCCAGCAGAATGTCGTTGAGATGCCCCGACAACTTGCCGGTGTCGCGCTGGCTGCGCGCCAGAAACAGCTCGATGCGCTTGGCAAGCTCACGGAACGCTTCGGCGCTCATTTCGCGACGCATGAAGCGGCCCCAATCCTCGGCGAGCGAATCGGCCTCACTGCTCAGATCGTTGACCAGCGGCGCACTCTGCTCGACCAGGTCCATGGTGCGGTTGGCCGCACGCTCGGTCATGGTCACCACGTAGTTCAGGCGCTCGGTCGCGTCGGCGATCTGCGAGACTTCATTGGCGTGGGGAACCCGGGGGTCGAGCTGAAAATTGACAATCGCATTGTGCAGCTCACGGGTGAGCTTGCCGACTTCGAGATAAAGCCCCCGGTCGCGCGCCTTGTTCAATTCATTGATCAGCTGTACGGCTTCGCCAAAGTTGCCTTGTTCGAGGCTATCGACCAGTTGGCGGGCATTACTTTTCAGGGTCGACTCGAGGTCAACATCCTTAGAATCATCATGTTCCATAACAACCTCGGGCGGACATCAGCCGTTAACTCGCTCGAAGATTTTTTCAATCTTTTCCTTGAGCACCTGAGCAGTGAATGGCTTGACTACGTAGCCATTCACACCGGCTTGTGCAGCCTCGATGATCTGATCACGCTTGGCTTCTGCGGTGACCATCAGCACCGGCAACTGCTTGAGTCGCTCATCGGCACGTACGGCGCGCAGCAGGTCGATGCCCGTCATGCCCGGCATGTTCCAGTCGGTTACCAGAAAATCGAAGCTGCCACTCTGCAGCATCGGCAACGCCGTAACGCCATCGTCAGCCTCTGCCGTGTTGGTGAACCCCAGATCACGCAAGAGGTTCTTGATGATCCGTCGCATCGTCGAGAAATCATCGACGATGAGGATTTTCATATTCTTGTCCAAGTCGACCTCCGTACAGTCCTAAAACGCCTGCAACACCGTGCAGCGCTTATTAATCGTGAAACCGGCCTGGCTGAACGCCGCAAACCATTGCGCTCGGCTTTGCTACGTTCACTGTGTATCCAGCGCCCTGCTAATCCTGCAACCCGTTCACGGGCTCGAACAACTCCAGCCCGTGACCAATTTCCTATGCGCGCCACTCTCCCAACCGCGCCCGTAAACGCGCGGCACACTGACTGTGCAGTTGGCTGACCCGCGACTCACTAACCCCCAGTACCTCGCCGATTTCCTTGAGATTCAATTCCTCGTCGTAATACAGCGACAACACCAGACGCTCACGCTCCGGCAGGTTACTGATGGCATCGGCCAGCGCGGCCTGGAAACGATCGTCTTCCAGTTCATGCGACGGCCCGTGATGCAGGGAACTCGTGTCTTCCTGCAGGCCGCCGTTTTCGCCTTCCTGCAAGAGGTCGTCGAAACTGAACAGGCGGCTGCCCAAAGTGTCGCCAAGAATGCCGTAGTAATCTTCGAGACTCAATTGGAGTTCGGCAGCAACCTCGTGATCTTTAGCGTCACGACCGGTTCTGGCCTCAATTTTTCGTATCGCGTCGCTGACCATGCGGCTGTTGCGGTGCACCGAACGTGGTGCCCAGTCGCCCTTGCGCACTTCATCGAGCATCGCGCCGCGAATACGAATACCGGCAAAGGTCTCGAAACTGGCGCCCTTGCCGGCATCGTACTTACGCGAGGCCTCGAGCAAGCCGATCATGCCGGCCTGGATCAGATCGTCGACCTGCACGTTGGCCGGCAGGCGGGCCAACAAGTGGTAGGCGATACGTTTTACCAGCGGCGCGTGGCGCTCGATCAGTTGATGCTGTGAATCTCGTGCTGTTGCCTTGCTGTACATTCGGAGTCCAGAGGCTGTCGTCATACAGCCGTGTCTGCAGTCGGTTGTTGCACCAGGCGCTCCACGAAAAACTCCAGATGACCACGCGGGTTGGCCGGCAGCGGCCATGCATCGACCTTCTGGGCAATCGCCTTGAACGCCAGCGCGCACTTCGAACGAGGGAACGCCTCATACACCGCACGTTGTTTCTGTACGGCCTTGCGAACCGATTCGTCGTAGGGCACCGCACCGACATACTGCAGCGCGACATCCAGAAAACGGTCGGTCACCTTGGTCAGCTTAGCAAACAGATTGCGACCTTCCTGGGGGCTGTGCGCCATATTGGCGAGCACCCGGAAACGATTCATGCCGTGGTCGCGATTGAGCAGCTTGATCAGCGCGTAGGCATCGGTGATGGAAGTCGGCTCGTCGCACACCACCACCAGCACTTCCTGGGCGGCGCGCACGAAGCTGACCACCGAATCGCCGATGCCAGCAGCGGTATCGACGATCAGCACGTCGAGGTTTTCGCTGATGTCGCTGAAGGCCTGGATAAGGCCGGCATGCTGCATGGGCGTGAGCTGTACCATGCTCTGGGTGCCCGAGGCAGCGGGCACGATACGAATGCCGCCGGGCCCCTGCAGTACCACGTCACGCAGGTCACACTCGCCGTCGATGACGTCGGCCAGGGTGCGCTTGGCGGTCAACCCGAGCAGCACGTCGACGTTGGCCAGGCCCAGGTCGGCATCCATGAGCATGACGCGTCGACCGAGATCGGCGAGTGCCAGTGACAAATTCACCGACACATTGGTCTTGCCAACGCCGCCCTTGCCGCCAGTCACCGCGATCACCTGTACGGGATGCATACCCATGTTATCTACACACCTTATCTAACTTCACTGTGAGCCCTGAGGGCATTGTGCGCTGTCGCGGCGACCACGACCAGCGCTTCGCCACACTCAACCCGTTCAACCGGCCTGCCTGGCCGGGTTCTGATACAGACCCGCGAACATATCGGCCATCGTATCCTCGCTCGGCTCATCAGGAGACTGCAGGCCAACGGCGCGACTGACCAGTTGGTGACTACGCGGCACGTGCACGTCATCCGGAATGCGCGGGCCATCTGCCAGGTAGGCTACCGGCAGACGGTGGCCTATAGCCAGCCCCAATACCTCACCCATGCTGGCGGCTTCGTCCAGTTTACTCAGAATGCAGCCGGCCAGCCCACAACGCTTGTAGCTGTGATACGCCGCCTTGAGCACCTGCGCCTGGCTGGTAGCGGCCAGCACCAGGTAATTGCGGGAGTTGACGCCACGACTGGCCAGCGCCTCCAGCTGCATGCGCAGTGCCGGATCGTTGGCAGGCAGGCCAGCCGTGTCGATCAACACCACGCGTTTGCGGGCCAGCGGCGCCAGGGCCTGGGTCAGCGACTGCCCGGGGTCGACCTGGGTCACCGAAACGCCAAGGATCCGTCCCAGGGTCTTGAGCTGTTCCTGAGCACCGATGCGGTAGCTGTCCATGCTCACCAGAGCGATGCTGGCGGCGCCATACTTGAGTACATAGCGAGCGGCCAGCTTGGCCAGGGTGGTGGTCTTGCCCATGCCAGCCGGGCCGACCAGAGCGATCACGCCGCCCTCTTCCATCGGCTCCTGCTCGGGGGTCTGGATCGACCGCGCCAGGTAGGCCAGCACCATGCGCCAGGCCTGGCGCTGATCGGCAATCGACGCCACGCGTTCGAGCAACGTGCGAGACAGCTCGGCCGGCAGCCCCATGCGCTGCAGGCGGCGCCACAAGGTGGCCTGCTGCGGACGACGGGCCTGCATCTGCCCCCAGGCCATGCAGCCCATCTGCATTTCAATCAATTCGCGCAGGCCATGCAGTTCGGAACGCATGGAGTCCAGCGCCGACTGGTCGACTGCCGCGGCAGCCGGCTTCTGCTGCTGGCGCTGCAGCACGGCATCCAGGGTGTCGGCCGACGGCGTGGCAGGCGCCGCGCCAAACAGCTGACGATCCTTGCCGGCATCTAGCTGGCTGCGCGTCGACAATTCGGCGTGGGCCGAAGCGATCTTCGCCTGCGTCTTGCGCAGCTCGGCTTCCAGCGCCGGGTTGGCCTGCCGCGCCGGTACCGGCGGGGCCTGATAATCGAGCGCGGCCGTCAACTCCACACCACCGGCCACGCGGCGGTTGGCGATGATGGTCGCATCGGCGCCCAGCTCATCACGAACCAGCTTCATGGCTTGGCGCATATCGGCAGCGAAAAAGCGTTTGACCTGCATGGCCCGTACCCTCGATTAGTTCTGCCCCACCGTCGCAACGATGGTGACCTGCTTGTTGTCCGGAATTTCCTGGTACGCCAGGACATGCATGCTCGGGACGGCCAACCGGGCGAAACGCGAGAGCATTCCCCGAACCGGCCCGGCTGCCAGCAGAATCACCGGCTTGCCAAGCATCTCCTGACGCTGCGCTGCTTCCACCAGGGAACGTTGCAGCTTCTCGGCCATGCCAGGTTCCAGGAGGATGCCATCCTCTGAGCCCTGACCGGCCTTCTGAAGACTGTTTAGCAATATCTGTTCCAACCTTGGCTCAAGGGTGATCACAGGCAGCTCCGGCTCTAGTCCCACGATGTTTTGCACGATGGCGCGGGACAACGCGACCCGTACCGCAGAGACCATCGCGGCGGGATCTTGACTCCGTGGCGCGACATTGGCGATGGCTTCGGCGATGGTCCGGATGTCACGTACCGGCACCTGCTCCTGCAGCAGCGCCTGCAACACCTTGAGCAGGGTCGACAGGGAAATCAGACCAGGCACCAGCTCCTCGGCCAGTTTCGGCGAGCTTTTCGCCAGCAATTGCATCAATTGCTGGACTTCTTCATGGCCCAGCAGCTCGTGGGCATGCTTGTGCAGAATCTGGTTGAGGTGGGTGGCCACCACGGTGCTGGCGTCCACCACCGTGTAACCGAGTGACTGCGCCTGGTCGCGCTGGCCCGGGTCGATCCACACCGCCTCCAGGCCAAACGCCGGATCTCTGGCGGCCACCCCATTGAGGGTCCCGAATACCTGACCGGGGTTGATCGCCAGTTCGCGATCCGGATACACCTCGGCCTCGGCGACGCTGACCCCCATCAGGGTCAGGCGATAGGCGTTGGGCTGCAGGTCCAGGTTGTCGCGGATATGCACCGAGGGCATCAGAAACCCCATCTCCTGGGAGAGCTTCTTGCGCACACCCTTGATCCGCGCCAACAGCTGGCCACCCTGGTTGCGATCGACCAGCGGAATCAGCCGGTAGCCCACCTCCAGGCCGACCATGTCCACCGGCATCACGTCATCCCAGCCCAGTTCCTTGACCTCCTGGGCGCGCTGGGCGGGCAACAGCTCCTGCTGGCGCTGCACTTCGATGACTTCGGCTTCCTTGGTCTTGCGCTGCTTGTTGGCGATCCAGTAGGCCGCGCCGGCAGCCACCAGGCCGAGGCTGATGAACGACATATGTGGCATGCCGGGCACCAGGCCCATGGCAATCATGATCGCTGCCGATACGGCCAGCGCACGCGGCGAGGCGAACATCTGACGGTTGACCTGGGCACCCATGTCTTCGGAGCTGGAAACGCGGGTCACCATGATCGCTGCGGCAGTGGACAGCAGCAGCGACGGGATCTGCGCCACCAGGCCGTCACCGATGGTCAGCAGGGTGTAGATACGCCCGGCGTCGCCGAAGCTCAGGCCGTGCTGCAGCATGCCGATGGCCATGCCGCCGATGAGGTTGATGAACAGGATCAGCAGGCCGGCGACGGCGTCGCCGCGCACGAACTTGCTGGCACCATCCATGGAGCCGTAGAAGTCGGCCTCCTGGGCGACTTCGGTACGGCGCTTCTTGGCTTCGACCTGATCGATGAGGCCGGCATTGAGGTCGGCGTCGATGGCCATCTGCTTGCCGGGCATGGCGTCCAGGGTGAAGCGCGCGCTCACCTCGGAAATACGCCCGGCACCCTTGGTGACCACCACGAAGTTGATGATCATGAGGATCGCGAACACCACGATACCCACCACATAGTTGCCGCCGATCACCACCTCACCAAAGGCCTGGATCACCTTGCCCGCAGCGTCATGGCCATCCTGGCCGTGCAGCAGCACGACCCGCGTGGAAGCGACGTTGAGCGCCAGGCGCAGCAGGGTCGCAGCCAGCAGGATGGTCGGGAATACCGCGAAGTCGAGCGGCCGCAGGGCGTAGATCGCCACCAGCAACACGACGATCGACAGCGCGATGCTGAAAGTGAACAGCACGTCGAGCAAAAACGGTGGGATCGGCAGCATGACCATGGCGAGCATGACCAGCAGCAACAGCGGAATACCGAGATTGCCGTTGCGCAGCCCCGAAAGGTTGCTGCGAACGTCGCCAATCATTTGTGCGCGATCTAGTGCCACGTGGGTACCCCGGCTGATTCAATCTTTTGACGTTCAGAACGTCTCTACAGCCGGTATTGCAAGAACCTTTCCAACTCTTCGAAAGCCGCGCTACAGAGCGCTGTCACATGCACGCGGAAGCTCTGCCCCAAGTAGCCACGAGACGAAAAACACGAACCCCTCAGGCAAAGGCCAGTCACAGCCTGTGAGCAATGGCTTCACCCAAAGACGATTCCACCAAGGAGAGCACCATGAAACGTTGGATGATGGCCGCATTGGCCAGTTGCTGCGCGGCCGGCCTGCATGCCGCCGACAAGACCGTCGAACTCAACGCTGTGGATGCCAACGGCGTTGGCAGCTCGGTTGGCAAGGTGGTAATCAGCCAGAGCCCTTATGGCGTGGTGTTCACCCCCGAGCTCCATGACCTGGAGCCCGGGGTGCATGGTTTCCATGTACACGGCAAACCCAGCTGCGATCCGGCGCCCAAGGATGGCAAACCATCCGCTGCCGAAGCCGCTGGCGGTCACTGGGACCCGAAGAACACCGGCAAGCACGGCCTGCCCTGGGGCGAGGGCCACCTGGGCGACCTGCCCGCCCTGCTGGTGACCGCCGACGGCAAGGCCAACCAGCCGGTGCTGGCACCGCGCATCAAGAGCGTGGACGAGCTCAAAAACCTGTCGCTGATGGTTCACGCCGGTGGCGACAACCACGCCGACCATCCCAAGCCCCTGGGTGGCGGTGGCGCACGCGTCGCCTGCGGCGTAATCAACTAGGCCAATCGGCTGCAGCCTGCCGGGCAGGCTGCAGCGCTTACTGGTCGCGACGCAGGTCAGGCGGAATGGGCAGATCCTTCAGCGGCGCCGGTCGCTTGCCCTTGCCCGCCTGGTACTGACGAATCTGGTAGACGTACGCCAGCACCTGGGCCACAGCGAGATACAAGCCGGCGGGAATTTCCTGGTCGAGCTCGGTGGTGTGGTAGATCGAGCGCGCCAGGGCGGGAGACTCCAGCAACAGCACGTTGTGCTCAGTGGCGATTTCGCGAATCTTCAGCGCGGTGAAGTCGCTGCCCTTGGCCAGCAGCATCGGCGCCTGCCCTGCCTCGGGGTCATATTTCAGGGCGACAGCGAAGTGCGTCGGGTTGGTGATCACCACGTCGGCCTGGGGCACCGCCTGCATCATGCGCCGCTGGGTCATCTCGTGCTGCAGCTGGCGAATGCGCTGCTTGACCTCCGGCTTGCCCTCGCTGTCCTTGTATTCGTCCCTGACCTCCTGCTTGGTCATCATCAGCTTCTGCTTGTTGTCCCAGAGCTGGAACGGCACATCCACGGCGGCGATGAAGATCAACCCGAGGGACATCCACAACGCGCTCCAGCCGACGACCTGCGCCGAATGCATGATGGCCGACTCGATCGGCTCATTGGCGATCGCCAACAGATCGGCGCGGTCCTTCGACAGCACCACCAGCGCCACCAGCAGGATGACGATGAATTTTGCCAGGGCCTTTACCAGCTCGATCAGCGCCTTCATCGAGAACATGCGCTTGAGCCCGGAGAGCGGGTTCATGCGGCTGAACTTGGGGGCCATCGCCTTGGCGGAAAACAACCAGCCGCCCAGAGCAATGGGGCCGACGATGGACATCACCAGCAGTACGATCAGCAGCGGCATCAGCGCCTCGAGCGCCAACTGCCCGGAGGCAGCCAGCCACAGGGCCATGCTGCGCTCGTCCATCAACACCTCGCGCGGCAGAGAGAAGTTGCCGCGCATGATCTCCAGCATGGCGTTGCCGATCGAACCGCCGGTGGCCAGCAATCCACCCGTGCCCGCCAGCATCACAGCAAGGGTATTGAGCTCTTTAGAGCGGGCGATCTGGCCCTTCTCACGCGATTCCCGGCGGCGTTTCTCCGTGGGTTCCTCGCTCTTGTCGGCACCGCTTTCCGACTCGGCCATCAGCCAGCCCTCGCCAGTTCACGCAACATGATCAGCGCCTCGGAGGCGAGTTCCTGATAGTGGGCCAGGATGTCAGCCATGGAAATCCACACGATCACCATGCCCAGCACCAGGGTCAGCGGAAAACCGATGGAGAAAATGTTCAGCTGGGGCGCCGCGCGGGTCATCACGCCAAAGGCGATATTCACCACCAGGAGCGCGGTGACCGCCGGCAACACCATGATCAGCGCCGCACCCATCACCCAGCCGAGCTTGTTGGCGATCTCCCAGTAATGCTCGACCTGCAGGCCGGAGCCCGGCGGCAGGGTCACGAAACTTTCGGCCAGCACCTCGAACACCACCAGGTGCCCGTTCATGGCCAGAAACAGCAAGGTCACCAGCATGGTGAAGTACTGGGCGATCACGGGCACGGAAATGCCGTTGGCCGGATCGACCATGGAGGCGAACCCCAGGCCCATCTGCATCGCCAGGATCTGCCCGGCGACCACGAAGATGTGGAAGAACAACTGCAGCACGAAGCCGAGCATCACGCCGATGAGAATCTCCTGGGCGATCAGCATGAAGGCCTGCAGGCTGATCGAATCGACCAGCGGCATCGGCGGCAAGGTGGGCACCAGCACCACGCTGATGGCCAGCGCCAGGTACAGGCGCACCCGGGTCGGCACCAGCTGGGTGCCGACGATGGGCATCACCATCAGCAAGGCGGCAATGCGAAACAGCGGCAGCACGAAACTGCTGACCCAGCTGCCGATCTGCGCATCGCTGAGCTCGAACATCGGCTCAGCCGATCAGCTGCGGAATGTTCATGATCAGGTTCTGCGTGTATTCCATCAGTTGCTGGACCATCCACGGCCCGGCAACGATCAGGGTCAGCAGCATCACCAGCAGGCGCGGCAGGAAGCTCAGGGTCTGTTCGTTGATCTGCGTGGCAGCCTGGAACATCGCCACCACGAGGCCCACCAGCAGGCTGGGCATGACCAACAGGCCGACCATCAGGCAGATCAGCCAGAGTCCCTCACGGAATAGATCGACAGCAACTTCAGGGGTCATGTGAACCTCGCTACAGGGTGCCGAAACTGCTGGCCAGGGTGCCCATGATCAGCGCCCAGCCGTCGATCAGCACGAACAGCATGATCTTGAAAGGCAGCGAAATGATCAGCGGCGAGAGCATCATCATGCCCATGGCCATGAGAATACTGGCCACCACCATGTCGATGATCAGGAACGGGATGAAGATCATGAACCCGATCTGGAACGCGGTCTTGAGCTCAGAGGTCACGAAGGCCGGCACCAGGATAGTCAGCGGCGCCGCTTCCGGGGTAGCGATATCGGTACGCTTGGACAGGCGCACGAACAGCTCCAGATCGCTCTCGCGGGTTTGCGCGAGCATGAAGTTCTTGATCGGCACTTCGGCTCGCTCGATCGCCTGCTGCGCCGGTAACTGCTGGTTCAGATAAGGCTGCAGCGCCTCACGGTTAATCTGATCGAAGACCGGCGCCATGATGAACATGGTGAGGAACAGCGCCAGGCCGATGAGGATCTGGTTGGAAGGCGTCTGCTGCAGGCCCATGGCCTGACGCAGGATGGAAAACACGATGATGATCCGCGTGAAGCTGGTCATCAGCATGAGGAACGCCGGGATGAAACTCAGCGCCGTCATGATCAGCAGGATCTGCAGACTGACCGAGTATTCCTGCTGCCCCTCGGCATCGGTGCTCAGGGTAATGGCCGGAATCGACAACGGGTTGTTGCCCTGCTGGATCAGCGGGTTGACCGACGGCGGCTCCTGGGCGAAGGCCAGCGAGGCACCCAGGGCGAATACCAGCACTAGCAGAAGTCGCAGCATCAGGACTTGTCCTTCTGATCCTTGCCCAGCAGTTCCATCAGGCGCTGGGAGAACTCGGTGGAAGCCGGCTCGGCATCGGGTAGATGAACCGGCTCGCCCATCACATGCAGCGAGTTGATGCGGCCCGGGGTCAGGCCAAGCAGGATCTGCTCGTTGCCCACCTGCACCAGCACCAGGCGGTCACGCGGGCTCAGTGCCTGGCTGGCAACGATCTTGATCACCTTGCCGTTGTTAGGCCCCAGACGCTGCACGCGGCGCATCATCCAGGCGAGCAGAAAGATCAGGCCGATCACCAACAGCAGGCCGATCACCAGTTGGGCCAGCTGCCCGGCGATACCGCCGCTGGCGGCAGGCGCCTGGGCTGCCGGTTCGGCGGCGAATACGAAGCACGGCAGCGCCAGCAGCGCGAGCAGGAGTCTGTTCATGGCGTCAGCGCAGCTTCTTGATGCGTTCGCTGGGACTGATCACGTCGGTCAGGCGAATGCCGAACTTCTCGTTGACCACCACCACTTCGCCGTGGGCGATCAGGGTGCCATTGACCAACACGTCGAGTGGCTCGCCCGCCAGGCGGTCGAGCTCGATTACCGAACCCTGGTTGAGCTGCAGCAGGTTACGGATGGTGATATCGGCATTGCCTACTTCCATGGAGATGGATACCGGGATGTCGAGAATCACATCGAGGTTCGGCCCCTCCAGGCTGACCGGATTGTTGGCCTTGGGCGTAGTGCCGAACTCTTCCATCGGAGCGCGGGGCGCCGACGGCTGACTGGCTGCGCTGGCGGCCAGCATCGCGTCGATATCATCCTGCCCATCCGCATCGCCGGACTCGGACAGCGCAGCCGCCCACTCGTCGGCCAGCGCCTGTTCCTCGGGGCTGGTTTGTTCGTTCTCGTCTGCCATCGTTCAACCTCGGCTGGCGTTTATCGGTTTGGCCGCGCGCGGCGCGGCAAATAATGGGGGCTAACGGTGCTGGCGATCCAGAGGGTCGAGCACCTGCAGCGACAGATTGCCCTTGTGCGAGCCGAGCTTGACCTTGAACGACGGCACACCATTGGCGCGCAGGATCATGTGCTCGGGCAACTCGACGGGAATCACGTCGCCGGGCTGCATGTGCAGGATGTCGCGCACCTTGAGCTGGCGCCGCGCCACGGTGGCACTCAGCGGTACACTAACGTCGAGGATATCTTCGCGCAGGGCCTTGACCCAGCGTTCGTCCTGATCGTCGACGTCGGACTGGAAACCGGCGTCGAGCATTTCACGGATCGGCTCGATCATGGCGTAAGGCATGGTCACGTGCAGGTCACCGCCGCCGCCATCGAGCTCGATGTGGAAGGTCGACACCACGATGACCTCGCTGGGGCTGACGATATTGGCCAGCGCCGGGTTGACCTCCGAGCCCACGTATTCGAAGTTGATGTCCATCACCGCCGCCCAGGCTTCGCGCAAGTCGACGAACGCCTGATCGAGCACCATGCGTACAACACGCAGTTCAGTGGGGGTGAATTCGCGGCCTTCGATCTTGGCGTGGCGGCCATCGCCCCCAAAGAAGTTGTCGACCAGCTTGAACACCAGCTTGGCATCGAGGATGAACAGGCCGGTGCCACGCAGTGGCTTCATCTTCACCAGGTTGAGGCTGGTCGGCACGTACAGCGAGTGCACATATTCGCCGAACTTCATCACCTGCACGCCACCGACCGCCACATCGGCAGAGCGGCGCAGCAGGTTGAACATGCTGATGCGCGTGTAGCGCGCGAAACGCTCGTTGATCATCTCCAGGGTCGGCATGCGCCCGCGCACGATGCGATCCTGGCTGGTCAGGTCATATTGCTTGACGCTGCCGGGTTCGACGAACTCCTCGGCTTCTACCAGGCCATCATCGACCCCGTGCAACAGCGCATCGATCTCGTCCTGGGACAGCAGGTCTTGTACGGCCATTAGCGAACTCCCGCCCTATTGCAACACGAGGTTGGTGAACAGCACCTGCTCGACGACCACCTTGCCGGTCTCCTTCTCGGCAAGCTGCTGCACGCTGGCGGTGGCCTGCTGGCGCAGCATTTCCTTGCCGACCGGCGTGATCAGGGTGGCGAAGTCCTGGCCGGAGAACAGCATCACCAGGTTGTTACGCAACACTGGCATGTTCACCTTCAGCGCATCCAGACCGGCCTGATCACGGGTCATCAAGGCCACGCTGACCTGCATGTAGCGCGCCCGGCCATTCTGGGTGAAGTTGACCACGAAGGCGGGCGTCAGCTCTTCATAGATCGCCGGTTGCTTGACCGGCGCGGCGTTCTCGGCCTGGGCATGCTCGGCCTCGGGCTTGGCGCTGTCCTTGCTCAGGAAGAACCAGGTGCCGCCGATCGATGCCCCGACAGCCAGCAACAGTGCCAGCACGATCACGATGATGAGCTTTAGCTTGCCAGGCGGCTTGCTGCCCGCTTCGGCAGCAGCAGCGGGTGGCGCGTTCTTCTTTGCCATGCCAAAAATCCGTCACGGAGCGGAGAACCCTCCGCTTTCAATGGGTTAAGAGCAAGTGTTATGCCAGCTCATAGATGCGGCTGCAATCACCGAGCACGTCATGTTACGCGAAAGCGTACTGCCTGGCCTGACTGCAGACGTGTCGTAAAAAGCAAATCACCCCGCTCGTGATACCGAGCGGGGTGATTCGAAGTCTAGAACAGCAACTGGCGATAGGGGTGGCCCCACTGCGTTCCGGAACCTGTGTAGCCCGGCAGGTCAGGCGTAATAGTCGACCATGCCGCGGCCAGTGCCCTGGGCCGGGTCGCGGATCTCGATGCTGCCGATCACCCGCTCCTCGCTCTCGCCACCAGCCCCACCCTCATCCGCCATCCGGCTGCCACGGCCACGCCCATCGCCTTCCTGCCCCTGCCAGGCACGGCCCTGGGACTGATCGGAAACGTTGACGTCGGCCAGGTTCATGCCCTGCTGGGTGAACATCTCGCGCAGGCGGTGAACCTGGCTTTCCAGCGCCTCGCGTACACCTGGGTGAGCGCTGGCGAAGCTGATCTGGGTCTGATCCTGGTTCAGGCTGATGCGCACATCGAGGCGTCCGAGCTCAGCCGGGTCGAGCTGGATCTCCGCGGACTTGAGGTTCTGGCTGGACATCCACATCACCTTGTCCACCACGCCCTCACTCCAGCCGGCCTGCTGCATGGCCACTGGCTGACCGGGCACCACAGCCACGCGGCCAACCTGAGAAGCCTGCTGGCCAACCGCCTGGCTCAACGCACTGAGCTTGCTGACGAACTGCTCGGGCGCGGTGCCGGCCGAACTTTCCTTGAGCGCCTCGAGCGCCTCGCTGCTGAGTTCGAAAGACGGCAACGGGGTAACCTCGCTCGTTTCGCCCTCCACCGCCGTGGACTTCATGCCCATGGCCGCCATGGCGCTGGCAAACGCCTGGCCACTGCTGGCCGATGCCGACGCCGCTGCACCGCCTGGGTTGGCGCTCGACTGCGCGGCGGCCTTCTCCTGGACACCTACCTCGAGCGCCAATTGCACGGCGGGTTGCTGGTTGAGCGCGTCAATTTCCGGATCGAAGCTGGCCTCGGTCATGCTTGCCGGGGCGGAGCTCATCAGGCTGGTGGGAACCACGGCAGCGGTCTGCGCCTCAGGCTCGGCTTCGACCACCTCGGCCTGCGGCTCTGGCTGGAACAGGCCCAGCAGCATGAGGGGATCGACGCTGCCCTCTTCCGGCATCGGTTCTTCAGGCAAATCCTTGCCGCTATCGGCAACCGCCGGCTCGGCGGCAGCGGCCGTTGCCGGATCGCTGGCGCTCGCCTGGGGATCGGCCTTGCCGTCGCGAGCCGACTTCGCGGCATCTTCCTGGCGTTCGGTAGCCTTGGCCTGGCGCTCTTTGGCATACACCTGCGAGAAGCTAGAAGCCTCCTGCTTGCGCGGTTGCGCGGTGCTCTGCGTATTGGTTGCCGGTGCGGCCTTTGGCTTGGCAGCCGGGGCCGGGGTCAGCAACAGATCAGGGGCAACGGGCATGAATGCTCTCCGCTTGGATTATGACGTACGCCCTCTCCAAGCAAGGGTCGAGCCAACATTCGAGAAAAGCTAGCGAGTCGGGAAACGCTGCCGCTCGGACTTCAGCAGAATTCTCACGATGGCGAACTCGCGCTCGATACGCGA
Organism: Pseudomonas sp. URMO17WK12:I2; assembly: GCF_003253735.1. GTDB lineage: Bacteria > Pseudomonadota > Gammaproteobacteria > Pseudomonadales > Pseudomonadaceae > Aquipseudomonas. Next base: position 163,418 of record NZ_QKYW01000006.1, on the reverse strand, counting down.
GACCAGTTGCGCCGACCCGGCCAGCTCCCCACGTCGCGCCAGTTCTTCGAGATCCCGGCAGGATTCGGCCAACACCTTGGCGCCCATGTTGCTGCAGCTGCCCTTGAAACTGTGCGCTGCACGACGCATGGCCTGGGCATCCTGCTCCTGCTGGGCGTCTTGCAGGAGGCGCAGGCGTTCTTCGGAGTCGGTCACGAAGGTATCCAGCAGCACCGGATACTCGTCCTCCATGATGTCCTGCAAGGTGTTCAGTACATCGCGATCCAGATGATTGTCGGACACCCTAGACTCCAGGCCAGCCTCGAACGACGGTTTGCCACCGCGGGCTCATCCTGAGGTAGCACGCGAAAGCAGACGGATTATGCCTGTGTGGCCCAGGAAAACTCCACACAGACCCGACGCCCGTCAGGCGACCACTCACAGCGCTCGCTGAGTTCGCGGATCAGCCCCATGCCGCGGCCACTGAAGCCGCTTGCCGCGCTCAGTCGCCCCATCACCGCCATCGGGTCGAAGCCTGCGCCGCTGTCCTCGACCGTCAAGGTCAGGCAGCCACCGCCCGGGCGCTGACTTACGTCAAAAGCCACGCTGACGCAACCATCCTGCAGGGTGTCGAGCCGTTCGGCGCGCAACCGATAGTACTCGGCAAAGCCGGCGGCATCGCGCTTGAGCGAGGAATCCAGTGCCAGCACACCATGTTCGAGCGCGTTGGTGTACAGCTCGCACAGCACGCTGTAGAGGTTGCCGCCACTGCCGCGCAGCCCCGGTACTTCGAGCAGCAATTGAAGCAGATGCGGCAAGGGGTAGAAGTCGCGCAGGGTGGCACCGCGAAAATCATAACGCGCCGACCAGTTGTCCGGGCCCGCCTGGGACTCACCGGCCGGTAGCGGCGGACGGACGACCGTGCCCTCCTCGACCATGGTCACTTCGACCAGACTGACATCATCACGGGCTTCACCGTGAAAAGCCTGCAACGCCTGCTGAATGTCGTCGAACAGAAGCGATGCGTCATGGCCGGCATCGAGCACCTCGAGCAGGCGCTGTTCGCCGAACAGCTCGTCGCGTTCGTTCTGCGCCTCGAGTACGCCATCGGAAAGCAGAAAAACCCGGTCACCCAGCTCCAGCGAGTAGGATTCGAAGTCATCGCGAAAACTGTCTGGGTCGAGCACACCCAGCGGCAGGTGGCGCGATACCAGCGGCACACGCTCGCCACTGCCCTGGCGCAGCACATAACCGGCCGGCAGGCCGCCGCCCCAGAAGTCGACGGTTCGGCGGCGGAAACTGATGCTCAACAGGGTGGCGCAGCAGAACACGCCACGGGGCAGGATGCGGCGCAACTTGGCATTGCTCTCGTGGAGGATCTCCACCAGCGAATGCCCTTTGCCCGTCATGCGGTAGAAGACGTCCGCCAGGGGCATGGCGCCGATCGCAGCTGGCAAGCCATGCCCGGTGAAATCACCAAGCAACAGGTGCATGTCGCCACTGGGGTGAAAGGCGGCCAGCAGCAGGTCGCCATTGAACAGCGCATAGGGCGACTGCAAATAGCGCACGTTGCCAGAACCCAGGCAACCGGAGTGGGCCACCTTGTCGAAAACCGCCTTGGCGACCAGTTGCTCGTTCTGCAGGTGCTCGTTGTGCCGGGCAATCTGGTCGCGCTGGCGCAACACCTCCTGGTGCAGGCGCCGCAAGCGGTCCATGGCGTTGATCTTGGCTTCGAGAATCACCCGGCTGTAGGGCTTGGCGAGAAAATCATCGCCACCCGCCTCCAGGCAACTGACCAACGCTTCGTCTTCGCTCAGAGAGGTCAGGAAGATGATCGGCACCATGGCTTCACCAGCCGTGGCCTTGATCCGCCTGGCCGCTTCGAAACCGTCCATCACCGGCATCAGCGCATCCATCAGTACCAGCTGCGGGCGCTGCGACTCGAATAGCGCCACCGCCTCCAGCCCATTGGCGGCCACCAGCACCCGATGCCCCTGGCGAGCGACGATGGTCGACAACAGCATGCGATCAGTAGCGCTGTCCTCGGCAATCAGGATGGTGAGGGATGAGGCGTTCATCGCGCCTCAGTCGATCTGGAAGAGCTGTTCGAAGTTGGAAATGGAGAGAATCTTGCGAACGTCGGCGTTGCAGTTGAGCAGGCGAATCTGCGCACGGTCGCCACCGGCATGATCTCGCAACAGCAACAACATGCCGAGCGCCGAACTGTCGAGGTAGGTGGTCCCCTTGAGATCGACCGTATAACGCTTGGGACGGATATCGACTCGCTCGTAGGCGCGGCGAAATTCCTGATGGGCGCCGAAATCGAAGCGCCCCTGAATGGTAATGGTCAACTCTTGCCCGTCTTCCGAGGGCAGCGAGGTGATGGGCATGAAACACTCCTTGATATCCGGGATAACCCGTAGCCCGCTAAGGCGGGTCAACGTGGCCGAGCCTGCCCTGTCGAGCAGCCGATAAGCTGTTGACCCGTGTGGTGACGCGGTGTCTCACCTGTTTTTCGTGGCCATGCCCAGCCCGCACTGCGGCGTGCTGAATTCCGACCTTAGAAGATTTAGCACTAGCCCGCGCAAGCAGCAACCTCATTCCAGGGAATCGCGTCGCGGAATGCGCTGCGACAGCTCGTCGAGCAGTTTCTGCTCGCGCTTGTCCTCGGCCAGGCGTGCTTCATCCAGATAACGTTGCACCAGCTTGCGCAGCCCTTCCAGGCGCGCGTAGCGCTGTTGCCAGACCTCGCGCACCTTGTCCAGGTTGTTGCGATGCCAGTTCACCGCCTGCTGCTGCTGGGCGATCGCCACGTCGAGCTGGGATAAGAAGCGCTGGTAGTTCATCAGCCACTGGCCGGATACCCCATGCTGGCCCTCGTTCATCCATTGCTGCTGGTACCCCTGCAGGTAAGTCTCCAGATCGGCGAGCTTGCTCTGCGCCTGCCCCAGCAGGCCCTGGGCGCGACCAAGCTGCAGGGCGGCTTCACGTTCGGCCTTCTCGGCCATGTCGACCACCGGCGCCAGACGCGCCGCTCGGCTGGCGGCCACGGGTTAGGACGCCGCCGTGGGGTTGAGCACCGCGGCGAGCAGCTCGCGGCTGCTCTCCAGGCTCTCGCTCTCGCCCAGCGCCTGGCGCAGGTAGCGCACCATGACCGGCTGGCGAGCGATGGCCAGGTCGGTGTCGGCATCGCCGCCCGGCACGTAGGCGCCGACGCTGATCAGGTCGCGGCTCTGCTGGTAACGCGACCACAGCTGCTTGAAGCGCTGGGCGTTACGCATGTGCTCGGGGCTGACCACCTGGGGCATCACCCGGCTGATCGAGGCTTCGATATCAATGGCCGGGTAGTGCCCCTCCTCGGCCAGCCGTCGGGACAGCACGAAGTGACCGTCGAGTACACCACGGGCGGCATCGGCAATCGGATCCTGCTGGTCATCGCCTTCGGAGAGCACGGTGTAGAAGGCAGTGATCGAACCGCCGCCGGCCTCGGCATTACCGGCCCGTTCGACCAGGCGTGGCAGCTTGGCGAACACCGACGGTGGATAGCCCTTGGTCGCCGGCGGCTCACCGATGGCCAGGGCGATTTCCCGCTGGGCCTGGGCGAAACGGGTCAGCGAATCCATCAGCAACAGGACGTTCTTGCCCTTGTCACGGAAGTATTCGGCGATACGCGTGCAGTACATGGCGGCGCGCAGGCGCATCAACGGCGCATCATCGGCAGGTGAGGCGACCACCACCGAGCGCTTGATGCCCTCCTCGCCAAGAATCTCGTCGATGAACTCCTTCACCTCGCGGCCCCGTTCACCGATCAGCCCGACCACGATGATCTCGGCCTCGGTGAAGCGCGTCATCATGCCCAGCAGCACCGACTTACCGACACCGGTACCGGCGAACAGACCGAGGCGCTGGCCACGTCCGACGGTGAGCAGGCCGTTGATGCTGCGGATGCCGACGTCCAAGGGTTCGCTGATCGGGTGGCGCTTGAGTGGGTTGATGGTCGGGCCATCCATCGGCACCCAGTCCTCGGCCTTCATGCCGCCCTTGCCATCCAGGGCACGCCCGGCGCCATCGAGCACCCGGCCGAGCATCGACATGCCCATGGGCAGCCGCCCGGTATCCGGCAGTGGCACCACCCGGGCGCCCGGCGCGATTCCCGCCAAGCTGCCAACCGGCATCAGGTAGATCTTGCCGGAGGAGAAGCCCATCACCTCGGCTTCGACCTGCACCGGGTGATAGCTGTCGTCGTTGATCACCAGGCAGCGGCTGCCCAGGGCGGCACGCAGACCCTCGGCCTCCAGGGTCAGGCCGACCATGCGCAGCAGACGGCCTTCGACGATGGGCTGGGTGGGGAGTTTGACCGCCTCGCCGTAGCCGTCCAGGCGGCGGGCGAAGCTGAGGCGTTCAAGGCGCATCGGTGGTGTCCAGGTCGATGACCATATCGGCGGCGCGCGGCGTGGTGGCATGCTCGCGCTGTTGCTCGAACAGTTGCTTGAGTGCCTGGCTCAGCCGGGTTTCGACACTGGCGTCGATGCGGCTGTGTTCGCTCTCCACCCGGCAACCGCCCGGCAGCAGCGAATCGTCTTCGAGAATCCGCCAGCTTTCCTCGTGGCGGTCGCGTAGCGTCTTGACCAGTTCGAAGTCCTGGGGGTTGAGGTGGATGCGGATGTTTTCCGCGCCCATGGGCAACAATTTGAGCGCTTCGCGCAGCACCTGGCGGATCTGGCTGGAGTCGCCACTCAGCTCACGCTGAATGACTTCACGGGTGACCTGGCCGACCAGCGTCACCATTGCGGCTTCCAGCTGCTGGTCCTGATCGGCGATCGGTTCGAACAGATGACGCATGACCTGCTCGAGTGCCTGGACACGACCGGCCAGGGCGGCATCCGCCTCCTGCTTGGCCTTGAGCTGGCCAGCCCGGAAGCCGTCTTTTTCACCGGTAGCGAAGCCCTCGTTGTAGGCGTCCTGGCGGATGGCCTCGAGCTCATCGAGCGTCAAGGGTTTGACATCCTCGAGGGCCACCTCCTCGCTTTCCTGCACCATCGGCTGCGGCTCGGCAGCCACTGGCTCCGGCGCGGGTGCCTCGGGTTGCGACTCGTCATGCTCGTCGAAGCTGGGCAGCGACCAACGGTCGACGCTGCCAAGATCCTTGGCGCGAATCAGCTCGCTGACCGGTTCCTTGCCCGCCATCAGGGTCTGTTCCCGTTTCGACACGAGCCGCGTTGCTGCGCCAAATGGCACCAGGCAAGGCGCGGAACGCTGGCAATGGTTGCCCCCTTGCCAAGTTCCGCAACGCCGCCTGGCGCCATTTGCCGCGCAACCCGGAGGGCCGGGCCAGTTTTTGCGCGCTGCTGCGTTACTCGTCGTTCATTTGGAATAACCAAACTTCTCTCCTCATGCCTTGCCCCGCGCAAAAACTGGCTCCGGCGCGGCCGTGGCGAAACGGGAATAGACCCTGTTCAAACCATCTCCTCGCCGCCCTTGCCGCCAAGCACGATCTCGCCAGCCTCGGCCATGCGCCGGGCAATGGTGAGGATTTCCTTCTGCGCCGTTTCCACGTCGCTGACCCGCACCGGCCCCTTGGCCTCCAGGTCGTCACGCAGCAGCTCGGCCGCACGTTTGGACATGTTCTTGAAGACCTTTTCCTTGATCGCCTCGTCGGCGCCCTTGAGGGCCAGCACCAGCACGTCGGACGAGACCTCGCGCAACAGCGCCTGGATACCGCGGTCGTCGACGTCGGCCAGGTTGTCGAAGACGAACATCAGGTCCTCGATCTGCGACGACAGGTCCTCGTCGATCTCGCGGATCGAATCCATCAGCGGCCCTTCGACCGAGCTGTCGAGGTAGTTCATGATGTCCGCGGCACGCTTCACGCCGCCCATGGTGGCGCGGGTGGTGTTGGAGCTGCCGGAGAACTGCTTCTCCAGAATCAGGTTGAGTTCCTTGAGCGCCGCCGGCTGCACGGTATTCAGGGACGAGACGCGCAGGACGATATCCAGGCGCACCTTGTGGTCGAAGTGACCCAGCACTTCGCCGGCCTGGTCGGGGTCCAGGTAGGCGACCACGATGGCCTGGATTTGCGGGTGCTCGTAGCGAATCACGTCGGCGACCGCGCGCGGCTCCATCCACTTCAGGCTGTCCAGGCCGCTGGTGCTGCCGCCGAGCAGGATACGGTCGATCAGGTTGCCGGCCTTGTCCTCGCCAAGCGCCTGGGTGAGCATCTTGCGGATATAGCCATCGGCGCCAACGCCGAGACTGGTCTGGTCGCCGACGGTTTCGACGAACTCGCCCATCACCTGCTCGACCTGCTCGCGATGGATGTTGCGCATGGCGGCCATGGCCACGCCCACGCGCTGAACCTCCTTGGGGCCCAGGTGGCGAAGCACCTGAGCGGCATCGGTCTCACCGAGCGAAAGCAGCAGAATCGCGGCCTTCTCGACCTTGCTCATCTTGGCGGTAGTGCGGTTCTCATTCATCGGCATTGATCCAGTCTTTGACTACCTGGGCGACGCGGCCCGGATCTTCGGCGACCAGACTCTTGATCGCGTTCAGTTGTGCATCATACCCCTCGCTCGGGCTTGGCAACATAATGCTTTGCGGCCCGCCGAGGCTCACCCGATCAGAGGCCAGGCCGTCCATGCCGCCCATTTCGCCGAGGTCGACATCACCATCGCGGCCGCCGCCCGCCAGGGCCAGTTCCTTGCCCTTGCCGCCACCGGTGATGTTGTTCAACACCGGGCGCAGCACGAACCACACCAGCAGGAAGATCAGCAGCGCCGGGAACAGCGACTTGAGACCGCCCATGGCCATCAGGAACAGCTCGCTCTGGTACCACGGCACTTCGATCACTTCCGCGGTTTCACTGCTGAACGGCGTGTTGATCACACTGACGCTGTCGCCGCGGCTGGCATCGAAGCCGACCGAGTCCTGCACCAGGCGAGTGAAACGCGCCAGGTCATCGCTGGTCCATGGCACCCGAGTGGCTTCGCCGGTGGCCGGGTCGACCCGCAGCTGGTCATCGACCACCACGGCGACGGAAAGCCGGCGCAGGCGACCCTGCTGCTGTTTGGTGTAACTGACCGAGCGATCGAGTTCGAAGTTGCGGGTCGACTGATCACGCTTGTCGGCCGGGTACGGCGCCAGCATCGGCTGGCCGGTGGCCGGATCCATGATCTGCTGGCCATTGGCATCGACCAGCGGCTGACCGGGGGCAATCGGACCGCCAGGTGCGGCGGCACCACCAGCCTGCTGGGGCGCGGTCGCCGGGCCGGGCGGCTGATTGCTCAGTGCCCCCGGAACGCCCTGCGGGCCACTGCCGCTGCTGCGCTGTTCGTTGACCTGCTGCTCGCTGCGCAGCGCCGGCTGATCCGGGTTGAAGGTTTCCGAAGTCGACTCGACGGCACTGAAGTCCACGTCAGCGGATACTTCGGCCTTGTAGCGCCCCACGCCAAGCACCGGCTGCAGAATGTTGTGCACGCGCTGGGTGAACAGGCTTTCCATGCGGCGGCTGTAGTCGAACTGCTTGCCAGCCATGCTCAGCTCGGACATGTTCTGCTGATCGGACAGCAAGTTACCCTTCTGATCGACGACGGTAACTTGACCCTTGTCCATCTCCGGCACGCTGCTGGCCACCAGGTTGACGATGGCCATCACCTGGCTTGGCTCCAGGTTGCGACCCGAGTAAAGCTCTACGAGTACCGAGGCGCTCGGCTTGCGCTCGTCACGCACGAACACCGAACTCTTCGGGATTGCCAGGTGAACGCGAGCGGCCTTGACGTTGTTGAGGCTCGACACGGTGCGCGCCAGTTCGCCTTCCAGGCCGCGACGGTAGCGGGTCGCCTCCATGAACTGGCTGGTGCCCAGGCCCTGCTCCTTGTCGAGGATCTCGAAACCGATGCTGGTATCGGTCGGCGCCACGCCGGCGGAGGCCAGGCGAATACGCGCCTGGGCCAGATCCGAGGATTTGACCAGCAGCGCACCGGAGTTCGGCTCGATGGTGTAATCGATATTGGCGGCGGCCAGGGTTTCCATCACGCTGCGCGCATCCATGCCCTCGAGGCTGCCGTACAACGGCTTGTACTCGGGCTGCTGGGACCACAGTACCACGGCAAAGCCGATCGCCACGCTAGCGGCCAGGCCAACCAGCAGGCCAGCCTGGCGCAGCAACGGCATGTCGGAGAGATTTTCCAGGAAGGTCAGCCCGAACAAGGGCTTCTTCGGCGCGTTGTCGGCGGTGGTGGCAGGTACGTTTGCGGCGAGAGCGTCGGCCATGATCGAAATCTACCCCTTAAACCGGCATCTGCATGATGTCTTGATAGGCTTGAACCAGCTTGTTGCGCACTTGGGTCATGGCCTGGAACGAGACACTGGATTTTTGCGAGGCGATCATCACGTCGGTGAGGTCGACGCCGCTCTGGCCCATTTCGAAGGCGTTGGCCAGTTGGCCGGCTGCCTGCTGGGTTTCGCTGACCTTGTTCACCGCCTGCCCGAGCATGTCCGAGAAGCTCGGCGCGCCGACTTCCTGGGCCTGGGGCACAGCTGGCTTGCGCGCCATGGCCTCGGCCTGCATGGAGCGCATTTCCAGCATTAAACGGTTGAACGCGACACCCTGACTCATGACCTTTCCTCCACTGACCGCGGTTTTTTGACGCCGCGTGTGCTTTGCAAGGGTGGTTGCAACAAGGGTGCCAACTACCTGGGCGCCGTAAATCTGCGTTCATCAACAGAGCGAAGCAGAAAGCGCGCCAGCGTCGACGGCCAGGCTGGAGATAGCGATGCGGCGATGAAAAGTTGTGCCCATGAAAAAGCCGCGCCTCCCGGAGGAGGCGCGGCCTGGAACCCCAGCAGCTATTGGCTGATGGTCAGCTTGTCGCGGTTGCGTTCGAGCAATGCGGCGCCGATGCCTTTGACTTCGAGCAGTTCATCCACCGAGGCAAAATCACCATGGGTATCGCGATAAGCGACGATGGCCTGTGCCTTTACCGCGCCAACGCCACTGAGCTCGCGTTGCAGGGTCTCGGCGTCGGCAGTATTGAGGTTGATGGGATTGAGTTCCGCCACTTGCTGGGCCACCGGCTCGGAAGCCGGCGCCTTCGCGGCCTCATTGGCGCTGGCCAGCAGTGACGCACTGGCAACCACGGAAAACAACAGGGCTTGCAGGGTAGTTTTCAGCATGATCAACATCCTCTGTAAGTTCCACTCGAGTTGAGCGACGCGGGTGTTCCTCACGCCGCACGATGAAAATAGCCAGTCTGAGCGCCACGTCAAAGCAGCCTTTGTAACTACTTTTACCGTGTCTATCTAAAGCCCTTGCTCGCCGCTAAGATGCGCGTCTCCATTTCCATGCGTGTTCGACCATGCCCGCCACCGCCCGCTTTCCTCTGCTCCCCTATCTCTGTGCCTGCATTGTCGGTTTTCTCGCGCTGGGCAGCCTCTGGCAAACCATCGGCAAGCCGGTGGTACTGGCCGACGCGGCCACACCGACGCACAAGCTGCAATGCGCGTCCTACACGCCGTTCGGCAAGGACCAGTCGCCCTTCGATCTGCCCCTGCAGATCCACCCGGAGCAGATGGATACCGACCTGGCGCTGCTGGCCGAGCGCTTTCAATGCATCCGCACCTATTCGGTCACCGGCCTGGAGAAGCTGCCGGAGCTGGCCCGCAAGCATGGTTTGAAGCTGATCACCGGCGCCTGGGTCAGCCGTAACCCACATGACACGGCCATCGAGATCCAGGGCCTGATCAAGCTGGCCAAGGAAAATCCGGATGTGGTCGAAGCGGTCATCGTCGGCAACGAAGCGTTGCTGCGCAAGGAGGTGACTGGCGGGCAACTGGTCGAGCTGATCAATCAGGTCAAGGCCGAGATCAGCCAGCCGGTCACCTATGCCGACGTCTGGGAGTTCTGGCTCAAGCACCCGGAAGTCGCGCCAGCGGTCGACTTCATCACCATCCACCTGCTGCCGTACTGGGAAGACAACCCGGCCGGCATCGACGCGGCGCTGCATGAGGTGACCGAGGTACGCGAGCTGTTCGGCAAGCAGTTCGCGCCCAAGGACATCATGATCGGCGAGACCGGCTGGCCCAGCGAAGGCCGCCAGCGTGAAACCGCGGTGCCCAGCCTTGTCAACCAGGCCACCTTTATCCGCGGTTTCGTCGCCCTGGCCGAGCAGCATGGCTGGCGCTACAACCTGATCGAAGCCTTCGACCAACCCTGGAAACGCGTCAGCGAGGGTGCAGTGGGCGGTTTCTGGGGCTTGTACGACGCCGATCGCCAGGACAAGTCGATCCTCGCCGGGCCGGTTTCCAACCTGCCGCATTGGCCGCTGTGGCTGGCCATCAGCACTGGCGTTCTGGCCTTCGGCCTGCTGGTCGGTGGCCGCCCGAGCTCGACGCGCAACGCCGTGCTGCTGCCGTTAGCGGCTGCATTGGGCGCCGCCTGTATCGGCCTGTGGGCGGAGCTGGCCTGGGTGACCAGCCGCTATGTCGGCGAATGGCTGTGGGCTGGCGCCCTGCTCGCCCTCAACCTGCTGGTATTGGCCCATGCGGCGCTGGCGCTGTCCACGGCGCAGGGCTGGCGTGCCCAGGCCTTTGGCTGGCTGGAGCGACGTGCCGGCTGGTGGCTGGCGGCAGCCGGTTTCGCCGGCGCGGTGATGATGCTGGCGATGGTGACCGATGCGCGTTATCGCAGCTTCCCCAGCGCCGCACTGCTGTTGCCGGCAGTGGTTTACCTGCTGCGCCCGGTGGCAGGACCGCGCCGGGAAATCGCCGTGCTGGCGGTGCTGATCGCCGCGGGCATCGTGCCGCAGCTCTATGAGGAAACCCTGGACAACCTGCAGGCCATCGGCTGGGCCATTACCAGCGCCCTGTTGGCGGCTGCACTGTGGCGCAGCTTGCGCCACTCGAAAACCCGGTAAAGCTCTCGGGCGCTGCCCTTGCCGCGTAGCGCCCGGCGTCTTGGAGCCATGTCTTTCAACGTCTTTGAGCAAATCCCTTGTGCGGATGGATTAACCAGTAGCCTGGATTAGCCGAAGGCGTAATCCGAGGGCGAAGCCAGGGAGCGTAATCCGCCGTTCACCGCGAAAGGCGACATGCTGTGCAACACCAAGCGCCCTGCTTCGCGCCGGGTGTTCGGCTATTTGGTTTTTGTGATGTGGCGGTCATCGTTCGGCGCATTACGCCTTCGGCTAATGCGCCCTACGGTTCTGATTGCTGACAACGGACAAGACGTCGAAAAGCATGCGTCTTGAGGTCTGTTCACGATCTTTCCAAGCGACATTGCAGAGATTGCTGCAAGGCAAGAACGGCCACTCAGCGATTCATTGTGGGAACGGGCCATGCCCGTGATTTTTTTCGCGGGCATGGCCCGCTCCCACAGGTAATGCACCAACAGCCGCTCCCGCCACTTTGCAGTCAACGCGCTGAAGCCGAGCTGAACGGTCGTGAACAGGCTCTCAGCGCATCAGAGCTGGCGCACGCACTAGACGAAGTAGAGAAATAACCACTGCGAACACCGCGAGGCTCGCGGTATACAGCGCCAGCGCCGGCAAGCCGAGCAGCAGCCCCGGAATGGCCAGGCGCCAGCCCCACACGCCGGGCAGCACGAACGCCAGCAGCGCGCAACCCAGCGCCGCCCAGGCAATGACCCGCAAGTGAATCATCCAGCCCAGGGTGGCGCGTACCTGGCAGGCCAGAAGGCTTGGGTCTTCGACGCAGCGGCCGACCCACTGATCCCCTTCCATGAGCAGGTAGCGCAACGCGTAACTGGCAATCACGCAGACGAGCGCCGCGATCACCAGGGCGACGATGGATAAACGACGAGGCATGCTGCACTCCAGAGGGCTTGAAAACGGCGCTCAGCATAATCTCCCGGCAGGCGGATGCAAGCGGCAAATCGGTACCGATCGAACCTGGCGCATACGCCCGTGGCAAAGGCCGTTGGCGGCCCAATTGCCTTCTGGTATACCCGGTGTGCAGCATGGCAGAATTTCCCATGGCACTTTGATACAACGGCGGTTGTCCTACTGATCGCGGCTGATGCCGAAAGCACCGGCTTGCCGGCCCACCTCTGAAAAGAATGTTCTCTTCCAAAGGGATCTTGTATGTCTTTCATTCCCCGTCTTGCAGCGCTGCTTGGCACCCTGCTGTTCAGCGCCACCCTGTGGGCCGCCGACATCGATGCGCAGACCTACGGCTATCCGCTGACCAACCCGTTCGAAGCCACCATTGCCACCACGCCGCCGGAGCTGCGCCCCAAGCTGCCGGAAGACGCCGACATCAAGCAGGCTGACTACCGCGTGCGCCTGCGTCCGGAACGTGAATTCCAGCTGCCGGACAACTTCTGGGCCGTCACCAAAATGAGCTACCGGCTGGCCGAGCAGAACGGCCCGGCGCCGCTGATTTTCATCATCGCAGGTACCGGCGCGCATTATTCGAGCGGCACGCCCGAGTACCTGAAGAAGCTCTTCTACGGCGCCGGCTACCATGTCGTGCAGCTGTCGTCGCCGACCAGCTACGACTTCATGACCTCCGCCTCGCGCTTCGCCACCCCGGGCATCAGCCGCGACGATGCCGAAGACATGTACCGCGCCATGCAAGCCGTGCGCGCCCAGCACCCACGCCTGCAGGTCACCGACTATTACCTGACCGGTTACAGCCTCGGCGCCCTGCATGCGGCGTTCGTCAGCCAGCTGGACGAGACGCGCCGCAGCTTCAACTTCAAGCGCGTGCTGATGCTCAACCCGCCGGTCAACCTGTACACCTCGATCACCAACTTGGATCGCCTGGTACAGACCCAGGTCAAGGGCATCAGCAACCGCACCACCTTCTACGAGCTGGTGCTGGCCAAGCTGACCCGCTACTTCCAGCAGAAGGGCTACGTGGACATCAACGACGCCCTGCTCTACGACTTCCAACAGTCCAAGGAGCACCTGACCAACGAGCAGATGGCCATGCTCATCGGCACCTCGTTCCGCTTCTCGGCCGCTGACATCGCCTTTACCTCGGACCTGATCAACCGCCGTGGCCTGATCACCCCGGTCGACTACCCGATTGGCGAAGGCACCAGCCTGACCCCATTCTTTCGCCGTGCGCTGCAGTGCGACTTCGACTGCTACATGGCCGAACAACTGATCCCCATGTGGCGCGCCCGCTATGGCGGCGGCAGCATCAATCAGCTGATCAATGAGGTCAGTCTGTACGGCATCGAGGATTACCTGAAGAACAGCCCGAAAATCGCGGTGATGCACAATGCCGATGACGTGATCCTCGGCCCCGGTGACCTGGGTTTCCTGCGCCGTACGATGGGTGATCGCCTGACCGTGTACCCATACGGCGGCCACTGCGGCAACCTCAATTACCGCGTCAACAGCAACGACATGTTGGAGTTCTTCCGTGGCTAAGTCCTTCCCTACTCTCGCACTGTTCGCTGCCCTGTTGAGCTGCGGCGCCGCCTCCGCCCAGACCACCAGCGTCGACGACGATGGCTTCAAGCAACCGCTCAGGGAGCTCAAGTTCAACCCGGGCCTGAACCAGCGCGAGTTCGAGCGTTCCACGCTCTCGGCGCTGGAGGTTCATGATCCGCTGGAGTCGTGGAACCGCCGCGTCTACCACTTCAACTACCGTTTCGACCAATGGGTGTTCCTGCCCGTGGTCGACGGTTACCGCTACGTCACGCCGGGCTTCGTGCAGAAGGGCGTGACCAACTTCTTCAGCAACCTGGGTGACGTACCCAACCTGGTCAACAGTGCCTTGCAGTTCAAGGGCCAACGCGCCATGAACACCACGGCGCGCCTGCTGTTCAACACCACCCTGGGGGTGGTTGGCCTGTGGGACCCGGCCACGCTGATGGGCCTGCCCAAGCAGCGCGAGGACTTCGGCCAGACCCTGGGCTTCTACGGCTCCCCTGCCGGCCCGTACCTGATGCTGCCGATCCTCGGCCCGTCCAACCTGCGTGATACCACGGGGCTGGTGGTGGACTACGGCATCAACCAGCAGATCAACTACCTCAACGTCTCCGAGGCAAGCAGTGATCACCCCGAGATCATCGTGCTCCGGGGCATTGATCAGCGCTCGACCACCAGCTTCCGCTACGGCCAGCTGAACTCGCCGTTCGAGTACGAGAAGCTGCGTTTCTTCTATACCGAGTCGCGCAAGCTGCAAATCGCCGAGTGAACCACTGGCGGCGCCCCAGGGCGCCGCCAGCCATCGACTTTCTCGATAGATGAGTTGATCTTTTCCCACCCATCTGGCGGCCCGCCTGGCCTACCATGGACTCATTGCTTTTCATGAGAGCCAGCCAGATGAATCAACTACGCCCTGTCCTCGCCATCCAACCAGGCCAGCCGGCCTCCGACGGCGCCGGAGTGCGCCTGAACCGGGTCATCGGCGGCACCGGTATCGAACGTTTCGATCCGTTCCTGATGCTCGATGAGTTCAGCACCGACAACGCTGACGACTACATCGCCGGCTTCCCACCGCACCCGCACCGCGGCTTCGAAACCATTACCTACATGCTCGAAGGGCGCATGCGCCATGAGGATCACCTCGGCAACGTCGGCCTGCTGCAAGGCGGCGACGTGCAGTGGATGACCGCCGCCCGGGGCATCATCCACAGCGAGATGCCCGAACAGGAACAGGGCGCCATGCGCGGTTTCCAGCTGTGGCTGAACCTGCCGGGCCGCGACAAGATGGCCGAACCGGCATATCGCGACATTCCCAGCGCGCAGATTCCGCGCCTGCGCACCGAGCAGAACGTCGAGGTGGTGGTCATTGCCGGCACCTTCAAAGAGGGCGAAAACCGCCAGCCTGGCGCCGTACAGCGCCCGCATACCGAGCCCTATATCCTCGACCTGCGCCTGCCCGCCGGCAGCAGCGTGCGCCCTGAACTGCCCACGGGCCACCGCGCCCTGCTCTACGTCTACCAGGGCGACGCGCAGGTGCAACAGAGCCATGAGGTAAAGGCTGGCCGGCTGGTACGCCTGGATGATCAGGGCGACCTGCTGATCGGCAGTACCGAGGGTGCTGGCGTTCTGCTGATCGCTGGCAAGCCGTTGCATGAGCCGATCGTGCAGTACGGGCCGTTCGTGATGAACAGCCGGGAGGAAATCGAGCAGGCGCTGCGCGATTTTCGTGACGGCAGCTTTGCCTGAACGAGTACTGCTCAGGGCAGGTGGTTGCGTCTGAAGGTGTCTTCGCCCATCGCGGCAATCTGCCCCTCGATCAGTGCATCGAAGGGTTTGAGCAGTGCTGCATAATCGGCTGGTGCCTCGAGCAGATTCAGGGCCACGACTATCGCCTCCAGCGTCGACAGCGAGCCTTCCATAGGCGCCTTGCGCAGGCGATAGCGCGACGGTGGCGCATCGGCCAGGGTCACCCGTGGCAGGTCTGCCAAGGCAGGATTGAGATAAAGCAGCTTGCGCGCCTTGCGCCAGGTGCCGTCGGGCACCACCAAGCGCACGGGGCGTCGATCCTCATCAGCGCCAAGCTCATTGATCGGGCGCGCCTGCTCACCCGGGAACAGCAGGCAGGTACGATAACCCGGTTGCGCCAGCCAGCCCGGTAACGCCGCGAACACCTCGCCCACCCACAAGGTCGCGTTGCGCAACCCCAATACCGCCAGGTGTGCAGTATTGAGCGCATGATCGACTTCATCGGGATGCTGCAGAACCAGCACTTCGGTGTGGCTCGGCAGATCGGGAATCAAGGCGCACAGGCAGTGACTTGCCGGGCGCTTGCAGCGGCTACAACGGGGGCGTGGCATGGCAGATCTCCTCGGCCGCGCAGTGTGCCACAGCGCTCACTGCGAGCCGAGGATCAGGGGTCAGCGGTTGAAGCGCTCGGCCAGGCTGTGCAGGTAATCGGCCATGGTTTCCAGCTCCTTGCCAATCGCCGCACCCTGGTGGGCCTGCTCGGCGCCCTGTTCGGAGAGGTGGGCGATACGGGTGATCTGCCGGCTGATGTCGTCAGCCACCTGCCCCTGCTCCTCCGAGGCTGCGGCGATCTGCTGGCTCATGCCACTGATGCGACTGACCGATTCGCTGATGCCGTCCAGTGCGATGCGCACCGCCTCCACGCTCTGCACGCTTTCCCGGGAGATCTCCTCACCGCGCCCGGCCGTGACAACGGCGCGCTCGGCACCGGCACGCAACGAGGCGATGATCTGGTGAATCTGCTGGGTAGACTCGCGGGTACGCGAGGCGAGCGAGCGCACTTCGTCAGCGACCACGGCGAAACCACGCCCCTGCTCGCCCGCGCGTGCAGCCTCGATGGCAGCATTGAGGGCCAGCAGGTTGGTCTGCTCGGCAATCGAGGTGATCACGTCGGCCACGCTGCCAATCGACTGCGTCGAGTTGGCCAGATCGTTCACCGCCTGGCCGATATCCGCCACGGCCTTGGCCATATGCTGCATCGATTCCAGACTCCCGCCCGCCAGCTGCCGCCCTTCCCTGGCCAGCCGGTCCGCCTCTTCGGCGGCATGGCTGGTGCTCTGCACGTTCTGGGTGACTTCCTGAATGGTGGCCGCCATCTGGTTGATGGCAGTCGCCGATTGATCGGTCTCGCTACGCTGCTGATCGAGCATTTCGGCGCCCGAGCGGGAAAAGCCAGCGGCCTGGGCAGCCTGCTTCTTGACGTTGACGCCGGCATCCTCGAGGCGCGTCAGGGCGGTCTGCAACCGAGCTTCTTCGCTGATCATGGCCATGTCGAGCAACGCCTGGGCGCCTCGGTTGTCACTGTAGGTGAGCGCCACCAGGCTGCTGGTAAAAGCCTTGGGATGCTCGCCAAGGGTGTGTCGAATAAGCGCGCGCTTGCTGTACAGCTGATAGGACGCCAGCGCGGCCATAACCGCGATCACCAGCAACCCCAGCCACACCCCGGAGAGTGCAGTCTGGGCGGCCAGGATTATCAACGTCGCGATGATCAGCGGCCATGAACGAATCAGGTCATAGGTCAGGGTTTCAATCGCCGGCACCGGCGACTTGCCATTGCGCAAACGCGCGTACAGCTTATCCGCACGGCGCTTCTGCTCTTCGCTGGGCAAGGAACGAACCGACTCGTACCCGGCCACCTTGCCATGCTCATAAACCGGCGTGACATAGGCGCTGACCCAGTAGAAGTCACCATTCTTGGCGCGATTCTTCACGATGCCCATCCAGGGCTTGCCCTGCTTGATGGTGTCCCACATATGGCCAAACACGGCAGGCGGCATATCAGGATGGCGCACCAGATTGTGCGGTTGGCCGATCAGCTCTTCGCGGGTGAACCCGCTGATGGCCACGAAAGCATCATTGCAGTAAGTGATCTTGCTGTTTAGATCAGTAGTGGAAATCAACCGCTCGTGACCGGGAAAGGTCCGTTCCCGCTGAGTTACCGGAAGATTCTGACGCATGGTTGCGATCCTTTAATACGTGAAGGTACGTCCTTTCCACTCAACTAGGTCTAGCACAGCAAAGCTGCCACGCCAGCACGGGTAGGCGGTTGGTATGTAAATGCGCATAACGCTCAAGAAAAAGCCGGGGGAAGTCCGTGCTACCCGGCTCCCTGCCAGGGCTTTTTCTCTGCTTACCCGAACGGGCATCTCTGTTGTCGGCAAACCCGTCGACGACTTGAGAGCGCCTTGATGGAGATCGTGACCTGCCGCTGCCACAGTCCGGGCGATCGAACACGCAACCACTGACAACGAGCGCATGAGAAGAGCGAAGGTTGGAGCCAGATTGCACTGGCAAGTGGGCTGGCCGCTACAGCAGGGAACCTGACTACCGACGCAGCGCCGGGGAGGCAATGTGAAAGGGATTGGGCGAAAGGTAGGCTGGAGCGAGTAAGCCAAACAACCGACGCAGTTGACTGGATCGGCGAGCACGACCCATTGGGGCAGGTACCGAGCGAAAAAAATAGAACGCTTCGCCTAATCACAAAGCGTGAAAACCTTCATCAAGCGCCGCACGGCGCGGCGCTTCGGTCAACTTGCCATAGGCAAATCAGCGACGACGACGGCGCTCTTCGGCCAGACGACGCTGCTCTTCGCTACGAATTGGAACCGGCTGCATGCGTGGGGCAAACAGGGCATTGAGCTGGGCAGTGATTTTTTCGAACCAGGCTTTCATAAGGGTATCCTCGAACTACGCGCGGCTATGGTGACCGCTTGATTTCAGAGTAGCTGAAACCCGCCCGGTAGTGGAGAGCAAAGCTGTCTTAAAGCATTGCAAGTCGCTACCGAACGTCGCTTAGTTTGCACAGCGCAGCGTCGCTCACCACCGGGCCGGCTCTTCGCTCTTCTGGATCGCCGCATGGGCTGCCTAGAATTGGTACTCGACCCCAGCTCCCGCGTACCAGGAACGCCCTGGCGCCGCCTCGTAAAAGCGGCGGTTACCATCACCGACGATCACCGAGCCGACGTATTGCCTGTCCAGCAGGTTATCCAGGCGCAGGGTCTGGTGGGTTTTCCAGGGACCGACGTGCTGTTCGAAACGCGTTCGCCAGTTGAACACCGCATAGCTCGGCGCGGCTTTCTCGGCATTGCTGTCTTCAACGTAGACCTTGCTGCGGTAAAGACCTTCGAGCGCGGTGCTGATGCCGTCGAGCGGCTTCCAGGCCAGTTCGCCGAACAGCGTTGTGCGCGGCACGCCGGGCAGGTCATTGCCCTTGTCGACGATGGCGTTGCCAGCGGCGAAGCGCGAATCGTAGGTTGCAGTCAGGTAGGTGTAGGCCAAGGCGGCTGACCATTGCTCGTCGAGCTGGCTTTCGACGCCCAGTTCGAAACCGCGCCGCAGGGTGTTGCCGGCGTTCTGGTAGCTGGTGCGGCCGTCGCGATTTTCCAGCACGACGATCTCGTCATCGGTATTGATCTGGAA
The DNA here is from genome assembly GCF_003253735.1 of Pseudomonas sp. URMO17WK12:I2. GTDB lineage: Bacteria > Pseudomonadota > Gammaproteobacteria > Pseudomonadales > Pseudomonadaceae > Aquipseudomonas. Next base: position 144,597 of record NZ_QKYW01000006.1, on the reverse strand, counting down.
AATCGCGGCGTTGATCCGGGTTTCTTCGGCGATACGGGCTTTCAGGCCGATCTCGTACTGTGTACTTTCCGATGGTTCCAGGCCGTAGTTGAAGCCGGAATTGCCCCGAGAGTAAGCCAGCTCCGCCTGGCTCGGCGTCTCGAAGCCTTTACCTACACTGAGGTAGCCGTTCAGATCAGGCGTAAAGGCGTAGCCGATGCTGATCGACGGTGTGGCCTTCTCGTAACGTCTAGTGCCGCTGTCATCGCCATTGGCGCCGACGATGTACTTGTCATCGACATCCACTTCCACGGTGCTGTAGCGCAAACCGCCCTGCAACGTCCAATTCCCGATGGCCCAGGTGACCTGTGCGTAGGGATCCAGGCTAGTGACGGTATCGACTTCGTCGCGCCGCAGGTTGCCTTTGACGCCGATCTGCGAGCCCGAGAAGTTCTCGTAACCACGTCGGTCATCGCGGCTCTGATCGTAATCCAGGCCGAACACCAGGCGCAGATCCCCACTTACACCGCCCACCGGTTGCAGCCAGCGGATGCTACCGCCATGAAACTCTCGGTCGAAGTCAACGACGCCGCCACTGTGACCGGGATTGTTACGCTGAGGCGCTTGAGGAATTGCCAGATACTGGATAACGCTGCGCTTGCCGGCATAAGCCGTGGTTTGCAGCGTTGCATCACCAAAATAACGCTCGTAATTCACACCCAGCTGCTGGTGATCGATGCTCTTGCGGGTATTGAAGTCAAGCGCATTGACTGCCACCGAACGCGGATCAGCCTTGTAGGCTCCCCAGGCCTGCCCAAGCGGGTCCTGGGTGCCATTCTGCTCCAGGCTGCTGTAGATCAGTGCCAGTTTGCTGTCTTCATCGGGTGTGAAATTGAGCTTGGCGAAGGTCTGGTCGCGACGCGCTGCGCTGTGGTCACGGTAACCGTCGGTGTCCATCCGCGAGGCGTCGAGCACGAAACCCACGCCATCCGCCTCGCCTTCGGCGGTCAGGTGGTTGCGGGTCAGGCCGTCGCTGCCGATCAGTGTCTCGGCGCCAATGCGCGGCCGGTCGACGCCGTCGCGGGAAAACATCTGGATCACCCCGCCGGCGTTGCTGCCATACAGCGTCGAGGCCGGGCCGCGCAGTACTTCGATACGTTCTGCAGTATCCAGATTGAAGGTCGCCGCCTGGCCCTGGCCATCCGGGGTGCTGGCGGGTATGCCGTCGCTGATCAGCTTCAAGCCACGCACGCCGAAGGCCGAGCGCGCGCCAAAGCCGCGGGAGGATATCTGCAGGTCCTGCGCATAGTTCTGGCGATTCTGCACCACCAGCCCGGGCACCCGGGTCAGCACCTCGGAGGCATTGATGCCCAGCTGGCCGTCACTGATCTGCTCGCGGTCGATGCTGTCCACCGAGAACGGCAGGTCGAAGCTCTGCGCCGCATTGCGTGAACCACTGACCACGCTGGGTTCGAGCAGCAGGCTGCCGGCCACCTGCTGCGCCTGTGAGGTGCCGGCCACCGCGCAGCCGCATAGCAGGAGGGCCCTGCTCAGGTGGGACAGTTCGAAGGCGCGCGAAGGTGATCTACAGCTCATGGAAAGGATCCTTTCATTGTTCGGCCTGGCGCTCGCGGGCGCAGCCACCCGGATCGGGGTAGCGCTGAATATAGGAGCGGCTCGGCAGGCAGGCTGAGCGCGGCAGGCGTGAAGCTGCCATTGCCACCCGCGTGGACCTGAGGTGCGACCCGTGGGCCCAGCCGCCCGTTCAAACAATAGTGGCGCCAGGCGCAACATTCGACTGGTCAGCCAGGGAAGCACATCGGCAAGCAGCGCCATGAAACACCGGCAAATGTTCGGTGCCGGCAGATGCTGTGCTTGCCTTGCGCGCATCATCCAGCAACACTGCCGCCCTCAACTTCTTGACGGGAGCTTGCCGTGCGCCCTGCCGACATGCTGCGCCTCTTGCTGCTCGCTGCGATATGGGGCGCCAGCTTTCTGTTCATGCGCATCGTCGCACCGGTCATCGGCAGCATGCCGACCGCCTTCTTTCGCGCCTCGATCGCCATGCTGGGCCTGCTGGCGATCCTGCTGCTGATGCGGGTGAAGTGGAACTTCCATGGCAAGCTCGGCCTGTGCCTGGTGCTGGGCGTAATCAATGCGGGCATTCCCTCGGCCATGTACAGCATGGCGGCGCTGGTGCTGCCGGCGGGTTACTCGGCAATCATCAATGCCACCACGCCGATGATGGGCGTATTGATCGGTGCCCTGTTCTTCGCCGAGACGATGACCATGAGCCGAGCGGCGGGCGTGGCCCTGGGCCTGTTCGGTGTCGCCGTGCTGACCCGCAGCGGGCCGGCGCAGCTGGATATGGGCCTGCTGTTTGGCGCCCTCGCCTGCCTGCTGGCGACTGCCTGCTATGGCGTGGCCGGTTTTCTGACCCGGCGCTGGATAGCCGGGCGCCTGGACAACCGCCTCACCGCATTCGGCAGCCTGCTGGGTGCCAGCCTGTTCCTGCTGCCATTGTTCGCCGGCTCGCTGGTGCTGGGCGCACCGGCCAGCTGGGGCGGCTGGCTGGAGTGGGCGTCGCTGCTGGCACTGGGCCTGGGCTGCACGGCCTTCGCCTACGTGCTGTATTTCCGCCTGCTCAACGACATCGGGCCGATCAGGGCCTCGACCACCACCTTTCTGATCCCGATCTTTGGCGTGCTGTGGGGCGCGCTGCTGCTCGACGAGCCGCTGTCCTGGGCGCACCTGTACGGCGGTATCCTGATCGCCATCGCCTTGTGGTTGGTGGTTCGCCCTACGAAGAGCCAAGCGGCTTAGGTAAAGCTGCCCCGCTGTAGGTGGGCGCTAGCGTGTACGCTTAGCTGATCTGAACGTGATGATGAGCGATTAGCGTTGGTGGGCTGAAGCCCACCCTACAGAGCTGAGCCCCCCCACGGTTTGAGGTCGACTGCATATTTTGTGGGAGCGGGCGGGGACGCCTGGTCCATGCCCGCGAATCGGGCGCATGGCGCCCTCCCACATTGGACATAACCGGCACGACTTTCCGATAGCTCATGACCGGGCAATATCTACGCGCTCATCACTGGTTCGGTTTGATCGGCTCGCCCCTGACGGACGCTGGAGACGAGCAAATCAGCAGTGCAGCCGGCTACCTACTGCTGCAATTCCTGCTCGGTGAACATATCGCTGAACAGCATGCTCGTCAGGTAGCGCTCGCCGGAGTCCGGCAGGATCACCACGAGGGTCTTGCCTTGCATGTCCGGCTGTTCGGCCAGGCGTACCGCTGCCGCCATCGCCGCGCCGCAGGAAATACCGCAGAGAATGCCTTCTTCGCGCATCAGCCGCAGGGCCATGGCCTTGGCGTCTTCATCGGTGACCTGCTCGACGCGGTCGACCAGCGACAGGTCGAGGTTCTTCGGCACGAAGCCGGCACCGATACCCTGGATCTTGTGGGGGCTGGGCTTGACCTCATCCCCGGCTATCGTCTGGGTGATCACCGGCGATGAAACCGGCTCGACCGCCACGGACAGGATCGCCTTGCCCTGGGTCTGTTTGATGTAACGGGAAATACCGGTGATGGTGCCGCCGGTACCGACGCCGGATACCAGCACGTCGATGGCGCCCTCGGTGTCGTTCCAGATTTCCGGGCCGGTGGTTTTCTCGTGGATCGCCGGGTTGGCCGGGTTCTCGAACTGCTGCGGCATGTAGTACTTGGCGGTATCGGAGGCGGCAATTTCAGCAGCCTTCTCGATCGCGCCCTTCATGCCCTTGGCCGCCTCGGTGAGTACCAGCTCGGCGCCGAGCGCCTTCAATACCTTGCGGCGCTCCAGGCTCATGGAGGCCGGCATGGTCAGCATCAGCTTGTAGCCCCGTGCGGCGGCGACGAACGCCAGGCCGATACCGGTATTGCCGGAGGTCGGCTCGACCAGGGTCATGCCCGGCTTGAGCACGCCGCGGGACTCGGCATCCCAGACCATGTTGGCGCCGATCCGGCACTTCACCGAGTAAGCCGGGTTGCGGCCCTCGATCTTGGCCAGGATGGTCACGCCCTTGGGCCCGAGGCGATTGATCATCACCAGGGGCGTGTTGCCGATAGCCTGTGCGTTGTCTGCGTATATGCGGCTCATGGTGTACCGGTTCCTTGTCATGACTGAGCCCGTCAGCCTATGCCTCAAGCCCTGGCGCGTCCAGCGTCTGGAAGTTCGAACTCAGGCGCAGCGGTGGCAGTCCACTCCACACACCGCGAAACCGGACACCCACGATGAAACGTCGCTACAGCCTGCCCCTGTGGATCTGCCTCGGCCTGCTCGCCTTGCTGCTGGTCGTGCATATCACCCTGCCCTACATGGTGCGCAATTACCTGAACGACAAGCTGGCCGAGATGGGCGACTACCGTGGCCATATAGAAGACGTCGACGTGGCATTGTGGCGCGGCGGCTACCGGATCAATGGCCTGCGCATCGTCAAGGTGACCCAGGATCTGCCGGTCCCCTTCGTCGATGCGCCCCTGATCGACATTTCGGTGAGCTGGAACGAGCTACTGCAAAATGGTGCCGTGGTCGCACGGGTGGTATTCGAGCGGCCAGAGGTGAACTTCGTCGACGGCAAGAGCAGTGAAGATTCGCAGACCGGTGAAGGCACCGACTGGCGCGAGCAATTGAACAAGCTGCTGCCCATCACCCTCAACGAGGTGCGGGTCAACGACGGTACCCTGGGTTTCTACAATTTCAATACGTCACCGCGTGTGAAGCTCAAGGCCAATGCCATCCAGGCCAGCCTCTACAACCTGACCAACGTGGCCGACGAACAGGGCGACCGCGTGGCGCGCTTCGAAGGCAAGGCCAAGCTGATGGATCAGGCGCCGCTGGAGGCCAGCGCGGTGTTCGACCCCTTTCACAACTTCCAGGATTTCGAATTCCGCGTGCGGGCAACGGACATCGAGTTGCCGCGCCTCAATGATCTGGCCAACGCCTACGGCAAGTTCGATTTCAAATCGGGCAGCGGTGATATCGTGATCGAAGCCTTCGCCGAGGACTCCCAGCTCAGCGGCTATATCAAGCCACTGCTGCGCGATGTCGAAGTGTTCGACTGGCAACAGGATGTCGAGAACCAGAACAAGGGTTTCTTCCGCTCGATCTGGGAAGCGGTGGTCGCCGGCAGCGAAAAGGTGCTCAAGAACCGCCCGCGTGACCAGATCGCCACCCGCGTGGAGTTGCGCGGCAGCACCAAGCAGCAGGATGTCAGCGCCTTCCAGGCCTTTATCGGCATCCTGCGCAACGGCTTCATCCAGGCCTTCAACAGTGGCTTCGAGCGGGACGCTGCTGAACAGCAGTGAGTTGTCCATTCAATGACTGAATACCCCGGCAACGTTCACAGTCGTGAGCCAGGCACGCTATAGTCGGCGCTTTCACATTCGCCTGCCCGCACGAGGATTACCGATGAAGTTCGAAGGCACCGAGCAGTATGTCGCCACCGATGACCTCAAGCTCGCGGTCAACGCCGCCATCACCCTGCAGCGCCCGTTGCTGGTCAAGGGCGAGCCGGGCACCGGCAAGACCCTGCTCGCCGAACAACTGGCCGAATCCTTCGGCACGCGGCTGATCACCTGGCACATCAAGTCGACCACCAAGGCGCACCAGGGCCTGTACGAGTACGATGCGGTCAGCCGCCTGCGCGACTCGCAGCTCAGTTCCGACAAGGTCCACGAGGTTCGCAACTACATCAAGAAGGGCAAGCTCTGGGAGGCCTTCGAGGCCGATGAGCGCGTGGTGCTGCTGATCGACGAGATCGACAAGGCCGATATCGAGTTTCCCAACGACCTGCTGCAAGAACTCGACAAGATGGAGTTCTACGTTTACGAGACCGACGAAACCATCAAGGCCAAGCACCGGCCGATCATCATCATCACCTCGAACAACGAAAAGGAGCTGCCGGACGCCTTTCTGCGCCGCTGCTTCTTCCACTACATCGCCTTCCCCGACCGCCAGACCCTGCAGAAGATCGTCGACGTGCACTACCCCGGCATCAGCAACAGCCTGGTGGCCGAAGCACTGGACGTGTTCTTCGACGTGCGCAAGGTACCGGGCCTGAAGAAGAAGCCCTCGACCAGTGAACTGGTCGACTGGCTCAAGCTGCTGATGGCCGACAATATCGGCGAAGCGGTGCTACGCGAGCGCGACCCGACCAAGGCCATTCCGCCGCTGGCCGGGGCCCTGGTGAAGAATGAGCAGGATGTGCAGTTGCTCGAGCGCCTGGCCTTTATGGCTCGCCGCACATCTCGGTAAAAAACCGGGCTGCTGCGCGTCGGCCATGCTGCGTTGGAATCAGGTTCGCAATGCTCATGTACAAAAGTACACTCCGCTTGCTCACCTGATTCCGCCTTGCCTGGCTCTAGCTCGCGAGCCCTTGCACCGAGTGATCCAATAGCCGTTACCGGCGAATGGCGCTGACGCAATGCATCAGGGCTGATCAACAAACGAGGGTGCAGCCTTGCTGCTTAATCTATTCAACGAAATGCGCGCGGCCAAGGTGCCGGTGTCCCTGCGCGAACTGCTCGACCTGATCGGTGCGCTGGAGCACAAGGTGGTGTTCGCCGACATGGACGAATTCTACTACCTGGCGCGCGCCATTCTGGTCAAGGACGAGCGCCATTTCGACAAGTTCGACCGGGCCTTTTCGGCCTACTTCGACGGTTTGCAGCACCTCGACCAGCATCTCGAAGCACTGATTCCCGAAGAGTGGCTGCGCAAGGAGTTCGAACGCTCGCTGAGCGACGAGGAACGCGCGCAGATCCAGTCCCTGGGCGGCCTCGACAAGCTGATCGAGGAATTCAAGAAACGCCTGGAAGAACAGAAGAAACGCCACGCCGACGGCAACAAGTGGATTGGCACCGGCGGCACCAGCCCCTTCGGCTCCGGCGGCTACAACCCGGAGGGCATTCGCGTTGGCGATGCCGGCGAGCGCCAGGGCAAGGCGGTCAAGGTGTGGGATCAGCGCGAGTACAGGAACCTCGACGACTCGGTGGAGATCGGCACGCGCAATATCAAGGTCGCCCTGCGTCGCCTGCGCAAGTTCGCCCGCCAGGGCGCCCAGGACGAACTGGACCTCGATGGCACCATCGACCATACCGCCCGCGACGGCGGCCTGCTGAACATCCAGATGCGCCCGGAGCGCCGCAACACCGTCAAGCTGCTCCTGCTGTTCGACATCGGCGGCTCCATGGATGCCCACGTCAAGGTCTGTGAGGAACTGTTCTCGGCCTGCCGTACCGAGTTCAAGCACATGGAGTATTTCTACTTCCATAACTGCGTGTACGAATCGGTGTGGAAGAACAACCAGCGGCGCACTGCCGAGCGCATATCCACCCACGATCTGCTGCACAAGTACGGCGCCGACTACAAGGTGGTGTTCATCGGCGATGCGGCCATGGCGCCCTACGAGATCACCCAGCCGGGCGGCAGCGTCGAGCACTGGAACGAGGAAGCGGGCTATGTCTGGCTGCAGCGTTTCATGGAAACCTACAAGAAGCTCATCTGGATCAACCCCTACCCGCGTGAGGCCTGGGACTACACCAGCTCGACGCGCATCATCCGCGAGCTGATCAACGGGCAGATGTTCCCGCTGACCCTGCAGGGTCTGGAAGACGGGATGCGTTTTCTGGCCAAGTAAGCAGACGCCTGTAGCCCGGTCGAGCGAAGCGACACCCGGGAACGGCCCTGGGTATCGCTTCGCTCGACCCAGGCTACGCGAATTATGCAATGCCGAATTCCGCTTGGTGGGTTACGCGACGCACCAAAAAAGGGGCGCCCCGACCGTCCAGGGCACAGCGTCGCTAACCCACCCTACGAGTCAAGCGCTTAGCGCATCCGCGGCGTTTGTCGCTCCGGCACAGCGCGGCGTTCACGGCGGCGAAATGGCAGGGCCAGCAACAGCAGGATGCTTTCCGCCACCCAGGCCAGGAACAGCGCGCAGACGATACCCCAGGCGATCGCCTCCGGCGCCAGCAGCACCTGATAGCGATAGGCAGCCCGGGTTTCCGCCAGCAACTGCGCATCGGCAGCGGTTGCCAGGTGCCAGACCTGGCGATACCAGGGCCCCTGCATGGCCAGCGATTCCTGCTCCAGCAGCGCCGAGCGTTCGACCAGCAGGCCGACGCTGCGTGCATCGCTCTGCATCACCGGGTCGCTGCTGTTGCGGTAATGGCCGACCAGGCGCTGCAGATCGCCGTCGAAGAAGCGCCGGGCGGTCTCACGAAAACCGCTCAGGCTCTGCTCGGATTCCAGGCGATGGGCTTCGACGCGCTTGGCGTAATCGTCGATGAAACCCGGCACCTGAACGCCCAGCAGCAAACCAAGGGCGAACAATGCCAGACGCAGATAACTCCTTATCATCCTTCCCTCGCCGCCCCGCGGGACGTCAGTCAGTTGCTCCGCCCCTTGGCGATGCATTCGCCGGCGCGCCACAGGCGCCATTCACCTGGCTGGTAAACCGACCAGGCTTCATTGTCGGTCAACGGCTCGGTCGCCAGCACCGAGACCACATCATTGGGTGTCGTCTCGGCGTGAAAATCCACGCTCATGTCGGCGTCACGCAGGTGCGCAGGCCCGAACGGCGCACGCCGGGTGATGTGCGCCAGCTTCGTGGAGCAGAAGCTGAACAGCCAGTCGCCATCGCTGAGCAGGCAGTTGAACACGCCGTGCTGTCGATAGGCCGCGCAGGCAGCGACAAGTTCAGGCAATAGCACCTCGATCGGCACCGCTTCTGGGAAGGCCGTACGAATGCGGTTGAGCAGGTCGCAAAAGGCCGACTCGCTGTCGGTGTCGCCCACCGCACGGTAAAAACTCAGGCTCGGGCGGAAATCGGCCAACTGGCCGTTGTGAGCGAAGCACCAGTTGCGCCCCCACAACTCACGCACGAAAGGATGGGTATTGGCCAGACACACGCGCCCGACATTGGCCTGGCGGATATGGCCGATCACCACCTCGCTCTTGATCGGGTAACGCTGCACCAGCTGCGCCACTTCCGACTCGCTGCTCGCCCGTGGGTCCTGAAACAGACGCAGGCCGCGCCCTTCGTAGAAGCCGATGCCCCAGCCATCACGATGCGGCCCGGTGCGCCCGCCACGCTGCATCAACCCGGTAAAGCTGAAGACGATATCGGTGGGGACGTTGGCGCTCATGCCCAGCAGTTCACACATGATCGGGCTCTCGATTGACAGTGCTTACAAACGCGGTTCGACGCGAGTGCCGCGGCTGCTGCGTGGCGGGGTGTACGTCGGCTCCTGCTCCTGCTCCAGGTGCTCGCGCAGGGTCAGGTCGCTGTCCTCTTGCTGCTCTTCGCGCGCCGCCTTGCGCGCCTTGGCGCGACTCAGGAACGGCCAGCGAATGGCCACGAACACCAGGTAAACGGCGAAGGCGATCATCCCGTACATGGCCAGATCAGCCACCGCGCGCCAGGCATTGCTGCCGACCTTGAACAGCAGGTCGAGAGCGACGATCGCCACGGCCGGCGCGAACAGCTCCTTGGCCGGGTCGACGATGGTCGGGCAGAACAACAGGATCGCCACCAGCACCCGCAGCGGCTCGCGCAGGTAGCGCCACATCCAGCTGGTAATCCGGAACCACACCAGCAGGCAACCCAGTGCGGCAATCGCATAGGCGCCCCAGGCGAGGAGATAGTCGTTTTCGATCATGAGGGCGATGGTTCCCTTGCTTGACTGGGCTCGTGCGGACCAATGCGCATTTGCGCGCTTGCCGGACGACAAAGGCGCTTATGATAGCGGCTTTTACCCGCTTCGGCGCCTTTGGGGCATTTCTTAAAACGCAGATGCGAGAGCGTCTGGAAGTGCGCCCGAATGTCGCCCCGCGCCCTGGAGATATTCATGACCCATGCCCCCATCGCCCGTAAGGCCCCTGGCGCCGACCCTTACCACTGGCTCGAGGCCCGCGACAGCGACGAGGTACTGGAGCACCTGCGCGCCGAGAACGCCTACCTGGAAAGCAGGCTGGACGACCAGCCGCTGCGCGAGCAGCTGTTCCAGGAAATCAAGGCACGCATCCGCGAAACCGACCTGTCCCTGCCCACGCCCTGGGGCGACTACCTGTACTACCAGCGTACCACCGCCGGCGACGAGTACCCACGTCACTACCGCTGCCCTCGCCCGGCCGATGGCAGCCTGACGCTCGATGAGAAGGCCGAGCAACTGCTGCTCGACCCCAACGAGATTGCCGCCGGTGGCTTTCTGTCCCTGGGAGCGTTCAGCATCAGCCCCGACCAGCGGCGCCTGGCCTACAGCCTGGACACCAGCGGCGAGGAAATCTATCGGCTGTTCGTCAAGGAACTGGCCAGCGGTACCATCAGCGAGCTGCCGTTCGACAACTGCGATGGCAGCATGACCTGGGCCAATGACAGCCAGACCCTGTTCTATGGCGAGTTGGACAGCACCCACCGCCCGGCTACCCTGCACCGCTTTCGTCTGGGCGATGCACACAGCGCCCAGGTTTTCCACGAAGCCGACGAGCGCTTCTTTCTCAGTTGCTTCCGCAGCAGCTCCGAGCGCCAGCTGGTGCTGCTGCTGGGCAGCAAGACCACCACGGAGTCCTGGGTACTGGACGCCGATACGCCCGAGCAGCCCTTCCAGTGCCTGGCCGCGCGCGAAGAAGGCCACGAGTACTACGCCGATCACGGCAAACTGGACGGCCAGTGGGCCTGGCTGATTCGCAGCAACCAGAGCGGCATCAACTTCGCCCTGTACAGCGCGGCGCCCGAACAACCAACACGGCCCCACTGGCAGGAGTTGGTGGCACACAACGAGCAGGTCATGCTCGAAGGCGTCAGCCTGGCAGAGTCGGCGCTGGTGCTCAGCCTGCGCGAGGGTGGCCTGCCGGTCATCGACATCCGCCCGCAGGGCGTGGCCGGCTATCGGGTCAGCCTGCCGGATGCGGCCTACAGCCTATACGTGCAGGACAGCCTGGCGTTCACCAGCCCGGTGATCCGCCTGCGCTACGAAGCGCTCAACCGACCGGCGCAGATTCGCGAACTGCACCTGGCCGATGGCACCCAGCAGGTCCTCAAGGAGACACCGGTGCTCGGCCACTTCGACGCCGATGATTACCTGAGCCAGCGTCTCTGGGCGACCGCGCCGGATGGTACCCAGGTGCCGATCAGCCTGGTGGCGCGTCGCGATGCCTTGGGCCAGGCCGCGCCTCTTTATCTCTATGGCTACGGCGCCTACGGTGAAAGCCTCGACCCCTGGTTTTCCCATGCGCGCCTGAGCCTGCTCGATCGCGGCGTGGTGTTCGCCATCGCCCATGTACGCGGTGGTGGTGAGCTGGGCGAAGCCTGGTACCGCGCAGGCAAACTCGCTCAAAAGCAGAACAGTTTCAGCGACTTCATCGCTTGCGCCGAGCACCTGATCACCAAGAATTTCACCAGTGCCTCGCAGCTGGTGATCAGCGGCGGCAGCGCCGGTGGCCTGTTGATCGGCGCGACACTCAACCAGCGCCCGGAATTGTTTGCCGCGGCCATCGCCGAGGTGCCCTTTGTCGATGTGCTCAACACCATGCTCAACCCGGAGCTACCGCTGACCGTCACCGAGTACGACGAATGGGGCGATCCCAACGAGCCCGAGGTGCATGGGCGCATCAAGGGCTATGCCCCTTACGAAAATGTCCAGGCACAAGGCTACCCGGCAATCCTCGCGGTGGCCGGTTACAACGACAGCCGCGTGCAATACTGGGAGGCTGCCAAGTGGGTGGCACGGCTGCGTGAGTTGAAAACCGACGACAACCTGCTGTTGCTCAAGACGGATCTGGAAGCCGGCCACGGCGGCATGAGCGGCCGCTACCAGGCCATCCGTGACGTGGCCCTGGAATATGCCTTCGTCTTCAAGGTGCTCGGCCTGTGCGCGGCAGGCCGATAGCAGGCCGCCGGAGCCGGCGGCCGGTGGTGTCAGTCAGGCATCTGCTCGCCCTGCTGCTCGGGCGCCTGCTCCTGCTGGCGCTCGGAGGCATCCTGAGCCTCCTTGGTGGACTCATCGTTGTCACGGCCGTCGCGAATCACTGGCGGGGTATCGGGATCGACCTTGGACGGGTCAGGCACCTGGGGCGTCTGTATCGCCCCGGCAGGCTCGGGCGGAGCTGACTGCTGCTGGGCCTGGGCGAGGCCGCCCATCGATAGCAGGCTGATCAGAACGAGTAGAGGTGTGCGCATGGTCGGTACTCCATAAGGCAGTGGGACATGCTGCATTGGGCAGTGCCCGCCGACGGAAAGTGCAGACTGATTCCACGGCCCTGCCTATATACTGCGCGCATACGCCAGCAAGGAGCGACCATGAGCAGCCCGACCACGCCTACTTCCAAACTCGACCGCATCCTCGCCGATGCCCAGCGCAGCCGTGAAGAAGGCTACCGGGAGAAGGCACTGCGCATGTACCCACACGTCTGCGGCCGCTGCGCCCGTGAGTTTTCCGGCAAGCGCCTGAGCGAGCTGACCGTGCACCACCGCGATCACAATCATGACAACAATCCTCAGGACGGTTCCAACTGGGAATTGCTGTGCCTGTTCTGTCACGACAACGAGCATTCGCGCTACACCGACCAGCAGTATTTCAGCGAAGGCTCCACGGCCAGCCAGACCGGCCCGAAAACCACCCACAAGGCGTTCGCCAACCTGGCCGAGTTGCTGCAGAAAAAGTCCTGAGCAGCGCAGGCTGCCCACAGGCCGTATAATGCCGGCCCCTTTCTCGAGGCCTGGCCCGTGGGCAACAAACGATACAGCTGCATCGGTCTCTACAACCCCAAATCACCGGAGAACGTCGGTGCGGTGATGCGCGCCGCCGGCTGCTATGGCGTAGCCTCGGTGTTCTACACCGGCAAGCGCTATGAACGTGCCCGCGACTTCGTCACCGACACCAAGCGTGTGCACCTGGATATTCCGCTGATCGGCATCGATGATCTGCAGAAGGTCATCCCGCTGGGCTGCACGCCGGTCGCCGTGGAGCTGGTCGATGGCGCACGCCCCCTGCCCACCTATACCCACCCGGATCGTGCCTTCTACATCTTCGGCCCCGAAGACGGCTCGCTCGACAAAAGCATTCGCGACTGGTGCGAGGAAGTGGTCTACATCCCCACCGAGGGCTGCATGAACCTGGCGGCCACCGTCAACGTGGTGCTCTACGACCGCCTCGCTAAAGGCAACAACACGCGTACTGGCGCCAAGTACTGAGACAAATCGCAGACAAAATAAAGCCCGGACGCTGCCGGGCTTTGTTTCGAGGCTGACCGATCAGGACATCTCGGCCTTGCCACCGGTTCGGCTGTAGCCGTCTTCGGCAACCAGCTTGCCGCCTACGTGCTGGTAACCGCTTTCGGCAATCTTGCCGCCAGTGCGCTTGTAGCCATCTTCAGCGACCAGTTTGCCACCTACATGTTGGTAACCGCTTTCGGCAATCTTGCCACCGGTGCGCTTGTAACCGTCTTCAGCCACTTTCTGGGTGCTGATCGAATGCGAAGTGGTGGCGTCGACCGGGCCCTGCGGTAGCGCGAATGCGGCGCTGGCAAGGGTGGCGATAAACAGGCTGGCGATAAATTCGGTTTTCATGATGAGCTCCTTGAGAGGAAGTAAGTGGGTATGGAGCTCATGTTACTCAAGAAAATTTGATCAAAAACTCGATCGCAAGAATAGTAAAGATCGACTCCATTGATAGCTCCCCCAAAGTCAGCAATGGCGGGCCTTTAGAGCGAAATACCCGCCCCGGCAGCAGGACCGGATCGGGCATTTCGGTTCGCGATAAAAGCATCGGCAAAATCGATAGATGAGCTTTTTCGCCCGCAAGGCTAGCCCCATTGTCATGATTGCGCACCGGACAAGCCTTGCTGCCAGAGCCGCCCTTTCGAGAAACAGGGCGACGCGGCGCAGACCCGACACGAAGATGACTCGCACAGATTTGCGCGAGCTCGGGAGAGCGAGACGGGCCACCGCGCAAGATAGCGCGGTGGCCCTTTGGATTAGCGCAGCAGGCGCGTATCCAGCACTTTGGAACTGCGGCCCATGACGTTCTCGGTGATCTCGATGAAGTCCTTGGTGCTGGCCTTGTCCATGCGCATCAGGCCACGGGCCACGTCATCCAGGGAACGCTGCTGGCCGTCCTTGGTGGCCTGGCGAATCTCCCGATCGAGCTCCTGCAGCAGCAGCACCGCGCGAGCGGTCACCGGCCCGGTAGAGGTTTCGGTGCGCAAGGTTTTGACTGGTTTGCTCCATTTGATCAGGTGCTCGCGGACCTTCTGGTAGCGGTCTTCGCTGAGCCCGCCAGCGCGGCGCATGACCTCGATGGCGTAGTACTCGGCGATCCCCTCGCTGATCCAGTCGCTCTTGTCGGTATCGCTGATGCGGCTGAACACATGCACCAACTCGTGCACCAGGGAACTGCTGCCGTTCTCGCTGACCAGCGGCCGGTCGGCGTGCATGAAGTAGGAGTTGGGTGCCGACAGGCCACCGCGCCACATCGGATCACCGGCGCCGACCACCAGCAGCTTGGCGGGGTCACGCGGGAACACCGCCTGCATCTCCGGCCAGACGAAGGTCAGCAGGGTCAGCGCATCCATCCGGCGCATGCCTTCGCCCACCGGCGCGGCGATGGTCACCTGGGTTTCGCCGAGCTTGGCGCGGCGGGTGCCGATCTTGCCGGCGAGGATCCAGCCAGTGGGCCGGTCGAACTTGCGCTGCGGGTTGTCGATACGAAACTTGTTCTTGCCCACCCGCGGCCAGCCGGTCTCGACGCTGCGCCAGCCCTTGGGCAGGTCGAATTCCAGGCGCGCGACCAGCTCAAGGCCGTCGACCTGGTTGAGGCTCGCACTGGGGATCAGGTCGTCACCGCGCAGCAGCGCCCAGTCGTCGGTCATGCGCGCATCGAAGCGGCCTTCGCCACGTGGGTGGCTGATGCGCACCTTGTAGCTGAGGCTGCTCTTGCCCTTGGCGGGCACCCAAAGGCCGCGGTTATCGCCTTCGGGCTTCCACTCGCCATCGGCCTTGAAATCGCTGTAATAGCCCTCGTCACCAAGGTTGAAGTTGAGGCCACGCACGCGCTCGCCCTCTTCCAGGGTGATGCTGACTTCCGCCTGATCGCTTTGCGGCAGGAATTTGACCTTGTAGTCCAGGTCGACCTTTTCGGCGGCCCACAGGGGTGTGCCGGTACTCAACAGAACAGCGGACAGCAGCAGGCAGCGAATCGACATACAGGCAACTCCAGGGACCAGTCAGAACGTCACGGGGATCAGCGCACAGCAAGGATATGACGCAACAGGGCAATCAAACAGCATCGCGCTTAAACGAGCCTTAACGGCTCATCACAGACACTCAGCCGGCGCGAAAGATCAGGTGCTCTTCCCAATCATCTTCGGCCACGCTGTTTTCGCTGAGCATCCGCCCAGCCTGGGAGATGCGCTCGCGGTGTACGGCATCGGGGTCGCCGCATACCAGATGATGCCAGGCCGGCAGATCCTTGCCCTCGCTGACCAGCCGGTAGCCGCAGGTCGGCGGCAGCCACTGGAACTGATCGGCCTGGGCGGGCGTGAGCTGGATGCAATCGGGCACGAAGCGCTTGCGGTTCGGGTAGTCGCTGCAGCGGCAGGTCTGCAGATCGAGCAGCTTGCAGGCGATACGCGTGTAGTACACCGCGCCATCGTCCTCGTCTTCGAGCTTTTGCAGGCAACACAATCCACAGCCATCGCACAGCGACTCCCATTCCTGGAGGTCGAGCTGCTCGAGGGTCTTGTGTTGCCAGAACGGAAGCGTGGGTGCGGCCATGATCGATCTTGCAGGTAGCGGGCGAAAAGGCCGGCAGTCTAGGTCTGCAGGCCACACAGTACAAGCCACCGGCGACGGCGGGTTCAGTAGCCGCGGGCGAAATCCACCAGCCCCTGCAACTCGGCGCCCGCGCGATAACACTGCAGGTTGGCCAGGAACAACTCGACCAGCAGGTGCGGCAGGGTCGGCGCGGCGCTGTGGCCGGTCAGCGTCAGGTGGGGCGCGGTCCAGAACGGATGCCCGGTTGGCAGCGGCTCTTCACGGCAAACATCGATCACCGCCGCGGCCAGCTGCCCGCTGGCCAGTGCAGCGACCAGATCCTCGTCGACCACCGCGGAGCCACGCCCGGCGTTGATCAACACGGCCGATGGCTGGAAGCGGGCCAGCAAGGCGGCGTCATAGATATCCCGGGTGGCGGGCGTATTGGGCAGCAGGTTGACGACGTAATCGGCTTGAGCCACCAGCCGCGGCAGCTCGCCAAGCGCGGCCACTTCGCTGAATGGCGCCAGGCTTCGCGTGGTGCTGGCCACGCCACTCAGCACCACGTTGAACGGCTGCAGGAAGCGGGCGACCGCCGCGCCGATCTCACCGGTGCCGACGATCAGCACCCGGCGACCTGCCAGGCTACCCGGCAGGCGGCCATCCCAGCGCTGCTCGCGCTGCGCCTGCTGGCGGGCAACCAGTTCGCGCTCGTGGGCAAGCATATGGCACAGCACGTACTCGGCCATGATCTGCCCGAACACGCCGACCGCCCGGGTCAACCGATAATCCCTGGGTAGATCGTCAGCCAGCAGCGGGGTGATGCCCGCCCAGGTGGACTGCAACCAAGCCGGCTTGTGGCCGGCACGCAGCAGGTCGGCGAACCGGTCGGGCTCACCCAGCCAGATCGGGCAGCTGGCGGCTTGCTCGGCGAGTGCGGCGCCCTCACCCGTGACCAGTTCGAGTTGCGGCGCAGCGACCTGCAACAGGCGCTGGTACTCGGCGTGATCCTGCTCGGCAATCAGTACCCGCATGGCACGGCTCCCCGTCACACCGGATCGTTACGACGCAGCAACTCCTCGGGAAGGTGCTGGATGTAGTCTTCTTCCGGTGGTGGCATCTGCAGGTGATAGCCCTGGGTGTCGAGGTTCTCCAGCACCTTGGTGATGTCCTCGCGGGCCAGCTCGCGCTCGGGGGTGAGCACCATGTCGAATGCATGGATAGGCGTGCCGAACGCGCTCAACAGCGGCTCGGGCACGCGCGCCAGCGCATCGGCGCGCAGCACGTAGAGATACATCTCGTTCTTGCGCGTGCTTCTGTAGATCGAGCAGATACGTTTCAAGCCGCTTCTCCTTCGCCAGCCAGGCAGTCGAGCAACGCCTGGCCCATCAATTCGCGACGCCAGCCGCGCAGGCTCTCGGGCAAACGGTATGGGCCGTTCGGGTAACCGCTCTTGAGCAGCGCTTCGAGGGTCTTCTTGCGCAGCATCAGTTCGGGCACGATCTCCAGGCGCTCGCCCTCACGCTGGCCGATGGCGCGCAATTTCTTGAGCAGCCCGGCGGCCTCGATCGGCAGTGGCTCGGGCATCGCCGGCGGCCACTCGGCAGGTGGCAACGCGGCCGCCTCGCGGATCAGCTGCAGGATGGTCTCGCCATCCTGGCGCACGGTTTTCGGGTGCATGTCCTCGATGCGCGCCAGCGCCACCAGATCGCTCGGCTGGTGGCGTGCCAGCGGCCACAACGAATGCTCGCGCAGAATCCGGTTGCGCGGCTGATTGCGCGCCCTGGCCTGACGCTCGCGCCAGGTACACAGCGCGCGCAGCACTGCCAGTTGGGCGCGGGACAGCTTCCAGGCCAGCTTGGCTTCGCGGTAGGCCTGCTCGGCGGGCATCTCGCGACGCAGGCCGGCGACCAGCTCGGCGCCGTCTTCGAGTATCCAGGCATTCTTTTCGGCCGACAGTCTGTCCTGCAGGCGGTGATACAGCTCGGCCAGGTGCACGACGTCTTCGGCCGCGTAGCTGACCTGGGTCTCGGACAGCGGGCGTTGCAGCCAGTCCGAGCGGGTCTCGCCCTTGGGCAGCTCGATATCCAGCACCGCCTGCACCAGGCGCGAGTAGCCCATCGAGAAGCCGAGATTGAGGTAGCCGGCCGCCAACTGCGAGTCGAACAGCGGAGCAGGCAGGCTGCCGGTCAGACGCAGGAACACCTCCAGATCCTCGCTGCAGGCATGCAGCACCTTGACCACCTGGGGGTCTTCGAGCAGCGCGGCGAAGGGTCCCCAGTCGTCGATCAGCAAGGGATCGATCAGGTAGGCACACTCACCTTCGCTGACCTGCAGCAATCCGGCGATCGGGTAGAAGGTATCGACACGCATGAACTCGGTGTCCAGCGCCACGAAGGGCTGTTTGCGCCAGACAGCGCACTGCGCTGCCAGGCTGGCGTCGTCTCGAATCCAGACAATTTCGATGGTCACGCGGCTCTCCCGTAAAGATTGCCGCGCAGTATATCCCGTGAACCGCTGCTGTGGGCTCATGGCAACTCGATGCGCAGCCGCTCGCGCAGTGCATCCGAGCAGTGCAACAGGGGCGCGCGCAGCTCATCGGCTATCAACCCCTGCATGGCCAGCATGGCCTTGACCGGAGCCGGGTTGGGCTCGCTGAAGGCCATGCGTATCCATGGCAGCAATTGACGGAACAGCGCGCGGCCAGCCACCAGGTCGCCCTCTCGCAATAGGCTGACCACCGCGGCGAAGTCGGCGGTGCGCACATGCGCGGCAGCGGAAATGGCACCGCTGCCGCCCAGGCACAGGGTGGTGAAGATCTGCTCGTCCTCGCCGGTGAGCACGTCGAGCTGGCCGTCGGCGATCAGCGCCTGGGTCTTGCGCAGATCACCGCCACAGTCCTTGACGGCCACGATACGTGGGTGCCGAGCAAGCTGTCGCAGGGTCTGCAGCTCCAGACTCACGGCGCTGCGATAGGGAATGTCGTAAAGGATGATCGGCAGCCGTGAGGCGTCGGCAACTGCCTGGAAGAACAGCTGCAGGCCTTCCTGCGATGGCCTTATATAGTAGGGCGCCGGCACCAGGACGCCAGCCAGTGGCCGGCTCTGGATACGTTGCAGACGAGCCAGTACCGCCACCTGGTTATTACCCGCCAGCCCCATCACCACGCGGCTGGCCGGTACCACCTCGAGTACCGCATCCAACACCGCCAATTGCTCCTGCTCATCCAGGGCCGCGGCCTCGCCACTGGTACCACAGACGACCAGCCCGGCCGCGCCGCTGTCGATCAGATGCGTTGCCAAAGATCGCAACGCCGGCAGATCCACCTGCCCGCCGCGAAACGGCGTCACCAGCGCAACCCAGATACCGGAAAACCTAGACATGCATGCAACTCCTCGGTGTAGACCGTCTGGTCACCGTCGATGGAGTGCGGGAAGGGGGTGTAGCGAAGGGATACTTCGACTCAGCGCCTCTGTCCTGTCAGCCCATCTGACGGGACAGCGCGCCCCGGTCAAATGAGCGACTGTTTCTTCGACTTGCCAGCATCCAGGCACACGCACCGATCCATGGCAGCGAGGCCAGGGACAGCAAGCAGGGGCAGGGAATGGATGGACATGGACAGCTCGGCAAGGCGATTAGGCCTCGATACTGCCGAACGCAATAAGGTGGTGTCAATCGTGCTACAGCGGCGTTTCAGCAAGGCTGGCAGTTCCAATTCGATATATACAGGCCGAGCTAAATCCTCAATTGATTTAAAAACAGCCTATTACGGTATGAATATCCCACTACGCTTCAAGTTGAGCGCCTAAGCACCGCTCCCAGTGGGATTTATCGGTCATGCCACCTGGGCGAAGACCCTTGTGCAGCCAAGCCCCGGCCAGCACCCTCCCCCACCGGTCACCTTCCTCATAGAGGCTCGTATGGGAATCGCCGCCAGTGACCTGAACCAACATGTGATCCGCCCGACCTTGCTGTATCTGGGGAGCCAGTCGGTTGCCGCCGAAGCCCTGCTGCTGGGCGTTGCCGCTTGCCAGTCCTCCCTGGGCGCGGAGCTGGACAATTACAGCGGCTATGGCCTGTACCGGATCTCGGCGCTTCATCACCAGCACCTGTGGGATGACCACCTGGCCGCCAGCCCCGATCTGGCCAGCCGGGTTCGCGGCCTGGCCAGCCAGCATGCATTTCTGGGCGCGCCGCATTTCGAACTGACCGTCAACCTGCGCTATGCCACCGCCATTGCCTGGCTGCTGATCGAGCATCGCTGCAAGGTGCTACCGGCCGCCGATGACCTCGCGGCTCAGGCGCTGGTCTGGCAACAGGTCTTCGCGCCCTGCCGACAGCCGAGCGAATTCGTCAGCGCCTGGCAACGTTGCATTCTGAAGCTGGCGAGCGCCGCCTGAAAAACTGACTGTCGGGTCACAGGTGCCAAGTAACGAAAGGCTCTATATCCTGCGTTTCAGGGACAGTATCAACATCGAAGGATCGTGTTTACCCTGAACTTTTCGAATTGCCATTCAGTCAGCAAGCGAGAGTTCCCCGAACCTGCCATGGAGCACCCCGTGAGTAAAACAATCCTAAGAACCGGTCTGGCAATCGCCATCGCATCCACCTCCACCTACGGCCTGGCCAGCGGCTTCGCGCTCAACGAGCAGAGTGTCGCCGGCATGGGCATGTCGTTCGCCGGTCGCTCTTCCTCAGCGGAAGACGCCAGCACGGTATTCGGCAACCCGGCCGGCATGGCGCGCATCAAGCGTGACGAGATCAGCTTTGGTGTCGCGGCTATCCATGCCAAGAGCCGCATCAGCGACACCAGCAGCACTACCGCACCTGCTGCGGGCGGTGGCGGTGCCAATGGTGGTAGCAACGATGGCGACATGGTGCCCACCACGGGCGTGCCAATGGGTTACTACGTCAAGCCACTGGATGAGAAGGTAGCGTTCGGTATCGGTGTCTACGCCCCTTTCGGCCTGGCCACAGAATATGAAAACGGCTTCCAGGGCCGCTACTTCGCTGACAAGAGCTATGTGCGCGTCATCACCGTACAGCCGACCCTCAGCTATCGCTTCAACGACAAACTGTCGGTGGGTTTCGGTCCGACCTTCAACCATATCGAAGGCGAGCTGAGCTCCTCACTGACCAACCCCTTCGGCCCAGCCGGCGCCAACGATGGCAAGGTCAAGATCAAGGGTGACGACACCGCGGTCGGTTTCAATGCCGGCGTGCTCTACGAGTTCACCCCCCAGACCCGCGTTGGTGTGACCTATCGCTCCCGGGTCAAATACGAACTAGAAGGCGATACCCGGGTATCCGGGCCAGGCCCCGCAATCGGCACCTCGGCCGGCAAGTACGATGCCTCGCTGGACGTGACCACCCCCGAATCGGTGGATATGTCCTTCACCCATGAACTCAACGATGCCTGGACCCTTTATGCCGGCAGTACCTGGACGCGCTGGAGCCGCTTCAAGGAGCTGCGCATCGAGAACGAAGGCGTGGGCGGTGCTTTTGCTGGGCAGCTCGGCACCATCGTCGAGGAGCAGGAATGGCACGATACCTGGGCTCATGCTGTGGGCCTGTCCTACAAGGTGAACCCGCAATGGGTGCTGCGCACCGGTATTGCCATCGACCAGACGCCGACCAACAATACCGATCGCTCGCCGCGCATCCCGTCGGGTGACCGGACGATCTTCAGTCTGGGCGCCGGCTGGAGCCCCACCGAGGACATGACCGTCGACCTGGCCTACTCCTACCTCAAGGAAGAGGAAGTCGAGATCAACCGCAGCAGCCCGGCCCGCGGCAGCTACAACGCCACCTACAAGAACAGCGCCCATGGCCTGGGTGCGTCCCTGACCTACCGCTTCTAAAGGGAGGTACGCTCGGCCACTACAGGGGCCGAGCCACTTTCACCACAAAAATCGCGGCCTTTGCCGCGATTTTTTATGTCTGAAATGGCCTCAAGGTACTGAGGCGATCGCCTTCTCGATGGCGGCAATCAGTTCGGGATCGTCCGGTTTGGTCATGCTGGAAAATCGCGCGATCACCTGCCCTCGGCGATCGACCACGTATTTGAAGAAATTCCAGCGCGGCGCTGCCGTTTGCCTGGCCAGTTCCTTGAACAGGGGGATGGCATCGTCACCGGTGACCGGCTGGGTCTCGCTCATGGTAAAGGTCACGCCGTAGTTCACGTAGCAGACCTTGGCCGTCTCCTTGGCGTCGTCGGACTCCTGCTTGAACGAGTCCGACGGCACCCCGAGAATCTCCAGCCCCTGATCGCGATAACGCTTGTTGAGCGCCTCCAGCCCCTCGAACTGCGAAGTGAAGCCGCAGAAGCTGGCGGTATTGACCACCATCAATGGCTTGCCGGCGAACTGCTCGCACAGATCGATCTTGTCCTTGGAGCGCAGCTTGGGCAGCTCGGCCTGGTCAGCCAGCAAGGCCGGGCATTCGGCAGCCTGCAGTGGGCCACTCAAGGCCAGCAAAGCCAGGGGCACGGCAAACAGTGACAGTCGCATCGAATCGCTCCTTATCGGTAATCGCTCAGCACAGGCTCATGCCCAGTTGCATGATCGCCAGCCCACCTGTGCGCCAGGCCCAGAACACCACAGCCAGCAGCGCCAAACCAGATGCGCCGGCCGCCACCAGGATCAGAGGTTTAGGCGTCATGCCTGGGCGCCTTGCAAACGCGCCACGGGTTGCTCGCGCACCGGCCAGTTGAGCGCGGCGGCGACCACGCTGAGCAGGATGGAAATCTGCCACACCAGATCATAGCTGCCGGTGTGGTCGTAAAGGTAACCGCCGAGCCAGCCGCCCATGAACGAGCCCAACTGGTGGAACAGGAACACGATACCGCCGAGCATCGACAGATTGCGCACGCCGAACAGCGTGGCCACGGTGCCATTGGTCAACGGCACCGTGGACAGCCACAGCAGCCCCATGGCGATCCCGAAGGCGTAGGCCGTCCAGATGGTCAGCGGCACGCTGATGAACAGCGCGATGACTACGCCACGGGCCAGGTACAGCGCGCTGAGCAGCCGCGGTTTGGAACGGCGCCCGCCCAGCCAGCCGGCGATATAAGTGCCGAACACGTTGAACAGCCCTACCAGTGCCAGCACCGTAGTGCCGACGATGGCCGGCAGATGCTGGTCGACCAGGTAGGCCGGCAGGTGCACGCCGATGAACACCACCTGGAAGCCGCAGACGAAAAAGCCCAGCGCCAGCAGCCAGAACCCCGAATGGCTGCACGCTTCGCGCAGCGCCTCGCCCAGGGTCTGCTGCGGCCCTTGGCTCACCGGTGGACGATCCTTGACCATGCCTGCCAACGGCACGATCAGCGCCACCATGATGCCCAGGGTGATCAATGCAGCCGACCAGCCCAGCCAGCCGATCAACCCCAAGGTGCCCGGCAACATGGCGAACTGGCCGAAGGAGCCCGCGGCCGCCGCGATGCCCATGGCCATGCTGCGCTTTTCCACCGGCACCGCCCGGCCGACCACGCCAAGAATCACCGAGAAGGAGGTACCGGACAGGCCAATACCGATCAGCAGCCCCGCACTCAGCGACAGCGACAGCGGCGAATCCGCCAACCCCATCAGCACCAGCCCGGCGGCATAGAGCACACCGCCGACGATGATCGCCCGCTGCGCGCCGAAACGATCAGCCAGCGCGCCGGTAAAGGGTTGGGCGACACCCCATATCAGGTTCTGCAAGGCGATGGCAAAGGCGAAAACGCCACGGCCCCAGCCGAAATCCGCGCTCATGGGGGTCAAGAACAGACCAAATCCGTGGCGAGTGCCGAGAGACAGGGCAAGGATCAGCGACGCTCCCACCATCAACCAGATACTCGTGCGCTGTAGCGAACTCATGGCATGTCCTTTTTACTAGCAAAGCCAACATGGCGATTAACGCCCTTGTGGTCGATCCAGGGTGGCCAGCAGCTCATCCAGCGCTTGCAGATGATGCGCCTGCACGCGCTGCTTCAGCTGCACCTGTACGCCCTGCCAGGCGTCCAGCGCGTCGCCGAGCAGTCGTTCTCCAGCCTCGGTCAACCCCACCAGACGGTGACGTTGATCGGTGCCACCTTGCAGCGTCACCAGGCTGCGCCCTTCCAAGACCCGAAGGTTACGGCCAAGCGTACTGCGCTCCAGACCCATGGCTTCGGCCAGGTCGGTAATGCTTGGCTGATCGAGGCGCTGCAGGTGCCTGAGCAGAGAATACTGGGCAGCGTTGAGCCCGACACCGCTCAGCGCGTCGTCATAGAGCTTGCTAACGCCACGGCTGGCACGACGCAAGCGAGTGCATAAGCATTCGGTAGGTAACATGGAATATAGGTATATACCCGCAACTCAGCGCGCACAACCCTAAATCCAGGGGCCGGGCGAAGTATTGGAGATTGGCGCAACCGTCGTCAGGCGACCTGCAGAGCCAGCACCATGAGTACAGTGCACTCCAGTACCTCCAGCAACGCGCCTGCGGTATCGCCTGTGGTACCACTCAGGCGTTGAATCATCATGCGGCGCGCCCAGAAGAAAACGCCTGCCGCCGCCAGCAGCGTCCAGATACCACCGAGCAGCAGACACACCAGCGCCGTAACGGCGGATACAGCGATGCCGGTAGACCTGGGCAAATGGCCGGACAGGGCCTCGCCAAGACCGCCAGCACGCACGTAAGGCGTAGACAAAAACAAGACCAACAGTGCACCCCGCCCCAGCACCGGTGCCAGTATCAGCACCAAGTGATTACCCTGATCGAGTAGCGCCAGCAAAGCGGCAAACTTGAGCAGCAGCAACAACACCAGCACCACCACGGCGATGGGGCCACTGCGCGGATCCTTCATGATCGCCAGGGTGCGCTCGCGGTCGCCGAAGCCGCCCATCCAGGCATCGGCGCTGTCGGCCAGGCCATCGAGATGCAGGGCACCGGTCAGGCCTACCCACAGGGTGAGCAACAAGGCCGCCTGCAAAACCGCCGGCGCCCCTTCAAGAAGGTGGGCGGCAGCGATCAGCAACGTACCGATCAACCCGCCCACCAGCGGATAAAACAACAGCGAACGCCCCGTCTGCTCTGGCGTGGGCATACCGGAGAGGCGCACGGGCAACCGGGTGAGGAACTGCAGGGCGATCCACAACGGGGTCATGGCAGCTCCCGTAGACCGTGCGCGTCGAACTGCAGGTGCACCCGCTGGCCGTGGGCCACGCTGACCTGCAGCAGCTGCTCGCGCGGCAAGCCACGCGCCCTGGCCAGCAACAGGCGCATCACGCCGCCATGGGTAACCACCAGCAGTTGCTGCCCGGGGTACTCGGCGTGCAAACGTTGCAGTGCATCGAGCACCCGCGCCTCGAAGGCGAGCAGCGGCTCGCCACCCGGCGGCGTGAAAGCATAAGGGTCGGCCCAGAAGCGGCCCAGGTCATCGGCGTCGGTTTCCATCAACTGGGCGGCGCTGCGCCCTTCCCAATCGCCAAAATGCAACTCCTGCAGGCCGGCCTCGAATTGCAGCGGCAAGCCGCGGGCAGCCGCCAGTTCCTCGGCAAACCGCGCACAACGCTGCAGCGGCGAGCTGACCACGGCAGCCCAGCGTTCCTCGGCTAGCACCGCAGCGCGCAACTGTGCCCAGCCAGCCCCGGTCAGTGCATCGTCGAGGCTGCCGCGCAGACCACCGCCCTGCTCCGTTTCGCCGTGGCGCAGCAGGTGCAGGATCACGCCGGGCGATCCGCGACCGCGGCTTCGGCAAAGGTGGCCATGCCGTTGTGCAGCGCACAGGCCAGGCGCAGCATCGGCACCACCAGCGCCGCACCGCTGCCCTCACCCAGGCGCAGCCCCAGGCTGACGATCGGCGTGGCCTGCAAGGCCGCGAGCAGGCGCTGATGGCCAGGCTCGGCGCTCTGGTGGGAGAACAGCAGCCAGTCGCGGCACGCCGGGTTCAGACGCACCGCCAGCAAGGCCGCCACGCTGCAGATGAAGCCGTCGACCAGCGCCACCACGCCCTGTTGCGCGCAGGCCAGGTAAGCGCCGGTCAGCGCGGCGATCTCGAAGCCGCCGAGGCAACGCAGCGCTTCGATAGGCTGATCGGCGGCGTCTTGGTGCAGTTTCAGGGCCGTTTCGATCACCTGCGCCTTGTGGGCGACACCCGCCGCGGCCAGGCCAGTGCCCGGCCCGACCAGCTCGCCAACCGGGCAATCCAGCAGCAGGCAGGCCAACGCCGTGGCCGCGGTGGTATTGCCGATGCCCATTTCGCCGCCGATGAACAATTCATGGCGCTGCTCAGCGGCGCGAATCACGCTGTCGCGCCCGGCCTGCATGGCGATCAGCGCCTGGGCCGGAGTCATGGCAGCCTCGCGCATCAGGTTGGCGGTGCCCGCCCCGACCTGCAGATGACGCACACCCGGCAACGGTTCGAGCGGCTCGGCAGTACCCAGATCGGTCACCTCCAGGGCGGCACCCAACTGACTGGCCAGCACGCTGATCGCCGCGCCACCGGAAACGAAGTTGCGCAGCATCTGCCCGGTGACCGCCTGGGGATAGGCGGAAACGCCCTCGGCCACCACCCCATGGTCGCCGGCGAAAATGCTGATCCACACCTTGTCGACCTGCGGACGCTCGCGACCCTGCAGCGCCGCCAGGTGCACCGCCAGGCGCTCCAGCTCGCCGAGCGAACCGGCCGGTTTGGTCAGCTGCGCCTGGCGAGCCACGGCCTTGTCGCGCGCCACCGAGTCCAGGGGCTGGGTGGGGTTGAGCCACCAATCGATTGTCATAACGGGTCTCCCTTGAGAAGCATCGGCAAGCCGGCAACGGTGAACAGCACGCGCTCGCAGCGCTCGGCAACGGCCTGGTGCAGCAAACCGGCGGCATCCACGTAACGGCGAGTCAGCTCGCCCATCGGCACCACGCCAAGGCCGGTTTCGTTACTGACCAGAATCACCCGGCCCGATAGCTTTTGCAGGCAGGCCAGGAGCGCTTCGCACTCGCGGTCCAGGCGCGCCTCGTCGTCCAGCATCAGCAGGTTGGTCAGCCACAGGGTCAGGCAGTCGACCAGCAGGCAGCGATCAGGCGAGGCCTGCTCCTGGAGCGCTCGCGCCAGCGCCAATGGTTCCTCGACCAGCCCCCACTCGACCGGGCGCCGTTCACGGTGCGCACGAACGCGGCTGCTCATCTCGCCGTCGAGCGGCTGGCTGGTGGCGATATAGATGACTTCCAGCCCCGACTCGGCGGCCAGGCGCTCGGCCAGGCGGCTCTTGCCCGAGCGGGCACCACCCAGAATCAGCTCACGCATCTAGCGCGTCTCCTCGCTCAGGCCACAGAGTGCCCGCAGGGCAGCCTGGTCCAGATGGTTTTCGACCAGATCGGCCAGGCGCTCGATATCGCGCTCACGCAGTGCGTGGTAATCCACGGCTTGCACGTCATGCAGCCCGGCCCAATGCAGCAGCGCGCTGCACGCCGCCGAGGACTCGAACAGCCCATGCAGGTAGGTGCCCATGACCTGACCATCTTCGCTCAACGCACCATCGCTGCGGCCATCCTCAAGCTGCACCGCGGCGCGCTGCAGGCCGATACCCGAGGTGACCCCGGCATGGATTTCGTAGCCGCTGATAACGGCGTCCTCCAGGCACAGCCGGCCGCTGACGTTGCGCAGCTGCTTGTGCGGCTCCAGCACGGTGTCGATCTGCAGCAGGCCGAAGCCATCGCTGCCGCCGGCAGGCCCTTCCAGCCCAGCCGGATCCTCGACCCGACGCCCGAGCATCTGCAGGCCGCCGCAGATACCCAGCAGCTTGCCGCCATAGCGCAGGTGCCGATCGATGGCCGCTTCCCAGCCGCCGCGGCGCAGGAAGGCCAGGTCCGCACGTACGCTTTTGGAGCCGGGCAGGATGATCAGATCGGCCGACGGGATCGCTTCGCCAGGGCCGACGAAGCTCAGCTCGACCTGAGGGTGCAGACGCAGCGGATCGAAATCGGTGTGGTTGCTGATCCGCGGCAACACCGGCACCACCACCTTGAGCACCTGATCGGCCTTGCTCACCTGGCGGCGGTCGATGGCGTCCTCGGCCTCCAGATGAAAGTCCATCAGGTACGGCAGCACGCCCAGCACCGGTTTGCCGGTGCGCTGTTCGAGCCAGTCCAGTCCCGGCTTGAGCAAGGCGATATCACCGCGGAACCGGTTGATCACGAAACCCTTGAGCCGCGCCTGCTCGCTCGGCGACAGCAGCTCCAGGGTGCCGACCAGATGGGCGAACACACCGCCCTTGTCGATATCGGCGACCAGGATAACCGGGCAGTCGACCGCCTCGGCGAAGCCCATGTTGGCGATGTCATTGGCACGCAGGTTGATCTCCGCAGGCGAACCGGCCCCCTCGACCATCACCACCTGGTGGCTGGCCCGCAGGCGCCCATGGGAGGCCAGCACCGCTTCCCGGGCGACCTGCTTGTAGTCGTGATAAGCCACGGCATCCATGTTGCCGACCGCCTGGCCATGGATGATCACCTGGGCGCCGGTGTCGCTGTTCGGCTTGAGCAATACCGGGTTCATGTCGGTATGCGGCGGCATGCCGCAGGCCTGGGCCTGCACCGCCTGGGCGCGGCCGATCTCGCCACCGTCTGCGGTCACCGCGCTGTTGAGTGCCATGTTCTGCGGCTTGAACGGTGCCACGCTGACGCCCTGGCGTCGCAGCCAGCGGCACAGGGCGGTCACCAGCGTGCTCTTGCCCGCGTCCGACGTGGTGCCCTGCACCATCAGCGTGGCGCCGGGTTGTGAATGACTCATCGCACCTCCCCGGCGAAGACCTCTAGCGCCGCTGCCAGGCGCTGCCAGCCGGCCTCATCGGGCGGCAGGCCGAAACGAATGCTGGCCGGGCGCTCGAACAGCCGGGTGAGGATGCCATTGCAGGCCAGAAACTCGTGCAGCAGCGCCGCCTGCTCGCTGGCGAGCCACTGGAACAGCGCGCAGCCACCAGTGGGCACCAGGCTGTGCTCACTGAGCAAGCGAGCCAGGCGCTGACCATCAGCGTTCAAGCGCTGACGCTGAATCTGCTGAGCAGCCCTGTCCTCGAGCATCCCGGTCGCCAGCCAGCGCGTCGGGCCACTGATCGTCCAGGGCCCGAGCATTTCTTGCAGCTCATCGAGCAACTTGCGTTCGGCCAGCACGAAGCCCAGACGCGCACCGGCCATGCCGAAGAATTTGCCGAACGAGCGCAGCACGATCAGCCCGGGCGACTGCGCGTGGGCCGCCAGGCTCTGCTCCGGGGTGCAGTCGATAAAGGCTTCATCGACGATCAGCCAACCGCCCCGCTCGGCCAGGCGCGCATGCCAGGCATACAGCTGCTCGGGCGAAAAGCGCCGCCCGGTGGGATTGTTGGGATTGACCAGCAGCAGTACGTCGAGGCGTTCCAACGCGCGATTGACGCCGGCTTCGCTGATCTCCAGCACCCGATGCCCTTCGCGCTGCCAGGCCGCCGCATGCTCGGCATAAGCCGGTGACACGATACCAACCCGCGCTTCGCGGCGCAGCCGTGGCAGGCACTGGATAGCCGCCTGGGAACCAGCCACCGGTAGCAGCTCGGCAGCGCCATAGTAGGCGCAGGCGGCGGCTTCGAGGCCGTCGTGCTGTTCCGGCAGGCGATTCCAGACCTGCGCAGGAATCTCCGCGAGCGGCAGGCCATAGGGCGCCACGCCGGTCGAGAGATCCAGCCAGTCGCGCAACGGGATGTCATACCGGAGCGCCGCCTTGCGCAGCCTTCCGCCGTGCTCAAGCAATGCACACCTCCACGATCAGCATCAGCAGCAGCCACAGCAGCACGCCGCCCCACACCAGGTTGATTGCCCGCTCGATATCCCGCGCCCGTGGCGGCGGCCCTTCACCCAGCTCGGGGCGCTGGTGCAGTTCGCCATGATAGACCGCCGCGCCGCCCAGGCTGATGCCCAGTGCGCCTGCGCCCGCGGCCATTACCGGCCCGGCATTGGGGCTGTCCCACTGCGGCGCCTGGCGCTGCCAGCAGCGCAGTGCCAGCGTGGTACGCCCCAGCACCGCATAGGTCAATGCCACCAGGCGCGCCGGCAGGTAATTGAGCCCGTCATCGATCTTCGCAGCCGCCCAGCCGAAGCGCTCGAAGCGCGCATTGCGATAGCCCCACATGGCGTCCAGGGTATTGCTCAGGCGGTACAGCACCACCCCCGGCGCGCCGGCGACGAGAAACCAGAACAGCGCGGCGAACACCGCATCGCTGCCGTTCTCCAGCACCGACTCGGTGCCGGCACGGGCCACGCCGGTGGCGTCCAGATCCTCGGTGCGGCGGCTGACCATGTAGCCAACCCGCTGCCGGGCCAGCGGCAGATCACCCAGGCGCAGTGCCTGGGCTACCGGCTGGGCATGTTGATCCAGGCTGCGCAGCCCCAGGGCGGCATACAGGGCAACGATCTGTACCAGCCAGCCAACCCACGGCAGTTGCACCAGCAGCACGGTCAGCAGCGTTATCGGCAGCACCGCCAGGCACCAGGCACTCACCCCGTGGCTGCGCCAGCCGCCGCCGGACGGGTTGAAACGTTGCTCCAGGCGGCTAGCCAACTTGCCGAAGCCTACCAGCGGGTGCCAACGCTTCGGCTCGCCAAGGGCGGCGTCCAGGGCCACGCCTGCAAAGGCGCTGAGAATCAGGCTCACGGACGGTTCTCGTTATTCATGGTTTTCCCAACGATCCTGAAACAGCAGTTCACTCAACGGCCGAACCTGCGCCCAACCCTCCTGAACCAGCATCGGTGCCGGGTAAAAAGCCTGTACCGGCCCCAGGCAGAGAACCGCGACCGGCTTGCTGCCCGCCGGCATGCCCAGCAGTTCAGCCAGGGCGACGGGGTCGAACAGCGATACCCAGCCCATGCCGAGGCCTTCGCCACGGGCGGCCAGCCACAGGTTCTGGATGGCGCAGGACAGCGATGCCATGTCCATTTCCGGCAAGGTGCGCCGGCCGAACACGTGGGCTTCGCGGCCCTCCATCAGCGCGGCCACCAGTACCTCGGCGCAGTCGCGAACGCCCTCGACCTTCAGGCGCATGAATTCATCCGAGCGCTCGCCCAGGGCCTCGGCGGTCAACTGACGCTCCTGTTCGACCAACTGATAGATGCCTTCACGCAGCGCCGGCCGGGTGATGCGAATAAAGCGCCACGGCTGCATCAGGCCGACGCTGGGCGCCTGGTGCGCCGCTTCGAGCAACCGGGCAAGCAGCTCGGGTGCCACCTCGCCGCCGCTGAAATGGCGCATGTCGCGGCGCTCGGTGATGGCGCGGTAGATGGCGGCGCGCTCTACAGCGCTGAAGGCGTGCTCGCTCATGGCAGCAACAACGCCGCGGCTGCCGGCGGGTTCGACGGCAGATAAAAATGGATATAAGAAGCGGTCAGTCGGCCGATACGAAACACCGCCTCGCTGACCGGTTTGTCATTCGGGCAATCGCCACGAACCAGCGGCTCCAGCCCGGACTCCAGCCGCGAATGGTGATAGCTGTGCCCGCGCAGCACGCCCTCTGGCAAGGCCACGCTCTGCAAAGCCAGGGCGACCAGGCGCTTCTGCATCTGAGCATGGCCAGGCACCAGGCCGGCCAGCTCGGCACGCTCACCGGCGACATCGCTCAGCGACTCGAGCAGGTACAACATGCCCCCACACTCGGCGAGCATCGGCTTGCCGGCCTGCTGATGCGCCCTGATCGCCGTGATCATGGACGCGTTGGCGGCCAGTGCCTGCAAGTGCAGCTCCGGGTAGCCGCCGGGCAGGTAGAGGCTGTCCACCTCGGGCAGCGCTTCGTCCGCCAGCGGGCTGAAGAACACCAGGGTCGCGCCCATCCGCTCGAGCAGATCGAGATTGGCCTGGTAGATGAAGGCAAAGGATGAGTCACGGGCCACTCCGATACGCACGCTGGCCAACAAAGGTGGCAATGGCGTCACCGCCGGTGCGGCGAAGGTCACGGGCGGTGGCAAGGTCACGGTTGCGGTCTGCGCCAGCGCATCGGCGGCGGTATCCAGGCGCACGTCGAGGTCGGCAAGCTCGGCGGCCTGCACCAGGCCAAGGTGTCGGCTTGGCAACTCGATGGCGGCGCTGCGCGGCAACGAGCCATACCAGCGGATGGAGCTCGGCAGGCTGTCGCGGATCAGGTCATTGTGCCGCCCCGGGTTGACGCGGTTGCCGAGCACGCCGGAGAACGGCAGGTCCGGCTGATAACTGGCCAGACCGACAGCCAGGGCGCCAAAGGTCTGGGCCATGGCCGAGCCATCGATCACGCCGAGCACCGGCACGCCGAAACGGCGCGCCAGATCGGCCGCCGACGGCGAGCCGTCGAACAAGCCCATCACCCCTTCGATCAGAATCAGATCGGCCTCGCCCGCGGCTTCCCAGAGCAGACGGCGGCTCTCTGCCTCACCGACCATCCACAGGTCCAGCTGATAGACCGGGTTGCCGCTGGCACGGGACAGGATCATCGGGTCGAGAAAGTCCGGCCCGCACTTGAACACCCGCACCCGCTTGCCCTGGCGGCTATGCAGACGCGCCAGGGCAGCGGTAACGGTGGTCTTGCCCTGCCCCGAAGCCGGCGCGGCGATCACCAGTGCCGGGCAGAACCGGGGCTCACCTGGCTCGACGGGCAGCGCTTGCTGCGTGCTCAAAACTCCACGCCCTTCTGCGCCTTCACCCCTGCCTTGAAGGCATGCTTGACCAGGGTCATTTCGGTCACCGTGTCGGCGGCCCCGAGCATGGCCGGCGGTGCGCCGCGGCCGGTGACCACCACGTGCTGCAGTTCCGGGCGCGACTCGATATCGCGCAACACCACGTCCAGATCCAGATAACCGTGCTTGAGGGCGATGTTCAGTTCATCGAGCACCACCAGGGCGATCTGCGGGTCACCCAGCAGCTGCCTGGCGACATCCCAGGCCTGGCGGGCCTTCTCGATGTCGCGCTGGCGGTCCTGGGTATCCCAGGTGTAGCCCTCACCCATCACGTGGTAGCTGACTTCATCGGGGAAGCGGCGGAAGAACTGCTCTTCGCCGGTGGCCATGCCGCCCTTGATGAACTGCACCACGCCAACCTTGAGGCCATGGCCCAAGGCACGGGCGACCATACCGAAGGCCGAGCTGCTCTTGCCCTTGCCATTGCCGCTGTGCACCAGCAGCAAACCGTATTCGTCCTGGGCTTGGGCGATCCGGTCGTCCATCAGCGCCTTCTTGCGGGCCATGCGGGCATTGTGGCGCGCATCGCGTTCGGCCGATTCACGACTGGGGGGTGGGGTCGACTCGCTCATGGGATCTCCTCGGTGCCAGCACGCCTGCGCAGCTGAAACGCTCAGGCCTGCATGGATGCCTGACGATAGAAACGATCACGCAGGAGCAGGCAGGGGCTGGCCCTGAGGCCGCGCACCGGCCACGCCCACCGCGCAACCTAAGGAAAAAGCGACAGGCCGGTCTCCGGGCTCACGAGCGCACGCCCCTTGGGGCACAGCGACCAACGCGCCTTCCCGTATCAGCGATACAGTGGCCAGAAGCGTGGTTGAACTCGTTTACCGTTGCGGGGGCAGCGTCGGCATTGCTCGCTTGGCAGCAGCGCACCGACTTCCCAGTTTCACCCCTGGCCGAGACCAGGGGCACCTGAAGCAGGTCGCAAAGGGTAAGGACTGACGGCATAAGCGTCAATCGGAGAGTCAGTTATGTCGCGCTGCACGGCGGCCACAGGCTCAGGGATGGCTGGCCAGTTCCACCGGAAACACGCGCTTGGCTTCGATATAGGTGCGCTGCCAGTAACTGTTGCCAAGGCTGTCCAGGCGCACGGTGCCGCCCGAGGACGGCGCATGCACGAAGCGCCCTTCGCCGACGTAGATACCGGCATGACTGACCTGACGCCCACCATTGGTGGCGAAGAACACCAGATCACCACTGCGCAGGAAGTCCCGGCCAATGGTTGGTGCGCGCATGCTGATCAGCTCGCGAGTCGAGCGAGGCAGCCTGATGCCGGCCGCATCACGGTACACGTAGCCGATCAGGCCACTGCAGTCGAAACCGCTGTCCGGCGTGTTGCCGCCATAACGATAAGGGGTGCCTACCAGGCCCAACGCGCGAAACAGCACATCGTCCGCGCCACCCTGATAAGCACCAGGTGCAGGCATGACCACGACGGGTTGCGGGGCAGGTGCGGGCGCTCGGCTGGAGCAGGCACTGAGCAGTGCTGCGAGCAAGAGAAAGGCGATGCGGACGGTGGCAGTCATGGACGGACGATCCTGGAGCCTGAATGCGCCCTACTCTGCCGTGTTCACAACTGCAGTGCAAGCTTTAGCTTTACGCTGCAGTCGCTTGAAAACACTCAAATTGTTGCCCGAACAAAGAGATCGGGCAATGGCCCATCAATGTTGCGAGGCCAGATGCTCGGTGGGTGCCATTGCCAGAACGCGCTTGGCTTCGATGAACGTACGCTTCCAGTAGCCATCATCCAGGCTGTCGATTCGCACGCCACCGCTGCGGCTGCTGGAGGAATGGATGAACTGATCATCGCCCAGGTAGATGCCCGCATGGCTGACCCGACCACGCCCGCCAGTGCTGAAGAACACCAGATCACCTGGTTCCAGCGCCTTGCGCTCGACCAGCGGAGCATCGATGTTGATCATGTCACGGGTCGAACGGGGCAGTTCCATGCCCAGTTCCTCGCGGAACAGGTAACCGATGAAGCCGCTGCAATCGAAACCGGTCTTCACCGAGGTGCCACCGAAACGGTAACGGGTGCCGATCAGGGAAATACCTTTTTCCAGCACGCTGTCAGCCAGTTGCGGCAGTTCGTAGGGCGCGTGCCCGGCGAAATCGGCAGCGGCATCATCGGTGCTGGCATTAGCCTGATCCAATACCGGCGCAGCAACTACCGGCCTGGCAGGCATCGAAGCCTGGGCCGACGGTGCATCAATCTGGGAGTGTGGGGCCTGGTTCGCGCACGCGGCGAGAACCATCGTAAGTGCGAGAGGCACGAGGGGTGCGAAGCGTTTGCGCATGGGCACGACCGTGGCATGAAAAATGAACAGCCGCGACTATGCCCGCGAACGGGATCATTTGCAAATATTATGAGCAGTAATGTGACTCAGTAGTTCCGGGAAAACATCTAAGGCCCGTTCTTCCAATCTGAAATCCACCAGATCGCTGATCGCGGTGCGCGACAATGTCACCTCCACCGTCACCCCGCCTGCGCGGCGCGCCTGCATCACCGGCTCGGCGATATACGGGAAGCTGGCACTGGTGCCGACACTGATCACCAGATCGAATCCCTTCGCCAACTGCCTACGTAGACGCTCCAAGGCAGCGACTGGCAGCATCTCCCCGAACAGCGTCACCGGTGGGCGTAATACACCATCGCAGGCCGTGCACAAAGGCGGCAGTGGCTGCTGCAGATGCT
This sequence comes from Pseudomonas sp. URMO17WK12:I2, assembly GCF_003253735.1. Classification (GTDB taxonomy): domain Bacteria; phylum Pseudomonadota; class Gammaproteobacteria; order Pseudomonadales; family Pseudomonadaceae; genus Aquipseudomonas. The sequence continues at coordinate 109,448 of NZ_QKYW01000006.1, read as the reverse complement.
CGGCCAACCGCTCGTCGGTTTGCCCGCAACGCTGGCAGTGAAGCGGCGCCAACTCACCGTGAATTTCGATCAGCCGATCCTCCGGGCTACCGGCCAGGCGATGGTAGCCGTCGATATTCTGGGTCAGCACCCAGCAGTCAGGCTTCAGCGTTTGCAATTGGGCTATCGCACGATGCGCAGCATTGGGCCGGGCGCCCAGACAGGCACTGCCAAGTTGCGCCAGGTACTTCCAGCACAGCGCCGGGTCACGGCGCAGCATCTCGCCGGACATCGCCACCTCGATCGGCACGCCATCATCGGTGTGGTCGTTGTACAACCCACCGATGCCGCGGTAGGTCGGCAAGCCGGAGTCGGCGGAAAGGCCTGCCCCGGTAATGATCAGGATCCGCTGCGCCTCGATGAGCGCCGACGCCAGGCGCTGCAGTTGCGGGCGCATCAATGATTGACCGTATGGGCCAGCATCACCGAAAGCTGGCACATGGGCCGCCCACTTTCAGCATGCCATTGATTGAACGCCGCCTGAACCGCTGCGCGGTCACGCTGACTGCTGGGCACCTTGTCGACGATCTTCTGGGCCTTGAGCGCGGCGACCATGTCGTCGGAAGGAATAAAGGTGTCCTTGCCGACCATGCGCAGAAAGCGCGGCGCGGAAAGCCCACCGAGCTGGGTGCCCTGCTTGGCCAGCCAGTGCCAGAGGCCGACGATATCGGTAACCGGCCAGTCGGCGATCAAGGCACCAAAGGCAAAGCCGGGCCTGGGCGTAGCGGCCTTCACCGCAGCCGGCGGGCCGCTTAGTGCACCACGCTCTACATCGAGGATGAACTGTGCGTTGCGCGGTACGCTCTTGAGCTTGCCCAGATGCCGAATCAGCCGCGCATCCTGCATCAGGCGCTCCAGGCGTTCACCGCCCATCAGCACGACCTTCTCCGGATCGAAACCGAAAAACACCTCTTCGAACGCCGGCCACTTGGCGTCCACCAGGCTGTGCTTCAGACCCGCCCGAAAGATGCGCAGACTCATGATCGACAGATAGCGATCATCACTCAACGCACGCAGTTTCCTGTCAGCAACAGGGTGCGGCAAACGCGCCTCGAGCGCCTCAAGCGAGCCAAAGCGATTAACGCAGTACTCATGCATCCATCGGTAATCGTGCATCGTGTGCGGTCAGCTCCGGATCACAGGTTCATGACATTCAAGAAGCGTGGCGTGGCCTGCTCGTCGATCTTCAGGCTGGTGAAGTCGAACAGGTTGCGGTCCGCCAGCTGCGAGGGCACCACGTTCTGCAGGGCGCGGAACATGATCTCGGTACGGCCCGGCGACTTGCGCTCCCACTCCTGCAGCATGTCCTTGACCACCTGGCGCTGCAGGTTTTCCTGGGAGCCGCACAGGTTGCACGGAATGATCGGGAATTCCTTGAGTTTGCTGTAGGCCTCGATGTCGGCCTCGTTGCAATAGGCCAGCGGGCGAATCACCACGTTGCGGCCATCGTCGGCGCGCAGCTTGGGCGGCATCGCCTTGAGGGTGCCGCCGTAGAACATATTGAGGAAAAAGGTCTCGAGAATGTCGTCACGGTGGTGACCGAGGGCCATCTTGGTCGCGCCAATCTCGTCGGCGAAGGTATAGAGCGTGCCGCGGCGCAGGCGCGAGCACAACGAGCAGGTGGTCTTGCCTTCCGGGATCTTTTCCTTGACCACCGAATAGGTGTCCTTCTCGACGATGTGGTACGCCACACCGATGGACTTCAGGTAGGCCGGCAACACGTGCTCGGGGAAGCCTGGCTGCTTCTGATCCATGTTCACCGCGACGATCTCGAAATTGATCGGCGCGACCTTCTGCAGGTACAGCAGGATGTCGAGCATGGTGTAGCTGTCCTTGCCACCGGACAGGCAGACCATGACCTTGTCGCCCTCCTCGATCATGTTGAAATCGGCGATGGCTTCGCCGGCCTGCCGACGCAGGCGTTTTTGCAGCTTGTTCTGATTGACCGAGAGGGTGCCCATGGCGCGCAAGAATCCGCTATAAGTACTGAAGCCGCACATTTTACCCAGAAAACGAGGCGCACCCCAGCCACAAAACGGCTAACTGTCGGCATGCCGACGAAACCGTCCGGCAGCGCGCCAACTCATCGACCAAGGAAAGCCGATGAATCAAGACACCTTACCCGGCAGCAGGCTGCTCCACTTGCTGGAGGCATCGCCCGACGGGCTCTCCGAATATGAACTGCTGTTGCGCCTGAGCCGCTGGGAAGGCCGTGACGAGCGCCTGCCCAGCGACACGCTGGAGCTGTTTCGCAGCCACTTCCTGCTCTTTCATACGCTGTACCGGCTGCGCGATCAGTTGCATGCCGAGCGCCAGGCATCTATGCAGATCAGTCCGCTGTGCATTCGCCTGCTGCCTTACCAGGCCGCCGAAAGCGCGCTGAGCGAGCGCGAGCCGCTTCGTGACTATTATCTGGATCTCAACCATTTGCGTGACACCGGTGCGGACGATGTCGACAAGATGCTCGGGGCATTCTGGATGCGCCTGCAGGGCGGCGAAGACAAGCAACAGGCACTGGCCACCCTGGAGCTAGACGAGCAGCAAGGCGGGCTGGATCTGGCGGTCATCCGCCAGCGCTATCGCCAGTTGGTCAGCTTGCACCATCCGGATCGTGGCGGGTGCACACAGCAACTGCAACGCATCAACAGCGCCATGGAAACCTTGCAGCGCTACTACCGCTGAGCGCTTACCACTCGGCTCTCCAGCCTGCAAAAGAGGCTGATCTACGGCATAATCGCGGCCAGTTACCGGCCTTCGTAGCGATCATGTCCGAGCAGATTCACGCCCGCGTCGAAGCCTGCTATCAGCAGGCAGAAATCTTTTTCAAACGCCCTTTCACACGCCCGCAGGTGAGCTTCAAGCTGCGCGGGCAGAAAGCTGGCGTGGCGCACCTCACCGAAAACAAGCTGCGCTTCAACCCACAGCTCTACCATGAGAACCAGGAAGACTTCCTGCGCCAGACCGTCGCCCACGAAGTGGCCCACCTGATCGCCCATCAGCTGTTCGGCCTGAGCATTCAGCCCCACGGCGAGGAATGGCAATTGATCATGCGCGGCGTCTATGAGCTGCCGCCGCACCGCTGCCACACCTATGATGTGCAGCGGCGCCAGGTCAGCCGGTTCATCTACCGCTGCCAGTGCCCACAGGGCGAGTTCCCGTTTTCCGCCCAGCGCCATGCACTGGTGGCCAAGGGGCGCCGCTACTTCTGCCGGCGCTGCAAGATCACCCTGCAGTTCACCGGCGAGCAGCGCGTCGAATAGGCTCAGCCGTGCAGACGCTGAAAGGCGAGCAGCAATGCCTTGCTGAGGTCCACGCTGGAAAACTTGGTCAGCACATCGTTGGCGCCCACTGCGCGGGCCTTCTCGGTATTCATGGTGCTGTCCAGCGAGGTATGCAGCAGCACATAGGTTTCGCCGAGCTCGGCGTCCTTGCGGATCTGCTGAACCAGGGCATAGCCATCCATTTCCGGCATTTCGATGTCGGAAACCAGCACCTCGATCGGCCGCCCCTCCTCCCGCTCCGTCCTCAGCACCTCCAGAGCGCTGGCGGCGCTGCGCACGGCCTGGCAATCGAGGTCCAGTTTGCGCAGGGTGATCAGCGTCTGTTGCAAGGCGACTTGAGAATCGTCGACCACCAGCACGCGCCGCCCCTGCAACAACCGGCGCTCTTCGACGCTGAGCAGTTGCTCGCTGATCTCCTCGAGCGGCGCCGGAGCAATTTCATGCAGCACTTTCTCGATGTCGAGGATCTGCACGATGTTGCCGTCGATCTGGGTCACCCCGGTGATGAAGGCGCGCGTGCCGGCAGCGGAAGGTGGCGGACGCACATCGCGAGTCGAGCACTGCACGATGCGCTCCACGCTGTGCACATGCAGACCCTGCCGCGAACGGCTCAGCTCGGTGACGATCAGACAGCCTTCGCCGTCGTCGCTGCCGCCACGTTCGCCAATCGCACGGGCCAGGTCGATGACCGTCAGTGCCGAGCCACGCAGGGTAGCCACGCCACGTACGTGGGGGTGCCGACTGGGCATCTTGGTCAGCGTGGGACAGGGAATGATCTCGTTGACCTTGAGCAGGTTGATGCCCAACAGGCGGCCGCTGTGCAACCGGAACAACAGCAGCGATAACGCATCGCCGAGCACCATGTTCATGGACGTGATTCCCCATCTTGAAAAAATAAAAAAGTCGGCCCGGCTACCTGGGCGCCCGGCTGGTTGCGCCGCATCCAGGTCTCAGTATAGAAAAGCAGCGACCTGCGGCGCATCGAATGGCCAGTGCAGCTCTGCTCCGTTGTCGGTGCGCCGTAAGACCGGGATGATCAATGCATAACGCTCCAGCCACGCCGGATCATCAGCGATATCCAGCACTTCGACCAGCAGGCCGTTTTCCACGAAAGGTATCAGCACCGCCTCTGCGTAATCACACAGATGGCAGCCAAGAGTACCCAGGAGCTGGCATTCCGGAAGCATGGTTGCGCCTGCACAGCGGCAAAGATGGCAGTTTACCATCTCGCCGGGTCAAGTCAGGTTTTGTTGTTGACCTCGCCTTCTTGCGGGGCCTGGGTCGAGCCCAACAGCCCCTGCAGGCCATCGAGCAGACGCCCATTGACCTGCTCGGCCTTTTCCAGACGACCGGCATCGAAGCGCTCATCCAGGGAGAACCCGCCCTTGAGCAGATCCTGCAACAGACCTTTACCATCACTGACCCAGGCATCGGCCGTGCGCAGGGCATCGAGCAGGCCCTGGGCATAATCGGTAAGCGCACCGTTGGTCGCGCTGGCCGGCTGCCCGCCCTGGTTGGAGACCGACCCGTAGGTATCGGTGGCCTGGCGTACGCTGGTCTGGGTCAGACGCAGGGACATGGAGGCCAGTTGCGAGCTGTCCATGTCCAGCGCCATGGCGCGGTCGAAGGCTCCGGCCATATCACCTGAATAGAAGGAATTGGACAGATCCTGCACCTGGTCGAAGAGTTTCCCCAGGGCGGCCTTTTCCTGATCATCCAGCTCGCCCTCGACCTCTACCTGCCAGCCGCCGATCTGCAGGCTGCCAGACTGGCTGCCTGAGCCCTCGGTACGTGACCAGGCCGCAGAGGCCTGGGCCACCGATACCCGCAGGCGGTCGCCGTCACGGGTGGTGATGTTGAGTTCGAAGCTTTCCGCCACGGCAGCGAAACGGTCACTGGTGGTCGGCGTGACGCCACTGTTACCGCTAGCGGCCGGCGCGGCGCCATATAACTTGTCGAGACCGGCGAAACCCTGCTCGATGCGTTTGAAGGTATCGTCGATGTCCGCGGCGACCTTGTCCTTGAGTAGGCCCATGCCGTCGAGCATCTTGCGCGCGTCGTCGAAACCTTTCTGCACGCCGGAGCGGGCCTGATCCAGAAGCTTCTGCAGCTTTTCCGGATCAGCGCCTGACGCCGCCTCGCTCTTGAGCCGTTGCTCTACGAAGCCCATCACCCGATCGGCCACCTTCTCCGGGGAAAAGTCGTCCTGCTTGGCATTCAAGGAGCCTGGCGGCAGGCCAAGACGCTCAGCCAGGCGATTGGACAACGCGGCCTGGGCATCGGCCGCATTGCGGATGGTGGGCTGAACGCCGATTTGTGGCGAGCGGCCTGTCGTGGAAGTCGACAGCGGGATGGAAATAGCCATGGCGAGTCACCGAAACGGGGCATGTGCAAGGTTGACGGCAGCCCCTGGCAAAAGTTTAGGCCGCCCCGGCGACGAGTCGACCGAAGGGCGCGTAGCACTCAATCCTGGCTGATCGAGCCGATGCGATGAATGGACAGATCGGCGCCGTAATACTCCTGCTCCTGGCTCAAGCGTATGCCAACAAGCGCCTTGAGCATCCCGTACACCGCAAAGCCGCCGAGCAGGGCCACGGCGACCCCGGCCAGGCTGCCGAGCAGCTGGCTGGCGAGGCTCACGCCGCCGAGACCACCCCACAGTGGCTGGCCGAAGATACCGCAGGCAATGCCGCCCCATACGCCGCACAAGCCATGCAGCGGCCAGACGCCCAGCACATCATCGATCTTCCATTTGACCTGCGTCGCGGTGAATGCCCAGACGAACAACGCACCGGCGATGGCGCCGGTGACCAGCGCGCCGACCGGATGTATCAGGTCGGAGCCGGCGCAGATGGCCACCAGCCCGGCCAGCGGGCCGTTATGCAGGAAGCCCGGGTCATTGTGCCCGACAATCAGCGCGGCCAGGGTGCCGCCGACCATCGCCATCAGCGTGTTGACAGCCACCAGCCCGCTGATGCTGCCCAGGGTCTGGGCGCTCATCACGTTGAAGCCGAACCAGCCGATGATCAGCACCCAGGAGCCCAGCGCCAGAAACGGGATGCTCGATGGCGCCATGGCCACCAGGCGGCCGTCCCGATAGCGACCATCACGGCGCCCGAGCAGCACTACCGCGGCAAAGGCCAGCCAGCCACCGACCCCATGCACCACCACCGAGCCGGCGAAATCATGGAACGGCGCCCCGAACCGCTCCTGCAGCCAGGCCTGGAAGCCAAAGTTGCCGTTCCAGATCATGCCTTCGAAAAATGGATAGACGAAGGCAACGATCAGGGCGGTGGCACACAGCTGCGGGCCGAAGCGTGCGCGCTCGGCAATGCCCCCGGAAATGATTGCCGGAATCGCCGCCGCGAAAGTCAGCAGGAAAAAGAACTTCACCAGCGCGTAGCCATTGCCGGCGACCAGCACGCTGGCCGGGTGCAGGAAGCTGACCCCGTAGGCGATCCAGTAACCGACGAAAAAATAGGCGACGGCCGAAATGGCGAAATCCGAAAGGATCTTCGACAGCGCATTGACCTGGTTCTTCTGCCGCACCGTGCCGACTTCCAGAAAGGCGAAGCCGGCGTGCATGGCCAACACCATGACCGCGCCGATCAGAATGAACAGCGTGTTGGAACCGTGAATCAGGGTTTGCACGGCACTGTCGAGGTTTTCCATCGAAGCAAGGACTCCGCAGCGAAAAGCACCAAAAAAGAACACCTCCCTGCCGAGAAGCACCATTTATAGGCACTTACTCTGGTCACGCCGCGCCCCCATAGGGAGCACACTGGCGCAACGGCGCTCCGTCGCCGACTCTTTTCTGAAATTTATCGTTATTTATCAAAAAGTTAATTTGGCACCAGACAGATGCCACGAAGACAGCCTGGCACCATAACCATGCATTGCCACCAACGTCGGGTTTCGCCAATGCAATGCCTGTGCCCTTCCATGCGCGCTTTTCAGCCGACCTGGCAGATAGAGTGAACCTGCCCGGGGTGCGCCACTCGAACCCCTTACACCGCCTCATACCTACAGGAGATTGATCAATGGCCCGCCCCCTTCCCCCGCGCCCCGCAGCTCCCGCCAACAAGGAAGAGCTGCTGGAAGAATTCCAGGCACTGGTACGTGACACCGAGACCCTGCTGCAGCACTCGGCCGGTCTGGTTGGCGACCAGGCAGAAGAGCTGCGTGCACAGATCCGTGACAGCCTCGGCCGTGCGCGTACCACACTGAAGAACACCGAAGAAACCGTGGTCCAGCGTGGCCGTGCAGTGGCCGGCGCAACCGAAGACTATGTGCAGACCCATCCGTGGCAGACCATCGGTATTGCCGCCGGCATTGGTATACTGATCGGCATGCTCATTAGCCGACGTTGATCAGGACAGCACATGGATGACAGCCAGACAGCAGCACCTCCCAGCCGCGGCCCTTCGCCACGGCGCCTGGCCGGTGCGCTGCTCGGGCTGGTTCATGGCCATGTCGCGCTGTTCAGTGAAGAGCTCAAGGAACAGCAGGCGCGCACCGTCACCCTGCTGATCCTGACCGGTCTTTGCGTGCTGTTCGGCCTCATGTTGATTATTGGCGTGTCGGCCGCCCTGCTGATTCTCTTCTGGGACACCCACCGAATACTGGTTATCAGCCTGCTCTGCTTGTTCTACGCATTGGGGCTGCTTGGCTGCGTCTGGAATCTCGTCCGGCGTATGCGCAATGCACCTGCCCCGTTCAGTGCCAGCCTCGAAGAACTGGCACGTGATCGGGAGCAATTACTGCCATGAGCGACAAGACCTCGACCCAGGAATTACGCAAAACCATGCTGCGTCTGCGCCTGGAAATGCATCGCCAGGAAATCCGCCATGAAACCCTGGTCATGCTGCAGCCGCTGCAAAAAGCCAAGGATCTGGGCAACCACTGGCGCCAGGAGTTCAAGGCAAGCGATGCACCAATCTGGATCACCGGTGGTGTGTTCGCGCTGACTGTGTTGGGCATGCGCGGGGGCCAATGGCGTCGCTGGCTGCGTATCGCGCTGGCAGCCTTTCCTGACCTGCGCAAACGCGCGCCCCGCAAAGAGAGCGAGCAGCCGGCGGAAAAAACCGACCAAACCTGAACCTGGCCACCTTATTGCTAGAAATGGCGCTCAACGCCAGGCTATGGCCTGGCCCTGCCCTCTCTCACTAAGGATGTGCCCGGTGCTCGACGGTCAACCTGTCGCCGTCTTCCAACCCTTCATCGACACCGCTAGCGGACAGATCGCCGGTGTCGAAGCGCTCGCCCGATTGCGCGACGCCCATGGCCACCTGCATTCGGCAGGGCCGCTGTTCGCCGACCCGAAAACACCTGCCGCAGCCCTGCGCAAGCTTGACCGCGCCGTTCGCGAGCAGGCGTTCGCGCGCTTTCACGATGCGCCGCCGGACTGGTTCCTGAGCGTGAACATCTCCCCGCGCTGGATTGGTCGCCTGCGACCGCAACAGGCGCTGCCAAGCCTCAAGCAACTGGCAGGCAGTGCTATCGACCCCAGGCGCGTGGTGTTCGAGATTACCGAGCTGGGCGGCGCCAGCCAGCGCCTGGCGGCCGTGGCAGCCCGCTATCGCGAGGCCGGGGTGCGCATTGCCATCGACGACTTCGGCGCCGGCTATTCGCAGCTCGACCGCGTTCTGGCACTGCACCCTGACATTCTCAAACTGGACATGCGCCTGTTCCAGGAGGCGGCCCGTGGCGGGCCCAGTGGAGAAGTGGTCAAGGCGCTGGCCCTGATGGCGGAAAAAACCGGCTGCTGGATCATCGCTGAAGGTGTGGAGACCGAGGCCGAACTGCATTTCGCGCTGGAGTGCGGCGCCCGTTTTGTACAGGGCTACCTGTTCGCCAAGCCAGAACTCGCGTTCTTTGATAGCGATGCTTTCGTCGAGCACTTCGCCAGGTTGCGCGACGCCTATGTGCAGAAGAAGCTCGCCGAGCGCATGCGTCTCATGGCATTGCGCAGGCAGCTCGCCGAGCTGTTCACGCAGCTTAAAAGCGACACTCAGTCACGCGCGCCCGCGGTTACGCCAGCGACGTACCCATGGCTGCTGCGCCTTTACCAATGCGACCGGCATGGCACCCAGATCACCCCAAACCTCGAATGGCGCGATGGCATTTGGCAAGCCGACGATCGCTACCTGGGCCACAACTGGTCCTGGCGCCCCTACTTCTATCAGCTGCTGGCCGAAGGCTGGGACGAACGCCGCCTGGTCCTGTCCAACACCTACCGCGACGCCACGACCAATCAGTATTGCCTGACCGCCGGGCAGTTCATCGATGACGGCGCGCGCCTGCTGCTGGTGGATATCGACGCCAGTGGACTTTAGTGGATACGGCCTTGCAGTTGCCCCAATGAACAGGGAAGCTAACAGGCATTCGCCTGTGCGGCTCCGCTGGCAAGAGCGCACATCTTTGACCCGCGGTACCCGGTAAAGGAAACACGCTTGGACTGGCAAACACTGCTCACCCGTGAACGTCTTGGCAAACCGTCGGCCAGCGCCGATGAACTGGGCCGCAGCCCTTTCCACAAGGATCACGACCGCATCATCTTCTCCGGCGCCTTTCGCCGCCTGGGGCGCAAGACCCAGGTGCATCCGGTATCCAGCAACGACCATATCCACACCCGCCTGACCCACTCGCTGGAAGTCAGCTGCGTGGGCCGCTCACTGGGCATGCGTGTCGGCGAAATGCTGCGCAGCGAGCTGCCGGCCTGGTGCGAACCGAGTGACCTGGGCATGGTCGTGCAATCCTCCTGCCTGGCCCATGATATCGGCAACCCGCCGTTCGGCCACTCCGGCGAAGACGCCATCCGCCACTGGTTTCAGCAGGCCGCCGGGCGCGGCTGGCTCGACGCCATGAGCGACGCCGAGCGCGGCGATTTTCTCAGTTTCGAAGGCAACGCCCAGGGTTTCCGTGTACTCACCCAACTTGAGTACCACCAGTTCGATGGTGGCACGCGGCTGACCTACGCTACCCTCGGCGCCTACCTCAAGTACCCCTGGACCTCGCGGCATGCCGAGGCACTGGGCTACAAGAAGCACAAGTTCGGCTGTTACCAGAGCGAGCTGCCGCTGCTCGAGCAGATCGCCAGCAAGCTGGGCCTGCCGCAACTCGAGGAGCAGCGCTGGGCGCGCCACCCGCTGGTTTACCTGATGGAGGCCGCGGACGACATCTGCTATGGCCTGATCGATCTGGAAGACGGCCTGGAAATGGAACTGCTCGACTACGCCGAGGTGGAATCGCTGTTGCTCGATCTGGTCGGCGATGACCTGCCGGAAACCTACCGCCAGCTCGGCCCGCAGGACTCGCGTCGGCGCAAGCTGGCGATCCTGCGTGGCAAAGCCATCGAGCACCTGACCAACTCGGCCGCCCAGGCCTTCGTCGAGCAGCAGCCCAGCCTGCTGGCCGGCCGGCTGGAAGGCGACCTGGTCGAGCACATGCACGGCCCGGCCAAGCACTGCGTGCAAGCGGCCAAGGCCATGGCCCGTGAGAAGATCTTTCAGGACAAGCGCAAGACACTGCACGAGATCGGTGCCTACACCACCCTGGAAATTCTCCTCAATGCCTTCTGCGGTGCGGCGCTGGAACAGCATGGCGGGCGCACGCCGTCGTTCAAGAACCGCCGTATCCTCGACCTGCTCGGCCATAACGCACCCGACCCGCACTGGCCGCTGTACCGCTCGTTCCTGCGCATGATCGACTTCATCGCCGGCATGACCGACAGCTACGCCACCGAAATGGCGCGGGAAATGACCGGTCGCTCGAGTCCGGTCTGAGCATGCGCCAGGTCTTCAGGCAGCTGTTCAGCTGGCATGCCGGGCCACCCGCCTGGGGCTCGGCGGTGGTCGCCGGCTTGGGTTGTGCCCTGCCACTGCTGCTCGGTTTGTTCAGTGCCCACCCGGGGTTCCTGTGGGCGTCGGTGGGCGCCTTCCAGGCCGCCCAGGCCAATCCGCTGCACCGCTTCGGCATGCTGCGCATGCTGCTGCTCACCGGTCTGGGTGCGTGCAGTGCCGGCCTGGGCTTCTGGTCGGCCACCCACCCGCTGATCAGCCTGTCGCTGTTCGCCGGCTTCGGGCTGCTGCTGGCCTGGTTGCAGCGCTATGGCACCGAAGCCGGCAAGCTGGGTATCGGCTTGACGGTGTGCCTGTGCCTGGGCCAGGGTCAGCATGGCAGCAGCACGCTCAACAACCCCAACGCCATTGCCATGCTGTTCATGCTCGGCGGGCTCTGGGTAATGCTGCTGGCTTTCGGCCTGCGCGGCCTGCATGGCCTGCGCATGTGGCCACACATGCCGCGCCTGATCAGCCTGCTCAAGGTGCTGCGCCGCCACGCCGGGCGCCAGTCCCGCCAGCAATGGGGACTCTATGCGCTGGGCTGCACGCTGGCGGTATCCCTGGCCGGCCTGATCGTCAACCTGGCGCACCTGCAGCGTGGCTACTGGCTGACCCTGGCCGTCGTCACCACCTTGCAGCTGGAATTCAGGGGCAGCCTGGTGCGGGCATTGCAGGCGAGCATGGCCAGCCTGACCGCCGCAGGTCTGCTGATCCTGTTCGGCCATAGCCTGCAGAGCCCACCGCTGATGGTCGCCATCATGTTGCCGCTGATCATGCTCAGCCGCGCCCTGCAGGCCAACCACTACGGCCTGTTCGTGCTGCAGACGACGGTGTGCTTCGTGCTCCTGGCCGAGAGCCTGGCCAAGGACTGGCACCTGCCGCAAGTGCGATTGTTCAACGTCACCCTGGGTATCCTGCTGACGCTGTTCATCGCCCTGCTGATGCATGGCCTGCGCCAGTGGCTGGAGAACCGCAACGCCACCCGGCAGCGCGCCATGGCAGCGGATCAGCAAGCACCGACGCAGCAATCGGAAGCAAAGGTGGGGAGCGACGAGTGACCGGCACAGTGCGGCACGGCAGAAAAGAAAAGGGCCTCGAACGAGGCCCTCGGTGGATCAGGAAGCGGAGTTGATCTCTTTTTCCGGGTACCACACGTCCAGCAGCGGGCTGACGCTGAAATCGACCAGCTCGGAACGGCCCTTGAGCCAGGCTTCCACAGCTGCACGTTGCTCTTCGCTGACCGAGCCGCGTTCGGCCAGACACACCAGACCGTAGTCGTCGCCGCCAACATAGCCCAGGCCATTGGCAGTCATCGCGTCGCTCAGGAAGGCATCGAGGAAAGCGTCGACGGCTTCGTCGCTCAGGTCTTCCTTGAAGTTCAGGTTCAGCTCGAAACCCAGCTCCTGAAACTCATCCACACAGAGTTTCTTGCGCAGACGACGGGAACGATTGGTAGCCATGGGTATAAATTCCTTGCAGAGTGATAACGCGCGGCACTCTACCAGTTTAGCGACGAGGATGCCCGCCAACCGACGAAAATCGCTGCGTCAGGACACGCCTATTGGCAATGCGACATGGCAGCTGACAGTCGGCCATAAATTCCCGTAATCACCGCCCTTGGCGGTCTGGTCATGGGGCATAATGCGCGGCATTGTGCCAAACCGCTGTGGGAGCTCGTAATGCGATTTTCCGTTGTACCCGCTGTCCGGAGGCTGCGCATCCTCCGCCCTCTGGCCCTCGCCTGCCTCGTCCTGCCCACCGCCCTGCCTGCCCATGCAGCCATCAGCGCCAATCTTCCGGAAAGCGTGGCCAAGAGCCTGAAAGCCAACAAGATCGGCCAACAGTCGCTGTCAGTGGTGACCCTGCCGCTCAACGGCCCCGGCAATGGCACCATTTTCAATGCCGATGTGTCGGTGAACCCGGCCTCGACCATGAAGCTGATCACCACCTTCGCGGCGCTGGAGCTGCTCGGCCCGACCTTCCAGTGGAAGACCGAGTTCTACACCGACGGCCAGCTCAAGGACGGCGTGCTCAACGGCAACCTCTACCTCAAGGGCGGCGGCGATCCCAAGCTGAACATGGAAAAGCTCTGGCTGATGCTGCGTGACCTGCGCGCCAACGGCGTGCGCCAGGTGACCGGCGACCTGGTGCTCGACCGCAGCCACTTCGTGCAACCGGATCTGCCGGCCTTCAACGATGACGGTGGCGATGCCAACAAGCCCTATCTGGTCACCCCCGACTCGCTGCTGGTCAACCTCAAGGCGCTGCGCTTCATCGCCCGCGCCGAAAATGGCAAGGTCACGGTGGCCGCCGAGCCTCCCCTGGCCGGGTTGACGCTGGACAACCAGGTCAAGGTGCTCAAGGCCGGCAAATGCCCGGCCTGGCCGGATGTGCGCTACAACCCGGTCAAGGAGTTCGACGGCACGCGGGTGATCGTTACCGGCCAGCTGACCGACGGCTGCAGCGCTCAGACCTACCTGTCACTGCTCGATCACCCGGCATATGCCGCCGGCGCGGTGCGGGCGATCTTCAGCGAGCTGGGCGGCAGCATCATGGGCAAGGACCGTCAGGCCGAAGTGCCGAAGAGCGCCACGCTGCTGGCCCGGGCCTTGTCGCCGGACCTGGTGGAGATCATCCGCGACATCAACAAGTACAGTAACAACACCATGGCCCGCCAGCTGTTCCTCAGCATCGGCGCACAGAACCGCAACGAAGCCGATGTCGACGATGCCCACGCCGCGCAACGGGTAATCCGCGCCTGGCTGGCCCGCAAGGGCATCACCGCGCCGCAACTGGTCATGGAAAACGGCTCCGGACTGTCTCGCGCCGAACGCACAAGCGCCCGGGAAATGGGCCGCATTCTCGAGGCAGCGTGGAAGAGCCCCTACGCTGCCGAGTTCATCAGCTCGATGCCGATCGTCGCGCTGGACGGCACCATGCGCAAACGCCTGCGCAATACGCCGCTGGCCGGCCAGGCACATATCAAGACCGGCACCCTGAACAACGTGCGTGCCATCGCCGGCTTCAGCCGCGACAGCAACGGCAACAGCTGGGCCGTGGTGGCCATCCTCAACGACCCGAAACCCTGGGGTGCCTCGGTGATTCTCGACCAGGTGCTGCTCGACCTCTATAAACAGCCCAAACGCTAAAGGCAGGCTGAATGCAGCGGCATCCAGGGCATGCCCCGGGTGTCGCTGCGCTCTACCCTAGCGGCGGTGAGCCGAGTTACTTGGCCATCACCTTCCAGGCGCGGTGGATCTTGGCGTTGCGCACGAAGTCCGGATCGATGGTCTGGGCGGTGATTTCCTCGACCTGATAACGCGCCGGCAACTGCTCGTCGAGAGCGAACTTGCGGAAGTTGTTGGAGAAATACAGCACGCCGCCCGGCGCCAGGCGCGCCATGGCCATGTCCAGCAACTGCACGTGGTCACGCTGCACGTCGAATACGCCTTCCATCCGCTTGGAATTCGAAAAGGTCGGCGGGTCGATGAAGATCAGCTCGTACTCGCCACGGTCGTCGGCCAGCCAGCTCATCACGTCACCCTGCTCCAGGCGGTTCTTGTCCGAAAAGCCGTTGAGCGACAGATTGCGCCGCGCCCAGTCCAGATAGGTTTTCGACAGGTCGACGCTGGTGGTGCTGCGCGCGCCCCCCTTGGCCGCGTGCACGGATGCCGTGGCGGTGTAGCAGAACAGGTTGAGGAAGCGCTTGCCGGCTGCCTCCTTCTGGATGCGCAGGCGCAGCGGGCGGTGGTCGAGGAACAGGCCGGTATCCAGGTAATCGGTGAGGTTGACCAGCAGCTTGATGCCGCCCTCCTTCACCTCCATGAACTGCCCCTGAACCGCCTGGCGCTCGTACTGCTTGGTGCCGCTCTGCCGCTCGCGGCGCTTGATCACCACCTTGCTCTTGTCGACACCCAGCGCCTGGGGAATCGCCGCCAGAGCATCGAACAGCCGCGCCTGGGCCTTCTCCGGGTCGATCGAGCGCGGCGCCGCGTATTCCTGGACGTGCACCCAATCGTGGTACAGATCGATGGCCAGGGCGTACTCGGGCATGTCGGCATCGTACAGGCGGTAGCAGTCGACGCCTTCGCGACGCGCCCACTTGCCAAGCTGCTTGAGGTTCTTCTGCAGGCGATTGGCGAACATCTGCCCGCCTTCGCTCAGGCGTGCCTGCTCGACAGGCGCCGGTGCCGGCTTGATCGGATTGCCGTTGCGATTGAGCTTCGGCGCCTCGGCCTGCAACTCATTCTGCTCGCGTTCACGCTCACGCTGCTCCGGTGTGCGCCGCTCGCCGGTGACGAACTGCTCGGGCTGCACCTTGATCAGCAGCAGCTTGCATGGCAGGGCGCCGTTCCAGAACGAATACTGCTTGTGGCTGCGGATGCCCATGCGCTTGCCCAGGTCGGGAGCGCCGGTGAATACCGCGGCTTCCCAGCCCATGCAAGCTTGGCGCAGGCGCTCGCCAAGATTCTGATAGAGGTACAGCAGGCTCGCCTCGTCGCCCAGGCGCTCGCCATAGGGCGGGTTACTGATCACCAGACCTTTCTGATTCTGATCCGGGCGCGGCTCGAAAGTCGCCACTTCACCCTGGTAGACCTTGATCCAGTCGCTCAGACCGGCGCGGTCGATGTTGTTGCGCGCCGGCTGGATCAGCCGCGGATCAGCTTCATACCCACGAATCCACAAGGGCGGCTTGGCCATACCGGCTGCAGCGCGCTCTTCGGCCTCGGCACGCAGGCGGCTCCAGGTGGCTGGCACATGGCCGAGCCAATTGCTGAAGCCCCACTGCTCGCGCGTAAGATTCGGCGCGATATCGGCGGCGATCATCGCCGCCTCGACCAGAAAGGTGCCCACGCCGCACATCGGGTCAGCCAGGGCGCCGCCTTCTGCGGCGATCCGTGGCCAGCCGGCGCGGATCAGTACGGCAGCGGCCAGGTTTTCTTTCAACGGCGCCGCCCCCTGCTGCAGGCGATAGCCGCGCTGGTGCAGGCTGTGACCAGAGAGATCCAGCGACAGGATCGCTTCACCACGATCCAGGCGCAGGTGCACGCGCAAATCCGGATTGAGCTTGTCCACCGAGGGACGAGTACCGTCGGCCTGGCGCAGCTTGTCGACGATGGCGTCCTTGACCTTCAGCGCGCCGAAGTGGGTGTTGTCGATGCCCGAGCCATTACCACTGAACTCCACGGCCAGGCTGCCACCGGGTTCCAGGTGCTCGAACCAGTCGACATTGAGCACACCTTCATACAGGGTCTCGGCATCGCGCACCGGGAAGCGCGCCATTACCAGCAGCACCCGGTTGGCCAGGCGCGACCACAGGCACAGGCGATACGCCGTTTCCATGCTGGCCAGGCCGCGAATTGCAGAGGTGTGCTCGCGGGCATCGTTCAGGCCCAGAGCCTTGGCTTCCTCGAGCAGCAGGCCTTCGAGCCCCTTGGGACAGGTGAGGAAGAGTTCGTGTTGTTCCGACATCATAAATCCAGTGCCCGAAGGCGGTAATGGGTTGGCTCAATGGTGGGCGCAACCAAAAATAAGTGACAGGAAGTCGCAATGCGACCCTTCGTCCGAATAAATATCAGCTGCAATCGATAGCCATTCACGATGGCAAAACACCAGCAACTTTCACACAAGCCGCTGGTAGCGCGGGTTTCAGGCAGCGGCGCGGATATCACCTGAAAAGCTTATGGCCTCACCCTCGAAAGCGTTACGTCCTTATGACAAATCGATCATTCACAGCGCATCGCACATTCGATAGAAATCTACCCAGGCCGTCGTCGCAATGACGGCGGCACATGGAGGCTCGCGACGCCGGCAGCGGACTCCAACGGCAGACCTTCTGCCTGACCTTCCAAAGGTCTACGGGACATACAGTCAACAAGTGAGGGCAACACCCTATGAGAAGACTTAAGCGTGATCCGTTAGAAAAAGCATTTTTGCGCGGCTATCAGTACGGTATCAGTGGTAAATCCCGCGAGCTGTGTCCTTTCACTCTTCCGTCCGTGCGTCAAGCCTGGCTCAATGGCTGGCGTGAAGGCCGCGGTGACAACTGGGACGGTTTGACCGGCACTGCCGGTATTCATCGACTCAACGAACTTCGCGCTGTCGGCTAAAGCCAAGGACCTACCGACTTCACCAAGCACGCTCCATCCGAGCGGCGGGCGAGAGCCCAGGGGCTCCCTCAGGGAGCCCTTTTTATTGCCCGTGATTCAGCGCCGCGCCGCGGCGATGGCGTCCACCGCCTCGCGAATCAACGCCGGTCCCTTATAGATGAAGCCCGAATAGATCTGCACCAGGCTCGCACCGGCCGCGATCTTCTCTGCAGCATGTCGGCCCTCGGTGATGCCACCGGCTGCGATGATCGGCAACCTCCCACCCAGTTCGCTCGCCAGCACGCTGACCGTGTGGGTGCTCTTTTCACGCACAGGTGCACCGGAGAGCCCACCGGCTTCATTGGCGAACGCCAGGTTCTCGACGCCCTCGCGGCTCAGCGTGGTATTGGTGGCGATCACCGCATCCATGCCGCTTTCCAGCAGCGCCGCGGCGACCTGAACGGTTTCCTCGTCGCTCATGTCGGGGGCGATCTTGATCGCCAGCGGTACACGTCGGCCATGGCTCAGGGTCAGTTGGTTCTGGCGCTTGTGCAGGGCATCGAGCAGTTGCTTGAGCGAATCGCCGAACTGCAGGCTGCGCAGCCCCGGCGTGTTCGGCGAGCTGACGTTGACGGTGATGTAGCTGGCCTGGGCGTAGACCTTGTCCAGGCAGATCAGGTAATCGTCCACCGCGCGCTCGACCGGGGTATCGACGTTCTTGCCGATGTTGATGCCCAGCACCCCACGGTATTTGGCCGCCTGCACGCGGGCCAGCAGGTGGTCGACGCCATGGTTGTTGAAGCCCATGCGGTTGATGATCGCCTCGGCCTCCGGCAGGCGGAACAAACGCGGTTTGGGGTTACCAGGCTGCGGCCGCGGGGTGACGGTACCGATCTCAACGAAGCCGAACCCAAGCTGCGCGAAACCGTCGATGGCATCGCCGTTCTTGTCCAGCCCCGCGGCCAGGCCCACCGGGTTGGCGAACTGCAGCCCCATGACCGTCACCGGCAGGCTGCTCGGCGCCTTGCACAAGCGCCCGGCCAGACCCAGGCGGCCAGCGGCGCCGATCAGGTCGATGGACAGCTCGTGGGAAGTTTCCGGGGACAGTTTGAACAGCAGCTCGCGGGCCAGGTTGTACATGGGCAGGCTTAGCTCGGCAGTGGCGAAATCGAAAGGCGCGAATTATAGCCGGCCAAGGGGCCGCGTAGCGAGGATTAGAGCCTGTTCACGATCTCGCGAACTAGATACGCAAGAAGCGGCAACTACAAGGCAGAAGCGGACATCCAGCGCTTTGGCTTTTTTATGTTTCTCTTGTGCAAAAGTAACAGACGACGCCAATCGCCCCTTCAGGAGGCCGAGTGGAATCGTTGTGGAGAGGGCCGGGCGGGCAGCCTTGAGCGACATGGATGTCGCGAGAGCCGCGATGGGCCAAGGATGGCCCTTCGGGGGGGGGGCCGCCTAGGTCGGGCCCTCGGAACAATGATGAAGCGAGGGAACCCCGGCGAAGCTGGGGCCGGATGGCGGGGCTAGACCTTTTGGTTTCTTTTGGCGGGGCCGGCCATCCGGGCGATGCCAAAAGAAACCCGCTCGTCAGAGCGGAACCGAGCGCACAAGCAACTCGGTAATGCTAGCGGACTCATTCTGAAGGAATGGGCTATGTCCATTATTTTCGCGGGCATGGCCCGCTCCCACAGATAGAGGTCTTACGGCCGCTTGCGCCACTTAGCTGCCAAAATCGACGAACCTGGCCTGAAGGTTATGAACAGGTTCTCAGGGCAAGCGCCGCAGGCTTAGCAGCTCGCCGGCATCGTTGAATTGCAGCTCGAAGGAACCATGAATGCCGGTATGGGTCAGAAACGGTCGGAAATGGTGGGCCGGAATACTGACCCGGCGCCCGTCACGGCTGAGCGCCTGAATGCGGTTGGCCCGTCCCTGATAGATCGCCTGCACGCGGTCTGCGGGTAATGCGATATCCAGAACCAGGCTGGCCATGGAGGCTCCTTGCAAATCAATGAACGGATTCTGCCACACTCCCGAGCGCTATACGCGTCGCACCCCGGGCATTACGGCCAAGCTGTGGACATTCTGCACCCGGGGCCGTGCAACTCGCCGTCGGCTCTGCCACACTGCGCCGGGCAAACCGACGTACGCGAGCTGCCATGAGCCTGCCTGAACAGCCCAGCCCTCTTGCTTCACGCCTGGCCGCCCTGGCTCAGCGCGTGGGTCTGCTTGGCCGCGGTTGCAAGCCGATCTTCGAACGCGCCAGCCAGTTGCAGCTGCCGTTCTCCGCCATCCCCACCTTTGCCGACAACATCTGCTGGCTCGGCGGCCCGCCGCTGCAGCGTCTCAAGGACCTGCCACGCAGTGCACTGTCCGGTCCGGTGCAGGAAGACAAGGCCGAAGCCCACGCCGCATTGATCCAACTCATCGAAGTCGAACATCGCTATCTGCAACAGTTCGACCTGCGCCTGGTCGACAGCCTGGTTCACTGCGACGGCAGCTACGGCAGCCTCGAGGACTACGCAGCCAGTGAAGCCTGCCGGCAGATTCGCATCATCAGCTATCGCGACTTCCTCAAGCACCTGAGCAAGGCGCTGCCCGACTACCCGCATCAGAATCTCGAGCTGTTTCACGCCCAGTGGCGCGGCGAGCGACTGTTCTGGGCCGGCGAGGCGAACCCCGAGGCGTTCGCCTGCGCCGTGGCCTATGCGCGGCTGCGCGGCCTGGAAATCACTCTGCCGGCGCACATTACCTACTACCGCATCAGCCCTGCCGGCCTGCACGATCTGGAACAGCACTACCATGCCCTGGCGATGCCCTGCGCGGCCTGGAGCGATGCCTGCTTCATGCAGCTGCTGATGGAGCATGAGGTGCCCTATGCGCGCCTGAGTCTGCTGCGTACACCGGGCTCGCCGGAGTTCCTGTTGCTGCCCAAACACTCGCCCCAAGCCTGCGCGCTGGGTGAAGGGCTGCTTCAAGCAGGCGCACCGGACATGCTGCGTTATGTGCGCGAGTTGAGCTGAGCGACAGGTTTTGTAACTACTTCGCCGGGACGTGCGCGACGATGAGGGGTCAGTCTTTGCTCCCCTACCTGTCTGGAGCATCGCCGTGCGCATTGCCCTCGCTTCTATGCTGATCGCAGTCAGCCTGCCTGCCCTTGCCGCCGAAACGCCTCGCTACGGCGCCGAGTTGCAGGGTTTCGACTATCCCCATGAGGTCAAACGCTTCAACTTCGAGTCGCAAGGCAGCTCGCTACAGATGGCCTACATGGACGTGCACCCCGACAAGGCCAACGGCCGCACGGTACTGCTGATGCACGGCAAGAACTTTTGCGCGGCGACCTGGGAAGGCAGCATCAAGGCACTGAGCGAGGCAGGTTACCGCGTGGTCGCGGCGGACCAGATCGGTTTCTGCAAATCCAGCAAACCGGCGCATTACCAGTACAGCTTCCAGCAACTGGCCAGCAATACCCACGCGCTGCTAGAGCAGATCGGCGTCGACAAGGTGACCGTCATGGGTCACTCCATGGGCGGCATGCTCGCCACCCGCTACGCCCTGCTCTACCCCGATCAGGTCGAGCAACTGGTGATGGTCAACCCGATTGGCCTGGAGGACTGGAAAACCCTCGGTGTGCCCTACCAGAGCGTCGACCGCTGGTACCAGCGCGAGCTGAAAACCACTGCCGAGGCCAGCCGCAACTACCAGAAGAATACCTACTACGCCGGCCAGTGGCGGCCCGAGTTCGATCGCTGGGTCGACATGCAGGCGGGCATGTTCGCCGGTGACGGCAAGGAGATCGTCGCCTGGAACTCGGCGCTGACCTACGACATGGTCTACACCCAGCCGGTGGTGTACGAATTTCCCCACTTGAAGATGCCCACGCTGTTGCTGATCGGCGAGCAGGACAATACCGCCATCGGCAAGGACACCGCGCCCGAAGCGCTGCGCAGCAAGCTGGGCAACTACAAGGCGCTGGGGCCAGCCACTGCCAAGCGCATACCCGATGCCACCCTGGTGACATTCCCGGATCTTGGCCACTCGCCGCAGATCCAAGAGCCTGAGCGCTTTCACAAGGCACTGCTCGAAAGACTCCAACGAAAGCCCTGAGCAGTATCAACGCAGAGCCCGCGACAGATATGAAAACGCCCCGAACAGGTCGGGGCGTTTTTTATTGCCAGCAGCTAGCTCAGATCAAGCCGGAAGCACCGGCAGTTGGCTTTGCGCCAGGTCGCTCAGCTCGCGATTGGCCACGGCGTACATGGCGTAATCGCTGCCCGAGGCCGAACGCAGTTCGGCGAGCATGGCCTTCCAGCGCTCGACCAGTCGACGGTTCTGCTCCAGCCACATCTCGACCCGCGCCTCGATCGACTCCGGGCCGTTGGCCAGTTGCAGCACCGAGACGGTGATGGCGCGCTGCTGCGCGTCCAGGTCATCGCGGAACGCCTCGCGGGCCAGGGCCTGCCAGTTGCTTTCCACGCTCAGGCCACTGATCTGCTGCAGGTACCACGACAGGTCCAGCGCATCGGACACCGCGAAGTACGCAGCCGCCACCTCGGTCGGCTCACGACCGGTCAGGTCAGCAGACTCGATGATCGGCAGCAGCGTGTACAGGTGACCGGTACCCGCGACCACGCGCGACAACAGTTCCGGCACGCCGGCTTCGACGTAGGTCTGATAGCGCGCCATCCACTCGTCACGGGCCGGGCCTTCGAGCAGCTCGTCCAGACGCATGGCCAGGGCTTTCACACGTGGGCCGAGGTGAGCGACATCACGGGCTGCATCCAGGTCGTTGCGGCGGCTGCGCAGGTACCAGCGTGTGGCGCGGCGGCCCAGGCGCATCAGCTCGTCCATCATGGTCAGTTGCAGGTCGGCCGGCACCTGGTTGTCGAGGGCCTCGATCTGCCGCCACCAGAACGGCAGGTGGAAGACATCCCGCACCACCACATAAGCCGCGGCAACCTGGGCGGAACCCACCCCGGTGGACTCCTTCAGGCGCTGCACGAAGGTGATGCCCATGTGGTTGACCAGATCGTTGGCGATCTGCGTGCTGACGATCTCGCGCTTGAGGCGGTGGCGACGCATGGACTCGCCATACTCCTGCGCCAGGCGCGCCGGGAAGGCGGTTTCCATTTCTCGCGACAGGTACTCGTCGTCGGTGATATCGGACTTGATCAGCGCTTCCTGCAGCTCGATCTTGCTGTAGGAGATCAGCACCGACAGCTCGGGACGGGTCAGGCCCTGGCCCTTGGTGGCCCGCTCGTTGAGTTCCTCCTCGCTGGGCAGGAACTCCAGGGCGCGATCCAGCTTACCGGAGGCTTCCAATGCCGCCATCAGGCGCTTGTACTCGCCCTGACGCTCGCGGGCACGACGCTCGGCCAGCGACAGCGCCTGGGTCTGCTTGTAGTTGTTGCCCAATACCAGATTGCCCACGTCCTCGGTCATCTCGGCGAGCAGCGTGTTGCGCTGCTTGCCGGTCATGTCGCCGGCGGTGACGATCTCGTTGAGCAGGATCTTGATGTTCACCTCGTGGTCGGAGCAGTCCACCCCACCGGCGTTGTCGATGAAGTCGGTGTTACTGGCCCCGCCATTGAGGCCGTACTCGACGCGACCGAGCTGGGTCATGCCCAGGTTGCCGCCCTCGCCCACCACCTTGGCACGCAGTTCGCGGCCGTCGACGCGCAGCACGTCGTTGGCCTTGTCGCCGACGTCGGCATGGCTCTCGCGGCTGGACTTGACGTAGGTGCCGATACCACCGTTCCAGATCAGGTCCACCGGCGCCTTGAGCAGCGCATTGAGCAGCTCGGTCGGCGCCAGCTTGTCGGCCTGGATATCGAAGCGCGCCTTCATCTCCGGGCTGATGGCGATGCTCTTGGCGCTGCGCAGGAAGATGCCCCCACCCTGGGAGATCAACGACGCGTCGTAGTCGGCCCAACTGGAACGCGGCAGGTCGAACAGGCGCTTGCGCTCCGCGAAGCTGCGCGCCGCATCCGGGTTCGGGTCGATGAAGATATGCAGATGGTTGAAGGCCGCGACCAGCTGCAGCGACTCGGACAGCAGCAGGCCATTGCCGAATACGTCACCGGCCATGTCGCCGATGCCGATCACGGTGGTCAGGTCCTTCTGCACGTCGATGCCGCGCTCGCGGAAGTGACGCTGCACCGAGACCCAGCCGCCCTTGGCGGTGATGCCCATGCCTTTGTGGTCGTAACCGGCCGAACCGCCCGAAGCGAAGGCGTCACCGAGCCAGAAGCCATATTCGTTGGCGATGCCGTTGGCGATATCGGAGAAGGTTGCGGTGCCCTTGTCGGCCGCGACCACCAGGTACGGGTCGTCGCCATCGTGGCGCACCACGTTGGCCGGGGGCGCCACCTCGCCTTCCTTCAGGTTGTCGGTGATGTCCAGCAGGCCACTGATGAAGATGCGATAGCAGGCGATGGCCTCGGCCTGGATCTCGTCGCGGCCGCCGCCCACCGGCAGGCGCCGTGGTACGAAGCCGCCCTTGGCGCCGACCGGCACGATCACCGCGTTCTTGACCTGCTGGGCTTTTACCAGGCCGAGCACTTCGGTACGGAAGTCCTCTTCACGGTCGGACCAGCGCAGGCCACCACGGGCCACGTTGCCAAAGCGCAAGTGCACGCCTTCGACACGCGGCGAATAGACGAAAATCTCGAACTTCGGCACCGGCCGTGGCAGTTCGGGAATCGCGCTGGGGTTGAACTTGAAGCTGAAGTAATTCTTCACCTCGCCCAAGGCGTCTGGCTGGTAGAAGTTGGTGCGCAGAGTGGCCTTGATCAGGTCCAGGTAGCGACGCAGGATGCGGTCTTCGTTGAGCACCGCCACATTGTCCAGGGCACCGAGAATGGCTTGCTCGAGCTTCTGCTGCTTGTCGTTCAGGTCATCGGCATTGAGCTTGCGGGCCAGGTAGAAGCGCGTCTTGAACAGGCGTACCAGCTCGCGGGCGATATCGGCGTGGTTGAGCAGCGTGTTGGCGATGTAGCCGAGGTCGAAGCCCAGGCGAATCTGCTTCAGGTAACGGGCATAGGCACGCAGCAGCGCCACGTCACGCCAGGCCAGGCCGGCAGTCAGCACCAGGCGGTTGAAGGAGTCGTTCTCGGCGTTACCGCGCACGATGTGTACGAAGGCATCCTGCAGGGTGTCGTTGAGCTGCTGGATGTCGAGCTTCATGCCTTCGGGGTAGGTGAAGGCGAAGTCATGAATCCAGAATTCGCGACCGTTCTGATGCTGCAGGCGATAAGGGAACTCGCCCAGCACGCGCAGACCGAGGTTTTCCAGCACCGGCAGCACGTCGGACAGGGCCAGCGGCGTATCGGCGTGGTAGAGCTTGCAGTGCAATTGGCGCTCGCCGGGAACCAGCGGCTGGTAGAAGCTCATCACCAACGGACGCTCTTCGGAGAGGCTGCGCAGGTGCTGCATGTCGACCACCGCCGAGTGCGGCGCGAAGCGCTCGCGATAACCGGCCGGGAAGCTTTTCGGGAAATCGGTGAGCACGCGGGTGCCCTTGGCTTCGCCGAAGTTCTCCACGGCCAGGGCGGCGTAGTCGTCGGTCCACGAGCGGCAGGCCTGGACGACTTCGCGCTCGAGTTGCTGGGGGTCGATGTCCAGCTTGTTTTTCGGGTCCACGCGCAGGATGAACTGCACACGGGCCAGCACGGATTCGGAGAAGTAGGTCCAGAACTCGCAGTCGCTGGCCTGCAGGCGGTCGACCAGCACCTGCTGGATACGCAGGCGGGTTTCGGTGGAATAGATATCGCGCGGTACATAGGCCAGCGCATAGACGAAGCGGCCGTAGGGGTCGAAGCGCAGGAACAGGCGCACCTTGTTGCGCTCCTGGATCTGCACGATCGACAGCGCCGTGCTGGCCAGTTCGTCGACCGGCGTCTGGAACAGATCATCGCGCGGCAGCACTTCGAGAACCTTGACCAGTTCCTTGCTCAGGTGACCCTGGGAAATGAACCCGGAGCGCTGCTCGACCTCGGCGACCTTGCGGCGGATATAGGGGATATCACGCACGCTTTCGCTGTAAGCGGTTGAGGTATAGATGCCGAGGAAGCGGCACTCCTTGACCACCTTGCCGCTGGCGTCGACTTCACGGATGGAGACGAAGTCCGGATAGGCCGGGCGGTGCACGCGGCTCGGTTGCGCGGCCTTGGCGAACGACAGCAGGGTCGGCTCGCGCAGGTAGGCCAGGGCATAGGGCTCGATGTGCAGGTCGTCCTTGCTCAGGCCGCTGCGCAGGCGCTTGGACAAGCCGAGCAGCGAGCTTTCGTCGTACTGCAGATGGCCGCCATCGGCGTCATCGTGAACGGTGAACTCCTCGTAGCCGAGGAAGGTGAAATGGTTGTCCTGCAGCCAGGCGAGAAACACCTTGATCTCTTCCAGCTCGGCCGGATCGGCACTGCCATGGCCGAAGGTGCCGTCACCCAGCTTGCCCAGCAGCTCCTGAGCCTTGGCCTTCATCGGCTGGAAGTCGGCCACGCTCAGGCGCACTTCCTCGAGGACTTCGAGCAGGGTCTTCTGCAGCGACTTGATCTCGACGTTGCTGGCGCAGCGGTTGATCTCCAGGAACATCAGCGACTCAAGGCTGATGCCCTCGCCCGTGGTGCCCTTGGGCAGCAGTTCGAGCAGCGCGCCCTGGGCATCGCGGCGCACGCTGAGCACACTGTTCTGCAGGGTATGGATGCTATAGCCACGGCGCTTGAGTTCGATACGTACGGAGTCGACCAGGAACGGGATGTCCGGGTGCAGCACCTCGATGCCGGTATGGGTGCTCTGCCAGCCGTGCTTTTCATAATCGGGGTTGAAGACGCGAACCTGGGGCTGGGCGGGGTCGAACTGGGCCAGCAGACGCCAGGCGGAAAGGGTGCAGCCAACGAGGTCGGAAAGTCGCCGCTGGGTCAGCTCTTCGAGTGCGATGATGCCAAAGAACTGTTCAGCGAACAGGGCCACTTGTGGCTGATCCTGCTCGCTGACGTGCTGCGCCAGGGCCGCTTGCAGTTGCTGCTGAAAGTCGGCTTTGCTGGCCGCGGTGAAGAACGCCATGCTTGTACTCCGTCTGTAGGCTTGGTAAGTGCGATTGTTGTTTCCGTACGTAGTTCAACCTTAGACCGGCTACTTGCAAACGCTACCCGATGCGCAAATGACGCGCCGGTCACAGGCGCCCGACGAGCTTAACGAGGCAGGCCCGCTGCACGCTTGCGGTGCGGCGACATTTTCGTTCACACCCCTTCCATAACGGCAGACATCGTACAACCGCTTGCAGTGTAGTGGCACAACGCCTAAAGTCTGGCCTCACCCCATCAGGCTGGTCGTACAGGTCCTGGGTCATCTCCTTGCGGGCCGGCCAGTTGACCAGTGCCTGAGGCCGCGCCCGCCGTGCATCGAGGTTCTGCGGCCAGCGACTCGCTCACGCACCGGGGCAGGCTCACATGGCTTAACGCCCCTGCCTTCGATTATCATGTTCGGCCCTGACGAGCGGGGTTCGTCGCTCGCGATTCGCATCTGGACAGCCCATGGAACACAGAGACGCGCTGCTCGCTCTTCGCCACTTTCTCGCCAGCCAGATCCTCGGTCAGGAAAAGCTCATCGATCGCCTGCTGATCGCCCTGCTCGCCGACGGCCACATGCTGGTCGAAGGCGCTCCCGGCCTGGCCAAGACCAAGGC
Organism: Pseudomonas sp. URMO17WK12:I2; assembly: GCF_003253735.1. Classification (GTDB taxonomy): domain Bacteria; phylum Pseudomonadota; class Gammaproteobacteria; order Pseudomonadales; family Pseudomonadaceae; genus Aquipseudomonas. The sequence goes on along the minus strand of NZ_QKYW01000006.1, from coordinate 82,516 downwards.
GATCAAGGAGCTGGCCGAAGGTATCGAGGCCGAGTTCCACCGCATCCAGTTCACCCCCGACCTGCTGCCTGCCGACATCACCGGCACCGAGATCTATCGCCCGGAAACCGGCAGCTTCGTGTTCCAGCAGGGGCCGATCTTCCATAACCTGGTGCTCGCCGACGAAATCAACCGCGCGCCGGCCAAGGTGCAGTCGGCACTGCTCGAAGCCATGGCCGAGCGCCAGGTGTCGGTGGGGCGCAGCACCTACGACCTGTCGCCGCTGTTCCTGGTCATGGCCACCCAGAACCCCATCGAGCAGGAAGGCACCTACCCGCTGCCCGAGGCGCAGCTCGACCGCTTCCTGATGCACGTGAAGATCGGCTTCCCCGACGCCAGCGTGGAGCGCAAGATCCTCGCCCAGGCACGCGGCGAAGCATTGCATGGCGAAACCAAACCGGATCATCGCCTCAGCCAGCAGGCGATCTTCTCCGCGCGCAAGGAAATCCTCGGCCTTTATATGGCCGATGCGGTGGAGGAATACCTGGTGCAGTTGGTCATGGCTTCGCGAACCCCCGGCAAGTTCGACGCCGAGCTGGCCGAGTGGATCGCCCACGGCTCCAGCCCGCGCGGCTCCATCGCCCTGGATCGCTGCGCACGCGCCCACGCCTGGCTGGCCGGCCGCGATTTCGTCAGCCCCGAAGACATCCAGGCGGTGCTGTTCGACGTGCTGCGCCACCGCATCATCCTGTCGTTCGAGGCCGAGGCCTCGGGTATCGACCAGGACCGCGTGGTGCAGCGCATCCTCGACGTGGTCGCGGTGGCCTGATGCTTGCGCCCGCGGATAACCCTGAGCTGCAGGCGGGCATCCGCACCGATCTCAAGCAACTGATCGACATGCGCCACAGGGTGCGCGAGGTGCAGCTGTTCTCCACGCCCGGCCGGCGCAGCCCGCTGATCGGCCTGCACCACTCGAAGCTGCGCGGCCGCGGTGTGGACTTCGACCAGGTGCGCGTCTATCAGCCGGGCGACGACGTGCGCACCATCGACTGGCGCGTCACCGCTCGCACCCAGGAACCGCATACCAAGCTGTTCCACGAAGAGCGCGAACGGCCCATCTATCTATTGGTGGAGCAGAGCCGTCAGCTGTTCTTCGGCTCGGGGCTGATGTTCAAGTCGGTGCTCGCCGCCCGCGCCGCCGGGCTGATCGGCTGGGCCGCCCTGGGCCACAATGACCGCATCGGCGGCCTGGTATTCGGCGGCCAGGACAATCACGAGATCAAGCCGCGGCGCAGCAAGCAGAGCCTCCTGCAACTGCTCGCCCGCCTGGCTCGTGCCAACCAGGCGCTGTCAGCCGACACGCCGCTGGTGCGCGACAGCTTCGGCCTGGCCCTGCGCCGCGCCCGGGAAGTGCTGCGCCCTGGCAGCCTGGTGGTGATCCTCTGCGACGAGCGCACCCTGGGCGACAGCAGCGAGCAACAGCTGATCCTGCTGGCCCGGCATACCGACCTGCTGCTGCTGCCGGTCTCCGACCCGCTCGACCACGCCCTGCCCGCCTCAGGCCTGCTGCGCTTCGGCGAAGGCGATGCCCAGCTGGACGTCGACACCGAAGACGCCAACCTGCAGCACAGTTACCGCGACCAGGCCCAGGCACGCCGCGCCCGCTGGCAGCGCCTGGCGAACAAGCTCGGCGTGCCGCTGCTGTCGCTGTCCACCGGCCAGGAGCTGGTCGAGCAGTTGCACGAGCACCTCAACAACCTGCGCCCCGGTAAGTCGGCATGAACCCACTAGATCAGCTCGAGCCGCTGATCGCCCCCGCCGCCATCGGCTGGTGGCCACCGGCGCCCGGCTGGTGGCTGCTCGCGGTGCTGCTGCCCGTGCTCGGCTGGCTTGCCTGGCGCCTGCTACCGCGCCTGCCGCGGCCGCGCCGCCGGCAGGCCGCCGAACAGCCCTTGGATCCCATGCGCGAAGCAGCCCTGCGGGAGCTGCAACGCCTGAGCAAACCCTACGACGGCGCCCCGGCAGGCCCCTGGCTGCAGCAGCTCAATGGCCTGCTCAAGCGCCTGTGCCGCGAGCGCTACCCGGACAGCCATAGCCATACCCTGAGCAGCCGCGCCTGGCTGGCATTTCTCGACAACCGCTGCCCGGCCGCCGGCCTGACGCGCTGGATGATCCTCGTCGAGGGCGCCTACAAGCCGCAGTGCACGCTGGATGACAAGGCCATCGATGGCCTGCATCAGGCGGTCGCCACCTGGATTCGCAAGCATGTTTGAGTTCGCCTGGCCGTGGCTCTTCCTGCTCGCCCCCCTGCCCTGGCTGCTGCGCCTGTGGCTGCCGGCGGCCGACAGTGGCGAGGCGGCGCTGCAGGTGAGTTTTCTCGGCGAGCTGGAAAATCTTTCCGGGCGCCGCGCCCGCCTGCAGCTACCGCCCTGGAAAAAGCAGGTGCACTTCGCCCTGCTCTGGTTGCTGCTGCTGATCGCCGCCGCCCGTCCCGAATGGGTCGGCGAGCCCTTGCCGCTGCCGGCCAGCGGCCGCGACCTGCTGATCGCCGTGGATGTGTCCGGCTCGATGGATTACGCCGACATGCGCCTGGGCGACGAGGACGTCAGCCGCCTGACCCTGGTCAAGCAACTGATCGGCGAATTCATCGACGGCCGCACCGGTGATCGTGTCGGGCTGATCCTGTTCGGCAGCCAGGCCTACCTGCAGGCGCCGCTGACCTTCGACCGGCAGACGGTGCGCACCTGGCTCGACGAAGCGGTGATCGGCATCGCCGGGCAGAACACCGCCATCGGCGATGCCATCGGCCTGGCGGTCAAACGCCTGCGCCAACGCCCGGCCGACAGCCGGGTGCTGGTGCTGATCACCGACGGCGCCAACAATGGCGGGCAGATCGACCCCATGACCGCCGCCCGCCTGGCTGCCGAACAAGGCGTGACCATCTACCCCATCGGTATCGGTGCCGACCCGCAGCAGGCCGGCAATTTCGCTGCCTTCGGCCTCAACCCGAGCCTGGACCTGGATGAGCCGAGCCTGCGCGCCATCGCCGACCTCACCGGCGGCGAATACTTCCGCGCCCGCGATCAGCGCGAACTGCAGAACATCGAGGCGACCCTCGACCGCCTCGAGCCAGTGGCTCAGCAGCCGACCCTGGCACGCCCGGCCCAGGCACTCTATGCCTGGCCGCTGGCCGCCGCCCTGCTGCTGAGCCTGGCGCTGGTGATCCGCAGCCTGTGGCCGCAGCTGCGCCAGCAACTGGCGAACATCGGTCAGCGCCTGGGGCGCAAGACGCCATGAACGATTTCCTGCCCCACCTGCTGCGCCCCTGGTGGCTGCTGGCGTTGCCGGTGCTGGCCTGGCTACTGTGGTTGCTGGCGCACCGGGAAACCCGCAGCGGCCGCTGGCAGACTCTGCTGCCGCCGGCCTTTCACGCGGTGCTGCTGCGTGGCGGGCGCGGCCGGCGCAGCCGTCTGCCGCTGGTCATCCTCGCGCTGGCCTGGCTGCTGGCTAGCCTGGCGCTGGTCGGCCCCAGCTGGCAGCGCATCGAGCAAAACGACGTCAAGCCCGCAGACCCGCTGGTGGTGATGCTCGAACTGACGCCGCAGATGCTGGCCAGCGACGCCTCGCCCAATCGCCTGGCCCAGGCCCGGCGCAAGCTGCTCGATTTGCTGCAGGCCCGTGGCGACGCGCAGACTGCGATCGTGGTGTACGCCGGCAGCGCCCACACCCTGGTGCCGCTGTCCGATGATCTGGGCACCAGCCGCAACCTGCTCGAAGCGCTGAAGCCCTCGATCATGCCCGAGCCCGGCAAGCGCGCCGACCTGGCGGTGGCCAAGGCCCTCGACCTGCTCAAGGGCGGCGCCCAGGGGCAAGGCCGCCTGCTACTGATCACCAGCAGCCTGGACGACCGCGAACGCAGTGCCATCGCCAGGCTGCTCGGCAACCGCGGCGGACGCCTGCACATCCTCGGCGTGGGCAGCAGCGAAGGCGCACCGATCGTTCAGGAAGACGGCACCTTCATGAGGGACGAGCAAGGCGCCATCCTCATGCCGCGCCTGGATGTCAGCGGCTTGCGGCAGTTCGCGGCGAGCGTCCAGGGCCAGTACCGCAGCGTCAGCCTGGACGACCGCGACCTGCGCAGCCTTGGCTTGCTCGACGCCCCGTCGCAGCTGCGCGACAACGGCCACAAGACGCAACTGCGTAGCTGGGCCGACCAGGGCTACTGGCTGCTGCTGCCGCTGTTGCTGCTGGCCGCCTGTGCCGGGCGCCGTGGCTGGCTGCTGTGCCTGCCGCTGCTGTTGCTCGGTACCCCGCAGACCGGCATGGCCATGAGCTTCGACGACCTCTGGCTGCGCGCCGACCAGCAGGGCCAGCGCCTGCTCGAAGCCGGGCGCCCCAAGGAGGCCGCCGAGCGTTTCGAGAACCCGCACTGGCGTGGCCTGGCGCTCTATGAAGCAGGCGACTACGCGGCGGCGGCCGAACAATTCGCCAAGGATGACAGTGCGCCCTCGCTCTATAACCGCGGCAACGCCCTGGCCCGCAGTAACGAGCTGGAAGCGGCCATCGACGCCTACGAGCGGGCCCTGGAAATCGATCCGCAACTGCAGCAGGCGGCCAACAACAAGGCCCTGGTCGAGGAACTGCTGCGCCAGCGCCAACAGCAGGCCGAACAGCCGGATGCCGACGAAGATCAGCAGCCCGAAGACAAGCCTGATGGGCAGCAGCCACCCGGCCAATCCTCGGCCGCCAGCGAAGACCAGCAGAAAGGCCAGGGCAAGCCGTCAACTGCCCAGGAGCAACAGCCTCCCGAGCAGGATCAGCCGCAACCGAACCCGGCCGGCGAAGGCGACGGTGAGCCCGTCGACAAGGGTGAAGCGGCGCAAACAGCCTCCCCTGACAACGAGCAGGAAGCAGACACGCCCCTCGATGGCGAGCGGCGCCAGGCTCTGGAACAATGGCTGCGGCAGATTCCCGATGACCCGGGCGAATTGCTGCGCCGCAAATTCTGGTATGAACAGCAACAGCGTCAGGAACAAGCCCCATGACCCGCCTGCTCTGCACCCTGCTTTTCTGTCTGCTGGCATGGCAGGCCAGCGCGCAGGACTTTACCGCCAGCGTCGACCGCAGCCGGCTGAAGCTGGGCGAAAGCCTCGACCTGACCCTCGAATCGGCGGATGCCACCGAGTTCGGCAAGCCCGACCTGACGCCGCTCGACGAGCTCTTCGACGTATTGGGCACGCGCCAGGTCAACCGCCTGACCACCCTGGATGGCCAGGCCCGCGCCAGCACCCGCTGGATCGTCACCCTCCGCCCGCGGCACAGTGGTTACGTCGTGATACCGCCGCTGCGCCTGGGTGACGCCCAGACCCAGCCCATCAGCCTGCACGTGGTCGAGGCCAGCAGCCAGAATGCCGATGAGCAGATGGCCCCGGTGTTCATCGACGCCAGCCTGGATCATGAAAGCGTCTACGTGCAGGCACAGAGCGTGCTGACCCTGCGCATCTATCATTCGGTGTCGCTGTACGACGACAGCAGCCTGACACAGCTGGACATCCCCGACGCGCGGGTCGAATCCCTGGGCGAACCTCGCACCTACGAGCAGGATATCGGCGGCGTGCGCCACGGTGTGATCGAGCTGCGCTACGCCATCTTCCCGCAGAAGAGCGGCCAGCTGACCATTCCCAGCCAGGTATTCAGCGCCACCTTGGCCGACCGCAGCAGCCGCAACGGCTATACGCCGTTCGGGCCGCGCCCGGGCAAGGTCACCCGGGTGCGCTCCCCGGAAATCCCCCTGTCGGTCAAGGCCAAGCCGGCCGACTACCCGGCCGACGCGCCCTGGCTGCCGGCCCGCGCCCTCAGCCTTGCCGAAGCCTGGAGCCCTGAGCCTGGCGAGATCAAGGTTGGCGATTCGCTGACCCGCAGCCTGATGCTCAAGGCCGATGGCCTGTCCAGCGCCCAGCTACCACCGCTGCCGGCCACCCAGGTGGAAGGTCTGCGCCGCTACCCCGATCAGCCGCAACTGAACAACGAAGGCAGCGAACGCGGGGTGATCGGCAGCCGCGAAGAGCGTGAGGCGCTGGTCGCAGGCAAGGCCGGCACCCTGGAGTTGCCCGCCGTGGATGTGGTGTGGTGGAACACCCATGAGGATCGCCTGGAGCACACCAGCCTGCCGGCGCGCACCCTGAATGTGGCCGCTGATCCTGCGCTGAGTGTCGATCAGCCGGTGGAAACACGCCCGCACGACGGCGCCGCCGCCGACGACCTGTTGTTATGGCCCTGGCAACTGAGCAGCGTGCTGCTGGCATTGACCACCCTGCTCGGCTTCGGCCTCTGGTGGCACGCGCGCAGCCAACCGGCCGTGCAGCGCAGCGCCCAGGTCGGCCCCAGCCCGCGCACCCTGCTCGACGACCTCAAGCGCGCCTGCCTGGCCAATGACAGCCAGGCTACCCGCCAGGCCCTCGACGCCTGGGCACGTCAGCAGCCGGAAACCCTGGCCGATATGGCTGCCCGTTTTGCGCCACTGTCCGACGCCCTGGATGGGCTCAATGGCGCGCTGTACAGTGAAGCCGGCCAGCACTGGCAAGGCAAGCAACTGTGGCAGGCCATCGGCGAACTGCCACCGGCCGAGAAAACCCAGGAAAATGGCGGGGAAGCCAGCCAGCTACCACCGCTGTATCCGCGCTAAAACAGGAGCAACCATGGACGCTCGTCCCGCCTCCCCCAGTTTCTGGCGTGACCCCGCCCTGCCCTTTATCGAGCTGCGCTCCATCGAGGATGGTCGCCAGGTCTGCTACGGGCGGCACAGCCATGCGTTCTTTTCCATCGGCGCGATCACCAGCGGCCAGAGCACCTACAGCAACCGTGATGTGGACTGCCAGGTGAGCCAGGGCACCGTGGTGCTGATGAACCCCGGCGACGTGCACGCCTGCAACCCCATCGACGGCGAGCCCTGGTCGTATCTCATGTGCTACGTGGATCCGCAGTGGCTGGGCGAGCTGCAGCACGCCCAGGGCTTCACCAACGCGCCCGCGTTCCAGCGCTTCGCCGATATCGCCAGTGACGATGCCGAGCTGTATCAGGGCCTGCTGGCATTGCGGCGCAGCCTGCTCGATCCCTTGGTAAGTACCGCCCACAAGCGTGCCCAAGCCGAGTCATTCTTCGGCCTGACGCTGCAGCGGCTGGCACTCGAAGGCGAGCGTGACGACAGCCTGAATCCGCGCCTGGAACTGGCCGCCGAGCTGATCCAGCAGCACTGCGGCGAGCCGCTGCGCCTCGACACCCTGTGCGCGGCGGCGCAGCTGTCGCCCTCACAACTGATTCGCGGCTTCAAGCAGCGCTACGGCATGACGCCCCACGCCTACTTGCTCAACCGCCGCATCCAGTTCGCCCACGCCCGCCTGAAAAGCGGCGCGGCCCTGGCCGAAGTCGCCCAGGAAGCCGGCTTCGCCGACCAGGCGCACTTCCAGCGCACCTTCAAGCAACTGCTCGCCGCCACCCCCGGCCAATACCGCGGCTAGCGACAACCAGCCCGTAGCCTGACCCAAGCCGGTAGCCTGGCGTTGAGCACAGCGATACCCAGGAATCACTCGCAAGGCTGCCCCGGGTATCGCTACGCTCAACCACGGGCTACGGTTCTGTGGCGCTCCAAGAACCTGCTCATAATCTTTCAACCCAGGCTCGTCGATCTTGGCAGCCAAGTGGCCAAAGCGGCCGGTCGCGCGCATAGGATTGACTGGTGATTACCTGTGGGAGCGGGCCATGCCCGCGAAAAAATCACGGGCATGAACTGGGCGTCCCCGCCCGCTCCCACAATGAGTTCGCCAGCATTACCGAGTTGTTTGCGCGCTCAGCTCGTAGGGCGGACTCAGGAGCGAAGCGAACAGTCCGCCAATTCATGTCGATCCTGACACCGCCGCAACGGCGTACTGCTTCGCGAGTACGCCCTACCGTGCTGTTCGCGATCTCGTGGGAGGGGCTTTAGCCCCGAGCTCTTTGTTTGCCTTAATAAAAACTCGAGGCTAAAGCCTCTCCCACGGGTGAAAGTCCGTTTCCGCCTTGTAGTTGCCGCTTCACGAACATAAAGATCGTGAACCGTCTTTAACTGGCTCACGCCAACACCAGATACCCCGCACTGGCCACCAGCAACCCCGCCAACACCCGATTGAAAACACGCACCCGCTGCGGCGCCTGCAGGTACGGCTGCAAACAAGTCCCAGCGACAGCCCAGCAAGCCAGCGACAGATAACAGACCACACAATAGATCGCCGCGAACTGCACCACCAACCCGATATCGCCATCAGCCGCGAAGGCCCCCATGCCAGCAATCGCCGCCAGCCACGCCTTGGGGTTAAGCCATTGCATCAACGCCCCGCCAGTAAAAGACGCAACCGCCCCACCTTCAGTGCTGTTCAACGCGCCGTTATCGACCGCCAACCGCCAGGCCAGATAAAGCAGAAAGGCCACGCCAGCCCACTGGATCGCCGCCGTCAGCCACGGCAGCAACACCAGCAACTGATGTAGCCCCAGACCGATCAGCACCAGCAGCAACGTAAAGCCCAGCGTCGCCCCCGCGACATGCCCCATGGCCACTCCCAAGCCATAGCGCGCGCCCGCGCTTAGCGACACCAGATTGACCGGCCCGGGTGAAATGGAAGCAGCCAGCGCGAACGCCGCCATGGATAGATACAGACTTATCATCACGCCTTCCTCACTGCTGATCGAGTGAGGCACGTTACGGGGCGCTCGGGCGGACGTATTGTAGAAAATTCGCATGCCCGGAAAACAGAAAACCGCGACCAGCCCGCGGTTTTCGGAACACTCCTGGGTTGGACCAGCAGCGAACAACCCTTCTTGCCGACCAGCTTCTCGGGTTTGACCAGATAATGAGCAGGCCGACAACACCACATCGCACCGAACATGTTCTGGATGTGGGCTTCCTGCAGCGACAGATCGCCGAGCGGAAAGGTTTCCAATCGGCTGTAGAGGTATGTTCCTAAATAATGCCTTGCGTTTGTTTAAGGGGCGGGCTTTAGCCCGCCTCGGTGAGCGAAGCGACCGATTTGAACCACCAGTTAGGCGTGTGCATTGCCAGTTTTCTCATAATTTTCGATGTATCGCTCAATGCTAAAAGCTGTGCCAGTCGGTATCAGCTTTCCAGTTTCACGTTCTACAAGCGTTGGGGCGTTACCAGCTAGAGCATATTTGGTATCGCTGGTTTCTAACCATAACTTGGACGTGTGGAAAATGGCCCAACCCCACGGCCTTTCGATAGTTTCGGACTCGACAATGATTATCTCATCGCCTTCAGGTAACCATTCAGGTTTTCCTGCAACGGCCTCTGCGACGAGTTTATGAGCTTGTTCTTTCGTGATCATGGCCAGAAAACCTAACGTATGGTTAAAGGCGGGCTTTAGCCCGTTCCCAGTGAGCGAAGCGAACGGTTTGAACCAATAGTTAGGTGAGCGACTCAACCTGAACGCTGAAACCGATGAAATGCAAGATAGTACCTTTTCTTGGTTCGTACCCGTCAGACCACCATTGCTCGCTATGTCTAAAGTTTTTATCACCAGAATATTCGTAGCGACCAAATGACCAGGTGTCTTTATTCAGTTCGTTAATTAGATTTTCCACGTAGTGAATCAAGAAATTAGCTAAATCGCCTTCGCCTTTGGTGACTTCACATTCATATGCGTTCTTTAGTTTTAGATTTAGCTCTTCCTGTAAATTGAGAAGTGCTATGTAATCTGGTGCCATTCTTAACATGGCTTCACCTAACGTTTGGTTAAGGGACGGGCTTTAGCCCGTCCCGAGTGAGCGAAGCGAGCGACTTGAACCATTTGTTATGTGCTTAATAGTTGATTGACCAAAGCGCCATTAACAATAACAAATGAGTCTTCGTTGAAATTTAGCGCATCAGACTCATTGATTACTAGCACACTATCAGTAACTCCAAATTGAGATGCTGTAGCGTCATAAATAGTATTTTCATGCCTTATCCAATAATGCGCTTCCCCGTCATAAGTTCCTGCGCAGATACATACGGTGATATTGGCTCTGGCTGCTTCGAAAGCTATTGCGATAGAAGTTTCTTTGCATGCTCCGTCGACAGTCTTATATCGATCAATTTGGCGCGCGCGAACTTTGCTACAAATATTGAATAATTCTTGACTCACTGCGCATTGCTCTTTTGTACATAACATTTGGTTAAGGGGCAGGCTTTAGCCCGTGCCAGTGAGCAGAGCGAACGTTTTGAATGCTGTAATGAACTCTCCTCGCGCCACAGTTCTATACCGAGAACGGTGGTGACTGAAATTGGGAGTGTCGTGATGAAGCGAATCGCAGTTGATCTGGCCAAATCCGTTTACCAAGTTGCCGAGAGTGTCCGTTCCGGCCAGGTGGTGCAGCGCAAGCGGCTGAACCGAGAGGCGTTCCGGCGATATATACAGGAGCAGGCCGAGCCGGTCGAGTGGGTGATGGAAGCCTGTGGTACAGCTCACTATTGGGGGCGGTTGGCGCAACCGCTGGGTCATCAGGTGAGCTGCTGCATCCGCGCTACGTCCGCCCCTATCGCCGTCGTAACAAAACCGACCGCAATGATTGCAACGCCATGCTGGAAGCGGCGCGCTGCAACGATATCCATCCTATACCGGTGAAAAGCCACGACCAGCAATAGCTTCAGCAATTGCACGGGCTACGTGAAACTTGGAAAGAGCCGCACCCAACGGATCAACCTGCTGCGCGGCATGCTGCGTGAAGCAGGTATCGAAGCGCCGACCTCGACCGTCGCCTTCATACGGGCGGCCAATGAGCTGGTTGAGCAACCTGAAGTCGCGCCTTTGGGCCGCCTGCTGCATATCGTCCTGGCCGAGATCAACCTCTACGAACAGTGCATGGCCGAGTGCGAACAACAGCTCAAGCGCTGGCATGCCGATGACGACATCGTGCGCAAACTGGATGAAGTCAGCGGCATCGGGCTGTTAACAGCTAGTGCCCTGACGGCTGCTGCTGGCAAGCCCGAACATTTTGCCAGTGGTCGTCACCTCAGCGCCTGGCTTGGCATGACGCCGCACGAATTCAGCAGCGGCGACCGCCGAAAACTCGGACATATCAGCCGACAGGGCAATGCCTATGTGCGTGAGCTGTTTATCCATGACTCCCACGCCGCCTTGTTGGCGGCACAACGCTGCCAGGCCCGTACAGCGGAAAATCTGGCTCAGTTACAGCAATGGGCCGTCGAGACGGCAGCGCGGATTGGCCACAACAAAGCGGCTGTGGCCCTGGCCAACAGACTGGTGCGGATCTGCTGGGCGTTGTGGTGCCACGAGCGGCGCTTCAATGGCAATTGGCACAGCGTAAAACCCGCCTGACGGCGGGGGTAATCAGGAAGGCGTGATGGTTTTCTTGTGGTTGTGGTGAGCAGCGGAACTGTCGGAACAGGCTAGTCCTGCAGCGGAACAAGGCCGATAACAACGATGATCCCAGGGATCGATTGAAAGCTTGGCCCCCGCTGCACGAGCTACAGAATGGAAAGGGCCAAGCGCCCATCACAGACTGGATATACGAATGCAACTGCGCTGACGACAAATGCAAAAGCTAGGCTTTGCCCACCACTTGTGGGGAGAGACAACATACGCATGTTAGGTGGCGTCTTCAAAGTGGTTTTCTTTGATGCGCCTTATAGATATCCAGAAATTATCCGGTGGTTCAGGTAGATTTGTAGTTATTGGTGATTCTTGCCACAAATCATCTTCGGCGTAGGATGTGTACTCAAAAACAAAGTCGTGACTCTTACCGATTGCATAGATGGGGTATGGCGTGTCGAGATTATAGTGAATTGAGTAAACGGTAAATCTTGTGCCGGCTTTGTTGCTTTCATCGTGCGTCCCCCAAAAATCAGGAAGCAAATACCGTGACAATTCCTCCGCAAAGAAAACTGCATTATCGATATCGCTCCACGCAGCCTCAACGGTCTCCTGTGCCCTCAAAAGGTATAGTTTAGGAGACTCATCTTTTGGATGCTGCACGTAGATAAGTCTTTTCCCAAATTGATATTCACACTGCGATATTGAAGAAGAAACATCCCAGTGGCCGAGCATTGGCTTTGATGTTAGGTCAATGACCATGTTTGTAAGACACCTAACGTTTGGTTAAGGGGCAGGCTTTAGCCCGTCGCAGTGAGCGAAGCGAACGGTTTGAATCAGTTATTGGACGACGACACGCTAGCCCCAGCATGCATAACCGGCTAAATATTCGTGGATAACTATGTGTACAGCCGTACCAGGGATAGCCAAGTAACGGTAAATGCCTGGTTGAACAACGACCCAAGGGGATTCAGGTTGTCCATCAATAATTAAGCGCTGCATGGCTCTGCTGCCTACCTCAGGCCAGATAGATGGATACTCAGGGCGTTCAAATTCTAATAGATCCGGTTCAGAGAGTAGTGCCAACGGTGTGGCCCACACAGTATCAGGACTAGATGGGCAAGCTTCATGAAGCTCGTAAAGAGCATGCCCCTGGGCAAGCTTTGTAACTATTGAAAGAACACGGTCATATTCTGGTACGAAGATAGTTTGGTCGCCGTTTAGCGTTCGCGATTGCTCAATACGAGATCGCAGCGCAGGCGAATGCTGTAAGGTTTTCTTAATCGAAGATCTTAGAATTACTTCTGGGTCTGTAGACCCAGTCAGAACGCATTCGAGGAGACATGCGAGGTATTCCTCATCAGAGGAAAATTTGGCATTGCACTGGCCGCACGCAGGAACTACCGGCAAGTCCTCCGGAAACGGGCGCTCTAGAAAAACTTTAGAGGGACAATGGTCGCGCGTTCCTGTTTCTCCTCCGCAGAAAGCACAATAGAGGAGAGACCTTTCATCGCCATATGTCTGCAGTGCCATGTGATATGATTCGTCTTCTAATGTTCGAGGTTAGGGGCCTGCCGCAGGCAGGTCCCTTGGCCGAGGGGTTATGTCTCAGGTCCGAAGAGGAGTAGTGCCTCAGCATGCAGTCTCTCCTTTGCGATTGAACGAGCAGTTCTGCCTTGAAAATCAGGAAGATCAGGGCTTGCTCCTGCCTCCACAAGAATTCGAGAAACTGTTGCCTTAGGCGAGGCGCTGGCATCGCCCATATCGTAGCGACAGCACGAGTCTTCGCACTCAATATCAACCGCAACGTGAAGCGGACGGAAGCCGCCGACTTCTGGATCCGGAGCATTGGGATCTACGCCAGCATCCAACAGCTCGCGCAATGCCGCTTCATTCATGTGCTCGACGGCAAGGTGCAGTGGGAGCATGAGTAGAGACCTAACGTTTGGTTAAGGGGCGGGCTTTAGCCCGTTCCAGTGAGCGGAGCGAACGATTTTAACCAGTTGCTAGGTGCATTGCTGCTCAAAACCACTGCACCAAAACAGCATTGTTTGAATGCTTTTTATAGTTTCTTTGTCTTCTATATCCGGCAGCAGATCGTTTAGAAAATTAACTACAACGTCTGTACCAAACACTTTGCACCAATACCATGGTAGTTCTTCAATGCTGTAATCCCAAGTTTTTGCTGCAGCATAAATTGAGCCTTCCAGCTCAAGGGCTGATGCGGGCGTCAGTTCAAATAGCAATGCTCCAGCGACTTGTTGTCGTTGAAATTTGTTTTCTTGCAGAGATGGGTCATAAAAGAAAGAAAATAGTGCGAAAAACACATTGCGCTCAGGCGCTTTTTGGCAATAAGAAATAAGTTTTTTAATTTCTTGCGGGTTGGACGGGCCAAATCTATCAGCAGTATCTCTGACCATATCCACAATTTTCTGGAGATCCAGCATTTTGAATATGCACCTAACAGTGACTAAACAGAATTCTGCGTTAACGCAATAGTAAAGCGTTCTGTATAAGCGCACCCTACCCGTATTCGCAAAAATCAAACTCCATATCAATCAACAACTTACCGACCTACAGAACGGCCTCACCTGTACTCGCCTGACTTCCGCATTTTCACGGCCATAACTGCCCTACAAAAACCAGCCCCACCGTGCATTAGCAAAACGACCTCTACGGCATGCAAATGCCGTAGAGGTCGCGCTTTTTATAGAGCCAACCCGTCAGTGCGCCAGCAGCGCCCCCCCCTTCTTGCCCGCCAGTTTCTCGGGCTTGATCAGGAAGTGCGCCAGCGCCGGCAGCAGCCACAGCGCGCCGAACATGTTGACGATAAACATGAAGGTCAGCATCAGGCCCATGTCGGCCTGGAACTTGATCGCCGAGAACATCCAGGTCGCCACGCCGATGGCCAGGCACAGGCCGGTGAACAGCACCGCTTTACCGGTGGAGCGCAGCGTCTGGTAGTAGGCTTCCTGCAGTGGCAGGCCGGCGCGCAGGAAGGTTTCCAGGCGGCTGTAGATGTAGATGCCGTAGTCCACGCCGATGCCGACGCCCAGGGCGATCACCGGCAGGGTCGCGACTTTCACGCCGATGCCCAGGAAGGCCATCAGGGCGTTGCCGAGGATCGAGGTGAGGATCAGCGGCAGCACGATACACACGGTCGCGGCGAACGAGCGGAAGGTGATCATGCACATGACGCCGACGCACAGGTACACCAGCACCAGAATCAGCAGCTCGGAGGTACTGATCACTTCGTTGGTAGCTGCCTCGATACCGGCATTACCGGCGGCCAGCAGGAACTCCACCTTGTCGGACTCATGCTCGGCAACGAAGCCCTCGACCGCCTTCACCGCACGCTTGAGCGTTTCCGCCTTGTGGTCTTCGAGGAACACCAGCACCGGCGCCACCGAGCAGTCGGCGTTGTACAGGCCGTCGGCGCGGGCGATGGAGTTGTTGAGCACGTCGGGGTTACGCGACAGGGTTTCCCACTTCAGGTTGCCCTCGTTCATGCCCTTGATCACCTGGCGCGACACGCTGACCATGGAGATCGCCGATTGCACGCCTGGCGTGTTGTCCATGGTCCACATCAACTCGTCCATGGCGGCCATGGCTTCATAGGTGGAGCAACCTTCGGGCGCGGTCTTGACCATCACCACCAGCACGTCGGAACTGGTCGAGTAGTTGCGGATCACGAAGTCGTTGTCGAGGTTGTAGCGCGAGTCCGGGCGTAGCTCCGGGGCGCCCTGATCGAGGTCGCCGACCTGCAGGTACTGGTGCTGGTACCAGAAACCGCCCACCGCGGCGACCAGTGCCAGGCTCACGGAAATCGGCGCTACCTTGGCACTGGCGAAGTTGGACAACCGCCGCCAGAACGGGTGTTCGCTCACCGCGTCGCGCTTGCTCCGGGCCACAGCCTTTTTGCTGATGCCGATGTAGGAAATCGCCACCGGCAGCAGGATCAGGTTGGTGAACACGATCACCGCTACACCGATGGAGGCGCCGATGGCCAGTTCGCGAATCACCCCGATATCGATCAGCAGCAGGGTGATGAAGCCCACGGCGTCGGCGAGGATGGCGATCATCCCCGGCAGGAACAGCTGGCGGAAGGTCAGCCGCGCGGCCATCAGCGGCGTGTCCGCCGCGCTGGACTGCAGGGCGATGCCGTTGATCTTCTGCACGCCATGGGAAATGCCGATGGCGAAGATCAAGAACGGCACCAGCATGGAGTACGGGTCGATGCCGAAGCCCACCGTGTGCATCAGGCCCAATTGCCAGCCCACGGCCACAAGGGTGGTGATCACCACGGCGATGGTGCTGCGGATGCACCAGGTGAACCAGTACAGCAGCACGAAGGTGATCAGCAACGCCACGCCGAAGAACAGCGCGACCATCATCAGACCATCGATCAGGTCACCGACCTTCTTGGCGAAGCCGATGATGTGGATCTGCACGTCCGGGTTCTGCGCCTGGTACTTGTTGCGGATCTTCTCTTCGAGCTGGTGGGAGAACTGCTGGTAGTCGAGCTTGATCAGTCGGCCCTGGTCTTCAGGATCCGGATAGGACTCGAGCAACGGCACGTCGATGATGCTGGACTTGAAGTTGTTGGCCACCAGG
Source organism: Pseudomonas sp. URMO17WK12:I2 (assembly GCF_003253735.1). Taxonomy (GTDB): domain Bacteria; phylum Pseudomonadota; class Gammaproteobacteria; order Pseudomonadales; family Pseudomonadaceae; genus Aquipseudomonas. The sequence goes on along the minus strand of NZ_QKYW01000006.1, from coordinate 66,563 downwards.
CGGCCGATCTGCCCGGACTTGAGCACGTTGCCGCGCAGCTCTTCGAGGCTCTGCGCGCTGCCATCGTAGGTCTGCGGAATCACCTCGCCGCCGGCGAAGCCTTCCTCGGTCACTTCGGTCCAGCGCACGCTGGGGCTCCACAGCGACTTGAGCCCAGAGCGATCGACGCCGGGGATGTAGAACACCTCGTCGTGGATCTGGCGCAGGGTTTCCATATAGGACTGGCTGAAGATGTCGCCGTCCTTGGCCTCCACGGCAATCCGCACGGTATTGCCGAGGTTCGCCAGGTCGTTGCGGTGCTCCATCATGTTCTGGATGAACGGATGGCTCAGCGGAATCATCTTCTCGAAGCTGGTCGAGGGGCGCACCTGGGTGGCCTGGAAGAACAGGAAGACGCTGACCAGCAAGCAGATCAGGATCACTGCCGGTCGGTTATTGAAGATCAGGCGCTCCAGCAAGCTGGCCTTGTCTTGATCAAGGTTACTCATCGAACACTACCCCAGCTTGTTATTGTTGGCCTGGATTGGCACCGGTCTCGGTGGTCAGGCGTACACCGCCCTGCCCGACCAGCACCAATTTGCCGTCTGCCCCGGCGGTAACGCCCGCCACCGATAAACGATCCGGGCGGTTGAACACGCTGAAGCTGTTGCCGTGATCGGTACTGCGCAACACGCTGCCGCCGTGGCCCACCACCACGATGCTGCCATCGTTCAAGGTGGCCGCACTGGCCAGGCCGAACTCCAGGTCGCCACCACCGGCGGTGGTCAGCGGAACCTGCTGCCAGGTATCGCCCGCATCCATGGAACGGAACAGGTGGCCGCGCAGGCCGAACACCAGCAGGCCGTTGGCCTCGCCACTGCCGATCACGCCGAACAGCGAGCCTTGGTAAGGCCCCTCCAGGGTTTCCCAGCTTTGCCCACCATCGGTGGAGCGAAACAGGCTGCCCGCTTCGCCGACGATGAACAGCCCGGCGCCCGGCACATCGGCGATGGCGTTGAGGTGGTAGGTGTCTTCGTTGTCGAGGCGGTCGCTGACGTCGTCCCAGGTGCTGCCGCCATCAATGGTTTGCAGCAGCGCACCGTAGGCACCGATGGCGAAACCGTGCTGCGCATCCTTGAACCACAGGTCGAGCAGCGGCGCTTCGCGCTGCAGGTCTTCGAACTGCTTGCTCCAGGTCGCGCCGCCGTCGCTGCTCGCCAGGATCAGCGCATCGTGGCCGACTGCCCAACCATGCTGGTCATCGACGAAATACACGGCGGTGAGCATCTGCCGGGTCGGCACCTTGGCCTGGGTCCAGTTGCCGCCGTCATCGTCGGAGTACAGCACGTGGCCGCGCTCGCCGACCGCCACCAGGCGCTTGCCGGCGTGGGCAACGTCGAGCAGAAGGCTGGAAACGGCGCGGCTCGACGGCACCGAGAAGGTCGCGGCGTCGGCAGCCTGGGCCTGCACCACCGGCACGCCCGCCACCAGCAGCGAGCACAGTGCCAGGACCTGCAGCACGGGCCGCGGTTTATTACCGCTTCGGGTGCGCCGCACGATGGGCTCACTCATACACAACTCCCCCTTGTTCTTGTTATATCCGGCGCTTGTTGAAGCGCCGCCTATGCTAGCGGCCTTTATGCATCATGGTAGCCGCCACGATCTGCTGTTTTGTAAGAAAAAGCCCGTGTTATCGACCGCGCGAATGCCGGTCATACAACGGGCGGGCCTTCCCTGCTAGCGGGTACCGCGACGGCGCAGCTGTGCCGGTGTGAAGTAGCCATCATCGGCAGTCGGCTGGCTGAAGTCGATGGTGTTGGCTTCCTCGTTGTCCAGGTTCTGCACGTGGTAGCGGCGGGCCTGCAGGTCGTGAAACACGTCCAGCGCAGACCAGGTGGTCGGCAGCTCGTAATAGTTCTTCAGGTAGGCCATCGATACGCGCCACAACTCGCCGCGGCCGTCGTACTGATCGACCACGGCGGCCTGCCAGCTGTCTTCGTCCAGGTAAAGGGTACGCTTGGAATAGATATGCCGGGCGCCAGTCTTGAGCGTGCCCTCCACCACCCACACGCGGTGCAGCTCGTAGCGCGTGTAGGCCGGGTTGAGATGGCCGACCTGCAGCAGATCCTTGTATTTCACCTGCGCGCTGGTGAGCTTGTAGCTGTTGTAGGGGATGTAGATTTCCCGCTTGCCGAGCAGCTTCCAGTCGTAGCGATCCGGGGCGCCGTTGAACATGTCGGTGTCATCGGCGGTACGCAGGCCGTCGGCGGCGGAGATCGGCGTGTCATACGCCAGGTTCGGCGCGCGCCGCACCCGCCGCTGGCCGGCGTTATAGCCCCAGGCCTGCCGCGGCTGCTTGACCTGATCCAGGGTTTCGTGAACCAGCACCGCGCCACCGGCCAGCCGCGCCGGGCTGCGGGTTGACGACAGGTAGTAGAACAGGATGTTGTTGAGGCTGGCGTAGCTGCCTTTCGGGTCGTAGAACTTGAACAGCGCTTCCTGCTGCGAGGTAACCAGCGAATAGGAGCCGTTGCGCTGCACCGCCACTTCAGAAGCGCGGCGCACAACGTAGGTGCCACGGTAGCGGGCGATATGGTTCCACAAGGCTTCGACGCCATTCTGCGGAATCGGGAACGGGATACCGCCGAAAGCATCGGCAAAGCCATTGCCGCCGTCGAGCAGCTTGGCGCTGACGGCGTTCTTCGCGGTGTTGGCGTACACCCACTGCGGTGCCGAGCCGGAGCGGTGGCTGGGGTAGACCGGCATCTGGAAGCTATCCGGGTAGGTCTCGAACAACGCCACCTGCCCCGGCGTCAGCTGATCGCGGTACTGGGCCAGGTTGGCGCGAGTGATGGTGAACAGCGGCTTGTCACCGGCGAAGGGGTCAATATGGTGGGTGCCCGAGCCCTTGTACCCGGCCGGCGCCTGGGTGATGCCGCCGGTCCACGGGGGAATGCTGCCGGCAGCGTTACCCGCTTTTTCAGCGCCCAGCGGCGTCAGGCTGCTGCCGAGCTTGGCGGCGTCCTGCGGCGAGACGGCCGCCATGCTGTTGCCAGCCAGCAGCACCAGCGCGACGGCGACACCCTTGATGTTCAGCATGCTGTTTCCCCGTGATCAGAAGGAGTATTTGACGTTGAAGCCGATGTTGTCGCGGTCACGCACGGCGTTGTTGTTGCCACCGCCGGAAAACTCGGTGTACTGCAGTTCGGCTTCCAGGCTGTTCATGTACGCCGCCTTCATGCCGACGGTGTAGGCCTTGCGGCCCTCGACGAAATTGCCGGTCTGGTAGGAGTTGCCCTCGAAATCGTCCTTGTAGACGACGAAGGGCGACAGGTTCACCCCGGCCAGCACATCGTTCCAGGTACCGGACAGCACCAGGGTGTAGCCATAGGCATTCTTGTTGGCCTGGTAGCTGCGGCCATAGCCGAAGGTGTAGGAAGAATCACCCCGCCCCGCGTAATAGCGGGTCGAGCCATCGAAGGCGGTGTATTTCAGGTCGCTGCCGCGCAGGTGCTCGGAAGCCAGTTCGGCCACCCCGGTCAGGGCATCGAAGCCCAGCGAAGGGCCGAAGTTGTAGATGCTGCCCAGCGAGGCGTTGTAGGCCTCGACACGCTCGTAGTTGTGGATTGAATCACCCAGCTGCAGCGGCTGACCGCCGATGTTGCCCTGCTGCCCCTGCACCAGTCGCGATCCCTGGCGCAGCAGATCGCCGAGCAGGTCATTGGTCGCGGCAATGGCGATCGGCAGGTTCGGCCGGTAGGCCAGCTCACCGAACAGCGAGGCATCGCCCAGAGTGGTGTTGAAGCTGAAGCCGTACATGCGGATGTTTTCCACATACTCGCGGTGCGCATTGGCCTGGTTGGCGGCATCGACGGTGGCTGCCCCGTTGACCAGGCCCAGGAGCGTCTGCGCCTGAGCGCTACCGGCACCAGCAGCGTTGAGCATTGCGGCGTAGCTGGGAATGCTGCCAGCGCTGGCCGCGCTGGTGATGGCGTCCATATCCAGGCCCGAGAAACCATCGAGGTCGGCGTAGAGCGTCGGCTCCTTGGCGTGGTAGTTGACGAAGTAGAACCCGAACTCGGTGGCGTTCAGCTGTTCGGCGATATAACGAAAGGCAACGCCGAACTGACCGTCATCCTTGGCCTTGATATCCGAGCCAATGGAGGCGACCTTGAAGTAACCGTTGCTGTCGAGGTAGTCAGTGCCCTGCAGCCCACCAACGCCAAGGGCCGTCAGGCCGGCATAGTTGCTGCGGAAGGCGGCGCTGCCCAGCGCCGGATTGCTGGCGTAGGCCGTATCGCCCCCCTCGGCGAACAGATCGGTCTCGGCGAAGTAGCTGCCCACCGGGTCGATGGCGCTTTCTTCCCATTTGAACTGGTAGAAGGCTTCCATCGACAGGTTGTCGGTCAGGCCGATATTGAAGCTGACGGCCTCGACGGGAATCAGCACTTCCTTGATCTCCGCGCCAGGCAGGCGGAACCGTGCGCCATCCACCGGGTTGCTGGCGTTCACCCCGCCGCGATAGAACACACCCTCGCCCCAGTTGAACACCTGGCGCCCCAGGCGAACGCTGAGCGGGCGCTCGGCGACATCCCAGTTGGCGTAAACGTACGCATCGAGAATCTGCGCATCGCGCCCGGCCTTGTGGCGGGTGTCGCGGGTGAAGCTGTCATCGTTGGGGGTGTTCTGGCTGGGCTGAGCGCTGCGATTGCCGCTGTAGAAGTCGTTGCGCTTGTCCATGATCTGCGTGTCATAGAACGCCGTGCCGCGCACGAACAGGCCGTAGTTCTGGTAATTCATCTCGAGATCCGAGGTGATCTTGAACACTTCCGAGGCCAGGCCGGTATCGAAGTTGCGGTTGCCGTCATTGACGTTGACGTCGTCGTTGCCCCGGCTTTGCCCCTGCACACGCCACAGCTGCCCGTAGGACAACGTGGTGTCCAGCGAACCGCTGACCTCGTTATCGGCAAAGCTGAACTCCACCGCCTGCACGGGCGCGGCAGCCAGCAACGGCAGCATGCTGGCCAGGACAAAACCGGCCTTTGCCCGCTGGGCCTGCTCAAGGGACTTGATACACATTGAATCGCTACTCCGCAGACAGTCAGTCATTGTTCGTTGCGGCCCATTTTCCGATGAGCCTGGCGAGGTACCCGTTGATGACCTTGGACTGGCTGGCGTCACTGCCTTGTGCAGTGCAACCTTGGTGCCAATTCAAACGATCGTATTAGCTGAAACCGCTTTTCTAGAGCAGCTCCGTAGCGTCTTTTTATGACTGGTCGGCCACTGATCAGCAGCAGGCCGATATCGACCCAGAATCGCTCAAAAGAGCTTTCAACAAGCTGTCGAAGCGCCTGACCACCGGTAAAAAAAACCGGCTAAATGCCAGCATCACGCAAGCGGCCGCGATATTAAGTGTGTCGCTGGGCCCAGGGGTAGCTTTTCATTCCCTGAGGTAACAGAAAATTGTTACCACGCAATCTGCTGGTAACAACGCCAGGGGCACCACGGTGGGGCTGATGGCGTCCAGAATGGACGCCGGAGGGACATGCAGCAGCTACTGCCCGAAGCGGCCGACGCCGCTCCGGGCAGAGCCTCAGGCGAGGCTCTTGCTGACGACTTCGTAAACGTCGGGCGACAGTTCGCCGGAAGCGAGAATCCGCTCCAGCTCGGCCTTCATCAGTGCCTGGCGCTCGGCGCCGTATTTGCGCCAGCGGGTCAGCGGCGCCAGCAGGCGCGAGGCGATCTGTGGGTTCAGCGCATTGAGCACGATCACCTGGTCAGCCAGGAAGCGGTAGCCGCTGCCGTCGATGGCATGGAAATTCACCAGGTTCTGCCCGGCGAATGCGCTAATCAGCGCGCGCACCTTGTTGGGGTTCTTCAGGGTGAACGCCGGGTGCTCCATCAGCGCCTGCACGCGGGCCAGGCCACCGGGCAAGGTGCTGGCAGCCTGCACACTGAACCACTGGTCCATGACCAGGGCGTTGTCCTTGAATTGCTCGGCGAAGGCTTCGAGCGCCTTGCTGCGCTCGGCCTCGAAAGGCGAGTTGACCAATACCGCCAGGGCGGTCAGGCGCTCGGTCATGTTGTCGCTGGTCTCGAACTGATCGAGGGCTGCGGCCAGCACCTGCGGCTGGTCGCCGAGCATCAGATAGGACAGCGCGATGTTCTGCAGCGCGCGGCGGGCAAAGTGCTCGGCTTCGGCGACATAAGGCGTGTTGCGCGAAATCTCGCGGTTGGCCTGGTAACGCTGCCACAGCGGATCGAACAGGGCGTCGGCCAGCTGCTGGCGGGCGAACTCGCGGGCGCCATGAATGGCGTCGACGTCAGCCACGTCGCTGATTTCGGTGAGGTAGGCCTCGCCCGGCAGCGACAGCATTTCGGCCACCATCGCCTGATCCAGCGAATCGTCCTGCAGCAGGGTGCGCAGCGCGTTGACCAGGCGCCCGTCGAGCACCAGCGTTTCACCGCGCTGGTACTGGCCGATCAGCTCCTGCAGCACCTGCACGCTGAGCTGCTGGCCGGCTTCCCAGCGGTTGAAACCATCGCTGTCGTGCTGCATCAGGAACATCAGCTGGTCACGGTCGTAGGCGAAGTGCAGCTTCACCGGCGCACTGAAACCGCGCAGCAGCGAGGGCAACGGCTTCTCGGCGATATCGACGAAGGTGAACGACTGCTGCGCCTCGGTGACCGACAGCACGCGGTTGCTGCCCAATGCAGCGGCTTCGCCCTGCAGGCACAGCGGCAGGTCATTGCCCTGCCCGTCCAGCAGACCCAGCTCCACCGGAATCACGAACGGCAGCTTGCTGCTCTCGCTCTGCCCCGGCGTGGCCGGGCAACTCTGGGTGAAGGTCAGGGTGTAGGTTTTCGCGGCGACGTCATACTGTTCGGCAACCGCCAGGCGCGGCGTGCCGGCCTGGGTGTACCAGCGCTTGAACTGGGTCAGGTCGATGCCGCTGGCATCCTCCATGGCCTTGACAAAATCGTCGCAGGTCACGGCCTGGCCATCGTGGCGCTCGAAGTACAGGTCCGAGCCCTTGCGGAACGCCTCGGCGCCCAGCAGGGTGTGGATCATGCGCAGCACTTCGGAACCCTTCTCGTAGATGGTCAGGGTGTAGAAGTTGGAGATCTCCATGTAGGCGTCCGGGCGCACCGGGTGGGCCATGGGGCCTGCATCCTCGGCGAACTGGTGGGTACGCAGGTAGGCGACGTCCTGGATGCGCTTGACCGTCGCCGAGTTCATGTCCGCCGAGAAGGCCGCGTCACGGAACACCGTGAAGCCTTCCTTGAGCGACAGCTGGAACCAGTCGCGGCAGGTCACCCGGTTGCCGGACCAGTTGTGGAAGTACTCGTGGGCGACGATCGCCTCGACGCGCTGGTGGGCGGCATCGGTGGCGGTTTCGGCACGGGCCAGCACGGCGCTGGAGTTGAAGATGTTGAGGCCCTTGTTTTCCATGGCGCCCATGTTGAAGTCGTTGACCGCGACGATCATGAAGATGTCCAGGTCGTACTCGCGGCCATACACCTCTTCGTCCCACTTCATGGACTTCTTCAGGCTGTCCATGGCGTGCTGCACCTTGTCGATGTTCTCCGGCTCGACATAGATGCGCAGGGTCACGTTGCGGGCGCTCATGGTGGTGAAGGTGTCTTCCACGCACCACAGGTCACCGGCGACCAGGGCGAACAGGTAGGCCGGCTTCTTGAACGGGTCTTCCCAGGTCGCCCAGTGGCGACCATCGCCCTCCTCGCCACTGGCAACCGGGTTGCCGTTGGAGAGCAGGATCGGGTACTTCTGCTTGTCGCCGCTGAGCGTGGTGGTGAAGCTGCTCATCACGTCCGGGCGGTCGAGGTAATAGGTGATCTTGCGAAAGCCCTCGGCCTCGCACTGGGTGCAGAACATGCCGCTGGACTTGTACAAGCCTTCCAGCGCGGTGTTGCTTTCCGGGTGGATGCGCACCGTGCTGTCGATGACGAAGCTGGCCTGGGTCGGCTGCACGGTGAGCGTGCTGTCGGTCAGCTGATACTCGCCGTCACCCAGCTCGCGGTCGTCGAGCTTGAGGTGCAACAGTTCGAGCTGCTGGCCATCGAGCACCAGCGCCGGCAGCTCGGCGGGCAACGCCGGGTTGCGGCGCATCACCAGCTGGGCATGGACCAGGGTGTGATCCTCGAACAGCTCGAAGGTCAGGTGGGTTTCGTCGATCAGGTAATCCGGCGCCTGATAGTCCTTGAGGTAGATGGTCTTGGATTGTTCGGTGCGCATGGGAAACCTCTTCGATGCCGCGCCAGCTGGCGTGGCAGACAGGTGAATGGCGTCAGCCGCGCCTGCCGGTCAGGCGGCGCAGCTGGCGGCGATCTGGTAAGCGGTGTACTTGCGGATATTGATCACGCCGGTATCGAACATCAGGTACTGGCCCTTGATCCCCAGCAGCGTGCCTTCGGCGACAGGATTCTTGTCCAGGTTGAAACTGGTGATCTTGGCAGGATAGCCCTCGATCGGGTAACGGATCTCCACCACGCTCTGCTCGTTGAGCGGCTGCACGGCCTGCAGGCCGAAGCGCTCCTGCAGGGTGGTGATGCCGCCGGCGCAGGCATCGAAGATCTGCTCACGCACGTGCAGCAGGTCGACCGGCGCAGCATCGCCCTTGAGCAGCGCGCGCCAGTTGGTCTTGTCCGCCACCTGGCTGCGCAGCAGGTCTTCGACGAAACCGGACTGCTGACGGGTGGCCACGCGCATGATCGGCAGCGCCTGGGTGGCGCCCTGGTCGATCCAGCGGGTGGGAATCTGCGTGGCGCGGGTGATGCCGACCTTGATGCCTGACGAGTTGGCCAGGTACACCACATGATCGGTCATGCAGAACTGCTCGCCCCAGCCGGGATCACGGCAGGTGCCGGCGTCATAGTGGCAGCGCTCGGGGCTCATGATGCACAGGTCGCACTGGGCGAGCTTCTGCATGCACGGATAGCAGTAGCCCTGGCTGAAGCTGGTCTTGGTCTTGCGGCCGCAATGGCTGCAGTGAATCGCGCCGAGAAATTCCAGGCGCACGGTCTTGCCGATCATCGGGTTGACGGCGATCTGCTCGTCACCGAGGCGAAATGCATACTGCACCGGCGCATCGAGCTGGGTGGCCATCTTGCTCAGGGCGCCGCGGGCTACTTCGAACATCAGTGCAGGGTTTCCGAGGACTTGAACAGGATGTTCGGGACGGGCTCGGATTTCGAGGCACATTCGGACGCGCCCATGTAACCGGTGCGCTGATCCTCGGGCAGGTTCTCGATTTCCCAGGCGATCATCGCCTGCAGGCTCAGCTCTTTCTGCTCCTGGGTCAGCTTGCGGCCATCCGGCCACTTGCCGATCTCCACGGCCAGCTTGAGGCTCTCATACACGTCCGGGGTGATGTTGCGGATCAATTCGACGAAGGAGGACATGGCTGACTCCAGGGCTGGAAAAGCGCTGATTCTACCCTATCTCGCCTGCCAAGCCGAGGCGCCAGCAGCGCTCAGCGGCGCGCGAACTGGCGAGCCAGCAGCCCGCCGATCAACCCGCTGAGGCAGCCAGCGACCAGCCCGCCGACGTGGGCAGCGTTGGCGATGGCACCGAACTGCAGCAGCTCGAACACCCCGGTCATGCAGATCAATAGCCAAATCAGCATGCTCACCAGCACCCCGCGCGGCAGCCGGTACGCCGCGTTCGGCGCCAGCAGCTGGAACAACCAGCAGTGGCCCAGCAGCCCGTAGAGCACACCGGACAGGCCACCGAACAGCGCTGGCCCGGCGTAGACGTACTGCGCCACGTTGGCGGCGAGGCCGAACCAGAGGGTGAGCAGCAAAAGCATCAGCGCGCCCTGGCGTGCCTCGATACGCCGCCCCAGCTCCCAGTACCACAGACTGTTCATCGTCAAGTGGAGGATGCCGAAGTGCAGCAGCATGGGCGTCAGCAGGCGCCACCACTGGCCGCTGTCGAGGGCCTGGGCGAAGGTGCCGAAATAGATGTACTGCCCGTCGATATGGAAGTCGACGAAGCTCAGCCAGCGCACCACGTCGTAGTCTTCACCGCCCCAGGTCAACACCGCGACCAGCAGGATCAGCGCCAGTACGATCAAGGTCAGCGGGCTGCGCCTGGCCTGGGCGGCGATGCCCGGCCGCGTGCTGGCAACCGGCGGGCGCAGTGGCTGCGGATTCGGATCGCCCGCGGGCGCCCGTGCATAGAGCTCGCGGACCTGGGCAGCGGTCTCTTCGTCCGGCACCCAGAGCACCTGCTCGTTGCCCTGCTCGGCCACCCGGTGCGGCACACCCAGCCTGGCCAGCAAGCTGATGAACGCCGCCAGGTCCTGCTCCAGCGGCGCGCGCAGGGCGATCACCGGGCTCATCGCGCCGGCCCCGGCCGTTCCACTTCCACCCAGACGAACTTGGCCGGATCCAGACGGGTTTCCTGATCCAGCCGGTAGGCCACCAGCTTGCCGTACATCACCGCGCTGTAATCCAGGCAGGCGATATTCGGGCAGATCGGCGCCGGCGTGCCGCTGCGCCAGTAGTGACCGACGAACAGCGGCGGCTGCTCGGCGCCGTAGGTCAGCAGCCGGGCCTTGTCCTCTTCGCTGAGCGGCAGGCAAGCCACCTGCTCGGGCAACGGGTCGGGCTGGAACTGCACGTCGCCGTAGGTCAGCGGGTTGCCGGCCCAGAACTTGGTGCGGAAGAACGAGCGGGTGAAGCCGTCGCTGCTGGTCATGGTCAACCCGCCGGGCAGGCGCATGTCGGTGCCACGCAGCAACCGGTCGAGCACCGTACAGGCGTAGCTGCCGGGCACGGCCGAGGCCTGCAGGAAATGTTCGTCGATGCAGCCATCGGGGAACTGCTGGCGCAGCGAGGCGATCATGCTCTGATCCCAGCAGGCGTGTACCACGCGGAAATGGCCGGCATCGAGAAACAGCGGCAACTCGTAGAACCACGCCAGCATGTCGCGCCACTCGTCCGGGTAGGCCTCGAACTGCCGCAGGGTCTCGCCGATCAGCCGTTCGTGCCGCGCGGTGTGCTCGCGCACGAAGGTACGCCCACTACCTGGCGGCGCCGGGGTCATCCAGCCCAGGGCGTTGAATTCGTGATTACCCATGATGCACAGCGCCTCGCCGGCGCGCACCATGTCGTGCACCAGGTGCACGGATTCGCGAATGCGCGGGCCGCGATCGATCAGGTCGCCGAGGAAGATCGCCATGCGCTGGGGGTGGCGCCAGACACCGTTCTGGCGGCGGTAACCCATGCGTTCGAGCAGGCGCACCAGGGTATTGGCGCAACCGTGCACATCACCGATCAGGTCATAACCGCGGGACGGATCGAGCTGCATCAGTCGCCTCCGCCGAGCCGGCTACCCCAACCCAGTTTGGTACGGCAGACCTCGTAGTAGTTGTGATCCAGCGGGTGGATCAGGCACAGCTTCTGGGATTTCTTGCGTACCGTGATGGTGTCGCCCGGTGCGCAGGTGAAATGGTTCTGGCCATCGCACGACACCTGCGGGTAAAGCTGCAAATCCTTGGAGACGACGATCTTCAGCTCGCTGTTGCCATCCACCACGATGGGCCGGCTGGACAGCGTGTGCGGGTACATGGGTACGACGACTATGGCATCGAGCTTGGGATGCATGATCGGCCCGCCCGCCGACAGCGCGTAGGCGGTCGAGCCGGTTGGCGTGGCGACGATCAGGCCGTCGGCCTTCTGGCTGCAGACGAACTGGCCATCGATATACAACTCGAACTCGATCATCCGATTCGACTTGCCTGGGTGCAGCACCACATCGTTGAGCGCATCGCCCTGGCCGATCGCTTCCGAGTGACGGCGCACCTCGGTTTCCAGCAGAAAGCGATTCTCGGTCAGGTAACTGCCGTCAAGCACCTCGGCGACCTTGGACTCCAGCTCGTCCGGGCGGATATCGGTGAGAAAGCCCAGGTTGCCACGGTTGATGCCCAGCACCGGCACCTTGTGGCGGGCCAGAGCGCGACCGGCGCCCAGCATGCTGCCGTCACCACCGACCACGATCACCAGGTCGCAGAACTCGCCCAGATGCTTACGCGCCGAGGTCTGCAGGCCATGGCCCGGCAGCACTTCGGCGATGGTGTCGTCGAGAATCACGTGCAACTGGCGCTCGAGCAGGAACTTCTTCAGGCGACGGATGGTGTCGAGCACCTGGGTACTGCCCAGGCGGCCGATGATGCCGATATTACGAAACTGCTCCATGGGGCTCCCGCGAGGCTCTGGCTCTAATGGTCTCGATTATGGGCGAAGGCACCCTGCGCCAGCAAACCCTGACGTCGACGGCCCTGGCAGGCCGTTGAAAACCGTAGGCGAGGCAGCCAGTGCAAGGCCTGGGCGGCCCCACAAAAACAGCCGAAAAAGCGGAGTGTACGAGTTGTACATGAGCATGACTCGCTTCGCTCGCCCTTCGGGCCGCACTGAAGTGCGTTAGCTGCGAGCAGCTTGTTGAGGCTGCTTTTAACGCAGCAATGGCAACGTAGGTAGTTTTTCAATGGCTTGCCAAACGCCTATGCTGCAACGATGAACCCCTTCGCCGCACTAGCCGACCTGCCCCGCCATCTCAGCGAACCTGCCGTGCGCGACCTGGCCTGGACGCTCTTGTCACCACCACTGCTCGCCCATACGCCCTGGCCGCAGCGCCACCCGCTGGCCGACTCAGGCTGGGCGGCCGAACCCGGTCTGTTAGCAGACTGGCTGCAGCGCCAGGATGAAAACCCGCAAGCGCTGCACGAATGGCTGTCGCGCAGCTCGGTGCGCCGCCTGGGCCTCTACTACGAGCGCCTGTGGCAGTTCGCCCTGCAGGCGGCCCCCGGCATCGAGGTGCTGGCCGCCAATCTGCCGATTCGCCAGGGCGGCCATACCCTCGGTGAGCTGGATCTGCTGCTGCGCGATGCCAGCGGCGTGCACCATGTGGAGCTGGCGATCAAACTCTATCTGGGTCAGCCGTCTCTGGCGCCGAACCACTGGATCGGCCCGGGCGGTCGCGACCGGCTGGATCTGAAGCTCGAACACCTCGCGCGCCACCAGCTGCCGCTATCGACCTCGGCACAGGCGCTGCAGACGCTGCAGGCGTTGGCCAACGCTGCGATCCAGGCCTCGATGTGGCTGGGCGGTTATCTGTTCTACCCCTATGAACAGCCTTGTGCGCCGCCGGCAGAGGCTGAACCGGCGCACCTGCGCGGCGCCTGGCTGCACCGCCACCAATGGCCGGCGCTACAAGCCGAGTACCCGGACGCACGCTGGCAACCGCTACCCCGTAGCGCCTGGCTGGCACCCGCGAAAATAGCGGTGGCGCAAGGATGGTCTGGCCCGCAACTGCAGGTGTGGCTGGATGGGTTGGCTGCAGATGCCGGCGCACAGCTATTGGTCGATCTGCAACCCGATGACGACGGCGCCCTTGGCGAGCGCCAGCGGGTCTTTCTGGTGGCCGACGCCTGGCCTGCCAGCGGCACCGAGCCAGGTGCAGCGCCACCCTAAGGGCCTGCTCACGATCTTCCTGGCGGGCTTTATCTATGTTGACTACCACGGGGAAGCAGCCGTTCACGTTCTCGTGGGAGGGGCTTTAGCCGCGAGCTCTTTACGCCTAGCCAGGCAAAATCGAGGCTAAAGCCTCTCCCAAAAAGCTATGCTCACCGGCTGCTTTTACCTTGAAATTGCCCATACGCACACCCAGAGAGATCGTAAACAGGTGCTCAGAACTCTGAAGCGGCAACGGACGCTGCGCGGCGACCCTGCAAGCCGCCGGTATGCACGAAAATCAGCCGTGTGCCGGCGCGGAACTCGCCTCGTTCGATAGCTTCACGCAGCGCCAGCAGCGCCTTGGCGGTATACAGCGGCTCCAGCGGCAAACCGCCCTGCGCCTCGCATTGCGCCATAAAGGCCAACAGCTCGGCATCCTGACGCGCAAAGCCGCCGCGGCAAGCATCCAGCAGCCGGAACCCGGTGTTATCGCACCCCGCCTCGGCCAGCAGTGCCTGCACCTGTTCGCCCACACCGTGATCCGCCGGCACCGCCAGGGCGCCGTGCACGGTACGCTGCCCGCCCTCGCCCATCACCAGTCCGGCCAGGGTGGTGCCGGTACCCGCCGCCAGCCACCAGCCGTGATAATCGTGCCACTCAAGCGTCGGCAACTGCGCGGCGACCATCGCAGGCAAACCTGCACAGCCCAGGGCGCCCGACAGCCCGCCACCGCCCTCGGGCACCGTCAGAAAATCCGGGTAATGCACCTGCCAGGGTGCCCAGAAGCCGGCGCGATGCCGCTCGCGATAGCCGCCGTAACCCAGCCAGTGCAGTTGCATGCCGAAACGCTGCAGATCGGCAACGGTGGGCGTGTCCTGCGGATGGCCACGCAACAGGCCGACGGTGGCGAAGGAGAAACGCTGCCCAGCGGCAGCCAGCGCATGCAGGTGATTGGAGTGGGCGCCGCCCAGGCTGATGATGCCGCGCGCGTGCTGTTCAGCAGCGGCGCGCAGATGGGGGGCGAGCTTGAACCACTTGTTGCCGCTGATCAGCGGGTCGATCAGATCCAGGCGCAGCACCGCCAGCTCGACGCCCGCCAGCCAGTCGAAATGCAGGCGCTGCAGCGGCGCCTGGGGATGCCAGGCGCTGACGGCTGCAAGTGGAATCGAGGTCATGAGGAAACGGCCCGGAAAAAGGCCGTGAGTTTAACTTAGCCGACGGTACGCAGACGGGCCGCCTTGTGCAGCATGCAGCAGTTGGAATCACCGGTCACGAAACGGCCTGGCGTCTCGACCCGCTCGAGCGCGACATCACAGCGCTGACCATCCGCATGCAAACCCTCGCAACGGGGCCGCTGATAGTGCTCCAGCCACTGCCGGTACTGGACCTCGGGCACGAAGCATTTACTCGCGGCATAGGCCAGCGGGTTTGCAAGATAGCGGTCGACGTCCTGCAGCGGCACGGTCAGGTGCCCGGCGCCCGGGTGGAACACCACGAACACCACACCTTGTGCGGCCAGACGTTCGAGCACCTGGCCGGCGCCGCGCTGGGCAGCGTCAGCCTCGCGGCGGCGCGCCTGGTCCTCGGCAGCGGCCTGGGTGGCAAGAAGGCGCGCGCGCAGTTCCTCGTCGAACTGCTCGCGCAGGATCTCGCGCTCGGTGCGCGCGTGACGTTCGGCTGCGCGCACCCGCACCGCCAGCTCTTCACGTTCGCTCTGCTGGTCTGCCAGTTGCTCGGCCAGCTGGGCTTTCAGGTTCTGATTGAGCCCTTCCTGCTGGCGCAGGGCCTGGCGCAGTGCCTGGATCTGCCCCTGCAGCTCGGCCAGTTGCGCATCGCCGCGCGCTGTCGCGCGGGTCAGTTCGGCCTGGTGTTCGTTGGCCAGTGCAGATAGCCGCTCGCGCTGCTGACGAACCAGTTGCGAGGCCTTCTGCCGGTAGTCATGAGAGAGGCGCTCGGCCAGTTTTTCGGCCATGTCGCGGGCGGGGTCGACGGCGTACCACTGATCCTCCGACGCCACCTGCAGGCGCTCCGGCGCCACCGCCGGTGCCTCCTGTTCCTGCAGCAGAATGCCCAGGGCATTGTGGCGAACGGTGTCGCGCAGGGTCGCCAGGTCGTTGTTGCCGGGCACCAGGCTGGGGTCCCAGAGGTGCATCTGGTGCCAGGAAACCGGGCACTGGCTGCGGCAGGCCAGGCGAATCGGCCCGGCGCCCAGGTCAGGGCCGCGGCCGGCACGCTCGGCCATCTGCTGCAGGGGAATGTTCCAGCCGGCGTCGGGTGCACCGGCTTCGTCGAAATCCAGGTAGAAGAACACCGCCGAGCGAATCTGCAGGCGGCCGCTGATCACCACGTACACCGCACGCACCTGCTCGTCGGCAAAGGTCGGCATCTTCACCAGGCCATCGAGCAGGGTCTCGAATTCGGTGTAGAACATCTGCTTGCCGATGCTGCCGTCCGGGGCGAAGAACATCACGGCCTCGATCAGTTGCGGCTTGCTCATTGATGTTCTCCAGGCAAATAACGGTTCTCGGTCCATGTGAGCGGCCACGCTGAGGCGGCAGCCAGGCAAGTCTAGGCGACAACCCGTTACAGCCGGTGTGACCCGGTTGGCAGTCAGTCAGCTGCAGGACGAACGGCACGACCGAACTGTGACCGGCTCGGTAGAGACCGGCCGAAAGTGCAGATTAGAGCCTCTTCACGATCTTTCGGCTCGACTGCAGCGCTTTGACGGCAAAGTGGCGACAGCGGCCGGTTGCTCCCATAGGATTGACTGGAGATTACCTGTGGGAGCGGGCCATGCCCGCGAAAAAATCACGGGCATGGCCCGTTCCCACAGGTAAAACAACGATGTCCGCTCCTGCCTTGCAGCAACCTCTTCAATGTCACCCCAAAAGATCGTGGACCGCTTCTTAGAGTTCTGCCGCCAGCCGCGAGCCTTGATTGATGGCGCGCTTGGCATCCAGCTCGGCGGCCACATCGGCGCCGCCGATCAGGTGCACCGACGCGCCGCCGGCAACCAGTTCGTCCTGCAGCTCGCGCAGCGGGTCCTGACCGGCGCAGAGAATCACCGTATCCACCGGCAGTACCTGGGGCTCGCCCTCGGCCACGCGGATGTGCAGGCCACCATCGTCGATCTGCAGGTATTCGACGGCATTGATCATCTGCACCCTCTTGTTCTTCAGGCCGGCGCGATGAATCCAGCCGGTGGTCTTGCCCAGGCCGTCGCCGACCTTGCTCTTCTTGCGCTGCAGCAGGAACACCTGGCGCGCCGCAGGCTCGACCTGGGGGCGCACACCGGCGACGCCGCCGCGGGCCTGCAAGGCCAGATCGATGCCCCACTCCTTCCAGAATGCCTCGCGGTCCAGGCTGGTGGCCGGGCCGGCGTGGGTGATGAACTCGCTGACGTCGAAGCCGATGCCGCCGGCGCCAATCACCGCAACCCGCTGGCCCACCGGCTTGCGCCCCAGGATGGCGTCCAGGTAGCTGATCACCTTGGCATGCTCGACGCCTGGAATGGCCGGCGTGCGCGGCACGATGCCGGTGGCCAGGATGATTTCGTCGAAGCCGCCGGCCAGCAACTCGGCCGCGCTGACGCGGGTGTTCAGGCGCAGGTCGACCCCAGTGGTTTCCAGCTTGCGCTTGAAGTAGCGCAGGGTCTCGAAGAACTCTTCCTTGCCCGGCACGCGCTTGGCCACGTTGAACTGGCCACCGATTTCCCCCGCTGCATCGAACAGGGTCACGTGGTGCCCGCGTCCGGCGGCCACGGTAGCGGCGGCGAGCCCGGCAGGCCCGGCGCCGACCACGGCAATTGATTTCACCGTGGTGGTGGGGATGTAGTTCAGCTCGGTTTCGTAGCAGGCGCGCGGGTTGACCAGGCAGGTGGTCAGCTTGCCGCCGAAGGTATGATCGAGGCATGCCTGGTTGCAGCCGATGCAGGTGTTGATCTCATCGGCACGGCCTGCAGCGGCCTTGTTGACGAACTCCGGATCGGCCAGGAAGGGCCGCGCCATCGACACCATGTCGGCGTCGCCCTCGGCCAGCACCTGCTCGGCCACCTCCGGGGTGTTGATGCGGTTGGTGGTGACCAGCGGAATCTGCACCTCACCGCGCAGTTTGGCAGTGACCTTGGTGAAGGCGGCGCGCGGCACCTTGGTGGCGATGGTCGGGATACGCGCCTCGTGCCAGCCGATGCCGGTATTGATCAGCGTGGCGCCCGCCGCCTCGATGGCCTTGGCCAGCAGCACGATTTCGTCCCAGCTGCTGCCGCCCTCGACCAGATCGAGCATCGACAGGCGATAGATGATGATGAAGTCGCTGCCCACGGCCTCGCGCACACGGCGCACGATTTCCACCGGCAGGCGCATGCGATTGGCGTAACTGCCGCCCCAGCGATCGGTGCGCTGGTTGGTATGGGCGACCAGGAACTGGTTGATTAAGTAGCCTTCGGAACCCATGATTTCCACGCCGTCATAACCGGCCTGCCGAGCCAGCACCGAGCAATTGACGAAGTCGGCGATCTGCTTCTCGATTCCCGCCTCGTCCAGCTCCTGCGGTTTGAACGGATTGATCGGCGCCTGGATGGCGCTGGGCGCCACCTGCTTGGGGCTGTAGGCGTAACGCCCGGCGTGCAGGATCTGCATGCAGATCAGCCCATCGGCGGCGTGCACCGCGTCGGTGACGATCCGATGCTTGTCCGCTTCTGCAGACGTACTCAGCTTGGCCGCGCCGGCGTATACGCCACCCTCTTCATTCGGCGCGATGCCACCGGTGACCATCAGGCCGACGCCGCCGCGAGCGCGCTCGGCGAAATACGCCGCCATGCGCTCGAAGCCGCCCGGCTTCTCCTCCAGGCCGGTGTGCATGGAGCCCATCAGGGTGCGGTTCTTCAGGGTCACGAAACCCAGATCCAGGGGAGCGAGCAGGTGCGGGTAGGCGGTCATGGTCAGGTCCATCGGCGTCGATCACGGAATTGCCGCAGCCTGCGCGGGCAGCGGTCGTATGGCACAGACGATAGTGAAGCAGATGCCCTCGCTCAATGATCGTAAATGACAAATTACTGATCAAAAGTGACAGCGAAGTTGGCGCTGCCAACCTCACCAGACTACGCTGGCAAACCTCCACCTATGCGACACCTCGCCATGAAACCTGCCGCCATCCGCCTGGGCGATCTTTCCGTCGGCTACCTGCACAGCCTGGCCGACGCCGTCGACCACCTGGGCCATGCTTCGCAGCCGTTGCTCGAGCACTATGGTTTCGATGCTGCGCGCCTCGCCGAACCCCGCGCGCGGTTGTCGATTCCGCGCTACATGCACCTGGGCCACGCGGCCATCGCGCTGACCGGCGAACCAGCGCTCGGTCTGCTGATGGGCCGCTTCGCCTACCTGCACCGCCTGGGTCTGGCCGGTATCGCGGCCACCCAGGCGCCCACCGTGCGCGAGGCCGCCCGCACCTTGATCCGTTTCGAGGCGCTGTACGCCTCCAACTACCGCGGCCGCTCCAGCCTGCAGGAAGACAGTGGCGGCGCCTGGCTGCGCTTTCACTCCATCGGCCCCTACAACGCCTACAATCGCTTCGTGGTCGACACCGTACTGGCCGCCTGGCTTCAGCAACTGGGCGCCCTCGCCCAGACGCCGCTGACGGCCCAGGCGCTGCAGCTGGAGTTCACGGCCCCCGATTACGCCGAGCGCTACCCACTGGAGTTCGGCTGCCCGCCCGCCTTCGCAGCCGACTTCAACGGTCTACGGCTCGACCAGCACGCGCTGAACGTGCGCAATCCACTGCACTGCCCCGGCACCTGGAATGAATTGTTACAACTCTGCGAGGTTGAACTGCAGCGCCTGACTCGGCCGCAAAACATGCGCGATCGGGTCATCCAGTTGCTCGGCCCGCGGCTGCATGGCCGCGAACCGGACATGGACGATATCGCGCGCCAGCTGCAGCTACCGGCCTGGACGCTACGCCGGCGATTGGCCGAAGAAGGCACGCGTTTCAGCGCCATCGTCAACGAAACCCGCCGCGACCTGGCGGTGGCCTATGTACGCGACACCGAGCTGTCCTTCGGTGAAATCGCCTACCTACTCGGCTTCGCGTCTGCCGAAGCCTTCCAGCGCGCTTTCAAGCGCTGGCTCAAGCAACCGCCGGGAGAAATGCGCCGCAGCTACCGGCAAACCATGAGCAGCGCATCTGAATCTATAAAATAACTATTTTCATTTGCGGCTGCGGGTTTTACGCTTCTCAACCGTCTTAGTAGATAGCGGATCCATTTGTGCGCGATTGCGGTCGCGTCTCACCGGCTCCCCACCTCGCTGGCCAGAAGCTGGCGAGGTTTCGTTCGTACCTAAATCGCCCTTTTCACTCGCCGTGCGAGGGCTCAGACAAGACTGATACTCCATGTCCAAGAAGTCGCGCTCGAAAATCTGGTTTCTGGTTCACAGCTGGCTCGCCCTGCCGATCTGGTTCTTCGTATTGATCGTTTGCGTCACCGGCACCCTGGCGGTGGTCAGCCAGGAAATCGTCTGGCTGGCCAACCCCGACGTACGCGCCAGCAAGCCGTCCGACGATGCCGAGCTGCTGACCTTCGGCCAGGTGCTGGCCGAGATCAAGAAGGCCCAGCCGGAGCTGGTGGTGGAGTCCATCACCCGCCCGGACGAATCGCATTTCGCCCTCACCGCCGAGGTCAGCTACCCCGACGGCAGCAACCCGACCCTCTACATCAACCCCTATACCGGCGCCATTCAGGGCATCAGCCCGCACTTCGATTTCCGCCAGTTCACCCGTGCCCTGCACGGCTGGTGGCTGGTGCCGTTCACCAATGGCTTCAGCTGGGGCTGGTACCTGGTGTCGATGATGGGCATCCCGATGTTGCTGTCGCTGATCACCGGCCTGGTGGTCTACAAGAAATTCTGGAAAGGCTTCTTCAAGCCGCGCCTGCGCTTCAACCAAGGCGCGCGGATCTTCTGGGGCGACTTCCACCGCCTGAGCGGCATCTGGTCGATCTGGTTTATCGCCGTGGTGTCGATCACCGGCATCTGGTTCCTGATCCAGGCGATCCTGTTCGACAACCAGATTTCCATCTCCACCGAAGGCGTCCCTGCCGTGGTACCCCGCGAAGACGTACCGATCGTGCGCCCCGGCGAGCCGATCCCGACGCTCGACATCGACGAAGCCGCGCGCATCGCCATCGGCAAGGTGCCGAGCCTGGACGTCAGCTTCACCCGCCTGCCCAGCAACGCCTACGATCATATCGCCGTCGGCGGCCGCGGCTGGTACCCGCTGATGATGCAGAGCGCCTCGATCAACCCTTACACCGGCGAAGTGGCCCAGCAGCGCCTGCTCGAGGATCGCTCCAAGCTGGAGTTCGTCACCGAGTCCATGCGCCCGCTGCACACCGGAGATTTCGGCGGACTGTGGGTGAAGATGATCTGGTTCTTCTTCGGCCTGGTGCTGAGCATGATGGTGCTCAGCGGCCTGCTGATCTGGACCAAACGTACCGCCCAGGCTACCGCCAAGGTGATCAAACGCCCGGCGCGCGTGCGAAACGCAGAAGCCCTTGGCGACAACTCGGAGGTCAAGGCATGAGCAAGGCCATGGCAGCACAACCCGCCTCGCCCCTGAGCCGTCTTTGGTACAAGTGGCGCTTCCACATCAACATCCTGCTGGTGATCATCCCGCTGGCGTTCATGCCCAAGTACTTTGCCGATATGGCGCTGTTTCGCGGCACCAGCGGCCTGGGCGAGCGCACGGTCGGCGAGGTGCCGGTGGGCCCCTGGTCGATCACCCTGGCCGAGTTTCGCGCCGCACCTCCGGAGCTCGACGGCCCGGCCGGCTACATGAAGATCTTCACCGGCGCGCTGTGCAAGGCGTGCATCAGCCAGGTCAAGGCTACCTACCTGCGCATCGGCAAGCCACGCAGCCTGCGCGCCGCCGGTGGCATCTTCTTCGGCAGCGCCTACCGCATGGGCGCCACCGTGCCGCTGCCGACCCGCACCAAACCGGACGCCGAACTGTGGATCACCATGGAGGGCTGGGACGGCTCCGTACACCAGGCCGCCGTGCCGCTCGAACAGGCATCCCCGGCCACCGTCGCGTGGCTGCAGAAACAACAAGGAGGCAAACCATGATCAAGCCCAACGTACTGCGCAGCGCCGCAGGTATCGCCCTGCTGTCGCTCAGTGGTCTGGCCCTGGCCCACAACCCGATGTGCCAGTGCGAAGAAGTCGATGCCGAGAACATTCGCTGCACCGGCGGTTTTTCCGATGGCAGCGGCGCCGCCGGCGTGACCCTGGACGTGATCGGCTACGACGAGAGCATTCTGGTGCCCGGCAAGCTCGCTGAGGACTCGACCCTGACCTTCAAGAAGCCCGAAGGCGAGTTCTACGTGCTGTTCGACGCCGGCCCCGGCCACATCGTCGAAATCGACCACACGGAAATCGACGCCCCATGACGGTTCAGGTCGTACGCCCCGCCGGGGCCGGGCATGAAACCCTCTACGTGCTTCTGCTGTGCCTGGTCATCGTGCTGGCGGCCGGCTCGGTGGTCGCCTGGCACGGCGAAACGCAGAGTGAAATCCGCATCGAAAGCCATCAGATCGACGCCCGCCGTGACCTCACGGCTGCCGAGCAAGGCCTCTACGCCGACCTGCGGGTTGCCGCTGACGAGATCCGTATCCGCTTCGCCGAAGAGCATGCCCTGCTGACGCCCGCAGAGCTTTCCGAAGAAGGCTTCCCGCCCTTTGCCGCCGATGCCAGCGCGACCAGCCGCGGCAGCCATGAGTGGCATTTGCTGCCCGGTGACCAGGCAGCCTATTTCGGCGCCAGCCAGGCGCTGGAGGTTGCCGGCTCCCTGCTCATGCGCCTCGACGCCGAGCAGGAACAGGCCGACGTGTGGCTCAACCGCAACACCGCCAGCGCGCCCGCCAGCCTCGATGCGCAAAGCCTGATCGCTGCCGGCTGGCAGCAGATCGCCTCTCAGTACGACGCAGGTGTCACCCGGCAACATCGCCACTGACCGCCTCCGACTCACCCGACAGAAGACCGCCCGCCCATGCCCATTTCCCGCCTTTTCCGCGCACGCCCTCTGCTGTCACGCCTGAGCATCGGCGCCCTGCTGCTGCTCGGCCTGGCCAGCGCGGCCGACGCCAAGCTGCGCATCGGTATCACCCTGCATCCCTACTACAGCTACGTGGCCAACATCGTCGGCGACAAGGCCGAGGTGGTGCCGCTGATCCCCGCCGGTTTCAACCCCCACGCCTACGAGCCGCGGGCCGAAGACATCAAGCGCATCGGCACGCTGGACGTGGTGGTGCTCAACGGCGTGGGCCACGACGACTTCGCCGACCGCATGATCGCCGCCAGCGAGAAGCCGGATATCGAAGTGATCGAAGCCAATGCCAATGTGCCGCTGCTGGCGGCCACCGGCATTGCCGCGCGGGGTGCCGGCAAGGTGGTCAACCCGCATACCTTCCTGTCGATCAGCGCTTCCATCGCCCAGGTCAACAACATCGCTCGCGAGCTCGGCAAGCTCGACCCGGACAACGCCAAGACCTACACCCAGAACGCCCGCGCCTATGGCAAGCGGCTGCGCAAACTGCGCGCCGACGCCCTCGCCCAACTGACCGAAGCGCCAAACGCCGACCTGCGCGTGGCCACCGTGCACGCGGCCTACGACTACCTGCTGCGCGAGTTCGGCCTGGAAGTCACCGCGGTGGTGGAACCGGCCCACGGTATCGAGCCGAGCCCGAGCCAGCTGAAAAAGACCATCGACCAACTGCGCGAACTGGACGTGAAGGTGATCTTCTCCGAGCTGGATTTCCCGTCCACCTACGTCGACACCATCCAGCGCGAGTCCGGCGTCAAGCTCTACCCGCTGTCGCACATTTCCTACGGTGACTACAGCGCCGAGAAATACGAGAAGGAAATGACCAACAACATGAACACCGTGGTGCGTGCCATTCAGGAAGCGGGCCAATGACCGCCGCTGAAAACCTCCGCGTGGCGGCGGTCGGCCCGACCCTCGACTTTCAGCAGGTCAGCCTGGTGCTGGGCCGCACGCAGATTCTCGACAACGTCAGCTTCACGGTGCAGCCGGGCAGCGTGCATGCGCTGGTGGGCCCCAATGGCGGCGGCAAGAGCTCGCTGATCAAGACCCTGCTCGGCCAGATGCCCCACCAGGGCAAACTCAGCCTGCAGTGGCCCGGCGCTGTCGGCACCATCGGCTACGTGCCCCAGGCCCTGGAATTCGACCGTGGCCTGCCGATGACCGTGGACGACTTCATGGCCGCCATGTGCCAGCGCCGGCCCGCCTTTCTTGGTCTCTCCAAGCACTTCGCCAAGCCCATCGACGACGCGCTGGCCCGCGTCGGCATGCTGGAGAAGCGCAAACGGCGCATGGGCGCCTTGTCCGGCGGCGAGCGGCAACGCGTGCTGCTGGCCCAGGGGCTGATTCCCGCGCCACAGCTGCTGGTGCTCGACGAGCCGATGTCGGCCCTCGACGAAGCCGGCATCCAGGTATTCGAACGCCTGCTCGGCGACTGGCGCCGCGCCGGCATGACCGTGCTGTGGATCGAGCACGACCTGGAGGCGGTCAAGCGCCTGGCCGACCGTGTCACCGGCCTGAGCCGCCGTGTGTTGTTCGATGCAGCGCCGGCCGAGGCCCTGACCCCGGAGCGCCTGCTCGGCCTGTTCTCCACCCATGCACGCGCTGTGGAGGCCGCTCGACCATGATCGACTATGAACAATTTCGCCTGCTGATCCAGGGCTGGGCTTCCTCCGGCTACCTGCCCGCCGCGCTGGCCTATGGCTTCGTGGTCAATGCGCTGCTCGCCGGCCTGCTGATCGGCCCGGTGCTGGGCGGCCTCGGCACCCTGGTGGTGGTCAAGCGCTTCGCGTTCTTCTCCGAGGCGGTCGGCCACGCGGCGCTGACTGGCGTGGCCATCGGCATCCTGCTCGGCGAGCCCTACACCGGTCCCTATGGCGCCCTGTTCGGCTATGCCTTGCTGTTCGGCATCCTGCTCAACTACCTGCGCAATCGCACGGGCCTGGCACCGGACACGCTGATCGGCGTATTCCTGTCGGTGTCGCTGGCCGTGGGCGCCAGCCTGCTGCTGGTACTGGCCGGGCGCATCAACGTGCACATTCTCGAGAACGTGTTGTTCGGCTCGGTGCTGACCGTCAACGGCACCGACCTGCTGGTGCTGCTGGTAGTCGGCGGGCTGGTCATGGGCCTGGCGTTGCCGCTGTACAACCGCATCATGCTGGCCAGCTTCAACCCGCAACTGGCGGCGGTGCGCGGCGTTGCCGTGAAGACCCTGGATTACCTGTTCGTGATCCTGGTGACGCTGATCACCGTGGCCGCGGTCAAGGTCATCGGCGCCATTCTGGTCGGCGCCCTGCTGGTGATTCCGGCGGCAGCCGCGCGCCTGCTCAGCCAGTCGCTGAAAGGCTTCTTCTGGCTCTCGGTGCTGATCGCCACCGTCAGCACGTTACTGGGCATCCTGCTGCCCATCGTGCTGGATCTGCCGATCCCCTCCGGCGCCGCGATCATCATGATCGCCGGTATCGCCTTCGCCCTCGCCGCCGTCGCGCGCGGCGTCGTACCAAGCTTGAAAGGGAACCTGGGATGACCCATCGCCTCCACCAACTGGGCCTCGCCCTGCTCCTCAGCCTGCCCGGCCTCGCCGTGGCAAAGGACGTAACCGTGCTGGTTTCGCAGCCGATCACCTTCGGCCTGGCCACTGATCTGCTCGACGGCACCGCGGTGCACATCGAACGCGCCGCCCCCGCCAACCTGCCGGCCAGCCGCCAGGTGTCGTATTTCGCCGGGCGTGGCGCCGCCGCGCTGCAGAAAGTTGCCGTCGATGCCGATGCGGCCATCGCCCTGCGCTCGCTGTGGGCCGAAGACCCGCTCTACCCCATGGCCCGGCGCAGCAACATCCGTATCGTCGAAATCGACGCCGCCCGCCCGGTAGACGGCGCCCTGCCAGGCATCGCCATCCAGGCCGAAAGCGCCGGCGACAACGACCTGGCGGGCCACCCATGGCTGGCGATCAACAACATGGGGCGCATGGCCGACGTGATGGCAGCCGACCTGGTGCGGTTGGCGCCTGATGCCAAGGCCAAGGTCGAGCAAAACCTCGCCACCCTCAAGCAGCGCCTGCTCAAGCTCAATGCCTACAGCGAGCGCGAGCTGGCCAAGGCCGACAACCTGTCCGTATACAGCCTGAGCGATCGCCTGGATTACCTGATCAGCGGCCTCAATCTGGACCTGGTCAGCAGCGACAGCCGGGATGACCGCGACTGGGATGCCGAAGCCCTGCAATCGCTGACAGCAGCGCTGAAGGCGGACGACGTGGCACTGGTACTGCACCACCGCGCACCGCCGAAAGCGGTTGCCGATGCGATCAAGGCCGCCGGAGTGCCCCTGCTGGTGCTGGAAACCGAGAAAGACGATCCGCTGGCCGAGCTGGAAGACAATGTCGGCAGCCTGGTCAAAGCGCTCACGCAATAAGCGCTGGAGCTGCACGGTTGCAACGAAAAGGCCCGGTGCATATGCACCGGGCCTTTTCTGATTCTGGGCTGCAGGCTGAGGCAGATTGGCTGCTCACCTGTAGCCATTGGCCGAGCGATCAGAGCTCGGTGGCGTCTTCAGCGAACTCGGGTACGTCCTGTTCCACGGCACGGGACTCGAGCAACTCTTCCTGATAATCATCCATCTCTTTCTCCTTTCTCTCTCTTTGGTCTCGAACCGAGTCTATGAAATCTGCGTGTCTGTTATGTGACATAAATCAAGCGCATCTGGTTCAGCAGCCGCTTCGTTCCGCGCTGGCCTGCGACACATTACTACCCGGCTCCACGCTGCGGGTAAGCCAGACGTTACCGCCGATTACCGAGCCTTTGCCAATGGTGATGCGCCCCAGAATCGTGGCACCGGCGTAGATCACCACATCGTCTTCGACGATCGGGTGGCGCGGCTGGCCCTTGTGCAACTGGCCGCTCTCATCGCTGGTAAAGCGCTTGGCGCCCAGGGTCACCGCCTGATAGATACGCACGTGGTTGCCGATGATCGCCGTCTCGCCGATCACCACACCGGTGCCATGGTCGATAAAGAAGCTGTGGCCGATCTGCGCGCCCGGGTGGATGTCGATGCCGGTGGCGCCATGGGCGGTTTCTGCGGCGATACGAGCCAGCAGCGGCAGCCCGGCGCGGTATAGATGGTGCGCCAGGCGGTGGTAGATCATCGCCAGTACGCCCGGGTAGCACAGCAGCACCTCATCGACGCTGCGTGCCGCCGGGTCACCATTGAACGCCGCCACCACGTCCTGATCGAGCAAGCGGCGCAGCGCCGGCAACGCCGCAGCGAAGTCGCGAACGATGGCCACTGCCTGGCAATCCACATCATTGGCGCTGTCGCCTCGCTGGCGCGCTGCGTAACGCAGCTCCATACGCACCTGAGCCACCAGCGCGTTCAACGCGCGGTCCAGGGTATGGCCAACGTAATAGTCTTCGCTTTCTTCGCGCAATTCGGCCGGCCCCAGGCGCATGGGGAACAACGCACCACACAGCCCGCTGAGAATCGCCGCCATGGCTTGGCGCGACGGCAGCTCACGGCCGCCCAGCTCGGGATTGCGCCCGGAATGGTTGCGCCATTCGGCGCGCGCGGCACGCAGACCGGCAACGGTCTGCTCCAGCTTCCAGTTGATCGGCCGGGATGAATACTCAGCCTCGGCGCCATCCTCGGTGCGGATGGCAAACTCGCCGTTCATTGAAACCTCAACTCGACATGCGGCCAGCGCCATCGGCCAGCCTGGACAGGGACAATACGGCGCGCCCGCAGGCGCGCTCAACTACTCGAACGTTATGAGCTTAGTGCGCAAAGGCATATCGCTCAGCCGTCCATGGCGGCAATCCCCGGTGCCATGCTGGCGATGCGCAGCGCCAGCCCTTCATAGGGTTCGAGCTGGATATGCAGCTCGCCTTCGGCAGACAGGTCGCCCAGCAGCCGCTCGTGGATGATGTCCACCACCGGCCCCGGCTCGACGTGCTCCAGGGTGATCACCTCGCTGATTGGTTCGGCGCCGAAGTTCAGCGCCGTGACCTGGATGCCACGCCCCGCCGGCAGCTCGTGCACCATGATCAGCAGCGCCGGGTGCTGAGTGACCGGCACGGCGATCTGCCGGCTCGAGGCCACACCATGGGAGCGCCGCGCCGCGAACAGCCGGCGCGCCTGGGAGGCGAACGACTGGGGGTCCTGCAGTTGCTCGGCGAGGCTGCCATACAGCTGCCGGGAACGCGGCAGGCCTTCGGCGGACAGCAGCGCGTCGGGGTCGAGATCCACCAGGTCATAGCCGCCGCGGTTGATCCAGCGGGTGTCGCCCTCGGCGATCAATTCGGCCACCTGCTCTGCCTCGAGCGGCAAGGCACCAACCAGATCCCAGCCCGACAGCGCTACCACACCAGGCTGCATGGCATTGAACATCAGCAGCAGCAGGTGCACGCGGCGAATCTGCTCGATATCGGTTTCGCTGATGGTGCTCAGGTCCCGAATGCCCAACGCCGCGGTGATGATGCTCACCGTGGTGCAGGCCACGCCGTTGGTGACGAACTTCAGGTTGTAGGGCGCGTGCTCGCCGGTCAGGCGCTCGTACATCTC
Organism: Pseudomonas sp. URMO17WK12:I2; assembly: GCF_003253735.1. GTDB lineage: Bacteria > Pseudomonadota > Gammaproteobacteria > Pseudomonadales > Pseudomonadaceae > Aquipseudomonas. The sequence goes on along the minus strand of NZ_QKYW01000006.1, from coordinate 38,462 downwards.
GCCGCGGATATGTTCGCGCAGGATGCTGCCCGGCAGGCTCTGGCCGCGGAACACGTAAGTGTCGTTGGCATGCAGGGTCCAGAAATGCACCAGCTCGAGGGTCAGCTCGTCGTGGTTCTGCAGGGCGTGGATCAGCGACGCCGGGTCGATGCCGAAGTCGTGCATCTGCAGCATCATCAGGCGCAGGAACTCAACGTCGCCGGTCAGCAGCGCGTGCTGGTAGGCCGGCCGAGTGATGAAGTCATAGGACAGGTCGGCGCCGCCCTGGGACATCGAGGCGATGTCATCGAGCGTCAGGTTGAGCTCCTGGAAACTGAATGCCCCGGCCTTGCGGATCATCCCGGCGAGCAGCTGGTTGCCGGTGAGCGACAGTGGGTGGCTCTCCGACCAGGCATTGCCCTGGCTGCGCCGCTCTACGCCGAGAAAGCCATTGGCATCCAGGCGCAGCACGCGCGAGCCGATCACATCGATGGCGTGCAGCGATTCGCCGGTGACCAGTTGCTGGGCGGCAAAGGTCGGGTCCAGCCAGTTCAGCGACGGCTGGCCTTCCTTGAAGTAATGCAAGTACACCCAGCGCCGCACCTTGCCATCGACGCCGGTGATCTCGCCGGTAGCGCTCCAGTCGGTTTCCTTGACGCCGGGCTCGAAGAAGATCACCCGCTGCAGCTGGCCGACGATGTAGTGCTTGTCACGCAGCGTATCGACGGTAGCCGGCGACAGGTTCACCGAATCGCGGCCCTCGGGCAGCGGCGGCAGCAGTTCCCAATCGGCCTCGGCGATCTCCACCATGTGGTAGAGGCCGGGATAGTCGCCATAGGCCATCTCCGCCAGGCGGAAATCCGCACCCTTGCCGGTGTGCGAGGGAATCGAGTCATCGATGGTCACCGCGTTGTGCGCCGCGGCGACCCGGCTCAGGTGCACCAGCTGTTCCTCGCTGCCGAAGCGCGGGTCGATCTCCAGGCTGATGCGGTCGAAGTTGCCGTCGACTGTGGGCGTGTATTCACGCCCCTGCAAACCGCCGGAGCGGCGCAGTGGCCCGGTGTGGATGCCCTGCACGCCGAGTTCGGAGAGCGCCGACCACAAGCGTTCGTCACCGAGCGCCTGCAGCACCGAGCCGTCAGGCGAGGTGATGATCGAGGCCGGATAGACCGCCAGCCATACCGAGGCTACCGCCGTGACGCTGCGCGGCCGGGCCAATGCGTAGGGTTGTTGCCACAAGCGGGCCTGGCCCGAATACAGGCGCGTGCGCTGGCGGGCGGCGTGCAGCATGGACTGCTCGACCAGCCAGTTGATCTGTTGTTCATCTGCCATAGCGATCCCGGGGGGTGAAGGGAAGGATCGCGAACGGCCGGGCCGTCCGCTGGTTCTAGAATTTCAGAACCAGCGGCTGGGGCTTCGTTCAGATTGATTGCCGAGCCGGCCTAATGATCCTGCTGGGCTTTCAGGTAAAGCAGCAGGCTGTCGATCTTGTCCTGATCGCCGATGCCCCAGAAGCGCATCTTGTTGCCGGGCACCACGCTATCGGAATCCTTGATGAAGGCGCTGAGCTTGTCGTGATCCCAGACCAGATCCGCTTGCTGCATGGCGGGCGAATACCGGTAGTCCTGGGTGGCGCCGGCATGCCGACCGAAAATCCCGTTGAGCTGTGGCCCGAAGGCCGCGCGAGCGCCGGGCCCGACATTGTGGCAATTGCCGCAAACGCGCTTGAACAGCGCCTCACCGGCGGCGATATCCGCCTCGGCATGGGCCGCCCCTGGGAGCAGTGCGGCGGCGATGATGAGCAGGCCGTAACGGATAACGCGCCTGCACGGCAATCGGATCGGAAGAAAAGCGGTCATTGGCACGCGGGCAGTTGCTGCAAAGGGGTCTCCAGTATGCCCCAGCGCGTTGGCCGATTCATTGATCTGCGCTAGCGAAAGATCAATGACTGGTGAGCACCCGCCCCTGCCCGAGCGCCGGTGCCGACGGCCAACGCCACCGAGCCGGCGGCCAGCGCGGCATCGCCGCAGGCGAATACACCCGGCACGCTGGTCTCCTGGGTTTCCCCGGTTTGCAGGTAGAGTCCCATCGGCCCCTCGACCAGCGCGCAGCCGAGTTGCTCGGCCAATGGGCTGTTCTGGTGGGTGCGCGGCATCACGAACAGCCCGTCCAGCGCCGCCGTGCGGCCGTCGGCCAGGTTGACGTCGAGACGCTCGCCACTGATCGACAGCACCCGGTCCGGCTCGACCACCACGCCACGGCGCGCCAGCTGTTCGAGCTGCTCGGCATCGGGTACGAAGGCGCCGTTGAGAAAGAACGTGGTGCTACCCCAGTCCGGCAGCATCAGGGCGTGGTGGATCGACATAGGCGAGACGGCCAGCACGCCGATGCGGCCCTGATCCAACTCGTAACCATGGCAATAGGGGCAATGAAACACATGGCGCCCCCAGCGCTCGGCGAGCCCCTCGATAGCGGGCAGCTCGTCGCGCACGCCGCCGGCCAGGATCAACCGACGGGCGGCGAGCACCACGCCATCTCCCAGCGTCACCAGGAAGCCATCGCCATCACGCTGCACCACAGCGGCCTCGCCCACCTGCCAGGTGACGTTCGGATAGTCCATCAGCTCGGCACGGCCATCGGCGGCGATGTCGTCGGGCGCGCGCCCGTCCTGGCCGAGAAACCCGTGGGAATGGCTGGCAAAGCGATTGCGCCTTACCCCGGCGTCGACCACCAGCACACGGCGGCGGGCGCGGGCCAGCTGTAACCCGGCGGAAAGGCCAGCGTAGCTGCCGCCGATAATGATTGCGTCATAACTCATGGCGTTACTCCTCCATGGCGGGCTCGGGAGATCACCGAACCATCACGAAACACCATAAGTTACATTATAGAAATTCGTCAACCTCTCGTAACTTTATTCATTACGAATCATACTCGTGCCATTGCCGCCCACCCCGAGACGCCCATGAGAAACGACACCCGGTTGTCCCGCATGCTGCATGTGCTGATTCATATGGATCGCCACGACCAGCGCTCCACCTCGGAAACCATCGCGCGCATGCTGGAAACCAACCCGGTGGTGGTGCGGCGCACCATGGGCCTGCTGCGCGACAAGGGTTACGTGACCTCCGACAAGGGCCACAACGGCGGCTGGTCACTGGCCAAGCCCCTGGCCGAGATAACCCTGCTGGACATTCATCAGGCCTTGGGCTCGCAATCGGTCTTCAGCATTGGCCTGGCGACCGACAACCCCACCTGCCTGGTCGAGCAGGCCGTCAACCAGGCCCTCGAAAAAGCATTCGATGAGGCTCAGCAATTATTGCTGCAGCGATTGGGGTCCATCACCGTGGCGTCGCTAGCCGATGATTTCGACGCGCGCTATCAGGCACTCGGTTCGCCATACAAGGCGCTCTGAACCCGGCAGCGTGACCGCTAAAGATCGCGAAACAGGTCATGGGCGTTGAGCAGCGCGTAGGCGATTTCCGGGCGCCGCTCCAGGCCACGGCGAATGGCGGCGGGGATCGCCTGACGGGTCTTGCGGCACAGGCCGGGAAAGGTGTGCACCTCGATGGCGATGCCGCGCATGCTGCGCACTTCGTTGAAACCCGGTGCCACCTCGACGCGAATCCCCAACTGCTCGCGCATGCGCTGCTGCATGCGCTCGAGGTCCTCAAGGCTGGCCAGGTTTTCCAGACGTTCAAGCAGGCGCTTTTCTTCGCTCTTGGTCAGCAGCAGGATGCGCTGATGTTCGCCAGGCGTGTCCAGCAGCTGCTCGCGCTGGCAGTCGCAAGCGCCCGGGGGGCAAGGATGGCGGATCGGCAAGGATGAATTCATGGCCTGCATCATAGACAGGCAAACGGCTCGTTGACCATGGTCAATGAGCCGTCGATCGCCCTCTCCTGTCAGGCACTGAGTTTGAAGCGCCCCACCAGGGTATTGAGGCCCTGGGCCAGGTGCGCCAGCTCACTGCAGGCCGCAGCCGTCTGATTGGCACCCGAGGCGCTCTGGATCGACAGGTCGCGGATGCTCACCAGGTTGCGGTCCACTTCGCGGGCCACATGGGCCTGCTCTTCCGAGGCGGTGGCGATCTGCAGGTTGCGCTCGTTGATCATGCCGATGGAGTCGACGATCTGCTCCAGGGCGACACGTGCGTCGTCAGCAACCTGCAGAGTGTTGGTGGCCTCCTGACTGCTGCCGCGCATGGCTTGCACGGCCTTGTCGGTGCCGGTCTGGATCGCCGCGATCATCTGCTCGATCTCCTGGGTCGAGGCGGAAGTGCGATGGGCCAGGCCCCGTACTTCATCGGCCACCACGGCGAAACCGCGGCCATGATCACCGGCACGGGCCGCCTCGATGGCAGCGTTGAGAGCCAGCAGGTTGGTCTGTTCGGCCACGTTGCGGATCACGTCCAGCACCTTGCTGATGTCACGGGCCTGGTCTGCCAGCCCCTGCACCTGGTCGGACGCCTGCATCACGTTGCTCGACAGGTTGCGAATGGCCGACACGGTGCGGGCCACGTGCTGGTTACCGGCGTTGGCCGACACCGTTGACTCGCGTGAGGCGTCCGATGCACCACTGGCGTTGCGTGATACCTCGTCGACCGCCGAACTCATCTGCGTCACCGCGGTGGCCGCCTGGTCGATCTCGGCATTCTGGCTCAGCAGGTTGCGGGTGCTCTCCTCGGTAACCGAGGCCATCTCTTCGGCGGCGGCGGCCAGTTGGGTAGACGAGTCGCTGATCTGGCGAATGGCCTCGTTGAGGTTCTTCTGCATGGCCGCCTGGGCGGCGAGCAGCCGTGAGGCCTCATCCTTGCCGGTGACGTGCACGGTACGGGTGAGGTCGCCCGAGGCAATGGTCTCGGCACTCTGCAGTGCTTCGCGGATCGGCGCCGCGATGGAGCGGGTCAGCAGAGTCGCCAACAGCACGGTCAGCAGCACCGCAACGCTGATAGTCACCAGGACACCGGTGCGGCCGTGCTGGTAAATGGTATTGGCATTGATGCCGGCCTGCTTGGCGCCCTGCATGTTGTAAGCGGTCAGCTCATCGAGCTGTTGCTGCAGGGTGGCGCCGGCCTCGCGCACGGAACCGTTGGCCAACGCCAGCGCCTGAGTCAGCTGGTTCTGGCGCAGAGAGTCGACGATCTGCTGCTGACCGCTCAGGTAGGTTTGGGCACTGGTATCGACCCGGTTGAACATGCCGCGTTCGACATCGGTAGACACCATATGCCGGCCATACTGATCGAGAATCTGCTGCAGCGCGGTACGGTAGCTCTGCGCCACGCTGTCATCGATGGTCTGTTGGCTGGTGTTTTCCACCACGGCCAGCATCCTCAGGGTTTCCAGACGGACATTGAGCAGATCCTTCTGCATCTCGCCGGTGGCCTGGATGCTCGCCATCCAGTTGGTTTCGATGTCCTGTTCGGCCTGGTAGAGGTCACCAAGTTTGTACAGAGAGAATACGCCCAACGCCATCACCAGCAGGGTGATGAGCGCGAAGCAGAAGGCAGCACGGGGAGCAATGTTGAAGCTGCGAAGGTTCATGGCGGCACCAGATGAAAGGGTGTTCTACCAACCACTCCTTGTCGGCCCAGCATGCGCACCGTCGATTCCGACACACGCACTTACAAAATAGCAAAACGCCATTAACCCGTACGTTAAATAAATCTATCGCCATGATGCATAGAGCCGAGCTTTTGCAATCATTCCTGACTAGTCGGCCAGATTAGGGTCTGTTGCCGTTTCACGCACGACCGCGCCGGAGCTCGTTTTGCCGCGAGGCAAGGCACGAGCCGCGAAGTTTAGCTGGCTAAATGAGCCGGCGAGAAACGTCGCCTCGCGGCAAAACGGGCCCGGCCCTTCGGGTGGGGCCGCCTAGGTTGCGCGGGAAGTCTCGCCATGTGTCGTTGGAGGACCTGGAAAGGGAATGCCATTCCCTGCGTCCTCCGCCTAGCGGATCGCCGCCCGGCCTGGCGAGATTTCTCGCGACAACGCGGCTCGCGTTGAAACGGCAACAGGCCCTAGGGGGTACTGGCGCTTTGTCGCGCAATCTTTATCATCCGCGCGCGAGTATGGGGAACTCCAGCCTACCGCCCTGGTGTCGAACCCCCAGTCCGATGTCAGGCGCATCAGCCCGCCCGGCCCTTTCACCCCATCAAAGGAACGATTGATGAGCATTCACAGCAACGCGGGGCTCCTTCCCGACGAGCACAGCCTGGTCAACCTGCCCCGTCTGGTGGCGCGCTACTACAGCGAACGTCCAGACCCGAGCGACCCCGCTCAGCAGGTAGCCTTCGGCACCTCGGGCCACCGCGGTTCTTCGCTGAAGAACAGCTTCAACGAATGGCACATCCTCGCCGTGACCCAGGCGATCTGCGAGTACCGCCGCGGCCAGGGCATCGACGGCCCGCTGTACATCGGCATGGACACCCACGCGCTGTCCGAGCCGGCCTTCGTATCCGCCCTGGAAGTGCTGGCCGCCAACCGCATCGAGACCCGTATCGATGCCGGCTGCAGCGAAACCGGCGGCGAGCCCGGCTACACGCCGACACCGGCGATCTCCAAGGCGATTCTCGATTACAACAAGGGCCGCAGCAGTGGCCTGGCCGACGGCATCGTCATCACCCCGTCGCACAACCCGCCGGCCGATGGCGGCTTCAAATACAACGCCAGCAACGGTGGCCCGGCCGATACCGGCGTGACCAAGTGGATTCAGGAGCGTGCCAACGAATTGCTGGTGGCCGGCCTCAAGGGCGTGCAGCGCATCGACTACGCCAGCGCCCTGAAAGCGCCCACCACCCAGCGCCACGACTTCATCGAACAGTACGTCGGCGATCTCGAGCAAGTGCTCGACATACAGGCGATCCGCGGCTCGGGCCTGAAGTTCGCGGTCGATCCGCTGGGCGGCGCCGGTGTGCATTACTGGACGCGCATTGCCGAGCGCTTCGGCTTGCCCCTGGAGGTGCTGTCGACACGCATCGACCCGACCTTCCGCTTCATGCGCCTCGACTGGGACGGCAAGATCCGCATGGACTGCAGCTCGCCCCATGCCATGGCCGGGCTGATCGAGAACAAGGACCGCTTCGACGTGTCCTTCGCCTGCGACACCGACCATGACCGTCACGGCATCGTCGCCCGCTCGGTAGGCCTGCTCAACCCCAACCATTACCTGGCTGTGGCCATCGAGTACCTGTTCACCCACCGTCCGCAGTGGGCAGCACAAGCCGCTATCGGCAAGACCCTGGTGTCCTCCTCGATGATCGACCGCGTGGCCAAGGGTATCGGTCGCGAGGTGGTCGAAGTGCCGGTGGGCTTCAAGTGGTTCGTCGACGGGCTGATCGAAGGCCGCTTCGGCTTTGGCGGTGAAGAATCGGCCGGTGCCTCGTTCCTGCGCAAGGACGGCAGCGCCTGGTCCACCGACAAGGACGGCATCATTCTCGGCCTGCTGGCGGCGGAAATCACCGCGGTCACCGGCAAGGACCCAGGCGAGCGCTACCAGGCACTGACCGAACGTTTCGGCGCGCCGGTCTACCAACGCATCGACGCCCCGGCAGACCGTGAGCAGAAGGCTCGCCTGGGCAAGCTGTCGGCGTCCCAGGTTACCGCCAGCGAGCTGGCCGGCCAGCCGATCACCGCCATTCTCACCGAGGCACCAGGCAACGGCGCGGCCATCGGTGGGCTCAAGGTAGTCACCGACAGCGGCTGGTTCGCCGCCCGCCCGTCCGGCACCGAAGACGTCTACAAGATCTACGCGGAAAGCTTCGAGGGCGATGCCCACCTCAAGCGTATCCAGAGCGAGGCCAAGGCGCTGGTCGACAGCGTGCTGGCAGGCTGAACAGCAGACCAACGAAAACGCCCGGCTGATGCCGGGCGTTTTGTTTAAGAGCCTGTTCATGATCTTTCAGCCCAGGCTCGTCGATTTTGGCAGCGAAGTGGCGGGAGCGGCCGTTCACCTATCCCGTGGGAACGGGCCATGCCCGTGATTTTTTTCGCGGGCATGGCCCGCTCCCACAATGTATCAGTGACGGCTGCTTCTCCCTTGTAGTTGCCGCTTCATACGCATAAGGATCGTGAGCAGGTTCTAAGTCGCTTCAGCGGGCCTGGACTCAGGATGAATACACCTGCCCCACCTTGACCCGGCGCACGGCCTGCTGTCGGCTCATCTGCTTCTGCACCTGCGCCACCGCGCCCAACACCTGTTGCGCCCACTGCCGATCATCTGGGCGCACCACCACCACGCGAAAGCCGTGGCGCAGGCCTTCGATCTGTACACCCTCGGAATCATCCACATGCAGGTCGATATCGAAGGCCGAAGGCAGCTTCGAAGGCGCATGCGATAGCCCACGCGCAGTCAGCGCATGCTTGTGGCGCACGCTGTTAACCACGCCGTCGACGTGAATGCCATGCAGCATCAGCCAGCGGCGGATATAGGCAGGCGTGCGCCCGGACGAGGTATAGATCCAGACACTGCAATTCTGCCGGCGCAACTCGCGAATCAGCGAGCGGGTGCCAATGCGCAGCGGCTCACCGAGCCAGCGATGGATGAACGCCGGCAGCCTGCTCGGCTCGGCATCGCTATGCAGGGCCTGGCATGCCAGGGTGTCGTCGATGTCGAAGGAAATACGCAGGCGCTGGCGCTTGAGCGAAGCCAGCGGCGCGAGACCTTTGAAGGTCTGCAACGTCGGCAGGTCAGTGAGGCGAGACAGGCGGGCCGCAAAACGCTTGTTCATCACGCCTCCCAACGCTGTTCGGCGGCGAGCTTCTTCTCGCTGAGGAAAAACTTCTTGCGCTCAGGCGACTGGTCTTCCAGAAAGGCCGCGTATTTCTTCTTGATCTTGGGCAGTTCGTACAAGGCCTTGACACCGTGTTTGGCGGAATTGCGGATCACCGAAGAAGGGTTGAAGTAGCCCTCGGCATTTTTCAGGGTCAGTACGAAAGGCGGTTGGCCGTCGCGCATCAGCAGGTAGCTGACGATCAGCGAGCCGGTACGGTTGTTGCCTTCGATGAACAGCTGCGGCTTGCTGAGAATGCGCACATAGACGCCGGCGGCGCGCTTCCAGACCGAATCGCTGCGATGTGCGCAATACCAGTTGAACACGTCCTTGATTCCGCCTTCGATGTTGTTGAAGAAGTGCGCTTCGGTGGCCGCCAGGTGCTGGGCGAACTCCTGCCGACGTGCCGCATTCCGGCCACAGAGCACAGTGGCATTGAGTTCCAGCATCAGGTTGAGGTTCTGCAGCTCGAACAGATCAATGCCGCGGGCGACATAATCGTCAATCAGGGCGTAGCCCTCAAGCACATTTTCCAACACCTCGTCCGTCAGCGGATCACGCGGTTCGGTGAAGCGCCGGCTGAGCTCGGCGAAGCGGCTCTGTACCTCACGCAGTGCGTGCTCCACCGCGGGTAAATCAAGGCGACGCTTGGCAGGCATTGGCACTCCTGAAAGAAAAATTTTGCAACGGTAAAACGGCCGAATAGCCGTTGGAGCGTCCCAGCTCAAAACGGCACTCGGCCTGCAGCGACTGACGGCGATCAGCTGAACTTGCCGCTGATGTAGTCCTCGGTCATTTTTTCTCGGGGGCTGCCGAAGATCTGATCCGTCGCGCCCATCTCGACCAGGTAACCGGTACGGGTACCCTGGGAGATGTCCACCGAGAAGAACGCCGTGGTATCGGCCACCCGGATAGCCTGCTGCATGTTGTGGGTAACCAGGGCGATGGTGTAGTCGTTCTTCAACTCGACCATCAGTTCCTCGACCCGGCGCGTGGCGATCGGGTCGAGTGCCGAGCAGGGTTCGTCAAGCAGCAGTACTTCCGGCTCGGTCGCAATGGCCCGGGCGATACACAGGCGTTGCTGCTGGCCACCGGACAGCGACAGGCCACTGGCCTTGAGCTTGTCCTTGACCTCATCCCACAGTGCGGCGCCCTGCAGGGCGTGCTTCACGCGGTCGCCCAGGTCGCCCTTGTAGCGATTGAGGCGCAGGCCGAACGCGACGTTATCGAAAATGCTCATCGAGAAGGGGTTGGGCTGCTGGAACACCATGCCGATGTAACGGCGCACCACCACCGGGTCGACGCCCTTGCCGTAGACATCCTGGCCGAGGAAGTGCACATGGCCTTCGAAACGGAAGCCCTTGATCAGGTCGTTCATGCGGTTGAGGCTGCGCAGCACCGTGCTCTTGCCGCAACCGGAGGGGCCGATGAAGCCGGTGATCTTGTTCTTCTCGATCGGCACATGGCTGTCGCGCACGGCCAGGAAGTTGCCGTAGAAAATCTTGTCCAGCTTGCAGTCCATGACCACTGGGGCGTGGGTCTCGAACGGGGCGGCTATTTGTGCAGATAACTGGTTCACTATCAGAGTGCTCCGATTCTCAATACTTGGGCTTGCCGAAAATACGGCTGATCACATTCACCATGAGCACGATCAGCACCAGGACCAGCGAGGCGGCCCAGGCGAGTTCAAGCTGATTGTCGAACGGCATGCCGGAGAAGTTGTAGATGAGTACGGCAAGCGATGCCGTGGGATTCATCACGGCCAGTTCGCCGTCGTGGTAGATCCAGTAGTTGCTGAACAACGCGGTAAACAACAAGGGGGCGGTTTCGCCAGCGGCGCGGGCCACAGCCAGCATCACGCCGGTCAGGATCGCCGGCAGGCCGGTGGGCAGAATGATCTTCCAGACCACCTGAGAGCGGGTGCAGCCCATACCGTAGGCGGCGTCCTTCATGACCTTGGGCACCATTTTCATCGCTTCTTCGGCGGTCAGCACCACGATGGGCAGCATCAATACCGCCAGTGCCACGCCGCCAGCCGGTGCCGAGTAGGTACCGGTGGTGACCACCACCAGCGCATAGGCGAACACCCCGGCGAGAATCGATGGCAGCCCGGTGAGCATCTTGGCAGCGAAGCGCGCGACATTGGCGAGCCGGCTATGTGGCCCCAGCTCGGCCAGGAAAATCGCCGCCAGAATGCCGACCGGCACGGCGATGGCAGCAGCGATGCCGACCATCACGAAGGTGCCTGCCATGGCGTTGCCAAAGCCGCCACCGGTCTCGAAACCAGTAGGTGGCAGTTCGGTGAACACTTCCAGGCTGATGCGCGCGCCGCCGCGGGTGATCAACATGTAGAGCACGGAGAGCAGCGGCACACTGGCCAGCAACGCAACGATCCAGACCACGCTGGTCAACATCAGGCTGCGCAGCGCGCGGCCCTCGAAGCGGCGCTGCAGGCTCGGCATTTCGGCGGTAGGAGCAGTCAGGTCAGTCATCATTTATTGCCCCGCTGGGCGTAGACCATCAGCATCGAGCCGATGATGTTGACGATCAGGGTGATCAGCATCAGCACCAGTGCGGCGTACATCAGCACCTCGACCTCGCGCGGCCCTGCTTCCGGGAAGTTCAGGGCCAGCAGCGCTGCCAGGGTGTTGGCCGGGGCGAACAGCGACAGGGAAATGTTGTTGGCGTTACCCACCAACATGGCCAGTGCCATGGTTTCACCCAGCGCGCGGCCAAGGCCGAGCACCAGAGAGCCAAAGATGCCGGTGGCCGCGGACGGCACCATCACCTTGAGAATCGCCTCCCAGTGGGTGGTGCCCATGCCATAGGCGGCCTGCTTGGTCTTCATCGGTACGCTCGCAAGCGCATCCTGGGACACCGCCGCGATGGTTGGCAGAATCATGATCGCCAGCACCAGCGCGGCAGGCAGTAGCCCTGGGCCGCTCAACGAAGAGCCGAAAAAAGGGATCCAGCTAAGTTCGCTATGCAGCCAGGTGGTCAGCGGCCGGATGGCCGGGATCACTACGTAGATACCCCACAGGCCGTAAACGACGCTGGGGATGGCCGCCAACAGCTCGACGATGGTGCGAAACACCGCGGCGAGCTTGGCCGGCAGAAAATCCTGGGTCAGGAAGATGGCCATGCTGATGCCGAAGAACCCAGCGATCAACAGAGCGATAAAGGCGCTGTACAGCGTGCCCCAAATGGCCGGAAGAATGCCGTACTTGTTCTGATTGACATCCCAGACGGTGCCCAACAGCACATCGAAACCATACGCCTGCATGCCTGGCAATGCCTTGCTACCGACCTCGAAAACCAGGGCGAAGACCACGGCCAGAATCAGAATCACGCCCACTCGGGAAAGCGCGCGAAAGGTGCGGTCAACCAGAAAATCCTTCGTAGAAGGCGGCTGACAAGCAGAATCAGGATTGTCTGGAACAACGAAAGGGCTGGTCATAGGCTAATTCCGACGCATATGCAGAGCTCTGCTGCGTGGTGAACCACCCACGCCGCAGAGTTCGTGCGGGCATTACTGGATGTTGGCAGATGCTTTGCGAACCTGATCGATGACCGATTGCGGCAGCGGGATGTAGCCCATCGAGTCAGCGATTTTCTGACCTTCGGTCAGGCTGTACTCGACCATGTCACGCAGGGCTTTGGCCTTGGCCGGGTTGCCGTTGTCCTTGCGGAAGATCATCCAGGTGTAGGTGGTGATCGGGTAGGACTTGGCACCGTCCGGATCCGGCAGCCAGGCCACCAGGTTTTCCGGCATCTTCACGGCGGCGAGCGCTTCGGCACCGCTTTCCGCGTTCGGCACGACGTACTGACCGGCCTTGTTCTCCAGCACGGCGAAGTCGACCTTGGCCAGCTTGGCGAAGCCGTACTCGATGTAGCCGATGGAGCCCGGGGTCTGGCGAACGGTAGCGGTTACGCCATCGTTTTTCGGCGACTTGATGAACTTGTCGCTGCCAGGCCAGTTGACGGTGTTGCCCTCGCCCAGCTCTTTCTTGAAATCGGCGTTGATGGCCGACAGGTGCTTGGTGAATACCGCCGTGGTGCCGCTGGAGTCTGCGCGGACAACAACGGTGATCGGCAGGTCGGGCAATTTCAGCTCAGGGTTGGCAGCGACGATCTGCGGATCGTTCCACTTGGTGATCTTGCCCAGGAAGATGTTCGAATACACGTCGCGCGGCAATTTAACGCCCTTCGGGTTGCCTGGCAGGTTGTAGGCCAGAACGATTTCGCCCGCAGTCATCGGCAGCAGCTGCACGCCTTCGGCAACCTTGGCGATATCTGCGTCAGACATCGCCGAGTCACTGGCGGCGAAGTCGACGGTCTTGTTCAGAAAATCCTGTACACCAGCACCGCTCCCCTTGGATTGGTAGTCAACGGTGACACCGGGGGTGTTCTTGCTGAAATCCTTGAACCAAGTCAGGTAGATCGGTGCAGGAAAGCTGGCACCGGAGCCGGTCAGTCGCACGCTTTCTGCAGCAAAAGACACCGAAGTGGCACAAAGAGAAACCGTGAAGGCGATGGCGGCAGACTTGATTAGCTTTTTCATTGGGAGACTCCTTGTGAGAGGGAGCCCGCACTTTGCAGCAATTCCATGAAGTTTTTGTGACAGCGCCTGGCAGATAGCTAGCACATCGGCTCTTGCGACCTTGTCAGGAGGCGTCAGAGCGGCGCCAATCGCTTGCTGGCAGGGCGTGCGGTGGCGCCGATGGGTGTAATTGCCGGGTAACAACTTGCGACTATCCTTTGCTGCGCCGCCCACCAGCTGCAGCCGGCTGACAAAGGAGAAGGCGCGTCTCGACTGCCTCCCTCACCTGCTCAGCCAGATGCCTTGCGAGGATGCTGCCCCCCCGACCATAGAGCTGCCGCAGCGGCTAGCCGCGAGGATCATTCGCGCACCCTGACGCCGCCAGATTCGCTTGTGCCACAGGTCAATCGAGCGCAAAGCCCTGCCACGCGAGCATGAAAAAGCCCCGCCTAGGCGGGGCTTTTCCGAGCCGGTCGACTGAAGTCAGGCGGTAGCGCGATAGCTGCCATCGCGGCCACGACGGGCCCACATCATCTTGGCGGCAGTCGGGTTGATTGGCGCACCGGTAAAGGTTGGCAGGCTGCGATCGATCCACTGGGCACCCTGCCCCTTCCAGTTGATTTCACCGCTGACCAGCTTGCTGTCGCGCATGATCTCGTGCAACAGCGCTTCAACGCGGGTTTCACAGAAAACGGTCTGACGATCAATGGCCTTCACGAAAACCACTTCATCGTCTTTGCGCAATGTCATCAGCAACATCCCATCCGGGCGTTTTTTGAAATCGACGACGTGATCCGGGAGATTCTCGATCAGATGCTGGATGGCGTATTGCATGGCTCGTACCCTCTGAGTGGTGTTCCTTATGAGAGGGATATTGCAGGGTGCATGCCAGCTATTGAGAAAAACTAAGGCATTGATTTAAAAGAACTATTTATTGGGAAAAAATAATTGAACTATGCATCCTGCACGGTAGCCAGATTCTGGTCGTGCAAGATGCAATACTGAGGGGAGATGGGGATTAACCTTATAGATAGAGAAAATCCCCAGAAGTGCCCTTCCACCCGACATAAGGCATCACCATGATCCAACCCGCCCTGATCATCATCGACATGCAGCGCGGCATGCTCGAGCCAGCAGCTGGAGAGCGCAACAATCCCAAGGCCCCGGCGCGCATTGGCGAACTCCTGCAGGCATGGCGGCTGGCCGGTGCGACGGTGGTACATGTACGCCATATATCCCGCTCAACAGACTCGTTGTTCGCACCAGGCCAGGCCTGCGCGGAATTTCAGCCCGCGCTGCTGCCTCTGCCAAGTGAGCATGTTGTCGAGAAGAACGTGCCGGATGCGTTCATCAACTCAGGATTGGAGCGCTGGCTGCGCGTGCGGGATATCCAGTCGCTGGTGATCGTCGGTGTCAGCACCAACAATTCAGTGGAAGCGACCGCACGCACGGCGGGTAACCTGGGCTTCAGCACCCACGTGGTGGCCGATGGCTGCTATACCTTCGCCAAGACCGACTACAACGGCGTGCTGCGCAGTGCCGACGAGGTGCATGCCATGGCCCTGGCCAACCTGCACGACGAATACGCGCAGGTAATAGAAAGCCGCGCGGCGCTGGAATTGTTGAGCCGGGTGTAAGCCAGGATCGAGGCGGCCATGGGCGGTCGCCTCGGCAGGTGCTGGCTCAGAAGCGCGGTTTGAGCGCTTTCCAGCTCGGGTCGTACTTCTGCATCTGGGTCACGTCGTTGCGCGAGCGGATGCCACAGGTCAGGTACTGGTCATTGAGCTTGGCGAGTTGCTCGTAATCCAGCTCGACGCCCAGGCCAGGGGTGCGGGTGACCTTCACGCAGCCATCGACGATAGGCAGCTTGCCGCCCCTGATCACTTCCTCGTCCGGCTCCTGCCACGGGTAGTGGGTATCACAGGCGTAGGACAGGTTCGGCACCGCGGCCGCCACATGGGTCATGGCCATCAGGCTGATGCCCAGGTGCGAGTTGGAGTGCATGGACACGCCCAGGCCGAAGGTATCGCACATGCGCGCCAGGATCTGCGTGTCACGCAGGCCGCCCCAGTAATGGTGGTCGGCCAGCACGATCTGCACGCTGTTCAGCGCCACACTGCGGCGGAACTCGTCGAAATCGGTAACCACCATATTGGTCGCCAACGGGATACCGGTGCGCTTGTGCACCTCGGCCATGCCTTCCAGCCCCGGGCACGGGTCTTCGTAATATTGCAGGTCATCGCCCATCCGCTCGGCCATGCGCAGCGAGGTTTCCACCGACCAGTTGCCGTTCGGGTCGATACGCAGCGGCGTGCCCGGGAACGCCTGACGCAGCGCCTTGATGCAGGCTACTTCATGTTCCGGGCCGAGCAGGGTGCCGGCCTTGAGCTTGATGCTCTTGAAGCCGTTTTCCTCGATCATGGTGCGCGCCTGGGCGACGATCTGCTCGGGGCTGATGCCCTCCCCCCAGCGATCCGGCTTGTAGGGCGAACCCACATGCTCGGCGTACTTGAGGAACAGGTAGGCGCTGAACGGCACTTCATCGCGCACCGCACCGCCGAGCAGGTCGACCAGCGGCATGCCCAGCGAGCGCGCTTGCAAATCGAGAAAGGCCACCTCGAACGCCGAGTAGGCATTGGCCACCTGCTTGCTGGGGTGCGAGCCCGGCGCCAGCTCGGCGCCAGCGGTGCCGGGTTTCAGCGCAGCGACGGTGTTCACCACGCGGGCACGCAGGCCGTTGAGGTCGAACGGGTCCAGGCCAACGAGTGACGCCTGCATGGCCTGCAGCACGCTGAGCACCGGTGCATCGCCGTAGCTCTCGCCGAGGCCGATGTAGCCGTTGTCGCTTTCCACTTCGATGATCGAACGCAGGGCGTAGGGCTCGTGGATGCCACTGGCGTTGAGCAAGGGGGCGTCACGGAACGCAATCGGCGTTACGCGTACGTGTTTGATCCTCATCATTCAAATTCCTTGTGCTGACAGAGTTGCGGCGCTGGCCGGACCAGCGCCTGTGCGTTTCAGGCTGGAGATACGGCCGGCTTGGGGCTCACGCCATTGCCACTACCCTTGGCGCCTTTACTGGTCTTGGTCATGAACACCAGGATGCCGGCGACCAGCGAGACCGCGGCCAGGCCGATCAGGCCGCCTTCGATGGAGCCGGTGTGCTCTTCCAGGTAACCGAAGGTGGCCGGGGCCACGAAGCCGCCCAGACTGCCCACCGAGTTGATCAGGGCGATCACCGCCGCCGCGATGCGCGCATCCAGATACGCCTGGGGAATCGGCCAGAACAGCGAAGACGCTGCCTTGAAGCCGATGGCCGCGAAGCAGATGGCGATGAACGAGAAGATCGGCCCGCCAGTGGTGGACATGAACAGCCCGAATGCGGCGATCACGAACGCTGCCGAGGCCCATGCCTGCTGCCACTTGTAGCGCGCTGCCAGGGCGGCGAAGGCATACATTGCCGCCACCGAGATGATCCATGGGACCGAGTTGAACAGGCCGACCTCGAAATCCCCCATTTCGCCCATCTTGCGAATGATGCTTGGCAGCCAGAAGGTGCAGCCGTAAATGGTCAGCGAGATCGAGAAGTACAGGAAGCAGAACAGCATGATCTGCGGGTCACGCAAGAGCTTGAACACCGAGTGCTTGACCGTACCGGTCTCCCCCGCTGCCAGCTGGCGCTGACGCTGCTCTTCATCGATGCAGTCGGTCAGCGCCTGGCTTTCCTCGCGGGTCAGCCATTTGGCGTCCTTGGGCAGCGAATCCAGCCAGAACCACACGAAAGCGCAGAGCACTACCGAGAACATGCCCTCGATGAAGAACATCCACTGCCAGCCCTTCATGCCCAGGCCGTCGATCTGCAGCAAGGCGCCCGACAGCGGCCCCGAGATGATCGACGCAATGGCCGAGCCACTGAGGAAGATGGCCATGGCCTTGCCGCGCTCACCGGCCGGCAGCCACTTGGTGAAGTAATACACCACGCCCGGGAAGAACCCGGCCTCGGCGACGCCGAGCAAAAAGCGCAGGATGTAGAACCAGGTTTCATTGGGCACGAAGGCCATCGCGGTGGCGACGATGCCCCAGGTGAACATGATGCGGGTCAGCCACACCTTGGCGCCGTAGCGCTGCAGCAGCATGTTCGAGGGTACTTCGAACATCGCGTAGCCGATGAAGAACAGGCCGGCACCCAGGCCATAAGCGGCGGCGCCAATACCCAGATCGGTTTCCAGGTGACTGCGGACGAATCCGATATTCACCCGGTCGATGTAGTTGACGATGAACATGACCACGAACAGCGGCAGCACGTGGCGTTTCACTTTCGAAACCGCGCGGGCGACAACCTGCGGGTCGGCGGAACTCTGGACGTTATTCACTTGGGGCGACTCCCGATGATTGTTTTTATGGGATACGCCGATCATGTACGCGGGCATTGATCCCGTCTAATCTAGATTGGTATTCGATTGATACCTGGATTAGATCAATGTTCGAGCTCGCCCAGCTGCGCTGCTTCACCACCGTCGCCACCGAACTCAACTTTCGACGCGCCGCCGAACGGCTGAACATGACCCAGCCACCGCTGAGCCGGCAGATCCAGTTGCTCGAACACAGCCTTGGTGTGGAGCTGTTCACGCGCAGCACTCGCAGCGTTGCGCTGACTGCTGCAGGCCGAGCCTTTTTCATCGAAGCCCAGCACCTGCTGGAGCGCGCCCACCAGGCAGCCGCCTCGGCACGACGCTTCGCGGCAGGCGATATCGGTTCGGTGAGCATCAGTTTCGTGGGCAGTGCGGTGTACGAATTCCTGCCCAGGGTGATCGCCGAGGCCCGGCTCAATCAGCCCCAGGTGAAGATTTCCCTGAGCGAGATGAACACTCATCAGCAGCACGAGGCGTTACGTACCCGGCGGATCGACCTGGGCATCGTGCGCCAGCCGTTGCTGCAGGCCGGTTACGAAAACGAGTGCCTGGTGCGCGAGCCGTTCGTGCTGGCCATTCCCAGCGGGCACCCGCTGGCCAAGGTTGAGCAGATTGGCGTCAGGAGCCTGGATGGCGCGCCCTTTCTGATGTACTCCCATGCCGCCTACCCACCGTTCAACGAACTGCTGACCGGCATGTTCCGCTCGGCCGGCGTGGCGCCCGAATACGTGCAATGGCTGGGTTCCTCGCTGACCATCCTGGCCCTCGTCAACGCCGGCATGGGCCTGGCCCTGGTGCCGCGCTGCGCCACCAACGTGGTGTTCAAGGAGGTGACCTTTCGCGAGATCGATCTGGGCGAAGGGATTCAGAGCGAGCTGCACCTGACCTGGCGCAGCAACAACGACAACCCGGCCTGCATGATGCTGCTTGAAGCGATCCGTACAGCGGTGGCGGCGGAGATAGTTTGAAGGCCGGATTTGCTCAAATGGCGATAAGCAGCCGAACTTTCACTGAATTGAAAGTTATTGGGAATGTGGGATATGCAAAGAATGTGGGAGCGCGCCATGCGCGCGAACTCCCATCTTTAAAGCTGCCACAGCTATCTGAACAGGCAGTACCGAGTCGCTGCAACTGCCTTCGCGGGCATGGCCCGCTCCCACATGGAGAGCACGTCGTTCGCCCGCATTAAGCACAGGCGAAGCGCTAAAACTCGACTAACTCAAACCCACTGATCGTTACGCTTGCGGCGCAGGCGGAACATGGTCGGCAGGATCAACCCCGCCAGCAAGCCGACACCGGCGATGCTGCCGCCGTAGACCATGTAGCGCATCAACACCTGCTTCTGCTCGCTGCCCAGTTGCGCCTGAGCTTCACGCAGCTCGGAGCGCGCCTGATTCAGTTCGATATCCAGGGCGCTGCGGTTGGCTTCGAGTTCATCGATCAGTTTCTTGCGAGTATCCAGCGTCTCCTGCATGCCCTGCACACGGGTTTCCCAGGTTTCGTTGATGTTCTTGAGCTCGGTGCTCAGCTCGGTCACCTTCTGCTCGAGCGCCGGCAGCCGCTCGGCCTGGCCGGGCACCTCCTGCAGGTCACTGTTGGGGATCCACACCGCGTCACCGTTCTCGCCACGCACCTGGCTGTAGTCGCCCTGGGTGCGCAGCAATTGCACGCGGGTGCCGGAACTCAGGGTGCCGACGATGCGATAGCCCTCGGTCGGGCCGCTGCGCACGTAGGTATTGAGGCTGTCACTGACCCAGCGCACGTTGTCGCTGGCCTGTTGGGCATGGGCCGGCGCGCCGATCAGCAGCAGGCCGGATAGAACGGAGGCCCCCAGCACACGGAGCTGCGGCAGGGAAAAGGATGCAGAAAAAGGGCGGGCTAGGGACATAAAAACCATCTTCACTCGGCGGTGGAACACAATGCGACGCAGCGCGCGAATGTCGACCAGGCGAATTGTTGTACCGGTGTGCAAGGGGCGCGAAAGTGGCGCAACGCCATGCTTGGCACCGGTTTGGCCGACTGCTGAAAGACCGCACCGAAGCAGTCGGGTTCCTCAGCCCCCGGCAGATTGGCCGATCGAAACGGCGTGCCAGCGCGCCACCCAGGTGACTTATTTACCAGCGGCCAGGCGCTGTTCGCCGACGGCCCTGCGCCCCAACCACAAGGCCAGAAGCAGCGCCAGCGCGGGAAACGCACCGCCAGCCAGTGCCGCGCCCTGCCAGCCGAAGTTCTCGTAGATCGGGCTGGCGATGGCCGACCCGCTGGCGCCGCCGATGAAGATGCTGGTCATGTACAGCGCATTGAGCCGCGCCTTGCTGTTCTGCTCCAGGGCATAGACCTCGCGCTGGCCGAGCACCATGTTCAGTTGCACCGCGAAGTCCAGCAACACCGCGCACAGCACCAGGCCGACCACACCTGCCAGCGGGCTGGCCAGGGTCAGGGCGAAGGCCAGCGGTGCCAGCACCAGCGCCACCAGCGTGGCGCGGCGGGTATGGCCGGCATCGGCCAGGCGCCCGGCAATCGGCGCGGCGATGGCACCAATGGCGCCGACCAGGGCGAACAACGCGACGTGGGTCTGGGTGAAGCCGTAATGACGCACCAGCTCCATCGGCGCCACCGTCCAGAACAGGCTGAACGAGGCGAACATCAGGCCCTGATACAGCGCCCGCTGACGCAGCGTCGAGTAGCGGCGCAGCAGGCTGAACAACGACAGCAGCAGCTGCCCGTAATGGCCGCGGTTATCCGGTGCATGGCGGGGAATGGTGGTGGCGATCACCACCACGATGCCCAGCATCATCGCTGCTGCCGAGAAGTACACCGCCCGCCAGCCGAAATACTCGGCGATCAGGCTGGCCACCGGCCGCGCCAGCAAGATGCCCAGCAGCAGGCCAGCCATGATGTTGCCCACCACGCGGCCACGGGTCGCTTCCGGTGCCAGGTGAGCAGCCAGGGGAATCAGCATCTGCACTGACACCGAACTCAAGCCGACCAGCAGCGACAGGCCAAGAAACAGCCCCGGCGACGTGGAAAACCCCGCTGCCAGCAGGCAGACCATCGCCGCCAGGGTGGTCAGCAGCATCAGCCGGCGACTCTCCAGCAGGTCGGCCAATGGCACCAGAAACAGCAGGCCGACGGCATAGCCGATCTGGGTCAGCGAGACGATCAGGCTGGCCTGATGCATCGACAGCCCGACAGCGGGCGCGATCAGCTCGACGATTGGCTGGGCGTAGTAGAGGTTGGCGACGATGGCGCCGCAGCAGAAGGCGAACAGCAGCACCAGCGCTGGCGAGAGGCTGTGCGACCGGTTGGACGTGGATGTGCTCATGATTACCTCGCGATAAGCCGACCTGCACGGCGGCTCGTCGGAACAGGAAACGGGTGGGATGCCCGCCGATGCCATGGCGTGACCAGCAAGAGGCTGGCTGCCTGGGTGGAACAAGGTTACGAGCCCCGGCGCGGGCGGAGAATCCACCGGCCACGCAACGCAGCGTTGCGTCAGGTCGAACGCAGCAGGGTTTCAGCCCGCGAGCAGCTCACGTAAAAACTCGACGAACGCGGCCACCCGCCGCGAACCACGCTGATTGGGCAGGTAGAGCACGTTGATGGCGCCGCTCGCCGAGCCCGGGCTGATGTCGTAAGGCTCGAGCAACCGCAGCAGTCGACCCTCGGCGACATCGTCACGCACCAGCCAGTCGGCCAACAGCGCCACGCCCTGCCCGGCCAATGCCGCTTCGCGCAGCACGTCGGCATTATTGCTCTGCAACCGGCCGCGCACCGCCACCTGCTGAGTGTCGCCCGCGGCAGTGAACTGCCAGCGTTGGCTGGCCGTGCCGTAATCGAAGCGCAGGCACTCATGCGCCAGCAACGCCTGCGGCGCATCGACCGGCTCGTTGCGCGCCAGGTAAACCGGGCTGGCCACCAGCCAACGCTGGAATTCGCCGACCCCGAGACTGACCACGTCGTCGCTGACCAGCGTGCTACCCAGGCGCACGGCGACATCGACGCGCTCACCGAGCAGGTCCACCACGTCGTCGCTCAGGCGCAGGTTCACCTCGAGTTGCGGGTGTCGCTCGAGCAAACGCCCCAGGTGCGGGGCGATGAGCCGCCGCCCGAACTCCACCGGTACGCTGACATTCAGCCGACCGCGCGCCTGGCTGCCGGCGTCGCACACCGCCGCATCGGCCTCCGCCAGCGCCTCGAGAATCGCCACGGCACGCTCGAAGTAGGCTTGCCCGGCCTCGGTCACGCCAACCTGGCGGGTACTGCGGTTGAGCAGCACGCTCTGCAGCTCCGCCTCCAGGCTACTGACCAGCCGCGTCACCGAGGAGGTCGCCACACCCAGCGAACGACCGGCGGCAGAAAACCCACCCGTGCGCACGGTTTCCACAAAGGCTTGCAAGGCCAGCAGTTTGTCCATCAACGGTTCTCCAGGCGTGACTGGCAGTGACTCTCGCTCAAGTCGGTCAGCAGGTATTGCATATGCGTCGTCTGCCACACGGGGTCAGGTTCGGTGTCGATGACGACGAAACCCTGGGTTTCCCAGAAGCGGATCGCACCCGGCAGAAACGGATGCGTATGCAGGTAAAGCACCTCCACGCCCTGGCTGATGGCGTGCTCGCGCAACTCGCTGCACAGCCTGGCAGCCAGGCCGGAGCGCCTGAAGGCAGGTGCCACGAACAGACGCACGATTTCCACCGTGGTTACGCCCTGGTAATCGAACTGGGCGAAACGGTGGTCGTAGGGCAGGTAGCCGACGGCGGCGACAATCTCCCCCGCGCAGCGCGCCAGCCAGAATGCGCCCGCCTCGCCCTGCACATACACCTGGGCAAAGCGCTGCAGGTCGGCCGGCAGCACCGTGCTGTCGAGCATCGGGAAAATTTCCGCGCGTGCGGCCATCACGAAGCGAATCGCCTCGTCGATATCCTCGCTCGTGGCCTGGGTTATCTGTACGCAAGCGCTATTTATCATGGAGCCGAAAGGTACTCGATCATTCGCCTGAAAAAGGGTCGCCAACATAGCGCGCACGCTTGGCGCTGCACAACCGATGCGAGTCGTGCGGGCAGCCAGGGCACCAATGGCTCGCCAGCGTGTCACTGCAAGCCTGGCGACGGCAGCCGCTGCGACATTTATCCTTGAGCCCCGCCGCCGTTCTCGTTATAAGTCCCGCTAATTTTTCAAGGGCCATCAGGCAGACCATGAGCCAAGCTGATCTCCTCGACCAAGACCCCGTGTTCCAGCTCAAAGGCAGCATGCTGGCCATCACCGTGATGGAGCTGGCGCACAACGACCTCTCCCGCCTCGACCTGCAACTCGCGGAGAAGGTTGCCCAGGCGCCCAACTTCTTCAGCAACACGCCGCTGGTGCTGGCCCTGGACAAGTTGCCCCATGGAGAAGGCGACCTCGACCTCGGCGAGCTGATGGCCCTGTGCCGCAAGCACGGCCTGCGCACCCTGGCGGTGCGCGCCAGCCGCGAGGAGGACATCGCTGCCGCCAACGCCCTGGACCTGCCGGTGCTGCCGCCCTCCGGTGCCCGCGAGCGGGTCATCGATCCCGCCCCCAAACCGGTCGAACCGCCCAAGCCGGTGGAACCCGAAGTCAAGCCGACCCGGGTGATCACTGCCCCGGTGCGCGGCGGTCAACAGATCTACGCCCAGGGCTGCGACCTGGTGGTACTGGCGCCGGTGAGTGCCGGCGCGGAACTTCTCGCCGATGGCAACATCCATGTCTACGCCCCAATGCGTGGTCGGGCATTGGCCGGCGTCAAGGGCAACCGGCAAGCGCGGATTTTCTGCCAGCAGATGGGCGCCGAATTGCTCTCCATCGCCGGCCAGTACAAGGTTGCCGAGGACCTGCGCCGCGACCCGAACTGGGGCCGCGCGGTGCAAGTCAGCCTGACGGGCGACGTGTTGAACATCACCCGTCTTTAACGGATACTGCCCGGCACTTTTAACTGTCACACAGGGCCCTTGAACGCCTCTGGGCGGGCTGTCAAAACAATCACCGGCAAGCATCTACCAGCGGATATACCGCCCGTTCGTAGCAATGCCCCGCCGTAGCGATTCTTTCGACAGACCGCCAACCGCGGCAGGCTCCTGCTTTTATTCATTTTTAGGGTGAATCACCTTGGCCAAGATCCTCGTAGTCACTTCCGGCAAAGGTGGCGTCGGTAAAACCACCACCAGCGCTGCCATCGGTACCGGCCTCGCCTTGCGCGGCCACAAGACCGTCATCGTCGACTTCGACGTCGGCCTGCGTAACCTCGACCTGATCATGGGCTGCGAACGCCGCGTGGTGTACGACTTCGTCAACGTCGTCAACGGCGAAGCCAGCCTCACCCAGGCACTGATCAAAGACAAACGCCTCGAGAACCTCTTCGTGCTGGCTGCCAGCCAGACCCGTGACAAGGACGCGCTGACTCAGGAAGGCGTCGAGAAGGTCATCAACGAACTGCGCGAGAATTTCGAATACGTCGTCTGCGACTCGCCGGCCGGTATCGAGAAAGGCGCCCACCTGGCCATGTACTTCGCTGACGAAGCCATCGTGGTCACCAACCCGGAAGTGTCCTCGGTACGTGACTCCGACCGTATGCTGGGCCTGCTGGCCAGCAAATCGCGGCGTGCCGAACAGGGCGGCGACCCGATCAAGGAACACCTGCTGCTGACCCGCTACAACCCGGAGCGCGTCACCAAGGGCGAAATGCTCGGCGTGGAAGACGTCGAGGAAATCCTCGCCATCCGCCTGCTCGGCGTGATCCCCGAATCCCAGGCGGTGCTCAAGGCCTCCAACCAGGGCGTACCGGTGATCCTCGATGACCAGAGCGACGCCGGCCAGGCGTACAGCGACGCCGTCGATCGCCTGCTCGGCAAGGAAGTGGCGCACCGTTTCCTTGATGTGAAAAAGCAGGGCTTCCTGCAACGCCTGTTCGGAGGTCGCGAATGAATATTTTCGACTTCTTGCGTTCGCGCAAGAAGGAAACCACAGCCTCCATCGCCAAAGAGCGCCTGCAGATCATCGTTGCCCACGAACGTGGCCAGCGCACTCAGCCCGACTACCTGCCTGCCCTGCAGCAGGAGCTGGTTGAAGTGATCCGCAAGTACGTCGCCATCGACTCGGACCAGGTGCAGGTCGCCCTGGAAAACCAGGGTAGCTGCTCGATTCTGGAATTGAACATCACCCTGCCGGATCGTTGATCCGCATACCGTAGGGGTGGGTTAGCAGCGCCTGGTGGTGACATTCGCGTCACAACCAGACTCAACGCGCTGCGTAACCCACCAGGCGATGCCGGAAACGACATCGACCGATGCGACAATCAGCTCCAAGACTGGCGGCCTCGATGGCCGCCTTTCGTTTTTATCGCTCAACCAAAGAACGCCCATGCCGCTCAGCCAAATCGAAATCGTCCACCAGGATGCCGCCCTGCTGGTGATCAACAAGCCCACCCTGCTGCTCTCGGTGCCCGGCCGCGCCGAGGACAACAAGGATTGCCTGGTCACCCGCCTGCAGGAAAACGGCTACCCCGAGGCGCGCATCGTGCATCGCCTGGATTGGGAAACCTCGGGGCTGATCGTGCTGGCCCGCGATGCCGACAGCCACCGCGAGCTGTCGCGCCAGTTCCACGACCGGGAAACCGAAAAGGCCTACACGGCCCTGTGCTGGGGCTCGCCCGAAGGCGACAGCGGCAGCATCGACCTGCCCCTGCGCTACGACCCACCCACCAAACCTCGCCACGTGGTCGACCATGAACAGGGCAAGCACGCCCTGACCTTCTGGCGCGTACTCGAACGCCATGCCGAGCACAGCCGCGTCGAGCTGACGCCAATCACTGGCCGCTCGCACCAACTGCGCGTGCATATGCTCTCCATCGGTCACCCGCTGCTCGGCGACGGCCTGTATGCACACGAACAAGCCCTGGCGGCCTACCCGCGCCTGTGCCTGCACGCCAGCATGCTCAGCCTCACCCACCCGCAAAGCGGCGAACGCCTGCGTTTCGAGTGCCCTGCACCCTTCTGAGTAGCCGACTCTTTCCGTAGCCTGGGTAGAGCGCAGCGAAACCCGGGGTTGGCTGCTGGGCATGTTGCGCTCGACGCCAGCCTAAGGCTGACGGATTGCCAGATCCGCCATGGCAACCGCCGCCCCGATAGGCGACAATCCCGCCCCGCCAAGCGATGGCTGCCACGCAGCCGATAAATCGTGCGCATCCCGGATAGTCAACCGCTCACCGCTGCAACCAAGGAGTTTGCATGGCCCTGCCCTGCCCGCGCTTTGCCCCGAGCCTGCTCGCCCTGGCGCTGAGCCCGGCACTCTGCTGGGCCGCCGAGTCGGCCGTGGTGCTCGATGCCACCACCATCGAGGAACAGGCTGACGACGGTTACCGGGCGCGCAGCGCCGCAGTGGGCGGCTTCGGTGAAGCCGAACTGCTCGACACGCCGGCCTCGGTATCAGTGGTCAGCCGCCAGTTGATCGACGACCAGCAGGCGCGCCTGCTCAGCGACGTGCTGAAGAACGACGCCTCGGTGGGCGAGGCCTACGCGCCCATCGGCTACTACGAGAACTTCGTGGTGCGCGGCTTCTCCCTCAACGCCGCCAACAGCTACCGGGTCAACGGCCGCAGCGTGGTGGGCGAGCAGAACATGGCGCTGGAGAACAAGCAGCAGGTGGAGCTGCTCAAGGGGCTGTCCGCCCTGCAGAGCGGCGTGACCGAGCCGGGCGGGCTGATCAACTACGTGACCAAGCGCGCCGAGAACGTGCGCTCGCTGAGCATGGCCAGCAACCAGGATGGCGAGCGCTACCTGGCCGCCGACCTTGGCCACTGGTTCGGCAGCGAGCAGGAGCTGGGCCTGCGTCTGAACCTGGCCCACGAGGATATCCGTTCGTTCGTCGAACATGCCGACGGCAAGCGCGACTTCATTTCCCTGGCGCTGGACTGGAAAATCTCGTCGGATGCCACCTTGCAGCTGGACGCCGAATACCAGACCCGCGAACAGCCGTCCGTGGCAGGCTATCAGTTGCTCGGCGGCACCCAGGTGCCCAGCGGGGTCGACCCGGACAAGCGCCTGGGCCATCAGAGCTGGGGGAAACCAGTGGGCATCGATTCGCTAAACCTCGGCGGGCGTTTCGAATATCGCTTCGATGACAACTGGAAAGCCGCCCTCGATGCCTCGCGCAGCGAAGTGGTGATCGACGACTACAGCAGCTTTCCTTATGGCTGCAGCCCAGCCTCGGGATGCAGCGACTGGCTTACCCAATTCAGCCCTGAGGGTGGCTACGATATCTATGATTACCGCAGCCCGGACGACACCCGTCGGCATGATGAATTGCAGGCCACCCTCAGTGGCGCCTTCACCACCGGTACGATCGGCCATGAGCTGACCATTGGCAGCAGCGCACTGCGCCGCACCGTAGACCGGCGCAGCTCGGTCAATGAGTGGATTGGCACCGGCAATATCCACGAAGACCCAGCCGACTTCATCCCCACCGACCTGCCGCTCAACCCCAAGCAACGCCGCCTGGACAGCCGCCAATACGGCCTGTTCTTCAGCGACCGCATCAGCTTCGATGAGCACTGGCAGGTGTTGCTGGGCGGACGGCAGGTGCGCCTGATCGAGGAAGCCTTCACCAGCAGCGGCGCCACCGACCGCCGCACCCGGCGCAGCGAGTTCCTGCCCAACGCCGCGCTTCTTTATAAGCCCCAGGCCGACACCACGCTGTACCTGAGCTACAGCAAGGGTCTGTCCCTGGGCGGCGAGGCCCCCTGGTTCACCACCAACGAAGGCCAGACACTCGCGCCCAGCACATCCCGCCAACTGGAAGCCGGTCTCAAGCGCGACTGGCAGGGCCTGAGCCTGGGCGCGGCGCTGTTTCGCATCGACCAGGCGCTGCAATATAGCCGCCCCGACGACAATGGCGACAGGACCTACGTTCAGCAGGGCAAGCAACGCAATATCGGCCTGGAGCTCTCCGCCAGCGGCCAGGCCAGCCGCGATCTGCAGCTGTCGGCCAGCACCGCGGTGATCCGCGCCCGGGCCATCGACAGCGGCACCGAAGCCTACGAAGGCCACCAGGCGGTCAACGTACCCAGGGTGCGCGCCAGCCTGGCCGCCGACTATCGGATACCCGGCATCCAGGGCCTGTCACTGCTCGGCGGCCTGCAGTACAGCGCCAGCAAGTACGCCGATCCGAGCGGCACGGTGAAGGTCGGCGACTACACGATATTCAACCTGGGTAGCCGCTACACCACGCGCATCGAAGGCCATGAGACGGTGCTGCGCCTGACCGTCGACAACCTGTTCGACAAACGCTACTGGCGCGACACCGGCGCTTATCAGGGCGATGGCTATCTGTTCCCGGGGGATCCGCGTACGGCGCGCTTGTCTGCCACGGTGAATTTCTGACCGGCAGAACAACCTGTGGGAGCGGGCCATGCCCGCGAAAAATCACGGGCATGGCCCGCTCCCACAGGTATGGCATCGATGTCCGCTTCGCCTTGTCACAGCCGCTTCATATGAACCATCCCCGCAAAGCCCAAGGAGCACTCCAAATGCGTGGCACCGCATCGATATTGACCGTCTGCGTGCTGGGAAGCCTGCTCACCGGCTGCCAGCACACGCCCAAGGGCCACGATCAGCTCGATGCCGTGTTGTGGACGCAGACCGCCATCGAGCACGAGGTGCTCTACCAGCAGATCTACGCCGCCGCGACCCGCCAGCTGCAGCCCGCATTGGCCGACCCGCAGTGGGATGCCCTCGCCCAGGCGCCGCGCGACCTCAGTGGCCTACCGCCAGCGCTGATCGTCGACATCGACGAAACCCTGCTCGACAACACCCCGGTGAACGCCAAGGCGGTGGTCGACGGCGGCGCCTACGACTACGCCGAATGGTATCGCTGGGTCGAGAAGGCCAAGGCCCGCGCCCTGCCCGGCTCGGTGGCATTCATGCAGGCGGCTGCACAGCTGGGTATCACCCCCTACTACCTGACCAACCGCGAACCGGGGCAGGAAGCCGATACCCTGCGCAACCTGCAGCGGGCCGGCTTTCCCATCGCTGACGCCAGGCAGATCCTCACCGCTGGCACGGCCATTGGCGATTGCCAGCAAGCGGGCTCGGACAAGACCTGCCGCCGCCACTGGGTCGGCGAGCGCGCGCGGGTGCTGCTGATGGTGGGCGACAGCTATGGCGACTTCATCGCCGCGCCCAATCGCCTGAGCGCTCAACGTCAGATGGCAGCGCCTTACAAGGCGTGGTTCGGCCAGCGCTGGTTCCTGCTGCCCAACCCCACCTATGGTGGCTGGTACACAGCGCCCTATGGTGATCTGGACGAATTGCCGGATGGCGAAAAACGCGCCTTGAAGCAGCGCGCACTGATCCTGCCTTGAACGACCAACGGTCACGGCCAAGCGGCCAAAATCCGCCGCTTACCCTGTAATGGCACGTTGACTCTTAAGTTCCGTAAATAACCCCATATCTTGTGTTTCTGTGAAGCGGTGAAATGTGCGTGCCGCCGCCCGAAAAAAAACTGCCTGCGGCATTAACGACCGACTCGGCAGCAGCGCCAGTAACCATGGGCATTTGCGCCACTTACCCCGGTATAACCCACAGATTTATCCACAGGCCGAAGGGCTTGCCTTGGCGCCCACACCGCACTATCTTGTATCCCCAGTTCGCCAGACACCTATATGTTGGGTTTCTGGCCAAAACGGGCCAAGCACAGATGTGCTGAAAAAGTCCATGCCCCAGAGCCCTTTTTGCCAGGGCCGCGGCAAACCGAGATACCACGGTCGCGAACGAGCCTATCGTTCGTGCCTTACGCAACACCAGACGCTGCGCCCATAACGGCCACCACTACATCTAGTGGCCACACGCAGCAGGAAGCACCAGTAAACGCCAGGGATGAAGCGTTCCGGCATCGAAACAGTACCGACCGCAGCCGAGACAAGCCTCGACAGGTCCCACCGCCTATTTGCAACACCCTGCTGCCAGCCTCGTGCAGGCGCAGGCTTTGTCGATTGGATGAACACCAGGTACCGCGTCGATCAGCAGCACAACGCTTCGCCCCGAAAATTTCATTGATCATGGAGACCTTCATGCATACCGATACCACTCGCGAGAATCCTCAGGCGCAAACGCCTCAGGGTGATGACGCCACCCAGGCACTGGCTGCAACCGCACCAGGCCAACTGCGTGTGATCAAGCGTAACGGCACCGTGGTGCCGTACACCGGTGACAAGATCACCGTCGCGATCACCAAGGCGTTTCTCGCTGTGGAAGGCGGTAACGCCGCTGCTTCGTCGCGTATCCATGACACCGTTGCGCGCCTGACCGAGCAGGTCACCGCGACCTTCAAGCGTCGCATGCCATCGGGTGGCACCATCCATATCGAAGAGATCCAGGATCAGGTCGAACTGGCCCTGATGCGCTCCGGCGAGCAGAAAGTCGCCCGCGACTACGTGATCTATCGCGAAGCCCAGGCCAACAAGCGCAAGACCAGCGACGCTGCCGACGGCATCGCCGAGCCGCACCCGAGCATCCGCGTGACCCTGGCTGACGGCAGCCTGGCGCCGCTGGACATGGGCCGCCTCAACACCATCGTCACCGAAGCCTGCGAAGGCCTGCTGGAAGTCGACGGCGCGCTGATCCAGAAAGAAACCCTGAAGAACCTCTACGACGGCGTTGCCCAGAAAGACGTCAACACCGCCCTGGTGATGACCTCCCGTACCCTGGTCGAGCGCGAGCCGAACTACAGCTACGTCACCGCCCGCCTGCTGATGGACAACATCCGCGCCGAAGGCCTGAGCTTCCTCAACGTCGCTGCCAGCGCCACTCACCACGAGATGGCCGAGCTGTACGCCAAGGCCCTGCCCGCCTACGTCGAAGCCGGCATCGAGTTCGAACTGCTCGACCCGAAACTGAAAACCTACGACCTGGAAAAACTGGGCAAGGCGATCAACCACGAGCGCGACCAGCAGTTCACCTACCTGGGCCTGCAGACCCTGTACGACCGTTACTTCATCCACAAGGATGGCGTGCGTTTCGAACTGCCTCAGGTGTTCTTCATGCGCGTGGCCATGGGCCTGGCCATCGAAGAGCCGAAGAACCGCGAAGACCGCGCCATCGAGTTCTACAACCTGCTGTCCTCGTTCGACTACATGGCGTCCACGCCGACCCTGTTCAACGCCGGCACCCTGCGTCCGCAGCTGTCCAGCTGCTACCTGACCACCGTTCCGGACGACCTGGGCGGCATCTACGACGCCATCCGCGATAACGCCCTGCTGAGCAAGTTCGCCGGCGGCCTGGGCAACGACTGGACCCCGGTTCGCTCGCTGGGCGCCTACATCAAGGGCACCAACGGCAAATCCCAGGGCGTCGTGCCGTTCCTCAAGGTGGTCAACGACACCGCCGTAGCGGTCAACCAGGGCGGCAAGCGCAAAGGCGCCGTGTGTGCCTACCTGGAAACCTGGCACATGGACATCGAAGAGTTCATCGAGCTGCGCAAGAACACCGGTGATGACCGTCGTCGTACCCACGACATGAACACCGCCAACTGGATCCCGGACCTGTTCATGAAGCGCGTCTTCGACGACGGCAAGTGGACCCTGTTCTCGCCAAGCGAAGTGCCGGACCTGCACGACCTGACCGGCAAGGCCTTCGAAGAGCGCTACGAGTACTACGAAGCCCTGACCGAGTACCCGGGCAAGGTCAAACTGTTCAAGACCATCCAGGCCAAGGATCTATGGCGCAAGATGCTCTCGATGCTGTTCGAGACCGGCCACCCATGGCTGACCTTCAAGGACCCATGCAACCTGCGCAGCCCGCAGCAGCACGTGGGCGTGGTACACAGCTCGAACCTGTGCACCGAGATCACCCTGAACACCAACAAGGACGAGATCGCCGTCTGCAACCTGGGCTCGGTCAACCTGCCGAACCACATCGTCGACGGCAAGCTGGACACCGCCAAGCTGGCGCGCACCGTGAAGACCGCAGTACGCATGCTCGATAACGTCATCGACATCAACTACTACTCGGTACCCCAGGCGCGCAACTCCAACTTCAAGCACCGCCCGGTCGGTCTGGGCATCATGGGCTTCCAGGACGCGCTGTACCTGCAGCACATCCCGTACGGCTCCGATGCTGCCGTCGAGTTCGCCGACAAGTCCATGGAAGCGGTCAGCTACTACGCCATCCAGGCTTCCTGTGACCTGGCCGACGAGCGTGGCGCCTACGAAACCTTCCAGGGTTCGCTGTGGAGCAAGGGCATTCTGCCGCTGGACTCCCAGCAGATCCTCATCGAGGCCCGTGGCCAGAAGTACATCGACGTCGACCTCAACGAAACCCTGGACTGGGCACCGGTACGGGCTCGCGTACAGAAAGGCATTCGTAACTCGAACATCATGGCCATCGCGCCGACCGCGACCATCGCCAACATCACCGGCGTATCGCAGTCCATCGAGCCGACCTACCAGAACCTGTACGTGAAATCGAACCTGTCGGGCGAATTCACCGTGATCAACCCCTACCTGGTTCGCGACCTCAAGGCGCGCGGCCTGTGGGACTCGGTGATGATCAACGACCTCAAGTACTACGACGGCTCCGTGCAGCAGATCGAGCGCATCCCGCAAGAGCTGAAAGACCTGTACGCCACCGCCTTCGAAGTCGACACCAAGTGGATCGTCGATGCCGCCAGCCGTCGCCAGAAGTGGATCGACCAGGCGCAATCGCTGAACCTGTACATCGCCGGTGCCTCGGGCAAGAAGCTCGACGTGACCTACCGCATGGCCTGGTACCGTGGCCTGAAAACCACCTACTACCTCCGTGCCCTGGCCGCGACCAGCACCGAGAAGTCCACCATCAACACCGGCAAGCTCAACGCCGTGTCCAGTGGTGGCGACCAGGGCCTCAGCGCAGCACCTGCTGCCGCGCCGGCCACCCAGGCCTCCCCTGGCCCGGCTCCGGTTCCGAAGGCCTGCGCCATCGACGAGCCGGATTGCGAAGCCTGCCAGTAAGGGGCTTGCGCCGGGTTGCAGTAGCTGCAACCCGGCACCGATAACGCGAAGCCAGGCACAGCCCTGGCAATAATCAGCCGTAGCGCTCTGCGTGCACCGCGAGCCACCGACGATTAGCCACTATCCACACAGGCCGGCTCTCACGCCGGCCCTCTAGCAGGAGCCAACCCATGCTGAGCTGGGATGAATTCGACAAGGAAGACGGCGCTGAAGCTGCCGCTCCGAAACAGTCTGCCGCACAAGCCGCTGCCGACATGAGCCTGGACAAGCTCAACCAGGTCGGTGGCAACGCCGCCCTCGAAGCCCGTGCCATCGACGCCAATGACTCCGACGCCATCGCCCGTGCCAAGAAAGCCCTGAACGACCTCGACATCCAGGAAGGCCTGGACGAGCTCGAAGGCACCTCCGCACGCGTGGAAGTCGGCGACAAGCAGATGATCAACGCCCGCGCCGACCTCAACCAGCTCGTACCCTTCAAGTACGACTGGGCCTGGCAGAAGTATCTGGATGGTTGCGCCAACCACTGGATGCCCCAGGAAGTGAACATGAACGCCGACATCGCGCTGTGGAAATCCACGGACGGTCTCAGCGAAGACGAGCGCCGCATCGTCATGCGCAACCTGGGATTCTTCTCTACCGCCGACAGCCTGGTTGCCAACAACCTGGTCCTGGCCGTGTACCGCCTGATCACCAACCCCGAGTGCCGCCAGTACATCCTGCGCCAGGCCTTCGAGGAAGCGATCCACACCCACGCCTACCAGTACTGCATCGAATCGCTGGGCATGGATGAAGGCGAAATCTTCAACATGTACCACGAGATCCCGAGCGTCGCGAAGAAAGCCTCCTGGGGCCTCAAGTACACCCGCTCGATCTCCGATCCGAAGTTCGAAACCGGCACCCCGGAAACCGATCGCCAGTTCCTCAAGAACCTGATCGCCTACTACTGCGTACTCGAAGGCATCTTCTTCTACTGCGGCTTCACCCAGATCCTCTCCATGGGCCGCCGCAACAAGATGACCGGCACCGCCGAACAGTTCCAGTACATCCTGCGCGACGAGTCCATGCACCTGAACTTCGGTATCGACGTGATCAACCAGATCAAGATCGAGAACCCGAGCCTGTGGGACGCGCAGATGAAAGACGAAGCGACCCAGATGATTCTGCAAGGCGCTCAGCTGGAAATCGAATACGCCCGCGACACCATGCCCCGCGGCGTACTCGGCATGAACGCCGCGATGATGGAGGACTACCTCAAATTCATCGCCAACCGCCGCCTGACCCAGATCGGCCTGAAAGAAGAATACCCGGGCGCCAGCAACCCGTTCCCATGGATGAGCGAGATCATGGACCTGAAGAAGGAGAAGAACTTCTTCGAGACCCGTGTTATCGAGTATCAGACTGGTGGGGCGTTGAGCTGGGATTGATGTAAACAATAGAACTCAACTCGTCTTCCATAGAGAGGGACGTTTCATGCTTAAAATCACTGGATTAGATAAGCTGCAAAGGGATCTTAATGAAGCCCAAAATGCTTTGAGTGAATTGGATGGCGAGTTGGGAACTGTTAGTTTTGACCCTCATGACCCTGCAAGTATCGAAACAGCAATTCAATCGGTTTTCCGGATGATTGATGACCGTGCTGGTCAGTACGTATCAAATCCTGTCATCGGGCCAATGATTGAGCAAATGAAGGACTCATATAGGGAGAGTATTCTTCAGAAAGCCTCTGAGGCCAGGCTCTCAGACAAAGGAGATGAATGATTGGCTCAGGATATATTTGCCGACATTAATAATGCAGTTCTTGATCTGCAGGCATCTCAGTTACAAACATATGAACGCCCCCTGAAAAAGCTCGCCCAATTGCTAAAGCATCCCGAGCTTGAGCGCTACAATGCCGACCTAACAAGTGGTCTCGATTTAGATGCTTTCATTGAAGCTAGCGAGAAAACTGGTGGGAGCATGATGGGAAGCGCCCGGCTTGATTGGCCGGAAGACTCTAAGAAGGTACTAGGGATCACATTACTACTGATCGAAAAGCTAGCTAATGACCCTCATTACGCAATCAACTTCAGCCATCACTTTTTCTATTCAGGGAAGAAAGTTATTGCAGGCATCCATTCTCTTACTGGCCAGCTAATAATTCCATTTATACGAGACTACAAAAGCTACATCCAGTCCAAGGGTGTCCCAGCCACTGCATTGAAGCCAGCATTTTCGCGCAAAGTTTTTATCGTGCATGGTCACGACGATGGAGCACGTGAGTCAGTAGCGCGTTTTTTGGAGCGTATTGGTCTGGAAGCCATAATCCTGCATGAACAAGCTAATCAAGGCCGCACGATTATCGAGAAAGTGGTTGCTCACGGCGAGGTAGGCTTTGCTATCGTCTTACTCACTCCTGATGACGAAGGCTGTGCAAAAGGCGGTACTCCAGAGCCACGAGCAAGGCAGAACGTGCTGCTGGAACTAGGTTATTTTATCGGCAGATTAGGTAGGGATAAGGTTTGCGCTCTCAAACGAGGCAGTCTTGAGATCCCCAGCGATTTCGCAGGTGTTGTCTGGGAGACGATGGATAGTATCGGCGGCTGGAAACAGTCGCTCGCTCGCGAACTAGAAGCGGCAGGCCATGACATCGACTGGAATAAAGTAATGCGTGCTTGATCGCGGGAAAGCGCGCGGAAAAAGAGAACAGATTCATTTTCTACGTCGTCCCTCTTCTACTGATTTCGCCCTTACGGCGAGTCACTTTCTTTTTACTCGCGCGAAAGAGAAAGTAACCAAAGAGAAAGCGCGCCCGGCATCCGGGTTTCGCTGCGCTCAACTCCCCTCGTTCCGGCACTGTTCCGAGGGTCGTCACGGTGGGCCATCCCTGGCCCATCGTTCCTCGTTTGGCATCCATGCCAAACGCCCCTCTCCACAGCACCTCCACTCGGCCTCCTGACGGGATTTTGATCGTTCCCACGCTCCGCGTGGTAACGCAGCCCTCAACGCTCTGCGTGGATCACTACCAAGTACGACGCTGCAACTGATATCTGCCACCGGCCAAAAGCTGGACGCGGAGCGTCCCCCAGAGGCGTTACCACGCGGAGCGTGGGAACGATCAGTAGCAACGATCTCCCAGGCGACGCCAAACGCCCCGTCAGGAGGCCGAGTGGAATCGTTGTGTAGGGGGTTGAGCGGCATGGATGCCGCGAGAGCCGCGATGGGCCAGGGATGGCCCTTCGCGGCGGGCCCCTGGAACGACGGTGGAGCGAGGGAACCCGACGAAGTCGGGCCGGATGCCAGGGGCAAGACCTTTTGCTTACTTTTGGGGCGTTTGCCAAAAGTGAGCCGCTGTAAGAGCGGAACCGGTATAGGCAACAACACGAAAGCAGCGAGTTCACGCCGAAAGGAAGTGACCCGGACTATTACCGCAATGGTGGATGAGAAGAGCGTCATCCACCCTACCGCTAGCCGCCATTGACCATCCACTATTACATCCCTACCCTGAGCCACGGCGCCTAAGAAACGCTTCACGCAGCGGCAATACTGCTCCCGAAAGCAGCGGTGTATTCCATTGAGGTAATGGATATGCCAACTCAATCCGCATTCCCCACCATACCCGCCCTCCCCGGCGAAACCCTGATCCCCCAAACCTTCACCCGCCACCGCCGCCAACTGCGCGCCATGCTGCTCGAACCGCACTGCTGGTTCAGCGCCCGCGACCTGGGCCGGCTGATCGGCCAACCGCACCTGGAAGAACGCGTTACGCGCACGCTGGATGCCGACCAATTGCTCGATGCCGTGCTGCTCAACACCCACGGCCAACCGGAGACGACCCGGCTGATCAGCGAGTCCGGCGTGTATGCCGCGCTGGTTCACTACTACCACCCGGAAAACCGCTGCATCCGCCGCTGGCTCAGCGCCGACGTGGTGCCGACGCTACGTGAGGGCGAGCCGGCGAGCACTCGCCGCCCGCGCCGCGAAAACCGCCAAGGCCTGTCGCTGCTGCACTGGCAAGGCGATGTGTGGATGCCGTATCGGCCGATGTGACAAGGGCGTGCCAGAGTGGATGAACAGGTTGTCATCCACCCTGGCTGGCCTCGCCCCTCACCTCAGCTTTGATCGCTCCCATGCTCCGCGTGGTAACGCAGCCTTAGACGCTCTGCGTCGATCACTACCAGGTACAACGCTGCAACTGATATCTGCCACCGGCCAAAAGCTGGACGCGGAGCGTCCCCAAAGGCGTTACCACGCGGAGCGTGGGAACGATCAGTAAAGCGTCATCCACCCTACGTGGTTCAGGCCAATAGCCGATCAATCAACGTCTGCTCGTAATCGTTGAGAGGCTGATCCTCATAGAGCTTGTCTGAAGCCGCGACCAGCGCCTGCCCCTCGATTTCCCGCCCACTGTCACCATACACATGCCCAAGGTTTTCCAGCGACTGCAGGTTGCCGTGCTGAGAGAAGGAAATCAGATACCAGCGCTCGGCCGCCTCGAGTTCCCCCAAGCGATGATAGGCCACCGCCAGATTGTGCTGGGCGTAGACGTGGTCGGATTCCAGCGCCTGCAACAACGCCTGCTTGGCCTGCTGGTAGTCCTCGAGCTGCAGGTACAGCAGGCCCAGGTTGTTGTAGCCATCGACATTCCCCAGCTCGGCGGCGCGCCGGTAGGCCTGCTCGGCCTGCGGGTAGCGCTCGGCGTGCAGATGGATGTCGCCGAGCAGGTTCAGCGCCTCTGGATGATCGTGGCGCACGGCGTTGTCGAGGTGCTCGACGGCGGCATCGTGATCGCCGTCCTGGTAAGCCATGCTGCCAAGGTAGTAGTGGCTGCGGGGACAATCGTACTCGGTGGCCTGCTGGAAATAACGGCGGGCAGCATCATGATCGCCTTCCTGGAAGGCCATGGTACCGAGGTTGTAATGGCTACCCGGATAATCGTGCTCGGCGGCCCTCTGGAAGTGTTGGCGGGCGGCGTCGTGATCACCGTCCTGGTAGGCCATGATGCCGAGGTTGTAGTGGCTGCCGGGATAATCGTACTCGGCGGCCATCTGAAAGTTGCGACGAGCATCGGCACGATCCTCACGTGCCAGGCTCACCGCACCAACGCCGTTCATCCAGCGCGGGTCGGCGGGACACGCCTTGGCAAGGGTGTGGAAGGACTCCAGCGCAGTGTCCAGATCCTGCCCGCGAAACGCCGCCCAGGCCTGCTCATTGAGCGCAGTCGCCTGGTCATCACTGAGCGTTTTCTTGTTCATGAACCACATGGTGTTTCCTGCCTTGCAAGGGCCGGCCATTTTAAAGGAGCGTGTAGAAGCCGAACAAGGCAACCGCGCTGCGGGCAGGTTCGAACAGCCCAAGTTGCAGCGGTACGACGCGCTGGTCGCGAGCCCCGCTCATCAGCGCCGTGGCGCGCAGCGGACGCAGTGTGAAAAAGAAAAGCGGCAGTTTCAGCAAAACGCACGCTCCGATGTATACCTGACAGGGCTGATCCAGAAAAAATAGGCATTTGATGCTGAGGAATCCCCACAAATCTACTCCAGCACCTGAGCTTGTTGGTGTACCTCGTCACGCAGCAATAGCTCCATCTTGGCGAGTGTCGAACAAGATAAATCGCTGGCCGAGCGCCTGAGGTATTCAAGGCCGATACGCCAGAGTGACAGTACGGTTCTATACTTGATGCTGTTGCTCTGAAAGCGGTACGAACTGCCTGTCGTTTTAGCCTGAAGGCCAACCAGGTACAGCGCATAACAAGCCAGTGCGGCGATCAGCAGCAGGATCTCGATGCGGCGTGGGCAG
>NZ_QKYW01000005.1 GCF_003253735.1 Pseudomonas sp. URMO17WK12:I2 | reverse complement strand
TCGAGATCCTGCTGCTGATCGCCGCACTGGCTTGTTATGCGCTGTACCTGGTTGGCCTTCAGGCTAAAACGACAGGCAGTTCGTACCGCTTTCAGAGCAACAGCATCAAGTATAGAACCGTACTGTCACTCTGGCGTATCGGCCTTGAATACCTCAGGCGCTCGGCCAGCGATTTATCTTGTTCGACACTCGCCAAGATGGAGCTATTGCTGCGTGACGAGGTACACCAACAAGCTCAGGTGCTGGAGTAGATTTGTGGGGATTCCTCAGGGACAGATTTATTTATTGAATCACTGGAATGGGCCGCCCCCCTTTTGCACTTTAACTAGCAAATAGGGTGGATGACGCCTTTTTCATCCACCATTGCAATTTCGAAGTGGTGACGGATAACGCGTCGGCTACACGCCTCAGCCCTCCTATCGAAACTGAGTTAATTTACGCCTAACGATGTTTATGGATTCCCCCTCAACTCAAACGGTGCGTAAGGTCACAGTGATGCTCATCCACAACACCCTCCACTACAAAGCCTGGGCAGACCGTCGAACGTTGGACGCGGTTGCTCAGCTTGATCCGGTGAAACAGCACGAGGCGCTGGCCTTTGCTCGGCAGCAGCTCAACCATCTGGTTCGCGTGGAAGAGTTGTTCCGCGCGCGGCTGCTTGGGGAGCCGGCGCCGCATGGCAGTACCAACACCGATACCCTGCCCCAGCTCGATGAGCTAGACCGCCGACTGACGGCAGCCAATCAGTGGTTGGCCGCGTACCTTGATGGCCTCGCGCCTGGGCAGCTTCAGGAGCCTATTCACTTTGTTTTCGTGGATGGCAAGCAGGGCATGTTGAGCCGTGAGGAAGCGATCTTTCACCTGGTCAACCACGGCACCTATCATCGCGGCGCCATTGGTCATGCCCTCGACCGGGCTGATGGCAACCGGCCCGCCGATACCTATACGGTGTTTATCCATGGGGCGGAGCCTGAGCGTCGAAACGCCTGAGGCATACTCCCGTTCGATACAGACTCACCACCCGGCGCAACATGACCAATCCTCAAACTCAGCTGAATGAACTGATCGCTCACCTTGCGGCGCTCACCGATATTCTCGCCCTCGACCCACATAGCCACTGGGGCGCTCATTTCCGCAATTGCCTGGCGACCGCCAGAGCGCTGACGGGCAGCAGTCACGATGGGGATGAGCTGACGGGCCTGGCGTGTTCGGTGATGTCCGTTTATGGCGGCATGGGCAGCTTCAACGATTACGCGCCGTGGCAGAATGGCCGCTTCATTGCCGGCATGGAGTCGCTGGATGAGGCCTCGAATCGCGTCTACATGGCGGCCCGGGCGATAAGGCTGCGCAATGCCACAGATGTAGACTGACTTCCGCGTACAGCCCTGCAAAGGCCACCTGAATCATGCCGACCACGACCCTATCCGAACTCTTCCAACCTGAGCCCATCTCTTGGGGCTGTCGGGGTGATCCCTATCTGTGGCAGGAAATGAGCGAGGTGCTGGCCACTCAGCCGCTTCCACCCAGCGAGGCGCAACTGGCCGAAATTCTCGAGGCCACCTTCGAACGCCTGGTTGGCTTGCCGACAAGCGCGCAAGAGTCGTCGGTGTTCATCGAGCGGCACGCCCATGGCGGCATGTCGTCGGGCCATATCAGCCTGGTCTTCTGGCGCGAGGCTGCCTTGCCGTTGTTTTTGGCGCGCTACCGCACGGCACAGGGCGACAAGCCGTGAAGGAGCTCGATGGTGAGCTCGTGCTGACGACCGAGCGCCTTCTGGTGCGGCGCTGGATGCCGGATGATCTGGAGCCGCTGCTGCGGATCTATGGCGATGTCGAGGCCATGCGTTGGGTCGGCGACGGCGTGGCGCTGACGCCGCAACAGGCGGCCAACTGGCTCGAAGTGACGGCGAACAACTACCGGCAGCGCGGCTACGGCATGTACACCGTGACTCTGCGCGACGGCGGCGCGGTGATCGGCTTTTGCGGGCTGGTGCACCCGGACGATCAGGACAAACCCGAGATCAAGTACGCCTTCGCCCGCGAGCACTGGGGCCATGGCTATGCCAGCGAAGTGGTATGCGCCCTGCTACCCTACGCGGCCCAAAAGCTGGGCCTGACGCAGATCATCGCCACCGTCGCGCCGGACAACGCCGCCTCCCGGCGTGTGCTGAGCAAAGCAGGCATGATGCTTATCGACACGCTGGGGGACGACGGCGACCAGACTCTGCTGATGAGCTGGCACGCGCCAGCTGCCGGATTGCAATGATTTCAGGAGCTTCTACCATGACCGAAAACTCCCATACCTACTCCATCGTGCACGCTATTCCGTCGGTGGAAACCTACCGCCACCTGCGCACTGCGACCGGGCTTAGTGCCAAGACCGTAGAAGCGGCAGCGCGTGGCTTGCCCAACAGCCTGTTCGCCGTACAGATCCTCTGCGCCGGCGAGCCAGTCGGCATGGGCCGGGTGATCGGCGATGGAGGATCGTTCTATCAGGTGGTGGATATCGCCGTGCTGCCAGCCCATCAGGGCCGTGGGCTGGGCAAGCAGATCATGGCCGCGATCAGCGATTACATCGCCCGCGAAGTGCCAGAATCCGCATACATCAGCCTGATCGCTGACGGTGAGGCCTATCGCCTTTATCAGCAGTTCGGCTTTGCGCTGACGGCACCGGCAAGCCAGGGCATGGGGCTGACGAAGGCTTCAGGCTGAACCACACCAAACCACCGATCGAGATGCAGGTAGTACCATGAATCGCCGCAAGAAGATCAAGCAGTTGCTGGAGGCCCACGCCAAGAAGGCCAACGCCAAGCTGGCACCGAAAAGCAGCAAGCCGAAATACATCAGCAAGGCTGACAGGGCGAAGCTGGAAGCCGAGGCTGCCGAAAGCCCGACCAGCGTAGCCGAGTAACGCAAACTGCTTCATTTGTTTTCCATCAGGCACATGACTGTGTAACTGAAGCCACACTGGCAATGGCCACCCGATAACAAGGATGCCCTGCCATGGACCAGAACGCTTACAACCGCCTGCGCAAGCAGATGGATTTCGTGAAATCACTGCTCGCCGTACTGGCGGTGGCGCTGTTCGTGCTGGCGCTGTTTGGGCTCGATGACGCACTGGCGATTGCGCTGGCAGTGGTGATCGGCGGCGGCCTGCTGAACCTCTATCGCCAGCATCGGATTCTGCTGCGCTACCGCTGCACCAAGTGTGGCGAGTCGCCCCACCACAAGGTCGACGACCGCACGGGTGAGCACCACGACCCCGGCACAGCCAGCTGTTTGCATTGCGGGCAGCGGCTGATGGAGTGAGCGAATCCCATTAGAAGTCGCTGGCGGGATAGGCGATGGAGGCCTGGCTTACCTTTCCATCTTTGAAGATTATGACCAGCGAACTGTGCCTCCAATCCCAATGACACTGGCCTAGGGCGTAATGCAATTGGTTGGCAAGAACGGTGTCAGCTTCGCCCAGCAACTCTTTCACCGACGCGACCGAAAGACCGTCCAAACTATCGTTATCCAAGAGAAATAGAGCCATACCTCCGCGTACGCACCCGGGGTCATTAAGCCTCGCTTCCTGACTCAGGCTGCGCCACTGCACGGCATCGAATGGCCGCTCCTGCTCATGCATCGCCGTGAAGTTCGAATAGAAAAATGACGCGCAAACCACCAGCGCGATCACCCAGATGCAGGTCCACAACCTTGCCATGTAATCAAACCATTTGAAAGATCCGACAGGTACTTCGCATGACAGAAAACGGACTGCCTTTACAGGATCAGGCCGCCGAACGCGGCCCGGCGCAGCGGCTCTTGTTCCACTCTTCTGCCAGCACGCTTGGCGCCACACCCTGGCCTGGAATGGCGACGAACCCCATGGGCGCACTACGTTTTCCATCACGGCCGATATAGCTGAACGTTCCGCAGGTGCCATGGTGGTCGCTGAGAATCAGGGTCTCGGGGTCGGCGCCGGCGCGGCGCACGTAGTCCTTCATCATCTCGATGGATTCCGGGTTCGCCGGCACGCCTGCCAGGTACCACTTGCTCTTGCCCAGCAGCATGATCAGGCACAACAGGATGGCCGCCCATAGCGCCAGGCGTTTGAAGCGCTTGGCGCTTCGGTGAATCTGCAGCACGTCGCGGTAATGCATCCCTGATTTCCTGCCTCCCAATCCCAACTGCCGATGTTAACCAGCGAGGTGCATCAGGGCTGCGACGCAGGCCTGCTTTCAGCGCTTCTTGGCGTGCTCGCGCAGGAAACCCGCGACCGCATCCGCCGCCGACTCCAGATGCTGTTCGTGGCTGTAGCCGGACACCTTCAGCGGTTTGAGGTCGTGATCGCCCGCCGTCAGCCAGCACAGTTCGATGGCCGCCGATAGCTGATAACCGGCCACGGTGTGGCGGTCGCCCATGGCGTCGCGCTCGCCCTGCACGATCAGGGTCGGCGTTTTCAGGTCGGCCAGGTGCGCGGTGCGCGGTTTGTCGGCCTTGCCGATGGCGTGGAAGGGGTAGCCCAGGCAAACCAGACCGTCAGCATCCAGTTCGTCAGCCAGCAGACTGGCCATGCGCCCGCCCATGGATTTGCCGCCGATGGCCAACGGCCCCGTGACCTGATGTCGCACGGCAGCGTATACGGCTCGCCAGCAGTCGAGCAGTTTCGCCTGGGGGTTGGGTGGGCGTTTCTTGCCGTCCTGCCGGCGCGCGGCCATGTAGTCGAACTCGAAGCGCACCACCGTCAGCCCGCGGGCGGCGAGCTTCTGCGCCATGAGGTTCATGAAGTCGCTGTCCATCGGCGCGCCGGCGCCGTGGGCGAGGATCAGGGTGCCCTGGCTGGCGCCCGTCGGCCGATCCCAGAGCAGCTCTGCTGCCGGGCTTTCCTGTGCCAGTTGACCGGCGTCAATACCGTTTCGCTGCCCTTCTCGCATGCTTGCATCGCTCATAAAAAAGCCCTTTTTCGTGTACGGATTTTCCCGTGCGTGAGGGCTGCAGATGATCTGCCCATAACCGTGGATGGAAACCCAGACATGAACACAACAACCAGTTCCGCCTATAACTACAAGGTGGTTCGCCAATTCGCCATCATGACGGTGGTGTGGGGCATAGTCGGGATGGGGCTCGGCGTGCTTATCGCAGCGCAGCTCGCCTGGCCGTGGCTCAACTTCGACCTGCCGTGGACCAGTTTCGGTCGCCTGCGGCCCCTGCACACCAACGCGGTGATCTTCGCCTTCGGCGGCTGCGCCCTGTTCGCCACCAGCTACTATGCCGTACAGCGCACCTCCCAGGCCACGCTGTTCGCGCCCAAGCTGGCGGCTTTCACCTTCTGGGGCTGGCAACTGGTGATTCTGCTGGCAGCCATCACCCTGCCGCTGGGTTACACCAGCAGCAAGGAATACGCCGAGCTGGAATGGCCGATCGACATCCTGATCACCATCGTCTGGGTCAGCTACGCGATCGTGTTCTTCGGCACCATCATCAAGCGCAACGTCAGCCACATCTATGTCGGGAACTGGTTCTTCGGCGGGTTCATCCTCACCGTGGCGCTGCTGCACGTGGTCAACAACCTGGAAGTGCCGGTCACCCTGACCAAGTCCTACTCGCTGTATGCCGGCGCCACCGATGCGATGATCCAGTGGTGGTACGGCCACAACGCGGTGGGCTTCTTCCTGACTGCGGGCTTCCTGGGGATGATGTATTACTTCGTGCCCAAGCAGGCCGGGCGCCCGGTGTATTCCTATCGCCTGTCGATCGTGCACTTCTGGGCGCTGATCACCCTGTACATCTGGGCCGGCCCGCACCACCTGCACTACACCGCCCTGCCGGACTGGGCGCAGTCGCTTGGCATGGTGATGTCCCTGGTGCTGCTGGCACCGAGCTGGGGCGGCATGATCAAC
The DNA here is from genome assembly GCF_003253735.1 of Pseudomonas sp. URMO17WK12:I2. GTDB lineage: Bacteria > Pseudomonadota > Gammaproteobacteria > Pseudomonadales > Pseudomonadaceae > Aquipseudomonas. The sequence goes on along the minus strand of NZ_QKYW01000005.1, from coordinate 430,148 downwards.
GGCATGATGACGCTCTCGGGCGCCTGGCATAAGTTGCGCACCGACCCGATCCTGCGCTTTCTAGTCGTCTCCCTGGCGTTCTACGGCATGTCGACCTTCGAAGGCCCGATGATGGCCATCAAGACCGTCAACGCCCTCTCCCACTACACCGACTGGACCATCGGCCACGTGCACGCTGGCGCCCTGGGCTGGGTCGCCATGGTGTCGATCGGTTCGCTGTATCACATGATTCCCAAGGTGTTCGGCCGCGAGCAGATGCACAGCATCGGCCTGATCAACGCGCACTTCTGGCTCGCCACCATCGGCACCGTGCTGTACATCGCCTCGATGTGGGTCAACGGCATCGCCCAGGGCCTGATGTGGCGCGCGGTTAACAGCGACGGCACGCTCACCTACTCCTTCGTCGAGGCGCTGGAAGCCAGCCACCCCGGCTTCGTGGTGCGGGTGATCGGCGGTGCGATCTTCTTCACCGGAATGCTGCTGATGGCCTGGAACACCTGGCAGACCGTGCGCGCCAGCAAGCCGGAAGAAATCGAAGCTGCCGCCCTGTATTCGGTTGAGGGAGCCCACTGATGAAACACGAAATCGTCGAAAAGAACGTCGGTCTGATGGCCCTGCTGATGGTGTTCGCCGTCAGCATCGGCGGGCTGACGCAGATCGTCCCGCTGTTCTTCCAGGACGTGGTCAACGAGCCGGTCGCCGGCATGAAGCCCTACACCGCGCTGCAGCTCGAAGGCCGCGACGTGTACATCAAGGAAGGCTGCGTGGGCTGCCACTCGCAGATGATCCGCCCGTTCCGCGCCGAGACCGAGCGCTACGGCCACTACTCGGTGGCTGGCGAGAGCGTGTGGGACCACCCGTTCCTGTGGGGCTCCAAGCGCACCGGCCCGGACCTGGCCCGGGTTGGCGGCCGCTACTCGGACGAGTGGCACCGCGCGCACCTCTACAACCCGCGCAACGTGGTGCCGGAGTCGAAGATGCCCGCCTACCCCTGGCTGGTCGAGAACGTGCTGGATGGCAAGGACACCCCCGCCAAACTCAAGGCCATGCAGTTTCTCGGCGTGCCCTACACGGATGACGACATCGCCGGCGCCAGCGCCGCGGTGAAGGGCAAGACAGAGATGGACGCCCTGGTCGCCTACCTGCAAGTGCTCGGCACTGCCTTGAAGAACAAGAGGTGATTCCATGCTTTTCGACTTTATCGACATCGGCATGGTGCGCGGCATCGGCACCGCCCTGGTACTGATCGCCTTCACCTGCGTGACGCTGTGGGCCTACAGCGGCAAACGCGCCAAGGCTTTCGACGATGCGGCCAATCTGCCCTTCGCCGATGAACCAAAAAAACAGGCTTCGAGGAATGAGACCCCATGAGCACTTTCTGGAGCTGGTACATCACGCTGCTGACCCTCGGCAGCCTGGTCGCGTTGTTCTGGTTGCTGTTCGCCACACGCAAGGGGGAACGCAAGAACACCACCGACCAGACCATGGGCCATTCCTTCGACGGCATCGAGGAGTACGACAATCCCCTGCCGCGCTGGTGGTTCATGCTGTTTCTCGGCACGCTGATCTTCGCCGCCGGTTACCTGGCGTTGTACCCGGGCCTGGGCAACTTCAAGGGCCTGCTGCCGGGCTATGAGGACGGCTGGACCCAGGTTGCCCAGTGGGAACGGGAGGTGGCCAAGGCCGACGCCCAGTACGGGCCGATCTTCGCCAAGTACTCGGCCATGCCGCTGGAGCAGGTGGCCCAGGACGAGCAGGCGCTGAAGATGGGCGGCCGGCTGTTCGCCACCTACTGCGCCATCTGCCACGGCTCGGACGCCAAGGGCGCGGTGGGCTTTCCCAACCTGACCGACGCGAACTGGCGCTGGGGCGGCGACGCCGAAACCATCAAGACCACCATTCTCAATGGGCGTATCGGCGTGATGCCGGCCTGGGGCCAGGTGCTCGGTGATGACGGGGTGCGCAATGTCGCCGGCTACGTGCGCCATGAACTGGCGGGGCTGCCGCTGGCCGAGGGCAGTAACGTCGATCTGCAACAGGGCAAGCAGCTGTTCTCCACCACCTGCGTGGCCTGCCACGGCCCGGCGGGCACCGGCACGGCGGCCATGGGCGCACCGGACCTGACTCACGCGGGTGGCTGGATCTACGGCTCGAGCCTGGCGCAACTTCAGCAAACCATCCGCTATGGCCGCAACGGCCAGATGCCGGCCCAGGAACAGTACCTGGGCAACGACAAGGTGCACCTGCTGGCGGCCTATGTGCTGAGCCTGAGCCGCAAGCCGCAACCCGGCGAATAATGCCCACGTGTAGGAGAGGCCGGGCGGCGATCCGCTTTAGCCGCGAGTTCTTTGTTGCCTGGTCGGGCGCTAAAGCTCGCGGCTGAAGCCGCTCCTACGCAGGTCGCCATCTTTCAGCTACCGTTGCTTTACCTACTCAGGAGGCAACGGAATGCCCCACTCAGTCAGTTTGCGCAAAGGCCGGATCTCTTTAACCAACCACATCTACCTGCTCACGGCCACTGTCGAGAATCGCCAAGCGATCTTTGCCGACCTGGCGCCCGCTCGCCTCCTCATTCGCGAACTGTATAACGCTCAAGCATCAGGACTGGCAGAGTCGCTCGCCTGGGTAGTCATGCCCGATCACCTGCACTGGCTGGTATCACTGCGACAAGGCTCGCTCAGCGAATTGATGCATCGCGTCAAAGGCTGCAGCGCCTTGCAGGTGAATAGCCGGCTCGGTCGCCAAGGCAGACTCTGGCAAGAGGGTTTCCATGACCGAGCGCTACGCCATGAGGAGGACATACTGCCAACTGCCCGATACATCGTTGCCAATCCTTTACGGGCAGGCTTGGTAACGCGTGTCGGTGACTACCCTTTTTGGGATGCAGTGTGGCTCTGAAGATCTGCTCAATAGCTTCAGCCTGACTACAGAATCTCAATGCACGCAATCGTGGGAGGGGCTTTAGCCCCGAGTTCTTTGTTCCAGAATAAAGCTCGGGGCTAAAGCCCCTCCCACATATGCAGGCTCCCAACAAAACAGGCTGGTCCCTCGAAACACTGCAAGGCTCATAACAGAGCGCTTTCCGCATATTTCCAACGCATTGCACCGCCCCTGCCGGTCGGGGATACTCGCGCCGCCTGAAAATGCCTGTCGCCCTGCGGCAGCGCCCAGCCCAGCGTGGAACCCAGCATGAGCCCAGCAAGCAGTCCGGCTGCCTACAACTACAAGGTGGTGCGCCAGTTCGCGGTGATGACCGTGGTCTGGGGCGTGGTCGGTATGGCGTTGGGGGTGTTCATCGCCGCGCAGCTGGTGTGGCCGCAACTGAATCTAGACCTGCCCTGGACCAGCTTCGGCCGCTTGCGCCCGCTGCACACCAATGCGGTGATCTTCGCCTTCGGCGGCTGCGCGCTGTTCGCCACCAGCTATTACGTGGTGCAGCGCACCTGCCAGGTCAGGCTGGTCTGCGACCGCCTGGCAGCCTTCACCTTCTGGGGCTGGCAGGCGGTGATCGTCGGCGCGGTGATCAGCCTGCCGCTGGGCTACACCAGCAGCAAGGAATACGCCGAGCTGGAATGGCCCATCGACATCCTCCTGGGCATCGTCTGGTTCGCCTATATCGGCGTGTTCTTCGGCACCCTGTTCAAGCGCCGCACCCGGCATATCTACGTGGCCAACTGGTTCTTCGGCGCCTTCATTCTGGTCACCGGCATGCTGCACCTGGTCAACAGCGCCGCCGTGCCGGTCAGCCCGTTCAAGTCCTACTCGGTGTATGCCGGCGCCACCGACGCGATGATCCAGTGGTGGTACGGCCACAACGCCGTGGGCTTTTTCCTGACCACCGGCTTTCTGGGGATGATGTACTACTTCGTGCCCAAGCAGGCCAACCGGCCTATCTACTCGTACCGCCTTTCCATCGTGCATTTCTGGGCGCTGATCACCCTGTACATCTGGGCCGGCCCGCATCACCTGCACTACACCGCCCTGCCGGACTGGGCCCAGAGCCTGGGCATGGTGATGTCGATCATCCTCCTGGCACCGAGCTGGGGCGGCATGATCAACGGCATGATGACCCTGTCGGGTGCCTGGCATAAGTTGCGCAGCGACCCGATCCTGCGCTTCTTGGTCGTCTCCCTGGCGTTCTACGGCATGAGCACCTTCGAAGGGCCGATGATGGCCATCAAGACGGTCAACGCGCTGTCGCACTACACCGATTGGACAATCGGCCACGTGCACGCCGGCGCCCTGGGCTGGGTGGCGATGATCACCTTCGGCGCGCTGTATCACCTGATCCCCCTGGTGTTCGGCCGCGAGCAGATGCACAGCCTGGCGGCGATCCACCTGCACTTCTGGCTGGCGACCATCGGCACCGTGCTGTACATCGTCGCCATGTGGGTCAACGGCATCACCCAGGGCCTGATGTGGCGCGCGGTGCATGAGGACGGCACGCTGACCTACTCGTTCATCGAGTCGGTGGCGGCCAGCCATTGGGGCTACGTGGTGCGCATGATCGGCGGCGCAATCTTCTTCGCCGGCATGCTGCTGATGGCCTGGAACACCTGGCGTACCATTCGCGCCGCCCGGCCGGCCGAGTACGACGCCAGCGCGCGGATTCCCCTGGCGCCACCTGGGGAGGCAGGCCGATGAAACACGACCTGATCGAAAAGAACCTGGGCCTGATGAGCCTGCTGATGGTCATCGCCGTGAGTATCGGCGGGCTGACCCAGATCGTGCCGCTGTTCTTTCAGGACGTGGTCAACGAGCCGGTGGCCGGCATGCGGCCCTACACCGCGCTGCAGCTCGAAGGCCGCGACATCTACATCCGCGAGGGCTGTGTAGGCTGCCACTCGCAGATGATCCGCCCGTTCCGTGCCGAAACCGAGCGCTATGGCCATTATTCGGTAGCTGGCGAAAGCGTCTGGGATCACCCCTTCCTGTGGGGCTCCAAACGCACCGGCCCGGACCTGGCGCGGATCGGCGGCCGCTACTCGGACGAGTGGCACCGCACCCATCTGATCAACCCCCGCGACCTGGTGCCGGAATCGAAGATGCCCGCCTATCCCTGGCTGGCCGAGCGCAGGCTCGACGGCGCCCTGAGCGCCGAAAAGCTCAAGGTCATGCAGGGCTTCGGCATTCCATACAGCGACGACGACATAGCCAAGGCCCGCGAGGCGGTGGCCGGCAAGAGCGAGCTGGATGCATTGGTCGCCTACCTGCAGGTGCTCGGCACCTCGATCCACAACAAGCGGTGACGCCATGCCAGCCTTCCTGACCGACATCGGCACCCTCCGCGGCATCGGCACCGCCGTGGTGTTCATCGCCTTCGTCGCGGTGGTGCTCTGGGCCTACAGCAGCAAGCGCAAGTCCAGCTTCGACGAAGCGGCCAACCTGCCCTTCGCCGACGAAGCGGATAGCGCCAGCCGGCAGAACCAGAAGGCTGGGGACGACAAGCCTTGAGCACCTTCTGGAGCCTGTTCATCGCGCTGGCGACCCTCGGCACGCTGCTGGGCCTGACCTGGCTGCTCATCGCCACCCGCAAGGGCCAGCGGCCGGGCGACAGCGAACAGACCACCGGGCACAGCTTCGATGGCATCGAGGAATACGACAACCCGCTGCCGCGCTGGTGGTTCCTGCTGTTTCTCGGCACCCTGGCATTCGCCTTCGGCTACCTGCTGCTCTACCCCGGGCTGGGCAACTTCAAGGGCCTGCTGCCCGGTTATGACGGGGGCTGGACCCAGGTCGGCCAGTGGCAGCGCGAGATGGCCACCGCCGACGCACGCTACGGCCCGCTGTTCGCCGGCTACGCGGCCACGCCGATCAGCGAGCTGGCCAGGGACGAGAAGGCGCTGAAAATCGGCGGCCGGTTGTTCGCCAACAACTGCGCGGTGTGCCACGGCGCCGATGCCAAGGGCGCCTTCGGTTTTCCCAACCTGACCGATGACGACTGGCTGTACGGCGGCGACCCGGAAACCATCAAGACCTCCATCATGCAGGGCCGCCAGGGCGTGATGCCGGCCTGGCAGGCCATTCTCGGCGACGACGGCGTACGCGACGTCACCGGCTACGTGCGCAGCCTCTCGAACCTGGCTAACCCGGCGGGCATCACCGTGAACCTGGATACGGGCAAACAGCTCTACGCCAGCAACTGCGCCATGTGCCACGGCCCCGATGGCAAGGGCCTGCAGGTGCTCGGCGCGCCAGACCTGACGGACAGGGTCTGGCTGTACGGTTCCAGCTTCACCCAGGTAGAGCAGACCATCCGTTATGGGCGCAGCGGCCAGATGCCGGCGCAGGCGGGCTTTCTCGGCAACGACAAGGTGCACCTGCTGGCTGCCTACGTGTACAGCCTGTCGCAGCGCGAAAAGGCGCAGGCAGAAGCGCAAAGCCGGGAGAAAGATTGAGTGCACTGATCTGGGTCAGGACGGCTCCGGCCTGCTGACCCTAGCATGGCCCTGCACCTACCCTGCGACGGGTAGCCGCAAGCCCGATCTGGCGTTGCGGCGTACCATCGGCGCAGCGAACGATCGCGACCGGCACGTATCGGTCGCGGCAGGCCCGACCAACCGTTGTGGTAGCCCTCGATGAGCCAACAGATCCCCGTCAAGAACGTCACGCCGCCCAGCGAGACCGTCGACCTCTATGCCAGTCGCGAGAAGATCCACACCCGCGCCTTCAGCGGTTTTTACCGCAACCTGCGGCGTGCTGGCGGGGCGCTGCTGTTCCTTCTCTACTTCGGCACCGTGTGGCTGAACTGGAACGGCCACCAGGCGGTGTGGTGGAACCTGCCGGAACGCAAGTTCCACATCTTCGGCGCCACCTACTGGCCCCAGGATTTCGTGCTGCTCTCGGCATTGCTGATCATCGCCGCCTTCGGGCTGTTCTTCATCACCGTATTCGCCGGCCGGGTGTGGTGCGGCTACACCTGCCCGCAGAGCGTGTTCACCTGGATCTTCATGTGGGCGGAAAAGGTCACCGAAGGTGACCGCAACCAACGCATGAAGCTGGAAAAGGCGCCGATGAGCGCCAACAAGTTCGCTCGCCGCTTCGCCAAGCACAGCATCTGGCTGGGCGTTTCCCTGATTACCGCATTGACCTTCGTCGGCTACTTCGCGCCGATCCGCGAGCTGCTCGCCGAGCTGGTGACCTTCGAAGCCAGCGGTTGGGCACTGTTCTGGATCGCCTTCTTCACCCTCGCCACCTACGGCAACGCCGGTTGGCTGCGCGAGCAGGTGTGCATCCACATGTGCCCCTATGCGCGCTTCCAGAGCGTTATGTTCGACCAGGACACCCTGATCGTCTCCTATGACCCGCGCCGTGGCGAAGCCCGCGGCCCACGCAAGAAGACCGCCGACTACAAGGCCCAGGGCCTGGGCGACTGCATCGACTGCACCCTGTGCGTGCAGGTGTGCCCGACCGGCATCGACATTCGCGACGGCCTGCAGATCGAATGCATCGGCTGCGCCGCGTGCATCGACGCCTGCGACGCCGTCATGGACAAGATGAACTATCCGCGCGGGCTGATCAGCTACACCACCGAACACAACCTCTCGGGGCAGCAGACCCGCCTGCTGCGCCCACGGCTGATCGGCTACGCCATCGCCCTCCTGGCCATGCTGGCGGTGTTCGCCTGGGCGGTGAGCAACCGCCCTCTGGTAGAGCTGGACGTGCTCAAGGATCGGGTACTCTACCGCGAGAACGAGCTGGGCCGGATCGAGAACGTCTACACCCTGAAGATCATGAACAAGGCCCAGCAGGACGTCGTCTTCCGCATCGACGCAGACGGCCTGGATGGCCTGGTCTACGAAGGCCGCCGCGAAGTGCGCGCCCTGGCCGGCGAAGTGCTGGCGATCCCGGTGGAGCTGTCCATCGACGCCGAGAAACTGCCGTCGAGCACCAACGAGATCACCTTCCACATCCGTGCCACCGACGACGATAGCATCCACAACGACGCCAGCAGCCGCTTTATCGGCCCGAGCGTGAGATAGCCGAAGGCCGGTGGGCTTCGCAGATCGCCGCCCGGCCCAACCTACAACCGTAACTACGTAGGGTGGGCTTCAGCCCACCAAATCGAATGAAAGAGCAGGCCAACCATGAACGAAGAGCTCCAACCCGCCCCCTGGTACAAACAGTTCTGGCCCTGGTTCCTGATCGCCCTGCTCGGCTACTCGGTGATCCAGGGGCTGACCCTGCTGACCGTCGCCACGCGCAACCCGCCGGGGCTGATCTCCGACGATTATTACGACGTCGGCAAGGGCATCAACCAGTCCCTGGAGCGCGAGAACCTGGCAGTGCGCCTGAAACTGCAAGCGACGCTGGATCTGGACGACGAACGTGGCATCGCCGAGCTGCAACTGCACGGCGCCAGCGCGCCGGCGCAACTGGTGCTCAACCTGGTATCGCCGACCCAGCCGGAGCGCGACCGCCGTGTGGTGCTGCAGCATCAGGGTGAAGGCCTGTACCGCGGCAACCTGCAGGACAGCGTGCAGGGCCGGCGCTTCGTCGAGCTGATCGGCCAGGAAGGTGGCCAGGACTGGCGCCTGTTCGAGGAAGAAACCCTGGAAACCGGCAAGAGCGTCCAGCTCGGGGATGAACGCTGATCGACACCTCGCTTGCCACCGGCATGCCGCTCGAGCGCAGCAGCCCGGCGCCCTGCTACCACTGCGGCCTGCCGGTGCCGGCGGGCAGCCGCTTTTCGGCGGTGGTGCTGGGCCAATCGCGTGCGCTGTGCTGCCCAGGCTGCCAGGCGGTGGCCGAAACCATCGTGCAGGGTGGCCTGGAGCACTACTACAGCCACCGCAGCGAAGCGGCCAACAATCCCCAGCAACTGCCCCAGGCGCTGCCCGACGAGCTGGCCCTCTATGACCGCCACGACGTGCAGCAGCCCTTCGTCGAACAAAGCGGCGAATGGAGCGAAACCAGCCTGCTGATCGAGGGCATCAGCTGCGCAGCCTGTGGCTGGCTGATCGAAAAGCACCTCAATGCCCTGCCCGGCGTGGCCGAGGCACACCTGAACCTGTCCAACCATCGCCTGCGGGTGCGCTGGAGCGCCAGCGCCCTGCCCCTGAGCGGGCTGCTCGGCGAAGTACGCCGCATCGGCTACGTCGCCCACCCCTGGCAGGCCGACGTAGCCGCCGAGCAGCTGACCCGCGAAAACCGCCGCGCGATGCGCCAGCTGGGCGTCGCCGGGCTGCTGTGGATGCAGGTGATGATGGCCAGCATGGCCACCTGGCCGGAGTTCAACGTCGACCTGAGCCCGGAGCTGGACAGCATCCTGCGCTGGGTCAGCCTGTTTCTCACCACGCCCATCGTCTTCTACTGCTGCGGCCAGTTCTTTCGCGGCGCCCTGCGCGACCTGCGCACCCGTCACCTGAGCATGGACGTCTCGGTATCGCTGGCCATCGGCGGCGCCTACGCGGCTGGCATCTGGTCCACCGTCATGGGCCATGGCGAGCTGTATTTCGACGCCGTGGGCATGTTCGCCCTGTTCCTGCTCAGCGGTCGCTACCTAGAGCGCCGCGCCCGGGAACGCACCGCCGCGGCCACCGCGCAACTGGTCAAGTTGCTGCCGGCATCCTGCCTGCGCCTGGATGAACAGGGCCAGGGCCAGCGCATCCTGCTCAGCGAGCTGCAACCCGGCGACCAGGTGCTGGTGCCGCCGGGTGCGCTGATCCCGGCCGACGGCCAGGTACTGGCCGGGCAGTCCAGCGTCGATGAGTCGCTGCTAACCGGCGAGTATCTGCCGCAACCGCGCAACGCCGGCGATGGCGTGACCGCTGGCACCCTCAATGTCGAGGGGCCGCTGACCGTCGAGGTGCAGGCGCTGGGCGAGGCCACCCGGCTGTCGGCCATCGTCCGTCTGCTGGAGCGGGCGCAAGGCGAGAAGCCGCGCCTGGCCGAGATCGCCGACCGGGTGGCGCAGTGGTTCCTGCTGATCGTGCTGGTGGTAGCGGCCATCGTCGGCCTGGTGTGGTGGCAGCTCGATGCGTCTCGGGCGTTCTGGGTGGTGCTCGCCCTGCTCGTCGCCACCTGCCCCTGCGCCCTCGCCCTGGCCACGCCGACGGCGCTGACCACCGCCACCGGCACCCTGCACAAGCTCGGCATGCTGCTGACCCGCGGCCACGTGCTCGAAGGCCTGGAGCAGATCGACACGCTGATCGTCGATAAGACCGGCACCCTCACCGAAGGCCGCCTGACGCTGCGTGCCGTGCACCCCCTCGGCGCACTGGATGGCGATACCTGCCTGGCCCTGGCCGCGGCGCTGGAAAGCCAGTCCGAACACCCGATTGCCCGCGCCTTCGGCCACGCCACGGCACGGGCCGAGGCGCTGCAGAACGTGCCGGGCCTGGGCCTGGAAGGTATCGTCGAGGGGCGCCGGCTGCGTATCGGCGGGGCCGATTTCGTCAGTGCATTGAGCAGCAAGCCCGCACCGGCCATCGCCGGGGAACAGGGCCAATGGTTGCTGCTCGGTGACGAACAGGGGCCGCTGGCCTGGTTCGTACTCGACGACCGCCTGCGTGACGATGCCCCCGCTCTGGTCGAGGCGGCACGCGGGCGTGGCTGGCAGATTCTCCTGCTCAGCGGCGACAGCTCGCCCATGGTTGGCGAAGTGGCCCGCCAGCTGGGTATCGAGCAGGCCCGCGGCGGGCTGGCCCCGGACGCCAAGCTGGCCATCCTGCGCGACCTGCAGGCACAAGGCCGCCGTGTGCTGATGCTCGGTGACGGCGTCAACGACGTGCCGGTGCTCGCCGGCGCCGATATCAGCGTAGCAATGGGTTCGGCCTCGGACCTGGCCAAGACCAGCGCCGACGCGGTGCTGCTCTCCAACCGCCTCACCAGCCTGGTCGATGCCCTGCGCCTTGCGCGCCGCACCCGCACCATCATTATCGAGAACCTGGCCTGGGCCGGGCTGTACAATGGCCTGGTGCTGCCCTTCGCCGCCCTGGGCTGGATCACGCCGATCTGGGCCGCCCTGGGCATGTCGGCCAGCTCACTGCTGGTGGTGCTCAATGCACTGCGCCTGGGGAAAGCACCATGACCGCGCTGTATATCCTGATTCCCGTCGCCCTGCTGCTGGTCGCCTTCGCCGTGTGGCTGTTCTTCTGGGCCGTGGACAGCGGTCAGTACGACGACCTCGACAGCCCGGCGCACCGCATCCTCTTCGATGACGATGACCCACGCCACCAGGCGGCGGTGAAACAGGCCAAACACGAGCACACCGGCAAAGACCATGACTGATCTGCTGCCGCAACTGATCTCCGCGCTGATTCTCGGCCTGCTAGGCGGCGGCCATTGCCTGGGCATGTGCGGCGGGCTGATGGGCGCGCTGAGCCTGGCCATCCCCGCCGAGCGGCGCCATCAGCGCCTGCGCCTGCTGGTCGCCTACAACGCCGGGAGGATTCTCAGCTACACCGCAGCCGGTTTGCTGCTCGGCCTGGCCGGCTGGGCACTGGCCAGCGGCCCGTTAGCCGCTGTGCTGCGCAGCATCGCCGGCCTGCTGCTGATCGCCATGGGCCTGTACCTGGCCGGCTGGTGGAGCGGCCTGACGCGCATCGAAGCGCTGGGCCGCGGCCTCTGGCGCCGGCTGCAACCGATCACCCGACGCTTTATGCCGATCACCAGCGCACCGCGTGCCCTGCTGCTCGGCGGCCTGTGGGGCTGGCTGCCCTGCGGCCTGGTGTACAGCACCCTGCTGTGGGCGGCGAGCCAGGGCGATGCCCTGCATAGCGCCGCGCTGATGTTCGCCTTCGGCCTCGGCACCTTGCCGGTGCTGCTGGCCACCGGGCTGGCGGCCGAACGCCTGGTCGGTCTGCTGCGCCGGCGCGGCGTGCGCGTGGCCGGCGGCCTGCTGGTGATTCTGTTCGGCCTGTGGACGCTGCCCGGGCCGCACCAGCACTGGCTGATGGGGCACTGAAGCCAGGCGCCCTTTCCAGGGTTGCGCTTCGTTCACCCAGGCTACGGCGCTAATAGCGTCAACGGTTACGCCACCGCTGCGACCCCATGACTCAGATCAAAAAGCCCCGCCACTGCGTTCCCTAGACTGCTGAGCATTCAATGCTAAAGCGGAACTCGCCATGCTCGACGCCATCCAGTGGGATTCCGACCTGATCCGCCGCTACGATCAAGCCGGCCCGCGCTACACCTCTTATCCCACCGCCGTGCAGTTTCATGACGGCGTCGGCTCCTTCGACCTGCTCCACGCCCTGCGTGACAGCCGCCGCGCGCTGCGTCCGCTGTCGCTGTACCTGCACCTGCCGTTCTGCGCCAACATCTGCTACTACTGCGCCTGCAACAAGGTCATCACCAAGGATCGCGGCCGTACCCAGCCCTACCTGCAAGCGCTCGAGCGGGAAATGGCGCTGATCGGTCACCATGTCGACAAGCGCCAGCGCATCGAACAGCTGCATCTGGGCGGCGGCACGCCGACCTTTCTCAGCCATGACGAACTGCGTCAGCTGATGAGCAAGCTGCGCGAGCATTTCACCCTGCTCGATGACGACAGCGGTGACTACAGCATCGAGATCGACCCCCGCGAGGCGGACTGGTCGACCATGGGCCTGCTGCGCGAGCTGGGCTTCAATCGGGTCAGCCTCGGCGTGCAGGACCTGGACCCCAACGTGCAGCGCGCCATCAACCGCCTGCAGAGCCTGGAAGAAACCCGCGCCATCGTCGAGGCCGCGCGCACCCTGCAATTTCGCTCGGTGAACATCGACCTGATCTACGGCCTGCCGCAGCAGAAACCGGAGAACTTCGCCCACACCGTGCAGCAGGTCATCGCCCTGCAGCCCGATCGCCTGTCGCTGTTCAACTATGCCCACCTGCCGGAACGCTTCATGCCGCAGCGGCGTATCGACAGCGGGCAACTGCCCAGCGCTGCGACCAAGCTGGCCATGCTGCAGGGCAGTATCGAACAGCTGGCCAGTGCCGGTTATCGTTATATCGGCATGGACCATTTCGCCCTGCCCGACGACGAGCTGGCCAGCGCCCAGGAAGACGGCAGCCTGCAGCGCAACTTCCAGGGCTATACCACCCACGGCCACTGCGACCTGATCGGCCTTGGCGTGTCATCAATCAGCCAGGTCGGTGACCTGTACTGCCAGAACAGCTCGGATCTGGCCGCCTACCAGGGCAGCCTGAACAACGGACAGCTGGCCACCCAGCGCGGACTGGGCTGCAACGACGATGACCGGATCCGCCGGGCGGTGATCCAGCAGCTGATCTGTCACTTCAAGTTGGACTTCGCCGATATCGAGCAGCGCTTCGCCATGAGCTTTCGCAGCTACTTCGCCGATGCCTGGCCCGCGCTGCAGCAGATGCACCGTGACGGGCTGATCGAATTGGGAGAACGCGGCATCGAGGTATTGCCGGCGGGAAGACTGCTGGTGCGCTCGCTGTGCATGCTGTTCGACCGCTACCTGGGTGAGACCAACCAGCAGCGCTTTTCGCGGGTGATCTGAGCCGCGCAGCGGGCAGGGCTGCGCGGCCCTGCCCGCTGCATCATTTGGCCAGCAGCGCGCCTACCGTGGCGCCCTGCTCGCCGGTCAGTTTCTGGTCGCGCATGACCTGGGCCAGCTGAGCGTTGGCAGTGCTCAGGGCGCCGTTAATCGAGCCGACTTCGGTCTGCATGGCACGCACCTTGGCCTGCTGCGCATCGTCCTCCATGTCGCCCTGGGCCATCAGCGCCTGCAACTCGGCCATTTTCTCGGCTAGCTGGGCCTTGAGCTCGCGGATCATCTTGAGCAGTTGCTTTACCTCGTCCGGCAGATCGCTCTTGTCGATATCGGCGTTCTTGTTTTCCGCCTCTCTGGAGCGCGCCAGGCCAACATCCGACAGGCTTACATTGACGCCCGGCGCCGCTTCGCCTTTCCCAGCGGATGCGGCAGCGCTTTGCTCATCCCCTTCAACTGGCGCCGCTGCAGCTACCGGCGCCGCGCCGGCCGCCACATAGCTGCGCCCTCCCCACACATTGGTCGCCACTTGCATCACACCGCTCCCTGCTTCTGACTGATCGATACAGATCTATCGGCAGGCAGCTGCGACACTTGAGCACCCTGCGGCAGGTGGCCGCGCACCCCTCTGGTGCGTTACCCTTACAACTTCTGAGTGATTACCTAGGGATAAGGGCATGTCCGAAAGCATCAAGCTGCGCACAACTCATCAGGCACACTGCAAGGACTGCAGCCTCGCCAGCCTCTGCCTGCCCCTGTCGCTGGATCTCAAGGACATGGACGCACTCGATGAAATCGTCAAACGCGGCCGCCCGCTGAAGAAAGGCGAGTTCCTGTTCCACCAGGGCGACACCTTCAACTCGGTGTTCGCCGTGCGCTCCGGTGCTTTGAAGACCTTTAGCCTGAGCGATGCCGGCGAGGAGCAGATCACCGGCTTCCATCTGCCCAGCGAACTGGTCGGCCTGTCCGGCATGGACACCGAGCTGTATCCAGTCTCGGCCCAGGCCCTGGAAACCACCTCGGTGTGCGAGATCCCCTTCGAGCGCCTCGACGAGCTGTCGGTCAGTCTGCCGCAACTGCGCCGCCAGCTGATGCGCGTGATGAGCCGCGAGATTCGCGACGACCAGCAGATGATGCTGCTGCTTTCCAAGAAAACCGCCGACGAGCGCATCGCCACCTTCCTGGTCAACCTGTCCGCTCGCTTCAGCGCCCGCGGCTTCTCGGCCAACCAGTTCCGCCTGTCGATGTCGCGCAACGAAATCGGCAATCACCTGGGCCTGGCCGTGGAAACCGTGTCGCGGGTCTTCACCCGTTTTCAGCAGAGCAAGCTGCTCGAGGCGGAAGGCAAGGAAGTGCATATTCTCGACCCGATCGAGCTCTGCGCGCTGGCCGGTGGTAACCTTAACGGCTGATACTCCCGTTAAGGATTCACGCCTCCATGATCTTTGATGATTTCACCATCAAGACCCTCATCCGCCCGGTCAACGATTTTCCCAAGCCGGGCGTGGTGTTCCGCGACATCACCCCGCTGTTCCAGTCCCCGCGTGCCCTGCGCATGGTCATCGACAGCCTGATCCAGCGCTACGTCGAAGCGGACTTCAGCCATGTCGGCGCGATGGACGCACGGGGGTTTCTGATCGGCTCGATTCTCGCCTACGAACTGAACAAGCCACTGGTGCTGTTTCGCAAGCAAGGCAAACTACCCGCCGACGTGCTCAGCCAGGGTTATCAGACCGAATATGGCGAAGCCTTTCTGGAAGCCCACGCCGACAGCCTGTGCGAAGGCGACAAGGTGCTGATCATCGATGACCTGATCGCCACCGGCGGCACCCTGCTGGCAGCCGTACAACTGATCAAGCGCATGGGCGCCAGCATTCACGAGGCGGCGGCGATCATCGACCTGCCCGAGCTCGGTGGCTCGCGCCGCCTCCAGGACATGGGCATTCCCACCTACAGCCTGACCGCCTTCGCCCTCGACGAGCGTTGATGGCCAGCTGATCGCCCAAATAAAAAGCCCCGACACTGGCCGGGGCTTTTTTCATGGCAACGCGGGTAATCAGCGCAGAGTAGGCCCCTGGAAGCCCATCCACAGCGCCATGTGCTCTGCCACGCTGGCCCCCAGCCGCTTGGTGAAGCGATCCAGCGGGCTTTCCTGCACGGTGAAGTCGACCATCTCTTCCTGGCCGATCACCTCGCGGGCCACATAGCTGGTGCTGCCCAGTGCATCGATCAGGCCGAGGCTCAGGGCCTGCTCGCCGGACCAGATCAGGCCGGAGAACAGCTCGGGATGCTCGGCATCCTTGAGGCGATCGCCACGCCCCTTCTTGACGCTGTCGATGAACTGCTTGTGGGTGGTTTCCAGCACGGTTTTCCAGAATGCCGCCTCTTCCGGCTTCTGCGGCTGGAACGGATCGAGAAACGCCTTGTGTTCACCCGAGGTGTACACGCGTCGCTCGACGCCGAGCTTTTCCATGGTGTCCACGAAGCCGAAACTGGCCGCCGTGACGCCGATGGAACCCACCAGGCTGGCCTTGTCGGCGTAGATCTGGTCGGCGGCGCTGGCGATGTAATAGGCACCGGATGCGCCGAGGTCGGAGATCACCGCGTAGACCTTGATGTCCGGATGCTCACCACGCAGGCGGCGGATTTCGTCGTAGACGTAACCCGATTGCACCGGACTGCCGCCCGGGCTGTTGATGCGCAGGATCACGCCCTTGGTGTTGGGATCCTTGAAGGCCGCGCGCAGGCTGCCAACGATATTGTCGGCACTGGCGGCTTCCTTGTCGGCGATCATGCCACGCACCTCGATGACCGCGGTGTGCGGCGAGCTGCTGCCGCCCTGGGTGCTGATCAGCGGCGAGAACAAGGCCAGGGCGCCAAACAGGTAAATGAAGGTCAGCAGCTTGAAGAAGATGCCCCAGCGCCGCGACCGGCGCTGCTCGTGGACACTGGCCAGCAACGTCTTTTCGAGGAGCTTCCAGCTCTTCGGGTCGCTCTCGGAGACCGACGACGTCTTTCTCTCACCCCACATGCTCACTCTCCTCGGTTCGGGTCTCGGCTACTCGGCTGCTCAGCCAGGTATTCAATTGCATGAAATGGTCGATCGACAACTTCGGTTGATAAGCGCTCAACGCCGACAGCGTTTGTGCACCATAGCCCACGGCTACCGAATCCATACCCGCTCGCTGTGCCATCAGCAGGTCGAACGACGAGTCGCCGACCATCAGCGCCTGCTCGGCCGGCACACCACAGTGATCGAGAATCTCCTGCAACATCATCGGGTCAGGCTTGCTCGCGGTTTCATCGGCGCAACGGGTGATATCGAAATAATCCTGCCAGCCCAGCGTGTCGAGAATCCGCTGCAGGCCACGCCGGCTCTTGCCGGTGGCAACCGCCAATTGGTAACCCTGCTCGCGAAAACCCGCCAGGCTGCGCTCCACATCAGGAAAGAACGCTGACGGTATCTGATCCATCGCCACATAACAGTCGCTGTAGCTGGCCTGGATCCGTTCGACGTGCGCCGCTTCGTCGAGTTCCGGATAAAGCGTGGTGATCGCCTGGGGCAGCGCCAGACCGATAATGCTCTTGACCGCTTCGTCGCTACGCCGCGGCATACCACATCGGTCTGCCGCCTGATGCATGGCGGTGACGATACGACCGATGGAATCGACCAGCGTACCGTCCCAGTCGAAGATCAGCAGGCGGTAGTCACGCACTCAGGCGCTCCACGGTGCGTGCCCACATCTCATCGACCGGCGCTTCGAGCTTCAGCACGCCACCCTCGGGCAGCGGGATGTTCAGCTCGTAGGCATGCAGGAACAGGCGTTTGCCGCCCAGCTCGCGAATCTCGCGGGTGAAGTCGTCGTCGCCGTATTTGCTGTCGCCAGCGATGCAGTGCCCGCCGTATTGGGCATGCACGCGAATCTGGTGAGTGCGGCCGGTCACCGGTTTGGCTTCGACCAGGGTGGCGAACTCGCCGAAACGACGCAGCACGCGAAATACCGTCAATGCTTCCTTGCCTTCAGGGTTGACCTCGACCATACGCTCGCCGGAACGCAGGTTGCTCTTGAGCAGCGGCGCGTTGATCTGTTTCTTGGCAGTCGCCCAATGGCCACGCACCAGCGCCATGTAGCGTTTGTCGACGCCGTCGCCGCGCAGTTGCTCGTGCAGGTGGCGCAGCATGCTGCGCTTCTTGGCGATCATCAACAGGCCGGATGTGTCGCGGTCGAGGCGATGCACCAGCTCCAGATCCTTGGCATCCGGGCGCAACTGGCGAAAGGCCTCGATCACCCCGTAATTGAGACCGCTGCCGCCATGCACGGCGATACCGGCCGGCTTGTTTAGCACGATCAGCGCCTTGTCTTCATAGACGATGGCCGCTTCCAGGCGCTGCAACAGCCCCTGGGCCAGCGGCTCGGGCTCATCGCGCTCGGCCAGGCGCAGCGGCGGAACCCGCACGATGTCGCCAGCCTGCAGCTTGTACTCGGGCTTGATTCGGCCCTTGTTGACCCGCACCTCACCCTTGCGCAGGATGCGGTAGATCAAGGTCTTGGGCACGCCCTTGAGCTGGGTACGAAGGAAGTTGTCGATGCGCTGACCCGCGAGTTCAGGCGCAACCTCAATCAGCTGAACGCCGGAGGTAGGAGTAGTGGCTGTCGTCATGGCCGCGATCATACAATTTTTATGGATTTGAAGCACTTAATCATTGCTGCTATAGTCGCGAATGCCGCCAAAAGCGGCCTGATTCGCGGATGTTGCCAAACCGCCATCGCGAATCGAGCAACCCACTTCAGGACATAAGGCCGTCCGACGGGCATCTCAGAGAGCAATAGGCCGGCATGGCTGCTCGAGAAACTCGGAAATTAGGCCTGAGACACAGATGCGCGACCTGCCCATTTGGACGGTCGCGGTAATGCCAACCCGCTGCGGATTTTCGTGAGCGGCACCCGATTTTCAGCGATACGTGTAGGGTGGAGATGCACAACGGTCGGCCTGCGTAGCAAAACAGCTTTATACGAGACGCTTCATATCGTCCGCTACCGACCCTTGATTCCTCCTCCTGACTGAGAACCTGTTTACGGTCTCGCAAGTTAGCGCCACGCAAGACGCTACGTTACTGACAGCCTCCATATCGAGGCAGGCAAAGACGCGAAGTTTACGGATGTAAACGAGCACTCCAAGCCGGTTTAACGCAGCAGGCCATGCTTAGCCGATCGCCAGCGAGTTCTGAGTGCTTTCTGTCACATACAGCAAGCAGGAGACGTCCGTCGCGGCCCAGCACAACTGGCTGCTGCCGCTAGACAATGAAGCGATTTACGCCCGCTTCTGACGCACCTGACACCGACCCTGAGCGTCGTGTGTGCCTAACGCGGCTTCCGGCAGCACCGGAAACCACTGGTACCACATGAAAAGAATGCTGATTAACGCAACTCAACCCGAAGAGTTGCGTGTTGCGCTGGTAGATGGCCAGCGCCTGTACGACCTGGACATCGAGTCCGGCGCCCGTGTACAGAAGAAATCCAATATCTACAAAGGTCGTATTACCCGCGTAGAACCCAGCCTCGAAGCCGCATTCGTCGACTTCGGCTCCGAGCGTCACGGCTTCCTCCCCCTCAAAGAAATCTCCCGCGAATACTTCAGCAAGGCCCCCGAAGGCCGCGTCAACATCAAGGACGTGCTCAAGGAAGGCCAGGAAGTCATCGTTCAGGTCGAGAAAGAAGAGCGTGGCAACAAGGGCGCAGCCCTGACCACCTTCATCAGCCTCGCTGGTCGCTACCTGGTGCTGATGCCCAACAACCCGCGTGCCGGTGGCATCAGCCGCCGCATCGAAGGTGAAGAGCGCAACGAACTGCGCGAAGCGCTGAACGGCCTCGACATCCCCAATGACATGGGTCTGATCGTGCGCACTGCCGGCCTGGGCCGCAGCAGCGAAGAAATGCAGTGGGACCTCGATTACCTGCTGCAACTGTGGAGCGCCATCAAGGAAGCTTCCCAGGACCGCCCTGCCCCGTTCCTGATCTACCAGGAAAGCAACGTCATCATCCGCGCCATCCGCGACTACCTGCGCCAGGACATCGGCGAAGTACTGGTCGACAGCGTCGAAGCTCAGGAAGAAGCCCTGACCTTCATCCGCCAGGTGATGCCGCAGTACGCCAGCAAGATCAAGCTGTACGAAGACAGCGTGCCGCTGTTCAACCGCTTCCAGATCGAAAGCCAGATCGAAACCGCCTTCCAGCGTGAAGTGAAGCTGCCGTCCGGTGGTTCGATCTACATTGACCCGACCGAAGCCCTGGTGTCCATCGACATCAACTCGGCGCGCGCCACCAAAGGCAGCGACATCGAAGAAACCGCACTGCAGACCAACCTGGAAGCCGCCGAAGAAATCGCCCGTCAGCTGCGCCTGCGCGACATCGGCGGCCTGATCGTCATCGACTTCATCGACATGACGCCGGCCAAGAACCAGCGCGCCGTCGAAGAGAAAGTACGTGAAGCCCTGGAAGCCGACCGCGCACGCGTGCAAGTCGGCCGCATCTCGCGCTTCGGCCTGCTGGAAATGTCCCGTCAGCGCCTGCGCCCCTCACTGGGCGAAAGCAGCGGCATCGTCTGCCCGCGCTGCAACGGCCAAGGCATCATCCGTGACGTCGAGTCGCTGTCCCTGGCGATCCTGCGCCTGATCGAAGAAGAAGCCCTGAAAGACCGTACCGCTGAAGTACGTGCCCAGGTGCCGATCCCGGTCGCCGCCTTCCTGCTCAACGAGAAGCGCAACTCGATCACCAAGATCGAACTGCGTACCCGTGCGCGCATCGTCATCCTGCCGAACGATCACCTGGAAACGCCGCACTTCGAAGTGCAGCGCATCCGTGACGACAGCCCGGAAGCCCAGAGCACCCAGACCAGCTACGAAATGGCCACGGTCGAGGTCGAGGAAGAAAAGCCGGCAGCCGCCACCCGCACCCTGGTTCGCCAGGAAGCCGCCATCAAGGCCGCGCCGCCGCGTAGCGCCCCGGCACCAGTCAATGAAGTTGCTCCAGCCGCCCCGGTTGCAGCCGCTGCCGCACCAACCGGCGGCCTGTTCAAAGGCCTGGTGAAATCCCTGGTGGGTCTGTTCGCCAGCGCCGAAGAGCCGCAGAAGCCAACCGTGGTCGAGAAGAAGCCGGGCGAGCGTCAGCCGCGTGGCGACGAGCGTCGTAACGGTCGCCAGCAGAACCGCAACCGTAGCAACCGCCGCGACGACGACCGCAAGCCCCGTGAAGAGCGCGCACCACGCGAGGAACGCGCCCCCCGTGAAGAGCGGGCCCCGCGCGAGGAACGTGCCCCCCGCGAAGAGCGTGCACCGCGTGAAGAGCGTCAACCACGCGCGCCGCGTGAGCCGCGTGAAGAGCGTGCTCCACGTGAAGATCGCCAGCCACGCGAGAACGTGGAAGTTCGCGAGCCTCAGGAGGTGCGTCAGTCCCGTCCGCCGCGTGAAGGCCAGGAAAACCGTCGTGAGCGTCGCCCGCGTGAAGAGCGTCAGCCGCGTGAACTGCGCGCCCCACTGGACGCCGAGCCGCAGAATGAAAATGCTGCCGTAGTCGTAGGTGAAGAAGCCCGCGCCGAGCGTCCGCAACGCGAACCGCGCCAGCCACGCCAGCCGCGTGAAGAGCGTCAGCCACGTGCCGAGCAGGCGCAGGCCGACAGCGCCGAAGAAGAAGTGCTGAACAGCGAAGAGCAGCAAGACGAAGATCAGGACGGTAACGAAGGTGGTGACCGCCCACGTCGCCGCTCCCGTGGCCAGCGTCGCCGCAGCAATCGTCGTGAACGTCAGCGTGATGCCGACGGCAACCCGATCGAAGGCAGTGACGACAACAACGAAGAACCGGTAGCGGGTGCAAGCATCGCTGCTGCCGCCACCGTTGCTGCCGTCATCGCGGAAACCGAGCAGTCTGCCGAGCAACAGCCAGCAGCCGAAGCC
This sequence comes from Pseudomonas sp. URMO17WK12:I2, assembly GCF_003253735.1. GTDB lineage: Bacteria > Pseudomonadota > Gammaproteobacteria > Pseudomonadales > Pseudomonadaceae > Aquipseudomonas. Next base: position 408,755 of record NZ_QKYW01000005.1, on the reverse strand, counting down.
AGCGCACCTGTCGCTGCCGAAGCAGCCGAGCCTGTCGCTGCCCAGCAGGCACCGGTCGCTGTCGAAGCCGAGCAAGCGGTACAAGCACCTGCCGAAGCAGCTCCAGCAGAAGCAGCTCCAGCCGCTGCCGAGACCCCGGCCGAAGCAGTTGCCGAGCGCGCCGATGCGGTGATCGAACCGCTGCCGGAAATCGAACGCCCACGCGCTGCCGCGCCGGCATTCGAAGCCGCGCCGCAGGAAGCGTTGGTAGCGGCTGAGCCGGTAAGCGAAGCAGTCGTTGTCGAAGCGCCTGCTACCGAAGCGGCTGCTACTGAAACGCCTGTTGCCGAAACGCCAGCTGTCGAAACGAAGAGCATCGAAGCGCCAGTCGCCGAGACCACCTTCACCGCTCCCGAAGCTGCTCCGGCAGTGCAGGAAGCTCCGGTAGCTGAAGAACCAGCTGCCGCCGCCGCACCGGTGGCAAGCAACGGTCGTGCGCCGAACGACCCGCGCGAAGTGCGTCGCCGCAAGCGTGAAGAAGAGCGTCTGGCTCGCGAAGCTGAAGAGGCCGCCAAGGCTGCTCCAGTTGCAGCGGTCGTGGAAACTGCTCCGGCAGTTGAGAACGAAGCCGTCGCCGACACTCAGCCGACCAGCGCGCAAGCCGAGCAAGCCGAGGTTATCGTCACTCCGGTCGACGAAAGCGCTCAGCGTGATCAGGACGCGCACAAGCCGCAAGCCTGATAGGTAACACGCAAAAGAAAAAAGGGATGCTTCGGCATCCCTTTTTATTGCCCGCGATTCGAGGCCTGGTCGTGTTCTGTGTCGGCTGGACCGACCTGGGTATCGCTGCGCAACCCAGGCGAAGAAGCCGCACTCAGCGCACGCACGGAGACGTGCGGAGGAGCCCGCGGCTGAGCGTAGCGATACCCGGGAACAATGGAGATGAGGCAAGAGCAATGCGAGCCCCGCCAATACGACGGGGCTGCGCGACGCCATCAGAGCACGTTCGGCTCTATTTCCAGGCTTACGCCAAAGCGCTCGGCGATATCCGCCTGAATGCGCTGCGCCAGCGCGAGCAATTGCTGCCCGGTGGCGTTGCCGTAGTTGACCAGCACCAGGGCCTGCAGCCGGTGCACGCCGGCGTCGCCGTCGCGAAAGCCTTTCCAGCCAGCCTTTTCGATCAGCCAGCCGGCGGCCAGCTTTACCTGGCCATCGGCCTGCGGGTAGGCCACCAGATCGGCATACTCGGCCCGTAGCCGCCCGGCGAGCTCGGCCGGCACCAGCGGATTCTTGAAAAAACTGCCCGCGTTGCCGAGCAAGGCAGGGTCCGGCAGTTTCTCACTGCGAATGGCGCAGATGGCCCGACTGACATCACTGGCGTTGGGTGACTCGATGCCCTGCTCCGCCAGGCGCTGACGCACCGGGCCGTAATCCAGATGCAGGGCTGCATTACGGCTCAAGGCGAACCGCACGCGCAGGATGATCCAGCGCCCGCTTTCACGCTTGAACAGGCTGTCGCGATAGGCGAAGGCACACGCCTGCAGATCGAACTCGCGGATCTCGCCGCTCTGCCGATCCAGCGCCGTGAGGCCAAGGAAACAATCCTTGAGTTCGACGCCATAGGCGCCAATGTTCTGCACCGGCGAAGCGCCGACCGTACCGGGAATCAAGCTGAGGTTTTCCAACCCGGCAAAGCCTTGCTGCAAGGTCCACTGCACGAACGGGTGCCAGGGCTCGCCGGCCTCTGCCTCGATCTCCACGCGCTGGCCATCATCGGCCAACAGGCGAATACCACGGCTGGCCATGCGCAGCACCAGGGCATCGACATCGGCGGTCAGCAGCAGGTTGCTACCACCGCCCAGCACCAGCAATGGCACCTGTCGCTCGCGAGCAGCGTCGAGCGCCTGGCGCACCTGCTGATCGTCATCCGCCTCGGCAAAGTAGCGCGCCGCCACGTCCACACCGAAGGTATTGTGGGCCTTGAGCGACACATCAAAACGTACCTGCAGGCTCATAAACGCCCCTTGAGCTCGGCCAGCAAGGCATCGCTGGCCTGCTCGAGCAGATCCAGCACCTGCTCGAAACCGTCGCTGCCGCCGTAATACGGATCCGGCACCTCGTCCTCGGTCAGGCCGAAGCGGCGCAGATACAGGTCCAGCTCGCCCTGGGCATGGGCCGGGCGCAGTCGTTGCAGATCGCGAAGGTTGGCGGCGTCCATGGCCAGGATCAGGTCGAAGCGCGCGAAGTCGTCAGCCGAGACCTGGCGACCGCGCAGGCTGGACAGGTCATAACCACGACGCTTGGCAGCTTCCTGAGTACGCGAGTCCGGCGCCTTGCCGATGTGCCAGTCACCGGTGCCGGCAGAGTCGACTTCGATACGCTCGGCCAATCCAGCCTGCTGCAGTCGCTGCCGCATGACCGCCTCGGCGGTGGGCGAACGGCAGATATTACCCAGGCACACGAACAAAACGCGCATCAGGCACCCAGCAGCCGGCGCACACGGTCGAGGTCTTCCTGGGTATCGACACCGGCGGGCGGCGCTTCCAGTGCATCGGCAACATGAATGCGCACACCATGCCAGAGCGCGCGCAGCTGTTCCAGGCACTCGGTGTTTTCCAGCCAGCACGGGCCCCAGGCGACGAAGTCCTGCAAAAAGCCGGCGCGATAAGCGTAGATGCCGATATGCCGGCGATAGGGAACGCCTGCCGGCAAGCTGTCGCGATCAGCGGCGAAGGCATCACGCGCCCAGGGCAGCGGCGAGCGGCTGAAGGTCAGCGCCAGGCCATTCAGATCGCTGGCGACCTTGACCACATTGGGGTTGAACAGCGCGGCGACATCTTCGATGGGCTCGGCCAGGGTGGCGATGGCAGCCTGGGGATTGTTCGCCAGGTTGGCGGCTACCTGGTCGATGATCGCTGGGGGTACCAGCGGCTCATCGCCCTGCACGTTGACCACGATGGCATCGGCTTCCAGGCCCAGGGCAGCAGCCACTTCAGCCAGGCGGTCGGTGCCGGAGTTGTGGTCGACGCGGGTCAGCAACACCCTGGCACCGAAAGCCTGGCAGGCCTCGACGATGCGCGCATCGTCGGTGGCGATCACCACCTGGGTCGCGCTGCTTTTGCAAGCCTGCTCCCAGACGTGCTGGACCATCGGCTTGCCAGCGATATCCTGCAGCGGCTTGCCCGGCAGGCGTGTGGACGCATAACGCGCCGGAATCACCACGGTAAAGGCGTTGCTCATCTTACTTGTCCAGGCGTTCGTCGTCGGTGAGGGTGCGGGCTTCGCTTTCCAGCATCACCGGAATGCCATCACGAACCGGATAGGCCACACCGGCGCCTTTGCTGATCAGTTCGGTCTTGTCCTGGCTGAGTTTGAGCGGGCCCTTGGTGATCGGGCAGGCCAGGATATCGAGCAGTTTCGGGTCCATGGAAAATCCTTGAAAACAAGAGAGGTAAGCGCGTGACGCGGTTACTGCCGCTCGCCCAGCAAACGCTCCAGGCGAGCATCGAACCAGGCCCGGAACGCCGCAGAGGGCTGAGCATCGACAGCCAGATACCACCAGTCGTCAGCCGCGAAGGGCCGGCATTTCACCGCGTCCTTCTCGGTCATCACCAGCGGCAGCGCCGGCGAGAAATTCAGCAGCTCGGCGCTGTAGGCGGCGTGGTCGGCGAAGGCATGCGCGACAGGCCGCCAGTGTAGCGCCTCGAGGGTCGTGAAGAAACGCTGCGGGTTGCCGATACCGGCTACCGCGTGCACCGCCTGACCAGGCGGGAAGTGATCGAGCGGGCGACGCTCGCCGCTGCGCAGGTTGACCAACGCACTGGGCAGCAGGCTGAAGGCATAGCCACCGGGTGGATCCTCGGGCGCACCGTTGTAGAGGCAGGCATCCACACTCTGCAGGCGCTCGGCCGGCTCGCGCAGCGGCCCGGCCGGCAGGCAGCGGCCATTGCCGAGGCCACGTGCGGCATCGATCAGCACCAGCTCCACATCGCGAGCCAGGCGGTAGTGCTGCAAGCCATCATCGCTGAGCAGCAAGTCCAGCGATTCCTCGGCCAGCAAGGCGCGAGCGGCACGGCTGCGATCCGGATCGATCATCAACGGCACGCCGCTGCGCTGCACGATCAGCAGCGGCTCGTCGCCTGCCTGTTCGGCACCGTGCTCGGCCCTAACCCGCCAGGGCAGGCTCGGCGGTTTGGCGCCATAGCCGCGGCTGATCACGCCAACCCGCAGGCCACGGGCCTGGCACTGTTCGACCAGCCAGAGAATCAGCGGGGTCTTGCCGGTGCCGCCAACGGTGACGTTGCCCACCACGATCAGCGGCACCGGCGCACGGTAAATCTCGCCCTCGCCAGCGAGGAAACGCGCCCGCTTGCGCGTCACCACGCTGCGGTACAAGGCCTCCAGCGGGCGCAACAGCGCCAGTGCCGGATGCCCTTCGTACCAGGCCTTGACCAGGCGGTCGGCAAAGCTCGCCATCAGGGCGCTGCCTGGGTCTCGACCGTGGTGATGCGCAGGTGCGCGAAGCCCAGCTTCCCGGCAGCATCCATGGCGGTGATCACCGACTGATGGCTGGTCTTGGCGTCGGCGCTGATGGTCAGCGGCAGGCTGTTGTCACCGCCGGACTCCTTCTGCAAGGCGGCCATCAGGTTGTCCAGATCGTTCTTGATCAGGGCCTGGCCATTGAGCGAGAAGGTGCCATCTGCCGAGATCACCACTTCCAGCTGCTTGAGCTCGCTCTGCTCCGGCGGCGTGCCGCTGGCCGCCTCGGGCAGGTCGACCTGCATGCGGGTTTCCCGGGTGAAGGTGGTGCTTACCACGAAGAACAGCAGCAGGATGAACACCACGTCGATCAGCGAGGCGAGATTGATCTCGACCTGCTCGCGCCGTCTACGTCTGAACTTCACGCTTTCTTGCTCCCCTTGGCCGGCTTGGGCTCCTCGGCGAGGTCGACGTCACGTTCGCCCTGCACCATTTCCACCAGTTTGATGGCTTCCTGCTCCATGCCGATGACCAGTTCATCGACGCGGCGCTGCAGGAAGCGGTGGAAGAACAGTGCAGGAATCGCCACGGTGAGGCCCGACGCAGTGGTGATCAGCGCTTTGGCGATACCACCTGCGAGCAGTGCCGGGTTGGCGGTGCTGCCGCCCATGAACGAGCCGAAGATATCGATCATGGCGATCACCGTGCCGAGCAGACCGAGCAGCGGCGCGATACCGGCGATGGTGCCCAGCGCATTGAGGTAGCGCTCCATTTCGTGCACCACACGGGCCGCTGCCTCTTCGATGCACTCCTTCATGATCTCGCGACCATGCTTGGAGTTGGCCAGACCTGCGGCGAGAATCTCACCCAGCGGCGAGTCGGCGCGCAGCTCCTTGAGCTTCTGGCTGTTGAGCTGCTTGTCCTTGATCCAGCGCCATACCTGCCCGAGCAGATGCGGCGGTGTCACTCGGCTGACGCGCAGCGTCCACAGGCGCTCGGCAATGATGCCCAGGGCGGCGATTGAACACAAAATGATCGGCAGCATTACCCAGCCGCCAGATTTAACCAGTTCCCACACGGTGGCAGATCCCCTTCGCAAAAGTGGCGCCACTCTAGCATAGGGCCGTGATGTCGCCGACGGCTGCGGTTCTCATTTTTCCCGCCAGAATCGCGGTATTTCACGCAGCGCCTGCGGCTCGCCAAAGGTGCCTAGCTCGATACGCAGCGCGCCGGTCTCGACGCTGTCGTAGGCCCGGGCCTCGAAGGCCTGATAACGGGAGACCACCGCGGGATGCGGATGCCCATAGGCATTGTGTTTACCCCGCGAATAAAGCACCGCCTGAGGCTGCACCGCCTTGAGCAAGGCCCAGGATGATGAACTGCGGCTGCCGTGATGCGGCGCCACCAGCCAGCGAGCCTGCAGCTCGTGACCGCTGTCGATCAACGCGCGCTCGGCGCGCGCATCGATGTCGCCGGTCAACAGGATGCGCTCGCCAGCCGCCTCGACCACCAGCACGCAGGATGATTGGTTGCTGTTCGTCGCGGCGCCCCAGCGCCAAGTGCGGAACTGCACCCCGTCCCACGCCCAGTGCGCCTCACCACAGGTTTGGGCAGCAAGCCCGGCAGGTAACGCGGACGCCTCGCCGCTGATTACCCGCCGCACCGGCATACCCCGCACCACTGCCTCGGCGCCACCGGAGTGGTCGTTGTCCGAGTGGCTGATCAGCAGCATGTCCAGCGCGCGCACATCCAGCGCCCGCAACGAAGGCACCACCACCCGCTCACCCAGGTCGAAATCGCCAAAGCTGGGGCCAGCGTCATACAGCAGCGCATGCTGGCGGGTCAGCACCAGCATCGACAGCCCCTGGCCGACGTCCAGCATCCACACCTCGGCGCGCTGCTCAGCGGGCCGCTCTACCGGCGTGAACACTAAAGGCAGCAGCAGGAGCAGCCCCAGGCTACGCAACGGCACGCCGCTGGGTAACAGGATGAACAGCGCGCCCAGCGCCACCAGCAGCCAGCCCCACAACGGCAGATCGCTGGGTAACCAGGCCGGCAGCCATGCGGCCATCAAGCCGAGCAGGCGGAACAGCCACTCCAGTGAGAAGCCGGCCAGCCAGAGCAGCCCTTCGCCGAGCCAGGGCACCGGCAGCAGCAAGGTGCCGAGTAGCGCCAGCGGCACTACCGCGAAGCCCACCCAGGGCACGGCGAGCAGGTTGGCCAGCGGGCTGCTGGCACTGATCGGCAGGCCGAGCGCCAGCAGCATCGGCAACAGACCCACGGTCATCGCCCACTGGGCGCGCCCCAAGGTTCGCCACCAGGCCCAGGCCCCCAGGCGCGCGGCGAAGATCAGAATCAGCAGACCCACCGCGCCGAACGAGAGCCAGAAGCCTGGCTGCAGCACCGCCAAGGGCTCCAGGAGCAGCACCGCGACCAGTGCCATCAACAACGGCAAGGTGACGCCCAGGTGGCGAAAGCGCCAGCGCCACAGCAGCACCAGGCCGATCATCGCGCAGGCCCGCTGTACCGGCACCTCGAAACCGGCCAGCAGGCTGTAGCCCAGCGCCGAGGCGAAGCCCAGCAGACAGGCCGTCGGCAGCCAAGGCAGCGCACGCGGCCACCAACCCAGCCGGGCCAGCCAGAACACCAGGCCGTAGAACATCCCTGCCACCAAGGTCACGTGCTGCCCGGAAATCACCAGCAGGTGCACCGTGCCGGTGTCCTGCAGCACCCGCCAGTCGGTTACCGACAGGCCCGAGCTGTCGCCCAGCACCAGGGCGGCCAGCCCACCGGCGCGACCATGGGGGTCCTTGCCGAGCATCTGTTGGCGTACCCCATCGCGCCACGCCGCGCCGCCGCCCGCTTCGCTCAGGCGCTGGCCGGACTTGATGGTGCCCACGCCGCCGATTCGCTGCGCCAGGAGCCAGGCCTCGTAATCGAAGGACTGCGGATTGACCAGCCCATGGGGCCGTTTGAGGTTCACCGCCAGACGCCAGACCTCACCGGCGCGAATCTGTGGCCCGCCATACCAGGACAAACGCAGCAGTTGCGGCAGCTCGGCACGCCGTGACTGCGCCTCGGCCAGGTGAAAGCGCACCACGCCCTCCCGCACATCCGGCAGATCGACCACCCTGCCCTCCAGCCACAGCGTGCGGCCGTCCAGTTCGGGATCCAGGCGATCATCCAGTGCCCATTGGGCCGACAGGCACGCCCAGCTGAACCCGAGCAGAAACAGGCCGATCAGGTGACCGCGAAACGGCAACAGCAGCAGCCCGAGCAGCGCGAACGCCAGCAGCAGCGAGGTAGCTGGCAGTTGCGGCACAAAGCGCAGCAGCACAAGGCCGGCGGCCAGTGCCAGTAACGCGCTGCGCAAGTCGCCTGTTCGCGTCCCTTCCATGGGCGTCCCGCTTGTGGAATCAAAGGGGCAGAAAGCACAAGGCCGCTATTTTCATAGCGGCCTTTCGAGCCTAGCAGGCTGATGACGACGCGGCGGCCGTCATTCGTAACGCAATGCCTCGGCCGGCTGAGTACGCGACGCGCGCCAGGACGGATACAGCGTGGCGAGGAAGCTCAGGGTCAGCGCGGCGCTGCAGATCAACACCACGTCGGCGACCTGCAGCTCCGACGGCAAGGTGCTGATGAAATACACGTCGGAGCTGAACACGTGCTGGCCGCTGACCCGCTCCAGCCAGCCCACCAACTCGCTGACGTTGAGCGCCGCCAGCACCCCGAGCACGCCGCCGATCAGCGTGCCGATGACCCCGATCACGGTGCCCTGCACCATGAAAATGCCCATGATCTGCCGGGGCGTGGCCCCCAGGGTACGCAGGATGGCGATATCGGCGCCCTTGTCGGCGACCACCATGATCAGCGTGGCGATGATGTTGAAGGCCGCCACCGCGACGATCAGCAGCAGCAGCAGACCAATCATGGTCTTTTCCATTTTCATGGCGCTGAACAGGCTGCCCTGGGTCTGCGTCCAGTCGCTGGCGTGGTAGCCCTCGCCCAGCTGCTTGGCAATCGCAGCGGCAACCTGGGGCGACTGATACAGGTTCTTGAGCTTGAGGCGAATGCTCTGCACCGAACCCGGGTCGAGGCGCTGGATCTGCGCCGCATCGGCGACGTTGATCAATGCCAGCGAGCTGTCCAGATCGGCGCCGACCTTGAAGATGCCGACCACGTTGAGGCGCTGCATGCGCGGCGTGATACCGCCAGGCACCGAACTGACCTCCGGGACGATCAGGGCCAGACGATCACCGATCTGCAGCTGGAAGCGCCGCGCGGTGATCTCACCGATGATCACCCCGTACTCGCCTTCGCGCAGGTCGCCGAGGCGGCCCTGCACCATGTGGTCACCGATGATCGAGACCTTCGGTTCCAGCGCCGGGTCGATGCCATGCAGCTGAATCGGCTGCATCACACCGCGGTATGACAGCATGCCTTCCAGCTCGGCGAACGGCACTGCCGCCTCGACCTGCGGATTCTGCAGAGCGACCTTGGCCGGTGCCTGCCAGTCGGCCAGGGCTGGCGAACCGGCGATGGTCGCGTGGGGCACCATGCCGAGAATCCGCGAGCTCATTTCCCGGTGAAAGCCGTTCATCACCGACAGCACCACGATCATCGCCAGCACACCCAGGGACAGGCCGATCATCGAGGTCAGGGATATGAACGAGATGAAGTGGTTGCGGCGCTTGGCGCGGGTGTAGCGCAGGCCGATGAAGACACTCAGCGGGCGAAACATCAGGCGCGCACCAGCTTGCCGTCTTCCAGGCTCAGCACCCGGTCCATCTGCCGGGCCAGCTGCAGGTCGTGGGTGACGATCAGAAACGCCGTCTGCGACTGACTGCTGAGCTCACGCATCAACTCCTGGATGCCCTGGGCGGTGTGGTTGTCGAGGTTGCCGGTCGGCTCGTCGAGCAGCACCAGGCCAGGGCGGTTGACCAATGCCCGGGCAATCGCCACACGCTGCCGCTCACCACCGGACAATTCTGCAGGCTTGTGGCTCAGGCGATGGCCCAGCCCCACGCGTTCGAGCAGTTCGGTGGCACGCTGGCGCGCCTCACTGATCGAGGTCTTGCCGATCAACAGCGGCATGCACACGTTTTCCAGCGCGGTGAACTCGGCCAGCAGGTGATGAAACTGGTAGACGAAGCCCAGGGCGCGGTTGCGCAGCAGGCCGCGCTGCTTCTCGTTGAGCGCCGAGAGCTGTTCACCAGCCAGCCACACGCTGCCGCTGCTCGGCGTATCCAGGCCGCCAAGCATGTTGAGCAGCGTGCTCTTGCCCGAGCCGGAGCTGCCGACGATGGCCACGCGCTCGCCGGGCAGCAACTCCAGTTGCAGATCATCGAGCACGGTGACCGACTGCGGGCCTTCTTCGTAGCGCTTGCTCAGGTTACGGCAACTGAGCACGGCATTCGCCTGCGCCTGCACGACCGGATCACTCATAACGTAATGCCTCCGCGGGCTGGGTGCGCGCCGCGCGCCAGGCCGGATAAAGAGTAGCGAGGAAACTCAACACCAATGCCGCACCACAGACCTGCACCACGTCGGCGAGCATCAGCTGCGACGGCAGGTAGTCAATGAAGTACACATCGGCGTTGAGAAACTTGAAGCCCAGCAGGCGCTCGACGCCAGCGATGATGGCGCTGATGTTCAGCGCCGCGAGAATGCCCAGCACCGCGCCGATGACGGTGCCGATCACGCCGATCACCGTGCCCTGCACCATGAAGGTGGCCATGATCTGCATGGGGGTGGCGCCCAGGGTGCGCAGGATGGCGATATCGCCCTTCTTGTCGGTGACCACCATCACCAGCGTGGAAATGATATTGAACGCAGCGACGGCGACGATCAGCAGCAAGAGCAGACCGATCATGGCTTTTTCCATACGGATGGCCTGATACAGGTTGCCATGGGTGCGCGTCCAGTCGCGGGCCAGGTAATCATCCTGGCCAAAGCTCTGGGCCAGTTGCCAGGCGGTGCGCGGCGCCTGGAACAGATCGGCGAACTTGAGGCGGATGCCCTGCACCTGATCAGGCTTGTGACGCTGCAGGCGGGCCAGGTCCTGGACATGGGTCATGGCCATGAAACCATCGATTTCGCCGGCGCCGACATGAAAGATGCCGACCACGGTAAAGCGCTTCAGGCGCGGAAACACACCACCCGGGGTGACGGTGACTTCCGGCGCCACGAAAGTGATCTTGTCGCCCAGGCCGACACCGAGCTTGTCGGCCGCCTTGTCGCCGATGACGATGCCGAAGCTGCCGGGCTGCAGATCATCGAGACGGCCCTCGCGGAAGAAGTCGCCGATGATCGATACCTTGGGCTCCTCGACCGGATCCACGGCGTTGATCAGCACCTTCTGCACCTTGCCGTCGTTGGTCAACAGGCCCTGCATCTGGCTGAACGGGGCGACGGCGAGCACCTGCGGGTTCTTCAGCGCACGGTCGGCCAGGCGCTGCCAGTCGGTGATCGGCGTGGCGCTCTCGATGGTCGCGTGGGGCACCATGCCCAGCACCCGGGTGCGCATTTCATGGTCGAAGCCGTTCATCACCGACAGCACCAGAATCATCACCAGCACACCGAGTGCCAGCCCGATCATCGAGGTCAGGGAAATGAACGAAACGAAGTGGTTGCGACGCTTGGCCCGCGTGTAGCGCGTACCGAGAAAAACGGACAGGGGTCTGAACATGTGGGGCGCTTGTTCGAAGGAAAGAGAAACGTCCTTGTGGCGGGGTCTGGCGAGCGGCCTTACACTCTGACCACCACTGCTGCCATGGGTTCGCCATGCCGACTCAAGACGAAAACGATCGCCGCGAATACTACCGTATCGAGGACACGATCGCACTGGATTTCACCCCGTTGGCCGGCGCCGAAGCCTTGGCCAGTGACGAGCTCCACGACGCCTCGCCACTGTTCAACCTGCTCAGCGAACTGCACCTGATGGATTTCGAATCCCAGCACCTGCTGCGCAACATCAGCGAGCGCGACCGCACCCTGGCGGGCTACCTCAAGGTGGTCAACAAGCGTATCGACCTGCTCGGCCAGGCCATGGCCCAGAGCCTGCTGCGCGATATCGGCCCGCCCAAGCGGGTCACCCTGTCCGAGGGCGGCATCAGTTTTCTTCACGCACAACCGGTAACGGTCGACAGCCACCTGGCCATGAAGATGGTGCTGATGCCCCAGGCACTCGGCCTGTTGCTGCGCGCCAAGGTGCTGCATTGCAACGAACGTGAGGGGCAGTTCGAGATCGGCGCCGAGTTCGAAGCGCTGACTGACGCACAGCGCCAGTTGCTCGCCCGGCATATCCTGCAGCGTCAGGCGCAGGAGCGCCGCCAGGCCCGCGAGGAACTCACATGACCCCTTCCCGACTGCTGCGTGCGCTGATCTGCTTGCTGCCCCTGGCAGCCCAGGCCGACACCCTGACGATTCCCATCGGTCAGCAAGGCGCCGACCTCACCGAGGTGCCGCAAAAGGGCCAGTCCAAGCGTTCGGTGCTGGAGCGCTTCGGCCTCGCCGATGAAGAACACCCCGCGGTCGGCAAACCACCGATCACCCGCTGGGACTACCGCGAATTCAGCGTCTACTTCGAATACGATCATGTGATCGACAGCGTGCGCCACCAGCAACCGCGCACCACCGCCACCGAGTAAGGAGCAACCGTGACCCTGATCTACGGCCATCGCGGCGCCAAGGGCGAAGCCCCGGAAAACACCCTGGTCAGCTTTCAGCAGTGCCTGGAGCACGGCGTGCGCCGCTGCGAGCTGGATCTGCACCTGTCACGCGACGGCGAGCTGATGGTCATCCATGACCCGACGCTCAAGCGCACCACCGGCCAGCGCGGCAAGGTGGTCGAGCACGATGCCGCCGACCTGGTGCACTACGACGCCCGCCGCGGCGGCCCGGGCTGGCGTCATCCCTGCCCTATTCCACGGCTGAGCGAACTGTTCGAGCAGTGCGATTTCGAACACTGGCAACTGGAGGTCAAGAGCGCCTCCAAAGTCCGTGCCGCGCGCACCGTGGAGGCCATCGCCCTGCTCAGCCGGCGCTTTGGGCTGGACGACAAGATCACCATCACTTCCAGCTCCCGCGAAGTGCTGAGCGCCGCCCAACGCCTGACCCCGCACCTGGGACGCGGCCTGGTCGCCGAATACGCCTGGCTGGACCCGATCAAGGTGGCGCGCCACTACGGCTGCGACCTGCTGGCCCTGAACTGGACGCTGTGCACCCCGGAACGCCTGCTCAAGGCGCAGAAGGCCGGCCTGCACGTATCGGTGTGGACGGTCAACGAACCCGCCCTGATGCGCCGCCTCGCGGACTTCGGTGTGGACAGCATCATCACCGACTTTCCCGGTATCGCCGTGAGCACATTGCGCGGCTAAGCGCAGTAGCGCGGTGACATATGCAACATGTGGGAGCGCGCCATGCGCGCGAAATCACGGGCACGGCCCGTTCCCACATAAGCCCGGGTGCTGCTCAAGAATCAGAAGGACCGACCATGCTGATCGTCTTCAGCGGCCTGCCCGGCACCGGCAAGAGCACGCTGGCCAAAGCCCTGGCCACTCATCTCGGCGCCGTCTACCTGCGCATCGACAGCATCGAGCAGGCACTGCGTAACAGTGGTGCACTCAGACACGCCGTCGACGCCAGTGGCTACCAGGTAGCCAACACCATCGCGCTGGATAACCTCAAGACTGGGCTCAAGGTGATCGCCGACTGCGTCAACCCCGTCGCGGAAAGCCGTGAGGCCTGGGCAGCCACCGCCACTCAGGCTGGGTGCCCCCTGCTGAACGTACAGATCATCTGTTCGGACAGCGATCAGCATCGCCAGCGCGTGGAGTCGAGAGTCAGCGACGTGCCTGGACTGGTGGTACCAGACTGGCAATCGGTCATGGCCCATGCGTACGAGCCCTGGCCACACGCGCCATTGACACTCGATACCGCTCGACTGCCGGTGGACGCGGCACTGGCACTGCTCGTCGAGCATCTAGCGGCCTATCTGCAAGCCCGCAGCTGAAACCGAGCTGGCGCCGCCCATAAAAAAACCGATCCACAAGGGATCGGTTTCTGGCCTGCTCAGACGCTCTCGCGGTTTGGCCAGCGCCAGTCGCGGGAGTCGGCGAACGGATCCCCGACCGGCTCAGGCCGCCGGCCGGAGCCGCTCAAAAAAGCCGGTTGAGGCCATCGAACGCCGCCACCCGATAGGCTTCCGCCATGGTCGGATAGTTGAAGGTGGTGTTGACGAAGTACTTGAGGGTATTCGCCTCGCCCTTCTGGTTCATGATCGCCTGGCCGATATGCACGATCTCCGACGCCTGGTAACCGAAGCAGTGCACGCCGAGCACTTCCAGGGTTTCGCGGTGGAAGAGGATCTTCAGCATGCCCACCGGCTCGTGGGAAATCTGCGCCCGCGCCATGCTCTTGAAGAACGCCTTGCCAACTTCGTACGGGATCTTGGCCTTGGTCAGCTCGTGCTCGTTCTTGCCGATCGAGCTGATCTCGGGAATGGTGTAGATGCCGGTGGGAATGTCGTCGACGATGCGCCAGCTGCCGTTGTCGACGATGCTGCCAGCGGCTGAACGGCCCTGGTCGGCCGCGGCACTGGCCAGACTCGGCCAGCCGATCACGTCGCCTGCGGCATAGATATTGGAGACTTCGGTGCGATAGTGCTCATCGACCTGTACCTGGCCGCGGCTGTTGACGTTGATGCCGATGTTTTCCAGGCCCAGCTTGTCGGTGTTGCCGGTACGCCCGTTACACCACAGCAGCGCATCGGCCTTGATCTTCTTGCCGGACTTCAGGTGCAGGATCACACCGTTGTCCAGGCCCTCGATGCGCTCGTACTCTTCGTTGTGTCGAATCAGTACGTTGTTGGTACGCAGGTGGTAGCTCAGGGCGTCGGAGATTTCCGAATCGAGGAAGCTCAGCAACTGGTCGCGGTTGTCGATCAGGTCGACCAGCACGCCCAGGCCGCTGAAGATCGACGCGTACTCGCTGCCGATCACACCGGCGCCGTAGATGATCAGGCGGCGCGGGGTATGACTGAGGGTAAGGATGGTGTCGCTGTCGTAGACGCGCGGGTGGTTGAAGTCGACATCCGCCGGGCGATACGGGCGCGAGCCGGTAGCGATGATCACCTGCTTGGCCGACAGGGTTTCCAATACGCCGTTGGGGCAGACCACTTCGATGGTCTGCTCGTCGGCGAAGCTGCCGGTGCCGAAGAACACGTCGATGCGGTTGCGCGCGTAGTAGCCGGTGCGCGAGGTGACCTGCTTGGCGATCACCCGCTCGGCGCTTTTCAGCACGTCTGGGAAGGAGAACCAGCGCGGCTCGCCGATCTGGCGGAACATGGGGTTGGTGTTGAACTGCATGATCTGCCGCACCGAATGGCGCAGCGCTTTCGACGGGATGGTGCCCAGGTGGGTGCAGTTGCCGCCCACTTCGCGGCGGTCGTCGACCACCGCCACCTTGCGACCGGCCTTGGCCGCGTTCATCGCCGCCCCTTCACCTGCAGGGCCGGAGCCCAGTACCACGACATCGTAGTTGTAGACCGCCATGTTCACTCCTCAGATCACGCCGCAACGCTTATCGCGCGTTATCGGCAGAACCAGACCGGACGTGCGGCCTGGTACGCAACATTTCGCAATAACGCATAGCCTACCGGGCCAGGCGGCAAATGGCGATCAGCGCTTGCTGGCATCGTAGGTTTGTACGCCGGATTCGCCGTCGTCCTGGCCCGTCACTTCCGGGCACTTCTCACGGTCGTCACCGCAGATCGAGCACTTCTTCTCGATGCCCAGGCTGGCGATGCCGCCGCAGGAACCGGCGATGGGCTTGCGGCCCATCATCACGCCAACGGCCATCAGGCCGACGACGGTGAGCATGATCAGAAAAACCATCACGAATGTCATTGCTTGCCTCCTGCAGCGAACAGCTGCTCGAAAGTGGCGGTACTGCGTGTGACGAATCCGTCACCCTCACGGGTCACGAAGAACGCCGCGATACCTTTGCGCTCGGCGTACTCGAAACCCTTGTCCGGACCGAGCACCAGCAGCACGGTGGACAGGCCGTCGGCCATCAGCGTCGACGGCGCGGCCACGGTGACCGCCGCCAGGGTGTGCTGGATCGGTGCAGCGGTCTGCGGATCGAGGGTATGGGAGTAGCGTACGCCCTGCTCCTCGAAATAATTGCGGTAGTCTCCCGATGTAGAAATGCCGTAACCGTCCAGTTCGATCACCCGCTGAATGGCGCGCTGATCATCGCGCGGCGCTTCGAGCGCGATACGCCAGGGCTGGCCGTCGGGCTTGCGTCCAACCGCCTTGAGTTCGCCGGTGGCTTCGACCAGATAACTGCTCACCCCAAGTTCGACCAGTCGCGCGATGATTCGATCAACCGTATAGCCGGCGGCGATGCTGTTGAAGTCGACCTGCAGGTCAAGATCCTTGCACAGGCGCTCGCCGTCGATGTGCAGGTGATCCTGGCCGATGCGCCCGCGCACCTCTTGCAAGGCCTCGGCATCGGGCACCACACGCTCGCCATTGCCGCGCGGGCCGAAGCCCCACAGGTCAAGCAAGGGCTCCAGGGTCAGGTCGAACGCCCCGCCGCTGTCGCGATGCAGGGCATTGCCGGTTTCGACCAGTTGCAGTACCCCCGCCGGCATCGGCATGCAGGTGCCGGCCGGTGCGCGGTTGAACTGCTCGATCAATGAGTCGTCGCGGTAGGTGGACATCTGCTCGTCGACTTCGGCGAAGATCGCTTCCACATCGGCCTTCAGGGTTGCCTTGTCCGGCACGCCCTTGGCGCTGACGTACTTCACTGAGTAGGTGCTGCCCTGGGCAGGGCCGCCGAACTCCTCGACCGTCTCGGAAAAACCGCAGCTCACGAGCGTAGCAGCGAGTGTCGCAGCCAGGGCTACGACAAAGGCGGGCTGTTTCAGAGCGGGTGCGATCATCCGCCGAAGTCGTCGAGCAGGATGTTGTCCTGTTCGACACCCAGGTCGGTGAGCATCTTGATCACGGCCGCGTTCATCATGGGCGGGCCGCACATGTAGAACTCGCAATCCTCGGGCGCCGGGTGATCCTTGAGGTAGTTCTCGTAGAGCACGTTGTGGATGAAGCCCTTGAGGCCGGTCCAGTTGTCTTCCGGCTGCGGGTCGGACAACGCCAGGTGCCATTCGAAGTTCGGGTTCTCCGCCTGCAGCTGATCGTATTCCTCGGTGTAGAACGCCTCGCGCATCGAACGCGCGCCATACCAGAAGCTGATCTTGCGGGTCGACTTCAGGCGCTTGAGCTGGTCGAAGATGTGCGAGCGCATCGGCGCCATGCCGGCACCACCGCCGATGAAGACCATCTCGGCATCGGTGTCCTTGGCGAAGAACTCGCCGAACGGGCCGTACACCGTAACCTTGTCACCCGGCTTGAGGCTGAACACCCAGGACGACATCTTGCCCGGTGGCAGATGATCCTTGCCCGGCGGTGGCGAGGCGATACGGATGTTGAACTTCACCAGGCCGACTTCTTCGGGATAGTTGGCCATGGAATAGGCACGGATCACCGTCTCGTCGACCTTGGAGACGTACTTCCACTGGTTGAATTTGTCCCAGTCGCCGCGGTACTCCTCCTGGATATCGAAGTCCTTGTAGTGCACGGTATGCGGCGGGCACTCGAGCTGCACGTACCCGCCGGCGCGGAAGTCGACGTTCTCGCCTTCAGGCAGCTTGAGGGTCAGCTCCTTGATGAAGGTGGCCACGTTCGGGTTGGACTCGACCGTGCACTCCCACTTCTTCACGCCGAAGACTTCTTCGGGCACCTCGATCTTCATGTCCTGCTTGACCGGGGTCTGGCAGGACAGGCGCCAGCCCTCCCGGGCCTCGCGCTTGTTGAAGTGCGTTTCCTCGGTGGACAGCATCTCGCCGCCGCCGCTTTCCACGATGCACTTGCACTGCGCACAGGTACCGCCGCCGCCACAGGCCGACGACAGGAAGATGTCGTTCTCGGCCAGGGTCTGCAGCAACTTGCCGCCGGCCGGAACGGTGATGGTGCGCTCACCGTTGATCTCGATGTTCACGTCACCGGCGGAAACCAGGCGCGCACGGGCCATGAGGATCACCGCCACGAGGAGGATGATCACCACGGTGAACATGGAGACTGCTACCAGAATTTCAAAAGCCATTGGCAACTCCTTACAGCTGAACGCCGGAGAACGACATGAAGCCCAGCGACATCAGGCCAACGGTGATGAAGGTCAGGCCCAGGCCGCGCAGACCGGCGGGTGGGTCGCTGTACTTGAGCTTCTCGCGGATGGCGGCCAGCAGCACGATGGCCAGCGCCCAGGACACGCCCGCGCCCGCACCGTAGACCACGCTCTCGGTGAAGTTGTAGTCGCGCTCGACCATGAACAGCGTGCCGCCGAAGATGGCGCAGTGCACGGTGATCAGTGGCAGGAAGATGCCCAGCGCGTTGTAGAGCGACGGCAGGTACTTGTCGAGGACCATCTCCATGATCTGCACCACCGCGGCGATCAGGCCGATATAGCAGATCAGGCCAAGGAAGCTCAGGTCGACTTCCGGCAGGCCGGCCCAGCTCAGCGCGCCTTCCTTGAGCAGGTAGACATAGAGCAGGTTGTTCAAGGGTACGGTGATGACCATCACCACGATCACCGTCAGGCCGAGCATCAGGGAGGTCTCGACCTTCTTGGAAATGGCCAGGAAGGTGCACATGCCCAGGAAGAACGCCAGCGCCATGTTCTCGATGAACACCGCGCGGACGAACAGGCTGATGTAATGTTCCATATCAGTAAGCCTCCTCGTTCTTCACCTGGGGCGCCATGGGGTACTCGACCTTCTCCACCTGCTCCTTCTTGTAGCTACGCAGTGCCCAGATGAACAGGCCGATCAGGAAGAACGCCGAGGGTGGCAGCAGCAGCAGGCCGTTGGGCTGATACCAGCCGCCATTGTTGACCGTGTGCAGAATCTCGATGCCCAGCAGCGAGCCGGCACCGAACAGCTCGCGCACGATACCCAGCGCCACCAGCATGGCGCTGTAGCCCAGGCCGTTGCCCAGGCCATCGACGAACGAGGCCACCGGCGGGTTGGACATGGCGAAGGCTTCGGCGCGGCCCATGACGATGCAGTTGGTGATGATCAGGCCGACGAACACCGACAGCCGCTGACTCAGGCTGTAGGCATAGGCCTTGAGGAACTGATCGATGACGATCACCAGGGAAGCGATGATCACCACCTGGGCGATCATGCGGATCGAGCCCGGGATCTGATGGCGCACCGTCGAGATGAAGAAACTCGAAAACGCCGTGGTCAGGGTCAGCGCGATGGACAGCACCAGCGCGGTGCTCAGCGCCGAGGTGACCGCCAGCGCCGAACAGATGCCGAGAATCTGCAGGCCGATCGGGTTCTTGTTGAGAATCGGATCGAGCAGCAGCTCTTTCATGGTGGGTTTGGACATGGATCAAGCCTCCCCTGCGGACAGCTTCTTGAGGAACGGCGCGAAGCCGTCCTCACCGAGCCAGAAGTGAATCATGTGGGTCACGCCGTTGGCGGTCAGGGTCGCGCCGGCGATGGCGTCGACCTGGTAATCGGCCTGCGGGCTCTGCGGGTTGACGCTGCCCTTGATCACACGCAGTACCGGTTCGCCATCCTGGTAAACCTTCTTGCCGACCCACTTGGCCTGCCAGTTGGGATTGTCGATCTCGCCACCCAGGCCCGGCGTTTCACCGTGCTGGTAGAAGCCGATACCGGCAATGGTCTCCAGGTCGCTCTGCAAGGCCACGAACCCGTACATGGTCGACCACAGGCCGTAACCACGCACCGGCAGCACCAGGCGCTCGAGTTCGCCGTTCTGCTCGATCTGGTAGACCACCGCGTAGTGTTCCAGACGGCGGATCGAGGCGATGTCACGGTCTTCCGGGATCATGCTGGACAGCGACGAATCGGCGACGGACTTGTTCTGGTCGAAGGTATGCGGGTCGAAGGCATCGCTGTAGTCACCGGTGCGCAGGTCGACCAGGCGCGGCGTGACGCGCGAGGAGAACACCTCGCGCACTTCGTCGCTGGACATGCCCGGCTGCCACAATTCGGCGATCACTAGCACCGCGCGCTGGCGGTCGACCAGGGCATTTTCCTGCTGGGTCGGGCGCAGAATCAGCGCAGCGGCCGAAACGGCGATGGAGCACACCAGGCACAGCACCAGGGTGACGACCAGCGTGCGTGTCGGGGTTTCTTTGAGCTTAGACATTACGCGCCAGCCTCCGCTTGATATTGGCCCGTACCACGTAGTGGTCGATCAGGGGCGCACACAGGTTGCCGAACAGGATCGCCAGCATCATGCCTTCCGGAAACGCCGGATTGACCACGCGAATGATGGTCACCAGCAGGCCGATGAAGATGCCGAAGATCCACTTGCCGGTATTGGTCATGGAGGCCGACACCGGGTCGGTGGCCATGAAGATCATCCCAAAGGCGAAGCCCCCGGTGACCAGGTGCCAGTACCAGGGCATGGCGAACAGCGGGTTGTTGTCCGAGGCGATAGCGTTGAACAGCGTGGCGGCGGCGATCATGCCGATCATCACCCCGCTGACGATGCGCCAGGAGGCGATCTTGGTGAACAACAGCACCGCGCCGCCGAGCAGGATCGCCAGGGTGCCGGTCTCACCGATGGAGCCCGGCATCAGGCCGATAAAGGCCTGGGTCCAGGTCAAGCCATCATTGATCAGGCCATCGACGCCACTACCACCGATGGTGGCCAGCGCCGTGGCGCCCGCGTAGCCATCTACCGCTGTCCACACGCCGTCGCCGGAAATCTGCGCCGGGTAGGCGAAGAACAGGAACGCGCGACCGACCAGTGCCGGGTTGAGGAAGTTCTTGCCGGTACCGCCGAACACCTCCTTGCCGATCACCACACCGAAGCTGATGCCCAGCGCCACCTGCCAGAGCGGAATACTCGGCGGCAGGATCAGGGCGAACAGCACGGAGGTGACGAAGAAGCCCTCGTTGACCTCGTGACGGCGGATGGAAGCGAACAGCACCTCCCAGAAACCGCCGACGATGAACGCCGTGAGGTAGATGGGCAGGAAGTACGCCGCGCCCTGGATGAAGTTGTCCCACAGGCTGCTCGGGTCGAAGCCGCCCAGCGAGCCGATCAGCGCGAAACGCCAGCCTTCCTGGGCAGCCAGCAGATCGGGGCTCTGCGCGTAGACCAGGTTGGCCTGGTAGCCGGTGTTCCACATGCCGAAGAACATCGCCGGGAAGGTACAGGCCCACACGGTGATCATCATGCGTTTGAGGTCGATGCCGTCACGCACGTGAGCGGTGGTTTTGGTCACGCTGCCGGGGCGATAGAAGAAGGTGTCCACGGCCTCGTAGAGGGCGTACCACTTCTCGTATTTGCCACCTTTTTCGAAGTTGTGTTCGATCTTGTCGAGGAACTGACGAACGCCCATGTTCAACCCTCCTTCTCGATGAGGGTCAGACAATCACGCAGGATCGGACCGTATTCGTATTTGCCGGCACACACGTAGGTGCACAGCGCCAGGTCTTCCTCGTCGAGCTCCAGGCAGCCGAGCTGCTGGGCCATCTCGGTGTCGCTGACGATCAGCGAACGCAGCAATTGCGTCGGCAGGATGTCCAGCGGCATCACCTCTTCATAGTTGCCGACCGGCACCATGGCGCGCGGGCTGCCATTGGTACTGGTGGAAAACGCGAAGCGCTTGGCGGCGTTGAGCTTGGAGACGAAGATGTTGAGGATCGAGTGCTTGTTCACCCCGGCACGCAGGTAGTGCAACATTTCGCGCTCAGTGCCTTCGGCCAGGCAAGACACCTGCAGGTGGTAGCGGCCCAGGTAAGCGCACGAGCCCCGCGAGGTGCGGCCACCCAGCACGGAGCCGGAAATGACCCGATTATTACCAACTGCGAGTTCACCGGCAGTCAGCTCATCGAGGTTGGCGCCCAGGCGGGTACGCAGCAAGCGCGGGCGCTCGACCACCGGCCCAGCCAGTGCGACCACGCGCTCGACCCACAATTGGCCGCTGGTGAACAGTTTGCCGATCGCGATCACGTCCTGATAATTGATCGCCCAGACACTCTTGCCGGCGCTGACCGGATCGAGGAAGTGGATATGAGTGCCCGGCAGGCCAGCCGGGTGCGGGCCGGCAAACGCCTGGCTACGCACACCTTCGACTCCTTCACCCGGCAGGCTGACGCCAGGCGCCTTGCACAGAAATACGCTGCCGAGGCGCGCAAGCACCTTGAGGCCGTTTTCAAAATCGTCGGCATGCTCGGCGATGATTGGCGCCGGGTCGGCGGCCAATGGATGGGTATCGATGGCCGTGACGAAAATCGAGCTCGGCACGGCATCGACCGCCGGCACCTTGCTGAAAGGCCGTGTACGCAGTGCCGTCCACAGACCGGACCGCTGCAGGTTGTCGCGAACCTGGGCAGCATCCAGGCTGCTCAACTGAGCGGTCGGATAGTGCGCGAAGGTCTCCTGCTCGTCGCCATCGAGATCGATGACCACCGATTGCAACACGCGTTTTTCACCGCGGTGAATCGCGCTGATCACACCGGCGCCTGGCGCGGTGTAGTGGATGCCCTCGGAGCGCTTGTCGGAAAACAGAATCTGCCCCAGCTTGACCCGGTCGCCCACCTGCACCGCCATGGTGGGCTTCATCCCGTGATAATCGAAGCCGATGACAGCCACGCTGCGCACCGCTCTCGAGGTATCGATCTGCTGAGCCGGCGCGCCGGCTATGGGCAGATCGAGCCCACGTTTTATTTTGATCATAGGTTTGCCTAACCACTGAGCTTATAGATTTTTGAATGACGCTCGACAAACCGCCAGTCACAAAGCAAGACGCACCCCAATATCGCTATTGGCGTGGATCAATGTCGAACGCAGGTAAGAAATCGCCGGGATTATAGAGTTGTGCGACAACGCGACGCCACCCAAGCGCCTGGTTTTTTTCGGATTTCCGTTACAGAACGCAACAGGAAATTCACCACGACTGGCTCGCGGGGTGGCGACATAACGCCGCACCTCCCTGCCCCTTAAGCCTTGAGCGGTCATGAAAAATCAGCAGGAAAAAACGCTACGAGCGATTTTTGACGTCGCTTGCGACAGCCCGCAGGCCGCCAAGGACAGTAGGCAAAAAAAATGGGAGCCCGAAGGCTCCCATCTGGTACTGCTTGACCTGCAATCAGCGCGGGAACGCCGGCGGGTTGACCCCGGCCATGTCTTCCATCACGCGAATCACCTGGCAGCTGTAGCCAAACTCGTTGTCGTACCAGACGTACAGCACGACGCGGTTATCGTTGGCGATGGTGGCTTCGGCATCGACCACACCGGCGTGGCGCGAGCCGACGAAGTCGGTGGACACCACTTCCTGGGAGCTGACGAAATCGATCTGCTTCTGCAGATCCGAGTGCATGGCCATCTGGCGCAGGTACTCGTTGATTTCTTCGCGGCTGGTAGCCTTCTCCAGGTTGAGGTTGAGGATGGCCATCGACACGTTCGGCGTCGGTACGCGGATCGCGTTGCCGGTCAGCTTGCCCTTGAGCACCGGCAGCGCCTTGGCGGCAGCGGTGGCCGCACCGGTTTCGGTGATGACCATGTTCAGCGCGGCGCTACGGCCACGACGGCTGCCCTTGTGGAAGTTGTCGATCAGGTTCTGGTCGTTGGTGTACGAGTGAACGGTTTCGACGTGACCATTGATGATGCCGTACTGGTCGTTGACGGCCTTGAGCACCGGCACGATGGCGTTGGTGGTGCAGGAGGCGGCCGAGATGATCTTGTCATCGGCAGTGATTTCGCCATGGTTGATGCCATGCACGATGTTCTTCAGCGCGCCCTTGCCCGGTGCGGTGAGGATCACGCGGTCGACGCCCGGGCACTTGAGGTGCTGACCCAGGCCTTCGGCGTCACGCCATACGCCGGTGTTGTCGACCAGCAGGGCATCCTTGATGCCGTACTGGGTGTAGTCGATGGCCGACGGATCCTTGGCGTAGATCACCTGGATCAGGTTGCCGTTGGCGGTCAGGGTGCTGTTCTCTTCATCAATGGTGATGGTGCCATTGAACTTGCCATGCACCGAGTCGCGACGCAGCAGGCTGGCGCGCTTGACCAGGTCATTCTCGGCGCCCTTGCGCACGACGATGGCGCGCAGGCGCAGGCCGTCGCCACCACCGGTGTGGTCGATCAGGATGCGGGCCAGCAGACGGCCGATACGACCGAAACCATAAAGGACGACGTCAGTACCTTTGCGTGGCGAAGCGTTCTGCTGGTTGGCGACATCGGCCAGCTCGTCCTTGACGAACTGCTCGATGCTGCGGCCGTTACCTTCAGCCTTGAACTTGCCGACCATCTTGCCCAGGTCGACGGACGCAGCGCCCAGCTTGAGCTCGCTCATGGCCTTGAGTACGGCGTAGGTGTCGTGAACGGCCAGGCCGCTCTCGTCAGCCTGACGGTGACGGGCGAAACGATGCGCCTTGAGAATCTCGATGACCGAGCGGTTGATCAGGCTGCGGCCATGGATCGACAGCACCACGTTGTTGTTGCGGTACAGCTGACCAATCAGCGGAATCATCGCCTCGGCGAGAGCTTCACGGTCAATCCATTCACCAAGACACTGGTCGGGCTTCTGAGTCACGGCAATACCTTCCACATGTAGGGGCTGAAAAAAGGGGCTACATTATGACGACCCAGCCAGGGGTCGGCAATCTGCAGCGGTCGAAACACTGACAGTCATCCTCGCGGATAGTTACAATCGGGGGCCAAATCGTTACCAATCGCGAGCCACCCGTGCCTGTACTGCGTCTGCCGTCCTTGCCGGCCACCGCCGGTAAACAACACTGGGGCAACCTGCCCGGTGCCGCGCTGAGCCTGGCCATCGCCGAGGCGGCCAACTCCGCCAAACGTTTCACCCTGCTGCTCACCGCCGACAGCCAGAGCGCCGAGCGCCTGGAGCAGGAACTGAGCTTCTTTGCGCCAGAGCTGCCGGTGCTGCACTTCCCGGACTGGGAAACGCTGCCCTACGACCTGTTCTCGCCGCATCAGGACATCATCTCCCAGCGAATCGCCGCGCTGTACCGCCTGCCGGAGCTCAAGCACGGCATTCTGGTCGTGCCGATCACCACGGCGCTGCATCGCCTCGCGCCCACACGCTTTCTGCTTGGCAGCAGCCTGGTGCTGGATGTTGGTCAGCGCATCAATGTCGATGACATGCGCGCGCGCCTGGAAGCCACCGGTTATCGCTATGTCGATACCGTCTACGAACATGGCGAATTCACCGTGCGCGGCGCGCTGATCGATCTGTTCCCGATGGGCAGCAAGCAGCCGTTTCGCATCGACCTGTTCGACGACGAGATCGAAACCCTGCGCACCTTCGACCCGGAGACCCAACGCTCGATCGACAAGGTCGAGTCGATCAAGCTGCTGCCGGCCCGGGAGTTCCCCCTGGAGAAGAAAGCCGTCACCGATTTCCGCGGCCGCTTCCGCGAGCGCTTCGACGTCGACTTCCGGCGCTGCCCGATCTACCAGGACCTGTCCACCGGCATCACCCCGGCCGGTATCGAGTACTACCTGCCGCTGTTCTTCGAGGAAACCGCCACCCTCTTCGACTACCTGCCCCAGGACACCCAGGTGTTCTCGCTGCCCGGTATCGAAAAGGCCGCCGAGCAGTTCTGGACGGATGCGCGCAACCGCTACGAGGAGCGTCGCGTCGACCCCGAGCGGCCGCTGCTGCCACCCGCCGACATCTTCCTGCCGGTCGAGGACTGCTTCGCCCGCCTGAAGGACTGGCCGCGGGTGGTGATCAGCCCGGAGGACATCGAGCCAGGCGTCGGCCGCACGCGCTTCGAGGCCAGCGCCCTGCCCGACCTGGCGATCCAGGCCAAGACCAGCGAGCCACTGGCGGCGCTGCGTCGCTTTATCGAGGAGTACCCGGGCCGCGTGCTGTTCTGCGCCGAATCGGCCGGACGCCGCGAGGTGCTGCTCGAACTGCTCGCGCGCCTCAAACTCAAGCCCAAGGAAGTCGACGGCTGGCCACAATTCAGCGCCAGCAAGGAGCGCCTGGGCATCACCATCGCGCCGCTCGACGAAGGCCTGCTGCTACCGGACGTGGCCCTGATCGCGGAAAGCCCGTTGTTCGGCCAGCGCATCATGCAGCGCCGGCGTCGCGAAAAGACCCGTGACGCCGGCGACAACGTGATCAAGAACCTCACCGAGCTGCGCGAAGGCGCGCCGGTGGTGCATATCGACCACGGCGTGGGCCGCTACCTGGGCCTGGTGACCATGGAATTCGACGGCCAGGCCGCCGAGTTTCTCGCCCTGATGTACGCCGAGGAAGCCAAACTCTACGTGCCGGTCGCCAGCCTGCACCTGATCGCCCGCTACACCGGCAGCGATGACGCCCTGGCGCCGCTGCACCGCCTGGGCTCGGAAGTCTGGCAGAAAGCCAAGCGCAAGGCCGCCGAACAGGTGCGCGACGTCGCCGCCGAGCTGCTCGACATCTATGCCCGCCGCGCCGCTCGCGAAGGCTATGCGTTCAACGACCCGAAGGCCGACTACGAAACCTTCAGCGCCGGCTTCCCGTTCGAGGAGACGCCGGACCAGCAGAGCGCCATCGAGGCGGTGCGCGAGGACATGCTCGCGCCCAAGCCGATGGATCGCCTGGTCTGTGGCGACGTCGGTTTCGGCAAGACCGAAGTGGCCATGCGCGCGGCGTTCATCGCCGTGCATGGCGGCCGCCAGGTAGCGATTCTGGTGCCCACCACCCTGCTCGCCCAGCAGCACTACAACAGCTTCCGCGATCGCTTCGCCGACTGGCCGGTGACCGTCGAGGTAATGAGCCGCTTCAAGAGCGCCAAGGAAGTCAGTGCCGCCATCGAGCAACTGGCCGAAGGCAAGATCGACATCATCATCGGCACCCACAAGCTGTTGCAGGACGACGTCAAGATCAAGAATCTGGGCCTGGTGATCATCGACGAGGAGCACCGCTTCGGGGTGCGCCAGAAAGAGGTGCTCAAGGCCCTGCGCAGTGAAGTGGACATTCTCACCCTGACCGCCACACCGATTCCGCGCACCCTGAACATGGCGGTGTCGGGCATGCGCGACCTGTCGATCATCGCCACGCCGCCGGCGCGGCGCCTGTCGGTACGCACTTTCGTCATGGAGCAGAACAAGCCGACCATCAAGGAAGCGCTGCTGCGTGAACTGCTGCGCGGCGGCCAGGTGTATTACCTGCACAACGACGTGAAAACCATCGAGAAGTGCGCCGCCGATCTGGCCGAACTGGTGCCCGAGGCACGTATCGGCATCGGCCACGGCCAGATGCACGAGCGCGAACTGGAACAGGTGATGGGCGACTTCTACCACAAGCGCTTTAACGTGCTGATCGCCTCGACCATCATCGAGACCGGCATCGACGTGCCGAGCGCCAACACCATCATCATCGAGCGCGCCGACAAGTTCGGCCTCGCCCAGCTGCACCAGCTGCGCGGGCGGGTCGGCCGCAGTCACCACCAGGCCTACGCCTACCTCCTGACGCCGCCGCGCAAGCAGATGACCGACGATGCGCAGAAGCGCCTGGAGGCCATCGCCAATGCCCAGGACCTGGGTGCGGGCTTCGTGCTGGCCACCCACGATCTGGAAATCCGCGGCGCCGGCGAACTGCTCGGCGACGGCCAGAGCGGGCAGATCCAGGCGGTCGGCTTCACGCTGTACATGGAAATGCTCGAGCGCGCGGTCAAATCGATCCGCAAGGGCGAGCAGCCCAATCTCGACCAGCCCCTGGGCGGCGGGCCGGAAATCAACCTGCGGGTACCGGCGCTGATCCCCGAGGATTACCTGCCGGACGTGCATGCCCGCCTGATCCTCTACAAACGCATCGCCAACGCCAGCGACGAGGACGGCCTCAAGGAGCTGCAGGTGGAGATGATCGACCGCTTCGGCCTGCTCCCCGAGCCGACCAAGCACCTGGTGCGCATCACCTTGCTCAAACTGCAGGCCGAACGGCTGGGCATCAAGAAGATCGATGCCGGCCCACAAGGCGGGCGCATCGAATTCGCCGCGGAAACACCGGTCGATCCGCTGACGCTGATCAAGCTGATCCAGAGTGCGCCGAACCGCTACAAATTCGAAGGCGCCACGCTGTTCCGCTTCTCGGTGCCGATGGAACGCCCCGAAGAGCGCTTCAACACCCTGGAAGCGCTACTCGAGCGATTGTTGGCGACGGTCAAGAGCTGAAAACCATCAGGGCCGCTTATGCGGCCCTGATCGTTTGTGGTGTGGTCGATTGAATCCGCCGGCAAGACCGTTCGCTACATAGGGTGGATGACGCTCTTTTCATCCACCATTGCGATCGCAGAGCGGTGGACGGGTCGGGCCGCGTAGGTGAAGCGTCGTCCACCCTACGATCTACAAGGCTGCTGCAAGGCAGAAGCGGACATCCTTGCTTTACCTGTGGGAACGGGCGGGGACGCCCAGTCCATGCCCGTGATTTTTTTTCGCGGGCATGGCCCGCTCCCACAGATAATCACTAGCCAGCCTAACGTGAACGAACGGCTGCTCCCGCCCTAAGCGGAAGTTCGCCTTACTCCACCAACTGCGCCGCGCGCAACGCCGAGAGCGCCTGCGCCCAGCGCGGATCCTGGCGGTAGTCGACACCAGGGAAAGCGCGACGGCGCATACGCGCCAGCCCCTTGGGCGCCACGACCTTGAGGCGCTGCGCCGCCGACAGCGCCAGTTCCGCCGCCGCCCGGTCATTGCACACCAGGCCCATGTCGCAGCCAGCGCTCAGCGCCGCCTCGATGCGGCTGGCCGCATCGCCGACCACATGGGCACCGGCCATCGACAGGTCATCGCTGAAAATCACCCCGGCAAAGCCCAGCTCGCCACGCAGGATGTCCTGCAGCCAGCGGCGCGAGAAGCCGGCCGGCTGGTTGTCGACCTGCGGGTAGATGACGTGGGCCGGCATCACCGCGGCCAGGTCGCGACTCAGCGCGGCGAACGGGCGCAGGTCGTTCGCACGGATTTCTTCCAGGCTGCGCTCATCAGTGGGAATCGCCACGTGGGAGTCGGCCTCGGCCCAGCCGTGACCGGGGAAATGCTTGCCCGTGGCGGCCATGCCCGCCTCCGCCATGCCACGGATAAAGGCACCGGCCAGTTGCGTGGCCCGCTCGGGATAACCCTCGAAGGCGCGATGGCCGACTACCGCACTACGCCCGTGATCCAGGTCCAGCACCGGGGCGAAACTCAGGTCCAGGCCCACGGCCAACACTTCGGTGGCCATCAACCAGCCGCACTGGCGCGCCAGTTGCTCGGCATCGGCGCAACCGGCAATCGCCCGCATCGCCGGCAATTTCACGAACCCCTGACGCAGCCGCTGTACCCGCCCGCCTTCCTGATCCACCGCCAGGAGCAGGTCGGGACGCACCGTACGAATGGACTCGCACAATTCACGTACCTGCCGCGGGTTCTCGATATTACGGGCGAAGATGATCAGGCCGCCAACCTCGGGCTGACGCAGCAACTGGCGATCCTCGGCGGTCAGCCAGGTACCGGCGATGTCCACCATCAGGGAGCCATACAGGGGAGTCGTCACAACGGATATTCCTTGAATAGAAGCTTCACGCACAGCCAATGGGACACTGGCACAGGCCAGAGTTCCGGCTGCGAGCGGTTATCTCGAAGGACGCTAGCTTAGGGGCAGCCCGGACTGGCGGGCAAGCGCTGCCAAGGCTCAGGGCTTGGTGACGGCAGGGCTTTTGTGGCGAGGAATAAGCTGCGCCGCGGCGAGACGCGAGTCGGTCACTCCACTTTCCGAACGCATACCCGCCGCCAGGAACGGCACCATCAGGCGCATCACCTGCTCGATCGAGGTGTCGACGCCAAAGTCGCTCTCGGCCATGGCGCGCAGCGCCTTGATTCCGGACATGCTGAAGGCCGCGGCGCCGAGCATGAAATGCACGCGCCAGAACAGCTCCAGGGGCGGGATGCCGGGTGCCGCCTCGTGCACCAGGTACATATAGCGGCGAAATACCTTGCCGTAGACCTCTTCAAGATATTTACGCAGGTGGCCCTGGCTCTGGCTGAATGCCAGGCCCAGCAAACGCATGAAGATCGACAGGTCGTTGCCGCTGCGCGGCTTGACCGCCAGGGCCTGCTCGACCAGCAATTCGAGCAGTTCTTCGAGGCTGAAGGTGACTCCCGGCTTGCTCTGGCGCTTGTCCAGCTCACGCTCCAGGCTGCTGCAGAACGGGCCGAGAAAACGCGAGAAAACCGCCTGGATCAGCGCTTTCTTGGAGCCGAAGTGGTAGTTGACGGCAGCCAGGTTGACCCCGGCCTTGCTGGTGATCAGGCGCAGCGACGTTTCGGCAAAGCCCTTCTCCGCGAACAACTGCTCCGCAGCGTCGAGAATGCGTTCAACGGTTTCCGATTGCGCCATGACATCCACCAGACAAACAAGTGTTTGAAACATACGTTTCAGCGCGTGCCACTGTCAAGCCGCGCAAGGCGTATTCTGGATGCTCGGTCACCATTTGGCGATAGCGTCGCGGCAACGCAGCCCACCGGAGCGGGCAAACCGCTCATCCACTGCCCTGCCTCTATATGCACGCCGCTGCCATCAAGCGATTGCCAAGCACGGCTTACTGTATATAATCCCAGTCACTGTATAAAAAGCCAGAGCGCCTCACATGATCAAGCTGACGCCCCGCCAAGGCGAAATTCTCGCCTTCATCAAGCAGTGCCTGGAAGACAACGGCTATCCGCCAACCCGTGCGGAGATCGCTCAGGCCCTGGGCTTCAAGTCGCCCAACGCGGCCGAGGAACACCTCAAGGCCCTGGCGCGCAAAGGTGCCATCGAGATGACCCCGGGAGCTTCCCGCGGCATTCGCATTCCAGGCTTCGAGCCCAATCAGGACGAAGAAGACGGGCTGCCGGTGATTGGCCGTGTCGCTGCCGGCGCACCGATCCTGGCGCAGCAGCATATAGAAGAGGCTTGCCGGATCAACCCGGATTTCTTCCGCCCCAAGGCCGACTACCTGCTGCGTGTACGCGGCATGAGCATGAAGGACATCGGTATCATCGATGGCGACCTGCTGGCGGTACACACCACCAGTGAAGCTCGCAACGGCCAGGTGGTGGTCGCGCGTATCGACGACGAAGTGACGGTCAAGCGCTTCAAGCGTGAAGGCAATAACGTCTGGCTGCTGGCGGAAAACCCGGAGTTCGCGCCGATCGAAGTGAACCTGGAAGAGCAGGACCTGATCATCGAAGGTTTGAGTGTCGGCGTCATCCGCCGCTAATTGGAGGCGTCATGCAGTTCCCCCAGTCGTTGAGCCGTAACCAGCTGCCCCTGTTCGATGCCTTTCTGGCCTCGACCATCGCAGTCGTAGAAGAGCCAGCAAGCCAGGAAGACACCTTCAGCGAGGTGTCGCTGCGGGGTGCCGCCGGTCATTGCCTGACGCTACTGGCGCCCATGCTGCGGGAACTGAGCGAGAAGGATGACGAACGCTGGCTGACCCTGATCGCCCCGCCCGCCAGCCTGACCCAGAGCTGGCTACGCGACGCCGGCCTTAACCGTGAACGCATTCTGCTGCTGCAGCCACGCCACAACCAGAGCTCGCTGCAACTGGCTCAGGAAGCATTGAAACTTGGCCGTAGCCACACCGTGGTCAGTTGGCTGCATCCCCTGCCCCAACAGGCACGTCAGCAGCTGGAAGCGGCGGCGCGCACCGGCAAGGCGCAGAGCCTGAATATCAGCCTGGGTTGATATCTGGCGGCGGCTAACAGTCGAGCAGACAAACAAAGGCCAGCGAAGATGCTGGCCTTTTGTTTGTCTGCGTTCGCTCAGGCGAGTGTCTGTCAGTGAAGAACGCGCGGTTGCTCGTCTTCCTGCTCGAAATCACCTTCCGCCATCCTGCCCGCCATCTGCACGCCAACGTTGAGCATCGCCTTGGCGACCTCGACATGCTGGCCCTGCAGGAAGGCCTTGGCATCTTCGGAGAAATCCAGCACGACCAGTGCTTCCTCATCGTCGGCTCGACGCAGGGCGATGCGCCCATCGGGCAATTCGACGATTTCAAGGAAAGACGTAGGCATAACTCGGGTTCTCCACGAAAGGCTGCCCAGTGTAACAGCCAGCCTGGCTGATCGCTTGGCGAAAAAGCCGCCAATTGCCGAACGGGCGTTCAATCAATGGCGAGCGGCGCGCTTACCACTCGCTGAGTCCGACACGAAAACGCTGGGCCAGCGCCTTGAGTTCCTGCCGCCAGCTTTCCAGGGTTTCGTGCGCCAGGGGCGCTGGCTCCTGGTCAACGCTCACGGCCTCGATAAGCGCAGAGTTGCCGGGATCGCCCTTCGGCTCGCGCGGCGCACGGGGCGGCTTGAACAGGTCTGCGTGAGCGGCCAAGAGCTGCCCCAGCCAGGTGTGCCGATTTTCGGACAACTCGACCAGCTCAGCCAGCTCCGGGCTTGGTGCGCTGCTCAGGTTCTGGCGCTCCAGCAGCAGCTCGGCACGCGCGGCGCTGCTGTTTGGCAGGCGGTAGAAACCGGCGATCTCATGGCACAACCCCAGCAGCGCGCCGTACAGATGAAACAGCGTAGCCTCGCGCTCGGCCTGTACCAGCGCCTGGGCGTTCATCGCCCGCCCCTCCTCGGCCTTGCGCCAGGACTCCAGGGAGAGCCCGGCGTAGAAGATCTTCTGATTGGTGCGGGTATATAGTTCGCCAGCCATATGCACTCTCCACAGAGCGTCGGGCACGCTCCAGAAGAGCGTGCCGAGCGCCGATCAACGCTTGTCTTCGACCTTCCACTTGCCGCCGTCGTAGAACGCTTTCCAGCCGGTTGGCTTGCCGTCCACTTCGGTCTGCACGTACTGCTCCTTGGTCTTGCGGCTGTAGCGGATCACCGCCGCACGACCCTCGGGGTCCTTGGTTGGCGCCGAGAACAGGAACTCATACTTCGGATCGATCTCATCCTTGTGCGGCAACAGCTCGAGCACCAGCGGCGCGCGGGTCTCGCGGTTTTTCGGGAACTGGCTGGCAGCCAGGAACAGCCCCGATGCCCCGTCGCGCAGTACGTAGGTGTCGTCGACCTTCTCGCACTTGAGCTCCGGCATCTTCACCGCATCCATCTTGGGTGGTGCGGGCTCGCCATTGCGCAGCAATTTGCGGGTGTTCTTGCACTCGCTGTTGGTGCAACCGAAGAACTTGCCGAAACGGCCGGTCTTGAGCTGCATCTGGCTGCCGCACTTGTCGCATTCCAGGCTCGGACCTTCGTAGCCTTTGATACGGAACTGACCCTGTTCGATTTCATAGCCCGCGCAGTCCGGGTTGTTACCGCAGATATGCAGCTTGCGGGTCTCATCCAGCAGATAGGCATCCATCGCGGTGGCGCAGATCGGGCAGCGATGCTTGCCGAGCAGCACGCGCGATTCCGACTCACCCTCGTCATCGGCGGCGATCTCGTCGCCCGGCACCAGGTTGACGGTGGCCTTGCAGCGCTCTTTCGGCGGCAGGGCGTAGCCCGAGCAGCCGAGGAAAACGCCCGTGGAGGCGGTACGAATCATCATGTGCCGGCCGCACTCGCGGCACGGAATATCGGTCGGCGTCGGCGTGTTGGCACGCATGCCATTGTCACCGTCGGCAGCCACTTCGAGCTTCTTCTTGAAGTCGCCATAGAACTCGTCGAGCAGGTGCTTCCACTCGCGCTCGCCCTGGGCCACGTCATCAAGGTTCTCTTCCATGCCGGCGGTAAAGCCGTAGTCCATCAGGTCGGAGAAGCTTTCGCTGAGGCGCTCGGTGACGATGTCGCCCATCTTTTCCGAGTAGAAGCGGCGGTTATGCAGCGCCACGTAGCCACGATCCTGAATGGTGGAAATGATCGCCGCGTAGGTGGACGGACGACCGATCCCACGCTTTTCCATTTCCTTGACCAGGCTGGCTTCCGAGTAGCGCGCCGGCGGCTTGGTGAAGTGCTGGCTGGGGTCGAGCTTGATCAGCTTGAGTGCTTCGCCTTCCTTCATTTCCGGCAGTACGGCGTCATCGCCCGGCTTGCTGATTTGCGGCAGCGCACGGGTGTAACCGTCGAACTTGAGGATGCGTCCCTTGGCACGCAGCTCGAACTGGGCAGCGGTGACCGTGACGGTAGTCGACAGGTACTCGGCCGGCGGCATCTGGCAGGCCACGAATTGGCGCCAGATCAGCTCGTACAGACGCTCGGCATCACGCTCCATGCCCGACAGCTGGGTCGGACGCAGGTTGACGTCAGAAGGACGAATCGCTTCGTGCGCCTCCTGGGCGCCTTCCTTGCTGGAGTAGAAGTTGGGCTTCTCCGGCAGGTATTTCTTGCCGTACTCGCTGTCGATGAAGCCGCGCACCATCTCGATGGCATCGGCTGACAGGTTGGTCGAGTCGGTACGCATATAGGTGATGTAGCCGGCCTCATAGAGACGCTGGGCCATCATCATGGTTTTCTTCACCCCAAAGCCCAGGCGCGTGCTCGCGGCCTGCTGCAACGTGGAGGTGATGAACGGCGCCGATGGCTTGCTGCTGGTCGGCTTGTCTTCACGCTTGGCAACGCTGTAGCTCGACGCCTTGAGGGTCGCCAGCGCAGCCATGGCCTGGGCTTCGTTGAACGGCTTGAAGGCGGCGCCGTTCTCACGGGCTACTTCGAAGCGCACATTGGCGTCCTTGGCAGTACCCAGATCGGCGTGCACTTCCCAGTATTCTTCGGGTACGAAGGCGCGGATTTCCTTCTCGCGCTCGACCACCAGCTTGACGGCAACCGACTGCACACGGCCAGCCGACAGGCCACGGGCGATCTTCGACCACAGCAGCGGCGAGACCATGTAGCCCACTACGCGGTCGAGGAAGCGGCGCGCCTGCTGGGCGTTGACCCGATTGATATCCAGCTCACCCGGGGCGGAGAACGCCTCCTGAATGGCCTTCTTGGTGATTTCGTTGAACACCACGCGCTTGTAGCGGCTGTCATCGCCACCGATGGACTCGCGCAGGTGCCAGGCGATCGCCTCCCCCTCTCTATCCAAGTCGGTCGCGAGATAGATGGTGTCGGCTTCCTTGGCGAGGCGACGCAGCTCCTCGACCACCTTTTCCTTGCCGGGCAGGATCTCGTACTTGGCCTTCCAGCCGTGCTCGGGATCGACGCCCATGCGATTGAACAGCTGACGCTTGGCTTTTTCCTTGGGCGACAGAGCAGGCGCTTCGCCGGCAGCAGCCTTGCCGCGTTTGACAGGCTCCTTAGCAGCGCCGCCACTGGTGGGCAGGTCGCGGATGTGGCCGATGCTCGACTTCACCACGTACTGGCTACCCAGGTACTTGTTGATGGTCTTGGCCTTGGCCGGGGATTCCACGATGACCAGCGATTTACCCATGGATTGGAAAATTCCTGAATTCGATAATTGAAAGGCAAGCAACTGCCTGAAAAAACTATGAGGCGTATCGAGTCAACGCCTAATGCGTCGACGATGACAGCGCTCGCCCGACAGAGCGAACGCCAAGAAACGTGGCGCGGCCGCTGGTGCCACTTCAGTCTTGCCATCATCCGGCGGACTGCAAGAGCGCCCTGCGACCTGCTTTGGCCCCGCTATATATAGTGGCGGTCGAGGCAAGGTCAAGGGCGAGTGTTCTTTGCAACCGCCTCAGGGACGCCGCAAAACGCTCGCTTCGCCCTCGACAAAAGCAAAGCGCGGAACACGCTCGCCGTCCACCTCCACATCGCTGGTGAACATTTCCAGCGGTCGTACCCAGAGCCCGAATTCGCCATACAGCGCCTGATAGACGACGACTTGCTCTTGCGTCTCCGAGTGCCGGGCCACACCCAACACACGGTACTCGGGACCTTTGTAATGACGGTAGAGACCGGGCTGCAGCGACATCATTCAATTTCCTGGAAATATTTTTGTTTCGATAGAAAGGTCGGTCGGTATTTCGCGCAACGACCGAACCTGGGTAGCCATGCGACGTGGCAGGCTCCTAAAAACAAAAGCCGGGGCAGAAGCCCCGGCTGTGCAACACCTCAAACGTCAGATGCGTTCGAACACCGTGGTGATGCCCTGACCCAGGCCAACGCACATGGTCGCCACGCCGAAGGTGCCGTTGTTCTGCTTCATCACGTTCAGCAGGGTACCGGAGATACGCGCCCCGGAACAACCGAACGGGTGACCCAGCGCGATGGCGCCGCCGTGCAGGTTGACCTTCTCTTCCATCTTGTCGAGCAGCTTGAGATCCTTGAGCACAGGCAGGGCCTGGGCAGCGAAGGCTTCGTTGAGCTCGACGAAATCGATGTCGTCGATGGTCAGGCCGGCACGCTTGAGCGCCTTCTGGGTCGAGGGTACCGGGCCGTAACCCATGATCGCCGGATCCACACCCGCCACGGCCATGGCGCGCACCACGGCCATCGGCTGGATGCCCAGATCCTGGGCGCGCTGGGCGCTCATGACGATCATGCAGGAGGCGCCATCGGTGATCTGCGAGGAAGTCCCCGCCGTGACGGTGCCGCCTTTGGGGTTGAAGGCCGGCTTGAGGTTGGCCAGGCTTTCCAGGGTGGTTTCCGGGCGGATGGTTTCGTCGTAGTCGAAGACCTTGAGGAAGCCGTTCTCGTCGTAGCCCTGCAGCGGGATGATCTCGTCCTTGAACTTGCCTTCCACCGTGGCCTTGTGGGCCAGCTGGTGCGAACGCACGCCGAACTTGTCCTGGGCCTCGCGGGTGATGCCGTGCATCTTGCCCAGCATCTCGGCGGTCAGGCCCATCATGCCGGACGCCTTGGCGGCATACAGCGACAGGTGCGGGTTGGGATCGACACCATGCATCATGCCGACGTGGCCCATGTGCTCGACGCCGCCGACCACGAATACATCGCCGTTGCCGGTCTGGATCGCCTGCACGGCGGTGTGCAGCGCGCTCATCGACGAGCCGCACAGGCGGCTGACGGTCTGCCCGGCACTGGTGTGCGGGATCTGGGTCATCAGCGACGCCATGCGCGCGATGTTCCAGCCCTGCTCCAGGGTCTGGTTGACGCAACCCCAGATGACGTCTTCGACTTCCTTGGGGTCGACCTTGTCGTTGCGCTCCAGCAGCTTGCTGATCAGCTGCGCCGACATCGTTTCGGCGCGGGTATTACGGTGCATGCCGCCCTTGGAACGTCCCATCGGGGTACGGCCGAAGTCGACGATGACTGCATCTCTTGGATTCAGGCTCATAAATTCACTCTCGCTCCAATCGTTGCGCGATTAACCAAAGAAGGTCTGGCCGTTTTTGGCCATTTCACGCAGTTTCTCGGTCGGCTGATACAGCGCACCCAGATCGGCGTACTTGTCGGCCAGGGCCACGAATTCGGCAACCCCGACGCTGTCGATGTAACGCAGCGCACCGCCACGGAAGGGAGGGAAACCGATACCGTAGATCAGGCCCATGTCGGCCTCGGCGGCGGTCTCGACGATGCCGTCTTCCAGGCAGCGCACGGTTTCCAGGCACAGCGGGATCATCATGATGTTGATGATGTCGTCATCGCTCAGCTCGCGCTGCTCGGCCACGATTGACTTGAGCAGCTCGTAGGCCTCGGGGTCGCTGACCTTCTTCGGCTTGCCGCGCTTGTCGGTCTCGTAGGCGTAGAAGCCCTTGCCGTTCTTCTGGCCCAGGCGGTTGGCTTCGTACATCACGTCGACCGCGGTACGGCCTTCCACCGCCATGCGATCCGGGAAGCCCTCGGCCATCACATCACGGCCATGGTGGCCGGTGTCGATGCCGACCACGTCGGACAGGTAGGCCGGGCCCATGGGCCAGCCGAACCGCTCCATGACCTTGTCGATACGCGCGAAGTCGACACCGAAGCTGAGCAGCTTGGAGAAGCCGCCGAAATACGGGAACAGCACGCGGTTGACCAGGAAGCCCGGGCAATCGTTGACCACGATCGGGTTCTTGCCCATCTTCTTGGCGTACGCCACGGTGGTGGCCACCGCCTCGTCACTGGATTTCTCGCCGCGGATGACTTCGACCAGCGGCATCATGTGCACCGGGTTGAAGAAGTGCATGCCGACGAAGTTTTCCGGGCGCTTGAGGGCCTTGGCCAGCAGGCTGATGGAAATGGTCGAGGTGTTGGAGGCCAGAATGGTGTCTTCCTTGACCGCCGCCTCGACCTCGGCCAGCACGGCCTGCTTGACCTTCGGGTTCTCGACCACGGCTTCGACGACGATGTCGACGTGACCAAAGTCGCCGTAGGACATGGTCGGACGAATGGCGCTCAGCGACTCGGCCATCTGCGCGGTGGTCATGCGACCTTTCTCGACGCGCTTGCCGAGCAGCTTGGAGGCCTCGTTCAGGCCCATCTTGATGCCTTCTTCGCGGATGTCCTTCATCAGGATCGGCGTGCCCTTGGACGCCGACTGATAGGCGATGCCGCCACCCATGATGCCGGCGCCGAGCACAGCGGCCAGTTTCACGTCCTGGGCAATGGCGTCATGGGCCTTGGCTTTCTTCTTCAGTTCCTGGTCATTCAGGAACAGGCCGATCAGGCTCTCTGCGACCGAGGTCTTGGCCAGCTTGGCGAAACCGGCTGCTTCGACTTCCAGGGCCTTGTCGCGGCCGAAGTTGGCGGCCTTCTGAATGGTCTTGATCGCTTCGACCGGCGCCGGGTAGTTCGGGCCAGCCTGGCCTGCAACGAAACCCTTGGCGGTTTCGAAGGCCATCATCTGCTCGATGGCGTTGAGCTTGAGTTTTTCCAGTTTGGGCTGGCGCTTGGCCTTGTAGTCGAGCTCGCCGGAGATGGCGCGCTTGATCAGGTCCAGGGCACCGGCCTGCAGCTTGTCGGCGCTGACCACGGCATCCACAGCGCCGACCTTGAGGGCTTCCTCGGCACGATTTTCCTTGCCGGAGGCGATCCACTCGACCGCGTTGTCGGTACCGATCAGGCGTGGCAGACGCACGGTGCCGCCGAAGCCCGGGTAGATACCCAGCTTGACTTCGGGCAGGCCGATCTTGGCGCCCTCGGCCATGATCCGGTAGTCGGCGGCCAGGCACATTTCCAGACCGCCACCCAGGGCGATGCCGTTGATGGCGACCACGGTGGGTACGTTCAGGTCTTCGAAGTCGCTGAAGATCTTGTTGGCTTCCAGGCTACTGGAAACCAGCTGCTCTTCGGGCAGCTTGAAGTTGTCGACGAACTCGGTGATGTCGGCGCCGACGATGAACACGTCCTTGCCGCTGCTGACGATCACGCCCTTGATCGAGGCATCGGCCTTGATCGCATCGACGCTCTGGCGCAGCTCGCTGAGGGTCAGACGATTGAATTTGTTGACGGACTCACCCTTGAGGTCGAACTTGAGTTCGACGATACCGCTTTCAAGAGCCTTAACCGTGATGGCTTTACCTTCGTAAATCATCAACTGATCTCCACGCTAAGGGAATCTGAACAGTACACACCGGAGCCAACCGGCCGACTTCGCCACCAGACAACGTAGACGAAAATCTGCTACCCACCGATGCGGTATTCGGACTGAATTGGGCACTGCCGGCGTGGCAAACACTCAATTCATACGCCCGTTTGATTTGGGTGAGCACACCTTCACGGAAAAGCCTGCGATTGTCAATTGGCGTTATGTAGCCAGCTACGGCCAGCACTACGCAGACCATACAGTCACGCTGGGCGGTAGCGAAAAGCCGATCATCAGCGTCGATATCCCATCATTCGGCAAGCAACGCTGGCCGGTTCGTGACCGCTAGCCAAAACCCCGGGTCGCGGGTAGAGTCGCGCCCATTCGGCTGCCACCGAATGACCAAAAACAACAAGAACGAGCGATTACACCGAGGTTCCCGCATGTCAACTCACTTGCGTGCCGTCTCTCTGCGTGCCCTTCTGTTTGCGGCCCTGCTGATACCTACAGCGGCATTGGCCAATACCGCCGGCGAGCTCCAGCACCTGCAGAACTTCCATCTCGCCGCCCAGAAAAGCCTGGGCGACTTCTACATGTACAACGGCATGGAGGGCGACCAGCGCTATGCGCGGATGATCGACGCCTCACGCCAGCAGGCACGCGAGCAGCTAGACAAGCTGGCGAACCTGCGCGACGTGGGTGCCGCGCGCCTGCAAGGCCAGCTGCAGCAGCAGTGGCAAGCCTATGACCAGGAGTTGACGACCTTGATGACAGCCCTGCAAAAGCAGGGTTACACGGACCTGCAGCCGGTCGCGGACATGGCCTCGCGCAACCGCCAGGTGCTGGCGACCGCCCAGGCGCTTTACGAAGCGCTGCAACCCATGGATGGCAGTGCCGTCAGCACGCAGGCCAGCGCCATCCGGCAACTCAGCCTGTTGATGCAGAGCATTGCCGTGAACTACGCCGCCCGTAGCGCATCGGTGGGCGCGAGCTTCTCCGCCGACAGCAGCGAGCGGCCCATCGAGGAATTGGTCGCCGACTTTTCCACGCGCCTGGCTGCGCTGCGCAACCAACCCGGCAACAGCGCGGCGATCAACACCGCGCTCGATGGTGTGGCGACCAAGTGGCGATACATCGAAAGCTCGCTGCGCAACTACAACGAGAAGAGCGTGCCCTTTCTGGTCAACAAGTACTCGGACAGCATCATCCGCAGCCTGGCGGACGTCGACGCGCTGCTGGCGCAATCAGGCAGCGCGCCATGAGCCGCTGCGGCGCCGGCTCCACAGCTGAATCAGGCGCGGGCCTTGAGGAAGGCGACAATCGCCGGCAGCGACTCGGGCTGTGCGCGTTCGCCCCAGAACAGGGCGATCATCTGCGGCGTGGCCTCGGCCTTGTAGACGTCGACCGGCAAGGTGGCGAGCTGTGCGGCCAGCGCCGCATCGGCGCAGGGCTCCTGCCATTTGTTCAGCCACTGGCCCGGCTCGCGCTGCCAGTAGCACCAGCTGTCCTGGCGCCCACGGGGCCGTGGATGGTGGTATTGCGGGCAGGGGTTGGGCGGCGTCTTGCTCAGCCAGTACGGCCACTCCTCGCGGGCCAGCTGCATCGCCAGGCCCAGGCGTCGCGCCTGCATGCGCACGTCCATCTGGCCACGCTGGCGACGCGAGGGTACCAGCCAGACCAGCGGGCTGAGGGCCAGGACCAATAGGGCCAGAACGATCCATCCCGTCATAATTTCTATCTCGACTGCGCAACCTGTGGTAAATGCTCAAACCAGCCATACTTGAAATCACTGGTCACCCTTGTAAGGAGACAACCCCATGTCCTACCAGCACATTCTGGTCGCCGTCGATCTGACCGAGGAGTGCGACCCGGTAATGAAGCGCGCTCAGGCTCTGGCCGGCAGCACCCAGGCCAAACTGTCCGTGGTACACATCGTCGAACCGATGGCCATGGCCTTCGGCGGCGACGTGCCGATGGAC
Source organism: Pseudomonas sp. URMO17WK12:I2 (assembly GCF_003253735.1). Taxonomy (GTDB): domain Bacteria; phylum Pseudomonadota; class Gammaproteobacteria; order Pseudomonadales; family Pseudomonadaceae; genus Aquipseudomonas. Next base: position 367,926 of record NZ_QKYW01000005.1, on the reverse strand, counting down.
CTGTCGATGCTGCAACAGCAGCAGTTCGAACAGGCCAAGGAGCGCCTCGACGCCTTTGCCATCAAATACCCGCAGCTCAGCGCCGAAAGCCGGCACCTGGCCTACGGCCAGCCGCGCCAGGAAATCCACCGCCTGGCCTCCGAACAGCACTGCGACCTGATCATCGTCGGCAGCCACGGCCGCCATGGCCTGGCCCTGCTGCTCGGCTCCACCGCCAACGACGTGCTGCATGGCGCGCCGTGCGACGTACTGGCTGTGAGCCTGAAGAAGCCGACCGCCTGATCACCCTGCGCTACAGCGATCAACGCCGGGCAACAGCCCGGCGTTTTCATATCAGCGAATTGCTTGCGGACGCCGCCGGCATCAGCCTTCCAGCTCAGCCCAGCGCTCGACCAGACGCTCCAGCTCGTCCTGCTGCGCCTGCAACTGCGCCAATACTGCCGCGGTTTGCTCGCTGGACTGCTGGTAGAACACTGGATCAGCGATCTTGCCTTCCAGCTCGGCGATCTTCTGTTCGGCCGCATCGATCTGCTCGGGCATGGCATCGAGCTCGCGCTGGTGCTTGTAGCTGAGTTTCTTCTTGGCTGCCGGGGCGCTTTCTGCCGGCTCGGCAACTGGCGCAGCGGCAGGCGTTTCGACGACAGCGGAGCCCAACTCGGCCTTGCCCGACTTGCTTTCGCCGACGCCGAGCAGGCGCGGCGAGCCGCCCTGGCGCAGCCAGTCCTGATAACCTCCGACGTATTCGCGCACCTTGCCCTCGCCTTCGAAAACCAGGGTGCTGGTCACCACGTTGTCGAGAAATTCCCGGTCGTGGCTGACCATCAGCACGGTGCCCTTGAAGTTCGACAGCACTTCCTCGAGCAGCTCCAGGGTTTCCACGTCGAGGTCGTTGGTCGGTTCGTCGAGCACCAGCAGGTTGGCCGGTTTGCTGAACAGTTTGGCCAGCAGCAGGCGGGCACGCTCACCCCCGGACAACGCCTTGACCGGCGTGCGGGCGCGTTGCGGGCTGAACAGGAAATCGCCCAGGTAGCTCAGCACGTGGCGGTTCTGACCATCGATCTCGATGAAATCGCGGCCTTCGGAAATATTGTCGATGACGGTCTTTTCCACATCGAGCTGGTGACGCAGCTGATCGAAATAGGCCACTTCGATCTTGGTGCCCTGCTCCACCTTGCCGGCGGTCGGCTGCAGGCCGTCGAGCATCAGCTTGAGCAGCGTGGTCTTGCCGGTGCCGTTGGCGCCGAGCAGACCGATGCGGTCGCCACGCTGCAGCACCATGGAGAAATCCTTGATCAGCAGCGGGCCGCCCGGATGGGCGAAACTGACGTTCTCCAGCACCATCACCTGCTTGCCGGACTTGTCCGCCACGTCCAGCTGGATGTTGGCCTTGCCGGTGCGCTCGCGGCGCTCGCTGCGCTCCACCCGCAAGGCTTTCAGGGCGCGCACGCGGCCTTCGTTACGGGTACGGCGGGCCTTGATGCCCTGACGGATCCACACTTCTTCCTGGGCGAGCTTCTTGTCGAACAGCGCATTGGCGGTCTCTTCGGCAGCCAGCGCAGCCTCCTTGTGCACCAGGAAGCTGGCGTAATCACCGTTCCAATCGATCAGCCCGCCACGATCCAGTTCGAGAATGCGCGTGGCCAGGCTCTGCAGGAAGGCCCGGTCGTGGGTGATGAACAGCACGGCGCCCTGGAAGTCCTTGATGGCCTCTTCCAGCCAGGCGATGGCGCCAATGTCCAGGTGGTTGGTCGGTTCGTCGAGCAGCAGCAGATCGGGCTCGCTGACCAGCGCCTGGGCCAGCAGCACGCGTCGCCGCCAGCCGCCGGAGAGCTCGGCCAGGGTCTTGTCGGCCGGCAACTGCAGGCGGCTCAGGGTGCTGTCCACCAGTTGCTGCAGGCGCCAGCCGTCCTTTGCTTCCAACTCCTGCTGCACGTGCATGAGCTTGTTGAGGTCGTCCTCGGTGACGCAGTTCTGCGCCAGGTGGTGGTACTGGGCAAGCAGCTCGCCAACACCGTCGAGACCCTGGGCAACCACGTCGAATACCGTGCGGCCATCGGCCACCGGCAACTCCTGGGGCAGCTCGCCGATCTTCAGGCCCGGCGCCCGCCAGATCGCGCCGTCATCGGGCTTCTGCTGGTCATTGACCAGCTTGAGCATGCTCGACTTGCCGGTGCCGTTACGACCGATGATGCACACCCGCTCGCCGCGGGCGATCTGCCAAGACACCTTGTCCAGCAGCGGCATGGCGCCAAAGGCCAGGGAAACATCGGTGAACTTGAGCAGGGTCATCAGGGTTGCCTCGACAATACGCAGGAGTGGCCGGCAAGCACCTGGGCGAGCGCCACTAGGCGCTCGCTGGGGTCGACCACGAAACTGATCCGGCAGAAACAGGCGTCTGCCAAAAACGGGCGCATATTCTAACCGAGAAGGCCGCTGGCGTCTGTCAGCGCAACTGCCGACCATCGACGTGACATAAACAGACATGTGCAGGGCACCAGCGGCCCTTTCGCGGCACGCGGGCAAAAGGCTAAGCTAGCGCCCATTGTCGCTGTCGCTGTCGCGCCTCGCCGCGGCCCAGACCGTCGCCGCCCCAAGGGCACATCAGGCGACCTGCATCAGCCAGGTCGCGCCCGCTCACGAGATGACCCCGGAAGTGCCATGCGCTGTCGTTTGCCCAGTCTGCTGTCCTGCCTGATCCTTTGCGCCGCCACCTCCACGCTCAGCCAGGCCGCGAGCCTGCAGCAGCAGCGCCAGTACTACGACGAAGCCAAGGCCGCGCTCGCCAAGGGCGACAAGGGACCTTACCAGCGCTACGCCAGCGCGCTGCGCGATTACCCGCTGACCCCCTACCTGACCTATGACGAGCTGACCGCCCGTCTGAAGTCGGCCAGCAACCAGGAAATCGAAGGCTTCCTCGCCGCCCACGGCGACCTGCCCCAGGCCAGCTGGATGAAGTTGCGCTGGCTGCGCTGGCTCGCCGAGCGCGGCGAATGGCAAACCTTCGCCAAATACTACGACCCGGGACTGAACTTCACCGAACTGGACTGCCTCAATGGCCAGCGCCAACTGGCTCAGGGCCAGACCGCCGAAGGTTATGCCACGGCCGAGAAGCTCTGGCTGGTCGGCAAGTCCCAGCCCGAAGCCTGTGACCGCCTGTTCGACCGCTGGGCGGCTGAAGGCCAACTGACCGAACAACGCCGCTGGCAGCGCGCCAAGCTGGCCGCCGAAGCGCGCAACTACAGCCTGGCGACCTTGCTGAGCAAGAATCTGCCAACTCTGAGCAACCACGGCAAGCTGCTCGTCGAGGTCGCCCAGAAACCGCAGATGCTGACCCAGACCGCGCGCTTCACGCCGGCTGACGACGCCATGGGCGATGTGGTCAGCCTCGGCCTGCGCCGCCTCGCCCGCCAGGATCCGGAACAGGCCCTGAGCCTGCTCGAGGGCTACTCGCAGCGCATGCGCTTTTCCGAGCAGGAAAAGGTCGCCATCGCCAACGAGATCGGCCTGACCCTGGCGCGCCGCTTCGACCCGCGCGCGCTCGACGTGATGAGTAAATACGACCCCAACCTGCGCGACGACACCGTCAGCGAGTGGCGCGCCCGCCTGCTGCTGCGCCTGGGCCGCTGGGACGATGCCTACAAGCTGATCAGCCGCATGCCCGAGTCCCTGGCCAGCACCAACCGCTGGCGCTACTGGCAGGCGCGCAGCCTGCAACTGGCGCAACCGAACAGCAAGGCCGCCCAGCCGCTGTTCCACGAGCTGGCCAAGGAGCGCGATTTCTACGGTTTCATGGCCGCCGATCAGGTCAAGGAGCCCTACTACCTGAAGAATGCGCCACTGCAGTTGAGCCCGGCCGTCATGAAGAAGGTGCGCAATGCCCCCGGCATCCGCCGTGCCATGGAGTTTCACGACCGCGGCCAGATCGTCGAAGGTCGCCGCGAGTGGTACCACGCCAGCCGGCATTTCGATCGCGATGAGCTGGTCGCCCAGGCGCGCCTGGCCTATGACATGCAATGGTATTTCCCGGCGATCCGTACCATCAGCCAGGCGAAATACTGGGATGACCTGGATATCCGCTTCCCCATGGCCCACCGCGATTCACTGACCAGCGAGGCCAAGAAACGCGGCCTGCATTCGAGCTGGGTATTCGCCATTACCCGCCAGGAAAGCGGCTTCATGGCCGATGCCAAGTCCCCCGTTGGCGCCATGGGCCTGATGCAGGTGATGCCCGCCACGGCCAAGGAGACCGCGCGCAAGTTCGGCATTCCCTTGAGCAACCCGAACAACGCGCTGCTGCCCAGCGTCAACATCCAGCTGGGCGCCGCCTACCTGAGCCAGATCTACGGCCAGTTCAACGGCAACCGGGTGCTTGCTTCGGCGGCCTACAACGCAGGGCCGGGCCGCGTGCGCCAGTGGCTGCGCGGCGCCGATCACCTGTCCTATGACGTGTGGGTGGAGAACATTCCCTTCAACGAAACCCGCCAGTACGTGCAGAACGTGCTGTCCTATGCGGTGATCTACGGCGACAAGCTCAACGCGCCACAGCCGCTGGTAGGCTGGCACGAGCGTTACTTCGACCAGTAAGACGCCAAGCCCAGGCCTAGCCTGGGTTGCCAACACCCTGATCAGAAATCGCCCGAGCCGGGCGATTCAAGCCACTACCTCGACCGCCATACCGACCTGCAGCTCGCCGCTGCCGTGGTTGATCAGGTTCTGCCCGAACAGGATGCCCCCTTCGCCCTGGCGGTAAGTACGCAGGGTGGTCAGCGGCTCGCGGTCGGCACTGCGTTCACCGGTCTGCGGGTCGATGGTGGTGATCACGCAGCGCGAGCAGCGTTTGGCGAGGGTGAACTCGACCCCGCCGATGCGAATGCGCGTCCAGTTGTCCTCGGCATAGGGTTCGCTGCCCTGCACCACCAGATTGGGGCGAAAGCGCAGCATCTCCAACGGTCTGCCGACACGGGCGACCAGGTCATCCAGTGAGGCCTGGCCGATCAATAGCAACGGGAAGCCGTCAGCGAAGCCGACCTTCTCGTCGTCATTCAGGTTGCCTTCGATATAGCGCGCCCGTTCTGCCGGTACATGAACCAGGCGGCAGGCCTTGCCTAGAAACTGGCTCCCCCAGGCCGCGGCTTCATCACCGGCATCCGGTACCCGCAGGGTATCGTGCCAGATGATCACCCCACGCAGCGCCTGTTCAGGGTCTGGCAGTGCCACCTGCAAAACGGGCATGCCAGGGGCTTCGAGCGAAAGGCCGCCACTGGCATTCCAGCGCGCCTTCAGTTGGCTCATGTGTGGGAAGGTACGCTGCGTCATGAACCGCCCGGTATCCGCGTCCGCGAACATCCAGCGGCGATCGCCGGCCACACCCAGTCCATCGAGCTGCAGGCTTGGCAGGGATTCGCCCATGGCGGATTTGAGGGGGAAGCGGTACAGCGCGGAAAGGTGCATGGCGCGGCGTCCTGAGGTGAGCGAAACGGCGGTTATACGCAAACCGCCGTCAGCGCTCAAGCCGACAGAGCGCTACTTTTCGTCGAGCGCCAGGCGCTGGCGAATCACATCCACCAGCTTGTCCGGCTGGAACTTGGACAGGAAGTTGTCGCAGCCCACCTTCTTGACCATGGCGTCATTGAAACTGCCGGACAACGAAGTGTGCAGCACCACGTACAGGTCACGCAGGCGCGGGTCCTGACGAATCTCGGTGGTCAGCCGGTAGCCGTCCATTTCCGGCATTTCGGCGTCGGTGAACATCATCAGCAGCTTGTCGGTGATGACCTCGCCAGCGTCTGCCCAGGCCTTGAGCATGTGCAGGCCTTTGAGCCCGTCGGTGGCGACGTGCATTTTCATGCCGAGCTGGGACAGGGTATCGCGCAGCTGCGCAAGGGCCACGCTGGAGTCATCGACCAGCAGCACTTCACGGCCACGGGCTTTTTCCAGCAGAGGATCGGCCAGACGGTCACCGGAAATGCGCGTGTCGTAGGGCACGATCTCGGCCAGGACCTTTTCCACGTCGATGATTTCCACCAACTGGTCATCGACCTTGGTGATCGCCGTCAGGTAATGCTGACGCCCTGCGCCGCCCGGCGGTGGCAGGATGGATTCCCAGTTGAGGTTCATGATGCGGTCGACGCCGCCGACCAGGAACGCCTGGATGGAGCGGTTGTACTCGGTGACGATGATGGTGCTGCGCTCATCCGGCACGATCGGCCGCATGCCGATGGCCTGGGACAGATCGATCACCGGCAGGGTCTGGCCCCGCAGGTGGATCACCCCACAGACGAACCGATGGCGATGCGGCATCAAGGTCAGCTTGGGCATGTGCAGCACTTCCTGCACCTTGAACACGTTGATGGCAAACAGCTGCCGGCCCGCCAGACGGAACATCAGAATTTCCAGGCGGTTCTCGCCTACCAGCTGCGTCCGTTGATCAACGGTGTCGAGAATACCGGCCATTATTCGCTCCTGAGGCGTGGGTGTTGGTATGAAGCTATCGGCCAGTCGTGCAATTACTGTAGGCGGCATGGCGCAACGCCATCTTGCACCAGCGCGCGGCGCTACACCAGCACCAGCCGATCAGTCGTGCAGCAAAGGTGAGTTGGCCGGCAAATGCAGGCGCAGCGCCTGAGGCCTTGCAGCAAAGCGTAGACGATTCCCACCACGCGGCTCGCCATCGAGGTTCAGATCCAGGCCTTCCGGGGCGTCGATTTCCAGCCAGGGCAGGCGCGCGCTGACCGACACCCCTTCGATGCCCTTGAGGCCACCGGACAGCAGCGTGCCGAGCGTGCCAACCACATCGGATGCGGCCGGCACGATGCACACGTCCAGCAAGCCGTCGTTCACGCGCGCGTGCGGGCACAGCACATGCCCGCCGCCGGCCTGGCGTCCATTGCCGATGCCCAGGGCGAGAAACTCGCCTTCCCACTCGAAATCCGGTCCCTTGAAGCGACCAAAGGCCGAACGCACTTCGGCAAAGCGGGTCAGGCCGGTGAGCATATAGGCCGCACCGCCCAGTACACGCTTGAGATCTTCGGAGGTATTGGCGGTGATGTTGGAGCCGAAGCCACCCGTGGCCATATTCAGGAACAGTTCGCCATCGACCTCTCCCAGGTCGATTGGCTGAGCGGGCGTATCGAGCAGGGCCAGCGCCGCGGCGGGCGTCAGCGGTATGCCTGCCGCGTGGGCAAAATCATTGGCGGTTCCCAGCGGCAGCAATACCAGGCTGGCATCGGTTTCGGCCTTGGCCATGGCTTCGGCGACGTCACGCAAGGTGCCGTCGCCGCCACCGGCGATCAGGGTCGGGTAGCCCGCCTGCAGGGCCTCGGCGACCAGACGCTGGGCATCGCCCGCCTCCCAGGTGAGCCGCACGGCCAGGTCCCAGCCGCGCTCACGCTGGCTGGCGACCGCAGTGCGCACCTCATCATTGAGGGACTGCTTACCATGAAGGATCAACAGCGCTTTACGCTCTTGCATAACGGCTCCGGAAACGGGATTGAAGACAGGGCTGCTTATCCAGACAACACGCGAGCGAAATAATCACGCTCGCTGTCGTCTGTTCGCCGACTGTCGCCCCTCATCTCAGCCGAGCAGTTCACTCATCGGAATGAACTGCACCTGGTCGCCTTCGGCAAGGGTGGTCCCCTCCAGCACTTGCGCCAGCCCTTCGGCCCAGGCAGCGCTGCGCAGCACGCCGGAGCTCTGGTTCGAGTACGGCACCACGCGGCCGCTCTCGAGGCGCGCGCGCAGGAACTCGCGGCGCTTGCCCGGCTTGCTCCAGTTGAAGCCCGCTGGCACCGGGAAGCCCAGGGGCTCGACCTTTTGCACGCCAAGGCGGCGCAGCAGATACGGGCGCGCCAGCAACCCAAAGGTCACCAGGGTGGAGGCCGGGTTACCTGGCAGACCGATGACCGGGCGCCCGCGGAACTGGCCAACGGTCAGCGGCTTGCCCGGCTTGATGGCGAGCTTCCACAGCGCCAGCTCGCCGGCCTCACGCAGGGCGATGCCGAGAAAATCCGCCTCCCCCACCGACACCCCGCCAGTGGAGAGGATCAGGTCGACCTCATCCAGTTCACCGAGTGCCTGGCGCGTGCGCTCGAGATCATCGGGCAGGATGCCGGCGTCGATGACCTTACAGCCCAGGCGCTGCAGCCAGGCGACCAACAGATAGCGGTTACTGTTGTAGATCTGCCCGGCGCCCAGGGCTTCGCCGGGCTCGACCAGCTCGTCACCGGTGGACAGCACCGCCACCCGCGGTCGACGCCTAACAGGCAGCCTGGCAAGCCCAATGGATGCCGCCAGCCCCAGTTCGATGGGCCCCAGTCGCGTACCGGCAGCCAGCAGGGTCTCACCCTTGCGGTTTTCCTGGCCCTGGGGGCGGATGTTCTGTGCCACCTTCAGCGCCTGATTGAAATGCACACGGCCGTCGTCGCCGACACTGACGTTCTCCTGCATCTCGACCGTATCGGCGCCTTGCGGAACCGGGGCACCGGTGAAGATGCGCGCACAGGTGCCGGGCTGCAGCGCGTCAGGCGCCATGCCGGCGAGAATGCGCTGGCTGACCGGCAGCGCCTCGCCCTGCCAGTCGGCCAGGCGCAACGCGTAGCCGTCCATGGCGCTGTTCGGCCAGGGCGGCAGGTCCAGGCCGGCGACCATCGGTTCGGCCAGCACCCGGCCATCGGCAGCGGCCAGATCGATAATCTCCTGCTCGACGATTGGCGTGGCGTCGGCCAATTCCAGCAGGCGAGCCAGCGCCTGCTCGACCGGCATCAGCGGCGAATGCTGCTCGCTCATCCGCGGCTCTCGCAGGGGGCAGCCAGTTTCAGGTGCGGTACGAAATTGCACGGACGATGACGGGCATCGAGCTGCTCGGCGAGGATGCCATCCCAGCCGGTGCGACAGGCATTGGTCGAGCCCGGCAGGCAGCACACCAGGGTGCCGTTGGCCAGGCCGGCCAGCGCCCGGGACTGAATGGTCGAGGTGCCGATATCGGTGGTGGAGATCTGCCGGAACAGCTCGCCAAAGCCATCGACCTGTTTGTCGAGCAGGCAGGCCACCGCTTCCGGAGTGCTGTCGCGGCCGGTGAAGCCGGTGCCGCCGGTGATCAGCACCACCTGCACCACGTCTTCGGCGATCCAGGAGGCAACCTGGGCGCGGATCTTGTACAGATCGTCCTTGAGCAAGACCCGCTCGGCAAGATTGTGGCCTGCGGCTTTCAGGCGATCGACGAAGAGTTGCCCGGAGGTATCGGTTTCCAGCGTGCGGGTATCACTGACCGTCAGTACGGCGATATTCAGGGGCACGAATGGCGCATCGGCCTTGTGGCTCATGGCAGGCTTCCAGTTGTGGTCAACAAAGGCCGGTGTTATACCACAGCGCCACCTCCGGAGACCCCGCCATGCCCGCCACCGCAACGCCCCAGCCCTTCTCGGTGGTTCTGCTCGCAGGCGGCCGGGGCCAGCGCATGGGCGGCCTGGACAAGGGCCTGGTGCACTGGCAGGCGCGACCGATGATCGCATGGCTGCACGAGGTGGTGCGGCCGCTGACCGATGACCTGATCATCTCCTGCAACCGCAACCAGCGAACCTACGAGGCCTATGCCGATCGCCTGGTCGGTGACGACAGCGCCGATTATCCCGGTCCCCTGGCCGGCATCCGCGCGGCGCTGCAGGTCGCCCGTCATCCTCTGCTGCTGGTGCTGCCCTGCGACGCCCCGCGGGTCGACCGTGCGCTGATCGAGAGCTTGCTGGCCCTGGCCGAGGATCGCCCGGTAATGGCCCAGCGCGCCGGCTATTGGGAGCCGCTGTTCGCCGTCATCCCTCGTCGCCTGCTGCCGTCACTGGAGCGGGCCTGGCAGGCCGGCGAGCGCAGCACGCAACGCTGGCTACGTGCGCATGATCCCGCGGCCCTGCCCTGCGAGCCCGACGATCCGCGCCTGAGCAATCTCAATTCACCCGACCTGCTCGGCTGAGAACTTGCGGCATAGGCGCCTGGGGTGGATAAATAGGGTGGAACTTGGACTAGGCGTACCCGTCTGAGCCAAGGTAATCACTCAGCTTCGACTTTAAGGAGACATGCCATGAAGCAACGGACTACCGCTGCGTTTCTACTCGCCCTCGGCCTGGTTACCCTGGCTGGTTGCTCCACGCCATCGGTGATCACTCTCAATGACGGCCGTGAAATCCAGACTGTAGATCGTCCTGATTTCGACGACGACACCGGCTTCTACGAGTTCGAGCAACTGGACGGCAAACGCACCAAGGTCAACAAGGACCAGGTTCGTACCGTCAAGGAGCTGTAAGCGCCCCGCTGCCCTTGTGGGCGTACGCCAAACGCGGCGCCCCGATTAAAAATTTTTGCTAACCCCTTGTGTTGCAAAAGTTTTTGAGTAGAATTTGGCGAATTCGGAGTGTAGCGCAGCTTGGTAGCGCGTCTCGTTCGGGACGAGAAGGTCGCAGGTTCGAATCCTGTCTCTCCGACCAAATCCCAGTAAAAACCGGCCCTTGTGGCCGGTTTTTTCGTTTTGACGCCTCGCACCACATCCAAAGCCCCAGCGCCCCACCAAAGCAGCAGCGCTGGAAGCGCCCGCATGCGACTGCCGTGACTTCATTGTAAGGATGAAAAAGCCCGCTCAATGGCGGGCTGCTGCTTCTGCCTTGGCAGGGCTGAGCCTGTCAACCTGATTGCGCTCAGCCCTCGCCCCCACCACCACAGGCGATGAGCTCGATCAGGCCCATCTGATACCACTTGTTCTGGCAGCTCCAGCCATGCTCGAACGTCCAGGCACTGGCGGTGCTGCTGAACGCAATGCCTGCGAGCAGAACTGCGGCCAGCTTCACGCTGCGTGAGCGAGTCTTTTTCATGTTGTCTTTCATAGAAACCTCACCGTCCATTTAGGTTGATGACGAGCAGCGCATGCACTGAAAACCCTTGGTCGCGCGAGACGCTAGCTGCACGAAAATTTTCTTACCGGACGGCGCCTGACTCAATAGAACAGATGATCTAAAGGCGAGGTGCCAACCTCTACCCAGCGGTTTTCACCCGCCCATAAAAAAGCCCGCCACGAGGGCGGGCCAGGTGACCTTCCCTGACGGGAAGGTCGACGACATCGGTATCAGGAAACCTTGCCGGCGCTATCGGCAGGCACGCCCACCACGTCCGGACGGCCACCGGACGCCAGCTCGCGCTGCAGGGTGTCTTCGTCCAGCTCCTTGCACCACTTGGCGACCACGATGGTGGCCACGCCGTTACCAACCAGGTTGGTCAGTGCGCGGGCTTCGGACATGAAGCGGTCGATACCCAGGATCAGCGCCAGGCCGGCAACCGGCAGGTGGCCGACGGCAGACAGGGTGGCAGCCAGGACGATGAAGCCACTGCCAGTCACGCCAGCAGCACCTTTGGAGGCAACCAGCAGCACCAGCAGCAGGGTGATCTGGTGGGTAATGTCCATCGGCGTATCGGTAGCCTGGGCGATGAACACCGCCGCCATGGTCAGGTAGATCGAGGTACCGTCGAGGTTGAACGAGTAACCGGTAGGGATCACCAGGCCGACAACCGACTTGTTGGCACCGAGTTTCTCCATCTTGGTCAGCATGCGCGGCAGCGCCGATTCGGACGACGAGGTACCCAGCACGATCATCAGCTCTTCGCGGATGTAGCGGATCAGACGCAGCACGCTGAAGCCGTGGGCACGGCAGATGCCGCCCAGCACGATGAGCACGAAGAAGAAGCAGGTGATGTAGAAGCACAGCATCAACTGGCCCAGCTGCACCAGCGAACCGACACCGTACTGACCGATGGTGAAGGCCATGGCGCCGAAGGCACCGATAGGCGCGAGCTTCATGATCATGTTGATGATGCCGAACATGACGTGAGCGATGCGATCGATGAACTCGAGCACCGGGCGACCGAACTCACCCATGCGCTGCAGGGCGAAGGCGAAGATCACCGAGAAGAACAGCACTTGCAGGATATCGCCGTTGGCGAAGGCACCGACCACGGTGGCCGGAATCACGTTGAGCAGGAAGCCAATGGTGGTCTGCGCCTCGCCCGCCTGGGCATAGGCAGCGATCTTGCTGGCATCCAGGGTGCTCGGATCGACGTGCATGCCAACACCCGGCTGCACCACGTTGACCACGACCAGGCCGATGATCAGGGCAATGGTGGAGACGATCTCGAAATACAGCAGCGCGTAGCCGCCGGTCTTGCCGACTGCCTTCATGTCCTGCATACCGGCGATGCCGCTGACCACGGTACAGAAGATGATGGGCGCGATGACCATCTTGATGAGTTTGACGAAACCATCGCCAAGCGGCTTGAGGGCGACGCCCGTCTCAGGATAGAAGTGACCGAGGAGAATGCCGATGGTGATGGCAGCCAGCACCTGGACATAGAGCATTTTGTAGAACGGTTGACGGACAACTTCGTTCGTTGTGGCAGTCATGGTGAATCCTCATGGGCGCGGCAATGACATCCAGAGACGTCCGCACCAGCTTTCTTGTTTAGGCGCCAACCCTCCTGACCTGGAGGGATTTGTTATAGGGCGCATATCGCGACCTTGAGGCTGCAAAAGCAAGCGCCATGCCACACAAGAAAAATCCGGATAAACCTTTGTTATAGAGGTGTTTTAGAAAAGATTTCGAGCTCCTTTCGATGGCCAATGGCGGTTTTCCGCACGGGCATTCAGGCGAGCGTGGCGGATTCCCACCAAAACGATGAACCCGTGCTCAGATGCGCACCCGGAATGCCGCCCCGCCGAGCTCGGAATCCTCGAGAAACAGCTCGCCTTCATAGCTCTCGATGATGTCCTTGACCACCGCGGTACCGATGCCCTGGCCCGGGTGCTGGGCGTCCAACCGCTCGCCACGACGCAGAATGCGCTCGCGCTGATCCACCGGCACGCCCGGCCCATCGTCTTCGACACATATCTGGCAGGCGCCATTTTCGATACGAGCGCTGATCCGTACCTGCCCCAGACACAGGCGATAGGCGTTTTCCAGCAGGTTGCCGAGCAGTTCCAGCAACGCCGCGCGCTCCATGGGAATCTCCAGCCAGGCATCGAACTGGCGCTGCACGCTGACCCGTTTGTCGCGGTAGACCTTGTCGAGCGCCTCGCAGAGGTTGTCCACCACCCTGGCCAGCGGTACCCGGTGGCGGACCAGGCCGCTTTTGCGCAGGCTGGCGCGCTGCAGTTGATAACCGATCTGCTGGCTCATGCGCTCGATCTGCCCCTGCAGAATCTGCGCTTGCTCGCGGTTTTCCGGTTTGCCGGCAATTACCTCGGCAGCGCCTTGCAGCACCGACAACGGGGTTTTCAGGCTATGCGCCAGGTCATCGAGAGAATGGCGGTAGCGCTCGCGCTGCTGGCGCTCGCTGTCCAGCAGACGGTTCAGCGAGCCGGTCAGGCGCAGCAGCTCGCGGGGGTGGTCGTCGCTGAGGCGTTCGCGGGTGCCGCTCTCCACCTCATCGAGTTCCTCGCGCAACCCGCGCAGGCTGCGAAACCCCCAGGTCAGGCCGAACCACAACAGCCCCAGCAGGAGCAGCAGCGCGCCGCCGAGCCACAGGTAGAGCTGCGTCATGAAATCGTTATACAGCGCCTGGGTTTCGCTGGCCGGTTGCATGGTGACGATACTGAACGCCGCGCTTTGCCCGCGCAGCAGCTTGATTTCCACGTCGTAGATATAGAACTCGCGCCCCTGACGATCCACGGCGCGCAGCAACTCATCGCCACGCCCGTCGTAGCGCGGCATGTAGGACACGCTGATATCGCGTGTTGAAGGCGACTGCCAGACCAGATTGCCGTCACGGTCGTAGATGTAGCCCAGCAATTGGGCATCCGGCAGGTCGAATTCCTCGTCGGGCAATTTGCTGGGCATGCGCAACTTGCCGTCATCGGTTCGCGCCGCGGAGATCAGCGCACCGGTATCGGCGGCCAGGCGTTTCTCGACGGATTTTTCCAGGGCAATAACGAATGCGCCGCGCAGGGCCGGCAGCAGCGCCAGCATGAACAGCACAGCAATCACCGTGCTGCCGAGCAGCAAGCGCAAACGCAGGGAGGACACCCAGCGTGCTTTCAATTGTGCAAAGCGTGAGGTCACCGGCAGCGCTCGGTAAACAGATAACCCTGGCCGCGTACCGTTTCGATCGGTTTGAAGCCGTCACAGCTTTCCAGCTTGCGCCGCAGGCGGCCGACCAACACTTCGATCACATTGGGATCGCGTTCTTCGTCATCGGGATACAGCTGCTCGATCAGGCGTTCCTTGGGCACTACCTGCTGATGGTGGCGCATCAGGTACTCAAGGATGCGGTATTCGTAGGCGGTCAGGCCCATGCTCGTGCCCTCGATCAGCGCCTGCTTGCGGTTCATGTCGAGCAGCAAGGGGCCCGCTTCGATGGTCGACTGGATAAAACCGGAGGAGCGACGCAGCAGCGCATTGAGGCGCGCTTCGAGCTCTTCGAACTGGAAGGGTTTGACCACGTAATCGTCGGCGCCCGAGGCCAGGCCTTCGACCTTGTCCTGCCAGTTGCCACGGGCGGTGAGAATCAGGATGGGAAAGGTCTTGTCGCGGCTGCGCAACTGGCGGATCAGGTCCAGGCCACTGATGCCTGGCAGACCAAGGTCGATCACCGCCAGGTCATGGTGGTATTCATCGACGCGATACAGCGCCTCCTCGGCGTTGGCGACCGCGTCCACCACGTGGCCTTGTTCGCCGAGTCGGGTATAGAGATGGTGGCGCAGCAGCGCTTCATCCTCCACGACCAGCAATTTCATCGTTGCATGCCCCCTTCGTTATGAAACGGCAACAAGCTCGAACCATTGATTCAATAATCTTGCGAGCTGGAACCCTGCAAGGCCTGCGCGGCCCCGCAAAAACAGGCAAGAAGCGGTCGTATTCGCAGGCGACGGTACTTGCGTACATGATCACTTCAAGCCTGCTTTTAACGCCGCAGGGCCGACGCGCAGTTGCTTATGCTGAGTTAGAACTTGTAGTTGGCACCCAGGTACCACTGCCCGCTGCTATGCAGATCCAGGGAGCCGACCTTGCCTTCGCCGTGCGGCGCAAATTCGGTGCTGGCATTGGTGCGCAGGTAACGGTAGCCACCTTCGATGGAGGCGTTCTCGTTGACTTCCTGCAGCAGGCCCGCCTGCAAGCCGGCAGCATACCCGACATTGGTGTCACGCGAGACACCCGGGCTGTTCTGCTCCAGCTTGACCAGGCCCAGGGTGCCACCGCCGAACAGCTTGGTGCCGTTCTCGTTCAGCGGCAGAAAGGCGTCGTAGCTGCCGAGCAGGTTCTGCTGGCGCAGCTTGAGGCCGTCGTTGCTGCCGGAGATGTATTCGTAGGTGGCGTAGTAACGGCCAACGTCGTTCTGCTGGCCGGCGCGCACGCCCCAGGTGCTGGTGTTGTTGATCACACCGTCGAAGTTGGGGTCACCCAGGTTGGCGTTCAGTGCCGAGGACTTCTGGATGTTGTTGCTGGTCTGGCCCCAGGTGAAGCCAGCGAAATTGTTGTCGGCATGGGCGGTGGCCGCCGCGCCGAATACCAGGGAAGTTGCCAGAGCCAGTTTGGTCAGAGTCGCTTTCATGGAGATGCCTCTCGAATGGCAGTGGGTTAATGAAAACTCGAGAATCATCCTGCCCGACGGCGACTGAACCCCTCCTGAACCCTCGCTGAACCTCGCCTGAACGACAGGCCCGACAGCCATTCGCCGGATGCCACGGGGGTAACGAACGCGCCATTGACCCGGATCAATATCCCGCGGGCCAGTGCGACTAAGGTCAGGCCTAACCACCAGAGACCGTCAAGTTGCCAGCGCTGCACCGCTCGATGACGGCACATGCACACGCCTGACCGATGAAGACCTGCCCATGCCCAGCCCACCCGCAGACACCGGGGGCAAACGCCGCGAACGCCGGCTGTTCCTGTTCCTGGTGATATTCCTCTTCCCGCTGCTCTCCGTGGCCCTCGTCGGCACCTACGGCTTCGCCGTGTGGTTCCTGCAGATGCTCTTCGGCCCGCCCGGCCCACCCAACTGATTCGCCCGGCTTACAGGAGCCCGCCATGGATGTCCCCCTGCATATCGCCAGTTTCATCGTGCATGCCCGCCCCGAGCAGCTCGATGCAGTACTCGCCAACCTGCGCCTGCTCGATGATCTGGAAGTGCACCAGCACAGCCCGGAAGGCAAGGCCGTGGTGGTGATCGAGGCAGTCGACGAACAGCGCATCCTGCAAAGCATCGACCAGGTCAACGCGCTGCCCGGCGTACTCAACGCCGCGCTGATCTACCACGAATGCCTCAGCCCGCAAGGAGCCGCTCAATGAGCATGACCCGCCGCGAATTCACCAAGGCTCAGGCCGCAGCCATCGCTGCCGCCGCGGCCGGCCTGCCGTTCGCCTCTACCGCCAGCAACCTGGTCGCCGACGCGGAGAACACCCGCCTGGATTGGAACAAGGCACCCTGCCGCTTTTGCGGCACCGGCTGCAGCGTGATGGTCGCCACCCGCGACAACCGCGTGGTGGCCACCCACGGCGACATCAAGGCGGAGGTCAACCGCGGCCTGAACTGCGTCAAGGGCTACTTCCTGTCGAAGATCATGTACGGCGTCGACCGCCTGACCACGCCCCTGCTGCGCATGAAAGACGGCACCTACGACAAGCAGGGCGAATTCCAGCCGATCAGTTGGCAGCAGGCCTTCGACATCATGGAAGAGAAGTTCAAGGCGGCCCTGCGTGAGCACGGCCCTCAGGCCGTGGGCATGTTCGGCTCGGGCCAATGGACGATCTGGGAAGGCTACGCCGCCAACAAGCTGATGAAGGCCGGCTTTCGCAGCAACAATATCGACCCCAACGCGCGCCACTGCATGGCCTCGGCGGTGATGGGTTTCATGCGCACCTTCGGCATGGACGAGCCGATGGGCTGCTACGACGACATCGAGGCCACCGACAGCTTCGTGCTGTGGGGCTCGAACATGGCCGAGATGCACCCGGTGCTGTGGAGCCGGGTCACCGACCGGCGCCTGAGCAAGCCGGACGTCAAGGTCGCCGTGCTGTCGACCTTCGAGCATCGCAGCTTCGACCTGGCCGACATCCCCATGGTGTTCAAGCCGCAGACCGACTTGCTGATCCTCAACTACATCGCCAACCACATCATCCAGAGCGGCGCGGTGAACCAGGATTTCGTCAAGCGCCACACCCGCTTCGCCCTCGGCGCCGACGACATCGGCTATGGCCTGCGCCCGGACAACCCGCTGGAGATCAAGGCCAGGAACGCGAAGAACGCCAACACCTGGAGCGACATGTCCTTCGAGCAGTTCGCCGCCTTCGTCAAACCCTACACCCTGGAACGCGCCGCCAGGGAATCGGGCGTGCCGGCCGAACGCCTCAAGGCGCTGGCCGAGCTGTACGCCGACCCGCAACGCAAGGTGGTGTCGTTCTGGACCATGGGCTTCAATCAGCACACCCGCGGCGTGTGGGCCAACAACCTGATCTACAACATCCATCTGCTTACCGGCAAGATCAGCGAGCCGGGCAACAGCCCCTTCTCCCTGACGGGCCAGCCGTCGGCCTGCGGCACCGCCCGCGAAGTGGGCACCTTCTCCCATCGCCTGCCGGCCGACCTGGTGGTGACCAACCCGAAACACCGCGCCACCGCCGAGAAGATCTGGAAGCTGCCCGCCGGCACCATCCAGGAAAAGCCCGGCTTCCACGCCGTGGAGCAGAGCCGCATGCTCAAGGACGGCGTGCTCAAGGTGTACTGGACCCAGGTCAGCAACAACATGCAGGCCGGCCCGAACATCATGCAGGAAGTGCTGCCCGGCTGGCGCAAGCCGGACAACTTCGTGATCGTTTCCGACGTGTACCCGACCGTCTCGGCCCAGGCCGCCGACCTGATACTGCCCAGTGCCATGTGGGTCGAGAAGGAAGGTGCCTACGGCAACGCCGAGCGCCGCACGCAGTTCTGGCATCAGCTGGTCGGCGCACCGGGCGAGGCGAAATCCGACCTGTGGCAGCTGGTGGAATTCTCCAAGCGCTTCACCACCGACGAGGTCTGGCCCGCCGAGCTGCTCGCCAAGGCGCCAGAGCTCAAGGGCAAGACGCTCTTTGATGTGCTTTACAGGAACGGCCAGGTCGATGCCTTCCCGGCCGAACAGTTGGAAAAGGGCTTTCGCAACGACGAAGCACAGGCCTTCGGCTTCTACCTGCAAAAGGGCCTGTTCGAGGAGTACGCCCAGTTCGGCCGCGGCCACGGGCATGACCTGGCGCCGTTCGACCGCTACCACAGCGAGCGTGGCCTGCGCTGGCCGGTGGTCGAGGGTGCGGAAACCCGCTGGCGCTACCGCGAAGGCCACGACCCCTACGTGGCCAAGGGCAGCGAGGTGCAGTTCTACGGCTACCCGGACAACCGCGCGATCATCTTCGCCCTGCCCTACGAGCCGCCAGCCGAGGCGCCGGATGATGACTACCCGTTCTGGCTGAGCACCGGCCGCGTGCTCGAACACTGGCACACCGGCAGCATGACCCAGCGTGTCGACGAGCTGCACCGCGCCGTGCCCGATGCCCTGGTGTACATGCACCCCGACGATGCCAAGGCCATGAATGCCCGCCGCGGCAGCGAGGTGAAGGTGATCAGCCGGCGCGGCGAGATCCGCGCGCGCATCGAAACCCGCGGCCGCAACAAGCCGCCCCGGGGCCTGGTGTTCGTGCCCTTCTTCGACGCCAACAAGCTGGTCAACAAGGTGACCCTGGACGCCACCGACCCGATCTCCAAGCAGACCGACTACAAGAAATGCGCGGTGAAGATCCAGCTGATCAGCGCGGCATGAGGAGCTCAGCCATGAAACTGCGTTATCTGCCCCTGCTGCTGCTCGCCGTGTTCGGTATGGCGGTGGCCGCCGACCTCGGCTACCCACTCGATGCGCCGGCACCGGACGGGCGGCGCCCTGGCGGCACCCTGACCCAGGAATTCCCGGCGCCGCGCATCGCCCCCGAGGAGAACAAGGACATGCGCCGCGAGCGCAACTACCCGGAGCAGCCACCGACCATCCCGCACACCATCGCCGGCTACCAGGTGGACCGCTTCGGCAATCGCTGCCTGGCCTGCCACAGCCGTGCCAACAGCGCGCGCAGCCAGGCGCCGATGATCAGCATCAGCCACTACATGGACCGTGACGGCCAGGCCCTGGCGGCCATGTCGCCGCGCCGCTACTTCTGCACCCAGTGCCACGTTACCCAGGCCGAGGTGAAGCCACTGGTGGACAACGGCTTCAAGACCATCGACCAGGTTCTGCAGGAAGAAAACCAACCTGCCGGGCACCCCTGAGGAGGCACCATGAAATCGCTGCTCGCCCTGCTCGGCACCTACTGGAAGGTCCTGCGCCGCCCCAGCGTGCATTACAGCCTGGGCTTTCTGACCCTGGGCGGCTTCATCGCCGGGATCATCTTCTGGGGTGGTTTCAACACCGCGCTGGAGGCCACCAACACCGAACAGTTCTGCACCTCCTGCCACGAGATGCGCGACAACGTATTCATCGAGCTGCAGGACACCATCCACTACAACAACCGTTCCGGGGTGCGCGCCACCTGCCCGGATTGTCACGTGCCGCACCAGTGGACGGACAAGATCGCTCGCAAGATGCAGGCCTCCAAGGAGGTGTGGGGCAAGATCTTCGGTACCATCAACACCCGCGAGAAGTTTCTCGACAAACGCCGCGAACTGGCCGAACACGAATGGGCGCGCCTGAAAGCCAACGACTCCCTGGAATGCCGCAACTGCCACAACTTCGACTTCATGGACTTCACCCGCCAGAGCAAGCGTGCGGCGCAGATGCACTCCACGGCCCTGGCCAATGGTGAGGCCACCTGCATCGATTGCCACAAGGGCATTGCCCACAAGCTGCCGGACATGCACGGCGTGCCCGGCTGGTAAGCGGCCGGCCGGCACGGCAGAATGCCGGCCATGACCAGCCTCCCTCTGCCCCGCTGCTGCAGCCCACTCGACGATCATTGGCCGTTCATGCGGCGATTGCCCGGCGCGCAATTGATCAGCACCTGTTTCAACCCCGCCCTGCTCGCTGACGGCGATTACGCAGCCGTTGGCGTGCCGCCGGTTCGCGGTGTGGCCAAACGCCAGGCCGAGCACCTGGCAGGCCGCCTGTGTGCCCGCGAGGCGCTGTATCGGGTCACCGGCGTGGCCAGCGTGCCGGCGGTCGGCGAGGACCGGGCGCCGCAGTGGCCGGCGCAGGTCAGCGGCTCGATCACCCACGGCCAGGGCTGGGCCGCCGCCATCGTCGCACCTGCTCGCCAGTGGCGCGGCCTGGGTCTGGATGTCGAGGGCATTCTGGCCAGCGAGCGGGCCGAACGGCTGGTGGGCGAGATTCTCACCAACGACGAACTGGCGCGGATTGCCGAGCTGAGCCCCGAGCAACGTGCCTGGCGGATCAGCCTGACCTTTTCCCTCAAGGAAAGCCTGTTCAAGGCGCTCTACCCGCTGGTGCTGACGCGCTTCTATTTTCAGGAGGCCGAATTGCTCAGCATCGACCCGACGCAGCAAACCGCGCGCCTGCGCCTGCTTGTCGATTTGAGCGACACCTGGCCTGCCGGCAGCGAGCTGAACGGCCATTACGCCAATTTTGACGAGCAGATCCTCAGCCTGGTGGCTATCGCCCCTTAGGTAGTAATGATGGCCTAAAACCCACCCTACGAAACGGGTTAGGTGCGTACCGAGATAAGGTTATGCGCGACCTCACCCTGTGGGAGCGCGCCATGCGCGCGACATCCAGAACATCCAGCACATCAATATGACCTCGCTGCTCTTACCCCGCGGTTGAGCGCAGCGATACCCGGGACGAACTCACGGCTATCACCCTTCCCGGGTGTCGCTTCGCTCGACGCCGGGCTACCTGAACTGATCCCACTCTCGGCAAGGAAACGCCAACAGCGCCGCGGGCAAATCCGATAAACTCGGCACATTGCCGTCCGGAGTGCCCCATGCGCGAAGAATTGAATCAAGGCCTGCTCGACTTTCTCAACGCCTCCCCTACCCCCTTTCATGCCACCAGCAGCCTGGCCATGCGCCTCGAAGCCGCCGGTTACCGCCAGCTCGACGAGCGCGCGCCCTGGCACACCGAAGCCGGTGGCCGCTATTACGTGACCCGCAACGATTCGTCGATCATCGCCTTAAAGCTCGGCACCCGCTCGCCGGTCGACGGCGGCGTGCGCCTGGTCGGCGCCCATACCGACAGCCCGTGCCTGCGGGTCAAGCCCAACCCCGAGCTGCAGCGCCAGGGCTACTTCCAGCTCGGCGTCGAGGTGTATGGCGGTGCGCTGCTGGCACCCTGGTTCGACCGCGACCTGTCGCTCGCCGGGCGGGTGACCTACCGCCGCGACGGCAAGGTGGAGAGCGCGCTGATCGACTTCTACCAGCCCATCGCCGTGATCCCCAGTCTGGCCATCCACCTCAACCGTGAAGCCAACCAGGGCTGGGCGATCAACGCCCAGAACGAGCTGCCGCCGATCCTCGCCCAGCTGGCCGGGGCCGAAGGCGCCGACTTCCGCGCCCTGCTCAGCGAGCAACTGGCCATGGAGCACGACTTCAACGCCGATGCGGTGCTCGACTACGAGCTGAGCTTCTACGACACCCAGAGCGCCGCCGTGGTGGGCCTGAATCAGGACTTCATCGCCAGTGCGCGCCTCGACAACCTGCTGTCCTGCTACGCCGGCCTGCAGGCCCTGCTCGACGCCGGCGAAGAGGAAACCTGCGTGCTGGTCTGCACCGACCACGAAGAGGTCGGCTCCAGCTCGGCGTGCGGCGCCGACGGCCCGATGCTCGAGCAGGTGCTGCGCCGCGTATTGCCCCAGGGCGATGATTTCGTGCGTACCCTGCAGCGCTCGCTGCTGGTGTCCGCGGACAACGCCCACGGCGTGCACCCCAACTACGAAGCCAAGCACGACGGCAACCACGGGCCCAAGCTCAACGCCGGCCCGGTGATCAAGATCAACAGCAACCAGCGCTACGCCACCAACAGCGAAACCGCTGGTTTCTTCCGCCACCTGTGCCTGGAGAACGAAGTGCCGGTGCAGAGCTTCGTGACCCGCAGCGATATGGGTTGTGGCTCGACCATCGGCCCGATCACCGCCAGCCAGCTGGGGGTGCGCACCGTGGATATCGGCCTGCCGACCTTCGCCATGCACTCGATTCGCGAACTGGCCGGCAGCCAGGACCTGGCGCATCTGGTGAAAGTGCTCGGCGCCTTCTATAACAGCCATGACCTGCCCTGAGGCGACCATGATCGAACATATCCGTAACAGCCTGATCGAAGCCCAGCGCGCGCTCGACGCCTTTATCGGCAGCGAGCAGACGCTGGCCAATATCGAACGCGCCGGCGACCTGCTGGTGAACAGCTTCGAAGCCAGGGGCAAGGCCTTTTCCTGCGGCAACGGCGGTTCGATGTGCGACGCCATGCACTTCGCCGAGGAACTGACCGGGCGTTATCGCAAGAACCGCCCGGGTATCGCCGCGGTGTCGATCAGCGACGCCAGCCATATCAGCTGCGTGGCCAACGACTTCGGTTACGACCACATCTTCTCGCGCTACGTGGAATCCCACGGTCGCGAAGGCGATGTGCTGCTGGCCATCAGCACCAGTGGCAAGAGCCCCAACGTGGTCAAGGCCGCCGAAGCTGCCAAGGCATTGGGCATGAAGGTCATCGCCCTGACCGGCAAGCCCGGCTCGTTGCTGGAAAGCCTGGCCGACGTGTGCATCTGCGCGCCGGGCGGCGACTTCGCCGACCGCACCCAGGAGCTGCACATCAAGGTCATCCATATCCTCATCGAATTGGTCGAGCGCCGTCTCAGCCCGGAAAACTACGCCTGAGCCAGGGGCGGCGTCGATTGGCGCCGCCACGACACTCACCCGCGTGATGGAGAGTTCGCGCGTGATCCGCTTCAACGCCCTGCTGCGCCGCCTGCTGTTGCTGTCGCTGTTGATCCTTGCCTGTCCGCTGGCACAGGCAGCGGGCATCCCGACCCTGTTCGGCAGCAGCGGTGAATCCAGCGCCCAGCCCCAGGCGGACCAACCGCTGGATCGCTCCCTCGACGAAGTGATTCAGTCGCTGGAGAACGACAAGCAGCGCGCACAGTTGCTCAATGACCTGAAGACCCTGCGCGACACCACCCAGAAAGCCCAGCCCGAGAGCCGCGACGGCGTGCTGGGGCTGATCGGCAATACGCTGACCGGTATCGAAAGCCAGTTCTCCGGCGAGCACAGCCCCCTGGCGCGTTGGCAGTTGGAGCTGTCACGCAGCCGCAGCGAGTTGTCGGTGCTGTTGCCGGAGGCCGGCGAGCGCCTGGCGCTGGTCAGTAATTTCGCCTTGATCATCGGCATCTGGAGCCTGCTGGCCTTCGGGCTGCGGGCGCTCAGCCACCAGGTGCGCCTGCGCTTCGGGCTGGCCGAGGAGCTGCCCCAGAACCCGCGACCGACCGACCTGCTGCGCTTCGCCCTGCGCAAGCTCGGCCCCTGGTTCGCCGCCCTGCTGATCACCGGTTACCTGAGCTACGTGCTGCCCGCCTCCCTGGGCCGTGACCTGGCCATGGTGCTGGCCTATGCACTGGTGGTGGGTACCTGCTTCTCGGCCATCTGCGTGATCGCCTTCTCGCTGCTCGACGGCCCGCACCGGCGCACCGCGCTGAATATCCTGCGCCGCCGTGCGTTTCGCCCGCTGTGGCTGATCGGCAGCTTCGCCGCCTTTGGCGAGGCGCTCAACGATCCGCGCCTGGTGGCCAGCCTAGGTGGCAACCTGGCGCACACCACCGCCACGCTGACCAACGTGCTGGCGGCGCTGTGCACCGGCCTGTTCATCCTGCGTTTTCGTCGCCCGATCGCCCACCTGATCCGCAATCAGCCCCTGGCACGACGCCTCAGGCAGCGTGGCATCAGCGAAACCGTGGAGCTGCTCGGCAGCTTCTGGTACCTGCCGGCCCTGGCCCTGGTGGCGATCTCGCTGTCGGCCACCTTCGTGTCGGCCGGCGACACCAGCACCGCCTTCCGCCAGTCGCTGGTGTGCACCGTGCTGCTGGTGACCTGCATGGTCATCAACGGCCTGATCAGGCGGCGGCTGTTCCGCAGCCGCTCGCGCCACCGCCGGCATGCCGCGTATTTCGAGCGCTTCCAGAACTTCTTCCACACCATGCTCAGCCTGGCCGTCTGGCTGCTGTTCATCGAGCTGGGCCTGCGCGTTTGGGGGCTGTCGCTGATCCGCTTCGCCGAGGGCGACGGCCACGAGATCAGCCTCAAGCTGATCGGCCTGGGCGCGACCCTGGCCTGCGGCTGGCTGGTGTGGATTCTCGCCGACACCGCGGTGCACCACGCCCTGACGCGCTCACGCAAGGGCCAGACCAACGCCCGCGCGCAGACCATGATGCCGCTGATCCGCAACGTGCTGTTCGTCAGCATCTTCATCATCGCGGCCATCGTCGCCCTGGCCAACATGGGCATGAACGTCACACCGCTGCTGGCGGGTGCCGGGGTGATCGGCCTGGCCATCGGTTTCGGTGCGCAATCGCTGGTGGCGGACCTGATCACCGGCCTGTTCATCATCATCGAAGACTCCCTGGCCATCGACGACTACGTCGACGTTGGCGGCCACCTCGGCACCGTCGAAGGCCTGACCATCCGCACCGTGCGTCTGCGTGATATCGACGGCATCGTGCACACCATCCCGTTCAGCGAAATCAAGAGCATCAAGAACTACTCGCGCGAGTTCGGCTACGCGATCTTCCGCGTCGCGGTGCCCCACGACATGAACATCGACGAGGCCATCAAGCTGCTGCGTGAAGTCGCCACCGAGCTGCGCAACGACGTGTTGATGCGCCGCAATATCTGGTCGCCCCTGGAAATCCAGGGCGTGGAAAGTTTCGAGTCAGGCAACGCGGTGCTGCGTGCGCGCTTCAAGACTGCGCCGATCAAGCAGTGGGAGGTGTCACGCGCCTTCAACCTGGGGCTCAAGCGCCACCTGGACGAGTCTGGCCTGAGCCTGGCGACGCCGCGCCTGACCGTGCAGATGACCGCGCTCAGCCCGAACAAGCCGGACGAACAGTAACGGGAACCACCGCACATCCAGGCCGACTACCCTGCCATGGCGTGCCCGATAGCCTGCAGTTTCCGCTACCATGCGGCCACTTCTACACAACCGATAGGGACATCTCATGGATATCTCCACCCTTATCATCATCGCCGTACTGGTCGTGGTGGTCTTCTACGTGATCAGTGTCTATAACCGCCTGGTCAGCCTGCGCAATCGCTACCAGAACGGTTTCGCGCAGATCGAGGTGCAGCTCAAGCGCCGCTACGACCTGATCCCCAACCTGGTGGAAACCGCCAAGGCCTACCTGGCCCACGAGCGGGAAACCCTCGAAGCGGTAATCGCCGCCCGTAACGGTGCGGTCGACGGCCTCAAGCAGGCCTCGCAGAACCCTGGCGATGCGCAGAGCATGAACCTGCTGGCCAATGCCGAAGGCGTGCTGAAGAATGCCATGGGCCGCCTCAACGTGACCGTCGAGGCCTACCCGGACCTCAAGGCCTCGCAGAACATGCAGCAACTGAGCGAGGAGCTCTCCAGCACCGAGAACAAGGTGGCCTTCGCCCGCCAGGCCTACAACGACGCGGTCACCGCCTACAACGCTTACCGCCAGAGCTTCCCGCCGGTGGTTCTGGCCGGTGCCTTCGGCCACGGCACCGACGCCGCCCTGCTGGAATTCGCCGACAGCGCGGCCATTCAGGACGCTCCCAAAGTCTCCTTCTGAGCACGGGGCGTATCTAGATGGATTTCTTCGAGCATCAGGACCGGGCCAGGCGCAACAGCTCGCGCCTGGTGATACTACTCATGCTGGCGGTGGTCACCCTGATCGTCAGCACCACGCTGGTGATCGCCGTTGCCTGGCAGGTTTACCAGTACGGTAACTACAGCCTGCAGTCGCTGAGCCGGGAACTGTTGCTCAGCGTGGCAACCGTGGTGGTCGGCGTGGTGTTTCTCGGCTGGGCATTCAAGGCCGTACAGCTGCGCGCGGGCGGCAAGGTGGTCGCCGAGCGGCTTGGCGGTCGGCTGATCAATCTCAAGCCCGAAGGCCTGCACGAACAGCGTGTGCTCAATGTGGTGGAAGAAATGGCGCTGGCCGCAGGTGTGCCGGTGCCACCGGTTTACCTGCTCGAAGAGCCCGCGATCAACGCCTTCGCGGCGGGGTTGCGGCCGCAGAACGCAGTGATCGGAGTGACCCGCGGCGCCATCGAAAAGCTCAGTCGCGACGAGCTGCAGGGCGTTATCGCTCACGAATTCAGTCATATCCTGCATGGCGACATGCGCCTCAATACCCGCCTGGTGGCGGTGCTGCACGGCATTCTGCTGCTCGGCCTGATCGGCGAACTGATGATGCGCGGCATCAGCCACAGTGGTTCTACCCGTTCCTCCAGCCGCTCGGACGACAAGGGCCGTGGCAATGCCGTCGCACTGGTGATGGTGGTCGGCCTGGCGCTGCTGGTGATCGGCTATGCCGGGACCTTTTTCGGCAACCTGATCAAGGCGGCGGTCAGCCGTCAACGCGAGTTTCTCGCCGACGCCTCGGCCGTGCAGTACACCCGTAATCCCAATGGCATCGCCGGCGCCCTCAAGAAGCTCGGCGCCGGCTCGCGCATCGAGGCCAGCCACGCGGCGGAGTACAGCCACATGTACTTCGGCCAGGGCCTGGCCCTGAGCAAGATGATGGCCACCCATCCGCCGCTGGAAGAGCGCATCCGCCGCGTCGATCCGGACTGGAAAGGCGTGGTGCTGGGCGAGGAGGTGTTCGAGCCCCCCGTGCACGCCGCCGCACCACAACCGGAGGCGATGGCGGGCTTCAGCGCCGCGTCCGCCAGTGCCGCGATTGCCAGCATCGGCGAACCGCAACCCCTGCATCTGGAAGAAGCGCGCGAGAGCCTGGCGCAGATCGATGACCGCCTGCGTAGCGCCGCCCACGATCCGCACGGCGCTCTGGCCATTCTCTACGGCCTGCTGCTGGGCACCGACGGCACCACACGCCAGCAACGCATGACATGGATGCAAAGCAACCTGCCGCCGCTGCTCGCAGACCGCCTGCAGGAACTGGATGAGCCGCTTGGCCGCTTGCCGGCTGGCCGACGCCTGCCGCTACTGGAGCTGATCATCCCGGCGCTCAAACAACTCGAGCCCCAGGACTTCGTCAGCCTCAAGCGCGATATCGGCACCCTGCTGATCAGCACCGGGCAACTGGGATTCATGGAATGGGCGCTGCTGCGCATCGTCGAACGCAACCTGGGCATGCAGCGCACCGTACAGGGTCGCCTGCCTCTGGCAGCGCTAGGCAATGAAAGTTGCGTGCTGCTGACGGCCCTGGCGCGAGCCGGCAATGCCACCGAGCAGGCAGCCAGCGCGGCCTTTCTGGCTGCCTGGATCACCTTGCCGTTCAGCGCCCGGCCATTTGCCGAACAGCCCCATGCCGGAATCAGCGAGTTGAACGACGCACTCAACCGCCTCAACCAGATGCGCCCGCTGCAGAAGCCTCAATTGCTCAAGGCCATGGCTCGCTGCATCGAGCACGACGGACGTATCAGCGCCAGCGAAGCGGAATTGATGCGCGCCGTCGCCGACACCCTGGACTGCCCGATGCCGCCGCTGTTGAGTGATCGTCAGGCCTGACGGCTCAGGAAGAATCTGCTATTCGCAGCAACTTCTGCTTCTGTGGGAGCGGGCGGATATCTACGCCAGCCCATCAACAGCACAAAATAAAACCCGTCTAGAGCCCCGAACGCCCCGCCGCGCCAAATACCTGGGTCCAGTAGATGGTCGCCTGGCTTTGCGGGTTGCTGGCATAGGCCGCGCCCATTTCATGGAAGTCCGGGTTCATCAGGTTGTAGCAGTGCGACGGGCTGGCCAGCCAGCCCTCGACCACCTGCTGGGCACGCCCCTGGCCGGCGGCGATGTTCTCGCCGATCACCGTCCAGGTGTAGCCGGCAGCCGTTGCGCGGGCGCCCACCAGACTGCGGTCGCTGCCCTGGTGGCTGAACAGGCTGTTCATCGCCATGTCGCGGCTGTGGGCCAGGGCCGCCTGGCCGAGGGCATCGCTCCAGCTCAGCGGCTCGGCCGCATCGAAAGGCTGATCACCGCACTGGCGCGGCGTGCCCCGAGCCTGGTTGACCGCCTCGAGAATCGCCTTGCCCTCTTCCTGCCAGTCGCCCAGACGTGCCGGTAGCAAAGCGCGACCGAGCACCACCTGCCAGCTGTTGCCTTCGTGCAGCACGCCGATATCGGCGAATTGCGCGTCCTGCAGTTGCTTGCAGTACGACTGCTGCAACATGGCCATGGCCGCTTCGGGGGTATCGGGGCCTGTCACGCGGATCAGCTGCACGGCCGCAGCCTGGTAGCCGGCCTGTTGCAGGGCCTGCTGCAGCTGCTCGGATGAATTGACCTGCTGCCCGGCCAGGCGCCGGTCGGGCGCCAAGGGGCCGGCTGCCGGGCTGGCTTGCCCGCCGCACCCCTGCCCCGCCTCGCGATAGCTGTTGATCAGCTTGGCCAATTGCGTGGCTTCATCGCCCCTCGCAGTACCTGCGGCACTCGCGCAAAGCAGCAGCGCTGCCGTGACGACCTGCCGAACCCGCTTGGGTGAATCATTCATCCGTGCTTCCTCTCAATCCGCTCTGCCAATCTGATGGACAACCACTTGGGCCAAATGCTTCAGCCAATCGCCCCAGTGGGTGGACCGCGTTAGACTCAGGGCCATGATTGTGACCGAAACCGCGTACTCGCTCGACCCCACATCTCTGCTCGACAGCCTCGCCGGCACCGAAAACCTGCTGATCATCCAGGATCTGGATGGCGTGTGCATGGATCTGGTGCGCGATCCCCTCAGCCGCACCCTGGAGCCCGCTTACCTGCAGGCAGCCCTCGCCCTGGATGGCCACTTCCAGGTGCTGACCAATGGCGAACATATCGGCAGCCGCGGCGTCAACGGCCTGGTCGAGCGCGCTATCGGCGCCAGACCGCACTGCCAGGAACAGGGTCTGTATCTGCCGGGGCTGGCAGCCGGCGGCGTGCAGGTGCAGGATCGCCATGGGCGAATCTCCCATCCGGGCGTCAGCGCCGCCGAGCTGGCGTTTCTCGCCGCGGCGCCGGCACACCTGAGCGCGTCACTGAAGACGCTGCTGCAACAGGCGCCCTACAACCTGCCCGCCCATGATATCGATCGGCTGCTGGCCAGCAGCATGCTCGACAACCCGCTTTCACCCACGATCAACCTCAACGCCTTTCACCATCACTGGCATGATCAGCCGGCGCTGTATGCGCGCTTGCAGGCCGACGGCGCCAAGCACCTGCAAGCGTTGCTCGACAGGGCGGCTGCGCAAGGCCTGGCGCAGTCGTTCTTCGTCCACTATGCGCCCAATCTCGGCCGTGACGCCGACGGCCACGAGCGCCTGCGGCCGGCACAAGGCAGCGCGGCCGGCACCACAGACATGCAACTGATGCTGCGTGGTGCCGTCAAGGAGGCCGGCGTTCTGGTGCTGCTCAACCGCCATTACGGGCAACGCACGGGCGTCTACCCACTGGGCGAAACCTTCAACGCGCGCCAGGCACCGACCAGCCTCGAGGCACTTCGGCAACTGGCGGTCGAGCGTTTCGATCCACGGTACATGCCACGCCTGGTTGGCGTTGGCGACACCCTGACCAGCTCGGCCGTCACCAGCGAAGCAGGCGATATCACCTGGCTGCGCGGCGGCAGCGACCGCGGCTTTCTTACCCTGGTGCAGGAACTGGGCAAGGCCTTCGGGCAGCACAACCTTGTGTTGTACGTCGATAGCAGCCGCGGCGAAGTCCAGCGCCCCGGCGTCGATGCCGGCTACTTGCGCGACCACCCAGACGATCCCTGGCCGGCACTGGCCGGTATCAGCGATGCCAATGATCCGCTGCGCCTGAGTGCCATCTTCGCGGATGGGCCGTGTCAGTACATCGCGTTCTTCCGCGCATTGGCAGCAGCGCGCCAGCGAGGCTGATTCGCGCGCCCTGGCGAACCTTTCACCCGCCCTCACGTCCGAATCTCTGCACTTTCGCCTTCCTTGCTCGCGGAGAAACCCACGTGACGCAATCCCTCACCCGTGGTTATCGCTACCTTCTGAAGACCTTCGGCTATGTCGGCTGGTCACTGTTCTGGCTGCTGATCTGGGACATCATCGTCACGGTCGACTACATGCTGTTTCTCGACCGCAGGATCAACCTGCCCTCCATGCCCCTGACCCTGCTTGGTTCGGCCCTGGTGGTGCTGATCAGCTTTCGCAACAGCAGCGCCTACAACCGCTGGTGGGAGGCACGCACCATCTGGGGTGCGCTGATCAACAGCTCGCGCAGCTTCGCCCGCCAGGTATTGACGCTGATCGACGACCATGAAGGCAGCAACCCCGCCAAAGTGGTGCTGCTGCGCCGCCATGTCGCCTATATCCGAAGCCTGTCCGCCAGCCTGCGCAACCAGCCCTGCGACGACGAGGTGCGCGCCTTCGTCGCTGCCGAGGAGTTCGAGCGACGCGGCACCACCAATAACTTCCCCAACGATATTCTCAACGGTTCCGCGGCCATGCTGGCCAGCGAATACAAGGCCGGCCGCCTGGACAGCATCCGCCTTACCCGCCTGGAGTCGACGCTGGTCGACGTGTCCAACTGCCAGGGCGGCCTGGAACGTATTGCCAACACGCCGCTGCCCTACCCCTACGTGTACTTCCCGCGCCTGTTCATCACCATGTTCTGCGTGATCGTACCGATCGGCCTGGTGGAGAGCCTGGAGTGGTACACGCCTCTGGCCTCGACGGTGGTCGGTTTCATGCTGCTGGCGATCGAGCGGGTCGGCAGTGACCTGCAGAGCCCGTTCCAGGTCAGCGAGCACCAGATCCAGATGGATGCGCTGTGCGAAACCATTGAAAAGAACCTCGAATCGATGCAACGCGATGCTCAGCGCGAGCGCGACGGGCGTCTTCTCGAGGACTGACCAGAGGGTCATTTTTCGGCGTGCCAGACGCCTTTCGAGGGGGCTGAGATATTTTTGTAGTACTTAAAAAAAATCACTACAAAAGTATTGACGGCCCCTTTGCGCTTTTGCATGATGGGCTCGCCTCCCCTGACGGGAGCCCTGACAAGGGCACTTGGGCAAGCTCGGTAATACCAGCCGAGCGTTCCACGATATGTACTGCCCACAAGGCAGATTGATGAAGTCGAGCGTCCTGCCAGGACGAGAGCGTTAGCGAGACGTTGTCATGATGCCTGTGGCTGATCCTGCGGATCACCTGCATCCGGCCCCGCCTTCCCTGACTTTCTCTCCTTCACGATTTCGGCTTCGGTTAGCCGCCACTGCGTAGCGATATTCACACATCACTACACGGCCACCGGCAGCACTCAAACGCCACGGGCAATGACGGCCGCACTGCAGCGGTCGCCCTAGACAGATCAGAGAATGAAGGGGTAACGCCATGAACCTGAATCAGCAACCGACCATCGACGACCTCGCCCAGCTGTTCTCCCAGCACAAGGACAGCCTGCACAATCACATCCTGTGGGTATGCGAATCGGGTGAAGTACGCATCGACCGCCTGCCGGCTGATCAGCCGGAACAGGAATTCGTCAGCCAACGGCCGAACATGCGCACTCGCCTACGGACCTACCGCCGCGGCCAGGGCTACGTAGGCCGCCGCGCCGCAGCCGACCGCGACTTCATCGGCAACGTGCTGAACACCCTGCAACACGACTGGGCACGCCCACGCGCCCAGAAGCAGGAGTTGCTCGACACTTACTCCTGAGCACCTCGCCCGGTGGGCCGCCATGGCCCACCTCCCAAGACTCGTGACATGTCACATTCTGGAAACACTCGATAGAATCTCTCGCGCTCCTGGAGGAGCCGTTCGCCACAGTGCAATGCACGTGATGAGCGTTAAACCACTACGCCGTCAGCCCCAGGCGGTGTCTGCGAGAATCAAGGTCAATGGATAACCTGTATCAAACGCCCAGCGCTGAACTTCTAGTCGAAGAGCGGCCACGCGACGCGTTCTTCGTCACCTCTCTAAACAAGCTCTTCACCCTGTACTTCGTGACGCTCGGGCTCTACTCGATTTACTGGGTCTACAAGCAATGGGATACGCAAAGAGCCTCCATGCGCCCCAAGAAGATCAGCCCGGCTGCGCGCTCGATCTTCCAGATCTTCTTTATTCACTCGCTGTGCAGGCTGATCGCCAAGCAAGTGCAGGCCAAAGGCCTGGGAGATTGGAAATACACGAGCGTAGCGTGGGCGTACATTGCCCTGATCTTCGTCAGCAACGGGCTTTCGCGTGCCGACGGCCACCTCGGCGCCACACTGGAACTCATGCTCTTGCTGGTTGGCACCATGCTCCCGGCCTGGCCGCTTTCGATCATTCAAGCCAAAGCCAATCTGGTCAGCGGCGATTGCGAGGGCAGCAGCAACAGTCGGTTCAGTGTCGCGAACTACCTGTGCATGGCACCGGGCGTACTGCTTTGGTTATTGGTGTTGCTCGGCTATTTCCTCTGAACGCGAAGCACCTTGCTTCGGCGAGCTCAGTTGAGCGAACCAATAAAAAGCCCCGGTCGATGCCGGGGCTATTTCGTTCTACAGGAGGCCGTTACTTCTGCTTGTCGTCCGGCTGGTTGTTCAGATCCATCACGCTGGATACCTGCGGCGGCACCTCGTTCGGGGCAGGCTCGGCCGAGGTTTGCGGCTGCACCTGAGGTTCGATCGGCGCCGGCTGCGGCTCGGACTTCTTGCCGGTCATCCGTCGCCATACCCAGCCGATCAGCAGCACCGGCAGGATCCACAACTTTTTCAGCAGCACCAGTGCAGCGGCGAACAGGCCGACCTTGGCGGCCGCCTTGCCGGCGATCAGCGCGCCGAGGCCGTAGGCCGCCACCTCGTCGAGGTCCGGGTTGAAGTCGGCGTAACGATTGCCATCGTTGAAGTCGGTCATGGCCAGCACCGCCGGAACGTTCTGCTCGATCTGCGGCAGCTGGTGCATGCCGGCGATGAAGTTGAGCACCAGCACGCCTTTGCGGCCCAGCACGCGGATGTTGTAGTTGAGGATGTGCTCGTCACTGTCGCCGAACTTCACTTCCTTGGCCCAGTGCAGTTTCTTGCCCGCGGCATCGTAGTGCGGCGCCGAGGCCCAGCCGACGATGGCGATGGGCTCGTAGCCGTTTTCGGCGCGCCATTCGTTATCGGCCTTGGCGCTGTCCTGCAGGTCCTTGAGCATGTCGCTGTAATCGATATCGGCGGCATCTTCATCGGACACGTAGCCGCTTTCCTCATACTCGACGGTTACCGCCCAGGATTCGTCGGCCAGTGGCGAAACGCCCTTGGGCAGGATCATTCCCAGTGGCGGTTTCTCGTCTGGCGGGTTACCCCAGGCTTCGACCAGTACGCGCTCGGCATCGTCGCCATTGAGAAAGACCATGTTGTCGGGCAGGTTCAGGGTCGCCAGGTTATCGCCGACCACCACCTTGCCGGAACGGAAACTGAGGCTGTCGAGAAATTGCTCCTCGCTGATGGACTCGCCTTCAGCCACTTCCGAGGCCGTGGTTTCCTGCACGTCCTGGGCGTCTGACGCCTGAGTGGCCCAAGTCAGCGGGGCAACGGCCGACAGCATGCCGACCAGTAACAATTCCTTGTAGAACATCTGTAACTCCATGAGAGCGGCTGAATTTCAATGCGCAAGCCTACCATTCATCACAGAATTATTTAGTAACTCGCTGTAATTTTTGGATACATCTCACATTCTGCAGCACGAACACTCATACCCTGACGGTGAGCCGCACCAACCAGATGACTACCGGGCGAACCCCCATCACGCAGACGAATGCAACCGGCATGGCCAGTCGGTAAGCCTCCAGCACTGCGCTCAGGTACCCGTCACTCAGGCCGCGGTTGGTGGCGGTGATCACCAGGCACATGAGAAACGCCATGATGCTCGACATGAAAAAGGCAAAGGCCACCGGCGATAGCCTGGCCGGCAGTTTCCACCTCGTGCGGCTGGGGCTGAAGGTAGATTCAGGCATTGGCAAAGTCCTTTGATTGAGCGCCGTCCGTATACGGCGAGAGCGGCGATTATCCCGGCACCCCGTTGCCCTGTGTAGCGCACTGCGGATAAGGTCAGCACAAAGCAAAACTTATCAATCCAATAGCCAGTAGAAAGATTGAGCATGGATACCTTGCGCGGCATCGAGAGCTTCGTGAAGGCAGTGGAAAGCGGCAGCATTGCCGCTGGCGCTCGCCTACTGGGCATCAGCGCGGCCGCGGCCAGCCAGAACATTGCCCGGCTGGAAGCCTCCCTGGGCATTCGCCTGCTCACCCGTACCACTCGCAGCCTGGCGCTTACCGAAAGCGGCGAGGCGTATTTCGCCCAGGTGCGCAACGTGCTACGTGACCTGGAGCTGGCACGCAGCAACGCCACTCTGCAGCATGACCACCCCCAGGGCCGCCTGCGCATCGCTTCCACTGCAGCCTTCGGGCGCTATGTGCTGGCGCCGATGCTGCCTGCCTTTACCACCCGTTATCCGCGCATCGCCTGCGAACTCAGCACCACGGACCGCAGCGTCAATCACATCCAGGAATCGGTGGATATCAGCATCCGCATTCCGCAACAGCTCGAGGACGGCCTGGTGGCGCGACAGATCGCCAGCGTGCCGTCGATTTACTGTGCCGCGCCGGCCTACCTGCAGCAAGCCGGGATACCTCGAACGCCGGAACAACTGAGCGAGCATGATTGCCTGGCATTCAAGGTTGCCGTGGATGGGCGGCTGATGCCCTGGCGCTTCGTGCGCGACGGTGTTCGTTTCGAGGCGCAGCTGCGTGTTGCGCTGGTCAGCGACGATATCGACGTGCTCGCCAGAGTCGCTGTCAACGGTGGCGGCATCACCCGCCTAGCGGCTTTTGTCGCCGAGCCGTTGCTGGCCAGCGGGCAGTTGCAGCAGTTGTTCGTTGAGCCAGGGAAAACCGATGGCCAGGCCCTGATCGAACCGCTCGACTACTACCTGTGCGTGCGCGACCGCTACGAACTGACCCCAAAGGTGCGGGCGTTCATCGAGCATGTAGCCCAGAGCCTGCGAGACGACTGGCAACCTTAGGGCCAGGCTGCGTTGAAGCGGCGCTAGCAAGCAAGCCCGCGTAGAGGCGCAAGCAATTTGACTCGCAGAGCGAATCCGGTACGCTCGGCAGCTCATTTGAACGGAGTGTTTTCCCATGGCCAAAGCCACTGCCCGCCACATCCTGGTTGCCACCGAAGAGAAGTGCAACGAACTGAAAGCTGCCATCGAAGGCGGTGCCGACTTCGCCCAGGTCGCCAAAGACAACTCCAGCTGCCCATCCAGCCGTGACGGCGGCAACCTCGGCTCGTTCGGCCCGGGCCAGATGGTCAAGGAATTCGACACCGTGGTGTTCAGCGCTCCGGTCAACGTCGTACAGGGCCCGGTGAAGACCCAGTTCGGCTATCACCTGCTGGAAGTGACCAGCCGCCAGGACTGATTCACGCCGCGCCTGGTGCCGCAATGGCATCAGGCGTTTCGCCTAGGGTCTGTTGCCGTTTCACGCACGGCCGCACCGGAGCCCCTTTTGTCGCGAGGCAAGGCACGAGCCGCGAAGTTTAGCTAGCTAAATGAGCTGGCGAGAAACGCCGCATCGCGACAAAAGGAGCCCGGCCCTACGGGTTGTGCGGGAAATCTCGCCATGCGTCGTTGGAGGACTTGGCAAGGGAACAACCATTCCCTGCGTCCTCCGCCTAACCTGGCGAGATTTCTCGCGACAACGCGGCTCGCGCTGAAACGGCAACAGACCCTAGCAGCACCTCTGATCACCTGTCTGTCGAAAAGCCCTGAACCCCTGCCGCTGCCTACCACTCTATCGCTGCGTCAATCCGCGTGGGCGAGGCCTTCACATGAACCGGTTCTTCCAGGCCCTCGGCCTGCGCATTGGCGACTCGGCCAGGCAAAGCCGCACGCCCAGCCAAAAGGCGTTGGGCAAGTGCACCTGTGGTCAGCCGATCTTCTTTCGTAACAGCCAGTGCCTGGCCTGCCAGTCACCGCTGGGGTACGAGCCAGAACGCGGTCAGGTGGTAAGCCTGATCGCGAACGACGATACGCAAATCTGGCAAATCGGCGCAGAACCCCAGCGCTACCGTCGTTGCAGCAACCTGCACACCGCGGCCGGCTGCAACTGGCTGGTCCCGCTTAGCAGCGGCGCCGAGCGCTGCGTCGCCTGCCAGCTCAATCGCACCATTCCCGACCTCTCGGTGCCGGGCAACGAACAACGCTGGGCGCGCCTGGAAATGGCCAAGCGCCGGCTGGTTGCGCAACTGCTGAACCTCGGCCTGCCGTTGCTCAGCAAACACGATGACCCGGATCGCGGCCTGGCATTCGACTTTCTCGGCCCGGATCTCAATGGTCAACTCCCGGTAACCGGCCATGCCAACGGGCTGATCACCCTGAACATCGCCGAAGCTGACGATGACGTGCGCGAGCAGACGCGCATCCAGCTGCAGGAACCCTATCGCACCCTGCTTGGCCATTTCCGCCACGAAGTTGGCCACTACTATTGGGACCGGCTGATCGCGGGCAGCCCATGGCTCGACGATTACCGCCGCCTGTTCGGCGATGAGCGCGCCGATTACCGCGCCGCGCTGCAGCGCCACTATGAACAAGGAGCGCCGGCCGACTGGCAGGCGTCCTTCGTCAGTGCCTACGCCACCATGCACCCCTGGGAAGATTGGGCCGAAACCTGGGCCCACTATCTGCACATGATGGACACCCTCGATACCGCGCTGAGCTTTGGCATGCGTGCCGGCGACGTGGAGTTGGAGTTCCGCCCCTTCACCAAGGCCGCGCTCTACGACCCGGACGACCCACAGGCTGAAGAGTTCCTGCAGTTCATCAATGCCTGGATCGAACTCGCCGCTATGCTCAACGAGCTGGCACGCAGCATGGGCCACAAGGATGTCTATCCTTTCGTGCTGTCCGCTGCGGTAGTCGGCAAACTGCAGTTCATTCATCGGCTGGTCGAGACGGCCTCGCCCATCAAGTCAGGCCTGTAGACCGTTTTCAAGGAGAACCCCGTATGGCTCATCTCGACAGACACGGCAGTTGCCTATGTGGCGCCATCAGCCTGACCCTGCGCATTGCCAAGCCAAGCGTCAGCGCCTGCCACTGCAGCACCTGCCGCAAATGGGGCGGCGGCCCGCTGCTGGTGGCCGAGGGGCAATTGACGCAGCTCAGCGGCGAGCAGCAGGTGCGCATTCATGACTCATCGGATTGGGCCGAGCGCGGCTTCTGCGGCCAGTGCGGCAGCCACCTGTTCTATCGCCTGAAAAGCAATGGTCACCATGCGGTGCCGGTCGGCCTGCTCGATGGGTATGACGACTGGCAGTTCGACAGCCAGATATTTATCGAATCCAGACCGGCTTACTACTGTTTCGCCAACCAGACCCGCGAGCTGACCGGCGAACAGGTGTTCGCGGAGTTCGAACAAGGCTGATCACGGCGCGTCCAGGGACGGCCCGATCATCGCCGCCAACTGCTCATAGACGCCGGGGGCGGCAACCAGGT
Source organism: Pseudomonas sp. URMO17WK12:I2 (assembly GCF_003253735.1). Lineage (GTDB taxonomy): Bacteria > Pseudomonadota > Gammaproteobacteria > Pseudomonadales > Pseudomonadaceae > Aquipseudomonas. Next base: position 330,296 of record NZ_QKYW01000005.1, on the reverse strand, counting down.
ACGGATTGCCGCCGAGTAGACCATCGCCGCGCAGGAAGTCGCTGCTGCGTCCGCCGGCCTCGCGTACCAGCACCAGGCCGGCCAGGCAGTCCCAGCTCTTCAGGTGGGTTTCGTAGTAGCCGATCAGGCGCCCCGCGGCCACATAGGCGGTCATCAGGGCCCCGGAGCCATTGCGCACGAACATGCCGCCCTCCTCGAGCAAACGGCTGATGAATGGCAGAAAGTTTTCCTTGCCGGGGCGATGGGTAGTGCCAACGCCGACCAGCCCTTCACGCACCTGGCGGGCGCCATGGGCCTGCAGCGGCATGTCGTTGACGAAGGCGCCATGGCCGACGAAGCCATGGAACAGCTCACCGTGATTGGGATCGGCTATCGCGCCAAGCAGCGGCTCACCGTCCACCAGCAGGCCGATTGACACGCACCAGTTGTGCAGGCCATTGAGAAAACATGCGGTGCCGTCGATGGGATCGATCACCCAGATACAGCGCGCCTGCAAGCCGCCACTGCCACCCTCCTCGCCGACGATGCCGTCATCCGGAAAGTGCATGGCCAACTCGCCACGAATGAACGCCTCGACGTTTTGATCGGCGATGCTCACCACATCCTGCAGGTCGCTGCCCTTGTGTTCGACGATCAGGCTGCTGCGCCGTGTATAGAAACCCATGGCCCGCTGAGCCGCCGCCAACGCCACACGTTTGGCGAACGCATAGCGGGCCTCGAGCTGTTCACCGTCGACACTGGGCTGCTGGAAATCGGGCATGGGCTAGATACTCCTGAATCAGTTGAGGTGATCGGCTGGCTTGCGAGGCTGCGGCCACAGCCTCTACCCTGCGCACTCGCTGAATGAGCGCTGTTGCAATGACCCTCGCCGACCTCGTGTTGTTCGCCCTTCCTGCTGTGTTTCTCACCGGCCTGTCCAAGGGTGGCTTTGGCGGTGCGCTGGGCGGCATCGCCGTGCCATTGCTGGCCCTGGCCACCTCGCCGATGCAGGCGGTGGCGGTGATGCTGCCGATCCTCTGCCTGGCCGACGTGGTCGGGCTCAAGGCCTACTGGGGCAAATGGGATGTGGCCAACCTCAAGGTCATGCTGCCCGGCGCAGTGATCGGCATCGTCATCGGCTCGCTGACCTTCGAGCTGCTCAACGAGAACCTGATCGGCCTGCTGATCGGCAGCATCGCCATATCCTTCGTGCTCCTGGGCCTGCTCAAGACTGACAACAAACCGCGGCCACTGCAGCCCAAGCGCGGTCTCATCCTGTCATCGATTGCCGGCTTCACCAGCTTCGTCGCCCACGCGGGTGGGCCGCCGGTGATGATGCACCTGCTGCCCCAGCAGCTGGACAAGCTGCGTTACGTGGCCACCATCAACCTGTTCTTCCTGCTGACCAACGCCATGAAACTGGTTCCCTATACCTGGCTCGGCCAGTTCAGCCGGGAAAACCTGTTGCTCAGCCTGATGCTCGCCCCCATCGTGCCGCTCGGCGTATGGACGGGCCTGTGGCTGCAGTCGCGGATCAACCACACCTGGTTCTATCGCATCGCCCGGCTGGGCATGCTGCTGGCCGGGCTGCAGCTGATCTGGAAGAGCATCTAAGAACCTGTTCACGGTTATTAGCCTAAAAGAGGCAGGTGCAAGGCCGTTCGCCGATCCACTGTGGGAGCGCGCCATGCGTGCGAAAATCGCGGGCATGGACTAGGCGTCCCCGCCCGCTCCCACAGGCACTGCGCCGATGACCGCCCCCGCCACCTAACTGCCAAAATCAACGAACCTGGAAAGATCAACAACAGGCTCTAGCCAAATCTCGCCTACAGCGCGAACAGCGTGCGGTACTCGTCGTGGGCATGCTGATCGGTCATGCCGCTGATGAAATCCTGCACCAGCCGGCAACGGTGGTAGAACTCCCAGGCAGCGCGATCCGCTTCATCACACTTGCGTACGGCCTGGCGATAGGCCTTGATCAGCTGACTCGGCAGGCGGCGCACCAGCATCTGCAGGTAGGCCTCACGGCGGCAGTTGCCTTCGGTCAGTTCGGTGAAGGTCTGCGCATCCACCCGTAGCAAGGCACCGTAGCTGTCCAGCAAGCCCTGGATGATGCGGTGGCCCTGCAACTGCAGGGTTTCCACCTCGCGGTGGCAGAACACCCGAGCCATGGCCACATCCTTGAAGGTCTGCACGATGGCGTGGGGCAGGCTGTCGTCTTCGATCAGCGCGCGATCCAGGGTACCGGCGTGCACCGCCTCGATATTGCCGATGAACTGGCGCGCCGCGTGCTGCACCAGCGGGTGGATCATGCTGACCCGCAGCCTGACGAAGAACTCGCCGGCCTTGTTGATCTCTTCCTGGTCATAGCGTTGCAGGGCCTGATCGACGAGGCCGCGAAACGACTGCTGCGAGCCGGGAATCGGCGTGTCCGGGGACTGCAGCCTTGCGAAGGTCGATACCAGCAGCGGCGCCAGTTCGGTCACGCTGAGAATGCCCTTCTCGACCGAGTCTTCGATATCGGCCAGGCAATAGGAGATGTCATCGGCCGCCTCCATGATGTAGGCCACCGGATGGCGGGTACCGGGTGCCTGGCCGAGCACCTGCTGCAACTCGGCGACGAAGCCTTCTTCACAGAGATAGAAACCGGGTTTCTTGTTCAGGTAGGCACCCGCCGTGCCCTTGGCAGGCCTGGGCTGATAGGCCGGGCGCAGGTACTTGAGCAGGCCGGCGGTCTGGGTGTAGGTCAGGCGCAGGCGCTGCAGGCTCACCACCAGCCGCACGGCCTGGGCGTTGCCTTCGAAATTGCGCAGATCGGCGCGCATGCGTGCCTGTAGATCGGCATTGGCCAGGTGCTGTGGCACGGCCAGGGCGAACAGCCCATCCAGGGCCCGCTCGAACCACTCGCCAATGGCGAATTCGCCAAAGTGCCCGAACGGTGGGTTGCCGATGTCGTGCATCAGGCAGGTCATTTCCACCAGGCTTTCCAGCGCGCCCTGCAGGCCATCCAGGCCGTAGTCGGCGGCTCGCTCACCGAGTTGGGCGTACAGCGTGCGGACGATGAAGCGGCCGGTCTGCTGCACCTCCATGGAATGGGTCAGGCGGCTGCGCACCGCGGCATTGCGTTCGAGGGGAAACACCTGAGTGCGCTGCTGCAGGCGGCGAATGGCGGCAGAGTTGATGATCCGCCCGCGGTCGCTCTCGAAGGCATACAGCAGATCGATATCGCCGCCGGCCTGGTCGCCAGGGCGCAACGCGCAGATCCGTTGTTTGAAGTTCACCGCTGCAGGCATCGTCCAGCTCTCGATCAGGCATTCAAGCCGCGAGCCTAACGCGCGGCGCCCGGTTTACCAAGCATCCAGCGCCAGGGACAATGGCGGCTTCGCTCCCGAAAGCCCGAGGCCCACCATGAGTCGCGCCGACTTCCACCAGCAATACGCCGCCCAGGCAAGCGCCGAAGCCCAGCGCCTGCTGAAGCAAAGGGCCAGCCTTGGCGCAGGTTGGCTGACCTGGGTGGCCAGCGAGCTGTACAGGCTGTCGCCGCCGCAATACGCGGCGATGGTCAGGCGTGAATTGCAGCGTCTGAGCTCAGCCTGAGGACGCCGCTTACGCCAGCTTGTTCTCGTGCAGGCGCACGTTGAGCTCGTCGACCACCGGCGCCCATTCGGCATCTTCCAGCAGTTCGTCCTTGAGGAAGGTGGCCTGGGCCTGGTTCCAGAACGGTGCTTCGGAGACTTTCATGTCATCGGGCAGCGGGTAATGCTTGGCGATGAAGGTATCGATGCTGGCGGGGTCGGAAGGCAGTCCAAGTTGCTCGAACAGGGTACCGAGGTCTTTGTTGGGCAGTTCCATGGGGCTCTCCATCAGGTAGGTGCTGTGTAGAGCCGCGCCCGCAAACGACAGTTCAACCTCTCCGCCGCAAGGCAAGTGCGCTGCCTGAGGCGGTTATCGGCTATGGTTGAGCGATCGACCATCCCCAGGGGACGCCCCATGACCACCGTCCAATACAGCCGCAGCGCCCTTCTGCCAGCCGCCATCGCCCTGCTGCTCGGCGCCTGCGCCAGCTCACCGACGCCGCCGGCCGATAAGCCGGAGCGCATTGGCCGGGCGCAGGATCTCTACGAGCTGCCTCAGGCTTACCAGGCCGGCACCTATCGGCATATGGACGAGCTGTTCTTCACCCGCACCGTGCACCGTGGGCCACAGGTTCATCCGCTGCCGACGCGCAGTGAAGTGGCCGTGCAATACCAAGCGGACGGCCAGCGCCTGGGCGTCGAGGCGTTCATGCAGCGCAACCAGGTCAGCGGGCTGCTGATTCTCAAGGACGGCAAGGTAGCGCTGGAACGCTACGCCATGGGCAACGACGCCAACACGCGCTGGACGTCCTTCAGCGTGGTCAAGTCGATCTCCTCGACGCTGATCGGCGCCGCCGTGCAGCAGGGCAGGATCGCCAGTGTGAACGACCCGATCACCCGCTACCTGCCCCAGCTCAAGGGCGGCGCCTACGATGGCGTGAGCGTCGAGCAGGTGCTGCAGATGAGTTCCGGGGTCGCCTGGGACGAAACCTACCGCGACCCGAACTCCGACCGGCGCCGCATGTTCGAGCTGCAGTTGGCCAACAAGCCCGGCGCTCTGCTCAAGCAGATGTCCGGCCTGAAGAAGGCACAGGCGCCGGGCACGACCTTCAACTACAGCACCGGCGAATCGCACCTGCAGAGCGAACTGGTGCGCGCGGCAACCGGCATGACCGCCAGCGATTACCTGTCCGAGCGGATCTGGGCGCGCCTGGGCATGGAGCGTGACGCCTTCTGGCAGCTCGACAGCCGCGCCGGCCAGGAGATCGGCAGCAGCGGCCTGTCGGCGACACTGCGCGATTACGCCCGCTTCGGCCAGTTCGTCCTCGATGATGGGGTGATCGACGGTGAACGCCTTCTGCCGGCCGGCTGGCTGCAACGCGCCACCCGTGCCGCGCCAGGCGCGCACCTGGAGCCGGGCAAGCTGTACGACGGCGAGTACGCGCTGGGCTACGGCTACCAGTGGTGGCTGTTCCCCGCAGGCAACGCGGCGCTGCCCAACCACGACGGCGGCGCCTTCGAGGCCCAGGGTATCTTTGGCCAGTTCCTGTACATCAACCCCAGGGAGAAGGTGGTGGCGGTGGTGTGGAGCACCTGGCCGAAACCCGAGATGGACGAGCGCGAAATGGAGACCTACGCCTTCATCGGCGCCGCGGTCGATGCGCTGCGCTAAAACCGAAAAACACCGGTGAGCCGAACCTGAAGGCGGCGCGCGGGTCGATACATCAGATTTGCCTGGGGGATACCTATGATTGACCGCCGACACGGCGTTGGCTGCCTGCTGCTGAGCCTGATGCTCGCGGGCTGCGCCTCACCGACCACCTGCGACGAGCCGCTGAGCGGCGACAGCTGTCGCGATCGCCAGCTGCTCTACCAGAACGACATGCTGCAGGCCAAGATGCTGGTGATGTCCGGCGACATGGAGAGCCATGAGCTGGCCAATGCCCTGCTGCGCCGCGCCGCAAGCGAGGATGAGCGTGGCGAGGTGGAGTTCTACCAGGCGATTCTGATGATCCGCGAGGGTCCGCAGACCGAGGAGGTGCTCGGCAAGCTGGAAGCCGCCGCCGAAAAGCAGCAGCCCTACGCCGTGGCGCTGCTCTACCGGATCTGGTCGCAGCCGTACCTGGTCGATGAAGCCGACCCCATCCGCGCCGAAGAGTACCGCGCCGACTACGCCGAGCTGGATGTCGCCAAGAGTGGCTACCCCTCGTTCGAGAAAGCCCTGGAACTGGTCGACCAGCTGGTGCAGATGCCCTGAGCTGTTCAGGGAGCTCGTGGTGATTGCACCGCGGCCGGTCCATGCCGATCGCTTGTAACCGCGCGGCCATGGGCGGTTGGGCACCGAGCAGCAGTAAAATGCGATTTGTCGGTGCCAGCGGCGCGCTGAAGCATTAAAATCTGCCACCCTAATTCGTCGCACAGCCCGTTCCGGTCACCTGAAGGCTGCGCCACGCCATCACCTGCACAGCCGAGAGAAAAGACATGGGCGCCCAGTGGAAAGCCAAACCTAAAGAAGCCGCCGCCAACGCCAGGGGCAAGATTTTCGGTCGCCTGGTCAAGGAGATCATGGTCTGCGCGCGCAACGGCGCCGATCCAGACATGAACCCCAAGCTGCGCCTGGCCATCCACCAGGCCAAGAAAGCCTCGATGCCCAAGGAAACCCTCGATCGCGCCATCAAGAAAGGCGCGGGCCTGAGCGGCGAGACGGTGAACTTCGAGCGCACCACCTACGAAGGTTTCGCGCCGCACCAGGTGCCGCTGATCGTCGAGTGCCTGACCGACAACGTCAACCGCACCGTAGCGGAAATCCGTGTGCTGTTCCGCAAGGGCCAGCTCGGCAGCAGCGGCTCGGTGGCTTGGGACTTCGACCATGTCGGCTTGATCGAGGCCTCCAGCGACAGCGGCGCCGACCCGGAGCTGGCCGCCATCGAAGCCGGCGCTCAGGACTTCGACGAAGCCGACGAAGGCAACACCCTGTTCATCACCGAGCCGACCGATCTCGATCTGGTCAGCCGCGCCCTGCCCGAGCAAGGCTTCACCGTGAACTCGGCCAGCCTCGGTTATCGCCCGAAGAACCCGGTTTCCAGCCTGACGCCCGAACAACGCGAAGAGGTCGAAGCCTTTCTGGAAGCCATCGACAACCACGACGACGTGCAGAACGTCTACGTGGGCCTCGCTGGCTAGAAGCAGCGAATTGCGGCAATCCATCACGGTATTGCCGCAATAACCCGGTATACTGTCCGGCTTCCTTCTGTGCCGATCAATGGCAGAGCGGAACACAGCCTTACAGGAGCTTCATCGTGCACAAGTCCCTCATTCTCGCCGCCTGCCTTATGCTCGGAGCTTGCAGCAGCGCCCCACAGCCGTCGCCAGCACCTTTGCCGGCCGATCAGGACAGCATCGTGCGCAGCAACCTGGAGGCGATTCACAACGCCCAGGTGGTGCCGCTGCCCCTTGACCCTAACAGCAACGTGCCTCATGGTCTGGCAAGCGATGCCAGCATGCAGTTCGGCAGCTCGCTATCCAATTACCGGGTCTACTCCCTAAAGCTCAAGCAGGGCGAACGCTATCGCCTCAATGTCAACTCGCTGTGCGACCACACCTGCCTGGGCATCAACAAGTTCGCCCTGAAGCCCCGCGCGGTGCTGATGGACGCCTACGGCACGGTAATCCCCAACAAGCCGGCCCGACCCTCCACGGTGATCGGCATGACCAGCATGGGCTGGGACGGTGAAGCCCCGGAAGACGGCACCTACTACCTGCTGGTCGCCGCCGACAAGGAAGACATTGGCCGCACCATCGTCATCGACGACGTGTGGATCAACAACTCGCCACTGATGGCGGTTAAAGTCGGCCAGCTCGAAACCCCGCCCCGCCACCTGCGCTGAGCATGCCGCCACGTACCCTGCATATCGCAGCCGCCTGCCTGATCGATGACGACGGCCGGCTGCTGCTGGTGCGCAAACGCGGCACGCGGATGTTCATGCTACCGGGCGGCAAACGCGAAGCCCTTGAAAGCCCCCTGCAGACCCTGGCCCGCGAGCTCGATGAAGAGCTGAACCTGCAGCTAGCCGAGGCGGCGTTCACGCCACTGGGCCACTTCAACGAGGCGGCCGCCAACGAAGCCGATACCCGCGTCGAGGCCGATATCTTTCGCGCCGCACTCTGCCATCCGGTTGCGCCGGCCGCCGAGCTCGAGGAGCTGCGCTGGCTGGCGCCTCAAGACCCGCGCGGTGACGACCTGGCGCCGCTGCTGCGCCTGCATGTACTGCCGCTGCTCTGGCCCCACGACTGAGCACACCTCGGCCTCTCGGGCACCGATAGCCACTATCGAGCCGAATGATTTCTGCACCAAGCGGCCAGCCAATAGCCTAGGCACCATCTCAACGGCTTCGCTTACAGGTGCCCGCCATGCAACGTTCACTGCTTGTTCTGCTCACCCTCCTCACCCTCTCGCTAGCCGGCTGCGCCACTCCGCAGTCGGCAGCTGAACGCCCTTATACCGACGCCGAAATCAAGCAGTTCGCCCTGGAGATGCTCAGCCGCAGCGGCCTGCAGTACGAGGATTACGAGAAGATTCGCAGTGCCCTGCAGGCGCCCAGCTACCGGGTGTCGAATTCGATCCGCGATGTCGGCCCACAACCGCGCGTGCTGCCGGAAGGCTGATCACTCAGCCCCTGCGACAGCGCCGCAGCACGTTCGGCGCCGCTTCATTGATCCACGGCAACGCCCATGTGGGCGCAGCCCTTAGCCTGAGCCGATCCATTATCGCGAGGGCTCACCATGGCTATCACGTCTGCCGGCATCTGCGCCGCTGCCGATCAGTTGCAAGGCTTCGTCGGCTTCAACCTCAAGACCGGTCGGCATATCGTCCGCTTCAGCGAAGATTCGTTTGGCCTGGACGTCGCCGAACACAGCATCACCCCGGCCAGCGAATTCGTCTGGCAGGCCGCGCACGGCACCGAGCTGATGACGCTCAAGCGCGATCGTCTGCGTATGCTGGTCGATTTGCGCATCGACGAGCGCCTGGCCGTCAGCGAACCACTGCGCGTTTACCTGCGCCGCGATGACCTGCCGGAAATCACTGCCGTCCGCCTGTTGCAACGCTCGGCAGAGACTGGTGGCAGGAGCAACTGAAACGTAGACTGGCGCCCCACCCGCCATTGCCTCCCCATCGATGACCGAGTTTCGCTGCCTGCCCGATCACCTGCGCCCCCTGGCCGACAAGTTCTACCGCAGCCAGCGCTCGGCCATGCGCACCCGGGCGGCCCACCAGGTGTGGGTGGCCGAACGCGCGCAGATCATCGCCGCCCTGTGCCTGCAGCCAATGGCTCACGGCCAGTGGCTGACCAGCCTGCTGGTGGATGCCGAGCAACGCCAGCAGGGCGTGGCCAGCGCGCTGATCGAGCGCGCCCTGCAAGCGGTCGATACACCGGTCTGGCTGTTCTGCCACCCGGATCTGCAACCGTTCTACCAGCGCCATGGCTTCGAACCCTGCGATCAACCGCCGGACGCCCTGGCGGAACGGTTGCGGCGTTACAAAATGAAAAAAATATTGAACGTCATGGCACGTTGACATCTCACAGGAGTAACGTGACGGGGCATTCAAGCCACCTCGCTTCGCGATAGCCCTTGCTGCCGCCATGGCCTACTACAATGGACGCGAGCGCTATCGACAAGCGAGCACAGCTGCCAGGCGAACGCGCGACCAATGAGAACAATAGGCCATGGGCAGACGTTTCAATCGTGTACTGGCGCGTTTGCGCAAGGACTTCCAGCTCTCGATCATTACCCTGATGGGCTTCTTCGGGGTACTCGGTATCTCGCCTTACGCCGTCTATCGCCTGTCGCAAGGCAACTACGCGGTCGGTATCGCCGATACCATCATCGTGATGTCGACCCTGTTCGCCATGGGCTACGCCTGGAAAACCGGCGATACGCGCAAGCCAGGTCTCTGCCTGATGGTCGTCGCCTCCCTGTGCGCCACGCTGATCGTCATCAAGCTGGGCATCAACGGCCTGTTCTGGATCTATCCGCTGATCCTGCTCAACTTCTTCATGGTGCCCCCGTTGCTGGCACTGCTGGCGACCGCCGCGGTGCTGGTCGCACTGGTGGTCTACTCGAGGCTGATACCGGGTACGGTGTTCGAAAGCGATTACCAGATGCTGTCGTTCATCGTTACCGCGATGCTGTCCAGCACCCTCAGTTTCATCTTCGCCCAGCGTGCAAACTTCCAGCGCAAGCAGCTGCAGTCGTGGGCAACCCGCGACGCCCTCACCGGCGCCCGTAACCGCCGGGTGATGGACCAGGAGCTGAAGATTGCGGTTGCCAACAAGCGTCGCCATCAGATCAACAGCGCCGTATTGGTCATCGACATGGACCATTTCAAGCAGGTCAACGACCGCTTCGGCCATGCAGTGGGCGATCAGGTGCTGGTGAGTTTCGTCGAGCTGACCAATCGCTGTTTCCGCCATGAAGACCGGCTATTCCGCTTTGGCGGTGAAGAGTTTCTGCTGCTGCTGTGCAATACCAACGAAAAGGGCCTGCGCACGGCTGCCCTGCAGTTGCAGGCGCAGATTGCCCTGCATCTGAAGAGCCCGGGCGGACCGGTGACGGTATCGATGGGCGGCGCCGTGCTGTATGCCAACGAACGCTGGCAGGACTGGCTGCAACGCGCCGACCACCAGCTTTACGAAGCCAAGCGCGCCGGGCGCAACCGTATCCATATCGACACCTATCAAGTAGCGACATTGGCCTAGCGGCGGCGGCGGCGGCAGAAGATCTTCACTCCACGCCGGCACCGATCTTCGCGCCGCGGCCCCGCATGGTCGCCGCCCCGGCTGACATGCCGGCCTCAATCCCGGTGAGCCTGTCCGGCCAGGCCATCAGCCTGATCCCGAGCCCACACGCTGGCACGTCCAGCCATGTAGCCTGGCAAAAACGAACGCCTTCGTGCTTGCCCTTGAAGCAGCCCCTGGAGTGACGACGCAAAAACGCTCTTCGCATAGTTTGGGGGAAGTGCGGGTTAACACCGGACTGGCAAGTTTGTGTGAGCTGTCGATAACTCGGCACCTTCCATTAGCGCGCTGCCTGGCCGGATGGGTTTCGCCCCTTACGGGCGACTCACTTTCTTTGCTTGTGCAAAGAAAGTAAGCAAAGAAACACACCCCTACATACGGCCCCGGCTGCGCCGAGGTTCCCTCGCTCCATCACCACTCCAGGGGCCCGCTGCGAAGGGCCATCCCTGGCCCATCGCAGCTCTCGCGACATCCATGTCGCTCAACCCCTTACGCGGCGATTCCACTCGGCCTCCTGAAGGGGACTTGGGCGTCGCCTATGCGATCGCAGCTCGAGAGCAAAGCAAAAACAGACGCCGCCGAGCTTGAGCCCGTGGAGATCTCGCAAGCTCGCGCTCCGGTCCCGTCAGGAGGCCGAAACGTAGCGAAGCGGAGTAACAGCCGAAGGCTGGCCCATAGGGCGAGCGTAGCGAGTAGTGGATGTGTCGTGTAGGGGAGCGAGCCGCATGGATGCGGCGAAATACCGATGGCGGCCCCGCTTAATGGGCCAGGGATGGCCCGTGTAAGCCGACCCCCGGAGCGGCGCCGGAGCGAGGAAACGCAGCGAAGCGGAGCAACAGCCGAAGGCTGGCCCGTAGGGTGAGCAAAGCGAATCAAGTTTCGCGCCGCGAAACCCGGATGTCGGGGGGGCCTTCTTTGGCACACCTTTCTTGGGCAAGCAAAGAGACGAAGCGAAGCGCAGTAACAGCCGCAGGCTGGCCCGAAGGGTGAGCGAAGCGAATCAAAGTGTGGCACCCGTAAGGGGCGCAACACAAAGGGTCAGTAGACGCGGTAATGGATAGTGCCAAGCCAGTAAGTGATACGCACACAAACTTGCCAGTCCGGCGTCAAGCCTATCCTCCCCGCGAAAATGCGAAGAACCAAAAAAAGGGGCGACCCGCAGGCCGCCCCTTCGTCTACCGCTGAGCGATCAGTGAGCCGAAGCGCCACTGGCCCCCAGGCCGGTGTGCGAACGTACGAACTGCGGCAGGAACAGCGCGCGTTCCTCTGCAGCCGATTCCGACTTGTCGGTGATCGAGAAGAACCAGATACCGACGAACGCCACGATGATGGAGAACAGCGCCGGGTATTCGTACGGGAAGATCGCCTTCTCGTGACCGAGCACCGTGACCCAGATGGTTGGGCCGAGCACCATCAGCACCACCGCAGTGATCAGGCCGAGCCAGCCGCCGATCATCGCGCCACGGGTGGTCAGGTTCTTCCAGTACATGCTCAGGAACAGCACGGGGAAGTTACAGCTCGCTGCAATGGAGAACGCCAGGCCCACCATGAAGGCGATGTTCTGCTTCTCGAAGAGGATACCCAGGCCGATAGCCAGGACACCCAGGCACACGGTGGTGATCTTCGATACGCGCAGTTCATCCTTCTCGTTGACGTTGCCCTTCTTGATCACACTCGCGTACAGGTCGTGGGATACCGCCGAGGCACCAGCCAGGGTCAGACCGGCAACCACCGCGAGGATGGTGGCGAACGCCACGGCCGAGATGAAGCCCAGGAAAATGCTGCCACCCACGGCGTTGGCCAGGTGCACCGCTGCCATGTTGTTACCACCCAGCAGAGCGCCAGCAGCGTCCTTGAAGGCCGGGTTGGTGCTGACCAGCAGAATCGCGCCGAAGCCGATGATAAAGGTCAGGATGTAGAAGTAACCAATGAAACCAGTCGCGTAGAACACCGACTTACGGGCTTCCTTGGCATCACCAACGGTGAAGAAGCGCATCAGGATGTGCGGCAGGCCGGCAGTACCGAACATCAGCGCCAGGCCGAGGGAAATTGCCGAGATCGGGTCCTTCACCAAACCGCCGGGGCTCATGATCGCTTCGCCATTGGCGTGAACCTTGATCGCTTCGGTGAACAGGGTATTGAAGTTGAAGCCAACGTGCTTCATTACCATGAACGCCATGAACGACGCACCGGAGAGCAACAGCACTGCCTTGATGATCTGCACCCAGGTGGTCGCCAGCATGCCGCCGAACAGCACGTACATGACCATCAGGATACCGACCAGCACGACCGCAACGTGGTAGTCGAGGCCAAACAACAGCTGGATCAGCTTGCCGGCGCCGACCATTTGCGCGATCAGGTAGAAGGCCACCACCACCAGCGAGCCACTGGCCGACAGGGTGCGGATTTCCTTCTGCTTGAGGCGATAGGACGCCACGTCGGCAAAGGTGTACTTGCCCAGGTTGCGCAGGCGTTCGGCGATCAGGAACAGGATCACCGGCCAGCCGACCAGGAAGCCGATGGAATAGATCAGGCCGTCGTAGCCCGAGGTGAACACCAGGGCGGAAATACCCAGGAAGGACGCGGCCGACATGTAGTCACCCGCGATTGCCAGGCCGTTTTGAAAACCGGTGATACCGCCCCCTGCGGTATAGAAGTCCGATGTCGATTTGCTGCGCTTGGATGCCCAGTAGGTGATGCACAGGGTGCCACCGACGAAAGCAAGGAACATCAGGATCGCGGGTGTGTTGACGGCCTGACGCTGCACGTCGCCAGTCAACGCATCGGCCCACAAGGTCGGGGCCAGGGCCATCAAGGCCAAAGTGGAGAGGATGCGACCGATCATTTGCCCACCTCATCCAGGATTACCTGGTTCAGGTTGTCGAACTCGCTGTTGGCGCGACGCACGTAGATACCGGTCAGCACGAAGGCTGAAAGAATTACCCCGACACCGACCGGGATTCCCCAGGTAATCGGCGAGTCGGCAGTGATACGGGTGCCGAGCCAGCCAGGCACGAAGGCGATGAGCAGAATGAAGCCGACATAGATGCCGAGCATGAAGGCGGAGAGTATCCAGGCGAATCGCTCACGCTTGGCCACTAGCTCCTTGAAATGCGGACTTTGCTCGATCCGCCGGTAGATGCTGTCGTTCATTTTATTGTTATCCTCCACAGCAGAATGCTGGTACGGATAACTGTATGTCAGCATTCGACTTGTGACAGACGACCTTAGTCGAAGCCCTCTGTTTTTTAGACCAAAGTCTAATGCGACCTAGCGACGCTGTTGGTACTGCTGCGTGTCCTGCCCCGGATAACGCTGCACTTCGTAGCCATTCGGGTACTCGGTGCTCTGGCGAATACCACCACGGGTCTCGAAGGTCGAGCTGCGCTGGCCACTTTCATAGCGGCGCGAATCGATGCCTTGCGGTATACGCTGGCCGCCATAGAGGTTGTAGCGCTCCTGACGTTCGTAGGTGTCGACGCTGCCACTGGCTCCCGGGCTTACGTATGCCTTGGGAATCACACGGATGGTTTGCGGCGCGCGCTCATCGGCGAGTGCTGTAGCACCACCGGCCAGGATGGCCAGCGCCAGGGTAAGGCTGATCAGGGCTTTCATCTCGAGCTCCGGTTACGGCGCCGATGCGCCTGCGTTGCATGTCTGCCTGAGACAACGCCAGACGCGGATCATTTGCGGGTCAGCGCCTCGCCGATGCCATAAAAGTGACCGCCGGCTACATGGTGAAGGCTGCGCCAGCTTGGGTCGGCATCCTCGAAGTGCCAGCGTCCGTCGCGGAACACCCGCTCATCGGCCCAGGCGGCGATGACTTCGCCGATGAACAGGTCGTACACCTGCTGGTTGTGCGGCTCGACAATCAGCCGACAGGCCAGCCACGCCGAGCAGCCGGCAACGAACGGCAGGTCCAGGTCTCCCAGGGTGAGCAGCTCGACACCGCTTTCGGCCAGTTTGCCAGGCTCATCATTGAGTCTGCGCGAGCCCACCTGATAGGTCAGTTCCAGCTGTGCGGCGGTGGGTACCTGAATGACGAATTGCCCGCTGCCTTCAACCAGCACGCGGGTAGCGGTGATTTTATCGAGCACCACTGTGAGTTTGGGTGGTTCGAAGTCCAGGGCACAGGCCCAGGCTGCAGCCATCACGCCGTCAACGCCATCGTGGCGTGCGGAAACCAGCACCGTAGGGCCGTGATTGAGCAGCCGGTAGGCTTTGTCCAGGCTCACGGGCTTGATCGAATCGTTCATCGAGGCACCTCGCTACATTCCAGGCGCCAATGTACAGCATTGGGCCTGAGGGCTCGAACTGTGCAAAAAAATGAACGCCCGGGGCTGCTTCTTGTTCGCGGGTGGCACTAGAATCGACCACTGACCGGCTCCAGATGAGCCGCTATTCAACCGGGCATCAGGCGTGCGAACACGCCGCCTGCCCACCAGTGTTCAGGGGTGACAGCATGTTCGAGGTAACCGAAGTCTCCATCGCCGAGCTGCGCGCTGCGCTCGAGGCCGGCCGCACCACGGCGGTCGAACTGGTCGAGGCTTATCTTGCACGGATCGACGCCTATGACGGCGCGGATACGGCCACCCAGCTCAACGCTGTGGTGGTGCGCAACCCGGACGCTCTGGAAGAGGCCGAAGCCTCCGATGCCCGTCGCGCTCGCGGCGAACCCCTGAGCCCCCTGGACGGCATCCCCTATACCGCCAAGGACAGCTACCTGGTCAAAGGCCTGACGGCCGCCTCGGGCAGCCCAGCGTTCAAGGATCTGGTCGCCCAGCGTGATGCCTTCACCATCGAGCGCCTGCGTGCTGCCGGTGCCATCTGCCTGGGCAAGACCAATATGCCGCCGATGGCCAATGGTGGGATGCAGCGCGGTGTGTATGGCCGCGCCGAAAGCCCCTACAACGCCAACTACCTCACTGCACCGTTCGCCTCGGGCTCCTCCAACGGTGCCGGCACCGCCACCGCGGCAAGCTTCGCCGCTTTCGGCCTGGCCGAAGAAACCTGGTCGAGTGGTCGTGGCCCGGCTTCCAATAACGGCCTGTGCGCCTACACGCCGTCACGCGGGGTGATTTCGGTGCGCGGCAACTGGCCGCTGACCCCGACCATGGACGTGGTCGTACCCTTCGCCCGCACCATGGCGGACCTGTTGGAGATCCTCGAAGTTGTCGTGGCGGACGACCCGGACACCCGTGGCGATCTGTGGCGCCTGCAGCCCTGGGTGCCGATTCCGAAAGCGTCCGACGTGCGTCCCGCCTCCTACCTCGAGCTGGCCGCACGGACTGATGCGCTCAAGGGCAAGCGCTTTGGCGTGCCACGCATGTACATCAACAAGGATGAGCTGGCCGGCACCAGCGAAAAACCTGGTATTGGCGGCCCGACCGGGCAACGCATCCATACCCGCGCTTCGGTGATCGCGCTGTGGGAACAGGCCCGCGCCGCCCTGGAAAATGCTGGCGCCAAGGTAGTCGAAGTGGATTTTCCGCTGGTGTCCAACTGCGAGGGCGACCGCCCCGGTGCGCCGACGGTATACAACCGCGGCTTGGTCTCCCGCCAGTTTCTGCATGACGAGCTGTGGGAGCTGTCTGGCTGGGCCTTCGATGACTTCCTGCGCGCCAATAACGACCCGCAACTCAATCGCCTGGCAGACGTTGACGGTCCGCAGATCTTCCCTCACGACCCCGGCACCCTGCCCAACCGTGAAGACGACCTGGCCGCCGGCATGGACGAGTACGTGCGCATGGCGCAGCGTGGTATCACGCCGTGGCACGAGATCGCCAGCGTACCGGACGGCCTGCGCGGCCTGGAGAAGACCCGCCAGCTCGACCTCGAGCAATGGATGGATGAGCTCAACCTCGACGCCGTGCTGTTCCCCACCGTCGCCGATGTGGGCCCGGCCGATGCCGACGTGAACCCGCAGTCTGCCGATATCGCCTGGAGCAATGGCATCTGGGTAGCCAACGGTAACCTCGCCATTCGCCACCTCGGCGTGCCGACGGTCACCGTACCGATGGGCGTGATGGCCGATATCGGCATGCCGGTCGGGCTGACCTTCGCCGGCCGCGCCTACGACGACAACGCGCTGCTGCAACTGGCCTCGGCTTTCGAGTCGACCGGCAACAAACGGCAGATTCCGCCGCGCACCCCGCCGCTGTAAGCGCGAACGCATACGGGATTGGTAGACTATGCCGATCCCGGTGCCTCTCAGCAGACGAACAGGCGTTGTCGAGACGCGCACCATGGACAGGCAAAAACCGTCGGCCGGCGGTGTTGATGCAATAACCAGGATCGTTATGCCCGCTCACGACGAAAAACAGCTGCAAGCACTCGATGGCGCCCTCACCTGGAGCGGCTTTCGCCAGTTCCTGCCGATCTCGGCCTTCGTGGTTTTGTTCGGGCTGGCTTTCGGGCTGGCGGCCACGCAAACAGGGCTCAGCACCGAAACCAGCCTGGTGATGAGCGCGCTGGTGTTTGCAGGCGCCTCGCAATTCGCCGCGCTGGACATGTGGGGTACGCACATACCGCTAGTGCCGCTGGCACTGACCGTGTTCGCCATCAATGCCCGCCACCTGTTGATGGGCGCCACCCTCTATCCCTGGCTCAGCAGCCTGCCGCCGGCCAAGCGCTACGGCGTCATGCTGGTGGCGTCCGATGCCAACTGGGCGATGTCGATGCAGGCCTTTGGCGCGGGCAAACCCGGGCTCGGGCTGTTGCTTGGCGGTGGCCTGGCGCTATGGCTGGCCTGGGTGCTCGGTACCTGGCTGGGCATCTATTTCGGTAGCGCCATCGATGACCCGGTGAGTTTCGGCCTGGACATGGTCATGGGCTGCTTTCTACTGGCCATGGTGGTCGGCGGGCAGAAGAACCTGCGCATCCTGATCATCTGGACGGTTGCCGCCGGCGCTTCGCTGCTGGCCTACTGGTACTTGCCCAGCAACAGCCACGTGGTCGTCGGCGCGCTCGCCGGTGGTGCGCTCGGCGCATTGTGGATGGAGAAACAAGCATGATGCTCGAGACCGCTGGCTCCGGCGCCCTGATCGTCGTTGTGGTTATGGCCGTAGTGACCCTGGCGACCCGCTGGGGCGGCGTGTTCGTCATGTCCTACGTGCCGATCAACCTGAGAACCCAGCAGTTCATCAGCGCCATGTCCGGCTCGGTACTGGTGGCCCTGCTGGCACCGCTGGCTCTGGAGGGCGACAATGGCGCCAGGCTGGCGCTGCTGAGCACCGCCATCGTCATGCTGCTGGTGAAGAAGCCGCTTGCCGCCATCACAGCCGGGATCCTGGTTGCCGCGCTGGTGCGGCAGACCGGGTTCTAAACCAGGACAATCGAACCGCAGAACCGCCTTCAAGGCAGGCCATACATTGCATAAACGCAAAGAAACCTTGCCATTCCGCCGATTTTTTATGCACGGACACTAACCTATACTGGCCCCCAGCTAGCAACCAGCCGATGCCCAGGCGCCCGCTCACTGGCAGAGCAGCCAGACGCCGGCCATTAGTTAGTGCGAATCGCCAACGGCGGCGTGGCTCCGGGCATCGTGCTCCTGTACCTGGTGAGTGATCATGGCAAGTGAACAAGGCATTCTGCGCCTATCAATCGCCGTCACCCTGCTGCTGGCGGGGGGCGGTATCCTCTTTGGCCTGTTGTCGGGGTCGTTTTCCATCGTCTTCGATGGGGTCTATTCGCTCGCCGATGCCAGCATGAGCGCTCTGGCGCTGATCGTCGCCACGCTGATCAGCAAGCACACCTCTACGGGCGAGAGCAGCCGCCGCCTTGCCGAACGCTTCAACATGGGCTTCTGGCACCTGGAACCCATGGTTCTCGCACTCAACGGCACGCTGCTCTGCGGGGTCACGCTGTATGCCCTGATCAATGCGCTCGGCAGCCTGCTGGCCGGTGGCAAATCCCTGGATTTCGGATTCGCGATCATCTACGCACTGGTGGCGACCATCGCCTGTTTCAGCCTGGCGATTCTCGAGTTCCGCGCCAACCGGGCGATCCGTTCCGACTTCGTGGCCCTGGATGCCAAAGCCTGGGTGATGTCCGGCAGTATCTCCCTGGCGCTGCTGATCGCCTTTTTGCTCGGCGAACTGAGCGCTGGCACGGCGTACGCCTGGCTGGCCCCCTACGTCGACCCGGCGGTGCTGGCGATCATCTGCGTGGTGATTCTGCCCCTACCGCTGCTGACCATTCGCCAGGCGCTGGCCGATATTCTGCTCGTCACGCCGCCGGCACTGAAGCTGCACGTCGACGAGGTGGCTGAGGCCGTGGTGGCCCGAGAGGGCTTCCTCGGCTACGAGGCCTATGTGGCGAAGGTCGGGCGCGCGCTGCAGGTCGAACTGTACTTCATCGTGCCCGCTGACTGGCCGGCGCGCACCCTGGACGACTGGGACCGGCTGCGCAACGCCATCGGCGAAGCGATTGGCGACGCCGGCCCCCACCGCTGGCTGACCATCGCCTTCACCACCGATCCGCAATGGGCGCGATAGCGATGCGCCGGCCCCGCGCTGCCCCAGATGCCGCCTGCGGGTCCAGGGGCATTCTCGCAGCGCAAAAAAAGCCCGCATCAATCGATGCGGGCTTTCTTCATTACTGGTGCCGGAGATAGGAATCGAACCTACGACCTTCGCGTTACGAGTGCGCTGCTCTACCGACTGAGCTACACCGGCGGGACGCGCATTATTCAGCAGCCCCAGCGCGCCACTCAAGTGCTTTTTGGCCGTTCCAGCACCGGCGGCTCACTTGATCAGTTCGATACGCTCTTCATGGATGCTGATCAAACCCTGCTTGTACAGGCCGCCGATGGCTTTCTTGAAGTTGCCCTTGCTGACCCGGAACAGGGCGCTGATGCGCTCCGGCGAGCTCTTGTCGCTCAGCTCCAGCACGCCGCCGCTGTCACGCAGACGCTGCAGGATCTGCTCGCCGAGGCCATCGGTAACTTGCTGACCGACCGGTTGCAGGCTGAGGCTGATCTTGCCGTCGCTGCGCATTTCCTTGATGAAGCCCGGCTGGCGGATGCCGCCGCGCATGAAGCCGATCACTTCGTTCTTGTGGATCAGGCCCCAGTGCTTGCCGTTGATGATCGCCTTGAAGCCCATGTCGGTCGGCTCGACCACCAGCAGGTCAACTTCTTCGCCTGACGTGTAAGTGGCCGGCAGCTTGTCCAGGTAGCGGTCCAGCCGGGCGGTCGCGGTGATGCGGCGGCTGCGCTTGTCGACGAACACATGCACCACGCAGTAATCGCCGATCTGCAGCGGGCGCTTCTCTTCCGAATGCGGCAGCAGCAGGTCCTTGGGCAGGCCCCAGTCGAGGAACAGGCCGACACGGTTGATGTCGACGACCTTGAGACTGGCGAACTCACCGACCTGCACCTTGGGTTTGTCGGTGGTGGCGATCAGTTTGTCTTCACTGTCGAGGTAAATGAAGACGTTCAGCCAGTCTTCCACCTCACTCGGCGTGTCCTTGGGGATGTAACGCTTGGGCAGCAGAATCTCGCCGTCCGCGCCGCCGTCCAGGTACAGACCGAAGTCAGTGTGCTTGACGACCTGCAAGGAATTCATACGTCCGATAACAGCCATGGTACCTACCCTCGTTTTCAGGCGCGCAGTGTACCCGACTCGCCGCCGCGAAACGCGGTCGGCTGACAGTGGCTTTCGCCCATTGGTCATCGAATGAACAGCAGAGCGTGCAGCGGTGATACAATAGGCGGCCATCTTGATGACTCGAGTAGGCAATATGACCGTCATGCGCGTCAAAGCATCCCACAGCAAAGCCAAACCTGCCCCTGCGGTGGAAACCAGTGAATCGATCGACGCTCAAGTAGCGGCGTTTCTCAAGTCCGGCGGCAAGATCCAAGAGATCGCCAAAGGCGTCAGCGGCCAGACCAATGGCCCTGCCAGCCGGCACATCACCATTTCCAAAAAGTAATTTCTGTATCGACCTGCAGCGCCTGATTACGGGCGCCAGGTCGGCAGTCTCCCCTCTCGCCCGCCCGGGCAATGATTTGAATGACTTATTTCCCGTGTTCAGCGCTTGTTGCTGGCGATGAGCACACGCATGTTTCAAAATGATGTCACTGATTTTTCAGCGCATTCCTTCGCCATCTGAAGGCCTGCTGAAAGCCATCGTCTGTCGATCATCGTTTTAAGGAAGATACGTGCGAGCTCTCAGCCCCTGGCTGCAGCGGCCGACCAGCGTTCTGCTGACCCTGGCCGTGCTGTTCATTGCAGTGCCACTGCTCAGTCGCTACTCGCTGGGCTGGTCCCACCCGTTCGGTTACCTCTCCGACCTGGCGATCGGCAGCCTGCTGCTCTGGCTGGCCTTGCGCCGTCGCCTGTTGCTGGGTATTCCGCTGGCAGTGATCTGGGTGGTACTCAACCTGGGCACCGTCGAGCTGGTCAGCGCCGTGGGCCGCATGCCCGAGCCCGCCGACCTGCATTACCTGACCGACCCCCAGTTTCTCAGCCACTCGACCCAGGGCGGTGGTCTTACCCATCCCTGGCTGGCTGGCGCTTCGATCCTGGCGGCCCTGGCGTTGATCATCGTGCTCGCCACTCGACCACCTGTGCGCAAACCTTCGATGGCCTGGCTGCTGGCGCCTGTGGCGCTGCTCGCCATCCACGCCGTCTACCAGTACCGCAGCCCCAGCGAAGCGGATCAGTGGGTGCAGTTCAACCTGCCCCACAAGTGGCTGGCCGAAGGGGTCAGCCTCGTCCAGCTGGGAGTCGAAGACTGGATGAGCCGCGGCCAGCCCAACAGCCCGCCGGATGTCAGCGGCCTGACCAGCCTGGATATGGACGGCACTCCCCTGCTGGGCGAGCCAGGCCGCGCGCGCAACGTGCTGATCATTACCCTGGAAGGCATTCCCGGCGCCTATCTCGACACCAGCCGCCGGGCCATCGGCAGCCATTATCAGGATGACCTCATGCCGCGCCTGAGCGCGTGGGCCGAGCGCGGCATGCTCACCAGCGATTACGTGCTGCACGCCCACCAAACCATTCGCGGCCTGTACGCGATGCTCTGTGGCGACTACGACAAGCTGGCTTCGGGAACCCCCAAGGGCCTCGAATTGCTGGGCAATGCCGAGCGCGCCGCGCAGTGCCTGCCGGCCCAGCTGCGCGACAACGGTTTCAGCACGCATTTCCTGCAGGGCGCCGGGCTGCGCTTCATGGCCAAGGACCAGATCATGCCGCGCATGGGTTTCGACAAGACCCTGGGCCGCGACTGGTTCCGTAACACGCCGTACCTCGACTTCGCCTGGGGCATGGACGACAGGTCCTACTTCGAAGGCGCACTGAGCTACGTCGATGGCCTGCGCAAACAGAAGACGCCGTGGATGCTGACCCTGCTGACCGTCGGCACCCATCAGCCCTACTCCGCGCCGGCCGACTACCTGGAACGCCATGGCAGTGCCAGACAGGCCGCCATCGCCTACCTCGACGACGCGATTGGCGACTTCCTCGACGGCCTGCAACAGCGCGGCGTGCTCGACGACACCCTGGTGGTGGTGACCTCCGACGAATCCCACGGTATCGAGAACGTGCGCCTGGCATCGGCCTGGGGGTTCAATCTCATGCTGGCGCCCGAGCAGGCGCAGTTACCCTCGCTCAAGCACGGTGTCTATGGGCATATCGACCTGACCGCCTCGATTCTCGACTACCTGGCCCTGCCACTTCCCGCGGACATCGCCGGGCGCTCGATGCTGCGTGACTACGCCCATGGCCGCCAGATCATCTCCTACACCAATGGCCTGCTGCGCGAGCATGATGGCCAGGGCACGCTGACCGAGTGCAACTTCCAGCAGGTCTGTCGGCGCTACGCCAGCCCGGGGTTCATCACCGAGCACGCCGAATACCTGGGCCGCGTCAGCGGCAAGCCGGCGCGCCAGGTGAGCCTGCGTGCCGAGCTGCTGGATCGCTCGCTGACCGATGGCCAGGGCAATCAGGTGCTGCAGTTCGCCAGCAACGAGCGCATTCGCCTGCGCACCACACCGGGCGATGACTGGGCCGACAACCTGATCGGTGCCCAGTACCTGGAGCTGCCCAAGGGCACGCAAACCCGCGTGACCCTGAAGATCAATGCGCTGTCCATGAGCGAATCCGGCGCCACGTTGCGCCTGAAGACCAAGGAATTCGACCGCGACGTACTGATCAACGTCCCGGAGATACCGCGCCTGAAGAAAGGCCAACCAGTGGAGCTGAGCTTCGCCTTCGATAACCTGGATACCCGCAAGGCGTTCTCCTTCCACTTGGTCGGCGAAGGCAAGGGCTCCATCGAAATCAGCGATTTCAGCGTCGAGACGCGCCCGATCGAGACCGAAATGCTGGCTGCCAAGGTCGAAGAAGAACCCGAAGAACTGACCCAGTGACGGGGCGGTTCAATACATCGCGTAGCGGCGTTCGATTTTCTGGTACTCGCCACTGGCGATGATGTCGGCAAGCCCCCGGTCGAAGCGATCACGCATCGATCGATCACGCAGCCCCAGCTGATAGGGCGTTGGCGGGAACAGCGGGTACTCGATGATCGGCTGGCCGACATTCACCTGGCGATACACCTCCCGATTGAAGTAGCGCAGGATGCGCCGGTCGGCGATCACCACCTCCACCCGGCCGCTGTACAGGAGGCGGTTACGGGCAATCTGCTGGGCTTCCTCGTGATAGCGTGGATTGGCCTCGGCCATTCGCTGGAACTCCTCGCCCAGCAGCACCCGTGCGCGCTGGAAGGCGCGTACCGAATAGTTACCCAGATCGGCGATGCGCTCGATCCGGTAACCACGGGATTTCAGAGCCACGGCCACGTTGTCGTAGCGGATATAGGGCTGGGAGTAAAAGCTCGCTACCCCGCTCTGGCTGCGCGTGGTGGCGATGCCATCGAGCTCGCCACGGCCCAGCGCCCGGTGCAGGCGCTCCATTGGGGCGTAGGCCGGCACCACCCTGATGCCGGCCGCACGAGCAGCGGCGACCACTATGTCGTATTCGAGCCCCTTGTGCTCGCCCTCGAAGATATAGGGCGGCTTGTGCGTCCCGAAGCCGATGCGCAGCTCATCGGCCGTGGCCTGTATCGCCACCATCGCCAGCAGCAGCCCGGTTAACCACCCTTTCATTCGCAACCTGCCCTCGCCGCGCCAGCCCTGACCTCAAGCCTGGCAGGCCAGTTCGGTACGCAGAACTCACGGCCAGGGGTGCAGCAGGGTATCAGACCAGCGTGGCCCGTGGCGCCAGCCCGTCGAACACCTCGGGCGTCAACGCCGCCAGGCCATGGCGGTCGAGCACTTCACGGGGGTGTTCCTCGCCTGGGAAGGTACTGTCGATCATGCTCAGCAACTGTGCACCGCGCGGCGTCAGCTCGAAGTTCTCTCCGTTGCCACCCTCGGCCTCGGGGCGGGGCGCGATGAAACCACCCGTCAGCAGCGTAGCCTCGTAGTCGTCGGCCTGGGCCTTGAGCGAATCGAGGTTGTCGATCGGCTTGCCGGCCTGCTGCAACGCGTCTGCCAGTTCCTCGGCGCAGCGGCGTGGTACGAATGGCTGGCCGGCGCCGTTTTGCACCTCGTGGAGCATACGCTCGACAAGATCCCAGTTATGGGTTTGCTGATGAGTCGTCATCGCCTCGTCTCCTTTTATTTTTAGCGCCTCGTGCGCCTGTGAAGGTGTGACGCCTGCGCCGTCAACAAGGTTCGGGCTATCTGCCGAATGCAGCCTGAACCAAGCCCAGCAGCGCCAGTCTGAGGCGCATCCCCCTGTATAAAGGACCTTCGCCATGCTCCGCCGCCCCCTGCTGCGCCCCGTCTTCAGCGCTCTGCTCGTGGCGAGCCTTGCTCCATCGGCACTGGCGGCCGAGCCCCTGCGGCTCAAGCACCTGTACCGCTGCGAAGACGTACTCGACAACCAGCGCCAGACCTTCTGCCTCACGGCGCGCGGCGTATCCACAGGCCAGCTGCAGGTGCTGCTCGATGGCAAACCGCTGCCCGCCAGCGCCGTGAAGCGTGGGGATGAGCTGCGCATCACCCTCGAGAGCAAGCGCTATCAGAGCGGCCCGCTGTGGCTGAAGCAGGGCGACGAGGTCAGCAACCCGGTATGGCTGTCGATGGCCGGCAGCCACGTCGTGGCCGCCAAGCCAGGTGAAGTGGCAAAGAACATGGACGGCCTCAACACCTATGTCGATCTGGTCAGCGTGGTCATCGAGGAAGATGCCAACGGCCTGGACACCGCCAAGGCGCTGGCCAAGAAGTATGGCGCCGAGGTGGTCGGCGCGATTGCGCCGCTCAATACCTATCAGCTGAGGCTGCCGGCCAAGGATCTGGTTCAGCGTGACGCCGTGGTGCTGCGCCTGGGCAGCGAACTGAGCGTCGATGCCGTGGTGATCGAGGAATCCTCCGCCGAGGAGCAGGACGCGCAGGCGGGCGCGAGCAAAGACCAACAGCTGAATGAAGAGGAATGGGCCGCCAACCGCTTCGTCGACGCGGTCAATTATTACCAGCGGCGCATTCCCTCCAAGCGCGCGCCTATCGACACCAAGCCGGTGCGCATCGGCCTGATCGAACGCAACGTCGACTTCGATGCGCCGGACTTCAAGGATTACCTCGGCGCCGCCGAGCGCCAGGGCCACACCCCGCATACCCGCCTATACAGCCGCGATGCCGACAAACCGGACGGTCACGGCTCCACCGTGGCCGGCATTCTGGCCGCCCGCTGGGACGATGGCGGCAATACCGGTTTCCTGCGCGGCCTGGACGGCGCCGGCCCGGGCTTCGAGGTGATCGTCGACCGCAACTCCGATGCTGGCATCACCGCCAACATCGCCGCCTCGGTCAACCTGGTCGAGGACGGTGTGCGGGTGCTGAACTGGAGCTGGGGTATTCACCGCATCGGCGCGAAAAACATTCACGGCGACGAGATCGACTCACTGGTGCGCTCGGGCGTGGCCATGAGCGGCTATGAAGAATTGCTGGAGGAATTCTTCCTGTGGCTGCGCCGCGAGCACCCGGATGTGGTGGTGGTCAACTCCGCCGGCAATGGCGCCTCGTTCTCCGGTGCCGACGACTATCGCCTGCCCTCCTCGTTCGTCACCGAGCAGCTGTTCGTGGTTGGTGGCCATCAGCGCAGCGAGCGCAAGGACGTGGCCGTGGATGACCCCGCCTACGTCAAACGCCGCAGTTCCTCCAACGTCGACACCCGTGTGGACATCACTGCGGCAGCCTGCGTGCGTGCCTCCACCGCCGAGGAGAACCAGCAGGGCAGCGTGCATTGCGGCACCTCCTACGCCACGCCGCTGGTAGCCGGCGTGGTGGCCTCGCTGATGTCGATCAACCCGGACCTGCACCCCGATCAGCTGCGCATGCTGCTGCGCCGCAGCGCCATGACCATCGGTGAAGAGTTCGACTTCGAGCCTACCGATGCCGACGACCTGACCGCACCGATCCTACCCTCGGAGCGCGGCTTCGACCTGAACGACAAGGACATCGGCCGCTCGGCACGACTGGACATGCAAAAGGCCCTGGACCTGACCGTCAGAAGCCTGAACAACAAACAATAACCCTGAACCTTGACGGCTGGCAGGCACTCAACCGCTCGAACGGGAAGGCGTGAGGATTGCAGCATGATCAAACATATCGCACCGCTTTGCGGCCTGGCTCTCGCCCTCTACGGCGTAGGCCAGGCGCAGGCCTGCACGGCCGACGAGGCGACCGCCAAGGCCCAGGAACTGGCAGCCAAGATCGAGGAAATCACTCAGCGCGACCCGGAGCGGGCCGCGATACTGCGTCAGGAACTCAAAGAGGCGCCGCCGCAAAGCGCCGGCCAGAATGCCACCGACTGCGACGCCTATGACCAGCGCCTGCAGGAGCTGGAAGACATCGGCGGCGAGGTCGAGGAACAGGTGCAGTAGCCGGTCACCGCAATCGCTGACGGTGACCGGAGTACGCATCAGGCGTCGGCCGACGGCGCCTTGCGCTTGAGCGGCGCCAGCCCGTCCTGGCTGACCAGGGTCGGTGCGTCGCTCTTCGGCTTGTTCACCGTGTTGCGCTTGGCCGGGGTTTTCGCCGCTGGCTTCTTGGCGATCTTCTTGCCGGTTTTCGGGTCGATCTTTTTCTTCTTGGCACCTACCGCCTTGCCAGAGGCTTTCAGGTTCTTCGGCCCCTGATAGATGCCCTTGTGCTCCTTGACGGTACGCTTCTCGAAACGCTGCTTGAGATAGCGCTCGATGCTCGACATCAGGTTCCAGTCGTTGTGGGTGATCAGCGAGATCGCCAGCCCCTCGTTACCGGCACGGCCGGTACGCCCGGTACGGTGCACGTAGTCATCACCCGAGCGCGGCATATCGAAGTTGATCACCAGATCCAGACCGTCGACATCCAGGCCGCGCGCCGCTACGTCAGTGGCAACCAGCACCTTCACCGCACCCTGGCGCAGACGATCGATGGCCAGCTTGCGGTCTTTCTGATCCTTCTCACCGTGCAGCACGAAGGTCTTGAATTCCTTGGCCACCAGCTTGCCGTACAGGCGGTCGGCCTGGGCACGGGTGTTGGTGAAGATGATCGCCTTGTCGTAGGTCTCGTTGCTCAGCAGCCACTCGACCAGCTGTTCCTTGTGGTAGTTGTGGTCGGCAGTGATGATCTGCTGACGCGTACCTTCGGCCAGCTCGCTGACCCGGTTGAGCTGCAGGTGCTCGGGGTCGCGCAATACCTTGGCGACCACCTCACGCAGGCCGGCGCCGCCGCTGGTGGCGGAGAACAGCAGGGTCTGGTGCTCACGACCGCACATCTCGGCCAGGCGCTGCACGTCTTCGGCAAAGCCCATGTCGAGCATGCGGTCGGCTTCATCGAGCACCAGCACCTCAACGTCGTCGAACAACAGGTTGCCGGCGTTGGCATGCTCGATCAGCCGGCCTGGCGTGCCGATGACGATATCGATCTTGCGCAGCATGGCGGCCTGCACCTTGAAGTCTTCGCCACCGGTGATCAGCCCGCCCTTGAGAAAGGTGTATTGGGCGAAGCGCTCGACTTCCTTGAGGGTCTGCTGGGCCAGCTCGCGGGTTGGCAGCAGGATCAACGCACGCACGCTGACCCGGGCCTTGGAGCTACCGTTACCGAGCAGGCGGTTGAGCATTGGCAATACGAAGGCCGCAGTCTTGCCGCTCCCCGTCTGGGCGATCACCCGTAGGTCCTTGCCTTGCAGCGCCAGAGGAATCGCAGCGGCCTGTACCGGGGTCGGCTCGGTGAATTTGAGCTCGTCCACGGCTTTGAGCAGGCGTTCATGCAGGGCAAATTGGGCAAACACGGGGCAACCTCGATGCAAATGCTAAATCAGCCGCATAGGTTACCGCGTTCGCGCCTCGGGGCCGAATGCTTTCTCTGCACAATCGTTTGAAAAGCTCCGCCAGCGCGAGTCTGCCCGGAATACCACCGGGCTGCCCTGCGCAGCTTCAGCGGCCTTCCTGCGGATAGGTCGCTCGGCGCGGCGGTGTATGGCGATTCGCTCAACGATCTGTATCTAACCGCCAGCTTTGCAACGGCCTAGCATGCTCAGTACCTGCTGCGCTCGCGGGAGCGAACCGTGCCCACGGCCGCGGATGGAATCTCAGGAGACACTCATGCCCGAATTGCCCAACCTGCTGGCCTATGCGCTGATTTCCCTCGGCATGGTGCTGACGCCAGGCCCGAACATGGTGTACCTGATCTCACGGTCGATCTGCCAGGGACCGATGGCCGGGCTGATTTCTCTGGGCGGCGTGGCACTGGGCTTCGTCTTCTACATGCTGTGCGCAGCGCTGGGCATAACCGCCCTGTTGCTGACGGTCCCCTACGCATACGACGCGGTGAGGGTCGGCGGCGCGGTCTATCTGCTCTATCTGGCCTGGCAGACGGTCAAGCCAGGTGGACGTTCGCCGTTCCAGGTGCGCGCTCTGGCCAAGGACAGCCCACACAAACTGTTCACCATGGGGTTTCTGACCAACCTGCTCAATCCCAAGGTCGCGGTCATGTATCTGTCGCTACTGCCACAGTTCATAACGCCTTCCGAGCACGGCAGCGTACTGGCACAGTCCTTGGTGCTGGGCTTCACCCAGGTTTCGATCAGCGTATGCGTCAATGCCGTGATCGTCTTTACGGCAGGCTCCATTGCGGCATTTTTCATGGGCAGGCCGAGGTGGCAAAGCGTGCAACGCTGGCTGATGGGTACAGTACTGGCAGGCCTTGCGGTTCGCATGGCGTTCGAAGGGCGTCGTTGAGCCGCCGGCAGTTCAGGCCACGGCCTGCATGCGCCGTTGCTTGACCAGCAAGCGCCCACTGTCCCAGCCGACGAGCACCACGGCCACCCAGATCGGCAGGTAAGTGAGGAACTGTCTGGAATCGAACTGCTCACCGAGAAATACCAGGCTGACCATAAACAGCAACACCGGCTCCACATAGCTGAGAATGCCGAACAGGCCCAGCGGCAGCAGCCGCGACGAGACCATCATCGCCGCCAGGGCGATGGTGCCCAGCAGCGCCATGCCAGGCACCAGCCACCACAGGCGCGGGTACTCGGCGAACATGCCGGCCGGCGCCCAGTAGACGATCAGCCAGATCGCCAGGGGCGCCATTACCAGCATTTCCAGCACCAAGCCCGGCAGGGCGTCCAGGCGCATCCAGCGGCGCAGCATGAAATACGGCGGATAGCCCAGGGCGGTGACCAGGGTGACCCAGGAAAACGCCTGGGACTGCCACAGCTCATGCAGCACGCCGACGAATGCGCAGGCCACGGCGAGCCTCTGCAGCGGGCGCAGGCGCTCGCCGTAGAACACCCGGCCAGCCAGCACCATGGCCAGCGGCAGCAGGAAGTAACCCAGCGACACGTCGAGCATATGGCCGGTCAGCGGCGCCCACACGAACAGGAACCACTGCAAGCCGAGCAGCGCCGCCGTCAATGGCAATGCGGCCAGCAGCAGCGGCTCGTGGCGCAAGCGCTGCAGGGCACCGAGCAACAACGGCCATTGGCGCAGCAGGGTGAGCAACAGCAGCACCGCCGGAATCGACCACAGCACGCGCTGGGCGAACACCTGAAAACCGTCCAGCGGCGTGAGCATCACTACGTAGCCGGGAATCAGGGCAAAAAGAATCGAGGCGCAGACAGAAAACAGCACGCCGGGTCCGGAAAGCGTCATCGCGCACCTCGAAGATAAGAAAAATGCACCTGTGCCGCTCAGCCTTTCGGCGGCGGCGTCGCTGCACGTATGGGCGGCGCACCATAACGGTTCGCTGGCCGACAGACAATCCGGGCAGCACGCCGCCACCGTGGCCAAGCTGGCTGGGTAATGAGCAGGTGGGACACGGCCAGGCCAATAGCCGTTAAAAAACGATAATTATCCGCGGCTAACTATCGATGAAGTTGATTTGTCCGACGGCTGACCCTAGTCTGATCAACCTATTGAGGCTGGCAGTTGAGCTGCACGCGCAGGCGAATGATGCTGCGCGCGAACTTTACCGTGAGGTTGCCGTTCTGCCCGGCCGCCAGGTTGACGCTGCGAGTGCGCGGCGCCTCGGGGCCGTTGCGAAATACCGCCTTGCAGGAAGCGGCCTGCTGACCATAGTTCTGCACCAGTACGGCAGCCATGTTGTGATCGATTTCCTGGGTGCTCGCCGACACCTCGGCGCCGTTGAACTGTTTTTCCAGTTCGATGGGATAAGCCAAGGCTGCCAGTGGCAAGCAGGCAATCAGCGCGCAGCAGAGTTTTTTCATGGCCAGCCTCCTAGGTGGGCCGTCAGTTTAGAGCCAGTGCCTGTTCGTGCACAGCCGCTGGTGAAGGAGAATGGATGAAGGCTCCACGTGTAACCCTCGATCAGTGGCGCACCCTGCAGGCGGTGGTCGATCACGGCGGCTTCGCCCAGGCAGCCGAGGTGCTGCACCGCTCGCAATCGTCGGTGAGCTACACCGTGGCGCGCATGCAGGAACAACTGGGCGTGCCGTTGCTGCGCATCGACGGCCGCAAGGCGGTGCTCACCGAAGCCGGCGATGTGCTGCTGCGCCGCTCCCGACAACTGGTCAAGCAGGCCAGCCAGCTCGAAGACCTGGCGCACCATATGGAGCAAGGCTGGGAGGCCGAGGTGCGGCTGGTGGTCGATGCTGCCTACCCGAGCGCTCGCCTGGTGCGCGCCCTCACCGCCTTCATGCCACAGAGCCGTGGCTGCCGCGTGCGCCTGCGCGAGGAGGTGCTGTCCGGCGTAGAGGAGGTGCTCAAGGAGGGCGTCGCCGACCTGGCGATCAGCGCCTACAACATTCCCGGTTTTCTCGGTTCGGAAATGAGCCCGGTGGAATTCCTCGCCGTGGCCCATCCCGATCACCCGTTGCATCGCCTGCAACGCGAGCTCAACTTTCAGGACCTGGAAACCCAGATGCAGGTGGTGATCCGTGACTCCGGGCGTCATCAGCCCCGCGATATGGGCTGGCTCGGCGCCGAGCAGCGCTGGACGGTGGGCAGCCTGGCCACCGCAGCGACCTTCGTCGGCAACGGCCTGGGCTTCGCCTGGTTGCCGCGGCACATGATCGAACGTGAACTCAAGGATGGCCTGCTCAAGCCACTGCCGCTGGACAAGGGCGGCAACCGCAAGCCGGTGTTCTTTCTCTACGCCAGCAAGGACAAGGCCCTGGGCCCGGCCACGCAGATCCTTACCGACCTGATTCAGCGTTTCGATGCGGAGCCGCTCGCCCCGGCGCCCCCTTCGCCAGCCTGAGCGCCGTCCATGCGGCCTCGAGCGGTGCTCCCTGGTCTGGCGCATAGATGAATGCCTGCACCGCATCGCCTGTCCCGGCGCTCAGGCCAGCCTCGACTACACGCCGGGCGCGCGCCAACCGGCCGGCAGCCACGGGCTGCCCGGCGCCTGTCTGCTGGTGACAAGCGACGCTGCCCATGCCACATGATCGACCAGCGCCAACGGTTCAACCGCAGCCTGCTTGCCTTTCTGCAGGAAGTCGAAAACACTGCCGCCACCTCACCCAAGGATTAGACCCGATGCTGAAGAAACTCGCCCTCACCGCCTGCTCGCTGCTATTGACTACCCACCTGATGGCCGCGGAAAACCCCACCGTGCTGCTGACCACCAGCCTGGGCGAAATCGAAGTGCAACTCGACGAACAGAAAGCGCCGATCAGTACCCAGAACTTCCTCGCCTACGTGGACAGCGGCTTCTACAAGGGCACCGTGTTCCACCGCGTGATTCCGGGCTTCATGGTGCAGGGCGGCGGCTTCGACGAAAGCATGCGCCAGAAGCAGACCCAGGCACCGATCAAGAACGAGGCCGACAACGGCCTGCACAACGTGCGCGGCACCCTGGCCATGGCACGTACCCAGGTACGCGACTCGGCCACCAGCCAGTTCTTCATCAACCACGCCGACAATGCCTTCCTGGATAACGGCTCGCGCGACTTCGGTTACGCGGTATTCGGCAAGGTGACCCGTGGCATGGAAGTGGTCGACCGTATCGCCCAGGTGCGCACCGCCAACCGCGCCGGCCAACAGAACGTACCGGTCGACCCGGTGGTGATTCTCGACGCCAAGCGCCTCTGATACTGCTACCCTCCCCTGGTAACCCACGCGCCTGAGCGCGTGGGTTTACCTCAGCGCCCTGCGCTCCTGCCACTCGGCAGCCGTCTTTACCCGCCAATACCCATCATCCGCCAGAGCAGACTGCACCCCATGTTGTTTCGCCGTTTCGAAAACCTCATCGACGTCTTTAAACCCAGCCCCGACGTGGCGCCGCCCGACGGCATGCTGCGCTTCTACGCCCATTACCTGAAGCAGGTGTGGCCGTTGATGGTGGTGGTGCTGGTGGTCGGCTTCTTCGCCGCGGTGATCGAAGTGGCGCTGTTCAGTTTTCTCGGCCAGCTGATCGACATGGCCCAGGCCACCACCGATGCCCGCACCTTCTTCGCCGAACACCAGGGCGAACTGCTGTGGATGGCCCTGGTGGCAATGATTATCAGGCCTCTGGTGTTCGGCCTGCACAACCTGCTCACCCACCAGGCGATCAACCCCGGGCTGACCAACCTGATCCGCTGGCAGAACCACCGCTACGTGCTCAAGCAGAGCCTGAATTTCTTCCAGAACGATTTCGCCGGGCGTATCGCCCAACGGGTCATGCAGACCGGCCCCTCGCTGCGCGACTCGGCCATGCAGGTAATCGACGCCCTGTGGCACGTGGTGGTCTATGCCGGCAGCGCGCTGTACCTGTTCGCCGCCGCCGACCTGCGGCTGATCGTGCCGCTGATGCTGTGGATCATCGGCTACAGCGCCGCCCTCTGGTACTTCGTGCCACGCATCAAGGAGCGTTCGGCGGCTGCTTCGGCAGCGCGCTCCAAGGTCATGGGCCGGGTGGTCGACGGCTACAGCAACGTGGCCACGCTCAAGCTGTTCGCCCATTCGCGCGAGGAAGAAACCTACGCCCGCGAGGCCATGCAGGAGCTGCTCGACAAATTCCGCCTGCAGTCGCGCACCATCACCAGCCTGGATTTTCTGATCACCTGCATGAACGGCCTGCTGATCGTCGGCACCGGCGCCCTGGCCCTGTGGCTGTGGAGCGAATCGCTGATCAGCACCGGCGCCATCGCCCTGGCGCTGGGCCTGGTGATCCGCATCAACAACATGGCCGAATGGATCATGTGGGTGGTCAACGGCATCTTCGAGAACGTCGGCACGGTGCAGGACGGCATGCAGACCATCGTCCAGCCCCGTGAAGTGCTCGACCGTGAAGACGCCAAGCCGCTGCAGGTGCAGCAAGGCGGCGTGCGCTTCGAGGACGTGCACTTTCACTACGGCAAGCGAGGTGGCGTGATCAGCGGCCTGAACATCGAGATTCGCCCTGGCGAGAAGATCGGCCTGGTGGGTCCGTCCGGCGCGGGCAAGTCCACCCTGGTCAACCTGCTGCTGCGCCTCTATGACTTGGAAAGCGGCCGCATCCTCATCGACGGCCAGAACATCGCCGAGGTCAATCAGGAAAGCCTGCGCGCCAACATCGGCGTGGTGACCCAAGACACTTCCCTGCTGCACCGTTCGATCCGCGACAACCTGCGCTACGGCCGGCCCGACGCCAGCGATGAAGAACTCTGGGCCGCCGCCCGCAAAGCCCGCGCCGATGGTTTCATCGCCACGCTCGACGACAGCCAGGGCGGCCGGGGCTT
Organism: Pseudomonas sp. URMO17WK12:I2; assembly: GCF_003253735.1. GTDB lineage: Bacteria > Pseudomonadota > Gammaproteobacteria > Pseudomonadales > Pseudomonadaceae > Aquipseudomonas. The sequence continues at coordinate 296,789 of NZ_QKYW01000005.1, read as the reverse complement.
CGAGGCCCAGGTGGGCGAGCGCGGCGTCAAGCTATCCGGTGGTCAGCGCCAGCGCATCGCCATCGCCCGGGTGCTGCTCAAGGACGCGCCGATCCTGATCATGGACGAAGCCACCTCGGCGCTGGACTCGGAAGTCGAATCGGCGATCCAGGAAAGCCTCGACAGCCTGATGGACGGCAAGACGGTGATCGCCATCGCCCACCGCCTGTCGACCATCGCGCGCATGGATCGCCTGGTGGTGATCGACAGGGGCCAGGTCATCGAGACCGGTACCCATGCCGAGCTGATCGAGCGCGGCGGCCTGTATGCGCGCCTGTGGCAGCACCAGACTGGTGGTTTCGTCGGGGTCGACTAAAGCGGGCGAGCCTTGGCCCAAGGGGCTCGCCAAGGGCAACTAGTTAGCTAGCTAACAAATATCAATTTTCATGATACCCACTAATAAGACCATCAATTTCCGCCGCTTCGCCTTTGCTGGTCATATGAGTCCACCAGGCAACGCAATCGAATAGTTCGATCAGCTTGCCGGTCATCGAACCATCGAGGACTCCATCATGAAAATTGCAACCGCTGTCACCGCCCTGCTCTCCAGCCTCGCCCCCGCCGTATTCGCAGCCGATATCCAGAGCAAACCGGGCGCAGGCTTGCCGACCGAGGATTATCACTACGGCATGAAAGTCGATGTACAGAAAGTGCTGTACCGTACCGATGTTTCCGACAAGCGCGGCGTAGTGCCGGTGATCATGGTGTTCACCGACAGCCAGGGTGAAACCCACAAGATGCGTTTTCTCGAGTGGGGCGGCCGCTACGATGGCTGACCGCCGGCATGCTGCGCTGACGCGCTGCGGGCAACCGCTGCGCGCCGCTCACGCCTGCCGGTAAGGCAACATCTCCCGCGCCTGTTCGGCATAGGCCAGCACTCCCTGCCGCTCCTCCTGCAGAAACCCCGCCACCGCATCACGCAGCCCTTCGTGCACCAGGTAGTGCCAGGAATGGGTGATGGTCGGTTCGAAGCCACGGATCAGCTTGTGCTCCCCCTGAGCACCGGCGTCGAAGCGGCGCAGCCCCTGGGCGATGGCCTGCTCCATGCCCTGGTAGAAGCAGGTTTCGAAGTGCAGCCGGTCGAACTCCGCCAGGCACCCCCAGTAGCGTCCGTACAGACTGTCGCCGCCCTGCAGGCTGAAGGCCATGGCCACCGGTTGTACACCGCGACAGGCCAGCACCACACGAATCGCCTCGGGCATGCGCTCGGCCAGCAGGCTGAAGAACTCCCGGCTCAGGTAAGGCCGCTGGCCACGCACGTGGTAGGTATTGGCGTAACAGTGGAAAACGAAATCCCACTCCGCTTCGCTCAGCTCGTGCCCCTTGCGCCAGTCGAACACGATGCCCTGCCCCGCCACCTGCTCGCGCTCCTTGCGCATCTGCTTACGCTTGCGCGAGCTGAGGGTATCGAGGAAATCCTGAAAATCCCGATAACCGCGGTTGTGCCAGTGAAACTGGCAGCCCAGGCGTTGCAGCCAGCCGGCCCGACCTTGCAGCAGCGCATCAGTGGCGGCATCGTTGAAGTTCACGTGCAGACTGGAAAGCCCCTGCTCCTCGAGCATGGCCGTAACGCCATCGAGCAACTGCCCTGCTGCCTGGGGCGAACCCAGCAGGCGCTGGCCCGTTACCGGCGAAAAGGGAATGGCGCCGAGCAGCTTGGGGTAATAGGCAATCCCGGCGCGACGGCAGGCATCGGCCCAACCGTGATCGAACACGTATTCGCCCTGGGAATGGTATTTGACGTAGGCCGGCAGCGCCGCCAACGGTTGGCCTTCATCACCGAGCAGCACCTGATGGGCCGCCTGCCAGCCGCTGCGCCCGCCAACGCTGCCGCTGTCTTCCAGGGTAGAGAGAAACGCGTGGCGCAGAAACGGTTGCGGCTCGCTGAGCAGGCCATCCCAGATTGCGGCATCGAGTTCGTTGAGGGCGTGCAGGCTGTAGACAGGCATCGGCAATATCCGCGGGCATTCAGCGCACACTATATCGCCAATAAAAAAACCCCGCCTAAGGCGGGGTTCAAAGGAGTACCACGTTTGAAGCGTGTTGCTTAGAACGCGTATTGGGCACGCAGTACGACGCCGTCACCGCTGTCGTCGTTGGCAGCCGCGGAGTTGACCTGATTGTCGACCTTGGCTTTGACATAGGTGGCGCTGACTTTCACCGCCTCGTTGGCGTACCAGTTCACACCCACGTTGTGTACCTTACCGGTCACGTCGTCAGTCGGATCGATACCCACGGTGTCGTCTTCGACAGCGATGTGGTCGTAACGGTAGAACAGCTCCCACGCGCCAATGGCCTTGTTGGCAGGCTTGATGGCGTCGAACTTGCCGAGTTTGTAGCCGCGCGCTTCGCCGGTCAGGGTGTAGGCGACCTGGCCGTAATAACCCTTGGCCTTGATGTCTTCACGGGTGTCGGCATCGGCCTTCATCTTGCGGGTGATGTACTCGCCCTGGATGGACAGAGGCCCCATCGCCCAGGCTGCTTCCAGGCCCAGAGCGCGGTCGGTGTCATAAGAGCCCGCCGGCAGGTTGTTGGCGCCGCCCAGCAGCAGACGGTTGCCGTTGTTGCCGGCGTCCTGGCCACCGTCGGTGCTCACGCCGCGCATGCCCAGACGGCTGCGGATACGGCCGTCGAATGCGGTGTCCGAAAGGTCACGCTGGGCGAAGTTCAAACCCAGGTGCAGCACGTTGCCAGCGTCATGCAGCGGCGCGAATACACCACGCAGGTTGAATTGCTTGGTGCTGTCGCCGTCTTTGTCGGCGTTGGTTGCGTCCTTGGCGAACACACCTGCGGAACCGTAGATCGAATCACCAGCGGTGCCCGAAAGCTGGATACCCAGACCACCATTGTGGCTGTTGGTCCAGTCGGCCAGTTCGTAAGCAGCGGTACGTTCAGGAGCGGTCACCCACTTGGAGCTGGTGGCTTTTTCCAGGCCAAACTCAGGGTCGAAACGACCGACCTTGATCGACAGCGGCTTGAATCCGTTATACGCCAGCGAAGCCTCGTCGAAGTAACCATCTTCGGAACGGTTGTCACCGCCGGAGTTCTTGGAGAAGTCGTAGTTGACCTGATAAGCCCAGTCGCTATACAGAACGCCGCCGATTTCCAGGAAAGCGCGACGGAAGTAACCGGCGTCAGCCTTGTTGCCGTTAACGGTGTAGAAACCGTCGAAAGTGCTGTAGTCAGCCTGCACGCGGCCGCCGACCTTGAAGCTGAATTCTTTATCGGTGGTAGCAACCTCGAGGCCGCCTTTGGTCTTAACCACGATGTCAGCGCCGTCGGTGGTGACGGTACCGGCGAAAGCCTGGGCGGAAACGGCCAGAGCCAGGGCGCTGGCTGCGAAACCGGCGAAGTGCTTACGGATCATCGAGAATTCCCCTAATTGAACTTAAGTGCTGAAAAACACCCGAGCGTTGGGCTCGTTCGTGCTGGGGGAATCTTCGCGGCGGCTTATTTCAGCGCAGTTGCTGATATATAAATATTTGGTGACAAGGGAACTTTTTAGTCCCTTTGAATATAACCCTTGACAGGAGGACGCTCAGCCGAGTAGCTGAATCGGCTGTATAGGGCGTACTAGAGGGGCTGGACGGTTGAAGCAGGCGGCACCTCGCGTGCCGCCGTCGAGCGATCAGCGCTTGCGCAGAATCACGCTGCCGATCGAATAACCGGCGCCAAACGAGCTGAGCACGCCAAGGGTGCCTGGCGGCAGATCATCCTGATGCTTGTGCAGGGCAATCACCGAGCCGGCCGAACTGGTGTTGGCGTAGGTATCGAGAATCACCGGCGCTTCGTGGGCTTCCGGGTCGCGGCCCAGCAGCTTGCGGGCGATCAGCTGGTTCATGTTGAGGTTGGCCTGGTGCAGCCAGAAGCGCTTCACATCGGCCACATCCAGGCCATTCTCCTGCAGATGGGCAGCGATCAGCTCGGCGACCATCGGGCAGACTTCCTTGAATACCTTGCGCCCTTCCTGCACGAACAGCCGGCCTTCGGCCACTGCACCTGCCTCGTCGGCGGCGCGGTTGAGAAAGCCGAAGTTGTTGCGGATATTGTTGGAAAACTGGGTCAGCAACTTGGTGCCGACGATTTCGAACTGATGCTCGGAGGTCGCCAGATCCGCGCGTTCCAGAATCACCGCCGTGGCCGCATCGCCGAAGATGAAATGGCTGTCGCGGTCACGGAAGTTCAGGTGCCCGGTGCAGATCTCCGGATTGACCATCAGGATCGCCCTCGCCTGACCGAGCTTAATGCTGTTGGCCGCCGCCTGGATGCCAAAGGTCGCCGAGGAACAGGCCACGTTCATGTCGAAACCGAAGCCCTGGATACCCAACGCCGCCTGCACTTCGATGGCCACCGCCGGATAGGCTCGCTGCAGGTTCGAGCAGGCGACGATCACCCCATCGATGTCCGCGGCAGTCTTGCCGGCACGGGCCAGCGCCTCTTCGGCTGCCGCCACTGCCATCTCGCAGAGAATGCCCCACTGCTGGTTATCGCGCTCGGGGATCAACGGCACCATGCGCTGGGGGTCGAGGATGCCTTGCTTGTCGATCACGAAACGGCTCTTGATGCCCGAGGCCTTCTCGATAAAGGCGCTGTTCGACTCGCTCAGCGCCTCGATCTCGCCACGCTCGATAGCCTCGGCGTTATCAGCATTGAACTGCTGCACATAGGCATTGAAGGACGCCACCAACTCGTCGTTGGAGATGCTGTTGGCCGGGGTATAAAGGCCCGTACCGCTGATGACGACGTTATGCACGCTGCTTCCTCTTGTTCGTGGCGATGGCCTGGCAGACCGCGGCAAAGGGCCGACGGCACCGGTGCACGGGCGAGCGACACACGTCGCTGCATAACCCGTTTTCACTGGGGTTCAAGTGTGCCACAGGCTCGGTGTTCTCGCCCATCGGGCAGATAAGCCGGGCAATCAAGAAGCTGTCATTGACGAGGATCGCGAGCCTGCTCCAGCAACCAGTCACGAACTAACGCGAACGGTGCATGCTGCCGTACTCGCCGCGGGCTGAGCAGATAGAACCCGCGCTCGTCCTGCAGAACGGCGCCGAAAGGATCGATCAGCCGTCCGGCCTGAATGTCCCGCGCGACGAAGAAGCGGTTGGCCAGGGCAATGCCTTGGCCGGCGATGGCAGCCTCGATGGCTAGCGAGGTTTGATTGAACCGCACGTTCCGGGCAGAGGCCTGCAGCGCCTCGGGAAACAGCAGATCGAGAAACCGCGGCCAGAGGTTGTGTGCGTCATGCAGCAAGGGATAACGCGCCAACGCTTGCAGATCGCCCGGGGTGCCAAAGCGCTCGATCAAGGCCGGGCTCACCACGGCAACAATCGCCTGCTCCAGCAACAGCTCGTCATGCAGCCCTGGGCCGAACGGCGGGCGGCCATAACGTACGGCCATATCCACACCATCGTTGTGAAAGCTCGAAAGTCGCTCGCTGGCGAGAATCCTCAGATCGATCTGCGGGTGCCGTGTGGAGAAATCCGGCAGCCGGGGAATCAACCATTTGGAAGCGAAGGTCGGGGTTACGCTGAGCGTCAGGTGCAACGGCGCCGGGCGCAGCCCTTGGGTGGCGTCGGCGATCAGCTCGAACGCCCGACGCACGCTGAGGCTGTAACCTCTGCCGCTTTCGGTCAGTGCCAGACCGCGTGACTGGCGCTCAAACAGCTTTAGCCCCAAATCAGACTCCAGACCACGAATCTGTTGAGCCACCGCGCTCTGAGTCACGCCCAGTTCGGCAGCGGCCAGGCGAAAGTTAAGGTGGCGCGCCACCACCTCGAAGACACGCAGTGCATTGAGCGGCGGTAGATGACCGAATTGTTCTGACATGACTGTAGTTTTTCTACTGATTTAAACAATCGCAGCTGCCTCTCTGCAGACCCAGCACTGCTGCTAGCCTTGCGACATCTCACTCAGCGCATGGAGACAATACGATGCCTGTAGAAAAAGTAGCAATAATCACCGCTGGAGGCAGCGGCATGGGCGCCGCTGCTGCACGGCGCCTGGCCAGCGATGGCTTCAAGGTCGCCATCCTCTCCTCGTCCGGCAAGGGCGAGGCGCTGGCTGCCGAACTGGGCGGTTTCGGGGTGACTGGCAGCAACCAGTCCAGCGAGGATCTCGGCAGGCTGGTCGAAGGCACGCTGTCGCGCTGGGGGCGCATCGATGCACTGGTCAACAGCGCCGGTCACGGCCCGCGCGCGCCGATCCTGGATATCAGCGACGAAGATTGGCACCGCGGGCTGGATACCTACCTGCTCAACGTGATCCGCCCGACCCGCCTGGTGACGCCGGTCATGCAAAGGCAGAAGTCCGGGGTGATCATCAATATTTCCAGTGCCTGGACGTTCGAACCCAGCGAGCTGTTTCCGACCTCGGCGGTGTTCCGCGCCGGCCTGGCGTCGTTCACGAAAATCTTCGCGGACACCTATGCCCGCGACAATATCCGCATGAACAACGTATTGCCGGGCTGGATAGACAGTCTGCCGACCACCGAAGCGCGGCGGGCCAGCGTGCCGCTGCAACGCTATGGCAGCAGCGAGGAAGTTGCGGCGACCATTGCCTTCCTGGCTTCGGAGGGAGCCGCCTACATCACCGCTCAGAACATTCGGGTGGATGGCGGCGTGACCCGCGCCGTCTGATCATCGCGCCTTGGTGCTGCCCCGCTGCGAATAACCGCGAGCGCCCACTGGCGTGGACGCTCGCAGGCTGACGTCAGCTCAGGCTGTCGTCGATGACCAGCACCAGCTTGCCGTTGACCTGGTTACCTTCCAGGGTCGAGTAGGCTTCATGAGCCTCTCTGATCGGGAAGGTGCGAGCCAGCTGCGGCTTGAGTCGACCCTCGCTGAACAACGGCCACACGTGCTGACGCAGGTCACGCAGCAGTTCGGCCTTGAACAGGTCGTCGCGATTGCGCAGCGTCGAGCCGATCAGCTGGATGCGTTTGCCGAGCACCAGCGCCATGTCCACCTCGGCCTTGCGCCCGCCCATCATGCCGATGTTCACCCAGCGCCCATCGAGCGCCAGCAGCTTGAGGTTGAGTGCGGCGTAACTCGCGCCAACCGGGTCGAGAATGACCTCGAAGGGACCGAAATCATCCGCCACCTTCAGGCCGTCCTTGTCACGAATCGCGCCGCCACTGGCGCCCAGGCTTTCACAGTACGCAAGGCGTTGCTGCGAACCGACGGTCACCCAGCAGCTGCTGCCGAAGGCCTTGCACAGCTGGATGGCCGCCGAACCGACGCCACTGGCACCAGCGTGCAGCAGCACCTTCTCGCCAGGTTTGAGGCCGGCCAGCTGGAACAGATTGAGCCACGCGGTGGCGTACACCTCGGGCAACGCAGCGGCTTCGTGCAGCGACAAACCTTCCGGCACCGGCAGCACATGACGCGCATCGACCACCACCTCTTCGGCCACGCCGCCGCCAGCCAGCAACGCACACACGCGATCGCCAACCTGCCAGTCGTCACACCCCGGCCCCACTTCACTGACGATACCCGCGCACTCCAGGCCCAGCGTGTCGCTGGCACCCGGCGGCGGCGGGTAATTGCCAGCCAGTTGCAACAGGTCGGCGCGATTCAGGCCCGCTGCCGCCACGCGAATACGTACTTCCCCTACATCACAGGCTGGCGTGGGACGATCGACCCATTCCACCTGCCCTTCAACGCCTTGCAATGCTTTCACGGTGCCTCCATAGTGCATTCGAACCTGGCCCGTCGCTCAGCGACGGGCCTTTGCATTGCGCCGATGGAACCTGGCGCCCTCAAAGATGGCCTAATATGCGTTATCAACTGTCCCCACGTCGAATCAGCATGAAGCGATCCTTTCTCAGCGCTACCCTGGCCCTCGTTCTCGGGTTGGGTGCTTTACCCCTTGCCGCCAAAACCAACCAGGCCGACCCTTGGGAGTACCTGCAGCCCGATCGTGATCAGGTGATCGCCAGCCTCAACGTGGTCGAATTGCTGCAGCGCCATCACTACAGCAAGCCTCCGTTGGACGACGCCCGCTCGGAAAAGATCTATCAGGGTTACCTGAAAATGCTCGACCCGGCGCGCAGCTACTTCACCGCCGCCGACATCGCCGAATTCGACCGCTGGAAAGACAAGTTCGACGACTTGCTGAAAAAGGGCGACCTTGAACCCGGCTTCCACATCTACAAGCGCCAGCTCGAACGCCAGCAGGACCGCCTTAACTACGTGCAGGGGTTGCTGGCCAAGGGCGTCGACAAGATCGATTTCACGGTTGACGAGAGCCTGCTGATCGATCGCGAGAAAGCCCCCTGGGCCAAGGACGTTGCCGAACTCGACGACCTGTGGCGCAAGCGCCTGAAGGACGAAGTGCTGCGCCTGAAGCTGGCCGGCAAGGAGCCCAAGGCGATTCAGGAGCTGCTCACCAAGCGCTACAAGGCTCAGCAGGCGCGCCTGCAGCAGACCCGCAGCGAAGACGTGTTCCAGGCCTACATCAACGCCTTCGCCATGACCTACGATCCGCACACCAACTACCTGTCGCCGGACAGCGCGGAAAATTTCGACATCAACATGAGCCTGTCTCTCGAAGGCATCGGCGCGGTGCTGCAGAGCGACAATGAGCACGTCAAGGTGGTGCGTCTGGTGCCAGCCGGCCCGGCAGAGAAGAGCAAGCAGATTTCGCCTGCCGACAAGATCGTCGGTGTCGGCCAGGGCGACGATGAAATCGTCGACGTGATCGGCTGGCGCCTCGATGAAGTGGTCAAGCTGATCCGTGGCCCGAAAGGCTCGAAGGTACGCCTGGAAGTGATTCCGGCCAGCAACGCCCCGAACGACATGACCAGCAAGGTGGTCAGCATCACCCGTGAAGCGGTGAAGCTCGAAGAGCAGGCTGCGAAGAAATCCATCCTCAAGCTTGAACAGGGCGGTCGCCCCTACAAGCTGGGCATCATCGAGGTGCCTGCCTTCTATCTGGATTTCAAGGCGTTCCGCGCCGGTGACCCGGATTACAAGAGCACCACGCGTGACGTCAAGAAACTGATCACCGAGCTGCAGGCCGATAAGGTCGATGGCATTGTCATCGATCTGCGCAACAACGGCGGCGGCTCCCTGCAGGAAGCTACCGAGCTGACCGGTCTGTTCATCGACAAGGGCCCGACCGTACTGGTGCGCAACAGCGATGGCCGTGTCGACGTGCTGGCCGATGAACAGGACGGCGCCTTCTACAAGGGCCCGATGGCCGTACTGGTAAACCGCCTGTCCGCCTCGGCTTCGGAGATTTTCGCCGGTGCCATGCAGGACTACCATCGCGCCCTGATCCTCGGTGGCCAGACCTTCGGCAAGGGCACCGTGCAGACCATCCAGCCGCTCAACCATGGCGAACTGAAGCTGACCCTAGCCAAGTTCTACCGCGTCTCGGGGCAGAGCACCCAGCACCGCGGTGTAGTGCCGGACATCGCCTACCCGGACGTGATGGACAACAAGGAAATCGGCGAAAGCGCGCTGCCCGAGGCCATGCCATGGGACAGTATCCGCCCGGCGATCAAGCCCGAGCTGGATCCGATCAAGCCGTTCCTCAGCGAACTGAAGAAACGCTATGACGCCCGCACCGCGGACAACCCGGACTTCAACTTTGCCCGCGACCGCCTGGCCCTGTCCCGCGAGCTGATGGCTGAAAAGACCGTCAGCCTCAACGAAGCCAAGCGCCGTGCCGAGCAGGCCGATATCGAGAAACGCCAACTGGCGATCGAGAATGCGCGCCGCAGCGCCAAGGGTGAAGAGCCGCTCAAGGAGCTGAAGAAGGAAGACGAGGACGACGTCGTGGCGCAGGCCGAGGAAGACAAGAAGAGCAAGCCGGAAGACGATGCCTACCTGACGGAAACCGGCCACATCCTCATCGACTATCTCAAGCTCAATACCCGCCTGGCCAAGCAGTAATCCTCAGCCAGCGGCAACTGGAAAGGGCGTCGTTACCACGACGCCCTTTTTTATGGTTCTTCGCAGAGTTTGGCGGAAATGCGGGTTGACACCGGACTGGCAAGTTTGTGTGCGTGGCGCTATTGGCTTAGCACTATCCATTACCGCGTCTACTGAACCTTTGTGTTGCGCCCCTTACGGGCGCCACACCTTTCTTGCTTGCCCAAGAAAGGTGTGCCAAAGAAGGGCATCCCGACATCCGGGTTTCGCTGCGCGAAACTTCCCTCGCTCCGGCGCCGCTCCGGGGGCCGGCTTACATGGGCCATCCCTGGCCCATTAAGCCTCTCGCCGCATCCATGCGGCTCGCTCCCCTACGCAACACCTCCACTCGGCCTCCTGACGGGACCGGAACGCGAGCTTGCAATATCTCCACGGACTCAAGCTCGGCAGCGTCTGTTTTTGCTGTTGCTCTTGAGCTGCGATCGCATAGGCGACACCCAAGTCCCCTTCAGGAGGCCGAGTGGAATCGCCGCGTAAGGGGTTGAGCGACATGGATGTCGCGTGAGCTGCGATGGGCCAGGGATGGCCCTTCGCAGCGTGCCCCTGGAGTGGTGATGGAGTGAGGGAACCCCGGCGTAGCCGGGGCCGGATGGTGGGGTGCCCTTCTCTTTGGTTACTTTCTCTTGGGCAAGCAAGAGAAAGTGACTCGCCCGTAAGGGGCGAAACTTACCAGGTCAGGCGGGGGGATAACGGAGAGTGCCAAGCCATCGGCATCGAACGCTTTATTGCCAGCCCAGTGCCAAGCGTGCCTTCCCCGTGAGAACGCGAAGAACCTTTTTTATTACCCAGCCATACCAGCAGCGCCGGAAAACCAGCTGATATTTTTTGACACCTGAGCGTCGTCATCAAGTGGTCATCATTCTGTAGTCGAATCATGCTCATCTAGCGGGACGCTTTTATAGTGGCCAATGGCCGCCCCCTGCTCTCCGATTCGCATAGAGATCCACCATGACCGTCACCGATCAGTTGAGCTCGCTGGGGCAGATCCTCGCCCACGGTGATTTGCACAGCCTGTTCCAACCCATCGTGTCGGTCGCCGAGCGCCGCATTCTCGGTTATGAAGCGCTGACTCGCGGCCCCTCCAACAGCCCCCTGCACTCGCCGCTGACCCTGTTCGCCGCTGCCCGCCAGACCGGCCTGCTCAGCGAACTGGAGCTGGCCTGCCGCAAGAGCGCCTGTCGCCGCTTCAGCGAACAGCAACTCGATGGCTTGCTGTTTCTCAATGTCTCGCCCGATTCGCTGCTTGACGCCAATCACCAGCCAGGCCGCACCCTGCAATTGCTGCAGACCTACGGTATCTCGCCCAGCCGGGTGGTGATCGAACTGACCGAGCAGTCGCCCACCGACGATTTCTATCTGCTCGACACCGCCCTGCACCACTACCGCGACATGGGCTTTTCCATCGCCCTGGACGACCTGGGCGCCGGCTATTCGAGCCTGCGCCTGTGGTCGGAACTGCGCCCCGACTACGTGAAGATCGATCGCCACTTCATCGACGGCATCCACCGTGATGCGGTGAAACGCGAGTTCGTCGGTTCCATCCTGCAAATGGCCAAGGCCTCGCGCTCCAAGGTGATCGCCGAAGGCATCGAGCTCGAGGAAGAGCTCGCCGTGCTCTGCGAGATGGGCGTCGACCTGCTCCAGGGCTACCTGCTCTGTCGCCCCCAGGAAACGCCGCCCACCGACGCCCGCAAAATGCTGCCTGCCATCGGCCAGCCGTCGACGCCTCTGGGCGAGGAAGGCAGCGACCTCACCGCCCTGCTCAACGAACAGCTGGCGGTATCCATTTCCACCCCCACCGCCGATGTGCTGGAGGCGTTTCGCGCCCAGGCCAACCTCAACTCCCTGGCGGTCCTCGATGAGCAACAGCGCCCGGTGGGCATCGTGCACCGCCATTCACTGTCGGACGTGCTGCTCAAGCCCTTCGCCACCGAGCTGTATGCGCGCAAGCCAATCAGCCGGCTGATGAGCAACGATTTTCTGGCCGTGGAGATCACCCAGTCGCTGCAGCAGGTCAGCCGACTGTTGACCAGCCGCGCCCGGCAGCGCATGGAAGAAGATTTCGTGATCACCGTCGAAGGCTGCTACCAGGGCCTGGGACGGGTGATCGACGTGCTCAAGCTGATCACCGAGCTGAAGATCCAGCAGGCCCGCTATGCCAACCCGCTGACCCTGCTGCCGGGCAACGTGCCGATCCAGCAGTGCCTGGCGCGCCTGCTGCAGCAGAATCGCGAGGCGGCGGTGTGCTACGTCGACATCGACAGCTTCAAACCCTTCAACGACCTGTACGGCTACGCCAAGGGCGATGAAGTGCTGCTATGCCTGGCCCATTGCCTGAACGAGCGCATTGATCCCAGCCGGGATTTCGTCGGTCACATCGGCGGTGATGACTTCCTGCTGGTATTCGGCTCGAGGGACTGGCGCGCGCGCCTCAATCAGTTGCTCGAAGACTTCCAGAGCCAGTGCCGACGCTTCTACCTGGAGGAGCATCTGGACGCCGGCTGCTTCATCAGCCACAACCGCCAGGGCCAGCGCGAGGAGTTTGCGCTGCTGTCACTGTCGCTCGGCGTGGTTCACCTGCACCCGCAGCACTGCTCCCAACTGGACGCCAGCGAACTGGCTGGCCTGGCCTCCGAAGCCAAGCGCCAGGCCAAGGCTATACCGGGTTACAGCCTGCATGTGATCGACACCCATACGTTGCAGGAGCGACCTGCTCAGGCGTCGGCGGGATAGTCGAACTCGAATACCCGGGCCACTTCCGAGGCATGCCAGGACGCGGCGGCGATGCCATCGGGTGCGCCGTCGAAGCGCCCCAGGCGTGATACGCACTCGAAGAAGCCGGTGCGCGGCAAGCGGCTGGCGCCCTGGCTGATCACCAGGGCACTGCGCAATGGCCGGTCGGTGCGGGCATCCAGTGCGGCTAGGTGTTCCAGCGCAGCGGTGAGGGTCTGCATGGCGGGCGCCGGCAGCGCCAGGCGCTCGATCAGCGCACGGTAGGTCAGCAGGTGGCGCTGGCGCCGGGCATCGTCGAGGGCCGCGAGCAGCGCCTCCCAGTGCGCCCGGCTGATGCGCACGCTCATGCCTGCCAGCCCGAGATGCCGAGCACCCAGGCCAGTGCACGCAGAATGGCCGCATCGGGCTGGCGCTCACCGCTTTCTATCATGCCCAGGTAATGCGGGCTGATACCCACCGCCCGCGCCAGCTCATCGCGGCTCAGGCCCTTGGCCTCGCGTAGCGCGCTCAGCTCGGCCAGCGCTTTCGGGGCCTCGACGTCCGGCCGAATCGCAGGTGTCACGGCACTCTGGCCGGCGGCCTGGAGCAACGCCTGATAATCGGCCCACGGTACAACCGCATACTCGGGTTCACCGTCACGCTCGATCACTTGTACATTCATGCTTGGTTTCTCCGCGAGGCGCAGCGTCACTCTGCGTAATCCGGCTCAGGGCCACAACATGAGCCGCATACTACCAGCCCTCTGACCCGACGCGCTCGTCGGCATCCATGCGCTGCGCCAAGCGCCGTCAGGTCGCCGCGCCCTGCATGAAGAACTGCAACAGCGACGAGCCCATGCTGGCGCGCGCGACCCGCCCGCGGCGCTCGCCATCGACCAGGCCGAACAGCAGCGAGGCGAACAGCTCGGTCAGCACCGGCGCACCAATGTCGATGCGAAAGACGCCTTCCTGCTGGCCACGCAGGAAGAACTGATCCAGCGCATTGGTGTACGGCAGCCAGCGCGCCTCTTTGCCGCACTCGTGCAGTGAGTCAGGGCGCCACTGGAACATCAGGAAAACCAGCAGATCGCGATGCACCAGATGCCCGTCCACCAGGCGTTGCAAGGCTTCGGACAGCGGCGCATGCTGCAGGTCGGCCTCGGCGATGACCTGGTTCATGACCTCTGAGCCGTAGTCGAAGAGCATCTCGATCAGGTTGTCACGGGTGCCGCAAAAACGGTTCAGGGTTGCCTTGCTGACACCTGCCGCCTGCGCGATCTCCTTGAAGGTGCCCCGCGGGTGCTCGACCATGGCGACGGCCAGGGCCTTGAGCAGTTTTTCTTCAGCAACGGGTCTTGGCATCTATAGGCTCTTCTCGGTAGAAGCGTCATTGTGCAGGAAAAGCCCATTTGTTCCAAAGGGCTGGCAAGTTTAGTCACATAAAATGCAAATGAGACAATATTGACTCACCCTCATCTATAGCCGACCATTCACGCCTTTCAAGGACTAACTGGATTGGGCATCGCCCCAGGTGAAGCATGAGCAGGATTCGCACAGGTTACGTCGTCTCGGCGATCACCCTTTCAATCGTCATCGCCCTGGCCGGCTGTGACCAAGGCGAACAGGGCTGGGGCGAGCCCCCGCCTCGCGAGGTCGACGTGCTGACGGTCAAGACCGAGCCCTTCACCGTGGTGGCCGAGTTGCCGGGGCGTATCGAGCCCGTGCGCGTCGCCGAGGTTCGGGCCCGGGTCGCCGGCATCGTGCTCAAACGCACCTTCGAGGAAGGCGCCGACGTCAAGGCCGGCGACCTGCTGTTCCAGATCGACCCCGCGCCGTTCAAGGCTGCGCTGTCGCGTGCCGAGGCCGAACTGGCCCGCGCCGATGCGCAACTGTTCCAGGCCCAGGCCACGGTCAAGCGCTACGAGCCGCTGGTGAAGATCAACGCGGTCAGCCAACAGGACTTCGACGTGGCCCGCGCCACCTTGCGCAGCGCCCAGGCCGACAAGCGCTCGGCCCAAGCCAACGTGGAAACCGCCAAGCTGGACCTGGGTTACGCCCAGGTGCGCGCGCCCATCGCCGGGCGCATCGGTCGTGCCCAGGTGACTGAGGGCGCCCTGGTCGGCCAGGGTGAGACCACCCTGCTCGCCCGTATCCAGCAACTCGACCCGGTCTACGCCGACTTCAGCCAGCCGGCTGCCGATGCCCTGCGCCTGCGCGCCGCCATCGCCGATGGCAAGGTCTCCGGCGATGGCGACAAGACGCTGTCGCTACGCGTCGACGGCACCGACATCGAGAGCAAGGGCACCCTCTTGTTCACCGACATTTCGGTGGATCGCAGCACCGGGCAGATCGCCCTGCGCGGACGCTTCGACAACCCACAGGGCGTCCTGCTGCCCGGCATGTACGTGCGCGTGAGCACGCCCCAAGGACTCGACCAGAAGGCCATCCTGGTGCCGCAGCGCGCCGTGCAGCGCTCCGCCGATGGCATGGCCAGCGTGATGCTGCTCGGCGCTGACGACACCGTGCAAGCGCGGCCGGTCACCACTGGCACCATGCAGGGCGCGCGCTGGCAGATCATCGACGGCCTGAAAGCCGGTGACCAGGTGATCACCAGCTCGCTGTCAGCCATCCGCCCCGGCGCCAAGGTAGTACCGCGCAAGCCAGGCACTGAGGCTCAGAACGACACCACTTCCCAGGCGCAATAAGCCGGAGCACCGACATGTCCTTGTTTTTTATCCGGCGCCCGAACTTCGCCTGGGTGGTCGCGCTCTTCATCACCATGGGTGGCTTGCTGGCCATCCCCTTCCTGCCCGTGGCGCAGTACCCCAACGTGGCGCCACCGCAGATCACCGTCACCGCCACCTACCCGGGCGCATCGGCCCAGGTGCTGACCGACTCGGTCACCAGCGTGATCGAGGAGGAGCTCAACGGCGCCAAGAACCTGCTGTACTTCGAGTCCACCAGCAACGCCAACGGCATCGCCGAGATCACCGTGACCTTCCAGCCGGGCACCGACCCGGAGCTGGCCCAGGTCGACGTGCAGAACCGCCTGAAACGTGCAGAGGCACGCATGCCCCAGGCCGTACTGACCCTCGGCATCCAGACCGAACAGGCCACCGCCGGCTTCCTGCTGATCTATTCGCTGACCTATAAAGATGGCGGCGCCAACGACGACACCACGGCCCTGGCCGATTACGCAGCGCGCAACATCAACAATGAGATCCGCCGGGTTGCGGGTGTCGGCAAGCTGCAATTCTTCGCCTCCGAGGCGGCCATGCGCGTGTGGATCGACCCGCAGAAGCTGGTCGGCTATGGCCTGTCGATCGACGACGTCAACAACGCCATCCGCGCCCAGAACGTGCAGGTGCCGGCGGGCGCTTTCGGCAGCACGCCGGGCAGCGTGGAGCAGGAGCTGACCGCGACCCTGGCGGTCAAGGGCACCCTGGACAACCCCGAGGAATTCGCCGCCATCGTGTTGCGTGCCAACCAGGACGGCACGCGCCTGACCCTGGGCGATGTCGCGCGCATCGAGGTCGGCAGCCAGGATTACAACTTCGGCTCGCGCCAGGACGGCAAGCCGGCCGTGGCAGCCGCCGTACAGCTGGCGCCAGGCGCCAACGCCATCCAGACCGCCGAAGCGGTCAAGCAGCGGCTTACCGAACTGTCGGCCAACTTCCCGGACAACGTGCAGTTCTCGGTACCCTACGACACCTCGCGGTTCGTCGACGTGGCCATCGACAAGGTCATCATGACCCTGATCGAGGCCATGGTGCTGGTGTTCCTGGTGATGTTCCTGTTCCTGCAGAACGTGCGCTACACGCTGATCCCGTCCATCGTGGTGCCGGTGTGCCTGCTCGGTACCCTGACCTTCATGTACCTGCTGGGCTTCTCGGTGAACATGATGACCATGTTCGGCATGGTGCTGGCCATCGGCATCCTGGTCGACGACGCCATCGTGGTGGTGGAGAACGTCGAGCGGATCATGGCCGAAGAAGGCCTGGAGCCGGTGCCGGCGACCATCAAGGCGATGGGCCAGGTGTCCGGGGCGATCCTTGGCATCACCCTGGTGCTG
The DNA here is from genome assembly GCF_003253735.1 of Pseudomonas sp. URMO17WK12:I2. Taxonomy (GTDB): domain Bacteria; phylum Pseudomonadota; class Gammaproteobacteria; order Pseudomonadales; family Pseudomonadaceae; genus Aquipseudomonas. The sequence continues at coordinate 280,029 of NZ_QKYW01000005.1, read as the reverse complement.
TCGGCGGTGTTCCTGCCCCTGGCGTTCATGGCCGGTTCGGTAGGCGTGATCTACCAGCAGTTCTCGCTGTCGCTGGCGGTGTCGATCCTGTTCTCGGGCTTCCTGGCGCTGACCTTCACACCGGCGCTGTGCGCCACCCTGCTCAAGCCGATCCCCCAGGGGCATCATGAAAAGACCGGTTTCTTCGGCTGGTTCAACCGCACCTTCACCAGACTGACCGGGCGCTACACCAAGCTCAACAGCAAGCTGGTGCCGCGCGCCGGGCGCTTCATGTTCATCTACCTGGGCATCGTGGTGCTGATGGGCTTCTTCTACCTGCGCCTGCCGGAATCCTTCGTGCCGGTCGAAGACCAGGGCTACATGATCGTCGATATCCAGCTGCCACCCGGCGCGACGCGCGAGCGTACCTCGGCCACCGGCAAGCAGCTGGAGGAGTTCCTCGCCTCCCGCGAGGCCGTGGCGACCTCCTTCCTGGTACTGGGCTTCAGCTTCTCGGGCATGGGCGAGAACGCCGCCATCGCCTTCCCGCTGCTCAAGGACTGGTCCGAGCGTGATTCGGAACAATCGGTGGAAGCCGAGACGGCCGCGGTCAACGGCCGCTTCGCCAACCTCGACGACGGCGCCATGATGGCCGTGCCACCGCCACCGATCGACGGCCTGGGCAACTCGGGCGGCTTCTCGCTGCGCCTGCAGGACCGCAGCAGCCTCGGCCGCGAGGCGCTGCTCGCGGCGCGCGACCAGGTGCTCGGCAAGGTCAACGGCAACCCGCTGTTCCTCTACGGCATGATGGAAGGCCTGGCCGAGGCGCCCCAGCTGCGTCTGGTCATCGACCGTGACAAGGCGCGCGCCCAGGGCGTCAGTTTCGAGTCGATCAGCAATGCGCTGTCCACCGCCTTCGGCTCCGCGGTGATCAACGACTTCGCCAACGCCGGGCGCCAGCAGCGCGTGGTGGTGCAGGCCGAACAGGCCGCACGGATGACGCCGGACAGCGTGCTCAAGCTGCACGTGCCCAACGACAGCGGCAGCCTGGTGCCGCTGAGCGCCTTCGTGACCACCCAGTGGGAACAAGGCCCGGTGCAGGTGGCGCGCTACAACGGCTACCCGTCGATCCGCATTTCCGGCGACGCCGCCCCGGGGGTCAGCACCGGCGAGGCCATGGCCGAGCTGGAACACATCGTCGCGGAGCTGCCGGCAGGCATCGGTTACGAATGGACCGGCCTGTCCTACCAGGAGAAGGTCGCCAGCGGCCAGGCGTCGATGCTCTTCGCCCTGGCCATCGTGGTGGTTTTCCTGCTCCTGGTGGCCCTCTACGAGAGCTGGGCGATTCCCCTGGCGGTGATGCTCATCGTGCCGGTCGGCGCTCTTGGCGCGGTACTGGCGGTAACCGCCATCGGCCTGCCCAACGACGTGTACTTCAAGGTCGGGCTGATCACCGTGATCGGCCTGGCGGCGAAGAACGCCATCCTGATCGTCGAGTTCGCCAAGGACCTGTGGGAAGACGGCTACTCGCTGCGTGACGCCGCCATCGAGGCCGCACGCCTGCGCTTCCGGCCGATCATCATGACCTCCATGGCCTTCATGCTCGGCGTGGTGCCGCTGGTGATCGCCACCGGCGCCGGCGCGGCCAGCCAGCGCGCCATCGGCACCGGGGTGCTCGGCGGGATGTTCAGCGCGACCCTACTGGGGGTGATCTTCGTGCCGATCTTCTTCGTCTGGGTGTTGTCGCTGCTGCGTACCAAGCCCAAGCAGACCGACCATCACCCGCTGCACAAGGCGGAGTAAGGCCATGGCCGCGCCGAGCCTGCGGCGCCCGTAGCCTACCTGGATGACCCGGCGTTCCGCCGCAGCCTGGCGCGCCAAGCGCAACAGGCTGTCGGCGCACGGTAACGCGGGTCAGACCCGGAAAGCGGTCACCAGGCCATTGAGGCTGACCGCCAGGCACGACAGTTCCTGGCTCGCCGCGCGGGTCTGGTTGGCACCGGCCGAGGTCTGCTGCGACAGGTCGCGAATGTTCACCAGGTTGCGATCGACCTCGCGAGCCACCTGCGCCTGCTGCTCCGCAGCGCTGGCGATCACCAGGTTGCGCTCGGTGATCGCGGCGATGGCCTGCACGATCGCCTCCAGGGCATCCCCCGCGGCCTGGGCCAGGGTCAGGGTGGCGCCGGCGCGTGAACTGCTGTTGTGCATGGCCGCCACCGCCTGTTCGGTACCGCGCTGGATACCCTCGATCATCTGCTCGATTTCCCGGGTCGACTGCTGGGTGCGATGCGCCAGGGCGCGCACCTCGTCGGCCACCACGGCGAAACCACGCCCCTGCTCCCCTGCCCTGGCTGCCTCGATGGCGGCGTTCAGGGCCAGCAGGTTGGTCTGCTCGGCAATCGCGCGAATCACCGTGACCACCTGGCTGATCTCGCGGACGTTGCCAGCCAGCTTGCCGATCTCGCCGGAGGTAGCGTTGACGTCCTGGGTCAGCAGGTGGATGGAATCGACGGTCTGGCGCACCTGATCCTGCCCGAGGCGCGCGGTCTGGTCCGACTGGCGCGACGCTTCGGAGGTGCTGACCGCATTCTGCGCCACCTCCTCCACCGTGGCGGTCATCTGGTTCACCGCCGTGGCCGCCTGTTCGATTTCCTCGTTCTGCAGGTGCAGACCGCGGGTCGCATCTTCGGTTACCGCATGCAACTCTTCCGACGACGAGGCCAGCTGATTGGAGGATTCGCCGATACGTTGCAGGGTGTCGCGCAGGCTGCGCTGCATGGCAGCCAGCGCCTGCAGCAGCTGGGCAGGCTCGTCGCGGCCGTGGTCGTCGACGTTACCGGTGAGGTCACCGGCGGCGATGGTCTTCGCGACCTCGACCGCCCTGCCGAGCGGTTTGACGATGCTGCGCGTCAGGTAGATCGCAAGCAGGATGGTCAGCACCGTCGCGACGATCACCACCAGCACCACGGTACTGGTGCTGTGCTCGTACACCTCGTCGCTCTCGCCAAAGGCCTGCGTGGCGCCCTGGCGGTTGTACTCGGTCAGCTCCTTGAGCTTCCTGACCAGCAGGTCCCCTTCCTCGGCCATCACCCCGGTGAGAATCTGCCCGGCAGCCATGCGCTCGCCGCGCAGCATCAGCTCGACCGCCTCACTCTGGTGCTGCAGGTAGCGATCCTTGATGCCGAGCAGTTGCTCGAACACCAGCCGTTCGGCGTCGGACTCGACCAGCGCCAGGTAACGGCTCTGTGCGCTGGCCAGGTCCGCCTTGGTAGCGTCCAGCCCCGGCAAGGCGGCGCGCCTTGCCTGGTCAGTGTCGAGCGCATAGAAGCGCAAGGTCAGTGCCCTGACCCGCATGGCCGAGACACCCAGGTCGTTCAATGCCAGGGTGGATGGAAACCACTTGGTCTCGATGGCGTCGCTCATGCTGTCCATGCGCTGCATCTGCGACAGTGTGATGACGCCAAGCAGCACCAGCAAGGTCGCCAGGGCGGCGAAGCAAATACCGGCACGCAAGCCAATTTTCATATTTCTGAGCGACATCAATCCTGCCCTTTCGTTATCGGTTGCCCTTTCGGGAATGGGGTAGCGGGGTTACACGCAGCCATCGGCGCGCACTCGCCTGTTCAGTCGGCCTGCAGCACACAGGGCGTAGCGAGCCCTGGGATCAACTTCTGCGCGCGGGCGAAGAGAAATCCCTGCACCCACTGGGCCTCGCATTGGCGGCTGATCGCCAGGTCGGCCGCGGTCTCGATACCCTCGACCACCACATGGGCGGCCAGGCTGTTGCACAGCCCTATCAGGTGCCGGAGGGTCTTGGCATGCAGCGAGGAGCGCCGGGCGCGCTGCACATAACCCTGGTCGATCTTGATGATGTCGGGCTGTGCCTGCTGGATGAAGGCCAGGGTGCCGAACCCCGAGCCGAAATCGTCGATGGCCACATGGCAGCCAGTGCTGCGCAGCTGGTGGACGAATTCCACGGCCTGATCGTGGCTGATCGGTGCCGAGCTTTCGGTGATCTCGATGACCAGGCGCGAGGCGATGCCGCTGTCGGCGAGGCGCTGCAGTACCTGCTCCCAGTGATAATCGAGCGCCGCGCTCTGGGCGGAAACGTTGCAGCCCAGGGTCAGCGCCGGATGGCCCTGCAGCAGGTCGATGATCGCCTCGACGACGCAGTGGTCGAGGCGGCGCATCGAGTGCCGGCGCTCCAGCACCGCGAACGGGTTGAAGCCCAGGGGCTCGCCATCGCTGCGTAACAGACCCTCCTGATAGAGCGTGCGCTCGGTATCAGCCGCTGCCCTGACCGGCTGGAAGGCCAGGTGAAAGCGGCCGCGCTGCAGGTGCTGGTAGAAATGCCGCACCCGCACCTCGTCAGACGCAGCAGTGGCCACGCAAAGGGCATCCAGATTGAGCAGTGGGTGCGCGGCAAACATCGAGGGCATTACCTGTTGTCCATAACTGGCTCGCTAGATCGCCACCTCGCAAACGTTTGCTTATGGCTGATCGTCGTGGCTATTCGCTAAAATCGCCATTCAAACTGAGAAAGGGTGCACGGCCACTGCGCCGCCGCTTGGGCAAGGTAGCGACTCACACGCTGCTGGCGTTCTGCGGCTTCGCAAAGAGCGCCAAGGCCGACGCTGAAGCGGCTCCGCAGGTTTACAGGCGGCCATGTTCCCAGTGCACCCAGGCAATGACCAGTGTTCCCAGGCGCCCGGTTGTTGTCCGCACATGCATGTGCTGCTCATCTCAGCGCCAGCGGCTTTCCAGGACACGCGATGTACACAGTGACCAGCAACTGCTTCCAGGTGATGGCGAAGAGCTTTGTCGAACAAGGCGTCGACCCACGCAAGCTCGACCAGCAACTGCTCCTGGCCCTGAGCAGCGGCACGCCGGTCACCCTGGCCCAGGTGTACAGCCTGTTCAGCCAGGCCAGCGAACAGACCGGCAATCCCGACATCGGCCTGGGCACCTATGCCCACGCCCATCCCAGTGCCCTGGGTGCTCAGTGCTACCCACTGATGTCCAGCCCGACCCTGGGCAGCGCACTGAAGTTGATGGTCGACTACCACCCACTGGTCACCAATGGCTCGCACTACCTGCTCGAACAACGCCAGGACACCCTGAAGCTGATCGGCCTGGAAGTCGGCACCTCGCCCCTACCGGCGCCGCGCGCCTTTATCGATGCCGGCGCGGCACTGACCCTCGGCGTCATCCACTGGCTGACGCCTCATCAACGCCCCCAGCCGCTGGGCGCCGAATTCACCTATGCGCAGCCGGCCGATACCCGCCACCTGCGCCAGTTGTTCGGCGACAACCTGCGCTTCTCGGCGCCCCACAACAGCCTGATCTTCAAGGCGCGCGATGGCGCCATCACGCTGCCAACGGCCGATGCGGCGCTGCACGTCATGCATCAGGAGTACGCACAATCGCGCCTCGACGATCTGGTCAAGGGTTCGGTCGCCGCACGCGTGGCACGGCTGCTCGCGCAGCAGCTCACCCTGGGCATCAATCTGGATCTGAGCGAAGCCGCCGATACCCTGCAGATCAGCAAGCGCGGCCTGCAGAAGGCACTGGAACGCGAAGCGGTGAGTTTCATCCAGTTGCAGGAAGAGGCACGCCTCAAGCTGGCGCACAATCTGTTGCGCAACTCCACGCGGAGCCTCAAGTACATCTCGGCGACCCTTGGTTTCCGCGATCAGAGCAGTTTCCACAAGGCGAGCATGCGCTGGTTCGGCATGCCGCCCAGCCAGTATCGCAATCACGGGGCGTAGCCTAGGCCATCACGCGCTTGAATGATCGGCACGCCATCGGTGTAGGTTGGAAACGGTCTGCAGCAACGCTGGCTGCCGAGCATTGCGCTTCGGCATGGGCCGGGCTGGCAGCATGCGTCGCCAGCACAACCTGCCCAACGCGCGGCGCTTGCCGCGCGTTGGGCTGTGCGATCAGGTCGCGCGCTCTTCGCTTGGGATCTGCTTGTGCCACAAGGTCGGGATCAGGAACACGATGGCCAGCAGGCAGGCGCCGACCAGCAGCACGAAGCCGCCATCCCAACCGAAATGGTCGACCGTATAGCCCATCGCCGCGCTCGCCGCGACCGAGCCGCCGAGGTAGCCGAACAGACCGGTAAAGCCGGCCGCGGTACCTGCCGCCTTCTTCGGTGCCAGTTCCAGCGCGTGCAGACCGATCAGCATCACCGGGCCATAGATCAGGAAGCCGATGGACACCAGCGCCGCCATGTCGACGATCGGGTTGCCCGGCGGGTTCAGCCAGTAGACCACGGTGGCCACGGTCACCAGGGCCATGAACACCACGCCGGTCAGGCCACGGTTGCCGCGAAACACCTTGTCCGACATCCAACCGCACAGCAGCGTACCGGGAATGCCCGCCCACTCGTAGAAGAAGTAGGCCCAGGAGCTCTTGTCGACGGTGAAGTGCTTGACCTCCTTGAGGTAGGTCGGCGCCCAGTCCAGCACGCCGTAGCGCAGCAGGTAGACGAACACGTTGGCCAGGGCGATGAACCACAGCATCTTGTTGCGCAGCACGTACTTGACGAAGATTTCCTTGGTGCTGAATTCCTTCTCGTGGCTGTCGTCGTAGCCCTCGGGGTAGTCGTTCTTGTACTTCTCGATCGGCGGCAGGCCGACCGATTGCGGCGTGTCGCGCATGGTCGCGAAGGCGAACACGGCGACCAGCATGGCGACCGCAGCCGGCACGTAGAACGCCGCATGCCACTCATTGAACAGACCCATGCCGAGCAGGAACAGCGGGCCGATCAGGCCACCACCCACGTTGTGGGCGACGTTCCACACCGACACCACGCCACCGCGCTCCTTCTGCGACCACCAGTGCACCATGGTTCGGCCACTGGGCGGCCAGCCCATGCCCTGGGCCCAGCCGTTGATGAACAGGAGGATGAACATGATGGTCACGCTGGAGGTTGCCCAGGGCGCGAAACCGAAAACGAACATCACCCCAGCCGACACCATCAGGCCGAATGGCAGGAAATAACGCGGATTGGAGCGGTCGGAAATCAGCCCCATGAGGAACTTCGACAAACCATAGGAGATGGCGATGGCCGACATCGCCAGGCCCAGCTGCCCACGGGAATAGCCCTCCTCTTCGATCAGGTAGGGCATGGCCAGCGAGAAGTTCTTGCGCAACAGGTAGTAGCCGGCATAGCCGATGAAGATACCGGCGAAGATCTGCCAGCGAAGGCGACGGTAGGTGCTGTCTATCTGATCATCGGGCAGAGGCTCCCGATGGGGGGCAGGACGGAAGAAGGCGAACATCCAAAGGCTCCAGTTCTTGTTTTAGCTGCACGGGCGAATGTGACAATCATGTGACATTTTCATTTGCGAAAATATCACTCGCTAGTGAAGCGGTAAAGCCAGGAACCTGTTGGAATTCGAACAAAATAACCGATTCAGACCGAAGGCCATGAAAGCGATCAGTGATCATCGGGAAGAATGCTGTTGGCCAAGAACGAGAGATGCTTCCAACGCACCGATACTGCCGCACTCACCTGCCAGGCAAGGATGCAGAACCGGAAGGCAGAAACAAGAAAAGCGGCCCAAGGGCCGCTTTTCAGGAAACCTGCTCGAGGCAGGTGGATATGGCGCAGCGGACGGGACTCGAACCCGCGACCCCCGGCGTGACAGGCCGGTATTCTAACCGACTGAACTACCGCTGCGTGTCGGTGGACTTGCGTCCATGGAACTCGTGCTTCGTCAGATGTGAAAGCCTGGCTTTCCCATCACATCTCAGAATTGAATCTCAGATGGAAAATATGGCGCAGCGGACGGGACTCGAACCCGCGACCCCCGGCGTGACAGGCCGGTATTCTAACCGACTGAACTACCGCTGCGCGTCGGTGGACTTGCGTCCGATTCTCTCAAGGCAAGTGGTGGGTGATGACGGGATCGAACCGCCGACCCTCTGCTTGTAAGGCAGATGCTCTCCCGGCTGAGCTAATCACCCTTGGCCTTGCGAGGAGGCGAAATTTACGCGGGCACCCAACCTAAGTCAAGGCCGCCGTTGAATTTTTTTCAAAAAAGACGCTGCGCGTGCGGCGGCTCTTCAACGGTAGATCATCTTGCGCGTCATACCGCCGTCGGTAACGAACTCCTGGCCCGTCACGAACCCTGCTTCTGCCGACAGCAACCAGGCCACCAGCGCAGCGACGTCGTCCACCTGTCCCACCCGCCCGACCGGGTGCTGGGCATGGTCGTCAGCGCTCAGCGGCTCGCTGGCACGCTGCGCCGGGTCACGGGAATCGATCCAGCCCGGGCTCACCACATTCGCCCGAATAGCAGGGCCCAGGCTGATGGCCAGCGCATGGGTCAAGGCCAGCAGCCCTCCCTTGCTGGCCGCGTAGGCTTCGCTTTCCGGCTCCGACTGGCTGGCGCGGGTCGATGCCATGTTGACGATGGCGCCACCGCTGGCGCGCAGGTGCGCCGTGCAGTGCTTGGCCAACAGCATCGGCCCGCTGAGATTGATCGCCAGCACCTGATTCCACTGCGCCAGCGACAGGTCTTCCAACGGGCCGTTATGAGGGCTGGCCACCCCGGCGTTGCACACCAGGCCGTCGAGCCTGCCGAACCGGGTGATGACCGCCGCTATACCGCCCTCGACCTGACTTTCGTCGGCCACATCCATGGCCACGAACATCGCGTTGTCGCCAAGGGCTGCAGCCACCGCGTCGCCGTGGCTGTCCGCAAGATCGCAGAGCGCCACCCGCCAGCCACGGGTCAACAGCCAGCGCGCGATACCTTCACCGATGCCGCGGGCAGCGCCGGTGACCAGCGCGACGCGGCCCTGTTCCTCGACAGCGCCCATACTCACAGCGCTTGCAGACCGCGGCTCAGGTCGGCCTTGAGGTCGACGATGTCTTCCAGGCCTACGGCAACCCGAATCAGGCTGTCGCGAATACCGGCATTCTCGCGTTCCTGGGGCGACAGGCGACCATGGGAGGTGGTGGCCGGGTGGGCGATGGTGGTCTTGGTGTCACCCAGGTTGGTGGTGATGGAGATCACCCGCGTGGCGTCGATGAAACGCCAGGCACCCTCCCTGCCGCCCTTGACCTCGAAACTGACCACCGCACCGAACGCGCTTTGCTGGCGTGCGGCCAACTCGTGCTGCGGATGGCTGGCAAGCCCTGCGTAGTAGACCTTGTCGATACCCTCCTGCTGTTCCAGCCAGCGCGCCAGCTCCAGTGCGCTGCTGCAATGGGCCTGCATGCGGATGCGCAGGGTCTCGAGACCCTTGAGGAAGATCCAGGCGTTGAACGGGCTGAGGGTAGGCCCGGCGGTGCGCAGAAAGCCCACCACCTCGGTCATCAGCTTGGCGCTACCGGCCACCACGCCGCCCATGGCACGACCCTGGCCATCGATGTACTTGGTCGCCGAATGCATGACGATATCCGCGCCCAGCTTCAGCGGTTGCTGCAGGGCCGGGGTGCAGAAGCAGTTGTCCACGGCCAGCAGCGCGCCGCGCTCATGGGCAATGGCCGCCAGGGCGGCGATGTCGACGAGCTCGGCCAGCGGGTTGGACGGTGACTCGACGAACAGCAGCCTGGTATTGGGCTTGAACGCAGCAGCCCAGCCCTGCAGGTCGGCCAGTGGCACATAGTCGACCTGCACGCCAAAGCGCTTGAGGTACTTCTCGAACAGACTGATGGTCGAGCCGAATACGCTGCGCGAGACCAGCACATGATCACCGGCGCTGCACAGGCTCATGACGATGGACAGGATCGCCGACATGCCCGAGGCCGTGGCGACCGCCTGCTCGGCGCCCTCCATGGCGGCGATGCGCTCTTCGAAGGCGCGTACCGTCGGGTTGGTGTAACGCGAATAGACGTTACCCGGCACTTCACCGGCGAAACGCGCCGCGGCATCGCCAGCGGTGCGGAACACATAGCTGGAGGTCGGAAACAGCGCCTCGCTGTGCTCGCCTTCCGGCGTGCGGTGCTGCCCGGCACGTACCGCCAGGGTGTCGAAGCCGACACCATCCAGATCACTGTTCAGCCGGCCAGCATCCCATTCCTGCGTCATATCGCGTCCTCGTCCAGAAACCATTCCGGGCCACATGGGCCCGGATATTTACGCTGTATTGTCGATCAGTTGTTGTACAGATCGATGATTTCGCTGACCGCCTGCGACTTGGCCTTGCTGCCATCGTTGCGCGCCAGGTCGATACGATTCAGGTAGGCCTCGTCGACATCGCCGGTGACGTACTCGCCATCGAACACCGCGCTGTCGAACTGCTCGATCTTGATCTTGCCGCCACCAACCGCTTCCTTCAGATCGTCGAGATCCTGATACACCAGCCAGTCGGCGCCGATCAGCTCGGCCACCTGCTCGGTGGTACGGCCATGGGCGATCAGCTCGTGGGGACTCGGCATGTCGATACCGTAGACGTTCGGGTAGCGAACGGCCGGGGCCGCGGAACAGAAATACACGTTCTTGGCGCCGGCTTCGCGGGCCATCTGGATGATCTGCTTGCAGGTGGTGCCGCGCACGATGGAGTCGTCGACCAGCATCACGTTCTTGCCGCGGAACTCCAGCTCGATGGCGTTGAGCTTCTGACGCACCGACTTCTTGCGCGCCGCCTGGCCCGGCATGATGAAGGTCCGGCCGATGTAGCGGTTCTTGACGAAGCCCTCGCGGAACTTGACGCCCAGGTGGTTGGCCAGCTCCAGTGCCGAGGTACGGCTGGTATCGGGAATGGGGATGACCACGTCGATATCGTGGTCAGGGCGCTCGCGACGAATCTTGTCGGCGAGTTTCTCGCCCATGCGCAGGCGCGCCTTGTACACCGACACGCCATCCATGATCGAATCCGGGCGCGCCAGGTACACATGCTCGAAGATACACGGCTTGAGCTGCGGGTTGGGCGCGCACTGGCGGGTGAACATCTGCCCTTCTTCGGTGATGTACACCGCTTCGCCCGGCGCCAGGTCGCGGATCAGGGTGAAACCGAGTACGTCCAGGGCGACGCTTTCGGAGGCGATCATGTATTCGACGCCTTCGTCGGTGTGGCGCTGGCCGAACACGATCGGGCGGATACCGTTCGGGTCGCGGAAACCGACGATGCCGTAGCCGGTGATCATCGCTACAACGGCATAGCCGCCACGGCAACGCTTGTGCACGTCCTTGACCGCGGCGAACACGTCTTCTTCGCTGGGGTTGAGCTTGCCACGCACGGCCAGCTCATGGGCGAACACGTTGAGCAGCACTTCGGAGTCGGAGTTGGTGTTGACGTGGCGCAGGTCCGACTCGTAGATCTCCTTGGCCAACTGCTCGACATTGGTCAGGTTGCCGTTGTGCGCCAGGGTGATGCCATACGGCGAATTGACGTAGAACGGCTGAGCTTCCGCCGAGCTGGAGCTGCCCGCGGTCGGGTAGCGCACATGGCCGATGCCCATGTGACCGACCAGGCGCTGCATGTGGCGCTGCTGGAACACGTCACGCACCAGACCGTTGTCCTTGCGCAGGAACAGGCGGCCTTCATGGCTGGTGACGATACCGGCAGCATCCTGGCCGCGGTGCTGGAGGACGGTGAGGCCGTCATACAGCGCCTGATTGACGTTCGATTTACCGACGATACCGACAATGCCACACATGTGACGCAACCCCTACTCAGTGAAACGACTATTTACCGGCACCGAGGGGAGAAGCCCCCTGCAGCACCTCTTTGAATGGCAGCTCGACCGGCTCGCGGATACCGCTTGCCAGCCACTCGCTGGACACACCCAATATGAGATTCTTCGACCAGTCTGCCACCAGCAGAAAATGCGGCAGCAAGGCCGACTGCTGCCACCAGGCATCCTGCTGCACAGGCCCCAGGCTGAGCAGGCCGACCGCCACCACCACCAGCAAGGCGCCGCGCGCGGCGCCAAACACCATGCCCAGAAAGCGATCGGTGCCGGACAGGCCGGTCACCCGGATCAGCTCGCCGATCAGGTAGTTGATCAGCGCGCCGACCAGCAACGTCAGAACGAATAACAGTACGCAGGCAGCGATAACGCGGGCAGACGGAGTTTCGATATAAGCGCCCAGGTGCTGCGAGAGCGCACCACCGAACATCCAGGCAACCACGCCGGCAATAATCCAGGTGACGAGCGACAGGGCCTCCTTGACGAAGCCTCTGCTCAAACTGATCAGACTCGAAACGGCGATGATGGCGATGATCGCCCAATCAACCCAGGTGAATGCCACGATGCAGGCTACCGATGGAAGAGGCGCTGCATTTTAGCAGAGCCCTGCCCATCGGTTAAGCGCAGATACGTGCGAGGCGTCAGTTGCTTTCCGGCTGGAAGCGCACCACGAAGCCATTGAGCTTGTGCTGGCGGTTGAGCTGATCACGCAAGCGATCGGCTTCGACACGCTCGACCAGCGGCCCGACGAACACCCGGTTCATGCCATCGGCCGTGCGGATGTAGGCGTTGTAGCCCTGGGCGCGCAGGGTCTTCTGCAGGGTTTCGGCACCGGGACGACTGGACAGGCTGGCCAGTTGCACCGACCAGCTGACCGGCAGGCTGTTGACATCCAGGCGCTCGGTCGGCGCCTTCTGCGGTGGCGGCGTCACCTCCGCCGGCTTGCTGGGCGTGGGCTGCGCAGCCGGCGGTGGCGTGGGTGCCGGAGGCTCGCTGGCCGGCAGCTCGACGATGGGCTGCTCGACAGGCGGCTGCGCCTGATCGCTGGGCGAGCTGTCGACCGGCACCGGTTCCTGGGGCAGCTCCTGGGGATCGGGCACGATCACCGGCTGCATTTCGATTTCAGGCGTGACCGGCTTGGCGGGGATGCTCGGCGCATCGACCACCACATGCCGCAGCTCGTCGGGACGGGAAAGCAGCATCGGCAGAAAAATCACCGCCAGCGCCACCAGCACCAGCGCGCCGACGATACGTTGCTTGGTTGCACTATCGAGCATTGCCATCCTGCACATCCTCCTGGGCGTAGCGCCCCAGCCACATCAGGGCTTCGGCCACGCAGAAAAAAGACCCAAAGAGCAGAATTTCATCCCCTGCCGCGGCACGCTCGCACTGCGCTTCGAGGGCACTGGCGACATCGCCGTAGGCCTCGACCTGGGCACCACGGGATGCCAGGTGCGCATGCAGCTCGGCAGCAGGACGCGAGCGTTCGCTGGGCAGCGTCGTCACCGCCCAGTGGGCGATGTCGGCCAGCAGCGGCGCCACCACGCCGGGCAGCTCCTTGTCGGCCAGCAGGCCGAATACGGCCAGGCGCCTGCCGGCAGTGGCGCGCGCCTGCAAGCGACCAGCGAGAAACTGCGCGGCGTGGGGATTGTGCCCCACGTCGAGCAACAGAGTGAGGGACTTGCCACGCCAGTTCAAGTGACGACGATCCAGGCGGCCGGTCACCCGGGTGGTCTGCAGGGCGTCGGCGATTTGCCTGGCATCCCATGGCAGGCCGAGCAAGGCGTAGGCCTGCAATGCCAGCGCGGCGTTTTCCATGGGCAGGTCGAGCAGCGGCAGATCCTGCAGGCGCAGCACCTCGCCAGCTGGTGTCAGGCCGTACCAGTTCCAGCCTGAGTCGCTGACGCTCAGGTCGAAATCCCGGCAACGCAGAAACAGGGGTGAATCGAGCTCGATGACGCGTTCGAGCAGCGGCAGCGGCGGATCGAAATCGCCACACAGTGCAGGTTTGCCCGCACGCATGATACCGGCCTTCTCGAAGGCGACCGACTCACGGGTATCGCCCAGCCAATCGGCATGGTCGACGCCGATACTGGTGATCAGCGCCAGATCGGCATCGACCAGATTGACCGCGTCCAGGCGCCCGCCCAGACCGACTTCGAGCACCGCGACATCCAGCTCGGCGCGCTCGAACAGCCAGAACGCCGCCAGGGTGCCCATCTCGAAATAGGTCAGCGAGGTCTCGCCACGGGCGGCCTCAACGGCGCTGAATGCCTCGCAGAGGTCAACGTCACTCGCCTGCTCACCATCGATCTGCACCCGCTCGTTGTAACGCAGCAGGTGCGGCGAGCTGTACACCCCGACCTTGAGGCCCTGGGCGCGCAGCAAGGCGGCGGCGAAGGCGCAGGTCGAGCCCTTGCCGTTGGTGCCGGTGACCGTGATCACCCGCGGTGCCGGTCGGGACAGGCCGAGGCGTGCCGCGACCTCGCGGGAGCGCTCCAGGCCCATGTCGATGGCGCTTGGATGCAGACGCTCCAGGTACGCCAGCCACTCGGCCAGGGAGCGCGGGGTCATGCGCTGACCGGCAGAGCAGCAGGAGACGGCTGGTGAGTGAACTGCGCCAGCAGACGGGCCAGGCGCGGACGCAGCTCGGCACGGTGGATGATCATGTCGATGGCGCCGTGCTCGATGAGAAATTCGCTGCGCTGGAAGCCTTCGGGCAGCTTCTCGCGAACGGTCTGCTCGATCACCCGCGGGCCGGCGAAGCCGATCAGTGCCTTGGGCTCGGCAACGATCACGTCACCCAGCATCGCCAGGCTGGCGGAAACGCCGCCATACACCGGGTCGGTCAGCACGGACACGAACGGGATGCCCTCTTCACGCAGGCGCGCCAGCACGGCCGAGGTCTTGGCCATCTGCATCAGGGAGATCAGCGCTTCCTGCATGCGCGCGCCACCGGAGGCGGCGAAGCAGATGAACGGGCAACGTTTTTCCAGCGCCACGTTGGCGGCCTGGACGAAACGCTCACCGACGATGGCACCCATGGAGCCGCCCATGAAGGCGAACTCGAATGCGCAGGCCACGACCGGCATGCCTTCCAGGCTGCCGCTCATGGAAATCAGTGCGTCTTTCTCACCGGTCTGCTTCTGGGCAGCGACCAGGCGATCCTTGTACTTCTTGCTGTCGCGGAATTTCAGGCGATCGGAGGGCTCCAGATCGGCACCGATCTCCTCACGGCCATCGGCATCCAAGAAGATGTTCAGGCGGGCACGTGCGTCGATGCGCATGTGGTGGCTGCACTTGGGGCAAACGTCCAGGGTCTTTTCCAGCTCCGGCTTGTACAGCACCGCCTCGCAGGATGGGCACTTGTGCCACAGGCCTTCGGGTACCGAACTCTTCTTGACCTCGGAACGCATGATCGAGGGGATCAGTTTGTCTACCAGCCAGTTGCTCATGCTTTCAATTCTCCAACGCTGTAGGCTTCAACATGCTTGCTGCACATGACAAGCGAATTCATAAAGTGGTCGCCGCTGGGGCCGGCAGATTGCCCGCCACCCGCTTCGACCACGAAAAAAGCGCGCACTGTTCGCGGCGATAGCAGTATGGACGGCTCGCTGCGCGGCGCCGTCACATCGACTCTCCAACCGCACGCACAGCACCCACGAAGGCTCTGACCTTGGCGGCGTCCTTGATACCCTTGCCAGCCTCGACACCACCACTGACGTCCACCGCATAGGGGCGTACCTGCGCGATGGCTGCCTCGACGTTATCTGCCGTCAGCCCGCCTGCCAGAATCACCGGCTTGCTGAGCGTTGCCGGAACCAGCGACCAGTCGAACGCCTGCCCCGTACCGCCTGGCACGCCCTCGACATAGGTATCGAGCAACACCGCCTGCGCGCCGGGAAAAGCATCGACAAGCGCAGCGACATCATCCTGCGCGCGAACACGCAGCGCCTTGATGTACGGGCGCCCGAGCGCCTCGCAATCAGCGGCGGTTTCGTCGCCGTGGAACTGCAGCAGATCCAGCGGCACGCTGGCGAGCAGCGCTTCGATTTCGCTACGCGGCATATCGACGAACAGGCCGACGGTGGTCACGAACGGCGGCAAGCCAGCGAGGATGGCACGCGCCTGGTCCACCGACACGGCTCGCGGGCTGCGCGCGTAGAACACCAGACCAATCGCATCGGCGCCGGCCGCCACAGCAACCAACGCGTCCTCAAGGCGAGTAATCCCACAGATCTTGCTGCGAACGACTGACAAAAGACGAATACCTCCGCGAAAGGCCGGATGGTAACAAATGACCAGCGAAGACGCGCCATTAATTGCCCCGCCCTGCCCTTGCTCAGCGCGCCGCCACATCCTCGAGACCGGATAGGAAATGCGGGCCCAGATAGCGGGTCGGCAATTCGAACTCATCCGGGTAATCCACCTGCACCAGATACAAGCCGTAAGGGTGCGCCGTCACCCCGCCGGTTCGCCTTACCCCGGTCTGCAGCACCTGCCCGGCCCATTCCACGGGCCGCTCGCCGGCACCGATGGTCATCAGCACACCGGCGATATTGCGCACCATATGATGCAGAAACGCGTTGGCGCGGATGTCCAGGACGATAAAACGGCCGTGCTGCAGCAACTCGAGATGATGGACCGTCTTGATCGGCGACTTGGCCTGGCACTGCCGGGCGCGGAAGGCGCTGAAGTCATGGGTGCCCAGAAACACCTTGGCCGCCTCGCGCATGCGCTCGATATCCAGCGGGCGATGGTTCCAGGTCACCTCCTCGGCCATGTGCGCCGGGCGAATCTGGTCGTTGTAGATCACGTAGCGATAACGCCTGGCCATGGCGCAGAAGCGTGCATCGAAGTGCTTTGGCATGGCCTTGGCCCAGGTCACGCTGATGTCACCGGGCAGGTTCATGTTGGCCCCCATCACCCAGGCATGCATGGAACGCTCAACCGTGGTGTCGAAGTGCACCACCTGGCCGCTGGCATGCACCAGGGCATCGGTACGCCCGGCACAGCTGAGGGTGACCGGTGCGCCACCGGCCACCTTGGACAGGGCCTTCTCGAGGGCCGCCTGGATCGACGGCACGCCGTCACGCTGGCGCTGAAAACCGCGATAACGGGCACCACGGTACTCGACACCCAGGGCAATCTTGTAAATGCCGACGGCAGCCATTTCGGCTGCCGTCATTGGTTCGTTAATCAATTGGTCATGACCAGATCAAAGCTGCAATGCCGGCAATTATACCGCCAGGATGCCTGGCTACCATGCCGGCAGCCGATTTAGTTGTGTACCGCAGATGCAAAAACGGCAGCCTAAGGGCTGCCGTCAATGCCAATCAACTGCTCGTCAAACCAGTTTGCCGATCAGCTCCCGAGCTTCCTGCTGCTGACCATCGTTACCTTCGGCGATCACTTCATCGAGGATGTCACGGGCACCCTCGGTATCGCCCATATCGATGTAGGCGCGCGCCAGGTCCAGCTTGGTGGCGGTTTCATCGGTGCCGGAGAGGAAGTCGAAGTCATCGTCTTCGTCGAGCGATACCGGCTCGGCCTGCTGATCCTGCGGCGCCTGGCCTTGCTGCTCGAGGCTTTCGGCCAGCTGATCCAGCTCGGCGGTGACGTCGTCGAGCTGGGCGGCAAAGCTGGCACCGCTATTTGGCTGAACCGGCTCGTCATTGAGCGACAGGTCGAAGTCGGCAGGCAGGCCGAAATCATCTTCGGACTTGTGTTCATCGAGGGCCGGTGATAGGTCCGACAGATCAGCGGACGGCTTGTCGGCATCGTCGTCCAGGCTCAGCAGGAAGTCATCGTCTTGGGTGACAGCCGCGGCGGCCGGCCTGTCCAGATCCAGATTGAAGTCCGCCAGCTCACCACCCAGCTCCTGACGGTTGACGGGCTCATCACCCAGATCCAGGTCGAAGTCCAGGGGCTCGTCCTTGCTGGCAAGCGGCGCCTCGGGCGGCAGATCGAAATCGGACGACTGGCCCAGAGTGTCGATTTCGTCGAAACGGGCACGGCCATCCTGGGCGTTGGGCAGTGGGTCCGCGGCGAACTCGGCTTCCAGGGCATCCAGGTCCAGATCGAAGGCATCGTCAGCGGCCGGCTGCAGGGGTGCTACCGGCTGCTCTGGTTCGTCCAGTGCCAGGTCGTCCAGGCTGAAGGAGTCCAGGTCGTCAGCCGCGGCGGTGCTGGCCAGGGCCGCTGTGCCGCCAAGTACGATCATCGCCGGGTAACGGCTCTTCAACTGCTCGACCTGGGCATTGGCACCGCCGATCTCGCGCAGTTCGCTTTCCTGACGGGCGAAACCTTCGCGATCACCCAGTTCGGCATAGACCTCCATCAACTTCAGACGCAGGTCGGTGCGGTGCGGCTCATCGTTGATCGCGTTGTGCAGCAGCTCGGCCGCCTGGTTGAAGCGACCGTAGGCGATGTAGATGTCCGCCTCACCCAGGGCGTCGCCTGTCTGGGCAGTCACGCGCTCTTCGCCTACAGGCTGCGACAGGGCCACCTGGTCATCCGGCAGATCGTTCAGGCTGTCGGCCGGCAGCTCCAGGTCGCTGTCGAAGCGATGGGTGTCTTCCTCGTAGGTCGACAGACTGGCCTCTTCCTCTTCGGCCTTGCGCGCATTGCGGCGCGACAGAATCAGCAGCACCAGCAGCAGCGCCAGCAACAGGCTGCCGCCGATCAGGCCAAGCATCATCGGGTTGGCCAGCAGGTTGTCCAGCGCGCTGTCTTCTTCGACCGGCTCAGGGGCGGCGGCAACCGGCGCCTGGGCAGGCACTTCGGCAGCGGGTGCAGCCGGCTCGACTGGTGCTGCTGCTTCCGGGGCGGGTGCGGGGGCGGTCTCGGTAGTGGGCGCCTCGGCGGCCGGTTCGCCCGCTGGCTGAGCAGCCGGGTCGACCGGAGCCGACGCTGGCGCGGCTTCATTGGTGGCGGGCGCCTCAGCGGTTGATGCCGGAGCAACGGGAGCCTCGCCAGCAGGGGTCGCTGGCGGCTCAGCCGGGGTGGGCGCGGACGCAGCGCCTGTGCTGGCAGCCTGCCCAGCGGGTGCCGATACATCGGCCTGCAGCTTGGCGAGCTGGTTGTCCTTGAGCTGAATCAGGCGCTGCAGCTTGTCGAGCTGGCTCTGCAGGTCGCCCATGCGATCCTTGAGCTCGTCGTTCTCGCGGCGCGTCGAGTCCAGGCTTTCCTGGGTCACGGCCAGCTGATTGGCCAGCGCAGCGTTGTTGGCGGTGCCGCTCTCGCTGCCCGAGGTGGCCTTGCCGGCTTCGGCAGCGACCAGCTTGAGCTTGTCTTCGGCGGTAACCTCGGCTGGCGCGGCGCCGGCACTGCTGCGACGCGTGGCATCGATCTGCCGGGTACCGGCCGCGGCTGGTGCGCTACGCCCCTGACGCCAGGCGCTGTTTTGCTCACCGACCTGGGCCAGGGCTTCGGACTGGCTGCGACGGGCGATCTGCTGATCATCGGGCAGGCGCAACACCTGGCCACTCTTCATACGGTTGATGTTGCCGCCAATGAAGGCATCCGGGTTGAGATCCTGGATGGCCAGCATCTTCTGGTGCACGCTGCCGCTGCCGCCGGCACGCTGGGCGACCTCCCAGAGCGTGTCGTTGGCGTTGGTACGGTAGTCACCACCGGCGCTCGCGGCGCGCGGCGCCGCAGGGGCGCTGGCTACCGGGGCAGCAGCTCGTGGGGCGGCACTCGGGGCTGGGCGCGGCACCGGCGCTGGCGCGGCAACCGGCAATTGCGGAGCAGCGGCGGCCTGGGGCGAGTACAGCGGCGGATCGAGCAGCAGGGTGTACTCGCGCAGCAGGCGGCCATTGGGCCACAGCACTTCGACGAGGAAATTCAGGTAAGGCTCACGAACCGGCTTGCTCGAGGTGACGCGAATCACGCTCTTGCCGTTGGGCTTGATGATGGGCGTGAACTTGAGATCGGTCAGGAAGTACTGGCGATCGACGCCGGCCTTGTTGAACTCTTCGGGCGAGGCCAGTGAGGGGCGCATTTCCGCAGCGGAAAGGTCACGCACGTCGAGCAGTTCAATTTCCGCCACCAGAGGCTGGTTCAGAGACGACTGCAGTGTCAGCTCGCCGACCCCCAGCGCATGCGCCATACCGGAAGACAGCGCCGTCGCCGCAGCGATAGCCAGCACCAGTTTACGAACCCGAACCATAGCCTTTTCCTTTGTGTTAACTGCTCTCGCAAGACGAGAGGATAGATGATCGGTGGCTGCCCCTTTTCAGGCCCCCCAGCCAACGATCAGCGCGCTCAGTATTTGCCAAGCTCGAATAGATATGCAGACTTCCGGATAAGTATCTTTTACAGATGGTGTTTTATCAATAACTCGGCCAGTTGCACCGCGTTCAAAGCAGCACCTTTTCGCACATTATCAGACACAATCCACAAACTGAGCTCACAGGGATCATCAATCCCCCGGCGGACGCGGCCTACGTAGACTTCATCCTGGCCGACGGCATCACCGATAACCGTGGGGTAATCACCGGCCTCCACCAGTTCGATGCCCGCCGCGGCGTCCAGGGTGGCAATCACCTTGTCCAGCTCTACAGGTGTAGACGCCTGCAGGGTGACACTCAAACTATCGCCGAAAAATACCGGTACCTGATGGCAACTGACGGTGACATTCAGCGCCTGGTCAGCGAACAACGCCTTGATGTCCGCGTTGGTGCGGCGCTCCAGGCGACCATGGCCTTCGGCATCCGGTTCGTCAACCTGGGCGAGCACGTTGAACGCCATCTGCCGATCGAACAGACGAGGCTCGAGAGAACGACCGTTGAGCAGCTCGGCGGTTTGCCGCGCCAGTTCGGAAACACCCTCACGCCCACGGCTGGAGACCGCCAGCCCAGCATCGATCACCAGCCTGCGCAGCTGCACCTGTTCGCCCAGCGCGCCAAGCACCAGGCTTACGGCAACGGCCACCGAGGACGGGCTGGTCACGGCGAAAGGTGCCTCACCGCGGATCGTAGCTCCGTTGACTTCCGGCACCACACGCGGCGCCACCTTATCTGGCAACGCGCCTGTTACATCGATCAGCGAACAGCCTGCCTTGCGCACCGCCTCGGCATGCGCCAGGGTCACCGATGGGTCGGCCGCGAAGAACACCAGTTGCACGCTACGAAAATCGAAGCCGTCTACCGTGCGCACCCGCAGGTTGCGACCTCTGTAGGCCAGCGTACGGCCGGCCGACTCGTTGCTGGCCAGCAGATGCAGATCACTGATCGGGAAGTCGCGCTCTTCGAGAATTTGCAGCAGGGTTTCGCCAACACTGCCGGTGGCACCGACGATGGCGATAGCAAAGGTAGAAGTCATGAAGGGAGCCTGATGCTCGATAGCTGAAACAGACCCGGCACTCTACCGAAAAGCAAAGGGGCGGGCGACGGCAATCGCAAGCGATCACCCTCTACCCGCCCCCTAGCGCAGCGCGCCGCTTGTGAATCAACGCTCCAGCAGGATGCGCAGCATACGGCGCAGCGGCTCGGCCGCGCCCCACAGCAGCTGGTCGCCCACGGTGAAGGCGCCCAGGTACTGCGAGCCCATGTTCAGTTTGCGCAGACGGCCGACCGGTACGCTCAGGGTGCCGGTGACGGCAGTCGGGCCGAGTTCACGGATGCTGGCCTCGCGATGGTTCGGCACCAGCTTGACCCAGGGATTGTGCTGGCTGATCAAGCCTTCGATATCGGTCAGCGGCACGTCCTTGTTGAGCTTGATGGTCAGCGCCTGGCTGTGGCAACGCATGGCGCCGATGCGCACGCAGATGCCATCGACCGGAATCGGGTTCTTGAAACGACCGAGAATCTTGTTGGTTTCCGCCTGGGCCTTCCACTCTTCACGGCTCTGGCCGTTAGGCAGCTCCTTGTCGATGTAGGGGATCAGGCTGCCGGCCAACGGCACGCCGAAGTTGTCGACCGGGAAGGCGTCGCCGCGCATGGCTTCGGCCACCTTGCGGTCGATGTCGAGAATGGCGCTGGCCGGGTCGGCCAGTTCATCGGCCACGGTGGCGTTGATGGCGCCCATCTGCTTGATCAGCTCACGCATGTTCTGCGCGCCAGCACCGGACGCCGCCTGGTAGGTCATGGCGCTCATCCACTCGACCAGGCCGGCTTCGTACAGACCGCCGAGGGCCATCAGCATCAGGCTGACGGTGCAGTTGCCGCCGATGTAATTCTTGGTGCCGGCATCCAGCGCGTGGTCGATGACTTTGCGGTTGACCGGATCGAGCACGATCACCGCGTCGTCGGCCATGCGCAGCGAGGACGCCGCATCGATCCAGTAACCCTTCCAGCCCGCTTCACGCAGCTTCGGGAAGACTTCGCTGGTGTAGTCGCCGCCCTGACAGGTGAGAATCACGTCCAGGCCTTTGAGCTCGTCGATGCTGTAAGCATCCTTGAGTGCCTCGGTTTCCTTGCCAATGGCCGGGCCTTGGCCACCGACATTGGAGGTGGTGAAGAACACCGGCTCGATCAGATCGAAATCCTGTTCTTCCAGCATGCGCTGCATGAGCACGGAACCGACCATGCCACGCCAACCGATAAGACCTACACGTTTCATAACCACTACACCTATATGAACAGACCGCCGCCAATTCCCGGCGGCCTGGAAGATTACAGACTACGCAGCGCTTCGACTACCGCATCACCCATTGCTGCCGTGCCGACCTTGGTCGTACCCGCCGAGTGGATGTCGCCGGTGCGCAGGCCTTGATCCAGCACCTTGCTGACCGCCAGTTCAATCGCATCGGCCGCAGCGACCTGGTTGAAGCTGTAACGCAGCATCATGGACACCGACAGAATGGTCGCCAGGGGGTTGGCGATGCCCTGCCCGGCGATATCCGGCGCCGAACCATGACATGGCTCGTACATGCCCTTGTTGTTGGCGTCCAGGGAGGCGGACGGCAGCATACCGATGGAGCCGGTGAGCATCGAGGCTTCGTCGGAGAGGATGTCGCCGAACATGTTGTCGGTGACCATCACGTCGAACTGCTTGGGCGCACGCACCAACTGCATGGCCGCGTTGTCGACGTACATGTGGCTCAGCTCGACATCCGGGTAATCCTTGGCCACTTCTTCGACCACGGCGCGCCACAGCTGGCTGGAAGCCAGCACGTTGGCCTTGTCCACCGAGCACAGCTTCTTGTTGCGTACCATGGCCATGTCGAAACCGACCTTGGCGATGCGGCGAATCTCGCTCTCGCTGTAGGGCAGCGTGTCGTAAGCCATGCGCTCGCCGTTATCGAGCACCTTGGTTTCGCGCGGCTGACCGAAGTAGATACCGCCAGTCAGCTCACGGACGATCAGGATATCCAGACCCGACACCACCTCCGGCTTGAGCGACGAAGCGTCGGCCAGCTGCGGGTAAAGGATGGCCGGACGCAGGTTGGCGAACAGGCCGAGCTGCGAGCGGATCTTCAGCAGGCCGCGCTCGGGACGAATGGCCGGGTCGATCTTGTCCCACTTCGGCCCACCCACTGCGCCAAGCAGTACGGCATCGGCAGCGCGTGCGCGCTCCAGGGTTTCGTCTGCCAAGGGCACACCGTATTTGTCCACCGCAGCGCCACCCAATTCGTCGAACGACAGTTCGACGTCCAGCGCGAACTTGTCGTTGGCCAGACGCAGCACCTTGACCGCTTCGGCCATGATTTCAGGACCGATACCGTCGCCGGGGAGAACCAGAATCTGCTTGCTCATACATTTTCCTTCATTACGTTCGGGGCGCCGGCCTTGCCGTGTGCGACCTGTGAAAACCCGAACAGGCCCGCGGCCATCACCCTGCCGAAAGGGGCGCCATGTTCGGCGCCTGCTTCGACGGGGTCAAGGCACGACGGGCCCATCCGCTGATAACACGTAACCTTATCTTTCGCACCAACGCGTGGGGCGCGGCAGATTTACTTGATGGCACCGAACAACCACGGGTGACGCTGCTGATAGCCGACTTCGAACGCGCGGATCGCGTCGGCGTCCTGCAGGGTCAGGCCAATATCATCGAGGCCGTTGAGCAGGCAGTGCTTGCGAAAGGCATCGACTTCGAAGCGGTACTGCACGCCATCGGGGCGGGTGACGGTCTGCGCGGCGAGATCGACGGTCAGCTGGTAACCCTCGGTGGCCTCGGCCTGCTCGAACAGCGCATCGACTTCTTGTTCGGCCAGCACGATCGGCAACAGGCCGTTCTTGAAACTATTGTTGAAGAAGATATCGGCGAAGCTCGGCGCGATCACGGTGCGGAAGCCGTACTCGTCCAGCGCCCAGGGCGCATGCTCGCGGCTCGAACCACAACCGAAGTTTTCACGGGCCAGCAACACGCTGGCGCCCTGATAACGCGGAAAGTTGAGCACGAAATCCTTGTTGATCGGGCGCTTGGAGTTGTCCTGGTTCGGCTGCCCGACATCCAGGTAACGCCACTCGTCGAACAGGTTCGGGCCGAAACCGGTGCGCTTGATCGACTTCAGAAATTGCTTGGGGATGATCTGGTCGGTATCGACGTTGGCGCGATCGAGCGGAGCGACCAGGCCGGTGTGTTGGGTAAAAGGTGTCATGTCGTGTTCCTCAGGCCTGGATCAATTCGCGAACGTCGATGAAGCGACCGGTGACCGCTGCAGCGGCAGCCATGGCCGGGCTCACCAGGTGGGTACGTCCACCGGCGCCCTGGCGGCCTTCGAAGTTGCGGTTGGAGGTGGAGGCGCAATGCTCGCCGCTGCCAAGCTTGTCCGGATTCATCGCCAGGCACATGGAACAGCCGGGTTCACGCCATTCGAAACCGGCCTCGATGAAGATCTTGTCCAGCCCTTCGCTTTCCGCCTGGGCCTTGACCAGACCGGAGCCCGGCACCACCAGCGCCTGCTTGACGGTACTGGCGACCTTACGCCCCTTGGCCACTTCAGCGGCGGCGCGCAGATCTTCGATGCGCGAATTGGTGCATGAGCCGATGAACACGCGATCAAGCTTGATATCGGTGATCGGCTGGTTGGCGGCAAGGCCCATGTACTTGAGGGCGCGGGTGATCGAATCCTTCTTCACCGGGTCGCTTTCACGGGCCGGGTCCGGCACGTTCTGGTCGACGGCCAAGACCATCTCGGGCGAGGTACCCCAGCTGACCTGCGGCTTGATGTCTTCGGCACGCAGCTCGACGACAGTGTCGAAATGCGCGTCGGCATCGGAAACCAAGTCACGCCATACGGCCACGGCTTTTTGCCAGTCCGCGCCCTTCGGCGAATACGGACGGCCTTCGACGTAGGCGATGGTTTTCTCGTCGACCGCCACCAGGCCAACCCGGGCACCGGCTTCGATGGACATGTTGCAGATGGTCATGCGCCCTTCGAGGGACAGGTCACGGATCGCGCTGCCGGCGAACTCCATGGCATGGCCGTTACCGCCAGCGGTGCCGATCTTGCCGATCACCGCGAGCACGATGTCCTTGGCAGTCACGCCGAACGGCAGCTTGCCTTCGACCCGTACCTGCATGTTCTTCATTTTCTTGGCGACCAGGCACTGGGTGGCGAGCACGTGCTCGACCTCGGAAGTGCCGATGCCATGGGCCAGCGCGCCAAATGCACCATGCGTAGAGGTGTGCGAGTCGCCGCAGACCACGGTCATGCCTGGCAAGGTGGCGCCCTGCTCCGGGCCGACCACGTGAACAATGCCCTGGCGCACGTCGTTCATCTTGAATTCGAGAATGCCGAAATCGTCGCAGTTCTCGTCCAGGGTCTTGACCTGAATACGCGAGACTTCATCGGCGATGGCGTCCAGGCCACCGAGGCGCTCGGCGCGGGTGGTCGGCACGTTGTGATCCGGCGTGGCGATGTTGGCGTCGATACGCCACGGCTTGCGCCCGGCCAGGCGCAGGCCTTCGAAGGCCTGGGGCGACGTCACTTCGTGAAGAATGTGGCGGTCGATGTAGATCAGCGACGAGCCATCGTCGCGTCGCTTCACTTCGTGCATTTCCCACAACTTGTCGTAGAGCGTCTTGCCAACCATCAGCCTGTTCCTCATCTTTATTTCTATGCCGGAGCAATAGCCCCTTCGCTTATGGGGAGAATGCTATGCCTCGGTAGCGAATAACTCAAATTCATATTTTTCATCCAGAAGATTCCCAAACGGAATTGATATAGCATCGCGCGACAAGCCACCCGGATCGCTACTGGAAGCCCCATGGATCTCGCCACCCTCAACGCCTTTATCGCCATCGCCGAACTCGGCAGCTTTTCCGAGGCCGCCATACGTCTGCACCTGACCCAGCCGGCGGTGAGCAAGCGCATCGCCAGCCTCGAACAGCAACTACGTGTGCGCCTGTTCGACCGGCTGGGTCGCGAGGTAAGCCTGACCGAGGCCGGCCGCGCCCTGCTGCCGCGCGCCTACCAGATCCTCAACGTGCTGGAAGACACCCGCCGGGCGCTGACCAACCTCAATGGCGAGATCACCGGCCGGCTGACCCTCGCAACCAGCCACCATATCGGCCTGCACCGCTTGCCGCCGCTGCTGCGCGCCTTTACCCGCGCGCACCCGCAGGTGGCGCTGGATATTCAGTTTCTCGACTCGGAGGTGGCCTATGACGAGGTGTTCCACGGCCGCGCCGAACTGGCGGTGATCACCCTGGCACCGGACACCCGCGACCCGGTGCGCGCCGTGCCGGTATGGAATGACCCGCTGGACTTCGTCACCGCCCCCGAGCACCCCCTGGCTCAGGGCACGGGCGTGACGCTCGCCGATGTCGCCCTGCACCCGGCGGTGTTTCCCGGCGGCAACACCTTTACCCACCATATCGTGCAGCGCCTGTTCGAAGCCGAGGACCTGACGCCCAACATTGCCATGAGCACCAACTACCTGGAGACCATCAAGATGATGGTCTCCATCGGCCTGGCCTGGAGCGTGCTGCCGCGCACCATGCTCGACGAGCAGGTTTCCCGCCTGCCGTTGCCCGGCATCCAGTTGTCGCGCCAGCTGGGCTATATCGTGCATACCGAGCGTACCCTGTCGAATGCCGCCAGGGCCTTCATGCAACTGCTCGACGACCAGCGCGACAGCTTGCTTTAGCGCTAAGGCAACAGCTAACGTGGCACCCATACCGGCCATTGGCCGGTATTCATTCGGCGTACCTGCCGATAGCCGGGCCACGATTCTGGCCAGGCTTATGTAGAGGAAGGGTCAATGGGCAACACCAACGACAAACGCCCACCATTGCCCCACGTACCGGTGCTTGATCCCGCCGAGTTCGAAAAAACCTGGCACGACAGCCAGCATCTGCTGGCAGCCCTCAACGGCGCAGGGCTCGGGGCCTGGTTCTGGAACATCGAAAGTGGCGAGGTGAGCTGGTCACGCGGCGCCCAGAAGGTGTTCGGCCTCGACCCGACACGACCGCTCAGCGCGCCGGTCGACTATATAGGGCTGATTCCCGAGGAAGAGCGCGGCGAAGTGCTGCGCATGTTTCAGGCAGTCATCGATGGCTCGCCCACCGCCGAGCCGATCCGTCATCGCATTCACTTGCCGGACGGCAGCCTGCGCTGGATAGAGATTACCGGCAGCCTGCAGGCCGGCGAAGCGGGTCAGCAGCGGATGTTCGGCGTGGTGCGCGACATTACCCGCCAGCGCAAGCAGGAACAGGCCCTGGCCGACAGCCAGGAGCGCCTGCGTATGGCCCTCGAATCGGCCGACCTGGGCACCTGGGACTGGCACATTCCCAGCGACACCATGTTCGCCTCGCCGCGCGCTGCCGCTCTTCATGGGCTGCCGGAAGCGCCCTTCCAGGGCCCCTTCCCGGACTTTTTTGCCCATGTGCCCATGCAGGACCGCCAGGCGCTGCGCCAGGCCTATCGCGACCTGCTGCCCGATAACGGCCAGGACTCCCAGGTGACCTACCGCACGGTGCACGCCAACGGCCAGACCCACTACCTGGAGAGCACTGCCAAACTGCACCGTGATGCCCAGGGCCAGCCGATGCGCATGACCGGCATCATGATCGACACCAGCGAACGCACCCTGCGCGAGCAGCGCCTGCAGGCCTCGGAACGCAAGTTCGCCATGGTATTCCAGGCCAGCCCCGACCCGATCTGCGTGACCACTCTGCCCGAGGGGCGCATTCTGGAAGTCAACCCGGCGTTCACCCAGGCCTTCGGCTGGCGCCCGGCGGAAGTCAGCGGGCGCAATATCTTCAAGCTCGCGCCCTGGCAGGCGCTGCCGGCAGATTCGCCACTGCGTGCCAAGATCCGCAGCGGCACCGACCTTACCGACGAGCGCATCGACCTGCACGACCCGCAGGGCCAGCTGATGAGCTGTATCGTATCCTGCCGGCGCCTGGAGCTCGCCGGCCAGCCCTGCATGCTCAGCAAGTTTCGCGACATCACCGAGCAGCAGCGCGCCGAGTCGGCGCTCAAGGCCAGCCAGGAGAAGTTCTACAAGGCCTTCCACTCCAGCCCGGACGCGATCACCATCACTACCCGCGACACCGGCCGCTATATCGAGATCAACGACGGTTTCACCCGCCTCACCGGCTACAGCGCCGAGGAAGTCATTGGCCGCACCTCGACCGAAGTAGGTATCTGGCCCGACGATCAACAACGTCACCTGCTGCTCGCCACCCTGCGCGAGCAAGGCCATATCCAGCGCGTCGAGATGAGTGGTCGCGACCGCCACGGCAAGCACCTGGAGGTGGAGATCTCGTTCGAACCGATCGAACTGGACAATACCCAATGCCTGCTGGTCACCGCCCGCGACATCAGCGAACTCAAGGCCGCCCAGCAACAGATCCAGCACCTGGCCTATCACGACCCGCTGACCAGCCTGCCCAACCGCGCCCTGCTGATGGATCGCCTGACCCAGCAGATCGCCCTGCTGCAGCGCCACGGCCTGCGCGGTGCGCTGCTGTTCCTCGATCTCGACCACTTCAAGCACATCAACGACTCGCTCGGCCATCCGTTCGGCGATGCGGTGCTCAAGCTGATTACCGCGCGCCTGGAAGTCAGCGTGCGCGAGGAAGACACCGTGGCGCGCCTGGGCGGCGACGAGTTCGTGGTGCTGCTGACCGGCCTCGAGGGCACGCTGGAAGAGGTCATCAGCCACGCCGGCCAGGCCGCCGAGAAGCTGCGCATTCTTCTCAGTGACCCCATGCTGCTGGAGGGTCATCGCCTGCAGGTCACCCCGAGCATCGGCATCGCACTGATTCCCGATCACGGCCAGACGCCGGCCGATCTGCTCAAGCGCGCCGACATCGCCCTGTATCGCGCCAAGGACTCGGGCCGCAACGCCATCCAGCTGTTCCACAACTCCATGCAGCACGCCGCCAGCGAACGCCTGCGTTTGGAGAACGAGCTGCGCACGGCCCTGAGCCGCGGTGAATTCGAACTGTATTTCCAGGCTCAGGTGGATGCTCGCACCGATCAGATCATCGGCGCCGAAGCGCTGTTGCGCTGGGCCCATCCGACACTGGGCCAGCAATCGCCGGCGCTGTTCATCCATGTGCTGGAGGAAAGCGGGCTGATCCTCGAGGTCGGCGCCTGGGTGATGGTCGAAGCCTGCCACGCCTGCGCCCAGCTACTGGAAGAAGGCATCATCGACGAGCGTTTCAGCCTGTGCGTGAACATCAGCACGCGGCAGTTCCGCCAGGGCGACTTCGTCGAGCGCGTCGAGCATTGCCTGCGCCAGAACAGGCTGCCCAAGGGCATGCTCAAGCTGGAAATCACAGAGGGCATCGTCATCGAGGATATCGACGACACCATTGCCAAGATGAACCGCCTGCGCAAGCTGGGCGTCAGCTTCGCGATGGACGATTTCGGTACCGGCTACTCGTCGCTGACCTACCTCAAGCGCCTGCCGGTGGACGTGCTGAAGATCGACCAGTCGTTCGTGCGTGATGCCACCAGCAACCCGAGCGATGCGGAAATCATCCGCGCGGTGGTGGCCCTCGGCCTCAGTCTGGGCCTGGAGGTGATTGCCGAAGGCGTCGAGCAGCAGAGCCAGCTGGACTTCCTGCAGAGCCAGGGCTGCAACTGCTACCAGGGCTACCTGTTCAGCCGCCCCCAGCCGCTGCCGGCGTTCCGCGCCCTGCTTAGCCACGGCGACCAGCGCTTGCCACACTGAAACAGAAAAGGCGCCGCGAGGGCGCCTTTTCCGGTGTACCGGTGCGGGAGATCAGTTCTCCAGCGCCGGACGTGCCGCCCCGATCGGGATGCGCTTGGCCTTGGCCTCTTCCGGCACATGACGCTCCAGCTCGATGTTGAGCAGGCCGTTCACCAGGCTGGCGCTCTTGACCTCGATATGATCGGCCAGACGGAACGACAGCTTGAACGAACGCTGAGCGATGCCCTGATAGAGGTAGGTGACGTTGTCACCGTTGCCATTGCCCGCACGCTTGCCGCCGGTCACGGTCAGCACGCCGCGCTCGACCTGCAGATCCAGATCTTCATCCTGGAATCCAGCGGCAGCGATGACGATCCGGTACTGGTCGTCGGCATGCTTCTCGACGTTGTAGGGCGGGTAGCTGCTGCTCGTCTCGTTGCGCATCGCCGATTCGAACAGGTCGTTGAAACGGTCGAAGCCAATGGACTGACGGAACAGCGGGGTCATGGAAAATGCAGTGCTCATGGTAAATCTCCTGAATAGTCAGCGAGTGATAAGGTGCGGGACCCGGCTTCGGCATCCCACGGTGGTAAAAATGTGGATACCCGAAAAAAATTCAAGGGCCTGAAAAGGAGATTTTTCGATGAGCAAGGTGATGTTGATTACCGGCGCCAGTCGTGGCATCGGCGCAGCCACGGCGAGGCTCGCCGCCGGGCAAGGCTACCGCGTGATAGTCAATTACCAGCGCAATCGTGAAGCCGCCGAAGCGCTCGTCGAGTCGATCATCACCTTGGGCGGCGAGGCCCTGGCGGTGCAGGCCGATGTCGCCGACGAAGCCCAGGTTCGCCGGCTATTCGCCAACATCGATGAACGCCTGGGGCGCCTGGACGTGCTGGTCAACAATGCCGGCATGCTGGAGCAGCAGATGCGCCTGGAACGGATGAGCCTGGAGCGCTGGCAGCGGGTCTTCGCCACCAACGTGTATGGCAGCTTCCTGTGCAGCCGCGAAGCGATAGCGCGCATGTCTACCCGCCAGGGTGGCCGCGGTGGCGCGATCATCAATGTGTCGTCGATTGCCGCGCGGCTCGGCGCGCCGGGGGAGTACACCGATTACGCTGCGGCCAAGGGCGCGGTCGACAGCATGACGGTGGGCCTGGCCAAGGAACTCGCCGACGATGGCATCCGCGTCAACGCCGTGCGCCCTGGAGTGATCGACACCGAGATTCATGCCAGCGGCGGCGAGCCACAACGGGTGGCGCGCGTGGCGGCCAGCATTCCACTGGGGCGCGGCGGGCGCGCCGAAGAAGTGGCGGAAGCCATCATATGGCTGGCGGGCGAACGGGCTTCCTACACCACCGGCTCACTACTGGACGTCAGCGGCGGTCGCTGAATGCCTCGTCAGCGACCACTTGCGCATGCAGCCGCTGCAAGTCCGCCGGGGTAACACTCACGCCGAGCAGCGCGTCGATAGCCTCGCAGTTGGTCTCGCGACGCACCAGGGCGAACAGTTCGACTGCCTGCGGATAAGTACGGGTGAGCATCGCCAGCCACTGCTTGAGCCGCCCTGGCGCGTAACGCGGCGAAATCTTGCGGCGTGCCTGCAGCCAGAACTCGGCCAGCAGCGGCTGCAGCGCCTCCCAGGTCATCACCCCGGCATCCTGGCCGGCCTTTGCCGCCGCTATCTGCCGGGCCAGGTCGGGCTGCGCCACCACGCCACGGCCGAGCATGAAGTTTTGCGCGCCGCTCACTTCACGGCAACGCCGCCAGTCGTCCAGCGACCAGATATCGCCATTGGCATACACCGGCACGGCAACCGCTTCCTGCACCCGCGCCACCCATTCCCAATGAGCCGGGGGCTTGTAACCTTCGACCTTGGTGCGCGCATGCACGACGATCTGCGCGGCGCCACCTTCGGCCAGCGCCCGTGCGCAGTCCAGCGCCAGATCCTTGTGGTCGAAGCCCAGGCGCATCTTGGCTGTCACCGGAATGCTCAAAGGCACGCTACGGCGCACCTCACGCACGATGGCGTGCAACAGCTCGGGCTCCTTGAGCAACACCGCCCCGCCACGGGACTTGTTCACCGTCTTGGCCGGGCAGCCAAAATTCAGGTCGATCACCGGCGCACCGAGCACACAGGCATACGCAGCGTTGTCACCCAGGCACTTGGGATCCGAGCCGAGCAGCTGTACCCGTAGTGGCGTGCCGGCCGCGGTTCTGGCGCCATCGAACAGCTCCGGCGCCAGCTTGCGATAGGTCGACCTGGGCAACACGCGGTCGGTGACGCGGATGAACTCGGTCACGCACCAGTCGATGCCGCCAACCCGGGTCAGCACGTCGCGGAGGATTTCATCGACCAGCCCCTCCATGGGCGCCAGGGCGATCTGCATGGCGATACTCTCGAAAAGATAGTGGCGGCATCTGCATGCCGGTGAAAGGCGGCGCGTAGTGTAGCGGCGCGACTCGCCTCAGCCCAGCGCCGCGGCAGCTGAACACCTGCCATCGCGGGCAGTCCATTGCTTTACCGAATGCCGATCTGGAATGACCATGAGCCGACTTAGCCTGCCCGGCGCACCGCTCGCCCTGCTGCTGATCAGCACGGCGAGCTTTGCCGTGACGCCCATCTCCGAGGGCGTACCCATCGACCCGGCGGCCACCGCCAAACTGATCGTCAGCCGCGACCGCAACGCGCCCAACGCCTGCGACCTGCAGCTGCGCGTCGACGAGCAATTGGTGGTGGCACTACCAGCCGGTGAGAGCGTCACGCTGGACGTGCCCAGCGGCGAAAGGACCGTCGTCCTCACGCCCTCACGGGAAGGTTTCTGCGCCCAGGTAGAGCTGGCGAGCAGCCAGTCGATCCTGCTACAGCCTGGTGAGGTGCGAAGCTACCAAGCCGTTTACGAAGAACAGAAGCTGTTTCTCGCCCCGCAGCCATGATGCATCAGGCGGGTAGCAACGCCTTGCCATAGCCCTCGACGAACTCGGCCGGCATGCGCTTGGGTCGCCCGCTGGACAGCTCGATACAGACGAAGGTGGTGCGTGCACGCAGCAACGTGGTGCCATCCTGCGGGCGTATCAGTTGGAAGCAGCGATCCATCTTCAAGCGCTGGTCGGACTCGACGATCCAGGTTCCCATGACCAGTTCCTGGCCTTCGTAGGCGCTGCTCAGGTAGTCGATCTCGTGACGCACCACCGCCATGGCGCGATCGAGGCGCCGGTACTCGACCAGATCCAGCCCCAGCGACTGCGAATGCCGCCAGGCACAGCGCTCCAGCCAGGTCACGTAAACCGCGTTGTTGGCATGCCCGAGGCCGTCGATATCCTCGCTACCCACCGCCAGCTCGATGGTGAACGGATCCGGACGGTCCCAATTCATGACTGACGCTCCAGCGCATGCGCGCGCCATGCGGCGTTGATAGTCGGGTTCATGCAAGCGGCTCCTGCATCGATCAGAATGGGCTCGACCTTAGGGGCTTTGTCCGCCGTAACGCAAGTCGCATCAGCGCATACGCCGGCAGCCGGTAGTTTTCGAGCGCACAAAAACAAAAGGGCCACTTCGTGAGAAGTGACCCTTAAAAATCCCGCAGAGCGGGCAAAAATGGCGTCCCCTAGGGGACTCGAACCCCTGTTACCGCCGTGAAAGGGCGGTGTCCTAGGCCACTAGACGAAGGGGACGAAACCTTCGAAGAACAAGGCCAGCGCTAGGCTGGCCTGTCGTGGATTGGTGGAGCTAGACGGGATCGAACCGTCGACCTCTTGCATGCCATGCAAGCGCTCTCCCAGCTGAGCTATAGCCCCAGAACCTTGCGGTCTGGCTGCAGCACCAAGGCGCTGCAGCTGGAAATAATGGCGTCCCCTAGGGGACTCGAACCCCTGTTACCGCCGTGAAAGGGCGGTGTCCTAGGCCACTAGACGAAGGGGACGCAAATGCCCTTCTTTACAACTCAACCTGTTCCGAAGAACCGGTTGTGGCATCCGAGATTGGTGGAGCTAGACGGGATCGAACCGTCGACCTCTTGCATGCCATGCAAGCGCTCTCCCAGCTGAGCTATAGCCCCATCTCGAGGACGGGGCGCATGTTAAGTGCGCCCCCTCACCCTGTCAACAAAAAATTAGTCGGCGGCTAATTTTTTTTCGCTGACATAACAAACACTTAACGCAAACCCTGGGCTGCCAGCCCGCCACGGCGACCGGCGGCCTGGAAACCGGCTCCGATCAGTTGATGCTGGCCAGAAGCTTTTCCCACTCCTTGTTCTCTTTCTTCGACACGCCACCCAGCAATTCGATGGCCTGGCGTAGACGGAAACGGGTGAGATCCGGGCCGAGAATTTCCATGGCATCGAGCACCGACACCGAGCTGGCCTGGCCCGTGACGGCGGCGAACATCAGCGGCATGGCATCACGCAGCTTCAGCTCCAGGTGCTCGACCACTGCCTGGATGCAAGCGGTGATGCGCTCCTTCTCCCACTGGCGCAGCGCTTCGAGCTTCCAGAGGATCAACTGCATGAGCTGACGCACCTGATCGTCGGAAAGCTTCTTGTGGGCGAACAGCGCCTTGTCCGGCTGCACGCCACCGGCAAAGAAGAAACCGGCTAGCGGCGCGATCTGGCTGAAGGTTTCCACCCGGCCCTGCACGTGCGGCGCGATCTGCATCAGGTAGTCGCTGTTGAAGGCCCACTTCTGCACACCGGCGGCAAATTCCTCGACGCTCAGTTCGCGCATCCACTGGCCGTTGAGCCAAGACAGCTTCTCCAGGTCGAAGATCGGCCCGCCCAGGGAAACCCGCTGCACGTCGAAGTTGGCGATCATCTCGTCGAGGGTGAATTTCTCGCGCTCATCGGGCATCGACCAGCCCATGCGGCCCAGGTAGTTGAGCATCGCCTGGGGCAGGAAGCCCATGCGCTCGTAGAAGGTGATCGAGGTCGGGTTCTTGCGCTTGGACAACTTGCTCTTGTCCGGGTTACGCAGCAGCGGCATGTAGCACAGCTGCGGCTTTTCCCAGCCGAAGTATTCGTACAGCAGGATCAGCTTGGGCGCCGACGGCAGCCATTCCTCGCCGCGCAGCACGTGGGTGATCTTCATCAGGTGGTCGTCGACCACGTTGGCCAGGAAGTAGGTCGGCAGGCCATCGGTCTTCATCAGCACCTGCATGTCCATGCGATCCCACGGGATTTCCACGTCACCGCGCAGCATGTCCGGCACCACACAGATGCCTTCGCTCGGCACCTTCATGCGAATCACATGGGGCTCGCCTGCAGCCAGACGACGCTGCACCTCCTCTTCGGATAGCAGCAGGCCACGGCCGTCATAACGCGGCGTCTCGCCGCGGGCGATCTGCTCGGCACGCATCTGTTCGAGCTCTTCCGGGGTGCAGAAGCAGTAGAAGGCATGGCCTTTCTCGACCAGCTCCAGGGCGTACTTGCGGTAGATCTCGCCCCGCTCGCTCTGCCGATACGGACCGTATGGACCACCCACATCGGGGCCTTCGTTCCATTCGATGCCCAGCCAGCGCAGCGCGTCATAGATCTGCTGCTCGGATTCGCGGGTCGAACGGACCTGATCGGTATCCTCGATACGCAGGATGAACTCGCCGCCGTGCTGCCTGGCGAAGCACAGGTTGAACAGCGCGATATAGGCAGTGCCGACGTGAGGGTCGCCAGTGGGCGACGGGGCGATACGAGTGCGAACGGTGGTCATGGGTAGTCCCGAGCAAGTAAGACTGAAAATGGCGTAGGCCAGGCTTGCGAGCGGTAGCATGAGCGACCGGCGCAAGCGCCATGGATGACGCGAGAAAAGCGAAGGGTGCGAATATTAACAGGCCAGCCCCGGCTGGCTCCAGCTAACCAGGAGGACTACCGCTGACCAGTGCCGCGTAGCATCAGGCGCCAGAGACGCCATCCAGATAGCGACGCAGGGCAGCGACGCCCTCCTCCACGCTGGCGCTGCAGCCGGCCCAGGAGCAGGCGAGCATCAGGTTGCGTGGCAGGCCGAAATCCTCGATGAAATAGCCTTCGGCATCACGGCCGGCTTCATCGCCGGACAACCACTGGCGCATGCTTCCCCGGGGCTGGAAGTACGCCCACACCGGCTTGCCGAGGGCCACTGCCGCTCCCACCTCGAATGCGGTGCCGGAATCCGGTTCGAAACCGCGAAAGGGGTCGAGGTTGGCCAGCACGGCATCAGCGGCGCGGATCATTGCCAGGTTGAGCTGACAGATCTGCGCCGCCCGCTCGGCGGCCGCCAGGCCTTCGGGCACCTCGTTATCGAACGGATAGAGCCCTTCGACCCCCTGGGCACGACACAACCGTTTGAGGTACTCGCCCCGCTCGACGGCATCCTCCCTGAACACGTCGAAACCGGCCAGGTAGACCTTGGGGTGACCTGCTGCACTCATACCGCCAACAACCGGTCACGCAGCTTCTGGATTTCGTCACGCATCTGCGCCGCCGCCTCGAACTCGAGATCTCGCGCCAGCTGGTACATCTTCTCCTCGAGCTGACGGATGCGTTTGGTGATTTCCGCGGGCGAGCGCAGCTCCGCTTCGTAGCGGGCATTGTCTTCGGCGGCCTTGGCCATGCCCTTGCGCTTCTTGCTACGCGCACCCGGCACCACGGCACCCTCGAGAATATCCTTGACGTCCTTGAACACGCCCTTGGGCACGATGCCGTTGGCCTCGTTGAAGGCCAGTTGTTTCTCGCGACGGCGCTCGGTCTCGCCAATGGCCCGCTCCATCGAGCCGGTGATGCGATCGGCGTAGAGAATCGCGTGCCCGTTGAGGTTACGCGCCGCGCGGCCGATGGTCTGGATCAGCGACCGTTCGCTGCGCAGGAAGCCTTCCTTGTCGGCATCGAGAATCGCCACCAGGGCGACCTCGGGCATGTCCAGGCCCTCGCGCAGCAGGTTGATGCCGACCAGCACGTCGAAGGTGCCGATGCGCAGGTCACGGATGATCTCCACCCGCTCCACGGTATCGATGTCGGAGTGCAGGTAGCGCACCTTGACGCCGTGATCACCGAGATAATCGGTCAAATCCTCGGCCATGCGTTTGGTCAAGGTGGTGACCAGCACGCGCTGCTCAAGGGCCACGCGCTTGTTGATTTCCGAGAGCAGGTCATCGACC
Source organism: Pseudomonas sp. URMO17WK12:I2 (assembly GCF_003253735.1). Taxonomy (GTDB): domain Bacteria; phylum Pseudomonadota; class Gammaproteobacteria; order Pseudomonadales; family Pseudomonadaceae; genus Aquipseudomonas. The sequence continues at coordinate 243,224 of NZ_QKYW01000005.1, read as the reverse complement.
TGGGTACGTGCAGGGCGCACCTCGACCTCGGGGTCGACAAGGCCGGTGGGCCGCACCACCTGCTCGATCACCCGGCCCGCATGCTCGGCCTCGTAAGGGCCGGGCGTGGCGGAAACGAAGATAGTCTGCGGGCAGGCGCCCTCCCACTCCTCGAAACGCATGGGCCGGTTGTCTAGCGCCGACGGCAGGCGGAAGCCGTACTCGACCAGGGTTTCCTTGCGCGAGCGGTCACCTTTGTACATGGCGCCGACCTGCGGCACGCTGACGTGGGACTCGTCGATCACCAGCAACGCTTCGGCCGGCAGGTAATCGTAAAGCGTGGGTGGCGGCGCCCCCGAGGGGCGGCCAGACAGGTAGCGCGAGTAGTTCTCGATGCCATTGCAGTAACCCAGCTCGAGAATCATCTCCAGATCGAAGCGCGTGCGCTGTTCCAAGCGCTGCGCTTCCACCAGCTTGTTGGCGCCGCGCAGGTAATCCAGGCGCTCCTGGAGCTCGACCTTGATCTTCTCCATGGCCTCGAGCAGCGTGTCGCGCGGCGTTACGTAGTGGCTCTTGGGGTAGAAGGTAAACCGCGGCAGGCGTTGCAGCACCTCACCGGTCAGCGGATCGAAGGCGCTGATATTTTCCACTTCATCATCGAACAACTCGACGCGGATGGCTTCCAGATCGGATTCGGCCGGGAAGATATCGATCACGTCGCCACGCACCCGGAAGGTCGCGCGGGCGAAGTCCATGTCGTTACGGGTGTATTGCAGTTCGGCCAGGCGGCGCAACAGATCGCGCTGATCCATTTTGTCGCCACGGTCGAGGTGCAGCACCATTTTCAGGTACTCCTCGGGGCTGCCCAGGCCGTAGATCGACGACACGGTGCAGACCACGATGACGTCCTTGCGCTCGATCAGCGCCTTGGTCGCCGACAAACGCATCTGCTCGATGTGGTCGTTGATCGAGGCGTCCTTCTCGATGAAGGTGTCCGACGACGGCACGTAGGCCTCGGGCTGGTAGTAGTCGTAGTAGGAAACGAAGTACTCCACCGCATTGTGCGGAAAGAACGACTTGAACTCACCGTACAGCTGCGCCGCCAGGGTCTTGTTCGGCGCCAGTACCAGGGTCGGGCGCTGCAGCTTGGCGATCACGTTGGCCACGCTGAAGGTTTTGCCGGAGCCCGTCACACCGAGCAGCGTCTGGTGCGAAAGCCCGGCTTCAAGGCCCTCGATCATCTGCCGGATCGCTTCGGGCTGGTCGCCGGCGGGCTCGAAACGGGTGACCAGTTGGAACTCGGACATAAATACCTCTGCAAAGGCTGTGACGCCACGACAACACGTGCGTCATACCTGATGTACGCTGTCGCGACACCGAATATGGGCCGCTATACTAACGGCCCGCTTGCGCAACCCCTAATCCAGTTGCCGGGTTGCTCGATACTCACCTCACCACAGAGCTGCCGCCCCCATGAGTCTGTTCTCCGCCGTCGAAATGGCTCCGCGCGATCCCATCCTGGGCCTCAACGAAGCATTCAACGCCGATAAACGCCCTGACAAGGTCAACCTTGGCGTGGGTGTCTACACCAACGAAGAAGGTCGCATCCCGCTGCTGCGCGCCGTGGTCGAAGCGGAAGCGGCGCTCACCGCCGCACGCGCGCCCCGTGGCTACCTGCCGATCGAAGGCATTGCCGCCTACGATCAGGCCGTGCAGAAGCTGCTGCTGGGCAACGACTCGCCGCTGATCCAGCAAGGCCGCGTGATCACCACCCAGGCCATTGGCGGCACCGGTGCCCTGAAGACCGGCGCGGACTTCCTCAAGCGCCTGCTGCCCGACGCCACCGTGGCGATCAGCGACCCGAGCTGGGAGAACCACCGCGCGCTGTTCGAAGCCGCCGGTTTCCCGGTACGCAACTACCGCTACTACGACGCCTTCAGCAACGGCGTGAACCGTGGCGGCCTGCTCGAAGACCTGAAGAACCTGCCGGCTCGTTCCGTCGTTGTGCTGCACGCCTGCTGCCACAACCCGACCGGCGTCGACCTGACGCCCGAAGACTGGCAAGCGGTGCTGGAAATCGTGCGCGAACGCGAGCATGTGCCCTTCCTCGACATCGCCTACCAGGGTTTTGGCGACGGTATTGAAGAAGACGCCGCGGCAGTACGTTTGTTCGCCCAATCTGGCCTGACCTTCTTCGTCTCCAGCTCGTTCTCCAAGTCGTTCTCGCTGTATGGCGAACGCGTCGGTGCCCTGAGCATCGTCGTTGGCGACCAGGAAGAAGGCAGCCGCGTGCTGTCCCAGGTCAAGCGGGTGATCCGCACCAACTACTCCAACCCGCCGACCCATGGCGCCAGCGTGGTCGCGGCCGTGCTCAACAACCCCGAGCTGCGGGTGATGTGGGAAACCGAGCTGGGCGAAATGCGTGATCGCATCCGCACCATGCGCCTGGCCATGGTCGAACAGTTGGCTGACCTGAACGCCAAGCGCGACTTCGGCTTCGTCGCGCAGCAACGCGGCATGTTCTCCTACTCGGGCCTGACCACCGAACAGGTCGAGCGCCTGCGTAGCGAGTTCGGCATCTACGCCGTCGGCACCGGCCGCATCTGCGTGGCCGCCCTGAACACGCGTAACCTGCCGGTGGTGACCAAGGCGATTGCCGCCGTTCTCTAAGTTGCCAGGGGAAGTCGGCAGATGCTTGACTTCCCCTTCGTAATCAGTAGGATACGCGTCGTCGTTCCGCGATAGCTCAGTCGGTAGAGCAAATGACTGTTAATCATTGGGTCCCTGGTTCGAGTCCAGGTCGCGGAGCCAAATTCGAAAGCCTTGGTTAAGCCGGGGCTTTTTTGTATCCGCCGGACTCTCACCAGGGACTGCGTCCCAGGTTATTCGCTGCGCTCCCCCCTTCGGGGCCGCGCTGAAGCGCGTTCAGCTGCGCTGTCGAGTCCAGGTCGCGGAGCCAAATTCGAAAGCCTCGGTTAAGCCGGGGCTTTTTTGTATCCGCCGGACTCTCACCAGGGACTGCGTCCCAGGTTATTCGCTGCGCTCACCCCTTCGGGGCCGCGCTGAAGCGCGTTCAGCTGCGCTGTCGAGTCCAGGTCGCGGAGCCAAACTCAAGAAACCCGGTCAATAGGCCGGGGTTTTTATTGCCCCTCGAAACCCGTGCAATCCGTAGTACCGAGGGAAATCCACACCCGCCAATTTGATGGGTTTCACCTACGCGGCCCGACCCATCCTACGGACTCAGCAGCCTTGTGGGAGCGGGCCATGCCCGCGAAGCGCTGCTTGCTCCGGGTATCGCTTCGCTCAACCCGGGCTACCCGCTATTCAGCTGGCGTACAGATAAGCCTCGACATCCATTCCGGCATCACGCATCTGTGCCAGCTTGTAGCGCAGGGTTCGCGGGCTGATGCCCAGCCGCTCGGCCGCCTCTTTGCGACGCCCGCGCTCGGCGCGCAGGATATCGATGATCACCTGATATTCGCGGCGCCGCAGGTCTTCGCCCAATGCACCATCCGCCACACTGGACTCCGGCACAACCGGCATCGTCATGCTTGGCACCACTGCCAGTGCGGGTTGCACACTCGGTTGAGCAAAACCGATCGGCGCGGTCAGGCAAAGGTCGTTGGGTTCGATAACACCGTTTTGCTGGAGAATGACCGCGCGCTGGATGGCGTTGTCCAACTCGCGCACGTTACCCGGCCAGGCGTGGCTGGTCAGGCAGGCAACCGCCTGGGCCGAAAGGCGCAGCGGTGCCAGGTTCATCTTCTTCACATACTTGGCCAGCAGCCGCTCGGCCAGGGGCAGGATATCCGCCGGACGCTCACGCAGCGGTCGCCAGGCCAGGGGGAAAACCGAAAGGCGATAGAACAGGTCTTCACGAAAACGCCCCGCCGCGACCTCTGCCGCCAGGTCCCGGTTACTGGTCGCCAGCACACGGATATCCAGGCTGATGGGCTTGCGGGCACCGACCCGTTCCACCTCGCGCTCCTGCAGCACACGCAGCAGCTTGGCCTGTAGGCCGAGCGGCATTTCGGAGATCTCATCAAGCAGGATGGTACCGCCCTCGGCCAGTTCGAACTTGCCCGGCGCACTGGCAACGGCGCCCGTGAAGGCGCCCTTCTCGTGGCCGAACAGGGTGGCCTCCAGCATGTTGTCCGGGATCGCCGCACAGTTGATGGCGATAAACGGCCCCCTGGCCCGCGAAGACTGCTGATGAAGATAACGCGCCAGCACTTCCTTGCCGGTTCCAGACTCGCCGGTGATCAGCACGGTGGAATCGCTGCGAGCGACCCGCGCCGCCAACTCGAGTAGCTGCAAGCTGGCCGGCTCACAGGCCACCGGGCCGTCCTGCTCCAACTCGCTGGCCCGCCCGAGCGCATGGCGCGCCACCAGCGCAAGCAGAGTCCTGGGCTCGAATGGCTTGACCAGGTAATCGGCTGCGCCACGGCGCATCGCCTCGACGGCGCGCTCGACAGCGCCGAAAGCCGTCATCAGCAGCACCGGCAACTGCGGCTGCCGCTCCCGAATGGCACATAACAACTGGTGACCATCCATGCCCGGCATGTTCACGTCGCTGACCACCAGGCCGAACGGTTCCTGGCCAATGGCGAGCAGCGCTGCCTCGGCGCAGTCGACAGCGCGGTAATCGTGGCCACCGAGTTCCAGGGTGTCAGCCAGGGCTTCGCGCAGCGCACGATCGTCTTCAACCAGCAGGACTTTGGCAGCCATGGGTCACTCCTGAATAGTGGGATGCGCCGAGATGATCAGCGGCAGAATCAACAAGGCACAGGTACCGCGACCTGGCCGTGAACGCAGCTGCAACTCGCCTTGATGAGCACGGGCAACAGCCTTGACCACCGCCAGCCCGAGACCGGTACCGGTGGCTTTCGTGGTGAAAAACGGCTCGCCCAGGCGTGCCAGCGTAAGGGCGTCGATACCAGGACCGTTATCACTGATACACAGGCGCAAGGTGGAGCCACGGCGGTAGGCATGCACCTTGAGGCGCACCCCCTGCCCCGCCGCCTGGATCGAATTCTCGACCAGATTCAGCAGCGCCCCCACCAACGTGTCGCGGTTGCAGACCAGCTCGCCACGCCGCACGTCGCACTGCCAGCGAACATTGACGCCCTGCACCTGCGAGTCACCGGCATGCCTGAGCGCGTCGAACAGCTGAACAGGATTGAGTCGATCGGGTAGCGGCAGCTCGCCACGGGCGAACACCAGCATGTCGCGCACCTGGTGCTCGAGCTCATGCAACCGCTCCTTCAGGCGCCCGGCAAAGCGCTGCTGCTGCTCGGCCGGCAAGACCTGCTCGGTCAGGTGACTGGCATACAGCAGCGCTGCCGACAACGGTGTACGAACCTGGTGAGCCAGGGATGCGACCATCCGCCCCATGGCGCTCAGCCGCTCATGCCGTGACAGCTGATCCTGCAAGCGACGGGTTTCCGTCAGGTCGGTCAGCAATACCAACTGCCCCGGCTCGCCTTGCAGCGAGCGGGTGGAAATCGACAGCCGCCGGCCATCGGCCAGGGAAATCTCATGACCGTCATCGCGCCGAGGGGCAAAACGCTGCGCGATCACGTCACGCCACAGACGCCCCAGAAGCGGCTCGCCGAGCATGTCCCGCGCGACAGGGTTGGCTTCGCGAACCACGCCATGGCCATCGATGACCACCACGCCACCGGGCAGCAGATCCAGCAGGCTTTGCAGGCGATGGGCCAGACGCTCCTTTTCGTTCAACTCCTGCACGCGCTGCTCGCTGACCTGGGCCAGCTGCCCAGTCAGTTCATTGACGCGATTTTCCAGGAGACTGTAGGAGCTACCCAGCCGGCTCGACATCTGCTCGAACAAGGCCAGCGACTGCTCCAGATCCCCACGCTCTGCCTGTACCGGCGACGAGGTATGCAAAGGAACAGGGCGTTGCGGGCTTGGTTTCATTGCACTCTCTCGCTGGGCGAGCCGTCAGAAGGCGATCATTTAGCAGAGAGTTAGCAATACTCATGCCCGAAAATAAATACCTTTATTTTCAAACTTATAGAGATTTACTGGACAGCAGATCGTCAATCAACTGACTGTTGGAGCGGCGTTATCAGGGGAGGGAACTGGTGGGCTGGCGCCCACCCTTCAGCACGCAGGCCAGGCGACTCAGTCGTCGCCTGCCTCGTCTTCACGGCGACTCATGCCGTACTTGCGCATCTTCTCGACCAGCGTAGTGCGGCGAATGCGCAGGCGCTCGGCAGCGCGGGCCACGATACCACCGGCATCATCCAGTGCCTGCTGGATAAGCCCCTGCTCCAGATTACCGAGGTAATCCTTGAGATCCAGACCCTCAGCCGGCAGCATCGCCGGCGACATCGCCGATGGTGTCGGCGAGGTCAGCACCGCACGTTCATCCAGTTCATCACGCAGGCTGGCCGCCAGCTGCTCGTCTTCATCGTCAACGTGGCGGAATTTCTTCGGCAGCTCGCCCACGCCGATCACCCCATAGGGATGCATGATCGCCATGCGCTCGACCAGGTTGGCCAGCTCACGAACGTTGCCCGCCCAGTCATGGCGGCACAGCGACATGATCGCTGCGGAGTTGAAGCGGATCGAGCCGCGCTTCTCATGCTCCATGCGCGAGATCAGCTCGTTCATCAGCAGCGGAATATCTTCGATGCGCTCACGCAGCGGCGCCATCTCGATGGGGAACACGTTGAGGCGGTAGTACAGATCCTCACGAAAGCTGCCGCCCTCGATCATGCTCTCGAGGTTCTTGTGGGTAGCCGCAATGATGCGCACATCGGCATTCTGGGTCTTGTTGCTGCCCACGCGCTCGAAAGTGCGCTCCTGCAGGACCCGCAGCAGCTTGACCTGCATGGGCAGCGGCATATCACCGATCTCGTCGAGAAACAGCGTGCCGCCGTTGGCCAATTCGAAGCGACCGGCACGGGTGGTGATGGCGCCAGTGAAGGCGCCCTTCTCATGGCCGAACAATTCGCTCTCCAGCAACTCGGCAGGAATGGCGCCGCAGTTGACCGGCACAAAAGGCGCTTCGCGTCGCTTGGAGTGGTAGTGCAGGTTGCGCGCCACCACTTCCTTGCCGGTCCCCGACTCACCCAGAATCAGCACGCTGGCTTCGGTATCGGCGACCTGCTGCATCATCTGCCTGACCTGCTGGATGGCGCGGCTGGTGCCGACCAGGCTGCGGAACAGGTTGGGCTCACGCTGCCGGCCGCGCTCGCGGGCCTGGTCATACATCTCGCGATAGACCTGGGCACGATGCAGGGAATCAAGCAGCTTGTTGTAACTGGGCGGCATTTCCAGAGTCGCCAAGACGCGACGGCGGAACTCTTCCGGCCACTCATGAGTGGCGTGTTCGTGCAGCATCAGCACGGGCAGGTACTCGTCCCAGGCGGCAAACTCCTTGAGCAGATCCAATGCACCGCCCTTGAGCTGTACCTCGCCAAGCAGAACACCCAGGATGCTTCTGCTGGAATCGATCTGCTCGACCACCTTGCGCCAGTCGCCGCTGCCACACGCGAGATGATCTTCCCCGAGAAAATTGAGAATCACCGACAGGTCACGGCGACGTTCAAGGTTGTCGTCGATTAGCAGAAGCTTGGTTTCACGCCACATAATTGTTCGGCCCACAAAGAAAAAGCCACCGGCCACCAAAGCGCCGGCATATAGCCAGCAGTAAAGTAAATTATTGGCGCTTAGTCAATTTTATGACGTGAATATTTACAAGAAGGTAGCTGTGCCCACTGGGGGCAGGCTCTCGAGAATTCGAGAGCGGAGGAAAAAGGCGCAACGCTCAATGGAGCAACCCAGCACAGTCAGGTGGGTTTGCTAAGCCACTTAGCCAAAAAGCTGATAAACCTTGGCACCCTGCTGTGACTGGTTGAATTGCACCAGTTCGTTGGCCAGCCGTTGCCGCTCAGCCTGACACGCACCGACCAGATCCTTGTAGAGATCCAGCAGCTCCTGCATGCGCTCACGCAACGCGCCATCGTCGCCGGCAGCATCCACCATGGCATCTTCGACAGCCTGCCGACACTGCAGATCCAGTTCGCCAATGGCCGACCAGTCCTGGGTGGACAATGCTTGGCGCATGGCCGTACCGGTATTCTGGAGACGCTGAACAGATGTATTCATGGAAAACTCCTTTCCAGCATGCCGACTACTGGGCGATTGCATCCCAGCCGGTCTTCACGTTGCGCAGCAAGTCTGCCACTTCATCGAGCGGCTCGACGCTATTCTTCAGGTTAGCCTCCAGCAAACGGCGGCTCATGTAGTCGTAGAGGTTGTCCAGATTCTCCGCCAGCTCCCCGCCTTCTTCGAGGTTCAAGCCAGCGCGCAGGCCACCAATGATACCAATGGCCTTGCCGATCAACTCACCCTTCATCGCAAACTGCCCGCGCTCCATGGCACCGCGCGCCTGCGCAAGGCGAGTGAGGCCACCTTCCATCAGCATCTGAATCAAGCGATGCGGGCTTGCATCCACAGCCTGAGCCTGAGTGTTGACGTTTTGATACTGACGCATAGCGGCCATGGCATTCATGCAGATGTACTCCAGTGTACAGCGGGAATACTTTATGTATCGGCACGAAGAGTCTGAGCTTTAGGGAAGATTAATCATCAATGTCGCTATGGGCACCGCGACAGACGGTGCGAGCGGCGCACACCATAAGCAAAGCTAGGCGCAAGCCCCGCTTATGGCGACAATCGATTTGCTAGCGGCGCATCACGGTCATCCGTAGGCGCCGGGCCGCTCACTCGCCGCCAGGTTCGACCTCAGGACCGATGGCTTTCCAGGCATCGCGGATCTGCGTCAGCAGCTCCTGCACCTCTTCCAATCGGCGGGGCGTATCGTCGAGCGCTACACCAACCAGGCGACGGTTGATGTAGTCGTACAGATTGTCGAGATTCTGCGCCAGCTCACCGCCGAGATCCTTGTCCAGGCTCGACTGCAACACCGCGATGATGGAGATCGTGCCGCTGACCGCCTCCCCGCGTAGACCGGGGTTCTGCTGTTGCTGGGCGAGAAGCGCCAGGGAGATTCGCTCGATGGCTCCGTCCAGCAGGAGGTTTACCGCCTGGTAAGGCGTCACTACCTGGCTGGTCTTGACGCTCTTGTAGGTATCGATGGGATCGCTCATTTAATTATTCTTCCTCACGACGCCAGGTAGATTGGACAGCGTGTTCTGCAGCTGATTGCTGGTACCGTTCAACTGACCGACCAGAGAGTCCATCGCGTTGAACTGGGCGAGCAATCGCTTCTGCATGCTGTCGACCCGCAGTTTGAGATCCTCGGTCTGTTTCTTTATGTCGGCATCGGTGGACTGCAGCGCCGACATGCGTTGGGAAAGGATCCCACCGGTCTGGCTGTAGGACGCCACCTGCCCATCCAGACGCTTCATCAAACCGGTATCACCCAGGAAAAACGAACCGACGGCATCGAAGTTGTCTTTCAACGCCGCATCGAGCTTGGTGTCCTCGATTTTCAGGGTGCCGTCCTTCTGGGTTGTGATGCCCAGATCTGCAAGCACCCTCACACCATCGCCACCAACGGGGTTCACCAATTCGTTGCGAACACCGCCAACCAGATTTCGCACTGTCGAGTCACCAACCAACCCTCCAACCAGCGGAGTACCATCCTCGCCAACCTTGGTGACTCGAGTCAGATCATTGGTGGTAGTGATCAGCTTGTTGTAGGCCTCGACGAACTTCTTGATACCCGCTTTGACACCGGCGTTATCCTCACCGACCTTGAGGGTCAGAGGCTTGCCGCTCTCGGTGGTGGCGAGCAAGTCGAAATCGACATCGGCAATCGCCCCCTTGACCGTATTGGTGGGGCTGCTGAGCGCCAGGCCATCGATGGAGAACTGAGCATTGGTCGCCTGGACGATGTAGCCAGCGCCCTGAGTATCGGCGGGATCAAGCTTAGTCCGACCATCGACGCTGAGCGCGGCCAGATCACCGCTGCCGGACACGATGACGTCCTTGCCGTCGCCAGTCTGATTGCCACTGAATACTAGGCGAGACTTGCCAGTGGCAGGATCGTTGATAGTGCTGACGGTTACGCCCTTGTCCTTGAGCGCGGTATTGAGCTGATCACGAATGCTGGCCAGGTCAGAACCTGCAGTGATCTTCACGTCGACAGCGGTGCCGCCGTCACCAAGCTTGACGCTCAGTACCTCGTCACTGCCGCCACTCTGGAAGGTACCGTCCAGGGCCTTGGTCGCGACCTTACTGGCTGAAGCCAGGCTCTTCACCTCAACCTGGTAGTTGCCAGCCGATGCCGTTTTTCCGGCAGTGGCCGTCAGTGCACTGGTATTGGAGGATGTGGCGGTGCGCTTCTCGAACAGTGCCGGGCTATTGAGATCCTTCAGCGCGGTCTGAAACTCGCCAAGCGCAGTGTTGAGCTTGCCCAGACCGGTCAGCTTGACGGTAGTCGAACTCGACAGGCGCGCCAGCTGCGCTTCCTTGGGTGCCTTTTCCGCATCGACCATTGCCTTGACCAGCTCACCGATCGGCAACCCTGAGTTGATGCCCGTCTGAATTCCACCAATAGCCATAAATTCTACTCCGTCACGATGTTGACGTTCCTGCGCAAGTTTCTGCAATCCTGTGGTTCATATTCAAAAACCGCGCCATGTCAGGCTTCGGCCTTGAACAGCAGGCTTCGCACTTCTTCCAGGCTTTCCGCCAGGCGCAAGGCCTCTTCGGAAGGCAATTGACGAATCACATCGCCGGAAGCGCGATCGGTCACCTTGACCACAACCCTGCCACTTGAATCATCAACACTGAAATTCAGGTCACGTCGGATGTTCTGCACAAAACTCTGGATGGACGTGACAGCGTTGTCCACCTGCTCGTAAATCTGCTCAGAATCTTCCGGGGCCTGACTCTGACTTGCAGCAGGCTTATCATTACCGGCCTCAGCAGAATTCCCCGTTCTGACATAAGCACCGGAGACAGGCGAACCCGTAGGTTTGGCCAGCACCGGCGACAAACTGTTTACTGCGATATCCATTTCTTTTACCTCGCAAGGCAAAACGGGGAGAAGCGCTATGCACTTCCCCCCGGAGTTTAGAGCAGCCTAGCCGATTTGGCTTACTGCAGGAGACTGAGCACCGCCTGCGGCAGCTGGTTGGCCTGGGACAGGATCGCGGTACCGGCCTGTTGCAGGATCTGGTTCTTGGTCAGGTTCGCAGTTTCTGCCGCGAAGTCCGTATCCTGAATCCGACCACGTGCAGCCGAAACGTTCTCTGCGATGTTCTGCAGGTTACCAATGGTGTTCTCGAAGCGGTTCTGCACAGCACCGAGGTCGGCACGTTGCTTGTCGATCGCCGAGATCGCCTGGTCGATAACGATGACCGACTCCTGGGCACCTTGCACGGTGCTGACGTCGATGTTGGTCATTTCTTCTTCAGTGACAGCTGTGGCCGCAGTGTACGCCGGGTTGGTTGTAACCCCAGCGACCGTGCCACTTACACTCAGTGCAGACAGTGCGTTCGCGGTACCGGCACTGTTCTGACCAGAGACCAGTGTAGTTTTGCCTGTACTGTCGACGAACGCACCTACACCGATGTTGGCATCGTTGATGGCGGTGGCAACCGACTGGCTAACCTGCACTGCAGTTGAGCCGCTGGCGATAGCTACATCAACCGAGAAAGCAGTACCGTTTACAGTGCCAGCAACGGTAACAGTGCCCGAAGCGCTGGCAGTGCCAGCGGCAGCAGCCAAGCTGCCCTCGTAGTACTTGCCTTTCAGCGACGAAGTGCTCATTTCGTCGATCTTCACGCTGATGGTTTCGTTGGCGGCGCTACCAACCTGGAAGGTGGTGGTACCGAAGTTGCCATCCAGCAGTTTCTTGCCACCGAAGGTGGTGGTGTTAGAGATACGGTTCAGTTCTTTCTTGAGCTCGGTCACTTCCGAGTTCAGTGCTTTACGCTCGCCTTCGCTGTTCGAACCGTTGGCCGATTGCAGGGACAGGTCACGCATACGCTGCAGGATGGTGGTCGACTGCTGCAAGGCACCTTCAGCGGTCTGCGCCATGGAGATGCCGTCGTTGGAGTTCTTCACCGCCACGTTCAGGCCGTTGACCTGGCTGGTCAGACGGTTGGCGATTTGCAGGCCAGCCGCATCGTCTTTGGCACTGTTGATGCGCGAACCGGTCGACAGACGCTGCAGGGAGGTGTTGAGCGCGTTGGACGAGGTGTTCAGGTTGCGCTGAGTGTTCAACGACGCAATGTTGGTGTTTACGGTCAAAGCCATGATGTTTGTCCTCCATCGGACACTAACTGTTTGCCTGGGCTTGCGACTCTGGCCTGCAATGCTCAGGCAACATTGAGTTCGCTTTCATACTCTTTATCGACCTGACTCTGCGAAGCTTTAGGAGAGAAGTTGAATTTTTTTGCGACTCCCTTGACAACCCTGGAGCCATGATCCTTCAACTTCTTCCTGAATAGCGTATCGGCACTTGCCTTGATTCCTTGAGCCCATCAATAGAAAGCCCGCCAGTAAAACCACGCCAGGACGTCGACACCTCAGTCAGGCAACCAGGCGCGCTTCCAAGCCACCAGGTTGTCGCCCTCCAGCATCCAGTCACGCATGACCTGCGAGTGCAATGCTTCACCGGCGCGCGCCATTGCATCCCGATCGGCCACATGCATTCTTATGGCTTCCATCCAGTCCCGATAACGATTCTTCACTCGGGTCACCGGCAGGTTTCCCTGATAGCTGCGCACGTCACTGCAAACCACGGCAAACCCACAGGCCCCGTACTCCAGCAGGCGCAGATTGCTCTTGCACTCGTTGAACAGGTTTTCTTCCAGGGGCGCCACCGCCAGATCCAGGTTCAATGCTGCCAATGCTCGCGGGTAGACACTGATATCGACACCCTCGTGAACCTCCTTGACGGCAGGCCGCAGCTTCTCGGGACACATGCCCATGAACACCCAGTCGACTTCATCGGCCAGGGCCAGCACGACATCGGCAATCATTTCCAGGTCGCCGGTATGCCCAATACCCCCTGCCCAGCCCACCCTGGGTTTCCCGGACCTGCTTCGCGGGGTGGCAAGCCCTTTCCACCAGGTAGGCGGCAAGCAGTTCTCGATCACCCGGATATCGCCGTGCAAGCCGCTGCAGGCATCGGCCAGGGCCTGAGTCGACACGACAAAACGGTCCACGTACCCCAGGCCGCGACGCATGGACTTCAAGATGTCCTTGGGCATCTGCGCCCGGTGGATGCTTTTTACCGGCAGATTAGGCAGGTAATCGTCGAGTTCATAGACCTTGAGCGCGCGCGAAAAAGCCTGCATACGACGCATCGCATCGAAGCGATCATCGCCGATCTGCTTCTGCAAAATGATCACATCCGGGTCGTAGCGCTCCAGATCCGTCACGTGCATCAGTCCCGGGGATAGCCCTCCATCGATCAACCCGGCCTGTTGCAAGGCGCTAAATGGTTGAATCACTCGATAGTGCCCTGAGCCATAGTTGTCGGACGGATGGGCCAGCACGGTGGGTACTGGCTTCCATGACGACAGGGGCCGCCATGACAACGCCGTGTCGGCCAGCTTGAAGCCCCCCGGCTGCGAGAGGGAGAAATTTGGGTTGTAGGCGGGATCGCGGGCCAGTACAGGCAGCCACCTGGCATACAGGGCGTCATGCTCGGCGGTAGTGCCTCGGGTGTTATCTACCGGGTCGAGCATCAACTGCGAGAATGGTGTCCACACGGTCAGATAACCGGCCTGGCGCGCCTTCAGGCAGAGGTCGACACCCGCATAGCGCCACGGCATGCCCTCCTCGCTCAGCCCACCCAACTGCAGAAACACGGCCTTGGCAACCAGTAAGCACTCATGCCCAACGGCGCTGCTGTTCTGCACCACCTGCAGGCGTTGCATATAACCCGGCGCATCCAGGGACTCACCGACATAGGGCCGCCCCACCGGACCCTCGAGCCCGAGGATCAGGCTGGCTCGAGCGATTTTCCCGTCTGCTGACAGCAGCTTGGCGCCGACGCAGGCCACCTCCGGACGTTGTGCGTGATTGACCAGCTCGTCCAGCCAGTCCTCGCTGATCGCAGCCGTATCGGCCGACAGCAACAGCAGGTAATCCCCATGCGCCTGCTCGGCAGCCTGATTGAGCAGCGCCTGAGGCACCAGCACCTCCTGCCCAGCAGGCAGTACCCGAATACGCGCTTCGCCAAGCGAGGCCAGCGCACTGAGCCAGGCACCGACCTCATCAGCCTGCAGAGAGCTCTGAATCAGCAGCAACTCGTAATTCGCGTATCGGGTATTTTCGAGAATGCTTTCCACACAACGCTGCAGATGCTCGAGGCGCTCCCCGGGAAGAATCAGAAAGGACACCAGCGGAGCTTGTCCATGCCCATAGTCGATCTGGTAGCGACCAGGCTTGCTGGAGCTGACCAAGGCATTCTGATACCCGCGCTGCTGCAGATGCTGGGTAATCACCCTTTGCTCGGCAGCGTTGTCGGCAAGTGCAGGAGCCTCCGTGATCACCAAGGGTTCAGCCACGTGGCCCAGACCATCGAGGCCACCTTCATTGATCAGTCTGAGAATCAGCTCCAGCTCTGCCGCCTGCTCGAAAGCAGGGTCGAAGCCGCCGGCAGCCACTACCACGTCTCGACGGAACAGCCAGTGCCTGGCCATTCCCGCCGGGAAACTCAATAGATAGTCGAGGTTGAAGGCAGGCCGCAAAGCCGCGGCCAACTGCCCGTCCTGGCGGAACATCTCATCGCAGTAGATCGCACGGCAATCCGGCGCGGTCAGCAGCTCCAGTCCCGCCATCATCAGTCCCGACGGGGTCAGCTCATCACCGGCGCGAACTAGGATGCACCAATCGAAAGATGAAGTAGCCAGCAGTTCATTAAGCGCTTCGATCCATTGATCAACCCCTACCGCAATAACCTGAGTTAACGCGGACGAGCCAAGGGTTTCGTCGCCACAGGTCAGCACTAGCGCCTGTAATTTTTCATAGTTTTCGCGTGCGCTCTGCAGAGAGGCGAGCGTTCGCGCCGATGCTCTATTATCTCCGCCTAAGTCAAGGATCACGACACCGAAGGATGGCGTCGCACCTTGTCCTTGAAGCCGCTCGTCCACCAATTTTTTTTGAGGAGGAGACAACGTTCGCTTCTGCAGCCATGCCTGCATGCTTGGCAAGGGCCGGGGAATGTCGGCGTCACACCCCAGGCGCTGCAACTGGAATGTCCTACCTACAATCACCGCATTATTGCCAGTGTCACTGTGACGTCGATACATTTCCCGGTACAACGCCGGATAGTCCTTGAGTGCCTGCTCAGAACGGCGAGCGGGAGCGGATTCCTCAGCGCGCATGCGCACCTGCACTGTCTCCTGCTGCAGGTGGTGGAACGGTAGACGAGCGGCGAGGCGCAGCAGAAAGTCCCAGTCTTCCAGTCCCGGCAAGGTCTCGTCGAACTCGCCTACCTCCGAGGCTACGGAGCGGGGCCAGGCAAAGGTATTGATCGGAATGTAGTTATCTACCAGCAGACGTTCACGTGAGTAATCGCCATGGGCATAACGCCTTTCCTGATTGATGACGTGGCGTACTCCGTGCTCAAGCCGCTCGGCAATGAACAAGGCGTCGCTGTATACCACATGACCCGGATGCTCCCTTAGCCCGTTCGCGAGAACCTGCAGGTGCTCCGGTAAAAAAGCGTCATCATCATCCAGGTAGACAAGGTAGTGACCACGAGCCAAGCGCTGGGCTGCGTTGCGCGCTGCAGCAGGACCGGTATTACGGCCCTGACGCAAATAGGTAATACAGAAGGGGTACTGCCCCAAGAGCGACTCGACACCCTCACCGTGATCATTCACAAGAATGACTTCGAAGTCTTCCAGGGTCTGCTTACCGATGCTGGTCAAGGCATACTTGAGCAAATCGGGTCGGTTGTAGGTCGTGAGGATAATGGAAAAAAGTGGATGCTCGCCTTGCATGGCTTGAGCATATAGCAGCTCGCTCAATAGCTTTGCGCGTTCGCCCAATGGTTTATCACGCTCCTGAGGGTATAGCTCCATTCGCCTTTCAATATGCCCTAAAACCTCCAGCTCTCGTCCCTTGATCAAGGATTGTGCGTTACGCTCAAAAACCCCCTCGACTATCGCAAGATGCCCTTCCAATGGCTGGGTGGATGCATAGAAGGTGCTTGACTCCTGTGCTCCATGCCAGCGGTAGCTGACGCCAGGGATATCAATGTAGGCGAAGTCAGGGTAACGCTCAGCCATTTGTACGACCATTTCCCAATCTCCGGCTCCATAGGTATTGCCGGGATTCCAGGTCTTACAAAATGACTCACGGCGGTAAATCACCGCAGATGGCGTCATGTAAAGATCGTGTATCAACAAGTCGGCGACTTCATTACGTCCTCCGACGTAATCCGCATTACGGTATCCCGGATGGCGAGGTTGTTTCAGCACCTGCCCCTGGCCATCGACCCAGCGAATACTGGTGTAGCCAACTGCGACGTGGGGATTCTGCTCCAGAACGGGAAGCAGGCGGGACAGATGGCCAGAATTGAAATAGTCGTCTGCCGAAAGAAACGTGAAGTATCGCCCCTGAGCGATACGCAGGCCATTGCGCCAGTTGTAGCCCGGCCCGTAGTTGTATCGGTTACGTATGTAACGCACTTTCGGGTTGCCTGCGAATGCAGTCATTACCTCAGAGGTGTCGTCCGTGGAGGCATTGTCCAACACCAGTATCTCGATACTCTCCACACCCTGATCGAGCACCGACTGCACACATTCACCGAGATAGCGCCCGTAATTGTAAGTCGGGATAACGATACTCAGCAGAGGTTCGATATGCCTTACTGCAGACACATCATCGGCGATGGCGGTGGTTACCTTGTAAAGCCAGAAGTCTGCCGAACAATGATAGTTCCGGGAGTAGTCGCGCTCTTGCGGATCTCGGGTTACTGGCCATTCCTCCAGGTCGGACTCGTGAGAATCAGGAAGTTTCAAATAATCAACGTGGACCCGTATTTTACTGACAGGCTCGCCCTTTGCAGGGATAAGAATTTTGTTGAACGACGCATCCCCTTGCATTACCGGCAATTGCTCGGAAGAACGTAGTAGCAGATATCGCCGTGCCGCTGATGGCAAGTCGAACACCACTTGGGTTTGACGTAGGTGGACGATAAGCAGCACACCATCGCACTGCTCGGCAACATCGGTAGCCCGCTCGAACACCAATCCGTTGGCAGAGCCATAGGCCGCTAGCGGCTGCAGCGGCAATTGCCGCTGTAATTCTTGCCAGTCCGTATCGGACAGCAGAAATGACTGCTGGGCGTCCAGGCAAAACCCGGCGACCAGCACTCGCCAAGGTTGCCCGATGCAACGTCCACCTGCGATCAAAGTCCAATTCGTCATGCGGTCACTTCCCCAAAATTGTTGCTCGCTCGCGCCAAGCGACAGGCGCCTGTCGGCACCTGGCATGTATCCCCTGAGTCACGCATATTCCATCAAATCCTTCCAGGACACGATGCGTGCCGCAGCCCTAAGATGTTGGCGGATAAGTGCTTCGATGTAATGTTCATGATCACGCTCGGAACTGATGATCACGACATCGCCCTCTTCCACCTGTTCACCCATCCAAGCCAAGGGCTGGATAGATACGCCCAGCATTTCTCTGCCCTGACGGTTGAGGTTGGAGTCGATACAGGCAACAACCTGATAGCCGCTTTTCTCGGCCTCAAGAATCAACAGCGCGGCGATGAAGGCACTGCCAAAGATGATGATCCTGCGCCTCTCAAGGCCCTCCAGAATGCTCGACCTTGGCGTCTCGATGATTTTGCGCGTCCAGGCCAGAAGTTTCTGGGTTGCACTGGTGTGCCCGGAAGCCGACAACTTGTCCAGTCGGCACGACTGTTGGCACAGCGACAGAAGCTGGGCCAGCAGGAAGACAGGCAAGCCTGCCAGAAAAGCGTCGGGAGCTAGCTCCATGTTGCTTCGCTGGCTAGCGGCGGTTTTACCAATCTTCCTCAGAACACCTCTATTAATCGCCCTCCCCGCCTGGGTCGTAATAGCCTCCTGAATAGCGAAGCGAGACGTGTAGGCATCGAAATGCAGAACCTCTGCATCTAATCCGGGAACCCCCCTGGCAATGTGCTTCAGCTCTCGGTAGAGGGCCACCCCCGGGAGCGATAGACTTGCCACGTGGGAGAACTGCTGGGTATGCACCCGGCGGCGCAGCAAGGGCTGATCAAGGTAGCCGATGGCATGCCGGCGATTGATGCGCGCTGGCATCAGCACGTCCTCGATGCCCGCCGTCTCCAGGGTTTTCTTGCGCGCCCCCGCCTCGCCGAGGCACGCGTGTACCGCATACAGCCTGGGCAGTATCGCGCGCTCCAGCATCACGCCGCTTGGCATCGGCCACAGCCGCTCTTTGAGGAAACTGCTGATGTATTCCCCGGGCGCAAAAATTCGCTCCGAGTCAGGCACAATGCTGCTCCCGGCCAGTGTATGACCATCCTGATCAATGTCGCTGACCCGCGTCCACACCAGCCGCACCTCGGGGTGGCGATCCATGAAGCGCACCTGCCGTTCCAGCATGTCTTGCTCCATGACGTCATCGTCATGGGTGACGATGACCCGTTGCCCTAGGGCGAGGTGGTAAGCCGAACGGCAGTTGAACTCCACGGTGGAAATATTGCGGGAGTTCCTGACGTAACGGATTCGCGGATCCTGCAGCCCAAGAATGAACTGCGCTGTCCCGTCACTGCTGCCATTGTCGAGAACCAGTAGCTCAAAATCCTCGAAGCTCTGACCGAGCACGGCAGCGAGAGACTGCTTGAGGTAGTCCAGTCGGTTGTAAGTCAGCAGAGCAACGGTCAACGGCGGTATAGCTGGGCTCATGACATGGACCGTAGCAGGCCGGAGATCCGACGGTGCTGCTCCTCGTGCACAAAGACGAAATTGGTTTCCTGGGTTTGCTCGTCGATGCCCGGGCAGGGATGCAGTCCCTCCTTACTCAGGGTATAGGTCTGATAGCCGATACGACCAAGCCGTTCCACCACCTCGTTGGGGTGGTAGTCGAACTGCCTAGCCCACTTTCTCAACAGCTCGATCAGAATCACCGGCTTATGGCGAGCGAGCATTGCCTCGCCGCCTTGGATCACCATCAACTCCCCCCCCTCCACATCGCATTTGATGATCTGCGGCACCAACTCATGCTGCGTGCAGAAGCTATCCAGCGTCGTGGCCGGGCAGGACACCTTCTGCAGGTTTTCTCTACTACCCGGTTGCCCGGCCAGCACCTGGGAAGTGGCGCCGGAACAATTGGGCGTGTAGAGAAACTCCAGCGTCGCCTGCTGGTTCGAAAAGGCCAGCCGGTGCGCCTCTATGTTGAACAAGCCGTTGTGGTGGATGTTGCGCTCGAGAATCTCATGGGTATGCGGAATCGGTTCGAAGGCATGAATCCGCGCCGAGGGGCAGTGCCGAGCCAGCGCCAGAGCATACCAGCCGCAGTTGGCGCCGATGTCCAGAATCACCCCATTTTCCTGGGTGATGGCTTTGAGGAACTCGGTTTCCAGTGTTTCATAGGCACGGAAGTTCATCAGGGTGCAGGGCACCAGATGCTGATCCTGAGGGGCCAGCAACAACTCGATCTGCTGCGAGCGAGAGCGGACGAAGACGCCCTCCGGTAGGATGCGCAGAGACTCCACGTCGGTACCGGCGATGAACTCGGGGTACTCGAACAGGTTGGCATGCCGTACGTGGATGGCTTCGATGTAATCCTGCTTGGCAGATTCCCCGGCCTCGTAGGCCGCACGGATGTGGGTTAGCGTGTTCATCGGCATTACCTGGCTCCGTTTGCAAGGCTGAGGATTCTGCCGCGCCACTCATGTTGCTGGATCAGTGTGTCACGGATCTCTGCAGCGTAAGTGGTACTGGCAATGAAGACCGTAGCACCCTGGTGCTGCGCCAGCTCATCGGGGCCGGTAATGGTTACACCGAGCAGTGTTTTGCCCTGCAGATTCCTGTTCCGGTCGACGATACCGCAGATATTGGCCTTCCCCAGCCGGGTATCGCAGAGCAACCGGCTAGTGAGCGCGCCAGCGCCCCAGATCAACACCGGCTCAGCACTAGCCTCCAGTTGCTCAGCCAGCGTTTCCACCGGGCTCAATACCTGCCGCGACAGCTCGATATAGCTGAGCAGGCTGGCAGCCGCCACAGCATCAACCGTAAAACGCTTCGCTGCGTTGGTCGTCTTGCGGTACATAGACAGAAGGTAATGGTTGTCGTAGAAATCGTTGTGCTGGGAGATGACCGTGACTTTCTCGAAGCCGTTGGCAGCCAGCAGATTGTCCAGGCTGACAGCACTGAAGAAGTTGATGTGTTCCAGTGCAAACTCGAGGAAGGGCTCAGCGGGCGGCGTTTTGCCGAAGGCCTCGGCATCGGGAACCGCGATGAACAGATAGCCATCGTTCGCCAGCAGCGCCGCAATCTTCGCCACGCTGCTGCGCAGGTCGGCAATATGCTCCAGCACGCCGCAAAGACTGATCAGCTGGAAGCGCTCTTCAGTGATGAAAGCATCCATGGTCGCGCTTCTGATCTCCACTCCGTAGATTTCGTGCGCCAGCTTGGCTGCAGCCGGGCTGGGTTCCATACCAAGTAAGCGCTGGAAGCCTGCCTGTTTGAAATGTGCAAGAAAATGCCCCATGCCCGAACCGATATCGAGAATGCGAGCATCGCTTGCCAAGTCTATATGTTGCTGGACGAAGTGGAAGAAATGCCTATGAATTTGCGCCAATCCAGACGGCAGGTCGGTATGCAGGTGATGCTCGACGTTCTGATAGAACTGATCGAGTGCCGACTGATCCGGAATGTCGCTGGCGTAGGCGAAACCGCAGTCGCGACAGGCCACCACATCGTAATGAACTGCCTGGGAAAGCCCCGGAAACAGAAAATGCTGACGGTGCAGTTGTTCCAGATGGCTTCCGCTACAAATTTCACAAGCTCTCATATATAGCCACCCACTGTGTCCGCCATTCAGCCGCCTTGCAATCACGCCGGCACCCATCGAATCTGCTTTGAACTTCACAAACTGGTGCCAGGGCCGAAAATGCAAATATAGGGCAATAAGTCTGCCTTAGCCCGTCCTACTATTGAACCGAGAAAGATACCAACCTTGAGAAATATCCTTGATCTGGGCAAGCTTTGCGAAGGTCTCATCTGGAATCTCGGCGCAAATAGCAAGCTGCCGTTCAAGATTGGATATTTCTTGAGATGAATAATGGGGGGCGTGCTCCTCGCGCGCCACTTGCGAGTCCGGCTCAGGCTCCCAATGATCGATAACTGAACCGTCAGCGCCGATATTTCCGTCCAACCCAAGATGGCGCAGCGTCTGAACAAAGCTGGAATAAGCATCCTGGTAACGCGGCAATGTCCCGGAGTAATCACAGCGAGACAAGAAGAAATTGATATCCACCGCCGCAGGAAGATCATGTTCGGCTACAAAAGGCAATGAGAAAAATTCGCACATTTCCCTGACTCTTGAGTCGTGCGCAATGAACATGGCAGGCTTTCCAGCATGCAGCGCTGGCGTCAAGCCATGCATCCTGGCGCCAAACACAAAATCCATCGCGCCAAGAAACTCCTTCCACAGGCTATAGTTTGTAAAATACCGAATACGTTTATTTCTCAGCAAAGCAAGCACAGGCACCAAATCTTTATAGAACCGCCGCGCTGCATGGATATCAGCCCCGTTGACCTTCCCGGGATAATAAAGCGCCTGCGCAAGCAGGCCAAAGACCTGCTCGACATAGTAATAATTGTGTTGACTGGCCAGGCGTAGAAAATCGTCGATCCTGCTATGACAATTGCCCTGATAGTTCGAGTAGCACACCGTAACCTTTTCAGGGTTGTGCGGCACCTCTAGCAGAGACGACGGCAGTGAAGGACCATTCAGGTAGAGGGATGGGCAGCCTAAAGGAACGGCATTCTTGATCCCGAGACTATTCAGCACGTCCGCTGAATAATAACCGCGGGTCCCAACCACCAGCGACCTATCGGCGATCACACTTAGGTAGCGAACCACAGCAGGAGAAAGCTGCTTGTGGAAGCCGGACTGATATTCGTACTCCCTGGCCTGAATAGACTCGCCGAGGCTGAAAAAAGGAATCTTCAGTTTCCTGATAAAGTCCGTGACGTACGCATAAGGGTAACCATCCTGGTCATACGGAGGCGGCGCCATTCTGCAAGGAATGAAAAATATCACCTTGGAAAATCTTTCATTGACCTCTTCTGCGGTCATCCGAAAGTTCCACGCTTCAAAATTACGCCCTGAGGTCAACATAGCGCCGGCATGGGCGTAAACAATATCCCCAATATTGATGAATTGAGAATGATATTGGTAGTTAGCCCCTGTCTTTCTAATGCCCTCGGGCGGGGGGAGGTAACCAATGAGTGTCGGACGCGAATCGGGAGCGGTCATGTATTGGCCTGCAAGAGTCGGGACAAACCCACATCCAAAGGCGTGAGTGGCGCCCACCCTAAAGCGCGAATCTTGTCGATATTGAAATGCCCAGAGTTTCTCACGGCAGGTGCAGGGCCACTGCGCGCCTGCGGCCTGACTATGAGCTGCCCTGCCTTGCCGGCTGAGGCAATCAACTTTTCGGCCAACTCCAAGATGCTGGTTTCCTGCGTTTCACCGACGTTGTAGGCATGGCCCGCTTCGCCTCGGAGCAGGATATGGAACAACCCGAGCACGGTATCGGAAACATAGCAGAAAGGACGCGAAGCGCTTCCATCGGAATCCAACTGGATATCCCGGTTGTTAAGGACATCGGCAAGCAGATCGGAGATCGCTCGGCCATCGTCCAGCCGCATACCCGGCCCATAGCAATGGGAAATCCGTGCAATCCTAGCATCCACGCCGTATTGGACGTGGTAGGCCTGGCACAGCGTTTCGGCCAAACGCTTGCTCTCCCCGTAGCAGGCCCGTGGAGCCAATGGGTCTTCTCGGCCAAAATCACCTTCCGCGATCGCATCGGTTTGCCAAGGATTGTCGCCGTATACCGCGCCGCTGCTGAGAAACAGAAAACGTGCCTGCTTGTCCCGGGCCAGCTCAAGCAGTGCCCGGGTGCCATCGGTATTGGCACGAATGGTATCGACCGGCCGTTGCAGATAGTCCTTAGGGCTGGCAGGGCTGGCGGCATGGATAATGAAATCCAGATGTGCAGCAAGGCCGCAGGGCTGGGTAACATCCTGGATCAGAGGTGTCACTTCTCTAGGAATGTCCAGCCAGGGCATGCGCTGACGCAGTTTTTCCAGATCTCGAGCCAGGGCATAGACATGCAGGTTCGCCTTGAGCTGGCTTCGATTGAGCGAGGCCAGTGCTTCAACTACATGCCCTCCGATAAAACCTGAGGCGCCGGTAACCAGGATATGCCGACCATGCAGTGCCTCCCATGGCAGCGGTGCGCAAAGAATACCGCTCAAATCCGCAGCGAGGACGGAGTCAGGAGCCTTCATAGATACGATCCAGGCCGATAAGACGCTGCTCTGCAATGCCAAGTTTGAGTAGGTGCTTACGGATGTCCGCGGCAAAACGGATGGAGCAGATGACGATGGGCAATTCAGCATGTGCCTGCGGATCGTATGGACTGACTACGTGCTCACCTAGGCGCTGCCCCCACTTGGTCTCGGATGAATCCAGCAGAGCGCGGATATCCAGCGACTCGGCCAACGGTGACAGATAGTTGAGGTAGTCACCGCCGATTCCGTAGACCAAAAACGGTCCACCGGTTATGTCGCGAAAACGCTGCTGCAGAAGCTGCTGGCGGCGCTCAACCGAAGGCTGCAAACGGGCAACGAGCCTGATCGAATCCGAGTAGACCGGTGACTCGTAATGCCCTACGGACAACTCATCGCAGGTAAACCCGCAACGGGCCAGCAACAGCGTTAGCGACGCCGGGGTGAACTGGTGCAGGTGCTCGGTATTGCAATCACTAGCCAGCAGCGGATGTCCAGCTTGGTTCGGAACCTCGATCAGCACACGACCATCCGCACTCAAAAGCTTCGACCAGACCGCAAGCTCTTGCTCGGGTCGAGCGATATGCTCCAGCACATGGAAGGAAACGATTAACTGGTATGATGTTGCCTCGATCTCGCTGGCCGGCGTTTGGAATACGTGATCCAGCTTTTGCTTTGCTAGCACTCGATCTTGCGACAACTCCACACCATCATAGATGACGGCAAAGCGCGCCTTGATCTCGCGCCCCAGTTCACCCTCAGCACAGCCGATTTCGAGCACGCGTTCCTTGCCCGTATCCAGCAAGCCAGATACTGCGGCTACGCGCTCGCGGATCTTACGCTTGAACCAAGGAGTGTTCAGATCGTTACGCGCAACCAACGTCTCATAGTAGCCTGCCTCTTCCACTGGCATACGCCAACGATGCCCACATAACCGGCAAGCAGTGTATTGCGGGCTTGGCAATAACGCCTCAATGGATGCGCAGCAGGGGCATGTACTGGCTGTGTTCACGATAGCCCCAGGCGTTCAAGCAGTTGTTGCGGCGAACGCAACGGTTGCTCGTGGCTGGCAAAAGTACCGTAGCCCCATGCCACTGGCCAGAACTCGACCCCATTCGCAGCCGCGGCGCGACCGTCTGCGACGGTATCGCCAATGTAGATGGCTGATGGTGCAGAAAAACCGCCATCCTCCAGCGCGGCTGCGATCATGCCTGCCTTGTCACTATAGCGACCAGGGTAAGAGTCACTGGCAAATACTTCGCTGAAAAGTCCTTGCCAGCTCAATGCGGCAATGATGCGTTGGGTGGGCAGCAGACGTTTATTGGTCGCGATGCACAGGCTGAAGCCCTGCTCGCGCAGCTGTTCCAAGAGTGCCTGGCAACCTGCATAAGCAGACGTCTCCAGGCAGGCCTCGGAGTCGTAAAGGTTCTTGAACGTAGCGCTCAAGGCGCCAAGCATTGTCGCGTCATCACTACCGCTCAGTACCGCCAGTGTCTGGTGCAAGGGCGGCCCGATCAGGCTGGCGTCTATGGGGCACATGGCCTGCAGCCCGTGTGCCTCAAGCACACTAGAAAAACAGGCAAGAATGGCCGGCGCGGAATCGACCAATGTGCCGTCGAAATCGAAAAGGATATGAGTCTTCATCAGCGCATCTGCTGCCGTATCTGCCGGGATACCTGAGCTAGATTGCCGCCCATCGCCTCCTCCAGAAGCTCCAGCGGCAGCAGCGGGCTCATGTCCTCCAGCGGCATGGAGGTCATCGAGCCATCGGCCTGAGGAATGGCAGCGACCTTCGGGCTCAATACCTCATCTTTCATCAGCATCACTTCCACTATCATCGGCCGCGGCTGGGCGACAGTCTCGGCAAGACCCAGAGCCAGTTCGCTGACGTCACGAATGCGCTTGAACGGAATGTGGTAGGCCTGCGCCACTTCTTCCAAATCCGGCATCCACAAACCAGCCTCGGGCCCGGTGCCGACATAACGGCTTTCGAAGTAATTGCGCTGAGTGTTGCGAATGGAGGCGTAGCCGCCGTTGTTCATCACCACCAGGCAGATTGGCAAATTGAAGCCGCGCATCGTAGCCAGCTCTTGAATATTCAACTGCAGGCTACCGTCACTCTCCACCGCTACCATCGGCTTACGCTCATTGGCGAAGCAGGCACCAATCGCCGCAGGCAAACCGTAACCCATCGCACCTAGACCCGACGTCAGGAACACGCGCTGGCCGGGGCGGTTGCGGAATACGGTGTAGAAAACCTCTACCGCGAGGCCAGAACTGCCGGTACTGACCAGCGTGTCGGCCGGCACCGCGTCAGACATCGCGTCGGCGAACTGGAAGTGGCTGATAGCCCCCGTTGCCGGAAATGATTTACCTTCGTTGACGCCATAACGTGCCTTCCAGTTGCCGCAGCGCTCCAACCACTGCGGACGACGGAATTCGGCAGCACCCAACGTGGCCATAAGCGCGGTAACGAAATCAGCGGCATCGCTGGCAACGGCGACGTCGATCTCCATGTCGAGCTTGGCGATCTCGTTGGCGTCCACATCCACCACCACCTTGCGTGCGTTGCGCGCGAAATCACGCGGGGCGTAAGCGGTGATGATATTGTCCAGACGGCAACCCATCGTGATCAGCAGGTCGGCATTCTGGATCGCGAAATTCGGTGCGCGCAGGGCTACTACACCTGGACGACCCACATACAGGGGATGCTCGTAAGGCAGCAAATCCATAGCATTCCAAGTAGCCACCACTGGCACGCCAAGCGCTTCGACCAATTGACGGAAAGCTACCGCAGCGCCGCTCAGGCGCACACCGTGGCCCGCAAGGATCAACGGGCGTTGTGCACCTTCAAGCAAGGTACGCACCTGCGCCAGCAGCGCCGAATCAACCGGTGCCGCTGGCGTAACATCGTTCTTCCAGCCTTCGAGGGTTGACGCATCAATGGGTGCGCCCTGTACGTCCAGCGGCACATCGATCCATACCGGCCCTGCACGGCCATCACGAGCGAGAAAAACCGCGCGTTCCAGCTCGCGGCGAATATCCTCTGGCCGCTCGATGGTCACCGCGTACTTGGTGATCGGC
Organism: Pseudomonas sp. URMO17WK12:I2; assembly: GCF_003253735.1. GTDB lineage: Bacteria > Pseudomonadota > Gammaproteobacteria > Pseudomonadales > Pseudomonadaceae > Aquipseudomonas. Next base: position 216,660 of record NZ_QKYW01000005.1, on the reverse strand, counting down.
TTGACCACGCTGACGATATCCACTTCCTGTACGCCCTTCTGCCGCAGCGGCGCACCGCGCAGCAGATCGGTACGCTTGACCTGGCCCGAAATGACCAGCAGCGGCACCGACTCGATCCAGGCGCCGGCAACGGCGGTTACCGCATTGGTCGCACCGGGCCCGGTGGTGACCATGGCAACGCCGAGGTTCTCATTGATGCGGCAATAGGCTTCGGCAGCAATCGCCGCAGCCTGCTCGTGATGGCAGGCCACCACTTCCAACTGCGGGTGCTTGCCCACGGCGTCGTTGAGGTGCATGGCGCCGCCGCCTGGCAACAGAAAGACATGCCCTACACCAAGTCCGGCGATGAAATCGGCAATGTAGTCGGCAACACGATAAGGGTTTGGCACGTCAGTCCATCCAATAGCTCAAAAGGGTTTTACGCTCCCGATTGGCATTGATTGCCTCATCGGTATAGAACGAGTCGTTGAGGAAATGCGTGGAGGACAGCTCCTCGATGATCGCCCCGTCCTCACTGCGAAAAGCATGGCGCACGCCAGGCTCGACGGTTACCACATCACCCGGTTGGCAGAGGCGCTCTACACCGTCCAGCTCCAGAATCAACTGGCCCTGCAGAACGTGGAAGGTCTCTTCCTTGCGCTGGTGGTATTGCTCGGGGTGTTTCTGGCCCGGCAGCAACATCAACAGCTTCTTGCAGTAGCTGCGGTTGACCACCGTCAGCATGGTCAGGCCAAACTCGTCGAAACGATCGAGCCCGTAGTGGTGGGAAATCTCCAGATCGACCCGACCCGGCACCACTACATGACTGTGCTGCAACTGCGCGCGTACCCGCTGCACGATTTCCCAAACCTTGTCACGAACATCACGGCGGCCGGCATTGCTCGGTTCCAACGCCGCATCCTGGGAGATGTCGGCTTCAGCGGTGAAGGTCGCGTACTTGGACCAGTCGTTGGCGGTGTACTGGCCATCCTGCGGCGGGAAGGCAAAGTACACATCTTCGGCATGCACCACTTCGCCTGCGGAAATCGGCCGGCGGGCAAACACACCGCGACGCAGGGAACGCAGGCTGGCGCGTTCGGCTTCATTCACCGGCAGACGCTGCTCGCCCTCACCACAGAGCAGCAGAGCATATTGCGCGGCTTCCAGCCAAAGGCGCACCTGCTCCGGGCTGGCTGAATAAGCGTTGATCGGATGTTGCTCGGTGGGCAGCCCGACGTGTTTTTCAAAGATACGAGCGCCCTTGGCCACCGCGATCTTGACGATGTCGGTGTTGTCCGGATTCTCGTGCGTGGAGAAACCCACACGCCCCCCCGGATAACGACGACGCAAAAATTCCACCTGCGACAGGTGCATGTTGGCATCCGGCGTTGGGTACTCACCCACACAATGCAGAATGGCGAAGCTTTTGTTGCGATGGGTGAGGAAGCTGACGAGGCGATCCAGCTCTTCCAAGGTCGAGCCTGCCGTGGAGACGATCAGTGGGCGCTCGGTCTGCACCACACGCTCAAGCAAAGGCCAATCGCTCATCGAGCAACTGGCAATCTTTATCGCGTCCAATTGTTGCTCTTCGATCACTGCAACGGAGGCTTCGTCGAACGGAGTGGAAAGGCACAGGAAACCCTGGCTACGAACTTCCGCCACCAAGGTGTCGAACTGCTCGCGAGACAGGCGTGTTTCGCTAAAACGTTTGACGTACTTAACATCGTCACGACCGCGCATGGCGGGGTGAATGAAGGTATCCAGATCGCGGTACTGCAGCTTGAAGGCAAAGCGATAAGGGAACGGCCGGCACACGTCTGCGAAGGCTCTGATCAGCGCAATGCCGTGGGCCACGTCGCCCATGTGGTTATTGGCCATTTCCAGAACGAAAAGCGGTCGATCAAACAACGCATCATGGGGAGTTGGGGCGGCAGTAGTCATCAAGGGTTTCCTCGGCCGAAACAGGCTTCGATCCGGCTGGCGGCATGCTCCAAATGAGCCTCGCTTAGGCCTGGCCAGAGACCTATCCAGAAAGTGTCGTTCATCACTTTGTCAGTGACTTTTAATTCGCCGGATACGCGATAAATCTGATTACGCATGTAAGGCTGGCGGGTCAGATTGCCCGCGAACAACAGACGCGTTCCGACCTTCTGTTCATCGAGTCGGCGCAGCAGATCGACCCGTTCAATACCGCACCCGTCACGCAGCGAAATTGGGAAGCCAAACCATGATGGGTCGCTGCCTGACGTGGCTTGCGGCAGGATCAGTTCTGCGCAACCCGCCAGACGGTCACTGAGCCAGGCGAAGTTACGCTTTCGTGCAGCGATAAACCCATCCAACCGATCCATCTGCGCCAACGCACAGGCAGCCTGCATATCGGTAATCTTGAGGTTATACCCCAAATGCGAATAGGTGTACTTGTGGTCATACCCTTGTGGTAGGTCGCCAAGCTGCCAACAGAAACGCTTGCCACAGGTGTTGTCTTCGCCTGGTGCGCAGTAGCAGTCGCGCCCCCAGTCACGGAACGACTCGATGATGCGTTTCAACGCCGGGTTGTTGGTGAATACCGCGCCGCCCTCACCCATGGTGATGTGGTGCGCGGGATAAAAGCTCAGTGTGCCTATATCGCCATACGTGCCCACCATTTTGTCCTGGTAGGTCGAGCCCAGCGCGTCGCAGCAATCCTCGATCAGCCATAGGCTGTACTTGTCGCACAGCGCCCGCACCACGCCGAGATCGAAGGGGTTGCCCAGGGTATGCGCAAGCATGATGGCCTTGGTTTTCGGACCGATTGCAGCTTCGATCTTCGCTGGGTCGATATTGTAGGTGGGCAGCTCCACATCGACGAACACTGGCACCGCACCGAACTGCAAAATTGGGTTGACGGTGGTTGGAAAGCCGGCGGCGACGCCGATCACTTCGTCGCCCTTCTTGATCGCCCGCTCACCGAGACGCGGTGAGGTCAGCGCGGAGAAAGCCAGCAAGTTGGCCGAAGAACCCGAGTTGGTGGTAAGTACGCAGCGCCGACCTAGGTACTTGGCCAGGCGTTTCTCGAACGCCTCATTGAAGCGGCCAGTGGTCAGCCAGCCATCAAGTACGGCTGCGGTCATCGACTGTAGCTCGCCTGCGCCGATCACCTTGCCGGATGGCGGAATCACGCTCTCCCCGGCAATGAAAGGCTTGGGCGCCATCTGCAGCTCGGCGTAGCGCCCGACCAGTTCGGAAATTTGTTGGCGCAACTGCTGCGCAGTGCTGTCACTCATTGGTTTCGCCTTGGTGAACCGCGATCTGCTCGCGGGTAACGGTGTGCATGTCACGCCCATTTTGCCAGGCCAGCTGCCAGTCCAGGGTATGTTGCAGAGTTGCATCCAGTGACCACCGTGGTGACCAGCCCAACAGTTGCCGCGCTTTGCTTGAGTCCAACGCCAGCAAGCTGGCTTCATGCGGCTGGGAATCGGGTGACACCGACCAGCGCGCCTCACCCGGCCAGCGCTCGGCGAGCTGTCGGACGATATCGCCAACCGTAGCCACACCGGCGCTGTCGGGGCCGAAGTTCCAGGCGCTCGCGTGATGCTCCGGATCGATAAGCAGACCTTGAGCTAGCTGCAGATAGCCCATCAACGGATCGAGCACATGCTGCCAAGGCCGGGTCGCATGCGGATAACGCAGGGTCACCTCGCGTCCTTCCTGCCAGGCGCGAAAAATGTCCGGTATCAGTCGCTCGGGCGACCAATCACCGCCGCCCAGAACGTTGCCGGCACGCGCAGTGGCCAGTGCAACACCGGTGGCACGGAAAAAAGAATCTCGGTAGCTGGCGCAAATCAGCTCGACGCAGGCTTTGCTGTTGCTGTAAGGGTCGAACCCACCCAGTGCATCTGACTCCCTATAGGGCCAGACCCACTCATGATTCTCGTAGCATTTGTCTGTAGTCACAACCAGCACGCCACGCACCGAAGGCGTTGCACGCACCGCTTCCAGCAGATTGAGCGTGCCCATGACGTTGGTGGCGTAGGTATCAGCAGGCGCACGGTAGGATTCACGCACCAGCGGCTGGGCCGCCAGGTGCAGGACGATATCCGGGCGAAAGGCCGCAACGGCATCGGCAACACGCTGAGCGTCACGGATATCGGCCAGGGTACCGGGCACGCGCTCCGCCAGGCGCGCGACCTGCCACAGAGAGGGTGCCTCGGGAGCAGGCAATGCGTAACCAAAGACCTCGGCGCCCAGCTCTTGCAGCCACAGCGCCAGCCAGCCGCCCTTGAAACCGGTATGCCCGCTCAGCAGAACCCGTCGACCTGCCCAGAACGCCGCACTCACGGCCATACACGCCACTCCGCCTGGCCGCTTTTCCAGCGCTCTTCGAGCAGCGCCCGGTCACGCAAGGTGTCCATCGGTTGCCAGAAGCCACGATGCAGGTGGCTCATCAGTTGACCCTGCTCGGACAACTGGCGCATTGGCTCGTATTCCCAGGTGGTGCTGTCGCCCTCGATGTAGTCAAGCACTTGCGGCTCGAGCACGAAGAAACCGCCATTGATCCAGCCACCATCCCCCTGAGGCTTCTCTTGGAAGCCCTGCACCTGCTGACCCTGTATATCCAGCGCGCCGAAGCGCCCAGGCGGCTGCACGGCCGTCACCGTGGCGAGCTTGCTGTGGCTGCGGTGAAAATCGATCAGTTGCGGGATGTCGATGTCGGCGACGCCGTCGCCGTAGGTCAGACAGAAGGTCTTGTCGCCCAGGTATTCACGTACGCGTTTAAGGCGGCCGCCCGTGGCGGTGCTCTCGCCCGTGTCGACCAGGGTCACGCGCCATGGCTCGGCATGGCGGTTGTGAATGTGCATCTGGTTTTCCGCCATGTCGAAGGTCACGTCCGACATGTGCAGGAAATAGTTGGCGAAATACTCCTTGATCACGTAGCCCTTGTAGCCCAGACAGATCACGAAGTCGTTGATGCCGTAATGGGAGTAGATCTTCATGATGTGCCAGATGATCGGCTTGCCGCCTATCTCGATCATTGGCTTGGGCCGCAGGTGAGACTCTTCGCTGATACGCGTGCCCAATCCGCCGGCCAGAATGACTGTTTTCACTAGTTGGATCCTTAACCGGCGGTTTTCTTGTGCAGCAGAAAGTAAAATTCAGAGAGAATATTATCACCACCTCTACAGGTCCGATGCCTGATCGACTGGAAAGGTGAAATGTAAAGTCCCCCCCTGGACAATATCTCTGATGACACGGCTAGAGTTTATTGAACAGATTCAGGCTACTGATTTTCACGTAGCTCTGCTGTGCAGCCTCGAGAACCAGCGTCTGGAAAGACAGGCGGGAGAGCGCCTCGGGATAGTCCAGCTCACGCAGCTCCGATTGCACCGACTTGTTAGCGAGGGCGGTATCTTCGTTGCTGGTCAGCGTACTGTCGATAATGTTTCGACGCGCACCGATGTCTCCGCGGGTGCCGTCGACGGTAATGCTGGCATGGGACAGGTTGGTCATCGCCTGTGCCACGGCGTCACGGATCTGAAGGTTGCCCTCCAGCGTTGCGGGTGACTCTTCGAGCGATCTGCGCAGGCTGGCGATGGTGTCGAGCGCGCCCTGCTTCTGTCGGTTGGGGTCGGATGTGACGGTTACCGTATCGCCTGCAGCGGGAGCTCCATCGAAGTTGATCACCACACCACGGAAAACCATCTTGTCGCTGGCGTCGGGTTTGTCGTCCATGGCGCCGGTGGCCAGTGCCGGCGTGGTGGTTCCAGCTGCAAACACCTCATAGCTGTTGGCATCGGGATTGCCGAAAACGATATCGATGCCCGCATCTGGAAAACGCGGTGTCCCGCTGAATGCCACCTCATCCTGAACCAGCGGCGTGGAGGCACGCAGGGTGGACCCAGGCTGGGCAGCAACGGCCGCATCCAGGCGACCGGCATTGATAACGTCCTGAAATACCTTCTTGCCGTTATCACTGATCGGTACGCTGAGCGAGCTGGCAATTTCCAGCTTGCGCTGCCCTTCATCGCCCTGATAGCTGTAAGTGCCATCGGCATTGCGAACGAACGGCTCGGCCTTGCCTTGAAACCCCGAGAACAGGTATTCGCCGCGGGCATTCTTGGTATTCATGAGGCCGAGCAGCTCGTCTTCACGCTCACGCAACTCCGCGGCGATGGCTTTGCGCTGCTCGGGAGCCAGTGCGCCGTTACCGGCAGTGACAGCAAGCTCCTGCACCCTGTTAAGTACAGTATTTACCGACTGCAAAACGCTTTCCTCCTGAACGAGGCTGTTGTCTGCCGCATTCAGGTTTTCCTTATGCTGGGTCAGCACACTCTGCTGCTGCTCGAGCTGCAGCAGGCGCACCGATGCAACCGGGTCATCCGCAGGCGTGAGAATGCGATTGCCAGTACTGATCTGCTCCTGGGTGCGAATGGCATTGGCGTAGTTGCGCTGCAGGCCTTGAACGCCGTTGTTGAATGCCTGGAGAGTGGAAATACGCATAACTGCCTCACCTTCTCGAGCGGTACCTGGCCTTTTTGCCAGCGCCGCACCCATTTTGGGATTTGTTCACCGCCGGGCCTCGCCAGGCGGTCGAAACCGAAATCGTCTAGCGGCAACCTGTAGCAGCGGCCACAGGTGAGCCGAAACCCAGCCTAATTATCTGAATGCCCCGATCAGGGTATCGAACAAAGAGCGTGCAACTTGAATCACCTGGGCTGACGCGTTGTAGTACTGCTCGAACTTGATCAGGTTGGCTGCCTCTTCGTCCAGGTTCACCGCGGAGAGCGAGTCACGGTTGTCCTGCGCCTGTTTGAGGATAGCACCGGTGGCATCGTTATCCTGTCGTGCCTGGGCAGTCAGGGTGCCGACCCGCTCGATCAGATCGCCATAGCTGTCGGTGAAACTGGAGCCGGTGGCGATGCCCGTTACGGTGGGATCGACCCCCACCACCTGCTTGCTCTGCAGGCCGACCAGCGCCAGGGCATTGCGGTTGTCCGAGACACCGTTCTGATTGAAGCCGATATTGAAGCGATCACCGTTTTCCGGGCGGCCGCTGAGGCTCATGTTGACGCTGGTGCCGTCGACCAGGGTCAACTGGAAGGTATTTTGCTGCCCCGGCGTGAACAGAGGCGTCGGCGCTGGCGTGATCGGCTGTCCCTTGTTATCGACGCGGGTCAGCGTTGCGCCGGCAGGCAGGCCGGTAAAATTGCCAGCTGCGGAATCATAGGTCAGCGTGATCGGTGGAAACGCCGCCTTCAGGGCTGCAGGATCGATATTGCTGCCATTGGACTGCAGTGTCGGCTGGCTGATCACGCCATTGCCGCGGTTCTGCAGGTTGGCCTCGGCGCGAACCGGCGCCGCGAAGGCCAGCTGATCGGCCTGATCGAGGACCGTCGACATGGTCGAGGCGCCAATGCGGGTTGGCTGCAGCACGAATGAATCGCCAGCTGCTGGCGCGGGCGTGCCGAGCACGACCTGAAACCCCTGGTTGCGCCCAGCGCTGTCCTGAAAACTAAGGGTACCGGCAGGGTTCTGCGTCACGGTCATCGGCTGATTGTCGCTCAGGCGACGGGCCGAATAATTGGTGCCGTCGAACTCCAGGCGATAGTCGCTGGTGGTCAGCAGCGAGCTGTTGCTGATGTTCAGAACCGGTGAGGCATTGCTGCTATTGGTGGTGGACGGCAACACGCGCAAGCGTGCCAACGACTCTTCGTTGAAGTCCCCAAACAGCTTGGTACCCACCTGCCCCTTCAGGTCCAGGCCCTGCCCCAGTTGGCTGTTGACCTGATCGCTGATCGACAGAGCCAGGCGTCCCAGGGAGTTGAAGGTCTTGTCCAGCACCTCTTCGCGGTAACGCAGAATGCCGCCCAACTCGCCGCCCGTCACTTGAGTCGTGATGGTTTGCCGAGAGGCACCGACAATGAACTGGATCTCGGAGCGGTTAGGATCGTTGGCGCCAGGCACCACTTCCAGGCGAGCGGCGTTGTTGCCGATCACCAGCGGCTGACCGGAACCGATGAAGACGTTCTGCGTACCGTCGTTCTGCGCCACGACGTTGACGCCCACGAAGGTCGACAACTGACGCAGTGCTTCTTCACGCGCATCCAGCAGATCGTTGGGTTGGCTGCCGTTGGATTGCGCAATCGCGATCGAATCATTGAGGCTGGCGATGGAGCTGGAAAGGCGATTGATCTGCTCGGTAACGGCGCCCATCTGCTTGTTGGCGAAGCTGTTCTGCTCGTTCAGGCGGTCGTAGACGGTGTTGAAACGCCGGCTCAGGCCTTCTGCCTCGGACAGCACCAACTGCCGGGCAGGCAGGTTGGACGGATCCTCGGCGGCGGTCTGCAATGAAGAGAAGAATTTCTGCAGCGACGGTGTGACACCCGTGGTCGAGCCGGCCAGCAACGCATCGAGCTGGTCGATCTGACTCTTGTACGCCTTCACGTCGCTGCTCAGCGCGGTACTGCTACGCAGCTGGGTGGTGAGAAACTCACTGTAGCTACGGCGAATGTCCACCAGTGAGGTGCCGCTGCCGATGTAGCCGGCACCGCTGAACTCCGGCGTACGCGTCGCCTGGATGGTGTCCTGGCGCGAGAACCCCGGGGTATTGATATTGGTGATGTTATGGCCGGTAACCGCCAGCGAAGTCTTGTTCGCCGCCAAGCCCGACAGGCCAATGTTCAGTAAGTCAGCCATGCTTCATCATCCCTTGTTCGAGGGCGCGCCGTTGGCCGCGATCATCTGGTAGGTCGACAGCTTGCGGGCGATCTGCGACACCTTGCGGGCATACTGCGGATCGGTGGCATAGCCGGCTTTCTGCAGTTCGCGGGCAAACTGCTCGGGGTTGGCAGTGGCGCTCAGCGCCTTGTCGTACCGCCCGTTGCTCTGCAGGAAGCTCACGTAATCGTCGAAGCTGTGGGCGAAGGATTCGTAGGAGCGAAACGAGGCAGCTTCCTTCACCGGCTTGCCGTTCTGGTACTCGGTGGTCATCACCCGAGCGGAATCCCCACTCCAGGTGTTGTGGGTCTTGATGCCGAACAGGTTGTAGCTGCTGCTGCCATCGCCCTGTTTGATGATCGATTTGCCCCAGCCGGTTTCCAGCGCTGCCTGAGCCACCAGGTAGGTGGGATCGACACCCAGCTTGGCCGCAGCCTTCTCGGCCATCGGCAACATGGTTTCCATGAATTCCTTGGCCGATTTGAACGAGGTGCGGTTGGCGATCTCCTCGCTGCCATTGATGTTCAGGCTGCGCTCGGCTGGTGCGGCGTAGGCTTTGGCGGGCAGCCAGTCACCCTTGGCCAGGGGCTTGCCAACGGCGTCGCCGGCCGGTGTATTGGCAACGGTAGTGGCCGTGGCGGCTTCGGCGCCCGGCACGATACCGGCCTGGATGCGCTGGGCCAGCTTGCCCGGCAATGACAGACGGCGCTGATTGATCAGCGTCATATCGTTGCGCTCAGGATCGACCGCGGCGGTGATCTTCTCGATTCGGGTCGGCGCCACATCGGCAGCCGCCTCGCCACGTGCCAGCGGCTTGCTTGGCGCAGCCGGCACGGGCGCGTCGACCTGGGCGAACGGATTGGGCCGCTCGCTGGCGTTCTTCATCTTCGACATCTGCCGCGCCATCACGTCGGCCAGGCCGATGCCGTTCTTGTTGCCGGCCATGGTTACCGACAGTTGCTGGTCGTACATGTCCTGGTAGGTCTTGGCCTCGTTGCTGTTCATGAAGTTGCCTTCACCGAACACCTCGTTGGCCGAGCGCATGGTCTTGAGCATTTCGTTGAGGAACAGCGACTCGAACTCCTTCGCAACCTTGCGAATGTTCTCCTCATTGTCGCCACCAACCTTGAACTGGTTGAGGCGATTGAGATCGGTGTAGGCACCGCTATCGACGGTGCTGGTGCCGGCGGCCGAGAGTCGAGTATCCATAGCGAGTTCCTTAAATCACGATCAGGTCAGCCTGCAGGGCGCCGGCTTGCTTGAGCGCCTCCAGGATGGCCATCAGGTCGGAAGGCGAAGCGCCCACCTGGTTCACCGCCCGCACGATCTCGTCGAGAGTGGTTCCGGGGCCGAACTTGAACATCGGTTTCTTTTCTTCGTCGGCACCGACGCGCGAACGCGGCACCACGGCGGTCTGGCCACCGGACAGCGCGCCCGGCTGGCTGACGATAGGGTCTTCGGTAATGGTCACCGTCAGGCTGCCGTGGGTCACGGCGGCAGGCTGCACCCGCACGTTCTGGCCGATGACGATGGTGCCGGTACGCGAGTTGATGATCACCTTGGCCACCGCCTGCCCGACATCGACCTCGAGGTTTTCCAGAATCGACAGGTAGTCGACCCGTTGGCTCGGATCCAGCGGCGCGCTGACGCGAATCGAACCGCCATCGAGTGCCTGGGCCACACCGGGGCCAAGCAGCTCGTTGATGTGATCGACGATGTTCTTGGCCGTGGTGAAATCCGGACGGTTGAGGTTCAGGGTCAGGGTGTTGCCCTGATCGAAACCGCTCGGCACCGGGCGTTCGACCGTAGCGCCACCGGGGATGCGCCCGGCCGACGGCACGTTGACGGTAATGCGCGAACCATCGGCGCCGCTGGCGTCGAAACCACCCACCACCAGGTTGCCCTGGGCAATGGCGTAGGTGTTGCCGTCGATGCCCTTGAGGGGCGTCATCAACAGGCTGCCACCGCGCAGGCTCTTGGCGTTACCGATGGAGGAAATGGTGATATCGATGGTCTGCCCAGGCTTGGCGAACGGCGGCAGGTCGGCATGGATGGACACCGCGGCGACGTTCTTCAACTGCACGTTGCCACCTTCCGGCACCTTGATGCCGAACTGCGCCATCATGTTGTTGAAGGTCTGCACGGTGAACGGCGTCTGGGTGGTCTGGTCGCCGCTGCCATTGAGGCCGACCACCAGGCCGTAGCCGATCAACTGGTTACTGCGCACACCCTGGATGCTGGCCAGGTCCTTGAGCCGGTCGGCCTGAGCGGTCGAAGCCAGCAGCAGCACGGCAACACTGATGATCCATCTACGCATGATCACTGACCTCAGAACGGAAACAGCGGGCTGGCGAAAAAGCGGTCCAGCCAGCCCGGCTGGCTGGCATCGGCGAAGGCACCGGTACCGGAATAGGTGATGCGCGCATCGGCGATGCGGGTCGAGGCCACGGTGTTGTCACGGGCCACGTCGTCGGAACGCACCAGGCCGGCGATACGCACCAGCTCGTCGCCGGTGTTGAGGGTCATCCATTTCTCGCCGCGCACCACCAGCAGGCCGTTGGGCAGCACTTCGGCCACGGTCACGGTGATCGAGCCGGTCAGGCTGTTGCTCTGCCCCGCCTGACCAGAACCGTCCGTACTGCGCTGCCCGCCGTACTGGGCGCTGAGCCCGAGGTTCTCGGCCTGCAACGGGTTGAGGCCCGAGCTGGGGTTGTCGACCGACACCCCGCCACCGAACAGCGAGGTCAGGCCGATATTGGTATTGCTGTTCTTGGCGATCTTCGAGGTAGCGTTCTTGCTCGCCTGGGTACGCTCGTTGAGGCTGATGGTGATCACGTCGCCCACGCGAAAGGCCTTGCGATCGCCGTACAGGTTGTTTTCGAACCCGGACTGGAAGATCGAGCCATTGTTCTGCGCCGCCGGCAATGGCGTGCGCGGCAGAACGGGTGCGTAGTAGGGATCGTTGGGCTTCGCGGCAGGCGCCACGCAGCCACTCAGCACTACGCTGCCGAGCATCGAGAACACACACACCAAGCGGTTCATAACCACTACCTCACAGCGTTCAGGCGTATCAGGGGCGGGCCGGTGCCCTACCCCGGGGATTTAAAGGTTCTGGGTAACGAAGGACAGCATCTGGTCAGCGGTGGAGATGACCTTGGAGTTCATTTCGTAGGCGCGCTGGGTGGTGATCATGTTGACCATCTCCTCGACCACGCTGACGTTGGAGTTCTCCAGGGTGTTCTGCAGGGTCGTACCCAGGCCGTTGAGGCCAGGCGTACCGACCTGCGGCGCACCGCTGGAAGCGGTTTCCAGGAACAGGTTGTTGCCGATCGCCTCCAGGCCCGCCGGGTTGATGAAATCGGCGATCTGCAGGTTGCCGACGACCTGGGGCTGCGGGTTACCGGTAGTGGTGACCGACGCGGTGCCGTCCTCGCCTACGGTGAAGGTACGCACCTCCGGAGGCAGCACGATGGCAGGCTCGAGCGCGAAGCCCTGGGAAGTGACCACCTGGCCGTTGGAGTTCAGGTGGAAGCTGCCATCGCGGGTGTAGGAAACCGTGCCATCGGGCATCAGCACCTGGAAGAAGCCACGACCATTGACGGCCATGTCCATCGGTTGCTCGGTGGTCTGCAGGCTGCCGGCGGTGAAGATCTTCTGGGTGCCGTTGATACGCACACCGGTACCCAGCTGCAGGCCGGACGGCAGCTGGCTGTCCTGGCTGGACTGGCCCCCTGGCTGACGACGGATCTGGTACAGCAGGTCCTCGAACTCGGCGCGGTCGCGCTTGAAGCCAGTGGTGGACACGTTGGCCAGGTTGTTGGAAATGGTCGTCAGGTTCATGTCCTGAGCAGACAGGCCCGTCTTGGCGACCCAAAGTGCCGGAAGCATAGCGTTCTCCTCGGGTGCCGGATTCATGGCACCGCGTGTTGGTTATCAGCTCATTTGCAAGACGCGCGCCATGGCGGTGTCATTATCTTCTGCCGTGCGCATCATCTTGACGGACAGCTCGAATTGCCGGGACAGCGCCAGGATCGAGGTCATCTCCTCGACCGCATTGACGTTGCTCGACTCGAGAAAACCCGAGGTGATCTGCACCGTGGCGTCAGCTTCTGGCGGCTGCGGGCCGTTGAAGCGGATCATCCCATCGGTACCCTTTTCCATTTGCTTGAGATCAGGATTGACCAGCCGCAGGCGGTCGACCTCGGCCAGTACACGGGGCGCCTCGCCCAGGGCACGGATGCTGATGGTGCCGTCCTGACCGATCTCGATCTTCTGCTCCGGCGGCACGGCGATCGGCCCGGCATTGCCCATCACCGGCATGCCATTGCCGGTGCGCAGCATGCCCTGGGCGTCGACGTTCAGGCTGGCGGTCCGCACGTACGCTTCGGTGCCATCCGGAGCCTGCACGGCCAACCAGCCTTTACCACCGATTGCCACATCCAGGTCCCGCCCGGTTTCCTGCAGCGTACCCGGCGTGAAGTCAGTGCCGGGTCGCTCGCTCATGGCGAATACACGGGAAGGCTGAGTCTCGCCGAAAATCGGCATCGAACGCGCCTGCTCGAAATCACGGCGAAAACCGGTGGTGGAGATGTTCGCCAGATTGTTGGCGTGGGCACGCTGGGCCAACGTATTGTTGTGGGCACCAGTCATGGAGACGTACAGCATCTTGTCCATGTTTTCCTCCGAGGTGGGCAACGTGCCCGCGACTCTGTCCACACCTCAAAAGCAATACACATGCCACATCACGCAAACAATAGTAAGTCTTTGACTTAAAAGGATTTAATAAAATAAAAAAGGCTCCCGAGGGAGCCTGTAATTTGTCGTTCGGCGAGTTGTTGCCGGTTCCGGCAACAACTCCCTGACGCTATCAGCGCAAGTTGATGATGGTCTGCGTGATAGCGCTTTCGGTTTCGATGGTCTTGGCGTTGGCCTGGTAGTTGCGCTGCGCCACGATCAGGTTGACCAACTGGTCGGACAACTCGACGTTGGAGTCCTCCAGCGCGCCAGATTGCAAGCTGCCCAGGGTACCGCTCCTCGGCGTGCCAACCACCGGCTCGCCGGATTCCGAAGATTGCACCCAGGCGGTCTTGCCGACGGGGGTCAAGCCCTGCATGTTGGCAAAATTGGCCAGCACCAGTTGGCCCTGAACCTTGGTCTGGCCATTGGTATAGCGAGCGAAAAGAACACCCGTCTCGTCAATCTCCAGCCCCGCCAACTCACCGGTGCTGTAGCCGTCCTGCACGACCTTGGCTACCGAGAACGTGCTGTTGTACTGCGAGGAGCCGCGGAAGTCGAACTTCACCGCCGCACTGGCTTCTGAGCCATTGGCGGCCCAGGTGGTGCCCTCGGCATTGGTGGGCGCCGCCGGAATCCAGCCATTCATGCTGATGGAGCCATCCGGGTTGACACTGAGCCCGGTGCTCAGGCGAGCGGGATCGACGGTTTGCAGCTTGCCGGCAGCGTCGAAGCTGATGCTGGCCGAAAGCGGCTGGGTATTGGCCGGGTTCAGCGGGTTACGGCCGTCGACCAGAATTTTCACGTCCCAGTTGTTGGCCCCGGTCTTCACGAAATACTGGGTGAAGGAATGGGCATTGCCCTGGGCGTCATAGATGTTCACCGAGGTAGAACGGTTGTAACTGGTCGGATCCGCCGGATTGAACGAAGCGTTGGCCGCCGTGGTACCCGCTGCAGCACCCGCCGCATTGGCAGCGGCAAGCTGTGCCGGCGTAGCCGCGGCGGTCGCTGCGGCGATCTGCGCAGGAGTAGGATTGGGCGTGCCTGGCAACAGCGACCCGTTGAACGCCGTCTGGTAGGCGCCGTCATAGGCGCTCTGCCTCAGTACCGGGACGCTCTCGGTCGAGTTCAGGTTGAACGGCTGGGTAATGGTGCTGGTCGAGCGCGGCGCCTGGCTGCCGGTTTCCACCTTCAGGTTGCCGATGATGCCGTTCTGCAGGTTGCCATTGGCATCCACCCCGTAACCCTGCAGGTTGTGCCCGAAGTTGTTGACGATGAAGCCTTCACGGTCGGTGCCGAAATAGCCGGCACGGGTGTAGCTGATATCGCCATTGTTGCTGGTGCGGAAGAAGCCGCTGCCGTTGATGGCCAGATCCAGCGAATTCTTCGTGTAGTTGATGTTGCCCTGGCTGAACAGCTGGGACACATCGCTGAGCAGCACGCCACTGCCGATCGGGTTGGAGCCGCTGCTGAGCATCGACGAAGCGTACAGGTCGGCAAATTCGGCACGTGACTGCTTGAAGCCGGCAGTACCGGCGTTGGCGATGTTGTTACCCGTCACGTTGAGGTCACTGGTCGCAGCACGCAGGCCGCTAAGACCGATATTGAACGACATGAAAATTCTCCTTGCCGAAAACCCGGCAGTTACAGCCTGTTAGTTACTGACCAATGACCTGCACCTGCGACAACGGCACATTGCCGATCCCCGCCAGGTTGAGCATCAATTCGTTGCCGCCAAGGGTGACGCTGTCGACGTTGGCCGGCAGCATGGTGTAGAGCCCCTTGGTTTCATTGCCGTAGGTGGCCTGGGCCTCGAACTTGTAGGTACCCGGCTTCATCACATTGCCGCTCGAGTCCTTGCCGTCCCAGATGAAGCTGACATTGCCAGCCTGTTGCTCACCCAGATTGATACGGTTGACTACCGTTCCGGCACTGTCATACACGTTGACGTACACGTTGCTGCTGCTGGTGGGCAGCACGGCGCTGGCCTTGAAACTCTCGCTGGTGTCGACGACGGCCTTGTCGACCGGCACGATCACCTTGCGCCCAACCAGCGAAGAAGCCTGCAGTGCCTGAGAGGACTGATAGCCGGACAGGATGGTCTCCATGCTCGAGTTGAGCTTTTCGACGCCTTCCACGGTGCTGAACTGCGCCAGCTGGGCGATGAACTCGCCGTTGCCCTGGGGCTCCAGCGGGTTCTGGTTGTTCAGCTGGGCCACCAGCAGGTTGAGGAACTGGTCCTTGCCCAGTTCCTTGTTCTGCGTGCTGTCCTGCTTGACCTGATACTTGTCCAGTACGGAACTGGAGCCTACGCCATCAACGGTGCTCATCGCTCACTCCCGGCTCACTGACCCAAGGTCAGTACGCGCTGCATCATCTGTTTGGCGGTATTCATCATTTCCACGTTGGTCTGGAAGGCACGACTGGCGGAAATCATGTCCGCCATCTCCTCGACCACGTTGACGTTGGGGTAATACACGTAACCCTCCTCATTCGCCGCCGGATGATTGGGCTCGTAGCGCGCCATCAGACTGCTCTGATCCTCGACGATGCCCATCACCTGCACGCCAGCACCGGACTGATCCTGATCGGCGAACAACGAACCGTTATTACCGCCCTGCGCATTCTGGAATACCGTGGCGAACACCGGATGGCGTGCGCGATAGGTCTGGTCGATGCTCGACGAGACGGTTTCGGCGTTGGCAATGTTGCTGGAAATGGTATTGAGGCGCGTACTCTGGGCACTCATGCCGGTTCCGGCGATATTGAACACACTGGTCAGGGACATATCAGGCTCCTTTATTCACCACGCAGGGCGCTAATGAGCCCTTTGAATTTACTGTTGAGCAGCGTGAAGCTGGTCTGGAAGGCCACCGCGTTCTCGGCGTAATTGGCCTGCTCGACCTGTGCATCGACGGTGTTCTGGTCGATTGATGGCGCCGTGGGAATGCGATAAGCCAGGGCCGCATCGCCCATTGGCACGCCTTCTGCTGCGATATGTCGGCTATTAGTGGTCTGCAGCCCCGAACTGCCATTGCCGCTGCCCTTGGCTGCCTGCTGTGCCAGCACGGAGGCGAAATCCAGGTCGCGGGCCTTGTAGTTGGGGGTGTCGGCGTTGGCCATGTTGTTGGCCAATACCTCGGCACGCTGGGCACGGAAGCCCAACGCCTTCTCGTGGATGCCAAGTGCCTTATCGAAACTGATGCTCATCTCAGGAACCTTTGCCGTAGCGGCTCACCTGTTTTCATACAAAGATCACAGCAAGGCACGTGCCAATTTATTTTTTTACTTATAAATCAGGCCGTTCGCTGAAAAACAGGTGGTTTCCAGCGTCCGGGCGGCAAAGCTTTTCCGCCGCTTGGCAAGGAGGGGGCGGCAATATCGACGACGACTTGCCGCTTTTCTGACGCAGAGGCGACAGAACACTGTCAGCTGAACCGCACGCGAAAAAAAACGGGAGGCCAAGGCCTCCCGTTTTTGCAAGCTGCAGATAGATCACTTGGCCTTGTAAATGATGCCAGGGCTGCACTGCACCATCTGATACTTTTCGGGCAACCCGTTAAGCGCCTCCGATGCACCGAGAAACAGATAACCACCCGGCTTGAGCATGGCGTGAATGCGCGTGAGGATGTCTTTCTTCACTTCGGCCGAGAAATAGATGAGCACGTTGCGGCAGAACACGATGTCGAACTTGCCAAGGCTGGCATAACTGTCGAGCAGGTTGAGCGGCCGGAATTCCACCCGGCTCTTGACCGCCGGCTTGACGACCCAGCGCCCCGGGCCCTTGGGGTCGAAATAACGCTGCAGGCGTTCCTGGGCAAGGCCTCTGCCCATGGCCAGGCTGTCATATTCGCCTGACTTGCAGTTGTTCAGCATGGTGGGCGACAAGTCGGTAGCCACGATCTGGATGCCCGCTTTGAGCTGGCCGATATTGCTGCGCTCGAACTCATCGATGCTCATCGACAGCGAATAAGGCTCCTGCCCCGACGAGCAGGCGGCCGACCAGATACGCAGCCGCTGCCCGGGGTAGGCCTTGATAAGCTCGGGCAACACGCGATTCTTCAGCACCTCGAAGGGATAGGTGTCGCGAAACCACAGGGTTTCGTTGGTGGTCATGGCATCGACCACCTGCTCGCGCAAACCACTGCGCGGCTGGTTCTGCATACGCTGCACCAGCTCGCCCAGGGTCTTGATGCCGGCGGTCTCCATAAGCTTGTTCAGCCGGCTGGAGACCAGGTACTGCTTGTTGCTGCCCAGCACGATGCCACAGGCCTTTTCCAGAAAGATCCGGAATTGCTCAAAATCCAAATTACCTGAAGACACTCGTGAGGCCTCGTCCATCTATTGAATCGGATACGGCGAACGCTCCGTGAAGCGCTCGCCGGCTTGGCTGTCGATACCCGCCAGCCCCTTGTAACGCAATGCTCTCAACCCGCCTTGATGCGTTCCACCACGCGGGAAGCCAGATCATCCGGACGGAATTTCGCCAGGAAGTCGTCGGCGCCCACTTTCTTCACCATGGCCTGGTTGAATACCCCGGACAGTGAAGTATGCAGGAGAATGTGCAGTTTCTGCATGCGCGGATCGGATCGGATCGCCGCGGTCAGGGTATAGCCGTCCATTTCCGGCATCTCGATATCGGAAATGATCATCAGCAATTCCTGCTCCGGCGCCTTGCCCTCTTCGACCATCGTGCGCAGGAACTCCAGCGCCTGGCGACCGTCGTTCAACGCCGTGACCTCGACGCCAACCGTCTGCAGGCAGCGCATCACCTGCTTACGGGCGACCGAAGAGTCATCAACGATCAGCACGTGTTGGCTGACTGCCTTGCTCTGCGCTTCGTCATCGATCACCCCTGCCGAGATCACCTCGGAGGTAGGCGCCACTTCAGCGAGAATCTTCTCGACGTCGATGATCTCGACCAGCTTGTCATCCAGCCGGGTAACGGCCGTCAGGTAATGATCACGCCCCGTGCCCTTGGGTGGCGGGTGAATCTCTTCCCAGTTCATGTTGACGATGCGCTCCACCGAGCGCACCAGGAAACCCTGCACCTTGGTGTTGTATTCGGTAATGATCACGAAGCTGCCATTGAGGTCAGCCAGCGGACGCTTGCCAGTAGCAATGGACAGATCCAGGATCGGAATCGTGCCGCCGCGAATATTGGCCACGCCGCGAACCACCGGGCTCGACTTGGGCATGATGGTGAGTTTCGGACACTGCAACACCTCCTTCACCTTGAAGACGTTGATCCCGTACAGCTGAGAGCCGTCGAGACGAAACAGCAGTAGTTCGAGGCGATTTTGCCCAACCAGCTGAGTTCGCTGGTTGACCGAATCCATCACACCGGCCATGTACGGGCTCCCATGATTCCAGTAACACATCAGATTTGGTTAGCGTAGCAGGCGGCACGCGCCTTGCTTCGAACCAGACATGAATGCACAAATGACAATTATCCGACGCGCGATGGCCAAGAGCCTTCGTTGCCTGGCAGTTTTACCTGCTTTGCTGGCGCTCGGCTATAGCACGCTGACAACTGCCTCCGTCACCCTGCCCGATCAACTTATCGGCGAGACCCAGCGCTTTCTTGAGGAGTCGGTTGCAGACTATTTGCAGCGCAGCGCTATTCAGGCGCGCCACGAGGTGCAGATCAACCGACTCGACCCACGCCTGCGCCTGCCACTGTGCGATCAGCCGTTGACGACCACCCTGGAAACACCGGCCGAACCCGTTGGTCGGGTCACGGTGCGGGTGCGCTGTGACGGCACCTCACCCTGGACCGTATTCGTCCCCGGCCAGGTGCGCCTCTACCGCGAAGTGGTCACCGTGGTACGTCCGATCAAGCGTGAAGGGGTACTCGGCGAAGGTGACCTCACGCTTGCCGAGCGCGACGTCGGCCTGCTCAACCAGGGCTATATGATCGACCTGGACCAGGCGCTTGGTCGCAAGACCACCCGCCCACTGCAGCCTGATCAGGTGCTGTCGCCCACCTTCATCCGCCAGGCAGAAGTCATCCGCCGTGGCGATCAGGTGGTGATCAGCGCACGCAGCGGCGGCATCAGCGTGCGCATGCCCGGCGAAGCACTTTCCGATGGTGCCGTGGGCAAGCAGATCAGCGTACGCAACCAGCGTTCGCAACGGGTGGTGCGTGCACGCGTGGTAGGCCCCGGGCAAGTGGAGGTATCGATGTGAGAACGGCTCGACCAACGGACTGGCTGACGAGCCGACAAGGCTGCTTTAGACTGTGCGGGCGACGCGATTTTTTTTGCCTAAAGTTTTTCCGGGCACAGCCGACACACTAGGCAAGCGTCCACACACCGTTAGAGGTTTTGCATCATGGTCATCGACTTCAACCGACTCAACAGCTCCACGCCAGCCAGCACTACCCGTGCAGGCAGCACCCAGGGCGGCAAGAACGAAGCCATCGACAACAAGGCCGCCGGCAGCACCGCTGCGGCTCAGCCGGCAGCTGCAGGCAGCAAGAGCGGCGAGTCCGTGCAGCTGAGCAGCGAAGCACAACAGTTGCAGAAAACCGTCGACAAGCTGCGTGACCAGCCTGCCGTCGATAGCGATCGAGTGGCCAAGCTGAAGCAGGCAGTCGCTGACGGCAGCTACCAGGTCGACAGCCAGCGCGTCGCCAGCAAGCTGCTCAATTTCGAATCCCAGCGCTAGTTCCGGCTCGCACTGGGGTGTTGGACGCCCGGAAACCGACCTGACGCCAGTCCGCTGTTACAGCAGACACGCCGGTAGGTTTCACCCCAGAGAGCCCGAATCATGAACATCACGCCCCTGCTCGACCTGTTCAACGAGGATATCGGCCACGCAGAGCAACTGCTTGAGCTGATCGACGCCGAATATGACGCTCTTGGCGAACATGACCTGAGCAAACTGCAGGAAATCCTGGCCAGCAAACAACCGCTACTGGCCACCCTCGAGCAACATGGCCGCAACCGCACCCAGGCACTGGTCAGTCTGCAGTTGAGTCCTGACCGTACGGGCCTGCAAGCGCTTGCCGAGCGGTCGGACAGGGGCGACGAACTGCTCCAGATCAGCGAGCGATTGAGCGAATTGCTCGAGCGCTGCCAGCAAGCCAACCTGCGTAATGGCCGGGTGATTCGCTCCAGCCAGAAATCCACGGCCAGCATGCTCGGCATCCTGCGCGGCGCCGAAACACCGTCACTCTATGACAGCAGCGGCAGTACCGCTAAGATCGGCAACAAGCGCCCGCTCAGCCAGGCCTGACATAACGACAAGATGCGCGGTGATGCACACAGTGCCTCACCTGACGCTGCAGTAGCTTGCCCCCTGGAGATCACTGGACCGTGTCCAACCCCTTCGCTCAGGACTGTGGGCCTCAGCCCCCCAAGGTGCTCAAGGCGCCTGTGGAGATCGTTGCCAACCTACGTCTCCTGCAACAACACCATGACCCACTTACCCTTACGTTTCATGAGCGCAACCAGCGCTTCCAGAGCTACGTGATCGAGGTCGATCGAGAACGTAACCTGCTGGTTCTCGACGAGATGATGCCCAGCGATGGCGAACGCTATCTGCAAAATGGCGAAGCCTTCAGCGTCGAATCGCAGCATGACGGCGTACGCATCGCCTGGGATTGCCCGACCGGCATGCGTACGGGTGAGCACCAGGGGGAACGCTGCTACGTTGGCGCCATTCCTGGCGAAGTGCTTTATCACCAGCGCCGCAACGCCTTTCGAGCGGCCCTCAAGCAGTCGGAACAGGTCAAGGTACAGCTTGGCGGAACCCGCCTGCGCACGCCACTCGAGGGCCTGATGCTGGATATCTCGGCATCGGGCTGCAAGACTCGCTTCGCCGGCGACGTCAGCAAGCAATTGCAGCCTGGGCAGATCTACGAGGTTTTCTGCGCATCTCTGTCGGTCGGCAAGCTGGAGACGGCCATCGAACTGCGGCACGTCCGTTACGACGACAAGCTCGACGTCACCTTTGCCGGGCTGCATTTCGACAATCTCAGCGGTTTGCAGCAGCGCCTGATCGAGCGCTTCGTTTACCAGCTACAGCGCGAAGCCCGTCGTTTCGAAAGCGATACGTTTCTCTAGTCGCTGACCATCAAGCCTGAGGAGCCGTTGCTGGCGGCTCCGATGCGCTCTCCTCGCCCTCGGCATGCTCGGCTGCCACGGGCTCCTGCATCTGCTCCTGCACGTCTTGCTCGTCGACACGCGGATCAAGCGCCGCAATCAACGGTGAAGCCGTCATGTTCACCGGCATGGCCACGTGATGCAGCGGCGCGTCGTCGACCTGGTGAAGATGGGTGACGATATTCGAACGCACGCGCCAGACCAGAAACAGCCCGCAGACGCAGAAGAACGCATACAGCATGTTGGCGCCGAAAAAGCGCATCAATACGCCAACCAGCAGTGGTCCGATACAGGCGCCGACGCCGAAGGTGACCAGCAGCATGGCGGTCAGCGACACTCGCCGATCGGTCTCGACGTGGTCGTTGGCGAACGCCACGGCCAGGGGATAGAGGCTGAACTGCAGCATGCTGACGATGAAACCCACCGACACCAGAAGCAGCAAAGGCGCTTCGGAAACGATGGCCAGAGGCGCCGCTACCAGCACCATCGCGGCTGACATGCCGCGGATCAGCTTGACCCTGTCGAAACGGTCCGAAAGCCAGCCCAGCGGCGCCTGAACCACCAGCCCCGCAAGGATGCAGCAACCCATGAAAATACCAATCTGCTCGGTCGCCAGCCCCATCTCTGCGGCATACAGGGGTGCCAGACCATAGAAGGAGCCGATCATCAGGCCGGCAACGCCAATGGTAGTAAGCGACAACGGCACACGCTGAAAGAAGAAGCGCATTTCCAACGGCGCGGGGCGCAACGCCGCCGGGTGCAGGCGACGAGTCAGGGCGACGGGCACCAGGCACAAGGCGAATGCCAGCGCCACCAGCATCAACAGCTCCAGCCCCAGGGTCGGGTGCACCACCAGCACCAGCTGACCGAGCACCAGCCCTAGATAGGACGCTGCCATGTACCCGGCGAATACCAGGCCACGTTGCTTGGTTTCCGCCTGCTCGTTGAGCCAGCTCTCGATCACCATGTACTGACACATCATGCCCAGGCCCACCAGTACACGCAGTACCAGCCACGCAGGCAGCCAGTCGAGCAGGCCATGGCCAAGCACTGCCGCCGTCACTACCCCGGCGCAGGCGACGTAAGCGCGAATATGACCGACACGGGCGATCAGCCGGTGGCCGATCTTGCCGCCCAGCACCAGGCCGAAATAGTTGGCAGCCATCAGCGCGCCGGCCCATACCCCTTCACCGGATTCGGCCAGGCGCAGCGCCAGATAGGTACTCAGCAGGCCGGAGCCCAGCAGCATCAGGACGGTGGCGATGTAAAGGGAACTGAAGGATTTCCAGATCAGGCGCATTGGGCTGCAACAACTCCTTGTACCGGCTTCGAGAGCAGGCCTATGTTCGACGGGCGACCAGGCGAGTCGCCCTGCATCCAAGGCTACCAAGCTGCCGCTGTGCCATATGGATGGTGCCCGTCGGGCACAGTTCACTCATTCCAAGCACCCTAGGGCGTGTTCACACTGCCGCGCAACCCGAAGGGCCGGGCCCGTTTTGCCGCGATGCTGCGTTTCTCGCCGGCTCATTTAGCCCACTAAACTTCGCGGCTCGTGCCTTGCCTCGCGGCAAAACGGGCTCCGGCGTGGTCGTGCGGAAGGGTGAACACGCCCTAGGAGCAACTGGCAGCGGCTCAGTCGGCAGCCTTGTTTTCCAGCATCGCCAGGCGCGCCTCCAAGGCTCTGATACGCGCTTCGAGAGCTTCCAGGCGCTCCGCTGAACCACCACTCGAAGGCTCCTGGCGCTGCGCCCGCTCCTGCAGTTGCGCCTGCAATTGCTCGGGATCACCGAGCAGCTGGACATAACGATCCTCACGCTGCCCAGCCTGACGACCGATCAGGGCCACCAGCTGTCGGCCGATCATTCGCTCGAGGTTGTGCTGCACCTGCTGGGTGTCGTCGAAATCATACTGACGGCTGCTGCGCGCCAACAGCTCACCGGTGGTCTGCGGCCCCCGCAGCAGCAATAGACCCAGCAAGGTCACCTGCGGCGCCACCAATTCGAGCGCCTTGTCGATCCGATGCTCCCAGCGATCGGCACGGCTGCCCATGACCAGGCGTACCAAACCGCGCTCCTCCAGGTTACGCAGCCCCTGCCCTACCGCACCCGGGTTAAGGTTCATCAGCGGGTCACGGCTGGTTTTCTGGTTACAGGCGAGCACCAACGCATTCAGGGTCAGCGGGTAGGCTTCAGGGGTGGTGGCCTGCTTTTCGATCAGGCAGCCCAGAATGCGCACTTCAGCGGCATTCAACGGCTCGGGGCGGGAAGTGTCGTCGCTGTCTTCGCTCATGTAGCTCACCAGGCTGGGAATTGCCCCTAGCGTAGCCTGAGTGCGTTGAAGTTGACACGCGTGAAACGGATTTTGTGGTCATGCAAGTCGCTGATTTTCAATACACAAAAAATCAATGGCGAGCAAAAGACACAAATGAGAAGTATTTTTATTGACTATCAATCGAGAATGAGTATTATCTACATCACCAGCCGCGAGGCTGGTTTGATAATCTGAATGCTTCCTGGTCGGATGCTTCCAGTTTATCTCCTCATCAGGCTAATCACGGTTATTGACCCGGCTTTTTGCCGGGTCTTTTTTTGCTTTTTTTCAGGCTAACGCAAACTGGTGGCGCGACCGCTATTGAGATCGCGCATGCGGCATGTGGATCATGGCGTCCCCTGCTGGAATCGAACCAGCATCTAGCCCTTAGGAGGGGCTTATTCTATCCGTTGAACTAAGGAGACCCGATTGATCCGGCGTCCTTGAGGGCGCCGGCCGGCATGTTACCCAGCGCAGCCGGATTTGTCATGTCAGCGCAGCCAATCAGGCAGCTGGCTCGAACAGCTTCACCACTACTGCCTTGCTTCCCATGAGCCGCGCCTGCAACTGTTGCTCCTGCGTGCGCATGCGCTGCACCGCCTTCTCCTTCACGTGGCCATAGCCACGGATCTGCTCCGGAAGCTCGGCGATGGCCAGCGCGGTTTCGTAGTTGCCGGCATCGAGCGACTCAAGTAATTGCCCGATGCTGCGCTCGTAGTCGCCGATCAACGCGTGCTCCAGCTTGCGCTCCTCGCTATGCCCGAACGGATCCAGCCAGGTGCCTCGCAGTACCCTAAATTTGGCCAGCACCTTGAAGGCACCGAGCATCCAGGGGCCGAAGCTGCGTTTGCGGGGTTCTCCCGTGACCGGATCGGTGCGACTCAGCCAGGACGGCGCCAGGTGGAACTGCAGGCGGAAATCACCCTGGAACTGCGCATGCAGTGCCTCGCTGAATGCCGCATCGCTGTATAGGCGCGCCACTTCGTACTCGTCCTTATAGGCCAGAAGCTTGAAGTAATAGCGCGCCACCGCCTCGGTCAGCCGCTGCTGCGGATCATTGTCACGGGCGCGGACGCGACCGACCAACTGGCGATAGCGCTCGGCATAACGGGCATTCTGATAGGCCGTCAGGCGTATGACACGATCTTCGATGACCTCATCAAGCGTGGTGCAACTCTTGCTCTGCGCCCCCGGCGAACGCACCAGGCGCTCGATGGCGGCAGCGTCATAGGCGGCACGGCGCCCCCACAGAAAGGCCTGCTGGTTGAACTCGACCGCCACGTTGTTCAGCTCAATAGCTTTGTCGATGGCCTGTGCGCTGAGGGGTACCAGTCCCTTCTGATAGGCGTAGCCGAGCATGAACAGGTTGGTGGCGATACTGTCGCCGAGCAGGCGGGTGGCCAGGTTGGTCGCGTCGACGAACCAGGTTTTCTCCGCACCGACGGCATCGATCAACGCCTGTCGCATCGCTGGTCCAGGCACCTGGGCATCGGGATTGCGGGTGAACTCCGCCGTGGCAGCTTCGTGCTCATTGATCACCGCGTGGGAGACCTTCTCGTTGAGCTTGGCCAACGCGTCTTCACCAGCGGCCACCACTAGGTCACAGCCGATCAGCAGGTCGGCCTCACCGGCGGCGATGCGCACGGCATAGATATCGTCCTGCCGGGCGGCGATGCGCACATGGGTGTTCACCGGACCGAACTTCTGCGCCAGGCCAGCCTGGTCGAGCACCGTGCAGCCTTTGCTTTCCAAGTGCGCCGCCATACCCAGCAGCGCACCCACGGTAGTCACGCCACTGCCGCCGACACCGGGTAGCAGGATATTCCAGGGCCGTTCGAGCGACGGTTGCCGCGGCTCCGGCAAGGCCACGAACAGTGCTCCGGCACCGAGCGCCTGGGGCTGGCGCAGCTGGCCGCCGTGCACGGTGACGAAGCTCGGGCAGAAGCCATCCAGGCAGCTGAAATCCTTGTTGCAGGCATTCTGGTCGATCTCCCGCTTGCGGCCCAACTCGGTTTCCAGCGGCAGTACCGACAGGCAGTTGGACTTCACGCTGCAGTCTCCGCAGCCTTCGCACACCGCAGCATTGATGAAAGCACGACGTGCCGGGTCGACCAGCTTGCCGCGCTTGCGGCGGCGACGTTTCTCGGTCGCGCAGGTCTGGTCGTAGATGATCACCGACACGCCCTTGAACTCGCGCAGCTCGCGCTGCACGGCGTCTAGCTCGCGGCGATGATGAAAGCTGGTGATAGGTGCGAAGGTCGAGCGACTCGGGTACTTGTCCGGCTCGTCGCTGACCACCGCGATGCGCTTGACCCCTTCGGCGAATACCTGCTGGCTGAGCTGATCGACACGCAGCTCACCATCTACGGGCTGCCCGCCGGTCATGGCCACCGCATCGTTGTAGAGAATCTTGTAGGTGATGTTCACCCCCGCCGCCACGGCGGCGCGCAGCGCCAGGTGCCCGGAATGGAAATAGGTACCATCGCCCAGGTTCTGGAACACATGGGGCGTGTCGGTGAACGGAGCCTGGCCGATCCAGGTCACCCCTTCGCCGCCCATCTGGGTGAAGGTATCGGTGCTGCGATTCATCCACTGGGTCATGTAGTGGCAGCCGATGCCGCCCATCGCGCGACTGCCTTCAGGCACCTTGGTCGAGCTGTTGTGCGGGCAGCCGGAACAGAAATGCGGTGTGCGCACGGTGTTGTAACTGCGCGCCGCCAGAGCCTTTTCCTTGGCTTCGAGAAAGCCCAGGCGCGCCTCGATTGCAGCACTGGTGTAGATCGGCGCCAGGCGCCGGGCAATGACCCGGGCGATCATCGCCGGGGTCAGCTCACCCAGGTTGGGCAGCAATGACTGGCCTTGCTCGTCGAACTCCCCCACCACCCGAGGCCGCTTGCCAACCGGCCAGTTGTAGAGCTGCCCGGTCAACTGATCCTCGATGATGCTGCGCTTTTCCTCGACGACGAGAATCTCGTCCAGGCCCTCGGCAAACCCGTGCACCGATACCGGTTCCAGCGGCCAGCTCATGCCGATCTTCAACACACGCAGACCAACCTGCGCACAGAGCGCCTCGTCCAGCCCCAGGTCGTCGAGTGCCTGGCGCACGTCCAGATAGGACTTGCCGGTGGTGATGATTCCCAGGCGCGGGTTGGGCGAGTCGAGCATCACCTTGTTGAGACCATTGGCACGGGCAAAGGCACGGGCCGCGTAGATCTTGTAGACGTTGAGGCGCTTTTCCTGAGCCAGGGGCGGGTCGGGCCAGCGAATATGTACGCCGTCTTCTGGCAGCTCGAAGTCATCAGGCAGGGTGACCTGGATGCGTTGCGGGTCGACATCCACCACCGCCGAAGAATCGACGTTCTCAGCGATGGTTTTCAGCGCCACCCAGCAGCCGCTGTAGCGCGACAGCTCCCAGCCGATGATGCCGTAGTCGAGGATTTCCTGAACGTTGGCCGGGTTGAGCACCGGCATCGAGGCGGCGATAAAGGCGTGCTCGCTCTGGTGCGCGATGGTCGAGGACTTGCAGCCATGGTCGTCGCCGGCCAGCACCAGCACGCCGCCATGGGGTGACACGCCGGCGGAGTTGCCATGCTTGAACACGTCGCCGCTGCGGTCGACACCAGGCCCCTTGCCGTACCACATGGCGAATACGCCGTCGTAGCGCGCACCGGGAAACAGATTGGTCTGCTGGCTGCCCCATACCGCCGTGGCCCCGAGCTCCTCGTTGACCCCCGGCTGGAAGTGAATGGCGTTCTGCTGCAGAAACTCTCGAGCCTCCCACAGGCTCTTGTCCAGCCCGCCCAGGGGCGAACCACGGTAGCCGGAGATGAAGCAGGCGGTATTCAGTCCGGCGGCTGTATCGCGCTGCTTCTGCAGCATGGGCAGACGCGTCAGCGCCTGGGTGCCGGTGAGGTACAAATGGCCCGTCGCGAGACGGTATTTGTCGTCCAGACGGATTTCGGCCAGAGACATAAGACGGCGCTCCTGTTGTTTTTATAGCGACCTGTCAGGTGACACGGTTAATCACCTGCCTGCATCCACCAGGATCACTGTGAGGATGACTGCCTTAAGCATAGACCGGAGCGTGGCGATTTTTTCTTTCCCATTTATGCCGTCAATGCCAATACTGCGCATGAACGTTTCGAAAATAATCAAGAATGGGAAACGAACATGCATGACTCCCTCAGCGTCATTGACCGGCGCATTCTTCGCCTCATGCAACGCAATGCCGATCTCAGCGCGGCTGAGATCGCCAAGAAAGTCGAACTCTCCCAATCACCCTGCTGGCGCCGTATCAATCGTCTGCAGGAAGAGGGCTTTATCGAGCGCAAGGTGGCGCTGCTCAGCCACAAACGTCTTGGCTTCACCATCACGGTATTCGTCAGCATCAAACTCTCGGCCCACGGGCGCAGCAACCTGGATGAATTCGAGCGCGCGATTGCCGGGTACCCTCAAGTCATCGAGTGCTACACCATGGCCGGCAGCTCGGACTACCTGCTCAAGGTGATAGCGCGGGATATCGCCAGTTACGAGCGATTTCTGCGCGACCAGCTATTGCAACGACCCCACGTTCAAGAGGCCCATTCAGGCATCGCGATGAGCGAAGTCAAGCGCACCACTGAACTGCCTCTGGATTGAGCTGTCCGGCCTACCTTGCATTTTGCAATGCGGCAACTCGACCACCTTGCAAGATGCACGGAAACAGCCACCTTAAACAATTACAAGCCATTGATTTTAAAGTAGATTTTTTTAATTAAATTCCTGGCACGGGAACTGCTATTTCACTCGCATAGAATTCGAATGCGAGAACCCACCCCCATGAACAGCCTCATCGCCCTGGCCACCGCCATCGCCCTGACCTTGCTTGCAGGCGCCGCATTCGCCAACTTCCAGAACAATCAGCAACAGGCAACTGCCACGCAGCTGGTGCAACAGATGCGCGCCACCCCGGTGCAATTCGAGCACGCCACCAATGTCGAGCCTGGCCAGTTCGCCGCCAAGCCACTGAGCGTCAGTGAATGGCAGCCTCGTCCACAACAGCGCTTCACGTTCTGAGCACTGATCATGTGGAGCGTATTCTTCCCCGGTTTCGTGCTGCTGCTAGCCACCATTACCTGTGCCGCCATCTGGCTGATCGACGGACTCTCGGACCGGGTGCCACCGCGAAACCCGAACGATGAGCACAATGGCCCCCACGATCCCTTTTTCTAGATGGCAACCCTGCCGCGCGAGGAGAGCATATGATGTCTAAAGCCGCTGTATTGTTTCTGCTGATCGCGTTTGTATCCGGCGGATTGCTGGCCGTACCCGATCAAGCCCAGTGGCTGATGGCCGCGGCCAAGGTCACGCTGGCAGTGAGCGGTGTGTCGCTGGCAGTGGCCCTGCTGATCGGCAAGCGCGTCAAGTTCGACCCTGTCCTGCGCTAAAAAGCAGCTAATTCTGGGCTTATGCCCCATTGGCCGGATGGCTTTCGATGATATCGAGCAGCCGCTTCACCGTCGTCTCGAGACTTGCCGAATTATCAACACGAACGATGCTCGGATCGCCACGCAGCGCGTGGTTATCGGTGAACGCGGCGCTGCGTGCCAGCCTTGCCTCGATCTGATCGGCGCTCTCCCGCGCACGCGCATTGAGCCTGGCCCTCAGGATGGCGGGCTCGACCTCGAGCAAAATCGGTAACAAGGTCGGATAGCGTCTGCGTGCTTCGTGCAGGTAGCCGCGGGATCCATTGACCACCACCTGATACCCTCCCAACAGCCAGCTATCGATTTCCCTGGGGATGCCATAGGCCAATCCATTGGCACGCCACGCCATGGCGAAGGCGCCTGCTGATTCCAGCTCATCGAAGGCCTGCGGTGAGACACCGACGGCATCCTCGCCCACCGCCTCGGCCGATCGCGTGATGATGCGGCGCGCAATTCGCAAGCGGCGGCCAGTGAAGCTCTGCTGCAACCCCTGAAGCACGCTGTCCTTGCCGGCACCCGAAGGCCCCATCAGGTAGACCAGCCTGCCCTCCCTCATGCGAACACCTCACGTCGACCAAAAATTATCACCGGCATCGAACTACCCGACTGCGCGCGGGATGATCGGCAGATGTCATCGATGATACCCAGTTCGTCTGCGCAAGGCGTGGCAACGTACCCAACTGCATAAAAATGAGATTTTTATCTCGATAACTAGCGAAATTCGCAAAGTGCGGCCCACTGCCATCCACAAGAAATGCGACGCTGCGCGCAATCGGAATCAATTCCGATAAGTTGTACTGGCGAAAAGCCGGTATTCAGGCCAGAATACGACACGTAATTGGCGTCAAATATTCGCTGTACGTGATGTACGATCACCAGACAAAATGCCGACGTCGTTGAACGGCAGGCGTGAAAGATGGTCAGAACCCTGACCTTCCGTAGCTATATGCCATTACAGCTTCGTTTCCCTGAACTAATTTGGTTGATGTATGCGCCCTATGAAACAGGCTATCTACTCCAGCCGTACGGCTGACAAATTTGTCGTTCGGTTGCCCGACGGCATGCGTGAACGCATCGCTGATGTGGCTCGCCAACACCATCGCAGCATGAACTCTGAGATCATCGCCCGCCTGGAGCAGAGCATGCTTCAGGAAGGCGCCCTGGACGATGAACTCGGCATTCGTCTCGACAGTCCCGAACTGTCACTGCACGAGCGAGAGCTGTTGCAGCGTTTTCGACAGCTGTCGCGCCGCCAGCAGAACGCCCTCGTTGCCTTGATCGCACATGACGCAGAGATGGCCGCCGACAACGACGACTGACTCGACATCGGTAACAACCCGGGGAACGACCCTGACGCCACTCGCGGTCGAGAAAACGAAAAAACCGGCTCAGCGCCGGTTTTTTGTTGACTGCCAACAGGCCGCTAGAGCAGAAACAGCGACGCCAGGCCCAGGAAGATAAAGAAACCGCCACTGTCGGTCACCGCAGTGATCATCACACTGGCCCCCATCGCCGGGTCACGCCCCATGCGCATCAGGGTCATGGGAATCAGCACCCCCATCAGCGCTGCGAGCAACAGATTGAGCGTCATCGCCGCGGTCATCACCACCCCCAGCGACCAGCTGTCATACAAGCCATAGGCCACGACCCCGATCACCCCTCCCCATACCAGGCCGTTGATCAACGCGACGCCGAGCTCCTTGCGGATCAGCCGCGAGGTATTGCCATTGCCGGTACTGACCTGATCGAGCGCCATGGCGCGCACGATCATGGTGATGGTCTGGTTGCCGGAGTTACCTCCGATACCGGCCACGATGGGCATCAGCGCTGCCAAGGCCACCAGCTTCTCGATTGAACCCTCGAACAGCCCGATGACCCGCGAGGCCATGAATGCCGTGACCAGATTGACAGCCAGCCAGGCCCAACGGTTGCGCACCGACTTCCATACCGAGGCGAAGATATCCTCTTCTTCGCGCAGACCCGCCATGTTGAGGACTTCGCTTTCGCTCTCCTCACGAATCAGGTCGACCATCTCATCGATGGTCAGACGACCGATAAGCTTGCCGTTCTTGTCCACCACCGGTGCCGAAATCAGGTCGTAACGCTCGAAGGCCTGGGCAGCATCGTAGGCATTCTCGTCGGGATGGAAGCTGACCGCGTCATTGGCCATGACCTCGGCAACCTGCTTGTCCGGATCGTTGACCAGCAGGCGCTTGATCGACAGCACCCCCTTGAGCACACCGTCGTAATCGACCACGAACAGCTTGTCGGTATGCCCTGGCAACTCCTTGAGACGACGCAGGTAGCGCAGCACCACCTCGAGACTTACATCCTCGCGGATGGTGACCATCTCGAAGTCCATCAGCGCACCGACCTGCTCCTCCTCGTAGGAGAGCGCTGATCGCACCCGCTCGCGCTGCTGCGCATCGAGAGTTTCCATGAGCTCGTGCACGACGTCGCGCGGCAGCTCCGAGGCCAGGTCGGCTAGCTCGTCAGCATCCATCTCCTTGGCAGCCGCGAGGATCTCGTGATCCTCCATGTCGGCCAGCAGGGTTTCACGGACGGCATCGGACACCTCGAGGAGGATGTCGCCGTCGCGGTCAGCCTTTACCAGCTGCCAGATGGCCAGGCGATCTTCCAGCGGCAGGGCTTCGAGGATGTAAGCAACGTCTGCAGAGTGCAGGTCGTCGAGCTTGCGCTGCAACTCGGCGAGGTTCTGGCGGTGCACCAGACCTTCGACACGGTCGTGGTGCGGGCCTTCCTGGCGATGAGTCAGGTCTTCGACCAGCCGATGCCGCTGCAACAGTTCGACGACCTGAGCGAGTCGATCCTGCAGGCTTTCTTGCGGCTTCTTGGCTTCTACTTCGGTCATGGCACACTCCGCCCCCAGCGGCGGCGCGCGCCAGCGAGGGTCAATCAGTCAATACGTGATTGCACACTTGGAATTCTGAGTTACTACTGGGTAAGTCCATGGAAGAGATCCACAAGCCCCGGCGGGGCTGACGGGCGAATAATACCATGCCAATCGGCCACGTACGTGACAAAGGCATGGCAGGACAAGCGCTTGCAGCGTTTTCCTGAGCCCATTGGCAAGAGTTCGAAATACTGCGACGCACATCGGGCTTGGCAAGACACCTGGCAGTGGCAGATTGTCGGGTAGACCCGCTTGAAACGTCACGGAGGACGCCACCATGCATCGGATCCCCTGCCTAGCCCTCTGCGCCATGCTGCTTTGCCCTGCCCCGCTCCCGGCCTCGAACGTGTTTCGCTGCGAGGATGAAACAGGCCATGTCACCTTCACGCGCCACGGCTGCGCCAGCAGCCAGCAACAGCAGATTCAGAACACCCACAACCCCAGACCCGGCAGCGGCGCAGCCGTTCCACTGGCAACACCTCGAGTCGATAACAAAGCTGCCAGGGCAAGCGGCAACGAGCGCACGCTGACCATTGTCGGCGGTCGGCAGGATGGCTGCGACAACGCCGTTACCGGCAACGCCAGACGCGAAGCGATCATCAGAAAGCAGATACGTGCAGGCATGACCCGCAGCGACGTGGAAAGCGCCCTGGGCAAGCCAGAACGCATCAGCAAGCGCAACGGCCAGACCACCTACCACTACGCCAGCAAACACAACAGCGAGCGGCGCACCGTGGTCTTCGATCAGAACGACTGCGTGACAGGCAAACGCTAGGCCGTCGAGACTTCACCGCAGCGCAGCGGGCCGCAGAACCGGCGCGCGCCTCGCGTCACATGGTTCCGCGCAGGGTCGGCGAGGATAAATCGTGGACAAAGAAAAAGGGCCTGCATCGCTGCAGGCCCTTTCGGTATGGCGGACTCAGGAGGATTCGAACCTCCGACCGCTCGGTTCGTAGCCGAGTACTCTATCCAGCTGAGCTATGAGTCCATTACAGATCACCTGAAAGCTACTACGCTCGGCCATGCTACGTTGAAACCAAACTCAGAATGCTCATTTAGAAACTTAAACTGCGCTTCTTCGCTTGCTTTCGCCTTGCCTGACCTTCGCTCGCAACACTTTCATGCGATCTTTGGCGCTTTTAGACCAGATCACCGCTGGTTGAAACAAAATGGCCTGCACTGCTGCAAGCCATTCAATATGGCGGACTCAGGAGGATTCGAACCTCCGACCGCTCGGTTCGTAGCCGAGTACTCTATCCAGCTGAGCTATGAGTCCGTTGGTGTTTTTATACCAGATCACCTCTGGTTGTTTGCCAGCCCGGTAGAACCCGGCGTGCCAAATAATGGCGGAGAAGGGGGGATTCGAACCCCCGACACCCTTTTGAGGTGTACTCCCTTAGCAGGGGAGCGCCTTCGGCCACTCGGCCACCTCTCCGCAACACGGGGCGCATGATAAACATGTTTTCCCCGTTTGCAAACCAAAATTTTGAGAAAAATTAATGGTTTGGTTCTTCGCCCTTCTCTTTCTGGATGCGCTGGTAAATCTCTTCGCGGTGAACGGCGACTTCCTTCGGCGCGTTGACGCCAATCCGCACCTGATTACCTTTAACACCCAATACGGTGACAGTGACTTCGTCACCCACCATCAGGGTCTCTCCGACCCGGCGAGTCAGAATCAGCATTCCTTTCTCCTTACGGATTCAATTTCGGACAACAAGTCTGCAAACGTGAAAAGCGCCGGCCGGACGCGACAGCAACAGGCCAGCACCCAAGTATTGACCAGCACGGACGGAAGGAAAGTTCCACCAACACCAACCAAAACAACAAAAGGCGCGGGTGACCGCGCCTTTTGCAGGATGCCTCAATCGCCCTGACGGGCCGGGGCATCGAGTTCGAACGCAGTGTGCAGCGCGCGCACTGCCAATTCCAGATATTTCTCTTCGATGACAACCGAGACCTTGATCTCGGAGGTGGAGATCATCTGAATGTTGATGTTCTCCTTGGCCAACGCTTCGAACATGCGGCTAGCAACACCCGCATGAGAGCGCATGCCAACACCGACGATAGACACTTTCGCAATGTTCACGTCTCCGACCACTTCACGCGCGCCGAGTTCGCGCGCAGTGGCTTCAAGCACCTGCTGAGCACTCTGGTAGTCGTTGCGATGCACGGTGAAGGTGAAATCGGTGGTGTTATCGTGCGCAACGTTCTGCACGATCATGTCGACTTCGATATTGGCGGAGCTGATCGGGCCGAGAATCTTGAACGCAACGCCCGGCAAATCAGGTACGCCACGGATGGTCAGCTTGGCTTCGTCGCGATTGAAGGCGATGCCGGAGATGATCGGCTGTTCCATGGATTCCTCTTCATCAAGGGTAATGAGGGTGCCCGGGCCCTCCTGAAAGCTGTGCAGAACGCGCAGCGGGACGTTGTACTTGCCGGCGAATTCCACCGAGCGGATTTGCAGCACCTTGGAGCCCAGGCTGGCCATTTCCAGCATCTCTTCGAAGGTGATCTTCTCCAGACGCTGAGCCCTTGGCACGACACGCGGGTCGGTGGTGTAAACGCCATCGACATCGGTATATATCTGGCACTCGTCAGCCTTCAGCGCAGCGGCCAGCGCCACGCCGGTGGTGTCCGAACCGCCACGCCCGAGGGTGGTGATGTTGCCGTGCTCGTCGACGCCCTGGAAGCCCGCCACAACCACCACACGGCCGGCCTTGAGGTCGGCGCGAATGTTGGTGTCGTCGATGCTCAGAATGCGCGCTTTGGTGTGCGAGCTGTCGGTCAGGATGCGCACCTGGCTACCGGTGTAGGACACTGCCGGCACGCCGCGCTTGATCAGCGCCATGGCCAGCAGCGCGATGGTCACCTGCTCACCGGTGGACACCATCACGTCGAGCTCGCGGGCTACCGGCTGGTCATCGCTGATCTGCTTGGCCAGGTCGATAAGGCGATTGGTTTCGCCGCTCATGGCGGATACCACGACGACGATGTCGTCACCCTTTTCGCGGAATTTCTTCACCTTCTCGGCGACCTGTGCGATTCGCTCGACGGTGCCGACGGAAGTACCGCCGAATTTCTGTACGATCAAAGCCATTTCAAAGCTGCCTCAGCCCGTGAAGGGCGCCCATTAAACAGACAACACCGCACACCACCGCGCCGCTCGCCGGGCATGGCGAGCAGCGTGGTCACGCTTGAGTTACGGGCCTCAGAGGCCCTGCTCGACGAACGGACCGATCAGCGCCAGAGCGCCATCCAGTGCGGCCGCATCGACCCCACCGCCCTGCGCCATGTCCGGACGGCCGCCGCCCTTGCCACCGACGGCAGCAGCGGCCTGCTTCATCAGGTCGCCGGCCTTGAGCTTGGCGGTCAGATCCTGGGTCACGCCGGCTACCAGCACGACCTTGTCGTCCTGCACGCCGCCGAGCAGGATCACCGCACTGCCGAGCTTGTTCTTCAGTTGATCGACCAGTGCCAGCAAGCCTTTGCCATCCAGGCCATCGATGCGCGCACCAAGCGTCTTCACACCCTTGATGTCCACCGCCGAGCCAGCCAGGTCGCTGCCAGCCGCGCTGGCGGCCTTGGCCTTGAGCTGCTCCAGCTCTTTTTCCAGCTGGCGATTGCGATCAAGCACTGCCGAGAGTTTGTCGAGCAGGCTGTCGCGGCTGCCCTTGACCAGCGAGGCTGCTTCCTTGAGCTGCTCTTCCGCGCCGTTCAGGTAAGCGAAGGCCGCTGCCCCGGTGACCGCTTCGATACGGCGCACGCCGGCTGCCACACCACCCTCGCTGACGATCTTGAACACACCGATGTCGCCGGTACGGTTGGCGTGAATGCCACCGCACAGCTCGACGGAGAAGCCGTCGCCCATGGTCAGCACGCGCACGCTGTCGCCGTACTTCTCGCCGAACAACGCCATGGCGCCCTTGGCCTTGGCGCTTTCGATATCCATCTCCTCGGTCTGCACCGGGGTGTTGCGGCGCACTTCACGGTTGACGATCTCTTCGAGCTCCTTGAGTTGCTCGGGCTTGATCGCCTCGAAGTGGCTGAAGTCGAAGCGCAGGCGCTGACTGTCGACCAGCGAGCCTTTCTGCTGCACGTGCTCGCCAAGCACCTGGCGCAGCGCAGCGTGCAACAAATGCGTGGCCGAGTGGTTGAGCCCGGTGGCGGTACGCACCGAGGCATCCACTTCGGCATTGATGGTGGCGCCGACGCTCAGGCTGCCCTTGCTGACCACGCCATGATGCAGCCAGGCGCCGCCGACCTTGGTGGTGTCGCGCACATCGAAACGCACGCCCGGGCCTTCGAGGAAACCGCAGTCACCGATCTGGCCACCGGATTCGGCATAGAACGGCGTCTGGTCGAGCACCACCACGCCCTCCTCGCCTTCGTTGAGGGTGTCGACGGATTGGCCGTCGCGCAGCAGCACCAGCAACTCGCCACTGGCAACGGTGGCGCCATAGCCGAGGAAACGGGTATCGGCGTCGACCTTGACCAGGCTGTTGTAGTCCACACCGAAGGAGCTGGCGGAACGGGCACGTACGCGCTGGGCTTCCATCTCGCGCTCGAAGCCGGCTTCGTCGAGAGTCAGCTCGCGCTCACGGGCGATATCGCCGGTCAGGTCCATCGGGAAGCCGTAGGTGTCGTACAGCTTGAAGATCACTTCACCGGGAATCACCGTACCGCTGAGCTCGGCCAGGTCCTGCTCGAGGATCTTCAGGCCCTGCTCCAGGGTCTTGGCGAACTGCTCTTCTTCGGTCTTCAGCACGCGCTCGATATGCGCCTGTTGCTGCTTGAGCTCGGGGAAGGCTTCGCCCATCTCGCTGGCCAGGGCCGCGACGATCTTGTGGAAGAAGCTGCCCTTGGCGCCCAGCTTGTTGCCATGGCGGCAGGCGCGGCGAATGATACGGCGCAGCACGTAACCACGGCCTTCGTTGGACGGGGTGACGCCGTCGGCGATCAGGAAGCTGCAGGAGCGGATATGGTCCGCCACCACTTTCAGCGAGGCGTCGCCGTTGTTGGCGCAGCCGATGGCCTGAGCGCTGGCGTTGAGCAGGCTCTGGAACAGGTCGATCTCGTAGTTCGAGTTGACGTGCTGCAGCACCGCGCTGATGCGTTCCAGGCCCATGCCGGTGTCCACGCTCGGCGCTGGCAGCGGGTGCAGCATGCCGTCCGCGGTGCGGTTGAACTGCATGAACACGTTGTTCCAGATTTCGATGTAGCGGTCGCCATCTTCTTCCGGGCTGCCGGGTGGGCCGCCCCAGATGTGCTCGCCATGGTCGAAGAAGATCTCGGTGCACGGGCCGCACGGGCCGGTATCGCCCATGGTCCAGAAGTTGTCGGAGGCGTAAGGCGCGCCCTTGTTGTCGCCGATGCGGATCATCCGCTCAGCCGGCACACCCACTTCCTTGGTCCAGATGTCATAGGCCTCGTCATCGGTGGCATACACCGTGACCCAGAGTTTTTCCTTGGGCAGCTTCAGCCACTTCTCGCCGGTCAGGAACTCCCAGGCGAAATGAATGGCGTCACGCTTGAAATAGTCGCCAAAGCTGAAGTTGCCGAGCATTTCGAAGAAGGTGTGGTGGCGCGCGGTATAACCGACGTTTTCCAGATCATTGTGCTTGCCACCGGCGCGCACGCACTTCTGGCTGGTGGCGGCGCGGGTGTAGGCGCGCTTTTCCAGGCCCAGGAAGCAGTCCTTGAACTGGTTCATGCCCGCGTTGGTGAACAGCAACGTGGGGTCGTTGTTCGGAATCAGGGAGCTGGAAGCGACACGGGTGTGTCCCTTCTCTTCGAAGAAGCTCAGGAAAGCTTCACGGATTTCTGCGCTTTTCATTGGCATTTTCCAGGAAAACAGGCGGCCACGGCACAGCCGGCAAAAGCCCGCATTATATCGGGCTTGTCCGCGGCGGCTAGGCCATGGGCTGATTTATTTGCGGGCCGCGCGATGGCCGGAAAAACCGGCTTGCAGCGGCCAGGACACTACCAGTGGCTGCCCGGAGGCCAACTCAGGCGCGGAAGGCGGCGAAGGCCTCGATCACCTGAGCCATGGCGCTGGCGTCCACGTCCAGGTGAGTCACCATGCGCAGCCGCGGGGCAGCACTCAGGCGGATGCCGCGCTCGGCACAAAAAGCCTTCAGCGTCGCGGCACGCTCGCCGACCTGCACGTAGACCATATTGGTCTGCACCGGCTCCACCGCATAGCCCAGTTCACGCAGGCCGGCGGCCAGGCAGTCGGCATTGGCGTGATCCTCGACCAGGCGCTCGACCTGATGATCCAGGGCATAGATCCCGGCAGCGGCCAACACACCGGCCTGGCGCATGCCGCCACCGACCATCTTGCGCAGGCGCCGGGCCTTGCCGATCAGCGCCTCGCTGCCGCACAGCACCGAACCGACTGGCGCGCCGAGGCCCTTGGACAGGCACACGGACACCGAATCGAAATGCCGGGTGATCTCCCGTGCCTCGACACCCAGGCGAACCACTGCGTTGTACAGCCGGGCGCCGTCCAGGTGCAGTGCCAGGCCCTTGTCATGGGTGAAGGCGCGGGCGTCGGCCAGGTACTCCATTGGCAGCACCTTGCCCTGCATGGTGTTTTCCAGGGCCAACAGGCGGGTGCGGGCGAAATGGAAGTCGTCCTGCTTGATCGCCGCCTCGACCCGCGCCAGATCCAGCGAGCCGTCCTGCTCCATGTCCAGCGGCTGGGGCTGGATGGAACCGAGTACCGCGGCACCGCCGCCTTCGTATTTGTAGGTGTGTGCCTGCTGGCCAACGATATATTCGTCGCCACGCTCGCAGTGGGCCATCAAGCCGAGCAGGTTGCTCATGGTACCGGTCGGCACGAACAGCGCGGCCGCGAACCCCAGATCCTGGGCCAGGCGCTGCTCGAGACGGTTGACGGTCGGGTCTTCGCCGTACACGTCATCGCCCAGCTCGGCGGCCAGCATCGCCTCGCGCATGCCGGCAGTCGGTTGGGTCACGGTGTCGCTACGCAGATCGATGATGGGCATGGGCACTCCTGTGCATGCGAGGGATGGGTTTCGGCGCTCACGCCAGCAGCGAGGCCTCGGCCGGCACGATGAGAATGCCGGCACGCTGGCCGTTGTGCACCTTGGGATTGGGAAAGATGATACGCGCGCCCTGCTCTTCCACCACCCAGCGGCTGTTGGCCAGGTCCTCGGCAAGCAGATAGCCGGGCGCCAGCTCGGTGAAGTTTTCCACGTCGGCCGGCAGGTGCAGGGTGAAGGCGTCGCTGTGCTTGATCAGCTCGCGAGCGAAGGAGAACAGCTTCAGACGATCGATGGCGCCCTCCTCGATCGGCGGCTCGTTGCCTTCGATAAGTGCCTGCAGACGCAGCTCGAGCAGGTCCAGATTGACCAGCTCGTTATGGCCGAACGGCCTGGCCCTGCCCAGTTCCAGGGTGAACGCTTCGGCGCCCAGCTCGGCATAGGTATAGGCGCTGAAGGTGGTCGAGGGCTTGCTTTGCAGCAGCACCGCATCGATGCCCGCGGCCTGCAGGCGGGCGCATTCGCGACGCGACTGGCGACGCCCCTCGGCCCAGGGGTAAAGGGCGAACTGCTCGATGCGCGAAGCGCGGATCGCGGTGTGCAGGTCGTAATGCAGGCGCTCGCGATTGGGGTCGACGAAGAACGAAGAAGCCAGGTGCTCGAGCTCGCAGGCTCGTATCGCCTCGACACCGCTGCTCAGCTCATGACGGCCGCTGAACAGGCGGTTGATGTCCTGCTCGACGAAACGCTCCCCACGGCGCATGGCCGCCGGGTTGCCGAACAGCAGCAGTACCCGCGCATGGGGCTGCAGCTCGTTGCGGGCGATGCGGTGCAGCAGGCGGTCGAGCAACTCGATCGGCGCGGTTTCGTTGCCATGGATACCGGCCGACAGCAGCAGATCCATGCCGTTGTCGCGCCCGCAGGCCGGGGTGATCTCAAGGGCGCCCTCGGCCAACCAGCGCAAGCGCGTGCCCTGCGGCGTCAACTGGATCTTCGAAGCCGGCTCATGGCCAGCCAGGGTCAGTTCGAGCAGTTTGCCGAGGGCGAGCATGGGCGTACCTCAGTGATTGCAGTCCGGACCATGGACGTGGTCGTCATCGGCGCCGTCGTCGGCCGGCTCCATTTCCAGCTCCAGGCTGACCAGGTTGGTGGCCAGCGGGCGCAGCAGCAGGTTGGCGTATTCGCTATCGCCTTCGGCGACATCCACGCCGATCATCAGCTGGCCGTTGCCGACCTGCTGAATCCACACCTCCTTGCCTTGCCACATTACCGCAAACCGGGTGCACGAGGTTTCCAGCTGGGTGCCGTCGGCGTCTTCGAGAATCAGTTGCAGGGCGTCGCTCATGGTTGCTCCAAGGTGTCATGGTGGCTCGCAGGTGAGCCGCCTCAAGTGAGTTGAAAGGGGTACACCGCGCCGAGATCGAGGATTTTCGTCAATTCATCCAGCGCCGTGCGGCATTCGTTCAATAACTGCGGGTCGGCAAGGTCGCTTTCACTCAGGCGATCTCGATAATGCCGGTCCACCCACTGCAGCAATCGCTCGTACAGTTCGGGCGTCATCATCACCCCCGGGTTCATCGCCGCCAACTCTTCTACCTGCAAGGCTACACGCAAGCGCAGGCATGCGGGACCGCCGCCATTCTGCATGCTCTGCTTGAGGTCAAAGGCGCGTACCTCGGCAATCGGCCCGTTGCTACCCAACAGCGTCTGCAGGTAGGCCCAGACCCGCGGGTTGCTGCGGCACTCCTCCGGCACCACCAACAGCATACGCCCGTCGGCGCGGCTCAACAGCTGACTGTTGAACAGGTAGGAACGCACCGCGTCCTCGACGCCCAGCACCTGGCGCGGTACGCACACCGGCTGCAGTTGCCCGCCCAGGCGCGCGAGCTTGTCGCCCAGCTCACCGACCACCCGTGCGCTGTCGAGAAAGGCATCCTCATGGTGAAACAGCACCTGGCCGTTGCCCACCGCGATCACGTCGTTATGGAAAACCCCCTGATCGACCACGGCCGGGTTCTGCTGGGCGAACACCACGGCATCATCGGCGAGGCCATGCAAACGCGCCACCGCCCGGGAGGCTTCCAGGGTCTGGCGCGCCGGGTAGCGCTGCGGGGCCGGCAAACGCAGGTCGAAGGCGCTGCGGCCGAACACGAAGAACTCCACACCCCGCTCGCCATAGTCGCGACAGAAGCGGGTGTGGTTGGCCGCGCCCTCGTCGCCAAACTGGCTGACCGCAGGCAAGGCGCCGTGGTGGGCGAAATAGCGCTGGTCGGCGAACATCGCCGCCAGCACCCGGCTGGTGGTGGGGTGCTCGATGGAGCGGTGAAACTTGCAGTTGAGGTTGGCTGCGGTGAAATGCACGCGCCCGTCGGCGGTATCGGCGCTGGGGCTGACGGTCGCCGCATTGGCCGTCCACATGCTCGAGGCCGAGCAGCTGGCGACCAGCAGCGGCATGGCCTCGCGCGCCGCCTTCTCGATTACCTGGGCATCGCTGCCGGAGAAACCGCAGGCTCGCAGCGCCCGCACATCGGGGCGTTCCTGAGGGGCGAGCACCGCCTGGGCGAAGCCCATGTCCATCAGCGCCTTCATCTTGGCCAGGCCCTGACGCGCCGCTTCCCGCGGGTTGGAGGCGACCTGGCAGTTGTTCTGCGACGCGACGTTGCCGTACGACAACCCGCCGTAGTTATGGGTCGGGCCGACCAACCCGTCGATATTCAGCTCACAGGCTGAAGCGCCAGGAAGACTCATAGACTCACTCCCGGAGCCAGGCTGTCAGGCAACACCAGCTGCTCGCTTTCCAGCGAAGCGACCGGGTAGGCGCAGTAATCAGCCGCGTAGTACGCGCTGGGGCGGTGATTGCCCGACGCGCCGATGCCGCCGAACGGCGCACTGCTGGCGGCGCCGGTCAGCGGCTTGTTCCAGTTGACGATGCCGGCGCGACTACGCAGCCAGAAGGCCTCGTAGCGCTCGCGCGAATCGGACAGCACCCCCGCCGCGAGCCCGAAACGGGTGGCATTGGCCTCAACGATGGCGGCGTCGAAATCAGCGTAGCGGACCACCTGCAGCAAGGGCCCGAACACCTCTTCATCGGCGCGCGGCTGCACGGCGCTGACGTCGATGATCCCCGGCGTCAGCAGCGCCGCGCCTTCGAGGGGCTGGCTCATGCCCAGCAGCGGTCGCGCGCCCTTGTCGATCAGCCGCTCCTGCACCTTGAGCAGATGCTGGGCGGCGTCCAGGGAAATCACCGCGCCCATGAACGGCGCCGGCTCGGCGTCGTAGGCACCGACCCTGAGGCTGGCGGCCACGCTGACCAGGCGCGCCAGAAGCCCGTCGCCCCACTCGCCCTCGGGCACCAGCAGGCGCCGCGCACAGGTACAACGTTGGCCGGCGGAAATGAATGCGGACTGGATAATGCAATACACCGCCGCATCGATATCGGCGAGCTGGTCGACGATCAGCGCGTTGTTGCCGCCCATTTCCAGGGCCAGGATGGTTTCCGGGTGGCCGCCGAACTGGGCATGCAACAGGTTGCCGGTGCGACTCGAACCGGTGAAGAACAGGCCATCGATCCCCGGATGGGCCGCCAAGGCGGCGCCGGTTTGCCGCGCGCCTTGCACCAGGCTGAGCACGCCGGCCGGCAGCCCGGCCTCGATCCAGCACCCCAGCGTCAGCTCGGCGACCTTCGGGGTCTGCTCGCTGGGTTTGAACACCACCGTGTTGCCGGCCAGCAGGGCTGGCACGATATGACCGTTGGGCAGATGGCCTGGAAAGTTGTACGGGCCGAATACGGCGACCACCCCGTGGGGCTTGTGGCGCAGCACGCTACCCTGGGCGCCGCTGCGCTGGCCGGTACGCTCGGCATAACTCTGGATGGAGATGGTCACCTTGCCGATCATGCTGGCGACTTCGGTAGTCGCTTCCCACAGCGGCTTGCCGGTTTCTTCACCGATGGCGTGGGCAAGCTCGTCCTGGCGGGTTTTCAATACCACGGCGAAACGTTCGAGCAGCGCGATACGCTCGCTCAAGGGCGCGGCGGCCCAGCCGGCAAAGGCATCACGGGCGGCCTGCACGGCCGCCTCGACCTGGGCCGCGTCGGCTTCGCGGCCGGTCCAGAGCACCTGCTGGCTGACCGGGTCGAGGGACTCCAGGGCATCGCCCTGTCCTAGCTGCCAGAGACCTGCAATGTAATGCGTGCTCATGGTCTATCACTCCAGGCTTCACGGTTGCACAGGCCAGCGCTGGGCGATGACCCGTTACCTGTAACGGCTGCCGCTCTGTGGCGACATTACCCATAGGGACAGCGCGCCGCCCCTGGTCACATCAATGGGTTGCTCAGGCCTTTACCGCCAGGGGCACGGCCCGCACCTGATCGCCGACACTCAGGCGCAGGCGCTTGGCGGTCAATGGGTCGACCACCAGAGTACCGGCGGCCATGCGCGCGCGCGCCGCGGTGATCCGGCAATCCGCCTGCTTGCGGTTGTGCACCAGGTACACCGGTGCATCGTCACCCGGCGTGCCAATGGCCAACACCAGCAGCTGGCTGTCGCGAATCGCGCGAATCTTGGCGGTTTCCGCCTCGATGGCCGGGCCCGCGTCGAAGATGTCGACATAGCCCTGATAGCTGAAACCCTCGGACTTGAGCATCGCCAGCGCCGGTTCGGTATCCGGGTGTACCCGGCCGATCACCTCGCGAGCCGCTTCGGACAGAAAGCAGGTGTAGAGCGGAAAGCGCGGCATCAGCTCGGCGATGAACGCCTTGTTGCCAACACCGGTCAGGTAGTCCGCCTGGGAAAACTCCATGCGGAAAAAGTGCCGGCCCAGGCACTCCCAGAACGGCGAACGCCCCTGCTCATCCGACACGCCACGCATCTCGGCGATGATCTTGTCGCCAAACTGCTCACGAAATTCGGCGATGAACAACAAACGTGCCTTGGACAGCAGGCGCCCGTTCAGCCCGGTACGGTGGTCGGCATGCAGGAACAGCGAGCACAGCTCGGAATGGCCGGTCAGGTCATTGGCCAGAAACAGCGTGGGCACCTGGCGGTGGATACCCAGCTCCTGGGACGCGCACACGGTCAGGCCGACCCGGTAGTTGTACCAGGACTCGCGCAAGCCCACCCCGCCAGCGATGGCGGAGATGCCCAGCACGCGGCCGTCGTCATCCTCGAGCACGAACATATAGTCGCAGTCGCCACGTTCGGCTTCGCCGGCGAAGGTCTTCTCGGCGCGGCCGACCCGGTAGGCCAGCCGGGCCTCATTGGCCGGCAGGGTGGTCAGCCCGGTGCCGGTGCTGCGCGCCAGGTCGATCAATGCCGGCAGGTCACTGGCACGTACGGAGCGAACGATCATGCTGCCTCCGGGAAATGGCGGGCCAGACGGCTGGCGTTCACGATGGGCTGGCTCATACCGCCACCAGCCTTACCTGGCCGCCTTCGGCGACGCCGAGGATCTGCGCGGTCTGCGGGTCGAGCAGCGCGGGCTGGCCCGGTGCCCAGTTCAGCTCGACGACCACGGCG
This sequence comes from Pseudomonas sp. URMO17WK12:I2, assembly GCF_003253735.1. GTDB lineage: Bacteria > Pseudomonadota > Gammaproteobacteria > Pseudomonadales > Pseudomonadaceae > Aquipseudomonas. Next base: position 171,933 of record NZ_QKYW01000005.1, on the reverse strand, counting down.
CGAAAGCCCTGCAGTTGCTCGTTGCTGACCAGATAAGGTTGGCCACCGCCGTCCGCTTCGCCGAGCACCACCGGCACCACCACGCTCTGGGCGATGCTGCGAATGCCCGAGGTGCGTGCGTGCAGGGTCGGGCCGCCATCGAAGATGTCGATGTAGTGATCGGTTTCGAAGCCGTCGCGCATCAGGATGTCGAACGATACCTGGGCACGCGGATGCACCAGGCCCATGGATTCCTGGGCAGTATCCGGCAGCAGCGGCACGTAGATCGGGTAATGGGGCATCAGCTCGGCCAGGTAGGCGCGGCTGCGCAGGCCGCACAGGCGCTCGGCTTCGGCGTAGCTCATGCCGAAGAAATGCCGACCGACCGCATCCCAGAACGGTGACTCGCCGGCGTCGTCGCTCTCACCGACGATCTCCACCACCATGGCATCGGCGAAGCGCGCCGGGTGGCAGGCGGCGAACAGCAGGCGCGCCCGGGAATTGAGCTCCGCCCAGACGCTGTCCACCAGCCCGCGCTCGACATAGAAGCTGGTCAGCAGGCTGTTGCCGGTCAGGTCGTGACACAGCGACAGCACGTGAATCTTGTTGTGGATCTTCAACTCACGGGAGTTGTGAACGAAGGTCTCGTTGCGAAAGCTGTAGAACGGCTCGGAATAGCCGGCCGAGGCGACGATGCCCGAGCAGCCGGAAAGGCGGCCGGTCTCGCTGTCTTCGAGCACGAAGAAGTAGCGTTCCTCGCCGTTGAAACTGACCTCGGCGGCGAACGACGCTTCTGAGGCGGCGATCTTGTCGCGTAGCCGCTCGGCATTGTCGGGCAGCGAGGTGACGCCCACCGGGCTGTCCGCGGCCAGGCGCTGCACTTCGGCGAGGTCGGTCATTCGCGCAGGGCGCATAACCAGCATGGGGTCACTCCTTCAGCAAGGCTGGGGCATGGCAGCCCTGGCAGCGAGAATCATCATCCATGGGGCTGGCCGGCAACCTGCCGACGCAGCGAATTGAGCGGGCGGCGCCCAGCCGCCCGTAAGGGTCAGGCGCCGGCCAGCTTGGCCACGGCACGCTCGAAGCGATCCAGGCCTTCGTCGATGTCGGCATCCTCGATCACCAGGCTGGGCGCGAAGCGCACCACGTCCGGGCCGGCCTGGAGGATCATCAGGTTCTCCTCGGCCGCCGCATCGAAGAACTCACGCGCCTTGCCTTTCCAGGCATCGGACAACACCGCGCCGATCAACAGGCCCATGCCGCGCACCCCGGAAAACACGCCGTATTTCTCGCCGATCTGCAGCAGGCGCGCCTTGAAGCGCTCATGCTTGGCCTTGACGCCCGCGAGCACCTCGGGCGTGTTGACCACGTCGAGCAGCGCCTCGGCGACCGCGCAACCCAGCGGGTTGCCGCCGTAGGTGGTGCCGTGGGTGCCAACCGCCAGGTGGCTGGCCAGCGCCTCGGTGGTCAGCATCGCGGCGATCGGGAAACCGCCGCCCAGGCTCTTGGCGCTGGACAGCACGTCCGGCGTGACGCCGTAGTGCTGGTACGCATATAGATGGCCGGAGCGGCCGACGCCGCTCTGCACTTCGTCGAACACCAGCAGCGCGTTGTGCTGGTTGCACAGCTCACGCGCGCCCTGCAGGTACGCCAGGTCCGCCGGCAGCACGCCGCCCTCGCCCTGGATCGGCTCGATGACCACCGCGCAGGTCTTGTCGCTGATCGCCGCCTTCAGGGCCTCGAGGTCGTTGTAGGGCACGTGGGTGATGCCCTGGATCTTCGGCCCGAAGCCATCGGAGTACTTCGGCTGGCCACCGACGCTGACGGTGAACAGGGTACGGCCGTGAAAGCTGTTGGTGGCCGCGATGATCTCGTACTTGTCGGCACCGAAACGGTCGTGGGCCACGCGGCGCGCCAGCTTGAAGGCCGCCTCGTTGGCTTCGGCGCCCGAGTTGCAGAGGAACACGCGCTCGGCAAAGGTGGCGTCCACCAGCTTCTTGGCCAGGCGCAGCGCCGGCTCGTTGGTGAACACGTTGGAAACGTGCCACAGCTTGCCGGCCTGCTCGGTCAGCGCCTTGACCAGCGCCGGGTGGGCATGGCCCAGGGCATTGACGGCGATGCCGCCGGAGAAGTCGATCAGCTCACGACCGCTCTGGTCCCAGACGCGCGAACCGGCGCCGCGCACCGGCACGAAAGCAGCCGGCGCGTAGCTGGGCACCATCACCTGGTCGAAATCGGCGCGTTGCACCGGGTCGTGCTGAACGGACATCGGAACTCTCCTGACGAGACACGCAGACCGGGCAGACCTGCGATGCGAAAGATTGTAGGGGGTGCTCATGGGCCGGCATTGCCGGCATGCGACAACTTCTTACAGTGCCGTTGCCAGCCGGAGGCCTGACGAGACCCGTCCGTCGGCCGGCGAGGCGCAGTTTAAACGTTGCGGCTGCTCCGGCGCACGGGTCGACTAACATTTATCAGCAGTACCCATCGCGATGAATGGCTTGGCAAGGGATCCCGCTGACCAGCGAAGGGCGCGGCAGGCATGAAAATATTTTCATTCAGCCCGCTGCGGCATATTGCCAGCCCCTGGAGTGACGGTGATATCATTTTGACCACAGCGCGACGGCCTATTGTGAACGACGTCCCACTGGCGGCCCATCAAGGATCTGATGGCCTGACGCAGGTTCCCTTCAATGCTGTGCATGACTCGTCCAGACAAGGAAGCATGAGATGAACGCCAAGGAACAACAGCTGACCGAACTGCTCACCCTCACCTCGCGCAGCATCACCCATATGACCGCCGCCATGACGGCCCTGTCCTTCGATCTGCTGCGCAGCGATGACAGCGGCGTTCGCTCTGCCGCCTCGAAGATGATCACCCGCCTTGGCGCGGTGAGCCGGGAGCTGGATCAGCAATGGGTGCTGATCAGTGAACTGACCGGTGTCGAGGCCCCCAGCCGTGTCGATAGCATCGAGGAAGTGCAGCTGCACTCGGCCTGAGCCGCGCTGCTTTTCACCCGGGCCGGCTTCGGTGCCGGCCCCTGTTTTCTCAGTAGAAACGCTATGACACCCCGGGCCCTAGGCGCATGCCGCCAGGTACTCGCGGTGCAATACATCCACCAGTTGCGCCGCCGGCATCGCTCGAGCCAGCGCCGCCCCCTGCCCGGCCCAATGGGCCGCGAACTCGGCGTTGCCGGCCTTGGCGGCCGCGGCGATCAGCTGCTTGCCGGCATCGTAGGCGATACCAAAACCCGGCACCTCAGGATGACCGGGCGCGCCCACCTCAGCCATGAAACGATTGACGATGCCACGCGCCGGGCGCCCGGAAATCACCGTGGTGACCTGAGTCACCTGCGCGCGCTGGCTGCCTAGCATGCGCCGATAGGCCTCGTTGGCAGCCGATTCCGGGCAGAGAATGAACGCGGTGCCCAGTTGCGCGGCGCAGGCGCCCAGGTTCATGACGGCGGCGATGCCGGCGCCGTCCATGATGCCGCCAGCAGCGATCACCGGACGCGACAGGTGCTTGACCAGCACCCGCACCAGGGCCAGGGTGCCAATGCCCTGATCGCCCTGCTGCGGCTCGAACACGCCGCGGTGGCCGCCGGCCTCGATGCCCTGGGCAACGATGATGTCGATGCCCGCCTCTTGGGCCAACAACCCTTCCTGCAAGGTCGTGGCCGAGGCCAGCAAGGTGATTCCGGCCTGCTTCAGGGCATCGATGCGCTCCTGGGGCGGCAGCCCCAGGTGAAAGCTGACGATGGGCGGGCGTTCTTCGAGGAGCACCTGCAACTGCCCCTCATCCTCCTGGAAACTGCAGTAGATATCCCGGATAGCCTCAGGCGCAGCGGCGCCAAACTCGGCGAAATAAGGCTGCAGGTGCGCCAGCCAGGCCTGCTGCTTCTCGGTATCGTCGACGCTCAGCCGGTGGCAGAACACGTTGATATTGAAGGGCTTGCGAGTGGCGGCGCGGGTTTCCCTGATCATCTGCCGGCCCGCCTCGGCCTGCACCGCAGCAATGGAAATCGAGCCCAGCCCGCCCGCGTTACTGACTGCCGCCGCCAGAGCCGGTGTGGCGGTGCCCGCCATGGGTGCCTGAATGATCGGAAGGGCGATACCCAAAACGGCGCAGCTCATACGGCGATCCTCAACGAAGTGTAATCAGGAAGTCCGGAAGATAGCGCAACTGGCCTCACCAGGGCCATGACGCGAATAGCCTGACACTGCGCGATGCAGCCCGTCAGCTGAGCGCCGGCATGTTCGGCATCGCCGGCAAGGGAATCAGCGCGCCCGGGTGCTGGATCACGCTGCCCGCCAGGCGGTGCCCCCAACGTGCCGCCGCCTCGGGCCGGCCGCCACGCAAGCGAGCGGCCAGGTAGGCTGCACTGAAGGAATCACCAGCGGCCGTGGTGTCGACCACCTGTTCGACCGCCTCGGGGGCCACCTCGACGCGGCCATCAGCGCTTTGCAGCAGGCAACTGCCCGCGCCACGCTTGATCACCACCTCGCCCACGCCAAGGCCTGCGTAATGGCTGAAGAGCTGCTCCGGCGTGGCGAAACCGAACACGGCGACGTCGTCGTCCCAGGTGACCAAGGCGATATCCACCAGGCCCAGCAGCGCTTCGTAATGCTTTCGCGCCTCGGCCGCACCTGGCCACAGCCGCGGCCGGTAATTGTTGTCGAAGACGATGCGCGTGCCTCGGCTGCGCGCCTGGCGCAAGGCTGCCAACAGACGCTCACGCCCCTCGACCGTGAGGATGGCCAGGCTGATACCACTGAGATAGAGCGTGTGATAGTCACCAAGGGCGGCGAGCAATTGCTCGGCGCCCGGCCCATCGAAACAGTAGCGGGCAGCGGATTCGCCCCGCCAATACAGAAAACTCCGCTCGCCTTTGGCGTCGGTCTGGATCATGTAGAGGCCCGGCAATCGATCCGCCAGCACGCGCACGTGGCCATCACTGACGCCGTCTTCACGCCAGCGCGCCCGCATCGCCTGGCTCATGGGGTCGTCACCGAGGGCGGTGAGGTAGTCGACCGCTATGTCCTCGGCACCGCACAGGCGGCTGAGGTAGACCGCCGTATTCAAGGTGTCGCCCCCGAAGCTCTGGCGCATACCACCGTCAGCCTGCCGTTGCAGCTCGACCATGCATTCGCCGATCAGGCCGACCCTCACTGGGGCCATCTCATTGGAAGGAATCGTCATGGAAGCTCCTGCATCCGCATGCACCAGGATTGAATGGGCCAACTGCCGGTCGTCAGAAACGCGTCGGCATCACCTCCACCACGTCCAGCGCCTCATCGGCCAGCAGCACCTGCCGCCATTTGTCGAAGGTGAGACAGGGGTGCGAGGTGCCGAAGGAGATAATGTCGCCGACCGCCAACGTCTCGCCAGCCGGCACCGACAGGAACAGGTGCTGATCCATGATCATGCGCACGCCCCAGCCGCGCACGTCCTGCGGGGCCTGGCCTTCTCGGTACAAGCGCTGGGGCATCGGCAAGTCGGGGTCGCAGCCGATGTCGCGCTTGCCGAGCGCGACGATGGCCAGGCCCGGCTCGGGCAGCGACTGCACATGGGCGAACACTTCCAGGGCCGGCAACAGCTCGCCCTGCAGATCCGCATGCCGCTCCTTGACCTCATCCATCGCACCGGCATACAGCTTGTGGTCATGCACCACGTAGCAGCCGGGACGCAGCAGCGGTATGTACTGGCCGCGCAGATCGGCGCGGTCGAAGGCTTCGGCGATCAGGTCGAACCACTTCGAGCCGGACGCGGTGACCACCGGCTTGTCGCTGGTAAAGGCAGCGCTGCGTTTCAGGCGCATCAGGGTATCGACCAGCCGCGCGCTATAGGCCCGCACATCAGCGATCGGCGTCTGTCCGCCGATGATGCCTTCGTAGCCCTCGATGCCGGACAGCACCAACGCGCTCGACTGCTCCAGCGCCATCAATAGCGTTTCCAGCTCGCCATCGTTGCGCACGCCACAACGGCCGCCCTCGACGCCCAGCTCGATCATCACCTGCAAGCGCAGGCCGCGGGCGGCGAAGAACTCATCCAGCGCGCGGACGTTGGCCACGCCGTCGACCACGCAGTGAAACTCCGCGCCCCTGGCGATCATCCCGGCCACCAGTGCCATGTTCGCGGCGCCGACCAGCTGGTTGGCCATCAGCAGGCGCGTCACGCCGTGCTCGAATGCCGCCACGCACTGGGTGGCAGTGGCCAGGGTAATGCCCCAGGCCCCGGCTTCGAGTTGGCGACGGAACAACGCCGGCGTCATGGTGGTTTTGCCGTGGGGCGCCAGGCGTGCGCCGTGGCGCTCGGCGAAGGTTTGCATCCAGGCGATGTTGTGCGCCAGCGGGCGCTGATACACCACGGCGGCCGGCAGGCTGATGTCGCGCAGCAAGGCCCGCCCGGTTCCGATGATCGCGGCTTTCTCCACGCCGCTCGCCGGCACGTCGTTCAAGTCAGCAGGTGTCATGTCTGGATCCTTATCGGTTTCTGGGCACCAAAGGCCGTGCAAGCGCGCCTCGAAGAGTCAGCTGGATTGAATCATGGAAAATAACTATCACAAATAAAATTTTTACGTTAGAAATTAACAATAGCCATGCAAGGCTTTTCAGCCCTGCCCTGGGTCAGCCTCGGAGCCTTGAAGTGAATCTGGAAATCGACATCCTGTCGCGCATCACCGAACGTTACCCGACCCTGCGCGAGGCCGAGCGCAAGGTCGCGGCCATGATCATCGACGATATCGATTTCGTGACCAGTGCCAACATCTCCACCATCGCCGCCCGCGCCGGCGTCAGCGATGCCAGCGTCACCCGCTTCGCCAAATCCATCGGCTGCCAGGATGTACGTGAACTCAAGCTGCGCCTGGCGCAATCGCTCGCCGTGGGCCGGCGCTTCATCCAGGAGGCCAGCGAAGAAGACGGCATCGGTGCGGTTTACGAGATTGCCAAGCAGACCCTCGACCTCAACCGCGAGCTGATCGCCAACGCCGATATCGAGGGCGCCCTCGACCTACTCGACGGCGCCCGGCAGATCGTCATCTTTGGCGCCGGTGGCGGCTCGGTGGTGCTCGCCCAGGAGATGCAGTTCCGCCTGGTGCGCCTGGGTTACGCCGTCAGTGCGTATTTCCAGGCGCTGATGCCGCGCATGGTCGCTGCCACACTCGACCCCAGCGATCTGGTGGTGGCGCTGTCGGTGACCGGGTTCACCCCGGAAATCGTCGACGCGGCGCGCATCGCGCGCAGCTACGACGCCCGGGTGCTGGCGCTGACAGCCTCGGACTCGCCCCTGGCGCAGCAGGCCAACGTGATCCTGCCGATTGCCGCCCGGGAGACCGACTTCATCTATCACCCCTCATCATCGCGCTACGCCATGCTGGCGGCCATCGACGTGCTCGCCATGAGCCTGGCGCTGCGCCATCGGCAGCGTTCACGCGACAAATTGCGGCGCCTGAAACTGACGCTCGACAGCCACCGTGGCGGCGACAACCGCCAGCCGTTGGGAGACTGAGGCATGTCACAGCACGCCAACCTGCTGATTCGCGATGTTCAGCTCATCGACGGCACCGGGGCCGCGCCTTGTCGGGGTGACCTGGCGGTGCGTGGCGAGCGCATCGTCGCGCTCGGCGACCTGCGCGACTGGTCAGCGGACAGCTGTATCGAGAGCCACGGCCGCTGCCTGTCTCCCGGCTTCATCGACGTGCACACCCATGACGACAGCAACGTCATCCGCATGCCGCAGATGCTGCCCAAGCTCACCCAGGGCATCACCACCGTCATCGTCGGCAACTGCGGGATCAGCGCGTCGCCGGTGCGCCTGCCCGGCCCCGACGTTCCGGACCCCATGAACCTCCTGGGCCGCCTCGAGGATTTCCGCTACCCGAGCTTCGCCGCCTATGCCGAAGCGGTAAGCGCGGCGCAGCCGAGCGTCAACGTCGCGGCGCTCGTCGGGCACACGGCATTGCGCGCCAACTTCATGGAGCGTTTCGACCGCCCCGCCAGCGCCGAGGAAATCCAGCAGATGCGCAGCGCTCTGCGTCAGGCCCTGGCGGATGGTGCCATCGGCATGAGTTCGGGCCTGGCCTACATGAATGCGCGGCATGCGCCCGCGGCGGAGATGCGCGCCCTGGTCGAGGAGGTCGGCGCCGCCGGTGGTATTTACACCACCCACCTACGCGACGAGTTCGCCGGGCTGCTCGACGCCATGGACGAGGCCGTGGCCACCGCCCGCCATGGCCAGGCGCCGCTGGTGATCTCCCACCTCAAATGCGCGGGTGTCGGCAACTGGGGCACCGCGCCCCTGGCCCTGGAAAAACTCGAGCGGGCGGCGCGGCAGCACAGTTGCCACTGCGACTGCTACCCCTACACCGCCGGCTCCTCGACCCTGGACCTGGGCCAGGTCACCGACGACTTCGAGATATTCATCACCTGGTCCGATCCACACCCGCAGATGGCGCGCCAGACCCTGCAAGCCATCGCGGCCAGCTGGGGCGTGTCGCTGCTCGATGCCGCGCAGCGTCTGCAGCCGGCCGGCGCGGTGTACCACAACATGGCCGAAGACGACATGCAGCGCATCCTGAAGCACCCGCTGAGCATGGTCGGCTCCGACGGCCTGCCCAACGACCCCCACCCGCACCCCAGGCTGTGGGGCGCGTTCCCGCGGGTGATCGGGCATTTCTGCCGAGACCTGGGCCTGTTCAGCCTGCCCGAGGCCATTCACAAGATGACCGGCCTGTCCGCCCGCAGCTTCGGCCTGGCCGATCGCGGCGAGCTTCGCGTCGGCGCCTATGCCGACCTGACGCTGTTCGACTTCGCCGAGGTGCGCGACAGCGCTACCTTCGCCAACCCCATCGCCGCGGCGCGCGGTATCGAACTGGTGGTGGTCAACGGCGTGGTGGCCTACCGCCACGGGCAACTCGAAGCGCGTGCCGGCCGCCTGCTCAAACGCTCCACTCAATCCCCTCAATCCCCTCAATCCCCTCAATCCTGATCATCATCCAAGGAGAAATCCCATGAGCATCAAACGTTATGGCGCCGAAGGCGGAACCGGGACCGGCGGGCAGAAGCTGCCGTTCTCACGTGCGGTGGAAGCCGGCGGCTGGCTCTACGTGTCCGGGCAGACGCCCATGAAGGACGGCGAAGTGGTCGAAGGCGGCATCATCGAACAATCGCGACTGGCCTTTCAGAACTGCCTCGACATCATGGCCGAGGCCGGTTACGGCGTCGAAGACGTGGTGCACGTGACCACCGTGCTCACCGACGCGCGCTACTTCAGCTCGTTCAACAAGGTCTTCAAGGAGATCTTCGGCGATCACCCGCCAGCGCGCATCTGCAGCGTTCAGGATCTGGTGGTCGACTGCAAGGTCGAGGTCGACGTGAAGTGCTTCAAGGCCTCGCGCGCCTGACCCACCGCCCGCCCGGAGGAGAATCACCCTTTCATCACCGCAGCACCGAGCCGGCGCCGCACTGCCCGGCTCGCTGACAGCTACCTCGATCAACAATCATTCCAATCTGAGGTCAGGTATGAACAGCAACATCTTTCTCGGCAGTTTCTTCGTCTACCTCCTGGCCATGATCGCGCTGGGCTGGTGGGTTTCACGCCACCACCGTTCCACGGGTGATGACTTTCTCCTCGGCGGGCGCAGCATTCCGCTGTTTCTGACCATCGGCACCACCATCGCGACCATGGTCGGCACTGGCTCGAGCATGGGCGCGGTGGGCTTTGGCTACAACAATGGCTGGGCCGGTGCGCTGTACGGCATTGGCGGAGCAGTCGGAATCCTGCTGCTGGCCGTGCTGTTCGCCTCGGTGCGCAAACTGCGCTTCATGACCATGAGCGAGGAGCTGGCCTACTACGTGGGCGGCAGCCGGGTGGTGCGCAACGTGGTTGCGCTGCTGATCTACATCGCCAGTATCGGCTGGCTCGGCGCGCATATCCTCGGCGGCGGCATGTACTTGGCGTGGATCACCGATATCGACCTGAACACCGCGAAATTCGTGGTCGCCATCGGCTTTGGTCTGTACTGCGTCATCGGCGGCTACCTGGCCGTGGTGTGGACAGACACCATCCAGGCCATTCTGCTGTTCATCGGCTTCATCGCCATGGCGGTGTTCGCGCTGATCGAGATTGGCGGCTTCGAGCATCTCGCCGACAACATGGACGCCAGCACCAGCGGTTTTCTGGGCATAAGCAGCCTGGGGCTGATCCCGGCGATTTCCCTCGCCGCCGTGGTCGCCATCGGCGTGCTGGCAACGCCGTCCTTCCGCCAGCGCATCTACTCGGCGGATTCGGTGGCCAGCGTCCGCCAATCCTTCATCGTCACCGGGGTGCTGTACCTGGGTTTCTCCATCATTCCGGCGATCATCGGCATGGCCGCGCACACCCTCGCGCCGAATCTGGAAAACAGCAATTATGCGTTCCCGTTCCTGGCCACCCAGGTATTGCCACTCGGGCTGGGCTTGCTGGTGATGATCGCCGGCCTTTCCGCGACCATGTCCAGCGCCAGCTCGGATGCCCTGGCAGGCGTGTCGATCATGATGCGCGACCTCTACATCCTGGTCACCGGCCACACGCCGCCGGCCGAGCGCGTGGTGCGCTATTCGCGTTTCGCACTGCTGTTCACCATCGGAATGGCCCTGGCCTTCGCCCTCACCTCGGACAACATCATCAGCTACATCACCAAGATGATCGCCACGGTCATGGCCGGCATGTTCGTCTGCGCCATCCTCGGCAAGTTCTGGGGCCGCTATAACTGGCAAGGCGCGATTGCCACGCTGGTCGCGGCCTCCAGCACCTCGCTGGCGATCATCGGCCATGCCGGCTGGAGCGCCTATTGGGGCAACCCCAGCATTCCCGCGGTTATCGCCGCCGTGGTGGCGGGCGTAGTGCTGTCGCTGCTCACCCCACGCTGCCAGATCACCAAGGAGCAGGCGCTGGCCCGGGTGACCGAAGAGCGCGAGGCCATGGAGACGCCGGTGAAGATCGTTTCCTGAGAACCTGGTGACGATCTTTCAGGCGACGTAAAAAGGCTGCGACAAGGCAAAAGCGGGCATTGATGCAGTACCTGTGGGAGCGGGCCATGCCCGCGAAATCACGGGCATGGCCCGTTCCCACAAGGGGCGGTCGACCGGCCGCTCCCGCTTTTTTGCAGTCAACGAGTTGAAGTCGAGCCGAAGAGTCCTTTCCTGAAAGCGTGGCAGACCAAAACCGCTTTTAAACGCGCGCGGTAACCGGCACCTTAGCGGTCTGCCGGCCCGCGCATTTTAGCGTGTGGCGCACACCTCTCCTGCACTGCGCGGCATTTCCCAGGCGTTCTACCCAATGAGTTCTCGCACCGCCCACCTGCAACTCCACGCGGCCGCCTTGCTGGTCGGCGTCTCGGCGCTGTTCGGCGAGTCGTTGAAGGTCAGCGCCAGCATGATCGTGCTCGGCCGCTCGGCCTTCGCGCTGCTGGCGTTGAGCCTGTTCTGCCTGTGCCTGAGCAAACGCCCATGGCGCACCGTGAATGCGCGCACCGCCGCTACCCTGCTGGCGACGGGGGTGACGCTGGGCGCGCATTGGTTGCTGTTCTTCCTGGCGGTGCAGACCGGCGGCGTGGCCGTGGCGACCCTGGGCTTTGCATCGTTCCCGGCCTTCACCGCCTTGATCGAGCGCGTGGTGTTCGGCCAGCGACTGGGGCGTGCCGATCTTTGGATTCTGCTGCTGGTGTCGATCGGGCTGCTGCTGATCACCCCATCATTCGATCTGCGCGATGGCGCCACCGTCGGGCTGCTCTACGGCGTGCTGTCCGGCGCGGTGTATGCGGCGATCGCGGTGGCCAACAAGCATGTCTCTGGCAGGGTCGACGGGCTGGTGTCCTGCTGGTGGCAATGCCTGGCCATCAGCCTGGCCTTGCTGCTCTGGTGCCTGCCGGAGATCCCGACGATCAGTACCGGGGACTGGTGGCAGCTGGCGGCGCTGGGCGTGTTGTGTACTGCGCTGGCCTACAGCCTGTTCATCGCCTCGCTGCGCCATGTGCGCGCTCACACCGCGGCGGTGGTGATCACCATGGAGCCGATCTACGCCATCGCCGGTGCGTGGCTGCTCTTCGGCACCGTGCCGACCGCCGGCATGCTGCTCGGCGGTTTGCTGATTCTCGGCGCTGTTGCCTGGTCTGGGCTGCAGAGCAAGCGCTAAAGGCGCATGGATGGCAGCCCCATCAAGGCTGCCAGGTGGTGCGCTCGCCACTGAGCCGGTGATCGAGAAAACTCGCTGCGCTGATCAGCGCCAGGTGGCTCAGTGCCTGAGGCGTATTGCCCAGGTGATGGCCGCGCCGATCCAGCTCTTCAGCGTACAACCCCAGCGGATTGGCATAGCGCAACAGTTGCTCGAACTCCAGATGGGCCTTTTCCAGCCGGCCAGCGCGCGCCAGGCACTCTACGTACCAGAACGAGCAGGCCATGAACGAGCCCTCCTCGCCCTTGAGGCCGTCGTCGGTGCGGTAGCGATAGACCATGCCGTCGCGCACCAGCTGCTGCTCGATGGCTTCCAGGGTGGCCAACCAGCGCGGGTCGGTGGCGGCGACGAAACGCATCAAGGGCATCAGCAGCATGGAGCCGTCGACGTCCTGACAGCCGATGCGCTGCACGAAGTGGCCGCAGTCCTGGTCCCAGAAGTTGTTCCAGATATCGTCATGGATAGCTTGGCGCTCATCGTTCCAGCGTGCGAAGGGCGCCGGCAGCGAACGCTTCTGGGCCAGGCGGATGGCGCGATCCAGGGCGACCCAGCACATCAGCCGAGAATGCAGGAAATGCTGCTCCTCGCCACGGATCTCCCAGATGCCCACGTCCTTCTGCTGCCAGCTGTCACAGACCTGATCGACAATGCCCACCACGTGCTTCCAGCCGTCATGGGAAATCGCCTCGCCATACTTGTTGGCCAGGTACACGGCATCCAGCAGTTCACCGAAGATATCCAGCTGGGTCTGCTCGTGAGCTTCGTTGCCGATGCGCACCGGCTTCGCGCCGCCATGGCCGGCCAGGTGCTCGAGGGAGCTTTCTGGCAAGTGGTGCTGCCCGCGCAGGCTGTAGAGGATGCGCAGGTGCGCCGGGGTTTCCGAGCAGTCATCGACGCGGTCACGCACCCAGCGCATGAAGGCGTTGGCCTCCTCGGAAAACCCCAGGCGCATGAAGGCGTAAACGGTGAACGAGGCGTCGCGGATCCAGGTGTAGCGGTAATCCCAGTTACGCTCGCCGCCCGCCGCCTCGGGCAGGCCGTAGGTGGCGGCGGCGATGATGCCGCCGTGCTTGCGCGAGGTCAGCAGCTTGAGCGCCAGCGCCGAGCGATGCACCATCTCGCGCCAGCGTCCGCGGTAGTTGGATTGTTTAATCCAGCGCCGCCAGTATTGCAGGGTTTCCTGCAGGCAATGCTCGCAGGCACCGGCAGCCACCAGCGGATCATCCATCGCGCCCAGGACGAATTGCGCATGCTCGCCTTCGCGCAGCTCGAATTCGGCGATGGCGCATTGCTCATCGGTACGCAACGGCCGGCTCGCCGATAGCCGCAGGCTGGGCTGTCCTGGCGCGTGGAACAGCACGTCGCCGCCATCGATCTGCGCCACCGTATCGGCGCGGCTGTAATCGTGGCGCACCCGACAGCGCAGGCGGATCGTGGCACTGCCGGAGACCACGCGAATAGTGCGGATTAGCCGCGGCGCGGCGTCGACATCGGCGTTGATCGGCATCAGGTCGGTGCACTCCACCACCGCCTGCTCGTCCAGCCAGCGCGTCTGCAGCACGTTGGTATCGGGCAGGTAGAGCTGCTGGCGGCGCGCATCGGGCAGGTCCGGCGCCAGCTGGAACACCCCGGCTTCGGGGGTATCGAGCAAGGCGCTGAAGATCGACGGGCTGTCGAAGTCCGGCCAGCAGAAGAAGTCCACGCAACCGCTGTCGGCGACCAGCGCGGCACTGCGCATGTCGCCGATGATGCCGTGGGCTTCGATGGGCATCTGACGATCCTGGATATCAGCCATTGTCACGAAACTCCGGGTAAAGGCTCATGCCGCCGTCGATGAACAGCGTGGTGCCGTGAACGTAATCGGCCCTATCTGAGGCGAGCCACACCACCGCATTGGCGATGTCCTCGGCGTCACCGATGCGGCCGTAAGGGATCAGCTCGAGCAGCTTTTCCGCCGCCTCGCCTTCGGTGGCCTCGCGGTTGATCGCCGTGCGGATGGCCCCCGGCGCAATGGCATTGACGCGGATACGCTGCTCACCCACCTCCTGGGCCACGCTGCGCATCAGCAGGTCGAGCCCGCCCTTGGAGGCGGCATAGTTGGCGCGCCCGGCCCAGGGAATCAGCTGGTGCACCGAACTCATCTGGATGATCTTGCCGGCGGCGCGGGAAACCTCTTCACGAATTCCCTGTTTGGCGAACTGCCGCAGCGCCGCACGTACGCAAAGGAACTGGCCGGTGAGGTTGACCTGCAGCACCTGGTTCCACTCCTCCAGGCTCATGTCCACGGTAGGCGCGTCGCGCTGCATGCCGGAGTTGGCCAGCAGGATATCGAGCCGCCCGAAGGTGGCGAGGGTTTCGGCGAACAGCGCTTCGACCTCCGCCTCGCTGGACACATCCGCCTTCACGGCAATGGCCTGGCCGCCGCCGTCACGGATTTCCCCGGCAAGACGCTCGGCGGCTTCGCGCCCGGAACGGTAATTGAGCACCACCGCGGCGCCCGCCTCGGCCAGTGCCTTGGCCGAGGCCGCACCGATACCGGAACTGGCGCCGGTGACCAGCGCGACCTGTGACTGCAAAGAGATGAGCATGGCCGTTCCCCTTTCCTCGACTTGCTACACCTGACTGGAAGCCAAGCGGCAGAGTTCAGGGAAAAGCCCACTGCCGTCGATCAGGACACCAGCACCTACCCCTCAGGGCACCCATCAAAAAGGAATCGGTCATGCGAGGAGAACCGCCATGCAAGAAATCGAAGCGCTGCTCGACTACCTCAAGCGCCACAAGCTTTACCTGACCACCGCCGAATCCTGTACAGCCGGCATGGTCGTGGCGTTGCTCGCCAAGCACCCCGGCAGCGGCGAATGCCTGGACAGCGGCCACGTGGTCTATTCGCCGGCGGCCAAGAAACGCCTGCTGGGGGTCAGCCAGCACACCCTGGACAACTTCAACCTGACCAGCGAGGAGGTGGCGCGGGCTATGGCCAAGGGCGCGCTGGACGGCAGCCCGGCCAATGTCGCCGTCGCCACCACGGGCGTTGCCGGCCCCGAACCACAGGGCGAGATTCCTGCCGGCACGCTGTGCTTCGCCTGGGCCTTCCGTCTGGCGGACGGCAGCATCCAGCTGTATTCGAGCACCGAACATTTTGCCGGCGACCGCTCACGCATCCTCGATGAAGCCGCTTGCTTCGCCCTGCTGCGCCTGCCTGAGCGGCACGCGCAGCTGCTTGCCACGGGTTAGCGCCGGCCTTTGCCGGGCAGGATTGAACCCAGTACCTGCTTGGTGGCCTGGCGCAGGATGCCGCCCTGGTTCGGGTCGCCCTGCCACAAGGTCGATGCGAAAGCCTTGGCCTGGGCCAGGGTGATATGCGGCGGCAATGGCGGTACATCCGGGTCGGTCTTGAACTCGATGACCACCGGGCGATCCGCTGCCAGCGCCTGTTCCCAGGCACCCGCGACATCCTCTTCACGGTCGACATAGATGCCCTTGAGGCCGATGGATTCGGCGAACTGGTGGTAGGCGACGCTGGGAATGTCCTGGGACGCCGAAAACTTCGGGTCGCCCTCCATCACCCGCTGCTCCCAGGTCACCTGGTTGAGATCCTCGTTGTTGAACACCGCGCAGATCCAGCGCTTGTCCTGCCACTGGTGCCAATACTTGGCCACGGTGATCAGCTCGGCCATGTTGTTCATCTGCATCGCGCCGTCACCGACCAGCGCCACCACCGGGCGATCCGGGTGGGCGAATTTGGCGGCAATCGCATAGGGCACCGCCGCGCCCATGGAAGCCAGGCCGCCGGACAGCGAGCAGAGCATGTCCTCGCGCATCTTCACGTCACGGGCGAACCAGTTGGCGCAGGAGCCGGAATCGCTGGTCACCACGGCGCGATCGGGCAGGCGCGGCGACAGCTCGTAGGCGACCCGTTGCGGGTTGATCGGCGAGGCCGAAGCCATGGCGCGGCGCTTCAGGGTGGTCTGCCATTGCGCCGTCCAGCGCTCGATGCGCTTGCGCCAAGTGCGCAGCGTCTTGCGTTCGAGCAGCGGCAGCAGCGCCTGCAAGGTATCGGCAGCGTCGCCCTGCAGGTTGACTTCCATGGGGTAACGCAGGCCGAGCATGTCCGCCTGGATATCGATCTGTACGGCGCGCGCCTGGCCCTCCTTGGGC
This sequence comes from Pseudomonas sp. URMO17WK12:I2, assembly GCF_003253735.1. GTDB lineage: Bacteria > Pseudomonadota > Gammaproteobacteria > Pseudomonadales > Pseudomonadaceae > Aquipseudomonas. The sequence goes on along the minus strand of NZ_QKYW01000005.1, from coordinate 155,582 downwards.
AGGAACTCGGCGTAGGGGAAGCCCGAGCCGATCATCAACAGGGTGTCGCACTCGTTCATCATCTGGTAACTCGGCTTGGTGCCCAGCAGGCCGATGGAGCCGGTCACCCAGGGCAGATCGTCGGGCAACGCCGCCTTGCCGAGCAGCGCCTTGGCGACGCCGGCACCCAGCACGTCAGCCACCTCGGTGACCTCCCGGCCAGCCCCCAGTGCGCCGGCACCGATCAGGATCGCCACCTTCTTGCCGGCATTGAGCACGTCCGCGGCGCGCTGCAGGTCTTCGTCGTAGGGCACCACGCGCGGCCTGCTGTAGCCCACGCCCGAATGCAGGGTGCCGTGCTCGCGGGGTGGTTCTTCGTAAGGCAAGGTTTGCAGATCGTTGGGCAGGATGATCGCCGTCACCCGGCGATCACCCAAGGCGGTGCGAATGCTGCGGTCGACCAGGTGCCTTACTTGCGACGGCGCGCTGGCCTGCTGCACGAACGCGCCGGCCACGTCCTTGAACATCGACAGCAGGTCTACCTCCTGCTGGTAATGCCCGCCCAAGGCATTGCGCGCCTGCTGACCAACGATGGCCAGCACCGGCATATGATCCATGCGTGCATCGTACAGGCCGGTGAGCAGATGGGCCGCGCCAGGGCCGGAGGTGGCGATGCACACACCCAAATCTCCAGAGAACTTGGCATCGGCCGCCGCCATGAACGCCGCCATTTCCTCATGGCGCGCCTGGATGAAGCGAATCTTGCCCTCGGCCTTGGCCAGGGCGCCGAATACGCCGTTGATGCCATCGCCCGGATAGCCATAAATGCGCCGCACGCCCCATTGATAGAGGCGTTCGACGATGAAATCTGCGACTGTCATGCTCATGGATAACTCGCTCGAGGTTCAGGCCCGTGCGGGCCGACATGGATGGAGTTGCCACGCGACGTCTGGGTGCGCGACGGTCTGGCCGGGCAGCCTGACTGCCGGGCACAGGAATCTTGACCGGCGTCGTTCGGTAGAGGTTTAAGGTTTCGACCCCAGCCGCTGCGCCTGTGTCATCGCAGCCTGGGCGTGCCGGCAAAAAGATCGAACATGCAGCCCGCGGCACCCTCAAACTCCTTAGAGCAGCGCACCGAGGAACGAGGCATGACCCAGCGAGTACCCGATCCGACCCAGGCCCCCGACTTGCCAGGCGAACCCTCTCCACTCGGTTTACCCGCTGAACCGGACAACGATGCGCTACCGGAAAAACCGCAGCCAGACCCCGTCTGACCGCGACTACCGGCTAGCCCATCCACAATCAGGCAGGAGTGAATCTATGGTCGCCTTCGAACCGCAATCGCACCCCGAACGACGGGAGCCGCCACGCCAGAACGTCAGAGGTTTGGAGCGTCTGCTGTCAATCGGTGGCGGGCTGCTGCTCGCCGTACTTGGTGCGAGCAAGCACGGCCAGCAGGGCAAACGCCAGCTGAGCGTCGCAGGCTTGTTGGTATTACGCGGGCTGAGCGGACATTGCAGCGTGAAGAGCGCGCTCGATGATCCGCTGGAAGAAATCCGCTATCTGCGCGAGCGCGTGCAACGCCTGCAGGAGCTGGTGTTGATGGCCGAAGAAGTCGCCGACCATACCCGTGCGCCTGCCGTCACGCCGATGCCCGTGCAACCTGCGTCGGTACAGCCAGCCGCTCAGCCGGTACCACCGGTACCCCCCGCAGCGGCAGAATTCGGTACGCCAATCGCCGACGAATTCGCCAGCCGCGAACAAAGCCGCTAAGCGACAGACAGGCAATAGATGGACAGCCCTTCAGAGCACGAACAGGTGTAACCACATGGAAAACCAGAACCACGACCGCCCGCACAAGCGCCCTGCCAAGATCATTGCCGGGCACTGGCAGCATGACGCCGAGGAGCAACTGCGCGCGCGCATTCAGGCCGAGCAGTCGCATACCGATGAACTGGAAGCGCTGGCGCGAATCGCCCGCTCCACCATCGCTGACCTGGAAAACCCGGACGCGCCACAATCGGCCGATCGCCTGCAGGAGGCCGCCCGTCAATTGGCGGCGCTGCGCGATGCCGTCAACAATTACAGCGGCCACGCGGTGCATAGCGTCGACCGTTTCGCCCGGCGCCATCCGCTGTGGCTGGCAGCCGGCGGCCTGGCTCTGGGTTATGCGGTGAGCCGGATGCTGCGCAAGCGCCGTGATGATGGATATCCGCGCAAAGGAGCCCTGTGATGAACGAAGAGCCGCGGCAACCACAACTCGAGCCTTCCCTGCTCGGCTTGCTGCGCCAGCTGACCCGGGAAGTGCAGACGCTGTTCACCAAGGAGCTGGCGCTGGCCAAAGTCGAGCTGAACGCATCCCTGCAGGCGACCAAAACCGGAATCGCCGCCGTGGCGGGAGGCGCCATCGTGTTGCTGTGCGGGGTATTGATGCTGTTGCTCTCCGCGGTCTACGGCCTCAGCGAAGTGCTACCGCCATGGCTGGCCGCGCTGATCGTCGGTGTGGTGGTGATCATCATCGGGCTGATCATGCTCAAGGTCGGCCAGCAGAAATTCGCCCCTTCCCAACTCACTCCCGAACGCACCCTGGATTCCTTGCAGAAAGACAAGGAAGCGGTGCAGAGGCAAATGTCATGAGTACCCACAGCAGCATCGCAGCCGAGTCGCTGAAATCCCCGGAAGTGCTCGAGCAGGAAATCGATCAGCAGCGCAGCCGTATCGATGCACTGATCGATGACGTGGAAGCACGCCTGACGCCGCAACGGCTTATCGATCAGGCCCTGGCCTATGGCCGCGAAAGTGGCGGCCTGGAAATGGCCGAGCGCCTGGGCCAAACCCTCAAGGCCAACCCGGTTCCGGTGGCCATGACCGCCATTGGCCTGGCCTGGCTTGCGGTCGAGCAAACCCGTGGGCGCGCCCGCCTGGAACCGGAAGCCGAGTACCGGGCCGATCACCAATCCCTGGCCGATGCGCTGCGCGAAGCGCGCCAGTCGCTCGATCAGAGCACCCATGCTGCCAGGCAGAAACTGCACGATCTGGCAGACAGTGCCGAGTCGGTGAAAAACCAGGTCAAGGAAGGTGCTGACAAGCTCAGCCAGGCGGTACAGCGTCGTCCGCTGGCCTTCGCAGCGGCAGGCCTGGCGATCGGCGCGCTGGTGGGGCTGCTGGGCACGGGCCGCCAGCGCTCACATGAAGAGGAGCTGGTGCAGGAGCGCTACAGGGTGCCAGACATCGAAGCCGGCTTCGATGAGCAGGCTGACGTACTGGATGACGAGCCGCCCTTTCGCCCCGGCGCGATCTGACGCCGCACGAAGAGTTGAAAGGTCAGAAACGCAAAAAGCGCCCTAGGGCGCTTTTTGCGTTGCTTCCGGGTGTTCAGTGGGCCCTGGAAGCGATATATGGCGCAGCGGACGGGACTCGAACCCGCGACCCCCGGCGTGACAGGCCGGTATTCTAACCGACTGAACTACCGCTGCGCATACCTCGATTGGTGGGTGATGACGGGATCGAACCGCCGACCCTCTGCTTGTAAGGCAGATGCTCTCCCGGCTGAGCTAATCACCCTTCACTCTCGAAGTGGGGCGCATTCTAGAGAGCGACCTGCCCCTTGGCAACCCCCTTTGTGAAAAAAATTTATTGGCGATCCAAAGGCTTAGCAATCACTGCCTTTTGGCGGGCAAATCACATCAGCGCTCTATACAGGGTTGGCCTAATCCACCACCGGAAGGAATAATGCGCCCTCGCGCGGGTCTGATCGTCGCGCGGCGTTCTTTGCAGCCGCCGCCGGACTGCCCATGCGCTGCCTGACGCAGCTGCCATGCGCCCGAATTGAAGACTTCCTGCGCGCCGCGGCGCGCATCCGCTAACTGGAGACACCCCGCTCATGTGGTTTCGCAACCTGCTGGTCTACCGCCTCACCCAGGACATCGACCTCGATACCGACAAACTGCAAGCCGCACTGGCCGCCAAGCCGGCCCGTCCCTGCGCCAGCCAGGAACTGGCTACCTATGGTTTCGTCGCACCGTTCGGCAAAGGTGAAGACGCTCCGCTGGTGCATGAAAGCCAGGGCTTCCTGCTGATCTCCGCGCGTAAGGAAGAGCGCATCCTGCCCGGCAGCGTGGTCAAGGACGCCGTGAAGGAAAAGGTCGACGAGATCGAAAGCGAGCAGATGCGCAAGGTCTACAAGAAGGAGCGCGAGCAGATCAAGGACGAGATCGTCCAGGCCTTCCTGCCCCGCGCCTTTATCCGCAAGTCGGCGACCTTCGCCGCCATCGCCCCGGCCCAGGGCCTGATCATCGTCAACGCCTCCAGCCCCAAGCGCGCCGAAGACCTGCTCTCCACCCTGCGTGAAGCCATCGGCTCGCTGCCGGTCCGCCCGCTGACCGTGAAGATCGCCCCGAGCGCGACCATGACCGACTGGGTCAAGGCCCAGAAAGCGGCTGCCGACTTCCACGTGCTGGACGAATGCGAACTGCGTGACACCCACGAAGACGGCGGCATCGTGCGCTGCAAGCGCCAGGACCTGACCGGCGAAGAAGTGCAGCTGCACATGAGCTCGGGCAAGCAGGTCACCCAGCTGTCCCTGGGCTGGCAGGACAAGCTGTCCTTCGTGCTCGACGACAAGCTGGTGGTCAAGCGCCTGAAGTTCGAGGACCTGCTGCAGGAGCAGGCCGAGCAGGATGGCGGCGACGACGACCTGAGCCAGCAGGACGCCAGCTTCACCCTGATGATGCTGACCCTGATCGAGTTCCTGCCGGCACTGTTTGAAGCCCTGGGCGGCGAAGACACTCCGCAAGGCCTCTAAAGGTTACTGCGCGCCGGCCCTGCGGCGTTAAAAATAGGCTGGATCGCCAGCCCGGTCGGCAAGCCGCTTGCGGCTAACGCACTTCAGTGCGGCCCGAAGGGCGAGCGAAGCGAGTAATGCTCATGTACAAAAGTACAGCCGGCCGCGACCCCGGCCGCTTGATTCGCTGCGCTCACCCTACGGGCCAGCCGTTGGCTGTTACTTCGCTACGCTGCGTTTCCCGCCTATTTTTGTGGGGCCGCCTAGGCTTGCCGGGCTCCAGCTCGCGAGCCTTTCAATTGCAGCTGCTCTCTTACAACAGCCAAATACCCCGCTCCATCCGACAGCCACCGCTGTCTATCCAACAATAACTGGCTGCACAGCGCTCCGCCCCCGGAGCCTGCTACGGCTCCATAGGAAGTTTTCGCCATGTCTGCCTTGATCGCCCTCAGCCGCTTTGTCGGCAACACCTTTGCCATCTGGGTTCTGTTGTTCGCCGTGCTGGCGTTCATGATTCCCGGTGCATTTCTGCCGCTGACGGCATTCATCGTGCCGCTGCTCGGGCTGATCATGTTCGGCATGGGCCTGACCCTCAAAACCGAGGACTTCCGCGAAGTGGCCCGGCACCCGCTGCGCGTGCTGATCGGCGTATTGGCGCAATTCATCATCATGCCGGGTATGGCGTGGCTGCTGTGCCAGCTGTTCGCCCTGCCGCCAGAGATTGCCGTCGGCGTTATCCTGGTCGGCTGCTGCCCCGGCGGCACAGCCTCGAACGTCATCACCTGGTTCGCCAAGGGCGACGTGGCACTGTCGGTCGGCATCACTGCCGTCACGACGCTGATGGCGCCCATCGTCACCCCGGCACTGATCTGGCTGCTGGCCTCGGAATGGCTGCCGGTATCGTTCTGGGCGATGTTCAGCTCGATCCTGCAGATGGTGCTGCTGCCGATCATCCTTGGCCTGGTTGCCCAGCGCCTGCTGGGCGAGCGGGTCAAGCTGGCTGTCGATGTGCTGCCGCTGGTGTCGGTGGTGTCCATCGTCGCCATCGTCGCGGCGGTGGTAGCGGCCAGCCAGGCGAAGATCGCCGAATCCGGTCTGCTGATCATGGCCGTGGTGGTGTTGCACAACACCCTCGGCCTCGGCCTGGGCTATCTGGCCGGCCTGCTGACCGGCATGCCGCTGGCGCAGCGCAAAACGCTGTCCATCGAAGTCGGCATGCAGAACTCCGGGCTCGGCGCGGCCCTCGCCAGTGCCCACTTCTCGCCGTTGGCGGCAGTGCCCAGCGCGCTGTTCAGCGTCTGGCACAACCTCTCCGGCGCAATGCTGGCGACCGTACTGCGCCGCATCAAGGATGAGCGCGACAGGTAGGCTGGCGTTAGCAGCAAGCGCAACTGGTGGGCTAAAGCCCACCCTACAGCGCCGGGGTCTCCCAGCAGATCAGCGAAGTCCGTGGGAACGGGCCATGCCCGTGACTGCTCGCCATGCACCCCAGGATGGACCGCCGGGCTGACTTGCCCTCACAACCCCATCATGCACAATAGCGGTGCACGCCGGGGACGACCCCGGATTTACGTGCCTGACTGCCGGGGACGACCCCACCGTTATCCGTAAGGGTCATATGTCCTGGATCATCCTGTTTTTCGCCGGCCTGTTCGAGGTCGGCTGGGCCGTCGGCCTGAAGTACACCGACGGTTTCACCCGCCCTCTTCCGACCGTACTGACCATCGCCGCCATGCTGGTCAGCCTTGGCTTGCTGGGCCTGGCCATGAAGGAATTGCCGTTGGGTACCGCCTACGCCATCTGGACCGGCGTCGGCGCAGTCGGCACGGTAATCGCAGGCATTATCCTGTTTGGTGAGTCCATGGCGTTGATCCGCCTGGCCAGTGTGGCGCTGATCATCTGCGGCTTGATCGGACTGAAGATGAGCCACGGTTGAAATGACAGAGCCCGCCGATTGGCGGGCTCCTCCAGCGCTTTTTGCCGGGTTCGATCTTCCAGCTCAGCGATTATCCCCGCGCAGCGCCTTGACCTCGGCCTGCAACACCTGCCGTGTCGCGGCTGCTGCCTCGATTGGCGTGCCAGCCACCAGATCGATCCGCGACCAGAAGCGGCGGAATACCCCCTTCTGCGGATCACGGCTGAAAAAGCTGCCCCACAGCCCGCCCAGTGCCATGGGAATCACCGGCACCGGGTGGTCCTGCAGGATGCGCTCGACACCGGCCTTGAACTCGTCGATCTCGCCGTCGGCGGTCAGTTTGCCTTCGGGAAAGATGCACACCAGTTCGCCATTGCGCAGGTACTCGCCGATGCGCTTGAACGCCGCATCGAACACCAGCAGGTCCTCGCTGCGCCCGGCAATCGGCACCGTGCCAGCCGTGCGGAAGATGAAGTTGAGCACCGGCAGGTTGTAGATCTTGTAGTACATGACGAAGCGTACCGGCCGGCGCACCGCACCGCCGATCAGCAGCGCATCGACGAACGATACGTGGTTGCAGACAAGCACCGCCGGCCCCTCTTCGGGAATCGAGTCGAGCCCCGTGTGCGTCACCCGGTACATCGAGTGGCCCAGCAGCCAGATCAGGAAGCGCATGGTGAACTCGGGGACGATCTTGAAGATGTAACTGTTCACCGCCACGTTCATCAGCGAAATGACCAGGAACAGCTGCGGGATCGACAGCCCGGCGACGCTGAGAAAGAGGATCGACACCAGCGCCGATACCACCATGAACAGCGCGTTGAGGATGTTGTTGGCGGCGATCACCCTTGCACGCTCGTTCTCCGCGGTGCGCGACTGGATCAGCGCATACAGCGGCACGATGTAGAAACCACCGAACACGCCGATGCCGAGGATCGAACCGAGCACCCACCAGGCATGGCCGAAGCCCAGCAGCGCCAGCCAGTCATAGGGCTGCGCGGCTTGGGGAATACCACCCGACGCCCACCACAGCAGAATGCCGAACACCGACAGGCCGATGGAGCCGAACGGCACCAGGCCGATCTCCACCTTGCGCCCGCTCATGCGCTCGCAAAGCATCGAGCCCAGGGCGATGCCCACCGAGAACACGGTGAGGATCAGGGTGACCACACTTTCATCGCCGTGCAGCCACTCCTTGGAATAGGCCGGAATCTGCGTCAGGTACACCGCACCGAGAAACCAGAACCACGAGTTGCCGACCAGCGAGCGCGACACTGCCTTGGGCTGGGTCAGGCCCATGCGCAGGGTCAGCCAGGTTTGCCGGAAGATGTTCCAGTCCAGCGCCAGGTCGGGCAGCGCGGCATCGGCCCGCGGAATACCGCGCGCCGACAGGTAGCCCAGCACCGCTACCAGCACCACCGAGGCAGCGACGATGACGCCGTAATGCGCACTGGTGAGCATCAGGCCGGCGCCGATGGTGCCCGCCAGAATCGCCAGAAAGGTGCCCATTTCCACCAGCGCGTTGCCACCGACCAGCTCTTCGGGCTTCAACGCCTGGGGCAGGATCGAGTACTTCACCGGGCCGAACAGCGCCGATTGCAGGCCCATGGTGAACAGCACGCCGAGCATCAGCGTCAGGTTGCCGAGCACCACGCCGACTGCACCGACGCCCATGATGAAAATCTCGAAGAACTTGAGCCGGCGGATCAACCAGTCCTTGGCGAACTTTTCACCGAACTGGCCGCCGAGTGCGGAGAACAGGAAGAACGGCAGGATGAACAGCATGGCCGCCACGTTGACCAGCAGATCGCGGTCGGTGTCGAGGCTGAGCTTGAAGAGGATCGCCAGGATCAACGACTGCTTGAAGATGTTGTCGTTGAACGCACCGAGCAACTGGGTGATGAAGAACGGCAGGAAGCGCCGGCTTTTCAGCAGAGCGAATTGCGATTGCTGACTCATCGAGACCTTTCCTTAATGCGGATTCGATGAGCATTGGACTGCAACAGCTCGAGCAAAGCCACAGCCACAGAGATTTTTGTCGACCGTTGCGCCTTTTCAGTTGAACAGCGGGTTACCACGCAGCCGCGCCACGGCCAGGTCGACGAAGGCGCGCACCTTGGCGGGTGCCTGGCGGCCTTCGGGGTACAGCACGTGAATCGGCAGCGGCGGCTCCTCGAATGCATCGAGCACGATCTGCAGCGCGCCCTCCTGCAGCGACGGGTCGGCCTGATAGCTCAGCACCCGGGTCAGCCCCCAGCCGGCGCGCGCCGTGGCGATTGCCGATTCGTTGGTGTTGGATTGCAACACCGGATCGATGAGCACCCGCTGTCCCTCGGCAAAGCGCCATTCCGGCGAGGCCCAGGCACTTTGCGAGACGACGATGCGGTGGTGTTTGAGCTCGGCGGGTGTGGCTGGTACGCCATACTTTTCCAGGTAGGACGGCGCCGCGCAGATCACCCGACGCACCGAGCCGACCTGGATGGCGGTGAAGCCCGAGTCCGCCAGGTGCCCGATACGGATCGCCACGTCGATGCCTTCGTCGACGATGTTCACCGGGCGGTCGACGAAAAAGGTGCGCGCATGCATGCCCGGGTAGGCATCCAGGTAATCGAGCACCAGCGGCAGCACGTGCAGGTGACCGAACATCGACGCCGCGGTGACGGCCAGGGTGCCGGATGGCTCGGCGTAATGACCGGCAGCGGCCAGCTCCGCCTCGGCGATATCGCCGAGAATCCGTCGACAGTCCTGCAGATAGCGGCTGCCGGCATCGGTGGTTTTTACCGAGCGCGTGGTGCGCACCAGCAGCCGTGCGCCGATCAGATCCTCGAGACCGGCAACGATGCGCGTCACCGCCGGCGCACTCATGTGCATCTGCCGTGCGGTGCTGGCAAAGCTGCCCGTCTCCGCGACCTTCACGAATACCCGCATCGCCTGCCAACGATCCATCCCACCGCTCCTGTGCTTTAAGCCTTGGCTGCGCTGCAGGCGCAACGCAGCGAGTATGCCGCATCCGAGCGCCCCGAACGGCCATGCAGTTCGAGGCGCGCGGGCGCCGAGCGCCCTGGGCACGCTGGAGCCATCACCATACCGACCATCGGCGATCTCGTGGCAGAGGCTTCAGCCTCGAGCTCTTACGGGTCCTGCCAGACAAGATCGAGGCTAAACCGGCTGCGCCACAAAAGCTGTGTGCGAGGCTGCCACAGGTCCGGTTGCTGCGCCGCTCAGAGCGCCAGTTCGAGGCGCTCGTCATCAACACCTTGTGGCTGCGCCGGTACCGCACAGCAGATCAGCACTTCGTCGTCGCCATGTGGCGCGCTGGGTTCTTTCAGATAACTCACCGCGCCTTTCACCAGGCGGGTCTTGCAGGTGCCGCAGGAGCCTTCGCGGCAGCTGAACTCCGGTTCCAGGCCTCTAGCCTCGGCCAGCTCCAGCAAGGTGCCGGAGCCCGGCGTCCAGCGCCCTTCCTTCAGCGACTCGGTAAACAGCACCGCTACCGGCTCGGTAGCGGGCGGCAGCGGCACGGCGGCGATCACCGGCTGGTCAGGACGCCGAACCAGGGACGCCGGCCCGAAGCCCTCGGCATGAATACGCCCGTCGGCAATGTTGTAGCCGCGCAACCCGTCATACAGCCCTTGGGTGAAAGCCGCTGGCCCGCACAGGTAGAAGGCGTAATCATCGAAGGCCAGGTAGCGGGTCAACAGCGCCATATCGATACGCCCTGCCGTGTCGTAATCGACACCTGGCTCGGCGCCCCTGGTGTCGCTGAGCACCCGCACCAGTCTCACTGAGCCTTGGGCCGCGGCGACCAGATCCGCCAGCTCACCATCGAAGGCACGCTCGGCTTTCGATCGCGCGGCGTAGAACAGCGTGACCGGCCTGATCCGCTGCTGGCGCCAGCCTTCGTAAACCACATGACGCAGCATCGCCAGCAGCGGCGTGATGCCAATGCCACCAGCCAGCAGCACCAGAGGGCGCTCCAGCTGTGCATCGAGGACGAACGCACCGGCCGGTGCGCGAGCTTCGATCAGGTCGCCTTCGCGCAGCTGATCATGGATGAATTGCGACACCCGCCCTTCACGCTTGACGCTGATCCGGTAGAGGCCATCGGACGGCGCCACCGACAGGGTATAGGTGCGAATCAGCGACTTTTCATCCGCGCCAAGCTGCAGCCGAATCGACAGGTGCTGGCCGGCCAGGTGCGGCAATAGCCCGGCGCCATCGACGGGTTCGAGATGCAGCGAGCGGATCGACTGGCTTTCCTTGACGATGCGCACGATCTTCATCGGCCGCCATTGCTTGGCGTACCGGGCGGCGCGCAACCGGTCAGCAGCCTGCTGCCAATTGCCGGTGAGCAGCGAGCTGTCCGCCCAACCGTCCTCGCGCAGCGCCCAGCGCAGGGCCGTGGCACCTGGGCGGCGCACGATCCGCCGGGCCCGGAACGTCCACAGCCGCTCGGCACCCTGGAAGGCACCGATCTGCGCTGAGTCGAAAATCACCTCGGCCTCGCCGCTCAGTTGCAGCACATCACCCGTGGCGAAATCCACAAAGAGCAGGCCTGCCTTGCCGTTGAGGACGATATTGCCCAGGGTTGAAAAGAACAGGTTGCCATTGAAGTCCGGGATGGTCAGGGCGCCATCTGCCTCGATTCGCACGAAGCCGCTATTGCCGCCGCGGTGCGAGGCATCGACCTGACGCTGCCCTTCGACATCGGCATAGGTCGCCACGAAGAAGGTATCCGCCCCCTCGATCAACGCCCGCGCTGCGGCATCCAGCGCTGACAATTCCACGACGTCGCCAACGAATGGCGTCGCCGGATCACGGGCAAAGCTGAAGTCGCGCTGCTGGATATAACGCGGGCAGTTGCCAAAACTCTGCTCGACCGCCACCCGCAGGCCCTTGCCGCCCGCTGCCGCCACGCCGTTCATGCGGTTGCGGCGGCGGCTGTGCAGCTCGATACCCAGCAGGCCCAGCGCCGCGCCATCGGCCATGCCCTGCCCAACCGGATCACCCGAGTTTGGCCGGGCCGCGATATCCAGCGTGGTGGGTGTCGGCGAGGTCATGAAGCCGGCCTGGCCTTCGAGCATGCCGGCCCAGGCGTCACCTTGCTCATCCACGCTGCCGAGCACGATGAACGGCAACTGGGCGTAGAAATCGCGGTGCTGGTCGGGCATGAAGTCGCGCACCACACGCTTGCCGACCGCCGCCATCCGTTCGGCGACACCGAGTTTTTCCTGGATGAAGGTTTCGCCCGGATGCCAGGTGGCGGGGATATTCGCAAGGTCGGTCATGGCTGTTCTCCCGGAGACGGCAGCATCAATGCTCAAGCGTTGGCAGTCAGCCCGGCAGCGGTCTCGGGAATCGCGACGAAGCCAGGTAGCGCCTCGATGCGCGCCAGAAAGGCGCGGACCTGTCCGTAGGCCGACAGGTCGACATTGCCTTCCGGCGCCCGGGCCAGGTAGCTGTACAGCGCCACGTCGGCAATGGTCGGGTGGTCGGCGGCCAGCCACTGGCGGCCGCTCAGGTGGCGCTCCAGGCGGGCGAGCAGCACGTGGGCACGGGCAATCACTTCCTGGGCGTTGAAGTCGGCGCCGAACACCGTGATCAGCCGCGCCGCGCAAGGGCCGTAAGCCAGTTCGCCAGCGGCCACAGACAACCAGCGCTGCACCGCCGCCGCGCCCGCCGGGTCTTCCGGCAGCCAGTCGGTGCGGCCGGTTTTCTTGGCCAGATAAACCAGGATGGCGTTGGAGTCGGCAACCACCACGCCGTCATCCTCCAGCACCGGCACCTGGCCGAACGGGTTGAGCGCCAGGAATTCAGGTTGTTTGTGGGCACCGGCAGCCAAGTCGACCTCGACCAGCTCGGGCTTGAGGCCCAGCAGCGAGGCGAATAGAACGGCGCGATGGGCGTGGCCGGACAGTGGGACGTGGTGGATTTTCATGGGTCGGCTCCTGGTTGACGGTGGGCCGGGAGAAGTCCCGATCCGTGCAACCAGCTTGCGACCAAGGTCCGTTTTGAGGAATAGGTGTTGTTGGCACTACTTTATTGCGATAACTGGAACAATCCGGTTTCACATCAGATCGGCAACTGGCCCAGCGCCCAGCGCAGCCCGAAGAAAATCAGCAGCCCGCCGCCGATGGTCGCCAGCAGATGGCGCGTCACCACGGCGATGGCGATGGTCGCCAGGCCGGCCAACAGGTAGGCGTTGTCCCAGCTCAGCGCCCAGTTGCGGCCGTCGGGCAGCAGCATGGCCGGCACCACGATGGCGGTGAGCACCGCGGTCGGCACGTAATGCAGCGCCTGGCGCACCGCCTGGGGAAAGCGCAGGTCGGGAAAGGCGAAAAGGCTGTAGCGGGTGGCGAAGGTGATCGCCAGCATGCCGAGAATCAGGATCCAGTTTTCCATCAGCAAAGCTCCTCCTGCAGCGGCCGTTGATAACGCTCCAGCGCCACGCCGACGACGATGCCGGCAAAGGCAGCGGCCATCAGCCCGAGTTTGTAGGGCAGGTCGTGGAAGACCAGTGCGGTGACGGCCGCGACCAGCGCTGCAGCGACCTGCGGGCGGTTGCGCAACATGGGGACGACGATGCCGACGAAGGTAGCGATCATCGCGAAATCCAGGCCCCAGGCTGCAAGGTTCGGCACCGCCTGACCGAACAGCAGGCCGATCAGCGTGCAGCCAACCCAGTTGCCATACATGGCCAGGCCGGCGCCGAGAAAGTACCAGTGCTTGTCTGGTGAGTCGTCGTTTCGCGCGTAGCGCTGCTGCACCACGGCAAACGCCTCGTCGGTCAGCCAGAACGCCAACGGCATGCGCCAGCGCTTGGGCAGGTGACGCACGAACGGCTGCAGGGTGGCGCTATACAGCGCGTGGCGCAGGTTGACCACCAGGGTGGTCAGCCACAGCACCGCCAGGGTGGCGCCACCGGTCAGCAGGCTGACGGCGATGAACTGCGCCGAGCCGGCGAATACCAGCACCGACATGCCGATGGTCTGCCAGGCATCGAGCCCGGCGGCACCGGCCAGGCTGCCGTAGATGATCCCGAACGGCATGGCGCCGAGCAGCATCGGCAGCATGTCGCGCAGGCCCTGGAAGAATTCTTGGTATCGGGACATCGGCTCGTCGCTTGGCTGGAAAGACCGCGCGCTGGCGATCAGGAGCGAGTGAGGCTAGCCCGCCCTACTCCTGCTGTCTTGAACAATCTTGCGCAGTTGCGCCCATCAGTGGTCGGTATCGAGCATCGCGATACCAGCCTTCGAGTAAAGGTCGGTGTCTTGCCAGCTAGCCGCCTGTAGTCTTTCTGGATTGGCGTTGTTAGTTCAAAGCAGCGTCTGCGTTTAGCACTTGTGGGAGCGCGCCATGCGCGCGAAAAATCGCGGGCATGGCGCGCTCCCACAGGTAGTCTGCAGGCGTTGCTCAGCCCTAATATCGCTGCGCTCAACGGCAGGCTACGGGCGACGATGGCAGGCATTGCGATACTCGCCCGGCCCCACGCCATACACCTGCTTGAACTGTCGTGTCAGATGACTCTGGTCGGCAAAGCCCAGTTGCAGCGCCACGCTCAGCGGTGCGCAGCCATCACGCAACAGCGCCCGCGCCTGCTCCAGCCGGCGCTGTTGCAGCCAGGCATGGGGCGGCAGGCCGGTGGCGCGACGAAATACCCGGGCGAAATGAAACGGCGAGAGGTTCACCGCAGTGGCCAGTTCCTCCAGCGAAGGTGCTGTGGTCAGACGCGAGACCAGCAGTTCCTTGGCCCGGCTCACAGCCAGGGGCTCGCTACCCGCAGCAGCGGCCACCGGAACCTGCGCATGGCGCTGGAGCAGTTGCAACATCACCTCGCGCCAGCGGGTCTGGCGTTGCAAAACACTGACCCGCGGGTCCTGCAATTTACGATGCAGGTCGAGCAGCGCCGGCACCAGCAACTCATCACGGTGAACGCTGCCGCGCAGGGACGGCACGGTAGCAGGCAACTCCAACTCTTCGAGCAAGACCTGAAACTGCTGCGGCTCAGGGTAAAAGACCCGGTAACGCCAGCCATCGTCGGCCGCCTTGTGGCCGGTATGCACCTCATCCGGATTGAGCAGCGCCACGTGTCCTGCGCTCACCACATGCTCTTCACCCCGATAGCGGTAGCGTTCGGCACCCGCCTCGACCACGGCAATGGCGTAACTCTGATGCACGTGAGGCGCATAACGATGCTCGACGAAACGCGCCGTCAGCAGTTCTACACCGCCGACTTCGGCACAGGAGCTGAAATGCGCCCGCTCGCGATCTCCCCGCTGCATGGCTCACACGCCGAAGCGTGCCTCCAGCCCGGCCTTGACCACCGGCCATTCCTGGTCGGTGATGCTGTACAGCACGGTGTCGTCGAGGCGCCCGTCGGCCAGGCGGCGATGGTTGCGCAGCAGCCCTTCACGGATGGCGCCGAGCTTTTCGATGGCGCGCTGAGAGCGCAGGTTGCTGGCCGCGGTTTTCAGCTGCACGCGCACCATCTGCCAGCTTTCGAAGGCGTGGCGCAGCATCAGGTACTTGACCATATTATTGAGGCCCGTGCCGTGCTGGGCGGCGTCCAGCCAGGTCCAGCCGATTTCCACCGCCGGCAGGGTGGGCATGAAGTCGGCGAACCGCGTGGTGCCGACCACCTGATCGGCGAGGCGAATCACGAAGGGCAAGGCGCGCTCCTCGCGCTGCTCCTGCAAAGCCAGGCGATACCAATCCAGGCGCTGGGTGCCACTCATGTAGAGCAGCTCCTCGCGATTGGCTTCAGCCAGGCTGACCAGCGCCGGAATATCGCCATCGAGCAACGGTTCGATGCGCAGGGCACCGCGCTGCAGGGTGATCAATTGCGGCTTGAACATCATTTTCTCCAGGTACAACGCTGCCAGGCGCTCCAGTTTCTCATCGAACAAACTGCCTGTCTGCCAAAAAACCACTGCCCGCAGGGTGCCCCAAGGCACTCGCCAGTGCACCTGCGACCTTGGTAGCGCCTGACGCTACGCCGCTTTGCTGCGACACTACGCAGGTGAGCGCAGGCCGGCATCCCATACGCTCGCACCCTTGCCCTCATGTTTTCGTGGAGTCTGCATGTCGCTGTCCAGTTGGCTTATCGCTGCAGTCGCCCTGCTCTACATGGCCGTGCTGTTCGCCATCGCCTTCTACGGTGACCGCCGCCGCAAACCACTGCCGCCAAAAGTGCGCGCCTGGGTCTACAGCCTCTCGCTGGCGGTGTACTGCACCAGCTGGACCTTCTTTGGCGCCGTCGGCCAGGCCGCCGAGCAGCTGTGGTCATTCCTGCCCATCTACCTGGGGCCGATGCTGCTGTTGCTCTTCGCCCCCTGGGTGATCGAGAAGATGGTGCTGATCAGCAAGCAGGAAAACATCACCTCGATCGCCGACTTCATCGCCGCGCGCTATGGCAAGTCGCAGTCTCTGGCCATCGTCGTGGCGCTCATCTGCCTGGTCGGCGTGCTGCCCTACATCGCCCTGCAGCTCAAGGGCATCGTGCTCGGCGTCAACCTGTTGATCGGCTCGGAAACCGACCCCGCCGGCACCCGCGCCCAGGACACCGCGCTGATCGTATCGGTGATCCTGGCACTGTTCACCATCCTGTTCGGCACCCGTAACCTGGACGTTACCGAGCACCACCGTGGCATGGTGCTGGCCATCGCCTTCGAATCCCTGGTCAAGCTGTTGGCCTTTATCGCCGTTGGCGCCTTCGTCACCTACGGGCTGTACAACGGCTTCGGCGACCTGTTCAGCCAGGCACAACGCAGCACCGAGTTGCAGGCCTACTGGGCCGAGGCGGTGAACTGGCCGGCGATGCTGGTGCAAACCGGCATGGCGATGATCGCCATCGTCTGCCTGCCGCGGCAGTTCCACGTCACCGTGGTGGAGAACACCGAGCCGCGCGACCTGCGCCTGGCGCGCTGGGTGTTCCCGCTGTACCTGCTGCTGGCGGCGTTGTTCGTGATCCCCATCGCCCTGGCCGGGCAGATGCTGCTGCCAGGCGGGATAAGCCCGGACTCCTTCGTGATCAGCCTGCCGCTCGCCGAAGCGCACCCGGCGCTGGCCCTGCTGGCCTTTATCGGCGGCGCTTCGGCGGCCACCGGCATGGTGATCGTCGCCTCCGTGGCGTTGTCGACGATGATTTCCAACGACATGCTGCTGCCCTGGCTGCTGCACCGCAAAAGCACCGAGCGGCCATTCGAGGCATTCCGCCACTGGATGCTCACGGCGCGGCGTGTGAGCATCGTGCTGATCCTGCTGTTGGCCTACGTGTGCTATCGGCTGCTCGGCACCAACGCCAGCCTGGCGACCATCGGGCAAATTTCCTTCGCCGCCATCGGCCAGTTGGCACCCGCCATGTTCGGCGCCCTGGTGTGGAAGCAGGCCAACCGCCGCGGCGTATTCGCCGGGCTGATCACCGGCGCCGCCTTGTGGATCTACACTCTGGTATTGCCGGTGCTGGCCCGTGGCCTCGGCTGGCCGCTGGACATCTTCCCTGGCCTGCGCACCCTGCTCTACGCACCGATCGGCTTCGAGGTGGACGCCCTGACCCGCGGCGTGGTGCTGTCGCTGGCCGGCAACCTGACGCTGTTCGCCTGGGTGTCGTTCTTCTCGCGCACTCGGGTGTCCGAGCACTGGCAGGCCGGGCGCTTCGTCAACCATGACTTCGGCCACAAGCACGGCGGACGCAGCGCCCTGGCGGTGCAGGTCAACGACCTGCTGATGCTCGCCAGCCGCTTTGTCGGTGAAGAACGCGCGGTGGACAGCTTCAGCCAGTTCGCCCGCCGCCAGGGCAAGGCCTTCAACTCGGCGCAACCGGCCAACAGCGAATGGATCGCCCACACCGAACGCCTGCTCGCCGGCGTGCTCGGCGCCTCGTCGACCCGGGCGGTGGTCAAGGCGGCCATCGAAGGCCGCGACATGCAGGTCGAAGACGTGGTGCGCATCGTCGATGAGGCCAGCGAGGTGCTGCAGTTCAACCGCGCGCTGCTGCAGGGCGCCATCGAGAACATCAGCCAGGGCATCAGCGTGGTCGACCAGTCGCTGCGCCTGGTGGCCTGGAACCAGCGCTACCTGGAAATTTTCGACTATCCGGACGGGCTGATCTGCGTGGGTCGGCCGATTGCCGAGATCATCCGTTTCAACGCCGAGCGCGGCATGCTCGGCAGCGCCGACGTCGAGGAAAGCGTCGCCAAGCGCCTGTACTGGATGCGCCAAGGCACCGCCCACAGCTACGAGCGGGTGTTCCCCAACGGCCGGGTCATCGAGCTGATCGGCAACCCCATGCCCGGCGGCGGCTTCGTCATGAGCTTCACCGACATCACCGAATTCCGCGAAGCCGAACGCGCGCTCAAGGCCGCCAACGAAGGCCTCGAACAGCGCGTTGCCGAGCGCACCCATGAGCTGTCGCAACTGAACAAGGCACTGACCGCCGCCACTGGCGTAGCCGAAGCCGCCAACGCCTCGAAAACCCGTTTTCTCGCCGCAGTCAGCCACGACCTGATGCAACCGCTCAACGCCGCCCGGCTGTTCTCCGCCGCTCTCTCCCACCAGGAGGAGGCGTTGCCCAGGGAAGCCCAGGAGCTGGTACGTCACCTGGACAGCTCGCTGCGCTCGGCCGAGGACCTGATCAGCGACCTGCTGGATATCTCGCGCCTGGAAAACGGCCGCATCACTCCGGATCGCAGCCCCTTCGTCCTCAACAGCCTGTTCGACACCCTGGGTGCCGAATTCAAGGTGCTGGCCGCCGAGCATGGCGTCGACTTCCACATGCAGGGCAGCAGGCTGCGTGTGGACAGCGACAGCAAGTTGCTGCGCCGCGTGCTGCAGAACTTCCTCACCAACGCCTTCCGTTATGCCAAGGGCCGCGTGCTGCTCGGCGTGCGCCGCCATGGCGGGCACCTGCGCCTGGAAGTGTGGGATCGCGGGCCGGGCATTCCAGAAGACAAGCGCCAGACCATCTTCGAAGAGTTCAAACGCCTGGACAGCCACCAGACCCGCGCCGAAAAAGGCCTGGGCCTCGGCCTGGCCATCGCTGACGGGCTGTGCCGGGTGCTCGGCCACAGCCTGGAAGTACGCTCCTGGCCGGGCCGGGGCAGCGTGTTCAGCGTCACCGTGCCGATCGCCCGCAGCCAGGCCCCGGCAGCCCAGCGAGCACGCCCCGAAGGCAACGGCCAGCTGCTGACCGGCACCCAGGTGCTGTGCATCGACAACGAGGAAAGCATCCTCACCGGCATGCACAGCCTGCTGTCGCGCTGGGGCTGCCAGGTGTGGTCGGCGCGCACCCGCGCCGAATGCGAGCAATTGCTCGACGAGGACGTGCGCCCACACCTGGCGCTGGTCGACTATCACCTCGATGAAGGCGATACCGGCACCGAGCTGATGGCCTGGCTGCGCACCCGCCTGGGCGAACCGGTACCCGGTGTGGTGATCAGCGCCGACGGCCGCCCCGAACTGATCGCCCAGGTGCATGCCGCCGGCCTGGATTTTCTGCCCAAGCCGGTAAAACCGGCGGCGCTGCGGGCGCTGATCAGCCGGCATCTGCCACGGTAGTAAGGCGAGCGAAGTGCTGTGCAATACCTGTGGGAACCGGCGGAGGCGCCTGGTTCACGCCCGTGATTTTTTTCGCGGGCATGGCCCGCTCCCACAGTTGGGAGACTTACTACCGCTGACACCGACGAAAGCGGCCACCCAACTGATCGTCCCTCACGCTCTGCTTGGGAATGCCGCCGAGGACGCTCTGCGTCCGCTGTGCATGCCGCGCGCAGCCGGAGCAGGCGCAGAGCGCCTTGGCCTGAGCTACCACGCTGGAGCGTGGGAGCCATCGTAACAAGGCTGCAGTAAGGCAGAAGCGGACATCCAGCGGTTTGGCTTTTTTATGTTTCTCTTGTGCAAAAGTAATTGATGACGCCAATCGCCCCTTCAGGAGGCCGAGTGGAATCATTGTGCAGACCGTAGGATAGGTGAAACCCATCAAATTGCGATGGGTTTCACCTACGCGGCCCGACCCATCCTACGGCCTACAAGGCAATAGCAGCCGTTCGCCGATCCACTGTGGGAGCGCGCCATGCGCGCGAAAAATCGCGGGCATGGCCCGCTCCCACAGGTAATGCACCAGCGGCCGCTTCCGCCACATTGCTGCCACCATCTCTCGTTTGACACACGGCTGACCCGGTCGTGAACGGATTGCACGTCTCTACGACGCGCGCGGCTGTTGCAAAGCGCCGCGTTTCTTGCGAAAACGCAGGCCCCTACAACTGACCGGACAAGCGACATGAGTGATGAACTGCGCGTTGAAGACCTGCAGATAGGCGATGGTAAGGCAGCGGTCAAGGGCGCCTTGATCACCACCCAGTACCGCGGCTGGCTGGAAGACGGCAGCGAATTCGACTCGTCTTATGCGCGCGGCAAGCCCTTCCAGTGCGTGATCGGCACCGGGCGCGTCATCAAGGGTTGGGACCAGGGAATCATCGGCATGCAGGTCGGCGGCAAGCGCCGGCTGTTCGTGCCGGCGCACCTGGCCTACGGCGAGCGCTCGATGGGCGCGATCCCAGCCCATTCGAATCTGAATTTCGAAATCGAGCTGCTGGAAGTGCTGACGCGGGACGACTGAGCCGCCCCGCGCCTGGACTCATTGCTTTGGCTGAGGCTCGACGCGGTCGAAGCTGAGACCCTCGCTGCCCTTGATGTTCCAGGGATCGCCTTGTGTGCCAGCAAAGCTGACATCGGTAAAGCTCGAGTTGCGCAGCCCGTCGATCTGCGCCCCTGCTTTACCTTTGAAGCGCACCTGCGCGAAGGCGACGTTCTCGTGGAAGGCATCGTGGGCGCTGTCGCCCTTGACCTGGATCGCCGCACCCGCGGCATCTTCCACCGTCACGTTGGCCACGCGGATATCACGGAACTGCCCCGGCACGGTCGAGCGCTTGTAGTCGAGGATGGCGTTGGGGTCGTGGTAGTCGAGGGTCATGATCACCCCCTGCTTGAGCGTGTTGCGGATCGCCGAATCACGGAAGGTGACGTTGCGTGCGCCGCCGCCCATGAAGTTGGTGCTCTTCATGCGCAGGCCGGTGTCGGTGCCATCGGACACGTTGTCCTCGGCGAGGATGTTCTGGATCCAGCCGCCAGTATGGCTGCCGGCCACCACCATGCCGTGCCCACGGCGGAAGTAGTTGTTGAAGATCCAGGCATCTTCCTGGGGCGGTTGCCTGGCGGCATCGGCGCCGGTGCCCGAGGCGAAGTTGACGCAGTCGTCGCCGGTGTCGAAGAAGTTGTTGAAGACCATGGCGCCCTTGCTGTTGGCGAATTCGATGCCGTCGCCATTGTTGGCGTCGTAGGTCTTGTGCAAGGTGCCAGCCATCACCACGTTCTCGGTCTCCAGGTTCATGATCCCGTGGTAGGCCGGGTTGAGCACGGTGAAGCCGCCGTAGAACAGGTTCTTGACGTTGCGCAGGGTCATCAGTGACGAGCGCATCTGGCCGTAGGCATCCTTGACGATGATGCCGCGCGCGACCGCCTTCTCGACCTGATCCCTGGCGAGGATGCCGTCTTCCATGTAGCGGGTATTGTCGCTGGCGCGGTAGAACGGCAGCGTGTTGCCCAGCTCGTCCTGGCTGTCGTCGTTGCGCTTCCAGCCGTTGCCGTCGATGGTGCCCTTGCCGACGATGCGGATGTTCTCGAACGCCTGGTGCTGACGTGGATCGCGCGGCAGCGCGTTGATCAGCGACGCCGGCCGCACCATGGTCGAATACGGGTACTGGATATAGCCCTGCAGCGGGTAATCTTCGCTGCGCTCGGAGCCCAGCAATGTCGCGCCCTCGGCGATTTCCAGGGTCATGTTGCTCTTGAGGTACAGGGCGCCGGTCTTGAACACGCCGGCCGGAATCAGCACGGTGCAGTTCAGCGAACAGGCATCGATGGCCTTCTGGATGGCGGCGGTGTTGAGCGTCCTGCCGTCACCTTTGGCGCCCTGCTCCTCGACGTTGAATACCTCGGGAGGCGCGGTGGTGCGCTGCACCAGCACTGGGCTGTCGCTTGACTCGCGACCTTCGGCATCCACCGAGCGCAGGGTAAACCGGTATTCGGTCTCGGGCTTCAGGCCATCGACGGTGTAGTTGTGGATGGAAATCCGGTGATGGAAGTTTTCCGTGTCGCCCTTGTAGAACTGATCGATGTACGCTTTGGCCGGCGAATGCTGGTCGTTGTTGGCGTTGGCGCCGCCCAGTTTCTTGCCGTCCATGTAGACGTGATAGTCGACGATGCCGGCGGCATTCTCCGGCTTCTCCCAGACCAGAATGATCTGGCTGTCGTCATAGGCCAGGGTTGGCACCTGAACCTTGGGCGGCGCGTCCAGGGCCAGCGCAGAAGCGCTGAACAACAAAGCAAGCGGTATGACAACATGCTTCTTTTGACGCCAGGCGCCCTGTACTGCTGATACGGATGAGCTCTCGATGAGCGGCATATTCTTGTCCTTGTTATGGCCAATTTATTGAATTGGCTGAAATTAACCAAGCCATCGGGCAGGCTTAATAATCAGCCAAACGAAACCGTCACACCCTCAAGAAGTATGACAACCGACAAGATAGCCAAGATTTTTGCTACGTCCAGCCGGGAAACTGAATCCCCCTGGGCGAGGTAGCGATCAGACAGGGATTCAGTCGTCCTCTGGCTCATCCAGAGGCAGGCCGGCGGCTCGTTCGAGCAGCTCGGGGGGCAGGCTCTTGCTGGCTCGGGCGCCGAGCAGCTTGAGATTCTCGGCACGGCTGATCAGGTTGCCGCGACCGTCGACCAGCTTGTTGCGCGCGCCGGAATACGCCTTGTCCAGTTGTTGCAGGCGCATGCCCACCTCGTCCAGATCCTGGATGAAGGCCACGAACTTGTCATACAGCGCCCCTGCCCGCTCGGCGATCTCCCGGGCGTTCTGGCTTTGCCGCTCCTGGCGCCAGAGGCTGTCGATCACCCGCAGGGTGGCCAGCAACGTGGTCGGGCTGACGATCACGATATGCTGGTCGAAGGCTTCCTGGAACAGCCCGGGGTCGGCCTGCAGCGCGGCCGCAAATGCCGCCTCGATGGGCACGAAGAGCAGCACGAAGTCCAGACTGTGCAGCCCGTCGAGGTGCTGGTAATCCTTGAGCGACAGGCCCTTGAGATGGCTGCGCAGGGACAGCACATGCTGCTTCAGGGCCAGCTGGCGGGTCGCTTCATCAGTCGCGGCCACGCACTGCTGGTAGGCAGTCAGGCTGACCTTGGCATCGACCACCACCTGCTTGTCGCCCGGCAGCTGGATGAGCACGTCCGGCTGGAAGCGCTCGCCGTCGGCGCTCTTCAGGCTGACCTGGGTGTGGTACTCGCGGCCCTTCTGCAGGCCGGCATGCTCGAGCACCCGTTCGAGCACCAGCTCGCCCCAGTTGCCCTGGGTCTTCTGGCCCTTGAGCGCCTGGGTGAGGTTCATCGCCTCCTCGCTCAGGCGCTGGTTGAGGCCCTGCAGGCGCTCCAGCTCCTTACCCAGGGAGAAACGCTCGCGCGCTTCCTGCTGGTAGCTTTCTTCGACACGCTTCTCGAAGGACTGGATGCGCTCCTTGAGCGGATCGAGCAGCTGGCCAAGGCGCTGCTGGCTGGTTTCCGAGAAGCGCTGCTCGCGTTCGTCGAAGATCTTGCCGGCCAGCTCGGCGAATTGCGCACGCAGGGCATCGCGGGCGCCCTGCAGGTCCTCCAGGCGCTGCTGATGGTTTTCCTGTTGCTCATGCAGTTCGGCGGCCAGCCCGGCACGCTCACTGTCCAGGCGGCGCAGCTCGGCTTCCTGGCGCTCGCGCAGCGCCTGGGCACCCTCGAGCTGCTCGCGGGCCAGTTGCAGGTCGTTCTGCAGCAGATGGGTCTCACGGCGCAGGGCCGCCAGCTCGGCCTGCTGATCGGCCTTGATCTCGAGAATCTCGGCGAGTTCGTCACGGCAGTTGTCCAACTGCGCACTAAGACCGGCCTGGGCCAGCTGCGCCGCATTCATGCGCTCCTGGGCGAGGCCCGCCTGCAAGCGCATCTCCTCGGCCTGCCGCGACGCGGCTGCCATGCGTAGCCATAAAGGAACGGCGACCAGCAGTGCGCCAGCCAGAAAGGCCGGCAACAGGGTCAGGAGATCGAAAGGCATAAAGGCATCCAGGCAAGACTGCCGGGCAGTATAACCGCGCGGGTTAGAGCCGCTTCAACAACACGCGGGCCTCTTCGTGCCCCTGCAGCGCCGCCAGCTCCAGCCAGTGCCTGGCCTGCTCGGGTTCGAGGGTGCGCGACTGACAATACAGACGCCCCAACTCCAGTTGCGCATGGCCGTCGCCGGCACGTGCCGCCTGGCGCAGCAGTTCCAGGCCGATGCGGCGGTCGCGGGTGTTACCGCATTCGCGGCAAAGCATCTGCCCCAGGCGGCTCTGTGCCTGCACCACCCCCTGGCGTGCAGGCTGCTTGAGCAGACGGCCGGCAAGGCGCTTCACGCTGGGCGCATGACCCAGGCGCGGGCTGTCGAGCAGCCAGGTGGCCACACGAACGGGAACCTGGGCACGTACGGGAAGGGTATGCAGTTCATTGCGATGAAAAACGCGGGGCATGAGGATAAAGCGGGCTGCGGAACAGGCGCGCCACTCTACTCTTTTTTGTTCCGAGGTAAAGCCCTGGCCCGGCGCAGAGCGGCTGCGCATGACAATCCACAGAAGCTGTGGATAACTTTGTGGGTATGTTGGGCGAAATACCTGCTAACACCGATGATATGGGCGTTCAGGTCAAACTGTTCATTTTTTCACCACATCAAAAAAGTCTATATTTTTCATGAAGTTATATTTACACCTACGCTATTGCCGAGCTTTTTACAAGTGGCAATATGCTGCTTGACAAGCCGCCTCGCGATTGTGCACAAGTCCCTCGCCACGGCCTCGGAAATGCCCTTTTGCAGGGCGAAAACCCGCTTGACTTCGCGGCACGCCACGACCGGCGGGGCACGCAGCCCATGCACCAATTGAGTACCTGTAACCCGCACGCCATAAAAGTGTGAAGCACTGATCAGGCGCACATGGTTTGGCAGGCCACACGGGTTCGGGTTAACGTCGTCGATTAATCCGTTTATGGACCCACGCCCATGCTCAGCCGCCGCATCTGGCTGCGACTGTCCGTCACACTTGCCCTGTTGCTGATGCTGGTTGTCGCCGTTTATCTGGGTGGCCGCTATTTGCTGCAGCGCAGCGGCATCGAAACCCTCGACTGGCACGGTGCCTCGCTGTCGGGTAACGGCTTGCGAATCGATAGCCTGGCGCTGCGCCAACGCAGCAGTGCCGGCACCCTCGATCTGCATGGCAGTGACCTGAACCTGGCCTGGCGTGACTTCGCTTTCAGCCTGCCGTTTTGGCGGCATGTGAATATCGACCGTTTGTCGGTCGCGTGGCAGCCGGCCCCAGAAGACGATCACGCCTCCCCCTCGCCGAGCGACCTGGATCTGCAACGATTGGCGGCGCCGCTGGCCCTGTTGCCGCGCAGCCTGACGATTGCCCAGCTTGATGCCACCCTGCCCTGCGCCCGTGGCCAATGCGTCGCCACCGGCAACCTGGATCTGCAGCGCAGCGATGATGACCACATCGCCCTGCGCCTGCACCTCGATCATCAGGAACAGACCGTGGCCGCCACGCTTGACCTCCAGCCAGGCACCGATGCGCTGGACCTGCAGTTGACCCTGGCGGTCGATCAGCAACCGCAAGCGACCCTGACCAGCCATCTGCAACAGCGCGGCAACGGCCTGAGCTGGAACGGCCAGCTCGAGGCCAGTGACCTCACCCAGGCCGTCGCCCTGCAGAACCTGCTGAGCGCCTGGGCAGTGCCTGAGGGCACGCACTGGCCGGCAGCGCCCGGCGACGCCAGTCTCGAAGGAGACTGGCAACTGAACCTGCCACGCCGCGAACTGGCCGTGGACAATCTGCTGGCGGCGAGCGGCCAGTTCGATGTGTACGGCAATCTGCCAGAGCCCTGGCCCGTTCCCGGCCTCGGCCTGCTACAGGGGCAACTGGCACTGGCGGCCCGCAACGAAGGCCAGCAATGGATCGCCAGCCGCGCCGAGGCCGATCTGCAGCTCAGCGAGCCGAACCCTGACTGGCTCACGGCGCTGCCACCGGAGCTGCGTAGCCAAGCCCTGCATCTGCGGGTGCAAGCGGATACCCCGATGGCCAACCTGCGCCCCGAGCTGGCCGAGCGCAGCCTGCCGTTGAAGCTGAGCATCGCGCTGCGCGGCGCCACCCACCTGAATCTGCAAGGCCGCCTGGCAGTGGCCAGCTCGGCGCCCTGGGCCTTGCAGTTCGCCGACGCACGCCTGACCACCCGCACCGCCAGGGTGAACCAGGCCGGCTGGCAAGT
The DNA here is from genome assembly GCF_003253735.1 of Pseudomonas sp. URMO17WK12:I2. Lineage (GTDB taxonomy): Bacteria > Pseudomonadota > Gammaproteobacteria > Pseudomonadales > Pseudomonadaceae > Aquipseudomonas. The sequence goes on along the minus strand of NZ_QKYW01000005.1, from coordinate 129,528 downwards.
CGCCCAGCTGACCAGCGATCTGCGCCTGGCTGGCCACGCCGACGGCACGGCAATCGAGCTGAACATTGGCAAGGGTTCCCGACTGCAGGCTGCCAGCCTGAAAGGTGCCGCGCTGAGCGCGCAACAGCTGCAGGTCGAGCTGAGCGGTAGCGACCTCAGCCTGACGCTGCAGGATGGCGCCCTGCACGGCTGGCAATTCAACGGCCCGCTGAACCTGAGCAGCGCGCGCCTGGAGCAGGCCAATCTCAAGCCCCAGGGCTGGCGCCTGCAAGGTCAGGCGACCGTCGCCGGTAGCGCCGGCACTCTGCGCGGCAAACTGAGCAACGACAGCGAGCTGCAACTCGACCTCGCTGCCAGCCTCGACGAGAACCACGACCTGCAGCTCAAGGCCACCCTCGGCGAGCTGTTCCTGCGCTCCGGCAACCCCTTGGCCAAGACCCTGGTGCAGTGGCCCGAACTGCTCGACCTCAACAGCGGCCGCCTGAATGCCGACGCCAGCCTGGCACTGGCCGCCGGCAGCAACGCCCCGAGCCTCGACCTGAACCTGACAGGCAAGGGCCTGGGGGGCATCTACGACCGCACGGAGCTCAGCGGCGTGGATACCCTCCTGCAGTTCCAGCTGGCGCGCCAGCGCTTCGAGCTGTACGTACAACAGCTGAAAATCCAGCAGGCCAACCCAGGCCTGCCGATCGGCCCGCTGGAAACCCGCATACGCTACGCAGCGCCCCTGGCCAGCGCTGGCAAAGGCCAGCTGGAGGTCAACCTGGCGCGCACCGCGCTCATGGGTGGGCAGGTCACCCTCACCCCGGGGCAATGGAATCTGGCCGCCGGTAATCAGCTGTTTCCCATTCACATCCGCGGCCTGGAACTCCAGCAGCTGTTCGCCCTCTACCCCGCTGAAGGCCTGGCCGGCAGCGGCACCCTGGACGGTGACCTGCCAGTGCGCCTGGGCCAGAACGGCGTCGAGATCGAGCAAGGCCATGTCGCTGCCCGCCAGCCCGGAGGGCACCTGCAGTTCAGCTCGGAAAGAATCAAGGCCCTGGGCCGCAGCAACCCGGCGATGCAACTGGTGACCCAGTCCCTGGAAGACTTCAGGTTCACCACCCTGAACAGCGCGGTCGACTATGATCAGCACGGCACGCTGACCCTGGGGATGCGCCTGGAGGGCCAGAACCCGGCCATCGAGAATGGCCGGCCGATTCATTTCAACATCAACCTGGAGGAGGACATCCCCAACCTGCTCGCCAGCCTGCAGCTGACCGACCGGGTCAACGACATCATCACGCGGCGCGTGCAGCAGCGAATGCTGCAGCGCAACACCGCCCCCAAGGAGCCTTGACGAGGAGAAGCGCCATGCGCTTGCGTAGTTGCATCACCGCCCTGCTGCTGGGGCTGCTGACCACAGCCTGTACCCCGACGGTACAACTGGCGATGCCCAACGAGCCGATCAACATCAACCTGAATGTGAAGATCGAGCACGAGATCTATATCAAGGTGGATAAGGCGCTGGACAGCATGTTCAGTGAATCCAGCGGACTGTTCTGAGGAGCCACGCATGAACCTGATCAAATCCTTCGCCGGCCTGTTGCTGCTGTTCAGCCTGAGCCTGCCGGCCCATGCCATCAGCCTCAACGAGGCGATGTCCGCCCTGGGCGACGCCAAGGCCAGCGGCCAGCTTGGCGAAATGCCCAATGGCTACCTGGGCGTGGTCAAAGCTGGCGGCCAGGCCGACGAGATCGCCAAGTTGATCAACGCCGCGCGCCGCGCCGAGTACCAGAAGCTCGCCCAGCAGAACGGCATCCAGCTCAGCGACGTGGAAACCATCGCCGGCCAGAAGGCCATCGACAAGACCCCGGCTGGCCAGTACATCCAGCAGCAGGGTCAGTGGCGCCGCAAATAGCCGTGCAAAGCGCTCGCGCACAATGCGAGCGCTTTGCCAACTCTCTGCAAAAAGCCTGCAGCGCCCGCCAGCTCTGCCCTGTGGCGGAACTCGGCGATCACCGCCCAGTCTCACGTGCCGCTATCGCCACTGATCAATGGATGACCGAGATGAGCCTTATCGACTGCCCCGAATGCCAGCACCGTATCTCCGACAAGGCCCACGCCTGCCCGCAATGCGGCAACCCGATGAACGCACAGCCCGGCAATCGCTGGCTGACCGAGAAGAACGTCGGTCAGGTCGCCGGCGCCACCACGGCCTGGCTCACGGCACCCTGGATAGCCCGCATGGTATTCGGCGTGGTGGCGATGATCTGTATCACCGTGATCATCGTCGCGCGCTGAGCCACTTTCAGCGGCGGCGAAGCAGCCGCCCTACCTCCCTGGCGGCTTGTTCGATGGCCGCTTGCTGGTATGGCGCGAAGCCCATCACCAGCCCTGGCGCCTGGGGCTTCACGCCATAAAGCTGCAAGGGCATCACGTCGATGCCCGCCTCGGCAAGGCGCGCCTGGGCCGCGAGCTCATCGATGCCGTGCAGCCGACACACCACATCCAGCCCGGCACGAATCGGCGGCACCTCGATCAGCCCCTGCCAGTGCCGCTCGGCAGCGTCCGCGAAGGCTTCGGCGCGCGCCGCATACAGCTTGCGCATGCGCCGCAGGTGCCGGTCGAAATGGCCCTGCTCGATGAAATCCGCCAGCACCGCCTGGGCCAGGCTGTTGGCATGCCGCGCGGTCAGCGACACCAGCCGCGTGAAGCCTTCCACCAGCTGCGGCGGCAGCACCACGTAGGCCAGGCGCAGCGAGGGAAACAGCAGCTTGCTGAAGGTGCCGGCGAGAATCACCGAGGCATCGGCACCGGCCATGCTGCGCAGCGCCGGAATCGGCTTGGCGACGAAGCGGTACTCGCTGTCGTAGTCGTCCTCGAAGATATAGCTGCCGCGCTCGCTGGCCCAGCGCAGCAGCGCCAGGCGCCGCCCTGGTGACAGCTCGCCGCCCAGTGGCGCCTGGTGCGAGGGGGTGACATAGGCCAGCCGCGCATCCGCCGCCAGGCCCATGGCCACCTCGACCTGCAGGCCTTCACGGTCCACCGGTACATCGACCATCGCCACGCCGCTGGCCTTCATCAACTGCCGCGCGCCGGGGTAGCCGGGGTCTTCCATCCACACCCGCTCGCCAGGCGCCACCACCAGCCGCAAGGTCAGGTCCAGCGCCTGCTGCACGCTGGCGAGAATGACGATGCGCTCGGCGCCCACCCGCACGCCACGGGCAATCGCCAGGTACTGGGCGATGGCGCTGCGCAGCGCGGGCAAGCCGGCCGGGTCGGCATCGAGCATGTCGACCAGGCGCGAGGTGCGCAGATGGGCGGTGTGCAGCTTGCGCCACAGGTCGATGGGAAACGCCAGCACGTCACCACGGTGCGGAAAGAACGGCCGCAAGCCACGCTGCGCACCACCACTCATGAACACCGGTTTCTCTGCCTGCAGGCGCTGCGCCCACGCCGTAGCAGGCGCTTCACGCGGTTGCTCGGCCGGCACCCTGACCGGCCGCCCAGGAAAGCCGGCGTTGAGCCTGGCATCCGGCAGCACCGTGCAGACCCGCGTGCCATAGCCGCTGCCGGTATCCAGATAGCCTTCGGACTGCAGTTGCTGGTAAGCCGCCTGCACGGTGCCGCGGGCCATGCCGTAATGCCCGGCCAGGGCGCGGGTGCTGGGCAGCTGGCTGCCCGACGGCAGGCGGCTACTGAGAATCGCCTCGCGCAGTGCGCCATACAGCCAGCGCTGCAGGCTCTCGCCCGGTTGCGGCGCGCCAAGGGGCAGCGATACCACCAGAGGCCCCTGATTGTTAGCCGCCATGCCGCCCTCACTTGGATCAATCGATTTAGCACTTTATGGATCAATACGCTGGCCCACTTCAAGCAGAGAATCCGCTCATCGCCACCCCGCGTGTCGAACCTGGCCCGCGCCGCGGCCAGGTAAACACCTTCGAGGACTCGCCCATGAAACAACGCATTCTAGTGATCGGCACCGGCTTTGCCGGCCTGTGGAGCGCCCTGAGCGCAGCCCGCCTGCTCGACCTGCAGGCCCGCGACGACATCGAGGTGTGCGTGATCGCACCGAAGGCCGAACTGCATGTGCGCCCGCGTTTCTACGAGGCGGATGTAGCACGCATGAACGCACCGCTCGACGCCCTGTTCACCGCCGTGGGCGTGCGCTTCATCGCGGGCTGGGTCAGCGCCATCGACAGCACCAGCCAGTGCGTGACGTACCGCGATCAACACCAGGCAGAGCAGCAGCTGAGCTACAGTCGCCTGATCCTGGCCAGCGGCAGCCAGGTCAAGCGCCCGCCCCTGAGCGGCGTCGAGCAGGCCTTCGATGTCGACAGCCTGGAGCAGGCCATCGCGCTGGAGCAGCACCTGCTCGGCCTGGCCGAGTTACCAGAGAGCCTGGCCCGCAATACCGTGGTGGTCGCCGGCGGCGGCTTCACCGGCATCGAGACCGCCACCGAACTGCCGGCCCGCCTGCGGGCAATTCTCGGCGACGAGGCGGCACTCCGCGTGATCGTGGTCGACCGGGGCGAGCGCATCGGCGCCAGCCTGGGAACGCAGATGGCGCCGCTCATCGCCGAGGCCAGCGCCCAGCAAGGCGTCACCTGGTGCCTGGGCACGTCGGTCAGCGCCGTGGATGCCGGCGGTGTCACCCTGGCCAACGGCGAGCGCATCGAGGCGCTGACGGTGATCTGGACGGTCGGCGTGCAGGCCTCCCCCCTTAACGCCCAGCTGGCCGCCGAGCGCGATGGCCAGGGCCGCCTGCATGTGGACCGCACCCTCAAGGTCGCCGGGCTGGCGAATCTGTATGCCGCCGGCGACACCGCCTTCGCCGCCGTCGACGATGAGGGCCACCACGCGCTGATGAGCTGCCAGCATGCCATTGCCCTGGGCCGCTCGGCCGGCAACAACGCGGCCGCCGATCTGCTCGGCGTGGCCCCCATCGACTATCGCCAGCCCAAGTACGTCACCTGCCTGGACCTCGGCGCCTGGGGCGCGGTGTTCAGTGAGGGCTGGGAGCGCAAGGTGATGTTCACCGGCGCCGAGGGCAAGCAGCTGAAAACCCAGATCAATACCGAGTGGATCTACCCACCCGCCGCCGTCCGCGCCAGCGCCCTGGCCGCGGCTGATCCGTTGATCCCGGTGGTGGCGTAACGGCCGTGCCCGCGCGATGCTGGCCCGGCCTGGCGGCATCCGCGGCGGCGCTGCCCCTGGGCCTGCCCTGGCGGCGTCGGCCTGACGGCTGACGATTTTCTTCAATACCGCCGCTGCACGCGGCGACAGACTGCGGGCGTCTTTTTCTGATGAGCGACGCCCACCATGCAGCAGTTCATGATCATTGCCGCCGCCCACTTCCTGGCGCTGATTTCCCCCGGCCCGGATTTCTTTCTGGTGGCCCGTACCTCCCTGGCGGCGGGCTGGCGGGTCGCCAGCGGTGCCTGCCTGGGTATCGCCGTGGCCAACGGCGTGTTCATCGTCGCGGCGTTCACCGGCGTGTCGGTGCTGCAGCCAGGCAGCGCGCCCTTCATCACCCTGCAACTGGTCGGCTGCCTGTACCTGCTGTACCTGGGCGTGCTGTTCATTCGCCATGCCGGCAGCAGCGTGCTGCAGGCCCCGGGCAAGGCGGCGCCTGGCGGGCGAGCCTCCTGGCTGCAGGCGGCCGGAATGGGGTTTCTGTCCGGCATCCTCAACCCCAAGAACGCGCTGTTCTACGTCAGCCTGGCGAGCATGCTGGGTGCCCAGAGCAGTGCCGGCTGGAAGGCGTTCTATGGCCTCTGGATGTTTACCGTGGTGCTCGGCTGGGACCTGCTGGTGGCGCTGGCCATCGGCAATGGTCGCCTGCTGCGCAGCTTCCAGCGCGCCCTGCCGCTACTCGAGCGACTCTCGGGCCTGGTGCTGATCGCCCTGGCGGCAGGCATGGCCGGGTTGCTGGCGAGCTGAGAGCGGCTTAGCGTTCGTCACCATTCAAGGCGTGGTACAGACTGGCACGCCGTGGTTTGTGCAGCAGGTAACGGATGGCCCGATAGCACGCCAGGCTGCCCAGGCCGGCGACACCGATCACCAGGCACATGGGCCGCGCCGTGCCATCGGCCAATACGCTGACCAGCCAGCTGAACAGCGCACCGCAGGCGAACTGCAGGGAAATGCCCAGGCCCACGGCCGCCCCCGCATTGCTGGGGAACAGGCTCATCAGGCTGGCGATGCAGTTGGCGCCGATCATGCCGCTGATGCCCATGAACAGCAGCACGCCGCCGGTGATGGAGAACGGCTGCCCCCAGCCGGTGAAGCCGATGACGATCAACAGCGCTCCGGCACAGGCGGCGACGAGGCTGCCGAAACCGAGCATCTGCAAGGGGCCGAGACGGCGAACCAGGCGGGCATTGATGACGGTCGCCAGGATGATGCCGGCGATGTTCAGCCCGAACAGCAGGCTGAACGCCCGTGGCGAGAAGCCGAAGTGATGGATGAACAGAAACGGCGAGGCGGTGATGAAGGCGAACATGCCGCCCACCGACAGGCCCATGGCGAGGATGTAGCACAGCGCCAGGGGATCGCGCAGCACAGTGCCGTAGTGGCGAAACGAGGCCAGTACCGAGCGGGTGCGTGCCTCGACCGGCAAGCTCTCCTGCAGGGCTACCGCGACCGCCACCAGGCAGCCGGTGCCGAGCAGCGACAGCATGACGAAGATGATGCGCCAGCCGCCGAGCAGCACCAGATAAGTGCCCATGATCGGCGCCAGCAGCGTGGCGACCATGGCGATCACGTGCATCAGCGACAGCACCCGCGCCGCCTCGCTCAATGGATACAGATCGCGCACCACGGTTCTGGCCAGCACCAGCGCACCGGCGCCACCGACCGCCTGCAGAAAGCGCAGCGCGATCAGTTGCTCGACGTTCGCCACCCAGATGCAGCCCACCGAGGCCAGGATGTACAACACCAGGCTGCCCAGCAGCAGCCGGCGGCGCCCGTAGCGATCCGACAGCGGCCCGTAGAGCAACATGCCCGAACACAGCCCGGCCAGGAACACACCGATGGTCAGTTGCACCTGGGCATCCTGGGTGCTCAGCTCCCGGGCGATATCCGGCAGGCTCGGCAGGTAGGTGTCGATGGACAGCGGCGAAAAGGCGGCGAGCGTGGCCAGCAGCCACACGAGCCAGCGTGGCCGGGTTTGCGAAGACATTCGAGTGTTCTCGGGTAGGCGAAAGGGGATCGGTCAGCCGGATGCGCGGCGGGTTTCGGAGGGGTATTCGCCAAACAGGCCGCGGTAGTTGCGCGAAAAATGGCTCAGGTGATAGAAGCCCATCTGCGCCGCCGCTTCGCCAACCCCACAGGCGCCGCTCGTGGTACTGGCAAGCCGCCGCCGCACCGCGTTGAGACGCAGGTTGCGCAGGTACTCGACCGGCGGGATGCCGGCGACCACGTGAAAGCTGTTCTGCAAGGTTCGCCGGCTGACGCGCAGGCGCTCGCACAGATCGAGCACGCTCAGCGGCTCGTCGACGCAATCGAGTGCCAGCTCCTGGCTTTTCTTCACCAGGTACGAGCTGACCGCGAAGTTGCCATGCCGGCCGCGACACTCGCTCTGCGCGCTGCCGAACAAATCCAGCAGGGCGTCGATCAGGCTGTCCTCGAGCAATTTCTCGGCGGCGGCACTGACGCTGTTCGACTTGTACAGCAGGTGCTGGAACATCGGGTAGATCTGCTGATGAAAGCGTTTGAGCGCCCCATCGGGTACGCCGATCTGCGAGGCGCTCTTGAGCAGGTCGAGCTGCTGCTGAGGCAGGTCGAGGGCCGCCAGCCTGGCAAAGCGCACGGTGTCCACCGTCACGGCGAAAAAGTGCGTGCCTTGCGGGGCATGCAGCAGAAATTCTTCGCCGTCACGCAGCAGCACCACACTGTGGGCGCCCACTTCATGCTTCTGCACCACCGGCGCACAGGCAGTGTTGAGCACCAGCGCCAGGCACAGGCGCCCTTTTGGCGCATAACCGTGCTGCACCACGCGCTTGTCGAGCACCTCCTGAAAGATCTGGAAACGCTCGGACGACACCTGCTGCAGTTTGCTGCTCAGGCTGCCACGGCCGAGCTGGTCGTATACCTGCCGCCAGCCCAGAATCGAGCCGGCGTGTTGTTGTGGGTCGTTGAAGGAACGGACTTCTGCAAACATGATGGCTGCACTCCACGGCTTTTCTGTAACGCTTCGCCACACATGGCTCTGGCGATGAAAGGCGCTGTAGCGAAACGCGCGCTTTCCCCCTCCCGGCCACATTTATTGTTGTCGGCGACACCGCCTGATCAGGCGATATGCCACTACAGGCTCTCCGGCCCTCGACCCACTTGAAATTGCAAAGCCAACTCCATGCCAAGCATGCTCAGCCGGTAGCAACCCGGCTCGATTGCGATAGGCGGCAGCAGTGCGCCGGACAAGATGATCTGCCCGGCACTGAGCCGATGCCCATCGGCCAGCAACCGCCGAATCAGCCAGCAGGTGTTGCTCAGCGGCGATTCGTCGCCAAGGCTGCTGAGCCCGCAGCCCAGAGCGTGGCCTTCATGCATCAGGCGATACTCCACCTGGGCATGGCGCCGCGCATCGAAGGGCTGCCGGGCGGACAGGCAATAGGCTGCAGCAGCCGAGTTGTCGGCCACGAAGGCACCCGCCTCGAAGCCCCAGCCTTGCCAGCGGCAATCGGCGATCTCGAAGGCGGCGGCCACCTCGCCGATGGCTGCGAGCAACGCCTCATCGCTGTAGAAACCGGGATTGAGATCCTGGCCCATTACCACTGCCAGTTCGATTTCCAGCTTGGGCTGGATCAACCCGGCCAGGTCGACCGTCTGGCCCTCGGCAACCGCCATGGCATCGGTCAGCGCGCCATACACCGGCTCGCTGAGGCCAAAGCGGCGCTGCGCCGCGGCACCGGCGAACGCCACCTTCCAGCCGCTCAGGCGCTCATGCCGTGCCTCGCGCACCAACACACCGAGACGCTGCAGCTCATAGCCCGCGGCCAGGCCCAGGCCGTCGCCCTGCTCCCTGGGCAACGCCACCTGCTCGCGCGCGGCCTGCAACAGGCGCTGGGCCAGATTGGCCTGGCTCATGACAACTGTCCCTGCAACTTGGCCAGCACGCTTTCCAGGCGTTCGGGCGTGGTGATGGCAGCGACGAAACGATCCGGCCGCACGATCACCACGCAGTCGCGTACCTTGGCGAACCAGTTACCGAGCTTGTTATCGACGTCCTCAACACTGATCACCCCATCGGCGCTCAAAGGCTGGTTGCGGCTGCCGCTGCGCGAACGGTTGACCTGGATGAACCGGGTGTTCCAGCGCGCCCAGTAGGCCTTGGTCGTGTCGCTGAGCTCGGCCGTCGGGTTGACCCGGTAACCGAGCACCGCATAGGAGTCGCCAAGCACCTCGTCGAGCCGGCGCCTGGTGCGCTCGGCATCTTCGACGAAGGGCTGCACGAACAGCTGGCCGACCAGATCGCCTTCGCGCAGCTCTTCGCGCTCGTGGTAGACCAGCCCCTTGATGATGGTGGCCTTGGGTTTGAACTTGAACTCCAGAAGGTGCGAGCGCAGGTTGTCGACGGTATTCACCGCCTGGAACAGCCAGTCGCGCACGCCCGCCATCAGCGGGTTGGTCAGGCCCAGCACGGCGCCCATGTTGTCGGCCAGGCCGATCAGGTCGGTTGCGTGGCCTCGGCGCTCGATGTCGTAGCTGGCGATGATCTTCGGCGCAGCGCGGCCTTGCAGCACGGCGACCAGTTTCCAGGCCAGGTTGGCGACATCACGCAGACCTGAGTTCAGGCCCTGGCCGGCCCACGGCGGGGAGATATGCGCCGCGTCGCCGACCAGCGCCACACGGCCTTCGACGAAGCGTGCCGCCACCCGCGAGTTGTGGGTGTAAGCACGGATGCGCACGATCTCCAGCTCATCCACCGCATCGCCGATATGGTTGCGAATCAATTTGCGAATGGTGGCTTCCTCGCACATCTTCGCCTCGTCCTCGCCCTCCTTGAGCATGAACTCCCAACGGCGCTGGCGGTACGGCAGGTAGATGCACACAAACGGCCGCTCGGGGTCGGCATGCAGCGCGGTGTAAGGGGCGTCGAGGGAATCGTTGGTGACATCGACCACCACCCACTTGCGCGGATGGGTCATGCCCAGCAATTCGATACCGAGCTTCTTGCGCACGCAGGAGCGGCCGCCGTCGGCACCGACCACGTATTGCGCGTGCAGCTCGTAGGGTTCGCCGTCGGCGCCCTTGACCTGCAGGGTCACGCCCTCCTCGTTCTGGCTGAGGTCGAGCATCTCGTGGCCCAGGCGCAGATCGACGCTGGTGTGGCGCGGCAGCGCTTCACGCAGGGTGCCTTCGAGCAGCTGCTGCATGAAGATGTTGCGCATCGGCCAGCCATACTCGGCGGCCGTCGGTTTGACCTCGGCGAAGCAAACGCCACGGGCGTTGTAGTAGCGCAGCGGCACGTCGCAGATCATGTCGCGGATGGCGATGTCGGCGATGCCGATGCCCTGCAGTACACGCAGCGCCTCATCGTCCATGCCGACCGCGCGGGGGTACGGGAGGATGCCCTCGGCCAACTCCAGCACCACGCACTCGATGCCGTGATGGCCCATGTAGTGGGCCATGGCGATGCCATTCGGGCCGCCGCCGACGATGACTACCTGAGTCGTCTCGCGTTTCATGCTTTCACCTGTTTCTTGTAGGTTTCGGTGTAGATCGGGCTAGGCGCGATGCGCCCGCAGGTAGTCGCCGACGACCTGGTTGAACAGTGCACTCTGGTCGTCATGCACGTAGTGGCTGGCGTCGGCGATCACGGTTGTCTGGATGTTGCGGTTGGCGTTTTCCAGCGCACTGAGGGTTTGCAGAGGCAGGAAGTCCGAGCGCCCGCCACGAATGAACAGCGTCGGGCAGTCCAGTGCCTGCACCGCTGGCCACAGATCGGTCGGGGTGATGCTCAGGCGCGCCTCGGCGATGCCCTGCTGATCATGGCGCCAGGTGATGCCCTGCTCGGTCTGCTTCATCGAATGGGCCAGCCGCGAGGCCAGCCCCTCAGCCGACAGGCCCGGGCGCGAGCGCTGCCAGAAGGCCCGCGCGTGCTCCCAGTCCGGAAAATACAAAGGTGTTTCCTGCATCTCGCGGCGGATCCGCGCCGCACCGTCGCCGACGCTCGACGAGCCGGGGCCGATGTCCTCGATCACCAGGGCGGACAGCCGCCCGGGATGCTGGCGGGCGTACTCCAGGGCATTGGCGCCGCCCAGGGAATGACCGACCAGCATGAAGCGCTGCAGGTGCAGGTACTCGACCAGGTCTTCAAGGTCGCGCACGTAATGCTCGGTGCAATAGGTGTGGCTGTCGGCCCAGTCACTCAGTCCGCGTCCGCGTTGGTCGAGGGCATAGCAGCAGAACTCGTCGCCCAGGGACTCGGCCAGCGACTGCCAGGTCTGCGCATAGGCGCGCAGGCCGTGCAGCAGGATCACCGGCGTGGCGTCCAGCTTGCCCCACTGCAGGAAATGCAGCGGCAGCATCGAGCGGTTGTGGAAAAAGTGACTGGTGGACATGGCGGTTCTCCGGCCAGCGTGGCGTGATCAGGTCAGACCGTTGTCGCCCTTGATGGCGTCGGCAGTCAGGCCGCCCAGGCGGGCATGCAGGCGGCCACGGGTGGCGAAGGCCCAGATGATGATCACTTCGTCCGGTGCCGGGCCGTCGCCAAAGGAGGCCGACACGGTGTCGTAGTGCGAACGCACGTAGAGGGCGTCCTTGTGGGCCAGCGGAATGTCGATGGTCACCCCCGGCGCACCGCGCTTGCCGGTCGACGGCACCCACGACTTGCCGCCACCCAGGGCGACGCGGATCGGGTCGGCGGCCGGGTTGGTCAGGAAGGCGTTGCCGTGCTCGTACTCGCTGGCGCTGCCCACCAGGCAGGCCTTGCCGTAGCTGATCACGGTGCGGCCGGCAGCCAGTTCGTTGATACGTCGGCCGAATTCCTGGCCGAGCAGCGGCGAGTCATTGATCAGCTCATCGAGGCTCTCGCTGAAGCGCCCGGCATAGGGGTTGTGGATGGCCGCGGCGATCACGTACTTGAACACCGGCTCGCCATCGGCCAACTGGCCGGTTTCGTTGGCATGGGTTTCTTCGGTGAAGCTGTACCACTTGCGGATGTGGTAGCTGGCGAAATTCTTGGCTTTCATCTGCATGTTCCTTGCTCAGAGGGGGTCGACGGTGAAGTTGCGGCTCGGTGCCCCGGCCGCCTTGAAACGCGCCTTGGCCAGCGCGTCGTCGTGTTCGGTTTCGAAGAAGAATTCCAGGCGGTTGCCGTCCGGGTCGTGGAAGTACAGGCCGTTGCCGATCTCGTGGTCGGTGATCTTGACGATCTCCACCCCCTTGCTCAGCAACATGCCGTACAGCTCGCGCAGGGTGGTCATGTCGCCGGCCACTTCCAGCCCGTAGTGCTGCAGGCCCAGGCCGCCCTGATGGGCACCGGGCTCGGCCTTGATCAGCGCGATGTCGTGGTGCTTGCTGCCGAACGCCATCATCACCCAGGCCTCGCCGCGGGCACTTTCATGCATGCCCAGCACATCGGCGTACCAGAGCGCCGAGGCGTCCGGGTCGGTGACGAACAGCGAAATATGGGTGCGCAGGATGTCGATCTTCATCGCATGGCCCTCACTTCTTGATGACGGACGTGTGCCCGGCCTTGATCTGCGCCACCGCAGGCGTCCACAGCACGTCGGCGATCTCGCTGAATTCGCGCCACTGCTTCTGCCAGCCGTTGCCGCCGTTCACCGAGGTGAACAGGTGGCCGTACTTGGTGCCGGCGACGATCTGCAGCGGGTTGGCCGGATTGAAGGCGATGGCCCAGACGCAGGAGTTGGGCTGCTGGGACAGCGGCAGCACTTCCCAGGTGGCGGCGGCGTCACGGGAGACCAGCACCTTGCTGGTGGTGCCCGGGGTGCCGTCGGAGATGCTCAGGTACAGGGTGTCTTCGCTGCCCACCGGCGCATTGAGCACGCGCACGTAATACAGGCCGAAGGCGTCGGCGCCGACGATCCCGGTCCAGGTCGCGCCTTCGTCGAAGCTGCGGTACACGGCATTGACGCACACCACCACGATGACCTTCTTGCCATGGTTGGGCAGCACCACGATGTTGTGCACATCGGAGTTGTAGTCCCACAGCAGGCGGTCATCGAGGCGGGTGAAGGTTTCGCCGCCATCGCGGCTATGGAACAGGCCGCCCTCTTCCAGGCCGAACCACACCTGGTTGCGGTCGGTCGGGTCGTAGGCGAAGGCCAGCAGGCGCGGCTTGCTGACGCCCTCGCAGAACTCGGGAATCTCTACCGGCACGCGGTACCAGCTGGCGCCGGCATCCAGGGTGCGCCACAGCACGGCCCGCGATGGCGCGCCGGTGCCGACGAAGATGCGCTTGGCATCCTTGGGGTCGACCGCCACCTTCCACACGGTTTCGCCATTGAACGGCGAGTCGACGCGCGTCCACTTGCCGCCGGTGTCGTGGCTCACGCACAGGCCGACATCGGTGCCGGCGTAGATCACTTCCGGCGCTTGCGGGCTGACGCTCAACGAGCGGGTGATGGCATCGAACTCGATGTCCTGGCCGAGGCCCAGGCGATGCCAGGTCTTGCCATCGTCGGCGCTGCGGATCACCGCTTGGCCGACGGTGGCCACCAACAGGGTTCCGTTGCTCATGGTTGCCTCCTCAGATGAAGATGCCGCGGGTCAGGCCGCCATCGATACCGATGGATTCGCCAGTAACGGCGGCCGCTTTGGGGGATGCCAGGAAACCGATCAGCCAGCCCATTTCGATCGGCTGCAGGGTGCGGCGGATCGGCGTGGAGTCGATGTAGGCCTGCTCGACCTGCTGCGGGGTCTTGCCCTGCTTGACGCCTTCACGCTCGTACAGCTCGTGGATGTGCGGGGTGTCGACCACACCGGGGTGGATCAGGTTGACGGTGATGCCCGACGGGCCGAGCTGGTCGGACAGGGTCTTGGTCATGTGGGCGATGGCCAGGTTGCGCATGCCCGACAGCACCTTGCTGCCACGCCCGGTGAGGCCGCCGATGTTGATGATGCGCCCGAAGCCGGCCGCCTTCATGTGCGGGGTCACCGCCTTGGCGCAGCGGAAGTAGCCGATCACCTTGGTGTTGAGGTCCGACAGCAGCTCGTCGTCGCCGGCGTGCTCGATATCGTTGCGCACCACGCCGGACGGCGCAGCGGCGCCGTTGACCAGGATGTCGATACGGCCGAAGTGATCCTTGGCCTGCTGCACCATGGTCGACACCGCCTGCATGTCGTTGGTGTCGCAGAACAGCGGCAGCACTTCATTGCCGGTTTGCGCGCTGATTTCCTCGGCAGCGGCGCGCAGGTATTCCATGCGGCGCGCACAGATGACCACCTTGCAGCCCTCTTCGGACAGGAAACGCGCGACTTCTTTACCGATACCCATGCCGCCGCCGGTGACGATGGCGACGCGGTCTTGCAGTTGCAGATCCATGATTGTTCCTCTGGTAATCGTGTGGTCAGGCGAGATCGACGTAGACGCTCTTGGTCTCGGTGTAGGCGTCGATCACGTTCTTGCTCATTTCCCGGCCCCAGCCGGATTGCTTGTAGCCACCGAAGGGCGAGGCCGGGTCGACCACGTTCCAACAGTTGATCCATACCGAGCCGGCCTTGAGCTGCGCCGCCAGGCGATGCGCCGAGCGCAGGTCGCGGGTCCACAGGCCGGCGGCCAGGCCGTACGGCGAGTCGTTGGCGCGCTGGGCGAGTTCGTCGACGTCGCTCCAGCTCATCACCGTGAGCACCGGTCCGAAGATTTCCTCACGGGCCACACAGCTCTGCTCGCCGCGGTCGAAGAACACCGTGGGTTCGATGAAGTGGCCCTGCTCCAGGTGCGCCGGGCGCTTGCCGCCGCAGACCAGCTCGGCGCCGTCCTGTACGCCGCGCTGCAGGTAACCGCTCACGGTGCTCAGCTGGCGCTCGGAAACCAGCGGCCCGAGGGTGCTGCGGCTGTCCAGCCCGGAGCCGATGACGTGGGCGGCGGCGTGCTTGCGCAGCTCCTCGAGCACCTGGTCGAGCACCGATTCATGCACGTACAGGCGCGAGGCGGCGGTGCACACCTGGCCCTGGTTGTAGAAGATGCCGTCGGCGGCGCCCTTGGCGGCGCGCACGATGTCGGCGTCCGCCAGGATGATGTTCGGCGACTTGCCGCCCAGCTCCAGGGACACCTTCTTCATGTTGCTGGTGGCAGCCTGGGCGATCAGCCGGCCGACGTTGGTGGAGCCGGTGAAGGCGATCTTGTCGACATCGGCGTGCTGGGACAGCGGCGCGCCGGTGCGGGCACCGAAGCCGGTGAGCAGGTTGACCACCCCGGCGGGGAAGCCGGCCTCCTCGATCAGCTGCACCAGGCGCACGGCTACCAGCGGCGTTTGCTCGGCAGGCTTGAGCACCGCGGTGCAACCGGTGGCCAGGGCCGGGCCAAGCTTCCACACGCACATGTTCAGCGGGAAGTTCCACGGCACGATCAGCGCGCACACGCCCACCGGCTCGCGCAGGGTGTAGTTGAGCATCGGCGCGCCACTGGCCGGCGATACCGGCAGCGTGCTGCCTTCGATCTTGGTCGGCCAACCGGCGAAGTAGCGCACGATGTTGGCAGCAGCAGTGGCTTCACCACGGGCGGCGGCGATGGTCTTGCCGTTCTCCAGGGTGATCAGTTGCGCCAGCTCCTCGCGGTGAGCGTCGATCAGCTCGGCCAGGCGGAACAGCAGGTAGCCACGCCGGGCCGGGGTTTCCCAGCGCCACGGGCCTTCGAAGGCGGCACGGGCGGCGGCGACGGCAGCGTCGACATCGGCCTCCTCGCCCTCGGCGACTTCGCACAGCTGGGTGGCGGTAGCCGGGTTTTCGACGCCGAAGCGCTTGCCGCTGGCGGCGTCCACCCACTGGCCGCCGATCAGCAGGCGCTTGGGTGTGGCAAGAAACTCACGGACGGCGGGTAGCAGTTGAATCTCGCTCATGGCTCAGAGCTCCATTTCGATCAGGCAGGGCGCCGCACTGGCGATGGCACTCGCCAGGGCCTGACGCAGTTCGAGGTTGGTGCGCACGCTGCTGGCCGGTACGCCGTAGCCTTTGGCCAGGGCCTTCCAGTCCACCCGCGGGCGGTCCAGCTCGGTGAGGGCCAGAGCCTGCGGGCCGAAGTCGGTCACGCCGTAGCGGCGCAGCTCGTTCTGCAGGATCGCGTAGCGGTGGTTGGCGGCGATCAGGATGATCACCGGCAGCTGCTCCCGGGCGATGCTCCACAGCGTCTGGATGGTGTACTGGGCGCTGCCGTCCGATTGCAGGCAGAACACCGTGTTGCCGCGCTCGGCCAGGGCTGCACCGAAGCCGGCCGGGATGCCCTGGCCGATGGCGCCACCGGTGTTGGTCAGCACCCGGTGGCGCGCCGCACCGGCCGAAGCGGTGAAGAACGGGTAGCCGCAGGTGCCGCCCTCGATGGACACGATGCAATCGTGGGTCAGCGCCGCGGACAGCACCCGGCCGATGGATTGCGGTGACAGTGCGTCGTCCGCCGGCGGCATCTCGATGCCTTGTGCTGCAGGCACGTGAGCCGGCGCCTGCAGGGCATCGGCCACCGCACTGATGGCGCCGACCACATCGTCACCGACCTCGGCCAGCGACAACAGGCGGTCACGTTCGGCCAGGCGCGAGGCGATGCCTTCGTAGCCGAAGTAGCTGATCGGCTCCGGCACACCGGCGCACACCACCAGGTCGTACTGGTCGAGAATCTCGATGGCCACTTCCGGGAAGTACGGCAGGCGGTCGAGATCCGGCAGGCCGCCACCGCGATGGCTGACCCGCGGGAAGGTTTCGGCGAACAGGCGCACGCCCGGCAGTTGAGCCAGGCGGCCAGCAGCCTCCAGCCCCTGGGCCGACAGCCCGCTGTCGCCGACGATGAACACCAGGCGCTTGCCAGCCTTGAGGGCGGCCACCACCTGCTCGACCTTGTCACCGGCCAGGCGGCGAACCGGCGCCTGCAGTGGTGCGAAACGTGCGGCAGCAGCCGACACCGCATTGGCCTGCAGGTCCATCGGCAGGATCAGGCTGGCGATCTGCCCGCGCGGCTGCCAAGCGGCCTGCACGGCGCTCTGGAAATCCTCACCCACCCGCTCGGCGCTGCGCGAAGTGCGTACCCAACCGGATACCGCACCGGCCAGGGCTTCGATGTCGCTGGCCAGGGGTGGATCGTAGTTGACGTGCCACGAGGCGTGATCGCCGATCACGTTGACGATCGGCGTGTTGGCGCGACGGGCGTTGTGCAGGTTGGCAATGCCGTTGGCGAAGCCTGGGCCGAGGTGGGTCAGGGTCATGGCCGGCTTGCCGGCAATGCGTCCGTAACCATCGGCGGCGCCGGTACACACGCCCTCGAACAGCGACAGCACGGGTTTGAGCGTCAGCGCAGGGTGCTTTGCAATGGCCGCCACCAGGGGAATCTCGGTGGTTCCAGGGTTGGCAAAGCAGTATTCGACTCCGCTGGCAGCAGCGGCCTCGATCAATAATTCGGCACCATTCATTCGTCTAGCCTCGCAGGCATCTTTTGTTTTGAGATTTATTCCATCAAACAAAAAACCCAACAAGTTATTTTTATTGTTTTACTCAAAATACGAGACAAATGAGATTTTTAAGGGTAATTTGACAATCAAATATCAGCCTGCGAGATTCTCTGCCCTCGCCTGCGCGTTTCGCGCACCTGGGCACACCTGTTCAGGGTGCTGAACGGATAGATTGGGCAAACGCAAGGCGGCAAGCAGCCGCCGCACGAGGAGTGACATGAGCAGCTTGAGCAAGACCCTGGGTGTGCTGGACCTGTTCGGCCCCGAGCAGCTGCAGGTGGACCCGGAGACCATCGCCGCGCGCATGGGCCTTTCCAGGGCCACCGTGTACCGCTACGTGAAGGACCTTTGCGACGCCGGCCTGCTGACGAGAGTCGGCGCCGGCAGCTACGGCCTGGGGCCGCGGATCATCGAGCTGGACTGGATGATGCGCCAGTACGACCCGATCCTCAGTGCCGGCCGCGAGCTGATGCACGAGCTGGCCGACAAGACCGGCCTGGCGGTGTTCGCCAGCGTGTTCTACGACGGCCACATCATCAACACCTACATCACCGAATCCCATGACGCCTCGCACTTCGCCTTCGGCCGCGGCCACCCGCTACCGCTGTTTCGCGGTGCGCAGTCCAAGGTGCTGGTCGCCTCGCAGAAAGGCAAACGCCTGCAGAAACTCCATGAAGAGATCGCCCGCGACCCCAGCAACCCGTACAGCACCTGCAGCTGGTCGGAGTTCGCGCGGATGGCCAAGAAGATCCGCAAGGATGGCTACAGCATCACCCACGACGAGCTCAACACCGGGCACACCGGTATCGCCGCGCCAATCGTCAGCGCCGACGAGAAGGAAGTGGTAGGCAGTATTTCGGCGGTGGGCACCACGGCCAATTTCCGGCTGCTGCGCCAGGAGACGGTACTCGACATGCTGATCGAAACCACCAGGCAAATCGCCCAGAACATGCACGCGCAGCGTTCGATACCGACGGTTGAAGCACGCGACTGAAAGGCGTGGCGGGAAAGGAAAAACCGGCTGCCCGCGAGCGGGCAGTCGTGCGACCAAGTGCGTGGAGCAGGCCGCCAAGAGGGTCAGGTGAACGCCGCTGGGGTGGCGCATCGTTCACGATCTACATGCTGGGCTTTATATCTGGCTGCAACGTGGCGGGAGCAGCCATCGGCGCAATATCTGTGGGAGCGGGCCATGCCCGCGAAAAATCACGGGCATGGCCTAGGCGTCCCCGCCCGTTCCCACAGGTAAAACAGTGATGCCCGATTCTGCCTTATAGCCTCGTAGGGTGGGCTTCAGCCCACCAATATGAGCAGGTTTGAAATCGCCGCACGATCGGCCGATTCTGCCTTATAGCTACCCGCAACCATGCCTGGAAGGATCGTGAACAGGTTCTTAGAACGGCACGATGACCATCAGCTGGCTGTAGACGTTGGTGCCATTGCCGCCAACCTGGCTGCCGATACCACCGTTGTCCGAGCTCTTCTTCGGCTGATAGAGGCCCACCAGCGGCGAGATGGTCAGGTGGTCGTTGACCGCCCATTCGGCATACAGGTCGAGCTCGCGCGCGTCGCGATTGATGGTGTCGCGGTCATGCAGCGTGCTGAAGTCGAAGTACAGCGCGCCCAGGGTCAGCCCTTCCATCGGCGTGGCTTTCAACCCCACGTGGTGAATACCAGTATTGGTGTTGAACGGGCCCGCATAGTTGGCCGCCACCTCACCCTGGAACCAGGTGCCATAGCCGGTGCTGAGGCCGGTGAACAGCGAATCCCAACCGCCCGAGAAACGCGTGTAGCGGTAGGTCAGGCTCGGCGCCCAGGGCGCATCGGCGAAGGTGTAACCGGCCTCGGCGTACCAGCCTTTCTCCACGCCGGTATCGACGTCCTGCCAGGCATATTCGAAGGCGAAGTTGGCATTCTCGATGCCGGCGCTGCCTTCGCCACGGATGCTGTACAGGTTCATGTTGTCGCGCTGCGCCTGGATCGGGTTGGCCCAGCGCTTGTTGACGTCCAGGCCATGGATCCAGGTCAGGCCCAGGGTGCCGGCGTCGGTGGTGTAGTCCAGGGTACCGGCGGCCAGCTCGGTCTCGGCCTGTACGCGGTTGTCGGACTTGAGCCACAGCACCGAGCCATGCACGCCCTCCTGGCCACCGAGGCGCAACACCGCGGTGCGGTCGAAGGCATGCCGCGCAGCGGCATAATAGGCGCCACCGCGGTTGAGGCTGCCACCGTTCGGCCCCTGGGGGCCGTTGCCCAGGTTGGTGCCGTCATCATTGATCAGGAAACCGCGCCCCAGCTTGATCACCTGGCGCCCTGCGGAGAAATCCACGCCATCCTGGCCGAGGGCCGGAAACAGGTCGCCGGAGCGCCAGCCCAGGTAGGCGTCCTCGATCTTGGTGGTGCGCTCGGAGCCATCGGTATTGCCGCCGGCGTCGCCGTCGCCCCAGGTCGCCGAGCTGACCAGGCTGAAGGCGCCATAGGCGGTGCCTGCACCCGCCAGCCCCTGGTCGCCGCTCAACCCGTACTTGATGAACCCCTCGCGCCAGGTCGAGCCGCCGGTGGTGCCGTCATAGTTCTTGCGGCTGTTCATCATGCCGAACACGGCCAGTACGTCGGCGTTGAGGTGGGTGTCTTCGTCGCTGTACAGCTCGACGGCGCCCGCTGGCGCCGCCAGCCCGAGGGCCAGGCTCAGGGCCAGGCCGCCGCTGCAAAGGCCGATGGCCCGATTGCGATGCTCCATGGTGATGCTCCTTTTCACGTCGCTTTCATTATTGTTGTTGGCGTTGAATCGACTGGATCCGGGTGCCGCGCGGGTGCGTCACACCGCCCCCGGCTTGCGCACGTAGAGCAACTGCTGGCCGGTGAATTCGAGCAGCCCCTCGAGGCCGAACTCGACCCCGAAACCGGACATCTTGCTGCCGCCGAACGGCGTATTCGGCTGGATCTGCGCATGGCAGTTGACCCAGGCCACACCACTCTCCATGCGCTTGGCGACCGCCAGCGCCTGCTCGGCATCCGGCCCCCAGACCGAACCGCCCAGGCCCATGTCGCTGTCGTTGGCGGCGCGCAGCACTTGCTCGACATCGCGGTAGGCGATCACGGGCAGCACCGGGCCGAACTGTTCCTCGTCCACCAGGCGGTCACCGTTGTTCACGCCGCTGACGATGGTCGGCGGGTAGAAGAACCCCGGGCGCGCCAGGCGCTCGCCACCACACAGCACCTGGGCGCCCTTGCCACGGGCGTCCTCGACCAGCTCGGTGACCAGCGCCAGTTGCTCGCTGTTCTGCACCGGGCCGAAGGTCACGCCCTCCTCCAGGCCGTCACCGACCACCTGGCGCCCGGCGATGGCCACCAGCGCGTCGGCGAATGCCTGCTGCTGCGACTCGTGCACATACAGGCGCTTGAGCGCCGCACAGGTCTGGCCCATGTTGAGGAATGCGGCCTGGAAGATCGCCTCGGCCGTTTCCTCGACCGCGGTGCCGGGCAGCACGATGGCCGCGTCGTTGCCACCCAATTCCAGAGTCAGACGCTTGAGGTTGCCGGCCGCCGCCTGCATGACCCGCTGGCCGGTGGCCGTGGAGCCGGTGAAGACGATCTTGTCGATGCCCGGGTGGCTGGAAATCGCACTGCCGAAGCCGCGCTCACCAGTGATGATGTTGATCACCCCGTTGGGCACGTGCCGGGCGATGATCTCGACCAGGGCGATGGTGCTCAGCGGGGTCAGGCTCGACGGTTTGCTGATCACGCAGTTGCCCGCCCGCAGCGCCGGCATGATGTGCCAGATGGCAATCATGAACGGCCAGTTCCACGGCGTGATCGAGGCCACCACGCCCAGCGGTTTGCGGTGCAGTTCGACGCGCTGGGTGGCGTTGTCCTCGATCAGCTCGACGGGAATCTCCTGGGCGGCGGCATAACGGGTCCAGGCGACACCGCCCATGACTTCGGAAAACGCCAGCGCCAGCGGCTTGCCCTGCTCGCTGACGATCAGCCGCGCCAGGCGCTCGGCGTCCTGTTCGATGGCATCGGCGATGCGCTGCAGGCAGGCGCTGCGCTCGGCGTGGCTGGTCAGCTGCCAGCCGGCGAACGCCCTGCGGGCCGCTGCCACGGCCAGGTCAAGCTGGGCCAGGGAGCCGGCCGTGCACTGGGCGACGGCGGTCTCGGTGGCCGGGTTGAGCACCTCGAAGTGGCCGCCCTCGCCCGCTACGCGGGCACCGTCGATCAGCATGCGATAGTCGTTCATGGAAAAGCTCCCGTGCACCACCGCCAGCAGCGCTGCACGGTGGGCTTCGTGTCGATGAAAGGAAGGCGGTGCTTACAGCTTGTGGCTGCCCAGCTTGGCGAAGCACTCCGGCGATTTGCGGCGCAGGCGCATGGCCAGCAGCACACCGCCGATCAGGGCCGCCGGAATCACTGCACAGAGCGCGTAGGAGATCGCCTTGCTGGAGCCGGTCAACACATCGAAGTGGATCACCGCGATCACCAGCACGATGCTCAGGGCCACGCAGGAAAACGCCGGCAGGATCAGGCGGCGCAGCACACCCAACTGCAATTGCGGATTGCGCTTGAAGTACATCAGCACCGCCGCCGACGTCAGCGCCATCAGCAGCAGCAGGCACAGCGTGGCCAGGCTGGAGAACCAGGCGAACAGCTGCAGGATCGGGTCGGCGTCCATCACCGCGAAGATCAGCACCACCACCGCGGCGATCAGGCTCTGCAGGGCCGAGCCCATGTGCGGGCTCTGGTGGATGCGGTGGGTCAGGCCCAGCGACTTGGGCAGCATGCCGTCACGGCCGATGGCGTAGAAGTAGCGCGCCGCCGAGTTGTGGAAGGCCAGCAGCCCTGCGTAGATGCTCACCACGAACAGCACGCGGATCACCTGGGTCAGTTGCGGGCCGACATAGTGATCGGACAGGCCGTAGATGAAGGTGGTCGGATCGGTCAGCGCCTGCAGGGTCGGCACGATCTTGTCGGTGCCCACGCCAATGACCATCGACCAGATCGAGATGGCGTAGAAGCAGCCGATCAGCAGCACCGACACATAGGTGGCGATGGGAATCGCGCGCTGCGGGTTCTTCGCCTCTTCACCGTAGATGGTGGTCGCCTCGAAGCCGATGAACGCCGCGAAGCAGAACAGCAGGCCGATCGACGGGTTGCCGCTGAACGCGTACTCGGGCGTGAAGGAATCGAAATTCACCCCGCTGTCGCCACCGCTGTGCAGGATGGCGACGTCCAGCACCAGGATCGCCAGGTACTCGGCGACCACGATCAGCGACAGCACCCGCGCCGACAGGTCGATGTTGCGGTAGCCGAGGATCGCCACGCTGGCCATGGCCAGCAGCGAATACGCCCACCACGGCAGGTCGATGGCGAACACGCTGGACATGGTGCCGGCCACCACGCCGCCGAACATGCCGTACAGGCCGACCTGCAGGATGTTGTAGGCGAACATCGCCAGCACCCCGGCCGCGCCACCCGCCAGGCCACCCAGGCCCCGCGAGGAGAAGGCGTAGAAACCGCCGGCATTGGTCACATGCCGCGCCATGGTGGTGTAACCCACCGCGAACGACAGCAGCACCAGCAACGCCAGCACCAGCAGGGCCGGGGTGCCGGCACCGCTGCCGAGCATGATGCCGATCGGGAACCCGCCGGCCAGCACACTCAGTGGGCTGGCTGCCGAAATCACGAAGAAGATGATGAAACCGACACTCAGGGCGCCACGCCGCAGCTCGTTCGGGCCTGCGGGCGGACTCATGGATACGCTCATTCTCTTGACCTTATTTTATGAGGCAGTTTTTCAGGGGTTGGAGGAAGGCGACACGCCCGCCTGGCCAACCGAAACGCTGTTGTTATTCGCTGACGAAATCGATCCTAGGCCGTTCCCCTGCGGTGTGTTATCCCAAATTGGCAGCCAAAAATATGCCCCATCGCCAAGATCGTTCACGACCGTGCAGCGCCATGGCGAGACGCTGCCGATTTGGGATACCGCCGGCGCGACGCGCGCTTCTACCATCGCCCCACAGGGGCACACGCGCCCCGGCCAAAACCCAATAAGAACAATAGGCATGGGAGGGCTCGATCATGATCCGGGGCAGCATTGCGGCCATCGTCACGCCCACCAACGCCGCCGGCGAGGTGGACGAACGGCGCCTGGCCAGATTGATCGACCTGCACCTGCACGCAGGCAGTGACGCGCTGCTGCTCCCCGGCCCCCCGGGTGACAGCGCCACTCTCGACATCGATGCCCACAGCCGCCTGATCCGCCGCGTGGTGGCGCTGGTGCAGGGCGAGATCCCGGTCATCGCCAGCATCGGCAGCAACAGTACCCGTGAAGCCATCGCATTCAGCCTGGCGGCCAAGCAGGCCGGGGCCGATGCCCTGCTGCTGAGCACGCCCTGCTTCCCGCGCCCCTCCCAACAGGGCCTGTACGGCCACTTCGAGAGCATCGCCCGGGCCGTCGACATGCCGCAGATGCTCCATGACCGCACTGGCGGCGAGCTGAGCGTGGCGACCGTTGCACGCCTGTCGCCTGTCGCCAACATCATCGGCATCAACGACGCCAGCGGCGACCTGCAGCGGGCCAGGCAACTGCTCGCACGCTGCGCCCCCGGGTTCGCGCTGTATGCCGGCGACGACCGCACTGCGCTGGAAGTCATGCTGCTGGGCGGCGCGGGCCGCATTTCGCTCATTGCCAACCTCGCCCCGCGCCTGGTCGCCGACCTGTGCGCGGCGCTACGCCGCGGCGATGCACGCACCGCGCTACATCTCGACAGCCGTCTGCGCGCTGTGCGCGGCGCCGGCCAGGCAAACCAGTCCGCTGGCGGCCCTGGGCAACCGATTCACCAGCCATGCTCGCCGAACCCGCTGGCCCGCGCCGATGCCGGCGATCTCCTGGGAGTGATGCCATGAAAGCCCTGCTCTGCCTACTCGCCCTGCTCACCTGCAGCAGCGCGCACGCCCAACAGGTGCTGCGCTTTCTCAGCTGGCAGGACTACTTCGACCCCGCGGTGATCGAGGACTTCCAACAGAGCACCGGGATTCGCGTCGAGTACCAGGGCTTCACCACCGCCGAGGAGCTGATGCAGGCCATGCGTTCAGGCACGGCCTATGACGTGATCGTGCCGTCGCACTTCATGCTCAAGGAGCTGGCGGATAGCGGCGCGCTGGCGCCCCTGGACACCGGCCGCCTGCCCCACTACGCCCAGCTCGACCCCTGGCTGCTGTCGATGCTCGCCGGCCAGCCAGCCGCCAAGGGGCACGCAGTGCCCTATCTGTGGGGCTCGGTGGGCATGGTGGTGAACACCACGCTGGCCCAGGCCGCCTACGGTGGGCCATTGCCGTCGAGCTGGGGCCTGCTGTTCGAGCCCCAGCAGGTGTCGCGCCTGTTCGACTGCGGGGTCGGCTTGATCGACGCGCCCCAGGAAGTGTCCTCGCTGCTGCTCAACTACAAGGGCCGCAATCCGACGGTCAGCAGCCCGCGGCAGATCGCCAAGGCCCTGCAAGCGCTGGAACCGCTGGTGCCGAAATTCGCCGAACTGAACAACTGGGCGTACGTCGATGCGCTGGCGCAGGGCAAGTTGTGCCTGGCCATGAGCTGGAGCGGCCATGCGTTGCGGGCCATCGAAAACAACCCGGCGCTGAGCTATGTGATCCCCGATGAGGGCGCGGCCATGTACATCGACACCCTGGCCATCCCCGCCAATGCGCCCAACCCGGAGCTGGCCTACCGCCTCATCGACTTCCTGATCACCCCGCAAAACGCCATTCGCAACGCCCGTGCCACGCATTTCTATGCGCCGCTGCCAAGCGACTCGCCGGCCATGCAGCGCTTCGCTGCCGAGCACCCGATGCAGGTCATGAATGCCAGGCAACGGCGCGTCAGCTATCTGCTGGAATCCTTGAGCGATGACCAGGAGGCTGCGCTCACGAGCACCTGGCAAAAACTCAAGGCCAACCGTCGATAAAAAAGCAGGGTGGTCACCGGCAACTCGACTAGTGTCCCTATGACAGCTAGCGAAGCGCCAGGCATCTTCACCGCACCTGCTCATGAAAGGAATCGCCAGGCCGATACCCAGGAAGCCAACCATCCGTGCGCGTTCGACACAACAAGAACAACCGTACCCCTCCCGAGAGATAGCGCCATGTTCAATTCGATGTCCATCCGGCTGAAAATCGTTCTGCTATCCGGTCTGTGCCTGCTGGGTGTAACGGCCCTGATCGTCGGCATGAACCTCTACCAGAGCGCCGAGAACAACCAGCTGACCAGTGCATCGAGCAAGCAGATGCTCACCGCCAGTGTCGAGCGCCTGCTCGAGGCCCAGGCGGCCGAACAGGCGGTGAGGCTGCAACGCACCTTCAACGAAAACCTGCTGGTGACCAGGAGCCTGGCCGACCAGGTGAATGACCTGCGCGCCCTGGCCACCCGCGTCGGCATGCCGGCCAGCGAGCTGCGCGCGGCGCTCAATCAGAGCGTCAAGAGCGTCTTCGAGCGCAACACCAAGGTGCTGGGCGTCTGGATGGTGTTCGAACCCAACGCGCTGGATGGCCGTGATGCCGAATTCGTCGACGACCTCGCCCACGGCTCCAACGAAACCGGCCGTTTCTCCAGTGGCTGGACGCGCAGCACAGCGCAACGGGTGAACATCGTGATCACCGAAGGCGACCTCGGCAAAACCGAGCTGAGCATCAGCGGCACGCCCTACAACAGCTGGTACACCTGCCCCCGTGAGCGCAAGAGCGCCTGCCTGCTGGAGCCCTATGCCGACACCCTGGAAGGCAAACGCCTGCTGATGACCTCGCTGTCGATTCCACTGATGGACGGCGACAAGGTGATCGCCACCGTGGGCGTCGACCTCGAGCTCGCCGGCCTGCAGGCCGCTGCCAGCGAAGCCCAGCGCGGCCTGTTCGACAACGCCGGGCGGGTACTGATCGTCTCCCCCAGTGGCACCCTCGCCGCCTTCAGCACCGACGACAAGCAGATCGGCAAGAACATCGGCGAAGCCCAGGGTGAAGAAGGCAGGAAGGTTCTCGCCGCCCTGGGCAACCAGGCGCCCAGCGTGTTCAGCCAGGACGATTACATCCACGCGGTCTACCCGGTCAGCCCCATCGACAATGCCAAGCCCTGGGGTGTGTCCATCGGCCTGCCGGAAAAGATTCTCCTGGCCGACGCGGTGAAACTCCAGGACCTGCTCGACCAGGCGCAGACCAGCGGCACCTTCAAGGCCCTGGCCGTGGCCCTGGTGGCCTGCCTGGTGGGCCTGCTGCTGATCTGGCTGACCGCCTCCGGCGTCACCCGGCCGATCAACGAAGTGGCCCGTATGCTCGAAGACATCGCCAGCGGCGAAGGCGACCTGACCCAGCGCCTGCGCTACAACAAGCGCGACGAACTGGGCGAGCTGGCGAGCTGGTTCAACCGCTTCCTCGACAAGCTGCAACCGACCATCGCGCAGATCAAGCAGAGCATCACCGAGGCGCGCGGTACCGCCGACCAGTCCTCGCACATCGCCAGCCAGACCAGCGACGGCATGCAGATCCAGTTCCGCGAAGTCGACCAGGTGGCCACCGCGTCCAATGAAATGAGCGCCACCGCCCAGGAAGTCGCCAGCAGCGCCTCCAAGGCGGCCGAAGCTGCCCGCGGCGCTGACGAATCAGCCCAGCAGAGCCGCACCATCATCGAGCGCAGCAGCAAGGACATTCGTATCCTGGCCGATGAAATCAGCAAGGCGGTGACCGAGGTCGAAGCCCTGGCGGTCAACAGCGAACAGATCGGCTCGGTGCTCGAAGTGATCCGCAGCATCGCCGAGCAGACCAACCTGCTGGCCTTGAACGCCGCCATCGAAGCGGCCCGGGCCGGCGACAGCGGCCGCGGCTTTGCGGTGGTGGCCGACGAGGTACGCAACCTGGCCCGCCGCACCCAGGACTCGGTCGAGGAAATCCGCCAGGTGATCGAGCGCATCCAGGGCGCCACCCGCGGCGTGGTCACCACCATGCACACCAGCCAGCAGCACGCGCAGACCAACGTCACGCAGATCCAGCACGCTGCCCAGACCCTGGGCCAGATCAGCGATGCGGTGTCGGTGATCAGCGACATGAACCTGCAGATCGCCAGCGCCGCGGAACAACAGAGCGCCGTGGCCGAAGAGGTCAACCGCAACGTCGCCGCCATCCGCACGGTGACCGAAACCCTGACCGAACAGGCCACCGAATCGGCCAAGGTCAGCAGCCAGCTCAACAACCTGGCCAACCAGCAGATGAAGCTGATGGATCAGTTCAAGGTGTAAGGGCAGCGGGACCTTTACTCGGTCAGTTTTAACAAGCGGATAAACAGAGGCCCCGGCGGGTACACCGCCGGGGCCTTTTTTCGACAACCCTCTGAAGCGCTGCTTACGGCTTGCCCGTACGCTTCGCGGCCTCCTTCTCGGCCTCCTCCATTGCCGCCGCCATCAGCCCGGAACACACCAGCACCCCGGCGCCTTTGGACAGGCAATCATAGCGTTGTTGGTCCTCACCGGAACTGGTGGTGCAGTCCTGCAGGCTGATCCGCTGCTCTACACCGTCCAGGTTCTGTTGCGCCTGCGCGTATTCGGCGGCGGTAATGCGCCCGGCGCTTTGGCGCTCCTCGGCGATCTCGCGCAGGTTCTTGAGGTCGATGACCGTCCAGCGCATGGCGCTCTGGCACATTTCGCGCTTCGACGTTTTGCCTGGCGCCCGCTCGGCCGCTGCCGCCCGGGCGGGTTCGGCAGGTGCTGCCGCTGGCGGCTCAGCGGCGTAACCGGGCTTGATGGTCACCGCCTCGACCTGCTGGGCAGGCGGTGGCTGGCTACCGAAATGCTTTTGCCCCTTCTCGTCGACCCAGCTGTACACCTGGCTCAACGCGTGAGTGGAAAGGCTGCACAGCACAAGCAGCGCGAGCGTCGGGCGAATGGGCATGACCGATAAATCCCTGTACTGAGCGCGGGCTGCGCTGCGGGCAATCTAGAACCAGGTGGCGGCTTTGCCAAGGGCCGGCCGCGCTGCCCGTCTGATATCTGCGAGCGGGGCCACGATGGCGGTGCATGAAGTTGCCGCAACCAAACGGCCAAGACTGCATACAATGCGCATCCGCTTTCAGCTCCGCACAAGGACCCTGCCGCCATGGCCTCTCCCGACAAGCAGAAAAAACGCGCCCAGCGGGCCAAGACCAAGGCCAGGCAGAACCGCATGGGCAAGCCCAAGGCCACTGTCGTGCACCCGCTGCTGGCCAACCCGCTGATCGACGAGCCCTTCGATGACGTGGAGATCGACCTCGCTACCTTCGACTTCCAGGACATCGAGGAAAACGGCTTCGACCCGGCGCACTTCGATGACCTGTTCCAGGCCATGCACCAGGCCGAAGCCATCGGCCTGCTCGCCCTGTGCCTGGTGTTCCTGCAATACCCGGTGCTGGAACTGGTGGTCGCCGAGGAAGACCCGGAAGCGGCGACCGACTTCATGATGGGCCTGCTGATCGTCTACCGCGGCCTGTTCCACAACGAGAGCGAAGACGCCGCCGTGCAGTGGATCGGCAGCGAAACCTTCCAGGCCGCCTACAACGAGGCCGCGGAGATTCTGCAGAAGAAGAACGCCCGTGGCGGTGTGCGAACCTGACCGCTACCTGCTCACTGCTCGCCGTAAAGCCCGGCCTCGGCCTCGCCCATGAAGATCTCCAGCGTCTTCGGGCCGATGCCCTCGAAGGCCAGCAGGCGCTGCGCGAACTCTTGCCGACTGGGGCTTTGCTGGCGGATGGCGGTAACGGTACCGCCGTACTCGGACAGTAACTTGCGGCTGAGCTTGTGCAGGCGCGCGGCAGTGGAAATGTCGTAACGCACGTAGCGCGCCTGGCCGAGCAGCCGCACCAGTTGTTGCTGGCTGCACTGGGCAAGCTTGGCAGGCGTGTCCAGCCCCTGCTGCTCGACGAGAACCCCATAGGCCCGTTCGGCCACCGCCTGCTGGATCGGTTTGCCGAACAGAAAGCTGGCGAGCAACCATTTGAATAGCGCCTGCTCGTCTGCCTTGGCGAGCCCGGCCTCGAGCCCCAGTTGCTGTGCGCTGATGCGTTGCTTGGTCACCGGTGCCGCTCCCTTCATGACGCGCGCGGTCTGCGCCCTCTCTGCAAGGCAGACCACGGCCAGCCGGCAGCGATCACTTCATCTGCACCAGGCAGAGCCCGACGACCCGCGGCGAGCAGTGCGCCGCGATCAGTCAGGCGAGTCAGATCTTGAAGCGCGACACCACGGTGCGCAGCTCCCCGGCCAGGCGCGACAGCTCGTCGGCCGTCTGGGCGTTTTCCTCGATGCCCTCGATCAGAACCACGCTGCCATTGCGAATCTCGATGACGTTGCGGTTGATGTCTTCGGAGACGGCGTGCTGCTGCACCGCCGCGCTGGCGATCTGGGTGTTCATGCCGACGATCTGCTCGACCTCATCATTGATCGCACCAAGGCTCCTGGCCGCCTGATCGGCCGATTGCACGCAGGCCTGGGCCTTGTCCTGGCCGGTTTTCATCTGTTCAACGGTAGCGGCCATGGCCTGCTGCAGTTCCTGAATGATGCGGCGGATTTCCTCGGTCGAGCCCTGGGTGCGCGAAGCCAGGGTGCGCACCTCATCGGCCACCACGGCGAAGCCGCGACCCTGCTCGCCGGCACGCGCCGCTTCGATGGCGGCGTTCAACGCCAGCAGGTTGGTCTGGTCGGCGATATTGCGGATGACCTCGATGACCCCGCCGATCTCCTGGCTGTGCACCGCCAATGCGGATACCTTCTGCGCGCTCAGCTCAACCTCACCGGCCAGCGCCTCGATGGTCATGCGCGTGGTATTCATCACCGCCAAGCCATTGGCCGACGCCTGGCTGGCCTGCCCGGCCGCCCGCGCGGCGCCCTCGGTGTTCTGCGCCACGTCGGCGACGCTGGCGGTCATCTCGTTGATGGCCGTGGCCACCTGCTCGGTTTCGCCCTGCTGGGTATTCATCGACTGCTTGGCCCGGGCAATGGAGGCCCCCAGGCGCACCGAGGCCTCGGACACCGCGTGGGAACTGTGCTCCACCTGCGTCAACGAGGTGCGGAAGGCCTGCACCATGTGGTTGAAGCCCTTGCCCACGTCGGCCATTTCATCCTTGCCACGGACCTGCACCTGGGCGGTGAGGTCGCCTTGGGCAATCTGCCGCGAGGCTTCCAGCACCTCGTCGATGGCGTTGCGCATCGAGCGGTAGATGCCCATGAACACATAGACCAGCAGCAGGCCCATGAAGGCGAACATGCCGAGGATCAAAGCCCGTTCGGACAGTCGTTCGTGGGTCCGCTGCCCAAGGGCGTTGGTTAACTCTTCCTGCAACACGTCCTGAGCCTTGTACAGATCGGCCACCACCGCGTTGCCGTTGGCCGCCAGCCCCTGCACCCCATTGATGGTGCTGCCGGTGTCGGCGAGCACTCGGCCAAGGTCGGCGCGAAAGCTGTCCAGCGCCTGCAGTGCGCTGTTGATCGGCGCCTGCAACCGATCTGCCAGCGCCGGCTCGTTGCGACGCAGCAGCGCCAGGCTTTGCAGCAGCTCCTGGCGGATCTGCAGTTCCTGCTTGAGCAATACCCGCAGCGCCGAGCGCGTGCCGGCGCCAAGCGGCTGGCCCTCGCGCAGCCCGCTGGCCAGGCCGCGCAACTGGCCGACGACGTTTATCTGCCGCGGCAGGCGCAGGGTGCTCTGGTCGATCATGAACAGCGAGTTGTAGTCCTCATCCAGCACCATGCCCGATGTGGCGCTGACCAGATAAACGAAATTCAGCGTCTTGGCGAGCTGGTCGTTCCAGGCATCGAAGATCTGCCCCTGATCGGCATTGCCCCTGCCCTGCTCGATCAACTGCAAAGCGTCGGTACGCAGGCGCGCCACCCGGTCAGCGGTTTCCAGCGTGGTGCCCAGCTCGCGGTCGGTGGCCTCCAGTTTGCTGAACGCCTCCTGCAATTTCGCCTGGTTGGCGGCGAGATCGCCCTGGGCCGTGGCATCGCCACTGAGCAGGCGGTTGGTCAGGGCGCGCTGCAGCATCGACAGGCGCAGTACGGGCGTGACGTCCAGCAGGTAGCGCTGGCCAAGCTGCTCGCTGCGGATAGTGTCGATGCTGGCGTTGATCTGGTTGATGACGCGCAGGCCCAGCAGGCTCAGCGGAATCAGCACGATCACGGCGAGGATCGCGAATTTGACGGGAAAGCGCAGCCGACTGGTCAGGTGCATGGCAGGAGCAAGGATATTCATGGTTTCTCACAGACCTCTCAGGGTCGGCTTGGTGTTTTAGTGTGCAGGGCCCATCTCGCGGCACGAGAAAGGCCAGCTGTGCCTGCCTGGATGCGCCCGTTCGACAGCGGCCCACCACAAATAGCAATACGCCATTACTGGCGATGTGCCTATGACTGCGCCACCTACACAAGGTTGCAACGATATGTTTCAGCCAGGCTGTAGCCCTACCGCGCCGTATAAACCTGTGCGCTTTGTACAAGGTTCGTATCGCCCCAGAGCGGTGCGGGTCGCGCATGGGCTGCACTTGGCTTGTATCAGCCCTGCGCAGCGAGCCGCGAGCGATTACGCCGCCCATCGTAAATAGCAATGAGACACTATCAACCCGATCGATACCCAACATGCGCCATGGCCTCTCGAAGAGCGGGCGTAATCGGGCTAGCCTCGCGTTCACATGCAGTGCCCCCATCACGCCGATAGCGAGGATTCCATGACCCAATCAACCTATGTTCCGCCAAAGGTATGGCAGCACCTTGAAGCTTCCGGTGGCCAGTTCTCCAAGATCAACCGCCCCACCGCCGGCGCGACCCATGACAAGCAACTGCCGGTCGGCAAGCACCCGCTGCAGCTCTACTCCCTGGCAACGCCCAATGGCGTGAAGGTGACCATCCTGCTCGAGGAATTGCTGGCGCTGGGGCACAGCGGCGCCGAGTACGACGCCTGGCTGATCCGCATTGGCGAAGGCGACCAGTTCTCCAGCGGCTTCGTGGGCGTCAACCCGAACTCGAAGATCCCGGCCCTGCTCGACCGCAGCGGCGACACGCCGATCCGCGTGTTCGAGTCCGGCTCGATCCTGCTGTACCTGGCAGAGAAGTTCGGCGAGTTCCTGCCCAAGGACCCGGCCGGCCGCACCGAAACCCTCAACTGGCTGTTCTGGCAAATGGGCTCGGCGCCCTACCTGGGCGGCGGCTTCGGGCACTTCTACGCCTACGCCCCGGAGAAGTTCGAATACGCCATCAACCGCTTCACCATGGAAGCCAAGCGCCAGCTCGACGTGCTCGACCAGCGCCTGGCCGAGCACCGCTACCTGGCCGGCGATACCTACACCATCGCCGATATCGCCGTGTGGCCCTGGTACGGCGAGCTGGTGCGCAACAACGTCTACGGCGCCGCGGAATTTCTCGCCGCCCACGAGTACACCCACGTGCAACGCTGGGCCAACGAGATCGCCGAGCGCGAAGCGGTAAAACGCGGCCGCCGCGTGAACCGCACCTGGGGTGAGGAGTCGGAGCAAGTGCCGGAACGGCACCAGGCTGCGGATCTAGATAAGGCGTAACGCGCCAGCGAAGGCTGGTTGCCCAAGCCGCCAACTGAAAGCAAGCCCCGATGCGCTGCAGCCTCGGGGCTTCTTTTAAAGCAATGGCGTTTTCTGTCCCATCGGGTGCTAGGCTCGACACCCACCACGCCAGAACGCGCCGAACCAGCACAGCATCAAACTCTAGCCATCATGAAGATAGTCATCAGCCGCTCTCAGAAAATAGCGGGAACACTCGCCTTACTGCCCTTCGTTACCGGAACGCTCTACTTCGTTGGCTACCATGACTTCTACCCGAATCCGGAGCTGTTCAGGCTATCGTTGATAGCCACGGCACTGCTTTCGGCTGGCGTGTTCAGCCTGTTTTTCATCAAGTTCAGGAGCGGCTCGTGGCGACCAGCCGGCAAGCTGGACAATACCCTGAAGAACAAATTTCTATTGTTCCTCCTGCTGCCCCTGGCCTTTTACTTCTATGCCTTCCTCCACCTCTACCTGATCGCCCCCAGGATCTACACCGCGCTGTTTGGCAGCGAACAGGTCGTTACCGATGCCATCGAAGCAAAGCACCACGGCTACGGTAAATACAAGACCTGCGACTACCGGATAGAGACCGAGCATTTCCAGGCCCTTGGCTTGCAGCTGTGCGTTAGCCGGACGTTCTATCATTCGCTGCCCGACAAGGGCGGCGTCGCCATACTGAGCATCATACAAAGCCCTGCGGGCACCATTGTGCGCTCGGTGGCCAAACCGGATTAGGCTTGGTCCAGCTCGCTGTTCGAGCTCGTGATATCCCGGCCTGGCTTCAAGAACCGGTATGAGTCTTCGTGGGTCCCTTCCTGCGCTTTGCCTTCGGGCGCACCAGCACTTTGAAGGTCCCCACGAATTACACTTACCCGAGCCCCACATAAAAAACGGGGCCCGGGCCATTCACATCAGGCCGCCGCCTGCACCCGACGTACCCGGCGACGCCAGCCACGCCACATCGGCAGGACGATCATCACGGCCACCAGTACCCAGGTACCGATGCTGATCGGGCTGGAGAACAGGATGCCCAGCTCGCCATTGGAGATCGACAGCGCGCGGCGCAGGTTCTGCTCCATCAGCCCACCGAGGATGAAGCCCAGCAGCACCGGCGAGAGCGGAAAGTCCAGCTTGCGCATGATGTAGCCCATGAAGCCGATGCCGACCATGAGGAACAGGTCGAAGGTGGTCGCATGCACCGCGTAGACGCCGATGCCGGTGATGATCGCGATTACCGGTGCCAGGGCCCAGGTCGGCACGGCGAGAATGCGGGTGAAGACCCCGATCATCGGTACGTTGAGCACCAGCAGCATGACGTTGGCGATGAACAGCGAGGCGATCAGGCCCCAGACGATATCCGGCTGCTGTTCGAACAGCAGCGGGCCCGGGGTGATGTTGTACAGCGTCAGTGCGCCGAGCATCACCGCGGTGGTACCCGAGCCGGGAACGCCGAGGGTCAGCATCGGCACCAGGCCGCCGCAGGTGGACGCGCCGATGGCGGTTTCCGGCGCCGCCAGGCCGCGAATATCACCCTTGCCGAAGTTGCCGCTGGCACCGGCCAGACGCTTTTCGGTCATGTAGGCCACGGCACTGGCCAGCGTGTTACCGGCGCCCGGCAGCACGCCGATGATGAAGCCGGAGATGCTGCAGCGCAGGTTGACCATCAGCACCGCAGACGCTTCCTTGAAATTGAACAGCATGCGCCCGGTGGCCTTGACCGCGACGTGGCCGTGGTGGGTCTTTTCCAGCAGCAGGAGGATCTCGCTGATCGAGAACAGGCCCAGCACCAGCACCACGAACTGGATACCGTCGGCCAGGTGCACGCTGTCACCGGTAAAACGGTACACACCGCTGTTGGCGTCGATACCGACGGCCGACAGGAACAGGCCGATCAGCGCAGCGACGAAGGTCTTCAGCGGTTTGTCGCCCGCCATGCCGCCCAGGCAGACGATGGCGAAAACCATCAGCACGAAGTATTCGGCAGGGCCAAAAGCGACTGCCCAGGCGGCCAGCAGCGGCGTGAACAACACCATGCAGCAGGTGGCCAGCAGCGCACCGATGAACGAACTCCAGGCCGACAGCGACAGGGCGATGCCCGCCTTGCCCTGGCGCGCCATGGGGTAGCCGTCCAGCGCGGTCATCACCGTGGAGGCTTCGCCGGGAATGTTCAGCAGGATCGAGCTGATCCGGCCGCCATATTCGCAGCCCAGGTACACGGCCGACAGCAGAATCAGCGCCGACTCCGGGGGCAGCCCGAGGGCGAAGGCGATGGGGATCAGCAAGGCCACGCCGTTGATCGGCCCCAGGCCCGGCAGTAGACCAACCACGGTGCCGATCAGGGTGCCGATCAGCGCGGTGATCAGGTTGTAGGGCGTGGTGGCAATGCCGAAGCCGTGACCCAGATAGCTCAAGGTTTCCATGTGTCAGTTCTCCAGCACGTCTAGCGGGCCGAGGGGAAGTGGAACATCCATCACGCGGTCGAACAGCCAATACAGCAACACGCTCATGGCCACGATCACCACGATGCTGAAAGACCAGCGACCGCCGTACAGCCTGGCCATCGGCACGCCGATGAGGATCGAGCTGAGAATGAAGCCCAGGGGCTCGAAGGTGGCGGCGAACACCAGCAGCAATGCGAAACAGGCGATCACCTTGGTCAGGGTCGCGCGGTCCAGATCGGGTTCGTCATCGCTGCGGGCGATGGGCGTCGGGCGGATCGCCAGGAACACCAGCGCCAGGGCCATGAGGCCCAGAATCAACAGCGGAAAGGCGCGCGGGCCGACCGGCTCGTAGGAGAACGGCGCCTGGTAGGGCCAGGCCATCACGGCCAGCACCAGGCACACGGCCAGCAGGGACACGGCAAAAATGCGTTGCAGGATCATCGGGTAAATCCTCGTGGAGCGAGTACACGCCTGCCCGCGCTGTCGTTGCCGACCGCGCCGTCACGGTGAGGCCGTGACCTTGGAGCGTGCGTTCGCGCTTACTTGGTCAGGCCGAATTCGCTGGCCAGTTTCTTGTAATCGGCGACCTGCTTCTTCACGTAGCCATCCAGCTCGTCGCCGGTCATGGCGAAGGGATAGAGCTGGCGCTCGGCGCGCAGCTTGGCGAAGTCTTCGGATGCAAGCAGCGTGTCGAAGGCGTTCTTCCACCAGGCATAGGCCTCGTCGCTGACCTTCGGTCCCAGGTAGAAGCCGCGGATCACCGGCCAGGTGACGTCATAGCCCTGCTCCTTGGCAGTCGGGATGTCCGCCACCACCGGCCCTTCCAGGCGCTGGTCGGCCAGCACGGCCAGAATGCGCATGTCGCCGGCCTGCACGTGGGGCACGGAGTCGGCGATGTCGGTACTCGCCACCTGGATATGCCCACCCAGCAACGCGGTGGCCAGCTCGCCGCCGCCCTCCATCGACACGTAGCGCATCTGCTTGGGGTCAACCCCGCCGGCCTGGGCGATCAGCGCGGTCTGCACCCAGTCCTGGCTGCCCACGGTGCCGCCAGCGCCGATCACCACACTGCCGGGGTTGGCCTTGAGTGCGGCGATCAGGTCACCCAGGTTCTTGTAAGGCGAATCCGCGCGCACCGCGATGGCGCCATAGCTGGTGCCCACGGCCGCCAGCCACTTCACGGCGCTCTCGTCGAAACGGCCGAACTTGCCCTGGGCGAGGTTCAGCAACGAGCCGCTGGAAAACGCAGTGATGGTGCCCGCATCGGCCGGCCGCTGGGCGACCACCGCGTTGTAGGCCACGGCACCGATGCCGCCAGGCATGTAGGTCACGCGCATGGGCGACTTGAGCAGCTTCTCCTGCACCAGCGCGCTCTGCGCCAGCTTGCAGGTCAGGTCGAAGCCACCACCGGGCGATGCCGGCGCGATGCATTCGGGACGACGCGGCTCATCGGCCAGCGCATGACCGACCACCAGCGCGCAACAGGCGGACAGCAGAACACGACGAAACATGGGACTCATGGAACGCACCTCTGATTGTTTTTGTAGTACGAACTGGCTCCCTCGCAGATGCTGCGAAGGTGAATGCACGGCAGCCGGTCAGGCAGCGGCCAGGGTCAAACCCGGCGCAGGAGGCCGAACGGCAATGGCATAACGGGGAAAGGCGTGAACGGATGCGGCACTGCGGGCGGTGACGAGCATGGGAGGGCTCTCCACTGAATTATTATTGCTAGGCGGCTTTTTCAGAGGCCGTCCGCCGGTGGTACACCGGTTACAGCATTAGTACGCCCGAAACCTTTCGTAAAGCTTTCAGGGGTGTTGTGGGGAATAAAAATGTGTAGGGCATTGGCTGCGGGGAGACGTCGGGCGCTGGCTGGCTCCGGGCAGGAGAAAAAACTGGCTGTCGACTAATGGATAAACTCGCCGCAGCTTTGGGAGGGCTTTAAATTTTCCAGGCTAACAACACAAAACCCCTGAGATCTTCAAAAGATTCAGGGTTTTATGCATTGAGTATGGCGGGAAGATAGGGATTTGAACCCGTTTTTGGGCGGTTTCAGTGCGTCACAGTGCATGCCAATGTGTGATTTCACGGGGCCTTAGCATGTCGATTCGTGGCTATGCGGCACAGTGTTTTCGACACTTTTTCGACACCTCTTACGTTTAGTGCTACAGCCTAATTCTGCAGTCTTTTTCCCATCAGCCAAAGAACCGCATACAGACCCAGGCAAAAAAATATATACCTTTGGTAACGTGATGATGCTTCTTTTTTGAAGACTTCATAATCAGTTATTGAAACCAGCTGTTCGCCTCTAGCCTCTAACGAGGCTATTCGACCACCCTCATCTACCCTAACTTTGATCTGCTCGCCTTTGTTGAACTTATAAAACATATCCGCCTTTAGATTATTCGACCAAAGGCTATAGGGCGCGCTGTAAGTTTTATCATCTAAGATTATGTACTGAACCAGGCTTTTCTTCCACGACCTGACAAATTCAGCCTCAAACTCTTCCGATATCTTTCCACCGGAAAAACCAAAAAGATACACACAAAAGAAAGCGGTCGCGCTGCTTAAGCTCAGAAATTTAAGTATTGAAATCATCAGTTCAAACCGGCGACCAAAATTTAATTGCAAATGCTCATAAATAAATCCATCCCCTTTGATGGATTATTACGGCATCATATTATTGCCGGGATTGCAGGCTGGTTCGTAGCTGCCGCACATTTTCTTGAATGCTGCTTTGGCTCCTTTTCTGCAATCCCGGTAAATCAGAGAGCCTTTTTGATAGTTCTGGCATACACTGGAATGGTCAATTACTCCATTTCGTTCTATCCACGAAAACTCTCCGCTTACCCTCTTCTTCTGGTGGCCATTTTCCCAAGACCAGTATCCGGACTTGCTTACCTCGCGGACTTCTTTCCGCTGCTGCCTTTGTGGCTGGCTTACAGGTTGGGCTTGAAAGGTAGATGCTGCGTAGGTGTTCGCGATTGGCTTCGGCTTGTAGTTGCTATCGCTAAACGAAGTCTGTCTCTCTTGAGTTTCCAGGGCGCGTTGGCGTGACCATTCTTCAAGTTCACGGTTGGCTTGGATATTCTGTTGGGCTTGGTTGGATCTGATCCAGTCTTGATCGTTGCCTTGTAGCGCCTCTGCTGGTGGCTGCTGAGGCTGTACAGGCTGCTGACTGAATATGGGTTCACCACCAAAGCGGATAGCCTGCTTGAGCTGCGCCACGTCGATCACGATGGGTTTTGCAAATACTGTAACCAAGCCCCAAAAGATTGCCGAGCCAACACCCATGATTGCCAGCGTACGCCATGGGCCTTGCTTCTTACGTGGTTTTAGGTAATCGGGAACATCATCCTTGTCAGCTCTCATCACTATTCCTTGTGTTCATAATAAATGTGTACGTTTTTACGTATTATTTTTCCGCCTGGTAGATATATTCTCCGAAAGTTTTTTATAGAAAAATATAGCATTTAAGTATTTTGAAAAAATAGATTGCACAGAGAAAAAAATTAAAAAAGGCACAACAAAAACAATCGAATAATAAATAAATATCACTTCATTGTGAATCGCCATAAAGACGCCAAAAATAGAAAAGCATATAACGCTTTCATTTAGCCCCTTGAGCCGCTGTATGTATGCTTCTCCTTCTACGGCTCTATCTCTATACTGCACCAGAGAATCACTAGAAACTTTAGAAACCTTGTCTTGGATATCCAATATAAAGCTTTCCGCCCTCTTATATTCTCTCCCTAGCACGAGCAGGGAGAAGGCCCTATTTAAAAATGGAGACACTAAAAAGCAAAGAGCGAATATTAACACAACAACATAAAGAGGCAGCAACAACACATCCGAAAATGTATCCACTGCTGCCGCCACACTACCAAACCAAAATTCTTTAGATAAAAGCTCAAATCCTATATCTGTCAAAAGTAAAACAATTACTAAAAAGCAGCTAACTCGCCATTTTGTAAAAAACAGCGAGGACTGCTCATAGATAAATTCGCTAAACTTATCAAGTATCATTCTTTGAACATATCCACAAACACCAAGTCTCCTCTAACCGGGTCAAAAGAGCCATAGGTTGATATTGGAGCAGCCCAAATAAGAACATCTTTATCCGTTAAGTTATACGGATGTAGTTTCATTGCATCGTCATAATTAGATATTAATATTTTTGACTCTGTACCTGTCGCCCTGCTGAGAAATTTAGCTGCAAATTCAAATCTAGCATTTCCTCTTTGTCGCTCAAGGCCAGTTATCCTACCATTATAGACCACAGCATCTTCTAAACGCTTTGTTGTAGTAAGCCTTGCAAAACGAGAGGCATTATTCTGATCAAACTCATAGCTTTTCGCTCCCTTCTCAGAATCTACCTCCAGCGCCAGAATCGCACCTGGGGTTACTCTTACCACTCCTAGAGCGAGGCTCATATCTTTCATAACTGCTGATTGAGCATATGCTTTTTTATGCATAGCTTCTTTGGCGAGCATTTGCTCTTGAGTGACATAGTCGAGATTGCCCATTGCAGCATGAATCTTATTCGTTTCAAGATCCGTCTGCATTATGGTTCCAGGAATAATAACTTCATGTGCCGCTTCCTCATACGGCTTTGACATAAAGGCATTAAATAAGTCAGGAACCTCTTTTGCAAGATCGCTAAAAAAAGGAAACTTCAGCGATCCTTTTTCTAAAGCATAAATATAAAGATCGGCATCTGAATGCAGATGCATTGGCAGAGTAGAAAATTTTCTGAGTTCCTCAAAATGTAAGAAATATACGCTCTTATCAATCGCCCTCTGAATATGAGGAACTGTATACGATATTGTTCTTAACGAAACTCCATTCTGAGGCGCCAAAGTTCCATCAAACTTGAGAGTAATTTGGCGATGTTGGTTGACCATATTCAAGCATTCCCTATGCTACTAGCAGACGTTATTTTTGATGCTACTTATAAAAAGCAAATTAGCTCAATCTGACCGTTGGGCAAACCAGCGCCTAGCTACTTCCGTTGTAATCGCTATCCCGCGTTCTGATTGGACAAGTTTCGGTTGGCCTCATCGTAGTCGGGGCTTACTTGTCCTTTATCTGGCATGACCTCCCCGGTCATTAGCCACCAGCGGTATTGCGGGTAAGCCTGCCCTAGCAGCTCTACTTCATCTGCACCCAAGCGAGCTCTGCCACGCTTGATGTTTTGCCATCTCAGGTAGTCCTTGCTGTTCACGTCGGCCAGCTCTTTCAGGCTGGTTGCGTTCAGCAATTGAAGCGCCCTATCGGTCATGCCGGAGGCCATTGAAAAATTCCATTCATGTTCTATGTACATTCATGAATCCTCAGGTAATATGTACCTATGTACTTTTTACCTGAAGCAAGTTCGCTGCTTCGAATATTGACACGAATAGGCACGGAACGACATGGGACTAGAAGAGCTGGACGCCAACAAGCTGATAGGCCCGCAACAGGACGTTGAAACCATCGAAACCTGGGCGGATCGCAACGGCATTACCTACGACACAGCCCGCTTCTGGGCCATGCGCGGGGCTGCCCACCATAACGCGCGGCAAGCGCCCATGGTCATCAGCGCCACTCACCGCCACCTGTTGAGATCGATAGGCTACCTTGCACGCGCGCGCCCTTTGCTGACGGCAATGCTCGTCGCCACTTGCTCGATACCAGGCATAACAACTCGCGCAAAGTTGCAACCCAATAACGCGCGACCAACTCTACGCACCGCAGCGGCTACCCTATGGCCTGCTATAACGCAGCGCATCCACGACCAGGCTAAAGGCTGGCGATGGCTGTCGACGGCTCGGGTAGTACAGATAGTAACCGGGGAACGGTGGGCACCAGTCCTCCAGCACACGCTCCAACCGACCCTCGTCGATATGCGGGGCGAATTCATCTTCGGGTAGCCAGGCGACTCCCAACCCGGCCAGCGCGGCATCCACGACGTTGGGCGAGGCATTCAGGATGAGCTGTCCATCGACTCGGACGTTCAACTGCTTGTCCTTGCGCTGAAAGTCCCAGACGTAGAGCCCTCCTCCAGACTGCATGCGCATGTTGATGCAATTGTGGTCGATCAGCTCACGAGGCTTTTTGGGTTTCAGCTGCTTCGCAAAGTACGCCGGGGATGCCACCACCGCCATGCGCAACGGCGGCCCGATGGGAATCGCGATCATGTCCTTGTCGATGGTGTCGCCCATGCGCACGCCCGCATCGAAGCGATCGGCCACGATGTCGCGGAAGCCGTAGTTGATGTCGAACTCTATCTTGATGTCTGGATACTCCAACAACAGAGGCGTGAGCCTGGGCATCATCAAGCTGCGCTGGATGTGATCTCCGCAGGTAATGCGCACCGTGCCGCTGGGTTTGTCACGCAGGGCCGACAACTCGTCCAGCTCCGCCTCGATCTCGTCGAAGCGATTGCCAATCGCGTTCAGCAAGCGCTCGCCCGCAGCAGTGAGCGAAACGCTACGTGTCGTTCGGGTGAGCAAGCGGATCTGCAGTCGTGCCTCCAAGCCGCTTATCGCCTGGCTCAATGCCGACTGCGTCACGCCCAGCTGGGCGGCGGCGCGGGTAAAGGTGCCCTCGCGCGCGACGGTGACGAAGGACAGCAGGTCGTTGAGATTACGTTTGATCATGGCCGAAGTTTCCCACGAATCATTGATTAGCAGAGCTTA
This sequence comes from Pseudomonas sp. URMO17WK12:I2, assembly GCF_003253735.1. Classification (GTDB taxonomy): domain Bacteria; phylum Pseudomonadota; class Gammaproteobacteria; order Pseudomonadales; family Pseudomonadaceae; genus Aquipseudomonas. The sequence continues at coordinate 87,242 of NZ_QKYW01000005.1, read as the reverse complement.
TAGCCTTTTGAAGGATTCATTAGCTAGTAACAGCTAGGCGCATGCCCGAACATTCACTTCGCGTGATCAACCTCGATCTCACTGGGAGTGGCAATCCCTGCCCTCTCCCTCGCCGCCTTCGTCGCATCGGTGGCTTTCATTCTTCGTCAAATCTCGGAAAACCAGGTTTTGCATGACAGCCCGCACAATCAATACCGCCAACGAAGCCCCCGAGCAGTCGAGCTCCTGGAGTGGCGTGCTGGCCATTTCGGTTTGCGCCTTCGCGCTGGTCGCATCGGAGTTCCTGCCGGTCAGCCTGCTGACCCCCATCGCCGATGATCTGGGTGTCAGCGAAGGCATGGCCGGCCAGGGCATTGCCATCTCGGGGGCCTTCGCCGTGCTCACCAGCCTGTTCATTTCGGCGCTTGCCGGCAGCCTGAATCGCAAGACACTGCTGCTGGGACTGACGGCGGCCATGGGCGTATCCGGCGCCATCGTCGCGCTGGCGCCAAACTACGTAACCTACGTGCTCGGTCGGGCACTGATCGGCGTGGTGGTGGGCGGTTTCTGGTCGATGTCGGCAGCCACGGCGATACGCCTGGTACCAGCCCGTGATGTGCCGCGGGCACTGGCATTGGTCAATGGCGGCAACGCACTGGCCACAGTGGTCGCCGCGCCGCTGGGCGCTTGGCTCGGAACGATCATCGGTTGGCGCGGCGCCTTTCTCTGCCTGGTGCCAATCGCCGTGGTCGCACTAGCCTGGCAATGGAAAGCGCTGCCATCCATGCAGGCCGCCGCACGCAGTCCCGGCGTGGGCAGTGCATTCAAGGTATTCACCCTGCTCAAGCGCCCCGCCGTCATGATCGGCATGCTGGCCAGCAGCCTGTTCTTCATGGGCCAGTTCTCCTTGTTCACCTACGTGCGGCCGTTCCTGGAGACGGTCACCGGCGTGCATGGCACCGACATTTCACTCGTGCTGCTGGTGATCGGTGCGGCGGGTTTCATCGGCACCCTGCTGATCGGTCGGGTGCTGCAGCGGCGCTTCTTTCAGGCGCTGATAGCCATGCCATTGCTGATGGCTTTGATTGCCGTGGCGCTGACCGCCTTCGGTCACTGGACCGCCAGCGTAGTCGCCCTGTTGGGCCTGTGGGGGTTGATCGGTACCTCGGCGCCCGTCGGCTGGTGGTCCTGGATCGCCATGGTGTTTCCCAAGGATGCCGAAGCAGGTGGTGGCCTTTTCGTTGCCGTGGTTCAGCTTTCCATCGCGCTGGGGTCGACCCTCGGTGGCCTGCTGTTCGACCACAGTGGCTACCAGGCGACCTTCCTAGCCAGTGCGGCCATGCTGTTGTTAGCGGCTTTTCTCGCTTTTCTCACCTCGCGCTCGCCGATGCGGCAAGCGAACTGAGCCAAGCCATGCCCGGAGGGTCCATGACCATGAACCTCGTCATCGCCCGTAGCAGCCATTGCCGAGCGCAGATTGCAGGCCGCTGCGCAGGAGGCGTACGTGCCCTGCGCGTGCTGGGCCTGCTGTCCAGCCTGTGCATCCTTGGCGGGAGCGCAGAGGCATGGGCCGCTGCCAGCGCCATCTCGGCCACTGCCGCAACGGCAACTGTTCAATCGGAGGAATCGCGTATGTGGATGACCGTCGGCGAACGTCGCTTCGCCATCACCTTGGCCGACACCGAAGCTGCTCGTGCCTTTGCCGCCCTGCTGCCGCTCACCATCGACATGCCCGATCTCAACAGCAACGAGAAGCACGCCAAGCTGCCGAAGGCGTTACCTACGAGCACCATTCGGCCCGGCACGCTCCACAACGGCGACCTCATGCTCTACGGCTTACAGACGTTGGTTGTCTTCTACCTGACATTCGATTCGAGCTACTCGTACACGCGCCTGGGGCGTATCGACGCCCCCGCGGATTTGGCGCAGGTACTTGGCAGGGGAACCGCGCGGATCACCTTCTCAAGGTGACTGATTTCCTCGAGCGAGGCAGTTCTTTGATTCCCGCCAACAGCCAATTCGACAGGCCGGCAGCCAGGCGTTGGCCTGCGAAGGTGAAGCTAACAGTTCTGCGCATTTGCCCCCTCATCAACCATGCGAAGGAAAACACGATGAACGTAGCAACCCTGAATCTGACGAGCATCAAACCGCGCAGAACCCTGCGGGACCTCTTCCATGGTTCCCTCCTTGTCGGCCTGGCTGCAGCCTTCGGCGGCGAGATGGCACAGGCGCAAACAGCCCCGGCAATGATCGAGATGGATGACCTGCACCTGACCCAGGAATGGGACAAGGTGTTTGCCAAGAGCGAAAAGGTCGATCACCAGAAGGTAACCTTCAAGAACCGCTACGGCATCACCCTCGCGGGTGACCTGTATCTGCCGAAGAATCGCGGCAACCAACGGCTGGCGGCACTCGTCGTCGGCGGCCCCTTCGGCGCGGTGAAGGAACAATCCTCGGGCCTTTATGCACAAACCATGGCCGAGCGCGGCTTCGTCACCCTGGCTTTCGACGGCTCCTATACCGGGGAGAGCGGCGGTGAACCGCGTAACGTCGCTTCCCCGGATATCAACACCGAAGACTTCATGGCCGCAGTGGATTTCATCGGCCTGCAATCCTACGTTGATCGTGAGCGCATAGGCGTCATCGGCATTTGCGGCTGGGGCGGTATGGCCCTGAACGCCGTGGCGGTCGACAAGCGCGTCAAGGCCGTCGTCGCCAGCACCATGTACGACATGACCCGCGTCATGTCCAAGGGTTACAACGACAGCGTGACCGCCGAGCAGCGCGCGCAGACCCTGGAACAACTGAGCCGGCAGCGCTGGGACGATGCGCAGAACGGTAAACCAGCCTACCAGCCGGACTACAACAAGCTGAAGGGCGGCGAGCCGCAGTTCCTGCTCGACTATGCCGACTACTACATGACGCCACGCGGCTACCATCCGCGAGCGGTCAACTCGGGCAATGCCTGGACGATGACGACGCCATTGTCGTTCATGAACATGCCAATCCTGAGCTACATCAAGGAAATTTCGCCGCGTCCCATCCTGTTCGTTCACGGTGAGAAGGCTCATTCGCGTTATTTCGCCGAGACCGCCTATGCAGCTGCAGCAGAGCCCAAGGAACTGGTGATCGTTCCGGGAGCCAGCCACGTCGACCTGTACGACCGCCTGGACAAGATTCCCTTCGACAAGATGACAGCCTTCTTCGCCGAGCACCTGAAGTCAGACGCAGGCAAATAAAGAGTCATCCCCCGGCGTCGCTGGGGGATATCGAACGGAACCAATGGAGTGGGCTGCTTACCTTCGCAAACCCCAAGGGCAAGCGCGTTCGCTCGATGCCAATCGACCCGCTCCTAGAACAGCAGATCCACCGGCACTTCAAGCTGCATGGCACCTTCTCGAACTGCCTCAATAGCTTCGACAAGAGCCTGGGCGCTACAAAGCTGGTCTTGCCTGCAGGTCAGGCTTCCCACGTTCTACGGCACACGTTCGCCAGTCGCTTTGTAATCAACGGCGGCAATATCCTGACCTTGCAAAAGATCCTTGGCCACCAGTCGCTAGCGATGACGATGCGGTATGCGCACTTGGCTCCTGATCACTTACAAGATGCTATCAAGCTCGGCCCTAGCTCTTGGAAAAGTGCGCTCTCGACAGAACTACAGGCTTCCAAGTGAAGCAAATTTAGAAAGCGCTCTTTCGTACCTTGAGAAACCGTGTTCACTCATGAACACAGGTGGCACTAGCAGGGCAGCTCCAAATAGCACCCCGATGCATGTCCCTACTACAGATCCAGCTACCCACATAATCAGGCCAAAAACTAGAAAGATGAGGCCGACCAATGCAAAGCCCTTTCTGGCTCGTGTCTGTTTTGGGTAACGATTTAGCATTCGGTGATCGCCGGTGGTAGGCACATGGTGGACTGCAATATTGTCACTTAATACGGATATGCTGGGTCACTAGTATTGTTGCAGCACACAGGCACCCAATGTTGCAAACCATGCCATGCCAGCCACCTTCGCAGCTCGACCAAAGGCTTTGGTTTCTCTGTGATTCGCAAATATCAGCAAGCTAGAAACCATCGCTGTCGACAGTAGAAACAAATAGCCAAGCCAAAGACCGTCACCGGCCATCACCAGAGAATGTCTTCCTGCCCCGACCGCAATTGTGCCGGATTCATAACCTTCATAGGCATGATTGGCACACCCTAAGAGCATCGCCATTGCAACCAGACGCAGGATGGTCAGTTTTCTGCCTTTGAACTCCGTTTCGCCAGCCATCAGCGCTCGTCCCTAAGAAATGAAGTATGCAAGCTTGGGTAAGTAGTTGTTTTCGACACATTGCATGCCGCAGATAGCAAAAGCCCCCGAAACTCCAGGAGTTTCAGGGGCTCAGGCTTGAGATATGGCGGGAAGATAGGGATTTGAACCCTAGGTACCATCGCTGATACAACGGATTTCGAATCCGTCCCGTTCGGCCACTCCGGCATCTTCCCAGGCGGCGCGCATGATATCAGCAGATTTCGCTTTGGCGAAGCCCATCGCGTAATTTTTTTCGCGTGCTATCAAATGCTTGGCTCATTTGCGGGGTAACGACTGGGCTGCATGGGCTGATTGGCGCGCTGGATTCGGTGCTCCATGGCCCTCTGCCTCGGGCCTGTGCGCCCGAAGACAGCCGCCAGAGGAGCCGTGCAGCCAGCACCGTGCCTTGTCCACTCGACGGATAGCACCTTGTCGGCAAGGTAAAATACTGTACATTTAAACAGTATTTTTCTTGCCCTCTGCCTGCCATGTCTTCCGTCGTCGCTATCGATCATCTGCTCAATGAACGCCGTATCTGGCGTGGCCAGGGCATTGTCGCGCCCAGTGGCCACCAGCCCACGGGCAATGCGGTGCTGGATGCCTCGCTGCCAGGCGGTGGCTGGCCGGAAGCGGCGTTGAGCGAGCTGCTGGTCGAGGCGCCGGGCATTGGCGAGTTGCGTGTAGTGCTGGCCACGCTGGCGCGCCTGAGCGCTGCCGGGGAGCGGGTGGTGCTGATCGCGCCGCCTTACCTGCCCTACCCCAGCGCCTGGCTGGCGGCTGGGGTGGAGCTGAAGCAGCTGACGCTGATCCAGGCGAGCGCACGGGATGCCTTGTGGGCGGCCGAGCAGTGCCTGCGCTCGGGCAGTTGCGGCGCCGTGGTGCTCTGGCCGCAGCGTGCCGATGACCGCGCCCTGCGCCGCCTGCAGATCGCCGCGGAAACCGGGCAGACCCTGGCCTTCGCCTACCGCCCACTGCACGAGGCGCGTAACCCCTCACCAGCCGCCTTGCGCCTGACCATCGAAGCGCACCCCGCGCAAGTGCGGGTGCTCAAGTGCCGAGGTGGGCAGCCGCCAGCGCGGGTGTTTGCCTTGAGCGCCTGGGGCCTTTGAGATGCGCTGGGCCTGCATCCTGTTGCCGCAACTGGCCATGGACGGCGTGCTGCGTGGCCGTGAGGACCATGACACGCCATTGGTACTGCTCAGCGGCACGCCCCAGCGGCGCGTGTTGCAGGCGGTCAATCAGCCCGCCCGGGCACTCGGCCTGCGCCCCGGGCTGACGCTGACCGCCGCGCAATCTTTGAACTGTGCGTTCGCCAGCGCCGAGTACGAGCCCGCCGACATCGAGCGCTGGAGCAGTTTCCTGGCTGCCTGGGCCTACGGCTTCAGCTCCCAGGTCAGCCTGCATTACCCGCGCTGCCTGTTGCTCGAGGTGCAATCGAGCCTGTCCCTGTTCGGCCCCTGGCCGCGCTTCGAGGCACGCTTGCGTGAGGAGCTGACGGCCCTGGGCTTTCGCCATCGCATCACCCTGGCGCACCACCCGGCCGCAGCGCGCATGCTCGCCAACCTGCACGATGGCCTGGCGATCACCGACGAGCAGGCCCTGCGCGAGCGCCTGGCGGCCATGCCACTGGAGCGCATCGGCCTGCCCGAAGAACTGGTCACGGCGCTGGCGCGCATGGGCCTGCGCCAGGTGCGCCAGCTGCAGGCGCTGCCCCGCGACAGCCTGGCGCGGCGCTTCCCGCCCGAGTTGCTGGCTGGCCTGGATACCCTGATGGGCCTGCGCCCGCTGGCGCTCGATTACTACCGCCCGCCGGATGTGTTCGACAGCCGGCTGGAGCTGCACTTCGAAGTGGAGTCGACCCAGGCCCTGCTGTTTCCACTGCGCCGCCTGATCGCGGACCTGGCCGCCTACCTGGCGGGCCGGGACTGTGGCGTGCAGCGTTTCGTGCTGCACCTGGAACACCGTGACGGTGACGACAGCCTGCTGCCGGTCGGCCTGCTCAGCGCCGAACGGGAGGCGGCGATGCTGCTGGAGTTCACCCGCGGCCGCCTGGAACAGCTGCAATTGCCATCCCCGGTGCTGGCGCTGCGCCTGGTGGCCCGCGACCTGCCGACCTTCGTGCCGCAGCACCAGGCACTGTTCGAGGATCGCCCGCAGCAAACCCTGGGCTGGGAGCAGCTGCGTGAACGCCTGCGTGCGCGTCTGGGTGACGACGCCGTGCAAGGCCTGGCCGCCCATGCCGATCACCGCCCGGAGAAGGCCTGGCGCACCGATACCAGCCGCGTTGCACTGCCCAGCCCGAGCGGCGCGCGGCCCAGCTGGCTGCTGCCGGAGCCGCAGGTGCTGCGCGAGCCGCTGCATATTCTCAGCGGCCCGGAGCGCATCGAGTCCGGCTGGTGGGATGGTGAGGACGTGCGCCGCGACTACTACCTGATCGAAACCCGCAGCGGCCAGCGCGGCTGGGCCTTTCGCAGCGTCGGCGAAGACGGCCCGCTGCGGCTGCACGGCTGGTTCGCATGAGCCTGCCGGGCTACGCCGAACTGCACTGCCTGTCGAACTTCAGTTTCCAGCGCGGGGCCTCCAGCGCTGCCGAGCTGTTCGAGCGCGCCAAGTTGCTCGGCTATGGTGCCCTGGCGATCACCGACGAATGCACCCTGGCCGGCATCGTGCGGGCCTGGCAGGCCGCCAAGGAGCACGAGGTGAAGCTGATCGTCGGCAGCGAGCTGAGGCTGCAGAACGGCGCCCGGCTGGTTGTGCTGGTCGAGAACCTCGCCGGTTACCAGCGTTTGTGCGCGCTGATCACCCGGGCCCGACGGCGCGCGGAAAAGGGCCACTACATCCTGCGCGACGAGGATCTGCCCGTGGAGCCGGACGGGTTGCTGGCCATCTGGCTGCCAGGGCCGGACGACGACGCCATGGCCGGTGCCTGGTTGCGCGAGCGCTTTGCCGAGCGCCTGTGGCTGGGCGTGGAATTGCACCGTGGCGCGGACGATGTGGCGTTGTTGCAGCATGGCCTGGGCCTGGCCCGGCAGTTGGGCATCTCCGCCGTGGCCTGTGGCGACGTGCACATGCATGCCCGTGGCCGCCGCGCCCTGCAGGATTGCATGACCGCCATCCGCTACCACCTGCCGGTAGCCGAAGCCGGCGCCCACCTGTTCGCCAATGGCGAGCGGCATCTGCGCCGCCGTGAAGAGCTGGCCGAGCTGTATCCACCCGAGCTGCTCGCCGAAACCCTGCGCATCGCCGAGCGCTGCCGGTTCGATCTCGATGAGCTCAAGTATCAGTATCCCAACGAGCTGGTGCCGGCGGGCCATGACGCCGGTTCCTGGCTGCGCCAACTGGTCGAGGACGGCATCCGCTGGCGTTGGCCGGGCGGCATTAGCGAGGAAGTACGCAAGCAGATCGACAAAGAGCTCGCGCTGATCTGCGAGCTGGAATACGAAAGCTACTTCCTCACCGTGCACGACATCGTGCGCTTCGCCCGCGAGCAGTCGATTCTCTGCCAGGGGCGTGGCTCGGCGGCCAATTCGTCGGTGTGCTTCGCCCTGGGCATCACCGAACTCAACCCGATGGCCAAGGGCAGCCGCCTGCTGTTCGAGCGTTTCCTGTCCCGCGAGCGCAATGAGCCGCCGGATATCGACGTGGATTTCGAGCACGACCGCCGCGAGGAAGTCATCCAGTACGTGTTCCGTCGTTACGGCCGCGAGCGGGCGGCGCTAACCGCGGTGGTCAGCACCTACCATGGCGCCGGGGCGATCCGTGACGTGGCCAAGGCCCTGGGCCTGCCGCCGGATCAGATCAACGCCCTGGCCGGTTGCTGCGGTCGCTGGAGCGATCGCATCCCGGATGCCGAGCGCCTGCGCGAAGCCGGCTTCGACCCACAGAGCAAGGTGCTGCACCGCGTGCTGGTATTGGCCGGCGAGCTGATCGGCTTTCCCCGCCATCTTTCCCAGCACCCTGGCGGCTTCGTGATTTCCGAGACGCCCCTCGACACCCTGGTGCCGGTGGAAAATGCCAGCATGGCCGAGCGCACCGTGATCCAGTGGGACAAGGACGACCTCGACGCCGTCGGCCTGCTCAAGGTCGATGTGCTGGCCCTCGGCATGCTCAGCGCCCTGCGCCGCTGCTTCGACCTGCTGGCCGCCTACCGCGGCAAACGCTGGACACTGGCCAGCCTGCCGAGCGAAGACAAGGCCACCTACCAGATGATCAGCCGCGCCGACACCCTGGGCGTGTTCCAGATCGAATCCCGCGCGCAGATGGCCATGCTGCCGCGCCTGCGGCCAAAGACCTTCTATGACCTGGTGATCCAGGTGGCCATCGTGCGGCCGGGGCCGATCCAGGGCGATATGGTGCACCCCTACCTGCGCCGCCGCACCGGTGAAGAAGAAGTTACCTACCCCTCCAAAGAACTGGTGCCTGTATTCGAGCGCACCCTGGGCGTGCCGCTGTTTCAGGAGCAGGTGATGGAGTTGGCGATCATCGCCGCCGATTACACCCCAGGCGAAGCGGACGAACTGCGCCGCGCCATGGCCGCCTGGAAGCGCCATGGCGGCCTGGAGCCGCACCGCGAGCGGCTGACCAAGCGCATGCTCGAGAAGGGTTACGAGCCCGCCTACATCGCGCGCATCTTCGAGCAGATCAAGGGCTTCGGCAGCTACGGTTTTCCCGAGTCCCATGCCTCCAGCTTCGCCCTGCTCACTTACGCCAGCTGCTGGCTCAAGTGCCATGAGCCGGCAGCCTTCGCCTGCGCCCTGATCAACAGCTGGCCGATGGGTTTCTACAATCCCGACCAGGTGCTGCAGGACGTCCGCCGTCATGGTTTGCGCATCCACCCGGTGGATGTACGCCACAGCGCCTGGGAGTGCACCCTGGAAGATATCGGCAAGCCGCAACCGGCCATTCGCCTGGGGCTGTGCCTGGTCAAGGGCTTTCGCGAAGACGCGGCGCTACGCATTGCCACGGCCCGCGAGCAGGCGGCGTTCAGCGATATCGCCGACCTCTGCCAGCGTGCTCGCCTGGACGGCAATGCCCGCACACGCTTGGCCGATGCCGGCGCCCTGCAGGCCCTGGCAGGCCATCGCCACCAGGCGCGCTGGGCCATCGCCGGGGTGGAACCGCAGCTGCCGCTGTTCGCCAGTCTGCCGGCACAGCAGGAGGTCGCCATCAGCCTGCCGCGCCCCAGCGTTGGCGAAAACCTGCTGACCGACTACGCGACCCTGGGTACCACCCTCGGCCCCCATCCGCTGGCGCTGCTGCGCAGCAAGCTCAGGGCCGCCCGCTGCCGCAGCCGCCGTGAACTGGAATCCGTGGAGCCTGGGCGAATGGTCAGCGTGGCCGGCCTGGTAATCGGCCGCCAGCGCCCACAGACGGCCAGCGGCGTAACCTTCGTCACCCTGGAAGACGAGTTCGGCATGATCAACGTGCTGGTACGCCTGGAGCTGGCCGAGCGCCAGCGCAAGACGCTGCTGCAGTCGCGGCTGTTGCGTATCGATGGCCACCTGGAAGCGACCAAAGGCGTGCAACACGTGATCGCCGGGCGACTGGTCGACCTGACCGACTGGCTAGTGGGGCTGGATGTGCGTAGCCGGGATTTTCATTGAGGCAGGTATTGAGCGGTTGTGGTTCGGCTGCGGCTTTGATGGGCTTCGCCCATCCTGCTGGCTGCAGTGGGTTGTTCTTGTAGCTCGGCAGTTTTGATGGGCTTCGCCCATCCTACATGGTGGTGACTTCATAAGGTGTGGGAACGGGCGAGGACGCCTGGCGCACTCAGTCCTGTGGGAACGGGCCATGCCCGTGAGCTTTTCGCGCGCATGCCGCGCTCCCACATTCCCAGCGCCACACACAAGGTAAGTCTGGCGTACCAGATCGTGCCGTAGCGCTGTCGCTTACAGCGTGCGACGCATACCGACGTGGGGGATATCGTCTTCCAGGTATTCGGCGGTGGCGGCCACGAACCCGTAGCGGCCGTAATAACCCTGCAGGTGCGCCTGGGCAGACATGTACACCGGCAGGCCCGGCCAGCGCAGCCCGCAGGCCAGCAGGGCCTGCTCCATCATGCCGTGGCCGAGCCCGGTGCCGCGGGCGCTGGGTGCGGTGACCACGCGGCCGATGACCACTTCGCCGTCATTGAGGGCCGGGTCGAGCAGGCGCAGGTAGGCCACCAGCTCCTCACCGCGCCAGCCCAGCAGGTGGCAGGTATCGCCCTCCAGGTCGCGGCCATCGACTTCCAGATACGGGCAATTCTGCTCGACCACGAACACCTGGGTACGCAGCGCCAGCGCGGCGTACAGCTCGGTCTTGGTCAGTTCGGTGTGGTGTTTGCAGTGCCAGGTGATGGACATGGTCGGCTCGCGGCTGGAGGCTCAGGGACAGCCGGCGACTCTACCCGCTTGGCCGCGTTTCGTCATCGGCGCAGCCGCTCTACTTCTCGATCACCTGCCCGCGCAGGGCGGCCAGGCGCGCCAGCAGGCGATTCTGCACGGGCGTCGGCACGCCCTGGCTGTCCATCGACGCCTGCAGGTTCTCGACCAGGGCGTTGAAGTGGCTGGGCGTCAGGTTCTGGCCCTTGTGGCTTTCCTCGAGCGTATCGCCGGTATAAACGCAGGGCCCGCCGGCGATCACGCAGAACTTGTCGACCAGCTTGTCCCGCAGCCCGGCGATATCCACCCTGGCAAAGAACTGCACGATGCGCGGGTCGCCTGCCACGTTGAGCAGCATGCCTTCGACGATGCGGGTGATGCCGGGCTTCTCGCCGAGGTCGCGGTACAGGCTGTCGTCCTTGCCCGGCTGCTGCGCGCAACCGATCAGTACCAGCGCCAGCAGTGCGGTGCACAGGGAACGCAGCATGCTCAGAAACTCCCCTGCACGGACAGGTAGGCGCCATCCTGGTTGTCCAGCGTGGCGATCTCGCCAAGGCGCGCGTAGGCCAGCACGATGGCCAGGTGCTTGTTGGGGAAGTAGCCGACGAACAGGTCGGCCCAGTCGCTTTCGCCGGCGAAATTGAGGTTGTCCGGTTTTTCCCGGTACTCGACACCCACGGCCCACTGGCGGTTGAGCAGCACGGCCAGGGAGCCCTCCTTGAGCACCGAGCGGCGGTCACGGCGGTCGCCGCCGAAACCCAACAGGCCCAGCTCGTTGGCACGGCTGTAGCGCACGCCACCATTGAGCAGCAGGTTGTAGCCAAAGGCGCCGCCAAGGATCAGCCGGCTGGCGGTCAGGTAGCCTTCGGTGTCCTCGTCACGCTGGGCACCGACCAGGCTGGGAATCAGAAAGTCCTTCTGGCGCTTGTGCTGGATCCCCAGGGAAACCTGGGGCAGCCGGTCGTAGATCAGATCGCCGAACAGGCGCACCTTGAGGCCGAAGATGTCCTGGCTGAGGCTGTTTTCCGGCAGGCTCAGGTTGCGCGCCAGGTTGCCCAGGTCAAGACGCTGGCGCGCGTAGGACAGCTCGATGCGGTTGTCGTAGGCCACGGCCATGCCGGCCACGTCCAGGCGGTAGTCACCGGTTTCCACCCGGGTAGCGAACACGTCGGTGCCCCATTCGCCCTTCTCGCCATAGCCGGCCAGCACCGCCCAGGGCGTGATGCCGCCACCGGCAGCGCCCTCCAGGCTGCTGGCGCCGCCCGTGGCCAGCAAGCGGCCCTCGCCGGCCAGGGCGGCCGAGGTGAACATACCCAGCAGCAGGGCGCCGGTCAGTTGCGATAGCCACATGGTCAATGCACCAGGGAAACGGAAGAGGTTGACGGCCGCTGCATCCAGGCCTCGAACGCCTGCGCGGTCAGGGGCCGGCTGATCAGGTAGCCTTGCACGCTGTCGCACTGCCAGCGGTCGAGCAGGTCCAGGCTGCGCTGCAGTTCGACGCCTTCGGCCACCACCTTGAGGCCCAGGCTGTGGCTCATCTCGATGGTCGAGCGCACGATCACCGCGTCTTCGCTGGTGTCGTCCAGCTCGCGGATAAAGGACTGGTCGATCTTCAACTCCTGCACCGGCATGCGCTTGAGCTGTGCCAATGAAGAGTAGCCGGTGCCGAAGTCGTCCACCGACAGGCCGATACCTTTCTCGCGCAGCCCGTGGAGTACCTGTAGGGCGACGGCCGGATTGAGCATCACGCCGCTCTCGGTGATTTCGAAGATCAGCTGCGAGGCGGGAACCTGATAATGCGCCAGCAACCGACCGACGCGAGCGGGCAGCTCGGCATCGACCAGATCCTCGGTGGAGATGTTCAGCGACAGCTGCACCACCTGGCCACGCTGGCCCCACGCCTGCAACTGCCGCACGCCCTCCTCGATCACCCAGGCGGTCAGGGTCTGGATGCTGCCGGTGCGCTCGGCCAACGGGATGAATTCGCCCGGCGACACCATGCCGAACTCTGGATGCTGCCAGCGCAGCAGGCCTTCGGCCTGGAGGCGCGTCGGCGTGCGGATATCCAGCTTGGGTTGGTAGTGCAGCAGCAGTTCTTCACGCTGGGCGGCGCGGCGCAGGTCGCGGATCAGTTGCACCTGGCGCTGCAGGGCGGCATCGCGGCCGCTCTCGTAGACCTGGATGCGACCGGCCAGGTGGCCGGCGTCCTGCATGGCGATGCTGGCGCGGCGCAGCAGCTCTTCAGGCGTCACCCCATCGCTGGGGTAGCCGGCGATGCCGATACGGCAATCCAGGGCAATGTCCACGTTGTCGATACGAAAAGGCTTCATGGACAGTTGCTGAACCCGGTCCGCGGTGGCCACCGCGCTGTCGACGTCGGCACCATCGAGCAGCAGCACGAACTCGTCACCGTGCAGCCGTGCCAGGCTGTCGGAGGGACGCAGCGCCGCCTGCAGGCGGGAGGCCAGCTGTTGCATGACGCGATCACCACCCCCTGCCTCGCAGCTTTCGCTGACCGTGCGGAAGTTGCCGATGCTCAGGTACAGCAAGGCGATATGCCGCCGGGCCATGATCGCACTGCTCAGGCGCTCGAGGGCCAGGTTGCGATTGGGCAGACCGGTCAGCGGATCATGCAGGGCATTGTGGGCCAGCTGCCGTTCCCGTTCGGCAATGCCCTGCTGCATGCTCTGGAACGCGCTGGCCAGGCTGCCGAGTTCATCGGAGCGGTCGAGGGCCAGGGGCACGTCGTAGTCGCCCTGGCCAACACGCTGGGCCGCACCGGCCAGCAGGCGGATTGGCCGCGACAGGCTGCGCGCCAGCAACAGCGCACCGAGCAGGGAGGCCACCAGGGCGGCCACGGCGATCAGCAGAATCTGCCTGTTGAGAGCGGCCACCGAGCCACGGGCCTGTTCGAGGGAACGCTGCAACAGCGCCTGCACGCGGAAACCGTCGCCGCTGGCGATTACCAGGCGTTGCACCAGGAAGGGTTCGTCACCATGCATGACCTCGCCGCTGTCGCCGTCGAAGGTGATCATCGGCATGTCCGGCAGGGTGCTCACGCGCACGTCCGGCTGGCCTTCCAGGCTGCCGGTGAGGGTCAATTCCAGGTGAGTCAGCTGGTTCAGTTCGCGGGCGAAACCTTCGTCGATGGCGAACCCCGTCACCAGCCGGGCAATCGGCACCGGCGCATTGACGGTGGCCTGCACCAGCAGATAGATGCGGCCATCGACCGGCATCAGCAGGCTCTGCCCATGCTCGCTGAGTTGCCGGTTGATCCGCTCGGCCTGCGCCACCGAGAGCGGCGCCAACGTGCTGGCGGTCAACTTGCCGTCCATGTCGAACATCATCACCAGGCCGGCATTGACTCGCGCGCCATGGTTGAACAGCGCCGAGCGGATGGTCGCCTCGTCGCCACTGGCCACCGCTTCGCGGAAACCGAAATCGCTGGTCAGCACCTGTACCGCATCACGCAACTGCCGGGCATGGACGTCGAGCAGTTGCCCGAACACGCCGGTACCCACCTCCAGTTGCTCGCGCGCCTGGGTGCGGATCGAGGCAGTGGTGGCCGCCTGCACGGCGAAATACAGCGCGCCGATCACCACCAGCAACAGCAGGATCAGCACACTGGCGATACGCGCCTGGAAGCTAGTGCGAACCATGTTCCACGGCTTTCTTGAAGGCATCGCCAAAGGCGCTGGGCGGCGCGCCCGGTGGCTCGGCTTCACCGGCGGCCTCGACCGGCAGGGCGAAGCGCTGCGCCGCGGCGCCCTCGACCTTCAACGCCTCGCCCTGGTGCGGCTGCATGTCGGGCAGCGCCGAATGCCAGAGGGTCACGCGGTAGTCGCCAGCCGGCAGGTTGTCGAAGCTGACCTTGCCCCCGGCGTCGCTGACCGCGAACCAGGGATCATCGGTGACATAGATGTAGCCCACCATCCAGTCGTGGATATTGCAGCCCAGTACCACCAGGCCGGGCTTGTCGAACATCACCGGTTCGCTGGGCGTCCCCTGGTACAGACGCAGCTCGAAGCGCTTGGCCGGCGAAAACGAATAAACCTGATGACGAATGTCGTCGCGATTGGGAAAGGTCACTGCAGTGCCGGTGCGCACGGCCAGCACACTGGGCACGAAACGCATCTCCTGCTGGTCCATCACCGCCGTGCCGGGCGCGGCGACGCCACCTGCCGGGCCCTGCAGCGTCACCACGGCATTGCCCAGCGGAGCGCCCTTGGCATCCACCACATCGCCCTGCAGGCTGGCGGCCTCGACGAGGCCCAGCGCGCCGATCAGGTAAAGAGGTGCCGCGAGGAACAAACGTTTGGTCATAGAAGCTCGTCAAGGGCCGCTCAGCCCTGCCGCGAGGCCGCACGGGCCT
Organism: Pseudomonas sp. URMO17WK12:I2; assembly: GCF_003253735.1. GTDB lineage: Bacteria > Pseudomonadota > Gammaproteobacteria > Pseudomonadales > Pseudomonadaceae > Aquipseudomonas. Next base: position 72,232 of record NZ_QKYW01000005.1, on the reverse strand, counting down.
CTTCGCGGGATCAGGAAGGTCTGCAGAAAGATTAGCCGTCCCCGGCGATAAGTTCGAGCTTTTATAGCGACGAAAAAAGTCAAAACGCCACTATCGGGGCAAAATGGCCGCGAAGCGCGGCCCTGGGGGCTTACTCGCTGCCGCGCAGACGCTTTGGCGTGAGCCCCAGGTAGCGGCGCATGGCGGTGGTCAGTGCGCTCTGGCTGGAGAAGCCGCACTCCTCGGCGATGCGCACCAACGGCAGCCCGCTGCCACGCAACAAGCGGGTGGCGCGATCGAGGCGCGCCTTGAGCAGGTACTGGTGGGGCGTGAGGCCGACGCTGTCCTTGAACTGCGCGTGGAAGTGGCTCGGGCTCAGGCAGGCGACATGGGCCAGCTCGGCCACGCTGATGCGCCGCGCCAGGTTGTCGGCGATATAACCGTCCAGGCGTTGCACGTCCAGCGAGCCGTGGCCGCGAACGGACGGCTCGCCAAACAGCCGCAGGTGCAGGGCGCGCAGCAGCACGCCGCCCAGCGAGCGGGCCAGCAAGGGGTCGCTGCCGTAGCGCTCCAGCTCGGCGCCGGCGTAGCACAGCAGGTGCTGGAAGTCGGCGTCGAGCTGCGGGTAGCGTGGGGTGTCGAACAGGTGGCCGAGCAGTTGCAGGTCTTCGCTGCTCATGTCCTGCTCGTTGAGGTCGACGATCAGCATGCGGTTGTCGCCGATACCGGCGAACTGGTGGTCGGCATCGCCCGGTACCAGGCAGGCACGCATGCGGCATACCTCACCGCCACGCCCCACCACCTCGAACTCGGCACGCCCGGACACCGACATCACCAACTGATGGTGGTCGTGGGTATGTTCGTTGGCCTGATCGTCCAGGCGCATGAGGCGGGCGTTGAGCATGAGTCGAGACTCGGTGGGCGAAGCGCGCACTCTACCGCGTTGCCGGGTAAAACTGTATGGGTGGCGACAGGAGGCCTGAAGGCGGGAAAACCGCAGGCCTGCCAGGGCTGGCAAGCGAAACGCCTGACACATGAATAAATGTTGAAAAAAGCCGGCGGCGCCCCATCTAAGTCACAACGTCAATGGACAGGTGCCGCATGAACGACCCGCACGATATCGAAATCGCTTCGGAGCAGACCAGCCACAGCCTGATGCTGCCCGGCCAGAACCTGCCGGACAAACTCTATGTGATTCCGATCCACAACCGCCCCTTCTTCCCGGCGCAGGTGCTGCCGGTGATCGTCAACGAAGAGCACTGGGCGGAAACCCTGGAGCTGGTCAGCAAGACCGAGCACAAGACCCTGGCCCTGTTCTACGTCGACAAGCCGGTCACCGACCCCCGCCATTTCGATACCTCCAGCCTGCCCGAACACGGCACCGTGGTGCGTGTGCATCATGTCAGCAACGACGACGGCAAGCTGCAGTTCGTCGCCCAGGGCCTGACCCGCGTGCGTATCCGTGGCTGGCTCAAGCATCATCGCCCGCCCTACCTGGCCGAGGTGGATTACCCGCGCAATGCCAATGACTCGCGTGACGAGGTCAAGGCCTACGCCATGGCGCTGATCAACGTGATTCGCGAGCTGCTGCCGCTCAACCCGCTGTACAACGAGGAGCTGAAGAACTACCTCAACCGCTTCAGCCCCAACGACCCCTCGCCGCTCACCGACTTCGCCGCCGCGCTGACCACCGCGCAATCGAAGGTGCTGCAGGAAGTGCTCGACACCGTGCCGATTCTCAAGCGCATGGAAAAGGTCCTGCCGCTGCTGCGCAAGGAAGTCGAGGTCGCGCGGCTGCAGAACGAGCTCTCCGACGAGGTGAACCGCTCGGTGGGCGAGCACCAGCGCGAGTTCTTCCTCAAGGAACAGCTGAAGATCATCCAGCAGGAACTGGGCATCACCAAGGACGACCGCAGCGCCGACGCCGAGCAGTTCAGCGGGCGCCTGGAGGGCAAGACCCTGCCCGAGCAGGCGCGCAAGCGCATCGACGAGGAGATGAACAAACTCTCCGTGCTGGAAACCGGCTCACCGGAATACGCCGTCACCCGCAACTACCTGGACTGGGCCACCAGCGTGCCCTGGGGCGTGGTTGGCAAGGACAAGCTCGACCTCAAGCATGCCCGCAAGGTGCTCGACGACCACCATGCCGGCATGGACGACATCAAGGAGCGGATTACCGAGTTCCTCGCCGTTGGCGCCTTCAAGGGCGAGATCGCCGGATCCATCGTGCTGCTGGTCGGCCCGCCGGGCGTGGGCAAGACCAGCATCGGCAAGTCCATCGCCGAATCCCTGGGCCGGCCGTTCTACCGTTTCTCGGTGGGCGGCATGCGTGACGAGGCCGAGATCAAGGGGCATCGCCGCACCTACATCGGCGCCCTGCCCGGCAAGCTGGTGCAGGCGCTCAAGGATGTCGAGGTGATGAACCCGGTGATCATGCTCGACGAGATCGACAAGATGGGCAGCAGCTTCCAGGGCGACCCGGCCTCGGCGCTGCTGGAAACCCTCGACCCCGAGCAGAACGTCGAATTCCTCGACCACTACCTGGACCTGCGCCTGGACCTCTCCAAGGTGCTGTTCGTGTGTACCGCCAACACCCTGGACTCGATTCCCGGGCCGCTGCTCGACCGTATGGAAGTGATTCGCCTGTCCGGCTACATCACCGAGGAGAAACTGGCCATCGCCAAGCGTCACCTGTGGCCCAAGCAACTGGACAAGGCCGGCGTCTCGGCCAAGCAGTTGTCGATCAGCGACAGCGCCCTGCGCGCCCTGATCGAAGGCTATGCCCGCGAAGCCGGCGTGCGCCAGCTGGAAAAGCAGCTCGGCAAGCTGGTGCGCAAGGCGGTGGTCAAGCTGCTCGAAGACCCGCAAAGCAAGGTGAAGATCGCCGCCAAGGACCTGGAAGGTTACCTGGGCATGCCGGTGTTTCGCAGCGAACAGGTGCTGTCCGGCGTCGGCGTGATCACTGGCCTGGCCTGGACCAGCATGGGCGGCGCCACGCTACCGATCGAGGCCACGCGCATCCACACCCTGAACCGCGGCTTCAAGCTCACCGGCCAGCTTGGTGAGGTGATGAAGGAATCGGCGGAGATCGCCTACAGCTATGTCAGTTCCAACCTGAAGACCTACAAGGGCGACCCGACCTTCTTCGACCAGGCCTTCGTGCACATGCACGTGCCGGAAGGCGCCACGCCCAAGGATGGCCCGAGCGCCGGCGTCACCATCGCCAGCGCCCTGCTCTCCCTGGCCCGCAACCAGGTGCCGAAGAAGGGCGTGGCGATGACCGGCGAGCTGACCCTGACCGGCCAGGTGCTGGCCATCGGTGGCGTGCGCGAGAAGGTGATCGCCGCGCGCCGGCAGAAGATTCACGAGCTGATCCTGCCCGAGGCCAACCGCGGTTCTTATCAGGAACTGCCGGAGTACCTCAAGCAGGGCATCACCGTGCACTTCGCTAAACGCTTCAGCGATGTCGCCAAGGTGCTGTTCGACTGATCGTCCCAATGACGGGCTGCCAGGCCTGGCAGCCCGTCATTGCTCCGCTGCCGCCCTGCTGGCAATTCGATAGATCGAAACCCGAATGCTGCTGTCAGAACCTGACCCGGCTGCCGTGAGGCTCGCCTGTGCAGGTCGATCCGTGCCGGGGCGATAGTCGATATAAGGAGAACGGGGATGCCCCGCACCGACAAGGAACACTTCATCGGGCTCGAGTGGCTGCGCTTCATACTCGGCCTGTACATCGTGGTCTTCCACACCCTGCACAACTACCCCGAACAGCAGTTGCCAATCATCAAGCAGCTCAGCGGCGCGGGCTTCTTCGCCACCAGTACCTTCTTCGTGCTCTCCGGCTTTCTGCTCGCCCACGTATACTGCCAGCGCGGCCAGATGCGCGAGCCGGCAGTGAGCTTCTGGAGCCGCCGCTTCGCCAACCTCTACCCGCTGCATATCTTTTCGCTGCTGCTGACCATCTCGGTGATCTTCGTCATCAGCAACCTGGGCATTCCGCCGGACGACACCAAGGCCAGCATTCGCTTCGTGGTGTACGACACCAACGAAGACATGACCGATATCTCGCGCGCCACGCTCGAACATTTCATGAGCAACGGCGAGCTGGCCTTCAACAGCGCTTTGCAACTGCTGATGCTGCAGGCCTGGAACCCCTTCTACCTGACCTTCAACGCACCGCTGTGGTCGATCTCCACGCTGTTCTTCTTCTACCTCACCTTTCCCTTCGTGGCGCCGCGCCTGGCACGCCTGAAGCACAAGGTGCTGTGGCTGGGCATCATCACCCTGATCTACCTGATTCCCCCGGTGCTGGTGATTCTCAACGGTGACTACGGCATGCCGTTCACCGGCATCCTGCACCGCAACCCGCTGGTGCGCCTGCCCGAGTTTCTCGCCGGCATTCTCGCCTACGGCCTGTTCCGCGACCTGCAGGACGCCGGCCGTACGCCGGGTGCTGGCGGCGTCGGGCTGATGATCGCCGCGGTGCTGGCCTGTTTCCTCGGCACCGCCTGGCTGATCGAAGGGCCGCAGTTCTGGTACTACCTGCTGCACAACGGCCTGCTGCTGCCGGCGCAGATCATGCTGATCTATATCTGTGCGCTCGCAGCCTCGCCAGGCAGCGAATCGGTTAGGCGCTGGTCACAACGCCTGGGCGCCGCCTCGCTGCCGCTGTTCGTGCTGCACGTACCGGCCTTCACGCTGTTCTCACGCTCGGAAAAGGTGCTCGGGGTGGCCTCCGGCGACTGCTTCGCCAACTGGGCGCAGTGCGCGGTGCAGGCGGGCGAGCAGGAGCTGTCGATCGTCTTCTACCCGCTGTTCCTGCTGCTGACGGTGATCCTCTGCGTGTGGGCCCAGGAGAACGCCGTGGTACCGACCCGCAAACAGCTGCTCAAGTGGCTGCCGGTGCGGCGTAGCACAAGCTGAGCCAAAGGAAAGGAAATTCACAGGAATCATCTGCAATAGCGACGGTCGGAAGGAGGTGTTCGGCCGACCGTGCCGCTGTTTCTTACTGTTTTCTGGAGGGATCCGTGATCCTCAAAACCGTCAAGGCATCTGTCCGCCACAGCATGCTGCCAGCTGCGCTGTGCCTGGCCTGTACCACCTCGCTGTTCAGCGTTCATGCGCTGGCCTTTTCGCTCGATGACGTGGCTTCGCAGGCCAAGGGCTTGCTGGACAAACCTTATGCGGCACCTGCCAGCAACCTGCCCAACGAACTGCGCACCCTGTCGTTCAAGGACTATCAGCAGATCAAGGCGCGTGAAGACAAGTACGAATGGGCCGACGGCAAGACGCCCTTCAAGCTGAGCTTCTACCACCAGGGCATGCACTTCGAGACCCCGGTGAAGATCAACGAAGTGACCGCCACCAGCGTCAACGAGATCAAATACGACCCCGAGCGCTTCGACTTCGGCGAGGTGAAGGTCGACAAGGACGCCACCAAGGACCTAGGCTACGCGGGCTTTCGCGTCATGTACCCGGTCAACGAGAAGGACAAGCTCGACGAGATCATGAGCCTGCTCGGCGCCAGCTACTTCCGGGTGGTCGGCAAGGATCAGGTCTACGGTACCTCGGCCCGCGGCCTGGCCATCGACACCGCGCTGCCCAGCGGCGAGGAATTCCCCTATTTCCGTGAGTTCTGGATCGAGCGCCCGAAAGCTGGCGACAAGCACCTGGTGATCTTCGCCCTGCTCGACTCACCCCGTGCCACCGGTGCCTACCGCTTCATCCTGCGCCCCGGCAAGGACGCCGTGGTCGATGTGCAATCAAAAGTTTTCCTGCGCGAGAACGTCACCAAGCTGGGCGTGGCCCCGCTGACCAGCATGTTCCTGTACGGCAGCAACCAGCGCTCGGCCAAGGCCAACTACCGCCCGGCCCTGCATGACGCCAACGGCCTGGCGATCCACACCGGCAGCGACGAGCACATCTGGCGCCCGCTGAACAACCCGCAGAACCTGGCGGTGAGCACCTTCCAGGTCGAGAACCCGAAAGGTTTCGGCCTGCTGCAGCGTGGCCGCGACTTCGCCCAGTACGAAGACCTGGACGATCACTATGAAGAGCGCCCCAGCGTCTGGATCGAGCCCAAGGGCGAATGGGGCAAGGGCAAGGTCGAGCTGGTGGAGATTCCCACCCCGGACGAGACCAATGACAACATCGTCGCCTTCTGGACGCCAGACGAGCAGCCCAAGCCGGGCGAGCCGATGCAGTTCGACTACCGCATGCACTGGACCAAGGACGAACGCGCCCAGCTGGGCAAGGACATCGCCTGGGTCAAGCAGACCATGCGCAGCGCCGGTGAGGTCAAGCAGCCCAACCTGACCCGCAAGCTCGACGGCAGCATCGCCCTGCTGGTGGATTTCCAAGGTCCGTCCCTGGAAGCCCTCAAGCCCGATGCGGCGGTGGCCAGCAACTTCAGCATCAACGACAACGCCGAGGTGCTGGACAACAGGCTGCAGTACAACAAGGCCACCAAAGGCTGGCGCATGACGGTGCGCTTCAAGGTCAAGGATCCCAAGCAAGCGGTAGAAATGCGCGCGGCTCTGGTCGAGGGTAACAAGACCCTCAGCGAGACCTGGAGCTATCAACTCCCGCCCAATACGGTTACCGCCCAATGAAAACCACCGAGCAGTCCGCCCTGGACGAGTACCTGGACAGCCTGCCGCTGAGTGCCACCGAGCGTGAAGCGCTGGCCGATTGCCGCGACTTCAGCGAACTGCACAGCCGCCTTGGCGGCGTGCAGACGGCAGAGGCCGAAGAGGCCGTACACAAATCCGCCGCCCGACGCATCGAGCTGGGTGCAGGTGAATCGCTGCAAGACACCGGCCTGCTTTCGCTGGATTCGGCCGGCCGGCCGGTGCTGCGCGCCACGCCGCCGCTCAATCGCACCAAGATGACCCCCGAGCCGTGGCACACCAACCTGTTGAGCCGTGGCCTGCGCTCGCTGTTCGGCAAGCGCAATCCGCCACGCCCGCCCAAGCGCGAGCTGGAGCCAGCGCGCTGGCGCCGGGTCGGCTCGTTGCGCCGGCACGTATTGCTATTACTGATGCTCGGCCAGACCGCCGTTGCCACCTGGTACATGAACAGTATCCTGCCCTATCAGGGCTGGGGGCTGATCAACCTGCAGGAGGTCATGGAGCAGGGCTGGCAGGAAAGCTTCTTCCAGGTGCTGCCCTATGTCGTGCAAGGCAGCATCCTGGCGCTGTTCTCCCTGTTGTTCTGTTGGGTATCGGCCGGTTTCTGGACAGCCCTGATGGGCTTCTGGGAGCTGATGCGCGGTTACGACCGCTACGGTATCTCCGGCAGCAGCGCCGGCGACGAGCCGATCGACCCCAAGGCGCGTACCGCGATCATCATGCCGATCTGCAACGAGGACGTACCACGGGTTATCGCCGGCCTGCGCGCCACCTATGAATCCGTCAAAGCGTCTGGCGAGCTCGATCAGTTCGATTTCTTCATCCTCAGCGATACCGGCGACGCCGACATCGCGGTCGCCGAGCAACGTGCCTGGCTGGAGTTGTGCCAGGAGACCAAGGGCTTCGGCAATATCTTCTACCGCCGTCGCCGTCGCCGCGTGAAGCGCAAGAGCGGCAACATCGATGACTTCTGCCGTCGCTGGGGCGGCGACTACCGCTACATGGTGGTACTCGACGCCGACAGCGTGATGAGCGGCGAATGCCTGACCAAGCTGGTGCGGTTGATGGAAGCCAACCCCCAGGCCGGCATCATCCAGACCTCGCCGAAAGCCGCGGGCATGAACACCCTGTACGCACGCCTGCAGCAGTTCGCCACCCGCGCCTACGGCCCGCTGTTCACCGCCGGCCTGCATTACTGGCAGCTTGGTGAGTCCCATTACTGGGGCCACAACGCGATCATCCGCATGCAGCCGTTCATCGAGCACTGCGCCCTGGCACCGCTGCCGGGCAAGGGCTCGTTCGCCGGCGCGATCATGTCCCACGACTTCGTCGAGGCCTCGCTGATGCGGCGTGCCGGCTGGGGCGTATGGATCGCCTACGACCTGCCGGGCAGCTACGAAGAATTGCCGCCCAACCTGATCGACGAGCTGCAGCGTGACCGCCGCTGGTGCCACGGCAACCTGATGAACTTCCGCCTGTTCCTGGTCAAGGGCATGCACCCGGTACACCGCGCGGTGTTCCTAACCGGCGTGATGTCCTACCTGTCGGCGCCGCTTTGGTTCATGTTCCTGCTGCTCTCCACCGCCCTGCTGGCCATTCACACACTGATGGAGCCGCAGTACTTCCTGGTGCCCGGCCAGCTGTTCCCGGTGTGGCCACGCTGGAATCCACAGCTGGCGGTGACGTTGTTTTCCACCACCCTGACCTTGCTGTTCCTGCCCAAGCTGCTTGCCGTGATCCTGATCTGGATCAAGGGCGCCAAGGCCTACGGCGGCGCCTTCAAGGTCACGCTGAGCATGCTGCTGGAAATGTTCTTCTCGGTGCTGCTGGCGCCGGTGCGCATGCTGTTCCACACCATGTTCGTCACCGCTGCGTTCCTCGGTTGGTCCGCCACCTGGAATTCCCCGCAGCGCGACAATGGCATCACCACCTGGGGTGACGCCACGCGCCGTCATGGCTGGCAGGCATTGCTGGGCATGGTCTGGATGGCCGGCGTAGCCTGGCTCGACCCGAACTTCCTGTGGTGGCTGTCACCGATCGTGGTGTCGCTGATGCTGTCGATCCCGGTGTCGGTATTCTCCAGCCGGCTGAGCCTGGGCCTGGGTAGCAAGAAGGCCAAGCTGTTCCTGATTCCCGAGGAATCCAACCCACCCCAGGAGCTGCTCTCCACCTACGCCTACACGCGGCACAACCGTGAGCATGCGATGGAAAACGGCTTTGTCGAAGCAGTGCTGCGGCCCTTCCCCAATGCCCTGGCCTGTGCCATGGCCACGGCGCGTCACGGCCAGGCGCCGCTGCTCGAACAGGCTCGCCAGCGTGCCCTGAACGAAGCCCTGGAACTGGGGCCGAAAAAGCTCGATGGCAAGCGCAAGCTGGCGCTGCTCAGCGACCCGGTTCTACTGGCACGCCTGCATGCGCAGCTGTGGCAGCAGGCCGAGCAGCACCCGCTGTGGCGCCATGCTTACCAGCAGAGCGCGCCGCCCCAGCCAAAACATGACAACCAGGCGCTCAGGCTGGCGCCCGTCAGCACCACCTCACCCCTGGTCAACTGACCGCCACGCGGTCATCCAGCTCAGGCTGGCACGGGTATCGCCCTCTGCGGGGCGGTACTCGGCGCCCAGCCAGCCGTGGTAAGCGGCCTTCTCCAGCGCATTGCGCACAGCCGTAAAATCGATGCCTCCCGTGCCAGGTGCACCACGCCCCGGGCAGTCGGCGAACTGCACATGGCCGATTCGCCCGGCCAGCATGTCGATAGCAGCCACCGGATCGATGCCCTGTCGGGCCATATGGTAGATATCCAGCTGCGCCCGGAAATTGTCGTGGTCAACGGCAGCCAGCAGCGCCTGCAGGTGCTGCGGCGTGTTGACCAGAAAGCCCGGCATGTCGAGGGGATTGATCGCCTCACTGACCACGCCAATGCCGAGCAGTCCGAACGCCTCGGCCGCCTTACGGATATTGCCGGCCAAGGTGTCCAGTGCCTGCTCGCGCTTCAGATCGTCGGCCAGCCGCCCGGGCAGCACATTGATCACGCTCGGCCTTACCATGGCCGCGTAGGTCAGCGCTTCCTGCAACGCTTTATCGAATGCATCCTGGCGCTGCGGCACCGCTGCCAGCCCAGGGCCGCCCTGGACAAAATCGCCGCCCGGAAAATTCATCAGCGCCAGCGGCAGCCCTGCCCGCTCCAGCTGGTCTTTCAGGCGCAGCGCCGGCACCTCATAGGGGAACTGGATTTCCACACCGTCGAAACCCGCTGCCGCAGCAGCGACGATGCGCTCGAGCAAAGGCCGCTCGGTGAACAGCATGGTCAGGTTGGCGGATAGCTTCATGTACGACTCCCTGGGCTGCCCGCTCGATAGCTCGGTATGGGCGATAGATGAGCGGCCTTGGAACCTGTTCATAATCTTTCAACCCAGGTTCTTCGATTTTGGCAGCCAAATGGCGAAAGCGGCTGGTGGGCAGAGCTTTTGCGGGAGAGGCCGGAGCGATCCGCTTTAGCCTCGATTTTGCCTAGCCAGCCAAGCATAAAGAACTCGCGGCTAAAACCGCTCCCACGCAATCGCTGGGCGAGCGTTTCTGTCTTGTAGCTGCCGCTTTATGCGCAGTAAAGAACGTGAACAGCTTCTTACAGGCCATCCTTTTGCAGATGATCGAGATCGACCGGATCGCCACTGTGGGCATCGAGCCGATGACGAATATCCTCGAACATCTGGTCGAACTCCTCATGCTGGTGGCCGATCAGCACCACATTGGTCGGTAGGCCATGCTTGTGAGCCAGGCGACTGACCACGCTGGCGAAGTTGAAGGCGGTGTCGCGGTGCAACTCGAAGGACTCTTCGAAGGCCGTACCCTTGACCTCGCCCTTCAAGGTCATGTGCAGCATCGGCCCCTCGGCCGCATCCTGGCGAATGTCGTAATGCAGGTCGATGGCGTAGTTGGGAATGTCAGCGGTTGCCACGCTGTTGCTGCGATGAAAATGGCCGGGCTCGAACATATGTTGCCTCCTGTGCTGAAGGATTGACCGAAGCGCCACTCCACTTTGGACACTTCACCATAGACAGTCATGGCACAGGATGATGCGAAAACACCGCCGCACCATAAAGGAGCGCATCAAGCACCAATAGTGGGCAAATTCGAAACACGCGAGCCGCTGTAAATACCCATCGCAGAGCACTTGATACGTCAATTTGAACTCAGTGCTTCTTTTCAGCGCGCTCCTGCACCAGTACCCAGGGAGCAACGACCACGGCCCACAAGGACGGATCGCGGTTGAGCAGGTCCTCGGCACGGGAGTCACTCAATGCCGCGACACGCCCCGCCTCCAGCCAGGCGGCGACTACCTCCTGACGATTTTCGGCAACCGCTTCGGCTACCTCGATCAGGTCCTGCTCGCTGTCCACCCACAGCAACGAGCCGCGGGCGAAGAACGGCTGCAGCTCTTGCCAGGTGATGGGAGCCGTTTCGCCGAGCAATTTGGCATAGAGGGTGCTTGGTTGTTCGTTCATGGCAGCTCCGTATTTCAATGGCCGTTTTTTGACGGCCGCCATGATAACGACGGACGGCTGACAGGCAAGGGAGTGTCAACCGTCCGGCGGTCAGGAACTAGCCGTTTTTCTATACATTTCTTGCAATTACGCGACATTCTTACCGATCTCTTTTGACTGCCGACTTTCCAAGGCGCAAATCTGCGCTCTACACTGTATCGGTACAGTTGCCGGGGATCTGGCCGGAAGTCGACTCCGGTTCTGCTGCTTTGGCTACCAGAACTACAACAAAACACAACGAGTGGAGCACTATGAACAACGCTACTAAGCAGATTTCCAAGCTGTTCGCCGCTATGGCCCTGGCTGGCTGCGCCAGCTACTCGGTCGCCGCCGATACCATCAAGATCGCCATGGCCGGCCCGGTAACCGGTGCTGTAGCCCAGTACGGCGAGATGCAGTTCGTTGGTGCCAAGATGGCCATCGAGCAGATCAACAAGGCCGGCGGCGTGAACGGTGCTCAACTCGAAGGCGTGGTCTACGACGACGCGTGCGATCCCAAGCAGGCCGTAGCCGTTGCCAACAAGATCGTCAACGATGGCGCCAAGTTCGTCGTTGGCCACCTGTGCTCCAGTTCCACCCAGCCGGCTTCGGACATCTACGAAGACGAAGGCATCCTGATGATCACCCCGGCTGCCACCAGCCCGGAAATCACCGCCCGTGGCTACGAGCTGATCTTCCGTACCATCGGCCTGGACAGCCTGCAGGGCCCGACCGCCGGCAACTTCATCGCCGACCACATCAAGCCGAAGAACGTCGCCGTCATCCATGACAAGCAGCAGTACGGTGAAGGCATCGCCAGTGCCGTCAAGCAGACCCTGGAATCCAAGGGCGTGAAAGTTGGCGTGTTCGAAGGCATCAACGCCGGCGACAAGGACTTCTCCTCGCTGATCGCCAAGCTCAAGCAACAAGGCATCGACTTCGTCTACTACGGTGGCTACCACCCGGAACTGGGCCTGTTGCTGCGTCAGTCCAAGGAGAAAGGCCTGGACGTGCGCTTCATGGGCCCTGAAGGCGTAGGCAACAAGGAAATCTCGGCCATCGCCGGCCCGGCTTCCGAAGGCATGCTGGTGACCCTGCCGCAATCCTTCGACCAGGATCCGAAGAACAAGGCGCTGGTTGAAGCGTTCAAAGCCAAGAACGAAGACCCGAGCGGTCCGTTCGTATTCCCGGCCTACGCTGCCGTTCAAGTCATTGCCGAAGGCATCAAGAAAGCCGGCAGCACCGACACCGCCGAAGTAGCCGCAGCCCTGCGCGCCAACACCTTCGAAACCCCGACCGGCACCCTCGGTTTCGACGAGAAAGGCGACCTGAAGAACTTCAACTTCGTGGTCTACGAATGGCACCAGGACGGCACCAAGTCCGAAGCCAAGTAAAGCCCCCGCCTGAGCCTAAAGCCCACTGCACGTGCAGTGGGCTTTGTTTATTAGAAAGAATCCCGGTTTCGCGCTGCGCCACAAGCGCTGTCGTGCGCGCAAACCCAGGAGTTAGGCAATGCCTGATCTTTATCACTACCTGCAACAGCTGCTCAACGGCCTGACCGTCGGCAGTACCTATGCCCTAATCGCCATTGGCTACACCATGGTTTACGGCATCATCGGCATGATCAACTTCGCCCACGGCGAGGTGTACATGATCGGTTCCTACGTCGCCTTCATTGCCATCACCCTACTGGCGATGATGGGCCTGGACAGCCTGCCGCTGATCATGATCTGCGCCTTCGCGGCGAGCATCATCGTCACCAGTGCTTTCGGTTACAGCATCGAACGGGTTGCCTACCGGCCGCTACGCGGCGGCAACCGGCTGATCCCGCTGATTTCGGCGATCGGCATGTCGATCTTCCTGCAGAACGCCGTAATGCTTTCCCAGGACTCCAAGGACAAGGCCATCAGCAACCCGCTACCCGGCAACTTCGTGTTCGGCGAAAGCGCCATGAACGGCGTGGTGATCTCCTACATGCAGGTGCTGATCTTCGTGGTCACCTTCCTGACCATGATCGGCCTGACCCTGTTCATCTCCCGCTCCCGCCTGGGCCGCGCCTGCCGCGCCTGCGCCGAAGACCTGAAGATGGCCAACCTGCTGGGCATCAACACCAACAACATCATCGCCCTGACCTTCGTCATCGGCGCCGCCCTGGCGGCCGTCGCGGCGGTGCTGCTGGGCATGCAATACGGCGTGATCAACCCGCACCTGGGCTTTCTGGCCGGTATCAAGGCGTTCACCGCGGCGGTACTCGGCGGCATCGGCAGCATTCCGGGCGCCGTGCTTGGCGGCCTGGTACTCGGCGTGGCCGAAGCCTTCGGCGCCGACATCTTTGGTGACCAGTACAAGGACGTCGTGGCCTTCAGCCTGCTGGTGTTGGTACTGCTGTTCCGCCCGACCGGTATTCTCGGCCGTCCGGAGGTTGAAAAGGTATGAGCAAGAACCTCAAGACCGCCCTGTTCAGCAGTATTCTCCTGCTGCTGATTTCCTATCCGATTCTCGGCCTCAAGCTCAGCGTCGTCGGCATCAGCCTGCAGGTACAGGGCGCCAGCGCGCAAACCCTGTGGACCATCGGCATCGCCGCTGCACTGCTGTTTATCTGGCATCTGGTGCTGCGTGATCGTCTGATGGGTGGTGAAAAGCTCAAGGGCGCGCTGCCGAGCATTCCGGCGAACCTCAAGGACACCCTGACCCTGCCCAGCGTGCAGCGCTGGATCATGCTGGCGCTGTTCGTGGTCGCCCTGGCCTGGCCGTTCTTCGGCTCCCGCGCGGCGGTGGACATCGCCACGTTGATCCTCATCTACGTGATGCTGGGCATCGGCCTGAACATCGTGGTCGGCCTCGCCGGCCTGCTCGACCTGGGTTACGTCGGCTTCTACGCCGTGGGTGCCTACACCTACGCGCTGCTCGCCGAGTACGCCGGTTTCGGCTTCTGGACAGCGCTGCCGATCGCCGGGCTGATGGCCGCCACCTTCGGCTGCTTGCTGGGCTTCCCGGTGCTCAGGCTACGGGGTGACTACCTGGCCATCGTGACCCTGGGCTTCGGCGAAATCATCCGCATCATGCTGCGCAACCTCACCGACATCACCGGTGGCCCGAACGGCATCAGCTCGATTCCCAAGCCGGAGCTGTTCGGCCTGTCGCTGGATCGTCGTGCGCCAGATGGCGGCCAGACCCTGCATGATTTCCTCGGCATCGCCTACAACTCCACCTACAAGGTGATCTTCCTCTATCTGATCGCCCTGCTCCTGGTGCTGCTGGCCGTCTTCGTGATCAACCGCCTGATGCGCATGCCGATCGGCCGCGCCTGGGAAGCGTTGCGCGAAGACGAAATCGCCTGCCGCGCCCTGGGCCTCAACCCGACCACGGTCAAGCTCTCGGCCTTTACAATCGGCGCCAGCTTCGCCGGTTTCGCCGGTAGCTTCTTCGCTGCCCGCCAGGGCCTGGTGACGCCGGAGTCGTTCACCTTCATCGAGTCGGCGATGATCCTCGCCATCGTCGTGCTCGGCGGCATGGGCTCGCAGCTGGGCATCATCTTCGCAGCCATCGTGATGACCCTGTTGCAGGAGATGCGCGACTTCAACGAGTACCGCATGCTGATATTCGGCCTCACCATGATCGTGATGATGATCTGGCGTCCGCAGGGCCTGATGCCCATGCAGCGCCCCCACCTGGAGTTGAAACAACGATGAGCCGCCCGATTCTAGAAGTGAGCGGCCTGTCCATGCGTTTTGGCGGCCTGCTGGCCGTCAACGGGGTCAGCCTCACGGTCAATGAAAAACAGGTGGTGTCGATGATCGGCCCGAACGGCGCCGGCAAGACCACCGTATTCAACTGCCTGACCGGCTTCTACAAGCCGACCTCGGGCAGCATCCGCCTGGGTGGCGAGCAGATCGAAGGCCTGCCGGGCCACAAGATCGCCCGCAAGGGTGTGGTGCGTACCTTCCAGAACGTTCGCCTGTTCAAGGAAATGACTGCGGTGGAAAACCTGCTGGTCGCCCAGCACCGCCACATCAACACCAACTTCCTGTCCGGTCTGTTCAAGACTCCGGCGTTTCGCCGCAGTGAGCGCGAGGCGATGGATTACGCGGCGCATTGGCTGGAGCAGGTCAACCTGACCGAATTCGCCAACCGCCCGGCCGGCACCCTGGCCTATGGTCAGCAGCGCCGCCTGGAAATCGCCCGCTGCATGATGACCCGGCCGAGCATCCTGATGCTCGACGAGCCGGCCGCCGGCCTCAACCCGCGGGAAACCGACGACCTGAAGGCGCTGATTGGCGTGCTGCGTGACGAGCACAACGTGACCGTGCTGCTGATCGAGCACGACATGAAGCTGGTGATGAGCATTTCCGACCACATCTTCGTGATCAACCAGGGCACGCCCCTGGCCGACGGCACGCCGGAGCAGATCCGCGACAATCCGGACGTGATCAAAGCCTACCTGGGGGAAGCGTAATGCTGTATTTCGACAACGTTTCCACCTTCTACGGCAAGATCCAGGCGCTGCACGGCGTCAGTGTGGAAGTGCGTCAGGGCGAGATCGTCACCCTGATCGGTGCCAACGGCGCCGGCAAATCCACCCTGCTCATGACCCTGTGCGGTACGCCGCAGGCCACCAGCGGCAGCATCCGTTATCAGGGTGAAGAGCTGGTCGGCATGGAAACCCCGCTGATCATGCGCAAGAGCATCGCCGTGGTACCGGAAGGCCGCCGTGTGTTCGCCCGCCTGACCGTCGAGGAGAACCTCGCCATGGGCGGCTTCTTCGGCAGCAAGGCCGACAATCAGGAGCAACTGGACAAGGTGCTGCACCTGTTTCCGCGCCTGAAGGAACGCCTGGTGCAGCGTGCCGGCACCATGTCCGGTGGTGAACAGCAGATGCTCGCCATTGGCCGTGCGCTGATGAGCAAGCCCAAGCTGCTGCTGCTCGACGAGCCGTCGCTGGGCCTGGCACCGATCATCATCCAGCAGATCTTCGACATCATCGAACAGCTGCGCAAGGACGGGGTGACCGTGTTCCTGGTCGAGCAGAACGCCAACCAGGCGCTCAAGCTGGCCGACCGCGGTTATGTGCTGGAGAACGGGCGGATCGTCATGCAGGGCAGTGGCCATGAGCTGCTGAATGATCCGAAGGTGCGTGACGCCTACCTGGGCGGCTAGAAAACTACCTACGTTGCCATCGCTGCGTTGAAAGCAGGCTAAAAATGCTCATGTACAGCTCGTACACTCCGCTTTTTAGCCTGCTTTCGCCTTGCGCTGGCTGCCTCGCCTACGTTTTCGTACATCTGTGCGAGCAGAGGATATTTACCCTGAACGATGCCGGATGCGCTCCAGTCCCAATATTGAACGGACTAAACAGGAGTAGCACCATGCTGAAGTTTCTCGGCAGTACCATCGGCATCATCTTCCTGATCGGCCTGCTGGTCGTGATCGGTATCTTCTCGCTGATCTTCTGATCACTGTCATCTGCAAGCCGGGCCTGTGCCCGGCTTTCTTCATGCCCCGCGCATGACTCGGCTCACGGCGTTACAATGGGCATCACTTCGCCGATGATGCTTCTGCCATGACCGAACCCCTGCGCCTCTCCAAACGCCTGATCGAACTCACCGGCTGCTCACGCCGTGAGGCCGAGCTGTACATCGAAGGCGGCTGGGTCACGGTCAATGGCGAAGTGGTCGATGAACCCCAACGCAAGGTCACCGACGAAGCCGTCGTGCTGCTGCCTGATGCAGTCGCCGAACCTCTGGTTCCGGTCACCCTCCTGCTGCACATTCCCAGTGGCCGCTTTCCGGAACGCGCTGCCGAGGAAATTGGCGCGGACAGCCGCTGGCCCGAGGATCGCTCCGAGCAACGAACGCTCAAGGGCCACTTCGCCAACCTGACGCCTTGTATCCCTCTGCAAGCGGGCGCCGATGGCCTGCACGTGCTGACCCAGGACTGGCGCATCGAGCGCAAGCTCAAGGACGACCTGAGCAAGCTGGAGCAGGAATACGTGGTCGAGGTCAGCGGTGAGCTGTCCGAGCGCGACCTCAAGCGCCTCAATCATGGCCTGGTGTTCAACGGTACGCCGCTGGCGCCCTGCAAGGTCAGCTGGCAGAACGAAACCCGCCTGCGCTTCGCCCTGAAGAACCCGCTGCCCGGTCAGCTGGTGTTCATGTGTAACAGCGTTGGCCTCAAGGTACTGGGTATGAAGCGTATCCGCGTCGGTGCCGTGTCGATGGGCAAGGTGCAGCCCGGACAATGGCGTTATCTGGGCGCCAAAGAGCGTTTCTAAGCTCATCTTTTTTGCGCTGCGCCCAGCAGCGCGGCCTCTCCAATCAGGAATACTCATGCTCAATAATGATGTGCTGCGCAGCCTGCGCTACATGCTCGATGTCAGCGATGCGAAAATGGTCGAAATCGTCGAGTTAGGCGGCAAGACGGTCAGCGAAGAAGAAATCACTGCCGTTCTGAAAAAGGACGACGAGCCTGGTTACCAGGATTGCACCGACGACCTGCTGGCCCATGCCCTCGACGGCCTGGTGTACTTCAAGCGTGGCAAGGATGAGAGCCGCCCGGCCCCAGCCCTGGAGCTGCCGGTGACCAACAACCAGGTGCTGAAGAAGCTGCGCGTGGCCTTCGAGCTGAAGGAGGAAGACATCCACGCCATCATGCGCAGCGTCGATTTCGAGGTCTCGAAGCCAGAGATGAGCGCGCTGTTCCGCAAGGCCGGCACCAGCAACTACCGCGCCTGTGGGGACCAGTTTCTGCGCAACTTCCTCAAGGGCCTGACTCAGCGCCTGCGTGACTGATACGCCATGAGCTACCCGGTTTCGCCCATCGGCTATGTGCGCTCCTGTTTCAAGGAGAAGTTCGCCATTCCGCGCCAGCCGCACCTGGCGCCAGCGGCGCGGGGCGTCCTCGAACTGTGCCCGCCATTCGATGGCGGCGACGCGGTGCAGGGCCTGGAACAGGTCAGCCATGTATGGCTGCTGTTTCTGTTTCATCAGGCGCTGGAAGACAAACCGCGCCTCAAGGTACGGCCGCCACGCCTGGGCGGCAACCGCTCGATTGGCGTATTCGCCACCCGGGCGACCCACCGCCCCAACGGCATCGGCCAGTCGGTGGTGAAGCTGGAGAAAGTCGACAAGGATCGCCTGTGGCTGTCCGGTATCGACCTGCTCGACGGCACACCGGTGCTCGATATCAAACCCTACGTGCCCTACGCCGACAGCGTGCCCGATGCTCACAATCACATCGCGGCCGATGCACCGGTACGAATCGACGTGCTCTGGCAGGACAGCGCCTTGGATAGCGCCCGCCGTCACGCCCTGCGCCTGGGCGAGCCGTTGGTAGAGTTGATCGAGCAATGCCTGGCGCAGGATCCACGCCCGGCCTATCAGCAGCCTACGCCCGAACGCCGTTACGGCGCACGGTTGTGGGATGTGGATGTGCAGTGGCACTACCCGCAACCTGGCTGCATCCAGGTGCTGGATATCACCCTGCCCTGACGGCGTGCGGGTACTCTCCGCAGCGGAGGGTTTAAGGCAGAAGCGGACGTCGTTGCTTTGGCTTTGTAATGTCTCTCTTGCGCAAAATTAGCAGGTGACACCAATCGCCCCTTCAGAAGGCCGAGCGGAATCGTTGTGGAGAGGGCCGGGCGGGCAGCCTTGAGCGACATGGATGTCGCGAGAGCCGCGATCGGCCAGGGACGGCCCTTCGCGGGGGGCCGCCTAGGTCGGGCCCTCGGAACAATGATGAAGCGAGGGTACCCCAGCGAAGCTGGGGCCGGATGTCGGGGCTAGACCTTTTGGTTTCTTTTGGCGGGGCCGGCCATCCGGGCGATGCCAAAAGAAACCCGCTCG
The DNA here is from genome assembly GCF_003253735.1 of Pseudomonas sp. URMO17WK12:I2. Taxonomy (GTDB): domain Bacteria; phylum Pseudomonadota; class Gammaproteobacteria; order Pseudomonadales; family Pseudomonadaceae; genus Aquipseudomonas. Next base: position 53,263 of record NZ_QKYW01000005.1, on the reverse strand, counting down.
CCAGAGCGGAACCGAGCGCACAAGCAACTCGGTAATGCTGGCGAACCCATCGTGGGGGATGGGCTACGCCCATTATTTTCGCGGGCATGGCCCGCTCCCACAGGTAATGCACCAACGGCCGCTTCCGCCACATTCCTGCCTCGATGCAAGCAGCATCCCTTTACTGCAGACGAAAAAAATCCGCAGCCATCGCTGGCTGCGGATTCGAGACCTTCAGTCGATCAGGCGCCGGCTTTCTGCACGGCATCCTTGATCAGGGTCTGCAGCTCACCCTTTTCGTACATTTCCAGCAGGATGTCGCTGCCGCCGACCAGCTCACCGGCTACCCACAGCTGCGGGAAGGTCGGCCAGTTGGCGTACTTGGGCAGGTTGGCACGAATTTCCGGGTTCTGCAGGATGTCGACATAGGCGAACTTCTCGCCACAGCCCATCAGCGCCTGGGAGGCGCGAGCGGAGAAACCGCACTGCGGCGCATTCGGCGAGCCTTTCATGTACAGCAGAACGGTATTGCTGGCGATCTGCTCTTTGATGGTTTCGATGATATCCATTAGGCACCTCAGAACTGGACTATCCGACTCGTGGGTCGATACGGTGCCGCATTGTAACCAAAAGCCGAGCGCAATGCTCAGCCATGCAGACACCACACACCTGATTCAAGCCGCCACCACGTCCACCGGCACACCATTCAGTGCGGCATTGCCGGAAAGCGCGTCGAGCAACCGCTCATCCGTCAGATCATTGGCACTCGCGCCGGGCGTTGCCTGGGCAATGCTCATCTGCACACCGGGGCGGCCGTGGCCCCAGCCATGGGGCAAGCTGACCACGCCAGGCATCATCTCGGCGCTTGCCAGCACCTCTACCTCCAGCACGCCAACCCGCGAGCGCACGCTGACCCGCTGGCCATCCTGCAATCCGCGCCGAGCCAGATCCTGCGGATTCATCAACAGCTGATGACGCGGCTTGCCTTTCACCAACCGGTGATAGTTGTGCATCCAGGAATTATTGCTGCGCACATGACGACGACCGATCAACAGAAGCTGACCCTCAACCCATGCCGGCTGTGTGGCGAAACGCTGCAGATCGTTAAGCAGCAATGCCGGCGCAGCCTGCACCTGGCCATCGGCGGTTTTCAGGCGCGCCGCCAGGTTCGGCTTGAGCGGGCCGATATCCAGACCGTGGGGGTGAGCCTGCAAGGTCTGCAAACTCAGCTTGAGCGGCGAGCGGTCGCCATAAGGCCCCATGCGCAAGCCCATGTCGATCATCTGCGCAGGCGCTTGAGTCGGCTTCAACGTGGCGCCGGTCTGCGCGGCGAAGGCTTGCGCCAGGCCGACGAATATCTCCCAGTCGTCCAGCGCGCCCTCGGGCTTGGGCAGCACCGCCTGGTTGAAGCGGGTGACATTGCGCACCGCGAACAGGTTGAAGGTGGTGTCGTAGTGGTCATGCTCCAGCGGCGCGGTGGACGGCAGGATCAGATCGGCATAGCGGGTGGTTTCGTTGATATACAGATCCACACTGAGCATGAACTCCAGGCCTTCGAGCCCGCGCTCCAGCTGGCGACCATTGGGCGTGGACAGTACCGGGTTGCCGGCCACGGTGATCAGCGCTCGAACCTGACCCTCGCCTGCCGTCAGCATCTCCTCGGCCAGGGCGCTGACTGGCAGCTCACCGCCATATTCCGGCAGGCCGGACACGCGGCTCTGCCAGCGATTGAAGTGCCCGCCGGAGGTGGCGCCGACCAGATCCACCGCGGGTTCGGTGCACAGCGCCCCACCCTCGCGATCCAGATTGCCGGTGACCAGGTTGATTACCTGCACCAGCCATTGGCACAGGGTGCCGAAGACCTGGGTCGAGACGCCCATGCGCCCGTAGCAGACCGCGCGCTGCGCTGCAGCGAAGTCGCGGGCCAATTGGCGGATCGTTTCGGCCGCAACGCCGCACTGGGCGGCCATGCGCTCTGCACTGAACGCTGCAAGCGCATTGCGCAATTCATCCAGCCCGGCGACTGGCAGATGGCTGCCGCGGCCCAGGCCCTCCTCGAATAGCGTGGCGAGCATGCCGAGCAGCAAGGCTGCGTCCTGCCCGGGGCGAATGAACAGGTGCTGGTCAGCTATGGCTGCCGTTTCGGTATGGCGCGGGTCGATCACCACCAGCTTGCCGCCGCGAGCCTGGATGGCCTTGAGACGCTTCTCGACATCCGGCACGGTCATCAGGCTGCCGTTGGAGGCCAGCGGGTTGCCACCGAGGATCAGCATGAAGTCGGTGTGATCGATATCCGGGATCGGGATCAGAAAGCCATGGCCGTACATCAGGTGGCACGTCAGGTGATGGGGCAACTGATCGACCGAGGTCGCGGAGAAGCGGTTGCGGGTCTTGAGCAGGCCGAGAAAGTAATTGCTGTGGGTCATCAGCCCATAGTTGTGAACGCTGGGGTTGCCCTGATAGATCGCCACCGCATTCTGCCCGTGAGCCGCCTGCACGGCGGCCAGGCGACTGGCGGCGAATTCGAAAGCCTCTTGCCAGCTGATGGCTTCCCAGCTGTCGCCGGTACGGCGCATGGGTTGGCGCAGGCGATCCGGGTCATTCTGGATGTCCTGCAGGGCAACCGCCTTGGGGCAGATATGGCCACGGCTGAACGGATCGTCGCGATCGCCCTTGATGGAGCGCACCTGGGGCTGCCCATCTGCAGCCTGCTCGACTTCCAGGGTCAACCCGCAGATGGCTTCGCACAGGTGGCAGGCACGGTGATGGAGGGTCGTGGTCATGGCCAGCCTCGCTTTATTGTTGAAGGCCCATCATGGGCGTCGACGCGGCTGCATACCAGCAGCTTCGACGCCGTGAATCGTCGGTCATCAGGGCCATGCATCTGGCCGGCGCGGTAGCCCGAAACGCCCGTCATATCTGGCAATCCGGGCAAATTTGCGCCTAGGCGTCATTTACTTATAAGATCGGCGGCTTCCCGTTTCGTCGCACTGTGCGGCCCCCAGCCGCAGGTTCTCTCGTATTTTCTCAAAAAGAGCCTGCGCCCCGTATGTCAAAAGGTAGTTAACGATGAGCGCAAGACACTTTCTCTCGCTGAAGGACTGCACACCGGACGAACTGGTGGGCCTGATCCGACGCGGCATGGAGCTGAAAGGCTTGCGCAACAGCGGCGTACTGTTCGAACCCCTGCGCAATCGCGTGCTGGGCATGATCTTCGAAAAGGCCTCGACCCGTACTCGCGTGTCCTTCGAAGCCGGCATGATCCAGCTCGGCGGCCAGGCCATCTTCCTGTCGCCACGCGACACCCAGCTGGGCCGTGGCGAGCCAATTGCCGACTCGGCCATCGTCATGTCGCGCATGCTCGATGCGATCATGATCCGCACCTTTGCCCATAGCACCCTGACCGAATTCGCCGCCAACTCCCGTGTGCCGGTAATCAACGGCCTGTCGGACGACCTGCACCCCTGCCAGTTGCTGGCGGACATGCAAACCTTCCACGAACACCGCGGCAGCATCGTCGGCAAGACCGCCGCCTGGATCGGCGACGGCAACAACATGTGCAACTCCTATATAGAAGCGGCCATGCAGTTCGACTTCAAGCTGCATGTCGCCTGCCCGCAAGGTTACGAGCCAGACGCCGCGCTGCTGGCCGAAGCTGGCGAGCGGGTGCAGATATTCCGTGACCCTCGCGAGGCGGTGGCCGGCGTTCACCTGGTAAGCACCGATGTCTGGGCCTCCATGGGCCAGGAAGAGGAAATTGCCGAGCGCCACAAGCTGTTTGCCCCCTATCAGGTGAACCGCGCACTGCTCGACGCCGCCGACGAGAGCGTGCTGTTCCTGCATTGCCTGCCGGCCCACCGCGGCGAGGAAATCAGCGTCGATCTGCTCGATGATCCGCGCTCGGCGGCATGGGATCAGGCGGAGAACCGCCTGCATGCACAGAAGGCGCTGCTCGAATTCCTGGTCGAGCCGGCGTACCACCACGCATGAGCCAGCCGATGCTGTTGAGCCTGCGCAACCTGGGTTGCGGCTACGGTGACCAGCGCATCGTGCAGCAGTTGAACCTGCACCTCAACGCTGGGGAAATCGGTTGCCTGCTCGGCCCTTCCGGCTGCGGCAAGACCACCACCCTGCGCGCCATTGCCGGCTTCGAGCCGGTGCTGGAAGGGGAAATCGCCCTGGCCGGTGAGGTGATCTCCCGCCCCGGCTTTACCCTGGCGCCGGAGAAGCGCCGTATCGGCATGGTATTCCAGGACTACGCCCTGTTCCCGCACCTGAGCGTGGCGCAGAACGTATCCTTCGGCATTCGCAAACAGGCCGACTGCGAGCAGGTGACCCGCGAATTGCTGGAGCTGGTCAAACTCGACCACCTGGGCAAGCGCCATCCAAACGAGCTGTCCGGTGGTCAGCAACAGCGCGTGGCCCTGGCCCGCGCACTGGCCACCAACCCACAGCTGCTGCTGCTCGACGAGCCGTTTTCCAACCTCGATGGCGAACTGCGCCGGCGCCTCAGCCATGAGGTGCGTGACATCCTCAAGGCCCGCGGCACCAGCGCCATTCTGGTCACCCATGACCAGGAGGAAGCCTTTGCCGTGAGTGATCAGGTCGGCGTATTCAAGGCCGGTCACCTGGAGCAATGGGACACGCCCTTCAATCTCTACCACGAGCCGCAGACGCCCTTCGTCGCCAGCTTCATCGGCCAGGGTTACTTCATCCGTGGTCAGCTCTTGGCCCCCGATGAAGTGCAGACCGAAATGGGCGTGATCCGCGGCAACCGTGCCTATGCCTGGCCGGTCGGCAGCGCGGTGGATGTGCTGCTGCGCCCGGACGATATCGTCCACGACCCGCAGAGTGCGCAAAAGGCCAAGATCGTCGGCAAGAGCTTTCTCGGCGCCGCTACCCTGTACCGCCTGCAATTGCCTACCGGCAGCCAGCTGGAAGCACTGTTCCCCAGCCATGCCGATCATCAGCCAGGCGAACAAGTGGGGATCCGCATCGCTGCCGATCATTTGGTGGCGTTCGCAGCACCAGGCAGCGTGGCCGCGCCCTCGACGCTGGAGCTAGCCGACTAAAAGGCCCTAGAGATGCAGCTGGCCGCTGCTCACCAACCTCGCATGGCCAGCGATCTTCACCCGATCCCCGTTCAGCCGGCACCACAGAAAACCGCCGCGCTTACCGCCCTGGTAGGCGCTCAGTTCGGGCTTGCCCAGCCTCTGCGCCCAGTAAGGCGTAAGAATGCAGTGCGCCGAACCGGTGACCGGGTCTTCATCGATACCCACCGCGGGCGCGAAGTTGCGTGACACGAAATCCACCGACTCACCCTTTGCGGTGATGATCACTGCCGGCCAAGGCAATTGCGCCAGTGCTTTCAGATCCGGCTGGCAGGCAGCCACAGCGTCCTGCGACTCGAGCACGACGAGCAACTGCGGCGCATCCAGCACGGCAGTCGGCGTTTGCCCGAGAATGCCTGCCAACCCCTGAGGCGTGGCAATCGGTGTCGGTTGCACGCAGGGAAAATCCAGCACCAGGCGATCACCTTCACGGTCGACCGCCAAGGTGCCGTCCACATAGTTGAAATCGATACGTTCACCCGGCTCGCCATGGCATTCGAACAAGGCATGGGCGCTGGCCAGCGTGGCATGCCCGCATAGCGGCACTTCGGTGGCCGGGGTGAACCAGCGGATGCGCCAGGCTGCGCCCTCCTTCACCACGAACGCAGTTTCGGCCAGGTTGTGCTCGGCGGCGATCTGCTGCATCAGGCCATCTTCCAGCCAGTAATCGAGGCGATAGACCACCGCCGGGTTGCCCGCGAAGGGCCTGTCGCTGAAGGCGTCGATCTGGTGAAACTGCAAAGGCATGAGGATTTTCCTTTAGACGGCAAATAGGCTCAGCATGCCTGCATCGCGCCAGCTGGCTGCGATACAGCGCGGCACCAATACGAGGAAACAGTGCGTTCAGGGCTGCGTATGAATGCCGTAGCGCTTCAGCAAAGCCTCGAGGCGACCATCCTGCCGGTAACGCCGCACACCGTCGTCGAAGATATCGCGGTAGCGGGCACTGGCGGGCAGCACCGGAGAGAAGGCGATGTAGATCGGTACGTCCGGCACCCGACAGCCGACCTCGACCAGGTCATCATGATTGCCGTGCTGATCCTGGTACATGGCCATGATCCAGGTGTTTTCCAGCAGGGCATCCAGGCGCCCCAGTTCGACCTTGCGCACATTCAGCGCCAGCGCCTGCTCGCCTGCAGCGAGCTGCAGCCGCTCCTGCTCTCGCTGATGACGACGAATGTACTCATCGAGCTCTTCACCATAGCTATAGCCATTGATTACTCCCAGGCGCACCTGGGCGAGCGAGTCCAGCCCGGTATAGCGCCAGGTGCTGCCGGCGCGGGCATAGAAACAGTTGCGGGAGATACCCGGAGCCGACTTGCCGAAGAGAAAGTCCGGCGCATCACGCACGCCCGCGCCGACTAGCGCGTTGGCGCGGCCGCTACGCACGTCCTGCACGGCGCGCGCCCAATTGGTGACACGGTATTCGACCTGGATGCCGGCCTCGGCGAAGATCTGCGTGGCCAGCTCGATGAAGATACCAGGGCGTTCGGCGTCCTGCGCACAATTGACAGGACACCAGACGTCGGCCTCCATGACCAGGGTTTCAGCCCGGGCACAGGCGCTGCCCAGCAGCCAAGCTGCGAACAAACCTGAAGTCACCCACCCAACGCCTTTCACTGTCGCTAGCCTCCTGCCGATGCGGGCGCCGTTTCCGCCGCACTCCATGATACCCCGCGCCCTGCCCTGACGGGGCAGCGCGGCGGCAATGCCGACAGTGCCAGTGTCTGGCGCTCGCTTCAAGCTCGGCGCGCAGCGTTCCGGCAATGTTTGCCAAACCCTAGGCGCTGTCTGGATCAGCGACCGATATCGGCGAATTGCGCCTGGGTATGTTCGGCCAGAGCCTCGGCACTCAGTTCGACCTCCAGCCCACGCCGCCCGGCACTGACATAAACGGTAGAGAAATTCTTGGCGCTGCTGTCGATAAAGGTCCGCAGCCGCTTTTTCTGGCCCAGCGGACTGATACCGCCGACCAGATAACCGGTCGCGCGCTGCGCGGCTTCGACTGCCGCCATGTCCACCTTCTTCACTCCAGCTGCTTGGGCCAGGGCCTTGAGGTCGAGGCTGCCAACCACCGGCACTACCGCCACCAGCAACTCCCCCTTCTCGCTGGCCGCCAGCAACGTCTTGAACACTTGGGCCGGCTCAAGGCCTAGCTTCTCGGCCGCCTCCAGGCCATAGGACGCGGCCTTTGGGTCATGCTCATAGCTGTGGATTCGATGCGCGGCACGAACCTTTTTCAGCAGATTCAATGCGGGTGTCATGAAGGCTCCGAATGAAACGAAACGATGAAGAGGCCCGGCGATTCTAGCGCCGCGGCCGGCGCAGCGCTGTGCCAATCAGCAGCCGCTGAGGAAACTTGTTTCACAACGGAACCTATCAATCGTGAAACTGACCTATTGAACTGTACGTTCGTTTGATTTCGAAAATATATAGGCCTTCTTCGGTTCGTTTTTTGACAATACGCAGAAAGTCGAACTATTTTTTTCGATTACGAACAAATAATGTTCCCTACCCCGATGGCAATGGTGCAAACGCAGCCCGCCCAGCAATGGGCCGCCGAGCCTGACACCAGCGCCTCAAAACAACAAAAACGAGGCTTTCCCATGACTAACGCGCTACAACAACCCACGCTATCGGGCCAATGTATGGCCGAGTTTCTGGGCACGGCCCTGCTGATCTTCTTCGGTACAGGCTGCGTTGCCGCCCTCAAGGTCGCAGGCGCCAGTTTCGGCCTGTGGGAAATCAGCATCATCTGGGGTGTCGGCGTCAGTATGGCGATCTACCTGACGGCTGGCGTGTCCGGCGCCCACCTCAACCCGGCAGTGAGCATCGCCCTGAGCGTTTTCGCCGGTTTCGAAAAGCGCAAGCTGCCGTTCTACATACTCTCCCAGATTGCCGGCGCCTTCTGCGGCGCACTGCTGGTGTACACACTCTACAGCGGGCTGTTCGCCGAATTCGAACAGGCCAACCAGATGGTTCGTGGCTCCCAGGCCAGCCTGGAACTGGCCTCGGTATTCTCCACTTTCCCCAACCCGGTGCTGTCCACCGGCCAGGCCTTCATGGTCGAAGTGGTGATCACCGCCATCCTGATGGGCGTGATCATGTCCCTGACCGATGATAACAACGGCCTGCCGCGCGGCCCGATGGCCCCGCTGCTGATCGGCCTGCTGATTGCCGTGATCGGCAGTGCCATGGGCCCGCTGACCGGCTTTGCGATGAACCCGGCGCGGGACTTCGGCCCCAAATTGATGACCTTCATCATGGGCTGGGGGGAAATCTCCCTCACCGGCGGTCGTGACATCCCCTACTTCCTGGTGCCGATCTTCGCGCCGATCCTCGGGGCCTGTCTTGGCGCCGCGGCCTACCGCACCCTGGTCGCGCGTCATCTGCCCAGTGTGGTCGAGGCGCCTACGGTAGAACGCGCCGCCGACCGCGACGTCAAAGCTTCCTGATTTCAACGGCGCACATCCCCCAGGGCGTGCGCCTTTTGTCCTCCGCTCACTCGCTCAAGGCAATCGACATGACAGACGCTCAAAACAAGAACTACATCATTGCCCTCGACCAGGGCACCACCAGCTCCCGGGCGATCATCTTCGATCGCGATGCCAATGTGGTGTGTATCGCCCAACGCGAATTCACCCAGCATTACCCGCAAAGCGGCTGGGTCGAACACGATCCGATGGAAATCTTCGCCACGCAAAGCGCGGTGATGGTCGAGGCGCTGGCCAAGGCCGGCCTGCATCACGACCAGGTGGCCGCCATCGGCATCACCAACCAGCGCGAAACCACGGTGGTGTGGGACAAGAACACCGGCCGGCCGATCCATAACGCGGTCGTCTGGCAGTGCCGGCGCAGCACCGAGATCTGCCAGCAACTCAAGCGCGACGGCCTGGAAGACTACATCAAGGAAACCACCGGTCTGGTCACCGACCCCTACTTCTCCGGCACCAAGCTGAAGTGGATCCTCGACCATGTCGAAGGCAGCCGCGAACGCGCCCGCAAGGGTGAACTGCTGTTCGGCACCATCGATACCTGGCTGATCTGGAAATTCACCGGCGGCAAGGTGCACGTCACCGACTACACCAACGCCTCGCGCACCCTGCTCTTCAACATCCATACCCGTGAGTGGGATGCGAAGATGCTCGAGGTGCTGGACATCCCCCGCGAGATGTTGCCCGAGGTCAAAACCTCTTCCGAGGTCTACGGCCACACCAAGAGCGGCATCGCCATCGCCGGTATCGCCGGCGACCAGCAGGCTGCGCTGTTCGGCCAGATGTGCGTCGAACCAGGCCAGGCCAAGAACACCTATGGCACCGGCTGTTTCCTGCTGATGAACACTGGCGACAAGGCGGTCAAATCCCAGCACGGCATGCTCACCACCATCGGCTGCGGCCCGCGCGGCGAGCCTGCCTATGCGCTGGAAGGGGCGATCTTCAACGCCGGCTCCACCATCCAGTGGCTGCGCGACGAACTGAAATTGGTCAACGACGCCTACGACACCGAGTACTTCGCCGGCAAGGTCAAGGACAGCAACGGCGTGTATCTTGTCCCGGCCTTCACCGGCCTGGGCGCGCCCTACTGGGATCCCTACGCCCGTGGCGGCCTGCTCGGCCTGACCCGCGGCGTGAAGATCGACCACATCATCCGCGCCGCCCTGGAGTCCATCGCCTACCAGACCCGCGACGTGCTCGACGCCATGCAGCAGGACTCCGGCGAGCGCCTCAAATCCCTGCGCGTGGATGGCGGCGCGGTGGCCAACAACTTCCTCATGCAGTTCCAGGCCGACATCCTCGGCACCCAGGTGGAGCGCCCGCAAATGCGCGAGACCACGGCCCAGGGCGCCGCCTACCTGGCCGGCCTGGCCACCGGTTTCTGGAGCAGCCTGGAGGAGCTGCGCGGAAAGGCGGTGATCGAGCGCGAGTTCGAGCCACAGCTCGCCGATGCCGAGAAGGAAGCCCTCTACGCCGGCTGGAAAAAGGCCGTGGATCGCACCCGCGACTGGCAACCCCACGAAGAGCAGAAGTGAGCCATCAGCCGGGCTCAGCCCGGCTGCAACTGGCAGTGAGCAGATTCGTGCGGCATCATGGAGCAATTCCGTGCGGCCCGAAGGACATTCAATGAATCTGCCCCCTCGCCAGCAGCAGATCCTCGATCTGATCCGCGAACGCGGTTACGTCAGCATCGAGGAGCTGGCCACCCAGTTCGTCGTTACCCCGCAAACCATCCGCCGCGATATCAACCAGCTGGCCGATGCCAACCTGCTGCGCCGCTACCATGGCGGCGCGGCCTATGATTCCAGCGTCGAGAACACCGCCTACGCGATGCGCGCCGACCAGATGCGCCAGGAGAAACAGCGCATCGGTGAAGCGGTAGCCGCGCAGATTCCCGACCATGCCTCATTGTTCATCAACATCGGCACCACCACCGAGGCCATCGCCCGGGCGCTGCTCAACCACAACCACCTGAAGATCATTACCAACAACCTCAACGTCGCCGCGATGCTCTCCGCCAAGGATGACTTCGACGTGCTGCTGACCGGCGGCAACGTGCGCCGCGATGGTGGTCTGGTGGGCCAGGCCAGCGTGGACTTCATCAACCAGTTCAAGGTCGACTTCGCCCTGGTCGGCATCAGCGGCATCGACGAAGATGGCAGCCTGCTGGATTTCGACTACCAGGAAGTCCGGGTTTCCCAGGCGATCATCGCCAACGCCCGCCAGGTGATTCTCGCCGCCGACTCCAGCAAGTTCGGCCGTAACGCGATGATTCGCCTGGGCCCTATCAGCCTGATCGACTGCCTGGTAACTGACCAGCAGCCGGTAGCCGGCCTCTGCCAACTGCTCGACCAGCACAAGATTCGTCTCGAAGTCGTCTGACGCCCTCCTTTAACCCCCGCCGCGCTCGGCCTCAAAGGCTCATCGCGGCGGGGCGTGTCGGTTTTATTCCAAATCGAACATCGTGCGAACCTTCTCGGTTCGCAAGTATCTGTAATTGTGTTCGCGAATTTTCATTCCAACGCTTTTCGTGATCTTTTTTGATCGAACGGCACTGGATACCCATCTATTCATGCGCTAGTATTTTCGTAAATGAACATTAATGTTCGATTTGAAAATACAAACGCTATACGAGGCCACGACGATGCCCACATCCAGCCTGTCCAACAGCCCGCTGTCCGAGGTTTACGATATTGCCGTGGTCGGCGGCGGCATCAATGGCGCCGGTATTGCCTGTGATGCGGCGGGTCGCGGCCTGTCGGTGTTCCTGTGCGAGAAGGACGATCTGGCCCGCCACACCTCCTCGGCGAGCAGCAAACTGATCCACGGCGGGCTGCGTTACCTAGAGCACCACGAATTCCGTCTGGTGCGCGAAGCCCTGGCCGAACGTGAAGTGCTGCTGGCCAAGGCGCCGCACATCGTCAGCCCGATGCGCTTCATCCTGCCCCACCGCCCGCATCTGCGCCCGGCCTGGATGATTCGTGCCGGCCTGTTCCTCTACGACAACCTGGGCAAGCGCAAGGCACTGCCGCGCTCGCGAGGGCTGAGCTTTGGCGCCAACAGCCCGCTCAAACCAGAGATCAGCAAAGGTTTCGAATACTCCGACTGCTGGGTCGACGATGCCCGACTGGTGGTGCTCAATGCCATGGCAGCCCGCGAGCACGGCGCCCATGTGCACACCCACACGCGCTGCGTCAGCGCACGACGCAGCAAAGGTGCCTGGGAAGTCGACCTGGAACGCGCCGACGGCAGCCGCTTCTCGATCCGCGCCAAGGCACTGGTCAACGCCGCAGGCCCTTGGGTGGCGCGCTTCATCCGCGATGACCTGCAGCAGAAGTCACCCTACGGTATCCGCCTGATCCAGGGTAGCCACATCGTCGTGCCGCGCCTGTTCGAGGGCAAAGAAGCCTACATTCTGCAGAACGAAGACCGCCGCATCGTCTTCGCCATCCCGTATCTGGACCGCTTCACCCTGATCGGTACCACCGACCGCGAGTATCAGGGCGACCCGGCTGCCGTGAGCATCAGCGAGGAAGAAACCAGCTACCTGCTCAAGGTGGTCAACGATCACTTCCGCAAGTCACTCGGCCGCGAGGACATCCTTCACAGCTACGCTGGCGTGCGCCCGCTGTGCGATGACGAATCCGACGAGCCCTCGGCGATCACCCGCGACTACACCCTGTCGCTGTCGGCCCAGGGCAACGAGCCACCGCTGCTGTCGGTGTTCGGCGGCAAGCTGACGACCTACCGCAAGCTGGCTGAATCGGCGCTGGCCCAGCTGGCGCCGTTCTTCCCGAACATGAAGGCGCGCTGGACGGCCGAAGCGCCGCTGCCGGGCGGCGAGAACATGCACAGCCGCGAAAGCCTGGCCGACGCCCTGCGCGCTCGCCATGCCTGGCTGAACGCCGAGCTGGCGAACCGCTGGGCCGTCACCTATGGCAGCCGTACCTGGCAGTTGCTCGACAAGGTGCAGGGCGAGGCCGACCTGGGCGAGCACTTCGGCCATGGCCTGTACGCCCGCGAGGTGGACTACCTGCGCGAGCAGGAATGGGCCACCGAAGTGGACGACATCCTCTGGCGTCGCAGCAAGTTGGGGCTGTTCCTGTCCGCCGTCGAGCGCAGCCGACTCGAAGCCTACCTGGCACCCGCCGCGACCGCGATTCTTACAGCTGTACCAAATGCTCATCCTGCCGATGAGCCTGCAGGTGTGGCAGTACCGCGGCAAGCAACGGCGCCTTGAAGCGCTCCTGAAAACGGTGGGCGAGGCCTGGAATCAGGCGTAGCTCACTGCCGCGGATGTGCGCGGCGACATGCACGCCGTGCATCACCGGCAGCAGCGGGTCGGCAGTACCATGCACCACCAGTGTCGGCACCTGCAGACGATTAAGCAGATCGACCCGACTGCCTTCGGCAAGGATCGCCAGCAATTGCCGCTCCACGCCGGCCGGATTGAAAGCACGGTCATAGGCGATTTCGGCCTGGTGCAGCAGCATCGCACGATCATCCACCACACTGGGGCTGCCCAGCGCGGCCAGCAGATCGGCCTGCTGCTCCAGGGCCACCTCCCGGCTCGGCGCCTCGCGACGTGCCAGCAGGTGCAACAACGCCGGACTCGGTGCCGGCAGCCCCTGAGCGCCTGAGCTGGTCATCACCAACGTCAGGCTGCGTACCCGCTGCGGCGCCATGTCAGCGATGTGCTGGGCGATCATGCCGCCCATGCTGGCCCCCAGCAGGTGAAACTCGTCAATGCCCAACGCATCCATCAGGCCCAGCGAATCGCCGGCCATATCGCGCAGGCTGTAGGGCGCACCGACCGCCAAACCAAGGCGGTAACGCAGCACTTCATAGGCAAGGTTGGCGGTGGGAGCTTCGGCGTTCCAGCGGCTCAGGCCGACGTCTCGGTTATCGAAACGGATTACCCGAAAGCCCTGCTCGCACAGCTGCTCGACCACGTCGTCCGGCCAGTGGATCAACTGCCCGCCCAGTCCCATGACCAACAACAGTGCAGGATCGCTGCTGCGCCCGATGCTCTGATACGCCAGGCTCACCTCGCCCACCGACACGCGCTCGACATCCGTGCCGACCTTGCATACTTCAGCCGCCAGGGACGACAGGCTGCACAGCAGGGCAGCCAGAAAAATAACCACGCGCATCTTGGATTCCACAAGCGAAAAGGCCGGATAGCAGACAAGTGTCGCAGTGATGGGCCACGGCGCGCTGCCACAGAACGGTGACAGTTTGATGAAAGCCGCCAGGCGGACAAAGGCGCGCCGCTCGACAGCGAACCCGCCCTGAGCGACACTGCACATAATGAATACTGCTCATCTTACTGGCCGAGCAATTGAATAACCTGCAGGTAACCAGATGCTCGAAATCCGCCATTTGAAGACCCTTCACGCCCTGCGCGAAACCGACAGCCTGGTCGAAGCCGCTGACCGACTGCACCTGACCCAGTCGGCGCTTTCGCATCAATTCAAGGAACTGGAAGAGCGCCTGGGCATGCAACTGTTCGTGCGCAAGACCAAGCCGGTGCGCTTCACCAGCGCCGGCCTGCGCCTGCTGCAACTGTGCGACAGCGTACTGCCGCTGCTGCGCGGCGCCGAACGCGACCTGTCGCGGCTGGCCGGAGGTACGGCGGGTCGCCTGCATATGGCCATCGAATGCCACAGCTGCTTCCAGTGGCTGATGCCGACCATCGACCAGTTTCGCGATGCCTGGCCGGAGGTCGAGCTGGATCTGGCCTCGGGATTCTCGTTCGCTCCCCTGCCCGCCCTGGCCCGCGGCGACCTCGACCTGGTGGTGACCTCCGATCCAGTGGAACTCTCGGGCATCACCTACGTGCCACTGTTCACCTACGAAGCCATGCTGGCGGTGGCCAACCAGCACGCCTTGGCCAGCCGCCCCCATATCCGCCCCGAAGATCTGCTCAAGGAAACCCTGATCACCTACCCGGTGGAGCGTGATCGCCTGGATATCTTCACCCGCTTTCTCGAACCCGCCGATATCGAGCCGGCCCAGGTGCGCACCTCCGAGTTGACGGTGATGATGATGCAACTGGTGGCCAGCGGCCGTGGCGTCTGCGGTCTGCCCAACTGGGCGTTGCACGAGTACAGCTCGCGCGGCTACGTGACCGCCAAGCGCCTGGGCGACAAGGGCCTGTTCGCCACGCTCTACGCCGGTGTGCGCACCGACATGCTCGACGCGCCGTTCATGCGCGACTTCCTGCTCACCGCCAAGGACACCTCGTTCGCCAACCTCGAGGGTGTGAGCGTTGCCCGCTAATACCCCCCCTTTGCTTGCAGGGCCATACGATGAACATCAGCGATATCCCTTTTGGCGTCACCGACTGGAGCACGGTCGAACCCACCGAACATGCCGGCGAAACCGGTATGGCCTACTGGCGCACCTGTCAGTTCGGTACCCTGCGCGTACGCATGGTCGAGTACTCGGCGGGCTACCTGGCCGACCACTGGTGCAAGAAGGGCCACATCCTGCTGTGCCTGGAAGGCGAGCTGCATACCGAACTCGAAGACGGCCGCCAATTCGTGATGACCCCGGGCACGAGCTATCAGGTGGCCGACGGGGCCGAAGCCCACCGCAGCTCGACAACGACTGGCGCGCGCCTGTTCATCGTCGATTGAATCGCCGGCAGGCGGGTTACAGCCCCGGCATTCTGCCGTTATGCTGACAGTCGATTTCTGCGCCTGGAGCCCGTCATGATCAACGCTTACCGTCTGCCTCTTCTCGCCGGCCTGGTTCTGCTGAGCGCCTGCGCCAGTCCCTCCAAGAGCTTGCAGGTGCAGAAACAGAGCCAGTGCCCGATCAGCCTGCAGGCTGGCCAGCAGTTGATTCTCAGCCTGCCGAGCAACCCGACCACGGGCTATCGCTGGGCAGTGCAGGAAGACGCGGCCGCGGTGCTCAAGGCGTTGGGCCCTGAAGTCTACAGCGCGGCCGAGGACTCGGACCTGGTCGGCGGCGACGGCCAATCCACCTGGCGCTTCCAGGCCATCGCGCCGGGAGAGGCCCAATTGCTGCTGACCTACGCCCAGCCCTGGGACACCAGCGCCACTCCCGCCGACACCTTCGACTGCCAGATCCGCGTGCGCTGACCAGTCGCCTGCATCGCCCCACACACGCCGACCATCGCATCAGGCTTGCAGTGAGGTTTGGCTAATCGCCGGACTTGGCTAAAATGCGCGCCTTTCCAGCGCCATGCAGACCGACCGTGAACAGACAGCCCGACCAACTCTTCGCCCAGCCACTGGATCAGGTCCCGGATTTCGTCTTCAACGAGGACGTCGCCCGGGTGTTCCCGGACATGATCAAGCGCTCGGTTCCGGGCTACCCCACCATCGTCGAGAACATCGGCGTGCTGGCCAGCCAATTCGCCCAGCCCGGCAGCCTGCTGTATGACCTGGGCTGCTCGCTGGGCGCCGTCACCCAGGCGCTGCGCCGACATGTACAGGTCGAGGGTTGCCGGGTGATTGCCGTGGACAACTCCGCGGCCATGGTCGACCGCTGCCGCGAATACCTGCACGCCCAGGACGCCATGTTCCAGGAGCTG
Source organism: Pseudomonas sp. URMO17WK12:I2 (assembly GCF_003253735.1). Classification (GTDB taxonomy): domain Bacteria; phylum Pseudomonadota; class Gammaproteobacteria; order Pseudomonadales; family Pseudomonadaceae; genus Aquipseudomonas. The sequence continues at coordinate 37,115 of NZ_QKYW01000005.1, read as the reverse complement.
CTGCCGGTCGAGGTGATCGAGGCGGACATCCTCGCCATGGACTGGCAGCCTGCCTCGCTGGTAGCGATGAACTTCACCCTGCAGTTCATCGCCCCGGAAAACCGCCTGGAGTTGCTGAGCCGTATTCACCGCACGCTGCTGCCGGGCGGCGCCTTGATCCTCTCGGAAAAACTGCGTTTCGAAGACGAGCAGCAACATGCCCTGCTCACCGACCTGCACGTCGCCTTCAAACGCGCCAACGGCTACAGCGAACTGGAAATTGCCCAGAAACGCAGCGCCATCGAAAACGTCATGCTGCCCGACAGCCTCGAACAGCACCGCGAACGCCTGCACGCTGCCGGCTTCAGCAAGGTGGTGCCGTGGTTCCAGTGCCTGAACTTCGCCTCGCTGGTGGCCCTGCCATGATGCGCCGCATGGATCTGGACGCCCTGCAGGCCGAGCTGGCCGGCACGCCCCTGCAGGACTGGAGCGCCGACCTGCCCGCGCAGATCGATGCCAAGCTGGCCATCGGTCACGGCGACCTGCAGCGCTGGTACGCCGCCGTCGAAGCATTGCCGCCGCTGCAGGCCGAGCAGATCGACCTGCAACAGGATTTCCGACTCGACGGCCCCTGCGATGACGCTACCCGCGGGGCGCTGGACAACGCACTGCGCGGCCTGATTCCCTGGCGCAAAGGCCCGTTCCATCCGTTCGGCGTGCATGTGGACACCGAATGGCGCTCGGACTGGAAATGGCAACGCGTCTCCCCGCACCTGAACCTCGCCGGCAAGCGCGTGCTGGATGTCGGCTGCGGCAATGGCTACTACATGTGGCGCATGCTCGGCGACGGCGCTCGCAGTGTGGTGGGTATCGACCCGAACTGGCTGTTCCTTTGCCAGTTCCTGGCCATGAAGAACTACCTGCCGGATAGGCCTGCCTGGCACCTGCCGCTCGGTATCGAAGAGCTACCCGCGAAACTCCTGGGCTTCGACACGGTATTTTCCATGGGCGTGCTCTACCACCGCCGCTCGCCCATCGACCACTTGCTGGAACTCAAGGACTGCCTGCGCAAGGGCGGCGAACTGGTTCTCGAAACCCTGGTGGCGGAAGGCGACGCCCAACAGGTGCTGGTTCCCGAAGACCGTTACGCGCAAATGCGCAACGTCTGGTTCCTGCCCTCGGTGCCGGCGCTGGAGCTGTGGCTGCGCCGCGCTGGCTTCGCCGACGTACGCTGCGTGGACGTCAGCGTCACCTCGGTCGAGGAACAACGCAGCACCGACTGGATGCGCTACCAGTCGCTCCCCGAGTTTCTCGACCCGCTCGACCACCGCCGTACCATCGAAGGCCTGCCGGCACCACGTCGGGCCGTTCTGGTGGCACGCAAGCCCTGATAAAGGCTAGCTGGCGGCATCACCCTGGCGGCGCCATTCGGCTTGCCGCGCGGCGATCAGTGCGAGGGGCATCTGCGCCCCGGCACTGACGCGCGTGCGAGCGCTTCCCAGGCGAATCTGCCCTGCACAATCTAGCATCAGCAGGCGGCGCATCTTGCGCCTCCAGCACCAGGCGAAGTACCAGTCGCCCAGCCATCGGCTCAGCTCATGGGGGTTGATGCCCGTCGACCATGCCTGGTTGGCGCGCCCGTTATTTTCGGCATGCTGTTCGTTCGACCTCATCGCAACTCTCCTTCGGCAACCAATGCTCACCGGTTATCGGTGATTGCTTGCCGACAGCTTGGGCCGCGCTTATCGTTAATAAAATCTACAAATACCTAACATCAAATTAAGAAAATATTAACGACATGATGAACAGTCCATCGCTGACCGACATGCCTGCAGCATTGCCCCTACTGGAAAGCGATGTGCTGAAGACTTTCGTCGGCATTGCCGAAAGCGGCAGCTTCACGCGCACCGCTGCGCAGGTATTCCGCACCACGGCGGCGGTCAGCCAACAGATCAAGCGCCTTGAGGAAAGCCTCGGGCGCACGCTGTTTCTGCGTGAAAGTCGCCGCGTGAGGCTCACGGCGGATGGCGAGATCCTGCTCGGCTATGCCCGCCGCCTGCTCAAGCTCAACGAGGAGGCGGTGGCGCATTTCCGTGTGCCCGACCTGAGCGGCACCGTGCGTTTCGGCACGCCGTTCGACATTGGTGTCGGCTCGCTGCCGGATCTGCTATCGCAGTTCGCCCTCAGCCATCCGGCCGTGCAGGTCGATGTGTCGGTGGGTCGCAGTTGCGAGCTGATCGAACGCCTGGACGCTGGCGAACTCGACCTGACATTGCTCAATACCGGCGATGCCGATGGCGATGACACTCGTGGCGAAGTGATTTGCAGCGAGTCATTGGTATGGGCCGGTCGCGAAGGCGGCCTGGCCGTCAAGCGCAACCCATTGCCGCTCGCGCTGGCCAGCACTGGCTGTGCCTGGCGTCGTGCCGCCCTGGACGGCCTGGATCGCCTCGGGCGCAGCTACCGCATCGCCTACTCCAGCGAACAGTGCGCCGGCCAGGAAGCCGCGCTGCTCGCCGACCTGGCCATTGCGGCCTTCCCCGCCAGCCTGGTCAAACCGCCGCTGCGCCGCCTTTCTCAGCAGGAGCACGGCCTGCCACCACTGGGCGACTACCACATCAAACTGCTGCGCGGCAGCAATCGTGGTGCGGCCGCCGAAGCACTGGCGGCGCAGGTGGCCGTGGCTTACGGCGGCAAGCGTTAGCGTGGCGCGGCGCCCTGGATCAACTGCTTCATCTCGCGCACGGCTTCCTTGAAGCCAACGAACAGTGCATGGCTGACCAGCGCATGGCCGATGTTCAGCTCGTTGATGCCGGGGATCGCCGCCACCGGCTCGACGTTGTGGTAGTGCAGGCCGTGGCCGGCGTTGACGATCAGCCCCAGGGAAACACCCAGAGCGACACCATCACGGATCCGCTGCAGTTCGGCCTCAGCCTCTTGCGGCGTGTGCGCATCGGCATAGCGGCCGGTATGCAACTCGATGGCCGGCGCGCCAACGCGCTTGCTCGCCTCGATCTGCCGCGGGTCGGCATCGATGAACAGCGAAACCTCGCTGCCAACGGCCGCCAGGCGCGTTACCGCGGCAGCGATCCGCGCCTCCTGCCCGGCCACGTCCAGGCCGCCTTCGGTGGTCAGTTCCTGGCGTGTCTCCGGTACCAGGCACACGTGCTCGGGACGTATCTCCTCAGCGAAGTCGAGCATGAACTCGGTAACGCCCATCTCGAAGTTCATGCGTGTCTGCATGACTTCCTTGAGCACGCGCACGTCACGTTCCTGGATATGCCGACGGTCTTCACGCAGGTGCACGGTGATGCCGTCCGCGCCCGCCTCTTCGGCGTCCAGCGCAGCCTTGACCGGATCCGGATAACGGGTACCGCGGGCCTGGCGCAGGGTGGCGACGTGGTCGATATTCACGCCCAGCAAAACACGGTTGGGTTCAGTCACGGGTGGGCTCCTTGAGCGTCATGAACAATTCACGGCTGACCAGGGGTCGGCCGCCGAGATGAGGGGCGAGTGCCTGACGCATCAGACGCTTGGCAGCGGCCAGCGCACCGGGTGTACTCCAGTCTGCATCGGCCATGGCCAGCAGTTCGCTACCGAGAAACGCGCCGGGCTGCCAGTGGCCGATGGGCAGGAAGCCGCTGTCGGCCTGCCATCGATACAGGCCTTGCGTGACCACGGCATTGCCCTGCACATCGCTGTCGAGGGCGAAACCATAGCCGAGTTCATCGAGCAGCCGCCATTCGAATGCACGCAGCAGCGGCTCCAGTGCACGGCCCTGGGCCAGCGCCAGAATGGTCATGGCGTATTGCTCGAAAATCACGGGATGCGGGTCTTCGGCCGGCAACACGCGAATCAGCAGCTCGTTCAGGTACAAGCCGCTGAACAGTGCCTCGCCGGAGAGCAGGTTGGGAATACCGGCAGCCTCCAGCCGGCCGACGTTCTTCAGCTCGCCGCGGCCGCGGGTTTCCAGCTCGAGGGGGATGAAGGGCCGAGCCAGGCTGCCGGCCTTGCCACGCGCGCCGCGCAGCACGGCGCGTAAACGACCTTGCGGGGTAAGGAAATCCACCAGCGCACTGCTTTCGCGGTACGCACGGCTGTGCAGGACATAGGCGGGCTGGCTGAGCGCAAGCATTGCTGAACCACTCGCTAGGGAAGCCAGCCGCAAGGCGGCGGGGGAACCGAATCAGATATTGTCGTAGCCCAGAGAACGCAAGGCGCGCTCATCGTCGGACCAGCCACTTTTGACTTTGACCCAGAGGTTGAGCATGACCTTGGTGTCGAACATCGACTCCATGTCCTTGCGCGCTTCCTGGCCAATACGCTTCAGGCGCTCGCCCTTCTCACCGATGATGATTTTCTTCTGGCCATCACGCTCGACCAGGATCAGCGCGTGGATATGCATGATCCGCCCCTCGCGCTTGAATTCCTCGATTTCTACGGTGATCTGGTAAGGCAGCTCGGCACCCAGCTGACGCATGATCTTTTCGCGTACCAATTCAGCCGCGAAGAAGCGCCCCGAACGGTCAGTGATCTGGTCTTCCGGGAAGAAGTGCACGCCCTCGGGCAGACGCTCGCCGACCAGCTTCTCCAGCGCTTCGAGGTTATGCCCGTGCTGCGCCGATACCGGTACGATTTCGGCATTGGGCAACTGCTCGGCCAGCCACTTCAGGTGTGGCATCAGATCAGCCTTGTCATCCAGGCGGTCGGTCTTGTTGACCGCCAGGATTACCGGGCCCTGCACGTACTGAATACGCTCGAGCACCATCTGGTCTTCATCTGTCCAGCGAGTACGGTCCACCACGAAGATCACCACGTCGACGTCCTTCAACGCCGACGCCGCGTTCTTGTTCATGTAGCGGTTGATCGCTTTTTCGTTGTTCTTGTGCAGGCCGGGCGTATCGACGTAGATCGCCTGCACGTCGCCCTCGGTCTTGATGCCAAGCATGTTGTGGCGAGTGGTCTGCGGCTTGCGCGAGGTGATCGCCAGCTTCTGGCCGAGGATGTGGTTGAGCAAGGTCGACTTGCCCACGTTGGGCCGGCCAACGATGGCGACATAGCCACAGCGCGTTACAGGCGAATCAGTCATTGCCGTTCTCCACACCCAGAGCGATCAGCGCTGCCGTCGCCGCTACCTGTTCGGCAATGCGGCGGCTGGCGCCTTGGCCCAGGGTTTTATCATTGAGTAGATTGACCTGACACTCGACCACGAATGTCCGGCAATGGGGCTCGCCCTGAATGTCGACCACTTCGTAACGCGGCAGCTCACAGGCGCGCGACTGCAGAAATTCCTGCAGGCGGGTCTTGGGATCCTTGTTGGTGTCGACCAGCGTCAGACCATCCAGCTCATTGGTCAGCCAGGCCAGCACGCGCTCGCGGGCGGTGTCCATGCCAGCATCCAGATAGATGGCGCCGATCAGCGCCTCCAGGGCATCAGCGAGGATCGAGTCGCGACGAAAGCCGCCGCTCTTCAGCTCGCCAGAACCCAGACGCAGGTACTCGCCGAGGTCGAAACCGCGTGCCAGGATGGCCAGCGTTTCGCCCTTGACCAGGCGTGCGCGCAGCCTCGACAGCTGGCCTTCGCGGGCCTGTGGGAAACGCTCGTAGAGCGCCTCGCCGGCGACGAAATTGAGGATGGCATCACCGAGGAACTCCAGACGCTCATTGTTGCGCCCGGCAAAACTGCGATGGGTCAGAGCCAGGATCATCAGATCCTGGTCCTTGAAGCTATGCCCGAGCTGGCGCTCGAGGCGAGTCAACGAAACACTCACGGCATTCGCACACGGAATTCTTTATCGAAATTAACCACCAGGTCGATGTTCTCGATCAGGTGCTCACGTTTGTCATATTTGAGGTGGGCAAGAAACTCATTGCCATCCTGGGTCACTTTCAGCACGTCCTGCATATTCAGGTCGCGGATGCTGTTGACCGTCATGCCACGGCTGACATGAGCGTAGAAATCGGCCACGGTTTTGACGCTATCCACGCGATCGGTTTCCACCGAGGTGATGATCTTTTCCATCGACATGTAGTCGAGGTAATGCGGCACCACCTTGAACGCCGTGCTGGCCAGAAACGCTACAACGGCAAGCACAACCAGCCAGCTGACGATCGACAAGCCCTGCTGCGAGCGCGCGAATTTCATGTTTATCCCCAAAATATCCAGATAGTCCGATGCGCACCAGGCGCATCACAAGACTATAGATAGCTGGCGGCGCCGTATTGAACGGCGCCGCAAATTTTCATCAGATCAGTGAATCAGCCCGACGCGGGAGAGGTTCGGCAGAGACTTGAACTTCGGATCCGGCCAGCTCATCCAGATGGCGAATGCCTTGCCGACGATGTTGCGATCCGGAACCATGCCCAGTACATCTTTGGGGATATTCGGGTCGTTCCAGTAGCGGCTGTCGTTGGAGTTGTCGCGGTTGTCACCCATCATGAAGTAGTGACCTTCGGGAATGGTCCACTCCTTGCCGGGTTCGGCACGGTAGCGGTTCATTTCCTTGCGGATGCGGTGTTCCACATCGCCCAGGCGTTCGCTATACAAGGTGGCACTGCCCAGGCTGCCCGGCTCTTCGCCGATCAGTTGTTCGGCCACCGGTTTGTCATTGATGAACAGCCGCTTGTCACTGCTGTAGCGCACATGGTCACCCGGCAGGCCAATTACCCGCTTGATGTAGTTGACGTTGGGATCGCTCGGGTAGCGGAACACCATGACGTCGCCGCGTTGCGGGTCACCTACTTCGATCACCTTGGTGTCCAGCACCGGCAGGCGAATGCCGTAGGCAAACTTGTTGACCAGGATGAAATCGCCCACTTCCAGGGTCGGGATCATCGAGCCGGAGGGAATCTGGAACGGCTCGACCAGAAAGGAGCGCAGCACCAGCACGATGGCCAGCACCGGAAAGAACGACTTGCCGTATTCAACCAGCAGGGGTTCCTTGTTGAGCTTCTCGACCACTGCATCGTCGACTTGCTCGACCTTGCCCTGGTAGCTGGCGATCGCTGCACGACGCCGCGGCGCCAGGAATACCAGATCGAACAGGGCCAGGGCGCCACACACGGCGACGGCAATGACCAGCAACAGCGGGAAATTGAATGACATAGGCCTCAGCTATCCAACTTGAGTACAGCAAGGAAGGCTTCCTGTGGAATCTCCACGTTCCCCACCTGCTTCATGCGCTTCTTACCGGCCTTCTGCTTCTCCAGCAGCTTGCGCTTACGGCTCACGTCGCCGCCGTAGCACTTGGCCAGAACGTTCTTTCTCAATGCCTTGACAGTGGTTCGTGCCACGATCTGGCCGCCGATGGCCGCCTGAATCGCCACATCGAACATCTGTCGAGGGATCAGCTCTTTCATCTTCTCGGTCAACTGACGCCCTTTGTAGTGGGCGTTGTCACGGTGCACGATCAGCGCCAGCGCATCGACCTTGTCGCCGTTGATCAACACGTCCAGCTTGACCAGATTGGCCGACTGGTAACGGTCGAAATGGTAATCCAGCGAGGCGTAGCCACGGCTGGTGGATTTCAGCCGGTCGAAGAAATCGAGCACCACTTCGTTCATCGGCAGGTCGTAGCGAACCTGAACCTGAGTACCGAGGAATTGCATGTCGCGCTGAACGCCGCGCTTCTCGATGCACAGGGTGATGACGTTGCCCAGGTGCTCCTGCGGTACCAGGATGGTCGCGGCCACGATCGGCTCGCGGAAATCCTCGACCGAAGAAACATCCGGCAGCTTGGACGGGTTGTCGACGTAAATCGTTTCACCGGTCTTGAGCACCACCTCGAAAATAACGCTCGGCGCGGTGGTAATCAGGTCCAGGTCGTATTCACGCTCCAGGCGCTCCTGGATGATCTCCATGTGCAGCATGCCGAGGAAACCGCAACGGAAGCCGAAGCCGAGGGCGTCGGAGCTTTCCGGCAGGTATTGCAGCGACGAATCGTTGAGGGTCAGCTTCTGCAGCGCATCGCGGAAGTCCTCGAAGTCGTCGGAGCTGACCGGGAACAGGCCCGCGTAAACCTGCGGCTGAATCTTCTTGAAGCCCGACAGCATTTCCACATCTGGCGTCGAACTGAGAGTCAGGGTGTCACCGACTGGTGCACCGTGGATGTCCTTGATGCTGGCGATGATGAAGCCCACTTCGCCGGCCTTCAGATCTGCAGTGGCGGTGTGCTTGGGGTTGAACACGCCCACGCTGTCGACCAGGTGAATCTTGCCGGTGGACTTGACCAGAATCTTGTCGCCCTTCTTCACCCGGCCGTGGCGTACACGCACCAGGGAAACGACGCCCAGGTAATTGTCGAACCAGGAGTCGATGATCAGCGCCTGCAATGGCGCCTCGATGTCGCCGGTCGGCGCCGGAATGGTCTGTACCAGGCGCTCGAGCACTTCATCGACACCCATGCCGCTTTTGGCGCTGCAGGCCACGGCGTCGGTGGCATCGATACCGATGATCTTCTCGATTTCGTCCTTGACGCGATCCGGATCAGCTTGCGGCAGGTCCATCTTGTTCAGCACGGGCATCACTTCCAGGCCCTGCTCGATGGCGGTGTAGCAGTTGGCAACCGACTGCGCCTCGACCCCCTGGCCAGCATCGACCACCAGCAACGCGCCTTCACAGGCAGCCAGCGAACGGCTTACTTCATAGGTGAAGTCGACGTGCCCCGGGGTATCGATGAAGTTCAGCTGATAGGTGATGCCGTCCTTCGCCTTGTAATAGAGCGTGACGCTGTGGGCCTTGATGGTGATGCCGCGCTCACGCTCCAGATCCATGGAATCGAGAACCTGGGCCTCCATCTCGCGCGCAGTGAGGCCACCGCACATCTGGATGAAACGGTCAGCCAGCGTCGACTTGCCGTGGTCAATGTGGGCAATGATGGAAAAATTGCGGATATGACTCAGGTCACTCACAGGACAACACTCGAAAAAGGCCGCAGGCGACTGCCCGCCGAAAATAGCCGCAAAGTTTACCCGAGTGGTTGCCCCCACGTCACGTCAGGACAACCGCGCTAGCGCAGTAATTGATCATCAGCGTGTCTCACCTTGCTTGAGCCCCTGGTTTTTTTGGGTAACCCGCAGTACAGGGCGACGAGACGCGCACAAAAAAGGGCGACTCTCGTCGCCCTTCTCTGCCTGGCCGTCAGTTATTGACAGACCTATTCAGCCAGGCTACTCGGCCAGACCTACTCGGCCAACTTGAAAGTAATGAAGCTGGCACGGCCCTGACGCAGCACGCGCATCGACACCGAACGGTTCTTCGGCAGCGACTGTGCCACCTCGGTGAAGTTCTTCGCCGAGGTGATGGCCTGGTTGTTCAGGTGGGTAATCACGTCACCGGGGCGTAGACCGATCAGCGCAGCCGGACCGTCCTGCACCTCGCGAATCACCACGCCACCGCGCAGATCCAGCGCTTTTTTCTGCTCATCGGTCAGCTCGGCAACACTGACACCCAGACGGTTGCTGCTACGCTCGGCGCCAGGCGTCGGAGTATCGGTCGCTTCGTCGCCATCGTCGGCAGGCATGGTGCCAACGGCCAGCTTCAGGGTTTTGCGCGCGCCTTCACGGACGATCTCCAGATTCGCCTTGGTGCCCGGTTTCAGGGCGCCAACCAGATGAGGCAGGTCGGCGGACATGATGATCGGCTTGCCATCCAGACTGAGGATCACGTCACCGACCTGCAGGCCGCCCTTGGCAGCCGGGCCATCTTCGAGCACCTGAGCAACCAGCGCACCGGCTGGCTTCTCTAGCCCGAAGGATTCGGCGAGATCCTTGTTAACTTCCTGAATCACCACACCCAGCCAGCCGCGGCTGACCTTGCCGCTAGCCTTCAGCTGGTCGGCCACATCCATCGCCACGCTCATCGGGATGGCAAAGGACAACCCCATGAAACCGCCCGAACGAGTGAAGATCTGCGAGTTGATACCGACCACTTCGCCATCCAGGTTGAACAGCGGGCCGCCGGAGTTACCCGGATTGATCGCCACGTCGGTCTGGATAAACGGCACATAGCTCTCGTTCGGCAGGCTGCGACCCTTGGCACTGACAATACCGGCAGTTACCGAGTGATCGAAACCGAAGGGCGAACCGATAGCCAGCACCCACTCCCCCACCTTGAGGTTGTCGGAGTTGCCCAGCTTGACGGTGGGCAGGTCATTCGCCTCGACCTTGAGCAGCGCCACGTCACTGCGCGGGTCGGTACCGATCAGCTTGGCTTCCAGCTCGCTGCGATCAGACAAACGCACGATGATTTCATCGGCATCGGCCACCACGTGGTTGTTGGTCAGGATGTAACCGTCTTTGGAAATGATGAAGCCCGAGCCAAGCGACTGCGCTTCACGCTGCCGACCACCGCCACCTGGCGCGCGTGGCTGCTGGGGAATGCTGCGCTCGAAAAACTCGCGGAACATCGGTGGCAGGCCTTCCAGGTCTGGAACAGAGAGGCCACCGCTGCTGGCAACGGCATTCGGCACTTTTTGTCGGGTACTGATATTGACCACGGCAGGTGAAGCCGCCTCGACCAGCGGGGTGAAGTCCGGCAGCTGCGCATGCGCCACCATGGATTGCCCCAACAGAAACACCGCGAACAACGCGGCCGCATAATTTTTCAGGCTCGGCATCGACATTGCAGTTTCTTCCCCATCCAGAACAAACGAGGCCCTTGCGGGCCATTGGTACAACAAACAGACGGCATCTCGGCCTTGATCGTTATAGTCGACCGTTATGGCGTGGCATGCACATCGTCGGTACGCATCGACATGGCGACACGCTCCGCCGTTCCCAACGGAATTTCGCCCACCACCGTTACCATGACATCTCCATCGTCTGTTGTCAGGCGTCGGGACACCGCTGCGGTAGGGCCAAGCTGGTTACGCGCATCCGCTACGGAAGCATCGTGCAGAGGCTCGAGAAACACGGAAAAACGCGCCAGTCCGTCATCATAAACCAGACATTCGACGCTATCAGCGGATACCGGGCTGCGCTGCCGGGTCACCGCACTGAGACTGAAACCTGGCGGCAACCACTCGGAGCGCCAAGATTCTGCGGACGGCGTACGCGCCTTGACGACCCGCACCGGCGCGCAGTTGGTAGAGGGTTGCAACACGGCAACGGGCTGGGTATCGGCCGTATCCAGCTGGGTAAACTGGAACCGCTCGAGCAACTCACCGCGATCATTGACCAGCAGTGACTTGAGCGGTAAGCCGGTTTCCTTGTCTACGTAAAGCTGAACACCGTAACGATGCTGATCACGGGGAATCAGGCCAAGGATCACGGCTGAACGACCGGCCACGCGGGACTCGCCACTCAAACGCAGCTCGTACCACTGTTCTATCTGTTTGGCATCGAGGCCATGGGCGGGCCAGGCCTGCTCATCGACAACGGCAGAGGCAATCGGGCCGTTGACGCATTGCGCCTGGCCATTGACCCGCAGCATTTCCTGCGGCATCCCATCTAGCTGCAACAACCGCTCGCGCACAGTTCCACCCGGCTCGACCTGACGCCAGATGCTGTGAGTAGAAAGATTGCCGTTGCGTTCGTAAACGAAGGTGCCCTGGAAGCTTTGCCTGCTTTCGGCCTGACTCAGCCGCTGCAGCCATCCCTGTGCATCAGCGGCTATGGCAGGGTTTGCCAAAATACCGCCGAGCATCAGGGATGTGACAAGAATGGAGCGCATACGCGTCGTTCTTAACGCTCTTCTACACTCGCAGACCGCGCAAACGGCAGTGCATTCTCGGCAGTGCCAGGGGCAGACTGCTGACCATGCTGACGCAGGTATTCAGGCAGACGCTGTTCATGCCAGCCTTCACCTTCGGCAGAAACGGTCTCTACAGCCGGCTGCTCATCCGAAGTCTTGAAGCCTGCCAGAATGGCCGGCCCTTGAGCTTGCGGCAGCGCGATGGACGGCTGATCCTGCTGCGCCAACTGGGCACCAGAAACGTCATCCTGATTGTAGAAACGCACGCCAGCCAACACGGCAACCGTCACGGTTGCAGCTACGGCTACGCGTCCGAGGCTGCGCCATGGACCACGCACGACCTTCTCTTGCACAACTGGAGTGGCATCGTTTTCCAGAGCCGCGGAAACGGCTGCAGCGATGTCCAGTTTTGGCACGAGCAGGTCCTTGTGCATCACGGCGCGAGCTACCTGGTAACGAGACCAGGTGGCACGCAGATCGGCATCGTCGCTCGCACCGAGCACACGCCGAAGTTCAAGTTCATCCGCTTCGTTATCCATCACCGCGGACAGCGATTCCTGCAGGGCTTCACGACTCATAGCGGTTCCTCTCTTGGCTGTCGCCGCTGTCTCAGGCTTCCTGCAACAAAGGTTGCAGGGACTTATCGATGGCTTCACGCGCCCGAAAGATTCGCGAACGCACGGTACCAACTGGACACTGCATGACGCTCGCAATGTCTTCATAACTAAGACCATCAAATTCACGTAACGTTAGCGCCGTTCGTAAATCTTCTGGCAATTGCTGGATGCTCCGATGCACGGTGGCTTCGATTTCATCCCTCAACAGGGCTCGCTCGGGAGATTCGATATCCTTGAGGGCGTGATCGCCATCGTAGAATTCGGCATCCTCTGCACTTACATCGTTGTCCGGCGGCCGGCGGCCACGAGAAACGAGATGGTTCTTCGCCGTGTTAATGGCGATGCGGTACAGCCATGTATAGAACGCACTGTCGCCGCGAAAGTTTCCCAGTGCCCGATAAGCTTTTACAAAAGCTTCCTGGGCGACATCCTGAGCTTCATGGGTGTCGTGCACGAATCGCACGATCAACCCGAGAATCTTGTGCTGATACTTCAACACCAACAGATCAAATGCTCGCTTGTCACCGCGCTGAACACGCTCGACCAGCTGCTGATCTTCTTCCTGGGTTAGCATGAATACTCCTCGTTGAGCCCGTAGGAGGTCTGCCCCTGCCAGAAGATCGATCTGCCAAAATAGACTCGAGTCATATGCAAAAGTTCTCCCCCTACGAACAAGCTTCCCACAAAACATTTTTTGGTTTTGCACGAAACCACGCACCAGGGCCATTGCCTGCTGCGCGAATTGTCTTTAGATCACCTGACGGTCCGAATCGAATGCCAAAACCGCTTCGCTCACCGACTCGCCAGACACATTCCCTCTCCGGGGCGACTCCGCTATAGAACCCTGCCCTATGACAAAGTTCATACAGGCTTCAGCGGATGAAATGCAGCTCCAACATGGCGGCCAGCCGCGCAGGCATATCGCCATCCCGCCACGATACACGTTCTGCGCCGGACAACCTACCAAGTCAGCTATTGTGCCGCTGCCCCCCTCTATATACTAGAGGTCGCTGCGCCGTCGTCATGGCCCTTGAAGCCCCGCCGCAGGCAGATAACGACCCCTCGCGTGATTCCCAGATACAAAAAGTTGAAGGCCGTGGCCGCGTCAACAGAGAGAGCACGTGAGGTGATCGACAGGCGCTTCCCTATTTAGCTGCACGCCCTGCGGAACCCACGACAATGAGCCAACGCTTTCAGCACGATGTTCTGGTTATCGGCAGCGGTGCCGCCGGCCTTACCCTGGCGCTCACGCTTCCCGACAACCTGAGCATCGCCGTGCTGAGCAAGGGCGAGCTGACCAATGGCTCGACCTACTGGGCACAGGGCGGCGTCGCAGCGGTGCTGGATCACCACGACACCGTCGATTCCCATGTGAACGACACCCTAAACGCCGGTGCCGGCCTATGCCGGGAAGATGCGGTGCGCTTCACCGTGGAGCACAGCCGCCAAGCCATCGAATGGCTGATCGAACAAGGGGTGCCCTTCACCCGTGACGACGAACATGATCGCGAAGACGGTGGCTTCGAATTTCACCTGACCCGCGAGGGCGGCCATAGCCACCGGCGCATCATCCACGCCGCCGACGCGACCGGCGCGGCCATCTTCAATACCCTGCTCGAGCGCACACGCCAGCGCGGCAACGTGGAGCTGCTCGAGCAGCGGGTCGCCGTGGATCTGATTACCGAGCGCAAACTGGGCCGTGACGGCCAGCGCTGCCTGGGCGCCTACGTGCTGAACCGCCGCAGCGGCGAGGTCGACACCCACCACGCGCGCTTTGTGGTCCTCGCCACTGGCGGCGCGGCCAAGGTCTACCTCTATACCAGCAACCCGGATGGCGCTTGCGGCGATGGCATCGCCATGGCCTGGCGCGCCGGCTGCCGGGTCGGCAACCTGGAATTCAACCAGTTCCACCCTACCTGCCTCTACCACCCCCAGGCCAAGAGCTTCCTGGTTACCGAAGCCCTGCGCGGTGAAGGCGCATTGCTGCGCCTGCCCAATGGCGAACGCTTCATGCCGCGCTTCGACCCCCGCGAGGAACTGGCGCCCCGGGACATCGTGGCCCGGGCCATCGACCATGAGATGAAGCGCCTGGGCATCGATTGCGTCTATCTGGATATCAGTCACAAGCCGGCTGACTTCGTCAAAAACCACTTTCCGACCGTTTACCAGCGTTGCCTGGAGTTCGGCATCGACATCACCCGCCAGGCGATTCCGGTGGTCCCAGCAGCCCACTACACCTGCGGCGGTGTGCTCGTCGATCAGGCCGGGCGCAGCGATGTAGCAGGCCTGTACGCCATTGGCGAAACCAGCTTCACCGGCCTGCACGGCGCCAACCGTATGGCCAGCAATTCGTTGCTCGAATGCTTCGTCTATGCGCGCTCGGCCGCTGCCGACATCGTTGCCAACCTGGATCAGGCGGCAATGCCAACCGACCTGCCCGCCTGGGACGCCAGCCAGGTCACCGACTCGGACGAGGATGTGATCATCGCCCACAACTGGGACGAACTGCGGCGCTTCATGTGGGATTACGTGGGCATCGTGCGCACCACCAAGCGCCTGCAGCGCGCCCAACACCGCGTGCGCCTGCTGCTCGATGAGATCGACGAGTTCTACAGTAACTACAAGGTCAGCCGGGATCTGATCGAGTTGCGCAACCTGGCCCAGGTGGCCGAACTGATGATCCTGTCGGCGATGGCGCGCAAGGAGTCGCGCGGCCTGCACTACACCCTGGATTATCCGGGCCTGTTACCCGACGCGGGCGACACTATTCTGCAACCCGCCAACGCTGACGACTGAATTTCAGACGTACCCGCAATCGCCGATGCACGTCCCGCGGCATGGCATCGGCGGGGATGCACAGGCTGTGGGTGAATGAGCGGCCCGGCAGCCGAAAGCGCACGATGACCAGCCAGGGCAGCGCGATGCTGTCCGGCTGCAGGGTGACGGGCTGCCATTGCCCGCCGCTACGCAGCACCTGCCAACCTTCGTCGTCATGGCGCAAACGCTTGAATACGGCCGGATGGGTCAGCAGCACATGCCTGGGCAGCACCCAGGCGGCATGACCAACACAGGCCAGCACGCCGAGCAGACAAACCCACAAGGGAATCTCGACGAATAGCAATGTCAGCAGCGCCAGGGCCTGGGCGCACAGGTAGATCTCCAGCAGCCGCGGTGACGGCCGCCAGTCGCATTCGAACCGCTTATTTGGGCTGGACACGATCCAGGATCATGCGAACGATGTGGCGCAGATCGGCATCCTCGGGCTCGCCGCGCTGCATGAACCAACCGAACATGTCCTGATCCTCGCACTCGAGCAGCTTGCGGTAGCGGGCGCGGTTGTCCTCGTCGAGCGAGGGATAGACCTCGCGTACGAAAGGCACCAGCAACACGTCCAGCTCCAGCATACCGCGGCGGCTGTGCCAGAAAAGGCGGTTGAGTTCAGTGGCATCGACCATGGCAGTGCTCCTCGGAAAAGGCCGGCAGTATACCAACAGCCGCTGCCGGCATCAGCGTCGCGAGGCGAAACGCCAGGCGGCGCTCTTTGCCTGTAGCTAGACGCTTGCCGCTGCTCTTATCATGGCAGCCTCATTCTTTGCCCACGATTGTCTCGACCATGGCCGACAGCGCTTTCTTTTGCTTGCTCACCCACGAAGGCATCCTTGCCGTACGCGGTCCCGATGCGGGTAAGTTCCTGCAGGGCCAGATCACCTGCAACATCAACTACCTCGGCACCAGCGGCTCGAGCCTGGGCGCTCGCTGCACGCCAAAAGGGCGCATGCTGTCGAGCTTTCGTATCGTCAGCGTGGCGGACGGTTTTCTTCTGGCCATGAGCCAGGAGCTGCTCGCGCCGCAACTCGCCGAGTTGCAGAAATACGCGGCCTTCTCGAAGGCCAAGTTGAGCGACGAGAGTGTCGCCTGGGTTCGCTTCGGCCTGAGTGGAGCAGATGCTGCCCTGCAGGCTATGGGGATTGCCCTCGCCAGCGAGCCTGACAGCGTGACCAGCATGGACTCACTGCTGGCCATTCGCCTCAGTGACGGCCGCGCCGAACTGTGGGCGCCAGTAGACCAGGCAGAGCCCCTGCGCGCGCGGCTGAGCGAGCAGCTGCGCGAAGCAAGCCTCAATGAGTGGGTGCTCGCGCAGATCCGCGCCGGCGTGGGTCAGGTGACCGGGACGACCCGCGAGCTGTTCATCCCGCAGATGATCAACCTGCAGGCCGTGGGTGGCGTGAGCTTCAAGAAGGGTTGCTACACCGGCCAAGAAATCGTCGCCCGCATGCAATATCTGGGCAAGCTCAAGCGCCGCCTCTATCGCCTGCACATTGCCAGCGAGCAGCAGCCCGCACCCGGCGCAGAACTGTTCTCTCCTGTGCACCGCAGTGCGGTGGGTGAAGTGGTACTGGCGGCAACGAGTGATGATGGCGTTGAATTGCTGGCAGTACTGCAGGAAGACGCAGCCCTCGATGGCCATATTCACCTGGGCAGCCTGGAAGGCCTACCACTTGACCTGCTCGACCTGCCGTACGAGCTGGACAGCAACCGCGAGATCCAGCGCTGACGTACACTGCGTAGCGTCCGCCCTCACTGTGCCAATAACGAGAATTTCATGAGCAAACTCGCCGAGAAAGTCCTGCTGGATCTGACCCGGGCCATCGACCACGATGAACTGGTGCTGCCTACCCTGCCCGAGGTCGCCCTGAAAGTTCGCGAGGCGGCGGAGGATCCCAACGTCGGCATTCCCGAGATGACCAAGGTCATCGGCAACGATGCCGCGCTGACTGCGCGCATCATCAAGGTGGTGAACAGCCCGCTGCTGCGCACCAACCGGGAAATCACCGACCTGCAGATGGCCATAGGCCGCCTGGGCATCAACTACACCTGCAATCTGGCCACGGGCCTGGCCATGGAGCAGATGTTCCAGGCGACCACCGATGTGGTCGACCGCAAGATGCGCGAAGTGTGGACCAAGAGCACCGAGATCGCCGGCATCTGCCACGTACTGTGCCGCCACTACACGCGCTTGATGCCGGACCAGGCGACCCTCGCCGGCCTCGTGCACCAGATTGGCATATTGCCGATTCTCACTTATGCCGAAGAGCACAGTGAGCTGCTGGCCGACTCGATCAGCCTCAACCACGTGATCGAGCAGATCCACCCGATCATTGGCGACAAGATCCTGCGCACCTGGGAATTCCCGGAAATGATCGCCTGCATCCCGAGCCAGTACCTGAACTTCAGCCGCGACGGTGGCAAGGTCGATTATGTGGACATCGTTCAGGTCGCCACGCTGCAAAGCCACCTCGGCACCCCGCACCCCTACACGCAGCTGGACTGGAGCCAGATTCCGGCGTTCGCCAAGCTCGGCATCAAGCCGGACCTGGATATCCACGCCGACGAAGACCTGTCGGCGGCCATGGACGCTGCCATGACCATGCTGCAGTAAAGGTTGTTGGGGCGAGGCCTGCCTCGCCCCAACAACAGTCAACTGGCGTCGCCGCGGAATACCACACGCACCAGCAGCCCATGGGGACTGGCCTGATGCAGGCTGATATCGGCCCGGTGGGCACGGCAGATCTCGCCGACGATGGCGAGCCCCAGCCCAGCGCCAAGCCCCTGGGCCTGGCGTCGATAGAAACGCTCGAATACCCGCTCCCGATCCTCCTCGGGGATGCCCGGCCCATCGTCCTCGACTTCCAGCACACCCGGCTCCTTCACCCGCAGGATGACGTTGCCGCCGGCTTCGGTGTAGGCCATGGCGTTGTCGACCAAGTTGCACAGCAGCTCGTTGAGCAGCGTCGGCTCGCCGCGAATCCACACCGGCTGTTCTGCTTCCAGCGCCAGGGCGACGCCCCGCGAATGGGCCAGGGGCGCCAGCGCCATGCCCAGTTCGCGAGCCAGTTGGCTGAGATCCAGGCGCAACGCCCCGCCTTCGCTAATCGCCCGCGCGCCACTTTCGATCCGCGCCAGTGACAGCAGCTGATTGGCCAGATGGGTCAGGCGATCGGCGTTCAAGGCGGCGTCCTCCAGCGTCGAGTGCCAGATGCGCGGGTCCTGATCACGCAAGCCCAGCTCGACCCGGGCCTTGAGCGCCGCCAAGGGCGTGCGCAGCTCATGGGAAGCATCGGCGATGAACTGCGATTGCCGCTCGAACAGGCCACGCAGGCGGTCGTTGAACTGATTCAGGGCGTTGACCAACGGTCGCAGCTCCCTGGGCATGTCTTCGTCCGGCAGCGGGCGCAGGTCATCGCTGCCGCGCGCTGCGACCGTCCTGCGCAGGCTTTCGAGCGGGCGCAAACCCGCGCTCACCGCCAGCCAGACGAGCAGCAGCGCGCTGAGCGACAGCAAGCCCATGCGCCACAGGGTGCCCAGCAGCAGATCGCGGGTCATGCGCTCCCGGGCGCCCTGGGTTTCAGCTACGCGAATCTCGGCAACCCCGCTGTAACCAGGCTCGCTGACCGGTTGCAGAAAACTGACCACCCGCACCCCCTGTCCGCGGTAGTCGCCGTCGTAGAATTTGGCCAGTGCCGGGTAATCGTTGGTTCGCGGCGTGTCTGGCGGCGCCGCTGGCAGGTCTTCGTACCCCGAGACCAGTTCGCCCTTGGGCCCCAGGACCTGGTAGTAGATACGCCCGGCGCTGTCGTAGGCGAAGGTGTCCAGGGCGATATAGGGCACGTTGGCGCTGAGCATGCCCTCGACGGCGTAGAGTCCGTCGGAGATCGCCCTGGCCGATGCCAGCAAGGTGCGGTCATAGGCCGTATCGGCGGCGTGCCGAGCACTCCAGTAGGCGGTCAGGCTGCTGACCAGCAGGATCACCGTGAACAGCACGGCCAGCCGGCGAATCAGCCGGCCGCGCAGGCTGCCGGGCCTATCCACCCGCGGCTTCCAGCAGATAACCCAGACCGCGGAAGGTGACGATGCGCACCGCGCCGCCCTCGAGCTTCTTGCGCAGGCGGTGGACGTAGATTTCGATGGAGTCGGCGCTCGCCTCCTCATCCAGGCCAAATACCTGGGAAGCCAGCTGTTCCTTGCTCATGACCCGCCCAGGCCGGGAAATCATCGCCTCGAGCACGGCCTGCTCGCGTGAGGTCAGGGCGAGGCTTTCCTCCAGCAGGGTGAAACGCCGGGTATCCAGGTCATACACCAGATCACCACAACGCAGCTGCTGCTCGCCACCCAGCATACTGCGACGCAGCAACGCCTTGACCCGCGCCTCCAGTTCGCTCAACTCGAAGGGCTTGGCCAGATAGTCGTCGGCACCCAGGTTGAGACCATGCACACGGTCCTTCACCTCGCCGCGGGCCGTGAGCATAAGCACCGGCACAGTCTTGCCGCGCGCGCGCAGACGCGCCAGCACCTCGAAGCCATCCATGCGCGGCAGGCCGACGTCCAGAATCGCCAAGGCGTACTCCTCGCTGCCGAGCGCAAGATCTGCCGCCACGCCATCATGCAGAACATCCACTGTCCAACCAGCACTCTTGAGCGCCTGGGTGACACTTGCCGCCAATTGCGGATGATCCTCGACCAGCAGAATTCGCACTGCAACCTCCACACAAACCATGGACTTGACTGCCATGTGTGGCGAGAGTTTACCGCTCGCGCGAAGAGTTGGCAGTTACAGCGTGCAACGGCGGCACATATGTAACAACTTGGCCCATTGAAAGCTTGGCGAAAGGTTGCACTTCTAGGATCACATCAGGGCGGCTTGATCCGCCCAGAAACGATCTGCGCAGTGGTGCGCAGTCGTGACAACAATAACAACAATGGAGTTACCCCACATGCCAACAGCCATGCGCCAGGCTATCTCGCCGTTGAGCCTGCTCAGCCTCGCACTCCCAACTGCCCTGCTCGCCCCCCTGGCCCACGCCGCCTTCATCGAAGACAGCTCCGCCAGCCTGACCACCACCAATATCTACCTGAACCGTGATTTCCGCGAGGGCACTGGCCAGAACAAGCGCGAAGAATGGGGTCAGGGCTTCTTGCTGGACGTGCGTTCCGGCTTCACCGAAGGCACCTTCGGAGTCGGCCTCGACGCCATGGGCATGCTGGGGGTCAAGCTGGATTCGGGCGGCGGCCGCACCGGCACTGACCTGCTTCCGGTACAGGACGACGGCGGCACGCCCGATGAATTCTCACGTCTGGGCCTGACGGCCAAGCTCAAGGTATCCGAGACCGAGCTGCGCTACGGCTCGCACATTCCCGAATTGCCGGTGGTCAAGGCCAGCGACAGCCGTCTGCTGCCGCAGGTATTCGAAGGTGGCCTGCTGACCTCGTCCGAACTGGACGGCCTGACCTTCACCGGTGGTCGCCTGGACAAGGTCATCGACCGCGCCTCGACCAACTCCGAAGACCTCGTGCTCAACGGCAAGAACGGCCGTTATGCCGGCGGCATCACCGCCGACCATCTCGACCTGGCAGGCCTCGATTACGCTTTCAGCAAAAACGTGACGGGACGTTATTACTTCGCCGACCTCGACGATATCTACCGCCAGCACTTCTTCGGCCTGCAGACCAAGCATCCCCTGGGCGCTGGCGTACTCTCCAGCGACCTGCGCCTGACCATCAGCAATGACAGCGGCGCCTCCAAGGCCGGCAAGATTGACAACCGCGCCCTGAACGGCATGGTCAGTTACGCCATCAGCAGCCACAAGTTCGGCCTCGGCTACCAGGACATGAGCGGCGACACCGGCTTCGCCTACATCGATGGCAGCGATCCGTTCCTGGTCAACTTCGTGCAGATCAACGACTTTGCCAACGCCGACGAACGCTCCTGGCAAGCCCGCTACGACTTCGACTTCGCCAAGGTCGGCGTTCCCGGTCTGAGCTTCATGACCCGCTACATCAGCGGTGACGACGCCAAGATCAGCGGCAGCAACCAGACCGGCGGCGAGTGGGAGCGCGACATCGAGCTCAAGTACGTGGTGCAAAGCGGCGCCCTGAAAGATCTCTACGTGCGCCTGCGCAATGCCAGCTTCCGCTCCGACTTCGCCCGCGATGCCGATGAAAACCGCATCATCGTTGGTTACTCGCTACCGATTTGGTAACTCACAATAAAAACTTGGAGGACCCGCCCCATGAAAAACACCTTTACCCGTATAGCCCTGACAGCCGCCTGCATGGCCTTCGCAGGCCCATTGCTGGCCGACGAGCCCCGCCGCCCTGAGTGCATCGCACCGGCGGCCCCGGGCGGCGGCTTCGACCTGACCTGCAAGCTGGCGCAAAGCGCGCTGGTGGAAAGCAAGCTGCTCAAATCGCCAATGCGCGTGACCTACATGCCAGGCGGCGTTGGCGCGGTGGCCTACAACGCGGTGGTCGCACAGCGCCCTGCCGACGCGGGTACCATCACGGCCTTCTCCAGCGGCTCGCTGCTCAACCTCGCCCAGGGCAAGTTCGGCCGTTTCGACGAGAACGCGGTGAAGTGGCTGGCCGGCGTCGGCACCAGCTATGGCGCACTGGCGGTACGCAAGGACTCCCCGTTCAAGACCCTCGATGATCTGGTCAAGGCCCTCAAGGAAAACCCGGGCAAAGTGGTCATCGGTTCCGGCGGCACCGTTGGCAGCCAGGACTGGATGCAGACCGCACTGATCGCCCGCGCCGCCGGTATCGATCCGCGTGAGCTGCGTTACGTGGCAATGGAAGGGGGTGGCGAGCTGGCCACTGCGCTGCTCGGCGGCCACATTCAGGTTGCCAGTACCGACATCTCCGACTCCGTACCGCACATCGAAAGCGGCGACATGCGCATCCTCGCGGTGTTCTCCGAAGAGCGCCTGCCGGGCAAGGTAGTGGCCGAAATCCCGACGGCCAAAGAGCAAGGCTTCGATGTGGTCTGGCCGGTAATCCGTGGTTTCTATCTCGGCCCGAAGGTCAGCGACGAAGCCTACGCCTGGTGGAAGAACTCCTTCGACCAACTGCTGGCCTCCGACGACTTCGCCAAGCTGCGTGAAGATCGCGAGCTCTATCCGTTCGCCATGACCGGTGACGAGCTGGACGCGTACGTCAAGAAACAGGTCGCGCAATACAAGGAACTGGCCCAGGAATTCGGCCTGATCCAGCAGTAACACGCGCTACAAATCCTTTACCCCCGCCATCCTCTGGGCATCGCCTAGGGGGTGCCTTTTGCCATCTTAAAAATAAGGACATCCGCGATGTCACAACGCATTTTCGGCGTCGTGCTGCTGCTCGCCTGTGCCGGGCTGGGCGTCGTCGCCTGGGGCTATCACGCGCCTTTCTCCTATGAGCCGGTAGGCCCGCGCGCCTACCCGATGCTGCTGCTGACCCTCATGGGGCTGGGCGCCATCTACCTGTTGGTGAAGAAGCCTTCCGGCAGCACCGGGCACAGCGACGAGCCGCCACTGGACAAACATGTGATCAGCAAAGTGGTTGGCTGCGTGGTGATCCTCACCATCTACGCCGCGCTGTTCGAGCCACTGGGCTTCGTGCCGGCCAGCCTGATTTTCGGCATTGCCATGGCCCGTCTGTACGAAGGCACCTGGAAAGCCAGCCTGATTTCCGGTGTGGTGCTGGCAGTCGGCCTGTACCTGCTGTTCGACAAAATCCTCGACGTACCGCTGCCACTCGGCATCCTGTCCTCCCTGGAGATCTGATCCGTGGATACTTTTAGCTACCTGGGCCAGGGCTTCGGCGTCGCCCTGAGCCCCTATAACCTGTTCACCGCCCTGTGCGGCACCCTGATCGGCACCATCGTCGGCCTGCTGCCGGGCCTGGGCCCGATCAACGGCGTGGCGCTGTTGATCCCGATCGCCTTCGCCCTCGGCCTGCCGCCGGAAACCGCACTGATCCTGCTCGCTGCCGTGTACCTGGGCTGCGAATACGGCGGTCGTATTTCCTCGATCCTGCTGAACATCCCGGGCGAGGCCTCGGCCGTGATGACCACCCTGGATGGCTACCCGCTGGCCCGTCAGGGCAAGGCCGGTGTCGCCCTGTCGATCTCCGCCTGGAGCTCGTTCGTCGGTGGCCTGATGGCGACCTGTGGTGTGGTGATCTTCGCCCCGCTGCTGGCCAAATGGGCGGTGGCGTTCGGCCCGGCCGAATACTTCGTGCTGATGGTGTTCGCTATCGTTTGTCTGGCAGGCATGGCCGGCAACAAACCAATGAAGACCGCCATCGCGGCCTGTATTGGCTTGTTCCTGTCGTGTGTCGGCATCGACTCCAACAGCGGCGTGTACCGCTTCACCTTCGGCAGCCTCGGCCTGGCCGACGGCATCCAGTTCGTGGTGCTGGTTCTCGGCCTGTTCTCGGTCAGCGAGATTCTGGTGCTGCTCGAACGGACGCACCACGGCCAGAAGGCCATCGAAGCCAAGGGCCGCATGCTGTTCAACATGAAGGAAGGCCTGTCGGTGCTGGCCACCAACCTGCGTAGCGGCGCGGTCGGTTTTGGCCTGGGCATCCTGCCGGGCGCCGGTGCGACCCTGGCCAGCGCCGTGGCGTACATGAGCGAAAAGCGCCTGGCTACCAAGGACAACAAGTTCGGTGAAGGTGATCTGCGTGGTCTGGCCGCCCCGGAAACCGCCAACAGCGCCTCGGCCTGCGGTTCCATGGTGCCGATGCTGACCCTCGGCGTTCCCGGCTCTGGCACCACCGCGGTGATGCTTGGCGCCCTGACGCTGTACAACATCACCCCGGGCCCGCTGCTGTTCCGTGACCAGCCGGACATCGTCTGGGGCCTGATCGCCTCGCTGTTCGTGGCCAACATCATGCTGATCGTGATGAACGTGCCGATGATCAAGATCTTCACCAAGATCCTTGCCGTACCCTATTGGGCACTGGTGCCGGCCATCGCCATCATCACCTCGATCGGCGTCTACGCCGTACACGCCACTGCGTTCGACCTGTACCTGATGATCGGCATCGGCGTGGCCGGCTACATCCTGCGCAAGATGGACTTCCCGCTGTCGGCGATCCTGCTGGGCTTCATTCTCGGCGGTTTGATGGAGCAGAACCTGCGTCGCGCGTTGTCGATCTCCAACGGTGAGCTGGGTATCCTGTTTGCCAGCCCGATCACCTGGGGCGTGTGGACGCTGATCGTGGCAATGATCGCCCTGCCGTTCTACCGCACCTGGCGCAAGCGTAGTCAGCGCAAGGCCGAAGCGGCCAATGCCTGATAGCGACAACCCGCACGATAACCCCAGGCACCTGCGCAACTGGTGGCTCACGCCACTGGTTGGCGCAGTGGGTGGTTACCTGGCCAGCCTTGTCGGCTGGCCTTTGCCTTGGGTCATCGGCTCACTGCTGGCGGTCATTCTGCTGCGCTGCAGCGGCGTGCTCAGCCAGGAAATGCCAGGCGGGCGACAGGTTGGCCAATGGCTGGTCGCAGCCGGTATTGGCCTGCACTTCACCAATGAGGTGCTCGAGCAGGTGCTGGGCAACCTGACAATCATTCTGCTCGGCGCATGCGCTACCCTCGCCCTCAGCGCCATTGGCATTGCCGGTTTGCGCCGCTGCGGTGTGGACCGTGCCACGGCGTTCTTCGCCAGCATGCCGGGCGGAGCCAGCGAAATGGTCAATCTGTCCCGTCGCCACGGCGCGCAACCGGCACGTATCGCTGCCGCGCACAGCGTACGCCTGCTGATGGTCATCCTGCTGATTCCAGCGTTGTTCACCTGGGGCCTGCCTCCCGTCGAGCCGGCACCACCCATGCCGGTGGACTGGTTCTGGCTGGCGATTTTGCTGCCCGCAGGCGCCTTGCTGGCTCTGCTGTGGCGGCGCCTCGGGCAGCCCAACCCATGGATGCTCGGCCCGTTGACGCTGTGCGCCGCAGCTAGCGTGACGTTCGATCTGCATATCGGCATGCCCGGCTGGCTCGGTCAGGCCGGCCAATGGCTGATCGGCTGCGCGCTGGGCTGTCATTTCGACCGGGCGTTCTTTCGCAGTGCACCGGGCTTTCTGCTGCGCGTCATACTGTTCACCTTGCTGGCGATGATAGTCACGGCGCTGCTCGGTTCCGCCGTCGGCTGGGTGAGCGGTATCGAATCGGTGTCGCTGATGCTCGGCATGATGCCCGGCGGCATCACCGAACTGTGCCTGACCGCTGAAGCGCTGCAACTGTCAGTAGCACTGGTCACGGCGCTGCAGGCCCTGCGCCTGTTTCTGGTGATGTTTCTGGCGGAACCCTTGTTCCGGTTGTGGCAGCGGCACTCGCCACTACCCTGACTTTTCCAGCCCGGCTCTATGCCGGGCTTTTTTTAGCGGATATGTCCGAGCGCGTGCGGTCGACATGGCTGGCGTACTCTCTTCCCAGCGTGCACCAAGAGGAGTCGACATGTCCGGTTATCTGAAAAGCCTGTGCCTGCTGCTATCGCTCGGCGTGCTGGTCAGTGCCTGCAGCAAGACTGGCCTGGCCTATCGCAACCTGGACTGGGTGATTTCCTGGCGGGTAGATCAGTACCTGGATCTCGATTCGCAGCAGAAGGCCTGGTTCAAGCCCAAGCTGCAGGAGCACCTGGCCTGGCACTGCAGCACAGAGTTGCCCCGCTATGTGGACTGGCTGCAGCGCACCGAGCAACTGGTCGAGGCGCCCGAGCCGGACGCCCGACAAATGGAAGCGCAGATGATCGAGGCCGAGCAGGCCTTCAACGCCATCGTGCAGCAGACCAACCCCACGACCGTCGCCCTGCTTGCCGACCTACGTCCCGAACAGGTCGAACGCCTCTACGCCCGCATGGAAAAGGATAATCGCGAAGACCGTCAGAAATTTCTCGAACCGCCCCTGGAGACTCAGATCAGCGAGCGCGCCGAACGCCTGGAGAAACGCCTGAAACCCTGGTTCGGCAGCCTCAATGAAACGCAGCGCGCGCGGGTCGCCCAGTGGGCCAGCGAGCGCCGCGATCAGAACCGCCTGTGGCTGGAGAACCGCGCGCGCTGGCAAGGCGAGTTCCGCCGCGTGCTGGATGACCGTGACGCCGAGGACTTCGCCCAGCGCATGAGCCATGTGCTGGAGAATCGCCGTGGTGGCCATGACCAGCAGACCACCCAGGCCTACGAACAATCACGCCAGGCCATGGCTGCGTTGCTCAGCGACCTGCTGGCTGCTGCCGACCACAGGCAGCGCGACCAGGTGAACCAGCGCCTGACATCGATACGCGCTGACCTGGCCGGCGAGATCTGTTCCGGTTAGCCCTGAACCGGCGCCAGGCGCCAGTCGATCGGGGTCAGCCCGTGCTGTTCAAGGAACTTGTTGGTGCGGCTGAAGTGGCCGTTACCGATAAAACCGCGATGCGCTGACAACGGCGATGGATGCGGTGAGCGCAGCACCAGATGCTTGCTGGTATCGATCAAGCGCTCTTTGCTCTGCGCATGGGCGCCCCAGAGCAGAAACACCAGATGCGGACGCTGCTCGCTGACCACCGAAATGATCCGGTCGGTAAACGGCTGCCAGCCCTTGGCGGCATGGGAGCCGGCGTTGGCACGTTCGACCGTCAGCGAGGTGTTGAGCAGCAACACGCCCTGCTCGGCCCAGGATTGCAGATAACCGTGGTTGGGAATGTCGATATTGAGGTCGCGCTTGAGCTCTTTATAGATGTTCACCAGCGACGGCGGCGTGGCCACGCCCGGCTGCACCGAGAAGCACAAACCGTGGGCCTGACCGGGGCCGTGGTAAGGATCCTGACCGATGATCACCACCTTGACCTGATCGAGGGGCGTGGAATCCAGGGCATTGAAGATCAGCGGTCCCGGTGGATAGATTTCCTTGCCGGCCGCTTTTTCCTGGCGCAGGAAATCGCCCAGGGCGCTCATGTAGGGCTTGTCGAACTCATCGTGAAGCGCCTGTTTCCAGCCGGCCTCCAGCTTGACCTTGTCTGCGGCGGACATGCCTGCTCCCGGTAATTCAATGAAAACGGCACGCTAGAGAAGCATCCAGATCAAGTCAAGGCAACGGCGGGCCGCAAACACGTGAAGTGGTCGGCAACCGCCATTTCTTAGACCAAAAGTGAATCACACGAAGAGCGGATAAAAGCGTAAAAAGGAGCGGCCAACACCATAATAAAAACAAGGACTGCACCATGAAGCGATTGCTCGCGTTTCTGGCCCTGTGCACGGCGGCCAGCGCCTGTGTCCAGGCTGCCGACCCCATCACCCTGGGACTCAGCTACCCGCGCACCGGCAGCTACAAAGAAGAAGGCCTGGCGCAAATGCGCGGCGCCCTGCTCGCCATCGACGAACTCAATGCCCAGGGCGGCGTGCTGGGCCGCAGCCTGCGCCTGTCCAGCCTGGACGACGCCTCGAAGCCGGACAAAGCGGTGCGCAACGTCGACAAGCTGATCAAGGAAGGTGCGGCCATGCTGTTCGGCGGCGCCTCCAGCGCGGTTGCCATCGCCGCCGGCAAGCGCGCAGCGCAACAAGGCCTGCTGTACTTCGGCACCCTCACCTATTCCAATGACACCACCGGCAAGGATGGACACCGGTACATGTTTCGCGAGTGCAACAACGCCTGGATGAGCGCCCAGGTACTGGGCCAGTACCTCAACAAGCAGTTACCCGATAAACGCTATTTCTACGTCACGGCCGACTACACCTGGGGCCATACCACCGAAAGCTCGCTACGCCAGACCACCAGCACCCAGGATGCTGCTCAGCACCCTGGGCTCAAGGTGCCGTTCCCCGGCGCCGCCCTGGCTGATTATCAGAACGCACTGACCCAGGCCGCCACCAGCAATGCCGACGTCCTGGCACTGGTGCTGTTCGGTGAAGACCTGGTCCGAGCCATGCGCATCGCCAAGGACCTGGGCCTTACCTCGCGCATGCAGATCGTCGCGCCGAATCTCACCCAGAGCATCGTCGAACAGGCCGGGCCGGGCCTGATGGAGGGCGTGGTCGGCACCGAGCCCTGGACATGGCGCGTGCCGGAGCTGGAGAACTCGGCGCCTGGCAAAGCCTTCGTCAAGGCCTACAGCGAACGCTACGCCATGTACCCGTCCAGCTCGGCAGCATCGGCCTACAGCATCGTTCAGCAATGGGCGGATGCGGCCAAGCGCGCCGGCAGTCTGGACAGCGAGGCGCTGATCAAGGCGCTCGAAGGCCACAGCTACGCCCTGCTCAAGGATCGCCAGCAATGGCGCAGCTTCGACCACCAGAACATCCAGACCGTTTACGCGGTGAAGGTAAAACCTCGCGCCGAGGTGCTCAAGGATCCGCTCAAGCAGGATTACTTCGAAATCGTCGAGCGTCTGGATGGCGGCACCGGGCTGCCCGATCTGGCCACCTGGCAGACCGAGCGGCGTAACGCCGGCCAGCCTTTGGCGCTACAGTAAAGACAACACCGCTGAAGAGGACGCCCCATGAGTACGGCACTTGAACCCTACAAACCCGGTATCTTCGACCTGACCCACAAGCTCACGGTGGAAAAGCACGGCCACACCGCCCTGCTCACCATCAACAACCCGCCCGCCAATACCTGGGACCGAGAATCGCTGATCGGTCTCAAGCAACTGATCGACCATCTGGACCGCGATGATGACATCTATGCCCTGGTGATCACCGGCCAGGGTGGCAAGTTCTTCTCGGCCGGCGCCGACCTGAAGCTGTTCGCCGATGGCGACAAGGCACGTGCCCGGGAAATGGCCAGCCGCTTCGGCGAGGCCTTCGAGCGGCTTAGCGCCTTCCGCGGCGTATCTATCGCTGCGATCAATGGCTACGCCATGGGCGGCGGCCTGGAGTGCGCCCTGGCCTGCGACATCCGCATTGCCGAGCGTCAGGCCATGATGGCCCTGCCAGAAGCCAGCGTCGGCCTTTTGCCCTGCGCTGGCGGAACCCAGAACCTGCCCTGGCTGGTGGGTGAAGGCTGGGCCAAGCGGATGATCCTGTGTGGCGAGCGGATCGATGCCGACACAGCACTGCGCATCGGCCTGGTGGAACAGGTGGTGGATACCGGCGAAGCACGCGGGCATGCGCTGCTGTTGGCCTCAAAAGTCGCCAACCAGAGCCCGGTGGCAGTACGCGCCATCAAACCACTGATCCAGGGCGCCCGTGAAAGAGCACCGACGACCTGGCTGGCCGCCGAGCGCGAACGCTTCGTCGATCTGTTCGACGCCGATGATACGCACGAGGGGGTTAACGCCTTCCTGGAAAAACGCACGGCCAAATGGCGCAACCAGTAACGCTTACCGGCAACTGCCTTTGGAGCTGCACATGAATGTAACTTTTGAAGAGCGTCCAAGCCTGCACGGTTATCGCATTGCCATTGCCAGCCTGGACGCGCCGGCAAGCCTCAATGCCCTGTCGCTGCCGATGATCGACGCCCTGCAGGATCGCTTGCACGCCTGGGCCGAAGCCGCCGATATCGCCTGCGTGATACTGCGCGGCAATGGCAGCAAGGCGTTCTGCGCCGGCGGCGACGTGGTGCAACTGGCCAGACAATGCCTGGCCAGCCCCGGTGAAGCGCCGGAGCTCGCCGAGCGCTTTTTCGCCCGCGAGTATCGCCTCGATCATTACCTGCACACCTACCCCAAGCCGTTGATCTGCTGGGCTCACGGCCACGTGCTGGGCGGCGGCATGGGGCTGCTGCAGGGCGCCGGGATTCGTATCGTCACGCCTAGCAGCCGCCTGGCCATGCCGGAGATCAGCATCGGCCTGTTCCCGGATGTAGGCGGCAGCCATTTTCTATCCCGCCTGCCCGGCAAGCTGGGCCTGTTTTTCGGGCTGACCGCCAGCCCCCTGAATGCCCGCGACGCCCTCGACCTGAACCTGGCCGATCGCTTCCTGCTCGACACCCAGCAGGACGCGCTGATCGAGGGGCTGGTGCAACTGAACTGGCGTGACCAGCCTGACCTGCAGCTGCACAGCCTGCTCAAGGCCCTGGAGCAGCAGGCCCGTGGCGAGCTACCGGCAGCACAGTGGCTGCCGCGCCGTGAGCGCATCGATGCGCTGCTCGACCAGGCCACCCTGCCCCTGAGCTGGCAGGCCCTGGCCAGTCTGGAAAATGACCAAGACGCCCTGCTCGCCAAGGCAGCCAAGACCATGCTCGGCGGCAGCCCGTTGACCGGTCACCTGGTATGGGAGCAGATCAGGCGTGCAAGGCACCTGTCCTTGGCCCAGGTCTTTCAGATGGAGTACGGCATGAGCCTGAGCTGCTGCCGCCATCCGGAATTCGCGGAAGGCGTGCGCGCCCGGTTGATCGACAAGGATCACGCGCCGCGCTGGCATTGGCCGGAGGTGGCCGGTGTGCCAGTCGAAGTGGTCGCCGCGCATTTCATGCCGCTCAGCGATCACCCTCTGGCAGATCTGGCCTGATCGATCAGCGCTCGCGCAAGGCTTCGGCGCGGGCGCGGATGATCGGTTTGAGCAGGTAACTGAGCACGCTCTTCTTGCCGGTGATGATGTCTACCGACGTCACCATGCCCGGAATGATCAACAACGGGCGCTCGTCGCTGCCTAGGTGGCTCTTCTCGGTGCGCAGCTTGATCAGGTAGAAGCTGTTACCTTCCTCGTCGGTCACGGTGTCCGCGCCGATCTGCTCCAGCTTGGCCTTCAGGCCACCGTAAATGGTGTAGTCATAGGCAGTGAACTTGACCACGGCTTCCTGCCCGGGATGCAGGAAGGCGATGTCCTGCGGACGGATGCGCGCCTCGACCAAGAGGGTATCGTCGATTGGCACGATTTCTATCATATCGCTGCCCGGCTGAATCACGCCGCCGATGGTATTGACCAGCAGCTGTTTGACGATACCCCGCACAGGCGACGTGACCAGGGTTCGGTTGACCCGATCCTCCAAGGCCTTGCCGGTGGATTCGATCTTGCTCAGGTCGGTGCGCACCTCGTTGAGCTGAGTCAGCGCCTCGCTGCGAAAACGCCCGCGGGTTTCGTCGATCTTGCGCTCCACTTCCTTGATCGCCGCTTCGGCACGCGGGATGGCCAAGCCGGTCGCCTCCAGCTGACCGCGGGCCTCCACCTCGGCACGCTTGAGGCGCAGAACCTCGACCGGAGACACGGCCCCCTCAGCCACCAGCGGCTCGGACATGCGAATCTCCTGGCGCAGCAGTTCCAGGCTGTTGCGAAACTGGCCCTGCTTGGACGCGTATTCACGGACTTCCTGACGGCGCTGGGTCAATTGCTCCTGCAGCCCGGCGATCTCATCCTGCAACTGCTGCTGGCGGCTGAGGAACAGCGCCTTTTCGCTTTGCGCCAGGCCTGGCGCCTTGGCGGAGATATCCTCGGGAATCGCCAGCTCGCGCCCTTCGACCTCGGCGCTCAGGCGCTCGACACGCATGGCCAGCGATAGCCTGTCAGCCTCGGTCTCACCCACGTTCGATGCAAAGCGTGTGTCGTCCAGGCGCAGTAGCGGCGTACCCGCCTCGACCACCTGCCCTTCGTGGACGAACAGTTCGGAAACGATCCCGCCTTCCAGGTTCTGGATTTTCTGCACCCGTGAGGATGGAATGGCCTTGCCGTCGCCCCGGGTCACTTCATCGACCTCGGCGAAATTGGCCCACAGCAAACAGAAAACCACGAAGGCGATGATGCCCCAAAGCGTGAGGCGCATGACCCGTGGCGCATCCTCGATGAGCGCCTTGCGCACCTCGGGCAACGGCTCGTCGCCCACTTCATCACGGGGGCCGAAATAAGAGGCGGCAGCGCGGTAGAAGCGCTGGAAGAAGTGCTTAACTGACACTGATCTGCCCCTTCTTCAACGCCTCCATGACGCTCTCTTTCGGACCGTCGGCGATGATGCGGCCACGGTCGACGATGACCAGGCGATCGACCAGCGTGAGCATCGAGGCGCGGTGTGTGACCAGCAGCAGCGTCTTGTTCTTGCTGATGGCGGCGAGGCGCTGTTTGAGGCGCTCTTCGCCGGTGTTGTCCATCGCGCTGGTGGGCTCGTCGAGCAACAGGATCGGCGGGTCCAGCAACAAGGCGCGGGCCAATGCCACGTTCTGCCGTTGGCCGCCAGAGAGGTTCTGGCCACGCTCGCCCACCTGCAGCTCGTAGCCGTTGGGGTGCAGCCGCGCGAACTCGTGTACGCCGGCCAGCTCTGCGGCCTGCAGCACCAGTTCGTCCTCTACATAGCGCGCACCCGACACCAGGTTGTCACGCAGGGTGCCGGCGAACAGCTGGATATCCTGGGGCACGTAGCCGATGTTGTAACGCACATCGCTGACATCCAGCTGACGAACATCGATACCGTCGACCAAGAGGCTACCCGCATCGGCCTGGTACAGCCCGACGATCAGCTTGGCCAGCGAACTCTTGCCAGAGCCGCTACGGCCGATGATGCCGATCTTCTCCCCCGGCCGAATCACCAGGTTGATCGCTTGCAGTGCGGCCTGCTGTTGCTCGGGATAATGGAAATCCAGCTGGCGAAACTCGATGCCGCCCTGCAGCGTCTGGCGCTTGAGGGGACGCTCGTCGGCCTGACGCTCCTGGGGCAGCTCCATCATGTGGTTGACCGAATCCAGCGTCACACGCGCCTGCTGGTAGCGGATCAGCAGACCGGATACCTGAGCCAGCGGGCCGAGCGCACGGGAACTGAGCATGTAGCAGGCAATCAGGCCGCCCATGCTGAGATTGCCGGCGATGATCTGGTAAACGCCTAGCACGATGATCACCACCCCGGCGAGCTGCTGCAACAACAGCGTCGAGTTCATCGCCAGGCTCGACAGCATGCGCGCCTTGAGCTCGAAGCGCCCGAGGGTGCCGATGGTCTGCTCCCAGATGTACTGGCGCTCGCTCTCCGCGTTGTTGACCTTCACGGCATCCAGCCCGGCCAGGCTTTCGATCAGCCCGGACTGCCGTTCGGCCGCCAGGGCCATGCTGCGCTCCATGGTTTGCGCCAACGGCTTTTGCAGCGCCCAGCCGATCAGCGCGACCAGTGGGAAGGCCAGGATAGGAATCCACACCAGGTGTCCGCCCAGGTAGGCGATTACCGCCAGGATCAGGATGGTGAACGGCAGGTCGATGACGCTGGCCAGCGTCAGCGAGGCGAGAAAGTCGCGCAGGCTCTGAAACTCGTGGATGTTCTGCGCGAAGCTGCCGACCCTTGCTGGGCGATGCTTCATCGCCATGCCGATAATGCGCTCGAACAAGGTAGCCGAGACGATCATGTCGGTCTTCTTGCCGGCAAGGTCCAGGCACAGACCACGTAGTGTCTTGAGTAGCAGATCGAAGATGAACACCCCGCAAATGCCGACTGCCAGGACCCACAGCGTCGCCTCGGCCTGGTTGGGCACGACGCGGTCATAGACGTTCATCACGAACAATGGCGTAACCAGGCCGATCAGGTTGATCAGCAGGCTCGCCGCGACGGCGTCGATATACAGCCAGCGCGAGCGCATGAGGGTGTCACGGAACCAGGAGCCGGCCTGGGGAATCAGCTCTCCGCGGGTGAAATCGAACTTATGCTGAGGCTGGGCGAAGAACACCCGCCCGCTGTAGTCCTCGGCCAGAGTCTCGATGCTGACACGTACCTCGCCGCCTTCGGTTTCACTGGGCATGATCCGCGCCTGCCCATCGGTCTCCCAGGCGAGCAGCAAGGCGCTGCGCCCGTCGCGCAAAAGCAGCAGCGCGGGCAAAGCCAGTTCAGGAATTTTTTCGAGGTTGCGGCGCAACCAGCGGCCCTGCAGCCCTGCACGGGCAGCGGCCCGGGGCAGCAATTCGGCGCTCAGGCGCTGCTTGGGCAGCGGTAACCCGGCAGTGAGCATGGCTCGGCTGACGGATTTCTGATGGAGACTGCACAACGACAGCAGACTATCCAGCAAGGGATCGTCGTAACGGTCACGAGGATCGTTACGGGGCTGGGATGGATCAGTTTCTACTGCCACTGCACATTTACCCTTACCTAAAAAACCGAACTCTAGTTCAAGTTGGGCAACTGCACATTAGTCTTCACCGTATCGAGCGGAACGGACGCCATCGGCGCCGCGATTCCCTGGCTCTTGAGCAGCGTGCCGGTGGTCGCCTTGATACGGTAATGGGTGAACAGCTCGGTAAAGCGCACTTCCTGCAGACGGCGTGCGGCAGTGAAATATTCGTTTTCGCTGTCCAGCAGATCCAGCAGAGTACGCTCGCCCAGGCCGAACTGCTTCTGGTAGGAGTCACGCACGCGGGAGCTGTGGTCGACATACTGCTGGGCGATCGGCAGTTGCGCGCGGGCGTTCTGCAGCGCGTTCCAGGCCAGGCCGACTTCCTCGTTGAGCACACGCAGTGCGTTGTTGCGGATATCCATGGCCTGGTTGCTCAAATACGCCCTGGAGCGCACGTTGGCGCTGTCGCTACCACCGGCATACAGGTTGTAGCGCATGCGCACCATCGCCTGCCATTCCTTGTTCTCCCCTTCCACGCCATCGACGTTGTCGTTGAGCCCCGTGGACACCTCCGCATCGAAGCGTGGGTAGTAGACACTCCGCGCTGCGTCGTATTGCGCTTCAGTTGCCTTGACGTCGGCCTCGGCCGAGCTGATGTTGGGGTTGTTGGCCAGCAGCTCGTCACGGGCGGCGGTAAGGTTCTCGGGCAGGTGCACGCCCATGCTGTCCGGCATGCTCAGGTCGGCAGGCTCACGGCCCACCACACTCAGGTAGGTGATCTGCGCATCGGCCAGATTGGTCTGCTCGGTCAGCAGGTTGTTGCGTGCCTGGGCCAGGCGCGCCTCGGCCTGATCGAGATCGGCCATGCGCCCCACGCCGCGCTCGCTGCGCAGGGAAATCTGGTCGTAGATGCGCTCATGGCTGCGCAGATTCTCTTCCGCCAGGCGCGCTAGCTCCTGACGCTGCAGAACGTCCAGGTACACCTGGGCGACTTCCAGGGCGGTACGCTCGGAGTTGGCCAGCAGCGCATAGGCGCGGGCATTGACGGTAGCGCGCTGGCGAGCGACTTCGTTGCGGGTGGCAAAACCATCGAACAGCATCTGCTGGACGCTCAGGCTGGCTTCAGAGCGGTTGAGCGTTCGGTAACCCTGGTCGTCGGCAGCGCGGGTGCTGTTGTTCTCGGTGCCTTCGCGGCCATAGCCGGCCCGCACGTCGACACGCGGCAGATAACCTGCCCGCGCCGCTTTCATGTCCTCTTCCACGGCCAACCGCGCATTGATGCCGGACTGGATTTCAGGGTGCACGTTCAGTGCGTTCTGCATGGCCTCGGTCAACGTCTGTGCCTGGGCTGAAACGGAAATTGCAAGGGCAAGAGGAAGGGTGGCAATGAGGCGCATGGTCGGTAAATTCCCTGTGAAAGCCCACATGTTTATCACTATTTATCAAGTCGCTAAGCAACTTGCCGAAGACTATCATTGCCACCTGAACTTAGCTGCCTCGCGCAAAACAAAACGGGGCAAACTATCAAAGTGACATCACTGGCTTCAATTGTTTATGATCAGGCACGTAGGGTCAATGCTCTGGCGGCAATCTAGAAGTAATAAATTTTCCGCCAATTATATGACGACGCGTTTTCAGCAGTATCCGCTATAAATCGGTATAGACGTATTTCACGAGTTTTACCTCGCGCACGCGCACGGAGCAGGTTATGAGCAATTTCGCCGCCGTCATCAAATCATTGATTGGCCAAGTATTCGTTACCTCGGTTGACGGAATCCGGCGCCAGGTGTTTGAAGGGGATCGCATCTTCGCTGGCGAGCAGGTCACCACTGCCGACGGCGGCTCCGTGACCCTGGAAATGGCAAACGGCGAAACCGTGCAGCTTGGCGCTAACAGTTCCTGGCAGGCCGGCAATCCCGAAGCCCAGGAGGTTGCGGATGGCGGCGCCCAAGCGCCCGGCAGCGAATTCGAGCAGGCGCTGGCGGCGGGCATGGACCCGACTGTCGATCTCGAACCCACCGCGGCAGGCCCCGGCGCAGGTGGCGGCGGCGGTGCTGCCGGCGGCGGCCATAGCTCGGTCATGCTCAGCGAGACCGCCCAACGTGTCGACCCGACGATCGGTTTTCAGACAACTGGCCTGGGCACGCCTGGTTTTAACCTGATAGAAGACAATGATCCGGCCATCTTCTCAACGGCGAATGCAGCCGATGTAGGCACTAATGCGCCGACGCCGGATACCACCGCGCCAATTGTGACCATCGGCATAGACCCGATCACCAGCGACGACATTCTCAACAGCGCCGAGCTCGGCGCGGCCACGGTCACCATCACCGGCACAGTGGGTGGCGAAGCAAAAGTTGGCGACGCGATCACTCTGAACCTGGGCGGCAATGTCTATAGCGGCACGGTCATTGCGCTGGGTAACGGAGCGCTCGGCTTCAGCATCCCGGTCAGCAGTGCCGACCTCGGCAGCGTCAACAACATCAGCGCAACGGTCAGCAGTGCGGATGCAGCAGGCAATTTTGGCACTGCTACGGCTAGTCGTCCTTACACCGTCGATACCACGGCGCCGATCATCACAGTCGATGCTCCGGCCATTACCAACGACACTACGCCGACCCTCACTGGCACCACCGATGCGCCGGTTGGCAGCACCGTCACCCTGACCATTACCCAGGGCAGCACCGTCATTACCGTGACCACGCCGGTTTTGGCTGGTGGCACCTACACCGTCGATGTTCCGCAGGCATTGGCTGAGGGTCCGTATACCGTCGGTGTTCAGGTAACTGATCCTGCTGGCAACACTGGTTCGGCTACAGACTCTGGCGCCATTGATACCAACGCTCCGGCGATTACCGTCGATGCGCCGGCTGTCAGCAATGACACGACGCCGACCATTTCTGGCACCACTGATGCGCCGGTTGGCAGCACTGTCACCCTGACCATAACCCAGGGCACCAACGTCATTACCGTGACCACACCGGTTCTGGCTGGCGGCACCTACACCGTTGATGTGCCGCAGGCGTTGGCTGAAGGTCCGTATACCGTCGGCGCTCAAGTTACCGATCCAGCTGGTAACAC
>NZ_QKYW01000004.1 GCF_003253735.1 Pseudomonas sp. URMO17WK12:I2 | reverse complement strand
CGCCGGGCGCCAGCAGCAGGTGAACGTGATTCGTCATCAGGCAATAAGCGTAGACCTTGACCCCGAACGCATCTTTCAACTCGCGTAGGTCAGCTATGTAGCGCTGATAGTCCTGCTCAGCGGCAAACACCACCTGCCGGTTATGCCCTCGCTGCACCACATGATGTGGGTAGTTCGGCAATACAATCCGTCCCATCCTTGGCATAGCGATCTCCTTCAATTTAGACCCTCAGCTTAGCCAATCAGGAGGAAAATAAATCTGTCCCCTTTTCCTCGGTCCCCTTTTCCTCGTCCCCTTTTCCTCAGTGAGTAATAACCTTGGTTGTGGTACCAGAAAACCGCAGCTCATCGCCAAGGTTCTTGTAGATCAAGCCACTAACAATATTTGCTGCTTGGCCAACAGCTGCTTGGCCTAAATTATCCTTAAAGCTACCGCCAACAATGGCTGTACGAAGACTCGCCTCTATAACTGTGGCTTTTGCAACCTGTTGGACACTTTGCATGTTGAATCCGAGGCTAGCAGGATTAACCCCAGCGCCAATACCAGCTGTTACAGCGCTTAGCGCGTACCCCTTCATTGCGTCGGAAGAAGTAATGTCCTTGAATGTAGCCCCCAAGTTACCCTTGTTATTAATTGTGCTTATCGCTGCCTGACTTACTACAGCGTGGAAGCCAGCTTGAGCTGCCAAGCCAATCCCGGCAGAAGAAGTGGCGCTTGTGGCTGCTCCCGCTACCGCCATACCAGTGCGAAAAAGGGGACAGATTTATTTAATCCTAACGAAAAAGGGGACAGATTTATTTAATCCTGGGCCATCCCAATCACCCAAAAATAAATCTGTCCCCTTTTTTCACATATAAAGCCTAGCAAACCTCCGCCCGGGAGCCCCTATCGAGCAACTCGTCCGGGTGGCCGCGGGGGCAGCATGAAAAAGGCCAGTCGGGTGACTGGCCTTTTTCGTTGCGTTTGGCGGGTTAACTGCGTTTGCGGGGGAAATAAATCTGTCCCTGTATTCCGCAGGATCGGGAAAACATTAACTTCGCCAAAATCAATGACTCTGACCCCATCGATTCAAAGGGGACAAATTTGCCCCCTACTTTCCTCTTATTCCTATTCGTACATTGTAGTAAAACACTCATTAATTAGGCTACTTTTCAGAAGACGGTCTAAAGAAAAATCCACGGTCTTCGACACAACAATTCCTTTACGCAAAAAGGCTGGAAACTCTTTAATATTAGAAAATTCCGTAGGGACTAGGAACCTAAAATAATCCCCCATCTCTGACTCCCCAGAGTATCCAACCGGATAATCTACGCCTGGATTATCCCCCTCAACGCCGTGATATACATAAAGGCCTTTATTGACAGGAAGATTAAACTCAGAAAAGACGCCACGCTCAACTAGGTCTTCTTGCAAGTCAGTTAAAACCTCCTCAGCTCCGTACCCTCGATAACTCCATGCAGAAAACAGATCAACCTTAGCTCCTCCAAGTTTTTTCTCTGGATATACAGAGACCTTCGAAGACTCTTCCCATATGAACTCGCAAAGATCATCTAAAAGGGAGCCAACATCATCAACCTCTAGTAGAACCCTCGGCAAATCACCAAAACAATTATTCACCATCACAGCCAGACGACCGCATTTATCCATTGCCACCCACGTATATATAGTACCAAAGCCAGGCTGCCACTCTTTATTTAAAAAACTCATAATATAATCTCACGGCCAGGTAACGCTACAATTGTCACAGGGTTTGACTACTGCCCTATCTTTAACGATGCTCTTCCCCCAAACCTCACGTGGACGTAAAGCTTCTGTAAATTTTATCTTAGACGGCTCGATACCTTGCCGCACTAAGCTATCGGCGGCCGAGACCTCCGCACAAGCACCTACTTTATTCTTACAAAAACTCGTAAAACTTCCAATCTCAACACCCAGCTTACGCTCTATATAACTAACAGTCGTAGGATGCAAAGTAGCCGCACTGATCTCAGCATTACTATAGCCAACAGCAATTTTTCCACTGACTGGTTCATAAGCACCAATCATCATTGCATAGCTACTAGCCTTACTTCTTGACGGAAGCCTCTGAATCTCATCCAGCAATTGACCATAAGCTCTATCCTGCACTGCCCCCCGCAGATATAAAGACTCATCGAGCCCTCCGCCATAACTAAACCAAGCAGGCAAACTTACCGACTTTGTAGAACCGCCCGCCGTTGCTATGGTGCCACCAATTTTAGGGGTGCCCAATGAGCCAATCTTCATTAACCCAAAAACAATATTACCACTGGCATTCCAAAGATCGGCATCCAATGCCTGCGCCCCACCCTTGAACATCTGAAGCGCGCCGTCAGTAGCCGTTATTACGCGAATTCCTCCACCCAGGCCGCCTCCCAAGAAATACAATGCATCGCCACCTAAACTCTGATGGGCTATATGCTGCTGCTGATCACGCAGATAATTAACAGCTTGATTATAAAGCCGCTCATTTTCTGACGGTGACCTGGTATTAAAAAAACCATAACCGGCTGCAAGTGCAGCAGCATCACGCTGCTCGGAGGTGCCTGCATAAGGAAAGCTTTCTCCCTCCCATCGCGCGCCCCCTGAGAGCAAGTCCTCTACTGCGCCTCGTGCAAACTCTTGACCATACTTACTGGCTATCTCATAGAAATATGCCTGCACGTATCCAGCCAACTGAATACTTTGCTCTTCAGTTAAAGAGCCTTTATCTTTAACATAAGCATTTAATAGGCCGGTACTTTTTTGATCTTCCTGATCTAACCTGACCATTTCCATCATCGAGTTAACGGTGTATTTACCCTCTTTCTGAAGATCCCTAAGTTTTTCTAATCGCTCAGCTGAGATCGGACCCAGAGTATTATTCGACGTTTCAATCTGCGCCGCATTCGCCGCAACTGCAGCCTCGCCACCCGCTGCTGCCGTAATACCCGCAACCAGGCTGCCAATCAGATTCAGGCGATTCTGCTTCTGTGCATCCGTCATGCCCTCAGTCGTTTGATCGCTCAACTGATCAATCAAATTGTTCAGCACCACGCTTGCGCTGCCGCCCAAGGCGCCTGCACCGCAGCTCTGGCTTTGTGCTGCTGCCCCCGCACACCCGACAATGGCGTGCAACGCTGCACGTGCCGTATCGGATTTCAACTCATCCGCAATACCTTTGACTTTCTCAGCCGCAAGTCCTTGCAGATAGCTGACCGCTGCGCCTTGAAGCAGCTGTGATCCACCACCGGTAACATTGCCACCAGCCGCACCGCTGATAGCGGAAACTAGCGTGCGCCCTAGTCCACCAATCTCCCAAGTGGCATTGCTCTTTATGATGTTCTCAAGCTGAGTGATTTTCTCTCTGTCACGCTGCTCAGCAGGCTTAGCGTTCTCCTCGGCTAACTTCTTCTTGGCATCCGTAGAGACAGCCGCGCGCTGCTCCAGGAAAGTGCCCACATTGCGCACGAACTGCTCGGTGATCTCAAAACCGGCTTCGATCTCCTTGCGATCAAAGATCGGTTTGAGGGTGTTGCTGCCGTCTCTGTCACTGGAGACATCACGATTGACATCAGCAACTGCCTGCTCAGCCGTCTGCCCTGTCAGCTCTTGCTGCTTGGCAGCGTCGGTGATGGTGATGACACCTGCGCTGATACCGCTCTGCGTGGTGCTCTTCTCCTTACCGCTGGCACTCAGGGCAATCGGTGTACCGGCATTACCAGCGGCCTCTTGAACAGGCTTTCCGTCCTTATCCTTGATTACGTTGCCTGCCTTGTCATGAGCTGCCGTGCTATAGCTGCCGCTCAGGCTGATGCTGGTGCCCTTGTACTCGGCTTTGTTCTCGATATCGGAATGGGTCAGGGTGCCGGTGGTAAGACTGTTCTTGCCGTCTGCGACTGCCTTGTCGTTGCTGGCAATGATGGCGCCCTTCAGGTCGGTATTACCGCCAACCTTGATCTGGAAGCCGTTGTCACCCGACTTGATTCCCGTCTGTTGACCGACGCTTGCATATTCACTGTTGATTTTCTGCTGGCTAACGCTCCCAGAGACAGTGGACACCCCGCCACAGATCGGCGGAATGCAGAGGCTCACGCCAACCCCCGCGTTCTGTTGCTTGGATTTGTAGTTATCGATGTCCTGCTGGCTGGCCAGATTCAAGTCGCCACCCACTTCGGCGGTAACTTGCTTGGCGGTGACTACAGCGCCTTTCAGGTTGGTGTCGCCACCACTGTTCAGCGCGACTTTTTCGCCGGCGTTTATCAGCGTATTGGCGTGAGTGATCGCCTCTCCTTCGGACGAGCCTCGGCCTTTGTTGGCGGCCAGTTCGATAGTGAAGCCGTTTTGCTGACCTACACCGAAACCAACGCCAGCACTCCAACCGCTGTTACTGTTCTTGCCCTCCTGGTTGGCCGTGTTCTGTGCAGAAATCAGATTGATGCTGCCGTCAGCATCGAGCGATACGTTGCGCCCGGCATCGATGGTGCTGCCCACTACGTTCAGGTTGCTGGCATCGCCATCACCAGTCGCCTTGATGGTGACGTCACGGCCAGCAGCCACGCTGCTGGCAACTACGTTCTGACCGGACTGCGTACCTCCGCTCTTGCTCTGGCTGTTGCTCAGGTTGACGCTGACCTTGATCCCCGTGAAATCCTTAGCAGCAAGCGTCATAGCGCTCTGATACGCCTGATAGCCACTCATTGCCGTGTTGGCAGCTGCCAGTGCGGTCAGGCGGCCATCCTTGGTATCGCCAGCAGCATCGATCATGCGTTTGGCGCCTTGAACGGCATCGATCAGCGGCACGCTAACGGTGCCGCCAACGACAGTACGGTTGTAGCTTTGTTTTTGGCTCGAGCTAAGCAGGTCATAGCCCGATTCGATGTCGACACGCTTGGCCGTGATCGAAACATCCCCCTTCGGCGCAATAACCTGGCTGGCCTGCTGGCGATAGGCT
This sequence comes from Pseudomonas sp. URMO17WK12:I2, assembly GCF_003253735.1. Lineage (GTDB taxonomy): Bacteria > Pseudomonadota > Gammaproteobacteria > Pseudomonadales > Pseudomonadaceae > Aquipseudomonas. The sequence goes on along the minus strand of NZ_QKYW01000004.1, from coordinate 491,373 downwards.
TCACCCGCCTTCAAATCGACATCCCCACCCAGCGAGGCGATCTGGCTTCCCAGCTGTTGAGTGGTGCTGTTCTGGCTGCTTTGCTTGACGCTGACCACGCCGGTCGCACCCTGCCACCTATTACCGATCTCACCGGACTTCTTGGAATTAGAGCGAGCGCTGGAGTCATCCTTGGCCTCACCGCTGGTGATCACCAAGTTGCGTCCTGCCGCTACGGCAATATCGCTATCGGCGACCAGGGTACTGCCACGCACAGCGGTGTCGCGGCCGCTGGTCACATCAATGGTTCCACCGCTGAGCGTGCTGCCAACCTCCTGGGAGGATGACGACTGAGCGCCTTTGGATTTCTGCTCGAGCGTCAAAGAGCCATTGGTGGCAAGCGAGTCGAACACATGCCACTTCAGTGAACTGGACTTGCTGGCTTGGCTCGATTGCTGCGAGGCCACCGCAGTGCCGACGGAAACATCCCGCCCGGCATCCAGGACGATGGCATCGTCCGCCCGCAAGCTTGCTGCGCGCAGGGCAATATCGTCCTTGGCTTCGATGACGACGTTCTGACCGTCCAGGCGAGTACCGGTGAGCGTTGTGGCTTCGGAGCTGCTGCTTTTCGCCTTGCTGGAGAACAGACCACTTTTGGCTTTGGCGTTGGCCTGACTGCTGGCGTTCTGAGCTGCATCCAGCACGACATCGCCACCAGCACGCAGATAGATATCCGAGTCGCTGATCAGCTGGGCCCCGCGCGCAGCGACGTCGTTATCAGCGCGCAGCGTCAGGTCACTTCCGGAAGTAATGTAAGAGGATACAGCCTGGCTATTGGAGGACTCGGACATTTTCAGCTTGCTGCTGCTGAACATGCCGCCTTTTTTCTTTTTGTAGTAATAGCTGTAGTCGTAGTTCTGAGCAGCATCGAGGTCGATGTCGCCACCCGCGTAAAGGTAGGCCTCTTCGCCAGCGTGAATCTGGCTCGCAATGAGGGTTGTGTCGTTGCCAGAGGTGCTGGTGAAAGTGCCACCTGCCTCGATGACCGAAGCCAGCTGCTTGACCTGATCCTTCTGGGAGATAACCGTCTTGCCACCGCTCTTGCGGTAGTAATCGGAGTGGTTCTCGTCGGCTGACGAGATGATGCTCATGTCACCGCCAGCCGCCAGGTCGATATCACCACCAGCCTTGACGGTGCTGCCGACGACCAGCAGATCGCGGCCGGCAACCGCTTGCAGATCACGGCCAACCTGCACGTCGCTGCCGTACTGAGTGATGCTGTTCTGGTAGGAGTGCCCTTTGCGATCCCAACTGTTCTGGCGGTTTTCGGCTTCGGCCGAGCCGAGGATCAGGTCGTTGCCGGCCTCCAGGGTGGCATCGCGGCCAGCGCTGATAGCACCACCGATGTTGCGGATGTCGTTGCCGGCACTCACTTGCAGGTCGTTGCTCGCCTCGATGCGCGCGGCGCTGTCGACAAAGCTCTGTTGGCGGTCGGTGTTGCGCGTGGCGCTTTGGTGGGTGCTGACGGTGCGTTCGTTGATAACGTCGCCAGCCACGGCGACCAGGCTGACATCCTGGCCCTTGAGGATGCCTCCCTGGGTATTGCGGATGCTTTCGCCCGCCAGCAGCGATAGGCGCCCATCGGCTTGCATCAGGCCGCTGTTGGCAATGTTCTGCTGAGCGGTCACGTTGAGGTTTTGGGTAGCACGCAAGGTGCCCTGATTGACTAGCCCGCCGCCGCTGATCAGGGTGACATCGCGCCCTTGGACAAGCGCCCCATTGGGCGCCAGGCGGCCTTCAGCCTGGGCCAGATAGACCACGGGTGCCAGCACCTTCTGGCCACTCACCTCACGCTCTTCCATCCACACGATGTCGTGTGTCAGGGCCGCGACCTGCTCGGCCGACAGGCCAACGCCCACGGACAGCTGCAGCGCATCCTTGCTGGCGATGGCGTTATCCATCAGGTAGCGGAACTGCGCTTCGTCACTGGTCAGGCCGGCCAGGAAACGCTGCCCGGTGCGCGCCACGATGGCATCGCGGATCAGGCGTTGTTCATAGAGGCCATCGCCGAGCAGTTTCTGCGCGTGATCCGGGTTGTAGTCGAGCTGGTCGAGTAGATAGCTGGAATTGAGGAAGTTGCCCAGGTCGGCGAACGCCGAGTTGGTCTCGATCAGGTAAGGATGAGCGGGGTTGGTGCTCAGGCTGAACAGGCCGTTTTGTCCACTCGGCAGATTGAAGGTAGGCAACGCCAGCGGGTCGACAGCCTGCTGGGCCAAATCAGCCGGCAGTTGAGGATTGAGGGTTACATAGGTGGCAATACCATTGCCGACCCCGGTTTCCCCTACTCGGTTGCCGCCGGAGGTGTAGGCGAAGCCGGGGCGGATCACATCGCTGTTAAGTTCTTTGTTCGCTCGAATGTCTACATTGCCGGCGGCCTGAAGAATGCCGGAATAATCGACCCGGTTGCTGTAGACCGGCTCACCATTGACCTTGATCTTGTATGCATGGCGAGCCAGAAAGCTATTGACCTCAGCCGTGATGTCGCCGGGGTTGTAGCTGGGGCTTTCAATCCAGTTACGGGCGGTGAAGGCGTTTGCTTCGGCTCGACGCGCACGCACGTACTTCATTCGAATCCGATGGGCATGCACCTCTCGGCTGGTCAGAACGTCTGCACCCTGGGCGCCGAGATTGGACAGGCTATCGGTATCGATCAGCAAATTACCGGCGGTAGCGATCAGGCTGTAGCGGTTATCCAGCGTATCGCTGTATAGGCTCATGTCCTTGCCGGCCAGTAATTGGCCCTGCGGGTTGTTATTGGAACCGCGAGTGCGGTCTATTTCTTCCAATGTGAAGTGGGATGATTCTTTGTTGCCACCGCAATCACCGCAACGCAGGTAGATCAGGCGCGCAGACACCTTCTCTTTGACGATATCGAAATCTTCGCGCAGGTTTTCCAGCAGGCCAGCGGCAATGGTCAGCGTGCCCGCGCTTTCGACGGTACCGGATGCGTTAGTGAAACGCGTTGCCTTGTCACCCGTTTCGTTTTGGGCGAAGAACAGATTGCCCAGGCTGTAGATATCACCCTGGCGGTTGCTCAGTTCGTCGCCGAGCAAGGTCATGTCCGTGCCGGTGAAAATCAAACCTCCGTCGTTGTGCATTTTCGGGGCCTGCACCAGCAGGTCGCCCGCTGCACCAAGCGCGCCACGGTTGTTGAGCTCACCCACTGCCAGCTTGAGCCAGGTGCCGGCCGTCAGCTGGCCCGCGTTGGCAAGCTCGCCCAATACGCTGACGGTGACTGAACCCGCGCCGCGAACACGGGCGTTGTCGCCCAGCTCAACACGCTTGGCATCGAGTAGCAGATTGCCTTGGCTGAGCAGGCTGCCGTTGCCACGGTAATCACCGCTCAGGCGCAGGTCGAGGCTACCATTGGTTTCGATACGGCCATCATTGATCCAGCTTTCGCCCGTGGTGCTGAGGCTGTTGACTGCCAGCAGGCCGCCGCCGGCGGTCTGGGTGAGGCGGTCGATGTCCAGGGTGATGGAGGCGGCCTGCAGCAGGCTGTTGTTGACCCACTCTTCGGCACTCAGGCTCACCGCGCTGTTGGTGATGAACTCACCACCGGCCTGGCCGAGCAGATCCATGTCGAGATTCAGCCCGGCGCTGCCAAGGTGACGCACCACACCGCCACGGTTGCTCAGGGCCGGGGTGTCGAAAGTCAATGCCGCGCTGGCCACCTCCAGCACGCCGCCGTCGTTATTCAACGCGGTGCCGATGGCGAAGCGGCTTTCCCCGCCGCTGCCCAGGGCACGCAGGCGGCCACCGGCATTGCTCAGGCTGTCGGCTTGCATATCGAGATGAGCGCCGGCCTCCACCAGACCGCCGTCGTTGTTCAGTGCGTTGCTGGCATTCGCGGTGATGGTGCCACCGGCCGCCAGGGTGCCGGCGCGGTTATCCACAGCCTGGGCGCTGACCACCATGGCCTGGCCCGCCAGGGCGCTGCCTTGGCGGTTGTCCAGCGTATCGGTGTCGAGGGTCAGGTTGCCCTGCGCAACGACCTGCCCGCCCTGGTTGGCGAGCGCTTTGGCCTTGAGCGTGGCGCTACCTGCCGCGGCGACCTTGCCACCGGCATTGTCGAGTGTCTGCAGGTCGGTGTTCAGGGAGCCATGGCTGGTAAGCTGGCCAGCGTTATGCACGCTGCCGCCGCTCAGTTGCAGGTGACCGGCGCTGTTGGTGCTGCCGTCGGCGCGCACGCCGGCCTCGATGGCGCCAGCGTTGTTCAGCCGCTCGGCCTGTACCTTGACCTGCTCACCGGCGGCGAGGCTCTCGCGCACGTCCACCTGCCTGGCCTCGACACGAGCGGTGCCGCCCGCATAGGTATCGCCCTTGAGGTCGACGCTATCGGCCACCAGGGTGGTATTGCCGCTGGCCGCGCTGCGGTTCATGGTCAGCTGGCCGCCGGCATCGATCTGAATATCACCGGCAGTGGCCGCCATGTCGCCGGCCAGCTTCACGCCCACGCCCGCTTCGGTACCCACCAGGCGGATCGCCCCGGCATACATGCCGCCCAGGGCCGAGCTGTCGATGGCCACCTGGGGCTTTCCGCTGCCGTCGTCGGCCTTGGCGGTGGCTTGCAGGGTGGCAACGTCCACTTCGTTGCGGCCGGCAATGACGTTCAGGCGCTTGGCGTGGATATCGGCGTTGATCTTGGCCGTGCGGGTGATCAGGTCGAACTGGTCGACGTTACTGGCATTGAGGCCGGCGCCTTCGATGGCGATGTCGCCGCCGTCGACGTCGAAGCCCTTGAGGCGACCATCCTGAATCTGCGGTGCACCGGTGCTCAGGGTCGCGCGCGGGGTGTTGATGAAACCGCAGCCATCGCAGGTGATGCCATGGGGGTTGGCGACGATGACATGGGCGCCCTGCCCGGCCACCTCGGTATAGCCCTTGAGCTGGCTGCGGTTGCTACCGGTCACCTCGTTGAGGATGACGCCCGCGGCACCGCCCTTGAGATTCGGGTTGCCATTGATGTAGCCGCCCAGCTGGCTCGGCACGAAAGCCTGGGCGCCATTGTTGAGGATCAAACCCTGCTGGCCGACGTTGTAGTCGGTGAACTTGTTGTGCGACAGGCCACTGCCATTGGGCGTGGCGATATTCACCACCGGCACGCCATTGCCGGCCTGGCCGATGCTGGTGTTGCCGCCGGCTGCGGCGTCGACCGCCAGGTCGGCGGCCAGCGCCTTGACCGGATCGAACAGCATGACGCCGATGAGGATGCGGGCGATGGCACGGTTCAGGGGGCTGCGAACGTCCATGTGGATAACTCCGTTACGCGTTGAAATCAAAAGAACACATCGAGGCGGAAGTACACCGGCCGCTCACCCTCGGTGAAGGCGGCGGGGCGTTCCAGGGAGTGGGCGAAGGTCACGCTGGCAGCCAGGTGTTCGCCACGGGCGCTGAGCTCCAGGGCATGACCGCTCAGGCGGCCGCTGGCGCCGCTGTTGTGGCTGTCATGGCTGATCACGCCAAGGTCATAGGCCAGGGCGGCGCCGTACTGCTGCACGAAGGGCTGCAGCGGCGCCCAGGTCACCGGCCGCGTCCAGCGCAGCTGGTTGCGCCAGTAGCCGCCGCTATTGCCGGACAGCGACTGATCCTTGTAGGCGCGCACCGAATTCAAACCACCAACGCTGATGCGCGCCGGGCTGAACAGCTGGTCTTCGCTCTTCTGGCCGGTGGCCAGACTCTCGAAACTGAAGCGCTCGCCGCCCAGGTTGAAAGGCTGCAGGTAGCTGAGGGTCAGGGTGTACTTGTTGTAACGGGCGACCGGCTCCGGGCCACGGGGATGGCCGTTGCCCTGGGCGTCGAAGGCACCTATGCCGCGCTGCCAGCCGATGTCGGCGTTGACGAAGGCGCTGCCCACACGACGGCCATGATTGAAGCCCAGCTGCCATTCGCTAAGGCGATTGCTGGAGATACCTATGCGATTGTCTTCGATGAAGTTATTGGTGCGAACATGGCTCAGGCCAGTGCTGAAAGCGGTCTTGCTGACGCTGTCGCGATGCAGCACGCGCTCGGCCAACAGGTTATGGCTCTGGTAGTCGCCATCGGTCTCTGCCAGGAAGCCGTTGAAATCGGTCTTGGTGCGGTAGTAGGACTGGCCGTAGTTGTAGCTGAAGGTCCACCAGCCGTAGGGCAGGCTGTAGTAGAGGCTCTGGCTGTGCGAATGGCGGTAGCTGTCGCTGACCGCATCGCGGCTGGCGCGCAGGCTCAGCTGGTCGGCCAGGCCCAGCGGGCTGTCCCAGTCCAGGCCAACGCCCCACTGCTGCTCGCCGGTGCTGAGCTGGCCATCGTTGTGGCGCGACAGGCTGGCGCGCCACGGCTTGCTGCGCTCGCCCTGCAATTGCACGCGGCTGCCACCCACCTGCTCGCCGGGCACCAGCTCCAGCTTGGCGAAGCGCGATGGCAGGCGATTGAGGTTCTCGACCAGTTGCTCCAGTTCGCGCAGGTCGAGCACCTCGCCGGTCTTGCCGGGAAAGCTCATCGCCAGCTCGCGGTCGCTGGCCAGGGCGGAACTGTCGAGGCCTTCGAGGCGGCCTTCGACCACGGTGATCTTCAGGGTGCGGGCAGACAGATCCTGCTGCGGCAGGTAGGCACGGGTGGTGACATAGCCGCGATCGATGTAGTGATTGGTGATGGCCTTGAGTAGCGCGTTGAGCTGGCTGACGCCCAGGCAATCGTCAGCGAACGGCGCCAGGATCGCGGCGCGGTCGGCCTCGGACAGCAGGCTGGCACCGCTGATCTCGATGTCGTCGATGGCGAAGCAGCGTTCGTCGCCCGGTTCAGGCTCGGCAGGCTGTTGTGCCTCGCGGCCGGGGAGCCGTTGCAGCTCCTGCAAGCGCTGCTGCTGCTCCTGCAGGATACGCTCCTGCCGATCGCGCTGCAGCTCGCGCTCACCCGGTGTCTGGGCGTTCACCCACACAGGAAAAACGGCCAGACAGAATCCTACAACTGCAGCTCCATTGCGCACCGCCATGCATCCCTACCCATCGCAAAACTGATTCGTCGCTACGACGGCCTGATGCCGGGTGGGTTCCTCCCCGGCCCGAAAACCTGCTGAACGGTCGATTTTTATGGCAAAAATCTAGCGATAGGATTGCAATCTAATAGCACGCAAGCACTGCTGTGCAGGCCCTGATGCCTCGGGCAAACCGAGGCATCAGATATGCACATACCGAATCAGTACCGAATCATTACCGACTTCAACTCGGTGTAATCCTCGATGAATGCCGAACCGAATTCGCGGCCCAGGCCGGAGGCCTTGGTGCCGCCGAAGGGAACGGCCGGGTCGAGGAAGGTGTGCATGTTGACCCACACCGTGCCGAATTCCAGCTTGGGAATCAGGCTCAGGGCCTTGGACAGGTTGTTGGTCCAGATGCTGGCGCCGAGGCCGTAGGGACTGTCGTTCATCAGGTCGACCAGGTGCTGTTCGTCGTCGAACGGCAGGATGCAGACGATCGGGCCGAAGGTTTCTTCGTGCAGGAAGGGATCGTCCGCGCCGCTGGCGAGGATCACCGTCGGCTCGACGAAGTAACCGGTGTCGCCATGGGCCTTGGCACCGCAGATAACCGTGTTGGAGGCCTGGGCGCGGGCGAAGAAGGCCAGCATCTTGTCGTAATGGGGTTTGTTGGCGAGCGGGCCGAAGTGCACGCTCTCGTCCATGGGCGAGCCAATCTTCAGGGTCTGCAGCGCCTGGCCGAGAGCCTTGGCGAAGTCGTCGGCGATGGAGCGGTGCACGTACAGGCGCTCGGGCGAGGCGCAGATCTGCCCCTGGTGGGAGAACGCGGCCATGACGATGCCCTGCACGGCGCTCTGGATGTCCACGTCGGCGAGCATCGCCGCCGGGTTCTTGCCGCCCAGTTCCAGGGTGGCGCGGGTCAGCTTGGCTTCCATGGCCGCCTTGCCCACAGCGATGCCGGTCGGCACCGAGCCGGTGAACGACACCTTGCTGATGCGCGGGTGGCCGATCAGTTGCTGGCCAACCGAGCCCAGGCCGTTGACCACGTTGATCACGCCGGCCGGAATGCCGGCCTCGATGGCCAGCTCGGCGACGCGCAGCAGGGTCAGCGGGGTGAATTCGCTGGGTTTGACGACCACCGTGCAGCCGGTGGTCAGCGCCGAGGCGATCTTCCAGATGCCGATCATGATCGGGAAATTCCACGGCACGATGCCGGCCACCACGCCGATCGCCTCACGGCGGGTGAAGGCCATGTACTGCTCGCCGGCCATCGAGGGCAGCGACGGGGTCATGGTTTCGCCATTGATCTTGGTCGCCCAGCCGGCGAAGTAGCGCAGGAACACCGCGCTCTGTGCCACCTCCAGACCGCGCGCCAGGTTGATCGCCTTGCCCGAGCAGAGGCTCTCGAGCTGCGCCAGCTCTTCACCATGCTGTTCGATCAGGTCGGCCAGGCGGTTGAGCAACACGCCACGCTGGTAGGGCGAGGTTTGCGCCCAGCTGCCTTCGAACGCCGCACGGGCGGATGCCACCGCCTCCTCGACCTGGGCTGGGCTGGCGCCGGTGAAGGCGGCAAGCGCCTCACCGGTTGCCGGGTTGATGACCTCGATGGCGGCGCCGCTTTCGTCGTGCACCGCACGGCCAGCGATGAATGAGCCGTGCCGGCGCTGCAGAAATTGCTGAACAGCCGGCGTGATCGAAACGTTGGTCATGGCAGTACCCTCGGATATAGGCATTGGAAAGGAGCGCGCCAGTGGCAGCGCTCGGCATGTCGTTATGCGTCCATCCTAGCCAGGCCGCGCGGCAAAGCTTGTCGATGCCGGCCATCCCTGTGTCCGAGCGTGCCGTCTTGACCGGTGGTGCTCAGTACAACGGCGAGAAGCTGGCCGGCAGGTACACCGTGGAGTTCATCTTCTGCAATTGCGGGCCGGAGTTTTCCGGCGGCCACACGCCATCGGCGACCGCCCGGGTACGCACATCCAGGCGCTGCTCGAGGCTCGCATAGGGCCAGATATGCAGGTAGCGCGGCAGCTGCCCGGAGGTGGCGTAGAACGCCGCGTAAACCGCCGAATACTGGGGCCCGGTGCGTGGCCCGACGGCCTTTTGCCAGCCCGCCAGGGTCGGCGCCAGGCCGGAGGGAATCAGGTTGTATTCGCGCAGCTCGTAGAAGGGCCCGTGGGCGCCGGGCGCCAGCGGTTCGAGAAACGGGAACAGGCTGTAATCGGCCACCTGCATCTCCAGCAGCAGGTCGGCGATACCGAAGGCGTCAGCCGCCTGCAGGTAGCGGGCGCGCTCCTGCACACGGATCTCGGCATCCGGGAAGCCGCGCAGCACGGCGATCTGGTTCTGCGGGCCGATCTCCGAAACCCAGCAACCGGCCAGCACCACGCCCGGCTGGTGAATCTGCAGGCTCGCCTGCAGGCGGCCCATGGCTTCGGCCGGGGTGCGTACGCGCACGGTGAAGGTGATCAGTTCATAAAGGGTCATGTTGGCTCCCAGTCATGCGAAAAAGTCGGGCAATAAAAAAGCCCGCGCAAGCACGGGCAAGAGGGTTTCGAGGAAAACGCTGTCACGGTGTGCCGGTGCGATACGGCGCCTGGCGGATGGTCAGCAGCGTGACGGTGGTGACGATGCCGAACAGCGCCAGCATCACCGACACCGGCCAGGCCGACTGGAAGTGGGCGAACAGCGCCGTGGCGATCAGCGGCGCAAAGCCACCGGCGAAGATCGAGGCGATCTCGTGCCCCATGGCCAGCCCGGTGTAGCGCACATGGGTGGGAAACAGCTCGCCCATCAGCGCCGGCTGGGTGCCGATCATCGCCGCGTGGCTGAGCGGCAGGCCAAGGATCAGCGCCAGGTAGACCAGCAGCGTGTCGTGGGTATCGAACAACCAGAAGAACGGGAAGGCGAAGACGATCAGCCCCACCGAGCCGATGGCGTACACCGTGCGCCGGCCGATGATGTCCGACAGCCAGCCCCAGAACAGGATCATGAACGCCTCCAGGGTCATGGCGATCATCACCCCGATCAACACGGTCTGGGTCGCCAGGCCGGTGAACTTGGCGTAGGCCATGGCGAAGGACAGGAAGATGTACGCCCCGCCGTTTTCCGCCAGGCGCAGGCCCATGGCCTGCAGCACCGCCTTGGGATGTTCGCGCAGCACCTGCATGGCCGGCAGGTGTTTGGCCGCCGCCTTGGCTTCGACATCCTGCTGGAAGTCGCGGCTTTCCGGCAGGCTGCGGCGGATGTACAGGCCCACGCCGAAAATCAGGATGCTGGCCACGAACGGGATGCGCCAGCCCCAGCTCATGAAGTCGTCGTCTGGCAGCAGCTGCACCAGGTAGAACGCCCCGGCCGACAGCAGAAAGCCGCCGGTCACGCCCAGCTGGCTCCACGAGGCATAGAAGCCGGTGCGGCTGGACGGCGCGTTTTCGCTGAGCATCAGCACGCCGCCACCCCACTCGCCGCCCGAGGCGATGCCCTGCACGATACGCAGGATCACCAGGCTGATCGGCGCCAGGTAGCCGGCCTGCTCGAAGGTTGGCAGCAGGCCCATCAGAAAGGTCGCGAAGCCCATCAGCGACAGGGTGATCACCAGCGCCAGCTTGCGCCCGTGGCGGTCGCCGATATGGCCGAACACGATGCCGCCCAGTGGCCGGGCGACGAAGCCCACGGCAAAGCCGGCGAAGGCCCCAAGGGTGCCGACCACCGGGTCGGTGCCGGCCGGGAAGAACAACGGGCCGAACACCAGCGCGGCGGCGGTGCCGTAGAGAAAGAAGTCATACCATTCCAGGGCGTTGCCGATCACCGATGCGGCAACGATGCGTCTGAGCCCGCCCTTTTGCGTCGTACTGGACATACACACTCCTGTCGCCCCGCCGTGGCGGGGCTCAATCATTACCTGCGCGGCGCCCGGGCGGGTACCGCGCCGTGGGGCCTCAGAACAGGTTCCAGGTGTAGGTCACGTACAGGCGGTTCTCGTTGAAGTCGTTACCGAAGTCGTGCTGCTGCACCAGGTAGTTCTTCCACTCGACGCCCACACCCTTGAGCGCGCCGCTCTGCACCACGTACTTGAGGGCCAGGTCGCGCTCGTTCTCGGCGCCCTTCACACCACGGCCCAGGTCGATGTCGCTGCCCTTGATGAAGCGGCTGCTGAAGGTCAGGCCCGGCAGGCCCAGCTCGGCGAAGTTGTAGCCATAGCCGATACCCCAGGAACGCTCCTGCGGGCGCATGAACGGCTGGTTGGCCCAGTTCAGCAGGTAGAACTGCGGGATGTAGCCGTTGAGGGTCGGGAACATGCTGTCGCCGAACATGCGCTGGTAGACGATGCTCGCCTTGTGGCCGCCCTTGGTCAGGGTGAAGCCGCCGGAGAAGGCGCGGTTGTCGATCTCGCCGTTGAGCGCGTCGCCGTTTTCCTTGTTGTCGAAATAGCGCGCGTCGGTGCGCAGGCCAAAGCCGCTGCCGAGGTCGGCGGTGTGGGCGAAGCCGAGGTAGTGCTGGCGGTAGATGTCGTGCACCACGGCGTGGAAGTAGCTGGCCTGCAGGCTTTTGGTGATGTCCCAGGTGGCGCCGCCGAAGTCCATGCCGCGGTCGCTGTCGAGGTTGTCGGTGGAGCCGAATTTGTAGAATTTCTCGTGGTTGGACGACTCCCGGGTGACCGCCGACCAGAAGCGCCCGCCGGTCAGCGTCAGCCCGCTGATCTCCTTGGATTCCAGCACGGCGCCCTGGTAGATGGTGTCCAGCTGGCGGCTCGGGTCATGCCAGGCTACCGGCAGCTCGGGGCGCATGTCGCCCACCCGCAGCTCGGTCTTGGAGTACTTCATCTTCAGCGTGGCGCCAGCACGGCTGTAGTCGTCGGCGGTGCGCCCGCTGCTCGAATCCATCGGCAGGGTGCCGTCATCGCCGTGGGAGTCCAGGCGGATGGCGTACTGGGCGTTGACGTCGACACCGAACTGGATCGGCGTATCGGTGTAGCCGGAAGCGAATTGCAGGTCGAAACCCTGGGACCAGCTGCCGACCTTGGGGCTAGGCGCGTCGCTGTTGGTGAAGTCGCGGTGCAGGTAGAAATTTCGCATGTCCACCTTGAGGTGGCTGTCGTCGACCAGATCCGCCTGGGCGGTTATCGGGGCAAGGACGGCGCCCATCAGGCCGACTTTTTTCAGCACGCGTGCGAGCGAGGGTGTGGTGTGCATGTGATGCTCCTTTGTGTCCGGCAAGCCGGGGTCTTGTAGGTGTGAGCAGATCAACAGTGGCAGTGAATTTGCGGGTGCTCTGAACGGCACGGTTATCCGCAAAGCGGGCATGAGAAGGCCCGTACCCGGCGCCGCAGCGCCAGGTTTTTTGTAGGCTGCAAGCTTTCTAGAACGCGGCTTTCGAGGATTCGCAGAGGCGGTGATAAGCGCGGTTGAAGTACATCAGGCCTTCTTCCGTGTCGCCCTGTTTGATGTGCAGCACCTCGCAGTAGAAGATGCTGTGCGAGCCGACTTCATGGACCTGGGCGATGCGGCAATCGAAGTTGACCAGCGCCTGTTCCAGCACCGGCGAGCCACTTTCCAGGGTCGTCCACGAGGTCGCGGCGAAGCGCTGGGTGGAGTCGAGGTCGCGGTTGGAGAACACCCCGGAAATATCCTGCAGCGCGGCGCTGAGCACGTTCACGCAGAGCACGCCGTTGTTCTTGAAATGCACGTTGGAGGTGGACGCGCGATTCATGCACACCAGCAGGGTGGGTGGTGAATCGGTGACGCTGCACACCGCCGAGGCGGTGAAGCCGAAGCGCCCGTGGGGGCCGTCGGTGGTGATGACAGAAACGGCGCCGCCGAGACGGGCCATGGCATTACGGAATCCGGTTACGTCGACCATGTCCGTTCTCCTAGATGTCCAGAACCAGTTTTGGGGATTTGGCGCGCGAGCAGCAGACCAGGATCTGATCGTTGGCCGCTTTCTCGTCGTCGGTGAGGTACACGTCGCGGTGGTCCGGCTCGCCTTCGAGCACGTCGCACAGGCAGGTGCCGCAGATACCCTGCTCGCAGGAAATCTCGATCTTGATGCCGACATCCGCCAGGGCTTCGAGAATGCTTTGCCCTTCGGCTACCTGCACGCTCTTGCCACTGCGGGCGGCGACCACTTCGAAGCTGGCGCCGCTGCTGTCGACCTCCACCTGGAAGTATTCGCGGTGGATGTGGTCATCGGCGTAACCGCGCCCCAGCGCCTCGCCGATCACCCACTCCATGAACCCGGTCGGGCCGCAGGTGTAGATGTGCACGCCGCTTTCGGCCTGGCCGAGTACGGCGTCCATATCGAGCTTCTGCTCGGGCGCTTCGTCATCGAAATGGGTGAAGACCCGGTCGGCGAAGGCGACGTTCTGCAACTGTTCGAGAAAGGCGCTGCGGCTGCGCGAACGGCCGCAGTAGTGCAGCTCGAAATCCTCGCCCCTGGCGTGCAGGGCGTAGGCCATGGCGATCATCGGGGTGATGCCGATGCCGCCGCCGAGCAGGATCGAACGCTTGGCGGCCGTGGCCAGCGGGAACAGGTTGCGCGGCGCGCTGATCTGCACCTCGGTGCCTTCGAGCAGGGTGTCGTGCACGCCTGTCGAGCCACCGCGCGAAGCGGGGTCCTTGAGCACGCCGAGACGGTAGACGGCAGGATCGGCCGGGTCGCTGCACAGCGAATACTGGCGAACCAGGCCAGGAGCGATGTGGATATCCACATGGGCACCGGCGTCGAACGCCGGCAGCGTGGCGCCGCCCACCGGAATCAGGTCAAGGACGACGACGCCGTCGCCCTGCAGCTGGCGCTTGTGCACTTGCACCGTCAGGAGTTGTTCAGTCATCTCGGGTTCACCCGCATTGCACGTCAAGGTAAAGGCGGTCGTTGGTTCGGCCGTCGTATTGGTTGGTCCAACTCAGCGCATGAACAAGCCGCCGTTCACATCCCAGGTCGCCCCGGTGGTGAAATAGGCTTCCGGACGTGCCAGCTGCACGACCAGGTCGCCGAGAAAATTCGCATCGCCCAGCCGCCCTACCGGGATGTTGGCGAGCATGCCCGGCATGCGTTCGGCCGATACCACCGCGTGCACCATGGGCGAGTCGATCGGCCCCGGTGCGATGGCATTGACGGTCACGCCGCCGGCGGCCAGTTCCTTGGCGAAGATCTTGGTCAGGGTGACGATCGCGCCCTTCGACGCGGCGTAATGCGCGCCGGTGGCGGTGCCGCCGTTCTGCCCGGCCAGCGAGGCCATGTTGACGATGCGCCCGTAGCCGGCCTGGGCCATGTGCGCGCCGAACACCTGGCAGCCGACGAACACGCTGCGGGTGTTGAGGCTCATGACGCGGTCGAACTCTTCCGGGCTGATCTGCATGACCGGCGTGGCCATGGTCATCGCGGCGTTGTTGACCACCACCTGCAGGCCGCCGAAGCGGGCCACGGTGGCGTACAGCGCGGCCTCGAAATCCGCCTTGCTGCCGACGTCGAGCTTGAGTGCCAGCACCCGCTCGCCGCTGGTGTCCAGGCCCTCGGCAGCCGCCTGGGCGCGCTCCAGCGACAGGTCGGTGATCACCACCGCATAGCCGGCGGCGAACAGCCGGCTGGCGATGGCCAGACCCAGGCCCTGGGCGGCGCCGGTGACCAATGCGATCTGCGTCATGGTCAGGCCCTCAGAGGATGTAGCCGATGCCCGCGAGGGTATCGTCGGAGTTGATCAGGCGGATCAGCTTGCGCTGGATCTGGAAGCTGCCGCCGCTGCGCACCAGGTCGTAGGTCAGGTCGGCGCTGTAGTGCTTGAGCGAGTCCTTGCGGAAATCGCGCAGGTGCTGGGAGCAGCGCACCCGCACCTTGTCGCCGTCTTCGGAGAGCACCCGGAAGTTCGCCGCGGTGCGCACGGTGCGCGGCTGCGGGCTGGTGGAAATCGACTCGCCACCGATCAGCCGCTGCACCCGCAACTGGCGCATGTGCGCGTCGTCGTAGGCGTAGTTGAGGGTGTTCTCGAAGTCTTCTTCCTTCGGGTCGATGGGGATGATGTAGGTGCCCTTGTCGGCCCACAGCGCCAGCCAGGTGTCGTACTCGTTGTGGTCGAGCATGTCGCCTTCGGCCCAGATGAAAGCGGTCACTTCTTGCAGCAATTGCAGATTCATTTTCGGTTCTCCGTCGCTCAGGCCGACATCATCTTTTTCCACTGCTGGTAGGCAGCGCGCATGCCGGTTTCAGCGGACACGTCGCTGACCAGGCCGTCTTCACTGGGTTTCTCGCCGGGCAGGCCGCGGTTGAGCATGATCCACAGGTCTTCGCCGGCGCTGGCGCCCTTCTGCACACGCTCCCAGGCCTCGGAATCGTCCGGGGTGCCGAAGCCCATCGGGCCCTGGAAGTGCTCGTGCAGGCGCAGGCGGTAGCGGTTGGCCACGGCCGGGCCGCCATCCATGGTGATCACCGAGTGGTGGATTTCCGTCTCGTTGACCGAGATCGGCTGCAGCACCCGGAAGAACGCCATCGAGCAGGCGATGTTGGGGAACAGGTTGAGGTTGAAGCCCGAGCCACCGACCGCACGCACGATGCGACGCACCTGCTGCTCTTCGATGCCCTCGTCACGCAGCTCCTGCGCCAGGCTTTCGAAACGGGTCGGGATCGGCAGGTCGAGGTTGGCTTCCAGGTCGATCAGGTCGGGGATCATCACCATCACGCTGTGGCCGTTGCCCAGGTCTTCGACGTAGCCTGCGCCGTCGACGAAATCGAGCATGTCCATGGTCTGCTGATCGACCGAGTGCAGGAACGACTTGTGCACCAGCGGGAAGTGGTAGGCGTCGGTGGTGTTTTCCAGCTGGATCTTCCAGTTGCCCGGGAAGCGGAAGCGGTGTTCGCCCGGCACCTTGATGCCGTAGCCGGCGCCCTGCTTCATGAACAGGTCCATCCACTTCCTGGCCGGGCCGAGGAAGTCGACCAGCGGCTCGATGTCGTCCTTGAAGGTGGCGAAGATCATCCCGGCGTAGCTTTCGGTACGCAGGCTCACAAGCGGCAGTTCGCTCTTGTCCAGGCACTCGCCGTAGCTGTCCGGGTGTGGAATGCCGCGCAGCGAACCGTCGAGGGCGTAGCCCCAGCCGTGGTAGGGGCAGACGAAGCTGTTGGTCTTGCCCTTCTTGTGTTCGCACACGGTGGCGCCGCGGTGACGGCAGCGGTTGAGCAACACGTTGACCTGCTTCTTGCGGTCACGCACGGCGATCACCGGCTGCTTGCCGATGAAGGTGCTCTTGTAGCTGCCGGCGTCCGGAATCTCGCTCTCGTGGGCGACCCACACCCAGGTGCTGTAGAAGATCTTTTCCATCTCGGCGTCGAACAGCTTGGCGTCGGTGTACAGCGAGGTGTGCACGCGGTCGGCCTTGACCAGCTCGGCGGGGTCGCATTCGAGGTTCACGACATCGATCATGTTATTCACGGTTGGCTCCTGGTCGGCTTATCTGGCCGACTGCAAAAAAGTCTCGGGTCATTCGGCCGCTTTGTTCGGCACCGGCAGGTCGGCCTCGCTGTTCCAGGCGCTGACAGGGCGGCTGAACAGGTTCTCGGTCTGGAAGTGCGCCATGCGCCATTGCCCCTGCTCCTCGGCGAAGCGCACGGTCAGGCGCGCCGCGTTGAGGTGCGAGGCGCCGCTGGCGAAGGTCGAGGTCTGCAACATCACCCAGCTGCCGGTCGCGCCCTCGCCCTGCACCTCGATCAGCTCGCTGGTCAGGAAGTGCACGTTGAGGGCGAAGTGCGCCGGGGTTTTCATGTAGGTGGCGAACATCGCGCGAATCGCTTCACGGCCGCGGTAGCCGCCAAAGCTCGCGGCGTACTTGGCGCCCTTGCCTTCCCACACGGCATCGCTGGTGAACAGGCCGGCCAGTTCGTCCAGCGGCGTGCTGGCGTCCAGGGCGTCGCACAACACCATGTAGCGGTTCATGCAGGCGCGCACGGCCTGCTCGGTTTCGAAGCGAGCGAGGCGGGCGTGAAGTTCGGCGACAGTCGACATGGCATTCACGCGCGCTGAATGATCAGTTCGCGGCCGGTACGGGCCTCGATCTTCACGTAGCGCCACAGCTTGTACGGGCCGCTGCCCACCGCGGTGGTACGCAGCAGGTTGCAGGCGGCGTGCACGGTTTCGATGTCCGGCACATCGGCCAGCAGGTAGGTGGTCCAGGGGTAGCCGCTGCTCGGGCCGACCATGCTCTGGTCGTCGTCCATGTTGCCGAACACGGTCACCCCCGGCAGGTCGTGAATGCCGTTCCACATGGCGCTGAACGCGGCCCAGACTTCCAGCTGCTCTTCACGTGCGGCGTCGAAGAAGTTCTGGTTGATGCCCATGCAGAACAGCACGCGCAGTGGTTTTTTCTCGCTCATGTTTGGCTCCAGGAAAAGTTAGAGGTAGCCCGGCAGGGGCTGCTTGCCGAAGAAGATGGCGCCGGCGTTCTGGTAGGTGATGTCGCCCATGAAGGCGTGCTGGGTCACCACCTGGGCGTCGTTGACGAAACGTGCCAGCGGGCTGCTGTTGTAGACGCCGGTCATGCCCGAGAGCATCTGCGCGCTGCGCGCCACTTCAGCGGCAACGCGCACGGCGTGGGTCGACGACAGGCGCAGCAGGTTGACCTTTTCCGCCGGCAGCGGCTCGCCAGCGAGCACCAGTTGCCAGACGTCGTCGATGGCTTCGTAGAAGAAGCAGCGCGCCGCGCGCAGGGCCGCCTCGGCCTTGGCGATCTCGACCTGGGCCAGCGGGCGGTCGGCGACGGCTGGCGCGCCGGTCACCGAGATGCGCCCGCTGGCCATGTCACGCAGCTCGTCCAGCGCGGCGCGGGCCACGCCCAGGCCGACCACGGACAACACCTGGGTGGCGAACGACAGCGACGGATAACGGAAGAACGGCTCGTCGAGGTTGGCCGGGCCGCCGCGCACGAAGGTCCAGGCCTCGGGCACCACCACATCCTCGACCACCAGGTCGTGACTGCCGGTACCGAGCAGGCCGACGGTGTCCCAGGTCCGGTCGATGCGCACCTGGCTCTGCGGCATGACCGCAAAACGTGGCAGGTCGAGCTTGTCGCCGTTCTTCGGCGCGATGCCGACACCGACCAGCGAGGCGCCCATGCAGCCGCTGGAGTACTTCCAGCGGCCATTGACCTTGAAGCCGCCTGCCACCGGGTCAGCCGGCTGCGGCGGGAAGATACCGCCGGCGAACACCACGTCCGGGCCGTCGGCATACACCTGCTTGATGGTTTCCAGCGGCAGCGAAGCCAGGTAGACCGGGCTCATGCCGAAGCTGGCGACCCAGCCGGCGGAACCGTCGGCCTTGGCGATCTCCTCGATCATGGCGCAGAACTCGCCAGGCGAGCGCTCGTCGCCACCGAAGCGGCGCGGCACCAGGGCGCGGTATACGCCGACGGCCTTGAACGACTCGATCACGTCCGGCGCGATATGCCCCAGGCGGTCGAACTCACCGGCACGGCCACGCTGCTTGATGTCCGCCAGCAGATCCACGAAGGCCTGGCTGTCGGTAATGGGAGCGGCGGGCAGCTTGCCGGCCAGGTTGAGCGAATTCATGACAGGCTCCGGGATCACAGGAGGTTGGAGTCGAGGCGCCGCAACAGCTCGCCGGCGACTGCCAGAAGCAGTTCGTCGGCGCCCTTGGCGGCGATCAGTTGCAGGCCGACCGGCAGACCGGCCTGCCCTTCGCAGGGAATGCTCAGTGCCGGGTGGCCAGACAGGTTGAAGGGGCGTACGAAAGCGGTCATGCCGAGCACCGCGCGGGTGTCGGCGGCGTCTTCAAGGCGTAGCGGGTAATCGGGCATGGTCGGCAGGGCCAGTACGCTGAAGCGCTCGAGGGCGGCGTCCACTTCGGCAGTGAAACGCGTACGTACCTGTTCGGCCTCGGCCAGGGCGGCATCGCTGGTCTGCCCGGCAGCCTCGAGGCGCCCGGCGATGTCGGCGCCGACCAGGCCGGTATCGAGCAGGTGGCCGCAGGCGTTCCAGGTTTCCCGGTTGATCACCACCATGCCGGCGTCGTATGCGGCCTGCAGGCCCGGCAGCTCGACACGGCCCAGGGGCAGGTCGCTGTCGGCGAGCAGCGCCTCGATGGCGTCCTGGATATCGCTGGCCGCCTGTACCGACACCACGCCGATGCGGATGTCGCCCAGCTCGGGCGCCGCCCCGAACGACGGATCGATCACCGCCATCGCCTCGTTCAGCGTCGACAGCTTGCGGGCGAATGGCCCGATGCAGTCCAGGCTGGTCTGGGCGGGCATAACGCCGCGGCGGTCGATCCGCCCAAAGGTGGGTTTGAAGCCGAACACCCCACAACAGCAGGCGGGAATACGTACCGAGCCGCCGGTGTCGGTGCCCAGGGAGAAGTCACACAGGCCCGCCGCCACGGCAGCGGCCGAGCCACTGGAGGAGCCGCCGGGAATGCGCCCGGGGTAGCGCGGGTTTTCCGCGGTGCCGGCATAGGCATTGATGCCGGTGGTGCCGTAGGCCAGTTCATGCAGCACGGTCTTGCCGAGGATCTGACAGCCGCCTGCCAATACGCGCTCGACCACAGCAGCATGCTGCTCGGCCGGCGCCGCATCCTGCAGGGCACGGCTGGAGGCGCGGGTCGGGTAGCCGGCGATATCGATGGTGTCCTTGACCATCACCGTCAGTCCGGCGCCGCCCAGCTTCATGTGCTCGATGACCATCTTCATGCCACTCACCTACTTGAACGTTGCGTCGGGCAGCCAACGCTGCCGATTCGCGTAAATCTAAAATCGTCAGAATTACGTGAATTGTCAATTGAATATTCAAAATTAAATGATGAGTAATTTGGTGCACTTTTCCACTAAAAAGCACCAAGTGCGTGCATTTAGGTAACGTCGTCAAAATCAACAAATTTGTTAGATTCAAAATTAATATCTTTTAAAAACATATATTTAACTAGATATTCCATGAAAGGCTCCGTGGGCACCTGTGTTACCTGGCTATTTTTTGATCAATAATAAAAATCGAAAAATAAGTGCCGATAGAAAAAATTTACCCCTGAAAATACGCCATAAAAATCTCATTTTTTAAGCAGAAAAAGCTCGAGAAATTAGCGCTAAAACCCTTGGTTTTGTTGCCCGCAGGCAGATTTTCGTGAGTTCGAAATCGCGCCGCTGCCGGCCACCCCGGCAGGCCGCCAACTACCGCTTCGCCAGCCCGGCCCGAAAATTTCTGGCATGCAACCTGCAATTTCTCCCTCAGCTGCACCGCCGGCTGCTCACCGGTTGCGCTATGCCGGTGACACCACCGCGCCCATTACGAGAAGGCGATACCCCTACCCCCGCGGTACGGCTGTTGAGCCCGTTATTAGCCCTGCACCCCGGAGTACGACATGCTGCTCAAGAAGGCTGTGTCCACCCTGCTACTGGGCGCGCTCTGCGCGTCGCTAACGGCTCAGGCCGACGTGAAGATCGGCGTTATCACCTCCTCGACCGGGCCTATCGCGCTGGTCGGTATTCCGCAGAAAAACAGCATCGCGCTGATGCCGAGCGAAGCCGGCGGCGAGGCCATCCGCTACGTCGCGCTCGACGACGGCAGCGACCCGACCGCCACGGTCAAGGCCTTCAAGAAGCTGCTCGACGAGGAGAAGGTCGACGCCATCATCGGCCCGAGCGGCTCGCCCAACGCCATGGGCGTCATCCAGTTCGCCGCCGAGTCGGGCACGCCGCTACTCGCTCCGGTGGGCACCGCCGCCGTGGTGCTGCCGATGAACGAGCAGAAGAAATGGGTGTTCAAGACCACCCAGAACGATGAGCTGATCGCCGAGGCGCTGACCGAACACATGGTCAAGAACGGCGTGAAGACCCTGGGCCTGATCGGCACTGCCGACCCCTACGGCGAGAACTGGGGCAAGGTGATGACCACCCTGGCCGCCAAGAACGGCATCAGGATCGTCGCCAACGAGCGCTTCCAGCGCCAGGACACTTCGGTGACCGGGCAGAGCCTGAAAGTCCTTTCCCAGCGCCCGGACGCCGTACTGGTCGCCGCACCCGGCGGCTCGGCGGTGATGCCGCAAGCCACCCTGGTCGATCAGGGTTACAAGGGCCAGGTCTACCAGACCCACGGCGCGGCGCTGCCGGCCTTCCTGCAGCTCGGCGGGCGCAAGGTCGAGGGCACCGTGCTGGCGGCCAGCCTGATGCTGGTGCTCGACGAGATGCCGGACGATCACCCATCCAAGGGCGTCGCCCGCAAATACATCGATGACTACACCAAGCTCAACGGCAGCGCGCCGGCGACCTTCGGCGCCAACGTCTATGACGCCGGCCTGCTGCTGGAAAAGGCCATCCCTGCCGCCCTGCAGAAAGGCCAACCGGGCACCCCGGAGTTTCGCGCCGCCCTGCGCGATGCGCTGGAAAGCACCCACGAACTGGCCGGCACCCAGGGCGTGTACAACATGAGCGCGGAGGATCACAGCGGCTTCGACGTGCGTGGCCGCGAGCTGATCACCGTGAAAGGCGGCAAGTGGGTACTGCTCAAGTAACCCTGACCGGTGCCTGGCACCGGTAACACGCTCGCCGTCAGATGCGCCCCGGCCCACGGGCCGGGGTTCATCACGCGCTTGCTCAGCCCCGCATGCGAAGGATGTTGCCTCCATGAATTTCCAGATAGCCCTGCTGCTCGGCCAGGATGGCGTGACCAATGGCGCGATCTACGCGCTGCTGGCGCTCTCCATTCTCCTGGTGTTCACCGTGACCCGGATTCTGCTGATTCCCCAGGGTGAATACGTGACCTACGGCGCCCTGACCATGGCTGCCCTGCAGGCCGGCCAGCCGACCGCGCTGGTCTGGCTGCTGCTCGCCCTGACCCTGATCGACTGCAGCCTCGACCTGATCGGCGCGCTACGTAGCGGCCATGCCTTCCGGCTGCCGCGCTGGGTGCCGGTGAAGCTCCTCTACGCCGTGGCGATGGTGCTGCTGGTGCGCAACCTGCCCCTGGCCGAGCTGCCGATGGCCCTGCAGGCGCTGCTGACCCTGGCCCTGGTGGTGCCGCTGGGCCCGCAGATCTACCGGCTGTTCTTCCAGCCCGTGGCCGGCGCCCATCCGCTGGTGCTGCTGATCGTCTCCATCGCCGTGCACGTGACCATGGTCGGCGTCGGCCTGCTGCTGTTCGGCCCGGAGGGCGCACGTACTCAGCCGTTCTCCGAAGCCGGCCTGGAGCTCGGCCCGGTGACCCTCAACAGCCAGACGCTGTGGGTCATCGCGGTGTCCCTGGCACTGATCATCGGCCTGTTCCTGTTCTTCGAGCGCAGCCTCTATGGCAAGGCGCTGCGTGCCACCGCGGTGAACCGCATGGGTGCGCGGCTGATGGGCATCTCGCCGACCCTGGCGGGCAAGGCCACCTTCGCCATGGCGACCTTCATCGGCGCACTGTCGGGGATTCTCATCGCGCCGATCACCACCCTGTATTTCGACTCCGGCTTCGTGATCAGCCTCAAGGGTTTCGTCGGCGCCATCATCGGCGGGCTGGTCAGCTACCCGGTGGCTGCGCTTGGTGCCCTGGCGGTCGGCCTGATCGAGGCGTTCTCGATGTTCTGGGCCAGTACCTATAAAGAGATCATCGTGTTCACCCTGATCATTCCGTTCCTGCTCTGGCGCTCGCTCACCAGCCGTCACGTGGAGGAAGAAGAATGAACCTGCGCGCCCTGCTGTTCGTTTTCGTCCTGCTGCTCGGCCTCGCCCCCCTGGCGCTGCCGACCTTCCAGATCACCCTGCTCAACTACATCGGCCTGTACACCCTGGTGGTGCTCGGTCTGGTGCTGCTCACCGGCGTTGGCGGCATGACCAGCTTCGGCCAGGCGGCGTTCGTCGGCCTCGGCGCCTATACCAGTGCCTACCTGACCGCCACTGAGCAATTGCCCACCTGGCTGGCCTGGGCCGGTGGTTCGCCCTGGCTGGCGCTGCTGGTCGGCATCACCCTGACCGCCACGGTGGCGCTGCTGCTCGGCGCGCTGACCCTGAAGCTGTCCGGCCATTACCTGCCGCTGGGCACCATCGCCTGGGGCATCTCCCTCTACTACCTGTTCGGCACCCTCGACGGCCTTGGCGGCCACACCGGCATGAGCGGCCTGCCGCCCATCTCGCTGTTCGGCCTGGTGCTGGATAAGGGCTGGAAGATGTTCTACCTGATCTGGGTGATCCTGCTGCTGGCCATGCTGCTGGTGCAGAACCTGCTCAACTCCCGCGAGGGCCGGGCGATTCGTGCCCTCAAGGGCGGCCAGGTGATGGCCGAGTCGATGGGCGTCAATACCTTCCGCGCGAAGATGGTGATCTTCGTCATCTCGGCGCTGCTGGCCGCGCTTTCCGGCTGGCTGTACGCCCACAACCAGCGCTTCGTGAACCCCACGCCGTTCGGCCTGCACATGGGCATCGAGTACCTGTTCATGGCGCTGATCGGCGGCGTGGGCAGCGTCTGGGGCGCCATGCTCGGTGCCGGCATCCTGACCCTGCTCAAGCAGTGGCTGCAGGACTGGCTGCCGCTGCTGCTGGGCAGCCAGGGCAACTACGAAACCATCGTCTTCGGCCTGCTTATCGTGCTGCTCATGCAGCGCGCGCCGGGCGGCCTGTGGCCGTTGCTGCTGCGCCTGACCCCGGCCCGCTGGCGCCAGGGCAGCGGTGCGCCCAGGGCCGATGAACAGCCGCCAGCATTGCCGCGGCGGCAGTTGCCGGCGGGCGGCGAGCTGATTCTCGAAGCCCGCGAGGTGACCAAGCGCTTCGGCGGCCTGGTGGCCAACGACCGCATGAACCTGAGCATCCATGCCGGCGAGATCCTTGCCCTGATCGGCCCCAACGGCGCCGGCAAGAGCACGCTGTTCAACCAGATCTCCGGAGTGGATTTCCCCACCGAAGGCGAGGTGCTGTTCCTTGGCCAGCGCATCAACGGCATCGCCTCGCGGCGCATCGCCCGGCTGGGCATGAGCCGCACCTTCCAGCACGTGAAGCTGCTGCCGACCATGAGCGTGCTGGAGAACGTGGCCATCGGCGCGCACCTGCGCGGCGACAAGGGCATCGTGCCGGCGCTGCTGCACAGCGAGCGCGGCGAGGAAGCCGAGCTGCTGCGTGAAGCGCGGCGCCAGCTGGAGCGCGTCGGCCTCGGCGACTACCTCTACGAGGAAGCCGGCAGCCTGGCGCTGGGCCAGCAACGCATCCTGGAAATCGCCCGCGCGTTGTGCGCCGACCCCTGCCTGCTGCTGCTCGATGAGCCCGCCGCCGGCCTGCGCCACAAGGAGAAACAGGCGCTCGCCGAGCTGCTGCGCAAGCTGCGCGGCGAAGGCATGGCGATCCTCCTGGTGGAGCACGACATGGACTTCGTGATGGGCCTGGTGGATCGCGTGGTGGTGATGGAATTCGGCCAGAAGATCGCCGAAGGCCTGCCGGACGACGTGCAGAAAAACCCGGCGGTACTCGAAGCCTACCTGGGCGCAGCGGAGTGAAGACGATGAGCAATCAACCCGGTAACACCCTGCTCGACGTGAAGGACCTGTGCGTGGCCTACGGCAAGGTCGAGGCGCTGAGCAACGCCAGCCTGACCGTCGGCGAAGGGCAGATCGTCACCGTGATCGGCCCCAACGGTGCCGGCAAGACCACCCTGCTGTCGGCGATCATGGGCGTGCTCGGCTCCCGTGGGCAGGTGAATTTCGACGGCACGCTGGAAGCCGTCCCGGAAGTCGAGGTGCTGGTCGGCCGCGGCCTGGGCCTGGTGCCGGAGAAGCGTGAGCTGTTCAACAGCATGAGCGTGGAAGACAACCTGCAGCTTGGCGCCTTCCAGCGCGTGCGCCAGGGCGACCGTGACTGGCGCAGGACCTTGAACGAGGTCTATGGCCTGTTCCCGCGCCTGCACGAGCGCCGCGGGCAACTGGCCGCCACGCTCTCCGGCGGCGAGCGGCAGATGCTCGCCGTGGGCCGCGCGCTGATGGCCAAGCCCAAGCTGCTGATGCTCGACGAACCGAGCCTGGGCCTGGCGCCACTGATCACCCGGGAGATCTTCCGGATCATCGCCGACCTGCGCCGGCAGGGCGTATCGATCCTGCTGGTGGAGCAGAACGCCCGTGCGGCCCTGCGCGTGGCCGACTACGCCTACGTGCTGGAAACCGGTCAGATCGCCATGCAGGGCCCGGCCGCCGAACTGGCCGATGACCCTCGGGTGATCGAGGCCTACCTGGGGCTGGCCAGCAAGCATCAGGAGATGCTCGCCGGCTAGGCTCTGTACGAAAAGTACCTGCACTCGGAGACTTTTCGTACAGACCCTCGGCGCCACTCACTTCAACACACTGGCCAAAGGGAATCGCCATGTCATCACCCACCAACCGCCGCGTGTGCATCGTCGGCGCCGGCGCCATCGGCTGCACCCTGGCCGCGCGGCTCGGTGCCGGTGGCCAACCGGTCAGCGTACTGGCCCGCGGGCAAACCCTGGCGGCGCTGCGTGCCAACGGTGTGCGCCTGAGCGACCTCGACGGCAGCCACCACAGCCCGGTGAACGCCAGCGACAGCTGCGCCGAACTGGACGAGCAGGAGCTGATCTTCATCTGCACCAAGGCGCCAGCACTGGCCGACCTGCTGCCCACGCTCGGGCCGCTGATCGGCCCGGAAACCGTGGTGGTGCCGGTGGTCAACGGCGTGCCCTGGTGGTACTTCCATGGCCTGCCGGGGCGTTTCGCCGAGCGCCGGGTGCGGGCCGTGGATCCGGACGGTGCGCTCAGCGCGGCGCTCGATCTGCAGCGGATACTCGGCTGCGTGGTGTTCATCACCGCCGAGAGCGAGGCGCCCGGCGCGGCCCGTTCGAACAACCCACACCTGATGATTCTCGGCGAGCCGAACGGGCAACCCAGCGAGCGCCTGGACTGGATTCGCGCACTGGTCGAACGGGCCGGTATCGAAGCGCGCGCCAGCGAGCATATTCGCGACCCGCTGTGGACCAAGATCATCGCCAACCTCAGCTCCAATCCGCTGTCGGTGGTCACCGGCGCGACCCTGGAGCAGTTGTATGGCCGCGCCGACCTGCGCGGCGTAACCGCCAAGATCATTCAGGAAACCCTGCTGATCGCCGCCGCCTACGGCGCGCGCATCACCTTCGACCCGGAGACCTTCATGAGGCTGGGCGCCGAGATGGGCGCGGTGCGCACCTCGATGCTGCAGGACTACCAGCACGGCCGCCCACTGGAACTGGCAGCCATTGGTGATGCGGTGGTCGAGCTGGCCGGCTACCAGGGGCTCAGCATGCCGGTCACCCAGGACATTCTCACGCTGGCGCGCTTTCGCGGCGAACAGCCAACCACTCACTGACTCAGGAGGCCGCCCATGAACGCCACTCACCCTACCGGCAAACCCGCCCACTGCAGCGACGAAGAGTGGGTGCTGCGCGTCAAGCTCGCCCATTGCTATCACCTGGTGGATTACTTCGGCTGGACCGAGACCATCTTCAACCACATCTCCGCGCGCCTGCCCGGCCCGGCGCACCACTACCTGGTCAATCCGTTCGGCCTCAACTACAGCGAAATCACCCCGGCCAACCTGCTCAAGGTCGACCTGCACGGTAACAAGCTGGAGCCCTCGGACTACCATGGCAACCCGGCCGGCTTCGCCCTGCACAGCGCCGTGCACGGCGCCCGCGATGACATCCAGTGCGTGATCCACACCCACACCACGCCAATCAGCGCCGTGGTGCAGAAAAAGCGCGGTTTCACCCACGACGACTTCTACGGCGCCCAGCTCTACGGCCGTATCGGCTATCACAGCTTCGAAGGCATCACCCTGTTCGATGACGAGAAGACGCGGATGATCGCAAGCCTCGGCGACAAGCACATCCTGGTGCTGCGCAACCATGGCATCGCGGTGGGCGAGAGCAGCATCGAGAAGACCTTCTTCCTGCTCTGGACCGTGCAGCGCGCCGCCGAAAACCAGTGCGCCGCCGGCGCCCTGGGTGGTGAGGACAACCCGCTGGGCGAAGGCGTCGCCGAAAAATGTGCCGGCCTGACCGCCATGCTGATCCGCGACAGCGGCTTCGCCGACACCTTCTTCGCCGCCATGGTGCGCAAACTGCGCGCCGAACGCCCATTGCCCTGGTAGACCAGGCGCATCGGCAAACGCTTTATGGCCCGAGAAATGCTTGAATATTCTCGTGATTAGTAATGTGTGCAGTATCTGCACAGTTACGCACTATAACGATTAGAAGAAGCCCTCGAGGTGCCCCGTGAACCTGCAAAAAACCCACGATTTCGATCACTGGAACCAGGCCGTGAGCGCCGTGTGTGGCCGCTTCGTTACCCAGCGTGCGCAGAGCCCATTCATCGGTGATATCAGTCATCGCGACCTGGGTGGTCTGAGCGTTGCCGATATCCACGTCAACGCCCGGTCGATCTGTCGCCAACAGGCCAATCAGGATCGCGGCGAAGACCAGTTCTATTTTCTGGTGATGCAGCGTGAGGGGGTCATGGCGATCAACCATGATCAGCAGCAGTTCGTGCTGCAGCCCGGCGACATCGCCCTGCTGGACTCGGCGAAAACCTTCGAGATGTGCCCCCAGGGCCTGGTGCATCAACTGTCGGTGCACCTGTGCCGACGTACCCTGGATCGCGCCCTGCCGGCCAGGACCAAGCGCTTTGGCAAAGTGCCGCACACCAACCTCAGCGGTCGTGTGCTGGCCGGGCTGCTGGCTCAGATCGCCGAGCCTCAAGCCGAACACAGCGACGCCCAGGATGGCGCGGCAGTACAGGATGCGCTGATCAGCCTGCTGCAGCCGTGCCTGCAGGACAGTACCGACAGCCCGCGCGGCCGCCCGCTGCGGCGCATGGCCGAGCAGCTGATCCAGGAATCCCTACCCCATGCGCCCTCGCCCGCCGAGCTGGCAGCGCGGCTGAACATCTCGGTGCGTCAGTTGTACCGGCAATTCGAGATCGATGGCGACAGCATCTGCCGCTACGTACAGCGCCAGCGCCTGGAATGCAGCACCCGCGACCTGCTCGACGACGCCCTGCGCATCACCACCATCGCCTACAAGTGGGGCTTCAGCGATTCGGCGCACTTCTCCCGGGTATTCAAGCGCCAGTACGGCGTCTCGCCTCGCGACTACCGGGTACAAACCCAGCACGGCTGAGCCGCTGCGTTGCCGCCGTGGCTGAAAACGCACAATTTCTGGCAGGCAATGACAAGCCTGTATCACGCCCGGGGCCACACACTGAGCCGCCCGGCCATCCCGCGCAAACAGCGCATCAAAGGTGGCAGGGCAGCAACAATGCGTCACCCTGACGCGCAGCCCGCATGGCCCGACGGGTGCCGGAATTAGTAGAAATGTCTATGATTGCCCGCCGACTTTCATAAAGCAGCCCATTCATGTCCAGCGCCAAGAAACGCCGCAGCCGCTACAACCCCGCCAGCGAAGACTTCCACAAGGAAGAATTTCCCTTCTACTGGCTGGCGCGCGTGTATGGCCGCTACTCCCTGGCCATGGAAAAACTGCTCAAGCGCATCGACCTCGACATCCCGCGCTGGCGGGTGCTCAACATCCTGTTCGAGAACGACAATTCGAGCATTTCGGAAATTTCCGAACACGCCGTGGCCAAGCTGTCGACCATCACCAAGATCGTCTACCGCATGAAGGACGATGGCCTGGTGGAAACCAGCCAGAGCGCCCAGGACGGCCGCGTGACCCAGGTCACCCTCACGGAAGCCGGGCGCAAGGCGTTCTTCGCCATGCACGAGCTCACCGACGAGCTGTTCCACAAGAGTTTCGAGGGCCTTTCCGAAGCCCAGCTGCGCAAGCTCAACCAGGTGCTGGCGAGTATTTTCGCCAACCTGCCGGAACACTGATCGCCGCCGCCTGGTGGCCCAGGCCGACAGCTGGTCACGTCGCCATCAGCAGCGTTTGCCCTACCTGCGTCGCCCCCCTAGAATGCCGCGATGCAAAATGACCTCGATCAGCGACTCAGCTCTCTCAACCCAGCCCAGCACCATGCGGTCACCACGCCGCCCGGTCATCAGTTGGTGCTGGCCGGTGCCGGCTCCGGCAAGACCCGCGTGCTGGTGCACCGCATCGCCTTTCTGATCCAGCGCCTGGACGTCTCGCCGCACAGCATCCTGTCGGTGACCTTCACCAACAAGGCCGCGGCCGAGATGCGCCATCGCATCGAGGACGTGCTGGGCCAGAGCCCGGCCGGCATGTGGGTCGGCACCTTCCACGGCCTGGCGCACCGCCTGCTGCGTGCGCACTGGCAGGAAGCCAAGCTGGTCGAGAACTTCCAGATTCTCGACTCCGACGACCAGCAGCGGCTGATCAAGCGGGTGATCCGCGAGCTGGGCCTGGATGAGCAGCGCTGGCCGGCCAAGCAGGCGCAGTGGTTCATCAACGGCCAGAAGGACGAAGGCATTCGCCCGGCCGGCATCCAGGCCAGTGGCGACCTGTTCCTGGCCACCATGCGCAGCATCTACGAAGCCTACGAGGCCGCCTGTGCGCGTGCCGGGGTGATCGACTTCGCCGAACTGCTGCTGCGCGCCCTCGACCTGTGGCGCAACAACGCCGGCCTCTTGGCGCACTACCAGAAGCGCTTCCGGCACATCCTGGTCGACGAGTTCCAGGACACCAACGCCGTGCAGTACGCCTGGCTTCGCTTTCTCGCCATGGGCGGCGAAAGCCTGATGGTGGTGGGCGACGACGACCAGTCGATCTACGGCTGGCGCGGCGCCAAGATCGAGAACATCCAGCAGTTCGACAGCGACTTCGCCGACGCCGAGATCATCCGCCTGGAGCAGAACTACCGCTCCACGGCGAACATCCTCAACGCCGCCAACGCGCTGATCGCCAACAACCAGGGGCGCCTGGGCAAGGAGCTGCGCACCGATGTCGGCGACGGCGACCTGATCAGCCTGTACGCCGCCTTCAACGAACACGACGAAGCGCGCTACGTGGTCGAGACCATCGAGGACGCCCTGCGCAAGGACGGCCTGCGGCGCAGCGACATCGCCATCCTCTACCGCTCCAACGCCCAGTCGCGGGTGCTGGAAGAAGCGCTGCTGCGCGAGAAGATTCCCTACCGCATCTACGGCGGCCAGCGCTTCTTCGAACGTGCGGAAATCAAGAACGCCATGGCCTACCTGCGCCTGATCCACCAGCGCGGCAACGACGCGGCGCTGGAGCGGGTGATCAACGTGCCGGCCCGTGGCATCGGCGAGAAGACGGTGGAAACCCTACGCCAGTTCGCCCGCGCCAACGACCTGTCGATGTGGGCCGCGCTGCACGAAGCGGTCGGCACCAAGGTGATCGCCGGCCGCGCCGCCAGCGCGCTGAACGGTTTCGTCGAGCTGATCGACACCCTGGCGTTGAAGGTCGAGGGCATGCAGCTGCACAGCACGGCGCAGCTGGTCATCGAACAATCCGGCCTGCTTGCCTATCACCGCGACGAGAAGGGTGAGAAGGCCCAGGCGCGCGTGGAAAACCTCGAGGAACTGGTGTCCGCCGCCCGCGCGTTCGACTCCTATGAGGGTGAGGACGGTGACGAAGCGCAAACGCCGTTGGCCGCCTTCCTCGACCACGCTTCGCTGGAAGCCGGTGACACCCAGGCCGCCGAGCATGAGGACAGCGTGCAGATGATGACCCTGCACAGCGCCAAGGGCCTGGAGTTCCCGCGGGTGTTCCTGGTCGGCATGGAAGAGGGCCTGTTCCCCCACAAGATGAGCCTGGAAGAACCCGGCCGCCTGGAGGAGGAACGCCGCCTGGCCTACGTGGGCATCACCCGGGCCATGCGCCACCTGGTGATCAGCTACGCGGAAACCCGCCGCCTGTATGGCAACGAGACCTACAACAAGGTCTCGCGTTTCGTGCGCGAAGTGCCGCCGCACCTGGTGCAGGAAGTGCGCCTGTCCAACAGCGTCAGCCGCCCCTACGGCAGTGGCAGCCGCAGCATGAGCGGCAGCAGCCTGTTCGCCGGCAGCGCCGTGCCGGACACGCCGTTCAACCTCGGCCAGCGCGTGCAGCACTCGCTGTTCGGCGAAGGCACCATCCTCAATTTCGAGGGCTCGGGCCCCCAGGCGCGGGTGCAGGTGAACTTCGAGAGTGAAGGCAGCAAGTGGCTGATGCTGGCCTATGCCAAGCTCGAAGCCATCTAAGAGCCTGCTCACGATCCTGCGGTTATGCGTACGGGCAAAGCGGCATCGGCGCAGTTATGTGGGAGCGGGCCATGCCCGCGATTTCTAGCGCGCATGGCCCGCTCCCACAGTGGATCGGCGAACGGGCGCTTCTGCCTTTTTTGCAGTCAAACCAGATAAAGCCTGGCATGAAGATCGTGAACTGGCGCTAAGGCACCAGCCGCCGAGCACTGAAACGGAACCTGTTGGTTCCGTTTCACCTCCCACCTCCATTGACCTGGCGCGGCGCAAGCCGCCTCGCTGGGCAAAAGCTCGAAACATTCTGTTGCTGGTCATGCCGCCCCACCACGGGCAAGATGCCTCTCAGTGTTTCAATAACCAAGAGAAAACCGATAATGCAGCGTTTCCTCAGCATCGCCCTGGTAGTTTGCCTGGGCCTGTCCTTCAGTTTGACTGCCGACGCCAAGCGTATGGGCGGCGGCAAATCCTTCGGCGCCGCGCCGAGCCACCAGACTCGCCAGGCCACGCCGCCATCCCAACCTAACGCCAACGCCGCAGCCCCAGGCCGTACCCCGGCTGCCGCCAGCGGTGCCTCGCGCTGGCTCGGCCCATTGGCCGGCCTGGCCGCCGGTGGCCTGCTGGCCTCGATGTTCATGGGTGACGGCTTCGAAGGCCTGCAGATCATGGACATGCTGATCTTCGGCCTGATCGCCTTCCTGCTGTTCCGCTTCCTGGCCGCTCGCCGCCAGAAGCAGCAGCCGAACGTCGCCGCTGCCGGTGGTGCACCCTTCCAGCGTGAGGCCCATGGCCAGCCGCAGCCAGCTCAGCCGTCGATCTTCGGTGGCAGCAGCGCTGCTGCAATCAAGCCGGTGATCAACGCACCTGCCTGGTTCAACGAGCAAAGCTTCATCAATGCCGGTCGTGAGCACTTCCTGAGCCTGCAACAGCACTGGGACGCGAACGAGATGGACAAGATCGCCGAGTTCGTGACCCCGCAACTGCTGGAGTTCCTCAAGCGCGAGCGCGCCGATCTGGGCGATGGCTTCCAGTCCACCTACATCGACAACCTCGACGTGCAGCTGGACGGTGTCGACGACCACGCCGACAAGACCATCGCCACCCTGACCTTCAGCGGTGTATCGAAGACTTCGCGCTTCGACCAGGGCGAAGTGTTCAGCGAAAGCTGGCGCCTGGAGCGTGCCGTTGGCGACAACCAGCCCTGGCTGGTCGCCGGTATCCGCCAGAACGGCTGATCCCAAGCGTGACGACCAAAACCCGGGCTTGCCCGGGTTTTGCGTTTCTTGCCCTCGCACTTTTTGAACCTGTGCCACATCGCCCGGTCAGTGGCAGCGAGGCCCATGCAATTGCCATATCCCCACCGACATGGCGTTTTGCCTTTTTGCGACTTGTGACTATTTTCCATTCAGCGTAAAAAGCTGCGCTATTGCAGAAGCATTCAAGCAGACGACCGCCAATCAAGTGTTCGTCCGGTATGTGCCTTCCAAAGCCCGAGAAT
Organism: Pseudomonas sp. URMO17WK12:I2; assembly: GCF_003253735.1. Classification (GTDB taxonomy): domain Bacteria; phylum Pseudomonadota; class Gammaproteobacteria; order Pseudomonadales; family Pseudomonadaceae; genus Aquipseudomonas. The sequence goes on along the minus strand of NZ_QKYW01000004.1, from coordinate 458,777 downwards.
TGCCGACCTCTACTGGAGCCGCCCGTGGAAGAAGTCATCGAACAACTGCGTGAACTGAACGAGCCGGTGCCGGTACCGCTGGAGTTGCCCGAAGAGGAGCTGCTGGTAGAGATCGAGGAGCAGATCCTCATCAACCTGCCGTTCGAACTGCGCGAGTTTCTGCTCAAGGTCAGCGACGTGGTGTACGGTCGCCTGGAGCCGGTCACTGTCACCGACCCGCAGTCGCACACCTACCTGCCGGAAGTGGCCTCGGTGGCCTGGTCGCTGGGCATGCCGCGCGAGCTGGTGCCGATCTGTGAAGACCAGGGCAACTACTACTGTGTCGAGCAGGACGGCACCGTGCTGCTCTGGGACGGCGAAGAAGAAGACCTCACCGACGACAGCTGGGACTCGGTGTGGCACTGGGTGCGGGAAGTCTGGCTGGAGGAGTAAGGCCGGTCAGCCTTGGTAGCCCGGGTTGAGCGAAGCGATACCCGGGCAATGCTGTCCTGGGTATCGCTTCGCTCAACACCAGGCTACGACCAATTACAACAAAGGGCGCCTTCCGGCGCCCTTGTGGTTTTCAGTGATGCCCCGGGGTTTCGGGCTTGTCGAGTGTCTCGAACAGGGCGATCTGCAGGCGCGTATGCACGCGAATGAACCAGCGCCACAGCACAGCCACCACACCAGCGGCGACCACACCGACCAGCAGCAGCATGTCGTTGGACGGCAGGATGCTCGACGACAGCGCGGTGAGCAGCACCATGATGCCGACCAGCGACAGCAGCGGGATCACCTCGGAAATCACCTTGCGCACCCGCGCCGTATGGCGACCGGCCTTCTCCTGGCGCACGCCCATCTCGGCGAGCAGCATGGAGAGCGCCTTGATCTTGCGATACGCGGCGATCAGGCACGGCAGCGAGAGGATCAGCGCGGCGCCCCAGATCACCGCCTTGCGCAGGTTCTCCTGGTCGATCCATTCGGCCAGCCAGGTGCCGATCTGCGCGGCGAAGAAGGCGATGCCGAGGAAGATCGCCACCACGAAGGCCAGGTTGACCAGCACCTGCAGGACGATCTTGCGAATCATCCCCGCCAGAATCGCGCCCTGGCCTTGCGGCTGGATGCTGCGCAGCCATTCGCCGTACAGCGAGAACACCCGCGCTACACGCTGCGGCATGACCTTGCCGAGGCTCACCGCCAGGGGGTCAGCGGCGCGGATCAGGTACGGCGTGGTCAGGGTTGTGATCACCGACACGGCCACCGCCACCGGATAGAGGAAGTCGCTGGTCACCTGCAGGGTCATGCCCAGGGTGGCGATGATGAAGGAGAACTCGCCGATCTGCGAAAGCCCCATGCCGACGCGCAGCGAGGTGCGCCCATCGTTGCCGGCGATGAAGGAGCCGACGCTGCACGACAGCACCTTGCCAACGATCACCGCCACGGTGATCACCGCGATCGGCCACGCGTATTCGACCAGCACGTTGGGGTCGAGCAGCAGGCCGATGGCGACGAAGAAGATCGCGCTGAACATGTCGCGCACTGGCTCGATCAGCCGCTCGATCTGCACCAGTTGGCGCGACTCGGCCATGATCGCGCCGATCAGGAACGCGCCGAGCACCATGCTGTATTCCAGCTTGACCACCAGTAGGCAGAAGCCGAAGCAAATACCCAGCACCGTGACCAACAGCATCTCGTTGCTTTCAAATTTCGCGACATAGGCAAGCACGCGCGGGACCAGGATGATGCCGATGACCAGCGCGACGATCATGAACAGCGACAACTTGCCGACGGTGGCGAACACCTCGCCGGTTTCCACGCTGCCGCTCAAGGCGATACCGGAGAGCAGTGCAATGATGCCTATGCCGAGGATGTCCTCGACGATCAGTACACCGAAGATCAGCTGGGCGAAGCGCTCGTTCTTCATCTTCAGGTCGCCGAGCGCCTTGATGATGATCGTCGTCGAGGAAATGGCCAGGATCGCGCCGAGGAACAGCGAATCCATGGTGCTCCAGCCGAAGTAGCGACCGATCTCGAAACCGATCCAGATCATCAGGATGATTTCCAGGAACGCGGCGATGAACGCCGTGGCGCCGACGTTGAACAGCTTGCGCAGGCTGAATTCCAGCCCCAGGCAGAACATCAGAAAGATCACCCCCAGCTCGGCGAGGGTACGGATGGTCTCTTCATCGTGGATCAGGCCGAACGGCGGCGTATGCGGGCCGATCAGGAAACCGGCGAGGATATAGCCGAGCACCACCGGCTGCTTGAACCGGTGGAAAAGCACGGTGACCACGCCGGCTACCAGCATGATCACCGCTAGATCCTGGATGAAGCTGATGGCATGCATGACGGAACTACTCCTTTTCTTGGGCAGGCACGAACGCGCGCGGGCGGCTGCTCGATGGCTGGTTGGGGCCTGCTGGAAGGGGGGAAGATCGGCCCGTTGCTGGGCCATATTGACCGCAGGTTAACATTCGAGCCTTACCCGTCGCGGCGTGGAAATATTCAGAAATATTTGCCGAAAACCGCGGGGTGGCGCGCGTTACAGCGATGCCCGGAAAAGACGTGGGGCATCTCCTCGAGGTCACCAGGTGGCCGTAACCGCGTTGCGAATCCCGCGCAGCCGATCAGCGCATCTGCGGCTGTGGCTCGGCACTGACCTTCAGGTAGCCTCCCGCCACACTGATACCGAAACCGCCGTACGCCTGACAGTTCGGGTCGATCACCTCCAGTACCTGAATATCCAGCCCTTCGTGCAGCAGCGCCACCGAGCAGCCCGTTGGCAACTCTGCTGCGGTCAGCTGGAAGTAGGCCTTGTCGCCCTGCAATACACCTTGCAGGTTGCCGATGGCCGCCGGCCCATATTCTTCGACCTTGCCACCGGCCCGCAGCGGCGAGAAGTTCGCCCGATAGCTGCCGTCCGCCTCGCGGGTGATGTCCAGGCTGCTCCACACCGCCGCGCCGGCGTAACGCAGATAACGACCCTCGAGGCTGGCCGCCAGTTTCGGGTAGTCCACCGCGGCGGCCACCGAACGCAGGTTGTTGCGGGTGGCGGCGCCCTGCATGCCATCGGCCAGCGCGAGGCTCAACCAGGCGCGCGCCTGGCCTGGCTGGCCCAGGCGCAAGCTGGTCACCACCAGATTGTTCAGCGCCAGTTCACGGGCGGCGCTGCTGTCCTGCTCCTGCTCGGCGCGGCGCAGTTGCCGCTCGAAAGCCTCGGCAGCGTCGGTGTAGCGGCCCGCCTGATAGGCCGCGGTGCCAGCGGCGTTGCACAGGCTGACGCTGTCACAGGCCTGCGGCGCCGCGTGAGCGAGGCCGGCGAGCAGCGGCAACAAAGCTAGGCAGATAACGGGGCGTGTCATTGGATCGTCCTGATTGAGTGAATAAGCTATGGCTCTAGGAGTGAAATGCCGGTACATACGTTGCAGCAATCGAGTGCATAGACACAATCGACAGGCCAAGGCCGCACAGACGGCTGACAATCACGCCCCAAATCAACCTGATGAGCCAGACGTTATGGAACCCGGAAACGCGCAACTGTCGATGACCGTCCTGATGACCCCGGACATGGCCAATTTTTCCGGCAATGTACACGGCGGCACACTGCTCAAATACATGGACGAGGTCGCCTATGCCTGCGCCAGCCGCTACGCCGGTCGCTACGTGGTCACCCTGTCTGTGGACCAGGTGACCTTCCGCGAACCGGTGCATGTCGGCGAGCTGGTGACCTTTCTGGCCTCGGTCAACTACACCGGCCGCACGTCCATGGAAGTCGGCATCAAGGTGATTACCGAGAACATCCGCGAGCGCTCGGTACGCCACAGCAACAGTTGCTTCTTCACCATGGTGGCGGTCGATGAACACGGCAAATCCATCGAAGTACCGCCGCGTCAACCGGAGACCTCCGAGGAACGTCGACGCTTCGAGCAGGGCCGCCAGCGTCGCGAGATTCGTCAGGAGCTGGAAAGCCGCTACCGCGCCCTCAAAGGCGAGGCGTGACGCGGCTCACAGCATGCCAGGCGAGTTCCGACACATTTCGTATAAAGACCTTTTAGTTATAAGTAAATTTTTAATATAAAATATCGGTCTTTATGGTCGAGCAATTCGACCCTGGCCTTTACGCTGTTCTGCGCGGTATCCGCTGCCGCGCAGGCATGCCAGGCCCTCTCACCAAGGAGACCGCATGCCGCATCACACACCCTTGATTGCGACGATCGCTGCCGGCTTCGTGCTGGCCTACCTGTTCGGCAGCCTGGCCAACCGCCTGCGCCTGTCGCCACTGGTAGGCTACCTGCTGGCCGGGGTGATCGTCGGCCCCTTCACACCCGGCTTCGTTGCCGATAAAGAGCTGTCCGTCGAGATTTCCGAGATCGGCGTGATCCTGCTGATGTTCGGCGTGGGCCTGCACTTCTCCCTCAAAGACCTGATGTCGGTCAAACACATCGCCATTCCCGGCGCCGTGGTGCAGATCGCCGTGGCCACGTTGATGGGCATGGGCTTGTCGTGGGCGATGGGATGGGGCTTGGGCGCCGGCCTAGTGTTCGGCCTGGCGCTCTCGGTGGCCAGCACCGTGGTGCTGCTGCGTGCCCTTGAAGAGCGCCAGCTGATCGATACCCGCCGCGGCAAGATTGCCGTCGGCTGGCTGATCGTCGAAGACCTGGTGATGGTCCTGGCGCTGGTACTGCTGCCGGCGCTGTCCGGCGTACTCGGCGGCATCCCCCAGGGCGACGGGTCCAGCAGCATCGGTATGCAGCTGTTGATCACCCTGGGCAAGGTCAGCGCCTTCGTGGTGCTGATGATCGTGGTCGGCCGTCGGGTCATCCCCTGGCTGCTGGAACGCAGCGCCGGCACCGGCTCGCGCGAGCTGTTCACCCTGGCCGTGCTGGCCATCGCCATGGGCATCGCCTACGGTGCGGCGCAGCTGTTCGGCGTGTCTTTCGCTCTCGGCGCGTTCTTCGCCGGGATGATCCTCAACGAGTCCGAATACAGCCACAAGGCCGCGGAAGATTCGCTGCCGCTGCGCGATGCCTTCGCAGTGCTGTTCTTCGTCTCGGTGGGCATGCTGTTCAACCCGGCGATCCTGCTCGAGCAGCCGCTGCTGGTGCTGGGTACCTTCCTGGTTATCGTGTTCGGCAAATCCCTGGCCGCGATGCTCATCGTGCTGGCTTTCCGCAAGCCGCTGAGCACCGCGCTGACCATCTCGGTGAGTCTGGCGCAGATCGGCGAGTTCTCGTTCATCCTCATCGGCCTGGGCATCGGCCTGAACCTGGTGCCCGAAGCGGGCCGCGACCTGGTGCTGGCTGGCGCGATCCTGTCAATCCTCTGCAACCCGCTGCTGTTTTTGGCCATCGACCGTCTGCAGCCGTGGCTGGATCGCCGCGAGAACACCACGCCGGCCGACCAGGTCAGTGCGGCGGACAGTGAAGACAACGATCTGCACCCGATCACCGAAACCGGCCACGCCATCCTTATCGGTCACGGCCGTGTGGGCAGCCGTATCAGCCGACGTTTGCGCAGCGAAGGCGTGCCGCTGGTGATCATCGATGACAACCGTACCCGCGCCCAGGAACTGCGCGAGGAAGGCTTCAGCGTGGTGCTCGGCAATGCCGCCAGTACCCATGTGCTGGAACTGGCCAACGTCACGGCGGCACGCTGGCTGATGATCGCCATTCCCAACAGCCTGGAAGCCGGGCAGATCGCCATTCACGGCCGCCAGGCCAACGCCGATCTGGATATCATCGCCCGCGCCCATTTCGACGACGAAGTCGATTATCTGCAGACCCACGAGGCCGATCTGGTGGTGATGGGCGAACGGGAAATCGCCCGGGTGATGTTCGAGCGTCTCGGCCTGCAGGCGCCCGCGCCGGTCACGCCGCTGACCATCGTTCCCCATGGAATGGCCAGCTGACGATAACAAACCTGGCAGCCGATTCACGGCGGCAACTGTCACCGTGGATCGGGTAAGCTGGACGTTCCTCGTCACGAGTTCGTCTGCCATGTTGACCCTCGGCAACCTGTTCATCCTGATGCTGCTCGCCGCCGGCGCTGCCTGGCTGTGGCACGGCCATGGCATTCGCGAGCGTGCGCTGACACGGGTCAAGCAGCACTGCACCAAGCTGGATATCGAACTGCTCGATGGCAACGTCGCTTTTCAGCGCTTCGGCCTCGTCCGCGATGGCCGTGGCAATCGCCGCTTTGCGCGGGTCTACGGGTTCGAATTCACCGTTACTGGTGAACAGCGGCATGCCGGGCGCATCGTGATGTTCGGTGCGCACGTGGGCAGCATCGAGCTCGATCCCTACCCGTTCCGTGAACCACCAGCGGCCTTGCCGCCGATCGTCGAAGCTGCCCCGGCGCCGGCACCACGGCAATCCGGCCAGGTGATCGAACTGCAGCAATGGCGCCGCGACCACCCCGCTTCGCGGGACTGATTGGCCTAGGGTCTGTGCTATCGTCGGCCGCCCACCTGCCTGGCGAACCTGCGTTGATGTCTTCTCGCCCCCTGCGTATCGCCCTGCTGACTGCCCTGTTGCTGGCAGGTCTGTGCCTGTGCGCCTACTTGGCGGAGCGCCAGGCCGAACGCCAGCGCTTGCAGCAGGCCGGGCAACAGGCGCAGGAGCAACTGGCCGCCTACGCCGGCACGCTGCAAACGCTGATCGACCGCTATCGCGCCCTGCCTGCGGTGCTGGCGCTAGACCCGGAATTGAAGGAGATGCTGCAAAAGCCGCTCACGCCGGTGCAACAACATCGTCTCAACCTCAAATTGGAAAGCATTAATGCCGCAGCGCACTCCTCGACGCTGCAGGTGATGAACGCAGACGGCCTGGGTGTCGGCGCCAGCAACTGGCGCCTGCCAACCAGCTACGTGGGCCACGACTACAGCTTCCGCCCCTACTTCAGCGAAGCCCGCGAGCACGACACCGGGCGCTTTTATGCGGTGGGCGTGACCAGCGGCATTCCCGGCTATTTCCTGTCCCATGCAGTGCGCGATGGCAGCGGGCGGTTCCTCGGCACCGTGGTGGTCAAGCTGGAGTTTCCCGGCATCGAGCAGGCCTGGAGCCAGAGCCCCCACGTGCTGCTGGTCAGCGACCGCCAGGGCATCACCTTTATCGCCAACCGCCCGGCCTGGCGCTACCGCGAGCTGCAGCCCATCTCGGCGGCCATGCGTGAAACCCTCGCGGCCACTCGCCAGTACGACAAGAAACCGCTGGCGCCACTGAGTTATCAACAGCGCCAGTCCCTGGCCGATGATGGCCGCCTGGTGCGTGTCAGCGACCGCGAGCTGGCCGGCGACTACCTGTGGGAAACCCGCGAGCTGGCCAGTGAAGACTGGACGCTGCACCTGTTGCTCGACACCCGCAGCCTGGCCGGCAGCAGCTACACCGCGGCCCTGGCCGCGGGCGGCGCCTGGCTGGCGCTGTTTCTGCTGGGCTTGGTGCTGCACCAGCGCTGGCGCATCGCCCGCCTGCGCCAGCGCGCCAGTGATGAATTGCAGGCACTGGTCGAACAGCGCACTGCCGCACTGCGCACCGCCCAGGATGGCCTGGTTCAAGCTGCCAAGCTGGCCGCACTGGGGCAGATGTCGGCGGCGCTGGCCCACGAGATCAACCAGCCACTGACCGCCCTGCAGGTGCACCTCGGCACGCTGCGGATGATCCTCGCCGATGGCGAACTGGAAGAGGCGCGCCAATCCCTGGTACGCCATGAGGAGCTGCTGCAGCGCATGGCAGCCCTGGCCGGCCACCTGAAGACCTACGCTCGCAAGACGCCAGGCGGCCTGCGCGAAACCCTGGAACTGGGCGCCGTGCTCGACAAGGCGCTGCAGCTGCTGGAGCCGCGCCTGCGCGATGTCGAGGTAACGATTCACCGCACGCCCGAGCAGCCCGCCTGGGTGGCCGGTGATGCGATTCGCCTGGAGCAGGTGCTGGTCAACCTGATCCGCAATGCGCTGGATGCCATGCAGAACCACCCGGCCCCGCGGCTGATCATCGAGTTGTTGCTGGCTGACGAGCACTGGCTGCTGCATATCGACGACATCGGCAGCGGTATCGCCGCCGAGGCCCTGCCCCACCTCTTCGACCCCTTCTTCACCACCAAGCCGGTGGGCGACGGTCTGGGCCTGGGCCTGGCGGTGTCCTACGCCATCGTCCGAGAGCTGGACGGCGACCTGCTGGCTGACAATCGCCCGGAAGGCGGCGCACGCTTTACCCTGCGCCTGCCTGCCGCCACTTCACAGGAGCTGCCATGAAACCCAGCGTGATATTCGTCGACGACGAGGCCCCTATTCGCGACGCCGTGAAGCAGTGGCTGGAGCGCTCCGGCTTCGAGGTGCACCTGTGCGCCAGCGGCCGCGAATGCCTGGAGCGGTTGCCTGAAGATTACCCCGGCGTGGTGATCAGCGACCTGCGCATGCCGGGCATGGACGGCATGGCGCTGCTCGAGCAGGTACAGACACGCGACGCCGAGCTGCCGTTCCTGCTGGTCTCGGCCCACGGCGACGTGCCCCAGGCGGTGGAGGCCATGCGCCTGGGCGCCTACGATTTCATCGAGAAACCCTTCACCCCCGAGCGCCTGCTCGGCAGCCTGCGCCGCGCCCTGGAAAAGCGCCAGCTGACCCAGGAGAACCGCCAGCTGCGCCAGCAGGTCGAGCACAAGGACGAACTGGCCGGGCGCCTGCTCGGCTCGTCCGCGACCATGGTGCAACTGCGCCGCCAGGTGCTGGAGCTGGCGCAAACGCCGGCCAACGTGCTGATGCGCGGCGAGACCGGCAGTGGCAAGGAGCTGGTGGCCCGCTGCCTGCACGACTTCGGCCCGCGGGCCAAGGGCCCGTTCGTGGCGCTGAACTGCGCGGCGATCCCGGAGAACCTGTTCGAGAGCGAGCTGTTCGGCCACGAGAGTGGCGCCTTTACCGGCGCCCAGGGCAAACGCATCGGCAAGATCGAGCATGCCAACGGCGGCACCCTGTTTCTCGACGAGATCGAAAGCATGCCCCTGGGCCAGCAGGTCAAGCTCTTGCGTGTGCTGCAGGAGCGTCAGCTGGAACGGCTCGGCTCCAACCAGGTGATCAGCCTCGACCTGCGCGTGGTCACTGCCACCAAGCCGGACCTGCACGAGCGCGTGCGCGAGGGCACCTTCCGCCAGGATCTGCTCTATCGCCTCAATGTCGCCGAGTTACAGCTACCGGCGCTGCGCGAGCATCGCGAGGACGTGCCGCTGCTGTTCGAGTACCACGCCCGGCAGATCGCCGAGCGCTTCGAGCGCCCGCTGCCACCGATCACACCGACGCTGCTGGCCCATCTGCTGGCCCATGACTGGCCGGGCAACGTGCGCGAACTGGTCAACGCTGCCGAGCGCCATGTGCTGGCACTGTCCGGTTCCGCCAACCCGCCAGCCGCTGTGGATAACTCACTCAGCGCACGTATGGAGGCCTTCGAGGCGCAGTGCCTGCGCGAGGCCCTGGCGAGCTGCCACGGCGACATGAAGCGGGTCACCGAACTGCTGCAACTGCCACGCCGCACCCTGAACGAGAAGATGCAGCGCCACGGTCTGCTGCGTACCGACTTTCTCGACGGCGAAGTACCCGGCGCCGGCTGATTCGCCTGGCAAGATTCCGCCAGCCCACCTGCAGTGTTAGCGGATTTTCGCTAGAAACCACTTTCCCGATTTCGTCACAACGCCCACAGGGCGGGCCTTGCAGCGACTGGCACAGCTTCTGCAATGGTCCAGCCAGCGCCTGCACGGCGTACAAGAATAATGACGATATCGAGGTTCCCCCTGATGGAAAGCACCAGCACGCTGTCTGCCTCTGCGCCTACGCGCACCACCTCCCAACGCATCAAATCGATTTTCAGCGGTTCGGTCGGCAACCTGGTCGAGTGGTACGACTGGTACGTCTACGCCGCCTTCTCGCTGTACTTCGCCAAGGCCTTCTTTCCACAAGGCGACCTGACTGCCCAGTTGCTCAACACCGCCGCGATCTTCGCCGTGGGCTTCCTGATGCGGCCGATCGGCGGCTGGCTGATGGGCATCTACGCCGACCGCAAGGGCCGCAAGGCGGCGCTGCTGGCCTCGGTGCTGCTGATGTGCTTCGGCTCGCTGATCATCGCCCTGACCCCCAGCTATGAAACCATCGGCGTCGCCGCGCCGGTACTGCTGGTAGTCGCGCGCCTCTTGCAGGGCCTGTCGGTCGGTGGCGAGTACGGCACCTCGGCCACCTACCTGTCGGAGATGGCCACCAAGGAACGCCGCGGCTTCTTCTCCAGCTTCCAGTACGTGACGTTGATCTCCGGCCAGCTCATCGCCCTGGCGGTGCTGATCATCCTGCAGCAGACGCTGACCGTCGAACAGCTGGAAACCTGGGGCTGGCGCGTACCGTTCGTGATCGGTGCCATGTGCGCGGTGGTGGCGCTGTACCTGCGTCGCGGCATGGAGGAGACCGACTCGTTCAAGAAGACCGAGGCGCCGAAGGAAAACATCATGCGCACCCTGCTGCGCCATCCCAAGGAACTGCTCACCGTGGTCGGCCTGACCATGGGCGGCACCCTGGCGTTCTACACCTACACCACCTATATGCAGAAGTACCTGGTCAACACCGTGGGCATGAGCAAGAACGACTCGACCATGATCTCGGCGGCCACGCTGTTCCTGTTCATGCTGCTGCAGCCGCTGGTCGGGGCGCTGTCCGACAAGATCGGCCGCCGCCCGATCCTGATCGCCTTCGGGGTACTGGGCACGCTGTTCACCTACCCGATCCTGACCACCCTGCACACCGTGCAGAGCTGGTGGGGCGCGTTCTTCCTGATCATGGCGGCGCTGATCATCGTCAGCGGCTACACCTCGATCAACGCGGTGGTGAAGGCCGAGCTGTTCCCCACCGAGATCCGCGCCCTGGGCGTCGGCCTGCCATACGCACTGACCGTGTCGATCTTCGGTGGCACCGCCGAGTACGTGGCGCTGTGGTTCAAGAGCGTGGGCATGGAGAGCGGCTTCTACTGGTACGTGACCGGCTGCATCGCCTGCTCGCTGCTGGTGTACATCACCATGAAGGACACCCGCACGCATTCGCGGATCACCACGGACTAAGCCTGCCATGCCGGGCGCCCTACGCGGCGCCCCTCTTGGAGCCTGTCCACGATCTTTCGGCTCGACTTCAGCGCTCTGACTGCAAAGTGGCGGGAGCGGACGTTTGTGCATTCCCTGTGGGAGCGGGCCATGCCCGCGATTTTTCGCGCGCATGGCGCGCTCCCACAGTGGATTGGCGAACGGCTGCTTGCACCGGCGGATTCAATTGATCGAAAACGACACTCAGGCGTAGGGTGGATGACGCTTTTTTCATCCACCATTGCGGTTTCGGATCGGTGGACGGGTGAAGCGTCGTCCACCCTACGCAGGGAGCGTCCGCTTTTGCCTTGTAGCAGCCTCTTTACATCACCTAAAAAGATCGCCAACGGGCTCTTACAGTCGACAGACTGCCATGCCGGCCTGCAACGCTGCCTCGCCCTGAGAGTGGGCGAAGATCAATTCCAGCCGCGAATCCTTGCGCCACTCGCTGTTCTGCCAGTGCAGCGGCTGGCCTTCCAGGGCATTGGCCGACAGCCAGCCGGCGTTGGTGTGCAACACCAGCTTGGCGCGCCGCCAGGGCAGTGTCGCCAGCCATTGCTGAATGGCCAACAGGTCGAAATGCTGGCTGGGGTGCCAGCGCCAACCGATGCTCCAGCCTTCGGGCTGATCCTGGATCAGGCAGATCGGCTCATCGGCACTGCGCCACACCATGGCCGGTGTCTGTGGACCGTCCGGCAGGACGTTGCCAGCAGCACCAGCAGCTGTCGTAGGACTTTTTGGCAATTGGCTGAACGGCAATACGCCCTGGCTCGTCCAGTGACAGGCTTGCTGGAAACCCGCTTCGAGACGCGCGCGCGTTGCCGTATCCAGCCCTTCGCTCTTGTTCAGCACCAGCAGCCCGGCGTGGGCCAGGGCGTCACGCTGGGTGTCGGCGAGCGGCTGATCGGCAGCCAGCGCCGCAGCGTCGAGCACCATCAGCAGCGGTTGCACGGCGAGCACGCCCTCCCAGGGCACCTGGTTCAGTTGCTCCAGCAGCGCCAGGGGATGACCCAGGCCGGACGGCTCGATAAACAGCCGATCCGGTTTGGCCTTGCGCAGCAGCCGGCCCAGGCCGACCTGGAACGGCACGCCGTTGACGCAGCACAGGCAGCCCCCGGCCACCTCGCTGAAGCTCAGGCCCTCTTCGTCGCGAGCCAGCAGGGCGGCGTCCAGGCCGATCTGGCCGAACTCGTTGATCAGCACCGCCCAGCGCTCGTCCGCGGGCCGTTGCGCCAGCAGCTGACGGATCAGGCTGGTCTTGCCGGCGCCCAGCGGGCCGGCGATCAGGTGGGTAGGTATCTGGTTGAGCATGGCGCTATGGTGACGGCTCGGAGGCGCGGGGAAAAGCCCGGTTGGCGTTGATCGAACGGCAGGCGTGGGTCTGCTGGCGTTTCAACGCGAGCCGCGTTGCCGCGAAAGGTCAACAGCCCCTAAAATCGCCGCATCTTTTCTGGAGTTGGATCAATGCGCCGTTTGCTGCCCCTGCTGTTGTGTGGTCTGTCCGGCTTGGCCTGGGGTGAAGCCTGCGTGGTGCATAGCCAGGCCGAGCGACTGGACGTGAAGGTCTGCCAGCAGAACCGCAGCATTCCGCCGAACCTGTTCCGCACCGGCTTTTGCCAGCCCCAGCTCAAGGGCCAGAAGGTCGATGTCAGCTTCGTCGAGCAGTGCCCGGTTGGCGCCTTTGGCGTGTGTCGCAATGCCCGGGTCGGCGGCACGCCGTATCAGCAGGATATCCACTACTACGGCGTGGCCGAAGACGCCGCCTACCTCAAGCCCTTCTGCGAAAGCCAAAGCAAGGGCGTGTGGATGGCCTACTGAGGGCCCGCTCATAGTCTTTCAGCCCCAATTCGTCGATTTTGGCACCTAAGTGGCGGCTGCGGCCGTTAACGATTTTGTAGGAGCGGCTTTAGCCGCGAGCTCTTTGCGGCCCAATGAAGCTCGGGGCTAAAGCCCCTCCTACATGCTCACCGAACGCCTTGTAGCTGCCGCATCATGCACATGCAGATCGTGAACAGGTTCTAAACCGTCACTCAATCGTCATCTGATTCGGCGTTAATACAGTCTCTCTTGGCTGCCGGACAGGCCCGGTGGCGATGTTGCTGCGCCCAGGCGCAGCATTTTTTTGCCTGTCGTTCAGGCCAGCCAGTCCAGCGTCAGTAGCAGGCGACGCTCACCGGCAGGCAAGGCGGGCGAGCGATGGATCAAGCCACGCCCTTCATTGCCCACCCAGCGCTCACCCTTGACCAACGCTACGTGGCCACAGCCGATCTGCTCGATCACCGCGCCTTCTCGGGGTAACGCCTCTTCTGCGCCCAACAGCTGGCGCGGCAGATCGCCTTCGGCCAGCCACTGGCTGCCGGGGCCGGCATAGCTGGTGATCAGCCGCAGCGGCACGTGATCGACATGAAAGCGCGGGCACATGGCGCCATCCAGCGCCCGCAGGCGCAGGCCGATACGTCGTGCATCGAGCAGGCAGGCATAGGCGCGCACCAGCCAGGCCACGTCTGCCAGGAACGCCGCCTGACCGGGCAGGTCGCTGTAGCCACTCAACAGCCCGAGCAGATCGGGCTCGGCGTCGGGATCGGGATCGGCCAGTTCGATGCTCAGGGACTCGGTCAGCGGCTCGCCCTGGGCCAGCAGGTTGCTGGCGAACGCCGCCAGATGCTCGGGCAGCTGGCGCTGCCAGACCGCCAGGTTGACGTCATCGCGCAGGGCGTCGCCAAGCACGTCGATACGCTCGCTGCTGACCTGCTGCGCCGCTGGCCTGATCTTCAGCGCCAGCATCAGGCTGCCTCCTGCCAGGGGCCGAACGGGTCTGGCAGCTGCAGCCAGGTCTCGACGCCGGCGGCCATTTCCGCATCGCTGAGCAGGCAGGCGTCCAGCTCGGCGTGCAGCCGGGCGAAGTCGATGTGCTGGCCGATGAACACCAGCTCCTGGCGGCAATCACCGCTGGCCTTGTCCCACTGGCGGATGATGCCCTTGAGTTCGTCCTCGTCCTGGGGCCACTGACTTTTCGGCACGAAGCGCCACCAGCGCCCGGCCAGCCCATGACGCATCAGGCCGCCAGCCTGGGACCAACTGCCCGCCTCCTGATACTTGCTGGCCAGCCAGAAAAAGCCCTTGGAGCGCAGCAGCCGGCCATTGCTCCACTCGCGGCTGAGAAAATCGAAGAAGCGCTGCGGATGGAATGGCCGCCGTGCCCGGTAGGCGCTGGAGGCGATACCGTACTCCTCGGTCTCCGGCACGTGCTCGCCACGCAGCTCCTTGAGCCAGCCAGGTGATTCGGCGGCGCGCTCGAAATCGAACAGACCAGTGTTGAGAATGGCATCCAGTGGCACCGCGCCCATGCTCATCGGCACGATCCTCGCGCGGGTATTGAGGCGGCGCAGGATGGCGCTCAGCTCTTCGCGCTCGGCCCGGCTGATCAGGTCGATCTTGCTGATCAGCAACACGTCGGCGAATTCGATCTGCTCGATCAGCAGGTCGGTGATCGAGCGCTCGTCTTCCTCGCCCAGGGTTTCACCGCGGCCGGCGAGGGTCTGTGCGGCCTGGAAGTCGGGCAGGAAATTCACCCCGTCGACCACCGTCACCAGGGTATCCAGCCGTGCCAGATCGGCCAGGCTCTGGCCCTGTTCGTCGCGAAAGGTGAAGGTCTCGGCCACCGGCAGCGGCTCGGAAATGCCGGTGGACTCGATCAGCAGGTAATCGAAGCGGCCCTCGCGGGCCAGCTTGCTGACCTCGTCGAGCAGATCCTCGCGCAGGGTGCAGCAGATGCAGCCGTTGCTCATCTCGACCAGCTTCTCTTCGGCGCGATTGAGGCTGACGCCCTTCTGCACCTCGCTGCCATCGATGTTGATTTCACTCATGTCGTTGACGATCACCGCGACGCGCAGGCCATCGCGGTTCTTCAGTACATGGTTGAGCAGGGTGCTCTTGCCGGCACCGAGAAAGCCGGAAAGCACGGTAACGGGAAGACGGTCGGGCATGGAGGGTTCCTCATCAGCATCAGGTTCACAGGTCACGTTGGTGGCGTTCGCGCTGTTCTTCGCGCTCTTTCGCTTCGATACACAGGGTGGCGGTGGGCCGCAGCAGCAGGCGCTTCAAACCGATCGGCTCACCGGTTTCCCGACACCAGCCGTAATCGCCACGGGCCAGGCGCTCGAGGGCCTGGTCGATCTTGTCGAGCAGCTTCTTTTCCCGCTCCAGCAGGCGCAGCTGCCACTGGCGCTGCTCCTCGCGGCTGGCGATATCGGCCTCGTCGGCGGGCCGCTCCTGCTCGCGCAATTCGCCGAACTCCTCGTCGATGCGCTGCTGCAGCTCCTCGCGCTGGCGGGTCAGCAGGTCGCGGAAGAACGCCTGCTGGGCGTCGTTCATGTAGGCCTCGGCAGGCTGGGCCAGCAATTCATCGGCAGTCATGGGGGCTCAATTGGAACAATTCAATTGTTATAACATAACATTATTAATTGGCATCTCACATGCTCGTTGAAATAAATCGCCGCTCTCTCCAGCCGGGATGCAGCCCGATGCCTGCCTGTACATGATCTTTCAGCAGCGCTCATGGCCAAGGGCAGACCGTTGCCCGCCCCTGTGATCAGCCGATCCAAATTGATCCGCTACCTGTCAGTTACCCCCCTCGACTAACGCCTTTCATCGCAACGTGGCCCACCGTGAATGCTGCCAAGGCGCCGCCATTGCTGGCATTCGGCGAGGTTTGCATATTTTGTATTCTGGTATACCATAATACCTAACACCAACTAGCCAAGGAGCTGCCATGAGTTTCGAGATTCGCAAGATCGTCAGCTACATAGAAGAAACCCTGATCGAAGGCGGCAAGGCGACCGACAAGCCGGTCACCATGGTCGGGCTGGCCGTGGTGATCAAGAACCCCTGGGTGGGCAACGGCTTCGTCGAAGACCTCAAGCCGCAGATCAAGGCCAACTGCTCCGCGCTGGGCGAGCTGATGGTCGCGCGCCTGACCGCTGCGATTGGCGGCGCCGACAAGATCGAAGCCTATGGCAAGGCCGCGGTGGTCGGCGCTGACGGTGAAATCGAGCACGCCTCGGCGGTCATCCACACCCTGCGTTTCGGCAACCACTACCGCGAGGCGGTGCAGGCCAAGAGCTACCTGTCGTTCACCAACAAGCGTGGCGGCCCGGGCACCTCGATCCAGATCCCGATGATGCACAAGGACGACGAAGGCCTGCGTTCACACTACATCACCCTGGAGATGCAGATCGAAGACGCGCCGCGCGCCGACGAGATCGTCGTGGTACTGGGCGCCGCCAACGGAGGTCGTCTGCACCCGCGTATCGGCAACCGTTACATCGATCTGGAAGAACTGGCGGCCGAGAAGGCGCAGTGATCGGGAGCAGGCCATGATTCGGCACCTCGCTGAACGTACCCCCGCCGGCACCAGTTACCGGGTGACCGGCCAGGGCCAACCCGTGGTATTGATCCACGGCGTGGGCCTGACCAAGGACATGTGGGGCGGTCAGGTCGTCGGCCTGGCCCAGCACTTCCAGGTCGTCGTCTACGACATGCTAGGCCACGGCGACAGCCCGCGCCCGGCAGCGGACACCGGCCTCGCCGGTTACGCCGACCAGTTGCGCGAACTGCTCGACCACCTGGGCCTGGCACAGGCCATGGTGATCGGCTTCTCCATGGGCGGCCTGGTAGCGCGTGCCTTCGCGCTGCATCATCCGCAACGTATCGCCGCCCTGGTGGTACTCAACAGCGTGTTCAACCGCAGTCCCGAGCAGCGCGCCGGCGTCATCGAGCGCACGGCACAGGCCGCCGAACATGGCCCGGACGCCAACGCCGAGGCGGCGCTGTCGCGCTGGTTCAGCCGCGAGTACCAGGCCGCCAACCCGGCGCAGATCGCCGCCATTCGCCAGACCCTGGCCGGCAACGACGCCCAGGGTTACCTGACCACCTACACGCTGTTCGCCACCCAGGACATGTACCGCGTCGACGACCTGGGAAACATCCAGGTGCCGACGCTGATCGCCACCGGTGAGCTCGACCCGGGCTCCACGCCGCAGATGGCCGAACAACTGGCGCAATGCATTCCGGGCGCCAAGACCGTGGTGCTGGCCGAGCAGCGGCATATGATGCCGGTGGAGTCGCCGCGCCTGGTCAACCAGATGCTGCTGGAGTTTCTCGAACAAGCCTGCCAGTTGCAGGACACCGCCAAGGGGATCGTCGCATGACACTCGCACGCTATCAGATGTGCATTGACGGCCAGTGGGTCGACGCACAATCGGGCAACACCTTCGAGAGCCTCGACCCGGCTCGCGCACAAGCCTGGGCCGTGCTCCCGGACGCCGGCGCCGAGGATGTGCAGCGCGCCGTACAGGCCGCCCAGGCAGCCTTCGACAACCCGGCCTGGCGCGGGCTCAGCGCTACCGCGCGGGGCAAGCTGCTGCGTCGTCTCGGTGATCTGATCGCCGACAACAAGGAAGCCCTGGCCCAACTGGAAAGCCGCGACAACGGCAAGCTGATCCGCGAAACCCGCGGCCAGGTCGGCTACCTGCCGGAGTTCTTCCACTACACCGCGGGCCTGGCCGACAAGCTCGAAGGCGGCACCCTGCCCCTCGATAAACCGGACATGTTTGCCTACACCAGCCACGAGCCGATTGGCGTGGTGGCCGGGATCATCCCCTGGAACAGCCCGCTGTACCTGACCGCGATCAAGCTCGCCCCGGCCCTGGCCGCCGGCAACACCATCGTGCTCAAGCCGTCCGAACACGCGTCGGCGACCATTCTCGAACTGGCCCGCCTGGCCCTCGAAGCCGGCTTTCCCGCCGGTGTGGTCAACGTGGTCACCGGCTACGGGCCGACCACCGGCGCGGCGCTGACCAGCCACCCGCTGGTACGCAAGATCGCCTTCACCGGCGGCGCCGCCACTGCCCGCCACGTGGTGCGCGCCAGCGCCGAGAACTTCGCCAAGCTGTCGCTGGAACTGGGCGGCAAGTCGCCGAACATCATCTTCGCCGATGCCGACCTGGACAGCGCCATCAACGGCGTGGTCGCTGGCATCTACGCCGCTTCCGGGCAAAGCTGCGTGGCCGGCTCGCGCCTGCTGGTGCAGGACAGCATCTACGACGAATTCGTCGAACGCCTGGTCGAGCGCGCGCGGCGCATCCGCATCGGCAACCCGCAGGACGAGACCAGCGAGATGGGCCCCATGGCCACCGCCCAGCAACTGGCGGTGGTCGAGGGCCTGGTCGCCACTGCCGTGGCCGAAGGCGCGAAACTGCGCCTGGGTGGCAAATGTGCGCAGGTCGATGGCGAGGGCTGGTACTACGAGCCGACCCTGTTCGAGTGCGACAGCCATTCGATGACCATCATGCAGGAAGAAGTGTTCGGCCCGGTGGCCTCGGTGATCCGTTTCAGCGACGAGGCAGACGCCCTGGCCATGGCCAACGACTCGCAGTTCGGCCTCGCCGCCGGCATCTGGACCCGCGACCTGGGGCGTGCCCACCGCATGGCCAAGGGCGTGCGTTCGGGCATCATATGGGTCAATACCTACCGCGCCGTATCGGCCATGGCGCCGATCGGCGGTTTCAAGAACAGCGGCTACGGCCGTGAAAGCGGCATCGATTCGGTGCTGGCCTACACCGAGCTGAAAACGGTGTGGATCAACCTGTCGCAAGCGCCAATGCCCGACCCGTTCGTGATGCGCTGAGCGCATCGAGGAAAAGCAAAATGATCGAACCCGGACTGTACAAATCCGTCATGGCCGCCTTCCCCTCCGGCGTGACCATCGTCACCACCCTGGACCCCGATGGAGGCATCGTCGGCATCACCGCCAGCGCCTTCAGCGCGCTGTCCATCGACCCGGCACTGGTGCTGTTCTGCCCCAACTACAGCTCCGATTCCTATCCGGTGCTGCGCGACAGCAAGCGCTTCGCCATCCACCTGCTGTCGGCCGAGCAACAGAAGGAAGCCTACGCCTTCGCCGGCAAGGGCAAGGACAAGGCCGCCGGTATCGAGTGGACGCTCAGCGAGCTGGGCAACCCGCTGCTCGATAACGCTGCAGCGATCATCGAATGCGAGCTGTGGCGCGAATATGACGGTGGCGACCACGCCATCATGGTCGGCGCGGTGAAGAACCTGATCCTGCCCGAGGAAGCCCCGGTGCCGATGATCTATCACCGCGGCAAGCTCGGCGCCCTGCCGGCATTCGCCTGAGCGAGCTGACCATCGGCCTGCCATGGGCGGATGGTCGCCGCGCTGCGTAATCTTTTCTTTGGCCGTGCTCACCCACCCTCGAGCACGGCCTGTTTTGTTCTGGAGCCGCCATGACGCCCGAAGCCTCGCGACTGTTTCGCCAGCACGCCTACCTCGATGGCCAGTGGCTGGCCGCCGATGAGGGCGGCAGCCAGGCCATCTTCAACCCCGCCAATGGCGAGGAGATCGGCCGCGTGCCCAACATGGGCAGCGCCGAAGCACAACGCGCCATCGCCGCCGCCAACGCTGCCTGGCCGGCCTGGCGGGCGCGCACTGCCAAGGAGCGCAGCACCATTCTCAAACGCTGGCATGGGCTGATGCTGGAAAACGCCGACGCGCTGGCCGAGATCCTCACCCTCGAGCAGGGCAAGCCGCTGGCCGAAGCCAAGGGTGAAATACTCTACGCAGCCAGCTTTATCGAGTGGTTCGCCGAGGAGGCCAAGCGCATCTACGGCGACACCATTCCCAGCCACAAGCCCGATGCGCGCATCGTGGTCACCAAGGAGCCGATTGGCGTGGTCGCCGCGATCACGCCGTGGAATTTCCCGGCGGCGATGATCACCCGCAAGGTCGGCCCGGCGCTGGCCGCCGGCTGCCCGTGCATCGTCAAGCCGGCGCCGGAAACGCCGTTCTCGGCCCTGGCCCTGGCTGTGCTGGCCGAAGAAGCCGGGCTGCCCGCCGGCCTGCTCAACGTGATCACCGGTGATGCGGTGGCCATCGGCAACGCGCTGTGCACCAGCGCCGAAGTGCGCAAGCTGTCGTTCACCGGCTCTACGCCGATCGGCAAGTTGCTCATGCAACAGTGCGCCAGCACCCTGAAGAAGGTCTCGCTGGAGCTGGGCGGCAACGCGCCGTTCATCGTCTTCGATGACGCCGACCTGGAACGTGCGGTCGACGGCGCCATGCTCGCCAAGTACCGCAACGCCGGGCAGACCTGCGTGTGCGTGAACCGCTTTCTGGTCCAGGACGGTATTTACGACGCCTTCGTCGCCCGCCTGGCCGAGCGCGTACGTGCGCTGAAGGTCGCCGATGGCTTCAGCGACGGCGCACAGCAAGGCCCGCTGATCAACGACCGGGCTGTGGACAAGGTCGCCGATCACGTCGCCGATGCGCTGGGCAAAGGCGCCCGCCTTGTCTGCGGCGGCGAGCGCCATGCCCTCGGCCACGGCTTCTACCAGCCCACGGTGCTGGCCGAAGTGACAGGCGAGATGAAGGTCGCCCGCGACGAAACCTTCGGCCCCCTGGCGGCGGTGTTTCGCTTCAGCGACGAAGCCCAGGCGATCCGCATGGCCAACGACACCGAGTTCGGCCTGGCCGCCTATTGCTACACCCGCGACCTGGGCCGCGCCTGGCGGATGAGCGAAGCGCTGGAATATGGCATGGTCGGCATCAACGAAGGGCTGATCTCCACGGAAGTGGCGCCTTTCGGCGGCATCAAGTCATCCGGCCTGGGCCGCGAAGGCTCGCACTATGGCATCGACGACTATCTGGAAATCAAATACACCTTGATGGGTGGGCTTTGAGGTTAGGCGACTGGGTTAAGGCGATAGCCGCCGTTCGTAGTCGGGGACCAATTGGTGGGCTAAAGCCCACCCTACGGCTAGATGCGCGGCTGTAGGGTGGGCTTCAGCCCACCAAACCGAAGGTCCGCTATCGCCTTACAGCGGCCTCACTGCGAATTAAACCGGGAGAACCGACATGAGCAACGACAAGTACGAGAAAGGCCTGGAGATTCGCACCCAGGTGCTGGGCGAAGCCTACGTGAAGCGCTCGGTGGAAAACGCCGACGACTTCAACCGCCCGCTGCAGGAACTGGTCACCGAATACTGCTGGGGGCACGTGTGGGGCCGGGAAGGCTTATCGATGCAGGAACGCAGCATGATAAACTTGGCCATGATTTCCGCGCTCAATCGCCCGCACGAACTGAAGCTGCACATTCGCGGCGCCCTGCGTAACGGCCTCAGCCGCGAGCAGATCCGCGAGATTCTGCTGCAGGTCGGTATCTACTGTGGCGTGCCTGCCGCGGTCGACAGCTTCCGCATCGCCCGCGAAGCCTTCGCCGAAGCGGATGCCGAGCAGCAGAAACCCGAGGCATAAGCGGCCAAGGCAATGCGATGAGTGCGCCCATACCTATAACGCGAGCACCAACCATGAAACGCCAGCCGATCGACGACAGCTTCAAGGTCAACCGCAATCCCGTGACCCTGCGGGAAATCGTTCTGGACAAGCTGCGCAGCGCCATCATGAACTTCCAGCTGCTGCCCGGCGACCGTCTGGTGGAGCGCGACCTCTGTGACCGCCTGGGCGTCAGCCGCACCTCGGTGCGCGAGGCGCTGCGCCATCTGGAATCCGAAGGCCTGGTGGAATTCGCCGACGCCAAGGGCCCGCGGGTGGCGATCATCACCCTGGAAGATGCCTGCGACCTCTACGAGCTGCGCTGCGCGCTGGAAGGCATGATCGTCCAGCTGTTCACCCTGCGCGCCCGCGCCAAGGACATCCGCGCCCTGGAACGCGCCCTGGAAAACAACCGCCAGACCCTTGAAGAGGGCGAGCTGCCCGACGTGCTGGAATCGGTGCAGGAGTTCTACAACGTGCTGCTCGAGGGCTGCGGCAACGAAGCGGCGGCCACCCAGCTGCGCCAGTTGCAGGCGCGCATCAGCTACCTGCGCGCCACCTCGGTATCGCAGAGCAACCGCCGCAGCACCAGCAACCAGGAAATGGAGCGCATGGTCGAGGCGATCAAGAGCGGTGATCCGATCGCCGCCCACCAGGCCTCGGTAGACCACGTGCGCGCGGCGGCCAAGGTCGCTCTGGAGTACCTGGAAGCCAAGCAGGAAGGTGCCAAGGCCCGCGATATCGTCGCGCCCATCGGCCTCAAAGATCCGCGTATCGGACGCTGACCGCCATGCCCAGCCCGCGCTTCTGTACTCAATGCGGCAGCGCGACGCTGGAGCGGCGTCGCCCGGCCGGCGATGACCACCACCGCCTGGTGTGCAGCGGTTGCGGGCACATCCACTACGAAAACCCAAAGATCATCACCGGCTGCATCATCGAGCAGGACGGCCGCTATCTGCTGTGCCAACGCGCCATCGCGCCACGCATCGGCACCTGGACGCTACCGGCCGGCTTCATGGAAAACGGTGAAACCACCGAAGAGGCGGCGCTGCGCGAAGTGCGCGAGGAAGCCGGCGTGGTGGCGGAAATCACCTGCCCCTATTCGATCTTCAGCGTACCGGCGATCAGCGAGGTGTACCTGATCTTCCGTGCCAGGCTGCTGCACGACACCGGCTACTTCGGCAGCGAAACCTCGGCCCGACGCTTCTTCGCCCCCGAGGACATTCCCTGGGAACAGATCTACTACCCGGCCATCCGCCAGATTCTGGAGCGCTATATCGCCGAGCGCGAGACGGGCAGCTACGGCATCTACATGGGTAGCGACGATACCGGCAAGGTGCACTTCATTCGCTAGCGCGTTGTACTGCTATGTGGCGAAAGCGGACGTAAGACCTCTATCTGTGGGAGCGGGCCATGCCCGCGAAAATAATGGACATAGCCCATCCCTCCAGAATGAGCCCGCCAGCATTACCGAGTTGCCTGTGCGCTCGGTTCCGCTCTGTCGAGCGGGTTTCTTTTGGCATCGCCCGGATGGCCGGCCCCGCCAAAAGAAACCAAAAGGTCTAGCCCCGCCATCCGGCCCCGGCTTCGCCGAGGTTCCCTCGCTTCATCATTGTTCCGAGGGCACGACCTAGGCGGCCCCCCACGAAGGGCCATCCTTGGCCCATCGCGGCTCTCGCGACATCCATGTCGCTCAAGGCTGCCCGCCCGGCCCTCTCCACAACGATTCCACTCGGCCTCCTGAAGGGGCGATTGGCGTCGTCAGTTACTTTTGCGCAAGAAAGACATTACAAAGCCAGCGATGACCGTCCGCTTTTGCCTTGTAGCAGCCCTTCCCCCACGGCCCCGATCAACCCACCGAACTCGGCTTGCCCGCCCCCGCCACTTCTGCAACCACGGCCTTCTTCGCCGTGCCCGGCTTGAGCTGCCAGATACCGAACATCACCAGCGCCAGCCCGGCCATCTGATACGACGAGATGGCTTCGCCGAGCAGCGCCCAGGCAGCGAAGATGGTCAGCACCGGGCCAAGATTGCCGACGGCGGCGGTATGGGTGGTGCCGATGCGCTGGATCGCCAGGGCCATCCAGTACACCGGCAGCACCGTGGAGATCAGTGCCATCAGCGCGGCGCACAGCCATACCTGGGCCGGCTGTGCCAGCAGGCTGCCAAGTGGCTCGGTAACGGCGAAGTGCGCCAGCACCATCAGCGACGACGCGCTGCCGGCCAGCCCGGCCAGGCGCATCGAGCCGAGGCGTTTCACCATCATCCCGGTGCCCAGGTAGTACAGCGCGTAGGTCACGGCACTGGCGAACACCCAGAGCGAGCCGATGATCACCTGGCTGCCCATGTCGGTGGCGCCGATGTCGTGGATCAGCGCCACGCCAAGCCCCAGGTAACAGACCGCCATCGCCAGCAGCGTGCGGCGGCTGGGGCGTTCGCGAAAGGCGATCATCTGGAACACCAGCACCAGGGTCGGGTAGGTGAACAGGATCAGCCGCTCCAGACCCGCGCTGATGTACTGCAAACCGTAGAAATCGAACAGGCTCGACAGGTAATAGCCGAACAGCGCCAGCACCACCACGCGGGCGCCATCGGCCAGCGTGAAGCGCCCACCGACGCCGCTGCGGCTCAACCAGACCAGCCACAGGAACGGCGGCAGGGCGAGGGTCATACGCATCGCCAACAGGGTGATCGCCTCCACCGGGGCGGCGGCGTAGGCCAGTTTGACGAAGATCGCCTTCATGCTGAAACCGGCAGCAGCAAGGATGGCGAACAGGCTGCCGTTACCGGCGCAGCGTTGAAAAAACGCGGAGGGCTTCATTTTCGGCCTGGATCTGGGGCAGGGAATGGTTATTCTGAGCCGAATGACGCCAGCCAAGAATAGGTATTTCCCTAAGGCTGCCTTCTGTTTTGGAGAACCCCTGTGCATTTCGACCTCGTGGATGTGCGCCTGCTGGTCGCCATTGCCTCGACCGGCAGTCTCAGCAAGGCCGCGGCCACCTTTCCCGTAGCGGTGTCGGCTGCCAGCACCCGGCTGCGGCAGTTCGAGGAGCGCTGCCAGGTCATCCTGTTCGTCCGCAATGCCAACGGCATGACGCCAACCCCGGCGGGGCGCCTGGTACTCGAAGCCTGCCAACGCATCCTCAACGAAACCCAGCAGTTGAAGGACAATCTGCATGCGTTGTCCGGCCAGCAGCGGGTGGTGCTCAAGCTGTGCGCCTCCACCGTGGCCAACAGCACCTTTCTGCCGGCAGCGCTCGGCCCCTTCCTGGCCGATTACCCGGAGGTGGATCTGCAGCTGACCGAAGGCACCAGCCGCTCCATCCTGCGCGACGTGCAGGCCGGCGAAATAGACCTGGGCGTCTACGACGGCAACCAGCCAACCGGCGGGCTGCTGTCATTACCGTTTCGCGACGACCGTCTGGTGCTGCTGGTGCCCCATGGCCATCAGTTGGCGGGCCGCCGACAGGTCAAGCTGGTTGAAGCGCTGGGCTTTCCCTATATCGGCCTGCCCGGCGAGCGGGCGATGCAGCGCTTCATCGAGGACAAGGCCATCGCCGCCGGCATCGCCCTGCGCGTACGGGTACGCGCGCCGAGCTTCGATGCCATCGCCCAGCTGGTCGCCCAGGGCGCCGGTATCGCCATGCTGCCCGAAGCCGCTGCTTCGCGGCTGGCCCAGGAACTACCGCTAATCCTGGTCGGTATCGCGGACAGCTGGGCCAGCCGTGAATTGCGCCTGTGCATCAGGGACTGGCAAAGCCTGCCCTCCCATGCCCGCCAACTGGTCAGCCACCTTTCCGGCTTCGTCCACCCCGGCTGAAATGGCCTGACAAGGCTTGCGGGCATCTACCAGGTACAGCGAAACGCGCCTTTTTGCCGAAAAGCGCTTGCGAACGAAGCATTCTGCGAGTACTAATTTGTACATGATTAGACAGGTTCGATTCGACAAGAAAACCCGCGTTGTGCGTGCCCTGGCCGAACGCATCGAGCAGGGCGTGCTAGGCGCAGGCGAGCGACTGCCCGGCGAACACGAGCTGGCCGCGGCATTCGATGTCAGCCGCGGCACCCTGCGCGAGGCCCTTTCCGAGCTCAAGCGGCGCAACTATATCGGTACCCAGCCGGGCGTCGGCTCCGTGGTCACCTACGACGGCGTGCCCCTGCACCAGGGTGGCGGCTGGGCGCAGGCCCTCGCCGCCGGTGGCGTGCAGATCCAGACCGAGCTGCTGGGCATCGCCAGTGTGGAGCGCGAGGAGTTCGCCGAGCGATTCGGCCGCGCCCGCTTCATGCTGATCGAACGCCGCCGGCGGGCCGCCGATGGCAGCCTGGTATCGCTGGAGCGTGCGCTGATTCCGGCCTGCGACGGCCTGGAAAACCTCGTCGAGGAAGGCCTGCTCGACGACTCCCTGACTGCCACGCTGGCCGCCCACGGCTATCGCGCCGGACAGGGCAAGCAGTGGATCGGTGCCGCGCCGCTCGACGACGAAGCGGCCAGCCAGCTGCAACGCACACCGGGCAGCGTCTTCCTCAGGGTGGTCAGGGAAACCTTCGATAGCCGCGGGCGCTTCATGGAACGCGTCGAGAGCTACCTGGACCCGCTGCACTTTCAACTTCATCTCGATTTCGGGGACGCCCAGTGAACCAGCTTTCCACCGCGCAAGACCGCGCCCTCGGCGCCTTCCACGGGCTGGCGCTGGGCGACGCGCTCGGCATGCCGACCCAGTCGCTGTCACGCGAGCAGATCCGCGCACGCTACGGCCGTATCGACGGCCTGATCGCTGCCGACGCCGATCAACCCATTGCACCCAACATGCCGGCCGGCGCCATCACCGACGATACCGAGCAGGCGATGTTGGTAGGCGAGCTGCTGGTTGCCGGCCAGGGTCACATCGATCCCACCGGCCTGGCGCAGCGCCTGATCGACTGGGAAGCGGCCATGCGCGCCAAGGGCTCCCAGGACCTGCTCGGCCCATCGACCAAGCGCGCCATCGAGATGATTCTCGCCGGCGCCAGCCCGGAACAGGCCGGGCGCTTCGGCACCACCAATGGCGCGGCGATGCGCATCACACCGGTGGGCATCGCCGCCGACGTGCGTGACCCCGAGCGCTTCATGCAGCAGGTGCTGCAGGCCTGCCAGGTGACCCACAACACTGGCCTGGGCATCGCCAGCGCCGCTGCGGTGGCGGCGGTCGTGTCGGCGGGTATCAATGGCGACAGCCTGGCCAGTGCCCTGGACAGCGGCGTCGAGGCTGCCCGCCAAGGCCAGCAGCTCGGCCATTGGGTGGCCGGCGGCAATATCGCCGCACGCATCGAGTGGACAGCGCGACTCTGTGCCGAAGCCGCCCCCGAGGCACTGCCCGACTTGATCTACGAGGTGATCGGCACCTCGGTGGCCTCCCAGGAATCGGTGGTCGCCGCATTCGCCCTGGCACGCGCCGTGGCCAACGACCAGCTGGCGCCCTACCAGGCCCTGTGTATGGCCGCCAGCCTGGGGGGCGACACCGACACCATTGCCGCCGTGCTCGGCGCCATGCTCGGCGCCGCCTTTGGCCTGGACGCGTGGCCGCGGGAGGCGCTGGCGCAGGTCTGCGCGGTCAGCCAGATCGACCTGGCGCCCCTGACCGACCAGCTGCTGGCCTTGCGAACGCCCTGAAACCCCATAGGTGGCCGCCCATGCGGTCACCCAGCCCTGCCAACAACAACTATCGCAGGAGTTACGCCATGCGCGCATCCGAACAGGTGGGCCAGCTGGAAACCCGCGGCATCGAGCCGGTACCCGAGCATGAGTGCAACGGGCACCCGTTGCAGCTGTTCTGGGTCTGGTTCGCGGCCAATATCAGCATCCTCGGCTTGCCGCTGGGCGCCACCCTGATCGCCTTCCAGGGCCTGTCGATCTGGCAGGCGCTGGTCGTCGCGATCCTCGGTGCCGGCGGCTCCTTCGCCATCGTCGGCCTGCTGTCGATCGCCGGTCGCCGAGGTCGCGCGCCGAGCCTGACGCTGTCGCGGGCGATCTTCGGCATGCGCGGCAATATCGGCCCGACCCTGGTGTCGCTCGGCTCGCGCCTGGGCTGGGAGACGGTCAACACCACCACGGCGGCTTTCGTGCTGCTGTCCTTGGTGTCGATCATTCAGGGCACGCCCGTCGAGGCCAAGTCCGCCCCCTTTCTCACCCTGCTGTTCATCGGCCTGTTCGTGCTGCTGACCCTGTGCGTCTCCGGCCTCGGCCATGCCACCCTGCTGGTGATCCAGAAGTGGGCCACCTGGGTATTCGGCGCGCTGAACCTGGTGGTCGGCGGCTTTCTCGCCCTGCATATCGACTGGGCCCTGGTGTGGGCGGCCACCCCGGCGCCGCTGTCCGCCGTGCTGATCGGCGTCGGCACCATGGCCGCCGGTACCGGTATCGGCTGGGCCAATGCCGGGGCCGACATGTCGCGCTACCAGCACAAGAGCGTGCGGGCGGCCGGGCTGGTGGCCTCTGCGGCCTTCGGCGCGGGGATTCCGCTGGTGCTGCTGATCACCCTCGGCGGCCTGATCTCGGTGGGCAACGACCACCTGGCCTCGGCCACCGACCCCATCGTGGCGATTCGCGAACTGCTGCCGACCTGGATGGCCGTGCCCTACCTGATCACCGCGTTCGGCGGCCTGCTGCTGTCCAACAACCTGTCGGTGTACTCCGCGGGCCTCACCACCCTGACCCTCGGCCTCAAGGTCAAGCGGGTCTACGCCGTGGTGGTCGATATCGTGGTGATCTTCATCGGCTCGATCTACTTCATGCTGATCGCCGAGAGCTTCTACGGCCCGTTCATCACCTTCATCTCCATGCTGGCCGTGCCGATCACCGCCTGGGTGGGCATCTTCCTGGTCGACCTGCGCCATCGTCAGCGCTATGAACCGGCCGACCTGATGAACGTCAGCCCGAGCAGCGCCTACTGGTACAGCGCTGGTGTGGAGTGGCGCGCGCTGGGCGCCTGGGCGTTGGCGATCGTGCTGGGTTTCAGCTTCACCACCGTGAAGATCGGCGCGGGCAACGTACTGTTCCAGGGCTGGCTGGCCGATTCCTGGTTTGGCCAGAATGGCCTGGGCTGGATCGTCACCTTTATCGTCGCTGGCGGCCTCTATGGGCTGCTGGGCGGCTGCCGTGACCGACGCGCCGCGGTGACCCACGAGGCCGCCCATGGCCGCTAGGTTGCTGTATACGGGCCAGGTGGTCGTCGACCTGGTGATGGCCGTCAGTGCCCTGCCGGCCGCGGGCCAGGATGTGCTGGCCAGCAGCGCCGCCTTCGAAGTGGGTGGAGGCTTCAACGTGATGGCGGCTGCCGCACGTAACGGCCTGAGCACCTGCTACCTGGGCCGCCACGGCGTTGGCCGCTTCGGTGACATGGCGCGTCAGGCCATGCAGGCGGAAGGCATCGAATGCCGCCTGGCGCCAAGCGATGACGGTGATACCGGGCTGTGCGTTGCCCTGACCGACGCCAGCGCCGAGCGCTCGTTCATCACCCGGGTCGGTGCCGAAGGCGTGTTGCAGGCCGCGGATCTATGTAGCGAAACCGCCAACGCCGCAGACTGGGTGATGGTCAGCGGCTACAGCCTGCTGCATGCCGACAAGGCAGGCCCGCTGCTGGCCTGGCTGCAGCAGGGCGGCTCGGCCGGTGCCCTGGTGTTCGACCCCGGCCCGCTGGCCTGCAGCCCGGATATCCCGGGCGCCGAGCAGTTGCTGGAGCGGCTGGCGATCTGGAGCAGCAACCGTGAGGAAGCCTTGCAATTCACCAAGGCCGAAAGCCTGGAACAGGCGCTGCAGCGCCTGACGACACGCCTGCCGGAGGGCGCGCTGGTGATCCTGCGCGACGGCCCCCAGGGCTGCTGGCTGGCCCGGGGCGATTCGCGCCTGCAGGTGCCGGGCTTCGCCGTAGAGGCTGTGGACACCAACGGCGCCGGCGATGCCCATATCGGGGTATTCCTGGCCAGCCTGGCAGCCGGCTTGCCCGAGCCAGCCGCCGCCGCGCGCGCCAATGCCGCGGCAGCCATTGCGGTCACCCGCTCCGGCCCGGCGACCTGCCCGTCAGCGGGTGAACTCGAAGCCTTTGTGGCCAAGCAGGCCATGGGCTGACGCAAGCCCGTCTCGATCGGTCTTCAGCTGATCGAAGGCGGGCCGCGCTGGCTCAGCCCTGCCCAGTCAGGGCGCCATGCCCTCGACGATGATCACTTCCGAACGCGCCGCGCCAACGCGGTAGCTGCTCGCCTCCTGATACGCCGCGGAGCGGTAGCACGCCAGCGCCTGCTCGTACGATTCGAACTCGATCACCACGCTACGCTGAGGCGTATCACGGCCCTCCTGCGCCTCCGAGCGCCCACCACGGGCGAGAAACTTCCCACCAAAGGCAGCGAACACGGCCGGGGCGCGCTTGGTGTATTCGACGTAGCGCTCGGGGTCGGTTACGTCCACGTGCGCGATCCAGTAACCCTTCATGTGCTGACTCCTTTAACTTGATTACGTATTACGGTATACCATAATTCAAAATTATCCGACCTGCGAGTACCGCCATGCCCTTCCATCCCATCCGTGAACTCATCGATGACTTTCGCCAGGGCAAGATGGTCTTGCTGGTGGACGACGAAGACCGCGAGAACGAAGGCGACCTGCTGCTCGCTGCCGAATTCTGCACGCCCCAGGCGATCAACTTCATGGCGCGCGAAGCCCGCGGCCTGATCTGCCTGACCCTCACCGACGAGCACTGCCAGCGCCTCGGCCTGGAACAGATGGTGCCCAGCAACGGTAGCGTATTTTCCACCGCCTTCACCGTTTCCATCGAAGCGGCCAGCGGCATCAGCACCGGCATTTCCGCCGCCGACCGTGCCCACACGGTGCTGACCGCCGTGGCGCCAGGCGCGACGGCAGCCGATCTGGTGCAGCCTGGGCATATCTTCCCGCTGCGCGCCAAGGAAGGTGGCGTACTGACCCGTGCCGGGCATACCGAAGCCGGCTGCGACCTGGCCCGGCTGGCCGGCGTTACGCCCGCCGCGGTGATCGTCGAGGTGATGAACGAGGACGGCAGCATGGCTCGCCGCCCCGAGCTGGAAGCCTTCGCCGCCCTGCACGGCATCAAGATCGGCACCATCGCCGACCTGATCCAGTACCGGCTGAGCACCGAACACACCATTACCCGCATCGGCGAGCGCGAGCTGCCCACCGTGCACGGTGAGTTCCGCCTGATCACCTATGAAGACCGCATCGCCGGTGGCGTGCACATGGCCATGGTGATGGGCGACATCCGCCACGACCAGCCGACCCTGGTGCGTGTGCATGCCATCGACCCACTGCGTGACCTGGTCGGCGCCGAGTATTCCGGGCCGCGCAGCTGGACGCTGTGGGCTGCCCTGGAGCGCATCGCCGCGGATGGCCAGGGCGTGGTCGTGGTGCTGGCCAATCACGAATCCTCCCAGGCGCTGCTTGAGCGCGTACCACAACTGACCCAACCGCAACGGCCGTTCAACCGTGGGCAGAGCCGGGTGTATTCGGAGGTCGGTACCGGGGCACAGATTCTTCAGGATCTCGGTGTCGGCAAGCTGCGCCACCTGGGCCCGCCGCTCAAGTACGCGGGTCTTGCCGGCTACGAGCTGGAAGTGGTGGAAACCGTACCGTTCGAGTGACGGATGAGCGGCTGTACAAACGCTGCAAGCGGTATGGCAAATTGCTTGCGGAAAGTTTGGAATACCATAATATGATATCCCTAATGCCAGCCACATTATCGCGTGTCTCGCCGGGCCACCCCGTCTGCAGCACCGGTGATGGCCGCCATTGAAGATCCACTGCTCCGGTTAAGCGGGCAAACGCTCGCTTGCGCACAAACACAACAAAGAGGGCAAGCAAGATGGTGTTTATCAAAGGTGTTACCTCGGTGCTCGCCGCGAGTATTCTGAGTGCTGCAATCACCACCACCGCCTCGGCGGAAACCGTCAATTTCGTCAGCTGGGGCGGTACCACCCAGGATGCGCAGAAAGCCGCCTGGGCCGACCCCTTCAGCCGTGACAGCAAGATCACCGTGGTGCAGGACGGCCCCACCGACTACGGCAAGCTCAAGGCGATGGTCGAGAGCGGCAACGTGCAGTGGGACGTGGTCGACGTGGAAGCCGACTTCGCCCTGCGCGCCGCCGCCGAAGGCCTGCTCGAGCCGCTGGACTTCAACGTCATCAAGCGTGATCGCATCGACCCGCGCTTCGTCAACGACCACGGCGTCGGTTCGTTCTTCTTCTCCTTCGTGCTCGGCTACAACGAGGGTGCGGTAGGCGGCAAGAAGCCCGAGGACTGGAGCGCGCTGTTCGACACCGCCACCTACCCCGGCAAACGCGCCCTGTACAAATGGCCGAGCCCCGGCGTGCTGGAACTGGCCCTGCTGGCCGATGGCGTAGAAAAGGACAAGCTGTACCCGCTGGACCTGGACCGCGCCTTCAAGAAACTCGACACCATCAAGAAAGACATCGTCTGGTGGGGCGGCGGCGCGCAGTCGCAGCAACTGCTGGCCTCGGGTGAAGCGAGCATCGGGCAGTTCTGGAATGGCCGTATCCACGCGCTGCAGGAAGACGGCGCGCCGGTCGCGGCGAGCTGGAAACAGAACCTGGTGATGGCCGACATGCTGGTCATCCCCAAAGGCGCCAAGAACAAGGAGGCGGCCATGAAGTTCCTGGCTCATTCCAGCAGCGCCAAGGGCCAGGCCGACTTCTCCAACCTGACCGCCTATGCCCCGGTCAACCTGGACAGCGTGGCACGCCTGGACTCGGTCTTGGCAGAGAACCTGCCGACCGCCCACGAGGCTGACCAGATCACCCTGGACTACGCCTACTGGGCCAAGAACGGCGCGCAGATCGCCACCCGCTGGAACGAATGGCTGGTGAAGTGAGATGACTGCGCCCCGTACCCCTGAGATCGGTGCAGCAGACCGTCAGCGTGGCAACGCTGACGGCAACCCGGAACGGGCGGCGCGCTGGCGCGGTGCCCCGTACCTGCTGCCTGCCCTGCTGTTCCTTGGTTTGTTCTTCCTGGTACCGCTGGTAAGCCTGCTGCTGCGCGGCGTGCTGGAACCGGAGCCAGGCCTGGGCAACTACGCCCAACTGTTCGCCAACTCGGCCTACTCCAAGGTGTTGTTCAACACCTTCGCGGTAGCCGGGCTGGTCACCCTGTTCAGCCTGCTGCTGGGCTTTCCCCTGGCCTGGGCGATCACCCTGATGCCCAGTGGCTGGGGCCGCTGGCTGCTGAATATCGTGCTGCTGTCGATGTGGACCAGCCTGCTGGCGCGCACCTACTCGTGGCTGGTGCTGCTGCAATCTTCGGGGGTGGTCAACAAGTTCCTGATGGGCATCGGCATCATCGATCAACCCCTGGAGATGGTGCACAACCTGACCGGCGTGGTGATCGGCATGAGCTACATCATGATCCCGTTCATCGTGCTGCCGCTGCAGGCGACCATGAGCGCCATCGACCCGATGGTGTTGCAGGCCGGCTCGATCTGCGGCGCCAGCCCGTGGCGCAACTTCTTCAAGGTGTTCATTCCGCTGTGTCGGCCGGGCATCTTCAGCGGCGCTCTGATGGTCTTCGTGATGTCCCTCGGTTACTACGTGACCCCGGCGCTGCTCGGCGGCGCGCAGAACATGATGCTGCCCGAATTCATCATCCAGCAGGTGCAGTCGTTCCTCAACTGGGGCATTGCCAGCGCGGCCGCAGCCTTGCTGATCCTCATCACCCTGGTGCTGTTCTACGTCTACCTGAAGCTGCAACCGGAATCGCCGGTCGCTTCCAGCACTGCGAGGTAAGCCGCCATGTTGCTGTCACCCAATGCCATGGGTCGTGGCCTGCGCTACGGCCTGACCGCGACCACCGCGCTGATCGCCGTGTTCCTGCTGCTGCCGATCCTGTTCATCGTGCTGCTGTCGTTCGGCTCTTCGCAGTGGCTGGTTTTCCCGCCACCGGGCTGGACGTTCAAGTGGTACGGACAGTTCTTTTCCAACGCCCAGTGGATGGACTCGGCCCTGGTCAGCCTCAAGGTGGCCATGCTGACCACCCTGTGCGCCCTGGCCATCGGCCTGCCTAGTGCCTTCGCCCTGGTGCGCGGCAAGTTCCCGGGTCGTGAGCTGCTGTACGCGCTGTTCACCCTGCCGATGATCGTGCCGCTGGTGATCATCGCCGTGGCCGTGTACGCGTTGTTCCTCAAGCTCGGCTACACCGGCACGCTGTTCGCCTTCGTGGTCAGCCACGTGATCGTCGCGCTGCCGTTCACCATCATCTCGATCATCAACTCGCTGAAGCTGTTCGACCAGTCCATCGAGGATGCCGCGGTGATCTGCGGCGCCACGCGCCTGCAGGCCATCGTCAAGGTGACCTTCCCGGCGATTCGCCCGGGCCTGGTCTCCGGTGGGCTGTTCGCCTTCCTGGTGTCGTGGGACGAGGTGGTGCTCAGCGTGATGATGGCCAGCCCCGGCCTGCAGACGCTGCCGGTGAAGATGTGGACGACGCTGCGCCAGGATCTCACTCCGGTGATCGCCGTCGCCTCGACGCTGCTGATCGCCCTTTCCCTGCTGGTCATGATCATCGCCGCCATTGCACGCCGGCGCGCCGAAGCCAAAGGCTGAGCGCCGAGGAGAACCCCATGAGTGCCGTCATCCAAGAACAACAGGCGCCCCAGACCCTGGTCAGCCTTCGCAACCTGAACAAGCACTACGGCGACTTCACCGCTGTGGATAACATTTCCCTGGATATCCAGGAGGGCGAGTTCCTTACCTTCCTCGGCTCCAGCGGCTCGGGCAAGAGCACCACGCTGTCGATGCTGGCCGGCTTCGAGACGCCCAGCTCGGGGGAAATCCTCGTGGAGGGCAAATCCCTGGTCAACGTGCCGCCGCACAAGCGCGATATCGGCATGGTGTTCCAGCGCTATTCGCTGTTCCCGCACCTTAACGTGCACGACAACATCGCCTTCCCGCTGGGCATCCGCAAGCTCAGCGCCGACGAGCAGAAGCGCAAGGTCGACGCCATGCTCAAGCTGGTGCAACTGGAAGCCTTCGCCCACCGTCGCCCGTCGCAGATGTCCGGCGGCCAGCAACAGCGCGTGGCCATCGCCCGGGCGCTGGTCTACGAGCCGCGCATCCTGCTGATGGACGAACCCCTCGGCGCCCTGGACAAGAAGCTGCGCGAGGACCTGCAGGACGAGCTGCGCCACCTGCACCGGCGCCTGGGCATCACCATCCTCTACGTAACCCACGACCAGGAAGAGGCGATGCGCCTGTCCCAGCGCATCGCCATCTTCAGCCACGGCAGGATCGTCGGCCTGGGCACCGGCTACGACCTCTACCAGAATCCGCCGAATGCCTTCGTCGCCTCGTTCCTCGGCAACTCCAACTTTTTGCGTGCCAAGGTAAGCGGTCAGGCCGCCGTACAGTTCGAGCAGCAGGGCCTGGCGATCACGCCGACCGCCAACCTGAAGAACGAGCAAGACGTGCTGCTGATGCTGCGCCCGGAAAAAGCCCAGGTGCTGTCGCTGGACGTCGCTGCACAGACGCCACTGCCAGCCGGCTGGAACGAGATCGCCGTGCAGGTCACCGAAGTGGTATTCCTCGGTGAAAGCCTGACCTGCCACGTGGTCACGCCGGGCGGCTGCCACCTGACCCTGAAAGCCATGGGCAGCGGCCTGCAACCGCTGCAACCCGGTGCCCAGGCCAAGGTGCGCTGGGCGGCCAGCGAGGCCTGCCTGTACGACAGCTGGAACGAAGGCGACCTCAACAAGGCTGCGGGCGCCCACTGAGCGCGAACCTGGCTGATTAACTCTGCGGCTGCAGAATGGCGAAAGCAGCCGGTCGGCCGCTTTGGCTTTTTTGTGCTCCTCATGCCAGAGAATTATCAGGCGGCACCAATCGCCCCTTCAGAAGGCCGAGCGGAATCGTTGTGGAGAGGGTTGAGCGGCATGGATGCCGCGAGAGGCGCGATGGGCCAGGGACGGCCCTTCGCGGCGGGCCCTCGGAACAATGATGGAGCGAGGGAACCCCAGCGAAGCTGGGGCCGTATGTCGGGGCTAGACCTTTTGGTTTCTTTTGGGGCGATGCCAAAAGAAACCCGCTCGACAGAGCGGAACCGAACGTATCCACAACGCGATAACGCTGGCAAACCACAGGTCACGCATAGCGCGTGGAACGTAAAGAGCTCGCGGCTAAAGCCCCTCCTACGAATTACACGAACGACCGCTTCTGCCTTACACCGGCCTATAGAGAGCCTTGGCTGGCGCTCTGCCAAGAAGATCAGCGCGAAGCGTAACGCTCCCTCCGGCAAAGAGTGGTACTGCACTTCCCAGTCGCATTGATTCTCCATCACGCAAGCTTGACGCGACGCTCTAGCACGAGGTTGGCGCGCTGGAGCGCATTTTGCTAGTCGATATTACGGCATACCGTCTGCCATTGAAGCGTGCTTCTCTGCTCAGCAAAAGACAGCGCGCTTCGTGGCGATATCGAACACTTCGGGGAGGCAATTCAATGCGTAGCGTAATGGCCAGTCTGTTCTGCCTGTTCACACTGGCGGCTCACGCCGAACAGAGCATCACCTTCGTCAGTTGGGGCGGCAGCACCCAGGCCGCGCAGACCCGCGCCTGGAGCGAACCTTTCACTCAACAGAGCGGCATTCGTGTCGAGCAGGCCGGGCCCACCGATTACGCGGCCTTCAAGGCCATGGTGGAAAGCGGCAAGGTCACCTGGGATGTGGTCGACGTGGAGGCGGACTTCGCCCTGCGCGCCGGCCGGGAAGGCCTGCTCGAGCCACTGGACTTCAAGCAGATCGCCAAGCGCACCATCGACCCGCGCTTCGTCACCATCTACGGTGCAGGCTCGTTCTACTTCTCCTTCATCCTCGGCTACAACACCAAGGTGCTCGGCAACGCGCCGCAAGACTGGGCGGCGCTGTTCGATACCCGCGCCTTTCCGGGCAAGCGCGCGCTGTACAAATGGCCCAGCCCCGGCGTGCTGGAAATCGCCCTGCTCGCCGACGGGGTGAACCCGGCACAGCTGTACCCGCTGGATCTGGATCGCGCCTTCAAGAAGCTCGACAACATCAAGAGCGACATCGCCTGGTGGGGCAGCGGTGACGAGTCCCAGCAGCTGCTGTCCTCCGGCACTGCCGGGCTGGGCATGTTCTGGAATGGCCGGGTCAATGCGCTGCGTGATGGCGGCGCCCCGGTGGGCATCAGTTGGCAGCAGAACCTGGTGGCCGGAGATTTCCTGGTCATCCCCCGTGGCGCGCCAAACGTCGAAGGCGCACGTGCCTTTATCGCCTACGCCACCAGCCCCAAACCACAAGCGGATTTCTCTTCGCTGACCGGCTACGCGCCGGTCAACCTCGGTGCCTCGGCGCTGGTCGATCCCAAGCTCGCGGAGAACCAGCCGGGCGCCCATAAAGCCGGGCAGATCACCCTCGACTTCAAATACTGGAGCCTCAACGGCGAGCGCATCGCCGAGCGCTGGTATGCCTGGCAAGCCGCCAGGAACTGACGCTTTTCGACAAGAAGAGTCTCGGGTACTCGCCAAAGTATTTTATATTATGGTATACCATAGACCATGAGCTACCTGATCCTGCAGGCGGCCAGTCCCGACGGTGCCTCGCGCCTGGGGCCTTACAAGAATCGAGGAAAGCGACATGAAATTCTCTTTGTTCGTCCACATGGAACGCTACGACCAGGAAGTCGGCCACCGCGAGCTCTTCGATCAGTTGACCGAGCTCACCCTGCTGGCCGAGGCCGGCGGCTTCAGCACCGTGTGGGTTGGCGAGCACCACGCCATGGAATACACCATCTCGCCAAGCCCGATGCCGATCCTCGCCTACCTGGCGGCCCGTACCAGCACCATTCGCCTCGGCGCCGGGACCATCATCGCGCCGTTCTGGAACCCGATCCGCGTAGCCGGTGAATGCGCTCTGCTCGACGTGATCAGCAACGGTCGCATGGAAGTCGGCCTGGCCCGTGGTGCCTACCAGTACGAGTTCGACCGCATGGCCGGTGGCATGCCGGCCAGCGATGGCGGCAAGTACCTGCGCGAGATGGTGCCGGTGGTCAAGGCGCTGTGGAAAGGCGATTACGCCCACGACGGCGAGATCTGGAAATTCCCCACCAGCACCTCGTCGCCCAAGCCGCTGCAGCAGCCGCTGCCGCCGGTGTGGATCGCCGCCCGCGACCCGGACTCGCACAACTTCGCGGTGGCCAACGGCTGCAACGTGATGGTCACGCCGCTGATGAAAGGCGACGAGGAAGTGGTCGACCTGAACAACAAGTTCAATGCCGCTCTGGCCAACAACCCCGGCGTACCGCGCCCACAGTTGATGGTGCTGCGCCACACCCACGTGCACCTGGCCGACGACCCGGAAGGCTGGAAGGTAGGCGCTGCGGCAATCTCGCGTTTCTACCGCACCTTCGATGCCTGGTTCGGCAACAAGACCACCCCGGTCGACGGCCTGCTGGATCCGAGCCCCGAAGAGAAATTCAAGGAGCGCCCGGAGTTCGAGCTGGAGAACATCCGCAAGAACACCATGATCGGTACACCCGAGGAAATCATCGCGCGCATTCGTCACTACCAGGAACTGGGCGTCGACGAATTCAGCTTCTGGGCCGACAACAGCCTGCCCTACGCCGAGAAGAAAAAGTCCCTGGAGCTGTTCATCCAGCACGTGGTGCCAGCCTTCCGCTGAGCCCCGCCACCGCTGCACCGGCCACGCCGGGCAGCGGTTTTTCGCCAACCTGGCGATACGCAAAACCCTATCCGAATAACGACAAGAAGTAGGTTTCCCATGGTGTTCCGCACAGCCCTGCTGCTCCACCCCTCCCCGTTCTCCGCCGCCTGCAAGCTGCCCCGCAGCAGGCGCAGCTGACTCGTTCAGCCACCCCCACGCATCTACACCCAACGGCCTGCCCCGCTGACGCGGCGCTGCATGCCGTCGCCACCTTGCGCAGGAGAACCGTCCATGTCCCAGCAAGAGCTCGTTGAAAGCAACAGTGTCGGCCAGGTGGCCGACGCCGACCGTCATGGCCGCGTCCGTGACCTGTTCACCCTGTGGTTCAGCACCAATATCGCGCCACTGCCCATCGTCACCGGTGCCATGGCCGTGCAGGTGTTCCACCTCAACCTCGGCTGGGCGATCTGCGCCATCCTGGTCGGCCACCTGCTCGGCGGCATCGTGCTCGGCCTGGCTTCGGCCCAGGGCCCGCAGATGGGCCTGCCGCAGATGCTGCAGAGCCGCGGTCAGTTCGGCCGCTATGGCGCGCTGCTGGTAGTGGTGATCGCCGCCGTGCTGTACATCGGTTTCTTCATCTCCAACTGCGTTTTGGCCGGCAAATCCATCCATAGCGTGGCGCCGGATCTGCCCCTGCCTGCCGCCGTGCTGATCGGCGCCTGCGCCGCGACGCTGATCGGCATCCTCGGCTACAACTTCATCCACACCCTCAACCGCATCGGCACCTGGGTGATGGGCATCGGCCTGCTCGCCGGCTTCATCGCCCTGTTCGCCAACGGCCTGCCGGCGGACTTCACCAGCCGTGGCGGCTTCAACCTGGCCGGCTGGCTGGCCATGGCCTCGCTGGGCGCCATCTGGCAGATCTCCTTCGCGCCCTACACCTCGGACTACTCACGCTACCTGCCACGCGACGTGGGCATCTGGAAGCCCTTTATCGCCACCTACTGCGGCGCCGTGCTGGGCACTTCACTGTGCTTCATCTTCGGCACCCTGGTGGCGCTGTCGGTAAGCGCCGATACCGATACCATGGAAGCGGTCAAGCAGAGCACCGGCGTGTTCGGCCCGGTGCTGATGCTGCTGTTCATCCTCAGCATCATCAGCCACAACGCCCTGAACCTGTACGGCGCGGTGCTGGCGCTGATTACCTCGGTACAGACCTTCGCCGCCGACTGGGCACCGAGCCGCCAGGCCCGCGTGGCGCTCTCGGCGATCCTGCTGGTGGCCTGCTGCGTGGTCGCGGTGAGCGCACCAGCGGACTTCATCTCGCGCTTCATGCAGCTGATCCTGGCGATGATGATCGTGCTGGTGCCCTGGGCGGTGATCAACCTTGCCGACTTCTATCTGGTGCAAAAGCAGCGCTACCACATCCCCTCGCTGTTCGACGCCGGCGGCGGCATCTACGGGCGCTTCAACCCCAACGCGGTCAGCGCCTATGCCATCGGCATCCTGGTGCAGCTGCCGTTCGCCGTCACACCGATCTACACCGGGCCGATGGCCAGCAAGCTCGACGGTGCCGACCTGTCCTGGCTGGTGGCGATCGTCGTCACCCTGCCGCTCTACCTGCTGCTGTCACGCCGCGATACGGTCTACCGGCGCAAACAGATCTCGGCGCTGTCGCGGGCCTGATGGCTATCGTTGGCAAAGCCCCGCCGCTTGCGGTGCGGGGCTTGCGCTCATTCGGCCGAGTCGAGCCAGGCAGGCTGCCGCGAAGTTTCACGTGGAACGCTGATTTCTATCGGTGACGTCCCATCGATAGCGTGGTCTATGCTGGCACTGCAGCCAACAAGCGAACGGCAATGGAATTCGGCATCGAGCATTTCTTCGGTTACCTGATCGCGGCGATCCATGGGCTCGGTGCGCTCGCCGCCGTGCACGCGATCCTCACCGTGCGCACCGCCCAGGGCGCCATCGCCTGGGCACTGTCGCTGTTCTTCATGCCCTACCTGACCCTTCTGCCCTACGTGATCTTCGGGCGCAGCCGCTTCTACGCCTATATCGAGGCGCGCCGGATAGTCGACAAGCAGATGCACAAGGCCATGGCCTCGCTGGACTGGCGCCCCTGGGTGCAGGAGGCCATCGCCGCTGGTGAGTCAGAGGCTTACGGACAGCTGCGCGCGCTGCCGCGTCTGGGGCGCATGCCCTGCCTGGCGGGCAACCAGGTCAGCCTGCTGATCGATGGCAAGGCCACCTTCGAGGCGATCTTCCAGGCGATTGCCGAAGCGCATCAGGTGATCCTTATCCAGTTCTTCATCGTGCATGACGACAAGCTTGGCCACCGCCTGCAGGAGGCCCTGCTCGAGCGCGCGTCGGCTGGCGTGCAGGTGTACTTTCTCTACGACGCGGTCGGCAGCCACGCCCTGCCGCGCCGCTATATCAAGCGCCTGCGCGAGGGCGGTGTGCACATGCACGCCTTCCCCACCGGCGGCGGCGTGCTCAATCGCTTTCAGCTGAATTTCCGCAACCATCGCAAGATCGTGGTGGTCGATGGCGGGCGCGGGTTTCTCGGCGGCCACAACGTTGGTGATGAATACCTGGGCGAAAAACCGCGCCTGTCGCCGTGGCGTGACACCCACGTCGAGGTACACGGCCCGGCCGTGGCCTGCCTGCAGGAGTCCTTTGCCGAGGACTGGTTCTGGGCGACGCGCAAGCTGCCGCCACTGCTGCTGCCCGAGCGCTACCCGGACGAAGGCATGCTCTGCCAGGTGATCACCAGCGGCCCGGCCGACGCCCAGGAAACCTGCTCGCTGCTGTTCGTGGAAATGCTCAACGCCGCCCGCGAGCGCATCTGGCTGACCAGCCCCTACTTCATCCCCGACGAGGCACTGTTCGCCGCCCTGCGCCTGGCCGTGCTGCGCGGCGTGGACGTGCGTATCCTGCTGCCCTCACGGCCGGACCACCGCATCGTCTACGCGGCCTCCAACCTGTTCGCCCTGGAAGCGCTGCGCGCCGGCGTACGGATCTTCCGCTACCTGCCGGGCTTCCTGCACCAGAAGGTCGCGCTGATCGATGGCGACATCGGCGTGGTCGGCAGCGCCAACCTGGACAACCGCTCGTTCCGCCTCAACTTCGAAATCACCCTGGTAACGGTCGACCCGGAGTTCGCCCGTCAGGTCGAAGCGATGCTGCTGGAAGACTTCAGCCAGTCCCGCGAACTGATCGGCGCCGACCGCCGCGAAGTGCATCGCCTGCAACAGCTGGGCATGCGCGTGGCACGGCTGATCTCGCCGATTCTCTGAGCTGGGTAGGGACCAGATCGCCCGAGTTGCTCAGTCTGCGAGACTGGTTTAAAAGCACGCCTACTAAACCGACAGGGAATGGGAGCAGGTTGCGATGTATCCGTTCAAACCTGTAGTGCTGTCATTCACGCTTTGCCCGGCGCTGGTGGGGATATTCAATTTTGCATACATCGCGACAATCGGACTGGTAGTCGAGTCATCCGATTCTAATGCCCTGGCAATGCTGGCTGGCTCGTTCTGGTTCGGCATTCTCTCTGCGGTAACAGCCATGGTTTTATACGGCGTTCCTGCGCTCGGCCTGGCGCTGCTGTATGCGTGCCTGGGTCTTCACCGGGGCCTTCGGCACATTCTGTTCATTTGCGTGGCAGGCGGTTTGGGCGCGCAGGCATGGTCTGAAGTGCTGCAGATGGGAGACGGGAGCAATCCTTACAGCAGTTTAGTTTTGGGCGTGGTGACCTCGTTTCTGATCGCGCTCTATGCACTGCCAAAACAGTCGTCGGTCAGGTAAGCACACGATGTTTTCACCTCAGACCCGCCGCATGCGAAGCCTCATTCTGATTCTGCTGTTCAGCACGCTGACCGCCTGCTGGGGACGGCAGCCCTTCCAGCCGCCACCATTCAACTTCGAGATCTGGCAAAAACCGGGCGCCTCAACCCTGGAGGTCAAGAAAGCCCTGCTGGAATGCGGGTCGCCACATCCGCAGGACGATGACCGCCCGCCCAACCAGCGGGCCGAGACCCAAAACTGCCTGATTGCTGCCGGGTACAGGATGCCGAAGCAGTACCCTAGCTGGTGCACCCTCCAACCCGACCTACCCGCTTGCCAATCCGGCGTAGTGCCGCCCTCGCCCAGCGCCGAACGCCGGTTGCACAGCGACTATTGCCGGGCCAGGCGGGATATGGAATTTTGCCGCCGCACAGCAAGCAATCCGTCCGCCTGCACGCCGGGCCCGGTCGATCCAGAATGCCTGCCTTGATCCAGGAATCGCGGCCAGGTGCGAGCGGCTGGCCGATTTCGAGCACACCCCGCGGGTGATCCAGCAGCGACTGTAAGTCGCTGCCAGAAGCTTCGCCTTACTGACGCGGTTTCAACGCGCCACAGTCAGCCGACACCCAGCGCGCCTCGGATTCCATGCTGCCCTGCTGGCGACCGGCACCGCTGTCGAAATCACCGCTGACCTTCGAGGTGAACGACTTGTCGTCGAGGAAATGCGCCTCGCCCTGGCCGCGGCCCTGCGGGCAGGTGAAGTTGAATACCCAGCGGTCGTTGTCCCGCGAGGTGATCTCCTGGCTGCAGTTGGGGTCCTGCAGGGGTATGTTCTGTGCGTCCACTTGGGCCTGGCTGATGCAGTACTGCACGCCCTTCTCGCCGAGCTGGATGCCCTGCTGGGCCATGGCCCGCTCCATCATTTCACGCTGGGCCTGGGGCAGGCTCTTGAACTGCTGCAGCATCACGTCGCTGCTCGGCAGGGTCTTGCCGCCGAGCTGCATGTTCTTCGAGGTTATTTCCCAGAGACCGGGCTGGATCTGCTGCTGGGCAGACGCCATGAATGGCAGCGCCAGCAGGCAGAGAGGCAGCAACTTCACACTAAGCTTTGGCATGTAGAACTCCGTTCAGTGACCGCGACGCGGCTCGCTCGATATCTGACAGCGCAACCGTCAGGATGTCTCGACGCAATGCCGCTTTAGCCCTCGCGTTCCTGGCGATAGAGCTCCAGGCCCCGCGCCTGATAATTGGCCAGCGCGCTGGGGTGGTCGAGGCTGCAGGTATGCACCCAGACACGCCGGGTGCCTGGCCAGGCCCAGGCGGACTGCAGCGCGTGAGTCAGCAGCGGGCCACCGAAACCCTGGCCGAAGAACGCTTCGGCGAGACCGAAATAGAGAATCTCCACCGCGCCGTCGGCGTCGCGCTGCAGCTCGT
This sequence comes from Pseudomonas sp. URMO17WK12:I2, assembly GCF_003253735.1. GTDB lineage: Bacteria > Pseudomonadota > Gammaproteobacteria > Pseudomonadales > Pseudomonadaceae > Aquipseudomonas. The sequence continues at coordinate 415,450 of NZ_QKYW01000004.1, read as the reverse complement.
AGTAACCGGCGATGGCGCCCTGGTGATAAGCCACCCAGGTGCGGTGATCGTCGCGCTCGATCGCTTCGCGCCATTGCGCATCCGACCAGGCCAGCTTGTCCGTCCATTTCCAAGGCTCGCCGATCAGCTGGTAGAGAAAGCGGTTGAGCTGGAACTGCTTGATGCGGCACTCGACCACCTGCAGATCATCGGGCAGGGGTTTGCCACGCAGCTGCTCGGGGCTGTGCATGTCCAGGTAATAGGTGATGTTGTCGCCGCGCTCGCTCATGCCGTGATCCGTCGTATTGGTCAGGGCCACCTGGCCCAGGCAAAGAGCGCAGGCTAATGACCCGCGATGGATTCGGCAATCCGGTGGCACGCGGCAGGCTACACATCTGGTGAAAAAGCAGTCTGCAAACCAGGCGCCCAGCGCTTTCTTCCGTCACCATGCTTATTTACCCTCGACAGCCCGACAGTCGCCGCCGAACTCGCCATGAACGACACCAGCTCGAACCCGCCCACCAGCGTCTGGCGCCAACAACTGGCCGCGGTCATGGATGGCAAGCCCGTGCAGCGCCTGATCACCGCGCTGATCCTGATCAACGCGGCGATTCTCGGCATGCTCACCTCGAAGGAGATCGCCAGCGAGTGGGGCTGGCTGCTGGTGCCTGTGGATATGGTCATCCTGGCGGTATTCGTGGCCGAGCTGGCGCTGCGTTTCGCGGCCCGGGGCATTGGCCTGTTGCGCGATCCGTGGGCGGTGTTCGACTGCATTGTAGTGGGCATCGCCCTGGTGCCGGCCAGCGGGCCGTTCAGCGTGCTGCGGGCATTGCGTGTTCTGCGGGTGCTGCGCCTGGTGTCGATCAACCCGAACATGCGCAAGGTGGTGCAGGCGCTGCTGGCTTCGCTGCCCGGCATGGGCAGCATCATCATGCTGATGGGGCTGATCTTCTACGTGTCGGCGGTGATGGCCACGCAGCTGTTCGGCGAGCGCTTTCCCGAGTGGTTCGGCTCGCTGACCGCCAGCCTGTATTCGCTGTTCCAGATGATGACCCTGGACAGCTGGTCGAGCGGCACCGTGCGGCCGATCATGGAGGTCTACCCACTGGCCTGGCTGTTCTTCATCCCCTACGTGCTGATCGCCACCTTCATGATGCTCAACCTGTTTATCGCGGTACTGGTCAACGCCATGGAGGATGCCAAAGGGCCGGATGCCGAAGCCGAGGCGCGGGTACAGCGCGAGGAGATGATTCTTCGGGAGTTGAAGGCGTTGCGGGCGGAGTTGGGGGAGATGCGCCGGGGGCGGTGAGCAGGCGAAAGCGACCGGTGAGCAGCGCTTCTGTGGGAGAGGCTTTAGCCTCGATTTTGCCTAGCTAGGCGCAAGAGCTCGCGGCTAAAGCCCCTCCCACTAGGTGGCTGGATGTCCGCTTCCACCTTTTACCCGCCCATCAGTTCACAGCTCCACAACTCCACAACTCCACAACCGGCTGACTCGCCCTAGGCGGCCCGAGCCACTCGCTGAAAGGCTTGCAGCCCTTGGCATCGCACAGCTGGTAGTCGCCCGCCTCGGGCGTGCGCCCCAGGCGCAGCGGTTGCAGCGGCGGCAGCTGGCGTTGGTAATGCCAGGCGCCATCACGCAGTTCGGCGCCATCCGGGATCTCCATACCGGCGCCGCTACCGCGTACCCGCGCCTCGCCAAGCAGCAGCCCGGCCGGCGTGACGCGGTAATCCTCTTCCCAGCGGATCTTCTCGATCGTGTGGTTCCAGGCCAGGGTGAAGGCCGGGGCGGGCACCTGCGCCCACACCACCCCGGCCAGGCCCATGCACAATCCGATCAAGCGGCCGCCAGAGACGGCTGGCGACGGGCACGCAGCACATGCAGGGCGATCACCGCGGCGGCGATCAGGAAGCCGATTTCATCGGTGGTCACGCTGTACAGCCCGAGCAGGTCATAGCTGAACACCGAGGCCGGAATCACCAGCGAAGCACCGGCAGCGAACACCAGCAGCCGCTCCCATGCACGCATTGGCGCCGAGAAATAGCCGACCACCGCCATGCCCCACAAGCCAACGGCGAACACCGACTTGATCAACATGTAGAGGATCGCGCCCCAGTCGTCGCCCTGCATCAGCAGCGCCGGGTCATACACCGCCATGAACGGCACCACGAAGCCGCACGCGGCTATGCGCACCGACCACAGGCTGATCTTCAGGCCGTTCTCCTTGGCGATCGAACCGGCGGCGAAGCAGGCCAGCGCCACCGGGGGCGTGAGGTCGGCCATCAGGCCGAAATAGAAGACGAACATGTGCGACACGATCAGCGGCACGCCCAGTTCCAGCAGCGCCGGCGCGGCGATGGCGCTGGTGATGATGTAGTTGGGAATGGTCGGGATACCCATGCCGAGGACCAGGCAAGTGAGCATGGTCAACACCAGCGACAGGAACAGGTTGTCCTTGCCGATAGCCATGATGTAACCGGCGAAGGTGGTGGCGATGCCGGTCAGCGACACCACACCGATGATCACCCCCACCAGGATGCACGCCACCGCAACCGGGATCGCATGGCGCGCCCCTTCGGCCAGGGCCCACACGCAGGCGCGCAGGGTTTCCCGCCCGCCCTTGACGTAGAAGCAGCCGGCGACCAGTACCGCGATCACGCCGAACACCACGCCGATGCCGAATTTGAGGAACGCGGAACTGACCAGCCCCAGGGCGATCCAGAAGGCGATCTTCAACCACAGGTTGCTGGCGCGCATGACGATCGCCGTGCCCAGGATCACGATGGCGGTCAGGGCCAGGCCCACGGTGCCGGAGAACATCGGCGTGAAGCCGGCGAACAACAGGTACACCAGCACACCCAGCGGAATCAGCAGGTACCAGCGCTGTTTGATGGCCGCGAACGGATCCGGGCATTCCTCTTTCGGCAGGCCGGTCAGCTTCAGGCGCTGGGCCTCCAGGTGCACGGTCCAGAAGATCGAGCCGAACCACAGCAGCGCCGGGATCAGCGCCGCCTTGGCGATCTCCACGTACGGCACGTTGATGGTCTCGGCCATGATGAACGCCACCGCGCCCATGATCGGCGGCATGATCTGGCTGCCCATGCTGGCCGAGGCCTCCACTGCGGCGGCGAAGGTGCCCTTGTAGCCGAAGCGCTTCATCAGCGGGATGGTGAACTGGCCGGTGGTGACCACGTTGGCGACCCCCGAACCGGTGATGGTGCCCATCAGCGCCGAGGTCACTACCGAAACCTTGGCCGGGCCGCCGGTCTTGTGGCCGAACATGCCCATGGCGAAATCGGTGAACAGCCGGATCATTCCCGCCTGCTCCAGGAACGCACCAAACAGGATGAACAGGAAGATATAGGTACCCGACACATAGGTCGGTGTGCCGTAGAACCCTTCGGTACCGAACGACAGCTGGTTGATGATCTGGTCGAAGTCGTAGCCACGGTGCGCCAGGTCGCCCGGCAGGTGCTCGCCAAACAGGCCATAGGCCAGGAAGCAACCGCAGATGAGCGGCAGGGCCAGGCCCATGACCCGGCGCGCCGCCTCGAACACCAGCACCAGCAAGGTCACCCCGACCACCATGTCAGAGGGGGTGAGGTCACCCGAACGCTGCACCAGGTCGGCCTCGAAATACCACTGGTAAAGCGCCGTGCCCAACCCCGCCAGGCCCAGCACCCAGGCCAGCGGTGTCCACGGCCGACCCTGGCCACGCATCGGGAAGCACAGGTACACCATCAGCAACACGAAGCCGACGTGCCCGGCGCGCAGCACCTGGCTGGAGAACGGATGGAAGGCGGCCCCGATGATCTGGTAGACCGAAAACAGGATCGCGACGTAGAACACGGCCTTGGGCCACTGACCGGGATTGCCGGTCAGACCTGGATGATCGCTCATGGATAGATTCTCGATGCAGCTGCAATAACGGCGGGCCATTGCCTATATGCATGGCCAAGCGCCGACCCGACAGGCGTGCGGGCAGCGCGTACGGCCGCCCGCTCTGCCTGCGTGTTACTTGAGTACGCCGGCTTCCTTGTAGAAGCGCTCGGCCCCCGGGTGCAGCGGGATCGGCAGGCCCTCGGTGGCATTTTCCAGCTTGATGTCATTGGCCGCGGAGTGCGCGGTACGCAGGCGAGGGAGGTTGTCGTAGAGCAGCTTGGTCATCTGATAGGCCACCTCATCGGAGACCTTCTCGTGGCTGACCAGCAGGTTGACGATGGCCGCGGTCGGTACGTCCTGATCCTGGCCGTCGTAGGTGCCGGCCGGGATGACCTTGGCCTGGTAGGCCTGGCTGTCGATCTTCGCCACGACCTCTTCGGGGATGGCGACGAAGGTGATCGGTACCATCGACGCCAGGTCACGAATGGCCGCCATGCCCAGGCCGGAAGACTGCAGGGTGGCGTCCAGCTGGCGGTTCTTGATCAGTTCGACCGACTCGGCGTACGGCATGAATTCGACGCGGCCCATGTCCTTGTAGCTCAGGCCAGCGGCCTTGAAGATGGCGCGGGCATTGAGCTCGGTGCCGGATTTCGGCGCCCCTACGGAAATGCGTTTGCCCTTGAGGTCTTCCAGGGTCTTGATCCCGGATTCCTTGCTGGCAACGATCTGAATGTAGTTGGGGTAGGTGGCGGCGATGGCGCGAATACGCGTCAGCGGTGCCTTGAAGCCGGCGTCTTCCACGCCGTTCCAGGCGTCTTCGACCGAGTCGCCCAGAGCAAAGGCGATCTCGCCCCGGCCGGACTGCAGCAGGTTGAGGTTCTCGACCGAGGCCTTGGTGGCCTGTACCGAGGTTTTCGCGCCCTCGATACCGCTGCCATACAGCTGCGACATGGCCACGCCAATCGGGTAGTACACCCCGCTGGTCCCGCCGGTAAGCACGTTGATGAAGGTCGGTGCGGCAAGTACCGCGGTGCTGGCAGTGAAGGCCGCGGCAGCGGCGAACAGGGTGACGCGCTTGGTCAGTCGCATGGTGTATCTCCGTGATTATTCTTGTCAGAGAGCCGGGTTGAATGTCCGGTTACCAGCAGCCATAGCAGGTGCCGTGCCAGTGGATAAAAGCCCCTAGCCAGAGCGGCTGCGCGATGAGGAACGGAGAGAAAGCAGCGAAAGGTCGCCTATTGCGCGAGCGGCAATCGGCAGGATTCCGCTTATGTAAGCCGCCCAGCGGTGATTTGCAGGGGCACTACCAGAGGACTAACTGTGGGAGCGCGCCATGCGCGCGAATCGCGGGCATGGACTAGGCGTCCCCCACCCGCTCCCACAAAAGCGGACCAATGGCAGCCTCAGAGCGCTGCCGTCAAAAAATTGAGGCGGGCGCCACCTCACCAACGAGGGTTAACACCCAACCAGCCGTAGCTCAATCCTCGTCGCTACTACCCGCAGGTCGATAAGTGCTGCGCTGCAAGCCATGGCGCTGCATCTTTTCGTTGAGGGTGCGGCGCGGCAGTTGCAGCAGCTCCATGGTCTGCAGGATGCTGCCGCGACAACGTAGCAGCGCGTTGTGCAGGCACTGCGCCTCGAACGCTTCCATCTGCCCGGCGAGCGATTGGCTGGCCTCCTCGGAGGAGGTGTCACCGAGGCCCAAGGCATGGCGCTCGGCGGCGTTGATCAGCTCGCGCACGTTGCCCGGCCATTCATGGCCGAGCAGACCGGCCAGCTCGGCGGGCGTCAACGGCTCCAGCATGCGGCCGTGGCGCTGGGCGGCCTCTTCGGCGAAGTGCTCGAACAACAGTGAAATGTCTTCGCGACGCTCGCGCAGCGGCGGAATGTGCAAGGTGGCGACATTCAGCCGATAGAGCAGATCCTCACGGAAACGTCCGGCTTTCACTTCATCGAGCAGGTCCGGCTTCACCGCGCTGATCACTCGCAGATCCACGTGGATGCTGCGGTTGGAGCCCAGCCGTTCCAGGGTCTTTTCCTGCAGCACGCGCAGCAGTTTGACCTGCTGCGCCAGCGGCAGGCTTTCTATCTCATCGAGAAACAGGGTGCCGCCATCGGCGTGTTCGATACGGCCGATGCGCTTGCTCTGGGCGCCGGTAAAGGCACCGCTCTCATGGCCGAACAGTTCGCTCTCGAACAGGTGTTCGGGAATTGCCGCGCAGTTGAGCGCCACGAACGGCTTGTCGGCGCGCTCGCTGAAATCGTGCAGGCAGCGCGCCACGCGTTCCTTGCCGGAGCCTGTCTCGCCACGAATCAGCACATTCACCGAGGTGCCGGCCAGGTCGAGAATCTGCCGGCGCAACCGTTCCATGGGCCGCGACACACCGAGCAGCTTCGCGGCGATGCCGTCCTTGAGGGCGAACCGCTGACGCAGTGCGCGGTTCTCGCAGACCAGGCGGCGCTTTTCCAGGGCGCGGCGCACGGTGTCGAGCAAGCGATCGGGGGTAAAAGGCTTTTCGATGAAGTCGTAGGCGCCCCGCTTGAGCGCCTGCACGGCCATCGGTACATCGCCATGGCCGGTGATCATGATCACCGGCAGGTCGCGGTCGAGTTCGACCACCCGCTCCAGCAGCTGCAAGCCATCGGTGCCGGGCATGCGCACATCGCTGATCAGCACGCCGGGAAAGTCGCCATCGAGCAGGGCCAGCGCCTGGACGGCCGTGGCGCAGGTCTGCACGCTGAAGCCGGACAGCTCCAGCCACTGCTGCGCCGCCTCGCGGATCGCTGCTTCATCATCGACGACGATTACCTGACCAGCCATGGAACCTCCTTATTACTCGAGGGCGCAGTGTAGCGCCGAGCTCTCCCAGCGGTGCCCGACGGGTGTTACACGAAATGCCGCAGCGCTCACCCGGCGCACGGCAGGCGCAGGATGAAGATCGCGCCATCAGTGCCATTGCGCGCCTCCAGGCTGCCGCCCAGATCGCGCACGATGCCGTAGGAAATCGCCAGGCCTAGGCCCAGCCCCTCGCCCACCGGCTTGGTGGTGAAGAACGGCTCGAAGACGTTGCCCAGGTGCTCTTCGGCAATCCCGCCACCGGTATCGCTGACCTGCAATACGCAGCTGTCGCCTTGCAGTTCGATCAGCACGCCTAGGCTTCGCTGCGGGCTGTCGACCATGGCATCCAGCGCGTTATTGAGCAGGTTGAGCACCACCTGCTCGAGGCGAATGGCATCGCCGGAGACCCGCGCCTCGCTAAGCACTTCACGGTGCAGCTCGACCTGCTCACTGCGCAACCGTGGCGCCAGCAGCAACAGCGCCTGCTCCAGCACATCGCTGAGCAGCAGGCGTTCGTTGAGCCCCGCCGGGCTCTTGCGGGCGAAGGTTTTCAGGTGGCCCGTCAGGCTGGCCATGCGCTGCAGCAGGCCGTCGATGCGCGTCAGGCCGGCGCGCACGTCCGCTGCACGGCCGTTATCGAGCAGCAGACCGAGGCTGCCCAGGTGCATCTGGATGGCCGTCAGCGGCTGGTTGATCTCGTGGGCCATGGCCGCCGACATCTGCCCCAGGGCGGCCATTTTTGCCGCATGCACCAGCCCCTCCTGGGCTTCGCGCAGCTCGGCGGTACGCAGCATCACCTCGCGTTCGAGGTTCTCACGGATGCTCGCCTGCAGGCGCTGGTTCTTGCGGCGCTGCAGCAGAAAAAGCACCAGGAACACCAGGGTCAGCCATATACCGGCGGCGGCCAGGCGGTAGCTGCGCGCGGTATCACCAAGGCTGCTCTCCTCGATCAACAGGTGCAGCGTCCAGGCTTCACTGGCCAGATCCTGACGCTGCCAGAGATAACTCTGCCGGCCATCCGGGCCGTCGATATTCATCCAGTCGGCATTGCCTTCGAAGTACGGGCCAGGTTCCTTGGAGAGCACGTCAAGCGGGCGCTCGGCGTACTTGCGCACTTCCACCAGCTCGGCGTGATCGAGTTCATCGAGCTCTTCCAGGGCCAGGAAACGCCAGGCCGGGCGGCTGCTGAGAATCACCACACCGTAGCTGTCGGCAACCAGCAATACGCCGGGCTGGCCAACCCACTCGCGCTGTAGCTCCTCCAGTTCGAGCTTGACCACCAGCACGCCGATCACCGCGCCGTTGTCGTCGTACACCGCGTGGGAGAGGAAGTAGCCAGGTACACCGGTGGTCACCCCGACCGCGAAGTAGCGGCCGGCGGTACGGTGCAGTGCATCCTGGAAATAGGGGCGAAAACTGTAGTTGCTGCCGACGAAGCTGCTCCACTCGTTCCAGTTGCTGGCCGCCAGGGTATGGCCACTGCGGTCGATCAGGTAGAGAACACTGGCACCTGCGGCGGCGTTGAGCAGCTCGAAACGGCGATTGAGCTTGTCGCGCAGCTGCGGATCATCCGGCGCTTGCAGCAAGGCCTGGATGTCGCCGTCCATCGACAGCAGCTGCGGCACCGAGCGGAAGCGGTCGACCAGGGTCTGGATCGATTGCGCGTACAGCTGCAGCTGGCCGTGGGCTTCGCTGCTGCGATCCTCCCAGGCACGCTGCTCGGCATAGCGGCTGGCCAGCCACAGGCTGACGGCCAGGCCGATGATCACCAGCAGCACGATGGCGACGGTGCGATAACGCAGAAACAGGGCGGTCATGCATGACTCGAATTTTTATGATGCCGGCATGTTAGCCCGAAACGCGTGCTGGTCGAGCCGCCGATATAGCCTGGTTCGGGATGCCTGGGCTACCCGGGCATCGATACGCCCGCGCCCAGGCCGGGACGGTACCGATCAGGACTGCGGCATCATCAGCTCGGGTACCGCACGGCCAGCAACGAACTGTTCGTCGACCAGGCGGATCACGTCTGCTTCGCTGCGTACCTGGTACCAATGGCCCTGTGGATAAACCGTCAGGGTCGGGCCCTGATCGCAGGGGAACTGGCACTGCGTACGGGTGATATGCACACCGCCTTCGCACTCCAGCTTGCCCGCTGCCTTGACCTTTTCGCGCAGCATTTTCCACAGCGGCAGCGCGCCACGGCGGGTGCAGCGCGGGCCGTTGCAGAGCAATACGCGGTACTGGTGGGCGGGAATCTTCGACCAGGCGTGGCTGCCGGGCAGCGCCGGCACATCGACGCAGCTCAGGTGCAGTTCAGGGCGCTCGATCAGCGCACAGGCGACTGCGGCCACATCGGCATCGAGCTGGCCGAACAGGCTGGTCACCAATACCCGCTCGGGATCGGTCCTGGCCGCCAGCTCGCTGCGCAGCCAATCGACATGCTGGCTGCTGCTCTGCGGCTCCAGGTCGATCACCAGCAGCGTGCCGCAGCCCTCGCCTAGGCGCTGCCAGAGGCCGTCGTAGCCCGCGCTGGTATCGACGATATCGGCCAGCGCCGCAGCGCCGCGTAGCTCGACCAAGCGGGCACGAAACAGCTCGGCGAAGGAACCGTCGAACAAATCAGGGCCAGCGAATAGCACCTGGGCGTAGGGCATGGCAGTCATGGTCGGGCTCCGCAAAAAGTGCGGCAGTTTAACAGCGTCGTGACGGACGGGTTTCGTAGCCCGGTTGAGCGCGGTTTCGTAGCTTGGGTCGAGCGAAGCGATACCCAGAAGGGCTTCTGGATTCGCGTATCTATCGAAATTGCTCCCCGGGTTTCGCTGCGCTCTACCACGGGCTACGGGTTGGTTACGCCACTTTCCTGCAGCGCCTGCCACAGCGCCTCGGGCTCGGCGAACTCACGGTCCACCGCCGGCAACACTGGCCGCTGCAACACCAGCACCGGCACGCCACGTTCGCGGGCGACCTGCAGCTTGTGCTCGGTGGCGGCGCTGCCGCTGTTCTTGCTGACCAGCACGTCGCAGTTCAGCCGCTCGAACAGCGCGCGCTCGCCCTCCAGGCTGAACGGCCCGCGTGCACCGATCACTTCGGCCCGCTCGCTGGCCGGCTGGCTTTGCAGGCAGCGCACCGTCCAGTGTTGATGGGCAGGAATCTCGTGCAAGTGCTCCAGCGGCTCACGGCCCAGGGTGAACAGCGGCCGCTGGAAATCGCCCAGTGCGGTGATCAGCGATGGCCAGTCGAATACCTCGCGCCAGTCATCGCCCGGTGAGGCCGTCCAGCCGGGACGGCGCAGCGCCCAGCAGGGGACGCCCGCCTGCTCTGCAGCGCGTGCCGCGTTATGGCTGATCTGCGCTGCATAGGGGTGGGTGGCATCGACCAGCAACTCGATGCGCTCCCTGTGGATGAAATCAGCCAGCCCTTCGGCACCGCCAAAGCCGCCAACGCGGACCTGGCAGGCCAGATCCTCGGGCACCTTGCCCAGCCCGGCGAGGCTGTAGATATGCTGGCTGCCAAGGCGGCGGGCGAGATTCAGCGCTTCACCGATGCCACCGAGCAAGAGGATGCGGCTCATCGCGGTTTGCGGACCTCGAGCAGGGTGATCGGCAGGGCGCCGCGCCAGGTGTCGAAGCCGCCCAGGGGTTTGGCCTGGGCCACCTCGATACGGGTCAGCTCGCCGCCGTGCTCGCCGCGAAAGGCGATCAGCGCGGCCTCGCTCTGCAGCGTCACGGCATTGGCGACCAGCCGTCCGCCGGGCTTGAGCGCCTGCCAGCACTTGAGCAGCACGCCCGGCACGGTGGCGCCGCCACCGATGAAGATCGCATCCGGCGCCGCCAACCCCTCCAGCGCCTCGGGCGCCCGCCCGGCCACCAGTTGCAGGCCCGGCACGCCAAGGGCATCACGGTTATGGGCGATATGTGCCTGGCGCCCCTGATCGGCCTCGATGGCGATGGCGCGGCAGCTGGGGTGCGCGCGCAGCCACTCGATGCCGATGGAGCCGCAGCCGGCGCCGACATCCCAGAGCAGCTCGCCAGGCGATGGTGCCAGGCGCGACAGGGTAATCGCCCGCACGTCGCGTTTGGTCAGTTGGCCGTCGTGGCGGTAGGCGTCGTCCGGCAGGCCGGGGGTCAGCGGCAGGCAGCGAGCGTCTTCACCGGCCAGGCACTCGATGGCCACTAGGTTGAGATCCGCCGCGCGCGCCAGCGACCAGCCGTCGGCCAGCCCATCGATACGCCGCTCATGCTCGCCACCCAGGTGCTCGAACACGTTTAGCCGGCTGGGGCCGAAACCCCGTTCACGCAGCAATTCGGCGATGGCTGCGGGGCTCTCGCCATCGTTGCTCAACACCAGCAGACGCACACCAGGGTAAATCTGCGCCTGCAACGCCGCCAGCGGCCGGGCCACCAGCGACACCACCGGCGTGCTCTGCAGCGGCCAGCCTAAACGTGACGCTGCCAGGGACACGGACGACGGCGCCGGCAAAATGCGCAGCTCGTCCTGCGCCAGTTCACGGGCCAGGCTGGCGCCGACGCCAAACAACATCGGGTCGCCGCTGGCCAGCACACAGACCGGCGTACCGCGGCGCTCGAGCACCGGTGTCAGGGAAAATGGCTTCGGCCAGGGCAGGCGCGTGGCACGGATGCAATGCGGCAACAGCGCCAGCTGGCGCTCGCTGCCGACCACCTGCTCGGCCGCCAGCAGCGCATGCCGCGCCGCCTTGCCGAGGCCGGCGTAGCCGTCTTCACCAATGCCCACGACGGTCAGCCAGGGTGTCATGCGTTTTTCCTCATTAATCAGAACTACCCGTACTCATTCGCCATAAAGGACCAGCGTGCTTTCCGTAGGGTGGACAATGCTCTTCTTGTCCACCTTTGCAATGCTGGAACGGTGGCCGGATGGAGCGTCGTCCACCCTACGTCTGCATGGGAATGCCGCTCAGGACGCTTCGCGTCCGCTGCTGAACCTGTGCGCCTGGTGGACAAAAACAGCGTTGTCCACCCTACTCAGGCCGGCGATTCGTAGGGCATGGCTACCATCCGACGACGCGGCTTTTCATCCCGGCAGGCAAAGCGGGCATAATAGCGCCTCTGTCGGTGCCCAGCGGCTACATGTGAGCAAAAGCGGGCCTAAGAGGGAACACGAGAAAAGCGGTTCAATAGCTAGCGAGCTAGAGCCCTGCAAGGTAGAAATTGGCGAGAAAGCGGAGTGTACTTCTGTACATGAGCAGTCCGACCGGGCTGGCGCTCCAGTCAGGTTATGCCTTGCAGGACCGACGCGCAGCAGCTATTGGGCAGCTTTTCCGCCGTGGCTGCCCCCGCAACTGTAGCAGCGAGCGCCTTGCCAATCGCCACTGGGAAACCGGGAAGGCCGGCCAGGCGCGATGACCTGCGAGCCAGGAGACCTGCCGACCGATTCAGTCGCATGAGCCCACACCGGGCGGGGTGTCCCGGTGATAGAAGCTGACCCTTCTCTGGCCTATCCTCGAACGGATGCCCATGTGACCCGACCCCGGTGATCCGTTGAAACAGGCTTTTTGCATTCCATCCCCTGCTGTTCGCCCCTCGGCCTGTCCGGGGTTGCTGCGTATCGTGCAGGCGAAGGATGGCGGCATCTGCCGCATCAAGTTGCCCTGTGGGCGCCTCGACGTCGACCAGGCAGAACGCATCGCCAGGGCCGCGCTACAGCATGCCGGCGGGGTGATCGAAGCCACCAACCGCGGCAACCTGCAGATTCGAGGTATCCGCGCCGGCAATGAAGATGCCTTGATCGGTGAGCTGCTGGACGCCGGCCTAGGCCCCAGCACGCCCGGCGCCGATGACGTGCGCAACCTGATGGTCAGCCCGGCCGCTGGGGTCGATCCGCAGGCGCTTGTGGATATCTCGCCCCTGGCCGCCGAGCTGCTGGCTACGCTGGAAAACACCCCGCGCCTGCATGCCCTGTCGCCAAAATTTGCCCTGCTGCTCGACGGTGGTGAGCGCCTGGCGATGCTCGAACACCCCCACGATATCTGGCTCTGCGCCTTGCCCCTCGAAGAGGGGGTCGGCTACGCCTTCGGCCTGGCCGGTTGCCCGCCGGTTTCGGCAAACGATGCCCCGGCGCTGGCCATCGTGCCCGCTGCCCAGGCCCATGCGCTGATCATCGCCCTGCTCGACCTGTTCCTGGAGCTGGCCAAGCCCGAGCAGACACGCATGCGCCATCTGCTGGAAAACCATTCGCCTGCCGACCTGCTGCAGCGCCTGCAGGAGCGGCTGGGAGATGCGCTGCTGCCGACAGGCGACTGGCGCCGTGCCCCGGCGCAAGGCAATGCCCATCTTGGCGTCCATGCTCAGCACCAGCCGGGTCTGGTGCATATCGGCGCCGCCACCGTGCTGGGTCGGCTGGCTGCCGAACAGTTACTCGGCCTGGCGGATCTCGCCCGCCGTTACGGCGATGGCAACCTGCGCCTGACGCCCTGGCAGAGCGTGCTTCTAGCCAACATTGCCGAGACGGCCGCCGATGCGGTTATCCACAACCTGCGTGCCCTCGGCCTGCTGACCGATGCCAGCGAACCGCTGGCTCATATCATCGCCTGCACGGGCGCCAGCGGCTGCGCCAAGGGCCTGGCCGACACCAAGGCCGATGCCTTGCGCCTGGGAGAACTGCTCCCTGCCGGCGACGAGCAGCCAGGCATTCACCTGACGGGCTGCAGCCGCTCCTGCGCCGCTGCCCACCGCGCGCCCTTCACCTTGCTGGCCGTGGCCGAAGGTCGTTACGACCTGTTCGCCCGCCAGACACTCGGCAGTGGTTTCGGCCAGTTGCTGGGCCACCACCTGACACCTGACGACGCCGCCGAACTGCTGGCCTCGCTCACCGCTACCCGGAGTTTCACCCGATGACCGATTACATCCGCGATGGTCAGGAGATCTATCGCAATTCCTTCGCCATCATCCGTGCCGAGGCCGACCTGAGCGGTATTCCGGCTGATCTGGAAAAGCTCGCGGTGCGGGTCATCCATGCCTGCGGCATGGTCGATGTGGTGCAGGATCTGCGTTTCTCACCCGGTGCCGGAGCGGCCGGGCGCCAGGCACTGGCCAATGGTGCGCCGATCCTCTGCGACGCCCGTATGGTCGCCGAAGGCGTCACCCGTGCACGCCTGCAGGCCGCCAACCCGGTGATCTGCACCCTCAACGATGCCGGCGTGCCGGAGCTGGCCAAGAAGCTCGGCAACACCCGCTCGGCGGTGGCGCTGGAGCACTGGCGCGAGCACCTCGAAGGTTCGGTGGTGGTGATCGGCAATGCGCCGACGGCGCTGTTCTACCTGCTCGATATGCTCGCCGCAGGCGCGCCCAAACCGGCGTTGATTCTCGGCTTCCCGGTCGGCTTCGTCGGCGCCGCCGAATCCAAGGATCTGCTCGCCACCACCTATGCCGAGCATGGCGTGCCCTACGTGATCGTCCAGGGCCGCCGCGGTGGCAGCGCCATGGCCGCCGCGGCGATCAACGCCCTGGCCACGGAGGTCGAGTGATGACCGGCATGGACCGCCCCGGCAAAGGCCGCCTGCTCGGCCTGGGCGTTGGCCCGGGCGACCCGGAGCTGATCACCCTCAAGGCCCTGCGCCTGCTGAAATCGGCGCCAGTGGTCGGCTACTTCGTGGCCAAGGCCAAGGCCAACATCGGCCAGGGCGGCAATGCCTTCGGCATCATCGAGGCGCACCTGGACGACAGCCAGCAGCGCCTGCCGCTGGTCTACCCGGTGACCACCGAAAAGCTCGAACCGCCGCTGACCTACGAAGGCGTGATCAGCGACTTCTACGACACCTGCGCGGTGCAGATCGCCACGCACCTGGACGCCGGCCGCGACGTGGCGGTGATCTGCGAAGGCGACCCGTTCTTCTACGGCTCCTACATGTACCTGCACGACCGTCTGGCCGAGCGCTACGAGGCCGAGGTGATCCCCGGCGTGTGCTCGATGCTCGGCAGCGCCGCGGTGCTCGGCGTGCCGCTGGTGTACCGCAACCAGAGCCTGTCGGTGCTCTCCGGCGTGCTGCCCGAGGACGAGCTGCGCGAGCGCCTGCGTAGCGCCGAAGCCGCCGTGGTGATGAAACTCGGGCGCAACTTCGAGAAGGTACGCCGCGTGCTGCAGAGCCTGGGCCTGCACGGCCGTGCCCACTACGTCGAGCGCGCGACCATGGCCAACCAGCGCATCGTGCCGCTGGACGAAGTCGAGCCAATGGCCTCGCCGTATTTTTCGATGATCGTGGTGCCGGGCGAGAAGTGGCGCGGTTGAGCCGCGCCCTCTCCTGCACATTGAATCTGGACTCCCAATGACTGCTTCCCCCGCCATCGTCATCCTCGGCCCCTCCGCCCTGGCCACCGGCCGGCTCATCCAGGCACTTTATCCACAGGCCGTTATCCATGGCCTGAGTGGACGAGTCGAGGCCGATCAGGCCTATGACGACTTCGGCGATACCCTGCGCAGCCTGTACCGTAGCGACACGCCGATCATCGCCCTGTGCGCTGCCGGTATCGTGATCCGCAGCCTGGCGCCGCTGCTCGCCAACAAGGGCGCCGAGCCGCCGGTACTGGCCGTGGCCGAAGACGGCAGCGCCGTGGTACCGCTGCTCGGTGGCCTAGGTGGGGTCAACCGTATGGCTCGCGAGATCGCCGCTGAACTGCAGGTCAGCGCGGCAATCACCACCAGCGGTGAGCTGCGCTTCGGCACCTGCCTGCTCGACCCGCCGAACGGCTACGTGCTGGCCGATATCGAGCAGGGCAAACACTTCGTCTCCGACCTGCTCGGCGGCGAAAGTCTGCGCGTTGACGGTGACGCACCATGGCTGGAGCAGGGCAAGCTGCCGATGGCCGAGGATGCCGGGCGCACCCTGCATATCACCACGGCGCAACGCACGACCCGGCCGGACGAACTGCTGATTCATCCACGCACGCTGCTGGCCTTGGTCGAGGACGCGGACAACCTTGCCGCGCGAATCGGCCAGACGTTCGAACAGGCTGGCCTGGCACAGAAATCCCTTGCCGCCCTGCTCGCGCCGCAAACGCTGATGAGCGACAAGCAGCTGGCTCAGGTCGCGGCCGATCTCGCCGTGCCGCTACGCTTTATCGGCGCTGACGATGCACTGCCGCCGCAGGTGAAGCACAGCGGAAACCTGCAGCTGCTACAGGCCGCGTCGCCCGATGCTGCGCAAACCATCGGCCGCCCACGCGGGCGCCTGAGCGTGATCGGCCTTGGTCCCGGCGCCGCCGAACATATGACCCCAGCCGTGCGCCGCGCCCTGGATGAAGCCCAGGATCTGCTCGGCTACGAAACCTATGTGCGCATGGCCGAGCCGCTGCGCGATGATCAGGTGCGCCATTGCAGTGACAACCGCGAGGAACTGCAGCGCGCCCGTCACGCCTTCGAGCTGGCTGCCAGCGGCCGCCGCGTGGTGGTGATTTCCTCCGGCGACCCCGGCGTATTCGCCATGGCCGCGGCGGTGCTGGAGGCTCTCGAAGAGACCGCGGCACCCGCCGAGTGGCACGCCGTCAAGCTGCAAGTGCTGCCCGGCGTTTCCGCGGCCCTGGCCACCGCAGCCAAGGCCGGGGCGCCGCTGGGCCACGATTTCTGCCTGATCTCCCTATCGGACAACCTCAAGCCCTGGGCGGTGATCGAAAACCGCCTCGACCACGCTGGCGCGGCTGACCTCGCCATGGCCTTCTATAACCCGATCTCCAAGGCCCGCCCCTGGCAGCTCGGCCGCGCCCTGGACATCGTCCGCACCCATCGTACGCCCGACACCGTGGTGGTGCTCGGCCGCGATATCGGCCGCCCGGCAGAGGCGCTGCGCGTGCTCAGCCTCGGCGAGCTGACGCCGGAAATGGTCGACATGCGCACCCTGGTGATCATCGGCTCCAGCCAGACCCGGCGCTTCCCACGGGGCGACGGCGACGAGTGGGTGTACACGCCGCGCAGTTATCCACAACCCTGAGCGGGGGCGGCTAACGCGTCAGCCGAGCAGCGCGTTGAGGTCGTCGTAGAGCGCCTGGGGGATCTGCACACCGTCGACCAGGCTACGGGTACGGGCGTCGTAGCGGCGCTGCGAAGGCAGCCGCGCGCCCTGCCCTTCGATGCCGTCGAACAGCGCCTCGGCCCTTGCCAGGTGCTGATCGGCAGCCGCACCGAGAAAGCGCTGCGGGTCGAGGGCGATGATCAGCTCGCCGTGGTACGGCGACGACTTGCTGCCAGCGTCGTAGGCCAGCGACTCGGCGCTGGTCAGGTCGCCGATCAGCGGCCCGGCGATCAGCTCCACCATGGCCGCCAGCGCCGAGCCCTTGTGCCCACCGAACGTCAGCATGGCACCGTTCATCACCGCCTCGGCGTCGGTGCTCGGCTGGCCACTGGCATCGATGCCCCAGCCTTCCGGAATCGGTTTGCCGGCGCGCCGATGCAGCTCGATATCGCCACGGGCGATGGCGCTGGTGGCGAAGTCGAAAATGAACGGATGCTTACCGGCGCGCGGCCAGCCAAAGGCGATCGGGTTGGTGCCGAAGATCGGCTTGCTGCCACCAGCCGGCGCGACCCAGGCATGGCTGGGGTTACAGGCCAGGGCCACCAGCCCGGCTTCGGTGAGCTGCTCGATTTCCACCCACAATGCGGAAAAATGCACACAGCGATTTATCGCCAGGGCCGCGATGCCGTTGGCCTTGGTCTTTTCGGCCAGCACCGGCAACCCCGCCTGAAAGGCCAGTTGCGAGAAGCCGCCGCGGGCATCCACGCGCACGATCGACGGTGCCTGGTCGATCAGCTCGGGCTCGGCATCGGCCACCACCTTGCCGGCCTTCAGCGAACTGACGCAGCCCAGCACACGGTACAGACCGTGGGAGGCGCAGCCATCGCGCTCACCCGCCAGCACGGTGGCGGTCACGGCACGCGCCTGGGCTTCGCTGAACCCATTATGGCGCATGATCGACAGCGCCAGCTCCTCGGCTTCGGCCAGGGTCAGTCGAATCATCTTCAGCTCCTTGTTCGAGGCGGCCGCTGGGCCGGATTGGCGTTATACAGTGAGGTCTGAGGCAGCCGCTGGCTTGATGCCTTTGCTCCCGGCAGATGACGAATTCAGCATAGTCCGATCAACACTGGCATCGCCCGTAGTCTGGCGTTGAGCGCAGCGATGCCCAGAAGGCGCTCAAGCCGCGCCCTTTGTTTGCACGAGCCCAGGGTTACATTGATAGAATGCGACGAATTCTCATTCCCACCGACCATATCCCGTGCATCCCAGCTCATCGGCACCCCACCACCACCAGGCCATCGATCAGCTCTACAGCCACCATCACAGTTGGCTACAGGGCTGGCTGCGCATGCGCCTGGGCAATGCTGCCGATGCCGCGGATCTGGCTCAGGATACCTTCGTGCGTCTGCTCAGCAGTACGCCGGGCGAGCCGCTGAACCTCACGGCGCCACGGGCCTATCTGGCCACCATCGCCAATCGCCTGACCATCAACCTCTACCGCCGCCGCTCGCTGGAGCAGGCCTATCTGGCGGCGCTGGCAGAAGTACCGGAAGGGCTGGCGCCATCGCTGGAACATCAGGCTCTGGTGCTCGAAGCCCTCGACGAGGTCGACCGCGTGCTCGCCGTGCTACCCGCCAAGGCGCGTCAGGCATTTTTGATGGCGCAGCTGGAGGGTTATACCCAAGAGGAGATCGCCAGCCGGCTCGGCATCAGCGTGCGCTCGGTGCAGCGCCATCTGGCACGGGCCTTCGAGGAGTGCATCGTGCTCGCCAGCCTGGGCGCCCAGCATGAGTGAGTCGCCCATCGACCGGCGTGTCGCCCGCGAGGCAGCCGGCTGGTTCGTGCGCCTGCAGAACAGCGGCGCCAGCGCCGGCGAGCATGCTGCCTGCGCCGAGTGGCGGGCCCGGCATGCCGATCACGAGCGAGCCTGGCAACTGGCCGAGCGCTTCAGCGGTCGCGCCCAGCAGCTCTCCGGTGGCGCTGCAAGAACGGCCCTGGATCGCCCGCGTAGCCTGGAGCGTCGCCAGGTGCTCAAAACCCTTGCCCTGCTGATCGCCGCCGCGCCACTCGGCCTTGCTGCACACCGCGGTCTGCCGTGGCGCGAATGGCAGGCGGACGAACGTACCGCCACCGGAGAACAGCGCACCCTGAAGCTGCCGGATGGTGGTCGACTTCGCATGAACACCGGCAGCGCGGTAGATATCGCCTACGATGACAACGTTCGGCGCATACGCCTGATCGACGGCGAGATGCTCGTCGAAGCGCCACGCGAGCATGCCAGCCGGCCCCTCATCGTCGATACCGCCGAAGCGGAAATCGCCGTGCTGGGCAGTCGCCTTATGGTTCGTCAGTACCCGCAAAGCACCTACCTGGCCGCGCTGGAAGGTGCTGTGGAAGTGCGTCCACGGCGATCCCGTGGCGATGACGGCCTCATGCGTCTGGCGGCCGGCCAGCAGACCCACGTCAGCGCCCACGCTGCAGAGCCCGCCGTGGCGTTGGCGCATAACCGTCTCGACTGGCTAAGCGGCGTGCTGCGCGCGGAAAAGATGCGCCTCGATGACTTCGTCGCCGAGCTGGATCGCTATCGTCCCGGTCTGCTGCGTTGCGATCCGGCGGTGGCCGGGCTGCTGATCTCCGGCGCCTTTCAGCTGCGCGACACCGACCAGATTCTCCGCGCCCTGAGCCAGACCCTGCCAGTGAGCGTGCATTACCGCACGGCCTATTGGGTGACCGTCACGGCGCGCGCCAACGCGTAAGAAGAATCATTGTCGTGTTTTCTTCAGGCTGCGTGTCCCCTCCCGTAACCACAGCATTCTCACAGGGCAGAGACGAAAACATGACGACGACGCAGGGCATGCAGCCACTGGCACGGGCGGTACACGCCGCTGCACTGGGGCTGATCATCGCGGGCGGCAACTTGGCTGCGGCCTCGCTGCAAGCCGCCGAACAAGGCGCGCAGCAGAGCCAGACATACCAGGTACCGGCCGGTAACCTGAGCAATGCTCTGTCCGACTTCGCCAGTCAGGCAGGCATTACCCTGCCCATCGAGCCGGGCCTGGTGGAAGGTTTGCGCAGCCCCGGCCTGAACGCCGCCACCAGCGTGGAAGGTGGCCTGCGGCAACTGCTGCAGGGCACCGGCCTGCAAGCTGCGCCGCAAGGCAATGGCCTGTATCTGCTGACTCATCAGGAAGCGGGTGCCAGCCTGGAGCTGGGCGCGACCAGCATCACCGGACAGAGCTTGGCGGCGACTACCGAGAACAGCGGCTCTTACACCACCGGCACCATGCAGACCGCCACCAAACTGCCCCTGAGCCTGCGCGAAACACCGCAGTCGGTCAGTGTGGTTACCCGCAAGCGCATGGACGACAAGGCCATGACCAGCATCAGTGAGGTGGTGCAGAGCACTCCCGGCGTGTTCCTGAACAATTCGGGAGGTGTCGGCAGGCCGTCTTTCAGCGCCCGCGGCTTCGATGTCGACAACGTCATGTACGACGGCTTCCCCACCAGCCTGCTGACCTACCTGCCCAGCGGCGAAGCCAACCTGGCCATGTACGACCGCGTGGAGATCGTCCGCGGTGCCACGGGCCTGGCCCAGGGCGCCGGCAGCCCATCCGGCGCCATCAACCTGGTGCGCAAGCGCCCGACCCATGAATTTCAGGGCACGCTCACCGGCAGCGCCGGCAGTTGGGACGACTACACCGGAACCCTGGATGTCGGCGGCCCGCTCAATGAAAACGGCACCCTGCGCGCCCGCACCGTGATCTCCCGGCAGGACGCCAAGAGCTTCCGTGATTCGGTCGAACACGATCACGACCTGTTCTACGGCGTGGTCGACGCCGACCTCAGCGAAAGCACCACCCTGACCCTCGGCGCCTACCGGCAGAAGAACTACAGCAACTACATCTGGGGCGGATTGCCCATGGCCCGTGGCGGCGGTCATCTGGGACTGCCGCGCGACACCTTCCTGGGGCATGACTGGGAATATTCGGACAACCGCACCACCGGCTACTTCGCCACCCTGGAGCATGGCTTCGCCAACGACTGGACGCTGCGCCTGGCGGCGATGCAGGCGAAAACCGATACCGAGGTGCTGGCTTCTTCGATCTGGGCATACGACCGCCACTACCTGTGGACGCAGGCCATGGAGCAGAAGGAAGTCGGCTACGACCTGGCGCTCGGCGGGCCCTTCCAGCTGTTCGGTCTGGATCACGACCTGAGCGTGGGCGCCAGCAAGCGTGAGCTGACCTACCGCACGGGTGACAGCTGGAGCGACTTCATCGATGACGACATCGACCTCTTCGCCTGGAACCCTCGCGGTCACGCAAAACCGAACTTCGTGGCCAACTCTACCTGGACGGGAGAGCTCACCACCCAGGACAGCGTCTACGCCACGACCCGCCTGCGCCTGAGCGAACCGTTGTCGCTGATCCTCGGCGGCCGCGTCGACTGGTACGAATACGATGATCGCGAAAGCAGCGACAGCGACTACAAGGTCACTCGCAATCTGACCCGCTATGCCGGCGTGGTCTACGACCTGGATGCGAACCACTCGGTCTACATCAGCTACACCGATATCTTCAAACCCCAGAACGATCGCGGCCTGGACAAAAAGCCACTGGAGCCGATGGTTGGTGAGAACTATGAAGTCGGTATCAAGGGCGAATACTACGACGGCGCATTGAATGCCAGCCTGGCTCTGTTCCAGATCGACCAGAAGAATCGTGCCCAGACCCTGACGGGCCGACTAGGCTGTGGTTCCACGCCTGACAGCTCCTGCTACGAGGCCGCCGGGCTGGTGCGCAGCCGCGGCATCGACCTGGAAATCCAGGGTGCCTTGAGCGACGACTGGCAGGTCGCTGCGGGTTACACCTACACCCAGACCAAGTATGTCAGCGACGCCAACGCAGCCCGCGAAGGCGAGGACTTCGACCGCAAGAAACCGCGCCAGCTGTTCAAACTGTCCACACTGTACACCTTGCCCGGGGAACTGCAGCGCTGGCGCATAGGGGGTGATGTCTACCAGCAGAGCCGCATCCGCACCTCAGGCGGCACCGGTGCCGCCGCCTGGAAGAACCAGCAGGGCTCCTACACCGTGGTGGGCCTGGTCGCCGGGTACAAGGCCAGCGAACAGCTGGATGTGCAACTCAACGTCAACAACCTGTTCGACCGCACCTACTACAGCAGCGTGGCTGATGGCGAATGGTACCCCTACGACATCTACGGCGACCCACGCAATTTCAAGGTGACGGCACGCTACAGCTTCTGAGAGGGCGGCTCGCCAGCGAAGATCCAAGGAAGGACGAGGCAAACCGGAGCTTTTGTGGGAGAGGCTTTAGCCTCGATTGTGCCCGGCTAGGCGTAAAGAGCTCGGGGCTAAAGCCCCTCCCACGCGATCACGAACGGCTGGTATCGTCTGGTTCCAGACACAAACGCCGGCGCCGGGGCATGCTGCTACGCGGCCAGTTGGCGACGCAGTTCGGCGAGCACCGGGGCGCTGTCCGGGCGTACACCGCGCCACAGGTGGAATGCCTCGACGGCCTGCTCGACCAGCATGCCGAGGCCGTCCAGGGTGCGCGCCGCGCCCTGCTCGGCCGCCCAGCGGTTGAACGCGGTGGGGCCGGCGCCGTACATCATGTCGTAGCAGCAGGTGTGACCGGGCTGGATCAGGCTGGCGGCAATCGGCGGCAGTTCGCCGGCCAGGCTGGCCGAGGTGCCGTTGACGATCAGGTCCACCGGCGCATCGATCCAGTCGAAGCCGCTGGCCACCACCGGGCCGAGGTCGGCGAACTGGCGAGCCAGTTGCTCGGCCTTGTCCACCGTGCGGTTGGCGATTACCAGGCTCTGCGGCTGCTCGGCCAGAAAGGGTTCGAGAATGCCACGTACCGCGCCACCTGCGCCGAGCAGCAGAATGCGCTTGCCACGCAGGTCGATGCCGGCATTCACGGTCAGGTCGCGCACCAGGCCGGCGCCGTCGGTGTTGTCACCGAGCAGGCTGCCGTCGTCGAGCTTCTTCAGGGTATTCACCGCCCCGGCGCGGCGGGCGCGCTCGGTGAGGCTGTCGGCCAGGGCGAAGGCCTGCTCCTTGAACGGCACCGTGACGTTACCACCGTGACCTTCGGCAAAGAAGGCGCGGGCATAACCGTCGAAATCGTCCAACGGCGCCAACAGCGCGTCGTAGCTCAGCTGCTGGCCGGTCTGTTCAGCGAACAGCCGGTGGATCAGCGGCGACTTGCTGTGGCCGATGGGGTTGCCGAATACACCGTAGCGATCCATGAACATTTCCGCGCGTAAAAGCCAAAGGCGGCAAGCCTGAAGCTTTTGGCGGCGCGCTTCAAGCCTGCTGCAGGCCGAGCCAGTCGCGGTCGGTGAGGAAATACTCGGTCAGGCGCGCTTCCTCGCTGCCTGGCGCCGGCTTCCAGTCGTAGCCCCAGCGCACCTGGGGCGGCAGCGACATGAGGATCGACTCGGTACGCCCGCCCGACTGCAGGCCGAACAGCGTGCCACGGTCGAACACCAGGTTGAACTCCACGTAGCGGCCACGGCGGTACTCCTGGAACTCGCGCTGCGCCGGCGTGTAGAGCATGGCCTTGCGGCGCTGCACGATGGGCAGGTAGGCGTCGATATAGGCGTCGCCGATGGCGCGGATAAAGGCGAAGCAGGTGTCGAAGCCCCACTCGTTCAGATCATCGAAGAACAGGCCGCCAATGCCTCGCGGCTCGCCGCGGTGCTTGAGGTGGAAGTAACGGTCGCACCAGGCCTTGTAGCGCGGGTAGACGTCGGCACCGAACGGCGCACAGGCCTGCTCGGCAACGCGGTGCCAGTGCACGCAGTCCTCTTCGTTGCCGTAATAAGGCGTGAGGTCGAAGCCGCCACCGAACCACCACACCGGCTCCTCACCTTCCTTCTCGGCGCTGAAGAAGCGTACGTTGGCGTGGGAGGTGGGAACGTGCGGGTTGTGCGGGTGGATCACCAGCGACACGCCAAGGGCCTGGAAGCCACGCCCGGCCAGCTCGGGACGATGGGCACTGGCCGACGGCGGCAGGTTCTCGCCGAACACGTGGGAGAAGTTGACGCCTCCCTTCTCGATCACCGCGCCATCACCGATCACCCGCGTACGCCCGCCGCCACCACCGGGACGCTGCCAGGCGTCTTCGGCGAAGCTGGCCTGGCCATCCTCGCGTTGCAGGGCGGCACAGATACGGTCTTGCAGGTCGAGCAGGTAGGCTTTTACGGCCTCGGTCTGGTCACTCACGGGCTTACCCTGGTTGCGGCGAAATCGGCGGCTAGCATAGCACCGGCCATTCGCGCTCCGCAGTTGACGCCGGTCAACGGCGGATGCGACGTTGCGCTGCTGAGCAAAATCGTTTCAACCCCGCGAAACACTCGGGGTCTATTGCATTCACTCTTCAAGCAGGAGCAAGACGATGGCCAAACGCATCCAGTTCAGCCGCCATGGTGGCCCCGAGGTTCTCGAATACGTCGACTACCAGCCTGCCGCGCCCGGCCCCCACGAGGTGCGTGTGCACAACCAGGCCATCGGCCTCAACTTCATCGACACCTACTTCCGC
Organism: Pseudomonas sp. URMO17WK12:I2; assembly: GCF_003253735.1. GTDB lineage: Bacteria > Pseudomonadota > Gammaproteobacteria > Pseudomonadales > Pseudomonadaceae > Aquipseudomonas. Next base: position 391,205 of record NZ_QKYW01000004.1, on the reverse strand, counting down.
AGCGGCCTGTACGCGCCGCCCTCCCTGCCCTCCAGCCTGGGCACCGAAGGTGCCGGCTTCGTCGATGCCATCGGCTCGGAGGTCAAGGGCCTGCAGGTTGGCGACCGCGTGGCCTACGCCACCGGCCCGCTGGGTGGCTACAGCGAGCTGCACGTGCTGCCGGCCGACAAGCTGGTCAAACTGTCCGATGCGATCAGCTTCGAGCAGGCCGCCGCGGTGATGCTCAAGGGCCTGACCGTGCAGTACCTGCTGCGCCAAACCGCTGAGCTGAAGAGCGGCGACATCATCCTGTTCCATGCGGCGGCAGGCGGCGTCGGCTCGTTCGCCTGCCAGTGGGCCAAGGCCCTGGGCGTCAAGCTGATCGGCACCGTGAGTTCGGCGAAGAAGGCCGAATACGCCAAGCAGCAAGGCGCCTGGGCGACCATCGACTACAGCCACGAGAACGTCGCCCAGCGCGTGCTGGAACTGACCGACGGCAAGAAGTGCCCGGTGGTCTACGACGGCGTCGGCAAGGACACCTGGGAAACCTCGCTCGACTGCGTGGCGCCGCGTGGCCTGCTGGTGAGCTTCGGCAATGCCTCCGGCGCGGTAACCGGCGTCAACCTCGGCATCCTCTCGCAAAAGGGCTCGCTGTACGTCACCCGCCCGACCCTGGCCAGCTATGCCAGCACGCCGGAAAGCCTGCAGAAGATGGCCGACGAACTGTTCGGCATGATCGCCAAGGGCAAGCTCAGCGTGGAAATCGCCCAACGTTATCCACTGAGCGAAGCGGCCACCGCGCAGACGCTGCTGAGCGACCGCAAGACCACGGGCTCGACGATTCTGTTGCCGTAAGCTGGGGCGCTATCCGCTGCCTTTCATGTTTACTTAGCGCGAAAGGCGGCGGGATTTTGTGGCCATTGGGTACAGTTGCAGCGGTGGATCGGTGAAGCGTGATCCACCCTGTTGCCGTAAACCTATTGAGTCTGGCTAGAGCCGTTTATGAGCTTGCGAGCTAGAGCCATGCAAGGCAAAAACAGGCGAGGAAGCGGAGTGTACTGTTGTACATGAGCATTCCGAGTCTGTTTTTAACGCCGCAGGGCCGACGCGCAGCTGATCATAAACGGCTCTAGGCTGGTCGGCGCACGTCGCCGGTGACCAAATCACGTATCACGCTCGGATTGCGCCGCCCACCCAGGGCACCACCCAGCACTGCATCCAGCTGCCGCGGAAAGTACTGTTCGACCCGCAACCGCGAACGCGCCGCCGGCCGACCGGCTGGGTTGGCCGAGGTCGACACCAGCGGCCCGGTCAGCGCACAGAGCTCGCGCACCCGCGGGTGGTCGCTGACCCGCAGGGCCACGGTATCGTGCTGACCGGTGATCCACTGCGGCAAGCGATCCTGGTGCGGCACCAGCCAGGTGTTGGGCCCCGGCCAGGTGCTGGCAAGGCGGTCCTGCCAGGCCTCTGGCAGGTCTTCGAGCAGAAAGTCGAACTGGCGAATGGTGTCGGCCACCAGAATCAGCCCCTTGTGCACGGGCCGCTCCTTGAGCGCCAGCAGCCGATCCACGGCCATCTCGTCCCACGGGTCGCACCCCAACCCCCAGACCGCCTCGGTCGGGTAGGCGATCACGCCACCGGCACGCACCACGCGCGCTGCCTGCTGAACCTGCCAAGTGGTGACCATGCATACCTCCGCCGAAAAACACTCGGCGCAGTGTATTACGGCTTGCGGCCCACCCAAAGCCCGGCTTCGCAGGCGACCAGACCGTCCAGCTCCAGCTCGGTCAACGCCGCCAGCACCTCGGGCAACGGCCAGCCGGCGGCGTGAGCGAGCGCTTCGCTGCTGTGCGGTGCGGCGTACAGCAGCGCCAGCAATGGATTGGCAGCGCCCGGCGATGTCGTACTTGCAGGCTCGGCAAAAGGCACCTGCTGCCAACCGCGCAGGGCTTCGAGAATATGCTCGATGCTTTCCACCAGCGTGGCGCCATCACGGATCAGCTGATGGCAGCCCTTGGCGCCCGGATGATGAATGGAGCCGGGAATCGCGTACACCTCACGGCCCTGCTCGGCGGCCAGGCGCGCGGTGATCAGCGAGCCGCTCGACGGGCTGGCCTCGACCACCAGCACGCCCAGCGACAGGCCGGAAATGATGCGGTTGCGACGGGGGAAGTTGGCGGCCTGGGGCGGGCTGTCCAGCGGCAGCTCGGAGACCAGCGCCCCGCCGCGCTCGACGATATCCCGGGCCAGGCGCTTGTGGCGCGCCGGGTACAGGCACTGCAATCCGGTGCCGAGCACCGCCACGGTATGCCCGTCGGCATCCAGGGCGCCTTGGTGGGCAGCGCCGTCGATGCCCAGGGCCAGCCCGCTGGTGACCACGAAACCACCACGCGCCAGGCTACGCGCGAAGCTGTGCGCGGTATCCAGCCCAGGCCTGGAAGCGCGGCGGCTGCCGACCATGGCCAGCTGCGGGCGCTCGAGAAGGGTCGGGTCGCCCGCCACGAACAGCAGCGGCGGCGCGTCGGCAAGCTCCGCCAGCAACGCGGGGTACCCTGGCTCGTCCCACATCACCAATTGCTGACCAGGCACCTGCAACCATTCGAGTGCCAGGCGCGCCCGCTCACGAATCTCCGGGCTGCGCCGCGCCTCGCTGCAGGCCAGCGGCAAGCCGAGCGAACGCCAGGCGCTGGCGGGTGCACTCAGTGCGGCCGACGCGCTATCGAAGGCGCTGAGCAATTTACGGAAACGCTTGGGGCCCAGCTCCGGCAGACAATGCAGGCGCAGGCGGGCTTCGAGTTCGGCGGGAGAAAGCGAGGGCGACATGGCGGATCATCCTTGATCGTGGGCCCTATCGAATAGCACAAGCCCCGCGTGGGCGGGGCTTGCAGGTGTTACGGATTGCGTACCTTGTCCATCACCGCCAACTGCCGCGAGGCATTGAGGATCATGCCGTAGCTGAGCTTTTCGTAGGTGCGGAACACCATCAGCAGGCCGGCACGCTCGTCCGGAATCTTCACCGACTCGCCGGTAACCCGGTCGCGTACGGTTTCGCCGGTCTTGTAGACCGCCAGCACGTTGCCGATCTCCAGGCCATCGCGGGCGCCCTTGTTCAGGGTGACCACATCGAACTGACCGATCTGGCTGACGCCGCGCGGCACGTCGAGGATCAGGCCCTTGATCTCGCTCTTCGGCTCGCTGGGCATGAAGGTCGAATTGATCGCCCGCTCTTCGGTAGGGAACAGGCGGTCGCCGTTGCGCACTTCCTGGGTGGTGCGCGTCAGGTTGAGGGTACCGATGCCATCTTCTTCGGCGACGATTTCGCCACCGCCGATATCATCGGCGTTGATCCCGAGAAATTCCTTGGTCACCGGGTCGGTGTAGGTCTTGCCCTGACGGAAGATGCCGTACACCGGCGCGGCCGGGTCGAAGCTGCCGCGGGCATATACGCGATCGCCAGCGCCGCTGACCACGCGCTCGGCGTTGCCGGCGACGATGTAGGGCGCGCTCTGGAACTGTTCCGGGGAATCGACGATGCGGTTCTTGAGCAGGAAGCTGTTGATCGCTTCCAGCGGAATGGTCGGAATGGCTTCGGCCATCGGCGTGCTGCGCACCTTCGGTGACAGCTTGATGGTGCCGCGCGAATCACCGCGGCCCAGCACCAGCCGTGGCTGGCCATCGATATACACCAGGCTCAGCACATCGCCGGGATAGATCAGATGAGGGTTCTGCACCTGAGGGTTGGCGTGCCAGATTTCCGGCCACTTCCAGGGCTGACGCAGGAACTTGCCAGAGATATCCCAGAGGGTATCGCCCTTCACGACCGTGTAGCGCTCCGGGTGGCCTTCCTTGAGCTGCACCTCGGCCAGGGCCATCCCGGTCTGCGCCAGGCTGCTCGCGCCGACCAGCAGCAGGGCGAGTAGTGATTTCCTCATGCGGTGAATCCCTTTATGATGTGCCTTCGCGTGAAGCGCCCTAGCGCTGCGACAGAGCCCAGTAAATCCGCGGCTTGACGCCGTTTTTGAATGCTTGCGTCATCTTAGCAGCGGATTTTGAATTTATTCCACAAGTGCATCACAAACGTATTATGGCGATTTTAAACATTCTCGAATTTCCCGATCCGCGCCTGCGGACCATCGCCAAGCCGGTGGACGTGGTCGATGACGCTCTGCGTCAACTGATCGACGACATGTTCGAAACCATGTACGACGCCCCCGGGATCGGCCTCGCCGCTACCCAGGTGAATGTGCACAAGCGCGTGGTGGTGATGGACCTGTCCGAAGACAAGAGCGAGCCGCTGGTGTTTATCAACCCGCAATTCGAATCGCTCACCGAAGAAATGGATCAGTATCAGGAAGGCTGCCTGTCGGTGCCCGGCTTCTACGAGAACGTCGACCGCCCGCAGAAAGTCAAGATCAATGCCCTGGATCGCGACGGCCAGCCGTTCGAGATGATCGCCGAAGGCTTGCTCGCGGTGTGCATTCAGCATGAATGCGATCACCTCAACGGCAAGCTGTTCGTCGACTACCTGTCCACGCTCAAGCGCGACCGCATCAAGAAGAAGCTCGAAAAGCAGCACCGCCAGCAGGCCTGATCAGGCCCACAGCAAAGGCTTGCCGCGGCAAGCCTTTTGTTTTTCCAGCATCCAGTCAAAGCGAGACCCCATGACCGAAGCTCTGCGTATCGTATTCGCCGGCACCCCCGAATTCGCCGCCGCCCACCTCAAGGCCCTGCTCGACACGCCGCACCAGATCGTCGCGGTGTACACCCAGCCGGATCGCCCGGCCGGCCGTGGTCAGAAGCTGATGCCCAGCCCGGTCAAGCAGCTCGCCGTGGAAAACGCCATTCCCGTTCTGCAGCCGCCGAGCCTCAAGGACGCCGCTGCCCAGGCCGAACTGGCGGCGCTGGAGCCGGATCTGTTGGTGGTGGTCGCCTATGGCTTGATCCTGCCCCAGGCGGTGCTGGATATCCCGCGCTTCGGCTGCATCAACAGCCACGCCTCGCTGCTGCCACGCTGGCGCGGTGCGGCGCCGATCCAGCGCGCCGTGCAGGCCGGTGATGCCGAGAGCGGCGTGACCGTGATGCAGATGGAAGCCGGGCTGGACACCGGGCCGATGCTGCTCAAGGTGCGCACGCCAATCACTTCCGAAGATACCGGCGGCAGCCTGCACGACCGCCTGGCCGAGCTCGGCCCACCGGCAGTGATCGAAGCCATCGCCGGCCTGGCCAGCGGCACCCTGATGGGCGAAGTGCAGGACGACGCCCTGGCCAACTACGCCCACAAGCTCAACAAGGACGAGGCGCGTATCGACTGGAGCCGCCCGGCCATCGAGCTGGAGCGGCTGATCCGCGCCTTCAACCCCTGGCCGATCTGCCACAGCACGCTGAACGAGGCACCGCTCAAGGTGCTGGCCGGCCGTATCGGTGAAGGCCAGGGCCGGCCCGGGGAAATTCTCGCCGCCAGCAAGGAAGGCCTGACCGTCGCCTGTGGCAGCGGCGCCCTGCTGCTCACCCGTCTGCAATTGCCTGGCGGCAAGGCGCTGAACTTCAGTGACCTGTTCAACAGCCGCCGCGAACAGTTCGCCGTCGGCACGGTGCTGGCATGAACCCCAGGCTGGCAGCGGCCCGCGCCCTGGCCGCGGTGCTCGAAGGCAAGGCGTCGCTGGGCACCAGCCTGCCACCGCTGCTCGACAAGGTCGAAGCCCGCGACCGTGGCCTTGCCCAGGACCTGGCCTTTGGCGCCGCGCGCTGGCAGCCGCGCCTGGCGCTGATCGCCGAAAAGCTGCTGCGCAAGCCCTTCAAGGATGGCGACCGCGACCTCGAAGCTCTGCTGCTGGTCGGCCTCTACCAGTTGTTCTACACCCGTATTCCTGCCCATGCGGCCATCGGCGAGACCGTCGGCTGCGTCGACAAGCTGAAGAAGACCTCGGCCAAGGGCCTGCTCAACGCCGTGTTGCGCAACGCCCAGCGCGACAGTGAAAGTATTCTGGCCGAACTGGACCGCGACCCGGTGCTGCACACCGCCCACCCGCGCTGGCTGCAGAAGCAGCTCAAAGCCTTCTGGCCCGAGCACTGGCAGGCGATCTGCGCCGCCAACAATGCTCATCCGCCGCTGATCCTGCGGGTCAACCGACGCCACGGCAGCCGCGATGACTACCTGACGCGGCTGCGCCAGGTCGGTTTCGACGCCGAACCCTGCACCTTCAGCCGCGACGGCATCCGCTTGCTGCAGGCCTGCGACGTCACCCTGCTGCCGGGTTTCTCCGACGGCCACGTCAGCGTGCAGGACGAGGCCGCACAACTGGCCGCCGACCTGCTGCAGCTGGCCCCCGGCCAGCGCGTGCTGGACGCCTGCGCGGCGCCCGGGGGCAAGACCTGCCACCTGCTCGAAGCCGAGTCGGGCTTGAGCGAAGTGGTCGCCGTGGATCTGGAAGCCAAACGCCTGCTGCGCGTGCGCGAGAACCTCGAGCGCCTGGGCCTCGACGCCAAACTGATCGCCGCCGATGGCCGCAATACCGCTGCCTGGTGGGACGGCAAGCCGTTCCAGCGCATCCTCCTCGATGCCCCCTGCTCGGCCACCGGCGTGATCCGCCGCCATCCGGACATCAAGCTCACCCGCAAGGCCGATGACATTCCGGCGCTGGCCACGCTGCAAGGCGAGCTGCTCGACGCCATGTGGTCGGCCCTGGAGGTTGGCGGCATCCTGCTGTACGCCACCTGCTCGACGTTGCCGACGGAAAATACCGAGGTCATCGGTGCCTTTCTCGAGCGCACGCCGGGTGCCCGCGAGCTGGACATCGCCGGCCCGTTCGGCCTCAAGCAGCCCCACGGCCGCCAGTTGCTCGCCCAGCAGGACGGCCATGACGGCTTCTACTATGCCAAGCTGATCAAGATCGCAGCCGCTGGAGCAACCCGATGAAAATCATCATCCTCGGCGCCGGCCAGGTTGGCGGCACCCTGGCCGAGCACCTGGCCAGCGAGGCCAATGACATTACCGTGGTGGATACCGACGGTGATCGCCTGCGCGACCTCGGCGACCGCCTGGACATTCGTACCGTGCAGGGCAAGGGCTCGTTCCCGACCGTACTGCGCCAGGCCGGCGCCGACGATGCCGACATGCTGGTGGCGGTGACCAACAGCGACGAAGTCAACATGATCGCCTGCCAGGTCGCCTATACCCTGTTCCATACGCCAACGCGCATCGCCCGGGTGCGCGAAGCGGCCTACCTGACCCGCGAAGCGCTGTTCGACAACGAGGCCATCCCGGTCGACGTGCTGATCAGCCCCGAGCAGGTGGTGACCAACTACATCAAGCGCCTGATCGAATACCCTGGCGCCCTGCAGGTGATCGACTTCGCCGATGGCAAGGCCCAGCTGGTCGGGGTCAAGGCCTACTATGGAGGCCCACTGGTCGGTCAGCAGCTCAAGCAGATCCGCCAGCACATGCCCAAGGTCGACACCCGGGTGGCGGCGATCTTCCGCCGTGACCGGGCGATCATGCCGCAAGGCGACACGGTGATAGAGGCCGATGACGAGGTGTTCTTCATCGCCGCCAAGGCCGACATCCGCGCGGTGATGAGCGAAATGCGCCGGGTCGAGAACGAATACAAGCGGGTGGTGATCGCCGGCGGTGGGCATATCGGCGAGCGCCTGGCCGAAGCCATCGAGAGCCGCTACCAGGTGAAGATCATCGAGATGAACCCGGCGCGTTGCCGCTACCTCTCGGAGAACCTAGAAAGCACCATCGTGCTGCAGGGCAGCTCGTCGGACCGCGATCTGCTGGTGGAAGAGAACATCAAGGATGCCGACATCTTTCTGGCCCTGACCAACGACGACGAAGCCAACATCATGTCGTCGCTGCTGGCCAAGCGCCTGGGCGCGCGCAAGGTGATGACGCTGATCAACAACCCGGCCTACGTCGACCTGATCCAGGGCGGCGAGATCGACATCGCCATCAGCCCGCAGCTGGCCACCATCGGCAGCCTGCTGACCCACGTGCGCCGTGGCGATATCGAAAGCGTGCACTCGCTGCGCCGCGGCGCTGCCGAAGCCATCGAAGCCATAGCCCACGGCGACGCGCGTTCGAGCAAGGTGGTCGGCAAGGCGATCAAGGACATCTCGCTGCCGCCTGGCACCACCATCGGTGCGATCATCCGTGATGAACAGGTGCTGATCGCCCATGACGTCACGGTGATCGAATCCGGCGACCACGTGATCCTGTTTCTGATGGACAAGAAGCACATCCGCGATGTGGAGCGGCTGTTCCAGGTCGGCCTGACCTTCTTCTAAGGAGCCTTTCATGAGCACCGATGCACTGGAAAAGATGCTCGCCAAGGGTGTGGATAACGCGCTGCTGCGTTTCGGCCTCGGCAAGGGTTACCTGGATGCAGGCGATGCCGCCCGGGCCGCCGAACACCTGCAGCGCTGCGTCGAGCACGACCCGCAGTACTCGGCGGCCTGGAAACTGCTCGGCAAGGCCCATCAATCTGCCGGCAATCTCGAAGCGGCGCGCAATGCCTGGCAGAGCGGGCTGCAGGCGGCGCAGGCGAAAGGTGACAAGCAGGCGGAAAAGGAAATGACGGTGTTTCTGCGCAAGCTGGATAAAGCCGCTCAATAGGCCATAGCCTGGGTTGAGAGCAGCGACACCCAGGCTACAAAAATCCCCTCGGCTACTTGAGCGCCTGTACCTCGCGGGTCAGCAGATCCATAAAGGCCTGAGCCAGCGGCGAGCGTTCCTGGCGGCGCTTGACCAGCCACACCGCAGTGGTGGCATCTGCGTCCATCAGGGTGCGGAACACCACGCCATCGATGCGGATACGTCGGAACGATGCCGGCAGTACCGAAACCCCAAGCCCCGCCGCCACCAGGCCGATGATGGTCAGCGCCTCGTTAGCCTCCTGGGTAACCCGCGGGGTGAAACCGGCCTGCCGGGCCAGGTTGAAGAACTGCCCATACAGGCCCGAGCCATAATTGCGCGGAAAGTAAACGAAGGGCTCATCGGCCAATTCGGCCAGAGCCAGCCCTCGATCCTGTTCGCCAGCCAACGGGTGGCCGGCATGCAGCAAGGCCACCAGCGGTTCGCTGAGCAGCTCAACCGCATCCAGCTCGGTGGGGAGTTCCAGGGGGCGAATCATGCCGATCTGCAGTTTCTTTTCCAGCAGCGCCTGGCTGACCTGGCGGCTGGTCATCTCCTGCAAGTTGAGGTGCACCGCCGGGAACGCCTGGCGAAAGGCGAACACCGCGCGCGGGATGATCGACACGAAGGGTGCCGACGCGGTAAAGCCGATCTGCAGTTCGCCGATTTCGCCCTGTTCGGCGCGGCGCACCACGTCCACCGATTTGCTGACCTGCGCCAGGGTCTGCCGGGTCTCCTCGAGAAACAGCCGCCCGGCATCGGTGAGCGCCACGTGGCGGTTGCTGCGCTCCAACAGGCGAACGCCCAACTCCTGTTCCAGTGCCTGGATCTGCTGGCTCAGCGGCGGCTGGGAAATACCCAGCAGCTCGGCGGCACGGCCAAAGTGCAGCTCTTCGGCAACAGCCACGAAGTAACGCAGGTGGCGCAGCTCCATTCCATCCCCAATAGGTCGTAGAACATATCGATTGGGTCGAATATTATATTGGAAAGAACTTGCCTGGCTATTTATCCTGAGCCCATTCCCAATAACAACAACCACCCATGCCGACATTCGTCAGTGCATGCGGCGGCGCTTCGCCTGGGAATCGAGTGTTCAAGAGGTCGTAATGAGTCAGCCCGTTCCAAACGCACCGCACGAGTGCGTTTCCGCCAACTTTGGGGAGCCTGCGCCGCGCAGCGTTTCGGCAGAACCTGTTTATATCCAGAAAGGCACCCGCGCTTTTCTGCGCACCATTCTCGCCATGTGTTCAGGAGGTTTCGCCACCTTCGCGCTGCTCTATTGCGTGCAGCCGATGATGCCGATGCTGGCACAGCAGTTTGATCTCAGCGCCGCACAAAGCAGCCTGATCCTCTCGGTCTCCACCATCACCCTGGCCGTTGGCCTGTTGATAACCGGGCCACTGTCCGACGCGCTCGGGCGCAAGCCGGTGATGGTCGTTTCGCTGCTCGCCGCCGCCGTGTTCACCGTCGGCAGCGCGCTGATGCCGACCTGGGAAGGCGTGCTGGTGATGCGCGCGCTGGTCGGCCTGGCCCTCAGCGGCCTGGCCGCGGTGGCCATGAGCTACCTGAGCGAGGAAATCGACCCGCTGCACCTGGGCCTGGCCATGGGCGTGTATATCGGTGGTAACGCCATCGGTGGCATGAGCGGCCGGCTGCTCAGTGGCGTGCTGGTGGACTTCATGTCCTGGCACGCGGTACTCGGCACCCTTGGCGGCCTAGGCCTGCTGGCCGGCGCGGCGTTCTGGCGCCTGCTGCCGGAATCGCGCAACTTCCGGCCCCGCTCGTTGCGCCCGCGCAGCCTGCTGCAGGGCTACACCTTGCAGTTCCGCGATGCCGGCCTGCCATGGCTGTTCCTACAGGGTTTCCTGCTGATGGGCGCCTTCGTGACGCTATTCAACTACATCGGTTACCGGCTGATCGAAGCCCCCTTCAAGCTCGACCAGACCAGCATCGGCCTGCTGTCGATCGTCTACCTGTCGGGCATCTACAGCTCCGCCCAGGTCGGCGCCCTGGCCGACAAGCTGGGTCGCCGCAAGGTGCTCTGGGCGGTGATCGGCCTGATGCTGGCTGGCCTGGTGCTGACCCTGTTCGACGTGCTGCCGGTGATCCTGGTCGGCATGCTGCTGTTCACCTTCGGCTTCTTCGGCGCCCACTCGGTGTCGAGCAGCTGGATCGGCCGCCGCGCCACCCAGGCGAAGGGCCAGGCGTCGTCGCTGTATCTGTTCTGCTACTACCTGGGCTCCAGTGTCGCCGGCACCCTGGGCGGGGTGTTCTGGCAGGCTGGCGGCTGGGATGGCCTGGGCCTGTTCATCGGCTCGCTGCTGTTGATATCCCTGGCCGTGGCCCTGCACCTGTCGCGCTTGCAGGCGTTGCCGCTGGCCATGCCGTCGCGCTGAACCACCCGCCAGGCAACGAAAAACGCCGGACTCCCGTAGGGGGTCCGGCGTTTTAGTTCGTGCCTGCCTCAGTTCAGCACGGTGCGCTGCGGTACCCGGCGCACGATGGCGCTAAGCAGCATGCCGTACAGCGGCACGAACAGCGCCAGGCTGACCGCCAGCTTGATCACGTAATCCACCATGGCGATTTCCACCCAGTTGGCAGCCATGAAGGGGTCGCTGCTCTGCCAGAAGGCGATGGAGAAGAACGCCAGGGTGTCCATGGCCTGGCCGAACACGCTGGAGGCGGCCGGGGCGACCCACCAGTGCTTGAGCTTGCGCAGGCGGTCGAATACCTGGATGTCGAGCAGCTGCCCGAGCACATAGGCCAGGAAGCTGGCCAGGGCGATGCGGAACACGAACAGGTTGAATTCGCCCAGCGCCGCAACGCCACCGAACGCGCCTTCATGGAACAGCACCGAAACGATGTAGGAGGCGACCAGCGCCGGCAGCATGACGCGAGCAATCACCACGCGCGCGGCGTGTTTGCCGATCAGGCGGACGGTGAGGTCGGTGGCCAGAAAGATGAACGGGAAGCTGAACGCGCCCCAGGTGGTGTGCCAGCCAAAGACGGTCATCGGCAGCTGCACCAGGTAGTTGCTGGCGATGATGATGAGGATGTGAAACGCGATCAGCGCAGCCAATACGGTGCGACTGACCGATGCAGGGAGCAGGGTCATTGGATGTCCTTTTTCGGGAAATGGGGTTAGGGAACCCATTGCCTCAGCCGACATGGCTGGAAGCGGCGCGCAGTGTACTGCCTGGGCTGCACTTGCGACAGTCCGCCCGGCGGATCAAGAGCCTCTTTGATTGGTGACGCTTAGAAGGCAGAAGCGGTCGTTCGCGTAATTCGTAGGAGGAGCTTTAGCCGCGAGCTCTTTACGTTCCACGCGCTATGCGTGACCTGTGGTTTGCCAGCGTTATCGCGTTGTGGATACGTTCGGTTCCGCTCTGTCGAGCGGGTTTCTTTTGGCATCGCCCGGATGGCCGGCCCCGCCAAAAGAAACCAAAAGGTCTAGCCCCGGCATACGGCCCCAGCTTCGCTGGGGTTCCCTCGCTCCATCATTGTTCCGAGGGCCCGCCGCGAAGGGCCGTCCCTGGCCCATCACGGCTCTCGCGACATCCATGTCGCTCAACCCTCTCCACAACGATTCCGCTCGGCCTCCTGAAGGGGCGATTGGTGCCGCCTGATAATTCTGTGGAATGAGGAGCACCAAAAAGGCAAAGCGGCCGACCGGCCGCTTTCGCCACATAACAGTCGTTCGCCGTTCCCTTCAGCCGTTACTCGCCAGCTGCGCGCCTTCGGGCATCACCCGGCGGGCCAGCTGGAAGTGCTTTTTCCAGTAGCCGTCGCTGAGCTTGTCGATGCGCACGTTGGTGCCGCGACGTGGTGCATGAATGAAGCGGTCGTTGCCCAGGTAGATGGCCACATGATCGACGCTGCGCCCGCGAAGGCGGAAGAACAGCAGGTCGCCAGGTTCCAGATCACCCTTGGACACCTTGGGGCCGTCAAAACGGGCGAGGCCACGGGAGGTGCGCGGCAGGTCGAGGTCATCGACCTGCTTGAAGGCGTATTTGACCAGGCCGCTGCAATCGAAGCCGTGATCGGGGCTGGTGCCGCCCCAGCGATAGGGTGTGCCCAGCGCGCTCAGTGCGCGGTTGACGACAGCCTGGGAGGAATTCGGATCGGGCTTGGCAGGGGCGACGATACGGCTGCTGCCGTCCTGTAGGTGAACCCGGAAGCTGGCGGATGCATTGCCAGCCGCAGCACATAAAAGGGTGCTGCCTAAAATCAGAGAGACGATAAATTTATTCAATTCGTTGACCCAGAAAGAAAGAGACGCAAGCCAAGCCGCCGTGAATCCTTTCCTGAATCAGCCACTTGCAACCTAAACAATGAAATATGAGAGTGCTCCGCACGTCCTGTGGACGGACAGCCCGTGACAGCGATGGGTTCAATTCTGCTCATCTCGAGCGACGAACGGTATGCGTTTCAGGCGCTCTGCAACAGTCGCAAAAATCCCCCCTTCATCTGCTAGGGTTACGGCTCCCTCACGTACAAGGACACCGCCGATGAAGCCCTTCAAGACCGTGATTGCCGCCAGCCTGCTGGCCCTGAGCGCCAGCCTGTACGCCCAGGCGGAAAACGCCAAATGCGCCAGTGTCAGCCTGGCCGACCCGGGCTGGAGCGACATCGCGGTCACCAATGGCATCGCCAGCCTGCTGCTCGATGGCCTGGGCTACAAACCGCAGACCCGTACCCTGGCCGTGCCGATCATCTTCGCCGGCCTGCAGAAAGGTCAGGTCGACGTGTTTCTCGGCAACTGGATGCCGGCCGGCCAGCATGACTATGACCGCTACGTGGCCAGCGGGCAGATCGACAAGGTGGTGGAGAACCTCGGCGGCACCGAATACACCCTCGCCGTGCCGACCTACGCCTACGAAGAGGGCGTACAGGACTTCAAGGACCTGGACAAATTCGCCGCCCGCTTCGGCAAGAAGATCTACGGCATCGGCTCCGGCTCGCCGGCAAACGACTACATCCGCCAGATGATCGCCAACAACGAATTCGGCCTCGGTGACTGGCAGCTGGTGGAGTCCAGTGAGCAGGCCATGCTGGTGCAGGTCGGCCGCGCCGAGAAACGCGGCCAGTTCGTGGTGTTCCTCGGCTGGACGCCGCACCCGATGAACGTGCAGTTCGACATGCAGTACCTCAAGGGTGGCGAGAAATTCTTCGGCAGCACCGGCTCGGTGAATACCCTGGCGCGCAAGGGCTTTGTTGCCGAATGCCCGAACGTGGGCAAACTGCTGACCAACCTGAAGTTCACCCAGGAGATGGAGAACACCATCATGGACGACGTACTCAACCGCAAAGTGGCCAATGCCACGGCGATCAAGAACTGGATCAAGGCCAACCCACAGGTGCTGGACGGCTGGCTGGAAGGGGTGAAAACCCGTGACGGCGGCGATGGTCTGGCGGCGGTGAAGGCCAAGCTGTAGGCACAACGAACGAGGCCGGCGGAGCAGGGCGCCGGCCCGTTGGATTCAGTCGCGGATAAAGCGCAGCCCCACACCCTCGGGAGTGACGCGCATGACCTCCATCTCCAGGATCGGCGCCTCGATGGGCAGGTCCTGCACCTGGCCGGTCACCCGGGTACCAGGCTCAAGCGCAGCCAGGGCCTCGTGCTTGACGTACACGCCGCCATCGGAAAGATCGCGGGTCTGGGCGACCAGCTCACCGAAGCTCGGGTGGCAGATCTTGATGCGGCACTTCATCGGGGTACGGGGGTGCTGACGCTGGTTGGCGGACATGTCCTGACAGCCTCGAGAAAAATGTGCCCTGTTAATAACTCAAATCGCCGAACCCGCGCCAGCGCAGCGGCGCCATGTTGCGAGGCGCCGCCGGTTTCAGTACCAGCGCTCTTCGCCATCGGGGCGTTTCTTGAAGCGCTTCATGCTCCACATGTACTGGCTGGGGTAGGCGCGCACGTACTTCTCGACCACACCACTCATGGCCGCCACGGCGGTGTAGGTGTCGTCGCTGTACATGCCGTCCGGCGCAGCTTCGAGGATCACCTTGTAGCCGGAGCCGTCTTCCAGGCGCAGGGCATGCAGGAACACGCCGACGGCCTTGCCGCCGGCGAGCATGCCCGGCACGAACTTGCTGGTCAGCGCGGTGGTGCCGCAGAAGGGTACGAACATGCCGGACGACAGGCTCGGTTCCGGGTCGGCGGGGATACCCACGGCGCCGCCCTTGCGCACTTCCTTGATGACGCTGAGGATGCCTTCCTTGGTCGAAGGCGCGACACGGTTGCCCAGTTGCACGCGCTGCTCGCGCAGCAGGTCATCGACCGCCTTGAGCTTGGGCGGGCGGTAGAAAATGATCGGTTTGCACTGCGAGCAGTAGAAGTGGTTGAGCACTTCCCAGTTGCCCAGGTGGCTGGTGATGCCGACCACGCCCTTGCCGGAGGCCAGAGCAGCTTCGAGCACTTCCAGGCCTTCGACTTCGCGCACACGGGCCAGGGACTTGTGCGCCGGCCACACCCAGGCGCAGGCGCTCTCGGTGAGGGTGCGGCCGATGTCCATCAAACTGCGGCCAACCAGCTTGTCGTGCTCGGCGGCAGTCAGTTCCGGAAAGCACTTGGCCAGGTTGATGCGCACGATGTCACGGGAGCCGTTGGGCAACTTCCACATCAACCAGCCGATCATTGCGCCGAGCGACTGCACCGCACGCCAGGGTAGGAGGGCGAACAAGCGCAGGGATCCGACCACCAGCGCGCCTTTGAGCTTTTCCACAAGCAGCTCCCGATAAAAAGGGCGCGTATTGTAACCGTCCAGGGCCGGCCCTGACTGTTACATTCACGATCAGAAACGACGAAACGTTCAATAAAGCTGGGTTTTGAGACGCTCCTGCAGCTGCTGCTCATAGGCCTGGACGTCGAATTGCGGGTCCATCACCGCTTTCAGCAGCTCGCCGGCTGACGGCAGACTGGCTCGCTCGACCTGCCGATCGGCCGCCCACAGACCGGAACGCACTGCCGCCTTGGAGCACTGGAAATAGCAGGTGTCGACACTGATGCGCAGCACGCTGCGTGGCAGCTTGCCCTGCGCCTCGCACAGCGCCAGCAACTCGGGTTCCAGCGTTATGGTCGCGCGGCCGTTGACCCGAAAGCTTTCGCCCACCCCGGGAATCAGGAACAGCAGCGCCACGTGCGGGTCGTGGATGATGTTGCGCAGGCTGTCGATGCGATTGTTGCCCGGGCGATCCGGCAGCAGCAGGGTGTGCTCATCGAGAATCCGCGCAAAACCTGGCGCATCACCGCGCGGCGAGCAGTCCAGCCCGTCCGGGCCATGGGTAGCCAGCACCACGAACGGCGAGGCGGCCACCAGGGCCTGATAAGGCGCGCTCAGGTACGTCAGTTCCTTGCGCAGCGAGCGCTCATGGGGCACGCCGTACAGCGCCTGGAGTTGTTCGAGGGTGTCGATGGTGGTGCTCATGGCTGCTTCTCCGTTTGCAGTTGTGCGTAGCGATCGCAGTCGCGGGTGTGGTCCATGACCATGCCGGTGGCCTGCATGAAGGCGTAGCAGATGGTCGGCCCGACAAAGGTGAAGCCGGCCTTTTTCAACGCCTTGCTCATGGCTTCGGCTTCGGGGGTGGCCGCCGGCACGTCGCCGCGGCCGGCAAAGTGATTGATCTTCGGCTGGCCACCAACGAACGACCAGAGCAGCGCCACCGGATCGTCGAGGCGCAGCCAGGACTGGGCATTCTTGCGCGCGGCCTGCAGCTTGAGACGGTTGCGGATGATGCCGGGGTCCTGCATCAGGGTTTCGATGTAGTCGTCGCTCATCGCCGCCAGCCGCTCGGCATCGAAGCCGAACAGCACTTCACGGTAGCGCTCGCGCTTTTTCAGCACGGTAATCCACGACAACCCGGCCTGGGCCCCTTCGAGCAACAGCATCTCGAACAGGTGCTGGCGATCGCGCGACGGCACGCCCCATTCCCTGTCGTGATAGGCCTGATACAGTGGATCGTCGTTACACCAGAAACAGCGGGGCATGGCAGTCGGCTCGGTGAGGGGCGAGGGCAGACTATAACCGCGGACTATCAGCGCCTGTAGCCTGGGTGAACCCCGGGGGCCATATGGCGCTCGACCAACAGGCTTCCCGCCGAAACGCTGATGACCGTTTCGCGCGCATGGCGCGCTCCCACAAAAGCTGGGTGGTTACGCCGAGTGAGAGGCGACCCGCCACCCCTGTGGAACGGCCCATGGCCGTGATTTCGTGGGCATTGGCTAGGCGTCCCCGCCCGCTCCCACAAGGGCAGGGAGTTGTCGCAGGAAGGTTCGGGTCTGGCTGGCGCCACATTCACCGAGGTGGCGAGGATATCCACAGGGTGTGCTCTGCGGCGCCGCACTTTATCAGTCAACGCGGCGCCGCATGCGGCCTGCGCCTTGCTTCGGGTATACTCCCCGGCTTTCTGTCGCAGCCCCAACAGGTGAATTTTTCGTGAGCCAGACAACGCCTGCCGTGCGCACCTTCCAGGACCTGATCCTCGCCCTGCAACAATACTGGGCCGAGCAAGGCTGTGTGGTACTGCAACCCTATGACATGGAAGTGGGCGCCGGTACCTTCCACACCGCCACCTTCCTGCGTGCCATCGGCCCGGAAACCTGGAACGCCGCCTACGTGCAGCCATCGCGTCGACCGACCGACGGCCGCTACGGCGAGAACCCCAACCGCCTGCAGCACTACTACCAGTTCCAGGTGGTGCTCAAGCCCAACCCGGAAAACTTCCAGGAGCTGTACCTCGGTTCGCTGAAGGCCATCGGCCTCGATCCTGAAGTGCACGATATCCGTTTCGTCGAAGACAACTGGGAATCGCCGACCCTCGGCGCCTGGGGTCTGGGCTGGGAAATCTGGCTAAACGGCATGGAAGTCACTCAGTTCACCTACTTCCAGCAAGTCGGCGGCATCGAGTGCTACCCGGTCACCGGCGAGATCACCTACGGCCTCGAGCGCCTGGCCATGTACCTGCAGGGCGTCGACTCGGTCTACGACCTGGTATGGACCGACGGCCAGTTCGGCAAGGTGACCTATGGCGACGTGTTCCACCAGAACGAAGTGGAGCAATCGACCTACAACTTTGAGCACGCCAACGTCGAGAAGCTGTTCGAGCTGTTCGATTTCTACGAGAGCGAAGCCAACCGCCTGATCGAGCTGGAGCTGCCGCTGCCGACCTACGAGATGGTCCTCAAGGCTTCGCATACCTTCAACCTGCTGGACGCCCGCCGCGCCATTTCGGTGACCGCGCGCCAGCAGTACATCCTGCGCGTGCGCACCCTGGCCCGCGCCGTGGCGCAGAGTTATCTGCAGGCCCGTCGCCGCCTGGGCTTCCCGCTCGCCGCCCCCGATCTGCGTGATGAAGTACTGGCCAAGCTGGAGGCAGCAGAATGAGTGCGCTCGATTTTCTGGTTGAACTGGGCACCGAAGAGCTGCCACCCAAAGCCCTGAAAACCCTTGGCGAATCCTTTCTCGCCGGGGTCGAAAAAGGCCTCAAGGCCGCCGGCCTGAGCTACAGCGGTGCGCGTTACTACGCCGCGCCGCGTCGCCTGGCCGTGCTGGTCGAGCAACTGGCCACCGAACAGCCGGACCGCACCGTCAACCTCGACGGCCCGCCCGTGCAGGCTGCCTTCGACGCCGAGGGCAACCCGACCCAGGCCGCCCTGGGCTTCGCCAAGAAGTGCGGCGTGGAGCTTGCGGCCATCGACCAGAGCGGGCCGAAGCTGAAGTTCAGCCAGCACATCCCTGGCCAGCGTGCCTACACGCTGCTGCCCGGCATCGTGGAAAACTCGCTGAACGAGCTGCCGATTCCCAAGCGCATGCGCTGGGGCGCCCGCAAGACCGAATTCGTCCGCCCGAGCCAGTGGCTGGTGATGCTGTTCGGCGACCAGATCGTCGACTGCGAAATCCTCGCCCAGAAGGCCAACCGCTTCTCCCGCGGCCACCGCTTCCATGCCAACCATGAAGTGCGTATCTCCGCGCCGGCCATGTACGCCCAGGAGCTGCGCGCCGCCTACGTGATCGCCGACGCCGCCGAGCGCCGCGAGCAAATCGCCAAGCGCATCGAACAGTTGGCCGCCGAGCAGCAGGGCACCGCTATCGTGCCGCCGGCGCTGCTCGACGAAGTCAGCGCCCTGGTCGAATGGCCGGTGCCGCTGGTCTGCTCCTTCGAGGAACGTTTCCTGGAAGTGCCCCAGGAAGCGCTGATCACCACCATGCAGGACAACCAGAAATACTTCTGCCTGCTCGATGCCAACGGCAAGCTGCTGCCGCGCTTCATCACCGTGGCCAACGTCGAGAGCAAGGATCCGGCGCAGATCGTCTCCGGCAACGAGAAAGTGGTACGCCCACGCCTCACCGACGCCGAGTTCTTCTTCAAGCAGGACAAGAAGCAGCCGCTGGAAGCCTTCAATCAGCGCCTGGCCAACGTGGTGTTCCAGGCCCAGCTCGGCACCGTCTACGACAAGGCCCAGCGTATTTCCGCCCTGGCCGGCTTCATCGCCGGGCGCATCGGCGGCGACGCCAAGCGTGGCGCCCGCGCCGGCCTGCTGAGCAAGTGCGACCTGGCCAGTGAAATGGTCGGCGAGTTCCCGGAGATGCAGGGCGTCGCCGGTTACTACTACGCCCTGAACGACGGCGAGCCGGAAGACGTCGCCCTGGCCCTGAACGAGCAATACATGCCGCGCGGTGCCGGCGCCGAGCTGCCAAGCACCCTGACCGGTGCAGCGGTAGCCCTGGCTGACAAGCTGGACACCCTGGTCGGTATCTTCGGTATCGGCATGCTGCCCACCGGCAGCAAGGACCCCTACGCGCTGCGCCGTGCCGCCCTGGGCGTGCTGCGCATCCTGATCGAGAAGGGTCTGGAGCTGGATCTGGGCGCCACCGTCGAGTTCGCCGTGCGCCAGTACGGCGGCAAGGTCAAGGCCGCCGGCCTGGCCCCGCAGGTGCTGGAGTTCATTTTCGACCGCCTGCGTGCGCGCTACGAAGACGAAGGCGTGGACGTATCGGTCTACCAGGCCGTGCGTGCAGTGAACCCGATGTCGCCATTGGACTTCGACCAGCGCGTGCAGGCCGTGCAGGCCTTCCGCACGCTGCCCGAAGCCGACGCCCTGGCCGCCGCCAACAAGCGCGTGTCCAACCTGCTGAGCAAGGCCGACGGCCAGATCGCCAGCAGCATCGAAGCCCATTACTTCGATACGCCGGCCGAGTTCGCCCTGAACGCCGCCATCCAGAAAGCCGACAACGCCGTGCAGCCACTGGCGCAGTCGCGCCAGTACCGCGAGGCGCTGGCCCAACTGGCCTCGCTGCGTACGCCGGTGGATGACTTCTTCGCGAACGCCATGGTCAACGCCGAAGACCCCAAGGTACGTGCCAACCGCTATGCGCTGCTGGCCCGTCTGCGAGGCCTGTTCCTGGGTGTCGCCGATATCTCGGTACTGGGCTGAAAACAGCCGCGAGCTGCAAGCCTCCAGCTGCAAGTGAGCGGCTCTGGCTTGCGGCTTGAAGCTTGGGACTTGCCGCTATGAAGCTGATCATTCTGGACCGCGACGGGGTCATCAATCATGACTCCGACGCCTATATCAAAAGCCTCGAGGAGTGGATTCCGATCCCCGGCTCCATCGAGGCCATGGCTGCGCTGAGCAAGGCCGGCTGGACCGTGGCCGTGGCCACCAACCAGTCCGGCATCGCCCGCGGCTATTATCCGCTGAGCGTGCTGCAAGCCATGCATGCGCGCTTGCGTGAGCTGGTAGCCGAGCAGGGCGGTGAAGTAGGTCTGATCGTGCAGTGCCCCCACGGGCCGGACGAGGGCTGCGAGTGCCGCAAGCCCAAGCCCGGCATGCTGCGCCAGATCGGCGAACACTACGGCGTACCGTTGAGCGGAATCTGGTTCGTCGGCGACAGCGCCAGTGACCTGGAAACGGCGCAAGCCGTCGATTGTCAGCCGGTGCTGGTGAAAACCGGCAAGGGCCAACGCACCCTGGCCAAGGCACTGCCTGCGGGCACCCTGGTATTCGATGACCTGGCAGCCGTGGCTGCCCAGCTTCTCTCCTGATAGCGCAGGCCAGGCCTGCTACGGTAATCGCTCACATGTCGACAGTGCAGTTCCTCAGAACCTTCCTTTTCTACCTGTTGCTGTCTTCCAGCTCGTTCGTCTGGTGCATCATCAGTGTGTTCGTCGCGCCGTTCCTGCCGTTCCGCGCGCGCTATCGCTTCGTGGTACAGGCCTGGTGCCGCTGCGCGGTGTGGCTGGCGAAAGTGATCGCCGGCATCAGCTACGAGATCCGCGGCGAAGAAAACATCCCCGAGCGTCCCTGCGTGATCCTCGCCAAGCACCAGAGCACCTGGGAGACCTTCTTCCTGTGCGCCTACTTCGAGCCGCTGAGCCAGGTGATCAAGCGCGAGCTGATGTACGTGCCGTTCTTCGGCTGGGCGCTGGCCATGCTCAAACCCATCGCCATCGACCGCAGCAACCCCAAGGCCGCGCTCAAGCAACTGGCCCAACAAGGCCGCACGCGCCTGGAGCAGGGCGCCTGGGTACTGGTTTTCCCGGAGGGCACACGCATCCCGGACGGCCAGATCGGCAAGTTCTCCCGGGGCGGCACCGCCCTGGCTGTGAACAGCAACCTGCCGGTGCTGCCGATTGCCCACAACGCCGGGCAGTTCTGGCCGAAGGACGGCTGGAGCAAGAAACCGGGCGTGGTGCAGGTGGTGATCGGCCCGGCCATGTATGCAGAAGGCGAGGGCCCACGGGCGATCGCCAAGCTCAACGACCGGGCCTTCGAATGGGTCAGCCGGGCCCAGTGTGAAATCGGTGCCCTCAGCCCACAAGCCGAAGCAGTGGAAACCGCCAACGATCTTGCCTAAGCCGGCCTATCTGTGGATAACCTGTTGAGCAATTTCCTTTTTAATTGAATTTACGCTCCCAATTTACTGATAAATAAGGATTTTTATCGGTACCCGATCTGTCGATAAATTGGGCATAAGTTTTTCCGTGGCACATGACAATGTTCACGTTGGCGTATCGCTTAGCAGGTGCCTGACCGGCTAAGCTGGCGACCAGCCAAAAACCTAGAAACATGGCGAAACGGAGTTCGTAACATGCTTTCGATCTACCAGCTGAAACCACGCTTTCAGAACCTCTTGCGCCCCCTGGTGCAGCGCCTCTTCGACCGTGGCGTAACTGCCAACCAGGTGACGCTCAGCGCGGCCATCGTTTCGGTGCTGATTGGCCTGCTACTGGCCTTCTTTGCCGATCGCCTCTGGCTGTTCGCGTTGATCCCGCTGTGGATGATCCTGCGCATGGCGCTCAACGCCGTGGACGGCATGCTGGCCCGAGAGTTTGGTCAACAATCGACCCTCGGCGCCTACCTCAACGAGCTGTGCGACGTGATCGCCGATGCCGCGTTATTCCTGCCCTTTGCCTTGCTGCCGGGCGTGTCGCCAACGCTGGTGGTGGTGCTGGTGCTGTTCGCGCTGATCAGTGAATACGCCGGCGTCATGGGGCCGATGGTGGGCGCCTCGCGCCGCTATGACGGGCCGATGGGCAAGAGCGACCGCGCCTTCTGCTTTGGCGTGCTCGGCGCTGGTGTGGCGACCACGCTGCTGCCGCTGAGCTGGATCAATCCGATTCTTGCGGTCATCACCGCGCTGCTGTTGTACACGCTGTTCAACCGCGTACGCCAGGGTCTGGCGCAAGCGTCTTCTTCTGCGCAATAGGAATGCATTGATGACTGAAGTTCGCTCCAACACCTTCACGACCCACGACGGCGTCAGCCTGTTCTACCGCCATTGGCCCGCTGCCGATGTGCAGTCCAACGCAGGCCGTCGCGCCATCGTCATGTTCCACCGCGGCCATGAGCACGGCGGGCGCATGGCCCATCTGGTCGAAGAGCTGGGCCTGCAGGGCTTCGATTTCTTCGCCTGGGATGCCCGCGGCCACGGCGAATCGCCGGGGGAGCGGGGCGACAGTCCGAGCTTCGCCACCAGCGTGCGCGACGTGCAGACCTTTATCGACCATATCGCCGCTACGTATGGCCTCGATACCGGGGACATGGTGGTACTGGCACAAAGTGTTGGCGCGGTCGTCGTCTCTACCTGGGCCCACGATTACGCGCCGAAGATCCGCGCGCTGGTGCTCGCCTCGCCGGCGTTCAAGGTCAAGCTGTACGTGCCGTTCGCGCGTCCGGGCCTGAAGCTGATGCGCGCCTGGCGCGGCAATTTCTTCGTCAACAGTTACGTCAAAGCCAAGTTCCTCAGCCACGACCCGCAACGCATCGCCTCGTTCGACAACGACCCGCTGATCACCCGCGCCATTTCGGTGAACATGCTGCTGGGCCTGTACGACGCCGCCGAGCGCGTGGTCGCCGATGCCCAGGCGATTCAGATTCCCACCCAGCTGCTGATCTCCGGCAGCGATTTCGTGGTGCACCGCAAACCCCAGGAGCAGTTCTTCCAGCGCCTGGGCAGCCTGGACAAGGAAATGCACATCCTGCCCGGGTTCTTCCACGACACCCTGGGCGAGCGTGACCGTGCTCATGCGCTGAGCCGCATTCGCCGCTTCGTGCTCAACGCCTTCGAGCAGCCGTTGCAGCGTCCGTCTCTTCTGGAAGCCGACCGCCTGGGCTGGAGCTGTGCCGAAGCCGAGGAACTGGCGGCGCCGCTGCCGAAGAACTCGCCGCGCGATCTCTACTGGCGCGCCACGCGGGCCAGCATGCGCCTGGGCAGCAGTGTGTCTGCAGGCGTGAAGCTGGGTTTCGAGACCGGCTTCGACTCGGGCAGCACCCTGGATTACGTGTACCGCAACACGCCAACCGGCAGCTCGCCGATTGGCCGGCTGATCGATCGCAACTACCTGAACTCCATCGGCTGGCGGGGCATTCGCCAGCGCAAGGTGCACGCCGAAGAGCTGCTGCGCCTGGCCATGGGCAAGCTGCGCGAACAGAGCCGCCCAGTGCGCATCGTCGATATCGCTGCCGGGCATGGCCGTTACATTCTCGAAGCGCTGGAGCAGGGCAGCGACAAACCGGATTCGATCCTGCTGCGTGATTACAGCGATATCAACGTGCGCGACGGCGCGGCGCTGATCGAGCAGAAGGGCCTGGGTGGCATCGCCCGCTTCGTCAAAGGCGATGCCTTCGACCAGGCCGATCTGGCCGCGCTCGAGCCGAAACCTACCCTGGCGGTGGTCTCCGGCCTGTATGAATTGTTCGCCAGCAATGCGATGGTCGGCGACTCCCTGGCAGGTCTCGCGGCAGCGGTGGAAGAGGGCGGCTACCTGATCTACACCGGTCAACCGTGGCACCCGCAGCTGGAACTGATCGCCCGCGCGCTGACCAGCCACAGGGGCGACGAGGCCTGGGTGATGCGCCGGCGCAGCCAGGCGGAGATGGATCAGCTGGTCGCGGCGGCAGGCTTTCGCAAGCTGACCCAGCGCGTCGATGAGTGGGGTATCTTCAGCGTGTCCCTGGCGCAGCGGGTGTCCTGATGGCGCCCGCCGCGGTCGTCCGCGAACGCGGATTATGGAAGCGCGGCGTACTCTGGCTGCTACTGCTCGCGCCACTGTTCTTCGGCACCTATGGCTTCGCCAACTGGTTCACCGGCCAGCGTGACGACGTCGGCAGCCTGTTGTTCGGCTGGGAGCGGCTGATTCCCCTGTGGCCGTGGACGATCATTCCCTACTGGTCGATCGACCTGCTCTACGGCCTGGCCTTCCTGCTACCGGCCACCCGTGCCGCGGTGGATCGCCTCGGCCTGCGACTGCTCACCGCGCAGGTGATCTGCATCACCTGCTTCCTGCTCTGGCCGCTACGTTTCACCTTCGACCGGCCAGCGCTGGATGGGCTGTTCGGCATGATGTTCGACGTGCTGATGGGTTTCGACAAGCCCTTCAACCAGGCGCCATCGCTGCATATCACCCTGCTGGTGGTGCTCTGGGCATGCTTTGCCCAGCACGCCAGCGGCCTTTGGCGTGCTGTCGTGCACATCTGGTTCTGGCTGATCGGCCTGTCGGTGCTGACGACTTGGCAACACCATTTCATCGACGTACCGACCGGCATGCTCGCCGGCTTCCTGTGCCTGTGGCTGTGGCCCAGCGAAGGGCGTAGCCCGTTGTTTGCCTGGCGCCTGGCACGCGACCCGAAGCGCTGGCGGCTGGCTCTGCGCTACGCCTTTGGGGCAGCCCTGTGCAGCGCCCTGGCGATCCATTTCGGCGGTTTCGTCTTGTGGCTGCTGTGGCCGGCCCTGTCGCTGCTGATGGTCGCGTTGAACTATGCACTGTTCGGTGCCAAGGGTTTTCAGAAGCGCGCGGACGGCCGCCTCAGCGCTGCCAGCAGCTGGCTGTTGGCACCCTATC
This sequence comes from Pseudomonas sp. URMO17WK12:I2, assembly GCF_003253735.1. Taxonomy (GTDB): domain Bacteria; phylum Pseudomonadota; class Gammaproteobacteria; order Pseudomonadales; family Pseudomonadaceae; genus Aquipseudomonas. The sequence continues at coordinate 366,247 of NZ_QKYW01000004.1, read as the reverse complement.
TGCTGGGTGCCTGGATCAACTCGCGGGCCTGGAGCCGCAAGCATCCGCAGGCCGACGAAGTGGCCGACGGCGTCTGGCTCGGGCGCATTCCCGGCAAGGGGGAAGGGCGGGCGTTCGCAGCCATCGCCGACCTGTGTGCCGAGCTGCCGTGTCGGGTGGAAGGCAAAGTCTACCGCGAACTGGCGAGCCTCGATCTGATCACGCCGAGCAGTGAACATTGCCTGCAGGCGGCAGTGGCCATCGAAGATCTGCGCCGTCAAGGGCCGGTACTGGTGTGCTGTGCCCTGGGCTATTCACGCAGTGCCACCGCCATCGCCGCCTGGCTGCTACACAGCGGCCGCTGCAGGAGCGTCGCAGAGGCCGTTTCAAGGCTGCGCCAGGCTCGCCCACAGGTCGTGCTCGGCTATGCGCACCTACAGGCCTTGGAAGGCGTTTTAAGCCACTCGATATCCACCGTGGGAGGCACACTACATGGCCAGTGAAATGCAACTGCAGCTGGTTGCCGGGCTGCTGCGCCGGGGCAAAGCCCTCGATCGCTTGTCGGGCGCGCTGACCTTGCTCGCACTGGTCATCGGCCTGGGCCCGCTGCTCGGTTTCATGGCGCTCAGCACGGGCGCGGCGGTTTGCATCGCGCTGCTGCTTTGCGGCCTGATCCAGAAATACTACGCCTTGCGCGTCGCCCTCGATGCCGAGCTGTTCGCCACCCTGGCTGCCGCGCCCGAGCAGCTCGAGCGGCGTACCACCGAGCTCGATCAGGCGCTGCTCGGGCTGGGCCGCAAGGCCGAGCCAGCGCGCTCCTGGGAACAACGCAGCCAGGGCGCCCTACGCCTGCTACGTCTGCAGGGGCTGTGGCTGGTCCTGCAGTTAGTGGTCGCCCTGGCGGCCATCGTGTTGATGCCGTGGCTCTCACATATTCGATTCGGATAAGGACTTCATCATGCTCGCCTCGCTGGTCGCCTTTTTCATCACCTCAGGTGCGCGGCTGCTCACCGGTGCCCGGGCCCTGTGGCTCGGCAGCACTGCGCAGCCGGTGCAGCGCATCTACTACGCCAACCACAGCAGCCACGGAGACTTCGTGTTGCTCTGGGCATCGCTGCCCGCCGAACTGCGCAAGCGCACCCGCCCGGTGGCCGGCTCCGATTACTGGATGAAGGGTGCGCTGCGCAGCTTCCTGATCCAGAGGGTATTCAACGGCGTGCTGGTCGACCGCCAGCGCAGCGATCCCAACGCCAACCCCTTGCAGGCGATGCTCGATGCGTTGGGCGAGGGCGACTCGCTGATCGTCTTCCCGGAAGGCACCCGCAACCTCGAGGATGGCCTGCTGCCTTTCAAGGCAGGCCTCTACCACCTGGCCAAGGCGCGCCCGGATGTGGAGGTGATCCCGGTGTGGATCGCCAACCTCAACCGGGTCATGCCCAAGGGCCGAGCGCTGCCGCTGCCGCTGCTGTGCACCCTGAATTTCGGCGCGCCGCTGGGCATGGGCGAGGAGGAGAGCAAAGAGGCTTTCCTCGAACGCGCCCGTAATGCCCTGCTGGCCCTGGCTCCCGAGGAGGTTTGAGATGGATCGCAATACCTTGCTGTTGTTCGCCGGCATTGGCGGCATCCTGCTGCTCGCCAGCCTGATCGGCTGGCTGCTGAAACTGCGCGCCGGCCCTGGTCAACACGCCGTGATCGACAACCTCAACGCGCGCATCAATGCCTGGTGGGTGATGGTGGCGGTGATCGGCTTCGCCTTCCTGTTCGGCAATACCGGTGTGGTGGTGCTGTTCTACTGCGTGTCGTTCTACGCCCTGCGCGAGTTCATGACCCTCACGCCCACCCGGCGCAGTGACTACCCGGCGCTGGTGGCAGCCTTCTACTTCGCGCTGCCGATGCAGTACCTGCTGATCGGCATCGGCTGGTACGGCCTGTTCGCCATCTTCATTCCGGTTTACGTGTTTCTGCTGCTGCCGATTCTGTCGTCCCTGGGCGGTGATACCACGCGCTTCCTGGAACGAACCTCGAAGGTGCAGTGGGGGCTGATGATCGCGGTGTACTGCATCTCCACCGTGCCGGCGCTACTGACCCTGGAGATCGCCGGCTACGAGGGCCGCAACCTGTTGCTGATCGCCTGGCTGGTGATCGTCGTGCAGATCTCCGATGTACTGCAGTACGTGTGCGGCAAGCTGGCCGGCAAACGCAAGATCGCGCCCAACCTGTCGCCCTCGAAGACCGTCGAAGGCTTCTTCGGTGGCGTGGCCCTGGCCACCCTGGTCGGCGCCTCGCTGTACTGGATCACTCCGTTCGCCTTCTGGCAGGCGGGCCTGTTTGCCCTGCTGGTGTGTCTGCTCGGCTTTGCCGGCGGCCTGGTGATGTCGGCGATCAAGCGCGACCGCGGCGTGAAGGACTGGGGCCACATGATCGAAGGGCACGGCGGCATGCTCGACCGCCTCGATTCGGTGTGCTTCGCCGCCCCGGTGTTTTTTCACATGGTCCGCTATTGGTGGGCTTGATGGGCCACTAAACCATTGATAGGCAATAAAAAACCCGGCTCAGGCCGGGTTTTTTTGTGCAGCTCGATACGTGCTTAGCGCGTATCAGACGTCGAGGTTGGACACCGCCAGGGCGTTGGTCTCGATGAAGTCACGGCGCGGTTCCACTTCGTCGCCCATCAGGGTGTTGAAGATCTGGTCCGCGGCGATGGCGTCTTCGATACGCACCTTGAGCATGCGGCGCACTTCAGGATCCATGGTGGTTTCCCACAGCTGATCCGGATTCATCTCGCCAAGCCCCTTGTAGCGCTGAATGCTGTGGCGCTTGGTGCTTTCGGCCATCAGCCAGTTCAAGGCGTCCTTGAAGGTGCTGACCGGCTTCTTGCGCTCGCCACGCTGCACGTAGGCGCCTTCTTCCAGCAGACTGTTCAGCTGGTCGCCCAGGCTGGTGACGGTCTTGTAATCGTTGCTGGTGAAGAAATCACGGTTGAAGGTGATGTAGCTGGAATTGCCGTGGGAGATCAGTTCGACCTCTGGCAGCCACAGGTGACGCTCGGTGTCTTCGCGCAGGCTGGTCTTGTAGGCCAGGCCGGACTTTTCCATGGTTTTCAGGCGGGCGTCGAACAGGGCCAGCCAGCTTTCCATTTCGGCCTTGTTGGCCATCAGCTCGGTGCTGACGCCTGGCAGGTACACGAAGTGCTCGGTGAGCTCCATCGGATACAGTCGCGACAGACGCTTGAGAGTCTTCATCACGGTACGGTAGTCACCGACCAGCTCCTGCAGGGAAGTGCCCGATAGACCCGGAGCGGCTTCGTTGACGTGCAGGCTGGCGTCTTCCAGGGCCGATTGGGTCATGTATTCCTCCATGGCCTCGTCGTCCTTGATGTACTGCTCCTGCTTGCCCTTCTTGACCTTGTACAGCGGCGGCTGGGCGATATAGATGTAGCCGCGCTCGACCAGCTCCGGCAACTGACGGAAGAAGAAGGTCAGCAGCAGGGTGCGGATGTGCGAACCGTCGACGTCAGCATCGGTCATGATGATGATGTTGTGGTAACGCAGCTTGTCGATGTTGTATTCCTCGCGGCCGATGCCACAGCCCAGGGCGGTGATCAGCGTACCGACTTCCTGGGAGGAAATCATCTTGTCGAAGCGCGCTTTCTCGACGTTGAGGATCTTGCCCTTGAGCGGCAGGATCGCCTGGGTCTTGCGGTTACGGCCCTGCTTGGCAGAACCGCCCGCGGAGTCACCCTCCACGATGTACAGTTCGGAGAGGGCAGGATCCTTCTCCTGGCAGTCGGCCAGTTTGCCTGGCAGGCCTGCGATATCCAACGCGCCTTTACGACGGGTCATCTCACGGGCTTTACGCGCCGCTTCCCGGGCACGGGCAGCGTCGATCATCTTGCCGACCACAGCCTTGGCTTCGTTGGGGTTTTCCAACAGGAAGTCCGAGAAGTACTTGCCCATTTCCTGCTCGACCGCAGTTTTCACTTCGGAGGAGACCAGCTTGTCCTTGGTCTGCGAGCTGAATTTCGGGTCCGGCACCTTGACCGAGATGATTGCGGTCAAGCCTTCACGGGCATCGTCACCGGTAGTGGCGACCTTGTGCTTCTTGGCCAGACCTTCCTGCTCGATGTAGTTGTTCAGGTTGCGGGTCAGCGCCGAGCGGAAGCCTGCCAGGTGGGTACCGCCGTCACGCTGAGGAATGTTGTTGGTGAAGCACAGCAGGTTCTCGTTGAAGCTGTCGTTCCACTGCAACGCCACTTCCACACCCACACCGTCCTCACGCTGTACGGAGAAGTGGAACACCTGGTTCACGGCCGTCTTGTTGACGTTCAGGTATTCGACGAATGCGCGCAGACCGCCTTCGTACTTGAACAGCTCTTCCTTGGCGGTGCGCTCGTCCTTCAGCAGGATGCCGACACCCGAATTGAGGAAGGACAGTTCGCGTAGGCGCTTGGCCAGGATGTCCCAGCTGAAGTGAATGTTGGCGAAGGTTTCTTCGGACGGCTTGAAGTGGATCTGCGTACCCGTGGTATCGCTGTCACCCACTGCTGCGATCGGCGCTTGCGGTACACCGTGAACGTAGGTCTGCTCCCAGATCTTGCCACTACGGCGAATGGTCAGCACCAGCTCTTTCGAGAGTGCGTTGACGACCGAGACACCCACACCGTGCAGGCCACCAGATACCTTGTAGCTGTTGTCATCGAACTTACCACCGGCGTGCAGCACGGTCATGATGACCTCGGCCGCGGAGACACCTTCTTCCTTGTGGATATCGACAGGAATACCGCGGCCATTATCGCGAACACTGATCGACTCATCCGGGTGGATGGTGATGGTGATCTCGCTGCAATGCCCCGCCAGGGCTTCGTCGATGGAGTTATCGACCACCTCGAAGACCATGTGGTGCAGACCGCTGCCATCATCGGTGTCACCGATGTACATGCCAGGCCGCTTGCGTACGGCATCCAGGCCCTTGAGGACCTTAATGTTATTGGAGTCGTACGTTTGGTTTTCGCTCATGCTTCACTCCTGGTGGTCGAGGTCTGGGTGATACGTCCATGTTCCACGTGGAACATGGAAACCGGCGTATCCGTTTGCCAGCCATCGCTCAACAATTCATGGTCTACACAGGTGATGAATACCTGGCAGTTCAAATCTTCCAACAAACGGCACAAGGCGCGGCGATGCTGCTCATCCAGTTCTGACGGCAAGTCATCCACCAGATAGATGCATTGACCACGCTTGGCCTGATCAACCAAATGTCCCTGAGCGATCCGTAGGGCACACACCACCAACTTCTGTTGGCCGCGGGACAAGATGTCCGCTGCGTTGTGGGCGCCAAGCCTCAACCTCAGATCTGCTCGTTGCGGGCCAGATTGGGTATGCCCGATCTGCTGGTCACGCAACAACGATGACGTGAGCACTTCACTAAGGGGACGTTCTTTATCCCACCCCCGGTAGTAGCTCAACGTCAGTCCTTCGAGCGCAACCAACTCTCTCAGCGTCTGCTCGAAAACAGGCTTGAGTTGCTGTATATAGGACCGCCGATAACCATCAATTTCGTCGCTGGCCAGGCACAACTCACGATCCCAGGCCGCTTGAGAAACGGCATCAAGTGTACCACGGCGCAGCCACGAGTTCCGCTGCTTGAGGGCCTTCTGCAGGCGTTGCCAGGCGGGCAAGAAACGAGGTTCCACGTGGAACACTCCCCAATCTAGGAACTGCCGGCGAATTTTCGGCGAGCCTTCCAGCAGACGGAAGCTGTCCGGATTGATCAGCTGCAACGGTAAGGTTTCGGCAAGCTGCGCCGCACTGCGCGCATTCTGCCCGTCGATGCGAATCTGAAAGTCGCCCTGACGATCCCGTGAAACCCCAAGATTGCTCTGTCGACCGTCCGCCAGGCTCACCTGGCCAAACAGGGTACAGCTCTGCTGTTCGTACTGGATGACCGGCAGCAAGCGCGCGCTACGAAACGAGCGGGCAAGACCCAGCAGGTGGATGCCTTCGAGTACGCTTGTTTTGCCGCTGCCGTTCGCACCATAAAGAATATTGATGCGTGGCGAGGGCAACAGCGTCGACGGCTGGAGATTGCGAACGGCAGTGAAATTGATGCGAGTCAGAGACATGAACTGGCCGGAGAAGAGGGCAGATGTATCCACTGCCTTAAACGAAATCAGCCTTGGATGTTACGGATTAGAACTGCATCCGAACATACCAAGGCTGATTATCTGACGCTGGTAGCTGCCTTGTTCAGCAGCAGTGAAAACTACAGGCGCATCGGCATGACGACATAAGCGGAATCGTCATTGTCGGCTTCCTGTACCAGCGCGCTGCTGTTGGAGTCGGAGAGGATCAGACGCACCTGCTCGGTGGTCATCACACCCAGTACATCGAGCAGGTAGCTGACGTTGAAACCGATCTCCAGCGCGCTGCCGTTGTAGTCGACCGCGATTTCTTCTTCGGCTTCTTCCTGCTCCGGGTTGTTGGCCTGGATTTTCAGCAGGCCAGCGGCCAATTGCAGGCGAATACCGCGGTACTTTTCATTCGACAGAATGGCAGTACGGCTGAAGGCTTCACGCAGGCCCTGGCGGTCAGCGACCACCAGCTTGTCACCACCACGGGGCAGCACGCGCTCGTAATCCGGGAACTTGCCGTCGACCAGTTTCGAGGTGAAGGTGAATTCGCCGGTGGTCGCGCGAATGTGGTGTTGGCCCAGCACGATGGACACCTCGCCATCCTGCTCGGTCAGCAGGCGAGCCAGTTCGAGAATACCTTTACGCGGCACGATGACCTGGTGCTTGCCTTCATGCTCGATGGCCGCCTCCATAGAGCACATGGCCAGGCGGTGACCGTCGGTGGCGACCGCACGCAGGATGCCGGTCTGCACTTCGATCAGCATGCCGTTGAGGTAGTAGCGTACATCCTGCTGAGCCATGGCGAAGCTGGTGCGTTCGATCAAACGGCGCAGCTTGCTTTGCACCAGATTGAAGGTCAGCGAACCCGGGCCTTCCTCGACGGTAGGGAAGTCGTTGGCTGGCAGGGTAGACAGGGTAAAACGGCTACGACCGGCCTTGACCAGCAGCTTCTGCTCGTCGACGCGAATGTCGATCAGCGCATCACTTGGCAGGCTCTTGCAGATATCCATCAGCTTGCGCGCCGGCACGGTGATTTCGCCTGGCTCGGCAGCATCTTCCAGCGCCACACGACCAACCAGCTCGACCTCCAGGTCGGTACCGGTCAGCGACAGTTGCTGGCCTTCGACGACCAGCAGTACGTTGGACAGAACCGGCAAGGTCTGGCGGCGTTCCACGACGCCGGCGACCAGTTGCAGGGGTTTCAACAGGGCTTCGCGTTGAATGGTGAAGTGCATGGTCTAGTCCCTTGCCTCGTGCATGGAGTTGCGTATCAAGTGGTCAGTGTACGCAGCAGGTTCTTGTAATCCTCGCGGATGTCCGCGTCGGATCCCCTAAGTTCAGCAATCTTACGACAGGCGTGCAACACAGTGGTGTGATCACGACCGCCGAACGCCACGCCGATTTCCGGCAGGCTGTGGTTGGTCAGTTCCTTGGACAACGCCATGGCCACCTGACGCGGCCTGGCGATGGAACGCGAACGACGTTTGGACAACAGATCGGTAATCTTGATCTTGTAGTACTCGGCCGTGGTGCGCTGGATATTGTCGATGCTGACGAGCTTGTCCTGCAGGGCCAGCAAGTCCTTGAGCGATTCGCGGATCAGCTCGATGGTGATATCACGGCCCATGAAGTGCGAGTGTGCGATCACCCGCTTCAGGGCACCTTCCAGCTCGCGCACGTTGGAGCGGATACGCTGAGCGATGAAGAAGGCTGCATCGTGGGGCAGATCGACCTTGGCCTGGTCGGCCTTCTTCATCAGGATCGCCACACGGGTTTCCAGCTCGGGCGGCTCGACCGCCACGGTCAGGCCCCAGCCGAAGCGCGATTTCAGGCGCTCTTCCAGCCCTTCGATTTCCTTCGGGTAGCGGTCGCTGGTGAGAATCACCTGTTGGCCGCCCTCGAGCAATGCGTTGAAGGTATGGAAGAACTCCTCCTGGGATCGCTCCTTCTTGGCGAAGAACTGAATGTCATCGATCAGCAGCGCATCCACGGAGCGGTAGAAGCGCTTGAATTCGTTGATGGCATTGAGCTGCAACGCCTTGACCATATCGGCCACGAAACGCTCGGAGTGCAGGTAAACGACCTTGGCATTCGGATTCTTGGCCAGCAGATGGTTGCCCACCGCATGCATCAGGTGCGTCTTGCCAAGGCCGACGCCTCCATAAAGGAACAGCGGGTTATACCCGTGCTTGGGATTGTCCGCCACCTGCCAGGCGGCGGCACGAGCCAGCTGGTTCGACTTGCCCTCGACGAAGTTGTCGAAGGTAAAGGTACGGTTCAGATAGCTGGTGTGCTTGAGGCCACCTTCTACCTGCACGTTACGCTCGGTGCGCGCTGGCGCCGAGCTGGGCGTCGCACCGGCCATGGAATCGAAGCTGGCCCGCGACGGCTCGGTCTGCACTGGCAGCTTGGGCGGCGGCGCACTGACCTGAGGTGCGGGCGCGGCGGGGGCAGGCGCAGCGGGCGCCGGGCTGTTATAGCTGGAGGCCGAGGGTGAAGGCGTCAATACCGCACGTGGCGCCGAACTGCGGCGGCTGCCGATCAGTAGCGAAATCGCCGGCACCAGGCCGGTCGCTCGCTCACCGAGCAACTCGAGCATGCGGCCCATGTACTTTTCATTGACCCAGTCGAGAACGAAACGATTCGGTGCGTAGACACGCAGCTCATCGCCTTCGGCTTCTACCTGTAGTGGACGGATCCAGGTGTTGAATTGCTGGGCAGGCAGTTCATCGCGCAGGAGTTCCACGCACTGCTGCCAAAGTTCCACGGACACGGACATCCCCTGATTGAAAACGCTGAGCAAAAACAGAGGCTATTGTAGCTTCAAGAAGGGGAGTTATCCACATAGGAAGGGCAATCCGTACATGATAAATCAAGGTGTTAGGCAATTTGCCACATAGCGGATGCGCGCTACTGAAAGGCTGTGGATAAAGCCCCTTGAGCGCCGTGTAAAAACCAGGGGGAAACTCATGGGATATCTCCCCTGTGGGTAACTAACCGATCAGCCCACAGGCGATGCCCAGCAAGCGAACATGCGCAGCACCGGTTTCTGACAGAGTTTCGATCTGCTGAAAGCATCATGGCCACTGCCCTGCATGAACTTATCCACAGAAACCACGCTGACCATTTACAAGAACCATAACAAGCCTTTCTAAAAAGATTCTTTCCTTTATATTTCTCTATCTGCAAAACAACTGGTTGGAAATTGACCTGGCTCGCGGCTTTCTCTAGAATCGCCGGTCTCTTAAAACGGGGACCATTCCGGTCCGTTGTCGACAACCAGGTAACCGCATCATGAAACGCACTTTCCAACCCAGCACCATCAAACGCGCTCGTACCCACGGCTTCCGTGCTCGCATGGCTACCAAGAACGGCCGTGCCGTCCTGTCGCGTCGTCGCGCCAAGGGCCGTGCTCGTCTCGCAGTCTGATTTTCCAGTCTTGTGGTGAGTCGAGGCTTCGGCCGGGAGAAGCGCCTGCTCACTCCCCGGCAATTCAAGGCAGTCTTCGACTCTCCAAGCGGCAAAGCGCCGGGCAAGAGTGTCCTGCTGCTTGCGCGCAACAATGAGCTTGATCATTCTCGCCTCGGTCTGGTGATCGGCAAGAAGAGCGTCAAACTCTCCGTTGAGCGCAATCGCCTGAAACGCCAAATCCGCGAATCGTTCCGCCTCAACCAGGACAACCTGGTGGGCTGGGACATCGTGGTAGTCGCGCGTAAAGGCCTGGGTGATCTGCAGAACGCCGAGCTGGCTCAACAGTTCGGCAAACTGTGGAAACGCCTGGCGCGCAGCAAACCCGCCCAACAGGCCGATGCCCAGACCGGGGTGAACGACAATCCCCATGCGTAAACTGGTTCAAGCTCCAATCCGGTTTTACCAGTACGCCATCAGTCCGATGATGGCCAGTCATTGTCGTTTCTACCCCTCTTGTTCCTGCTACGCGCTTGAAGCCATCGAAACCCATGGCGTCCTGCGTGGTGGCTGGCTGACCGTTCGTCGTCTGGGACGCTGCCACCCCTGGCATCCCGGAGGCTACGATCCGGTGCCCCTCGCGAAACACTCCCGTTCCTCTTCGATGGCCGAATAATCATGGATATCAAACGTACGATCCTGATCGTCGCCCTGGCAGTCGTGTCCTACATGATGGTTCTTCAATGGAACCAGGACTACGGCCAGGCCGCTCTGCCGAATCAGACCGCTTCGACCAGCAAACCCGCACCGAGTCTGCCGGAAACCGCTTCGGTGGCCAGCAATGACGATGTCCCGACGGCCAATGCCGGCGGCACCGAGCCAAACCCGGTGGAAACCGTTGCGGTCAGCGACGAGCTGATTCAGGTCAAGACCGACGTATTGGATCTGGCCATCGATCCACGTGGTGGTGACGTGGTTCGCCTGAGCCTGCCGCACTACCCGCGTCGCCAGGACCGCCCGGACGTTCCGTTCCAGCTGTTCGACAATGGCAACGAGCACCTGTACCTGGCCCAGAGCGGCCTGACCGGCGCCAACGGCCCGGATGCCCGTGCCAATGGTCGCCCGCTGTACAGCAGCGAGCAGCGTGTCTACCAGCTGGCTGATGGCCAGGACCAACTGGTCGTCGACCTGAAGTTCAGCGACGCCGGCGTCAACTACACCAAGCGTTTCACCTTCAACCGGGGCCTGGACACCAGCTGCTCGGCCAAGGAAGTGGAACAGAAGAAAACCGGCTGCATCACCGGCAATGGCTACCAGATCGGCGTCACCTACCTGATCGACAACCAGAGCGCCAATGCCTGGACCGGCAACCTGTTCGCCCAGCTCAAGCGTGACAACAGCGGTGACCCGTCTTCGAGCACTGCTACCGGCACCGCGACCTACCTGGGTGCTGCGCTGTGGACGCCTGAGAAGCCGTACACCAAGGTGTCGATGAAGGACATCGACAAGCAGAACCTCAAGGAAACCGTGCAGGGTGGCTGGGTCGCCTGGCTGCAGCACTACTTCGTGACGGCCTGGATTCCAGCGAAGGACGACACCAACCTGGTGCAGACTCGCAAGGATAGTCAAGGCAACTACATCATCGGGTTCACTGGCCCGGCGCTGAATGTAGCTGCCGGTGCCGAAGGCCAGACCAGCACCACGCTGTATGCCGGCCCGAAGATCCAGAAGGATCTCGCCGCACTGTCGCCTGGCCTGGACAAGACCGTCGACTACGGCATTCTGTGGTTCCTCGCCGAACCGATCTTCTGGCTGCTGGAACATATCCACAACCTGCTGGGTAACTGGGGCTTCTCGATCATCGTGCTGACGCTGATCATCAAACTCGCGTTCTTCCCGCTGTCGGCTGCCAGCTACCGTTCCATGGCGCGCATGCGTGCCGTATCGCCGCGTCTGCAAGCGCTGAAAGAGCAGTTCGGTGACGATCGCCAGAAGATGTCCCAGGCGATGATGGAGCTGTACAAGAAAGAGAAGATCAACCCGCTGGGCGGCTGTCTGCCGATCCTGGTGCAGATGCCGGTGTTCCTGGCCCTGTACTGGACCCTGCTGGAATCCGTGGAAATGCGTCAGGCACCGTGGATCCTGTGGATCACCGACCTGTCGATCAAGGATCCGTACTTCATCCTGCCGATCATCATGGGCGCCACCATGTTCATTCAGCAGCAGCTGAACCCGACGCCGCCGGACCCCATGCAGGCGCGCGTGATGAAGATGATGCCGATCATTTTCACCTTCTTCTTCCTGTGGTTCCCTGCTGGTCTGGTGCTGTACTGGGTAGTCAACAACGTCCTGTCCATCGCTCAGCAGTGGTACATTACCCGCAAGATCGAAGCGCAGAACAAGGCCTCCGCGGCCTGATCTGATACGCGTGTAAAGCTACACAGAACGCCCCCTTGTGGGGCGTTCTGCTATCCAGCGTTTGGAGAACCTTATGTCCGCATCCCGTGAAACCATTGCCGCCGTTGCTACCGCCCAGGGCCGTGGTGGCGTGGGCATCGTGCGGGTCTCCGGGCCGCGCGCACGGATGATCGCCATCACCCTGAGCGGTATCGAACCCAAGCCGCGCTACGCCCATTACGGCCCCTGGCACGATGATTCGGGCGAGGTGATCGACGAAGGTCTGCTGCTGTTCTTCCCTGGCCCCAATTCCTTTACCGGCGAAGACGTGCTCGAGCTGCAGGGCCATGGCGGCCCGGTGGTTCTCGATATGCTCCTGCAGCGCTGTCTGGAGCTGGGGGCACGCCAGGCCCGTCCGGGTGAGTTCAGCGAGCGGGCATTCCTCAATGACAAGCTCGACCTGGCCCAGGCCGAAGCGATTGCCGACCTGATCGAAGCCAGTTCCGCGGAGGCGGCGCGCAATGCCGTGCGCTCGCTGCAGGGTGAATTTTCCCGGCGGGTGCATGAGCTGACCGAGCGTCTGATCAGCCTGCGTATCTACGTGGAGGCCGCCATCGACTTCCCTGAAGAGGAAATCGACTTCCTCGCCGATGGCCATGTACTGAGCCTGCTCGAAGGCGTGCGCGCGCAGTTATCCACAGTGTTGCGCGAGGCAGGGCAGGGCGCGTTGCTGCGTGATGGCATGACCGTGGTGATCGCCGGCCGGCCCAACGCCGGCAAATCCAGCCTGCTCAATGCCCTGGCGGGGCGTGAAGCGGCCATCGTCACCGACATCGCCGGCACCACCCGAGATGTGCTGCGCGAACATATCCACATCGACGGCATGCCGTTGCACGTGGTCGATACAGCCGGACTGCGTGATACCGATGATCAGGTCGAGCGCATTGGCGTAGAGCGTGCCCTGAAAGCCATCGGCGAAGCAGACCGGGTGTTGCTCGTCGTCGATTCGACGGCGCCGGAAGCGGCAGATCCCTTCGCCTTGTGGCCCGAATTCCTGCAGCAGCGGCCGGACATGGCCCGAGTTACGCTGATTCGCAACAAGGCGGACCTGTCCGGCGAGCCTGTGGCGCTGCACAACGGCGAGGATGGCCAGGCCACCCTGGCGCTATCGGCCAAATCCAGCGAAGGCCTGGAACTGCTGCGCGAACACCTCAAGGCCTGCATGGGCTTTCAGCAAACCGCAGAGAGCGGCTTCAGCGCCCGCCGCCGCCACCTTGATGCGCTGCACCAGGCGCAACGCCACCTCGACCATGGCCATGCGCAACTGACCCTCGCCGGTGCCGGCGAACTGCTCGCCGAAGACCTGCGCCAGGCGCAGCAGGCCCTGGGTGAGATCACCGGCGCGTTCAGCTCCGATGACTTGCTGGGGCGGATCTTCTCGAGCTTCTGCATTGGTAAATAAGGCTGTAGAGAAGTCTGTGGATAAGTGCTCAAAACACCGAGGTGCCCGGAACACTGCTGCTTTGCGATAGTCTGACGTGCGCCAAGCGCAATTGGCGCTTCCCTACAGCTTTAGTAAAGGACTACAGCATGAGCGGCCTTCCGGTTTCTCATATCGGTCACAAGGTGGCCGGCTCCGTAATCGTGTCGGGCTCGCCCAACGTGTTCGTTGGCAGCACTGCCGTCGGCAAGGCGGATCGCCCCTCGGCGTGCGGCCCGGCAACCGGGCAGCCGGTCAACCCGATGCTTGGCGTGAAGATTCTTCCAGGCGAAGTGGATTTCGCTCTTCCAGCGCCCATGCCCTTCGCGTTCGTGCGCATGTACGTATCCAGCAACGAGCGGATCGGCAGCCTGGGCCAGGGCTGGGCCTTACCCGCCGAAGGATTGGGGCTGGAAGTAAGCGACGACCACACGGTGCTGATCGACTCTCAGGGTCGGCGCATCGGTTTCCCTGCATTGGCACCAGCGGCGACGTTCTATTCCGGTAGCGAGCTGCTGTGGATTCGCCGCGGCGGCCACAACCCCGATCAATCATTTGAGCCCTGGGGCAGCAAGTGGACCGGCGTGCCGCTGTCCGTGCAGCAGCACGAGGGCTCGGTCGTGGTGCTGCGCGAGGGGATATTCCTGCACTTCCTGCGCAACGGCGAAGGACGCTGGCTGCTGCAGGCCAGCTTCGATCGCAATGGCTACCGCACCGAATACAGTTGGAATGCCTCGGGCGGCCTGTCTTGCGTACGAGACAGTGCTGGCCGTAGCTATGCCTTCATCTATCAACAGGTTTGCGAGCCGCTGCCAGGTGATGCGGGGCTGCGTCTGTACGGCATCATTCTCGGCAACCCCGATGGCCCACTCCCCAGCGGCCTCGATCCGACGCAGCCTGGTCTCGACTGGCTGGTGACTTACAGTTTCAACGACAGCGGCGACCTCGTGGAAGTGCGCAATCGTATGGGGCAGGTGACGCGTCGCTTCGACTGGCAGAACCATATGCTGGTGGCTCACGCTCAGCCAGAAGGGCTGGAGGTTCGCTACGAGTGGAACGCTTATGAGCCCACCGGCAAGGTCATCCGCCAGGTCGAACGCGATGGCCTGACCCGTGATTATCACTACGAGTCAGACCATACCGAGGTGATCGACAGCCTCGGTCGGCTCGAGCGTTATCTGTTCGCAGGCGAAGGGGCCGAGCGCCAGTGGGTCGGCCATCAACGTGCCGACGGCAGCCGCATCGAATTCACCTACGACGCCTACGGCCGCCTGGCAACCATCAAGGATCCGCTGCAACGGGTGCTGCAGGCGCGCTTCAATGGCGAGGGCATGCGTGCCGAACTCGAGGAACCCGGCAAGACCGGCACGCGCTACTTTCTCGACGACGAAAACGGCTTCATCACCGGCATGCGTGATGCCGACGGCCATGAATGGCAGATGCTGCGCGACGAGCGCGGCAACCTGGTCAACTTTCTCGACCCGCTGGGGGCGCAAACGCAGCAGGCTTACCAGGATCCGCGCCTGCCTGATCGCCCGACGACGATCACCGATGCCAAAGGCGGCACGCGGCAGCTGGCCTGGAATCGCTTTGGCGCCCTGCAGCGCTACACCGACTGCTCCGGGCACACTACAACCTGCGAATACGACAGTAATGGCTGGCTGATTTCGCAAACGGGGCCGCTCGGACAATGCATCCGCTATCAGCGCGATGCCATGGGCCGTTCGCTCAGACGAGTCGAGCCCGATGGCACCCAGATCGACTTCATCTACGACCACCTTGGTCGCATGGTTCAGGCAACGAGTCTGGGCAAGCAGGCAAGCTTTACCTGGGACCGCTTCAGCAGGCTGAGCAGCCTGACCAATCCGAACGGCGGCACACAGCGATATGCTTACGATCCGGCGGGCCGCCTGATCAGCGTGCAGAACGAGAACGGTGCACAGATTCGCTTCGCCCATGACGAAATGGACCGCCTGATCCAGCAACAGGACATCGACGGTCGTGTTCGGCAGTACCGTTACGATGCCGGCGGCAACCTGTTGGAAGAGCGCGACGACCAAGGCCGCCTGATTCGCTTCGAATACGACGCACAGGGCAGGCTGCTGCATCGGCACCTACCGGCTACCGAGCACGCTGAAGCGTTCAGCGAAAGCTATGCCTGGAGTCGTGGTGGCCAGCTGCTGGGCGTGAAATCCCAAGATAGCGAAATACGCTTCAGCTATGACGCGGCAGGTCGCCTCATCCACGAGTTCCAAGGTCTGGGTGACGAATGGCTGTACAGCGTGGAGCATCAGCATGACCCCCTGGGTAACCGGGAAAGCAGCCGCTACGGGGATGCTCCCCGGGTCAACTGGTTGCTCTACGGAGCGGGTCACCTGCATGGCGTGGTGGTGGATGCCGTGGAGCTGGCCTTCGAGCGTGATGCCAGTCACCGGGAAGTCCATCGCGATGCGCGCCGCCGGGCGGATGGCAGTGTGCTGTTCAGCGAGTCTCGCCAACACAATCTGGCCAACCGCCTTATCGCCGGCACTCTGAAAACGCTGGGCACCTCGCCCTGGCAGCGCCGCTACCAGTACGATGCTCAAGGCAGCCTGGTCACCATTCACGACAATATCGCTGCACCTGTCGAGTATCGCTACGACCAGAGTGGCCGCCTGGCGGCAAGCCAACAGGGTGATCTTTCCCGGCACTACCACTTCGACCCAGCCGGCAACCGTGTGGATAACCCGGGCCAGCAATGCCTGGATAACCGCATCGGGCGGTTGGACGGTCACCAGTTCCGCTACGACCGCATCGGCAACCTGATCGAGCGCATTGCGCCTGACGGTACCCGGATGATCATGGGCTACGACGGTGCCAACCGCCTAGTACAGCTGCAGCGTATCGAGCCTGATGGCCAGACATTGCAGGCCCGTTATCACTACGATGGTCTGTCGCGGCGTATCGCCAAGGACGTATGGCGAGATGGCCAACGGCAACGCACCTATTACGGCTGGGACAACCACCGTCAATGCGCAGAAGCGCAGGCGAACCAATTGCGTACCACCGTGCACCAGCCGAACAGCTTCGTCCCCCTGCTACGTATGGAACAGGCCCGCCAACAGGAAAGTGCCGAAGTTGTGCAGATTCGTCGGCAACTGGGTTACGAGGCGCAGTCTCTACCAGACGCGATGCGCCCAGCGGTGGAGGATCTGCGCCTGGCGTTCTTCCACACCGATCATCTGGGTACGCCACTACGCCTGAGCGATACCCACGGCAACCTGCTGTGGAGTGGCGAGTCGAGTGATTGGGCTGGCATTGGGCAAGAGCAGGGCTGTACCGATCAACCGATTCGCTTCCAGGGCCAGTATCTGGATGTGGAAAGCGGCCTGCATTACAACCGCTTCCGCTATTACGACCCGCAGGCTGGGCGCTATCTGACCCAGGATCCGTTGGGGCTGTTGGCTGGGATGAATACCTACCGATATACGGAGCTGCCTACCCTGGGCGTGGACCCTCTGGGCCTATGGGATTTCATCACCAATAGCCCCGGCATCCAGCAACAGGTCTCCCTGGCGCAGTACATGTACCAGAACGGTGCCACTCCCGAGCAGGTCAGCGAAGCGCTGTCTCCCACCCGAGGGTTCGAAGGCTCGATTTCGGCCGATGTCAGCATGGCGGGTAATGCCGGTGGTGGCGGGTCTGGAGCATTTGGCATAGCCACGGGCAAGAAGAAGAAGGATCAGTGGTTCAACCTGTGCGTCTATTACACGACCTGTGGAACGCTCGGCCCCGGGGCGTCCTTTGGTGTCGGGGGGAACGTGTCGGCAAGCAATGCTCCGCCAACCAGTGGCACCACCCGAAGCGTCGGGGTGTTCGGTAACGGCGGCATCCTTGGCAAATTCGGTGGCAGCGTGATGTCCGAAATAGGCAAACCAACCAACGTCACGGTCAGCGGCGGAGCCGGTATCGGCGCAGGTGCCTCTGGTGGGGTTATGGTCTGTGAACAGAAACAGATTTGTTTGAGGGATTGATATGAATGGGATCGGCAAAGCCCTGGCGGCACTGGGCTGCGTACTATTGATGGGCTGCTCGGAAGGCGATGATGACTTTGTCGCTGCAGGCAATGAGTACGTGGAACAGTTTCACCAGGATGTACGGCAAGGCCGCTATGCGGCTATCTACCAGGCTTCCTCGCCAGGGCTGAAGGCCAATGCCAGCGAGCAGGAGTTCGTCGACCTGCTGACGGTAGTGAATCGGGGATTGGGTGAGGTGCAGGAAACGCGGCTGGTAAGCCAATCGCCCGTGAAGGCCGATACCGGGCAGCCGCTTACCCTGCTGTTGTACAACACCCGCTTCGCTGAAGGCGAGGGCACCGAATCCTTCTACCTGGAGAATGCGGACGGCAAGCCCCTGCTGTTTCGCTACAACGTCAATTCCGACACGCTGCTCAAGAAAATGATTGAGCAGGGCGCGCGCGCTTCCAATTAATCCTTTCTTTTATTTATCCACAGATCCCTAACGCGACAGCGTTGAGGGGTCTTCGCGTGGGTGGAATTTCATCCGCTTTCGTCAGCCAGACGATTCATGCACAGACCAGTAAGCCCTGTGGAAAACTGCAGCTGAGCCCTGCCGATAAGCCGGTGGCAAAGCTAGGGATAAACCACCCTGTGTATAACTAGCACTTTTACACACAGGCTGATAACCGGTATCCAACATCCGCAGCCCAGGATAACCGCGCTTTCATACATCGCTGTACACATTGATTTTACTGGGCTGTAGCGATGTATCCACAGAAATCGTGAAGACCATTTATAAACATAAAAACAAGCCTTTTAAAAAGATCTCTTCTTTTTTCTTTTTATTAACCTCCATCCATCTCAGCCTTCCGGACAGCAGCGCAGGTCGGCTGAGAATGATGCAAGAAGACACTCCAGCCGCGACGACCAGTTGGCTATTTTTTGTGCAAAAGGCTTCTTTCAACCCCGCTAAGTCCCTATACTTGCCGCCCTTTCGATTTCCGATCAAAAGCTTCCTTTCTCAACAGGCACGAGGTGCGTGGTGGATTTCCCTTCCCGTTTTCAAGTGATCGTCATCGGCGGCGGTCATGCCGGTACCGAGGCTGCGCTTGCAGCGGCGCGCATGGGGGTGAAAACCCTGTTGCTGACCCATAACGTGGAAACCCTCGGGCAGATGAGCTGCAACCCGGCCATCGGCGGGATCGGCAAGAGCCACCTGGTCAAGGAAATCGATGCCCTTGGTGGCGCCATGGCGACTGCTACCGATCTGGGCGGCATCCAGTTTCGGGTACTCAACAGCCGCAAAGGCCCGGCAGTACGTGCCACGCGCGCCCAGGCAGATCGCATCCTGTACAAGGCGGCGGTGCGCGAGATTCTCGAGAACCAGCCCAACCTGTGGATATTTCAGCAGGCAGCTGACGACCTGATCGTCGAGCAGGATGAAGTCAAAGGCGTGGTCACCCAGATGGGGCTGCGTTTCTTCGCCGACTCCGTGGTGCTGACCACTGGCACCTTCCTCGGTGGACTTATCCACATCGGTATGCAGAACTACTCCGGCGGACGTGCCGGTGATCCACCTTCGAACGCCCTGGCCAAGCGCATGCGTGAATTGCCGCTGCGCGTCGGTCGCCTGAAGACCGGCACGCCACCGCGCATCGATGGCCGTTCCGTGGATTTCTCGGTGATGACCGAGCAGCCAGGCGACACGCCGATTCTGGTAATGTCGTTCATGGGCAACAAGCAGCAGCACCCACGCCAGGTGAGTTGCTGGATTACCCACACCAATGCCCGCACCCACGAAATCATCGCCGCCAACCTCGACCGTTCGCCGATGTATTCCGGGGTCATCGAGGGCGTGGGCCCGCGCTACTGTCCTTCGATCGAAGACAAGATCCACCGCTTTGCCGACAAGGAAAGCCACCAGGTGTTCATCGAGCCGGAAGGCCTGACCACCCACGAGCTGTACCCCAACGGCATCTCCACCTCCCTGCCGTTCGATGTGCAGCTGCAGATCGTGCAGAGCATCCGCGGCATGGAGAACGCCCATATCGTGCGCCCGGGTTACGCCATCGAGTACGACTACTTCGACCCGCGTGACCTGAAGTACAGCCTGGAGACCAAGGTCATCGGCGGTCTGTTCTTCGCTGGCCAGATCAACGGCACCACCGGTTACGAAGAAGCCGGCGCGCAAGGCTTGTTGGCCGGCGCCAATGCCGCGCTGCGCGCCCAGGGCAAGGACAGCTGGTGCCCGCGTCGCGACGAGGCCTACATCGGCGTGCTGGTCGACGACCTGATCACCCTGGGTACCCAGGAGCCGTACCGTATGTTCACTTCGCGGGCCGAGTACCGGTTGATTCTGCGTGAGGACAACGCCGACCTGCGCCTGACCGAGAAAGGCCGCGAGCTGGGCCTGGTCGACGACGCCCGCTGGGCCGCATTCGAGGCCAAGCGCGAAGGCATCGCCAAGGAAGAGCAGCGCCTGAAAAGCACCTGGGTGCGGCCGAATACGGCCCAGGGCGAGGCCATCGTCGAGCGCTTCGGTACGCCGCTGACCCACGAGTACAACCTGCTCAACCTGCTGTCGCGCCCGGAAATCGATTATGCCGGCCTGGTCGAGGTGACCGGTGAAGGTGCCGAAGACCCGCAGGTTGCCGAGCAGGTCGAGATCAAGACCAAGTACGCCGGTTACATCGAGCGTCAGCAGGACGAGATCGCTCGCCTGCGCGCCAGTGAGGAAACCGCGCTGCCTGTGGATATCGACTACGCGACCATCTCCGGGCTTTCCAAGGAAATCCAGCACAAGCTCGGCAGCGCCAGGCCGCAGACCCTGGGCCAGGCTTCACGCATCCCGGGGGTTACCCCGGCGGCGATTTCCCTGTTGCTGATCCACCTGAAGAAACGCGGCGCTGGTCGCCAGCTGGAGCAGAGCGCCTGATGTCCGTTACCGCTCGTCACGCCGAAGAATTGCAACAAGGCGCCCGTGAACTGGGCGTCGGCCTGTCCGAGCAGAAGCAAGCCCAGTTGCTCGCGTACCTGGCGCTGCTGATCAAGTGGAACAAGGCCTACAACCTGACCGCTGTACGCGACCCTGACGAAATGGTCTCGCGTCATTTGCTCGACAGCCTCAGCGTGGTGCCCTTCGTGGCCGAGGCTGGGGATAACTGGCTGGACGTCGGCAGTGGCGGCGGCATGCCCGGCATCCCGTTGGCCATCCTGTTTCCAGAGCGGCGTTTCACCCTGCTCGATTCCAACGGCAAGAAGACCCGTTTCCTCACCCAGGTGAAGCTCGAGCTGAAGCTGGCCAACCTGGACGTTATCCACAGCCGCGTTGAAGCGTTCACGCCCGAGCAGCCGTTCAGCGGCATCTGCTCGCGGGCGTTCAGCTCCCTGGAAGATTTTTCCAACTGGACACGTCACCTCGGCGATGGCCACACCCAGTGGCTGGCGATGAAGGGCGTGCACCCGGATGACGAGCTGCAGGCGCTGCCAGCGGACTTCAGCCTGACTGCAACGCACGTGCTCAAGGTTCCCGGTTGCCAAGGCCAGCGCCATCTGTTGATACTGCGTCGCTCGGTTTAGGGGGAACGGCAACATGGCTAAAGTATTCGCAATCGCCAACCAGAAAGGCGGCGTGGGCAAGACCACGACCTGCATCAACCTGGCGGCGTCTCTGGTTGCGACCAAACGCCGTGTGCTGCTCATCGACCTCGACCCCCAGGGCAACGCCACCACCGGCAGTGGTGTGGACAAGCAGGCTCTTGAGCACTCGATCTACGACGTGCTGATGGGCGAGTGCAACCTGGTCGAGGCCATGCAGTTCTCCGAGCATGGCGGCTACCAGCTGCTGCCGGCCAATCGCGACCTGACAGCAGCGGAAGTGGGCTTGCTGGAAATGAAGATGAAGGAGAGCCGCCTGCGTTATGCACTGGCGCCGATCCGCGAGAATTACGATTACATCCTGATCGACTGCCCACCGGCGCTGTCGATGCTGACGGTCAACGCCCTGGTCGCAGCCGACGGCGTGATCATCCCCATGCAGTGCGAGTACTACGCACTCGAGGGCTTGAGCGATCTTGTCAACAGCATCCAGCGTATCGGCAAGCTGCTCAACCCGACGCTGAAGATCGAAGGCCTGCTGCGCACCATGTACGATCCGCGCATCAGCCTGACCAGCGACGTGTCTGCCCAGCTCAAGGAACATTTCCCCGACACGCTCTATCAAACCGTGATCCCGCGCAACGTGCGACTGGCCGAAGCCCCCAGCTTCGGCATGCCGGCGCTGGTCTACGACAAGCAATCCCGTGGTGCGATCGCCTACCTGGCGCTGGCTGGCGAGCTGGTTCGCCGCCAGCGCGCGAACGCCCACACCGCAACCGTATAAGGAAACTGTGCATGGCTGCCAAGAAACGTGGGCTCGGACGAGGCCTGGACGCCCTGCTGGGAGGCAACAGCGTCGATACCCTCGAGCAGGAAGCGGTCAAGGCCGATACCCGTGAGCTGCAGCACCTGCCGCTGGACCTGATTCAGCGTGGCAAGTACCAGCCGCGCCGCGACATGGACGTCACCGCCCTCGAAGAACTCGCGCAGTCGATCAAGAGCCATGGCGTGATGCAGCCCATCGTGGTGCGTCCGATTGGCGAAGGCCGTTTCGAGATCGTCGCCGGTGAACGCCGCTGGCGAGCCACCCAGCAGGCCGGCCTGGATCGTATTCCGGCCCTGGTGCGCGATCTCCCCGACGAAGCCGCCATCGCCATGGCGCTGATCGAGAACATCCAGCGTGAAGACCTCAATCCCATCGAGGAAGCCATGGCCCTGCAGCGCCTGCAGCAGGAGTTCCAGCTGACCCAGCAACAGGTCGCCGAAGCGGTCGGCAAGTCGCGTGTGACCATCACCAACTTGCTGCGCCTGATCGCGCTGCCCGAGGAAGTGAAAACCCTGCTCTCCCACGGCGACCTGGAAATGGGCCACGCCCGTGCGCTGCTTGGCCTGCCGGTGGAACAGCAGACCGAAGGTGCGCGACATGTTGTCGCACGCGGCCTGACCGTGCGTCAGACCGAGGCACTGGTGCGCCAGTGGTTGAGTACCCAGGAGCGGCCAACTGCCACTACCCAGGTCGATCCGGATATCAGTCGGCTCGAACAGCGCCTGGCTGAGCGGCTGGGCTCTCCGGTGCAGATCAAGCATGGGCACAAGGGCAAAGGCCAACTGGTCATTCGCTACAATTCCCTCGACGAACTGCAGGGCGTTCTAGCTCACATTCGCTGAAACAATTGCTCCTGGAGCGCTACGGCGAAAAGGCTTTCGGGCAGTTGAACGGGGTGGGAACCGCCCCTATACTCTGCGCGCATTTCGGCGGCATAAACTATGCCAAAGCATTGATTCTTTTGGCGCCGATACCATGAGGGCCATTCCAGGTAATTCGATGGATATCCGCACGCCAAAACGCTTGCCCTTCCATCGCCTGCCGGTTTTTCCGGTGCTCCTGGCCCAACTGATTGCATTGGTTTTGCTCGCCGTTGTGTACTGGCAATGGCGAGGGAATGTTGCCGGTTATTCCGGCTTGTGCGGCGGGCTGATCGCCTGGCTGCCGAATCTGTACTTTGCCCACAAGGCATTCCGGTTTTCCGGAGCGCGGGCAGCCCAGGCCATCGTCCGGTCGTTCTACGCCGGCGAAGCAGGGAAACTGGTTTTGACAGCGGTGCTTTTCGCGCTGGTGTTTGCAGGTGTGAAGCCTTTGGATGCGGCGGCGTTGTTCGGCGTATTCCTGCTGATCCAATTGGTCAACTGGTTCGCACCCTTGCTGATGAAAAGATAACTTTTAAAGCCTTAGAGCGTTTGAGGGATTTATGGCAGCTGCAGAAACCGCTTCGGGTTATATCCAGCATCACTTGCAGAACCTGACCTATGGTCAGCATCCGGTGAATGGCTGGGGCTTCGCCCACTCCGCTGAAGAAGCCAAAGAAATGGGTTTCTGGGCATTCCACCTCGATACCCTGGGTATCTCGGTGGTACTGGGCCTGATCTTCATTCTGCTTTTCAAGGCCGCTGCTACCCGCGCGACCTCGGGCCAGCCTGGCGGTCTGCAGAACTTCGTCGAAGTGCTGGTCGAGTTCGTCGACGGCAGCGTGAAGGATACCTTCCACGGCCGTAACGCCCTGATCGCGCCGCTGGCCCTGACCATCTTCGTCTGGATCTTCCTGATGAACCTGATGGACCTGGTGCCGGTGGACTGGATTCCGGTCGCTGCCGCCAAGATCGCCGGTGACGAGCACCTGTTCTTCCGTGCCGTGCCGACCACCGACCCGAACGCCACCCTGGGCATGGCCCTGTCGGTATTCGCGCTGATCATCTTCTACAGCATCAAGGTCAAGGGCATCGGCGGCTTCATCGGCGAACTGACTCTGCACCCGTTCAGTGCCAAGAACATTTTCGTGAAAATCCTGCTGATTCCGGTCAACCTCCTGCTGGAGTTCGTGACCCTGATCGCCAAGCCGATTTCCCTGGCCCTGCGACTGTTCGGCAACCTGTATGCCGGCGAGCTGATCTTCATCCTCATCGCGGTCATGTTCGGCGGCGGCATTCTGTTGGCAGCACTGGCAGGCGTTCTGCAGTGGGCCTGGGCAGTCTTCCACCTGATCATCATCACGCTGCAGGCCTTCATCTTCATGATGCTGACCATCGTTTACCTGTCGATGGCGCACGAAGACAGCCATTGATGGACGTGTCGCGCATCGATGATGCGCGGCGTTCGCGATGGATCCGGCCTCGGCCGGAACGCCCGCAAGGGCACTGGAAGTAACGGTTTTGCTTTACCGCTTTACCCTTAGAAAAACCTTAACCAATACGACGTAAAAAGTCGGGAGGAAAGATGGAAACTGTAGTTGGTCTGACCGCGATCGCTGTTGCTCTGCTGATTGGCCTGGGCGCTCTGGGTACCGCCATTGGCTTCGGCCTGCTGGGCGGCAAGTTCCTGGAAGGCGCTGCGCGTCAGCCGGAAATGGTTCCGATGCTGCAAGTGAAAATGTTCATCGTCGCCGGCCTGCTCGACGCCGTGACCATGATCGGTGTTGGTATCGCACTGTTCTTCACCTTCGCGAACCCCTTCGTTGGTCAAATCGCTGGCTAATCACTCGAATTTTTCGAGTTGATTGGTGTGATGGACAACGAACGAGCGAGGTGTTGGCGTGAACATTAATGCAACCCTGATTGGCCAGTCCGTTGCCTTCTTCATCTTCGTGCTGTTCTGCATGAAGTTCGTGTGGCCTCCGGTCATTGCGGCTTTGCAAGAGCGTCAGAAGAAGATTGCTGAAGGTCTGGATGCTGCCAGTCGTGCGGCTCGTGATCTGGAGTTGGCCCAAGAGAAAGTGGGTCAGCAACTGCGCGAAGCCAAGACACAGGCTGCTGAAATCATCGAGCAAGCCAAGAAACGCGCGAACCAGATCGTCGATGAAGCCCGTGATCAGGCTCGCGTCGAGGCGGATCGTGTGAAGGCTCAGGCTCAGGCCGAGATCGAACAGGAAATCAACAGCGTCAAAGACGCCCTGCGTGCCCAAGTGGGTGCCCTGGCCGTCGGCGGTGCCGAGAAGATCCTGGGCGCATCCATCGACCAAAACGCGCATGCGGAGCTGGTTTCCAAACTGGCCGCCGAAATTTAAGCGAGGGCGCGATCATGGCAGAACTGACCACGTTGGCCCGACCTTATGCCAAGGCGGCTTTCGAATACGCCCAGGCCCACCAGCAGCTGGCCTCTTGGTCAGCCATGCTCGGCCTGGCAGCGGCGGTGTCGCAAGACGCCACCCTGCAAAGCGTGTTCAAGGCCCCGCGTTTGACGAGTACAGACAAGGCCACCACCTTCG
This sequence comes from Pseudomonas sp. URMO17WK12:I2, assembly GCF_003253735.1. Classification (GTDB taxonomy): domain Bacteria; phylum Pseudomonadota; class Gammaproteobacteria; order Pseudomonadales; family Pseudomonadaceae; genus Aquipseudomonas. The sequence continues at coordinate 340,999 of NZ_QKYW01000004.1, read as the reverse complement.
TCGAGGTGTGTGGTGACAAGTTCGACGCCCAGGTACGCAATTTCATCCACGTTGTCGCAGAGAACGATCGTCTGGCCCTGTTGCCGGAAATCTTCGCGCTGTTCGAGCTGTACAAGGCCGAGCAGGAGAAGTCGATCGACGTGGACGTTACCAGTGCCTTCGCATTGAGCGATGAACAGCAAGACAAACTCGCCAAGGTTCTCAGTGCACGGCTCGGCCGGGAAGTGCGCCTGCACGCTGCGGAGGACGCCGCCTTGATTGGTGGTGTCGTGATCCGCGCCGGCGACCTGGTTATCGATGGCTCAGTTCGCGGCAAAATCGCGAAGCTGGCCGAAGCATTGAAATCTTGAGTTTGAAGGGGCAGCAGAGCTATGCAGCAACTCAATCCTTCCGAAATTAGTGAAATCATCAAGGGGCGTATCGAGAAACTCGACGTCTCTTCCCAAGCCCGTAACGAAGGCACCATCGTCAGCGTATCCGACGGTATCGTGCGTATTCACGGTCTCGCCGACGTCATGTACGGCGAAATGATCGAGTTCCCGGGCAGCGTCTACGGTATGGCACTGAACCTGGAGCAAGACTCCGTCGGTGCCGTTGTCCTGGGTGCATACACCACCCTGGCCGAAGGCATGAGCGCCAAGTGCACTGGCCGCATCCTGGAAGTTCCGGTTGGTCCGGAACTGCTGGGCCGCGTCGTCGACGCACTGGGCAACCCGATCGATGGCAAGGGCCCGATCAACACCGCCGCTACCGACGCTGTCGAGAAAGTGGCTCCAGGTGTGATCTGGCGTAAGTCGGTCGACCAGCCGGTACAGACTGGCTACAAGTCGGTCGATGCCATGATCCCGGTAGGCCGTGGCCAGCGCGAGCTGATCATCGGTGACCGTCAGATCGGCAAGACTGCCCTGGCCGTCGACGCCATCATCAACCAGAAGAACAGCGGTATCTTCTGCGTCTACGTCGCTGTTGGTCAGAAGCAATCGACCATCGCCAACGTGGTACGCAAGCTGGAAGAATCCGGTGCCCTGGCCAACACCATCGTGGTTGCCGCTTCGGCTTCCGAGTCGGCTGCCCTGCAGTTCCTGGCTCCTTACGCTGGTTGCACCATGGGCGAGTACTTCCGTGACCGCGGTGAAGACGCGCTGATCGTTTATGACGATCTGTCCAAGCAAGCAGTGGCTTACCGCCAGATTTCCCTGCTGCTGCGCCGTCCGCCAGGCCGTGAAGCCTACCCGGGCGACGTGTTCTATCTCCACAGCCGTCTGCTGGAGCGTGCATCGCGCGTTTCCGAAGAGTACGTCGAGAAGTTCACCAATGGCGCCGTGACTGGCAAGACCGGTTCCCTGACCGCTCTGCCGATCATCGAAACCCAGGCTGGCGACGTTTCCGCGTTCGTTCCGACCAACGTGATTTCCATCACCGACGGTCAGATCTTCCTGGAATCGGCCATGTTCAACTCGGGTATCCGTCCGGCCGTCAACGCCGGTATCTCGGTATCCCGTGTGGGTGGTGCTGCACAGACCAAGATCATCAAGAAGCTCTCCGGTGGTATCCGTACCGCTCTGGCTCAGTACCGTGAACTGGCGGCATTCGCCCAGTTCGCTTCTGACCTGGACGAAGCCACCCGCAAGCAGCTTGAGCATGGTCAGCGCGTTACCGAGCTGATGAAGCAGAAGCAATACGCTCCGATGTCCATCGCGGACATGGCGCTGTCGCTGTATGCCGCCGAGCGTGGTTTCCTGACCGACATCGAAGTCGCCAAGATCATCAGCTTCGAGCAGGCTCTGATCGCCTTCTTCAACCGTGATCACGCCGCTCTGATGGCGAAGATCAACGAGAAGGGTGACTTCAATGACGACATCGATGGCCAGCTGAAAGCCGGTATCGAGAAGTTCAAAGCCACCCAAACCTGGTAAGCCGCAGCGGGCGTCGAGAGACGCCCGCCTGCTAACCCGATAGGTGTGAAATGGCAGGCGCAAAAGAGATTCGCAGCAAGATTGCGAGCATCAAAAGCACGCAGAAGATCACCAGCGCCATGGAAAAGGTGGCGGTCAGCAAGATGCGCAAGGCACAACAGCGCATGGCAGCTAGCCGTCCCTACGCGGAGCGTATCCGCCAGGTAATTGGTCATCTGGCCAACGCCAACCCCGAGTACCGTCATCCCTTCATGATCGAACGCGAAGTAAAGCGCGTCGGTTATGTGGTGGTGAGTTCGGACCGTGGTCTGTGCGGTGGCTTGAATACCAACCTGTTCAAGGCCCTGGTCAAGGACATGTCGGCAAACCGCGAGCGCGGCGTGGAGATCGATCTCTGCGTAGTTGGCAGCAAGGGTGCGGCATTCTTCCGCAACTTTGGTGGCAACGTCGTTGCTGCGATCAGCCACCTCGGCGAAGAGCCGTCGATCAACGATCTGATCGGCAGCGTCAAGGTGATGCTCGATGCTTACCTGGAAGGGCGCATCGACCGTTTGTCCGTGGTTTCCAACAAGTTCATCAATACCATGACCCAGAAGCCGACCGTGGAGCAGTTGATTCCACTGGTGGCCGATCCGGATCAGGAGCTGAAACACCACTGGGACTACCTGTACGAACCCGACGCCAAGCAGTTGCTTGACGGGCTGATGGTGCGCTACGTGGAGTCGCAGGTGTACCAGGCAGTGGTCGAGAACAATGCAGCCGAACAGGCCGCACGGATGATCGCGATGAAGAACGCCACCGATAACGCGGGCGACCTCATCAAAGACCTGCAGTTGATCTACAACAAGGCACGTCAGGCAGCGATCACCCAGGAAATTTCGGAAATCGTCGGCGGCGCAGCCGCGGTTTAACGGTTCAACTGTCTAGAACGGTTGGACAAGTCAGAGGAATCAAAGATGAGTAGCGGACGTATCGTTCAAATCATCGGCGCCGTCATCGACGTGGAATTCCCGCGTGACAAGGTGCCGAGTGTTTATGACGCGCTGAAAGTAGTCGGCGCCGAAACCACGCTGGAAGTTCAGCAGCAGCTGGGCGACGGCGTGGTGCGTACCATTGCGATGGGTTCGACCGAAGGCCTCAAGCGCGGTCTGAACGTCGACAGCACTGGTGCTGGCATCCAGGTACCGGTCGGGGTCAAGACCCTGGGCCGTATCATGGACGTGCTGGGCAACCCGATCGACGAAGCCGGCCCGATTGGCGAAGAAGAGCGTTGGGGCATTCACCGTCCTGCGCCGACCTACGCCGAACAAGCTGGCTCCAACGAGCTGCTGGAAACCGGCATCAAGGTTATCGACCTGGTCTGCCCGTTCGCCAAGGGCGGTAAAGTCGGTCTGTTCGGTGGTGCCGGTGTCGGCAAGACCGTCAACATGATGGAGCTGATCCGCAACATCGCCATCGAGCACAGCGGTTATTCCGTGTTCGCCGGTGTGGGTGAGCGTACTCGTGAGGGTAACGACTTCTACCACGAGATGAAGGACTCCAACGTTCTCGACAAGGTAGCCCTGGTCTACGGTCAGATGAACGAGCCACCAGGCAACCGTCTGCGCGTCGCACTGACCGGCCTGACCATGGCCGAGAAGTTCCGTGACGAAGGCCGTGATGTGCTGTTCTTCGTGGACAACATCTACCGCTACACCCTGGCCGGTACCGAAGTATCCGCACTGCTCGGCCGTATGCCGTCGGCAGTAGGTTACCAGCCGACCCTGGCTGAAGAGATGGGTGTTCTGCAAGAGCGCATCACCTCGACCAAGACCGGTTCGATCACCTCGATCCAGGCCGTCTACGTACCTGCGGACGACCTCACCGACCCGAGCCCGGCGACCACCTTCGCCCACTTGGACGCCACCGTCGTACTGTCCCGTGACATCGCCTCCCTGGGTATCTACCCGGCGGTCGACCCACTGGACTCGACCTCGCGCCAGCTGGACCCGAACGTGATCGGCCAGGAGCACTACGACACCGCTCGCGGCGTTCAGTACGTGCTGCAGCGCTACAAAGAGCTGAAGGACATCATCGCGATCCTCGGCATGGACGAACTGTCGGAAGAAGACAAGCAGCTGGTATCCCGTGCTCGTAAGATCCAGCGCTTCCTGTCCCAGCCGTTCTTCGTTGCTGAAGTGTTCACCGGTTCGCCAGGCAAGTACGTTTCCCTGAAGGACACCATCGCTGGTTTCAGCGGCATCCTCAAAGGTGAGTACGATCACCTGCCGGAGCAGGCGTTCTACATGGTCGGTGGCATCGAAGAAGCCATCGAGAAAGCGAAGAAACTGTAATCACCCGTGCGCCCGGCAACGGGCGCTTACGTGAGGCTAGATATGGCTATGACAGTCCATTGCGACATCGTCAGCGCAGAAGGCGAGATCTTCTCCGGTCTGGTCGAAATGGTGATCGCCCACGGCAACCTGGGTGATCTGGGGATTTCCCCAGGCCACGCACCGTTGATCACCGACCTCAAGCCGGGCCCGATTCGTCTGGTCAAGCAGGGTGGCGATACCGAGGTGTTCTACATCTCCGGTGGCTTCCTGGAAGTGCAGCCAAGCATGGTCAAGGTTCTGGCCGACACCGTGCAGCGCGCTGCCGACCTGGATGAAGCCTCCGCTCAGGAAGCCGTCAAGGCTGCCGAGAAGGCGCTGAGCGAGCAGGGAGCCGAGTTCGACTACGGTTCCGCCGCTGCTCGTCTGGCCGAGGCCGCAGCCCAGCTGCGTACCGTCCAGCAAATGCGCAAGAAGTTCGGCGGTAGCTGATACCGACGCTCTTCATCGTTGCTTGGAAAAAGGGTAGCCTTGGCTACCCTTTTTCTTGCCCACGATTTAACCGACGTTGTGGATAACTCGATCATGTGGGAGCGGCTTCAGCCGCGATGGACTCATCATTGATCGACACTCACGCAACGGATTGCTGTGAACCTTCTTTCTTTCCGCTCTCGTTTATCTGGATCTGCCATGTCCCTCGATATCGTCATTCTCGCCGCCGGCCAGGGCACCCGCATGCGTTCGGCCCTGCCCAAGGTGCTGCACCCGGTGGCTCACAAGCCCATGCTCGGCCACGTCATCGACACCGCCCGCAGCCTGCAGCCGCAGAGCATCCAGGTGGTGATCGGCCATGGCGCCGAGAAGGTACGCGAGCGTCTGGCGGCCGACGACCTGAATTTCGTCATCCAGGCCGAGCAACTGGGCACCGGCCATGCCGTCGCCCAGGCGCAGCCCGCCCTGAATGGCGACACGGTATTGATCCTCTACGGCGACGTGCCGCTGATCGAGCCGGCGACCCTGCAGCGCCTGCTGGAGCTGGTCAGCGACAACCAGCTGGGTCTGCTCACCGTCGAACTTGCCGATCCGACCGGCTACGGCCGTATCGTGCGTAACGAGCAGGGCGCCGTGCAGGCCATCGTCGAGCACAAGGATGCCAACGAGGCGCAGCGGCAGATCCGCGAAGGCAATACCGGCATTCTCGCCGTGCCGGGCAAACGCCTGGGCGACTGGTTGGGGCGCCTGTCGAACAGCAACGCCCAGGGCGAGTACTACCTGACCGACGTGATCGCCATGGCGGTGGCCGATGGCCTGGTGGTGGCCACCGCCACCGCCGCCGACGAGATGGAAGTGCTGGGTGCCAACGACCGCATCCAGCTGTCGCAGCTCGAATGCCATTACCAGCAGCGCATGGCGCGCCGCCTGATGGCCCAGGGCGTGACCCTGCGCGATCCCCATCGCTTCGACGTACGCGGTGAAGTGACCGTTGGCCGCGACGTGACCATCGATATCAACGTGATCCTCGAAGGCCGCGTGGTCATCGAGGATGACGTACAGATCGGCCCCAACTGCGTGATCAAGGACAGCACCCTGCGCAAGGGCGCCATCGTCAAAGCCAACAGCCACCTGGAAGGGGCAGAAGTGGGCGAGGGCGCCGATTGCGGTCCGTTCGCCCGTCTGCGTCCTGGCAGCGTGCTGGGCGCCAAGGCCCATGTGGGTAACTTCGTGGAGCTGAAGAATGCCGTGCTGGGGGAGGGCGCCAAGGCCGGCCACCTGAGCTACCTGGGCGACGCCGAGATCGGTGCTCGGACCAACATCGGCGCCGGCACCATCACCTGCAATTACGATGGCGCCAATAAACATCGCACCGTAATGGGTGAGGATGTCTTCGTTGGCTCGAACAGCGCGCTGGTTGCGCCAGTCACGCTCGGAGATGGCGTTACCACCGCCGCAGGTTCCGTGGTCACCTCGGACGTACCGGCCAACAACTTGGCCGTAGCCCGTGGCCGCCAGCGCAATATCGAAGGCTGGCAGCGTCCGACCAAGAAGAAGCCGTGATCCTGGCTGTGGATAACCTGGCTACCGCGCAAGGCGATAGGCAAATAGGTTATCCACAGCAGCTTTGCTCTTGACGCCGAAAGCGCCTTGAGTTTTGATTCGCACCATTATCTTTCGAATCGAAACTTAAGCATGTCCAAACGCAACACGCCGCAACGTCGCCACTTCATTCTTGCCTTGCTCGCCGAGCAGGGCGAGGTGAGCGTCGACGCCCTGGCCAAGCGTTTTGCCACCTCCGAAGTGACCATTCGCAAGGACCTCGCCGCACTGGAAGCCAACGGCCTGCTGTTGCGCCGTTATGGTGGCGCGGTACCGCTGCCCCAGGAAATGATGGTCGAAAGCAGCCAGCCGGTTTCCCGCTACAAGCAGGCCATCGCCCGGGCGGGGGTGGCGCGCATCCGTGAGCACGCGCGGATCATCATCGACAGCGGCACCACCACCGCGGCGATGATCCCCGAGCTCGGCCACAAGCCCGGGCTGGTGGTGATGACCAATTCCCTGAACGTGGCCAACGCGCTGCGCGATATCGAGCACGAGCCGGTGCTGCTGATGACCGGCGGCACCTGGGACCCGCATTCGGAATCCTTCCAGGGCCAGGTCGCCGAGCAGGTGTTGCGCTCCTATGACTTCGACCAGTTGTTCATCGGAGCCGATGGTATCGACCTGCAGCGTGGTACCACCACCTTCAACGAGCTGCTGGGCCTGTCGCGGGTGATGGCCGAGGTGGCCCGTGAAGTGATCGTCATGGTCGAGAGCGACAAGATCGGCCGGCGCATTCCCAATCTCGAGCTGCCCTGGGGCAGCGTGCACACCCTGATTACCGACGAGCGCCTCGACAGCGAGGCGCGCGAACAACTCTTGGCCCGCGGGATCCAGCTGATCTGCGCGGCCACCGACGCATCCTGAGGAGAACCTTATGTGTGGCATCGTAGGCGCCATCGCTGAACGCAACATCACCGCCGTGCTGGTCGAGGGCCTCAAGCGCCTCGAGTACCGCGGCTATGACAGTGCCGGTGTGGCGCTGATCGATGACCTGGGCACCCTGCAGCGCCGCCGTCGCGTGGGCAAGGTCAGCGAGCTGGAAGCGGCACTGGACAGTGAACCGCTGCCGGGCCGCCTGGGCATCGCCCACACCCGCTGGGCCACCCATGGCGTGCCGACCGAAAACAATGCTCACCCGCACTTTTCTGGTGATCAGCTGGCGGTGGTGCACAACGGCATCATCGAAAACCATGGCCCGCTACGCGAGCAACTGCAGGGCCTGGGTTATGTCTTCAGCTCGGACACCGATACCGAAGTCATCGTCCACCTGCTCGATCACACCCTGAAGAGCCACAGTGACCTGGCCGACGCCCTCAAGGCGGTGGTCAAGCAGCTGCGCGGCGCCTATGGCCTGGCGGTGATTAGTGCGGCCAACCCGGATCGCCTGCTGGCCGCGCGCAGTGGCAGCCCGCTGGTGATCGGCCTGGGCCTGGGCGAGAATTTCCTCGCCTCCGACCAATTGGCCCTGCGCCAGGTCACCGACCGTTTCATGTACCTGGAAGAAGGCGATATCGCCGAGATCCGCCGCGACAGCGTGCAGATCTGGGATACCCACGGTAACCCGGTGCAGCGCGAAGCGGTGCAGTACCACGAAGGCGCCGATGCCGCCGACAAGGGCGCGTTCCGCCACTTCATGCTCAAGGAAATCCACGAGCAGCCCACCGTCGTGCAGCGCACCCTGGAAGGCCGCCTGGGCACTGACCATGTACTGGTGCAGGCCTTCGGGCCACAGGCTGCCGAGCTGTTCGCCAAGGTGCGCAATGTGCAGATCGTTGCCTGCGGCACCAGCTACCACGCCGGCATGGTGGCCCGTTACTGGCTCGAAGAGCTGGCCGGGATTCCCTGCCAGGTCGAAGTGGCCAGCGAATTCCGTTATCGCCGCGTCGCGGTGCAGCCCGACACCCTGTTCGTCAGCATCTCCCAGTCCGGTGAAACCGCCGACACCCTGGCCGCCCTGCGTAACGCCAAGGCCGATGGCGGCTACCTGGCCAGCCTGGCGATCTGCAACGTCGGTATCAGCTCGCTGGTGCGCGAGTCCGACCTGACCCTGCTGACCCATGCCGGCCCCGAGATCGGCGTCGCCTCCACCAAGGCCTTCACCACCCAGCTGGTTGGCCTGATGCTGCTGACCCTGGCCCTCGGCCAGGTCAAGGGCACGCTGCAAGCGGGTGTCGCCGCCGAGCTGGTCGATGAGCTGCGCCGCCTGCCGGCGCGCCTGGACGAAGCCCTGGCGATGGACAAAATCGTCGAGAAGGTCTCCGAACTGTTCGCCGAGAAGCACCACACCCTTTTCCTCGGCCGTGGTGCCCAGTATCCGGTGGCGATGGAAGGCGCCCTCAAGCTCAAGGAAATTTCCTATATCCACGCCGAGGCCTACCCGGCCGGTGAGCTCAAGCACGGCCCGCTGGCCCTGGTCGACGCCGACATGCCGGTGGTCACCGTGGCGCCCAACAACGACCTGCTCGACAAGCTCAAGTCCAACCTGCAGGTGGTTCGTGCCCGTGGCGGCGAGCTGATCGTGTTCGCCGATGCCAGCGCTGCCATGAGCAATGGCGAGGGTACCCACGTGGTGAACATGCCGCATATCCACGATGCGCTGGCACCGATCCTCTATACCCTGCCGCTGCAACTGCTGTCGTACCACGTGGCAGTGCTGCGCGGCACCGATGTGGATCAGCCGCGCAACCTGGCCAAGTCGGTCACGGTGGAGTGATGCGCAACAAGGTCGCGCTGGCCCAGCTCGGGCCACTGGCGCAACTGCGTGCCGGTAACCTGCCGCTGCGCCTGCTGCAGCTGTTCGTCGGCCTGGCCTTCTTCGGCATTTCCATGGCGATGATGATTCGCGGCAACCTGGGGCTATCGCCCTGGGATGCGCTGCATGTCGGCCTGGCCAAGTTGTTGCCGTTGAGCTTTGGCTGGATCGTGGTCGGCGTGTCCTTCCTGGTGCTGCTGCTGTGGATTCCGCTGCGCGAAATCCCCGGTCTCGGCACCCTCGCCAACGCCGTGGTGATCGGCCTGGTGGCGGACTTCACCCTGCAGTTGCTGGTGGCGCCGGAAGGCTTCATCTGGCGCCTGCTGCTGACCCTGGGCGGCGTGCTGCTGTGCGGTCTCGGCTCGGCGCTGTACATCGGCGCCCAGCTCGGCCGTGGCCCCCGTGATGGGCTGATGACCGGCCTGCATCGGGTGACCGGTTACTCGCTGCGCTCCATGCGCACCGCCATCGAGTTGAGCGTGCTGCTGGTCGGCACCCTGCTCGCCGGCTACAAGGTGCTGGGCATCGGCACCCTGCTGTTCGCCTTCGGCATCGGCCCGCTGACCCAGCTGATGCTGCCGTGGGTGCTGGTGAAGTTGGATACCTGACTGGGCAGAAGCGGCCACGGGCTGAATGCGCAGGTAAGGGATTTACCGCCGGCTTCGAACGCTTGAAGCGTATCAGCGCAGCGGCGTTTCATCCGCTCGCAGGGTCAGCACCCGCACGCCATCAGCGGTGACCGCCACGGTATGCTCGAACTGCGCGGACAACAGGCCGTCGGTGGTCACTACCGTCCAGCCGTCGCTCAGGGTTCGGGTAGCGGGTTTGCCCTGGTTGATCATCGGCTCGATGGTAAAGGTCATGCCTTCGCGCAGGGTCAGGCCAGTTCCAGCCTTGCCCCAGTGCAACACTTCCGGTGCTTCGTGCATCTGCTTGCCGATGCCGTGGCCGCAGTATTCGCGCACCACCGTATAGCCATGGGCGCGGGCATGGCGTTCGATGGCATGGCCAATATCGCCCAAGCGGCCGCCCGGGCGCACCGCAGCGATACCTTTCCACAGCGCTTCGTAGGTCACCCGGCTGAGCCGCTGCGCTTCGGGCGACACCTCGCCGATCAGGTAGGTCTTGCTGGAGTCGGCGATATAGCCGTTCTTTTCCAGGGTAATGTCGAAATTCACCAGATCGCCGTCTTGCAATATGTCGCTGGCGCTCGGTACCCCGTGGCACACAACTTGGTTGATAGAGGCGTTGAGCGAGTGAGCAAAGCCGTATTGACCTTTACTGGCCGGGCGCGCCTTGAGGTTGTGGACAATGAAGTTATCCACAATAGCGTCAACCTGTAGAGTCGACATCCCGCACAGGTTTAGCTGATCAAGATGAGTGAACACCGAGGCCAATAGCCTGCCGGCCTCGGCCATCAAGGTAATCTCCTCCGGCGTCTTGATCATGACGCGTTCGCCAGGCCGGGCGCCGATACGCCGGCAGCACGCAGCTCGGCGGCCATCACCTCGTTGAAGCTCAAGGTTGGATTCATCTCGCAGAGCATGCCGATGCGAATCCAGAAGCCCGCCTGGGCGTTGATGGAGCGATGCGACACGCTGCTTGCCCGGCGGATCTGGTCGTGCAGTGCATCTTCGATATTGACGATACCCATGGTGAATCCTCTATACGCTTCATATATGAATCATATAGTGGTTTCAGGGAAGTGCCCAGGTGATCTGTCGCGTAACGGGGCCAAATAGGCTGTTCAAGGATTGATCAGCCTGTTTGAAAGCACCGTAATTACTGGCCTGTGCAACTATATCCACAGGTGATTAAAGATCTTATCCAGGGTATCTGTGCATAACCGATGCCGGATGCTCAATTCCTGATCAATGCTATGGATTGCGCGTGGCACTAGGCGTGTAAGCGACCGCTACCAGCTTATCCACAGCTTCGATCACGATAAATGTGTATAGCTTGCAGTGGCGTTCGTGTGCCCTGTCGAGGGCCAATTCACCGAATGGTCATCCAATCGTCATCTTATTTGCCTAGCTTCCCTGCGCATCAGAAGAACGCTGGAGCGCCGTGATGCATGACGATCAATTGACCGACCTCGAACGCCTGACCCTTTCCCGTCGCCGTTTCATCGGTGCCGGGGCGCTGACCGGCGCGGCACTGTTTCTCGGCGGCGGTCTGCTGAGCCGCAGCGTACTGGCCGATTCGATCAAGGCCAGCGTGCCCAGCCCGCTGCTGGGTTTCGGCAACCTGACTGCTTCCACGGCCGACACCATCACCCTGCCGCCCGGCTATTCGTTCCGCCCGCTGATCAGCTGGGGCCAGCCGTTGCATGCCGGCGGCCCGGCGTTCAAGGGCGACGGCAGCAACAGTGCGGCCGAGCAGCTGCTGCAGTTCGGTGACAATACCGATGGCATGAGCTTCTTCCCCTGGCCCGGCGACCCGGATCGCGCGCTGATGGCCATCAACAACGAATACGTGAATTACCGCTATCTGCTGGCCCATGGCGGCCTGCCGAAATCCGCCGAGGACGTGCGCAAGGCACAGAACGCCGAGGGCGTGACGGTGATCGAGGTGCGTCGCGGTGGGGACGGCTGGGCCTTCGTGCAGGGCTCGCCATACAACCGCCGGGTGCATGGCAACCTGCCGATCGAGGTGAGCGGCCCGGCCCGCGGCCATGAGCTGCTCAAGACCGAGGCCGACCCGCTTGGTATCGAGGTGCTGGGCACCTTCCAGAACTGCTCGAGTGGCAAGACTCCCTGGGGTACCTACCTGACCTGCGAAGAGAACTTCAGCGACTGCTTTGGCAGCAGCGATGCCAACCTGCAGTTCACCCCCGACCAGAAGCGCTTCAGCGTGCTGCATGCCAGCGCCGAGAACGAATGGCACCGCTTCGACCCGCGCTTCGATATCGCCAGGAATCCCAACGAGCTGAACCGCCATGGCTGGATCGTCGAGATCGACCCCTTCGACCCGACCGCCAAGCCGATCAAGCGTACCGCCCTGGGTCGCTTCAAGCATGAGAACGCGGCGCTGACCACCACCGGCGATGGCCGTGTGGTGGTGTACATGGGCGATGACGAGCGCGGCGAGTTCATCTACAAATTCATTACCCGCGATCGTCTGGATCGCGACGACGCCAAGGCCAACCGTCATATCCTCGACCAGGGCACGTTGTACGTGGCGCGCTTCGACGAGGGCAATGGCGACGCCGATCATCCGAAAGGCCGGGGTCGCTGGATCGAGCTCACGGTTGGCAAGCATGGTCTGACTGCCGAGAACGGCTTTGCCAACCAGGCCGAGGTGGTGATTCGCGCGCGGCAGGCTGGCACCCAGGTAGGCGCCACGCGCATGGACCGCCCCGAGTGGATCACCGTCAGCCCCAAGGACGGTCAGGTCTATTGCACCCTCACCAACAACAGCAAGCGCGGCGAGCCCGGGCAGCCGGTCGGCGGCCCGAACCCGCGGGCCAACAACCTGTACGGGCAGATCCTGCGCTGGCGCGAGCACGGTGACGATGCCGCCGCGATGGATTTCGACTGGGACCTGTTCGTGGTCGCCGGCAACCCGGTGGTGCACGCCGGCACGCCCCAGGAGGGTAGCCACGCGATCAATGCCGACAACATGTTCAACAGCCCGGACGGCGTCGGTTTCGACGGCGGCGGCCGGCTGTGGATCCAGACCGACGGCAAGTACAGCAACAAGGGCGACTACGCCGGCATGGGCAACAACCAGATGCTCTGCGCCGACCCGCACACGGGCGAGATCCGCCGTTTCATGGTCGGCCCGGTGGGCTGCGAGGTGACCGGGCTGGCCTTCTCGCCGGACTACAAGAGCATGTTCGTGGGCATTCAGCACCCGGGCGAAGAGGGCGGCTCGAGCTTCCCCGACCACCAGGCCGGCGTGCATCCGCGCTCGACGGTGGTGGTGATCAGCCGCGACGACGGCGGGGTGATCGGCGCCTGAGCCGAGGCCTGTTCAGAGGGTGACTGTGGTGGCGCCGCGGATGACCACTTCGCCGTTTTCCTCGGGCAGGCTGGGAATGCTGATGCCCAGTAGCCGCAAGGTGGGCAGGATGGCCCGCTGGTCGCTGGGGCCAGCGTGGTTGTAACCACGTTGCAGGCACACGTGCAGCACATAGCGCGGTGCGCTCGGGTTGCGGTTGTCGAGGGCGATATTGCCGTAGGACGGTTGCCCGTCATGCCCTGGCAACGGGCTCCAGTCGAGGCCGGCGGCGTCCTGCTCGGGCGCCGGGCAATCGCCGCTGCGCCAGCTTTCCGGTAGCCAGCTGCGTTGTACCACCGCGGTGATTTCCCGGCTGAGCAACTGGCTATAGGCGGCATTGCCTGGATCGACCTGCAACGTCGCGCGGGCCGCATCGGCGCTGACCTGCTTGAAGGTCAGCAGCAACAGCATGGGAATGCTGTAGGCGATGATCCCGTACACCACCACGAAGAACACCGCGAACAGCATGGCGAACTCGATGGCCACGGCGCCTTGCTGGGTTTTTCTCGTCCCCCTCTTCATCGCCCACCTCAACGGATCAGCTGCGGGATGCCGCAGCTGATGCTGTGAACCTTGATTTCGCTTTTGCCGAGATCCAGGCCGAGGTTGCTGAGCAGGCTGCTGACGGCACTGCCCACCGCGTTGAGCACTGGCTTGAGTGCATCGAGAACCGGATTCAGGATGGTGAGCAACAGGGGCTGGGAGTTACTGCTCAGGCCAAGGGAGGAGGCCAGCCCCGTGAGGACGTTGCTGAGCAGCCCTGCCTGCGGTTTGGTCTGTAACGAGCTGATCAGTTCGGTGCGGCATTGGGCCTTGTTGGTGGTGCAGGTGGTCAGTGGCAGCTTGCCGTACCACTCATCGGGCATCGTGGTATCCAGCAGGAGCGCTACCGGGCGGGGCCAGGTCAGCCCATCCGCTTTCAGGGCCGCACGGATGGCATCCTTGTTGGGATAGGTCGCCAGGTACCTGTCCGCGATCTGCGCCGCCTGGCTAGGCGTAAAGCCGGGGTATCCATCGGCACCCTTCGGCGCGCCAACGCCGATCATCCGGCTGACCTGGGAGAGCAGGTTGGTGATCGAGTCGCCGATTTTCAGGTTATTGACCTGGGTGATATCGGACTCATCCTCGGCGAGGGTCAGCTCATCGCGAACAGGATTGTTGCCGGTAGCGATCAGCGGTACGGCGGCCTTGCCCCTGATCAGGTCGAGGTTCAGCAGCCTGAGAATGCTGGCGTCCTGCAGGTTCGACTCGGTACAACTGGCGCGGGTCGACCACCGCGAACCATTGGGCATGGTGCCGATGCAGATGTTGCCGACGGTGGATTCGACTTCGATGGTCGCTTCGGGCTCTGCGCGCGAGCAGTCGATAGCGGTCAGCTCGCCTTTGGCGCTTGCCAGGTCGAGAATGATCGGCAGCTTGATCGAGGTGCCGAGCATATTGAGCAGAGGGCTCGCCAGGGGCGTGCCGGTGCTATCGATATCGATATGCAGGCGAGCTTGTGCGTTGAAGGCGGTGGTACCCAGCGGGCCGATACCGATGGAGGGCGGCTCGATGATGCCAAGCTCCACCTTTACCAGGCCGAGAAGATTCAGCTGATCCATCAGCAGACCGCGCCCTTGAACGGCAGTCATCAGGCCTGTGGATAATAGATCACCGAGCGTCAGCCTGGCATCCAGCGCCGACCCCAGCGCCTGGCCGGGACCGGTTACCAGCTTCAACAGGCCGGGGCGTTCGTCGGTCGCCAGCAGGTTTACCGTGGCGTTGTTCAACTGCGAATTTGCCAGCGTGGCGCCCAGTGCCCGGATGTCGGCGGCCAGCGCCTGGTTGTTACCGGCCAGGTTGGCAGAAACGTCGACCAGCCTCTGGATACCCACCGCGCCGACCCGGGTATCCACCAGGGTTGCCAGGCCCTCGGGTGTAAGCGCCTTCAGCTGATTGATACCGACATTCACACCCAGCGCCTGCAGCAAACCGCCCGGGGTGATCTGGGTATTCGCCAGCCCTTGCGAATCGAGTAATGTCAGCCCGCTGACGTTCACGCCGGCAGCTTTGAGTAGCCTGGGCAACAGCCCATTGGCATTGAGGTCCAGCAGCTGCGCGCCGACGCTGAAGACCGTCAGCGGGTCGCTGTCCTTCTCGGCTACCGCGACGGCTTGCAGGCTTACGCTGTCATTGTCGCCGAGTCCGAACAGGCTGCCAGAGCGCACCACGATGCTGGCGGGTACCTGGCTGCTGGTCACCACGCGAACCGCCCGACCATTGGCCGCGTCGGCGACCGGTACGCGCAGGCCATCGATGATCGAAACGCTCACGCAGGACGAGCTCAGCGCGCGCCCGGCGCCTGCGACGAAACCGTAGGATGCGGCGTTTTCAACGGCATAGACCTGGGCGAGGGCTGTATCCAGCGCGCAGTTGCCGGAAGCGAGCCGCGATATGGACTCCAACGCCGCGGTGTCCGCCAGTTTCTGCAGGTTGCGTTGTTCGAGGTACAGGCGGCCGCTGTCGATCACCAGTGCCAGAAACAGGATGGCCATGACCAGGGTCGCCGCACTCAGCATGCTGAAAGCGCCTCGCTGGCGGTCAGCTGCAGGTCGATAGCTGTGCATGCTTAGCCTCCCGCGCCATTGCCATACAGGCGGATTCTCGCTTCGCCGCGGATTTCGTCCGGTAACTGGGGCACCTTCCAGCCGAGAATCGAGAAGGGCGGCATGATGCGTTCCGGTTCGCTATGGCGCACGCACACGCTCCACACCGCGCCGGTTTTCAGAAAGCCGTCATAACCCTCGCATGGTTGCGCCCAGGCTGATGGCAGCCACGAATTGCGCACGCTCTGCTGTACGCGTTGCTGATGCAGGGCGATCTGCTCTGGGGTGGGCGCGCGGGTATCGGGGGAGCGAATGGCATCACGCAGGGCTTCGGTGGCCAGCTCCTGGTAGGTGGCGCTGAGCAGAAACGGGATGCTGTAGCCGACCAGCCCGTAGAGAATCAGGAAAAATATGATGAAGGCGATCGAGAACTCGACGGCGGCAGCGCCGCGCTGCCGGTAAGCCGAGCCAGACCCAGCTGAGTGAGGCACTTCCCTGATCCTCGAGAGCGGTTATTTCCAGACGTTCCAGCGGCGTGATCGGCCTGTGGGTAAATCGGCCGGGGGCCGACGCCCAGGTGGGATACACGCGCCACTGGCTTTGTAATAGCACGCGCCCGGGCGGCTCTCCATCGCACTTTGTGATTAATCAGACGAGGCGTTTTTCTTCTTTGAGCCTAAGAACCTGCTTACGGTCTTCATGCCGGCTTTATCCATATCGACTGCTATGTGGCGCTAGCGGCCGTTCTCTATGTAGGGTGGATGACGCTCTTTTCATCCACCATTGCAATCGCAGAGCGGTGGACGGATGAAGCGTCGTCCACCCTACGACAGGCCGCTTCTGCCTTGTAGTTGCCCGTAAGCCGCCCAGAAAGATCATGGGCGGGGTCTAATAAAGCTGGGCCTTGAGCAGTGGCCTGAGCAGGTAATTGAGTACCGTGCGCTTGCCACTGAGAATATCCACCTCGGCCACCATGCCGGGAATGATCGGCAGGATTTCGTCACGGCGCTTGAGCTGGCTGCCGTCGGTCTTGATCAGCACCTCGTAGTAGAACTCCTTGCCCTGGGCGGTTTCCTCGAAAATGGTGTCGGCGCTGATCTGCTCCAGGGTGCCGGTCAGGTACCCGTAGATGCTGTAGTCGTAGGCGGTGATCTTCACCTTGGTGGGCATGCCCGGCACCAGAAAGGCGACGTCGCGCGGCTTGATGCGCGCCTCGATGAGCAACTGATCCTCGACCGGGATCACTTCCATGATCGGCTCACCGGGCTGGATGACCCCGCCGCGGGTGTTGATCAGCACGGTGTTGACCCGACCGCGTACCGGCGAAAGGATCTCGGTGCGGCGCAGCTGATCCTGACGTTGCTGGACGATAGGCTCCAGGGCACTGAGCTCGCTCTTCTTGCTCTGCCGTTCGGTGTAGGCGTCCTGGAAATAGCTGCTGCGCAACTCGCTGAGCTTGCCGTTGAGGGTGGCGATTTCCTGGCTGAGCTTGAGCGCCTCCATCTGGCTCACGGCGCGTTTGGCCACCAGCGGCTCGACCAGATCGAGCTGCTGCTGTGACAGGCGGACCTGCCGGTTGATGGCGCTGATGCCCTCCTGCAGCTTGTCGCGCCGCGACTTGAACAGCTCCTGCTCGGAGCGGGCGAGGGCGCTGGTGGGGTCGATGCCATCGGGAAACGCGATGTGGTCCTTGCCCAGCACTTCGGCATCCAGGCGCGCGATGGTGGCGCGCAGCGCCGCCGACTGGTTGGCCGACTCCTGAAAGGAGGTGCGAAAGCGTGTCTCGTCGAGGCGCACCAGGGGCTGGCCAACCTCCACCAGATCGCCTTCGCCGACCAGCAGGCGATCGAGAATGCCGCCCTCCAGGCTCTGGATCTTCTGGATGCGGGTGAAGGGCACCACGCGACCATCGCCGCGGGTCACCTCATCGAGCTCGGCCCAGGCCGCCCAGGCGATGAACAGCAGCACGGTAGCCAACACCGTCCACAACAAGGGCCTGAACAGCGGATGGGTGGCGCTCAGCAGGGGGTCGTCGAGCTGCCGACGCAGGCGGTCATTGGACGGCATGATTGCCTCCCCGCAGCTCTTGGGGCGCGTTCACCACGTTGTCCTGCACCACCTGATCCAGGGCGCCGTCCATGATCACCCGACCCTGGCGCATCACCACCGCGCGCTCGACCAGCGAGAGCATGACCTTCTTGTGGGTCACCAGGATCAGGGTGCGCCCGGTTAGCCATTGCTGCAGGTAGTCGACCACCTGCTTCTCGCTGGTCTGGTCGAAGGACGAGGTGGGTTCGTCGAGCAGCACGATGGGCGGATCCTGCACCAGCACGCGTACCAGCCCGACCGCCTGGCGCTGGCCGCCGGACAGGCTGGCGTTGCCCTGGATGGGCATGTCCAGACCCAGCGGATGGCTGCGCACCCAGGCGCCGAGGCCGACGCCATCCAGCGCCTCGAACAGCTCCTCGTCACTGAGCGCCGCGCCTTCCAGGTTGAGGTTGTCACGCAGGGTGCCGTAGAACAATGCGATGTCCTGGGGCAGGTAGCCGATATGCCGACGGCGGTCGGCGGGGTCGATCTGGGTCAGGCTGATATCGTCGACCATCACCCGCCCGGCGCTCGGGTCGAGCAGCCCGGCGAGCAGGCGCAGCAGGGTGGATTTGCCGGCACCGTTGCCGCCCAGCAGGGCAACCCGCTCGCCGGCGCGGATGCTCAGGGCGTTGATGTCGACGATGGGCGGCGCGTCGTCATGGGCGAGGCGCAGCTGTTCGAGGCGATAATCACCAGCGAGGTGTTCCTTGCGCACAAAACGCTGGCCGGCAGGCCGCTCGACCGGGCCGGTCATCAGCTGGTCGAGGCCTTCGAGGGCCACCTTGGTGTGCTGCCAGCGGCCGAGAATGCCGGCGATCTGCGACAGCGGCGCAATGGTGCGCGCCGCCAGGATCGAGCAGGCGACCAGGGCACCCATGCTCAGGTAACCGTCGCTGATGCGGTACACACCGAACACCACCACGCCGACGTAGCACAGCTGCTGCACGGTGCTCACCCCGTAGCTGAGCGCCGAGGTCAGGCTCTGGGTTTTCATCGCGCTGCCGGCGAGTTGCGCGGTAAGGGTTTCCCACAGGTGCATGCAGCGACCTTCGGCGCGACTGGCCTTGACCGTCTCCAGGTGCTCGATGGACTCGAGCAGGATGCCGTTCTTCACCGAGCCTTCGCGCAGGTTCTGCCGCGACAGCCTTGCCAGGCGGCCCTGGGCGAGCAGGCCGGGGAGGATCATCAGCACGGCGGCGACCACCGGCACCCAGACCACATGGCCGCCGATCAGGGCGATGATCAGCAGGAAGATGAACACGAAGGGCAGGTCGCTGATCACCGCCGCGCTGGACGAGGTGAAGAATTCGCGCACCGACTCGAACTCGCGAATCTGCGTGCTGAAGGCACCCACCGACGCCGGCTTGGCGCCCAGGCGGGTGTTGAGCACGCGCTCGAACAACAATGATGAAAGCTGCAGATCCAGGCGCTTGCCCAGGGTGGTGAGCAGGTGGGCACGCAGCCCGCGCAGCAGGCTTTCCAGGACGATGGCCAGGGCCACGCCGCTGGCCAGCACCCACAGGGTGTCGAAGGCTGCGTTGGGCACCACGCGGTCGTAGACCTGCATGGCGAACAGCGCGGCGGCAATGGCCAACAGGTTGGCGATAAAGGCGGCCACGGCCACTTCGGCATAGGAGCGGCGCAGGCGCTTGAGCGCGCCGTAGAACCAGTGCTCGCGGGTCGGGCTGGCGAATTCCTCGGCGCGCCCGTCCGGGCGATAACGGCACTTGGCGAACACCGCCATGCCGCTGTAGAGCGACTCAAGGTCGGCGACCGGCAGTTGCTGCACGCCGCCGTTACTGTGCGGCACGAGGATCTCGGCCTGCTCGCCGTGCTGGTCGACCAGCACCACACAGCGTCCGTCGTTGAGCAGCAGCAAGGCGGGTAGCAGGTAACCGTCGATACGTTGCAACCTTTCCTCGCTGACCTGGGCGACGATATCGGCACGGCGCAGGGCACGCGGCACCATGCGCAGCGGCAGGCGGCCCTGATCCAGGGCGATGCCGTCGGCCAGTTCGGCGTCGCTCACCGGGCGGCCGAGCTGCCGGCATAGCAGCACCAGGCCCTGGCGTAGCGGGTCCTGGCTCTTGCCCGGCGAGGTCAGCGTGTCAGGATCCATTCAGGCCATTCTCCAGCAAGGGGCCGAGCAGGCCGATCTGCGCAGCGGCGCGGTATTCCAGGCGCAGGCGCTCGACCTGCAGCACGATCAGCTGGCGCTCGGCTTCGAAGCGCTCGCGCTGCACGGTGAGCAGGTCGATCACGTCGCGCCGGCCCACTTCGAACTGCTCGCGATACAGGCCGCCGACCTGCTCGGAATCACGCACCTGCACGGCCAGGGCTTGCTCGCGCCAGAGCAGCGAATCACCGATATCGAATAGGCTCTGCAACTGCCGGCGGATGTCGCGCTGGATGGCATCCTGGCCCCAGCTCGCGGACTCCAGGCGCTGCGCGGCAGCGGTGGGGCGCTGGAAGTTGGAGAGGCCCTGGATGGTGTCCATGCGCAGGCGCAGGTTGACCATCGAGTCGTTCTGCAAGCGCCCGCCGATCTCCCGCCGCGTGGCCGAGGCCTCGAGGTTCAGTTGCGGTAGCAACGCCGCCTTGGTGCCACGCAGCTCGGCCTGGGCCAGGTTGGTGTCTTCCAGGGCGCGCTGGTAAAGCGGCGAGCCGGTGATCAGGCGCGGCATGTCCCGGGTCGCCAGGTAGCGCTGCATGGACTGTGGGCGTGGTTCGGCCAGACCCTGCGCTGGCGCACCGACCAGTAGCGCGAACTGGTTGCCGGCATCGAGCAGAGCGCCTTTTTCCAGGGCCAGTTGTTCTTGGGCACGGGCGATCTCCAGGCCGGCACGGTCCTGCTCGCTGCGATCAGAATAACCGTCGGCGCCGCGTGCTTCGGTCATCGCCCGGATGTCGTCGAGCAAGCGGATGTGCCGGCGTACGGCATCGATACGACGCTGCGCGACCAGCACGTCCAGGTAGGTCTCGACGATGTCCAGGGCGGCGTCTTCGCGGGTCACTTCGGCGCTGGCCGAGAGCTGGCGCTGGGTGGCCTTGGCGCTGTCGACCTGGCTATCGACGCGGCCCCAGTCGTAGAGCATCTGCGAGACGGTGACGTCATAGACGGTCTCGCCGATATCGAACTCCTGCGGGCCACCGGACAACGACAGCGACGGGTAGTAACCCCCCTTGGCGATCTTCACCTCGGTTTCGGCGCGAGCCGCCTCGGCCACCGCGGCGCGCACCTGGGGGTGAATCGCCAGGCCATTGCGCACGGCCTGGTCCAGCGGCATGGCCATGGCCGAGGCTGGCAGACACAGGGTCAATGCCAGGCCCACGCTCCATCGATAACAGGCTATGTGCATACGGTACGACGAATTCCCTATCAACTGACCACGACCTGTACCGTGTTCTCTTCCACCAGCAACGTGGTGTTTCCATAGGTATAGACGTCATAGACGATGCCTTCCAGCAACTGCGTCCCGCCCTTCACGGCGCTGCTGCTGACCATCAGGGTGTCGTTGCTCTCACCGGTGATCTGCAGGACGTTGCGCGAGTCGGTCATGGCATCCACTGCGGCGGCGGTGAGGGTCAGGGTGCTGCCCGAATCGCCGCTACCCAGGTCGATGCGCTCGATGTTGCTGAAGGTACCGATGCCGGCGGCGCCGTAGTTGATGTCGATGCCGCCATCGAACACCACGGTGTCGAAACCGGCGCCACCTTCGATGCTGCCGAAGTTGGTGGCGCGGATCTGGATGGTGTCGTTGCCGGCACCGGCGTCCACCCGATCACCGGCGGCGACGTTGAGGATCAAATCGTTGCCAGTGCCGGCAAAGATCCGCTCGTTGGCGATGGTGGCGCTGCCGGACAGGATGTCGTCGGCTGCCGTACCGTCGACGCGCACGGTGCCGATGGTCAGGCCGAGCAGGCCGAGTGGATCGAGATCCAGGGTGTAGACGCCAGTGGTCTTGCCGGCAGATGTGGCAGTGATGCGCAGCGCCAGATCCGGCCCCAGGTTGAGGAGGTTGGTCAGCGACAGGCCGAGCTGGCTGAGCACGCTGGGGCTGAGCAGATTGATGGAAAAGTTGCCGTTGGCATCGGCGGCCAGGGGGGCAAGGCCGATGTAGCCAACCGGGGTCAGTACCTCTACCGCCAGGGCCGCGCCCGCGACGGTCTTGCCACTAATGCCGAGCCGTGCAGCCGGCAGGTTGAGCAGGCTGAGGTTGGCGTCCACCGCCAGGTTGCCCAGGGTGATCGGCTGCTGCTGCAGGTTGGCACCCAGGCCCAGGGCGACCACATTGCTCTGGTTGCCGGCCTGATCCTTGGCCGACACGGATACCTGAGCGCTGAGCAGCTGGTCCCAGGTCAGGCCGATGTTCAGCCCGCTCAGCAGGTTCACCGACGCCAGCCCGGCGTTGTTGGCGGTGACCGTGGCGGTCGCGACGGTGCCGCCCAGGTCGATGCGCACGGTCAGCTCGCTGTTCGGCTCGCCGGAGATGGTCAGCAGGTTACCGACCAGGTTCAGCACCGGTGCCGAAGGGGCGATGGTGTCGACGGTGAAGTTTGCCGCCTGGGAGTTGGCGCCGTTGTTGATGTGCGCCGTTACCGACGCTGCGCCTTGCGGGAAGCTGCCCGTTGGCGGCACCACCGAAACCACGGCGTTGCCCGCCAGTGCTTCGGCAGCGGTAACGGTGTGGGTCTGGTTGAAGGTGTAGCCACCGCTACCGCTGTAGGTGAGGGTGACGGTATCGCCGGCACGCACGCCGGTGGCCAACCCGACGCGTACCTGAATGCCGTCAGCCGCTTCGGCAGCGTTGATGTAGGTGTCCAGGGCTTCCTGCACGCTGATGAACGGTGCCGACAGGTTGGGTGCGTTGGTGCCTGCCGAGACGCTGACGTTGCCTGCGGCATCGGTTGCCGTCACGGCGATCGCCTGGCCTGCCACCAGCGCCGGGATCAGCACGGCGGCGAAGGTGCCATTGGCGGTGGCCGTTACCGTGATCGGGTGGGCGACGTTGCCGTTCACCACGATACGTACCTGGGTATTGGCTTCGGCGGTACCGGTAAGCAGGGTGCCGTCGGCGCTGACGAACAGGTTGCTTGGGGCAGTGGGTGCCTGGCTGTCGATCGTGGTACTGGCCGAAGGACTCTGGTTGCCAGCGGCATCCCTGGCAACCACGGTGACGGCGGTGTTATGGGGCAGCGGGCTACTTGGCGTAAAGCTCCAGGAGCCATTGGCGGCGGCGGTCGTGGTGCCGATCGGGGCGCCGTTGCTGCCGGTGAGCACGACGGTGCTGCCAGCCTCCGCCGTACCAGTAAGCACGACGCCTCGACTGGGCTGAATGGTGGGCGCGGCGGGCGGTACGGTATCGATGGTGGCGCTGTTCGAGCCGCTGGTATTACCCGCTGCGTCACGTGCCACGGCAGTGACTACGGTGCCATTGGTCAGGGCAGTGCCCGGCGAAAAACTCCAGTTGCCACTGGCGTTGGCCGTTGCCTGGCCAATGGACGCTCCGCCCGGGCCGGTGAGGATCACCGTGCTGCCGGCCTCGGCGGTGCCGCTCAGCGAGACGCCGTTGCTGGGCTGAATGGTTGGCGCATTGGGTGCGACGGCATCGACCGTGGTGCTGACCGAGCCGCTGGTATTGCCGGCAACATCCCGTGCCACTGCCGTCACCACCACGCCATTGGCAAGGGCCGGGCTTGGGGTAAAGGTCCAGGCGCCGTTGCTGTCGGCGATGGCCGTGCCGATTGGTACGCCGCCCGGGCCGGTAAGCACTACCGTGCTGCCCGCTTCGGCCGTGCCACCGAGCATTGCGCCGTTGCTGGGCTGGATGCTGGGCAGTCCAGGCGCCACGTTATCGACCGTGATGCTGGCCGATGGGCTGGTGTTGCTGGCGGCATCACGCGCCACGACCGTTACCAGCGTGCCGTTGGCCAGCGGCGTTTGCGGCGTGAAGCTCCAGGTGCCGTCGACATTGGCGGTGGTGGAACCGATTGGGCTGCCACCCGGGCCGGTGAGAATCACCGTGCTGCCTGCTTCGGCGGTACCCGTGAGCAGGTTGCCGTTGCTGGGTTGGATGGTCGGGGCACTGGGCGCCACGGCGTCGATCACCACGACGGCCGGCGCACTGGTGTTGTTGGTGGCATCGGTGGCGGTGACGCTCACCGAGGTGCCATTGGCGATGGCCGGTGAAAAACTCTGCGACCAGGCACCGGTGGTGGCGTCGGCTGTAACCTGCACGTCGGCCCGACCGGCGATGCGGATGGTGACGGTGCTGCCCGGCTCCGCGGTACCGCTGAGCACGCTGCCGTTGCTGGGCAGTACGTCGGGCAGGTCGGGCACCCTATCGTCCACGGTCACGCTGGCCGGGGCGCTCAGGTTGCCCGCCGCATCCACGGCGACCGCAGTGACGACGGTGTCTTCCGCCAGCGGCAGCGCTGGTTTGTAGTGCCAGTTGCCATTGGCGTCCACGGCCACCGTGGCGATCTGTACCCCGGCCACGCTCAAGCGTAGGGTGCTGCCGGCCTCGGCGGTGCCACTCAATTCGCTGCCGTTGCTGGCGGCGATAACCGGTGGGGGCGGGGCGAGGCTGTCGACCGTGGTGCTGGCCACGGGGCTCTGGTTACCGGCCGCGTCTTCTGCCCTGACAGTGACCACCACGCCATTGACCAGTGCGGTGGCTGGGGTGAACGTCCAGTTGCCGCTGCCATCGGCCGTCAGGGTGGCGATGGTATTGCCATTGGCGGTGAGCGTAACCGTACTGCCCGCCTCGGCGGTGCCGCGCAAGGTAAGGCCGGTGGTGGCTTCGATGGTCGGTGCCACGGGTGCGATGGCATCGACGGTAACGGCAGTGGGCGCTCCATTGTTGCCTGCGGCATCCCGGGCACTGACGCTGACCAAGGTGCCGTGCTGCAACGGCGTGGGCGGGGTAAAACTCCAGGCGCCGTCGGGCCCTGCGGTGGTCTGCCCGATGATGACGCCGCCCGGGCCGGTGAGGATCACCGTAGCACCCGCTTCTGCGCTGCCACCGAGCTGCACGCCGTTGCTTGGCTGCACCACTGGGGCGGCGGGCGGCACGGCGTCGATCACCAGGTTTGCCGGTGTGCTGGTGTTGCCGGCTGCATCCTCGGCCACCACCCGGATCGGGGTGTTGTTGCCGAGTGCTACCGGCGGCACGAACGACCAGTTGCCTGCGCCATCGGCCACCGTTTGGCCGATGGCGACGCCGCCTGCGCCGGTGATGATGACCGTGCTACCTGCTTCGGCCGTGCCACTCAAGATCACCCCGTTGCTGGGCTGGATGGTGGGTTGTGCTGGCGCCTGGTTATCGACCGTGACTGCAGCCGCTGGGGCACTTACGTTGCCGGCTGCATCGGCAGCCGTGGCGGTGATGTTGATGCCGTTGCCCACGGCAGTGCTCGGGGTCAGGGTCCAGTTACCGTTGGCGTCCGCCACGGCAGTGCCGATGCTGGTGCCCGCCACGCGGATCGTCACCGTGCTGCCGGCTTCGGCGGTGCCGCTGATGAGCTGGCCGTTGCTCGGCGCGATCACCGGCGCGGCGGGTGCGATGGCGTCGACCAGGATGCTGGCGGGCGCACTTTCGTTGCCCAGCGCATCGCGGGCCACCACGGTGACCAGGCTGCCATCGGCCACAGCCGGGGTGAGGGTGGTGCTCCAGTTGCCATTGGCGTCGACAAGGGCGGTGCCAAGTGGCGCACCACCTGCTCCCGTAATGACGACCGTGCTGCCGGCCTCGGCCGTGCCACTGAGCAGCACGCCATTGCTCGGATTGAGGGTGGGATGATCCGGCACCTGGGCGTCGATCACGGTGCTGGCGGATGGGCTGGTATTGCCTGCCGCGTCGCGCGAGACCACCGTCACCTGCGTGCCGTCGACCAGTGCGGTTTCGGGGGTGAAACTCCAGCTGCCAGCCGCATCGGCGCTCGCCTGGCCGATCACCGTACCGCCTGGGCCGGTAAGCAGCACCGTGCTGCCGGCCTCCGCCGTACCACTGAGTTCCACGCCGTTGCTGGGCGAGATGGTCGGCGTAACCGGTGCGATGGTGTCGATGATGGTGCTGACCGACGCGCTGGTGTTGCCAAGCGCGTCCCGGGCGGCGGCGCTGACCAGCGTGCCGTTGGCTAGCGCTGGTGAGGGGGTCAATGTCCAGGTACCGTCGGCGGCTGCGGTGGCCTGGCCGATGACGCGACCGCCGGCTTCGGTGACTATCACGCTGCTACCGGCCTCGGCAGTGCCACCGAGCTGTTGGCCATTGCTGGCATCGATCGTCGGTGTGGCTGGCGCCTGGGCGTCGACCGTGGTGGCGACCGGGCCACTGGTATTGCCTGCGGCGTCCCGTGCCACGGCGGTGACCACCAGGCCATCGGCCAGGGCAGGCGTGGGTGTGAAGGTCCAGTTGCCAGTGGCATCGGCAGTCGCCTGGCCAATGCTGACACCGCCCGAACCGGTGAGAATCAGCGTGGCGCCCGCTTCGGCCGTGCCGCTGAGTTGCGTGCCATTGCTGGCGGCGATGGTCGGGGCATTGGGGGCGACGCTGTCGATCACCGTGGAGGCCGCTGCGCTGCTCAGGCCGGCGAGGGTGACTGTCGCCTCGACGGTGGTGCCATGGGCCAGGGGTGTTTGCGGTGTGAAGGTCCAGTTGCCCTGGGCGTCGGCGACGGCTTGGCCAATGGGCGTACCCAACCCGTCGGTCAGCTGTACGGTGGCACCCGGCACGGCGGTACCGCTGAGCTCACTGCCATTGCTGGGCTCGATGGTCGGGCGCGACGGCAGGGTCGCATCGACGGTCACGCTGGCAGGCGGGCTCTGGTTGCCCACTGCATCAGTGGCGGTAACCGTCAGTTGGGTGCCGTTAGCCAGGGCGCTGGCCGGGGTGATCGACCAGTTGCCATCGGTGTCGGCGGTGGTGGTCTGGCTGAAGCCATTGGCACCGGTGATGGTGATCAGGCTGCCGGCTTCGGCGGTACCGGTGACCTGCGTGCCGTTGCTGGGGTCGAGCAGCGGGGCGGCGGGAGCCTGGGCGTCGATGCTGATGGTGGCCGCCGGGCTGCTGTTGCCGACCGCATCGCGGGCGATCAAGGAGACCTGGGTGGCGTTGGCCAGCTGGCCGCCCAAGGGATGCGTCCAGGTGCCATCCGCATTGACCTGAACCGTCAGCGGTGCGGCATTGCCGATGGTCAGCGACAGGATGCTGCCGGGCTCGGCGGTGCCACTCAGCTGGGTCGAGCCGTTGCTCGCTGTGATCGTCGGGGTGGCGGGCGGCTGAGCATCCACCAGGGTAGCGCCTGGCTGGCTGGTATTGCCGGCAGCGTCACGAGCGACCACGTTGACCTGGGTGCCATCAAGCAACGGGTTCTGCGGCGTGAAGGACCAGGCGCCATTGCCATCAGCGGTTGTCTGGCCAATGGCAACACCGCCCGGGCCGGTGAGAATGACCGTGCTGCCGGCCTCGGCGGTGCCGCTGAGCGAGCGGCCGTTGCTGGGCAGGATGGTGGGCGTGTCGGGCGCGGCGGCGTCGACCGTGATGCCCACCGGGGCGCTCTGGTTACCGGTCTCGTCGCGGGCGACGATGCTCACCGCGGCGCCGTTGGCCAGTGGTGTCTCCGGCGTGAAGCTCCAGTTGCCCTGGGCATCGACCCTTACCTGGCCGAGCAGCGTGCCGCCGACGCTGATCACCAGCAGGCTGCCCGCCTCGCCGGTGCCACCGAGTTGCTGGCCATTGCTGGGCACCACGGTGGGCGCAGCAGGGGCGACGCTGTCGGTAACCACACTGCTGGCGGCGCTGGTATTGCCGGCGGCATCACGGGCTATCGCGTTGATTGACGTACCGTTGGGTAATGCGCTCGCTGGCGTGAACGACCAATTGCCGCCGGCATCGGCTGTGACCTGGCCGATCAGCGCGCCATTGGCGCCGGTGAGAATCACCGCGCTGCCGGGCTCGGCGCTGCCGCTGAGCTGTGTACCGTTGCTGAAACCGAGGCTCGGCGCCGGCGGCGGCACGCCGTCGATGGTCAGCGAGGCAGCAGGGCCGGTATTACCGGTCGCATCCGTGGCCACTGCCGTGACACGGGTGCCGTCGGGCAGTTGCGCGGTCAGCGTTGTGCTCCAGGCGCCATTGGCCGCTGCCGTGGCTTCGGCGATCAGGTTGCCGGTACCGTCGCGCAGGATGACGGTGCTGCCCGGCTCGGCGAAACCGCGCAGGATGATGCCGTTGCTCGGTTCGATGATCGGTGTAGCGGGCGCAGCGGCATCGATGCTCAGGCTGGCGGGCGCGCTGGTGTTGCCAGCGGCGTCGCGCGCCACCACGGTAATGGCGGCGTTGTCGGCCAAGGCTGGCGATGGACTCAGCGACCAGTTGCCGTTGGCGTCAGCAGTCGCCTGGCCGATCACCCGCCCGCTGCTGTCGCTGATGATCACCGTGCTGCCGGCTTCGGCGCTACCCAGCAGCCGCGCGCCGTTACTTGGATCAACGACCGGCGCTTGCGGCGCGACGCTGTCGATCGTGATGCTGGCCGCGGTGCTTTGGTTACCCGCCGCATCGCGGGCAACCACGTTGACCACAGTGGCGTTGGCCAGCGGGGTACCGGGCTGGAAGCTCCAGTTGCCTTGGCTATCGGCAATGGCCTGGCCAATGGCGGCACCACTCGGCCCGGTGAGCAGCACCGTGCTGCCGGCTTCGGCCGTTCCGCTGAGCAGGCTGCCGTTGCTGGGTTGCAGGGTGGGTGCTGGCGGCGCGACGTTATCGGTCACGGTGATGGCCGGCGCGCTGCTGAGGCCGTTGGCCACCACCGTCGCGCTGACGCTGGTGCCGTTGGGCTGTGCGACGGGCGGCGTGATCGTCCAGTTGCCATTGCTGTCGGCAGTGGCCTGGCCCAGGAGTACACCGTTCGGGCCGCTCAGCACCACCAGCGCGCCTGCCGTGGCCGTACCGGTGAACTGACTGCCGTTGCTTGGTTCGATGGTCGGGCTCGCCGGTAGCGTGGTATCGATGGTCTGGCTGGCGGCCAGGCTCTGGTTGCCGGCCGCGTCGGTCGCGGTAACGGTGACGTTCGCGCCATTGGCAAGCGGGGTCGTTGGCGCGAATGTCCAGATGCCATCGGCATCGGTGGCGGTGGTCTGGTCGGGGGCACCGGGAATGCTGATGGTGATGGTGCTGCCGGCTTCGGCGGTGCCGCTAAGCAGACCTCCGTTACTGGGATAAATCAGCGGCGCATCGGGTGCCAGGGTGTCGACGATCCCCGTGGTGGTGTCACTGGTGTTGCCGCTGGGGTCTCGTGCACTGAGCTCGATGGTAACGCCGTTGGCAATCGGCCCACCGGGGTTAAGGGTCCAGTTGCCGTTGCCGTCCGCGGTCACCTCCACCACCGGCGAGCTCCCTATGCGGACCAGCACGGTAGTGCCCGGTTCGGCGCTACCGCTCAGCAGCGTGCCATTGGTGGGATTCAGGGTGGGCGCCGCGGGCGGTTGTGAGTCGATTACCAC
Organism: Pseudomonas sp. URMO17WK12:I2; assembly: GCF_003253735.1. Taxonomy (GTDB): domain Bacteria; phylum Pseudomonadota; class Gammaproteobacteria; order Pseudomonadales; family Pseudomonadaceae; genus Aquipseudomonas. The sequence goes on along the minus strand of NZ_QKYW01000004.1, from coordinate 311,744 downwards.
CGTGCTGGGCGGACTTACGTTGCCGGCCGGGTCACGGGCGGTGATGGTCAGTGGCGTGTCATTGCTGAGGGCGTTGCCCGGGGTGAAGCTCCAATTACCATTGTTGTCTGCTACGACTTCACCGATGGATATTCCACCCGGCCCGGTGATCACCACGGTGCTACCGGCCTCCGCACTGCCACTGAGGGTACTGCCACTGCTGGCGTCGATCTGCGGAGCTGCAGGTGGGGTCCGGTCGATCTCCACGATCAGCGGTGGGCTGGTATTGCCCACGGCATCGCGCACGCGGATTTCGATGGCGGCACCGTCCGCCAGCGGTGTGGTGGGGATGAAGTTCCAGTTGCCATCGGCATCGGCAACGGTTTGTCCGATCAGCTCGCCATTGTTGTAGATCAAAATGATCTTGCCGCCGGGCTCGGCGGTACCGCTCAGCTCGCTACCGTTACTGGGTTGAACCACGGGTGGTAGCGGCTGCACGGCATCGATAATTAGAGTGGTTCCCGCGCTGGTGCCTGCCGGGGTGCTGGCGGTAGCGCTGATCACCGTACCATCGGCAAGCGCAGATGGTGGAGTTATGGTCCAGGTGCCGTTGGCCCCAGCTATGACGCGACCAATCTCGCTGCCATTGGCGATGACAATGACCAGGCTGCCAGCGTCCGCGGTGCCCGCAATGAGCGTTCCGTTGCTTGCAGCGATTATCGGTGCATTGGGCAGTGCGTTATTCACCACCACGGCTTCTGCTTGTCCGACGTTTCCCGCGGCGTCGCGGGCCACCACACTGACCTGGCTGCCATTGGTGATCGCCGGGCTGGCAGTGAAATGCCAGTTGCCGTTGGCATCGACCAGCGCCTGACCGATCACGCCATTTGAGTCGCTGAGGATAATGGTGCTGCCCGCTTCCGCGCTACCGCTGAAAACCGTGCCATTGCTATTGCTGATGGTCGGCCGATCTGGGGCTTGAGCGTCGATAGTCAGGCTGGTTTGCTGACTGATATTGCCGGCCCGGTCAGTGGCGGTGATGGTGACGGATGTATTGTTGGCCAATGCGGGGGTGGGTTGATAAGACCAGGTGCCATCTGCAGCCGCAGTCACGGTAAGCGTTGTATTGCCATTGATGGTCAGCGTTACCGTGCTGTTAGGCTCGGCGGTACCGATCAAGTGAGTGCCATTGCTGGCTTCGACGCTGGGTGCTGCAGGAGGCGTCTTGTCGATAACAATACGAATTACCGGAGGGCGAAAGCCGCCAGGCGCAACCGTATGTACATCGATCAGGGTGCCATCGGGCCATGCGGGTGACGGAATCCATGACCAATCACCATTGGCGTCGGCAGTGGTCTGGGCGAGCACCTCGCCATTGGGGTGAATCAGGAAGATGGTGGCATTGGCTATTGCCGAGCCGCTCAACTGGTCACCATTGCTCGGCTCTACCGTCGAAGGCTGGGTTACCAGGGGGGCGTCGAGGGACGCCGGCGGGCTGACATTGCCTGCTGCATCCACCACCACGACGTTGATGGTTTGGCCGCCCGTCAGCGCTGCCGCGAATGTCACTACGAAATTGCCGTCGGCATCGGCGTTGACGGTATACACGCTGCCGTTGACCTCGACCCTGACCAGGGCTCCAGGTTCTGCGGTTCCCGTCAGGAAGCGACTGTCCTGGCTTAGCAGCAGATTGCTGGCCGCAGCGGGTGGTTCGTCGTCCTCCGGGTCTCCAGGGTCCACTGGCTCTACGGGGTCTACCGGATCGACAGGAGGTGTGGTGCTGCCGCCCTCGTTATTGCCGCTACCACTATTGGTGCTGCGCTGGTCGACCTGATCCGCCACCGCCACGCCGCCAGCGATGGCTACCCCGCCGACAACGGTAGCCGTGCCCAGCCCGAGTGTGCCCCCGGCGGCGCCCGCCACGGAAGTCAGAGAGGTGAAGCCGGAGAGTGTACCTTCCGATGCGTAGGACGCGGCCAGAATGCCATCCGAAGCCGCTGCCTGGGAAAGATCCACCGCGACCAGCTGTTCTTCTTCACCCACCAGATACAGCTGGCTGGGTTGTTCGACCGATGCATAGAAATTGCCGATGCGCAGAACGTCACCGTTCTGCATCTGCATGATCAGATCCGGCCCTTCGCGGGTATAGCTGGTAACTGCCTCGGGCGGGATATTGAGCGCTACATGGCTGCTTTCGGAGAGAGGGAGCGTATTACTGACAGTACGTTCGGTGGCTTGCGTGACCTGTTGGCCAATGGGCGCGACTTTCGCCTGTACTGCCATGCAACTTCTCCTGTTACCCACTACTGAACAGTGCCGAGCGAGTTTAAATTCACCCGCAATTTCATTGCGAAAGAGGGTGAGATCTAACTTGGCAAGTTTTTAAATTAGCGGCTGAGGAGAATATGGAAAACCATCGATGATAATTTTTTGAAATTAAAATATCTTAAAATAATAGCTTTTGGTTATTTAAAACAAAATTATTAATCACCTCGGATTAGCGAGTTTTCCGCAGCTCATTGTTTTTTTAGATTATAGATTCTTCTTATGATATTAGTGATTCTGATAGGTTTCCAATATTAACGAGAAGGCCAATGGGTAAATAAATTTATCGAACCTAATGGCTCACGGTAGAAGTACGTCAAGTTCCGATCCATTAATCGGATCGCTGTCATATAAGATGTCATTGATAGCTAAATGCTTACACGCCGAGGCATTAATTGGCGGGTGACAATAAAGCGGGCTGTCAGTAACAGCCCGCCTATTTGTTTATTTGGACTCATTGCTCCATTGCCGGCCATGACGCTCCAGCAGGTGCTGGAGTTGCTCCGGGCCATTGCTGCCCGCTGCATAGGGACGTGGGCTCTGGTAGTGCTGCTGCCAGCCCTTGATGATCGGGTCGATCCATTGCCAGGCCGCCTCCACCTCGTCACGGCGCATGAACAGCGTCGAGTCACCCTCGATCACGTCCAGCAGCAGCCGCTCGTAGGCTTCCCAGCGGCGTTGCTTGTTGAAGGCATCGGCCAGGTTCAGGTCCAGTTCGACCGGTTGCAGGTGCATGCCCTTGCCCGGGTTCTTGGCCATCAGCTGCAGGCTGATGCGCTCCTCGGGCTGCAGACGGATCAACAGCTGGTTGGCCTCGCCGTTGCCGAACAGCTGGTGGGGCACCGGCTTAAACTGGATGAGGATTTCCGAGGTCTTGCGGGCCAGGCGCTTGCCGGTGCGCAGGTAGAACGGCACACCTGCCCAGCGCCAGTTGTTGATCTCGGCCTGCACGGCGACGAAGGTTTCGGTGTCGCTGTCGTTATCGACGTGCTTCTCGAAATAGTAGGCCGGTACCTCCTGGCCGCCGATCTTGCCGGCGGTGTACTGGCCGCGCACGGTCTTGTCGCGCACGTCCAGCCCGGTGATGGGCTTGAGGGCTTCAAGAATCTTCACCTTTTCGTTGCGTACCGATTCGGCATCGAAACGCACCGGTGCCTCCATGGCCACCAGGCAGAGCAGTTGCAGCAGGTGGTTCTGGATCATGTCGCGCATGGCGCCGGCGTTGTCGTAGTAGGCGCCGCGGTTTTCCACCCCCAGGGTCTCGCACACGCTGATCTGCACGTGGTCGATGTGCCCGGCCCGCCACACCGGCTCGAACAGCGCATTGGCGAAACGCAGCGCCATCAGGTTCTGCACGGTTTCCTTGCCCAGGTAATGATCGATACGGAACACCTGGGATTCATCGAACACCGCTCCGATACCGGCATTGATCGCCTGGGCGGATTGCAGCGAATGGCCGATAGGCTTTTCCAGCACGATGCGTGCACCCGCGCCGGCCAGGCCGGCGACCTTGAGGTGCGTGGCGATGGCTTCGAACAGGTCCGGGGCGGTGGCCAGGTAATAGACCCTGACGCGCTCCCGATCACTGCCCAGTGATTTGGCCAGGCGGCCGAAGTCGGCACTTTGCGAGGCGTCCATGGCGAAGTAGTCCAGGCGCTCGGCGAAGCTGCGCCAGGTGTCGTCGTCGAAGTCGGCGCGGGCCACCTGGGCGCGGCAATGGCGCTCGGCGAGGGCTTGATAGGCGGCCCGGGTATGGGTGCTGCGCGCCAGGGCGAGGATGCGCGTATCGCGGTGCAGGCGACCGCCGCGATGCAGGTAATAGAGGGCTGGTAGCAGCTTGTGCAGGGCGAGGTCGCCCGTGCCGCCGAACACCAGCATGTCGCAACAGTTGCTCTGCATGGGAACTCCGATTCGGTTTGTCCGTGCGAGGTCGCCAGGCTTGTAGTATAACTACAAGCTCACTACAGCCCGGCGGCGTCCCTCGATCATAACCGAGTCGCGACGCGCAAATATCCAGCCGGCGTGTCCATTCTTTGCCAGTCGAGTTTCAGCCAGTGAATTTGTTGCAGCACATCGCCCAGTCACGCCATCTCCTGCGCAAGTCGGAACTCAAGGTGGCCGATCATGTGCTTCTCGATCCTGCGGCGGTCATGCACAGCTCCATGGCCGAGCTGGCGCACCTGGTGGGCATCAGCGAGCCGACCATCGTGCGCTTCTGCCGCGCCATCGGCTGCAGCGGCTTTCAGGATCTCAAGCTCAAGCTGGCGCAAAGCCTGGCCGCCGGTGCCAGCTTCGGCCAGTTCGCGATCCACGAGGACGACTCGGTCGCCGACTTCAGCATGAAGATCTTCGACACCACCCTGCATACCCTGATCGAAGTGCGCGAGAAGCTCGACCCGGTAGCGCTGGAAAAGGCCATTGGCCTTTGCGCCCAGGCGCAGCGTATCGAGTTCTACGGTTTTGGTGCGTCTGGGGCGGTAGCCGCCGATGCCCAGCACAAGTTCTTCCGCCTGCTGCTCAATGCCGCGGCGTATTCCGACCCGCACATGCAGGCGATGTCGGCGATCACCCTCAAGCCGTCCGATGTGGCGGTATGCATCTCCCAGTCCGGGCGTTCCAAGGATCTGCTGATCACCGCCAATGTGGTGCGTGAAGCCGGCGCCTCGCTGATCGCCCTGTGCCCCGGGCAGACGCCGCTGGCCGAACTGGCGACGGTGAATCTGGCCATCGACGTGCAGGAAGACACCGAGATCTACACGCCACTGGCCTCGCGTATCGCCCACCTGGTGGTGATCGACGTGCTCGCCATGGGCGTGGCCATGGCCCGCGGCCCGAGCCTGGTCAATCACCTCAAGAGCGTGAAACGCAGCTTGCGCAGCCTGCGTCTGTCGGCCAAGTCGGTGAAAGCCCACGAAGAAGGCGCCTGAGTAAGGTCGTCATCCAGGCGTCATGCCTGCTTCCTCAAACTGTCATGGCGTTCGCTGAAGCTGGTCTCCCGTAATTCAACCTGGAGACCTGCCATGGCTCGCCATGTGGATGAAGCGTTGCACCCGGACCAGAGCGTGGTGAAAGCCCGCCGCAAGCTGCTCGACGAGCAGCGCATGCGTTATCGTCGCGCCATCGAGGCCTATGGCGAGAATCGTCGCCTGCAATCGGAAATCTCCAGTTTCCACGACCCTCTGGCCGGCGAGGCCCGTCGCCTGCACTGATTGCAACCGAGTATTTGCACGGCGCACATCCCGGGCGAGGAGGCTCCTATAATGGCGCCTTTTCGCCCCACGCCAGGGATGTGCCATGCGTCGTCTGCTCGTTCTCCTGTTCCTGCTGTTTCCCCTTCTCGGTGCCGCGCAAGAGGCCCAGCCCAAGGTCGGCCTGGTGCTGTCCGGTGGCGCCGCGCGTGGGCTGGCCCATATCGGGGTGCTCAAGGCGCTGGAGGAGCAGGGCGTGCGCATCGATGCCATTGCCGGCACCAGCATGGGCGCGGTGATCGGCGGCCTGTACGCTTCGGGCTACAGCATCGCCGAGCTCGAGGACGTGGCGCTGACCATGGATTGGCGGCAGGTGCTCTCCGATGATCCACCGCGCACCGACGTGCCGTTTCGGCGCAAGCAGGATGACCGCGATTTCCTCATCAAGCAGCGCCTGAGCTTTCGTGATGACGGCAGCCTCGGCCTGCCGCTGGGCGTGATCCAGGGCCAGAACCTGGCACTGTTGCTCGAACGCCTGCTGGTACGCAGCAGCGACATCCGCGACTTCGACCGCCTGCCGATTCCCTTCCGCGCCGTGGCCACCGATATCGCCAATGACCAGAAGGTGGTGTTTCGCAGCGGTCATTTACCCCAGGTGATTCGCGCCAGCATGTCGATTCCGGCGGTGTTCGCGCCGGTCGAGCTGGATGGCCGGTTGCTGGTCGACGGCGGCATGGTCGACAACATCCCCGTCGACGTAGCCCGCGAAATGGGTGTCGATCGGGTGATCGTCGTCGATATCGGCACGCCGCTGAAACCGCGCAAGGAACTGCTCACCGTGGTCGACGTGCTCAACCAGTCGATCACCATGATGACCCGGCGCAATTCCGAGGAGCAGCTGGCCACGCTGCGCGACAGCGACGTGCTGGTACAGCCGGACATGGCGCGGTTCGCAGTCACCGATTTTGGTCGCGGCGAGGAAATGATCGACGCCGGCTACCAGGCCGCCCGTGCGCTGCAGCCGCGCTTCGCGCAACTGGTACCTCGCGGCGGTGGCAACCCCGCGCTGACCCTGGCACGCAGCGCCCAGCAGCGGGCCCCGGTGATCCATGCCATCCAGGTTGATAACGACTCCAAGGTCGGCGACGAGGTGATCCGCAACTACATCCGCCAGCCCATCGGCGAGCCGCTGGACATGGCCAAGCTGCAGCGCGACATGGGCACCCTGTATGGCCTCGATTACTTCGAGCGCGTGCAGTACCGGGTAGTCAACAGCGATGAGCGCAACACCCTGGTGATCGATGCCCGGGAAAAGCGCACCGGTACCGACTACCTGCGCCTGGGGCTCAACCTCTCCGACGATTTCAACGGCGACAGCGTTTTCAACCTGGGCGCGAGCTTTCGCAAGAACGGCATCAACCGCCTCGGTGCCGAGTGGCTCACCAGGGTGCAATTGGGCGACCGCCAGGAACTGTTCAGCGAGTTCTACCAGCCGCTCGACGTCGGCTCGCGCTGGTTCGTGGCGCCCAATCTGCATGCCGAGGCCTGGAACCTCGAGTCCGTGCTGAACAACGATCCGATCGCCGAATACCGGGTGCAACGCTATGGCTATGGGTTCGACCTCGGCCGGCAGATCGCCAACAACGGCGAGCTGCGCTTCGGTATCGGCCAGGCCTGGGGTGATGCCAAGGTACGTATCGGTGAGCGCGATCAGCCGGAGTTCAGCTTTACCGAGGGCTATTACGAGCTGCAGTACGCCTTCGACACCCTGGACAACGTGGACTTTCCCCACGAGGGCGAGGAGATCAGCCTGAAACTGCGCCAGTACGACGCCAGCCTCGGTGCTGACGACCGCTACCGACAGTGGCAGATCAACCTCGACAAGGCCTTCAGCTCGGGTCCACATAGCCTGGTTATCGGTGGGCGCTACGGGCGCACCCTGGACGATGCGGAAATCGTCACCTCCAGCTTTCAGCTGGGCGGCGCGCAGCAGCTGTCGGGCTTCCGCCAGGACGCCCTGGCCGGGCAGAACGTCAGCCTCGCGCGGATGGTGTACTACCGGCGCATGACGCCGCGCTCGTTCCTGCCGCTGGATTTCCCGCTCTACCTCGGCGCCTCTCTGGAACGCGGCCGGGTATGGAACAACGACAATGCCTTCGATAGCGGCTATATCAATGCGGCGAGCGTTTTCCTGGGTTACGAAACGCCGCTGGGGCCGTTGAATTTCAGCTATGGCCTGAACGACGAGAACGAAAAGGCGCTGTACCTGAACCTGGGCCACAGCTTCTGAATATCGCCTGTGGGCGTTCGCAGCCGGCAGTACCTGGCAGGCGCTAGAGCCGCTTGAGCAAAGCCTGCAGGGCCATCTCCGGCTCCTGGCTCCACAGGGCGTAGCTCAGCGGCACGATTTCCAGGCCGGCGCGGGCCAGCACCCGATAGCGCTCCAGTTCGAGGAAGCCTTCGCCTTCGCCGGGAAAGCCGATCAGGTCGATGGCCAGGCATTTGTCACCGCGCTGGCAGAACACGTCCAGTAGCAGCCCGGCCAGTGGATAGCGCGTCCAGGTGGCCACACCCTGGGCCTGCAGTGCGTCGCACAGCGCGCGCTCGAACTCGTCCTGATCAGGTTGATCAGCCAGGGTCATGGCCTGCTCGGCGAAGCTTTCCAGATAGCGACGCAGGAGGTGATCCTCCGTCAGCAACCGCTCGTCGCCGCTGAACAGCGCCACCTGGCGCTCGCGAGCGCGGGTGATGGCGACGTTGAACATGTCCTGGCGGTTCAGGTATACCGCAGCCTGGCTGGCGCTGGTATCGATGGCGAAGCTGATGATCATCAGGTCGCGCTCCTCGCCCTGGAAGCCGTATGGCGTATCCACCAGCAGGCGGAAATCGCGCAGGCGTTGCAGGTCGAGGCCGGCGATCCGCTGGCGGATGGCCTCGACCTGATCACGAAATGGCGATACCACACCGATGCTCGGCTTTACCGGGCTGTCGGCATAGCGGCCGATGTGCTCGTCGATCAATTGCAGGACGTGCTCGAGCTCCTGCTGATTGACGCCACTGCGTGTGCGTTCGCCCTCCAGGCGCTGCAGCTGCAGGCTGTCGCAATTGGCCAGCCCCGGGCGTTCTTTCATCACCCTCAAGCGGTTGTCGTAGAAGCGCTGGTTACTGAAGCGAATCAGCGCCGGACGGCTGCGAAAGTGTTCGTCGAGAAAGGTCAGGGCGTTCTGTTCAGGCAGGTGCAGGCCGACCAGATCCAGCACGCTGTTGTCACGGTAACTCCAGCGCTCGCGCTCCTCAGCCGGCAGGCCACTGCGCTGCAGCAACTGACCTTCGCGGTTGCGCGACAGGAACGACAGGTGGCGCAGCTGCCTGGCATCACCGGTGATCACCGCGCGGCGGCAACGCTGGAAGGCCGGCAGGGCCGAGGCGATATCGCATTGGGTGGCTTCGTCCATGACCATCACGTCGAACAGGCCGGCGCGTAGCGGCAGCAGCTTGTGCAATTCCTCGAGGGTCACCACCCAGATCGGGAAGGCAGCCAGCAGGCGCTGCGGGTCGATATCCTCGAACAGCGCCAGCTGGCGCTGCGACTGACGCGCGCGAATCGCCTGGTTGTACTGCACGAACAGCTGCCGGTCAGCGGCCAGCAGGCGCTGCAGTCGCGAAGCGCGTCGGGTGTTGAGGTAGTCGCGGCTCAACTGCTCGCGACGCTGCTGGCACTCGCGCAATTCATCGAGCAGCACCCAGGGTCGCACGCTGCCGCGTACGCGCCGGCGCACCCAGGGCAGCAGCAGGTGGCGTTGCCAGAAACCCAGAGCACCGCGGTCGGCCCGCAGGATCAGCCGGCTCCAGCGCAGTGCCTGGTGGTTGCGCTGGCCAAGGGCTTTGGCCAGGCACCGCTCCTCGTCGATCAGCTTGCGCAGGGCTTGCTCCTGCTGCGGTTCGGCCTGTTCGTCAACGCTCGTCAGTTCACCCTGCAGCAAACTGGAGAGACGTTCGCGCAGGGTTTGCTGGAGGCTGCCGCTAGTGCTCTCGAGTACCGCATCGCGGAGGCCGAAATCCTCGCGCAGCTTCTGGCCGATGACCCGTACCGCCTGCTCGCTGCGGCTGACCAGCAGCACCGACTCGCCATGCAGATAGCGATCCAGGGCAAGCGCCGCCAGGGTGTAGCTCTTGCCGGTGCCAGGCGGGCCGGATATCTGGCTCAGGGGATAGCGCGCCGCGTTGGCCAGGGCTCGGCTCTGCGCAGCACTGAGCTGGGCCGGCAGGGCGTGGGGCGTGCTGGCGCCGGGCTCGGCCGTCGGTAGCGAGGCACCGAGCAGCTGGCGCAGCGGTGCCGACCATTGCTCGGCTTCCTGCAATTGCTGCAACTCGTGCACGATGCCGCGGCTGCCACTGCCTCGTGGTACCAGCGCCACCAGTGCCGCTGCCCGCAGCGACAGGCTACGGCGGCGCAGCGCCTTGTCTACCGCGTCCTGGCTTTCCAGTGCGGGGAAGCCGCTGGCGGCGAGCACGTCGGCAACCTGGGTGCGCCGTTTGACCCAGTTCAGCAGATCACCGAGCAGGTGGGCGTCGATGGGCGCATCGGTCAGCGGCAGGTCATCGATTGAGGTGTTGTCACCGTCGGCCAGTAGCTGTCGCAGCAGCCGCCAGTTCACCAGCGGCTGATGGGTATCGATGGCCAGCAGGTGCGCATCGCCTTCGCTGCCGTTGCTCAGGGTTGCCTCGTAGTACACCAGCGGTGCGCAGAACGCGGTCGCCGGGCCTTCGCCATTGCTCAGGCGGCCGCACACCGGTAACACCCCATAGACCAGCTGCAGTTCGCGTTGGTAAAGGCGCTGCTGACGCTCCAACTCGGCGCCGACCCCCGGTGCCAGCGCCAGCAGCGGCAGAGCGCCGCTGGCCAGTTCTTCTTGGCCATCGAGCCAGGCCAGGCGCCCGGCTGCCAGGCTGGAGAGATTGTCGAGGTTAAGGTCGCGGCTGTCAGCCAGGTAGGCGCTGCGGTAGAAGGCCAGCAGGCGGGCGATCCGTGCGTCGTGTTCCTGCATCATGGGTCCGGGGCGGCCTGGGTAGGCGGCGACTCTACCGCTGCTCGGGCCTCGCTGTCACCGCGACGTGCAGCGCCGAGTCAGCACGGCAGCCAAGGTAATGCAGAGGTGTTGCCTAGGAGTTGGCAACCTGGGGCACCGGGAAGCGCTGATTGAGCACTTCGATCAGGCGTTCCTGGTAGATGGGCTTGGGCAGGAAGTCCACGACCTGCAGGGGCAGCAGGCCGATCACGTCGTTCATGTCGGCATGCCCCGACATGACGATGATCGGCAAGGTGGCGTAACGGGGCATGGCACGCAGGTTATGGATCAGGCGCAGGCCGCTTTCATCCGGCATGCGCAGGTCGGTGATCAGCAGCGCGATATCCGGCCAGGTGGCCATGCAGGCCATCGCGGACGCGACGTTGGTGGCGCAGTGGCAATGGAAGCCTTCACCCTCGAGCAACTCGCCGAGTTCTTCGAGGGCGTCGGTTTCGTCATCTACCAGTAAGATGTGCTCGCGCATACCGTGGCACCTGAATAATGGTTAATTAGTTCCGGTACTCGACCCCGATCCGGTGGTTGTAGTGCCTTTCAATGCGGTAGACACCGATGTGAAAACACCTTTTACATCAGTGCCAACAGTGGTGGCGCTACCGACCATAACCACCGCAATCAATGCCGCAATAATCGAGTATTCGATCGCCGAGGCGCCTTCTTCATTTTTAAAGAAGGCGCGAATTTTTTCGCGAAGGATGATGAGCGTAGACATGGGTACTTCCTCTGTAGCCAGGGCAGGCAGGGGCGCCTGTTGTAGGGACTTGCAGAGAAAGTTTGAAAGGGGGGCGTGCGCTTCGCAAACTTACCTTGGTATTACATACAAAGTATTAAATACAACTATTACTTCTAATGAATTCAACAGGTAAGGCACTATCTTTTGAACTGCCAAGGTAATGGCGGGCGCTGCAGCACTGTAACAGCGACGAACGGTATGTTCTATCTTGATGTTCATGTCCGCTATAAGTTTCCCAATAAATAATTGTTAAACCAAAATGAATTCGAGCCGATAGCTCAGGCGAGTTTTCCACCCTGTTCTTCCGATTGGTCAGCATGAAGCGGGATGTCCCGAGTGCTTGCCGGTGTATGGCAACAAGGAGCGTGCTGTCATGAGTAGCCGATTGACGCTGGTGCTGGCCGGCGTACTGCTGGTGGGCGCAGTCATTACCGGGTATTGGGGCATCACCCTCAGTCGTCAGCCTGTGCAGTCGGCGCCCGGGCCGGCGGTGCCTGCAGTGGCGCCTACGGCCGTGGTTGGCAGTCAGTTGCAGGCCCAGGTCGATGACCAGCAGCGCGTCAATGTGGTGGTGCTGGCCAGGCCCGTGCAGCCGCTGGTGGCCATCAGCCACGAGGACCTTGCCGTGGAACGCCTGCGTATCGCGCCGCCGGGCAGTTTCGCCAGCCCCGAGCAATTGATCGGGCGCACCCTCTGGCAGCCCATGCCAGCCGGCAGCGTACTGAATCAGGCTGCGTTCGACATGGCCGGGCCGCTGGCGCGGATGATTCGCCCCCATGAGCGGGCACTGGCCGTGGCGGTCGACGAGGTGATCGGCGGTGGCGGCCACCTGAGCCCCGGCGACTACGTCGATGTGTTGCTCCATCTGCGCCAGGGCGAAGGCAATGCACAGCAGACCGCCCAGGTGGTGATTCCGGCCCTGCGGCTGCTCAGTGTTGGCGACAACCTGGGCATCACCAATACAGGGGAGGCCGCCCAATTGCCGGCCGATGCCGACGAGGAACGCCGGCGCCGGCGTAACGCACCGACCACTGCCGTGCTGGCCGTTCCCGAAGCCCTGCTCACCCGTTTCATGCTGGCGACCCAAGTAGGCAGCCTGCGCCTGGCGGTGCGCAGCGCGGATGAAAAGCGCCTCGCGGGTTACTACGCTGGAAAAGAGCCCCAAGCCGATGTCGACGAGGCGCAACGCCAGCTATTCCAGTTCGAGCAACTGGCTGTAAGGGGAGCCGCACCGGCCGCTGGCGCCCCACCCGAACCGCAACGCCAGGCGCCTGCCGGCATCCCCGTGTACCGCGGCAATAACGCCACCCGGCAAACGCCCTGACCGGCAAGGAAGCAATGCGATGAACGAAGGCTTGCGCATTTCCCGTCTGCTGACCAGCCTGGTGCTGGCCACGCTCGCGCTGCCTGGGGCGGCGTTCGCCTCCTGCGCCGGCCTGGAGCCGGTGCCGGCGGTGCTGGATGTGACCCAGGGCATGCAGCAGGAGCTGCGCTTTCCGGTGGCCATCACCCGGCTGGCGATTGGTGACCCGGAGGTGGCGGACGTAAGCCTTCACAGCAAGGACAGCTTCCTGCTGGTCGGCAAGCGCGGCGGCACCACCAGCCTGCTGGTGTGGACGGCCTGCGATCGCGAGCCGCGGCAGAGCCAGGTGGTGGTGCAGGGCGCCGCGGCGGCGGCGATGGCCGAGCCGATGGTGCGCTTCGATGAAGAGGTGGTGCCGAGCCAGGTGCAGACCGACATCCGTTTCGTCGAAGTGCGGCGCAGCAAGCTGCGTGAAGTGGGGATGCGCATCTTCGGCACCGGCTCCAACAACTTTCTGATCGGCGCGCCTGGTACCGGGCCGGCGACGGTGCCGGTCGGCGGTGTCGGCGGTGTGGGTTCCGGCGCGCCGTTTCCGCTGGTCAGGGATGGCTTCAACATCCTCTGGGGCGGTGGCAGCAGCAAGTTCCTGCTCGGCCTCGACGCTCTGGAAAACAGCGGTTTCGCCTACACCCTGGCGCAGCCCAGCCTGGTGGCCCTCAATGGCCAGAGCGCCAGCTTTCTGGCCGGCGGCGAATTCCCGATCCCGGTGCCCAGCAGTGGCAGTGATTCGCTGTCCATCGAATACAAGGAGTTCGGCGTGCGCCTGACCATCACCCCCACCGTGGTGGGGCGCAATCGCATCAGCCTGAAGGTGGCGCCCGAGGTCAGCGAACTCGACTTCACTGCCGGTATCACCATCGCCGGCACCCAGGTGCCGGCCCTCAACGTGCGGCGCACCGACACCAGCGTGTCGCTGGCCGATGGCGAAAGCTTCGTGATCAGCGGGCTGATCTCCACCAACAGTTCCTCGGCTGTGGACAAGTTGCCGTTTCTCGGCGACGTGCCGGTGCTCGGCGCGTTCTTTCGCTCCTCGCGTATCGAGCGCGAGGAGCGCGAGTTGTTGATGGTGGTCACCCCGCACCTGGTACAGCCGCTGGCGGCCAATGCGCAGCTGCCGGACCTGCCGGGCGAACAGTTGCGCAATTACGACCCGGGCGTGTTCCGCCAGCTGTTCCTCGAGAACGGCGATTTCCACCGAGCTGATGGCCTGTCGCGCTAGGGAGCGTTCATGGAGCAGATTTTCCTCGCACAGACTCGCCGCAAGCAGGACCTGGAATGGCTGCAGGCGGCGCTGGCCGGCCAGGGCCAGGTGCTCAACGTCGGCGAAACCCTCGACGAGGTGCTGGGCCTGATGGACATGACCGGCAGTTGCCTGGTGTTCGTCGGTCTCAGCCGCGAGGGGCAGACCGCTCAGTGCGCGCTGATCGAGGCGCTGCTCGACATGCGCCCGATGATGGTGGTGGTGGCCCTGGGCGACGGCCTGGACAACCAGCTGGTGCTCAACGCCATGCGCGCCGGTGCCCGGGACTTCATCGCCTACGGCTCGCGTAGCAGCGAGGTGCTCGGGCTGGTGCGCCGCCTCACTCAGCGCCTGCCGCAGCTGCCGCCGTCCCGCGAGCAGGGCGAGCTGACCCTGCTCTACGGCGTGCAGCCGGATGCCGATGCCGCGTTGCTGGCGGTGCACCTGGCGTTGCAGATCCAGGCCCGCGGCCAGCGCACGCTGTACGTCGATCTGGGCGTGCCGCGCGGCGAGAGCCTGGAGCTGTTCGGCATGGAATCCTCGTTCTGCTTTGGTGATGCGCTACGGCATATCCGCCGCCTGGATTCGAACCTGATCGAAAGCGCCTTCGCCCGCCATCCCGACGGCCTGCGGGTGCTGCCCCACGGCCCGGATGACGAGGCCCTGGAGCGCTTCAGCCTCGGCGAGCTGTTCCTCTTGCTGGGCAGCCTGCGCCAGCACTTTCAGCACGTGCTGGTGAACCTCTGTGGGCAGCCGGACTGCGACGGTTTGCGCTCTTTCGCCAACCACGCCCAGCGGCTGTTCTGGTGCGTCGATCAGAGCGTGCCCAACTGCCGGCGCAACCTGGCGCTGCTGAGCCTGTGGCGCAGCAAGGGCATCAAGCTCGATCACGCGCGGCTGCTGGTCGACCGTTATCAACCAGCCGTGGCGCCCGGTTTGCCGGAGCTGAGCAAGACCTTCGCGCTGCCGCTCGAGGCCGGCCTGCCGCTCAGCCCGGTCACCCGGCTCAAGGCCAAGAACCAGGGCGTGCCGCTGTTCGAGTTCGCCCCCCGTGACGGCCTGACCCAGGGCCTGCTGACCCTGGCCAACGGGCTGTTCGAGCCAGGCCATGGTGCGGCAGGGCCGCTATGGCGACGTTTGCTGAGGATTAAATGATGCCCATAGGTCCATTTGGCGGTAGTGCCACGCGAGTCGGTGTTCAGGATCTCAAGCCCGTGCTGCATCGCTACCTGATCGATGCGCTGGAGGACAAGGGCGAGAACCTGCTGGAAGGTACCCGCAACTCGCTGGCGATTTTCGTCGCCGAGCAGGTCAGCGAGTACGTCAGCCGCCGGCAGATCGCCATCTCCCGCTACGAGGTGGATCGCCTGGCCGAGGAACTGGTCGACGAGCTCACCGGCTTCGGTCCGCTGGAGATCCTGCTCAAGGATGAAGGGGTCAGCGAAATTCTGGTCAATGGCCCGCACCGTGTGTTCGTCGAGCGCAACGGCGTGTTGCAACTCAGTGACCTGCGTTTCATCGATGACCAGCACGTGCTGCGGGTCATCCAGCGCATTCTCGCGCCGGTGGGGCGGCGACTCGACGAGTCGTCGCCGATGGTCGATGCGCGTATGCCTGACGGGAGCCGTATCAATGCGATCATTCCGCCGGTGGCGCTGGACGGCCCGTGCATTTCGGTGCGCAAGTTTCGCAAGGACATGCTGCGCAGCGCCGACCTGCTGGCCAGCAACTCGCTGGATCAGGCCATTCTCAGCTGCCTGGAGCTGATGGTCAGGCGCCGTTGCAACATCATGGTCAGTGGCGGTACCGGCACCGGCAAGACCACGTTGCTGAACATGCTCAGCCAGATGATCGACCCCCGTGAGCGCATCGTCACCATCGAAGACACCGCCGAGCTGGAGCTGCTGCACGACCACGTGGTGCGCCTGGAAACCCGGCCGCCGAACGCCGAGGGCTTTGGCCAGATCGCCGCCCGTGAGCTGGTACGCAACGCCCTGCGCATGCGCCCGGACCGTATCGTGCTCGGCGAGATTCGCGGCGCCGAGGTGCTCGACGTGCTGACCGCCATGAACACCGGCCACGACGGCTCGATGAGCACGGTGCACGCCAACAATGCCCAGGATGCCTTGCTGCGCCTGGAAACCCTGGTCGGGTTCTCCGGCGCCAAGGTGGGCGAGCGCACCTTGCGGCAGACCATCTGCGCGGCGCTCGACGTGGTGATTCAACTGACCCGCCTGCCCGATGGCCGCCGCTGCATCAGCGAGGTGGTCGAGGTGCTTGGCTTGCGTGAGGATCAGTACGTGACCAATACCCTGTTCCGCCTCGATCGCTCGGGCAGCGGCACCTTTTGCCGCGACGCACCGAACCCGGCCGGGCACAAGTTGCGCCGTGACTGACATCGCTGCCGCAGGCAAGGGAGGACCGGGATGAACGCGTCGATGCTGCTGTGGGGGATCTGCCTGACCCTGTTGGCCCTGGGCCTGCTGATGCTGCGCAGAAGCCGCGAACAGGCCGCCTCTGAGCAAGTGCTCCAGCGCCTGCTGGCCGATCAGCCGGAGCCCCTGCACGGGGCCTCCATCAGCCACCTGGACAAGCTGTTGCTGCGTGCCGGCTTCAGCAAGCCGCGCCAGGGGCTCGGCCTGTGGCTGTTCATCTGGCTGCTGGGCGCCGTGCTGGGGTTGATCGTCGGGCACTGGCTGGGCCTGTTGATCATGCTGCTGGGGCCATTGCTGGTCGGCCGCGTGTTCATCGCGCTGCGTTACCGGCGCCGGGTGCTGCGCATGATCGAGCAACTGCCGGTATTTCTCGACCAGGTGATTCGCAGCCTCAAGTCTGGCCGTGCGCTGGGCGACGCGTTGATGTTGGCCATGGAAAACGCGCCGCAACCGCTCCAGGGTGCCATGGCGCGTACACGCCGCAACGTGCAGCGCGGCATGGCGCTGGGCGATGCGCTGCAGGACTTCGCCGACCTTTACGAGCGCGACGAATTTCAGGTGCTGGCCCTGGGCGTGCGGGTCAACCAGCGTTATGGCGGCAACAGCAGCGAGTTGCTCAACAACCTGATCCGGCTGATTCGCGAGCGTGAGCAGAGTGCTCGCCGGCTGCGTGCACTGACCGGCGAAACGCGCATCAGCGCCTACGTGATGGGTGGCCTGCCGCTGGCCCTGGCCCTGTACATATTCATCACCAACCCACAGTTCATGCTGGGCATGTGGCAGGCGTCCTCGGGGCGTATGGTGCTGTTTCTGGCGTTCATCCTGCAGGCGGTTGGCAGCCTGGCGCTGTGGCGCATGTTGAGGAGCCTGTGATGAGCGTGTTACTGCTGCTCAGTGCCTTGCTGCAATTGGCGTTGGCATTGCTGTTGCTGTACCTGGCCTATGCCGATCTGCGCGCGCGGCGCCAGTTCAGCCAGCGCATGGGCACACTGTCGCGGGTCTCGGGTGGCGGGGTGATGCGCGGTATCGGCGGCAGCTCCCTGGGCCGCCGCACCCTGAGCATGGACAGCGAAACCCTGCAGTTGCTCAACCGCCTGGGCTGGCGCAAACGCAGCCAGCAATCGATGTTCTCGGCCATCCAGCTGGGCATGCCGATCGCCCTGCTGGCGGTGGTGATAATCGTCCAGCTGTTGATGAGCCGGCCGCCGCAGCCGGTCTGGCTGGCGCCGGTGTTCGCCCTGGGTATCGGTTATCTGCTGCCCAAGCGCTGGCTGGCCTGGGCAGCGAAAAATCGCCAGGAAGCGCTTGCCGAGGAGGTGACCACCTTCATCCCGCTGCTGCGCATCCTTTTCGATGTCGGCATGACCGTCGAACAGGGGTTGCGGGTGCTCGCCAAGGAGGCCGAAGGCATTCTGCCCAACCTCAGCGCCGAGCTGCGCCAGGTGCTGGCGCGGGTCGATGCGGGGCTCGAACTGGGGCGTGAATTACGTGACATGGCGGCCGCGCTGGAAGTCTACGAGGTGACCGATTGCGTGGTGATCCTCGAACAGCTTATCGTCCAGGGCGGCGGTGCCATGGCCTCGTTGTTGCGGCTCAAGGAGCTGATCGATGACCGTCATCACACGGCGCTCGAGGAAAGGGTTTCCAAACTGTCCGGCAAGATGTCCGTCATCATGATGGTGTTTCTGTTTCCGGCGTTGTTGATCGTATTGGCAGGGCCCGGCTTCATTGCCATTGTCGGTGCCCTGGGGGAGTTGAGATGAAACGTGTTGTGACCGTGGTTGGGGTGATGGGGCTGTTGGCAGGTTGCGCGAGCGGCCCGGCCCAGTCGCCCTGGCTGACCGGCAAGGGCCAGGCGACGCCGATGGCCTGCGCGCCGTTGTCTCAGGAGCAGGAGCTGGCGCTGAACCTCGCCCAGAAGACGGCCGAGGAAGGGCGTTTGCATGCGGCACTGGCCAACCTGGAGCGTTTGCCGGCCAATATGCCCCAGGCTCGCCTGGCCAAGGCGCGCATCCTGCGCTCGCTGAATCGTCCGGACGCAGGCGAGCTTTACGCCAGCCTCACCCGCACCTGCCTCAAGGCCCAGGGTGAACAGGGCCTCGGCCAACTGGCCAGCGCGGCGGGCCGCTACCCCGAAGCACTCGAGCATTTGCGCCTGGCCGCCAAACTGGACCCGACCAGTGCGTCGATTCGCAACGACCTCGGCGTGGTGTACATGAACCTCGGGCGTCTGCACGAAGCGCGTTTCGAACTGCTGACCGCACTGGAGCTCAACGAGACCGAGCAGCAGCCAGCGCTCAACCTGCTGACGCTGCTGATCTACCAGGGCATGCGCCCGCAGGCCAATGCCCTGGCCGAGCGCATGGGCTTCTCGGCCGGCCAGTTGCGCGCCGCCGAAGAGCGCGCCCAGGCGCTGCGCAGCAAGAGCGCCGCCCAGCCGACGCCTGCGGCAGCGCTCGCGCCGGCGCCGGCGCCGGCGCCGGCCGCCAAGGTGCCTGAGGCCCGGGTGAGTGCGCCAATACCCGCAGCACCAGCCCGCGCCGCGGCGGTTATGCCGGTGGTCGTGGCGCCGGTAAAAGCGGCGCCGGTCAGCCAACCCGTGATGCCTGCCGGGCAGCCCGCTGTGGCGGCGGCAGAGCCTGCCGTGCCCGCGCCGCGGCTGTCCAACTTCCGCCCGACGCCCGTGGTGCCCTTGTCGCTGGCCAGCGCAGCATCCAGGCCGCCGGTCACGGCGCAAGCCGTCGCAGGCAGCGCCGATTCGGCTCCACGCGCCAGCACGCCGCCTGCACCTGCCGTTGCCCGCGCTGCTGTTGCACCAGCGGTGGCAGCGGCACCCGTTATCGCGCGCGCCCCAGCGCCTGTCCCTGCTGCCGCGCCTCAGCCGGCGCCTGCAGCCGCTCCAGCACCGCGTGAAGTGGCCGTGGTGCCCAAGGCGGCCAGCCCGGCAGGCGTGCCGACTCCGTCTGCTGCAGTGGTCGCCAGTGCGCCTGCCGCCACGGTGCCAGTGCGTGCCGGTATCGAAATGCGCGCGGGCCGCCTGATCGTGCCGGACGATGGTGGCTTCGTGCGCGTGGTTCCGCTCGAGGAAACGTCCGCCAGCGTCAACTGAACCCCGGCGACCGCCGGCTGCCAGGAGGAGAGCAGCATGAAAGGATTGATCATCGGCTGTGCGTTGCTGGCAGCCCTGCCGGTTGTCTGCCTGGCGGCGGACGAGGGCGGTGGCCGCCCGCTGGTGAGCGCTGAGGTGCAAACCCAGACCGCCCACTGGCTGCGCCTGCAGCGTGAGGGCCGGCTGGCTTCGCCGCACCCACAGGTCTCCACCCCTGCCGAGCGGGAGCTGGCGCTGCAGCGTTGGCTCGACAGCCACAAGCATCCGATCCCGGAGTTCTTCGAACAGGATGCAGGCGGGGAACTGGGTGACTAGGCGAACGGGCCGTTCAAAGCATTATTGAAGTCGTACAGCCAAACGGCCTGCACAATTTATTGATGTCAGGGACGGTCGAAGTTATTCGGGCGTTTACAAACTTTACCCATGGGACGGGTAGCACAGGGCCAATTGCGTTCTGTTATGAACACGGGTCAGTCTCAATATCTGGGAGACGTAAAGTTTCACGGTATTTTCCGTAATGCCCAGCTCGCAGGATATCTGGTAATTGGTCATTCCTTTGGCGATAAGTTGCGCGACGGCCAATTGCCGGCGTGACAACTTGTCGAAGGGCTCGGGAACGGTATCGGCGGTGGCGCTCATCTGCGCGACGTTCTTGATCGCGATGGTGGGTATCAGCTCACTGTGCATTTCATGCAGCGAAGCGGCGAGATCCTGTATCTGCTGGCGGATCTGCTGCTCCTTGAGCTTCTGCTCGACACGCTCCTGCAGGCGCTTCACCCCCGCCTCCAGCTCCTGCAGGTTTACCGGCTTCTGGTAGTAGTCGCTCACCCCGGCGCGCAGGGCAAGAATGACGTCCTGCCTGTCGGTGCTGCCGGTGAAAATGGCCGTTTCGTAGAGGCGCCCAGGCCGTCCCAGCCTGGCCAGCTCACCCACCAGTTGCACCCCGGTAAGCCCTGGCATATGCATGTCGCTGAGCACGATGGCGATGCGCTCATCCGCCTGGAAGGCCTGCAAGGCATTGTGGGTGTTATTGCATGACGTCACCTCATAACCCAGCTGCTCGAGAAACTCGGCGAGTTCCTCGACAATATGGGGTTCGTCGTCAACGATCATTATTCGCAGGGTGTTAATGCGATCCATGCGAAGCACTGCCTATTTAAAAGGAACCACCTGGAGAGTAGCAGCGGCGCATATCGTGTCAAAAATGATTGTTTGTACAGGCTTCGCCTAAGTCGACTTATCACTTTAGTGTTATAGGAAAAGTTTGGTCGCTTGGCTATCCTGATTTAATAACGTGCCTGTTATATCCAAAAGCAGATGCCTGCCAGTGCAAAACCTGCAAATAAAAAAGGGGCGTAGGGCGCCTTCTTGGCTGTGACGGTTCGCAGGAACAGCCATTTCTCGGGAAGCGCCAGGCCGATGCGCGGCTTGGCGCGCAGCAGCAGTAGCCAGCCGACTTGCGCCAGCGCCGCGCCGATCACGCTGAACAACACATGGCTGCTGTCGCTGGCGGCGCCCAGGGCGAGCAGCATCTTCACGTCGGCGGCGCCCATCTGGCGGGTCAGGTAGCCGGGCAGCGACAGCAGGCATGCCACGCCCATCGCCAGGGCGGCGGCCTGCACGCCAGCACCGGTGAAGCTGCTGCCAAAGGCCAGCAGATGGAGCAGGGCGGCAGCGAGAGCGCCCAGGGTCAGCAGGTTGCTGATGCGCCGGTGTTGCGCATCTTGCAGTGCACAGGCAGCCAGCCAGCCGAGCAGTACGAAGTAGGCCATGGCGACAACGGGTATCCAGGGAAGAAGGGCGTGGCAGCCCGATTCATGTTGGCGGAGTTTCATCCGCCCGCGGCGCTAATCATGGTAGGTGGGCCGGACAATGCAAGTGTTCAAGGATTGGTTCAAACGTGGCGATGATCCGCATTCGCCGCTCGACACCGGCGCGCTTTCACCGCCCCCGACACCCATATCGGCCAACAGCCCCTGCCTGAACCTGTCCATCGACGCCCTGGGGCGCGTGTTCGAGGTCTCCGGCAACCTGGCCGATCGTCTGCCGATCGCGATTTCCCAGGTCTTGCCGCTGGAGCAGTTGCTGCACGGGCAGAGCCGTTACCTGGTCACCGACCTGGCGGCCTTCGTGCAGCAGATGCTCGATCTGTCCTTCGTCACCCGTGACGGCGGCATCCTGCATACCCGCGGCTGGCTCAAGGCCGAGCTGCAGGGCTGGTCGCTGCAGGCCTTCGAGGTGGGCGATTTCCTGGCCAGGCTGCATGCCTGCGAGCAGCGCCTGCAGGTGTTCTCGCAGCTCAGCACCGTGGCGCAGGCCGTGCGCGGCACCGAGCGCGTCGAATTTCCCCGCCACATTCACGACTGGCTGGGCGCCATGGCCCAGGCCCTGCGCATGGCCTGCGTGGCCCTGGCGCTGCCGGATAGCCTGCGCGGCGGCTGGCAGGTCGTCGGTCATTACCGGGACGCCCTGACGCCGGTGTTCTGGGATGACGGCCAACACCTGCCGCGAGAGTTGCAGCACTATGCCGGCGACCAGCCGGTGCAGTGGCTGCGCGGTGATGCCGGGATGGCCGAGTGGCATGCCGCGGATTCGGTGTGGCTGGTGCCTTACGCCGATCACCAGGGCATCCGCGCCTGGCTGTTGTGCTCACCGTACGTCGCCCACCAGAGCATGCCGGAGCTCAACACCCGGGATTGGCTGGATCTTTTCGCCCATATCGCGGCGCCTTTGCTGCAGCGCCTCGACGAACAGACGCGCAAGGTGCATGGCGAGCGTGTGGATATCCTGCAGGACCTGCTCGGTACCGGCTGGTGGGAGTACGTGCCACGCAGCGGCGCCTTTCTGCTGGCGCCCTGCCTGATGCAGCGCTTCGGTTTCACCCAGGGCGCGGCGGTCACCCTGGCCGACTGGCTGGAGCTGCTCAACCCGGCCGATCGCGACGAGTTTCGCATCCGCCTGGGCGATGCCGAGCTCAGTGGCCGCGCCTTCGAGCAGGTGGTGCGCCTGCGCGATGCCGACGACGCGCTGTGCTGGTTCCGCATTCACACACGGGTGGTCAATGCCAACGGCCAACGGCGTATCGTCGGTGCCGTGCTGGACATCAACGACATGAAGCTCAAGGAGGTCGAGGCCGATGCCGCCACCACGCGCCTGAAGAGCCTGGTCGCCAGTGCGCCGGCGGTGATCTATGTGAATCGCTACGACGAAGGCGCCTTCGTGCCGGTGTTCTGCAGCGACAGCAGCAGCGCGCTGCTGGGCTGGACCCTGGACGACTTCGTGCAGCGCAGCGTGGCTGACTTCATCCACCCCGATGACCGCGACATCTACTTCGCCCACACCCGCACTTTGCTCAGCCAGGGTGTGGCCAGCTGCCGTTACCGCTTGATCGACCGCGAGGGCCGCTACCACTGGCTGCAGGACGAGGCCAAGCTGCTGCGTGACGAACGCGGCATCCCTATCGAGGCGGTCGGCCTGTGCCTGGACGTGACCGACGCGGCCCAGGCCGCCGAGCGGGTGCGCGAGAGCGAGGAGCGCTATCGCATCCTGGTCGAGGATTCGCCGGCGATCATCTGTCGCTATCGCCCCGACCTCACCCTGGTCTACGCCAACCGGCCGCTGGCCCAGTACCTGGGCATTCGCCAGGAAAACCTGCCCGGCACCAGCCTGGCCACCTACCTGTCGGCCCAGGAGCTGACCCAGTTTCGCGAGCGCCACCGCCAGCTGACGCCCGAGGAGCCAGTCGGTACCGCGCTGGTGCGCATGGACCTGCCCGGCCGCGAGCACATCTGGTGGGTGCTGTCCGAGCGCGGGGTGTTCGACGAGCAGGGCAAGCTGCTCGAGGTGCAGGCCGTCGGCCGCGACGACACCGAGCTGCAGAAGGCCCGGCAGATGCTCAACCAGAGCGCCAAGATGGCGGTGCTGGGCGAGATGGCCACCGGGCTGGCCCATGAGATCAACCAGCCGCTCAACGTCATGCGCATCGCCCTGACCAATACCCTCAAGGGCGTGGAAAACGGCTCGGCCAACCCCGAGTACCTGAAGAACAAGCTGGGGCGTATCGAGCAGCAGATCACCCGCGCTGCGAAGATCATCAACCACATGCGCATCTTCGGCCGGCGCTCCGAGGTCGAAGACGACCTGTTCAGCCCGGACGATGCCATCGAGGGCGCCGTGACCCTGATCCGCGAGGGCGAGCTGGTGCGTGACATCGACCTGACCCTGCAGCTGTGCGGCACGCCCCAGGTGCGTGGGCATGCCGACCAGCTCGAGCAGGTGATCATCAACCTGCTGGTCAACGCCAAGGACGCGCTGCTCGGTGCCCGGGACAAGCACCCCGAACTGGAGCCCAGTATCCTGCTGAGCAGTGACTGCGAGGGCGACAAGGTGATCGTGCAGGTGCAGGACAACGCCGGCGGCATCGACCCGCTGCTGCTGGATCGGGTATTCGACCCGTTCTTCACCACCAAACCGGTGGGCAAGGGCACGGGCCTGGGGCTGTCGGTCAGTTATGGCCTGGTCAATCAGATGGGCGGCAAGCTGAGCGTGAGTAACCAGCATGGCGGCGCCTGTTTCCGCATCGAACTGCCGGTGGTCGCCAGTTGATATGAACGAATGGCTGGATACGCTGCACGCCTATTGCGCGGCTGTACTGCAGGGAGATCAGCAACTGATCGAACGGCTGCGCGCGGCCGGCTTCGACTGCCATCAAGGCAAGTGGAGCTTTCATCTGCCCGCGCTGCATGCCTGGTTGTTCGGCCAGCATGGTGCCCCCGATTACCCGACCTTTCTCAAGCAGTTGTACGCCAGCGACCTCAACCAGCGCCTGGCCCGCCAGGGCGCGCAGATCACCATCGCCGACAACCGCGGCAAGCTCAGCGAGAGTCTGTATCGTCTGCAGCACCTGCCCTGAACAGGTGGCGGTGGCCTTCGTTGTAGAGCGCCGAGTCGGCGAAATCTTGCGCCCCCAGTACGCGGCCGACGAGGATCAGCGCGGTACGTTTGAAGCCCTTGGCGCTGACCTTCGCTTCGATATCCGCCAGGGTGCCGAGCACCCAGTCCTGATCCGGCCAGCTGGCACGGTGCACCACCGCGATCGGGCAGCTGGCGCCGTAGTGCGGCAGCAGCTCGGCGACGATCTTTGCCAGGTGCTGCACGCCCAGATGAACCGCCATGGTCGCGCCGTGACGGGCCAGGTCATGCAGCTGTTCGCCGGCGGGCATCGGCGACTTGCTGGCGTAGCGAGTGAGGATCAGCGTTTGCGATACGTCTGGCAGGGTCAGCTCGCTTTCCAGCAGCGCCGCGCAGGCTGCCGTGGCGGTGACGCCGGGAATGATCTCGAAGGGGATGGCCAGTGCACGCAAATGACGAATCTGCTCGCCGATGGCGCCATACAGCGACGGGTCGCCGGAATGCACCCGGGCCACGTCCTCGCCACGCGCGTGGGCGGCGCGCAGCAGGGCGACGATCTCATCCAGATGCAATTCGGCGGTGTTTACCACCTGGCGGGCCTGATGGCCATCGAGCAGCGCTTCCGGCACCAGCGAGCCGGCGTAGAGAATCACCGGGCAGCTGCGGATCAGACGCTGGCCCTTGACGGTGATCAGCTCGGGGTCGCCAGGGCCGGCGCCGATGAAATAGACGGTCATGGAATTCCTGAATGTGAAGGCGAGGCACCAGTGCTCAAGCGTGATCCAGCCTAGGGGTTGGCACGGGCGACAGCCACGGTGGCAGCGGCGCTCTTGCGCTTGGTTATCCACAGGCGAGCGGGTTGGCCGCTCAGCTGTTCGGCCAGGGCCAGGGCGCTGGCTTCGGCCACGCTAGGCGTGCCGGCCACCTGCAACGCCCTGGCCGAGGTTTCGCTCAGGCGCCCATGGTAACCCGCCAGCACCCCGGCGGGCAGGAAGTGGATCGGCAGGTTCAGCTGTGCAGCCAGTTGCTGCAAGCCTGGCTCATCGGCCTTGTGGGTGCTGCTGGCCAGGGCCGTCAGCTCGGCCGTGCTCGAGCCGTGCTCCTGCAGCGTTCTGTCGAGCAGGGCCAGCAGTTCGCCTGGCGGGCAATCGCGCCGGCAACCCAGGCCGGCAACGAGGGTAGGGCGCTCGCTCATGCAGGCTGACGGTTGCGGCCGTGAAACCAGGCGGCGGCCATATCCAGAGCCGCCCAGAACACGGCGTTGGTGAGCAGCGAGGCGAGGATGAACTGATGCTCCAGCGTTTCGGGCGCCAGGCTTTCATGCACCTCGGGCTGTGGAGCACCGACCAGGTGAGGCAGGGCGAGAAGCACCACGCCGAGGATGCGCAGCATCCAGTTGCTACCGAACGCCAGCAGCGCCAGGCCTGCGGCGGTCGCTGCCGCAGTGCCGATCCACCAGTACTGGCGCAGCAGCAGCTCTGCCGCGGCAGTTCCTGGCAATTCCGGTGGCAAGCCGCTGGCGGGCGCCAGGACGAAGGTGGCGAAACCGGCCAGCCCCCAGAGCAGACCCTGCCAGGTTTTTTCCGGAGCGCGCAGGGTGAACAGGCCGGCCAGCATCAGCGCGAAGCCGACGGCGACGACCAGATTGCTCAGGCCTGTGGATAACAGCCGCTGCCAGCCGTCTTCAGGTGCCCAGGCTTCGCCATCGTGGCTGTGCCCGCTCGCGCCATGGTCGTGGGCAGCGGTGGCGTCATGGCTGTGTTCGATGGCGGCGGGCTCCGCGACTTCGAAGCCTTCCGCCTGCAGGATCAGCGGGGTGACCCACAGGCTCTGCAGCAGGGTCAGCACGATGGCGGCGAGCAGGCCGGCGAAGCCTGCAGTCTGGGCGATACGCTTGATCATCGCGAGGCCCTCAGTGGCACGGAAACGCGGCGCTGTGCCGGGTATCGTGGGCGGCGTTGTGCAGGGCTTCGACGTGGGAGAAGCCGGCGAAGAAAATCAGCACGGCGCCCAGCACGCAGCTGCCGACGGCGAGCAGGATACGTTGCGACAGGGGCAGCGCGGAGGCGCTGGAAGTGGAAAGGACGCTGCTGGACATGATCGTAGACCTCGAGGGTAAACGGCACAGCAGGACACGGCGAGACTACCCGCACGGGCGGGCGATAGTCGGCGCGCGCCCGCCCACCGCGGGTTGCCAAACAGAGGATTCAGGCCGGTCTCCGGGCTCACGACGATCACCTGGCGGTGATAAGGATCGGCCTTCCCATGCATGTGCACAGTGGCCAAAACGATCCTGGCATTCGCTTACCGTTGCGGGGGCAGCGCCGGACTCGAACCGGCTTCCCGTTTCACCTCACGCGCGGCGGCGTGAGACACCTGAAACAACCGGGCAAGAACACCACGAAGCAGGCAGAGCGTCAATATGCTGTAGGTTGCGCCGCGATTGACCCTGCCTCGGCCTCTGCGTAGCCTTGCGGTGTTCGAGGTTCTCCATGGGTTGCCATGGAGCTAAGAGGGAACACGGAATGCCGTGGCTGCCCCCGCAACTGTGAACGACTGAATCCTTTTCAAGGCCACTGCGATGACGCGGGAAGGCGAAGGAATCGCGCTATGCGCCAGTCGCAAGCCAGGAGACCTGCCTCGATAACGCTTTCGACAACCGGGCGGGGTGATCCGGTGATGCCTTCGCGCCAGCCTGCTCGCGCCTGCCATCCTATCGCCCGCTCGCCGTTTCTGCAGACGCCAGGGGCCACCATGAAAACGCTTGCCAAACTTCCCGTCACCATCGTCACCGGCTTTCTCGGTGCCGGTAAGACCACCTTGCTGCGCCACATGCTGGAAAACGCCGAGGGCCGGCGCATCGCGGTGATCGTCAACGAATTCGGCGAACTGGGCATCGACGGTGAAATCCTCCAGCAGTGCACCATTGGCTGCAGCGAGGAAGAAGCCAACGGCCGGGTTTATGAGCTGGCCAACGGCTGCCTGTGCTGCACCGTGCAGGAAGAGTTCTTCCCGGTGATGCGCGAGCTGGTGGAGCGCCGTGGCGACCTCGACCATATCCTTATCGAAACCAGCGGCCTGGCCCTGCCCAAGCCACTGGTGCAGGCCTTCAACTGGCCGGAAATCCGCAACGCCTGCACCGTCGATGCGGTGATCACCGTGGTCGACAGCCCGGCGGTGGCCGCCGGCACCTTCGCGGCCTTCCCCGATCAGGTCGACGCCCAGCGCAAGCTCGACCCCAACCTCGACCATGAATCGCCGCTGCACGAACTGTTCGCTGACCAGCTGGCGAGCGCCGACCTGGTGATCCTCAACAAGGCCGACCTGCTGGATGCCGAGGCGCTGGCCGCGGTGCGCGCCGAAGTCGGTGAAGAGCTGCCGCCGGCAGTCAAGGTGGTCGAGGCCCATGGCGGCTCGCTGCCGCTCAACGTGCTGCTGGGTTTGAACAGCGAGACCGAGCTGCATATCGAAGGCCGCAAGACCCACCACGACAACGAAGATGAAGACCACGATCACGACGAATTCGACTCGTTCCACGTGGAACTACCGGAAGCAGACGAGGCGCGCCTGCTTAACGCCCTGAAGGAAGTCGTCGGCAAACACGGCATTCTGCGCGTGAAAGGCTTCGTTGCCGTGCCGAACAAGCCGATGCGCCTGCTGCTGCAGGGTGTCGGTCAGCGCTTCGACAAGCATTTCGACCGCGCCTGGAAGCCTGACGAAGCCCGGGTGACTCGCCTCATCGTGATCGGCCAGGCGCTCGATCACACGGCGATCACGGCCGAGCTGAAAGCGGCGCTGGCGTAACCGGCGCCCGTCATGCACCTGCTGCGTACCCAGCCCGGCCAGTCGCTGCCGGCCGACAGCATCGCCGACCTCGGCCAGACCCCCGCCGAGCTGGTGGTGCTGTGCACCGGCGATTCGCACCTGTCGCTGCTGGCCGAAGTTGCCCGCCATCTGCCCGAGGATTATCCCAGCCTGCGCCTGGCCAGCCCGGCGCAACTGGGCAACAACGCCTCGGTGGACTTCTACGTCGAGCAGGTGCTCAGGCACGCCAAGGTCATCATGATTTCCGTGCATGGTGGCGTCAGCTACTGGCGCTACGGTATCGAGCGGCTGGTGGAGCTGGCGGGGCAGGGCAAGACGCTGATCCTGGTGCCGGGCTGCGATAACCCCGACCCCGAGCTCACGGCGTTGGGCAACGTGACCGCCGAGGATGCCGAGCGGCTCTGGCAGTACCTGCGCCAGGGCGGGGTGGATAACGCACGGCAGTTCTTCAACTGCATCGCCGACCGCTACCTGGGCCGTGACTACGGCTGGCAGCCGCCGCACGCGCTACCGCGGGTCGGCCTGTATCACCCCCGGCTGGGCAATGCCACGCTGCAGGACTGGCGCGCCGACTGGCAGGCCGATGCACCGGTGGCCGCGTTGCTGTTCTATCGCACCCATGTGCAGGCGGCCAACACCGCGTTCGTCGACACCTTCTGCCAGCGCCTGCAGGCCCAGGGCCTCAACCCGTTGCCCATCGCCGTGGCCAGTCTCAAGGAGGCGGCCTGCATGGCCCAGGTCGAGAGCTGGCTCGACGAAGTGGGCGCCAGCGTGATCATCAACACCACCGGTTTTGCCCAGTCCAACCCGGAGTCGCCCCAGGCGCGGCCGTTCCGCCGTGACGTGCCGGTTCTGCAGGCGCTCTGTGCGCTGGACAGCGAGGAGCAATGGCAAGGCAACGCCCAGGGCCTCGGCCCCCGCGACCTGGCCATGCATATCGCGCTACCGGAACTGGACGGCCGGCTGATCACCCGGCCGATCAGCTTCAAGGGCCTGGCCTTTCGCAGCGAGCGCAGCCAGAGCGATGTGGTCTGTTACCGCGCGCACCTGCCCGGCATGGATTTCGTCGCCGAACTGGCGCGCCGTCAGGCCGATCTGCAGCGCCTTCCGGCTGTGGATAAGCGCATCGCCCTGGTACTGGCCAACTACCCGACCCGCGACGGCCGTATCGGCAACGGCGTCGGCCTGGATACGCCAGCGGCGGCACTGAATATCCTCCAGGCCCTGCAGCAGCAGGGTTATCCGGTCGAGGCGCTGCCGGACAGCGGCACGGCGCTGATCCACCAACTGCTCGGCGGCGTGACCAACGATCTCGACAACCTCGACCTGCGGCCCTGCGCCCAGAGCCTGGCACTGGACGACTACCAGCGCTTCTTCGCCGCCCTGCCCGAGGCCAATCGCCAGGCAGTGCTGGAGCGCTGGGGCGCGCCGGAGAACGACCCGATGTTCCGCGCAGGCCGGCTGATGATCGCCGGCCTGCGCTTTGGCCTGACCTTCGTCGGCATCCAGCCGGCCCGGGGTTACCAGGTCGACGCAGCGGCGGTCTACCACGATCCGGACCTGGTGCCGCCGCACGGCTACCTGGCCTTCTATTTCTGGATGCGCCACGTCTACGCGGCCAACGCGGTGATCCACGTCGGCAAGCACGGCAACCTGGAGTGGCTGCCGGGCAAGAGCGTGGGGCTGTCGGAAAGCTGCTGGCCAACTGCAATTCTCGGTGCGCTGCCGAATATCTACCCGTTCATCGTCAACGACCCTGGCGAAGGCGCCCAGGCCAAGCGGCGTACCCAGGCGGTGATCATCGACCACCTGATGCCGCCGCTGACCCGCGCCGAGAGCTACGGCCCGCTGCGTGACCTGGAACGGCTGGCCGACGAGTATTACGACGCCAGCCAGCTCGACCTGCGCCGCGCCGCCGAACTGCGCGGCGAGATCCTGCACAAGGTGCGTGAGGCCAGCCTGGATCGCGAGCTGGGCCTACAGCTCAACGACGACCCCGCCAGCTGGCTGCCGCAGCTGGACGCCTACCTGTGCGACCTCAAGGAGTCGCAGATCCGTGACGGCCTGCATGTGTTCGGCGAGTCGCCGTCCGGCACCCTGCGCCGCGATACCTTGCTGGCGCTGCTGCGCATTCCGCGTGGTGACGGGCAGGGCGGCAATGCCAGCCTGCTGCGTGCACTGGCCGATGATCTGGCACTCGGCTTCGATCCGCTCGATTGCGAGATGGCCGCGCCGTGGATGGGGCCGCGCCCGGCTATTCTCGTCAGCGTGAGCGATGAGCCATGGCGCAGCTTTGGCGACACCCGCGAACGTCTGGAACTGCTGGGTTTAGGGTTGATCTCGGGGGCGGATTTCGAATCCGTCGGATCGAGTAGCGCGGCCGTGCTGCACAACCTGCACAGCCATATCGCCCTGCTGCTGGATGCTTGCGGCGATGCCGAGATGCACGGTCTGCTCGACGCCCTCGATGGCCGCTTCGTACCCTCCGGCCCGAGTGGCGCGCCGAGCCGTGGGCGCCTCGATGTACTGCCCACCGGGCGCAATTTCTACTCCGTGGACGTGCGCAACCTGCCCACGCCCACCGCCTGGCGCCTCGGCGTGCAGGCCGCCGACCGCTTGCTCGAACGTCACCTGCAGGACGAAGGCGATCACCTGCGCCAGCTCGGCCTGTCGGTGTGGGGCACCGCGACCATGCGCACCGGCGGCGACGATATCGCCCAGGCCATGGCCCTGCTGGGCGTGCGCCCGGTGTGGCAGGCCGGCAGCGGGCGGGTCGAGCGTTTCGAGGTGCTGCCGCTGGAGCAGCTCGGTCGCCCGCGTGTCGACGTGACCCTGCGGGTATCCGGCTTCTTCCGCGATGCCTTCGCCAACCTGATCCGCCTGTTCGACGATGCCGTGCAGGCGGTTGCCGATCTGGACGAGGCGCCGGACATGAACCCGCTGTCCGGCCGGGTCTGGCAGGAAGCCCTGGCGCTGCAGGATGGCGGGCTTGATGAACGCGAGGCACGGCGTCAGGCCGGCTGGCGGATCTTCGGCTCCAAGCCGGGTGCCTATGGCGCCGGCGTGCAGAACGCCATCGAAGAGCGCCTGTGGGAAAACCGCGCGGATCTCGCCGAGGTGTACCTGAACTGGGGCGGCTACGCCTACGGCAAGGGCGCGGAGGGCGCGCCAGCCCGTGAGCAGTTCGCCGAGCGCCTGGAGCGCATGCAGGCGGTGCTGCACAACCAGGACAACCGCGAGCACGACATCCTCGATTCCAACGACTACTACCAGTTCCAGGGCGGCATGCTGGCGGCCGTGGAAACCCTGCGCGGTGGCAAGGTGGCCAGCTACTTTGGTGACAACAGCCAGCCCGACACCCCGCGCATCCGTACCCTCAAGCAGGAGCTGGGGCGGGTGGTGCGCGCCCGCGCGGCCAACCCCAAGTGGATCGAGGGCATGAAGCGCCACGGCTACAAGGGCGCCTTCGAACTGGCCGCGACCATCGACTACCTGTTCGCCTTCGACGCCACCAGCGAGCTGGTCGACGACCACCAGTACGCCCTGCTCACCGACGCCTACCTGATGGACAAGGACACCCG
Source organism: Pseudomonas sp. URMO17WK12:I2 (assembly GCF_003253735.1). Classification (GTDB taxonomy): domain Bacteria; phylum Pseudomonadota; class Gammaproteobacteria; order Pseudomonadales; family Pseudomonadaceae; genus Aquipseudomonas. Next base: position 279,968 of record NZ_QKYW01000004.1, on the reverse strand, counting down.
CGACTTCATCCAGCAGCACAACCCCGGCGCCCTGCAGGACATCGTCGAGCGCCTGCTCGAAGCCCAGCAACGTGGCCTGTGGCAGGAGCCGGGCGAGTACCGTGAAGCCCTGGAAAACCTGCTGCTCGACAGCGAAGAAAGCTGAGGTCTGTTGGCGCATTGGCCGGAAAGTGGCGAAGCGGCCATCGGCGCAGTATCTGTGGGAGCGGGCCATGCCCGCGAAAAATCACGGGCATGGCCCGTTCCCACAGGTAAAACAACAATGTCTGCTTTCGCCCGGAAGCTTCCCTCAGCGCTTACGATGGCTCCTACGCTCCAGCGTGGTAGCTCAGGCCAAGGCGCTCTGCGCCTGCTACGGCTGCGCGCGGCATGCAACAGAGGACGCAGAGCGTCCTCGCAGGCATTCCCACGCAGAGCGTGAGGAACGATCAGTTGGGTGGCCTCTTTTGCCTTGAAGCTTCCTTCAGCGCTTTTTCGCTTTTTTTACAAGTCGCCTCGGTTGCCCTGAGCTGACCTTGGGTTTAGCCTAACCGTCCACTTCCCGCCGGAGTTTCGTCCAATGCGCCAGTAATGCCGTCGTGCTCGCACGACCTGTGATCGTCCGCCGTGGCCTTGTGCCGCGCGTTTTTCACGGCATTGCCTGGAGTCATTCATGACGAACTCGCCTGTTATCGCGCTCGAGCGCGTGTCCTTTCATTTTCCCACTGGCCAGCCGCTGTTCGATGCGCTGAGCGAAACCTTCGATACCCGGCACACCGGCCTGGTGGGGCGCAATGGCGCCGGCAAGAGCGTGCTCGGCCGTCTGCTTGCCGGGCGCTTGCAGCCGACCGCAGGGCGGATCACGGGGCAGGCGCAGGTCGCCTATCTGCCCCAGGATATCCAGGTGGCCAATGGAGCGCGGGTGGTCGACCTGATGGGGTTTGCTGCGCCTTTCGATGCGCTGGGTCGCATCTGTGCAGGCTGCATGGACGAGGACGATGTCGAGACGCTCGAAGGCCGGTGGGATATCGCCGAGCGTCTGCACGCGGCGTTGCACGACGAGGGCCTTGGTCACCTCGCCCTGCAAACCCCGGCCGCCATGCTCAGCGGCGGCGAGCGCACGCGGGTGGCGCTGCTTGGCATGTTGCTCAGCGGTGCCGACCTGCTGATTCTCGATGAGCCCAGTAACCATCTGGATCAGGCCAGCCGTCAACGTCTTTACGAGCGCTTGCGGCAGTGGCCTGGCGGGCTGCTGGTGATCAGCCATGATCGTCAACTGCTCGAAGGCATGCAGCGTATTGTCGAGTTATCGCCAGGCGGGCTGCGCGCCTACGGCGGCAATTACAGCGTCTACCTAGACGCTCTGTTACGTGAGCGACAAGCCGCCCAGCATGCATTGGGGCATGCCCGTACCGAACGCAAACGGGGCGAGCGGGCGTTGCAGGCACAGCAGCAGCGCCAGCAGCGTAGAGCTGCCAGCGGAGCGCGAGGCGCACGGGACAGCAACCAGGCGCCAATCCTCCTGGGTCAGCAGAAGAGCCGTAGCGAGAACAGCGCCGGCCGTTTGCAGCAGCGCCTGCAAGAAGCCCGTAGCGGGCTCGATGGCGCGGTGCGTGAAGCCGCCGCGCAGGTCGATGAGCACCTCGGGATCGAGCTGCATGGCGGTGCTGCAACCCTGCCCGAGGGCAAGCGGGTGTTGAGCCTGCGCGCTGTGCAGGCGCCGTTCTCGGCTGCCAGCCTGCCGGATATCGACCTGTTCGGCCCACGCCGGCTGGCGATCACCGGGCCCAACGGTTGTGGCAAGTCGAGCGTACTGGCGATGCTCGCCGGCAGGCTATCAGCCGTTGCCGGAGCGTGTCGGGTCGAGGTGCCGCTGGCCTACCTGGATCAACAACTGTCCTGCCTGCCCGCGGCGCAAAGCGCGCTCGAGCACTTGCGTCGCTGCAACCACGGGTTGCCCGAAGCGCTGGCCCGCACTCGGCTGATGCACCTGGGGCTGGATGCTCATCGGGCTTTGCTACCCTGCGCACGGCTCAGCGGTGGTGAACGTCTGAAGCTGGCGCTGGCCGGGGTGATCGGCAGTGAGCCGGCCTCGCCCCTGCTGCTGCTCGATGAACCCGATAACCATATCGATCTCGACTCGCTGTTGGCCGTCGAAGCCATGCTGCGCGACTACCGCGGGGCGCTGATCGTGGTCTCCCACGACGCCGCGTTCATCGAGGCATTGGCCATCACCGATCGCTTGCAGTGGACGGCCCAGGGCTGGCAGTACGAGCGGGCGTGATCGGTGAGCTGTCGTAGCTCGGGTCGAACCTAGTGATACCCGGGGTGGGTGCCCCCGGTATCGCTGCGCTCGACGCCAGGCCACGGCGTCAGACCAGGTGGCGCATGCGGATGGCGGCGTCCACCAGCATGCGCTCGGTGCCCGCCCAGCCGAGGCAGCCGTCGGTGATGGATACACCGTAGCGCAACTCACCGCCGAGGCTCTGGGCGCCGTCGAACAGGTGGCTTTCGATCATCACCGCACGCAGGGCGCCGTCGCCGGCCAGGCGCTGGTCGAGCACGCTGCTCAGCACCTCGGGCTGGCGCAGCGGGTTCTTGCCGCTGTTGGCATGGCTGCAGTCGACCATGATGCGTGGCGCGATGCCCTGGCGCTCCAGCTCGGCGCGCGCGGTGGCGACGCTGGCGGCGTCGTAGTTCGGCCCCGCGTGGCCGCCGCGCAGCACCAGGTGGGTATCCGGGTTGCCGTGGGTGTGCACCAGTGCCGGGCGGCCGTGGCCGTCGACGCCGAAGTGCTGGTGGGCATGGGCTGCCGAGCGCATGGCGTCGCAGGCGATGCCGAGGCTGCCGTCGGTGCCGTTCTTGAAGCCCACCGGCATCTCCAGGCCGCTGACCAGTTCGCGATGTACCTGGGACTCGCTGGTGCGTGCGCCAATCGCCGCCCAGCCGAGCAGGTCGTCGAAGTAGCCGGCCACCAGTGGCTGGAGGATCTCGCTGGCCAACGGCAGGCCCAGCTCCAGCAGCCTGAGCATCAATTTGCGCGAGCGGCGCAGGCCTTCGGCCATATCGCAGCTGCCATCCAGCGCCGGATCGTAGACCAGGCCCTTCCAGCCCACCGTGGTGCGCGGCTTCTCGACGTAGGCGCGCATCACCAGCAGCAGGCGATCACCCACCCGCTGGCTGAGGACGGCCAGGCGCTCGGCGTATTCGAGTACAGCGGCATCGTCGTGCAGGGAGCAGGGGCCGACCACCACCAGCAGACGCGGGTCGTGACCATCGAGAATGGCGCGGATCGAGTGGCGCTGTTGCTGTACCTGGCGGGCAAGGACCGCGGAGAGTGGCAGCTCTTCGCGCAACTGGGTGGCATTGGGTAACGGCGAGGTGTGGCGGCGGCTAGGCTGGGCGACCAAGTGCAGATCGGCGGCTTTGGCGGTGGAGCGGGGATTGGCGGCTACGGACATGGTGATTTCCTCGGCCGGCGCGGATGTTACCGCGCGCGGCGCACTATCTGGCTCGATGGGATGTTCGATTGAGTGGTTGAGCGGCGTGAGCGCCGGTAAATCGCCAGCTGTAGCGGTAATAGGTCTGGTAGGTGGTGTAGGCGGTCATGGTGAAATCCTCTGTGAACAAATCGTTGTGCCGGAAAAAACAAAACCCCCGGTCGGGAGGCCGACCGGGGGTTTCGAGAAACTGTCTGGTGGCGACCCTGGGTTACTAGGGCGCCTGTGGGGTATCAGGCGCGCCTGTGGCTAAACCAATACCCATAAAAATAAGCGGCTGCAGCGACCACCGATGCCTGGGCACGCGCGATCACGATGCAGGCTGCATCGAGGCGGATGGCGTTCAGGATCAGGGATGTGGACATGTGCGGCTCCGTTGAATGGCTCGAAAATAATCCAGGGTGCGTGTGATTGCAAGCGTCGGCAGTGAATGGACTCTGTTATTCCAGGATATACAATGTTTTATGTGGGAGCGCGCCATGCGCGCGAAATCGCGGGCATGGCCCGCTCCCACATCGTGTCTGCTGATCGAGCGAATATCAGGTTTCCTGCCGACCGATCCACTTGCCCACCTGCGGCGCTTCATAGCCATTGATCGCCGTCAGCAGCGCGTCGATATCCTGCTCGACGATCAGCATCTCGCGGTGCGGCGCCTTGACGAAGGCTTCGTCGACCATGTGATCGAGGAACCCGGCGAGGCGGTCGTAGTAGCCGTTGATATTGAGCAGCGCGCAGGGTTTCTGGTGGTGGCCGAGCTGTGCCCAGGTCCACACCTCGAACAACTCCTCCAGGGTGCCGACGCCGCCGGGCAGGGCGATGAAGCCGTCCGACAATTCGGCCATCAGCGCCTTGCGCTGGTGCATGGAGTCGACGATACGCAGGTCGTCGAGGCCGGTATGGGCCACTTCCTTTTCCCACAGCGAGCGCGGGATTACGCCGATCACCTCGCCGCCTGCCGCCAGCGCGGCGTTGGCCACGGCGCCCATCAGGCCGACGGAGGCGCCGCCGTACACCAGGCCGATGCCGGCCTTGGCGAGGGTTTGGCCGAGGCGGGTAGCGGCCTCGAGGTAGACGGGATTGGTGCCCGCATTGGAACCGCAGAAAATGCACAGGCGCATCTGGATCTCCCTGATTGTCGGCGCACGCACCGACGTTATGAAGCCGCCGACCTTAGCAGATCAGCCGCGTGTCCTTCGACCACCCGCTCTTTCAAGTTCGGCCCTGCCTAACCAGGACCAGCGTCTGCTCCTACCATGCGCCCTGGCCGGCACATGAGCAGACAGCTGTGGGCGAACTGCTACGCCTGTACGATCGCTAGCCGGCGTGATCAAGTTCCTCACGAAACATCGTCTGTAGGAGCGCGGCAAAGCGTTTGCCCAGGCTGTTTTGCGGTCGATGATCAGGATGGAGCAGGTAGCTGGTAAAGCGCAGGTCTGCGGCGAAAGGGCGTATTTCTATACCCGTGTGCAGGTACTCACGGGCGACCAGCGGGCTGACGATGCTGACGCCAAGACCAGTGCCCACCATGCTGCAGATGGTCGCGGCGTAGGGTGCTTCCAAACTCAGCTTGCGGCGGTCGCCATTCTGCATGAACAGGTGGTCAATCCGTCGCCGTGTGCCGTCACCGAGATTGGCCAGCGAGATGAATTCCTCGCCTTCCATGTCATCGACACCGATCCGTTCCAGGGCCGCGAGTCGATGACCCTTTGGAACGATGCATACACCCGGCAGATCGCCGATCAGCTGTGCTTGCACGCCCGGGGTTTCATCACCGATGAAAGACACCAGGCCGAAGTCGCAGAACTGCGAGGCGACCCAGTGAGCGACCGTGGTCGAGTCACTGGTCTGCAGTGAAATGGCGACCTGCTCGTGGCCCTGGCGAAAGCGCTGGATGGCATGCGGCAACAGGGTGAGGGACAACGACGGCACGGCCGCTATGCGCATCTGCCCGGTGCCGAGCTGGCGAATATGCCGTGCCGAGTGTTCCAGATTGCGCAGGCCGACAAAGGCCCTGTCCACCTCATTGAAGAATGCATTGCCTTCATCGGTGGGTAGCAGGCGGCTACCGATTCGTTCGAACAGAGCAAAGCCGTTCAAGCGCTCTAACTGCCCAATCAGGCGACTGATATTGGGTTGCGAGGTATGCAGCGCCTCTGCCGCTGCAGTCATCGAGCCAGAAAGCATCACCGCACGAAAGGCTTCCACTTGCTTGAAATTCATGGACTGCCCATATCATTTTTGTATGGGGCGCTAGCATATTGTCATTTGTCAGTATGGGGCAACGGCTTTAAAACTGGCTCCAGGCGCTCGCTATGTAATTGGAGCCAACGGCAAGCGCCATACCAAGGTTCCGATACTCCTAACTGCCATGGTTACACACGAGCTTCGGCTCACCATTGCGATAACAACAAACAGGAGATACCCATGTCATCGCTCAAGAAGGCATCGTTGGTTCTGCTTGCCGCTGCGTCACTCGGCTTCACCGTGCAGGCGGCAGCCGCAGAGAGCATGCCCCCCGTTCCTTCGGCCATCAGCGAGCAAGGCGTACTGCGCGCTGGTGTTCGCTGCGATCAGCCTCCCTATGGTTATCAGGACAACAACGGCGACTTCGCCGGTGTGGAGGTGGAAATGTCCCGCCTGATAGCCGAATGGGCACTTGGATCGCCGGACAAGGTCGCCTTCACCTGCGTGACCGCAGAGAACCGCGTGCCTCAGCTGCTCGGCCGCAAGGTGGACATGCTCATCGCGACGCTTGGCGTGACCCCTGAACGCGAGCGTGTGATTGCCTTCACCCAGCCCTATCGCTGGGGTGCCAGTGACGTGCTGGTGCGCAAGGGCAGCGGCATCGACAGCATCGCCGATCTCAAGGGCAAGACCCTGGCAACGCTCAAGGGCTCGGTGCAGGCCAAGTGGTTCGAAGAGAACATGCCGGGGGTCAAGACACTGCGTCTCAACAGCGCTGCCGATGCTCTGCAGAGCTTCCGCCAAGGTCGTGCCGACGCCTATACGCATGATGCGGCGACGCTGGTGGTGATCACCGGCAATGATGACTCGTTGCGCCTGATCGAGGAGCCCTTTCAGATATCCGATGCGGCGATCGGCTTGCGCAAGGGCGAGGAGGAGTGGCGCTCTTATCTGTCCGCCGCGGTGGTGCGCATGCACGAGGAAAAACGCTTTCGGCCATGGATCGAGAAGTACGTGCCAGAGGCCACACGCAGCTATTACCTGAATGTATTCGAGCAACCCAAGCCCGAAGAATCCCACTGATCGGGGTCTGTCATGAGTTTTGATTTCGACTATCTGCTCGTGCAGTGGCCGGCTCTGCTGGACGGGTTATGGATGACCCTGCAGGTGTCCGCGCTGAGCATCGTGCTGTCACTGCTGATCGGCGTGCTGGGTGCAGGTATCAGGTTGTTCAAGTTGCCGCTGATGTCGCAGCTGGTCGCGCTTTATGTCGAGCTGATCCGCAATACCCCGATTCTGGTGCAACTGTTCTTCATCTTCTATGGCTTGCCTGCCGTCGGCCTGAAGTTATCGCTGTACTGGTCCGGTGTGTTGTGTCTGTCGCTGTGGGCCGGTGCCTACCAGATCGAGAACCTGCGGGGCGGCCTGGCCACCATCGACAAAGGGCTACGCGAGGCCAGCATGGCGCTAAACCTGCAGTCCCGTCAGTTCTTCCGTCTGATCGCCATCCCCATCGCCTTTCGGATCAGCCTGCCAGCCATGCTCAACACGGCCATCTCGCTACTGAAGAACTCGGCGTACCTGCAGACCATCGGGTTGGCGGAGCTGACCTTCGTCGCAGTGGATCGCATCGCCACGGATTTTCGGGCCATCGAGATGTTCGCCGCCATCTGCGTGATCTACCTCGCTCTGGTCGCCGTACTGGCATTGCTGGCGGGTCGTCTGGAAGCACGCCTGCAACGTCCTTTCCAACTGTGAGGTGGTCATGGAATTCGTGATCGAGAACTGGGGATTCATCTCCAAGGGTTTGCTCATGACCCTGAAGCTGGCGCTGGTGATCTTGCTGTTCACCACGCTGATCTCAGTGGTGCTGGGTACCCTGGCGACTCTTCAGAGCCGACCTTTACGCTGGCTGATCCATGCCTACGTCGAGCTATTTCGCTCGATCCCGCTGATCGTCAACGTGTTCTTCATTTTCTTCGGCGCGCCGCTGCTGGGCGTGGATCTGAGCCCCTTCGCGGCGGTCACCCTGGGACTGACGTTGTGGGGCAGCGCCAACGGCATCGAGATCGTCCGTGGGGGCTTGCTTTCGGTCGCCAGGCACCAGTGGAAGAGCGCCTGGGCGCTGGGGCTGCGGACGTGGCACATCTACGTCTACATCATCGTGCCGCAGTCGCTCAAGGCCATCCTGCCGGCCTACACCGGGTTACTGACGTTGCTGGTCCAGGCGACATCGCTCGGTGCGCTGGTGGGTGTCGGCGAGTTTCTCAAAGTCGGCCAGATCATCGTCGAACGCAGCACCATGATGGGCGGCGAGAACCCTGCGTTCACCGTCTACAGCGTGGTGCTGCTCATCTATTTCGTCATCTGCAGCGCGCTGACCTGGTTCAGCCGCTATCTCGAACGTCGTTTGGGCCGCACGTCGACCCGACTCTCCCAACCTCTGCCCTGATAGGCCCATACCATGCTCGAATCAAAAGTCAGCCGCCGACTCAAGGAACCCACTGCAGCGCAGGTCTGCGACCTCATATATGCACCGCGTCTTGCCGGTTTCGCCGATGGGTTCGGCTATCTTGGCGACGTCAACAAGGCGCATATCGTCATGCTCGCAGAATGCGCGCTGATCGACCCCTCGGTAGCCGCCGCTTTGGCGCGTGGCGTGCTTGAAATGGAGCGCGTCGGCCCGCAGGCCGTGACTCTGGATCCGCTGCGTGAAGACGCCTATTTCAATTACGAAGCACACTTGATCGACAAGGTCGGCACCGACATTGGTGGGCGGCTGCACATCGGCCGTAGCCGCAATGACCTGCTGGCGACTCTCGATCGTCTGCGTGGGCGCGATGTGTTGATGAATCTGCTCGATGCCCTGTACACCGTACGGCAGAGCGCCCTGGATGGAGCCGAGCAACATGCTGAGGCGATCATGCCCGGCTATACCCATCTGCAACCGGCCCAGCCGATCACCTACGGCTTTTACCTGGCTGCCGTCGCCCAGGCGCTGGAGCGCGATTGCAAGCGGCTAGCCGCGACCCTAGACAGCATGAACCAGAGCCCCATGGGGGCGGCCGCCTTTGCCGGAACGCCGTTCGCCATCGACCGTAGCCGCACTGCCGAATTGCTGGGTTTTGATGGATTTCTGGAAAATACGCTGGATGCCGTCGGTTCGCGGGACTTCGCTCTGGAGAGCATGGCGCAGATGACCCTGCTGGCGGTTTTCTGGAGCCGCGTGGCGCAGGATTTCTTCGTCTGGTCGACGCACGAGTTCGCCCTTATCGATTTCCCCGACAGCGTGGCAGGTACCTCCAGCATCATGCCGCAGAAGAAGAACCCGGTAGTGCTCGAGTACCTCAAGGGCCGTACCGGTCAGGTGCTCGGTTCGCTGGTGGCCTCGGCCGTTTGCATCAAGGGCAGCAACTTCACGCATACCGGCGATGGCAACCGCGAAAGCATGCGCGGCTTCTGGGACTCGGCCCAGGAGTGCCACGAGTGCCTGAGGCTGCTGGATCTTGTGCTGCGTACGGCGCAGCCGAACCTGAGCGCCGGTATGCGCAAGGCGACCGAGGACTTCTCTACCGCCACTGGCCTGGCGGATCTAATGGTCAGCCAGGCCGACCTGTCGTTCCGTGAGGCGCACCATGTGGTCGGCGCCGTGGTGCGCCAGGCAATGGATAAGGGCTTGCCCGCCAATCGCATTGATGAGGCAATGGTCGAACAGGCGGCGCAGGAGCAACTAGGGCGTTCTCTGGGGCTGGATGCGGAACAGATACGCCAGGCGCTGGATCCGGTGAGCAACGTCAGCTCCCGTTGCCTGCCGGGTGGCCCGGCCGCCAGTGCGCTGCACCTGCAAGTCGGCAAGGCGCGTACCCGTCTGGAACAAGAGCGTGATGTTCAGAGCCACCGCCGCCAGCGCCAGGCTCAGGCCCAGCAGACCCTCCAGGCCACTACCGAGAGGCTGGCGCAGTCATGAACACGCTGATGACTGTACGCGGCTTGTGCAAGCGCTTTGGTGACACGGATGTCATCCGGGAAGTCGATCTGGATATCCACGAAGGTGAAGTGGTGGTCGTTATCGGCCCCAGCGGCTCGGGAAAGTCCACGCTGATCCGCTGCCTTAACAATCTGGAGCCGGCAACCTCTGGTGAGATCGTGCTGACCGGCGCGCGCAACAGCCGTGAGTCCATGGCTCGCCTGCGCGAGGAAGTCGGTATGGTGTTTCAGGATTACACCCTGTTTCCCCATCTGAGCATCCTGCGCAACATGACCCTGGCGCCGATGAAGCTGCGCGGCCTGTCGCGTACGGATGCAGAGGCTCAGGCCATGAAACTGCTCGAACGGGTTGGCCTGGCGCACAAGGCCGAGGCATTTCCGGGCGAGTTGTCCGGCGGTCAGCAACAGCGGGTCGCCATCGTCCGGGCACTGGCCATGCAGCCCAGACTGATGCTCTTCGACGAGCCGACCTCGGCGCTCGACCCGGAGACGGTCAATGAAGTCCTGCTGGTGATGAAGGGATTGGCTGCCGAAGGCATGACCATGGTCGTGGTCACCCATGAGATGGGCTTTGCCAGGGAGGTGGCTGATCGAGTGATTGTTTTCGACACCGGTCGCATCGTTGAGTGTGCCCCGCCGGCCGAACTGTTCGCCACGCCTCGCGAGGAGCGCACCCGCGCGTTCCTGGCCCACGTCCTGAAATGACTGAGCGCAAATCCCATGGCAGAGACTCCTATCATCCAGATCGCCGGCTTGGACAAGTGGTACGGCCCGTTCCACGTCCTCCGCGATGTGAACCTGCAGGTGGCTGCTGGCGAACGCCTGGTCATCTGTGGTCCTAGCGGCTCCGGCAAGTCGACACTGATCCGCTGCATTAATGCGCTAGAGCCCTTTCAGAAAGGCCATCTCGGTGTGGCGGGCGTTGCTCTGGACGAGTCCACGAAGACCATAACCCGTGTACGTGAGCAAGTGGGCATGGTATTCCAGAACTTCCATCTGTTCCCCCATCTGAGTATTGCCGAGAACTGCGCCCTGGCACCTGTTCATGTGCTTGGGCTGGACAAGCGTGAAGCCCGCGAACAGGCCATGCACCAACTGGAGAAACTGCGCATAGCCGACAAGGCCGATCGTTACCCGGCGCAATTGTCCGGTGGCCAGCAGCAACGTGCGGCTATCGCCCGAGCGCTGTGTCTGGAGCCGAAGATCATGCTGTTCGACGAGCCCACATCGGCGCTGGATCCGGAGATGGTTGGTGAGGTACTTGACTCCATGGTCGCGTTGGCCGAGTCAGGTATGACCATGTTGGTAGTCACCCACGAAATGGGCTTTGCCCGCCAAGTTGCCGACCGAGTGGTGTTCATGGACGCGGGCGAGATCGTCGAAAGCAGCGTGCCCGAGGACTTCTTCACCCACGCACAAAGCGAGCGGGCGCGGCAGTTTTTATCGAAGATTCTGCATTGATATTGACCGTCAGGATTGCTTGGCAGAAGCAGCCGTAACCCGTGTCCACGCCAAGCGTCCTGCAACAGCCGCGTGTCCTTCGACCGCTCGCTGGTACAATGGGGCCTTCCCAGACCGGATCGACCGATGACCGACACCGTCCATTTTCCCCTCGCCGCCGTGGTTGGCGCCGACTCCCTGAAGTTGGCGCTGTGCCTGGTGGCAGTCGATCCGGCGATTGGCGGCGTGCTGATCGAAGGCCCGCGCGGCATGGCCAAATCGACCCTGGCCCGCGGCCAGGCCGCGCTGCTGGAGAGCGGTGTGTTCGTCACCCTGCCGCTGGGCGCCAGTGAAGAGCGCATCGTCGGTACCCTCGACCTGGACGCCGCGCTGGGCGAGAGCCGTGCGCAGTTCTCGCCCGGGCTGCTGAGCAAGGCCGATGGCGGGGTGTTGTATGTCGATGAGGTCAACCTGCTGCCCGATCATCTGGTCGACCTGTTGCTCGATGCGGCGGCCAGCGGCGTCAATCATGTCGAGCGCGACGGCATTTCCCATCGCCACGCTGCGCGCTTCATCCTGATTGGCACCATGAACGCCGAAGAGGGCGAGCTGCGCCCGCAACTGCTCGACCGCTTTGGCCTCAACCTGGCGCTGGATGGCCAGCCGCAGCCTGGTGCGCGTGCCGAGATCGTGCGCCGTCGCCTGGCCTTCGATGCCAACCCGCAGGCCTTTGTCGCCACCTGGGCCGGGCAACAGCAGGCATTGGCCGAGCGCTGCCAGCAGGCGCGGGCGCGGGTGGCGACTATCCCTCTCGATGACAGGGCGCTGGAGGCGATCACCGGGCGCTGCTTCGAGGCCGGCGTCGATGGCCTGCGCGCTGATCTGGTCTGGCTGCGCGCCGCCCGTGCCCATGCGGCCTGGCGCGGGGCCGCGCGTATCGAGCCTGTGGATATCGATGCGGTGGAGGACTTCGTGCTGCGTCATCGTCGTCGCCACACACCGCCGCAACAGCAGGCGCAACCGCCGGCCAGCCCGCCACCCCAGGCGCCGAGCGAACAGCCAGCAGCCGGCGAGGGCAATTGGGGCGAGCTGCCGGCGCAGGCGCAAAGCACCGGCGAGCGCCGCGAGCCGCCGCGCTGGGCAAAAAAGCCCTAGGCATTCCCCCGCGCGCCAAGGCGGGGACGGATGCCAGACCGACACCGGGCAAACAGGCAGGCGGGCGCAGCGGTGCCAAGCGCCCAGGCGACCGCGGCGCCATCGATTGGCTCGCCACCTTGCTGCAAGGCAAGCCCAGGCGCCGCACCGATCTGCAACGCCGACCGCGCAGCAATGCCCCCACCCAGCTATGGCTGATCGTCGTCGACGCCTCGGCCTCGACCCGCCGTCATGGGGCCTTGAGCAAGGCCAAGGGTTTGCTGGCCGAGCTGTTCGAGCGCGCTTATCGGGAACGCGCGCGTATCGCCGTACTCGACGCTCATGGCGCCCAGCCGCAGTGGCACTGGCAGGGCCAAAAGGCATCCGGCGCCTTGCAGCAGTGGTTGCGTGAACTCGGTGCCGGCGGTGGTAGCCCGTTGATTCCCGCGCTGCAGCAGGCCCACGACTGGCTGCAGCGGCGCCAGCGTCTCAGACCCGGCGAGGCGCAGCGCCTGTTGGTGATTACCGATGGGCGTTTGCGCGAGTGGCCGGCGCTGTCCACCAGCCCGTGCCCGGCGACCCTGGTTGATATCGAATGCGCGCCGATCCGTCTGGGGCGCGCCGTGCAACTGGCGGCCGAGCTGGGTGCCGATTACCGGCATGTCGATGACCTGGCAGCCTGCTTGCCGCGGTCTGCCTGGCGAAGCGGGTGATAGCTCCGGCAGTGGCGATCGGCTCTGGCTGTCGCGGTCGATAAAACGCCAACCCGTCGCGTCATCTGCCATGGCTGCAGGTGCCAAGGGTCGTTAGCGGTCTGGCGGGCTGTAATCTGCAAAGCGAATGGGCGCATTGGGTGTCGCGGTCGTGACCTGATGGGCATCCATGACCAATGCCTCGGCATCAGGGTCCTCGCTGTCATTCGGAACCCAGTTCTCGAAGATGCGCTTGTGAAAGACCCAGTCCTTCAGCTTGGTGTCGTAGCGGAAGGTGATGTAGTCAGTCCAGTGCTGACCGCAAGCGACACCGTTTTCGATGGTGAAGTAGCGCTTGTTGATGACCAGCCCCCTGCCGTCGTCGCCGAAGGGATCGCACTGGCCGCCTTCGTCGACTCTGAACACCACCTGGTCATTGCGTTTGCTGAGCGCGTAAGAGCCATCGGTGCGCTGTGTGAACAGCAGCAGTGGCCTCGCTGGGGCAGGCTGCTCGCTGCTCAGGGTTGCCTCTTGCGATTTGTGCACCACGACCAGGTAATCGGCCAACGCGTCATCATTCAATTCGCCGGAGGCATGACGCAGAACCGAATAACCCTCGGGTATCTGTTCGAGAATGCTCGCCGGAAGCTCATGGGCACTGGCCAGGGAGGTGATCAGCAGCAAGCTGTAGACAAGGTTCTTCATGTTGGAGGTGGCATCCTGGAAGGTCTGCAGTCGCCTGTTCAGCTCGCCCCTGCAGCGATAGGGTGATGGATTGCAACAGCATACCCTGGCGAAACATTGCGTACACTGGCGGGCTCACCCAGCGACAGGGCCTTTCCTCGATGCATACCCTCGACCAATTGCGTTCCGGCCAGCTCAAGGGCATCAGCCGCCTCGACCTGTGCGCCTCGCTCACGCAGTTTCCCGAGGAAATCTTCACCCTGGCCGACAGCCTGGAAGTGCTCAACCTGAGCGGCAACCAGCTGAATGATCTGCCCGAGGACCTGCACCGGCTGCAGCGGCTGCAGGTGCTGTTCTGCTCGGAAAATCGTTTCGAGCATGTGCCTGAATCCGTGGGACGCTGCCCGTCGCTGCGCATGGTCGGCTTCAAGTCAAACCGCATTCGCGAGTTGTCCGCCAAGGCCCTGCCGCCGCGGCTGCGCTGGCTGATCCTGACCGACAATTGCCTGCAAACCTTGCCCGACGAGCTGGGTGACTGCACTGATCTGCAGAAGCTGATGCTCGCCGGTAATCGCTTGCGTGAGTTGCCGGCGACTCTGGTGCGTCTGGAGAAACTGGAGCTGCTGCGCATCGCCGCCAATCAGCTACCCGCCTTGCCGGATTTCCTGCTGCAACTGCCCAGCCTGGCGTGGCTGGCCCATGGGGGTAATCGCCTCGATGCCGACGCGCCGGCGTCGCGCACCCCCGATGTGCGCTGGTCCGATCTGCAAATCGGTGAGGTGCTGGGGCAGGGTGCATCCGGGATCATTCACCGCGCGGATTGGCAACGGCCCGATGGCCAGCGCGAGGCCGTGGCCCTGAAGTTGTTCAAGGGGCAGATGACCAGCGATGGCACGCCGCAGAGCGAACTGGCCGCGTGCCTGACCGTGGGGCAGCATCCCAACCTGATCGGCGCGATTGGTCGCGTGGTCGAGCACCCGCAGGGTGAGCAGGGCCTGCTGCTGAGTCTGGTCGAGCCGCGTTTCAGCATTCTGGCTGGGCCTCCGAGCCTGCAAAGCTGTAGCCGCGATAGCTACCCGAGCGAGTGGCGCCTGCCATTCGCCCAGGCCCTGCGGGTGGCCAGCGGGATCGCCTCGGCGCTGCGCCACCTGCACGCCCGCGGCGTGACCCATGGCGATCTCTATGGCCACAACATCCTGATCGACGCGGCCGGCAAGGCGCTGCTCGGCGACTTCGGTGCGGCGTCCTTCCTGCCCGCTGCCGCGCCATCTCAGCATGGGTTGCTGCAACGCATCGAGGTGCGGGCGTTCGGCATCCTGCTCGAGGAGTTGCTGCAGCGCTGCGAGGTGCCGGCTGAGCATGCCGCGCAATTGGCCGAGCTGGTGCGGCGCTGCCAGCAACCCCCGGTCAGCGCCCGCCCGGATTTCAGCGAGATCGATGCGGTGTTGGCAGGCCTGCTCTGACGGCGCGCTTGCGCTACTCGGTATAGCGCAGCACCAGCAGCTCGCGTTCGAGGCTCGCGTTGAACAGCTCGCGAACCTGGGATTGGTTGCCGTCGCGGGCATACAGGCGCACGAGCAGGTCGAGTAGCGTCGCGGCCTGCTGCGCATCCAGAGCGCGTGTGCGGCGGAAGGCGATCAGGCTGGCGCCAAGGCCGAACAGGCGGTAGCCGTAGTGATCTTCCAGGTGCTCGGCCAGGCGGAAGTTCTCCATGGGCGACAGGTCGCAGGAAAAGTAGCCATTGGCAAAACCGTAGAGCGATTCGCAAGGCCGCTGCACCGGGATGCGCAGCAGGTAGCACTCGCCATCGAGCTGTGAAACCAGGTCGGCGTTGGCTGCCGTCAGCTCGGCCAGGCTGTCTTCGTCGAGGCGCAGATCCTTGGCGAAGATGCTGTCGAGCGAGGTTTGCGCTAACAGGCGCCCGAAGCCCAGGCGCCGAATGTGCAGGCGCTGCGCCACGGACAGGTCTTCACGCGGGTAGCCGTCTTCCAGCCAGCCTGGGTCGATGCCAGCGGCGAGTAGCCAGTCGCCGCTGTCGAGGTCGTGGTAGTGGCTGGCGTGCATCGAGGTATAGAGCGCCTGGCCCAGATCCTCCAGGGTCAACAGGTGCTGATGGCCGGTTGGCGCCTCGTCGTAGGCCTTGAGCAGATCAGCCGCGCTGAACGGGCCGTGAACCCGGTAGCACTGGGCGATCAGGCGGTCATCGGATTGGGGATCGAGTTCGAGTCGCATGGCAGACCCACCGAGATTGAGTGGGCGCATCATAACGTGGCCGCTACTTCATCGGCTCATCCAGCGAGCGCTTCGACGACTCCGGCAGCGACAGGCCGCCAGCCAGGGCCAGCAGGGCGATGGCGATCAGGTAGTAGGCCGGCGACATGCGGTTGCCGGTCGCTTCGATCAGCCAGGTAGCGACCAGTGGCGCGGTGCCGCCGAACACCGTGTAGGCCAGGTTGTAGGTGAACGCCGAGGCGGTGTAGCGCACCCGGGTGGGAAATTGCTCGGAGAGCAGCACCGCTGTCACCACGCCGCAGATTACCGCGCCGACGGCCAGCAGCATGGCGCCTATCGCAGAAGCCAGCAGGGTGCCCGAAGCGGCCAGGGTAAAGGCCGGATAGACCGCGACGATCAGTGCCACGCCAGCGGTGAGAATGGTGCGGCGGCGGCCGACGCGATCCGAATAGCGGCCCACGAAGGGGCACAGCAACGCGGCGAACAGTAGCGCCATCAGGCTGGCGAGCAGCGCCGTCGGCCGTGCCGCGCCACCGACCACCTGCATGTAGGTGGTCAGGTAGGTAGTGAACATGTAGAACGACAGCGCCGTGGCGGAGATGAACGCCGACAGGCACAGCACGGTGCCGCCGTGTTCGCGCAGGGTTTCGCGCAGTGGCGAATGTTCGGGATGGGCTTGCGCGGCCAGGGCCTGGAAGGCCGGCGACTCGTCCAGGCGCAGGCGCATGTACAGGCCCACCAGCCCCAGCGGTGCGGCGATCAGGAACGGCAGGCGCCAGCCCCAGGCCTGCATCTGCGCCTCGTCGAGCCAGAACCCCATGCCGAACACCAGCCCGGCCGCGCAGGCGAACGCTGCAAAGGTGGACACCGGCACGAAGCTGCCATAGCGGGCCTTCTGCTCGGTGGGCGCGTGCTCCATCACGAAGGCGCAGGCGCCGGCGTATTCGCCACCGGCGGAGAAGCCTTGCAGGCAGCGCGCCAGGGCCAGCAGCAGCGGGGCGACCAGGCCGATGCTGGCGTAGGTGGGCAGCAGGCCGATCAGGGTGGTGGCGCCGGCCATCAGCAGCACGGTGATCGACAGCACGCGTTTGCGGCCGATACGGTCGCCGAGAATACCGAAGACGATGCCGCCCAGCGGGCGCAGGGCGAAGGATACGGCGAACACCGCGAAGGTTTGCAGCAGCGCCAGCGTCGGGTTGCCCGGTGGGAAGAACAGCGAGGCGATGGTCACGGCGAGAAAGCCGTAGACGGCGAAGTCGAACCATTCGACGAAGTTGCCGATGGCCGAGGCGGCGATCACCTTGCGCAAGGTGCGCACATCGACCGGCACAGCCGGTTGTGGATAAGTCGTGACGCTCATGGCGGCCTCCGCGCGATTACTCCAACGTGCGGACGCGCCTGGCCTGGGCCTTGGCGTCCATCTGTGGATAACCTACGTGGCTGGCCGGCTGTGGCGGGATTCGAGTGCGACCTGGGAGTAGTCGTGAGCGACAGGGGTTGTGCGTAAGCGCTTTAGGGCTGTCGAGATAATTGATCTCGCGGCGTGACCACTGATGGATAAGCTTCGCGTTATCCGCCCTACTGCCTACCGTGCAGGGTCTCACCTTGTCCGTGGGAGCGGGCCATGCCCGCGATTCGCGCGCATGGCGCGCTCCCACATAAGACCGCGTGCATGATCTTGAACCTCGTAGCCCGGGTCGAGCGCGGCGACACCCGGGAAAACGCCGCCCCACAAAAAAGCCGACCCTAAGGTCGGCTTTTCGTTACAGCATGCTCAGGCGCTTACAGCGCGTCGCGGCTGCTGGCGCCATCTACCAGGCGGGCGATCTGCAGCGGGTTGGCGTTCTTCAACGCGTCCGGCAGCAGCGCATCCGGGCAGTTCTGGTAGCACACCGGGCGCAGGAAGCGGTCGATGGCCAGGGTGCCGACGGAGGTGCCGCGAGCGTCGGAAGTCGCCGGGTACGGGCCGCCGTGAACCATGGAGTCGCAGACTTCCACGCCGGTCGGGTAACCGTTGAACAGCACGCGACCGACCTTCTGCTCGAGCAGTGCGAACAGCTCTTCGCTACCGGCCAGATCGCCCGGCTCGGTGAGCAGGGTGGCGGTCAGCTGACCGTGCAGGCCGTTGATGGCCTTCAGCAGCTCGGCCTTGTCAGCCACTTCGACGACGATGGTGGTCGGGCCGAAGACTTCTTCCTGCAGCAGCTCATCGCCGCCCAGCAGCAGGCTGACGTCGGCCTTGAACAGTTGCGGACGCGCCTGGTTCCCTTCCTGCTTGGCACCGGTCAGGTGGGTGATGCCGGAATGTGCGTTGAGTGCTTCGAGGCCTTTCACGTAGCTCTTCAGGGTGCCGGCGTTGAGCATGGTTTGCGGCTGCTGCTCGGCCATCTTGGCGGTGAAGCTTTCCAGGAAGGCGCTGAACTCGGGCGAACGGATACCGATCACCAGACCCGGGTTGGTGCAGAACTGGCCACAGCCCATGACCACCGAACCCGCCAGCTCGCCGGCGATTTTCTCGCCACGGGCCTTGATGGCTTCGGGCAGCAGAATGACCGGGTTGATGCTGCTCATCTCGGCGAATACCGGGATCGGCTGTGGGCGCGCCGCAGCCATGTCGCACAGGGCGCGACCGCCTTTCAGCGAGCCGGTGAAGCCGACAGCCTGGATGGCCGGGTGCTTGACCAGCGCCTCGCCAACGCCCGAGCCGTAGATCATGTTGAACACGCCCTTGGGCATGGCGGTTTTTTCGGCGGCGCGCAGGATGGCTTCACCCACGTGGGCGGCGGTGGTCATATGGCCGCTGTGGGCCTTGAACACCACCGGGCAACCGGCGGCCAGGGCGGCGGCGGTGTCACCACCGGCGGTGGAGAAGGCCAGCGGGAAGTTGCTGGCGCCGAACACGGCAACCGGGCCGAGGCCGATGCGGTACTGGCGCAGATCCGGGCGCGGCAGCGGCTGGCGATCCGGCAGGGCACGGTCGATGCGCGCGCCATAGAAGTCGCCACGGCGCAGCACTTTGGCGAACAGGCGCATCTGGCCGCTGGTACGGCCGCGCTCACCCTGGATACGGGCGGTCGGCAGGGCGGTTTCGCGGCACACGGTGGCGACGAACTCGTCACCCAGGGCGTCCAGCTCGTCAGCGATGGCGTCAAGGAACTCGGCGCGCTTGGCGGCGGGCAGGCTGCGGTAAGTCGGGTAGGCAGCCGCGGCTGCTTTGGCGGCGGCGTCGACTTCCTCAGGCGTGGCCTGGATGAAATCGTAGGGCAGGGCTTCGCCAGTGGTGGCGTCATGGCTCTTGTGAACGACGGAGCCGGCTGCGCTGAACGCGCCGCCGATGATGTTGTGGCCGATGGTAGCGGGCATTGTTAGCTCCTGTTGGGGACGTTTACACGTACGGAAAAGACTTTGATTGTACGATGTCTGATCAGTTGCGCAAGTCTGCCATTTTTCTTGCCGGGTGTTCAGCGCTCCGGCCTCGATATCCGGCTTGGCAGGGCGTGGGGCGGCGAGCTGTCAAACGCGCAGCGCGAGGCTGGATCAGCACTGATATGAGTTGCTGGGTAAACATCTCGGCAGCTGTGCTCAGGCAAGGCAATCAGCTCGCGCAGGCAGGCTGTCATTCACTACGAGCCAGCTTGGCCGGATGCGTTGCAGGCAGCCGGCCAAGGTACAGGGATCAGGCGGCGCCGTTTGCGGTTGACCAGTTGGCGTACCACTGGCGGAACAGGGTGTACTGGGTCTCGGCGTAGTTACGCTGGGCGTCGCTGAGGGCATCGGTTTCATAGAAGTGCAAGGCGTATTCCTGGTCGCCGCCCAGCACCATCAGGTGCTTGTAGTAGAGGACCAGGTCGGTGCCTTCGTCGAAGGACGACAGCACGTTCAGCGCCTCGGACAGCTCCAGCGCGCGCCTGCGGGCGATGGCGTCGCCCTTGGCAGCCTGCTTGCTCAGCTCGACCAGTTGCAGCACTTCGCGCGGCAGGGCGTTGCCGATCCCGGTGATGGCGCCAGTCGCACCGCAATTGACGAAGCCGTGCACCACCTGGGTGTCGACGCCGGCCATGAGAATCACGTCCTTGTCCTGGGAGGTGATGTGCTCGGCGGCGTAGCGCATGTCGGCGGCGCCGCCGAATTCCTTGAAGCCGATCAGGTTGGGGTACTTGCGACGCAGCTTGAAGAACAGTTCGGCGCGGGTGGCGAAGCCGTAGTACGGGCTGTTGTAGATCACTGCCGGCAGTTTCGACGCTGCTTCGAGAATGGCAGCGAAGTGGGCTTCCTGGGCGGCTGGCGAAGCACCTCGGGACAACACCCGCGGGATGACCATCAGACCATGGGCGCCGACCTTGGCAGCATGGGCAGCATGGGAAACCGCTTCGCGGCTGTTCACCGCACCGGTGCCGACGATGGTCGGGATGCCGGCAGCCACCAGGCGCGCGACGCCTTCCTGGCGTTGGGCCTCGGTAAGCAGCGGCCAGTCGCCCATGGAACCGCAATAGACCACCGCGCTCATGCCGGCCTGGATAAGCTCTTTGCCCTTGCGCACCAGGGCATCGAAGTCCGGTTTGCGCTCGGCGGTGCAGGGGGTCATCAGGGCGGGGATGGTGCCGGTGAAGATGTTGCTGTTCATGGTATTGCCTCCTGGACAGAGTAAAAGTATTTCGTATACGAAAGCAAAAGGCCGTAGCAGGCCGTCTGTTTTCCGTTGTTGGGCGTTATGCCCGGGTCAGGTCGCCGGCGAACCGGCGGATTTCAAACTTTCAGGCCGTGGGTGGATGACGCTTCACCTACGCGGCTCGACCCATCCACCGCTCTGCAATCGTTACGGTGGATGAAAAAACGTCGGCTACGCGCCCCGATCCACCCTACGTATGGCCGCTCCTGCTTTGCAGCCTCTCAATCGACGTGCTTTTTGCTAGTCGACGAGATCATGAAGTACCTATTAAAGCTTCAGCTCCACCGGCCAGGTATCCGACAGGCGATAGCCCGTTGGCCAGGGATCGCTCGGGTCGAGCAGGTGCTGGTGAGTGCCGGTGATCCACGCGCGGCCGGATAGGCAGGGGTAGATCGCCGGGCGGCCGGCCACATCGGTCAGCGAGTCGATGCGGCAGTGAAATTCGGAACCGATGATCGAGCGGCCGATAAAGCGTTCGCCGACCGCCAGCTGGCCTTTGGCATGCAGCACCGCCATGCGTGCCGAACAGCCGGTCCCGCAGGGTGAGCGGTCGATCTTGCCGGGGCGGATGACCACCGCATTGGCGCCCGTGGCGATGCCGTTCTCGTGAACCACCGGAGCGGCGATCTGGCAGAAGGAGATATGGCTCCAGTCCGGGTTCAGCGGGTGCTGGAAACCGAGCTGTTCATTGGCGGCTTTGGTGATACGCAGGCCCACGGCGACCAGATCGGCTGCTTCATCGGCCTGGATGGAAAAACCAAGGTGGCGCGCATCGGCGATTACGAAGCTGTCGCCGCCATAGGCGGTATCGACTTGCAGCGAACCCAGGCCTTCGACCTCGATCCATGCGTCGAGCTTGTCGGCGAACGAGGGTACGTTCTTCACCTCGACGCGCTCGGCCTTGCCGTCACGGCAGTCGGCGATCACTTCCACCAGGCCGCCGGGTGCCTCCAGGGTCAGGAAGGTCTGCGGTTCGGTCATCGGCAGGATGCCACTGTCGAGCAGCACGGTGGCCACGCACAGCGAGTTGGAGCCGGACATCGGCGGCACGTCGGCCGGCTCCATGATGATCCAGCCCATCTGCGCCTTGGGATTCTTCGCCGGCACCAGCAGGTTGACGTGGCGGAACACGCCGCCGCGCGGCTCGTTGAGCACGAAGTTACGCAGGAAGTCGTCCTGTTCGATCCAGCGCGACTGCTGCCACAGCGTCTCGCCGGGCGGTGGCGCGACGCCGCCGACGATGACGTCGCCGACCTCGCCTTCGGCATGGCAGCTGACCACGTGAATGACCTTGTTCGAACGCACGGCGCAGCCCTCTCAATGAACCGACTTGAGGAAGTCGGCGGTTTCCGGTCGTTGCGGGTTGCCGAGCACCTGCTCGGGCGCGCCGATCTCGTGCACCAGGCCGTTGCGAAAGAACGCCACGCGGTCGGACACGTCACGGGCGAAGCGGATCTCGTGGGTCACCAGCACCATGGTCATGCCGTCTTCGGCGAGCATGCGCATGGTGTCGAGCACCTCGCCGACCAGTTGCGGGTCGAGGGCGCTGGTGGCCTCGTCGAACAGCATGTAGTCGGGGCTCATGGCCAGGGCGCGTGCAATCGCCATGCGCTGCTGCTGGCCCCCGGAGAGCTTGCCGGGGAACACCTTGAGCTTGTCGGCCAGGCCCACGTGGGTGAGCTGCTGCACGGCGATGGCCTCGGCCTCCTGCTTGCTCAGGCCGAGCACCTTGCGCGGCGCCAGCATGACGTTTTCCAGCACGGTCAGGTGCGGGAAGGCGTTCCACTGCTGGAACACGATGCCGATCTTCTGCCGCAGCTTGTTGATGTCGGTGCCCGGCGCATGCACTTCGGTGCCGTCGACGCGGATGCTGCCGCTCTTGATCGACTCCAGGCCGTTGATGCACATCAGCAGGGTCGATTTGCCGGAGCCGGAGCCGCCGATGATCGACACCACTTCACCCTTGTTCACGGTCAGGCTGACGCCCTTGATCACTTCGAGTTCGCCGAAGGATTTGTATACGTTGTCGATCTCAATCATTTTCCTGCCACCTTCTTTCCAGACGGGCGCCAAGGCGGGCGACCACCAGGCTCATGACGTAGTAGATGAGGCCGGCGATGCACAGCACCAGCAGCGGCTCTTGAATGCGTGTGACGATGGTTTGCGAGGCGCGCAGCAGCTCGACGATGCCGATCCACATCACCAGCGCGGTGTCCTTCATCACGCTGAGCACCAGGTTCAGCCAGCCGGGGAAGGCCACCCGGGTGGCCATCGGCAGCACGATGTAGCGCAGGTCCTGCAGGTAGCTCAGGCCCAGCGAGCGGCTGGCGCGGCGCAGGGTGAACGGTACCGACAGCACGCCGCTACGGACGATCTCGGTGAAGTAGGCGGCGGCGTAGATGCCCAGCACGATGCAGCCCACCGCAAAGGCGCTGATGTCGATGCCGGCGATGCTCTTGAACGAGTTGAACAGCACGAACTGGATGAGCAGTGGCACGCTGCGAAACACATCGAGCACCCAGGCCAGCGGCAGGGTGGCGCGCGGCAGCAGGGCACGCAGCAGGCCGCACAGCAGGCCGGCGAAAGAGCCCAGCAGGATGGCCCAGAAGGTCAGTTGCAGGGTGACCCAGGCGCCGTCGAGCAGGTAGAGGAAATCGTTCCAGGTGAAGCTGGTATCGAACATGAGCGATCCTCAGTAACGGAACAGGCGCCAGGCCAGCAGCCGGGCAACCGCCACGATCGCCTTGGCGATCAGGTAATACAGCAGCGCCGCGATGGCGAAGAACTCGAAGGTGCGGAAGGTCTTGACGTTGTAGTCCTGGGTGACGCCGGTGAGGTCGTTGTTGAGACCGACGATCACCCCCAGCGAGGTCATCAGCACGGCCCAGACCATCTGGTTGGTCAGCGGGTAGAAGACGATGCGCAGCAGCTGCGGCACGACGATCATCCGGTAGGCCTGGAAGGCGCTCATGCCCAGCGAGCGGGCGGCACGCACCTGGGTGCCGGGCACCGCCTTGAGGCCACCGCGGAAGTTTTCCGCCAGGTAGCCGGCATTGTTGAAGGTGATGCCGGCCAGCAGGGCGACCCAGGAGCTGACGTGCCAGCCCATCGAGCCCAGGCCGAAGTAGAGGATGTAGATCTGGAACAGCGACGGGGTGTTGCGCGCGATCGATACCCAGCCGTTGGCGAAGCCGCGGGCCACGGGGTTCTTCAGCTCACGCATGACCGTCAGGGCGAGGGCGATGAGCACCCCGAAGATCATCGACAGGGCGGCCGTCTCGAAGGTCACCCAGGCGCCGGCGAGCATGTCGGGCAGCGCCTTGAAGGCCTGGCGCCAATGGAAGGTGTAATCAAACATGCGTGGGGTTCTCCACAGGGGAAGCCGGTTGCAGCCAGCGCGGCACACGGCCGCTGGCCTGGCCCGAACAGGCGGCGTCGATGCACTCGGCCAGGCTGGCGAAGTGCACCGCACGGCCGACCAGCCCTGGCGCGTAATGGGCGTACTTGCCCGAATTGGTCATCAGGGTGCGGCAGCCCGTAGGCACCACCGGCTCGCCGAGCATGCACCAGCAGGTGTCGGTCAGCAGGGTTGCGCCAAAGGCTTGCAGTGGCGCGATATGCCCCGCGTCGCGGGCTTGTTCGAGCACGGCCCGGCCGCAGGTGATCACCAGGCTCACCTGAGCGTGCTTGCTGCGGCCTGCGCAGAGTTCGGCCAGGCGGGAGAATTCGCTGAGCGAGAAATGCGGATTGCCGAGGGCGATCAGTCCCACCTCGGCTTCGTCAGCGCTGTTCAGCTCATCCCAGCTGCGGCGCAGATCGGCGAGGCTGATCCGTTCGGTCGTAAGCGCTCTGCCGTTGTGGATAACCTGCTGTGGGTCGCGGGCTTCCGGGGTAACCCCGGCGATATGGAACAGCGGCGCTGCCGAACTGGTGGCGAAGGCGGCGCCAAAGGCCTTGAGATCGTCCAGGCTCGGCTCGGCGTTTTCCAGGCCGCGTAGCAGCGGAATATGGCTGCCGCAGAGCAGGCCGACGTGGTAGCCGAGCAGCGGGTAGAAGGCGTCGTCCAGTTCGGCGAGCTCGGGCAGCTCGATCTGCAGGCTGGCCATGCGCTGCTCGTCGAGGTGGCACCCCACCTTGGGCGCACGACCGGTGAGGGCGATGCAGATATCCAGGTAATCCGGGTATTTCAGAGTCCGTGCAGCAAGCACGCTGTTGGCGTACACCACCGCATTGGATTCTGCCCAGACGATCTGCTCGCCCTCGGCCGGCGCGCTGTCCAGCAGGTAGGGCGCACAGGTGAAGCTGAGCTGCGCGCCCATGGCCATGTAGGCATCGCCGAGTGCACTGGCCGGCTCGCCAAAGGCGGCATCGATGCCCAGGGCGCGCCAGCGGCGCTGGTCCACGGAAATCGAGTTGAGCGTGGTCGGCACCCGCGCCCTGGCGCCCCAGGCCACCAGTTGCTCGGCGAAGCGCAGGCTGGCCGGGCCGGTGTAGATGCAGCCGTCGATATGCGCCTGGGTGACATCCAGCAATTCGCTGGCGCCCTGCAGCTCGGCCATGCGCAGCACCAGCTGCATGGCTACCTGGGCCGCTTTGCCCTGGCGGCCATCGAGCAGGGCGCGGTCGCTTTCGCTCAGTTGCAGGGCGCTGGCGAACGGCTGCTGTTGGCGCAGTGCCGTTACGCCGGTCGGCCTGGCATCGGCAGGGCGCTGTGGATAAAGCTGCAGCCGCTCGCCGTCGAGGCGGGCGTAAGCCTGGCCACGCAGGCGGGTGAAGGCTGCATGACCGATGCACAACACGGCGATGGAGCGTTGGAACAGCAGCTCGGCCACCAGCACACCGAGGGTGAGGATCTCGTCGGCCTCGGCGAGCACCAGGGCGCTGGGCGCGTGTTTGCCGCTGAGCAGCTCCATCATCACGCTGCTGCCGGTGCAGGAGCCGCGGCCACTGGGAATCGCCAGTACGCGGCCTGCCATCTTCTGGCCACTGAGCGGGTGATGCCGGTCGATCACCTCGCCCGTGAAGGGGTCGACGCCGCCCCAGAAACTCAGGCCCATCTCGGCGAACAGCAGCTCACCCTCGGCACGCCCGGCAACCAGGCTGCGGCCCTGGAGCGCGCACGCTTCAGGGGCGGGCGAGGTGTGATCCGCGACTGCTGTCATCAAGGGCTCCGCCGTGGGCAAAAGCTCGGCGCCACCGGGGCACGCGAGCGAAAAAGGGGTGGAATGCGCCGCCAGTGGCGGCGCAGTGATGCGTTGATCAGTAGTACACGCCCGGTACGGTCAGGTTGGCCGGCTTGATTTCGTCGCCGACCCACTTCTTCCACAGCTCGTCATAGCGGCCGCTGCGAACCTGCTGGTTGACGA
The DNA here is from genome assembly GCF_003253735.1 of Pseudomonas sp. URMO17WK12:I2. GTDB lineage: Bacteria > Pseudomonadota > Gammaproteobacteria > Pseudomonadales > Pseudomonadaceae > Aquipseudomonas. Next base: position 254,101 of record NZ_QKYW01000004.1, on the reverse strand, counting down.
ACAGGTTGAGGTAGTTGATCAGGCCGTACTCGTCGCGCTTGGCCGCCAGGGACACGTAATCGACGACGTAAGGCGCATCACCGACCACTTTCAGGCCCTTGTACTTGCCGGACTTGAGGGTGGCCGCGGCCACGGTGTTGGTGACCACGGTGGCGGCGATGTGGCCTTGAGCAACGGCGAGGATGGTGTCGTTCTGCGACTGATAGGCGCGGAAGCTGCCGCCGCCCCAGGCTTTCACGTCCTTCTCCAGGGCGATTGCCTCGTAGGTACCGCTGGTGTTACCCACGGCCTTGCCCTTGAGGTCTTCGTAGCGGCTGATGCCGGTGTCGTCCCGGGTCAGTACGACCATCTGGAAGGCGAAGTAGGGCACGGTCAGGCCCACCGTCTTGGCACGCTCCAGGGTGTCGGAGGTGGAGGCGACGATCACGTCGGCGCGGCCGGAAACCAGCGCCGGGATACGGTCCGGGAAGGGCGTCTCCACCACCTCGGCCTCGACGCCGAGGACTTTCGCCAGGTCATTGCAGTAGTCGACGTCGAAGCCGACCGGCTGGTTCTTGTCGTCACGCGAGCCCATGGGCGGGAAGTCCAGGGTTACCGCGCAGCGCAGCTTGCCGGACTCGATGATCGAGTCGAGTTTGTCGGCGTGAGCGGTGCCGATCAGGGTGGTGCTGAGTACTGCGCTGAGGGCTACGGCAAAAGCGGGGTTTTTCATAGGAGCCTCGAAACGGTGCAGACAATCGTTATAGGAAATTTCGTATACGATATTTAATATGCAACCGCTGTGCCTGTTCTGCAGCATGCTGCTGCAGGCCGCGCGCTGTGGCGGGTCATGAGGGAATGCGGGACAAACAGGGCAGTCAAGAGCGCAGGTCGGGTGTTACAGATGGGAGCGAAGCCAAGCGCTGTCGCCCTGTTTCGGAACACCCGGTGGTATCAGCCAGCGTGCGATTCGCGGAATTGGCTAGGCGTAAGCCCGGTAAGCGCACGGAACTGGCGGCTGAAGGCGCTGTGGTCGGTGTAACCGCAGCGCAGGGCGATTTCGGTGATTGGCAGGTCGTGCTGCAGCAGGCGACTTGCCTCGCCAAGGCGCGCCTTGTGGATCATCTGGCGCGGGGTGAGCTGGAAGATGCGTTTGCAGTGACGCTCCAGTTGCGCCACTGACAATCCGGCCAGCTCGGTGAGCTCGGCCAGGCTGATCGGCCGGGCGAAGTGCTCGCGGATATAGGCATCCACCGCGGCAAGCTTCGGGTAAGCCGGGTGGCCCGATTGCGGCAGCTGTACATCCCGGGAGATGCCGGCCAGGCCGATGATGTCTCCAGACCGATTGCGCAGCGCCAGCTTGTGGGTCAGGCACCAGACCGGCTGGTTGCCGTAATAAAGGTGCAGCTCCAGCTGGTCGTCGAGCTGGCTACCCTCATCCAGTACGCGCCGATCCTGCGCGGTATAGGAAGGCCCGAAGCTGGCCGGGAACACCTGTTCGGCGGTCATCCCCACCAGCTTGTCTTTGCTCTTGAAGCCCAGCCGCTGGGCCAGGGTCTGGTTGACCAGGGCGTAGCGGGTCTGCGTGTCCTTGATGAAGAACACCACCTCGGGCATGGCATCGAGCAACGGCTCGATCTGCATGAGGGTGCTGATCAATGTCGGCAGGTCGGGATGAGGCGAGTTAGGTAGCAGGCTGTGCATGGCTGGCTGCAGACAGTTTAAATAGCTGCAGAGCCTAGCGCGTTATCGGGCGGCAGGCAGCTATTGAGCCTGTGGGTCTGCAAGGATTTGTAGTGCGAGGGAAGGCGGCTGGCGCGGACGCCAGAAAGCAGAAAGGGGAGCCGAGGCTCCCCTAAATCTTGCTCGAATCATCGTTCTTGTTAGTGCTAACGGCCTATTGTTCTTGTTTTAGCCGAGGCCTCCAAAGGAGGCCAAGAGCGAACGGATTTGTTTGGACGCTGATGTTGCCGTGATCCGTAGATCCAACCCGTCTGTCGCTGCCTTGCAAAGCAGTTTTATTGTTCTCGACCCGGTTGCGGTACAAGCCCGAGGGCGGTCCTCTCCAAAGAAATCAGTTAGCTGCGTCTCTGCGTTTTTGTCTTTCTTATGCTAGAGCCGTTGTCTTGTTCTTGTTATGGGGTGTGTCTTGTTATTTTTGTTGTGCGGGAGATAGAGCATAACCTGTGCCAGTTTTGGAATATCGTTATTTATCAGTAACTTAAGTTTTTCCGCGTTTTTCCGATTGTGCTGCGGAGCACAAAAGCGTTACCGCGCTACCCGCTTTGTTACCGTTTGAAGTGTGCGGCTCACCCGCGATTGAATTAGCTGCACGTTCGCGGCGAGCTGCTCTGGGCCGCCTCTTCCAGCTGCATGAGGGTGCCGATTCGGCTTGGTGCGAAGGGCGGGCGGGGCGCGGCAGGCTGCCAATCGAACAGGTATTGCGTGGCACCGCCGCATATCCGTCCCTGGCAGGCACCCATTCCGCAGCGCGTCGCCAGCTTCGCTTCGCGCCAGTTGCTGTGTGCGGCCACAGCGGCGTAGTGGACGTCTTCGCAGCGGCATAGCAGGGTGTCTGGTTGCGCCAGGCGTTTGAGTGCGGGGTCCAGCGCGAAGTGTTTGTTCAGCGCATCGGCAAAGCGTTGCCAGCGGGCACGGGTTGCCCACATGCGCCGCGCGGCCTCGCGGTTGCCGGCGGCGGCGTGGCCGGCAATGCGGCCTTCGACCAGGGCCAGTTCGCTACCGCCGAAACCGGTACATTCGCCCGCCGCGTAGATGCCGGCCCTATCGGTCGCCTGCCAGGCGTCGACCTTGATGGCAGCGCTGCCCAGCGCGCAGCCGAGCGCCTGCCCCAGCTGCACGTTGGGGATCAGGCCGAAACCGCAGGCAAGGCGCTCGCACTCCAGCTCCTCGAGCTTGCCGTCACGCTGCAGGCGCACGCCTTCCAGACGATCCTGCCCCAGTGCGGCGACGATGCGTGTACCAGGGCGATAACCGCCATCGAGCAGGCCGAAGGACTGCAACAGTTTGTGCGGCCAGCGCGGCAGTTGCAGGGCGAAGGCCGCGACTGCGCCTGTCGATGCCTGCTCGGCAATGCGTAACACCTGCGCGCCGGCCTGTTTCGCGGTGGCCGCGCTGGCCAGCAGTAGCGGGCCGCTGCCGGCAATCACGGTGCGTTCACCGGCCACCGGCAAGCCGCCCTTGATCAGCGCCTGCAGGCCGCCGGCACCGGTTACACCGGGCAACGTCCAGCCGGGAAACGGCAGTAACAACTCGCGTGCCCCGGTGCACAGGATCAGCTTGTGATAGGCGATCACCCAGCCGCGTTCGGCATCTTCCACCAACAGCGCATGGCTGCCGGCGCGGGCCACCACCCGGGTGGCGGCGTAACGCTGGATACTGGCGTGGTTATCCACAGCATCGCGCAGGCGGCGCGCCTGTGCAGGCACCTGTGCTCCTGCGCCATCGCGCCAGATCTGCCCGCCGGGCAATGGATTGTCGTCGAGCAGCACCACCTGCATGCCGTCGCCAGCAGCGGCCAGCGCGGCGGAAAGGCCGGCCGGGCCGGCGCCGATGATCAGTACGTCAGCCTGTTCGCTCATGGCCGCGTCTCCACCTGCATGCCATCGCGGCACAGGGTCTGGCAGGCCAGGCGGCGCAGGCCGTCGACGGTTACCCGGCATTCCTGGCAGATGCCCATGCCGCACAGCGGTGCCCGGCGCTGGCCGCTGACCGAGGTACGTGCGCTGCCGTCGCCGCCCAGGGCGAGCGCGGCAGCGACCGTGGTGCCCGGCACTACGCTGAGCGGGCGCCCATCGAGGTACAGGTCAGGCATGGGCGGTTTCTCCAAGGTAACGCCGGGGCGCATAGGCGGCGGCCGGAATGGGTTCGGCCTCGTCCCACAGCAGCGCCGCGAGCAGGTCGGCGGTAGCCGGCGCCGCGGTAACACCCAGCCCCTCATGGCCGACCGCCAGCCACAGGCCAGGCTGCGCGGGATGTTCGCCAATCAGCGGCATGCCGTCTGGTGTGGCGGCGCGGAAGCCGGCCCAGGCGCGGATGCCGTTGAGTTGCGCCAGGCCCGGCGCATAGCTCGCGGCATGCCTGAGCATGCGCGCCAGCAACCAGCCGTCGACCTCAGGGTCGAGGGTGTCGAACTGCCGCGAGGTGCCGATGAACAGCTGGCCGGTCGGCCGCGGCTGGATGTTGCAGGCCACCGAGGCGCCACTGCTGTTGTGCACGCTGGTCAGGTAGCTCAGCTCGGTGATGGTGTGGGTGACCGGGTGCGGGTAGCGGTCGGTGATCAGCAGGTGGCCCTTCTTCGCCGCGATGGGCAGCTCCGGGCAGAGCTCCACGGCTTGAATACCGTTGGCGAGCACCACGGCATCGGCGCCTAGCCAACTGCCGTCTTCGAGGCGCACGCGGTTGCCGTCCAGCTCCGTGACCTTGGCGCGCCGCCCGGTGATGCGCGGGTTGTCGAGCATCCAGCGTGCAGTGTTCGGTGCGTAGAGAATGCCGTCGTCGGGCAGGCGCAGGGCGCCGTGCAAGCCGTCGCGCAGGATCGGTTCCATGGCCTGCAACGCGTGGCCGGGCACCATCTCGCAGCGTATTCCCTCGGCGCGCAGGTTGCCGCTCTTGGCTTCTGCCGCCGCCAGCTCTTCTTCGTTGGCGGCCAACCACAGGGTGCCGTTGTTGCGATACGCGCAGTCGTCCGGCAATTGCGGGCCCAGCTCACGCCAGCGGCTCAGCGAATAGCGGCTGATATCCAGTTCGGCCTGGTTGTCGTCGAGCACCAGCAAGTGGCCCATGCCGGCGGAGGTAGCACCCCGCAGGCCGGCATCGATGACCAGTACCTGCTGGCCACGGCGGGCCAGTTCGCGGGCGCAGGCGGCGCCGATGATGCCGGCGCCGATGACGATCACATCGGCGACCCGCAGTGGGCTCACGGGCGGATGCCCCAGGCGAACGGATCGTCCTGTTCGAGCAGCAGGGTGGCTTCGGCGCTGATATTGGCGCGCCCGCGGATGGTCGGGATCACCTTGTCACCCTGCCACTGGTACGAGCCTTCGAACAGGCTGCCGATCACGCTGGCCTGGCGCCAGATCTGTCCGGGTTGCAGCTTGCCGTCGGCGGCCAGGCAGGCCAGCTTGGCGCTGGTGCCGGTGCCGCAAGGGGAGCGGTCGTAGGCCTTGCCGGGGCAAAGGACAAAATTGCGGCTGTCCGCCTGATCGTCATCCGCAAACAGCTCGATATGGTCGATCAGGCCGCCGTCCTCGCCACGAACGCCCTGGTCTTCCAGCGCCTTCTGAACGGCATAGGTGTAGGCGGTAAGGGCTTCGACGTTGTCGCCGACGATGCGCTGGCCGTGGTCGGCGATCAGGAAGAACCAGTTGCCGCCCCAGGCGATATCGCCCTGCACCAGGCCGTAGCCCGGCACCTGCAGTTCGACGGCCTGGCGGTAACGATAGGACGGCACATTGCGCACGCTGACCGAACGATCTTCATGCAGGGTCGCCTCGACCGTGCCCACCGGCGTTTCGATCTTGTGCACGCCAGCGCCAATGCGGCCCATATGGGCCAGCGATACCACCAGGCCGATGGTGCCGTGCCCGCACATGCCGAGGTAGCCGGTGTTGTTGAAGAAGATCACACCGGCACAGGCGCTGGGGTCGACCGGCTCGCAGAGCAGGGCGCCGACCAGCACATCATTGCCGCGCGGTTCGAGAATGCAGGCGGCGCGCCAGGCATCGTGCTTACTGGCCAGCAGCTGTTTGCGCTCGGCCATGCTGCCCGTGCCGAGATCGGGAAAGCCGCTGACCACCAGCCGGGTCGGCTCGCCGCCGGTATGGGAGTCGATCACTTCGATGCGTTTCATGGGCGCTGCGCCTGTATGCCGATTGAATGGCTACAGGGTGACGCGAGGCAGGCCAGACGGCTTGAAGGATTTGCGCCGGCACGATGACGAAATCGGCATAGTGCCTCAGGTCGGTCTCAGGTCCTGGATGGGCTCATCTACCCAGGCTCGATAGGCTGAAGCCCGCCAACTGGCCAGGTTACCGCGCCGCGCCTTAGCCCTCTTTGGCGCTGACGATCCCGGCGACCAGGGCCGGCTTGCAATTGATGAACGCCGAGGCCTGTAGCCAGCGTTTGTCCGGGTAATAGGAAAACATGAATTGGCCGCCCTTGAGGCTGTCCACCACCATGCGTGCGACCTCCGGACGTACTGCCGGGCAGCCCTGGCTGCGACCGATGCGGCCCTGGGTCTTGATCCAGGCCGGGTTTACGTAGTCGGCGGGATGGATGACGATGGCGCGCTGGCGAGCGAGGTCGTTGAAACCGGGCTCCAGGCCGTCCATGCGCAGCGAGTAACCGTGTTTGCCGGTATAGCTTTCGCTGGTGCGGAACAGGCCGATGCTGGATTGGTGGCTGCCTTCACGGTTGGAAAAGCGCGTGGCGAAGTTGTCGCCGGACTGTTGGCCATGGGCGACCAGATCGTGCAGCAGCACGCGCTTGCTGGTCAGGTCGAAGATCCACAGGCGGCGTTCGCTGGAAGCTTTGGAGAAGTCGATCACGGCCAGGCGCTGGGCAGGTACAGCACCATTGTTGATGGCGCAGCGCATCGCGTCGAGGGCGTGATTGAGAACCTTGCGATCGAGCGCCGGGGCTTGTGCAGACAGCCCCTCCAGCAAAGGATCGGGTGCCAGGGTGGCAGCCATCACGGACGGAACGGGTAATGCCAGGCAAAGAAAGGCTAAGCAAATTCGCTGAATCGTGGTCATCATTTCAAGTCTCTGAGCTTCGGCCATCGATGGGCGCGCGCCTTCGCCAGGCGATGCGGGCACAACAAAGCCCGCGATTCTAGCAGCCGAGTTCCCTTGTCCCGCGGGCCATTCCGACGGGCTGTCATTCACTCTGTCGTAAATTGGAGCGGCACCTTGTTTTCTCCCTCTGCAACCGCTGCCTGGGCGCTGGCCCTTGCGGCACCCCTGGCGCTGGCCGATGTCCCGCCGCCCAGCCCGCTTCAGGAACAGCTCGCCGAGCCCGCGCTGAGCTGTGTCACGCCGGCGCTTGAGCTGTCTGCCAAGGATCGCGAATGGCTCGGGCCGTTCTATCTGCTGCGCGGCGCGCAGCCGGCGTGGAACAAGCAGAACCTACCCGTGTTGTTTGCCCAACTGGAAGCGCTGGCTGACGATGGCCTAGAGCCGCGTGCCTACCATCTCGAGCCGCTGCGCGAACTGGCGGCGGTCGACGAGCCGTCGCCACGTCTCGAGGCCTGCGTCGAGGTGCTCGCCACCACGGCGTATCTGCAGGCCTTGCGCGATCTGACCTACGGGCGCCTGGAGCAGGCCAAGGTGGAGCCACTGTGGGAGCCGGAGAGCATGGCCGTGCAGCAGAGCCAGGCGCCGCTGTTGGCGATTGCCCAGGCCGGGCTGAGTGATCCGGCGCAGGCCTTCGAGCAGGCACGGCCGGATTTCGGCCCCTACCAGCAATTGCGCCAGCGCTACGCCGAACTGCGGCGCCAGGAACTGCCGCAGTGGCTGGCGATTCCCGGCGGCACGCTGCTCAAGCCTGGCGCCGTGGATGGCCGGGTGCCCTTGCTTGAGCAACGACTGCAACTGCATGGTGATCTGTCCCAGGGCGCGCCGGCACTGGTCGCCGAGCAAGGCTCGGTGTACTCCACGGCGCTGGTCGAGGCGGTCAAGGCGTTCCAGCGCAATCACCTGCTCAAGCCCGATGGCGTGGTCGGCCCCGGCACCCTGGCCGAGTTGAACCGTTCGGCCAGCGAGCGCATGGATCAGATCCGCATCAATCTGGAACGTCTGCGCTGGCTGTCCCACGAGATCGAGCCGACCAGCGTGCTGATCGACGTGGCGGGCGCCGAGGTGGTGTTCCTGCGTGACCACGCCGTCGCCTGGCAGGCGCGCACCCAGGTCGGTCGCCCGGCCCGGCCGACGCCGCTGCTGCGCTCGCGCATCACCCACCTGACGCTCAACCCGACCTGGACCATTCCGCCGACCATCCTGAAGGAAGACAAACTACCCGAGCTACGCCGTGACGCGGCAGGTTATCTGGCCGCCAACCATATGCAGGTGATCGATTACGACGGCAACCCGGTGGACCCGCGTGGCGTCGACTGGGAGCGCCCCGGTCGGGTGATGATCCGCCAGTCTGCCGGCGCTCATAGCCCGCTGGGCAAGGTGGCGATCCGTTTCCCCAATCCCTTCTCGGTGTACCTGCACGATACGCCCAGCCAGCGCCTGTTCGATAACCTGCCGCGGTTGTTCAGCTCGGGCTGTGTACGTATCGAGCGGGTCACCGAACTGGTCGACCAACTGCTCGCCGGCGCCAGCCCAGGCGAGCGCGCACGTATCGCCAGGCAGTGGGAAAGCGGCAACACCCTGCGCGCCGACTTGCCGCAGCCGGTGCCGATCCTCATGGCCTACTGGACGGCCCAGGTCGGCGCCGATGGCCAGGTGCAGTTCCGCCCGGATATCTACGGCCATGACGCCCGTTTGCTCAAGGCGCTGGAGGCGTCGAACCGCATCTAGGGTGGATAAGTCCGCCTTGGTGTATTCCCTGTGAGAGAAGGCCATGCCTGCGATTGTCGCGCGCATGGCGCGCTCCCACAGGTCTGTGTTCCAGCTTGGGTTCAGCGCCGCAGGTCGATGCCCAACAGACCGCGATGTGCTCGCCTAGAAATCTGTATCTAGGATGAGTTCACTGTCCTAGCGATAAGCCGTGTCAGTGGGAGCGGGCCATGCCCGCGATTTTTCGCGCGCATGGCGCGCTCCCACATCCCAGACAAGTGACCGCACCGACAGCCGATTCAGCGATGCCCAGGCAACTGCTCGAACAGGCTGCGGCAGACCCCCGTGATGTGCTCTTCGAGTAGCCTGGCGGCGCGCTCAATGTCGCGGGCGCGGCAGGCTGCGAGGATTTCGCGGTGCTCGTGATCGGCGAGATCCTTGCCCTCGGACAGGCTCATCTGCATGCGCAGGTAGCGTTCCAGTTTGTCGTGGATGGAGCGGATCAGGCTGACCAGAAATGGCCGCTGCGCCGGCTCGTACAGGCAGGCATGCAGCTCCCAGTTGAGCTCGGCCCAGCGGCCGACATCGTCTTCGCCGATGAACTCCTCGCAGATGCGCTCGGCACGGGCGAAGGTGGCTTCGTTCATATTGGGAATCGCCAGGCGCAGCACCTTGTCTTCGAGCAGGATGCGCACCTCGAACATCTGCGCCAGGTCCGGCTCGGAGATGCGCGTGACCACCGCGCCCTTGTTGCGCTGGAACACCACCAGCCCTTCGGCCTCCAGGCGCTTGAGCGCTTCGCGCACGGGAATCTTGCTGACGTTGAACAGCTTGGCGATATCGTCCTGGCGCACTGGCTCGTCTTCGGCGAAATGCCCGGCGACGATGGCGTCGCGCAGGTGCTTGGTGATCACCTCGGAGGCAGACGGGGTAATGCCCAGGTTCGGGGCATTCAGGGGCGGTAATGGCACGTGGTGCACCTGTTAGAAGAGGCTTTTGGATATGATATACGAAACCATTACAGTGAATTGCTTGCGCCACTGAACTGCTCGGCCAGCGCGCCGATCTGCTTGCGTTGGTCACGCACGAAGTTGAAGAACGCCTGGGCCACCGGCGACAGGTATTTACCTCGTGGGTGCACCACACACCAGCTGCGTAGCAGCGGCAGCTCGAGTACCGGCAGCTCCCTCAGCACGCCCAGTTGCAGCTCGCGGCGCACCGCATGGCGCGGTATCAGTGCCAGGCCCAGGCCGGCGATCACCCCTTCGCGTTGCCCCTCCATGGAGCCCACTTCCTGCAGCTGGGCGAAATGTGCGCGTTTCTGATGGCAGAACTCCTCACACGCTCGCCGCGTACCCGAGCCGCGCTCGCGCACCAGCAGTGGCCAGTCGCAGAGATCCTGTAGCTGCAATGAATGCGCCTCGCACAACGGGTGATCCGGCGGCGCCACGGCGATGATCGGGTTGTTGAGGAAGGGCAGGAACTCCAGGGACATGTCCGCCGGCACCTGCGACATGATCAGCAGGTCGTCGCGGTTGGCGCTCAGCCGCCTGACCGCCTGGGTGTGATTGACCACGGTGAGTTGCAGGCTGACTTCCGGGTGCTCGCGGCGAAAGGCGGCGAACAGGTGCGGCATGAAGTACTTGGCGCTGGATTCGATGGCCAGGCTCAGCTGCCCTTGCAGGGAGCCCTTGAGGTCGGCCAACTGCATGTCCAGGCTTTCCAGGCGCCCGAAGATATCTTCGCTGGCGCGCTGCAGGGCTTCGGCCGCCTCGGTGAGGTAGAGCTTTTTGCCGACGTAATCGAACAGTGGCTGATCGAGCAGCTCTTCGAGCTGGCGAATCTGCAGGCTCACCGCGGGCTGGGTCAGGGCCATTTCCTCGGCCGCGCGGCTATAGGAGCGGTGATCGCACACCGAGCGGAACACCTGAAGCTGGCGAAAGGTTATGCGTAACAATGACTTACGAATTTTATTCACCACTGGGGTGGTTTGTTGTTCGCAGAGCATAAGTTTTTACTTATGCAGAACCCAACAAATATTGATTTTGGTTAATTGTTACAGCGGCGTAGGGTTAGGACAGAGGCTTGGATGGCGTCATCCGGTCATATCTCGACCCTTCATGGGTTGCCTGTTCACGTGATCGAGGATGCTGGCTCGTGATCAAGAAAATCCTGATCGCCAACCGTGGCGAGATTGCGGTGCGTATCGTGCGGGCCTGTGCCGAAATGAACATCCGCTCGGTGGCCATCTATTCGGATGCCGACCGCCAGGCGCTGCACGTCAAGCGTGCCGATGAGGCCTATGGCATCGGTGACGACCCCCTGGCCGGTTACCTCAACCCGCGCAAGCTGGTGAACCTGGCGGTGGAAACCGGTTGCGATGCCCTGCACCCCGGCTACGGCTTTCTCTCCGAGAACGCCGAGCTGGCGGAAATCTGCGCCGAGCGCGGCATCCGGTTCATCGGCCCGAGTGCCGAGGTCATCCGCCGCATGGGCGACAAGACCGAAGCACGGCGCAGCATGATCAAGGCCGGCGTGCCGGTGACGCCGGGCACCGAGGGCAACGTGGCGGATATCGCCGAAGCATTGCGCGAAGGCGACCGCATCGGCTACCCGGTGATGCTCAAGGCCACCTCCGGTGGTGGCGGCCGCGGCATTCGCCGCTGCAACAGCCGCGAGGAGCTCGAGCAGGCATTCCCGCGGGTGATTTCCGAGGCGACCAAGGCCTTTGGCAGCGCCGAGGTGTTCCTGGAGAAGTGCATCGTCAACCCCAAGCACATCGAGGCGCAGATCCTCGCTGACAGCTTCGGCAACACCGTGCACCTGTACGAGCGTGACTGCTCGATCCAGCGCCGCAACCAGAAGCTCATCGAGATCGCCCCCAGCCCGCAGCTCACCCCGGAGCAGCGCGCCTACATCGGCGACCTCGCCGTGCGCGCCGCCCAGGCGGTCGGTTACGAGAACGCCGGTACCGTGGAGTTCCTGCTCGCCGAGGGCGAGGTGTACTTCATGGAGATGAATACCCGGGTGCAGGTGGAGCACACCATCACCGAAGAAATCACCGGTATCGACATCGTCCGCGAGCAGATTCGCATCGCCTCGGGCCTACCGCTCTCCATCAAGCAGGAAGACATCCAGTACCGCGGCTTCGCCCTGCAGTTCCGCATCAACGCCGAGGATCCGCGCAACAACTTCCTGCCCTCGTTCGGCAAGATCACCCGCTACTACGCCCCTGGCGGCCCCGGGGTGCGCACCGACACGGCGATCTACACCGGCTACACCATTCCGCCGTACTACGACTCCATGTGCCTGAAGCTGATCGTCTGGGCGCTGACCTGGGAGGAAGCCCTGGCCCGTGGCTCCCGGGCGCTGGACGACATGCGCGTGCAGGGCGTGAAGACCACCGCCACCTACTACCAGCAAATTCTCGCCAACGACGAATTTCGCAGTGGGCGCTTCAACACCAGCTTCGTCGACAACCACCCCGAGCTGTTGAACTACTCGATCAAACGCAAGCCGGGCGAACTGGCCCTGGCCATCGCCGCCGCCATCGCCGCCCATGCCGGCCTGTGAGGAACGCACCATGACAAGAAAGATCACGGTTACCGACACCATCCTGCGCGACGCTCACCAGTCCCTGCTGGCCACCCGCATGCGCACCGAAGACATGCTGCCGATCTGCGACAAGCTCGACAAGGTCGGCTACTGGTCGCTGGAAGTCTGGGGCGGCGCGACCTTCGACGCCTGCGTGCGTTTCCTCAAGGAAGACCCTTGGGAGCGCCTGCGCCAATTGCGTGCCGCATTGCCCAATACCCGCCTGCAGATGCTCCTGCGCGGCCAGAACCTGCTCGGCTACCGCCACTACAGCGATGACGTGGTCAGCGCATTCGTTGCCAAGGCGGCAGAGAACGGCATCGATGTGTTCCGCATCTTCGATGCCATGAACGATGTGCGTAACCTGCGCGTTGCCATCGAAGCGGTGAAGACCGCCGGCAAGCACGCCCAGGGCACCATCGCCTACACCACCAGCCCGGTACACACCGTCGATGCCTTCGTCGCCCAGGGCAAGGCCATGCAGGCCATGGGCATCGACTCCATCGCCATCAAGGACATGGCCGGGCTGCTCACGCCTTATGCCACCGCCGATCTGGTCAAGGCGCTGAAGGCCGAGATCGACCTGCCGGTATTTATCCACAGCCACGACACCGCCGGCCTGGGTTCGATGTGCCAGCTCAAGGCCATCGAGGCCGGCGCCGACCATATCGACACGGCCATCTCCAGCTTCGCCTGGGGCACCAGCCACCCGGGTACCGAGTCGATGGTCGCCGCGCTCAAGGGCAGCGAATACGACACCGGCCTGGACCTGTCGCTGATCCAGGAGATCGGCATGTACTTCCACGCGGTGCGCAAGAAGTACCACCAGTTCGAAAGCGAATTCACCGCCGTGGACACCCGCGTGCAGGTCAACCAGGTGCCGGGCGGGATGATTTCCAACCTGGCCAACCAGCTCAAGGAGCAGGGCGCGCTGAACCGCATGAACGAAGTGCTGGCGGAGATCCCGCGGGTGCGCGAAGACCTTGGCTTCCCGCCGCTGGTCACGCCGACCTCGCAGATCGTCGGCACCCAGGCGTTCTTCAACGTGCTGGCCGGCGAGCGCTACAAGACCATCACCAACGAGGTGAAGCTGTACCTGCAGGGCGGCTACGGCCAGGCGCCGGGTAAGGTCAACGAGCAGCTGCGCAAGCAGGCCATCGGCAGCGAAGAGGTCATCGACGTGCGCCCGGCCGACCTGCTCAAGCCGGAGATGGACAACCTGCGCGGACAGATCGGCGATCTGGCCAAGTCCGAGGAGGACGTGCTGACCTTCGCCATGTTCCCGGACATCGGCCGCAAGTTCCTCGAAGAGCGCGAGGCCGGCACCCTGCAACCCGAAGCCCTGCTGCCGATTCCCGATGGCACTGGCGTGGCCGCAGCGGGCGGAGCGGGCGTGCCGACCGAATTCATCATCGACGTGCACGGCGAGAGCTACCGCGTGGACATCACCGGCGTCGGCGTGAAGGGCGAGGGCAAGCGGCACTTCTACCTGTCCATCGACGGCATGCCCGAGGAAGTGGTGTTCGAGGCACTCAACGACTACGTCGCCGGTGGCACCGGCAGCAAGCGTCGCAGCGCCAGCGCGCCGGGCGACGTGAGCACCAGCATGCCGGGCAATATCGTCGACGTGCTGGTCAAGGAGGGCGACACCGTCAAGGCCGGCCAGGCGGTGCTGATCACCGAGGCGATGAAGATGGAAACCGAAGTGCAGGCGCCGATCGCCGGTACCGTCAAGGCCGTGCACGTGGCCAAGGGCGACCGCGTCAACCCGGGCGAAGTGCTGATCGAAGTCGAAGCCTGACCGTTACCGATTAACCTCTGGGGGCCGCAAGGCCCCTTTTTTTGTCTGTCGGCCCTGATCGCGTAGGAGCGGTCGGGGAGGCCGAGTCTCCTCGAGCCTGTGGGAGCGGGTGGGGGACGCCTAGGCCGTGCCCGCGAAGCTTTCGGGCGCATGGCGCCCTCCCACGATGCACTCAATGTGGCCTCTGCACGCCGCCGATTGCCCATGACGGGAGTGCTCTGAGAACCTGCCAATAATCTTTCAGCCCAGGTTCGTCGATTTTGGCAGCTAAATGGCGGAAGCGGCCGGTCGGCCGCTTTGCCTTTTTGGTGTTCCTCATGCCAGAGAATTATGAGGCGACACCAATCGCCCCTTCAGGAGGCCGAGCGGAATCGTTGTGGAGAGGGTTGAGCGACATGGATGTCGCGAGAGCCGCGATGGGCCAGGGACGGCCCTTCGCGGGGAGCCGCCTAGGTCGGGCCCTCGGAACAATGATGAAGCGAGGGAACCCCAGCGCAGCTGGGGCCGTATGCCGGGGCTAGACCTTTTGGTTTCTTTTGGCGGGGCCGGCCATCCGGGCGATGCCAAAAGAAACCCGCTCGACAGAGCGGAACCGAGCGTATCCGCAACGCGATAAAGCTGGCAAACCACAGCTCACGCATAGCGTGTGGGACGTAAAGAGCTCGAGGCTAAAGCGGATCGCCGCCCGGCCTCTCCCACACAGGCTCTGCCCACCGTCCGCTTGCCTTGTAATTGCCGCTTCGTGCGCATAAAGATCGTGAATCGCCCGATGGCATAACCTTTTCAGCATTCGTTCTAAGCATCGCCACATCGACGTAGCCGGGGCGGGCTAGAATAGCCGACCGTTTCAATTGGTCATTCGAAGGTCTATATGAGTTTGTCGATTCCTGCTGTGGCGCCGGCCAACCGTCCGGGTACGCCGCTGGTTGCCGTGGCGCTGCTGCTGGCTGGCGCCCTGGCCCTCACATTTGCGGTCAGTGGCCGCCAGGCATTGCTGTTCATCGTCGGCGGCGCGCTGGGCCTGGTGCTCTATCACGCGGCGTTCGGCTTCACCTCGGCCTGGCGCGTGCTGCTCAACGAGCGCCGCGGCGCGGGCCTGCGGGCGCAGATGGTGATGCTGGCCATTGCCGTGCTGCTGTTCTTCCCGGCGCTGTCGGCGGGCACCCTGTTCGGTACGCCGGTCAAAGGGCTGGTGGCCCCGGCGGGCACCTCGGTGATCGTCGGCGCGTTCATCTTCGGCATCGGCATGCAGCTCGGTGGTGGTTGTGCCTCCGGCACGCTGTTCACCGTCGGCGGCGGCAATGCGCGGATGCTGGTGACGCTGCTGTTCTTCATCATCGGTGGGGTTGGCGCGACCCATCACCTGGACTGGTGGGCCGCGCTGCCGAGCCTGCCGCCGACCTCCATCGTCAGCAGCCTGGGCCTGGTGCCCGCGCTGGTGGTCAGCCTCGCCCTGTTCGCCGCCATCGCGGCAATCAGCGCCCGCCTGGAGCTGCGTCGCCACGGCAGCCTGGAGCGGGCGGCGCCAAGCGAACACCAGGGCTGGCAGCGTTTCCTGCGTGGCCCCTGGCCGCTGATCTGGGGCGCGGTGCTGCTGGCGCTGCTCAACTTCGCCACCCTGGCGCTGGCCGGTCGCCCCTGGGGCATCACCTCGGCGTTCGCGCTGTGGGGCGCCAAGGTGCTGCAGGGCAGCGGCGTGGACGTTTCCGCCTGGGCGTTCTGGCAGCAGCCGGGCAATGCCCAGGCGCTGGCTGCGCCGCTGTGGGAAGACATCACCACGGTGATGGATATCGGCATCGTCATCGGTGCGCTGCTGGCCGCAGGCCTGGCCGGGCGCTTCGCGCCGAACCTGAACATCCCGCTGCGCTCGCTGATCGCCGCGGTGATCGGCGGCCTGCTGCTCGGCTACGGCTCGCGCCTGGCCTATGGCTGCAACATCGGCGCCTACTTCAGCGGCATTGCCTCCGGCAGCCTGCATGGCTGGTTGTGGCTGGTCGCTGCCTTCGTCGGTAACGGTGTGGGTGTGCGCCTGCGGCCGCTGTTCTTTCCCGGTGAACGCCGCGAGGCGAAGCTCACCGGATGCTGATCGCCCGCCTGGCAAGGCCGGCCGCGTTGCTTGTCGGCGCGCTGCTGGCCCTTGCCTTGGGCGGCTGCCAGTCACCGCAACAGCGGCTGGGCGAACTGGCCGGCCAGCACGACCGGCGATTACAGACCCTCGACACCAAGCCTTTCCCGTTGCTGCTCGGTGCACCGGCCCATGTGCCGGTTGCGACGCGTATGCGTGTTTATCTCGAAGGTGATGGCCATGCCTGGGCGACGCGCTCGCAGCCCAGCCTCGACCCGTCCCCGCGTGATCTGCTGGTGGCACGCCTGGCATTCGGTGATCCGGCACCCAGCCTGTACCTGGCGCGGCCCTGTCAGTTCGTCACGGCACCCGATTGCAGCAACAGCCTGTGGACAAGTCGGCGCTTCAGTGAGGAGGTGCTGGGCAGCCTCGATCAGGCGCTCGACCTGATCAAGGCGCGCTATGGCAACCAGACGTTCGAGCTGGTCGGTTATTCCGGTGGCGCCGCGCTGGCGTTACTGCTGGCCGCGCGGCGCGATGATGTGGCCAGCGTGCAGACCCTGGCGGGTAACCTCAGTCCAGGCTACTGGGTACAGCTGCTGCGACTGAGCCCCCTCGAGGGCTCGCTGGAGCCGCTGGATTACCGCGAGCGGCTGCAGACCATCGCCCAGCGGCACCTTGTCGGCGATGTGGATCCTGTAGTGCCGCCCTCCGTTCTGGGTCACTACCTCGATGGCCTTGGTAACGCGCGCTGCCTGCACATCGTCCGCCTGGCGCAGGTGTCGCACCACCAGGGCTGGGAGCAGGCGTGGGCAAACTGGCGGGCGCAGCCGGTGCAATGTGGCAACTGATATCAGCCGCTGGCACCGAGACGAGTCAAAAACCTGATTCAAGGCAGCCACGTAGCTGAATTGCGCGTTTTTCCGTCCCTTTCACGGCCAAGTTGTTATAGCCTTGCCCTCCTGGCAACCATCCCCTGCGTTGCAATCGATTGATTCGCTTAACATTTTGTTACGCCCTTGGAATCTATGCCAGACCATCCGATGTTGCATGGACGCCCCCGCGTTCACTCGCCTGGCACTTTGGCTCTACCAGCCCTTGCGCCGTTCCTGCCGGCCACGAGCCGCACTGGATAGAACAACAAGGACATCCTCCATGGATCAATTTCTCGCTTTGCTCACGGCCATCAGCAGCTTTATCTGGGGGCCGTTTCTGCTGATTCCCCTGCTGTTGCTGACCGGCCTGTACTTGACTGTCCGCCTGCGCGGCATCCAGTTCCGCGTGCTGGGCCATGCCTTCTGGCTGGCCTTTATCAAGCGCAAGGAAAAGGGCGACGTGCCCGGCGATGTCTCCCACTACCAGGCCCTGGCTACCGCGCTGGCGGCGACCATCGGCGTCGGCAACATCGCCGGGGTGGCGACCGCCATCGGCATTGGTGGCCCGGGTGCGCTGTTCTGGATGTGGATGACCGGCCTGGTCGGTATGGCCACCAAGTATTCCGAAGCATTGCTGGGTGTGAAGTACCGGGTTACCGACGCCAGGGGCGAGCAGAGCGGCGGGCCGATGTACTACCTCACCCGTGGCGTGGGCGGCACCCTGGGCAAGACGTTGGGTGTCGCTTTCGCGATCTTCGGCGCGATCGCCTCGTTCGGCATCGGCAACATGGTGCAGGCCAATACGGCGGCTCATCAGCTGTACGACACCTGGGGCATCTCGCCGACCCTCAGCGGCCTGGTGCTGGCGATCGGTACGGCGGTGGTGATCATCGGCGGCATCAAGAGTATCGGCCGCTTCGCCGCGGGCGTGGTGCCGGTGATGATCGTGCTGTACATCATCAGCAACATCGCCGTGCTGGTGGTGTTCGCCGACCGCCTGCCGGACGCCATCGTGCTGGTGTTCACCGATGCCTTCAGCGGTAGCGCTGCGGCCGGCGGCTTCCTCGGTTCGAGCATCATCCTCGCGGTGCAGATGGGTGTGGCGCGGGGCATCTTCTCCAACGAATCCGGCCTGGGTACCGGCGCCATCGCAGCGGCAGCAGCGAAGACCGACAAGCCGGTGCGTCAGGCCATGGTCTCGATGACCCAGACCTTCCTCGACACCCTGGTCATGGTCACCTTTACCGCCTTTGCAATCATCGTCACCGGCGCCTGGACCCAGGAAGGCCTCAAGGGCGCACCAATGACCGCCTGGGCGCTGGAGCAGGGCCTGGGTGGCGGCTGGGGCATCTACACGGTGACCATCGGTGTGCTGGTGTACGCCTTCACCACCATTCTCGGCTGGTCGTACTACGGTGAGCGCTGCATGGAGCGGCTGATGGGTCGCGTGGCGGTGATGCCGTACCGGCTGCTGTTCTCGGTGGTGGTGTTCGTTGGCGCAGTCACCTCGCTGGAAGTGGTGTGGACCTTCTCCGATATCGCCAACGGCCTGATGGCGCTGCCCAACCTGATCGGCCTGTTGCTGCTCTCCGGTGTGGTGGTCAAGGAAACCCGCGATTACATGAGCCGCAAGAACTGGAAGACCGAGGACTGACAGGTCGCTCACCAATGAAAACGCCCCGCTGATCAGCGGGGCGTTTTGGTTTTGGGGCAAGGTGTTTGGCGAGCGGGCTCAGAGCAGCTTGCGGTACTGCTCGAAGCCTGAGCGTTCGCCGATGCGCTCGTAGAGGAGCTTGGCCTTGGCGTTGGTTTCGTGGGTCAGCCAGTGCACCCGCGAGCAACCAGCCTGTGCGGCCTCGGTGTAGACGTGCTCGATCAGCTGGCGGCCGACGCCGTTGCCGCGCACGTCCTTGCCGATGAACAGGTCCTGCAGGTAGCAGTAGTCGCCAGTGGTCCAACAGGAGCGGTGGTAGATCCAGTGCACCAGGCCGATGGCCTCGCCGTCGCGCCAGGCCAGAGCGGCGAACATCGGTTCGCCCGGGTCAAGGAAGCGCTGCCAGGTCAGGTCGCTGGTCGCGGCATCGATCTCGGTCATGTAGAAGCGCTGGTAGCCCTGCCAGAGCGGCAGCCAGGCGGCGTGATCGGCGGCGCTGACGGCGCGGATTTCCACGGGAATGCGGACGGTCATGGGCGGGTCTCCTGAAATCGGTCGACCATCATCCTGCGGTGTGCAGGTGTTCATCGCAAGCGCAGTGGCTCAGCAGATGACCAGCTGCCCGTTCGGCCACTCGCCGTCCCAGCCGCAGGGGATGTGCCCGGCCTCGTAGACCTGGATCAGGCTGTCGAAGAACAGCGGTGGTACCAGCGCTTCGCGGTAGGCGGCTTCCATCAGGTAGGCGTGCAGGTTCCATTGCAGGTCCGCGAGCAAGGCATCGTCGTCGCGTGCTATCGGCAGCTTTTCCCACACGGGTTGCAGCATCGCCTTGGCCCGAACTGCCAGCTCGTTCCAGGCCTGATAGCGCTGGTGGTGCAGGCGCGCCAGGCGCGCGGTGATGCTATTGCGCGCCTCCAGCGTGGTGGCTTCCCAGGTGTCGCTGGTCAGCGCCGCGTGCAGTTCATTTCGCTCGATCTGGCGGGCGTCTGCCAGCGTCATGGGGCTGCCGATGTTGGCGAACCAGTCGATGCCCAACAGGCGCTCGATGGACTCGGCGGGTATTTGCATCGTTCAACGCCCGTTCAGATAGGCCTTGCCGTAATGCCGTTCAAGCCGCGCCTGGATCAGCTCGAGGCCGATCGACAGCAGCCAGTAGATCACTGCGGCGGTGGTCAGCATTTCGATGTAGCGGTACGACGAGCGCCCGTAGGACTGGGCCAGGAACATCACCTCCCAGACTCCCATCACCGAGATCAGCGACGAGTCCTTGAGCATGGAGATGAACTGGCTGGTGGTCGGCGGGATGATGGTGCGCATCGCCTGGGGCAGGGTCACCCGCCAGAAGATCACCACCGGCTTGAGGCCCAGGGCCAGGGACGCTTCGCGCTGGCCGAGGGGCACGCCGAGCAGGCCGGCGCGGAAGATTTCGCTCAGGTAGGCGCCGTAGTTCAGCGACAGAGCGATGATCCCGGCGGTGATCGCGCCGGGCACCAGGCCCAGCTGCGGCAGGCCCAGGTAGATCAGCAGAATCTGGATCAGCAGCGGCGTGCCGCGAAAGAACGAGGCGTAGAAGGTGGCGATGCCGAATGCCACCGCGCTCTTCGACAGGCGCGCCAGGGCGGTGACGAAGCCCAGCGCCAGGGACGCCCAGATCGAGCAGAAGCACAGGAACAGGGTCAGCGCCGCGCCCTGCAGAAAGCCGTTGGGCGCCAGGCTGGCGCCGAGCAGGTTGGGCAGCTTGTCGAGGATGATCGAGAACTTCAGGTCGAAGCTCAGGAAGAAGGCCACGCACAGGGCGAACAGGGTCGCCCAGGTGAGGTACAGGCGGGTACGAAAGCCGAACAGGCGCTGCAGCAACGACTCGCCCGCCTGGGGTGGCGGGCGAGGGGTTTCAGGTGGTGGTGTCATTGGCTGATATCGGAACCGATCCACTTCTTGGAAATGGCCGCCAGGGTACCGTCCTGACGCAGCTCTGCGAAGACGCTCTCGACCTTGGCGCGCCACTCGGCGTCGTTCTTCTCGATGGCCACGGCGTTGGGCTCGGCATACAGCGCCTCGCCGGCCAGCTTGAAGCGCTTGTCCTGATTGATGCGCGGCTGGGCGGTCACCAGGTTGGTGAGGATCGCATCCAGGCGCACGCCGGCACCCAGGGCCAGGTCATGGAAGGCCACGGTGTCGTTGTCGTAGGGCGCGACCTGTACGGCGTCGAACGGGTATTCCAGCGGCGTGTCTTCGGCGCCTTCGATGACCAGATCCTTGTTCAGGTAACCCTCGTAGGAGGCGGCGCTGGTGACGCCGACTTTCAGGCCGGACAGATCCTTGGCCGAATGGATGCGATCATCGCTGGCGTTGACCACGATCACCGCTGGCGAGGCGTAGTAGGTCACCGGGAAGTCGAACACCTGGGCGCGTGCCTTGCTGGGCGTCATCGAGCAGATGCAGATGTCGTAGCGGCCGTTCCAGCGGCCTGCGGCGATCACGTCCCAGGACGGCGTTTCCAGGCGCAGTTTGACGCCCAGCTTGTCGGCCACCGCTTTGGCGACATCGACGTCGAAGCCATCGAGCTGATTCTGCTCATTGAGGAAAGAGAACGGTGGATAGTTCTCCATCAACACATTAACGAGCTCGCCGTTCTTTTCGATGCGGTCGAGCGTGGGGCCTGCCAGAGCCAGGTTGCAGAAGGCAGTGAGGGTCAGGCCGATGGCCGCGAACAGAGTGGTTTTCACGGGAATCCTTAAGCACGAAAGGGGTTGTGACAGGCGGGTTGTGTGTATTAAATAGTTATAAATGAGTGCATCCAAATGAATTGAATGCATATGGATATGACTGGAGCTTATATGCGCGAGCGATCTCTGACTTTGCTGGATGGTGGTATGGGCCGCGAGCTGCAGCGCCGTGGCGCGCCGTTTCGCCAGCCGGAATGGTCGGCGCTGGCACTGAGCGAGGCGCCGGAGCAGGTGGAAGCCGTGCACGCCGCCTATATCGCCAGCGGCAGCCAGGTGATCACCAGCAACAGCTACGCCGTGGTGCCTTTTCATATCGGTGAGCAGCGCTTCACCGCCGAAGGCCGCGCCCTGGCCGAGCGTGCCGGCCAATTGGCCCGCAGCGCGGCGGACAAGGCCGGCAATGGTGTGCGCGTCGCCGGCTCGCTGCCGCCGTTGTTCGGCTCCTATCGCCCCGACCTATTCCAGCCCGAGCGCGTCGGCGAGGTGCTGACCCCGCTGCTCGAAGGGCTGGCGCCCTATGTCGACCTGTGGCTGGCGGAAACCCAGAGCGCCATCGCCGAGGCGCGGGCCATTCACGCCCACCTGCCAAAGGACGGCAAACCGTTCTGGCTGTCGTTCACTCTGCGCGACGAAGACACCGACGAGGTGCCGCGTCTGCGCTCCGGCGAGCCGGTGGTCGATGCGGCTCGCGCGGCGGCCGAACTGGGCGTCGAGGTGCTGCTGTTCAACTGCAGCCAACCGGAAGTGATCGGCGACGCCATCGACGTAGCGCGTGACACCTTCGCCAGCCTCGGTGTGGCTATCGCCATCGGCGCCTACGCCAATGCCTTCCCACCGCAACCCGAGGAAGCCACCGCCAACGACGGCCTCGATCCACTGCGCGAAGACCTCGACCCGCCGGGCTACCTGCGCTGGGTTGCCGACTGGCGCGCGCGGGGCGCCAGCCACCTGGGTGGCTGCTGCGGTATCGGCCCTGAGCACATTGCCGAATTGGCGCAGCGCCTCTGAACGGCGCTGTGCTTTGCGGGTCAGTCGTGGCGTCTATGGCTGATTGAGCCCGGCAGCCGCCGGGCCGGATTGCGAGCGTGCCCATGCAAGCATTGTTGAATGAAATCCTCGACCAGGTTCGCCCACTGATCGCGCAGGGCAAGGTCGCCACCTATATTCCCGCCCTGGCCGATGTGGCGGTGGATCAGTTGGGTATCGCCGTCTACGGCAATGATGGTGAGCTGTTCACCGCCGGCGATGCGCACACGCCGTTCTCGATCCAGAGCATCTCCAAGGTGTTCAGCCTGGTGCAGGCCATCCAGCATTCCGGCGAGAGCATCTGGGCGCGCCTGGGCCACGAGCCGTCGGGCCAGCCGTTCAATTCTCTGGTGCAGCTGGAGCTGGAAAACGGTCGGCCACGCAACCCGTTCATCAATGCCGGCGCGCTGGTGATCAGCGACATCAACCAGTCGCGCTTCGCCGCACCGGCGTTGTCGATGCGCGACTTCGTGCGGCGCCTGTCGGGCAACCCCCACGTGGTCATCGACCGGCATATCGCCGACTCCGAATACCAGCACCGCGCGCGCAACGCGGCCATGGCCTACCTGATGCAGTCGTTCGGCAATTTCCACAACGATGTCGAGATGGTGCTGCGCAATTACTTCAGCTACTGCGCGTTGAGCATGAGCTGCGTGGACCTGGTCAAGGCGTTCTGCTTCCTGGCCCGCGACGGTTTCTGCAAGCACAGCGGCGAGCAAGTGCTCAGCGCGCGGCAGACCCAGCAGGTCAATTCGATCATGGCCACCAGCGGGCTGTATGACGAGGCCGGCAACTTCGCCTATCGCGTCGGCCTGCCGGGCAAGAGCGGTGTAGGTGGCGGGATCGTTGCCATCGTGCCGGGGCAGTACACCATCTGCGTGTGGTCGCCAGGGCTCAACAAGGCGGGCAACTCCCTGGCGGGCATGGCGGCGCTGGAAGTGCTCAGCGAGCGGATCGGCTGGTCGGTGTTCTGACGATCAGCTGCGCGTCGGCCCTGCGGCGTTAAAAACAGGCTGGATCGCCAGCCCGGTCGGAAAGCCGCTGGCGGCTAACGCGCTTCAGCGCGGCCCGTAGGGCGAGCGAAGCGAGTAATGCTCATGTACAAAAGTACAGTCGCCCGCGACCCCGGTCGCTTGATTCGCTGCGCTCACCTGCGGGCCAGCCGTTGGCTGTTACTACGCTGCGCTGCGTTTCTCGCCTGTTTTTGTGGGGCCGCCTAGGCCTTGCAGTGCTCTAGCTCGCTAGATCGTTTGCAAAAAGGGGCGTGGGCTGCCTGGGCGGCAGCCGCGCGGTTTACTGGGCGTCGCGGTAGGCTTTGCGCAGCATCATCAGGTCATGATCGGTGCAGGTGCCGGCCACTGGAGTGGTCAGGTCATAGCACGGATGACGGAAGCCCATCGGCCAGTAAATGATGCTGTACGGCGGCCAGAAGATCGATACCACGCGAAAACGCGTGCTCAGCTTGCCTTCCGAGATCGGCTGGCCAGTGGTGGTGCTAGTCAGCTTGTACGGCACGCCGCCGGCGCGGTTCCAGAAGAACGGGCGAATCTTGACCAGGCCTTGCGGGTGCTGCTCGGCACGCTCGTTGATGGCAACGCTGCTGTTTTCCGGCAGTTTGAAGAAAGCCTTGGTCGAGCAGCCAGTGATGGCCAGGGCGAGCAGAAGGAACAGGGCGGAGCGGAACACAGGCATGGGACGTCCTTGTAGGTGAGGTAAAAGAAGCTGGCTTTCCGCCAGCGGGGCGCGACTATACCGGCTCGTCGCGTCCCAATCCATGGCCTATTCCACACGTTCGCCACACAGGTCGAGACTGAACAGGCGCTCCACCTCGTCCTGCGCCAGGCCGGCCCCGAGCAGGGCGAACAGCTTGCCCAGGGCCGCCTCGCGGGTCATGCCGCCCGCCGAGACCAGCCCTACCGAAGCCAACTGGCTGCCGGCTGCATAAACGCCGAACTCCACGTGCCCGCGCGCGCACTGGCTGATCGCCGCCAGCACCACGCCGCGCCCGTGGGCTTCGCGCAATACGTCGAGCAGTTCGGCGTTGTCCGACGGGCCGGTGCCGCTGCCGTAGCATTCCAGCAGCAGGCCCTGCACGCCGCTGTCCAGCAAGGCACGCAGGTGGCTGGCGCGCAGGCCCGGCACCAGCGGCAGGCTGAGCAGGTTGACCGCCTGGCGGGGCTGGCGGAAGTCGATATGCGCGGGTAACTCGGCCAGGCGCTCGCCCTGGCGCAAACGCGGCACCACCTGGAAGGCATCGAAGGCGTCGCTGCTCAGCTTGCTGACCCGGGCGCCATGCATCAGCGCACCGTTGAAATACAGGTGCACGCCCGGTGCAATACCCAGGTGCAGCGCCTGCATGGCGCCGAACAGGTTGGGCCAGGCGTCGCTGTGCTCGGCGCCGGCCGGTAGCATCGAGCCGGTCAGCACCACCGGCACCGGCAGGCCCAGTAGCAGGAAGCTCAGGGCGGCGGCGCTGTAGGCCAAGGTGTCGGTGCCGTGCAGCACCAGCACACCGTCGCAGCCGTCCTGCTCCACGCCCTGGCGGATCGCTGCGACCATCGCCAGCCAGTTGGCCTGGCTCATGTTGGCGCTGTCGATCAGCGGCAGCAGCTCGCGAAATACCCAGGTCGGCAGTTGTTCGTGTTGCTCGGTCTGCTGCGCGCGCAGGCGCGCCTCGAAGCCGGAGGCGGGGGCCAGGCCATTGGCGCTGGCCTGCATGCCGATAGTGCCGCCGGTATACAGCACGAGGAGTTTTTGTACGGCAGGCATGCCTTTTTCCTTATTGAAAGAATGGGTATGGAAAGGGGCAGGATACATCCGATCGCCACTCGTGAAAGACCTGGGAAGCAATCCCCAGGCCAAGCCGATCCCGGCTCGCTCGTTATTCGGGCAAGGGCATCGGCAGGAAAAGGGGGAGCCGCCATCAGGCGGCAGAATCGGGTGACGCGCCAGGCGCGTCACCCGATCAGGCTGGGCGACTCAGCGTTGAGTCGGCAGCAGTTCCGGGGCGCTCTGCGGTTGAGCGTCAGCGGTTGCCTTGGCGGTCGGCCAGGAGTCGCGGTCGAGGTCCAGGTCAGCGAACTTGGAACCGTCGAACACCGGCTGGGCGACGCCGGCCTTGCGCTGCTCGTCATAGTCCTTCATTACGCGCAGGCCGACCTTGATCAGCATGGCCAGGGCGGTCAGGTTGACGAACGCCAGGCAGGTCATGGTGATGTCGGCGAAGGCGAATACGGTGCCCAGGTTCTGCATCGAACCCCAGCAGATCAGCGCCAGTACCAGGGCGCGGTAGCCGAGCAGGGCGACCTTGCTGCGACCGACCATGAACTGCAGGGCGTTTTCGCCGAGGTAGTAGTTGTAGAGGATGCAGGTGAACACGAACAGGCTCAGCGCCACGCTGATGAAGGTGCGGCCCCAGTCACCAACCACTGCCGCCAGGGAGTTCTGGGTGAGGACGATGCCGTCACCTTCGAAGCCCGGAGTGTAGAAGCCCGAGAGCAGGATCAGCAGCGCGGTACAGGTGCAGATCACGAAGGTATCGAGGAACACGCTGAACGCCTGAACCACGCCCTGTGCAGCCGGGTGCTTGACCGAGGCCACGGCGGCCACGTTCGGCGCGCTGCCCAGACCGGCTTCGTTGGCGAACACACCGCGTTTCACACCCATCACGATGGCGCTGCCGAGCAGGCCGGCGAATGCTGGCTCAAGGCCGAAGGCGCTCTTGACGATGGTCGCCAGCATGGCCGGTACGTGCTCGATCTGGATGGCGATGACGTAAACCGTCACGGCGATGTAGAGCAGGGTCTTGATCGGCACCAGCAGGTCGGAAACCGAAGCGATGCGCTTGATACCGCCGATGAACACCAGGCCCAGCAGCACGGCCAGGGCGATACCGCTGTACTGCACCGGAATGTCGAAGGCGTTTTGCAGCGAGTGGGTCACGGTGTACGACTGCAGGCCGTTGAAGGCGAAGCCGTAGGTGACCAGCAGCAGTACGGCGAAGGTCATCGCCATCCAGCGCAGCTTCAGGCCGTGCTGGATGTAGTAGGCCGGGCCGCCGCGGTACAGGCCGTCACCGTCGCTGCGCTTGTAGACCTGGGCCAGGGTACATTCGAAGAAGCTGCTGGACATGCCGACCAGTGCGGTCACCCACATCCAGAACACGGCGCCCGGGCCGCCCAGGGTCACGGCGATGCCGACACCAGCGATGTTACCGGCGCCGACGCGGCCGGCGAGGCTGAGCATCAGGGCCTGGAACGAGCTGAGCTGGCCACCACTGCTGCGCAGCGATTCCTTGAACACGCTGAACATGTGGATGAAATGGCGGAACTGGACGAAGCGCGAGCGCAGGGTGAAGTAGCTACCCAGGCCGACGATAAGCACGATCAACACTTTCCCGGAAAGGAAGTCGTTCAGTACTTCGAGCATGATGAGAATCCTCGATTCTTATTGTGATTGTTCGCAGGCGAACGCTGGACGCGAGATGCGGTGGCTAATGTTTGAGCAAGGAGGCCCCCGGAACAATTTCGCGGATCGATCCTAGGTGATGCGACCTGATGCTATAATGGCGTCACTCGCATCATCTGAGCCGCTCATGTCCAGTCACCTCGGTGAGAATCTTCGGCTGCTCTGCAGCCACTACCGTTCGATTGCGGAGGTGTGCCGCAAGGTCGGCATCAACCGCGCCCAGTTCAACAAATACCTGTCTGGAGAGAGCCAGCCCACGGCCTATAACCTCAAAAGGATTGGGGACTTCTTCGGCGTCGAGGGCTATGAGCTGGGCATGCCCGGGGATCAGTTCGCGCGCTTGATCGGGGCCCGTGGCACGCAAATCGGCGCCCCGGCCGAGCAGGACCCGTTACATGTGTTGTTACAGCCACTGCGTGAAAGCTCCAGTGACCTGTCGCGCTATTGTGGCTACTACTTCGAGTACGCCAACTGCATGTCGGTGCCGGGCACCATCCTGCTGTCGCTGGTGCACATGCGCGAGGAGGGCGGCAACTTCCTGTTCGAGCGCCAGGAGCGTCAGGTGTTATCCACCGGCGGTCTGGCCGAGGACTCGGCGCGCTGTCGTTATCTGGGCGCTGCCTTTCAGCTGCAGGATCGGCTGTTTCTCATCGACTACGAGTCGCTGACCGTCAACGAGATGAGCCAGACCATCCTGATTCCCAGCTTCAAGAGCCGCATCACCCGTCTCAATGGCCTGAAGACCGGGGTGTCCAGCGGCGACCGCCGGACACCGGCGTGCACCCGGGTGGTATGGGAGTTTCTCGGTACCGAGATCAACCGCATCAGCACCTATCGCCAGGTGATGCTCTACCAGCCGGATGACCCGCGTATCGACGAGGACATCCGTCAGCGCCTGGCCCATGCGCCGGTGCGCGATGGGTTGTTCGAGGTGGAGTAAGGCGGCTCGGTGGCGCTGGGTGGCCACCGCTTATCTGCGGGAACTGGGTACTTATGTGGGAGCGCGCGGGGACGCCTAGTCCATGCGCGCGAAATCACGGGCATGGCCCGTTCCCACAGGTATCGCGCTGAACTCGAATGCACTGCGCCTAATCGCTCCGCGAAAGCGAGAACGCACTACCGCTATCAGCAAAGTTCCGGGTGCTTGTTGCAGGTGCCGTAGCCTTCGTTCTTCATCTGATCGAGGGCCTGTTGCAGGCGGGTGACCACTTCGTCCGGCGTTTCGAGGTTGAGCGCCAGGTACATGTCAGAACGGTCGATGACCAGTACGGTGCGCAGGCCGGTCACTCCAGCCTGGCGCGCATGGAAGCGCCATACCGGATCTGTGGTGGCCCACAGGTCGATCTTGCCGCCGGTGAGCTTGGCGATGTTTTCCTGGTCGCGCAGGGCATTGGTCGGTTGCAGGCCGGCGCGCTCCAGGGCCTGGCTGACCGCGCCGTCCTTGTAGCTGCCGATGCGGTATTGGCTGGCCTGCTCGAGGCTCGACAGGTTTTCGATCTTGGCGCCCGGCGCGGCGAGCAGCACGCCTTCGACCTTGGCGATCGGGCCGACCCATTTGAACAGCGGACGGCGCGCCTCGCTCATCGCGGTGGAGAACAGCCCGTAGTTGGCGCGGGCCAGGGTGTCGTCGTACACCCTGCTCCACGGGAAGCGCAGGGTCATGGTGTAGCCAATGCCGGCGCGTTTGAACATCTCGCGCACGATGGTGGTGCTGACGCCCTGGATATTGGCGTCACGCGCGAAGTTCTTCTCGCCTTCGGCCATGTTGAAGGGCGGGAAGTTTTCGGTTTGCAGCACCACCTTGTAGTCCGGCGGCAATTCGGCCTGGGCGGGCAGGGCGAATAGACTGGAAACGGCAAGCAGACCGGCAAACCATACGGCATTGACACTCATCGGAACGGCTCCTTGTTAGGCCGCTGCTCTTTTAGCGTGCCTTTGCACAAACGGCAATGAGTCGCTACGAGCAAAGCCCCAGACTGTGAACCGGTCTGGGGCTTTCGGCCCACGCGGCTACCTGCTGCCGCTGCGCGGGGAAGTCAGGCGAGTTTGTGGTGTGCCGCGATCAGCACAGCTCCGGGTGCTTGTTGCAGGTGCCGTAACCCTCTGTTTTCATCTGATCGAGCGCCTGTTGCAGGCGCGAGACGACTTCGTCCGGCGTATCGAGGTTGAGCGCCAGGTACAGGTCGGCGCGGTCGAAGGTCAGCACGTTGCGCAGGCCGCTGACGCCCGCCTGGCGAGCCTGGTAACGCCACACCGGGTCGGTGGTGCCCCACAGGTCGATCTTGCCGCCGGTAAGCTTGGTGATGTTCTCCTGATCACGCAGTGCGTTGTTCGGCTGCAGCCCGGCCTTTTCCAGGGCCTGGGCGGCGGCGCTGTCCTTGTAGCTGCCGATACGGTATTGGCGCGCCTGCTCGAGGCTGGTCAGGTTGGGAATGTTGGAGCCAGGTGCGGCGAGCAGCACACGCTCGACCTTGGCGATCGGGCCGACCCATTTGAACAGCGGACGCCGCGCCTCGTTCATCGAGGTGGAGAACAGACCATGGTTGGCATTGGCCAGGGTGGCGTCGTAGACCCGACTCCAGGGGAAGCGCAGAGTCAGGGTGTAGTCGATACCGGCGC
Organism: Pseudomonas sp. URMO17WK12:I2; assembly: GCF_003253735.1. Taxonomy (GTDB): domain Bacteria; phylum Pseudomonadota; class Gammaproteobacteria; order Pseudomonadales; family Pseudomonadaceae; genus Aquipseudomonas. The sequence continues at coordinate 224,770 of NZ_QKYW01000004.1, read as the reverse complement.
GCTTGAACATCTCGCGCACGATGGTGGTGCTGACGCCCTGGATGTTGGCGTCACGGGCGAAGTTCTTGTCGTTGTCGGCCATGTTGAATGGCGGAAAGTTTTCCGTTTGTAACACGACCTGATAGCCAGCCGGCAATTCGGCCTGGACGGGGAGTGCGACGGCACCTGTAAGGGACAGCAAGCACAGCAACCATGCGGTTTTGACGGTCATGGGGCGACTTCTCTTTATTAGGACTGCTGCCCTTTTAGCCTGCGCGCAGGCAAACGGCAATCGGTCCTCAACAAAGCGAAGCCCCGTACCGCTGAACGGTACGGGGCTTCGGGTCTGGCGGTGCTTAGCGCTGCTGCTCGACGGCTTCCTTGACCGGCGGGGTCAGGGGCTTGAGATGGTGCGGGGCGATCATGTTTTCCGGGCGCAGGATCTCGGCCAGGGTGGTGTCGTCCAGCAGCTTCTCCTCGCGTACCAGCTCCAGTACGCCACGACCGCTGACCAGTGCTTCCTTGGCGATGCGGGTAGAGTTCTCGTAGCCGATGTAGGGGTTGAGCGCGGTGATCAGGCCAATGGAGTTTTCCATCAGCGCGCGGCAGTGGGCTTCGTTGGCGGTGATGCCGTTGATGCAATGCTCGCGCAGCATGTCCATGGCGCGCTGCAGCAGGCGGATCGAGTCGAAGATCTTGTAGGCGATCAGCGGCTCCATCACGTTGAGCTGCAGCTGGCCGCCTTCGGCTGCCATGGTCAGTGCCAGGTCGTTGCCGATGATTTCGAAGGCCACCTGGTTGACCGCTTCCGGGATCACCGGGTTGACCTTGCCGGGCATGATCGAGCTGCCCGGCTGACGTGCCGGCAGGTTGATCTCGTTGATACCGGTACGCGGGCCGCTGGACAGCAGACGCAGGTCGTTGCAGATCTTCGACAGCTTGACCGCGGTGCGCTTGAGCATGCCGGAGAACAGCACGAAGGCGCCCATGTCGGAAGTCGCTTCGATCAGGTCGGCAGCCGGTACCAGCGGCTGGCCGCTGATCAGGGCCAGGCGCTGTACGGCCAGGTGCTGGTAGCCCGGGTCGGCGTTGATGCCGGTACCGATGGCCGTCCCGCCCAGGTTCACTTCGGTCAGCAGCTCCGGCGCCAGGCTGCGCAGGCGTGCCAGGTCTTCACCGAGGGTGGTGGCGAAAGCGCGGAATTCCTGACCGAGGGTCATCGGTACGGCGTCCTGCAGCTGGGTGCGGCCCATCTTCAGGACGTGGCTGAATTCTTCGCCCTTGGCAGCGAACGACTGGATCAGGCTGTCGAGGCTGGCCAGCAGGGTGTCGTGGCCGAGCAGCAGGCCCAGGCGAATGGCAGTCGGGTAGGCGTCGTTGGTGGACTGCGCCATGTTCACGTCGTTGTTCGGGTGCAGGTGCTTGTACTCACCCTTGGCATGGCCCATGGCTTCCAGGGCGATGTTGGCGATCACCTCGTTGGCGTTCATGTTGGTGGAGGTGCCGGCACCGCCCTGAATCATGTCGACCACGAACTGCTCGTGGAAATCGCCGCGGATGATGCGTGCGCAGGCTTCGCTGATCGCCGCGTGTTTTTCAGCGGGCAGGTGGCCCAGCTCACGGTTGGCGTCGGCGGCGGCCTGCTTGACCATCGCCAGGGCCACCACCAGTTTCGGGTAGTGGGCCAGGGGCACGCCGGACAGGCGGAAGTTGTTCAGCGCACGCAGGGTCTGGATACCGTAATAGGCTTCTGCCGGGACTTCGAGGGTGCCGAGCAGGTCTTTTTCGACGCGGAACGATGCAGCAGCGGACATGATGTCTCGATTCTCTTGGTAGGGCGGAAGATACCGCGATGGGCCAAAGGATAAGGCTTGCGGGCAGTAAGCGGCCAATGCTGTTGTTTGCTGACCTATGCACAATCGGCATAATGTCGCTGTGACCAAAACCTTGCACCAAACGTGTGCATAGCGCTGCGCGAGCCGAGGATGCCCATGAACCTGGAAACCAAATGGCTGGAAGACTTCGTCACCCTGGCCGCCACCCGCAGCTTTTCCGCGGCCGCGCAAAAGCGCTTCGTGACCCAGCCAGCGTTCAGCCGGCGCATTCAGAGCCTGGAGGCGGCGCTTGGCCTGACCCTGGTCAACCGCTCGCGCACACCCATCGAGCTGACCGAGTCCGGCCAGCTGTTTCTGCTCACCGCGCGCAGCATGGTCGAGCAGCTTGGCGAAGTGGTGCGCCATCTGCATCACCTCGAGGGCCAGCAGGGCGAGGCGCTGCAGATCGCTGCCGCCCACTCCCTGGTGTTCGGCTTCTTCCCGCAATGGATCGCCCGCCTGCGCCGTGACGGCCTGCCATTGACCACCCGGCTGGTGGCGACCAACGTCGGTGAAGCGGTGCATTCTCTGCGTGAGGGCACCTGCGATCTGATCCTCGCCTACCACGACCAGGACGCCGCCGTGCAGCTGGCCCCCGATCTGTTCCCGTCACTGCCCCTGGGTATCAGCGAAATGCTGCCGGTGTGCGCCGTCGACGAGCAGGGCGCGCCGCTGTTCGACCTGGACGCCGGGCAGAGCGTGCCGCTGCTGGCCTACAGCGCCGGCACTTACCTTGGCCGCTCAGTGAACCTGTTGTTGCGCCAGCGCGCTCTGCGCTCCACCACGGTGCATGAAACGGCCATGGCCGACAGCCTCAAGGCCATGGCCTTGCAAGGCCTGGGCGTGGCCTGGGTGCCGCGGCTGTCGATGAACGCCGAGCTGGCGCGGGGCGAACTGGTGATCTGTGGCAAGGAGCACTGGCACATCCCGCTGGAGATCCGCCTGTACCGCTGGAGCATGTCGCGCAAGGCGGCGGTGCGGTTGTTGTGGCGCAAGCTCGAAGGGGGTGTGGGGCGGGAGCAAGGTTAGGTCTGCCCTGGTGGCAGCCGTGATGGGTATTCATCTGTGGGAGCGGGCGGGGACGCCCAGTTCATGCCCGCGAACGATCCAGAACAATAAGCCGTTCCCACACCAGATCGCCGATCTGCTTATTACTGTGTTTCAGGCTTTAAGGGGTGTGGATATTTTTTTCGCGGGCATGGCCCGCTCCCACAATCCCGGCAACTCCACAATCATGGGCTGGCTGCGAGGCCGGCTCAGCCCAACCCGTACTTCTTCACCTTGTCGAACAACGTGGTCTTGGCCATGCCGAGGGCCTGGGCGGCCTGGCTGAGGTTGCCGGCGTGTTGTTCGAGGGCGTCGACCAGCAGGTTGCGTTCGAACGCTTCCACGGCTTCGGCAAAGGTGGCAGGGTTACCTTCGTTGACGCCGCTTTTCTTGAAGGCCGGCAGGCCGAGGGCAAAGCGTTCGGCGACGTTGCGCAGTTCGCGCACGTTGCCGGGCCAGTCATGGGCCAGCAGGGCGGCCAGCGTATGGCGATCCAGCTCGGGCGCGGCGCGGTCGAAGCGCAGAGCCGAGAGCTGCAGGAAGTGCTCGAACAGCAGGGCGATGTCTTCGCGGCGCTCGCGCAACGGCGGTAATTCCAGGGTCACCACATTGAGGCGGTAGTAAAGGTCGCTGCGAAATTGTCCGGCCTTGCCGGCTTCATCGAGGTCGGCCTTGGTGGCAGCGATCACCCGGCAATCGACGGCGATTGGCTGGTTCGAGCCCAGGCGCTCCAGGCTGTGCTCCTGCAGCACGCGCAATAGTTTGATCTGCAGGTTGAGCGGCATGCTTTCGATCTCGTCGAGAAACAGGCTGCCGCCGTTGGCGTGCTCGATCTTGCCGATGCGTCGCTTGCCAGCGCCGGTAAAGGCATGGGCCTCGTGGCCGAAAATCTCGCTCTCGAACAGGTTCTCCGGCAGGCCACCGCAGTTCAGTGCCACGAAGGCTTTATTCTGCCGGCGGCTGAAATCGTGCAGGCAGCGGGCGACCAGCTCCTTGCCGGTACCGGTTTCCCCTTCGATCAACACGTTGGCCGAGGTGTCGGCGACGTTGGCGATCAGTTCGCGCAGTTGCTGCATGGCCGGCGAGCGGCCGATCAGGCGGTGCTCCAGGGCCTGCTTGCCGGCCAGCTGGCGGCGCAGCGACGACACCTCGCGGGCCAGGCTACGTTGTTCCAGGGCGCGGCGGGCGACGTCCACCAGGCGCTCCGGCGAGAAGGGTTTTTCCATGAAGTCATAGGCGCCGTCGCGCATGGCGCCTACCGCCATACTGATGTCACCGTGGCCGGTGATCAGCACCACCGGCAGGCTGGGGTCGCGGCGCTTGAGCTCGCCGAGCAGCTGCAGGCCGTCCATGCCGGGCAGGCGGATATCGCTGATGACGATGCCGGCGAAATCCCCATCGATGCGCCGCAGGGCGTCTTCGGCGCTGCCCACGCCCTCGCAGGGGATGTCCTCCAGCGCCAGGGCCTGCTGGCAGCCGAGCAGCACGTGGGGGTCGTCCTCGACGATCAGCACGGTGAGGTCATCATTCATCGGGTGTCTCCATGACAACGGCAACCTGGGGCAGGTTGAGTTCGAAAGCGGTGCCGCCTTGGGGCGGATGGTCGGCGCTGAGGCTGCCGCCAGCGGCTGCGGCGAGGCTGGCCGATAACGTCAGGCCGAGCCCCAGGCCCTGCTCGCCGGGCTTGGTGGTGAAGAAGGGTTCGAACAGATGGGTACGGTCTTCGGGGGCAATGCCGGGGCCGTTGTCCTGCACGCGCAGGCGGTAGCGCTCGCCCTCGGCGCTGCCCTGCAGCCACAGTTGGCGATCGGCCTGGGCGCTCATCGCGTCGGCGGCATTGGCGATCAGGTTGACCAGGATCTGCTCCAGGCGGGTCTGGTTGATCGCCAGCCGGGCGTCCTCGAACTGGTGATGGATGTTCAGCGGCGTGCGTTCCAGGCGCGGTTGCACCACCTGCAGCGCGGCGTCCACGGCCTTGCTCAGGCTGGCTTCGCCACCGTCGTTGGAGCGGCGGGCGAAGGCGCGCAGGCTGCCGGTGATCTTGCCCATGCGGTCGACCAGCTCATTGATGGTCTGCAGGTTGGTGGTGGCCACGTCGTAGGCACCGCGGGACAGGAAGCGCACGGTGTTGCCGGACAGCGTGCGCAGCGCCGCCAGGGGCTGGTTGAGTTCGTGGGCGATGCTGGTGGACATCTGCCCGATGACCGCCAGCTTGCCGGCCTGCACCAGTTCGTCCTGGGCCAGGCGCAGGGTTTCCTCGGCCTGGCGGCGCTCGCGAATCTGCGCCTTGAGGCGGTCGTTGCTGGCGCGCAGGTCGGCGGTACGCTCGGTGATCTTGCGCTCCAGCTCGCTGTTGGCCAGTTGCAGGGCCTCACGGGCGGCGAGGCGGGTGGCGATCACCTTGCGGCGCTCGTTCCAGGCGATCAGCAGAAAGGCCAGCAGGGCGAAGCCGGCGGCGGCCAGCATGCCGTGGCTGATGGCTTCGCGGCGCAGGTCCTGCAGCGGGCTGAGCAGAGTCAGGTGCCAGGGGGTGTCTTCCAGGGGGCGGCTCTGGGCGAGGTAGTTGGTGACCTCGCTGGCGTCCTGCCCATTGTGACCCGCGAAGCTGACCTGCTCGACCCCGGTGTCCAGGGGTTTGCGCGCCAGGGGAATCAGCTCGTCGAGCGACGACCAGTGATACTGCAGGCTGCGCGCCAGGCGCTCCTTGGTGTCGGCGTTGAGCGGGCGTACCGCCTTGAGGCGTCGCATCGGATCGCTGGAGAGAATGATGATGCCGTTCTCGTCGCTGACGTAGGCTTCCAGGCGTGCCCGTTGCCAACGCTGCTCGAGCGGGTCGAGGCGCACCTTGACCACCGCCACGCCGATGATCCGGCCGTTGGCCTTGAGCCCATGGGACAGGTAATAGCCCGGCTCGCCGGTGGTGCTGCCGATCCCGTAGAAGCGACCCTGTTCGCCTTCCAGGGCGTCCTGGAAATAGGCGCGGAACGACAGATCCTCGCCCAGGTAGCTGTCGGCCTGGCGCCAGTTGCTGGTGGCCAGCACGCGGCCGTCGGTGTCCATCACGTAGATAGCCAGGCTGCCGCTGCGCTGGTTGAGGCCTTCGAGGTAGTCGTTGACGCGCTGGCGCCGGTAGGCGTCGGGGGTCAGCAGCAGGCGGCTGACGTTGGATTCGAGCTCCAGCAGGCTGGGCAGGTAGGTGTACTTGTTGATCTCGCTTTCCACCGCCCTGGCATTGAGCTCGAGCTGGCGCTCACCGCTTTCGACCAGGCTGCGGATGCCCGCTTTTTCGCTGAGGTAGTAGCCGGCGTAGCCGCAGGCGGCGACCAGTGCCAGCATCAGCAGGGTCAGCGACAGGTGGCGGACGTAGCGCGGTTTGGCGGCCAAGGCGGGCGGCACCCCAGGTAGACTGACGGACGCGCATTGCATCACAGTCACCGTAACCGAACCAGCCCGCGCGAGGGCGCGGGTGGCGGCTCACCGCCGCGGGCGCGGCGGTGCCGTGGGGGGCGGGTCATGACACGGGGCTCAGGGTTCCACCACCAGGCCGACGCCGCGTCCACGCGGATCGGAGGCGGTTTCCAGGCGGCGCCCGTCGACGCGGATGGCCTGGATGTCTCCCATGTTCCAGCCCTGGTCCTCGAGCACGTAGCCCATGGCTTTCAACTCGTCGGCGACCTTGCCGGTGAGCGGCGCGTGGGCGTCGTAGTAGATGATGTCCTTGGGCAGTAGTTGATGATGGACGCGCTGGGCAGCCACGGCTTTTTCCAGCGGCAGCTTGAAGTCGTAGACGTTGTTGAGCACCTGGAAGATCGAGGTGAAGATCCGCGAGCCGCCGGGCGTGCCCAGCACCAGGCTGACCTTGCCGTCGCGGGTGACGATGCTCGGGCTCATCGACGACAGCATGCGCTTGCCCGGCGCGATGGCGTTGGCATCACTGCCCACCACGCCAAAGGCGTTGGCGACGCCGGGCTTGGCGCTGAAATCATCCATCTCGTCGTTGAGCAGGAAGCCGGCACCTTCGACCACCACGCCACTGCCGAAATCCCAGTTCAGGGTGTAGGTGTTGCTGACCGCGTTGCCATCGGCATCGACGATCGAGAAGTGCGTGGTCTGGTGTGGCTCCAGGCCTGGGCGCACCTGTTCGGTCGGCGAGATGGCGGTCGGGTTGACCTCGGCGGCACGGCGCTTGAGGTACTCGGCGTCGATCAGCTTGGCGACCGGCACCTGGGAAAAGTCCGGGTCGCCCAGGTAGTCGGCGCGATCGGCGAACACGCGTTTCTCGATCTCGGCCAGCAGGTGGATATAGCGCGCGGAGTTCAGTTCGACCCCCTTGAAGTCGGCGGCGCGCTGCTCCTTGATGCCGATCAGCTGGGCCAGGGCGATGCCGCCTGAGCTGGGCAGGGGCGCGGTGTACAGGCTGTTGCCCTGCCAGTCGACGCGCATCGGCTCACGCCATTTGACCCTGTAGTCGGCCAGATCCTGTTTGCTGATCAACCCGCCATCGCGCTGCATCTGGGCGACCAGCAGGTCGGCAGTCTGGCCCTTGTAGAACTCGTCCGGGCCATTGGCCGCGATGCGTTCCAGGGTCTTGGCCATCAGCGGCTGCTTGAAGGTTTCGCCCGGGCGCATGCTGCCGAAGTGTGCGGTGAAGTTGGTCTTGCCGTTGAACAGGCCGATGGCGTCTTCACGGTACTGGAACTGCTGGTCGGCGACCTTGAAGCCGCTGTTGGCGTAGCCGATGGCAGGCGTCAGCAGCTCGCTCCACGGCAGCTTGCCGAAGCGCTTGTGCGCCTCCCACAGGCCCAGCACCGTGCCGGGCACGCCGGCGGCCTTGGCGCCGACCAGGCTGAGGTTCTCGATCACCTCGCCCTTGTCGTCCAGGTACATGGTCTTGGTCGCCGCCTTCGGCGCGGTTTCCCGGTAGTCGAGGAAGTACGGCTTGCCGTCCATGAACAGGGTCATGAAGCCGCCGCCGCCGATGTTGCCGGCTTCGGGGTAGGTGATGGCCAGGGTGAAGGCGGTGGCGACGGCGGCGTCTACCGCGTTGCCGCCCTTCTTGAGTACGTCGGCGGCCACCTTGGCGGCATACTCGTCAGGCGCGGCGACTGCACCGCCGTCCAGATTGGCGGCCAGCACGGCATTGCTGCAGGCGGCGATGGCGACGCTGAGGGTCAGGGTTTTGAAGTGCAGAACACGCATGAGGGGCCTCGATTTTTTATTGGGCTTTTCGAGTGTAGGCCCGCTATCGGCGATAGCGGGCCTGGCGCATCAATGCTGGAGGATCTTGGCGAGGAACTGCTGGGCGCGGTCGGAGCGGGCGCTGATGTCGCCGAAGAATTCTTCCTTGGGACAGTCTTCGACGATCTTGCCGGCGTCCATGAAGATCACCCGGTCGGCGACCTTGCGGGCGAAGCCCATCTCGTGGGTTACGCACATCATGGTCATGCCTTCGTGGGCCAGCTGCACCATCACGTCGAGCACTTCATTGACCATTTCCGGGTCCAGCGCCGAGGTCGGTTCGTCGAACAGCATGACGATCGGATCCATGGCCAGGGCGCGAGCAATCGCCACCCGCTGCTGCTGGCCGCCGGAGAGCTGGCCCGGGTGCTTGTGGGCGTGCTCCGAGAGGCCGACGCGGTCGAGCAGCTGCAAGCCTTTCTTGGTGGCTTCTTCCTTGCTGCGGCCCAGCACCTTGATCTGCGCGATGGTCAGGTTTTCGGTGATGGTCAGGTGCGGGAACAGCTCGAAGTGCTGGAACACCATGCCGACGCGCGAGCGCAGTTTCGGCAGGTTGGTCTTCTTGTCGGCAATCGAGGTGCCGTCGACCACGATGTCGCCCTTCTGGAACGGCTCCAGGGCGTTGACGCACTTGATCAGGGTCGACTTGCCCGAGCCGGATGGCCCGCAGACCACGACCACTTCGCCTTTCTTGACGTTCGTGGTGCAGTCGGTCAGTACCTGGAAGTCCCCATACCACTTGTTGACGTTCTTGATGGAAATCATACGGCTAACCTTTTTTGCAGGAGCTTGACCAGCTGCGAGGCAGCGAAGCTGATGGTGAAGTAGACCAGACCGGCGAAGATCAGGAATTCATGGGGCTGACCCAGAATGTCGCCGCGCGAACGGGCAGCATTGAGGAAGTCCATCAGGCCGACGGTGTAGACCAGCGAGGTGTCCTGGAACAGGATGATGCTCTGCTGCAGCAGCAGCGGGGTCATCTTGCGAAACGCCTGGGGCAGGATGATCAGGCGCATGGTCTGGCCGTAGCTCATGCCCAGTGCCTGGGCAGCGCCCATCTGGCCCTTGGGAATGGACTGGATGCCGGCACGGACGATTTCGCAGAAGTACGCCGCCTCGAACATGATGAAGGCCACCAGGCAGGACGCGAACGCGCCCACGGGGGTGTCCTCACCGGTGATCCAGCGCAGGATGAACGGCACTGCGAAGTAGAACCAGGTGATCACCAGCAGCAGCGGGATCGAGCGGAAGTAGTTGACGTAAGTGGCTGCCAGTTTGGACAGCAGCACGTTGCTCGACAGGCGCATCAGTGCCAGCAGGGTGCCGAGAATCACGCCACCGATAACGCCCATGACCATCAGTTGCAGGGTCATGGCCATGCCTTCCCAGAGGCCTGGCAGAGCGGGAATGATCTGACTGAAGTCCATCACTTACCTCCCACGGAAATCAGGCCCGGCACGGCAACTTTGCGCTCGACCATGCGCATGATCATCATCAGGCTCATGTTCAGGGTGAAGTAGATCAGCGTCGCCAGGGTGAAGGCCTCGAACAGGTTGGCGCTGAACTCGGCGGTCTGCTTGGTCTGCGCGAGCAGCTCCATGAGGCCGATCAGCGAAGCCACCGAGGAGTTCTTGAAGATGTTCAGAAACTCACTGGTTAATGGCGGAATGATGATCCGGTAGGCCTGGGGCAGCAGCACGTTGCGGTAGATCTGCGGCAGGCGGAAACCCATGGCGTAGGCCGCCGCGGTCTGGCCGGCCGGCAGCGCCTGGATACCGGTACGTACCTGCTCGCACACCCGGGCGGCAGTGAACAGGCCGAGACACACCACCACCGACAGATAGGCCGAGGTGGCCGGGTTGAGGTCCTGCTTGAACCACAGCTCCAGCGGTTCGGGCAGCAGGTCCGGCATCAGGAAGTACCAGAGGAACAGCTGCACCAGCAGCGGTACGTTACGGAAGATCTCCACGTAGGTGGTGGCGATTCCGGAGATCAGGCGGTTCGGCACGGTGCGCATCACACCGAGCAGCGAGCCAAGCGACAGGGCGATCAGCCAGCCGACCACGGCGATGGCGATGGTCCAGCCCAGGCCGGTGAGGAACCACTCCAGGTAGATCTCGTCGCCAATGCCGGTGGACTTGAAGAAAATGCCCCAGTCCCAGTTGTAGTTCATCGGGTTTCCCCTCAGGTGAGTTGACGCGGCGAAGCCAGGTGGCGGGCAACAGTCGCCCGTGTCCGCGGGAACGGACGGTTTTTGGCTTCGTCAGGAAATGGGTGGAGAGGCCTGCGGCCCCTCCGGGTCCCCGCTACGCCCCTTCTCGTGAAAGGGGCGCGGCATCACGCGGTCAGATCTGCTCTACAGATTTGTCGGTGGGCTCGGCGATCAGCTTCTTCAGCTCGTCGCTCATGGGGAAATTGAGGTTCAGGCCTTTTGGTGGAACCGGCTGCTGGAACCACTTGTTGTAGATGTCGTTGATTTCGCCCGACGCGAAGGTATCGGTGATGGCCTTGTCGACCACCTTCTTGAAGCCTTCGTCGCCCTTGCGAACCATGCAGCCGTAGATTTCGAAGGACTGCGGGGTGCCGACTACATGCCAGTCATCCGGCTTCTTGGCCTTGGCCATTTCGCCGGCGAGCAGGGCGTCGTCCATCATGAAGGCGACTGCGCGGTTGGATTCGAGCATCAGGAAGGACTCACCGTGATCCTTGGCGGAAATCACGTTCATGCCCATCTTCTTCTCGGCGTTCATGGACTTGAGTAGGCGCTCGGAGGTGGTGCCGGCGGTGGTCACCACGTTCTTGCCCTTGAGGTCTTCGAAGTCATTCACGCCGCTGCTTTTCTTGGTCAGCAGGCGGGTGCCCACTTCGAAGATGCCGACGGAGAAATCAACCTGACGCTGACGCTCGACATTGTTGGTGGTGGAGCCGCACTCCAGATCCACGGTGCCGTTCTGCACCAGGGGGATACGGGTCTGGGAGGTCACCAGATTGTAGCGCACCTTCAGGTCAGGCAGCTCCAGTTCCTTTTTCAGCTCTTCGACGACCTTGAGTTGCAGGTCGTGGGAATAGCCAACCGGCTGCTTGGAGGTGTCGCCATAGTAGGAGAAGGGGATGGACGAGTCGCGGTGGCCCAGGGTGATGGTGCCCGAGTCCTTGATCTTCTTCAGGGTGCCGGTCAGTTCGGCGGCGAATACCGGACTGGACATCAGGGTGGCGGCAACGGCTGCAGCCAGTACGCGGGGGACGATACGCATGGGTCGATTCCTCGGTGTTGTTGTTATTGGGGACGTACGGCGGGGTACGTGCCTCCGTGTGGAAGGGCTATCGCTTTCCTGTCTTGTAGGGAGCAGGATGTGTGCCAGGCCTTTTGTGTCTCTGTTTTTCGGTTCAAGTCTATGAAAATAAAGGATATTAATTTCTGGCTCGGTCGGCGGGCGAGGACCTGATGGTCGGATGTTCGGTTTTTCGACCGCCTGGCGTTCGGATTTCCGAATGAGAGGTGGGCGGTCTGGACGACCGCCCGGCAGGGTGTTGCTTAGCGATTACGCAGAAAGGCGTTGATGAATTCGCCCTGGTTGGCCGCGTCGCGCTCGGTGGTGAACAGGATGCGATTGCCCTGCTCGCGGATCTTCATTTCCTTGCCGAAGCTGCACTCGACGGTGTTGAGCTTGGCAGCCTGCTCCTTGAACTCGGGGGAGCTGCTGCACAGGTTGTTCATTTGGTTGACCACCTCGCCGCAGTAGCCGGAAACGCTCAGTTCTTTAAGCAGTTGCTCATCCATCGCCTGCCAGTCGATGTCGGTCTTGAGGGTGGTGCCGCAGCTGGCCGACGCCTCCTTGTCCATCTGTTGCAGGCGCTCGACGTGGTACTGCTGACGCTTCTCGCGGTCGAAGCGGGCCAGCTTGTCCTGCACGCCGTCCTTGTGCTGCTTCTCATAGAGGGCCAGCAGCTCGGCTGGCTTGACTGCCTTACTGGCTTTCTCGTCGAAGCTCAGGTACAGCGGGTCGCGGTTGTTCGGCAGGTACAGCTGGTAGGACTCGCCCCCCCAATCCTGGCGCTGGCCGATCAGCACGTAGGCGCTGCCATCGAGGGTGGTGGCGTAGTCGCTTTCATCCTGGCTGCGCGGTTTGACGTCGGTCAGCAGCACCACTTCATCGAGCGGGTGGTTGATACCGCTGATCTGCACCAGGGCCTGCTTCTCGTCACTGCTGGGGGCAATGACCACGCTGATGCCCTTGTCGGCGACGAAGGTTTTGGGGTACTTCGCCAGCTCCAGGGCGCTGGCGTTGAAGGTCAGGAGGGTTGAGGCGATAAGCAGCGACAGCCGTGTCATGGCGGAGTCCTTCGGTGGTTGATAAGGCTGAGTCTAACGGCGTCTGACAGCGGGCACTGTGAGCCCGTTCCCGCTGGCAAACGCCACTCTTAGAACTGCATCACCACCCGGCCTTCTATCTGCCCGGCGCGCATCTGCTCGAGCACGCCATTGACGTTATCCAGGCGGTCGCAGTGGATAGTCGCCTTGACCAGCCCTTCGCCGGCGAAGTCCAGGGCCTCCTGCAGGTCCGCGCGGGTGCCGACGATGGAGCCGGTGATGCTGATGGCCTTGAGCACCACATCGAAAATCGGCGTCGGGAAGTCACCTGGCGGCAACCCCACGAGGGCCACGGTGCCGCCCCGGCGGGCCATGCCGATCGCCTGGCCGAAGGCGCTGTTCGACACCGCGGTAACCAGCACGCCGTGGGCGCCGCCAATGTCGCGCTGAATGATCTCGGCCGGGTTTTCATGGCGGGCATTGATGGTCAGGCTGGCGCCGAGCTTTTTGGCCAGCGCCAGCTTGTCGTCGTCCACATCGATGGCGGCCACGTGCAGGCCCATGGCGCGGGCGTACTGCACGGCCACGTGGCCGAGGCCGCCGATGCCGGAAATCGCCACCCACTGGCCGGGGCGGGCGCCGGTCACTTTCAGGCCTTTATAGACGGTGACGCCCGCGCAGAGGATCGGCGCGATCTCGGCGAACTCGACGTTCTTCGGCAGGATGCCCACATAGCTGGGGTCGGCCAGCACATATTCGGCATAACTGCCGTTCACCGAGTAGCCGGTGTTCTGCTGCTCGGCGCACAGGGTTTCCCAGCCCGTCAGGCAGTGCTCGCAGCAGCCGCAGGCGGTATACAGCCAGGGCACGCCAACTCGGTCGCCTTCGCGCACGCGGGTCACCCCGGCACCTACTGCGGCCACGTAACCAACACCTTCGTGGCCGGGAATGAATGGCAGGCTGGGCTTTACCGGCCAGTCGCCATCGGCGGCGTGCAGGTCGGTGTGGCAGACGCCCGCCGCTTCGATCTTCACCAGTATCTGCCCGGGGCCAGGCAGCGGCACCTTCACTTCCTCGAGCCGCAGGGGCTCGCCAAAGGCGTGAACGACAGCGGCTTTCATGGTCTTTTGCATGGCGCGATCCTCTCGATGAGAACCCTCAGTATGCAAAGCTCAGCGCGGTGGATATTGCTCCAGGACAAGTCCTGGCGCGCATAGCGCCATGGGCCGACAGGCGGTCGATTATCGATTTACGCACGACTGCAGTATAATTGCCGGTTTCCGCAAACCACGCCTACCGCGTGGTTTGTTGTTTCTGCCGCGGCGCCAAGCGCCCGAGACGAGAGAGGCACGACGATGAGTGCACTGGTTGGCGTGATCATGGGTTCCAAATCCGACTGGAGCACCCTGAGCCATACCGTCGAGATGCTCGACAAGCTGGGCATCCCCAATGAAGTGAAGGTGGTTTCCGCCCACCGCACCCCGGATCTGCTGTTCCAGTACGCCGAAGAGGCCGAAGGCCGTGGCATTCAGGTGATCATCGCCGGTGCTGGCGGCGCTGCCCACCTGCCGGGCATGTGCGCGGCGAAAACCCATTTGCCGGTGCTCGGCGTGCCGGTACAGTCGTCGATGCTCTCGGGCGTCGATTCGCTGCTGTCCATCGTGCAGATGCCGGCCGGTATTCCGGTCGCCACCCTGGCCATCGGCAAGGCTGGTGCGATCAACGCCGCGCTGCTGGCGGCGAGCATCCTCGGTCACCAGCACCCGCAGTTCCACGCGGCGCTCAAGCAGTTCCGCGACGAACAGACCAATACCGTGCTGGAAAACCCGGACCCGAGGGCTCAGTAATGAAGATCGGCGTAATCGGCGGCGGCCAGCTCGGCCGCATGTTGGCTCTGGCGGGCACGCCGCTGGGGATGAATTTCGCGTTCCTCGACCCGGCACCGGATGCCTGTGCCCAAGCGCTGGGTGAGCATATCCGTGCTGATTACGGCGATCAGGATCACCTGCGCCAGCTGGCTGACGAGGTCGATCTGGTGACCTTCGAATTCGAGAGCGTGCCGGCGGAAACCGTGGCCTTCCTGTCCCAGTTCGTGCCGGTCTACCCGAGCGCCGAATCGCTGCGCATCGCCCGGGATCGCTGGTTCGAAAAGTCGATGTTCAAGGATCTCGGCATCCCGACGCCCGCGTTCGCCGATATCCAGTCCCAGGCTGACCTCGATGCGGCAGTGGCCAGCATCGGCCTGCCGGCGGTGATGAAGACCCGCACCCTGGGCTACGACGGCAAGGGCCAGAAGGTGCTGCGCAAGCCCGAAGACGTCAGCGGTGCCTTCGCCGAACTGGGCAGCGTGCCGTGCATCCTCGAAGGCTTCGTGCCGTTCAGCGGCGAAGTGTCGCTGGTCGCCGTGCGCGGTCGTGATGGCGAGACGCGCTTCTACCCGCTGGTGCACAACACCCACGACAGCGGCATCCTCAGCCTGTCGATCGCCAGCACCGCACACCCGCTGCAGGCGCTGGCCGAAGATTACGTCGGCCGTGTGCTCAAGCAGCTCGACTACGTCGGTGTGCTGGCCTTCGAGTTCTTCGAGGTCGATGGCGGCCTCAAGGCCAACGAGATCGCTCCACGGGTGCATAACTCCGGGCACTGGACCATCGAAGGCGCCGAGTGCAGCCAGTTCGAGAACCACCTGCGCGCCGTCGCCGGCCTGCCGCTGGGCTCGACCGCCAAGGTCGGCGAGAGCGCCATGCTCAACTTCATCGGCAGCGTACCGGCTGTGGATAAGGTGGCGGCCATCGACGATTGCCACCTGCATCACTACGGCAAGGCCTTCAAGGCCGGTCGCAAGGTCGGCCACGCCACCCTGCGCTGCGCAGATCGGGCGACCCTCGACAGCCGTATCGCCGACGTGCAGGCGCTTATCGCCGCAGGCTAGACAGGCGCGGGCGAGGCAGGTTGAACCTCTGCGCCGCCGCTCTCGTCAGATGAAAGGCGCCGCAGCAGTGCGGCGCCTTTTTCAATTCTGGAGGGCGTCATGGGTATTATCGGCACTATTCTAATCGGCCTGATCGTGGGTTTGATTGCCCGTTTCCTCAAGCCTGGCGATGACAGCATGGGCTGGATCATGACCATCCTGCTGGGCATCGGTGGTTCCATCGCTGCGACCTACGGTGGCCAGGCACTGGGTATCTACCAGGCAGGTGAAGGCGCTGGTTTCATCGGCGCGGTGGTCGGTGCGATCATCCTGCTGGTGATCTACGGCATGATCACCAAGAAACGCTAAACCGGTAGCCTGACGCATCGACGCCTGGCTACTCCCTGTTGGCCATTACCACCGTGAGTCCCGTCGATGCGTTACCTGCTGTTGGTCCTGCTGTTGCTGAGCGGCTTCGCCCGCGCCGAACTCCCTGAAACCGACTGGCTGGAGCTGATGCCCGAAGAGGATCAGCGTGCCCTGGAGCAGATGCCGGAGATCACCCATAACGGCCCCGAGGCTGGTGGCACGTTCGACAGCAAGGGCGGTTTGAAGCAACAGGAAAAAGGTTTGCCCGCCGTCATGTATTCGGCCAAGACGGTGCCGGCCATGAACGGCAAGAAGATCCGCCTCGGCGGCTATCCGGTCCCGCTGGAAACCGACAACGCCGGGCGCAGCACGCTGTTCTTCCTGGTGCCCTATCCCGGTGCCTGCATCCATGTTCCGCCACCGCCACCGAACCAGCTGGTGCTGGTGCGCTACCCCAAGGGCATCGCCCTGGCCGATATCTATGAACCGCTGTGGGTCAGTGGCACGCTGAAGGTCGAGCAGGTCAGCAACGACTTGGCCGATGCGGCCTATGCGCTGGATGCCAGCAGCGCGCGGATGGTCGAGGAAGGGGATCTGTGATGTGAAAACGGCGCCTGAAGGCGCCGTTTTCGTTGTCAGGAACGCACCACCAGTTGCATGGCCTGACGCGCCAGGTCGACTACCGCTCTGGAGAGCAGGTCGAGCACCCAGCGCAGAAAGAAGGTGGTCACGTCGATGGTCGTCGGCACGGCGCGACCCAGGAAGTTGAAGATCTTCACGATCAGTGCGCGAATCGAATCGCTGATGTCCTTGCAAAGCTGAGCACCCTGCACCAGAACGCCGGCAATCTGGTCCAGTACGGTCATGCTCACGGTGATCGCACTGCCGATGACGATATTGGCCGCCTTCTTGAGCAGGTACTGCATGGCTCTGGAAATCATCCACAGGGTGGCTGCGGAATACAGAGTCGGGCCGTAACTGGCGCTCTCCAGCCACAGGTCGATATCCCGATCCAGCGGTGGCTCCGGGTTACGATACAGCCCGGTCCAGGTGGCATCGCCAATGGAGGGCAGGTACTGGGTCATGCGGTGCGCATTGGCACTGATCTGCGCGCCCTTCCAGGGGATCATGCAGACATTGCCGGTAACCGGCACATGGCTGAACGGGAAGATCGGCACCATGCTCACCGGGTCGGCGCTGTGGTAGACGCGATGAATGTTGCTGGCGCCCAGTTTGCCGCTCAGGTGGCGAGCGAAGCCGCCGACACCGGTACGTGGCGACCCGAAGGTATACAGCTTGATGCCGGCCACGCCCAGCTCACTGAGGTGATCTGCCGCCAGGGTAGCCAGCGCACCGCCCAGGCTGTGGCCCACGCAGTGCACGGTGCTGGGGTTGCGGCCGCGCATGAATGAATCGAGATCGTTGCGTAGCGACTTGAACGTTTCATTGAAGCCCGCATGCACAGGCCAGGTGCTCGGGCCGCGTTGCAGGCCGGCGTTGGCATCGGTCATCGCATCTGCAAAGGTGTCGGTGCCGCGAAATGCCAGCAGCATCTCGCCTTGCCGCCCCCCTACGCCGTGGACGGCATAGGCGAAGCCTGTCCGTGTACGGAAAACGGCACCGCTGGTTCCGCTGGCCATTTGCAGATTGGAGAAGTCGAACGAGTTGCTCAGCCCGAGGCGGGCGGCTTCATCCTCAACACCGCCCTTGGATGACATGACGGCATCCTTGACGGTGTAGACATGCGTTGCGATCTGCGCGGATTGTTTGGGGCTCAAGGGGTTCACAGCCGAATCCTTCTGGTCTGATGATGGGGGCGTTACTGTAGAACGCAGATGCCGAATGTTTCAGTTTCCGGGTGCGCGACGGGTTCGCTGTTGAGCTCACAGATGAACTTCAGCGGGCGGCCCTTCACCTCACCCAGGTTGTCATAATTGTGTTTGGTGAATACCCAGCCTTTATGTTCCTTGCCCTGATAGCGCAGGGTGATGCGCTGGCCGGTCACCGGCTCATGGGGCATGAAGCCTGCCGTCATTGATTTAGCCGTCACGGCCGGCAGTTTGAAGCGGCCTTGAGCATCGGATTGTGTGGTGTTGGTGCGGTGCTCGTTTTTCCAGTGCCAGTGATATTCCTGTTCTATCTCCACACCCTGAACAGGTTTGCCGTCGAGCAACACGGTGCCCTCGACCTCGGAGAACAGATAAAGCGTCTTGGAAAAAGCCATGGCGTAACCCTGTGTGAGTAGTCCGATAAGCAGCAATGCGCAGCAGGAAAGTGTTTTACGGTTCAAGGTCGTTCCCTCGCCGAATGGCTGAGCGTTTCGGGACGTGCCGCACGTTGACTGCTGCGGCAAGGCGAAATCAGCGGCGCTATGCGCAGACTGATGAAGTAGTCATGCCTGTGAGCAGGCGGTTTCTTCGAGCGGGATCTCTGCCCATGGCTGGCACTGCAGTATAGCGACCGGGCCAGCTGGGATTTCTTGAGCATGTTCGCACTCTCCTTGTGTCGTTGATCGCCTGGGCTCAGCAGCCCAGCAATCGCTTTTGCCGGCGCGCCGGCGCATCCGTTGCAAACAGAGCGCTGGTCGGCTGGTAGCGCGCCAGCAAACTGGCCGCTGCACGTCTCTGCCGCTGTGTACCGCTGCGCAGCACGGCCATGCACCGTCTTTCGCTGAACGGCTGGCCTAGCAGATACCCGGTGCCTGGTTGCAAGCTGTGCTGCTGGCCTTGCCACCATTGCTCGACCTGCTGCGGATCGGGCCAGGGCAGGTCGATGTCCGGGTCCATGGCGACGTTGGCGTCGGACGGATCATCGGTAGGGCCTTCGTCGTAGTCGGGATAGACGCTCAATTCCAGGTCGAGTTCCGCGAGGTCGGCGCCAGTGATCAGGCTGAATGCTTCGCCCGCCGCGCGGGCCGTGGGCAGTTCGTGCATCTGGCGGATCAGCCAGGCAATGGTCTGCGGATCACCGAGCAGGCCGATGGCCTGGATCGCCATATGGCGGTGCGCCTCGCTCTGCATCAGGCCGCGCAGCCAGGCAATGCTGGCTTCCCGTGGTTGCCAGGCGAGCAGTACTTCCAGTGCTGGCTGGCGCAGGTCGCCGGGTCGCTCGGCGAACAGGCGCAGGTTGCCGAGCGCTTCCTGATCACCCATCTGGGCGCTGGCCCAGTTGCTCCAGAAACGGACCTCATCGTCGCCGTGCAGGCGGTGCTGACGCAGCGGCTGCAGCAGGTCGCGGCGCCGCAGGGTTCCAGCCAGCCGTGCGGCCGCCGCCAGTACGCGGGCATCACCGTGGCCAAGAGCTGACAGCAACGCCGGGCCTGGATCCTTGCCGTGCAGGGCATGGGCAGCCAGGGCGATACGGCGGCGCTGGGCGTCCGTGGAACTCAGGTCGCGTTCGATCAGCTTGGAGACCTCGTGCCACTCCAGCCAGCCCAGTGCGGCGACAAGATACGCCTCGCCTTCGTGATGCTCTTGCAGGTGCTGGTACAGGGTTCCTAGGGCGCTCTCGTTGCCCAGCCGCATCGCCAGCGCGGCAATAGCGAACACCTCACCCTGAGCATAGGGGGTCAGCTGCTCCAGCAACAGATGAAGCCCCTTGAGCCCGGCGATCTGCAGGCCATCGAGATGCGCCTCGATCCGCTCGTCCAGATCGCCGAGATGGGCCAGGTCATAATGCGGTGCGCCGACGGCGTAGCTGCGCAGGCCGGCCAGGAAGGCGGCTTCTTCGGCGTGCTGGTCGAGGATGATGGCGATCATTACTCGACTCGGGTCCACGAAGTGCCGCCGAAGGCCAGAATGTCATTTTCCCCAATGGACCAGAGCAGCCCATCTGCACTACTCAAGCTATGGCAGCTATTGGGGATCAAATCACCGAAGTCGACCAGCTCAAGCTGGTCTCCGTTGAGCCAGTACAGCGCATGGAGTGTAGAGATATAAAGCTTGCCGGCGAACCACTCGAGATCCCAGATATCTGAATCGGTAGCCTCATGATCGATGGTTTCCCATTGATCGTTTTTACCCCGCAGAAGAATGCCGTGCATGCCACACGCATAAACCCAGCCGTCTTCGGCACAGCACACCCGAGTGAGGTTTATGTTGGTAGGACTGGCGCAGTTCTTCCAGGCCCTACCGTCGAAATGCCAGATTTCGCCATACCAGCCGACAGCGTAGATATCTTGCTCACTGTAGCCATGAATGGACTCGAAGCCGAAAACCATGTCCTTGGCTGGCTGGTTGGGCATGTCGCCGTGGAGGGCGATCCAATTGCCTGGGCTGTCTCGTTTGAATACCTGACGATCCATGCCGCACACATAGGCGAAACCACCGATATTGCGTATCTCCCGCATGATGCTCAACGCTACGCCAGGACAGGCTATCTGCTCGTCATAATCGTCGTTGTTGCCCATTACACGGATATTGCCGTGTTCGCCCAGCGCGATAGCTTGGTCTTTTGGCGTTTGGGTAACGCAGATCGAATGGGCATTCCAGCGCCCTATCTCATACATGCCCCACCCGCCATTATCCCAGGCATAAAAAGAGGTATGTGGTAAGCCGTCTGCCGCAAGATCAGGGTCAATGCACAAGACATAAGCGAGGTCGCCGTAGCGCACAGCCCCGCTGCGGTAACGGTAACCAACTTCCTTGAACATCATCGTGTGATACTCCCCGAGTTATCTATTGATCGTTTGCCCTTGTCGTATTGCTGCCAAGCTTTCTCGGCAACCGTACTGTCGGTTTTTCCACTGGGTGACGAGGGTATTTTCGTGTCTGGTTTTACGCCCACTTCGGGACTGGAATGGTAGGCATTGAGTTGCGATTCCAGGCACTGCTGATCACACCCGCTCTGAAAGACCATATTCACTGACGCCGCGCCGCATTCGGTGGCTTGACGCAAGGTCCATGTGCCATCTGGAGCCAGTTTCTTTGCCCTGACGCCTTGGTAGGTATGCATCAATCCGTGGGTTGCTGTCGTATTGTCAGGGCCTTCCGCACACACGCAGGGGGCTCGATCAAGGTCATATTTCGAGTTCTTGAATTGCGCCCTTAAGGAGCCACCTTCTTTGCGGGTACCTGGCTCAAGAAATGCGGAAGCCTCTATGAGATGGTGGCCTGTCTGGCCAGGGCAGCAGCCTGGCTGGCGGGTTTTACCGCGACCTTGGGGTTTGTAGGGCGTCAGCATGCAGCGCCTGGCCTGCAAGCATTTATTGGCACGATTCTTACTGGCGAGTCGCTCGTAAGCGCTCTTGACCGATGCATTGGCCTGAGTCCTGGCCGCAGAGCCCTTGGCGGTAAGCGCTCGTGCTTTTTTTGCGCTCACCAGTTCGGTGGTTGGTGGGCATGGGTCACCCTCTCCATGAGGGGTGTATTCCTTACAGGCATCTTTCTCTTTCTTGATGTCTTCCTTGCACGGCCCTTCACCCTTGCTTACCGCCATCTGATCCAGATACGGCCAGGTCGGCGTATTCCCCGGAAACGACCCATGGTTATGGGTCGTCAGATCCATATGCCGCACCACGTTCTTGCCTTCGAACTTGACGTCCATGGACCAGGAGGTGAAGTACACCTTGCCCTTGATCTTGCTGGTGATGATGCCTTTCTTCGGGGCGCGGCCAGGCTCGTCGCCGTAGCTGGTCTTGTAGTAGCTCTTGTTCTTGAGCATCACTTCCTTGCGGGTGATGCGGATGGTGCGCGTGCCCTTGGTGGTGTCCTTGGACAGCCCGGTGTTGGGGTACGGGATCGGGATGCCCAGGGGCATCGGCGGCGTCTGCGGCGGGGTGAAGCAGACGTCGGGAAAGGCGGCGATGGATTTGCCGCTGGCCGCCTTGCAGGAAATCTCCCGGTTGTTGGCATAGACCTCGTTGGCCATCAGGCTGCTCCTACCCGTTGGTAACGCAGCAACGCCACGGCGCGCTCGCCGGCATCGTTGCCCAGTTGATAGACGATGTTCGAGCCCAGGCTGTAACCCTTGCGCGATGCGGCCAATGCCACCGCCAGCATGGCCGGGCCGATGGCCGCGCCGCATTCGCCGATGCAGTCGGCGGGGTGCCAGATGTCGAACTCTTCCTTGACCACGCGCAGCGTGCGGCTCAGCGCCAGGGCCGCTTCCTTGAAGTAGTACTGCTCGCCGGAGTTGTCGGTCAGCCGGTAGTCCATCTGCTCCATACGGCAGTTGCCGTCCTTGAGCGCCGCCTGGGTGGCCTGCACCAGGCCGTCGGCGCGCAGCGGGATATCGTCGGCTTCCACGCTGGCCTTCTCGACGCCAAAGCCCAGCCCGAAGCAGATCAGTTGCTCGGCGTCCTGGCGCACGGGCGCGCCGACCACCACCGCTGCCGCACCTTCACCGGGAATGAAACCATTGGAATGGCGGCTGGTGAGCAGCCGCTGGCGCTCTTCGAAGGCGGACAGGGTGGCGGCGTTGAGAAACGAGTCGACCCCGGCGATCAGCACGTGGCGGTGGCCGCCTTCGTGGATCAGCCGGCGTGCATTGAGCAGTGCCACGCCGGCGCTGACCCGGCCTCGCGGGATCAGCGTGGAGGCGCCATGAAACTGCACGCCCAACTCGCGCTCGATATCGCGCAGCAGGCTGGTGTCCAGGCTGTCGCTACGGCCCGGGCGATCCAGTTCGGCGACGCCGAGCAGCAGCGGTGCGGCGGCGTAATCGATCCCTGGCACGCCAGCCAGGCTTTCGGCGATGGCACGGGCAGCCATCTTCACCAGCTTGGTGCGACCGCGCCACGGCTCCTCCAGCGGTACGCTGGCGGCGACCTGCCACTCGCCGCCGGCGTCGATGAAACGGGTTTCCTGGAAATTGTCGAGGGCGCAGCGGATCGCTGCGCAACTGGCCGGCGCGCTCAGACCCACAGCACTGACCATGCCGCTGGAGAGGATGCTGAGGGCACTCATGACAGGTCATCCGCGGTCGAACGGCTGCTGCTCAGCGCGGCCAGCGACGGATAGTAGTCCTTGCCCAGCTCGCGGGCGCGCCACCAGCCCCGGGATTTCTCGCCCACCAGCACCTGAGCGATCTCGAACAGGCTGCGCTTGAGTGGCCGGCGCGTGCGCCAGGTGATTTCCACCCGGTTGGCGTCGGTGTCGACCAGCAGGGTGTCGATGACCGCCTGCGCCGTTTCATGGCCGCCGGTGCTGAGGAAATAGGTTACCGGCATGCGCACGCTGGGCACCCGGAAGCCGGCGCGCTCGGTGGGCAGCAGGCCAAGCAGGAAGACGTCTTCGCCACCCTTGAGGTAGTCGGTCTGCTGATCGACCGGGGCCGCCTGGAAGTAGCGCTCGTCGAAGTCCCTGGGCAGGAAGGGAAACTGTTCGTCCTGCCAGGCCTGGTCGTAAGTGCCGGCGAAGCCGACGCGCGCCTGCCAGTGCTTGCCCAGCGGGCCCAGGGCCATGGGTTCGAAATCGCCATGAGGCGCATCCACCGGCTGGCCAAGTTTTTCGGTGTTGGGCATCGGCATGCCGACCACGCTGGCGCCGCTCAGGCTGCGTGGGTACCAGCCCTGGCCGGCCGGGTTGCGCAGGTTGCACAGCAACTGCTCGGGGTTGCCGGGTGCCGGGTGGTTGCCGCCGAAGGCGCTGGCGTAGGAAATGTCCTGGCGCACGAAGGGCTGTGGCGCGCCGGCGCTGGTGCCCAGGGCACCGGGCTGCCAGTGCCGCGGGCCGTACACGCTGAATGCCTTGCTGACCCGGCCGACGCGGATGCCCACGGTCAGCTGGCTGACCGGGCGGCCGCCCGGCGCATGGGCGCTGCCGCTGACCAGCACGTCGCAGTAAGGCTTGAACGGCGCGAAGTCGAACTCGCGCAGTGGCGCTGAGAGTGCCGGGTCACCGGCGAAGGTATCGCTCATCAGCAGCGGCTGCTGCTCATCGAGCAGGCGCGCCACGCTGCCGTCCACCGGCAGGTCGAAGGTGCCCTTGACGATGACCACCAGGTATTCGCGGCCATCGGCGTCCAGGCCCTGGTTGTAGGCGGCGACCATGCGCGTGGCGTTGAGCAGTTCCATGGGCGACTTCTTAGTTGATCTGCACCGAACCGCCCTTGATGCGGTTCACGCCGCTGGAGCGGCTGGACAGGTAGGCACCCTTGATCAGCACCTTGCCTTCGCGGGTCAGGGTGATGCTGGCTTTGCCGCAACGCAGCACGATCTCGCGCTCGGCGCTGAATTCCAGGCGTTCGCCGTCGATATGTGCCACGGCCGCTGGCGTGGTCACCGGTGCCTGCGGCAGGCGCTGGATGCGGCCGATCACCAGGGGCTGGCTCGGCTCGCCGCCGACGAACATCAGCGCCACCTGGGCACCGATGTCCTCGCGGCTGAGGGCCGTGGTGGTGGTCGCGGCGATACCCGTCTCGGACGGGCAGCCGGGGAAGGCCACCACCGGGCTTGCGGCCTGCGGCACATCGAGCAGTACGCCGATGACCACGCCGTCCAGGCGAGTGGCGGCGGGAGTGTGGTGCTGGACAGTCATGGGGAGCTCCTGGCGGTGATCGCTGCCTAGTTCTGCAGGATTTTCTGGCCTTTCATCACGATGTTCTTGGCGGCCTTGACGTTGATCGCCCCGGAGCCGTCGATGCTGATGTTCTTGCCACGAATGGCGATGGTGCCGTCCTTCTTCATGGTGATGCTGGCGGCGCCGGTCTGCAGGGTGATCGAGTCGCCGGCCTTGAGCACGAAGTTCTTGCCGACATGCAGGTTGTCGTCCTTGAGCACACGGCTGTTGCGCTCGCCGCGCACATAGTGCGATTCGTTGCCGCCCGCCATGGTCGCCAGGTCCGCACCGATGAGCACGTATTCGTTGGCGGTGATCAGCGCGGTGCGGTCGGCGCCGATGGTGGTGCGCTCGCTGCTGCCGACGCTTTCGGTGCGGTTGGCACCGATGCTGATGGTTTCGTTGCTGCCGACGCTTTCGGTGCGGTTGGCGCCGATGCTGATGGTTTCATTACTGCCCACGCTTTCGGTGCGGTTGGCGCCAATGCTGATGGTTTCGTTGCTGCCGACCTGCTCGGTGCGGTTCACGCCGATGGTGATGGTTTCGTTGTTGCCGACCTTTTCGCTGCGGTCGACGCCGATGGTGATGGTCTCGTTGTTGTCCACGGTCTCGGTGCGGTCGTGTTTGACGTGCACCGTCTCGTCGTTGTCGATGGTCTTGCTGCGATCGTGGCCGACCCAGTGGGTCTCGTCGTTCTCGACCTCGATGTCCTGGTTCTTCTCGGCGTGGATGAACAGCTGCTCTTCGCCCTTCTTGTCCTCCATGCGGATTTCATTGAAGTTGGCCGGCGTACCGCCCTTGCTCGAACGGCTCTTGGTGCCACTCTGGGTGGCGTTGGCGGGCAGGTCGTAGGGCACCGTCTGCTCGGCGTTGTAGACGCGGCCGGTGATGATCGGCCGGTCGGGGTCGCCTTCCAGAAAGCTGACGATGACTTCCTGGCCGATACGCGGAATCTGGATAGAGCCCCAGTTCTTGCCGGCCCAGTTCTGCGACACGCGAATCCAGCAGGAGCTGTTCTCGTTGGACTGGTCGTGGCGATCCCAGTAGAAGTGCACCTTCACGCGGCCGAACTGGTCGGTCCAGATTTCCTCGCCCTTGGGGCCGACCACCATGGCCGTCTGCGGGCCCTGCACGATGGGCTGCACAGTCAGCGGCAGCGGGCGGAACACCTGGCTGGCGTCGATGCAGGTCAGGCTGCTGTCGAACTGGAAGCTCTCGCTGCCGCGGCCGCTTTCGTAGAGGTCCTGGGTGATGGTGTATTCGCTGTCGACGATCAGGTATTCGCGGTTCTGGTCGTCGCGCGGGTAATCGGTGAGGCTGAACAGGTGGCCGCTGCCCAGGCCGCGGGCATTGCCTTTGAGGCGGATCTGCTCGTACTGCGCCTGGATCGCCTCGATGCGATTGCGCGCGTACTGCTCGCCGTCCTTGCTCTGTACGTATTCGCCCGGGTAGTCGTAGAGCGGATAGTCGGCGTTACTGTGCTCGCGGGCGATGCTGGAGCGTACTTCCAGGCGCGCGCTGGGGCGCTGGAAATCGTAGTCGTTGAGCGCCAGGGAGCCGGGCTGCACCTCGTGGGCCAGGTGCCAGTCGTGGATGTGGTCGCGCTCGCGCATCTGGTCGTCGAGCGGGTAGAAGGGCACGCGCGCGTAGCCGGGTGCCGTGCTGTGCGCGCCATAGGCATCGCAGAGCACCAGCACGTGGCGTTCCTGCTCGTGGCGAAAGTAGTAGTAGATACCCTCCTGCTCCATCAGCCGGCTGACGAAGTCGAAGCTGGTTTCACGGTACTGCACGCAATAGTCCCACTCGCGGTAGGAGCGGGTGAGGGCGTCCTCGAAGTCGGAAAAACCCAGGTCGCGGAACACCTGCTTGACGATGTCCGGCACCGTCTTGCTCTGGAAGATGCGGCAGTCGGAGGTGCGCGACAACAGCCATAACCAGGGCTTGAGGGTGACCTGATAACTGGCGAACTGGCCACGATGGGCCGTCTGGCTGCAACGCGCGACGATGCCATGGAAGTAGCGGTCGCTGCCGTCGGCCAGTTGTACCGCCACGCCCATGGGTTTGCCGAGCAACGTATTGAGCTTCAGCGAGGAATTTTCCGAGGCCAGGCTCAGCTCATAGTGGAACAGGCGGCCCAGGGACTCGCTGCCGGCCAGGCGCTCCATCACCAGCGCATTGTCGCCGAGTGGGCTGCTGACCTTGGCCATGCGTGACTGTTGTGTGATTGCCATGTGCCTATCCCTGCGATGCCATCCTGTGCCAAAGATAACCGGGAACGCGGTTGCCTGCTGAGACGCCGTTCGGAAACTGCGCGCAAACGGGCTCGCCTCCTGAAATCCCTCGCGTGCCGGGGCGTGGCCTGCCGCCAGGCTGCTCGGCGAAGCTGCCAAAGGTGGCGCAAGCGGCATGGCGTTGTCCAGTAATGGCACGGCGCCACATTTTGCCCTGTGGCTTGCGAGCGCTGGCGCCTGGCCCTAAGGTGCGGCTTTGGCCGATGGCGCCCTGTCGATGAACCTGGATTGCTTTGCCCCCTACGCCGAGCTTGCCGATCAATTGTTGGCCTGCTGCGCGCCGTCGAGCGACGACGGCGCCCATGATCTGTCGCACCTGCAGCGAGTCTGGGCCAATGTGCGACGATTGCAGCGTGAAGAGGACGGTGACCTCGAACTGCTGCTGGCAGCCGTGTTGCTGCATGACTGTGTTGCCGTAGAGAAAGATTCGCCGCTGCGCTCCAGCGCTTCGCGATTGTCCGCTGCGCGCGCCAGTGAATTGCTCGCTGACCTTGGCTGGCCGAGCGAGCGCATCGCCGCCGTGTGCCATGCCATCGAGGCGCACAGTTTTTCCGCCGCCATCATGCCCACCAGCCTGGAGGCGCGCATTCTGCAGGACGCGGACCGCCTGGATGCCATCGGCCTGATCGGCGTGGCGCGTTGTTTCCATGTGTCCGGGCGCCTGGGCAGTGCGCTGTATGACGCCGAGGATATGGATGCCCGGCAGCGGCCGCTGGATGACCAGCGTTTCGCCCTGGATCATTTCCACACCAAGCTGCTGGGCCTGGCGTCTGGCTTTCAGACCACGGCTGGCGCGCGTTTGGCGCAGCAACGGCATGCCCGGATGGTCGCTTTCCTCGACGCTTTGCGTGAAGAAACCCAGCCTTTCGAGCAGTAGAGAATCCCATGCACTACGACGTAATCGTGATCGGCCTGGGCGCCATGGGCGCCGCCACCCTGTATCAGCTGGCCAAGCGCGGCGTGCGCGTAGCCGGCGTGGATCGTTACGCGCCGCCCCATGACCAGGGCTCCAGCCATGGCGACACGCGCATTACCCGCCAGGCGGTGGGCGAGGGCGCGGCCTATGTGCCGCTGGTGCTCAACTCACAGCGCATCTGGCGTGAGCTGGAGGCGCAGAGCGGCGAAGCGCTGTTCGAGGCCTGCGGCATGCTGATGCTCAGCAGCAGCCAAGAGCCCACCCGCGGCCATGGCACGGCGGACTTCGGCGGCGAGACGGCGGCGTTGGCGGAGCGTTTCGGCATCGAGCACAGCCTGCTGGATGCCGCCGGGGTTCGTGCACGCTTTGCGCAGTTCGGCGGCTTTGGCGACCAGGCCACCGGTTATTACGAACCAGGAGCCGGTTATGTGCGGCCCGAGCAGGCTATCGAGGTACAACTGAGGCTGGCCGAGACGCTGGGCGCCGTCTTGCACACCAACACGCCGGTCGAGGCCATCGAGTCAGATACCGGGGGCGTTCGGCTGCGCACGAGCAGTGGCACGCTGACGGCGGGCAAAGCCATCGTCTGCGCCGGTATGTGGACGGGCAAGCTGTTGGGTGCGTCGGTCGACGGCCTGCTCAAGGTCTGTCGCCAGCAACTGGTGTGGTTCGAACTGGACGAGCCCGAGCGCTTTGCCGCCGACTCGCCGGTGTACATCCTGCTGCACGGCGCGGCCGATACCGACAGTTGTTACGGCTTTCCGCCGTTGCCGGGCGAGAACGCCATCAAGATCGCTACCGAGCAATACCTGGAGGGCTGCGACCCGGATACCGTGGATCGTCGCGTCAGCCAGGCGGATATCGATGCCCTGTACGACGCCCATGTGGCTGGCCGCCTGCTCGGGGTGTCCCGGCGGGTGCTGAAGTCCAAGGTATGCACCTACACCATTACCCCGGATTTCAACTTCATCATCGATGCCCATCCGCAGATGGCCAACGTGACCCTGGTATCAGCCTGTTCGGGGCACGGCTTCAAGCATTCCGCCGGTATCGGTGAGGCGCTGGCCATGCAGCATTGCAACGAGCCTGGCGCGGCTGACCTGTCGGCGTTCTCGCTGGCGCGGTTCAGGTCATAACTTGCTCGGGAGCTACTGGCTTATCGACTGCAGCAAGGCAGAAGCGGACATTGATGCAATACCTGTGGGAGCGGGCCATGCCCGCGAAAAATCACGGGCATGGCCCGTTCCCACGGGATAGGGGAACGTCCGCTTTCGCCACGTTGCGGCCATCGCAGGCAGTGTGTCGGCTAAAGATGATCGTCATTGAGCCAGCGGTACATCACATGGCAATCCACCAGGCCCAGCGTGCGGTGGCGATACGCCTTGGGCAGGGTGCCGACGATGGTGAAGCCATGCTTTTGCCAGAGCGCCACGGCGACGGTGTTGCTGGCCACCACGGAATTGAATTGCATGGCCTTGAAGCCCAGCTCGCGGGCGACCTGCAGCGAGTGCTGGCACAGCGCGCTCGCCACGCCCTTGCCGCGCGCCGCTGGGGAGGTCATGTAACCGCAGTTGCATACGTGATCGCCGGGGCCGGCGGCATTGGCCTTGATGTAATAGGTGCCGAGGACCTGCCCGTCCTGTTCGGCCACGAAGGTGGCGCGGGGCAGCTCGACCCAGGTTTTCCAGGCCGTTTCGCGGTCCATGGCCGGGTCATAGGCGTAGGTTTCCTGGCCCTGGACCACATCGCGGATGATGGGCCAGACCTGATCGAAATCGGCTTCGGAAATGGGGCGGATATTCACGGGGTTTCCTGTGGCTGGTCACGCCTTGAACATGCGTGGGTCGTAGGTGAAATCGTAGGTGTCGACGATGTGGATACGGCTGACGGCGGGGTGCAACGGGTTGACCACCAGGTTGCGCTCCAGCGGCAGCACGGCGGATGGCACGATCAGGCCGAGGTGGCTGACCGCGCGCAGCCAGGCGCTGCCAAAGTCCATGCTCGGGCGGTCCACCGGCAGCGCATTCCAGCCGTCTGGCAGTTCGCCGGCAGCGGGCTCCCAGTAGAGATCCGCGTCGTCCGGCAGCTCGAAACAGGTGATCTTCATCGGCATCGCCGGCGGGCCTTCGGCGTGGACGAAGGTTTCCAGGCAGCAGATGCCGGGGCTGAGGCCCATGTACACGGCGGCGATATCCTGCTCGTTCCAGCGCCCGCCCTCGATGGCCGCGCCACGCCCGGACAGGTCGGTCGCCCGCTTGGCCTTGGCCACGCGCCAGGCGCGCATCAGGCCGCGCCACCCCAGTCGAGAGCATTGAGCACCCGACGTACCTGCTTGGCGCCGATTTCCGTCTCGCAGAGGATGATCGGCGCCTGCGCGCCGAGCGAACGATTGCTGCGCGACATCCACTCTGCAGCGGCCTGGCGGCTTTCGAATACGTCTTCAGCCAGCTGGCAGACCATGGCGATCCGATCCAGGCGCTCCGAGGCTACCGGGTCGAGTACCTTGCGCTCGCGGCGGCGGCGTTCGAGGGTCGAGATCGAGGCGTTGAGGAGAATTTCCAGGCTGCGCTCGGGCAGGGTGAAGGTCGCCTTGACGGCCTGCACCAGGTCGGCAGCGAAGCCGTCCCTGATCTGCTGCAGGCGCTCGGCTTCGCTGAGCTTTTCCCGGCCGGCGCTGAATTCCCAGAAGGCAGCGACCCCGGGCGAGTGGTCGTCCTTGCCCTCTTTGGCCTGACGCATTGCGGTAATGCTCATGCTGCCTCCTTCAATTGAACAAAAATAATCGTCAAATGAAGGTTACTCCTTTGCGCTCGCGTTTGCACGTGCTGCTGTCGGGAGGCAAAAGCTGCGGTGTCTTGTCACGCGGGCCAGTTACAGCTGTTGTAAGCGTCCAGTACCGTCGGGTTTTCCTCGAAATGGAAGGTCTTGCCGGTGCGCAGGTTCCTGTACTGGAAATCGAACACCACGGCGCCCTGATGGTGAAAGCTGTAGCGCCCGCCAATGCGCTCCTCGTCAGGCAGCACTTCCAGCCAGGTGCTGAGGTATTCCCACGGGCGTCCTTCTACCTCGTCGACGACTTCGCTGCTTTTGAACACGATCGGCAGGCTATCCGCCTGGCCGGCATACAGTACCGAGCCGGCGCGGCTCCACTCGCCTTGTTCGGTGGTGAATAGGGTCAGGCTCAAGCGGATCGGCTTGCCGTCGCCAGTCGATTGCAGGCAGCGCACATCGTCTGCCCAGACTTGCGTACACGCGGTGGCCAGCAGTGCACATGCCAGCAGACGCCTCACTGGTCGTAGCCTTCGGCGATATGCTGGTCCTTGAGCTTCACGTAGTTGCCGGCGGTGTAGCTGAAGAAATTGCGCTCCTTGTCGGTCAGCGGCCGTGCCTGTTTCACCGGGCTGCCGACGTACAGGAAGCCGCTCTCCAGCACCTTGCCCGGCGGCACCAGGCTGCCGGCGCCGATGATCACGTCATCCTCGACCACCGCGCCGTCCATCACCGTGCTGCCCATGCCGACCAGGATGCGGCTGCCCAGGGTGCAGCCGTGCAGCATCACCTTGTGGCCGATGGTCACTTCGTCACCGATGATCAGTGGAAAACCATCCGGGTTGAACGGCCCGGCGTGGGTGATGTGCAGCACGCTGCCGTCCTGCACGCTGGTGCGCTTGCCGATGCGGATGCGGTGCATGTCGCCGCGGATCACCGTCAGCGGCCATACGGAGCTGTCTTCGCCGATCTGCACGTCACCGATGACTACGGCCGAGGCGTCGACGAATGCACGTTCGCCAAGCTGCGGGGTGATGGATTGGTAAGTACGAATCGCCACGATAGAACCTCTTAAGCTGCGTCGGGGGTTGATTGTAATTAAGATGACCGCCATATCAGCTGTCAGTCTTTCTAATTCATTCCACCACAGGTACCCGACGTGAGTGCGAACAATCCCCTGCTGCAAGATTTCGACCTGCCGCCGTATTCGACCATCAAGCCTGAGCATGTAGAGCCGGCGGTGGACGCCATTCTCGCCGAGAGCCGCAGCGTGGTCGCCAAGGTGCTGGCCAGCCAGGGCGATGCGCCGCGCTGGGAAAGCCTGATCGACGCGCTCGACGAGCAGGGCGCCAAGCTGGGCCGCGCCTGGAGCCCGGTCAGCCACCTCAATGCCGTGCGCAACAACCCCGAGCTGCGTGCCGCCTACGAGGCGTGCCTGCCGAAGCTGTCGGAATACTGGACGGAAATGGGCCAGAACCGCGCCCTGTTCCAGGCCTACGAGGCGCTGGCCGCCAGCCCTGAAGCGGCGAATTTCGATGTCGCGCAGAAGACCATTCTCGAACAGGCCCTGCGTGATTTCCGCCTGTCCGGTATCGACCTGCCGCCCGAGCAGCAGAAGCGCTACGGCGAGATCCAGATGAAGCTGTCCGAGCTGGGCAGCCGCTTTTCCAACCAGCTGCTGGACGCCACCCAGGCCTGGACCAAGCACATCGAGGACGAAAGCCTCCTGGCCGGCATCACCGAGTCGGCCAAGGCGCAGATGCAGCAGGCCGCCGAAGCTAAGAACCTGCAGGGCTGGCTGATCACCCTGGAATTCCCCAGCTACTACGCGGTGATGACCTACGCCGACAACCGCGCGCTGCGCGAAGAGCTGTACGCGGCTTATTGCACCCGGGCCTCGGACCAGGGCCCTAACGCCGGGCAGCACGACAACGGCCCGGTGATGGCCGAGATTCTCGAGCTGCGCCAGGAGCTGGCGCGCCTGTTGGGCTTTGCCAATTATTCCGAACTGAGCCTGGCCAGCAAGATGGCCGACTCTACCGAACAGGTGCTGAGCTTCCTGCGCGACCTGGCGGTGCGCAGCAAGCCGTTCGCCGAGCAGGACCTGACCGAGCTGCGTGCATTCGCCGCCGAGCAGGGCTGCAACGACCTGCAGAGCTGGGACGTGGGCTACTACAGCGAGAAGCTGCGCGAGCAGCGCTACAGCATTTCCCAGGAAATCCTGCGTGCCTACTTCCCCATCGACAAGGTGTTGAGTGGCCTGTTCGCCATCGTCGAGAAGCTCTACGGCATCCAGATCAAGGAGCTGCATGACTTCGACACCTGGCACCCGGACGTGCGCCTGTTCGAGATCAGCGAAAACGGCGGGCACGTCGGGCGCTTCTTCTTCGACCTCTACGCCCGCGCCAACAAGCGCGGCGGCGCCTGGATGGACGGCGCCCGTGACAAGCGCCGTGCATTGAGCGGCGAGCTGGTCAGCCCGGTCGCCAATCTGGTGTGCAACTTCACACCGGCTTCGGCCGGCAAGCCGGCATTGCTGACTCACGATGAAGTCACCACGCTGTTCCACGAGTTCGGCCATGGCCTGCATCACCTGCTGACCCGCGTCGAGCATGTCGGGGTTTCCGGCATCAATGGTGTGGCCTGGGACGCCGTGGAGCTGCCGAGCCAGTTCATGGAGAACTGGTGCTGGGAGCCCGAGGGCCTGGCGCTGATCTCCGGCCATTACCAGACCGGCGAGCCACTGCCCCAGGACCTGCTCGACAAGATGCTGGCTGCCAAGAACTTCCAGTCCGGCCTGATGATGGTGCGCCAGCTGGAGTTCTCGCTGTTCGACTTCGAGCTGCACGCCACCCATGGTGACGGTCGCAGCGTACTGGAGGTGCTCGAAGGCATCCGCGACGAGGTCTCGGTGCTGCGTCCGCCGGCCTACAACCGCTTCCCCAACAGCTTCGCGCACATCTTCGCCGGCGGTTACGCGGCCGGTTACTACAGCTACAAGTGGGCCGAAGTGCTGAGCGCCGACGCCTTCTCGAAGTTCGAGGAAGAGGGCGTGCTCAACCCGCAGACCGGCCGCGCCTTCCGCGAGGCGATCCTGGCGCGCGGTGGTTCCCAGGCGCCGATGGTGCTGTTCGTCGATTTCCGCGGCCGTGAGCCGAGCATCGACGCGCTGCTGCGCCATCTCGGCCTGAGTGCGGAGGCGGCATGAACGACGGCCCGGTGATTACGCCCAAGCGCTTTATCGCCGGTGCTGTGTGCCCGGCGTGCAGCGAGATGGACAGCATCAAGATGTGGAACGTCGACGGCGTGCCGCATCGCGAGTGCGTGCAGTGTGGTTACGCCGACACCCTGGACGAGCGCGGCAATTCGGTGGCCAGGGAGCTGCCGACCCGCGTCAACGTCAGCGGCCTGACGCCGAAGAAGCCTGCTGACCCCAAGGTCAAGGCGGTGCAGTTCTTCCCCAATCCGAAGTTGAAGAAGCCTGAATAGGGTTCGCCTCGTGGAAACAAAACAAGCGCCCAGGGCGCTTGTTTTGTTTCTGAAGTCTTGGTGCTGTTAGATCCTGAGCCAATTCGCTGCGAGCTACCGGGCGCGCTGTAGCCTTCGCAACACGTGTGGCGGATACTGCCGGCCCCTGACAGGAGTAAGGACGTTTTCGTGCGCTTGCTGCTATTGCCCCTGCTTGCCATCGCCCTGCCGGCCCTGGCCGATGTACGTATCGACGATCTCACCGACAAGCGCAGCGATTGGGAAACCTATCGCTTCCCCCTGCTGGTCGGCGACAGCCCGGCCATCGCACGTATCAATATCTTCCTGCATGCGCGCGAGCTGCAGGCGCTGCCCGGGCGCTTCGCCAAATCACCATTCGAGAAGGTACAGCCCAAGGATGGGGAAATCTGGGGTGTGAACAGCCTCGATTATCAGGTCGTCGGCCAGGGGCCGGGCTATCTGTCGCTGAACATCGACGGCGAGTACACCGGTGCCTACACCAGCCAGGGTTCACGCAGCTACAACTTCGACCTGGCCAGCGGCCAGCCCATCGGCTTGTGGCAGCTGCTCAGCCCCGAAGGGTTGTTGCGTGTGCAGGGCGAGCTGCAGAAGCAGCGGGTCAAACGCCTGGAGGATTTCCTGGCGACATTGCCGCCCACCAAGGCCGGCGACGCCGAAAAGCTCAGCGACGACGAGCAGTGGCTCGAAGACCAGCGCGCCATGTACAGTCAATGCCTGGGCACGCGTCGCGACGCCAGCCTGGACTACGACCACCTGCAGCTGGGCAGCGACAGCCTGACGCTGATAGGCGAGACCTGCGCCAACCATGCCAGCCGCGCGCTGGACGACCTTGGCGAGTTCGGCAACAGCCTCGGCTATCAGGCCCTTAGCGCCGATCTGAGCCCCTATGGTCGCTGCCTGCTGCTGGAAAAACGCAGCGATTGTGCCTTGCCGGCGAACAGCACGGCCCAAGGCGTATACCGCGGTACCCTCGGCCGCTACCCGATCACCCTGGTGATCGAGCAGCCCTATGCCGATCACAGCCTGTCCGCCAGCTACTTCTACGACAAGCACGCCATGCAGATCGAGCTGGGCGGCGAGTTTCAGCAGGATTACCTCACCCTTCACGAGAACGGCGAACCGCCGGCCCGCTTCGAACTCGAATTCCAGGCCGATGGCAGCCTGACCGGCACCTGGCAGCAGGGCGACAAGCCCGAGCTGGCGGTGAAACTCACCCCGTAACGCTCGACGAGGAGGATGTATGTGGCATCTGGTCTGTGGTGACAACGCTGTCGCTGGCGTCAGCCATGTGATTGGCCAGGAGGCCGCCGCTGGCTTGCGCGTGCTGCGTGACGATCTGGCCGTCGGCCCGCTGGGCGATGTCGACACCCCGCCCTGTGCGGCGCGCGCGGCGTTCTGGGGTGCGGTTTGGCCGGCAGGCCTCACGCCTGTGCCGGATTTCGCTGCGGATCTGCCCGCCGATGCACAGTGGCTTGCCGGCCTGGCGCTGCAGGATCGGCCGGTTACCGTCTGGCATGGCGACAGTGCCAGCGAGCAGCTGCTGCTGGCGCGGGTAGCCAGCGCGTTGGAAGGCAGCACTGTGGCGCTGATCGAGGTGCCCTGCGGCACCGGCAACAGTTGGGTGCAGAGCCGCCAGGCCGTTGCCATGCATGCGCCGCAAGCGCTGCTGGCCCTGGCCAAACCGCGTGTGGTCGAGGCCGAACGCCGTGCGAGCCTGGCCGCGCAATGGCGCGCCGCGGTTGCCGATGATGGGCTGATTCATCGCTGGCAGGCGGGACGCTTCACGGCCGAGGATTACCAGATCATCGATGCCGCCCTGCTGCGCCATGCCCGCGCCGAGCCGCAGCCGTTGGCGCGGGTCATGGCCGAGGTGATGGCTCGCTGCGACGGCTTCTTCGCGACCGACTTCTTCCTGTTCTGGCGTGCCCGCGAGCTGGCGGCAAGCGGTCAGCTGGTAATCGATGGCGAGCCGGGCGAGCACGGTTACTCGGGCCTGCAGGTGCGCCGCAGCAGCTGATTCAGCCGCTGAAGAACTCGCCGGGCGTGGCACCGAACTGCTGGCGAAACGCAGCGATGAAGGCTGAGGTCGAGTCGTAGCCGCAGAGCAGGGCGACATCGGTGACCCGCTCGCCGCGCTCCAGCGGCGTCAGCGCGCCGAGCAGGCGCAGGCGTTGCCGCCAGGCACGGAAGGTCAGGCCGGTGTCGCGCAGAAACAGGCGGCTCAGGGTCTTTTCCGACACGCCGAGTTCGTTGCCCCAGGCGGCCAGCGTGCGGTCATCGTCCGGCTTTCTCTGCAGGCGGCTGCAGAGTTTTTTCAGGCGCGGGTCGCTTGGCAGAGGCAGCGACAGGCGCACCTCCGGGGCCGCGCGCAGGCGGTCGAGCAGTACCCCCGCAAGACGGCCGTCCGGCCCGCTTTCGTCATACTCCACCGGCAGCTCGCAGAAGCTGCGGATCAGCTCGCGGGTCAGCGCATCCACGCCCAGCACGCGGCACCCTGGCGGTGGGTTTTCCGGGCTGTCGTCGTGCAGGTACAGGCTGCGCATTTCGGTGTTCGGCGAACTCAGCACCTCATGCTCCAGGCCGGCGGGTATCCAGATCGCCCGTTGCGGCGGCGCGACGAAACTGCCTGCCGCGGTGCGCACGTGCAGCACGCCCTGAATGGCGTAGGTCAGCTGCACCCAGGGGTGGCTGTGGCGCGGTGTGCCGGTCTGGCGAGGCAGTGATTCGTTACGTGCGTAGAGCGGACGGGGCAGGCGCTCGAGCTGGGGAATGGGGCGTTCGGCAATGCTGGTTTGTCCGTTAGGCGACATGATCTGGCTTTATGGCGTTAGTCGGCAATGACCGCTCAGGGTAGAGTGGCCGCCTTTATGTGGCAACTGTCTGCCATGCCTGCCCGGAGTCCTGCCCATGGCCCGTTCCCGTTTACTGCCCGACAACTTCACCTTGGTATTGATCGCCGTCGTGCTGATCGCCACCTTCCTGCCGGTCAGCGGCCAGGCGGCGGTGGCCTTTGGCTGGATCACCAACCTGGCCATCGCCCTGCTGTTCTTCCTGCACGGCGCCAAGCTGTCGCGCGCAGCAATCGTCGCTGGTGCCGGCCACTGGCGCTTGCACCTGCTGGTGTTCAGCTGCACCTTCATCCTCTTCCCGTTGCTCGGCCTGGCACTCAAACCGCTGCTGTCGCCGCTGATCGGCACCGAGTTGTACCTGGGCATGCTCTACCTGTGCGCCCTGCCGGCCACCGTGCAGTCTGCCATTGCCTTCACCTCCCTGGCGCGCGGCAACATCCCGGCGGCGATCTGCAGTGCGGCGGCCTCCAGCCTGTTCGGTATCTTCCTTACCCCGCTGCTGGTGGCGCTGCTGATGGACGTGCACGGCAGTGGTGGTTCGACCCTGGACGCCATCGGCAAGATCACCCTGCAACTGCTGGTGCCCTTCATCCTCGGCCAGATCGCCCGGCGCTGGATTGGCGCCTGGGTGGGTCGCAACAAGAACTGGCTCAAGTACGTCGACCAGAGTTCGATTCTGCTGGTGGTCTACACCGCCTTCAGCGCGGCGGTGGTCGGCGGCCTGTGGAACGAGGTGTCCTGGCCGACCCTCGGCATGCTCATCGGCGCCTGCTGCCTGCTGCTGGCCCTGTCGCTGGGCATCACCGCGCTACTCGGCAAATGGTGCGGCTTCAACATGGAAGACCGCATCACCATCCTGTTCTGCGGCTCGAAAAAGAGCCTGGCCACCGGCGTGCCGATGGCTCAGGTGCTGTTTGCCGGTAGCAGCATCGGCCTGATGATCCTGCCGATGATGATCTTCCACCAGATCCAGCTGATGGTCTGCGCGGTGATCGCCCAGCGCTACGCGCGGCGGGCCGAGCCCGCTGCGTCGAGTGACAACAAGGTTGCCGTGAATTGAATCAGCGCCCTTTTCTCACGGCTTCGCTGCTGTTGATCGCCTTGTTGCCGACGCTGCCGGCACACGCCTGGGTACGGGTCACGCCGGAGCTCGATGAAGATCCGCTGCTGGGCAGCACTTACTACGGCGTGCTGTCGACCCTGGTGCCGTTCCTCACCACTACCAAGCCGGGAGAGGGCACCGAGCTGGCCGGGGAGCTCTCCAAAGAAAGCAGCAGCCTCGACCAGAAGTTGAAGCTGGCTCGGGACGATGCAGCGGCCTTCGTCGGCAGTGCCGGGCAGATTCGCGGCGCAATGCTGGAGGCGGCGCTGGTCGCGCTGCAGCAGCGTAGCGAGCTGGCCTCCTACAGCGACATGCAGTTGGCAGAAGCCTTGCTGGCCTACCAGCCGCGCTCGACACCTTGAGCGCGACTGCAACGCAGGCGAGGCATGAGTGCCTCGCCTGCGTTGCAGCGCTAGAACAGTTTGTGCACGAAGCTGAGCACGAACTTGTTGCCCTCCGTGCGGTTCTCGGCGTTCTGCTCGAAGTAGCTGTTGGCGGTCAGGATGTTCTCCCTGGAGAACGCATAGGTGAGGCCCGGGCCGATTGCCCAGACCTGCTCGCGGCGGCCGCTGACGTCGCGGCCATCGACCTCGGTATCACTGATCTGCTTGAGCCAGTAACCGCTCAGACCGACGCTCAGTTTGTCGTTGAGCGCGTACTGGGTGGCGAAGTTGGCGTGCAGCGCCTGACCGGCCTGGGTGCTGGAAACATCACCGAAGGCCGCCGACGGGTCACGGTTCTTGGCGTTCCACAGGTACCAGAAGCGGCCGCTGACCGACCACCTGGGGGTGAACCAGTAGGTCGCCGCGTAGTAGGGGTTGAACGACCAGAAGTTGCTGCCGGGGTTGACCGACTTGTCACGGTCGTAGGCACCGGTGGGCAGGATCACCTCGGCCTCGATGCGCTGGGCGAACAGCGGCGAGCCGTCGGCGCGGGTGGTCAGCGGCGATTGCAGGAACGCGCCCAGCACCATGTCGCCCAGACCCTCGCGGGAGCTGAGCGCGGCGTTGTCGAGGCCGTCGTCCACCTCGGCGTGGGCCAGCCACGGCAGGATCACCGTGGCGCCGGGCATCCAGCCATTGGCCAGTGGCTGGCCCAGGTGGATGTACTGGGTTACCGGCGCGAAGGTCTCGATTTCCTGCCTGGGCAGCGGCAGCTTGTCGCCACGCTGGTCATTGAAGCGCGAAGCCTTGCCGTAGATCAGGTACTCGACTACGTAGCCGCCCGGCCCGCCGGGCAGCGGCGAGCCGTCGTAGAAGCTGGTGGAGCCTAGGTTGACGGAAGGCAGGTCGTAGGCCTGGGCGGTGCCCGCCAGGGCAGCCAGGCCGAGGCCTAGAGCCGAGAGACGTGATGCATGCATGGTGAGGATCCTTGTCTTGTTGTTCTTGTCGCAGATCGCGTGGTGGTCTCGGTGAGGCTTACACGTAACTGGCTGCCAGCCCGCCATCGACCGGGATGTTGGCGCCACACACCCAGCGCGCCGCATCCGAGCAGAGGAACAGCACCACGGCGGCCACTTCGTCAGCCAGGGCCGGGCGCTTCATATGGCGGCCATCGCGCTCCAGGCGCTCGTCGCTGAGCATCTGCACGAAGTCACCGAGGATCGGCGTGAACACCGGGCCGGGTGCCACGCAATTGAGGCGCACGTCGTGCTCGCGGAACCAGGGCGAGGCGTTCTGGTACGACCAGACGATCAGCGCCTCCTTGAAGTACTGGTAGCAGGTGGCCTGCTCGACCGGGTTGGCGTCGAGCCAGGTGCTGCCGGCCTCGAAGCCTGCGGCCGCGGCAAGAGCCTTGTGCGCCTCGAGGCGTTGTGGCCACTCGGCGCCGAGAATCGACGCGGCGTTGACGATGCAGCCGCCAGCGAGGCGCGGCAGCAGGCCTTCGCTGAGGTGGCGCAGACCCAGGTAGTTGACCCGGCCGACCAGCTCGGCCGGCGCTGTGCCCGGCACGCCGGCGATGTTGCACAGGCCGTCGATACGCTCGGGCAGGCGGGCGATCACCTGGTCGATACTCGCCGGGTCGCCCAAATCCACCGGGTGGTAGGCGTGTACGCTGATCTGCGGTTCGTGGCGATCCAGGGCGATTACCCGGGCGCCGGCACAGCGCGCCAGGCGGGCCACTTCGGCGCCGATACCGGAAGCGGCGCCGGTCACGATCAGGGTCTTGTCGTGCAATTTCATGGTGCGTCCTCTCGTTCTTGTTGTGGGCAAATCAGAAGGGGTATTGCGGCGGCGTGTCCTTGACCGTCACCCACTGCCACTGGGTGAACTCGTCCCAGTTGGCCGGGCCGCTCATGCTGCCGCCGTTGCCGGAATTGCCACGGCCGCCGAACGGGTTTACGCCGTCGTCGTTCACCGTCTGGTCGTTGATGTGCAGCATGCCGGCGCGCAGCTGGGCGCCGATCGCCATGGCGCGGCCCACCGAGCGGGAGATCACCGCCGCGGCGAGGCCGTACTCGGTGCGGTTGGCCAGGTCGATGGCTTGCTCGTCGCTGGCGAAACTGGCCACGCAGGCCACCGGGCCGAACATCTCGGTATCGAAGGCCGGCATGCCCGGCGCCAGGTGGCTGAGCACGGTGGGCTGGTAGAACAGGCCTTCGTACTGGCCGCCCAGCTGCAGGTGGGCACCGGCCACCACACTGTCGAGCACCAGTTGGTGGGTGCGTACCAGCTGGTTCTCGTTGATCATCGGGCCAAGCTCGACGTCGCCGCCGGCCGGGTCGCCCAGGCGCAGCCGCCGGGTGCGCTCGACCAGCCCTTCGACGAAGCGCTCATGCAGCGACTCGTGCACCAGGATCAGCCCGCTGGCCATGCAGATCTGCCCCTGGTGCAGAAAGGCGCCCCAGCTGGCGCAGCTCAGGGCGCGTTCCAGATCGGCGTCGTCGAGGATGATCAGCGGGTTCTTGCCGCCCAGTTCCAGGGCGACCTTTTTCAGGTGGCGGCCGGCGGTTTCCGCCACCTTGCGGCCGGCGGCGGTGGAGCCGGTGAAGGCGATCATCCGCACGTGCGGGTCGCTGCACAGCGCCGCGCCAGCATCGGCGCCGCCGGGCAGCACGTGCAGCACCCCTTCGGGCAGCCCGGCCAGCTCGAACAGGCGGGCAATCAGAAAGCCACCGGCGATCGGCGTCTGCGGGTCGGGCTTGAGCACCACTGCGTTGCCGGCCGCCAGGGCCGGGGCCACCGCGCGGATCGACAGGATCAGCGGGAAGTTGAACGGTGAGATCACCCCGACCACCCCATGGGGCAGGCGCCGCGCGTAGGACAGGGTGCCGCTGTTGCTCGGCAGCACCAGGCCGTGGGGCTGCATCACCTGGCCCGCGGCGAGCTGCAGGAACAGCACCGCCTCGCGCACCTCGTGTTGGGCCTTGGGCAGGATGCCACCGGTCTCGCGGGCGATGAACAGCGCGCACTCGTCGGCCTGGGCCTGCAGCAGCCCGGCGGCACGCAGGAAGATATCGGCCTTCTGGCGCGGCGGCACGGCCTCCCATGCCGGCTGTTGGGCGGCGGCGGCAGCGGTGGCCAGGCCGACATCCTCGGCCCGGGCCTGGCCAGTCGTGGCCAGGCATTCACCGGTGGCCGGCTCGATGACGGCGTTGCGCCCGCCAGCCAGTGGCGTGCGCCAGGTGCCGGAAAACAGCTTGGCCTTCCACACCTGTTCATCCAGCAAGGCAGCGTTCGATTCTGATCGTGGCAGTCGAGACATGGTGTCTCCTTGGAGTATTGTTGTTTTCAGTGATGTGCCGATGGCATTGGCAGCTATCGCAAGGAGCGTGCCCGGCCATGTGGCTGCTTTGGGCTACGCCGAGAATCCACAACAATTTCAATAATCTGCATGCATTCATCAGGTTTGGGTGGCTGGCCAGGCATTCATTTCATGCGCTCTGGAGTGAGCAAATGAACAAATCGCCAGGAGTTTTTGCCTTGTCCGTGTGATGAATTGCGTAAGTGAGGAGCCGCCCATGGTCGACCCGCGTCGCATTTCCCTGGATGCCCTGCAGGCCATCGAGACGCCCCATTACCGCGGCGCCAGCGATGCGCTGGACTGGGAAAATTCCCCGACGCTGCGCGATCTCACCGAATGCTTGTTCTTCTCGCCGGGCGACGGGCGCATCTGGCTCAACGATCAGCGCATGGTGTTGTTGCATTGCGAGGCGCTGGGTGCATTGCGCCGCGAGCTGATCGACAGCCTCGGTCTGCAGCGCGCTCGCGGCCTGCTGACCCGCGCGGGTTACCTGTCTGGTGCCCGCGATGCGCGTCTGGTGCAGCAGCGCTGGGCGGACGCCGAGCCGGCCTCGATCTTCGCCGCCGGCATCCGCCTGCATGGGCTCGAAGGCATGGTCAAGGTCGAGCCGCTGCACTTCGAATTCGATGTCGACCGCGGCCATTACGACGGCGAGTTCCTCTGGCACCACGCCCACGAGGACGACGAGCACATCGCCGCCTATGGCATCGGCAACGACCCGGCCTGCTGGATGGAGCTGGGTTACGCCACCGGCTACGTCAGCGGCCTGTTCGGTCGCCTGGTGGTGTTTCGCGAGGTGGAGTGCCGGGCCATGGGCCACCAGGTGTGCCGCGTGCTGGGCAAGACCGCCGAGCTGTGGGGCGATGTCGAAGAGGACCTGCGCTACCTCAATGCCTCGACCGAAGAGGGCGAGCACAACGGCGTGGAGCGCGCGCCCTATCGGCCGCAGCCGCCCAGCGCAGGGGAGGCCGACGAGGGCCGCATGATCGGCGCTTCGGCTGCCTTCAACGCCGCCTTCCAGTCACTGCAACGGGTGGCGCGCACGCCGGCCACGGTGTTGTTCGGCGGTGAGTCCGGGGTCGGCAAGGAACTGTTCGCCAGCAACCTGCACCGCATGAGCGAGCGCCGCGACGGGCCGTTCGTGGCCCTCAACTGCGCGGCCATTGCCGAAAGCCTGATCGAGGCCGAGCTGTTCGGCGTCGAACGCGGCGCCTACACCGGTGCCAGCCACTCACGGCCCGGGCGCTTCGAACGCGCCCAGGGCGGCACGCTGTTTCTCGACGAGGTGGCCTGCCTGAGCCTGCCGGGCCAGGGCAAGCTGCTGCGCGCCCTGCAGGAGCGCGAGATCGAGCGGGTCGGGGGTACCTCGGTGATCAACGTCGACGTACGGGTGATCGCCGCCACCAACGTCGACCTGCGCGCCGCGGTGCGCCGCGGCGAATTCCGTGAGGACCTGTACTACCGCCTCAACGTCTACCCGATCCTTATCCCGCCGCTGCGCGAGCGGCGCGACGACATCCCGCTGCTGGTGGATTTCTTCATGCGCCGTTATTGCGAGCGCTATGGGCGCACGCCGGTCGGGTTGACCATGCGCGGCCTGAAGGCGCTGCTCAACTACAGCTTTCCCGGCAATATCCGCGAGCTGCAGAACCTGATCGAGCGCGGCGTGATCGCCAGCAACGAAGGCGCGCCCATCGACCTCTATCATCTGTTTCGCGACGAAGAGCTGCCGGCCGAGTTCTATTCGCTGCTGCAGCAGGGGCGCCTGGTGCAGCACCAGGAGCACCCTGGCGAGGTGGACCTGCTGACGCGGCTCGGCTGCCCCGACCTGCCCGACGCCAGCCTGTCGCTGGAGGCCGTGGAAAACCAGTTGCTGGAACAGGCGTTGCAGCGCAGCGCCGGCAACCTCGCCGCCGCGGCCCGCATGCTGGGGCTGAGTCGGGCGCAGTTCGCCTATCGACTCAAGCGGGCGCGGGGCAGCTGAGGTTTTTCGCGGGCATGGACTAGGCGCCCCGCCCGCTCCCACGAGTCGGATGGCTCCCACACATTTTGTGGGAGTGCGCCATGCGCGCGAATGGCTAGCGAGCACTACGCTGGCGCCATTGAATCAACACTGGGTATGCAATCGCGGGCACGGACTAGGCGTCCCCAACTAGGCGTCCCCGCCCACTCCCACGAGTCGGATGGCTCCCACACATTTTGTGGGAGTGCGCCATGCGCGCGAATGGATAGCGAGCACTACACTGGCATCCCTGAATCAACATGG
The DNA here is from genome assembly GCF_003253735.1 of Pseudomonas sp. URMO17WK12:I2. GTDB lineage: Bacteria > Pseudomonadota > Gammaproteobacteria > Pseudomonadales > Pseudomonadaceae > Aquipseudomonas. The sequence goes on along the minus strand of NZ_QKYW01000004.1, from coordinate 181,095 downwards.
AGGTCGATTCATGCCGGTGCCAGTCAAACCAGGCTATCGCGCCCTGCGCAGAGGCCGCGCCTCGTACCCCGGGGCGGCCTATCTGATCACCTCCATCACCCGTGAGCGCGCGCCGGTGTTCAGCCATTTCCATGGGGGCTGCGCCGCGGCCCGCTGTTTCGAAAACCCAATGCTCCTGCGCGATAGCAGCATGTTGGCCTGGGTGCTGATGCCGGATCATGTGCACTGGCTGATTCAATTGGGCGAGGCGGACAGCCTGGCTGCGCTGGTCAATCGGCTGAAGTCGTCGAGCAGTCGGTTGGCGGGAAAATGTATGCGCACCGAGCGAGGCATCTGGGTGGCAGGCTTTCACGACCATGGCCTGCGAGGCGAGGAGGATTTGCAGGGTGTGGCGCGTTATATCGTGGCCAATCCGCTGAGGGCTGGGTTGGTCAGGCGGGTGGGCGACTATCCGTTCTGGAATGCGGTCTGGCTCTAGGGTTGAGTCGTCTGCTGGATTTTTCGCGGGCATGGCCCGCTCCCACAGGTACGCAGGTGCACTCCGTGGGAGCGGGCCATGCCCGCGAAAAGCCTATCGAGCACCGCCGATCTTACTGACAGTACCCGATAGGTCATTCGACTCGAACCGGTGCATCCTCCCGCTCCTCTTCAGACGGCTCCTCGATCCGATACCAGGCCACATACAGCGCCGGCAGGAACAGCAGGGTCAGCAGGGTGGCGCTGAAGATGCCGCCGATCATGGCGTAGGCCATCGGCCCCCAGAACACTTCGCGGGCGATGGGGATCATGCCCAGGCTGGCGGCGGCGGCGGTCAGCAGGATCGGCCGGCGACGGTGGTGGGTGGCGTCGATCACCGCTTGCCAGGGTGAGTCGCCGGCGCGCTCGAACTCGTCGATCTGGGTCACCAGAATCACCGAGTTGCGGATGATGATGCCGATCAGCGCCAGCACGCCGAGAATCGCCACGAAACCCAGCGGCGTGCCGGTCGGTACCAGGGCCAGCACCACGCCGATCAGGCCGAGCGGCGCCACGCTGAACACCAGGAAGGTCTTCGCCACGCTGTGCAGCTGGATCATCAGGAAGGTGGCCATCAGGAACAACATCAGCGGCAGCACGCTGGCAATCGGCCCCTGGGCCTTGCCACTTTCCTCCACCGTGCCGCCGGTGGCGACACTGTAGCCGCCCGGCAGCCCATCCGAGAATTTCTGGATGTCCGGCGCCAGGTTGGCGACCAGGTCGGTGGGCTGGATATCGCTGACCACTGCGGCCTTGAGGGTGATGGTCGGCTTGCGGTCGCGGCGCCATACCAGCGGCTGCTCCAGCTCGTAACCGACGGTGGCGAAGGCACGCAGCGGCACGGCGACGCCACGCGGGGTGACGATCTGCAGGTTCTCCAGGGTTTGCGGCGAGCTGCGCTCACTGTCTTCGGCGCGGCCGATCACGTCGATCAGGTAGATGTCGTCTTTCACCTGGGTGACCGTGGTGCCGCTGACCACGCTGTTGAGCAGGTTGGCGACGTCCTCGGAAGACAGCCCGAACTGCCGCGCCTTGTCCTGGGCGACATCGATGCGCAGCACCTTGCCGGGCTCGTTCCAGTCGTAAACCATCTCGCCGATGTCCGGGTTCTTGTCCAGCAGGGTGGCCAGTTCCAGGGCGTGCTTGCGCACCTGGTCGACGTTCGGACCGCTGATCCGGTACTGGATTGGCCGGCCTACCGGCGGGCCCATTTCCAGCGGTTGCACGAAGCTGCCGATGCCGACGAAGTCTTCACGCAGGCGCTTGTTGAGCTTGGCCACCAAGCGATCACGGGCGTCGATATCCTTGGCGACGATCACCAGCTGGGCATAGAAGGGGTTCTGCAGCTGCTGGTCCAGGGGCAGGTAGAAGCGCAGCGCGCCCTGGCCGATGTAGGTGCTCCAGCGGGCGATGTCTTCGTCGCCCTGCAAGCTGGCCTCGAGGCGGTCGACCTGGGCGCGGGTCTCGTTGATCGAGGCGTTCTGCGGCAGGTTGAGGTCGACGAGAATCTCCGGGCGATCCGAGGCCGGGAAGAACTGGCTCTGCACCAGGGTCATGCCGGCCAGGGAGGCGGCGAACAGGGCGATGGTCAGGCCGATGGTCCACCAGCGGTGCCGCATGGCCAGCAGCAGGCCGCTGTCGAAGGCGCGGGCGATGCGGCCCGGACCTTTTTCCTTGGCCTGCAGGCGCTTGGGCAGGATGTGCACGGCGATCACCGGGGCGAACACCACGGCCACCAGCCAGGACAGCAGCAGCGCCACGGCGATCACCGCGAACAGGGTGAAGGTGTACTCGCCCGCCGAGCTGGAATTGAGGCCGATGGGCACGAAGCCGGCCACTGTCACCAGGGTACCGGTCAGCATCGGGAAGGCCGTGGAGGTGTAGGCGAAGGTGCCGGCGTCGTGCAGCGAGTCACCTTTTTCCAGCCGGGTGACCATCACCTCGACGGTGATCATCGCATCGTCGACCATCAGCCCCAGGGCGATGATCAGGGCGCCGAGGGAAATGCGCTGCATGGTGATGCCGCTGTACTCCATGAACATGAACACCATGGCCAGCACCAGCGGGATCGAGCAGGCGACCACCAGGCCGGCGCGAATGCCGAGGCTGACGAAGCTCACCAGCATGACGATCAGCACTGCCTCGAACAGCGCGCGGGTAAAGCCGCTGACGGCTTCTTCCACCACTTCGGCCTGGTCGGACACCACGTGCACGCCAACGCCCACCGGCAGCTCGGCGGTCATCTCGTCCATGCGCGCATGCAGCGCCTTGCCGAAGGTCTGGATATTGCCGCCGTCGCGCATGGCGATGGCCAGGCCGATGGCCGGCTTGCCGTTGTAGCGGAACAGTGCCTGCGGCGGGTCGACGTAGCCGCGGGTGATTTCGGCGATATCGGTCAGCCGGTAGAAGCGGTCGTCGAGGCGCAGGTTGACGTTGCGCAGATCGGCTTCCGAGGCGAACTGGCCGCTGGTGCGCACGGAAATCCGCTCCGGCCCGGCTTCGATCACCCCTGAGGGCGTCACCGCGTTCTGCGCCTGCAGGCTCTGGATCACCTGGCTCTGGTCAATGCCCAGGGCGGCCAGCTTGCGGGTCGAGAAGTTGAGGTAGAACACCTCGTTCTGCTGGCCGACCATCTGCACCTTGCCCAGATCCGGCACGCTGCGGATCTCGGCGCGCACCTGCTCCACGTAGTCGCGCAGCTGGCGCATGCTCAGGCCGTCGCCGGTGAAGGCGTAGATGGAGCCGAACACGTCACCGAACTCGTCGTTGAACGACGGGCCCTGCAAGCCCTGGGGAAACTCGCCGCGAATGTCGTCGATCTTCTTGCGCACCTGGTACCAGATGCCGTCGATTTCATCGGCCTTGGTGGTGTCGCGCAGGAACACCATCACCGTTGATTCGCCGGGGCGCGTGTAGCTCTTCACGTAGTCCAGCGAGTCCAGCTCCTCGAGCTTCTTCTCGATGCGGTCGGTGACCTGGCTGAGGGTTTCGTCGACCGTGGCGCCAGGCCAGCGGGTCTGGATGACCATGGTCTTGATGGTGAACGCCGGGTCTTCCTCACGGCCCAGGTTCATGTAGGAAATCACGCCCATCAGCAGCGACACGAACATCAGGTACCAGACGAACGACTGGTGGCGCAGCGCCCAGTCCGAGAGGTTGAAGCCGTTCTTGCGCGGCGTCTGCTGGGTCATGGTGCGACGCCCTCGTCGATGCGGATCTGCTGGCCGTCCTTGAGTTCGCTCAGGCCGGCGCTGACTACTTTGTCGCCGGCCGCAAGGCCCTCGACGCTGATCTGTTCGCCTTCGCGGCCGACCACCTGCACGTTGCGCGGGTGAACGGTCCTGGCTTTGCTGTCGATCACCCATACGCGGCTCTGGCCGTCGGCTTCCTGCACGGCGGCGGCTGGCAGCAGGCTGTGCGGCTGCTGGGCGCGGGTCAGACTGATGGCCACGGCGGTGCCCAGGCGCAGGCCGGGTGGCGTGTCTTCCAGGGTCAGGCGGGCGCGGCGGGTGCGGGTGGCGGCGTCGGCGCGCGGCGCCAGTTCGCGCAACTGGCCCCGGGTGGCAATGTTCGGGTCGAGCTGCGAGGCGACGTTGAACTGCACCTGATCGTCCAGACCGTCAGCCAGCTCCACGGGCAGGTCGAACACCGCTTCGCGCACGTCCGGGCGGGCCAGGGTGACCACCTCCTGGCCGGCGCCGACCACCTGGCCGGCCTCCACGTGCCAGGCGGTGACCACCGCATCGAAGTCGCTTTTCAGGGTGCCGTAGTCCAGCCGGTCGCGGGCCTGGCGGGTGGCCGCTTCGGCCTGCTCGAGGTTGCTGCGGGCGTTGCTCAGTTCGGTCTGCGCCTGCTCCAGGTTGGCCTTGGCGCCGACGCCACGGTCGAACAGTTCCTGCTGGCGGCGGGCATTGGCCTGGGCATTGATCCACTGCGCTTCAACGCGTGCCTGGTCGCCTTCGCTGGCGCGCAGGGCGTTCTGCTGGTCGGTCGGGTCGAGGGTCGCCAGGGTGGTGCCGGCCTTCACTTCGGCCCCGGCATCCACCAGGCGGCGAGCGACCCGGCCACCGACACGAAAGCCCAGGGTGCTCTGCACCTGCGCCTCGATATTGCCGGCGAAACGGCCGAGAATCTGCTCGTTCTGCTGTTGCACCTCGGTGTAGAGCACCGGGCGGATCGGCGCGGGTTTTTCGTCCTCGGCACAGCCGGCGAGCAGCGCGGTGATCAGCACGAACGGGATAGCACGGTTCATGGCTGCTGCTCCTGGGTCTGCTTCTGCTCGCGGGCTTCGGCAATTTCCACCTTCTGGCCCGGATGCAGCAGCTGCCCGCCGGCCACCACTACGCGGTCACCGTCCTGCAGGCCGGCGCGGATGATCACCTTGTCGGTCAGGTAACGGCCAACCTGCACAGGGTGCAGCTGCACGATGTCACCCTCGGCGAGGCGCCACACCGCCGGCTCGCTTTCGGCCTTGGTCAGCGCTGACCAAGGCAGCTCGACGCTGCGCACCGCCGGGTTGCTGACATGAGCACTGACGGTAGAGCCCAGGGTCATTGCCGCCGGCACCTGCTGCAGGCCGACCTTGACCTGCACCGTACCGCTCTGTGCCGATACCTGGGGGTTGACCTCACGCACCGTACCGCTGGCGCTCACCTCGGGGTTGTCCAGCAGGCTGACGCGCAGCGGCTGGCCGGGTTCGACCAGCAGCGCCTCGAAGACGTTGAACACCGCATCGCGCTCGCCCTCGCGGGCCAGGCCGAAGATCGGCGTGGCGGCCTGTACCACCTGGCCGACCTCGGCCTGGCGGGCGGTGATCACCCCGTCGCTTTCGGCGCGCAGCTCCGTATAACCGGCCTGCTCACGGGCGTCGGCCAGCTGTGCTTGCGCTGCGGCCAGGCTGTTGCGCGCGCTGCGGTCGCTGGCCAGCGCGCTGTCGTACTCGCTGCGGCTGGTGTAGCCCTTGGGCAGCAGCTGCTGCTGGCGCCACAGGTTGGCGGCGCTGAGTTTGACCTGGGCCTGGGCCGCTTCTGCAGCGGCTTCGGCGGAGCGCACCGCGTTGCGCTGGTCCTGCGGATCGAGGCGTGCCAGCACCTGGTCGGCCTTCACCGTATCGCCAACATCCACCAGGCGTTCGGTGATCTTGCCGCCGACGCGAAACGACAGGTCGGTCTGTACCCGCGCCTGGATGTCGCCGGTGATGGTGGCGTCTGCCGCGTAATCGACCTGGCTGACCGTGGCCACCTTCACACGCGGGTTCTTCGGCGCGGGTGGCGGCTCGTCGGCGCAGCCAGCCAGCAATGCGAAAGCCAGCAAGGCCACGGCAAGGCGAGGCAGAGCAGAGGTCGATACGGGCGGCATGCGGGCTCCGGCACGGCAGGGATGCAAAGGTGTGTGCAGATGCGACCGCACCAGGCGACGAACGGTTCAGGCTACTCGCGCGACGAGCGTGGCTTGTGTTGAGGATGCAAATCCTAATACTGTATTTATATACAGTTATCGAGCCTGCATCATGAAACCGACCTCAGCGCCGCGTGGGCGCGGCACCGCCAGCAAGCCGCACAACCGTTTCGCACCGACCAGCAGCGAGGCCGAGGACGACGGCTGGTATCAGGAACAGACGCCGCTGACCTTCGTCACCGAGGTTCGTCACGAACGGGCGAAGACGGTGATCAGCCGCAACAATTCGCCGGATGTCGGCTTCGACCGTTCGGTGAACCCCTACCGAGGCTGCGAACATGGCTGCATCTACTGTTTCGCGCGGCCCAGCCACGCCTACTGGGACCTGTCGCCGGGCATCGATTTCGAAACCAAGCTGATCGCCAAGACCAACCTGGCCGAGCGCCTCGAGGAGCAGTTGAGCAAGCCGGGCTATGTGCCGGCGCCCATCGCCCTGGGCATCAATACCGATGGCTACCAGCCCATCGAGCGCGAGCACCAGCTGACCCGCCAGGCCCTGGAAATCCTGCTGCGCTACCGCCACCCGGTGAGCATCATCACCAAGAGCGCGCTGATCCTGCGCGACCTGGATCTGCTCGAAGAACTTGCCAGCCGCAACCTGGTCAGCATCGCGTTCAGCGTCACCACCCTGGATGACCAGCTCAAACGCATCATGGAGCCGCGCACCGCCGCGCCCAAGGCCCGGTTGCGGGCCATGAAAACCCTGCACGAGCACGGCGTGCCGGTCGGCCTGATGGCCGCGCCGATGATCCCGATGATCAACGACATGGAGCTCGAGCGCCTGCTCGAAGCCGGGCGCGAAGCCGGGGCCAGTTCGGCCGGCTATGTGCTGCTGCGCCTGCCGCTGGAGATTGCCGATCTGTTCGAGGAGTGGCTGCAGAGCCATTTCCCCGACCGCGCCGAGCACGTGATGAGCCTGATCCGCCAGTCCCGTGGCGGGCAGAACTATGACAGCCGCTTTGGCGCACGGATGAAGGGCGAGGGCCACTTCGCCGAGCTGCTGGCCCAGCGCTTTCGCCTGGCCCGGCGCCGCTACGGCTACGACGGCAGCAAGCGGGCGGTGCTGGATTGTTCACAGTTTGCGCCGCCGGGGCAGCAGATGGGCTTGTTCTGAGCGAGTCGGTTGCCGGGTGTCGCTGCGCACGGCGGGCTGGGCTCGCGCTCTTGTAGCCTGGCGTTGAGTGCGGCGATACCCAGTTCGGGATTGTCGGCATGGCGCACGACATGGCGAAAACACGGTCGATATCAGCGGTCGCGCGACGATTTATCGCGCCGACGTGTCTTGAATGGTTTTGTCACAGTCAAATCCTCCGATCCCTTGCCGGCGATCCTGCCGGCTGGGACGCTGTGCGCTGTTGCATGCGCCGCCCCCCATCCGTAAGCGAGGTAATGCTATGCCTGGTAATCGTCGTCCTGCTGATGGCAAATCCGATAAGAACGCGGCATCGGCCGCCGAGGCGCTGGATCATCTGGTCGATGGTTTTCTGCGCTTTCGTCAGGATGTGTTCCCGCAGCAGCAGGCGCTGTTCAAGAAGCTGGCCCATGCCCAGTCGCCGCGCGCCATGTTCATCACCTGCGCCGACTCGCGCATCGTTCCCGAGCTGATCACCCAGAGCGAGCCGGGCGATCTGTTCGTGACCCGCAACGTCGGTAACGTGGTGCCGCCCTATGGCCAGATGAACGGTGGCGTTTCCACCGCCATCGAATACGCCGTGGCGGCATTGGGCGTGCAGCACATCATCGTCTGCGGCCACTCCGACTGCGGCGCGATGAAAGCGGTACTCGACCCGGCAACCCTGGAGCGCATGCCCACGGTAAAGGCCTGGCTGCGCCACGCCGAAGTCGCCAAGACCGTGGTGGCCGACAACTGCGGCTGCGCCGACCACACCACCCTCGGTGTGCTCACCGAAGAAAACGTGGTGGCCCAGCTCGACCACCTGCGCACCCACCCGTCGGTGGCCTCGCGCCTGGCAGCCGGCCAGCTGTTCATCCATGGCTGGGTGTACGACATCGAAAGCTGCCAGATCAAGGCCTACGATTCCGAGACCGGAGAGTTCCGCCAGATCGGTGACGGCCCGCTGCCTATGGCCACACCGCGCGCCCGTTATCCACAGGGCTGAGGGCTCGTAGGATAGTGCGAGCTGCGTAGGTGACGCGTCGTCCACCTTACGCCTGTGGGAGCGGGCCATGCCCGCGATTCGCGCGCATGGCGCGCTCCCACAGAATGTAGATCCGTAGGATGGGTGAAACCCATCAAATTCCGATGGGTTTCACCTACGCGGCCCGACCCATCCTACAATCTGAGCCGAACCAGCGAACCCGTGGGACTGTGCTAGGGTCTTTAGTCGGTCGGTTGGCCTGCGTTTGAAGCGCGGCCAACCGGCAATCACCGACAAGAACAAGACGATGCCGCCCAGCCATGTCCCGAACGCAGAGAACGCTCGACCCTTCCTATGAGCTGATGGATGACCACGAGGGTCATTCGCTGATCTATCGCCAGCACGGCTTTCCCAGCCCGTTGGTGCGTTGGCATTTCCACAAGGAATACGAGCTGCACCTGATCGTCGCCAGCGCTGGCAAGGTATTTATCGGCGACTACATCGGCAATTTCTCTCCCGACACCCTGTTTCTCACCGGCCCCAACCTGCCGCACAACTGGATCAGCCAGATGGCACCGGGCGAGGCGGTGGCCGAGCGCGACATGCTGGTCAACTTCACCGACGAGGTGCTGGAAAGCGGCACCGCGGTGTTCGCCGAACTCAAGGATCTGCAGCCGCTGCTGGCCCGCGCCCAGTACGGCATCGAGTTCCGCTGCCCGCACACCATCTTCGAGGCGCGCCAGTTGCTGCAGCGCATCGCCGCTTCCCAGGGCATGACGCGCCTGGGGCATTTCTTCATCCTCATGGAGCTGCTGGCCGGCTGCGAGTCGTACCAGCTGCTCTCCGACCGTACCGCTGCGCAGCTGGCCGACGAGCACCATGTCGACCGCATCAACCGCGCCGTGGACTACATCTTCCAGCGCTACGCCCAAGAGCTGAGCCAGGAAGAAGTGGCCGAATACCTGGGCATGACGCCCACCTACTTCTCGCGCTTCTTCAAGCAGGCCACCGGACGCGGCTTCGTCGAATTCGTCAATCGCCTGCGGGTGAGCAAGTCCTGCGAGCTGCTGACCCAGAGCGACAAGCCGGTGACCGAGGTGTGTTTCGAGTCCGGCTTCAACAACATTTCCAACTTCAACCGGCGCTTCCAGCAGCTCAAAGGCATGACGCCCAGCGGCTATCGCCGGCTGGTCACCCAGCGTGTCACCGCGCAAAACCTGTACTGAATCTGCCGCTCTCATTCGCTGCAATTACTGCCGGAGGCCCGTTCTTGAGCCATCGGGACCATTGCCTCGTTGTTGAATGCTGCATCTTCAGTGCAAAAAAGTATCGGTTGCTGTGCAGTCGAGGCGTTGTTTGCGTCCAGGCGTAGAGGTGTAATCCGGGTCGGCCCACAAAAACAATAATGTCTCCCGAGGCTCACGGGGCCAGGGAGAGGAGTTCAAGACCATGAACCATACGCTCAAAGTACTTGTAGCCGCTTCCTGTCTGTCGCTCACCGTCGGCGCCCAGGCTGCCGAGACCGTGACCATCGCCACGGTCAACAACAGCGACATGATTCGCATGCAGCGCCTGGCCAAGACCTTCGAAGAACAGCACCCGGACATCAAGCTCAAGTGGGTGGTGCTCGAAGAGAACGTGCTGCGCCAGCGCCTGACCACCGACATCGCCACCCAGGGCGGCCAGTTCGACGTGCTGACCATCGGCATGTACGAAGCGGCGTTGTGGGGCGAGAAGGGCTGGCTGGAGCCGATGAAGGACCTGCCCGCCGATTACGCTCTCGATGACGTGTTCCCCTCCGTGCGCGAAGGCCTGTCGGCCAAGGGGCAGCTCTACGCGCTGCCGTTCTACGCCGAAGCCTCGATCACCTATTACCGCAAGGACCTGTTCGAGCAGGCCGGGCTGAAGATGCCCGAGCAGCCGACCTGGGAGCAGATGGCCGAGTTCGCCGGCAAGCTGCACCAGCCCGACAAGGGCCAGTACGGGATCTGCCTGCGTGGCAAGGCCGGCTGGGGCGAGAACATGGCGCTGATCACCACCGTGGCCAATGCCTACGGCGCGCGCTGGTTCGATGAGCAGTGGAAGCCGGAATTCACCGGCAGCGAATGGAAGAACGCGCTCAATTTCTACGTCGACACCATGAACAAGTACGGCCCGCCGGGTGCCTCGAGCAACGGTTTCAACGAGAACCTGGCGCTGTTCAACAGCGGCAAGTGCGCCATGTGGGTCGATGCCAGCGTGGCCGGCTCGTTCGTCACCGACAAGTCGCAGAGCAAGGTCGCCGACTCGGTGGGCTTCACCTTCGCGCCGACCCAGGTCACCGACAAGGGCGCCTCGTGGCTGTATTCCTGGGCGCTGGCGATCCCCACCAGCTCCAAGTCCAAGGATGCCGCCAAGACCTTCAGCGCCTGGGCCACGTCCAAGGCCTACGGTGAGCTGGTCGCCGAGAAGGATGGCGTCGCCAACGTGCCGCCAGGCACCCGCGCCTCGACCTACAGCGATGCCTACATGAAGGCCGCGCCGTTCGCCAAGGTCACCCTCGACTCGCTGAAGAAGGCCAACCCGGCTGATCCGAGCGCCAAGCCGGTGCCGTATGTAGGCATCCAGCTGGTGACCATCCCCGAGTTCCAGGCCATCGGCACTGCGGTCGGCAAGCTGTTCGCCGCTGCCCTGACCGGGCAGATGAAGCCGGAGCAGGCGCTGCAGGCTGCCCAGCAGAGCACCGAACGGGAAATGAAGCGCGCCGGGTATCCGAAGTAGCCAACCCGTAGGGTGGGTTAGGCGCCCTATCGCATGACATGCGTGTGATGCGATAGGCGTGGCGCCGTACCCCACCATGGGCGCAACGCAGACGACCGCCTGGTGGGTTACGCGGCGCCCCGCAATCGTGGCGGCAGTTGAAAACGCCATACCGCGCCGCTCACCCACCCTACGCAAGCGTCGTTCGCCGTAGAACTGTCTTTCGGAGACATGATGAACACAATCGAACACCCTGCAGAGCAGGCCCGCGAGGCCCCGCCGCGTAAATCGCGACGCCTGGCGCCCGGCTGGTTCCTGGTCAGCCCCTCTGTGGTTCTGCTGCTGATCTGGATGATCGTGCCCCTGGGCATGACCATCTATTTCTCGCTGATCCGCTACAACCTGCTGTACCCCGGCGAAAACGACTTCGTCGGCCTGGAAAACTTCGAGTATTTCGTCACCGACGCCGCCTTCCTGTCCGGCGCCGGCAACACCTTGCTGCTGGTCGGCAGCGTGCTGCTGATCAGCGTGGTGTTCGGTGTGCTGATCTCCGCACTGCTGGAGGCCAGCGAATTCTTCGGCCGGGGCATCGTGCGGGTGCTGCTGATCTCGCCGTTCTTCATCATGCCGACGGTCAGCGCGCTGCTGTGGAAGAACCTGATCTTCCATCCGGTGTCGGGGATTCTCGCCGCCGTGTGGCAGTTCTTCGGCGCCCAGCCGGTGGATTGGCTGGCGCACCACCCGCTGTTCTCGATCATTCTCATCGTGTCGTGGCAGTGGCTGCCCTTCGCCATCCTCATCCTGATGACCGCCATGCAGTCGCTGGATCAGGAGCAGAAGGAGGCCGCACGGCTCGACGGTGCCGGCCCGCTGGCGATCTTCTGGCACCTGACCCTGCCGCACCTGGCACGGCCGATCGCCGTGGTGGTGATGATCGAAACCATCTTCCTGCTTTCGGTGTTCGCCGAGATCTACACCACCACCAGCGGCGGCCCCGGTTATGAATCGACCAACCTGGCCTACCTGATCTACACCCAGGCGCTGCTGCAGTTCGACGTGGGCATGGCCTCCGCCGGCGGGCTGATCGCCGTGGTCATCGCCAACATTGCCGCCATCGTGCTGATCCGCATGATCGGCAAGAACCTGACCGACCGGCAGTAGGAGCAGAGCATGCTGACGCTAAAACAATCCCGTCGCCTGCAGAGCGTGCTGGTCGGCACGCTGGCCTGGGCCGTGGCCGCGCTGATCTTCTTCCCGATCTTCTGGATGGTGCTGACCAGCCTGAAGACCGAGCTGGATGCCTTCGCCACGCCACCGCAGTTCATCTTCACGCCGACCCTGGAGAACTACCTGCACATCAACGAGCGCAGCGACTACTTCGCCTATGCCTGGAATTCGGTGCTGATCTCCTTCTCGGCAACCCTGCTGTGCATGCTCATCGCGGTGCCGGCGGCCTACTCGATGGCGTTCTTCGAGACCAAGCGCACCAAGGGCACGCTGCTGTGGATGCTGTCCACCAAGATGCTGCCGCCGGTGGGCGTGCTGGTGCCGATCTACCTGCTGGCCAAGCAGTTCGGCCTGCTCGATTCGCGCATCGCGCTGATCGTCATCTACACCCTGATCAACCTGCCGATCGTGGTGTGGATGGTGTACACCTACTTCAAGGACATCCCCGGCGAGATCCTCGAGGCAGCGCGGCTGGATGGCGCCACCACCTGGCAGGAAATCGTCCGCGTGCTGCTGCCCATCGCCCGCGGCGGCCTGGCCTCGACCATGCTGCTGTCGCTGATCCTGTGCTGGAACGAGGCGTTCTGGTCGCTCAACCTGACCAGCTCCGCCGCCGCACCGCTGACCGCGCTGGTGGCGTCCTACTCCAGTCCCGAAGGCCTGTTCTGGGCCAAGCTTTCCGCCGTTTCGACCCTCGCCTGCGCGCCCATCCTGATCTTCGGCTGGATCAGCCAGAAGCAGCTGGTGCGCGGCCTGTCGTTCGGCGCCGTCAAATAACAAGGGGTTGATTCCATGGCTGATTTGAAAATCCGCAACCTGCAGAAAGGCTTCGACGGCACGGCGATCATCAAGGGCATCGACCTGGATATCGAGAACCGTGAATTCGTGGTGTTCGTCGGCCCGTCCGGCTGTGGCAAGTCCACGCTGCTGCGCCTGATCGCCGGGCTGGAGGAAGTCTCCAGCGGCACCATCACCCTCGATGGCGTCGATATCACCGACACCGCGCCGGCCAAGCGCGACCTGGCGATGGTCTTTCAGACCTACGCCCTGTATCCGCACATGACGGTGCGCAAGAACCTGTCCTTCGCCCTCGACCTGGCCCGGGTCGGCAAGCAGGAGGTCGAGGAAAAGGTCGCCAACGCCGCGCGCATCCTCGAGCTGGGCGCTTTGCTGGAGCGCAAGCCCAAGCAGCTCTCCGGTGGCCAGCGTCAGCGCGTGGCCATCGGCCGCGCCATCGTGCGCAACCCGAAGATCTTTTTGTTCGACGAACCCTTGTCCAACCTCGACGCCGCCCTGCGCGTGCAGACTCGCCTGGAACTGGCGCGCCTGCACAAGGAGCTCAAGGCGACGATGATCTACGTCACCCACGACCAGGTCGAGGCCATGACCCTGGCCGACAAGGTGGTGGTGCTCAACGGCGGCCGCGTCGAACAGGTCGGCTCGCCGCTGGAGCTCTACAACCACCCGGTCAACCTGTTCGTCGCCGGCTTTCTCGGCACGCCGAAGATGGGCTTCCTGCGCGGCCAGGTGGAGGGCGTCGACAGCGCGCGCTGCCAGCTGCGCCTGAGCTGCGGCGCCGCGCTGGACCTGCCGCTGGCCGGCACCGGCCTGCGCAACGGCGACCCGGTCACCCTGGGCATCCGTCCCGAACACCTCAACGTGGTGCCGGCCGGGCAGGGCCGTTTGCAGGCCACCGCCGATGTCAGCGAGCGCCTGGGCAGCGACACCTTCTGCCACGTGCGCGTGGGCGAGGAGGAACTCACCGTGCGGGTGCGCGGCGACTTCTCGCCGGCCTACGGCGAAGCCCTGGCGCTGGATTTCGACCCGGCCCACTGCCACGTCTTCAACGCCGATGGCCTGGCCATCGACAAACGCATCCAGGCCGGCCAGGCCGCCTGACGCGCAGGAATCGCCCCATGAAACTCAATCGCAAGAATCTCGCTGCACTGGCCCCGGAAGTCGAAGTACCGGTTTATGACCCCTCGACCGTGCGCCAGGGTATCGCCCATATCGGCGTCGGCGGCTTCCACCGCGCCCACCAGGCGATCTACACCGAAGCGCTGCTCAACCGCGGCGAAGCCAGCGAGTGGGGCATCTGCGGCGTTGGCCTGCGCCGCGAAGACCGCGCCATGCAGCAGGCGCTGGCCGCGCAGGATCACCTCTACACCATGCTGGTGCTGGGCGACGAGCCGGGCCTGGAAGTGCGCGTGGTCGGCGCCATCAACGGCATGCTGCTGGCCGAGGATTCGCCGGCGGCGCTGATCGACAAGCTGGCCGACCCGGCGATCCGCATCGTCTCGCTGACCATCACCGAAGGCGGCTACTGCATCGACGACAGCACCGGCGAGTTCATGGCCCACCTGCCGGACATCCAGCACGACCTGGCGCACCCGCAAGCGCCGCGCAGCGTGTTCGGTTTCCTCTGCGCGGCCCTGGCCAAACGCCGTGCTGCCGGCACCCCGGCGTTCACCCTGATGTCCTGCGATAACCTGCCGCACAACGGCGCGGTGACCCGCAAGGCGCTGCTGGCCTTCGCCCACCTGGCCGACCACGAGCTGGCAAGCTGGATCGACAGCCACGTGAGCTTTCCCAATGCCATGGTCGACCGCATCACGCCGATGACCAGCGATGCCCACCGCGCGCAGCTGGCCGAGCGCCATGGCGTCGAGGATGCCTGGCCGGTGGTCTGCGAGCCGTTCCTGCAATGGGTGCTGGAAGACAAGTTCGTCAATGGCCGGCCGGCCTGGGAGAAGGTTGGCGTGCAGTTCACCGACGACGTCACGCCCTACGAGGAAATGAAGATCAAGCTGCTCAACGGCAGCCACCTGGCGCTGACCTACCTGGGCTTTCTCAAGGGCTACCGCTACGTTCACGAAACCATGAACGACCCTCTGTTCCGCCGCTATGTGCGCACCTTCATGGATCTGGACGTGACCCCGCAACTGGCAGCGGTGCCGGGCATCGACCTGGAAGGCTACAAGGACACCCTGATCGAGCGCTTCTCCAACCAGGCCATCGCCGACCAGCTCGAGCGTGTGTGCTCGGACGGCTCGTCGAAGTTTCCCAAGTTCATCGTGCCGACCCTCAACCGGCTGATCGAGGACGGCCGGCCGCTGGAGCGCGCCGCTCTGGTGGTCGCGGCCTGGGCGCTGTACCTCAAGGGCGTCGACGAGACCGGCGCCAGCTACCGGATTCCCGATCCGCGCGCCGAGTTCTGCCAGGCGCTGGTCGCCGATGATGACCAGGTGCGCGAGCGCGTTCTGGGTGTCGAGGTGATCTTCGGCAATGCCATCCCGCAATCGGCGGCCTTCGTCACCGCCTTCGAGCTGTGCTACGACAGCCTGCGCAAGCTCGGCGTGACGCGCACCCTGCAGACCCTGCTGGGTGACTGAACCATGTACCTCGGCATCGATTGTGGCACCCAGGGCACCAAGGCGCTGATCCTCGATATCCACAGCGGCAAGGTGCTTGGCGAGGGCAGCGCCGCGCACCGGCTGATCAGTGGCCCCAATGGGCGCCGCGAGCAGGATCCGGCCGACTGGCTGCTGGCCTTCGAGCAGGCCACCGCCCAGGCCCTGCAGCAGGCCGGGGTGGCGGGCAGCGAGATCCTCGGCATTGGCGTGTCCGGCCAGCAGCACGGCCTGGTGCTGCTTGATGCCAAGGGTGAGGTATTGCGCCCGGCCAAGCTGTGGTGCGACACCGAGTCGGCCGTCGAGAACGCCCACCTGCTGGAGTTTCTCGGTGGCGACAGCGGCTCCCTGGAGCGCCTGGGCGTGGCCATCGCACCCGGCTACACGGTGTCGAAACTGCTGTGGACCCGCGATCATCACCCCGAAGTGTTTGGCCGCATCGCCCACATCCTGTTGCCCCATGACTATCTGAACTACTGGCTGACCGGGCGTGCCTGCGCCGAGTACGGCGACGCTTCCGGCAGCGGCTATTTCAACGTGCGTACGCGCACCTGGGACACCGAGCTGCTGGAACTGATCGACCCGCAGGGCGCCCTGTTGCGGGCCATGCCGGAGTTGATCGAGTCGCAGCGCTGCGTCGGCACCCTCCGCCCGCAGATCGCCGAGCGCCTGGGCCTCAACCCCAAAGCGCTGGTGGCCAGCGGTGGCGGCGACAACATGATGGGCGCTATCGGCACCGGCAATATCGCGCCGGGTGCGATCACCATGAGCCTCGGCACCTCGGGCACGGTATATGCCTATGCCGAGCAACCGCAGGTCAGCCCGCACCCGCAGGTGGCGACCTTCTGCTCGTCCTCCGGCGGCTGGCTGCCGCTGATCTGCACCATGAACCTGACCAACGCCAGCGGCGCGATCCGCGACCTGCTGGGCCTGGATGTCGAGACCTTCGGCGCCCTGGTCGGCGAGGCGCCGATCGGTGCCGGGGGCGTACTGATGCTGCCGTTCCTCAACGGCGAACGGGTGCCGGCATTGCCCCAGGCCACCGCCAGCCTGCATGGCCTGACGGCGGACAACCTGACCCGCGCCAACCTCTGCCGTGCGGTGGTGGAGGGCACCACCTTCGGCCTGCGCTACGGCCTCGACCTGCTGCGCGCCAGTGGCATTCGCAGCGACGGCATCCGCCTGATCGGTGGTGGCGCGAAGAGCGCGACCTGGCGGCAGATCGTCGCCGACATCATGGGCGCTCCGGTGGCCTGCCCGCAGCACACCGAGGCGGCGGCGCTTGGCGCGGCGATTCAGGCGGCCTGGTGCGTCAGCCATCAACATGGCGAGGTGCTGACTCTAGACACGCTGTGCGAGCGTTGCGTGCGTTTCGATCACAGCCGTGGTGCCCAGCCCGACGAATTGCGCAGCCGCGCCTACGAGGGCGTCTACCAGCGCTATCGCGAGCACGTGCGCCGGCTGCAATAATCCGATCCGGTGGCGCTGCCGCCGGTCCTTTCCCAGCGCGAATGCGCCTGTTCCGTGACGCGGAGATCCCATGTACCTGGTATGCGGCGAAGCCCTGTTCGATTTCTTCTGCAACCCCGGCGAGCGCAGCAGCGAGCTGAATTTCAAGGCCCTGGCCGGCGGCTCGCCCTTCAACGTGGCGGTCGGTTTGCGCCGATTGGGCGTCGAGTCGGCGCTGCTGGGCGGTATTTCCAGCGACTACCTCGGCCAGCGCCTGCGCCAGGTGCTGAGTGAGGAGGGCGTCAGCGACCGTTACCTGGTCGCCAGTGACGCGCCGACCACCATGGCCATGGTCGCCCTGGATGCCCAGGGCTCGCCGCAGTACATGTTCCGCGGCGAAGGCTGCGCCGATCGCCAGCTGCTGGTCGAGCACCTGCCGGTGCTGGATGAGCAGGTGACCGGCCTGCATGTGGGCTCCTATTCGCTGGTGGTGCCACCGGTTGGCGACACCCTGCTGGCGCTGGTCGAACGCGAGAGCGGGCGGCGGCTGATCAGCCTGGATCCCAACGTGCGCCTCAATCCGGCGCCCGATATCGAACGCTGGCGGCAGCGAATTGAATCTTTTGCCGCCCACGCGCATCTGATCAAGGTCAGCGAGGAGGACCTGGAGCTGCTGTATCCCGGCGTCCCCCCGTCGACGAGCATCGAGCGCTGGCTGGCCCTGCGTTGCCAGGTGGTGTTCCTGACCCGCGGCAGCGAAGGGGGGAGCGTGTTCAGCCGGCAGCACGGGCACTGGTCGGTCCCGGCACGCCAGGTGGTCACCCGTGACACCGTGGGCGCCGGCGATACCTTCCAGGCGGCGATCATCGCCTACCTGGTGCAGCACGGCCTGGACAGCCCGGCTGGGCTGGCGGCATTGTCGCGCGAGGCGCTCGCTGCGATGCTCGATTTTGCCGTGCAGGCGGCGGCGCTGACCTGTTCACGGGTTGGCCCGCAACTGCCGTATCGGCATGAGCTGGTGCAATAACAGGCCGTTGAGGGGATGGAGGCGCTTCAGGCAATTTTCAACGCAGTATTTGCCACCGCCGCGCATTCAACGGCATGCAATCGAATTCGCAGGGCCAGGAGGCTGGTCCGAACCAAGGAGTCTTCATGCCGTACCTTTCTTCATCGCTGGATGTCACCCAACTGCCGAGCTGGCAGGCCCTGGTTGCCCACCGCGAGCGCCTCGCCAGTTTCAGCATGCGCCAGGCCTTCGCCGCCGACCCCAAGCGCTTCGAGACCTTCAGCCTGAGTGGCTGCGGGCTGTTTCTGGATTACTCGAAGAACCTGATCAACACCGAGACCCGCGAGCTGCTGGTCAACCTGGCCCGTGAAGTGGGGCTGGAGAAGGGCATCCGCGCGCTGTTCGACGGCGAGCTGCTCAACAACACCGAGCAGCGCCCGGCCCTGCACACCGCACTGCGCCGCCCGCTGGGCGACAAGGTGGAGGTCGACGGCGTCGACATCATCCCCGAGGTGCAGCGCGTGCTGCAGCAGATGACCGAGCTGGTCGGGCGCATCCACAATGGCCTGTGGCGCGGCTATACCGAAAAGCCGATCACCGACGTGGTGAACATCGGCATCGGCGGCTCCTTCCTCGGCCCGCAACTGGTCTCCGAGGCGCTGCTGCCGTTCGCCCAGCGCGGCGTGCGTTGCCACTACCTGGCCAATATCGACGGCAGCGAATTCCACGAACTGGTCGCCAAGCTGCGCGCCGAGACCACCCTGTTCATCGTCTCGTCGAAGTCCTTCGGCACCCTGGAAACCCTCAAGAACGCCCAGGCGGCGCGTGGCTGGTACCTGGCCCAGGGCGGTTCGGAGGCCGAGCTGTACCGCCACTTCATCGCCGTGTCGAGCAACCGCGAGGCGGCAGTGAGCTTCGGTATCCGCGAGGAAAACATCTTCCCGATGTGGGACTGGGTGGGCGGCCGCTATTCGCTGTGGTCGGCCATCGGCCTGCCGATTGCGCTGTCCATCGGCATGTCCAACTTCAAGGAGCTGCTGTCTGGCGCCTACCGCATGGACGAGCACTTCAAGACCGCGCCGTTCGAGGAGAACATGCCGGTGCTGCTGGCCCTGCTCGGGGTGTGGTACGGCAACTTCTGGAATGCCCAGAGCCACGCCATCCTGCCGTACGACCACTACCTGCGTAACATCACCAAGCACCTGCAGCAGCTGGACATGGAGTCCAACGGCAAGAGCGTGCGTGGCGATGGCCAGCCGGTCAGCGTCGCCACCGGGCCGGTGATCTGGGGCGGTGTGGGCTGTAACGGCCAGCACGCCTACCACCAGTTGCTGCACCAGGGCACCCAGCTGATCCCGGCGGATTTCATCGTCCCGGTGAGCAGCTACAACCCGGTTGCCGACCACCACCAGTGGCTGTACGCCAACTGCCTGTCGCAGAGCCAGGCGCTGATGCTCGGCAAGTCCCGCGAGGAGGCCGAGGCCGAACTGCGTGCCAAGGGCATGAGCGAAGACGACGTGCAGCGCCTGGCACCGCACAAGGTGATTCCCGGCAACCGGCCGAGCAATACCCTGGTGATGGAGCGCGTCAGCCCCCGCCGCCTCGGCGCATTGATCGCCATGTACGAGCACAAGGTGTTCGTGCAGAGCGTCATCTGGGGCAACAACGCCTTCGACCAGTGGGGCGTCGAACTCGGCAAGGAGCTGGGCAAGGGCGTCTACTCGCGCATGGTCGGCAGCGACGAAGTCGCCGCCGAGGACGGCTCCACCCAGGGCCTGATCGACTTCTTCCGCGGCCGTCACCGCGGCTGACCGCTGCAAGGCACCCCCAGGCAGCTCGCACACAGGCGTGTGCGAGCTGCCGATCCTCCCGGCTGATGACTATTGCCGCGTGCCTGCTTGCTGATGAACGGCACCGCGCTGTAACACGCAGGACATCTGTGCGTTTTTAGATGGGTCGTTATAACGCCCGTTCTAGAGCGGTTGCTTGCTGGGTTTCCCGATCTGGCCAGCGTGGCATGCAGTTACAAATACGCTATCGATATCTGCCGCATTTCTTGCGATTAAGGTTGGTTTAAGCCTTTATGGTTAAGTTCGTCTGCGATGTGACCAGATAGTCACGAAGCAAACTGCCACTAGATGGCAAGTCAATATCACGACTGAAAACCAGGAGGCACCATGAGCGAGCGCATCCGTTCCATTCGATCCGCCACACCCACCGCAGCCGGCAAGCAGCGTGCAGACGAGGCCCTGCAGACCCTGCTTGATGGCTTTCAGCGTTTTCGCAACGATGTCTTCCCCGAGCAGCGCGAGCTGTTCAGCAAACTGGCCCGCCAGCAAAGCCCGCAGGCCATGTTCATCACCTGCGCGGATTCGCGCATCGTTCCCGAATTGATCACCCAGAGTGACCCCGGCTCGCTGTTCGTGACCCGTAACGTCGGCAACGTGGTGCCGCCCTATGGCCAGATGAACGGCGGCGTTTCCACCGCCATCGAATATGCGGTGATGGGCCTGGGCGTGCAGCACATCATCATCTGTGGCCATTCCGACTGTGGCGCCATGAAGGCGGTGCTCAACCCACAGAGCATCGAGCGCATGCCGACGGTCAAGGCCTGGCTGCGCCACGCCGAAGTGGCCAAGACCGTGGTGGCCGATAACTGTGGCTGCGCCGATCACTCCACCCTGGGCGTACTGACCGAAGAGAACGTGGTAGCGCAACTCGATCACCTGCGCACTCACCCATCGGTAGCGGCACGGCTGGCCAGCGGTCAGCTGTTCATTCATGGCTGGGTCTACGACATCGAGAACTGCACCATCAAGGCGTACGACGCCGAGCGTGGCGAGTTCCTGCCCCTCGATGGCGAAACCACCCCTAGCGCCAGCCCGCGAGCCCGCTACCTGGCCTCGTGAACACTTACGACAGGACGTCACCCGGTGGCCATGAATCGACCCGCGGATTAACCGCCCACAATCGACAGCCGTTTTCGGGCTTGTTGCTGGCTTGCCCTGCAACAAGCCTCTTGGGTTTTGACTGCCTTACACCTGCTGATGGTGAGCCCTCGCTCATCGTCATGACTTTTCGTGCGCTGGATCTGCAGGAGACCGCACCATGACCCTCGCTTCATTCAAAGCCGCTCTACCCCGGGATGCATTGGCATCCATCGTGGTATTTCTCGTCGCCCTGCCACTGTGCATGGGGATCGCCATCGCTTCCGGCATGCCGCCGGCCAAGGGCCTGATCACCGGTATCATCGGTGGCCTGGTGGTCGGCTGGCTGGCCGGCTCGCCCTTGCAGGTCAGCGGCCCGGCTGCCGGCCTGGCGGTACTGGTGTTCGAACTGGTACGCACCCATGGCATCGCCATGCTCGGGCCGATCCTGCTGCTCGCCGGCCTGCTGCAACTGGTTGCCGGGCGCCTGCGCCTGGGCTGCTGGTTCCGCGTCACCGCACCGGCGGTGGTGTACGGCATGCTCGCCGGTATCGGCATCCTCATCGTGCTTTCGCAGTTTCACGTGATGTTCGACGTCAAGCCCCAGGCGTCCGGCCTGGACAACCTGCTGGCGTTCCCCGACACCCTGCGCCGGGCCATCCCCGGCCTCGGTGGCGGTAGTGCCCTGGCGGCGGCGTTGCTGGGTTTCGGCACCATCAGCTGCATGTTCCTGTGGGACAAGCTGCGCCCCCAGGGCCTGCGCTTTCTGCCCGGCGCGCTGATCGGCGTGACGCTGATGACCCTGATCAGCCTGTGGCTGGGCCTGGGTGTGGCGCGGGTCGAGGTACCGGCAAACCTGAGCGATGCCATCGACTGGATACAACCGGCGGACCTGTTCAACCTGGCCAACCCGCAGATCATCCTGGCGGCGGTGGTGGTGGCCTTTATCGCCAGCGCCGAAACCCTGCTGTCCGCGGCGGCGGTGGATCGCATGCACAACGGCCCGCGCTCCAACCTGGATCGTGAGCTGTCCGCGCAGGGTATCGGCAACATGCTCTGTGGCGTGCTCGGTGCGCTGCCGATGACCGGGGTGATCGTGCGCAGCTCGGCCAACGTCCAGGCCGGCGCCCGCACCCGCCTGTCGACCATCTTCCACGGTGCCTGGCTGCTGGCCTTCGTCATGCTGCTGCCGGCTGTGCTGCAGAGCATCCCGGTCGCCTGCCTGGGTGGCGTGCTGGTCTACACCGGCTTCAAGCTGGTCGACATCAAGGCCATCCGCAGCCTGGGCCGCTATGGCCGCGCCCCGGTGTTCATCTACGCGGCTACCGCCCTGGGCATCGTCGCCGTCGACCTGCTGACCGGCGTACTGATCGGTTTCGCCCTGACCCTGGTCAAGCTGGCCGGCAAGGCCTCGCGCCTGAAGGTCAGCCTCAGCGAGATCGGCCCCGACGAAGCGGAGCTGCGCCTGACCGGCTCGGCGACCTTCCTCAAGGTGCCGCACCTGGCCAGCGTGCTGGAAGGCATTGCGCCGACCACCCGCCTGCATGTGCCGCTCGACAACCTCAGCTATGTCGACCATGCCTGCATGGAGCTGCTCGATGACTGGGGCCGTGCCGCCGAGCAGCAGGGTGGTGCGCTGCTGATCGAACGCCATGGCCTGACCCGCCGGCTCGAGGGCCGTGCGCTGAGCATGCGCCGCGCGACGGCCTGAGGCAGGCCTGCGGTCGGCGCGTGACAGCCCGCCGCAGGCGTAAACGGCCACCTGGCGCCGCGTATCTGGTACCTTTTCCCGCTGCGCATCGCCAGATGGCCGATCCCTGTGCCGCCCCCAGGCACAGCTTCCCCGCGAAGCCGGGGCGTCGGGTCATCCAGGGCGATACCCTTCACCCTGACCAGCGTGGCCGCCATGACTCGCAAGCACCTCATCGTATTCGCCCTTATCGCTGCCGTTGCCCTGGCGCTCGGCCTGATCGCCAGCCAGGCACTGCGCGGCAAGTCCAACGACGCCGCGGCGCTGCTCGACGCCGGCATCGTCATGCTGCCCCAGCAGCGCCAGGTTCCCGCCCTGGATTTCCTCGACCAGGACGGCCAGAGCTTTTCCACCGGCCAGCTCAAGGATCAGTGGAGCCTGCTGTTCTTCGGCTACACCTTCTGCCCGGACATCTGCCCGGCGACCCTGGCGCAGCTGCGCCAACTGCGCACGCAGATCCCGGAGCAGGCTTGGAACAACCTGCGCATCGTGCTGGTGAGCGTCGACCCGGCCCGCGACACACCGGAGCAGATGAAGAAGTACCTGGGCTACTTCAACGCCGGCTTCATGGGCCTGACCGGCGAGCCGGACACCATCCAGGCACTCTCCAACGCGGTGAGCATTCCCTACATTCCGGCCGATACCAGCAAGGAAAATTACACCGTCGACCACAGCGGCAACCTCGCCATCATCGGTCCGGACGGCACCCAGCGCGGCTTTATCCGCGCGCCGATCAATATCGACAAACTGGCGGCGCAGCTACCGGGGCTGGTCGGCAGCGAATAAAAAATGGGACCCATCGGGTCCCATTTTTTATCTGGCAGCTCGTAGGATGGGTGAAACCCATCAGCTCCATCACTGCACCCAAAACGCCCCAAGGAAGGGAACGTTGATGACCAACTACCGTCGTCACTACCGCGCAAGTGGCATCTACTTCTTCACTTTGGTTCTCGCCGATCGTCGTCAGGGTTGGCTGGTCTCCCATATCGACGCTCTGCGCCAGAGCATCCACCAGGAACAGCAACGCGCGCCCTTCGCACTACAGGCCTGGGTGGTGCTGCCGGAGCACTGCCACTTATTGATGCGCCTACCTGAAGGCGACAGTGATTTCTCCAATCGGCTGCGACGGATCAAGGGTGAGTTCTCCCGACAGATTCCGCTCCCTGCGGATTTGCGCCAAAGCCAGATCGAGAAAGGTGAACGTGGCGTCTGGCAACGTCGATTCTGGGAACACGCTATCCGGGATGAGGAGGATTGGCGGCGGCATATGGATTACATCCATCACAATCCGGTCAAGCATGGGTTGGTGGAGCGGGTGCGTGATTGGCCGCATTCGTCGTTTCACGCGTATGTGCAGCGTGGCGTGTATCCGCAAGATTGGGGGTGGGCGGAGGAGGTGGATATGGCGGCGGGGGAGTAATTGCGGGGGATACGGATTACCGCGGGTTGCATTGATGGGTTTCACCCATCCTACGGGGTCCGCGCAGATCCGCAGGATGGGTCGGGCCGCGTAGGTGAAACCCATCGACTCCCAATCTATTTGGCGAACAGCTGGCTCATGTCCTTGAACGCCTTGAACTCCAGGGCGTTGCCGCAGGGGTCGAGGAGGAACATGGTGGCCTGCTCACCGACCTGGCCCTTGAAGCGGATGTAAGGCTCGATCACGAACGCCGTTTCGCGCGCCTGTAGACGCTGCGCCAGGGCTTCCCAGGTTGGCCAGTCGAGAATCACCCCAAAGTGCGGCACTGGTACGTCATGGCCATCCACCGGGTTGCTGATGGCCGACTCCTGGTGCGGCATCTTCGGCGCTTCGTGGATCACCAACTGGTGGCCGAAGAAGTCGAAGTCCACCCAGTGATCGCTACTGCGGCCTTCGGCGCAGCCGAACACCTCGCCATAGAAATGCCGGGCGGCGGCCAGGTCGTAGACGGGAATGGCCAGGTGAAACGGGGACAATGCCATGTGAGCGCTCCTCAGGTCGGTATCGGTCGATTCTAGATGCAAGAATTTTGATTAAAAGCGAATATTCTTGCCGTCCAGCTCAAAAGAAATCGATCAATGCTTCGCGAATTGAAAACCTTCGTCGCCGTGGCCCGCTACGGCACTTTCGCTGCTGCCGGCCTGCGGGTGGGCCTCACCCAGTCCGCTGTCAGCGCGCAGATGCGTGTACTTGAGCAAAGCCTCGGTGTACGCCTGTTCGACCGCAGTGGGCGCAGTGCGGTACTCAGCGCTGGCGGGCGCCACGCCTTGCCGCTAGCCGAGCAGATGCTTGGCCTGTATGCGCAGATGGCGCTGCCGACTGCACTCGAGGAATGGCAGGGTGAGCTGAGGATCGGTGCAATTGCCAGCGTGCAGACCGGGCTGTTGCCCGAGGCCCTGGTGCGTTTTCGTACCCAGGCCGCGCGGGTGGAGTTGAAACTGGTGCCCGGCGTTTCCCTCGACCTGCTCGGCCAGGTGGATGCCGGCGAGCTGGACCTGGCGGTGCTGATCCGCCCGCCGTTCGAGGTGCCCAAGGAGCTGCTGCAGATCGGACTGGCCCGCGAGCCCTTCGTGCTGATCGCACCGCCCGGCATGACCGGCGATGACCCGCTGCAGCTGCTGCGCGAACAGCCCTTCGTGCGCTACGACCGGCGCTCTTTTGGCGGCCGTCAGGTCGAGCGCTTCTTGCGCGAACAACGGCTGACGCCCCACGAGGCGTTGGAACTGGATGAACTGGAAGCCATCGTGCGCATGGTCGAGTGCGGCCTGGGCGTGTCGCTGATCCCCCGCGCCGGCCTGTGGTGCCAGCGGCCGCAGACGCTGCGCGTGCTGGAACTGGGCGAGCTGACCTTCCACCGCGAGCTGGTGGCGATTCTGCGCCGCGCCCAGCGCCAGCCCGCCCTGGACTGGCTGCTGCAATGCCTGGCCGAACCCACCTATGATGAAGTTTTCAGTCGAGCGGAGGTGTGACCGATGAACAAGGATATCGGCGAGATCAAGGGTGCCTGCCATTGCGGCGGCGTGCGCTTTCAGGTGACGCTCAGCGATGGTCTGCACAGCGCGCGGCGCTGCAACTGCTCCTATTGCCGGATGCGCGGTGCGGTGGCGGTTTCGGCCGAGCTGGCCGACTTCCGTATCCTGCAGGGTGAAGACCTGCTGACGGTCTATCGCTTCAATACCAAAAGCGCTCAGCACTTCTTCTGCTCGCGCTGCGGTATCTACACCCACCATCAGCGCCGCTCCAACCCGGATCAGTATGGCGTCAACGCCGCCTGCCTCGAAGGCATCAGCCCGTTCGATTTCGCCGAAGTGCCGGTCAGCGATGGCATCGCCCACCCCAAGGATGACCCCAGCGGCGGCGCATCGCGGCAGGCCGGCGTGCTGCGGTTTATCCGCTCCGAGTGAGCGCCCCGGGGCGCAGAAATGAAAATGCCGCGTAGCGTGAAGGCTCCGCGGCATCGGTTGCAGCAGGGGGTAGTACGGCAATCAGAACGCCGGAACCACCGCGCCTTTGTATTTCTCCAGGATGAAGGCTTTCACCTCGTCGCTGTGCAGCGCCTTGACCAGCTTCTGCACGGCCGGGCTGTCCTTGTTGTCTTCACGGGTCACCAGGATGTTGACGTACGGCGAGTCGCTGCCTTCGATGGCCAGGGCGTCCTCGGTGGGGTTCAGCTTGGCTTCCAGGGCGTAGTTGGTGTTGATCAGCGCCAGGTCGACCTGGGTCAGCACGCGCGGCAGGGTCGCGGCTTCCAGTTCACGCACCTTGATGCCTTTCGGATTCTCGGCGATGTCCTTCGGGGTGGAGAGGATGTTGCTCGGATCCTTGAGGGTGATCACGCCGGCTTTCTGCAGCAGCAGCAGGGCGCGGCCGCCGTTGGTGGCGTCGTTGGGGATTACCACGTTGGCGCCTTGCGGCAGCTCTTTGAGGTCCTTGATCTTGCTGGAGTAGGCGCCGAACGGCTCGACGTGCACGCCAGCGACGCTGACCAGGCTGGTGCCACGGCTCTTGTTGAACTCGTCCAGGTACGGCTGGTGCTGGAAGAAGTTGGCGTCCAGGCGCTTCTCGGCGACCTGTACGTTGGGTTGCACGTAGTCGGTGAAGACCTTGACGTCCAGCTCCACGCCTTCCTTGGCCAGGGCCGGTTTGACGAAATTCAGGATCTCGGCGTGCGGGACGGCCGAGGCGGCGACGCGCAGGGTTTCAGCCTGGGCGGCGCTGGAGAAGGCTGCGACGACAGCCAGGGCAGTGAGCAGTTTTTTCATCGTTGACTCCTTGAAGTGAGGTGGCGTGGCGGCTAACTGCCGCTGGCCCTTCCAGCTGTTTTATTTACGGGAAAAATGCACCACCAGACGGTCGCCGATGGTTTGCAGAATCTGTACGAGCACCACCAGCAGCGCCACGGTCACGAACATCACGTCCGGCTGATAACGCTGGTAGCCGTAACGCACCGCCAGGTCGCCCAGGCCGCCACCGCCGATCAGGCCGCTCATCGCGGTGTAGGACACCAGAGTGATGGCGGTGACGGTGATGGCCGCCAGGATACCCGGCAGGGCCTCGGGCAGCAGGGCGTTGAAGATAATCTGCCGGGTGCTGGCACCCATCGCCTGGGTCGCCTCGATGATGCCGCGATCGACCTCGCGCAGGGCGGTTTCCACCAGGCGCGCGAAGAATGGCGTGGCACCGACCACCAGCGGCGGGATGGCTCCGGCGACGCCCAGTGAGGTGCCGGTAATCACCACCGTGACCGGGATCAGCAGGATCAGCAGGATCACGAACGGCACCGAGCGCAACACGTTGACCACCAGCGAGATCGCCGCGTAGAGGCCTTTCTGTTCGAACATCTGCCGCGGGCCGGTGAGAAACAGCAGCACACCGAGGGGCAGGCCGAACAGCACGGTGAACAGCATGGAGCCGCCGAGCATGTTCAGGGTATCGAGGCTGGCCTGCCAGATTTCCAGCCAGTCGACGTTGGGCAATAAGGTTTCCATCAGCGCAGGACCTCCAGGTGCACGTCAGCCGCTTCGAAGCGGGCGAGGGCGGCGTCGATGTCGCCGCCGGTCAGCGCCAGGGTCAACTGGCCGTAGGGCGTGTCCTTGATGCGGTCGATGCGCCCGGCAAGGATGCTGTAGTCGATCCCGGTTTCCCGGGCGACCTGGCCGAGAACCGGCGAGTAGGTGGACTCGCCGATAAAGGTCAGGCGCAGGATGCGCCCCTGCACATGGGCGAAGTCGTCGCGCTGGTCGTTCTCGTCGACATGCTCGGCTTCCTGCACGAAACGCTTGGTGGTGGCGTGTTGCGGATGCAGGAACACCTCGGCGACCGGGCCCTGTTCGACGATCACCCCGGCATCCATGACCGCCACGCGGTCGCAGACGCGGCGGATCACGTCCATCTCGTGGGTGATCAGCACGATGGTCAGGCCCAGCTCGCGGTTGATCTCGGCCAGCAGCTGCAGCACCGCGGCGGTGGTTTGCGGGTCGAGGGCGCTGGTGGCCTCGTCGCAGAGCAGAATCTTCGGCCGGGTGGCCAGGGCGCGGGCAATGCCAACGCGCTGCTTCTGGCCGCCGGAGAGCTGCGCCGGGTACTTGTTGGCGTGGTCCTTGAGGCCTACGCGCTCGAGCAAGGCAGCGACGCGCTGCTCGATTTCCCGGGCCGGCACACCCGCCAGTTTCAGCGGCATGCCGACGTTGGCGGCGACGGTCTTGGAGGACAACAGGTTGAAGTGCTGGAAGATCATGCCCGCTTGCTGGCGGAATTTGCGCAGGCCGTCGGCGCCCAGGGCGGTAACGTTCACGCCATCGATATCGATGCGTCCGCCAGAGGGCTCTTCGAGGCGGTTGATCAGGCGCAGCAGGGTGCTCTTGCCCGCGCCGGAATGACCGATGATGCCGAACACTTCGCCACGTTCGATATGCAGGTCGCAGGGTTGCAGGGCGGGGATATCGCGGCCACTGACGCGGTACGCCTTGTGAACCTGATGAAAGTCGATCACGCGTTAAACCTTTTGGGTTCTTCGTTTTGCCGGATAGGCATGAATGGATGGCCAGTTTACCCGGCGCTCGTTAGACCTCAAAAATCTTTGTAGGCCTATGTTTATATCTAAAAAGCTATAACTACCGCCTCACTCAGAGCCTCACTGGCTCCGCGGGCGCAGGACCAGGCGCGGCACCTGAACCGGTTTGACGGCATGGCTGAGCGCAAGTTTGAAGGTCGGGTCGAGCTTCATCACCCGCGCTTCGAGCAGAGCCGTCACGCGGCGCAGGTCCTCGGCGCTGCGCACTTGGATCTGCACGCTGCGGTCGAAGGCCACGATATCGGCGGCCACGGCATCCAGGCGCTCGAACAGCGCCGCCTCGTCGCGACTGTCGAGCATCGCCAGGCTGACGTCGCTGCGCTTGGCCGCCGGGTCGATCAGTTGCGCCGGCACCTGCGCCGAAGCGCCATCGGCCGCGCGGCTGGCGGCGGCTTGGGCTTCGGCAGCCTGGCGCAGCAGGCGCAGTTGCTCCTGGCGTGCGGCCTGGGCCTGTTCACCGGCCTGACGGGCCTGCTCGACGGCGCTCAGTTCGGCTTGGCGGGCCTTGCCAATGGCGCCATCCAGCCCGGTGGTCAGAGCCGGCGCCTTGGGCATAAGGGTGCGCGCGTGGGCCAGGGATTTGGCGGCCTTGTCCAGGTCGCCGGCTTCCAGGGCCTTCTGGCCTGCCTGCAGGTAGGCCTCGGAGAGCTGGCGCTGGGCCTGCAGCAGTGCCGCGGGGTCATTGTCTGCCTGCAGAATCTGCAGCTGGGCTTCGGCCTCGGCCAATTGCCCGGCGGCCAGGTGCGCGTCGAACTGCTCCTGGGCGCCGGGCGCCGGTGCTGCTGCAGCCGGGGCTGGCGCCGGCTCGGCTGCCTGTTGGCTCTGGCAGCCAGCGGTCAGCAGGGCCAGCACGGCCAGGGCAGCGCAGCGTAAAGGGAACGATGTCATGGCTGCGGGTCTCGGTTTGTGCAAAAAATACGCAATTCTACACGGCGGCCGGCGGGCCACCAAATGTGCCATCACGGCGGGTGCGTCAGGCCTTGCGGCGTGGCAGCAGAAAGCTCAGCAGGAACAGGCTGGCGGCCGACACCACGATCGACGGCCCGGCTGGCGTGTCCTTGAACCACGACAGGCTCAGACCACAACACACCGCAATGATGCCCAGCAGGCTGGCACCAAAGGCCATCTGTTCGGGCGTGCGGGCATGGCGCTGGGCCGCGGCGGCGGGAATGATCAGCAGCGAGGTGA
Source organism: Pseudomonas sp. URMO17WK12:I2 (assembly GCF_003253735.1). GTDB lineage: Bacteria > Pseudomonadota > Gammaproteobacteria > Pseudomonadales > Pseudomonadaceae > Aquipseudomonas. Next base: position 151,274 of record NZ_QKYW01000004.1, on the reverse strand, counting down.
TCAGCAGCACGCCAACGATCTTCATGGCCACGGCGATGACGATGGCGATCAGCAGCATCAGACCCAGGCGGATCGCTGCCACTGGCAGGCCCTCGACCCGGGCCAGCTCCTCGTGCACGGTGATCGCCAGCAGCGGCCGCCACATCAGCACCAGCAGCACCAGCACCAGGGCGCTGCCGGCGAGGATCCAGGCAAGATCCATGGGGCTTACCGCCAGCAGGTCGCCAAACAGGTAGCCCATCAGGTCGATGCGTACATCGCGCATGAAGCTCAGCACCACCAGGCCCAGCGACAGCGTGCTATGGGCGAGTATCCCGAGCAGGGTATCGCTGGCAAGAGGCTGGCGGGTCTGCAGGGTGACCAGCAGGATCGCCAGCAGCACGCAGCCGACGGTCACCGCGAAGGTCGGGTTGACGTCCAGCATCAGGCCCAGCGCCACGCCGAGCAAGGCAGCATGGGACAGGGTGTCGCCGAAATAGGCCATGCGCCGCCACACCACGAAGGAGCCCAGGGGGCCGGCGACCAGTGCCAGGGCTAAGCCGGCGAGCAGGGCGTTGAGCAGAAAATCAGCCATGCTTGCAGCCATCTCCATGTACGTGGGGGCGCACCTGGCCATGAATGGTCAGGCACGGTTTGTCGCTGACCACGCCGCCAGTGAGGTCGTGCTCGTGGTCATGGTGGTGGTGGTAGACGGCCAGGCTCTGGGCGTCGCGACCGAACAGCTCGACGAAGGCCGGGTCGAAGCTGACCTGCTCCGGATGACCCGAGCAGCACACGTGGCGGTTCAGGCACACCACTTGGTCGGTGGTGCTCATCACCAGGTGCAGGTCATGGGAAACCATCAGCACGCCGCAGCCGTGACGGTCGCGCAGGCGGGTGATCAGCCGGTACAGCTCGGCCTGGCCGGCCACGTCGACGCCCTGCACCGGCTCGTCGAGTACCAGCAGCTGGGGTTCGCGCAGCAGCGCACGGGCCAGCAGCACGCGCTGCAGCTCGCCACCGGAAATGCCCTGCAGCGGGCTGTCGAGCACCTGGCTGGCGCCCACCTCGGCCAGCGCGGCCTGGGCGCGGGCACGATCCACGCCCGGTACCAGGCGCAGGAAGCGCAGCACACTGAGCGGCAGGGTCGGGTCGACATGCAGCTTCTGCGGCATATAGCCGATGCGCAGCTTGGGTTTGCGCCATACCGTGCCGCTGTCCGCGCTGAGCAGGCCGAGCACGGCGCGCACCAGGGTGGTCTTGCCGGCACCGTTGGGGCCGATCAGGGTGACGATCTCGCCGGGGTTGATGGTCAGCGCGACCTTGTCCAGCACGGTCTGCCCGGAGAAACCGACGGTCACGCCTTCGAGGCGAATCAGTGCATCGCTCATTTGCTGCCCTGGCAGCCTGCGCACAGGCCGACGACTTCGACGGTCTGGCTTTCCACTACGAAGCCGACGCCCTTGGCGCCGCGCACGATGGCGTCGCTGATGGCGGTCTGCTCCAGCTCCACGGCAGCGCTGCAGTTGCGGCAGATCAGGAACTGACTCTGGTGTGCGTGGGCCGGGTGGCTGCAGCCGACAAAGGCATTCAGCGAGGCGATGCGGTGCACCAGGCCATTTTCCAGCAGGAAATCCAGGGCGCGGTAGACCGTGGGGGGCGCGGCGCGGCGGCCGTCTTCTTCGCTGAGCACACCGAGAATGTCGTAGGCGCCCAACGGTTTGTGGCTGGCCCAGACCAGCTCCAGCACACGCTTGCGCAGGGCGGTCAGGCGCAGGCCCTGGCGCGCGCAGATGGCCTCGGCCTCGGCCAGCGCATGGCTGACGCAATGGGAGTGATCATGGGGGCGCGATGCCAGTGGCGGCACGACGCTGACGGGTTTGTACATGGCGTGGGCCTCGAAACGTAGGACGTTATTCTATTACGCATCGACCATTCGGCGCCACGCATGGGCCCGCCTGCCCGTCAGGATGCTTCGACGAAAGGTGGAAGGAGATGTTATTGTATTACCTCCTTTCGCTTTTGATCGACACTTTTGCCTATGTTGCCGCGCCTGCTTTCCCCGTTTTCGTTGCTGTTCTCCTTCCTGCTGCTCGCAGTAGGTACTGCCCAGGCCGAGGTGCGCGTGCTGACCAGCATCAAGCCTCTGCAACTGATCGCCGCCGCGGTGCAGGACGGCGTGGGCGAGCCGGAAGCGCTGTTGCCGCCGGGCGCATCGCCGCACCATTACGCGTTGCGTCCCTCCGACATGCGCCGGGTGCAGGAAGTGGACCTGCTGTACTGGATCGGCCCGGACATGGAGAGCTTCATGCCCCGTGTGCTGGCCACCCGCGAGAAGCCCAGCGTGGCCGTGCAGAGCCTGCCGGGCATGACATTGCGGCATTTCGGCGAGGAGCATGGCCACGATCACGATCACGATCACGATCACGATCACGATCACGGTGGCCATGAGGCTGAACAGGCCCAGGCAGCGCCTGACGAGCACGACCATGACCATCGCCCCGGCAGCCTGGACGCCCACCTGTGGCTGTCGTCGGCCAATGCCCGGGTGATCGCTGCACGCATGGCGGCGGATCTCGCCGAGGCCGACCCGGCCAACGCGGCGCGTTACCAGGCCAACCTGGCAGCGTTCGGCAAGCGCCTGGATGCCCTGGAGCCACGCCTGCAGGCGCAACTCGCGCCGCTGGCCGGCAAGCCCTATTTCGTGTTCCACGAAGCCTTCGATTATTTCGAGGCCACCTATGGCCTCAAGCATGTCGGCGTGTTCAGCGTCGCCGGCGAAGTGCAGCCGGGCGCTCGTCATGTGGCGGCCATGCGCGAGCGTTTGCAGGAAGCCGGGCCGAGCTGCGTGTTCAGCGAGCCACCGCTGCGCCCGCGCCTGGCCGAAACGCTGACCGCGGGGCTGCCGACGACGCTGGCCGAGCTGGATGCCATGGGCAGCGCCGCGCCCGTTGATGCCGGCGGTTACCAAGCCATGCTGCAGACCCTGGCCGATGGTTTCAGCGGCTGCCTCGGCAAGCTCTAGGGCCTCGCCCTGAGCGATCGATCAGGCGGGTCTGGTCAGCGGCCTTGTGCACGGCCATGTTGCCCGTGGGGCGTGGCGCCGGCACTCAGCGAGCGGCTTGCCGGCCCGCCATGCGCCGGCGCCACAGGTAGATCGCCAGGCCCGCCACGGCCAGCACGGCGACGGCTATGGCACCGTTGCCCAGGTCATGTTCGAGCAGCGATTCGCCGAGCACCACGAAGCCGACGGCGTAGATCCCGGTGATCAACCCCGAGACCCCGAAGTAGATCCAGAACGGCACGCCGGCCATGCCCAGCAGGTAGTGCTTGATGAAGATCGGCACGCCCGGAGCCAGTTTGACCAGCAGCGCGAAACGCAACGCGCCATCGTCCTTTTCGAAATCGGGGATCTCATAGCGCGTGCGCGCCAGCAGCCGGGCGAGCCATGGGCGCAGGCCGCTGCGGGCGATCCAGTAGCAGAGCACCAGGTTGCCCGACAGGGCGACGGCGCTGCCGGCAAGGCCCACATAGGTGCCGAAGGTTGCCCCGGCGACGATGAAGAATGGCGTGATCGGTACGCCGAGCGCAGGCAGCAACGCCATGGCCAGGAAGAAGGGCACCACGCCGGCCTCTTCGCGCCAGGCGATGAAGGCCTGGTGGTCCCAGGCATTCCAGATCAGCACGGCAAGCACCAGCAAGGTGAGCGCGCCCAGTACACGCCGAGCCCAGATGACAGGCGTCGAGCGCCGAGGGTGCTGGGGCGGGGGTGATCGCATGGTGGCCCTTGTCGTGCAGCTGGCTCGCTCTTGGACGAGCCGGTGATGAAGGCCTGCCACAGGCGCGATGTGCGACGCCTGGGCCGGCGATTGAGAGCCGCAGCATAGGCGCAGGGGTTTGCCGGGAACAAGAGTGGCGCCTGGGCAAGGCGCCACCATTAAGTCACATATTGCGTCCGTCTACAGCGCGAACGGCAGCCTCAGGCTGACCTGCTGGCGTGCCGCCAGGCGACGCTGGAACTCACCCGGGTCGTGGATCAGCACGTCCTGCCCGGCAAAGGCTTCGGCGGCGATCAGGCGCGACAGCCAGAAACGCACGCAGGCGATACGCAGCATGGCTGGCCAGAGTTCGGCTTCCGCGGCAGTGAACGGGCGCAGGGCGGCATAGGCGCCCAGCAGCGCGCGTGCACGGCCTTCATCCAGGTGGCCGCCCTCGTCCGAGCACCAGTCGTTCACGGTGATCGCCAGGTCATAGAGCATCGGCCCGGAGCAGGCGTTGTAGAAGTCGATCACCCCACTCAGGTGGGTGCCTTCGAACATGCAGTTGTCGCGGAACAGATCGGCGTGCAGGTTGGCGCGCGGCAATTTGCGCACCTGCTCCTGCAGGGCAGCGATCTCCGCCAGGGCGTCATTGAGCAGCTGCGTCGCGTCCGGCGTCTGGTGCGTGGCCAGCACCTTGCCCTCGCGCAGCATCCACTCCAGGCCGCGGTCGCTCTTGCGCTGCAGCGGGTGGTCGCGGGTCGCCAGGTGAATGCGCGCCAGCAGCTCGCCCACCGCATGGCAATGCTGGGCATTGACCTCGCGCACGTGCTTGCCGCTCAGCCGCGGCTGCAACAAGGCCGGCTTGCCGGCCAGGCTGCGCAGTGCTTCGTTGCTGTCGGTACGCAGCGCGTAGGGCACCGGCAGCCCGGCATCATGGAGAATATCGAGCAGCTCGATAAAGAACGGCAGATCCTCGCTTGGCCCGCGCTCGACCAGGGTCAGCACGAATTCGCCTTGTTCCAGGCTGACGAAGAAATTGCTGTTCTCGCTACCGGCCTCGATGCCTTGAAAGTCGAGCAGGCGACCAAGCCCGTAAGGCGCGAGAAAGGTTTCCAGTTGCGGACGTTGCAGCGGGGTGAACACCGACATGAATTGACTGCCTTACCAGCTGAAGATTTCCCAGGCCGGAATCAACATATCCGGCGAATCGGAACGCACGAAATTGCCGTCGCTGCCGTCGGCCCGTACCAGGAAATAGGGTTTGCCACCCTTGGGGGTGACCTTGATGGCGTAGAGGAAGCCGTTGACCCGGTACTCCTCCACGGTGCGGTCGCCGTCCTGGCGGATGGTTACATCGGGCTCGGCCGAGGGCGCATCACTGGCCTGCGCGGCGAACGGCACGGCTGCCAGCGCGGCAAGCAGGATCAGGCGATTGAATGGTCCCATGGTAACCTTGTCCCTTTGATATCAACGGTGCCTTGTATTCTAGCGCCACGCCCGCCGAAAAGGTTGATTGCCCTCATGAGCCAAGCTCCCCTCGTCCTGGTCGACGGTTCTTCTTATCTGTACCGCGCCTTTCACGCCCTGCCACCCCTGACCAACTCCAAAGGCCTGCCTACCGGAGCGGTGAAGGGGGTGCTCAACATGCTGCGCAGCCTGCGTCGGCAGTACCCGGACAGTCCCTTCGCGGTGGTCTTCGACGCCAAGGGCGGTACCTTCCGCGATGAGCTGTTCGCCGACTACAAGGCCAATCGCCCGCCAATGCCCGACGAGCTGCGTCTGCAGGTCGAGCCACTGCACGCCAGTGTGCGCGGCCTTGGCCTGCCGCTGCTGTGCGTGGAGGGCGTGGAGGCCGACGATGTGATCGGCACCCTGGCCCGGCAGAGCGCCGCCGAAGGCCGTGACGTGGTGATCTCCACTGGCGACAAGGACATGGCGCAGCTGGTGTGCAAGCACGTCACCCTGGTCAACACCATGACCGGCAGCGTCTACGACATCGAAGGCGTGAAGGAGAAGTTCGGCGTCGGCCCCGAGCTGATCATCGATTACCTGGCGCTGATGGGCGACAAGATCGACAACATTCCCGGCGTGCCCGGGGTTGGCGAGAAGACCGCCCTGGGCCTGCTGGTCGGCATTGGCGGCGGTCTGGACGTGATCTACGCCAACCTCGACAAGGTGCCCGGCCTGCCGATCCGCGGCGCCAAGACGCTGCCCGCCAAGCTCGCGGAGCACCGCGAGATGGCCTACCTCTCCTACCAGTTGGCGACCATCAAGCTGGACGTGCCGTTGGACCTGAACTGCTCGCAACTGATGCCCGGCGAGCCGGATATCGATGTGCTGCGCCCGCTCTACGAGGATCTGGAGTTCAAGGGCTGGCTGGACGAGTTGCTGCGCCAGACCAAGAGCGCTGCGCCGAAGGCCAAGGCGACCGTCAAATCGGAACTCGCACCGCCGGCCGACGACCTGTTCAGTGCGGCGGCTAGTGCGGCGGCCAGCGGCGAGCCGGGCGAAGCACAGGGTGAAGTCCCGGCAGTCGAAGCCGCCGCCGACGTACAACAGGCAGCGACCGATGATCAGGCGCCCATGGTCGCGGGCGAGTACCGCACCATTCTCGAACAGGGCGAGTTCGATACCTTGCTGGAGGATCTCAAGCAGGCCGAACTGATCGCTTTCGATACCGAAACTACCAGCATCGATGCCCAGCAGGCGCAACTGGTCGGCCTGTCGTTCGCGGTCAAGGCGGGCGAAGCGGTATACGTGCCGGTGGCGCACAGCTACATGGGCGTGCCACAGCAGCTCGATCGCGACGCCGTGCTGCGCGCGCTCAAGCCGATTCTCGAAGACCCGAACAAGGCCAAGGTCGGTCAGCACGCCAAGTACGACATCAACGTACTGGCCAATGCCAGCACGCCGATCAACGTGCAGGGCGTGGCGTTCGACACCATGCTCGAATCCTACGTGCTGGATTCCACCGCCACCCGCCACGACATGGACAGCCTGTCGCTCAAGTACCTGGGCCACAGCACCATCCGTTTCGAGGACATCGCCGGCAAGGGCGCCAAGCAGCTGACCTTCGACCAGATCGCCCTGGAGCAGGCCGGCCCGTACGCCGCCGAAGATGCCGACGTGACCCTGCGCCTGCACCAGAACCTGTGGGCGCGCCTGGAAGAGATTCCGAGCCTGGCCAGCGTGCTGCGCGATATCGAGATCCCGCTGGTGCCGGTGCTGGCGCGCATCGAGCGCAATGGCGCGCTGGTCGACGCCAAGCTGCTCGGCGAGCATAGCCAGGAACTGGGCGAGAAGCTGGTGGCCCTGGAGCGCCAGGCGTTCGAGGTGGCCGGCGAGGAATTCAACCTCGGCTCGCCCAAGCAGCTCGGCGCCATCCTCTATGAAAAGCTCGGCTTGCCGATTATCAGCAAGACCGCCAAGGGCCAGGCCTCGACCGCCGAAGCGGTGCTCGCCGAGCTGGCCGAGCAGGATTACGAGCTGCCCAAGGTGCTGATGCAGTACCGCAGCCTGAGCAAGCTCAAGAGCACCTACACCGATCGTCTGCCGGAGCAGATCAACCCGCGCACCGGGCGTATCCACACCAGTTATCAACAGGCCGTGGCGTCCACCGGGCGGCTGTCGTCCAGTGACCCGAACCTGCAGAACATCCCGATCCGCAGCGCCGAGGGCCGGCGTATTCGCCAGGCGTTCGTGGCGCCGAAGGGCTACAAGCTGGTGGCCGCGGACTATTCGCAGATCGAGCTGCGCATCATGGCCCACCTGTCGCGCGACGAGGGGCTGATGAACGCCTTTCGCGACAACCTCGACGTGCACACCGCGACTGCCGCGGAAGTGTTCAAGGTCGAGCTCGATCAGGTCAGCAATGACCAGCGGCGCAGCGCCAAGGCCATCAACTTCGGCCTGATCTACGGCATGGGCGCGCAGAAGCTGGCCAAGGACATCGGCGTCGACAGCAAGACCGCCAAGGCCTATATCGAAACCTACTTCGCCCGTTACCCCGGTGTGCGCGAGTACATGGACCGCACCCGTCGCCAGGCTGCCGAGCAGGGCTACGTGGAGACCCTGTTCGGCCGTCGCCTGTACCTGCCGGCGATCAAGTCCAGCCGGCCCCAGGAGCGCGCCGGTGCCGAGCGCACGGCGATCAACGCGCCGATGCAGGGCACCGCAGCGGACATCATCAAGAAGGCCATGGTGGCTGTGGACGAGTGGCTGAGCGAGTCGGGACTGGACGCCCGGGTGATCCTGCAGGTGCACGATGAACTGGTGCTGGAGGTGCGCGAGGATCTGGTCGAGCAGGTCAGCGCACAGATTCGCCCGCTGATGGGCGAGACCGTGAAGCTCGATGTGCCGCTGCTGGTCGAGGTCGGTGTCGGCAACAATTGGGATGAAGCCCACTGATGAATCGGGACGGTGCTGCGTCCCGTTATCAGTTAGTACTGTGCGGTCTTAATTGTTATTAAGACCAAACAAAGGAATCTAAGGGCCGCTGAACTTTAGTTCTGAACGCCCGGTCAGAGTTTACGAATGGCCCATAAAGCCCTTCGATGCTCCTTTGTTGTGTTAAGTGTTGGCAGACATCTGAGCCCCGCCCTAGCGGTTCAGACCCTTAAACCCCGATCTTCTCCCTCCCCATACGAAGTTCGGGGTTTTTTTTGCCTGCAGAAAAGTGCCAGGCCCACTGCCGCTCGATTTCCCCTACCAGCAGGCTAGCCCCTCAGCGCTCAAGCGCAACTTCAGCGGATGCAAAACGCCCCGCATGGGCGGGGCGTTTCATGACCTAGCCTGGCGTTGAGCGCAGCGATACCCTGGCATGTATCTGCCGCTACGCTGCGAGCTCCCGGAAATAGCTGGGCGGATTACTCCTCAGGCTCGCCTTCTTCCTCTTCACCAATCAGGCCCAGCCAGTGGCCCAGGACGGTTTGTGCGTCTTCCACGCCAATGCGTTTGGGCGCCGAGAACAGCTGGATGCTGACGTGATCGCCCCACCCCTTGCGGATCTCCTGCTGCACCTTGAGCAGGGTGGTTTTCGCTGCGCCAAAGGCCAGCTTGTCGGCCTTGGTCAGCAGGATGTGCATGGGCATGCCGCTGGCGCCGGACCAGTCGAGCATCATGCGGTCGAACTCGGTCAGCGGATGGCGGATGTCCATCATCAGCATCAGCCCGCGCAGGCTCTCGCGGCTACCCAGGTAGGCCTCGAGGTGTTTCTGCCAGTGCAGCTTGAGCGGAATCGGCACCTTGGCGTAGCCGTAACCGGGCAGGTCGACCAGGCGGCGCTCTTCGTCCAGGCGGAAGAAGTTCAGCAGCTGGGTGCGCCCCGGGGTTTTCGAGGTGCGCGCCAGGCTGGCGTGGGTCAGGGTGTTCAGCGCGCTGGATTTGCCGGCGTTGGAGCGGCCGGCGAAGGCGACTTCAAAGCCCTGGTCGTCCGGGCATTGGTCGACCTTGGCGGCGCTGATCAGAAAGGTGGCTTGCTGACACAAGCCGATTGCAGGGTTCTTTGCTTGCATCGGGGTATCCGGTGATGGGGCGTGCATCGCGGCAGTCTAACAGGCTGGGGGCCTGCTGACGCGTGCGGGCTGACTACCGCGACCTGGGCTCACCTCACAGCGCTTGCGCCCATAGCGTCACGTCGAGGCGGTATTCGGCCCCCGGGGCGAGGATCAGCGAGTCTTCCAGCAGGTTGGCGTGCTCGATGCAAAGCATGCCCTGCCAGGCGTCGTCGGCGAATTGCGAGAGGCGCTTGGCCTTGGCGATCCACGGGTTCCACACCACCGCCGAGGCCGAGCCTTCGCTGCGCATGACAATGCGTCGTTTCCAGGCCGGGTCGACGATGCTCAGCTGTTGCGGCGTGTCGAGGTAGATGCGGTCGGTTTCGCCGCTGAAGGTCACCGCGCCTTTCTGGCGTACTTTCTTCCAGTCCTGCAGGGTGTCGACGTAGCGGCAGGCGTCCAGGCCTTCGATCTGTACCTTGCGGATATCGCTGACCGCGAAGTAGGTGTGCAGCGCCTGGCTGATCGGCAGTTCGCTGTCGCCCAGGTTGCGGGTGGTCAGGCTCAGCTTCAGGCGCTCGCCGAGGTGGATGTCGAGCTGCAGCTCGGCAGCATGCGGCCATTCGGCAATCGGCTGGGCGGCGGTGTCGAAGGCGAACGACAGGGTCACGCCATCTTCTTCGGTATTCAGGCCGATCAGTTGCCAGTCACGGTCGCGTACCAGGCCGTGGGCCGGAGCCTGTTCAGGGCGTGTGTAGGCAGAGCGGATGGCGTCGGGGTTGCGCTGCAGGTCGCCGAACCAGGGCCAGCACACCGGCACACCGCCGCGTACGCTCTTTCCGGTTTCATAGGCCGCCTCGTCGCTGAGCCAGATCAGCGGTTGGCCCTTGGCCGGCTGATAGCGAAGAATCTGCGCGCCTTGCTCACTGACCAGCAGCTCGGCGCCGGCATGATGGATGCGCCAGCAGACCAGGTCGCCCAGCTGGATGCGTTCGTTGGTAGTGCTCATGGGACGTGCTGCTCCTGTAGAGATTGGCTGTTGGGCCACGACGCGGTGGCGAGGTTCGCCAATGCCATGAAAAACGCCCGTCGAAACGGGCGTTTTGCGTTGCCAGGCAGTTTACGAACCGTAGACCTGATTCGGAAGCCAGGTGGTCAGCGCCGGGAACTGATAGGCGATGACCAGCATCATCAGCTGGATGATGATGAACGTGATCACGCCTCGATACATGGTCGCGGTTCTCACCGAGCGCTTCGCCACGTTGGTCGAGCAGATGAGCAACGGACCTGGCGCGCTTGTATGAATATGCCGAGGCCAACGAGAAGGATATCTACGCGATTCGTTGATGGCTGATTGAAGGCAGAAGCGCTCCCGCCGTAGGGTGGACAACGCTCTTTTTGTCCTCCATTGCAATCGCAGAGCGGTGGACGGATCGGGCCGTGCAGATGAAGCGTGGTCCAGGCTACACCTGAGCCTGCAAGCAACACGATAATGCTGGCGGACTCGAGTGGGACAGGCGGGGACGCCTAGGCCATATCTGTGATTTTTTCGCGGGCATGGCCCGCTCCCACAGGCGGTAGCCTTACGGTCGCTTTCGGCACCTGGCAGTACGAGTCGGTAAAGCAACCGCGAAGTTGGTGCTGCAGAAATGACAACGCCGGCTCAGTGCCGGCGTTTTCGTTTCACGAACCGTGATCAGGTACGCTTGCGGTTGCTGATCATGGTGCCATTACCGACATCCGTGAAGATCTCCAGCAGCACCGCATTCGGCACGCGGCCGTCGATGATGTGCGAGCTGGTCACGCCACCCTGTACCGCCTCCAGCGCACATTTGATCTTCGGCAGCATGCCGCCGTAGATGGTGCCGTCGGCGATCAGTTCGTTGACCTGCTCGGTGCTCAGGCCGGTGAGTACTTCACCCTGCTTGTCCATCAGGCCGGCGATGTTGGTCAGCAGCATCAGCTTCTCGGCTTTCAGCGCCTCGGCCACCTTGCCGGCCACCAGGTCGGCGTTGATGTTGTACGACTCACCTTTCGGGCCCACGCCAATCGGCGCGATCACCGGAATGAAGTCGCCCTTGGCCAGCATGTTCAGCAGGTCGGTGTTCACCCCGGTGACTTCGCCGACATGGCCGATATCGATGATTTCCGGCTGGGTCATTTCCGGCGTCTGCCGGCTGACGGTGAGCTTGCGCGCACGGATCAGCTCGGCATCCTTGCCGGTCAGGCCGATGGCGCTGCCGCCATGGCGGTTGATCAGGTTGACGATGTCCTTGTTGACCTGGCCACCGAGCACCATTTCCACCACGTCCATGGTCGCGGCGTCGGTCACGCGCATGCCATCGATGAAGTGGCTTTCGATGCTCAGGCGCTTGAGCAGATCGCCGATCTGCGGGCCACCGCCGTGCACCACCACCGGGTTGATGCCCACCGCCTTCATCAGCACGATGTCGCGCGCGAAGCCTTCCTTGAGGTCATCACTTTCCATGGCGTTGCCGCCGTACTTGATCACCAGGGTCTTGCCAACGAAGCGACGGATGTACGGCAGTGCTTCGGACAGCACCTTGGCGACGTTGGTGGCGGCTTCACGCTCTAGGGTCATGCGGGGCTCCAGTGCTGGGCGGATCAGAACGGTAGTTGGACGTCGGGGGCAACGTTGTGCATCTGCGCGCGGAACAATTCCTGGATCCGCTCCAGCTCGGCCTGGGTCTCCGCTTCGAAGCGCAGCACCAGTACCGGCGTGGTGTTGGAGGCGCGCACCAGGCCCCAGCCTTTGGGATAATCGACGCGCACACCGTCGAGGTTGGTCACACTGCCTTCGCCCCACTGACCTTCACGCTGCAGGCGCTCGATGATCGGGAACTTGGTCTGCTCGGTGACCTGCACGTTGATTTCCGGGGTCGACACGTCGTTGGGGAACGCGGCGAATACCTGCTCGGCGGTACGTTTGTCCTGGCTGAGGATTTCCAACAGGCGCGCGGCGGCGTAGATGCCGTCGTCGAAACCGAACCAGCGCTCCTTGAAGAACACATGGCCGCTCATCTCGCCGGCCAGCAGGGCACCGGTTTCCTTCATCTTCTTCTTGATCAGCGAGTGGCCGGTCTTCCACATCACCGGGCGACCACCGTAACCGCTGATCAGCGGGGTCAGGCGGCGGGTGCATTTGACGTCGAAGATGATGTCGGCGCCGGGGTTACGCGAGACCACGTCCTTGGCGAACAGCATCAACAGGCGGTCCGGGTAGACGATGGTGCCGGTGTTGGTCACCACGCCGACGCGGTCGCCGTCGCCGTCGAAGGCCAGGCCGATATCGGCGTTGTGTTCCTTGACCTTGGCGATCAGGTCGACCAGGTTCTCGGGCTTGCCCGGATCCGGGTGGTGGTTGGGGAAGTTGCCGTCGACCTCGCAGTACAGCGGGATCACGGTGCAACCCAGGGCTTCGATCAGCTGCGGGGCGATCACCCCGGCGGCGCCGTTGCCGCAATCGACCACCACGCGCAACGGCTTGGCCATGGCGATATCGCTGCGGATCTGCTCCAGATAGCGTGGCAGCAGGTCGACGGACTCGACGCTGCCTTCACCGCTGCTCAGGTCATTTGTGTCGATACGGGTCTTGAGGGCCTGGATCTGTTCGTTGGCCAGGGTGTCACCGGCGATGACGATCTTGAAACCGTTGTAGTCCGGCGGGTTGTGGCTGCCGGTGAGCATCACCGCGGTCTTGCCGGCCAATACGTGGGCGGCGTAGTAGACCACCGGAGTCGGCACCATGCCGACGTCGCTGACCTGGCAGCCGCTGTCGGCCAGGCCCTGAATCAGCTGCTCCACCAGGCTTGGGCCGGACAGGCGACCGTCACGGCCAACGGAGACGTTCGGCTCGCCTTCGGCCAGGCTCTGCGAACCGATGGCGCGGCCGATCCAGTAGGCGGTTTCCGGGGTCAGGCCAGCGCCCACCACACCGCGAATGTCATAGGCTCGGAAGATGTCTGCTGGGAGTTTCGGGGCTTGCGGCGCGGTCATGATCGGTGTCTGCTCCAGTCCCAGGAGATCCTGGTCGTCGTCGAGGATGTCGATATCGAGAATATCGGTGTCTTGAAACAGCGGATTCACGAACTCCGCTGGCTTGGCTGCGACGCGACTACTGGGTGTGTCACTGGCGACGGGGTCCGGGCGGTTCACCACGGGTTCCTGGGCGCGACGGGGCAGTCGGCTCAGGTTCTGCGCCAGGTTATTCAGGGCGGGCAGGCTCAAGCTGAAGGCTTTGACGGCTTTGCCCGCGGAGAGTTCTTTAACCAGTTCGGCCAATTGCGCGGTATCGCGATCCAGGCGCTGCTGCAGGCTGCGCTTGACCAGATAGAGCCCGGCCAGCGCACCAGCCAGCGCGACCAGCAGGGCAAGGCCCAGCAGCGTGGGCGACAGGCCCGTGGCGCCCAGGCCGGCAGCGGGCGTGAAGTTCAGCGTCCAGTGGGGGTTGCCGGTGGCGAACGCCTGGGCCGCGCCCTCGGCCTGGCCGCGCTGGGCCAGCACCTGGGGCGCACCCGCGTCGAAGCGCTGCACCAGCTGGATCTGCCCGACATCGGCCGGCAGCGGTGGCAGGTTGCCGAGCAGGCGGTTGAGGTCGACCGCCAGCAGCAGGGTGCCGACCATCGGCTGGTCATCGTTCTGGCGCACCGGCGCCACGCTGTAGGCCAGCCAGCGCTCGCCGACCTTGTAGGCTTCCACGGCCGGCGCCTGGCCGGCCTCCAGGCGGCGCAGCAGATCCAGCGCGGCGAAGTTCATCGGCGCGCTGCGCGAGCTGTCCGGCACCGCCTGGCCTGGCAAATTGAGCTGGGCATCAACTACGCCAGCCCAGTAGCGCAGGCCGTTTTCGGCATTGCGCAGCTGGGTGTCGTCGTCACTCTGCAGGGCTTGCGACAGCGCCGGGTTGCGGGCGGCGGCAAGGGTGTCGGCGCCGAGCTGCTTGAGGGCCTGTTGCAGGCTGGCCGCCTGGCTGCTGCCCCAGGCCTGGCTGAGCTGTTGCTGCTGCAACTGCTGCGCCGGGCTCACGGCGCCGAACCACAGGATGGCACCGGCCAGGGCCACGCCGAGGATGGCGACGATCGCGCCGTTCAGCAGGTCGGCCGAGGCCATGGACTGCCCGCGAGTGCTGGCTTGCGAGTCGCCGGGGCGTTCTTCCTTGGGCGCGCGTTTGAAGCCTTTCATCCGACGTCTCCTGGCGATCTAGAGGGGGATCATTTGCTACCCGAGTGGCCAAATCCACCGGCGCCGCGCTCGCTGTCGTCGAAGTCCTCGACCACTTCGAAGCGCGCCTGGATCACCGGCACCAGCACCAGCTGGGCGATACGCTCGCCGATGGCCATGTTGAACGCGGTATTGCCGCGGTTCCAGCACGACACCATCAGCTCGCCCTGGTAGTCGGAGTCGATCAGGCCGACCAGGTTGCCCAGCACGATGCCGTGTTTGTGGCCCAGGCCCGAGCGCGGCAGGATCAATGCCGCCAGGCCCGGATCGGCGACGTGAATCGCCAGGCCGGTGGGAATCAGCACGGTCTGGCCCGGCTCCAGGGTCAGGTCTTCCTTGAGCATGGCGCGCAGGTCCAGGCCGGCCGAACCGGGCGTGGCGTAGGCGGGCATGGGGAATTCACTGCCGAGGCGGGGGTCGAGGATCTTGGCTTGTAGGGCGTGCATTGGGCGATCAGGGTTTCCGTGCGAATGGATATCAGGATTTGGGTTGCTGTGCGGCGATGAAACTCACCAGCTGGCGGGCGATCTTGCCTTTGCTGGTCTGCGCGAAGCTGCTCTGCTGCAAACTGCGATCGATGATGGTGATCGCGTTGTCCTCGCTGTTGAAACCGATGCTCGGGTTGGCCACGTCGTTGGCGACGATCAGGTCGAGATTCTTGTCCTTGAGCTTGCGCGAGGCGTACTCCAGAAGATTCTCGGTCTCGGCGGCGAAGCCGACGCTGAACGGCCGGTCGTCACGCTGCGCCAGGGTGGCGAGAATGTCCGGGTTGCGCACCATCTGCAACAGCAGGCCATCGCCGCTGTTGGGGTCTTTCTTCAATTTGTGCTGGGCGACAACTTCCGGCCGGTAGTCGGCCACCGCCGCGGCGGCGATCAGGATGTCGCAGGGCATCGCCGCTTCGCAGGCGGCGAGCATGTCGCGGGCGCTGACCACGTCGATGCGAGTGACCCGATCCGGCGTTGCCAGGTGCACCGGGCCGCTGATCAGGGTGACCTTGGCGCCGGCTTCCACCGCCGCTTCGGCGAGCGCGAAGCCCATCTTGCCGGAGCTGTGGTTGGTGATATAGCGCACCGGATCGATGTTTTCCTGGGTCGGGCCGGCGGTGATCAGCACGTGCTTGCCGGTCAGTGCCAAGTGCTCGAAGCAGTCGGCGGCCAGCTGCGCCAGGTCATCGGCTTCGAGCATGCGGCCCAACCCGACGTCGCCACAGGCCTGGCTGCCGGAGGCCGGGCCGAACAGTTTCAGGCCACGGCTGCGCAGCAGCTCGACGTTGGCCAGGGTGGCCGGGTCGCGCCACATCGCCTGGTTCATCGCCGGCGCCAGGGCCACCGGGGCATCGGTGGCCAGCACCAGGGTGGTCAGCAGGTCATCGGCCACGCCTTGCGCCAGGCGCGCCATCAGGTCGGCGGTGGCGGGCGCGATCAGCACCAGATCGGCCCAGCGCGCCAGTTCGATATGGCCCATGGCGGCTTCGGCCGCCGGGTCGAGCAGATCCAGGTGCACCGGGTGGCCGGACAGCGCCTGCAGGGTCAGCGGGGTGATGAATTCGCGACCACCCTGGGTCATGACCACGCGCACTTCGGCGCCCTGATCCTTGAGGCGGCGGACCAGTTCGGCGCTCTTGTACGCCGCGATGCCGCCACCCACGCCGAGGATGATGCGTTTGCGATACAGCCGCTGCATAACTCTGCCTTTGTCGTGTGTAGTTACAGACGCAGATGGCCGAGACCTCCCCAGGCCCGGCGCCCTGCGAAAAACCGGGCTACGATAGCACAGCGGCAGCAGGGGAGCAGCGGCGCGCCCGGCAAGGCCGTTACCGGTGAAAGTGAATGCGCAGGCGAACGGACAAGGAGCGTCTTGATGAGTATTCGTCAGTGGCCCGCGGCAGAGCGCCCGCGGGAAAAATTGCTGGCCCAGGGTGCCGCCAGCCTGACCGACGCCGAGCTGTTGGCGATCTTCCTGCGTACCGGTGTGGCGGGGCAGAGTGCGGTGGATCTGGCACGCCATCTGCTCGCCGATTTCGGCAGCCTGCGCGCACTGTTGCAGGCCGATCTGCCGTCCTTCTGCCAGCACCTGGGCCTCGGTCCCGCCAAGTTCGCCCAATTGCAGGCCGTGCTCGAAATGGGCCGTCGCCACCTGGCCGAGCAACTGCGTCGCGACTCGGCGCTGGAAAGCCCCCAGGCGGTGCGTGACTATCTCAAGGCGTTGCTGCGCCACGAGCCTCATGAAGTGTTCGGTTGCCTGTTTCTCGATGCCAAGCACCGCGTGCTGGCCTTCGAGGCGTTGTTCCAGGGTTCCATCGACAGCGCCAGCGTCTACCCGCGGCAAGTGGTCAAGCGCGCCCTGGCCCATAACGCCGCGGCGCTGATCCTCACCCACAATCATCCGTCCGGCGTCGCCGAGCCGAGCCAGGCCGACAAGGTGCTGACCCAGCGCCTGAAGGAGGCCCTGGCGCTGGTCGAGGTGCGCATCCTCGACCATTTCATCATTGGCGACGGCGAGCCGCTGTCGATGGCCGAGCATGGCTGGATGTAGCGGCGCCGCCTTATCCGTCAACGAGCCTTCAGTAGCTCGCCGACTTCCAGCAGCACCATTTCGTTGTCATCGGCCTTGTTCGGTTCGCGGCTGCTGGAGAACGGCAGGTTGTTGTCGTTGCCGACCACGATATGGCGATCATCGACGATGTCGACGTTCTCGATGGTGAAGAACGGAAAGGTCAGCACGCCGTCGTTCAGCGGCTTGCGGGCGATGCCCTGGGGATCCTGGATGGCCAGCAGGTCGATATGGCCGACCTTGCGCACCGCCTGGCCGACGTTGCCGTCGTCGAAGGCGACCTTGTAGACGCGCTTGAAACGGGCGATATCCGAGAAACAGGTGGTGCCTTTTTCGCCGGCCGGGCAGGCCTTGTCCGCCGTGCCCTCACCGTTGTCGCGCTCGATGACCAGGCCACTGGCCGCATCGATCATGTTGAAGTCGCCGATGGCGTGGCCGGGCTGCTCCAGCGGGTAGAACCAGTGACGGCCCGTCCAGGCTTCACTGGCGATGTCGAACTCGAGCACCCGCAGCACGCTCTTGCCGTCGCGCTGCTCGGCACCCTGGCTGGCCGCGTCCCATAGCGGGCCTTCGAGCAGTGCATAGAGCTTGCTGCCGTCCTTCGCGGCGGCCATGCCTTCCAGGCCCTTGGAGCGGCGTACCTGGAAGCTCATCGCGTCGGCCGGCCAGGCCGGGGTGGTGACGACGGGGTTGTCGGGTGAGCGCACCGGCTTGCCATCGGCCTCGACGTCGAATACCGCCTGTACGCGGCCCTTGAGATCGGTCTTGATCAGGTAGGGGCCGAACTCGTCGCCGATCCAGATGGAATCGCCGATCAGCTGAAAGCTTTCCGGGTCGAAGTCCGCGCCGCTCAGGTAGCGAGCCGGGGTGCCTTCGTGAACGATGCGAAACGGCACCTTCTTGTCCGGGTCGCTGAGAAACACCGTGGCCAGGCGCTTGAAGTCGCCGCGCTGGAAGTCGATGGTGTAATGGCTGAGGTGGAGCATGGCGTCGGCGGAGTTGGCCTGGGTGCCGAAGCCGTTGTCGGTGAGCACCCAGAAGCTGCCGTCCGGCATGTGCTTGATGCCGGAATGGCCCTGCAGCGGCTGACCCTCGAAGGGCAGCGACATACCGGTGGGGCGATTGGCCGACAGGCCCTCGAGGCTGCCGAGCCGTTCGTTGCGCTGGCCGTTGGAAAATTTGCCGCTGATGGCGAAATCCGCCGGCGCATCGGCGGGTGGTTGAATGAAGCTCGCCGCCGGCATCAGCGCATGGCCGGCCAGTGTGGCGGGATAAGCGCTGGTACTGTCCTGGGCAATGGCGAACGAGGCCCAGCAGGCCGTACCGGCGAGAAGCGTGTGAAGGCGAAGGAGGCGACCCATGGCAGATGATTCCCTGCGGTTAAAAAACCAACAGGGTGCGGCAGCCGTATGTCACGCCGGTGACAGCCACCGGCGTGCTTTCTCGGCAGCGGGCTGCCCTGCGCCTTGGGGGCAGCCCGCTTCGGTCACGGCACGCTGACCTGGGAGAAGTCCTGCCGGCCAAAGGGGCTCACGCTGTAGCCCTCGACGCCCTTGCGGGTCAGTGCGTAGGCGGTCGGGTGGGCCAGGGGCAGCCACAGTGCCTGCTGCTGGATGATCGCCTGGGCGTCCTGATACAGGGCGCTGCGCTTGGCCTGGTCGCTGAGCGCCTTGCCGTCGGTGATCAGTTTGTCGAGCTTGGCGTCGCAGAAGCGCGCGAAGTTCAGCCCGGACTCCACCGAGGCGCAGGAAAACTGCGGCGTTAGGAAATTGTCCGGATCGCCGTTGTCGCCGGCCCAGCCCATGAACAGCAGGTCATGCTCGCCGGCCTTGGCGCGGCGGATCAGCTCGCCCCACTCGATCACCCGGATCTGCGCCTTGATGCCGATTTCGGCCAGATCGGCCTGCAGCAATTGAGCACCCAGGCTGGGGTTGGGGTTTAGCAGGCTGCCCGAGGGGCGCGTCCAGATGGTGGTGCTGAAACCATCGGCCAGCCCGGCTTGCTTGAGCAGCTCGCGAGCCTTCTGCGGATCGTGGGGGTAGCCCGGCAGGTCGCTGGCGTAGCTCCAGGTGTTCGGCGGATAGGGGCCGTTGGCCGGTTCGGCGCTGTTCTCGAACACCGCCTTGATATAGCTGCTCTTGTCGAAGGCCAGGTTGATGGCCTGGCGCACGGCGGGTTTGTCCAGCGGCGGGTGCTGGCTGTTGATGGCCACGAAGGCGGTCATGAAGGCGGCGGTCTTCACCGTGCTCAGGTCGGCATCCTTGCGCGCGGCTTCGACATCGACCGGTTTGGGCGACAGGGCGATCTGGCACTCGCCGCGGCGCAGGCGCTGCAGGCGCACGTTGGCATCCGGGGTGATGGCGTATACCAGGGCGTCGACCTTCGGCTTGCCGGCGAAATAGTCGGCGTTGGCGGTGTAGCGCACCGCGGCGTCCTTCTGGAAGCGCCGGAACACGAAGGGTCCGGTGCCGATCGGCTGGCTGTTGAGCTTCTCCGGCGTGCCGGCCTTGAGCAACTGGTCGGCGTATTCGGCGGAATAGATGGAGGCGAAGCCCATGCTCAGGGTGGCGAGAAAGGTCGCGTCCGGCTTGTTCAGGGTGATTCGCACGGTGTGGGCGTCTACCTTTTCCACCGCCTTGATCAGCTCGGGCCACTGCATGGACTGGGCATGGGGATAGCCGCTGGTGGCCGTCTTGTGCCACGGGTGATTGCTATCGAGCATGCGCTCGAAGCTGAACAGCACGTCATCGGCTTCCAGCGTCCGGCGGGTGGGCTTGAAGTAGTCGGTGCGGTGGAACAGCACGTCCGGGCGCAGGGTAAAGGTGTAGCTCAGGCCGTCGTCGGAGATCTTCCAGCTGCTGGCCAGGCTCGGCTGCAGCTTGCCGCTGGCGGCATCGAACTCCACCAGGCGGTTCATCAGCACGTCGGCCGAGGCGTTGGTGGTGGTCAGGGAGTTGTATTGCACCACATCGAAACCGTCGGGGCTGGCTTCGGTACAGACGCTCAGGGTCGCGGCCTGGGCGAACAACGGGGCGACGAGCAGCGGCAACAGGGCAAGGCGCATGGTGATCTCCTGAACGAAACGGCGCGCATCCGGCGGGCCGCTGGTGAGAAAGCTGGGAGGAGGGTCGCGTTATCGCGTGGACAGACCCTAAACGATAAGATGCAGGCTAACAACGAAATAGGGCGACGAGCGGTCGCTCGTCTCCCTGCCCGCCACCTGTGGGCGCAGCGCCCGGATGGCGTGCATTTAAAGTACGTTCGCGCTTGTTGCTGTGGGGACTTTCTGGTATAAAGCAGCGCTCTTTTCTAGGGGCCCGGCTGCTTGATCGCGATCTATCACCGGTAAGACCCTGAAGAAACGCGGCGCCCAGCGCCGAAAAACAGAGATTAAGCGGCCAACCCATGCCGGGTTGGGCATGTGGTTTTAGAGGGCTGAGGTATGTCGAGAGTCTGTCAAGTTACCGGTAAGGGTCCGGTAACCGGGAATAACATTTCCCACGCAAACAACAAAACCCGTCGTCGTTTCCTGCCGAACCTGCAGCATCACCGCTTCTGGGTCGAGTCTGAAAACCGCTTCGTGCGTCTGCGCCTGTCCACCAAAGGTATGCGCATCATCGACAAACGTGGTATTGACGTAGTTCTGGCCGAGCTTCGTGCTCGCGGCGAAAAGGTTTAAGGAGACTGTCATGCGTGAACTGATCCGTTTGGTGTCCAGCGCCGGTACCGGCCACTTCTACACCACCGACAAGAACAAGCGCACCACCCCGGACAAGATCGAGATCAAGAAATACGATCCGGTCGTCCGCAAGCACGTTGCGTACAAGGAAGCCAAGATCAAGTAATTGATCGGCTGACTGGAAAAAGCCCGCCTTTATGGCGGGCTTTTTCATGCCCGCGATTTCTGTTTTCAGTGCGCAGGCTGCAGGGTCAGCGTGCCGCGTGTGTGAGCGGCGACGTCGTCGGCGCTCAGGTGCTGCGGCACGTACTGGCCCTGGATGAAGCGCCGGGCCTGGTCGCTGTAGTGGCGGTCGAACGGCACGCCGCTCTGGCCCAGCGGGTTGATGCCCAGGCTGTGGTCGGCATCGGCCAGGTCGATCAGCCGGCGCGTCGAGGGCCCATAGCCCACGGCCCAGGGCGCGGCACCGATACGCTGCGACAGGTTGTTGGGCATCTCATGCCCGCCGGGTGCCGGCAGCGGCCCTACGTTGAGCAGCGCGCCCAGCGGCCACTGCACGCCCAGCGGATGCTGGTGGGTAAGGGTATGGGCCTGGCCCCAGCGCCATCGCGCCGGGTTCTCGCCGAGGGTGGCGCGCAGATGCTGCAAGGTGGCGCGCCAGGCCTCGGCCACCGCTTCGGTGCGGTTGCGCGGGCGGCCATCGACCCCGGACCACCAGGGTGAGTGCGGGTCAGCGGTCAGGCGCGGCAGTGCACTGTCGATCATCCGGGTCGACAACAATTGCTCGAAGGCCTGCGGCCCCAGGCGCGGCGCCAGGGTCGCGCGGCCCAGCTCATAGCTGAGCTGGTTGAACAGGGTCGCCGGCAGCGATTGCAGTGGATGGTCGCCTTGCCACGCGGCCAACGTCTCGACCAGCTCGCGTTCCTGCTCGTCTGCTGCCGCGGCGCGCAGGTCATCGAGTATCGGTGTCAGCAGTTGCGGCCCATAGGCCGTGGCGGTTTCCAGTTGCAGGGCCTGGCTGTTGTCGAGATCCCAGCGCACGCTCGGGTCGGCCAGCCGTGTATTCAGGCGTTGGCCGCGCTCTGGCGGGTTGTAGTAGCCGGGAATCTCGATGCCGCTGGCCGGCAACGGTTGGAAGTTGGCCGAGACGATGTAGCCGCGGGTTGGATTCTCTTCCTGGGGGTTGGCGCTGAACGGGTAGAAGCCGAGCTTGTCGGCCGCCTCGGCGCTGCCATCGAGGATGAACGCGGGGTTCACCCCGGCAGGCCGTATCGGCAGTTTGGCCGCCGCCCACCAGGCGATGTCGCCGCCGGCGTTGGCCCATACCAGGTTGAGGCCCGGCGCGTGGATGCGCTCGGCGGCGGCGCGGCCCTTGGCCAGGGTGTCGGCACGGTTGAGGCGATAGAAGGCGTCGAGCAGCGGATTCTCGGTTTCCAGGAAGGTCCACCACATGGCGATTGGCGTGGTGCCGGCGCTGTCACCCAGGGCGTCGTTGATGATCGGGCCGTGGGGCGAGCGCCGCAGCAGCAGAGTTACCGGTTCGCCATCCTTTACCTTGATCACTTCCTGGCGCTGCTGCAGGTCGACCCAGCGGCCCTGGTACCAGACCTGTTCAGGGTTCTCCGGGTTGCGGCGCTCGGCGATCAGGTCCATGTCGTCGTTCTGGAACATGGTCAGGGTCCAGGCAAAATCCCGGTTGTGGCCGAGAAAGGCCACCGGGGTTGCCGGCTGGTGGTGGCCATAGAGCTCGAACCCCGGGGCCTTGAGGTGTGCCTCGTACCACACCGATGGCGCCGAGAAGCGGATGTGCGGGTCGCCGGCCAGCAGCGGCTGGCCGCTGGCGGTGCGGGCGCCGGAAACCGCCCAGGCGTTGCTGCCCTCGAACTGCGGCAGGCCACTGTCGGCGAGGGCCTGATCGCTCAGCGCGACGAGCCGGTCGAGCAACTGCCAGTCGTTGTTGCCGAGTTGGCTTTCAAGCACGCCTTCTGGGTGCCATTCGGTATCGAAGATCTTCAGGTAGTCGCTGCCCAGCTCATCGCGAATGCGCGTCAGCAGGGGTTCGCTGCGTAGCGCGGCAGCGAAGCTGTAGGCCAGGTAGCCGGCGATGGACAGGGTGTCGGCGGCGCTGAAGGGGCGTTTCTCGATGCCCAGCAAGTCGAATTCCAGCGGCGCCGGGCGGCTGTCCTGATACTGGTTGATGCCGTCCAGATAGGCGGCCAGCGCCTTGCCGTGAGGGCTTTCGGGATCCAGCTCGCGGGCCTGCTGGTCGGCGCGCTCACGGATCTGCAGGGTGCGGAACAGACGGTCGGTGGGCAGCAGCTTGGCACCGAGAATTTCGGCCAGCTCGCCACGGGCCAGGCGGCGCAGCATCTCCATCTGGAACAGCCGGTCCTGGGCCTGCACGAAGCCCAGGGCGCGGTACAGGTCGGCCTCGTTCTGCGCCTCGATATGCGGCACGCCGCGCTCGTCATAGCGCACCTGCACCGGTGCGCCAAGGTGCTGCAACGCCAGCTCGCCGTCACGCAGCGGCTGCTTGCCATGCAGGTACCAGGCACCACCGCCGGCTGTCGTGAGCAGCACGGCCGCCAGGATGATGAGGAAGCGTTTCATGCTGCCATCCTTGTTGCACGCGGGCCGCCATGCTGCGGGCAATCAGCGTGAACTGCAAGGCAGGCCGCTCAGGCCGTGACCAGGTTGCGAATTATCCGCCGCGGCTGGTGACCTACGCGATTGATGAGGCCGGGCATGGTCGTCGTCATGGCGCCCAGTCGCAGAAACAGCCGTTGGCCAGGTTGTTGTCCGCCAGCACTTTTCGTCCGTCGAGCAACGCATCGAGCAGCGGCTCGACGAAGCTGTTGCCGGAGGTACAGGTAACGCCACTGCTGTAGGGACCGAAGTAGGCCAGCTCGCCGCGCTGATCCCAGATCGCCACGGCCGGGCTGGCCGGCAGCTGCTGGCTGCCGGTCAAGCCATCGAGGGGCTGCAGTGCTCGTAACGCCTGCGGCAATTGCCCCTGGCTGCCGGGTTTGCGCACCGAATAGAACTGCACGCCACGCTCGCTGTAGCGTTCCAGCAACTCGCCGAGGTGCTGCTGGTTGCCAACATTGCAGGGGCAGGCGGGGTCCCAGAAATGCACCAGGCGAATCTTGCCCGGCCCTGCCAGCTGCTCTGGCAGGTGCAGCTCGCCTCCGGTAAACAGCGCGGTACGTTCATCGAACGCACGCAGGTAATGGGCCTGGAACCACCAGAAGGCGGCGAGCATGGCGAGCAGCCCGAGTGCCGCGACCAGGCAGGCGAGGAGGGTGTTGCGGCGGGAATGGGCCATGCCGGCAGCTTCCGTAGGCGATTCGGTGGCTTGCCACGGCGAGCCTGGCAGCAGAAGATCGTCACTGTAGCGGCTGCCCACCCGGGTGATGCTGCCGTGAATCAATGAGAGTCGATGGTGCCGATGTCAGAAATCTTCCAACCCGAACCACTGGTCGCCAGCCTGCGCCCGCTGGCCAGCGCCGCGCCGCTGTCGGCCGCGGAACTCGCCTATCGGCAGTTCTACGGCTTCCTGCCTCGCGAGGCGGTCGACAGCCGGCTGGGCTGGTTCGAGGTGGATGGCTACCGCATTGCCGCTCAGCTCTGGCAGCCCGTTGCGCCTCGCGCCACCCTGTTGCTGCTGCACGGCTATTACGACCACAGCGGCCTATATCGGCATGTGATCGAGTGGGCGCTGGAGGCCGGCTTCGCGGTGCTGGCCGTGGACTTGCCGGGGCACGGGCTGTCCAGTGGCCCGCGGGCCAGTATCAAGGATTTCGCCGAATACCAGGCGGTATTGCGTGCCGCCTTGCAGCAGGCCGACGCTCTGGGCCTGCCGGCGCCGTGGCACCTGTGCGGGCAGAGCACCGGCGGGGCGATCCTGATCGATTACCTGCTCAACGACCAGCCGCTGGCCGAGGTGGGGGAAACCATCCTGCTGGCGCCCCTGGTACGGCCGCGCCGCTGGAACTGGTCGCAGCTCAGCTACCGGCTGCTGCGGCGCTTCGTGCAGGAGATTCCGCGGCGCTTCAGCGAGAACTCCAGTGACCCGGAGTTTCTCGATTTCCTGCGCAACCGCGATCCCTTGCAGCCCAAGGTGGTGCCCACGGTCTGGGTCGGTGCGCTGAGCCAGTGGGTGCCGCGCATCGAGCAGGCACCGCGCAGCACGCGCAGCCCGCTGATCATCCAGGGCGAGGCGGACATGACGGTAGACTGGCGGCACAACCTGGCGGTGCTCGAGAACAAGTTCAGTGCGCCGCGCATCCTGCGCCTGCCCGAGGCGCGCCACCACCTGGCCAACGAGGTGGCGCCGCTGCGCCAGCGCTATTTCGCTTACCTCGGCGAGCAGCTGGACCGCGCCTACTGACCCACCGCCAGACCGGCGCGGATCGCCGCCAGGGCCGCCTTGTAGTAGGCCGCGCCTTCGCTGGACTGGGCGAAGGTGACGAACTCTTCCAGCTCCGGATCGGACAGGTTGCGGTAGACATGCAGCAGGGTGTTGTCCAGGTCCTTGTCGATCTGCGTCATCAGCCGTTGGCGCTGGCCGTCGAGCAGACCCTGGGCGGTACCGCCACCGAGCAGGCCGGGAATCATCTGGCTGAGGCTGTCGGCCGCCACGCCGGCCAGGGCCAGGCTGATCTCCGCACCCGCTTCGCTGGCCGGCAGGGCCTGGGCCAGGTGGCGGATCAGCAGGCGGCGGGTGGCATCGGCTTCGCTGAGCGGCAGGCCGTCGGCGTACTTGGCCAACTGATCAGGGCGGGTGGCGAGCAGTTCGGCGCTGACGATCTTGCGACCCAGGGGTGATTCGAAGAAACGCAGGGCCGGGCCGGGATCGGGGAGATTGGCGCGCAGGCTGCTTTCGGCACGCTCGTCCATGGCACGGGCGGCGAAACGCCGGTTGCTGTTGTCGACCAGCGCCTGGTACACAGCCGGTGGCAGGCTCTTGCTGTAGCGCGCCTGGGCCGCGCTCAGGGCATCGCTGAAGTGCGCGCGCTGCTGCGGCCAGCCGGCTTTTTCATACAGCTCGGCATGGGTGTCGGCGATGGCCGGGAGGCTCAGGAGCAACAGCAAGAAACAACACAACGCGCGCATACGAACTCCTGTCTGGGGCGGCTATTTTCGGCAGCCAGGTGGAGCTTGTCGAGGTGTACGCGACACAGGGTAGAATCTCGCCCATGACCACAGACATTTCCGATTCGCTGCTGAGCCGCATCATCGATGACCTTGCCGAATTCGGATGGTCGTTGCAAACCCAATTCGCCCCGACGTCTCTGACCCGCGAACTGGCCGAGGAGTGCCGCCAGCGCATCGCCCAGGGCACCCTGGCGCCTGCCGGTACCGGTCGTGGCCATGCGGTAGCGGTGCGCGAAGGCACCCGCAGCGACCATATCCAGTGGCTCGAGGCGGGTCAGTCGCCGGCCTGCGACGGCTACCTGCAGCTGCTCGACGAACTGCGCGTGGCCATCAACCAGAGCCTGTACCTGGGGCTGGTGGATTATGAGAGCCACTTTGCCTTCTACCCACCGGGCGGCTTCTACCTCAAGCACCTGGATCGCTTCCGCGACGATGACCGCCGTGCGGTATCGGCTGTGCTGTACCTCAATGACGGCTGGCACGCCGAGGACGGTGGTCAGTTGCGCCTTTACCTGGCGGACGGCCAGGTGCGTGACGTGTTGCCCGAGGCCGGCACGCTGGTGGTGTTCCTGTCTGCAGATATTCCCCACGAAGTGCTGCCGGCCAGCCGCGACCGCCTGTCCTTGACCGGTTGGTTCCGTCGCCGTGGTGACGGCGTGCTCTGATCCTGCTGCACAGTGCCAGATTGCAGGCATGAAAAAGGGAGGCCGAAGCCTCCCTTTTTCGTTGCAGCGGCCTGCTTAGAACAGCACGCGGCTACGGATGGTGCCGTTGACCTGCTGGAGTTTTTCCAGGGCCAGGTCGGAGTAGTCGGCATCCACGTCAATGACCACGTAGCCGACCTTGTCGTTGGTCTGCAGGTACTGGCCGGAGATGTTGATGCCGTTGTCGGCGAACACCTTGTTGATCTCGCTCATCACGCCCGGCACGTTGGCGTGCACGTGCAGCAGGCGGTGCTTGCCCGGGTGTGCCGGCAGGGCCACTTCCGGGAAGTTGACCGAGGACACCGAGGTGCCGTTGTCGCTGTACTTGACCAGCTTCTCGGCCACTTCCAGGCCGATGTTGGCCTGGGCTTCGGCGGTGGAGCCGCCGATGTGCGGGGTCAGGATCACGCGATCCAGGCCGCGCAGCGGGCTTTCGAAGATATCGTCGTTGGATTTGGGCTCGACCGGGAACACGTCGATGGCGGCGCCGATCAGGTGCTCGTCCTTGATCGCCTGGGCCAGGTGGTCGAGCTCGACCACGGTGCCACGGGCGGCGTTGATCAGGATGCCGCCCTTCTTCATGGCACGGATTTCCGCCTCGCCGATCATCCACTGGGTGGACGGCAGTTCCGGCACGTGCAGGGAAACGATGTCGCACAGGCCGAGCAGGTCATGCAGCTTGCCGATCTGCTGGGCGTTGCCCAGTGGCAGCTTGGTCACGGTATCGTAGAAGAACACCTGCATCCCTAAGGCTTCGGCGAGCACCGAGAGCTGGGTGCCGATCGAGCCGTAGCCGACGATGCCCAGCTTCTTGCCGCGGATTTCGAAGGAGTTGGCCGCCGACTTGATCCAGCCGCCGCGGTGGCAGGAGGCGTTCTTCTCGGGAATGCCGCGCAGCAGCAGGATGGCCTGGGCCAGCACCAGCTCGGCGACCGAGCGGGTGTTGGAGTAGGGCGCGTTGAACACGGCGATGCCGCGCTCGCGGGCAGCGTCCAGGTCGACCTGGTTGGTACCGATGCAGAAGCAGCCGACGGCGACCAGCTTCTTGGCGCAGTCGAAGATCTCTTCGGTCAGTTGGGTACGCGAACGGATGCCGATGAAGTGGGCGTCGGCGATCTTCTCTTTCAGCTCATCGCCGGACAGCGCGGTCTTGAGGTACTCGATGTTGGTGTAGCCGGACGCCTTCAGGGTGTCCACGGCATTTTGGTGGACGCCTTCGAGAAGAAGGAACTTGATCTTGCTCTTGTCGAGAGAGGTCGTGCTCATCGGAGTACCTGTTGCCCCACTAATTTAAGTGTCAGGAGAAGGATCGGCGCGCTCGCCGATCGGGCCGGCAGATCGCTGTGAAGCGCGATTTGCGGGGGGCATATGCTAGCATGGCTTCCCTTTTCCTTGCTCGGTTGCGACCTGAACGGTTCTCAGGGCGACCATGAAAGTTTCGAGAGTTGCTATGACCGATCTCATGCCGATTGACGAACTCAGAACCTTGGTCGAGCCCGGCAAGCTACTGACCGACGCCGCCTCCCTGGAAACCTACGGCAAGGACTGGACCCGGCAATATGCGCCGGCGCCCAGCGCCATCGTGTTCCCCAAGACGGTCGAGCAGGTGCAGGCCATCGTGCGCTGGGCCAATGCCCACCAGATCGCCCTGGTGCCCTCGGGCGGCCGTACCGGGCTGTCGGCCGCGGCGGTCGCCGCCAACGGCGAGGTGGTGGTGTCGTTCGACTACATGAACCAGATCCTCGATTTCGACGCCTCCAACCGCACCGTGGTCTGCCAGCCGGGCGTGGTCACCGGGGTACTGCAGCAGTTCGCCGAGGACAAGGGCCTGTATTACCCGGTGGATTTCGCCTCGAGCGGCTCCAGCCAGATCGGCGGCAACATCGGCACCAATGCCGGCGGCATCAAGGTGATTCGCTACGGCCTGACCCGCAATTGGGTGGCGGGCCTGAAGGTGGTCACCGGCACCGGCGAGTTGCTCGAGCTGAACAAGGACCTGATCAAGAACGCCACCGGCTATGACCTGCGCCAGCTGTTCATCGGCGCCGAAGGCACCCTGGGCTTCGTGGTCGAGGCGACCATGCGCCTGGACCGGGCGCCGCGCAATCTGACCGCCATGGTGTTGGGCACTCCGGATTTCGACTCGATCATGCCGGTGCTGCATGCCTTCCAGGGCAAGCTCGACCTCACCGCCTTCGAATTCTTCTCCGATAAGGGCCTGGCACGGATCATGGCGCGTGGTGATGTACCGTCGCCCTTCGATACCCCTTGCCCGTTCTATGCCCTTCTGGAGTTCGAAGCCAGTAGCGAGGAAGTGGCCAACGAGGCCCTGAGCACCTTCGAACACTGCATCGAGCAGGGCTGGGTGCTGGACGGGGTGATGAGCCAGAGCCAGACCCAGCTGAAGAACCTGTGGAAGCTGCGCGAGTACCTGTCCGAAACCATCTCCCATCACACACCGTACAAGAACGACATTTCCGTCACCGTCTCCAAGGTGCCGGCGTTCCTGCGCGACATCGACGCCGTCGTCGCCGAGCACTATCCCGACTACGAAGTGGTCTGGTACGGCCATATCGGCGATGGCAACCTGCACCTGAACATCCTCAAGCCCGAGCACATGGACAAGGACGCGTTCTTCGCTTCCTGTGCACGGGTCAACAAGTGGGTGTTCGAGATCGTCCAGCGCTACAACGGCTCGATCTCCGCCGAGCACGGTGTGGGTCTGGTCAAGCGCGACTACCTGCAATACAGCCGTTCACCGGAGGAGATCGCCTGCATGAAGGCGATCAAGGCGGTCTTCGACCCCAACGGCATCATGAACCCTGGCAAGATCTTCGCCTGACCGACCCAGGCCTGCAAAAACAACAGGAGCGACCATGAGCTACCAGCACCAGTACATCGATGGCACCCGCATTCACTTCCCGCTGGGCAAGGTGGTGTGCATCGGCCGTAACTACGCCGAGCATGCCAAGGAACTCAATAACCCGGTGCCGACCGAGCCGCTGCTGTTCATCAAACCGGGCAGCTGTGTGGTCGGCCTGGACGGCGGCTTCAGCATTCCCGACGATCGTGGCTCGGTGCATTACGAAGCGGAAATTGCCGTGCTGATCGGCAAGCCGTTGTCACGCACGCCCAATGAAGAAGAAGTGCTCGACGCCATCTCCGGGTTCGCGCCAGCGCTGGATCTGACCCTGCGCGACGTGCAGAGCAGGCTCAAGGACAAGGGCCATCCGTGGGAAATCGCCAAATCGTTCGATGGTGCCTGCGTGCTGGCGCCCTTCGTGCCGGGTGATACGGTGGCCGACCTGACGGCTATCGGCATCCGCCTGACCATCAACGGCGAAGTCCGTCAGGACGGCAGCAGCGCCGAGATGATCTTTCCCATCGTGCCGGTGATCCAGGAAATGGCTGGCCACTTCAATCTGCAACCCGGCGACGTGATCCTCACCGGTACGCCGGCTGGCGTCGGCCCGCTGAACAAGGGTGACGAGCTGGTGCTGGATCTGGTCGGGCACTCCAGCTTTGCCAGCCGAGTGATCTGACAGGCTTAGCGGCCCATCCAGGGGGTGCGGAAAGGCAAAGGCGGCCATCGGCGCAGTATCTGTGGGAGCGGGCCATGCCCGCGATTTTTCGCGCGCATGGCGCGCTCCCACAGTGGATCGGGGAACGGCCACTCCCGCCACGCAGCGGTCATCGGCCTGAACCCCGGCTCTTGCCAATTAAGCTTCGCTTAAGCCGCCTTTAAGCCTCGCTTCAGCTGAGCGACTTAACCTGACCCCGTCATCTACAGATAGAGGGTCATCCCCATGAAAGCTCCCGTACTCGCACTGCTGCTCGCTCCGCTGTTCTCCACCGCTGCTCTGGCTGCCGGCTACACCGGCCCGGGTGAAGTCGCCCAGGTCACCACGGTCGAGCAGGCGCTGAAAGCCGGCGACGATACCCCGGTCGTGCTGCAAGGTCAGATCGTCAAGCGTCTGCAGGACGAACTCTATGAGTTCAAGGACGCCACCGGCACCATCCATGTCGAGATCGACAACGAAGACTGGCCGCCACAAGCCATTTCCGAGAAGGCCACCGTCAAGCTGACCGGTGAAGTCGACAAGGATCTGACCAGCCGTGAAATCGACGTCGATATCGTCGAACTGGTGAAATAACCGCCACGCTGTTAGTTTCCCGTCACCGCATTGAATGGCCGCCTCTCGACGCATCGAGGGGCGGCGTTGTCATTTCTGTCTTTGCATATGTGAGTCGCCATGGGCCGCCTGATTTCGATCAAGGGATTACTTCTGCTGCTGGTGCTTGCCCTGTCGGCTGCACTGATCGCCGTCGCTGTGCAGTTTCGATTGTTCGAAAGGGCCTGGTTCAACGTCAGCCAGCCGGCCGATGCGCCCGCCCATTCGCTGTGGCTGAGCGACTACAAGGTGGTGATCGAGGCGCAGCGCATCGAAGGGTTGGAGGATGACGTGTCGGCGTTGACCTACGATCCGCAGCGCAGAAGCCTGTTCACGGTCACCAATCAACATCCCAAGTTGATCGAGCTGTCGCTGGACGGCAAGGTGTTACGGCAGATCGAGCTGATCGGTTTCGGCGACCCGGAAGCCGTCGAATACGTGGCACCCGGGCGTTTCGTCATCGCCGACGAGCGCGCGCAGCGGCTGGTCAAGGTACGCATCGATGATGACACCACCTCCATCGATGCCGCCGAGGGGCAACAGATGTCGCTGGGCCTGGAGATGGGCACCAAGAACAAGGGCTTCGAAGGCCTTGCCTACGACCTGAAAGGCCAGCGGCTGTTCGTGGCCAAGGAGCGCGACCCCATGCGCATATACGAGGTGCAGGGGTTTCCCAACCTCGATCCGGCCACCCCGAATCCCGTGCAGATTCGCGACGACCGCAAGCGCGATGCCGGCATCTTCGTGCGTGATCTCTCCAGCCTGCATTACGACAGCCTGACCGGCCACCTGCTGGCGCTGTCCGATGAGTCGCGCCTGGTCGTCGAGCTGGATGAAGCCGGCAAGCCGATCAGCAGCCTGTCGCTGCTGCAAGGGCAGCAGGGCCTGAAGAAATCGGTGCCGCAGGCCGAGGGCATCACCATGGATGATCAGGGCGTGCTGTACATGACCAGCGAGCCCAACCTCTTCTATGTGTTCAGCAAGGGCGGCAAGACCGATTGAGACGAGTCGCCGCGCTGGTGAAGCGCGACGAGGGCTGTTAGCTTCGCCGGTCGAAGGGCGCTCCAGGCGGAGTGGCCATGTTTATTTTCTTCATGAGTGAGCGGGTATGCGTCGTCTGGTTTCTCTCAAGGCCCTGTTGGTGCTACTGGTACTGGTCGCGGCACTGCTGCTGGCTATCTGGGGGCAGGAGTTCCGGGTATTCGAGCGTGCCTGGTTCAACGTGCAACAGCCTGGGCAGGCACCGGCCGATGCGCTGTGGCTCGATGGCTATCAGGTGAGCCGTGAGGCCAAGGTCATCGAAGGGCTGGTCGACGATGTGTCGGCGCTGACCTACGATCCGGTGCGCAAAAGCCTGTTTACCGTCACCAACCAGAATGCCCGGCTGATCGAATTGTCGCTCGACGGCAAGGTGCTACGCGAGATCGGCCTGGTCGGCTTCGGCGACCCGGAAGCCGTGGAGTACGTTGCGCCCGGCGTCCTGGTGATCGCCGATGAACGCCCACAGCGGCTGGTCGAGGTGCGTATCGATGACACCACCACCCAGGTCGATGCTGCCGACGGCCAGCAGCTGTCGCTGGGCCTGGAAATGGAGGCCAAGAACAAAGGGTTCGAGGGGCTGGCCTATGACCTGGCCGGCAAACGGCTGTTCGTTGCCAAGGAGCGCGATCCGTTGCGTATTTACGAGGTGCATGGCTTCCCGCATCTCGATCCGAGCAGTCCGTCGGCGATTCGCATCATCGATGACCGTGAGCGCGATGAAGGGTTGTTCGTGCGTGATCTGTCCAGCCTGCAATACGATGCGCGTACCGGCCACCTGCTGGCGCTGTCCGATGATTCGCGCCTGCTGGTGGAAATGGATACGCAGGGCGAACCGGTCAGCAGTCTGTCACTGGTCGGCGGCCAGCAAGGGCTCAAGGAGTCCGTGCCGCAGGCCGAAGGTATCGCCATGGACGAGCAGGGCGTGATCTACCTGATCAGCGAGCCCAACCTGTTCTACACCTTCGAAAAAAAGGCCGGGTGATCGCTCACTCGGCCTTTTCCGCTGCAGCCTCAGCGCTCAGCACCTTCACGCCTTCGTCAGTCGCGAGCGGCAACGGGCATGGCCCCGTTACCCCCTTGGCGCTCTGCCTCAGAACAGGTACTGCAGGCCCAGGCTATAGCTGGCCTGATCGCCATCGGCATGCCGCAGGCGCGTGTTGGCTTCGGCGTAGACGGCGAAAGCCTCGCTGATGGCCAGTTGCGTGCCGAGACGCGCGCGGGCGAAGTGCTTGTCGTTCTCCCGACCGTTGCTCACCCGGCGCGCCGAACCATCGGCCAGGCTGGTCACGGTGAAGTCCTCGCTCATGCCATCGCCCAGCTCCTCGATCCAGACCAGGCTGGCATAAGGCTGCAGGCGCATCGCACGATCCAGTGCGACGTTGCCGCGTACCTGCCAGCCGAGGCTCAACTCCACCGAGTCGAAGCGATCATCCTTGACGCTTAGGGCGGTGCGTTGCGTGGACCTTTCGCTGAAACCGTCGAGCCTGTAGTGGCGGTAGTCGAGGCCCACCTGGGGGCCGGTACGCCAGTCGCCGAACGGCAGGTCATAGCCGCCCAGCAAGCCTGCGCCCCAGAACGTGGCATCGGTTTCGCCGGCAAGCTTCTGGTCGAGCAGCGCCGGACCGCCGGCGTTGCCCTGGATGAACACCGAGCGATCCAGGTCGAAGCGGGTACGACCGGCGCTGAGGTCAGCACTCAGCCACAGCGGCCCGGCGTTGCTCAGTAGCGCATACAGACCGGCCTGCCAGGTGTCGCTCTCTACGTTGCCACCATGTTGCAGGTCATCCTCGCCGCGGATGAAGCTCAGGCCGGCACCCAGGTTCAGCCATTCGCTGAGTTGGGCATCGCCGAACAGGTAGGCGGTGGCCTGGCGGGAGCGCTGCTCCAGTGGGCCGTCGAAGCCGCCGCTGGGCTGCCATTGCCCCTCCACCCCGACACCGCCGTCGACGCTGCCGACCTCGCGTGGGGTGACGCGCAGGGTTTGCCAACGCCGCTCCAGCAGTTGCTGGTGAGTCTGCTGCTGGCGCTTCAGGGTGTCTTCCAGGGTGCCGAGCATGGCCCCGCCGGATAGCGCCGAATAGCGCAGGTCGGTATTGGTGGCTTCCAGCACCAGGCGCGTCAGCAGGCGTGAATAGTCACGCAGGCGCTGCGCGATACGTTCTGCGCCGAAGGCGCCGGCCAGCACGGTCTCATTGTCGAGGGCCGGATTGTGCCAGGTAGAACCGCCGGCAATGGCCGGGTTGGTGGTCTGCTCATAGCCGTCAAGATCACCTATCTGCCAATTGGTGGCCTCCACGAAGAGCACCGGAATACCCAGACCCTCGAAGCTTTCAGCATCGCTGCAGCAGCCGGTGCCAGCGGGATAGGCGGCGTTGAGGCCGGGGTTGGTGTGCAGCTCGATGCCCAGCTCCTTGGCGATGCGCAGGGTGTGTTCGCGCAGCGCCGCCAGTTCCGCTACGGCGGCGCTGTCCGAGCCGGCATGGGCATACATCATGTCGCCGGTGATCAGGCTGTCGATGTTGATCATGCCGGTCAGGTGGGCGCGCGCCTCGGCATCCAGGGAGGCGACATAGGCGCGTGAGCCGCGCAGGCCTTCCTCCTCGGCACCGAAGCCGATGAAGGTCACGCCATCCTCGAACGACAGGCCGGCCAGGTTGCGGGCGATTTCCGTCAGTACGCTAGCCCCCGAGGCGTTGTCGTCCAGGCCCTGCAGGGTAGGGCGGCCGAAGAAGGTGTCGAAGTGGGCGCCGACCACCAGGTTCTTGCCGGTAATACCAGCGGCCTCGACGATCACGTTCTGCGAGCTGCGGTTGCCTGCCCAGGTGAAGTCCTGTCGGTAGCCGTCATAGCCGGACGCCGACAGGCGCTGTTCCATCCAGTCGGTCGCACCCGCGAAACTGGCGGTGCCACGGTAGCGGCCCGGGTAGTCGTTGATCAGCGTGTCGACGGTGCCGCCGGCGTACTCGCCGTATTGGTAGGCCGTGGCCAGGGTGGGTAACAGCGTGCCTGCCAGGCCCATACCCAGGATTAGAGGTTTGATCACATCATGCTCCTTATGCTGTTTTTGTGTGGCATCCAGCGCAGAGCAGTATGTGGGCCGGAAATCCGAACCGGTAGGAAAATGGCGCAGTACAGAGGCGCAAGTGTCGCCTGCCTGTAAGTCACGGCGGTACCTGCCGCCGCGATCCTGGCAGGCATGAGCAGCTATCCGGCAGGCCGGCACTCACTTGGTGCGCAACGGCAGATGGTGGGGCGGATGCTGGTCGTCCGCCCGCGGGGTTCAGCGCTTGAGCGTCTTCACGCCTTCTGCGGTGCCGAGCAGCAGCAGGTCGGCCGGGCGGGCGGCGAACAGGCCGTTGGTGACCACGCCGACGATGGCGTTGATGTCCGCTTCCAGTTTCACCGGGTCGGTGATGCTCATGTTGTGCACGTCGAGGATCACATTGCCGTTGTCGGTCAGCACGCCTTCACGGTACACCGGGTCGCCGCACAGCTTGACCAACTGGCGGGCCACGTGGCTGCGCGCCATGGGGATCACTTCCACCGGCAGCGGGAAGGCGCCGAGTACCGGTACCAGCTTGCTGCCGTCGGCGATGCAGATGAAGGTGCGTGCTACAGCCGCTACGATTTTCTCGCGGGTCAGGGCGGCGCCGCCACCCTTGATCAGATTCAGGCGCTCGTCGCTCTCGTCGGCGCCGTCGACGTAGAACTCCAGGTCGCTGACGGTATTGAGCTCATACACCGGGATGCCATGGCCCTTGAGGCGCGCGGCAGTGGCTTCGGAGCTGGCCACGGCGCCGTCGAACTCCAGCTTGTGCTTGGCCAGGGCGTCGATGAAACAGTTGGCGGTGGAGCCGGTGCCGACCCCGATCACGCTCTTGGCATCGAGCTTGGGAAGGATGAAGTCGACGGCGGCCTGGGCCACGGCTTGTTTGAGCTGATCCTGGGTCATGCGGGTTCCACGGCAAGGAAGGAAACGAGGCCGCGATTATAGCCGGCAAAACCCCGGAATTCGTATGCTCGCTCGGCGGATGGTAGGGGCTGCTGTCGCTTCAGCGCGACCGCGCCGGAGACCGTTTTTTCGCGAGGCAAGGCGCGAGCCGCGAAGTTTGGCCGCCCAAATGAGTCGGCGAGCAACGCAGCATCACGGGAAAATGGGCCCGGCCCTTGGGTTGTGGGGGGAGATTTCACCGTGCCTCGCCGCAGAGCTTGAAAATCGTCGCTGTTGTGGCCCTCTGCAACCCGGTGAAATTTTCCGCCGCAACGCGGCTTGTGCTGAAACGACGGCAGCCCCTGATGTTAGACTCCGGGGTTCCCCTCGAAGCCGCCTGCGATGCCCGCCATGCTCGAACAGTACGTCAAGAAGACCCTGACCTCCCGTGTCTATGACGTTGCCGTGGAAACCCCGCTGCAACCCGCTCGCCAACTTTCCGAACGCCTGGGCAATCAGATTCTGCTCAAGCGCGAGGATCTGCAGCCGGTTTACTCGTTCAAGATTCGTGGCGCCTACAACAAGCTGGCGCAGCTCTCGCCCGAAGAACTGGCCCGCGGCGTGGTCACCGCCTCGGCCGGCAACCATGCCCAGGGTCTGGCGCTGGCCGCCAAGCACATGGGCGTGAAGGCGACCATCGTCATGCCGCGCACCACGCCCGAGCTCAAGGTGCAGGGCGTGCGTTCGCGCGGTGGCAAGGCAGTGCTACATGGCGATACCTTCCCCGAGGCCCTGGCCTACTCGCTGAAACTGGTCGAGGAAAAAGGCCTGGTCTACGTGCACCCCTATGACGATCCCCACGTGATCGCCGGCCAGGGCACGGTGGCGATGGAGATTCTTCGTCAGCACCAGGGCCCGCTGCACGCGATCTTCGTACCCGTCGGCGGCGGCGGCCTGATTGCCGGTATCGCCGCCTACGTCAAATACCTGCACCCGGAAATCAAGGTCATTGGCGTCGAGCCGGACGATTCCAACTGCCTGCAGCAGGCGCTGGCCGCCGGTGAGCGGGTGGTGCTGCCGCAGGTCGGGCTGTTTGCCGACGGCGTGGCAGTGGCGCAGATCGGTCAGCACACCTTCGAGATCTGCAAGGACTACGTCGACGAGGTGATCACCGTCAGTACCGACGAGATCTGCGCGGCGATCAAGGACATCTACGACGACACCCGCTCGATCACCGAGCCCGCCGGCGCGCTGGCCGTGGCCGGCATCAAGAAATACGTCGAGCGCGAAGGCATTACCGGCAAGACCCTGGTGGGTATCGACTCCGGCGCCAACGTCAACTTCGACCGCCTGCGCCATGTAGCCGAGCGTGCCGAGCTGGGTGAGAAACGCGAGGCGATCATCGCCGTGACCATCCCCGAGAAGCCGGGCAGCTTCAAGGCGTTCTGCGAGGCGATCGGCAAGCGGCAGATCACCGAATTCAATTACCGTTACCATCAGGATGGCGAGGCGCACATTTTCGTTGGCGTGCAGACCCACCCGGAAAACGACCCCCGTGCAGCGCTGGTGGAAAACCTGCGTGGCCAGGGCTTCCCGGTGCTCGACCTGACCGATAACGAACTGGCCAAGCTGCATATCCGCCACACCGTGGGCGGCCATGCGGCCGCGGTGCCGAACGAATGTGTGTTCCGCTTCGAATTTCCCGAGCGGCCCGGTGCGCTGTTCAACTTCCTCGACAAGCTGGGCGGGCGCTGGAACATCACCCTGTTCCACTACCGCAACCACGGCGCGGCCGATGGCCGCGTGATGGCGGCCCTGCAGGTACCGGAAGACGAGCGCCATCTGCTTACGCCGTCGCTGGATGCCATCGGCTATCCGTACTGGGATGAAACCGACAACCCGGCCTACACGCTGTTTCTTGGCTAGTCGTTTCGCGTAAGTGATCTTCCCGGATATCGCGTTGCTTCACCCAGGCTACGGGCGTTCCTACCGGTAGCCTGGGTTGAGCGCAGCGATAACCAGGCCTGAATGTATAAAAAACAAAGGAAACACCGTGATGGAGCATTATCTGCTGATCAGAGTCCTCCATGCGCTGCCCGGCATTCTTCTGCTGCTGGGCGTGCTGGCCCATGCCTTCATGCTTTGGAAGGCCTGGCGTGGTGGCGACAAAGCGGTGCTGCAACGCAAATTGCAGCGCACCCGCACCATCAGCCTGCCGGTGTTCGCCGTGCTGGCGTTGAGCCTGCCGGTGACCGGCTGGTGGATGGTCAACCTGGCCGGCTGGCCGCTGAGCCAGTTGTGGCTGCTGCTGGGCAGCAGCCTGTTTGCCGTGCTGATGATCGTCGGCCTGTTGCTGTTCGGCCGCCTGGGCGCCTGGCAGGCTCAAGCGGATGGCGCAGTGCCGGCCAAGTCACTGCGCTTCGTGGTGGCCTACGCCGCGCTGATCGTCGTGCTGCTGGTGGTGATCATGGCGGTGATGGGCGCCAAGCCCGTCTAGGGCACCTTCAGCGGCGGCCCTGGCGCTGCGCCACCAACGGTTGCAGCAGCGCTTCGAGTTGCGGCTCGGTCAACCGTGCTCGCAGCGCTTTGTACAGCGCGCGGGTTTCCAGCAGGTTCCAGACCCGCAGCATGGTTTCCAGGGCGTCCAGCGGCTTGCTGATGAAGTCCCGCGCGCCCAGGGCCAGGGCGCGCAGGCGCGTGGCGCGGGTGACGTCGGCGGTCAGCACCAGCAGCGGCACGTAGTCGTTGTGCGGAATGCGCCGGTTGAGCTGCTCCATCAGCGCGAAGCCGTCGAAATCCGGCATGTGCAGGTCGAGAATCACCAGGTCCGGCTCGAAGCTGTTGTACAGCTCCAGCGCGCGGGTCGGTTGGGTGCTGCTGAGCACGTTGTGCAGGCCTTCGCGGGCCAGCAGTTGCTCCATCAGGTCCAGGTTGGGGCGCTGATCGTCGATGATCAGGATGCGGTAGTCGTCGCTCATGCGGGCTCCGGCAGGTGCTGGTCGAGAAAGGCCAGGAAGGTCGGCACGTGAATGGGCTTGGTGAGGATCGCCGTGGCGCCGGCCTGCTGCATGGCACGCCTGGCCGCGGTGCTGGCGTCGGCGGTGATCATCAGCACGGCGATGGTGGCGGTCAGCGGGTCGGCGCGCAGGCGTTTGAGCACCTCGATGCCGGTCATGTCCGGCAGGTTGATGTCCAGCAGGATCACCCGCGGCAGATGCTGGCGCGCCAGGTCGAGGCCCAGCTGGCCCTGCATGCTCGACAGCAGCTGCACGCCCGGCCGGCGCTGCAACAGGGTTTCGATCAGTGCCTGGCTGGACAGGTTGTCCTCGATGCACAGCACGCGCTTCAGGTTGCCAGTTTCCAGTGTGCTCACCGGCTTCGGCAAGGGTGCAGGGCGCCAGGGGTCGTCGTGGCTGGCCTGGAACTCGACCTGCGCGGTCGGCAAGGTCAGCACGAAGCGGCTGCCGGTGCCGACCACGCTGACCACCTCCAGCGTGCCGTCCATGGCCTGCAGCAGGTTGCGGCTCAGGGCCAGGCCCAGGCCTGTGCCTTCGCTGTGCTGGTCGGCGCCTAACCGCTCGAAGGGGCGGAACAGCCGCTGCAGGTCCGCGGGGGAGATGCCCGCACCGCTGTCGTTGACTGCCAGGGCCAGGCGCTCGCCCTGCGCCTCGATATCCAGGTGTACCTCGCCGCCTGGGCGGTTGTATTTCACCGCGTTGGATAGCAGGTTGAGCAGTACCTGGATCAGCCGCTGGCGGTCGGCCATCACGCCAGCCGGCGAAGTGCTCGGCGGCAGTGGGCGCAGGCGGATGCCGGCTTCGTCGGCCAACGGCGAAATCAGCGTCATCGCCTCGTGCACCACGCTGTGCAGGTCGATGGCTTCCAGGCTCATGGGTAGCCGGCCGGCCTCGATGCGGGCGATGTCGAGCACTTCGTTGATCAGCGTGAGCAGGTGCTGGCCGGCGCGCAGGATATGGGTGACCTGCGGCCTCGGTGACTCCAGGTCGAGCAGCTGGGCGAAGCCGAGGATCGAGTTGAGCGGGGTGCGCAGTTCGTGGCTCATGCGCGACAGGAACTCGCTTTTCGCCTGGCTGGCGTTCTCCGCTTCCTCGCGGGCGGCGCGCAGGGCGATATCCGCGGCGCGGCGGTCGGTGATGTCGCGGGTGACCTTGGAAAAGCCGCGCAGTGTGCCGCTGGCATCGTGCTGCGCGGTGATTACCACGCTGGCCCAGAAACGCGAGCCATCGCGGCGTTGGCGCCAGGCTTCTTCCTCGTAGCGACCCTTTTCGGCGGCGACCTGCAGCGCATACAGCGGGTGGTGCGGACGCTGCTCGGGTGGGTAGAACAGCGAGAAGTGGCGGCCGATGATTTCCGTTTCGCTGTAGCCCTTGATCCGCTCGGCACCGGCGTTCCAGGTGGTGACGTGGCCCTGTGGGTCGAGGGCGAAGATGCCGTAGTCGCGCACGCCTTCGATGATCAGGCGCAAGCGCTCCTCGTTGTCGCGCAGGGCACGTTCGCGCTGGGCCAGCAGCTGGCTGGCTTCCTCCAGGCTGGCGCCCAGGCGGCCGATCTCGTCGCGCTCGTGATGCCGCGGCTGCAGCGGATTGCCGAGTGCCAGGTGGCGGGCGCTGCGTTGCACCCGCTGGACGCGGCTGACGATACCGCTGGAGAGCAGCAGCACCGCGACGATCGCACCGATCAGGCCGCAGCCGGCGGCCAGCAGGGTGGCCAGCAGCATGCGCTGGCGGTTGTCGGCAGCGTTGGCGGTGCGGTCGGCGAGCAGGGCGTCTTCACGCACGCGCATGGCGTCGATCTGGTTGCGCAGGGTATCGAGCATGCGCTTGCTTTCGTCGAGCACGGCGGCGATCCGCTGTTGATCCTGGCGCAGGTCGACGTTGCGCAGCACATCCAGGCCGTGGAGCTGCTTGTTGATCAGCGGCCGGATGCGCTCCAGGCGCTGGCGTACCTCGGCGTCACGGATATTGGCGTCCAGGCGCGCCAGGGCTGCCTCGATACGCGGCTCGGTCTGCTGGTAGGCGGGCAGAAAGTCATCGTTGCGCGTCAGCAGGTAGCCGCGCACGCTGGCCGCGCCCTCGGCCAGCAGGGTTTGCACGGCCTGGATGTCGCCCTGGACCTGCAGCACCCGGCGCACGTCCTCTTCGGCCTCGGCGGTCTGCCGCTCGGTGATGTAGATCAGTACCAGGGAGATCAGCAGGATCACCAAGGGCAGCGAGATGCCGACCAGTGCCTTGCCACGTAGCGGCAGATCCGCCCAGGCATTGTCGATGCGCCGCATCATGGCGCGGCGCCGTGCCAGTCGGCCGTTGGTTGGGCGACCAGGCCCAGGGCGATGCCGCGCACCGCCGCCTGGGTGCGGTCGGCCACGCCGAGCTTGGCGATCAGTCGCTCGACATGGGTCTTCACGGTGCCGGCGCTGATGCCCAGTTTTTCGCCGATCTCGCGATTGCTGAATCCGCCGGCCACCAGGCCCAGCACCTGCCGTTCGCGGTTGGTGAGCGTGTCGGTGGGCGGCGCACCGGCGTTGCTGCGGTCGGCGATGCGCCTGAGCAGGCGCGCGCTGACCGCGCTGTTCAGCGCCTCCTCCCCGGCGGCGACGCGGCGCAACGCGGCGATCACCTCGTCACGGCTGGCGTCCTTGAGCAGGTAGCCCACGGCGCCCGCGCCGATGGCGGCCTCCAGGTGCTCGGGGCTGTCGTACATGGTGAACATCACCACCTTCAGGTACGGCATACGCTGCTGCAGCAGGCGTGCGGCGCCCAGGCCGTTGAGGCCGGGCATGCGGATGTCGAGAATGGCGATATCCGGCTGCAGACGCTCGCACAGCTGCAGCGCACTGTCGCCATCGGCGGCCTGGCCGACCACCTCGAACTCGTCGCTGCCGCCGAGCATGGCCACGAAGCCGGCGCGGGTCACCTCATGGTCATCGGCCAATACCAGGCGCAGGGGCGTCGTCATGGGGCGAGCTCCTCGGCGTGGGGAACCTGGGCCAGCAGCCGGGTGCCGCGCCCTGGCTCGCTCTGGCACTGCAGGTGACCGCCCAGCAGGCTGGCGCGTTCGCCCATGGCCGCCAGGCCCAGGCCGCTATTGCCGGTGATCGGCCTGTAGCGCGGTGCCTCGAAACCCTGGCCGTCATCCTCGATGTGCAGTTGCGCGCCCGAGTCGCTGCTGCTCAGGCCGATGTGCAC
Source organism: Pseudomonas sp. URMO17WK12:I2 (assembly GCF_003253735.1). Lineage (GTDB taxonomy): Bacteria > Pseudomonadota > Gammaproteobacteria > Pseudomonadales > Pseudomonadaceae > Aquipseudomonas. The sequence continues at coordinate 109,355 of NZ_QKYW01000004.1, read as the reverse complement.
GCTGCACGGCCCGGCATGCTTGAGAATGTTGTTGATGCCTTCCTGGGCGATGCGAAACAGGGCGATTTCCACATTGGCCGGCAGCCGTGCCTCACTGCGTTGCAGCCACTGCACCCGGTGGCCGGCGTCACGCAGGCGGTCGGCCTCCTTGTCGAGGGCGTGAAGCAGGCCGAAGTCATCGAGCAGTTGCGGGCGCAGGCCATTGATGGCCTGGCGACCCTCGCGTACGCAGCGTTGGGCCAGTTCGAGAATGGTGCCCAGTTCCTGCTGTTGGGCATCGGGGAGCCCACTGCACTGGCTGGCGAAGCCCTGCAGGCGCTGGTGCAACCCGGCCTGGGTTTGGGCGAGGCCGTCATGCAGGTCGTAGGCCACGCGCCTGCGCTCGTCTTCCTGGGCATTGAGCAGGCGGTGCACCAGCTCCGACATGGTGCGCTCGCGGGCGAGCAGGTCGCCATGCAGGCGCTGGGTTTCCAGGTGGGCGGCGAACAGGGTGGCGAGCAGCTGCAGGGACTCGAGGTCCTCGTCGTCCGGCTGGTTGATCCGCACCGCGCTGGCCAGCAGCACGCTGCCAAAGGTGTGGCCCTGGGCCGTGGCCAGCGGCAGGCGAATGACCAGCTGCAACCCGCCCTTGTCGATGAGCAGGCATTGGGCCTGGGGCGTATCGCTGTCGCTCAGCGCCAGCAGCGCTACCCGTTGTTCGCTGGAAAGGGCGCCATGGTCGGCCAGCACCTGGCGCTCGCCGGCCAGGTCGCATACCACCAGGCCGCTGTCCAGGGCGCAGAACGCGCAGGCGCGTTGCAGCACGCGCAAGCCCATTTCCCTGGGCGGCAGCGCTCCCAGTTGGCGGCCGGTATCGACCAGCAGGCTCAGGCGCGCCGCCCGGCTTTCCCATTGTCGGTACTGGCTGCGCAAGGCCAGGGCACTGCTGTCGTCGTGGTGCATGGGGTTCTCCAGCGCAAGTGGCGCGGATCAGGTGGCAATCATCCCATTAAATCGACTCTGCCCGCTGCTCGCCCATCTGCCGATCGGCATACGCCGATGTCGCCAACCAGCCGATGGCGACCCTGAGGGCGCAGGGCACAGTGGCGTCGTCAACCAAAACAGGAAACGATCATGAAAGTGCACCTCATCGCCGCCGCCCTGCTGTTCTGCGTCAGTACCCCGCTGCTGGCCGCTCCCGAGCAAAAGCCTTATCGCTATGACAGCCTGGCGAGCGCGCCGGCCGTAGCGGCCGATCGTGAAGTGGCCGGGTTGTTCGATCAGTGGAACCAGGCGCTGCAGAGCGGTGACGTGGCCAAGGTGGTCAGCCTGTATAGCGCCGATGCCGTGCTGCAGCCGACCGTATCCAACCGGGTGCGCGCCAGCTCGGCGGAAATCCGCGACTACTTCGAGCACTTCCTTGCGCTCAAACCGGTGGGCGAGATCAACTACCGGGAAATTCGTCGCCTGGGGCCGACCACCGCCCTGGACAGCGGCGTCTACACCTTCCACTTGACCAATGCCGCCGGCGAGAAGTCCGAGGTGCAGGCGCGCTACACCTTCGTCTACACCCTGGTGGGCGGACAGTGGAAGATCCTCAATCACCACTCTTCGGCCATGCCCGAAGTGGTGCCGACCTCGGTGGCCAGCAAGGCCAAGCACATGTAGGGCATCGTTTGATGCAAAGCAGCCGGCGCCCTGTGCGCCGGCTTTTTATTGATGCGATAAACCTCAGCGCAGCGACATGATCGGCCAGTTGCGGTCCTCTGCCTCGGCCATCAGCTTGGGATCCGGGTCGACGGCAACCGGATAGCTGACCTTCTCGAGCAGCGGCAGGTCGTTCATCGAGTCGCTGTAGAAGGTCGAGCGATCCAGGGTGAAGCCGTTTTCCTGCATCCAGCGATTGAGGCGGGTGACCTTGCCTTCCTTGAAACACGGCACGTCGGTGGTGCGCCCGGTGTAGCGGCCGTCGACCATCTCGCACTCGGTGGCCAGCAGCGTATCGACGCCCAGACGGGCGGCAATCGGCGCCGTCACGAAACGGTTGGTGGCGGTGATGATCACCAGCTTGTCGCCAGCGGCGCGGTGCCTGTCGAGCAGCGCCAGGCCTTTGGGCAGAATGATCGGTTCGATGCATTCGGCCATGAATTCACGGTGCCAGGCATCGAGCTGGGCCATCTCGGTACGCCCGAAGATATCCAGGGTGAAGTTCAGGTAGTCGGTGATGTTCAGGCGCCCGGCCAGATAGTCCTGGTAGAAGGCATCGTTGCGCGCCTTGTAGGTGGCGCCGTCGAGGATCCCGCGTTCGCACAGCCAGTCGCCCCAGGCATGGTCGCTGTCGCCGCCAAGCAGGGTGTTGTCGAGATCGAATAAAGCCAAACGCACAGAATCACCTCTTCATACAGGGCATGGAGGCGGCCAGAATAGCGGCTTTGCCGGCCCGGGGAAAACCGCGCGACGGGCCGCCGTGCAGTCCCGCCCGAGCGCGTTGCCGCTGTCGCGAGCTTTGTGGAACAATGCGGTGACATGCGTTTACGAGGTTGTGTGCCGTGATCGATCCTGATGGTTTTCGCCCCAACGTCGGCATCATTCTCACCAATGATGTTGGCCAGGTGCTTTGGGCGCGTCGAATTAACCAGGATGCCTGGCAGTTCCCGCAAGGCGGTATCAATGACCGCGAGTCGCCGGAAGAAGCGTTGTACCGCGAACTGAACGAAGAAGTGGGCCTGGAAGAGCAGGACGTGAAAATTCTCGCCTGCACCCGGGGCTGGTTGAGGTATCGTCTGCCGCAGCGCCTGGTGCGCACGCACAGCCAGCCGCTGTGCATCGGCCAGAAACAGAAATGGTTCCTGCTGCGCCTGACCTCCGACGAGCAACGGGTGCGTATGGACCTGACCGGCAAGCCTGAGTTCGACGGCTGGCGCTGGGTCAGTTATTGGTACCCGTTGGGGCAGGTGGTTACATTCAAGCGCGAAGTCTACCGTCGCGCACTCAAGGAACTCGCACCGCGCCTGTTGGCACGGGATTAGGCAGGTCAGCATGCTCAACACGCTGCGCAAGATCGTCCAGGAAGTGAACGCCGCCAAGGATCTCAAAGCGGCGCTGGGCATCATCGTGCAGCGCGTCAAGGAGACCATGGGCACCCAGGTGTGCTCGGTGTACCTGCTCGACCCGGAGAGCAACCGTTTCGTGCTGATGGCCACCGACGGCCTCAATAAGCGCTCGATCGGCAAGGTCAGCATGGCGCCCAACGAGGGCCTGGTCGGCCTGGTCGGCACCCGTGAAGAGCCGCTGAACCTCGAAAATGCCTCCGAACACCCCCGTTACCGCTACTTCGCCGAAACCGGTGAGGAGCGTTATGCCTCCTTCCTCGGCTCACCGATCATCCACCACCGTCGGGTGATGGGCGTGCTGGTGGTGCAGCAGAAGGAGCGCCGCCAGTTCGACGAAGGCGAAGAAGCCTTCCTGGTCACCATGAGCGCGCAGCTTGCCGGGGTGATCGCCCACGCCGAGGCCACCGGTTCGATCCGCGGCCTGGGCAAGCAGGGCAAGGGCATTCAGGAAGCCAAGTTCGTTGGCGTGCCGGGCTCGCCCGGTGCGGCGGTCGGTACTGCCGTGGTGGTGTTGCCGCCGGCCGACCTTGAGGTGGTGCCGGACAAGAGCATCGATGATATCGATGCCGAATTGAAACTGTTCCAGAACGCCCTGGAGGGCGTGCGCGCTGACATGCGCAACCTCTCCGAGCGCATGGCGACCCAGCTGCGCCCCGAAGAGCGCGCGCTGTTCGACGTCTACCAGATGATGCTCGAAGATGCGGCCCTCGGTAACGAGGTGGTCAATGTCATCAAGACCGGCCAGTGGGCCCAGGGCGCCCTGCGCCATGTGGTCAGCGAGCACATCAATCGTTTCGAGCTGATGGACGACGCCTACCTGCGTGAGCGTGCCTCGGACGTGCGCGACCTGGGTCGCCGCCTGCTCGCCTACCTGCAGCAGGCCCGTCAGCAGACCCTGGTTTACCCGGACAACTGCATTCTGGTCGCCGAAGAACTGTCGCCGGCGATGCTTGGTGAGGTGCCGGAAGGCAAGCTGGTCGGCCTGGTGTCGGTGCAGGGTTCGGGCAACTCCCACGTGGCGATCTTCGCCCGCGCCATGGGCATTCCCACGGTGATGGGCGCGGTGGAATTGCCGTACTCGAAGATCGACGGCATCCAGCTGATCGTCGATGGCTACCACGGCGAGGTGTTCACCAACCCCAGCGAGATCCTGCGCAAGCAATACGCCGACGTGGTCGAGGAGGATCGTCAGCTCACCAAGGGCCTCGATGCCCTGCGCGCGCTGCCCTGCGAGACGCTGGACGGCCACCACATGCCACTGTGGGTCAACACCGGCCTGCTCGCCGATGTGGTGCGCGCCCAGGAGCGCGGTGCCGAGGGCGTTGGCCTGTACCGCACCGAAGTGCCGTTCATGATCAAGGATCGCTTTCCCAGCGAGAAGGAACAGCTGGCCATCTATCGCGAACAGCTGGCCGCCTTCCATCCGCTGCCGGTGACCATGCGTACCCTGGATGTCGGCGGCGACAAGGGCTTGAGCTATTTCCCGATCAAGGAAGAGAACCCCTTCCTGGGTTGGCGCGGTATCCGCGTGACCCTCGACCACCCGGAAATCTTCCTGGTGCAGGTGCGCGCCATGCTCAAGGCCAGCGAGGGCCTGAACAACCTGCGCATCCTGCTGCCGATGATTTCCGGCATCCAGGAGCTGGAAGAATCCCTGCACCTGATTCACCGCGCCTGGGGCGAAGTGCGCGACGAAGGCACCGATGTGCCGCTGCCGCCGATTGGCGTGATGATCGAGATTCCCGCGGCCGTCTATCAGACCCGCGACCTGGCCCGCCAGGTGGACTTCCTATCGGTCGGCTCCAACGACCTGACCCAGTACCTGCTGGCCGTGGACCGCAACAACCCGCGGGTGGCCGATCTCTACGACTTCCTCCACCCGGCGGTGCTGCAGGCGCTGACCAAGGTGGTCGAGGACTCCCATGCCGAAGGCAAACCGGTGAGCATCTGCGGCGAAATGGCCGGCGACCCGAGCGCTGCCGTGCTGCTGATGGCGATGGGCTTCGACAGCCTGTCGATGAACGCCACCAACCTGCCGAAGGTTAAGTGGCTGCTGCGCCAGATCAGCCTGAGCAAGGCCAAGGACCTGCTCGGCCAGGCGATGCGCATCGACAATCCGCAGGTTATCCACAGCACCCTGCAACTGGCCCTGCGCAACCTCGGCCTCGGTCGGATGATCAACCCGGCGTCGGATATTCAGGCTTAACGGCCGGAGTGATCTGTGGGAGCGGGCCATGCCCGCGAAAGCATCACGGGCATGGACTAGGCGTCCCCACCCGTTCCCACAAAAGCGGTTAGCGAAAGCTCTCGCCCCTCTAGCGCTCGAAGCGCACCTCACCAATCGGTGTTCCTTCAGGCCCAAAACTGCGCTCGATAATCCGCCGCCTTCCATCGGCGTACGTAAATAGCAGCGTGCTGGCGCGGGTGCCATAGGTCGGGCTGGCGATAAATACGCTGCCGAGCAGTCGTTCGAGATCCAGGCCCACACCCGTATGCGGAAGTGCCGTGTCGTCAGGTCTTCTGGGGTCGGCCAGCAGCGCGAACAGCGACGCTTCATCGGCTGTCTCGAGGGTGTCGGCAAGTGCCGCCTTGGCCTGCTGCAGTTTTGGCCAGGGCGTATCCAGGCCCGCATTGGAAACACCATGGATGCCGGGCGGTAGCGCCTGGGCCTGCCTGCTCTGAGAATTGAAATGCCACAGTGCCTGGCTATCGCCGACCAGCAGGTTGAAGCCGCTGTATTCAGCCGCCTCGTGGCGCAGCTCGTTCATAAAAACTTCTGGGCTCTGGTTACCTTGAAGAAAGTGCAACGGCAGTTCGCCGCGTGAGCGTGAGCCCTGCTCAGCCTGCGGGTCACGAATATTGGTGAGGGCGGCAAAGCGGCCACCTGGGCCAATGCCCAGCCAGGTGCCGCCAGCCTGCAGATCGCGCCCGCCGATCAGGCCGGGCACATCCGGCCACTCGGCCATGGCGGCAGCGGGGCGTGCGTAGAACTCATCGCGGTTGGCAGCGACCAGCAGCGGCAGGGCATGGCCGGGGCGCCAGGCAAGTACGATCAGGCACATGACTTTTTGAAGCAGGCGCGTACGCCAGTCGCGTCGAGTGGTGCGCCGACATGTACCACGACCTTGCTGGCACCACAGCCTTTGCCGAGCTCCAGCAATATGCGTTCTTCGACCTGCGAGAGGCCGCCTTCAAGCCGTTCCAGTGGATGCACGACCAGGCGCGGCGGCAGGCTTAGACGCATGAAGCGTTTGCGGATCACCGCGGTGACCGCCTCTTTGATCAGGCGATCCGCGACGCCGAAGTCGGCTACCAGCAGGCGCAGGTTGCTGAATGGCGGCTCCGCACGCAGTTGCAGCTCATTGCCGCTTTCCAGGTGGATGATGTGCAACTGATCGCAGGCGATGCGCAAATAGAGTGTGTTGAACACAGCGGTTTCTCGTCCATGGAAAGTGCCACTGTACGCAAAGCCGCCAATCGTCGTGAAGTAGAGTGCATGGCCCGCTTCCGCTACCATGCCGCATCGCTTCGCAGAGCACGTCATGATCTTCCTTCTCTACATCCTGCTCGGTGCCGCCGCAGGCCTGCTGGCCGGGCTGTTTGGCGTGGGTGGCGGCATGATCATCGTGCCGGTACTGATCTTCGCTTTCACGGCTCAGGGTTTCGATGCCTCGGTACTGACCCATATGGCGGTAGGTACCTCGCTGGCGACCATTCTGTTCACCTCGGTCAACGCCGTGCGTGAGCATCACAGCCGCGGCGCGGTACGCTGGGGGCTGTTCGTCTGGCTGACCGTGGGTATCGTGCTGGGCTCGGCACTCGGTGCGCTGACGGCTGAGTCTATCGACGGCCTGGTGCTACAGAAGATCATTGGTATGTTCGCCCTGTGCGTGGCCCTGCAGCTGGCGCTGGACCTCAAGCCCAAAGCCAGCCGCGAGGTCCCCGGCAAGGCCGGCCTCGGCTTTGCTGGTAGCGTGATTGGCTGGGCTTCGGCGATCATCGGCATTGGCGGTGGCTCGTTGACCGTGCCGTTCCTGACCTGGCGTGGTGTGTCGGTGCAGCAGGCGGTGGCGACCTCGTCGGCCTGTGGCTGGCCAATCGCCGCAGCGGGCGCCTTGAGTTATCTGTGGCTGGGGTGGGGCGACGCGCGTCTACCCCATTGGAGCCTGGGCTATGTGTACCTGCCGGCGCTGCTGGGCATCGCCCTGACCAGCGTGTTCTTCGCGCGCACCGGCGCTCGGCTGGCCCATCGCCTGTCGCCGCGCGTGCTCAAGCGTCTGTTCGCATTGCTGCTGTTTATCGTCGGCCTGAATTTTCTGTTGTGAGGAATCCTGATGCTGCCCTACCCGAACATTGACCCGGTCGCCCTCGACCTGGGTTTCCTGCAGATTCACTGGTACGGCCTGATGTACCTGGTGGGCATTGGCGGTGCCTGGTTCCTTGCCTCGCGGCGCCTGCACGCCTTCGACCCGACCTGGAGCAAGGAGAAACTCTCCGATCTGGTGTTCTGGGTGGCGATGGGGGTGATCGTCGGTGGGCGCCTGGGCTACGTGCTGTTCTACGACCTGCCGGCCTATATCGCCAATCCGCTGCTGATTCTTGAAGTATGGAAGGGCGGCATGTCGTTCCATGGCGGCCTGCTCGGCGTGATGCTGGCCACCCTGTGGTTCGCCCGGCGCAACGGCAAGAGCTTCTTCGAGCTGATGGACTTCATCGCCCCGCTGGTGCCGATCGGCCTGGGTGCCGGGCGCATCGGCAACTTCATCAACGCCGAGCTGTGGGGCAAGGTCAGCGACGTGCCCTGGGCCATGGTCTTCCCGACCGGCGGGCCGGAGCCGCGCCACCCCTCGCAGCTCTACCAGTTCGCCCTGGAAGGCGTGGCGCTGTTCACCATCCTCTGGTTCTACTCGCGCAAACCGCGCCCGACCATGGCGGTCTCCGGCCTGTTCGCGGTGTGCTACGGCATCTTCCGTTTCATCGTCGAGTTCGTCCGCGTGCCGGATGCCCAGCTCGGTTACCTGGCCTGGGGCTGGCTGACCATGGGCCAGGTGCTGTGCGTACCGATGGTGCTCGCCGGCCTGGGCCTGATGGTCTATGCCTACAAGCGCCAAGGCGCTGTGGAGGTGGTGCGATGAAACAGTACCTCGACCTGATGCGCCATGTGCGCGACAACGGCACCTTCAAGCAGGACCGTACCGGCACCGGTACCTACAGCGTGTTCGCCCACCAGATGCGCTTCGACCTGGCCGACGGTTTTCCCCTGGTGACCACCAAGAAGTGCCACCTCAAGTCGATCATTCACGAGTTGCTGTGGTTCCTGCAGGGCGACACCAACATCAAGTACCTGAAGGACAACGGCGTACGCATCTGGGACGAGTGGGCCGACGAGAATGGCGACCTCGGCCCGGTATACGGCTACCAGTGGCGCAACTGGCCGGCGCCGAACGGCGAGTCGGTCGACCAGATCAGCAAGCTGATCGAGATGATCAAAAAGAACCCGGACTCGCGCCGCCTGATCGTCTCGGCCTGGAACCCGGCGCTGGTCGAGCAGATGGCCCTGCCGCCATGCCACGCGCTGTTCCAGTTCTACGTGGCGGACGGCAAGCTGAGCTGCCAGCTGTACCAGCGCTCGGCGGATATCTTCCTCGGCGTGCCGTTCAATATCGCCAGCTATGCGCTGCTGACGTTGATGGTCGCGCAGGTTTGCGGCCTGCAGCCAGGCGAGTTCATCTGGACCGGTGGTGACTGCCACCTGTACGCCAACCACCTGGAGCAGGCCGACCTGCAGCTGACCCGCGAGCCGCTGCCGCTGCCGACCATGAAGCTCAACCCCGAGGTAAAGGACCTGTTCGCATTCAGGTTCGAGGACTTCGAGCTTGTCGGTTACGAAGCGCACCCGCATATCAAGGCGCCGGTCGCGGTCTGAGCCGCTTCCCGGGTATCGCTTCGCTCAACCCAGGCTACGTTAGCCGTAGCCTGGGTTAGCCGAAGGAGTAACCTGGTGATCGAATCGCTCACTTTCGTAGCGAGAAGCGCTTGGCGATTGCTTCGATGCGTTCGCGTGGCCCGCTGAGTGTCCACTCGAACCAGTTGTCCCACTCCAGCCGCAGCTCTTCCAGGCCGCGGCGCAGGCGGTAGCTGTCGTAGTCGATGCCCTTGTCGAACGCCAGCGGGCTGTACTGCGCCACCTGTCGCCAGCCATTGGCCTTGAGGCTCTCCAGAATCCGGTTGCCGACCTCGGTGTCGATAGCTTCCAGGGTGACGTGATCAGCTGTATCCGCCGGCTGCCGCTCGAGGCGACGGCGTTCCAGCCACTGACGAAGCCTGGTTATCCGCCTGCTCACAGCGACGGTCCTTTGCCCAGCCCCTCGGCCAGGTGGTCGATCAGCACCCGCAGTTTGGGTGGCAGGTGGCGGGTCGGGTGGTAGAGAATCCACGCGGTGCCCTGGTAGGAGCCGGTGTAGCGCCATTGCGGCAACACCCGCACCAGCTCGCCGCTGGCCAGTGCCGCCGCCGCGGTGAAGTGCGGCAGGCAGGTGATGCCCAGGTGGCCGAGCACGGCGTTCAGGCGTACTTCGCTGTGGTTGCTGGCGAAGCGGCCGCTGACCGCCACCACGCATTGTTCCGGCCCGTTGCTGAAATGCCAGCGGTGGTCGTCCGGTGTTTCGTCCAGGTGCAGGCAGGCGTGGCGCACCAGCTCGCTCGGGTGTTGGGGTGTGCCATGGCGCTGCAGGTAGGTGGGGCTGGCGCACAGCAGCTGCTGGACATTGCACAGCGGCCGACCGGCCAGGGTGGGCGGTGGCTGATCGGTGATGCTCACCAGCAGGTCGAACTGCTCGCTGATCAGGTCAGGGCTGCGGTCACTGAGGTTGAGGCTGACGTCCACTTCCGGGTAGCGCTGCAGAAAATCCCCTATCAGCGGCATCACCAGAAAGCGCCCGAAGGCCTTGGGCACGCTCAGCCGTACTCTGCCGCGCGGTTGGCTCATCAGCCGCTCACCGACATCCAGGGCGGCCTGGGCGGCGTCGAGCATGTCCTTGCAGCGCTCGAACACTTCGCTGCCGGCTTCGCTCAGGCGCAGGCGCCGCGTGGTGCGCTCCAGCAGGCGCGCGCCGAGCGTCTGTTCGAGGTGGGCGATCTGCCGGCTCACCGCCGACGCCGTGCTGCCCTGCTGGCGAGCCGCGGCAGAGAAGCTGCCGGCCTCGACCACGCGCACGAAGATGGCCAGATAGGGGAGCAGCTGTGGTGTGAGATTCGTGCGCATGGGGAACAGGTCTTGTTCGGGGTTGATGGATTATCACGCTGAGGGACGCAATGGACAATGCGCTCCTTACCGATTGCAGGAAGTAACCCAATGTCCACCCTGGTTAGCCGTTCCCCTTCGCGTCTGCTGCAGGCCAGTGATGTGCTGTTGCTGCTGGTCGCCATGGTCTGGGGTACAAGCTATGGCGTGGCCAAGGAAGCGCTGGTGTTCTATCCGGTGCTGGGTTTTCTCGCCGTGCGCTTCTGCCTGACCTTCCTGATCCTGCTGCCGCAGCTGCGCGGAGCGGGGCGCCAGGCCTGGGCGCCGGGGATTCCGCTCGGCGGCGTGATGCTGGCGATCTTCCTGTGCGAAACCTATGGCGTGCTGCACACCTCGGCCAGCAACGCGGCATTCCTGATCAGCCTGTGCGTGGTCATCACCCCCTTCGTGGAATGGTTGATGTTCGACCGCCGACCCGATTCGCGCTTGCTGCCGGCGGTTGCGCTGTCGTTGTTCGGCACCTGGCTGCTCAGCGGCGGCGTCGACCTGCAATTCAACCTCGGCGACGGCCTGATGCTGATGGCAGCGCTGTTGCGCGCCGTGCTGGTATGCCTGACCGGACGGCTGACCGCCCATACCCAGGTGCCGGCCCTGGCGCTGACCGCGGTGCAGACCGGGGTGATCGGTATTGGCTGCCTGTTGCTCGGCGTGATCGTCCTGCCAGGCGGTTTGCCAGCCCTGCCGACAGAGCCGGCGTTCTGGATCGGCACCTTGTATCTGGTGCTGTTCGCCACGCTGTTCGCGTTCTTCGTGCAGAACTACGCGCTGCGCCGCAGCAGTCCGACCCGGGTGTCGCTGCTGATGGGCAGCGAGCCGCTGTTCGGTGCGCTGTTCGCCGTGCTGTGGCTTAGCGAACAGTTGAGCGTGCAGGCGTGGATCGGTGGCTTGCTGATCGTCGCGGCGACGCTGTGGACGAGCCTGCTCAGGCGCTGAGTTGTGGTGGTTATTTCGTGGTGGAAGGGTGAAGCGTCTTCCACCCTACAGGGCGATACCCACAAGTTGTCGCGCGCATGGCGCGCTCCCATAGTTAAACGCCATTGCCAGGATGCAGATGGATGGCCAGCCACAGCGCGCCTTCGCTGGTGTGCTCCACGCGGTGTGGTGTGCCGGCGGGCAGAAACAGATGATCGCCGGCGGTGAGCTCGAGCGCTTCGCCGGCCACCGTCATGCGCGCTTCGCCGCGGGCCAGCAGCACCCACTCGTCCTGCTCTTGCAGGTAATCCACCGACTCGATGCGTGACGAGCTGAGGATCCGCTCGATCTGCAGGTTGCGATGGCTGAGCAAGGTGTCGAAGCGCTCGCCCTGGGCGGGCGGCTCGCTGTCGTGGAACAGGTTGGCAACCGGCATGTTCGAGGCTCGCAATCAGGGATCAGCGGCGGCCGGGTTTGGGCACGCCGGCGACCAGGAGATGGTGGTGTTCACGGCAGTAGAGCTCTTCGTACCAGCCGTAGTGCGGGTCGTTGCAGCGGCCGTGTTGTACCGATGGCGGCAACTGGCTCAGGTCGCTCTTGAAGTCCTGGCGCAGGGCGGCGAACAGTGAATCCGCCTGCGGCCAGCCGGCGCGATGGGGCGCCTGGCCGAGGCTGTTGCCCAAGCGCAGTTCGCGCTCGAGGATGGCGGCCAGTTCGCTGCACAGGCTCATTTCGCAGTCGGCGCCGTATCGATTTCCCTGGCCAGGCGTTCGACCTGTTCCTGGCGCTCGACCTGATCGACGCGCGCGCCCGGGTTCAGCGACGACCACTCCGGCCGCGCGCGGGCGACGCGCAAGGCGCCCGGCAGCTTGCCTTCGCGCCATTGGCTGTCCTGCAGAGTGCCGAGGCGTACCGCATCCACCGCCGCATGACCGCGCTGATCCAGCGCGGCCAGCAGGTGCTCCTGGCGCAGGGCGAGCAGGCGCAGCACAGCGTCGTCGACAGTCAGCTCGCGCTGGCCCTGCAGCTTGCCCTTGAGGCGCGCGCCGTAGTTGCGCAGGGTCTGCGCGCCCCCGCCGAGCAGTGCGCCGGCCAGTGCCGCGGTGCCCAGGGTCAGGCCGCCGACCAGCAGGTCGACGCCGGCCCCGGCTGCTGCTCCGGCTGCCGCGCCGCCACCCAGGCGAATGCCCAGTTGCTTGATGGTTTCCGGGTTGAACAGGTCGTCGCCCCAGCGACCGTCCAGCAGGGGCAGATCGTCGGCTCGGGCGTCTTCGCGGCGAAAGGCGTACAGGCGCAGCAGGGCTTCCACGCAGCGCTGTTCACGCTGGCGCACCTGGGCACGCAAATCCTCGATGGCGCTCTTTTCCAGCTCCGGCTGGTTGGCGACGCTGCGCCGGCAGGCGGCGCAGTCGACCAGCAGCTCGGCGATCAGGCGCTTGGCGCTGCGGTGGCGGGCCACCCGCTGGGCTTCGTGATCGTCGATCAGGCGTTGCAGTTGCGGACGCGATTTCTCGTGCATCAGCGCCAGGCTCTCGTACAGCCGGCGCTCACCATCGAGCGGCGGCGCCACGCTGTCGAAACGCACCAGGGCGTGCAATCCCAGGCGTGCCAGGGCTTCGCGCCAGTCGTCCTCGCGGTGGTTGGCGCTGGCCACGAAATTCAGCACCGGCAGCAGCGGGCGGCCACACATGGCCAGCACGTTCAGCTCGTCGCGGTACTTGGCCAGCACCGGCTCGCGGGCGTCGATCACGTACAGGCCGGCATCGGAGGCCTGCAGCTGACGCAGCACCTTGGCTTCCTGTTCGAAGCGCTGGCGCGCCTCGCTGCCGTCCATGAAGCGCGCCAGCCGCGCCGGGCCGTCGAGGCGCTCGCCAGGGCGGTCCAGCTGATCGAGGTAGTCGAGCAGGGCGATGGCATCTTCCAGGCCCGGCGTGTCGTACAGCTCCAGCAGCGGCTCGCCGTCTACCGACAGGCGCGCGCCTTCGACGTGGCGGGTGGTGCTGGGGCGATGGGACACCTCGCCAAAGCCGACGTCGCGGGTCAGGGTGCGCAGCAGCGAGGTCTTGCCGACGTTGGTGTGGCCCACCACGGCGAGTCTCAGAGCCTGGGTCATGGTTGTTGGCCTCCCAGGGCTCGCAGCAGGGGCGCGGTCACTGCTCCCTTCTGGCGGGTTTCGTAGGGTGGATGACGCTTCACCCATCCACCGCGCTCTACAGTTGCACGGCGGATGAAAAGACTGCCATCCACCCAGCGGTTCTCTTCAGTCATGGCCGGTCTCCAGCCAGGTCAGTGGCGAGCTGCCGCGGTGGGCCAGTTGTAAGTCGTCCAGCGCCTTGTGCCAGTCGCCGAGGCGCTCGCTGTCGAGCGTTTCGCCCTGGGGCGGCTGCAGCAGCCAGATGCGGGTTGCGCCGGCGCAGCGGGCCAGCTCGGCGAGCAGCGCCAGGCTGCCGCGATCCGGCGAGCGTCGTGGGTCACAGGCAATGGCCAAACGCGCGGGCGGAAAGCGGGTCAGCTGGTCGAGCAATTGGCGGCGCTGTTCGCGGCTGTCGACGATCCCGGCGTCGGCCACCGATTTGGGCAGCACTGGCGGCCAGGGGCGCCGGTCATCCAGTTCGATGGCGACCAGCAGCGCACCGCTGCTGGTGTCGACACCAGCGGCGGACTGCACTTGATAAAGCTGCGCCGGCTCGGCATCGCATACGCCCAGGCGTTCGCTGTTGGGCTGCAGCCGGTCGCGCAAGAGGTCGTAGCCGGGCTGCGACAGATCCAGGGTCAGCCTCGCCGTGCCTGCCCGCCAACGCACCAGGCACACCAGGCCCAGCAGCAGACGTGGCAGCAGCCCGTAGATCACCAGCACGCCGATCAGCCAGCCGGCCCAGGCATGGCGAGCCGCCTCCAGGGGTAGCGGGCTGTCGCCGCTGGCGCGGATGGTGGCGGCATCCGGCACCGGAAAGCCGAGCAGGCCAGGCAGCGCACCCAGGGCCTGGGTGAGGGCGACGAAGGTGTCGCCGCCCAGCAGGGTGGTTTCCCACACGAAGCCGTAGCGACGGGTGGAGAGCAGCGCCAACAGCATCACCAGGGCAGTGCTCAGCGCCACCAGCCACAGGCCGTGTACGGCCATGCCGACCAGCCAGCGGTTGAGGCGCTGGCGGCGCAGCAGCAGAACCAGCGCGGGGCCGGTGTGCAGCGCACTGGCATCGCGGGCCAGTTTCTCGCTGAGCCACAGCCACAGGCGCCCCAGCACCGCGCCATGACCGCCACCGAACAGCAGGCCGAGCAACCAGCCCAGCAGCATCAGAATATGCAGGCCGAGCAGGCTGCCTAGGGCCCAAAACACGTTGACCGGCGTCTGTCCGTCACCCAGGGCGGCGACCGCCAGGCCGGCGCCGCTGGCCAGGGCCAGCAGGCCGAGCAGCAGCAGTGCCAGGCGCGCACCCTGGAGCCAGTGGCGCTGCGCCTGCACCTGGCCATCGCGTTCGGCCAGGTGCAGGGCACGCTGTTCGATACGGGTGGCCAGGTCGCCGCCAGCTACCTGGGCACGGCGGTTGGCTTCGCTGTCTTCGAGCAGGCCGGCATGCTCTTCGCGCAGGCGCACGGCCTCGCAGAGCCAGAGGCGTTGCAGCTTGGGTAGGGACACGCGATCTCCCGGTGAGTGTCAGTCTCCGGGAGCATACCCGCTGCGTGGTGAATGACAACAGCTCGCAGCTAGTGTGTGGCAGCGTCGCGCAGGCGCACGGCGATGTCCGGCTGGTCGATAAACAGCCCATCGATGCCGGTGGCCAGGAAGGCGCGCAGCTCGGCGTCGATATCGCCACGCGCGGCCGGGTCGCTGCCCCGTTGCAGGTCAGTGGGCAGAAACTGGTTTTCGGCACGGAAGGTGTAGGGGTGCACCAGCAGACCGGCGGCGTGGGCGTCGGCGACGAAGCGCGTCGGCTCGCCCAGGCTGCCGTCCGCTTTGCGCGCAATCACGTAGCCCTTGTCCGGGCCGACGCCGTTGGCATACGCGGCGACTGCCTTCAGGCCGGCGGGCGTGGCCATCTGTTCATAAGTCAGCGGGTTGCCCAACTCGACCTGATCCTGGGGCTGGCCCTTGCCGTACAACTGCACCAGGCGCAGCGAACTGAGCTGGCGCAGCGCTTTCAGGTTGCTCACTTCGAAGGACTGGATAAACACCGGCGCCTTGGCGTCGGCATAGCCGTTGCGGGCCAGAGCTTCGACCAGCGGCTTTTCCATGGCCAGGCCGAGCTGCTGGAAGTGCGCGGGGTGCTTGGTTTCGATATACAGGCCGATCTCGCGGCCCTGGCTGACCTGCAGTGCCTTCACCAGGTCGATGATTTCCTGCAGGGTCGGGATCTCGAACTGGCCATTCAGGCGGGTGTTGCCCGGGCGAACGTCGGGAATGCGCTCGATGGCGCGCAGGCGTTTCAGTTCGGCGGCGGTGAAGTCCTCGCTGAACCAGCCGTCGAGTTCGACGCCGTCGATGTGGGCCTTGCGTTTGCGGTCGGCGAACTCCGGGTGCCGGGCCACATCGGTGGTCAGGCCCAGCTCGTTATCGTGGCGGGCGAACAGCTGGCCGTCCTTGCTCATCACCAGGTCGGGCTCGATATAGTCGGCGCCCTGCAGCACCGCCACCGCGTAGGCGGCGAGGGTGTGTTCGGGCAGGTAACCGCTGGCGCCGCGGTGGGCGATGATCAGCGGTTTGTCGTGGTCGGCGCGCTTGGCAGAGGGGGCTGCCGGCTCTTGCGCGCTGGCGCTGAAGGGCACGGCGAGCAGGGCGCTGAGCAGTAGCAGACGGGACTGGCGTAGGGGCATCGGGCATCTCTCCTGAGCATGTTGGCTGCTGGTTTGCCAACAGCCTGCACCGACAACCATGGCGTGACGATGACAGCGCGGCAAGGTATGCCGGCCGCTGGCTCGCTCTGCTATGCTCGCCGCCATGACGAATCGACTTCCCCTCTGCCTGATCGCCGCTCTCGCCGAGAACCGCGTGATTGGCCGCGACAATCAACTGCCCTGGCACCTGCCGGCCGACCTCAAGCACTTCAAGGCCAAGACCCTCGGCAAGCCGATCATCATGGGTCGCAAGACCTGGGACTCCCTCGGCCGCCCGTTGCCAGGCCGTCTCAACCTGGTGGTCAGCCGCCAGGCCGGCCTCGCCCTCGACGGCGCGGAAGTGTTTACCACGGTCGAGGCGGCCCACCAGCGCGCCGAGGCCTGGGCCCGCGAGCAGGGCGTCGATGAAGTGATGCTGATCGGCGGTGCCCAGCTCTATGAGCAGGCGCTGCCGATCGCCGATCGCCTGTACCTGACCCGCGTCGCCCTGCAGCCCGAAGGCGACGCCTGGTTCCCGGCGTTCGACGAGGCGCAGTGGCAGCGTATCGGGGGCGACGAGCAGCCGGCCACCGAGTTGGCGCCGGCATACTGCTTCGAGACCTGGGCGCGCCGCTAGCTCGTCATCACGCTGGCGGTCAGGCGCGTTTCGGCGCCTCGCTGCGCGCTGCCACTTGATCGCGGTCATCGATGAATTCGGTGCGCGGTGAGCCGTCGGCGTTGAGCTGGAATACCTGGCTGGGCTGGCCCCTGGCGTTGAACAGCACCTGGCCGAGGCCGGCGGAATTCCACAGGCGTTCGCCCGATTTGCTGTGCTTGGGGATGTGCGGGAAGACCTGCATGCGGCGGCGCTTGGTCAGCCAGTTGAGGGGCGACCAGGGCGCGTACAGCCAGCGGTTGAGGCGGTCGAAGACGTCCAGCAGGCGACGCGGGAATTCGTTCTTCACGCCGCTGCTGGTGATCTGCCACACCGTCGGCCCGTTGCGCCGTTGGCGTACCTTGACCTCGTAGAAGAACGAGTAGTGCACGTCGCCGGACAGCACCACGTAATCCCTTGGCGTGCGCGAGTGGCGGAAGATGTTCATCATCACGCTGGCGGCGCCGCGATGAGCCATCCAGTTTTCCGCATCGACCATCAGCGGACGGCCTGCCCAGCTGAATACCCGCTGCACGGCCTCGATCAGCTTGACGCCGAACATTGGCGCCGGCGAGACGATGATGGCACTCGGGTGATCGAGCAGGTTCTGCTGCATTTCGCTGAGCGCTTCCCAGTCGAGCAGGCCCGACGGGCGCTTGAGGTTACGCTCGCTGCGCCAGCGCCGGGTGCGTGTGTCGAGCACCAATAGTGCCGGGCTGCTCGGCAGTACGTAGTGCCAGTGCTGGAAGCGCATCAGGTCATCAATCAGTTGATCCTGGGCCGCACTGCCGAAACCGTCGCCATGCGCCTGCTCGCACAGGGCGTGAACATCGGCCAGTGGTTCGGCGAAGGCATCGGGATTGTTGCCCCAGCCCTGGCACAGCAGGTAGCCGATCAGCGCGTTGCCGATGATGCGCTTGGAGAAGGGATGGCCGTAGGCGGTTTCTTCCCACTGGGCCGACAGGTTCCAGTCATCGGTGATGTCATGGTCATCGAAGATCATCAGGTTCGGCAGGTGCGCCAGCACCCGCGCCACATCACCGAGGTTGGCGACGAACGCGGTGATGCAGGCGCGTTCGCGGTCATAGCGCTGGGCATCTTCGGCACTCAGCTCGGGCACTTCGCTGTCGAGCAGCAACCAGGGCGTGGGCGACCACACCAGCAGGTACATGGCCAGCACTTCGGCCAGGGTGACCAGGTGGTTGTCGGCATTGCTGCTGGTGAAGATGGGCTTTTCGGTGCCACCGAAGAAGCGCTCGCGCAGGGTTTCATTGCTCTTCAGCGCAGGCAGCAGGTCGGCGCGGTGGTAGTAGCTGGCGGGGTGGTCATAGAGATCGGCGCTGTTATCGACGACCGCGCCTTCGAGCTTCTCGTGGTACAGGCCCAGGCGTTCGACCAATTGGTGGATGGCCCGCAGCATCGGCCCGGAAACATCGTCTACGTACACCTGGTCGCCGCTGTGCAGCAACACGGCCGGCCGCTCGGACGCCACGTGAGGCGCGGCCAGCAGGCGGTCGGCGCACAGCAGGCCATCCTTGGACGGGTGATGCGGCTTGCGGCACGAGCCGTGCAGCAGATGATCGATGCGCGAGCGCAGCACGAAGTTGGGCCGCGTCGCACCGTCGTACAGCAGGTGCGCGGCCCACTCGGCGATACCCTGCTGGCCGTCGACCAGCAGGTCGTAGGCGATCAGCTCATCGCGCGGCAGTGGCGTGTCGAGGTGCAGGTCGATCAGGTGGATGACCGCACGTTCGCCGACCACCAGGCGCTGGCAGGCGTCGTCGTCCAGCGGGTGATCGCATTCGGCCTGGTCGCCCGGCGCCAGGCGCAGGGTCAGCTGCAGCGGGCGGCTGGCGACCAGCCAGAGCACCAGGCGATCGGGCTCCAGGCGGCGCAGTAGCGGGCCGGCGAGTACGCTGGGCAGGTCGATGGGGGCAGAGTCTGGCAACGGTATCCCGGATGGTTGGCGGCCGCTGGCGCAGCCAGCCGGCCTGTGGTTCACAGAATCAGTAAGGACATGGCCCTTGGTCTTTGGTTCGGCTGTCACAAAAGCTTCATGCTTCAGTGCGCAGCCTTGCGCAGTTCGTCCATGTCGAGAATCTCGATCTCGCCGTAGGTCAGCTTGACGATGCCGCGCGCCTGCAACTCCTTGAGCACGCCATTGGCGGTCTGCCGGGAGATCGCCAGCATGGCCGCCAATTGCTCCTGGGACAGGTGGATGATGCGCCGCGGGCCCTGGCTTTCGCCATAGTCTTCGGCGATCAGCAGCAGGCGCCGCGCCAGGCGTTGTGCGGCGGGCAGCAGGCTGATCTCCTCGAGTGCGATAAAGGCCAGGCGCACCTTGTGGGCCATCAGCAAGGCGAGGTCGCGCCAATAGGCAGGATGCCTGTCGAGCAGGCTCAGCAGGCCACCCTGGGGCACGTGCAGCAGGCTGCTGGCGCCTTCGGCAACGGCGTCGTGGGTACGCGGCTGGCCATCGAACAGGGCGATTTCCCCGAACCAGTGCGGCGCTTCCACCAGCACCAGCAGGGCCTCCCGGCCGTCGGCGTCCACACTGCCGACGCGCATGGCGCCGTTGAGCACGGCATACAGCCCGCTGGGTGCGTCGCCGCGGCTGAACAGGCGTTGCCCGGCCTCCAGGTTCAGCCGCCGGCCCTGGCTCAGCAGCGCCTGCTGCAAGGGCGCCGGCAACGCGGCGAACCATTGGCCCTGAAGCAGGGTGTCGCGCAGATCGGTCATGGGAATTCCGCTTTGTCGGCTAGCTGACAGTGCTGGCGTGCGTGCCGCGCCATGATGAGGCGGTACGCACCCCGAGAGGATAACAACAATGAAAACCCTGGTGGATCACCTCGCCCAATACGCGGCCTACCACCGCGACCGGCGCAATATCGTCACCCACTTCGTCGGTATCCCGATGATCGTGCTGGCCGTCACCGTGCTGCTGTCGCGCCCGGGAATTGTTGTGGGCGGCCTGTGGCTGTCGCCGGCGACCCTGGCTGCGCTGCTGAGCACGCTGTTCTATCTGCGCCTGGACCTTCGTTTCGGGGCGGTGATGGGCGCCTTGCTGGGCTTGTGCCTGTGGTTCAGCGCCGGGCTGGCGATGGCCGGTACGGCGCTGTGGCTGAGCATGGGGCTGGGGCTGTTCGTGGTCGGCTGGATCATCCAGTTCATCGGCCATTTCTACGAAGGCCGCAAGCCGGCGTTCGTCGACGACCTCACCGGGCTGATCATCGGGCCGCTGTTCGTGGTCGCCGAAGCGGCCTTTCTCCTCGGCCTGCGCCAGGAGGTCGAGCATGAAGTGGTCAAGCACGCCGGGCCGACCTGCATTCGCGAGCGCAAGGTGGCCTGAGAGAAAGCAGCGTTTGTGGGATGTTGTGGTGGCAGGCAGGCGCTTGGTCCTTGCCCGCAAGTCGCGCCAACAGGAACTGGGCAATCACGCCGAGTCAGAGGCTCCCGCAACTACTGTGGGAACGGCCCATGGCCGTGATTTCGCGGGCATGGCCCGCTCCCACAAAGTTGGGCCGTTCGCCAAGCCAGAGATCTTCCGCGTTCTCCTTGAATCGTCCCATGGCCCCTGATGGGCGAAGGCTTAAATGAAAACGCCTGGCTGCGTGGCCAGGGCGTTCTCGCCTGCGGCTCTTGTTACACGCCGGTGCTCACCGGCTTGCCGCCCTTGGGCTTGAAATACAGGGTGGCGCCGCGGGCGAGGTTGTCGAGGCTGAGGTGATCCTTGGCCACTTCGGCTTCGATCAGCTCGTCCTGACCGTCGACCTTCAGGGTGATGCGGGTGATGGCGCCAAGCAGGCGGATATCGCGCACTTCACCGGCCTGATGGCCTTCCAGCGCCGCGGTGGACAGGCTCACTTCGTGGGGGCGGAACAGCACGTGGTGATCGTCGCCGACATACAGGCGATTGGCGTCACCCAGGAAGTGGTAGACGAAGTCGCTGGCCGGCTTCTCGTAGACTTCGGCCGGCGAGCCGATCTGCTCGACCACGCCCTTGTTCATCACCACGATGCGGTCGGCCACTTCCATGGCTTCTTCCTGGTCGTGGGTCACGAACACGCTGGTCAGGTGTACTTCCTCGTGCAGCCGCGCCAGCCAGCGGCGCAACTCCTTGCGCACCTTGGCATCCAGCGCCCCGAAGGGTTCGTCGAGCAGCAGTACTTTCGGTTCCACCGCCAGGGCGCGGGCCAGGGCGATGCGCTGGCGCTGGCCACCGGACAGTTGCTCCGGATAGCGGTCAGCCAGCCAGTCGAGCTGCACCAGGTCGAGCAGGTCGTGGACCTTCTTCTTGATCACGTTCTCGTTGGGGCGTTCGCCCTTGGGCTTCATGCGCAGGCCGAAGGCGACGTTGTCGAACACCGTCATGTGGCGGAACAGGGCGTAGTGCTGGAACACGAAGCCGACCTTGCGATCACGCACGTCGTGCTCGGAAACGTCTTCGCCGTGGAACACGATATTGCCGCTGTCCGGCGTTTCCAGGCCGGCGATGATGCGCAGCAGGGTGGTCTTGCCGCAGCCGGACGGACCGAGCAGGGCGACCAGCTCGCCGCTCTGGATGTTCAGGTTGATGTCGTTGAGCGCCTTGAACTGGCCAAAGTGCTTGTTGATGCCGCTGACTTCGATACTCATGGTGTCTACCTGTTTCTGTCTGGTCGGTTCGCGCAACGGCGCGGCGCCGGTGAAAAGGGTTTAGTCGTCCTGGCTCTTGAGTTGTCGGCTCAGGCGCGCTTCGCTCCACTGGCGAAGCAGCAACACCACCAGGGCCATGACCAGCAACAGGATGGCCACGCTGAACGCGGCGACGATGTTGTATTCGTTGTACAGAATCTCGATATGCAGCGGCAGGGTGTTGGTGTAGCCGCGGATATGCCCGGAAACCACCGACACTGCTCCGAACTCGCCCATCGCCCGCGCGGTACACAGCACCACGCCGTAGACCAGCGCCCATTTTACGTTAGGCAGCGTGACATGCCAGAACATCTGCCAGCCGTTGGCACCGAGCAGGCGCGCGGCCTCCTCTTCGGTGGTGCCCTGTTCTTCCATCAGCGGAATCAGCTCGCGGGCCACGAAGGGAAAGGTCACGAAGATGGTCGCCAGCACGATGCCCGGCACCGCGTAGATGATCTGCAGGTTGTGGTCCTGCAGGTACGGCGCCAGCTTGCTCTGGGCGCCGAACAGCAGCACGTAGATCAGGCCGGCAACCACCGGCGATACCGAAAACGGCATGTCGATCAGGGTGACCAGGATGCTCTTGCCGCGGAACTCGAACTTGGTCACCGCCCAGGCGGCGGCCACCCCGAACACCAGGTTGAGCGGCACCGAGATGGCCGTGGCCAGCAGGGTCAGCTTGAGCGCGGAAATGGCGTCCGGCTCGCGGATCGCCTCCCAGAAGAATGCCAGGCCGCGGCTCAGGCCCTGGGTCAGCACGACGTACAGCGGCAGCAGCAGGATCACCGCGAATACCGCCCAGGCCACGACGATCAGGGCGATGGCACCAGGGGAGCGGCTCGCCGGGCGGGCCGCGTTCTTGCCAAGGGTTGCAAGGCTCATGACGGGCTCCTCAGAGTTGTGGCTGGATGCGGCGCTGCAGGATGTTGATCAGCAGCAGCAGGATGAACGAGACCACCAGCATGATCACGCCGATCGCCGTGGCGCCCGGGTAGTCGTACTGGTCCAGCTTGGAGACGATCAGCAGCGGCAGGATCTCGGTCTTCAACGGGATGTTGCCGGCGATGAATACCACCGAGCCGTATTCGCCGACGCCGCGGGCGAAGGCCAGGGCGAAGCCGGTCAGCCAGGCCGGCAGCAAGCTGGGTAGCAGTACATGGCGAAAAACCTGAAACGGCTTGGCGCCCAGGCAGGCGGCTGCTTCTTCGACTTCCTTGGGAATGTCGGCGAGCACCGGCTGCAGGGTGCGCACCACGAAAGGCAGGGTCACGAACACCAGCGCCAGAGTGATGCCCAGCGGTGTGTAGGCGATCTTGAAGGGGAACAGCGAGCCGATCAGGCCATTGGGCGCGTACAGCGCGGTCAGCGCGATGCCGGCCACGGCGGTGGGCAGGGCGAACGGCATGTCGACCATGGCATCGATGATGCGCCGGCCTGGAAAGGTGTAGCGCACCAGTACCCAGGCGATGATGGTGCCGAGAATGCCGTTGAGCAGGGCAGCCGCCAGCGCGGTGCCAAAGGACAGCTTCAGGGAAAACTGCAGCTGACGGTTGTTGAGCAGTGCCCACCACTGGTCAGCGGAGAGCTGCAGGGAGAACAGCAACATCGCCCCCAGCGGGATCAGCACGATCAACGCCAGGTAGGTGAGGGTGAAGCCCAGAGTCAACCCGAAGCCGGGTATGACCGAGGAAGTCCGACGAGACATGGGGAGTCCTTTTGATCAGGTCCACAACAAAGCCCGCCATTGAGTTGCGCAATGGCGGGCCAGATCGATCAGCTGAACCTATTGATTGATCTTCTGGAAAATCTTGTCGAAAACGCCGCCATCATCGAAGTACTTCGGCTGAGCCTTGGCCCAGCCGCCGAAGTCCTTGTCGATGGTGACCAGCTCCAGCTCCTTGAACTGGTCCTTGAACTCGGCTGCCACCTTGGCGTCACGCGGGCGATAGAAGTTCTTCGCGGCGATGCGCTGGCCTTCCTCGCTGTACAGATACTGCAGGTAGGCTTCGGCGGCCTTGCGGGTGCCCTTGCGGTCGACGTTCCTGTCGACCACGGCCACCGGCGGCTCGGCGAGGATCGACAGCGACGGGGTAACGATTTCCAGCTGATCGCCACCTTCTTCGGCCAGCGACAGGTAGGCTTCGTTTTCCCAGGCCAGCAACACGTCGCCCAGGCCACGCTGCACGAAGCTGATGGTCGCGCCACGGGCACCGGTGTCGAGCACTGGCGCGTGACGGTACAGCTCGGTCACGTATTCCAGGGCCTTTTCGTCGCTGCCGTATTTCTTCTTGGCGTAGGCCCAGGCGGCGAGGAAGTTCCAGCGGGCGCCGCCTGAGGTTTTCGGGTTCGGGGTGATGATTTCCACGCCATCCTTGACCAGGTCGTCCCAATCCTTGATGCCTTTCGGGTTGCCCTTGCGCACCAGGAACACGATGGTCGAGGTGTACGGCGTGCTGTTGTCGGCCAGGCGCTTCTGCCAGTCCTTGTCGATCAGCGGCTGGTTGAGGTTGATCGCGTCGATGTCGCCGGACAGCGCCAGGGTCACCACGTCGGCCTGCAGGCCATCGATCACCGCACGGGCCTGCTTGCCCGAACCACCATGGGACTGCTGGATGGTCAGCGGCTCGTTGCCCTGTTCCTGCCAGTGCTTGTTGAAGGCCTTGTTGAATTCCACGTACAGCTCGCGGGTCGGGTCGTACGACACGTTGAGCAGCGTCTGGGCGGCGACCGGGCCGGCAACCAGGGCGCTGGCGAGTGCAGCGAGTGCGAAACGGCGAATGGACATGGTGATGCTCCTAGATACTGAATACGGTGCTGTACGTGTCTGGCGGTGCGATGTCTGCTCTCTGCCGGCTGTTGGAAAACTATCTGCGTTGCCGCCGCGTCGTTAAAAACAGCCTCAAAATGCTCATGTACAACTCGCACACTCCGCTTTCTCGGCTGTTTTCGCCTCGCGTCGGCTGCCTCGCCTACGTTTTCCAACGGCCTGCTAGGCCGGCATTCGCGGGTTACATCGGCAGTACTGGTAGCGATTCATGGCTGGCTGCCCGTGGTCGGGTTGGCGAAAGGGCTCAGGCGTTCTTGCTACCAGGCTGCTGGAGGCGGAATTTCTCCTTGCGCTCGATCTGCACCACCTGGCCGTTGTGCACGGTGATCTCCACCGAGCCGAACTTCAGGCCGTTCAAGGCGCTTTGAATTTCGCGCAGGATGGTGGCGTCATCCTGGCCTTCCAGATTACGAAGGGTGGCGGTCATGGTTGTGGCTCCTTGCCCTCGAAGCGTGGTGCCGACGGCTGTCGGTGACGGGGCGTGGAGCGGATACTAAGCAGCCTGAAATATTCTTAAAAATACTGTTTAAGAACATTTATATATCTTTATAGAATATATGGGTGTTTTGCTCTAGCTGCCGACACAGCGACCTTAGGGCATAAGCAAATAAGTTCTTATTCTTTTTAGATCGTATTTTGCCCTCGTACACTGCAGGCCATGTAGATACGGAGGGCGCCTTATGCGCAGTGAAGCGGTTCGCTACCTGATCGTCCCTGGCTGGCAGGGCTCGGGCGATGACCATTGGCAGAGCCACTGGCAACGCAGCCTGCCCAACAGCACGCGGGTCGAACAGCGCGACTGGCTGACGCCGCGCCGTGAGGATTGGGTTGCAGCGCTGGAGCAGCAGATCGCTGCCGATCCGCGTCCGGCCATCCTGATTGCCCATAGCCTGGGCTGCATCACCGTGGCTCATTGGGCGGCCCAGGCCTCACCTGCCGCGCTACGCCGGGTACGCGGTGCGCTGCTGGTCGCGCCTGCCGATGTACAGCGCCCCAACTGCCCCGAGGCATTGCGCAATTTCGCGCCGATTCCAGCGCACCCACTGCCGTTTTCCAGCCAACTGGTGGGCTCCGACAACGACTCGGCGGCCAGTGCGGCACGGGCCATCGAGCTGGCCCGCGACTGGGGCAGCGAGGTCGCCATTCTCAGCGGTGCCGGGCATATCAACGTGAAGTCCGGGCACCAGCGCTGGGATCAGGGCTTTGCCTACCTGTTTCGCCTGCAGAGCCGCATCGAGCAACAGCAGCGCCTGCGTGCCTGAAGCCGCTGCCGTTTGATCCGGCGCGCGCCGCCTGAGTGCATGGGAGAGTGAATCTATGAGCTTGCCACCGGCGGGAGATCCGTCACTGCTGATCTTTCCTGAGGCGGACAAAAGCCCGCTGAGCATTCGTGCCAAGGCACTGGTGTTCATCGACCCGCGTACCCGGCAGCTGCGCAAGGAGGTCGAGCGCCTCGCCAGCCTGCCGGTGCCGATTCTGATCCAGGGCGAGACCGGTACCGGCAAGGAGTTACTGGCCCGGCATATTCACCGCTCCAGTGAACGCCCAGGCCTGTTCGTAGCGCTCAGTTGCAGCGGCCTGAGCCCTAATCACGGCGAAGCCGAGCTGTTCGGTTACGCCGCTGGCGCACACCAAGGCGCACCGAGCAGCCGCGCTGGTTGGCTCGGTTCGGCCAATGGCGGCACCTTGTACCTCGACGAGATCGCCGACCTGCCGCTGGCCCTGCAGGCGCAGCTGCTCAGCGTGCTGGAGACCGGCGAAGCCTGGCGCGTTGGCGCGACCCAGCCGATTCCCGTGGATGTGCGCCTGGTGGCGGCCTCCAGTGTGGATCTCTGGCAGGTAGTGAAGGCCGGCAAATTCGACGAGCGCCTGGCCCATTACCTGAGCGATGGCCGTCTGCAGTTGCCGCCGCTGCGCGAGCGGGTCGGTGATGTGCTGCCGTTGGCCGAATACTTTCTCGGTATCTACGCCCAGCGCCTGCGCCTGCCGCTGCCGGGCATCAGCCTGGCTGCCCAGCGGCTACTCGAGCGGCATGACTGGCCGGGCAATACCCGCGAGCTGGAGAACGTGGTGCACTTCGCGCTGCTGGTTTGCGGCGCTGCCGAGATCGACGCCGAGCACCTCAACCTGGCGACCGCACCGCCGTTGAAACGGCTCGAGCATGCGCTTGAACAACTGCTCGATGAGGGCGGTGCCGAGCAACTGGCCGCGCTTCGCGAATTGCTGCGGCGTGCTGAGCAGCGCCTTGCAGGTTGATGGAGCGTAGGGTGGGTGAAAGTGCCTGTTACGTTTGACAGGCATAGCTCCTGATTTGGTAGCGCCGTAACCCACCATCGGCGCAACACGATCTATCGCCTGGTGGGTTACGCGGCGCGCCTGGATCGTTGCCACCGTGAAACCATGGTTTGGCGCCACTCACCCACCCTACGGGGCTGTGTGAGTGGGTGGTTATAAAGACAAAAGCGGACACCGGCGCAGTATCTGTGGGAGGGGGCGGGGACGCCCAGTCCATGCGCGCGATCTTTCGCGCGCATGGCGCGCTCCCACAGTGGGCTGGCGAATGCTCCCCCCTTGTAGCCATTTGCATTACTGGGCTCGTTGCGCCTACGACGCCAGCAAAGACACCGATTTGACCTGCACCCACAGCGGTTGCCCGGCGCGGATATCCAGTCCATCGAACGAATAGCGGGTGATACGGGCGATGATCCGCTGATCGCCCAGTTGCAGTTCCACCAGGCGGTGCGCCGGATTGGGCAGCTCGAACCAGCGCTCCACCGTCGCCGGCAGCAGGTTGAGCACGCTGCTGTCGCGGGCCTGTTGCAGGCTCAGGCTGACGTCCCGGGCCTTGATCTTGATGCGTACCTGACGGCCTGCCGGCAACGCGGCGTGGGCCAGGCGCATGCGCGCGCTGCTGCCCGGCAGGCGGATATCGAGCAGGTCATAGTGCTCATCGTGGCGCTCTACCTGGCCGTCGATCACGGCCTCTGCATCGTCCTCGAAGATGAAGGGCAGGTCACTGCGGATCAGCGTTTCCTTGAGCGGCCCGCTGGCCGTCACCCGGCCTTCGTCGAGCACCACCAGGTGATCGGCCAGGCGCGCGACTTCGTCCGGCGCGTGGCTGACGTAGAGAATCGGGATCTCCAGTTCATCATGCAGGCGCTCCAGGTACGGCAGCACTTCGCCCTTGCGCTTGAGATCCAGCGCGGCCAGGGGTTCGTCCATCAGCAGCAGGCGCGGGCTGGTGAGCAGGGCGCGGGCCATGCCGACGCGCTGGCGCTCACCACCGGAGAGGCGATCCGGCAGACGTTCGAGCAGGTGCTCGATGCCGAGCAGCTCGACCGCCTGCTCGAAGGGCACGCGGCGCTGCGCCTTGGCGATGCGCTTGATGCCGAACTCCAGATTGCGCCGTACGCTGAGGTGGGGGAACAGGTTGGCGTCCTGAAACACGTAGCCGACCGGGCGCTGGTGGGCCGGCAGCCAGATGCCACTGACGCTGTCCTGCCAGGTTTCGCCATTGATCTGCAAGTAACCGCTGCCTGGGCGTTCCAGGCCAGCAACGCAGCGCAGCAGGGTGGTCTTGCCCGAGCCGGAGTGGCCGAACAGCGCGCTGACGCCGCGGCCTGGCAGCTGCAGGTCGACATCCAGGGTGAAACCCGGATGAGCCAGTGTGAAGCGGGCCTGTATCTGCTGGTCGCTCATATCCAGGCCTGCTGGCCGCGCCGGTTGCTGGAGTAGAGCGCCAGCAGTACCAGGAAGGAGAACGCCACCATGCCACCGGCCAGCCAGTGGGCCTGGGCATACTCCATGGTTTCCACATGGTTGTAGATCTGCACCGAGGCCACCTGGGTCTTGCCGGGAATGTTGCCACCGATCATCAGCACCACGCCGAACTCGCCAACAGTATGGGCGAAACCGAGAATCGCTGCAGTGAGAAAGCCCGGCCTGGCCAGCGGCAACACTACGCTGAAGAAGGTGTCCCAGGGCCCGGCGCGCAAGGTGGCAGCGGCTTCCAGTGGCGCGCGGCCCATGGCTTCGAAGGCGTTCTGCAGCGGCTGCACCACGAACGGCAGGGAATAGAACACCGAGCCTATCAACAGACCCGTGAAGGTGAAGGTCAGGGTACCCAGCCCGAAGGCCTGGGTTAGTTGGCCGAAGAAGCCATTGGGCCCCATGCTGATCAGCAGGTAGAAGCCGATCACCGTCGGCGGCAACACCAGCGGCAGGGCGACGATGGCGCCAATCGGCCGCTTCAGCCAGGAGTCGGTGCGCGCCAGCCACAGGGCGATTGGCGTGCCGATCAGCAGCAACAGCACGGTGGTCAAGGTGGCCAGCTCCAGGGTAAGGAGAATGGCGGCGAAGTCATTGGGGCCCAGGGGCATTCAGTGGCCTTTCAGCTGTGGTGGAGGGGAAAAGCGTCGCAGCCGGCTGCTGATCTTCCGAGGCAGGTTCCAGCATTGCAAATGGAGGGCTGCAAAAGCAGATATTGTTGTTTACCTGTGGGAACGGGCCATGCCCGTGATTTTTCGCGGGCATGGCCCGCTCCCACAGATACAGCGCCGCGCTACCTAGCAGCCACCGCTTTTCTCTTGTTGCATCGGCCCGCAGGAGATCTTTGACATGCTCTCTAGTGCTTGTAGCCGTAGGCCTTGATGATCTCGGCAGCCTTGGGCCCTTTCAGGTACTCGACCAGCGCCTTGGCGGCCGGGTTGTCTGCGCCTTTCTTGAGGATCAGTGCATCCTGGCGGATCGGCTGGTACATCGCCTCGGGCACCACCCAGGCCGAACCACTGGTGATCTGGCCGTCCTTGTAGACCTGGGACAGGGCCACGAAGCCCAGCTCGGCGTTGCCGGTAGAAACGAACTGCAGCGCCTGGGTGATGTTCTGGCCCTCGACGATCTTGCCCTTGAGCCTGTCGCTCAGACCCAGCTTGTCGAGTGTCTGAGTGGCGGCCAGGCCATAGGGCGCGGCTTTCGGGTTGGCAATGGACAGGTGCTGGAAATCGCCTGTCTGCAGCACCGCGCCCTTGTCATCGACGAAACCTTGTTTCGGCGACCACAGCACCAGGGTGCCGATCGCGTAGGTGAAGCGCGAGCCCTGTACGCTCTGGCCTTCCTGCTCGAGCCTGGCGGGCGTGCTGTCATCGGCAGAGAGAAACACCTCGAAGGGTGCGCCATGGCTGATCTGCGCGTAGAACTGCCCGGTGGCACCGTAGGACGCCTGTACGCTGTGCCCGGTGTCCTGCTCGAAGGCGCTGGCGATGGCCTGCATCGGCGCGGTGAAGTTGGCGGCGACGGCCACCTGTACCTGATCGGCGAGGGCACTGCCGGTGATGGTGACGCTCGCGCAAAGAGCGAGAAGCGGACGGACGAGACGGTGGCGCATGGGGGCTCCTGAACAAGGGGCCACGAACGGCGGCCACTGGCGATAGCGCTATATACAAAAATATATGACGGTAGGGAAGTGAAACCGTCAGATCAGGTACTCGCGGATGTCCGCGAGCGAGCAGGCGCGCTCGGCAACGGTTTTCCCCGCGCCCATAAAAAATGCCAGTCAGGGCGCCTGACTGGCATTTTCGGGGTGCTGCGTTAGCGCGTGGTCAGCTTATTTCAGCCACTCGGCAACGCGATCCGGGTTCTTGGCGATCCACTGCTTGGCCGCTTCGTCCGGCTTGACGCCGTCGCGGATCAACAGCATCACCGCGCCCACTTCCTCGGCGCTCCAGGAAATCTTCTTGAGGAAGGCGGCCGCTTCCGGCGCCTTGGCTTCCAGGCCCGGGTTGGCTACGGTGTCCACGTGCTCGGCTTCACCGAAGACGTTCTTCGGGTCTTCCAGGAAGCGCAGCTTCCATTGCGCGAACATCCAGTGCGGGATCCAGCCCGTCACCACGATCGGCTTCTGGGATTTTTCCGCGCGGGTCAGGGCGGTGGTCATCGCCGGCCCCGAGCTTGGCATCAGCTTGATGCTCTTGAGGTCGTATTCCTTGATCGCTTCTTCGGTGCGGCGCATCACGCCGGCGCCGGCGTCGATACCGGTGATCTTGCCATCGAAGTCCTTGGCGTACTTCTCCAGGTCGGCGATGGTCTTGGCTTCCACGTAATCGGGCACGATCAGGCCGATCTTGGCGCCGTTGTAGTTGGTGCCCAGGACGGTGACCTTGTCCTTGAGCTTCTCGAAATATTCGCCATGGGTGGCCGGCAGCCAGGCGGAAAGGGTAGCGTCCAGGTCGCCGCGCGCGATGCCCTGCCACATGATCGCAGGCTCTACCGGCTGCAGAGTGACGTCGTAACCGAGCTTGGTCTTGAGGATTTCGCCGGCGACGTGAGTCACCGCAACGCTGTCATCCCAACCGTTCACGTAGCCGATTTTCAAGGCGGGTTTGTCCGCCGCCATGGCGCTGGACATCCCCAGTGCCAAGGCAGCGACACCGAGGCTCTGCAGGCACAAGCGTTTGAAGTTATGCATAGGTGTTGCTCCGTCAGTGAGTGGCAGTTCAGGTGGTTTACTGGCTCGTTCTGATCGCGGGCCTTGCGGCACCAGCTGTGCAGAGCAGGGCATCGCCCTGTTGGCACCGGCGCTGGGGGTTCGAACCCCCGGCTTACAGGCGATGCGTGCCGCATCGCCTGCTGTACCTGACCCGCCCAGGCGCAGGCGGGTCGCGGTGAGTGCGGGCTCAGAGCCCGACGAATTTCTTCACGGCGGCCGCACCGTCCTGGCCGTCGAAGGTGGTAACGCCCTGCAGCCAGGCGTCGAGAACCTGCGGGTTGGCCTTGATCCACGCCTTGGCGACATCGGCCGGATCCTGCTTCTCGAGCACTTTCTCCATCAGCTGGCTTTCCATCTCGACGTTGAACTGCAGGTTGTTCAGCAGTTTGCCGACATTGGCGCAACGCGCTTCGTAGTCGGTAGGCACTACTGTGTAGACCTTGGCAGCGCCGTAATCCGGGCCGAACACGTCATCGCCACCGGACAGGTAGGTCATGTCGTACTGGGTATTCATCGGGTGCGGCGCCCAGCCGAGGAACACCACCGGCTCCTTCTTGCGGATCGCGCGTTGCACCTGAACGAGCATGCCGGCCTCGCTGGACTCGACCATCTTGAAGTCGCCCAGGTCGAACTTGTTGCCCTTGATCATGCCGTCGATCAGCAGGTTGCCGTCGTTACCCGGCTCGATGCCGTAGATCTTGCCGCCCAGCTGATCCTTGAACTTGGCGATGTCCTGGAAGCTCTTCAGGCCCGCTTCGGCGGCGTAGGTCGGTACCGCCAGGGTGTACTTGGCGCCTTCCAGGTTGGCTTTGGGCAGTACCTTGACGCTGTTGTCCTTGGTGAACGGCTCGATCACCGAGTCCATCGAGGGCGCCCAGTAGCCAAGGAACACGTCGATCTGCTTGTTCTTCACGCCAGTGAAGGCGATCGGCACCGAGGCCATGGTCTTGCGCGGCGTGTAGCCGAGGCCTTCGGTCAGGGTCATGGCCACACCGGTGGTGGCAGCGATATCGGCCCAGCCGATTTCCGCGAAACGTACCTGCTTGCAGCTCGCCGGCTCCTGGGCCCAGGCGCCCTGAACCAGGGCGCAGGAGAGCAGACTTACACCCGCTGCTTTGTGGAATATGTTCATCCGCGAATCCTTGTGTGATTGGAAGGACGCCGAGTATGGCCCTTTACTGGCGCTGCAGTCGCGCGCTCAGCCAGTTGAACCAACCGGCGCGGTTCCCGGCGGCTTGCGGGGTGCCGAAACTCTCGGTGATGCGGTCGAGGATGATCGCCAGCAACACCACGGCCATGCCGCTTTCGAAGCCGAGGCCGATGTCCAGACGCTGGATACTCGCCAGTACGTCGTTACCCAGGCCGCCGGCACCGACCATCGAGGCGATGATCACCATAGACAGGGCCATCATGATGGTCTGGTTGACGCCCGCCATGATCGACGGCATGGCGTTGGGCAGCTGCACCTTGAACAGCAGCTGGCGGCTGTTGCAGCCGAACGACTGGCCGGCCTCGACGATCTCCTTGTTGACCTGGCGGATACCCAGGCTGGTCAGGCGCACCGCCGGCGGCATGGCGAAGATCACCGTGGCGATGATGCCTGGCACCCGGCCCAGGCCGAACAGCATCGCCGCCGGAATCAGGTAGACGAACGCCGGCATGGTCTGCATGAAGTCGAGAATCGGCCGGATGATGGTCGATACGCGCTCGCTCTTGGCGGCCCAGATGCCCAGCGGGATGCCGATCAGCAGGCTGATCAGGGTCGCCGAGAAGGTCAGGCCGAGGGTCACCACCGTCTGCTCCCAGAAACCGGTCATAACGATCAGCACGAAGGCCACGGTGGTGAACAATGCGAAGCGAAAGCCGATACGCCACAGGCCCAGGGCCACGAAAATGGCGATCAGCAGCCACGCCGGCGGCAGCATCAGCACATTCTCGATCGCTTCGGAGAAGCCGCTGACCACGCTGCCCATGCTGTCGAAGACGCCGCTGTAATTGTCCAGCATGTGCTGAACCGCGTCGTTGACCCAGCTACCCAGATCCAGTTTCTCGCTCATGTCATTCTCCCTGCAGTCGGGTCAGGAGGCGGCCCTTGCTGATGGCACCGCTGTAATGGCCATCCTGGTCGACCACCGGAATCGGGCCCTCGTTGTCCACCAGGCGGTTGATCACCTGATCCAGTGGCAGGTCTTCGGGAACCGGGCTGATGGCTTTCAACACGCTGCTGTCCAGCGCCGGGGAACCACCGCCCTCGACCAGCAGGGCGATCTTCTCCAGGCTGATGGAACCGCAGAAATTGTTCTGTTCGTCGACCACGAAGGCGTAGTGCTTGTCCTGCTCCTGCAGTTCACGGCACACGGTCTGTGCATCCGGCGCCCTGCCGTTATGCACGTAGATCGGCACGCTGTTGGACTTGAGCTGGCCCGCGGTGAGATAGCGGCTGGTGTCGACGGTATCGAAGAAGTTGCGTACATAGTCGTTGGCAGGGTTGTCGATCAGCTCCTGCGGTGTGCCGACCTGGATCAGCTTGCCGCCTTCCATGATGCCGATGCGGTTACCGATGCGCATGGCCTCTTCGATATCGTGGGACACGAAGATGATGGTGCGGCGGTGGGTCTTTTGCAGCTCCAGCAGCACGTCCTGCATCTCGCGGCGCTTGAGCGGGTCGAGGGCCGAGAAGGCCTCGTCCATGATGATCATCGAGGGGTCGACGGCGAGGGCGCGGGCCAGGCCGACGCGTTGCTGCATACCGCCGGAGAGTTCGTGGGGGAATTTGTTGGCGAAGGTATCCAGGCCAACCTGCTTGAGCACCTGCATGGCGCGCTCTTCACGCTCCTTGCGGCCCTTGCCGGCGACTTCGAGGCCGAATGCGGCGTTGTCCAGAACGGTGCGTGAGGGCATCAGGGCGAAGGACTGGAAGACCATGCTCATGTCGCGCCGACGCAGGTCGATGAGTTGATCCTTGGGCAGCTTGGCGACGTTCTGGCCGTCGATGTAGACGTTGCCGGCGGTGGGCTCGACCAGCCGGTTGATGAGGCGGATGAGGGTGGATTTACCCGAGCCCGAGAGGCCCATCAGGACGAAGATCTCGCCCTCTTCGACGCTGAATGACACGTCACTGACGCCGATCACGGCGCCTTTTTCAGCGAGGATCTTGTCCTTGCTCCAGCCTTGCTTGAGCAGGTCGATGGCGTCTTGCGGCTTGTCGCCGAATACCTTGTAGAGGTTCTCGACGACGATTTTTCCAGACTGCATGGGATGTTTCCCCTTCAGTAGACATCAGAGCAGCCTCACGCAGCTTGCCGAGCACCCACCGGGCACCCGTCATGCGATGCAGACTGTTCTTGCTTGTGGGTATATACACGGTTCCTGGGTTTGGACAGCGTTCTGTCACATGGCATTCTGCGTGCACCCGAGCGCGTCCCAGAGCGATTGCCGAGGCAAGCGCCATAGGTGAACGTGACGAATGAAGTAATGCGTTGCCGTGCTGCAAACTGCTTTCCAAACCCTCTGGCAGTGTTACGAAGCCCAATCCTTTGGGTATTCACACCTCATCCGAGATGCGCGTACATCCGAAATTTCTTGTTGGGCTGGCGCCCTGTTGCGGTAGCCAGCACTTATCTGTTCTTCGGTCCGGAGCGGAGGGCTCCAGTCTGCCTCCCTGGTCAAGAGTGGCAGCGACGAAATCGGCTGACTCAACGATATAGTCTTGCGGTGGTGGCAATTATCGAATTACGACCCTGACGTGTTGGGCGACGACACGAAGCTGCCAGCTGAAAAACCATAACAGATTTTTTCTGCTCTTGGCCAAGGCTGCAGGCCCCGTGTGGCGCGGTTCTCGGCTTTGCGAACGAGTCCAGGCCAGAGGCCACGGGGGCTGCAGCAAATTTCAGAGAAACGTATGTAAAGCTGTTGGTGGTAGGCAGAAAGCGTATCAGTTGCGGTCGTTTTCAGGCGGTTCGGCGGCGCATCCTATGGTCAGGGAACGCGGATCGGCAGGCATTCGTATCGATCGGTTGCGCATTGCCCGGGTTTCGGCGCAGGGGTCGATCATCGTTTCGCCCGGTCGGAAATGCCGTGGTCGGTCATCCCGACAAGAGCGCGAGACCGACACGCAGCGGTGAGCATTTCGTGCTCAGCACTGGGCACTTGCGCCAACTTTTGGTGCACGAGGCGGGTTGGCCGATTTGTCGCCTGCGTGACCGGTCAGTCATGTTTCTCACAGCCGCTACGGTTACCCTCGCATAGTGTGGGGAAACACCGTTACGCCAGACACTGCTACCAAAATGCTCAAGCCCTTGTGGCATGGCACATTGCTGCAATCTGCCGTGTGTTTGCGGCAGGCCTGCAGGGCCCGCCAACCGTGCATCCGTGACACAACAAATTTCTTTATTGAACGCCCGTTCAATGTCGGCATGGCCTTTGCGTTATATATGCCATCTGCTTGACTGCCAGAAAGCCGTAAATACAAGAAAACAGTGCCTCGTAATGAAGGCTCATACCGTGGTTAGCGTGAGGGTTTGTTGATGTCTCAATCCAATCAGGGGGCGCAGCTCCAGAGTCGTGTTCCTCAGTCCATCGGTTTTCTCCTGCTGGACAACTTCACTCTGATATCCCTGGCATCGGCGGTGGAACCCCTGCGCATGGCCAATCAGCTCTCGGGCAAGGAGCTGTACCGCTGGCACACCCTGACCCTCGACGGTCAGCCGGTATGCGCCAGCGACGGTTTGAAGATCACTCCGGATGCCAGCACGGCCAACGCCCCGGCGCTCAGCGCGGTGATCGTCTGTGGCGGTGTGGATATTCAGCGCAGCGTCACCCGGGATCACGTGCAGTGGCTGCAGGGCCAGGCTCGCCAGGGCCGGCAGATGGGCGCGGTATGCACCGGTAGCTGGGCGCTGGCCAAGGCCGGGCTGCTCGATGGCTACGATTGCAGCGTGCACTGGGAGTTTCTCGCCGCCATGCAGGAGGCTTTCCCACGCGCAGCCATCACCACTCGGCTGTTCTCCATCGACCGCAATCGCAACACTTCCTCCGGCGGCACCGCGCCGATGGACATGATGCTGCACCTGATCGGCCGCGAGCACGGCCGCGAACTGGCGGCGGCGATCTCCGAGATGTTCATCTACGAGCGCATCCGCAACGAACAGGACCACCAGCGTGTGCCGCTCAAGCACATGCTCGGCACCAACCAGCCGAAGCTGCAGGAAATCGTCGCGTTGATGGAGGCCAACCTGGAAGAGCCGATCGACCTCGACCAGCTGGCACTCTATGTCGACGTGTCGCGTCGTCAGCTCGAGCGGCTGTTCCAGAAATACCTGCACTGCTCGCCATCGCGCTACTACCTGAAGCTGCGCCTGATTCGCGCGCGCCAGCTGCTCAAACAGACGTCGATGTCGATCATCGAGGTGGCCTCGGTGTGCGGCTTCGTGTCCACACCGCACTTCTCCAAGTGCTACCGCGAATACTTCGGCATTCCGCCGCGCGACGAGCGTGCTGGCAGCAGCGCCAATGTGGTGGCACTGGTGCCCGTGAATGACGAGCTGCTGCATGACTCGTCGTCCGCCATGGCCGCGCTGAGCCGTGCCCAGGGTGAGTCGACCTTCGCCAGCGTGCGCGTCATCTGAATACTCCCGGTGGCGTCTGCCGCCAACCGGCCTAGCGCGCAAAAACTAGCCAGATGCCTGAGACGCCCGGAAAACGCGGCGTCCGGGCAGCCTTTCACAGATTATCCACAGCTCTACGCAGAGTATTTGTGCGCAAAATACCTGCGGGCAGAATGCTGTGCGCTTATCGCCTGTAAGAAGCCGAAAGCTCGCTGCGTCGGGGCTTTTGGCGAATTCATCACCGCCTGGGTGTATAAAAACAGCGCAATTGGCGCAGTTGCCCGGGAGCCGGGGCGCCGCGATGTTATCCAACAGTTTATCCACAGGCCTGCCCACAGCATTTGTGGGCTGATTCGGCCGGCAAGCCTTGCAACCAGGGGTTAGCAGGCTTCAGGTGCGTGGTACCAATGCCGGTAGCAGGGTACGGGAGATGGCTTCGCGCACGGTTGGCAGCACGGTCGCGCTGCCGGCAAGGATGTCTTCGACCATGTGGCGCAGGGCGAGGGCGCGTTCCGGGCACAGGCCGGTCACCGCATACTCACAGGCCTGCTCGGCGCTGACGCCGCTGGGGATGCTGAAACCCAGGGCAATCAGACGTTCGCGCAGATCTTCCTGGTCGATCAATTCGGCATGCATCATCGTGATTGTCCTCGTGACAAATTCGAAATCGGCGCACCGTCAGCGCAGCACGCCCTCATCCAGCAGTAGCTTGAAGATAGCCTCTGCGCCTTCCTGTGGCGAGACGCCATTGAGTACTTGGCCGCCGCCACCCGTGGCTTTCGCCGTGGCGGCCTTCATACGCTCGGCACCGGTCTTGGCCTTGATCACCTTCAGACGTTTCGGGCGTGGGCGGGCGGGCTGCCATTGCGCGTCGGCGTAGAGTGGGTCGTCGACCAGCTCCACCGCTTCACGCTCCAGCGTACCGCGGCGTGCCGGGCCAAAGGCGCTTTGCCGTGCGGCCGGTGCGGCGCTATCGACGCTGGCCACGAACGGTAGGCGCACCCGTAGCCGGCGGCGCTGGCCGCGTGGCAGTGCCTGTAGAACCTGGACGGTATTGCCGTCGATACTTTCCACTTCGGCCAGGCCGACGATCAGCGGCCAGCCCAGACGCTCGGCCAGCAGGTAGGGCAGCATGCCCGAACCTTCGCCGGTTTCCGCCTGAGTGCCGGTGAGCACCAGCTGCGCCTTGGCCAGTTGCAGGTGTTCGGCCAGAGCCGGCAGGGCATCTGCCTCGCGGCTTTGTTCGAGCACGGTCAGGCCGGGCAGGCCCATACCCAGGTAAGCGCGCAGGGTGTCTTCCTGCGGGTCGCCGGCATGCACCACGTTGAGCTTTTCACCGGCCAGCTGGAGGCCCAATTCGACGGCGCGGGCATCCTGTTCGGCGCGCCGCGGCCTTCCCGAAGCCGGATGCGAGCCGATGGAAATCAGGGTGACGACGTTCAGATCAGCCATGGTGCGACCCCACTGTATTGTTTTTCGCGGGCATGGCCCGCTCCCATGAGTTCGCGGGTGTGGGTGCGGGCCATGCCCGCGACAAGGACCTCAGGCCGCATCACGTTTGGCTCCCTGGCGGTGAGCTTCCACGCGCTCGATCAGTGCCTGGAGGATCGCGGCGGAATCGCCGATCACCGCCAGGTCGGCGCGTTTGATCATGTCGCAACCCGGGTCGAGGTTGACCGCCACCACCTTGTCGCAGGCGCCGATGCCCTGCAGGTGCTGGATGGCGCCGGAAATACCGACCGCCATGTATACGCGGGCGGTGACCCAGGTGCCGGTGGCGCCGACCTGACGGGCACGCGGCATGTGGCCGTCGTCCACCGCCACCCGCGACGCGCCTTCGGTGGCACCCAGGGTGACGGCGGCGCGGTGGAACAGCGCCCAGTCCTTCACGCCGTTGCCGCCGGAAAGGATGAATTCGGATTCGGCCATGGGAATTTGCGCCGGATCCACGGCCACCGAACCGAGATCCTCGATGCGTGGCAGGTTGCGTGCGACCTGTGCTGACAGTTCGAGCAGGCGCGCTTCATGGCGTGTTTCGCTGACCGGCTCGGCGCACTCGGCGGCGGCCAGGATCAGGCGTGGCGCTGCCCGCGCGATGTCTTCACGACCAGCGCCGGCGCGACCGGTGCTCTGCCCGTCCTTGACCTGCCAGACACGTGTTGCCGGACGCTCGCCCAGGCTGGAGGCCAGCCGACGGCCCAGTTCGCCACCGCCGGTGCGGCTGTCCGGGAGCAGCCAATGGCGCGGGTTGAACTGGTTGTCGACGGCGCGCAGGGCCAGCACCCGCTGCTCGGGCGAGTAGCCACTGTATTCGTCGCCTTCCAGCTGCAGCAGGCGGTCGACGCCAGCGGTATCGAACGCGGATTCCTTGTGTTCACCGAACACCACGGCCAGCACGGCGCCATCCTTGCCGGCCAGCTGATGGGCGAGGCCGAGCAGGTCCTTGTCGTGGCTGCTCAGGCGGCCGCCGACCATGTCCGGCACCACGGCGATGATGAACGCCGGTTGCTCGACCACATGCAGCGGCAGTTGCACCACCTCGCTGCTGCTCTGGCGTTTGTTGCTGCCGCCTGGTTGGGCGCCGCTGCGGTCGATGCGCTTGAGCCCGGCCGGGCCGATGAAGCCGGCGGCGATGGCATGCGGGTTCTTGCGCACCAGGCCGTTGGGACCCATCCAGCTGGTCTGGTTCTGGCTCTGCATGGCCGCGTGGAGCGGGTGCAGGCGGTTGCGGGCGATCCACTCGGCGCGCGGATCGCGGCGGATGATGTCACTCATGGCGGTCTCCCGTCGGGCGGCTCAGTTTCGATGGGGTGTCACCCATCCTGCGGATCGCGCTTTGTAGGATGGTTGATAACCCATCGACCATCAGCAGGTTGTCACGCACGTCGATATTCATGCGACCTCCACTGCAGTGGGTTGCGTGGCGGGTTTCTTCTGTGGTGCTTCGGCTTCGATCAGTACCTCGGCGACCAGCTCGGCGATGTCCTTGATCTGCGGGCGCGGTTCGACCACGCCTTCGAGCATCACGGTGCACTGCGGGCAGCCGACGGCCACCAGCTCGGCGCCGGTCTCCTTGATATCTTCCATGCGCATGTCGGGAATCCGCTGCTTGCCGGGGATATCGGTGATCGGTGCGCCGCCACCGCCGCCGCAGCAGCGTGAACGGAACCCGGAGCGGGCCATCTCCTTGACCTCGATGCCGATCGCCTTGAGCACCGCGCGCGGCGCTTCGTACTCGCCGTTGTAGCGGCCCAGGTAGCACGGGTCGTGATAGGTGATGGAGCCGCCCTTGTGTTGGCCAAGATTCAGCGCGCCGCGCTGCATCAGGGTTTCGATGAAGGTGCTGTGGTGCAAGACCTGGTAGTGGCCGCCCAGCGCACCGTACTCGTTCTTCAGCACGTGGAAGCTATGCGGGTCGCAGGAGACGATGGTCTTGAAGCGGTATTTACCCAGCGTGGCGATATTGCGTTTGGCCAACTGCTGGAAGGTCGCTTCGTCGCCCAGGCGGCGGGCGACGTCACCGCTGTCGCGTTCTTCCAGGCCGAGCACGGCGAAGTCGACACCCGAGGCCTTGAGGATCTTCACGAAGGCACGCAGGGTGCGCTGGTTACGCATGTCGAAGGCGCCATCACCCACCCAGAACAGCACCTCGGCGCTGCCCTTGTCGGCCATCAGCGGCAGGTTCAGGTCCGCCGCCCAGTTCAGCCGGCCGCCGGGTGCGAAGCCGCCCGGGTTGTCGGTGGCGATAAGGTTCTCCAGCACTTCGGCGCCCTTGTTCGGTGTCGAGCCTTTTTCCAGGGTCAGGTGGCGGCGCATGTCGACGATGGCATCGACGTGCTCGATCATCATCGGACACTCCTCGACACAGGCGCGGCAGGTGGTGCACGACCACAGGGTGTCCGCGTCGACCAGTGCCTTGCCTTGCAGCGAGACGATCGGCTGGTGCGGGCCGCCGCCGTGTTCGCCCAGTGGCTTGCCCGGATAAGGCGAGCCGGCGAAGGTGGCGTCAGTGCCACCGGCTAGGCCGATGACCATGTCCTGGATCAGCTTCTTGGGGTTCAGCGGCTGGCCGGCGGCAAAGGCTGGGCACATGGCCTCGCACTTGCCGCACTGCACGCAGGCGTCGAAGCCGAGCAACTGGTTCCAGGTGAAGTCGGTAGGCTTTTCCACACCCAGTGGGGCTTTCGGGTTGTCGAGGTCGAGGGCTTTCAGGCCGGTCGAGCGACCACCACCGAAACGCTCGGCGCGGCGGTGCCAGGCCAGGTGCAGGGCGCCGGCGAAGGCGTGCTTCATCGGCCCGCCCCAGGTCATGCCGAAGAACAGCTCGGACACACCCCAGGCCACGCCAACGCCAAGGATGGCGGCCAATACCCAGCCGCCGAAGTCGACGGGCAGTATCCCGGCCACCGGTAGGGTGGCGATAAAGAAACTCGCCGCGAACATCAGCAGGCTTTTCGGCAGGCGCATCCATGGGCCTTTCGACAGCCGCGACGGCGGATTCAGGCGACGCCTGGCGACGAACAGGGCGCCGATGAACATCACCAGGGTGGCGGCCAGCAGGGCGAAGCCGAGGATGCGGTTGTGCAGGCCGAAACCGTGCACGACGATGGCCAGCACGGCCGCCAGCGCGAAGCCGCCAGCGGTGGCGACGTGGGTCTTGGACATGTACTTGTCGCGCTCGACCACGTGGTGCAGGTCCACGAGGTAGCGGCGCGGCATCTTCAGCAGGCCTTTGATCCAGTCGACCTGGGCCGGTCGGCCGCGGCGCCACATGAAGAAGCGCTTGGCCGCTCCAATGACCGCAAGGGCCAGGGCGGCGAAAAGCAGGATGGGAAGAATGGTGTTCAGCATCGGTCTGTCCTCACCGGACGAGATGTCGTGGGAGCGGTCCAGGCCCGCATTTGCGCGCAGCCTTGGCTACGTTGAGTCGCGGGCATGAACTAGGCGTCCCCGCCCGCTCTCACAAGGGCGTCGTTTCGATCAGAAGTCCTTGCACAGCCGCAGCGCGTCGTAGATCGCCGCGTGGGTGTTGCGCTGGGCTACGCAGTCGCCGATGCGGAACAGCAGGTAGCCGTCGCCCGTCTCGGAGAGGCACGGTTGCGGCTTGATCGCGAACAGCGCGTCGACGTCGATCTGGCCCTTGTTGCGCGAGCCTTCCTTGAGTGCGTAGTACAGCGATTCATCCGGCCGCACGCCGTTCTCCACCACCACCTGGTCGACCACGCGTTCTTCCTTGGCGCCGGTGTATTCGTTCTCCAGCACCGCCACCAGCTTGTCGCCTTCGCGGTAGACCTTTTCCAGCATCAGGTCGCCGGTCATCACCACTTCCTTGGGGTACATGCTGCGGTAGTAAGTGGGGAAGCTGGTGCCGCCGATGGCCACGCCCGGCTTGATGTCGTCGGTGACGATTTCCACCTGCGAGCCCTTGTCCGCCAGGTAGTCGGCGACCGACATGCCGGTGAATTCGCAGATGGTGTCGTACACCAGTACGTTCTTGCCCGGCTCGACCTTGCCCGAGAGCACGTCCCAGCTGCTTACCACCAGGCCTTCGTCAGCGCCCCAGTGTTCGTTCTGCTCGAGGAAGGGGTGGCCGCCGTTGGCCAGGACGATGATGTCCGGGCGCAGGTCGAGAACAGTGGCTGCATCGGCCGCGGTGCCCAGGCGCAGGTCGACGCCCAGGCGAGCGATTTCCAGCTGGAACCAGCGGGTGATACCGGCGATCTGGTCGCGCTGTGGTGCCCGGGCGGCGATGCTGATCTGCCCGCCGAGGCTGTCCTGTTTCTCGAACAGGGTCACGTCATGACCGCGCTCTCCCGCGACGCGCGCGGCTTCCATCCCGGCCGGGCCGCCACCGACGATCACCACCTTGCGCTTGACGCCGGTGGTCTTCTCGATGATGTGCGGCACGCCCATGTATTCACGGCTGGTCGCGGCGTTCTGGATGCACAGCACGTCCAGGCCCTGGTACTGACGGTCGATGCAGTAGTTGGCACCGACGCATTGTTTGATCTGGTCGATCTGGCCCATCTTGATCTTGGCGATCAGGTGCGGGTCGGCCATGTGCGCGCGGGTCATGCCGACCATGTCCACGTAGCCGCCTTCGAGAATGCGTGTGGCCTGGTTCGGGTCCTTGATGTTCTGCGCGTGCAGCACCGGCACCTTGACCACTTCCTTGATGCCGGCCGCCAAGTGCAGGAACGGCTCCGGCGGGAAGCTCATGTTGGGGATCACGTTGGCCAGGGTGTTGTGGGTGTCGCAGCCTGAGCCCACCACGCCGATGAAATCGAGCATGCCGGTGGCGTCGTAGTAGGCGGCGATCTGCTTCATGTCCTCGTGGGACAGACCGTCCGGGTGGAACTCGTCACCGGTGATGCGCATACCCACGCAGAAGTCGTCACCGACTTCCGCGCGCACCGCCTTGAGCACTTCCAGGCCGAACTTCATGCGGCCTTCGAAGGTGCCGCCCCATTCATCGGTACGCTTGTTGACGCGCGGCGACCAGAACTGGTCGATCAGGTGCTGGTGCACGGCGGACAGCTCGACGCCGTCCAGGCCGCCTTCCTTCGCGCGGCGCGCAGCCTGGGCGTAATTGCCGATGATGCGCCAGATCTCCTCGATCTCGATGGTCTTGCAGGTGGCGCGGT
Source organism: Pseudomonas sp. URMO17WK12:I2 (assembly GCF_003253735.1). GTDB lineage: Bacteria > Pseudomonadota > Gammaproteobacteria > Pseudomonadales > Pseudomonadaceae > Aquipseudomonas. The sequence continues at coordinate 66,346 of NZ_QKYW01000004.1, read as the reverse complement.
GCACCGGTTCACGGATACCGGACGGCGACATCAGGGTCGGCCAGTGGTAACCGTCCCAGCGCGAGCGGCGGCCCATGTGGGTAATCTGGATCATGATCTTGGCGCCGTGCTTGTGCATGGCGTCAGCGAGATTCTGGAAGTGCGGGATGATGCGGTCGGTGGAGAGGTTCACCGAGGCCCACCATTGTTGTGGGCTGTCGATGGCCACCACCGAGGAGCCGCCGCAGATCGCCAGGCCGATGCCGCCCTTGGCCTTCTCTTCGTAGTATTTCACGTAGCGGTCGGTGGTCATGCCGCCGTCGGTGGCATAGACCTCTGCGTGCGCGGTGGAGAGCACACGGTTACGGATGGTCAGTTTGCCGATCTGGATCGGCTGGAACATTGCTTCGAAGGCCATGACCCTCTCCTCGATTCGGCGGCTAAGCGTTCACGGTTTTATTTTTATGTGTGGGAGCGGGCGCAGACGCCTAGTCCATGCCCACGATCAGTACATTCGCGGGCGTGGCCCGCTCCCACCTGGATAAAGTTAGAGCGGGCGGGTAACGAACAGGCCATCGTCGTGGCCTTCTTCGGAACCGCCGTATTCCTGCACGGTGACGGTACGCAGACTGCTGCCCCTGGCCGACAGGATCTGGTCGATGGCGCCGGAGAACCAGCCGGTGAACATGTAATCCACCTTGCGGCCGACCTTGCCGTACACGTACACGAAGGCCGAGTGCTTGAGCTTCACTTCCGCGTAGCCGGCGTCGATGTCCAGCTTCTGGATCTCGAACAGGCCCCAGCCGCGCTGCGACAGGCGCTTCATGTAGTGCTCGAACACCGCTGCGCCTTCGAGGCCATGGCATTCGGCTTCCTTCTCGCACCAGTGCCAGGCGGATTTGTAGCCGGCCTTGTAGAGAATTTCGGCGTATTTGTCGGCGCCGAGCACTTCCTCGATGCCACGGTGGTTGTTGACGAAGAAGTGCCGCGGCACGTACAGCATCGGCAGGGCGTCGGTGGTCCATACGCCGGTTTCGTCGTCGACTTCGATGGGCATTTCTGGGGCGTGGGTGGCCATGTGCAGAACTCCTGAGTTTGAATCGTAGGAGCGGCTTTAGCCGCGAGCTTCAAGCACGCCGTCCCTTCGGACAGATCGCGGCTGAAGCCGCTCCCACAAGAATTGGATTGAGAGAGGCTTACTCGCCCCAGACGTCGGCGAGTACGCGTACCCAGTTCTCGCCCATGATCTTGCGCACCACGTTTTCGGAGTGGCCGCGCTTGAGCAGGGTTTCGGTGAGGTTGGGGAACTCGCCGACGGTACGGATACCCAGCGGGTTGATGATCTTGCCGAAGCTGGTCAGGCGGCGGGCGTAGCCCTTGTCGTGGGTCAGGTACTCGAAGAAGTCCTGCCCATGGCCCTGGGTGAAGTCGGTACCGATACCGATGGCGTCTTCACCGACGATGTTCATCACGTACTCGATGGCTTCGGCGTAGTCGTCGATGGTCGAGTCGATACCCTTGGCCAGGAATGGCGCGAACATGGTCACGCCGACGAAACCGCCGTGGTCGGCGATGAACTTCAGCTCCGCGTCGGACTTGTTGCGCGGGTGCTCTTTCAGGCCGGAAGGCAGGCAGTGCGAGTAGGTGACCGGCTTCTTCGACTCGAGGATGACTTCCTCGCTGGTCTTGCTGCCGACGTGGGACAGGTCGCACATGATGCCCACGCGGTTCATCTCGGCGACGATCTCGCGACCGAAGCCGGACAGGCCGCCGTCACGTTCGTAGCAGCCGGTGCCGACCAGGTTCTGGGTGTTGTAGCACATCTGCACGATGCCCACGCCGAGCTGCTTGAAGATCTCCACGTAGCCGATCTGGTCCTCGAACGCGTGGGCGTTCTGGAAGCCGAAGAGGATGCCGGTCTTGCCCAGCTCCTTGGCCTTGCGGATGTCGGCGGTGGTGCGTACCGGCATCACCAGGTCGCTGTTCTCGCGAATCAGCTTCTGGCTGGCGGCGATGCTGTTCACGGTGGCCTGGAAACCTTCCCATACCGACACGGTGCAGTTGGCGGCGGTCAGGCCGCCCTTGCGCATGTCTTCGAAGAGTTCACGGTTCCATTTGGCGATGATCAGACCGTCGATGACGATACTGTCGGCGTGTAATTCGGCTGGGCTCATCAGGCGGCTCCCCTTGATTGGTTGCACCAGATTCGCTGCTGGCGCTTTGTGGGCAGCATATGCCTCACCGCCCTGGCGACCCGATGCAAAAACGACGGGGGGATTGCCGAAAGCGTCAAGGCGAGGTCGTGATCGGACAAGGCGACATGCGCCCTCTACGGCGCAGGCCCGGGCCTGCGGGGCTACGCCTGATGCAATGCGCTGCCAGGTGCAGCCCGGTACGGGGGTACAGCGCTCAGCGTCGTCAGCAGGTCGTTAAGCGACCCTCAACAAGCTTTAACAACCTTTAACAACATCGCCCCGCGATCGCTCTCTAGTCTTCGAGTCGTTGCAGGAAAGCCCGCTCGGCGAGATGGCTTTCCTGAAACCGGCAATCATTGTTGATGATGCCGCTAATTACCCCTTCAGTTACTTTCGGAGATATCCCATGGCTGAGACTCCTAGCGTAAACCCAGGCAACTCTGACGCCGCTATCGAAAAAATGTCCGCGGTGTTCGATATGGCGATCGAGAAGTCCGCCAAGATCACCGAGATCACCACGGCCAAGAAAGCCGAGCTCGACGCGACCAAGCAGCGTCCGCAGAACTGACCCCGGCTGCAGGTGGCGTTTCGGCGCCACCTGCACCTGTGTCTGCGCCGTTATCGGCACCTTTTTTCATCGAGTGCGTGGTCTGGCCGTTCTGGTCGTATACGTCGCTCGACAGCGTGATCCCTGAGCCCCGGTGAGTCCTATGACTGCGATAGCCTCGAGTTCCGCCTCGCTGAATAGCGGCGATCTGCCTCGGCTGGAAGTGACCGCCGGCATCCATCGCGGTGTATCGCTGCCGCTGGATGAAGCGGTGTACTGCATCGGCAGTGGCGCTGCAGCCAACCTGATGCTGCGTGATGCCGGGGTGGCGGAACGCCACCTCACCCTGCGTCTGAGTGCCCGCCACGTTGGCGTCGAGGCCACCGGCGGTGATGTGCGGGTAATCCGCAACGGGCGTGAAACCGCCATCGCGCGCGGGCACGGCTATCGTGGCCGGCTGCCTGTGGATATCCGCATCGGCACCGCGACCCTGCGTCTGGCCATGCCCCAGGCCGACGGCCCGGCGGCCAACCCGGTGTGGTACGGCAAAACGCAATGGGCGATTGCCGCGTTGTTCATGTTCATCTGCGCGGGCGCCCTGGCGGTGCTGCGCGATGGGCCGATGCACAGCGCCGAACCGGAGTCGCTGCAGCGCCTGACCCTCGCCGAGGAGCAGCCGGCAGAAGCGCCAAGTGCGACGTCGCTGCAAATGGCCCGCGCCGACCTGGCCAGCCAGGCCAAGGCCTCCGGGCTGAACGGTCTCAAGCTCGACGCCAGCGCCGGCCAGGTGCGCGTCAGCGGTACCTTGCAGCCAGGTCAGGAACAGGACTGGCTTACCCTGCAGCAGTATTTCGACGGCCGTTATGGGCGCCAGTATGTACTGCGCGGCGATGTCAGCGTGCGTGAAAGCGCCCCCCGGCCGCGGGTCAATTTCCAGGCCGTGTGGTTCGGCGACAACCCCTACGTGATCAATGCATCGGGTGCCCGCCTGTATCCCGGCGCCCCCCTAGAGGGCGGCTGGAAGCTCGAGCGTATCGAGGACGGTCAGGTGGTGCTGGCACTGGGCGAAGAGCGCTTCGCGCTCACCCTGGGGCCTTCGCCAGTGCCTGAGGGCTAGGGTGTGATCCTCGTACCGCGGCAATGCGGCGCGTGCTGGAATAGGAGCACACCCTCAGCATGAAGATCGATTCACGCGCCCCGCTGGCGCTGTCGGATGCCGCCGCCGATGTGCGCACTCGTCCGAGTGAGCTGTTCCCTGCTTCGCCCACCGTGCCACCCGCCGTTCGCCAGCCCAGCCTGCCGCGCACACTGCCATTGCCAACGGTGCAGGACGATCTGCACGCCCTGGAGCTGGCCGCAGGCGTCGAGCCCGGGGTGTTTGCAGGCTCGCGCCCGGCGGAAATTCTCGAAGACATCCTCGAGCGCATCCTGCCGTCGCTGCCGCTCGACGGTGAAACCCGGGCCCTGGCCATGAGCCTGGTGCGCGAGGAACTTGATACCCGCCAGGCACTGGATCGCCAGCGCGTCGAAACCGAGGTGGAGCCATGATGCTGCGCGACGACCACGATGCCGCCAAGTTGCTCCAGGGCCTGGGCGATCTCTATCTGCGGGTTGGCCAGGGGCCGCGTGCACTGGTGCTGCTGTTGCTGGCCGTGCAGCTCAATCCCGATGATCAGCGGTTGCTGGCGCGCCTGGCGGCGGCCTTTACCGCCAATGGCGATGGACAGCGGGCCTTGCAGACCCTGGATCGTCTGCACGGCTTGCAGGGCGAGTCGGCGGCTTGGCTGCTGCTGCGCAGCCGGGCGCTGTGGAGCGCCGGCCAGCACGGCGAGGCGCGCGCCTGCTTTGCCCGCTACCGAGCGCTGCGCCAGGAGGGTGCAGCATGATGGCGCGCCTGAGTGCCCTGGCGGGCATGGCAGCGCAACGTACCGAGGTGGTGATCGTCGCCTTCATGATGATGGCCATCGTGATGATGATCATCCCGCTGCCGACCTATCTGGTCGACACCCTGATCGGCATCAGCATCGCCCTGAGCATCCTGGTGCTGATCGTCGCCTTCTACATTCGCAAGCCGCTGGAGTTGTCCGCGCTGCCAGCGTTGATCCTGCTCAGCACGCTGTTCCGCCTGGCCCTGTCGATCAGCACCACACGGCTGATCCTGCTGCACGGCGATGCGGGGCATATCATCGAGGCCTTCGGCAAATTCGTCATCGCCGGCGAGGTGGTGGTCGGCCTGGTGATCTTCCTGATCATCACCGTGGCCCAATTCGTGGTCATCACCAAGGGCGCCGAGCGGGTGGCCGAGGTGGCGGCGCGTTTCAGCCTGGACGCCATGCCCGGCAAGCAGATGAGCATCGACAACGACCTGCGCAATGGTGACATCGACAGCAACGAGGCGCGGCGCAGGCGCTCCGACCTGCAGCGCGAGAGCCAGCTGTTCGGCGCGATGGACGGCTCGATGAAGTTCGTCAAGGGCGATGCCATCGCCGGTCTGGTGATTCTTTTCGTCAACCTGATCGGCGGCCTGCTGATCGGCATGCTGTCGCGTGGCATGTCGTTCGCCGAGGCCGGGCACACCTACTCGCTGCTCACCGTCGGTGACGGGTTGATCGCGCAGATCCCGGCGCTGCTGATCGCGGTGGCCGCCGGCACCGTGGTGACCCGGGTCAACAACGAGGCCGAGCAGGCCGACCTGGGCACCGAGATCATCCGCCAGATGGGCAACAGCCAGCGTGCCCTGACGCTGACCGCGCTGATTCTTGCCGCCGTGGCGTTCATCCCCGGTTTCCCCGCACCGGTGTTTCTCGGCCTGTCGGCGGTGCTGGGGCTGTGCGCCTGGATGCTGCGGCGCCGCCAGCAGCGCGAGGCGCAAGCCGAGATCGCGGCTACCGAGGTGGTCGAGGAGGCCGCCGTCGACCCCGAGCCGCAGCAGCAGGAGGACGCCCCGGCCGCTGCCGCGGACACCCGGGTACTGCTGTCGATCGGCCCGGGGCTGGCCGAAGCGGTGCCGCTGCAACCCTTCAAGCAGCGCCTCGAAGTGCTCTGCCACGACCTGCACAACGAGCTGGGCATCGAGTTTCCGATGCCGTCGGTGGTCGTCGACATGGCCGGCTCGACCGGTGTCTATCGTGTCGAGCTGGAAGGCGTGCCGGTGGATCAGGGCGAGCTGAACCCTGCTCAGGTGCTGCTCAAGGACGACCCCGTGCACCTGCAACTGCTCGATATCACTGGCGAGGAAGGTGCATCCCCCCTGGGCAGCCGCCCCGGCCTGTGGATCGCCAGCGAGCACCAGGCCGAGCTGAGCGATGCGGGGATCGTCTACCTGCGCCCCGATGAAATCCTGCGCGATGTGCTGGCGCGGGTGTTGCGCCGTTATGCCGGCGACTTTCTCGGTATCCAGGAAACCCGCCAGTTGCTGGCGCACCTGGAGGAAAGCCATGGCGAACTGGTCAAGGAGGCGCTACGGGCCGTACCCCTGCAGCGCATCGCCGACGCCCTGAGGCGTCTGGTCGCCGAGGGTGTGTCGATCCGCAACCGCCGGGCGCTGCTCGAGGCGATGGTCGAGTGGGGCGGCCGCGAGGGTGATGTCGGGCGCTTCGCCGACCACCTGCGCAGCGCCCTGGCGCGGCAGATCAGCCACCAGCATGCCGATGCGCAGCGGGTGATCGCAGCCTTCGTACTGGGCTCGGCCCTGGAGGCGCAGCTGCTGGAAGCGGCGCGTCAGCAGGATACCGGACGCGGCGAGATCCGCGCCCGGGAAGCCACCCGTGGCCTGCTCAAGGCGCTGCGCCAGGAATGCGCGCAGTTGCCCGAACGGGTCAAACCGACCCTGGTGGTGCACCCGGAGCTACGCCGCCGGATCCTGCGCCTGTGCATTCGTGACGAACTGGAGATGGCCGTGCTGTCCTTTACCGAACTGGCCCCGGAATACAGCCTGCAGGCGATCAAGGTGATCGGCGCGCCGAGTACTGCGCGGGCGGAAAAGAGCCAACCCGCTCCCGCGCTGGCAGGTGCGACATGATGCGCCTGCTGGTGTTGACGCTGTGCTGCCTGCCGCTGCTGGCCATGGCCCAGTCACCGCTGGGGGGCGATATCACCCTGGGCACCGGCGAGGGGCGGATCATGCGCTTCAGCGACCCGGTGGATGCGGTGATGATCGCCGAGCCTGGTGTCGCCGACCTGCAGGTGGTGTCGCCCGGGGTGATCTACCTGTTCGGCAAGCGCCCCGGCCACACCACCCTGGTGGCGCTGGGCAGTGACGAGCGGGAAATCGCCTCGCTGCAGATCAGCGTCGGCAGCAACGGCCGGCCGATCACCAGTGCGCTGCGCAGCCGCCATCCGCAGAGCGGCGCCGAGGTTCAGGGCGTAGGTAACCGCCTGGCGGCCCGTGGCCAGGTCAGCAACGTGGCCGAGGCGCTGGACCTCAATGCCTTGCTCGACCCTACCGGGCAGGACTGGCAGGGCGCGGTGAACACCGCGACGTACGCGGGCTCTGCCCAGGTGAACATTCGGGTGCGTTTCGCCGAGGTGTCTCGCGAGGAGCTGCTGCGCTACGGGGTCAGCTGGAATGCGCTGTTCAACAACGGCACCTTCTCGTTCGGCCTGCTCACCGGCGGCAACCTGGCGGCGGAGGCCGCAGCCGGCGGCTCCAACCTGATCGGCGTGGGCCTGGACAGCGGCAACTTCAATATCGACAGCGTGCTCGAGGCGCTGCAGAGCAATGGCGTGCTGGAGATCCTCGCCGAGCCGAACATCACCGCCATGACCGGTGAGACGGCGAGCTTCCTGGCGGGCGGCGAAGTGCCGGTGCCGGTGCCGGTAAACAGCGACCTGGTGGGCGTCGAATACAAATCCTACGGGGTGTCGCTGCTGTTCAGCCCCACCGTGTTGCCGGGTGAGCGCATCGGCCTGCAGGTGCGTCCGGAAGTCAGCAGCCTGATGGGCGGCAGCACCCTGGAAGTCTCCGGGTTCCGCGTGCCGTCGTTCCGCGTGCGCCGCGCCGACACCCGCGTCGAGGTTGGCAGTGGGCAGACCTTTGCGATTGCCGGCCTGTTCCAGCGGGAGAATTCACGGGATCTGGAAAAGGTCCCGCTGCTGGGCGACATGCCAGTGCTCGGCAACCTGTTCCGGTCCAAGCGCTTTCAGCAGAACGAGACCGAACTGGTGATCCTCATCACCCCCTATCTGGTCGAGCCGGTGCAGACCCAGGCCATGCTCACGCCACTCGACAAAAGCCTCGGCGCCCGTGCCGATGGCCCGGCGCGTAGCAGCTCCTTCGGGTTCCACCTGCAATGAACGGGAGTGCCGTGATGACCCGTCTGGGCCTGTTGTCCACCTGCCTGCTGCTGGGCGCCTGCCAGACCGAGCTGCAGGCGCCAGACTATTCCCCCGGTTACCAGACCATCGTCGACGGCAATGGCCAGACGTTGCTGGTGCCGGATGCCTGCCGTCGCGTCACGGATGAGGGCCAGCCAGTCGACGAGGGCGAGCTACTACCTCTGCCGCCTGGCTGCGCCAACAACGCCAATCTGCTGCAGATGGTCGAGCGCCGTGGTGACCTGCTGCGTGGCCGGCAGACCGGGCCGACCCTGGCCGCGCCGGTGGGCCGCGCGGCGCAGTCGTACCTGGAGGGTTTCGAGACCGACGAGAAGCGCCGCCGTCGTCAGGAGCAGGCAGCGCAGAGCGATACCGGGGGTGGGCAATGAGCTTAGCGCCCGGCGCTCAGCCCCAGAGCCCTGGCACGTTCGGCGGGGTCGCCGATGGCCGCGATACGCTGCGCCTCGGCGATCAGCGCCTGGCGCTGGGTGGCGCTGGTGTCGTCGAGCTGCACGCTGGCCGGTTTGCCCTGCGTGCCCGCCAGTACCTGAACCAGCAGCGCGTTGCGTTGATGGCGCAACTGCGCGGTGGGCGCACGGTCGATGCCGGCGATCTCGCGCAGGGCATTGCCGGTGTCGCCGTTGAGCGCATAGGCCAGGGCCAGGTTGCTGCGCGCATCGAGGTCGTTGGGGGCCAGCCGGCGTGCCGTGGCGAAGGCGTTCTGCATGGCCGTGACATTGCCCAGCTGCGCCTCGGCGGCGCCCAGGCGAGCAAAGGCCTGGGCATCGTTGGGCAATTGCCGGGCGGCACTTTCCAGCAGCGGCTGGGCGCGCTCCGGGTAGCCCAGGCGCAGCTGCGCGGTGCCCAGGCCGAGCAGGCCCAGTGGGTTGTCCGGCTCCAGCGCGACGGCCTTCTGGTAGGCCGCCTCGGCGCCCTGGATGTTGCCGCTCTCCAGCCGCGCATGGCCCAGCCGCTGCCAGGCCTCGAAGCCCGCCCCCGGTTGTTCCGCAGCCCTCTGGTAGAGCGTCGCGGCGGTGCCGCGGTCACCGCGCGATTCGACATCGCCGGCCAGTTTCATCAGCCGCTGGTAGGCCTCATCGCCGTCTGCTGCGGGCGTGCTCGGCGAGTGGTTACTGCAGGCGCCCAGCAGAGCGAGGCAGGCAAGCAGGATGCAGCGGGTGGAAATCGACGGCAAGGGCGGTGCTCCTGGGTTGGTTCGGCACGTGCACGGCATTCTATAGAGCCAGCTTCAGGGGGATCTGTGAAGCGGCTGCGAAATCTTGTGATTGTTGCCGGGCGGCGGTTGTTTCATCGACCTGCCTGCGCCGATAGTGGCTCCGTCGGGCGTTGCCTGGCGCTGGCCCTGCTGTTGCTGGCTGGCAGTGTGGGCACGGCCCGCGGCGAAGTCACGCCGCCCTGGTTCGATCAGCCCTACGACTATGTGGTGATCAACCAGGACCTGCGCAGCACCCTGGAAGCCTTCGGGCGCAACCTCGGCCTGCCGATGGCGATTTCCAGCCGGGTCAAGGGCCGCGCCCAGAGCAACCTGCGTGCGGCCAGCGCCGGCGAGTTTCTCGACGCCTTGTGCGGTAACGGCGGCCTGACCTGGTTCTTCGACGGCAACATGCTGCATGTGAACAGTGAGGAAGAAATCGAGATTCGCCAGTTCGAACCCAGCGGCTTTCAGCTCGACGAGTTGCAGACCGCGTTGGACGAGCTGGGTGTAGCAGGCCAGCACCTGTCGCTGCGCAGCAGCTTTCACGGTGACGGCCTGCTGATTTCCGGGCCGCCGCCCTACATGGCGCTGGTTCAGCAACGTATCGATCAACTGCAGAGCCCGGTGGTCGCCGAGCCAGAAGTGGTTCGCGAGCGAGGCGTGCGGGTGTTCCGCGGCAGTGCCGGCATCCAGGTGGTCAAGGATACGGACGAATAAACCTCAGACGATAGGAGAGCTCCCATGGCAGTCACCCAGGTAGATGGCAACACCAGCCCCCAGAACACCCCTGAAGCCGAATTCGACCAGGCGCTGGAAAACGCCCAGGGCGACGCGATGACCGACGACATGATCACCCAGGCGATCATCCTCGGCGGCCAGTTCATCGTCATGCCGCGGGCCCAGGAGATTCTCAAGGAAGCCACCGCGGACGACGAAGAATAACCACGGGGATTGGCCATGACAGTCAGTGCAGCAGTCGCCACGGCGACCCCTGCGGCCGCCGGGCAGGATGTCGCCCAGGTATCGCAGAACCTGTTCGAGCATATGGCCAGCCAGGCCAAGGGCATGCCCCAGGGCGCCAGCCCGAACCAGATCGGCGAAAACCTCATGGAACGGCTCAACGGCTTCATCGACCGCTCCAAGGGTTTTTCCGACAGTGCCGCGGTGGAGCGCACGCCTTACATCAGCAGTGCGCCGGTGGACAAGGGCGCGGGGGTCGAGCCGGGCAAGGTCAACGAGCAGCAGATCGACCGCCTGGTCGGCTCACTCAGCCGGGTCTTCGACTACTCCATCGAAACCCAGATGGTGGTGCGTGGCGCCACGCAGATTTCCGGCTCCGCCAACACCCTGCTAAGGGGCCAGTGAGCATGCGTGGGCATCCTTTGCGGTGGTTCGCGCTGTTGCTGATGACGCTGTTGTTGCAGGCCTGCGACGGCATGGTGCTGTACAGCAACCTCAGCGAGCGTGAAGCCAACAGCATGGTCGCCGCCCTGCTGCGCGAGGGCATCGCTGCCCAGCGCCAGGTGCAGGAGGATGGCCGGATCACCGTCAGCGTGCCTCAGGAACGGCTGTCCGAGGCTGTCGCCCTGCTCGACGAAGCCGGCCTGCCGCAGCAGCAGTTTTCCAATATGGGCGAGGTGTTCAAGAACAACGGCCTGGTATCCTCGCCAGTGCAGGAGCGGGCGCAGATGGTCTATGCGCTCAGCGAAGAACTGTCGCATACCGTGTCGCAGATCGATGGCGTGCTCTCGGCGCGGGTGCACGTGGTGCTGCCCGACAACGACCTGCTCAAGCGGGTGATTTCGCCATCATCGGCATCGGTGCTGATTCGTTACGAAGCCGATACCGACATCGACCAGTTGATTCCGCAGATCAAGACCCTGGTTGCCAACAGTATTTCCGGGCTCAACTACGACGGCGTATCGGTCACCGCGATCAAGGCCGCCGCGCGCAACCTGCGTGACGATGCGCGGCCGCCGCTGAGCTCCTTTCTCGGCGTGTGGATGCTCGACGAGAGCGTGTCGCGGGCACGTACCCTGTTTTTCGGCGGCTTGTTGCTGCTGCTCGGCATGGCTGGCGCCCTGGGCTGGTTACTGTGGCGCGAGCGCCAGGGGCAGGGCACCTACGTGTTGAGGGAAACCGAGTGAGCCAGGGGTTGCGCGAGGCCTGGCGCATGCTGCTGGCTCGGCCGATGGCATTCGTCGCCCGGGATTGCCTGGAGGCCGCGCTGCTTGGTGCGCTACCCCGTGACCGGGGGCTCGAACTGATCGGGCAGCGGCGCTTCGAAGCACGCCTTGGCGAGCTGCTGGTTTCCTACTACGGGTTGCAGCCGTTGGGCAGCGTCGGCGAAGTGGCGGATGACGACCTGGCGGTGCTGCTCCTGCCGCCGCCAGCCTTTAGCCAACTGGCCATCGCCTGTGGTGCCTGCCGGCACGCCGTCGCCCTGGCCCGGGAAATTCGCGGCCCGCTGGTGCAGCAGCTGCGCGAGCGCTTGGGTGATGCCACCTACGACCTGGCCATTGGCTGGCGCGAAACCCCGGCCGGCACACCCATGCTGATGACCGGCGATGCCTTGCTGGCCGCCATCGAGGCGGATGGCCAGCGCTGTGTGGAGGCCTGGCTGGCGGCCCAGCCGACAGCCCTGCAGGCCTGGCTACGGCTGCGCTTCGGCTTGGCTGCGCCGCTGTCGAGCGGCAGCGGCGATGACGTTCAGCTGGTGCGCCAGGTCGCCCTCGCCATAAATGACCCTGCCGAGCGAGGCGCTGCATGAGCACGCTGCCAGGTAAACCAGGCCAGCGCATTCTGCGCGCCGAGGAGGCGGCGCAGTGGCTCGACGGCTACGCCTTCATGCAGGCCGCCCGCGAGGAGGCCGAGCGCACCCAGGCGGCCTTGCAGCAATTGCGTGACCAGGCGCGCGACGAGGGCCTGGCGGCCGGTCTCGCCGAAGGACAACGCGAGGCGGCGCAGTTGCTGGCGCGCACGGCGCAGCAGGTCGATGACTACCTGGCTGGCCTCGAAGCGCAGATGGCCGACCTGGCATTGGGCATCGTCCGGCAAGTGATCGGCGAGCTGGACGACGCCACCCGTCTGGCACGCTGCACGCGCCAGGCACTGGGTGCCTTTCGCCACGCCCAGCGGCTGCGCCTGCAGGTGCGGCCGGATCAGCTCGACGCCGTGCGCGAGCAACTGAGCGACCTCGGCGAGCGCCTGGAGGTGGAGGCCGATGACGGCCTCGCTGCCGGTCATGCACGGTTGAGCAGCCCCCAGGCCAGCGTCGAACTGGATCTGCATACCCAGCTTCAAGGGCTGCGCCAGGCACTGTTGCCCGGCAGTCTGGAGGGCGGCGATGAACGCACCTCTGGCTGATCTGCTGCCGACTCTCGGCGCGCGCCTGGCCGAAGCCCAGCCGCGGCCGTTACGCGGGCGCATTCGCAGCATCCGCGGCACGCTGATCCAGGCCAGCGTGCCGAATGTGGGCATTGGCGAGTTGTGCCGGCTCAGCGACCCCGCCAGCGGGCGGGTGCTCACCGCCGAGGTGGTGGGGTTCGATGGCGATGAGGCGATTCTCTCGCCCGTCGGTTCGCTGGAGGGGCTGTCGACCCGTACCGAAATCGTCGCCACTGGCGAGAGCCAGAGCGTGCTGGTCGGCGATGCCTTGCTGGGGCGGGTGATCGGCCCCCTGGGCGATGTGCTCGATGGCGGTGCGCCGGTCAGCGGGTTGCAGCGCTACCCGCTGCAAGCCGAGCCACCTGCACCCTTTTCCCGGCAGATCGTCGCCCAGCCGATGCCACTGGGTATCCGCGTGATCGATGGGTTGCTCACCGTGGCGCGCGGGCAGCGCATGGGCATTTTCGGCGAGCCCGGGGTGGGCAAGTCGTCGTTGCTGGCCAGCATCGTGCGGCGCAGCGAAGCCCAGGTGATCGTCATCGGCCTGATCGGCGAGCGCGGCCGCGAGGTGCGTGAGCTGCTCGACGTCCACCTGGGCGCGGAGGCGCGGGCACGTACCGTGGCCGTGGTCGCCACCTCGGATCGCCCGGCCACCGAGCGGGTCAAGGCTGCGCTGGTGGCCACCGCCCACGCCGAATACCACCGCGATCAGGGCCGCCATGTGCTCTTGCTGCTCGACAGCCTGACCCGCTTCGCCCGTGCCCAGCGCGAGATCGGCCTGGCCATCGGCGAGCCGCCGACCCGCCGCGGTTATCCACCGTCGCTGTTCTCGGCCTTGCCGCGCCTGCTCGAGCGCTCGGGGCCGGCTGCCACCGGCAGCATCACGGCGCTGTATACGGTGCTTACCGAGGGCGATGCGTCCCTCGACCCGGTGGCCGAGGAGGTTCGCTCGATCCTCGACGGTCACCTGGTGCTCAGCGCCGAGCTGGCCCAGCGCAACCATTTCCCCGCCATCGACGTGCTGCAGAGCCGCAGCCGCCTGATGGATCGCGTGGTCGAGCCCGAGCAGCGGCAACTGGCCGGCCACCTGCGCGCCCTGATGGCGCGGCACGCCGACATCGAGCTGCTGCTGCGCACCGGCGACTACGTGGCCGGCAGCGATCCGTTGGCTGACGAGGCAATCGCCCGCCAGGGCGCCATCGAACAGTTCCTGCGTCAGGATGCCGCCGAGCCCAGTGGCTTCGACGACACCCTGCGTGCGCTGCGCAAGGTGCTCGGATGAGCGCCGTTGAGCAGCTGGACGAGCTGCGCCGCCTGCGCGTGCGTCGCGCCGAAGCGCAGTTGGCCGGTTGGCAGGCGCGCTGTCAGCAGGCTGCCGCCGAACTGCAGTGCGCCCAGGCGCGGGTCAGCGAGGCACTGGCGCTGCTCGAAGACGAGGCCGGGCAGCTGCAGGCCCTGCTCACCGCGGGGGCGCTGCCGGTGGGGCAGTACCGCAGCGCACTTGAGCTGCTCGACGCACTCGAAGCACAACGCAGCCACCTGGCGCAGCAGGCCGGCGAAGCCTCACGTCAGCTGGCCGAGGTGCAGGCCGGCCGTGACCAGGCCCAACAGCACTGGCTGCGTCGGCAGTTGCAGTGCGAGGCGCTGGAGCCCTTTTTGCAGCAGCATGCGCGCCGCCAGCAGCGCGCCGCCGAGGCCCGCGAGGAAAGCCTGGTCGAAGACCGTCCCCATGGAGCCCTGCATCGATGAACTGTCGCCAATCGCTGCCCGTGCCGCTGTTGCCCCTGCTGCCGTCACTCGATGTCGCCAGGCAGGCGCTGCTCAATCGGCTGCTGCGCAGGCGCCAGCCCTGGCAGGGCCAGATTGCAGGTGTGCAGCTCGAAGTCGCCATCGGCGGCCCGCCCCTGCAGGACGCCGCGTGCGTGGTGCCGGGGCGTTTGGGCACGGCCGCGCTGCACCTGCACCTGGGTGCCGTGTTGCTCGAACGGTTGCTGGCATCCCTTGCGCTGCAGCGCGACTTCCAGGGCCTGCCGCCGGTGTTGCAGAGCGTGCTGCTGGAGAAGGCGCTGCTGCCCTGGATCGAACCGCTCGAAGCCGCCCTGGGCCAACCGCTGAGCCTGGACGCCGACTCGCAGCCCGGTGATCTCATGCTCAACCTGCAACTGAACGCAGACGGGGCGCCGCTGGGCACCCTTACCCTGGAACTGAGTCATGCCGCCGCGCAAGGCGTCGCCGCTCTGCTGGAGCGCTGCCTGCCGGTGGCGCGTCATCCGCTGCCGACCTTGCAGCTGGGCCTGGGCCTGCAGCGCGGCTGGCAGACCCTGAGCCTGGGCGAGCTGCGCAGCCTGCGCCCGGGCGACGTGCTGATGCTCGACTGTCCGGCGGCTGCCGACGGCCTGCTGGTGCTTGCAGGTGGCCATCGGCAGGCCCGTTTCAAACGCCAGCAATCCGGCTTGCAACTGCTCGAAGCCCTGCAACCGATCAACCCGACGATGGAGAACGCCATGGGGCAAGACGCCGATGATGGGCAACTGGACGATTTGCCGCTGACCGTGGTCTGCCAGATCGGCAGCCTGGAACTGCCCCTGGGGCAATTGCGCGAGCTGGGCGAGGGCAGCGTGCTGGCATTGCCCGACGCGGATGTGCAGCAGGTTGAACTGCTGGTCAATGGCCGCTGCGTAGGGCGCGGCGAGCTGGTCGCCATTGGCGATGGGCTGGGGGTGCGCCTGACCCGGTTCGCCAGCCTATGACGGATTACCAACCCAACCTGCTGGAAATCATCCTGGTCGTCACCACGATCGGCTTGATTCCCCTGGCGGTGGTGACCCTGACCGGCTTTCTGAAAATCTCCGTGGTGCTGTTCCTGATCCGTAATGCCCTGGGCGTGCAGCAGACGCCGCCGAACCTGGTGCTCTACGGCATCGCCCTGATCCTCGCGGTGTACGTGACCACGCCGCTGATCGGCGAGATGTACCGCGAGGTGGAGGGCCGCTCGATCAGCCTGCAGAACGCCGAGGAGCTACGCGAGTTGGGCGACGCCCTGCATGCGCCCTTGCAGACCCACCTGTCGCGCTTCGCCAACCCGTCCGAGCGCGCCTTCTTCGTGCAGGCCACCGAGACCGTGTGGTCCGAGGAGGCGCGCGCCGACCTGCGCGACGATGACCTGGTGGTGCTGATTCCGGCGTTCGTCAGCTCCGAGCTGACCCGTGCCTTCGAGATCGGCTTTCTGCTCTACATTCCCTTCCTGGTGATCGACCTGCTGGTGGCCAACGTGCTGATGGCCATGGGCATGATGATGGTGTCGCCGACGCTGATCTCGATTCCCCTGAAGATCTTTCTGTTCGTCGCCGTCAGCGGCTGGTCACGGCTGATGCACGGCCTGATTCTCAGCTACGGGGGAGGGTGAAGCATGGGCCAGGACGTATTCCTGTCGTTGATGAAACAGGCGCTGATGACCGTGCTGCTGCTCAGCGCCCCGGCGCTGGGCGTGGCCATTCTCATCGGCCTCGGTGTCGGCCTGCTGCAGGCGCTCACCCAGATTCAGGACCAGACCCTGCCGCAGGCGGTGAAGCTGGTGGCGGTGCTGCTGGTGCTGGTGCTGATCGGCCCGCTGCTGGCCACCCAGGTGGCGGCGCTGGCCAGCCACGTGCTGGACAATTTCCCCGCCTGGACGCGTTAGGGCATGGATGCCGATATCGGTCTGGGCATCGCCGAGATCGCGTATCCGGTGATCTCGGCGGCGGCTCTGGCGGTCTGCCGGGCGCTTGGCCTGGTGTTCATCACCCCGGCTTTCAATCGCCTGGGCCTGACCGGGATGATCCGCAGCTGCGTGGCCGTGGCGATCTCCGCGCCGATGTTTCTGCCGGCGTTCTCGGCGCTGACCGCCCTGGAGGATTACGGCAGTTTTTTCCTGGCCGGGCTGATGGTCAAGGAGTTCCTCATCGGCGTCACCGTGGGCCTGCTGTTCGGCATTCCGTTCTGGGCCGCCGAGGTGGCCGGCGAGCTGGTCGACCTGCAGCGTGGCTCGACCATGGCGCAACTGGTCGACCCCTCCGGTGCGGGCGAGTCCGGGGTCACCGCGACCCTGCTCAGCGTCACCCTGATCACCCTGTTCTTCATGTCCGGCGGCTTCATTCTGATGGTCGACGGCTTCTACCACAGCTACCAGCTATGGCCGGTCACCGCCTTCACCCCGGTGATCGCCAGCGCTGCGCTGGAGGCGGTGCTGGCGATTCTCGACCAGGTGATGCGCATCGGCGTGCTGATGGTGGCGCCGCTGATCATCGCCCTGCTGGTGGCGGACATGATGCTCGCCTACCTGTCGCGCATGGCGCCGCAGATGAATATCTTCGACCTCTCGCTATCGATAAAGAACCTGATATTCACCTTTCTGATGGTGCTCTACTGCGGCTTTCTGATCCCGCTGATGCTCGAGCAACTGGCGGAATTTCGCGGCACCGTCGAGGTGCTCAAGACGTTGTCCGGCGCGGGTGAGCCCTGATGGCCGGCAACAGCGGCAGCGAGGAGAAATCCCAGCCGGCTTCCGACAAGAAGCTGCGCGAAGCGCGGCAGAAAGGCCAGGTCTCGAAAAGCCAGGACATGGTCTCGGCGGTGGTGTTGCTCGGCTGCTCGGTGTGCATCGCCTTTCTCGCCGGCGTCGCCGAATCACGGGTGCGCGGCCTGCTCGACCTGGCGGCGACCATCTACGTGGAGCCCTTCGCCACGGTCTGGCCGCGCCTGCTGGAGAGTGCCCAGCAAGTGCTGTTGCGCACCGCCTTGCCGATCCTCGGGGTGACGGTGGTCTGCGTGATCCTCACCAACATCGTGACCATGCGCGGCGTGCTGTTTTCCGGCGAACCGATCAAGCCGGAGTTCTCGCGCATCAACCCGGTGGAAGGGGCCAAGCGCATCTTTTCCATGCGCAATTTCATCGAGTTCCTCAAGAGCCTGGTCAAGGTGGTGGTGCTGTCGGTGGCCTTCTACGTGGTAGGGCGCATCGCCTTGCAGGCGCTGATGGAGTCCTCGCGTTGCGGCGCCGGCTGCATCGAGTCGGTGTTCTTCGTGCTGCTCAAGCCGCTGCTCGCCACGGTGCTGCTCACCTACCTGCTCATCGGCGGCGTCGATGTGCTGCTGCAGCGCTGGCTGTTCCAGCGCGAGATGCGCATGACCCGCAGCGAGCAGAAGCGCGAGCGCAAGGACATGGACGGCGATCCGCTGATCAAGCGCGAACGCCAGCGCCAGCGCCGCGAGATGCAGTGTCTGAGCAGCCGCAAGGTCGGCATCGCTCATGCCACCTTGATGATCGGCAGCGAAGACGGCTGGCTGGTCGGCGTGCGCTACGTGCGCGGCGAAACCCCGGTTCCGGTGCTGGTGTGCATGGCCACCGGCGAGGATGCCAAAGCACTGCAGGCGCAGTCGGCCAGCCTGGGGGTACCCTGTAGCCCGGACGCCAGGCTGGCGGCCGAGATTGCCAAGCGGGCGGTGAAGGGTGAGCCGATTCCGGCCAATACCTTCCAGCCGGTGGCCGATGCGCTGGTCGCCGCGCGGCTGATCTGAACCAGGCTCCAGGGTGAGCCCCGCTATCGGCCGGGGCCGGCGCTCAGCGCTGTGCAGATGGCCACGCCCGTAACTGGTGCATGACCATCGACTGGCGCGTCTAGCTGGTCTCCCAGGTCGTGGTGGTGGCCTTAGGCAGGTCCGGCGAGGACTCCTCCTTCGGTGTGAACGAGCCGTAGCCACTGACGTAGATATGCTCGTTGCCCTCGTCGTCGACGAAGGTGTATTCGTGGCCGGAGGCCCAGGAGAAGCCGCCGGTCCTTTCGTTGGCGCCGTCACCCAGGTAGTCGAGATGGGTTTCGTCCTCGCCTTGCCATTCGGCCTGGCGGAAATCGAAGACGCTGCGATCATCCGGGGTGTCGCGCTGGCGGTAGTTGGACAGGTAGGTCTGCAGCCACACATAGTTGCTCGCGCCCTGTTCCTGCAGCAGCCCGTCGCTCTCGAACTGCTTGATCTGCTCCCATTTCTCCAGGGAGACCTTGTGCAGCTTGTGGGACTTGATGGTGCCCAGGATCGCGCCGATGAAGCCCAGGCCGGCGGAAATCAGGAAACCCACCGGCCCGGCGGCGGCAATGATGCGCCCTGCCGAGCCGCCGATGATGCCCCAGGCGCCGTTGACGCTGGCCACGCCGGCCGCCACACCACTCAAGCCGCCGAATACCCCGAGAAAGCCTGCGGCCGTCTGCAGCGAGTCGCCGTTCTTGAGGCCGTCGCGGATGCCGAAGGCGCCCAGCACGATGCCGGTCACCGCGCCAGCCAGGTCGGCAGAGGA
Source organism: Pseudomonas sp. URMO17WK12:I2 (assembly GCF_003253735.1). Lineage (GTDB taxonomy): Bacteria > Pseudomonadota > Gammaproteobacteria > Pseudomonadales > Pseudomonadaceae > Aquipseudomonas. The sequence goes on along the minus strand of NZ_QKYW01000004.1, from coordinate 47,378 downwards.
GCCAATGAACCGCGATACCGAGCCGGCGATACGGTGCCCTGTGCCGGCATCGGCGATGCGGTACTTGGTGTTACCGGCACCGTCCAGATAACCGCGTTTGAAGGCAGCGGCATCGAAGTTGGCGTAGTGGTCGCGGTTGGCGACGTTGGGCACCTTGTTCGGGTTGTCCGTCCCATAGTCGGGGCCGGCAATCACCTGAGTGACGCCGCCTCTCTCGTCGTGAACGTAGACGGATGGTATGTCGCTGATAAAGCCCTGACCGGCCAGGTGCTTGGCCAGGTTGGCATCCACGTTGACACCGGGTGGCGCCACCGGTGGCAGCTTGCCCCACATTTCCGGAATGCTTTTGCTGAGCCCCAGATGCTCGTACACCTTGGTGTTAAGGATGGTGTCGTAGGTCTTCGAACCGAGGGTGAGGAAGCTGTTGGAAAAGCTGGCGAAGGTGATGAAGTCAGCGGCGATGGCCAGCCTTCCTTCCGGGGTGCTGGCCAGGTTGCCCGGATTGCCGTGCAGCTGGTAGATGCCACGGGCCAGGCCGAAGATGCCGGACACCGAACCGAGGGTGCCGGTGTCCTTCATGGTGGTGAACATCTTGGTCAGGTTGTCCCGCTCGGTCGAGGATAGCGAGCGGAAGGCATTGTTCTCGGCGTTGAACGCGCGCTGGATATCGGTATCGGTGACCACACCGTTACGCATATAGGTATCACCCAGTTCTGCGTAGATCTTGCTGAACGCCGCCGCATCGTTCTTGTTCAGTGCGAACTTCTGGATGGTCGTTTCCCAGCTGCTGATCAGGTGCGAGGGAATATCGGGGATGGCCCGGGCCGCCCGCAGCCAGTAGTTGGTGGTGTCGATCGCCGCCAGCGAGCTGTTGTCCTCGCTGATCTGGCTGGGGTCGGCCATGATCGCATCGAGGTCCATGATCATGGTGTCGCGACTCAGGTCGCCGAGAAACTGCTCGGCCGCCTGCGGGTCGATCTGCGCCAGGTTGAGGTAGGTCTGCTGGATTTCCAGCTGCGCCAGTTCGCTCTTGCCAGCGGCTTCCAATGCCTTGATGTAGGTACGGAACGCCTCGGAGTTGGCGCTGCTTTTCAGTCTTTCCTCGACTTCGGCGATTTTCTCCGGCCCGCCGACCACCTTGTCCCTGGCTTCCTTGTCGAAGCGCGCGAGGTCGGCCGCCACCGTCTCGTTGCTGGTCAGTTCGGCAAGGGTTTCGTCGATGGCCTGGACATCGAATATTTCTTCGCGCACATCGCGGCTGGTGACGTCGATGGGGTCGCTGGCATCGGCCTTGTAGCCGCGGCCGTGTTCGGGAATGATCGACATGCCGTTCTCGGCCATGCTCTTGGCTTCCAGGGCGCGCAGGAAGCGGGCGCGCGGGTCGTCGGCGGCGATGCTGCCGTCCTTTACGCCCTCGCGATAGGCCTCGATCATGCGTTGCAGGGCCAGTTCCTGCACGTTCAGGGTTTGCCCGTCCTCATTGGTTTCGCTGGTCGGCAGCTCGTTGATGCTGACCTCCTCGAGCGGCGGCAGGCCATGCTCCCTGCGCGGCGCGTCGAGGTCGTTGATCTGCAGGGTGACCTCGTCACGATGCCCTGACACCTGAGCGAACAACTCCGGGTTGATCGCTTCGCTGACGATCAGTTTTTCTTCCTCACCGCCGGGTTTGCGATAGGTGAAGGCAATCAGGCCAGGGCCATACTCGCCAACGCCACCCATGCTGGCGATATCTTCGGTGGACGGCAGGTAGTGGTCAGCACCTGCCAGGCGGTAACCATCGCCCTCGGCCCGGGCGATGCCGGCGAGCACCTCGGCCGACTGGGCATAGGCCTTGAACGCATTCGGCGCCAGGGCTTCGATGGCCACCACCTTCCTGCCGTCCTTGAGGGTGATGACCTGCACGCCGCCCTCGCTGAAGGCATGCACGTTGTCGATCTCGGCCAGCGCGGCGGGCTCGTTGGCGTCGCTGGCCAGGCTGTCACCGTTCTTGATGGCATTGACCAGGGCGTCATGGGCGACGGTGCCTTCGGTCTGTTGCAATGCCGCGAGCAGATCGTAGAGCCGCGAGCCGCGCAGCTCCAGGCTGGGCGACCGGTCGTTGGCGCCGGCCAGGCCGATACGCAGCCCCTCGGGCAGCTGCATTTCCGTCTCGCTGGCGTCGCCGGGCGCGAGCATGTAGCCCTGCCCGTCGTAGCGGAAATGGATAAGCCCGGTTTGCTTGTCGATGCGCTCGACCTTCAGCTTGTCGATGTCATAGTCGGCTGGCAGCGATTCCACGACCTGATAGCCCTGCTGCCCACCCGCGTCGAGCTGGCCGCGTACCTCGCTCAGGTACTGCAGTTGCTGGTGGGCCTGGGGGTTGAGCTGTGCAGAGATGATGTAACGCTGACCGTCGCGGGTCTCGACACGTGTCAGGCCGTCGTCCAGGGTTTCGATGCTCCGGTAGGCCGAGCTGCTCATGGGCAGTGTCTGCTGGGCGCCGAGCAGGGCGTAACCATCGTTCTTGTAGGCAAGCACCTTCTCCATGTGCAGCAGGCGCTTGAAGGTATCGGGGGTATGGCTCTGGGTGATGACCCACTGGTTGGCGCCGAACTGGTAGGTGATGACGCCGCTCTCGGCATTGCGGGTGTCGATACTGGTGATGTGCTCGTAATAGGAAAGGGTATCTTTGTTGTCGACCGCCAGGGTATAGCCGTCGGCCTGGGCGGCGAGGGTGTGGTGATCCTCTACCACCCGCTGGTAGAGCGCCGGTGTACTGGAGCGATAGACGATGACCTGCTCGCCGTCGCGGGTGACATAGCGCACGGTATCGGCCGCCACCTGCCCGGGCGCCTCGATGCGTTCGTACTCCTCGAGGCGCGGCGGCGCTTGCTCCGGCTTGGCCTGGCGGTAAGCATCGGCAGGTTTGCTGGACAGTAGACGGGAGTGCTTCAGTACCTGGTCGAAGGAGGCGCCGCTACCCGGCTGCGTTGCGAGGCGGTCGCCCTGGTCAATGGTGGTCATCGTTTACTCCGCTTGCCGTGAACGCGTCATGCAAAACGCACAGGAAGGTGGTTTTGCAGAGGTTATGACAAACGCTGCAGCGCTCCGCTTATGCACAGTGGATTTTCACCACAATTCGCACCTGTAAAGCGCTGGATCAGTGACCACGAGCCGCCTGTGCGTTACGGACAGCTGGACGCTGTCAGGATCTGTCGTGGCGGCCGCCTTCCGGCCACGATGCCCTGATCTTCTGTGCTCAGCGAGCCTGGTGGCGCAATGGCTCCTGGGCTGCCGGCTGTTCCACCCGCGGGCGCGATGAGCGATCACGGTAGGGGCCGAGGCCGAGGGCTGCCAACGTCAGCTCCAGACCCAGCGACTGATTGCCATCGGTGGAACAGGCCCAGGTCAGTGCCGAGCGAATGGTGTCGCTCTCCGCGCCGTAGAGGTTCTTCCAGGCTTCCGGCACCACGGCGTCGAGCTGGCTGGCCGCCTTCTTCACCACGGCCAGTGCATAGGCCGCGTGGCGGGCGACGAGGCGTTGGGTGCTGCCGGTCTGATCGAGCTTTTCCAGGGCATAGAGGCGCTCGCTCTTGGGCATCTGGTAGTACTTGAGGGTGTCGTCGCGATGAGCGATCAACAGGGACTTGTCCACCAGGCTTTCGATCAGCGGCAGCGGGTCACCCGACAGCACCGGGTCGCCTTCGACCAGCGCGCGCACGGCGTTCAGGGTGAAGGTGCCGTTGAATATCGCCACCATGCGCAGCATCGCCTGCTCGGCGGGCGCCAGGGTCTGGTAGGACCAGTCCAGGGTTGCGCGCAGCGAGCGGTGACGAGGCGGGGCGGTACGGCGGCCCTCCATCTGCAGGCGGAACTCGCCGTCCAGCAGTTCGGCCAGTGGGCCCAGGCCAAAGGCGCTGACCCGAGTGGCGGCGATTTCGATATCCAGGGGAATACCGTCGAGCTTGCGGCAAATGTTGATCACGTCGGCCACGTTGCCGTCGTTGAGGGTAAACGCTGTGTCGCTGGCCTGCACCCGTTCCACGAACAGCTCGATGGCCGGGTACCCCAGCGCCTGCTCGGCGTTGGGGTGCTCGCAAGCGGCGGGCAGCTGCAGGGGCAGCAGGCGCTCGATCTGCTCGCCCGCGGTGCGCAGCGGCTCGCGGCTGGTGGTCAGGATGGCGCAGTCGGGAGTCCACTTGAGCAGGGTTTCCACCACCAGCGCCGTGCCGTCGAGCGCCTGCTCGCAGTTGTCCAGAATCAATAACTGGCGTCGTTGCTGCAGGTGCTGCACCACTTCACGCAGTGGATCGCTGCTGGCTGCAAGGCCCAGGGCCTCGGCCAGGGCATGGGGGATGCGGCTGTCATCGTCGATTTCACTGAGGTCGACGAAGCAGGTGCCATGGGGCATGTCGCCAGCTAACTGGTTGCCTAGCGCCAGGGCGACGGTGCTCTTGCCGATGCCGCCGGGGCCCACCAGGGACACCAGGCGCGTGTGCTGCAGCTGTTCGGCCAGGCGTTGCAGCACCGTATCACGGCCCAGTGGCCGGGTGATCAGGCTGGGCAGCGACTGCAGGCGCTCGGTCACCGCGGGCTCGCTGCCGGCAGCGTAGGGCTCGGTATGCGCCACGAAGCGATAACCCCGGCCCGGCACGGTAACGATGTATTCGAAGCCGGTTTCGTCTTCGCTGAGCACCCGGCGCAGAGCGACGATCTGCGCACGCAGGTTGCACTCCTCGACGATGACCTTCGGCCAGGCGCAGGCGATCAGTTCGGATTTCTCCAGCAGCTCTCCCGGCCTCGCCGCCATGGCGATGAGCAGGTCCAGCGCCCGGCTGCCCAGGCTGACCGGCTCACCGTGCTTGAGCAACAGGTGTTGGCGTGGGTAGAGAATGAAGGCGCCGAACCGCACGGCGCCTTCACTGCTGAATGGTGCATGGTCGTAAGGCGTCTCGGTCGGCGTGGTGGTAGTGCCGAGAGTGGTCGAATACATGCCTATAGTCCCTCGAGGATTATGGTTGTTGTACGCACTGGTGACGGTTGCGCACAGGCGCACCAGGTCATGCTCGGGTTCGGTTCGCATGGAGGCCCGACGTGGCGGTCGCTGGCGTAACCTGCCGGTGCGGCAGTTTGAATAGGCAAGAAGATCCCTCCAGAACGTGCTTGTTTTTGTATATCACCGCGGTACTGCAAAGCGGTGTCGATCAGAGGCGGGGTGTGCTTCGCAATTAACGTGCCGCACCGGGATTGCTCTCGGCGCTTGCTAACTGATTGATTGTCAATGGCCGCGGAGGTTCGCCTGGCCGGAGGCGTTCGGAACTTCGGATAACGCGGCGAAAGCTGTTCGGGAATCCGACCCGGACTGGCGGCGTCGAGCGTGGTCGGTTGCATGTGCATTGCTCCTGACAGTCTGTTCAGCGCTGCCCTCGTGTCCTGTTAAGGGGCATGTGTCGCCGTGAAAAGCTGCGAAATCCGTCGCGATCAGGTTGTTGCATCAATGTGACGATTGCTTGAATGAGGGGGCAGCAGACCGTGCCTTTTTGCGTGCACCGTTCTCGTTTCCGTCAACCGGCGAGGCGTCGCGCCTTGGTCTGCGTCGTTCAACAAGTGCCATAGCCACCTTATTTCGCACAAGGAGCGCAGTGCCGTTTTGCGACCTTGTCCACTTATCGAGCCGGAGCGCAGAGCCGATGAGCACCATTGACACCAGCACGCCAGAACGCTTGACCGGGGAAACCGGCGATAGCAGTTTCAATGACAAGCTGCGCGAGGCCCAGAGCAGGGGCGGTCAGCTCGATCAGGAAGGCATCGACGCCTACAAGGAGTACCGCGGGCCCTACCTCGATGGCAAACCGCCGTTGGCCGAGAGTGATCACAAGTGGGAAGAGAAGGACATCGCCAACGTCGAGACCGAATGGCTGTCGTCCAGTGGCCATCGCCTCATGCTTTGGGACGACCTGTTGCTGGTGACCATGAAAAATGGCGATCAGGTGCTGGTGCACGCCGGGGTGAACCCACGGCTGCACGAGGTCGCCAAGGAAAAACTGGATGCCGGTGACGTCGCCGGGCCACCGGCCTGGACCGAGAAGGAGCTGTCCGAGGAGCACGAGAACTGGCTTGGCCAGCGGGAGGCTGGTGGTTTCGAGGTAGTCACTTCGGCCGAACAGATCCCCGAGCTGGGCGATCTGCGCTTCATCGAAGACGGCTACATGGACATGAGCGCGGCGGTGTATCACCCCGGCAACGGTTTCCAGTTGACCGTCGACGACAACGGCGCCTATGGCGCCAACGATACGGCCCTCTTCACCACCGCAGATGGCAGCAAGTACGCGGTATCCAAGGAGGTCTCGCCGGAAGCCTACAAGAAGGTCAAGGAGCTGGCCGAGACCCGCGACAAGATCGAGAGCAAGATCGAGGATGACGGCTACAAGGTGATGAGCGGCCGGGACGACATTCCGGTGGTCACCGATGGCACCAAGGTGGATACCCTGGCGCCTGGCGTGCTCGCCGTGGAAACGCCCCGAAAGGGCAAGTTCATCGTCATCGAGAGCGTCACGCCCGAGCACTTCGCCAACCTCAGCGGCGTGCAGGCCGAGAAGCAGCAGGGCGCCGTCGACAAGGCGTTCGAGGACCGCGACCTGCCGCCCGCCAAGGAAACCGACCTGATGCTCGCCGAAACCAGCGAGAAGAAGGACGGCAAGGCCAAGACCGTCGGCGAGCTCTACTACGACAACCTCAAGGAGGCCTACAAGGACAAGCCCGCCGACTCCAAGGAAGCCAAGTACCTGCGCCTGCTCGAAGCGCGGGCGATGCTCAACGGCGGCTTCCAGTTCCTGCCGTACACCACTACCAACGGCGCTTTCAGCGGCACCACCAATACCAGCTACGGCAAAGACCCCAAGGAAATGAGCCCGTCCGAAATGCGCGGGCTGGTGGACGAGGGCAAGCTCGGTGAGGAGCTGCTGGCGTTGATGACCGACGAGGACATTGCCGCCGACAACGACCGCTTTCTCAAGGAGGCGATCGACAAGGTCGAGGACAAGGAGGGCTTCAAGGACAAGCTGGCCGACACCCTGCGCGACCCCGAGTACAAGGAGGCGCTCGAAGCGCTGCAGAAGGACAATCCCGAAGGCGCAGCGGCGCGCTACGCCGCCGACATGCAGTCACTCAGCCTTCTTGATTCCGAACTGGCGGCGCAGATCGACACCGAGTTCAAGTTCGGCATTCCTATCGAGCAGCTCAACGAGCTGTACAAGGATGGCATCGAGGGAGTCGGCGAGGAGAACGTCGACAAGGCCACCACCGACATGGTCTCCACGCTGCTGACCACCATGATGACCTCGGTGCTGGGTACCAAGCGCGGCACCGATATCTACAACTACTTCTTCGGCGGCGGCAAGGAAAAGGGCCAGGCCAAGCCCGAGCTCAATGCCGAGGAGCAGAAGCTGGTCACCGCGGCGGAAAACTCCCGGGAGCCGTTGACCCAGCTGCTCAAGGACAGCGCCAGGGAGAGCATCAAGGATCCTTCCGGGAAGGCTGGCGCCATCACTGCCGAGAAGATCGAAAAAGCGGTGGCCAAAGTCCCGCTGGCCGAGCGCGACGGTGTTGCCGGGGTACTGGGCAAGCTGGGCAAGACCGGGGTACTGAGTTCCAGTGCCGGGTTGATCTCGATGGTCGCCGGGATCTACAAACTTTCCGATGGCGGGCTGAACTTCGGCGATACGCCGGCCGAGCGCATCGAGGCGGCGAAGAACTTCGTGACCACCATCAGCATGATCTCGCCGATGGCCACCATGGTCACCGGGGCCTATGAAGAACTGTTCCGCAAACCGGGCGCCGCCGACGCCCTGGGCCTTGGTACCAGCCTCAAGGAGAACGTCTGGGACAAGCACTTCAAGCCCAAGGACGTGTCGGAAACCGACGCCATCGAACTCAAGGAGCGGCAGCAGAAGCTCGACAACCTCAAGGAGCTGCCGCAACTCGACATGGGCGAGAAATTCACCGCCGACAGTTTCTGGAAGGAGTTCGATGACACCACCCGCAAATCGCGGCCGGCAGTCGAGGATCTGATCGAACAGCTGCCGCCGGAGCAGCGCGACGCAGCACGCAGCAGCTTTCTCAGCATCACCGACAAGAACCCGGAGTTGAGCAAGGTGCCCGAGGCCGATCGGCTGCGCTGGGTCGGTGGCGCGCTGTCGACCATCGGCGGCGCGGCCGACGTGGTGGGCGGGGTGCTGGATCTGGTGCTTGGCGGCATGGGCATCGACAAGCTGCGCAAGGAAGGTGGCACGCCTGAACAGTTCGCGGCCAAGAGCCTGCAGCTGGTTGGCGGCACCGCGGGGCTGGTGATGGGCGGCGCCGGCCTGGCCGCGGCCATCGGCGTGGGCTCGGCGGCGGTGGCCGGGGTAGTGGCCGCCGCTGCTGGCGGTGTGGGCGCGGTGCTCGGTTTCATCGGCGCCATCATCGGTGGCGTGGTCGCCCTGAAAAAGAGCGAGGAGACCGTCGAGAAGGTGCGTGACCACTTCCGTGCGCTGGAAGACGACGGGGTGCTGGAGAAAGAGTGGGGCGACAAGCTCAACTACCTGGTGCACATGAGCTACGAGTACAACTATTACGAGGGTAAGTACGAAGACCGTTTCGATGCCTGGTACCCCGAGGACATTCCGGTCTGGGAAGCGCAACCCGAGCACTACAAGGAATTCACCGACAAGGTCGAGAAGGACGGCAAGATCGACGATGACTGGTTCACCGACAACATGCAGGACCTGGTCACCTACAACGACAAGTTCGATGCCGCCTTCTACCGCGACAACAAGGACAAGATCGACCGCATCGTCGATAACTGGGAGCAGTGGCAGGGCAGCGACGACATCATCAGCGACAAGGATTTCAACAAGCTGCTCAAGGGCGACGAGCGCTTCGAAAACTCCGAGGAAGACATCGATGCGGTGCGCTTCCTGATGGAGAACAAGGAGTTCTTCGAGTTTCTCGACACCATCCGTTTCCACCCCAACAACGTCAAGGCAGACGGCAAGATCAGCCGCAAGGACGTCGACAAGTGGCTTGAGCAGGTGAGCTGAAGTCGACTGCGCCGGTCGGGCTGCTAGGCGCGCGGCGCCAGGCCTGACACCGACGCGGCCTCGCGGCGATCCTGCCGCGGGCTGACCGCAAAGCGTGTGCGGTAGCGACGGGCGAAGTAGGAGGCCGAGTCGAAGCCGCAGGCCAGGGCCACCTCCAGCACGCTGAGGTCGCTCTGGCGCAGCAGCTGGCGGCCCTTGTCCAGGCGCAGGGCGAGGTAGAAGGTGACCGGCGTGGTGTTCAGATGCTGGCGGAACAGCCGTTCCAGCTGTCGGGTGGTGATGCCCACCGAGTCGGCCAGTTGCCCTGGCGTGCGCGGCTCCTCGGTGCAGCGCTCCATCTCGCCGATCACCAGGGCCAGCTTCTTGTCGTGAATGCCATAGCGGCTGCTGACCTGCATGCGCTGGTGGTCCAGCCGGGTGCGAATACGACCGAGCACGAACTGCTCGGACACCTGGATCGACAACGCCTCGCCATGGTCGCGGCCTATCAGCCCGAGCATCAGGTCCAGGCTGCTGGTGCCGCCGGCACTGGTGATGCGCCGGCCGTCGATTTCGAACAGCTCCTGGGTCGGCAGCAGCTGTGGATAACGTTCACGAAAGGCCTCCAGCGCCTCCCAGTGCAGGGTAAAGCGCTGCTTGGCGTCCAGCAGCCCGGCCTCGGCGAGCACGAAGCTGCCGGTGTCGATGGCGCCGAGCACCTGACATTCGTGCTCTGCACGACGCAGGCGGTTCGCCAGTTGCGGGCTGAAGCCGGCCAGGGGATCGAAACCGGCCACCACGAACAGGCTGTTGCCGGCCAGATCGTCAGCCAGGGCGCCATCGACATTCAGCGACATGCCGTTGCTGGCCGGCACCGCCTCACCGTTTTCACTGAGCAGGCGCCAGCGGTAGTGGGGCGCGTGGAAGCGGTTGGCAACCCGCAGCGGCTCGATGGCCGACATCAGGCCCATCATCGAAAAGCCGGGCAGCAGCAGAAAGCAGAAGTGGTGCGACATGGCCGATCTCCGCCTGTGGAAGCCCCATCTAACGGCAGGCAAGCCGGGCAATCAAGTCGGTATGTTGTGGTTTCATGTCGATATGCTGCGTATTTCTGGTCAGGCAACTGCGTAAGGTGGGCTCATCGGAATTCAGCCGTTCCGGTCACACGGTACTAAGAACCAGACTAAACCGTTGAGGAGCCCCCTATGAAAGCGCTCACCGCGTTCGCAGCATGCTGCACCTTCACCCTGTTCAGTTCGCCCCTGCTGGCCGCTGATGATGCGAGCTGCAAGACCGTGCGGCTGGGCGCCGTCGGCTGGACCGACGTGGTCGCCACCACCGCCGTGGCCAGCGAGCTGCTACAGGGCCTGGGCTATGAAACCAAGCAGACCCAGGCCTCCCAGCAGATCATCTTCGCTGGCATCCAGAAGGGCCAGGTCGACGCCTTTCTCGGCTACTGGAAGCCGATCATGGACGACAACATCAAGCCGTTTCTCGATACCGGTGCCGTGAAAGTGGCCGATAAGCCGTCGCTGGACGATGCCGTGGCGGTGCTCGCCGTGCCGACCTATGCGGCCGAGCAGGGCATCAGGACGCTGGCCGATATCGCCCGCTTCAAGGATCAGCTCGACGGCAAGATCTATGGCATCGAGGCCGGTTCGGGCGCCAACACGGCGATCCAGAAGATGATCGATTCCAACCAGTTCGGCCTTGGCGGCTTCAAGCTGGTCGAGTCCAGCGAGGCCGGCATGCTCGCCGCCGTCGGCCGTGCGGTGCGCAACGAGAAGCCGGTGGTGTTCTTCGGCTGGAAGCCGCACCCGATGAACCTGCAGATGCCGATCACCTACCTGACCGGTACCGAGGAGGTGTTCGGCCCCGACGACGGTGCGGCGACGGTATCCACCGTGACCGCGCCGGACTATGCCCAGCGCTGCCCGAACGCCAACCGCCTGCTCACCAGCCTGCGCTTCACCAGCGCCCAGGAGGCCGAGCTGATGCAGCCGATCATGGATCGTCAGCCGCCCGCCAAGGTGGCGCGCGAGTGGATCGCCGCCAATCCCCAGGTGGTCACCGCCTGGCTCGACGGTGTCACCAGCCGCGACGGCAAGCCGGCCGTCCAGGCCCTGAAACTCACCCCTTAGCCATTGCCCAGGCTGCCACCGCGTCCTGCGCGAGGGCGGCGTTCGTCCCGAGAATCTGCCTGGCGCCTGATCGGCATGAGCCACGCAGTTCCCACCAAGGAGATCGACCGTGAATCATGACGTAATCATCACCTGCGCGGTCACCGGCGCTGGCGACACCGTCGGCCGTCACCCGGCCATTCCCGTCACGCCCAAGCAGATCGCCGAGGCCGCCCTCGAAGCCGCCAGGGCCGGTGCCACCGTCGCCCACTGCCACGTGCGTGACCCGCACACCGGCAAGCCCAGCCGCGATGTGGCGCTGTACCGCGAGCTGGTCGAGCGCATTCGCGAAAGCGACACCGACGTGATCATCAACCTCACCGCCGGCATGGGCGGCGACCTGGAAATCGGCGAGGGCGAGCAGCCGCTGGAGTTCGGCACCGGCACCGACCTGGTCGGCCCGCTGACGCGCCTGGCCCATATCGAAGAGCTGCTGCCGGAAATCTGCACCCTGGACTGCGGCACCCTGAATTTCGGCGATGGCGATTTCATCTACGTATCCACCCCGGCGCAACTGCGCGCTGGCGCCAAACGCATCACCGAGCTGGGGGTGAAGGCCGAGCTGGAGATCTTCGATACCGGCCACCTGTGGTTCGCCAAGCAGATGATCAAGGAAGGCCTGCTCGACGACCCGCTGATCCAGCTGTGCCTGGGCATCCCGTGGGGCGCGCCGGCCGATACCGCGACCATGAAGGCGATGGTCGACAACCTGCCGACGGGCCTGACCTGGGCCGGCTTCGGCATTGGCCGCATGCAGATGCCGATGCTCGCCCAGGCCATGCTGCTGGGCGGCAACGTGCGCGTCGGCCTGGAAGACAACATCTGGCTGGACAAGGGCGTGCCCGCCAGCAACGGCTCGCTGGTCGAGCGGGCGGTGGAAATCATCGAACGCCTTGGCGGCCGTGTGCTGAGCCCGGCCGAAGGGCGGGAAAAGATGAAGCTCAAGCGTCGCGGCTAACGTGGTAGGCGCCCGGCCCCTGACACAGATCTGCGCTGCTCTGGTGGGCGGGGCTTTAGCCGCGACAGCGGTAGCCCGGATCTAAGCCGGGGCATTCCCTAACGCCATTCCCCGGCCTGTGTCCGGGCCATCGGAGTTCAAGCATGACCTTCATTACCGATATCAAGATTTTCGCCGCCCTGGGTACCGGCGTGATCGGTGCGGGCTGGGTTGCCCGCGCCCTGGCCCACGGCCTGGATGTGCATGCCTGGGATCCGGCGCCCGGTGCCGAAACCGCCCTGCGCACGCGCATCGCCAACGCCTGGCCGGCGCTGGAAAAACAGGGCCTGGCGCCGGGGGCGTCGCTGCAGCGGCTGCGCTTTTTCGCCGACCTCGAGGCCTGCGTAGGTGATGCCGACTTCATCCAGGAAAGTGCCCCCGAGCGGCTCGACCTCAAGCTCGACCTGCACGCGCGGATCAGCGCTGCGGCGCGCCCCGAGGTGATCATCGGCTCCAGCACCTCCGGGCTGCTACCCAGCGAGTTCTATGCCGAGGCGCAGCATCCGCAGCGCTGCGTGGTCGGCCACCCGTTCAACCCGGTGTACCTGTTGCCGCTGGTCGAGGTGGTCGGCGGCGAACGCACCGCGCCCGCGGCGGTGCAGGCGGCCATTGGCATCTACAGCGCACTGGGCATGCGCCCTTTGCACGTGCGCAAGGAGGTGCCGGGTTTTATCGCCGACCGCCTGCTCGAAGCGCTGTGGCGCGAGGCCCTGCACCTGGTCAACGACGGCGTGGCGACCACCGGCGAGATCGACGATGCGATCCGCTTCGGCGCCGGTCTGCGCTGGTCGTTCATGGGCACCTTCCTGACCTACACCCTGGCCGGTGGCGATGCCGGCATGCGTCACTTCATGGCCCAGTTCGGCCCGGCGTTGAAACTGCCCTGGACCTACCTGCAGGCGCCTGAGCTGACCGAGCAACTTATCGACGATGTGGTCGCCGGCACATCGGTTCAGCAGGGCCAGCGCAGCCTCGCCGAGCTGGAGCGCTATCGCGACGACTGCCTGCTGGCGGTACTCGGTGCCATCCGCGAGACCAAGGCGCGCCACGGCTTCGCCTTCGAGGAATGAGCATGCTGCCGATAACCTACCGGACCGCCGTGCTGCCCGCCTGGGTCGACTACAACGGCCACCTGCGCGATGCGTATTACCTGCTGATCTGCAGCTTCGCCACTGATGGGCTGATGGACCTCATCGGCCTCGACGAGGCGGGCAGGATGCGTAGCGGGCACACGCTCTACACCCTGGAGTGCCACCTCAACTATCTCGCCGAGGTGAAACTCGGCGTCGAGCTACAGGTGCGCACCCAACTGCTCGGCCACGACCACAAGCGCCTGCATATCCATCACCTGATCGAGCGCTGCGACGACGGGCAGGTGGTGGCCGAAAGCGAGCAGATGCTGATGAACGTCGACACCGCCAGCGGCCGCTCGGCGCCCTTCCATGAGCAGGTCGCAGGGCGCGTCACGGAGCTGGCCGGGGCGCAGCAGGAGCTGCCGCGCTCTGCCTGTGTCGGCCGGGTGATCGGTTTGCCGGGACGCTAGCACGCGTGTCGGCGGGCTCCTGGCAGGGCAGGAGCCCGCCGGTTGATCAGAAACGCATCTGTCGCCAGGCCGGCGTGTCGTCGTTGGGGTTGTAGGTCAGCTCGCTCTTGTCGGTTTTCTCCAGGCCGATGGCCTTGAGCCAGGTTTCCAGGTCGCCGGTACTGATCTTGCCGTCGCGCCTGTCGTTCTTGGCCAGGTTGTCGAGCTGGTCGAAGAAACCCGGGTTGTCGAGCAGGAAGCGCGCGGCCTCCTTCTCGGCCTCGCTGCCGTCGCCCTTGGAAATTTTATCCAGATCGTCCCTGCTGACGATGGCGTCCTTGCCGTTCCAGGCGTCCCAGCGCTCGCGAATGGTCTCGATGATGTCCTTGTGTTCATCGTAATAGGCGCGCCCGTAATCCTCCTGGTGAGCGCCGACCATCTTCAGCCAGGTGTTGAGGTCGTTGGTGCTGACCTTGTTGTCCTTGCCGCCCTTGCCCCATTGGGTATCGAGTTGCTCCCAGAATTCGCTGTTGTTGAGCAGGAACTTCGCGGCTGCTTTCTCCTCTTCGCTGCCGTTGCCCTTGGAAATTTTATCCAGATCGTCCTTGCTGACGATGGCGTCCTTGCCGTTCCAGTCATCCCAGCGCTCGCGGATGGTGTGGATGACCTCGCGGTTCTCCTCGTAGAACGCCTTGTCGTACTTGGCCATGTGCTTGTCGTCGTCCAGGCGGTTGATGGACGAGCCGCCTTCCGGGGGCGTTTCCTTGAAATGCTCCCATTCATCTTTCTGGTAGTCGTAGATGCTCTGGCCTTCCGGGGCATCGCGACCGTCGTATTCGTAGAAGCTGTAGCGCGCGTACTCGAGCTTGTCGCCCCAGTCTTCCTGGGTCAGGCCGAGTTCGGCGAGATCCTTGAACCACTGCCCCTCCTTGTCGGTGGCTTTCTGCTTCTTCTCGTGGTCGACGAAAATGCCGATGATGCCGCCGATCAGCCCGAGCCCCGCGGTGATCAGGAACAGCGGGCCGGTGGCACCGGCCAGGGCGCCGATGCTGGCGAACAGCCCGACGGTGCCGATGACGCCGGCGGTGGTGCCTGCCACGCCGCTGATGATCTGCAGGGCACCAGCGGCCTTGCCCAGGTCGCTGTTGTTGGCGATGGCATCCTTGATGGTGAAGCCGCCCATGACGATATCGGCGACGCTGAGGATATCCGGCGCCACGCCCAGCACCTTGGTCAGGGTGCCGCCGATCTTCGCCGCCAGGCCGGGCTTTATCGACGGTGTATCGGCGCCGCCCAGGGCGCTGTTGATGGTCTCGGCATCGACGATGCTCGGCGCCGAGCTGTTGCGCACCGTGTCGTTGAGACGGTCGACGGCATCGTCGATCACCTCGGCGGCCGGTGGCGTGCGGTTGTCGTGCTCGAACATCTGGTTGATCGCGTCGCCATCCAGGCGCAGATCGCCGTCGAACGGATCATTGGCCGCCGGCACGCTGCGCCCCGACGCCTCGATGCGCTCGCTGACCACGCGCTCGACCGATTCGCGACTCGGCGGCGTGATATTGCGTTCTTCGAAGTACTCCACCGCATCTTCGTAGATGGTCGACACCGCGTCGGTGTAGGTGGAGTAGCCCGAGGAGGTGACCGACGGTGGCAGCGGGCGGTTGGCCGCGTCATCGAGCAAGTCGGCGAACTCGCGAACCGACGCATCGTCTGGTACTTGCCCCAGCCCGGCCCCGGCCTGGCGTTCGGCGATGCTCTGGTTGATGGTGTCCTCGGTGATGACCAGGTTCTGCTCGTCGGCGAGCTGATTGAGGCTGTTGTAGCGTGAGTAGTCGTCAGGTGGGTTGCCGCCGGCCCGTTGCACGATGTCATCGAGCAGGGCGCGAGTCGCAGCATCGTCGAGCGGGCCGATACCGGCGGCCTCGGCGGAAAGCCGGACCTGATCCAGTACGCTGCCGCCACCACCACCATTCAGCGAGCCCAGCTCGATCACGCTGTTGGCGCGGCTCTCCACTGCATCGGGAATGCCCTTGATGCCGCGATCACGCAGGAAGCCTTCGACCTTCTTGCCAAGGGTGCCGTTTTCCTTGCCCCAGATTTCCGGCAGGGTCTTGCTCAGGCCCAGCAGCTCGGCGGTGTTGGTCTTGGTGAAGAGGTCGAAGATTTTGGTTTTTTCGAATTGCGCACCGCCACTGAGGAAGGTGATGAAATCCTTGGCGATGGCCAGGCGCTCCAGGGGCTCGTCGGATAGCTGCCCATTCTTGGCCGACAGCATGTAGATCGCCCCGCCCAGGGAGCCGAATGCGGAAATGGTGCCGAGCACGCCGTACTGGTTCAGCGTGCCGATGGCCCTGGTGAAGTCGTCCTTGCTGACTTCCGCCGGGATGTACTTGGTTTCCAGCTGCTTATTGAAGTCGGCCTGGGTGATGGTGCCGTTATTAAGCTGCTCGGAGAGCTTGGCAAAATCGGCCATCTTGGTCTTGTCATTGAGCAGCTCGTTGTAGAACTTCTCGATACTGTCCTGCACCCGACGCGGAATGTCGGCGGACTTGAGCACGGTCTTGATCAGCGCGCCCATGTCCTTGTAGGCCAGCTCCTTGTATTCGTCGGGAATCGCACCGGGATCGCCGACCAGGGTGTCGATCTCCACCAGGATGCCGTTCTGCTTGAGCGCCGACTCGGCCTGGCGGGCGCGCTCCGGGTCCAGCAGCTCCAGGCTGGAGGCGAGCCGGGCAACCTCGGCCTGGCCCTCGCTACCCAGGCCCTGCTCTTTCATGTCCGCCAGGTACCTGACGAAATCCAGGCTGGTCAGGGTGTCGTAGAGTTCGTCCGCCAGCCTGGTCTTGTCTTCGCCGCTGATCTTCTCGATGGCGCTGTCCAGTTCGGCCTGGTACTCCTTGCCGATCTTGTCCTTCTCGCCATCGCCGCTGGTGAACATCTCGCTGAGCAGTTCATCCACCGAGTTGCCGTTGAGGATGTCCTGCATGTCCTCGGTACTCAGGGTTTCACCATCGCTGTCAAACTTGCGCCAGGTGGTGTTACCGCCACGCGGATCCTCGATGTACGGGGTGATGCGGTGGCCGCTCTCCATCGACGCCTTGGCCTCGATGGCCTTGACCAGCTTGTAGATGTCGCTGTCCTTGCCGACCTTGCCGTCGTCGATCAGCTTCTTGTACTTGTCGAGCAGGTTCTTGGTGGCCAGCTCGACCACCGTCATCTCTTCCTTGTCGTCCTTGTTGGCCTTCTCGCCGCTGCTCTGGCCGAGCAGGTCCAGCTTGTCGAGGTCGGGCAGGTCATATTTCTCGCGCAGTTTCTGGATCGAGTCGCCGCCTTTGACGTGGTCGCTCCACATCCCTGCTACGCGGTCGTACATCGCCTTGTTCTCGTGCTCGGATACCACGTACTTCTTGCCATCCTTGGTTTCGAACTGGATGACCCCATTGCCGAACTCCTCCGGGCCACCCCAGAGGGCAATATCATGTTCGGCCACATAGGTGTCGGGGCCGGCGACCTCACGGCCATCGGCGACGCGCTGTTCGAGGGTGTAGCGCGACAGGCCGATCTGCTGCACCTCGAGGAACAGCTGCGGGGTCAGGGCCTTTGACACGGTGACCGTGTCGCCGTCCGCGGTGACGTAGGTGATCACCTCGGCATCTTCCAGGTTGCCCTGCCATTTGAACTGGGTGTAGTCGCCCCAGTCCTGCACCTCGGTATTGCGGTCGGCGATGGCGTGCTCGTCGCCCATCGCCGCGACCACCTGGGCCTTTTGCTCGGGAGCCTGGTTGAGGGCGTGCAGGTTGACCAGGAACTTGTACAGCTCGGGGTTGACCGAGCGCTCGACCACCACGCCCTGGCCATCGAGCTGGTAGCGGATCTTGCCGTCCCTGGGCGCATCGACCCGGGTCTCGTCAATGGGTGGCCACTGCTCGTTGTTGGTGGCGGTGCGATCCTGCTTGGGCTTGGCATTGCCCTTCTGGCTAAGACGCATGATGTTGTCGAAACGCAGGCTGTCGGCACCGCTCTGTTCGTTGGGGCCTTTGCTCAGGGGTTTCACGCTCACGGTGGATTCCTCGCCAAGGGAACGGGTGGCCTAAACGCGTCGCTGGCAATTGTGCGTGAGCGTCTGTGGGCCGGGGCGTTTCGATTGTTCCGCTTGATGGCGTGAAATGCTGTGAAACATGTCGCTCACATTCCGAACGGCAAAGAAAAGCCCCGCTGGCCAGGCCAGCGGGGCTTTCAATAGGTGCATGAGTTGGCGCGGGTGTGTGTTATCCGCGCCGTGGCAGGCCGCTCACTGGGTCTTCACATCGCGCAGATAAGGCGCCGGGGCGGCGCCCAGGTTGCTGAGCATGCGCTCGCTGTACCAGTCGATGAAGTTGACCACGCCGAACTCGTAGGTCTTCGAGTAAGGGCCGGGCTGGTAGGCGGTTGAGTTGATGCCACGCTGGTTTTCCTCGGCCAGGCGACGGTCCTGGTCGTTGGTGGCGTCCCAGACTTCGCGCAGGCGGGCGACGTCGTAATCCTCGCCTTCCACGGCGTCCTTGCGCACCAGCCACTTGGTGGTGACCATGGTTTCCTGGGCGCTGATCGGCCACACGGTGAACACGATCATGTGGTCGCCCATGCAGTGGTTCCAGGAGTGCGGCAGGTGCAGGATACGCATCGAGCCCAGGTCCGGGTTCTGGATGCGACCCATAAGCTTCTTGCAGCCCTGCTTGCCGTCCATGGTCATCGACACGGTGCCCTTGAGCAGCGGCATGCGCACGATACGGTTGCGCAGGCCGAAGCCGGCGTGCAGGTAAGGAATCTTCTCGGCTTCCCACTTGGCGGCGGATTCGGCCACGTGGTCCTTGAACGACTGGGTCGCGCGGGGATCGTGGGTGTCGTCCCACTCCAGCAGGGTGTTGAGCAGTTCCGGGTGCGAACCGTTGCAGTGGTAGCACTCGCGGTTGTTTTCCAGCACCAGCTTCCAGTTGGCCTTTTCAACCAGGGTGCTCTGCACCGCCACCTTGGCGTTCTCCATGTCGTACGGTTCCATGTAGTGCGCCAGAGTGGCGAGGAACTCGTCGATGGCCGGTGGGTTCTCGGCCAGGGAGATAAAGATGTAGCCACCGGCGGTCTTGCAGTTCACCGGCTTGAGGTTGTAGTCGGCCAGGTTGAAGTCGCTGCCCATCTCGGAGCCGGCGAACAGCAGGCGGCCATCCACCTCGTAGGTCCACTGGTGGTAGGGGCAGACTAGCTTGGCGACCTTGCCCTTCTCGCTGGTACACAGGCGCGAGCCGCGGTGACGGCAGACGTTGTGGAAGGCGTGCACCACGCCCTCGGCGCCGCGAATCACGATGATCGGGTTGTTGCCGATCTGCAGGGTCAGGTAGTTGCCCTTGGCGGGAATCTCGCAAGTCATGCCGGCGATCAGCCATTCCTTGTGGAAGATCTCCTGCATGTCGAGCTGGAACACCCGTTCGTCGTTGTAGAACGGCTGCGGCAGGGAAAAGGTGCGCTCGCGGCTCTGCAGCATCTCGGCTGCGGCGGCGCGGGCCTGTTCCAGCGGGTCGCCAAGGCTCAGCGTAGAGGTGACGGTCATCGGAGAACTCCTCGTGGCGGGCGCTGTGCGGCCGCTATGAATTAGGCTGGTGCGGTTGACGCAAGGTGGCGTCGCCTGGCCCGGATCGCCTGCCGAGTGGCGCATTGCTCAGGGGCTGCGGCGGACGCTCTTATCCTGTTCGGCTTGGGGGCGAGTGTGGAGCCCGGCGCGGGGCGAACCTTATCCATGGGCGACATGGCCGAATCATTTCCCGACTGGGTACGCCAGTGTCTACGGGGCAGGTCGCCGTTAGCATGCCGATGTCGCTGGCAGGTAAATGAGCGGCAGAGGCGTTGCGCACAATCGCGGCAAAGAATGGGCCGGTGAGCGGCCTGCGTGCGCGAGAGAACCGATATGTCGAACGACTTCCTCTATCCCGTTACTACTCAGACCTGGAGCAATGGCCGCCACGCGGTGCGCTGCGTCAAGGTTATCCAGGAAACGTGGGACGTGCGCACCTTCTGCTTCATGGCCGACCAGCCGGTGCTGTTCTTCTTCAAGCCGGGACAGTTCGTGACCCTGGAGCTGGAAATCGAAGGCCAGCCGGTGATGCGTTCGTACACCATCTCCAGTTCGCCCTCGGTGCCCTACAGCTTTTCCATCACCATCAAGCGGGTGCCGGGCGGCAAGGTCTCCAACTGGCTGCACGACAACCTGAGCGAAGGTCAGGAGCTGGCGGTGCACGGCCCGGTGGGGCTGTTCAATGCCATCGATTTTCCGGCCGACAAGGTGCTGTTTCTCAGTGGTGGCGTGGGCATCACTCCGGTGATGTCGATGGCGCGCTGGTTCTACGACACCAACGCCAACGTCGACATGGTGTTCGTGCACAGCGCCCGTTCGCCAAAGGACATCATCTATCACCGCGAACTGGAGCACATGGCCGCGCGGATCAGCAACTTCAGCCTGCACGTGATCTGCGAGAAGCACGGCCTGGGTGAGGCCTGGTCGGGTTACCGCGGCTACCTCAACCAGCCGATGCTGGAGCTGATGGCGCCGGATTACCTGGAGCGGGAAATCTTCTGCTGCGGGCCGACGCCCTACATGAGCGCGGTCAAGCGCCTGCTCGAAGCCAAGGGCTTCGACATGAGCCGCTACCACGAAGAGGCCTTCGGCCCGGTGCCCGCGGAGGTGCGCCAGGAGGTCAAGGAGCTTGCCGAGCAGGCCGCCGATGCGCCGGACGTGCCGGCCGCCGACCTCAACCAGGTGGCCTTCACCAGTACCGGCAAAAGCATTCAGGTCGGCCCGGGCGAAACCGTGCACGCAGCAGCGGCCAAGCTTGGCCTGCATATCCCCAAGGCATGCGGCATGGGCATCTGCGGTACCTGCAAAGTGCTCAAGACGGCGGGCGACGTCGATATGGAGCACAACGGCGGGATCACCGACGAAGACGTGGCCGAGGGCTATATCCTGTCCTGCTGCAGCGTGCCGCGTAATGATGTGAGCATCGATTACTGATTGGAGCTGGTCAAAATCTAGGCGGTGTCCCTCAGGGCCCGCCGCGCCTGGGCTCTAGCCTTAACCAAACAGCTTATCCACAACGGCGCGCACAGTAATTGTGTGCAACCGCCCCTGCCGGCATGGTGATTGCCGGTGTCTCCCCTGGCTTGCTCTTGGGCTTGACGCTACCTGGACAAGGTGGCGGCTTTTCCGTGGCTTCGGGCAGAGTTATACAAACTATCCACAGTTCTATGCACAGTTCAGGTGGCTTCTTGCCTCCCGTGGACGCTCGCTACCGACGCTCGCAACTGTACAATTTATGATCGATAGGCTGAAGGCCCCGTATTCATTGGCATACAGCGATATAGCGACAGTTTGTGCACAGCTTGATCCACCAGGATTGGGAAAGCCTGCGCAGAGTTGTTCAACCGTTCCGCTGATAACCATCAATCTATGTTCACAGCAGAACCCTGTTCGATGCTGATCAATAACTGATCATTGCTTCTCGAATGCCGTGGCTACTGGGCTGCAGCGCTAGTTGAACATGTTATGCACAGCTAAACGCACAGCTTCTGTGTGTAGATAACTCGCCACTCGATCGGCATCGATCATTGTTCCATCAATACGCCAAAGGCCACGGGCGGTAAGGGGTCTAGAGATATACCTACAGCTTATCCACGTTATCGTCCCCGAATTGTGGGGACGGATTTCCACAGGTGTTGGATCACGCTTCGGGATGGCTGTGGATGGAATAGCCCTTTACGTGTCTGATTAAAAAATGATCGCTGCGCTACAGCCCTTTAATTACGCCACTCGTAGCGATGTATGCACAGCTTGTGAGCACGCTACTGCACAGTAGTTGTGCGTAAGCTTCCAGGCAACTTATTGAAATAGAACGTTTTTTGTACGGATTCCTGCAGCCCTTGCAGGCTTTGGGCTGCAGCCTGATGCAGACAGCTTATGCACAAGCTCGTCCACGTTATCTGGGGATGGGCCAGCCGTTTATCCCCATTAGGCCGATTCGCTGTTGGTAAGGATCAGCAGTTGGGATGTGCGTGGAAGCGCTACGCAGGCTCGATTTCCGGCGGCATTGGCGAGTTATCCACAGATTGACGCGGGCGGTGAGGTGCAGGGAGCAAGTCCGAGGTATTGCTGCGGCAAGGACCAGGCACGACACCTGATCCCCATTGCCAAGGGGTTGCCGTGCAAGCTGTTGTCAGGACATTACCTGGCGGATATCCGCTGCCAGCTGACGAACGCGGGCTTCGTCGGTGTCCCACGAACACATGAAGCGTGCGCCACCGGCACCGATAAAGGTGTAGAAGCGCCAGCCGCGAGCGGTGAGGGCGGCGATGGCCGGCTCGGACATCTGCAGGAACACGCCGTTGGCTTCCACCGGGAACATCAGGCTCACGCCCGGTACGTCGTCCACCAGTTTGGCGAGCAGTTGTGCACAGGCGTTGGCGTGGTTGGCGTAACGCAGCCAGGCGTCGTCCTGCAGGATGCCCACCCAGGGCGCTGACAGGTAGCGCATCTTCGAGGCCAGCTGGCCGGCCTGCTTGCAGCGGTAGTCGAAGTCTTCGGCCAGGTCGCGGTTGAAGAACAGGATCGCTTCACCGACGGCCATGCCGTTCTTGGTGCCGCCAAAGCACAGCACATCCACTCCAGCCTTCCAGGTCAGCTCCGCCGGGGTGCAGCCGAGAAAGGCGCAGGCGTTGGAGAAGCGCGCGCCGTCCATGTGCAGATTGAGGCCGAGTTCTTCACAGGTCTGGCTGATCGCCTGGATTTCCTCGGGGCGGTAGACGGTGCCGACTTCCGTGGCCTGGGTCAGGGTGACCACACGCGGCTTGGGGAAGTGGATGTCCTTGCGCTTGAGGGCGATTTCGCGGATCGAGGCGGGTGTCAGCTTGCCCTGCTCGCTGCGCGCAGTGAGCAGCTTGGAGCCGTTGGAGAAGAACTCCGGCGCGCCGCATTCGTCGGTCTCGACGTGGGCGGTCTCCGAGCAGATCACGCTGTGGTAACTCTGGCACAGCGAGGCGAGGGCCAGGGAGTTGGCGGCGGTGCCGTTGAAGGCGAAGAACACGTCGCAGTCGGTCTCGAACAGGCGGCGGAAATGGTCGGCGGCGCGGGCTGTCCATTCGTCATCGCCATAAGCGCGCTGGTGGCCCTGATTGGCCTCTGCCATGGCTTCCCAGGCTTCGGGGCAGATGCCCGAGTAGTTGTCGCTGGCGAATTGCTGGGAATTGTCGGGCATTGAAAAGTCCTTGTCTGCGTCGCCCCGTGCGGGCGTATGCCGGTACTGTATCCCGCCTCGACAATGCATAGAACTCGCCAGGGCGACATATTGTTCCGTTGGCCTGCCATGCCCGGGCACGCCATTAACAGACCGTTGAAAAACTACCTACGATGGTAATTCTGCGTTAAAAACGGCCTCAAAATGCTCATTTAGACCACCTAAACTGCGCTTTTTCGGCCGTTTTTGCCTTGTCTTACCTGCCTCGCCCACGTTTTCAACGGCCTGTTTAATTGTGAACTCACGGGCGCCGATGGGCTCACAAAGCAGAGAGTTCATTACCAGGACTCACCGATCCCAAGCTACAGGAGCCCACCATGAGCTACCGTCATCTGATCGCCCTTTTTGCACCGCTCGCTTTCGCCCTGCCGGCCGTGGCCGCTCAGCAGTGGTCGCCGGAAGCCAAGTCGACCTTCGTGCAGGAATGCGTGAAGGGCGCTCAGTCCGGCCACTCGCAGGAAAAGCTCACGGCTTTCTGTGACTGCGCGGCGACCAAGGTCAGCCAGGAGTTCAGCGAGGCGGAAATGGCCGAGATGAGCAAGCAGGTCCCGCCGGATGCGGCCCTGCAGAAGCGTCTGGTCACGGCCTCGAGCAGCTGCAACGCTAAGCTGCAGTAAGTACCTGAAGGGCGGCGCAGAAACTGCGCCGCCTTTTTATTTGCGCCATGGCGCTGGCAGCCTCTACCGTGATGCCTTATCCGTCAGCCTGATGCGCGTGTATGCCATCCTCATCTCCCCAGCAGCCCCTCATCCGCAGCCGTGACGCGGCCCTCGACCTGATCAAGTGGCTGGCGCTGCTGACCATGCTGATCGATCACCTGCGCCATGCCTGGCCTGCCCTGTATTTCCTCTATGTGCCCGGTCGTCTGGCCTTTGCGCTGTTCTGCCTGGCCATCGCCGCCAATGTCGCGCGGCCAACGGTGGGTAACGCCAGTGGCTTGTCCGTGCGCTACCTGGGCTGGCTGCTGCTGTTCTCGCTGATCTCCGAGTGGCCCTACCGGCTGCTGGTGTCGAATGCCGAATCGCTCAACGTGATGCCCACCCTGGTACTCGGGCTGCTGATCGCCAATGCGGCGCAGCGCAGCGACATCCAGGCGCGCTGGCTGGGTGCGGGGGCGCTGGCTGTTGCCGTGCTGGCCCATGAGTGGCTGATGTTCGGCGCCTTCGGGGCGCTGCTGCCGGCGGCCTTCCTGCTGGCGCTGCGTGGCCCGCGTGCGCTCTGGCTGCTGCCGATGGTCTGCTGCCTGGCGGCCAACTACTGGGCACCGTTCTATGCCGATGCCGCCCGGGGCGATCCCTTTGCCTGGAGCGTGCTGGGCATGTGTCTGTTCGCGCCATTGTTCGGCCTGTTGCTGTTGCGCCATCAGCCGCCATTCTCGGTGCCGCCGGTCAGGCGCTGGGCCTATCTGTTCTACCCCGCGCACTTTCTCGTCCTGGCGGCGCTGCGCAGCCTCTGAACATGCAAAATTGCGACACCTGCGCATGTCGCAAACGCAATCTCCCGTGGCGTACATAGGCATCTGGTTCTCTAGGGCGAGTCATACCATCGCTGCAACAAGACTCATATCGAGCAACCGAGCCAGATGCGGCGCCGCGAGGCACCCCGGGGAGAAACGTGATGTTCAGCAAGCAAGATCAGATTCAAGGCTACGATGACGCTCTGCTCAGTGCCATGCAGGCCGAGGAGCGTCGTCAGGAACATCACATCGAGCTGATTGCCTCGGAAAACTACACCAGCAAGCGCGTGATGGAGGCCCAGGGCAGCGGCCTGACCAACAAGTACGCCGAAGGCTATCCGGGCAAGCGCTACTACGGTGGCTGCGAGCATGTGGACAAGGTCGAGGCGCTGGCCATCGAGCGCGCCAAGCAGCTGTTCGGCGCCGACTACGCCAACGTGCAGCCGCACTCCGGCTCCTCGGCCAACTCCGCCGTCTACCTGGCACTGCTGCAACCGGGCGACACCATTCTGGGCATGAGCCTGGCCCACGGCGGCCACCTGACTCACGGCGCCAAGGTGTCGTCGTCGGGCAAGCTGTACAACGCCGTGCAGTACGGCATCAACACCGATACCGGGCTGATCGACTATGACGAAGTCGAGCGCCTGGCCGTCGAACACAAGCCGAAGATGATCGTCGCCGGCTTCTCGGCCTACTCCAAGACGCTGGATTTCCCGCGTTTCCGCGCCATTGCCGACAAGGTCGGCGCCTACCTGTTCGTCGACATGGCCCACGTGGCGGGGCTGGTTGCTGCAGGCCTGTACCCGAACCCGATTCCGCTGGCTGATGTGGTCACCACCACCACCCACAAGACCCTGCGTGGCCCACGTGGCGGGCTGATCCTCGCCAAGGCCAACGAAGAGATCGAGAAGAAGCTCAATGCCGCCGTGTTCCCTGGTGCCCAGGGTGGCCCGCTGATGCACGTCATCGCCGGCAAGGCGGTGTGCTTCAAGGAAGCGCTGGAGCCGTCGTTCAAGGAGTACCAGGCCCAGGTGATCAAGAATGCCCAGGCCATGGCTCAGGTGTTCATCGAGCGCGGCTTCGACGTGGTCTCCGGCGGCACCGACAACCACCTGTTCCTGCTCTCGCTGATCAAGCAGGGCATCACCGGTAAGGACGCCGACGCCGCCCTCGGCCGCGCCGGTATCACCGTCAACAAGAACGCCGTGCCCAATGACCCGCAGTCGCCATTCGTGACCTCGGGCCTGCGCATCGGTACTCCAGCGGTCACCACCCGCGGCTTCAAGGAAGCCCAGTGCCGTGAGCTGGCAGGTTGGATCGCGGACATCCTCGAGCACCTCGGCGACGCCGATGTCGAGGCCCAGGTGGCTGGTCTGGCCGCCGGTCTGTGCGCCGATTACCCGGTTTACCGCTGAGACACAGTCGTTACGTAGAGGCGCAGGTTCGGCACCGTAGGATGGGTCGGGCCGCGTAGGTGCAACCCATCGGTGATCGATGGGTTGCACCCATCCTACGGTTTAGGCCCTCCCTCTACAGGCAAGCAGAATTCAGGAGTTCCCCATGCAGCGCTATTCCGGCTTTGGCCTGTTCAAGCATTCTTTCAGCCACCATGAAAACTGGCAGCGTATGTGGCGCAACCCGACGCCCAAGCCGGTTTACGACGTGGTCATCGTCGGCGGTGGCGGCCACGGCCTGGCCACGGCTTACTACCTGGCCAAGGAGTTCGGCGTGAAGAACGTCGCCGTGGTCGAGAAGGGCTGGCTGGGTGGTGGCAACACCGCACGTAACACCACCATCGTGCGTTCCAACTACCTGTGGGACGAGTCCGCGCACCTCTACGAGCACGCGATGAAGCTGTGGGAAGGTCTGTCCCAGGACCTCAACTACAACGTCATGTTCTCCCAGCGCGGCGTGTTCAACCTCGGCCACACCCTGCAGGACATGCGCGACATCGAGCGCCGCGTCAGCGCCAACCGCCTCAACGGCATCGATGGCGAGGTGGTCGACGCCAAGCAGGTGGCGGAGATGATCCCCTACCTGGATTGCTCGAAGAACACCCGTTACCCGATCCTCGGTGCCTCGCTGCAGCGTCGCGGCGGCGTCGCCCGTCACGATGCCGTGGCCTGGGGCTTCGCCCGCGCGGCCGACGCCCTGGGCGTCGACCTGATCCAGCAGACCGAAGTGATCGGTTTCCGCAAGCAGGACGGCGCGGTGATCGGTGTGGAAACCAGCAAGGGCTTCATTGGCGCCAAGCGCGTCGGTGTGGTCGCCGCCGGTAACTCCGGGCACCTGGCCAAGCTCGCCGGTTTCCGCCTGCCGCTGGAATCGCACCCGCTGCAGGCACTGGTTTCCGAGCCGATCAAACCCATCATCGACACCGTGATCATGTCCAACGCCGTGCATGGCTACATCAGCCAGTCGGACAAGGGCGACCTGGTCATCGGCGCCGGCATCGACGGCTACAACGGCTACGGCCAGCGCGGTTCCTACCCGACCATCGAACACACCCTGCAGGCCATCGTCGAGATGTTCCCGGTGCTCTCGCGGGTGCGCATGAACCGCCAGTGGGGCGGCATCGTCGACACCACGCCGGACGCCTGCCCGATCATCGCTAAGACGCCGGTGAAGAACCTGTTCTTCAACTGCGGCTGGGGCACCGGTGGCTTCAAGGCCACGCCGGGCTCGGGCAACGTGTTCGCGGCCAGCCTGGCCAAGGGCGAGATGCATCCGCTGGCCAAGGCCTTCTCCATCGAGCGCTTCCACAACGGTGCGCTGATCGACGAGCACGGCGCAGCCGGTGTGGCGCACTGATTTTGGCGCCCTCTCTCGCTGAGAGAGGGACGATGGTTTTCTGGAGGTACCGAACATGTTGCACATCTTCTGCCCTCACTGTGGCGAACTGCGTTCCGAAGAAGAATTCCACGCTGGCGGCCAGGCGCACATTCCCCGCCCGCTGGACCCGAACGCCTGCACCGACGCGGAATGGGGCGAGTACCTGTTCTTCCGCGACAACCCGCGCGGCATCCACCACGAGCTGTGGATCCACGCGGCGGGCTGCCGTCAGTACTTCAACGTCACCCGTCACACGGTGAGCTACGAGATTCTCGAAACCTACAAGATCGGCGAGCGCCCCAGCGTGACTGAGGCTAGCGTCGCCGCGAAAAAGGCCGCTGACCAAGGAGTAACGGCATGAGCCAGGTCAATCGTCTTTCCCAGGGTGGCCGCATCGACCGCAGCCAGCCGCTGACCTTCCATTTCAACGGCCAGACCTACCAGGGTTATGCCGGCGACACCCTGGCCGCCGCGCTGTTGGCCAACGGCGTCGACGTGATCGGCCGCAGCTTCAAGTACTCGCGCCCGCGCGGCATCGTCGCCGCCGGCGCCGAAGAGCCCAACGCCGTGCTGCAGATCGGCAGCACCGAGGCGGCGCAGATCCCCAACGTGCGTGCCACCCAGCAGGCGCTGTACGCGAACCTGACGGCTACCAGCACCAACGGCTGGCCGAGCGTCAACACCGACCTGATGGGCATTCTCGGCAAGGTCGGCGGCGGCATGATGCCGCCGGGGTTCTACTACAAGACCTTCATGTACCCGCAGAACCTGTGGCTGACCTACGAGAAGTACATCCGCAAGGCGGCAGGCCTCGGTCGTGCGCCGAAGGAAAACGACCCGGATATCTACGACTACCTGAACCAGCACTGTGACGTGCTGGTGGTCGGCGCCGGTCCTGCCGGTCTGGCTGCCGCGTTGGCCGCCGGGCGCAGCGGTGCCCGAGTGATTCTCGCCGACGAACAGGAAGAGTTCGGCGGCAGCCTGCTCTCCACCCGCGAGATGCTCGACGACAAGCCCGCCGCCGAGTGGGCCGCCAAGGCCATCGCCGAGCTCGAGGCCATGCCGGAAGTGACCCTGCTGGCGCGTGCCACGGTCAACGGCTACCACGACCACAACTTCCTCACCATCCACCAGCGCCTCACCGATCACCTCGGTGAAGTCGCACCCATGGGCCAGCCGCGTCAGCGCCTGCACCGTGTGCGTGCCGGTCGCGTGGTGCTGGCCACCGGCGCCCACGAGCGTCCACTGGTGTACGGCAACAACGACGTGCCGGGCAACATGCTGGCCGACGCCGTGTCGACCTACGTGCGCCGTTATGGCGTGGCGCCCGGCCAGAAGCTGGTGCTGTCGACCAACAACGATTACGCCTACCGCGTGGTGCTCGACTGGCTCGACGCCGGTCGCCAGGTGGTGGCCGTGGCCGACGCCCGCAGCAACCCGCGCGGCAGCTGGGTCGAAGAAGCGCGCCGGCGTGGCGTGCGTGTGCTCACCGGCAGCGCCGTGGTCGAGGCGCGTGGTAGCAAGCGCGTCACCGGTGCACGCATCTGCGCCATCGATGCCGCCAGGCACAAGGTCACCAGCCCGGGCGAGACCCTCGACTGCGACCTGATCGTCAGCTCCGGGGGCTACAGCCCGGTGGTGCACCTGGCTTCGCACCTCGGTGGTCGCCCGGTATGGCGTGAAGAGATCCTCGCCTTCGTGCCGGGTGAAGGCTTCCAGAAGCGTCACTGCGCCGGTGCCGTGAATGGTGTGTTCGGCATGGGCGACAGCCTCGCCGATGGTTTCGAAGCCGGTGCCAAGGCCGCTGCCGAAGTGGGCTTCCAGCCCGTGACCGGCACACTGCCGAAGGCCGAGAAACGCATCGAGGAAGCGTCGATTGCACTGTTCCAGGTGCCGCACGACAAGAACACCGCGCGTGCGCCGAAGCAGTTCGTCGATCAGCAGAACGACGTCACCGCTGCCGGTATCGAGCTGGCCACCCGTGAGGGCTTCGAGTCGGTCGAGCACGTCAAACGCTACACCGCGCTGGGCTTCGGTACCGACCAGGGCAAGCTGGGCAACATCAACGGCCTGGCCATCGCCGCCCGTTCGCTGGGCATCAGCATCGCTGAGATGGGCACCACCATGTTCCGCCCGAACTACACCCCGGTGACCTTCGGCGCCATCGCCGGTCGTCATTGCGGCGATCTGTTCGAGCCCAAGCGCTACACCGCCATGCAGAAGTGGCACCTGGAAAATGGCGCCGAGTTCGAGGACGTCGGCCAGTGGAAGCGCCCCTGGTACTTTCCGAAGAAAGGTGAAGACCTGCACGCTGCCGTGGCCCGTGAGTGCCTGGCCGTGCGCAATGCGGTGGGCATCCTGGACGCCTCGACCCTCGGCAAGATCGACATCCAGGGCCCCGATGCCCGCGAGTTCCTCAACCGCGTGTACACCAACGCCTGGACCAAGCTGGACGTCGGCAAGGCCCGCTACGGCCTGATGTGCAAGGAAGACGGCATGGTCTTCGATGACGGCGTGACCGCCTGCCTGGCCGACAACCATTTCCTCATGACCACCACCACCGGCGGTGCTGCCCGGGTGATGGAGTGGCTGGAAATCTACCACCAGACCGAATGGCCGGAGCTGAAGGTGTACTTCACCTCGGTCACCGACCACTGGGCCACCATGACCCTGTCCGGCCCCAACAGCCGCAAGCTGCTGGCGGAAGTGACGGATATTGATCTCGATAAAGACGCCTTCCCGTTCATGACCTGGAAGGAAGGCAACGTCGGCGGCGTGCCGGCGCGGGTATTCCGCATCTCCTTCACCGGCGAACTGAGCTACGAAGTCAACGTGCAGGCCAACTACGCCCTGGGCGTGTGGGAAAAGATCATCGCCGCCGGCCAGAAGCATGGCCTGACGCCTTACGGCACAGAGACCATGCACGTGCTGCGTGCCGAGAAGGGCTTCATCATCGTTGGTCAGGACACCGACGGCTCGGTCACCCCGGACGATCTGAACATGGGCTGGTGCGTCGGTCGCACCAAACCGTTCTCCTGGATCGGCTGGCGCGGCATGAATCGTGAGGACTGCCGCAAGGAAAACCGCAAGCAGCTGGTCGGCCTCAAACCGCTGGACCCGAACAAGGTGCTGCCAGAGGGGGCGCAGCTGGTGTTCGATGCCAAGCAGTCGATTCCGATGACCATGGTTGGCCACGTCACCTCCAGCTACATGAGCGCGGCGATGGGCCATTCCTTCGCCATGGCCCTGGTCAGGGACGGCCTCAAGCGCATCGGCGAGCGCGTGTTCGCGCCGCTGGTCGATGGCAGCGTGATCGAAGCCGAAATCGTCAGCTCCGTGTTCTATGACCCGAAAGGGGATCGCCAGAATGTCTAACGCCAATGTTTATCAGCAACGCCCTGCCGACATCGCCGGGCAATCCTCCCTGCACCATGCCGGTTTGCACGAATTGGCCGGCAAGGGCCGCCAGGGTGCCGGCGTCACGCTGCGCGAAAAGAGCCTGCTGGGCCATCTGGTCCTGCGTGGCGACGCCGCCGATGCCAACTTCGCCGGCGGTGTGCACAAGGCCCTCGGTCTGGAATTGCCAGGCGCGCTGACCCTGGTGGCCAACGGCGACACCTCGCTGCAGTGGCTGGGCCCGGACGAATGGCTGCTGATCGTGCCCGGCGGCAGCGAGTTCGAGGTCGAGGGCAAGCTGCACGAAGCCCTGGACGGCCAGCATATTTCGGTGGTCAACGTCAGCGGCGGGCAGACCCTGGTGGAGCTCTCCGGGCCGAAGGTGCGTGAGCTGCTGATGAAATCCAGCAGTTACGACGTGCACCCGAACAACTTCCCGGTCGGCAAGGCGGTGGGCACGGTGTTCGCCAAGTCCCAGCTGGTGATTCGCCACACTGGTGAAGACACCTGGGAACTGCTGATCCGTCGTAGCTTCTCCGACTACTTCTGGCTGTGGCTGCAGGATGCCAGCGCCGAATACGGGCTGGCCGTGGAGGCCTGAGGCTTCGAGCAGGATAAAA
This sequence comes from Pseudomonas sp. URMO17WK12:I2, assembly GCF_003253735.1. Classification (GTDB taxonomy): domain Bacteria; phylum Pseudomonadota; class Gammaproteobacteria; order Pseudomonadales; family Pseudomonadaceae; genus Aquipseudomonas. The sequence continues at coordinate 16,023 of NZ_QKYW01000004.1, read as the reverse complement.
GCGGTGACTAAATGTGGGAGCGGGCCATGCCCGCGATTCGCGCGCATGGCGCGCTCCCACAGAGGCACGCTATTTTTTGCTCCTACCTTGGTGTCACCACTCCCCAAGGTTGCGTATGGACGCAGCCAATGATGCTCCCCGTCGTGCACTGCCGGTCGGCGCATGGGAGCGATCTGCACAAGGAATCGCTTTCATGAGCCGCACCCCCGACACCTGGATTCTCACCGCCCACTGCCCGAGCCTGTTGGGTACCGTGGACGTGGTGACCCGCTACCTGTTCGAGCAGGGCTGCTACGTCACCGAGCACCACAGCTTCGATGATCGCCTGGCCAATCGCTTCTTCATCCGCGTCGAATTCCGGACTCAAGCCGATTTCGACGAAGCGACCTTCCTCGCCGGCCTCAACGAACGTACCGCACCATTCGACATGTGCACCGAGCTGACGCCGCCGGGCTATCGCGCCAAGGTGGTGATCATGGTCTCCAAGGCCGACCACTGCCTCAACGATCTGCTCTACCGCCAGCGCACCGGCCAGTTGCCGATGGATATCACCGCCATCGTCTCCAACCACCCGGACCTCAAGCCGCTCGCCGACTGGCACGGCATCCCGTACCACCACTTTCCCCTCGACCCCAACGACAAACCCGCCCAGGAGCGCCGGGTCATGCAGGTGGTCGAGGACACCGGCGCCGAGCTGGTAGTGCTCGCCCGCTACATGCAGGTACTGTCCGCCGACCTGTGCCGCAAGCTCGATGGCCGCGCCATCAACATCCACCACTCGCTGCTGCCCGGTTTCAAGGGGGCCAAGCCCTACCACCAGGCGTACCAGAAGGGTGTCAAGCTGGTCGGCGCCACCGCCCACTTCATCAACAACGACCTAGATGAAGGACCGATCATCACCCAGGGGGTGGAAAGTGTCGATCATGCGCACTACCCCGAGGATCTGGTGGCTAAAGGTCGTGATATCGAATGCCTGACCCTGGCCCGCGCAGTCGGCTATTTCCTCGAGCGCCGGGTGTTCCTCAACGCCAATCGCACCGTGGTGCTCTGACAAGGGCACAGACCCTGGCTGCCGCACACAGAACGGCGGCTGTCGGTTTTGTGTCCGCGGCCGCGCCGCCCGCTAGCTAGTCTGGCTGAACCATTCGCGCTGCCTCCATCGTCGGCGCGACAGCTCGGTAGCCGTCCTGCCCTCACCGGCGGGTGCCGAGACAGGCGCTTCAATACTCCATTGCAAGACCTACGCGCCTTGCATCCACAAGAAGAAGGAGATTCATATGTCTGGTAATCGCGGTGTCGTCTATCTCGGCACAGGCAAGGTCGAAGTCCAGAAGATCGACTATCCGAAGATGCAGGATCCGCGCGGTCGCAAGATCGAGCACGGGGTCATTCTCAAGGTCGTTTCCACCAATATCTGCGGCTCCGACCAGCACATGGTGCGCGGCCGTACCACTGCCCAGGTCGGCCTGGTGCTCGGCCACGAGATCACCGGTGAGGTGATCGAGAAGGGCAGTGACGTCGAGAACCTGAAGATCGGCGATCTGGTTTCGGTGCCGTTCAACGTCGCCTGTGGCCGCTGCCGCTCCTGCAAGGAACAGCACACCGGCGTGTGCCTGACCGTCAACCCGGCGCGTGCCGGCGGTGCCTACGGCTACGTCGACATGGGCGACTGGACCGGCGGCCAGGCCGAATACGTGCTGGTACCTTACGCCGACTTCAACCTGCTCAAGCTGCCGGATCGCGACAAGGCGATGGAGAAGATCCGCGACCTGACCTGCCTTTCCGACATTCTGCCGACCGGCTACCACGGTGCCGTTACCGCAGGCGTTGGCCCCGGCAGCAGCGTTTATATCGCCGGTGCCGGCCCGGTCGGCCTGGCTGCTGCAGCCTCGGCGCGTTTGCTGGGCGCCGCGGTGGTGATCGTCGGTGACGTCAACCCGGTGCGCCTGGCCCACGCCAAGGCTCAGGGCTTCGAGATCGCCGACCTGTCCAAGGACACGCCGCTGCATGAACAGATCGCCGACCTGCTCGGTGAGCCGGAAGTGGATTGCGCAGTCGATGCGGTAGGCTTCGAGGCCCGCGGTCACGGCCACTCCGGTGCCCAGCAGGAAGCGCCGGCCACGGTGCTCAACTCGCTGATGGGCGTGGTACGGGTCGCCGGCAAGATCGGTATCCCCGGCCTCTACGTCACCGAAGACCCGGGCGCTGTGGACGCAGCGGCGAAGATCGGCAGCCTGAGCATCCGCTTCGGCCTCGGCTGGGCCAAGTCGCACAGCTTCCACACCGGCCAGACTCCGGTAATGAAGTACAACCGTGCACTGATGCAGGCCATCATGTGGGACCGCATCAACATCGCCGAAGTGGTCGGCGTGCAGGTCATCAGCCTGGACGACGCGCCGCGTGGTTACGGCGAGTTCGATGCCGGCGTACCGAAGAAGTTCGTCATCGACCCGCACAAGACCTTCAGCGCTGCCTGAGGCTGCACCAGGCGGGGCCCGGCAAGGGCCTCGCTCCTGCCTGACACACTTTGACATGACCGGTCACGGCGTTAGACTGGGTGCCCTTTTTCGGGGCGCTCGCTGCGTCTCATTGCCTGCAAGGATCGTTCATGGCTGCTCTATCGCGTTTCCTCTTCATTGCCCTTACCGCTGTACTGCTCGCGGCGTGTTCATCCAGTGACTCACCCGAAGCGGTCGCAAAATCCTTTATCGAGGCGTCGTTCTCCAACGATGCGGATGGCATGTACAAGCTGATAGCCGTGCCTGCCGACGCCAATGAAGGTGCCGAGGAGATGGTTCGCGGCAAGTTGAAAATGGCCGTGGCCAAACGCTCCGAGCAGGCGGAAAAGCTGGGCGGCATCGACCAGATCAAGGCTGACGAAGCCGTCTACAACGATGACAAGAGCCAGGCTACCAGCAAGGTCACGATCACCTTCAAGAAAGCCGATGTGCCGGCCCAGACCGAATCGGTTCGACTGACCAAGGTCGATGATCAGTGGAAGGTTCGCATCTGAGGCGCCGCTCCCGGTATCTGCTGGCGCTCTCGATCCTACTGGCAGGGCCCCTGCTGCTCTGCTGGTTGCCCAGGGCCGAACCCCTGGTTGGCGGGCCTGATCTGAGCCAGCTGCCGGCGCTGCAGACGGGAGACTGGCTGTTTCGTCTCGGTCATTCGGCAGACAGCCGTCTGGTGCAGCAGATGGGCGGTGGCGACTATTCGCATATCGGCATGGTGGTGGCCACCGAGCCCCGGGTGCTGGTGGTGCATGCCACCACCGATGACGACCCGCAACGCTTGAACCAGGTGCTGATCAGCACGCTTGAAGACTTTCTGCAGCCAGCATTGGCCCGCCATTTCGCGATCGCGCGTCCCGGGTTTCTCAGCGCCCACCAGAAACAGGCGGCCGCACAGGCGCTGGTCGACGCGGTCGGGGAGCCATTCGTGTTGGAGGTACGTGACCAGCCACACCGCTATTGCACGACCCTGCTCGCCGAGGCCATCCAGGCTCAGGATCCCGGCTTCGAGCCCGCCTGGACGCGACTCGACAATCCCCTCTACCACGGCGACTTGCTGTTCCCCAGCGCCTTCGCCGACTATCCGGGGGTCACCTGGCTACACCGCTTCTGACTGGATGGCGCATTATCGATAGCCCGTGGGCCAGCGCAGCTGGCTCAACTCTTTTGCAGGAGCACCCCATGAGCTTTGACCGACGGATTTCCCTGATCACCCTCGGCGTCGCCGATGTACAGGCCAGCGCCGCCTTCTACGAGCGACTGGGCTGGACGCGCTCGTCGGCTTCCCAGGACAAGATCGTGTTCATCAAGCTCAAGGGGCTCGCCCTGGGGTTGTTCTCACGCGACGAGCTGGCCAGGGACGCCAACCTGCCCGAGGCCGGCCCCGCGGGCTTTTCCGGCATTACTCTGGCGCACAACCTGGATAGCCCGGAAGCCGTCGACGCCGCCATGGCGCTGGCGGTTGCCTCTGGCGCGCGGCAGGTCAAGGCGCCTGAAAAGGTGTTCTGGGGTGGTTACTCGGGCTACTTCGCCGACCCCGATGGCCATCTCTGGGAGCTGGCGCACAACCCCTTTGCGCCACTCGATGAGGCCGGCCATATGATCCTGCCGGATTGATCGATCTGCCCCGGCTAGCAGGCCGTTGAAAAACGTCAGCGAGGCCGCCGGAACGAGGCCGATGGCGGCCCCGCAAAAACAGCCGAAACGTAGCGCAGCGCAGTAACAGCCGAAGGCTGGCCCGTAGGGCGAACGCAGTGAGTCAAAAGCGGAGTGTACGAGTTGTACATGAGCATTTTGACTGGGCTCGCACGCGAGGCTGTTTTTAACGATGTGCCGGCAACGGAGGTAGTTTTTCAACGGCCTGTTAGAGCAGGTTCAGCCCTCTGCTTCCTGCTTGAGCCTGGCGATCAATGCATCCTTCTCTTCCCACAGCCCACTGACCCACTCCTGCACGTGCAGGCGAAAGTCCGGGTCGTTCTGGTAGTCGCCTTGCCACAGCGCAGGCTCCAGCGGGCGGGTGCGGATATCCATGATGACCTTCGGCACCTGGCCGCTGGCCAGCTTCCAGAAGCCCGGCGGGGTGCCTTCCGGGTAGACGAGGGTGACGTCGAGAATCGCGTCGAGCTGTTCACCCAGGGCCGCCAGCACGAAGGCCACACCACCGGCCTTGGGCTTGAGCAGATAGCGGTACGGCGAGCCCTGCTGGGCCCGTTTGGCCGGGGTGAAGCGCGTGCCTTCCAGGTAATTGACCACCGTCACCGGCAGGTCGCGGAATTTCTCGCAGGCGCGGCGGGTTATTTCCAGATCCTGGCCCTTGAGGTGCGGGTACTTCTCCAGCTTGGCCTTGCTGTAGCGCTTCATGAAGGGGTAGTCCAGCGCCCAGAACGCCAGGCCGAGAAACGGCACCCAGATCAGCTGCTGTTTGAGGAAGAACTTGAAGTAGGGCGTCTTGCGGTTGAATGCCTGCACCAGCGCGGGAATATCGACCCACGATTGGTGGTTGCTGATGATCAGGTAGGAGGTGTCCTGGCGCAGCTCGGCGTTGCCGCGGATATCCCACTGGGTCGGCGTGAGCGCGGCGAAGATACGCTTGCAGTTCTCCGCCCAGGCCTCGGCGATATTCATCACCTGGCGCGAGCAGGCTGCCTTCAGCGCCTTGCCGGGCAACACCAGCCTGCCGATGGAGATCAGCATCATTGGCCCGATCAGGATCAGGGTGTTGAGCAGCAGCAGAAGGATAACGGTGATGCCGGTGAGCAGACGGCGCATGACAGCTCCTTGTGGGCACGAGGTGTTCATCATAGGCAGACAGCAGGCTGGCGCCAAATCGATGTGCTGAGCAAGGTGCTACCCGATGTCGTTGAAGCGGACGATGATCTGCTTTTGTGGGAGCGGGCCATGCGCGCGAATCGCGGGCATGGCCTAGGCGTCCCCGCCCGCTCCCACAGATGTTGCAACCAAGACGGCTACTGCTACCGAGCCGCCCTTGAGCTGCCGCTCAGAACAACCGGGCAAGCAGCGCCGTCACCGCCGTTTCCACCCGCAGAATGCGTTCGCCCAGCTGCACGGGCTGCAGGCCAGCCTCAGCGAGCTTGTCGACTTCGTAAGGGATCCAGCCGCCCTCTGGGCCGATGGCCAGGGTTACCGGCTGTTCGACGGCGCGCGGGCAGGCAGGATAATCGCCGGGGTGGCCGGTCAGGCCGAGGGTACCGGCGGCCAGCTGCGGCAGGCGATCCTCGACGAAGGGCTTGAAGCGTTTCTCGATGATCACCTCGGGCAGCAGCGTATCGCGGGCCTGCTCCAGGCCGAGGATCAGCTGCTCGCGAATCGCGTCCGGCTCCAGAAAGGGCGTCTGCCAGAAGCTTTTTTCCACCCGGAAGCTGTTGAGCAGGATCAGCCGCGGCACGCCCATGGCGCTGACGCTCTGCAGCACACGCTTGAGCATCTTCGGGCGCGGCAGGGCCAGCAGCAGGGTGATCGGCAGTTTGGCCGGTGGCGGCTGGTCGAAGGCGACCTGCAGTTCCGCGCTCGCTCCATCGAGCTGCAACAGCTGGCCGCGGCCCATCTGCCCGCCGAGACGACCGACACGCAAGGTGTCGCCGCTCTCGGCCCGGTGCACTTCATTGAGATGAGTGAGGCGGCGACCGCTCAAGCGCACGCGGTCGGCGGCGACGAAGTCACCGTCCTCAAGCAGCAGCAGGTTCATGGCTGGACGCTGGGCGGCTGATCGGTCGGTGCGTTTTCGTCTTCTTCATCCGGCTGGCCGCGGCGCGTGCGGATCAGGCTGCCGGCCAGGATGCCCAGCTCGAACAGCAGCCACATCGGCACCGCCAGCAGGGTCTGCGAAAAAATATCCGGCGGGGTGAGGATCATGCCGACCACGAAGCAGCCGATGATCACGTAGGGACGGATCTTGCGCAGGTATTCGACATCGACGATGCCGATCCAGATCAGCAGTACCACGGCCACCGGAATCTCGAACGCCACGCCAAAGGCGAAGAACAGCGTCATCACGAAGTCGAGGTAGCTGGCGATGTCGGTCATCATCGACACGCCTTCGGGCGTCACGCTGGCGAAGAAGTGGAAGATGATCGGGAACACCAGAAAGTAGGCGAAGGCCATGCCGGCGTAGAACAGGATGATGCTGGAGATCAGCAGCGGAACGGCGATGCGCTTCTCGTGCTTGTACAGCCCCGGCGCGATAAAGCCCCAGACCTGGTGCAGGATCACCGGCATGGCCAGGAACACCGCGACGATCATGGTCAGCTTGAAGGGCGTGAGGAACGGCGAGGCCACATCGGTGGCGATCATCGTCGCGCCTTCCGGCAGGTACTGGCGCAGCGGTGCCGAGACCAGGGTGTAGATCTTCTGGGCGAAGTAGAACAGCCCGGCGAAGATCAGGAAGATCGCCGCCACGCAGCGCAACAGGCGCGTGCGTAGCTCGGCAAGGTGGGAGACCAGGGGCATTTCCTGGTCGTTGTCGGGCAGTCGACTCATGGTTGCGGCGTCTTGTCCTGGCTGGCGACGGGCGCCGGGGCGGGCGGTGTGGCCGGCGCTGGGGCTGGCTCAACCGGCGCTTGCGCAACGGGCTCGGCAGTGCTGGGCGATTGCATGGCGGGCGGCGGTACGCTGGCCTGGGGCGCCGGCGGCAGGATGTCGTTCTTCACCGCCTGCATCTCGCGCTCCAGTTCGAGGATACGTTCGTTATGCAGTTGCCGGCGGATTTCGTCGGCGCCGATCTCGCGCTCGACCTCTTCCTTGATCGAATTGAAGCTGCGCTTGATGCGCCCGATCCACAGCCCCGCCGTGCGCGCTGCGCCTGGCAGACGCTCGGGGCCGAGCACCAGCAGGGCAATCAACCCGACCAGCAGCAGCTCGCTGAAACTGATACCGAACATGCTTTGCCTCAGTCTTTGCGCAGCGGTTCTTCGACTTTGCTGGCCTGGCCTTCAACGGTGTGCGGCTGGTTCAGCGGCGCCTGCTGCTGGTAGGGCTGTTGTGGTTGTTGCGGCTGTTGCGCGTGCGGCTCGGCCGGCTTGCCGTCTTCCTCGTTCATCGCCTTGCGGAAACCCTTGATGGTTTCGCCGAGGTCGGAGCCGAGGTTCTTGAGCTTCTTGGTGCCGAACACCAGCACCACGACGATCAGAATGACGACCCAGTGTTTCCAGTCGAAAATGCCCATGTTTCGTAGTCCTCGTCAGCGTCTTTATTGAGTGTCGCTATCGTTGCGCGCGGCTTTTTCCGCGTGCCCCGACAGGCCGAAACGGCGATCCAGTTCATCGAGCACCGCCTGCGGGTGCTGATCCAGCGCGGCCAGCATGACCAGGCTGTGGAACCACAGATCGGCGGTTTCGTAGATCAGGTCGCTGCAGTCGCCACTGGCGGCAGCATCCTTGGCGGCGAGGATGGTTTCCACCGATTCCTCGCCGACCTTCTCCAGAATCTTGTTCAGGCCCTTGTGGTACAGGCTGGCCACGTACGAGCTGTCAGGCGCCGCGCCCTTGCGCGACTCCAGCACCTCGGCCAGGCGCTTGAGGGTATCAGTCATGGCGGTGCTCCGGCGAATAGATGGTGTGCGGATCTTTCAGCACCGCATCGACGGTTTTCCAGGCACCGTTCTCGAACACGCGGTAGAAGCAGCTTTCGCGACCGGTGTGGCAGGCGATGCCGCCCAGCTGCTCGACCATCAGCACGATGACATCGGCGTCGCAGTCCAGGCGCAGTTCGTGGAGCTTCTGCACATGGCCGGACTCCTCCCCCTTGCGCCACAGCTTGCCACGCGAACGTGACCAATAGATGGCGCGCTTCTCGCGGGCGGTCAGCGCCAATGCTTCGCGGTTCATCCAGGCCATCATCAGAATGCGCCCGGTCTGGTAGTCCTGGGCGATGGCCGGCACCAGGCCGTTATCGTCCCACTTGATTGCATCTAGCCAGTCGTTCATTGCATTTCCATCTCTATATCGACGCCAAGTGTGCCAGCCGGGGCGTGGGCTGGCTATCGACGCAGGATCAGGTACAGACCGCTGGCGCTCATCAGCCAGGCCGGCCAGGCGGTGGCAGGTTCGCTCAGGTTGCCCAGGCCAAGGGCCGTCACCACGCCGCCGCCGATCAGCGCTGCGCCGATCAGGCGCACCGCCCAGCCGTCGCGCTCGCGCCACGGCGGTGGTGGGTCGTTGGCGTGGGGCTGGGCCATGCGCTCGAGCAGGCTGCGGGTCATGTTGGCCAGGTGCGGCAATTGCTCGACCTGGCTTTGCAGGTTGTGCAGCACGTTGCGCGGGCTTACGCGCTCGCGCATCCAGCGCTCCAGAAATGGCTGGGCGGTGGTCCACAGATCCAGGTCGGGGTGCAGCTGGCGGCCCAGGCCCTCGATGTTCAGCAGGGTTTTCTGCAGCAGCACCAGCTGCGGCTGGATTTCCATGTTGAAGCGCCGCGCGGTCTGGAACAGGCGCATCAGCAGCAGGCCGAAGGAGATGTCCTTCAACGGCCGCTCGAAGATCGGCTCGCACACGGTGCGGATCGCCGCTTCGAAATCGTTGACCTGGGTTTCCTGAGGTACCCAGCCGGAGTCAATGTGCAGCTGCGCCACCTTGCGGTAATCACGCTTGAAGAACGCCACCAGGTTGCGCGCCAGGTAATCCTGGTCCTCGGGCGTCAGGCTGCCGATGATGCCGCAGTCGATGGCGATGTATTGCGGGTTCCACGGCGTGCGGGTGCTGACGAAAATGTTGCCGGGGTGCATGTCGGCGTGGAAGAAACTGTGGGTGAACACCTGGGTGAAGAAAATCTCCACGCCGCGCTCGGCCAGCAGTTTCATGTCGGTGCGCTGGTCGGCCAGGGTTGCCATGTCGTTGACTGGAATGCCGTAGATGCGCTCCATCACCAGCACCTTGGGGCGGCACCAGTCCCAATACACCTGGGGCACGTAGAGCAGGCCGGAATTCTCGAAGTTGCGCCGCAGCTGGCTGGCGTTGGCGGCCTCGCGCAAGAGGTCGAGCTCGTCGTAGATGGTCTTCTCGTAGTCGCTGACCACGTCCACCGGATGCAGCCGGCGGGCTTCGGCCGAGGCGCGCTCGGCCAGCTTGGCCAGCAGGAACAGCCAGGCCATGTCGGCCTTGATCACCGGCTTGAGGCCGGGGCGCACCACCTTGACCACCACTTCCTCGCCGCTTTTCAGCTGCGCGGCGTGCACCTGGGCGACCGAGGCCGAGGCCAGCGGCTCGGTGTCGAAGCGGGCGAAGGCCACGCTCACCGGTACGCCGAGCTGCTCCTCGATCAGCGCCAGGGACTTGGCCGGGTCGAACGGCGGCACGCGGTCCTGCAGGTGCGCCAGCTCGTCGGCGATATCCGGCGGCAACAGGTCGCGGCGGGTGGACAGCAGCTGGCCGAACTTGATGAAGATCGGCCCCAGTTCCTCCAGCGCCAGGCGCAGGCTCTCGCCGCGGCTGCGCGACGACTTGCCGCGCGGCATCCAGCGCCAGGGCAGCAGGAAGCGCGGTGCACGCAGCCAGAATGGCAGTGGCAGGGCGAACAGCATGTCATCCAGGCGGTAGCGGATGACCACGTAGAGAATGCGCAACAGACGACGAACGGCAAGCAGCTTCATGCGATGGGCTTATGGCGTTGGGCGAGGCGCTCGATGCGCGCGTCGAGACGGTCGAGGGAAAGTTTCAGGTCATCGAGTTCGGCGAAGCGGGCATCGGCCTCGCGGCGGCCGACCAGGGCGCGTGATTCTTCGCTGAGGTAGTCGGCCAGGCTCAGCTGCAGGCTGTGCAGGTTCTCGCGGGTCCAGCCGGCGCGGCTGCGCAGGTGGCCGGCCAGCAGCGCAGTGGGCACCGGGCCGAGCCATTGCGACAGCTGGTACTCCCAGTCCAGGTCGAGGTCCTGCAGCACGCCGGCCAGCTCCATCAGCGCCCCGCTGTCGCCATCCAGATCCACTTCCGGCGCGTGCAGCACGGCCTGTTTGTCCTTGGCCAGGGCCAGGCGCAGCAGGGCACTGGCGGGCGCACGCAGGGTGCAGTCGACCGTGCCGGCCCACTGGCTGGCCAGGCGCAGGCCCTGGCCGTCGGCGAGGATGAACAGCTGCAGCGCCGGCGCCTGGGACTCGACCGCGATCACCCGACCATTGAGCCTGGCCAGGCGCGGCAGGGCGGTACTGTCCAACGCGAGTACGCGGTTGATGCCGCGTTCGACGCCGGCGAGCAGGGCCAGGGTCAGCATCAGGGTTTGATACCGCGGTGCAGGGCGACGATGCCGCCGGTCATGTTGTGGTAGGTCACGCGGTCGAAGCCGGCGTCCAGCATCATCGCCTTCAGGGTGTCCTGGTCCGGATGCATGCGGATCGACTCGGCCAGGTAGCGGTAGCTGTCGGCGTCGTTGGTGACCAGCTTGCCCACCAGCGGCATGAAGTTGAACGAGTAGGTGTCGTAGATCTTCGACAACAGGCTGCTCTTCGGCTTGGAGAATTCCAGCACCAGCAGGCGGCCGCCCGGCTTGAGCACGCGCAGCATGGAGGCAATGGCCGCATCCTTGTGGGTGACGTTGCGCAGGCCGAAGGCGATGGTCACGCAGTCGAAATGGTTGTCCGGGAAGGGCAGCTTCTCGGCGTCGGCCTGCACGAACGAGATATTGCCCGACACGCCGCGGTCGAGCAGGCGGTCGCGGCCAACCTTGAGCATCGAGGCGTTGATGTCGGCCAGCACCACCTCGCCGGTTTCGCCGACGATGCGCGAGAACTGGCGGGCCAGATCGCCGGTACCGCCAGCGATGTCGAGCACGCGGTTACCGCTGCGCACACCGGACAGCTCGATGGTGAAGCGCTTCCACAGGCGGTGCATGCCGCCGGAAAGCAGGTCGTTCATCAGGTCGTACTTGGCGGCCACCGAATGGAACACCTCGGCGACCTTTTCCGCCTTGCGGCTTTCCGGAACGTCCTGGAAACCGAAGTGGGTGGTGGGTTCGCTGTTGTCGTTCTTGCGCGGATCGTTCATGTGGCCCTTTTCCTGAAGTCCGGGAGGCGTTGGCGTCTGCTCAGTGTGCGGGCCCTGAGCCCTGCATGGCGTGACCGTGATCATGAGACAGCGCCGGGCTCGTCTCATCAGTGAGTCAGACAATCGAAAAGGCGAGTTTACCGAGGTAAATAAGCGTTTCCATCGACTTGCTGATTCACGGCCCGTTCAACCGCTTGTACAGCGCCGAGTGGCGGCATTCTAAACCCAAAAGCCGGGCGCCGGCTGCACGCGTGGTAGTGGGCCGGCGGGCGCTTCTTGTATATTGCCCCGCCCGCGTTTTCAGTCAGGAGAGCCCTATGGCCAAAATCACCGTCGACCGCCCGCACAATCTGGGCATCGAGGCCGCCCGTGGCAAGGCTGAAAAGCTCGCCGAGCGCCTGGCCCGCGAGTACGACGTGCGCTACCAGTGGAAGGGCGACACCCTGGAGTTCAAACGCAGCGGCGCCGACGGGCGCATCGACGTCAGCGAAGACCGCGTCCACCTGCAGCTCAACCTCGGCCTGCTTCTGTCGGTGATGAGCGGCAAGATCAAGAGCGAGATTGAGGAAGTGCTGGATAAGGAGCTGAGTGCCTGACTGACGTCTGGGATATATCCGGCTGAAAACTGACTCGGCAGAATTGAGCGGTTTGTCACGTACTTGGCCGTAGTTACAGCGCTATTTAGCGAAATGAGAGTTTCGTCTCTCGCCGGGATAAATCTGGATGGCAAGGTGTCTCATCGCCGCTAAGGGATGAATCACTTTTCCAGGTACGGATTTTCATGCGCTCGTATTTTCCGCTCTTTCTCATGGCTGTGCCTTTCATGGCACTTGCCCAGACGCCACCGCCCAACCTGCCCACCAATCTGCCGTCGCCGCTGACTCAAGACCTGATACGCGACCGTCAGGAGCGTCTGCTCGACGAGCAGCAACAGCGCCTGCAGGAACTGCAGCAGCTGCCGGGCAAGCGCGCCGAACCGACGGCGCCGCCAGCACCCCAGGACGAGCGCTGTTTCGCCATCGAACAGATCGAGATCAGCGGCGCGAGCCTGCTGTCCGAGGCTGATCGCAGCACCATTCTCGCCCCGTTCGCCGACAACTGCCTGGGCGTCAGCCAGCTCAACGCGCTGCTCAAGGCCATCACCGATCACTACATCGACCGCGGCTATGTCACCACCCGTGCCTACCTGCCGCAGCAGGATCTGTCGGCCCGTACCCTGAAGATCACCGTGGTCGAAGGCCGCCTCGAAGGCCTCGACAGCTCCGCCCTGGCCAGTGATCGCGAACTGGCCATGAGTTTCCCCGGCGAGACCGGCGAGATCCTCAACCTGCGTGAGCTGGAGCAACTGGTCGACAACCTCAATCGCCTGCCGTCACGCCCTGCTCAGCTCGAGCTGGTGCCGGGTCAGCAGGTGGGCGGCAGCCGGGTGGGCCTCAAGGGCGAGCGCAGCAAGCCCTGGCACGCCAATATCAACCGTCACAACGATGGCCAGCGCAGCACCGGTGAGCAGCAGTGGGGCCTGGGCCTGACCTGGGACAGCCCGCTGGGCCTGGCCGATCAGTTGAGCCTGCGCGCCAGTCGTGATGCGGTCAGCGACAGCTACCGCCACTCCCACGCCCAGAGCCTGTCCTACAGCATCCCCTATGGCTGGTGGCGCGTGGACTACAGCTACAGCCAGAGCTACTACCGCACCTTGGGCCAGAGCAACGGCTTCCCCTTCGAGACCGATGGCGATAGCCAGCAACATGCCCTGCGCGCCGAGCGCGTGCTGCACCGCGACAGCGTCAGCAAGACCGCCTTCAATACCGGCGTGAGCCATGTGCGCACCAACAACTTCATCCTCGGCAACCGCATCGACCCGTCCAGCAACCGCCTCAGCGAATGGCAACTGGGCTTCAACCACGGCCGGCGCATCGGCAGTGCCTTCGTCAACGCCGATATCGGTTGGCAGCGCGGCATCGGCGCCTTCGATGCCCAGGGCAATGGCGAGCCCCGCGGCGACCAGCCGGTGGCGCGCTACAACAAATACAGCCTGACCCTGAGCTACCTGCAGCCCTTCAGCCTGTGGGGCGAACGCTTCAGTTTCGACAGCCTGGCCACCGGCCAGAAGAGCGAAGACCCCTTGTTCAGCTCCCAGCGCATCAGCATCGGTGGGCTCAACTCGGTGCGCGCCTTCAAGGACCAGAACCTGTCCGGCGACAGTGGCGGCTACTGGCGCAACCAGCTGCGCTGGACCCGGCCGGTCACCTGGGCGCCGCTGCAACCCTTCGTGCAACAGTATGGCGCGGCCCTGGCCTATGACGTCGGCGTGATCAGCCATGACCAACACAACCCCGGCGCCAGTGGCCGCCTGAGCGGTCATGCCCTGGAGCTCAGCGCGCGCGGCGAACACCTGGCCGCCAGCGTGACCTTCGCCCATTCCCTGGAACGCCCCGACGTGATCACCGAGCGCGAGCGCCCGGTGTACTTCCGCCTCGACCTGTTCTTCTGATTAGCCTACATCCTGGAGCACCCTGACATGGACGTTCGCAGCCCCTTCTTCCAGAACATCGCCCTGATCGTTGCCGGGGTGATGTTTCTCAACCCCATCGTTACCGTGGCGGCCGAGCTGGCGGTCGACGCCGCTGCCGGCGGCAACACCACCATCGGCCAAGCCGGCAACGGCGTGCCCATCGTCAATATCGCCACGCCCAATGGCAGTGGCCTGTCGCACAACAAGTTCACCGACTACAACGTCGGCCAGCAGGGCCTGATCCTCAACAACGGCGCCCAGGCTTTCGTGCCCACCCAGCAGGGCGGTTACATCACCGGTAACCCGAACCTGCGTGGCGGCGCGGCGAACGTCATCCTCAACGAGGTGACCGGCAGCAACCGCAGCCAGCTCAAGGGCTACACGGAAGTGGCCGGGCAGGCAGCGCACGTGATCGTCGCCAACCCCCACGGCATCACCTGCGACGGCTGCGGTTTCATCAACACCCCGCGGGCGACCCTGAGCACCGGCGCGCCGGTGGTGAACAACGGTCGCCTGCAGGGCTTCGACGTCAATGGCGGCGACATCGCCATCGAAGGGGCCGGCCTCAATGCCAGTAACGTCGACCAGTTCGACCTGATCACCCGCAGCGCGCAGATCAATGCCGAGATTCACGCCAAGCGCCTGAATGTCATTGCCGGCCGCAACGAAGTGGACGTGGCCACCCTGCAAGCCACCGCCAAGGCCGACGACGGCAGCGAAAAGCCCCAGGTGGCCATCGACAGCTCGGCCCTGGGCGGCATGTATGCCGGGGCGATCCGCCTGGTGGGCACCGAAGCGGGCGTGGGCGTGAAGCTGGCCGGCGACATGGCGGCCACTGCCGGTGATATCCAGATCGACGCCGGCGGCCAGCTGACCATGAACCGCAGCGCGGCCAGTGGCAACACCACCCTGGTGGCCGACAGCGTCGATCTCAAGGGCGATACCTATGCGGGCGGCACCGCCCGTGTCGAGGCCAAGCAGGTAGACGTGCGCGAGAGCCTCGCCGCCGGTGAGCAGGTCAAGGTACAGGCCGAGCGCCTGAACAACGCCGGCACCATCGAAGCCGGCGTGCGCGCCGACGGCAGCACCAACAGCGCCGGTCACCTGCAACTGAGCGGCAACAACGTGCGCAACGCTGGCCAGCTCACCAGCCATGGTTCCCTGAACACCGACCTGCAGAAACTCGACAACGGCGGCGGCAAGGTAGCCGTGGCAGGTAGCGCCACGCTCAAGGCCAAGGAACTCGCCAACCAGGGCGGGCAGATCGTTGCCCAGGGCAACCTGACCCTCGACACCGATACGCTGAACAATCGCCAAGGCAGCGCCCTGGCGGGCCAGGCTTTGGCCATCAAGGCCGAGGCTGTGGATAACCAAGCCGGCACCCTGGCCGCCGGTGGCACCATCACCGCGAAGGTCAGCAACGCACTGAACAACGACGGCGGCCTGGTGGAGGCCGGCGGTCATCTCGATGTAGAAGCCGACAGCCTGAGCAATGTCGGTGGCCGCCTGCGTGCCCTGGGCAGCGGCGGTGAAAGCCGTTTCACTATCGGTTCGCGCCTGAACAACGACAGCGGCATCTTGGAAGTGGCCAGCGCGGCGCTGACCTTCGACACCCCGGCCCTGAGCAACAGGAGCGGCGTGGTACGTCACCTCGGCAGCGCCGGGCTGAATCTCGACATGGATCTGCTCGGCCAGGCCGGTGGTGAATTCATCACCAACAGCGCGGTGAGCCTGAGTGCCGGGGAATGGGTCAACAACAGCCTGCTGCAGGCCGCCTCCATCACCCTGGACATCGACCGCCTCACCCAGACCGCCGGCGGCGGCCTGCTGGCAGTCAACAGCCTCAGCACCACGGGCGAAAGCTGGATCAATGATGGCCGTATCGAAACCAATGGTAGCCTCGACCTGCGCCTGAGCGGTGATTACCGTGGCAACGGCAGCCTGCTCAGCCAAGGCAATCTGCTACTCGATGCCAAGCGTGTTGAGCTGGGCGACAACGCCCGTGTTCGCGGCG
>NZ_QKYW01000003.1 GCF_003253735.1 Pseudomonas sp. URMO17WK12:I2 | reverse complement strand
ATGGTCGGCGCCCAGGCCTCGCAGCAGCAGTACGACAAGATCCTCTCCTACCTGGAGATCGCCCAGCAGGAGGGCGCCGAGCTGCTCGCCGGCGGCGCCACCGAGAAACTCGAAGGTGATCTGGCCGGCGGCTATTACATCCAGCCGACCCTGCTCAAGGGCACCAACAGGATGCGCGTGTTCCAGGAGGAAATCTTCGGCCCGGTGGTCGGCGTGACCACCTTCAAGGACGAAGCCGAAGCCCTGGCGATCGCCAACGACACCGAGTTCGGCCTGGGCGCCGGCGTGTGGACGCGCGACATCAACCGCGCCTACCGCATGGGCCGCGGCATCAAGGCCGGGCGCGTATGGACCAACTGCTACCACCTGTACCCGGCGCACGCTGCCTTTGGCGGCTACAAGAAGTCCGGGGTCGGGCGCGAAACCCACAAGATGATGCTCGACCACTACCAGCAGACCAAGAACCTGCTGATCAGCTACGACATCAACCCGCTGGGCTTCTTCTGATAAGGCACAGGTGAGCAGTGCACCATGAAAAACGCGGCTCAGGCCGCGTTTTTCATGGACGGCTTTCAGTTACCGGCGCCACGCTGCAGGGCGCTTTGCAGCGGCAGATCCCAGGGTGGTGTCGGGCCGAAGCGATTCTTCAGGAATTCCAGCAGCAGGCGGCTGCGCGAATCGGCATCGCGCTCCAGGCGCAGCGCGTAGATGCCGCTGGGCTCCGGGGCTGGCAGGCCGTTGTCGCAGAACAGCGCCACCAGCTCGCCACGCACCAGGTATTCGCTGACCAGCCAGGTCGGCAAATGGGCCACACCCAAGCCCGCCAGCACGCTGAACACCAGGGTCTCGGCATTGTTGGCGGTCATGCGCAGGCGGCGAGGGCGGTACACCGCGAGCTTGCCCCCGTTCTCGAAGCGCCAGGCATAGGCGGGCGCCAGGCCATCCCAATCCAGGCCGGCGTGCTCCAGCAGCTCGGCAGGTGTGCGCGGCACGCCATGGCGCTCCAGGTAAGCCGGGCTGGCACACACCACACGAATCATCGGTGACAGTGGCGTCGCCACCAGACGAGTGTCGGCCAGGGGGCCGATGCGCAGCACCAGGTCCACTTCGCCCAGGTGCGCACCGTGCAAATCGATAAAACTGTCGATCAGCCGCAGCTGTACGTCCAGCCCGGGGTAGGCGGTGAGAAAGTCGGCAATCGCCGGTGCCAGGTGCCGGCGACCGAACGGCGCCGGTGCGTCGATACGGATCAGCCCCTCCGGGGCGCTGCTCAGCGACACCGCTTCGGCACGGGCCAGATGCAGTTCGGCGAGAATGCGCCTGGCACGCTCGGCAAACGCCAGGCCGGCTGGTGTCGCGCGCACCGCATGGGTACTGCGGCTGAAGAGGCTGCAGTCGAGTGAGCGCTCCAGGGCGTCAATGCGCCGTGAAACCGCTGAAGGCGTAAGCGGATGCAGCCGCGCAGCCGCGGAAAAGCTACCGCTCTCCAGCACATCGAGAAACAGGCCCAGCTGATCGGTTAAGGCATCTGGATTCATGAATGGCTCGCTATGCGTGTATCGCACAGCCATTATGCCGGGCTATGCGTTACCTATCCAGCCAACGACAGGTAGCATGCGCTCACCCTGTCTGCATGAGATGAACCATGGATCTGCTCGCGTTTGCCCTGAATATCCTGCTCGGCCTGGCGCTCGGTACCCTTGGCGGGTTGTTCGGGATCGGCGGCGGCCTGATCGCGATCCCGGCGCTGGGTGTGCTGTTCGGGCTGGATCAGCAACTGGCCCAGGGCACTGCACTGGTGATGGTGGTGCCCAATGTGCTGCTGGCGCTGTGGCGCTATCACCAGCGCAACCGCATCGACCTGCGCCACGCCCTGGCGTTGGCGCTGAGCAGCTTCGTGTTTGCCCTGTTTGGCGCGAGCTGGGCGGTCAACCTCGATCCCGAGTCGATGCGCCTGGCGTTCGTGGGCTTCCTGATCGCGCTGGCGTTCTACAACCTGCTGCGCATGTTCCTGCGTTCACCGGCAGCATCCGGCCAGTTGCGTCACCCCTGGCCATGGCTGACCGTGCTGGGCAGCGGCTCGGGCATGCTGGGTGGGCTGTTCGGTGTCGGTGGTGCGGTGATCGCCACACCGATTCTTACCAGTGTGTTCGGCACCTCCCAGGTGGTGGCCCAGGGCCTGTCACTGGCGCTTGCGGCGCCCAGCACCGGGGTGACGCTGGCCACCTACGCATTGCATGACCACGTGCAGTGGGCGCTGGCCATTCCGCTGGCGATTGGCGGGTTGCTCAGCATCAGTTGGGGCGTACGCCTGGCTCATGCCTTGCCGGAGCGCGTGTTGCGTGTGCTGTTCACGGCCTTTCTGCTGGTCTGCGCACTGATGCTCGGCCTCAGAGCCTGAAGCCTTCGAGGATCTGCTCGGCCAGCACCTCGCTGGCAGGAGAGCGGGTTTTCTCGTTGCGCAGCAGCATCACGCTGGCCATTGGCAGTTCTGGCATGCCTTCAGCGCGGCCAATAATGCGTAGATCCGGGGTTATCAAGCTGCGCAGTTGGGCGGTGATCGCCAGCCCGGCGCTGACAGCCGCCATGATTGCCGAGAGGCTCGGGCTGCTGTAGGCGATGCGATAGCTGCGCGACTGCGCATCCAGTGCGTTACAGGCCCAGGTGCGACAAAAACACTGGTTGTTGAACATCGCCAGCGGCAACGGGTCGGCCTCATGCAGATTGGCTGCCGAGGCCTGGGCCCAGACCAGATGCTCCTGGCGCAGCAACTCGCCGATCTCCGTGCCGGGCTCGCGCGTGACGATGGTCAGGTCCAGGTCACGCCGCTGCAACAGGGCGAACGAAGGTTCGCAATGCAGCTCCACCTGAACCAGCGGGTAGGCCTGGGCGAAACGGATCAGGATGCCCTGCATGAAACGCATCACATAGTCATCCGGTGTCCCGATGCGCAGGGTGCCGACCATGCCGGGTTGGCAGAGGATGTTCAGCGCCTCGGTGTGCAACTGAAGAATGCGCCTGGCATAGCCCAGCAGTATTTCGCCTTCGGCGGTCAGGGTTAGCTGGCGGCCCTCGCGCTGAAACAGTGGCCGGCCGATCACATCTTCCTCGAGGCGCTTCATCTGCATGCTCACCGCCGATTGGGTGCGGTTGACCGCTTCTGCGGCCCGGGTAAAGCCACCGTAATCGGCTATCGCGACAAAGGTGCGCAGCAGTTCGCTGTCGATGTTGGGATACTGCGCCATTCATCAATCTCCGAGATGCATAGCATAAGAAACATTCGTTGGATTGATCTTATCCCCGGTCCGACACTGAATCCATCCCTTCAGGAGGAAGAAAAGATGGATCATCAGGTATGTGTCGAACTGGCCGTTCAGCCTCAGTCCCGGCGGTTCATCGGCTGGTTAAAAAAACCGGTAGCGCAGGTGCGCCGTTGGCAGCAACTGGCGCATGAGCGTCAACTGCTGGCATCGCTCAACGACGCCGCGTTGAAAGACCTGGGGCTGAATCGCAGTGAGGTATTCAGCGAGATACAGCGGCCGTTCTGGGATGACCCACTGAGCAAGTAGGCGACCCACGGTTGGTCGATTCAGCGCCATGGGTTACCGTATTTTTCCCTCATCGTTGGTGCCGCCATGTCGACCATGATCAGCTTGTCCGCCGCCCAGGCACGACGTGCGGTGCTTGCCGCTCAAGGGTTCGCGCAGCGCCCGCGATCAGGGGCGCCTGGCAGCCGTGCGGTCAATGGGGTGATCGAGCGGCTCGGCCTGTTGCAGATCGACTCGGTGAACGCGGTGGTGCGCTCCCATTACCTGCCGCTGTATTCACGCCTCGGCCACTACGATCCGCAGTTGTTGCAGCAGGCCGCCTGGAGCCAGGGGCGGCAGCGCACGCTGTTCGAATACTGGGGCCACGAGGCCTCTCTGCTGCCGTTCGACTACTACCCGCTGCTGCGCTGGCGCATGCAGCGAGCCAAGCAGGGGCGTGGCATCTACAAGGGGCTGGCAGCATTCGGGTGCGAGCAGCAGCCGCTGATTCGCGAGGTGCTGCAGGCCGTAACTGAGCGCGGTGCACTGAGCGCCGGCAGCCTGGCCGAGGAACGCCCGCGCAGCAGCCCCTGGTGGGGGTGGACTGCGCAAAAGCAGGCGCTGGAATGGTTGTTCGCGGCTGGCGAAGTGACGGTCGCCGGGCGCCGCGGCTTTGAACGCTTGTACGATCTGCCGGAACGGGTGATACCGGCCTCCCTGCTGGCGCAGCAGCCTGACGAGGCTGATGCGCAGCGCTCGCTGGTGCTGCAGGCGGCCAGGGCGCTGGGAGTGGCGACCGAACGAGACCTGCGCGATTACTTTCGTCTGCAGCCGGGCGACTGCCGCGCACGGTTGCAGGAGCTGCTCGAGGAGGGCGCGTTGAGCCCTGCCCACGTGCAGGGCTGGGCGCAGCCGGCGTACTGCGTTGCGCCCCTGCGGGTGCCGCGCCGGGTTGCGGCCTGCACGCTGCTGTCGCCATTCGACTCGCTGATCTGGGAGCGCTCACGCACCGAGCGGTTGTTCGATTTTCGCTATCGGCTGGAGATCTACACGCCGCAGCACAAGCGGGTGTATGGCTATTACGTGCTGCCGTTTCTGTTCGGCGAGCGGATCGTCGCGCGGCTGGACGTGCGCGCCGAGCGCAGTCAGGGATGCCTGGCAATCCATGCGGTGCACGAGCAGCCCCCCGGATTGAACGAGGACGGCATCGCGGCACTGGCCGGCGCGGTAAGGCGCCTGGCCGACTGGCTGGGCTTGCGCGCCATCCGCATCGCCTGTCAGCGCGGCGAAGGCGTACTGCTGGCGGCGCAGCTTGCGCGCCAGTGTTAACAGGCCCTGGCCCAGCCGTCGTTGCAACCCCCATCGGCAATCGCTTGCGCTACAATGCGCGCCGAATTTCCTGCTCGAGAGTTGCTCATGTCCGCGTGCCAGACCCCGATCATCGTTGCCCTGGATTTCCCGACCCGGGAGGCCGCACTTGCCCTGGCCGACCAGCTCGATCCCAGGTTGTGCCGAGTCAAGGTCGGCAAGGAGCTGTTCACCAGCTGCGCGTCGGACATCGTCGCCACCTTGCGTGACCGTGGCTTCGAGGTGTTTCTCGACCTGAAATTCCACGACATCCCCAACACCACGGCCATGGCGGTCAAGGCGGCCGCCGAGATGGGCGTGTGGATGGTCAATGTGCACTGTTCCGGCGGCCTGCGCATGATGAGCGCCTGCCGCGAGGTGCTGGATACCTTCAACGGTCCGGTGCCGCTGCTGATCGGGGTGACCGTGCTGACCAGCATGGAGCGCGAGGATCTGGCCGGCATCGGCCTGGATATCGAGCCGCAGGAGCAGGTATTGCGCCTGGCCGCCCTGGCGCAAAAGGCCGGCATGGATGGCCTGGTCTGCTCGGCGCTCGAGGCGCCTGCCCTCAAGGCTGCGCAACCGGCGCTGCAACTGGTGACGCCAGGTATTCGCCCAGCCGGCAGCGCGCAGGACGATCAGCGCCGTATTCTCACTCCGCGCCAGGCACTGGATGCCGGTTCCGATTACCTGGTGATCGGCCGGCCGATCAGCCAGGCCGCCGATCCGGCCGCCGCGCTGGCCAAGCTGGTCGCCGAACTGGGCTGATCAGCCCGCCATTTTTCCCGCGCGGCAGCCATGCCGCACCCGTTGGATCGCAGGTAACGCCTCATGAATTCCGTGGAACATTCGCCGTTGGGCAAAAGCAGCGAGTACATCGCCACTTATTCGCCCGAACTGCTGTTTCCCATTCCCCGCGCCGCTAAATGGGCCGAGCTGGGCCTGAGCGCCGAGACGCTGCCGTACCGCGGCGTGGATTACTGGAACTGCTTCGAGCTGTCATGGTTGCTACCGTCGGGCAAACCGGTGGTGGCCATCGGCGAGTTCGCGATTCCGGCCGACTCGCCGAATATCATCGAGTCCAAGTCGTTCAAGCTGTACCTGAACTCGCTGAACCAGTCGGTGTTCGCCACTGCGCAGGCGTTGGTCGAGGTGCTGGAGCAGGACCTCTCGGCGACCGCCGGCAAGCCGGTGACGGTGCGGGTGCGCAGCCTGGACGAAGCCGCCCGGGAAGGGCTGAACGCACTGCCGGGCAGTTGTATCGATGACCTGGATGTCAGCATCAGCAATTACGCCGCGCCACAACCGGAGCTGCTGGACTGCGACCCGACGCAAATCGTCGAGCAGCGCCTGCACAGCCATCTGCTCAAGTCCAATTGCCCGGTCACCGGCCAGCCGGATTGGGGCAGTGTGGTGGTCGAGTACCGCGGTGCGGCTCTGGATCCGGCAAGCCTGCTGGCCTATCTGGTGAGTTTCCGCCAGCACGCGGATTTCCACGAGCAGTGCGTGGAGCGCATCTTCCTGGATCTGCAGCAGTGCCTGCAGCCCGAGTACCTGACCGTCTACGCGCGCTATGTGCGCCGCGGCGGCCTGGATATCAACCCGTACCGCACCACGCTGGCAGAGATGCCGGCGAACCGGCGTCTGGTTCGGCAATAGGCGGGCGCCCGCTGCCGCGTGTCGATCGGTGAGGATGGCGCCACAAACAAAAAACCAGCCATCAGGCTGGTTTTTCGTTTGTGGCACCTGGGATCAGATTCCCATATTGGCCAGGGTCTGCATGATGTTGCGCAGGCTTCCGGCGAGGGTCGGGTGGCTCACTTCGAAGCGTTCCACCGCCAGGTTGACCCCATCGACCAGCGAGGCATCAGGTGTGGTCACCGGTTGCGCGGCCAGTTGCAGCTCGATGTCGCGGGCGAGCAGTTCGAGCGACTCGCGATCTTCTTCGTTTTCCGGCGGATGTTCGACCAATTGCTTGCGCAGCTCTTCCAGTTGCTGCTGCAGATGGTTCGCAGGCATGGGGCTCTCCCTCTCTTGATAGGCAAGACAATTGACCGTACGGCGCGACGAAAGGTCAGTAATTCGTACTCAGCCTAGCTCAGCTGGGAGGTCAGGGTTTCTCGCCCTTACTGCGACGGATCTGCAGGTGTTCGAGGCAGGCGGGCAGGTCGGTGAGCTGGTCGATCACCGAATGAGCGCCGAGCCGGTAAAGCGAAAGGGTGGCGTCAGCGCGCAGGCGCTCGCGTTGCCGCTCGTCGAGCACCTGCCAGTCAGCCAGCGCGTAGCCTGCCAGCGAGCCGCAGGCGGCCAGGCCCACGGTCCACAGGCCTGCATTGAGGCCGGCCTGGATAAGGCGCGGCTCGCCGCTGACCAGCACGCAGCCCTCCAGGCGTTCGATCTGCAATGCGGCCAGGGCCTGCCAGCAGGCATCCGGTGCCGGCCAGTTGCGTTGGGTGCAGGGCGGGGAGGCCGCCAGCCACTCGGGCAGGCGACTCGCCAGCTTCTGGGTCAGGCTTTCCGGCAACTCGTCCAGCCAGGCACAGGGCACGTGCTGGTCGTGCAGGCTGCGCAGGGTGCTCAGTGCGCCAGGAGTCGGTTCGGCGCAACTGTCCAACTCCAGGCTGCCGATTGGCTGCCGGGCCGCGCCACCCCCTTCACGGACCAGCGCCAGATGGCGCTGGCCGCTCAGGGACGCACTGCGTGCGCCGAAGTCCACCAGGCAGCCGGACAGGCCGAAGAGGATGGCCGTGAAGGGAGAGGTGGCGGCGCAAAACGCGGGCTGAGGCATGGGTGTCGTTCCCTGGCGATGATCGCGCCCACGATGGCAAGCCAATGTGACGATGGCGTGACATGAGTCCTTCACCAGACACGCGGTAGCGTGAAGCGCGTCCCAGGCGCCACGGCGCGCTGCCTATTGCCGGCAGACGGCTTTATACTACGGCGCTGCCGCCGGACAGGCTGCGCCCATAGCCCAGGAGATAGACAATGCGTTTGATTGGACCCGATTGGATCGCCAGCCTTGGTCGGATGCTGGCCTGCGCCGGTCTGATGGCGCTGCCGCTGGCAGGCCAGGCGGCAACGGAAGACCCCTGGGAGTCATTCAACCGCCCCGTCTTTCGTTTCAACGATGCCGTCGATACCTATGCCCTCAAGCCGCTGGCCCAGGGTTATCGCAAGGTGACCCCGCAATTCGTCGAAACCGGCGTGCACAACGTATTCCGCAACATGTGGGAAGTCGGCAACCTGGCCAACAACCTGCTGCAGGGCAAGATTCACGATGCGGGTGTCGATACCAGCCGCCTGCTGTTCAACACCACTCTGGGCGGCCTGGGCTTCTTCGACGTTGCCACCCGCATGGGCCTGCAGCGCAGCGACGAAGACTTCGGCCAGACCCTGGGTGCGTGGGGCGTGCAAAGCGGCCCGTACCTGGTGCTGCCGCTGCTTGGCCCGAGCTCGCTGCGTGACGCGCCGGCCAAGATCCCCGACAGCTACCTGACGCCATACCCCCATATCGATCATGTGCCGACGCGCAACGTGCTGCGTGGCGTCAATGTGGTCGATACCCGCGCCAGCCTGCTGGATGCCGAACGCATGGTCAGCGGCGACAAGTACATCTTCATCCGTAACGCCTACCTGCAGAACCGCGAGTTCCGCGTGCGCGATGGTGATGTGGAAGACGACTTCTAGAAACGCAACAGGCAGCTGCCGCAAGGCAGCGGGCTTGATACGAACGTGATGGAGGCGGGCTCCATCACGTTACTGCTTGTTTCAGCTCATCGAGGTGACGGCAAGGCCGAGAATCTGCCGGCCATCTTCCAGGTCCGTCACTCTGACCACTTCCGCTTCGGTTTCCAGCCCCTTGAGCGAATCATGGCTAGACGGGATCAGCACACTTACTCTGTCGCCGATCTTGGCCTGGCACTGCGCCTCGATTTGCATGCCGGTGCTCG
Organism: Pseudomonas sp. URMO17WK12:I2; assembly: GCF_003253735.1. Classification (GTDB taxonomy): domain Bacteria; phylum Pseudomonadota; class Gammaproteobacteria; order Pseudomonadales; family Pseudomonadaceae; genus Aquipseudomonas. The sequence goes on along the minus strand of NZ_QKYW01000003.1, from coordinate 551,691 downwards.
ACAGGTCCCTACACAGTGCCGGGACCGACTGGCCGCCGTGATTAAGCGTTACCTGGGTTTCCAGGCGCATGCGAATGTAATCGCGCTTTTCCGTGTAATCACGATCATTCTGGCTCATCAGGCTATCCTCATTGAAGGTCGGGGCTTTGTTGCGGTTCTTATAACCCTCGTCCATTTAAGGTGTAAAGCAGCTCGGCGGCAACGTCGCCTGTTGAATCGCGCTGAGGATGGGAGTACCGTCTGCGCCTTGACGCGAACCGTGTACCCGCGCAGGTCGTTGGCTGCGTTTACGCTAACCATCCCCGGCGCAGTTTGCCTGGACACCCCATGCACAAAACCAGTGCCACATTGCTGCTGATCGATGACGACGAAGTCGTCCGCGCCAGCATTGCAGCCTACTTGGAAGACAGCGGCTTCAACATCCTGCTGGCCAGCAACGGCCTGCAAGGTCTCGAAGTGTTCGAGCGCGAGCGGCCCGATCTGGTCATTTGCGATCTACGCATGCCGCAGGTCGACGGCCTCGAGCTGATCCGCCGCATCAATGCGCTGGAAGTCTCTGCGCCAATCATCGTGGTCTCCGGCGCGGGAGTGATGACCGATGTGGTCGAGGCGTTGCGCCTGGGTGCTGCCGACTACCTGATCAAGCCCCTCGAAGACCTGGCCGTGCTCGAGCATTCGGTGCATCGGGCGCTGGATCGTGTGCACCTGCGCCAGGAGAACGAGCGCTACCGGGAGAAGCTGGAAACCGCCAACCGCGAGCTGCAGGCCAGCCTGCATCTGTTGCAGGAGGACCAGAACGCCGGGCGCCAGGTGCAGATGAACATGCTGCCGGTCACCCCGTGGGAAGACGAGGGCCTGTCTTTCGCCCACCAGATCATCCCGTCGCTCTACCTGTCCGGTGACTTCGTCGACTACTTCCGGGTCGACGAACGCCGCGTGGCTTTCTACCTGGCGGACGTTTCCGGCCATGGTGCCTCGTCGGCCTTCGTCACCGTGCTGCTCAAATTCATGACCACGCGCCTGCTCTACGAGTCGCGACGCAACGGCATGCTGCCCGAGTTCAAGCCATCGGACGTGCTCAGCCATATAAACCGTGGCCTGATCAACTGCAAGCTGGGCAAGCACGTGACCATGCTCGGCGGGGTGATCGATGAAGAATCCAACCGGCTGACCTACAGCATCGGCGGCCACCTGCCGCTGCCGGTGATGTACACCGGTGACCAGGCCTATTACCTGGAGGGCCGCGGCTTGCCGGTCGGTCTGTTCAAGGAGGCCGAGTACAACAACCTGGAAATCGACCTGCCCGAATCGTTCAGCCTGACGCTGTTGTCCGACGGCATCCTCGACTTGCTGGACGGCGAAAACTTGCAGGAAAAAGAAGCCTTGCTGCCCAAGCTGGTCAGCCAGGCAGGTGGAACCCTGGATGGGTTGCGTAGCGTGTTTGGACTGGCCAATCTGGCGGAGATGCCGGATGATATCGCCTTGCTGGTGTTAAGCAGGAACCTTGCATGAATCCTGGGATAAGCCCCGGTAGAATCCAGTTTGCCGAGCAGGATGGCACCTTCGTCCTGAAGTTTATCGGTGAAGTGCGCCTGACCCTGTGTTCGGCGCTGGATTCCACGATCGAGAAAATCTTCACTGCGCTGAATTTTTCCGCCATCGTCATCGACCTGACGGAAACGCGCAGCATCGACAGTACCACCCTGGGGCTGCTGGCCAAGCTGTCGATTCTGTCGCGGCAGAAGGTTGGTCTGCTGCCGACCGTGGTGACCACCCACGCCGACATCACGCGGCTTTTGCAATCGATGGGCTTCGATCAGGTGTTCAACATCATCGACCAGCCTTACGAATGCCCGAATTGCCTGGCCGACCTGCCGTCGCAGGATCAGTCCGAAGACGTGGTGCGTGCCCACGTGCTGGAGGCGCATCGCATCCTCATGGGCCTGAACGAGTCGAACCGTGCGGCCTTCCATGACCTGGTGAGTGCGCTCGAACAGCATCCCTGATTCCCGGCCATAAAAAACGGGGCGCCGACACGGTCGACGCCCCGTTTTTCGTTTTCAGGGTCAGCGGTTGGCGACGAGCAGCTTTTCCAGTTTTTCCTGGTCGCGAGCAAACCCGCGGATGCCTTCGGCAAGCTTTTCGGTGGCCATGGCGTCTTCGTTCATGTCCCAGCGGAACTGGCTCTCGCTGATCCGCGCTTCGCTGTGCCCGGACACTTCGCTATCGAGCTTGCGCTCCAGCGGGCCGTTGTCGTCGGCCAGTTGCTGCAGCAGCTCGGGGCTGATGGTCAGGCGATCGCAGCCGGCCAGTTGCTCGATCTGCCCGACATTGCGGAAGCTCGCGCCCATGACCACTGTCTTGTGGCCCTGGGCCTTGAAGTAGTCGTAGATGCGCGTCACGGACTGTACGCCGGGGTCTTCGCTGCCAACGTAGTCACGGCCTTCGGCCTTCTTGTACCAGTCGTAGATGCGCCCCACGAACGGCGAGATCAGAAAGGCACCGGCATCGGCGCAGGCACGCGCCTGGGCGAAGGAGAAGAGCAGGGTCAGGTTGGTCTGCACGCCGGACTTTTCCAGTTGCTCGGCGGCACGAATGCCTTCCCAGGTCGAGGCGATCTTGATCAGGATGCGCTCGCGGCTGACGCCAGCCTCTTCATACAGCTCGACCAGGCGCTTGGCACGGCTCAGGGTGGCTTGGGTGTCGAAGGACAGGCGGGCATCCACCTCGGTGGAAATGCGCCCGGGGATCACCTGCAGGATTTCCCGGCCCACGGTCACGCCGAAGCGGTCGCTGGCCAGGTCGACATCGCCGTTGCTCGCCGCCACCGCCTGCTTGAGCAGCTCGGCATAGCGGGGCAGTGCGGCGGCCTTGAGCAGCAGCGAGGGGTTGGTGGTGGCGTCCACCGGCTTGAGTCGGGCGATGGCGTCGATGTCGCCGGTATCGGCAACCACGGTGGTGAACTGCTTGAGTTGATCCAGCTTGGAGGTCATGGCGCAGCCTTGTCGATTCGGATGCCACGACCTTACCTGAGGCTCAGTTGCCGCTCAACTGCTGGCACGGCAGTCTATCTGCCGTGCTCATCTCAACGGCCCTGCAAGAGTTCGGCTGCCTGGTCGAAAATGGCCAGCGGCTGGTTGCTCTTGTGGATGTCTGCCGACAGCAGCTGACGAAAGCGCCGCGCCCCGGCAAAGCCCTGAGCCAGGCCGAGCATATGCCGCGTGATGTGATGCATCAGCCCGCCAGCAGCCATGTGCCGCTCGATGTAGGGGCGCATGGCAAGCATCGCCTCAAGGCGGCTGATCGGCGCACGGCCGCTGCCGAACAACTGCCCGTCCACTTCGGCCAGCAGGTATGGGTTGTGGTAGGCCTCGCGGCCCAGCATCACCCCGTCGAAGGTCTGCAGGTGCTGCTTGCAAGCCTCGAGCGACTTGATGCCGCCGTTGAGCACCAGCTCCAGCTCGGGAAAATCCTGCTTGAGCTGGGCAGCGACGTCGTAGCGCAGCGGCGGAACCTCACGGTTTTCCTTGGGCGACAGGCCCGAGAGGATGGCGATGCGCGCATGCACCGTGAAGCTGCGGCAGCCGGCATCGCGCACCTGGCCAACGAAATCGCAGAGTTCTGCGTAGCTGTCGCGCCCGTCGATACCGATGCGGTGCTTGACCGTGACCGGGATGCTCACCGCATCGCGCATCGCCTTGACGCACTCGGCGACCAGGGCCGGGTGGGCCATCAGGCAGGCGCCGATCATGTTGTTCTGCACGCGGTCACTGGGGCAACCGACGTTCAGGTTGACCTCGTCGTAACCGGCCCGCTCGGCAAGGCGCGCGCAAGCAGCCAGATCCGCCGGATTGCTGCCGCCCAGCTGCAGGGCGAGCGGATGCTCGGTCTCGTGGTAATGCAGAAACCGTTGGGTATCGCCGTGCAGCAACGCACCGGTGGTGACCATCTCGGTATACAGCAGCGCGCGCTGCGACAGCTGGCGCAGAAAATACCGGCAGTGATGATCGGTCCAATCCATCATCGGCGCCACGGAGAAGCGGCGGGACAGCGTGTGACCGGTATCGGCGGGCAGTGCGGATAATTCTGAGGGCATTTTGCTCAAGTCTGTTCGGTGCAAGTAAGGCACGGCTGGCGTTTTGGCCTGAGGCATCATGAAGGCGGCATGTGCAATCGTTCGCGGGATAGCGTGCAGACGCCATGTCGCGTGCCAAGACGCCGGGGCAGGTAGCCGATACGGATCGGCTGCGCCGCCGAGGGAGTTTATCAAGAAAGCCGGGCCTTCGATCGGAAATGGTCTGTTGGGTGCACGGCCAGTAGCACAGCCATAAATTATCTGCTTAGCAAGGCGAGGGTGCGCGGTGGCAGCTGTGCTTGCCGTCTGTCGACGGAAGGGCACTTCGCCCGGTCCGGTTTTACCAACCTAGTAAGCGCAGACGCTCTGCGCCGACTTGGGAGATCCGCTATGACAATCGAAGAGAACAACGGCCCGGCAGCCCCCTATCAAGGCCCGTCCGTCAGCAGCGCTACACAGGGGCATGGTTCGAAGCAGGAGCAAGACGCCGTGCAGTCGGAAGCCGAACGCGATGCCGACTCGAGGTCACCTGCCGACGACCGGGAGGCGCTGGACGACGGCCAGCAGAGTGCTGAGAAAAACGACTGATCAGCGCTGCCACCGAACGCTTGAAGCCCGGCCCTGCGCTGGGTTTTTAGTTTCTATGCCTCGTTTCTAGCGCTTTTTCCTTTATCACGATCACGCGGATCGCGTCAGATGGTGCTATGGGCAAAGAACATAGGCCGTGATTGTTCGAAATAGCTGGCTTAACCCCTGTCGGCGTGGTGGGCTGCCCCCCCTGGACCCGGTCACTGGTCGGTGGCGATATCGTCATCCAGGGCGCTGATGCCGGTGATCGTCTCGTCCATCAGTGAACACCGCAGATGGCTGACCAGAGCGCGGGCAGCCGGGGTGATGCTTCGGTGAGGATTCATCAGGGCGTAGAGTTTCGCTGCTACCGGGCGGTGAGCGGAGCAAGCGCGGCGCAAATTGCCCGCCTGCAAGTCGGCGATACAGCCATGTAGTGGAACGGATGCCAGGCCCAGGCCGGCACGCGCGCCGTTGAGCACGGCCTGATAGCTGCTCGCATAGAGGGCGGCGCCCTCAGGCAAGGGCTCGCCCGCCATCGATACCCGATGTCGCATCCTGGCTGGTGATATCGACACCAGCAGGCTGTGACCCGCGACGTCCGACAGGTGTGAGGGATTGCCAAGTCGTTCGACGAGCTCCTCGGTACCGACGATGGTCATTTCCAGTGCGGCCAGCGGTCTGGAGACCACGTCATCACTGTCGCCTGGTACATCGCAGAAGCTGAGCGAGACATCCAGGTGATTGCTTGCCAGGTCGGTAAGGTGATCCGCTTCGGTAACGCGCAGCGCCACATCGGGGTAGGCCGCTGTGAAGGCGCGCAGACAGCCATACAGCCACGGCGAAAGTACCCCCGGTGCCGAAAGATGCAATGGGCCGCGGGGAACGCCGGTTGCCTGCCTGGCGATTTTCTCCACGGCCTCGGCGGCGTGGAGCATTTCCAGAGCATGCTGGTAAATGCGTGAGCCCGTAGGGGTAAGGTGGAGGGCGCCTGGTTTTCTGATCAGTAGCTGCACCTCCATGCGCTTTTCCAACTGGATGATGCGCCTGCTCAGATTGGACTTGGCCATTCCGGTGCGCAGCGCCGCAGCAGAAAAGCTACCGGCCTGGACAACGTGCACCAGCCAATACAGGTCTGCCAGATTGGCTGCCAACAGAGGTGAGGTGTGGGCTGGTTTTTGGGACGACCTGTGGTCGTATGTGGGACGCGGCATCATGTTTATCTACACGGCTTTGCGTTATCTTAGCGCGCTATTGATAGTGGGCCTTTTGCCGTGGCGGACGACGCTTTTGCTTAGAAGGATATGCAGCGACTCATGATGGAGCGCCTGCCGAGCCCATGTCGCCGATGGACGAAGTCATGCAGAACAATTTCAATAATGCACCGCATATCCTTGTCATAGACGACTCTCCTGAGGAGTTGCGCGGTATCGTCGGCCTGCTGCGTCAGCAGCCCTGGCGTCTTTCGATGGCCAGCGATCCTCGTCAGGGTTATCAGCGTGCCCTGGCGCTGAAACCTGATCTCATTCTGCTTGATGTGCGCATGCCGGGAATGGATGGTTTCGCCCTCTGCCGCCTGTTGCGCGAAGCGGCTGAGACGCAGCGAACCCCGGTGATCTTCCTCACCTCTGCCGGCGCGGTGGAAGAACGTGTTGAAGGGTTGACGCTAGGCAGCGTGGACTATGTCCTCAAGAGCTGCGATCCCCAGGAAATCCTGGCGCGTATCCGTATTCACCTGCAGCTGTCATGGCGCGAGCCTGCGGTGGCTCCAAGCGCTGGTGTCGTTGAACCGGCGAATCAGGAAGAGGTGTCACTGCGGGTCGCCATGCGGGTGATCACGCAGAACCTGGCGGAAATGCCCTCGCTGGCAGAAATTGCCCGCAAGGCCGGCACCCATGAGAAACGCCTGTCGAGCATTTTTCGTGAGCACCTGGGCAGTACCGTATTCGCCTACATCCGCGAAGTACGGATAAGACGAGGCCAGGAATTGCTGAGCGACAGTGCGATGGACATCCAGGACATCGCCGATCAGGTCGGCTTTCGAAGCGCATGCAACTTCACCACGGCCTTTCGCGAGCGTGTCGGCATGACCCCCAGTCAGTATCGCCAGCAAGCACAGGCCAGAGACAGCCGCCACGCCACCGACGAAAATCGGCAATGACCCGCTGATGTCGGCTCGCCTCATCTGCTGGTTCCTCCAGGTCGCTCCCTTGTTCTCTAGCGTGCGGTTGCGCAGGCCTGGCTGCACCACCGGGATTTTCTGCCTGCTCCTGTCGTTTGCTTCGTCGGCGTGGGCGCTGGATGTTTGTCAGGCCTCGCGCGTGGATCTCGCGCCCCAGGCAAAGATCTTCGAGGACCTCAGTGCCCGGCTCGACGCCGCACAGGTGTTGGCGTTGCCTGAGTTTCGTTTTCAGGCTGCAACGCCCGAGTTGCTTGGCCAGGAGTACAGCCATTCGGCCTACTGGCTCAAGTTCGAGCTGTACAACGGCCATTCACAGGCATGTCGCCGCTGGCTTACGGTGGGCGAGCCCCGCCTGCATGACATCCAGGTGCATGTCCTTGACCGCGGCACCTGGAGCAGGCAGGTCGCGGGAGCGGCTTACCCGCTGGAGCAGTGGCCAGTGGCGGAACGGCAGCCGGTATTCGAGCTGCTGGTACAACCCGGCGAGCGTGTCCAGGTATTGGTGCGCATCAGCACGCCGACCCTGTTGCTGCTGCAACCAGTCCTGTGGGACGAGACGACGCTGCTACGGGATAGGCAATGGGTTTCGCTGGCTGACGGCATCACCCTTGGCATCGTGCTGCTGATAGTGCCCTTCAGCCTGGTGGTCGGTTGGATTGTGCGTTCGCGCCTGCTGGCCGTGCATGCGGCAACCGTCTTTTCCTATGTACTGGTGACCGTGGTCGCGAGCGGGTACCTGATCCTGTGGCCGGGGTTGATGCAGTGGAGCCTGCCACTATGGTCGGCGCTCAGTATCCTGTCGTTCTTATGTTTTTTGGCCTACGCCCGTGAGTTGCTGCAGGTGCGGCATCTGCCGCCAGTCTGGGGATGGCTTTATCACGGTGTACTGATCGCGTTCGCTGCTGCCTGCCTCTGGGGGCTTCTTGTCGACTCCGTACAAGGAAGGCCGATCTCCGAGTTGTGTACGCGCGTGGCGGCCTACCTCCTTTTACCGGCAACGCTGCTCGTCGCCTGGCGGCGCGGTTTGCAACTGAGCTGGATGGCGTGGGCCGTGCCGCTATTCATGTTGGTGCAATTCGTGGTCCGCTATGTCCTGCAGCTCGACACGCTGCCCTGGCAGGCCCGCGCGAGCGTTCTCAGCCTGTCTTCCACCTTGCCGGGTGTGGCCATTCTGGTGTGTACCCTGGTCACCGAGGTGGTTCGTAGCCGGCGCCGCGAGCGGCACGCATTAACGGCGCTCGAGAATCAGCAGCGTGAAGAGCAGGAGCGCCTGGAGAACACCGTCGCCATCCGTACCGGGCAGTTGAATGAGTCGCTGCGAGCGCGTAGTTCGTTGATGGCACGCATCAGCCATGACTTGCGCTCACCGCTGGTGAGCATCATCGACTATGCGCGCATGGCGCGGGCCGGCGTCGTTGACGACTTCCCGAACAAGGTCGAGCGCAATGCGCGCCAACAGCTGGATCTGATCGATGAGTTGTTGGAATTTTCCAAGAGTGAGTTGCAACAGCTGGAGCTCACATTGGCACCCGGATACCTGTACGGTTTTCTGCAGGAGCTGGAAGAGGAGGCCGGCTTCCTGGCGTCGCGGCAGAACAACCGCTTTGGCTGCTGCTTCGCCGACGACCTGCCTGCCCTGGTGCGAGCTGACTTCCGTCGCCTGCGTCAGGTGCTGTTGAACCTGCTCGGCAACGCGGCGAAATTCACCCATGACGGCGTGATCGTTTTCGAAGTGACCTGTCAGCAGACCTCACCTGGACAAGTGCTTCTGTACTTCAGCATCAGCGACAGCGGTATCGGCATAGACGCCCAGTCTCCAGAGCGACTGCTCAAGCCGTTCCAGCGTGGGCAGGGGGTAGAGGGCTACGATGGCAGCGGCCTGGGGTTGTCGATCGTCACTCAGCTCCTGCAAATCATGGGCAGCGAGCTCGAGCTGCAGCGATTGGAGCCGAAAGGTAGTCGGTTCAGCTTTCAGTTGCCGCTAGCCTGTGCCAGCGAAGAGGACCTCGACAGCAGTTTCGTCGAGAACCATGGCGTGCAGGTCGACGGCAGTGGGCGCAAAGTCCTGATCGTCGATGATTTGCCGCAAAATCGCGAGTGGGTCAGCGATCTGTTGGCGGGCTACGAATTCGAGGTGCAAACAGCTGCCAGTGCTGAACAGGCTCTGGAGCAATTGGAATGCGAAAGCTTCGATTTGCTGATTTCCGACATGCGCATGCCGGGCATGGATGGCTGGGAATTATTGAGCCACCTACGCGCGCGCTGGCCGGCACTGCCCGTACTGCTGTATTCGGCTGTGCCTGCGTTGCGACCCATGGATATGCCAGGGAGCCTGCGCTTCGATGACACACTGCTCAAGCCTGCTTCGAGCAGGGATTTGCTGGCCCGCGTGGATAACCTGAGCCGCCTCGCCAGTGCACCTCAGGAGGCGATGTGAGGGGCGTTGCGAGAACATCCTTGTGCATGCTGCTTGCGCTTCCCGGCATCACCCTGGCTGTGGAGCTCGAGGCGGTAAACGTCGTCGGCGCCAGCCATCGCGAAGAACCGAACCAGCGGGTGCCTGCCAGCGTTTCGGTAATCGAGGGTGATCGATTGCATGATGCCGATCTGGGCGCATTGGCGCAGCGTGTTCCCGGCCTGATGTTGAGCGCCCCCAACCCGCGTTATGCCGCCATCGGTATCCGGGGGTTGGGCACGAGCTCCGCCAACGATGGGCTCGACGGTAGCGTTGCAGTATTTCTCGACGGTGTTTACCTGGGCCGCCAGGGCATGACCCCGCTGGATTTCGGCGATATCGAGCGTGTCGAGATTCTGCGCGGGCCGCAGGCCACGCTGTACGGCAAGAATGCCACCGCTGGCGCCATCAACCTGACAAGCCGTATGCCGAGCTTCGTCAATCAAGGGCAGGGGGAAATCCGGATAGGCCAGGATGGTTTGCGCCACTACCGTGCAAGTGTTTCGGGTCCGTTGATTGACGACGAACTGGCAGGCCGGTTGAGTGTTTTCGAGGTAAGCCGAGACGGTGATATCGACAATCGCTTCAACGGCGAGCGGCTTAATGAACAGGATCGCCAAGGGTTTCGCGGTCAGCTGCTATGGATGCCAAACGAGCGGTTCAGCGCCAGGCTGATCGGCGACTATGCGCTGCAGGATGAGAGTGCGGTTCTTGCTGCCAGCCACCTGAGCAGCATGACGCGGCAGCGAGCAGCGTTCGTCGGCTACCAACCCTTGCCGGCCTCGCCGTTTGCCCGCCGTGTCGAGCAAAACGATGGCAATCGCCTGCAAACACTGCAGCGCGGCTTGACGCTGCAACTCGATAACTACCTGGACAACGATCTCACGCTGACCAGCCTATCCGGCTATCGCGATTGGTCTTATGACAGCCGCCATGACGCTGACAGCATGCCGCTCTCGGTAGCGCGTTCGGCGGTACAGCTCGATCATCACCAATTCAGCCAGGAGCTGCGCCTGGCGCAGTCACTGGGCGAGCGTTTCGACTATGTGCTTGGCGTCTACTACCTGCAACAGCGGCTACAGCGGGACGTCGACGTGGCGTTCGGTCGTGATGCCGCGGCTTTCTTTCTGGGCGACCAGAAGCAAGTCACTGATCGTGGCATCACTCCCGGCATGGTGCCACCTTCGCTGTTGCAGGGTGCCGAGCAGCACTTTCGCGGCGGGCAGGACAGCGACACCCAGGCCGTGTTCGGCCAGTTCACTTGGCGCCCCACGGAGCGCCTGGCCATTACCCCCGGGCTGCGTTATAGCCGCGAGCGCAAGCGTGGCGAAATTACCCGAAGCGTCAGTGGCCTGGCCCCGCTGGGCGCTGACCTGGTATCGCAATTGGGCGGCAAACGGCTGCGTGATATCGCCCTGGGCGGTGCTTACGCACGAAGCAACCGCGTTGCGGAAAACAACCTGTCCGGGCAGTTGGCGGTCAGCTACCAGCTCAGCGAAGCCCTGGTTGGCTATGCCCGGTGGTCGAGGGGCTACAAGGCCGGTGGCATCAACCTGGAGGTGACCGGCGATGCCATTGCCCCGGTGTTCGACGCCGAGCGCGCGACGGCAGTTGAAGTGGGCATCAAGAGCCTCTGGTGGGACGAGCGTGCCTCGCTCGACGTGGCGATTTATCAGACCGACGTTGACGACTACCAGGCGCTCAGTAACAGCGAGCCGGCCGATGAGCTATCCCCGCCGTTGCGCGACAGTTTGATCAACGTCGGCAAGGTACGTCTGCGCGGCATCGAGGCCGATGGCCGTCTGCAACTCACCTCGCAGATCGGGTGGCGGCTGGGGCTGGCATTGAGCGATGCGCGCTACCGTTCCTTCGACAACGCTCCCTGTCCTCCCGAGAGCGACGGGGTGTCGTGCGACCTGTCAGGTAAGCAGCTGTTCAACGCGCCGCGGTGGAGCCTTTCCACCGGGATCGACTATCGCAGGCCGCTGGTTTCCGGCCTGGAGCTGTTCGGTGCCATCGATTATGCCTGGCGAAGCGGCTACTACGGGGTGCTGGAGCGAGGCGAAGGCAGCTACCAGTCTGCCTATGGTCTGACTGACCTGCGCCTCGGGGTAGGGCGTTCTGATCAGGGCTGGGCGGTCGAGTTGTGGGCGCGCAACCTCTTCGATCAGGATTACGCCAGTGCCTTCTACGCCACGCTCGGCTCCGGGGACTACGGGGCCCTGCCAGGTACGCCGCGCAGCGTTGGGGTTTCATTACGCGGCCGCTACTGACGCGCCGGATGCGCGCGGGTCCGTAAGCCACTGACCGACCGGCTGGTGATTCCCCACCGCACTTAGGTGCCATGACCCCTCGAGTGGGGCATCTCTCTAGGTTTTTCGCCTTTTTTGCGGATTTCATGCGCGATATCCGCTGCAGCAAAACATCCGTCCGGCCATGCAAAATCGACCTGTTCGGCGCGTGATTAGACTCCGCGGGCTCTTCATCCCCAGCTACGGCTGGCGGGTGGTTTCCCAATTTTCATGGAGTTGTACGATGCCAGTTCCTTACAAGGATTCCGTTCGCGCGGGCAAGCATCTGCTGTATTGCGCTGTTGTGCTGGCCGGTTCCGGAACCGCGCAGATAGCGATTGCGCAGACGTTGCCCGATGCAGGACAGCTGCTCAACGAGCATCAGCAGACGCGGCCTTCCGAGCCAGGTTCCACTCAACCGCCTGCCGCGTTCGAGTTGCCTTCCGGTACCAAAGGCAGCGCAACGAATTCTGGCTTGCGCGTACAACTCAAGGCCATTCGCTTCAGTGGCGACACCGAACTGGCCGGGGCCGAGAACCTCACGGAACTGACCAAGCCGGTGCTGGGCAAGACCCTGGACCATGCAGGCCTGCAGCAATTGGTCGAGAGCCTGACCCGTTACTTGCGCGGCCGTGGCTACGTGTTGGCACGCGCTTACCTGCCTCGCCAGGATTTGACCGACGGCGAATTGGAGATCGCGCTCGTCAAAGGCCGCCTGCAGTCCGACGCCTCGCGTATCGAGGTCAACAGCGACACCCGTAGCAGTCCCGAGCGCCTGCGCCGGATCGCCGAATCTGCTCTGCCAGAAAATAAGGTGTTGCGCGCCGAAGACCTGGAGCGAGCGCTGTTGCTGATCAACGATCAGCCGGGCGTCAGCGCTCAGTCGGCACTGGACATGGGGTCCGAACCTGGCACCAGCCGACTGCTGATCAATGCCAGGAAAGGCCCGCTCGTATCAGGCAACTTGTCCACGGACAACTATGGCAATCGGAGCACGGGTACCGCTCGTGCCAACGGCCAGGTCAGCCTCAATGATCCGCTGGGCATCGGCGATCAGTTGAGCATTGGTCTGAGCAAGAGCACCGGCACCGATATCGTCGGTGCGTCCTACAGCCTGCCGCTGAATGCGTCGGGGCTGCGCCTGAATGCAGCGGGCTCCTACCTGCGCTATGAGGTCGACCAAGAACAGTTCCGGCCCCTGGATCTGCGCGGCAACGCTCGCAGTGGGTCGCTGGGTCTCAGCTACCCGGTGATTCGCTCGCGGCTGCAGAACCTGAACCTGTCGGCCACCTACGAATACAAGGCCCTCGAGGATGAGGCCATAGGCATCAACTTGCGCGATCGCGAGTTGAACAACGTCATTCTGGCCATGAGCGGCAACCGCTTCGACTCCCTGGGCGGAGGCGGGGTGACCGACGCCATGCTGGCGCTGACCATGGGGGAGCTGGATCTCTCCGGCAACCGTGACGATCAATTCGCCGACCGCGTAAGTGCCGGCAGCGATGGCAGCTTCAACAAGCTGAATCTGCGCGTCTCTCGCCTGCAAAGCCTGGGCGCATCCAGCCCCTGGACGCTGTTTGGCGGCGTCTCGGCGCAATGGGCCAGCGACAACCTCGACTCTTCGGAGAAATTCCTGCTCGGTGGCCCAGCCGGCGTGCGTGCCTATCCGGTTGGCGAAGCGTCCGGTGACCAGGGCTGGCTGGCCACCCTGGAACTGCGCCGCAATATCGCTCTGAACCTGCCCGGTGTCGTGTTGCAGGGGTTGGGCTTTGTCGATACCGGCCGTATCTGGCTGCATCAGGACACCTGGCCAGGCTCGATCAACAACGCCGGTGATACCAACCGGTATGACCTGCATGCCGTCGGGGTCGGCGCCAACCTATGGGCTGGCAATTTCAGTGTGCGCACGGCCGTCGCGCGGACCCTGGACAACAACCCGGGGCGCAGCGCATCCGGCCTGGACGCCGATAGCCGTGCCAGCGACTGGCGCGCGTGGGTTCAAGCCTCTTACGCATTCTGATCTGCCCATTGCAGCCCATTACAAAATTTAGGAGCACTCCATGAAGCGCGCTTCGTTGAATCATCTCTATCGCCTTGTCTGGAGCGATGCCGATCAGGCGTTCGTAGCCGTTGCAGAACACTCGACCTCCCGTGGCAAGCGCGGCGGCATGGTCGGCTTCCTGGCCGCCGTCGGCCTGCTGGGTAGCGGTGCGGTGCTGGCCGCCGACTTGCCTACGGGCGGGACGATCGTTGGCGGTAGCGGCGCCATTTCGCAGAATGGCGGCCACATGGTCGTCGACCAGCAAACCGGCAAGCTGGTCACCAACTGGAACAGCTTCGATATTGGCGCCGATGCGAGCGTGACCTTCAACCAGCCGGGCGCCAACAGCATTGCCCTGAACCGGGTGATTGGCGGTGGTAATGCCAGCCAGATTCTCGGCAAGCTCGATGCCAACGGCCAGGTGTGGCTGCTCAACCCCAACGGGGTGGTGATCGGCAAGGGTGCCGAGGTCAACGTGGGCGGCCTGGTGGCCTCCTCACTGCAGATCAGCGACCAGGATTTTCTTGCCGGTAAAACCACGCTCAATGGCGGTGCTGGCGCAGGTGCCGTGCTCAACCAGGGTAGCGTGAATGCCGCGCCGGGCGGCGTGGTGGCGCTGATCGGGCCACAGGTAGGCAACAGCGGCACCATCAGCACACCGGGCGGCAGCACGGTGCTTGCCGCCGGCGACAGGGTCAGCCTGGATTTCCAGGGTGACGGCCTGGTCGGCGTCAACGTCGAACGCGGCGTGTTCGACGCGGCCGTGCGCAACGAGGGGCATATCAGCGCCGATGGCGGCATGGTCGCCCTGAGCGCTCGCTCGGCCGATGCACTGCTCAATAGCGTCATCAACAATACCGGTGTCATCGAGGCCAAGGGGCTGGTGGAGCGGGGTGGTCGTATCCTGCTGGATGGTGATGCCGAGGGCGGACTGACCCAGGTTGCCGGCACGCTCGATGTGTCGTCTGAAAACGGCAAGGGTGGCAGCATCGTGGTCACCGGCGAGCGCATTGCCGTGACTGACGCCAAGCTCGACGCCAGTGGCACAAGCGGTGGCGGCACCATCAAGGTCGGTGGTGGCTGGCAGGGCCAGGACGCCACGGTGGCCAATGCCACTCAGGTGAGCGTCGAGCGCAACGTCAAGGTCAAGGCCGATGCGACCCAGGCTGGTGATGGCGGCACGGTGGTGTTCTGGGCCGACGGCGATAACCGTTTTGCCGGTGATATTTCGGCGCGCGGTGGCGAGCAGGGCGGTAACGGTGGCAAAGCCGAAGTATCCGGCAAGCAAACCCTGCAATACGCCGGCAAGACCGATGCCCGTGCGGCCAAGGGGCGTACCGGTGACCTGCTGCTCGATCCGACCACTATCACCGTTTCCGGCGGCAGCGGCACCAGTGGCGACTGGTCTGCTGGCAGCGGTAACGTGACGGTGTATGAAAAGACCCTGGAGGAGCAGACGGCCAACGTGCTGTTGCAGGCTACCGACAGCATTCGTTTTGCCGATCTGAACCTCAATGGCGGCGATGGCAAGATCTCGATGCAGAACGATGTCAGCTTCCGCGCCGAGGTGCTCAACAGCGGCAACACCGCCACCTCCATCAGCTTTGCCAATAGCAATAACACGCTGGAGGTTTCCGGCAGCGGCAGCATCTACATGCAGGCCGGTGGTACTCGAACCGGTTCGATCAACGGGGTGTTCAATCTGGTAGCCAAGGGCGCGGGCGCGAATCCTGCCCTGGCCGATTTGCCGGATCACGATGTCAACACCATCGGTAGCGGCACACCCGGCGCCGGCAGCATCACCCTGCTGGGCGCCGATGGCCTGACCATCGCCGGCGCCTTGACCACCGCGGGTGGCTACGTTCGCTTGTCGAGCGACTCCGATCTGGGTGGCCGCGGCGCACTGACCATCGATACACCGATCAACACCAACGGCGGCAACCTGTACCTCTCCTTTGGTACCACCTCCTATGCCGAGAGCATCGCCACCCTCAACGGTGACATCACCCTGGGCAGTGGCCGCCTGTTCTTTGGTGATGCCATGGGCAGCAAGGGCTTGGGCGGCTCGACGGGTGAGAAGCGCCTGGCGGGCCTGTTGAGCCTGAGCGGTGACGTCAACTTCAACACCCCGCTGACCATGCTTGGTGGTGCGTCCATCTATACCGACGGCGCGATCAACTTCACCAGCACCGTCAACCTGGATACCGGCACCGACCTGCTGACGCTGCGCGCCAACAACGTCGACTTCACCCAGGCCACGTTGCAGAACCTGTCCACCGCCAGCATTCGTCTGGAGCCGTACGACGCCACTACCAACATCCTGCTCAACAGCAGCAGCGGCAATGCTGGCGGCGGTATCTTCCTGGACGGCAATGCGCCGGCCACCGATATCAGCAAGTTGGTGGGCATCAAGAATCTCACCATCGGTCGCGCCGATGGCACCGGCACCACGACGGTCGACGCCTCCGGCTTCAGCTTCAATGCCAACAACAACCTGTCGCTGCTCAATGGCAACATCCAGGTCGATGGTGCGCTGAGCAACAGCAATGGCAGTGGCCATGTGCTGGCCCAGGCGGGCGTGGGCGACGTGGTGATCGGCAGCGGCGGTACCGTGACCGCGCAAGGCAGTGGTGATGCCGTGGTGCTGGCAGCGCAGCGCAACTTCGTCAACCAGGCCGGCGCCAACGCGCTTGCAGCTACCAATGGGCGTTGGCTGACCTACTCCTCCAGCCCATCGGATGATGTGCGTGGCGGTCTGGATGTGGCCTTCAAACAGTACGCTGCGCAGTACGGTGATACCGTTCTAGGCTCTGGCAACGGCCATCTCTACACCTACGCGCCCAAGGTGAAAGTCGAGTTGCAGGGCGAGGTGCGCAAGACCTACGACGGCAATGCCGTCGCCAGCGTCAGCGACGCCAATTTCGCCATGAGTGGTGCTATCGATGGCGATACCATCGACGTGCTTTCCTTCGGCAATGCCTATTACGCCGACAAGAATGCCGGCGCGGGCAAGCAGGTCACCGTGGACAATGTCGAGGTGTCCGAAGCCACCAACGGCACCGTCAAGGTCTATGGCTATCAGGTCGATGCCTCCAGCGTGAGCGGCGACGTCGGGCAGATCGACCGCAAGGTGCTGACCGCCAACGCCGATGTGGCCAACAAGACCTACGACGGCAGCACCACCGCGAACCTCAGCAACGTCGCACTGGTGGGGGTGGTCGCGGGTGACGAAGGCAAGGTGGATACCTCCGGCACCACTGGCGCGTTCAGCGACAAGAACGCCGGGCAGAGCAAATCCGTCAGCGGCTCGGGTATTGCCCTGACCGGGGAAGAGGCCGATAACTATGCGTTCGACACTGGCGCCGAGATCGGCAAGGCGGACATCGACCGCAAGGTGCTGACTGCCAGCGCCGATGTGGCGGACAAGACCTATGACGGCACCACCACCGCGAACCTGAGCAACGTGTCGCTGGTGGGCATCGTCGGCGGTGATGAAGGCAAGGTGAACACCTCCGGCACCACTGGCGCATTCAGCGACAAGAACGCCGGCCAGGACAAGTCCGTCACTGGTTCGGGTATCGCCCTTACCGGCGAAGAGGCCGACAACTACGCCTTCGACACCGATGCCGAGATCGGCAAGGCCGATATCGACCGCAAGCTGCTGACCGCCAATGCCGATGTAGCGGACAAGACCTACGACGGCACCACTACTGCGAACCTGAGCAACGTATCGCTGGTAGGCATCGTCGGCGGTGACCAAGGCAAGGTGAGTACCTCAGGCAGCACTGGTGCGTTCAGCGATAAGAATGCCGGGCAGGACAAGTCCGTCACTGGCTCAGGGCTAGCCCTGACCGGCGATGAAGCCGACAACTATGCCTTCGACACCAGCGCCGAGATCGGCAAGGCGGATATCGACCGCAAGGTTCTGACTGCCAACGCCGATGTGACGGACAAGACCTACGACGGCAGCACCACCGCGAGCCTGAGCAACGTCGCGCTGGTGGGCATCGTCGACGGTGACCAAGGCAAGGTGAGCACTTCCGGCAGCACCGGCGCGTTCAGCGACAAGAACGCCGGGCAGGACAAGTCCGTCAGCGGCTCGGGTATTGCCCTGACCGGCGAGGAGGCCGACAACTACGCGTTCGATACCGATGCCGAAATCGGCAAAGCCGATATCGACCGCAAGCTGCTGACCGCCAACGCCGATGTAGCGGACAAGACCTACGACGGCACCACCACCGCGAACCTGAGCAACGTCGCACTGGTAGGCATCGTCGACGGTGACCAAGGCAAGGTGGGCACCTCCGGCACCACGGGTGCATTCAGCGACAAGAATGCTGGCCAGGACAAGTCCGTCAGCGGCTCGGGCATCGCCCTGACCGGGGAAGAAGCCAATAACTATGCCTTCGACAGCGATGCCGAAATCGGCAAGGCCGACATCGATCGCAAGCTGCTGACCGCCAACGCCGATGTGGCGGACAAGACCTACGACGGCACCACCACCGCGAATCTGAGCAACGTCTCGCTGGTGGGTATCATCGACGGTGACCAAGGCAAGGTGGGCACCTCCGGCACCACGGGTGCATTCAGCGACAAGAATGCCGGGCAGGACAAGTCCGTCACCGGCTCAGGTCTAGCCCTGACCGGCGAGGAGGCTGACAACTATGCGTTCGATGCCGATGCCCAGGTAGGGTCTGCGGATATCGATCGCAAGATCGTGACCGCCAAGGTCGAGGTTGCCGACAAACTCTATGATGGCAAGAACACCGCCATCATTCGCGACATTGCCCTCGACGGGATCATCGAGGGTGACGCAGTAGGGGCGGTCGGTGAGGCCAACTTTGAAACCCCGGCTACCGGCCAAGGGAAAACCGTCACGGTGATCGATCTGCAACTGCTCGGCGACGATGCTGCAAACTACCAGCTGGCTGACCAGCCGGTGGTCGGTGTTGCCAGCATTCAGCCGCCGATGCTGCCTCCAGCCGGCCTGATCAACACCCCGGAAGGCGCCAACGGCACTGGCACAGCAGTAAAGCGCCCGGATAATCAGCCTGTTGTATTCGAGCCAGCCTCGCATCAGCCGTTGCCGTCGACTGCGCTGTTCAGCGATACACCAAGCCTGGCAACCAGCCCGGTGAATGCTGCTGGTGCCGATGCTCTGGTCCTGCAGGATGCAGTGCTTTCGGGCAATGGCCGAATGAGCCTGGCCTTGGCCAACGGCCCTTCGGAACCTGCCGTGCGTAAAAGCCTGCACATCTACCGTACCCGTGCTGGCGAGCCACTGCGCGGTGAAGGGCAGTATGCCGCGACCGATCTGGGTTCCAGCATCACCCTGGAGCTGGCCGATGCGGGTAGCCGCCAGGCTCCGGTATTGCAAGCTGTAGGCGCGAAGTCGGCGCAGGGTTCGGTGGCGCTGGCCAGCGGACAGCGCTTGAGCCTTCAGGTGACGGTGATGGCTGACGGTGTGTTGCTGGTTCAGGTACCGCAAGAGGCGGGCAGCCTCGACAGTGACGAACTGGCTGCTTACGGGCTTGCTGTCGCGAAGAAAAGCCTGGGCACCAGCGTCAACAGCATCGAACACGTTGTGGTGGAGCATGCTCTGAGGCAGGCAAAAGTCACTACTGACGCAGGTGTCGAGGTGGCGGCTCGATAAGTGCTCCCCCGGCGCTAGCGCCGGGGGATGCCAAGAGCAGCAGCTGCTGACACAGGCTCCAAGCAAGCATCATGTGCAATGAAAAGCCCGGCCAAAGCCGGGCTTTTCGCATATCCCTTAGATTCAACGGCACGCCGGATTCGTGTTATCTGTAGAACCCGATGCTGACGCTGCCCGCTGCAAACCCTGGGTCTTTCAAGTGGTTTTCCCAGGACCGCCTTGAGCATCGATTCGCGCCACTGCAAAGGCACATAGCGCCAAGATCGCGGGGCACAGCGCAAGGACGGCGAAGCTTCTAACCACCGGTAGTCCGCTGTTAAGCACGTAGGCGCCAAGCAATGGACCTAAGATAGAACCTATCTTGCCCACCGACGCAGCCCATCCAGCGCCATTGGCACGAATCGCGCTGGGATAGAACAGGCCGGCGATACTTGTGATTCCGTAATGGCTGCCTTTGACAAAAACAGCCCCTATCAGGCTGAGCACGATGAACGCGTCCCCCTGCAGGCTGCCCACACCCAATACCAGTAGGAAGGGTAGCGACAGCAAGGGATAGATCATTACCGCGTAGGGCCCTTTGCGATCGACGAAGCGCATGAGCGCCAAACCGGCCATGGCACCGCTGAATGACGCGAAGGAGCTGACCCACGACGCCGTTGCGCGATCGAAGCCCGCGTAGGTGTAAACGAGCGGGCTCCAGGACGCGAGAAAGTACATGGCCATGGAGCTGACACCGAAGCCGATCCAGATCATTGGTGTTATCCATCTCAGCTTGCCTGCGAACAGCTGGCTGATGCGAAACGAGTACGCGCCGAGATCGACCTCGTCACCCAGTATGTAACGATCATTGGGCGCAACCTCCAGGCCCGGATCGAGGCGCCTGAGGATGCGCGCGACCTGCTCTGGCCGCCGTTGTTTGCTGACTAGAAAGCGTACCGACTCGGGCAGGGTGAACAGCAGCAGGACGCTGGATGCCAGCGTGGTGACGCCGCCCAGCACGAACACGCTCTGCCAGCCCGAGCGCGGCGCCAGCCAGACACTCAGTGGGCCGGCCATTGCGCCTCCCAGGCTGAAGCCGACCATGATGATGGTGACCACCGTGGAGCGATAGCGCTTAGGCACGAACTCGATATTCAACGCCCAGCACAGCGGCAACATGGCGCCGAGCGCGAAACCGTTGAAGAAACGCAGCGCCAGCAAGGCTTCGTAGCTGCTGGCCAAGGCAAACAGCAAGGTTAGAAAACCAAAAGAGAAGGTCGACAGGATGATGGTCGGCCGGCGCCCGATGCGGTCTCCGAGATAGCCGAAGAAAAAGCCGCCGAGCATCATGCCGAACAGACCGATGGAAAACACGTTGCCCAGCTGCAGCTTGTCCAGGCCGATGTCATCGGCCATGTAGGAAGCGGTATGTGACAGCATCAGCAGGTCGAAGCCGTCCAGGAAGGTGATCAGCAGTGAAACGCCGATCACCCGGTAGTTGAAACCTGTCAGCTTGCGGCTTTCGAGCAGTGCGGCGACATCGATGGTGCGTGGGCTTGTCATTGTTGTTCTCCACAGACGCCCGGCCCTGCGCAGGCAGGGCCAGGCTGGCAGTCACCAGAATTTCAGGGTGTAGCCGACGATCAGGCGATTCTCGTCGAGGTCCTGGGTCAGGCCGTTGCCCGAGCGAAAGGTGACGTTGCGCCAGCGCACGTTGACGCCCTTCAATGGGCCGCTCTGCACGATGTAGCCGATGTCGGTGTCGCGCTCCCACTCGCGGCCATTGCGTACCGCGCCGCTGTGGATGTCGCTGCCGGCAACGTAGCGGGTCATGAACGACAGGCCGGGAATGCCCATGCCAGCGAAGTCATATTCGTAGCGCAGCTGCCAGGATTTTTCGTTGACTTTGGTGAAGGGGTTGAACGTCACCAGATTCACTACGTAGGGCGTGCCGGTATCGATTACCGGGAACGCACTGTCGCCAGACAGGTGCTGGAAAGCGGCGGCAAAACGGTGAAATCCGGCACTCAGGGTGAACATGCCGTTGACGTTGCGGTTATCGATGTTGCCGGCCTTGCCGGCGCCGATGTCGCGACTGTCGAAGTAGCGAAGATCGGTTTTCAGGCTTACCTGGTCGCTGAGTGGCCAGGTGTGGACGACACCTGCGAACTGCTGGCGATAGATGTCCTCGAGTTCGCCATGGTGGTAGCGCAGCGTCAGGTCCCGGTTGACCTGGTAGTCGCCACCGAACATGTCCAGGTGCGAGCTGCTCTGACCTGCATAGCCGATATCATCGTTTCCCGAAGAGTCACGGCCGTTGGCGTGTGTCAGGCGGCCAGCCGTGAAGGTCAGTTTGTCGATCTCGTTGGACGTCAGGATGGCGCCGGTAAAGGTCGATGGCAGCAGGCGCGTATCGCTGTAGTAGGCCAGCGGCAATATCGGCATCTGGGTACCGAGGCGCAATTCGGTCGCCGACAGGCGCATCTTGCCGGTCAGCCCCAGCTCGCTGTAATCGTCTACCGGCTCCTGGCTGCTCGGCCCGAAGGGCAGCAGGCCGGTACCGCGGCGGCCGCGCCCTGAGTCGAGCTTGATACCCAGCTCGGCCAGGGCATCGACACCGAAACCCAGGCGCCCTTCGCTGTAGCCCGAGTTGAATTGCGCGATAAAGCCCTGCGTCCATTCTTCGGCTTTCGCCTGGGCTGCACCGCTTTGTCGGAAGTCTCGGTTCAGGTAGAAGTTGCGGGTCGTCAGGCTGGCGGTGCTGTCTTCGATGAAGTCAGCCTTGGCAGGCAGCGCGACGGTCAGCACAGTGGTGACGCCGAGGGCTAGGGCAGGGCGCAAGGTCATCATGGTCCTGATCATTGTTGTTGGTCTCCAGGAGCTGCGAGGCTAAAACGCGGGCGTAAGCGCTCCCGGCCGCGCCATAGGGGCGCGACGAGAGAGCCAGGTTGGGAGCCGGGGGTACCGGCGGCAGTCAGGTTTGCGATGCTGCCGAGAGCGGCTGTACCGGCGGTTCCTTGTCGACGATACGTCCGACGATGAACGCGCACAGCGCCAGGACAGCAGGACAGATAGCCAGGATCAGGAAACTCTTGACCACCGGCAGGCCGCTGTTGAGTACATAGGCGCCCAGCAAGGGACCGAGGATCGAGCCGATCTTGGCGATCGAGGTGGCCCAGCCCGCACCGTTCGCACGGATGGCACTGGGATAGAAGATGCCGGCGATGCTGAGAATACCGTAATGGCTACCCTTGACGAACACGGCACCGACCATGCTGAGGATCAGGAACGCGCTGCCCTGCATGCCGGTGATACCGAGGATCAGCAGGAAGGGAAGGGCCAGCAGCGGGTAGATCATCACGGCGTAGGGGCCACGGGTATCCACGAAACGCATCATCGCCAGGCCGGCCATGGCGCCGGTGAAGGAGGCGATCGAACTGACCCAGGAGGCGGTCGCCCGGTCGAAGCCGGCGTAGGTGTAGACCAGCGGGCTCCAGGAGGCGAGGAAGTACATGGCCATCGAGCTGGCCGAGTAACCGATCCAGATCATCGGCGTGATCCACTTCAGCTTGCCGAGGAACAGTTGGCTCACGCGAAAGTTCTGGGTGCCCACGTCGATCTCGTCGAGCAGCACGAAGCGGTCATCGGCGCGCACGTCGACGCCAGGATCGAGTCGCTTGAGTATCCGCGCGATTTTCTCCGGCTCGCGCTGCTTGGTGGTCAGGAAGCGCACCGACTCGGGCAGGGTGAAGAGCAGCAGGGAACTGGCAAGCAGGGTCAGAATGCCGCCGAAGACGAACACCCCCTGCCAGCCGATGTGCGGGGCCAACCAGACGGTGATCGGCCCGGCCATTGCGCTGCCAAGGCTGAAGCCGACCATGATGATGGTGACCACCGTGGAGCGATAGCGTTTGGGGACGAACTCGATGTTCAATGCCCAGCACAGCGGCAGCATCGCGCCCAGGGCGAAGCCATTGCAGAAGCGCAGCACCATCAGCGACTCGTAGCTGTTGGCCAGGGCGAACAGCAGGGTCAGCACGCCAAAGGAAACGGTCGAGAAGATGATGGTGGGACGGCGGCCGATGCGGTCCCCCAGATAACCGAAGAAGAACCCACCGAGCATCATGCCGAACAGGCCTACCGAGAAGATCTCACCCAGCTGGATCTTGTTCAGACCGACTTCGTCGGCGATGTACGAGGCAGTATGCGACAGCACCAGAAGATCGAAGCCGTCCAGAAAGGTGATCAGCACCGACACGGCGACCACCAGGTAGTTGAAGCGCGTCAGCTTGCGACCCTCGATAAGGGCGGCAACATCGATTGTGCGTGGTTGTGACATTGTTATTCTCCACAGCGCTGCGATTCTTTATGTTTTAAGGCCCCGCGCCAGCACGGGGCGACCAGCCGCTACTGCAAGTTGAAACTGAGGCGCTCCTGCAAGGCCGCCGCGGGCACCGCGCTGACCTTGCCCAGCGGGCCGGCCAGATCGAGGGCGTGCGCGGCAGCGGCGCCCATGGCGATACAGGGCCCCATGACCCGTATGCTCGACAGCGCCGCGGCATCGGCGTCTACGCAGCGCCCGGCCACCACCAGGTTTTCGCTGCCTTCCGGCAGCAGGCTGCGCAGTGGCACGCTGTGCACATGATCATCGCCGAAGGGCTCCCACTGGTAGCCCTTCGCGTCACCATGCAGCTCCACCGGCCAGGACGTCAGCGCAACCGCGTCAGGGAAGCGGGTGGCGGCCCGCACCTCATCGGTAGTCAGATGATGCTGGCCGACGATCCAGCGGGTCTGGCGGATGCCCGGCAGGGCATAGGCACGAACCCGGGCCTCGCCGTAGACCTCGGGGTACTCGGCTTTGAGGAAGGCAATCACCTTGTCCACCTGCTGGCGCCCCTCGATGGCCACGTGGGAGGCGGCGACCGGATCCAGTGGCGTTTCGATATGGGTCATGTTGAAGGCGGCCGTGCCACGCCCGGGAAACTGGAAGAACAGGCCGTCGTCACGCTCGATGCCATAGCTCCTGGCGCGTGCCTTGACCCGCTCGGTGAATGCCTCGCGGCTGGGTAGATGGGTCTCGTCGATATGCTCCATGACGAACATCTGCGTGCCGTATATCGGCGTGTCGGGCTCGCGACAGGCGAAGCCTGCATTCCAGGTCAGGGCGGCATCGCCGCTGGCATCGACGAAGCCGTCGGCATCCACGTGGACATCACCGTAGCGCGTGGCCAGCTGTACCTGGGCGACGCGATTGCCCTCGCGTACCACCTCGCGCAGTACTGCGCCGAGGACCACGGTGATGCCGGCGTCGAGGATCTGCTGGCCGATCCAGCGCCCCAGCGCCACCTCGTCGTAGTAAACGACGGTGGTGAGCGGGCCGACCTTGTGGTGCAGATCGCCACTGGCGCCCAGGTCGCGCAGGATGCCATCGGCGATGCCGTGGGTCAGCTGGCGACGATTCGGGCCGTTGGAAAACAGCCCGCAGAAGGTGCCGATGATCGATCCGACCGCCTGGCCACCGAGCATGGGCAGGGCGTCGAACAGCACCACGCGTTTGCCCAGGCGTGCCGCCTCGAGCGCCGCGGACACCCCGGAAATCCCCGCACCTGCGATACAGACGTCGGCCTTCAGGCGTTGTGCCTGGGGAGCATGGTCACGACGAACCGTACGAATGATATGAGCCATGAATACCTACCTTGCAGTGAAAAAAGAGCAGCCGAACCCGCCACCTGGATCATGCAGGTGAAAAAAACGGCGATGAGGGTGGCGCTGGAGCCGTCAGGGCTCCGCGCCGGGGCCTGGTGATGCCCGGTTTGCTTGTCGGGTGGCGAGGTGCCGCGGGGTGACCTCGACGGTGCCGGCGTCGGCGTCTACCCGTACCCAGTCGCCGGTGCGGATGCGCCATAGCGGGTCATCGTCGAACTCGGTCAGGGCCGGTGCATGGACCACCACGGCGCCGAGGGCCATCTTCGCGGTCATCTCGTTGAACAGCATGGCGCCTGGCGCCACCCCGGCGAGGCGGGCGATATGAAACTGCGACGACCAGCCCGACGAGCCCTTGGCCCCTGGAAACACCAGCACCTTGCCGGCGAAACTGATGCCCTTGAGTTCGTGGCGGGTCTCGATCACCGTGCCACTGCGCGGGTCGATACCGCCCCAGCCGGAAATACGGTCACGTGTCACCAGTGCTTCGCCTTCGAAGACGCCACCGACGACCTTGCGGCCTTTGAGCGTGAACGAGTCGGTCATTTCAGTGCTCCTGTCCAGCGTCCCTCGACGGCTGCCTGGACGCAATCGGCAGTGGTGCCGAACCAGGTTTGGATGCCCATGATGGCGGGCAGGTAATGGGCCTGTTTCGCCGAATCTACCGCGGCCACCTGGGTACCCTTGGGAATCACCCTGCCGATGGCCGAACAGGTATCGGTCATCAGGTGACCGCCGGCCGCCTCGATGATGCGCGTGTAACCGGCCTGATCAGCGAGCTGTTTGATGGAGGCGGCGGTGAATATCCACAGCTCGGTATTGGCGCTCAGGCGCTGACCCTCGAGCAACTGACAGACTTCCCAGATCTGCTCCAGGCTGTAGTGCGGGCAGCCGAGCATGACGAAGTCCACCTGGGCGTCCCGCGCGGTGATATTGACCTGCTCGTAAGCCCAGCGGCGCTCGGCCTCACCGAAGCGCATCACCGACTCGATCTCGCGCTCCCCGAACGCTTCCTCACGGGTGCGCGCTTCGGGGGTCACGCCGACCAGGTGGTACATCTCCACGCCGCCGCTGGAGGCGGCAGCCGCGCCAAAGTGCTTGAGGCGGGCCAGATTGGGCTGGTGCCTCAAGCCTTCAATCACCGGGATGCGATCCTGTACCTGCTCGCCCATCCAGTAGCCGAGCAGCCCCCAGTCCGCCGTGCTGCTGACATCGATGTCCAGCTGAATCAGATGAGTGCCGCGGCGGTTGTCATCGATATGCAGGCCCCAATAGGGGATCTTGCCGGTGAGCATCGCAGCCCCGGTGCTTTCCCGGCCCTCGGCATTGGTGCGCGCGCCCAGTACCGAATTGATGTAGATCACCGCTGAGGATTCCATCCAGGCGCAATGCTCGCCTTTGACCGGCACGTTGCCGACCTGATAGGGCGTGCAGGTGTTGAGCGGCTGTACACCCAGGCCGCTGCTGTAGGTTTGCCCCCGCTCGTAGATGCGTACCACGTCCTCGCTCACCCCTTGGCGTGCGGCGTGTTTGGGGTCGATGCCCTGTTGCAGATGGCTGCTGAACACCTTGACCCTGGGGATCGGTACGACCTCGGCGCTGTCCAGGTTGAACTCGCTGAACACGGCATCCATGCCGCCGTTACGGTCGCCGTACTGGCGCAGGAAAGGGGTGGTGGCGCCGATGGTGCCGGCAACGTTGTTGGTATCGATCAGGCACTCCGCCCCCAGGGCCTCGCCATAGCGCACCAGCAAATCCATGGCCTTGCTCACTGCCGGGCCCTGGGCACCTTCGAGCATGGCCTTTTCATCGTCGCGCAGTTTCATCGGCCAGCCTCCTGCTCGTCGCTGATATCCAGCGGCTTGATCAGCACGGCGCCGTGCTCCATGCCCTTGACCGCATCCCGGTAGATATCCAGCCAACCGCCGCCGAACTGGGCCGGTTGGGGCCGCCAGCGCCTGGCGCGGGCCTGAAGCTCGGCGGAGGAGATACGTGCGTCGAGGCGATGGTGGTCCAGGTCGATGTCGATGATGTCGCCGTCGACCAGCAGTGCCAGCGGGCCACCGACGGCGGCCTCCGGCGCCACTTCCGCCACCACCAGGCCCTTGCACACCAGGCCGGAAAGGTGGCCGTCGGTGAGCATCGCCACCTTGTCTCCGAGGCCCGCACCATCGATGGCGAACACCACCCGAGACGCGCCGCCGCCCATGGCCGGGCCGCCACGCACACCGGCGCCGCGCATCACCACCACATGGCCGGGCTTGATCCGCCCATCCTGCAACGCGGCGATGGCATCGGCCGAGCGTTCGAAGCAGATTGCCGGCCCGCTGAAACGGCGCATCTTGCTCGGGTCTATGCCGTATTTGACGATCCCCGCCTGGGGCGCGATGTTGCCACGCAGCATGACGATCGCCGGCTGGGTGGCGAAGGGTCGCTGCAGCGGCCGGATCACCTGCTCATCGGCCACCACCACCCCCTGCAGATTGTCGGCGAGGGTCTTGCCGGTAACGGTCAGGGCGTCACCGTGCAACAGCGGCTCCAGGCGCTTTAGCAGGGCGCGGCCGCCACCCGCGGCCTCCATCTGCTCGATGCTGTGCTCGCCCATGGGCCGCACGCCCACCAGTACCGGTATGCGATTGCCCAGCTCGCGAAACAGGCCGTAGACATCGACGTCGATGCCGCCTTCGGCGGCCACGGCCTGCATGTGCTTGATGCAGTTCACCGAGCCACCGGCGGCGAGCACCACGCTCACCGCATTTGCAAAGGCGCCGGGGCTGAGGATGTCCCGTGGCTTGAGGTCTTCTTCGATCATGGCGACGATGCGCTGCCCGGCCTGGCGCACGAAGTCGAACATCTGCGAGCTGTTGGCGGCGATGGGCGAACTGCCCGGCAGGGCCATGCCCAAGGCCTCGCAGACCAGGTGCATGGAGTTGGCCGTGCCCATGCCCGAACAGACGCCCGGGCCCTTGATGGCATTGCGCGCCATGCCCACCAGCTCGTCCACCGGCAGCTTGCCGGTGAGCGCATGCATGGAGCCGATGAACACGTCTTCGATATCCACGTGCCGGCCGTTGTATTCGCCGCTTGGCTGGTAGCCGCAGGCCACCACCAGCGTCGGGATGTTCAGGCGCGCGGCGGCCATCAGCTGGCCGGGTACCGTCTTGTCGCACGAGGCCAGGCAGATCATGCCATCGAGCTGGGCGCCTTCGACCGCCACCTCGATGTCGTTGGTGATCAGGTCGCGGGCGGCCAGCATATAGGCCCCGCCGGCACCCGCGCCGGTGATGAAGTCGCTCGGAGCAGCGGTACGGATCTCGAAGGGCAGGGCGCCGGCATCTCGGATCGATTGCTTGAGCTCGGCGGCGATGCCATCCAGATGACTGAAGCAGATGGCCAGGTTGGACGAGGAATTGACGATGGCGATCTTGGGTTTTTCCAGCTCGCTTTCGTCGATCCCCAATGCTTGCCACTGGGCGGCGCGCACGGCCCACAGGTAAGAGCCATGGGGGAAATTGCTTCGCAGCTTCTTGGGCATCGTGTGCTCCGTTGTTGTTATTTTTACAGCCAGGCCGTGTCTCCACGGATGTCTTGTGGCGAGTCTAGGATGGCGCCTAGAATCCGAAAACCTAATTTTTCTTATATGTGAAATCCAAAATATGGATATCAGGGATGTCGATCTCAATCTGCTGAAGGTCTTCGATGCGCTGCGCCGCAAGCAGAGCGTGACCCAGGCAGGTGATCTGATGGGGCTTAGCCAGCCGGCCATGAGCTTCGCACTGTCCAAGCTGCGCACCTTGTTCAATGACCCGCTGTTCGTGAGAACCTCACGGGGCATGCAGCCCACTGCCAGGGCTTTGCAGATTGCCGAACCGGTGCAGCGCATTCTCGAATTGGTTAGCAACGAGGTGCTGCCATCATCGGGATTCGTCGCCGAACACTCGGAGCGGCAGCTGGTGCTGTGCATGTCCGATATCGGCGAGATGGTTTTCCTGCCCAAGTTGATGCGGGTGCTGGACGAGCGCGCCCCGCGGCTGCGTATCCGCACGCTGGCGCTGTCCCCCGAGCAACTGGAAGAGGGGCTGGATGCCGGTGACGTGGACGCCGCCATCGGCTACTTCCCGCGCCTGGTCAACTCTTCGATCCGCAACCGTGCCCTGTACAGCCACACCTTTGTCTGCATCGTTCGTGAAGATCATCCCCATATCGGCGAACGCTTGACTGCGCAGCAGTATCAGGCGGCCGAGCATGTCGCCGTGCAGGCCGATGGCCGGGGGATGGGGATTCTCGACCGTGAGCTGGCGCTGCGTGGCGTCACCCGCCGAATAAGGTTCAGCCTGCCGCGGTTCATGGGCGTCCCCTTTCTAGTGGCCGAGTCGGACATGATCGCCACGGTGCCCCTGGCAGTTGGGCGCCGCTTCGCTGAAATCGCCCGAGTTCGACTTGTGCCGCTGCCCTGGACTATCACGGGCTACGACATCCATCTGCATTGGCATACCCGCTTTCATCATGACCCGGCCAATCGATGGCTTCGGGAAACCCTGACAGAGCTGCTCGGCGACTTTCCATCGCTGGAGCCTGCCGAGGACGGGCGCGCGTAGGGGCGAATCTAGGTCCGCACCGATGCTGCGGCTGGAGCACGCCACTCACCACCCTTCTTGACAAACCAGTCAGGAATTCGCATTGTCAGGCAAATGACGAGCCGACTTTTTGTTCACATGATGCCCATGAATCTGCCCTCGCGGGTCTTGGGATGATGTGCGCGTAGAGTGAGCGTATTGACCAGAAGCCCCGCCAGAAATGGACGGGGCTTTTTCATTCCCCTGCCATTTATCCCAATCGATATACGCCGCCAGGCAATACGGCACCAGTGCAGTGCCGTGTATACCGCTGAGCAAATCAGCGTATGGACCGCAATGCACGCTGGCCAGCGAGCGCCTGCTCGGCTTGCCGCTGCCCTTGCTGTTGGTGGCGCTGCTGGCGCTGGTGTACGGCCTGCTGCTGGCGCGCGGGCGCTTTGGCCGGGAAATTCTCGCCCTGGGGAGCCAACCACTGGTGGCGCGTTATTCGGGCCTGGCGCAGCGGCGTATCGCGGCGCTGGTGTTTATCGCCAGCGCCTTTGCCTGCGCGCTGGCGGGCATCCTGCTGCCGGCCACGGTGAACGCCTACGTGCCGATGTCCGGCAATGCCTTTCTGATGAATGCCATCGGCGCGGTGTTCATCGGCGCGACGCTGAGCCGGCACAACCGGGTCAACGTGCCCGGCACGCTGCTCGGCGTGCTGTTTCTCAACGTCACGGCCAACGGTCTGCTGCTGATCGGCTGGAATTTCTTCTGGCAGCAGGTGGCCACCGGCGTTCTGATTCTATTGGTGCTGCTGTTCAGCTTTGCCAGTCGGCGACTGGCGAATAGCTAACGCGGGCGTTTCGTAAGGGCCTGGGGCAGTTTGCGGACATTTCAAACCATTGACCGGAATATGGCGGAAGCGGCCGTTCCCCTATCCCGTGGGAACGGGCCATGCCCGTGATTTTTCGCGGGCATGGCCCGCTCCCACAATGGATCAGTGACGGCCGCTTCTGCTTTGAAGCGGTCTATCTCTTCGTTGATCTAACCGCAGTGCCCCTAAAAGATCATGAACAGGCTCCAGGGCCTGGAGATGACTCTTCAGGCCATCAGGACTGCTTGGCACCGCCACCGATCTGCCAGACGTAGGGCGGCTCGCTGCCGTTCACATGCCAGTCGCCGATGATGCGTTCCTTGTATATCACCGGGTTGTGCGAGGCGGCGGTGCGGGCGTTGCGCCAGTGGCGATCGAGCTGTTTGGCGGTGCTGGCGCCCGAAGCACCGAGGGTGTTGAACAGGTCGCTGGTGGCGCGCAGTACCAGTTCCACGGCGGCCACCTGGGCCTGGGCTGATTCCAGTTCGGCGGCGCTGTTGGCCTGCTGCTCGGCCGTTTCATCGCTGCTAAAGCGTGCCAGGTAGGCCAGTTGAGCAGCTTCGGTGGCGCGCAGGGTGCCCGCTTCGGCGGCATAGACCAGGCCACTGGCCTTGCCGATCACCTGCAGCACTTGTGGATCCTGACTGACGGCCGGTGCGTTGCCATGGCTGAACACCCGCGTGCGTTTGCTGGTTTCCCTGCTGAAGTCGCGCACGGCGGCGCGGCCGGAGCCGACGATAACGGCGAGCAGCACCAGTTGGTAGAAGGCTGTCTGGTACTTGAAGCGGCTGGCGAAGTCGATGATGTTCTGTTCCTCGACCACCGCGTTCTCGAACACCGAGGTGCCGCTGCCGGTGGTGCGTTGGCCGAAACCGTCCCAATCGTCGCTCTGGGTGATGCCGGGTTGCCTGGTGCGGATTGCCGCGATCACGTCGGCACCGGTGTCATCGCGGCGGGCGAACAGGTCGATCCAGTCGGAGAAGAGGCTGCCGGTGCTGTAGTACTTGGTGCCGTTGACCACCCATTGCTCGCCCAGGCGCGAGACACGGGTGATGACGTCGCCGATCTTCACCGCGCCAACCTCTGTCCACGCGCAGCCGACCAGATCACCTTCAACGAAGCGCTTGAACCACACATCCTGCGGCGCGTTGGCGTGAGCGTTGAGGCGATCCTCGGCGAACGCGAAGTGCCCGCGCAGCGCCTGCGGCACGTTGGAGTCGGCCTCGGCCAGTTCGATCAGCAGTTGGAACAGCTGCGGCAGTGATGCGCCCGCGCCACCATGTTCGACCGGCACGCGTACGGCGCCGAAGCCGGCTTCCTTGAGCCAGCGAATGGGCTCGAGCGGCAGGCTGCGGGTGCGCTCGCGCTCCACGCTACCGTCGGCGATGCGCGCGAAGATGGGGCGGAAGCGGGCGGCAAGGGATTCGTAGTCGGCGCCGGTAGACAGATGTGGCACGTGGGCTTGAGCGGTCATCGCAGTTCTCCTCGTTGATGCGATTGCTGACGACAGCTCCATCGCAAAAGCCGTGCCCTGCATGAAATCTTTTTTAAATCAGATAGTTGTGAGTTTTCCGAGCAGTTGAGCTGTAGCTGTACCAACAGCTTGTTGAACGACTGTTGGAAGGCGGGCAGTGCTGCTTCCCGGCGCTGCTGTTGCACGGCGGTCAGTGCATCAGCAGCTTGCGTGCCGCGGAGCAGGGGCTGTTGTTGGTTGGAAATTACAACTCATTGGATTTTATGATTTTTACCCATTGGCACGGTTGCTGCTCAAGCGCTCTCAAGCAATGCCCGAGGGGCAGGAGAGATGAGCATGAGCGCAAGCGTTATCAAGGTTGTGGTGGTGTCGGGCAGTTTGCGTGCGCCATCACGCACTCATGGGTTGCTGGAGGCCCTGGTGCGAAGGCTGCAGGCACGGCTGCCGGATCTGCGGGTGCAGTGGGTGCGCATCGCCGAGCTGTCGGGCGCGTTGTCCGGCTCGCTGGAGCGCGACAGCGCTTCTGCCGACCTGCAGCCACACCTGCACGCCATCGAGCAGGCAGACCTGCTGTTGGTCGGCAGCCCGGTCTATCGCGCTTCCTACACGGGGCTGTTCAAGCACCTGTTCGACCTGGTCGACCACCAGGCGCTCAAGGGTGTGCCCGTGGTGCTGGCCGCCACCGGTTGCAGCGAGCGCCATGCACTGGTGATCGATCACCAGCTGCGCCCATTATTCGCCTTCTTCCAGGCCCACACCCTGCCGTACGGCTTGTACGCCAGTGTCGAGGCCTTCGATGACTACCGCCTCGCCGACGCGGCGCAGTTCGAACGTATCGAGCGCGTGCTCGATACCGTTGCGGCGTTCTTTCATCTCCCGGTCGCCAGTGCGGCCTGATTTCCCGAGCTACAGGAGCCATCGTCATGAGCCAACCGATCAAATTCGCCTACTGGGTACCCAACGTCAGCGGCGGCCTCGTCGTCAGCAAGATCGAGCAGCGCACCAGCTGGGATATCGACTACAACCGCAAGCTGGCACAAATCGCAGAGCGCTCCGGGTTCGAATACGCGCTGTCGCAGATCCGTTTCACGGCCGGCTATGGCGCTGAAAACCAGCACGAGTCGGTGACCATCAGCCACGCGCTGCTGGCTGCCACCGAGAAGCTCAAGGTGATCGCCGCCATCCTGCCCGGGCCCTGGACGCCGGTGCTGGCGGCCAAACAACTGGCGAGCATCGATCAGTACACCAATGGCCGCATCGCCATCAACGTCGTGTCCGGCTGGTTCAAGGGCGAGTTCCGAGCCATCGGTGAGCCGTGGCTGGATCATGACGAGCGCTATCGTCGATCCGAGGAGTTCATCCGTGCCCTGAAGGGGATCTGGACCCAGGACAACTTCAGCTTCCACGGCGATTTCTACCGCTTCAACGATTACACCCTCAAGCCCAAACCGCTGCAGCAACCACACCCGGAAATCTTCCAGGGTGGCAGCTCGCGCGCCGCGCGCGACATGGCTTCACGGGTGTCGGACTGGTACTTCACCAACGGCAACAGCGTCGAGGGCATCAAGGCCCAGATCGACGACATCCGCGCCAAGGCTGCAGTCAACGGCCATTCGGTGAAGGTCGGTGTGAACGCCTTCATCATCGCCCGCGACACCGAGGAAGAAGCCCGCGCGGTGCTGGCGGAGATCATCGCCAAGGCCGACCTGGAAGCGGTCAACGGCTTCGGTAGCGAAGCGAAGAATGCCGGCGCGGCCAGCCCGGAAGGCGAGGGCAACTGGGCTACGTCCACCTTCGAGGATCTGGTGCAGTACAACGACGGCTTCAAGACCAACCTGATCGGCACGCCCCGGCAGATCGCCGAGCGCATCGTCGCGCTCAAGGCCATTGGCGTCGATCTGATCCTTTCCGGCTTCCTGCATTTTCAGGAAGAGGTCGAGTACTTCGGCAAGCATGTACTGCCGCTGGTGCGCGAACTGGAGCGGGAGACGGTCGCGTCACTGGCCGTGGCCTGAGGCGCGCCGTCATGCACCAGGGATCTGTCGACAACCTGCCGGCCTGCTTTCCTGTGCGCGTCAGCGCGGGGGTGACGTAGCGCTGCGGCACAAGCGCCTGGGCCATGGCAGCAACGTACCTGGGCGCAACTGCTGGCCGAAGTACAGGGGCTCGCCAGTGGTTTGGCATTGGTTATCGAACGGGTAGTGCTGCGTCCGCTGGTAGGGCGCTCGCCGATCACCCTGTTCATCACATCATTGAAGGCGCCGCCCAGGCGCTGTGGGGCGCTCAGGTGCATGGCCTGGAGCTGGGCATCAGCGATGAAACACTGGAGGTGGGTGGCCTACTGTTGTTGCAGTTCGATCTGTTCGCCGCCACAACGGCTGCGGCGCTGGTGCTGCTGCTCTCGTTGCTGTTCAACCGCCCGCGCATGGGCCTGTCGCTATGCGCGGTGGCTGATGATCCCCGTGCGGCATTGACCATCGGGGCATTCGCCTGCCAAGGGTGTGGGCGCTGGTCTGGGCGGTCGCCGGCTTCGTCGGTCTGGTCGCCGGGCTGATCTAGGGCGCGCGCCTGGGAGGGCAGTTCTCGCTCCCGTTGGTGGTGCTCAAGGCTCTGCCGATGCTGATCATCGGCGCCTCGGAGAAAGTCGGCGAGGTCTATCTCGGGGCAATCATTGGTGGCGGATTGCAGAGGATGGCCCTGATCGTGCGGGCGGCTTATATCGACAGCTGCACCCTGCGATCAGGGTTGACCTGGGGCTGCGGTCGGCGTCGATTGACCACCAGTTCGCCAATGGCGATCAGTCGCGCGCGGGTGATGTTGCGGCTCAGCCCAAGCAGGCTGGCGGTGTGTACCTGGTTGCAGTGGCAGAAACGGTAGGCCGAGCGCAGCAGGCTGTCTTCGACTTTCTCGTGCAGGCCACCAGCCTGTTCCTCGAACAGCCGGTTGAAGGCGCGCAGCAGTTGCTCCTCGGCGCTTTCGAGGGCGGCGGCCTGCGGCTGCTCATGGCGCTGGATGCGCAGGTGCGACAGACGCAAGTCATCGTCCTGCACCAAGCCATTACGGCACACCAGCAGGGTATGATGGATGACGTTCTCCAGCTCGCGAATATTGCCTGGCCAGTCATAGCTGACCAGCTTGCGCTCGGCCTCGGGGGTCAGGCTTACCTCGCCGTAACCCAGGCGGTTGCAGTAGATTTTGAGGAAGTGCCGGGTCAGCGGCATGATGTCGCCAGGTCGCTCGCGCAGGGGGTAGAGCTGCAGGCTGACGACGTTGAGGCGGTAGTACAGATCCTCGCGGAAATTACCGGCGCCGATGGCTTTGTCCAGCTGCACATTGGTAGCGGCGACCACACGCACGTTGATCGCGATGCTCTTGCGCGAGCCCAAACGTACCACCTCACGCTCCTGCAACACGCGCAGCAGCTTGACCTGGATGGCCATGGGCAAGTCGCCGATCTCGTCGAGAAACAGCGTGCCGCCATTGGCCTCCTCGAACCAGCCGGCCTTGGCCGCCAGGGCGCCGGTAAAGGCGCCTTTGTCATGGCCGAACAGCTCGGCCTCGACCAGTGACTCGGAGAAGGCGCCGCAGTTGACCGCGACGAAGGGGCCGTTGCGCCGGCCGCTGAGGTTATGGATATGGCGGGCGACCAACTCCTTGCCCGTGCCGGTTTCGCCAATGACCAGGACGCTGGCCTCGCTGGGGGCGACCTGTTGCAAGTGGGCGAGCAGCGCCTGCGATCTGGGGTCTTCGAAGACCTGTGCGGTTGCCCGGATCGAGGTAGCCAGTGTAGGCGAGGGGGGCAGAGTCAGCAGTTGCATGGCAATCCCTATGAACAGAACGACGGGGTAGCGCGCGTATGGTTCAGCGGCCAATCACCCAGATCGTGGAGCTTGTAGTCCACCGGGTCATGCAGGCTCTGAGTGCGCAGGTTGCGCCGGTAACGGTCCAGCCGCAGCGAGGCATGCGTGGTGCGGGTCGAACGGGCGGCTGCAGATATCCGGGCCGCTGGCGTTGCGATAACGACGCCGATGCAAGGCAGGCTTGAACAACCGATACGGCATGTGGATAGCTGGGCTTCGAACATCGCGAGTCGCTTTATTGATTTGCTGTCAGCCATTTATAAAACCAATGCTTACTTATAAAAAATAATAAAAAATCCTATTTATATTTTATTTTGGTATATGCGGTGTTCGAGTGCTCGACGCCTGTGTTGCGCATTGGTCGGTGGCCTTTGCCTCGCGACAATTCAATCCACGAAGTGGATTGCCTCGCGGCAGTGCTTCATCTGTTCTTCACGGCGGCAATACGTCAGCGCATCAGTAACCAACACGGGTTTCCAACCCGGCAGGGTCGGCATGCCGTGAGCCGACCATCGGCCCACCGACAGGGTTGAAAACGCGTGTTCAAAGCCCTGGCTCGAATGGCGGCAGATTGCTATATCTGTGCTTTCTATAGGGGGCAGCGAAATGAGCATTGATTGGAACAGTTATACGCCGTGGGCTTCCCTGGGTGGCGGGGCCATGATCGGAATGGCGGTCAGTGTGTTTATTGTCGTCAATGGCCGTATCGCAGGAATCAGCGGTTTACTTGCCGCCGCGGCGCAACGCAGCAGCGATGCCTGGGGTGAGACGGTGCTTTTTCTTCTGGGTCTGCTGCTGGCGCCATTGCTGTGGGGAATGTTCGCCGTGTTGCCGGAGATCGAAATCGATGCCGGGTGGCCTGCGTTGATGCTGGCCGGCTTGCTGGTCGGCGTGGGAACGCGTTATGGCGCCGGGTGTACAAGTGGTCATGGCGTCTGCGGGATCTCGCGCCTGGCACCTCGCTCAATCGCCGCGACGGCGTGCTTCATGAGTGCTGGTTTTGCGATGGTGTACATCATTCGTCATGTGCTGGGAGATTGAAGATGATCAGGTTGAGCGCATTTCTCGCCGGGTTGATCTTCGGCCTCGGCCTGCTGTTGGCCGGCATGGCAAACCCCGCCAAGGTCCTGGCGTTTCTCGATCTGGCTGGCGCCTGGGATCCGTCGTTAGCGCTGGTGATGGCCGGGGCGATAGGTGTGGCCGTGGTTCCGTTGAATTGGGCGCGCAAGCGAGAGCGCTCCCTGCTGGGCGCTCCCATACAGCTGCCAGTGAAGCGTAAGGTGGACGCGCGCCTGATCGGCGGCAGCCTGTTATTTGGAGCAGGCTGGGGGATCGCGGGAATTTGCCCCGGGCCCGTGGTGGTTCTTTTACTCACCTGGCAGTGGCAAGCTTTCCTGTTCCTGTCAGCCATGCTGACCGGCATGTACCTGTTCGCCGCCCTGGAGGGGCGCCGCCGATCCTGAGCGAAGACCGTTGCCGGGTGAGCATCGCGATATGCAAAACGGCCGACAGTGCGGCTTAAGCATCCTTAGCGGTGCCACCAGCAAAAGGTGGCTACGGGCTGTAAGTGAGTGGCAGTTGGCATGCTGAGATGTGCATTTGCCGAGCCATGGCCAGGGATCGGCAAACCGTCTGTCAGTTAAATAATTCGCCCTAATATGCAACTTGCTGATATCAAAGATGAAAACTTTGCAGCATTCGATGCTCGTCGGTTTTATGTGGCTAAAAGATGTCTTTTTGATATCATTTTAGTTGCCTTCAGTAGTGGCTTCTATCGCTTGGCCGACATGGATGAGTTGGTGATCGACTTCTCATCTTGGTACACCCCCCATGTCTTTCCGCAACTTCAATATCGCCCCACGGGCTGCGTTCTGCTTCGCCCTGATTTCACTTCTGGTGGTAGCACTCGGCTTCTTTTCGCTATCCAGGCTCAGTGATCTTTACCTCGCCGAACAGGATATCGAGACCAACTGGATGGCGAGCATCCAGGCATCGGGCGAGATGCAAAAGGACCTACTCAACATTCGTCTCGAAACCTTGCGAGTTCTTGCCTCGAGTGAAGGCACGACCCCAGGGGTCGTGGATGACACCGCGATACAAGGCTATCGCGCTTCGCTCCAGGAGGTCATGGCCCATTATCAGCGCGACCTGCTGTCGACCGGAGCAGAAAGCGAAGCATTCCAGCGCGTCTTCGACAGTGCCCAACGCTACCTCGACATGCAGAAACAGGTCATGAATCTGCTGCGCCAGCAGCAACCTGCCCAGGCATTGAGCCTGGTCAATGGTGACGGGCGCGAAGTGGGTGTGGCGCTGCAGCAGCAGCTCGATGCACTGATTGCCTTCAACGCCGCAGGTGCCAAGCAGGCCGGCCTCAATGCCAGCGAAACCTATAGCCATGGTCGAACCGGGGTGCTGGTGACCATCGCCGTCGCGGTGGTTCTAACCGTTTTGCTGGCCACCTTGCTGACCCGCTCGATATCCGTACCCATCAACGAAGCCATGATGAGCGCGGAGAGCATTGCGGCAGGCGATCTAACCAAACCCATCAGCGTCACTGGCAAGGACGAAGCTAGCCGGCTGCAGGCCGCTCAGGCGCTCATGCAAAAAAATCTCAACCAGGCGATTCGGCAAATCAGCGAGTCGTCCACGCAGCTGGCCTCTGCCGCGGAGGAGATGGCCGCGGTGACCGAGGAAAGCACGCGTGTGATGCAGAATCAGAACGCGGAAATCGATCAGGCAGCGACTGCCGTTACCGAGATGAGTGCCGCTGTTGAAGAAGTGTCGCGCAACGCGAGTGGCGCCTCGGATGCCGCTCGCGAGTCCACCGGGTCGGCCAAGACCGGTTATCAACATGTGGAGCGTACCGTTTCGGCAATCCGCAAACTGTCGGACAACGTGCTCGATTCCTCCGCGCAAGTTCAAGGTTTGGCGGCACAGGCACGGGATATCAGCAAGGTGCTGGATGTCATTCGCAACGTCGCTGACCAGACCAACCTGCTGGCCCTGAACGCAGCGATCGAAGCGGCGCGTGCTGGCGAGCATGGTCGCGGTTTCGCGGTGGTAGCCGATGAAGTGCGTGGCCTGGCCCACCGTACTTCGGCGTCAACCCAGGAAATCGAACAGATGATCGGCGCCATTCAAACCGGCACTGAAAGCGCGGTGCTGGCCATGCAGACCAGCAGCAGCGAAGCCACCAATACGTTGCAAGTGGCCGACGAAGCGGGGCGTTCGCTGGAGCAGATCGTCGAAGCGATTGGCCAGATCAACGAACGAAACCTGCAGATCGCCACTGCATCGGAAGAGCAGGCTCATGTGGCCCGTGAGGTCGATCGTAACCTGGTCAGTATTCGCGACCTGTCGATACAGAGTGCTTCTGGCGCGAACCAGACCGCGGCTGCATGCAGCGAGCTGGCGCGGCTGGCACTTGATCTGAATGTTCTGGTCGCGCGTTTCAAGGTCTAGCAACCAGCGAACTTGCGAGGTGGATCTATCCAGGGGGCAATGACCGTGCGGCTCGCTCCCTTACGGCCCACATTCCCACTTGCCCTGCACCGAGCGCATCGCACTGTTGCTGCGAATGTAGGTAAGCGTGGCGCTCGGGTAGGACGATGCGCCATCGCTGCCGGCCAGGTGGGGTTGCTCGGCATGCTCGGCCAGTTTCACCTCTGCCACCACGCGTTCACCCTTGAACGTGGTGCCGTGCAGCATCTGGTCGAAGCCACCGGGTGCTTGCACCCTGAGCACCTGATCGGCGAACTTCAGGATTGCATCAGCGTCAGCCTGGGTCGCGACGTTGCCGGCGGCGTATAACAGCGTGCTGCGCCCCACCGAGAAGGCGCAGATCAACTCTCCCTTCAGCGGGTGAGCAGCGATGTCCTGCTCATCGAGCGCGGACAGCTTGGTGCTGGTCGAGGCAGCAGGCGAATCATTCGACACCGCCTCGTCCTGGCTTTCCTCATTATTGGCTGCGCAGCCGGCGAGGAGCACAAGGCTGGCTGCCACTGCAAACACGGTGACGGTTCCACGGCAAAACTTGCTGACTGTGGCGAGCGGGCAAAACGTTGCGAACTTCATGGGGCCCCAGGGTCCTGATGCGTGGCGCTGAGGTGTCGAGCGCCTGTGTCTAGATCGACCATGCCCGCCTGGATACATTGCGGTTAATTCACCACGCTGAGTGCTTCGCCGCTTTTTTCACGTCTGCCTCAACGCTCGTCGAAGTGCGCCCTTGCGCTGCGAAAATCCTCGGCGTGTTCGAGCAGCCACATCCACAGCGGCACCATGCGTGCCAGGAAGCTGCGGCCCAGCGAGGTGAGCTGGTAATCGACCCGCGGTGGTACTTCCTGGTGGTCGAAGCGGCTGATCAAACCGTCCCTTTCGAGCTGCCGCAAGCTGCGGGTCAGCATGCGTTGCGTGACACCCGGCAAGCGCCGGCCAAGCTCGGCATGGCGCAGTGTGCCGTGGGCCCCCAGCGCGTGAACGATGCCCAGCGACCAGCGATTGCCCGCGTGGGTCAGCACCTCGCGCTTGAGCGTGTCATCCTCGTCACTGAGTGCATCGCAGGTGGCCTGGGCAAAGCGAATCACTTCATCCTCTGTCATCGTATCCATGCGGTATCACGCGTGTGCCTTCTTCTGAATGTTCGTCA
The DNA here is from genome assembly GCF_003253735.1 of Pseudomonas sp. URMO17WK12:I2. Taxonomy (GTDB): domain Bacteria; phylum Pseudomonadota; class Gammaproteobacteria; order Pseudomonadales; family Pseudomonadaceae; genus Aquipseudomonas. Next base: position 511,333 of record NZ_QKYW01000003.1, on the reverse strand, counting down.
GGAGTGCCAGGATGAACGCATATTTATTGAGCGTTCTACTGGAGTCTGCGATGCAATCAACCCCTCTGGCAACAACCGACAACATCCTGGTACTGGGCGCTGGGGAACTCGGCATGGCCGTGCTGCACGAGCTGGCAGGCCGGTCCGGCGTACGGGTAAGCGTTATGCTGCGGCCATCTGCAACGGGTGCAGCGTCAGCAGATAAGCGCCAGCTTCTCGCCGAACTCGACAGGCTCGGGGTCAGCGTGGTGACGGCGGATGTGGTGAACGACAGCGAGCAGTCGCTCGCCACGCTGTTCAGCGCTTTCGACAAGCTGATCAGTTGCCTTGGCTTCGTCGCCGGGCCGGGCATACAACTCAAACTGACCCGCGCAGCCCTGCGCTCGGAGGTGAAGCACTATGTGCCCTGGCAGTTTGGTGTGGACTACGACCAGATCGGCTACGGTAGCCCCCAGGACCTGTTCGACGAACAGCTCGATGTACGCCAGTTGCTGCGCGTTCAGTCGCGGCTGCAGTGGCAGATCATCGCCACCGGCATGTTCACCAGTTTTCTGTTCGAGCCGGCGTTTGGCGTCGTCGATCTGCAGCACAATCGGGTACGCGCCCTGGGCAGCTGGGACACTGCGGTGACCGTCACCACGCCGCGGGACATCGCCCATCTCACTGTCAGCATCCTGTTCGATCCCGAACGGCTCAACCGGGTGACCTTCACGGCTGGCGATACGATCACCTACCGGCAGCTTGCAGACATCATTGACCAGTCGCTGGATCGCCAGGTTGAACGCGCGCAATGGGAGTTGCCAGTACTCGCAGCCGAGCTGGCCGCCCATCCCGATGATTCGATGCGCAAATACAGGGCGGTTTTTGCCCAAGGCAGGGGTGTGGCCTGGCCGAAGGCACAGACCTACAATGTCGAGCGCCAGATCGAAACCACCACCGTCAGCGAGTGGCTCATGGAGCAGCTAGGATAAGTGTTGCGCGGCGCCGCGCGACCGGCCTGTTAGCCGCGCTAGCGAGTAGCTGGCTACAGGCACGGCAGAGCATGCATGACGGTAGCTTCCCGCACCACTGAACGACCGGCGCCTGTTCGGGTCCGAGCAATCGAGGTGCCATGGCTTGCCTGGCCGAGCAACGGCGCAATACCACAGCGCAATGGCGAAGGAGTAGCTAATGATCATCCAGGGTAATTGGAGCGATGGAGTCACCCTCTGGCTCTACGTGCTGGTGCTGGGGGCAATTGCCATTCGTGTGCTCTACCGGTTCTTCACCTCCGCGAGCCGCAAGTCGTCCAGGAAGAACGACACTGCCGACTCAACCGGCTCCAGCAGCGCGATGGTCGATAACGACCGCGGCTGCGGCGCAGGCATTGACGGACACTGCGCAGGTGATGGCGGCGACGGCGGTGGCGGTGGTGGCGACTAAACGTGCATGCCCAGCTTGTTGACGCTGCAGTGGCGTTCTGCAGAGGTGTCGGATGCTTCATTCGGCGTCGTGGCGCGGTAAAAACTGCCGACGATATTTGGTGTTTTCGGTTTTCTCAACTAGAACAATAGCTTGAGCCTTCTGTAGCGCCTGCCGGTGCTCGGCTGCCATCGGTGCGGCTGGCCGCTGCGCGGCAAGTGGAAAACCACGTCAGGTGCACCTGCATTTCCAGCGTCTGGCACCACCAAGGACCGATCATGAACAAGCTGCTGTTCGCCAGTCTCAGCCTCGCCGCCTGCACATTCGCCCAGGCCAATGACAAACAGGTGCATTTCTACAACTGGTCCGACTACATGGGCCCCGACACCCTGAAGAACTTCCAGAAGGAGACGGGCATCGCCGTCGCCTACGACGTTTTCGAAACCAACGAGATGCTCGAAGCCAAGCTGCTCTCCGGGCATTCGGGATATGACCTGGTGGTGCCCTCCAGCCAGTTCCTGTCCAAGCAGATTCGCGCCCAGGTATATCAGCCCCTTGATCGCAGCAAGCTAAGCAACTGGCCGCATCTCGATCCCCGCCTGATGCAGCGCCTGGAGGCCGCCGACCCCGGCAACCGATACGCCGTGCCATACATGTGGGGCACCGTGGGCATCGGCTACAACGCCGAGAAGGTCAGGGCGGTGCTGGGCGAGGGCGCACCGGTGAACTCCTGGGAGCTGGTGTTCAACGCCGACAACCCGGCCAGGCTCAAGAGCTGTGGCGTGGCCTTTCTCGATGCGCCGGTAAAGATCATTCCCCAGGCGCTGCATTACCTGGGCCTCGATCCCAACAGCCATGAGCCCGACGACTATGCCAAGGCCTCCGCGCTGTTGCAGAAGCTGTCACCCTCGGTGACCTACTTTCATTCGTCACGCTATATCTCCGACCTGGCCAATGGCGACATCTGCCTGGCGGTGGGGTACTCCGGAGACGTTATGCAGGCACAAAGCCGTGCCCGGGATGCCGGCAAGTCGATGGACATTCGCTACGTGATCCCAGAGGAGGGCGCCAACCTGTGGTTCGACATGCTCGCCATTCCCCGCGATGCACGTAACGCTGAGGGCGCCCACGCGCTGATCAATTACCTGCTGCGCCCGGACGTCATTGCCCCAGTAAGCGATTACGTGGGTTATGCCAACCCCAACAAGGATGCCACCGCGTTGCTGGAGCCCAGCGTGCGTGACAACCCGGGCATCTACCCGGCGGATGAAGTGATTGGCAAACTGTACGTGTCTGCCGACCTTCCCGCACCGATCCAGCGGATCATCACCCGCGAATGGACGCGGATCAAAACCGGGCGCTGAACCAGCCTTGCGGCGCCTGGCCAGCGCCGCATGGTCCTGGAGTGGCAGCGCCGTGCGGCGGCGGCTCACGGCCAACAGGGCTGGTGCGTGAGCCGATCATCTGTGTAGGATGGCGGCCGGGTGTCAGCCGCATGACGCGGTGAGACAGGTCTTGTTGCGTTGGTCGGGCCGCCGCGCGGAGCCCGTTCGCCCATGAAAACGCGCCCATCCCATCAGGATATTCCCCGCGCCCAGCGTTTGGCGGAGCAGGCCTTCGCTTGCGTTCGCAACCTCGTTCACCGTGAGGCCTTCAGTGGCGTGGTGCTGCTGCTGGCCACCGCCACCGCGCTGATCTGGGCCAACTCGCCCTACGCCGACAGCTACCACGCGCTCTGGCACGCGCCCGTGTCGTTTGGTTTCGGCAGTTTCGGTTTTTCCCAGCCCCTGCATTTCTGGATCAACGACGGCCTGATGACTCTGTTCTTCCTGGTCGTCGGCATGGAGATTCGCCGTGAGATACATGACGGCGCGCTGGCCGACTTGCGCCAGGCGTCACTGCCGATCGCGGCCGCTTGTGGCGGGGTGATGATGCCGGCGCTGATCTACGCCAGCCTCAATCACCAGGGCGCCGGCTTGAATGGCTGGGCGATTCCCGCAGCGACCGATATTGCCTTCGCCGTTGGCCTGCTGGCGCTGCTGGGCAAGGGCATTCCCTCGGGTGTGCGCATCTTCCTGCTGACCCTGGCGGTGATCGACGACGTGATCGCGGTGATCCTGATCGCGCTGTTCTATTCGGACGGGCTCAACTACAGCGGTTTTGCCCTGGCTGGTGCCGGCGCCCTGGGGGTACTTGGCCTGCAGCGTATCGGCGTCGGGTTGGCCTGCGCTTATGTGCTGCCGGGTGCGTTGATGTGGGGCGGGCTGCTGCTGACCGGCGCGCATCCGACCCTCGCGGGGGTGATTCTCGGCCTGATGACCCCGGTGATCTGCCTGCCGACCCGCGAGCAGCCGCGTGATGCCGTCGGCCGTATCGCCCGCGAACTGGAAGACGACAACGGCACCGCGGTGGCGTCCAGCGAGGCCGCCCAGTCGCTGCGCGAGTTGCGCCTGGCCCAGCGTGAACTGCTGCCGCCGGTGGTACGCGTGCAACTGGCGCTGCACCCCTGGGTCACCTTTGGCCTGATGCCCTTGTTCGCCCTGGCCAACGCCGGGGTGAGCCTGGGCGGTACCGATCTGTCGTCGAGCACCTCGCATTGGGTGATGTTGGGTGTGGCCATCGCGCTGCTGGTGGGCAAGCCGGTCGGCGTGATCAGCGTCAGCTGGCTGATGGTCAGGCTCGGTCTGTGCCGCTTGCCGGCCGACGTGTCCTGGCGTGGCGTTGCCTTGATCGGCCTGTTGGCCGGCATCGGTTTCACCATGTCGATCTTCATCGCCAACCTGGCGTTCAGCGATTCAAACCTGCTGGCCGCTGCCAAGCTGGGGGTGCTGCTGGGGTCGCTGGTCTCGGCAATGCTGGGGTTGACCTGGGGCGTGCTCTACCTGCGCGGCCTGCGTACGACTCAGGCCGGCGGCCGCGCCTGAGCTAGTCGGTAAAGGGAATCTGTGGCGTGTCCGGGTTCAGTTGCTGACGACGGAACTGGCCCGGCGGCAGGCCGTGGATCTGCCGGAAGCGCCGGGAAAAGTAGGCCTCGTCGGCGAAGCCGCATAACCGCGCCACTTCGCCGACCGGCTTGCTGCCGTTGAGCAGGTGGTTGCGGGCGGCGTGCATGCGCCGCTCCAGCACCATCTCACTGAAGGTCTTGCCGACTTCCTTGCGCAACCAGTGGGTCAGGTAGCTCGGCGAAAGGTAGGTGGCCGCCGCCACCTTTTTCAGGTTCAGGTCCGGGTCGGCGATGTTGCGCCGCAGGTACTCGGACATGCGCCCCAGCGCATCGCGCCGGCTCGCCTGGGCGGCGTTGCTTTCCGCCAGCTGCCTGAGCGGCTCGGCGTAGAGCCTGCACACCAGACCGATCAGTTGCAGCATCAGGCCCTTGAGAATTTCCCGCACCCCGAACTGGCGGCTGACATCCAGCTCGCGCATCTGCTCGATCAGCGTGCGCACTTGGGCAAAATGAGCATCGTCCAGGGTGAAGTCCAGGTGCTGCTGGAAGCGAAAGGGCGACAGCTCCGGGGCGAGAAGAATGGACACGTCTTCCAGATCCATCGGGTCGCATTGCAGATGGGGTAGCAGGAAAGTCTGGGAAAAATTGATCACGATGAAACTGCTTTCCGGCGGATGCGGGATCACGTGCACCCGGTGGGGCAGGATGAAAGCGAGGGTGTTGCGTGGAAAGGGCCGTTCGACGTTGCCGATGTGCTGCACGGTATCGCCGCCGAGGTTGATCTGAACCTGGAAATACTCGTGGCGGTGGGGTGCTGTCTCGGCGCGGCGGCCCTTCTTGTCACGGATATAGAAGTCCGTCAGCTCGCTACGTTGCTGCATGAAATAGGTAGGGACCTGACCTAATGACGACATCTACCTGCTCTCTATCAAGAATGTTTCGCAACATATTGGCTGCTCGCGAAGCGCTCTGGCAAGCAGGTTGTACGATGATTTGCCTCCGCGGTGGCAATTATTGCCTGGCCCAACCACCGGCCGTTGTCCAAAATGTGAGAAATGGGTTCTCAGTCTTTCAGGCGCTCTATCACGGTGCTTTCATGGATTTAAGAAAGATTGAGCCGCAAGCCTGCTGCGCGAGATTTTTTTGGACTGGTTCAATCAGGGCGAAACGCACCGCAAAAAACGATCTAACGCCTCTATTGATTTACATAAGTTGTACGATCACCTTGTGAGGCATGCACAGCGAGATTCCATCCAAAAACAAGCACAGGTGCAGCTCGATGATCACCCGTCCCGTTTCAAGGCCAAGCGCCCATTCGCCTCCATGTCTGACGTCGTGCCCCGAGCGCGCGAGCTGACGCTGCGCTACAGCGGCTTCTAGTCCCCAACCTTCATGCTCACGTCCACCCCGGTTGCCGAGGGCGCGGGACGTGTTTGCCCGAAAAACTCGATATTCCAATTACAAGAGGTCACCCATGTCGAGCACTCCCACTTCCCAGGCCGTGCCTATCGAGCACGCCAGCGCCACCGAGGCCGTCGTACCGCGCCGCCTGCCGACGCGGCGACGCTGGTTCATGCTGTCGCTGCTGCTGATTGCGACCATCATCAACTATGTCGACCGGGTGAACATCTCCATCGCCGCGCCGTTCATGGCCGAGGACCTTGGCCTGGACAAGATGCAGATGGGCCTGATCTTCTCGGCGTTCGCCTGGACCTATGCCCTGGCGCTGGTGCCGGCAGGTTTCGTCGCCGACCGCTTCGGCTCGCGGCTCACCTATGGCGTGTCGCTGATCAGCTGGTCAGCGGTCACAGTCTGCCAGGGCCTGGTCAGCAGCTTCGGCGCGCTGTTCGGCCTGCGCCTGGCGGTTGGCGCCATGGAGGCGCCGGCCTTTCCCGCCAACAGCCGAGCGGTGACGGTGTGGTTCCCGGCCCGCGAGCGCGGCATGGCCAGCAGCATCTATGTATGCGGGCAGTACCTTGGTACGGCACTGTTCACCGGCGCACTGCTGTGGCTGGCGACCACCTACGACTGGCGGCACATCTTCTACACCACTGGCGCGGCGGGCATCGTCTTCGGGGTGATCTGGCTGTACCTGTACCGCGACCCGATGAACTGCAAGAAGGTCAGCAAGGAGGAGCTGCAGTACATCGAGGAGGGCGGTGCCCTGGCCAAGAGCAGCCAGCAGCGCACCAAGTTCAACTGGCGACAGGTGGCCGAGCTGTTCCGCTACCGCCAGGTGTGGGCGATCTGCATCGGCAAGTTCGCCAGTACCTCGGCGCTGTACTTCTTCCTGACCTGGTTCCCGACCTACCTGATCGAGGAGCGCAACCTGACCATCATCAAGGTCGGCATCTTCGCGGTGATGCCGTTCATTGGTGCCACGGTGGGCATCCTGCTGGCGGGGATCGTTTCCGACCTGCTGGTTCGCCGCGGCTACTCGCTGTCCTTTGCGCGCAAGTTGCCGCTGGTGGTGGGCTCGATGCTCGGCATGTCGATCGTGCTGGTCAACTTCACCGATTCCAACGTGTTGTGCATCGCCATCCTCACCCTGGCGTTCTTCGCCCAGGGCATCGCCTCATCCTCCTGGGCTGCGGTATCCGAGGTCGCGCCCAAGGAGCTGATCGGCCTCACCGGCGGCGTCACCAGCCTGGCGGCCAATATCGGCGGCATCGTCACGCCGATCGTGATCGGCGCCATCGTGCAGGCCACCGGCTCGTTCGCCATGGCCTTCTGGTTCATCGGTGCGGTAGCGCTGATGGGCACGCTGTCGTACTCGCTGCTGCTGGGCCGGCTTTATCGCATTCAGTTGCAGGCGCGCTGAGCGGCAATTGGCCGGTTTTCTCCAAGACGAAGCGGCTTTCGTCCAACTTCTCGCGCTCAGCCGGCTTTAGGCTGAGCGCTCCAGACAGGAATCCAACAACAATGACTTGCACTTCCTATGTGTTTACCCCTGAACCCCAGGTGAGCCTGCCGGTAGCCGGCAGCGACGAGCGCTTCCCGGTGGGCCGCGTGTTCTGCGTGGGGCGCAACTACCCCTGGCCGGGGGCCAGTGACGAAAAGCCCGAGGCGCCGGTGTTCTTCATGAAACCGGCCAGCGCCGTGGTCGAGGCGGTGGGCGAGGTGATCTACCCGCCGATGACGGACGAGTTCTGCCATGAAATCGAATTGGTGGTGGCGATCGGCAAGGCCGGTGCAGCCATCGATCAGGCCGATGCCCTGCAGCACGTGTGGGGCTACGCCGCTGGCCTCGACCTGACCCGCCGCGATATCCAGATGCGTGTGAAGAGCGCCGGCATGGCCTGGGAAATGGCCAAGGTGTTCGAAGGCGCTGCGCCGATCAGCGCCGTGGTAGCGGTCGCCCAGGTTGGCCACCCGGAGCAGGGCGCCGTGTGGCTGAGCGTCAACGGCCAGGAACGCCAGCGCAGTACGCTGCAGGCGCAAATCTTTTCGGTCGGCGAGGTGATCAGCCTGCTGTCGCGCCTGGTGCCGCTGCGCGCCGGTGACCTGATCATGACCGGCACGCCCCATGGCGTCGGGCCGCTGAATCCGGGCGATGTGATCAGTGCGGGTATCGACGGCGTGGCTGAGCTGGAAATGCGCGTTGGCGCTCGTCCCTAGGCGAGCCACCTGTGGGGAGCCCGCCATGCGCGCGAAATCACGGGCATGGACCGTTCCCACACATGAGCTCTCATCATTTCGTATCGGCATGACGACAGGCCGTGAACCGTTCACCGAGGAGATCCACGCATGTCCCCACAATCCCTGAACAAGGTGGCTCTGGTCACTGGCGCCGGCAGCGGCATCGGCAAGGCCGTCGCCGAGGCGCTCATGGCCGACGGCTTTTCCCTGGTGCTGGCCGGGCGCCGGCCCGAGCCGCTGCTGGCGATGGTCGAGGCTGCCCGCAGCCGCGGCCAGGACGCCATCGCGGTGCCGACCGACGTGCGTGATCCGGCCAGCGTCGATGCGTTGTTCGCCAGCGTCGAGGAGGTCTATGGCCGGCTCGACGTGATCTTCAACAACGCCGGGGTCAACACGCCCGCCGTGACCCTGGACGAGCTGGATGTCGAGCAGTGGCGCAACGTCATCGACACCAACCTCAATGGCGTTTTCCTCTGCGCCCGTGGCGCGTTCCGGCTGATGCGCAAGCAGTCGCCCCAGGGCGGCCGGATCATCAACAACGGATCGATCTCGGCGCATACGCCGCGGCCCTACAGCAGCGCCTACACCACCAGCAAGCACGCGGTGCTGGGGCTGACCAAGTCCCTGGCCCTGGATGGCCGCGAATTCGGCATCGCTTGCAGCCAGATCGACATCGGCAATGCCCTGACCGAGCTGTCGGTACGTATGACCAAGGGCGTGCGCCAGGCCAATGGCGAGATCGCCGTCGAGCCGATGGTCGACGTCAGGCACGTCGCCAATGCGGTGCGCTACATCGCTGCGCTGCCGCTGTCGGCCAACGTGCTGAATATGACCGTGATGGCCACCAACATGCCCTTCGTCGGGCGTGGCTGAACGATCTGCCCAAGACAACAACCGAGGTACCCATGAAACCAGAAGTCCTGCAGCTCAGCCCCATCCTGATTCCCGAGATCCGCGACCAGCTCGATGAGCTGTTCACCATTCGCCGTTACTACGAGCAGGCCGACAAGGCCGCTTACCTGGCGCAGCACGGCGCCAATATCCGCGGGGTGATTACCGGCGGGCACACCGGCATCAGTCAGGCGCTGATGGCGCAGTTGCCGAATCTCGAAGTGGTGGCGGTCAACGGCGTGGGTACCGATGCGATCGATCTGGCCTATGCCCGTGACCGCCGAATTCAGGTCACCGCCACCATCGGCGCACTGACTGAAGACGTCGCCGACCTGGCCATCGGTCTGCTGATCGACCTGTGCCGTGGCATCAGCACCGGCGACCGCTACGTGCGCAGCGGCCAATGGGCGAAAAGCGCCACGCCGCTGGTACCGCTGCCTCTGGCCCGGCAAGTCTCCGGCATGCGCATCGGTATCGTCGGCATGGGTCGAGTGGGGCGTGCGGTGGCCGCCCGTGCCGCGGCCTTCGATTGCCCGATCAGCTACACCGACCTGCAACCGATGAGCGACGTGCCGCACACCTTCGTGGCCGATCTGCCGAGCCTGGCCCGTGACAGTGATGCGCTGATCCTGGCGGCGGCAGCCGACAAGGGGGAGGCCATCGTCAATGCCGAGGTGCTGGAGGCACTGGGGCGTGACAGCTACCTGATCAATATCGCCCGCGGCAAGCTGGTCGACGAGATGGCACTGGTCGCCGCACTGCAGAGCGGGCAGATCGCCGGTGCCGGGCTGGACGTGTTCGCCGATGAGCCCCAGGTACCAGACGAGTTGTTCGAACTCGAGCAGGTGGTGCTGCAACCGCACCGCGCCAGCGCCACGGTGCAGACGCGCACGCGCATGGGCGAGATGGTCGTCGCCAGCCTGGTCGACGTGTTCGCCGGGCGCAAGCCGAACGGCAGCGTCACCGGCTGACTCTTGCGGATGGCGGCTCGCCGAGCCGCCCTTTGGGGCCGTGAGGCCCCTGTTTTATCGTCCGTCGGCGACCTGGCCAGTCGGCCGCGTGTACCTGTCCGCGCACCGGGACATCGAGCCCTGTCTGTCCTGGCGGCCGATTTCCCGGCAGAAAAAATGGTTTTTTTGCGCGGCGCTTTTGAGTAAAGTGCGGGCCTCTTTGGGGAGTAGCCTGCTGCCAAGTTCGCTCGGCAGCGTTCGTATCAACATTCTCGGCAGCAGCCGTGGTACGAACACCGTTCGGTTGGTGAGACCAATGACAGATACGTGCCTAAGGTCGGGCGCGTGTATCCGTCATTGACTCATAGCCCGACCGAGACGTAACCGTGAGCCTCCTTTCTCTCGTCTTCCTGGCCTTCGCCATGTCCACCGATGCCTTTGCCGCCGCTGTCGGCAAGGGCGCCTCGCTGCATAAACCCAGGTTTCTCGACGCGCTGCGCACCGGCCTGATCTTTGGCGTGATCGAAGCCATCACCCCGGTGGTCGGCTGGTTCATCGGCCAGGCCGCGGCGGGGTACGTGGAGGAGTGGGATCACTGGATCGCCTTCACCCTGTTGCTGCTGCTCGGCGGCCACATGATCTACGCCGGCCTGCAGCCCGAAGGCGACGATGGCGAAGAAGACAAACCCAAGTCCCATTCCTTCTGGCTGCTGGCCGCCACGGCGTTCGCCACCAGCATCGACGCGCTGGCCGTGGGCGTAGGCCTGGCGTTCGTCGACGTGAACATCTGGTTCGCCGCGCTGGCTATCGGTCTGGCGACCATGAGCATGGTCACCATCGGCGTGATGCTCGGCCGCTTGATCGGCACTGCGATCGGTCGCAAGGCGGAAATTCTTGGCGGCCTGGTATTGATCGGCATCGGCGCGGCGATTCTCTACGAGCACATGCGCTAAGCAGCCATGGCTGGTAGGCCCCTGGCTGCTGTACCTCCAATATCGGCATGGCCACGCCGGCTCCCAAATATCCTCGGCTGGGCGACCAGAGGCGGAGGCGGGCAAGGGTTCCGAGCATAGGTCAAGACACTGCGCAGCCGCCTAGGCGGCATGAGGTTACGGCGTTGAAGCAGTGCCGTGTAGCCTCGACGAGCGGGTTCGATGCGCCGACCAGCGCGGTGCAATTGCCGGCACCGTTGCCGAGGGCCGCGACCTCGCCATAGACGTTTTCATATCGTGCTGGCTAGGCGCTATCACCGGACGCGGGGAGGCCGCGTTGCCTGACGAGTCCGCAGCAGGCTAGGGATCTTCTCGTTGGCCTCAATCGCATGCCAGCTGCGGGGGCCCTCTGGTTCGCATCGACGCCTGGCAGGCGCCGCGCCCCGTGCAATAAGGCGGGAGCGGCGCGCCAAGAGGGTGATGCGGGCACTCAGCCTTTGTTCTTGCGCTGCGGCTTGGGCCGGCCTTGCACGCACTTGAAGCGCGGCGCGGTCTTGCAGGTCACGTAGATGCGCCACGACGTTTGACGATCTGGCAGTCGCGATGGCGCAGCTTGGCTTGTTTCAGCGAGGCGATGACTTTCACGAGCGAGTACCCGCAAAGCCGGCGAAGCGCTTGTTGAAGCCGGCCACGCGACCTTCGCTGGTGACCTGGCGCTGCTGACCGGTATAGATCGGGTGCGATGCACTGGACACGTCCAGGGTGACATAGGGGTAGGTATTGCCGTCGCTGTGCTGGCGCGTCTTGTCGGTCTCGACCGTGGAGCCGATCAACCAGTAGGCGTCAGCGGCAACGTCGTGAAAAAGCACAGGACGATAAGTGGGGTGGATATCGGGCTTCATAATCGCTCCATTTATTACGTTATAAAGTAACCAATTCAGTTTTGATGATTTCAATTCTCATTACAAGCCTTGCTCGTCGATTTTTCTGGCCGTGGGAGTCGCCGCAAATCGTTGCCTGAATAGGCTTGCCAAAATGTTATGTTGTAACAATAATGGCGGCGCTTTTCGTAGGGCGTTGCGTAGATCCGGCCGAGGAGGCCGGGTGCACGCGAAGGGAAACGGCGGCAAAGCGCTGCAGCTGGAGCACTTATTGGTTAAGATGCCGTCGCCGGTTTCCGTGAGGAATTAATAGGGAATCCGTTGCCACCTCGGGTGGCCAAACGGAACTGCCCCCGCAACTGTAGGTATCGAGCGGCGCTGCATTCGTGTCACTGGAATCGCTTCCGGGAAGACCGCAGCGCTGCACAGACGTACCAGTCAGGAGACCTGCCGGCATGGGTCTGCTCGCGCTTCTGGCGGGCAGGCGCCAGTAATCGAACCGCCGGCGGGGTGTCCGGGAGGGGCATCCGTGATCACTTCCCGCAAGGGACAGGTGCGGCCATGGCCGCACGGCGTGATGTGTTCTCCAGCCTACGCACTGCCGTTATGCGTATTTGTTGATTAGGAGATCACCCGCATGTTCGTGTCACGCCTTGCCGTCATCGGCGCCGCCCTGGCGCTGTCTTCCATGGCCCATGCCGCCGGCCCGACCCAGTACCCGCTCACCCTGGAAAACTGCGGCCAGTCGCTGACGTTCGCGAAAAGCCCCGGCAACGCCGTGACCATCGGCCAGGCGGGTACCGAAATTCTCTATTCCCTGGGGCTGGGCGAGCGCATGGCTGGCACTTCGCTGTGGTTCAGCCACGTGCTGCCCGAGTTCGAGGCGCAGAACGCCAAGGTGCCGCGCCTGGCCGACAACGACCCGAGCTTCGAGTCGGTGATCAACAAGCGCCCTGGTCTGGTGGCCGTGCAGTTCGAGTGGATGGTGGGCGAGCAGGGCGTGGTGGGTACGCGCAAGCAGTTTCACGAGCTGAGCATTCCTACCTACATCATGCCGACCGACTGCGAAGGCAAGGACAATCTGGTTGGCTCCGATGGCACCCGCCTGCAGCCATTCCAGATCGACAGCCTGTACAAGAGCATCCATCAGCTGGCAGCAATTTTCGATGTGCAGAAAAAAGGCGATGCGCTGGTCAATGACTTGCAAGCGCGCCTGGGCAAGGCCGTTGCCGATTCTGAGCAGCGCAAGGCCAGGGATATTTCCGCGCTGTTCTGGTTCTCCAGCCCCGATATGGAGCTCGACCCTTATGTGGCCGGCCAGAAGGGCGTGGCCGATTACATGATGAAGTCGCTGGGTCTGCGTAACGTGGTCGAGTCCAGCGAAGAGTGGCCGACGGTTGGCTGGGAAACCCTGGCCAAGGCCAACCCGAGCGTGCTGGTGCTGGCGCGCATGGACCGTCGCCGCTTTCCCGCCGACGACGTGGAAAAGAAACTCGAATTCCTGCGTAACGACCCCGTCGCCAAGCACATGGACGCCGTCAGGAACGGCCGTATCGTAATCATCGATGCTGACGGTATGCAGGCCTCGCTGCGCATGATCAGCGGCATCGAAACCCTGGCCAAAGCCGTAGACGGGTTCGATATCAAACGATGATCACACGTGGCTCCCACCTATTACTGCTCACCGCCGCCTGCCTGCTGTTGCTGGGTGTGGCGGTGATAGCCGGCGTGGCGCTCGGGGAAACGCAGATCGCGCCCTCGGTGGTATTTCAGGTGCTGGGCAACAAGTTGTTCGGCAGCGGCTTTGCCGTCGACCCGATCGATGAGGGCATCGTCTGGAATTACCGCCTGACACGCGCCTTGGTCGCGGCGAGCTGTGGCGCCGGGCTGGCGGTTTCCGGCGTGGTGCTGCAGGCGCTGTTGCGTAATCCGCTGGCCGACCCCTACCTGTTGGGTATTTCCGCCGGTGCCTCCACGGGAGCGGTTTCAGTGGCGTTGCTGGGACTTGGCGCGGGCATGCTGTCGCTGTCCATGGGCGCTTTCATCGGTGCTATCGCTGCCTTCGCACTGGTCGCGCTGCTGGCCAGGGCCGCAGGTGGTGGCGCCATCAGCGGCAGCGCGCAGATCATTCTCGCTGGTATCGCAGGCTCGCAGCTATTCAATGCGCTGACCTCGTTTCTGATCACCAAGTCGGCCAGCGCCGAGCAGGCCCGCGGCATCATGTTCTGGTTGCTCGGCAACCTCAGCGGGGTCAACTGGCACGACGTGCTGCTGGCCGTACCGATGGCGCTGGCCGGCGTCCTGCTGGTCGCCTGGCACACCCGGGCGCTGGATGCCTTCACCTTTGGCGCCGAGTCGGCGGCCTCCTTGGGCGTGCCGGTGCGGCGTGTACAGGCCACGTTGATTGCCTGTACCGCCCTGGTCACGGCGGTGATGGTGTCGATCGTCGGCTCCATCGGTTTCGTCGGCCTGGTGATTCCTCACGCCGCACGGCTGCTGGTCGGCCCACGGCATGGCCGGCTGGTTCCGGTTTCGGCGCTGATTGGTGCGCTGTTCCTGATTGCCGCTGATGTACTGTCGCGTACGGCGATCAAGGGTCAGGTGCTGCCCATCGGCGTGGTGACCGCGCTGGTCGGCGCGCCGGCGTTCGCGATTATCCTGATACGCGGGAGGCGGGCGCGATGAGCACCGTGTTGCAGTGCAGCGACCTGGGCTGGTCGGTGAAGGGCAGGGCGATCGTGGCGGGCGTCGGCCTGGAGGTGCGCCAGGGTGAAACCCTGGGGCTGATCGGGCCCAACGGCTCGGGCAAGTCCACCCTGCTCAAGCTGCTTTCCGGCATTCGCGCGCCAGGCAGCGGCCAGGTGCAATTGCATGGCAAGCCGCTGACCAGCCTGAGTCGCCGTGAGGTGGCCCGGCAACTGGCCTTCGTCGAGCAGCAGGCCGACACCAGCGATGCGGTGACGGTACGCGACGCCGTCGAGCTTGGCCGCACGCCCTGGCTGTCGGCGCTGCAGCCGTGGTCCTCCGCCGACCAGCGCATCGTCATGCAGGCCCTGGCCGACGTCGACATGGCCCACATGCACGAGCATGCCTGGAGCACCCTGTCCGGTGGCGAGCGCCAGCGTGTGCACATTGCCCGGGCACTGGCCCAGCAGCCGCAGGTGCTGCTGCTCGACGAGCCGACCAATCATCTGGACATCCAGCACCAGCTGTCGATTCTCAACCTGGTGCGGGCGTTGCCAGTCACCACCCTGATCGCCCTGCATGACCTCAACCAGGCGCTGGAATGCGACCGCCTCGGCGTGATGGAGCGGGGCAGGCTGGTCGCCCTCGGCGCCCCAGCCGAGGTACTGACCAGCGAACGCCTGCGCGACACCTTTGGTGTACGCGCCCGCTACCTGACCGACCCGGAGGATGGCGCCCGGGTTCTGCGTTTTCATCCTGCCTGACACGGACAGTTGCCATGCTCATTCGCTACGCCATCACCCTTCTGACGACCCTGTTCTGCAGCGCGGCCCTGGCCGAGGTGCACGAGGTGAAAATGCTCAACCGTGGTGCCACCGGGGCCATGGTCTACGAGCCTGATTACCTGGCCATCGCGCCAGGGGATAGGGTCAAGTTCATTGCCACCCAGCCAAGCCACAATGCCGCCAGCCTGCCTGGCTTGCAGCCCGAAGGCGCCGAGCCATTCAAGGGCAAGATCAACGAAGAAGTCGAGGTGAAGTTCGACACGCCGGGCTTCTATGGCATCCAGTGCATCCCGCACCTGGCCATGGGCATGGTGATGTTGATTCAGGTTGGCGATCACCCGCTCAGCGAGGTGCAGATTCCTGCAGCGTTGCCGGCGCGTGCCAGGCAGCGTTTCGAGCAGATCGTCGAGCAGGCGAATTCGGCATACTGAATGCCCCTTTTTCCGATGAGTGTCGTGCCCTGATGCGCCGAGCCCTGACCACCCTGACCTCGATGTCTCCCGCTGCGCGCGTGCTTATCCTCAATGGGCTGACGTTCAACTTCGGCTTCTACATGCTGATGCCGTATCTGGCCGGGCATCTGAGTGAAAACCTCGGGTTGGCTGGCTGGGCCGTGGGCCTGGTACTGGGCATCCGGGTGTTCAGCCAGCAGGGGCTGTTCCTGCTCGGCGGCTTGCTGGGTGATCGTATCGGGTATCGGCGCGCCATCCTGATCGGCTGCGCGGTGCGTTGCGTCGGCTTCGCGGTGTTCGGCTTTTCTGAGAGCCTCACCGTGCTGCTGCTGGCTGCCTGCCTGAGCGGTTTCGCCGGCGCACTGTTCACGCCCTGCGCCCAGGCTTACCTGGCCGATGAATGCCAGGACGCTCAGCTGCGCAAGCAGGCCTTCGCCCTGCACAACATGGCGAGCACCGCCGGCATGCTTATCGGCCCGTTGGCCGGTCTGCTATTTATCAGCGTGGATTTCTCGGTGACTGGCAGCGTGTCGGCCGCGCTGTTCCTGGTGATGACGCTGGTGCAGTGGCGCTTTCTGCCGCTCAAGGATCTGGTCTCGGGCGAGCAGCCGGTAACCATGCTGCGCCAGTGCCTGGACATGCTCCAGCAGTGGCCCTTCCTGCGTTTCGCCCTGCTGGCGGCGGCCTATCCGCTGTTGTTCCATCCGCTGTACCTGGCGGTGCCGGCCTATAGCCACGCCTACGGCGGTGGTCAGGAATGGATCACCCAGGTGTTCGTGATCACCGCGTTGGTCGGCGTGCTGCTGCAGATGCCGGCCAGCAGCCTGCGCCAGCGTTGGCTGAGCGAAGGGCAGAGCATGGGCATCGGTCTGGCACTGATGGCGGCCAGCTACGGCCTACTCGCCGAGCCGCTGGTCAGCGTGCTGGGTGGGCACTTGGCCGTGCAGATCATGGCTGCGCTGTTCAGCCTTGGCAGCCTGCTGGTGCTGCCGCTGCTGTCGGCCCATGTTCCCCATTACGCCAAGCGTGGCCAGTTGGCAGCCTATTACGGATTCTTCGCCGGGGTGGGCGGTTTGGTGGCGTTGCTCAGCAACGTGCTGATCGGCCGCTTCCTGCCGGCCGATCAGCCGCCGCCGCAACTCCTGTGGTGGGCCTTGATGGGCATCGGCATGACGGCGGCATTCAGTCTTTGCTGGCATATGAGTTCAATCAAGGAGCAATCGTGAACAGATCATCTCTGGGGTTTCTGGCCCTGACGGCATGCTGCGTTTCACCCCAGGTGTTTGCAGCGGGCGATGCGCAAGCCAAAAGCGCCGGCTTTATCGGCGATGCCACCTGGAGTCTGGTCAACCGCAGCGTGTACGAGAATCGCGATTACCGAAATGGTGGACGCAGCAATGGCGCTCGCAACGTCTACAAGCCGCGCGACAGCCGTAACGGTTATGCCGAGGAGTGGGGCTACGGCATGCAGGGCGAGGTGAAGTCCGGGTTCACCCAGGGCACAGTGGGTTTCGGCCTCGATGGCCATCTGTACCTGGCGCAGAAGCTCGATGGCGGCGGCGGGCGGGCCGGCAAGATGCGGCATATGCCAGTGGACAACGAGGGCTACGATCAGA
Source organism: Pseudomonas sp. URMO17WK12:I2 (assembly GCF_003253735.1). Classification (GTDB taxonomy): domain Bacteria; phylum Pseudomonadota; class Gammaproteobacteria; order Pseudomonadales; family Pseudomonadaceae; genus Aquipseudomonas. Next base: position 494,157 of record NZ_QKYW01000003.1, on the reverse strand, counting down.
GCGAGGTTGCTCGCGGTGGCGCAGCCGTCAAGGCACGGTTGTCATCGACCTGGGTACGCTATGGCGAGCAACGGGTGAAGACGCCGATCTTTTCCTCGTCCGACAGCCGTCTGCTGCCGGAAACCCACACTGGCTGGTTTCTCGACAGCCGCGAGATCGACAATCTGGTATTAACCGGTGGGCACTTCACCGGCTCGGCGGATCGCAATTCGCGCAGCAATAACAACCCACTGATCATCAACTACGCAGACCCCGGCAGGTCATTGGGCAACGCCTTCAGTTTCGTCGGCGGCACCTACAGCGGCGTGCCGGCACTGTCGCTGAGCCTCTATGGTGGTGAGCTGGAAGACAGCTGGCGTACCGGATACCTGGGCGTCAACTACGTCCATGCCTTGAGTGACAGGCGAGCGCTGAGCGCCGATCTCAATCTCTACCGCAGCAGCGATATCGGCCAGGCGCTGGCCGGTCGGGTGTCCAACACTACCGCCAGCTTGCTGCTCGGTTACAGCGAAGGTTTTCACAAGCTCGCCCTGGGCTACCAGAAGGTCGATGGCGACAGCCCGTTCGATTACGTGACCCGAGGGGCCATCTGGCTGGGCAATGCCGTGCAGCTTTCCGACTTCAACGCGCCAAACGAGCAATCCTGGCAGTTGGCCTACACCTACGACATGGCCGGTGTCGGTGTGCCCGGGCTCAGCGCCGGCGCCGCCTATGTGCGCGGCAGCGGCATCGATGGCAGCGACGTGGACCCAGACGGCAGCTACGCCTGGCTGGGCTACGGCAAGGGTGGCAAGCATTGGGAGCGTGATCTGCACCTGCGTTATGTGCTGCAGTCCGGCGCCCTGAAGGGGCTCAATGTGCTGCTGCGCCAGAGCGTGCACCGTGGCAACGCGGCCCAGGCTGAAGGCGACACGGATCAGCTGCGCCTGGCGGTCGAATACCCACTGACCGGCCGATTCTGAACGATCGGCTAGGCTGACGAACCTGATAGCGAGTGGATACCCCGGTGCGCTCGATCACCACTGTCCTGTTGCTCTGCCTGAGCCTGTCGGCCCAGGCCGCCTTTACCTTGCCGGGCGACGCCATGCGCTGCACTCGCAGCGCGATGCTGCTCAACTGCACGGATCGTTTCGGCAACCACTACGGCATCGTCCAGCAGGGCAACGACACCCTGATGCGCGGCTTCGACGTGATCAGCGGCTTGAGCTGGTCGCAAACCAGCACCACCTACGGCCGGTTGCAGCTGTTCACCGGTGTCAGCGCCGACGGGCAGGTGTGGTTCGGTTCCAGCCGGCGGATCGGCTGGAACGTGGTCAGTCGATTGTCCAGCTCCCAGGGGGATCGCGACCGGGTCAACTGCAACCGCCTGAGCGGTTGCCGCTGACTCGTCAGCCTGATCAGCTGAAACGTGGCAGGCGCTGGTCCTGATCGTCCGCCTCGGGCTCGGCCTGTTGCGGCAAACCTGCCACCTTGAGGGTCGGCATGCGCTCGCCGACCAGGCGCAGGTCGCGGCGCGGCAGGGCGAAGCGCACATCCAGCTCGCGCAGTGCATCGAGCAGTTGCAGGTTGATCTCCTGCTGGATGTCCATGTACTGGTTGTAGTCCGAGCTCTGCACGATATACACCACCTCGAAGGTCAGCTGGCTCTCGTCGAAACCCAGGAAGTGGGCACGGTCGAACTGGGTTTTCGGGGTGGCGCGGATGATCTCGCCGACCCGTTCTGATACCTGGCGCACCTTGTCGCTTGGCGTGTCGTAGCTGATGCCGAACTTGAACACGATGCGCCGTGTATCCATGCGCTTGTAGTTGTGCACGATCTGGCGCAGCAGGTCGGCGTTAGCGCAGACCACCTGTTCGCCGCTGAGGCTGCGTATGCGCGTGGTCTTCAGGCCGATATGCTCGATGCTGCCGGCCACTTCACCGAACACCACGAAATCGCCGATCTCGAACGGCTTGTCGACTCCGATCGACAGTGAGGCGAACACGTCGCTCAGCACCGTCTGCACGGCCAATGCCACGGCGATACCACCGACCCCGAGGCTGGCCACCAGGGCGGTGATGTCGACGCCCAGGTTGGCGAGGATCGACAGCAGCATCACCGACCAGACGACGATCAGCACCATGATGCTGATGATGGTGGTCATTACCGGGTTGTAGCTGCCGCCGTGCTTGCCGACCACCAGGCTGCGCGACCAGAGGCGCACGCCGGTGTCCACCCAGAGGGCAATCTGCAGCGCAAGGGCGACGAACCAGGTATGACTGAGGGCGGCCTGCCAACTGCCGGGCAGGTCGGGCAGGCGCAGCGCCAGGAGCAGCGAGAACGCCAGGAGCAGCGTGCGGTTGGTACGCCCGATCACCACGGCGACGAAGTGCTGCCAGTTGCCATCCTGGCCCTTGGACCAGGTGGTCAGCCGTTTGTGCACGATGCCGACCAAGGCGCGCAGCACGGTATAGATAGCGGCGGTCGCCACCACCACGATGCCGATGGCGATCCATAGGTCGCGATCAAACCAGATGTTCCACTGTTCCATTCGGGGTCTCCTGATAAAGCCGATACAGTTTTCTGTAGGCCTCAGGGCGCAGAAGTTCAGGTCAATGGCCTGACGGAGTGGGAGACAGGGTCGTCTGCATGCGACAGGCTGTCGCATGTTGGCATGTCAATGGCCGACAGCTGGGCTAAGGTAGAGAGGTGATCTGAAGTGTTGCGCGCGTGGCCATCGCGCTCAGCCGGGTAGTGGTCACTGGACTCTGTCGCCGCAATCGATGCGGCACGGGTAACCCTGATGCGGGCACCAAGCCTGTCCGCCTGGAGAATGACGTGACCTTCTATAGCCTCGATCTGCTGCTGATTCTTTGCGTGGTTACCCTGTTGTTCACCGCTTTGCCGATCATTCTGATGCGCAGCCTCTAGGGCCTGTTACCACGCCCTAGCGAGTGATGGCCTGGCCCAGCAGCTGGCGAAAGCTGTCGGGCTGCACCTCGCGAATCAGCATCAGGGCGCCTATCGTGCGCGCCGGCGTATTGAGCAGGGCATGCGCCGGAATGGCGACGGTCAGCTGTGCCTGCCAGCTCATGATCAAGGCGATGGGATCGCCATCGGCGGGAAGCAATTCGTGCAGGGAAATGTCGACGTCCATCTGCTCTGCCAGCAATGCCGACTGCTGCAGCAGGCCCTCGGCCAGCTCATACTGCTCGACCGGCGTGGCCGCGTCGAAGCGCGACATCCACTCCATTATCGGCTTACGGCTCAAGCCTGAAGGGCTGCGCGCACGCTGCACCAGCAAATAGACCGCGCCAACCAGAACGAGGGTGATCGCGGTAAAAAACAGTTCCATCGTGGCTCCGTCGCAAAGGGGCGTGCAACCCGAGGGGCGCATGGCGGCGAAACTAACCGAACAAGCGGTGCAGGCTCAAGCGGTTTAATGGCTAGTGGCCATCTTTCGCAGGTTGCGGTGGCTGTGTAGCCGATGTGGAGCCGCAGGTGGGGCGCCCGTACGCAGAGGGAAGGGCGGCCTGCTGGCCGCCCTGGCAGCGTCAAACCTTGAGTACCAATTTGCCGAAGTTCTCGCCCTTGAACAGTTTGAGCAGGGTTTCCGGGAAGGTTTCCAGGCCCTCGACGATGTGCTCCCTGGACTTGACCTTGCCTTCTGCCAGCCAGCCACCGATTTCTGCTGCGGCGCTGGCGAAGTTGGCGGCGTGATCCATGACCACAAAGCCTTCCATGCGCGCGCGGTTGACCAGCAGTGACAGGTAGTTGGCCGGGCCCTTGACCGCCTCCTTGTTGTTGTACTGGCTGATGGCGCCGCAGATGACGATGCGCGCCTTGGGTGCCAGGCGGCCGAGTACGGCGTCCAGGGTGTCACCACCGACGTTGTCGAAATACACGTCGACGCCCTTGGGGCATTCGCGCTTGAGCGCTTCAGGCAGGTCTTCGCTTTTGTAGTCGATGGCCGCATCGAAGCCCAACTCGTCGGTCAGGTAGGCGCATTTCTCCTTGCCGCCGGCGATGCCGATTACACGGCAGCCCTTGAGCTTGGCGATCTGCCCGGCAATGCTGCCCACTGCACCCGCCGCACCGGACAGCACCACGGTGTCACCGGCTTTCGGCGCGCCCACATCCAGCAGGGCGAAATAGGCGGTCATACCGGTCATGCCGAGGGCTGACAGATACACCGGCAGCGGTGCGCGCTTGGGATCGACCTTGTAGAAGCCCTTGGGCTCGCCGAGAAAATAATCCTGCACGCCGAGGGCGCCGTTGACGTGATCACCCACGTTGTAATCCGGGTGCTTGGAGGCCACCACTTCACCCACACCCAGCGCACGCATCACGTCGCCCAGGCCCACTGGCGCGATATAGGATTTACCTTCGTTCATCCAGCCGCGCATGGCCGGGTCCAGCGACAGGTAGAGGTTCTTGACCAGAATCTGTCCATCGGCCGGCTCGCCGAGCGGCTTTTCCACGTAATCGAACGTATCGCGGCTGACCATGCCGGTCGGGCGTTTGGCGAGCAGGAACTGGCGGTTGAGCTGAGTGGACATGGTTAGCCTCCGTTGAAATAAGCTGTGGTGATAATCCTCGGCCTGCGGTTGGACAAGGATGTCGCAGTGGCCGAATGTCTACCGATCCATTGAACTGATGGGGCAAGGTTAGCCGCTGCATTCGCACGCGAAGCGACAATTGCCCGCTACAGTGTGGATCACGATCATGGAAGTCTGACCACGCCGAGGTAGCGATGACTGCAAGTCCCTTGCTGAGTGTGTTTCTTCCCCTGGCCCTGGGCATCATCATGCTCGGCCTGGGCCTGTCGCTGACCCTGGCGGATTTCGCCCGTGTGGTGAAGTACCCAAAGCCGGTGTTGATCGGGCTGTTTTGCCAGTTGCTGCTCCTGCCGCTGGCATGTTTCTTCATGGTTCAGGCGTTCGGCCTGGCGCCGGCGCTGGCCGTTGGCATGATGCTGCTGGCCGCCTCGCCCGGCGGCACCTCGGCCAACCTGTACAGCCACCTGGCCCATGGCGACGTGGCGTTGAACATTACCCTGACCGCGGTGAACTCGGTGGTCGCGGTGCTGACCATGCCCTTTATCGTCAACCTGTCGCTGGCCTACTTCATGGAAGGCGATCAGGCGATCCCGCTGCAGTTCGCCAAGGTGGTGCAGGTGTTCGCCATCGTGCTGGGGCCGGTGGCCATCGGCATGTTCCTGCGCAGCCGCTTTCCCGGTTTCGCCCTGCGCATGGAAAACCCGGTGAAGATCATTTCCGCCCTGTTCCTGTTGCTGATCATCGTGCTGGCGCTGGTCAAGGATTGGCAGACGGTGCTCGATTACGCGCCGGTGGTGGGCGCTGCAGCGTTGGCCTTCAACCTGCTGAGCCTGGCGGTGGGCTACCTCGTACCGCGCCTGCTCAAGCTGAGCCTGCGCCAGGCCATCGCCATCGGCATGGAGATCGGTATCCACAATGGCACCCTGGCCATTGCCCTGGCGCTGAGCCCGGTGTTGCTCAACAACAGCACCATGGCGATTCCCGCAGCGCTGTACAGCATCATCATGTTCTTCACCGCCGCGGCGTTTGGCTGGTGGGTGAACGCGGCCCACGGCAAGCAGTTGAAGGCCGAGGCCGACCCACAGGCCTGATCTGGCGGCGTTAGCGTGTCGGGCGTCGTGGCGTGGCCTACTGCGCATCAAATGGCGGCTGTGAGCATCCCTGAAAAGCTGCGCGTTACCGGCCCGGTGAGAAAGACCGGGCCGGTTCCGTCCCATTCAACCGTCACCGTTCCGCCATCGCATTCGACCGCAACGCTGTGGTCCAGCAGGCCGCGCCTTATGCCGTTGACTACTGCGCCGCATGAACAGGAACCTGATCCGAGGGGTATACCTCCGCCGCGCTCCCAAATGCGTAGACGTATATGCTGGCGGCTGATGACCTGTACGAAATGGACGTTGGTCTTGTGGGGGAACAGCGCGTGCGCTTCGATTGCCGAGCCCAGTGCGGCAATATCCACTCCGCTCAGGTCATCGACGAAGTAGGTGCAATGGGGATTACCCATGCTGCACGCCGCAGGGCTTCCAGCGAGTGGCAGGGCGAGTGTGTCGAGTTCCCGAGCCAAGGGCACATCCGCCCAGCCCAGCAACGGCTTGCCCATGGCTACTGTAATGTCACCGCTGCTGGCCCGCTCACAGGTCAGCAGGCCGCGCTCCGTGCGAAGGCTTACCCGAGCGGTATGCGCTTGCTCCATCAGCAAGTCGGCAGCCCCTCGCGTGGCACTGCCGCAGGCGCTCAGGACGCTACCGTTGGCGTTTCAGAACAGCAGGCGCGCATCGGCATCATCACACGCGAGTAGCACCGCCAATTGATTGAAACCGACTCCTCGGTCTCTATCACCAAGGCGTCGAACCAGATCGCTCGTTATTGGGTTGAGCTTGCTTCTTGAGTCGACCAACACGAAGTCGTCCCCATTGGCGTGCATTTTGTGGAAGTGCAATTCAGCCACGCTTGCCCCCATTGAGCAGCACCAGCGTCAGCAGCCCGGCGACGATACCCCAGAACGCCGAGCCGACCCCGAACAGCGTCATGCCCGATGCGGTGACCAGAAAGGTGATCAGCGCTGCTTCGCGTTCCTTGGGTTCGCCCATGGCCTGGGTCAGGCCGCCGATGATCGAAGCGAACAGCGCCAGGGCGGCGACCGACAGGATCAGCGCCTTGGGCAGGGCGGCGAACAGAGCGGCGAGGGTGGCGCCAAACAACCCGGCGATGCCGTAGAAGATCCCGCACCAGACTGCTGCCGTGTAGCGCTTGCGCGGATCCTCGTGGGCTTCCGGGCCGGCGCAGATCGCCGCACTGATGGCGGCCATGTGGATACCATGGGAGCCGAAGGGCGCCATCAGAATCGACACCAGGCTGGTGGTGTTGAGCAGCGGCGAGGCCGGCACGTCGTAACCGTTGGCGCGCAGTACGGCCATGCCAGGCAGGTTCTGCGAGGCCATGGCAACGATGAACAGCGGGATGCCGATGCTGATGGCCGCGGCGATGGAGAAACTCGGTGTGGTCCATTCCGGCGTCGCCAGTTGCAGCTCGAACTGCGAGAAGTTCAGCAGCCCCAGCACGCCGGCCAGCACGCAGCCGACCAGCAGCGCGCCCAGTACCGCGTAACGCGGCTGCAGGCGTTTGCCCAGCAGGTAGGTGAACAGCATGGCGATCACCAGTAGTGGTTGCTGCTCGGCGGCCACGCAGATTTCCAGGGCGATCTTGAACAGCACCCCGGCCAGCAGCGCCGCGGCGATGGAGCCGGGAATGCGGCGCATGATGCGGTCGAAGCTGCCGGTCAGGCCACAGACCAGAATCAGCGCCGAGCAAACGATATAGGCGCCAATCGCCTCGCTGTACGGTACGCCGGGCAGGCTGGTGACCAGCAGCGCCGCACCGGGCGTCGACCAGGCGACCATTACCGGTGCGCGGTAACGCAGCGACAGGCCTATGCAGGTCACCGCCATGCCGATCGACAGCGCCCAGATCCACGAGGAAATCTGCCCGGCGCTGAGTCCGGCAGCCTGGCCGGCCTGGAACATCAGCACCAGAGAACTGGTATAGCCGGTGAGCATGGCGATGAAGCCAGCCACCACTGCCGATGTCGAGGTGTCGGCGAGCGGGCGCAAGCGCGGACGAGCTTCCTGCATTACAGCACTCCTTTGATGTCGGCGACGATCGGATACAGCGATGCTACCAGCAGTATGGCCATGCCGATGTTGAAGGCGCGCAGCACCGCGGCGTTGCGCAGCCAGTTGCGCAGCAGCGAACCGGCTACCGTCCACACCCCGACGCTTGGGCAATTCACCAGGGCGAAAAGGCCGGCTATCAGCAGCACATTGAGCAGAAAATTCTCCTGCGGGGTGTAGGTGGTGATGGCACCGATGGCCATCACCCAGGCCTTGGGGTTGACCCACTGAAAGGCCGCTGCCTGCAGAAACGTGAAGGGTTTGCGCTGCTCGTCTGCGTTACTGTCAGGTGCGCTGGAACTGGCGATCTTCCAGGCCAGGTAGAGCAGGTAGGCGGCGCCCAGGTAGCGCAGCAACGTATGCAACAGCGGCACCTGCTCGAACACCTGGCCCAGCCCCAGGCCCACGCAAATCACCAGCACCATGAAGCCGAGGCTGATGCCGAGCATGTGCGGCACGCTGCGGCGCAAACCGAAGTTCACCCCGGAGGCGAGCAGCATCATGTTGTTGGGGCCTGGCGTGATCGAGGTGACGAAAGCGAAGGCGACGAAGGCGAGCAGCAGTTCCGGGGTCATTGTAGTTCTCCGAGGATTGCGCTTCAGCCTATTGCAGGGGGGCGATGGCGTCTCGGTACAGCGACTGCTGGCTTGAGCCGTACAGTCGGGCTGGGCAAGTGGTTGATCTGTGGGTAGCCTTGGCCTTTTTGCGGACAAGGAAGCCCCATCATGCAGCCGGATAATCCCTACAAGGCCTCGCTGGTCGAACTGATCGATGATCTGCCGGTGCGTCAGCTCCCAGGTTGGAGCGTGCGGCAGTTGCAGGTACTGGGCTGGCTGGCGCTGATGTCGGGGCTAGGCAGTGCGCTGATGCTGGGCGTCGTTTTCGTCAGTAGTTGGCTGGGCCAGGCAGAACTGGAGCAGGTCGAGCGCTATACCCGTTGGCTGGGACTGTTGTTGATGTTGTTGGGCAACTACTTCTTGCTCCGGCTCAAAAGCTTCATCGAGCAGCGTTTTGTTGCGCAAGGGTTGAGCTGGCCGGTCTGGATCATCGTTGTTCTGGCCCTGATCATCGGTCTGATGGACTTTATGGTCGGGGATCAGGTATTCAAGGCGCCTAGCGTGCTGACCATCGCCTATCTGGGCCTGATGGTACCTATGGGGCTCTGCATTACCTGGTTCGCTGTTCGCTTGCTAAAAGTGAGGCGGGCGTACGCCTCTCTGCGGATCATGGCCTGGCTGTCTATCGCGAGTGGTTTGATGTTCGCCAGTGTGCTGTTGTTGCCGCTGGCTCTGTTGCCAGCGCTGGCGGTTTGCGTGGCGCAGGGGCTGGTGTTCTTGCGCGGGGCGAGCGAGCTGCGCGAGCAGCAGGCTGCCGCGTGATATCGTTCGCCCGCAGTGGCTCGAGCGGCGGCAACTGCTAGGTGCGGCCCCGTGCCAGTGCACGATTTACCGCTAGCCAGCCTTCTACGGCTTGTTCTCCCATCTCATTGAATACCCGTTGCAGCAGCTGTGCCTGCTCCCGTCGCAGAGCCTGTTCCAGCTTGGCACCTGCGGGCGTGAAGCCGAGCAGGCGTTTGCGTTTGTCGTCCGGCGCCGCCTCGCTGCGTACCAGATTCATTTCCATCAGCTGCCGTAGCGGCGTGTTCAACGCCTGCTTGCTCACCGCGAGGTAGCTGAGCAGCTCGGTCATGTTCAGGCCCGGATACTTGGCGATGAAGAACAGAATGCGGTGATGCACCCGCGATAGCCCGCGCTTTGCCAGCATCTCGTCAGGTTTGGCGGTGAAAGCCTGGTAGCCGAAGAAGAAGGCTTCCATGGCTGCCTGCTGAATGGAACTGTTTTTTAGGTCAGGCATATTGACGTATCCCAGTTCGACGTCGTAGTTTCGGTCAAGCAGTTTGACGTATTTTCCGCGACTTATCACCTGGTGACCCCATGGCCTTCTCCGAACGCATCGCCCGCCTGAAAAGCTCCCTGATCCGCGAAATTCTCGCCGCTGCCCAGCGTCCGGAAGTGATGTCGTTCGCCGGCGGCCTGCCGGCCGAGGAGATGCTGCCGGTGCTCGACTGGTCGCAAATGCCTACCAGCATGGGGCAATACGGCATGAGCGAGGGGGAGCCGGCGCTGCGCGAAGCCATCGCGGCCGAGGCCCGCCTGCTCGGCGTGCCCTGCGAGGCCAGCCAGGTGCTGATCGTCAGTGGCTCGCAGCAAACCCTGGACCTGGCCAGCAAGCTGTTCATCGATCCGGGCACCAAGGTGCTGCTCGAGGCGCCGACCTACCTGGCAGCGCTGCAGGCGTTCCAGCTGTTCGGTGCCGATTGCGTGGCCGTGCCCCAAGAGGCAGACGGCCCGCAGTTGCAGGCGCTCGAAGCGCAGCTGGAGCGCCAGCGCCCGGCCTTCGCCTACCTGATCCCGACGTTCCAGAACCCCAGTGCGGTGCGCTACAGCGAAGCCAAACGTGACGCCGTGGCCGCCTTGCTCGACCGTTACCAGGTCACGCTGATCGAGGATGAGCCCTACCGCGAGCTGGTGTTCGATGCCGGCAGCGCCACGCCCATCGTCAGCCGCCTGCGTCAGGCCAGTTGGATCTATACCGGCACCGTTTCCAAGACGCTGCTGCCCGGATTGCGCGTCGGTTACCTGATCGCCTCGGCGGATCTGTTTCCCCATCTGTTGCGCCTCAAGCAGTCGGCAGACCTGCATACCAACCGGGTTGGCCAGTGGCAGGCGCTGCAGTGGCTGGGCACCGAGCAATACCGGGCCCACCTGGCCGAGTTGCGAGATTTTTATCGCCTGCGGCGTGATGCGATGCAGGCGGCGCTCGTCGAACACTTCAGTGAGCTGGCCGATTGGCAGGTTCCCCAGGGTGGCCTGTTCTTCTGGTTGAAGCTCAAGCAGCCCCAGGACACGCGCCTGCTGCTCGATGCGGCGCTGGCGCAGAACGTGGCGTTCATGCCGGGCGAGCCGTTCTTCATCGACCCGGATCGCGAACCCGGTTACCTGCGGCTGAACTTCAGCCACGTGGCGCCGGAGCGCCTGGGAGAAGGGCTGCGACGGCTGGCGGGTGTGATGCGTCAGGGACTGGCCGCGGACGCGGCGTGATTATCGGCAAAGGGGGAGTGAACATGTACAAGGTGTATGGCGATTACCGCTCGGGCAACTGCTACAAGATCAAGCTGATGCTGACTCTGCTCGGCAAGCCGTTCGAATGGGTGCCCATCGATATTTTCAAGGGTGAGACACAGAGCCCCGAGTTCCTGGCCAAGAACCCCAATGGCAGGATCCCGGTGCTCGAGCTGGAGGACGGTTCGTACCTCTGGGAGTCCAACGCTATCCTCAACTTCCTGGCCGATGGCAGCGAGTTCCTGCAGACCGAACCGCGCTTGCGCACCCAGGTGCTGCAGTGGCAGTTCTTCGAGCAGTACAGCCATGAGCCCTACATTGCCGTGGCCCGTCGCATCCAGTGGCTCGAGGGGATGCCTGCGGCACGCGCCGAGGAGTACAAGATCTGCCAGGTGCGCGGCCACAAGGCGCTGCGGGTGATGGAGCGGCAGTTGCAGCAGACGCCGTATCTGGTCGGCGACCGCTACACCATCGCCGACATCGCCCTGTACGCCTACACCCATGTCGCCCACGAAGGTGGCTTCGACCTGAGCGGCTATCCGGCGGTCAATGCCTGGCTGGATCGCATCGCCAGCCATCCGCAGCATGTGACCATGTTGGGCTGATTGGCTTGTTTCGATGGGTTTGACCTACGCGGCCCGACCCATCTATGACTGATCAACTCCTGTGGGAGCGGGCCATGCCCGCGAAGCTGCTGCGCCCATGGCGCGCTCCCTACCGTGCTTAGGAGTGAGAGGGCTGCGCATCTCAAACCATCATCAATTTTTGATGGGTTGTAGCCATCCTAGGCTCTACGAGCCACCTGGGGACCGCGTCACGCCTGCAATTGTTCGCGGGCATGGCCCGCTCCCACTCAATCCCTTGCACTTGCTGGTTTCTTTTGCGGCTACTTGCGCAGCAACCGCAACCCGTTGAACACCACCAGCAGGCTGACGCCGACATCGGCGAACACCGCCATCCACATGGTGGCGTGGCCGGTGACGGTCATGGCCAGGAAGATTGCCTTGATGCCCAGCGCCAGCAGGATGTTCTGCTTGAGGATCGCCGCCGTCTGCTGAGACAGGCGAATGAACGCCGGGATCTTGCGCAGGTCGTCGTCCATGATCGCCACGTCGGCGGTTTCGATGGCCGTGTCGGTGCCTATCGCCGCCATCGCGAAGCCGACATCGGCACGCGCCAGGGCAGGGGCGTCGTTGATGCCGTCGCCGACCATGGCCACCATGCCTTTCTGCTCGAGCAGTTTCTCCACTGTCGCCAGCTTGTCGGTGGGCAGCAGGTCGCCGCGGGCTTCGTCGATGCCGACCTGGGTGGCGATGGCCTGGGCGGTATGCTGGTTGTCGCCGGTCAGCATGAGGGTCTTGACGCCCATGGCATGCAGGCTGGCGATCGCCTCGCGGCTGCTGTCCTTGAGCGTGTCGGCGACGGCGAACAGGGCCAGGGCGCGAGCATCGTCGCTGAGCACGATCACCGTCTTGCCCTGACGCTCGAGTTCGTCGAGTCGCTTTTCGATCTCGGCCGTGCACAGACCGAGCTCCTCGAGCAGCCGATGGTTGCCCAGCTGGTAGCGCTGGCCAGCGATCGCGCCGCATACACCACGGCCGGCCAGCGCCTCGAACCCCTGCACATCGAGCAACTCGACGCCCTGTTGCTGCGCTGCACTGGCCACCGCCAGGGACACCGGGTGATCGGAGCGGGCTGCCAGGCTGGCCGCCAACTGGCGATAGCCCTCGGTATCATCGGCGAGTGCCAGGTAGTCGGTCTGTACCGGTTTGCCGTGGGTGAGGGTGCCGGTCTTGTCCAGCGCCAGGTGGGTGATGTGCCGGCCGTTTTCCAGGTACACGCCACCCTTGACCAGAATGCCCTTACGCGCCGCCGCAGCGAGGCCGCTGACGATGCTCACCGGCGTGGAGATCACCAGGGCGCAGGGGCAGGCGACCACCAGCAGCACCAGGGCGCGGTACACCCACTCGAACCAGGCGCCGCCCAGCAGCAGCGGTGGCACTACCGCCACGGCCAGCGAAAGCAGGAACACCAGCGGGGTATAGATACGCGCGAAACGGTCGACGAAGCGCTGAGTGGGCGCCCGTGCGCCTTGCGCCTCTTCCACGGCCTTGATGATGCGCGACAGCGCGCTGTTACTGGCGGCGGCGCTGACCTGGTACTCCAGCGCGCCGCCCTGGTTGATGGTGCCGGCGAACAGGGTATCGCCCAGGGTCTTCTCCACTGGCAGGCTTTCCCCGGTGATCGGTGACTGATCCACCGTCGAATTGCCCTCGGTAACCTGGCCATCCAGGCCGATACGCTCGCCCGGGCGCACCCGTACCACGCTGCCGATGCTCACCTGGCCGACCTCCAGGGCCTGCCAGCTACCATCGGCCTGGCGTACCGTGGCCTGTTCCGGTGTCAGCGCCAGCAGGCCGCGGATGGCATTGCGCGCGCGATCCAGGGATTTCGCCTCGATCCGCTCGGCAATGGCGAACAGCACCATGACCATGGCCGCCTCGGGCCACTGGCCGATCAGCACGGCGCCGGTCACCGCGATGCTCATCAGTGCATTGATGTTCAGGTTGAGGTTCTTGAGGGCAATCCAGCCTTTCTTGTAGACATCGAGGCCGGCCGTGAGGATGGCGCCCAATGCGATCAGCGCGACCACCCACTCCGGCGCGCTGTCGGTGAAGTGCACCAGTTCGGCCGCGAACGCTGCCACGCCTGCGCCGATCAGGCGCCACGGCAGGCCTTCAGCCACGGGCTCGGCGGGCAGGTGCTGGCCGTCACCGCCTTCGAGCTGTGGGGTAAAACCCAGTTCACGGATCGCCTGCAAGGCCGGCTCCAGCGTCTCCGGGCGGTGGCGGATGGTCAGTACCCGCTGCATCAGGTTGAACTGCAGCGCCTCGATACCGGGCTGACGGGCGAGCTTGTCGGTGATCAGGCGCTCTTCGGTGGGGCAATCCATCTGCTCGATGCGCACCCGGGTTTCGGCTGCCAGGGGCTGGGCCTGCATGCCCAGGCTGGCGATGGCGGCGATCACCCGGGGGGCAGCCCCCGCCTGGTGTTCGACGAGCAGGGTGCGATTGAGCAGGTTGAACTGCATGGCGTGCACCTCCGCCAGGTGCTGCAACTTGCCGCGTATCAGGCCTTCCTCGGTCGGGCAGCACATCTGTTCGATGCGCAGGCTGCTGCTTTCCATGGCCTGGCTGGCCGCGCGGCTGTCGTTCGGCTCGCCAATCTGCGTGATCAGCGGGCTGGGCGCAGCGCAGCAGGACGAGGCCGCTTCAGAAGCGCAGCATGCGTCCTGGGGCTGGCGAGGCTTGGGGGTGTGATCGTGATCGCAGCAGTTGGCCATGATGCTTCTCCAAATATCCTGTTGCAGAGTGAACACCCTGTAGCCACTATAGGGTCAAGCACTGGAGGAAAGGATCATGAAAATTGGTGAGTTGGCGACGATTACCGGTTGCCAGGTGGAGACCATCCGCTATTACGAGCGCGAGGGGCTGCTACCCGCGCCGCAACGCAGCGAAGGCAATTACCGCTTGTACCTGCCGGAGCATGTCGAGCGGCTGACCTTCATCCGTAATTGCCGCACCCTGGACATGACGCTCGACGAGATCCGCGAGCTGCTCAGCCTGCGCGGCCGGCCGGCGGAAAACTGCGAGGCCATCAATACCCTGATCGACGAGCATATCGAGCACGTCAATGCGCGTATCGCCAGCCTGCAGTCGTTGCAGGGGCAGTTGGTCGAACTGCGCAACAGCTGCCTGGCGGATCAGCAGTCGTCGCCCTGCGAGATCATTCGCCAGCTCAGTACCAGTGACACGCTGCATGCCGACAAGGATGTGTCCCATGTCGGACGCAGCCATCAGCACTAAGAGCCTGTTCATAATCGTTCAGCCCAGATTGGCCGATTTTGGCAGCTAAGTGGCGAAAGCGGCAATTTGCAGTGGTGGGCTAAAGCCCACCCTACAGATCGTACCAGCCTCGTAGGGTGGGCTTCAGCCCACCAATATGAGCAGGTTTGAAATCGCAGCACGACCGGTCGCTTCTGCCTTGTAGCTGCTAATTCAGGCGCATAAAGATCGTGAACAGGCATCTAAGATGCCGCTAAGGAACGCCTGCGTTTCAGCCGCCTAGGGGCACTTCACACCGCGAAGCGCTGATCCAGATAGGCGGCAATGGCCTTGGATTCGTACAGCCAGGTGCTCTGGCCATTTTCTTCGATACGCAGGCAGGGCACCTGGATCTTGCCGCCCTGGCTCTCCAGTTCGCGGCGTGCGGTGGCGTCGTTCTTGGCGTCACGCAGGGTGACGGGCACGTTCAGGGTATGCAGCTTGCGGCGAATCTTTACGCAGAACGGGCAGGCCTTGAACTGATAGAGCGCCAGAGTGCCCGCGGCCTGGTCGACGGCAGCCTGGGCTTCGGGTGTGCGTTTCATCTTCGCCGGACGGGTGGCGAGGTCGCCGAGAACGATCAGTTGGCCGAGGCCAAGGCGCAGTGCCTTGATAATCATGATGAGTACCTGAAGATGTGAACGGCGCGCAGCTTACCCGAGTCGGGCGGCCGGCCCAACTGCCTGGCTGTTGCGGCATAATGACCCGCCCATGCAAACCTGACGGCGATGTGATGAAACCCGAAGACCTGAAATTGTTGGTGAGCCGAGAAATGCCCTTTGGCAAATACAAGGGCCGGCTGATCGCCGACCTGCCTGGGCATTACCTGAACTGGTTCGCCCGTGAAGGTTTTCCGAAAGGTGAGATCGGCCAGTTGCTGGCGCTGATGCAGGAGATCGATCACAACGGCTTGTCGGCGTTGCTCGACCCCTTGCGCAGCAGACCAAGGCAGCCGTTTCGCGAGTGATCAGTGCTCGCTGAGTTGCTGTTCCAGGTGCTCGATGATGCTGTCGGGCTTGAGCACCAGAATGTCACTTTCCAGGGTATCGAGAATCACCTCGGCGGTGTTGCCGACCAGCGCACCACTGAAACCCGTGCGCGCCACGGTGCCGATTACCGTGACGGCCGCGCGCAACTGGTGGGCGAAGTGCGGAATCAGTACATCGGCCGGGCCTTCTGCAATATGCAGGTGCCCGTCATCGATGTCATAGGTCTCCTGAAACGCCCGGCACTGCTGCCGGTAGCTGTCCTCGAGGGTGTCGCGCAACTGGAAGGTCGGATCGGCGGCTGCCAGCACGGGCGATGGGTGGGCACTGAGCACGTGCAGCTCGGCTTTCGCCAGGTTGGCGATGTCGAGGCCATGTTCGACGATGCGGCTGTGCAGGGCGCGATGCTCACCGTCGACATTGCCCACGTCCACGGCGGCCAATATCGTGCCGCCGGTCCAGGGCGTCTGGGTTTTCACCAATAGCACCGGGCAGGGGCAATAGCGCAGCAGCTTCCAGTCGTCAGGGGTGAGCAGGGCTTTTTTCAATGGGTTGTCAGGCATGTGCTGCTTGATCACCAGACCGCAGCCCTCGGCCTGCTGCACCATGCTGACCGTTTCATGCAGGCTGCCATGCCACGCCTGTTCGCTGCTGACGCTGTAACCATCCTGCTGCAGGGCGTTGCTGAGCTGGCGCAGGTGGCCGCTGTGTTCGCCCGATTCGGCGCAGATCAGCAGGTGCAGATGAGACTGGGTCACGCCAGCGATCAGCTTGGCGCGTTTCAAGGCCAGGGCCTCCAGATGATCCGGCTGGATGACCACGAGAATGCTGCGGATGGCTTGCATGGTGGGTTCCTCTGCAGGTGGCTTGCCTGCTCACTATAGATGGCCTGTTGCGTCTGTGACCACGGCCCGGTGACGCAAGCTGCTGCGGCAGGCCACCGCTTGACCTTGCCGTGGTGGCAAGGTGTAGGTTCTGACCTCCCATCAATGGTCGAGGATAGTCATGAAAGCCCAAGCCCAAGCCCAAGCCCTAGGTTTATTGCTGTTGGCCGGCACCTCTTTGCTAAGCACCGGCATGGCCGCTGCCCAGGATGCAGCCACAGGCCATTCAGGCGGGCATGCCGCACATTCGGCAGCGGGCCAGCCGGCAAACGCCAGTGCCTCGACGAGCGCCTACCGCGCGATCAACGAGAGAATGCATAAGGCCATGGCCGTCACGCTGACGGGCAGTGCCGACGTGGATTTCATGCGCGGCATGATCCCCCATCATCAGGGCGCCATCGAGATGGCCAAGGTCGCGCTGCAGTATGGCAGTGACGAAAAGGTGCGTGCCTTGGCCAGCGAGGTCATCGCCGCGCAGGATCAGGAGATCGACCTGATGAACAAGTGGCTGGCCGCCAACGCCGCGCGCTATGAGGCGGCTGTCGACGCCGCCAGGAGCGCAGAGGTCAAGGCCGCCTTCGAGGCGGTCAACCATCGCATGCACGCTGCCATGGCCGTTGATTTCAGCGGTAATGCCGATCAGGACTTCATGCGCGGGATGATTCCTCACCACCAGGGTGCCATCGACATGGCCAAGGTTGCATTGGCGTATGGCTCCGACCCTGAAGTGCTGAAGCTTGCCAGGCAGGTCATCGCCGCCCAGGAGCAGGAAATCGCTCAGATGAATGCCTGGCTGGAAAACAACTGAATCGCTCGGCCCATCCGCGCTGTGCGGGCCGATAGGCAGGACGCGCCGCTCTGGCGGCCTTATAATGGCCGGCTTATCAAATAGCCAGCCGCCAGAGCCCATACCCGTGTTGTTTCCAGCCACCGTTCCCGATCAGCCATTGCCCAACCGCCGCAGCGCCACCCCCAGCCTGCCGGAAATCCACGAGTTTCTTGGTTGCCGCACGCCCCAGGCCTGGGTCGAGGCGGCGCTGGCCAATCAGGACATCATGCTGATCGACCACAAGAACTGCGAATTCAAGGCGGCCAGCACGGCGCTGAGCCTGATCGCCAAATACAGCTGCCACGCCGATCTGATCACCATGATGTCGCGCCTGGCCCGTGAGGAACTGGTCCATCACGAGCAGGTGTTGCGCATCATGAAGCGCCGCAAGATCGGCCTGCGCCCGGTGTCGGCAGCGCGTTACGCATCGGGGCTGCGCAAGGTGACGCGCAATCACGAGCCCTACAAGCTGGTCGATACCCTGGTGGTCGGCGCCTTTATCGAGGCGCGCAGCTGCGAGCGCTTCGAGGCGGTGGTGCCGCACCTGGACGACGAGCTGGGCAAGTTCTACTTTGGCCTGTTGAAAAGCGAGGCGCGGCACTTTCAGGGCTACCTGAAGCTGGCCTACCAGTATGGCGATGCGGCAGATGTCGATCGGGCCATAGAACGGGTGAGGGCGGTCGAATGCGAGCTGATCGAGTCGCCCGATAGCGAATTTCGCTTTCACAGCGGCGTTCCGCAGGCTTAAGCGGGGCAATTCCTGGGTATCGCTGCGCTCAACCCCAGGCTGCCTGTTATTTCAGTCCAGGGCGAAGGCGCTCTGGTTGAAACCGTTTTCATCGACCTGCAGGGCCCAGCCCTGTTTATCCCAATCGCCCAGCACGATTCGCTTCGCCGGTTGCCCATCGACCTGCAGTGCATGCACGTCGGGGCGGTGGGTATGGCCGTGGATCAGCGTCTTCACGCCATATCGCGCCATCACTCGCTGCACTTCGTCGGGCGTGACGTCGACGATATCGCTGGCTTTCATGCGTGTTTGCGAACGGCTTTCCGAGCGTAGCTTGCGGGCCAGCCTGTGACGGGTATCGAGTGGCAGATTGCGCAGGATGAACAGGCTCAGCGGGTTGCGCAGCAGGCGGCGCATCTTCTGGTAGCCGATATCCAGGGTGCACAGGCTGTCGCCGTGCATCAGCAGCACCTTTTCACCCGCCAGCTCAACGGTATGGGGGTCGCCGAGCAGCGTGCAGCCCGCCTCGCGGCAGAATGCCTTGCCGAGCAGGAAGTCGCGGTTGCCGTGCATCAGGTAGATGCGCGTACCGCTGTCGGCCAGGCGCCGCAGAGCCTGGGCGATGCTGCGCTGAAAGGGCGTCATGGCATCGTCGCCAATCCATACTTCGAAAAAATCACCGAGGATGTACAGCGCCTCGGCGTGGCGCGCCCGGGTGTCGAGAAAATGCAAGAACGCCCGGGTGATGTCCGGGCGCTCCTGTTCAAGATGCAGGTCGGAGATCAGCAGGATCACTCGACGATCTCGGCCTTCTCGATGATCACGTCTTCGGCTGGTACGTCCTGGTGGCCGGACTTCATGGTGGTGGCAACGCCCTTGATGGCTTCGACCACGTCCAGGCCTTCGACCACTTCACCGAACACCGCGTAGCCCCAGCCCTGCACGGTCTGCGCGCTGTGATCGAGGAAGGTGTTGTCGGCAACGTTGATGAAGAACTGCGCGGAGGCTGAGTGCGGCTCCATGGTGCGGGCCATGGCCACGGTGCCGGTCTTGTTGGAGAGGCCGTTGTTGGCTTCGTTCTTGATGGTCGCGCGGGTCGGCTTCTGCTTCATGCCTGGCTCGAAACCACCACCCTGGATCATGAAGTTGCCGATCACGCGGTGGAACACGGTGCCGTCGTAATGGCCGCTCTTCACGTATTCCTTGAAGTTGGCGACGGTTTCCGGTGCCTTGTCTTCGAACAGCTTGAGGGTGATGACGCCGTGGTTGGTGTGCAGCTTGATCATGTGCTTAATCGCTCTGTCGAGAAAATCGCGGGCTACGCCTGGCTCGGTATGGACATTTATGTCCCCCGAAGGTCAGGAGCAGGCACCAAGGCCTGTCAGGGGGTTGACAGCTTGGGCTATGATAAGCGCTTTGTTTTAGTCGGCCTACCCTGTGCCGCAATCCGCACGCGCTAAGGACACCATGAGCAAGCCCACCGTCGAAAAAGCTGCCAACTTCCTGCTGCCCATCGTTCAGGCCGACCTGGACGCTGGCAAGCACGCCAAGATCATCACCCGTTTCCCGCCGGAGCCCAACGGCTACCTGCACATCGGCCATGCCAAGTCGATCTGCCTGAACTTCGGCCTGGCCCAGGAATTCGGTGGCGAGTGCAACCTGCGTTTCGACGACACCAACCCGGCCAAGGAAGACCAGGAGTACATCGACGCCATCAAGGCCGATGTTCAGTGGCTGGGCTTCAAGTGGGCCGGCGAGGAGCGTTATGCCTCCAATTACTTCGACCAGTTGCATGCCTGGGCCATCGAGCTGATCAAGGCCGGCAAGGCCTACGTCGATGACCTGACCCCGGACGAAGCGCGCGAATACCGCGGCACCCTGAATACCCCCGGCCAGAACAGCCCCTATCGCGAACGCAGCGTCGAGGAGAACCTCGACCTGTTCGCGCGCATGAAGGCTGGCGAATTCCCGGACGGCGCCCGCTCGCTGCGCGCCAAGATCGACATGGCCTCGCGCAACATGAATCTGCGTGACCCGATCCTCTATCGCATCCGCCATGCCCATCACCACCAGACCGGTGACAAGTGGTGCATCTACCCGAGCTACGACTTCACCCATGGCCAGTCCGATGCCATCGAAGGCGTGACGCATTCGATCTGCACCCTGGAATTCGAAGATCACCGCCCACTGTACGAATGGTTCCTGGCCAATCTGCCGGTGCCGGCGCAGCCGCGTCAGTACGAATTCGCCCGCCTGAACCTGAACTACACCATCACCAGCAAGCGCAAGCTCAAGCAGCTGGTCGACGAGAAACACGTCAACGGCTGGGATGACCCGCGCATGTCGACGCTCTCGGGCTACCGCCGCCGTGGCTACACCCCGGCCTCGATTCGCACCTTCTGCGACATGATCGGCGTCAACCGCGCCGGCGGCCTGGTGGATATCGGCATGCTGGAATTCGCCATCCGCGAAGACCTGGATGCCAACGCCTCGCGCGCCATGTGCGTGCTCAAGCCGCTCAAGGTGGTGATCACCAACTACCCGCAAGGCCGGGTCGAGAATCTGGAGCTGGCACGCCATCCCAAGCAGGACATGGGCACCCGCGTGCTGCCGTTCTCCCGCGAGATCTACATCGACGCCAGCGACTTCGAGGAAACCCCGCCGGACGGCTTCAAGCGTCTGGTTCCCGGCGGTGAAGCGCGCCTGCGCGGCAGCTACGTGATCCGCGCCGACGAGGCCATCAAGGACGCCGCCGGCAACATCATCGAGCTGCGCTGCTCCTATGACGAGAACACCCTGGGCAAGAACCCCGAAGGCCGCAAGGTCAAGGGCGTGATCCACTGGGTGCCGGCTGCCGAGAGCGTCGAGTGCGAAGTGCGTCTCTATGATCGCCTGTTCCGCTCGGCCAACCCGGAGAAGGCCGAAGAGGGTGGCAGCTTCCTCGACAACATCAATCCCGAGTCCCTGATAGTGCTCACCGGTTGCCGTGCCGAGCCTTCACTGGCCCAGGCCGGCGCCGAGGACCGCTTCCAGTTCGAGCGCGAGGGCTACTTCTGCCTCGACAAGGATTCCAAGCCGGACGCATTGGTGTTCAACCGCACCGTCACCCTGCGTGACTCCTGGGGTCAGTAATGGCGCTTTCCATCTACAACACCCTGAGCAAGGTCAAGGAACCGCTCAAGCCGATGATCGGTAATCAGGTGCGCATGTACGTGTGCGGCATGACCGTGTACGACTTCTGCCACATTGGCCATGCCCGGGTGATGGTGGCCTTCGACGTGGTCACCCGCTGGCTGCGTCATCGCGGCTATGACGTGACCTACGTGCGCAATATCACCGACATCGATGACAAGATCATCAAGCGCGCCAATGAAAACGGTGAGCCGTTCGAGGCGCTGGTCGAGCGCATGATCGCCGCGATGCATGAAGACGAAGCGCGGCTGAGCGTGCTGCGCCCGGATCTCGAGCCGCGTGCCACAGGCCATATCGCCGGTATGCACCAGATGATCCAGACCCTGATCGACAAGGGCTATGCCTACGCCCCCGGCAATGGCGACGTGTACTACCGCGTCGGCAAGTTCGTTGGCTACGGCAAGCTGTCGCGCAAGAAGATCGAAGACCTGAAGATCGGTGCACGCATCGAGGTCGACGAGATCAAGCAGGATCCGCTGGACTTCGTGCTGTGGAAGGGCGCCAAGCCAGGTGAGCCTAGCTGGGAGTCACCCTGGGGCAAAGGCCGCCCGGGCTGGCACATCGAGTGCTCGGTGATGTCCACCTGCTGCCTGGGCGAGACCTTCGACATCCACGGCGGCGGCCCGGACCTGGTGTTCCCGCATCACGAGAACGAAATCGCCCAGAGCGAGGCGGCCACCGGCAAGCAGTACGCCAACGCCTGGATGCATGCCGGCGCGGTACGTGTGGACGGCGAGAAGATGTCCAAGAGCCTGGGCAACTTCTTCACCATCCGCGAGGTGCTGGAGAAGTATCACCCGGAGGTGGTGCGCTACCTGCTGGTGTCCAGTCATTACCGCAGCCCGATCAACTACTCGGAAGAGAGCCTGCGCGAAGCCAAGGGTGCCCTGGAGCGCTTCTACAACGGCCTCAAGGGGCTGCCGGAAGCCTCGCCAGCCGGTTGCGAGGCGTTCGTCGAGCGCTTCAGTGCGGCGATGGACGACGACTTCAACTCGCCGGAAGCCTGCGCCGTGCTGTTCGAGATGATTCGCGAGGTCAATCGCCTGCGTGAGTCGGACCTGCAGGCGGCGGCTGGCCTGGCCGCGCAGCTCAAGCAGCTGGCCAGCGTGCTCGGTGTGTTGCAGCTCGAGCCCGAGGCCTTCCTCCAGGCCGGTGCTGCCGGCAAGGTCGACGCTGCCGAAGTCGAGGCGCTGATCGCCGCGCGGCTGCAGGCTCGTGCCGAGAAGAACTGGGCGGAAAGCGACCGTATCCGCGATCAGATCACCGCCCTTGGCGTGGTGCTCGAGGATGGCAAGGGCGGTACCACCTGGCGCCTTGCCGAGTAATCGCCCGATGCACCCAAAAGGCCGCTGACGCGGCCTTTTCATTTCCAGACGCTCACACCGTAAACGCCACGGAAATCCCATGCTGACCCGCTACAAACTGCTGCTCTCCAACACCCTGGCTCGCTACTTTCCGCGTACTGCCGCTTACCTGGAAGCCGAGAAGCACGCCGCTGCCGAGCGCGCGCGAGCCGTGGCGAAAAAGCCGCTGGCGAAGAAAAAGGCCGCAGTGGCAAAGCGCGGAGTAAAGGCTACTGATGCCAGTAAAGGCAAAGGAGAGCCGGCGGCAAAAAAGCCGGTAAGGCGCGCTAGCGCCGGCATCTACTCGGCAGCGGCGATCAAGGTTACGCTGGCCCAGGAACAGGCGATGCGCGAGACGGTGGCGCGGGCCGCCGCTGCCGGGATCATCGGCGCGCCTTCTGACGAGCAGTGGGCGATGATCCTCTGTCGCCAGCCACTAGCACGCATCTTTGCCGGGGCCGGTTCGGGCAAGTCGACGACCCTGGTGCTGCGTGTGGTGTTCATGCTCTGCCACCTGAATGTCGAGCCCGAGCGGCTGACGGTGATTTCCTTCACCAATGCCTCCTGCGCCGAATTGCGCGAGCGACTGCTCAAGGTGCTCGGGTTCTGGCAGTCGTCCGTCGATGCGCCGGCAGTGCGCCAGTGCGTGCGCACCTTTCACTCGGCGATGGGCGTGCTGGCGCGCGAGGTGCTTGGCAGCCCCGGCTGGTTCGAGCAGTTGGGTGACAAGCAGGCGTCAGCGAGTGAGCCGGATAACCCCCTGGCGGGCGGGCGTCTGGGGCCTGCGCAAACGCGTCTGCTCAAGGATGCCTACCAGGCCTGCTACGCCGATGATCCGGCTTTTCGCGGCTGGGTTCACGAACTGCTCGGCTCCCAGCCACCCGATCCGCAAAAGGCGCTGCCCAAGGCGCCTATGCAGCCGTTCAGGTTGCCGGGGGAGCTGCACGCCGCCCCCTTGTGCGAGGTGTTTTACGGGCAGGCGGATTTTATCGAAAGCATCGGCATTCGTATCGAGCAGCTGCCAGTGGCAGCACTGGTCTGCTCGCCAGCCGAGCGCGCCTTCCTGCTTGCGTTGCAGGCGTTCTGGAGAGCCTTTGTCCAGCAGCTCAACCAGCAGGGCTTACTGACCTTCAATGGCGCGTTCCAGCAGCTGACGCAGCGGCTCGATGAGGGTGATGAACGCCTGGAGGCGGATAGGCTGGCGGGCTTTTCCCATCTGTTGATCGATGAGTTCCAGGATATCTCGCCGCAGATCGTGCAATGGCTGCAGGCTCTGCACCGGCGCCTGGCGGGCGCCGGCACGCCGGTCAGCCTGATGGCCATCGGCGACGACTGGCAGTCGATCTATGGCTGGCGGGGCAGTTCGCCGGAGCTGTTCATGGCCTTCGATCGGCACTTCCCGAGCAAAGGCAAGGGCAAGAGCGCGGTACTGATGCTGCAAGCCAATTATCGCTCCATCGAGCCGGTGATCCGCGCTGCCGAATCGATACTCGCGGACGTGGCCTTCAAGCAGGACAAGGCGACGGCGGCGGTCCGCAGTGCGCCGCCGGGCAGTCATGGTGTGAAACTGGTAACGCCGTTCGATCCGGCCCGCGATCTGAGTGCGTTGCACACGGAGATCGCGGCGCAATGCGACTATGCGCGCTCGATCGATTCCCGGGAGCGCACCGCCGTGCTGTTGCTGGGGCGACGCAACGACACCTTGAAGGACATCCAGGCCGGGCTCGACCGCAAGCTGCCCGTCAAGGCCTACACCATCCATCGCGCCAAGGGCTTGCAGGCCGAGGTGGCGATCATCGTCGACGACTGCCTGCCGACCACCGCGCATCCGCTTCGCAATGCGCTGTACGCGCACTGTGGCTTCTTCGCCAACAGCTACGATCAGGCGATGGCGGACGAGAGTTTGCGCCTCGGTTATGTAGCGGTGACCCGCGGCGTCAGCAGAGTGCTGTGGTTCGTGCGCAAGCCCCAGGGCGCCACACGCGTGCTGAGCTGAAATGAAAACGGCGCCTGATGGCGCCGTTTTCGTAGCTGCAAGGCCGTCAGGCGTGCAGGTGTTCCGCGGCATGCAGGGTATTTTCCAGCAGGCAGGCACGGGTCATGGGGCCGACGCCGCCGGGCACCGGAGTGATCCAGCCGGCGCGGGGCAGGGCGGTTTCATAGACCACGTCGCCGATCAGCTTGCCATCGGCCTGGCGGTTGATGCCGACGTCGATGACGATCGCGCCTTCCTTCACCCATTCGCCCTTGACCAGCCCCGGCTTGCCCGCCGCGACCACGACGATATCGGCCTGGGCCACATGGCCAGCCAGATCCTTGGTGAACCGATGGGTGATGGTCACGGTGCAGCCGCCGAGCAGCAGCTCCAGCGCCATCGGCCGGCCAACGATATTCGAGGCGCCCACCACCACGGCGTGCATGCCATAGAGATCCTGGCCGGTGCTGGCCAGCAGGGTCATGATGCCCTTGGGCGTGCAGGGGCGCAGCAGTGGCATGCGCTGTGCCAGGCGGCCGATGTTGTAGGGGTGAAAGCCGTCCACGTCCTTGTCCGGGCGAATGCGCTCGAGCAGCAGCGAGGCGTCGAGGTGGGCCGGCAGCGGCAACTGCAACAGAATGCCGTCGATGCTGGCGTCTTCATTCAATGAGTCGATCAGCTCGCGCAGTTCATCCTGGCTGGTTTCTGCACCCAGGTCATAGGCACGGGAGATGAATCCGACTTCCTCGCAATCCTTGCGCTTGTGCGCGACATAAACCTGAGAGGCGGGGTCGCTGCCGACCAGGATCACTGCCAGGCCGGGTGCGCGCAGTCCTTGCTGGCGTCGGTCGGCGACGCGCTGGGCGATCTGCTGGCGGATATTGGCGGCAATCGCTTTGCCATCTATCAGTTGTGCGGTCATTGCGCTTGGTTAACCATCGAAAGGGAGAAAAAAGGACGCGCATTCTCGCATGGCATTAAGGAAGGGCAAAGGCGGCAGAACGCAGATTTGGTGTAACTCCTTTATCTAACTGAATTTTTTTCGATTTGGGTGTTGACGCCCCAAAGGCGCCTCTATAAGATGCGCACCACTTGGCGAGCACAGCAAGTGACAGGGTAAAGTGGCAACGGCAGCAACGAAAGTCGCCGCACTAGCCGAAACTTGAAGTCTGCTCTGGTGGATGGATGAGTGCCCGTAGCTCAGCTGGATAGAGCATCCGCCTTCTAAGCGGATGGTCGCAGGTTCGAGTCCTGCCGGGTGCGCCACTAGGTGTGTCGGCACAAGTGAAAAGCAGTAACGCAATATGGTGGGCGTAGCTCAGTTGGTAGAGCACAGGATTGTGGCTCCTGGTGTCGAGGGTTCGATCCCCTTCGTCCACCCCATATTCTGAAAACGCCAGGCCCTTAAAAGCCTGGCGTTTTTGTTTGTAAAAAGTATTACCACGCGGACGTGGTGGAATTGGTAGACACACTGGATTTAGGTTCCAGCGCCGCAAGGCGTGAGAGTTCGAGTCTCTCCGTCCGCACCATGTAAGTAGCTGATTTCAAAGGCCTGTAGACCGATCCCCTCTAAATTGGGAACGGATTTGGGAACACTTTGGGAACGGCGAACGAAAAAGGCAGCCTGCGAAGGCTGCCTTTTGTCGTTTCTGGAGGGGTGATTTACAGCTCCAGGGCGCGTTCCAGGATGCCGATCATGTCGGCGCCGTCGCGGTTGATCCATTTGCCGTAGTGGCGCCAGATCATCGCGGTCGACGTGTGGCCCATCTGCTCGGCGATCCAGTCCACCGGCACTGCGCCGGTGCTCAGCAGCTGGCTGGCATAGGTGTGCCGGCAGTTGTTCGGGCCGCGGTAGCGCACGCCAACCGCATGCAGGTGCGGCTTCCAGAAGCCCTTGAGCAGCATGTCCGAGCTTGAGTGAGCGGCGCCGGTGCTGGTGCAGTGGAAGACGAACCGCACCGCCTGTCGCTTCTTCGTCTTGTTGTCCCGGTCGGTGACTTCGATTTCAACTGGCCTGGCCTGCTCTGTGAACCTGCGCTGAGCCAGCAGGGCCTCCAGTGCCGGCCGAAGCAGCTGCACCTCCCGTGTCGAGCGCCGGGTCTTCGTCACCTTGTAATGGCCGCGCACTTGGGAGCGCCGAAACTTCACCGTGCCGTTCTTCAGGTCAACGTCCTCCCAGGCGAGCGATATGGCCTCGGACACCCTTGGGCCTGCCCAGATCATGAACTGAGCCAGATTCAGCTCCTGCTGGCGTTCTGAGGGGCCTTGAAGGATGTCCCTGATCTCACTGCGCGTGAACGGGTCCGCTTCGTCTGGGTCAGGCAGGCGTACGGTCAGGCCCTCGGTAGGGTCGTGGGCTGATCGGTTGCGGGTGCGGTAGATCACGTACACCTGCCGCAGGATGTTCAGGATCTCCCGCACCGTTTTGTTATGCAGCTTGGGCAGCAGCTCTTTCTGCACCCAGGCCTGCAGGTCCAGGTGGTCGATCATGTCGGCCTGGTGTGAGCCCCAGCGCGGGCGGATATGGTTCTCTAGCTTGCTCTTGTAGGTGCGGAAGCCGGATGGCGCCATTTCGTTGCGCTTGATATCCAGCCACAGGTCAAGGAAGTGCCCTAGGGTGTTGCCCACCAGCCTGGGTGAGTTGGGGAAATGCCGCGCGTAGCTGAAGGTGCCCGTTGCGATTTCGTAGTTGATGATGCCGACCAAGCGTTCCGCGTTTGCGATCACTGCCTTGGTCGCGGTACCGGGGATAGGCTCGCGGCACAGCTCGCCCTCATACCGAAAATACACACGCACGCGATTGCCGCGTACTTCAACGCCATCTGCCATTGGTGCCTCGGGAAAAGCCTAAAAGCCCAGTCTATGGGCCGCAAATGAGTGCGGCCCGTTGCCGGGCCTAGAATGAATTTGACGGTGTTCTAGCCGCCCTATGGATCGCTAGCGCGCATAACGGCGGCGCTCCTGCTTGGCCTGTTTCTTCGCGGCTTGCTCGGCCATGTGGGTTTGCCAGTAGGCGTCTTTCATCTTCTGGCGGATGCGGCTGCACTTGGCGTGTTTGCGGGTGGAGCGGGCTTTGCCGCAGATGTCGCAGATGCTGGACATATCCATGCGGCTGCCGGCGAGTGGGGGCCTGGTGCGCGCCGTTGGTGTGGTAGGCTCTGCGCCGCTGCCTTGGGGTTGATGTGCTTGCATGGTGCTTCTCCTTTGGGGTGGTTGGCGTCGGGGGTTGCAGCCCCCGGCGCCGTCTTTTTCCCGGCTTGGCCGGTGTCAGCTGAGGCGGTATTGCTTGCCGTCCTCGATCACGTAGAAATCCACGTCCTTCTTGCGGTACACGCCGCCCACGCCACCGTGCACGATGTAGTCGCCGTAGGGCGCCGCCGCTACGCGCACGGGAAACAACTTGTCGCCCTGGTGGGCGTACTCGCTCGACTTCTTGATCACCGCGTAAAGCTGCTGGCCATAGGGGCGGCAGCCGTCCGGGCCATGTGCCGCTTCGAAACCGAGCCATGCAGCTCGGGTTTCGACGTTGTAGAACTGCTGGTCTGCAGGGTTACGCTGCATGTCGTAGCCGCGGGGCTTCGCCCAGTCTTCAAAGGCCATGGCCAGTTCCAGGTTGAGCATGGTGCTTCTCCTTCGGGTGTCGCCCAGGCGTTGCAGCGCCTGGGCGGTTGGGTCAGTGGGTGAGGGCCAGCAGCAGGTCCGGGGTGGCGTTGGCGCCGGCGGCGAGCAGCAGCAGGGCGATGCCGCTGCCGATCAGGGTGGCGATGACGCTGGTTGGGGTTTCGTCGTTCATGGCTCAGTCCTCGACCAGGCCACGGGTGCGGCCGACGGTCTGCCAGGCCATGCGGCGCACCTCGGCCTTGGCGGATTCGAGGGCGGTGGCGGGGACGTTGAACAGGGTGTCGAGGAAGTCGAGCAGGGCGATCAGTTGGGCGTGGTTGCGGGCGTCGCGGATGTTGAGGTCGATGCCCACCTGGTCGGCCAGCTCGAAGGCCAGGGCCTCGGCCTTGCCCATGCAGAAGACGGCCATGTCCTGGTGCTGCTGCACCTTGGTGAGAAACTCGGAAAGGTCACTGATGTGCAGCGCGTAGAGCGCCTTTACCGCGGCCTGGTTGTCAGCTGTGTGTGCCGAGTGGTCCAGATCCAGCGCGATGGAGCGGGAACGCAGCACCGGGTGGTTGCCGCCGACGACAGCGAGCGCGCCGCGGAAGCTGACCTCCCTCGACTCCGGCTCACCCATGACCGCCCACCTGCGCAGCACAGTGCCCGCTTGATAGCAGGCTTCGAACGTCGGCTCGTACGCAGGGGTTGGGCGCTCGGACTCGTCGACGACGACAGGGCGGTTGACCGCCTTGGCCAGGTTGCTGATCAGTGCGGCAAAGGTCGCATTGGCCTGGAAGATGGTGTCTTCCGGCTCGCCTGACAGCCGCCACAGGTTGCTGACCAGCGTGGACTTGCCACTGCCTGCACCGCCTTGCAGATGCAGGATGGGGTATGTGCCCTGGAGGTTACGAATACGCTCGGCGTGGTAGGCGCCGGCCCACCACGCCAGGGCAACGAGGCCCTTGGCGCCGAATGCGGTGGTGAACAGCTCCAGCCATTGCGGGGTTTGTTGGTTTTGCATGGTGCTTCTCCTTTGGGGTTGTTTGCCTGGGCGTTGCAGCGCCTGGGCGGGGTTATGCCTTGAACACCCAGCACTTCACGGTGCAGGGGCGTGGGGACATGGGGTTGCGGCTGTTGAAAGCGGCGCGTACGGCGCTGTCGACGGCGCGGTTAGGGTCGAGGCAGGGGCGTGAGCGGCTGAGCTTGAGCAGGGTGCGCAGGGTGGCCACGTCGGCCAGCTTCTGTTTGTGCTCAGCGGCGCGTTCTGCGAATTCGTTGAGGTTGATGGCGATCACGTCCGGCTTTTTGCTGTGGTTCACCACTGGGTCATCACTGAGCGACTGCAGATAGTCGTACACGTCCCAGAAGGTGCGCACTTCGTCCGGGTCGGCGTTGATGGCGCCCTGGCGATCCAGTGCCATGGCCAGCAGCTCTTCGCGGGTGCCACGCAGCTGCTCGTCGGTGATGGGCAACACCAGGCGCAGGGCATCGAGCAGGGCGAGCATCTGCGCGTGGTTCTTGATGATTCGCTCCACGCGGATCTCGCGCATGGCGCGCAGCGTTTGCTCGTGCACCTTCACCTGCTCGCGGAACACCTCCAGCACCTTCTGCTCGGCCTTGGTGGCCAGCAGCAGGAAGTGGCTCACGTCACTGGCCTGCAGGTGGTTGAGGTTGTCCGCCGCGGCGCGGGTTGCACTGGTCACGGTGGGGCGCATGAAGTGCAGCTTGACGATGCGCGTGAGGATGGCCTCGGACGCCGCCACCGTGGCGTTCTGGCTGAACACCAGGGAGGCGCGGAAGGGTGGCGCGTTGGTGTCGTTGCCGCCGTTCTTCACGCCGGTCAGGCCCAGGCCGCGGCCGTTGTAGAGCGGCTTGAACTGGTCGAAGTCGAAGGCCTTGCCCTGGCCACCCTCGGGGTCGCTACGGTCGGCCTCGAGCACCACCACCGGCATGTTGGCCGTTTGGCTCAGCCAGCGGCGCAGGCCGGCCTTGGTCATCTTGAGCGGGTCGTCGCCTTCTTCGTCCTGCCTGCCGAGCAGCTTCCAGAGGAACATCAGCAGCGTGGACTTGCCCGCGCCGGCCTCGCCGGTCACCTCCAGGAACGGGAAGGACTGAAATTCGGCGCGGATCTGCTCGGCGAACAGCGAGCCGAACCAGTAGGTCAGCGCTACCAGCCCCTGGGCGCCGAAGCACAGCCACAGCCAGTCAAGCCACTCGGTACGGTAATCGTGGGCGTCGCCGTTGATCTCCATGCGGATCGACTTCTGCAGCGTTTTCAGGCGCAGCTTCTTGAACTCGAAGTAATCCTCGGCATTCACCCGCTCTACCTGGCCGCTGCGCACGGCCAGGTCGCCGAACACGTAGCAGCCGTGTTCCTTGCTATAGCCCACGTAATCGATGGTCTGCACGGTTTTAAGGCCGAACAGCTGGTCGCGCATGATCTTGTCGAGCTGGGCGCCGCTGCCCGTGAACACCGCGCCGGCGGCCATGCCCAGCAGGCGCTTCTTGAACTCGCTGGCGGCCGCCACCTGGCCACCGGTGAAGGTGTTGCGCACGGTGGGTTCGTCGTGGGGGAAGTCGACACGGAAGTAATACCAGGATTCGTCCGTTACTTCGTTGCGCTGGAAATACAGCGCCTCGGGGTAGCAGTTGGCGATTTCCACCACGCCGCCGCACTGGCGCAGCGCCTTTTCGCGGCGCTGCTTGTCGTTGAGCAGCTGGTCCTCGTGGCGGTCAGAGCCTTCCAGCTGCTGCATGGCCTTGTTGAATTTCTCCAGGTCCATCTTGAACCAGTACAGGCGGTTCTCGAACGCGAAGTGGAATTCGTAGCGCTCGCGCCATTCGTACATGAGCACGCCTTTCTCGGCGGCGGTCTCGGCAAGCAGCAGGGAGCCGTGGTAGCGGGCTTCCTCGATGTCGCGGTGGATGCGGTCGGCACGCTGCTCGGCGTTGTCGATGAATTGCCAGCGCTGGTGCAGGTCGTTCCAGTCCACCTTGCGGTCGCGCTGAGGGATCTGCGCCGCGTTGCAGCTGTAGCCCAACTCGCGGGCCATGGCGGCATGCTTGCGGATGTAGCGGCGCGCGCCGGGCTCGTTGTCCAGCGCCCACACCAGCGTTGGCAGCTTGCCGCCGCGGTTGCGGGCCAGCGCCTTGAGCGATTCGAACGGAAAGGCGCCCGAGCTCATGGCCGACACGGCGGCGATGCCTTGGTGGGTGAGGGCGATGGCGTCGAAGATGCCCTCGACGATCCATAGCTCTTTCACCGCGAGCAGGTCCACGCTCGGCGGGCACCACCAGTAGCCCTTGGGCGACTTGCCCGGGGCGAAGCGCGCCTTCTGCTTGCCGAAGCGGTGCGGGCGGTCGATCAGCCGTTCCCAGTAGCCGCCGTGCTCCAGGGCGAAGCGCACCGTGGCGCTGCCGGCGTTGGCCTCGCGGCTCCAGAAATTCTCCTGGGTGTACCAGCCCTTGATCAGCGCCAGGTCGAAGCCGCGAGCGAACTGCAGGTAGCTGTCGGCCGAGGCGTTGGGCGCGGCATCGGTGGCCGGCGCACGGGTGCTCCAGTCGTCGAACAGATCCTCGTACAGCTCCTTGATGTGCCACTGCTCGCCGCACTTGCTCTCGCGGCCGCACTTGATGAACCACGGCTCATCACTGCGCGAATACAGCTCCCGCTTGCCGCAGCTCGGGCACACGCCCTTGCGCAGGTACTTGGTGCCCTTGGTTGGCTGCAGGTTGTATTCGGTTTCCAGCCGGCGCAGCACCTCGGCGCGCACGGCGTTATCCATCGCCTTCACGCGCGTTGCTCCGCTTGTTTCAGGGCAACCTGCAGCACACCGATGGTCTTCTTGTGACCGGCGAGAGCGGGGTAGTCCTGCAGGATGCGTGCGCTACGCAGGCCGGCGGGCACGTCGCGGTATTTATCGTCATACCAGTGCTGCTGGAAGCCCTCGCGCAGCTCGCTACGCAGGCGCTGCAGCCAGGCCTCGGCGATGGGGTGGGTCAGCTCGATGTGTACGTGCATGGCGTGCTCCGGGCGCAACTTGCCCAAACCCACGGCGTGGGCTGGGTGAAAACGGGGTTATCGGGTGTGTTGGCTCAGGGCCAGGTGCGCCAGGCGCGGTGCCATGAACAAGGGCACCTCCAGGGCATGCACCAGGTGCAGGCAGGTGCGCTCGAACAACTGCGGGTCGCCGCTCAGGTGCTCGGCCTGGTGCTGCTCGATGAAGGCCTGGGCACAGCCCTGCATGCGGGTGCGGTAGTCAGTGGCGTCGATGTGGTCGAGCTGGGTCATACCGCTTCCTCCAGTGCTGCAAGCAGGTTCATCTGGTTGGTGGCCTTGGCGTTGTCGCGCAGGGCCTTCATGCGCTCCACCGCCGGGGCGACCGGCAGCACCATCAGCGGCTGTTCAAGGCCGGACGGGCTGAGCTGGTAATCGATCGTTACCGAGCCGCTGAACGTGGCGCCGCAGGCCACGTTCTGGCACTGGTAATACGTGGAGCGAAAACACGGGGTTTGCCCCACGCTGGTTCGGATGCGCATGCAACCGTGGCATGCCGGGCATACCAGTTTGTACGTACTCAAGCTGTCTCCCCGCCGCTAATCGCGGCACCGGCTGGGCCGGTTAAATGGCGACGCATCCGGCGCCTAGATCATGTCCTGTGCCTGCCCTGGATTACCCAGGGTCAGGCGGTTGCTGCGGTGGTGCTTACTGCTGGCCTGGCGTGCTGAGTTGCGCTGCGAAGTGCGCCTCTGCGGCAGCGGCGGTCTTCGCGGCCTTCTCGAACATGGCGCGCAGCCCTTCGAAGTCGCCCGTCTTGCGGATGCGTTTCACGGCGAATTTGATGTCGATCAGGTCATGCTTCAGCTTGATAAACTGATCAACGGCGTCGTATACGCTGTCCGCGCTGCAGTCCTGCAGCACTTGGTTTTCATCACTCATAAACACCTCGGAGCAAAGGAATGGCCATTTTTCGTAAAGCCACGGTTAACAAGCGTCTGGACAACCTGGAGTCGTTCTACCAGGAGCTGCGCAAGGCGCTTGAGGGTAGGAAGCCCGACACGCTTGGCAGCAAGGCTTATGGTTACGAGAAGGACGAGTTCGTGCAGGAGTGCGTTTCGGTCGACCTCAACGACGTGCTGGTCAAGCTCGAGCACTTCAAAGCCGAGTTCCTGGCTATCAAGCAGCTGAAGGACTACGCCATCAGCCCCAAACGCGATTACTGAGTTCATGGCTGCCCACCCTTGCTGTGCAGCACGATCACAGCCGTCACTTCGCTGTGGCGCGCGGCGATGTGCTGGCGGTGGGCAGCGAGGATGGCTTGCACCTCGTCCGGGCTGATAACGCCGTCGTCCAGGGATTTGGCGATCAGCTGGTCGACCATGCCGCGTAGTTGGCTGGTGCTCAGGCCACGGGCATACAGGTCCAGGTTGTCGAGTTCGCCTTGATCGGGCATTGGCACGAACACGCCGCCGTAGAGGTGGCAGATGTAGTCCGGCAGATGGTTGGTGCCGGCCTGCTGCTCGAGCTGGTGCACCTGGGCGTCGGTCAGCGGTTGGCTGCCGGCGTTCTCGTACAGGTGGTTGTCCAGCTTCTTGAGGGGTAGGCCCAGGCGGGCGGCGGCGGACTCACGGCCGCCCGGGAAGGCGGCGATCACCGCGCTCATGACCTGGCGGCGCGTTTCTAGAACGGCGGCGCTGCGCTTCTGGTTTTTGCTGGGGGTGGTAGCCATTACTGTTCCACCTCGCCGGCCTTGATGCCCAACAGCACAGCGGCCCGGTGCGACACGCCGCGCAGGCACTTCTTCTGCCCATTGAGCACCGCGTAGACGGTGCTGGGCGTGAAGTCGTTCTGCTCGGCCCATTCCTTTGCAGTCAGTCCAAGCATTTGCAGCCGCTCGCGTGCTGCTTTGCACGCTTGCTCAGTCGGGTAGGCGTTCGGCATAGTGCTGATTCGTGTGATTTCGTGTGATGACAGGCTCAGATTATTCAACGAATGTTGAAGTGTCAATGCCTTAAGGGGTCGTTTTGTTGAATATCGGTGATCGGCTGAGGGAAGAGCGTGTCCGTCTGGGCCTCAACCAGGCTGATTTCGCTGCTCTTGCTGGTGTGGCCAAGACGACGCAGTTCAACTACGAAAAGGGTGAGCGCAGCCCTGACGCCGGGTACTTGGCCGCGATAGCGGAGAAGGGCGTAGACGTGCTCTATGTGATTACCGGCAAGCGCACCCCGGCCGCCGCTGATGCGATCAGCGAAACCGAAGCGGATCTGCTCGAACACTTTCGCCTGCTGCCTGAGGGCGAGCAGGGTTACACCAGGACGATGATTGCAGCGCTGGCCGAGGTAAGAAAACAGTGAGGCGAACACACATTGACAAGGATCGGTTATGAGTTCTTCAAAGAGTACTTCTTGGTGTTGGTGGTGTGGGACTAAAACCCATGACGGTAAACACAAGCCTAAGTGGTCTGTAGATACCAAAGCGCTGCTCTCCAAAATTGGCTTGATACTTCTCACTTATGCATCGCTTTTCGTTTCGTTGTTTCCATTAATAGATTTCAAGAACATGGGGCCGAAGACCATATTCTTCTTTGGTGCTTTCAGTGTCAGCCTGATAGTGCTCTTGGGCTTCCTGATTTGTTATGAAATATCTACATCTTCTGGTAAGCGTGTTTATTCCCTCTCCGATACTCAGGGTATAAAAAGTTACATGCTTCACTGGATTGAGAACGGTGGTCGAATTGCAATCTGGTCGCGTGATTTGAGTTGGGTTGATGATGAAGCCAAAGATCTTCTGATGCGAAAAGCGCGCAAAGGAGAGCTGATATTGTGCTTGCCGCAAGAAATCGATCTGTCAAAAGAGTTAAAGGCTGGCAAGGCGGAAGTGCACTATTACGGGCTGACGTATAAGGAAGACACCAATGCTCGATTTACCATTGCCTTTTATGGCCGTGATGGTAGCAAGGTTGCAGTGGGGAGAACCAAGGCGGATAAGCACGTAGTCGAAGAATTCGGTTCCGGAGATCATCCGGCTTTTTATCTGGCACACGACCTAGTCAAATTTGCAAAAGCTATTTCTACCAGAGATCACAATGAGCCGATTCAAACTGATACGTGAGATCACATCGGCTGAGCTTGCTGGCGAGTGGGACGCTCTGGCAGCTAAGCGACATGAGCAGATAATCACTGGCGTAGACGTAACCTTTCACCACGTAATGTCTCCATTGGTTAAAGGGCTTATAGGTGACGGTATCTTCGATAATCTAGTTGATATTGGATCTGGTACGGGTGAACTGACAAAAAAAATAGCCCCGAATTTTCGCCGAATTCTCTGTGTTGAACCATCCGTAGAAAGCTTAAATATTTCGAAGAAAATGCTTCAGCACTTTCGTCAGGCTGAGTTTTACAACTGCGAGTTTGAAAATGCTGATCTTGGTTGCTTGAAAGGCAGCACCGTCTATCTTGCATCAATGGTGATGTCCGCTACGTCTGACCTTAATGCATTCGTCGGGTCATTGGCTAAATTGTGTAAGGGCGACAGCGCTTTCATTGCAACCATACCGCATCCTTGTTACTGGCCTAGGTATTGGGGGTATGAAGCTGAAAGCTGGTTTGCCTATGAGAGGGAACTATTCATTCAGGCTCCATTTCGAACTTCACTATCGAAAACATCAATGAATACTACGCACGTGCATCGTCCTATAGAAATGTATATCGATACGTTCAAATCCCATGGTTTTGTTTTGCAAGAGCTGAAAGAGCCCATGCCCAGTAAAGAGGTTCAGGCTTTTTATCCTAGTGAATGGGAATATCCCAGGTTTTTGGGTTTCAAATGGATCAAAGCAGGAGCGCAGGCATGAGTCAGGAAGCTACCGTGCAAGACAGGACGTATACTCTTAGTATTGATTTGAACGTACTAGAGCATTTAGGGATCAAAAAAAAGGGGACGGATTTATTTATCGAGCCTGCCGCCCAAGACTGCTAAAAACGCATAAGCATGGCCTCTGTTGGTGACCCCAGAGGGCTGAGCTGAACGTTACGTGAGGTGGTGAGGTCTCCAGTTACAGCGACAGTTTAAAAATCGACTAGGCTTTGGTTGCCAGGACGGCACCACATACGAAAGGATTCTCTATGTCGCGCACCAACATCATCATTCCCTGCCTGTTCACGGCGCTTGTGACGGCCTACGCCACCACTTGGGTTCTCAACTCCAGTTCCATCGAGCATCCCGTCGTCACCGTACCGCCGCTGTGGATCGGGCAGGAAGCCGCCGAACTGGTGGCCTTCGGCGGCTGGGCCACTACGCACGGCTACAGCCAGCCAGGCCGCAGCGCGGTGGAGATCCGTTGCTACCGCGACCGGGAGCTCTGCACCGAGGCGTTCGCCAACGTGCACCACCACGACGAAGGCGCCGACGTGGAAGCCGAAACCTACCTCTACACCGTGACCGACTGGACGGACAAACGCCTGCATGCCACTGCCAGCATGGCCGAAGGCTGCCTGGAGCGCCGCCTCGAGCTCTTCCTGGACGAGCCCGGCGGCACGCTGGAGTGGGAGCCCACCGAAGACTGCGAGGAGGGCGATACCGGCGCCGCTGTGCTGATTGGCGACGAGGTGCCACTCGGGTAGAAACCGCTCCACGACAACGCGAGGCTGCACGCTCAACTGGACCCTAGGGTGTGGCGGAGCGGATTTATTTTCGGCTTAGAAGGAGTGTGAGCTTGGGCAATAAATTGATATGCATGAATAGGGAGAATTTGTTTTCCGCTAATTCCCAGTTATGGCTGATATGAATAGCTGGCTTGCAATAGGTAAAGGCTTCTTTTGTGCCGCGCTGCTGTCTGGGTGCGGTATGTTTGATGAGCAGTACAAAACGATCGGCGTTGTAGTGCCTGAGCAGTTTGATAAAAAACCATGCGTTAGGCCGTTTTGGGGGATGAAGTGTAAGCAGCCTGTGCCTGATCAGGTCGCTTTCTATATGCATGGGCCTGCCAAATATTTTGGTCAGCTACCGGAAAGGCAATTTTACTACCAAATTAACATGCGGCTTCATATGTCTAAGTCGGGTGATGTGATCACGAGTATGTCGGACAAAGGAAGCACGGAATCTAATAATTATATTATCGGCACGCCGGTTGCCAATGTGAAAGTTTCAGTTTCGAAAGGTAATTTGCTGAGCCAAAAATTAGATTGGTACAACCGGTTCCCCGACAGTCCGCATGACTATGGCGAAGTGGTCAGCGACCTGCCGGGATTTTCCAAATACGACGATAGAAATTGCTCTGCCTCCGACGTGGCGGAGAGTTTGAAGAATGTCTATGCGAATCGTCCATGGGGTGACAAAAGCGGTTGCCTTTTACGGTGGAATTTTTACGTGCCTCACAACCGTGATGGAATCCTGCTGTCTTGTTTTGTAAGGCCGAAAGAGCGCGGCTTGGGATTGGGTGTTTGCCAGATTTATACGGCGCTCAAATTGGGAGGGCAGGCGAATTATTCTTTTTGGTCTGACCACCTCCTCGATGGGAGTTGGGAGGTAAGGGACAAGAAAATCGTGGACTTTTTGAACGGTTTTATCAGCGAAACGAACCCAGTCCACTGAGCACGCGCATTTTTTCAAGCTGAAACGGGCTGTGTCTCTGC
Source organism: Pseudomonas sp. URMO17WK12:I2 (assembly GCF_003253735.1). Classification (GTDB taxonomy): domain Bacteria; phylum Pseudomonadota; class Gammaproteobacteria; order Pseudomonadales; family Pseudomonadaceae; genus Aquipseudomonas. The sequence continues at coordinate 456,270 of NZ_QKYW01000003.1, read as the reverse complement.
CGATTCTGTGCACTCTACTGCACAACACGGAGCAAGCAGAGCAATGAAAGATGGGAAAGGGGCTGAGGGTCGTCAACCAGGGTACAAGGTTGCCCAGCTCGATAAAGAACCGCTGACGCCGACCGAGCGGATGCTGATCCGCTTCTATCGGCAACTGGACGAAGGCGAGCAGGCCTTTATGCGCCGTGCGATAGAGGCGATGGCGTTACGCATTAGACCATAACTGAAACCCGGCCAAGTGCCGGGTTTTTATGTTCTATATTACTTGCCTGAGAATGTGGCCTTGCTTTTTTAGGCGCGAACCGACTTTCTCCATAAAGCCATCAATTGGCTGAGCATTGCAAATTTGAAAAATTTCTGCTCCTGCAATGGTGAGGGAGACACATCCGTATTCATAGGTTGGCTTGTCAACGAGTATATTTGGGCTCTCGTACTCAGGTACTAGTAGCTCATATTTTTTACCAAAGTATTCGAGCTCAACGACATGAAATGTCTCATCATCTACTTCGATTCTAGGGCAGTCTGATCTACTAAGGTAGAGGCTGCTACTGCTGTAATGGACTAGTCCTAGTGATTGGAGTTCAAGAGCTCGGCCGAGGTTTATATCTTTTTCTCTGTAAAAAACATCGTCAACATCAAAAATGAATAGTTCGGGTATTTCTTGAAATAAGACTGCACATGAGCAGAACTTCAGAAAACTTTCGGCATCATGACTTTCAAGTGTGGCTAGGATGCTGAGAGTTCTTCTGCTAAATGAACTCGCCTCTACGGCTTGTCTAGCAAGTACTTCAGCCCACACTCGCTGCATTGCTTCGTCAGATATTATTTCGCATTTCGAAAAAAAGAAGCTAAGCCAATCGTCTTCTATGTCTTGAGGTGTGGCGGCAGATGGCAGAGTCTCAATCGCTTTAGCAGTGATTTTCTCAATATTTTTTTGCTTTTTAGCCTCTTTCTTAAGTGCGCTGCTTACAGCTCTTTGCTCAAGTTCAGTGAGGGTGTTTTTATTATTGAATTCAATTAAGGCAGCATGAGCTTGCGCCTGAGCGAGTCTAACAACTCGCGTTGGCTCGTACAAAACCCCCACAGCATCTGATATTTTTTCGATCAATTTCGTAGCTGGTTCAGTAAGGTTGCCCAGATCAATTAACGCTTTTCCTTCCAACATATCTTTCCCTGTACGCGCTTGAGCCAATTCCCTCCTAATGTGAAATGCTCAGATCAAGGCTGTCAATCCTCCTTCGGCACCGTCCAGAACAGCTGCACGCCATCGTCGCGCCAGGCGATGGTCACGTTGTCGTTCTCGCTGATCTCGTCGAGGATCCGCGACCAGTCGTCCGGGCTGTCGCCCTCGGCCCGGAGCAGTACCGCTGATCGGGTTTTTTGCGCGGCCGGTGAGTTGATAACCCGCTGAACTCGGGCTCCGAGCAGCTCGTAGGTGCTGGGAGCGGCTGCTGTTGGGGAGTTGCCTTTTGCCATGATGGGGATGCCTCGATTACTGTATGTGCATACAGTAATCCGAGAATTACCCCCATGTCACTCACCATACTGGGCCGCAATCAGCGGCTCGTTCACCTGTTGCCCGAAGCCAAGGAACTGCGCATCACGGGCTTTCAATCCCCCGCCGAGGACGAGAAGGAAGAGGGCCTTTCACTCGACGCGCTGACCAGCCTGGGGGCGCCCCATGTGTGGGTTGTCCGGGTGGAGGATGACAGCCTGATCGGCTTCGGCATGTACCCCGGCGACCGGCTCGTAGTCGACCGCGGCACCATCACCAAGCGCGAGCAATACGTGGTGGTCGACCTCGAGGACGATGGTTGCTACCGCGTGCGCCTGATGATCGTTGATGACAACGAGAACCTGGTGCTGCGTGCCCCGAACCGTTTCACCGCCGACATCAACCTCGAGTACGAAGAGTGCGTGCAGATCTGGGGTGTGGTGCGCTGGGTGATCAGCTACGTGGGGCGCTGAGCATGAACCAGGTATTCGCCTTGATCGACTGCAACAGCTTCTACTGCAGCTGCGAGCGCATCTGCCAGCCCGCCCTGAAGCGCAAGCCAGTAGTGGTGCTGTCGAATAACGACGGTTGCGTGATCGCCCGCACTGCCGAAGTGAAAGCCCTGGGCATTCCCATGGGGGCGCCGTACTTCAAGGTACGGGACCAGTTGCGCGCCGGCGGCGTGGTGGTGCGCTCCAGCAACTACACGCTGTACGCGGACATCAGCAACCGCGTGATGCGGACGATACGCGACATGGTGCCGGGCATTGAGGTGTACAGCGTGGACGAATGCTGGGCTGACCTCACCGGCATCGCCGACCGGGACGGCCTCGGCCGGCAAGTGCGGGCGCGCCTGCTGCGCGATATCGGCATGCCTGTTGGCGTGGGCATCAGCACCACCAAGACCCTCGCGAAATTGGCCAACTGGGCCTCAAAGAAGTGGCCGGCCACCGGTGGCGTGGTCGACCTGACCGACCCGGCCCGGCAGGCCAAACTGCTGCGCATTGCGCCGGTGGACGAAGTGTGGGGCATTGGCCGGCGCCTGGCGCCGCAGCTGCAGGCCCTAGGCATCGAAACCGCCTGGGATCTGTCGCATTTCGACGTGGCCACGCTGCGCAAACAGTTCGGCGTGACCCTGGAGCGCACCGCGCGCGAGCTGCGCGGCGTGAGTTGCCTGGACTTCAACGACGGCCCGCCGCCGAAACAGGCGATCTGCTCGAGCAAAATGTTCGGCGAGAAGCTCGAAGACCTGGCGCCGATACGCGAGGCCCTGGCCACCTATGTGACGCGCGCCTGCGAGAAGCTGCGCAGCCAGGGCTCGCTGTGTGGCGCCATCCAGGTGAGCATCAAGACGCAGATTCACAACCCCGACTTGCCACGCTACGCGAACGCGCAAACCGTGGCGCTGCCGGTACCTACTGACGACACAAGGGACATTCTGGCGCCGGCGCTACGCGCCCTTGATGCGATCTACCGGCAGGGCTTCGCGTACTCGAAGTGCTCGATTCTGCTGATGGACCTGAGCCAGCGCGGCGAGGTGACCAGCGACCTGTTCGCGCCGGCCGCACGGGCTGGCAGTGACCGGGTGATGGCGGCGCTGGATGCGGTCAACAAGCGGGAGGGCGCCGGCACCCTGCGGCTGGGCCGGGTGCCGGTCGACCCCTGGTGGGGCATGAAGCGGGAAATGAAAAGCCGGTGTTACACCACCCGGTGGGATGAGGTGATTGGGGTGCGAGGTTAAAATTCTTTCTTAAGATGAGAGGCAATTCTCATCAGCATCGTGGAACTTAGCTCTCCGTCGTTATTCAGGTGTCCTGAGCTCTTCAACTCTTTGACTACGCTATCTTTCATAAGCGGATAAATGCCATTGAAATACCTTTGGATGCCTGGAAAGCTTAATTCCTTCAATGGCACCTTGCCGGCGTGCATGTTTATCAATCTTGCTATGCCTCTAGCTGGATCTAAATTATTTAGGTCGTTAAGCGGCGCCTGTAAATTTGCAAGTTGATTTTTTGCATTCTCTAGCTCTGAGGTGGTTTGCTCAAGCTTTGCAAGAAATTCGTTTTTTTCATCCTCGGCAATTTGGAACTTGTTTGCAAAGTCTTCTAGCAGCTTTTTCTTTTCTTCTTCGATTTTAGTAACCACGTCCTGCTGATCGTTAACTATACGAAGTTCAGCCGGATTCAACGGTAGTCGATCAAATCTTCCTGAAAGTCCTGCATAGTTCTCTTGCAGATTACTTAGTTTCTCACCGAAGCCGGCTTCGATACGGCCGAGCAGTTCCGATATCTCTTTAGTGAATATGTATGTGTTGTTGTGAAATTTGGTGCTGTCGTCACTAGACTTAAAATAGAAAAGTGCCGAAAGCAATATAGAGAAAAGCGCCATAAGAAGCGCAAGCAGATCAGTGAACGAAAATCCGGTTAGGTCAACTTTGAAGTCTGTTAATGCTGTTTTCAATGCAATGGTTAAAAGTATCAAAACAATCAACGCATCACGCACCCAGACCAGATTCAAAAATCCCTTTTTCTCGGCTGGCTCTGACATGGTTAATCCTTAGTTTAGTGGCTTTTTGCCGCTCCTTTTACCCTTGGGTGTTGAGTTTTGTCCACTCCCGATCCGCCGCCTTCTGCGCGTTCTTCTTACTGGCATACAGCCTTGCCAGGCGCCGTAGCCGCTTGGGCTCGCCGGCGGTGACCTTCTCCTGCTTGCCATCCTTGGTGCGGTACCAGGCCACCACCCCGGTATAGGCGCCGATTTCGCGTTCGGCGAGCTCGTCGATCAGTTCGTCCGGTAGCTGACTTTCCAGCTCCAGTGCGGTGGTGAAGCCGCCGTCTGCGGTGAGGCTGTGCTGCACGTTGCCGCCGTGCCAGATGGTGGCGGCGATTTCCTGCTTGATGCCTTCGAGGCTATAGGTCAGCTCGGGGATCAGCTCCGGGCGGGCCTTGGCCAGGGTGTAGCTGAGCGTGGCGGTACCGCGCTGGATGCGGCGCCACTCGGCCCGGGCGGCGCGGATGGCGGACTGCTGGTCGGCGTAGGTGTGGCGCAGCTCTTTGATGTTGTCGCCGCCGCCGGCGATGGCTTCACGCTTCTTGGCGCTGTTGACGTCGTAGTAGTAGGCCTTGGCACCGGTGTAGGCGTCACGGTCGGCCTGCAGGTAGCGGTGGCTGTCGCCGTCCGCCCGGGCCAGGGTGACGTGGGGCAGGGCGAGGCCGCTGGCGGTGCGCCCGCCCACCATGGGGGTGAACAGCAGCCGGCCGGCTTTGACGGTGGCCACCGCGTCGTGCTCGTCGCCCAGGCGGGTGAGCAGGTTGGCGTCGGACTCGCCGGCCTGGTCGACCTGTAGCAAGCGGAGCGCGCCAAGGGCCTGCTCGATGACGGGGGTAAGGCTGTAGGCGCTGGCGATGGCGCGCAGTACTTCGCCCAGGGTGGCATTGCTCCAGCTGCGTTCACGCTTGGCCTTGAAGCCCTTGCGCAGGTCGGCGCTGCGGGCGCGGATGTTGAGCACGTCCGGCGAGCCGCTGTGCTCGAGCTCGTCGACGGTGTAAGTGCCTTTGTCGACCAGGCCGGTGTCACTCCAGCCGAGCCACAGGCGCACGGTGGCGTCCTTCGGAGGGATGGCCAGCAGACCGTCGTGGTCGCTGAGCTGGATGTCGAGCGTATCGGCCTCGATGCCGCGGTTGTCGGTGAGGGTGAGGCTGATCAGCCGCGGGGCGATGAGGTTGGCGATATCGGCGCCGTTCACGGTGAGGCGGAACGCTGGTACCGGGTAGCTGGCATCGCGGGCCATGCCCTCGGCCTGACTGGTGATGAAGCCGGTGACGGCCTTGATGGCTGCCTCGATCAAAACAGCCTCCGCAGGATGTTGAGCCCGGTAGAGAGGATGTTGCCGAGCATGTCGACACGGCCGTCATCGATGCGCTTGAGGGTGATGCTGAACTCGATGCGGCGGGCGGCGCCGTCGCGGAAGAACAGGGTGCGGGTCTCGCTGATGCTCTCGATCACCCACACGCCCAGGATGCGGCCGGTGCCTTCCACCAGGGGGTAAGCCTTGCCGGTGTCGGCCATGGTTCGCAGGGCGTCGAGCGACATGGCCGAGCCGGCCAGCTCGGGCAGCAGGATGCCGGGCATGGTGATGGTGTCGTCACCCTTACCGACGAACTGCCGGGCCGGGTTGGCACCGACGCGGTTGGTGGTGGGGTGGCGCCAGTCGGTTTGCCGCTGCAGCTCCTGGTAGGCGAGGGTGCTGAGGCTGAACACGAACATGCCGAGAGACATCATCATTTGGGCTAGTCCTGGTCGTTCAGGCGCGAGCGGATGCGCGCAGCCTTGCTGCGCTCACGCTCGTCGAGCAGTTGGTTGATCATTTGGCGCAGGCCGGCGGTGTCGGTACCGGGCGTGGCGCTGATGGTGAAGTGCACGGTGTCGCCCTGAATGACCATGCCACCGCCGCCAGCGGCCACAGGCGGGCGGCTGTCGAAAGTGAGGCCGCCGGTGAGCAGGCTGGTACCGGCCTCGGTCATGGCCCTGGCAGTGCCGGCGATCTGCTTGAGCACGCCGCCTTCACCGTTGGCCAGCCCCTGGCCAAGGCCGGCCATGGTGAAACCGCCGAGCTGGGCGAATACGCGCGATGGCGAGTGGATGCCGAGCTTTTCCTTGAACCAGTCGATGGTGGCGCCGCCGGCGCCGGTGATGGCTTCTTTCACGCGGCTCAGGCCGTTGGTGATGCCGTTCACCAGGCCATCCATCAGCATGCCGCCGAAGTCGGTGAATTTGCTGGGCAGCTCGACGCCCAGGTAGCTGAGGACGCCGGCGAAGGCGCGGTAGAGCAGGCCAATCGGGCTGAAGTTGTGCAGGGTGGCGATGATGCCGCCGATGCCACCGCTGAAGCCTTCCTGTATCTCTACCCACAGGCCGACCATATAGGCCTTCACGGCGTCCCAGTTCTGGTAGATGAGGTAGGCGCCGCCGGCGAGCACGGTGATCAGCAGGCCGATGGGGTTGGCCATAGCGATTCGGCCGAGCCACAGCAACGCGCTGCACACGGCCTTGATGCCGGTGACCAGGCCCAGGCTTTTGATGCCGAGCAGCATCATGGCGAAGCGCACCATGGCGAAGGGGCCGAGGATGCTGGCCAGGGCCAGGGTGATGCCGCCCATGACGGCCATGATGATGCCCAGGCCGGCAGCCGTTTTGACGATTTGCGCCGCCAGGACAGGGTTCTCGATGATCCAGGCCTTCACGCCGCCCACGATGTTGGCGAGATTCTGGGTGATTTCACGCAGGGGGCCGTTCTGCTGTTCCTGGATCTGAATGCCGAGGTCTTCCCATGCTGATGACAGTTCGTCCAGGTCGCCGACCAGGTTGTCGCCCATGGTCTTGGCAGTGGCTGCCGCTTCACCCTGGGTTTCGCGCAGGGTGGCGATGAACTTCTGCAGTTCGCCCTGGCCAGCCTGCTTGACCAGCACCTGCAGGGCGCTGACGGCTTCCTCGCCGGCGATGTGCTTGAGAACGCCGGCGCGGTCGGCGTCGCCCATTTTTTTGGTCTTGTTGTAGAGCTCGGTGAGGATGTCCGGCATGTCGCGCATGTTGCCCTGGGCGTCCTTGGCGCTGATGCCGAGCTTTTTGAGAGCCTTGGCCGCGGCGGCCGGGGGTGCGCTGAGGCGGTTGAGGATGGCGCGCAGTGCGGTACCGCCCATGCTGCCCTGGATGCCGGCGTCGCCCAGCTTGCCGGCCATGGCGGCAACGGTTTCGACATCCTGCCCGACGCTGGCGGCGACGGGGCCCACGTACTTCATGGTTTCGCCGAGCATCTGCAGGTTGGTGTTCGAGCGGGTAAAGGCGCCGACCAGCACGTCACCGAGGCGGGTCATGTCCTTGGCCTCGAGGCCCATGCTTGTGAGGATGTTCGAGGCGATATCGGCGGTTTCCGCCAGGCCGCTGTCGCCGGCCTTGGCAAGGTCGAGCATGCCGGGCATTGCGTCGAGGATGGCTTGCGGCTTGAAGCCGGCCATGGCGAGAAAACCCTGGCCCTGGGCGGCATCGGTGGCGCTGAACATGGTGTCGGCGCCGAGCTGGCGGGACTGTGCGCGCATGGCCGCCAACTGGGCATCGTCTTTTTTCAGGCGGGTGAGGGCCTGCACCTTGCTCATGTCGGCGTCGAACTGCACACCAGGGGCGAGCATGCGTGCGCCGGCGTAGAGGATGCCGGTACCAGTGGCGAGCCCGCCGGCGCCGGTGGCGGCCATGCCGCCGGCCAGGGCCTGGGTTTTCTCGTACTGGGCTTTGTTGCGCGCCAGGCGCTGCTGCTGAGTGGTGACGCGCTTGAGGCGGTTCTCTTGCTTGAGCAGCTCGCTGTTGGTGGCGGCGATCTTGGCCTTTAGCGCCTGCTCGCCGGCGCCCAGGTTGCGGGTGCTGATGCCGGCGGCGTTGAGTTTGTTGCGCAGGCCCTGGAGCTGGATCTGGTTTTGCTGGTGTTCACGCTTGAGCCCGGTGGCTTCGCGTATGGCGGCCTTGAGGTCGCGCGTCATCTGCCGGGTGGGCACGCCGGTGGCCTGCATCTGCTGGCCGAGGGTGCGCACGCGCTGCTGGGCGGCGTTGAGGGCGGTTTCCGTCTGCAGGGCGGCGGTGCGCTGGGTGCGCCAGGCGCTGATGTCCTTCTGCTGGCCGTTGAGTTCCTTGAGGCGGTCGCGGGCCTCTTTCAGAGCACGGGCGGCGCCGATGCTGCCGCCCTGCATCTTTTTCAGCGGGCCGGTGACTTTGTCCAGGGCGGAGAGGATGAGCTGCAGTTTGAGGTTATTTGCCGCCATCGCTCTGGCTCCGTACGCGGGCGCGCTCGCGCCATTCCATCAATTCGGTGAGGCTGAGGGCGTCCATGTGGGTGGGCGCCCAGTGAAAGACCACGGCCAGGTCGGCCATGGCGTCGTCTACGCAGTGAGGAATGCTTCCGCCTTCACCGACTTCCTCAACAAAAAACCGGCCACCGTGGTGCCCAGCTCCACCAGGTCGGCGGGGTCCATGCGGCCGACTTCGACGTCGGTGAGCATCGGGGTAGTGATGCGTGGCAGCACCTTGCGCAGGGCGTTGACCTCGAGGTTGAGCAGATCGGTCAGGGCGACACCGCGCAGCTCGCCGGACATGGGCTTGCGCAGGGTGACGTCGGTGATGGTGGTGGTGCCGCGCTCGATCGGCGTGTCGAGGGTGACCACGGCCTGGTTCGGGTTGGCGGCGGGTGCTGCTGCGGCCTTGGTGGCGGCTTCGTCTTGCTTGTCCATGGGGTGGCTCCTTTGGGTATGGGGCGGCGCGGGTCAGCGCGCCGGGTGGCGTTGCGGTGGGGGTCAGATGAGGCCGAGGGCCTTGCGCTGCTCGGCGAGCAGATCCTTGCCGTCGACGCGCTCGATGAAGTTGAGGACGTCGATCTCGATCACTTCTTCGCCGTTCACGCTGAGCTTGTAGTAGGTGCAGGCGGTGGTGACGCTGTGTTCGGTGTCTTCACCCGGTGCGGCATCGCCCATCTCGATGGTTTCGTGACGGCCGCGCACCTGAATTTCCAGGCCGATGACTTCGCCGGTGGCGTCATCCTGGTAGGCACCGGCGAAGCGCAGCGGCACGCCATCGGCGCGAATCGCGCCCCACTGCTTGAGTACCTGCAGGTCGAGGCCGCCGAGCTTCCACTCGAACTGGATACCGTCGTCGGACAGGCCCAGGTCGGCCTTGGCCGGGCCGTTCATGCCGCCGCCGCGGAAGGTTTCCATCTTGCGGGCCAGGAGCGGCAGGGTGCAGGTCTTGATGACGCCCTGATAGCTGCCGCCGTCGTTGAAAAGCAGCATGTTCTTAAGTTTGCGAGGCAGTGCCATGGGGCGTTGCTCCTGTGTGCGTTAGCGGCTTGGCCGGGCTTAGGCGGCGTTGATCTGCGCGGCGAAATCGAGCAGGTAGCGGTCGGTGATGCGCTGCTTGAAGGTGAGGTCTTCAAGGGGCGGCACGGGGGTGTAGTCGTAGTCGATGAAGAGCTTGCCGGCCTTGAGGGTGGTGGCGTCGTTGGCTTCTTCGTCGTACCAGCACTGGCCGTCGATGATGTAGCCGGCGGTTTTCAGCTCGCGGAACTTGGCGTTGATGCCGGCGATGATGTCCTTGATCAGGCCCGGGTTCATGGGCTTGTCCACCGCCCAGAAGTGGGATTCGGCCATGGTGTCGGCCAGGATCTGAGCAGTACGGGTGTAGTTCTCGAAGGCGAACAGCGGATCCTCGCTGCAAGTGCGCGAGCCCCAGAAGCGGTAGCCGGTTTCGTTGATCAGCGTGGTGACTTCGTTGCTGTTGAGGTAGTTGGCATCGGTGGCGGGGTTCTGCAGGTCGAACCACACGTCCGCGCTGATGCCGGTCACGCCGTTGGCGGTGACGTTGGAAATGGTCTTGTGCCAGCCGACTTCCTGGTCGATTTTGGCGCGCAGGCCCAGGGCTACGGCCACGGCCGGGGCCACTACGGTGGCGTTGGTGGTGGTGTCCCATTTCTCGAACGATGGCCAGATGACCATGACTTCACGGGCGCCGAAGCCGTTGCGGTAGGCGACCGCTTCTTCCTTGGTCTTGCAGCCCCAGCCACTGACGTAGGCGAAGGCGCGCAGGTCCTGCGCGATGGCGACCAGGGCGGTGGCCACCGGCAGGCTGTCGAGACCTGGTACGCCCAGGATACGCGGCACGATGCCGAGCTTACCCTTGGCGGCCAACAGGGCCTTCATGCCGGTGTATTTGCCTTGGGCGTTGGTGGTGCCGATCAGGTTGCTGACGGTGGCGGCGTCTTTCTCGGCCTGGTTCTGGCCTGCGCCTTCAGCCACGCGCACGACGATGGTGAACGGCTTGGTTTGGTCGGCGATGGCCTGCAGGCTCGCGCGCAGGGTGCCTTTGGTGCCGGCCTTGGCGATGGCGCTTTGCACGTTGGTGAGCAGCACGGGGGTGTCGAGCGGGAAGGCCAGCGGGTCGGCGTCTTCTGCGGTGCAGACCATGCCGACGATGGCTGTGGATACGGTGCGAATCGGGCGGGTGCCCTCGTTGATTTCGAGGACGCGGACGCCGTGTAGGTAGTCGGACATGGTGCTTGCCTGCGCGGTGTGAAATGACAGTGCTGAGACTGACGCGCGCGCGGCAAGCCGGCGAGGGGCGGGGGTTGTAGCGGGGGCGGGTACAACGTGCAGGTATAAAAAAGCCCCGCCGAAGCGGGGCTAACCCTCCCCAGGAAAAGTCAGCTCGGCATCTTTGGCCATTGAATTGGATTCGGATAACTGTCTTGGAGCGGTAGGCGGTTCAGGGCAATGCGGTAACGTTTCCAGGCTTCGAGCTCACTAATTTCGGCCTCGGTGGCGTCCTCGAAGTCTGCAGCATCTTGAAGCGGTGCGATGCGTGCGGTGGCCTCCGCCTGCAAGCTGTTGCGCTCAAGCACTGCGGCGTTGATGAAAGCGGCGCGTGCGGACTGTTCGTCGAATACCCATGAGGCGCCCTGCCACGTATGGTGCAGGCTCGGGCGTGCCTGAGTGGTAAAACCTTGGGGCAGCGGGCCAAGGCTCGTGTACTCAAGGGGCTGGCCGGAATCCGTGCTGAAGACGGTGCCGCGATTGTCCTCGAGCAGTTCCCAGCGGGCGTGCTCAACTCTGCAAGGAACAATGCCCTGTGCAGGCTCATCGGGAGCATCGAGGGTAGCGAAGCCTGGCACTAGCCAGTTTGCTGGGTTCATGGGATCCGGGTCTGCAAGGCCAGTGCCCAGTAACTCCCCGGTTTGGGGGTGGTAGTGATAGATAACTGGTGCGGTAGCTTCCATGGAATGCCTCAGTAACGGATGCATACAAGTGGGTTGATGTTGCGAGGCCTGGTAACCCCAACTGAACCAGTAACGGGCGCGACGCCGGTCGCGGCTGTGAGACCAGACGAAGCCGGGCCGCTGATTCCGCCGGCGCCCGCACGGAGAAAGCTGGCTGTACCGAATTCTGAATGTGTATGGCCCTGGAGGCTTTGATCCTGCCAGCTCGCCCACTCCCGACCTGGGTCGCGGTTCGCTCCATCGTCGAAACCGCGGCGAAATTCTGCCCTAGCGTCCGGCAAAACGATGTAATCACCGGCAGAGTTGCGAGTGCCAGTTGGATTGCCGGGATCGGTACAGCGGTAGCCCCACGCGGCGGCAGAGTTGAGGGCCTCACCAACATAAATCGCAGCATCGAGCCGTGCATAAGTGGAGCGGGAAACCGCCGCACCGTTGGCTTTCAGCGTTCCTGGAGGTGGAGTGCGGCTGAAGGTTTCGATCAGAGACCCTGGTGCCTCTAACTCTAGGAACTGGCGCATTTGGCGAGGGCTGCTGGCCACCATGATGAAGTCTTTCATCGTCGCACTGATATTGGCTGTGCTGAGGGCGGTATGGGCGTTGGCCATCACTTCGCCGGCGATAGTGTTTTCCCTGTTCCAAGGTAAATGCACCCAGCCGGTGTACCAGCCATAGTTGCCGCCATACCCAGCACTTTTATATGCGGTGATGGCAAGGCGCGGGATGTAAGCCGTACTGCCGAAATCGATCCGTATATTTACTAATCCATTCTCATGACTCAGAAAGGCCCGAACACCGCCGCCGCCGAGTGGCGAGTAGTAGCCGCTGATGAAGACAGTCGGAAGGTAGAAGGCACCATCGTAGAAGTACCAGCTCAACTGCATTTCGAATGGCGATGTGTAGCCGTTAATGCAGCCTTTGATCGTCAGGTGGGGCATTACGGTCGAATCGATGGGGATCTTGGTCCTGATCAGAATGCCGCTTTCCTGGCCAGACTGAGTAACGTCGAGGCACTCAATAGTGAATTTGCCGGTCAATGACTCCGTGCGCCATTGGACGTCGTCCGTAATGCCGTAGCCTGCGAGCGTGGTGGGGTTTGTGCCCCCAATGACCCGGCCCCGCTTGTCGATGGTCACGCTCCGATAAGTCCCAGCTGCAACGCCGACTGGGCCAGCTGCGATCTCGAATGTGAGCGGTGTAGTACCCAGCACAATTGGTGCATCGGTTACCAATTGCCAAAGGCTGTCGCCATTGACCTGGCCCGATTCGATAGGCACCAGCATGCCTGGCGTGACTTCAGTACTGGCGTCCGCATCAGCGGCGCGGGGCCAGGCGCCATTGGCAGCTACATAGATACCGTTGAGCTTCGCGTCGTTTTCGTTCTTGCGCAGAACACGGTCACCAGCAACGAGCTGCACGCCATCGATTGACGACAAGCCATTGGCAGATACAGGCCCCAAAGTGGCCACGCGCACGCTCTGCTTACCGTCGAGCTTCGCCAGCTCGGTCGCAACGGTGGTGGTGACGAACTCGCGCGTTGCAAGCACCACGCTTGGGTCGATCTTGAGCTGTACGGCAGCTGTGCTGCTGACGATGAGCACCATGCGCAGCACCTGGGTGCGGCCTGAGCCCTCAGCCATCTGCGGCTTGTAGCTGGGCGGACAGTTGGCAACGGCACACAGGTCGCCGGCAGCATCATAGATGCCCATCTCGCGTAGCCAATAGCCACCCTCGGTTTCCGGGATCACCATTTCGGCGATGATCTGGCTAGCGTTGACTGGATCCACCCTCAGTGCATTCAAGTCGGCGCGGTAGGTTTCGCGCACCAGGGCGGTTTGAGTGCGCACGGGCGTGGGCAAGGCGCCGTCGCCGTCGCCTACGGCCATTTTGCTGAGCTGCAGCACTGTGCCGAGGGCGGTGGCGTTGGCGAGCTTTGCTTCGCCCACGGCAGTGAGAATCGCGTAGTAGGTGCTCATGGGTAGACGCTCATGATGTCGATAATGTGGGCGGTGCCTCCCTGGAGGATCGCCGGGGCGCTGACCTCGATGAGGCCAGGTTCGTAGGGGTAGACGGTGGTGGTGTCGCCATGCAGTGCCGTGGCGCCGATGAAGGTGCGGCCGCGGGTTTCGAGCACGATGGCCAGCCCGGTGAGGTGGCGGCTGACGGGCTTGGCATCGTCGATCAACAGGGTGAGGGACTCGAACATCTCTTCAGTGATGCCGGACTCCAGCACGCCGATATCGAGGCGGAAGGTGCCGGGTACGCCCTCGGGTTTTTCCTGCCACCACTCTGTGACGCTCAGCAGGTAGCCGAGCGGTTCAACTACGCGGCGCAGTGCGCCGATGGTGCCCTTGTGGGCGTGGACGTAGTAGGCGCTGGCGATGACCTGGCGTTTGGTGGCTTCGCTCCAGCTGCTTTCCCAGCGATCAACCGAGAAGGCCCAGGCCAGGTACGGCAGCAGCTCGACCGGGCAGCGCGTTGGGCTGAGCAAGTCGCGAATCGGCACCGGCACTCGCTCGATCTGCGCGAGGGCCTGCGCGGCCAGGCGTTCGAGCTGGGTGTTATTGGACGGCAGCAGGGCGATGCTCATAGCTGCCCCGCGATGCTGATGTGGGTGCCGGTGCAGTAGGCAGCCTGGGCCGGCGTGGGCTTGATGTCGGCCCAGCCTTGCAGATCCACCCGTCGCACGCCTTCGACGTGCAGCGCGGCGTGGATGGCGGATGTGGACACCTCAACGCCCAGGCGCCGGCGCGCATGCACCAGGGCATCAAGCCGCTGCTGGGCAGCGGCAAGGATCGGTTCGGCCTCGGGGCCCGTGGTGGCCAGGTGCAGTTGGGCGGTGACCTGGTAAGGCAGCACCTGGGCCGATTGCACGGTGAGGCGGTCGGCGACCGGGCGGCGATCTTCATCGGATAGGTACTGGTGCACGATGGCCTGCAGGTCTGCCGGCACGGTGCCGTCGCCCAGGGCGTGCTGCACTGTAACGACCACGACAGCGGGTGATGGGCTCTCGGCGGTGGCGTCGGCGATGCGGCCGTCTGCTGTGCGGGCGTGGAAGATATAGGCGTTGCGCGGGCCTGCGGTGCTGAGGCCCTCGAAGGCCATTTGCGTTCGCTCGCGCAGGGCCTCATCGGACTCCATTACGGCCGCGTCGGTGTCTGTCGCTGGGGTGATGACCAGGCGGCGCACGTCGTAGTTGCCGGCGATCTGTTCCAAGTCAGTGCCGCGGGCCTTGGCGAGCATGGTGGCCAGGGCCGCTTCGTTTACGCGCTGACGCAGCAGGGTTTCGCGGTAGGCGTTTTCCTGCACCAGCTTGGTGAGCGGCTCGGATTCCAGGGCCAGGCGCGCGGCGATGGCGGCTTGCTCGTCTGCCGGCCACAGGCTGACGGTGTAGGCCTTGCGCTCGGCGAGGATGACTTCGTAGTCGAGCTGCTCGACGACTTGTGGATCTGGCAGGGCGGCTAGGTCGATGGGGGTGAACACATTCATGCGGCAGCCCCCATGCGTAGCGGGATGACGAGGTTGGTGGCCTCGTTGGTGTCCACGCGGACGGCTTCCAGGGTGAGCACGAACTGGCCGGCCACGGTGCCGGCATCCAGCTGCACGCGGCTGAGGCGAATGCGTGGCTCCCAGCGCATGAGAGCCATGGCTATGGCGGCGTAGCAGAGCAGGCGGGTGGTGTCGTTGCCGGGCTGGTCGATCAGGTCGACCAGCAGGCTGCCGTACTCGCGGCGCATCACGCGGGTACCCAGGCGAGTGGTGAGGATGTCGCCGATGCTCTGGCTGATGTGCTCCAGCTCGGTGATTGTGCTGCCAGTGTGGCGGTTCATTGCGGCTGCTCCGTGCTGCTGCCGCCCGACAGCACGCCACCGTGACGGTGCTGAACCAGGCTGATGCCGGCCGCGGTCACGTCTTCGCTCACCTCGACCGTGCCGGTAATGGTCTGGTTGCCGGTTTGGGTGTAGTCGCCGGTGTGGCGGATGTCGCCGGTGATATCGAGGCCGGCCGGGGCGATGATTTCGATTCGGCCGCCGGCGGGCAGCTGGACGCGCACCAGGTGGGCGATGCTGTCGTACTCCAGCACGGCGCCATCGCGGTAGGTGGTGCGGTGCAAGCCCTCGCGGTCGCCGTTTGCCGGATTGGCGTCGCTGAACAGACCGGTGAGCACGATGCCCTGGGCGAGCAGGCCAGAGGGGCTGAGCAGCACGACCTGTTCGCCCTGGGTGGGCGGGTTCCACTCACGGTCGGCGCCGGCACGCAGGGCCAGCCAGGGCAACCAGGTAGTCAGCAGCTCGCCAGACTTTACGCGCACGCGGGCTTTCGGCTCGTCCACCTCGGCGATGGTGCCGAGGCGGACAAGGTTTTCGATCAGGCGGGCAAGGGCGGCAATGGAGTTCATGCCGCGATGGTGGCGCCCTCGCGCGAGGGGCGCAGCAGGTGGGGGTTGTAGCGGGAATGGTTACAACTTCAGTTCACGCGGTTTCTGTCTCTGATGGTTGAGACGTAGGAATCTGCTTTCGTTGGTCACGAATGAACATGGCTGTACCGTCGTAGCGCATGCTGATCTGAAACAGACCAGACGCCCTAATAAGATCACCTAGTTTTTGGTAGCCGTAGTTGACGACAGAAAAGGAGCTATTGTTGTGGATGTACTTGCCTACTTCGCTCAGATGAGACCAACCATCATCACCAGTGGTGCGCTCAGCAGCGGTTCGTAGGAGACGAACTAGAGACGTGTCACAGCGCAGCTCGATACGAGTCTTCTTCTGCGGTTGCGGATCGTCGGTAGTCTTTTCGTCTACGGGTATCAGATTTTCTACGTAGATGAATGAAGAGCAGGCGTCCACAAAGGGTTGAGGCGTTTTTTTCTCTCCGAAGCCGTAAACAGGGAAGCCGCTTTCTTGCAAACGTAATACAAGCGGGGTGAAGTCGCTGTCGCTAGTCATCAGGGCGAAGGCATCAACGTTCTTGCTGTAAAGCAGGTCCATAGCGTCGATGATCATGGCTGAGTCTGTGGCGTTCTTACCCTTTGTGTAGGCGAACTGCTGCATTGGCCGGATAGCAGAGGGGTGAAGCTTTTCAACCCAACCATTGAGATGTTCACTCTTCCAATCGCCGTGAGCATGGCGAACGTTGACCATTCCGTATTTCGCCAGTTCTTCCAAGACGCCGGCGATGGCGTTATGGCTCACATTGTCGCAATCGATCAAAAGCGCGATTCGTTTTTGCTCCACTGTCACTTCCTTGAGTGCGGATATGTGCTGCTACGGTGCCACTGTCGATCAGGCCAATGCAAGGCTACTGATCTGAGAGGTGACTCAGCAGCAGGTCGCTGAGCATGTCGCGGTCACCAGGGGCGAAGCCGAGCAGCTCGCGCTTGGCGTACTGCACGTCGGGCATGCCCTTGCCTGGGCGATCCCGCAGGCCGTACTGGTGAATGCGGGCGATTCGGCTGATGCGGCCGGCAAAGCTGACGGTGGCCTCTGCGGCGCTGCCGCCGGCCTTGAGGTAACGCGCGGTGCGCAGCTTGCTGAACATCTTGGCGCGGGCCTTGATGCGGCCCTGCTTGCTGCGCAGCGTGCGCGCCTTGCGGGGGGTGAAGGCGGTGCCGTCCGGGTTGCGTTGCACCAGGATGCGTTGCTGCTGGGTACGGCGCAGGCGCTTGGCGGCCTCGCGGGCCAGCTTGGCGCGCTGGGCGGGCTGCAGGCGCATGAGCAGTGGGGTGAGCCAGGCGGACAGATCGTCGAGGGTGTCAGCCATCTGGCAGGTACCACTCGCGCTGGCCGTCGCTGCCGGCCGGCGGCCAGGCTGAATCGGTGAAGGCCTGCATCGGCTGCGGCTCGGCCGGGTGTGTGAGGGTGGTGGCGCCGGCTTCGTCCTTGCCGACGACCACGCGCTCGGTCAGCGGCAGCTTGAGGGCCAGGTCGATGGTGTTGCCGTCGAGCACGTCGGCTTCGAAGGCGATGCCCTCGGCGGACTTGGTGAGGTTGGCCAGCAGCTCGTTCTGGTGGACGGTGAGCCAGCCGAGCAGCGGCAGCATGACGGTATCCGGGTGGGCGGCGAAGTCGGTGAGGATGACCTGCAGGGTGTAGCCGTATTCCCATGACAGGGACGCCGCCGAGGTGCAGCGCAGGGTGCCTTCGTCGATGAAGATCAACAGGCGGTCCGGGTTCTGGGCGAGGCTGGGGACTTTGGCGAGTAGGTGCTCGCGCAAGCTGTTGGGTTTGTTCACGGCGCGGGCCTCTGCTGGTTGTGGTCGAACATGGCATCGACCTGGGCGGCGCAGTCAGCCCAGGCGGCGAGCAGGGCGTCGTTGTCGTCGCTGAGCTCGCCGTTATCGATCGGCGCCGCCGGCGGCAGGGTGCAGCGCGTTACGACCGGACAGGAAAGCACGGTAACCAGCGGTTCCGGTGATGGCGGGGCGCTGGTGCAGGCGGCGAGTGAGTGCAGGCAAAGGCTGAGCAGCCCAGTTCTGTGCAGGCGGGTCATTACGGACGGTCTCCTTTTTCTGCACCTGGTGCACGGCGTTGGCCTGCTGCAGGTCGGCGCGGTTGTTCTGCATGCTCTGTTGGGCCAGGCGTTGAGCGGCGATATTGGCGCCGAGGGTGATGATGGCCTGGGCCTGGCGGGTGTTGCGCTGCTCAAGCGTGGCGATGCGCTCGGCGTCGTCCGTGGCGCGGGCCTGGGCGGCCTGGCTCTGCTGGTAACCGCCCCAGATGAGCAGGGCGATGGCCAGCAGCAGGGCGAAGCCGTAGGCGGCTTGGCGGAGGGTGCTCACGCGGCAGCCTTCTGGCCGCAGCCACAGCCGGCGTGCCGCTCATAGGCCCGCTGCAGCTTCACGTCGTAGAGGTTGCGGGCGTAGCTGGGGCCGTTGTAGGTGGCGGCGAAGTCCTTCCACTTGCGGGCCTTTAGGGCCTTGTGCAGCACGGGGTCGGCCTCGATGAACGCCACAAAGGCGTCGAACTGGGCGTTTTCATCTTGGGCCATGGTGGCGGCAAAGGCTTGCACGTTGGGGTAGCCGAGGCGGGTGGCGTGAAAGCCCATGATCTGGAACGCGCCCCAGCTCGCCGATTCCAGCGCGGCGGTGTCGTCGAGCTGACGAGCCTGGGCCAGACGCTGATGCTCGGCCACGCCGCCGGCGTAGCCACCGGGGCGGGTGTTGACCAAGTTGGGGAATTCGCTGGCCAGCAGATCGGCGCGGGCCTTGAGCTTGCCGGCGACCTGATCCGGGCTGCGCGGGGTGCTCAGCTGGCGATGCATGATGTGCCGCTCGAACAGGATGGCGGGCTTGCCGTTGGCCAGGAAGCCGGCGCCGGCGGACTCTACTTCGTTGACGGCGTAGACGCTGGCCAGCTCGACGCCGAGGCGCTCGGCGGCGGCCACCAAGGTGATGTTGCTGAGCAGCCTGGAGCAGTCAGCGCCGGCGAGGGCGGCCAGGGTTTTCGGGCCGGCAGCGCCGTCCACCACCAGACCCATCTTAAGCTGGAAGGCGCGGACGGCGGCCTCGGTCTTGTCGCCGAAGTCCCCGTCCGGGTAGAGCTGGTAGCCGCGGGCGATCAGGGAGCGCTGCAGCTGCTGGACGGCCTGGGAGCGGTCGCCGTGGCGTAGTGTGGGCTGGCTCATAGCGTTTCTACCTTGCGTTCGAAGAAGCGTTTAGCGGCTGCGCGGGTGCCTTCTACGCCCAGCAGGCCAATGGCACCGCCGAAGAATGGGGCGGTAGTTGCGGGGATGCCGAGCAGCTCGATGCCGTGGCTGGTGGCCATTGCCAGGAAGCCACACAGCGGCGCCTCCAGGGCGACACGGCGCAGGTTGCCGCCGCCGTAGATGATGCGCAGGGCCGCGATGAAGAACGCCAGGCCACCGCTGTAGATGGCGGGCCAGTTGTGTTCGAGCCAGCTGGCGAGCCAGGCCCAGGTTTCGGGACGGTCAGGCATTTTCATGGTTCCTTTGCCCTGTGGTGGTGGTCAGTCCCATAGGGTTACCGCCTGCTGCTCGGGCTGCGGTGCAGCATCGGGCAGGGTGACGGGGTGGCCTTGTGGAAGGTTGGGGCCCAGGTCGGCGAGACCGGGGTTTGCCTCAAGCACGGCCTCGACGACGCCCGCGGTGCGGCCGTAGTGCCGCCAGCAGAGGGCGTCGAGGGTCTCGTTTTGGTGGGCGCGGAGGGTGGCCATCACAGCAGCTCGACGGTGGTGCGGCTGATGCCGAGCAGATCGCGAATGGCGAAACGGCTGTCGCGGCGGTAGTCGTCGACGGTGGGTTCTTCTTCCTCGGCCTTGGCGGCGCCGCTATTGGTGGCATCGAAGCTGCGATAGCGCTCGGCTACCTCGGCGCTGGCGGCGCTGTAGACGGCACGCTCGTAGAGAATGGTGAGGACGCTGCGCTCCGCGATCTTGTCAGCGGGCACGGCTGCCAGGTGGGTGTGCCCCTCGGCCTGGTACCGCAGCTTGCGGGTGCTGAGCTCGCGGTTGACGCTGATCATGGCCGCCACCACGGCGGTTTCCAGGCGGCCATTGGTGACGCTGCTGGCGATGCGCTGGGCGTCGCGCAGGTCGGCAAGGTCGATGTCCGGCCAGAAGCCGTCGTTGGTGAGTGTGAGCGGCGCTGCAACGCCACCCGCTATGAATGCGCTCATGGTCAGGGCCTCAAGTCGGCGGTGGTCGGGGCTTCACAGGGCAGGGAAGGAGAGACCCTGTCTGATTCACCCCGAGCCGCCGGGCGCGTGGGGACGCTCGGTTAGCCGGTGGTGCCGGCGTGTTTCTTCAGGAGGCGCTCAACGCGCTCCAGATCCTTTTTGCCGCCGCAGTTGGTGTGCAGCTCGATGGCGCGGGCCAGATCCTGCTTGGCCATGAGCAGCAGGGGCAGGGCGTCGACCGCTTCAGCGTCGTCCGGCACCAGGGCGGATGCTGCTTTGCCGATGGCCAGGTGGAGCTTGGCGCGGGCTTCGTCGGGCATGTCCTCGCCGGCGGTGGCGGCCTCGGTGCGCAGCAGCAGGCCGAGGTCGAACGAGCCGCTGGCCTTCTGCAGCTTGATGGCGACGTTGGCGATTTCCTCGGCCACGACGCAGCCCAGCGACCGTTCGAAGCTGTCGGGCATGGTGAGGTTGTAGGGCAGCGCGTATTCGGCGATGTCCAGGGCGCCGGCGTAGTCGCCCACGTCGATGCGCCACAGCATGATGGTGGTGAGCACGTCGTCCTGGGCGCCCTTCCCAGCGCTGAGCACGCCTTCGACGTAGGGGGCGTAGTCCGGCAGCAGCTTGCGCTTGGTGTCGGCCTTGCCTTCCTGGCTCTGGATCTTCTTGAGTTGCTGTTTGTGCTGATGGAGCTGGGCTTGCATCAGCTCGTAGGCGGTGGCGCCTTCCATGGTCAGGGCTGGGCCCTGCACCGCGGCTGCCTCAATGGCAGCCGTGGCCTGCTGGAAGTGGCGCTTGGCAGGGCTCAGTGCCATGGTGATCAGGCCTCCAGCAGCTCAATGTTTTCGATGAGGCAGCCGAGGCCGTAGTCCTCGACGACGTAATCGTCGTTGCTGGACTCGAAGTTCTCGATGCGGTTCTTGCTCGGGTTTTCCTGAATGTGGCGGCGGCGCCCGCTGATCTGCCAGTAGATGGCGAGGTTTTCCAGGGTGGTGATGAGCATGGCGCCGTCCGGCACGTGCGGTACTTCGACCGGTTGCTTACCGCCCATGCGCTTCTGGGAAATGATCATGTCTGTGGCCAGCTTCTCGGTGGCGGCCTGTTCTTTGTTGATCAGCGGGAAGTACTTGTCGTGCACCAGGTTGCTGCCGAGGATCACGACCAGGCCGGTGTCCTTGCGGTGCCACGGGTCGATGAGGTTGGCCACGGCGTCGAACACCAGGGCGTCCAGGTTGTTGTAGTCGGCGGTTGTACCGTTGCCGATGACGATCTTGTTCTCGGCTTTGCCGCTCTTGAGCACGCGCTGGGGCGCGTTGTTGCGGTACTTCTGCAACCAGCCGATGTTGACGTCCTGCAGCAGCGGGTTGGTGGCGCGGTTGGTGGTAGCGGCGGCGCTGGTGCCGTTGAAGCCGATCATGATGCGGTCGAGGGCCTGGCGCTTGAGGATGGCGTCACGCAGGCGGGCCTGGAAGTCGGGGAACTTGGCCCAGGCGTCCAGCTGCGCATATCGCACAGCGGTGTCGAAGTCGGTGTGGCGGCACTCGTAACCGTCCTTGCTCAGGTCGGATACGTCGCGCGGCACACGCACGCCGTCACCGGTGGTGTCGGTACGACCGGCGATGGTGCTGCTGACGCCCAGACCGACCTTTTCGCCCTTGAGCTCGTCGACGCCGATCATGCCGATACGGCTGAGGAATTCGCTGGATTCCTGCATGCGGGTTTCCAGACGCTGCTGGACGCTTGGGTCGACGGCAAAGGTCTTGGTGGGGTCGCTTACGCCGCTCAGCTTGGCCAGCTGGTTCAGGTAGGCGTCGAAGTGTTGGCGAGTATCGTTGCGCATTGGGTTCTCCGGTGTTCCGTTGGTGTGGCTTGTCCGTGGGGATCAGCAGTCGGTGAGGGTGGCGCCATCACCACCGGTGACCGGGGGGCGCGGTTTGTGGGAATGGTCCTGGGTGTCGCCCAGCTTCTTGAGCAGGTCGGCGAACTCGCCGGCCAGTTTGGTGTGGTCGGCCTGGAGTTTTTCGTGGGCTGACTTCACGGCGGTGAAGGCTTCAGCCTGTTGGGCGCCGTGGGTGGCCAGATCCTCGATCAGATTGCCGAGGGCGCTGAAGTTGGCGGCGTCCGTGCCTTCCTTTTCCTTGTTCTTGCCGAGCAGCTCGCTGACCTTGCCGCGCAGGGCGGCGAACATGCCGGGGGTGTCGTCCTGCTCTTCGAAAATGAGTTCGTCAATCTGCTCTGCAGCCGTGAACAGTGTGTCCGGGCTGCTTTTGCGGCCGGCGAGAGTGCCGTGCTGTGCGCTGAATTCGAGCGCCTCGGTGCCGAGGCTGGCCGGGTTGTCGGTGATGGCTACGCCTTTGAGGTAGGCGCCTTTGGTGTCAGCGAATTCAGGATCGACTTCGATGGAGGTGTAGATTTTCTGACGCTTCTTGTTCAGTGCGATCAGGGCTTCGTTGGGCTCCATGCGAGCGAACAAGGCCAGCTTGGTCTTGCCTCCGATCTCAACCTTTTCGGCCTTGAGCTCGAGCACGTCACCGTAAGCGCCGAATGGGGAGTCGGGCAGCACGCTCTTGATGTGCTCGCAGTTGAGGCGGGCACCGTAGAGGTTGCGGTCGTAGGAGGCCGCCATCTGGGTGATCCATGCCGGTTCGATTTTGCGGCCATCAGTGGTCGCGCCTTCGAGTGCAATACGGGTCCATTTCGATACGGTTTTCTTGGTGCCGGACATGCTGGGTAATCCTCGGTGCGGGTTTCGCGTTGAGGGCATGGTCGGCAGTGGGCGAGGCGGCGGCAACGACGTGAGGTTGTAGGGAAGCGCGCTACAACGCCCGCCGATAGGGGCTTACGCGCGCGGGCGGCAGCATCGGCGCCATGAACACTACCGCCCCCTACCAGCCGACAACCGACTCCCGCCGCCAGGCCAAATTTCTGTACTGGACGGGTTGGCGCATCACCGATATCGCCGATTACCTGGGCGAGAAGGAAAAGACCGTCCACAGCTGGAAGACCCGGGACGAGTGGGACAGGGCCGATAACGTCGAGCGCATCGGCGGGGCGCTGGAAGCGCGGCTGGTGCAGCTGATTCTGAAAGAGGGGAAGACGGGCGGCGACTTCAAGGAAATTGACCTGCTGCACCGGCAGTTGGAACGGCAGGCGCGCATCCAGCGCTTCCAGGATGGCGGTACCGAGGGCGAGCTCAACCCTAAACTGGCCAAGCGCAACGAGGGGCCGAAAAAGCAGGCGGTGCGCAACGAGCTCAGCGAAGAACAGATCGAGACGCTGGTCGAGGCGTTCAAGGATGGATGCTTCGACTACCAGCTCGACTGGTACCGAGCCGGCAACCAGCGCACGCGGATGTTGCTCAAGTCGCGCCAAATTGGGGCCACGTACTACTTCGCTCGGGAAGCGTTGATCGATGCGATCACCACCGGGCGCAACCAGATCTTCCTATCGGCCAGCAAGGCGCAGGCGCACCAGTTCAAGAACTACATGCAGTCGTTCATGAACGAGGTGCTGGGGGTGAAGCTGACGGGCGACCCCATCGTGCTGTGGAACAACGCCGAGCTGCACTTCCTGGGCACGAACTTCCGCACCGCCCAGGGGCGCAGCGGCAACTTCTACTTCGATGAATTCTTCTGGGTGCAGGGGTTCGAGGAAATCAACAAGGTCGCCTCGGGCATGGCGCTGCACAAGCACTGGCGCAAGACGTACTTTTCGACTCCCTCGAGCATGGCGCACCCGGCGTATATCTACTGGACCGGCGAGCGGCACAACAAGGGCAAGCCTACTGCGCAGCACCTGAACATCGATGTGAGCCACGACGCCCTGCAGCAGGGTCGCCGCTGTGAGGACGGGATCTGGCGGCAGATCGTGACCATCCTCGACGCCGAGGCACGCGGTTGCAATCTGTTCGACCTGGAAGAGCTGCGCCTGGAGTACGACGCACAGGCCTTCGAAAACCTTTTGATGTGCCAGTTTGTGAACGACGGCGACAGCATCTTTCCGCTTCAGATGTTGCAGCCGTGCATGGTCGACAGCTGGGAGGTGTGGGAGGACTACAAGCCGTTCGCGCCACGGCCACTGGGCGAGCGCCAGGTGTGGGTTGGGTACGACCCGGCCGAGACCGGCGACACGGCCGGCCTGGTGGTAGTGGCCCCGCCGCTGGTACCGGGCGGCAAGTTCCGGCTGGTCGAGAAGCACCAGTTCCGCGGCATGGATTTCGAAGCCCAGGCGCGGACGATTCATCAGATCACGCAACGCTTTTGGGTGACCTATATCGGCATCGACACCACAGGCATGGGCGCCGGTGTGGCGCAGCTGGTGAAGCAATTCTTCCCAGGCCTGCGCACGTTCAGCTACAGCCCGGAGGTGAAAACCCGTCTGGTGATGAAGGCCTGGGACGTGATTCGCAAGGGGCGCTTCGAGTTCGACGCCGGGTGGACGGACGTTGCCCAGGCGCTGATGGCCATCCGCAAGACAATGACGCCCAGCGGGCGCCAATTCACCTACACGGCCGGGCGCAGCGATGCGACCGGGCATGCCGACCTGGCGTGGGCGCTGTTCCACGCATTGATCAATGAGCCGCTGGAAGGGCAGACCACCAGCAACACGGCCATCATGGAGTTCAGCTGATGAGCGATAACCAAGGGGCGCAGGCCCAGCAATTGAGTGGCCAGGGCGCGCGCGCTGAGGCGTTTACGTTTGGCGACCCGGTGCCGGTGCTCGATGGCCGGGAGATCCTGGACTATCTGGAGTGCTGGGCCAATGGGCGGTGGTATGAGCCGCCTATGTCGCTGGATGGCCTGGCTCGGTCGACCAGGGCGAGCGTGTATTTGCAGTCGGGCCTGAATTTTCGCCGCAACATGCTGGTGCGCACCTTCAAGCCGCACCGGCTGCTGAGCCGTCAGGCGTTCGAGCAGTTCGCCACGGACTGGGGCACGTTCGGCAATGCTTACCTGGAGAAACACGACAACATGCTGCGTAGCACGCTGGGGCTGCGGCCGGTGCTGGCCAAGTACATGCGGCGCGGTACCGACCTGGACCAGTACTACCAGGTGCGCGGCTGGAAGGATGAGCACGAGTTCCGTCGCGGCACGGTGTGCCATGTGCGCGAGGCGGACATCAATCAGGAAATCTACGGGCTGCCCGAGTGGCTGGCGGCGCTGCAGAGCGCGCTGTTGAATGAGTCGGCCACACTGTTCCGGCGCAAGTACTACCAGAACGGCTCGCACGCGGGCTTCATCCTGTACATGACGGACGCGGTGCAGGACGAGTCGTTCGTCACCGATCTGCGCCAGGCGATGAAGGACAGCAAGGGGCCGGGCAACTTCCGTAACCTGTTCATGTACGCACCAGGTGGGAAGAAGGAGGGCATCCAGCTGATTCCGATCAGTGAGGTGTCGGCGAAGGACGACTTCGCGGCGATCAAGAACATCAGCCGCGACGACCTGCTGGCGGCCCTGCGCATTCCGCCGCAGTTGATGGGCATCGTGCCCCAGAACGCTGGCGGGTTCGGCTCGATCAGGGACGCTGCCCAGGTGTGGGCAATGAACGAGCTGGAGCCAATCCAGGCCAGGCTGCTGCAGGTGAATGAGTGGCTGGGGGAGGAGGTGGTCCGGTTCGATGAGTTCCAGCTACCGGCGACAGCTGCCGGTACCAGCTGACAGCATTCGGCTACGACAACATGTGAACCGCCTTCGGGCGGTTTTTTTGTGCCTGGGCGGCCTATAAAACGTGCGGTTGAATGAATGAACTGCCCCACTAAAGCATGCCATATCGGGGTTTTATAGTCCATCTGAAACGGGCTGTAAGCCACGGAATACGGGGCTTGCGGACAGTTGGCAACGCGCCGGGCGGCGGTGCCGAGGTGGTCACGGACAGGGCAGGCGGCAGGGTGGTCCAGCGGGCCGAGGGAGAGGCCAGCCAGGGGCAGCAGCACCCGGCGCGCGCAGTCGTCCCCCCACCACACCTGGCCGCTAAACGTGTCGCTTTTTCTGCATGCCTGCACCCAGCTCCGTACGGCGCGGCGATTGGGCTCGCTGCATCTACATGGACGCATAGACCCCCGCGAAACCCTGCACCGAGCCTCTAAAAGGATGCGCATGAAGCCAGTCTCAGGAGCGGTGTCTGAAAAAGGTAATAACGGTCAGGAGCATGCAAAGCCTGCCTCTAACCCGCATGGTTACTGGGTTTCAGTCATTACCTTTGGAGGTAATTTTGGGTAATGGATAAGGTAATAAAAATCTATCTGACTGATTCTAAAGGGTTTTTTATTTCGCTCGGATTACACCTGAAATGGGTAATGAGCTTACCTAAAATTACCAAATTATTACCTTTAAGAAATTACGCTAACCCCTTGATCTGAATGGCTTTCAGAGCAGTAAATCTAAAAAATTACCAAAATTACCTAAAAAAGAGGGCTGAACCGAAAATTTGGTTGACCCCGCAGGGGGCGCCTTTTAAAGTGCCGCTCCCCTTCGTTCTTGGGAACGACTTGGGAACAAATTCAGGCTCACGCTCTGAGCGAGAGCCAGAGAGAATGCGGGTTACAGGTGTGGTGGGGGAGGCTGCGATGAGTTCGAGTCTCTCCGTCCGCACCATCTTTTAGCGCCCCTCCCGTTTGCCACCTGCATCTAGGGTGACTTCTGCAACACCTCCCTCTAGAATGCATGCCCTTGAATGGGGCCGGTAAGCGGCCGGCATACGTCTGTGCAACGAGGAATATCCATGCAAGTTTCTGTTGAAAGCACTTCCGCTCTCGAGCGCCGCATGAGCATCACTGTGCCGGCCGAGCGTATCGAGACCCAGGTCAACAAGCGTCTGCAGCAGACTGCCCAGAAAGCCAAGATCCCTGGCTTCCGTCCTGGCAAAGTGCCGATGAGCGTGATTCGTCAGCGTTTCGAAGCTGACGCGCGTCAAGAAGCAGTAAGTGACGTTATCCAGTCTTCCTTCTATGAGGCAGTCTCCGAGCAGAAGCTCGCACCTGCCGGCCAGCCTTCGGTCGAGCCGAAAGTGCTGGAGAAGGGCAAGGACCTGGAATTCGTTGCGACCTTCGAAGTGTTCCCGGAAATCAAGGTCGGCGGCCTCGAAGCTATCGCCATCGAGCGTCAGCAGGCTGAAGTGGCTGATTCCGATGTCGACAACATGCTGGATATTCTGCGCAAGCAGAACACCCGTTTCGAAGCCGTCGAGCGCGCTGCCGAAAAAGACGATCAACTGAATATCGACTTCGTCGGCAAGATCGACGGCGAAGCGTTCGCAGGCGGTTCCGCCACCAGCACTCAGCTGGTTCTGGGCTCCGGCCGCATGATCCCGGGCTTCGAAGATGCCCTGATCGGCGCCAAGGCCGGTGAAGAGCGAGTGATCAATCCGACCTTCCCCGAGGATTATCAGAACCTCGACCTGGCCGGCAAGACTGCTGAGTTCACCGTAAAAGTGAACAGCGTTTCTGCTCCACAACTGCCGGAGCTCAATGACGAATTCTTCGCCCTGTTCGGGATCAAGGACGGCGGCCTCGACGGTTTCCGCGCCGAAGTTCGCAAGAACATGGAGCGCGAGCTGCGTCAGGCTATCAAGTCCAAGATCAAGAACCAGGTCATGGAGGGTCTGCTGGCCGCCAACCCGGTCGACGTGCCCAAGGCGCTGATCGCCAGCGAAGTGAACAACCTGCGCGTGCAGGCCGTTCAGCAGTTCGGCGGCAACATCAAGCCTGACCAACTGCCGGCCGAGCTGTTCGAAGAACAAGCCAAGCGTCGTGTATCGTTGGGCCTGATCGTCGCCGAGGTGGTCAAACAGTTCGAACTCAAGCCTGACGACGCCCGCGTCCGTGAGCTGATCCAGGAAATGGCCTCGGCTTACCAGGAGCCGGAGCAGGTCGTGGCGTGGTACTACAAGAACGACCAGCAGCTGAACGAAGTCCGTTCGGTTGTACTGGAAGAGCAAGTTGTAGATACTGTTTTGCAGAAGGCCAATGTGACTGACAAATCGGTCTCTTACGAAGAAGCAGTCAAGCCGGCAGAAGCTCCACAAGCCGCCTGATTTCTTCGCCTCGTTCGAGCACACCATAAGCCAGCCTCAGTGCTGGCTTATGCGTATTCGAGACATGACTTTTATTAGGGAGCGAGTGCTGGAAATGTCGCACAATCCTTTCATGCAACAAATGTCCGATATCCAGGCCGCTGGTGGCCTGGTTCCCATGGTCGTCGAGCAGTCCGCTCGTGGCGAGCGCGCCTACGACATCTATTCGCGTCTGCTCAAAGAACGCGTGATCTTCCTGATCGGCCCGGTCGAAGACTACATGGCCAATCTGGTAGCCGCACAGCTGCTGTTCCTTGAGGCCGAGAACCCGGACAAGGACATCCACCTGTACATCAACTCGCCTGGCGGTTCGGTAACGGCTGGCATGTCGATCTACGACACCATGCAGTTCATCAAGCCGGACGTCTCGACCACCTGTATCGGTCAGGCGTGCAGCATGGGTGCGTTGCTGTTGGCTGGCGGCGCTGCAGGCAAGCGTTACTGCCTGCCGCATTCGCGGATGATGATTCACCAGCCGCTGGGTGGTTTCCAGGGGCAGGCGTCGGACATCGAAATCCACGCCAAGGAAATCCTGTTCATTCGCGAGCGTCTGAACCAGGTGCTGGCCAACCACACCGGCCAGCCGATCGAAGTGATCGCCCGTGACACCGATCGTGACCGCTTCATGAGCGGTGAGGAAGCGGTCAACTACGGTCTGATCGACAAGGTACACAGCCGGCGTGAGCAAATCGGCTGAAGCGTGACGCCACAGGCCGACAATGGTCGGTCTGCGGCACATCGGGCTTGAAAATGCCCCGGTTTGGCTCCATCTTGTGTTTTAAGCCTACGGTATTGGATTGATCGAATGACTGACACCCGCAACGGCGAGGACAACGGCAAGCTGCTCTATTGCTCCTTCTGCGGCAAAAGCCAGCATGAAGTACGCAAATTGATTGCTGGCCCCTCGGTATTTATCTGCGACGAGTGCGTCGACCTGTGCAACGACATCATCCGCGAGGAGGTGCAGGAAGCCCAGGCCGAAAGCAGCGCGCACAAGCTGCCGGCTCCCAAGGAGATCAGCGCGATCCTCGATCAGTACGTGATCGGTCAGGAGCGTGCCAAGAAGATCCTGGCGGTCGCGGTCTACAACCACTACAAGCGCCTCAACCAGCGCGAGAAGAAGGATGACGTCGAGCTCGGCAAGAGCAACATCCTGCTGCTCGGCCCGACCGGTTCGGGCAAGACGCTGCTGGCCGAAACCCTGGCGCGCCTGCTCAACGTTCCGTTCACCATCGCCGATGCAACCACCCTTACCGAGGCTGGCTACGTGGGTGAAGACGTCGAGAACATCATCCAGAAGCTGCTGCAGAAGTGCGACTACGATGTCGAGAAGGCCCAGATGGGCATTGTCTACATCGATGAAATCGACAAGATTTCCCGCAAGTCCGACAACCCGTCGATCACCCGTGACGTGTCGGGCGAGGGCGTGCAGCAGGCGCTGCTGAAGCTGATCGAGGGCACCGTTGCCTCGGTGCCGCCTCAGGGCGGGCGCAAGCATCCGCAGCAGGAATTCCTGCAGGTCGACACGCGCAACATCCTGTTCATTTGCGGCGGTGCCTTCGCGGGTATCGAGAAAGTGATCCAGGGGCGCTCGACCAAAGGCGGCATCGGCTTCAGCGCCGAAGTGCGTACCAAGGACGTCGAGAAGAAAATCGGCGAATCGCTGCGTGAAATCGAGCCGGACGATCTGGTCAAGTTCGGTCTGATTCCGGAGTTCGTGGGCCGCCTGCCGGTCATCGCGACGCTTGAAGAGCTCGACGAAGAAGCACTGGTGCAGATTCTCACCGAGCCGAAGAACGCGCTGACCAAGCAGTATGGCAAGCTGTTCGAGATGGAAGGCGTCGATCTCGAGTTCCGCCCCGACGCACTCAAGGCGGTCGCCCAGAAGGCGCTGGAGCGCAAGACCGGTGCACGTGGCCTGCGCTCGATTCTCGAAGGCGTGCTGCTCGACACCATGTACGACATTCCGTCGCAATCGGACGTCAGCAAGGTGGTCATCGATGAAAGCGTGATCGACGGCAGCTCCAAGCCGCTGTTGATCTACGAGAACAGCGAACCGCCTGCCAAGGCCGTGCCAGACGCGTAACGCGTTCGTCACATGTTGTAAGCAAGGGGCCTGCGGGCCCCTTTTGCTTTTACCGACAGCAACGCTTGTTTTTTCGTGGGGCTACCCCCATCTTAGGGCCAAGGGTACTCCCACCGTTTACGGCCGCAAGGCCGCCGTAGGGCTCAAAATCATGAAGACAACCATCGAATTGCCTCTCCTGCCTTTGCGCGATGTCGTGGTCTATCCGCACATGGTCATCCCGCTTTTCGTAGGCCGTGAGAAATCCATCGAAGCGCTCGAAGCGGCGATGAATGGCGAAAAGCAGATTCTGCTGCTCGCCCAGAAAGACCCCGCGGACGATGAACCGAGTGAGGAAGGGCTCTACCGAGTCGGTACCGTAGCTACCGTGCTGCAGTTGCTCAAATTGCCGGATGGCACCGTCAAGGTGCTGGTCGAAGGCGAGCAGCGCGGCGAAATCGAGCAGTTCATCGAGGCCGACGGCTATAGCAGCGCCGAGGTGCAGCTGCTCGACGAGGTCGAGGCACCGGAGCGTGAAAGCGAGGTGTTCACCCGCAGCCTGCTTAGCCAGTTCGAGCAGTACGTGCAGTTGGGCAAGAAGGTACCGGCCGAGGTGCTTTCCTCGCTCAACAGCATCGACGAGCCCAGCCGCCTGGTCGATACCATGGCCGCGCACATGGTGCTGAAGATCGAGCAGAAGCAGGAAATCCTCGAGATCGTCGACCTGCCGACCCGGGTCGAGCACGTGCTGGCCCTGCTGGATGCAGAGATCGACCTGCTGCAGGTCGAGAAGCGTATCCGTGGGCGGGTGAAGAAGCAGATGGAGCGCAGTCAGCGCGAGTACTACCTGAATGAGCAGATGAAGGCCATTCAGAAGGAGCTCGGCGACAGCGAAGAGGGCCACAACGAGCTCGATGAGCTCAAGCGCCGCATCGAGAATGCCGGGCTGACCAAGGAAGCCTATGGCAAGGCCCAGGCCGAGCTGAACAAGCTCAAGCAGATGTCGCCGATGTCCGCCGAAGCCACCGTAGTGCGTTCCTACATCGACTGGCTGGTGAATGTGCCGTGGAAAGCGCAGAGCAAGGTGCGCCTGGACCTGGCACGTGCCGAGAGCATTCTCGACGCCGATCACTACGGCCTCGAAGAGGTCAAGGAGCGCATCCTCGAGTACCTTGCCGTGCAGAAGCGCGTCAAGAAGCTCAAGGGCCCTGTGCTGTGCCTGGTTGGCCCGCCCGGCGTGGGCAAGACCTCGCTGGCCGAGTCGATCGCCAGCGCGACCAACCGCAAGTTCGTGCGCATGGCCCTGGGCGGTGTACGTGACGAAGCCGAGATTCGCGGTCACCGGCGTACCTACATCGGCTCCATGCCTGGGCGCCTGATCCAGAAAATGACCAAGGTCGGCGTGCGTAACCCCCTGTTCCTACTCGATGAAATCGACAAGATGGGCCAGGACATGCGCGGCGATCCGGCTTCGGCGTTGCTCGAGGTGCTCGATCCGGAGCAGAACCACAACTTCAACGATCATTACCTGGAAGTCGACTACGACCTGTCCGACGTGATGTTCCTGTGTACCGCCAACTCCATGAACATTCCGGCCGCGCTGCTGGACCGCATGGAGGTGATTCGCCTGCCGGGTTACACCGAGGACGAAAAGGTCAATATCGCCACCAAATACCTCGCGCCAAAGCAGATTCAGGCCAACGGTTTGAAGAAAACCGAGCTGGAATTCGAGGAAGCGGCGATCCGTGACATCATTCGTTACTACACCCGCGAGGCAGGCGTACGCAGCCTGGAGCGGCAGATCGCCAAGGTGTGCCGGCGTGCGGTGAAGAAGCACGCCAAGGAAAAACGCTTCCACGTGCTGGTCACGGCCGATTCCCTCGAGGACTTTCTGGGCGTGCGCAAGCACCGCTACGGTCTGGCCGAACAGCAGGATCAGATCGGTCAGGTGACAGGTCTGGCCTGGACCCAGGTAGGCGGTGAGCTGCTGACCATCGAGGCGGCCGTAGTGCCCGGCAAGGGCAATCTGATCAAGACCGGCTCCCTGGGCGATGTTATGGTCGAATCGATCACAGCCGCGCAGACCGTGGTCCGCAGCCGTGCCCAGAGCCTTGGCGTGGCGCCGGATTTCTACGAAAAACGTGACATCCACATCCACATGCCCGAGGGGGCCACGCCCAAGGATGGCCCGAGCGCGGGTGTGGGAATGTGCACCGCGCTGGTGTCGGCGCTGACGCAGATTCCGGTGCGCGCCGATGTGGCGATGACCGGAGAAATCACCCTGCGTGGCCAGGTGTTGGCCATCGGTGGCCTGAAGGAAAAACTGCTGGCGGCGCACCGTGGTGGAATCAAAACCGTGATCATCCCCCAGGAGAATGTTCGCGATCTCAAGGAAATTCCCGAGAACATCAAACAGGACCTGCAGATTAAACCGGTTAAATGGATTGACGAGGTCCTGCAAATTGCGCTGCAATACGCCCCGGAGCCCTTGCCAGACGCGGCTCCTGAGTTGGTTGCAAAGGATGAAAAACGCGAGTCTGATTCCAAGGAGCGAATCAGCACGCATTAGCCGGATGCCTTCCTTGACACATTTTTGGAGCCCTTGATATAAAGCGGCTCTTACTGTGTCGGTAGGCCATTCAGCACCCGATTCGCTTCCATTAAAATCAAGAAACAACCTAAACCGAAATTAAGGGGACTTAGAGTGAACAAGTCGGAACTGATCGATGCCATCGCCGCATCTGCTGATATCCCGAAAGCTGTTGCTGGCCGTGCGCTGGACGCAGTGATTGAATCCGTTACTGGCGCTCTGAAGGCTGGTGACTCCGTTGTACTGGTTGGTTTCGGTACTTTCGCTGTCAAAGAGCGTGCTGCTCGCACCGGCCGTAACCCGCAGACTGGCAAGCCGATCAGCATCGCTGCTGCCAAGATCCCAGGTTTCAAAGCTGGTAAAGCACTGAAAGACGCCGTCAACTAAGCGTCTTCGGGCCTTTGCCCGCCGGGTCGGTTAACCCCGGCTCGGTTGTGGGGCGGCAATAAGACCTAGAGGTCTGTCAGGCCGGGGATTGTAGACTTTTGATCCCGATCCGCTTCGCACGTTACGAGAAGGCGCATCCCAGGATGCGCCTTTCTTCTATCCGGATTTTACCCACGCTGCGCGGCCATTTTTAGTACGTGGCCGTTCTGGGGGAAGCATGCTGCAAAATATCAGGGACAATTCACAGGGTTGGATTGCCAAAACCATCATCGGCCTGATCGTCGTTCTCATGGCGTTGACTGGCGTTGACGCGATCATTACCGGCACTGGCAACAGCCAGAACGCGGCCGCGGTGAATGGCGAGAAGATCAGCCTGAACGAGCTCAATCAGGCTGTGGAAATGCAGCGCCGCCAGTTGCTGCAGCAACTGGGCAAGGAATTCGACCCGTCCATGCTGGATGAGCGTCTGCTGCGCGATGCCTCCCTCAAGGGGCTGATCGAACGCTCGTTGCTGTTGCAGGGCGCCAAGGACTCCAATTTCGCCTTTTCCCAAGCGGCGCTCGACCAGGTGATCGTGCAGACGCCCGAGTTCCAGGTGGAAGGCCGCTTCAATGCCGATCGCTTCGACCAGGTGATTCGTCAGCTTGGCTATACCCGTATGCAGTTCCGCCAGATGCTCGAGCAGGAAATGCTCATCGGTCAACTGCGTGCCGGACTCTCCGGTAGCGGTTTCGTCACCGACGAAGAAGTGCTCGCGTTCGCACGCCTGGAAAAGCAGACCCGTGATTTCGCCACTCGCACCATCAAGGCGGATCCTGGCGCGGTGAAAGTCAGTGATGACGACGTGAAGGCCTATTACGACGCTCAGCAGGCTCAGTTCATGAGCCCTGAACAGGTCGTGCTCGAGTACATTGAGCTGAAGAAGGATGCGTTCTTCTCGCAGGTTTCCGTAACTGACGAGGAGCTCAAGGCCGCTTACGACGCCGAGATCGCCAACCTGGCTGAGCAGCGTGATGCCGCGCACATCCTGATTGAAGTGGGCGGCGACGTCAGCGAAGATCAGGCCAAGGCCAAGATCGAAGACCTGCAGAAGCGTTTGCAGAAAGGCGAAGACTTCGCTGCTCTGGCCAAGGAGTTCTCTCAGGATCCAGGTTCGGCCAGCGAGGGCGGCGACCTGGGCTATGCCGGCAAAGGTGTATACGATCCGGCCTTTGAAGAGGCGCTTTATGCCTTGAAGAAGGATGAGGTATCGGCACCGGTGCGCACCGAGTTCGGCTGGCACCTGATCAAGCTGCTGGGCGTTCAGGCACCTGAAGTGCCGACGCTTGCCAGCATGAAGGAGAAACTCGAAACCGACCTCAAGACGCAACGCGTCGAGCAGCGTTTCGTCGAGGCCACCAAGCAGCTCGAAGATGCCGCCTTCGAATCCTCCGACCTGGTGCAACCCGCCCAGGAACTCGGCCTGAAGGTGCAGACCAGTGCGCCGTTCGGTCGTCAGGGTGGTGAAGGTATCGCCGCCAACCGCCAGGTTCTGCAGGCCGCCTTCAGCCAGGAAGTGATGGAAGATGGCAGCAACAGCGGTGCCATCGAGCTCGACCCGAATACCCTGGTGGTCATTCGCGTCAAGGAACACCGCAAGCCGCAACAACTGGAGCTCGACCAGGTCAGCGACAGCATTCGTGCTCAGTTGACCAAGACCCGCGCCAGTGAAGCGGCCAAGGCAGCAGGTGAGCAATTGGTGACCGAGCTGCGCGATGGCAAGGCCAAGGCCGAGGGTGCCGATTGGCAGGTCGTCGAGGCCGCCACCCGCAACCAGGACGGTGTCGATCCGGCCGTGCTGCAGGCACTGTTCCGGATGCCCAAGCCTAGCGGTGACAAGTCCGAGTTCAGCGGTATTGCCCTGGCCAACGGTGACTTCACGGTGATCCGCCTGAAGGGCGTCAGCGAGCCGGAACAGGCACTGAGCGATGAGGAGAAGGCCATGTATCGCCGCTTCCTCGCCTCGCGCAGTGGCCAGCAGGACTTTGCCGCCTACCGCAAGCAGCTGGAAAGCAAGGCGGATATCGAGCGCTTCTAAGGCTGCTATCCGCTGTAATGACAAAGGCCCCGATTTTCGGGGCCTTTGTGCATCTGCAGGTTTTGTAGGGCTCAGCCTGCGCCGTGTTGAGCCTGCGACAACTTTGCGCCGCAGGCTCAGGGCGTCGTTTCAGACGGTTTCAGGTTTCACGTCGGTGAGAAATGCCGCTTCCAGAAGCTGCCGGGTGTAGGGATGTTGGGGCGCCTGGAAGAGGGCCTTGGCGTCACCCTGTTCGACGACCTGGCCCTGTTTCACCACCATCAACTGGTGGCTGATGGCACGCACCACCGCCAGGTCATGGCTGATGAACAGGTAGGTCAGGTTGTACTTGACCTGCAGCGAGCGCAGCAGGTCGACCACCTGGCGCTGCACGGTACGATCCAGGGCCGATGTCGGCTCGTCGAGCAGGATCAGCGCCGGCTTGAGCACCAGGGCGCGGGCGATGGCGATACGTTGGCGCTGCCCGCCCGAGAACTCGTGGGGGTAGCGGTGACGGCTCTCGGGGTCGAGGCCGACCTCCTTCAGGGCATCGATGATCGCCTGCTCCTGTTCGGCCGCACTGCCGATAGCGTGAATGCGCAGCCCTTCACCGATGATCATGCCGACCGTCATGCGTGGGCTGAGGCTGCCGAACGGGTCCTGGAACACCACCTGCATTTCCCGGCGTAGCGGGCGTACCTCGCGCTGCGACATGCCGCCCAGATGGTGTTCGCCAAAGCGGATACCGCCCTGGCTGCCGATCAGGCGCAGGATCGCCAGGCCCAGGGTCGATTTCCCCGAGCCGCTTTCGCCGACGATGCCGAGGGTCTGGCCGCGCTGCAGGCTGAAGTTGATGCCATCCACGGCCTTGACGTGATCGACGGTGCGGCGCAGCAGGCCTTTCTTGATCGGAAACCAGACGCGCAGGTCTTCGACCTGCAGCAAGGTATCGGCGTCTTCGCTGGCGACCGGCTCGCCGTCCGGCTCGGCGGCCAGCAGTTCGCGGGTGTAGGGGTGCTGTGGCGTATTGAACAGCGTTTCGCAGTCCGCCTGCTCGACCAGCTCGCCGTTCTGCATCACGCACACGCGTTGCGCGATACGCCTTACCAGCTTGAGGTCATGGGTGATGATCAGCATGGCCATGCCCAGGCGCGCCTGTAGATCCTTGAGCAACTCGAGGATCTTCAATTGCACCGTCACGTCCAGCGCCGTGGTGGGCTCGTCGGCGATCAGCAGCTCCGGCTCGTTGGCCAGGGCCATGGCGATCATCACCCGCTGGCGTTGCCCGCCTGACAGTTCGTGGGGCAGGGCCTTGAGGCGCTTGTGCGGCTCCGGGATGCCGACCAGCTCCAGCAGCTCCAGGGTGCGCTGGGTGGCGGCCTTGCCGCGCAGGCCCTTGTGCAGGGCGAGCACCTCATTGATCTGTTTTTCGATGCTGTGCAGCGGGTTCAGCGAGGTCATCGGCTCCTGAAAGACCATGGCGATGCGGTTGCCGCGGATGCCACGCAGTTTGCGTTCAGGCAGTTTGAGCAGGTCCTGGCCGTCGTAATGGATGGTGCCGCTGGGGTGCTGGGCAAGCGGGTAGGGCAACAGGCGCAGGATCGAGTGGGCGGTGACCGACTTGCCGGAGCCGCTCTCGCCGACCAGGGCCAGGGTCTCGCCACGGCGTATGTCGAAGCTGATGCTGTTGACTACCTGGCGGTGGTTGTCACCGCTGACGAAGGCGACGGAGAGGTCGCGGATTTCGACGAGGTTATCGGGATGACTCATCTTATTTCCTCGGGTCGAACGCATCGCGAGCCGCCTCGCCGATAAACACCAGCAGGCTCAGCATGATGGCCAGTACGGCGAAGGCGCTGATGCCCAGCCATGGCGCTTGCAGGTTGGACTTGCCCTGGGCCACCAGCTCGCCGAGCGAAGGCGAACCGGCCGGCAGGCCGAAACCCAGGAAGTCCAGGGCGGTCAGGGTACCGATGGCGCCCGTAACGATGAACGGCAGGAACGTCATGGTCGAGACCATGGCGTTGGGCAGGATATGGCGGAACATGATCGCACCGTTGCGCATGCCCAGTGCCCGGGCCGCGCGCACATATTCGAGGTTGCGGCCGCGCAGGAACTCGGCGCGTACCACATCGACCAGGCTCATCCAGGAAAACAGCAGCATCAGCCCGAGCAGCCACCAGAAGTTGGGTTGCACGAAACTGGCCAGAATGATCAGCAGGTAGAGCACCGGCAAGCCTGACCAGATCTCCAGGAAGCGCTGCCCGGCCAGGTCCACCCAGCCGCCGTAGAAGCCCTGCAGGGCGCCAGCGGCGACACCGATCACCGAGCTGGCCAGGGTCAGCGCCAGGGCGAATAGCACGGATATCCGAAAGCCGTAGATGACCCGGGCCAGTACGTCGCGGCCCTGGTCGTCGGTGCCCAGCCAGTTGGCCGCCGAGGGCGGTGCGGGGGCGGGCACCTTGAGGTCGTAATTGATGCTCGAATAGCTGAAGGGGATCGGCGGCCAGACCATCCAGCCGTCCTTCTGCCCGATCAGTTCCTGGATGTACGGGCTCTTGTAGTTGGCCTGCAACGGGAACTCGCCACCGAAGGTGGTCTCCGGATAGCGCTTGAGCACCGGGAAGTAGTACTGGCCGTCATAACTGACCACCAGCGGTTTGTCGTTGGCGATCAGCTCGGCGCCCAGGGTCACGAAGAACAGCGCGAGAAAGATCCACAGCGACCACCAGCCACGCTTGTGGGCCTTGAAACGTTCGAAGCGGCGTTGATTGAGGGGGGAAAGTGCCATGGCTCAAGCCTCCCTGCTTTCGAAGTCGATGCGTGGATCGACCAGGGTGTAGGTGATGTCGCCGATCAGTTTCACGACCAGCCCCAGCAAGGTGAAGATGAACAGGGTGCCGAAGACCACCGGGTAATCGCGGTTGATCGCCGCCTCGAAACTCAACAGCCCCAGGCCATCGAGGGAGAAGATCACCTCGATAAGCAACGAGCCGGTGAAGAACATGCCGATGAAGGCTGCCGGGAAGCCGGCGATGATCAGCAGCATGGCGTTGCGAAATACGTGGCCGTAGAGCACGCGGGCATTGCTCAGGCCCTTGGCCCTGGCCGTGGTCACGTACTGCTTGTTGATCTCGTCGAGAAAGCTGTTCTTGGTCAGCAGGGTGAGGGTGGCGAAGTTACCGATTACCAGCGCGGTCACCGGCAAGGCCAGGTGCCAGAAGTAATCGAGGATCTTGCCGCTCAGGCTCAGCTGGTCGAAGTTGCTGGACGTCAGGCCGCGCAGCGGGAACCAGTCCCAATAGCTGCCGCCGGCGAACAGCACGATCAGCAGAATGGCGAACAGGAAGGCTGGAATGGCGTAGCCGATGATGATCGCCGAGCTGGTCCATACATCGAAGGCGCTGCCGTGCCGGGTGGCCTTGGCGATACCCAGCGGGATGGACACCAGGTACATGATCAGCGTGCTCCATAAGCCGAGGGAAATGGACACCGGCATCTTTTCCATGATCAGGTCGATGACCTTGGCATCGCGAAAGAAGCTGTCGCCGAAGTCCAGCTGGGCATAGTTCTTGACCATGATCCAGAAGCGTTCGGGGGCCGACTTGTCGAAGCCGTACATCTTCTCGATCTCGGCGATCAGTTCCGGATCCAGACCCTGGGCGCCACGGTAGTTGGAGCCCGCGGCAGCCACCTCGCCGCCGCCACCGCCGGAGATGCGCCCCGTGGCACCACCCGCTGCGGCGTCGAAACCCTCGAGCTTGGCGATCATCTGTTCCACCGGGCCACCGGGAGCGGCCTGGATGATCGCGAAGTTGATGACCAGAATGCCGAACACGGTCGGGATGATCAGCAGCAGGCGCCGCAGGATATAGGCGAGCATCTAGCGTTCTTCCTGCTCGGTGGTGGGCGCATCTTCGCGGCTGATCACTTCGCCGATCGGTTTTTCCTGCCACCAGGTCATCAGACCGTAGTCGTAGAGTGGCGATTTCTGCGGATGGCCGAAGCGCTTCCAGTAGGCGACGCGGTAGGCATCCACGTAGTAGTTGGGCACCACGTAGTTGCCCCACAGCAGCACGCGGTCCAGGGCCCGGGTATGGGTGATCAGCGACTCACGGGAATCGGCCTGGATCAGCCCCTCGACCAGCTTGTCGATCGCCGGGTCGCGCAGGCCGATAAGGTTGCGGCTGCCCGGGTTGTCGGCGCTGCTGGAGTGCCAGAATTCGCGCTGCTCATTGCCGGGCGAGCTGGATTGCGGCCAGATTGCCGAGGTCATGTCGAAATCCCGCGAGCGCAGGCGGTTGATGTACTGGGAAACGTCGACCCGACGGATCTGCAGGTCGATGCCCAGCTCGGCCAGGTTGCGCTTGAATGGCAGGATCACCCGTTCCAGGTTGGCCTGGGTATTGAGGAACTCGAACGCCAGCTGGTTGCCGTTGGCATCGACCATCTTGTCGTTCTCGATCCGGTAGCCGGCCTCGGTGAGCAGCTGATAGGCGCGGCGCGCCTGGTCACGAATGATGCCGCTGCCGTCGCTGACCGGCGGCGCGAAGGCCTCGGTGAACACGCGGTCGGGAATCTGCCCACGCAACGGTTCCAGAAGCTTCAGCTCGGCCGGGCTGGGCAGTCCGCGCGCTGCCATTTCCGAGTTTTCGAAGTAGCTGTGGGTGCGTTTGTAGGCGCCGTAGAACAGCTGCTTGTTGGCCCATTCGAAGTCGAACAGTTGGGCGATGGCCTCGCGCACCCGTGGATCCTGGAACATCGGCTTGCGGGTGTTGAACACGAAACCCTGCATGCCGGCCGGGTTGCGGTTGGGGAAGGCTTCCTGAACGAAGCGACCGGCGCGCAGGGCCGGCGAGTTGTAGCCGGTGGCCCAGTCCTTGGCCGAGTATTCGAGGTTGACGTCGAACTGGCCGGCCTTGAAGGCCTCCAGGGCTACCGCCATGTCGCGAAAGTATTCGATACGGATTTCGTCGAAGTTGTACATCCCGCGGGCTACCGGCAGATCCTTGGCCCACCAGTCCTTCACGCGTTCGAAGCGGATCGAGCTGTTCGGCGAGAAGTCGGCGATGCGGTACGGGCCGCTGCCCAGTGGCGCCTCCAGGCTGCCCCGGGAAAAGTCTCGGTCAGTCCACCAGTGCTTGGGCAGCACCTGCAGCTGGCCGAGAATCAGCGGCAGCTCGCGGTTGCCGGCATGCTTGAAGTCGAAGCGCACGGTGCGCGGGTTTTCGGCGACCACTTTGGCGACATCGGCATAGTAGTGCCGGTACATCGGGTCGCCATGTTCGAGCAGCGCATTGAAGGTGAAGATCACGTCTTCGGCGGTAACCGGTTCACCATCGTTAAAGCGCGCCTTGGGGTTCAGATAGAAGCGCACGTAGCTGTCATCGGCGCCTTTCTCGATCTTTTCGGCGAGCAGGCCGTATTCGGTGAAGGGTTCATCCGGCGAGTGGTACGTGAGGGTGTCGTAGATCAGGCCGATGCGGTCGGCCGGGTTGCCCTTGGGAATGAACGGGTTGAAGCTGTCGAAGCCATTGAGGCCGGGCAGACGCAGCACGCCGCCCTTGGGTGCATCCGGGTTCGCGTAATCGAAATGCTTGAAGTTGGCCGGGTATTTCGGCGCTTCGCCGTACAGCGTCAGCGCGTGCTGCGGGGCAGCCTGGGCGAAACTGGCGAGGCCAAGCAGCAGCAGGGCGCTGCCATGCATGAGAAATGAACGCAGTGGGCGCGTCATTGGGTGGTCTCCGTGGGTTTCAGCCACCAACTGCGCAGCCCAAGCGTGTAGGGCGGCGTGGCGACGAAGGCAAAGCGGTTGCGGTACGCCAGGCGGTGATAGTCGATGTACCAGTTGGGTATGGTGTAGTGCTGCCAGAGCAGCACGCGGTCCAGGGCGCGGGTCGCTGCCACCTGTTCATCACGCGTACGGGCAGACAGCAGTTTTTCGAGCAGGGCATCGACGACCGGATCGTGGATGCCGGCGTAATTCCTGCCGCCCTTCACGCTGGCCTGGCTGGAGTGGAAATAAAGCGCTTGCTCCAGGCCGGGGCTGAGGGTTTGCGGCAGGGTCAGCAGAATCATGTCGAATTCGAAGCGATCCAGACGTTGTTTGTATTGGGCGCGATCCACGGTTCTC
Source organism: Pseudomonas sp. URMO17WK12:I2 (assembly GCF_003253735.1). Taxonomy (GTDB): domain Bacteria; phylum Pseudomonadota; class Gammaproteobacteria; order Pseudomonadales; family Pseudomonadaceae; genus Aquipseudomonas. The sequence continues at coordinate 415,037 of NZ_QKYW01000003.1, read as the reverse complement.
AGATCGGCCTGGATGCCGATGCTGGCCAGGTTCTCGGTGAAGGGCTGGAGAATGCGCTCCAGGTTGGGATTGACCAACAGGATTTCGAAACGCAGTGGCTGGCCTTTGGCGTTGGTGAGGCGCTGCCCCGAGGGTTTGAAGCCAGCCTCGGCAAGTAGACCGAGCGCATGGCGCATGGTTTCGCGGGGAATGCCACGGCCATCGGTAACCGGCATCGTGAAAGGCTCGGTGAACAGCCTGGCTGGCAACTGCCCGCGAAACGGCGACAGCATTAGCCATTCGGCGCCAAGCGGCTTGCCCTTGGCGGAGAACTCGCTATTGGGGTAGTAACTGGCGGCGCGGGTATACGAGCTGTTGAACAGGGTGCGGTTGGTCCACTCGAAATCGAACATCAGGCCCAGTGCCTCGCGCACACGGGCGTCCTCGAAGGTGGCGCGGCGGGTGTTCATGAACAGCGCCTGGGTCTGGGTGGGAATCTGGTGGGGAATCTCCGCACGCACCACGTCGCCACGGGTTACCGCCGGAAAGCGGTAGTTGTTGGCCCAGTTCTTCGCCTGCTGCTCGATGTAGAAATCGAATTCGCCAGCCTTGAAGGCCTCGAAGGCGACGTGGCTGTCGCGATAGAAGTCCACCTCGACCCGGTCGAAATTGTACTTGCCGCGGTTGGCCGGCAGGGCTGCGCCCCACCAGTCCTGGACCCGTTCGAAGGTCAGGCCGCGCCCCGGGTTGACCCGGGTGATGCGATAGGGGCCACTGCCCAGTGGCGGCTCGAAGGTGGTGGCCTTGAAGTCGCGGCCCTTCCAGTAGTGCTGCGGCAACACCGGCAGCTCGCCGAGGCGCAGGATCAGCAGAGGGTTGTCGGCACGCTTGAGCACGAAACGCACGCGGTGACGATTGAGGATATCGACCCGCTTCACTTCCTGCAGGCTGGTGCGGTACTGCGGGTGGCCTTCCTTGAGCAGCAGCCGGTAGGAAAATGCCACGTCATAGGCGGTGATCGGTTTGCCATCGTGAAAACGCGCCTCGGGGCGCAGGTTGAACACCACCCAGCTGCGGTCTTCGCTGTATTCCACGGAGCTGGCGATCAGCCCGTAGCTGGAGGCCGGTTCGTCACCGGACGGATCGTACAGCCCGGTTCCCACCATCAACGGCTCGTTCAGCTCGGTCACGCCGTATTGCAGGAAGTTGGCGGTGGCTACCGGGCTGGTGCCCTTGAGGGTATAGGGGTTGAGTGTGTCGAAGCTGCCGGCGGCCATGATGCGCAGGGTGCCGCCCTTGGGGGCTTCGGGATTGACCCAATCGAAATGAGTGAAGCTGGCGGGATACTTGAGTGCGCCGAATTGCGCATAGCCATGGCTTTCGCTGAGCGTTGCCGAGGCCGGGAAGCTGGTGGCCAGGCCAAAAAACAGCGAGAGGAGGGGGCGTCTCAAGAGCAATATCCGATCCGGGGCAGCAAGGTTTCCGTACAGTAACAGCTTGTCTGTACAGGAAAAAGAGCGGCCCCGGCGGCCCGCCTCAAGTGTGTTGCAATGCGCTTCAGTCAGGCAGACGCAGGGTCAGCACCTGGCCTGGTTTCAGGGCCTTGCCGGTGCGCGGATTCCAGCTCTGCAGGTTCTTCATCTGCACGTTGAAGCGCTTGGCGATCAGGTGCAGGGAGTCGCCCTTGCGTACCTTGTAGTAGGTAACGTCGTCCCGTTGCGCAACGCTTCGTGCTTTGCTGTTGCTGGTGCCGCCCTGCAGTTTGATGGTTTGCCCGACACGCAGCGAGTTGCCTTTCAGGGCGTTCCAGCGCTGGATGTCGTTGACCGCCACATTGTGAGCCTTGGCGATCTGCCAGAGATTGTCGCCATTGCGAACGGTGTAGCTGCGCGAGGCCACCACCGTATTGACGGCGCGCTGCGGCGTTTGGTCAGGCACTGCCTGCAGGCTGGTCGGCAGGCTCAGGTGCTGGCCCACGGCAAGGGTGTTGCCGCTGAGCTGGTTGAGCTCCTTGATGCTGGCAACGCTCAGCTCGTAGCGGTTGGCGATACCGTGCAAATTGTCGCCGGCGCGCACCACGTATTCCTGCAGGCCACGATCCTCGGGTTTGAGTGTCGACAGGTTGGCGGTCAGCAGCTCGACCTTCTGGGTCGGCACCAGCAGGTGCTGCGGGCCATCGACGGTGACGCGCTTCTTGAAAGCGGGGTTGAGCAGGTACAGCTCGTCTTCGTCGACCTCGGCCAGGGCCGCAACCCGGGCCAAGTCCATGCGCTGCTTGAGCTCTACTTCCTCGAAATAGGGTTCGTTGGCGATCGGTGCCAGGCTCACGCCATACGCGTTGGGCGCCATGATCACCTGGGACAGGGCCAGTAGCTTGGGCACGTAATTCTGGGTTTCCTGGGGCAGCGACAGGTTCCAGTAGTCGGTCGGCAGGCCGAGTTTCTGGTTGCGCTCGATGGCGCGGCTTACCCGGCCTTCGCCCGCGTTGTAGGCGGCCAGGGCCAGCAGCCAGTCGCCGTTGAACATCTCGTGCAGGCGCGCCAGGTAATCCATGGCCGCCTGGGTAGAGGCGGTGACATCGCGGCGGCCGTCGTACCAGCGGGTTTGCCGCAGATTGAAGTTGCGCCCCGTGGAGGGAATGAACTGCCACAGGCCGACGGCATCGGCCGGCGAATAGGCGAACGGGTTGTAGGCGCTTTCGATCATCGGCAGCAGCGCCAACTCCATCGGCATGTTGCGCTCTTCGAGGCGCTCGACGATGTAATGAATGTAGGGACTGCTGCGTTCCCCGGCCTTCTCGACGAACGACGGGTTGCTGGAGAACCACAGGCGTTGTTGTTCGATACGCGGATTGACGCCTATGGCGTCCTGCATCTGATAACCGGAGCGCACGCGTTCCCAGATATCCTTGGGCTGCTCGGCCTTGGCCGTGCCTTCGATCCATAACGGCTGGTGCGGCGTTCTGCCGCTCAAGTCCACTGCCGGCGCGTTGTCGACCTGCTGTTGATCGAGGCTCTGGCAGCCGCTGAGCACGGCGCAAACTGCCAGGGCGAGCGCCGGGTAGCGCAGGGCCAATGCCTTTGAATTCAAGGTGTTAGGTCGGGAAGAAGGCATTGGTTATGGGGGCTGTCCTGGATCGAAAGTCGGGCGATTCTAGAAACCGATCCAGGGGTGGTCAAGTTTTGACCAGAATTTTGCGGTCCAGTCGGCGCTTCAGAAGCGATCCTTCCAGGCCCGCAGCGCGGCAAAAACCTCGCTTTCGCTGACGATGACGCGCCCCTCCCGACTGGCGATCATTTCTTTAACCGATGTTTGCGCAGCGCGCAAAAACGGGTTGGTGGCCCGCTCGAGCTGCAAAACGGACGGCAGGCTGATCTGCCCTTGCTGACGCCACGCCTCGACCTGTGCGAAGCGCTCGGCAATTTCCCGGTTGGCCGGCTCGACGGCCTTGGCGAAGCGCAGGTTGCTGAGCGTGTATTCGTGGGCGCAATAGATCAGCGTATCGTCCGGCAGCCCTGCAAGGCGCTGCAGCGACTGGTGCATCTGTTGCGGCGTGCCTTCGAACAGGCGGCCGCAGCCGGCGGCGAACAGGGTGTCGCCACAGAACAGCCAGTGCTGCTGGGGTTGATAGAAGGCGATATGGCCCAGGGTATGGCCAGGGACTTCGAAGACCTGGAGCGTCAGGCCCAGCACCTCGATACGCTCGCCATCGACCAGTGCCTGGTCGCGGCCCGGAATGTTCTCGTTGGCAGGGCCGTAGACCCGTGCACCGGTTTCGCGGCGCAGCTGCTCGACGCCACCGACGTGATCGTTGTGGTGATGGGTAATCAGGATATCGCTCAGCGTCCAGTCGTGGTGCTGCTGCAACCAGGCCTGTACGGGGGCGGCGTCGCCGGGGTCGACCACCGCGACACGCTTGTGCTGGGCATCCTGCAGCAGCCAGATGTAGTTGTCGGAGAATGCGCTCAGGGCTTCGATCTTGATCATCAGGTGGTCGCCAAGCTGGGGACAAAGGTGCATCTTAGGGGTTGTTGATGCTTCAACGCGAGCTGCGTTGCCCTGCGTGAAACGTCAGCAGACCCTTGGTGTCATTGTTAGAGATGGCTATGCAGGTATTTTTCATGAACAAGCAGCCCATGAGCACGCGTCCATGACCGACAACCCCTTCGCCCAGGCCGATGCCGACTGGCTGCAGCTGATCGGCGCGGCCCGGCAATGGTTCACCAGCCCGCTGGGGCGCCTGCTGCTCGAGCAGGAGCAGCGGTTGCTTGACGAAGAACTGGCGCGGTTTTTCGGCGGCTACCTAGTGCATTACGGCCCCTGTGCCGAGACCTCCCTCGAAACCCGGCAGATCCAGCGCAGCGTGCGCCTGGGCGCGCCGTTCGCGGGGGTGGAGATCGTCTGCGAGGAGCAGGCCTGGCCGCTGGTCGAGCACGCCGCCGACGTGGTGGTGCTGCAACATGGCCTGGATTTCAGCCAGTCGCCCCACGGCTTGCTGCGGGAAGCGGCGCGCAGCGTGCGACCGGGCGGGCATCTGCTGATCGTCGGTATCAATCCGATGAGCGCCTGGGGCGTGCGCCACCTGTTCGCCCATGACGTGCTCCACGACGCCCGCTGCATCGCCCCCGGGCGGCTCGCCGATTGGCTCAACCTGCTGGGCTTCGCGCTGGAGAAACGCCGCTTCGGATGTTATCGTCCGCCGCTTGCTTCGGCGGCCTGGCAGGCTCGGTTGGCCTCTCTGGAGCGCTGGGGCGGTGCCTGGCAATCGCCAGGTGGCGGGTTTTACGTATTGGTAGCGCGCAAGCTGGTGGTCGGCCTGCGCCCGCTGCGCCAGTCCCGTCGCGAGCCGATGGGCAAGCTGATGCCCATGCCGGTGGCCAAGCTCAGTCGTCGCGACCGTGACGGCGCGTGACCCGGTCCCGCACATTGAAATCAGAGCATAGATAAAGGCGCTGCATGTCCGATCAAGTTGAGCTTTACACCGACGGTGCCTGCAAGGGCAATCCGGGCGTCGGTGGCTGGGGCGCATTGCTGGTATTCCAGGGTGTGGAGAAGGAGTTGTGGGGCGGCGAGGCCGTGACCACCAACAACCGCATGGAGCTGATGGGTGCGATTCGTGGCCTGGCCGAGCTGAAGCGCCCGTGCAACGTGCGCCTGGTCACCGACTCGCAGTACGTCATGAAGGGCATTCAGGAGTGGATGCCGAACTGGAAGAAGCGCGGCTGGAAAACCGCCGCGAAGGAACCGGTGAAGAACGCCGACCTGTGGCAGCAGCTGGACGAGCAGGTCAACCGCCACAACGTGACTTGGCAATGGGTGCGCGGCCATATCGGCCACCCCGGCAATGAACGGGCCGACCAACTGGCCAACCGTGGCGTCGAAGATATCAGGAGCATGAAGCGTGCGTAGAGTCGTACTGGATACTGAAACCACCGGTATGCCGGTAAACGATGGTCATCGGGTCATCGAGATCGGTTGCGTGGAGGTCGAGGGGCGGCGCCTGACCGGGCGGCATTTCCACATCTACCTGCAGCCGGATCGTGAGATCGATGAAGGCGCCATCGCGGTGCACGGCATCACCAACGAGGATCTCAAGGACAAGCCGCGCTTCAAGGACGTCGCCGACGAGTTCTACGAATTCATCAAGGGCGCGCAACTGATCATTCACAACGCGCCGTTCGACCTGGGCTTCCTGAACAACGAGTTCGCCCTGATCGGCCAGCATGAACGTGCGGATATCTCGGCGTACTGCGACGTACTGGACACCCTGCAGATGGCGCGCGAGCGTCACCCGGGCCAGCGCAACAGCCTCGACGCATTGTGCAAGCGCTACGGCGTCGACAACTCCGGTCGTGAGCTGCACGGCGCCTTGCTCGACTCGGAGATTCTCGCCGACGTCTACCTGGCGATGACCGGTGGGCAGACCAACCTGTCCTTGGCCGGCGAAGGTGCCGAGGGCGATGGCAGTGGTCGCCAGCAGGCCACACCGATTCGTCGCCTGCCAGCTGAGCGGCCGCGTGGCGTGGTACTCGCTGCCAGTGCCGAGGACCTGGCCGCCCATGCCGCGCGCCTGGCTGCCATCGAGAAGGCCGCCGGTGCACCGGCCCTGTGGGCGCAGATGGAAGCGGCAGAGCAGGGCACATCCGCCTCCTGATCGGTCAATTGCGACCTTTTCGTATAGCTCTGTCAGCGAGGGGTTCCGTCCTCTGTGGCGAGCCTCTACCCTGAGGGCATAGCGGGCCGATCCCGCATGACCTCAGGTGTAGCTGATGTACAAAGACCTCAAGTTCCCGGTACTCATCGTTCATCGTGACATCAAGGCCGATACCGTGGCCGGCGAACGGGTGCGGGCCATCGCCGCCGAGCTGGAGCAGGACGGCTTTACCATTCTCTCTACCGCCAGTTCGGCGGAAGGCCACATCGTCGCCTCGACCCACCACGGCCTGGCCTGCATCCTGGTGGCCGCCGAAGGCGCCGGGGAAAATCGCCACCTGCTGCAGGATATGGTCGAGCTGATCCGCATTGCCCGGCGCCGCGCCCCGCAACTTCCGATCTTCGCCCTGGGCGAGCAGGTCACCATCGAGAATGCGCCGGCCGAAGCCATGGCCGATCTCAACCAGCTGCGTGGCATTCTCTACCTGTTCGAGGACACCGTGCCGTTTCTGGCTCGCCAGGTGGCGCGCGCCGCGCGCAATTACCTCGACGGCCTGCTGCCGCCATTCTTCAAGGCGCTGGTGCAGCACACATCGCAGTCCAACTATTCCTGGCACACGCCAGGGCACGGCGGTGGCGTGGCCTACCGCAAGAGCCCGGTGGGGCAGGCATTCCATCAGTTCTTCGGCGAGAATACCCTGCGCTCCGACCTGTCGGTCTCGGTGCCCGAGCTCGGCTCGCTGCTCGACCATACCGGCCCGCTGGCGGCTGCCGAGGAACGTGCGGCGCGCAACTTCGGTGCCGACCATACCTACTTCGTGATCAACGGCACCTCGACCGCCAACAAGATCGTCTGGCACTCGATGGTCGGCCGCGACGACCTGGTGCTGGTCGACCGCAACTGCCACAAGTCGATCCTGCACGCGATCATCATGACCGGCGCGATCCCCCTGTACCTGTCGCCGGAACGTAACGAGCTGGGCATCATCGGGCCAATCCCGCTGAGCGAATTCACCCGCGAGTCGATCCAGGCCAAGATCGATGCCAGCCCGCTGGCACGTGGGCGTGAACCCAAGGTCAAGCTGGCGGTGGTGACCAACTCGACCTACGACGGGCTGTGCTACAACGCCGAGCTGATCAAGCGCACTCTCGGCGATTCGGTCGAGGTGCTGCACTTCGACGAGGCCTGGTACGCCTACGCGGCGTTCCACGAGTTCTATGCCGGGCGCTATGGCATGGGCACCACCCGCGAGGCCGCCGGCCCGATGGTGTTCACCACCCACTCGACCCACAAGCTGCTCGCCGCCTTCAGCCAGGCGTCGATGATCCACGTGCAGGACGGTGGCGTGGGCACCGACGGGCGCAAGCTCGACCGCGACCGTTTCAACGAAGCCTTCATGATGCACATCTCCACCTCGCCGCAGTACGGCATCATCGCCTCGCTGGATGTGGCCTCGGCGATGATGGAGGGGCCGGCCGGGCGTTCGCTGATCCAGGAAACCTTCGACGAGGCACTGAGCTTCCGCCGTGCCCTGGCCAACCTGGGGCAGAGCCTGAGCAGCGAGGATTGGTGGTTCAGCATCTGGCAGCCGCCGCAGACCGAGGGCACCGACGACGTGTCGACGCCGGACTGGCTGCTGCAGCCCGAAGCCGACTGGCATGGTTTCGGGGACGTGGCCGAAGACTACGTGCTGCTCGACCCGATCAAGGTGACCCTGGTGATGCCCGGTCTGACTGCCGGTGGTCGTCTCGACGAGCGCGGCATTCCCGCCGCGGTGGTCAGCAAGTTTCTCTGGGAGCGCGGCCTGGTGGTCGAGAAGACCGGCCTGTACTCGTTCCTGGTGCTGTTCTCCATGGGCATCACCAAGGGCAAGTGGAGCACCCTGTTGACCGAACTTCTGGAGTTCAAGCGCAGCTACGATGCCAACCTGCCGTTGAGCTCGGTGCTGCCTTCGGTGGCCCGCGAAGGTGCGCTTCGCTACCAGGGCATGGGCCTGCGCGATCTGTGCGATTCGTTGCATGACTGCTACCGCGAAAACGCCACCGCCAAATCCCTCAAGCGCATGTACACCGTACTGCCCGAAATCGCCCTGAAACCAGCCGATGCCTATAACCAGCTGGTACGCGGTGAGGTTGAAGAGGTGCTGGTCGACGACGTCGAGGGGCGTATCGCCGCGGTGATGCTGGTGCCTTATCCGCCAGGTATCCCGTTGATCATGCCGGGCGAGCGCTTCACGGCGCAAACCCGCTCGATCATCGACTACCTGCGCTTCGCCCAGGCCTTCGAGCAGCGTTTTCCCGGCTTCGACGCCGATGTCCATGGCCTGCAACGCCATGAAGGCGAGCAGGGCAGTTACTACACGGTGGACTGCATCATCGAGCAGTGAGTCGCGCAGGGCACGGCCGATAACCTGGACGCGCTGCGGTGTGATCGACTTTCAGGCGCCGCTTGCTATAGTTGCGCGGTCGTTCCCCTGCTGTCGTGGCGGGGGCGCTCGAGCCGCCACCAGAAGGATGACTTGCATGTCGCAATACCAGGCTTTTCGCGTCGAATTGCAGGACAAGATCGCCCACGTGGTGATTGACCGAGCGGACAAGATCAATGCCATGAACGCCGCGTTCTGGACGGAGATCATCGATATCTTTCGCTGGGCCGACGAAACCGACGAAGTTCGCGTGGTGGTGCTCTCGGGGGCCGGCAAGCACTTTTCATCTGGTATCGACCTCAATCTGCTTGCTCAGGTCAGCAGCCAGCTGGGCAAGGATGTCGGCCGCAATGCGCAAACCCTGCGCCGCAAGATTGTCGAACTGCAGGCCTCGTTCAACGCCGTCGATCACTGCAGCAAACCGGTGCTGGCCGCCATCCAGGGCTACTGCCTGGGCGGCGCCATCGACCTGATCAGCGCTTGCGACATGCGCTACTGCAGCGCGGATGTGCAGTTCGCCATCAAGGAAATCGACATCGGCATGGCCGCTGACGTCGGTACGCTGCAACGGCTGCCGCGCCTGATCGGCGACGGCATGCTGCGTGAACTGGCCTACACCGGGCGCACCGTCGAGGCCGCCGAAGCGCGGGAAATCGGCCTGGTGAACCGCGTATTCGAGACCCACGACACATTGCTGGCCGGCGTGATGGACATTGCCCGGGCGATCGCCGCAAAATCGCCGGTTGCCGTGCGTGGGACCAAGGAGATGATTCGCTACATGCGTGATCACCGGGTCGACGACGGCCTCGAATACGTCGCCACCTGGAACGCCGCCATGCTGCAGTCGGCCGACCTGCGTGTGGCGATGATGGCCCACATGAACAAGCAGAATCCCGAGTTCGCTGATTGAGCGCGGTTTCATCACCTGTGCGGGAGGCACACTAGCGAATGGTTTCTGGAGCATCGTCACTGGGGCTGGTTCGCGACGAACTGTTCGCCACGATCGAAGAGGCCGAAGCGAGCCTCGAACAGTTCATCGTCGAGCGCAATAACGGCGCCCTGTTGCAGCAGGCGGTCGATAACCTGCAGCAGGTGCGCGGCACGCTCAACCTGATCGAGCTGACCGGGGCTGAATTGCTCGCCCAGGAAGTCCTCGACCAGGCCACCGATATTCCAGCTGGCGTCGGCAACGAGCGCGATGCGCAGCTGGCGGCGCTGAGCAATGCGCTGCACGTGCTGCGCCGTTATCTCGAAGGGCTGGATGCCCATCGCCAGGAAATGCCCGAACTGCTGCTGCCGGCGATCAACGATCTGCGTCAGGCGTGCAAGCAGCCACCGTTGCCCGAGAGTTTCTTCTTCAGCGTGCGCCTCGACCAGGCCCGGCCGCGTATGGTGCCACCGGCGCTGGACGCGGCTGCCAAAGAGAGCGAAGGACGCCGTTTGCGGCAGATGTACCAGGTCGGCCTGCTGGGCTATCTGCGCGAGCAGACCCCGGCGGCCAGCATGAAGCTGATGGGCCGGGCCATGAGCCGTCTCGATGGCCTGTTCGCCAACGAGCCGCGCGGGCGCCTGTGCTGGCTAGGCGCGGCGGCCCTCGAGGCCCTCAACGATGGTCAATTGCTGCCGCGCAAGTCGCGTAAGCAGCTGTTCTCGCGTATCGACCGCGAGCTGCGGCAGATGCTGGTCAACGGTTCCTACGAGCCGCCACGCAGCCTCCTCAAGGAGCTGCTGTACCTTGTCGCGCTGTCCGCCGGCCGTGGCCCGCTGGCGAGCGAGGTGCGTGAGCTGTTCGGCATTACCGCGCTGCCGTTTACCGATCACTTGCTGGAAGAGGAATACCAGCGTCTTTCCGGCCCTGGCAAGGCGGTGATGCGCTCGCTGAGCTCGGCGATTCGCGAGGAATTGGCCAGCGTCAAGGATCTGCTCGACCTCAGCGAGCGCGGTACCCTGCAGGAAGACGGCCTGAGCAGCCTGCATGCGCTGCTCGGCAAGCTGAGCAAGACGCTGGCAATGGTCGGTCTGAGCTCGGCAGGCAATTCACTGGCCAATCAGTTACCGACGGTCAGCGCCTGGTGTGAGGGCGCCCCGGTCGAGTCGGAGCAGTTGATCGCCCTGGCCGACTCCGTGCTCTACGTCGAAGGCATGGTGGCCACGCTCGAGCGTGGTGAGCGCGTCTCTGCGCCGCGGGTCGACCCCGAGGTGTGTACCTTCGCCCAGCATCAGCTGTTCGAGGCGCGCGTGGTGGTGCTCGATGAAGCCCGCGCCGGCCTGGCACTGGCCAAGCGCGCGATTACCGCCTACCTGGAATCGTCAGGCGATCGCATGCACCTGTCCAATGTGCCGTTCAGCCTGCAAGCCGTGCGCGGCGGCCTGTGGTTCCTCGGCCAGGAGCGTGCGGCGCTGCTGGTGGCCGCCTGCGCCGATTACATCCAGGCGCAGATGCTCGACAGCGAACAGATGCCCGCCGAAGCACGCCTGGAAGTGCTGGCCGACGCCCTGAGCAGCCTGGAGTATTACCTGGAGGCCGATAACGGTCTGGCGCAGCCGAGCGTGCTGGATCTGGCCGCCGAGAGCGTGCGCGCCCTGGGCCAAGAGGTGGCCGCCTGATGGCCGGGTGCTGGCAACCGGGCTTGCTCGATGGTGAGCGGCCAGGCGGGCTGGTGCTGGCCCACCATCGCCAGCATTTTCTGAGCGACGCCAATGGCCTGCTGTTTCCCCGTGAATGGTTGAAGCAGCAGGACTTGCCGGTAATTGCCGAGCATGGCCTGGGCTATTTTGGTGGCGAACCGCTTTACCTGCTCGAGCTGCAGGGCAAGGCCGAGCTGCCGGGCTGTCATTGGCAAGGGTTGCGCCAGGTAATGCTCGAAGGCGATGCCGAGCTGTTCCAGATGCTCGGTTTTGCAGCGCAGATCGGCACCTGGGCCAGCGACAATCGCTTCTGTGGCAGCTGCGCCACGGCCATGCTGCAGGTGCCTGGCGAGCGTGCGATGCAGTGCCCGGCGTGCAACCTGCGTCACTATCCGCGCCTGTCGCCAAGCATGATCGTACTGGTTACCCGTGGTGACGAGGTGCTGCTGGCCCGTTCGCCGCGTTTCGTGACCGGGGTGTACAGCACCCTGGCCGGTTTCGTCGAAGCGGGTGAGTCGGTGGAGCAGTGCGTGGCCCGGGAGGTGCGCGAAGAGGTCGGCGTCGAGGTCTGCAATATCCGCTACCAGGGCAGCCAGAACTGGCCGTTCCCGCACTCGCTGATGCTCGGCTTTCATGCCGACTACGCCGGCGGGGAGATCGTCATGCAGGAAGAGGAGATCGAGGATGCCCGCTGGTTCTCGATCCATGCATTGCCGCCATTGCCGGCTTCGCGTTCGATCGCCCGCTACCTGATCGATTCCTACATGGCCAGCCGCTTGGCAGGCCCTTGAAAAACTACCTACGTTGCCATTGCTGCGTTAAAAACAGCCTAAAAATGCTCATTTACAGCACGTAAACTGCGCTTTTTCGGCTGTTTTTGCCTTGCACTGGCTTCCTCGCCTACGTTTTTCAAAGGCCTGCTAGGCGGCACCGAACCAGTGCTGCCAGACTAACCGCGTCGTCAGCCCCAGCACGACCAGAATGAACACCGGGCGGATGAACTTCGAACCGCCGCCAATCGCCGTGCGCGCACCGAGAAAGGCACCCGCCATCAGCGAGAACCCCATGCACAGGCCCACCACCCAGGCCACCTGACCGGCGACGATGAACACCGCCAGGGCGCAGGCATTGCTGATGAAGTTCATCGAGCGCGCCACGCCGCTGGCTCGCACCAAGTCCAGGGGGTACATGAGCAAGGTGCTGACCGTCCAGAACGCGCCGGTTCCCGGGCCTGCCACGCCGTCGTAGAAACCCAGGCTGATGCCTTGTGGCCATTGCCGGCGGCTGGCGATGGGCAGGTCGGCGTCCAGCGGCGCGTCCGGCGTCTTGCCGAACAGCAGGTAGATGCCGCAGGCGAACACCACCACCGGCAGCATCTTGTTGATCCATTCGGCCGGCATCCAGTGCACCAGCACCGCACCACCAATGGCGCCAATGGCGGTGCCGACCATCGCGTTCTTCCATTTGCCGGGGCTGAACAGCTTGCGCCGGTAGAAGGTGTAGCCGGCGGTCGCCGAGCCGAAGGTCGCGCACAGCTTGCTGGTGCCCAGTACCAGGTGCGGCGGCATGCCGGTGGTGAGCAGGGCGGGGATGGTCAGCAGGCCACCGCCGCCGGCGATGGCGTCGATGAACCCGGCGATAAAGGCGACCAGGGCGAGCAACAGCAACGTCGTGGGATCGACGGCCAGTTCGAAGGGCAAAGACATAAAAGGCGACCTGTATCCGATTGTGCGGTAACGGCGCTATTCGCAGGCGAATGCGCTGCGCATAATGCCGATATTTTCACTGACAAGGAATCGATTCGATGCAGTACAACGCGCTCGCCTGGGCTACGGCTCTGCTGGCATTGCTGGTGCTGTTCATTGCCCTGCGCATTCTGTTCGGCGGCCGCTGGTTTCTCGCCTGGCTGCGCGGCACCAGCGGCCTGGTGTTTCTCGCCGCGGCGACGCTGGTGGCCCTGGTGGCCTATGACCTGAGCCGTTACGAGTCCTTGCCTGCCAACAAGCCGTTGCTGACCCTGAGTTTCCATCGTACGGCCAACGTCTATCAGGTCGATATTCTCCAGGGCGGCGCACAGCGTAGCGTCAATCTGGAAGGCGATCTGTGGCAGTTGGATGTGCGCTTACTGCAATGGAAGGGGCTCGCCGCGTTGATCGGCCTGGAACCAGGCTATCGGCTGGAGAAGCTCAATAGCCGCTTTCTGTCCATCGAGCAGCAGAGTCAGGCGCGTTACACCCAGGCCGAGCTGACCCACAGCCCGTATGGCGTGGACCTGTGGCGGTGGCTGCGCCTGGGCCAGCATGACCTGTTCATGTTCGAAGCCCAGGCACGCCGCGTGACCTACCTGCCGATGGCCGACAAGGCGGTGTTCAACGTCAGCCTGACGCCCACCGGCCTGCTGGCCGAGCCGATGAACGAGGCGGCCCACCAGGCGCTCAAGGATTGGCAATGAGTTGCTGAGCTGCTTTTTTGAGCGTCTCAGCTTTTTATGATCGCGGGAAGTGGGCTCACTGGCGATGACCCAAAGTGGGCACGCGGACGTAGGGGCTGTACCTGTGGGAGCGGGCCATGCGCGCGATTTTTCGCGCGCATGGCCCGCTCCCACAAAAGCCAACCCTGACTATCACTGCGAACAGGCTCTCAGGAGAGGAACCCGCCATCGACATTGAGCGCCACACCCGTGGTATAGCTCGACGCCTCGCTGGCCAGGTACAGCACTGCGCCGGCCATTTCGCTCGGCTCGGCGACGCGCTTGAGGGGAATGCGCTGCAGGGCGAAGTTGAGGATCGCTTCGTTCTTGGTCAGCGCCGAGGCGAAGCGGGTGTCGGTCAGGCCCGGCAGCAGGGCATTGCAGCGGATGCCGAACTGCGCGCATTCCTTGGCGAATACCTTGGTCATGCTGATCACTGCGGCCTTGGTAACCGAGTAGATGCCCTGGAATTCGCCCGGTGATACGCCGTTGATCGACGCCACGTTGATGATGCTGCCGCCGCCGTTCTCCTTCATCAGCTTGCCGCCTTCGATGGACATGAAGTAGTAGCCGCGAATGTTCACGTCGACGGTCTTCTGGAAGGCGCCCAGGTCGGTATCCAGCACGTTGCAGAACTGCGGGTTGGTCGCCGCGTTGTTGACCAGGATATCGAGCCGGCCGAAGCGCTGGCGAATCTCGGCGAATACCCCCTGAATCTGTTCCATCTCGCCAATATGGCAGGCCATCGCCACGGCCTTGCCGCCCTTGGCGATGATGGCGTCGGCCACGCTCTGGCAATCGTCCAGCTTGCGGCTGGCGACGATGACCTCGGCGCCTTGCTGGGCGAGCAGGTGGGCGATGGCTTCACCGATACCGCGGCTGGCCCCGGAAACGAAGGCGATCTTGCCGTCGAGGTCGAACAATTGGGTCTTGGACATGGCGTGAGTCTCTGCACAGGGGTGGTTTCAGAGCGATGAGCGCGCAACGACCCCGAGGGCCATCTTTTCCAGCAGCGCGTTCATTTGCACGAAAGAGGCGAAGCGCTTGTCGGCGGTTTGCCCATGGTAGTAGCGGTAGTAGATCTGCTGGACGATGCCGGCCAGGCGGAACAGCCCGTAGATGTAGTAGAAATCGAAGCACTTGATCTCGATGCCCGCGCGCCCGGCGTAGTAATCGACGAATGCCTGGCGGGTCAGCATTCCAGGCGCATTGCTCGGCTGGCGACGCATCAACTGCACGGGCGCCGGATCGTCCGCTTCTATCCAGTAGGCCAGGGTATTGCCCAGGTCCATCAGCGGGTCGCCCAGGGTGGTCAGTTCCCAGTCGAGCACACCGATGATGCGCAGCGGGTCGTTGGCATCGAGGATCACGTTGTCGAAGCGGTAGTCGTTGTGGACGATGGCCGGACGCGGATGATCCGCCGGCATCTTCTCCTCCAGCCAGGTGCGTACCTCCTGCCAGCCGGGCGCGTCGGGAGTGCGCGCGTTGTCGTAGCGCTCGTTCCAGCCCTTGATCTGCCGCGCCACATAGCCATCCGGTTTGCCCAGGTCGGCCAGGCCACACGCCTGGTAATCCACCTGGTGCAGCTCGACCAGACGGTCGATAAAGCTCTTGCACAGCGTCGTGGTCTGGGCGGGCGTGAGCTGCAGTTCCGTCGGCAGATCAGCGCGCAGGATGATGCCATCCAGGCGCTGCATGACGTAGAACTCGGCGCCGATCACTGACTCGTCGGTGCAGTGCACGAAGGCCTGGGGGCAATAGGGGAAGGCGTTTCTGAGCTGGTTGAGGATACGAAACTCGCGGCCCATGTCGTGGGCCGATTTGGCCTTGCTGCCAAAGGGCGGGCGGCGCAGCACCAGTTCGCGGTCGGCATAGCGCAGCAGGTAGGTCAGGTTGGACGCGCCGCCGGGGAACTGGCTGATCTGCGGTTCACCGCGCAGGTCGCTGATATGGGCCTTGAGGTAGGTGTCGATGGCGCGAGCATCGAGTTCTTCGCCCTGGCGGATGGCGCCGGGCCGGTCGGTGAGTGTCATCCCTTTCCCTTCTAATTGTGGTCGGCGGTGATGATTGAGCCAATTTATCAGCCCGGTGTGTGGCGGCAAGCGTGTTGCGCGTCTATCGATATTGCTGTTGATGACGAATCAAGGCCACTGATGCGTCGGGCGGCAGGAAAACCTCCGCACGAAACTTCTACCGTCGCGTGCGCCCGCCCGGGCGAGGCCGCCAGTGCACCGCGGGCCAAAAAAAACCGGAATCGACGGATTCCGGTTTCTGTATTCAGCCGCTGGCCTGATCCTCAGACCGGGAACAGCTCGCTCAGCTTCAGTGCCAGCATCATGTCGCCTTCGGCGCGCAGCTTGCCGGCCATAAAGGCCTGCATGCCGTCGGTTTCACCGGTGGTGATGCCCTTGAAGGTTTCCTTGTCCATGATCAGGGTGACGTTGGCGTCCGGGCTATCGCCCTGCTTCACGTCGCAGGTGCCGTCCTTGACGATCAGGTAGTGATTGTCGGCATCTTCGATGTTGAACTGGAAAACCAGGTCCAGGCCTTCGGCGGCGCTGGGGTTGAACTTGGCTTTCATGGTTTGAACGATGTCTGCGACGCTCATGGTGGTTTCCTTGTGTTTTCCGATTGTTCTGCACCCTCGCGGGTGCGTTGACCGTCGCTCAGCGATAGGTAATGAGCGAAGGGGTGTTCAACAGTTGCAGATGGGCGTGGCTGTTGAAGGACGCTAAAGTCACCCGCTCGCCCTGGAATTTCAGGCAGCTTAGCGAGGTGTTGACGATTTGCCAGTTCATGGCGAACGCGCTGGCGACCGGCATGCCGGTCAGCAGATGGATCAGGGCGGTGATGGTGCCGCCGGACGTGAACACGGCGACGCGTTCGCGGCCTTGAGCTTGCTCGAGCAGGCGCTGCAGACCGCCGTTAACCTGATCGAGGAAGGCTTGCCAGCTTTGCAGGGCCGGGGCGTCGTAGTCGCCGCCTATCCAGGTGTCCAGCAAGCGCACGAACAAACGCTGAAACTCGGCGCGGTTGTGCGCGGCATTGCGCATCACGTCCAGGGCCTGGGGCTCATAGGGCAGCAGCGCAGGGAGCAGGGCGCGGATCACGCCCTCGGCGTCGAATTCGTTGAAGGCGGCATCGGTGTGCAGTTCAGGCGCCTCGTCTAGCTGCTCGAGGACCAGGCGAGCGGTATGGGCTTGCCGGATCAGGCTGCCGCTGAGCGCGCGATCCAGGCGCAGGCCGGTCTGGGCGAGATGGCTGCCGAGCAGGATCGACTGACGTTCGCCCAGCGACGAGAGGACATCATAATCCTCTGCACCGAATGAGGCCTGGCCATGTCGAATCAGGTAGATGCTGCCCACGTGCGCTGCAACCCGGAAACCTTGAATGTGAGGCGAGGGTAGGAGGGATGGGCGGAAGCTGTCAACGAAAAATCATACGTTTGTTTGAATTGCCTGGCCGGCGCCGCAAAGCCGCTGCTGCCGCTGGCCGCTGCCTGGCGCCGTCGGTATGCTGAGCGTTGCGGGCCTCCGCGCGAGGCCGTCGATTGAATAAAGGGGAAGTGTGTGGAGTTTCTTGCTGATTACGCCGGTTTTCTGGCCAAGACGGTGACACTGGTCATCGCCATTCTGGTCGTGCTGGTGGCGGTTGCCGTGCTGCGTAGCCGCGGGCGCCGCAGCGGTGGCCAGTTGCAGGTCACCAAACTCAATGATTTCTACAAGGCGCTGCGCCAGCGTCTCGAGCAGTCGATCCTCGACAAGGATCAATTGAAGGCGCTGAGCAAGGAAGAAGCCAAGGCCGCCAAGGCTGCGAAGAAGCAACCGGCGCAGAAATCGCGGGTCTACGTGCTCGACTTCGATGGCGACATCAAGGCTTCGGCCACCGATGGCCTGCGCCACGAGATCACCGCGCTGCTGAGCCTGGCCACCCCACAGGATGAAGTGGTGCTGCGCCTGGAAAGCGGCGGCGGCATGGTCCACAGCTACGGCCTGGCCTCGTCGCAACTGGCGCGCATTCGTCAGGCCGGCGTGCCGCTGACGGTGTGCATCGACAAGGTCGCGGCCAGCGGCGGCTACATGATGGCCTGCATCGGCGAGAAGATCATTTCCGCACCCTTTGCCATCCTTGGCTCCATCGGTGTGGTCGCGCAGCTGCCCAACGTCAACCGCCTGCTGAAGAAGCACGACATCGACTTCGAGGTGCTGACCGCCGGTGAATACAAGCGCACCCTGACGGTGTTCGGCGAGAACACCGAAAAGGGCCGGGAGAAGTTCCAGGAAGACCTGGAAACCACCCACGAGCTGTTCAAGAACTTCGTGGCCCGCTACCGCCCGCAGCTGGAGATCGACGAGATCGCCACCGGTGAGGTGTGGCTGGGCATGGCGGCGCTGGAGAAGCAGCTGGTCGACGAATTGAAGACCAGCGACGAATACCTGGCCGAGCGCGCTCGCGAAGCCGATCTTTATCAGCTGCACTATGTGCAGAAGAAATCCCTGCAGGAGCGTGTCGGCCTGGCTGCCAGCGTAGCGCTGGATCGTTTTGCCCTGACCTGGCTGGGCCGACTGAGCCAGCAACGCTTCTGGTAACCCGCACCCTCCGCCGCGGCGGACCAAGGAGGTTTGGATGACCCATTTCACTGCGCTGCAGGCAGCACCCGATACCGATGGCCATTTTTCGTTGCAAGTGGTCGAGCGTGACGTGGCCGACTTGCCGGCTGGCGAGCTGTTGATCCGCGTTCGCTATTCCTCCCTGAACTTCAAGGATGCACTGTCCGCCAGCGGGCAGCGCGGCGTCAGCAAGCATTACCCGCATACGCCGGGGATCGATGCCGCTGGCGTGGTCGAGCATTCCAGCGCCGCGGAATTCGCCGAGGGTGATGAAGTCATCGTTACCGGCTACGACCTGGGCATGAACACGGCCGGCGGTTTCGGTCAGTACATCCGTATTCCGGCAAGCTGGGCGATCAAGCGCCCGCAAGGCTTGTCGCTGCGTGAGGCGATGATTCTCGGCACCGCCGGCCTGACCGCGGCGCTGTGCGTCGACAAGCTCGAGCAGGCTGGCGTAGAGCCCGACAACGGGCCGGTACTGGTCACCGGTGCCACCGGCGGCGTTGGCAGCATTGCCGTGTTATTGCTCAGTACCCTGGGCTATCAGGTCAGTGCCGCTACGGGCAAAGCCCAGCAGACCGATATGCTGACACGCCTGGGCGCAACCCAGGTGGTGCCGCGGCTGGAGTTGCAGAGCGGAACCGATCGACCACTGCTGCGCGAGCAGTGGAGCGGGGCGGTCGATACCGTTGGCGGCGACATTCTGTTCAACGTGCTCAAGGCCACCCGTTACGGTGGCAGCGTGGCTTGCTGCGGGCTGACCGCGGGTGTCGACTTCCAGGCCAGCGTGCTGCCGTTCATCCTGCGCGGGGTCAACCTGCTGGGCGTCGACTCGGTAGAGCTGCCGCTGGTGGTCAAGGCATCGATGTGGGACAAGCTGTCGCTGCAGTGGAAACTGCCGAATCTGGACGCGCTGGTGACCGAGGTGGGACTCAACGAACTGCCGGCCGCCATCGAACGGATCCTGCACGGTGAGCAGGTCGGGCGGGTGCTGGTCAGGCTCGACTAAGGCTCGACAAGCGCCCGGACGGCTTTTTCATTATATGTAGGGCGTACTCGCCGAAGGCAGTACGCCGTTACAGGCTGGCTGCATGCTTTCTCCGGGCGGCGGACTGTTCGCTTAGGCTCTGAGTCCGCCCTACGAAGCTGGTGACCGAGGTGGGGCTGAATTTCCACGCCAAAAAAAACCCGCCATCCGGCGGGTTTTTTCATTCTCAGGCACGGCGCCTGAACAGCGGTTGAGGTTGGTCCGCAGAGGCCTGGTAGACCTCGGAGAACTCCTCGAAGGCTTTCAGCGCGTCCTCGGCGTCCTTGTCTTCGCGCAGGGCGAAGGCATCGAAGCCGCAACGCTTGAGTGCCCACAGCTGGTCACGCAGCACGTCGCCGATGGCGCGCAGCTCGCCCTTGAAACCGTAGCGGGTGCGCAACAGGTAGGCGGATGACGAGTGACGACCGTCGGTAAAGGCCGGGAAGTTCAGGGCAATGACCTGAAAGGCGTCGAGCGAATCGACGATCGATTCGATCTCTTCCTCGGCATCCAGCCACACGCCCAAGCCGCCATCGCGGGCTTTCAAGGCATGGCCATGTTCGAGCCACAGGTTCAGCGGCACGATCAGGTCGTCGCAGTTGGACAGTTCTTCGAAGGCGGTTTCCTTGGGCAGCAGGTGCCAGCTTTCGTCGACAATCTGGCCGTTCTTAATGATTCGCTGCATATACGCGCTCCTTGAACGGGGCGACACCGATACGGCGGAAGGTGTCGATGAAACTCTCTTCTTCGGTGCGTTGCTCGACGTAGACGTTGACGATCTTGTCGATCACGTCCGGCATGTCGTCCTGGGCGAAGGATGGACCGAGGATCTGCGCCAGGCTGGCATCACGGCCAGCGCTGCCGCCAAGGGACACCTGATAGAACTCCTGGCCTTTCTTGTCGACGCCGAGAATGCCGATGTGCCCCACGTGGTGGTGACCACAGGCGTTCATGCAGCCCGAGATGTTCAGGTCGATATCACCGATGTCGAACAGGTAGTCGAGGCTGTCGAAGCGGCGCTGGATGGCTTCGGCCACCGGTATCGACTTGGCATTGGCCAGGGAGCAGAAGTCGCCGCCCGGGCAGCAGATGATGTCGGTCAGCAGGCCCACGTTCGGCGTGGCGAAACCCTGCTCGCGCAGCTCACCCCACAGGGTGAACAGCTGCTCCTGCTCGACGTCGGCGAGGATGATGTTCTGGTTGTGGCTGTTGCGCACTTCGCCGAAGCTGTAGCGGTCGGCCAGCTCGGCGATGGCGTCGAGCTGCTTGTCGGTCACGTCACCTGGGGCCACGCCGGTCGGTTTGAGCGACAGGGTAACGGCGACGTAGCCCGGCTTCTTGTGGGCGAAGGTGTTGCGCTGGCGCCAGCGGGCAAAGCCTGGGTGCTCGTTGTCGAGGTTGGCAAGCAGCGCATCCTGATCCTGCAGCGCCTTGTACGCCGGGTCGACGAAGTGAGCGGCAACCCGCGCGACTTCCTCTTCGGTCAGGGTGGTCGGGCCGTCCTTCAGATGTTCCCACTCGGCGTTCACCCGCTCGGCGAACACTTCAGGGGTCAGCGCCTTGACCAGAATCTTGATGCGCGCCTTGTACTTGTTGTCGCGACGGCCATAGCGGTTGTACACACGCAGAATGGCGTCAAGGTAGGAAATCAGATGCTGCCAGGGCAGGAACTCGTTGATGAAACTGCCGACGATCGGCGTACGGCCCAGGCCGCCACCCACGGCGACCCGGAAGCCCAGCTCACCGGCATCGTTCTTCACCGCTTCCAGGCCGATGTCGTGCACCTCGATGGCCGCGCGGTCGCTGGCGGCACCGTTGACGGCAATCTTGAACTTGCGCGGCAGGTGGCTGAACTCGGGATGGAAAGTCGACCACTGACGGATGATCTCGCACCAGGGGCGCGGGTCGACGATTTCGTCCTTGGCAACGCCGGCGAACTGGTCGGTGGTGGTGTTGCGGATGCAGTTGCCACTGGTCTGGATGGCGTGCATCTGCACGGTAGCCAGCTCGGCGAGAATCTCTGGCACGTCTTCGAGTTCAGGCCAGTTGAACTGTACGTTCTGGCGGGTGCTGATGTGCGCGTAGCCCTTGTCGTAGTCGCGGGCGATCTTCGCCAGCATGCGCACCTGAGTGGAGGAGAGCAGGCCGTAAGGCACGGCGATGCGCAGCATGGGCGCGAAACGCTGGATGTACAGACCGTTCTGCAGCCGCAGCGGACGGAATTCTTCGCCGCTCAGTTCGCCACTGAGGAAACGGCGGGTTTGATCGCGGAACTGCTTGACGCGGTCCTCGACGATTTTCTGGTCGTACTGATCGTATACGTACATGGGAATCCTGTTATCAGGCTGCTTGCCAGATCGATGAAAGGCGATTGCGGCGCGACAGTGCGGCTTGGATCAGCCGCGAACGGATTGCCGTTCGTTGACTGAGTGGCTCTGGCAAGCCGTCACTTACAATGCTTCGATGACCTGTTACAGCAAATCTGCGCGCACGGCCGCGCACTCCTGGTTCGGAGCCGGAGCACCATACCAGTTCAGGTTTATGCGCAAAAGTGATGTTTAAGTATAAGAAAAGAACTTTTGGAGCTAAGCAAGAAAACATGCATAACTGTGCCGTCGGATCACTGCCAGCGGCCGCCACGGCTGGGTCTCAGAGCTTTCTTGAATGAGAATCGTCCGCTCTTTCGCGATTCTTTATGGGGCGTGAAGACCGCGCAGCATAGAGGTGAAACGCGGACGATAATCCACTTGTCGCACTAAACAGGCAGCCCGTTACCGCCGCCTATTTTCGGGGTTGATCACAGAGGTTTTATGCAAACGCTTTCCGAGCGCAATGGCTTCCTGCAGGCGTGGATGTCCCAGGTGCGTGAGTCGCCCTGGGTCGCGGCTGGCCTGGGCGTCGCCTTGCTGGTCGTGGTGTGGCTGCTGGTGAGCAGTCTGTTCAACATATTCGATGGCGGGCATCCGGAACGCATTCGCCATGCCCTGTATGGCGGTGGGGCCGGTTTCGCGGCCACCACCCTGGGCGCGCTCGCGGCCCTGGCGTTGGGGAGTATCAGCGTCAAGACCCAGGACAGCATGCTGGGATTCGCAGCGGGCATGATGCTCGCGGCAAGCTCCTTTTCGTTGATTCTGCCGGGCCTGGAGGCGGCCGAGAGCCTGACCGGCAGCGGTATGCGGGGGGCGGCGACGGTGGTGCTCGGGCTTGCCCTTGGCGTATTGCTGATGTTGGGGCTTGACCACTTCACGCCCCACGAGCATGAAAGTGCAGGCGCTCAAGGGCCGCACAGCAGCCGGCTGAGCCGCGTGTGGCTGTTCGTGTTCGCCATCACCCTGCATAACCTGCCCGAGGGCATGGCCATCGGCGTGGGCTTCGCAGCCGATGACATGCAGGTCGGCATTCCCCTGGCGTCCGCTATTGCGATTCAGGACATTCCCGAAGGCCTGGCGGTCGCCCTGGCCCTGCGCACCATCGGTATATCGGCGTTGCGCGCGGCATTGATCGCCGCGGCCAGCGGCTTGATGGAACCGCTGGGAGCGCTGGTGGGTGTCGGCATGTCCAGCAGTTACGCACTGGCTTATCCCGTCGGCCTCGGTCTGGCGGCGGGCGCCATGCTGTTCGTGGTCTCCCACGAGATCATTCCCGAGACGCACCGCAATGGCCACCAGACAGCCGCGACCCTGGGGCTGATGGGTGGATTTGCTGTGATGATGTTCTTAGATACGGCATTGGGCTGATAGGCATTTGCCAGGCGCTGATGCACACTGCGCCCCGTCTTGGCTTCTGTGATCGGATGGAATTGGCGCGTGTGCATAAATGAGGTCATGGCCCGTGGTCGTCGCGCCGCCTGCATGCTGGTGCTGGCGACCACGCTGGGTGGCGCTGTCGGGGTGCAGGGCGAGCCGCTGAACGTCTATGTCGGCCAGGGCCAGATGCCATTTGCCGATGGCGTGGCCAAGCGTGCCGGGCTGTTCGGCGAGCTGATGCATGAGCTGTGCACGCGCACTGCACAGCAATGCGTGTTTCGCAGCTTGCCCTGGCGTCGGGTACTGAGTGAAGCCGAGAGCGACCCCCATGGCATCGTGCTCAATCTGGGCCGCACCCCCGACCGGGAGGCAGGCTTCGTCTGGTTGCTCGACGTGCTGCCCACGCCCTATGTGCTGGTCAGCCTCGACCGTACGTTCGACACCCTGGGCGACGCCCTGCAGGCCGGCCCGGTGGCGGTGATGGCCGGCACCCCGCGGGCCGATGAAATCAAGCGAATCCGCAGCGGTGATCAGCGCGTGGTGGAAGTCACCGACCCGCAACAGGCTGCCGAGTTGTTGCGCAGTGGCCGGGTGGTGGCCTGGTATGAAATCGACCTGCGGGCGTTGTACCTCTGGCATGAGCTGGACGCCCAGGCGCCGCTGCGGCTCGGCAAGCCGTTGAGCAATACCCGCAGCCATATCGCCGGCAGCCTCAAGCTGGAAGGTGCCAGCAGGTTATCTCGGCAAATGAGCGCCGCCTTCGCCGACATGCGCCGCGACGGCAGCTGGCAGCGCATTCTCGCCAGCTATCTGGGGCTGGATCGGTCGCGGGCTTTGCTGTCGGACGGCTGGTGAGTCATGCTAGCGCCCTGAAACCCCTGAGGAGCGCTTGATGAAGTACATCCACCAGCGCGAGCACCTCAACGAAGACGATCTGGTCGTCATCGAATGCTCGCAACCCTGCAATATCCGCCTGATGAACGATGCGAACTTTCGCAGTTTCAAGAATGGCGGCCGCCACACCTACCATGGCGGCGCGTTCGACAAGTTCCCGGCCAAGATCACCGTGCCCAGCAGCGGTTTCTGGAATATCACCATCGATACGGTGACGCGCAAGGCGATCAGCGTAACGCGCAAGCCGACGCTCAAGCACTCGATCAAGCTGGTGCGTCGCTCGTCGTCGGACTTGTCATAAGGCCTGCCTGAAGCGAGCTTCTGACCTTGAGCCGCTATCGCTGCTGCGAGCCAAACAGCTCGGCGTATAAGGCCTCGATGGACTCGCATCGAGCAAAGCTAGCTCGCGGCACCACACGAATATTCGGTCGCTCAGCTTTGACGCCTTTGACGTTCGCCTTGGTGTGCTTGGCGACTTTGAACGCTTGTAGATCGGCAAGTGGCTCGCCTGGCAAACCACCGAAGAACAGGAACGGCCCAAGCGCCATGCTGTTTGGATCGAATTGAATCCAGATCACGCAGCCTGATGGTTTGCGTGCCAGATCTATGTGAATGTTCTGACTGGCAGTAACCGCCGAAATAGCCGAAGTCTTGAGTTGGATATGACGGACAACGCTATCCGCTTCCAGCACGATATCGTGGCCCGAGCGGTCAAGTAGTGAGTGGGATACTTCCAGTGTTGCGCCGTACTTCAGCCAGGAAAGCTTGAGCATCTCTGCGACGAACAGATGCTCGATCAGCTTTTCCCGGTACACGGATTGGTGGGTATCCAGGCTCATCGGCAAGAGGCCATTCGGTACTTGCCGAACCTAGTCGGCTTCAGCGCTGACAGCGGCCAGGCAGACCAAACGATGGCCGTCGATCAGCCAACTATCATCGCCAGCCTCGTACCCGGCTTCCATCACCGCGTTGTAACTGAACTGCCAGCGTTTGCGTTCGCGGCCATCCTGAGCGTCGATGGTCAGCACCACGGTTTCGCTGGCGAACGGCTCGCCCGCTTCAGCGGCGGCGTCGGCCTGGTCGAGAAGCGCGTCGTCGAGCTGGAAATCGAAGGCGTGCAGGCCGTCGATGACCAGCATGTCGGAGGTTTCCAGTTGGTCGAGCAGGTAGATCGGCGTATTGGTCATGGCAGTCCCGTCGGTTAATCAGATCAGTGCGCCAGGTAGGCGAGTACCCGCGGATCCTTGTAGAGCGCCACCACACCATCGGCGATCGAACCACTGAGGTCTTGCTGGGCACTGGCGCCCGTGGCGTGATTGACGGTCATCTCGAAACGCTGGCCGTCGCCCAGGCTGACAGTGAAGGTCATGGTGCCTTTCCAGTAAAAGAAGATGTAGCGGCTTTCCAGGTGGGTGACCTTAAGGTCGATGCGCTTGTCGCTTCCAGTGCTCATCTTGCCGTGACGGGCAAGTTCGAAGCGGGCCTGGGTAACCATGGTCCTGGTGACTTCGTGGTAATTCGATTGCAAGCGCGTGCCGCTTTGCGAGTGCAGGATCACCGGCTCGGTGGCGGGCTGGGCATTTTCGATGGCGACCGTTCCTTTGACCGGAAAATCGGCAATCTTCGACGACGCCAGCTCGAACACCGGTGGGTCGAAGGCGATGGTGCCGCAGCCGGTAAGCAGGGCGCACAGCAAAAGCGCGGGTAGTCGGTAGTACATGGTTACGTCCTTGCAGAGAAAGAACCCGGCGGCCGTTACCGCGCGGTCCTGGTGTTAGGTCAGTCGTCGTAGCCGAGGTTGGGCGCCAGCCAGCGTTCGCTGACGGTGATGTCCTGCGCCTTGCGCTCGGTGTAGCGCTCGATCTGATCCTTGTCGACCTTGCCCACGGCGAAGTACTGCGCCTCGGGGTGGGCGAAGTACCAACCGCTGACTGCCGCCGCCGGGAACATCGCATAGTGCTCGGTGAGGAACACGCCGCTCTTGCCGGCCTTGTGGTAGTCGGCCTCGGGGTCGAGCAGTTTGAATAGCGTGGCTTTTTCGGTGTGGTCCGGGCAGGCCGGGTAGCCAGGGGCAGGGCGGATGCCCTTGTAGGCTTCCTTGATCAGCTCGTCATTGCTCAGGTGCTCGTCCGGCTGGTAGCCCCAGTGCTCCTTGCGCACCTGCTCGTGCAACCATTCGGCGCAGGCTTCGGCGAGGCGATCGGCCAGTGCCTTGACCATGATCGAGTTGTAATCGTCGCCCTTGGCCTCGTAGGCCTTGGCGACTTCCTCGGCGCCGATGCCGGCGGTGGTGATGAAACCGCCGACGTAGTCGGTCACGCCGCTGCTCTTTGGTGCAACGAAGTCGGCCAGGGACAGGTTCGGCTTGCCGTCCGGCTTGATGGTCTGCTGGCGCAGATGGTGCAGGGTGGCGAGCTGCTCGCCGTTCTCCCCGTACACCTCGATATCGTCGTCACGCACCTGGTTGGCGGGCCAGAAGCCGAACACGGCGCGGGCCTTGATCAGTTTCTCGTCGATCAGCTTGCGCAGGATCACCTTGGCATCGTTGAACAGGCTGGTGGCCGCTTCGCCGACCACTTCGTCGGTGAGGATGCGCGGGTATTTGCCGGCCAGGTCCCAGGAGATGAAGAACGGCGTCCAGTCGATGTACTCGGCCAGTACGTTGAGGTCGATGTCTTCCAGCACCTTGACGCCGGTAAAGCTCGGCTTCGGCGCGGTATAGCCCGCCCAGTCGAACCTCGGCTTGTTGGCGACGGCCTTTTCGTAGCTCAGGCGCTCGGTGCGCGAGGCGCGGGCCGAGGTGCGTTCGCGCACCACTACATAATCGTCGCGGGTGCGCTGCACGAAGTCGGGTTTGAGTTCCTTGGACAGCAGCTGGGTGGCCACGCCCACGGCGCGCGAGGCGTCGGTCACGTAGACCACCGCGTCGTTGCTGTACTGCGGGTCGATCTTCACCGCGGTGTGCGCCTTGGAGGTGGTGGCGCCACCGATCATCAGCGGCAGCTTGAAGCCCTGGCGTTGCATTTCCTTGGCCACATGCACCATCTCGTCCAGCGACGGGGTGATCAGCCCGGACAGGCCGATGATGTCGCACTTCTCGGCGATGGCGGTCTGCAGGATCTTTTCCGCCGGCACCATCACGCCCAGGTCGACGATGTCGTAGCCGTTACAGCCGAGCACCACGCCGACGATGTTCTTGCCGATGTCGTGCACGTCGCCCTTCACGGTGGCCATGAGGATCTTGCCCTTGGCTTCCGGCTTGTCGCCTTTCTCCGCTTCGATGAACGGGATCAGGTGGGCCACGGCCTGCTTCATGACCCGGGCGGACTTGACCACCTGGGGCAGGAACATCTTGCCCGAGCCGAACAGGTCGCCAACGATGTTCATGCCGCTCATCAGCGGGCCCTCGATGACCTCGATGGGGCGCGCGCACTGCTGGCGGCACTCTTCGGTGTCTTCGACGATGAACGCGGTGATGCCCTTGACCAGGGCGTGCTCGAGGCGCTTGTCGACCGGCAGCGAGCGCCACTCTTCGTTCTCGACTTCCTTGACGGCACCGCCGCCACGGTAGTTCTCGGCGATGGCCAGCAGGGCGTCGGTGCCGCCCGGCGTGCGGTTGAGCACCACGTCCTCGACGCGATCACGCAGTTCTTTGGGGATCTCGTCGTAGATTTCCAGCTGGCCGGCGTTGACGATGCCCATGGTCAGGCCGTTCTGGATGGCGTAGTAGAGGAACACCGAGTGGATCGCCTCGCGCACCGGGTTGTTGCCGCGGAACGAGAACGACACGTTGGACACACCACCCGAGCTCAAGGCGTAGGGCAGGTTGTCGCGAATGAAGGCGCAGGCTTCGATGAAGTCCACCGCGTAGTTGTTGTGTTCCTCGATACCGGTGGCGACTGCGAAGATGTTCGGGTCGAAGATGATGTCTTCCGGCGGGAAGCCCACTTCGTGCACGAGAATGTCATAGCTGCGCTGGCAGATCTCGCGCTTGCGTGCGGCGGTGTCGGCCTGGCCGACTTCGTCGAAGGCCATCACCACCACAGCAGCGCCGTAGCGCTTGCACAGCTTGGCGTGGTGCTTGAACTGCTCGACGCCTTCCTTCATGGAAATCGAGTTGACGATGCCCTTGCCCTGGATGCACTTCAGGCCCGCTTCGATCACTTCCCACTTGGAGGAGTCGATCATGATCGGCACACGGGAAATATCCGGCTCGCCGGCGATCAGGTTGAGGAAGCGAACCATGGCCGCCTTGGAGTCGAGCATGCCCTCGTCCATGTTGATGTCGATCACCTGGGCGCCGGCTTCCACCTGCTGCAGGGCGACCTCCAGGGCCTCGGTGTAATTCTCTTCACGAATCAGCCGGGCGAACTTGGCCGAACCGGTGATGTTGGTGCGCTCGCCGACGTTCACGAACAGCGAGTTTCGATCAATGGTGAACGGCTCCAGGCCTGACAGCCGGCAGGCCTTGGGAATCTCCGGAATCGGGCGGGGCTGATATTTGCCGACCGCTTCGGCGATGGCCTGGATATGCCCCGGCGTGGTGCCGCAGCAGCCGCCGATGATGTTCAGAAAACCGCTGGCGGCGAACTCCTCGACCACCGCGGCCATTTCCGCCGGGCTCTCGTCGTACTCACCGAAGGCGTTCGGCAGGCCGGCGTTGGGGTGGGCGGACACGAAGGTGTCGGCCTTGGTCGACAATTCTTCCAGGTACGGGCGCAGGTCCTTGGCACCAAGGGCGCAGTTCAGACCGACGGAGATTGGCTTGGCGTGGCGCACCGAGTTCCAGAAGGCTTCGGTGGTCTGCCCGGACAGCGTACGGCCGGAAGCGTCGGTGATGGTGCCGGAAATCATGATCGGCAGCTCGACGCCATCTTCGTCGAACACCTGCTGTACGGCGAAGATCGCCGCCTTGGCGTTCAGCGTATCGAAGATGGTCTCGATCAGGATCAGGTCGGCGCCGCCTTCGATCAGGCCGCGGGTGGCTTCGGTGTAGTTCTCCACCAGCTCGTCGAAGGTGACGTTGCGGTAGCCGGGGTCATTGACGTCCGGGGAGATCGAGCAGGTACGGCTGGTCGGGCCGAGCACGCCGGCGACGAAGCGCGGGCGCTCCGGGGTTTCCAGGGTCTTGGCATCGGCCACTTCGCGGGCCACGCGGGCACCGGCGAGGTTCAGCTCGTAGGCCAGCGACTCCATGCCGTAATCGGCCTGGGACACCTGGGTGGCGTTGAAGGTGTTGGTTTCCAGAATGTCGGCGCCGGCATCCAGGTAGGCCTTCTCGATCGCCGCGATGATCTGCGGCTGGCTGAGCAGCAGCAGGTCGTTGTTGCCCTTGACGTCGCTCGGCCAGTCGGCGAAGCGCTCGCCACGGTAGTCGGCCTCTTCCAGCTTGTAGCTCTGGATCATGGTGCCCATGCCGCCGTCGAGAATCAGGATGCGTTCCTTGAGGGCTTGCTGAAGTGCTTGGAGGCGGGCGCTGCGATCTGACAGGGGCATGGAAAAGGCTCTGAACGGGAGGCTACGACAAGGCTGCAGATGATAACAAACCCTGACGCTATTTCTGCGCTGCGCGGTTGTGCATGAATTATGTTCATGTTGCAAGCGGCAGGCGTGGGCATGCAGGCATAGCGATGGCACAGGCGAGACGGCTAGAATGCGCGGCTATTGTTGTGGAAGTGCCACCATGTGCAGTCGGCTGTTGTTGAGTGTTTGCCTGTTCGTTATCAGTTCGCTGGCAATGGCCCAGAACCTTTCCTACAGCCGTGATATCCAGCCGATCTTCACCCACAACTGCGTGGCCTGCCACGCCTGCTACGACGTGCCCTGCCAGCTCAATCTGGGCAGCGGCGAGGGTGTCGAACGGGGCGCCAGCAAGGCTACGGTGTATGACGGCACGCGCACCCATACCCAGGACACCACGCGGTTGTTCATGGATGCCCATGGCGCGCCCGCCTGGCGCCGCAAGGATTTTCATTCGGTGCTGGATCAGCAGGGCGGCCAGGCTGCGCTGATGGCGCGCATGCTCGAGCTGGGCCATGCCACGCCGTTGCCCGCCAACAGCAAGCTGCCAGACGAGCTGGCCATCGGTATCGACCGGGTCAACCAGTGTGCGCTGCCTGGCGAGTTCGCCGATTTCGCCGGCAAGAATCCCATGGCCGGCATGCCGTTCGCGGTGACCGGTCTTACCGAGCAGGATTACCAGACCGTGCAGCGCTGGCTGCAACAAGGCGCGCCGGTCGATCAGCAGCCGCTGCAGGCCAGCGCCGCAGAAGCCCGGCAGGTCGCGCAGTGGGAAGCGTTTCTCAATGGCGCCGGTAACGAGCAGCGCCTGGTCAGCCGCTGGCTCTACGAGCACCTGTTTCTCGCTCACCTGGACTTCCAGGGCGGCGAGCCGGGGCATTTCTTCCAGCTGGTTCGTTCGCGTACGCCCAGCGGCCAACCCGTGGACATCATCGCCACGCGGCGCCCCAATGACGATCCGGGCACTGCCTTCTATTACCGGCTGGTGCCGATCCAGGGCGTGATCGTTCACAAGACCCACATTACCTATCCGCTGAGCGCCGAAAAGCTGGCCCGGGTCAAAAGCCTGTTTTTCGCCAGCCAGTGGCAGGCGAGTTCGCTGCCCGGCTATGGCGTACAGCACCGTTCCAACCCGTTCGAAACCTTCGAGGCGATACCGGCCCAGGCGCGCTACCAGTTCATGCTCGATAACGCCGAGTATTTCGTGCGCACCTTTATTCGTGGGCCGGTGTGCCGCGGGCAGATCGCCACTGATGTGATTCGCGACAACTTCTGGGTGTTCTTCCAGGACCCGCAGCACGACCTGTTCATCACCGACCCGGCCTATCGCGGCGAGGCCACGCCGCTGCTGGCCATGCCTGGGCAGCTCGATGAAATTGGCGACCTGCTGGGCCTGTGGCGCAGCTACCGCGACAAGCGCAATGCCTACGAGGCGCTGCGCACCGAGGGTTACAGCGAAGCGCCGGCGCCGCAGTGGGCGGATATCTGGCGTGGCAATGACAACGCCCTGTTGTCGGTCTTCCGCCAGTATGACAGTGCCTCGGTGCGCAAGGGCCTGGTCGGCGAGATCCCGCAGACGCTGTGGTGGATGGACTACCCGCTGCTCGAGCGCACCTACTACCAGCTGGTGGTCAATTTCGATGTGTTCGGCAACGTTTCGCATCAGGCGCAGACCCGGCTGTACTTCGACCTGATTCGCAACGGCGCCGAGCAGAACTTCCTGCGCCTGATGCCTGCCGAGGCGCGCAAGCCGATCTTTGGCGACTGGTACCAGTACAGCGGCAAGCTGAAAGCGTGGATGGACTACTCTCCGCTGGACCGCAAGACGCCGAGCGGTTTGTCGTTGGGCGAAGACAACCCGAAAGGCCAGTTTGCCGGGCAACTGCTGCAGCGCTTCGCCATGCTCAATGCGCGGCCCGACCCGATCAATCGCTGTGGCGGTGAGCATTGCTACCGTGACGGGCTGCCCGCCGATCTGCGCCAGGCCGAACAGGCGCTGAGCCGCCTGGCATCCAAGCCGGCTTCACGGTTGAAGGTCATTCATCACCTGCCGGAAGCGACGCTGCTGCGCGTCGAGGGGGGCGGTCGCCGCGAGGTTTACAGCCTGCTGCGCAACCGTGCCCACAGCAATGTGGCGTTCATGCTTGGCGAGGAGCTGCGTTACCAGGCAGACCTCGACACCCTGACGCTCTACCCGGAAGTGATGACCAGCTACCCGAACTTCATGTTCTCGATACCGGTGCGCGAGGTTGCCGATTTCGTGGCGGCAATGGAGCAGGTCAAGGTGCCGGCCGACTTCGACAAGGTGGTCGAGCGTTGGGGGATCCGCCGTACCCATCCGCAGTTCTGGCAGTACTTCCATGACCTGACGGCGCATATCCGCGAGCATGATCCGCTGGAAGCCGGCGTGCTGGACATGAACCGCTACCAGAACCTCTAGAGCTGTCCCGCCAGCGTTGAAACTGCTTGGCCTGATGCGCAAACGACGACTGCCACGGGCCGGCGCGCAGCGCTTGGCCAATTGATCCGATCTTTCTCCCGCTACTGCGGTCGGACGCTGTGGCAGCCCTTTACTCAGGGCTGCCCCGTATCGGTTTCAACGAGAGGAAGAGTGGCGGTTCTATGCTGATTTCAGTGCAGGCATTGCGGGCGTTAGCGGCCTGGGTAGTGGTCTTTCACCATGTCATGCAGGTGTTTTTTGATTTCAAGGCCGAAAGTTTCATGGGCCATCTGTTTTCCGATAAAGGCGCGGTGGGCGTCGATATCTTTTTCGTCATCAGCGGGCTGGTGATCTACCTGTCCACCCAGGGCAAGACCATCACCCCGTGGCGCTTCATGCTCAACCGTGCGCTGCGTATCGTACCGGCCTACTGGCTGTACTCGCTGATCGCTGCGCTGATCATCGCGTTCGCCAATCCGGTGATGCCGACCCAGGCATTCGACCTGCATCACCTGATGCTTTCACTGCTGTTCATCCCTGCCGAGAACCCGGCGGGTTTCGGCCTCTACCCGACCCTCAACGTTGGCTGGACGCTCAACTACGAGATGTTTTTCTACCTGCTGTTCGCGCTGGCCTTCATGGTGCCGCAGCGCCTGCGCCTGGTGTTTGTCGCGGTGATGCTGATGATCTTCGGCCTCCTGGCCACCCAGCCCTGGTTGAGCAACTTCTACCGCAACAGCATCGTCTACGAGTTTCTCTTCGGCGTGTTGCTGGGCATGGTCTACAACCGCGGCTGGATTCGTCAGGGGCTGTGGCTGCCGCTGCTGGTGATCGCCGGTTCGCTGCTGGCAATCTATCATTTCGACAACAGCATGCGCCTGCTGCACTGGGGTGTGCCAAGCGCCCTGATCGTCGCGGCCTGCATCGCCATGGAGCCCTGGTTCAAGGACAACCGCCTGCTGGCGCGCATGGGTGATTGCTCGTATTCGGTGTACCTGCTGCACGTGATCATCCTGTCCCTGGGCTGGTACCTGCAGGCCAGCCTGGATCTGAACCCCTATGTAGTCATCGTCGCCTGCATGCCGCTGATCGCCCTGGCTTCGTGGGGCAGTTACGAGCTGATCGAGAAGCGTTTTTTCGTGCGTGCCAAGACATGGCTGAACGAGCGGCAAGCGGGCGGACGGCTGCAGGTTTTATCCTGAGTAAAATAGTAGGACTTTATTCGCGGCGGTCATTTGGCGTACACTTCGCTACATGACCGTGAGGAGTTGCCATGAGCACTATTACCATTACCGATGCCGCCCATGATTACCTGGCTGACCTGCTGAACAAGCAGAACACGCCGGGCATCGGCATTCGTGTATTCATCACCCAGCCCGGTACGCAGTACGCGGAAACCTGCATCGCCTATTGCAAGCCAGGCGAGCAGAAGCCGGAAGATCAGGCGATCGGCCTGGCCAGTTTCACCGCCTGGATCGACGCGGTCAGCGAGCCATTCCTCGAAGACGCCGTGGTCGACTACGCCACCGACCGCATGGGCGGCCAGCTGACCATCAAGGCGCCAAACGCCAAGGTGCCGATGGTCAACGAAGACAGCCCGCTCAACGAGCGTATCAACTACTACCTGCAGACCGAGATCAACCCCGGGCTGGCCAGTCATGGCGGCCAGGTCACCCTGATCGACGTGGTGGACGAGGGTATTGCCGTGCTGCAGTTCGGCGGTGGGTGCCAGGGCTGTGGCCAGGCTGACCTGACCCTCAAGGAAGGCATCGAGAAAACCCTGCTCGAGCGCATTCCGGAGCTCAAGGGCGTACGTGACGTGACCGACCACAGTAACCGCGAGAACGCGTATTACTAAGTGCTATGAGTGCAATGACAAGGCGACTTCGGTCGCCTTGTGTGCTTTAGCATGCTTCACTTCATCAAAGTGGTAGAAAACCCAAAGGCGTGCTGGCGCTCTGCTATAAATATCAGTAACGCACCCAGGGATGGCGTCACTGTCGGCGCAACTGCCGCGGCCCAAGCCTGATCAGGCCCACCTCTTGAGGCGTATCGATGCCCACAGCATCTCTTCTCGTCTGCGATGACTCCAACATGGCCCGCAAGCAGCTGCTGCGTGCCTTGCCCACCGACTGGCCGGTAACCATCAGCCAGGCCGCCAACGGCGAGGAAGCGCTCGAGCAACTGCGCGCCGCCCACTTCGATCTTTTACTGCTCGACCTGACCATGCCGGTGCTCGATGGTTACGGTGTGCTTGCGGCGCTGAAGGCCGAAGGGCGAGCGCAGAACGTCATCGTGGTGTCCGGTGACGTGCAGGAGGAGGCGATTCGGCGGGTCAAGGAACTCGGTGCCCTGGCATTCCTGAAAAAGCCCGCCGATCCCGAGCTGCTGCGCCAGACCCTTGATCAACTCGGCTTTCTGCGGCCTGTCACGGCCGCCGTAGCGTCCACCACGGTATTGCCCGAACCCAAGGTGTCGTTCCGCGATGCCTTCCGTGAGGTGGTCAACATCGCCATGGGCCGTGCGGCGGCGTTGCTGGCCAGGGTGCTCGGGGTGTTCGTGCAACTGCCGATTCCCAACGTCAATATCCTCGAGGTCAGCGAGCTGCACATGGCCCTGGCCGACGCCCAGCGTGGCAACGGCCTGACCGCGGTGTGCCAGGGTTATATCGGTGAGGGCATCGCCGGCGAAGCGCTGCTGATCTTCCACGACTCCGAAGTGGCCGACATGGCCAGACTCATGCAGTGGCAGCAGCACAATCATTCGTCCATGGAGATGCTCCTGGACATGTCCAGCATCCTGATCGGCGCGTGCCTGAGCGGTATCGCCGAGCAACTCGACGTGAGCTTTTCCCAGGGGCACCCGCAGATACTCGGCGAGCACGCCTCCATCGACGAGCTGATTCGCATCAACAGCCAGCGCTGGCGCAAGACCCTGGCGGTTGAGGTGAGCTACAGCATCGAAGGACATGACATCCATTTCGACCTGCTGCTGCTGTTCACCGAGGATTCGGTGTCGCTGCTGACCGACAAACTCGCCTACCTGATGGAATAAGCCGCATGGCCGAGAGCATGGATTTAAATGACTTCCACTGGTTGCTGGCCATCGTGCAGAGCATCGATGTCGGTGTGGTGGTGCTCGACCGCCAATACCACGTGGAGGTGTGGAACAGCTTCATGGAGAACCACTCCGGGCGTACCGCGCGCGATGCCGCCGAACGTTCGTTCTTCGAACTGTTCCCCGAGGTCGATGAAGTCTGGTTTCGCAACAAGGTGGAAAACGTCGTCACCCTGGGCACGCCGGCCTTCACCATCTGGGAACAGCGGCCGTACCTGGTGCGCTTCAAGAACTACCAGCCGATTACCGGCCAGGAAGATTTCATGTACCAGAACACCACGATCCTGCCGCTGGTGGCCACCAACAGCAAGATCGAGCACCTGTGCGTGATCATCTATGACGTGACGGGTGTGGCGGTGAACAAGCGCCAGTTGCAGACCATGAGCGACCAGTTCAAGCACCTCTCGCGTACTGACCGGCTCACCGGGCTGAATAACCGCGGCCACTGGGAAGAGGAGCTCAAGCGCGAGCACGCCCGGCATCGCCGTTACGGCAGCAGTGCGGCCCTGGTGATCTTCGATATCGACCATTTCAAGAAGGTCAACGACACCTATGGCCACCAGGCGGGTGACACGGTGATCCAGAGCGTGGCCAGGGTGCTGCGCGAGCAGCTGCGTGATACCGATATCGCCGGGCGCTACGGCGGTGAGGAATTCGTGGTGTTGCTGCCGGATGTGGATGCAGCCGGTGCTCGGGTGTTCGCCGAACGCCTGCGCCTGATCGTCGAGCGCCTGCAGGTCAGCCACGACGGGCAGGTGATTCCCTTCACCATCAGCCTCGGCGTGGCCGACCTGAGCGAGCCCAGCCACGATCATCAACAGGTCATCCAGTGGGCCGATCAGGCGCTGTACAGCTCCAAGCGCAACGGTCGCAATCAGGTAACCGTGTTCGGCATCTAGTTCGCTAGCGGGGTTCTGGCCCTTGCCAGCAGCGCTACAAGTGCGATCACCAGCAACGGCAGCATGGCCAGGTTGACCTGAAACCAGCCCAGGCCGGTGATCAGTGCCCCGGACGCGAATGCGGCGCACGCCGCGACGCTGCCATTGGCCAATTCCATCAGCCCCTGGGCCTTGCCGCGTTCGGCCGGCTCATGGGCGCCGGCCAGCAGGGTGGTGCCGGCCACCAGCATCAGGTTCCAGCCGATCCCCAGCAGCAGCGAGGAAATCAGGAAATAGACCTGTGCCTGGCCGCTCAGCCCGACCAACGCACTGCAGCCCAGCAAGCCGATACCCAGCATGGCCACCGGCTTGCTGCCCAGGCGATCGACCAGCGGGCCGGCGATCAGCGCGGGCAGGAACATGCCCAGCATGTGCCACTGGATCACCTGGGCTGCGCTTTCCAGTGGCAGGCCACAGAAACTCATGGCCAGCGGCGTCGCGTTCATCACCAGAATCATCAAGCCATGGCCAATGGCGGTTACCGCCAGCGCACAGCGAATTGCCGGGCGAGCCAGCAGGCTACGCCAGTCACCGCGAGGCGCCACGGGGATCGCCCCCTCACGCAGGCCGCTGAGCAACAGCAAGCCAAGCAGTGCCAGCACGGCCAGCAGCACGTAGGCGCCCACGAAGGGCGTGCTCAGCGCATGGCGCGCCCAGAGCGTCAGGCTCGGGGCGATCAGCGCCGCGCAGATACCGCCGGCAATCACCCAGGCCGTCGCGCGACCCTTGTGGGCGTCGTCCACCGTCTCCAGGGCGGCGAAGCGGTAATACATGGCGGAGGCCTGATAGACACCAATCGGCAGTGCACCGAGGCAGAACAGCAAGAAATCACCCAGCCAGACGCCCAGGGCGCTGATCAGCCCACCGGCAATCCCTGCTGCAGCGCCCAGACTCAGACCGGGCCGGCGGCCATGGCGCTGCATGAACAGTGACAACGGGTGGGTCGCCAGCAGGTTACCGAGCACCAGCAGCGCCAGGGGCAGGGTGGCCAGGCTGTTGTAGGGCGACAGCTGCATGCCGATCAGCGCGGTGAGGGTGATGCCGATCAGCGAGCAGCTCCAGTACAGCGCCTGGGCGAGAAACAGGATCAGCAGCGCAGGGTTACGCGCCAGCAGCATCGCATCCCCCTGCCTTGAGCAGGCGCAAGGTCGAAGGCGGGTTGGCCGGCAGCCTGGCTGCCGGGCGGATCGGGCGGCGCACCAGCTCCCCCGAGCAATTGGGGCAATGCCCCTGCAGGTGTGTATCGGCGCATTCGCTGCAGTAGGTGCATTCGAACGAGCAGATGCGCGCCTCCAGGGATTCGGGGGGCAGGTCACGGTCGCAGCATTCGCAGTTGGGGCGCAACTCAAGCATGGTGGAACTCCCGGCCGAATCGCTCGGCGTATTGTTGGGGGCTGATGGACAGGTGTTTATGAAACACCCGGCGCAGATTTTCCGGGTGGCCGAAGCCGGTCAGGCGGGCAACGGTGCTGATCGACGCCTGGGCGTCCTGCAGCAGGCTGCGAGCGGCTTCCAGGCGTACGCGCTCCACGTAGCCCGCCGGCCCGGTCCCCAGCTCCCTGGCGAATACCCGGGACAGGGTGCGCGGGGTCATTTGCGCCTTGCTCGCCAGCGCTTCGAGCGACAGGTCGCTGCCCAGGTTGCTGGGAATCCATTCGAGCAACTCGGCCAGGCGCGGGGTGCGGCTCGGCTCCGGTGCGAGCAGGGCGCTGAACTGCGCCTGACCGCCCGGGCGCCGCAGGAACATCACCAGGCGCCGTGCCACCGCCAATGCCATGCTGCGGCCCAGGTCGGCTTCGACCAGGGCCAGCGCCAGGTCGATTCCGGCGGTCACGCCAGCGGAGGTGAACAGGTGCTCGCTGCCATCGCCCGCTGTCGGGTCGTAGGTGTGCAGGCAATCGCTGTCGACCAGCAGCTCGTGGTGTTGGCGCAAGGTGTCGATATCGGCCCAGTGGGTGGTCACCCGCCTGCCGTCGAGCAGGCCGGTGCGGGCAAGGATCAGCGCGCCGGAGCATACCGAGCCGAGGCGCCGGATATGGGGCTCGGCCTGCTGCAGCCAGCTCAGCAGTGGCTGGTTTTCACATTGCCGGGTTTCGCCGAAACCGCCGGGAATCAGCAGGGTATCCAGACTGGCGGGGTTCACGTCGCACCATGCTGCATCAGCTATCAGGCGCATGCCTGCGGAGCTGTTCACCGGCCCTGCCTGGTCGGCGAGCATCAGCAGCCGGTAGGCATCGCTAAGGCCCTGACGATTACGCTCGACGTTGGCGGACGCGAACACCTGCAACGGACCCACCACATCCAGGCTCATAAAGTCCGGGTAGATCAGCGCGGCGATGCATTTGCGGTCGTCCATGGTGGCCCCTCTGAATGGAGGAGGCCAGTGTGGGCAGAAAAGACCGTGGCGGCAATGACATCAATCCCACGGATCTTGCCACCCTTCAGGCGACGGGCAGTTTCTCCAGAAAGCGCATCAGCAGGCTTTCTTCGCTGCGCAGCCCTTTGCGAGCCGCAGCCAGGCGAAGGTCGGCCAGCTCGCCGGCATGAAAGGCCTCGATCAGCGCCGGATGGATATAGCACTTGCGGCACACCGCCGGCGTGTTGCGCAGCTCCTCGGCGACCTGCTTGACCATGCCCACCACGTGTTTCTTGGCCGAGCTTTCCGGCTGCCATTCCAGTTCGCGCAACAGCGTCAACGCCAGGGCGCTGCCGGCCCAGGTGCGGTAATCCTTGGCGGTGAAATCGGCGCCGGTGAGTTCGCGCAGGTAATTGTTGACGTCCGTCGAGGTCACCGTGTGGCGCTCGCCATTGGCGTCCAGGTACTGGAACAGGTGCTGGCCCGGCAGCTCCAGACAGCGGCGGATGATGCGCGCCAGGCGGCGGTCGCTGACTTCCACCTCATGTTCGATACCGCTCTTGCCACGGAAATGGAAGCGAATGGCACTGCCCTGTACCTCGACATGCCGGTTACGCAGGGTGGTCAGCCCGTAGGAGCGGTTTTCCTTGGCGTAGCGTACGTTGCCGATCCGGATCAGCGTGTTGTCGAGCAAGGTGATCACGGTGGCCATGACCTTTTCACGGCCATGTTCGGGCAGCAGCAGGTGCTGTTCTATGGTCTGGCGCAGTTTGGGCAGCGCTTTGCCGAACAGCAGCAGGTTGGCGTACTTGTCGGTGTCGCGTACTTCACGCCAGCGCGGGTGATAACGGTACTGCTTGCGGCCGCGAGCATCACGGCCGGTTGCCTGCAGGTGGCCTTTGGGATCCGGGCAGATCCACACGTCCACATAGGCTGGCGGTATCGCCAGGGCATTGATGCGGGCGATCACCTGCGCATCACGGATGCGTTCGCCATGGGGGTCGAAGTAACAGAACTTGCCGCGCAGCTTGCGGCGGGTAATGCCAGGCGCGCGATCGTCGACGTAGTGCAGGTCGTTGGGCAGTTCGGGGGCTACCGACAGGCTGGTCATCGCGTCGTTTCCCCAATCACACACCGGGCAGACGGGTACAAGCGTTGGGCCGGGTAAACGGCAGCGCTAGTCGAAGTGGGCGGCAGGTTTATAGCGAGGTTTCGCATGCCGGTCGGCTCATGGCAACAGTTAAAGACTTAGCCCGTCGAAAACCACGGGAAGTTCAGACTTTAATGAGCGCAACGAGGCAAATGCAGAAATGAAAAGCAGCGTGATTTGCTGACAGCAGGTTTTATAGCTGGTTTATAGCTGGGACAAGTTGCCGCACCCGCGGGTGCGGCAACTTTAAACGCGCGGGGCAGGGGCGCCGGGGGTTATTCCGGCATGCTCCAGGGGGCGAGATCGAAGCCTTTGCGGCTTAGCTCGTCACGGGACTTTTTCAGGGCTTTGGCCAGCTCCTGAGGGTCGCTGTAGATGCTGCTGGTGAGTTGCGCACGGTCGATCAGCGGCGTGTTGGTACGGTCGACGATCGTCAGGTTCAGTACGCCGGTACCGTCCTGCGGCGCCCAGGCCACGCAGTGGAAAGGTTGAAAGGCGCGGTCGGCAATCAGCAGTGCATCATTGAAACGCAGCGAAGCGTTCATGGGGTCGGTTCTCCGAGTGTTTCCCAATGAATCATAGTGTCAGCGTGCATGTTCAACGCTGACGTTCCTAGCTGTTGATGGTTCGATGAGCCCTGCAAGTCACATCCAATTAAATTAATTTTCAAAAAAACTGAAAATTAAATTGTGAAGTTGACGAGCGTCAAAGTTTTCAAGGGTGGCGGCACGCGTTCAGGCAATGCGCTTACTGCCTACCCACCGCAAATGACATCAACATTCAATAGGAAAATAGCCCTGCTGATCAGTTCCGTTAAGTTCAGATTTTTATTAACGGGGCCAAGCGGTTAATTCCGCCAGATCAATTATTGCCGGTTTCCTGACAGTCCCCCGCGAAAGGCGAAATCGTCTACAGCGGTGCCAGGTGCTCGGCCAGACGGCCCGTTTCGGTCAACTCGAGAAACTCGTCGCCCAGGCGCCGGCTCTCATCCATCGCCTGGCGCCAGTAGCGCTCACGCCCGGCGTCGTCTCCCAGAAAACGGGTGAAATCCTTGCGATCCGGCAGCTTGCCGAAGGGCAGGCGGGCCAGGTAGTCACGCGAAGGGGCCAGCAGTAGCACGTTCTGCAGGCGCATGGCATCGCCTCGGCGCCAGGGCATGCCCTTGTCGAACCAGCCGGGAATGATGCGATCAGTGAAGTGCGGGTAGAGCACCACGTCATCGCCGCTGTAGGGCAGGTCCAGGTGGTAATCCAGCAGGCCGCCGTCACGGTAGGTGCCGGGGCCGGCGCCCGGAATGTCGCGCACGCCCTGCATCACGAAAGGAATCGAGCCGGAGGCCAACAGGGCCTGGCGCAGGTTGCCGACATCCAGCGGCAGGCAGCGTGAAGGAAAATCGGTCAGCGGATGCAGTGGCGGCGCCAGACGCGCGTCGTGCAGGATCACCCGCTCGAAATGGCGGGCCAGACGAGGGCGGCCGAGCAGGTTGCTGCCGATCACCGACGACAGGCCCAGGCCCAGCGAGCGGCGGTCGTCCTCGGCAAGCCGGCCATGGCTTTTCACCACCACGATGTTGAGCCGGTAGTGGAGGTTGTCGAGCACCGCGGCATCCTGGTGCTGCAACAGCTCATCGAGCATGCGCACGCAACGCTCGGTCACCTGACTGATGCTCACGCCCTTGGCGAAGCGCATGCCGGTGTACAGCTCGCCCAGGCGCTGCAGCGCAGCCGCTGGGTCTGGCAGGCAGGCGCTGGCGAAACGCCAGGAACCGATGGACGCGCCGATAAGCGAGCGCTCGCGCGGCGCCCGGGCCAACCAATCGCCAAACAAGGCGATATCCAGCCCCTGAATGCCCAGCGCCTTGGGCCCGCCTGCCGCGCCGGGCAGCGTGCCGACATCGCCGGGTTGCAGGCCTCGCTCGCGAATGCGCGTCAGAGCGCGCTGGCCGGCCTTGAGGGTGAGGGCAGGGAATTTGATCTGAATGGCGCTCATGCCGACCTCCGCTGAAGAGGCGCCAGTATAGAGCGGTGGCCGGTGCGGGTCTGTGGCGCAATTCAGGTTGAATTAAGTCGCCCCCCTTAACCTGAACATCGTCGAAACACGATTACTCAGGAGATCACCATGAACAAACTGACTGCCCTGTTTGCCGTTGTCGCACTCACCACCACCGCGGGAATTGCCCAGGCCCGCGACCTGGGACCGGATGAGGCGCTAAAATTGCGTGATGCCGGTACCATCCAATCGTTCGAGAAACTCAACGAGGCTGCCCTTGCCGCCCATCCCGGCGGTAAACTGGGCGATACCGAGCTCGAGGAAGAATACGGCCGCTACCTCTACCAGGTAGAGATCCGTGACGCCCAGAACCAGAAGTGGGACGTCGAGCTGGATGCCACCAACGGCACCATCCTCAAGAACCACCAGGATGATTGATGAAAGGCAACCCCGTTTTGCGCTGCATCTGCATCGTTTCGCTGGCCGCGCTGACGTGCGCGGCCAGCGCACGTGACCTTGATCAGGACGAAGCGCGGGATCTGCGCCTGAGTGGCGTGATCCTGCCGCTCGACCAGCTGATGCGCGCCGCCATGGAGCGCTATCCGGGCGCGACCCTGCTCGAAGCCGAGCTGGAAGAAGAGGACGATGTTTTCGTCTATGAAGTGGAACTGCTGACCCGCGAGGGCGTGGTTCGTGAACTGGAGCTCGATGCCCACGACGGCAAGATCCTGAAGGATGAGGTAGACGACTGACATGCGCCTGTTGCTGGTTGAAGACCACGTTCCGCTTGCCGATGAACTGCTCGCCTCACTGACCCGCCAGGGCTATGCCGTGGATTGGCTGGCCGATGGCCGTGATGCCGTGTACCAGGGTGCCAGTGAGCCCTACGACCTGATCATTCTCGACCTCGGCTTGCCAGGCAAACCGGGGCTTGAGGTGTTGCAGGAATGGCGTCAGGGCGGCCTGGTCACCCCGGTGCTGATCCTTACCGCACGCGGCTCCTGGGCCGAGCGCATCGAGGGCCTGAAAGCCGGCGCCGATGACTACCTGACCAAACCCTTCCATCCCGAGGAACTGCAGCTGCGCATCCAGGCGCTGCTGCGTCGGGCCCGCGGCCTGGCCAACCAGCCACAGCTGCAGGCCGCCGGGCTGCACCTGGACGAAAGCCGGCAATGCGTCAGCCGTGGTGAGCAGGTCGTCGAACTGACCGCTGCAGAGTTTCGTCTGCTGCGCTACTTCATGATGCACACCGGGCAGATCCTCTCCAAGAGCCACCTGGCCGAACACCTTTACGATGGCGAGACCGAGCGCGATTCCAACGTCATCGAGGTGCACGTCAATCACCTGCGCCGCAAGCTTGGCCGCGAGGTGATCGAAACCCGCCGCGGGCAGGGCTATCGGTTCACCGGTAGCGCCGCTTGAGGTCGATTCAGCGGCGCCTGAGCTTGAG
This sequence comes from Pseudomonas sp. URMO17WK12:I2, assembly GCF_003253735.1. GTDB lineage: Bacteria > Pseudomonadota > Gammaproteobacteria > Pseudomonadales > Pseudomonadaceae > Aquipseudomonas. The sequence goes on along the minus strand of NZ_QKYW01000003.1, from coordinate 372,144 downwards.
CCTGATCAGCGTGTTGCTGATCATCGGCCTGCTGCTTGCGCAGACCTGCCTGTGGCTGTTCGACAGCAACCTGCGGCGCTATATGCAGGCCGGCCTCGAAGAAGAAGCGCAGTCGCTGTTGATCGCGCTGGTGCGCGGGCCGTCCGGTATCCAACTTGATGAATCGCGGCTCAGCGCGGCCTATCAGCGGCCGTACTCGGGCCTGTATTTCCGTATCGACTTCAGCGACAAAAGCTGGCGCTCGCGTTCGCTGTGGGACAGCGAATTGCAGCCGTCCGAGGTGGATGGCCTGCAGCCCGAGCTGCAGGACGGCCCCCAGGACCAGGTGCTGGTGACGTTCCGAGGCGAATACCGGCGCTTCGGGCAGGACCTGACCATTTCCGTGGCCCGCGACTACACGCCGGTGCTGGACAGCTTCCGGCGGGTGCAGCGCATCGGCCTGGGGCTGGGGCTTGGCTGCCTGGCGTTGATTCTGCTGCTGCAGCGACTGGCGGTCAGCCGTGCGCTGCGCCCGCTGGAGCAGACCCGCGTGCAGATCGCCCAGTTGCAGCAAGGGCAGCGCTCGGAGCTGGATGAGCAGGTGCCCGAGGAACTGGAGCCGCTGGTCGAGCAGATCAACCACCTGCTGGCCCATACCGAAGACACCCTGAAGCGCTCACGCAATGCCCTCGGCAACCTGGGCCATGCGTTGAAGACGCCCCTGGCGGTACTGGTCAACCTGGCCTCCCGGGAGGAACTGCGCGCTCACCCGGAGCTACGTGACAACCTGCTCGAACACCTGCAGCAGATCGAGCAGCGCATCGCCCGCGAGCTGGGCCGTGCGCGGCTGGCCGGCGAGGCGCTGCCCGGCGCGCATTTCGACTGTCAGGAGGAGTTACCGGGTTTGTTCGCCACCCTCGGCATGATCCACGACAGTGGCATCGAGCTGAGCTGGCAGGCTTCACCGCCCGACTTGCGCCTACCGCGCGACCGCGAGGATCTGCTGGAACTGCTGGGTAACCTGCTGGACAACGCCTGCAAATGGACGGACAGCCAGGTGCGCCTGACCGTCGAGCGTACCGATACGGCCTATGTGCTGTGCGTCGATGACGATGGCCCGGGGATCGATAGCGAACGCCGCGAAGAGGTGCTCAGCCGCGGTATTCGCCTCGACGAGCAGACCGCCGGGCACGGCCTGGGGCTGGGCATCGTGCGCGATATCGTCGATGCCTGGGACGGCACCCTGACGCTGCATGACAGTGAACTGGGCGGCTTGCAGGTGAGGATCGAGCTGCCGCTGCGCGCTCGATAATTGCGGCAGCGATTTGCCGGGTTTCGCCTCGCGCTACCGGGGCATGCAGGCGGATTACTCGGGGCGATCCGCCTTTCTGGACTCGCGGACTACATGCCGTTGGTAAACGCCGGGTCACTGAGGTCGATGCTGGCGCGCACCGGCTTCAGCGCTTCGCCATATTTGACCAGGATATCCAGGGCGTAATCGATACGGGCGCGAATACGGCTGTCATCCTCGTTCTCCGGCTGTTGCTCGTTGAGGACCTTGGTCACCGAGCGGATGATCAGGTGCTCGGGCAGGTAGTTGATTCGACAGTTCTTGTAACTTGAGCTGCGCAGCTCGGCAATCGGGCTGCCGCCGCCGATTCCCGACGACACGCCCACCAGCAGCCCGGGCTTGTGCGCCAGTTCGGCCTTGCTGGCATAGATGAAGAAGTTCTTGATCGCCGGGCAGGCCATGCCGTTCCACTCCGGTGCGATCACCACCACCGCATCGGCGCGCTGCAGGCGCGGGCCATAGTCGGCCCAGGTGCCGCTGTCTTCGGCAGGCCACAGTGGCAGTGGGCCGCTACCCAGGTCAATAACCTGGCTGCTGTCTGCGCTGGTCTTGCCCAGGGTGATCAGGCGTTGACGCAGGAAATGGGCAACCTTGGCAGATTGGCTGTCAGGACGGCTTGAGCCGGCGATCAGAACGATATCGAGCATGGGATCCTCCGTTGATAAAAGGCCGTGAGGCTAACGCCCGCTGGTGAAGGCGCAAAGTACGTTTGTGCTATTTGCTTAGAACCTGTTCAAAGTCTTCAAGCCGAGGCTCGGCGATTTGGCAGCTAAGTGGGGCGCAGTGCCCGTGGGGGCGGGCCAGGCCCGCAAAAAATCACGGGCATTGCCCTTTCCCACAGGTAAAGCAACGATGTCCGCTCCTGCCTTGCAGCAGCCTCTTTCATGTCGTCTGAAAAGATCCTGTACAGCTTCTTAGAACCGGGCCCGACGAGCGCTCATCCAGCGTCGGTTTTGACACCCAGGTCAGCTTCCGGCAGAGTGCGACGCTTTTTTGATTGCGCCGCGCCCGCGGTGATTCGAGGAGCCTCTCATGAACGCAGTTATCGCCGCCGTCGGCATCATGCTGATTCTCAGCCTTTGCCGGGTGCACGTCGTGGTGGCGCTGATCATTGGCGCGCTGGCTGGCGGCATGATTGGCGGCCTGGGCATGGACGGCGCGCTGGCAGCCTTCAACAAGGGCCTGGGCGGCGGCGCCACCGTGGCGCTGTCCTATGCCTTGCTCGGCGCTTTCGCGGTGGCGATCGCCAAGTCCGGGCTGGCCCATGCGCTGGCCGACAAGGCGCTGACCCTGGTAGGCCGGCAGGAAGAGGGTGGTGGCGGGGCGCTGAAATGGCTGCTGGTCGGCCTGCTGCTTGCAGTGGCGATTTCGTCGCAGAATATCCTGCCCATTCATATTGCCTTCATTCCGCTCCTGGTGCCGCCACTGCTGTACGTGATCACCCGTCTGCAGATAGACCGCCGGTTGATCGCCTGTGTGCTGACCTTCGGCCTGATTACCCCGTACATGTTCCTGCCGGTGGGCTTCGGCAATATCTTTCTCAACGAGATCCTGCTCGCCAACGTGGTGCGCAGCGGGGTGGACGTGAGCGGCGTGAACGTCAGCCACGCCATGCTGATCCCAGCCTTGGGCATGGTCACCGGCCTGCTGCTCGCGCTTTACAACTACCGCGGCAAGCGCAGTTACGACCTGGCCCGGGTCGAGCGTACCGAGCGGGTGGACGTCAGCTACAACCGTCGCAGCCTGATCGTCGCTGGCGTGGCGGTGGCCATCGCCTTTGCTGCCCAGTTGTGGCTCGACTCGATGATCATCGGCGCGCTGCTGGGCTTCGTGGTGTTTTCCGCCTCGGGCATCGTGCGCTGGAAGGAAACCGACGACCTGTTCACCGAAGGCATGAAGATGATGGCGATGATCGGCTTCATCATGATCGCCGCCTCGGGCTTTGCCGAAGTGATGCGTGAAACCGGTGAAATCCAGGGGCTGGTGGATGCCAGTGCCGGCTGGATCGGCGACAGCAAGGGCCTGGGCGTGCTGCTGATGCTGCTGGTTGGTTTGCTGGTGACCATGGGTATCGGCTCGTCGTTCTCCACGGTACCGATCATCGCCGCGATCTTCGTGCCGTTGTGCGTGCAACTGGGCTTCAGCCCCCTGGCCACCGTATGCATAGTCGGCACCGCCGGGGCCATCGGCGATGCCGGCTCGCCGGCGTCCGACTCGACCCTTGGGCCGACGGCGGGCCTCAACGTCGACGGCCAGCACAATCATATCTGGGACACCGTGGTGCCCACCTTCCTGCACTACAACCTGCCGCTGCTGGTATTCGGCTGGGTCGCCGCCATGGTGCTGTAACGCATTCTTGCCGTTGCCTGCGTATTCAAGATTTCGCGTACAGCGGCCGATGACCTGAGTGGAAGCCAACTGTCCTTGGCTTTGTCTGGTCAAAGGAAAACAAAAATGCGCCTGACCTTGAAGTCCAAAGTTGTACTGTTGGCCCTGGTTCCCGTTCTGCTGTTCGCCGTCGTGCTGAGCGGCGCCGCCGCCAAGGTGCTGTATAGCCTGGCGGAGCAGGAGGTCACCGAAACCCGCGAGCGCCTGCTCGATGAGAAGCGTAACGAGCTGCAGAACTACAGCGCCATCGCCATGGGCGCAGTGCAGAGCCTGTATGACGCGGCGCCCAACGGCGACCTGGAGAGCCGCAAGCAAGCCATCGCCATCCTCTCCAGGATCAAATACGGCAAGGACGGTTACTTCTTCGGCCACGATTCCAACGTGGTGCGGCTGTTTCGCAGCGACAGCCCCGTGGATGTGGGTAAAAGCCTCAATGATCGGCGCGACGTCAACGGCGTGTTCGTGAACCGCGAGCTGGTGCGCGTCGCCAAGGACAACAGCTACTACGTCAACTATTCCTCGCCGTTGCCCGGCAACGAGTCGATCCAGGTGCCCAAACTCGCCTACAGCTATTACCTGCCCAAGTGGGACATGGCGCTCGGTACCGCGGTCAACCTGGACGGCGTCGAGGCACAGATACTCGAAGTGCGCGCCGGGATAGACCAGCGGGTCAGTACCATCATCACCAGCATTCTGGTGATCGCTGCGGTGCTGCTGGTGATCTTCGGCGTGGTCGGCGGCATTCTGGCCAACACTTTTCTGCGCCCGCTGCAGCAGATCAAGGCCAGCCTCGACGACATCGCCGCTGGCGACGGCGACCTGACCAAGCGCCTGCCGGTCACCAGCGGTGACGAGCTGGGCGAGCTGGCGGGCTCGTTCAACCGCTTCGTCGACAAGGTGCATGGCCTGGTGCGGCAGATCACCGAAATGACCGGACAGCTGACCGGCCTGGTCGGCCAGGTGGCGGCCCAGGCGCAACGCAGTGAGCAGGCCATGCAGCGGCAACGACACGAAACCGATCAGGTGGCCACGGCCATCAACGAGATGTCCGCCGCGGCCCATGAGGTGGCCAAGAGCGCCCAGGGAGCTGCCGAGGCGGCGCAGCAGACGGACCGTGAAGGGCAGGTGGCCAAGCAGGTGGTCGATGGCAGCATCGCCCGTATTCATGCCCTGGTTGGCGATATTCGTGGCAGTGGCACCTCGCTGGACACCTTGCAGAAAGACGTTCATTCCATCGTCAGCGTGCTTGACGTGATTCGTTCCATCGCCGAACAGACCAACCTGCTGGCGCTCAACGCCGCCATCGAGGCGGCGCGTGCGGGCGAGGCCGGGCGCGGCTTTGCGGTGGTCGCCGACGAGGTGCGTGCACTGGCCAGCCGCACCCAGCAGAGTACCCAGGAGATCCAGGGCATGATCGACCGCTTGCAGAGCGGCACGCGCGAGGCGGTCAACGCCATGCGCCAGTCCAGCGATGCCGGTGAAATGACCAGTGAGCAGGCCAATAAGGCCGGCGCTTCACTGGACGCCATCGCCGGGCTGATCGGCACCATCAATGCCATGAACGCGCAGATCGCCAGTGCAGCCGAGGAGCAGACTGCGGTGGCCGAAGAGATCAACCGCAGCGTGCATCAGATCGCCAGTGCAGTAGACAGCGTCGCCGAGGAAACCAGCCTGGGCGCGCAGACCGCACGCAGCCTGGCGCATCTCGGTCAGGGCCTGGAAAACCTGGTACGCCAGTTCCGCATCTGATCAGCGCATCGGGCACGGAGGCCCGCTGCAATAAGAGTGCACTTTGTCGGCGGCACCGGAGACTAACGGGCATATCCCTTGCTGTGATCCGACCATGCAGACGACGTCCCTCGAAAAGAAAACCTTCATCCTCCTGCTCATCCTGGTGACCATCGCCTTCATCTGGATACTCATGCCGTTCTACGGCGCAGTGTTCTGGGCGGTGGCACTGGCCGTGGTCTTCGCGCCGCTGCAACGGCGTATGGCGCGGCGCATCGGCGGGCGCGGCAACCTGTCGGCCTTGCTGACCCTGATCATCTGCCTGCTGGTAGCGATTCTGCCGGTGATCTTCATCACTTCGGCGATGGTCGCCGAGGGCACCAGCCTCTATCAACGCATCGATTCCGGCGAGTTGGACGTCGGGGCCTACGTGACCAGCACCAAGGAAATGCTACCGCCGTTCCTGCAGCAGCAGATCGATCGAATCGGCATGGGCAACATGGACGATCTGCAGGAAAGCATCACCAGCGGCGCCGCCGCCGGTAGCCAGTATCTGGCGACCAAGGTGTTCGCCATCGGCCAGGGCACCTTCCAGTTCGTAATCAGCTTTTTCATCATGTTGTACCTGCTGTTCTTCCTGCTGCGTGATGGGCAGGAGCTGGCCCGTGACATTCGTATGGCCGTGCCGCTGGGGGACAACACCAAGCGTCGCCTGCAGATCAAGTTCACTCGGGTGGTACGCGCCACGGTCAAAGGCAACATCGTCGTGGCGGCGGTACAGGGCGCTCTGGGCGGCCTGATCTTCTGGGTGCTGGCCATTCCCAGCCCATTGCTGTGGGGCGTGCTGATGGCCTTCCTGTCGCTGCTGCCCGCTGCAGGCGCCGGTATCGTCTGGGCACCGGTGGCGCTATACCTGCTGCTCAGCGGTGACATCTGGCAGGGCGTGGTGCTGATCCTGTTCGGTGTGCTGGTGATTGGCCTGGTCGACAACATCCTGCGCCCGATCCTGGTCGGCAAGGACACCCGCATGCCCGACTACCTGATCCTGATTTCCACTCTGGGCGGGATGGCGCTGTTCGGCCTCAACGGCTTCGTGCTGGGGCCGCTGGTCGCCGCACTGTTCGTCGCCAGCTGGAACCTGTTCGCTGCAGGCAAGAAGACCGTAAGATTGCCCGAATAACAGCCTGCGCCAACCAGAACGGCTGCCTGAAGGCAGCCGTTTTTCTTTATCACTCGGAAGGTAGCCTTAGAGCGCTGCGAAACCCGGGAGTGGGCGAGCGAATCAGGGCATCTTTTAGCCCGCTCTCTGCGCATCGATGTGCTCAGCAGCAGGCTACGAAAGCTCGGTCACCGACTCGTAGCCTGTGTGAAACGAAGTGAATCCAGGGAGTAGGCGCCAGAACGTGAGTGGGCTCGCGCTATCCATAGCGCACAAACAAAAACGGCTGCCCAATGGCAGCCGTTTTTCGTCGCGCGTGGATCAGAGCGCCGCAGTGGCCAAGCCAGCCTGCTGAACCAGATCCAGCAGCGGCTGCGGGTAAACACCGAGTATAAAGGCCAGGGCCGCTACCAGCATCAGCATGATGCCGCCGGCACGCTGGCCCCAGTTGAACGGTGCATCGTGGCGCTGCAGGTTCGGCTCGTTGAGGAACAGCGTCACCATCACCCGCAGGTAGTAGAACACCGCGATGGCGCTACCCAGGATCAGCGCACCGATCAGCCACCACAACTGCGCCTGCACGCCCGCGGCAATCACATAGAACTTGCCGATGAAGCCGGCAGTTAGCGGAATACCGGCCAGCGACAACATCATCACGGTGAGCACCGCAGTCAGGTAAGGGCGGCGCCAGAACAGGCCGCGGTACTCGTACAGCGCATCGGCGTCACGACCGTTGTAGGGTGTGGACATCAGGGTGATTACCCCGAAGGCCCCCAAACTGGTCAGCACGTAGGTGGCCATGTACACACCGATGGCCTCGACGGCCAGTCCCTTGCTGGCGATCAGTGCCACCAGCAGGTAACCGAAGTGGGCAATGGACGAATAGCCGAGCAGACGCTTGAGGTTGTTCTGCACCAGGGCCAGCAGGTTGCCGAACAGGATCGAGGCAATGGCGATGACGGTCAGCAGGTCGTTCAGCCAGCCACCGGCGGTAGCCGGGGAGAGCTGATACAGACGCAGCAGTACGGCGAATACCGCGACCTTGCTGGCAGTGGCCAGGAACGCGGCCACTGGGGCAGGGGCACCTTCGTAGACATCCGGCGTCCACAGGTGGAACGGCACCATCGACAACTTGAACGCCAGGCCGATGAGCATCATGCCGATGCCGATCTGCACCAGCTGGCTGCCACTGGCGCCGGCCAGGCTGGCACCGATCTCGGCGAAGCTCAGGCTGCCGGCGTCGGCATACAGCAGCGCCATGCCGAACAGCAGGAAGGCACTGCCGGCCGCCGACAGCACCATGTACTTGATACCGGCTTCCAGCGAGCGCTTGTTGAAGTAGGCGTAGGCGATCATCCCGTAGGTCGGTACCGACAGCAGCTCCAGGCCGATGAACAGGCCCGCCAGATGCTCGGTGCTGACCAGCACCAGGCCGCCGGCGGCGGAGAGCAGCAGCAGCAGGTACATCTCTTCGCGGTTGCGCGGGTAGCCCTTGGTCTGGCCATCGTTGACCTTGGCCTCGCCCAGGTAGGCGTGGGTCAGGGTTACGCAGGCCAGGGTGGCGATCAGCACCAGCGCCATGTAATAGCAGGCGAAGGTGTCGATCTGCATCAGCGGGGTGACCTGCAGCGGGGTGACACCGATGGTCGGCAGCAGCGACAGCAGGGCGGCGTTGAGGCCGATCACCGACAGCACGAAGGTCATCGAGTGACTGCGCTTCCAGGCGATGGCCAGCATCACCACCACCACGGTGGCGCAGGTGACCAGCAGCGGCAGCAGGGCGATCAGGTGTTGGGTGGTGAATTGCACAGCGTGATGTTCCATAACGTCTACTGGCCCGAAGCGAGTTGATTGAGGGCGCCGCTGAACCACTGCTGCACGCCTTGCATGCTGGCGGCGGAGGTATCGAGCACCGGCTGCGGGTAAACGCCGAGCAGGATCAGCAGCACGGCCAGGCACAGCACCATGCTCAGTTCACGAAATTGCAGGCCGGGCAGTGGGCTGTCGTTCTTCACCGGGCCGAAATGCGCGCGGTGAATCATGATCAGCGAATAAACGGAGCCCAGTACCAGACCGGTCGCAGCAATCACGGTAACCCACGGCGCGGTCGGGAAGCTGCCGATCAGGATCAGGAACTCGCCGACGAAGTTGCCGGTACCCGGTAGGCCGAGTGCGGCGGCGGCGAAGAACAGGCTGAGTGCCGGCAACCAGGACATACGCGCCCAGATGCCACCCATTTCACGCATGTCACGGGTATGCAGGCGCTCGTACAGCTGGCCACAGAGGATGAACAGCGCGGCAGCCGACAGGCCGTGGGCCATCATCTGTACCACCGCGCCCTGCAGGGCGATCTGGCTGCCGGAGTAGATGGCGATCAGCACGAAGCCCATGTGCGACACGCTGGAGTAGGCCACCAGGCGTTTGATGTCGGTCTGCGCGAAGGACAGCAGCGCGCCGTAGATGATCGCGAACACGCCCAGGTACATGGCGATCGGCGCGAACTCGGCCGAGGCATTGGGGAACAGCGGCAGGGCGAAACGCAGCAGGCCGTAGGCGGCGGTTTTCAGCAGGATACCGGCCAGGTCCACGGAACCCGCGGTCGGCGCCTGAGCGTGAGCATCCGGTAGCCAGGAGTGTAGCGGCACCACCGGGAACTTCACCGCGAAGGCGATGAAGAAGCCCAGCATCAGCAGGTACTCGGTGCCATGGGACAGCTCGGTCTTGAGCAGGTCCGCATAGTTGAAGGTGAACACGCCGGTCTGGTTGAAGTGCACGAACACCAGGCCCAGGATCGCCACCAGCATCACCAGGCCGCTGGCCTGGGTGAAGATGAAGAACTTGGTGGCCGCATTGATGCGGCTCTTGCCAGGGCTGCCGCTATGACCCCAGAGCGCGATGAGGAAATACATCGGCACCAGCATCATTTCCCAGAAGAAAAAGAACAGGAACAGGTCGATGGCCAGGAACACGCCGACCACGCCGCCGAGGATCCACATCAGATTGAGATGGAAGAAGCCAACGCGGTTCTGGATCTCTTTCCACGAGCAGAGTACCGAGAGCACGCCGAGCAGGCCGGTCAGGGTAACCATCAATACCGACAGGCCATCCATCGCCAGATGGATGCTGATACCGAAACGCTCGATCCAGCGCATCTGGAACTCGTGGGCCCAGCGTGGTTCGGCGCCCGGCGCAGGCGCCAGGCTGAAGTCGCCGGTACCCCACAGCCACAGGCCTAGGCCGAACAGCAGGGACATGGTCAGCAGCGCGATCCAGCGTGGCAGAGTTCCGCCGAAGCGCTCCGCCTGCCAGCACAGCAGGCCGCCGATAAAGGGGATCAGGATTAGCCAAGGCAGAATCATGACTGACGGGGTTCCTTAGAAAAAGTATTCGGGATCATCGGTCAGGCCATCATCACGGCGGCGAGCACCAGCACGGCACCCCCGGCGATGGAGATGGCGTACCAGCGCAGATGCCCGGTTTCACTGCGGCTCAATACGCCATGACCACCACGCGCCAGGCGCGGGACGATGCCGATGGCACCGTCGATGGGGTCGCGGGCGAGCACGCGGCACAGGAACAGGTACGGCTGCACGAAAATCTTGTCGTAAAGCCAGTCGAAGCCCCAGGCGGCGAACCACCAGGCCGACAGGAAACGACCCGGCGCGCTATTGGCGACGGAGGTCACGAAGCTGCGCTTGCCGAGGAACAACATGGCGGCCAGCAGGATGCCGGCCAGGGCGATGCAGCCCGAGACGATTTCCAGGCTGTGCTTGGCTTCGCCACCGGCATGGCCGGCGCTCTCGGGGAGAACGCCAGCCAGCGGCGGGGTGATCCAGGCGCCGATGAAGGTCGACAGCACGATCAGTACCAGCAGCGGCAGGTTGTGGGCGATACCATGACCGGCATGGGCTTCGGTCTTCTGCTCACCATGGAAGGCGATGAAGATCAGCCGGAAGGTATAGATCGAGGTCATGAAGGCGCCCAGCAGGCCGGCGTAGAGCAGGCCGGAGTTGCCGCTGGCGAAGGCTTCCCAGAGGATTTCGTCCTTGGAGTAGAAGCCCACGGTGATCAGCGGCAACGCCGCCAGGGCCGAGCCACCGACGATGAAGCTGGCGTAGGCCAGGGGCAGCTTCTTCCACAGGCCGCCCATCTTGAAGATGTTCTGCTCGTGGTGGCAGGCATGGATCACCGAGCCGGAGGCGAGGAACAGCAAGGCCTTGAAGAAGGCGTGGGTCATCAGGTGGAAAATCGCCGCGTCCCAGGCGCCAACGCCCAGGGCCAGGAACATGTAGCCGATCTGGCTCATGGTCGAGTAGGCGAGGATACGCTTGATGTCGGTCTGCACCAGTGCCGCGAACCCTGCCAGCACCAGGGTCACGCCGCCAACGATGCCGACCAGCTCGAGGATCTCCGGGGTCAGCAGGAATAGGCCGTTGGTACGGGCGATCAGGTAGACGCCCGCGGTGACCATGGTGGCGGCGTGAATCAGTGCCGAAACCGGGGTCGGGCCGGCCATGGCGTCGGCCAGCCAGGTCTGCAGTGGCAGCTGGGCGGATTTGCCGACCGCACCGCCAAGCAGCATCAGGGTCGCCAGCCACAGCCAGGTGTCACCGGCGGCATACTTCTGCGGGGCCAGCACCATCAGCTCCTGAATGTTCAGGGTGCCGAGGTTGAGGAACAGCAGGAACAGGCCGATCATCAGGAACACGTCACCGATGCGGGTGACGATGAAGGCCTTCAGCGCCGCGTTACCGTTGGGCACGTGCTTGTAGTAGAAGCCGATCAGCAGGTACGAGCACAGACCCACGCCTTCCCACCCGAAGAACAGGGTCATCAGGTTATCGCCCAGCACCAGCAGCAACATGCTGAAGATGAACAGGTTGGTGTAGGACAGGAAGCGCGAATAGCCCTCTTCACCACGCATGTACCAGCTGGCGAACATGTGGATCAGGAAGCCCACGCCGGTGACTACACCGAGCATGGTCAGCGACAGGCCATCCAGATACAGGGTAAAGCTCGGCGCCAGGCCGTCGACGCTCATCCACTGCCACAGGGTCTGGGTGTACACCCCACCTGCTGGCGGAGCTGTGTTGAATTGCCACATGATCCAGGCGGTGGTCAGCGCCGACAGGCCGACCGAGCCGACACCGATGACGGCGGCAACGCCCTCGCTCAGGCGGCCACGGGAAAAGGCCAGGATGAACCAGCCGATCAGTGGGAACAGTAAGGTCAGGAATAGGACGTTCATCCGCGCATCTCGCTGGCTGCGTCGATATCGAGGGTGTGGAAGCGGCGGTACAACTGCAGCAGGATCGCCAGGCCGATGCTCGCTTCGGCGGCTGCCAGGGCGATCACCAGAATGAACATGATCTGCCCGTCAGCCTGGCCCCAGCGTGCGCCGGCAACGACGAAGGCCAGGGCGGCGGCGTTCATCATCACTTCCAGGCTCATCAGCACGAACAGGATGTTGCGGCGCACCATCAGGCCGACCAGGCCGAGGCTGAACAGCACGCCGGCCAGCGCCAGGCCGTGCTCCATTGGAATACCGTTCATGGGGTAGCGTCCTTGATGTCGTTGCGGCCCAGGTGATAAGCGGCGACCAGCGCGGCAAGCAGCAGCATGGAAGCCAGCTCGACGGCCAGCAGATAAGGGCCGAACAGGTGCACGCCAACGGCCTTGGCATCGACCGTGGTGTGGCCAATGGTGGCGCCGCTCGGCACGGCGAACAGCACGTACAGGAGCTGGCCCAGCAGCACGGCGGAAAGCAGCGCGGGGCCGATCCAGATACCCGGGGTCAGCCAGGTGCGTTCCTGCTCGACCGAGGCCGGGCCAAGGTTGAGCATCATCACCACGAACACGAACAGCACCATGATCGCACCGGCGTAGACGATGATCTCCAGGGCGCCGGCAAAGGGTGCACCGAGGCTGAAGAACACCATGGACACGGCGAGCAGCGAGATGATCAGGTAGAGCAGGGCGTGCACCGGGTTCTTGCTGGTGATCACGCCGAGGGTCGAGGCAACCGCGACCCCGGCAGAGAAATAGAAGGCGAATTCCATTATGGCAACAACCCCTTGACGTTGATCGGCTCGGCTTCGTCCTGCGCGGCGCCTTTCGGCTTGCCGGCAATGGCCATACCAGCCACGCGATAGAAGTTGTAGTCCGGGTTCTTGCCAGGGCCGGAGATCAGCAGGTCTTCCTTCTCGTACACCAGGTCCTGACGCTTGAACTCGCCCATCTCGAAGTCCGGGGTGAGCTGGATTGCGGTGGTCGGGCAGGCTTCTTCACACAGGCCGCAGAAGATGCAGCGCGAGAAATTGATGCGGAAGAAGTCCGGGTACCAGCGACCGTCTTCGGTTTCTGCCTTCTGCAGCGAGATGCAGCCGACCGGGCAGGCCACGGCGCACAGGTTGCAGGCTACGCAGCGCTCTTCGCCGTCAGGGTCGCGGGTCAGGACGATGCGGCCGCGGTAACGTGGCGGCAGGTAAACCTGTTCTTCCGGGTATTGCAGGGTGTCGCGCTTGCGAAAGCCATGGCCGAAGACCATGACCAGGCTGCGCAGTTGGGTCGCGGTACCAACCAGTACGTCCCAAATATATTTGAACATCGCTTTTTCTCCTTACTGGGCCGTGGCCAGCACGACGGCGCCGGTCACCAGCAGGTTGATCAGGGTCAGCGGCAGACAGAACTTCCAGCTGAAGGCCATGACCTGGTCATACCGTGGGCGCGGAATCGAGGCGCGCAGCAGGATGAAGATCATGATGAAGAAGCAGGTCTTGATCGCGAACCAGAAGAACGGGATCTGCGGCAGGATGCCGAACGGGCCGTGCCAGCCGCCGAAGAACAGGGTTACCAGCAGCGCCGAGATGGTCACGATGCCGATGTACTCACCGACGAAGAACATGCCCCATTTCATGCCGGCATACTCGATATGGTAACCGTCGGCCAGTTCCTGCTCCGCTTCCGGCTGGTCGAACGGGTGACGGTGCGTCACGGCCACGCCAGCGATGAAGAAGGTACAGAAGCCGAAGAACTGCGGAATGATGAACCACAGGTTCTGCGCCTGGTAGTCGACTATGTCGCGCATGTTGAACGAGCCAACCTGAGCGACGATACCCATCAGTGCCAGGGCCAGGAACACCTCGTAGGAGATGGTCTGAGCCGAGGCGCGCAGGCTGCCGAGCAGGGCGAACTTGTTGTTGCTCGACCAGCCGGCGAACAGCACGGCGTAGACCGACAGACCGGCCATGGCGAAGAAGAACAGGATGCCGATGTTCAGGTCCGCCACGCCCCAGTTCGGGGTGATCGGAATGATCGCGAAGGCCACCAGCATGGCGCCCATGGCGATGATCGGTGCCAGGGTGAAGATCACCTTGTCGGCGAACGGCGGCGTCCAGTCTTCCTTGAAGAACATCTTCAACATGTCGGCCGCGATCTGGAACATGCCGAACGGGCCAACCCGGTTGGGGCCGTAACGATCCTGCCACCAGCCGAGCAGGCGGCGCTCGACGAAGCTCAGCAGCGCGCCGGTGACCACCACCGTCAGCAGAATGACGATGGCCTTGAGCACTTCCTGAATGATGTCGAGTAACCCGGGAGTCAGCCAGCTCATTGTGCGGCCTCCCCGATGTTGGTCACGCAGGCGTCGGCGATGGCCGCCGGAATACCCGCCAGCCCCACTGGCAAACCGACCAGGCCGATAGCCAGCTCTTCGCTGACGCGCAGCGCCAGGCGCAGGTTCCGGCCGTTGATGCTCAGTTGCAGCAGAGCGCCTTCGTTGACGCCAAGGCGATCGGCTTCATCCTTGGCCAGCGCCACGTAGGCTTCAGGCGTGCGTTCGGCGATTGGCGCGGCGCGCGAGGACATTTCCTCGCTGCCGAACAGGTGGTGCAGCGGGACCGCCTGCCAGGTGCCCTGGACCGGGTTGAACGCCATCGGTGCCTTGAACCAGCCCAGGCTTGCGCCCTTGGCTTCGATCAGGCGCACGCCCGGATCGCCGGCGCGCAGGTGGCCACCGACTTCGTCCTGGAACTTGTTCCAGGCCTGGGGCGAGTTCCAGCCCGGCGACCAGGCGAACGGAATCTGCTGACGATCTTCCTTGCTGCCCGAATAGCCTTCCATGGAGAAGGCGAAGGCGCTGTCCTTGTCCTGGGGCTGACGCGGCTCGTGCACGCTGATATTGGCGCGCATGGCCGTGCGCCCGCTGTAGCGGTGCGGCTCGCGAGCCAGCTTGAGGCCTTTGATGCGGAACGAGGCGCCCGGCGCCGCGTCGCGGATCCCGGCCAACTGGGCATTACTGTCGGCGCAGGCAGCGGTGACCTGGTCGAGCTGGGTCCAGTCCACGTTGCGACCCTGCAGCGTGCTGTGCAGCGCATGCAGCCAGCGCCAGCCTTCGCGCACCAGGATATTGGCGTCGTAGTAGGACGGGTCATACACCTGGAAGAAGCGCTGGGCACGGCCTTCCTGGCTGACCAGGGTACCGTCGCCTTCGGCGAAACTGGCAGCCGGCAGCAGCAGGTGCGCCTTCGCGGTCGTGGCGGTGCTCTGATGATCGGCGACGATCACGACCTTGGCGGCAGCCAGGGCAGCATCCACGCGAGCAGCGTCAGTACGGTGGTAAAGGTCGTTCTCCAGTACCACCAGGGCGTCGGCCTGGCCGGAGGAGAGCGCTTCGAGGGCGTCGTCCAGGCTGTTGCCGGCGAACTTGTCGCCCATCAGCAGGGCCAGGCCCATGCTGTTGGCTTCAGGCACCACCAAGCTGATGGAACCGTTCTTCTCGCGATTCTTCAAGGCGCTGGCGATGTTGGCAGCAGCCTCGATCACTGCGCGATTACCCAGCGAAGCACCGGACACGATCAGCGGGCGCTTGGCGCCCACCAGCGCGTCGGCGATGCGCTGCACCAGCTCGCTCGCTTCCGCTTCCAGGCCCTCGACGGCCGGGGCGCTCGGGTCGATGGCGTGGGCGACGGCGAAACCGATGCGCGCCAGGTCATCCGGCGCGGCATGCACGCACTGCTCGGCAACATCGTCGAGGCGGGTGGCGGTGACGCTGGCGATGAACAGCGGGTTGAGCGCGTGCTGGGCGACGTTCTGCACGGCTGCCATGTGCCAATCCTGAATCTTCGCGCCGGCGGCGATTTCCGTGGCCTTGCCCTTGACCGACTGGCGCAGGGCCAGGGCGACGCGCGCCGCAGTCTGGGTCAGGTCCTCACCGAGCACGAACACCGCGTCGTGGCTTTCGATATCGCGCAGGGTCGGCACCGGCAGTGGGCCGTTCTGCAGCACATCGCGGATCAGGCGGATGTTGGCCTGCTCGGCGGCGGCGATACCGGAGTAGAAGTTGCCTTCACCGACCAGTTCACGCAGGGCGAAATTGCCCTCCAGGCTGGCACGGGGCGAACCGATACCGATCACCTTGCGGTTCTTCAGCAGGGCAGCGGCCTGATCCAGCGCGGCGTCCAGGCCCATCTTCATCTTGCTGAGCATCATCAGCGGTTGACGCGGACGGTCTTCACGGTTGACGTAGCCATAGCCGAAACGGCCACGGTCGCAGAGGAAATACTGGTTCACCGAGCCGTTGAAGCGGTTCTCGATACGGCGTACTTCGCCGTAACGCTCGCCGGGGCTGGTGTTACAGCCGCTGGAGCAGCCGTGGCAGATGCTTGGGGCGAACTGCATGTCCCACTTGCGGTTGTAGCGCTCGGAGTGAGTCTTGTCGGTGAACACACCGGTCGGGCAGACCTCGACCAGGTTGCCGGAGAACTCGCTTTCCAGGGTGCCGTCTTCTACGCGACCGAAGTACACGTTGTCGTGCGCACCGTAGACGCCCAGGTCGGTGCCGCCAGCGTAATCCTTGTAGTAGCGCACGCAGCGGTAGCAAGCGATGCAGCGGTTCATCTCGTGGGCGATGAACGGGCCGAGTTCCTGATTCTGGTGGGTGCGCTTGGTGAAACGATAACGCCGGGCGTTGTGGCCGGTCATCACCGTCATGTCCTGCAGGTGGCAGTGGCCGCCTTCCTCGCACACCGGGCAGTCGTGTGGATGGTTGGTCATCAGCCACTCGACGACGCTCTTGCGGAAGGCCACGGCCTCTTCGTCGTCGATGGAAATCCAGCTGTTGTCGGTGGCCGGGGTCATGCAGGACATGACCAGACGGCCGCGCTTGTCGTTCTCGTCGGTGTACTGCTTCACCGCACACTGGCGGCAGGCACCAACGCTGCCAAGCGCCGGGTGCCAGCAGAAGTAAGGGATGTCGAGACCGAGGGACAGACAGGCCTGCAGCAGGTTGTCCGCACCATCGACTTCGAGATCTTTGCCGTCTACGTGGATAGTGGCCATTTTCTTCAGTCTTCGTTTGCCCACCGTGAGGTGGACGGGCTAAGGGAATGCTTTTTTGCGACCCGGGCCGGACGGCGTTTTACGCCCACTTGTCCGGCCGTCAGGCCTATACCGCGTGTACCGCTACCGGAGGCTGCGGCGCAGAGGCGCCCACACCGGCTTCGAACTCTTCACGGAAATACTTGATCGCGCTGCCCAATGGCTCCACGGCGCCCGGCGCGTGAGCACAGAAGGTCTTGCCTGGGCCGAGGAAGTTGACCAGGCCGAGGAGGGTGTCGATGTCCTCGCGGGTACCTTGCTTGCGTTCCAGGGCACGGAGGATCTTCACGCTCCACGGCAGGCCGTCACGGCAAGGTGTGCACCAGCCGCAGGATTCGCGGGCGAAGAACTCCTCCATGTTGCGCAGCAGCGACACCATGTTCACGGTGTTGTCGATGGCCAGTGCCAGGCCGGTACCCATACGGGTGCCAACCTTGGCGATGCCGGCGGCGTACATGGACGCCTCGAGGTGCTCGGGCAGCAGGAAGCCGGTACCGGCGCCGCCTGGCTGCCAGGCCTTGAGGGTGTAACCGTCGCGCATGCCTCCGGCGTAGTCTTCGAACAGTTCGCGGGCGCTGATGCCGAAGGGCAGCTCCCAGATCCCGGGGTTCTTGACCTTGCCGGAGAAGCCCATCAGTTTGGTGCCGTGGTCTTCGCTGCCTTCGCGGGCCAGGGATTTGTACCAGTCCACGCCATGGGCGACGATGGCCGGCACGTTGCACAGGGTCTCGACGTTGTTGACGCAAGTCGGCTTGCCCCATACGCCTACGGCGGCCGGGAACGGCGGCTTGGCGCGCGGGTTGGCACGGCGGCCTTCCAGGGAGTTGATCAGCGCGGTTTCTTCACCGCAGATATAACGCCCGGCACCGGTGTGCACGAACAGCTCGAAATCGAAACCGCTGCCCAGGATGTTCTTGCCGAGCAGGCCGGCAGCCTTGGCTTCGTCGATGGCGCGATTGAGGTTGGCAGCCGCGTCGACGTATTCGCCGCGCAGGAAGATATAGCCGCGATACGCCTTCAGTGCCCGGGCGCTGATCAGCATGCCTTCAACCAGGAGGTGCGGCAGCTGTTCCATCAGCATGCGGTCCTTCCAGGTATTGGGCTCCATCTCGTCCGCGTTGCACAGCAGGTAGCGGATGTTCAGCGATTCGTCGTTGGGCATCAGGCCCCACTTCACGCCAGTGGGGAAGCCCGCACCACCGCGGCCCTTGAGGCCGGAATCCTTGACGGTCTGCACGATGTCGGCCTGGGCCATCTCGGCCAGCGCCTTGCGGGCGGCGGCATAACCGTTCTTCTGCTGGTATTCGTCCAGCCACACCGGCTGCGCGTCGTCACGCAGGCGCCAGGTCAGCGGATGGGTCTCTTCGCTGCGGGCGATGCGGTTGGCCGGACCGAAGGAGGTCAGCAGGTTCGAGCTGCGACTGGTCATTGGAAGCTCTCCAGCAATTGCGCCACGCCTTCGGGTTGCACGTCGCCAAAGGTCTCGTCGTCGATCATCAGCGCCGGTGCCTTGTCGCAGTTGCCCAGGCAGCACACCGGCAGCAGGGTGAAGCGGCCGTCAGCGGTGGTCTGCCCGGGCACGATGCCCAGCTCGGACTTGATGCTGCCGAGCACGTTCTCATGGCCACCGATAAAGCAGGTCATGCTGTCGCACACGCGGATGATGTGGCGGCCGACCGGCTGGCGGAAAATCTGGCTATAGAAGGTGGCGACACCCTCCACGTCGCTGGCCGGAATACCGAGAATCGCGCCAATGGCGTCGGCGGCGCCGTCCGGCACCCAGCCGCGCTGCTTCTGGACGATCTTCAGCGCTTCGATGCTGGCCGCGCGCGGGTCTTCGTAATGGTGCATCTCGTGCTCGATGGCCGAGCGCTCGGTTTCGCTGAGGGCGAAACGGTCAGTCTGAATCATGCTCATGGTGTGCTCCTCAGCGATCCACGTCGGCCATAACGAAGTCGATACTGCCCAAATACGCAATCAGGTCGGCGACCATGCTGCCGCGGATCACCGAAGGAATCTGCTGCAGGTGCGGGAAGCTCGGCGTACGGATTCGGGTGCGGTAGCTCATGGTGCTGCCATCGCTGGTCAGGTAATAGCTATTGATGCCCTTGGTCGCTTCGATCATCTGGAAGCTTTCGTTGGCTGGCATCACCGGGCCCCAGGAAACCTGCAGGAAGTGGGTGATCAGCGTTTCGATGTGCTGCAGGGTGCGCTCTTTCGGTGGCGGCGTGGTCAGCGGGTGATCCGCCTTGTACGGGCCTTCCGGCATGTTGCGCATGCACTGGTCGATGATCTTGATGCTCTGGCGCATTTCCTCGACGCGCACCATGCAGCGGTCATAGGCATCGCCATTGGCGGCCAACGGCACTTCGAACTCGAAGTTCTCGTAGCCGGAGTAGGGGCGCGCCTTGCGCAGGTCGAAGTCGCAACCGGTCGCGCGCAGACCGGCACCGGTGGTTCCCCATTCCAGCGCTTCCTTGGTGTTGTACTGCGCCACACCGATGGTACGGGCCTTGAGGATGCTGTTCTTCAGGGCGGCCTTTTCGTATTCGTCGAGGCGCTTGGGCAGCCAGTCGACGAATTCCTTGACCAGCTTGTCCCAGCCGCGCGGCAGGTCGTGGGCGACGCCACCGATGCGGTACCAGGCCGGGTGCAGGCGGAAACCGGTAATGGCCTCGATCACCTTGTAGGCACGCTGGCGGTCGGTGAAGGTGAAGAACACCGGGGTCATGGCGCCGACGTCCTGGATATAGGTACCCAGGAACAGCAGGTGGCTGGTGATGCGGAAGAACTCGGCCATCATGATGCGGATGGTGTCGACCTTCTGCGGCACCGTGATGCCGGCAAGCTTCTCGACCGAGAGCACGTAGGGCAGGTTGTTCATCACCCCGCCCAGGTAGTCGATGCGGTCAGTGTAGGGGATGAAGCTGTGCCAGCTCTGGCGCTCGGCCATCTTCTCGGCACCACGGTGGTGGTAACCGACTTCCGGCACGCAATCGACGATTTCTTCACCGTCGAGTTGCAGAATGATGCGGAACGCACCATGTGCCGAAGGGTGGTTGGGGCCGAGGTTGAGGAACATGTAGTCCTCGTTCTCGCTCTGGCGTTTCATGCCCCAGTCTTCGGGGTTGAAGCGCGCGGCTTCCTCCTCCAACTGTTGCTTGGCCAGGGTCAGGCTGAACGGGTCGAATTCGGTGGCGCGCGCCGGGTAGTCCTTGCGCAGCGGGTGACCTTCCCAGGTCGGCGGCATCATGATGCGGGTCAGATGCGGATGCCCGGTGAAATGGATGCCGTACAGGTCCCAGACTTCACGCTCGTACCAGTTGGCGTTCGGCCAGATGCCGGTCACGGAAGGCAGGTTGAGGTCGCCTTCGCGCAGGGCCACCTTGATCATCACGTCGCTGTTACGCTCCAGGGACATGAGGTGGTAGAACACGGTGAAATCGGCGTCCGGCAGGCCACGACGCTGGGTGCGCAGACGCTCGTCGACGCCGTGCAGGTCATACAGCATGACGTAGGGGCGGGTGGTCTGGCGCAGGAAGCGCAAGACGTCGACAAGCTTGTCGCGGCCGACCCAGATCACCGGCATGCCGGTGCGGGTGGCCTGCAGCGTGAAGCTGTCGGCGCCAAAACGGGATTGAAGCTCAACGACGACGTCTTGGTCGTCCGCCTTGTAGGGCGCAATGGACACGATGGTGTCTGCAGTCATGGTCTCGATCGCTATCGGTCAACGGTGAGAGTGAGCCCGGCTTGTGAAAAAGCAGGACTCAGACTTCGTCAGGGGAACGCAGGTTGGTAACCGCAATACGCTGCTCGCGGCGCTGTTCTTTCTGGGATGGCATTTCGGCGCGATAAACGCCTTGATCGCCAACGACCCAGGACAGCGGGCGGCGCTCCTGGCCGATGGATTCCTGCAGCAGCATCAGGCCTTGCAGGAACGCCTCGGGACGGGGCGGGCAACCGGGAATGTAGACGTCGACGGGAAGAAACTTGTCGACCCCCTGAACGACCGAGTAGATGTCGTACATACCGCCGGAATTGGCGCACGAGCCCATGGAAATGACCCATTTGGGTTCGAGCATCTGCTCGTAGAGACGCTGGATGACCGGCGCCATCTTGATGAAGCAGGTGCCGGCAATGACCATGAAGTCGGCCTGGCGCGGGGAGGCACGGATCACCTCGGCGCCGAAGCGTGCGACGTCGTGGGGTGCAGTGAAGGCAGTGGTCATTTCCACGTAGCAACAGGACAGCCCGAAGTTGTACGGCCACAGGGAATTCTTGCGCCCCCAGTTCACCGCACCACTGAGAACATCCGAGAGTTTCCCCATGTAGATGTTCTTGTGCACTTCATCTTCTAGCTGTTGGTCGGTAACGACCTCCCGCTTGCCGATCGGGTATTGCTCGTTGGGAGCATCCGGATCGATCCGAGTGAGTTTGTATTGCATCGCCAAAGCCTCATTGTTTCAGCTTCGCCTGCCGAGCCTTACGACTCTCGGGTGCCCAATCCAGCGCACCGATACGCCAAAGGTAGACAAGACCTGCCAACAGAATGTTTATGAAAATGGCTGCTTCGATAAAGCCGGCCCAGCCGCTTTCGCGAACGGAGACGGCCCAGGCGAAGAGAAAGAGGGCTTCGACGTCGAAGATCACGAAGAGCATCGCGACCAGATAGAATTTGGCGGACAGTCGCAGGCGCGCGCTGCCAGTGGGAAGCATGCCCGATTCGAAGGGCTCGTTCTTGCTGCGCCCCCAGGCCTTGCTGCCCAGCAGACTGGAGACACCCATCATGAAGGCACAGAGGCCAACGACACCCAGCAAAAAAACGGCCAACGCCCAGTTATGGGACAGGGAACTGCTTGCTTCCAGCATGCCGGGGCTCCTCAGGCAAGGAACGGCTTAACGCACGATTTAAAATTATGGCAAGGCATTAAGCGCCTTGAATCAATTCCCATAATGTTATGCCTGTATTGGGTGTAAGTAAATTTTTCAGCACAAAAAATTAATAAAACGTCGCATGCCCGCAATTGGCCAGTTTCCACAACCCCAAAAAAATCAAGGATCTACAAAACAAGGCGGACACTTGGTGAGCGTGTGCAAGTTATATGTAGCGAGAGTTTGAAATCACTTCAACAGGAATTGATATCATTTGAGAATCTATTTCTTTTAACCGGGTATGGCAGAACGTCTTACATCGACGCAGCGATTAATTCGAACGGTTACTTGCCCATAAAAAAGCCCCGGCATTACTGCCGGGGCCGAGGCTTGCAACGAGCGCCAGACGGCGCCTGATCTCAGTGGAACTGGTTCATGGTGTTGTCTTTGCCACCAGCCTTGAGCGCGGCTTCACCGGCAAAGTACTCCTTGTGATTATCGCCAATGTCCGAGCCCGCCATGTTCTGGTGTTTGACGCAAGCGATACCCTGGCGGATTTCCTGGCGCTGCACACCCTTGACGTAAGCCAGCATGCCCTGGTCGGCAAAGTAGCCTTTGGCCAGATTGTCGGTGGACAGGGCGGCGGTGTGGTAGGTCGGCAGGGTGATGAGGTGGTGGAAGATACCGGCATTGGCCGAACCGTCTCGCTGGAAGGTGCGGATCTTCTCATCGGCAATCTGAGCCAGTTCGGTTTCGTCGTACTCGACGCTCATCAGCTTGGCGCGGTCGTAAGCCGATACATCCTTGCCCTCGGCCAGGAAGGCGTCGAATACCTGTTGGCGGAAGCTCAGCGTCCAGTTGAACGATGGGCTGTTGTTGTAGACCAGCTTGGCATTGGGAACCACTTCGCGAACACGATCGACCATCGCCTTGATCTGTCCAACGTGGGGCTTCTCGGTCTCGATCCAGATCATGTCGGCGCCGTTCTGCAGCGAGGTGATGCTGTCCAGTACGCAGCGGTCTTCACCAGTGCCCTTGCGGAACTGGAACAGGTTGGACGGCAGGCGCTTGGGGCGCAGCAACTTGCCTTCACGGTTGATCACCACGTCGCCATTGTTCAGCTCGGCGGCGCTGATTTCTTCGCAGTCGAGGAACGCGTTGTACTGGTCGCCCAGGTCGCCCGGCTCATTGGTCACGGCAATCTGCTTGGTCAGGCCGGCGCCCAGGGAGTCGGTACGGGCGACGATCACGCCGTCGTCCACGCCCAGTTCGAGGAAGGCGTAGCGCACCGCGTTGATCTTGGCGAGGAAGTCGGCGTGCGGGACGGTGACCTTGCCATCCTGGTGGCCGCACTGCTTCTCGTCGGAGACCTGGTTTTCGATCTGGATGCAGCAGGCACCGGCCTCGATCATTTTCTTGGCCAGCAGGTAAGTGGCCTCGGGGTTGCCGAAGCCGGCGTCGATGTCGGCGATGATCGGCACCACATGGGTTTCGAAGTTGTCGATCTGTGCCTGGATCTCGCTCTGCTTGGCACGATCACCTGCGTCACGCGCAGCGTCGAGGGCGCTGAACAGCAGGTCCAGTTCACGGGCATCGGCCTGACGCAGGAAGGTGTAGAGCTCCTCGATCAACGCGGCAACCGCGGTTTTCTCGTGCATCGACTGATCCGGCAGCGGGCCGAAGTCGGAGCGCAGCGCGGCGATCATCCAGCCGGACAGGTAGAGGTAGCGCTTGTTGGTGGTTTTCAGGTGTTTCTTGATGGAGATCAGCTTCTGCTGGCCAATGAAACCGTGCCAGCAACCGAGCGACTGGGTATAGACGGACGAGTCGGCATCGTACTCGGCCATGTCCTTGCGCATGATCGCCGCGGTGTACTTGGCGATGTCCAGGCCGGTCTTGAAACGGTTCTGGGCACGCATGCGAGCGACGGATTCCGGGTTGATGGCGCTCCAGCTGTTGCCAGCGGCTTCTTTCAGGGCGGCAACGGCTTTGATGTCGTTTTCGTAAGCTGACATGGTCAATCCTTCAAGTGTGTGTTTGGTCGAGCGCCGAACGTCGCGCACAGTCCAGGCGCAGGGCTCGGAGCGAGCTCACCGCAGACGTCGAGAGGAAACCGGAGTGAGGAGGGCAGTTGGGCCGGATGGACGACGCGTATCGTCTGCCACTCACCGGATAGGCGAGATGATGTGCGTGCAGGCCCGTGGACGCCCTTGGCACTGTGCAGTCCGATACGAAACGCTTCCCCGTCCCTCAGGACAACCTCGTTCCAGTCGCCATCTCGTCGAGCTGCCTTGTGGGCGCGCAGACTGCTGAAGAATGTTTGCGAGGCGGCTGATGCGAGGCGGAAGCTGGCGAGAAGGCGGAGTGTACGAGTAGTACATGAGCACTTTGAGCCGGTTTCCAACGAAGCAGCAGCAACGCAGCTAGTTTTTCAGCAGCCTGCTAACAACACGAATCGATCCCTGCGGTAAGCGAGATACGACCCGGAGACTCCGTTTCCAGAGCCCCTGATTAGCGGGAGCGAGGCCATCATGCGACCGACGAAAATGTTCGTCAATCGTTTTTGTAGTGTTTTTTTATTAGTACTACATAAGTCTTAGATCGACCGTATAGTCACCTTTTACGGGGCTTTCAGTCGATCACGTCGACTTTCACGCGCATGCTCATATCGTCGCGGCCCTCGGTCGAATAGCGGCGCAGGATGCCACTGCTGTCGGCCTGACTCTGCTCGCTGCTGCCGCCTATGCTGATCCACTCGCCAACTCGACCACTGACACGGGTGTCGGCTTGCTGGATGTCGATCACCCCGGGTTGCTGCCGGCTGACGCGATCACGGTTGCTGCTGATGTCCAGGTGCACGGTATCGCCCGCCAGGCTGGCAGTGACGTAGAAGCCCTGGGTGACGTTGCGGTATTCGGTGTTGTCGTACACCTGGCCGTAAGCGTCGCGACTGCGGGTGGTGATCGGCACGCTCTGGCCGACCTGGATCAGCGCCGGATAGCCTTCACTGGTTTGCACCTGCTGGGTGCCGCCACCGCGGCTGTCGGTACTGCGGCGGATGATCCGCGCCTGATCACGACCACCAACTTCGCCACGGCCGATCTCGACGCGCCCGTTGCCGGCACTGATGCTGCCGTCCACGCCATAACCGCGGTCGTCACGATAGGTCGACTCGCTGGTGTCGACACTGATCAACAGGCGCCGCGGCTGGGTGTCGAGCTGGCCGAGCAGGGCGCGCATTTCCTCGATCTTCGCCGGCGGCGCATTGACGATCAGCTGGTTGCCATAGGCGCTGACGCGCCCTTCCTTGCCCAGTGCCGATTGCACCACGGGCAGCAGGTCGTCTGCGGTGCGAAAGTTAAGCGGGATCACTTCGGTCGCAGCAGTGGCCAGAAGGCTGAACGCGAACAGGGCAGCGCCCACAACGAATCGTTTCATAGCAGGAAGCTCCGCAAATCAGGGTCGAGAATGCTGGTGTCCCAGGCTTGGTCGAACTGGTGCTGCAGCTGGCGAACGCGGGCCGGATCCTGGTACTTGGCGTAACCGGCGAACTGGTCCGCCTCCGGGCGCATCAGCAGGCCCTGATCATCGGCCAGCAGGTAGGCACCGTCCGGCGCCGGATAATCCGGGTGGCAACGGCGAATATGCAGGTGACTGGGCAGTTTGCGTGACAGGGCAATGAGCCGGTGCCCATCGCGAACCGCACGGCTGCTGTCACACACCAGAATACGCAGGCTGCTGTGACGATGGCGCAGCAGAAAATCCGTGCAGGCCTGGTAGATGCTGCCGTGATGATAGAGCCACGGCTCGAGATCAGGGCTGTAAAGGCACAGCGTGCGGCGGGCCTGTTGCATCAGTGCCAGCGCATGGCTGCGAGCTTGCTCCGGCAGGCTGAAACGCTGCAGGGCCTGTTCGCCGCCAAGCAGGAAGGGCGCCGGCTCCCAGGCCGCCGGCGGCGGCAGCGGGCTATCCGGGTTGTGCAGGGTGAAGCGCCCGGGCGACTCGAACTCGATGGGTTCGAGATCGGCGGGCGTGTGTTCATCGTTCATGCTGACCTCTGTGGCACCCATGGGCGCCACAGCTCCAATCAGCTGCTGCTGCGCACCATGTCGACGTGGGGAATACCTGCCTCCAGGTACTCGTCACTCACTACAGTGAAGCCCAGCTTTTCATAGAACGGCGTTGCCTGCACCTGGGCGCTGAGCATTTGCTGATTCAGGCCACGTTTCTCCGCTTCGGCGATCACCGCTTGCAGCAGCGCTTCACCGACTTTGAGCCCGCGCCAGTCCTTGAGCACCGATACCCGGCCAATGTGGCCATCTGCAAGCAGACGTGCCGTACCGATCGGGTAGTCGCCTTCGCAGGCGAGGAAATGCACGGCATCACTGTCTTCGGCGTCCCATTCCAGTTCAGGCGGCACGGCCTGTTCGGCAACGAATACCGTTTCGCGGATGCGGCGCAGTTCTTCGTAATCCTTGTGCCAGTCGGCGATGCGTACGTGCAGGTCATTCATCGGCAGCAAACTCCAGACTTCCTTGTTTGGTCAGTTCGAGAACCAGTTCTCGGGCTTCGTCGTTGGCTATCCATGGGCCAAGGTTTTCCAGGTGCAGGGCGTCGGCCGAGCAAATCAATTTCAGCAGTTCACGCAGGCTAGCGGAAACCAGGCGGCTCTGCCCGCTGGCAAACAACACCAGGTCTTCACCGACTTCCGACCACGCCATGCGCGCGCTGGGGTTGCGGATCATCACGGCACCGTCTTCCAGCTGATCGAGGAAGCCGTCTTCGTCGATTTCGATACCGGCGATCAGCTCCGGGTAACGCGGCTCGGTCATGAACTGGCCAAACCAGGTCATCAGCAGGCGCTCGTCGCTCATGTGCTCGGCGAGCAGCGCCTTGAGGCGATCCAGGGCGTCACGCTGGATTTCGTTGGGGTCACTGACCGGCGCAGCGCCGGCGTCGCTGTAGCGGGTTTCGTCGGGCAGGAACTGGCCAAGAAAATCAGTGAAATGGGTCAGTACTTCGGCCGCGCTGGGTGCGCGGAAACCCACGGAATAAGTCATGCAATCGTCCTCGGCGGTGCCACAGTGGGCCAGGAGCGGCGGCAGATAGAGCATATCGCCGGGCTCGAGCACCCATTCTTCAGTTTGATCGAATTGGGCCAGGATCTTCATATCCAGATCCGGCAGTAGCGGGCTTTGCGCGTCGCACATCTGGCCGATCTGCCAGCGGCGGCGGCCATGGGCCTGCAGGAGAAACACGTCGTAATTGTCGTAATGCGGACCAACACCACCACCCGGTGCGGCAAAGCTGATCATCACGTCGTCGATACGCCATTTGGGCAGGAACTTGAATTGTTCCAACAGCTCGGCGACCTCGGGCACGAACTGGTCGACGGCTTGCACCAGCAGGGTCCAGTCACGCTCCGGCAGCTCGGCGAAGGCATCCTCGGCGAATGGACCGCGGCGCACTTCCCATGGCGTCTCGCCATGCTCGAGCACCAGACGCGACTCGACCTCTTCCTCGAGGGCCAGACCGGCCAGTTCGTCCGGAGAAATGGGGCTTTCAAAATCGCTAATGGCCTGGCGCACCAGCAGGGGCTTCTTCTGCCAGTAGTCGCGCAGGAATTCACGTGCGCTTAGGCCGCCCAGTAGCTGAAGAGGAGCATCAGGATTCATCTGTAAGTCCTTGATATTTATTGAGGCGTATAAAAAGAAACGCCCGGCTTCAGCCGGGCGTCCTTGGGGCCGAGGGCCGTTTAGATGCGCTTGGCCTGGGCCACGGCATTGCCGATGTAGTTGGCTGGCGTCAGCTGCTTGAGCTCTTCCTTGGCCTGCTGCGGCATATCCAGGCCATCGATGAAGGCCAGCAAGGCTTCTGGCGTGATGCCCTTGCCACGAGTCAGCTCCTTGAGCTTCTCGTAGGGGTTTTCGATGGCATAGCGGCGCATGACGGTCTGGATCGGCTCGGCGAGCACTTCCCAGCAGGCGTTCAGGTCTTCAGCAATACGTTGAGCATTGAGCTCCAACTTACTGATTCCCTTAAGACTTGCTTCGTAAGCGATCACGCTGTGGGCGAAGCCGACACCCAGGTTGCGCAGCACGGTGGAGTCAGTCAGGTCCCGCTGCCAGCGGGAGATCGGCAGCTTGCTGGCCAGGTGCTGGAACAGCGCGTTGGCGATACCCAGGTTGCCTTCGGAGTTCTCGAAATCGATCGGGTTGACCTTGTGCGGCATGGTCGACGAGCCGATCTCGCCCGCAACGGTCTTCTGCTTGAAGTAGCCCAGGGAGATGTAGCCCCAGACATCGCGATCGAAATCGATGAGGATGGTGTTGAAGCGCGCGATGGCATCGAACAGCTCGGCGATGTAGTCGTGCGGCTCGATCTGCGTGGTGTAGGGGTTCCACTGCAGGCCCAGGTCATGCTCGATGAATTGACGGGCATTGGCTTCCCAGTCGATCTGCGGGTAGGCCGACAGATGGGCGTTGTAGTTGCCCACCGCGCCATTGATCTTGCCGAGCAGCGGCACGGCCGCGATCTGGGTGATCTGGCGCTCGAGGCGATAGACGACGTTGGCCAGCTCCTTGCCCAGGGTGGTGGGCGAAGCCGGTTGGCCGTGGGTGCGCGACAGCATTGGCACGTCAGCGAACTTCACCGACAGCTCACGGATGGCGGCAGCGATCTGGCGCATCAGCGGCAGCAGCACGTTGTCGCGGCCTTCGCGCAGCATCAGGGCGTGGGACAGGTTGTTGATGTCCTCGCTGGTGCAGGCGAAGTGGATGAACTCACTGACCTTGTCCAGCTCCGGCAGCTTGGCCGCCTGCTCCTTGAGCAGGTACTCCACGGCCTTGACGTCGTGGTTGGTGGTGCGCTCGATTTCCTTGACACGCTCGGCGTGCTCGACCGCGAAATTCTCGGCCAGCTCGTTGAGCAGCGCGTTGGCTTCGGCAGAGAAGGGCGCTACTTCGCTGATGCCTTCATGGGCCGCGAGGCGCTGCAGCCAGCGAACTTCCACTTGGACACGGAAACGGATCAGGCCGTATTCGCTGAAAATGGGGCGCAGGGCGCTGGTTTTGCCGGCATAGCGGCCATCTACGGGCGAAACCGCGGTGAGCGAGGAAAGCTGCATGGGAGGCGTTCTCGGACAGTCGGGCGATGAAAAGGGCGCATATCATACACGAATTGGGGCGGCTATCAGCGCCGCGGCCCTGTCATTCGACGAGTGAAATGCGTGTGGTGAAAAAGGTGAGGCTCAGCCGCGCAGCATCGGGTACAGCTCGCGCAACAGCTTGCGGCGGCTGAATACCAGCTGCCAGCGATGCCCGCCCAGTTGGCGCCACAGGCGCGCCGAGCGAATGCCGGCGAGCAGCAGGCCGCGAATCTTCGAGGCATTGGCAGGCTGCTGCAGGAAACGGCTGTCACCCTGCACCTGGATGCGCTGCTTGAAGGTGCTGATGGTGTCTTGGTAAAGCGCACCGCAGGAGGAGATGACGTTCTCGTGGCCAATGCCGAAATGCTCGGCCTGGCTCTGGATCTGGTCCAGGCGATTGCCCATCAACTGCAGCAGGTCACCGCGCTTGTCGAGTTGGCGCTCCAGGCCGAGCAGGGCGAGGGCGTAGCGCAATGGTTCGCGCTGCAGGCTCGCAGGGTCGCGCTCCAGGGCGCTGACCAGGGCGCGATAGCCGTCGCGCAAGTTGAGGTCATCGCCGCCATAGACATCCAGGGTGCCGTTGGCATCGCGCACCAGCAGGCTGCCGATCAGGCAGGTGACTTCACTTTCCCCGGCCTGGCCGGTCTTGGCGATCTTGTCGACCATTACCGCCGCCTGGAAGACGGCGCCGAGGGCGATCAGTTGCTCCTGAATCGGATTCATCGCGGGGCACCCTCGCTCCAGGGCTCGGCAGTTTCGATCACACCGCCGCCAAGACAGATATCACCGTCATAGAACACCACGGACTGGCCGGGTGTAACGGCGCGTTGCGGTTGTTCGAAGGTGGCGCGATAACCCTCGGCCGTGCGCTCCAGGGTGCAGGCCTGGTCAGCCTGGCGGTAGCGCACCTTGGCGGTCAATTGCCGTGGTGTATCAAGCTCCACGGGGTTGACCCAGTAGATCTGCGAAGCCAGCAGGGCACGCGAGAACAGCCAGGGGTGCTCGTTGCCCTGGCCAACCACCAGCACATTGCGGGTCAGGTCCTTGTGCAGCACGTACCAGGGCTCGTCGCTGGCATCCTTGAGGCCGCCGATCCCGAGACCCTGGCGCTGACCTATGGTGTGATACATCAGGCCGTGGTGCTTGCCGATCACATCGCCATCGGTGGTTTCGATATTGCCAGGCTGCGCCGGCAGGTATTGCTTGAGAAAATCGCTGAAACGGCGCTCGCCGATAAAGCAGATACCGGTGGAGTCCTTCTTCTTGGCGGTGGCCAGCTGGTATTTCTCGGCTATCGCCCGCACCTCGGGCTTTTCCAGTTCGCCGACCGGAAACAGGGTCCTGGCGATCTGTTCGCCGCCTACGGCGTGCAGAAAGTAGCTCTGATCCTTGTTCCCATCCAGGCCCTTGAGCAGCTCGCTGCGCCCGTCGACATCGCGGCGGCGCACGTAATGGCCGGTGGCGATCAGGTCGGCACCGAGCATCAGGGCGTAGTCGAGGAACGCCTTGAACTTGATCTCGCGGTTGCACAGGATGTCCGGGTTGGGCGTGCGGCCGGCCTTGTATTCGGCCAGAAAGTGCTCGAACACGTTGTCCCAGTACTCGGCCGCGAAGTTGGCGGTGTGCAGCTTGATGCCGATGCGATCGCACACGGCCTGGGCGTCTGCCAAATCATCCATGGCGGTACAGTATTCGGTGCCATCGTCTTCGTCCCAGTTCTTCATGAACAGGCCTTCGACCTGATAGCCCTGTTCGAGCAGCAGCAGGGCCGAGACGGAGGAGTCGACGCCGCCGGACATGCCGACGATTACGCGCTGGGAGGCTGGATCTTGCATGGTCGGGATCAATACAGGCTTCAAAGGGGCGAGATTCTAACAGGATGCGCAGCGCGTTTCAGTCTGCCGCGCACGGGCGGCTTTCACATGGGGTCGTGGATGAGGCTCAGCGGGAAACGGGCACCCGCCAGGTAGTCATCCAGGCAGCGCAACACCAGTTCGCTACGCAGCCGGCCGCGCTCGGCCAGCAGTTCGTCGTAAGTGAGCCAGCGAATGCCGCTGATGTCGCTGTCCAGGGCACGCTCGGCATGGTGCTCTACCAGGTTGGCGACGAAGCAGATGCGTTGATAGGTCACGCCGTTGCTCGGCGCGGTGTACAGGTAGATGCCGGTGACGCCGGTCAGCTCGACGTCGCAGCCGGTCTCCTCAAGCGTTTCGCGCACGGCTGCCTGCTGCAGGCTTTCCTTCGGCTCCAAGTGGCCGGCGGGCTGATTGAGCACTAGGCGCCCACCCTTGAGTTCCTCGACGAACAGAAAGCGCCCCTGGTGTTCGACGATGGTGGCCACGGTGACATGTGCGTGCCAGGTCATGCTGACTCCTTTTCGAATTCTGAAAACGACAACCCCGGCGCAAGGCCGGGGTTGTCGGTATCGCTAGATCAGCGCATTGCTCAAGCCAGCGAGGCCAGAGCAGCGTTGAGGGTCGCGCTCGGACGCATGACTTTTTCGGTCAGCGCCTTGTCCGGTGCGTAGTAGCCACCGATTTCGGCGGGCTTGCCCTGTACGGCGGCCAGTTCGGCAACGATCTTGGCTTCGTTGTCGCTCAGCGCCTTGGCCAGCGGGGCGAACTGCGCTTGCAGAGCGGCATCTTCGCTCTGTGCTGCCAGAGCCTGAGCCCAGTACAGCGCCAGGTAGAAGTGGCTGCCACGGTTGTCGATACCACCAACCTTGCGCGCCGGCGACTTGTCGTTGTCGAGGAACTGACCGGTGGCCTGATCCAGGGTCTTGCTCAGCACCAGTGCTTTCGGGTTGTCGTAGGTGTTGCCCAGGTGCTCCAGGGAAGCGGCCAGAGCCAGGAACTCACCCAGCGAATCCCAGCGCAGGAAGTTTTCTTCGACCAGCTGCTGTACGTGCTTCGGCGCGGAACCGCCGGCGCCGGTTTCGAACAGGCCACCGCCGTTCATCAGCGGGACGATCGACAGCATCTTGGCGCTGGTGCCCAGTTCCATGATCGGGAACAGGTCGGTCAGGTAGTCGCGCAGTACGTTGCCGGTCACCGAGATGGTGTCCTTGCCGTCGCGGATGCGAGCCAGGGAGAACTTGATGGCTTCGACCGGGGCGAGAATGCGAATGTCCAAGCCGCTGGTGTCGTGATCCTTCAGGTACTTCTCGACCTTCTTGATCATCTCGGCGTCGTGAGCACGCGCCGGGTCCAGCCAGAACACGGCTGGCGTGTCGCTCAGGCGGGCGCGGTTGACGGCCAGCTTGACCCAATCCTGGATCGGCGCGTCCTTGGTCTGGCACATGCGGAAGATGTCGCCTTCCTCAACGCTCTGCTCCATCAGCACCTTGCCGCTGGCATCGCTGACACGAACCACGCCGCTCGCCTGGATCTGGAAGGTCTTGTCGTGAGAGCCGTACTCTTCGGCTTTCTGCGCCATCAAGCCAACGTTCGGCACGCTGCCCATGGTGGTCGGGTTGAAAGCGCCATTGGCTTTGCAGTCTTCGATCACCGCCTGGTAGATACCGGCGTAGCAGCGATCCGGGATCACCGCCTTGGCATCCTGCAGTTCGCCAGCGGTGTTCCACATGCGGCCCGAGTCACGGATCATCGCCGGCATCGAGGCGTCGACGATCACGTCGCTCGGCACGTGCAGGTTGGTGATGCCCTTGTCGGAGTTGACCATCGCCAGCGCCGGGCGATCGGCGTAGACGGCATTGATGTCGGCTTCGATCTCGGCCTGCTTGTCAGCGGGCAGTTTCTTGATGCTGGCGTACAGGTCGCCAATGCCGTTGTTCAGGTTGAAACCGGCTTCCTGCAGGGAGGCTGCGTGCTTCTCCAGGGCTGGCTTGTAGAACTCGGCAACGACCTGGCCAAAGATGATCGGGTCGGAGACCTTCATCATGGTGGCCTTCAGGTGCACCGAGAACAGCACGCCCTGTTTCTTG
Source organism: Pseudomonas sp. URMO17WK12:I2 (assembly GCF_003253735.1). GTDB lineage: Bacteria > Pseudomonadota > Gammaproteobacteria > Pseudomonadales > Pseudomonadaceae > Aquipseudomonas. The sequence continues at coordinate 339,200 of NZ_QKYW01000003.1, read as the reverse complement.
GCGTCTTCGATCTGAGCGGCGACGAAGCTGCGCAGGGCCTTCTTGCTCAGAACCGAGCAATCGAGGATTTCGTCAGCCAGAACAGAGGTTTTTTCTTTCAGTACGGTGGAGCTGCCGTCAGCGCCGATCAGCTCGATCTTCACGCTGCCTTGGGCACCGATCAGGGCTGCTTTTTCGCTGCCATAGAAATCGCCGCTTTCCATGTGTGCCACGTGGGACTTGGAGTCAGCGCTCCAGGCGCCCATCTTGTGGGGGTGCTTGCGGGCGTAGTTCTTGACCGACAGCGGCGCGCGACGGTCAGAGTTGCCCTCACGCAGGACAGGGTTCACGGCGCTGCCCTTGACCTTGTCGTAACGGCTGCGAATGTCGCGGGCTTCGTCACTGTCGCCAGCATCCGGGTAATCCGGCAGGGCGTAACCCTGGCTCTGCAGTTCCTTGATCGCAGCCTTCAACTGCGGAACCGAGGCGCTGATGTTCGGCAGCTTGATGATGTTGGCTTCTGGCGTGGTGGCCAGGGCGCCCAGCTCGGCGAGATGATCACCCTGTTTCTGAGCATCGGTCAGAAACTCGGGGAACAGTGCCAGGATACGGCCGGCCAGCGAAATGTCGCGGGTTTCGACGGCGATATCGGAGGAGGCGGTGAAGGCTTTGACGATGGGGAGCAGGGAGTAGGTCGCGAGCGCAGGGGCTTCGTCGGTGAGGGTGTAGATAATCTTCGAGCGTGTGGTCATATTTGATTTAACTCTCTTTTTACTGAACTTGCACGACACTGATCCGGGTGAGGTGGCTTCTGGCCACAGCTCGGCATCAATGATGTGAATTCGAAGTTCCATCCCGATGATGTTGGGTGCCGCAGCCGACTGGTGGCGGTAACGAATCGCCTGACAAGGCCGGCACGACGGGTGCTGGAAGCCGTACTCCAGGCATATGCGCCCTTATGACTACTCAGTCAGCGCCCGAGTATATCAAACCGAGGGGCCAAGTTGCTCGCGGCCGTAGCGAAGATGCAGGTTGCCTGTTCGCAGCCGCTCTTCGACACCAAGCAGGCGCGAGGGCCTTTACCTGGCCCATAAAAAAACCGGCCATAGAGGCCGGTTGTATGAGGGGTGGAAGGTCAGGCGCTCACCGCCGTTACCTGCGCCTTGTTCAGGGCCGCAGCAGGTGCATCCTGAGTGGCCTGAGCAGCACTGATGTTTACCGCGTGGAGACCTTTGGGGCCTTGAATGATATCGAAACTGACGGCCTGGCCGGCCTTCAGGGTTTTGTACCCATCCATCTGAATGGCCGAGTAATGGGCGAACAGGTCCTCATCTCGGCCATCAGCCAGGATGAACCCATAGCCCTTGGCGTTGTTGAACCACTTGACCTTACCACTTAGCATGCTGATATCCCTCTGCAAGGAACCCCACTGCTGGAGTATCATCCACATTAGATCCAGCGTTCACGGGGATCGCCCAGCGAACGCAAGCCCTTTCACCCCGTACGGGTATCCTTTGGTTGTAACACCCTTTTGCCGATAGTCAAGGCATCGCACGAAACGACGATAAACGGGTCTGATTTTTACGGCCCGCTCCATTCACCTCCACGAACCTTTTATCCAGCATGCATGCAAGTAGCCAGATTCGACTAACATTCAATCAGGATCGACCCGCACCGCATGAGGACGACTCGTCAGGCCTGGCCGTCGAGGAGTCCAAGCCGGCATTGCAGGCGCCTCCGCTCTATAAGGTGGTCTTGTTCAATGATGACTACACCCCCATGGATTTCGTGGTCGAGATACTTGAGACCTTCTTCAACCTCAATCGCGAGGTGGCAACCAGGATCATGTTGACCGTGCACACCGAAGGTCGCGCCGTCTGCGGGCTTTACACCCGTGATATCGCCGAGACCAAGGCCACGCAGGTCAATCAATATGCGCGGGAAAGCCAGCATCCATTACTCTGTGAAATCGAGAAGGACGGTTAACGCCGGCCGCTTGGGCATGAGGTGAAGCTATGTTAAATCGAGAGCTCGAAGTCACCCTCAACCTTGCCTTCAAGGAGGCACGCGCAAAACGTCATGAATTCATGACCGTGGAGCACCTCCTGCTGGCTCTTCTGGACAACGAAGCGGCAGCCAGTGTGCTGCGCGCCTGCGGCGCCAGCCTGGACAAGCTGCGCAGTGATCTGCAGGAATTCATCGACTCCACCACGCCACTGATCCCTCAGCACGACGAGGAGCGTGAAACCCAGCCGACGCTGGGCTTCCAGCGCGTGCTGCAGCGCGCGGTGTTCCACGTGCAAAGCTCGGGCAAGCGCGAAGTCACCGGTGCCAATGTACTGGTGGCGATCTTCAGCGAGCAGGAAAGCCAGGCCGTGTTCCTGCTCAAGCAGCAGAGCGTGGCCCGTATCGACGTGGTCAACTTCATCGCCCACGGCATCTCCAAGGTACCGGGGCAGGGCGCGTCTCCCGAGGCTGACCAGGAAATGCAGGACGAAGAGGGTGGTGAATCCTCTTCCTCTGGCAATCCGCTGGATGCCTACGCCAGCAATCTGAACGAACTGGCACGCCAGGGGCGTATCGACCCGCTGGTAGGGCGTGAGCACGAAGTCGAGCGCGTGGCGCAGATTCTCGCCCGGCGCCGCAAGAACAACCCGCTGCTGGTGGGTGAGGCTGGCGTCGGCAAGACCGCCATTGCCGAAGGCCTGGCCAAGCGCATCGTCGACAACCAGGTGCCTGATCTGTTGGCCGACAGCGTGGTCTACTCCCTGGATCTCGGCGCGTTGCTGGCTGGCACCAAGTACCGTGGTGACTTCGAGAAACGCCTCAAGGCGCTGCTCACCGAGCTGCGCAAGCGCCCGCAAGCGATCCTGTTCATCGACGAGATTCACACCATCATCGGTGCGGGTGCGGCCTCTGGCGGCGTGATGGACGCCTCCAATCTGCTCAAGCCGGCCCTCTCGTCCGGTGAGATTCGCTGCATCGGCTCCACCACCTTTCAGGAGTTTCGCGGCATCTTCGAGAAGGATCGTGCTCTGGCACGGCGCTTCCAGAAGGTCGATGTGGTCGAGCCGTCGGTGGAGGACACCATTGGCATCCTCAGGGGTCTCAAGGGTCGCTTCGAGCAGCACCATGACATCGAGTACAGCGACGAAGCGTTGCGCGCCGCTGCCGAGCTCGCCTCGCGCTACATCAATGACCGTCACATGCCCGACAAGGCCATCGACGTGATCGACGAGGCGGGTGCCTACCAGCGCCTGCAGCCGCAGGACAAACGCCTCAAGCGCATCGACGTGCCACAGGTCGAGGACATCGTTGCCAAGATCGCGCGGATTCCGCCGAAGCACGTCAGCAGCTCCGACAAGGAATTGCTGCGTAACCTGGAGCGCGACCTGAAGCTGACCGTGTTCGGTCAGGACGCCGCCATCGATTCGCTGGCCACCGCGATCAAGCTGTCGCGGGCTGGCCTCAAGGCGCCGGACAAGCCGGTCGGCTCGTTCCTGTTTGCCGGCCCCACCGGTGTCGGCAAGACCGAAGCGGCTCGCCAGCTTTCCAAGGCATTGGGCGTGGAGCTGGTGCGGTTCGACATGTCCGAGTACATGGAGCGGCATACCGTGTCTCGCCTGATTGGCGCTCCGCCCGGCTATGTGGGTTTCGACCAGGGCGGCCTGCTGACCGAGGCGATCACCAAGCAGCCCCATTGCGTACTGCTGCTCGATGAAATCGAGAAGGCGCACCCGGAAGTCTTCAACCTGCTGCTACAGGTGATGGATCACGGCACGCTGACCGACAACAACGGGCGCAAGGCGGACTTCCGCAACGTGATCCTGATCATGACCACCAACGCCGGCGCGGAAACCGCTGCGCGGGCTTCGATCGGCTTCAGCTATCAGGATCACTCGTCCGACGCGATGGAAGTGATCAAGAAGAGCTTCACGCCGGAGTTCCGCAACCGCTTGGACACCATCATCCAGTTCGGTCGCCTCAGCCACGAAACGATCAAGAGCATCGTCGACAAGTTTCTCATCGAGCTGCAGGCGCAGCTCGAAGACAAGCGTGTCATGCTCGAGGTCAGCAACGCTGCGCGTGACTGGCTGGCCGAGCAGGGCTACGACGTGCAGATGGGCGCACGACCGATGGCTCGCCTCATCCAGGATCGCATCAAGCGACCGCTGGCCGAGGAGATCCTCTTCGGTGAACTGTCCGAGCATGGCGGCACGGTGCATGTGAATCTCGAGAACGGCGAACTGACGTTCGATTTCGAGACCACCGCGGAAATGGCCTGAGCCTGAGCCGGGGCGCTTGTCGCGCCCCTGCTTGTGTCACGGCAACAACCAATAAAAAGCCCGGCATGAGTGCCGGGCTTTTTATTGAACGCTGGAGTAGAGCAGAAAACCGTGCTCTTGCTCCGTTAGCGGGCGCGATAGGTGATGCGACCCTTGCTCAGGTCGTAAGGGGTCAGCTCTACGCGGACCTTGTCACCAGTCAGAATGCGGATGTAATTCTTGCGCATCTTTCCGGAGATGTGCGCGGTAACGACGTGCCCGTTTTCCAACTCCACGCGAAACATGGTGTTGGGCAGGGTGTCGACGACAGTGCCTTCCATTTCGAAGCTGTCTTCTTTCGACATGCAGTAAAGCCCTCGGTATCCAGAGAATGGCCCGGCGCAACTGGCCCCAGGCAAAAGCGGCAAACATTGTGCCTGAAAACAAGGGTTGACGCCAAGGGGCTGCCTCTGTTTCAGCAGCGAAAGCTCGTGAAAATCGTCATTGTCAGGTCAGGGCGACCCAGCGTTGATTGACGAAAAGCTCGATGGGGCGGTACTGGGTCTTGTAGTTCATCTTTCTGCAGTTCTTGATCCAGTAGCCAAGATAAACGGCGTGCAGGTTCAGGCGCAGGGCTTCACCGATCTGCCACAGGATGGCGTAGCGACCCAGGCTGCGCCGCTCTTCGTCGGGGTCGTAGAAGGTATAGACCGCCGACAGGCCATTGGGCAGCACGTCGGTTACGGCGATAGCCAGCAACCGGCCCTGCTCGCGAAACTCGAAGAAGCAGGAGAAAGGCAGGTCGCGAACCAGGAAGGTGGAGAACTGCTCACGGCTGGGCGGGTACATGTCGCCGTCGGCATGGCGCTGTTCGATGTAGCGGGCGTAGAGCTGGTAATATTCCTCGCTAAATGAAGGGCTTACCGCTCTTACCTGAAGTGTTTCATTACGCTTGAGAATCCGCCGCTGCTGCCTGTTGGGTGCGAAACGGGCAGCCGGAATTCGCGCCGGTACGCACGCTGTGCAACGCTGACAATGGGGGCGATAGAGGTGATCGCCGCTACGCCGAAAGCCCAGTTCGGAAAGCTCGGCGTACATCTCCACGTCCATCGGCTGGCTGGGATCGAGAAACAGGGTGGTGGCCTGCTCTTCGCTCAGGTAGCTGCAGGGGTGTGGCTGGGTGGCGTAGAACTTCAGGCGAGCCAGCTCAGTCATGATCGACTCCCGGAAAAGGCCTTGAATCAGTGTATGCCAGCGTCGCGCGGTGAGCCAGGAAGGCGCTCGTCTGCGCTGTGCCAGTCGGCCAGGCTCGGCTGATCCAGAAAACGCTCCAGATAACCCGCAAACGCCTGGCGGCTGATCGCGCGGGCACCGAGGCTATGCAGATGCTGGGTCGGCATCTGGCAATCGATCAGTTCGAACTGCCAGGCCTGAAGCCGTTCCACCAGGCTGACGAAGCCGACCTTGGACGCGTTGTCGGCCCGACTGAACATCGACTCGCCGAAGAACAGCCTGCCCATGGCCAGCCCATACAGCCCGCCGACCAGTTGCTGGTTCTGCCAGACTTCCACGCTGTGCGCCACGCCCCGCCCGTGCAGGTCGATATAGGCCTGTTGCATGGGGGTGGTGATCCAGGTGCCGTCCGCATAGTCGCGAGGCGCCGCACAAGCGCGGATGACCTCGGTGAAGGCGCGGTCGAAGGTCACCTGAAAATGCCCTTGGCGGATGACCTTGCGCAGGCTGCGCGAGACGTGCAACTCGTCGGGAAACAGCACGGTGCGCGGATCGGGCGACCACCACAGTATCGGTTGGCCATGCTGGTACCAGGGGAAGCAGCCATGACGGTAGGCGGCGATCAGCCGCTCGGCGCGCAGGTCGCCGCCCGCGGCCAGCAGGCCATTGGGCTCGCGCAGTGCCTTGTCGAGTGGCGGGAAGGTCAATGAGTCGCGTTGCAACCAGGTAAGCATTGGCGAGACCACGGCAGGGGAGGGCGAGCGTTACCTCGCCCGGAACCTCAGTTGTCGTCGAGGAATTTTTCGACGTCCAGGGCCGCCATGCAGCCGGCGCCGGCCGAGGTGATGGCCTGGCGGTAGACATGGTCGGCCACGTCGCCGGCGGCGAACACGCCTTCGATGCTGGTCGCCGTGACATTGCCTTCGCTACCGCCCTTGACCAGCAGGTAGCCGTCGCGCATTTCCAGCTGCCCCTGGAACAGGTCGGTGTTGGGCTTGTGGCCAATGGCGATGAACACGCCAGCCAGCGGCAGGTCAGTGGTGCTGCCATCCTGGGTGCTGCGCAGGCGGGCGCCGGTCACGCCGCTGGCGTCACCCAACACTTCGTCCAGGGTGTGGTTCCAGTGCAGACGCATGTTGCCGTTGGCGACCTTGTCGAACAGCTTGTCCTGGAGGATCTTCTCCGAGCGCAGCTTGTCGCGGCGGTGCACCAGGTGCACTTCCTTGGCGATGTTGGACAGGTACAGCGCCTCTTCCACGGCGGTGTTGCCGCCGCCAATCACTGCCACCACCTGGTTGCGGTAGAAGAAGCCGTCACAGGTCGCGCAGGCGGAAACGCCCTTGCCGGCGAACGCTTCTTCGGAAGGCAGGCCCAGGTACTGGGCCGAAGCGCCGGTGGCGATGATCAACGCGTCACAGGTGTAGGTGCCGCTGTCCCCCTTGAGGGTGAACGGACGGCTCTGCAACTCGGCCGTGTGGATGTGGTCGTAGATGATCTCGGTATCGAAGCGCTCGGCATGCTTCTGCATGCGCTCCATCAAGGCCGGGCCTGTCAGGCCTTCGACGTCACCGGGCCAGTTGTCGACTTCGGTGGTGGTGGTCAGCTGACCACCAGGCTGAATGCCGGTGATGATGACAGGCTTCAGATTGGCGCGAGCGGCGTATACGGCGGCGCTGTAACCAGCCGGCCCGGAGCCCAGGATAATCAGGCGGGAATGCTTGACTTCGCTCATAAAAACACCTCATAAGCCTTTGTCACGAAAGAGAATGCATGCTCAAATTGAGCCGCACGGACGAATAGTGGCCGCTATGCTACACCGAAGCACGGGACGAGCGGGAGACAGCCGGGCGATCGGTTCCCCAACGCACCCGCGGCATGCCGTACAATGGCGGTATTTCGTCCTCCACCGATCATTCGGCGCGCTAGCAGCGCAGGAACAGATGCGTTTTGAAGAACTCTAGCTCTACAGCACCGGCGCCAGCCTGGCGTCAGCAATTGCCATATCGCCTCAAAGAGGGCGCCCTGATTGCCCTCGGGGCGCTGTGTCTCTACGTGTGGATGGCGCTGCTCACCTACGACCCGGCCGATCCGGGCTGGACCCATACCAGCAACGTCGAGCAGGTGCACAATGCCGCGGGTCGCGCCGGCGCCTGGTTCGCCGACGTGCTGTTCATGGCCCTGGGCTATTTCGCCTACCTGTTTCCGCTGCTGCTGGGCATCAAGGCCCTGCAGGTATTCCGTGCGCGCCACGAGCCGTGGCACTGGAGCGGCTGGCTGTTCTCCTGGCGGCTGATCGGCCTGGTGTTCCTGGTGCTGTCCGGTGCGGCGCTGGCCTACATTCATTTCCAGAGCGGTGCCAGCATGCCGGCCTCGGCCGGTGGCGCCCTGGGCGAGAGCCTGGGGCAGCTGACCGTGGCGGCGCTCAATGTGCAGGGCAGCACGCTGCTGTTCATCGCCCTGTTCCTGTTCGGCCTGACCGTGTTCACCGACCTGTCCTGGTTCAAGGTCATGGACCTGACCGGCAAGATCACCCTCGACCTGCTGGAGCTGGTGCAGAGCGTGATCAATCGCTGGTGGAGTTCGCGCCAGGATCGCAAGCAACTGGTCGCCCAACTGCGCGAAGTCGACGAGCGTGTGCATGACGTCGCCGCACCGGTGGTCAAGGACCGCCGCGAGCAGGCCAAGGTCAAGGAACGCCTGATCGAGCGCGAAGAGTCGCTCAACAAACACATGAGCGAGCGCGAAAGCCGTCCCGCGCCGGTTATTACCGCGCCGGCCGCGCCCAAGGCGCCCGAGCCGAGCAAGCGCGTGCAGAAGGAAAAACAGGCGCCGCTGTTCGTCGACAGCGCCGTGGAAGGCACGCTGCCACCGATCTCGCTGCTCGACCCGGCCGAAGCCAAGAAGATCGAGTACTCGCCCGAATCCCTGGCGGGCGTCGGCCATCTGCTGGAGATCAAGCTCAAGGAGTTCGGTGTCGAGGTGTCGGTCGACTCCATCCATCCGGGCCCGGTGATTACCCGTTACGAAATCCAGCCAGCCGCAGGCGTCAAGGTCAGCCGTATCGCCAACCTGGCCAAGGACCTTGCCCGTTCCCTGGCGGTGACCAGCGTACGTGTGGTGGAAGTGATTCCCGGCAAGACCACCGTGGGTATCGAAATTCCCAACGAGAACCGCCAGATCGTGCGTTTCTCCGAAGTGCTGTCGACTCCTGAGTACGACGACGCCAAGTCACCGGTGACCCTGGCCCTGGGCCACGATATCGGCGGCAAGCCGGTGATCACCGACCTGGCCAAGATGCCCCACCTGCTGGTCGCCGGTACCACCGGTTCCGGTAAGTCGGTGGGCGTCAATGCGATGATCCTGTCGATCCTGTTCAAGTCGGGCCCCGAAGACGCCAAGATGATCATGATCGACCCGAAAATGCTCGAGTTGTCGATCTACGAAGGCATCCCCCATCTGCTCTGCCCGGTGGTCACCGACATGAAGGAGGCCGCCAATGCGCTGCGCTGGAGCGTCGCCGAGATGGAGCGTCGCTACAAGCTGATGTCGAAGATGGGCGTGCGTAACCTGGCGGGCTTCAACCGCAAGGTGAAGGATGCCATCGAGGCCGGCGAGCCGTTATCCGATCCGCTGTACCGCCGCGAGAGCATGGAAGACGAAGCACCGCTGCTGAAAACCCTGCCGACCATCGTGGTGGTGGTCGACGAATTCGCCGACATGATGATGATCGTCGGCAAGAAGGTCGAAGAACTGATCGCCCGTATCGCCCAGAAGGCGCGGGCGGCCGGTATTCACCTGATTCTCGCCACCCAGCGCCCGTCGGTGGACGTGATCACCGGTCTGATCAAGGCCAACATCCCGACCCGGATGGCCTTCCAGGTATCGAGCAAGATCGACTCGCGCACCATCATCGACCAGGGCGGCGCCGAACAGCTGCTGGGCCACGGGGACATGCTCTACATGCCGCCGGGCACCAGCCTGCCGATCCGCGTACATGGCGCCTTCGTGTCCGACGATGAAGTGCATCGCGTGGTCGAAGCCTGGAAGCTGCGTGGCGCGCCCGATTACAACGAGGACATTCTCGCCGGCTCGGAAGAGGGCGGTGGTGGTGGCTTCGATGGCGGCAGCGGCGGTGAAGGCGGTGAAGACAGCGAAAGTGATCCTTTGTACGACGAAGCGGTCAACTTCGTATTGGAAAGCCGCCGTGCTTCCATCTCCTCGGTGCAGCGCAAGCTGAAGATCGGTTACAACCGCGCCGCGCGGATGATCGAAGCCATGGAAATGGCCGGCGTGGTCACCCCGATGAACACCAACGGCTCGCGCGAGGTCATCGCACCCGGGCAGAACCGCGATTAATCTGAAAGAGGATTCACATGCGCCTGATTCGCCTGATGCTGCTCGCCGTTCTCACCACGGCCAGCCTGTTTGCCCACGCTGACGACGAGGCGGCGGTCAAGCGCCTGACCGAGCTGCTCAACCAGGCGCAGACCATCTCTGCACGCTTTTCCCAGTTGTCGCTCGACGGCAGCGGCACCCAGCTGCAGGAAACCTCCGGCGAGCTGGCACTCAAGCGCCCGGGCCTGTTCCGCTGGCACACCGACGAGCCGATGGAGCAACTGCTGGTTTCCGACGGCAAGCAGGTCTGGCTGTACGACCCGGATCTCGAGCAGGTGACCATCCAGTCGCTGGATCAGCGCCTGACCCATACCCCGGCGCTGCTGTTGTCCGGTGACGTGTCGCAGATTCGCGAGAACTTCGAGATCACCTTCAAGGAAGGCGGCAGCGTGGTGGACTTCATCCTCAAGCCGAAGTCCAAGGACACCCTGTTCGACAGCCTGCGCCTGTCGTTTCGCAACGGTGTGTTGAACGACATGCAACTGATCGACAGCATCGGCCAGCGCACCAACATTCTGTTCATGAACGTGAAGATGAACGAGCCTCTGGATAACAAGCAGTTCAGCTTCGAAATTCCCGAGGGTGCGGACGTCATTCAAGAGTAGGTAAGTCGTGGATCTGTTTCGCAGCGCACCCGTCGCCCAGCCCCTGGCCGCCCGTTTGCGGGCGACCACGCTGGACGAATACGTGGGCCAGGAGCACCTGCTGGCCCGTGGCAAACCGTTGCGCGAGGCCCTGGAGCAGGGCGCCCTGCATTCGATGATCTTCTGGGGCCCGCCCGGGGTCGGCAAGACCACCCTGGCCCGGCTACTGGCCCAGGTCACCGATGCCCATTTCGAGACCATTTCCGCCGTACTGTCCGGGGTAAAGGAAATCCGCCAGGCCGTTGAAAAGGCCCAGCAGCACGCCGCCCAGTACGGCCGCCGGACCATCCTGTTCGTCGACGAAGTGCATCGCTTCAACAAGTCGCAGCAGGATGCCTTTCTGCCTTATGTGGAAGACGGCACGCTGATCTTCATTGGCGCGACCACCGAAAACCCGTCGTTCGAACTCAACAACGCCTTGCTGTCCCGTGCTCGCGTCTACGTGCTGAAAAGCCTGGATGACGCGGCCCTGCGCAAGCTGGTCGACCGCGCCCTGGGCGAAGCCAAAGGGTTGGGCGAACGCCGCCTGACGGTGCCGGATGAGAGCTTCGAGATACTCAAGAGCGCGGCGGATGGTGACGGCCGGCGCTTTCTCAACTTTCTCGAAAATGCCGCCGACCTGGCCGATGACGGTGGCGAGATCAGCACCGAGTTGCTGCTCGACCTGCTCGGCGATACCCGGCGGCGCTTTGACAAGGGCGGCGAGGCCTTCTACGACCAGATTTCCGCATTGCACAAGTCGGTGCGCGGCTCCAGCCCGGACGGTGCGCTGTACTGGTTCGCGCGTATGCTCGATGGTGGCTGCGACCCGCTGTATATCGCCCGCCGCGTGGTGCGTATGGCCAGCGAGGATATCGGCAATGCCGACCCGCGTGCCCTGACCCTGTGCCTGAATGCCTGGGACGTGCAGGAGCGCCTCGGCAGCCCCGAAGGTGAGCTGGCCGTGGCCCAGGCCATCATCTACCTGGCCTGCGCGCCGAAGAGCAACGCCGTCTACAACGCCTTCAAGGCCGCCAAGCGCGATGTCGCGGAGAATGGCTCCCGAGAAGTGCCGCTGCACCTGCGCAACGCACCGACCAAGCTGATGAAGGAGCTCGGTTACGGCGACGAATACCGCTACGCCCACGACGAGCCCGATGCCTATGCGGCCGGCGAAGACTACTTTCCCGAAGACCTCGAGCCGCGGCGCTATTACGAGCCGGTGCCGCGCGGCCTGGAGCTGAAGATTCGCGACAAGCTGGCCCACTTGGCCAGCCAGGACGCCAACAGCCCCCGGCAGCGGAGAAAGCCATGATCGTCACCATTGCGGCAGTTGCCGTAGGGGGGGCGCTGGGCACCCTGGTGCGGTTTTTCACGGGCAACTGGATCACCGCCAACTGGCCGCAGCACTTTTATGGCGCCACCTTGCTCGTCAACCTCGTCGGTTGCCTGCTGATCGGGGTACTCTACGGCCTGTTCCTGGTGCGCCCCGAGGTGCCGCTGCCCGTTCGGGCCGGTTTGATCGTCGGCGTACTGGGCGGCTTCACCACATTTTCTTCGTTTTCCCTGGACACCCTGCGCCTGCTGGAAGGCAGCCAGGCGCCGTTGGCCATCGGCTATCTGGCGATAAGTGTGCTGGGCGGCCTGCTTGCAACCTGGGCAGGCCTTTCGCTAACCAAACTCTGATCGACGAGAACCTGAAATGCTCGATTCCAAACTGGTGCGCAGCCAACTGCACGATATTGCCCAGCGTCTGGCCACCCGTGGCTATGAACTGGACGTGATCCGCGTCGAAGCCCTAGAGGCCCAGCGCAAGTCCGTTCAGACCCGCACCGAGCAACTGCAGGCCGAGCGCAACAGTCGATCCAAGTCCATCGGCCAGGCCAAGCAGCGCGGTGAAGACATCGCGCCGCTGCTGGCCGATGTCGACCGCATGGGTAGCGAACTGGAAGAGGGCAAGCGCGAACTGGACGCCATCCAGGTCGAGCTCGACAACCTGCTGCTGAGCATTCCCAACCTGCCGGATGAATCGGTGCCGGTCGGTGCCGATGAGGACCATAACGTCGAAATTCGTCGCTGGGGCACCCCGAAGACCTTCGACTTCCCTGTTCAGGATCACGTCAGCCTCGGCGAGCAGCACGGCTGGCTGGATTTCGAAACCGCCGCCAAACTGTCCGGTGCGCGCTTTGCCCTGCTGCGCGGCCCGATCGCCCGCCTGCACCGCGCCCTGGCGCAGTTCATGATCAACCTGCACACCGCCGAGCACGGTTACGAAGAAGCCTACACGCCGTACCTGGTACAGGCCCCGGCGCTGCAGGGCACCGGTCAGTTGCCGAAGTTCGAGGAAGACCTGTTCAAGATCAGCCGCGAAGGCGAAGCCGACTTCTACCTGATTCCAACCGCCGAAGTATCGCTGACCAATATCGTTGCCGGTGAAATCATCGATGCCAAGCAACTGCCGTTGAAGTTCGTCGCCCACACGCCGTGCTTCCGCAGCGAGGCCGGTGCGTCGGGCCGTGATACCCGCGGCATGATCCGCCAGCACCAGTTCGACAAGGTCGAGATGGTGCACGTGGTCGAGCCGGGCAAATCCTTCGAGGCTCTGGAAGAGCTGACCGGTCACGCCGAGAAGGTGCTGCAACTGCTCGAGCTGCCGTACCGCGTGCTGGCCCTGTGCACCGGCGACATGGGCTTCAGCGCCACCAAGACCTACGACCTGGAAGTCTGGGTGCCGAGCCAAAACAAGTACCGCGAGATTTCCTCGTGCTCCAACTGTGGCGACTTCCAGGCGCGCCGCATGCAGGCCCGTTACCGTAACCCGGAAACCGGCAAGCCCGAGCTGCTGCACACCCTCAACGGCTCCGGCCTGGCGGTGGGCCGTACCCTGGTCGCCGTGCTGGAGAACTACCAGCAGGCCGACGGCAGCATCCGCGTGCCTGAGGTGCTCAAGCCGTACATGGGTGGCATCGAGGTGATCTGAGTCGCTGCACCGCGCGTGCTGCAGCTCCAGTGCTGAATCAGGCCCCGCATCAGGGGCCTCTCTATTTCATACGTCGCCGATCGGGTGACTGAGACGGGCATCGCTATGGACTTCCTTCCCCTGTTCCATAAATTGCAGAACCGCCGTGTTCTGGTGGTGGGCGGTGGCGAAATCGCCTTGCGCAAGGCGCGGCTGCTCGCCGATGCCGGCGCCACCTTGCGCGTGGTATCGCCAGACGTGGGCCGCGAGCTGTGCCAACTGGTCGAGCACGGAGCAGGGGAGCTGGTACTGCGCGGCTATCAGGCCGAAGACCTCAACGGGGTGTCGCTGGTCATCGCCGCCACCGATGACGTGCCGCTCAATGCGCAGATTTCCGAGCAGGCCCAGGCCATCGGCATACCCGTCAATGTGGTCGATGCGCCGGCGCTGTGCAGCGTGATCTTCCCGGCCATCGTCGACCGTTCGCCGCTGATCGTGGCAGTCAGCAGCGGCGGTGATGCACCGGTGCTGGCCCGCCTGATTCGCGCCAAGATCGAAACCTGGATTCCCGCCACTTACGGGCAGCTGGCCGGATTGGCGAAAATCTTCCGCGCCCAGGTCAAGAGCCTTTTTCCGGACGTGCAGCAACGCCGCGTGTTCTGGGAGGACGTGTTCCAAGGGCCGGTCGCCGAAAGCGCCTTTGCCGGCAAGCTCGGTGAAGCCCGCCGGCTACTGGAAGACAAGATCAATGGCGCCGCGCCCCAGGCCCTCGGCGAGGTGTATCTGGTCGGTGCTGGCCCTGGTGACCCCGATCTGCTGACCTTTCGCGCGTTGCGCCTGATGCAGCAGGCCGACGTGGTGCTCTACGACCGCCTGGTGGCGCCGGCCATCGTCGAACTGTGCCGTCGCGATGCCGAGCGCATCTATGTCGGCAAGCGCCGCGCCGATCATGCCGTGCCCCAGGAGCAGATCAACCAGCGCCTGATCGACCTGGCCAAGTCCGGCAAGCGGGTGCTGCGCCTCAAGGGCGGCGATCCGTTCATCTTCGGCCGTGGCGGTGAGGAGATCGAGCAGCTGGCGGCCCACGGTATTCCCTTCCAGGTGGTGCCGGGTATCACCGCCGCCAGTGGCTGTTCGGCCTATGCCGGCATTCCGCTGACGCACCGCGACCATGCGCAGTCGGTGCGCTTTGTCACCGGCCACCTGAAGGATGGCAGCGCCGATCTGCCCTGGTCGGAACTGGTCGCCTCCAGCCAGACGCTGGTGTTCTACATGGGCCTGGTCGGCTTGCCGACCATCTGCCAACAGTTGGTCGCCCACGGCCGTGCCGCCAGCACACCGGCGGCACTGATACAGCAGGGCACTACGGAGAATCAGCGGGTATTCACCGGCACACTGGCCAACCTTCCCGACCTCGTGGCACGGCATGAGGTGCATGCACCAACGCTGGTGATCGTCGGCGAAGTGGTGCTGTTGCGCGAGAAGCTGGCGTGGTTCGAAGGGGCTCAGCACGCGTCCCAATAGTCGTGTTTTTCTAGCCCGGCGATACCCGGGAGCGGCTACTGCGGATAGCGCTTCGAACGCCCAGGGACCAAAACGAAAGAGGCCCGCGTTGTGCGGGCCTCCTCTTTCGTTTGCAGCGATCAGTCGTTGCGCTTGCGGTTGACGATCTGCGCAGCCTTGATCACGTCGCTGCCGATCTCGCCCTCGAACTGCTGCCATACCGGACGCATGGCCTCACGCCAGGCCTGCCGCTGCTCTGCGGTGAGGGTGATGATCTGGCTCTTGCCGGAGGCTTCGATGCGCCGACGATCGGCCTGGTTGGCTTCCTCTGCCTGGCGATTCACCGCGTAGGTGACCTCGTCGATGATCGCTTCCAGCTCGGTGCGGATCTGGTGGGGAATGCCGTACCAGAAGCGTGCATTGCTGATCAGCATGTAGTCGAGCACGCCGTGATTGGTTTCCGTGATAAACGGCTGAACCTCGTGCAAGCGCTGGCTGTAGAGGTTCGACCAGGGGTTTTCCGCGCCCTGTACCTGGCCGCTTTGCAGGCCCTTGTAGACCTCGGCGAACGGCATCTTCACCGATGTCGCGCCCAGCTGGGCGAACTGGGCATCGAGCACCTTGGAGTTCTGAATACGGAAGCTCAGGCCGGCGGCGTCGCCTGGCGCGCGCAGGGCCTTGGTCGCCGACATCTGTTTCATGCCGTTGTGCCAATAGGCCAGGCCGACGATGTTCTTGTCTTCCATCGAGCGCAGCAGCTGGCGGCCTTTGGCGCGTTTCTGGAAGCGATTCACAGCCTCCAGGTCATCGAACATGAACGGCAGGTCGAAGACCTGCAGCTGCTTGGTGTACTGGTCGAACTTGGCCAGGGACGGGGCGAGCATCTGCACCTCGTTGTTGCGCAGCGCTTCCAGCTCGTTGGCATCACCGTACAGCGAGGAGTTGGGGTAGACCTCGACCCGTACCTTGCCTTCCAGGCGCTGGTCGACCAGGCGCTGGAACATCAGGGCACCCTGGCCCTTGGGCGTGTCGTCGGCAACCACATGGGAAAGCTTGATGACCAAAGTGCCTTCTTGGGCAACGGCGGCATAGGAGGTGAGCGTCAGGGCATAGACGGCCGCGACGGCGATCTTTTTCAGCATGTGGATGACCTTATTCTTGTCGGCTGTTTTTTCGGTCGGGTGCCGGTTGGCAGTAGCACCCGCAGTACCGCTTAGGATTGTAGGCGAAGTCTACTGTAATCATGGCGCCATATATGTGACAGCCGTCTAGCTGCGCCACCTGGCGCGGCAAAATGCCAGCTTGCCGGTTCAGTTGCCGCGGGCGTTCTTGGCGGCGATCCACTGGGACATGTACTGGGTGCTCTTGTGCTGGTGATGGCGCAGCATGCTGCCCACGAAGTTGCGCTGGCGATGCGCTTCACGCGTGGCCAGCAGGTGCTCGAGCCGGGCGAGCAGATCGGCGGCCAGACGCGGGCGATCGAAACGCTGCCTTAGCAGTGGAGCGCCATGGGCCTGGGCTTGTGACCAGGCGGCTGAGTCTTCGTGGAGCTGCACGGCAGCCTCGGCGAACGCCTGAGCGTCGTCGGCCACGCGGCCCGGCCAGGGCAGTTCGCCGTGCATGCCCTCACTGCCAATGGACGTGGTCACGCTGGGCGTACCGCAGGCCATGGCATCGGCCAATTTGCCCTTGATACCGGCACCGAAACGCAGCGGCGCCAGGCAAACCCGGGCCTGGGCCATCACCCGGTGTGCATCGTCCACCCAGCCCAGCACATGAAAGCCCTGCCTGGGGTTATGCAGCGCCGTGGCCTTGGGCGGCGGGTAGGCACCATAGACATGCAACTGGGCATGCGGCAGCCGCGTGCGAATCAGCGGCCACAAGGCATGCTTGAGCCACAGCACGGCGTCCCAGTTGGGCGCATGACGGAAATTGCCGATACTCAGGAAGTGTCGACGGTCAGCGAAGGGCACATCGTCCAGGGTTGGCGGAATCAGCATCAGCGCACAATCGTGCAGCAGGCTTGGCGGCACCCCGAACTGCTCCTGCAGCAACTGCATTTCGAACGCCGAGATCATCAACGTCAGGTCGCAGCGGTAGATCGACGCCACTTCGCGCTGGGCCATGTCGCCACCGGCCATGGCCGCGTACAACTGCTGCGCGCAGGCTTGCACCGGCCCGACCTGTTGCCGCTGCGCCTCACTGCCGCAAGCCTGTTGGCTGGCCCTGAGCAGGGCATGGCGGGCATCGCGCAGGCAGTGCAGGTCACTGGTGTCGAGCACCCGCAGGGCCGCCGGCCACGCCCGCTCGACTCGCCAGGCGAACTGTTCCTCGGTGAAGAAGCGGTCGAACAGCACCAGGTCCGGCTGCAGGGCCGCGACGTAGGTATCGAAGCTGTCGCAGTTCAGGCTGACGGCGACCTCCTCGATCTCCAGCTCGGTCAGGTCGGCGCGATGGCTGGAAAGCGCCGCGGCGCTGGCGAAGGTCACCTGCCAGCCCTGGCTGCGAAACACCCCGAGCAGTTCCAGCATACGGCTGCCCGCTGCAGACGAGCGCGGCTCCGGCCACACGTAGCCGATTACCAAGACCTTGCGCATAAGGACTCAGCGTGTGCCGCGGATGCTGCACCACAGGGTGAACAGCACCAGCGCGAACAATCCAGCGATGCTGGCCAGCGTCCACAGGGTGAAGGGCAGGCCGAGAATCTTGTAGTCGTTCATCCCGCACACGCCGCCGCTCATGAACACGCCAGGCCAGTACTCATGCAGTGGCAGCACCTGGTAATAGAACGGGAAGGGCGAGCAGCTGAAGCTCTCCATGACGCCCAGCTCGATCAGCGTGACATGGGCGTTGTCGACCAGTGCCATGCCGCTGGCGGCCAGCAGCAGGGGCCACAGCAGCACCGCCAGCCAGGTCTGGCGGGCCGCCGAGGCCGCGCTGAGCAGCAGGGCAATGACGGCAGTCAAGCACAACCACAGGCGGATCTGTACACATAGGGTGCAAGGCTCCCAACCGAATACATGCTGGGCGATCAGCGCGCCGGCAAGCATCAGGGCGCTGGCCAGGGCGATCAGCAGTAACAGCGGGGCAGGGCGGGACATGCAACTCTCCGGGAAAAATAGGGCCTAGGGCGACAAGCTGCCGTTTGTACCGGAAGGCGAGCTGTCGGGCAATCGAGGATTCCGATGGAATCCATCATTTTTGCGGGTGGCGATAGCGGCCGTGCTTGGCCACTCTCTGTGGGTGCGTGCGGGGACGCCCAGTCCACGCGCGCGACGTCACGGGCATGGCCCGTTCCCACAACAACAGCGCAGGCGCTTTTGTACGGCGAAAAAATCCCCACGCAGAGGGGCATCTGCGTGGGGATGCAAAGGCCGACGAAGCGGCCGGGAGGGAAAAGGGAACTCAGGAGGTTGGGCTCCAGCCACCACCCAGTGCCTTGTAGATGGCGACGATGCCCTGATACAGCTCGACCTCGGCCTGGGCCTGGCTGTCTTCGGCGGCCAGGCGTTCACGCTCGGCATCGAGCAGCACCAGAAAGTCGGCGCTGCCTTCACGGTATTGCAGGGCGGCCTGGGCCGCGGCGGCACGACTGGCCTCCGACTGGCGTACCAGCGACAGCAGGCGTTGCTGGCGTTTGCCGTAGTCGCTGAAGGCGTTCTCAGACTCTTCCAGGGCCAGCAGGACCTGCTGCTCGTAACTGGCCAGGGCGCCGTCGGCATCGGCCTCGGCACCACGCAGGCGAGCCCTGACGCTACCCAGGTCGAACGCAGCCCAACTGATGGTCGGCGCCACACCCCAGGCGCGCGCCGCCGAGGAACCCAGTTGCGAGCCGCGCCCGGCAGTAAAGCCGAGGAAGCCGGACAGGCTGACCCGCGGAAACAGATCCGCGGTGGCCACGCCAACCTGGGCAGTGGCCGCTGCCAATTCACGCTCCGCAGCGCGCACATCCGGCCGGCGACGCAGCAGCTCGCCCGGATCACCGATCGGCAAGGCCTTGGCGATGGCTGGCAAAGGGCGCGGCGACAGGTCGACGCTGAGCGCATCCGGCCGCTGGCCGAGCAGGGTGGCGATGCGGTTGCGGGCTCGTACCTGCTGCGCCTGCAGCTGCGGCAGGGTCGCCTCGGTAGCGGCCAGGCGAGCATCGGAGCGCAGCACATCCAGCTCGCTGCCCAGGCCCACTTCGCGGCGACGCTCGATGATGTCCCGCGAAGACTGCTGGTTCTGCAGGTCGGAACGGGCGATGCCTTCGCGTAGCTGAGCGCCGCGCAAGGTGCCGTAGGCATCGACCAATTCGGCGATCAGGCTGACCTGCAGCTGCTGGAAGTCGGCCTGGGCCACTTCGATCTGCGCTTCGCTGGCCTCCAGTTGCCGCTGAATGCGCCCGAACAGGTCGAGCTCCCAGGCCATGTCGAGGCCCAGGTCATAGCGTTCACTGTTGACCCGCTGCTCGGTGACGCCGGGCTGCTGGGCCTTGCCGATCTCGCTGCTGGCCCGGCTGGTGACCGTGGGCAGGCGATCGTTGGCCAAATCATCGCGAATCGAGCGGGCGGCGCGCAGACGCGCATAGGCCACGCGCAGCTCGCGGTTGTCCTGCAGCGATTGCTCGACCAACTGATTGAGGGTCGGGTCGTCGAACTGCTGCCACCACTGTGCTTCGAATCGCGCGGTGTCGTAGCTGCTCTGGGCCGCTTGCGCCGAGACCACAGCGGCGTCCTGGGGCGCCTTATAGTCAGGGCCGACGGCACAGGCGCTGACGGCCAATGCCAGAGCCGAGACCAACAGGGTGCGCGGCAAAAGATTGATCATCGAATTCATGCCTGAACCTCCTGCAGACGAGCCTGTTTGCGCGCCTGGCGTTTTTCCACGAAGGCGCGGATCAGCACGTAGAACACTGGCGTGAGCAGCAGACCGAAGAAGGTCACCCCGAGCATGCCGCTGAACACCGCGACCCCCATGGCATGGCGCATTTCCGCACCGGCACCGCTGGACAGTACCAGCGGCACCACGCCCATGATGAAGGCGAAGCTGGTCATCAGAATCGGCCGCAGGCGCAGGCGGCAGGCTTCCAGCACCGCGGCGACGCGATCCAGGCCGTGTTCCTGCTGCTCCTTGGCGAACTCGACGATGAGAATGGCGTTCTTGCACGCCAGCCCGACCAGTACGATCAAGCCGATCTGGGTGAAGATGTTGTTGTCACCACCTGCCAGGATCACCCCGGCGATGGCCGACAGCAGGGTCATCGGCACGATCAGGATCACCGCCAGCGGCAGGCTCCAGCTTTCGTACTGGGCAGCCAGCACCAGGAAGGCCAGCAGCACGCAGAGCGGGAACACGAACAGCGCGGTGTTGCCGGCAAGGATCTGCTGATAGGTCAGCTCGGTCCACTCGAAGCTCATGCCGTTGGGCAGCTCTTCCTTCAACAACTTGGCCATTGCCGCTTCGGCCTGGCCGGAGCTGTAGCCGGGGGCTGCCGCGCCATTGATTTCCGCGGTGATGAAGCCGTTGTAGTGCATCACCCGATCCGGGCCCGAGGTATCGCTGACCTTGACGAAGGTCGACAGCGGGATCATCTCGCCGCGGTTGTTGCGTACCTTCAGCTGACCAATCTGCTCGGCCTCCAGACGGAACTGCTGATCGGCCTGCACGTTGACCTGGTAGGTGCGGCCAAAGCGGTTGAAGTCGTTGGCATACAGCGAACCGAGGTAGACCTGCATGGTGTCGAAGATCTCATCGATGGCCACGCCGTGGGTCTTGGCCTTTTCACGGTCGATATTGGCTTCGACCTGGGGCACGTTGACCTGGTAGCTGGTGAACAACCCGGCCAGTTCCGGCACCTGGCGGCTCTTGGCGATGATGTTCTGGGTTTCCTTGTACAGCTCGTCATAACCCAGGTTGGCGCGATCCTGAATCTGCACGCGGAAGCCGCCGATGGTGCCCAGGCCCATCACCGGTGGTGGCGGGAAGATGGCGATATAGGCTTCCTGAATCCCGGCGAACTGGCCGTTGAGCTCCGCGGCGATGGCGTTGGCGCTCAGCGACGGGTCCCTGCGCTCGTCGAAGTCCTTCAGGGTGACGAACACGATGCCGCTGTTCGGGCTGTTGGTGAACCCGTTGATCGACAGCCCGGGGAAGGCCACGGTGTTGGCCACGCCGGGGTGCTTGGCAGCGATATCGGACATGCGCTTGATCACCGCTTCGCTGCGGTCCAGGCTGGCGGCATCCGGCAGCTGGGCGAATGCGACCAGGTACTGCTTGTCCTGCGGTGGCACGAAGCCGGTCGGTGTGCTGGCGAAGCCCAGGTAGGTCAGCCCCATCAGGCCCGCATAGACGATCAGGGCAATGCCGCTACCGCGCAATACGCGGCGCACCGTGCCGACATAACCATTGCTGGCCCGCTCGAACACACGGTTGAAGGGTGCGAACAGCCAGCCGCCGAACAGCCGATCCAGGCCACGGGAGAAGCGATCCTTGGGCTCGTGGTGGCCCTTGAGCAGTACCGCGGCGAGAGCTGGCGACAGGGTCAGGGAGTTGAACGCCGAGATCACCGTGGAGATGGCGATGGTCAGCGCGAACTGCTGGTAGAACTGCCCGGTAAGCCCGGAGATGAACGCGGTAGGGATGAACACCGCACAGAGCACCAGCGCCGTGGCGACGATAGGGCCGGTAACTTCCTTCATCGCCTGCTTGGTAGCTTCCACAGGCGTTTTGCCGAGCCCGATGTTGCGCTCGACGTTCTCCACCACCACGATGGCGTCGTCCACCACGATGCCGATGGCCAGCACCAGGCCGAACAGCGACAGGGCGTTGAGCGAGAAGCCGAACATGTGCATCACCGCGAAGGTGCCGATCAGCGAAACCGGTACCGCGGCCAGGGGGATGATCGAGGCGCGCCACGTCTGCAGGAACAGGATCACCACCAGCACCACCAGCACGATGGCCTCGAGCAGGGTGTGCACCACCGCCTCGATGGAACCGCGCACGAAGATGGTCGGGTCGTAGACGATTTCGTAGTCCACACCCTGGGGGAAGCTCTGCTTCAGCTCGGCCATGCGCTCACGCACCGCATCGGAAATGGCGATGGCGTTGGAGCCCGGGCGCTGGAAGATCGGCATGGCCACGGCCGGCTGGTTGTTGAGCAGCGAGCGCAGGGCGTACTGCTCGGAGCCCAGTTCGATTCGGGCGATGTCCTTGAGCCGGGTGATTTCACCGTTTTCGCCGGCACGGATGACGATGTTCTCGAACTCTTCCTCGCTGACCAGGCGGCCCTGGGTGTTGATCGACAGCTGGAAGCTGGTGTCACTGGCAGCGGGCGGCGCGCCCAGGGAGCCGGCGGCGACCTGACGGTTCTGCTCGCGAATGGCGTTGACCACGTCGGTGGCCGTCAAACCGCGCGAGGCGACCTTGTCGGGGTCCAGCCACACGCGCATCGAGTAGTCGCCAAGACCGAACAGGCGCACGTCACCGACGCCATCCAGACGCGATAGCTCGTCCTTGATGTTCAGGGCGGCGTAGTTGGACAGGTAGAGCATGTCATAGGTGTTATCCGGCGACGTCAGGTGCACCACCATGGTCATGTCCGGTGAGGCCTTGTCGACCGTCACGCCGAGGCGCTGCACCTCGGTGGGCAGGGTCGGCATGGTGCGCGTCACGCGGTTCTGCACCTGCACCTGGGCGGTATCCAGGTTGGTACCCAGGGCGAAGGTGATGGTCAGCGTCATGCGCCCGTCGTTGTTGGCCTGGGAGGACATGTAGAGCATGCCCTCCACGCCGACGATGGCCTGTTCCAGTGGCGAGGCCACGGTTTCACCGATGACCTTGGGGTTGGCGCCGGGGAAGTTGGCGGTAACCACCACGGTGGGCGGTACCACTTCCGGGTATTCGCTGATCGGCAGCTGGAACAGCGAGATGGCACCGCCGATCAGGATGATCAGCGACAGCACGGCGGCGAAGATCGGCCGCTGGATGAAGAACTGTGAGAAGTTCATCGTTAATGTCCTTGTGATGCGGGCACAGCCCAGCCTGCACACGCCATAGGCGGCGCGAGCAGGTTCTCGGGTAGGAAGGTGGAGGGCGAGGCCCGGTGTTACTTGATGCTGACCTTCAGGGGTTCGTCATTGCGCGCCGAGGCCACTGCCTTGCGCTGCTTTACCAGGGTCGCCAGGGTTTTCTCGTCGGCCATCGGCACGGCTTGCGGGTCCACGGTGCTGCCCGGAATGGCGCGCTGCAGGCCGTTGACCACTACGCGATCACCCTTGGCCAGGCCGCTGCGCACGATGCGCAAACCTTCCAGCTTGGGCCCCAGTTCGACGGAGCGGTAGGCGACCTTGTTGTCGGCACCGAGCACCAGCACGAATTTCTTGCCCAGGTCGGTGCCGACCGCGACGTCCTGAATCAGCATGGCATCGTAGGTGTCGCTGCCAACCAGCTTCAGGCGGGCATACAGGCCCGGTGTGAACTGGCCATCACGGTTGTCGAACACGGCGCGACCGCGGATGGTGCCGGTGCGCGGGTTGACCTGGTTGTCGAGAAAGTCCAGCTGGCCCAGGTGCGGGTTGCCTTGTTCATTGGACAGGCCCAAGTACACCGGGCTCTTGCCACGGCTGTCATGGCCGGCACGGCGAGCCAGCTCGGTGTACTTCAGGAAGGCGCGCTCGTCGGCATCGAAGTAGGCATACACCTTGTCGGTCGACACCAGCGAGGTGAGCAGCGATTGACTGGCGGTCACCAGGTTGCCGGCAGTCACTTCGGCGCGGCTGACGCGACCATCGATGGGCGCCGTCACCCGGGTGAAACTGAGGTTCAGGCGGGCGTTGTCCAGCTCGGCCTGAATGCCGGCCACTGCCGCCTGGGCTTCCTGGGCCGCGGTCTTGCGCGCATCGGCCAATTCGGTGGAGATCGCGTTGCCTTCGCGCAGGCGCTCACCACGCTGGGCTTCGCTGCTGGCCCGTGCCTGATTAGCGCGGGCTTGCTGCAACTGTGCCTCTAGGCGTTTGACCTCGGCCTGGAACGGGCGTGGATCGATCTGGAACAGCAGGTCGCCTTTCTTCACCAGGGCGCCTTCGTTGAAGCTCACCTTGTCGATGAAGCCGGACACGCGAGGGCGAATCTGCACCGACTCGGGCGCTTCGAGGCGACCGGTGAATTCGTCCCACTCGTTGAGGGGCTGCTCGATGACTTCGGCCACACTGACCTTGGGAGTAGGCATCTGCTGTGCGCTTTCCTCGGTCTTGCCACAGGCCGCCAGCATCAGTGCCGCGGTAAGTGCCAGAGGAAATTGCCAGAGCCTTGGATTGGGCTGTTCCATGATTGCGATCCGCCAAGAGGGAGTGATGGAGGCGGATTTTGGTCGCAGCAACATCCGGGAACGAATCGAACGCCACGAAGATAGATATCATCGTGAATGATGATATTACCCATTGGAATATAAATAGAAAGCTACCTATCTATTAGGTCTAGCCTCGGCAACCATTGCCGAGTTGTCATTCCAGGCTGTCGGGATCACCAAAGAACATCTGGATGCGCGAGCGCAGCCAGCGCTCGGCGGGGTCATTGTCCTGGGCACCACGCCAGGCCATGGACATTTCGAAGGTGGTGCTTTCGAACGGCAGGTCTTCGGCGCGCAGGCCGCCGGCGGCGGTGAGCGCGGCGGCGGTGTAGTCGGGCACCACGGCAATCAGATCGGTACCGGCGAGCAGCGTGCCCAGGCCATTGAACTGCGGCACGGCAAGCACCACCTTGCGGGTGCGATCGAAACGCGCCAACTGATCATCGATGAAACCGTTGAGGTCACCGGCGAACGACACCATCGCATGGGGGCGGGCGCAGTATTCGTCGAGACTGAGCTTGCCCGGAATGGCGTCGGCGCGCAGCAGCTTGGGCTTGCTGCGCCGCAGGGTCTTGCGCTTGGCGTTGGCCGGCAGCTCCTCGGTGTAACTGACGCCTACCGAGATTTCCCCGGAAGCGAGCAGGTTGGGCATCAGCAGGTAATTGGCGCGGCGCACCACCAGCACCACGTTGGGCGCCTCGGAGCGCAGGCGGCGTAGCAGGGCAGGGAGCAGGGCGAACTCGACGTCGTCCGAGAGACCAACGCGAAACACCGCGGTGCTGGTGGCCGGGTCGAACTCCGATGCGCGGCTGACCGCGGTGGAGATCGAATCCAGCGCTGGCGAGAGCAGGGCGAAGATCTCCTGGGCCCGGGCGGTCGGTTCCATGCTGCGCCCGGTGCGCACGAACAACGGATCGTCGAACAGGTTGCGCAGGCGCGACAACGCCGCGCTGATCGCCGGCTGGCCAAGAAACAGCTTCTCTGCCGCACGGGTCACGCTGCGTTCATGCATCAGTGTTTCGAACACGATCAGCAGGTTGAGATCGAGACGGCGCAGGTCGTTGCGGTTCATCCGGGTTCCAAATGTGCGGGCTTGCCAGAGCGGGACGCTAGTGAGAGCCTTGTCCGCCAATAGTACGAGCACTTGAGCGCATTGGGAAAGACACCGGTATCATTGGCATATCCACACGTTCCGCCGGCCTATATCACTGCCAGGCATGACGACTATTACTCGTGTCGGGTGGTGTGCACCCTGGTCTGCAGATAAAGTCCAATCCAGTGAATGACCCAATCCGCGATCAGTTGAGGTTGACGATGTCCCGCATGATCCGTTTCCACAAGTTCGGCGACGCCAGCGTATTGCAGTGCGAAGAAGTGCCGACACCCACTCCGAATGCCGGGGAGGTGCTGGTACGTGTCCAGGCGCTCGGCGTCAGTTGGGGCGACGTGCTGTGGCGCCAGAACCTGGCTTCCGAAGAAGCCAAATTACCCTCCGGCGTCGGCTCCGAGCTGGCCGGTATCGTTGAAGCCGTGGGTGAGGGCGTTGACGATCTCGCGGTCGGCACGCCGGTGGCCGCCTTCCCGGCCAACACACCCAACCGTTACCCGACCTGGGGAGATGTGGTGGTGGTGCCACGCTATGCGCTGACCCGCTACCCGGACGTGCTCAGCCCGGTCGAAGCGAGCATCCATTACACCGGCCTGCTGTTCGCCTATTTCGCCATGGTCGACCTGGCCAAGCTCAAGGCTGGTCAGCACGTGCTGATCACCGAAGCCTGCCACTGCCTGGCGCCACAGTCGGTGCAACTGGCCAAGGCACTGGGTGCCAATGTGATCGTTTCGACCAGTGTTTCGGGCAGTCGCGAGTTCCTGCGTGAACTGGGCGCCGACAAGATCATTTTCACCGAAGAACAGGACCTGGTGCTCGAGGTCGAGCGCTACACCGAAGGCAAGGGCGCCGAGGTGATTCTCGACCACTGCGCCGGCCAGCAGCTCAAGCTGCTCGGTGACGTGGCCGCGACCCGTGGCAAGCTGATCCTCTATGGGCTCAACGGTGGCAACGACACCGCGTTCCCCGCCTGCGCCGCGTTCAAGAAGCACCTGCAGTTCTTCCGTCATTGCGTGCTGGACTTCACCGGGCACTCGGAACTGGGGATCGAGCAGGATCACGCCGCCGTGCAGCGCGCGCTGGATCACATCAACATGCTTACCGCCGATGGCCTGCTCAAACCGCGTATCGACAAGACGTTCCCATTCGAGGAGTTCGCCGAGTCGCATCGCTACATGGAAGCCTGCCCGGATCGTGGACGCGTCGCCCTGACGCTCGAATGATCGAACCTGAACGAGAAAAGCCCGGTATTTACCGGGCTTTTTTCTGGGGCGACACTTCCCTGTGTCAGGCTTTCAGCATCGCGCCACTGCATTGCGGTTTGATGAACAATGGCGCCTAACTGCTTTCGCGCACCCGCAGCTCGAAACCCAGGTCGATACTGGGCGCAGCGGGGCGGCCATCGAGCATCTTCAGCAACAGGTTGGCGGCCTCGCGGCCCACTTCCGTGCGCGGCGTGTGGATCGACGACAGCCGCGGCACGGTGTGCGCCGAGGCTGGCAGATCATTGAAGCCGACCATCGCCACGCGGCCCGGCACCGCGAGGTCAGTGCGCTGCGCCTCGAAAAGCGCGCCCTGGGCCAGGTCGTCGTTACAGAAGAAGATGCCATCGACATCCGGATGGCGCTGCATCAGCTCGCGAAACAGCTGGCAACCCAGGCCGATTGACGAGGGCAGGGGGTGCAGCAGCTCCAGGGCCGGGTCATAGACGCCGGCTGCCTGCAAGGCGCGGCGAAACCCTTCGCCGCGCTGCATCACCCGTGGGTCCAGCTGGGCCGCGACATAGGCCAGCCGCTTGCGCCCTTGCTGCAACAGGTGTGCGGCGGCAGCTTCGCCTGCGGCCTGCTGGGAAAACCCAACGCTGGCAATACCCGGCGCATCGCTCAACTCCATCATGTGCACGCAGGGAATACGGCTGGCGTTGAGCAGGTGTCGCGTGCCTTCGGTACGGTCGAAACCGGTCAGCAGCATGCCCATTGGCCGGTACGGCAGGTAGTTGCGTACCAGTCGCTCTTCCTCGTCGCGGCAATAGTGGTAATCGCCGATCAATACCTCGATACCGCGTGGCCGCATCACCTCGTGGATGGCGTCCAGCGGCTCGATGAACAACTGGTTGGACAGCGACGGAATCAACACCACTACCGAGGTGCTACGGGCCGAGGCCAGCATGCGGGCCGCCGGGTTGGCCACATAACCCAGCTCATCGGCAGCCCTGCGCACGCGCTCGGCGAGATCGGCGCCTACCGTGGCCACGCCGCGCAGTGCCCGCGAAGCCGTGATGGTCGATACCCCTGCGCGTTCGGCGACCTCTGCCAGGGTCGGCATGCCTAGGGTACGGGAGTTGCTTTGCGTCGGAGATTTCATCGCCAGGGGGTTGTCATCGGCCGGAATTGCTGGGTAAGGTAGCGCTGTCTCGAGGGCTTGGCAATTGAGCACCTTGCGCTCTCAAGCCTGGAGCAGCAGTAACCGGCAATATAACAGTTACAACATTCGAAGCCGCTGTCTTGCACAGATCTTATCCGCCAAAGATAGCGCTGTCTTCTGCTGGAGTTGCACGATGAGTAAACCGATAACCGCAGTGGTCGTCATGGGCGTGTCCGGGTGTGGCAAGAGCTGCGTCGGAGAATCTATCGCCAATCATGTCGGCGGTTACCTGATCGAAGGTGACCAGTTTCATCCGCCCGCCAACATCGAGAAGATGAGCGCCGGGATTCCCCTCAATGACGACGACCGTGCCGATTGGCTGGCCCGCCTGGGTCAGGAGCTGGTCAGCGCGCTGGAAACCCACGCCCACCCGGTACTGACCTGCTCGTCGCTCAAGCGCAAATACCGCGACCGGCTGCGCGAAGCCGTGCCCGGCCTGGGCTTCGTGTTTCTCGAGCTGTCCCGCGAAGAGGCGGCGCAACGCGTCGGCAATCGCCCCGGTCACTTCATGCCGGCCAGCCTTATCGACAGCCAGTTCGCCACTCTGGAACCGCCCCATGGCGAGCCTTCCACGCTGGCGCTGGATGCCACGCAACCCATCGATACCCTTGGCCGCAAGGCCGCTGACTGGTGGCGGGCCAACGACGCTCGTTAACCGTGCACCCCATGCATCTCCCATAACAAAGACAAGTGGAGGCGACATGAATACCAAACATCGGGCTGAGCTGTACCGCACCCCCTTTGATCACCCGGCAGCAGGCATAGAGGAGGGCGCTCACCATGAATGAGGTGACCACCACCCTTGGCGCCGGGCCACTGCTGTCCATCGCTGCCGGCGCCGTCCTGCTGCTGTTGCTGATGATCATCCGCTTCCGCCTGCATGCCTTTCTGGCCCTGGTGCTGGTGAGCATCTTCACGGCGCTGGCGACGCAGATTCCCTTCGACAAGATCGTGCCGACACTGCTCGGCGGCTTCGGCACCACGCTCGCGGCGGTGGCCCTGCTGGTTGGCCTTGGCGCGATGATCGGCCGCCTGCTGGAAATCACCGGCGGCGCCCAGGTGCTGGCCGACACCCTGATCAACAAGTTCGGTGAACAGCGGGCGCCATTCGCATTGGGCGTGGCCTCGTTGCTGTTCGGCTTTCCGATCTTCTTCGACGCTGGCCTGGTGGTCATGCTGCCGATCATCTTCAGCGTGGCCAAACGTTTTGGCGGCTCGACGCTGACCTACGCACTACCTGCCGCAGGCGCCTTCGCCGCCATGCATGCGCTGGTTCCGCCACATCCCGGCCCGGTTGCGGCAGCAGAATTGCTGGGGGCCAACATTGGCCTGCTGGTGCTGGTCGGCGCCGTGATTGCCTTGCCTACCTGGTACTTTGGCGGCTATGTGTTCGGCAAGTGGGCCGGCAAACGCTTCGACCTCAAGCTGCCGGCCAGCTTCCTGACCGATGTACCGCGCGACGAAAACGTGACACCGCCGCGGTTCTCACTGGTGTTGACCATTCTCCTGCTGCCGCTGGCGCTGATTTTCCTGGATACCGGCCTCAACACGCTGACCGTCATGGGCGCGGTGGATGGCGGCAGCAACTGGGTGCAGTTCCTGCGCATGCTCGGTAAAACCCCGGTGGCGCTGCTGATTACCGTACTGTTCGCGCTGATCGCCTTCAGCGGCAGGCACAGCGGCAAGCACCTCGAGAAAGTCTGTGATGGTGCGCTCGGCCCGATTTGCTCGATCATTCTGGTTACCGGGGCAGGGGGCATGTTCGGCGGTGTGCTGCGCACCAGCGGCATTGGTGACGCCCTGGCGGACACACTCTCGGATACCGGTATGCCGGTCATTGTCGCGGCCTTCGTGATCTCCGCGGCGCTGCGCGTAGCGCAGGGATCGGCAACCGTCGCCCTGACCACCACGGCAGCCTTGGTGGCGCCGATGGTTGCGGCCACCGCAGGCCTCAGCGAGTTCGATCTGTGCTTTATCGTGGTCGCCATCGCCGGTGGCGCAACGGTACTGTCCCACGTCAACGACTCGGGCTTCTGGCTGGTCAGCCGTTTCCTGGAAATGGACGAGAAGACCACGCTGAAAACCTGGACGGTGATGGAAACGCTGCTCGGCGGCATCGCCTTCATCCTGGCGGTGATTGGCAGCCTGATTCTCTAGCTGAAAGCGCCGGGCTGGCGAGGCGGAATGATTTTAGCGGCACCGGCGCGACCTCGAGCATTTTCACGCGATATCCTGGGCAGCGGCTTGGCGCTGCCCAGGATGAACAGCGACTATCCCCCCGGAAACGCCTGCCAGCAACTGATCGTATGATCGACCGATGGCAATCCAGCACTTCAGCCAAAAACGCGCAGTGGCGTGTTTAAGCTCTCAATCTTGGCCGGGCCATTCCGCGGTTCCGGGAAAGTTGCTGAATTGAGCCACTGCCGCTGCACGGGTAGGTACCCCCAGTGACTTGAGCAGCGTGGAAACATGGATGCGCACGGTGAACGGCGAGATGCCGAGCAGTTTAGCTATTTCCTTGTTGGTCTTGCCTGCTGCTATCAAACCCAACACTTCCTTTTGCCGCGCCGTAAGCGAGGAAAGCCTGGTGTCCTGGACCGAGTTATCAGGCTGATACTTGACCACCAGTTCACCAGCGCGAATCGCCATGATGGCCTGCGCGATACTGTCCGGATCGATATTCTTGCCGATAAAACCATCCGCGCCCTGGTCGATCACCTGGGAAATGACCTCCAGATCATCGACCATCGACACCACAATGATAGAAGTGCGTTTCAACTCGCTGCGCAACTGGCCGATGGCCTGCACGGATCGGATGCCTGGAAAGCGCAGATCGAGAATCAGTGAGTCAATCTCGGCGCCGGCTCGCGCCAGGCTCAGCACCTCATCCAGGCTGCCAGCCTGTTCGATCAGCGCGGCGGGTAGAAGGCGTTCGAGGGTTCTCAGCATTCCTTCACGAAACAGAGGGTGGTCATCTGCCACTATGATTCTGCACGTCATGCTCAAGTCCCATGCGACTTTCCGGTCGACGCATCGTAACTCAAAGGGGCGCGACCAGTTTCATATCTGAAGCGACCCTTCACCCTGGTAAACAGCAATGACTACGACCGAAAAGAACAGCGAGCTCGACCAGGCAACATTGCGATTGACAGTCAGTACCTGCGCATCACTCTATATCCTGGTAGTGGCCTGCCTTCCTTCCAGCGACTTCGCCACCTACGTTCCGATCCTCTGGTACATGGCGTTTTTCATCAGCGTGGCGATACCGTTGCGCATGGCAATCAAACGATGGCCAGGGCACTTCTTCTGGCGGCGCTTGTTTGCCATGGCCCATGACTATATGGGTATCTCCTTTGCCATGATCGTCGGCGGGGAGGGCGCATTACCGGTTTACGCCGCCTTGCTCTGGGTCACGCTCGGCAACGGCATGCGCTTCGGTTCGCGTTACCTCGCCGCGGCGACTCTCATCGCCTTGAGCATGCTGGTGATGATCTTTTTGCTAACACCGTTCTGGCGTGGGCAGCCCTACATGTTCCTGATGCTGGTGGTAACCACGATCGTGGTGCCGGCCTATGCGCATATTCTGCTCAAACGCACCCGTATCGCCTCGCAGGAGGCGATTGCTGCCAACCAGGAAAAATCCCGTTTTTTGGCTCAGGCCAGCCATGACCTGCGCCAGCCCATCCATTCGATTGGCTTGTTCACCGCGTGCCTGCGCGACGCGAAGCTAGGCCATGAAGAGCTGCGGTTGGTGGACAACATCGACCGTTCGCTGCACACCGTCTCGCAGCTGTTCCGCTCGATTCTGGACATCTATACCCTCGATAATGGGCAATTGCAGCCACAATCGGAGCCCGTGAACCTGGGCGCGCTGCTGCAGGATGTGGTCAAGCAAAACACCGAAGCGGCGCGCTGGGCGGGCGTCGAGCTGCGCTTGCGGCCTGGTCGGCACTGGGCCAACGTCAATGCCGGGCTGTTGACCACGATGGTGCAGAACCTGGTGTCCAACTCCCTCAAATATGCGGCCGGAAATCCCGTACTGATCGGTGTGCGCCGCCGAGGAGCTGACGGATTGGCTATCGTCGTTTACGACAAGGGACGCGGCATTGCCGAGGAGCACTTGCCGAACGTGTTCCGCGAGTTTTACCGGGTACGCCATGTGCGCGACAAGGACGTCGAAGGCCTGGGTCTGGGGCTATCCATCGTCAAGCGGATCAGCCAGTTGCTCAACCTAGACGTGCGCCTGGATTCTCAGGTCGGGCGCGGTACCCGGGCGACCATTGATGGGCTGCAAACCATCGCGCCAGGAGCCCAGCGCAGTCGACCAGCCATTGCTCAAAGCGGTCTGCAGGGATTGCGAATATGCCTTGTTGAAGACGACGACAACGTGCTGATGGCAACGTCGGCCTTGCTGGAAAAATGGGGATGCGAGGTGGAAACTCACAGTGATGGGCTGAACGTGATCACTGAGTGCGACATCATCATTGCCGACTTCGACCTGGGTACCAAGATTTCGGGTTCTGAATGCATCGCCGCCATTCGCGAGCGGCGTGGCTGGGAAGTACCAGCGATGATCATGACAGGCCACGAAATCGAGCGCATTCGCAGCACGCTGACGCACATGAACATCTCGATACTCTCCAAACCGGTACGTCCACCCGAGTTGCGAGCAACCTTGCTCGAACTGACCAAACATTTTCGCCGGGAGCCGTAGGTCGCTTGGCGCAGAGATGGCTGCAGCCAGTCCGCAAAGTGAGGCCTTGCAAGAGATGGCTGGCGAAAGAAGTTTGAAATGCACCGAGGCCATGTGGCAAAAGCGAATCCTAATATTCGCATAATGTATATTATGTTAAATTAAGAGTTTGGAAGTTTCTGTCGATGAAGCTGAGTCAGTGCCGTTTCTCTTCCGCTCAGTAAGATGCTGAGGCTGATCCATCCGAAAAATCGTATAACAGCTCAGAGCCATCACTCCAGACCTATCCCCATCTCTAGGCGCTTTACGACGCTGCTCGTTTTTTCACTGAAGCCGAACCATGTTCACGAGTATTTTCCCCGCCCCCTAGGTATGCTCCGCGTTTGTTGCCGATCATTGATACCGGAATACCAACCCAATCTCTGCTACTCAATCGCAGTGTATGGAGCCGTATCTTCTCAAGGACGTTTGAACACGATGAGTACCCCCGCGCTGGATATCAGCAGCCTGACGCCATTGCCTTACCACCAGCGTGTGGTTGACTACCTGAAAGCCCATGAACCAGTCGTGTGGGAATGGGCTTCGTCCTTGGGCGTTCAACAGGAACACGCCCAGGATGTCCGTGCGCAATTGCTGCGTGACACCTATCGCTTGAGCCCCGAGACCCATCCGCAGGCCTATCAGGCCTGTGAAACCGCATTGCAGTGTTTGCAGATCAAGGCACCCGCCACCCTTTACCAGGCCGGCGACGGCGCGATGAACGCGAGCCTGTATTACCTGGCCGGCGAAGTGCATGTGGTGTTTTACGGGCCGATTCTTGAGCGTCTGGACGCCCAGGAATTGCTGGCGTTGCTCGGGCATGAGCTGGCTCATTACCGGTTATGGTCGGAGCACGGTGGCGACTTTCTCACCGCCGAGCGGATTCTCAATCACGCCATGGCCGACATGAATACACCGCCCAGTCTGGAACAGACTGCACGTCTATATAGCCTCCACACTGAAATCTATGCCGACCGCGGCGCGGCACTGGTGGCCAATGGGTCGGAGGCGTCGATTACCTCGCTAGTCAAGATTCACACCGGCATTGTCAGCGTCGATGCGGCCAGTTACTTGAAGCAGGCCCGCGAGCTGGATGGCAAGGACGCGCAGCTGTCCCAGGGCGTTTCCCATCCGGAGACGTTTTTGCGCTCCCAGGCGGTGGACAGCTGGTGGCAGCAACTTCCGGAGACGGATAGCTGGCTGGATCGCCGGTTGCGCGGGCCGTTGTCGCTCAATCGCCTGGATGTGACCGACCAGGTCGAGTTGACCGCCCTCACCCGCGGCTTTATGGCCCATTTCATCGGCTCCCCGGTGTTGCAATCCGAGGTTGTGCTCAATCAGGTACGTGGTTTTTTCCCGGACTGGAAAGACAACGAAGCGCCACTCGACCTGACGACGTTGAATGCCGAGCGCATCGACACCAGCATCCATGAATACCTGCACTTCATCATGCTCGACCTGAGCCTGGTGGACCGCGACTTGCGGGATGAAGCTCTGCTGCATGCCGCCCGCACCGCGAAGAAACTCGGCAGCGCCGATGACTTTATCAGCGTGCTCAAGCGCGATATCAAACTACCCAAACGTGAGCTCGACCCGCTCATTCGCGCGCTCAAAGCGGAGGTCGACACATGGACCCAGTAATCCAACCCGTCACGTTCACTCAATTGCTGCAGAGCCACGACGGCGCTGCCGTGCCCATCGATGATGTGCTGTTCCTGGCGCTGCCACTGCTGCGTCAGGTGGCACAGCTGCACGAACTGGGACGTGTCGCCCAGCTCGGTTATCTCGATGTGCTGCAAGGACCGGAACGCACGTTGCAACTGCGTAACCCTGAAGGTGTATCGCCGCGGCTGGCGCTGGATGCGATCAAGCAAGTGCAGCCCAATCCGGAATCGGCGCTTAATGTCGTCGGCAAAGTCCGCTTGACCCGGGATTCGGAAAGCGGCGTGGCCATTACCGACCTGCAAGTCCAGGACGACCTGCATCAAGTCATCGACCATCCGGTATTCCTTCCGGACCTGCACAGTTGGGAGCATCGTCTCGGGCACCACGATGAGATCACCGACATATTCCAGCTCGGCCAGTTGTTGGCGTGCCTGGCGTGCGGGTTGGATTTCGCTGATATCAATGACCTCAAGACGTTTGCCCGGCACCGTCGCAACCTATTCCAGCTCAATGGCCGGCTCAACCCGGTGCTGGCCAACCTGATCGTTGAGATGACGGAGCTCAACCGCCACGAACGTGCCACGGATGTGGGCTCGCTGGCGCGGCGCCTGGCGTCCTGGCGCGAACAGCCGGCCAGCCTGGATGTCGAGCGTGTGCTTGCCCAGGCCGAAGGCCCGGCGTCGCGGCGTACGGTGGTGCTGGAACATCTGCGCAACCGCTTGTTTGACCTTTCGCGGCGCAATCGCCTGCTGTATTTCCGGCCAACCCAAGCCAACGTCAACTTGACCGTGGCCAGCGTGCCGTTGGTGATGCGCATTGAAAGCATCCGGCCTGAAGCGCTGTGCACCTGGCAGCCGACCTTTGGTGGGTTCTCGGAACAAGTGCTAAGCGGCAAGCCCGTTGGCCTGCAACAGTGGCTGCGCTTTGAAGACCAGACCTGGTTGCAGGCGTCGCTGGAGCGCATCATTCAGGAGACCCGCCGCGACCGTGCCGAGTTCGGCTTCAGCAACCTGCGCCTGGTGGTGGCCTTCATGCGCTGGCACAACCTCAAGGACACGCCGGAAGAACGTATCGTCACCCCGCTGCTGTGGCTTCCAGTGGAGTTGAGCCGCAAAAAAGGCGTGCGTGACCAGTTCGTGTTGCAATGCGACGAAACCGAGGCGGAATTCAACCCGGTACTGCGCCATCAACTGCGCCAGCTCTACGACATCCAGTTGCCAGAAACCGTCGACCTGCAAAAGACTTCGCTGGAAGACATCCACGCCGATATTGCGCGTCAGATCAAACTGACCGAACCCGGCGTCGAGTTACGCCTGCAAAGCAAACCGCAAATTGAACTGATCCACCAGAAGGCCGTGCAGCATCTGCACCACTTCCAGCGCCGTCGTGCCCGCCAGCGCTCGGCGATGCCTTTGGTGAAGCCGGATTTCAGCTATGACCGCGACGATTTCCGTCCGCTGGGCCTGCAATGGTTCCAGCAGAAGGTCCTGCCCAGTGAGTTGCCGCTGCGCCTGGCCGTAGGCGCCAAACCCGTGCTGCGCAATCAACATCCTCAAATGGTCGCCAGCAGCGCTGAAAACAGCACCTTCGCCCTGCCTGAGAACCAGGGCCATCGCTACGCCTGGGACATCGACCTGACCCAGGTGACACTGGCCAACTTCAACTATCGCAAGATGTCGCTGGTGCGTGACTATGCGCAGTTGATCGACGAACCGGCGCAGAACGAAGCGTTTGACCGGATGTTCTCCATCGAACCTCGGGACGTCGAGGTCCAGGCCCCCGACCCTATCCCACTCCCGGAACAGTGGAACGTGGTGGCCGGCGACGCTACTCAGAATGCTGCCGTCAGCCTGGCCCGCACCGGGCGCAACTTCATCATTCAGGGGCCGCCGGGCACGGGCAAATCCCAGACCATCACCAACCTGATCGCGGACTACGCCGGTCGCGGCCTGCGAGTGCTGTTTGTCTGTGAGAAACGTGCCGCACTGGACGTGGTGTTCCATCGCCTGCAACAAAGTGAACTGGGCGAATTGTGCTGCCTGATTCACGACTCCCAGACCGATAAGAAAGCCTTCGTAGGCAACCTGCGCGAGTGCTATGAGCGCTGGATCGCCGGCGATGCGCAGTCGCCGCAGTTGCAAGCGCGGCGCGACACCTTGCTGGCCGGTCTGAGCCAACAGCTGGGCTTGATCGAGCGTTTTGAACTGGCCATGACTGGCGTGCCGGAGTCCTTGGCATGTTCGGTACGCGAGTTGGTACGTCATCTGATTGAGCTGCCGCCCGTGGTTGCCAAGTTGCCACCCGAAGCCTTGGAGCGCTTGCCCGAATGGCGTCATTGGCAGGCCCAAAGCGAGCTGACCGGCCGCGTGTATCTGGCAATCAAAGAACGTTTCGGCCTCGACAGCTTTGCACGGCATCCTTTCAGCCATCTGGCCTCAAGCCTGATTACCCATGAACATGCGTACGGTCAACTCAAGGCGTTCCTGGATGAAGCCAGCGGGTTGATGGACAGTGTCGAGCAGTTCCTGGAGTCATCGTCGAGCCTGCTGTCCGGGGACATCCGCCTGGCGGATGCGTGCGTACTGACCCAGGCCGCCGAGCAACTGACCAGCGCCAACCTGGCCGCGCACCTCGATCTGCTGGAAGCAGGCTCATCAGGCTCTCAAGCGCTGCATGCCGAACAGGCAGCGTTGCAGGCACTGGCTGTGCAGCAACACAACGCTCGCGGATCCACCCACCACTGGCGCGAAAAACTTGCGCCGCAAGACACCCAGGCGGCCCTCGAGCTGGTACAGCGCCTGGAAAGCTCGCCGCTGCGTTGGCTGCAACCCGTCTGGTGGCGGCTGCGCGGTGAATTGCAACGACGCTACGACTTCAGCCAGCACGCGATTCGCCCGAGCTTGCGCAGTGTGCTCGACAACCTGGCGGGCGAGCACCGCGCCACCGCCGAGTTGCACGCCGAGCAGCAACGCTTGCAAGGCCGCTATGGCATCCCGGACATCGACCTGTTCGTACACAACCTGCAGGCCCTGCTCCAGCAGCTCAGCGCATCACCGCTGTTGCGCCAGTGGGTCGAAAGCCTGCGGGGTAACCCGGGCGCCCTCCCCGGCGTTCGGCAGGAAGCCAGCCTGCGTCAGCCGTTGGCACGCCTGGCCGAGCTGGTCGCGCAACATTGTGTGTTCGACCCTGCGCCGAGCCTGGGCGAGTTGGCGGAATACCTGCGCGATCTGCGTGAAGAACTCGACGAACTGCCCGACACCCTGCCCCTGCTCAATGAGCTGCACCAGGCCAATCCGGTCTGCCTGGCGGTCGTGCAACAGTACGCCTTGGCGCAACGTGCACTGGACGGCTTGATTGCCCAGGAAAACCTGACCCGCCTGTACCGCGCCAACCCGCAACTGGCCCGCTTCGATGGCCCTGCCTTGAGTTTGGCTGCGCGCCAGGTCAGCCAGGCAGAAAGCAACCTGCTCAAAAGCAACGCTCATGTGCTCAGCGCCACGCTGCACCAGCGTTTTCTGGAGCATGTGAAGCAATCGGCGATGTCGGTAACTCAGCTGGACGCCCAGGCCCGAGAGTTCAAGAAGGCCTACGCAAAGGGCCGCCGTGAACTGGAGCATGAGCTGGGCAAGACCATGCGCTATCGCTCCATTCGTGAAATGGCGAGTGGTGACAGTGGCCGGGTGATCAACGATCTCAAGCCTATCTGGTTGATGAGCCCGCTGTCGGTGTCCGACACCCTGCCGTTGACGCCGGACCTGTTTGACGTGGTGATTTTCGACGAGGCCAGCCAGATCCCCAGCGAAGAAGCTGTGCCGGCCCTGAGCCGCGCGCAGCAGGTGATTGTAGTGGGTGACGAGATGCAGTTGCCACCGACCAACTTCTTCTCCAGTGCCGGCGACCAGGACGATAACGAACTGATTGCCATGGAGGACGGCGAACAGATCGCTATCAACCTTGATGCCGACAGCCTGCTCAGCCAAGCCGCGCGTAACTTGCCGGCGACCCTGTTGGCCTGGCACTACCGCAGCCGCCACGAAGCCTTAATCAGTTTTTCCAACGCAGCGTTTTATGAAGGACGATTGATCACCATTCCCGACCGTCGTATCGAGCGCCCTGCCCCGGCCCACGCCGCGCTGGACTCCACGGATAACGAGGCCGTGATCCAAGGTGCCGACACGCTGCTGGAAAGCCCGATCAGCTTCCTGAAGATGAGCGACGGTGTTTACCTCAGCCGCAGCAACCTGGCCGAAGCACGCTATATCGCTAACCTGGTGCGTGAGCTGCTGCAACGCGAAACTGGCCTGAGCCTGGGCATCGTGGCGTTTTCCGAGGCCCAGCAAGGCGCCATCGAGCAGGCTTTGGAAGACTTGGCCAGCAGCGACTCGGCCTTTGCCACACGGCTTGAGCGCGAGTATGTGCGTGAGGATGCCGGGCAATTCAATGGCCTGTTCGTCAAGAACCTTGAAAACGTCCAGGGTGACGAGCGTGATGTGATCATCCTGAGCATCTGTTACGCGCCAGGGCCGAACGGCAAGATGCTGATGAACTTCGGCCCGATCAACCAGCGTGGCGGGGAAAAACGTCTTAACGTGATCTTCAGTCGCGCCCGCAAGCGCATGGCGATCGTCTCCAGCATCGAGTCCGAGGCCATCACTAACACCCATAACGATGGTGCCGCTGCACTGCGCGCGTTCCTGCAGTTTGCCCAGGCCAGTGCCACTGGGGATGCGCCGCGCTCCCAAGGCATCCTCGCCAACCTCAATCCAGGCGCCAAGCAATCCTTTGCCGTCAGCCTGCCCAAGGACCACCTGCGCAGTGCCCTCGCCACCGCGTTGCGCAAACGCGGGCATTCGGTTCAGGAATATGTCGGGCGTTCGCAGTTCCGTTGTGACCTGGCGATCAGTGACGCTAGCGGCGAACACTTCAGCATCGGCGTACTGCTGGACGGCGATACGGCGGCGGCCGCCGACGTGCGTGAGCGCTACATCTTCCGCCCGACGGTGCTGCGCAGTTTCGGCTGGAAGATCATCGACGTGCTTAGCCATGACTGGCTGCGCGATCCGGAGGACGTACTCAATCGCATCGAAACGCTCCTGCGGGGCGAGGAAGCCCCTGCGCTGCCAGAACCGGAACTGGGAGAGGAAAGCGTCGAGATCGAGGCTGAGCCACCTGTCGCCGCTGAAGCGATACCCTTGATGCGCGAGTTCGCCTTTGGTGAAGGCAACTCCAATAAGTTCTGGCGTATTGGTGTCGCAGAGGCCGAGGTGACGGTACATTTTGGCCGTATCGGCACCAAGGGTCAGACCTTGATCAAGTCCCTCGACAGCCCTGAACGTGCTTTGCGTGAAGCAGAAAAGCTGATCGCGGAGAAACTGCGCAAAGGGTATCAAGAGCAGGCAGCTTTAATCAGCCCGGGTTGAGCTCAGTCTATCCAGTATTAATGAGACAAGCGCGTTCAATCTGAGCGCGCTGCAGCGGCCGGAAAAAGGGGCATCCTCATAGGGAGGGGTCTCCCATGAACATCACTTCTTGCGCCCCGTTTGGCTCCAAAGTCAAAAACGTTGTTTCCTGCCGCACCTGGCATTTTCTTCGTCCTGCCTACCACTGGCAGAACGTTCGCACCAGACGTGAAAAGCGCTACCCCGTCCCTGGGGAAATTTCGCGCTTGATCGACGAGCACTGCGCTACAGATGGAAATCCCCAGCAGCCTCCGGCTGATAAAGCACCTTCCTGATCTCGATCTGTCGTGTGCGGCCAGCGATGCGCCAGTCGATGGCGTCGCCTTCCTGGTAGCCCAGGATGGCTGCGCCTAGGTCTGAGCAAACGGAATGCTTGCCGGCGCTGCTGTTGGCGTCCTCGGGATAAACCAGGGCCACTTCGATCTCTTCGTCGTCCAGTTGCACCAATGCCCTGGAATTCATCGTCACGACATTGCTGGGTACCTGCTGTGGCTCTACCACAACGGCCCGTTCAAGCTCATGTTCGAGCTCTACGACGGCTGGGCCTTCCTCGAGCATGACCAGGCTGTCGAGCCTGGCCTTGTCGAATTCGGTGATGTAGATCCCTGGGGCGTCACCAACCGTATCTTCGCGCAAGAATTGCAGATAGCGCTCTGTAGTCATGGAAAATGACTTCAATGTCGGCGTTTCGCTCTCGAACACGAAGCCGCTGCGCAGAAAGGCTTTCTGCGAACGCAGGTTGTCCGGGTGGATCTTGGCGATCAGCTTCTTGGCCCGCATGTCGAGGAACGCCAGCTTCATGCCTTCGCGGATTGCACAGGCGCCGAGATTGCGGCCCCATTTGTTGCTGTCGCCGATGGCCAGAACTATCTCGCACTCCGAGCCGGTCTTGATCAGCCGCACGAAGCCCACGGGGTCATCATGGCGGTCATAGGCCATGAAAAATCGGCCGCCCTGGTTGAACAGATGACTCACGATCGGCGATTGCGCCCGATCGATAGCGTGTTCGATGGAGCGGGAAACATCGCGCGAATCGCTCAGGTAGCAGGTAACGCGGTCATCTTCCAGCCAGTCCATCAGCTTCAGCGCATGTGCCCTGGTAATTTCAGGGCACAGCGAAATGAAAGGCTTGTTCATCTTCACCACACATATTTGAAGGATTGAAGCCCTTCATGGCTATGGCCATGACGGTTCTTTCGGCAACCGGCAAGTTTAAAGCATCAGGTGCGTAATTCCGACCCACCTGCCCGCCTTTCCTTCAAAGATGTGCGGGGTAGTCGGTCACAGGTGCGCAACAGGATCCGCGCCCGTGACCAGTATCCTTACCCTGGAGTGAATTACTTCGAACCGGAGGTGATCTTCACCGTTTCGGTGGTGACGTCCGGTAGTCCCCCACGTGCGGGAACGAAGGTTTTTATGACGCGGCCTTTATAAGGCCCTTCGGATGCGAACCAGCTCTCGATGACAGCCAGATTTTTCCCATCCCCACTGGATGCGCCCCCAGAGGAAATCTCGTTGGTGAACTTGCACGTATCGAAAGTGCCCAGCGAGGTGGTGATGGTCTCTTGACCGATGTAGGTATGTTTCTCGGTGATTTCGGTCTCTGCGCCCGGTCCGGCGGTGACGGTCTTGCTGAGGTAACTGACCGTGACTGTCTGTCCCGGCTGGAAATCGACCGGTACAGCCGGTGGCGGGATATTGTACGTGGTGACCAGTGAGGCACCGCTGCCGTGTTGGTTGCCATATCTGATGATCTTGCCATCCACCAGATCGACGAAGGAGTAACCCGTGAAGAACGGAGCATTATCGATCAGCGTCGTTTGTGCCTGAACCAGGGGATTGGCATCCGCAAATGACCGACGCTCCAGGGTTTCGGTTTTGGTGTGGCCTATCATGCCCGGCGCATTGCTGACTCGCGCCTGGGTTTCGACCGTACTGCCCTGACGGAAGTCGGCCTCGGCAATGCAGTCACCCGATGACCTGTCACTGGCTGCCGATGAACCCGCAAATGCCCCGCTCCACGCTACGACCATCACGGTGGTAACGCGCGTCATTCGTTTAAGGTAAAGACGTTGCAAATTGATTTCTTCCACGAGGCGCCTCTTAATCCGATAGCAATGTACGCCCTTCGCCTGGTACTCGCGGCGCAATCAACCAGCTGCGGCGGCTAAAGACAAACCTGAAAAAAACTATCAGCCGCCCACGCGGTGCTCAATAGTACAGATGTGCTGCTGAGCACGTTGCGGCGTCTCTTGATCATCGTTGTGCCGCCCCTGGCGCGCTGGCTGCAAACGATCAGGGCAAAAAGCTACTGCTCCCCTCTTCCGCCAATATGTCCAATACCCCCCACTGGACACGATGGAGAGAAGCTCACCAGAGCCTTCAGCAAAAAGCGCCTCACAATACGCTGGCCAGGAACTCGCGCAGCCGTGGGTGCTGAGGATTGTCCAGCAATTGCCGGGCGTCGCCCGCCTCCACCACCTTGCCGTTGTCCATGAAAACGATGTTGTCCGCCACTTCGCGGGCAAAGCCGATTTCATGGGTGACCACCAGCATGGTGATGCCCGAGTGCGCCAACTGCTTCATGACCTGCAGCACTTCGCCAACCAGTTCGGGGTCCAGGGCTGAGGTCGGCTCGTCGAACAGCATCACGTCGGGCTGCATGGCCAGCGCCCTGGCGATCGCCACACGCTGCTGCTGCCCACCGGACAGCTCGCGCGGCCAGGCTTGCGCGCGGTGCGCCAGGCCGACCTGCTCGAGCAGCTGCATGGCGCGCGCCTCCACCTCGGCGCGTTTCTGGCCGAGGATGCGGATCGGTGCATCGGCGATGTTCTGCAACACCGTGCGGTGCGGGAACAGGTTGAACTGCTGGAACACCATGCCGATGCGCTGACGCTGCCGGGCGACCGCCTTTTCCGGCAGTTCATAGAGCGCCTGGCCCTTGCGGCAGTAACCGATCAGGGCGTCGCCAACATGGATGGTGCCGCCGTCGAGTTTTTCCAGGTGGTTGATACAGCGCAGCAAGGTGGACTTGCCCGAGCCGGAGGGCCCGAGAATCACCGTCACCGAGCCGGCGGCGATGTCCAGGTCGATACCGTGCAGCACCCTGTTGCCGGAGAACTGCTTGTGTACGCCACGCAGGCGGACGGACTCGCTCATGATTCGGCCTCCTGCGTGACCTTGTTACGGCGCAACCAACTGCTGCGCACCGGGCCATTACCGCGGCTGAACCGCACCTCGATGTAATGCTGGAGCACCGACAGCACCGAGGTCATCACCAGGTACCAGAGGGTGGCAACCAGCAGCAGCGGGATGACTTCATAGGTGCGCTGGTAGATGATCTGCGCTGAGTAGAGCACGTCCTGCAGGGC
The DNA here is from genome assembly GCF_003253735.1 of Pseudomonas sp. URMO17WK12:I2. Lineage (GTDB taxonomy): Bacteria > Pseudomonadota > Gammaproteobacteria > Pseudomonadales > Pseudomonadaceae > Aquipseudomonas. The sequence goes on along the minus strand of NZ_QKYW01000003.1, from coordinate 296,156 downwards.
GATCACCGACACCACCGCAGTGGTTTTCAGCTGGCCGATCACCTCGTTGCCGGCGGGCGGCAGGATGGTGCGCATGGCCTGGGGCAGCACGGTCTGGCGGAAGATCTGCCCAGGCCGGTAGCCGAGCGCCTTGGCCGCTTCGAGCTGGCCCTGGCCGACGCTCTGGATGCCGGCACGGATGATCTCCGCGGCGTACGCGGACTGGTGAATCACCAGGGCCAGTACCGCCGCGCTGAACGGGCTGATGATCTCGTTGGTTTCCGCACTCCACACCTCGCCTACCAGCGGCAGGCTCAGCGACAACTGTGGATACAGCGCTGCGATGTTGTACCAGAGAAACAGCTGCACCAGCATCGGCACGGCGCGGAAGAACCAGGTGTAGGCCCAGCTAACGCTGACCAGCACCGGGTTGGAAGATAGGCGCATCAACGCCAGCAGCGTGCCGCCGGCAAAGCCGAACACCACCGAGATGACCGTCAGTTCGATGGTCATCAGCACGCCGGCGAGGATCGACTCCTCCGTCAGGTTCTGCGCGACCACACCCCATTCGAAACGCGGGTTGTTGACCATCGAGGTGACCACCAGCGACAGCAGCAACAGCACGATCAGGGCGCTGAACCAGCGCCCCCAGTGGCGGTGCTTGACGATGCGCAGCCCGGCGATGTCGTCGTCAGGCCGTTGGCTCATTTGAGGTTTTCTGCGTTGAGGCCGGCGGACTCGACGGCGCCGAAGCCGATTTCCCACTTGTCGAGAATCTGCTGGTAGGTACCGTCCTTGATCAGCGAATTGAGCGCCGCCTGGATCGGTTTGCCCAGCGGCGAATCCTTGGCCAGGGCGATGGACACGATGGTGTCCTCGATGGTGATCTCACCAGCCAGTTTCAGCGCTTTCACCTGGCTGGCCTGGTAGCGCAGCCCCTCGTACGGGCCGAAGAACATCGGCACGCGACCACTGATCACCGCCTGCACGCCGGCCGGCCGATCCGGGAAGATCGGCACCTTGATGGCCGGCTTGCCATCGGCCACGCAGGCTTCGCTGGCCTGCTGCAGGCGGGTCACCTGGGAGGTGCCGGCACCGGCGCCGACGGTCTGGCCGCACAGTTCGGCAAAGCTGTTGAACGGCCCCTTGTCGGCGTCCGCGCGGCCGATCAGGGCCAGCTTGGAGGCATTGTAGTAGCCGACGAAGTCCACCTGCTCCAGGCGCTTGGCATTGGCGTCGATATTCGAGATCGCCGCGTCGTAGCGCCCGGATTTCAGCCCCGGAATGATGTTATCGAAGCCGCCGGTGTCGCGCAGGTCCAGCTTCACGCCGAGGCGATCGGCAACCGCGCTGATGATGTCGATCTCGCGCCCGGCCAGGGTCTTGTTGTCGGCCTGGTAGAAGGTGGTCGGCGGTGTGTTCGGGTTGGTACCGGCGATGATGCTGCCACGCTTCTTGATCGCCTCGGGCAGCGTGTCGTGCAGGGCGGCGTCGGCCGCAGGCTTGGCGGTGGCGTTGAATGGCACGCCCTTGTCGGCGGCAATGGCGCTGGTCAAGGGCAGCAGCGCGAAGGCGGCAGCGGTCAGAACAGAACGTTTCATGGCTTATTCCTTCTCGGTTGCCAATGGGGCAACGGCGGCAAAATTTTCGTCAACGGAAGGCAGGCCGAGGTTTTCACGCAGCGTGCTGTATTGGTAATCGGTGCGGAACAGGCCGCGGCGCTGCAGCTCGGGGATCACCAGCTCGACGAACAGCTCGAGCTGGTCGGGCAGTACGGCCGGCATGATGTTGAAACCATCGGCGCCGCCCTGCTCCAGCCAGTGCTGGAAGTCATCGGCGATATCCTCGGCAGTGCCGACCACCACGCGGTGACCACGCGAGCCTGCAGCCACCGCAGCCAGCTGGCGCAGGGTCAGGTTCTCGCGGGCGGCCAGTTCGGTGAGCAGCTTGACGCGGCTCTGGCTGCCTTCGGTCGCGGGGATTTCCGGTACCGGGCCGTCCAGCGGGTAGGCGGTCATGTCCACGCCGAAACGCGCCGACAGCTGCTCGATGCCGTTATCGATGTCCACCAGCTCGTTGAGCTGGTTCCAGACTGCCTGAGCCTCTTCCCGGGTGCGGCCGACGATGGGCATCACCCCCGGCAGAATCAGCAGGTGGTCGGGCTGGCGACCGGCGTCGCGAACGAACTGCTTCTGGCTCTGGTAGAAGGCCTGGCCTTCTTCCAGCGAGGACGCTGCGGTGAACACCACTTCGGCGGTTTGCGCAGCGAGCTGCTGACCGGCCGGCGACGAACCGGCCTCGATGATCACCGGGCGACCCTGGGGCGAGCGTGCGATGTTCAATGGCCCCTGCACCTGGAAGTGCTTGCCCTTGTGGTTGGCCGGGTGGATCTTGCTTTCGTCCGAATAACGGCCGGTGTCCTTTTCGCGGACGATGGCGCCCTCTTCCCAGCCATCCCACAGCTTGAAGGCGACATCGAGGAATTCGCGGGCCATTTCGTAGCGGTCGGCATGGGACGGCAGGTCTTCTCGGCTGAAGTTGCGCGCTGCGTCGAGGGAGAACGAGGTGACCACGTTCCAGGCGCCACGGCCGCGGCTGATGTGGTCCACCGAACACAGCGCCCGCGCAAGGTGGAACGGCTCGTCGAAGGTGGTGGACGCGGTAGCGGCCAGGCCGATGTGCCTGGTCTGCACGGCCAGGGCCGAGAGCAGCGTCAGCGGCTCCAGGCGCGACATGGTCGATGGCAGGCGGTGCACGCTGGTGGCCAGGGCGTCGCCGACGAAGAACATGTCGAACTTGCCCTCTTCTGCCTTCCTGGCGATCCAGGTGAACCAATCGATATCGGTGGGCGAGCCTTTCGCGCCCTCGGCACGCCAGCCGCCCACGTGGTGCCCCAGCGCCTGCACGAACAGGCCGAGGCGCAATTGACGGGGTGAAGCAGGTTGCACGGACATAACGAATCCTTACTGACAGCGAATGAGTGAAGCCAGGCGATGCAGCGCGGCATCGTCAGCGAGTTCTAGATCCGCGCTGATCGCGGCCAGCCGCGCCTCGGCCAGGGATCGAAGGTTGTTGTGCAGCTTGGCCAGCACATCGGTGGGCGCCGCGGCGGTTTCCATGCGGGTCACGCAATGGCTGTGGGACGTGCCTTCGGCCATGAACAGCGTGACGCGGTGAAAGCGGCGATCCGGATCGAGCTCATCGGCCGGCGCACTCGGATCCGGTACGCGCCTTACCCGTGCTGCCAGCGCGGCGATCTGGTTATCGACCGGTTCTTCGCCATAACGCTCAAGGGAAATCGCGCCGTTGAGCAGCGCGTCGGCGATCACGTATTCGAGGCTGAAGCGCGCCTGCACGCCATTGACCGGCGCGGTGATATTGGCCGCGGTGTCGGCGCCTGGCGGGAAGCTCACCTCGATATGCTGCACGGTGTTCAGGTCGGCACCCAGCCGCTCGCGCAGCACGAACGCGGCCTCCGCCGCACTGTGGGTACCACCGCAGGTGGGATAGCGCTTGAACTCCAGGCCCGGCGAGGTGATTCGCCAGGGTGTGCCCCACTCGGCCAGCAGGTCATCGGGCCGTTCGACGCCGTAACCCAGGGTGGCCAGAAATGCCTCCAGCACGCCGTGGCGCTGCGCGGCGAAACCGGCACGGGCCAACTCGACGCTGTTGACGGCACTGCGTGCGGCCAGCCCGGCGTGCAGCGCCTTGGCCGCGGAGCCGAACTGGGCGCGCAGGCCCGAAGCCTGGGTCGCGGCCAGGCCAAGGGCGATTTCGCTTTGCCCAGGCGTCAGACGCAGCAACCGGCACGCGGCGCCCGTTGCCGCAATCACGCCCAGCGTCGCAGTGCTGTGCAGCCCGGCTGCGTAATGGCGCGTGCCGATGGCCTTGCCCAGGCGCCCTGCCAGCTCGACACCGACGACATAGGCATCGAGAAAATCCTCGACCGCCAGGTGCGGCCGACTCTCGAGCAAGGCCAACAGGGTCGACAGCACCACGGTGGTCGGGTGGCCGCGAAAGGTCGCATGGTAGTCGTCGAAATCCAGCGCGTGGCTCATGTAACCCAGCTGCAGGGCATGATTCTCCGTGCTGCGCGCGGCGGGAAACACCGCCCGTACTGGCGCCAGCCCCGAGTCCTGGACCAGGCCCAGCTGCACGGGCAGCAGGCAGGCGAAGTAATCGATCAGGCCCTCACGGGCGCGCTGACGTTCGTCAGGCCCTGGCTGGCTGTCGAGGAGCGTTCTGGCCAGCTGGCCGCTGAGAGAAGTGTTCAAGAAGGCACCTTTAAACTAAGGCCTTGACCTGTATCAATAAATTTCAGTAGCAGGGCATTTTCCTTGTCACCCCTGATGGCTGCCAATATGAAAAAAGTCTTTGCTTATTACTAAATGAAATAACTAGCGCATTGGTTAGCGCTACGCTATTTACTTCGCCGTTTGCGGCTGCTCAGCTGGATCCAGGTTGGCGCATGGTCGCTGGGATGAGCCTCCCCGCGCACCCAGGTATCTACACCCGCCGATTGCAGATAAGGCGCCAGCACCGGGTTGAGCAGCAGATGGTCGATACGCAGCCCGGAGTTGCTCTGCCAGTGGCGGCGGAAGTAATCCCAGAAGGTGAACAGTTGCTCATCCGGGTGCAGGGTGCGCAATGCGTCCACCCAGCCCTGATCCAGCAGGCGCTGGAAACACGCGCGGCTCTCGGGTTGCAGCAGGGCATCCTTGAGCCAGGAACGGGTGTTGTAGATATCGAAGTCGGTCGGCACCACGTTGAAATCGCCGGCCAGCACTACCGGGTGTTCACTGGCCTGCAGCGTCTGCGCGTGCTCGATTAGGTGCTCGAACCACTTGAGCTTGTAATCGAATTTCGGGCCGGGCTGCGGATTGCCGTTGGGCAGGTACAGGCAGGCCACCACCACCCCGAGCACCGCCGCCTCAATGTAACGCGCCTGGGTATCCCACTCGGCGCCGGGCAGGCCGCGACGAATCTCCAGCGGCTGGGTATCGCGGCCAAGAATCGCCACGCCGTTCCACGAGGTCTGCCCGTGGTACACCACACCGTAGCCAGCGGCCTCGATATCGCTGGCCGGGAACGACTTGTCGGGCGTCTTGAGCTCCTGCAGGCATACCACGTCCGGCTGCTCGCGCTCCAGCCAGCTCAGCAGGTTGGACAGGCGGGCGTTGATGCCATTGATATTGAAGGTGGCGATGCGCAGGCGCTTCATCGGCGGCTCCCAGAACGATGGTGTTCAGGTTATGACCGATCCGCGGGGCTATCGATGCTGAAGAATGATGGGTGGCAGCGTCCGCTCAGGCCGGGGCACAACCGGCAATGGCGGCGCGCGTGGTGTGCGACGGCAGCTCGGCGAACAGTTCGAAGTACTCGGCGGCAAAATGGCTGAGGTGATAGAAGCCCCATTGCGCGGCCGCGTCGCCGATCGACAGCTGCGCTGCCCGGGTACTCATCAGGGTTCGCCGCACACCATTGAGGCGCACCGAGCGCAGGTAATTGAGCGGCGTGGTTTCGGCAACCGCATGGAAGCTGTTCTGCAAGGTGCGCCGGCTGACCTGTAGCTGTTCGCACATGTCGCTCACACTCGGGGCACTGGTCATTTGCGCGGCCAGCAGCCGGTGGCATTTCTCGACGATAAAGCTGCGTGTGGAGCTCTGCGAGCGTTGCTGCTTGTCACACGCCGGGTCTGTCATCAACTGCAGCAATTCATCGAGCATCGCCTGCTCCAGGGCGTGCTCCCAGGCACCGGCAGGCGCCTCGCTGGTCAACGCCTGGGCGAACATCGACAGCAGGCGATGACGGGTTTCGGCGAACCCCTTGGGGGACACCCGAATCACCGGCTGACGCAGCAGAGCAGCGATTTCCTTCGCCTCTGCCGTCTGCGCCAGGGCCTGCTCGAACAGTTCGCGCTCGAAGGTGACGGACAGCAGTTGCATGCCGGTCGGCATGTGGAACATGAACTCCTCGCCGCCGTTGAGAAAGAACAGGCTGCTGTCGTCGACATCACGGCCCTGCATGCGTATCGAGCCCGGCACGTTGATCGGCACGGCGAAACACATGCGCTCACGCGGTGCCACGCCGTTCTGTACCACGCGCTGATTAATCTGCTCGAGAAATATATGGCAACGTTCTGTGGTGAGCTGCATGAGCGAGCTTTCGCTCGAGCCGGCACTCAGCTGGCTGTAGTCCTGGCTCCACTGCTGCACCGTGGCGGCATGCACGTGAATGTCCCGGAAATGGCTGATGGTCTGGGTTTTCATGGCCTTTAACGCCCTCATTCCGCGTGTTTTCAGGCGGCCCTCAGCACGGATAATCGCACACGGCGCCTCGCGCGGGAACGGGCTGGCGCACCTGGGCTGAACGCGCCAAGTGCCGATTTGGGATACCGGCTGTATACGCAGTGCGGAGATGATCGACCTACCTGAACCGACATCCCGTAGAGGCCGTCATGAGCGAAGCCAAACTCGAATCCTTGCACTTTGCGGATGCGCCGCAAATCGTCTCCAGCACCCTGCCCGGCCCCAAGACCAGTGAAGCCCTGGCCCTGTCGGCACGCACCGAATCGATGGCCCGGGGTGGCGGCCGCATGCCTATTGCCATGGACCGTGCCTTCGGCGCGACCTTCAAGGATCCGGACGGCAACACCTACATCGACCTCTCCGCTGGCGTAGGCGTCAGCAGTGTCGGTCGTTGTCACCCCAAGGTGGTGGCGGCCATTCGCGAGCAGTCCGAAGTGCTGATGCATGCGCTGGAGATCAACAGCACCCGGCGTACCGAGCTGGCGGCCAAGCTCTCCGACGTTGCGCCACCCGGCCTGCGCGGCGACTGCGTGACCTTCTTCACGCAAAGTGGCAGCGACGCGCTGGAAGCGGCGATCAAGTTCGCCAAGCGTGTCACTGGCCGCCACCAGATCATCGCCTTCCACGGCGGCTACCACGGGGTATGGAACGCCTCGGGTGCGCTGACCACCGGCAACGCCTATCGCAAGGGCTACGGCGCGCAGATGGGCGGCGTGATTCATGCGCCCTACCCCTACGCCTACCGCTTCCCGTTCGACACCACCCACAAGAGCGCCGAGCAGATCGCAGGCGAGTACGTGGATTACCTGCTCAACACGCCCTATACCGCCGCCGACGACGTGGCAGCGGTGATCGTCGAGCCGGTGCAGGGTGAAGGCGGCTATGTGCCGCCCTCGCCCGAGTTCCTGCAGCTGCTGCGCAAGGCGTGCGACCGCAGCGGCGCCCTGCTGATCGTCGACGAAGTGCAGGCCGGCGCCGGGCGCACCGGCAAGATGTGGGCCGTCGAGCACTCGGGCGTCAAGCCGGACATGCTGACCTTCGGCAAGGGCATCGGCAGCGACCTGCCGATGGCCGGCCTGATGATGCGCTCGGACCTGGCGGCGCAGATCCCCGACGGCTCGATGCCCAACACCTTTGCCGCCAACTCACTGTCCGCCGTTGTGGCGCTGACCAATATCGCCATCCTCCAGGACCCGGAACTCGACCTGCTCAACCGCGCCCAGGTGCTGGGCCTGGAAGCCCAGGAACGCATCCGCGGCTTCAACAGCCCGTTGGTGGGCGAGGTGCGCGGCCGCGGCCTGATGATCGGCATCGAACTGGTCGAGGACCCGGCCACCAAGGAGCCGCTGTCGCGCGACAAGATCGGCCAGCTGATGGGCTACCTGATGAACCACGGCGTGCTGATGATTCCCTGCGGGCGCTACAGCAACGTGATGCGGGTGATGCCATCGCTGACCATCTCCCGCGCGCTGTTCTTCAAGGCACTGGACATCTTCGGTGACGCCCTGGCGTCGCTCAAGGCTTAACCGACTCCCTCATTCGTGGATACGCACATGACTCAGCATCTGCAGCACTTCATCGCCGGCGCCGCCGCGGACTCGTCCGACGGCCGTCGCTTCGACCTCGTAGACCCGGTGACCGAAAAGGTCTACGGCAGCTCCGCCCGCGGTACCCCCGAGGACGTCAACCGTGCCGTGGAAGCAGCGCGCAGCCAACTCGAAGGCGGCGCCTGGAGCCAGCTTTCCGGTTCCCAGCGCGCTCGCCTGCTGATCAAGCTGGCCGACCTCGTTGAACGCGACAGCGAACAGCTCGCCGACATGGACGCCAACGCCATCGGCCGCTCGCCGATGGAGCCGCGGCGCATGGACCTGCCCAACGTCCTCGCCAACCTGCGCGCCGCCGCTGGCTGGGCCAACCAGCTCGAAGGCCGCACCATTCCAAGCGGCGGCTATTTCGGCACCAAGACCCTCTCGTACACGGTGCGTGAACCGATCGGCGTGGTCGGCGCCATCGTGCCGTGGAACTCGCCGCTGATGATCACCGTGTGGAAACTGGCCGCCCTGCTGGCCGCTGGCTGCACCGTGGTGGTCAAACCATCCGAAGAAACCCCGCAGTCCGCCCTCCACCTGGCCGCCCTGGCCAAGGAAGCGGGCTTCCCCGATGGCGTGATCAACATCGTCACCGGTTTTGGCGCCGAGGTGGGCCGCGCCCTGTGCGAACACCCGGACATCGCCAAGATCAGCTTCACCGGCAGCCCCGAAGCGGGTCGCGAGATCCAGCGCACCGCCGGCGTGCTGTTCAAGCGCGTAGCCCTGGAACTGGGCGGCAAGAGCCCGCAGATCGTCTTCGATGATGCGTCTTTCGAAGACGCCCTGTTCGGCTGCTCGCTCGGCCTGTTCGCCAACCAGGGCCAGGTTTGCGCGGCCGGCTCGCGGATTCTGGTTCAGCGCGGCGTGGCCGAGCGTTTCGGCGCGGCATTGGCACAGGCGGCCAGTGCCGTGAAGGTCGGCGACCCGCGCCAGCCCGACACCCAGATGGGCCCGGTGGCCAAGAAGGCGCAGTTCGACCGCGTCAACCGCTATATCCAGCTGGGCATCGACCAGGGCGCGACGTTGCTGGCCGGCGGCGTGTCGAGCCCCGACAAGGGCTTCTTCGTGCGCCCGACCATTTTCGCCAATGCCCGCAATGACATGGCCATCGCCCGCGACGAAATCTTCGGCCCGGTCGGCACGGTGATCACCTTCGACACTGAAGAAGAAGCCATCGCCCTGGCCAACGATTCCAGCTACGGCCTGGCGGCCACCGTCTGGACTACCAACCTGGCCCGCGCGCACCGCGTGGCGGCGGCCCTGAAAACCGGCGCTGTGGGCATCAACTGCTGGAGCCCGCTGGATGCCAACCTGCCCTGGGGCGGCGTGAAGACCAGCGGTATCGGGCGTGAGGGCGGCTTTGGCGGCGCGCTCGCCTACACCGAGGAGAAGGTGGTCACTGTGTTGCTGCCCAGCTGAGTGCGTTGCCCGGGCGGCCTGCAATTGCGCGGGCGGCCCGTGATCCCTGGCCCTGATGATCGATAAGAAAAGAGACGGCGATGAATACGATAAGAAAAGAACCAGTCGACCACTACCCAAGATCCTTGATAGTGCTGCACTGGATACGTGCAGTGCTGATCATCGGTCTGCTTTGGGCCGGCTGGCACATGACCGGGATGAGCGATGACGATGAAAGCAAGTTCGTACTCTATTACCCCTGGCACAAATCCTTCGGTGTGCTGGCCTTTCTGGTGGTGCTGATTCAGATCGCCATTCGCCTGAAGACCCCGGTGCTGCCGAAACCACCGCTGAGCCTGGCCAGCCACGAGCGTGTTCTCGCGCAGCTGGTGCAGCGCTCGATGTACGTGCTGCTGGTGCTGGTACCGCTGATGGGTTACTCGATGTCGAGCACCTACACCATGAGCGACGGCGTGTACTTCTTCGGCGTCAACCTGCCGGAACTGCTGGCCAAGAACGACGACTGGTTCGTGGTCTTCCAGTGGCTGCACAAGGTGCTGGCCTACACCCTGCTCGCCCTGATCGTGGTGCACCTGGTCGGCTCGCTGAAGCACCGCTTCTTCGACAAGGACAAGCGCAACGATGTACTGAAACGCATGCTGTAAAGGCCGGTAATCCTACTGAAAAACAAGCGCCACCTCAGGGTGGCGCTTGTTTTTGCGGGCTGAAAACCCTTAGAACCTGTTCACGATCTTTATGAGCATGAAGCGGCAGCTACAAGGCAGAAGCGGACTTCGCTCCCACAGATAATCACCAGCCACCCTGGCCGCTATCGCCACTTAGCTGCCAAAGTCGACGAGCCTGTACTGAAAATCAGGAATAGGTTGTTACCGATAGCGTTGAGTCAGAACTCCATCCACACGATGAACTGCATGTAGGTGTTGGTGCCCGGGCCACTCTGCAGCCCGCCGTTCTCGCGCCATTTGTCCGGCTTGTAAAAGCCCACCAGCGGCGACAGGGTGATGTTGTCGGTCACCATCCAGTCCAGGAACAGATCGATCTCCTGCGCGCTGTAATCCTGCTCGTCACGCCGCGACAGCTGGTGGAAATTGAAATACATGGCATTGAGGGTCAGTTTTTCCGTCGGCTGTACGGAAAACTGCACATCGTTGATGCGCATGTTCGAGGTGACCGAGCCCGCGTAGTTCACCCCCACTTCGCCCTGCAGGCGCTTGCGATAGCCGCCCTGGAACAGGAAGTCCCAGCCTTCGGAATAACGCGAGAAGCGGTAGCTCACCGCAGGCTTCCAGCGCACGTCGTTGAAGGTGTAGCCGGCGTCGAAGAACATCGCCCGTTGCGAGCCCGAGCGTTTTTCCTGGCGGGCCACCTCGAACGCGAAGTCGGCGTTCTCGATGCCCGCGTCGCCCTGGCCACGGATGCTGTAGACATCCATGCCCTCACGCTCCATGCGGTCACCGAACGCATAGTGTTCATCAACATGCAGGCCGTGGATGTAGGTCGAGCCGATCGAGCCGAATGCCGTGGTGTAGTCGACGGTGGCGGCGGCGACTTCGGTCTTGGACTGCCCCGGGCTGTCGATCTTCAGCCACATCATGCTGCCATGCAGGCCTTCGGTGCCACCCAGTTTGAGCACCGCCGAATTGCCGAACGCCAGGCGCGGGCCCAGGTAGAACGCACCGCCGCGATCGAAACGGCCGTCGGACACACCTTCGATGGGGTTGAAGGCGCGGCCGGGCGAGAAGCCGTCATCGGTGATCAGAAAGCCGTCCAGCGTGACGATCTGCCGGCCGAAGGAAAAATCCACACCATCGGTGCCCAGGGCCGGGAACATGTCGGCGGATTTCCAGCCCAGATAGGCATCCTCCAGCGAGGTTCGGCGTTCTTCGCCATTGGTAAGGCCGCCCGGATCGCCATCCCCGAATGATCCCGAACTGATCATGCTCAGGCCGCCATATAGCGAGCCGGCTGCAATCTTGTCGGTGGCGCCGCTCAGGCCGTACTTGATGAAACCTTCCTGCCAGTGCATTCGCCCGGGCTCACGCTCGGGATCCCCCAGGTAATTCTTGTTGGCGGTGTACCAGCCGACTCCGGCCCAAAGGTCGGCGTTCAGCACGGTGGCGCCGTCGTTCTCGTTGTACAGCTCATAGGCACGGGCCTGCGAGCCGACCGTACAGAGCGCGACCAGTGACAAGACCGGGGCATAACTGTGGGTGCGCATGACGTCTCTCCTGTTGTTGTTATTGATGAGGCGAGCCGCGAGTGTTTTCCCCTGAACCCCGGCAGCGGTATCCCAAATCAGCAACGAACGACGCCGCACTCACAGGTGTTTCTTTATTGCTTGGCTGCCTGCGCCAAAAAACAGCCTCCCACGGTCACTCATTGCCATTTTGGGATAAGGGCCGACAGGTGCCCGGCCCTATGCTCGGCCTCATAAGAACAAATAAGAACCGAGGTACCTGTCATGACGCTCATGTCGTTTCCCCCGCTTTTCCGTCAGCGACGCTGGCTGCTCGCAGCCCTCGTCATCTGCGCCCTCCCCGGTGTGGTCAGCGCCCACCACTCCTTCGCCATTTTCGATCAGACCAAGACGGTCACCATCAAGGGCGTGGTTTCACGTTTCGCCTGGACCAACCCCCACGTCGCCATCTACGTCGACGCCCCCGGCCCACCCGAGCAGCAATTCAAGATCGAGACCGGCAGCGTCAACGCGCTCAAACGCACGGGCTGGAAGGCCAATGTGATCAAGGCGGGCGACGAGGCCGAAGTGACCTTCAAGCCGCTGAAGAACGGCGAGCCTGGTGGCCTGCTGGTCGAGATCAAGATTGGTGACACGGTGCTCACCGGTGGCGGCTGACCGCTGCTGCCGCGCTGCAACCCGACCGCACTGAATCCTCAGGCTGGAGACACCTGCATGAAACCGACACGACACCTGACCCCGGTAGCGTTGCTGCTGGGCGCCCTTTGCCTGGCCCTGGCCGCCACCAGCGGAGCGACCGAAATCGCCAAGCAAAAGCCGAACATCAGCGGCACCTGGGAGCGCACCCCGGACGACTGGTTCGGCGAAGACCCGGATGATCCGGTGCTGCCTGGCGGGCCGATGCCGCTCAAGGAGCCGTATGCCAGCCAGTACAGCGAGCTGAAGAAAAAGCAGGCCGAGGCCAACGAGGCCGGCACGCCACTGGCCACCACCAGCGCCAGGTGCTTGCCGGAGGGTATGCCGACGCTGATGGCGGCGCTGTTTCCAATCCAGATCATTTACGACGACAACAACGTGATCGTGCTTGGCGAATACCTGCAGCAGGTGCGCCGCATCATCCTCAACGAACCGCTGCCGCCGCTGGAAGAACTCGACCCGGTCTACCAGGGCCATTCCCGTGGCCGCTGGCAGGGCGACACCCTGGTCGTGGAAACCCGCGCCATCCGCACCGACGTGACCTTCTACGACGTGCCCCACAGCGAAGGCGTGAAGATCACCGAGCGCATCCGCCTGACGGCACCTGATCACCTGCAGAACCGCGTGACCATCGAGGATCCGCAGATCCTCACCAAACCCTATGAATTCACCTTCGAATACAAGCGCTCGGACTACCGCATCGAGGAATACGTCTGCGAGAACAACCAGATCGTCATCGACAGCGAAGGCAAGGCCACCCTTAAAACGGACTGAGTGACACCCACTGTCGACCATCATCAGGAGAGGATCGGATGCAACGCCCAATAACAATCAGCATCCTGCACGCCGCCATGCATGGCGCACTGTTGACGCTGGCCCTGGCCACGGGCGCCTTCGCCGAGGTGCCACGCTTGCCCACCGCCGTGGCGGTGCCGGATTCCGGCAAGCCGCCGCTGTCCTCGGCGACTTACCAGGGTTCCGAGTACAGCGACCTGAAAGCGCACGGCTACCTCGAGCAGGAGTTCTACCTGCAAGGCGTTGCGCCGGCGATCACCGCGGCCGGGCAAACTCTGCTCGAAGCGCCCTATACCACCCGCATGCTGGTGCGCAAACCTGCCGACCCGGCGCGTTTCAACGGTACGGTGATCATCGAGCCATTCAGCTGGTTTGGCGAGCGTGCCGCGGGCTGGATTCTCACTCGCGACTACCTGCTGCGTCATGGTTATGCCTACGTCGGCTACACGCTGAACATCAACAAGCCAGAGGTGGATCCCAAGTTCATCGCCGCTGACCCGGCCGTCGAAGCGGATGGCATTGCCCAGTACGGCAAGATCGTCAACTTCGACTTCATGCGCCGTTTCGACTACGCCCGTTACGCGCCTCTGGGCAGCTACTACGATGCCAGACGCTTCACCCGCGGCGACGCGCCGGATCCCTTCGTGCCGCAATCCCAGGGCATCGGTGCGCAACTGGCGCTGCTGCTCAAGAGCGCGACGCCGGGCGGCCCGCTGGCCGGGCTGGACGTCAAGCGGGTGTACGTCAACAGCTGGGCGGTGACCGCCCAGGTGTGGATGGACTACCTCGACCAGGGCCGCCACCAGCAGTGGCGCATGCCCGACGGCAAACCGCTGATCGATGCCTATATGACCGGACGCATGGCCTATGGCGAAGTGGGTGGCGATGTCATCCGCGTGCCGCGCCGGATGCCGGGCGATGCGCCCTTCGTGACCGTCTACAGCCAGTCCGAGCTGATGCACGACGTGCTCGAAGGCATCGCCCTGCCGGCCGATACCGACACACCCAAGCTTCGCTACTACGAAGTGACCGGCATGCCACACCTGCGCCTGGCCGACCTCGGTACCCAGCACAGCGAACGCCTCGCCGTCGATGTCGGCAAGGGCAACGACCCGCGCTGCCAGACGCTCTACGACGAGCCGGCCGAGCTGGTCATCGCGGCACTGCTCGACGGCATGGACCGCTGGGTACGTGACGGCACGCCCATGCCCAAGGCCCCGCGCGTGCCGCGCCAGGGCAACCGCGCGCTTCGCGACGCTGACACCGGCAACCTGGTAGGCGGTGTACGTCCGCCGTGGATCCAGGCACCGAGCGCCACTTACCTCACCGATCAGGAAACCGCCTGCGGGCTGATCTACGACACCAAGGTGGCCTACTCGCGGGCCGAGTTGCGCAAGCGTTACGGCAGCTACGCGCAGTACCAGAAGGCCTTCGAGGACGCCAAGGCCCGCTCGGTGCGCGAAGGCTATCTGTTGCCCGAGGACGCCAAGGGCCTGCACCCCATCGCCAAACCTCAAGACTTCTAACCCGCCTCAGGGAGACAACCGATGTCAGCGGAACTCATTGCCTGGCTCTACGCGTCATCGCTGAGCACAGCCATCAGGGACATGCTCTGGGTGGTGCCCACCGTGCAGAGCGTACACATCATCGCCATCGCCGCGCTCTTCGGTTCCGCGGTGATTTCCGACCTGCGCCTGGCCGGCGTGCTGGCCGTCGATCGCCCGACCCGCGAGGTGATAGGCCGTTACTACCCGTGGATGCGCAACGCGCTGCTGGTGCTGCTGGCCACCGGCCTGGTCATGATCATCGGCGAGCCGGACCGGGTGCTCGTCAACTCGACCTTCTGGCTGAAAATGGCCCTGGTGATCGGTGCCTTCGCGGTGACCTGGAGCATCCGCCGACCGCTGCTCAAGCCCGCTGGCGGCGAACCGCAAAGCGATGCCAGTCATCCCGGCATCAAGCTGCTGGCCTGGCTGTCGATCGCGCTGTGGTGCGTGGTGATCTTCTGCGGTCGCTGGATCGCCTACTCGATCTAATTCATTCCAACGCTCTCAGGTAGCCGTCATGGATATCCAATCACTGCTGCAAACCCTGCAGGAAACCGCCCTCGCCACGCTGATCCGCGAGTCCGATTCGGGCTTTCCGGCCCTGGAGTCGCTGCACGTCATCGGCATCGCCCTGGTGCTGGGCAGCATTGTCGTGGTCGACCTGCGCCTGCTCGGCATCGCCGCTCACCGCCCTGGAGCGCTGCGGCTGATCAAGGAAATGCTGCCCTTTACCTGGGTGGCCTTCGTGACGTGCGTGGTGACCGGCGTGCTGATGTTCATGGCCAACGCCACCACCTATGCGCAAAACCCCATGTTCCTGGGCAAGATGGGCCTGCTGGCCCTGGCGGGCCTCAACATGGCGATCTTCCACCTGGGTGCCTTTCGCCGCATCCACGAGTGGGACACCAGCCTGCCGCCGCCGACCCAGGCGCGAATCGCCGGTTTCAGTTCGCTGGCGCTGTGGATTGGGGTGATCTTTCTCGGCCGCTGGATCGCGTTCGTCTGATGGCCAGCCAGGCGCTGAACGACCTCGATGCCGACCTGAGCGCTGGCAAGCCCGGCAAGGTCGTGAGCCCGGCCTCCGGGCACTGGGAATCGGCCGCCATGCTGCTGTTGACCCTGAGCGTGATCGCTTGCCTGGCGGGCTACCTGCTGCTGCGCCCGCAGCAGGTCGGCCCGCCCGCGGCATTGAGCTGGCAGGTGCGCTCGTTCGACGGCTTGAATGCGGTCGATCAGGCCATTCATAGCGCCTTGCTGCCGGCTGGCGAGGAAATCGTCTGGAACAACAACGACACCGGCGGCTGGATCACCCTGGAGCACGCCCAGAAGATCGTTCTGCCGCCCTTCTACCGTGACGCGTTCTGGAAGAGCAACGGTGAAGTGCACTGGCAGTTGATTCTGCCGGGCAGCCACCAGGCCCATGCGCGCAGCGGTGATGCAGCTGCGCCGGCGCCTAGCCCCAGCGAGGTTTCCCAGGCCACCCAGGGCCAGGGCGCCGCCGTGTATTACGGCTCGGGCGGTCGCCTGCCAGGCCAGAGCGCCTACCTGCTGGTCATCGGCCATGCCCACGCCGGGGTGATGTGGGCCAACCAGGCGACCATCTGGGTGCACCGCGACCCGAATGCGCCCTACCCCGGCATCGTCAAGCCCGAATCGCTGGTGGGCAAAGGCTGGCGCCAGGTCATCGCCTACGACGGCAACAGTGAAATCGAACGTGTGAAAGGAACCCAGCCATGATCGCTTCAGCAACACTTAGGCCGCGGCTGCGCAGCTATCTCGCCCTGCTGGTACTGATCCCCGCACTGGTCCTGGCCGGCCACGCGCAGGCGGCCGCGAAGAAACTCAAGATCGGTGTGACGCTGCACCCCTACTACAGTTTCGTCGCCAATATCGTCGGCGACCGCGCCGAGGTGGTGGCGCTGATTCCGGGTGAAGCCAACCCGCACAACTATCAGCCGCAGCCTGCCGACATCACCCGCGCGATGACCCTCGATGCCCTGGTGGTCAACGGCATCGGTCACGACGAGTGGGCCGGGGCCATCGTCAAGGCGGCCGGGCGCAGCGCGAACCTGCCGATCATCCAGGCCAACGCCTCGGTCGCGCTGATTCCCATCGGCGGTGATCAGAGCGGCGCCAAGGTGGTCAACCCGCATACCTTCGTTTCCACCACGGCGGCGATCCAGCAGGTCTTCGAAATCACCCGCCGCCTTGGCGAGCTGGACCCGGACAACGCCGCCACCTATCGGCGCAACGCCATGGCCTACGCCGGGCGTATCCGCGCGCTGCGTGCCCAGTTCATGAGCCGCCTCGCCGGGCTGGACCTGTCCACATTTCGCTGCGCCACCACCCACGCAGGCTATGACTACCTGATGCAGGAGTTCGGCCTGTTCGTCAGTGCGGTCATCGAGCCACGCCACGGCGTTGCGCCGACCGCACGGCAACTGGCCAACACCATCGAAGCCATCAAGAAGGCCAAGGTGCGGGTGCTGTTCGCCGAGAAGACCTTTTCCCTCGACCTGGCCAAGCCCATCGAGGCCGCCACCGGCGTGAAGGTGTTCGCCCTGTCCCACATCACCGGCGGCACCTACAGCGCCGATGAGTTCGAAATCGCCATGGGCGAGAACCTCGAAACCCTCGCCAAAGCCGTCGAGTACACCCAGCAATGAGCAAGGAAAACAGCATGCGCGGCCCGGCCCTGGTGTTCGACAACGTATCCCTGAAGTTGGGTGGCACCCAGGTACTGGACGCGGTCAGCTTCCAGGTCGAGGCCGGTGCGCTGCATTGCCTGGTCGGCCCCAATGGCGGCGGCAAGACCTCGCTGGTGCGTGCCCTGCTGGGGCAGATGCCCCACACGGGCAGCATTCGCCTCGATGGCGAGGCCAGCCGCCCGGTGGGCTACGTGCCGCAGCTGGCGGACTTCGACCGCAACGTACCGATGAGCGTCTATGACGTGATGGCGTTGCTCGGCCAGCGCCGGCCAGCCTTCCTCGGCTCCAGCCGGGCGGCCAGGG
Source organism: Pseudomonas sp. URMO17WK12:I2 (assembly GCF_003253735.1). Lineage (GTDB taxonomy): Bacteria > Pseudomonadota > Gammaproteobacteria > Pseudomonadales > Pseudomonadaceae > Aquipseudomonas. The sequence continues at coordinate 278,615 of NZ_QKYW01000003.1, read as the reverse complement.
CGGCCAATGCCGAAGCGCTGCAGCGCACCGGTGTGGCAGGCATGGGCCACAAGGCGTTTGGCAGCCTGTCTGGCGGCCAGCGCCAGCGCGTGTTGCTGGCCCAGGCCATCACTCCTATGCCGCGCCTGTTGATCCTCGATGAACCCACCGCCGGGATCGACAAGCCAGGGCTGCAACTGGTGGAGAGGCTGGTGAAGGAACTGCAGGACAGCGGCGTCACCATCGTGTGGATCAACCACGACCTCGAACAGGTGCGGCGCATCGCCCAGTCGGTGACCGTTCTGAACCAGCGCGTGCTGCTCCACGGTGCCACGCAGAAACTGCCGACGAGCTGGAGCACCGCTGATGAATGATCTGTACAGCTGGATACGCGACCACCTGCAGGCGCTGGCCGCCAGCCAGATGCTGCCGCAGCCGTTCGAATACGAGTTCGTCATCAACGCCCTGCTCTGCGCCTTGCTGATCGGCCCGCTGCTCGGCGTACTGGGCTCGATGGTGATGATCAAGCGCATGGCGTTCTTCAGCCAGTCGGTCGGCAATGCGGCGATGACCGGCGTGGCCATCGGCGTACTGGTCGGCGAGTCCTATACCTCGCCTTACCTGTCGATGTTCGGCTTCTGCCTGCTGTTCGCCCTCACGCTGAAGTACACCCAGCACCGCACCACGCTGCCCAACGACACGCTGATCGGCGTGTTCCTGTCCATTTCCCTGGCGGTCGGTGCCTCACTGCTGCTGTTCGTCTCGGCGAAGATCAACACCCACGTGATGGAGAGCGTGCTGTTCGGCTCCATTCTGGCGGTGGATCACACCGACATGAACGTGCTGCTGGGTGTCAGCGCCCTGTGCGCACTCATCGGCCTGCCGCTGTACAACGCCATGCTGCTGGCCAGCCTCAATCCCAGCCTGGCCCATGCGCGTGGCGTGCCGGTGCAGGCCGTCGAATACCTGTTCGTGGTGCTGGTGACCTTGGTGACGGTGGCCTGCCTGAAGATCATCGGTGCGGTGCTGGTCGAGGCCCTGCTGCTGATCCCGGCCGCAGCCGCACGCAACATCAGCCGCTCGTTGCCGGTGCTGGTCACCCTTGCCGCGCTGATCGCCACCTTCTCCTGCGTGGTCGGCATCCTGGTGCCCATGCAGTTCTACATACCGGTACCGACCGGCGGCGCGATCGTGATCGTCGCCGCCCTGGTGTTCGTGCTGACCACCATCATCCGCACCAGTACCGCCCGCTTCAGGGGAGCCAGCGTATGAGCCTGACGGTATTTTCAGCGCCATTGCGTGCCGTGCGCTGGCTGAGTGTGGCCCTGCTGCTGGGCGCGACAACGGGCGTGCTGGCGGACACCGCGCAGCCGCGGCTGCTGGTTGCCCTGCCGGCGCTGCATGCACTGGCCGCGAGCCTTTGCGAGGGCACCCGCATCACGGCCGTGCGCATTCCGGCAGACGCCGCGGTGCCCATGCAAAGCCAGGCCAATGCCCTGTCGCGCCTGGGCCCGGACGTGTTCCAACAAGCCGATGCGGTGATCACCCTGAGCAGCCTGTGGCGCGCCGACCCGCTGTTCGCCACCGCGCGCCGGTACAACCTGCGTATCGTCGAGATCGATGCATCGCGCTCCTGGGATCCGGTCAAGCCGGGTGTGGCGGTAACCCAAGCCCCGGGCAACGACGTGCCGTGGGCTACGGCTGACGATCAGCCCGGCGCAGAGCCATCGCCCTATGCCTGGCTCGGCGCGATCAACGCCATGCGCATGGCGGCAATCATCGCTGCCGACCTGGCGCGCCTGTCGCCCGAGGATGCGCCGCGAATCGCCCGTAACCTCAGCGCCCTGGAAAACCGTTTACGGCAGCTCAAGGCCGACTATGGTCCGCGCCTGGCGCAGATTCCGGACCTGCGCGTGTTGTCGCTGGCCAGCGAGTTCGTCTACCTGTTCGGCGAGTTCGATATCTTCGTCGACGGCTGGTTCGTGCGCCAGGACATCGACTGGAGCCCCGCCGACCGCGAGGCCCTGAGCCATTACCTGCGCGAACGCGAGATCAAGGTGGTGGTGCACAAATGGGCGCCGGACGCTGCCATCGCCGAGGCCATCGAAGCCGGCGGCGCACGCCTGCTGATTCTCGATGCAGGCAACCCGGGCATTCTCGCCGACCCGGGCAAACCGTACGACGACCTCTTGCGCACCGACCTGGATGCCGTGCTGGCGGCCTTCGCCCCGTCGAGCCCGGCCACGCCTGCCGTTGATCAACCCTGACCGTGGAGACCCACACCCATGAAACGCTTCTGTTCTGTCGCTCGAACCGCGGCGCTGGGCACGCTTGTGCTCAGCCAGGCCGCACTTGCCCATGGCCCGGTATTCGACTGCTACCTCGAGCAGGACGACTGGGTGAAATGCGAAGCGGGCTTCACCGACGGCAGCTCGGCGGCCGGGCGCAAGGTGCATGTGCAGGACGCCAGCGGCAAGGTGCTGCTCGACGGCAGCGTCGGCGCGGACAGCACCTACGGCTTCGAGCCACCCGCCGCTGACTACAGCGTGGTGTTTCTCGGCGGTGACGGTCACGGCGTAACCATCCAGTCTTCCGACATCACGAGGTAATACCGCCATGACCACCCAAAGCAGACTGCTCCAATTGCTGGCCGGCGCCGCCTTGAGCTGTACCGCCAGCGTCGCTCATGCGCACTTCCAACTGCTCTATGTAAACGACACCGCGATGCACAAGGCCCAGGAGCTGGAGATGGCGGCGGTGTTCACCCACCCGTTCGACGGCGGCCCGACGATGGCCATGGGCAAACCGCTGTCGTTCAGCCATATCAGCTCCCACAGCGGCGAGAAAACCGACCTGTTGCGCTACCTGCGCCCGGTCGACTGGCAGAGCCGCGAGAACCAGGCCAGGGCATTCCGCGCCACCCTCCCCAAGGCGATGATGCGCGCCTTGGGCGACCATATTTTCGTCCTCGAGCCCGAGCCCTACCTGGAAACCGAAGAAGACTTGTATATCCAGCAGTTCACCAAACTGATCGTCAATGTCGGGGGCGTGCCGGGCCAGTGGTCGGACACCCAGGACCTGCCGGTCGACATCCAGCCGCTCAACAAGCCCTACGCGAACTGGACCGGCGGTGTGTTCCGCGCTCGGGTGCTGGCCGACGGCAAGCCCGTGCCGTTCGCGCAGATCGAGGTCGAGTACCTCAACCACGGCGTCGAGCTCGACAAGAACGCCTTCGAGCCGGAGGGCCAAGTCAAATCGCCGCAACCCGCCTTCAATACCCTGAGCACCTACTCGGACGCCGAAGGCGTGGTGACCATCGGCCTGCCCCGCGCCGGCTGGTGGGGCATCGCCGCACTCGATATCGGCAGCACCAAGACCTACAAGGGCAAGGCGCTGTCGCAGGACGCCGTGCTGTGGATACAGGCCCGCGACATGCAGTGAGCCGAGCCCATCTGGCTGCTAGCGACGGGATGGATGGGCGGCGGCACTATGCCGGTCATCCGCTGCACCAGAGGCGCATTGCCTGACGGCTTTCAACGGCTTGCAGGAGCACGCCGCTGGCTTGCCAGATGGCCGAACGCTCGCATGAGGCCTCGGCAAGGTTCAGGCGAACGGCAATTCGATCCGCACTTCCAGGCCACCGCGCGAGCGATTGCGCAAGGTCAGGCTGCCACCATGTTCCAGCACGATGGCGCGCGCGGCGGAGAGCCCCAGGCCAACGCCGCCGGTGTGCTTGTTGCGCGAGCCCTCGATGCGGAAGAACGGCTTGAAGACCTCCTCCTGGTACACCGCGGCGATGCCCGGCCCGCGGTCCAGCACGCGAATTGTCACGCCGCGGGCGCCCTGCTCCAGCGTCACGGCCGGCTCGTCGCCGTACTTGATGGCATTGTCGAGCAGGTTGTCGAGCAGGCGTTTGATACCGATCGGGCGACCGACGTACACCACCCGTGCCGGCGCGCTCAGCAGCACGTCGACGCCAGCATCGCGGTAGTCGTCCACCACGGTGTGCAGCAAACCGCTCAGGTCGAAGGCGGTCGCCGCTTCGAGCCGCGCATCGTCGCGAAAGAACGCCAGGGCGCTGTTGACCATCGCCTGCATCTCATCCACGTCGCGAAACAGCTTGGCCTGCTGCTCCGGGTCGTCGATGAACTCACCGCGCAGGCGCATACGCGTCAGCGGTGTGCGCAGGTCGTGGGAAATCGCCGCGAGCATCTGCGTGCGGTCGTGGATGAAGTGCTGCAGCTGGGCCTGCATGGCGTTGAAGGCGACGATGGCCTGGCGCAGTTCCCGGGGCCCCTCGACAGCGATGGGCGGTGCGCGAAAATCACTGCCGAAGCGCCGTGCGCCGTGGGCGAAGCGCTCCAGCGGGGTGGCCAGGTGACGCGTGGCGATCAGGGCCACGGCAATGGTCGACAGTAGCACCAGGGCAATGACGACGAGGTTGCGTGGCAATTCGTCCAGCCCCCAGTTGCGGGTCAGGGCCGAGAAGCGAACCCAGGAGCCGTCGCGTAGTTCGACCAGCAAGGCGTAGCCCGCCCCCGGATGGCCGGCCGGCCAATCGGCAGGTTCGTAGCCTTCGAGGCGTGCGCCGGGATTGCCGAGCTGCTGGCGCAGGTAGGCTTCACCGGAGCGGAAATCCGCATCGTCGTCGCCCCGCGGCAGCCCTGCATCCTCGTAGCGGCGCAGCCAGGTGGTGGTGTAGACCTCGTTGCTCGCTGAACGGGCGATGGCATCGCGCTGCTCGACCGGCGCGCCATCGATGATCCGGCTGATGCTGCCCAGGCTCTCCAGCAGCCCGGTTTCCAGCAAGGGCGGGCGCGCCCACACGCCGGCAAGCTTGCTCAGCGCCCAGGTGAGCAACAGCGCGGTGAGCATCGCCGTCAGCGTTGTCAGGGCGATCCAGCGCGCCACGGTGTCACGTCGGCCACCCAGCCTGCGCCAGCTGTTCACCGTTTCACCAGTACGCTGGGGGTAAACAGGTAGCCGCTGTTGCGCACCGTACGGATCATCGGTGAACCGCTGACATCACCCTCCAGCTTGCGGCGCAGGCGGCTGACCTGCACGTCGATACTGCGATCAAACGCCTCGAATGCCTCGCCCCGGGTCATGTCCAGCAACTGCTGGCGGCTCAGCACCCGCCGGGGATGCTCGGCGAACACCAGCAGCAGCTCGAATTCGCCGCCGGACAGCGGAATCATCACCCGGTCCGGGGAGCGCAATTCACGGCGGGTGACGTCCAGCTGCCAGCCGGCGAACTCCAGGGTGGGCCGCGGTTTGTCATTGAGCACGCTGCTGACTTCCCCAGTGCGGCGCAACACCGCGCGCACCCTGGCCAGCAGCTCGCGGGCGTCGAAGGGCTTGGTGAGGTAATCATCGGCGCCAAGCTCCAGGCCCACCACACGGTCGCTGAGTTCGCCCATGGCGGTGAGCATGATCACCGCAACCGAGTGTTCGTTGCGCAGGCGTTGACAGAGCACCAAACCACTCTCCCCCGGTAGCATGACGTCGAGGATGACCAGGTCGGGCTGCTGTCGCTGCATCGCCTGCCACAGGCTGGCGCCATCGGTCGCCACATCGACGCGATAGCCGTGCTGCTCGAGAAATTTCTTCAGCAGGGCAAGGACGTCGAGATCGTCGTCCACAAGCAATAGGTGGTTCACGCGGGGCTCGCTGCGGGCAGTTGTGGAGCGGCTATCTAAAACCATTGGCGCGGGCGCGTCATATATTTCAATTCGGCAATAAAGCGACGATTTCGCAACAAGGCGGACATCCATGGGCAAAATCTGCAAGGCAGCATCGGCGCAGTTTCCATAGAGGATCAGCCATGCCGACCATCGCTTTCGCTTGCCCTTTTGCCCGTACACTTTCGCTGGCTGCCGTCGTGGGCCTGGCCACGGGCTGTGCCAGCCCTGCGCCCTCTTCCACCAAGCTTTGCCAGCCCCCCCTGGCAGCGCCCCATGACCCGGCCGAGCCGGTCAACCGCGGCATCTTCGCGTTCAACCGCAGCCTCGACGACTACCTGCTGGCCCCGGTAGCTCGCGGCTATCGGCACCTGCCCGGGTTCGTGCAGGGCGGCGTACATAACTTCGTGGCCAACTTCGGCGAGCCCAAGGTATTCATCAACGACCTGCTGCAGGGCAACGGCCAGCGCTCGGTCACCACGGTCGGCCGCTTCGCGCTCAATACCACGGTTGGTATCGTCGGCCTGTTCGACGTATCCGGGCGGCTCGGCATCGAACGCCACGAGGCGGACTTCGGCCAGACCTTCGGCGTGTGGAATATCGCCAATGGGCCGATCGTCGAGCTGCCGCTACTGGGTACCGGCAACCTGCGCGACGCCACGGGCAAGGCGCTGAGTTTCGCGGTGTCGCCGTTCGGCAGCAGCGACACGGTGGACACCCTGAGCACGCTCAATACCGTTGGCGGCATCGTCGATGGCCGGGCCGAGCTGCTGCCGCTGACCGACCAACTGCGCACGGAGCCTGACTACTACGCGGCGCTGCGTGATGCGGTGGCCGAACGGCGGGCGCACTTCGTCACCGAGGGCAAGCTCGGCGAACAGCTGGATCTGGCCCGGCACTGTGGAGGGAACGATGAACGCTGAAGAGGTATTGGTGCTTCACCGGCGAATCAGAACCCCCGACCTGGCCACCCTGCATTGCCGGGAACTGGAGCTGCGCCTCGACGCCGATGGCCGTTATCTGGTGCTCAGCCGCTATGCCGAGCTGTACAGCGAGGATCGCTGCGTCTGGGGCAGCAGCCGCGATCACCGGGTGTCGCTGGTAAGGCTGCTGCGCTGGGTGGTCAGCCAAGAAAACCGGAGCGGTTAGTCTGCCTCCCTGCGCAATTGCCTTGGCCGGTCTGAGCTGCCACGGCGTCAAGCGCGCCCGGTTATCGCGGGGCCTTCGGGCGGATCAACGGGCAGGTGGAGCAATATTCCACCGGATCGCTGGCCTGGTAATAGAAGCAGCAGGTGCGACGGAAGCGTATCGCCTTGGCACCATCGTCGAGCAGGGTCAGCGGCCGGTTGAAGTGCTGCAGCGGGTTGTAGTCGAGACCGAACAGGCTGCCGGGTGCATCGATGGTCAGCCAGCGAAAGTCCTCGGCGCAGCGCTGGCGCGTCGCAGCGCACTCCAGCTTGGCCAGGCGTCGCTCGTACAGCGAGTAGACGCGCACCGCGGTGTTCTCCCAGAGGATGCGTCGCGACACGCCGGTGAGCCGGTAGAAGCTCTCCCACAGCGGCTGCAGCAAGCCGGCGAACAGCTGGCCGGCCACCGCCTCGCGCCAGGCATCGCGCGCGCCGGGCTCGGGCCGCGAGACCGCCAGGCTGCGCAACGGCAGGGACGAGGTCCACAGGCCGTCGTCGTGGCCGTACTCGATGAAGGTGTTGTCCAGCGACAGCTCAAGCCCCTTGTCGTAGGCGGACATGGCGTACAGGCAGGCGCCGGTGAGCAGGAACGACTGACGCTTGCCCAGCAGCGAGGCGGTAATGCGCCGCGAGGGCGAGAGAATCACCGGGCCGAGTTGATCCAGCAGCGCCATGCAGCTGGCTTCGTCCAGCAGCTCGGCGGCCGGTAGGCTGCGCTCAATATCCCGTTCGCTTTCACGGCGCAGGCGCAGTGCGCTGGAAAGGCTGGCCCACTCGGCGTTGCTGAAGCTCATCGTGGAATGTCCCGGCCGAACGGAATGCACAGCGGCGTATGGAAGAACGGATCGGGGATGATCCGGCAATCCAGGTCAAACACCGTCTTGACCAGTTCTTCGCTGAGGATGTCCGCCGGTTTGCCCTGGGCATAGGCGGTGCGCTGGTGCACGGCGACCATGTGGTCGGCGTAGCGACAGGCCAGGTTAAGGTCGTGCAGTACCATGACGATGGTCTTGCCCTCCTGGCGATTGAGCTCGCGCAGCAGGTCCAGCACCTCGATCTGGTGGGCCAGGTCGAGAAAGGTGGTCGGCTCGTCGAGCAGGACCAGTTCGGTTTCCTGGGCCAGGGTCATGGCGATCCAGGCACGCTGCCGCTGACCGCCGGACAGCGCATCGACCGGGCGCTCGGCCAGCTCATCGAGGCCGGTCCGGGTCAGCGCGCGGGCCACCACGGCTTCGTCCTCGGCTGACCACTGCTGCATCCAGCTCTGGTACGGGTAACGCCCCAGGGCGACCAGCTGGCGCACGCTGATGCCCTCGGGCGCCACCGGCATCTGCGGCAGGATCGCCAGCTCCCGCGCCACGGCGGCGGTGGGTTTGCGCTGGATGTCGGCGCCATTGAGGATCACCGTGCCGGCCTGGGGCTTGAGCAACCGCGCGAAGGCTTTCAGCAGCGTGCTCTTGCCACAGCCGTTGCTGCCGATCAGCACCGATACCCGGCCGCGCGGCAATTCCAGGTCGAGGTTGTCGATGATGGTCTGGCGCTGGTAGGCCAGAGTCAGGTTGCGGCTGGCGATGGCGGTCATGTCAGGGTCCTCACTGCCGCTGCTTGATCAGCAGGTAGAGAAAATACGGGGTGCCGAACACGGCGACGAAGATACCGGCGGGCAGGTCCAGCGGCAGGAACAGGGTGCGCCCGGCCAGGTCGGCGAGCATCACCAGGTTGGCACCGACCAGCGCCGCCATGCAGGCCTGGGCCGCGAAGCCGATGGGGATCAGCTGGCGGGCGATATGCGGGGCGATCAAACCGACGAAGGCCATGGCCCCGCCCCAGGCGATGGCGGAACCGGCCAGGGCCACGCTGACCGCCAGCAGCGCGGCGCGCAGCCACTGCACGCGCACGCCGATACCGCGAGCCAGGCCCTCGTCCAGCTGTTGAACCACCACATGGCGCGACAGCAATACCAGGATCGGCAGCAGGCACAGCAGCACGCCCGCCAGCGCCTTGACTTCTCGCCAGCCCGCGCCGTACACGCTGCCGGTCAGCCACACATAGGCCGACAGGGTGGTGCTCAGCGGGCTGAACACCAGCATGAAGGTGGTGGCCGCAGCCAGCATGGCCGATACACCGACGCCGATCAGCACCAGCCGCAGCGGTGAAGTGCCCTGCTTCCAGGCCAGGCCATAGACCGCCAGTGCGGCGCTGCCCGCACCGAGCATCGCCGCCAGCGGCAAGCCGCCCATACCCCAGCTCGCCGCGAAGGCCGACAGGTACAGCACCGCCGCAGCACTGGCGCCGCTGGACAGCCCGAGCAGATCCGGCGAGGCCAGGGGATTACGCACCATGGCCTGCAGGATCAGCCCGGACACCGCCAGGGCAGCGCCGATCAGCGCGCCGAGCAGCAGGCGCGGCAGGCGCAGCTGCTCGACGATGAAGCTCAGCCCGGCACCGCCCTCGCCCACCAGCACGGCGGCGACCCGCTGTGGCGAGAGCATGACCTTGCCCAGACACAGGCCGAGGATCAGGACGACGAGGCTGAATGACACGGCCAGTAGCAGACGCAGCGCGCCGGTGCCTTCGATGCGCCGTGAAAAGCCGCCCCAACGCAGGATGCGAGGTCTAGGCATTTCGACCTCCACGGCGCGCCAGGACAATGAAGAATGGCGCGCCGAACAGCGCGGTCATCACCCCGACCGGCACTTCCTGAGGCAGGATCAGCACCCGGGCGAGCATGTCGGCGACCAGCAGCAGCATGGCGCCGAGCAGCGCGCAGCCAGGCAGCATCACCCGATGGTCGATGCCGACCAGGCGCCGCACCATGTGCGGCACGATCAGCCCGATGAAACCGATGCTGCCGGCCAGGGCCACGGCGCTGCCGGCCAACAGCACCACCAGCACGCCGAGTTGCAGGCGGATCAAACCGGTGCGCTGGCCCAGGCCGATGGCGATCTGCACGCCGGCATTGAGCACGTTGACCTGGGCGCCGAGCAGGCAGGCCACCAGCAGCGCCAACAGCGCGCAGATCAGCAGCGGTTCGGCAGTGACCAGGCTGCGCTCGCTGAGCGAGCCGGCCAGCCAGAACAGCACGGTATCCAAACCTTGTTGGTCAATTACCAACAGCGCCTGGCTGAACGCCGTGAACAGCGCGGTGATCGCCGCGCCCGCGAGCACCATGCGCAGCGGGTTGAGCACGCCCTGCCCACTGTTGCCCACGGTCCAGACCAGCGCACCGGCCACGGCGGCGCCGCAGAAGGCGCTCCACAGCCATTGCTCAGGCGCATTCAGGGAGAACAGCGACAGGCTGACGATCAGCGCGAAGGTCGCCCCGGCGTTGATGCCGAACAACCCAGGCGAGGCCAGCGGATTGCGCGTCATGGCCTGCATCAGCGCGCCGGCCACCGCCAGGCTGGCGCCGACCACCACCGCCATCAGGGTGCGCGACAACCGCGTGGTGTTGACCAGCAGATGGTCGACGTTAGACGGATCGGCCTGCAGCAAGGCGTTGAACACGCTGTGCGGCGCGATCCAACTGGGGCCGGTGGACAGGCTCAGCACGCAGCAGGCCAGCAGGACGAGCGCAGCGACGATCAGTTTGCTCCACGCCGTCATGCCGCGGCATCCTGCAGCAGGGTGCGTTCGATATCGTCGAGAACGCGGTTGGCGCCGAGGATACCGCCGGAGAATATCCAGGCCACGCCATCCACCCACCACACCTGCCCGGCTTGCGGCGCGGCCATACGCTGCCACAGCGGATGATGGGCAATCGCCTGGTAATGGCGCTGCACCGCTGGGCTGCCGGCACGGCCGAACACGAAGAACACGTCGGCGTCGGCCACTGGCAGGCTTTCGCGGCTGCGCAGCTTGATGGACACGCCGGTGGCATCGCGGCTCTGGCGGTTCCACACGAAGCCCAGCTCGGCCAGCACGCTGCCGGCGAAGCTGTCGGGCAGGTAGCTGCGCACGTGATCTTCACGCACGTCCAGCACCGACACGCTGAGCGGCCAGCGCGCGCCGAACTTCGCGGCCAGCCGCCCGCGCAACTCACCGACGCGCGCATCCCAGCGCGTTTGCAAGGCCTGCGCTTCGCCACTGCGCTCGGTGGCAACCCCCATCACGCGCAGGGTATGGCGGAATTCGAATACCTCGTCGAGCATCACCACCGGGCACAGCTGTTCGAGCAGCCCGGCGATCCGCTCATGGCGAAAGCGCGAGGCGACGATCAGGTCCGGGGTGAGCAGAGCGATGTCCTCCAGGCTCGGCTGGGTTTCCAGGCCGACATGGGGCACGCCGGCCAGCGCCGAGCGCAGGTAGCGATACATGGGCTTCTCGCTCCACGAATCGACCACGCCGGCCGGCCGGATGCCAAGCGCCACCGCAGTGTCGGTGGCGCCCTGGAACAAGGTGATGACGCGCTGCGCTGCAGGCCCGGCCTTGGCCAGGGGCATTGCACCGGCAGCGAGAACGCCCAGGGACAGGCGCATCAGCGTGCGCCTCGACATCAGCCCGGTCTTTTCAGGTTGCAAGCTCGATCCTGTTCAATGCATCAGAACCCGAGGGTGGCCGACAGCACGAAAGTGCGTGGCGTCGCGAGGGTCAGGCCAGGCTCGCTGTCGTCCGAGGCGCCCGCCGAGATCCAGTCTCGAGAGTTGGCGACGTTCTCGACGGTGCCGCGCAAGGTGACATCGGTTTCATCGACCTTGAAGGCATAGCGTGCGCCCAGGTCATAGCGGGTCCAGGAATCAATCTCCTTGGTATTGGCCTGATCCAGATACTGGGAACTGCTGTACATGCTGCGAGCGGTCAGGGTCAGGCCCTGCACCGCTGGCACGTCCCACTCGGCACCAAGGTTGGCGTTGTACTCGGGCGTTGCCGGGGCACGGTTGCCGTCGGTGGCGCCGCCGTTATTGGTGTCTTCCAGATTACTGTCGATGTACATCACACCGCCTAGCAGACGGAAGCCGTCGATGGGCTCGCCGAACACGTTCAACTCGATACCGTCGTTCACCCGCTTGCCGCTTGGGCCGAAGGTGCCCCTAATACCTGGGCCGGGCGCATCACCTGTCTCATAGGCAGGCTGTTTGATGCGAAATACGGCAGCGGTAATGGCAAACTTACCCATGTCGTATTTGGCACCAGCCTCAAGCTGGCGGCTGATGAATGGAGGGAATATGTCGTCTTCGTTGCTGGAGGTCGACGGTGCGATCTTGCCCTGGCTCAGACCTTCCATGTAGTTGGCATACAGCGACAGCTGATCAGTAGCCTTGAACAGCACGCCAACCGACGGCGAGAGCTTTTCCTCGTCGTAGGAAGTCTCACCCTTGATGCCATTCTCCCAGTCATCGACCTTCACTCGCTGCCAGCGGGCACCGAGCGTCAGCAATACGCGGTCCTCCAGAAACCCCATCGTGTCGGATAGCGCCACGCCACTGAAGCGGTTCTCGGTGTAGATCTTCGCGTCAGTCCGGGTCCGTACGGTCGGCTCGGGCGTAGCAACCGGGTTGTAGAGATTGCCCGGGCGGTTGGCGTAACGCCCACCGCCGTTCTCGAAGTCCATCGAGAAGTAGTCTGCGGCCAGATTGACCTCATGGCTAACCGGGCCGGTCTGGAACCACTTACGCACACCAGCGTTGACCGTACGTACGTCTTCGTCGCGGGTGAAGTCCCGAGGTTGGATGCTGAAATCACCCGCGGCGTTGGTGATCGACACGTTATGCCGCAGAAAGTCGTGATTGCTCTTGCGTGCACCCACAGCGCCGTAAACCATCAAAGAGTCATCAATATCATATTCGCCGCGCAGCGCACCGAATGTGTCGCTGGTCTCGGCCTTGCTCCATGCCTGGGCATAGTTGTGGCGCACATCGTCTGCCCTTGGCACGGGGGCATTGGCGCCGACCAGCACCCGCTCCTGCGGCGCATCGGTATCGCGCTCGGTATGCCCCACATCCATCGACAGGCGCAGGCGCTCATCGCGGAAGTCCAGGCCGACCACGGCCATTTCACGGTCGACCTTCTGGTGATCCCACTCGGTATCACCGGATTGCTTGACGCCGTTGAAGCGGATGCCGAAGCGGTTGTCCTCGCCGAAGCGGCGACCTACGTCCACTGCACCGCCGACCTGGCTGTCCGAGGCATAGCTGCCGGTGAACTCGGTGATCGGCTTGTCGGTGGCGCGCTTGGGCACCACGTTGATACCGCCGCCGACGCTGCCGCGTGGCGAGATGCCGTTGACCAGTTGGGTCGGGCCGCGAAGGATATCGACGCGGTCGGCCATTTCCATGTCGATGGAATACGTCGGCATGATGCCGTACAGCCCGCCGTAGGACACGTCGCTGTTGAACAGGCTGAAGCCACGGATGGTGAATTGCTCGAAGCGCCCGCCCGCCGGGTTGGTGGAGCGCACCGCCGGGTCGCTGGCGGTCAGGTCGGCCAGGGTGCGCGCCTGGGTGTTCTTCACCGCCTCGCTGGTGTAGGTGGTCATGCTCAGCGGCGACTCCATGAAGTCCCGCGAGCCCAACAGCCCCTGAGAGCTACGGCGCGCGACCTGGCCGCCGGCGTAGCGCTCGCCTTCCAGGCTTTGCGAAGGGATGGTCACGCCAGTGATCGCAGTGGGTGCGATTTCCAGGGTCTCGGCACTGTCGGCTGCCGGGGCGATGGTGTAGGCCGAGTCGCTGACCGGCTGCAGGCGCAGGCCGCTGCCCTGCAGCAGACGTGCGAAACCTTCATCGACGCTGTAGGTGCCGGACAGCCCCTGGCTGCTGCGGCCGCTGACCAATGCCGGGTCCACTGACAGGCTCACTCCGGCCTGACTGGCGAAGCGGCTCAGGGCCTCACCGAGGCTGCTGCTCGGCACGCTGTAGCTGCGCTCGGCGGTTTGTGCCTCGGCGGTCAGGGGCGCGATGCTGCCCAGGCCGAGCATCAGACTCAGGCACAGGGTGGAATAGGAAATCGAAGACACCAGACGAGGCCGATTACGTGTCAGGGGTGGCATGGCAGACGCTCTCTTTTTTAATTCACTACCTCCCATGACAGGCGAGTGGAAAAAAAGGGACAGCCCTCAGGCAATTTTTTCGCGCGGTACCAGCGTGACCCAGTAACGGGTGCGTTTGTGCACGTCAACTGGCAGGCTGGCGGCCAGCAAATCGAGGATCTGGTCGGTATCGGCCAGGCGGAAACTGCCGGTCACCCGCAGGCTTTCCAGGGCTGGCGACCAACGCAGGATGCCGGGGCGGTAGCGGTCGAGTTCGCGCAGGAAGTCGCCGAGCGGCTGATCATTGGCCATCAGTACACCGTCACGCCAGCCAAGCGCTCCGGTGTCGAAAGTCTGGGTGGACTGGATGCGCCCGGCACGTAGCGTGACCCGCTGCCCCGGCTGCAGGACCTGCGTGTCATCAGTACTTGCCTGCAGTTGCACCGAGCCAGCCAGCACCGAGAACTGGCAGCTGTCGCCCTGCTGATGCACGCAGACCTCACCCGTGCCAAGCGTCGCCCTGCCCTGGCTGGTCTCGATAACGAATGGCGTGCTGCCAGCGACCTTCAGGGCAACCTCGCCCCGCAACAGGGTCAGGCGACGCGCACCAGCGTCGAGGTTCAGCGCAGAATCGGTATTGATATCCAGCACGCTGCCATCGGCCAGGGTCAGCCGCTGCCGCTCACCCACACGGGTTGCCAGATCGGCGCGCCAGGCATCGATAGGCAGTTCTCGGCTGACCAGCCAGGCGGCGGGCGCCAATGCGGCAAACCCCAGCATGCCTTTGAGCATGCGCCGCCGGCCCTGGTCAGGGCGGTCGAGGCTGGCCATCGCCAGCTCGGCCGGCAGCCCGCCAAAGCGTGAGCGCAAGGCCTGGATCTTCTGCCAGGCCTGGTCGTGGCTAGCATGCACCTCGCGCCAACGCTGCAGGGCCAGGTGGTCGCGTTCGCTGGCCTCGCCAGACTCGATCAGCGCCAACCAGCGCGCCGCCGCGCGGGCGACCCGGCGGCTGTCCTCGCTTACTTCGCGATTCAGCACAGCTCAGCCAGCAGGCAGTGCTCGTAAGCCTGCACCATGTAGCGCTTGATGCTGCGCTCGGAGACCCCGAGGCGCTCGGCGATATCGCGGTAGCCAAGCCCTTCGAGCTGGCTGAGCAGGAACGCTCGGCGCACCACATGGGGCAGCCCGTCGAGCAGCTCGTCCAGGGCCTGCAAGGTTTCCAGTACCAGCCAACGCTCTTCCGGTGACGGCGCGCAGGCCTCCGGCAGTTGCGCAAGCGCATCCACATACGCCTGCTCCAGACTGCGGCGCTTGTAGAGGTTGATCAGCAGGCGTTTGCCGATGGTTTTCAGGTAGGCACGGGGTTCTTGCAGCTCGCTGATCGACTGGGAACCTGTCAGCACACGCATGAAGGCATCCTGACTGAGGTCGGCGGCATCCCAACCGTTGCCCATGCGGCGGCTCAGCCATTGCTCAAGCCAGCTGCGATGTTCCCGGTAGAGATCGTGGAAAGCCTGCCCACTCGATACAGCCAAACCGCCCATCCAGACACCCGATACGAAGGATCAATAACGAGATCGATTCTAATTAACAATTATCCCGAAAGGTAGCCTCGTCCAGCGATTTGCTTCGTCCGGGCAAACCCCAGCCGCGCTTATAAGCCTCGGCGTTGCGTGCGAGCGCAAAATATTTGGCAAGCACCGCTGCTGAGCTCTATTGTGCTGCCAATTTTCCGACAGAGCGGCCCACCATGAAGCGTCTTTGCATCCTGTTGTTCAGTGTTGTCTGTTCATCTGCCTGGGCGGACGCTGCCGCCCCAGTGACGACACGCTGGACACTGCTCGATCAGTTCGAGAAGGCCTATACCCTGGATGACAGCGCCCGGGTGGTACTGGTGGCGCGCAGCATGTCCACCGCCCGCCTGGTCAATGGCGCGCTGGAAGAGAAACAGGAGGGTTTCCTGGATGCTCGCCACGTGGTCTATGTGGCGGATATCGAGAAGATGCCGTCGCTGGCGAAGATGGTGGCGGTACCGGCCATGCGCTCGGCCAAGTACCGCATCATGCTCGACCAGACCGGCCGGGTCGCCAGCCGCTATGACGGTGACCGGGAAACCGTGCAGTGGCTGGAGCTGGAAGATGGCAAGGTAATCCGCGAGCAGCGTTTCAGCGATGCCGCCGCGCTGCAGAGCGCCCTTGAGGCGCTGCCGCAGTAGTCAGGCGAACAACATGCTCAAGAAACGGCCGATGTAGACGTCGCCGCCGTAGGCTTCATCCAGGCAGACCTGCGCGCGCGCCAGGTGCCCATCGAGGCGCTCGCGCACCTTCTGCTCGCCATACAGGGCCAGCAAGGTCGACTTGCCGTCATCCTTGCCCTGATCCTTGTCACTGTTGGGGTTGATGTCCTGCAGGTCATCGTAGAGCTGCACGGCATGCCCCAGTTCGATGGCGAAGCACTGCAGCACACTGCGCACGGGTTTCGGTGCATCGCTGATCAGGTACGCCATGTCCATGATCGCGCTGAACAGCACACCGGTCTTGAGGTTGTTGGTCGCGGCGATCTCTTCTTCGCTGCGCGCATGCTTGCCATCACGCAAGTCCTGCAACTGCCCCTGCACCAGGCCCTGGGAGCCCACGGTATTGGCAAGGATTTCCACCAGTTGGGTGCGCACCAGCGGGCGTACGCCTTCGATCGACGCAACCACCCCAAATGCCCGTGACAGCAGCGCCACGGCGGCGAGGATGGCGATGTCCTCACCGAACGCCAGGTGCACGGTCGGCCTGCCTCGGCGCAGCTGGGCGTTGTCCATGCAGGGCATGTCATCGAGAATCAGCGAGGCGGCGTGCACCATCTCGATGGCACACGCCATATCCAGGGCATGGTGCTGGCTGGCACCCAGGCCATTGGCCGCGAGCAGCAGCAACAGCGGACGCATGCGCTTGCCCGGCGCCAGAGCGCCATCGCGAACGGCGGCGGCGACCAGATCGCGTTCATTGCTGGCAGCTGGCAGCAACTCGTCGAGTCGGCCATCGATGGCCGCCCGCAGCTGCATCAGGTGTTCGGTAAATCCGCTGTCGATCGTCGCAGTCGCATAGGCCGTCATCGTTCACTCTCTTCTTCTGTATTCCTGCAGCACCCGAACATACCCCCAAGTACTGCAAGGTCACGGCGGTGTACGATCCTGACACTGAAATGTTCGTAACCCAAAGCCGATTTGTAATGTTGGAACGTCTAATGCGCGCGGTTGCCTGATAATCTTGCCCGCCAGCTGCCTGTAAAAGACTTGTACAAGACAGCTGAATCGACATGCTATTCGATTATTCCGTTTTGCACAGACCGCGCGCACCCAAAAATGATTCCGGCGTAATGGAGCCTGCATGAATAATAGCGACCTCAGTCGGCGTAAGGATGATCACCTCGATATCGTTCTGGATCGGCACAAGGCGGCGTCGCGTATCAGTGCAGGCTGGTCAGAGGTGCACTTCGAGCATTGCGCCCTGCCCGAGCTCGACCACGCGGCCATCGATCTGCGTACCTCATTGCTTGGCGTCGCGTTGCAGGCGCCGCTGCTGATCAGCTCGATGACCGGCGGCGCCAACCGCTCCGAGGCCATCAACCGCCACCTTGCCGAAGCCGCGCAAGAGCTGGGTATCGCCATGGGCGTTGGCTCCCAGCGTGTCAGCCTGCAGACCGGCAACGACCAGGGGCTGACTCGCGAACTGCGCCGCCTCGCTCCGGATATCGTGCTGCTGTCCAATATCGGCGCCGCCCAGTTGCTCGAGGCCGACGGCCTCGATCTGGCCCGCCGCGCCGTCGATACCTTGCAGGCCAACGGCCTGATCATTCATCTCAACCCGCTGCAGGAAGCCGTGCAGGCCGAAGGCGACCGCAACTGGCGCGGTGTGCTGACGCAAATCGCCCGCGTGGCCAGCAGCCTGGAGGTGCCGGTGGTGGTCAAGGAAGTCGGCGCCGGCCTATCGGCATCGGTGGCCCGCTCGCTGATCGAGGCTGGCGTGCAGGTCATCGATGTAGCCGGCGCCGGGGGCACCAGTTGGGCCGCCGTGGAAGGCGAACGCGCTACCAATGAAGCGGATCGCGCGGTGGCCATGGCCTTCGCCGACTGGGGCATTCCCACCGCGAGCGCCGTTCAGGCGATACGCGATGCCTTGCCGCACGCGACCCTGGTTGCTTCTGGCGGGATCCGCGACGGTGTCGATGCGGCCAAAGCCATCCGCCTGGGCGCCGATATCGTCGGCCAGGCGGCCGGCGCGCTGCCTGGCGCCACGCTGTCGACCGAAGCGGTGGTCGAGCACTTCCAGATCGTCATCCGGCAACTGCGCACGGCCTGCTTCTGCACCGGCTCGGCCAACCTGGCCGCACTGCGCAACGCTCGGCTGCTCCCGACCGGCTCACCACGAACGACTCAAGCATGACCCATTTCGCCGTCGTCGCGCCGCCCTACTACAGCCACTTCCAGGCCCTGCAGGCCCTCGCCATCGAACTGATCGAGCGCGGCCACCGGGTGACCTTCTTCCACCAGTCCGATGCTGCCCACTGGCTCAGCGAGCCACGCATCAGCTTTCGCTCGGTGGGCGCCAACAGCCATCCGCCGGGCAGCCTGGAGCGTACCCTGCATCAGGCGGCGCACCCGGATACGCCCTGGGGCCTGCGACGGATCATCAAACAGATGGCGGGTACCACCGCCATGCTCTGCAACGAATTGCCGCAAGCGCTGGCGGACAACGGGATCGATGCCCTGCTCTGCGACCAGATGGAGCCGGCCGGCGGGCTGGTTGCCGAAAGCCTGGGCCTGCCGTTCGTATCCGTCGCCTGCGCGCTGCCGGTCAATCGCGAGCCGGGGCTACCACTGCCGGTAATGCCCTTCGCCTATGCCACCGACGAGCGCAGCCAGCATATGTACCGCGGCAGCAGCCAGGTGTACGACTGGCTGATGAAGCCGCTCGGCAAGGTGATCAATGAAGCGGCGCGGCGCCTCGGTATTCCGCCGCGCAGCGCCCTGCACGAATGCCTGTCGCCGCTGGCACAGATCAGCCAGACCCTGCCCGGTTTCGACTTTCCGCGCAGCCGGTTGCCGGCCAGTTTCCATGCGGTCGGTCCGCTGCGCAGCCCGCTGACGCGCAAACAGGGCGAGTGGCCCATCGACAAGCAACGGCCGTTCTTCTTCGCCAGCCTGGGCACCCTGCAGGGCGACCGCCTAAAGCTGTTCGAGCGCATCGCCAAGGCCTGCAAGCGCCTCGATGGTCAGCTGCTGATCGCCCATTGCGGCAAACTCGACGCGGCTCAGGAGCGTCGGTTGATCGACTGCGGCGCCACCTGGGTGACCGATTTCGCGCCACAGCAATGGGCCCTCGAGCAGGCCGACGCGGTGATTACCCATGGCGGCCTGAATACCGTGATGGATGCGATTGCCGCCCGCACGCCGATGCTGGTGCTGCCGATTGCCTTCGACCAACCAGGTGTCGCGGCCCGTGTGGCCTATCGGGGGGTTGGCAGTCAATTGAGCCGGCGCGCCAGTGCAGCACGTATCGAAAGTGCACTGCGGGCGCTGCTCGCACAACCGCTGCCCGGCTTCGATGCGCTGATCGATGAGCTGCAGCAGGCTGGCGGTGTAACGCGGGCTGCCGATATCGTCGAGGCCGCGGTGGTCGAGCACGCCACAACACAGGCGCACACCCTATGACCTATGACCTGATCCTTGCCGGCGGCGGCCTCGCCAATGGGCTTGTCGCCTGGCGACTTCAGCAACAGCGGCCGGACTTGAAGGTGCTGTGCATCGAAGAGCAGCCACACCTGGGCGGCAACCATACCTGGTCGTTCCACGATGGCGACCTGAGCGAAGCGCAGCACCGCTGGCTGGAACCGCTGGTGGTCAAGCGCTGGGCAAGCTACCAGGTGCACTTTCCTTATCTGTCCCGCGCCATGGACAGCGGTTACGCGAGCATCACCGGCGAGCACTTCGCCGAGGTGATCACCCCGGCGCTGGGCTCTTCCCTGCGCCTGAACAGCACCATCAGCGAGATCAGCCCGACCCAGGTGCTGCTGGAAAGCGGCGAGCGCCTCGAGGCCCGCGCGGTGATCGATGGCCGCGGTGCACGGCAGAGCAGCAATCTGGTGCTGGGCCAGCAGGCCTTCGTCGGCCAGTTGCTGCGCCTCGAACAGCCCCACGGGCTGACCGCGCCGATCATCATGGACGCGCGCGTGCCCCAGGGCGACGGCTATCGTTTCGTCTACGTGCTGCCCTTCTCGGCCGACACGCTGCTGATCGAAGACACCCACTACGTCGACAACCACCGCGCCACTACCGAGCAGCTGCGCGAGCACATTGCCGCCTATGTCCGTCAGCACGGCTGGCAGGTGGCCGAATGCCTGCGTGAAGAACAGGGCATTCTACCCATCACCCTGGCCGGCGATTTCGATGCCTTCTGGGATGAAGCGGCAGGCCAGCCGCTGTCCGGGCTGCGGGCCGGACTGTTTCACTGCACCACCGGTTATTCCCTGCCCCATGCCGTGCGCCTGGCCGACTGGCTGGTAGGCTATGAGCTGCGCGACGCCGCCACCCTGGCCCGCGACCTGCGCAGCCATGCCCGTGGCGAATGGCGCAACCAGGGCTTTTACCGGCTGCTCAATCGCATGCTGTTCCTGGCCGGCCAGCCGCAGGATCGCTGGCAGGTGATGCAACGTTTCTACGGCCTGCCCGCGGGGCTGATCGAGCGTTTCTACGCTGGCAGCAACCCCTGGTACGACCGTGCCCGCATTCTTATCGGCAAGCCGCCGGTGCCCGTTGATCAAGCCATGCGGGCGGCCATGCGCCACGCCCCCAGGCATTTCGAGACGCGTTCATGAACCAAACGAAAACAGCCATCGTCATTGGCGCGGGCTTCGGCGGGCTGGCCCTGGCCATCCGCCTGCAGAGTGCCGGCATCCACACCACCCTGCTGGAAAAACGAGACCAGCCCGGCGGCCGTGCCTACGTGTACCGCGATCAGGGCTTCACCTTCGATGCCGGCCCGACGGTGATCACCGACCCGAGCGCCATCGAAGAACTGTTCGCCCTCAGCGGCCGCAAGATCGAGGACTACGTGGAGCTGCTGCCGGTCGCGCCGTTCTACCGTTTGTGCTGGGAAGACGGCACGCAGTTCGACTACGCCAATGATCAGGCCGATCTGGATCGCCAGATCGCCGCCCTAAACCCTGCCGACGTGGCCGGTTACCAGCGCTTTCTCGCCTACTCGAAAGCGGTGTTCAAGGAGGGCTACCTGAAGCTTGGCGCCGTGCCCTTCCTGTCGTTTCGCGACATGCTGCAGGTCGGCCCGCAACTGGCGCGCCTGCAGGCGTGGCGCAGCGTCTACTCGATGGTGTCGAGCTTCGTCGAGCACGACAAATTGCGCCAGGCGTTCTCATTCCACTCGCTGCTGGTGGGCGGCAACCCGTTCGCCACCTCGTCGATCTATACGCTGATCCATGCGCTGGAGCGTGAATGGGGTGTGTGGTTTCCCAGGGGCGGCACCGGCGCGCTGGTGCAGGGTATGGTCAGGCTGTTCGAAGACCTGGGCGGCAAGCTGGAACTGAATGCCGACGTGGCCGCCATCGACACCAGCGGCAACCGCGCCACCGGTGTGCGCCTGCAGGACGGCCGCCATTTTGCAGCCGACAGCGTGGCCTCCAACGGCGACGTGGTGCACACCTACGACAAACTGCTGGCGGGTCACCCACGCGGGCGCCAGGAAGGCAAGCGTCTGAAGGGCAAGCGCTTCAGCAACTCGCTGTTCGTGATCCATTTCGGCCTCAAGCGCCCGCAACCGCAGTTGCAGCACCACACGGTGTGCTTCGGGCCGCGCTATCGCGAGCTGATCCAGGAGATCTTCAAGGGCCAGACCCTGGCCGAGGACTTTTCCCTCTATCTGCACGCGCCCTGCGTGACCGACCCGAGCCTGGCCCCCGAAGGCTGCTCCAGCCATTACGTGCTTTCACCGGTACCGCACCTGGGCAATGCCCCCATCGACTGGAGCGTCGAAGGCCCGCGCTACCGCGACCGTATCCTCGCCTACCTCGAGGAACACTACATGCCGGGCCTGCGTGAAGACCTGGTGACCTGCAGGATCTTCACCCCGGATGATTTTCGCGACGAGCTTTACGCGTATCAGGGCTCGGCGTTCTCGCTGGAGCCGGTCCTGCAACAGAGCGCCTGGTTCCGCCCGCACAACCGCGACGCCCAGCTCGGCAACGTCTACCTGGTCGGCGCCGGCACTCACCCGGGCGCGGGCGTGCCGGGGGTGATCGGTTCGGCCAAGGCCACCGCCGGCCTGATGATCGAGGATTTGCAGCCATGACGGGCAAGGCAGCGCAGGATGACGCGCTGATCGAGCACGCCAACCAGAGCATCGCGGTGGGCTCGAAAAGCTTCGCTGCAGCGTCGAAACTGTTCGACGAGCAAACCCGGCGCGGCGCCGTGATGCTCTACGCCTGGTGCCGGCACTGCGACGATGTGATCGATGGCCAGGTGGCCGGCCACGATGCGGTATCGATCAGCCGCGAAGAAGCCGAACGTCGCCTCGCTCATCTGCAAGTCCAGACCCGCGCCGTGTACAACGGTGAAGCGCTGGATGACCCGGCGTTCGCCGCCTTTCGCCAGGTGGTGCTCGCCCACCAGATTCCCGAGCAGCATGCCCTCGAGCACCTGGCCGGCTTCGAGATGGATGTGCTGGAGCGGCGCTACCTGAGCATCGATGACACCCTGCAGTACTGCTACCACGTCGCTGGCGTGGTGGGCCTGATGATG
Organism: Pseudomonas sp. URMO17WK12:I2; assembly: GCF_003253735.1. GTDB lineage: Bacteria > Pseudomonadota > Gammaproteobacteria > Pseudomonadales > Pseudomonadaceae > Aquipseudomonas. The sequence continues at coordinate 256,004 of NZ_QKYW01000003.1, read as the reverse complement.
GCCCGGGTGATGGGCGCCCGCGATGAGCCGACGCTGGATCGCGCCTGCGACCTGGGCCTGGCCTTCCAACTGACCAATATCGCCCGAGACATCATCCCTGACGCCGCGGTAGGCCGTTGCTATCTGCCCGAACAGTGGCTAGAAGAGCTGGGCGTACCACGTGACCAGATTGCCGACATTCATCACCGGCCCGCCATCGCCGTACTTGGTCAGCGTTTGGTGGAGCTGGCCGAGCCCTATTACGACAGTGCCCAGGCGGGCCTTGCCGCGCTGCCCTGGCGCTCGGCCTGGGCGGTGGCGACGGCTGCTGCGGTGTATCGGCAGATCGGCATGAAGGTGCTGGAAGCAGGCGAGCATGCCTGGGACGAGCGCATTTCAACCTCCAAGGCGGAGAAGATCGGCGCCGTGTCGATCGGCTTGTGGCGCGCCGTTACGAGTCGTTTCGCGCGCTGGCCGGCTCGCTCCGCACAGCTGTGGCAACGTCCGCGTCCGTCTTGCGCAGCGGACCATCGTGCATCGCCCGCAGCTGCGCCTTCAGACGCGCGGTAGTCGGCGCATAGAGAAAGCCGAACGACACGCAGCGCTCCTTGCCTTCCACCGCGTGGTGCATCAGATGCGCCTGGTACAGGCGCTTGAGGTAGCCGCTGCGCGGCACGAAACGAAACGGCCAGCGGTGATGCACCAGGCCGTCATGGACGACGAAGTACAGCAGGCCGTATGCGGTCATGCCCGCACCGATCCACTCCAGCGGGTGCATGCCCTGAGTGCCCAGGGCGATCAGCACGATGGCCAGCCCGGCGAACACCACGGCATACAGGTCGTTCTTCTCGAACCAGCCCTCACGTGGCTCGTGGTGCGAGCGGTGCCAGCCCCAGCCCCAGCCATGCATCACGTATTTGTGGGCGTAATAAGCCACGCCTTCCATGGCGGTCAGCGTGGCGAGAAAAACCAGAGCGTTGATGATCATCGGGTAACCGGCGCGCGGGCGCTGAAAAGATAGAAAGGCAGTTTGCCAACTTGCAGGGCAATGACCAAGTGGGATCGCTGCGCATCGGGCTCTGTTATCGACCCTGCGCCAAGCCATCCGATCCATCTGTTTGGGACTGCCGAGGCTTGGGCGATTGTATCTGCAGATGGTGCTTGCCGTATGGCCCAGGTCAACAAAGCGCAGGCAATAAAAAACCGGGCACATGGCCCGGTTTTTTCATTCAGCTTGACGTATCAGCCACGGCCTTCGCGGTACAGGTGCTCGAAGCAGAAGTTGGTCGCCTCGATATAACCCTCGGCGCCACCGCAGTCGAAACGCCGCCCCTTGAACTTGTAAGCCAGCACACAACCGTCCTGGGCCTGTTTCATCAGCGCATCGGTGATCTGGATTTCACCGCCTTTGCCCGGCTCGGTGCTGGCGATCAGATCGAAGATATCCGGGGTCAGGATGTAGCGACCGATGATCGCCAGGTTCGACGGCGCATCTTCGGCCTTGGGCTTCTCGACCATGTGGCTGACACGGAAGATGTCGTCACGGATGTTTTCGCCGGCGATCACGCCGTACTTGTGGATCTCGTCCATCGGCACTTCCTGCACCGCCACGATCGAGCAGCGGAACTGGTTGTACAGCTTGACCATCTGGGTCAGTACGCCGTCGCCTTCGATGTTCAGGCACAGGTCGTCGGCCAGTACCACGGCGAACGGCTCGTCACCGATCAGCGGACGCCCGCTGAGAATCGCATGCCCCAGGCCCTTCATTTCCACCTGGCGGGTGTAGGAGAAGGTGCAGTTGTCGATCAGGCGACGGATGCCGACCAGGTACTTTTCCTTGTCGGTATTGCGGATCTGGTGTTCCAGCTCGTAGCTGATATCGAAATGGTCTTCCAGCGAGCGCTTGCCGCGACCGGTGACCATGGCGATCTCGGTCAGGCCGGCATTCAGTGCTTCTTCGACGCCGTACTGGATCAGCGGCGTGTTGACCACTGGCAGCATTTCCTTGGGCATGGCCTTGGTCGCCGGGAGAAAGCGGGTGCCATAACCGGCCGCAGGGAACAGGCATTTCTTGATCATGTGTTTTCCTTGAATGGTCAATGTTGCTCAAGTCGCTGAAACGGCGTCATCAGGAAGTCTGACGCAGCCGCTCGTAGTAATAAGGCAGTCGCAGCAAGGCATGGCGCGCGGCGGCGGCGCGCCGTTCGTTGTTGTCTCCGGGGAAGGTCACGGTCTCGCTGGTCACCCCTTGGTGCTCGGCCAGGCGCGTGGCGCAGGCGAAACACATGGCGCCGTCGTAGACCTCCTGGCCACGCTTGTCGTCGGCGGTCGGCGCACCGGTAATCGCCAGGATGATGTCGGCGCTGCTGGCCATCAACACGCCAAGGGCCATTTCGCGGGCGACCTCTTCGCTGTTCATGCCGAAGGTCTCGATGGTTTCCAGCTTGACGCCCAGGGAAGCCTGCATGGCGTGTTTGGAATACACCACGAAACCGCTCTCGAGCACGCCGTCGCAACCCGGCACGGCGGCCACCGTGGCGGCCAGCAGGCCGGCCGTGGCCGACTCGGCAGTGCTCAGCACCAGGTTGTACTTTTCCAGGAAATGGACTGCCTGCTCGATGTTGTGCATGCCCGCGAATGTCTCCTAACCAATCGTTACTGTGTGTCTATGGCAGTGCCCGTGGCATACAAGTTCCGAAGCAATTAGCGCAGACCGCTGATCGCGCCGCCTGAACTCCGCAGTCGGCTTGTGATTCCGACTCTAGACAGCTTGAGAATCGAGGGGAAGACACGTGAATACGCTGCGCAAACTGCATGACACCCATGAGCTGCATGACGTGAGCGACGACTCGACGCGCCAGGCTTTCACCCTTGCCCTGAGCGAAAAGGCGCGACCGCTGTTCGAGGAAGCGGCCAGCTATGCCCGCAACCATGACCTCGACGTGGTCGTCGACCTGGTGCTGGAGCACGACAAGCCGCGTCTGATCCTGGCGGTCAGCCGTCCCGGTGACGACACCGTCAGCAGCTACAGCCTGGTTGCCAATCTGGCCTCGCAACGCATGTTGCACGAGGAATTCTATGCCGACAGTGGCGATATCCACCGCCAGGAGTCGTTGCTTGCCTCGATCAATGAAAAGGTCATCGATACCCGCCTGGCCAACTTCTTCCGCAAGGGCTTCGCCCTGCCGCTTGATTACATCAACGAGCGTCACCCCATCGGCTTCTGGTAAGCCAGTGTTTGGCTGATCCTGAGCAAGGCTTGCCGGCAGCTGCTGACCTAGACTGCCGGCTGATCAATAGCCAGGGAAACAGCCATGAAAGTCGATGTGGTTATCGTCGGAGCCGGGCCGGCTGGGCTGTGCCTGGCACGTTCGTTATCGGGCCAGGGCTTGAGTATCGGCCTCATCGAACGGCAATCCTACGCCGAGCTTGCTGATCCGCCGCTGGACGGCCGCGAAATAGCACTGACCCACGCCTCGCAACACATTCTCGAAACCCTTGGCCTCTGGCAGCGCGTGCATGGCGACGATATCGCTGTACTGCGTGATGCCCAGGTGCTCAACGGCCCGTCGCCCTACGCACTGCGTATCGCCGCTGCCGCAGCCGGCAAGCAGCGCCTGGGCTGCCTGGTGCCCAACCAGGCGATTCGCCGTGCGGCTTACGCAGCCGTGCAGGAGTGTGCGGATATCGAACTGCTGGCCGAGTGCACGATAAATGAGCTGAGCTGCAGCGCCGAAGGTGTCGCGCTGCGCCTGAGCGATGGCCGCCGACTGCAAGCGCGCCTGATCGTCGCCGCGGACAGCCGATTCTCGGAAACGCGGCGGCGTCTCGGTATCGGCGCGCGCATGGAGGATTTCGGCAAGACCATGCTGGTCTGTCGCATGGCCCACGAGCGCAGCCATGAACAGATCGCCTGGGAATGGTTCGGCTACGGCCAGACGCTCGCCCTGCTCCCCTTGAACGGCAATCTCGCCTCGGCGGTGCTGACGCTTGCGCCTGGGCACATGAATCAGGTCATGAGCCTCGATCAGCAGGCGTTCGCCCGTGAGATGGAACGGCGTTTTGACGGCCGCCTGGGGCGCATGGAACTGGTTGGCGAGCGCACCACCTATCCGCTGATTGGCGTGTATGCCGAGCGCTTTTCAGGCGTGCGCAGCGCGCTGGTCGGCGATGCCGCGGTGGGTATGCATCCGGTCACGGCCCACGGTTTCAACTTGGGTCTGCAAAGCCAGAAGCGCCTGGCCGATAGCCTGCTCGACGCGCTGCACAACGGCCAGGACATTGGCGCGCCAGCGGTATTGCAGCGCTACGCCCGCGCCCAGCAGCGCGCCAGCTGGCCGCTGTATCAGGCCACCAGCCTGCTGGTGCGCCTGTACACCGATGACCGCACGCCTACCCGCCTGCTACGCAATGCCGGGTTGCGCCTGGCGCAGAACCTGCCGCCCTTCAAGGCAGCGCTGGCCCGTCATCTGACCCAGGTTTCGCGCTAGGGTCTGTCTGAAAAGTCTCCGAGCGCAGGTACTTTTCGGACAGAGCCCAATCAGCTGTCGGCGGCGCGCTGCATATTCACCCGCTGCCGCCATTCCATGTAGGTCTTGAGCAGCAAGGTGAGCAACGCCATGCAGGCCAGCAATGCAGCCGCCGTGAAGGCCGCTACGGGCTTGTAATCGTTGTTCAGCTGGTCGACCAGCAGCGGCAAGGTCAGGGTCTGATTGAGGATGGTCCCGGACACCACCGACACTGCCCCGAACTCACCCACGGCCCGCGCATTGGTGACCACCACGCCATACAGCAGCGCCCACTTGATATTGGGCAGCGTGATATGGCGGAAAATCTGCCAGCCATTGGCGCCCAGGCACAGCGCCGAGGTTTCCTCGTCGTTGCCCTGGGACTGCATCACCGGAATCAGAATGCGCGCCACATAAGGCGCAGTGACGAACACCGTGACCATGACGATGCCCGGCCAGGCGAACATCAGCTGCATGTCGTTATCGTAGAACCACTGGCCCAGCGCCGTTTCTAGCCCGTAGACGACCAGGTAGCAGAGGCCTGCAACCACCGGTGAAACGGCGTAGGGAATGTCCACCAGGGTGGTCAGCAGCTTGCGGCCGCGGAAGTCGTAATGGGTCACGCACCAGGCCAGCAGAATGCCGAAGCACAGGTTCAACGGCACGGTCAGCGCGGCGACCAGCAGGGTCAGGCCGATGGCGTGCTGCATGTAGTCCTGGGACAGGTTGTCGACCAGCATCGCCCAACCACCGCTCAGGGCCTTGCTGAAAATCAGCACCAGCGGCACCACCAGCATCAGCGCTACCGCGCCGAGGCCAAGGCCGATGAGCAACCATTGATGCCAGGATTGAGGCTTTTTCATCGACCTTGCCTCTGCCATTTGAAAAGCCGGCCCTGCACCACCTGCAAGGTGAACAGCAGGAACAGCGAAGCCAGAAGGATGACCGAGGCAATTGCCGCGGCTGCCGGGTAGTTGAACTCCTGCAGGCGCACGAAAATCATCAGCGACGACACTTCGGTCTTATAGGGGATGTTGCCGGCGATCATGATCACCGCACCAAACTCGCCGAGGCTGCGCACGAAGGCTTGCGACGCGCCAGTGATCAACGCCGGCGCCAGGCTCGGCAACACCACATAGGCAAAGCTCTGCCACTTCTTGGCACCCAGGGTGCGCGCCGCTTCTTCGTATTCGCTGCCCAGGCTCTGCAGCACCGGCTGCACGGTGCGCACCACGAACGGCAGGCTGGTGAACACCATGGCGATCAGCAGGCCCGGATAGGCGTAGGCAATCTTGATGCCGGCGGCATCGAAATACTGGCCAAGCCAGCCGCTCGGTACCAGCAGTGTGGCCAGGGTCAGGCCAGCGACCGACGTCGGCAGCGCGAACGGCAGATCCACCAAAGCATCCACCAGGCGGCGCCCGGGGAAGTCATAGCGGGTGATGATCCAGGCGATCAGCAGGCCGATCAGCAGCACGATCACCGTCGAGTAGAAGGCGCCGCTGATGGTCACCTTGTAGCTCTGTACCACGCGCGGATCGCTGATCGCCTGCCAGTACTGCGCCCAGCTCATGTCGCTGACGTACAGCAACAGGGCCGACAGCGGAAACAGGATCACCAGCGACAGGTAGAAGACGCTGAAACCGAAGCTCAGGCCGAAGCCCGGCAACAACGGATTCTGCAGAAAGAAAACGGGGGTCTTGCTCACTCGGAAATCCTTGAATGCACAAACCGCCGGAGGTCGGCGGTTTGTGGAGTACGGCTAATGCAGCTCGATAGTCAGGGTGGTTCGGCGCTTACTGGCCGCAGCCACTGGCCCCTATTTCTTCTTTCGCGGTAACGCCATCTGTACTGGCTGCAAAATGGCGAGAGCGGCCATTGTGGGAACGGGCCATGCCCGTGATTTTTCGCGGGCATGGCCCGCTCTCACAGGTATTGCATCAATGTCCGCTTCTGCCTTATCGCCGTCGGTTGACTGCAAGCCGATTACCGGCCTTCGGCCAGAAGCTGGTCAAGAATACCATTGCCATCGAAGTGCTTGGCAGTGATCTCGTCCCAGGTGCCGAGCACGTCGGTCGGGTTGATCAGGCGCAGCTCCTGGAACTGGCCAGCGGTCTCGGCGGCCACTTCCTTGTCCTGCACACGGTAGTGGTAGGTGGTCAGCAGCTTCTGGATGTCCTTGCTGTACTGGAAGTCCAGGTAGGCCTTGGCCACGTCACGGGTACCCTTCTCGTCCACAACCTTGTCGACCACGGCGACCGGGAATTCGGCCAGTACGCTCACCGGCGGCACGATCACCTCGAACTCGCCGGACTTGAATTCCTCGCCCTTGGCAATGTTCACCACTTCCGATTCGAAGCTCAGCAGTACGTCGCCCTGCCCGTTCTGGGCGAAGGCCACGGTGGCGCCGCGGCCGCCAGTGGGGAAGTTCTCGACGTTGCGCAGTACCTTGCCGACGTACTCCTTGATCTTGGCTTCGTCGCCCTTGAACGCCTCGTTGGCATACAGCCAGGCGCCCAAGTAGCTGTAACGGGCATTGCCGGAGGTTTTCGGGTTGGGGAATACCAGCTTCACGTCGGAACGGGCCAGGTCGTCCCAGTTCTTGATGTTCTTGGGGTTGCCCTTGCGCACCAGAAAGGCGGTAGTGCTGTAGTACGGCGAGCTGTGGTTGGGGAACTGCTCGGCCCAATCCTTGCGCACCAGGCCGCGCTTGGCGAGGATGTCCACGTCGGTGACCTGGTTGAAGGTCACGGTGTCGACCTTCTTGCCCTGGATGATGTCCTGAGCCTGGCGCGAGGTGCCGGCGAACGACTGGTCGATCTTCAGATCCTTGCCGGTCTCGGCTTTCCAGTGGGCCTGGAACTTGGGATTGATCTCGGCGAACAGCTCGCGGGCCACATCATAGGACGCATTGAGAATCGGCTTGTCCGCCGCCGCTACGACAGCGCTGCCAAGCAGCGACGTGGTGACGGCAGTCGCCAGCAGGATTTTCTTCAGCATGATCCGGGGTTTCCTTACGAAGGGGCAGTTGACGGCAGCAGTGTGCTTGATGGCCTTATGCCTTTAAAGAACCCTTTTATCATAACCATATTCCATTACGCACTAGGGGCTGTTGACGTTAGATGCATGGCTATGCCGTAGCCCGTTTTGCCGCGAGGCAAGGAACGCCTTCATCACGGCAGAACGACGCCGGGCGCCGCAGGTCTGAATCCTCAGACAGACGGACCTCCGCCGTTCCCCCCATGAAGGTAACTGGTATGCAAGAACAAGCAGACGGCAAGACACCCGGCCTGTCAGCCGAAGAAGAGCGCGAGATCGACGAGAAGCTGCCGCCGCGGGCGGCGGTGTTGCATGAAACCATCAGGATCCAGGGCGACCATGAGCTGGAGCGCAGCATCGCAGCATTATGGTGGTCGGCGCTGGCCGCCGGGCTGACCATGGGCCTGTCGCTGATGGCCATGGGTTTGTTCCGCTCTCGGTTGGGCCCCAGCGATGAAAGTCATGTGATCGCCAGCCTCGGTTATTCGGCAGGCTTTCTGGCGGTGATCCTCGCCCGTCAGCAACTGTTTACGGAAAACACCCTGACCGCCGTGCTGCCGGTGATGAGCAAGCTGACCCTGAACAATGTCGGGCGACTATTGCGCCTTTGGGGCGTGGTGCTATGCGGAAACCTGGCCGGCACCCTGCTGGTGGCTTGGGTGATGCTGCGCCTGCCGATTTTCGATACCCAAACCGACCTGGCGTTTCTGGAAATCGGCCGTAAGGTGATGGAAAACGACGTGTACAAGATGCTCGCCAAAGGCATCATCTCGGGCTGGATGATCGCCACCATGGTGTGGATGATCGCCTCGATGGAAAGCGCCAAGATCGCCATTATCGTGATGATCACTTACCTGATGGCGCTGGGTGACTTCACCCATATCGTCGTCGGCTCGGTAGAGGTGTCTTATCTGGTGTATGCCGGCGAAGTAAGCTGGGGCGATTTCTGGCTGTTGTTTGCGGGGCCTACCCTGGCCGGCAATATCATCGGCGGCAGCTTTATCTTTGCCCTGATCAGCCATGCACAGATCCGCAGCGAGCGTGACGTGATTGCCAAGCGCGAGCGCGACAAACACAAGTTGCTGGAGGAGTTGCGCCGCAATCGCAAGGACTGACTGTGCAAGATCGCCAAAGGCCTCAAGGCCGCCTTTCCCGAAGTCGAGCCTTCGAAGGCGTCGCACAGGGCGCTATCCAGTTCAACGCTGATCAGCTACCCGGATTGGCGTAGGCTTCTTCGAAGAAGTAATCCTTCCAGGAGCTGGCCTTGTTCTTCAGCACGCCCAGCTCATGCAGCTTCTCGGCGTAGATGAAGGTCCGTTGTGGCGACACGGTGAAGTCGTTTTCCGGGTCTTCGATGATTTTCTTCACGAAGGCCAGCGGCAGTTTGGAGTTCTCGACCTTGATGTAGGTCTCGGCCGCAGCAGCCTTGTCGGCCTTGATGATTTGCGAGGCCTCGACCAGCGCGTCGTAGAAGGCTTTGTAGGTCTTCGGGTTGGCGTCGTGGAATTTCTCGGTGGCGTACAGCACGTTGAATGTGGCCTGGCCGCCGAGAATGTCGTAGCTGCTGATCAGCTTGTGTACGTTGGGGCTTTCCAGCGCCTGGTACTGAAACGGCGGGCTGGAGAAATGCGCAGTGATTTCCGAGCCGCCCCTGGTCAGCGCCACGGTGGCATCCGGGTGCGGCAGGCTTACGGAGATCCTGTCGAAACGCTGGAAATCGGCATTGCCGTAAAGCTTGGCGGTCTCGATTTGCAAAGTACGCGACTGGAAGCCGACACCGGCGGCCGGCACGGCGATGCGGTCCTTCTCGGACAGATCCTGCAGCGTCTTCACCTCGGCGCGGTTGCTCAGCAGGTAGTTGGGCAGCGAACCCAGCGAGGCCACCGCCTTGACGTTCTGCCGGCCATGGGTGCGATCCCACACGGTGAGCATCGGTGGCACGCCTGCAGACACCACGTCGATGGCACCGGCCAGCAGCGCCTCGTTCATCGCCGTGGCACCGGAGATGGTTCGCCACTCCACCTCGATGTCATCTAGGCCCTGGGCCTTGGCATGCTTCTCGATCAGCTGCTGGTCCTTGACCACGTGCAGCACCAGGTAGCCGATGCCGAACTGCTGGGCGATGCTGATCTTGCCTTCCGCGTGGGCGGTCAGCGGAGTTGCCAAGGCGCCAATCAGGCCCAGGGCGGCGGCCAGGAGGCCGAGTTTGAACGTGTTGGTCATCATCTCTTCTCGTTATGTGCGCCCGGCAAAAATGTTGCCGAGCAGCATGCTGTTTTACGTAGCATGTAGGGTGGGCTTCAGCCCACCAACAGTGCTTCCAACTGGTGGGCTAAAGCGGATCGCCGCCCGGCCCACCCTACGACTCGTGTTGCACAGGTAGATCGGTGACGTGCCCCCTGCGTATCAGCGCTGCATCCCCCAGCGCTTGACGGTGACGCGCTCCAGGGTGGCGAACACCAGGTTCTCCACCAGCAGGCCGATCAGGATCACCGCGGCCAGCCCGGCGAACACCTTGTCGGTGTACAGCTCGTTGCGGTTCTGGAAGATGTACCAGCCCAGGCCGCCCTTGCCGCTGGAGGCGCCGAACACCAGCTCGGCGGCGATCAGCGTGCGCCAGGCGAAGGCCCAGCCGATCTTCAGGCCGGCAAGGATCGACGGCAGCGCAGCGGGCACCAGAATGAACAGCACGAAGCGCAGGCCGCGCAGCCCATAGTTGCGCCCGGCCATACGCAGGGTCTCGGATACGCCAAGAAAGCCCGCGTAGGTATTGAGCGCCAGCGCCCAGAGCACCGAGTGCACCAGCACGAAGATCAGGCTGTTCTCACCCAGGCCGAACCACAGCAGCGACAGCGGCAGCAGGGCGATGGCCGGCAGCGGGTTGAACATCGAGGTCAGGGTGGACAGCAGATCACGGCCCAGCTGCGTCGACACTGCCAGGGTGGTGAGCAAAAAGGCCAGGCCGATGCCGATCAGGTAACCCTTGACCAGCACCGACAGGGAAATGGCGGTTTTCTCGACCAGTTCGCCAGTGCCCACCCCTTCGATAAAGGCACCTGCGGTCTGCAGGAAGCTGGGCAGCAGCAGGTCGTTGCCCTGGTAGCGGGCCGCGAGCTCCCAGATCAGTGCCAGGCCGAGCAGGATCACCGACTTGCGCAGCCAGCCCTGCTGCCACAAGCGCTGGCCCAGCGACAGTTCGCGCTCGACCTTGAGGCCAGGCAGCGGTTGCAGGGGAATTTCGTATTCCTCACGCCGTGCGGGGGAAAGATTCATGGTGAACGCTCCTCAGTAGGCGATGCGGATATCGTGGAAACCCAGCTCGGTGCCTTGGCCGCTGTCGACCTCCTCATCGAACAAGAGGCGATGGATGCGTTGCGCGGTCTGCTGGAAGCCCACACCGCCGAGGCTGTGCAGGTCGAACTGATGGCTGTTGATCTCCGCCCGGACTCGGCCAGGGTGGGGCGACAGCAGCAGAATGCGGTTACCGACGATCAGTGCCTCTTCGATGGAATGGGTGACGAACAACAGGGTGAAACGCACCTCCTCCCACAGCTGCAGCAACTCCTCCTGCATCTTGCGGCGGGTCAGTGCATCGAGGGCGGCGAAGGGTTCGTCCATCAGCAGGATCTTCGGCTGCATGGCTAGTGCCCGAGCGATGGCCACACGGGCCTTCATGCCGCCGGACAGGGTATGCGGATAGGCATCGGCGAAGCCGGCCAGGCCGACCTTCTCCAGGTAATGCAGGGCGCGCTCCTCGGCATCCTTGCGGCCCAGGGTGCGCGAGGCCCGCAACGGGAACATCACGTTCTGCTTCACCGTCTTCCACGGTGGCAGTTGATCGAACTCCTGGAACACCACGATGCGATCCGGACCCGGCTCGCGCACTTGGGCGCCGTCCAGGCGAATGCTGCCGCCAACCGGCTCGATAAAGCCGGCGACCGCCTTGAGCAACGTGGACTTGCCGCAGCCGGAGGGGCCGAGCAGCACGAAACGATCGGCACGATCCACCTCGAAGCTGACTTCGTGGGTGGCGCGCACGACGCGCTGCGGGGTGCGGTACTCGAGGCTGACCTTCTGCACTTGCAGAACGGTGTCGAAGGTGCCTGGATTCAGCGTGCTGGCCGTGTGGCCTTGCAGAAGGGCATTCATGGTTTCAGCTTCCCTGACCGATGGCAGGGTCTTCGAAGAAGTAGTCCTGCCAGCTGGCCGGCTTGTTTTTGATGGCGCCGACGCGGTGCAGGAAGTCGGCCAGCGGATAGGTGTTGGTGGGGGTGACGGTGAACTGGAACTGCTCGTTGTCGATGATCTTCAGCAGCTCCTCGCGGCTGATCTTGGCGCCGGTGACGCGGAGGTAGGTGTCGGCTGCCGCGCCCTTGTCCTTCTGGGCGAAATCCGCCGCTTCGGCCAATGCAGCGACGAAGGCCTTGTAGGTCTTGGGGTTGTCGTTGCGGAATTTCTCGGTGGCATACAACACCGTCGGCGAGTTCGGGCCGAGCAGCTTGTAGGTGTCGAGCACCACGTGCACATCCGGGTTTTCCAGCGCCTGGTTCTGGAACGGCGGGTTGGAGAAGTGCCCGGTCAGCTCGGTGCCGCCTGCCTTCAGCGAGGCGGTGGCATCCGGGTGCGGCAGCGCCACGGTGTACTTGTCGAGGCGGTTGAATTGCTTGTCTCCCCACTGCTTGGCGGCGGCGTACTGCAGGAAGCGCGACTGCACCGACACACCCACTGCAGGAACGGCGATGCGATCCTTGTCGGTGAAGTCGGCGATGGTCTTGACCTTGGGGTTGTTGCTCAGCAGGTAGTACGGGAAATTGCCTAGCGATGCCACGCCCTTGACGTTCTGGCGACCGTGGGTGCGATCCCACACGGTCAGCAACGGGCCGATGCCGGCACCGGCGATATCGATGGCGCCGGACAGCAGCGCATCGTTGACTGCCGAGCCGCCGGAGAGCTGCCGCCAGTCGACCTTGATATCCAGCCCTTCGGCTTTGCCATGCTTCTCGATCAGCCCTTGATCGCGCACCACATTGAGCAGCAGGTAAACGATGCCGAACTGCTCGGCGATACGGATCTGCCCCTCGGCGTGAGCGACGTGCGGCGCCGCCAGGCTGCCTGCCAGCAGGCTCAGGCCAAGGGCGATGCCGCTGGCCAAGCGGCCAAAACGAGAAATAAAGGGAGAGCGCTTACCTGCCGACATTGCGAGGCTCCAGTCAGTAATACGGGAATTGGGTTTGCCGGGTGGCTACCTGTTTAAAAAGGCACATCACCTTGAATGGTGGTGCGGTGCATGCGCCGGCGCAGGTGACTCGGGCAGCCGGTGGCAAGGTGGATCAGCGCGCGGTTGTCCCAGAACACCATGTCGCCGTCCTGCCACTGATGGCGGTAGATGAACTCCGGTCTGGCGCTATGGGCATACAGCTCGGCGAGGATCTGCCGGCTTTCGTCCTCGGCAACGTCGAGAATGTGGGTGGTGAAGTTCTCGTTGACGAACAATCCCTTGCGCCCGGTTTCCGGGTGGGTACGCACCACCGGGTGCACCACCGCCTTGACCTCGGCCAGCTGCGCCTCGGTCAGCGTCGGGCGGCGAATGCCGCTGAACACCTCGTCGGCGTAACGCGCGGTATAGGAATGCGCCGCGCGCTTGCCCTCGATGGCCTGGCGCAGTTCGCCCGGCAGTGTTTCGTAGGCCAGTTGCTGGCTGGCGAACAGCGTATCGCCGCCCTCTTCCGGCAGCTCCTGGGCGTAGAGCATGGAGCCCAGGCTGGGGAACTCCTTGTAGGACAGGTCCGAGTGCCAGAACTTGCCAGCATCGCCCAGGCCGATCGGCTGGCCGTTCTCGACGATGTTGGAAATAATGAACACTTCCGGGTGGTTGGCCAGGAGGAACTGCTTGAGCACATGGATCTGCAACACGCCGAAACGACGGCTGAAATCGATCTGCTGCTGGGGAGTAATGCGCTGGTCGCGGAACACCACGACATTGTGGTCGAGGTGAGCCCGGTGAACGCGGGCGAAATCAGCGTCGTTCAGCGGGCGGCTGAGGTCGAGGCCGATGATCTCGGCGCCGACAGCAGCTGAAAAGGGGCGGACTGTAAAATTCTGCGCAGGCTGGTGATTGGCAGAACTCAAGGGCACGGCAGGCATTTGCGCAACTCCACACGGTAAGGGCGCCAACGGGGCGCGTCTTCAGAAGCAGGTGTTCGGCACCTGTATTCAGTCGTGCGGCGCGCCGGTTAGCCGGCGGGTACGCATGGGCCCAACTATATCGATATAAAAAGTTAAATTTAAATACCTTTTTGGCATGTCCTTATGGCGATTGCAGTTGCCGTTACAAACAAAAACGCCGACAGGGTTGAGCCTGTCGGCGTTTGATATAGCAGGCATGAACCTTAGAGCCCGTTCACCATCTTTGGGCTCGACTTCAGCGCTTTGACTGCAAAGTGGCAAAAGCATCCGGTCGGCCACTGGCGAATCTGTGGGAGCGGGCCATGCCCGCGAAAAAATCACGGGCATGGACTGGGCGTCCTCGCCCGTTCCCGCAGGTAAGGCATGGATGTCCGCTTCTGCCTTGTAACAGCCTCTGTGTATCGCCTAAAGATCGTGGACAGATCCTTAGAACGCAGGCACCACCGCGCCGGAATATTTCTTCTCGATAAAGGCCTTCACGTCCGGGCTGGTCAGCGAGTCAGCCAGCTTCTTGATGGCGTCGCTGTCCTTGTTGTCCGGGCGCGCGACCAGGTAATTCACGTAAGGCGAATCCTTGTCTTCGAGTACCAGCGCATCCTTGTTCGGGTTGAGCTTGGCTTCCAGGGCGTAGTTGGTATTGATCAGCGCCAGGTCGACCTGATTCAGCACCCGCGGCAGCATGGCCGCCTCCAGTTCCTTGAACTTGAAGTTGTGCGGGTTGGTGGCCAGGTCCTTCGGCGTCGCCTGGGCGTTGCTCGGGTCCTTTAGGGTCAGCAGGCCAGCATGCTGCAGCAGCAGCAAGGCGCGGCCACTGTTGCTGCCCTCGCTGGGGATGGCGATAGTAGCGCCGTCTGGCAGCTCCTTGAGGCTCTTGTACTTGCTGGAGTAGCCGCCGAAGGGCTCGACGTGCACGCCCTTGACGATAACCAGTTCAGTGCCGCGGCTCTCGTTGAAGCTGTCCAGGTAGGGCTTGGTCTGGAAATAGTTGGCATCGAGCTGCTTCTGGGCGACCTGCAGGTTGGGCTGCACGTAATCGGTGAACACCTTGATTTCGAGGTCGACGCCCTGCTCCGCCAGCTTCGGTTTGATCAGCTCGAGAATTTCGGCGTGAGGAACCGGCGTGGCGGCCACGGTAAGTTTTTCCGCGGCGAATGCCTGGGCAGTCAGAACGGAGGCCAATGCAGCCAACAGAAGCGTTTTTTTCATGTTTATTCTCGGTAGTTGCCGTGGGATCGACAGCGGCATGGGCATGTGCCGCACCGGATAGGGCGGCGCGCTGACAATACGGCCCACAGTTATACGATGAAAATACTTTTAATTCATTCCCATATTTCTTTTCAGAATAAGTAGAAGCTGGCGCACTTGTTGTGTTTCGGGCGGTCACTTCTACAGTGAAAGCACCTCTATTGCGGATTGATGAACATGATCAGCGAAGCCCTGAACCGTTTCGAGCGACTGGAACTGGTTCCCCATGCCACCCCGCTGCAGCATCTGCTGCGCCTGTCGCACCATATGGGCCGCGATATCTATGTCAAGCGCGATGACCTGACCCTGTTCGCCCTGGGCGGCAACAAGGCGCGCAAGCTGGAATACCTAGGGGCGGACGCACTTGCCCAGCAGGCCGACACGCTGATTACTGCCGGCGCCATCCAGTCCAATCATGTGCGCCAGACGGCCGCGCTGGCCGCCAAACTGGGCCTGGCCTGCGTTGCCTTGCTGGAAAACCCCATCGACACTCAAGAGCAGAATTACCTGCACAACGGTAATCGCCTGCTGCTGGATCTGTTCGGCACGCGCGTGGAGCACGTCGACAACCTCGAGGAGCCGGACCTGATGCTGATGGCCAAGGCCGAGCGCCTGCGGGCCACCGGCAAGAGCCCTTATGTGATCCCGATCGGCGGTTCCAACGCCCTGGGCACCCTGGGTTATGTAAAGGCAGGCCTGGAGTTCGCCGAGCAGGTCAGTGCCAAGGGCCTGGAAAATGGCACGCTGGTGCTCGCCTCCGGTAGCGGCGCCACGCACGCGGGCCTTGCACTGGCACTGGCCCATGTACTGCCAGGCTGGCGGGTACTGGGTATCACCGTGTCGCGCCCCGCCGACCTGCAACGGCCCAAGGTGTTGGGATTGGTCGAACGCACCGCCGAGTTGCTCGGCATCCCGGTGCCGGAAAACCTGGCGATCGAGCTGTGGGACGAGTACTACGGCCCGCGCTACGGCGAACCCAATACCGGCACGCTGGACGCCATTCGCCTGCTGGCCAGCAGCCAGGGTTTGCTGCTCGATCCCGTCTATACCGGCAAGGCCTTCGCGGGCCTGCTCGACGGCGTGCACAAAGGTGCATTCGAGGAAGGCAAGCCGATCGTTTTCCTGCATACCGGCGGGGCGCCGGCCCTGTTTGCATATCAGTCCTTGACTCTATAAAGGCTATATACAAATAATTTTTTATTATTTTCTCGACTACCCGATCAACCTTAGAGTGCCGCGTCCCAAAGCACCTACCCATGCACCCACAGAGGCTCGAACATGATCATTGCCACATTGCGTCGAAATCTCCTTATTGGCAGCCTCGGCCTGGCGCTGTTCGCCGGCTTGGGCGGTCAGGCTCATGCGGCTGATGACCTGCAGAAGATCAAGAATGCCGGCACCATCAAGGTGGGCCTGGAAGGCACCTACCCACCCTTCAACTTCCAGGACGAAAGCGGCAAGCTGGCTGGTTTCGAAGTGGACTTCGCAACGGCTCTTGCCAAGGAGCTCGGCGTAAAGGTCAGCTTCCAGCCCACCAAGTGGGACGGCATTCTGGCTTCGCTGGAATCGGGGCGCATCGATGTGGTGATCAACCAGGTCACCATCTCCGATGAGCGCAAGAAGAAATACGATTTCTCCGCGCCCTATACCGTGTCGGGCATTCAGGCACTGACCCGCAAGAATGATGCTGACAGCGTCAAGACCGCTGCGGATCTGGCCGGCAAGAAAGTCGGTGTCGGCCTTGGCACCAACTACGAGAAGTGGCTGAAGGAGAACGTACCGCAGGCCGACATCCGCACCTATGACGATGATCCGACCAAGTTCCAGGACCTCAACGTAGGTCGTATCGACGTGGTACTGGTCGATCGCCTGGCCGCATTCGAAATGGTCGCCAAGACCGGCGAGCGCATGGCCGTTGCTGGCGAGGCCTTCTCCCGCCAGGAATCCGGGATCGCGCTGCGCAAAGGCAATCCTGAACTGCTCGCGGCCGTCAACAAGGCCATTGAAAAGCTGCGCAGCGACGGCACCTTGAAACAGCTCTCTGAAAAATGGTTCAAGGCTGACGTTACGCAATGACGCCGGACACCTTCCAGCTGGTGCTGGACTCCCTGCCCTTTCTGCTCAAGGGTGCAATCTGGACGATCGTCCTGAGCCTCGGCGGCATGTTCTTCGGCATGCTGCTGGGCTTCGGTCTCGCCCTGGTCCGGCTTTACGCCATCGCCCCGCTGGGTTGGCTGGCCCGAGTGTACATCTCGTTCTTTCGCGGCACTCCGCTGCTGGTACAGCTGTTCATCATCTACTTCGGCCTGCCCGAGCTGGGGCTGCAACTCGAGCCGCTGACCGCAGCGCTGATCGGCTTTTCGCTGAACATGGCGGCCTACGTCGCCGAGATCATGCGGGCCGCGATCGCCTCCATCGACCGTGGCCAGTGGGAAGCCGCGGCCAGCATTGGCATGAGCAAGAGCCAGACCATGCTGCGCGCCATCCTCCCGCAGGCGATGCGCACGGCCCTGCCACCGCTGGGCAACAGCTTCATCTCGCTGGTCAAGGACACCGCATTGGCTGCCACCATCCAGGTGCCCGAGCTGTTCCGCCAGGCGCAACTGATCACCGCCCGCACCTATGAGGTGTTTGCCATGTACCTGGCCGCAACAGTGATCTACTGGATTCTTTCCAGCCTGCTGGCGCACCTGCAGAACCGACTGGAAGCACGCGTCAACCGTCACGAGGCGGACAATTGATGGCCTCAAGCATGATCACCGTTCGCAACCTGAGCAAATCCTTCAAGGGCCAGAGCGTACTCAAGGGTATCGATCTGGATATCGCCGCTGGCGAAGTCGTCGCCATCATCGGCCCCAGTGGCTCGGGCAAGACCACGCTGCTGCGCTGCCTGAACCTCCTGGAAACCCCTGACGGCGGCAGCATCCGCGTCGGCGAGATCGAGATCGATGCCGGCAGGCCGATCAGTCAGCAGCAGGGGCTGATTCGCAAGCTGCGCCAGCAGGTCGGTTTCGTGTTCCAGAACTTCAACCTGTTTCCCCACCGTAGCGCCCTGGAAAACGTCATCGAAGGCCCGCTGGTGGTCAAGAAACAGCCGCGAGACAAGGCAATCGAGCTGGGTCGACAATTGCTGGCCAAGGTGGGCCTGGCTGGCAAGGAGGATGCCTACCCGAAGCGCCTGTCCGGTGGCCAGCAGCAGCGCGTTGCCATTGCCCGGGCGCTGGCCATGGAGCCGGACGTGATCCTGTTCGACGAACCGACCTCGGCACTGGACCCGGAACTGGTCGGCGAAGTGCTGGCGACCATCCGCGCCCTGGCCGAGGAAAACCGCACGCTGGTCATCGTCACCCACGAGATGAGTTTCGCCCGTGACGTGGCCAACCGGGCGATCTTCATCGATGGCGGCGTGATCGTCGAACAGGGCGACGCGCGCGAGCTGTTCAGCGCACCCAAGCAGGCACGCACCCAGCAATTTCTCAGCAAGTTCCTTGGCGACGTGTCGGCGCGTCACTGATCAGGGTTGGTAATAGGCATCCCACAGCCGGTTGCGAAACCGGTTGCTGGGGTCCACCTGGCGTTTGAGCGCGAAATATTCCGCAGCCCGCGGGTAACCCTGCAGAAACTGCTCGCGGCTGGCGTGAATCTGATACGGCAGGTAATGCCGACCGCCACAGCGCAATACAGCGGCAATCAGGTCACGCGTCCAGACCGCCGCCCGCTCCCGCTCTAGCGGCGATGAGCCCTGGCGGTAATACAGCACCAGCGCGAAGACTTCCTCCGGCGCCCAGCTCAGCAATGTGTGCGGATCGGCCTTGGCATGGCGAATGGAAACGTTGATCAGCGTGGCCTGATGCTGATGAGTCAGCCGCGCCAGTTCGCCAACGAACCGTTCCAGCTGCGCCGGCGGCACGAAGTACTCCTGCAGCACATAACTGAAATCCGCCCCGGATATCGGCTCCAGCTCGCTGACATCCAGGCTCGCCTCGTGGTTGCGCCACTGCACCTTGGGGCTGCGAAACAGCAACGGGTCGAGCGCCGCCTCGCGCAGCTTGATGCCCGAAGATGAACCACTCAGGCGAATCCCCATACGCTGCAGGTGGCTGCCCTGCTGCAACGGGCTCAACCGGTCAGGCTCGGTAAGCGCCGCCTCGGTGCGCCGATAAGACACCGCGCGCACCGTGGAAAAATCATCGGGGTAGAGAATGCCGTTGTGCATCACCAGATCCGCCTGGGACGCCACCTCACGGTAGAACCACGGTCGATAGTCCTGCAGCGCCATGACCTGGCTTTCCCTGGCGATACGGGTGTTTTCCGCCAGCCCCAGCGTCGCTTCGACAATCACTCCAAGGCCACCGTAGCCACCGATCACGCCGTGAAACAGCGCGGCATTGTCGGTCGGGCTGGCGTCCACTACGCGGCCGTCGGCGAGCACCACACGGATGGCCTTTACCGACCCCACGATGGGCCCCTCGCCCACATAGCGGCCATGCACGTTGACCGATAACGAGCCGCCCACCGTGAAGTTGGCGTAGGACTGCATGATCTGCGGCGACAGGTCGTAGGGGTCGATGTACTCGAGTATCGCGCGCCAGGTGATCCCGCTCTGCACACGAATCTCGCGGCGCTCCGGGGAGAACTCGAGCACCTTATCCAGGCTGCGCATGTCCAGCTGCAGTGCGCCGTCTGCAGCGGTCTGCCCGCCCATGCTGTAACGCCCGCCGCCAATGCTGACGGCGCCCGGGTAACTGCGCAGCGCATCGACGACAGCCTGCTCGCTACGCGGCGCCACCACGCGCGCCATCACCACAGGGTTGAGGCCGCTCACGTCGTTGACCACCTGTTGAGCGGTGACGTTGGAGCAGATCAGGCAAAGACACAGGAGCAAGCGGTGCATCGAACCATCCTTGGCGAGCGGTGTGAGTGGCGAGAACGAGCGGTCAGGCGATAGGGTTCAGTCGCGATCCAGCAAATGGAATCGCGGCAGTGAAAAACTCCAGCGAATGGCCGCCAGCCGAATGCCCAGCACCACCAGCATGGCCACCCCGGTATCCAGCCAGTGCGGGGTTTCCAGCATGCGCAACAGCACGAAGGTCACCGCGCCGGCCAGGCAGGCAGTGGCGTAGATCTCCTTCTTGAAGATCAGTGGAATCTCGTTGCAGATCACATCACGCATCACGCCGCCGGCAACCCCGGTCATGACGCCCATGATCACCGCCGTACTGGATGGCATGGCGTACTGCAGGGCGACCTCGGTGCCGATCACGGTGAACACCGACAGCCCGAAGGCGTCGGCGATCAACAGGCCCTTTTCGTGGATCGGCCGGGTCATGCGCACCCAGATCACCGTGCCCAGCGCCGCCACGGTGGCGACCAGGATGTAGGTGTCGTTGCGGATCCAGCTGACCGGGTGGTTATCCAGAATCACATCACGCAGGGTGCCACCGCCCAGGGCGGTGATGATGGCGATCACCAGCACGCCAAACAGATCCATGGACTTGCGCCCGGCCATCAGCGCACCGGTGATGGCGAACACCGCTACTCCGAACAGGTCCGCCAGGTAAAACAGCTGGCTCATCGACAAGTCAGTTCACCGGCGTACGCAGGGTCACGAACTCTTCGGCGGCGCTGGGATGAACGCCGATGGTTTCATCGAACACCTGCTTGGTCGCTCCCGCTTTGAGCGCGACCGCCAGCCCCTGGACGATCTCGCCGGCATCGGGCCCGACCATATGGCAGCCCAGCACGCGGTCGGTCTTGGCATCGACCACCAGTTTCATGAGCGTGCGCTCGTCGCTTTCGGTCAGCGTCAGCTTCATCGGCCGGAAGCGGCTCTCGAAGATCTTCACCTCATGCCCGGCCTCACGGGCCTGCTCTTCGCTGAGCCCGACGGTGCCGATATTCGGCAGGCTGAATACCGCCGTGGGGATCATCCGGTAGTCGACCTTGCGGTACTCCTCCGGCTTGAACAGGCGACGCGCCACCGCCATGCCTTCGGCCAGGGCCACGGGCGTCAGTTGCACGCGACCGATCACGTCACCGATGGCCAGGATCGACGGCGCGGTGGTCTGGTACTCGTCATCGACCTTGATATAGCCCTTGTCGTCCAGGCTGACCGATGTGTTCTCCAGGCCCAGGTTATCGAGCATCGGGCGGCGACCGGTGGCGTAGAAGATGCAGTCGGCCTCCAGCGTGCGACCATCCTTGAGAGTGGCCCGCAGGCTGCCGTCGGCCTGCTTGTCGATGCGGGCGATATCGGTATTGAACTGCACATCCAGGCCTTTTTTGCCCAGCTCCTCGTGCAGGTGGGTACGCAGGGAATTGTCGAAACCGCGCAAAAACAGCTCACCTCGATACAACAGTGAGGTCTGCGCGCCGAGGCCGTTGAAGATCGAGGCGAACTCCACGGCGATGTAGCCGCCACCGACCACCAGCACGCGCCTGGGCAGTTCTTCCAGGAAGAACGCCTGGTTGGAGTTGATCGCGTGTTCATGGCCCGGAATTTCCGGGATATGCGGCCAGCCGCCAGTGGCGATCAGAATGCGCTCGGCGCTGTAGGTCTTGCCATCGACTTCCACCCGGTGCTCGTCGAGCAGGCGCGCATGGCCCTCGAGCAGGCTCACGCCGCTGCCCACCAGCAGCTTGCGATAGATACCGTTGAGGCGCTCGATCTCGCGGTTCTTGTTGGCGATCAGCGTCGGCCAGCTGAAACTGGCCTGCCCGGGCGTCCAGCCAAAGCCTTCGGCATGCTCGAACTCGTCGGCGAACTGGGCGCCGTAGACCAGCAGCTTTTTCGGCACGCACCCGACGTTTACGCAGGTACCGCCCAGATAACGGCTTTCCGCCACGGCAACCCGGGCGCCATAGCCCGCCGCAAAGCGCGCCGCGCGCACGCCACCGGAGCCGGCACCGATTACAAACAGATCGAAATCGTAGGTCATAACAGCCTCCTGAACAGACGCAGAGCATACCGCAAACGCAGCGCCCTGCCCGCCTGGCACATGGCGCAAACTTGTCGGCGCCCGGGTGGGTCTAGAGGCTTAACAGAGGAGCACAGCCATGCGCCCGATTCTTACCCATCTCGCGCTTCACGTACCGGATCTGCAGGCCTGCATCGGCTTCTACGAAGACTTCTGCGGCATGCGGGTCATCCACCGTCGCCCCGGCAAGGGCTCGCAGATCGTGTGGATGGCCGAGCCGGGCCGCGAGAACGACTTCATCTTCGTGATCATGCCAGGCGGCGAGCCGCGCCAGTTGGCGACCAACGATTACAGTCACTTCGGCTTCGCCCTGCAAAGCCGCGAAGAAGTCGATGCAATGGTCGCCAAAGCCGAGGCTGCCGGGTGCCTGCTCTGGGCTCAGCGCGACGAACCCTACCCGGTGGGCTATTACTGCGGCGTGCGTGATCCGGCGGGCCACCAGATCGAATTCAGCTATGGCCAGCCGCTTGGCCCTGGCGCCACACCGATCAATGAAGCCTGAAACGAGAAAACCGCCCGAAGGCGGTTTTCCTGCACTACCGGATGGCGGTCAGCCCCTGCCAGTCTTGTAGAGTTTCTCGAAGCAGAAATTGGTCGCCTCGATATAGCCCTCGGCACCACCGCAGTCGAAACGCTGCCCCTTGAATTTATAGGCCAGCACGCAGCCGTCCTGGGCCTGTTTCATCAGCGCGTCGGTAATCTGGATCTCGCCACCCTTACCCGGCTCGGTGTTCTCGATCAGCTCGAAGATATCCGGCGTCAGGATGTAACGGCCGATGATCGCCAGGTTGGACGGCGCGTCCTCGGCCTTGGGCTTCTCGACCATGCTGTTCACCCGGAAGATGTCGTCACGGATCATCTCGCCGGCGATCACGCCGTACTTGTGGATCTCGTCCATCGGCACTTCCTGCACCGCGACGATCGAGCAACGGAACTGGTTGTACAGCTTGACCATCTGGGTCAGCACGCTGTCGCCTTCCAGATTCAGGCACAGGTCGTCAGCCAGCACCACGGCGAACGGCTCGTCGCCGATCAGCGGGCGGCCACTGAGGATGGCGTGGCCCAGGCCCTTCATTTCCACCTGGCGGGTGTAGGAGAAGGTGCAGTTGTCGATCAGACGACGGATGCCGACCAGGTACTTTTCCTTGTCGGTATTGCGAATCTGCTCTTCCAGCTCGTAACTGATGTCGAAGTGGTCTTCCAGCGAACGCTTGCCGCGACCGGTCACCATGGCGATTTCGGTAAGCCCTGCAGACAGCGCTTCCTCCACACCGTACTGGATCAACGGCTTGTTCACGATTGGCAGCATCTCCTTGGGCATGGCCTTGGTTGCCGGGAGAAAACGAGTGCCGTAGCCAGCGGCAGGAAACAAGCATTTCTTGATCATGGAAGTCCCTGAATGAGAGAGGGTTATCGACGCCGCAGCAGTCTAGCAGGACGCACACGGCTTACAACGAAAGCAATGCAAACCGCTCAAACGTTTACCGCAGCAGGCAGTCACAACAAGTGAAACCCACTGCAACGCGAGGTTCGCATGTCCATCGACAATGACCTGAAGAAAGAAGTTCTCACTCGTCTGCTGCACGCTCACCCTGCCGGCCTCGGCAAAGAGGTGCTGGACAACTTCCGCGGCGAGCACGCGGTTGCCGACATGCTCAAGCACCTGCAGCAAAACGGGCTTATTCACGATGGCGCCCTGTCCGAAAGTGGCGGCGAATTATCCATCCATTACCCCATCAAGCTCAGTGCATCTGGTGTGGAAACGGCCAAACAGCTCGATGCCTGATCAGTCGCTGTAGCCACCTCTGCTATCTGCGCCGTTTTCTCTCTGGAGAAAACGGCGCTCTGCTGTACAAGCCTCCAGAATCCCGTCTATCGAGCGATCCTGAATACTGTAGACTCCCGCGCCGCAGGTAACCGCGAACGGCCGTTGCAGAGCGCTCGCCCACATATGCGCGCCTGCCAAACTGCGCTCGTTGCCGCGTCTTTTCAGTATTTTCCGGAACACCGTTCATGAAACACACCGCTACCTCACTGCTCCTGGCGGGCAGCCTGCTGGCTCCTGTCGAAGCCATGGCCGAGCTGCTGCTCTGGCAGGACAACAGCCTGACCTACCTCAACGGCATCGACTTCAAGATCGACCCACCACGCCAGCAGACACTGACTTTCGAGCATGCCAGCGGCTGGAGCTTCGGTGACCTGTTCCTGTTCGTCGATGGCATCAAGTACAACACCGAGGCCACCAATGGCGCCGGTGACGGCCACACCTTCTACGGTGAAATCAGCCCGCGGCTGTCGTTCGGCAAGATCAGCGGCGCCGATCTGTCATTCGGTCCGGTCAAGGACGTACTGCTGGCAGTCACCTATGAGTTCGGCGAAGACGACGTCGACGCCTACCTGCTAGGCCCGGCCGTGGACCTGGCAATTCCCGGCCTCGACTACTTCCAGCTCAACACCTACCTGCGCCGCCCGGACGGCAAGCGCGACGGGCGTAACGTCTGGCAGATCACTCCGGCTTGGAGTTACACCCTCCCCGTCGGTAATTCCGACCTGGTGATCGATGGTTTCATCGATTGGGTGGTGGACAATGACGACAGCTACCACGCCAACCTGCACATCAACCCGCAGATCAAGTACGACCTGGCCAAGGCCATGGGCTGGGGTGAGAAATTCTACGTGGGCGTCGAATACGATTACTGGAAACACAAGTACGGTATCGACAACGACAGCCCCCTGGGTGACGAGGTGCTGGGGGGCACCAACCAGAGCGCCATCAGCCTGCTGGTCAAGGCGCACTTCTGATCTGCCGAGCTGGTCGCCGCCGCGGCGGCCAGCTTTCACCAATCAGGGGCGCTCAATTGGCAAGCAGTGCGAGTGCGGCCTGGTCGCTTGCGAGCAGGCTGTACTGATGAAGGCTGAGATACCGCCCGTCCTTGTATTCGACGTCCCGCAGGGTGCCTTCGCGGCTGAACCCGAGTTTCTCGGCCAGCCGCCAGCTCGCGACGTTCTCCGGCTCGATATCGAGGTGAATGCGGTGCACGCCCATGACCCGCAAGGCATGCCGCAGGATGCACGGCAACGCCTGCTGCAACAGGCCACGCCGCCAGTAATCCGGCAATAACCAGTAGCCCATGTCGATACGCCGGTACTCATGGTGCCAGTCATTGAAGCCACAGGCGCCGATCAGTACATCGTCGTTATCCGCCAGTGCCCACCAGATTCCCCCTTCATCTGCCAGCAATTGCTCATACCACAGCATCTGCTCGCGGGTAGCGGCCAGGCTCGAGTAGGAAACACCGTAATGGGCGATCACCCGCGGATCAGAAAGCCCGGCGTAAACCTGCTCGATATCGTCAGCGCGAATACACCGCAACTTGCAGTCGGCAAATGAGAATTCGGGAAACCTAGCGAGTGCGCTGTCCATGCTTCACCCGATGCGCTTGAGAGACAAGCTCGTGGAAATAAAACGAATGGATATGTGGGCTTCGCATGAGCCGACGCAGAACGTGGTGCCCCGAGCCGGAATCGAACCGGCAAGGCCTTGCGGCCGGCAGATTTTAAGTCTGTCGCCGTTTCCATGTCTACCAAGGACTTAGCCGATATCTCGTTCCGCAAACGTCACAAATTCACTGCCTTGCAGCCCAATAAATTCAAGGGGTCTGAATTTATTGCGGAACACCCTTCAGAGCAAAACTCTGCCCGTTCTGGGCGCCTGCGCGGTGCCTTTCTGCATCAGCCGCCCCCACCCGCCACCACTCATCAAGCGAGCGGGCTGAGTCTTTCGCGCAAAGAAAAGCCCGCGGCTAGCGGGCTTTCTTGCTCAGTAGGCTTCAGAAGCCTATCGAGTAGCTTGCGCTGATGCTGCTGCCGTTCTGACGGCTGAAGCTCTGCTGATACCAGTCAGCGTTCAGGCTGATTTCCTGCGTGTAAGGCAAAGCATATGCGGCGCCTATGCCAGCCACAGCACGCGAGCGGCGCGACCCATCAGTTACGTCGACCCTGAAGCTCTCCAGGCCAGCGATGGAGCTAGTGCCACGCAGGTCGTCATAGTTCTGGTTCAGGTCGTGCTCAAGGCCCAGGTTGGCTGTTACCCGCAGTGGCTGTGCAATCTGACCGACAAAACGAATGCCTGCGGTAGCAGTTGTGCTCTCTAGCTTGAGGTTGCTGAAAGACAGCGGTGCAGTGACCTCCGCCGACGCATCTTCCTGATAACCATCGAACTTCAGTTGCGTGTAGCGCACACCCGCGTACGGTTTCGCTGCCCAGTCACTGGTGATCGGGAATGCATAGGCAACTTCGCCCGCATAGCCGAAGCTTTCGAAATCAGTCTTGCCACTGCCGGCTTCTGCTGCAAAGGCCGGGCTACGGGAGAACTTCGCATCATTCTGGCTATAGGTAGCGGCGACACGCGCCTGTAGACCATAGCCATCTGCTTTCTCGTTCCATACCCCGAAAATGCCAACTGCCGGCTTATTGGTCGACAGGCTCAGCTCGCGCAGGTTGCTATTATCGACGCCCTTATCCAGAAATGCACCGATACGAACGTTGTCGGACAGACGGTAGGCTGACGTGACCTTCGCATAACCCGCTTCACTCGAACCGCCATTATTACGACTGTAACGGCCGGTCAGCGACAAACAACCGCCATTGGCAGAGAACGTTGTGCAATCGCTGGAGAGGTTGGAGTTGAGCGAAATCAGCTGAACATTGGCCGCCGAGCGGACTGCGTCGCCAGTAATGTTAAGTGCTGCAAGCGTATTCAGCGCGCTGAGGCTTACAACGCCGCCACCGGCACCACTGGCCAGCGACTCGAAGTAGCCGATCATGTTGGTCAACCAGCTGGGGGCGTCAGTGCCCAAGCTGCTGCCGTCAGCCTGCGCATGGAACTGATACAGGGTCAGCCCGCTGTACAGGATATAGCCACTGCCGTACTTGTAGCCGGCAACCAGCGCATGCTTGGTACTCGGATCCGACGGATCGTCACCTTCGACCAAGACGAGCAATGTGATACCAGTGTTCGGCACGATGACGTCGTGAGATACAAAGTTGCCTGTGCGCTCTACGTTCGCCACAGGAGTAGTGGTGAAGCTGTCGATCGCCAGCTGCGTGAGACGAGCCCTGCTAATCTGGGGGCCGAGCTGCAACGTGGCATCGCCGAATGCGATCGAGGTTCCCCAACCTGCCGATTCAAGAAGCATCACGCCTCCGCGATTGACCCAGCCCAAGAGGTCGGCGGAATTCGCGCTCAGGTAACTCTGAAGGCTGAAATCGGTGCCAGCACTGCCCTGCAAATAAATAAATCCAGTATCTGGCTGCAAAAGGGCTGCCGTGTCCACACCTGCATAGGAGTTGTACAACGTCCAGTTTCCGGCGCCGTAAATAATATCCATGGCTTCCTGATCATTAGTTGATCCCCATGGTTGCTCGCTGACTAACGCTGGCAATGCGAAAGCAAACGAACTGGAAAGAGAGGCAGCAAAAATTGCCGCCCGCAGACAGAGCTTCGGGAGCGCCATTTCTAAATATTTTCCTGTTGGAAGTGTTGGAGGCCGAGGAATGTGTTCCCGCGGCGCGCGCATAAAACACCGCTATTCCAAGACGGTCAACAGGGTTATCTACCGCGGACAGGGAATCTTCATTCCGTTCGTCTGCATTCTGCAAAAAGCCTGATTGCTACCCCCATTGCCCTGCTTGAGCTCGGTCTAACCGCCCACCCTCCAGAGCTGATCCAGCCGGGTCTTATAGCTCTGGCTGAGCATCTCCTGCTGCATTCCCCACTCCGTCTGCAGCTCCACTCGGCACGGCCGGAGCGATCTCCCTCGACTGCCAGTGATCTCGTCCAGCACCGCCATGCCCCTAGTCCGCTACAACGTCGCGCCTCAGGCGCGCGTGGTGCCAATGCATCAGGATGACAAGGTGAGGCTAGGCACCGCAACGGGCCGACGGCAAGAGACCACCAGCGATCAGCCGGTGGCCGACATCCACGACCGCCGCCCGGTCGTGCTGCAGCTAGATGTTGCGAGGCAATGGTTGAAGCCGGGTTTGCTGCCCGAGCACGCCGAGGATTTAGCCAGGCATCACGACACCCCCGTGGAGGCGTTTGAGTGGTACCCGGTCGACAAGGCCGTGGGCAATGTGAAAAACCACGGTCGCGAACTGATTAAACGGATGAATGATCCGTTACTGTGATCAATCGGGTTCGAGCAACTGAGCTAACGGTTCTTATCTATTTACTTAAAGACATCTCCGGCAACTTCCCGGGCAGTATCAAGTTCTCATGCTTAGCCATTGAAAGTTACGAGTACTTGCCAGAGTTACTGTACTTTCCTAGAACCTGGAGGGCCTTTGCGGAAATACGAATTGGTCTGTCCCGGAACCGGTCGACAGACAGTTAAGAGCTACTGCTCGCATTTCGCCTCAAACTTCCATCGCACTGAGATAGCCAACGTCGAGTGGCGACGGCGGTGATTGTAAAAGAGGATGACGTCGAACAGGTCGGTTCTCGCCTCCTGGTAGCTGGCGTAGCGAGTCAGTTATATCCGCTCAGCCTTCAGCGAACGGAAGAAGCTCTCCATCGCAGCGTTGTCCCAGTAGTTCCCGGACGTGAATGGCCGGCGATTCGATGTCGCCGAAGCAAGGCCTGGTAATCGTACGCGCAGTATTGGCTGCCACGATCCGAGTGCAGCAGCACTTATTTTTTCGGCTGCCGGCGTGCAAGGCCATCTCCAGAACAAGCATGCACCAGGGGCTGCTGCATCCGATGATGCATCGTCCAACCGAGGACAGCGCGCGAATAAAGATCGAGCACGGCGGTCAGATACCGCCATCTTTGGGCCGTCCGCACGTAGGTCATGTCCGAGCCCCAGTGCCGATTGGCGCGATCCGAGGCGAACTGGCGATCCAGATGGTTCGGGACAATCGGCAGAGCATGACGACTGCTGGAAACCAGCCGCCAGCGCTTGCCCGAACGAATACACAGGCGGGCTTCGCGCATCAGTCAAGCAACTCGGTGTCGACCACAAGCATGCCCCATGGCCGCCAACTCGGCCTTGATTCGGCGATGTCCATAGATCCCATTCACCTCATGGTGGATGGTTCGGATCTCCTTGCTCAGACGCCGATTCGCTACCTCTCTCGCCGAGGGAGGCCGTTGCTGCCAGGCAGAGAAACCGCTGCGCGATACCTGCAGCAGCCGGCACATCAGTGCTACGGGATAGCGACCGGCCAACGCCTCTATGGCGCGAAACTTCACTTCGTGGGCTGCGAGAAGATGGCGAGTGCCCTTTTTAGTACATCGCGCTACATGGTGACATGCCCCAACTGCAGCCGTAAGCGACGAAGCTCCGCGTTCTCGCTCGCTGCTTGCAGTTGCCAGGAAAGGCATCGTCACCTTGCTGCGCATACTGACGCTTCCATTTGCGCAACATGCTTTCAGCGCCCGGCGTCTCGGCTACATGACGAAGCGGCATACCGGAAAGCACCTCGTCTACCGCCTCGCGTTTGAAGGATTCAGGAAAGCGTCGTCTGGTCTGGGTCATGAACACTCCAGGCGGTGGGCATTATCCACCTCAAGTCAGTGCCCACTCAGCCCGGGACAGACCACTCGGCGGCAAACCACGCAAGGAACTGCCGCTGGGCTCGGACTATGGCGCTGCCATCATGAAGTACGCCGAGCTTGAACGAGACCGCTCTGCCTCCGACCTGGTTAAAACGGTCATCACATTCGAGTACGTGGCGACCCGTTACAAGATCGACGTCATCCCAAGGAAAGCGACTGGCACCCAGCGCAACAACCTGATGGAAATGGCCAAGCTGCTCGAGTTCTTCAACGATCCGCCCGGTCCGCTTGATGCCATCCAGCCCCAGCACGTTCGTCAGTATCTCCGCTGGCGGCAGGCGAAGCCGGTCAGCGCGAACCGAGAAAAGGCACTTTTATCTTCGATCTGGAACTACGCCCGGGAGATGGGTTACACCTCCCTGGCGAACCCATGCGCTGGGGTCAAAGGGCACACAGAGAAAGGTCGCGAGGTGTACATCTAGGATCAACTCTTCAAGAGGGTGTATGACGTGGCCGAGGTTGGGCTCCAGGACGCCATGGACCTGTTCTACCTGACTGGCCAGCGGCCCGGCGACACGTTGCGGATGGATGAGCGTGATCTCAGGGACGGCCAGCTGTACGTCACGCAGTCGAAGACGGGTGCGAAACGCAGGATTGAGATCATCGGGGAGCTGGCGGTGGTGCTCGAACGCATCAAGGCCGGAAAGGCGGGACACAAGGTTCGGTCGACGAAGCTCGTTGTAACGGCGGAAGGCCGCGCGATGACGGTATCAATGCTGCGCTCCCGGTTCGACGAAGCCAGAAAGGCAGCGGGCATCCCCAAGGCAGATTTTCAGCTACGTGATTTGCGGGCTAAGGCCGGCACCGACAAGGCGGAGCTGAGCGGCGACATCATGCAGGCACGTGATCAGCTTGGGCACACCACTGTCGTGATGACCGAACACTACGTTCGCCATAGGAAAGGGAAAAAGTATCGCCAACGCGATAATTGCGGAACAGCTCAGCAATTGCGGAACAGGAAGGATTGAGCGGAATATTCGCAAGCCGCTGAATTTATTGGTGCCCCGAGCCGGAATCGAACCGGCAAGGCCTTGCGGCCGGCAGATTTTAAGTCTGCTGTGTTTACCAATTTCACCATCGGGGCGGCGAAATATGCGAGGGCAGGACTATATACAGCCCCAGGCAACGCCGCAAGTTTAAAGCACGCAATAAAAAACCTCGTAAATCAGTGATCTACGAGGTTCTCATTAAGCTTGCCAATACCGCAACATGACGGCCTCGGCCCTTACCAGGCGCCCAGTGGTGCGCCCTGCCTTGCCGTTTACTTGCTGCTACGGCCGACCAGCAGGCCGATCAGCAGACCGAAACCGGAAGCGACAGCTACCGACGTCCACGGATTGCTCTCGATGCGATCCTGGGCATTGCCAATGGTTTCACGACCCAGTTCGACAGCCTCACGGCCTTTGTCGGTGATCGTGCCCTTGGCCTCGTTCAGCAGCGCAATGACCTTTTCACGCGCTTCATGGGCCTTGTCGCCGGAAAACGACTCGGCATCACCGAGGGCTTTGCTGGCTTGGTCGAGAAGCTTCTTCAGTTCCCTGGCGCTTTCCTGTTGAAACTGATCCAGGCCGCTCTCGAGCGAAGTTTTACGTGCCATTAGCGAATGCTCCTTAACAGTGGTTGACGTTATTTGGAGGACCGAGCGGGCGGCAGAGTTCAGGCTTTTTGCCGCTGCCGCCCAGTCGGTACTCAGGCGTCAAGCGGGATGATGCCGGTGTGAGCCACATGATCTCCCGCCATGCCTCTCACCCGTGCGCGCAGGTCAAAGGGCATATCCGGCTTGAATGTCACTGCATGCCCGATCAACTGGCCATTCTCGTCCACACGCTCACGCTCTTCCTGCATCCAGGTCTGCAATTCGTCTTCGCTCAGGCCGAGTTCCTCCGCCAGCAAGGCGTTGAAACGCTCCAGGTCATAACCATCGAATTTTCCACCATCCATATCGTTGCCCTCCTCAGGTCAGTTCTTGCTAACTGAGGCCTCACGCTTGGGCAGGCAGTTCCCTCTCTCTGACCAGGGCGTTCAGGCTTGCCGCCTGGCGGTACCGGAATTCAGAGTGCGCAGCTCCTGGCGAAGCTGCATCACCAATTGCGAGATCTGACGAGAGGTGGACAGTTCTGCGCGGGAAATCCCCGTGACATTGAGGTAGACCTGTGCGGTGACTGGGTCCTTGATCTGAATCGTCACCGACTCACTGCCATCGATGGAACAACTGCACGCCAGTGGCAGAAAGGCACATTCGACTATATGACGCTGCTCGAGAATGGACATCATCCTGGAAACTCCTTCCTCACGTTGATGACGAGTGGAGTCTAGCTGTCGCATGAAATCCGGCATGAGACATTTTGTCCCGCCCATCGGCTGGCGGTCTGCCATGCACCAGGCGCACACCGTAAGTAGCCGTGAACATGCCAATTGAGGGCTGAAACCTGCCTACGCGAAACGTAGAAGGTACCGAACGCCTGCTAGGTGGCCTGCTCGTGGTCGAGCCACCTCGACTTTGATGCCGGGCACGGACTGAGTGCGCACTGCCCGCTCCGATCCGAACCGATGTTCCCGGCAACGAGCAGCCACGCCGGCGTAGCGCACAGCAAGCTGCATGAACCGCCGCGACTGAAGAAGATGCTGGAGGAAACTTTCCGGGCAGCGGCCCGCTCTCACCGCTAGAGCTGCCAATCAGTGGGCAAGGACGATCAGCATATTGGTCGGCGTGATGCGCGGCAGCAGTTGCCGGATGTGAGGCGGCGTTTCGACTTTGAAGAACACCCGGTAACCGCTGCCGTCCGGATAAGGTCGCCAGTGGGTGATCCAGTTCGAAAGCAGGCTCTCGCCGAGGCCGAGATCCGTGGCGATTTTCAGCAATGGAATCATGCGAGTTCCTTCTCCTTTGTGCAGATAGTGATGCATACATCACGCTACCGGCCTTCCATGGCGGAACCTGAGTTGACAGGCAATATCACTATGCCACATTACAGCGCGTATAATCACCCAATTGCGTGGGCTTAAAGAAGTCGATTTTACGCCGAGACAGGTAATGCGCTTGACGCCCCTGTTTCGGATACCAATCGTCCGGTCGACTGAACTATCGCCCTAGGCACTATCAAATAGCTAGTATTACTCGATATGGAGGAACCAATCGTGAGCAAACCCATTTTCAACGCCCGCACCGCGGACAAGTTCGTCGTCCGTCTGCCTGACGGAATGCGCAAGCGCATCGAAGATCTGGCCAATGACAACTACACGAGCATGAACACCGAGATCATCCGTGCCATCGAAGCCCACCTGGAAGGCCAGGCCAGGCAGACGCTGCTGATCGATGCATTGGAAGCGAAGTTGAAAAGTGAACTGCAGACTGCAGCCAAGCCGGGCAAGAAAGCCCAGGAAGCCAATATCGACTACCTGGATGGCCTCAAGACCGGCACACGCTAGCTGCATATCGTGCACAGCAGGCCAAACCAAAGCCCCGAACGCTCGGGGCTTTTTATTTCTGGCTATTGAGTTCGGCCTAGCGCCACGCTGGCATGCGGTAGAGCGAATTCCCGGACCCAGGCAGCGGAGCCTGATCGTCGGATTGCCACACAGCCAAATAGGTCGCGGCTTCCAAGATGGTTTAAGGAGGATTACCCTAGCACCCAGGAGCCACACACTGTAAGGACACACCACAATGATGCACCACACCCTGAAATACGGCGCTGGCCTGCAAGAGTTTTCCCGCGTTCTCGATCTGGCCATGAAAAAACATGACGAGATCATGCTGGTGCCCGGGATTATCAGCAGCCTGAACGAGTATATCGAGAAGCTCCTCGGCCCAGTATTCGCCCGCCGTCTATTCAATGAGCGCCAGGCGACCCTTACCCTGCCAGGCGGCAAGCAGAAAACCATCCACCTTGCATCGCTTTCCGGCTGCTACGGCTTCGAGGATGGTGCAATCGTGCTGCCCTGGGTATCACTGCAAACCGTTTCCCTGGCCCAGGAAAAGCACCCTCGCTCCGATAAGTTCTACATTCCCAATGACGGCCCAGGCGCGCCGCACCGCGCTCCAGGTAGAGATGAGCTCTCTCGCTACCTCACCAGCTACCCTAGATCGAAAGCGGTTTGAGGCAAGTTTTTAACGTTCATGAGGAATTAGGATTTTCAAGGTAACTATCCTGCCAAAGCGTTGACCACCTCGACGGGCTACAGCCCTACTCCCACGCGGCAGACCTCTCCAGTTTGCAATGAATTTCAGGCAGCTTTTGAACCGCTGACCTTGTCTTCTCAGCCGCTCTGGGCAGCTGAACTCCTCAATACCTCACAGCAGAAAACTTATCGGCAGCCGCCTCTCGCATGGATAGGCACAAGAAAATCGGCGCCGACACAGCCTATCGGCCGTGCACACCGACTTGTCGTCCCTCACTTCATATTCCCCTGGCGACGAATGGCTGCTTTATAGCGGGAACGCCCGTCGTTTCGCCCTGCTCACATCTTACGAATAGATGGAGGGCGTTATGGAAAACCGCATTGAGCAACTCAAGGCAGCCACGGCTGGCCGCTACAGAATCCTCACTGAAGAAACTGACGACTGCTTCGAGATCATCTGTCTGGATCAGAAATACAATCTGGTCACCAACCGCCGTTTGTCCCACGCACAAATGAAGAACAGTGCTCTGATGACAGCTGTTTACGGCGACCTCAGAGAAAAGCTGGGTTGCCACTGACGTTCAGTGTTAGGTTGACGCACGCAGAGTGAGCGTTACACACCCTTTTTTCCGCATATGCCACTGACATGCCTACTGAAAATTGGTGTCAACTCTGTGAGTAGTTCGATTTTGCTGGTGAAGGACGAGTCGCTTGATCTGGAACTCGCCCTCATCGCGCTCAAGCGCGCCAGGATGGATAGCGAACTCACCGTAGTGCGTGATGGGCAACAGGCAATGGACAACCTCTTTTGCCAAAATAGTTACGCCAACCGAGAACCTGACAACCCCCGCCCTCGTCATCCTCGACTTGCCCCCCAACCTCACCGGACTCCAGGTACTGGAGGCCATGCGCGGCTGCGTGGATTTGCGCGATATACCGGTGGTAGTAATGACAACTCGCGAGATCCAATGGCCCAGCAGAAGGCTCGTGAATTGAACGTCAGCGCGTACATCGTTGCCAGCCTTAGCACGCTGCTCGCGCCCGACGGGGCACCCAGCAAGCCTCAGACAAAGCCGCATTGGCGCTGACGGGCTCAAGACAGAAAGCTCGTCGGTGTCAGGCCGCGCGCCGGCACCTCGGATTGATAGCCTGGATCCAGCAGTCAGCTGAATCAACCGATGACATCCTGTATTCGGTAACCACTGGTGATTTTCTATGGCGACCTGCCTCGACGCCATTCGGGATCGCGCGCTCGATGTAATGTCAAAGTGTGAGCCCGCCATCAACTCGCTCACCGAGTTCGCTACAGTGCTTGAAGCGCAGATGCCTAGCGGCACTGTGATCGGAACGTCGACCCACGCGACACGAAACACTGGCTCAGTAGACGGCTTCGCAGCACAGCCGGCCAGCGCCGCCAGGGCGACCGTCCGAAAGCGGCCTCTAAAATCACCGAGTATCGAAACGCAACTCCGAAAGAGCGCAGCGACGCGCTTTCTTGCCAGCACAAAAAAGCCCCGTAGCCAATGGCTACGGGGCTTTGCGTTTGGAGGCTGAGGTCGGAATCGAACCGGCGTTCACGGATTTGCAATCCGGTGCATAACCACTCTGCTACTCAGCCTTAAACTGAACGGGCCGTACATGACGGCCCGTTGAAACTGGAGCGGGAAACGAGACTCGAACTCGCGACCCCGACCTTGGCAAGGTCGTGCTCTACCAACTGAGCTATTCCCGCTTGTCTTATCGACGGGCGCCATTCTATATCTTCATAACGCCCAGTCAAGCCTTTGATTCAAAAAAGTTATTTCTTTTCGGCGGTGACGCTCAGATGCGGCCATGCGGCGAGCAGATATTGCGCCATGGACCACAGCGTAAGCGCTGCAGCGACGAGCAACAGCGCATAGCCCATCAGCACCCAGAAACCGAACAGCGGTGGGTTACCGAGCAGAATCACCAGCGCCACCATCTGCGCCGCGGTCTTCCACTTGCCCAGGTTGGATACCGCCACGTGCGCCCGGGCGCCAAGCTCGGCCATCCACTCACGCAGGGCCGACACGACAATTTCGCGACCAATGATGATGGTCGCCGGCAGCGTCAGCCACAGGTTGGCGTGCTCGGCCACCAGCAGAACCAGCGCCGTGGCAACCATCAGTTTGTCGGCTACCGGGTCAAGGAACGCACCAAACGGCGTGCTCTGTTCCCAACGCCGGGCCAGGTAGCCATCCAGCCAGTCGGTAACGGCAGCGAAAGCGAATACCGCGCTGGCAGCCCAGTAGCTCCAGGAAAATGGCATGTAAAACAACAGGATGAAGATCGGGATCAGCAGAACGCGGAGCACCGTGAGGAGGTTGGGGATATTCATCGGCTCAACTGGACGGTTAGGTGAGGCGGCATTCTACTCGCTGTGCAGTGCGGCATAAATCAAACCAGCGAGCTTTTTACTGATACCGGGCGCTTTGGCGATTTCTTCGGTGCTGGCGCGGGACAATTCCTGCAGGCCGCCAAAATGATTGAGCAGTTCACGGCGCCGTTTCGGCCCTACCCCCGGTACCTCCTCCAGGCTCGACGTTCGCCGCGCCTTGCCGCGGCGCGCCCGGTGGCCGGTAATGGCAAAGCGGTGCGATTCGTCACGAATCTGCTGGATCAGGTGCAAGGCGGGCGAATTGCCCGGCAAGGTGAATTCATGGGCGGCGTCGTTCAGGTACAAGGTTTCCAGCCCAGGTTTGCGGGTGGTGCCCTTGGCCACGCCGAGCAGAGTCAATGGCGGCACCTCGAGCTCGGTCAGCACCTCGCGCGCCATGGCCAACTGGCCCTTGCCGCCGTCGACCAGCAGGATGTCCGGCAACTTGCCTTCGTTCTGCCTGACCTTGCTGAAACGCCGGGTCAACGCCTGATGCATGGCCGCGTAGTCATCACCTCCGGTCACGCCTTCGATGTTGTAACGCCGGTAGTCCGACTTCAGCGGCCCCTCGGGGCCAAAGACCACGCAGGACGCGACCGTCGCCTCGCCACTGGAGTGGCTGATATCGAAGCACTCCAGGCGCTGAGGCACCTCGTCCATGCCCAGTGCTTCGGCCAACGCATCGAAACGCCCGGCCATGTGCTCACGATTGGCCAGCCGGGCGCCCAGCGCCTGTTCGGCATTGGTAACCGCCAAGGCCTGCCAGCGCGCACGCGTGCCGCGCACCCGGTAGCTGATGGCCAACTCGCGACCGCGCAATTCCTGAATCGCTTCGATCAGCAGCGGAAAGTCTTCATGCGGGGTATTGACGATCAACTCGCTGGGCAGATCACGCTCGTGACTGCCCAGGTAGTACTGACCGAGAAACGCGACCAGAACGTCCTGCGCCTCCTCTTCGATCGCCACCTGCGGAAAGAAATTCTTGCTGCCCAGCACTCGGCCGCCGCGCACGCTGATCAGGTGCACGCAGGCGCCGCCCGGATTGACCAGCGCGGCGATGATATCGACATCGCCGGTGCCGCCTTCCATGCTCTGCTGGTCCTGCACACGGCGCAGCAGCGCCATCTGGTCGCGCAGTTCGGCTGCCTTTTCGAAATCCAGCGCGGCCGACGCCTGCTGCATGTTCGCGGAAAGCTCGGCGTTCAATGCATTGCTGCGCCCTTCGAGGAACATCACCGAGTGCCGCACATCCTCGGCATACTCCTCAGGCTCGACCAGGCCCACGCAAGGGCCCTTGCAGCGCTTGATCTGGTACTGCAGGCAAGGCCGTGTGCGGTTGCGGTAGTAACTGTCCTCGCATTGGCGCACCAGAAAGGTCTTCTGCAACAGCGCCAGGCTCTCGCGAATCGCGCCCGCACTGGGATAGGGCCCGAAATAGCGCCCCTTGCGGTTCTTCGCGCCGCGATGGATATCCAGGCGCGGGTAATCGCCATCGGACAGGAACACATAGGGGTAGGACTTATCGTCGCGCAGCAGGATGTTGTAGGGCGGGCGCCATTCCTTGATCAGCGTCTGCTCGAGCAGCAAGGCTTCGGTTTCGTTGCCGGTGATGGTGGTTTCCACCTGGGCGATCTTGCTGACCAACGCCATGGTCTTGGTGGCCAGGCCGGTCTTGCGAAAGTAGCTGGCAAGACGCTTCTTGAGGTTTTTCGCCTTGCCGACATACAGCAGGTTGCCGCTTGCGTCGAACATGCGATAGACGCCCGGGCGCCCACTGCAGGTGGCGAGAAATGCACTGGAATCGAACACTGGAGTCACTTCAGCTGGTGGCATCGACCATGCCGTGACGGACGGCGAGCAGCGCCAACTCCACATCGCTGGTGATCGAAAGCTTCTCGAATATCCGGTAGCGGTAGGTATTCACCGTCTTGGGCGACAGGCACAGCTTGTCGGAGATACTTTGTACCTTCTGGCAGC
Source organism: Pseudomonas sp. URMO17WK12:I2 (assembly GCF_003253735.1). Classification (GTDB taxonomy): domain Bacteria; phylum Pseudomonadota; class Gammaproteobacteria; order Pseudomonadales; family Pseudomonadaceae; genus Aquipseudomonas. The sequence goes on along the minus strand of NZ_QKYW01000003.1, from coordinate 217,958 downwards.
CGGCGATCATCAGGGCGATCTGGATTTCGCGCTCGGAAAGCAGGTCGAATGGCGAATTGCTGCTCTGCGGCTGAAAGGACTTCAAGGCCAGCTGTTGGGCGATCTGCGGACTGATGAAGCGCTGACCGGCAAAGACCATGCGAATGGCCTGCACCATCTCTTCGAGGCCAGCACCCTTGGTCAGATAGCCAGCGGCGCCAGCTTGCAGCAGGCGCGTGGGAAACGGATCTTCCTCACACACGGTAACGGCAACGACTTTGAGATCGGGGTGGCTGCGCATCAGTTTGCGAGTGGCCTCAAGACCACCGATACCGGGCATTTTCACGTCCATCAGCACCACATCCGGCTTGAGCTCGCGAACCTTCTTCAGCGCCTCTTCGCCCGAACTAGCCTGACCAATGACCTGCAAGCCGTCGATGTCGGCCAGCATGCGCGAGATACCCGTGCGAACGAGGTCGTGATCATCAACAACCAATACCTTAATCAAACGAACACCTCGTACCTGCGCGAGCGCCGCACGGCGACAACTGAGAGAACCGCACCATAACAAAAAACCTGACGGATGAGTTAGCGATACGCGTCAATTAACAAGCGCCAAACATGCAGGAAAGGATGAGCGGCGGGCCATGCGCGCATTCTTGCAAACCCGCCATTGGTGTGCCCGCGCGATTGCGACACGGACGGGTCATGGATGGCATTTCCACGACAACCCAGGCGAAAAGGCACCGCGCCGTCAAACGCGACCTTGCAAGTAATATATTCGGAACGCCCCGCCCGAGGCATGGCTCTGAATTTACAGACCGCGAACCATACCGAGGGATTTTCAATGGACATGCTCATCAAGCAGCTCAAAACCGTCACCGCCGGGCGTTACCACATCATCACCGAGACCTCGGCAGAAGGTCTGCAGGTCGATTGCCTCGATATGCAATGCAACCTGGTGGCTACTCGCCGTCTGAGTGCGGCGCAAATGCAGAACAAGATCCTGATGACGGCCGTGTATGCCGACCTCAAGGGCACACTGGGCTATTGATCGAGCCTGGAGCGCCTAGCATCGAGCCATTGCCAGCGCCCCTTTGCAGCGCGGTCTCGCTACCTCAGAGCCGCGCCGAACAGCTCAGCCGCTCACCGCCTGCAAAAGCCAACACCTCTACGGCGTGGCCCCATCGCACCCGCCCATTGCCGGCATTCACGAAGATCAGCAGCGCCCCCTTGAGCACCCGCTCGAACCCCATGCCTGATCCGCGAAGTCGCGTTATCCGACAACGCGCAAACATGACCGATCGGTCGCACAAATACCCTGAACAAATCGACACAGCGCCGATTCTATTTCGATCATGCCCACCGGCCCTGCATAACGAGCAGGCGGGCAGCCCAAGAATATCGAGTAGAAGAACCTGACCATGATCTGGATAGCACTCGGCGTCGCCCTATCACTCACCTCGCTTCTGGGCGCAGGCATTTATTCGCTTTTGCAAATCCTCGGCGAATTCAGTCAGGGCTGAGGCCGCCAGGCCATCAGGCTCGCTAGCGACAAGCCTGGTGCACAGGGATTTGGCGTCGCCTTGAAATGTCCAGAATCTGCTGAAGTGATGATCAGCGTTGTCGATACGTTCCTCACCAGCCAGGTAGATGGCAAGGGCACCGGCCTTGAGCTAGCCATGGTGCGTGGCTTCGGCAGATACATGACTTGCCAGCTGAGCATCGAAATCGAATCGGACAAGCCTCCCGTACCCCTTTAGCTCCCGGCAAGGCACAGCCCACGCCCCGTGCGATTCGCGCCGTTAGGGAAAATCCTCAGGCGAAAAAAACCCGGCGAATGCCAGGCTTTTTCAGAAATGGTGGAGGGCCAGGGATTCGAACCCTGGGAACGCTATTAACGTTCGACGGTTTTCAAGACCGTTGCATTCAACCGCTCTGCCAACCCTCCAGGTCGACACGAAATGCCTCGGCCCGCCGAAACATTCCTTTGCAACCTCGTTGGCTGCGGGCGGCATCTTACCGGAACGCAACACACTGTCAAACACTCTGACTTGGCAGTACCCAAGGCTCTGTTAAGATGCTTCTCGACCTTGGTCACGGACCAACAGCATTTACTAGGAGTGTCGCCATGCGCGAACAAGATTACGCACATAGCCCTACACGGGTTGAACAAACCGCAGTCAGCAGCGTTCTGCGCAACACATACGGTTTGCTGGCTCTCACCCTGGCATTCAGCGGTATCGTGGCATTCATGGCGCAGCGCGCCAATGTTCCCTACCCGAACATCTTTGTCGTGCTGATCGGCTTCTACGGCCTGTTCTTCCTGACCGCCAAGCTGCGTGACTCGGGCTGGGGTATTCTGTCGACCTTCGCTCTCACCGGTTTCATGGGTTACACCCTGGGCCCGATTCTCAACCGTTACCTGGGCATGGCCAACGGTGCCGAGGTTGTCAGTTCGGCGTTCATGATGACGGCCCTGGTGTTCTGCGGCCTGTCGGCTTACGTGCTGACCACCCGCAAGGACATGAGCTTCCTGAGCGGTTTCATCACCGCCGGCTTCTTCGTCCTGCTGGGTGCAGTACTGGCCAGCTTCTTCTTCCAGATCAGCGGCCTGCAACTGGCGATCAGCGCTGGCTTCGTGCTGTTCTCGTCGGCCTGTATCCTGTTCCAGACCAGCGCGATCATCCATGGTGGTGAGCGTAACTACATCATGGCGACCATCAGCCTGTACGTGTCGATCTACAACCTGTTCGTCAGCCTGCTGCAGATCTTCGGCATCATGGGCGGCGACGACTGATCGTTAGCGAAAACCAAAAACCCGCCTTAGTGGCGGGTTTTTTTATGGCCTGGAAAAATTACTGCTGGGCCTTTTCGCGCATGCCCTTGAGCGTATTGAAAGGCGCTTCGACCACGAACTTGTTGGACAACCACGACGGAACGCTGCCACCTGGATCGGTATGCGCCTCGTACACGACCTCGACCATGCCATCCGCTTTTGGCGTCATCGTCCAGCGCCCTTCGACACTGGCAACGCGCACATAGCCTTTTTCCTCGGGCCGGTATTCAGGTACGCCGTGCAGGGTGCGGGTAACGCTGCCATCTGCACCCTGCTCGGTGGTGACCTCGATGACCGAATCGCGCGGCGTCACCGGCCATGGCGTGTTGAAACGGGTGTAGGTCCAGCTCTTGTCGCCTTCATGCTTGAGCAGCCGCTGCTCCTGGCACTCGTGGATCCAGGCACAGGAGGCCACTACATCCTCCTGCAGGGCCCTGAGCCTGGCGATGTCGGTCTTGATCAGGGTCACGCCACGGTAGGCCTTGTAAGGGGAGCCTGCCACTTCACTGAGGTACACCTTGATGCCCTCCTCGTCCTTGGCCAGGCGCCAGTCCTCGGCATGGGCGGCAGAGGCGAGACATAGCGCCGTACTTGCTAGCAACAAACGGGTGAACGACATTTTTATTCTCCGGGGGTTGGCCTGTAGAGCGTCAGACAGCCTTTGCGGTGGCACCTTCCAGCCACGCCAGCAGGCGGATGGCTTCTTCACGGCTATTACCGCAGACAGCGGAATCAGCTGAAAATGCGGCACATACGGCGGGTCGATCCTCGCGCCCGAAGATCGAACAGCGATTATCCTCGGCCAGATTCACGCAGCGCTCACCGGCGGCCTTGCCATTGGGCATACCGGGGATAAAGGAACTGATCGACGGGGAGATACAGCAGGCGCCACAACCAGGACGGCATTGCATGGAGCGGACCTCGAACAAGGGCATGCAGCAAACGGCGGCGATTCTAGCCTACAGCGTGGCGAGCCGGCAGCCCCCGACAGTCAGTTCAAATCGAAGCGGATGCTGAAGCGCGATCCCTCGCCCGGGGTGCTGTCGACGTCCAGCTCGGCGCCGAGCACATCCACCGCCAGCTGATGGGTGATATGCAAACCCAGGCCAGTGCCGCCCTGGCCGCGACGGGTGGTAAAAAACGGGTCGAATATCTTGCCCAGCAGCTCCTCATCCATGCCGCGACCGTCGTCGATGACCTCGATGACGCACTGCCCTTGCGCTTCATCCAGTTGGCCACGAACGGTGACGACACCCTTCACGCCGGGGTCGAAGGCATGAACGAGCGCATTGTCGACGAGATTCTGCACGATCTGCCCGAGAGGCCCTGGGTAGCTGTCCAGAATCAGATCCGGGGCCACGTCCACGACGATTCGATGGTCGTTCTGACGCAGCTTCGGCTGTAGCAGCAGCGCCACCTCGTTCACCAGTTCAAGCAGGTCGAAGCGCCGCCGCTCGGTGCTGGCACGGTCGGTGGCCAGTTGCTTGAAAGCACGGGTCAGCTGCGACATCCGCTCCAGGCTGATCAGAATGATGCTCAGGCCGTCATCGGTGCGCTGCACGAAACGCTCCAGGGTGGTGCGCTTCAGGCCTTCGCGCATCGCCGCCTGAAATTCCTGGCTGGCCCGCTCCAGGGTCGAAGCGGCCACGCTGGCAGCGCCAATTGGCGTATTCAACTCATGGGCGACGCCGGCGACCATGGTGCCCAGGGACGACAGCTTTTCAGCCTGCAACAAGGCACGACGGGTGCGCTGCAGCTGCTCGACAGTACGCTGCAATTGCTCGTTGCTCGCCGCCAATGCCTTGCTGCTCACTTGCAGCCCCTGCTCGGCACGCAAGCGTTCGGCCTCGTCGATCGCCCGCCGTACGCTGATCAGCAACCCCAGCCCCTGCAGCACACTGAAGAACAACAATACGCGCCACAGCACGCCCCACCGCAGCTGGTTGAGGTGCTCGGCTGGCAGGTGTGACAGCAACAGCCAGTGATCGGCAACGTTGCTGGTGGCCGAGGCGGCGTCACTCGGCCGGAAATGGCTGTAGGTCCAGAAACCCGCGGCGTCGCTGAACGAACCACGTTGCTCGGTTTGCAATCGCCGCCAGGTGGCCGACTGGCGGCTGGCCAGCGTCAGCTCTGGTTTGCCGAGCAGAAAGCCCCAGGCGTGCTCAGGCCGCTCGCCGAGCATCCAGTAGCCTTCATGGTCGAGCAACTGCAGCGAGCCGCCATAGGCGAGCGAGGTTTCCCGCAAGCGCGCCAGCAGCCGTTCGGCCCGGTAGTCGAGGATCAGAACGCCACGCCGCTCGCCGCGCTCGCTGAAAACCGGCACCGCGGCTCGCAGGATCGGCACAAGCGCCTCAAGGCTGCCATCGGGTCGATAATGCCGTTCCAGATCGAAGCGCGACAGATACGACTCGCCCTTGTAGAGATGCATGGTCTCCACGAAGTAATAGGCGGCCGAGTCGTTCTGCAGGTCTGCCGCCTCGACCTGTCGTGCCTTTCCCGAGCCGCCGTCGATACGCACGCGTTCCATGCCGTTCTCGTCGAGCCAGCGAATGTGCTGATAGATGCCGCGGCTATTGGAAAACTCGGCGAACAGCTCACTCAGCGCGGCGTAGCTGCTAGCGGAGGCATGCCTGAGCGCGCGGTTGAGCAGCGGCTGCTGGCTGAGAAACTGCAGATCGCCGCGCAGGCTGGACAGATGCCGCTCCAGCACCGCAACACCTTCGTTGAGGCTGTCCGACTCGGCGTCGAGCAGAGGCTCCAGACGGTCGCTAAGCATGCGGTCGTAAAGCAACAGGCTGAGCACCACGATCAATAGCGACCAGGGCAGAAACAGCACCAGCAGATTACGCGGCAGTGGCCTGGCAAGCGCAGCTCGCCAGCCAGCGATGCGGCGACCGATCACCGCGGCGAACGCTCGCCCAGCCAACTCAACAGCCGTTCCAGCGACATCGGTTTGGCGAACAGGTAGCCCTGAGCTTCCAGGCAGTCATGCTGAGTCAACCATTCGACCTGTTGCTGGTTCTCCACGCCCTCGGCAATTACCGTCATCCCGACGCGCCGGGCGATCTGGATGATCGCCTCGGCGATCGCCTGGCCGTCGTCCTCCGCACGCAGCTCCTCGACGAAGCTGCGGTCGATCTTCAAACGATCGGCAGGCAGCTGGCGCAGGTAGCTGAGCGACGAGAAGCCGGTGCCGAAGTCGTCGATGGCCACTTTAACCCCCATCGCCCGCAGTGCCAGCAGCTGCTCGCAAACCTGCTCGAACGAGCGCATGGCCACTGACTCGGTGATTTCCAGTTCGACCTGACCGGCGCTCACGCCGGCCGCCTCCAGATGCAGGGTGAAGCGTTCGATGAAGTCGCGCTGCAGCAACTGGGTGGCCGACACGTTGATCGCCACCCGAATGTCGCGATACCCGGATTCAGCAAGACGACGAGCCGCCTGCAAGGCCAGGCGCATGAGCAGATCACCCAGGGGCAGGATATAGCCGGTAGTCTCCGCCAGCGGAATGAACTCCAATGGCGGGATGGCCTTGCCGTCGGGCTGGTACCAGCGCGCCAGGGCCTCGACCCCGGTGACCACGCCGCTGCGCAGATCCACCTGGGGTTGCAGCTCGATGCTGATCAGGTCGCTGGCCACCGCATCACGCAGCGCCAGCAGCAGGCGGAACGATTCGGCATGGGCGCTCTGCAGCCGGCGGTCGTGCACCACATGCTGGTCGTGGCCCAGCTGCTTGGCTTGCTTGAGGGTCAGCCGGGCATCCTGCAGGGCCACGCTGGCCGTATCGTCGAAATCGCGCAGGTACAGGGTGACGCTACTCAGGCTGTGCACCTGACCTAACTCATAGGGCCGGTTGGGGCGGCGGAACAGCGCCACGATATCCTCGGCGCGCACCTGATGCTCGGGGCCGAGCACGGCGAACAGATCGTCGCGAACCCGGGCGATCAGCACGTTGCCGTCGAATGTTTCTCGCAACCGGTTGGCCACCAGGCCAAGAATGAAATCCCCGTAGCCGGTGCCGAAGGCAGTGTTGGCACCCGAGAAGTTGTCGATGTCGAGCAGCACCAGCACTCGATCGCCCTTGTTCGAGCTGCTCAGGGTCATGTCCAGCATGCGGATCAACGCATTGCGGTTGGGGATCTTCAGCAGGTCGTCCTGGTAGGCCATCTCCTCCAGACGACTGAACAGCGCCACGTTATAGAGCCCGCGGCTGATACTGGCGCTGAACACCTCGAGCAGTTCCAGCTCGGTATCGTCCAGCGTTCGCTCGGTGGCCACGTAACAGGCGTAGTCCGCACCCGCCTGAAAGCGCGGGAAAAACAGCACGGTGCAATCGTCGAAACGCAGCGTCGCCTGTTTTTGCAGGCTGCAGCGCAGCGCGCTGGCTACCGCTTCATCCCCCAGGCCGTTGAGGCTGCCATCGATGGAGCTGTAGAAGCGGCCGCTGGCACTGATCACGTAAGCGTCGGGCAGCTCGCCAGGCGCGGCATCATGAGCCTTCACGCAAACGATACCCTCGGCCTGCAGATCGAGCAGCGAGGCGATCTCGGAAAGAATCTTGGCCGACAGCTCGCGGGTGTTCTTCGAGCAGAACAGCGCATTGCTGGACTCAACGATCATCTGCAGGCCGCGACGTGCCCGTGCCGTGGCCTTGAGCTGGGAATAACTGCGCAGCCCGCCGGTGAGCACCGTGCGCAGGCGCTCGGCGCTGAGCTCGCTCTTGGACCAGTAGTCGTTGATGTCGTAGTCGCGCATGACGCTCTGCACCGGTGCCATGCCGGGCTCGCCGGTGAGCAGTACGATGCGAATCTCGGCGTTGCCGATGACCTCGCGCAGGGTCTTGACCAAACGTAGCCCGGCGTCTTCGGTCTCCATCACCACATCGAGCAACACCAGGGCCAAATCCTGCTGTTCGGCCAGCAACATGGCGGCCTCGCGGTTGCTGAATGCCTGCTGGATCTCGACACGCCGGCCGAGGATTTCCATCTCGCTGATCGCAAAGGCGGTTGCGCGCTGAAAGTCAGGGTCATCATCAACGGTCAGGATGCGCCACGCCTGGTGTGTGCTGTCACCAATCGTCTCGTCATCTGAAAACACCACAGAGTCATCCATGAAACACGCTCACCTTTCACGCGGGAATAGAGAACCACGGCCTTCCGTGCGCAAGTATAGCCAGCGCCGCAAAGACACAATGTCCATGATGGCATTTCACATATGGCACGAATCGCACCACTCGTCGGTCTGAGCTCTGAGCGACCCTCAGCAGACGGTATGGCGGGCAGACAAGGAGAAGCAATGGGGTATTGGCTGGTCATCGACCTGGAAGCCACCACCGAAGAAGGTGGCTGGCCGGTGGAACACATGGAGATCATCGAGATCGGTGCCAGTCTGGTCGATGCCGACGGCCACGAGATCGACCATTTCCAGCGTTTCGTGCGGCCACTGCGCCGCCCGATGCTGACCCGCTTCTGCCGGCAGCTGACCCACATCAGCCAGGGGGAGGTGGATCAAGCCGCCACACTGCCGGTGCTGTGGCCGCAATTCGAGCGTTGGCTGGAGCCCCACCATCCGCGCCTGCAAGGCTGGTGCAGCTGGGGCGACTATGATCGCCAGCAGCTGGAGCAGGATTGGCAGCACCACGGCCTGGTCAGCCACCTGCAAACCATGGCCCACCTCAACCTCAAGCGGCGCTTTGCCGAGGAGCGTCAGCTACCCCGCCCCATCGGCCTGAATGCTGCCTTGCAACTGGCGGGAATCAGCTTCAGCGGCCAGCAGCATCGCGCACTGAATGATGCACGCAATACCGCTCGCCTGTTGCCGTTGGTGATGGCCCGGCGAGGCGTTAGGCGCAACACGTGACGCCGCCAGATGCCTTGGGCATACTTGCCAGCCATTTATTCTGCCGCTCACGAGGATGCACATGTTCAAGGTCAACGAGTATTTCGACGGTACCGTCAAATCCATCGCGTTCGGCATGGCAGAAGGCCCGGCCACGATTGGCGTGATGGCGGCAGGCGAATACGAATTCGGCACCGGCCAGCTGGAGATCATGCACGTGATCGCCGGCGCGCTGACCGTCAAACTGCCGGGCAGCGACAACTGGGAAACCTTCACCGCCGGCAGCCGCTTCACCGTGCCGGCCGACAGCAAGTTTCAGCTCAAGGTCGAACAGGACACCGCGTACCTGTGCGAATACCGCTGACAGGTCTCGCAGCCAGAAAAAGCCCGGCCAAGTGCCGGGCTTTTTGCATTCAAGCGCCGCGCGTACGAATCAGACGCGCAGCTCCATGCCTTCCTTGAGGAAGCGCGGCGCGATGTAACGCTCGAAATGCGCCTCGGAGAGCAGGAAGAACTCGCGGTCGATGGCGTCACGCAGATCCGGCAGTTCCCAATCGCGAAATTCGGGTAGCAAGACGATGCCGTAGGCCTCCAGCTGGGTGATCACCCGCGCACCGCGGGCCAGCAGCTGGTAGGCCCAGCAATAAGCCGACTGCTGGGGCACGAAGCGAATCTGTCGCTGCTCCAGCTGTTTGAGCAGCAGCGCCTCGTCGAACACCTCCAGCTTGGCGGTCATCACCTGCACCAGCAACATTTCCAGGCGCAACCACACCGACTGCTTTTCCTCGTCGCTGTAACCGTTCCAGTTGATCACCTCATGGTGAAAGCGCTTGCAGCCGCGGCATACGGTATCGCCGAAAACCGTGGAGCACAGGCCTATGCAAGGCGTCTTGATACGTTGATTGGGCATGCGTTGAATCGACAGACCAGACAATAAGGCGTGCATCTTAGCCCTTTGTCTAATGGGGATCACCCCAGAGGACGATGGGTCTTTCGCTTAACTTCGCGTAAAGATTCCGCTAGAATCAGCGCGCCTTGCGAAAGGCGCCAATGTCCGTTGGAAGCTGTTTTCAAAGCGTCACGAGCACAGTCGATCCTGCAGCACGATGTTGGCGTGGCCATCCTCAGGCCATGCCAGCCCCTCATCAAGTACGTCCTGCAGGCGTAAAACTTTGAAAGCAGCTTCCGGATGGAAGCATTGAAACCATCGCGCACAGCCCATCAGGCTGAGCTGCGGATGTGTTTGGTGCATTCCTGCATGCGTCCCGGACTTCCCTATTTGGGACCACTGATGAGGGTAATAACTGTGCTTGAAGCCTACCGCAAACACGTAGCAGAGCGTGCCGCCCAGGGTATCGTGCCCCAGCCGCTAAACGCCGAACAAACCGCCGGTCTCGTCGACCTGCTGAAGAACCCGCCGGCCGGCGAAGAAGAATTCCTCCTCGACCTGATCACCAACCGCGTGCCGCCAGGCGTCGACGAAGCTGCCTATGTAAAGGCCGGCTTCCTCTCCGCTATCGCCAAGGGCGAAGCCACCTCCCCGCTGATCGACAAGAAGCGCGCCACCGAACTGCTCGGCACCATGCAGGGCGGCTACAACATCGCCACCCTGGTTGAACTGCTGGACGACGCCGAACTGGGCGCCGTCGCTGCCGAACAGCTCAAGCACACCCTGTTGATGTTCGACGCCTTCCATGACGTGGCCGAAAAAGCCAAAGCGGGCAATGCCCACGCCAAAGGCGTGCTGCAGTCCTGGGCCGATGGCGAGTGGTTCAAGAAGCGCCCGACCCTGGCCGAGAAGATCAGCCTGCGCGTGTTCAAGGTCACTGGCGAAACCAACACCGACGACCTGTCGCCGGCGCCGGATGCCTGGTCGCGCCCGGATATCCCGCTGCACGCCCTGGCCATGCTGAAAATGGCCCGCGAAGGCATCGTGCCTGACGTGCAAGGCTCCATCGGCCCGATGAAGCAGATCGCCCAGATGTACGGCGACGGCTTCCCGGTTGCCTACGTTGGTGACGTGGTCGGTACCGGTTCTTCGCGTAAATCCGCCACCAACTCGGTGCTGTGGTTCTTCGGCGACGACATCCCGTTTGTTCCGAACAAGCGTGCTGGCGGCTTCTGCTTCGGCACCAAGATCGCCCCGATCTTCTACAACACCATGGAAGATGCCGGCGCGCTGCCGATCGAGTTCGACGTGTCGAACATCAACATGGGCGACGTGATCGACCTGTACCCGCACCAGGGCAAGGTCTGCAAACACGACAGCGACGAAGTGATCACCACCTTCGAACTGAAGACGCCGGTGCTGCTCGACGAAGTTCGTGCTGGCGGCCGTATCCCGCTGATCGTCGGCCGTGGCCTGACCGAGAAGGCACGTGCCGAGCTGGGCCTGGGCCCAACCGACCTGTTCAAGCTGCCGGAAGCGCCGGTCGATACGGGCAAGGGCTACACCCTGGCCCAGAAGATGGTCGGCAAGGCCTGCGGTCTGCCGGAAGGCAAAGGCGTGCGTCCGGGCACCTACTGCGAACCGAAGATGACCACCGTCGGCTCCCAGGACACCACCGGCCCGATGACCCGCGACGAGCTGAAAGACCTGGCTTGCCTGGGCTTCTCCGCTGACCTGGTGATGCAGTCGTTCTGCCACACCGCGGCCTATCCGAAGCCGATCGACGTCACCACCCACCACACCCTGCCGGATTTCATCCGCACCCGTGGCGGCGTGTCGCTGCGTCCTGGCGACGGCATCATCCACAGCTGGCTGAACCGCATGCTGCTGCCGGACACCGTCGGTACCGGTGGTGACTCGCACACCCGCTTCCCGATCGGCATTTCCTTCCCGGCCGGTTCCGGCCTGGTGGCCTTCGCCGCGGCCACAGGCGTCATGCCGCTGGACATGCCGGAGTCGGTTCTGGTGCGCTTCAAGGGCAAGCTGAACCCAGGCATCACCCTGCGTGACCTGGTCCATGCCATCCCCTACTACGCCATCCAGAAAGGCCTGCTGACCGTCGAGAAGAAAGGCAAGATCAACGCTTTCTCCGGCCGCATCCTGGAAATCGAAGGCCTGGACGAGCTGACCGTCGAGCAGGCATTCGAGCTGTCCGACGCCTCTGCCGAGCGTTCCGCTGCAGGTTGCACCATCAAGCTGCCGGAAAAAGCCATTGCCGAGTACCTGAAGTCGAACATCACCCTGCTGCGCTGGATGATCAGCGAAGGCTACGGCGATGCACGCACCATGGAGCGTCGCGCTCAAGCGATGGAAGCCTGGCTGGCCGACCCGGTACTGCTCAGCGCCGACAAGGACGCCGAGTATGCCGAGATCATCGAGATCGACCTGGCCGACATCAAGGAGCCGGTGCTCTGCGCGCCGAACGACCCGGACGACGCACGCCTGCTGTCGACCGTTCAGGGCGAGAAGATCGACGAAGTGTTCATCGGCTCGTGCATGACCAACATCGGTCACTTCCGCGCTGCCGGTAAGCTGCTCGATCAGGTCAAGGGTCAGCTGCCTACTCGTCTGTGGCTGTCGCCGCCGACCAAGATGGACGCTCACCAACTGACCGAAGAAGGCTATTACGGCATCTACGGCAAGGCCGGCGCGCGCATGGAAATGCCGGGCTGCTCGCTGTGCATGGGTAACCAGGCACGCGTCGAGCCGAATTCGACCGTGGTGTCGACGTCGACCCGTAACTTCCCGAACCGCCTGGGTGATGGTGCCAACGTGTACCTGGCTTCTGCCGAGCTGGCCGCTGTCGCGTCCATTCTGGGCAAGCTGCCGACCGTCGAGGAGTACATGGAGTACGCGAAGAACATCGACAGCATGGCTGCCGATGTTTACCGCTACCTGAGCTTCGACCAGATCGCCGAGTTCCGCGAGGCTGCGGCCAACGCGAACATCCCGGTCGTTCAAGCTTAAGCGTTACTAGCGTCAAAAAGAGCCCCGCCCAGTGCGGGGCTTTTTTATGGTTTTTCACAATACGTCGGGCAACGAATTACCTGGGAGCGGCTTCAGTCGCGAGCCCTTCACAGGCTGCCGCTGATCCCAGGCCAGCTTCCTACAAAGACATTGTTCGCCTGAGATTTGCGCTAACTGTACCGGATACAGCTGTGCTGGCCGCTGCGCTGTAGGGGACAAGCAGCCGTGGGCTGTATCTGACAGGCCGCCATGCCCCTCGGTTAGAGTTGCACATTGCTGCCAACTTCCGAGACCCGCCCCATGCGCATTGCCGAACACGCCTTGCTGACCGACGCCGACCGCCGCGCCATCGCCTATAACGACTCGCTCGATCAGCGCCGGGTCTATCCCCACGAGAGCGCCATCGCCGCCCTGGATGCCTTCGACCAGCCCCTGCCAGGCACGGGGCGAGAGGCCGGGCAGGTATTGCATACGCTCGATGAACTCGGCTCGCCCGCCACCGTCACCAGCAATGGCCCGCGCTATTTCGGCTTCGTGATCGGTGCCACCCTGCCTGCCGCGGCGGCGGCCGAGCGTTTGGTGCTGGCCTGGGACCAGTGCGCTTCATCCTTCGACGGCTCACCCATCGCCGACAAGCTGGAGAAGGTCGCCGCCCGCTGGGTCTGCGAAGCACTCGGCCTACCACGCGAAAGCGCCGTGGGTTTCGGCACCAGTGCCACCGCCTGTACCCTCGCCTGCCTGTCCGCAGCACGGCGCGCGCTGCTCGCCAGGCACGGCTGGGATTTCGATCAGGATGGCTTGATCGGCGCCCCGGAAATTCGCGTGGTGATCTCCGAAACCGCCCATATCACCGTCAGGAAAGCCCTACGCGTGCTCGGCTTCGGTATGCGCCGCCTGCAACTGGCGGCGGTCGACGAATACGGCCGCATCGATCCGGCCAGGCTTCCGGATCTGGATGATCGCACCTTGCTGATCCTCCAGGCTGGCGAGGTCAATACCGGGGAATTCGACCGCTTCGCCGAGCTGATCCCCAAGGCCAGGGCGGCCGGCGCCTGGGTGCATGTCGACGGCGCTTTCGGCCTGTGGGCGCGGACCTCGTCATCAGCCGGGCTGGCCGAGGGCGTGGAGCTGGCGGACAGCTGGACCACCGATGGCCACAAGTGGCTGAACACACCCTACGACAGCGCCATGGCCATCTGCCGTGACAGCGACGCCCTGGCTGCAGCGATGAACAGCGATGCGGCGTATGCCATGGCCTCGAGGGACTCGCAGAAGAACCTGACCCTGGAGTTCTCGCGCCGCGCGCGGGGCGTGGCGATCTGGGCGGCACTGGCCTACCTGGGGCGCGATGGCCTGCGCACGATGATCGACCAGCATATCCGTCAGGCCGGACACCTGGCCGACGCACTGCGCAATGGCGGCTATCAGGTGCTCAACCGCGTGCACCTCAATCAGGTGCTGGTACGCGCCGACTCCGACGAGCAGACCACGGCCATTCTCAAGGCTGCGCAGGATTCGGGCGAAGTCTGGTTCGGTGCCACCATCTGGCAGGGCCGACCGGCCTTTCGCCTGAGCGTCAGCTCCTGGCGAACCACGGATGCCGATATCGAGGTGCTGATCGCCCTGCTGCTGCGCCTGAAAAACGCCTGAGCCTACCGTTCAGCTTCCAACACCTGCTGCAGCAGCTTGTAGGACGCATCGACTCGAGCCTCCAGCGGCACGTTACGGTTGGCCAGCATCACCACGCCGATGCGCTCATCCGGTACGAAGGCTGCGTAGCCAGCAAAGCCATTGGTCGAGCCGGTCTTGCTGAACAGCACACCCTGCTCGCCGGTTTCTCGCTGAGCCAATCGGCTAGCAGGCTGCGCTTGCAGGGCCATCGACGGCGCGTTACCCGCCAACAGGCGCTCTCGTGAAAGCGGCCAAGGATAGCGCTCCCAGATCATCGCCTGGGTGAACTGAGCGTTTTGCGTCACGCCTTGATGGGTCGCTGCGATAGCAGTGGCAAGGGGTTCGGGCACCGCCGTTGACCCCAGGTTGATGTCGACGAAACGCAGCATGTCGTCAATGTTCGACTTCAAACCGTAGGCCTCCGCATCCAGCATGCCCGGGTTCACCCGGATGGCCTTGTTGGTCTGCTGCGCATAACCATAGGCGTAGCGCGGCATCTGCGCTGCAGGCACCTGGATATACGTGCTGCCCAGCGCCAACGGCGCCAATACCTGTTCATGCAACGCCTGGGCATAAGGCTGGCCGAAGGCGCTGGCGGAAATACGCCCCAGCAGGCCGATGCTGACGTTTGAATAGGAACGCTCGTGGCCGGTGCCCGCCTTCGGCTGCCACTGACGCAGCCAGGTCATCAGAGCGCTGTCACTCTTGATATCATCCGGCACCTGCAGCGGCAGGCCGTTGCTCTGATGGGTGGCCAGGTCCATCAGGCTCAAGGCGCCGACCGGCGTGGCCTTCAACACCGGCAGGCGCTCGCCGACCTGATCATCCAGCGACAGCAGCCCGCGCTCCTGGGCCAATGCCGCCAGGGTGACGTTGAAGGTCTTGCTCAGCGAGCCCAGTTCGAACAGTGTCTGCCGGGATACCGCGATGTTGGCCTGGCGATTCGCCAGGCCCTGGGTGTAAACGTAATGCTTGCCCTGCCAGGTGACACCGACCGCCAGGCCCGGCACGTCGTACTCGGCCATCAGCGGCGCGAACGCCTGTGCTGCCGCATCGTTGAATTGCTGCTCGGTCATCGCAGCGGCCGGCAGCGTCACGGCGAGGCTGGCCGTGAACAGGCCCATGGCGATAGTGCGGTGAGTCATCTGATAAGGCTCTCTGTCTTGTTGTGATGCGACACCGGTCTGCCCGGTGCCTGCATGATGCGTGGGTGTTCGAGTCAGCGCCAAGGATATCGTTTCGTGGCGGCCAGCAGGCAATCCGCAAAAACCGTTTGCCCTGCTGATCAAGCCTCTCGACAAAGCCCGTGGTGGGCCTTATTGTCCGCCCAGGCCACCGCAGTGGCCTACGTCGCTCGGACGGTTCCGGGCGCTTACGTTCTTCGAGGAAAGCATGTCTGAACAGGCTTCGCGTCGCTTTGCGCGCATCGATCGTCTCCCCCCTTACGTTTTCAACATCACCGCCGAACTGAAGATGGCCGCTCGCCGCCGTGGCGAGGACATCATCGACCTGAGCATGGGCAACCCCGATGGCGCCACGCCGCCGCATATCGTGGAAAAGCTGGTGCAGGTCGCCCAGCGTGAGGACACCCACGGCTACTCCACTTCCCGCGGCATTCCGCGCCTGCGCCGGGCGATCTCGCGCTGGTACCAGGAGCGCTATCAGGTCGACATCGACCCGGAGAGCGAAGCCATCGTCACCATCGGCTCCAAGGAAGGCCTGGCGCACCTGATGCTGGCCACCCTGGACCACGGCGACACGGTGCTGGTGCCCAACCCCAGCTACCCGATCCACATCTATGGCGCAGTGATCGCCGGTGCCCAGGTGCGTTCGGTGCCGCTGGTGCCGGGCGTGGACTTCTTCATCGAGCTGGAGCGGGCAATCCGCGAGAGCATCCCCAAGCCGAAGATGATGATCCTCGGCTTCCCCTCCAACCCCACCGCGCAGTGCGTGGAGCTGGACTTCTTCGAGCGCGTGGTGGCCCTGGCCAAGCAGTACAACGTGCTGGTGATCCACGACCTGGCCTACGCCGACATCGTCTACGACGGCTGGAAGGCCCCTTCGATCATGCAGGTGCCAGGCGCCAAGGACATCGCCGTGGAGTTCTTCACCCTGTCCAAGAGCTACAACATGGCCGGCTGGCGGATCGGCTTCATGGTCGGCAACCCGGAGCTGGTCAACGCCCTGGGGCGAATCAAGAGCTACCACGACTACGGCACCTTCACGCCGCTGCAAGTGGCGGCCATCGCCGCCCTGGAAGGTGACCAGCAATGCGTGCTGGATATCGCCGAGCAGTACCGCCAGCGCCGCAACGTGCTGGTCAAGGGGCTGCACGAGCTGGGCTGGATGGTCGAGAACCCCAAGGCTTCGATGTACGTATGGGCGAAGATTCCCGAGGCCTACGCCCACCTCGGCTCCCTGGAGTTCGCCAAGAAGCTGCTGGCCGAAGCCAAGGTCTGTGTGTCCCCCGGCATCGGTTTCGGTGACTACGGCGACGACCATGTGCGCTTCGCGCTGATCGAGAACCAGGATCGTATCCGCCAGGCCGTGCGCGGTATCAAGTCGATGCTACGCGCCGATGGGCTGATCGAGGCGCCAGCCGCGAAAACCCCACGCAAGGCCAGCGAAGCCGGCTGACGGCCATGGCGCGGCACCGCAAGGGTGCCGCGCCGCGTTATGATCGGCGCTCACCCCGCAGACGAGCGCGCCATGCAGGACCTCGGCAACTACCCCCACATTCGCCAGTCGGCCATCCGTTCGCTGTTCGAGATCTTCGAGCAATCCAGCGAAGGCACCATCATCGTCGACCGCGACGCCCATATCGTCTGGATGAACGAGCGCTACGCCCAGCGCTTCGGCCTGCAAAGCGCCAGCGAGGCGATTGGCCGCCCCTGCGAAAGCGTGATCCCCGGCAGCCTCTTGCGTGACGTGGTGAAAAGCGGCCGGCCGATTCTGCTGGACATGATGGACACGCCCCGCGAGCCACTGGTGGTCATGCGCCTGCCGATTCACGACGATGCCGGCCAGGTGATCGGCGCCATCGGTTTTGCCTTGTTCGACGAACTGCAATCGCTGTCACCGCTGCTGGCCCGCTACCAGAGCATGCAGCAGGAACTGGCATCGACCCGCTCGCAACTCAAGTCGCGCCAGGCCAAGTACAGCTTCGCCCAGTTCATCGGCACCAGCGCCCGCAGCCTGGAGGTCAAGCGCCTGGCGCGGCGCAGCGCCACCAGCGACTCTGCAGTGCTGCTGTTGGGCGAGACCGGCACCGGCAAGGAGTTGCTCGCCCACGCCATCCATAATGCCTCGCCGCGGGCCAGCAAGCCCTTCGTCAGCCTCAACACCGCGGCGATCCCGGAGACCCTGCTCGAAGCCGAGTTCTTCGGTACGGCGCCGGGCGCCTTTACCGGCGCGGATCGCAAGGGTCGCGCCGGCAAGTTGCAGATCGCCCACGGCGGCACCCTGTTTCTCGACGAAATCGGCGACATGCCGCTGCCGCTGCAGAGCAAATTGCTGCGCGTGCTGCAGGAAAAGGAGTTCGAGCCGGTGGGCTCCAACGAAGTGCTGCGCAGCGATGTGCGGCTGATTGCCGCCACCTCCATCGACCTGGAAGCAGCGGTGCGCAAGGGCACCTTTCGCGCCGATCTGTATTACCGGCTCAACGTGCTGACCCTCTTCGTGCCACCGCTGCGCGAGCGCCTGGAGGACTTGCCGGCGCTCTGCGAGGCGATCTTCGATGCATTGCAGGGCCGCCACGAATTGCACCCCGAGGCCATGGCTCTGCTCGCCCGCCACGCCTGGCCTGGCAACGTGCGTGAACTGCACAACGTGCTGGAGCGCGCCTGCCTGCTCAGCGATGACACGCTGCTCGACCGTGCCACGGTGGCGGCGGCAATCGGGACATTGCAGGCGCTGCCAGAAGCACAGCGAGCAGCGGCGAGCGATGGGCAGATCGAAGACTTCCATCAGGCGCGAGCCAGCTTCGAGCGCGAGCTGATCCGCAAGGCATTGGCCATAACCGCCGGAGATGTGCCGCAAGCCGCGCAACGCCTGGGGCTGGGGCGATCCACCTTGTACCGCAAGATGCTGGAGCTTGGCCTGCAATCCTAAAAATGGGACTGATCTCACTTTCAGGACTGCAGCAGATACCGGCGTGGTGTGCGCCAGAACCAATTTCCATCCCGAAATCGGGATAAATCAACACTCAGCCATTAATTATTTAAATAAAATCATTGTAATTCAATAAGTTATAAAACTGGCACAGAACTCGCTATTGCCTGGCTGCGGGCTTACCCGCCGCCGACAACAAAAACAAAAGCGCCCACAGCGCCTGTGCGAGTTACTCGAATGGCTACGGCAGCCTGTCGATTCGCCGTGCTGCAGGGTCAGGAGATAGCCGATGAGCGTCATCATCGCCCTCGCTGCACTCGCTCTGCTGATGCTGGCTGCCTACCGTGGCTACAGCGTCATCCTCTTCGCGCCCATCGCCGCGCTCGGCGCGGTACTGCTCACCGATCCAAGCGCCGTGGCGCCCGCCTTTACCGGGGTGTTCATGGAGAAGATGGTCGGTTTCATCAAACTCTACTTTCCGGTATTCCTGCTCGGTGCCGTGTTCGGCAAGCTGATCGAGTTGTCCGGCTTCTCGCGCTCCATCGTCGCCGCCGCCATTCGCCTCCTGGGCACCGGCCAGGCGATGCTGGTGATCGTGCTGGTGTGCGCCCTGCTCACCTACGGCGGCGTGTCGCTGTTCGTGGTGGTGTTCGCGGTCTACCCGTTCGCGGCCGAGATGTTCCGCCAGAGCAACATCCCCAAGCGGCTGATCCCGGCGACCATCGCCCTGGGCGCGTTCAGCTTCACCATGGACGCCCTGCCCG
Source organism: Pseudomonas sp. URMO17WK12:I2 (assembly GCF_003253735.1). Taxonomy (GTDB): domain Bacteria; phylum Pseudomonadota; class Gammaproteobacteria; order Pseudomonadales; family Pseudomonadaceae; genus Aquipseudomonas. The sequence continues at coordinate 198,841 of NZ_QKYW01000003.1, read as the reverse complement.
GCACGCCGCAGATCCAGAACATCATTCCCACCACCTTCTTCAACACCACCGCCTGGGCCGCGCCCTGGCTGGGGCTGATCGGCAGTCTGTTCGTGCTCGGCATGGGCATGCTCTACCTGCGCCGCCAGTTGAACAAGGCGCTGCGCGCTGGCGAAGGCTACGGCACCGAACTGCGCAACGAGCCGGAAACCCCGGACGACATCAAGCTGCCCAGTCCCTGGCTGGCCATCGCACCGCTGGTTCTGGTGGGGGTCGCCAACCTGCTGTTCACCCACTGGATTCCCGGGTTCTACGGCAAGACCCACAGCCTGCAGCTGGCCGGCATGGCCGCGCCGCTGCAAACCGACGTCAGCAAGCTGACCGCCATCTGGGCCGTACAGGCCGCATTGCTGCTGGGCATCCTGATGGTGCTGGTCAGCGCCTTCGGGGTGATCCGCGAGAAGCTCGCCGAGGGCACCAAGAGCGCCGTCGGTGGCTCGCTGCTGGCGGCAATGAATACCGCTTCGGAGTACGGTTTCGGTGCGGTGATCGCCTCGCTACCGGGCTTCCTGGTACTCGCCGACGCGCTCAAGGGCATCCCTGACCCACTGGTCAACGAAGCAGTGACGGTCACCCTGCTGGCCGGCATCACCGGCTCGGCCTCGGGCGGCATGAGCATCGCCCTGGCCGCCATGTCCGATACTTTCATCGCCGCGGCCAACGCCGCCAACATCCCGCTGGAAGTCATGCACCGCGTCGCCTCCATGGCCAGCGGCGGCATGGACACCCTGCCCCACAACGGCGCGGTGATCACCCTGCTGGCGGTCACCGGGCTGACCCACCGCGAAGCCTACAAGGATATTTTCGGCATCACCCTGATCAAGACCCTCGCGGTGTTCTTCGTGATCGGCGTCTTCTACACCACCGGCATCGTTTAGTTTTCGTGAAGGGCGCGGAGCACTGCGCCTCAAAGGAGTTGTTATGAACCTCAAAGGCAAGACCGCACTGGTCACCGGCTCCACCAGCGGTATCGGCCTGGGTATCGCCCAGGTATTGGCCGAAGCGGGTGCCGACCTGCTGCTCAATGGCTTTGGCGACGCTCAGGCGGCCATCGACGCGGTGGCAGCGTCTGGCGGCAAGGTGCTTCACCACCCCGCGGACATGAGCGACCCGCAGCAGATCGAATCGATGATCGCCTACGCCGAGCGCGAGTTCGGCGCCATCGACATTCTGGTCAACAACGCCGGCATCCAGCACGTTTCGCCGGTGGAGGATTTCGCCCCGGAGCGCTGGGACGCGATCATCGCCATCAACCTGTCCTCGGCCTTCCACACCACCCGCCTGGCGCTGCCCGGCATGCGCCGGCGCAACTGGGGGCGCATCATCAATATCGCCTCGGCCCATGGCCTGGCGGCGTCGGCCGGCAAGAGCGCCTATGTGGCCGCCAAGCACGGGCTGGTCGGCCTGAGCAAATCCGTGGCCCTGGAAACCGCCACCACCGGCATCACCTGCAACGCCATCTGCCCCGGCTGGGTGCTGACGCCTCTGGTGCAGGCGCAGATCGATGCGCGCGCCGCCGAAAGCGGTGACAGCGAGGGCGAACGGCGTAATCTGCTGGCAGAGAAACAGCCGTCGCTGGAGTTCGTCACCCCCAGGCAGCTCGGTGAGCTGGCGTTGTTCCTGTGCAGCGATGCCGCCGCTCAGGTACGCGGCGCGGCCTGGAACATGGATGGCGGCTGGCTGGCACAATAGATGGAAACCGGCAGGGCTGAACGGCCCTGCCCATGAATAAAAAAGTAGTGAGGTAACCCAATGCAGCAACCGCTCTGGACGCCCACGGCCGAACGCATCAGCGCCACACGCATGGACGCCTTCCGCCGCTTCGTCAACAGCCGCCATGGCCTGGATCTGGCCGACTACCCGGCGCTGCACGCCTGGAGCGTGAGCAAGCGCGAAGCGTTCTGGCAGGCCATCGTCGAGGTCTTCGACATCCGCTTCGAGCAGGCGCCGCAGGCGGTACTCGAAGAAGGCAAGGCGATGCCCAGCGCCCACTGGTTTCCGGGCGCCACCCTGAACTTTGCCGAGCATCTGCTGCGCCGCCGCGACGAGCACCCGGCCATCGTCGCCGTGGCCGAAGACGGCAGCCGCGAGCAGCTGAGTTACGCGCAACTGGCCGCCCATGTCGCCGGTCTGCAACGCAGCCTGCAGGACGCTGGCGTGGGGATTGGCGACCGGGTCGCGGCCTTTATGCCCAACACCTGGCAGACCCTGGTTGGCATGCTCGCCACCGCCAGCCTGGGCGCCACCTGGTCGAGCTGCTCACCGGATTTTGGCACCCAGGGGGTGATCGACCGTTTCGGGCAAATCCAGCCCAAGGTGCTGATCGCCTGCGCGGGTTATCGCTACGCCGGCAAGAACCTCGACCTGACTGGCAAGCTCAACGAGGTTCTCTCGCATCTGCCCAGCCTCGAACGCTTGGTTGTGGTGCCTTATGCACGAACAGAGGCCAGACCTACTGATTACAAGTCAGTTGCTCTAACTACTCTCTGGGACGATTTCTACCAGGCCGAGGGCGAGCCGCAGTTTACTGCCGTGCCCTTCGAGCAACCGCTGTACATCCTCTACTCCAGCGGCACCACCGGCGTGCCCAAGTGCATCGTGCATGGCGCCGGAGGCACGCTGCTGCAGCACGTCAAGGAGCTGGGCCTGCACAGCGACGTTGGCGCTGACGATACGCTGTTCTACTACACCACCTGTGGCTGGATGATGTGGAACTGGCTGGTTTCCGGCCTGGCCCTGGGCGCTAGCCTGGTGCTGTATGACGGCTCGCCCTTCCACCCCGAGCCGACGCGCTTGATCGACCTGATCGACGCCGAGGACATCAGCGTGTTCGGCACCAGCGCCAAGTTTATCGCGGCCCTGGAAAAGGCCGGCGCCAAGCCCCGCGAAACCCATAAACTGAGCCGCCTCAAGGCGATCCTCTCGACCGGCTCGCCCCTGGCCCACGAAAGCTTCGATTACGTGTATCGCGACATCAAGGCCGATGTCTGCCTGTCGTCCATTTCCGGCGGCACCGATATCGTCTCGTGCTTCGCCCTCGGCAACCCGGTTTCACCGGTGTACCGCGGCGAGATCCAGTGCAAGGGCCTGGGCATGGACGTGCAGGTGTGGAACGACGCCGGCCAGCCGGTGATCGGCGAAAAAGGCGAACTGGTCTGCGCGAAGCACTTCACCTCGATGCCGGTGGGCTTCTGGAACGATGCCGACGGCGAGAAGTTTCGCAGCGCCTATTTCGAGACCTTCCCGGGTATCTGGGCCCATGGCGACTACGCCGAGGAAACGCCCCATGGCGGGCTGATCATCCACGGCCGCTCGGACGCCGTGCTCAACCCGGGCGGCGTGCGCATCGGCACTGCCGAGATCTACCGCCAGGTGGAGAAGGTCGAGCAGGTACTGGAATCCATCGCCATCGGCCAGGAGCGGGACGGCGACGTGCGCGTGGTGCTGTTCGTGCGCCTACGCGACGGCGTGACGCTCGACGAGGCGTTGCAGAAGCAGATCTGCCAGGTGATCCGCGCCAACACCACACCGCGCCATGTGCCGGCGCGCATCGTCGCCGTCGCTGATATTCCGCGCACCATCAGCGGCAAGATCGTCGAACTGGCGGTGCGCAACGTGGTGCATGGCCAACCGGTGAAAAACACCGATGCCCTGGCCAACCCCCAGGCACTGGAGCTGTATCGCGACCTGCCGGCCCTACAAAGCTGACAGCTGCGATCACCCGGCACGCGGCCGGGTGATCGTCCTGCGCATAGCGGTATGTGAACCGCCTCCGGTCCATCCCACCAGTGGTTCACAGATATCCAGCCCGACAGCTCCTATACTCGCGACGTACCTTCAAGGAATGTTCGCGTTGCGCCTTATTGCCTGCCTGCTGTCAGTGCTGCTGCCGTGCTACCTGGCTGCCGAGCCACGCCCTATCCAGCTATACATGCCGGATGCAGCGCCATTGGCGCTGCATGGCGACGACGGCAATGGCATTACCGGTGACATCGCCATCATGGCGTTGCAACGGGCGGGCTATCGCGCCGTGGTCGAAAACGCGCCCTGGGCGCGTGCCCAGAAGCGCACCCAGGAAGCGCGCGACGTGATGATCGTGCCCCTCTCACGCACGCCGGAGCGCGAAGCGCACTTCACCTGGGTCGCCAAAATCCAGCCGCTGTCCCGCGCGTTCTTCACCCTCGACGATCCGGTTTCCAGCCTGGAGCAAGCGCGCCAGCGCTATCGCCTGGTGGCAGTCGGCCTGGGCACCGCGCAGGAAGAGATCCTCAGGCGTGCCGGCTTCACCAGCGACCAGCTGTATGCCCTGAAGCTCGGCGACCAACCGATCCAACTGGTCAGGCGCGGTCGTGTCGATGCCTGGTTCACCACCGACCTGGAAGGCCGTCACCTCTGGGACAGCGGCCCGGAGCTGGCCATGAGCGCCCTGCTCGCGCCGCTGGACATGTACATCGCCTGCTCATTGCAGTGCGACCCGAGGCTGGTCGAATCCGTCCACGACGCCCTGGAAGGCATGCGCCGCGACGGCAGCCTGCAGCGCATCACCGAGCGCTATTTACCACCGCGCTAGCTTGCTCCTGGTTGCCGCCCCCGAACTTTTCTGCTGGACTGCGCCACTGCCCACAGGAGCACGCCAATGCCCAGTTACCAGAACCTGCTCGCCATCGGCGAGCCATTCGACGCCTTCGCCAGCCGTGGCCTGCCCGCCGAGATCGAAACGGTAAGAACCGCTCAGGCCCAGCTCGCTCGCCCCGACGCCCTGAACGCCGAAACCCATCGGCGCCTGGCTGCCGTACAGGGCCGCTATCACCTGCTCGCTGCCGGCGAAATGTGGTGCCCGGATTGCCAGCTCAACCTCGCGGCGCTGGCGCATCTGCAGCACCTGCTACCAAAGGTGAGCCTGGTGATCATCTCCAAGGCCCGTGCCGAGCATGCATTGAAAGCGCGGCTGAAACTGGAGCGCATCTCGATCCCGCTGGTGCTGGTACTGAACGAAAAGTTCGAGCTGATCGGCCGTTTCGTCGAGCAACCGCAGGCGGTCGTCGACGGCGGCGAAGCAGCGCAGGCTGACTACCGAGCGGGTGGTTACCTGGAAAGTACGATCAATGATCTATTGGCGATCATCGAAGCCCACGAGAAACGCGAGCGAATTTAAGCGGTGCTCACCGGCAGATAAGGGCGGATCACGCTCAGTGCCCGTTCAACGAATATTTCTTTTTCTCCGACTGGCGCCACGTAGTGCAGCACCTCTGCACTGACAGACTCGCCAGCCAGCCGCGTGATAGCCCAGGCAGCCAGGTACGGTGCAGCCAGGCAACCGCCCGCCGTCGCCAGGTTGCCACGGGCGAAGAAGGGTTGGTTCAGCACCTCGACACCGGCCTCCACCACCCAGGGCTTGGTGGTCAGATCGGTACAGGCCGGCAGCGCCTGCAACAAACCCAGCTTGGCCATGAGCAGCGTCCCCGAGCATTGGGCGCCGATCAGCTGCCGGCGTGGCTCGAGCTGCAGACGCTCGAGGATGCTTTCGTCCTGGGCGACCTCGCGGGTCTTGATGCCGCTGCCGAAAAGCACCACATCCGCTTCGCGGGCGAACTCGAGCGGCTGCTGAGCCTCAACCCGCACGCCGTTCATGGAGGTTACCTGGGCGCTCGGGCAGGTGATCTGCGCCTGCCAGCCCTGCTCGCGCAGGCGGTTGAACAGTGCACTGGCGATAAACGAATCGAGCTCGTTGAAACCATCGAATGTCAGTACGGCTACGCGCATGCCCTGCTCCAGAATTCTTGAACCTGGTGCAATCTAAGGTCATCCCGGCATGCGCGCCACGCACAGCGCTGCAAGATTTCGCCCATACAGTGCTGGGCTCAATCAGATGCCGTGGCGGCCCGGATCCTCGGGTGGCGTATCGTCCTCGATATCTTCGAGCTTCAGCTCCAACCCCCAGTCTGCGGGCTCGGCCGGCTTGGCCGGGCGAACCTCGGCCGTTGCAGCCGCTGGCTGGGCTGCAGGGGCCGGAACAGCTGGCGTCTCACGGTAGAGCTTGAGTTTGAGGCGCACGTTATTGGCCGAGTCGGCATTCTTGACCGCCTCTTCCTCGTCGATGGCGCCCTCGTTGACCAGGTCGATCAACGCCTGATCGAAAGTCTGCATGCCGAGGTTCTTGGACTTTTCCATGATCTCCTTGATCTCGGCAAACTCGTTGCGCTTGATCAGGTCGCGGATGGTCGGCGTGCCGAGCAGCACCTCGACCGCGGCGCGGCGCTTGCCATCGACCGTCTTGACCAGGCGCTGGGAAACGAACGCCTTAAGGTTGTTGCCCAGGTCATTGAGCAATTGCGGGCGGCGGTCTTCGGGGAAGAAGTTGATAATGCGGTCCAGCGCCTGGTTGGCGTTGTTGGCGTGCAGGGTGGAAATCGCCAGGTGCCCGGTGTCGGCGAAAGCCAGAGCGTGCTCCATGGTCTCGCGGTCGCGGATCTCGCCGATCAGGATCACGTCCGGCGCCTGGCGCAGGGTATTCTTCAGTGCGGCGTGGAAGCTGCGGGTGTCCACGCCGACCTCGCGCTGGTTGATGATCGACTTCTTGTGCCGGTGCACGTATTCCACCGGGTCCTCGATGGTGATGATGTGCCCGCCGCTGTTGCGGTTGCGGTAGTCGATCAGCGCGGCCAGCGAGGTCGACTTGCCCGAGCCGGTACCGCCGACGAAGAGCACCAGGCCGCGTTTTTCCATCACCGTCTTGAGCAGCACCTCGGGCAGTTTCAGATCCTCGAAGCGCGGAATGTCGAGCTTGATGTTGCGCGCGACGATGGACACCTCGTTGCGCTGCTTGAAGATATTGATACGGAAGCGCCCGACGCCGTTGAGGGAGATCGCCAGGTTCATTTCCAGCTCGCGCTCGAACTCTTCGCGCTGGGCGCCATCCATCACCCCTTCGGCGATTTCCGCCACGGCGCCGGCCTTCAGCGGCTCGCTGCTCAGCGCCTTGAGCACGCCGTTGAACTTGGCGCAGGGTGGCGCACCGGTCGACAGGTACAGGTCCGAGCCATCCTGGCTGGAGAGTATTTTCAGCATTGCGTGAAGATCCATGGGCAGCGTTCCCGTCGAATGAAGCTATTACGTTAGCCAAGATTCACTAAAGACAAAGGCCCGCACAGGCCACATAAATGACGCCATTTAGCTGGCGCCGCAAATACTGGCACAATACGCGCCCTATAAATGAGGAACCTGTCATGGCAAAGGCAATGGCCCGCCACATCCTGGTCAAGACCGAAGCGGAAGCCGCTGCCCTGAAGAAGCGCATCGCTGGCGGCGAAGCCTTCGACGTGCTGGCGCGCAAGCACTCTACCTGTCCGTCGGGCAAGAAAGGCGGTGACCTCGGCGAGGTGCGACCCGGGCAGATGGTGCGGGTGATCGACCAGGTGATCTTCAAGAAGCCGCTACGCGAAGTGCACGGGCCGATCAAGAGCCAGTTCGGCTATCACTTGGTGCAGGTGTTCTTTCGCGATTGATCGCGTTCTATGCATAGGCACAATCGGTTTGTTACAGCCGGTCGCCAAGGGCTGCGCTGCGGTCCTCAAGCTGGCAGGATGAACGCCAACGCTGCGAAAGGAGATCAAGCATGACCTTTGGACCTCTGGTAACAACCGACTGGCTCGCCCGCGAAGGCAACGCCACGGATCTGGTGCTGTTCGACGCCAGCACCTACCTGCCCAACGAGGCGAAGAATGGCCGCGAGGAATACCTCAAGGCGCATATTCCCGGCGCCCGCTTCTTCGATATCGAAGCCTTTTCCGACCCCGACACCCCGCTGCCGCACACGCTCCCTTCCCAGGGCCGCTTTGCACGGCTGGCAGGTGCCGAAGGCGTGGGCAACGATACCCGCGTGGTGGTCTACGACCAGAAAGGGCTGTTCTCCGCCGCCCGCGCCTGGTGGCTGTTTCGCTATTTCGGCCACCAGAAGGTGGCAGTACTCGACGGCGGCCTGCCCAAGTGGCTGGCCGAGCAGCGCGCCACCGAGGCAGGCGAGCCCGCTGCCACGGGCGAGCGCAGCTTTCAGGTCAACGTGCATGCCCGCAAAGTGCGCGGCCTCGGTGACGTGCTGGAGGCAATAGAGCGCGACGACACGCTGATCCTCGACGCCCGCGCCGCCAACCGCTTTGATGGCAGCACCGCCGAGGCGCGCCCGGGTGTCGCCTCCGGGCATATCCCCGGCAGCCAGAACCTGCCCTTTAGCCGCCTGCTGCGCAGCGACCATACCCTGCAGCCGGCGGAGACCCTGCGTACCCTGTTCAGCGCTGCAGGTGTCGATGGCAAGAAGCCGGTGATCACCAGCTGCGGCAGCGGCGTTACCGCGACGGTACTGCTGCTTGGCCTGGAGGTGGCCGGGCTGCCGGAAGGCGCCCTGTACGACGGTTCCTGGACCGAATGGGGCAGCCGCGCCGATACACCGAAAGCTACCGGCGTGGTGTGACACACCAGCGCCCGCCTCCAACGCGGGCGCTTAGCGCCTGCTTATGATCCTCATGCCGGGCCTTGTCTATGTTGACTGCAACGTGGCGAGAGCGGCCGTTCGTTCCCGCATGATGGACTGGTGATTATCTGTGGGAGCGGGCCATGCCCGCGAAAAAATCACGGGCATGGCCCGTTCCCACAGGTAAAGCAAGGATGTCCGCTTCTGCCTTGTAGTTGCACGTACGCATTGCCCAGAAAATCGTCAACAGGCGCTCTTACAGCGCGTGTGATTGATACAGCTCGGTCAACGCCTCACCGCGCAGCTGCGCCAGTTGGGGCGAGCGCCGATCACGGGGACGCGCCAGCGGCACCGCCAGTTCGCGCTGCAACCGACTGGGCGTACCGCCGAGAATCAGCACCCGATCGCTCAGGTAGAACGCCTCGTCCAGGTCGTGAGTGACCAGCAGTACGGCGATCCCGTAGCGGGCCGCCAGGTCGGCGACCAGATCCTGCAGTTTCATCCGTGTGAAGGCATCCACGGCGCTGAAAGGCTCGTCGAGCAGCAACACCTGGGGTTTACCGTACAGCGCCCGGGCGATGGCCACGCGCTGCGCCTGGCCACCGGACAGCTGCTTGGGCAAGGCATCGCCGCGCCCCTGCAGGCCGACGTCACGCAGCAGCTGTTGCACCCATTTGCCCTCGGCGCTCCAGCCATCGGCGAAGCCGACGTTCTGCGCCACGCTCAGCCAGGGCATCAGCCGCGGCTCCTGAAACACCACACCAATGCCATTGCCAGCTACGCGTTCGAGCTGAGGGTCGAGCTGCACGCCGCCCTGGTAGTCGCGATCCAGCCCCGCCGCGATGCGCAGCAAAGTACTCTTGCCACAACCGCTGGGGCCCAGCAGGCTGACGATCTCGCCAGGGGCCAGCCCACAGCTGACCTCATCGAGCACCAGGGTGGCACCGAAGGCTTTGCTGACCCGTCGCAGTTCGATCAATCCACTCATGGCTTGTCTCCTCCGTAGTTGTCGCGCCAGATCAGCGCCCGGGTTTCCAACGCCTTTAGCAGGCTGTCGCTCAGCTTGCCCATCACGGCCAGAGTGGCGATGGCCACCAGTACCAGGTCGGGGCGCGAAACCTCACGGCCATCGGTCAGCAAGTAGCCGATACCTTCGGTCGCGGCCAGCAACTCGGCCGCGACCACACACAGCCAGGCCATCGACAGCCCTGCGCGCAAGCCGGTGAACAGGTACGGCTGTGCGGCCGGCACGAAGATTCGGCGGATGGTCGCCAGGCGCGACAGGTTGCACAGCTCGCCCACTTCGACCAGTTTGCGGTCGACGTTACGAATGCCGGCCACCAGGTTGAGGTACACCGGAAAGAACGAGCCAATGGCGATCAGGGTGACTTTCGAGGTCTCGTCGATACCCAGCCAGATCAGCAAGAGCGGTACCCAGGCCAGCCCCGGAACGGCCCGCAGCGCCTGAAAGGTCGGATCGAGATAAGCCTCCAGACGGCGGCTCAGCCCGACCAGCGAGCCGAGTATCAGGGCCAGCGAAGCGCCAATGGCAAAACCCGCCAACACGCGCAGGGTGCTGGCCAGGATATGCGTCCACAGTGGGCCATCAGCCAGTTCCCAGAGGGTGATCGCCAGCTCGCTGGGCGCGGGCATCAGGTACGCGGGTATCCAGCCAATGCGCACCACCGACTCGAGCACCGCCAGCAGCGTCAGTGGCAGCAACCAGCCGCGCAGGTTCGACAAACCAGGGAGCCGGCTGCGCCACACAACGCCCGGCTGGGCCTGAGGCAAACTCTCAGCGCGGCTCATCGCTGGCCTCGACGACTTGCTTGGCGATCCGGGCGTCGATCAGGCTGGCCAGTGCCGCCTCGCTATCGGCATTGCGGCGCAGCACACCATCGGCAACCAGCAACGGGATGACCGGTTTGATCGCCTCCAGATGGAGCTGGCCTGGCAGCGGCTTGCTGAAATCGTAGCGGCCCAGTTGCAGGCGAATCACCTCGACCGGAAGCTGGGTTTCCCCGGCGATCAGTTGAGCCGCCTCTTCCGGGTTGGCGACTATCCAGCGCCGCGCACGCTCGTAGGCCTTGACCACCGTGGCCACGGCTTGCGGCTGTTCGCTGAGAAAGCGCTCCTGGGTATTGAGAAAGGCGCCGAGACCGAACGCAGGGTTTTCGTAGATGAAGCGCGCGCCGGCCAGTTGCGCGCCGGCCATGTGCGGGTCGAGCCCTGCCCAGCCATCCACCCGGCCCTGTTCCAGCGCGGTGCGCCCCTCGGGGTGCTGCAGGTGGACGATCTTCACGTCGCTCGGCTCGAGCTTTTCAGCCGCCAGGGCGCGCAGCAGGAAGAAGTACGGGTCGGTGCCCTTGGTGGCGGCGATCTGCTTGCCGCGCAAGTCATGCAATGTCCGGTAGGGTGAATCGGCCTGTACCAGGATGGCACTGGGCACGTACCAGAGGTAGCTGTAGACGGCCTTGACCGGCTGGCCGTTGGCCCGGCTGACAAAGGCCGAGATGCTCGAAGTCAGCGCAAAATTCGACGCGCCGCTGTTGAGAAACTCCAGGGAGTTGTTGCTGCCCCGGGACAGCACCCAGCGCACTTCGGTACCCGATGGCGCGAAGTCATTTTCCAGCCAGCCGTTGTGTTTGATCACCAGGCTTTCCGGCGAATAGAAGGCGTAATCCAGGCGCACTTCCTTGAGCGGCGCAGCCTGCACGGCAACCGGCAACCAGGCGGCAAACAGGGCGGCGAGCCCGACGCGCAAAGCGGTTTTTTTCATGCTCTTGTTCCTTATGAACGACGCTGGCGGACCGTCCACCAGCTCATGGCAATGGCGGGCGGTTAGAGGAGCGTCAGCGTGTAGCTCAGGATCAGGCGATTCTCGTCGGCATCGGTGGCGACGTTGCCGCGCTGGGTGGCGTTGCGCCAGGAAACGCCCAGGCCCTTGAGCGGCCCATTCAGCAGGGTGTAATCCAGGCGAAGGTCACGCTCCCACTCCTTGAGGTCACCACTGGCGGAATCAACGTTGTCGCCCTTCAGGTAGGCGACGCTGGCCTTCAGCCCCGGCACGCCGAGCTTGGCGAAGTCGTAGGCGTATTCGGCAACCCAGGTGCGCTCGCCAGCGCTGGCGAACTTGCCGATCTGCCGGTCGGTGATCAGGTAGGACGACGAGCCGCCCCCCTGGTTGAGGAAGGGGAAGGCGCTGTCACCTTCGACCTGTTGATAGCCCAGGCCGGCGGAATGGCCGCCCAGGGTGTAGGTGAACAAGGCGCTCCAGGTCTGGTTGTCGACCTCGCCGGTGGTCACGCCGTTGCCGTAGTAGCCGGTGCTGGTGTAACCCTGGGCGCGGCCCGCTGCGCTGCCATTCTTGCCGTCGGAATTGCTGTCGAAGTAACGCAGATCGCTCTTCAGCGAACCCGGCCCGATAGCCCAGTTGTGCACCAGACCGAGAAAGTGCTGTTTGTAGAAGTCTTCCAGGTTGCCGTAATAGTACTGCAGCGTCAGGTCCTTGGTGGCCTTCCAGTCGCCGCCGGCGAAGTAGAACTTGTTGGTGTCGGCGTCGCCCGAGGCGCCAGCGATACGCAGGCCGATGTCATCGGTTGAGCTGCGGGTCTTGGTGCTTTCCAGTTGGCCGGCGGTCAGGGTCAGGCCGTCGATCTCGCTGGAGGTAACCTGCCCGCCCTCGAAGGTCTGCGGCAGCAGACGGCCATCGTTGAAGGTCACCACCGGCAGTTTGGGCTGCAGGGTGCCGATGCGTGCTTCGGTCTTGGAAAGGCGCAGCTTGGCGGTCACCCCGGCCTTGCTGTAGTCGTCCACCGCGCTGCCGTCGCTATCGAGCGGGAACAGCTGACCCGGGGTGCGATCACGGCCGGCCTTGCCCGCCCTGCCGCCGGAGTCCAGCTTCACGCCGAGCAGGCCGATGGCGTCCAGGCCGAAGCCGACGGTGCCCTCGGTGAACCCCGAGCTGTAGTTGAAGATGAAACCCTGCCCCCACTCCTGCGCCTCGCCGTTGTTGTTGGCGGTGTTCTTGGTGTTCAGGTCGTAATAGAAATTGCGCAGGCCGATGCTGGCCTTGCTGTCGTCGATAAAGCCAGCGGCGCTCGCTTCGCTGGCGAGTGCGGCGAGGGAGACGGCCAGCGCCAGGGTGGATTTGTTCATGTTCGATGCTCCAGTGCAGGGGTTCTGTTATGAACGGGCACGGCACAGGGGCTCGACGGTCGCCGACATGAAGACGTTGGCAGAGCCCCTGATTCGGGCCCGATGCGGTGGTCCGCTGTCGGCTGTTGGCTAATCTACGAGAGCAACGCTAATCCCTAAAAAGAATTATTTTTCACTTTGTAGTAACTATTTTGCATATACCTCAACCGAGGATTGTCGACCTAAGCTAAGTACAAAAAATTATTTACCAACCGTTTTTTATATCGATTAGCTTCTCTCCACCGGATCACCGGACTTCTCCAGCTCATTCATGAAGTACGTGTGATCGTCCCTGCATGGCCGCCACGCGTTTTTGCCGAGGCCCTGCCATGTCATTGCTCCACTCGCTGCACCGCCCGTTCCTAGCTTTGCTTCTGAGCTTCGGCCTGGCCACCGCGCCGCTGTCTCAAGCCGCTGAACAGCTGCGTATCGGTTATCAGAAGTCCTCGACGCTGATCAGCCTGCTCAAACAACAGGGCAGCCTGGAAAAGACCCTGGCCGCCCAGGACATCACCGTCAGCTGGCACGAATTTCCCAGCGGCCAACCGCTGCTCGAAGCCCTCAACGTCGGCAATATCGATCTCTCGGCCGACGTCGCCGATACCGTACCGGTGTTCGCCCAGGCGGCCGGTGCCTACCTCGCCTATTTCGCCCAGGAAGCGCCCTCGCCCCATGCCCAGGCCATCGTGGTGCGCGAGGATTCGCCGATCAAAACCCTGGCCGACCTCAAGGGCAAGAAGGTCGCCGTCACCAAGGCTGCCGGCGTTCACTACCTGCTGATTGCCGCACTGGCCAAGGCAGGCCTGCAGTTCAGCGATATCGAGCCGGCCTACCTGACGCCCGCCGACGGCCGCGCGGCCTTCGAGAATCGCAAGGTGGATGCCTGGGTGACCTGGGAGCCCTTTATCAGCGGTGCTCAGCAACAATTGCCCACCCGTATCCTCGCCGACGGCGAAGGCCTAGCCGACTACCAGCGCTATTACCTGAGCAGCGCCGCCTTCGCCAAGGCTCATCCGCAGGTATTGCAGAGCGTGTTCAGCGAACTGGTGAAAGCCGGTGACTGGCTGCGCGCCAACCCGCGCCAGGCGGCCGAAATCCTCGGCCCGCTGTGGGGCAATCTCGACCCCGCGGTGGTCGAGCAAGCCAATGGCAAACGCAGCTACCAGGTTCGCCTGGTGCAACCGGGCAGCCTGGCCGAACAACAGAAAATCGCCGATGCCTTCTTTGCCGCGGGCCTGCTGCCAGAGGCCGTCGATGCCAGCAAGGTCACAATCTGGAGCCCAGCGAAATGAGCAGCGAAGCACGCCTTCAGTTGGCCCCCCAGGAACAACCGCTGTTCGCCGCGCACCTGTTTCCGAGCGACTTCGGTAGCCGCACCGCCACGGTCGAGCGCCTGGCCAGGCAACTGGCAGCCAGCGCCGTAGAGCGCGACAAGGCCGGCGGCAGCGCCCCGGCCGAACGCGAACTGCTGCGCGGCAGCGGCCTGCTGACCCTTGCGGTGCCGCAGCAATACGGCGGCCAGGGCGCAACCTGGCCGGAGATCTACCGCATCGTGCGCCACCTGGCCGCGGCGGACAGTTCGCTCGCCCACCTGTTCGCCTTCCAGCACTTGCAGGTGGCGACCATCCAGCTGTTCGGCAGCCCCGAGCAGCAGCGCCACTGGCTGACCCGCACTGTGCAGGAAAACTGGTTCTGGGGTAACGCCACCAATGGCCGCGACACCGGTCTGGCGCTCAGCACGCGCGAGGATCACTTCGAGCTCAATGGCAGCAAATCCTTCTGCTCCGGTGCATTGGGCGCCGATGCGCTGGTGATCAGTGCTCCGCACGGCAATCGCCCAGACGACCGGGTGTTCATCGTGCTGCCGGGCGGGCGCGACGGTTTGAGCGTGAACAGCGACTGGGACGGCTTCGGCCAACGCCAGACCGACAGCGGCACCGTGCAGTTCGAGCAGGTGTTCGTCGACAGCCGCGAGCTGCTTGGCCCGGTCGGCCCCAGCCCGCGCACCACTCTGCGCGCCTGCCTTTCACAGCTGATTCTTACCCAGCTCTATCTCGGTAACGCCCAGGCTGCGCTGGATGCGGCGCTGCGCTATACCCGCGAGCAAGGCCGCGCCTGGCCGGCATCCGGCGTCGCCAGGGCCAGCGACGACCCGTTCATCCAGCAGCGTTATGGCGACCTCTGGCTGCGTTACCGCGCTGCCGTGCCACTGGCTGAACAGGCGGCCGTGCGCCTGCAGGCCGCCTGGGAGAAGTCCGCGCTGACCGCCGCCGAACGCGCCGAGGTCGCCCTGGCAATCAGCGAAGCCAAGGTGGTGGCGGTACGCGCCGCCCTGGATATCACCAGCCAGATCTTCGAAAACATGGGCGCCCGCGCCACCAGCTCGCGCTACGGCTTCGACCGTTTCTGGCGCAACGTGCGGGTGCACAGCCTGCACGACCCCGTCGACTACAAGGTGCGCGACCTCGGTCACTGGCTGCTCAGCGGCCAGGGCCCACAAGCCTCGCTGTACAGCTGACCGCGCCCGTAAAACATACACCGTTCGCCACCGGACCACCGGAGCCTCGATTGCCACCGCAGCGCACCCACCCCGCGCCGCTGTGGTACAGCCACACGATGAGGTTCACATGACCAGTCCGATTACCCTCGAGGACAGCGCCTCCGATCAGGACGTCGCGCCGCCGTTACACCCCGCCGCCATTCTGGCCAGCGATGCCGATGCGCTGGAGGCCGCCCATGCCCTGGCCCGCGCCGCCGAGGCCGGCGTTATCCAGCGTGACCGCGAGCGGCGCCTGCCGTGGGAGCTGGTAGAGCGCTTCACCGCCAGCGGCCTGGGCAGCATCGCCGTACCGCGTGCATTCGGCGGCCCGCAGTTGTCGTACCTGACCATCGCCGAGGTGTTTCGCATCATCAGCGCCGTGGACTCGGCACTGGGGCAGATCCCCCAGAACCACTTCGGCCTGATCGGCCTGCTGCACGCTGCTGCCAACCCCGAGCAACAGCAGCGCCTGTTCGCCAGCGTGCTGGCCGGCTGGCGCATCGGCAACGGCGGCCCCGAGCGCGGCAGCAAGCACACCCTGGATATCCAGGCGAGGCTGACCCAGCGAGGTGGCCACTGGCTTATCAGTGGCGAGAAGTTCTATTCCACCGGTGCCCTGTTCGCCCATTGGGTCACCGCCAAGGCGCTGGACGATCAGGGCCGGCCCTGGCTGGCCTTTATCCAGCGCGGCCGCCCGGGCCTGCGCATCGTCAACGACTGGTCCGGCTTCGGCCAGCGCACCACCGCCAGCGGCACCGTGTTGCTCAATGAGGTGCAAGTCGACGAAGGCAATCTCGTGCCGCTGTGGCCGCTGACCGACAAGCCGAGCATTCAGGGCGCGTTTTCCCAGCTGATCCAGGCCGCTATCGACCTGGGCATCGCCGACGGCGCGCTGCGCGATGCCATCGCCTTCGTGCGGGAAAAGTCCCGGCCATGGATCGATGCCAAGGTCGAGCGCGCCGCTGACGACCCGTACGTGATCGCCGATGTCGGCCGCCTGCAGATCGAGCTGCACGCCGCCGAGGCGCTGCTGCACAAGGCAGCCCGCGTGCTCGACGAAACCGCAGCGGCGCCCATCGACGTCGATGCCGCTGCCCGCGCCTCCATCGCCGTGGCCGAAGCCAAGGCGCTGACCACCGAGATTGCCCTGGCCACCAGCGAAAAGCTGCTGGAGCTGGCCGGCAGCCGCGCCACCCTGGCCGAGTTCGGCCTCGACCGCCACTGGCGCAACGCGCGTACCCACACCCTGCACGACCCGGTGCGCTGGAAGTACCACGCCATCGGCGCCTGGCACCTCAACGGCAACCGCCCAAACCGCCATTCCTGGATCTGAGCCATGAACGCACTGCTTAAAACCGCCGCGGTAAAGATCCGCGACGACGCCGAGGCGCTGGCCACCGCCGAACGCCTGGCCGAGCATTTCGCAACCGGCGCCGCCGAGCGCGATGCCGAGCGCCAGTTGCCCTACGGCGAGCTGGAACAGTTCAGCCAGTCCGGCCTTGGCGGCATCAGCGTGCCAAGCCTCCATGGCGGCGCCGGCGTTTCCAGCGTCACCCTGGCCAGGGTCATCGCCCGCATCGCCCAGGCCGATGGCTCGCTGGGGCAAATCCCGCAGAACCATTTCTACGCCCTGGAGGTTCTGCGCGTGAACGGCAGCGATGCGCAGCAGCGCCGCCTGTATGCCGAGGTGCTGGCCGGCCAGCGCTTTGGCAACGCCCTGGCCGAGCTGGGCACCAGGACCGCGCTGGACCGCAACACGCGACTGACTCGCAGCGCCGACGGCTACCAGATCGATGGGCGCAAGTTCTACTGCACCGGTGCCCTCTTCGCCCAACGCATCCCGACTCTCGCAATAGACGAAAACGGCGTCGGCTTTCTCGCCTTCGTACCGCGCCAGGCCAAGGGTGTGCAGGTGATAGATGACTGGAGCGGCTTCGGCCAGCGCACCACCGGCAGTGGCAGCGTGGTGTTCGACGGTGTGGCGGTAGCTGCCGATGACGTGGTGCCGTTCCAGAGCGCCTTCGAGCGCCCGACCACCGTCGGCCCCTTCGCTCAATTGCTGCACGCCGCCATCGACACCGGTATCGCCCGCGGCGCCTACGAAGACCTGCTGCACTTCGTGCGCCACAAGTCGCGGCCGTGGATCGACGCCGGCATCGACAAGGCCAGTGACGACCCGCTGACCCAGCAGGACATCGGCAAGCTGCGCGTACGCCTCGCGGCCAGCGAGGCGCTGCTGGAGCGTGCAGGCGAATTCGTCGACCGTGCCCAGGCCGCGCCAGATGCCGACAGCGTAGCTGCGGCCTCGGTTGCGGTGGCCGAAGCCCGGGCGATCAGCACGGAAACCTCACTGCTGCTGGGCAGCAAACTGCTGGAACTGGCCGGCAGCCGCGCCACCCTGGCCGAGCATGGCCTCGACCGTCACTGGCGCAACGCCCGTACCCACACCCTGCACGACCCGGTGCGCTGGAAATACCACGCCATCGGCGACTTCTACCTAAACGGCCGCCTGCCGCCGCGCCGGGGGACCATCTGATGAGCAAGCAGATTCTTCTCAACGCCTTCAACATGAACTGCGTCGGGCATATCCATCATGGCCTGTGGACCCACCCGAGCGACCAGTCGGTGAACTTCAACCAGCTCAGCTACTGGACCGACCTGGCCCAGCTACTGGAGCGCGGGCTGTTCGACGGGCTGTTCATCGCCGACATCCTCGGCGTCTACGACGTGTACGGCAGCGGCATCGACCTGCCGCTGCAGGAAGCCATCCAGCTGCCGGTCAACGACCCGCTGCTGCTGGTCTCGGCCATGGCTGGCGTCACCCAGCACCTGGGTTTCGGGGTCACCGCCAACCTCAGCTACGAGGCGCCCTACACTTTCGCACGGCGCCTCTCCACCCTCGATCACCTGACTGACGGCCGGATCGGCTGGAACATCGTCACCGGCTACCTGGACAGCGCGGCCAAGGCCATGGGCCTGCAGCAACAGGTCGAGCATGACCGCCGCTACGACCAGGCCGACGAATACCTGGAAGTGCTCTACAAACTGCTCGAAGGCAGCTGGCAGGACGATGCCGTGCTCGCCGACCGCCAGCGGCGCATCTACGCCCAGCCCGGCAAGGTGCACAAGGTGCGTCACCACGGCGAGTTCTATCAGCTTGAGGGCTACCACCTCAGCCAGCCCTCGCCACAGCGCACGCCGCTGCTGTTCCAGGCCGGCTCATCGGCGCGCGGCTCACGCTTCGCCGGGCAGCATGCCGAGTGCGTGTTCATTGGCGGCAATGGCGTCGAGGCGGTGCGCACTCAGGTCGAGCAGGTGCGCGCCAGTGCCGTGGCGGCCGGGCGCGGGCCAGATGCGATCAAGGTGTTCATGGGCATTGGCGTGATCGTCGCGCCCACCGAAGCCGAAGCGCGCGGCAAACACGCCGAGTACCTGCGCTACGCCAGCCCGGAAGCCGGCATCGCGCACTTCTCCAGCTCCACCGGCATCGACCTGGCGGCCTTGGGCCTCGACGAACCGATCCTGGCGCGCAAGACCAACGCCATCGAGTCGGTGGTCAAGACCTTCACCGGCTGGACCAAGCGCCGCCTGCTGGAACAGCACGCCCTCGGCGGCCGCTATCCGCTGGTGATCGGTTCGCCCGGCCAGGTGGCCGAGCAACTGATCGAGTGGATCGACGCCACTGGCCTGGACGGCTTCAACCTCACGCGCATCGTCACCCCGCAAAGCTACGCCGACTTCATCGACCTGGTGATTCCCGAACTGCAGCAGCGTGGCCGCTACAAGACCGCATATGCCGAGGGCGCCCTGCGCCACAAGCTGTTCGGCCAGGGGCCCAGGCTGCCGGAGGATCACCCGGCCGCCACCTGGCGCGACCCTGCCCGCCTGCAAAGCGAAACCTCTGGCTACCACAACCTGCATGGCCTCAGTGCAAATGCACTGAGCCTGCTCTGAACACAACAAGGACGCTAATCATGCTTAAAACGCTGAAAACCCTGAGCCTCGGCGCCCTGCTGGCCAGCTCGCTGGCCCATGCCGAACCCGCCCTTAAACTCGGCACTACCGCTGCCTTCGCGCCGCCCCTGGAAGTGGCCGTGGCCGAAGCCAGGAAGCAGGGGCTGGACGTGGAACTGGTCGAGTTCACCGACTGGATCGCCCCCAACGTCAGCCTCGCCAATGGCGACATCGACGTGAACTACTTCCAGCACATCCCCTTCCTGGAAAACGCCAAGGCCGAAGGCGGCTACGACCTGGTGCCGGTGGCGCGCGGGGTGATCAACAACGTCGGCCTCTACTCCAAAACGCACAAGGATTTCGCCAGCCTGCCGGACGGCGCCAAGGTGGCCATCGCCAACGACCCGGTCAACGGCGGGCGCGGCCTGCAGCTGCTGCAAAAAGCCGGGCTGATCGAGCTCAAACCGGGCGTCGGCTACAAGGCGACCCAGCAGGACATCACCGCCAACCCGAAGAACATCCGCATCATCGAGCTGGAGGCCGTGCAACTGGTGCGCGCCTATGAGGAGGTCGACCTGGTACAGGGCTACCCGGCCTACATCCGCCTGGCCAAGACCTTCGATCCCGCCTCGGCCCTGCTGTTCGACGGCGTGGATCACCCCGAGTACATCATCCAGTTCGTCACCCAGCCGGCGAAAGCAGAGGATCCGCGCCTGCTCAAGTTCATCGACATCTACCAGCACTCCCCGGCGGTGCGCGCTGCCCTCGACAAGGCCCACGGTAACCTCTACCAGGCCGGCTGGGAGAGCTGACATGAGCGGTTTCGATCCTTTTCTGCAGCAAGCCGCCGCAGCCAGCCGCGTCGCCCAGGCGCACCTGCGCTTCGAGCGTCTGGGCAAGACCTATGAGGCTGCCCAGGGCCCGGTGCAGGCGCTACACGACATCGAGCTGGCGATCGAGCGCGGCGAGGTATTCGGCATCATCGGCCGCAGCGGCGCAGGCAAGTCCTCACTGCTGCGTACCATCAACCGCCTGGAACGGCCCAGCAGCGGCCGCGTGCTTATCGACGGCAGCGATATCGCCGGCTATGACGATGATGCCCTGGTAGCGCTGCGCCGGCGCATCGGCATGATCTTCCAGCACTTCTACCTGATGTCCGCCAAGACCGTGTGGCAGAACGTCGAGCTGCCCCTCAAGGTCGCTGGCGTGCCGCGTGAAGCGCGTCAGCGCAAGGTACGCGAGCTGCTCGAACTGGTCGGCCTCGAGGACAAGCACGGCGCCTACCCCGCGCAGCTGTCCGGCGGGCAGAAACAGCGCGTGGGTATTGCTCGCGCCCTGGTGCACGACCCGCAGATTCTGCTCTGCGACGAAGCCACCAGCGCCCTCGACCCGGAAACCACCCAGGCCATTCTCGGCCTGCTACGCGAGATCAACCGGCGCCTGGGCCTGACCGTGGTACTGATCACCCACGAGATGGCGGTGATCCGCGAGATCTGCGACCGCGTGGTGGTGTTGGAGCGCGGTGAGGTGGTCGAGCAAGGGCCGGTCTGGCAGGTCTTCGGCGCGCCGCGCCACGCCGTCACCCGCACCCTGTTGGCACCGCTGCAACATGCCCTGCCGGCAAGCCTGCAACAGCGTCTGCAAGTAGAACGCGGCAGCAGCTCGGATGACCTGGTGCTGCGCCTGCACTTCGCCGGTACGGGCCTTGAACCGGATCTGCCAGCGCTCGGCGCTGCCTTGGGCGGTCGCGCCACTCTGCTCGACGCCAGCCTGGAACAGATCCAGGGCCACGCCGTGGGTCACCTGATCCTGTCCGTCGGGCCATCGGCCCTTGGCCACGAAACGCTGATCGAAAGCGCCCGCACGCTGGCTGACCATGTGGAGGTATTGGGTTATGTCGCTGCTGTTTGAACGCCTGTGGCAAGGCCTGCTCGATACCCTGCTGATGGTCGGCGTGTCGTCCCTGCTCGCCCTGCTCGCCGGCATTCCGCTGGCGGTATTTCTGGTCACCAGCAGCCGCGGCGGTATCTTCGAAGCGCCGCGGCTTAACCGGGTGCTGGGCGCCATCGTCAACCTGTTCCGCTCCATCCCCTTCCTGATCCTGATGGTCGCGCTGATCCCCTTCACCCGTCTGGTGGTCGGCACCACCTACGGCGTCTGGGCCGCCGTGGTGCCGCTGACCATCGCCGCCACGCCGTTCTTCGCGCGCATCGCCGAAGTCAGCCTGCGCGAAGTCGACCATGGCCTGATCGAAGCCGCCCAGGCCATGGGCTGCCGTCGCCGGCATATCGTCTGGCACGTGCTGCTCCCCGAAGCCCTGCCCGGTATCGTCGGCGGCTTCACCATCACCCTGGTCACCATGATCAACTCCTCCGCCATGGCCGGCGCCATCGGCGCAGGCGGCCTGGGCGATCTGGCTTACCGCTACGGCTACCAGCGCTTCGACACGCAGGTGATGCTGACGGTGATCGTCGTGCTGGTGGTGATGGTCAGCTTTATTCAGTTCGGTGGGGACAGGCTGGCGCAGCGCTTGAACAAGCGCTGACCGGGGTTAGGGTCTGTACGAAAAGTCTCCGAGCGCAGGTACTTTTCGTACAGAGCCTAGGGCCTCGCGTCGAGCGAGCGCTGCTGCTCCTGAACTAGCCAAGCCTTCGGCGACAGGCCGCACTGGGACTTGAACGCGCGCGACAAGGCAGGCTCGCTGCTGTAGCCGGCCTCCTCGGCAATAAGCCGCAGCGGCTGGCCGTTCTTAAGCCACTTCTGCACCAGCCCGATGCGCCAGCGCTGCAGATAACCCGCCGGGGTTTCACCGACCACGTCACGAAACTGGTTGGCAAAGACACTGCGCGACATGCCCGCCAGGCTGGCCAGGGATTCCACCGACCAGGGCTGCGCGGGTGTCTGATGGATCGCCGCGAGGGCGTGACGCAACTGCGGATGCGCCAGTCCCGTGATCAGCCCTGCCTGGGTGCTGCCGCGCTCCATCAGGTGGCGCAATAGCTGGATAAGGACCACCTCGAACAAGCGATCCAGCATTACCTGACGCCCGCAGTTGGTCGCCTGTGCTTCGGCGTACAGCAGCGTCAGCACCGGCACGCAGTCGGGCAACGTGGCAAGCGGCAGGCACACACAGCTGGGCAGCGCATTGGCGAGCGGATTCGCGGCATGGCCCTCGAAGACGATGTGCGCGCAGACGAACTCGGCGCCCTGCTGCTGGTCGGTCAAGAAACGGTGCGCGAGGGGGCGCGGATAGAACAGCAAGGTCGGTCCAGCGAGCCGATACGCGCGCGTGGTGCCATGCCACACCTCAGCCTCGCCCTGGCGCAACAGATGCAGCTGGCCGTACGGCAGGCTGCCATCCAGGGTGTTGATGCCACACAAGGGGCCGGCCTGGAACGTGCGGGCGCTGACCGAGAAATGTCCCAGCAAACCTTCGAGGCGATCAACCATAAAAATACGATCCGTTAATAATCATGGGCGATTAGTGATATTTCGTATCATCAAGCCTTAGATACTGTCCCTCGTCAACACAGCGAACCACCCATCTCAACACGCTAGAGGAACAGGTCATGAATAAATCCCTCCGTAACGCCCTGGCAGCCCTCGCCACTGCCGCCCTGCCAGTCGTCTCCATGGCCGCCGATTCCCTGGCCGAGATCCCGCACACCGCCAGCACCGTCACCACTCAGGACGGCGTCGAGCTGTACTACAAGGACTGGGGCCCGAAAAATGGTCAGGTGGTGATGTTCAGCCACGGCTGGCCGCTGAACTCGGACAGCTGGGAATCGCAAATGGAATTTCTCGCCGAGAAGGGCTACCGGGTGATCGCCCATGACCGACGCGGCCACGGCCGCTCCAGCCAGCCCTGGGAGGGCAACGATATGGATCACTACGCCGACGACCTGGCGGCCGTGATCGCCGCGCTGCACGTCAAGGACGTGACACTGGTAGGCTTCTCCACCGGTGGCGGCGAAGTGGCTCGCTACATTGGCCGGCATGGCACCGGGCTGGTGAAAAAGGCTGCCCTGATCAGCGCCGTGCCGCCGATCATGCTGAAGTCCGACAGCAACCCGAATGGCTTGCCGCTCGCGGTATTCGACGGCCTGCGCAAGGCCTCGAAGGAAGACCGCTCGCAGCTGTACCTGGATATCGCCTCCGGCCCGTTCTTCGGCTACAACCGCCCCGGTGCCAAACCGTCCCAGGGTCGTATCCAGTCCTTCTGGAGGCAGGGCATGACTGCCGGCGCGAAAAACACCTATGACTCCATCGCCGCGTTCTCCGCTACCGACTTCCGCCAGGATCTCGCCAAGTTCGACGTACCGACCCTGGTGATCCACGGTGACGACGACCAGATCGTGCCCATCGAAACCTCGGGCAAAGCCTCGGCAGCGCTGATCAAGGGTGCCAAGCTGATCGTCTACAAAGGCGCGCCCCACGGCCTGGCCGACACCAACAAGGACCAGCTGAACCAGGACCTGTTGAACTTCCTGCAGGCCAAGTAACAGGGCAAAAAGAACAAGCCGGCACGCGAGTGCCGGCTTGTTTTCGTTTGTACCAAAATCACCTGAATGCACGGCACCAGTAGCGTGCAGGAAGGTTCCAGCCTCAGCGGCTGAATGGGCGGCAAGCCAAAGGCTCTTGCTGCAAGTGAAAAGCCCGAATTTCCGTAATGCTGGTCAAGTAAGAAAAAACGTCGCTTTTGAGAAACGGCCAGAGTAGCGAGCTGAAGAGTCGAGACAACTCAGCGACACCTAACTTATCGGTCATGATTATTCCGTCAGCTCGCTGGAAGCTGCGCGAAAAGCGCCATGCAGCCCTCTTACCGTCCAACATCGGCTGAAAAGGGCAGGTTTATTTATTAATAACCTGTACGCGCTGGGTAAACAGCAGCCACGACTGACTTAGGGAGACCACGATAGACCGTGGCTAAACCTCAAATCCTCTCCCACGCTCAACCCGATTGCGCCCCGCCTTCTTCCCTCGATAAAGCGCCACATCCGCCTGCTGCAGAAACTCATCGAACACCTGCGCACTGGCGAACGGGTCTGAAACACCAATGGTCACCGTGCAACGAATGGCTTGGTCTCGACTGAAGTCATGCACCTCGAGGTTCTCGATGGCCGCACGCATACGTTCTGCCATTTGCAGAACACCGGCGCCGTCCGAGCCGAGAGCGAGCACCACGAACTCCTCTCCGCCTAGCCGGCAGATCAGATCGCCCTGGCGAGCGGTGGCGTTGAGGACGTCGGCGACGCGGCACAGAACCAGGTCACCCGTCTTATGGCCGTGGGTATCGTTGATACCTTTGAAGTGGTCAATGTCGACGATCAGCAGAAAAGCAGGTTCTGCACTACGCGAGCGAAAGTGGACCTCCAGAGCATCCATCAGCCCACGGCGGTTGAGCAGGCGCGTCAGCGGGTCGTGGGCGGCCAGGCTGCGCAATTCGTCGGTCAGGCGGCGCAATACCAGCCACACCGCACAGGGCGGCAGCACGGTCGCCAGGAACGACATGTACAGGTAGAAGATCCTCTGGAATCCGCTGCTCATGTCCAGCTCTGCCATGCCGCCGTTGACGATCATCACGAACTTGGCAGCGTTCAGCGCACAGATGCCGCTGATCAACACGGCGAACACGAGCATTTCGACACGCAGATCCTTGGCGAAAGTTCGGCTGCCCACCAGCAACGCGATGATCATGCCCAGAAACAGCAATACGCAGGCGGCTGCCAACAGCGCATGGCGCGCTTCGTTTCCGAGCAGCGCTTGCACCAGCAATTGCACGACAGCGTATGTCGCTGCCAGTACAAGTAGCGGGCGCACGATTGGTGTTGGTCGGCCAAAAAAGCGCAACGCGCCCAGCAGATAGGTAACCGGAGCGCTGAGCGTCAGGATGTGATTGATGACACTCATCAATCCCCAGTCAGGCGGGCCGTCGACCAGCTGCATGATATAGGCAAGACCGAGCAGCAGATTGCCGAGCGCGAATACGTCCATGCCCATTTTCTTGTCGGCGAGCCGCGTGCTGATCAGCAGGAACATCACGCTGAAACACAGCAGGTACACGCAAAGCATGCCGAGGATGACGGTGGTGACCATGGGGTGCGCGCAAGTGAGAAGTGGGTGGGCCAGACGTGACGATGGAACGGTGCGCCCCGCAAGGATGGCGCGCCTCTAAAAATGGCCATTTGATATTGCACTATCGTAGCCAGGTGTTGGGCCGGAAGGCAATCGCCTGGCAAGCAGAGTCAGGCGCGCCGATTAGCTGCCTAGCCACGAGCGTCATGTTCAGACCGACCAGCTGCACGCCACCTGGTATTTGAGCGGCTAGAGTTCAGGTGAACGGCCCCCTTGGGCTGCCCATAGCGACATGGAGAATCACTATGCAAAAAGCACTTATCACCCTGGCTGCCGCCCTGTTCGTATCTGCCACGGTCATTCCGGCGGCCATGGCAGAAAGCCCGGCCGAAAAAAGCGTCCGCGAGGAGGCTCGGGATATGGAGAAGGATGCCAAGCACGATGCCAATGAAGTGGACAAGGGTGAGCATCACAGCGCAGAGGAGATCGACAAAGGCATCGACCACGACAGCAAGGAGCGTCACAAGGCCGACAAGCATATCGACAAGGAGCTGAAAAAAGACCTCTAAATGGCAAAGGCGGTAACCCGGCAGACGAGTTGCCGCCCTCGGCCACGCACAGCTCACTTATCCCTCGCCAATTCCCGCCTGAGCCAGCCGGCTCCATCTCGTCTCTTACGCCGTCCTGTGATGGCGTAAAATACCTTTTTGCAGTGAGATCCTGGCACCTGACAGGAACAGCAAGCGCTGCCGTCACGGTAACGTTCAACGGTAGCAATCAGCAATTTCAACGCGAACGACGAGGATCTATGGGCCAGCGCCAAACCCAGATGTTGAAGCAAGACCTGAAGGCCGTCGCCGAAGACCTGCGATGGGTCTCCGTCGACTTGGTAAAGATTGCCGAGCGGCTGAGGGGAACGAATAACGAGGCGGATGCCTGGGCCATTCTGCGCATGGTCGGCGTGCTGACCAACGACGAGGACCGGCTCAGCAAGTACGCCGGCGAGATCAAGGCCGGGCGTATCGTTCGCTCCAAAGGCTGAGCGGTGAGCGGCAATCCGTCAGCTCACCGGGGCCAGGATAAAGCCAGCAGCTTGAGTCGCGAAATCGCTTCACCAGCCGCTTGCTGTCAGTCCAATGCACCACTCAGCACTTCGTAAATGACTCCGGTTGCCACCGCCACGAGGATCAGGTCCACGCCTGCCTGCATCCACTCATAGCCGTCATAGCGCGGCAGTTGCCCAAGCAGCCGGCCATCCAGCTTCTTGGCAATGCCTGGCGGTAATGGCTTGCCGCGCGCCAGGTTCTTCTGGATGCCCGGCGGCAGCGTCGGTGCAGGTGACCAGTAGGAGCGATTGCCCTGCAGGATGCTCAATATGCCACCGCGATCAATGGACGGGCCGGTATGGCGCCCCCCTTCTTTGGATCCGCCCCTTTGTTTGCCAGGCCCCTGAAAGGGCTGGGCCTGAGCTTTACCGTTGCCCTGCCCGTGGCCTTTGCCATTACCCGGGTCGGCGGCAGCCAGGCATGGCCCGATGGCCATCGCGATTGAAACAACGGCTGTCATAAGCAGGCGTGAACTGGCCATCTCGATGTTCCTTCCGATAAGGGAGAATCCCAGCACTGTAGACGCCTGGCGCGCCATAAGTTCCGGGCGCCCTCGACTTGAAGCCCGGTCTGGAGCTGCCGTGTCGTTGTAGGCGCAGCGAAACAAAGGGGTCAAATCGCCTGAGAGGTACTGAGCTGACTCAGCGCCAACAATGACCTGGCGGATTCGCGGCTGATCACCGGGGTATCGTCCGGGCTTTCCTCGCGTTGCAATTGCAGGAAGGCTCGAAAGTCCTCGGCTGGCAGCGGGGTTGCAACACCCTGGATCCAACCGCCTTCGACCCGATACAAGCCACAGGTGCGACAGTCACACGCCGCATAGGTACCGGTTTTGGAAATCAACCAAGCGTCGTCGCCACAGATAAAGCATCTCACTACTGTCACCTCATCGACATGCATGGGGAATACCGCGTCTGCAAGTAGTGACAGGGGCTCTGCGACAGGGATTCAGGAAAGTTTTTGCGTTTTCGGCCGAACGGCGCTTTGCATGGATGCGCGCCGTGCAGCGGTCTGCCACTGACGAACCGAGCGCTGCGACGACAAGGATCACAGGCCGCCATACAACTGCCGGCACAGCTATGCGACAATATGCGCGATATCAGGCTTGTAACCCCGCCTCTATATACCCAGCAGCTCGGTCATTCGTACGCATGCTGCTGCAAACCTTTGCGCAACGGCTCAACTCGCCCTCATATCGGGGTGAGGTGGATAAGCTCGAAATCGCTCCCGGTTCGGCAAAAGCGCTCATAACTTATTGATAGGTAACACCTTTGATCTCCACCGCTAACATAACCATGCAGTTTGGCGCCAAGCCGCTGTTCGAGAACGTTTCCGTCAAGTTCAACAACGGCAACCGCTACGGCCTGATCGGCGCCAACGGCTGCGGCAAGTCGACCTTCATGAAGATTCTCGGTGGTGATCTCGAGCCTTCCGGTGGCCAGGTGATGCTCGAGCCGAACGTGCGCCTGGGCAAGCTGCGCCAGGATCAGTTCGCCTACGAGCAATTCAACGTGATCGATACGGTGATCATGGGCCATGAGGAGCTGTGGAAGGTCAAGGCCGAGCGCGACCGCATCTACTCGCTGCCGGAAATGAGCGAAGAAGACGGCATGAAGGTCGGCGAGCTCGAAGGTGAGTTCGCCGAAATGGACGGCTACACTGCCGAGTCCCGCGCGGGCGAGCTGCTGCTCGGCCTGGGGATTGCGCTGGAGCAACACTTCGGCCCGATGAGCGAAGTGGCGCCCGGCTGGAAACTGCGCGTGCTGTTGGCCCAGGCGCTGTTCGCCGACCCGGACGTGCTGCTGCTCGACGAGCCGACCAACCACCTGGACATCAACACCATCCGCTGGCTGGAAACCATCCTCACGGCGCGTAACAGCACCATGATCATCATTTCCCACGACCGGCACTTCCTGAACTCGGTCTGCACCCACATGGCGGACCTGGATTACGGCGAGCTGCGCCTGTTCCCGGGCAACTACGACGAGTACATGACTGCCGCGACCCAGTCCCGCGAGCAGTTGCTGGCCGACAACGCCAAGAAGAAGGCGCAGATCTCCGAGCTGCAAAGCTTCGTCAGCCGCTTCTCGGCCAACGCCTCGAAAGCCAAGCAAGCCACCAGCCGTGCCAAGCAGATCGACAAGATCCAGCTGGCCGAGGTCAAGCCGTCGAGCCGGGTGAGTCCGTTCATTCGTTTCGAACAGACTAAGAAGCTGCATCGCCAGGCGGTGACCATCGAGAAACTCAGCAAGGCATTCGATGACAAGGTGCTGTTCAAGAACTTCAGCTTCACCGTCGAAGCTGGCGAGCGCGTGGCGATCATCGGCCCCAACGGTATCGGCAAGACCACCCTGCTGCGCACCCTGGTCGGCGAACTGCAGCCCGATGCCGGTGCAGTGAAATGGACCGAGAGCGCCGAGGTCGGTTACTACGCCCAGGACCACGCTCACGACTTCGAAGATGACGTGACCCTGTTCGACTGGATGGGCCAGTGGACCACCGGCGAGCAAGTGATTCGCGGCACCCTGGGCCGCATGCTGTTCTCCAACGACGAGATCCTCAAGTCGGTCAAGGTTATCTCCGGTGGTGAGCAGGGCCGCATGCTGTTCGGCAAGCTGATTCTGCAAAAGCCCAACGTGCTGGTGATGGACGAACCGACCAACCACCTGGACATGGAATCCATCGAGGCCCTCAACCTGGCGCTGGAGAACTACCCGGGCACGCTGATCTTCGTCAGCCATGACCGCGAGTTCGTCGGCTCCCTGGCCACGCGCATCATCGAGCTGTCGGACAACGGCGTCACCGACTTCAGCGGCACCTACGACGACTACCTGCGCAGCCAGGGCATCATCGTTTGATCGGCTGAGCCGGCGTTACCAGAAGCCCCGTCATCCCCTGGATGGCGGGGCTTTTTCATGTGTGCGGAAGTTAGCTTCGCAGGCCGTGCCGATATCGGTTGCAACCTGCGGACCTTGGCGATAGCCGATATCAGACTTCCCTATGGGAGCGAGCGGGGACGCCTAATCCATGGCCGCGATTTTTCGCGCGCATGGCGCACTCCCACATTCGCAATCTCTCATCAGCTCTGTAGTAAGCCTTTAGAGCGCCGGGCGCGGGTTTCGTGGGAGCGGCTTTAGCCGCGATGCTATCGGCGATCTCGAGACTGATCGCGGCTAAAGCCGCTCCCACATTTTTGCATCGCGCCTCACGGCATCTCATGCACACTCATATGGCATCGAGCCTGTCGGCTTAGCCTGGGTTGATCATCGCGATACCCAGGTGATTTTCCCGGGTGTCGCTGCGCGCGCCCGGGCTACCGAATCTCAGGCTTCCAGATACAAAAACGCCGCTCGATTGAGCGGCGTTCTAAGTTGCGGCTAACCGCTAGAACGTGTTTACGACCTTGCGAGCTAGAGACCTGCAAGGCGAAAACAGGCGAGGAAGCGGAGTGTACTTTTGTACATGAGCATTCCGAGCCTGTTTTCAACGCCGCAGGGCCGACGCGCAGCTAGTCGTAACCAGGTTCTCAGGCGGAGAGCTCGACCAACAGCTTGTTCAGGCGCTGCACGTAGGCAGCCGGGTCTTTCAGGCTGTCGCCTGCAGCCAGTGCGGCCTGGTCGAAGAGGATGTGCGACAGGTCGCCAAAGCGATCCTCGTCCGGTTCGGCATCCAGCTTCTCGATCAGCGGGTGGTTCGGGTTGAATTCGAAGATCGGCTTCGAATCCGGCACCTTCTGCCCGCTGGCCTCGAGGATCTGGCGCATTTGCAGGCCCAGGTCCTGTTCACCGATGGCCAGGATCGCTGGCGAGTCGGTCAGGCGGTGGGACACGCGTACTTCCGCGACCTGCTCGCCCAGCGCGGTTTTCAGGCGCTCGACCAAGCCTTCCTTGCTCTTGGCGACTTCTTCCTGGGCTTTCTTGTCCTCTTCCGAGTCCAGGGAACCCAGATCCAGGTCACCGCGGGCCACGTCGACGAAGCTCTTGCCGTCGAACTCGGTCAGGTAGCTCATCAGCCACTCGTCGATGCGGTCGGTGAGCAGCAGCACTTCGATGCCTTTCTTGCGGAAGACTTCCAGGTGCGGGCTGTTCTTGACCTGCGCGTAGGATTCACCGGTGAGGAAGTAGATCTTGTCCTGGCCTTCCTTCAGGCGGCTGACGTAGTCGCCCAGGGAAACCACCTGCTCGCCCTCGCCTTCGGTGGT
This sequence comes from Pseudomonas sp. URMO17WK12:I2, assembly GCF_003253735.1. Lineage (GTDB taxonomy): Bacteria > Pseudomonadota > Gammaproteobacteria > Pseudomonadales > Pseudomonadaceae > Aquipseudomonas. The sequence goes on along the minus strand of NZ_QKYW01000003.1, from coordinate 168,263 downwards.
CGAGGCGAAACGCAACAGGCCGGCGATCTTCTCCTTGTTGGCGAAGTCTTCCGCCGGGCCTTCCTTGAGCACCTGGCCGAAGTTCTTCCAGAACGTCTTGTACTGCTCGGGCTCGTTCTTGGCCAGTTTCTCCAGCATGTCGAGCACGCGCTTGGTCAGCGCCGACTTCATGGAGTCGATCACCGGATCCTTCTGCAGGATCTCGCGCGAGACGTTCAGCGACAGGTCGTTGGAGTCGACCACACCCTTGATGAAGCGCAGGTACAGCGGCAGGAACTCGTCGGCCTGGTCCATGATGAACACGCGCTGCACGTACAGCTTCAGGCCACGCGGCGCTTCACGCTGGTACAGGTCGAACGGCGCACGGCCGGGTACGTACAGCAGCGAGGTGTATTCCAGCTTGCCTTCGACCTTGTTGTGGCTCCAGCTCAGCGGGTTGTCGAAGTCATGGGAGACGTGTTTGTAGAACTCCTGGTACTGCTCGTCGGTAACCTCGGTACGCGGGCGCGTCCACAGCGCGCTGGCGCGGTTGACCACTTCCCACTCGGGCTCCGCGGGCTTGTCCTTCTCCTCGCCGTGGAATTCCTTCGGCAGCTCGATCGGCAGGCCGATATGGTCGGAGTACTTCTTGATGACGTTGCGCAGGCGCCAGCCATCGGCGAACTCTTCTTCACCGCTTTTCAGGTGCAGCACGATGCGGGTGCCGCGCTCGGCCTTCTCGACGGTAGCGATCTCGAAGTCGCCCTCGCCTTTGGACGCCCAGTGCACGCCTTCGCCAGCCGACAGACCAGCGCGACGGGTGAACACCTCGACCTTGTCGGCGACGATGAACGCCGAATAGAAGCCCACGCCGAATTGACCGATCAGGCTCGAGTCCTTCTTCTGGTCGCCGGAGAGGTTCTTCAGGAAGTCGGCAGTGCCGGACTTGGCGATGGTGCCCAGGTGCGCGATGGTTTCTTCGCGGCTCATGCCGATGCCGTTGTCTTCGAGGGTGACGGTCTTGGCGTCCTTGTCGAAGCTCACACGGATTTTCAGATCGGAGCCACCTTCGAGCAGCTCAGGCTTGGCCAGCGCCTCGAAACGCAGCTTGTCGACGGCGTCGGAGGCGTTGGAGATCAACTCGCGCAGGAAGATTTCCTTGTTGGAATACAGCGAGTGAATCATGAGGTGCAGCAGCTGCTTTACCTCGGTCTGGAAGCCCAGGGTTTCTTTTTGAGTTTCCACACTCATGGTCATCTAACTCCACATTGATGGCTAAGCCGCGGTACGGCGGATGACCTATCAGGTGGGGGCGGCGCGGAAAAATTCAAGTCACTCGTCGATGCGTTCCACATGCACGACATCTGCCGGCGCAATGGTAAAGCGCGCCTCGCCCGAGCCATTCAGACGCTGGCGCAGCACCAGTTGCCCCTGCTCGTCGATGCCGGCGAACTGGCCCTGAACCGCGCTGCCCTTCTCGCTGAACAGGCGCATGGACTGGTTGACGTAGCGCGCCGGTTCAGCGATCAGGCGCGCCAGGGTCAGCTCCGGGCGGGCATCGGGCTGCGTTGGCGGCGGGCTCACCACAGGCTTGGCGGCAGCGGCGCTCGGAGCAGAATCATCCTTTCTGGACAGTTCGGGGAAACGATCATCGTCGATCCGCCAGCCAAGCTGCGGATGCTTGCTCAGGCGCACGGGTAAACGCTGCTCCTGGCCACCCACCCGCGCCTGCACGTCGAGCGCCAGGCTGCCGGTGGTCACGTCGTGCAGCGGTAGCGGCGCGAGCTGGACGTCACGGGTGGCGAAGCGCCGCTGCAGGTAGTCGGTTATCAGGTAGCTGAGGGTATCGCGCGAATCGACCGTGCGGTCCAGCTTGCCCTGCTGGTAACGCAGGCCATTGCGGAACAGCTCGACCTTGCCGGTCAGAGTGGTCTGGAATTGCGCCGGCAACACCAGGTGGAACTCGCCCACCAGGTGGTTCGGCTCTTCGGGACGCAGATCCAGGTGCAAGGTGTAACCGCCCTTGAGCTGACGGGCCTCGGGCAGATCCTGATCGGGCAGCAACCAGCTCAGTTCGATTTCCGGCAATTGCCCCGGATCATCGGGCAGCACATCCAGCCGCAAGCCATCGGCGCCAACCGGCAGGCCGCGAATGCTCAGTTCGCGACGCGCGAAGAAATCCTGGCCCTCGCGCAGGCTGAGCACACCATCGATGAGCTCACCTTCCTGCGGCGCGAAGGGCTCGCCATTGAGCTGGCCATGCAGCTGAATGTCCAACTCACCGGATGCCGGCTGCTCGGGCTGCAGCCACTGCAGGCCGATGATGGCTTCCAGGCGTTGCGGATCCTGCCCCGCCATCACCGCCAGCCCGACGATCAAGGGAATCATGCCCAGGGCGCAGCAGCCCAACGCCTGCTTGGCACGGCGCCAGTGCCGTACGATGAACAGCAGCGTCAGGGGTGGCAGCAGGCATGCCCAGCCCCACAGCAGGCTGGTGGCGAAGCCGCGCATCACCAACAGCACCAGGCCGACGAGGATCAGCAGCAGGCCGGCCAGGATCAACAACGCATCCATTGGATTTCCTTAGATCAGTAGCAGGTGTCGACCGAGCACAGTCAACCGCACAAAAGGCGCCACGATAATCATCACGGCGTGGGCATTCCATCGACGCGTCGAGCCTTTTCGCTTTTTCGTGACAGGCCCTGAATTGGTGCTTTCACGGGCTTGAATGGGACAAAAAAGCGCATTGATACAAAGTCAGTGAACTTATCCCGCCTTTGGCGCCTCGAAAAACCGTAATGGCATTCACCCTAAGGAGAAACACCACCATGCAAAAATCAGTCGCTTACGCCTTCATGCTGGCTGCCACGCTGGGCCTTGCGGCCTGTGACAAGCCTTCCGAAAACAAAGCTCAAGATGCTCAGGAATCCCGCACTGAAGCTCAAGAGTCGATGAACGACGCTGCTAAAGAAAGCAACGAAGCGGCACAGAAAGAAGCAGAGGCTGCTCAAGAGGCTGCCAAAGAGCAACAGGAAGACGCTCAAACCCCACCAGCCACCGCCCCGGCCGAGCCTGCAGCCCCTGCAGATCCAGCCGCGCCTGCTGCACCGAAGCAGCAGTAAGCTGACATCTTCACGTTACCCGCAGCCTGCTGCGGGTAACGCCCTCCTACTTCCCCCGCTACTTCTCCTGCCTCAACGCATCGCTGGTGTAAGCATCAGCAACAGCGTACAGCCCATCCCTACTGCCCATACCACACTGCGCTGCCAGTGCAGGTCGGCCCAGTAGAAAACCAGATACAGCACTCGCGCGATCACGAAGATCACGGCTAACCAGTCGACCAGCCAACCGCTGCTCTGGGTAACGTGTGCCATCAGCACGGCCACTGCAAACAGCGGGAAGGCTTCGAAGCTGTTCTGGTGAGCGGCGAGCGCCCGTGCACCGAAACCGGTCAGGCGTGCCTGTTGGGCACGCGGATGATGATTGTCGTACTGCCCACCCTCTTGCTTCATTGCCTTGGCCAACGGCGCCTTGGCGATAAAGATCAGCAACGCGCTGATGAAGATGCACCAGAATGGAATGCTCACTCGCTCTTCTCCTTGGCCGGCTCAAACGTCGGCGTTTGTGTGTAAACCATCACCTCCAGTACATCGGAGTGAAATTCCCGGCGATACAACACCACCACCACGCCGGTGCTGACCAGCATGAAGAACCAGGGGTTGATGAACCACGCCAGGGTCGCCATGCCGAAATAATAGGCGCGCAGGCCGTAGTTGAACTGGTTGGCGGCCATCGAGATGACCCGCGCAGTGCGCTCGGCGAAGGCCTTGCGCTCCTGCTCGGTGACATGCCGCTCGCCGATCATCGGTGCCGAACCCACCAGCACGGCAGCGAAGTTGTACTGGCGCATGCACCAGCTGAAGGTGAAGAAGGCGTAGACGAATACCACACCCAGGCACAACAACTTGACCTCCGACATGCCGCGGCTGGCCGACTGCACGAACGGCAGGTCGGCGAGCAGCGACACGGCGCGATCCGACGCGCCGAGCACGGTGAGGATACCGGCCAGAATGATCAGCGTACTGGAGGCGAAAAACGAGGCGTTACGTTCGAGATTGCCGATCACGTTAGCATCGGCGATACGGTTCTCGCGCAGCAGCATGCGGCGCATCCAGTCCTCGCGATACAGGTGCAACACGCTGGCCAGGCAGGGTGTGGTGCGGCCCTTGGCATGGGCGTAACGGGTGTAGCCCGCCCAGCACAGGACAAACCAACAGGCGGCAATCAGGTGGTGGAGATAGTCTTGGCTGATGGACATGCAAATTCCTTGTAGTGCGGGGGCCTGCCAGTGATCGCGCCCACTTCTTCAATCAGTAGGAGTCAGCGGCAGACCCGCGGATTATAGCCACGCCAGGCAATAAAAAGCCGCTCCAGAGAGCGGCTTTCATGACTGCATCAAGGCTTAGGCCATCGCGTGCTGCGGCTTACCACGCAGCCAGTCGTAGCCGCTGGCAAGTGCGAGCATCAGCGCCGACGGCAGCAGCCACGCCAGGCCCTGCTCGGCCAGTGGCAAGCTGGTCAGCCAGCCGGGTAGCCAGCCCTCCAGCCCCGCGGTTTTCAGGCCATCGACGATACCGAACAGCGTCGCTACCAGCATCACCGGGCCAACGACGCGGGCCGCCGCGTGCCATAGCCCCCAGCAGAAGCTCAGGGCGATCAGCACGATGCACGGCGGGTAGATCGCCGTCAGTACCGGCACCGAGATCTGGATCAGCTTGGTCAGGCCCAGGTTCGATACCAACAACGAAAATGCCGCCAGAATGATCACCAGGCTGCGGTAGGACAGCGGCACCAGGCGGCTGAAGTACTCGGCGCAGGCGCAGGTCAGGCCGACGGCGGTGACCAGGCACGCCAGGGAAATCAGCACCGCCAGGAAGCCGCTGCCCAGACCGCCGAAGGTGTGCTGCACATAGGCGTGCAGCACGGCCGCGCCGTTGGTGGCGCCCTCGGCGATGCTGTGGCTACCGGCACCGAGGCGGAACAGGCTGATGTACACCAGCGCCAGGCCGACGCCGGCAATCAGCCCGGCGATGATCGCGTAACGGGTGATCAGCTGCGGCGAGGTAACGCCGCGCGAGCGAATGGCGTTGACGATCACGATGCCGAACACCAGCGCGCCCAGGGTATCCATGGTCAGGTAACCATTGATGAAGCCCTGGGAGAATGGCGCAGCCTCATAGGCCGCGGTCGCCGAACCCACGCCATCGGGCGTCAGCACGAATGCCGTGCCACCGAGGATCAGCAGGGCGAGAATCTTCATCGGCCCGAGCACGCGGCCGACCGTGTCCAGCAGACGCCCCGGATAGAGCGACACGCCCAGCACGATGGCGAAATACACCAGGCTGTAGATGAACAGGGCCAGCGGGCTTTCACCGGTCAACGGCGCCAGGCCCACCTCGAACGACACCGTGGCAGTGCGCGGTGTGGCGAACAGCGGACCGACCGCCAGGTAGCAGACCACACCCAGCACCACACCAGCCGCGCGCCCGATGGGAGTGCTTAGCGCATCCATGGCGCCACCGACCTTGGCCAGTGCGACCAGAGTGATGACCGGCAGCCCCACGGCGGTGATCAGGAAACCCAGCGCAGCCAGCCAGACATGGGGCCCGGCCTGCAGGCCGACGATAGGCGGAAAAATGATGTTGCCGGCCCCGACGAACAGGGCAAAAGTCATAAACCCCAGGGCGAGCACATCCTGGCTTTTCAGAGAAGTCATCGAAGGAAATACCACATCACTAAAACGGAGTTGAGAGAGGGAATCCCGATGGATAGAGGGAAACGTCGTTCGCCCTTATGGCGCGAACCCTTATTGCGGGCACATCTCGGGTAGAGACGAAACCCATTAGTTGCAAGGCTAACGATTTTGCCGCAAATGCCCTGGCCGTTCCAGCCCGGCTGACGGCTGGCTGTAATGTGCTGTCGCCTGGGCAACATTTTGCTGTGCCTATGGTTGCAAGCGACGCTTTTTATCGCTCTCCGTTACCTCGTCATGGACGGCCACTTTGTTCCCACAACTGTCCGTCATCAAATAGTGAGATCCGTCACACCCACCTCTTCCCTCTATCTCGAACTGAGTTCATGCTTGGCCACTGGCGCAATGCCACCCTGTGAAGGTGCTGCTGGACCATATGGAAATGCCAGAATTGCCAAGGAGTGCTGCTGGATGCGCGTGCTTTTCATACACCAGAATTTTCCTGGTCAATTCCGCCATATCGCCTTGAATCTTGCCCGTCGGGCCGACACCGAGGTTCTAGCCATCGGGCGAGAACAGGCTCCCGGGCTGCCGGGCGTAAAGTTGCTGCGCTACACCCCCCATCGTAAAGCGAGCCCGCAGACACACCCTTACGTACGCAGCTTTGAAGACGGCGTGCTGCACGGCCAGCAGGTGCTACGCCTGCTGCTGGACCTCAAGGCCAAGGGCTATCAGCCGGACGTAGTGATCGCTCACCCTGGCTGGGGGGAAAGCCTGTTCGTCAAGGAGGCCTTTCCTTCGGCGCGATTGATTCACTTCTGCGAGTACTACTATCAGGCCCGTGGCGCGGATGCCGGGTTCGACCCTGAGTTTCCCTTCGACGCCAATGGCGCCGCGAGCATCCGCACCCGCAACGCCCTGCACCTGCTCAACCTGGAAAACTGCGACCAGGCCATTACCCCGACACATTGGCAGCGCAGCCTGCATCCCGCCGCCTATCGTGATGGAATTCAGGTGATCCACGAGGGCATCGACCTGGCCGGCCTTGGCTACGATCCCGAGGCCACACTGGAGCTACCAACAGGCCAAGTGCTGAAGGCTGGGCAGCCTATCGTGACTTATGTGGCGCGCAACCTTGAGCCCTACAGGGGCTTCCACAGTTTCATGCGCGCCTTGCCGACTATTCTCGAGACGCATCCGAGCTGCCAGGTCGTGGTGGTTGGCGGTGACGATGTCAGTTACGGCAGCCGGCCGAAGGACGCTACCAACTGGCGCAGCAAACTACTGGCGGAAAACTCTTTCGACAGGTCGCGCGTACACTTTCTCGGCAAGCTGCCCTACTCCACCTACAAGCGGGTACTGCAGGTCTCCGCCACTCATATCTACCTCACCTACCCTTTCGTGCTGTCCTGGTCACTGCTGGAGGCGATGGCCAGCGGCTGCCTGATCATCGGCTCAGACACCGCGCCAGTACGTGAGGTAATCCAGGATGGGCATAACGGCGTACTAGTGGACTTCTTCGACAGCGGACAAATCGCCGAAAAGGCCCTGCTGGCCCTAACGCAGCCTGATCGCTTTCAGCCCCTCAGACAGCAGGCGGCGATCACCGCCCAGAATTACTCGACGGACAACGGTGTCGCCGGATACCTGAAGGTGCTCGGCATCGACCTGGCAGCGATACCTGCCTGAATGCATTCGAGGCGTTAAGCCTTTTTAAAACCACGCCCGTGCACTTGGCTGACATATCAGCCGAGACCGCGGGCGTGTTCGATTGTGGTGATCCATCAAAGGAGTGGCTATGGATATTCAAGGCACGAACGGCAACGACACCCTGCTCGGCAGCGATGTTGCAGACCAGATTTCCGGCCTGGGAGGTGATGACCTTCTGATTGGCGGAGCGGGTTCTGACACGCTGTCCGGCGGCTTGGGCAACGATACGCTGCGGGGCGGCCAGGGAGCGGATACCTATCGCTTCAGTCGTGGTGGCGGGCGCGACGTGATCGACGACGCGGGGGGTGATGGATTCGTCAATCGCCTCGAATTCGACGTGGGCATCATGCCGGATGATGTCAATTGCCGGCGTATCGATAATGACCTGGTGCTGAGCCTGGTCAACTCGAATGACCAGGTCATTGTGCGCAACTACTTTTCCAGCAACGGTCCGATGGAAATCACAGAGATCGTCTTCGCCAACGGCCTCCATTGGCCACCTTACGAAGTAAGGATGAGGGTGGAGAACGCCCCTCAGGGGGTGCTCATGGTCGGTACTCCTGGAGCAGATGCATTGCTCGGTGGTGCTGCAGCAGACACTCTGGAAGGTGGTGCTGGCGATGACCTGCTGAATGGCTACCAAGGTGACGATCTACTTCTGGGCGGTGAAGGCGATGACACACTGGTAGGCGGCCTTGGATTCGACACCCTGATCGGCGGCCAAGGCAGCGATGTCTATCGTTTGACGGGCAATTGGGGGCAGGTGTTGATCCATGAGGGAGCTAACGATGGCTTCGATATACTCGAAATAATCGACGTCGCCTCGACCAGCATTAAGCTCAACAGAATAGACAATGATCTGATCCTGCTCCGCCAAGGCACGAGCGATAGGGTCACCATCAGCAACTATTTTCTCTCAGGTGATAACTTTCATGCTGCTCTCGAGCTAATTCGGTTTTCTGACCAAACATGGTCACCTTATGAAGTCTGGCAGAGGCTGAACTCCAATGAGGTCCTTAGAGGAACAGAGGCTCCCGACACCCTCTCAGGAGGACTAGGCAATGATCAGCTCTTTGGTCTTGGCAGCAACGATCTGCTGGAGGGTGGAGTAGGCGATGACACGCTGTACGGTGGTGCGGGCGACGATACGCTGATCGGTGGTGATGGTGATGACTGGCTCGATGGCGGCGAAGGCCACAACCAGCTCATCGGCGGGATGGGTAATGACACCTACGTAGTCGATCAACCCAGCAGCTTCATTCAGGAAGACGCTGACGGCGGTATCGATACGGTACGCAGCAGAACGCACCACTGGCTCAATTACGCCCTCGAAAATCTGATCCTGACCGGCAGCGCGAATAGCGACGGTTTCGGCAATGACCTGAATAACGAAGTAACCGGCAATGCCGGCAACAACTACCTCGATGGTAGAGAGGGCAACGACCTCCTCAATGGTATGGAAGGTGATGACGTCCTGGAAGGAGGCATGGGTAACGACACCCTCTATGGCGACGCAGGCAATGACCGTCTGGATGGCGGCGCGGGTAATGACACGCTGTACGGCGGTGCGGGCAACGACACCCTCAACGGCGGCGACGGTGACGATTGGCTCGATGGCGGCGAAGGCTATGACCAGCTAATCGGTGGCATGGGTAATGACACCTACGTAATGGGTCAAAACTACACCTCCATTGTCGAGAACAATAATGGCGGGATTGATACGGTGCGCAGCAGCGCGACCCACATGCTTGGCTACGCTCTCGAAAATCTCGTTCTGACCGGTAGTGCCCATATCGATGGCAACGGCAACCAGCTTGACAACGAAATCACCGGCAACGTGGGCAACAATCGTCTCAAGGGTGAGGCCGGTAACGACCGCCTCTATGGCCTGGACGGCAATGACAAGCTGGAAGGCGGCACTGGCAACGATAGTCTTTATGGCGGTTCGGGCGACGATGAGTTAATCGGGGGAGATGGTGACGACTGGCTCGATGGCGGAGACGGTTTCAATCAGCTGATTGGCGGGATGGGTAATGACACCTATGTCATTGACCAAAACAAATCCTCGATTTACGAAACGCCCGACGGCGGGCTGGACACAGTGCGCAGCAGCATCAGCTTCGGCCTGGGTTATGCCCTTGAAAACCTGGTTCTTACCGGTACCGAGAATATCGACGGTTTTGGTAACGAGCTGAACAACGAAGTCATTGGCAATGCGGGCAACAACAAGCTCGAGGGCGGCGCAGGCAACGACTACCTCGACGGTGGCGCCGGTAACGACCAGCTCAGCGGAGGCGTCGGCAACGACACTTACTTCTTCAGCCGAGGCTGGGGGCAGGACACCATCGCCGATAACGGCAATGGGCTGGATGTCATCCGGTTCGCTACCGGCATCATGCCAAGCGATATCCAGGCGCTGCACCAGAGCGGAGACCTGATTCTCAAGCTCAAGAATTCGACGGACTCTGTCCGCGTGGTCGGCTATTTCCTCAACAACGGCACGGGCGCCAACGCCATTGAAGAGATCCGCTTCGCCAATGGCCAGCTCTGGAGCTTCGGCCAAGTGCGAGCCCTGACGCTGCGTGGGGAGAATGGAGACGATCTGCTCAACGGCTTCAACACCGCCGATACGCTGGATGGCGGAGCGGGAAACGACACCCTCAACGGCGCGGAAGGTAACGACCTGTTATACGGCGGTGACGGCAACGACGTACTGAACGGCGGTACCGGCAACGACACCATGCGCGGCGGCCTTGGTAACGACACCTATGTGATCGACTCGCTTGGCGATGTGGTCCTGGAAAATTCCAACGAGGGTATCGACACCATCGAGTCCAGCATCAGCATTCCCAGTCCGCTCAGCGCCAATGTCGAAAACCTGCGCCTGACTGGCAATGGCAACCTGACCGGCATCGGCAACTCCGCGAACAACCTGATCACCGGCAATCAGGGGGCCAACTATCTGGTCGGCAATGCCGGCAATGACACGCTGAGCGGCGAAGGTGGCAATGACACCCTCGAAGGCGGCATCGGCAATGATGTTTACCGCTTCGCCCGAGGCTGGGGCGCCGATACGGTGCAGAACTACGAGTCCCTCTCGAACGGTCTGGATGCCATCGAGTTCGCTGCGGACATCCAGCCAGGCGACATCCGCGCCTCACGAAGCGGAAGCAACCTGGTGCTGAGCCTCAATGGCAGCGCTGACCGCATCACGGTTACCAACTACTTCCAGAACGATGGTGCCACCTCCCATGCGGTGGACGAGATCCGCTTCGCCAACGGTACCCGCTGGAGCGTCTCGACCATCAAGGCGATGGCCTTGCAAGGCACCAGCGGTAACGACACCCTCACCGGCTATGCCAGTGCGGATATGATCAGCGGCGGCGCCGGCAACGACAGCATCATCGGTGGCAGTGGCAACGATACGCTCGATGGTGGCAGCGGAAACGATTCGATCGCTGGTGGTTTCGGCGATGATCGCTTGGTGGGCGGTACGGGCAACGACCAGCTGCTAGGTGGCTCGGGTAATGACCTCTACACCTTCGCCCGGGGCTGGGGTCAGGATGTGATCTTGGACACCGAGGGTGCACGGGATGTCATCGAGTTCGCGGCAGGGATCACGCCTGGCGAAATCATGGTCAGCCACGAAGGTGACGACCTGCTGTTGAAGTTATTGGGCAGCACCGACAGCATCCGTGTCGTGGGTTACTTCGCCGCTGAGGGCGCTGGCACGGTGGAGCAGATCAGCTTCGCCGACGGCACCCAGTGGCTACCTGAGCAGCTCCGATCACAAGTGCTGCAGGGAGATTCAGGCAACGACAGCCTGATTGGGTTCGCCACTGCCGACCTGCTCAACGGCTACGCCGGCAACGATAGCCTGTCCGGCCTGGCAGGCAACGACACGCTTTACGGCGGCGCGGGGAACGACCTGCTGGACGGTGGTGATGGCGATGACCTGCTAAGTGGCGACATCGGCGCCGATACGCTGATTGGCGGTGCAGGAGATGACCGCTATTGGGTGGATGCAGATGACATTGTGATCGAGGGCGTGGATGGCGGCATCGACACGATCGAATCACGCGCCTCCTGGACCCTAGGTGACAACGTCGAAAACCTGAACCTCAGCGGGCCAGCGGTAGAAGGGATCGGCAATACGCTGAGCAATGACCTCCGCGGTGGCGACGGCAACAACCTGTTGCGCGGTGACGCCGGTGACGATCGCCTTAACGGCGGCTTTGGCAGCGACACCTTGATCGGCGGTACGGGTAACGATACCTACGTGTTCGACAACGACTGGGGGCAGGATGTCATCCACAACCAGGACGATGATGTCGGCAAGCAAGACGTCATCGAGTTCGCGGCCTTCAACCCCGAGCACATCAGCTTCCGTCGTGCCGGCGACGACCTGGTATTCAGCCGCAATAACACCCAGGACACGCTCACCGTCATCGACTTCTTCCAGGGCGATGGCAAAGGCCCGGCCTCCATCGAGGAAGTCCGCTTTGGCAACGGCATCGTCTGGAGTGGCGACTACATCCGCAACAGCACGCTGCAGAGCTCTTCCGGCAACGACACTCTGCTGGGTTTCTCCACCAATGACAGTATTTCCGGTGATGACGGAAACGATGACCTGCGCGGCTTGGGCGGCGATGACACCCTCGACGGCGGTGCAGGTAATGACAGGCTGTTCGGCGGTGCTGGAAATGATCGGCTGATCGGTGGCCTGGGCAATGACAGCATGGAAGGCGGAGCCGGTGATGACGTCTACCAGGTGGACTCGCTGGACGATGTAGTGATCGAGAGTGCTGGTGCGGGCATCGATACCATCGAATCCAGCGTCAGTCTGACCCTCGGTAACAATATCGAGAACCTGCTGCTCACCGGCACCACGGCCATCAATGGCACAGGCAATGCGCTGGACAATCTGCTCACCGGCAACGAGGCGGCGAACCGGCTCATGGGCGGCGCTGGTGCTGATCGCCTGATCGGTGGCGCCGGCAACGATACACTCAGCGGTGGAGCAGGCAATGACACTTATGTGTTCGAGCGAGGCTGGGGTCAGGACACGCTGGCCAACTTCGACTCCGGAGCCGGTAAACACGACACCATCGAGTTTGGCATGGGGATATCGCCCAACGATATAGTCGTCCGCAAGTCTGGGTCAGACCTGCAATTGACACTCAAGGGCAGCGATGACCACATCACCGTCACCAATGCGCTCGTCGGTGGCTGGAGCGCCACGAACATCGTAGATGAAGTCCGTTTCGCCGACGGCACCGTTTGGAACGCTGAGCAGTTACGCACTCAATCGATGCAAGGCAGTGACGGAAACGATTGGCTGGCCGGATACAACTTTGACGACCTGATTGTCGGCGGCCTAGGCAACGATTCGCTAACTGCTCTAGGTGGCAACGACACCCTCGATGGCGGGCCTGGCAACGACAACCTGCAGGGCGGTTACGGCAACGATGTCTATCTCTTTGCCCGCGGCTGGGGCCAGGACACTATCGCCGACGTGGATGTGGCCTCCGGCAGTGTCGATGCCATCGTCTTCGGCGAAGGCATTACAGCCGAGGACATCCTATTCAGCCATGCGGATGGCAATCTCAGCCTCCAGCTCAAAGGTTCGACTGACAGCATCAGCGTGTATGGCTATTTCCGCTTCGCAAGCCATGTGATCGAAGAAATACGCTTCGCTGACGGCAGTGTCGTGACCTACCAGCAGCTCCATCAGTCATTCTTGACCGGGGGTGATGGCAACGATGTCCGGATCGGCTTCCCTCTGAACGATCTGCTCTCGGGCGGCCTTGGCAATGACACCCTGCGTGGTGTTAACGGCAATGACACCTTACTGGGCGGCGCGGGAGACGATTGGATGCATGGCGGATTCGGTGATGACCTGCTTCAGGGCGGTGCCGGAAACGATACCCTCATAGGTGGTGCCGGTTCTGACACCTACCTGTTTGGCCGCGGTGACGGACAGGACAAAATCGACAACTCCGAAGCGACTGCCGACAGCTTAGACACCCTGTCATTCAGCGAAGGTATATCAGCAGAGCAACTCTGGTTCCGCCAGAGCGGCAACAATCTGGATGTCAGCCTGATCGATGGTACGGAGCGGATAACCATCTCGAACTGGTACAGCGGGAGCGCCTATCAGCTCGACCAGTTCAAGTCTGCCGATGGCAAGACCTTGCTGGACAGCCAGGTACAAGGGCTGGTGGATGCGATGGCCGCTTTCGGCGTACCAGCGGGTGCTGAGGGTAATCTCACCACGGCCCAGCGAGATGAGCTGAATCTGGTGATCGCAGCCAACTGGCAGTGATCGAGTGAATGGCTTGGCGAGCAATTCGCCAAGCCACCACAAGAGACCGTCTAAGTTTTGAACAACTAGACAGCTAAATGCCCAAGCGCAATAGAAAAAGGGCCGTAGCCCCTGCCAAAGCAGGAGCTACGGCCCTTTTTGGTTTTACTGCCAGTTAGCAGCTATAGCGACATTGAGCTGATCTCTCTGCGCTTGCGTCAGATTGATCTCACCTCCAGCAGGTGCGCCGAAAGCAGCCATGGCGCTGACGAGGTTATCGACCTGATTGGCGTACAAAGAAGAGCTGCCAGCCTGGATGATATCCAGACGCTGAGCCGAATTGGTATACCAATCCTGAACAGTGACGCTGTCCGCTGAGCCGCGTACGTCAATAACCAAGTTATTACCCTGGCGAGACAGCCAGAGGTTATCGCGGGTAATACCTTCGATACTCAGCGCATCATTATCCGCCGGCGTATTGGACAGGTTGTTGATCACATCCTGCCCGTCACCAGCAGCGAAGTAATAAGTATCGCTACCGTCACCGCCGAGCAGGTAATCGTTGCCCTTACCTCCGCGTAGCTTATCATTGCCAGCGCCGCCATCGATCAAGTCAGCATCGGACGAGCCAATGATGTTTTGATCACCAGCCTGTCCTGCCAGGATGGTGCCGAAGGAACGCTCGTCAGGAACACCTTGATAGTTAGGCGAACCCTTGGTGTCCGGATTCGTCAGACCGAAAGCACCGAACAGCTGGGCAGCAGTCAGCTGACCGCCCGAAGCGAAGCTGATTACGTCGACCACATGGTCGCCACCCAAGAACCAGTTTTTCAGTGTGACTTGATCGCTACCGCCGCTGACCTTCAGCACCAGATCGTTGCCGCTTTTCATCAGCCCGCTGGAGACTTGGTTGAATGTGATGCCATCGAAACGCAAGGTGTCGAAGCCACCACCGATGTTGTCGATGACGTCCTGGCCACCGCCTGCGGCGAACACATAAGTGTCATCGCCCCGACCGCCGACCAGGGCATCATTTCCAGCACCGCCGTTGAGCGTGTCGTTGCCGTTGCCACCTTCGAGGCGATCATTGCCCGCCCCCCCAAACAGTTGGTCATTGCCGTTGAAGCCTTGCATCAGGTCACGCTGAGCACTGCCATTGAGCGCTCCATCGTCACCACCAGTACCCTGCACAATGTTGTCAAAAGCGGACGTTGGCGATGAAGGCATGGCCAGGCCGAACGCACCGAAAATCTGCGCAGCGGTGAGCTGGCCACCTGTCTCGAAAGTGAAGGTCTCGACAAGATTGTCACCACCTAGGAAGAAATCCTTAAGAGTGACCTGATTCGCTGTGCTGCCATTAACCTTCAGGATGAGGTCATTGCCCGACTTGCTCAGGCCAGACGCGACCTGATTGAAGGTAATGCCGTTTGCGAAACGCAGAGTGTCGTTGCCACCCAATTCTTCAACTACGTCCTGGCCAGCGGTGTATACATAGGTATCGTCGCCGATACCACCCAGCAGCCGGTCATTACCCGCACCACCATTCAGGGTGTCCTTACCAGCGCCTCCAATTAACACATCATTGGCTGCAGTGCCCGTCAGGACGTCATCACCGCCGAGACCAGCGACCGGAGGCTGCTCGCCTCCTGGGGCGGTGCCACCACCAGGCTCCTCATTCTCATCTGGGTTACCAGTGCCGCCACCTGGTAGCGTCGTCAGTAGACCTGCAATCTGCGCGGCAGTGATGTAGTTGCCACCATCGGGCTGAACGTAATCAATGGCAAAGTCGCCACCCAGGAAGTGATCGGACACTTTCACCTGCTGCTTGATATCACCGTCGACCAATATCACCAGATCGTCACCATCGCGGTGGAAGCTCAACCGAGTGCGCGCGACACCGATAAAGAAGGCACCGTCGAAACCACCACTGCTGTTGTCGATAACATCGACACCCCCGCCAGCACGGTAGTAGTACTGATCGTCACCCGCGCCACCGGCCAGATGGTCATCACCATCCTCGCCATCGAGCACGTCATTGCCAATGCCCCCAATGAGGGTGTCGCTACCTGAACCACTCTGCGAGCCGTTGCCGCCGGAGAGGTAGTCGTTGCCATCGCCGCCCTCGATTCGGTCATTGCCACCCATGCCAAATACCGTGTCATTACCGACCAAACCGCGAATCAAATCACGCCCTTGCCCACCTACTAATTGCTCAGCTGCGGCAGTACCTTCAATCAGCGTATCGAATCCATCTGGAAGATCGCCGGCGGCGATAATTTGCGCGATCCTGGAAGCGTTGATCAGGAACCCACCATCTGGCTGTACGTAGCTGATTGCTTTATCTCCACCAAGGAAGTGGCCTGTAACCCGAACCGATTGTTCAGCGTCTTCGTCCACCAGGATCAGCAGGTCGTCGCCGTCGCGACTAAAGGTCAAACGCGATTCATCAATGCCGCCGCTAAAGAAGACCCCATCATTGCCGCCGCCGGTGTTGTCGACTGTTTCAACGCCGTCACCCAGCGTGTAGACGTATTTATCGTCGCCAGTACCGCCGACCAGCAGATCGTCACCGACGCCGCCCGTCAACTGGTCGCTGCCTGCGCCGCCATAGAGGGTGTCGTTACCAGCTTCGCCGTCCAAGTAGTCGTTGCCAGCCTCGCCGTGAATGACATCGTCGCCAGCGCGGCCCCAAGCTTGATCGTCGCCACCACCAAGGCGGATCTTTTCACTGAGATCGCGGTAGCCGACGATACGGTCGACTCCGGAAGTTCCTTGCCAAACTACTCGGCTCTCAACATCGGCCGTAGTCAGCTCACCACCGTCCGCAAATAGGAAATGCTCCAGCTTGAAGTGATCACTGGGCTCCCTGAACCAATTCTGTATTGTGATCGAGTCAACACCGTTGGCATGCTCGATGAGCATGTCCAGACCACGGCGGTGGAAGCTCAGATCGTTGGCCGAAATACCTTCACCAAAGCTCAAGGTATCTGCAGTTGGCTCAATGTTACTGTAGGCCTCATTCGCACGGCGCTCGATCAGAAGGTCATGGCCATCGCCCAGATTAAAGATGTAGGTGTCTTCGCCGAAGGAACCATGGAGAGTGTCACTACCCACGCCACCCTCAATGCTGTTGCTGCCTTGATTCCACGGATCGCTGTAAGCCTCGATTAGATCATCGCCAGCGCCCCCCTGCAGGGAGTCAAATGCTTCGCCCCTCAGAGTGTCATTACCATCACCGCCCGTTAACTGCCCTGATCCTTGAAGTACATCGTTACCTTGCCCGCCACTAAGTGTGCCGTTACCGAAAAGAGAGTCGTCACCAGCTCCACCGAGAATATAGTCAATCCCTGCCCCCCCATAGATTGTGTCTGCACCATCATCTCCGCTCAGATTGTCATCTCCCTCCCCGCCATTAAGGTAATCATCACCAGCGCCGCCAGAAAGAACATCATTGCCACGTCCTCCCTCCAAGCTATCCATGCCAGCTGCGCCATTTAGAGTGTCATGACCATCTAGCCCCAATACCGTGTCATTTCCGGCTCCCGCATCAATCACATCATCATCTGGGTGCGCGGTAAGATAATCATCATTGGGCGTTCCTGCAGTAACTTGTAAGGATATCTGAAGGCCAGTCAGTGAGCTCCCATCTGCGAATCGTATTTTCTCGATTCCCTCCGGACTAGAGAGCTTATTCCCATGATTGAAATGACCAGTAATTCGAATCGTATCGTTGCTGCCATTGACTGCAACCAACAGATCGGTATCCTGCCTCCATAGCTTAACTTGATCAATATTTAGATCCGTTAGAAGTAGCTCATCATTACCAGAGCTTTCAAGTATTACATCGCTTCCATCACCTAGGCGGTAACGGTAGATGTCATTACCTGCCCCCCCTCTGAGGGTGTCGTTACCATGCCCACCCTCTAACAAATCATCAGTGCTATAGGCCTTAATGTCATTATCAGCGTCATTGCCAATTAAAGCAGCCTCTAATATTTGCCGCCGACTCCAAGCAGTTCCGTCAGCAAATAATACTTGATCAATGGCACCCGGAGAATTTTCCCCTTCCCCAAGAAAACCAAAGAAACTCTCTACAGTGACGCTGTCACCGTCTCCATAACGTATTATTAAATTATCGTAATCAACCCTTTCGAGCTTGACGACTTCAGGTGAAACGCCCGCACCAAAACGAATCAAGTCAAAACTATCAGCCTCATAATCGTCGTTGACAATTCGGTCAGCCCCATCCCCAACTTCGAAATGATATATATCGTTTCCAGCTCGACCTTTCAATCGATCGCTACCCTTCCCACCTTGGATTAGGTCATCGGATTCATAACCTACAAGCTCCTCGGCTGAGTCAGTCCCAATTAAAACCAGTGCGTCTATCTCTTCGCCGCTTAATGCCGTCCCATCAGAGAACTTCGCAACTACCCTACCCGTAATCAAGCCGTGGTAACTAAAATAACTCTGGATCGATATCCGATCACCACTCTTTGTATTCTCCAATATCAGCCAATCATTGTCCCTACGACCAACAATATCACTTTTGGATGCGCCTTCGAAGAATAGCGTCGATACACCACTGCTATCAATGATGCGGTCGTTGCCATCCCCTACTTTAAAATAGTATGTATCATCGCCCCAGCCGCCATCGATAGTATCGTCACCCGCCCCCCCCTCAAGCGTATCGTTTCCGTTCTTTCCTATCAGACTGTCACCACCACCCCCGCCAATCAAATTGTCATTAGAATCATCATAGCCAGTTAATTCGTCACTGCCTTCAGAACCGATGATAGCCATACGCTTGACATCTTCAACACTCCAAGTCGTATTTACCCCGGAAAACTGAATTAGCTCAATTGCATTTTCTGTATTGCCATCACTATCAAAGTAACCGAGAACACGAATAGCATCTGTAGTATTTGAAATAGACAGGATTAAATCATCGCCCTTACGTTTAACAACAACATCGGATGGCTCAATGTCGTCTAGGAACCTAATAGCATCTAAGCCGCTGCCGGATTCAGAATTGTCTATTGTGTCTTGGCCATCGCCAAGACCGAACCTATAGACATCATCTCCATGCCCGCCATTGAGCGTGTCGTTACCAGCGCCACCCGTAAGTTGATCGTTACCAGCACCTCCAAAAAGCAAGTCATTTCCGTCTTTACCATCTAAGGTATCTGTTCCCTCGCCGCCCTCTAACGAATCATCGCCTGCGCCGCCGTCCAGCAGATCATCACCCACATCACCGGTTAAGGAGTCATTACCATTCCCACCAAAGACTAGGTCGTTATCCGCTCCTCCTGAGATGGAGTCGTCACCGTCACCACCCTTCAAAAGATCGTTGCCAACCCCACCAGATAGTGAATCGTCAGATGTCGAGCCTTCAATGATCTGGTCATCATTGCTGACGCCCGAGGTATCACCAGTGGCACCAACAACGGGAGCAGGAGAAGCATCAGGATCGGAAATAGCAGAATTTTCCGAAACAGGATTCGCAGGTTTTGATGAAATACTGCCATCAGGCCAAAGCACATACTCTGTAACGGCACCTACCGGGACTTGCGCATTGCCCTCTGCGTCCGTCACTGGAGCTAGAATATTTCCGTTCTCATCCTTGTAATAGAGCATTGGGCCACTCAATGAAACTGCGCCTAATGCAAACCATGATGCAGGGTCGTTTAAATCTATTCCTACTGTATTCGAATTGACGCCAAGAAGCTGCCCTCCGAACCAAGAAAATTGATCAAGAATATTCCCCTGAAACTGCCCTGACGACATCACATCACTTATGGATTGAGAAACCTTCCTACTATTCAGTTCAATCAGGCCGAGCAACTCATCTAAACCGAAGACAGTTCCGTCAAAAAGCTTAACTTCACTGATTTTCAGGAACGAGCTATTCGGCATAGCAATTCGATCAGAACCGTAAATTATGTACGTTGTATGCGGACTTTGTTGAATCTGAATGGAGTCTTGATTGACACCACGACCAAACACTAACGTCATTGACCCAGAATCGTCTCGTATGAAGTCGATACCGTCACCCTTCTCAAATCGATAAGTATCGTCGCCAGACCCACCAAAGAGATAATCATCTCCAAGGCCGCCGATTAAAATATCATCGCCTTCCTGACCGAGAAGAGCATCGCTTCCCGACTCTCCAAATAAAAGATCATCGGATGCTCCTGACTGAAGATGGTCATCACCATCGCCGCCGTAAAGAGTATCTTGGCCTAAGGCCGATAGAACCGTATCATTACCCTCTTCGCCATACAAAATATTCTGATCGTCGGAGTTAGTATCAAACCAGTCCTGTACTTTATCATCACCCGAGCCACCAAAAAGAGTGTCATTGCCGGCCCCTGCCAGTAACTTATCGTTACCGTCACCACCTAAAAGCAAATCATCGCCGTCGCGCCCGTCTACATAATCATCACCTGCTCCGCCACTGAGCACATCGCTCCCATCCCCCCCCCAAAGAGAATCATCTCCGGCGCCACCGTTGATCGTGTCGTCGCCCGTCTCCCCCATAAGGCGATCTACACCGTCTCCTCCATCTATATAATCATTACCGGCATTCCCCCAGATGCGATCGTCACCAGCCTCCCCATAAAGATGATCGTCCCCCCCACCTCCAGTTATTTGATCTGCGCCGTCACCGCCAAGAACGGTATCATTACCTACAACCTTTACGCCGTTGCCGTCTTCATCATCTCCCCAGAGTAAGTCATCCCCGGCGCCACCGTTGATTAGGTCGTTGCCACCGCCTCCGAGAACCTGATCGTCCCCCGCGCCAGATAAAACTGTGTCATTGCCATGCAAATACGCTGGGAGCTCGACATAACCAAAATCCAAGCCATTCGCGTATTTATCTTTAACCGTCAAGTCAGCGTGGATCAAATCTTTGCCAGCACCAGTAACGATGTAGTCATCACCTGCGCCGGCAGTTACCTGATTGTCCCCATCCCCCGCGAGGATGGTGTCATTGTAATTTTCCTTAGTCTCGCTGTAGTCGCTACCGAGCCGTGGGGTTGCCAGGCTTCCTGCGCCATCTATGGCGAGTTCGATGTACCCATCACCATATAGGGAGTCACTACCTGCCCCTCCTATCAGAGTATCTCTACCGACCCCGCCCGCAAGGCTGTTATCACCTTCCCCACCGTCAATGTAGTCATCGCCACCACCGCCACTAATAAAATCCCTACCTTCTCCACCTTGAGCATAATCATTACCACCCTCTCCACCATCCAAGTCTTCATGATTATCGAGAAAGATAAAGTCGATTCCATTGCCGCCATCAATATAATCATCACCGTCGGAACCGATGAGTATGTCAAACCCATCTCCCCCGCTTATATTGTCGTCCCCTTTACCACCAATTAAAGTATTACCTCCTGCATTCCCTTTTAGAACATCGTTAAGATTTCCACCCTCAAACTGGGTATTTGCATGATTAGATCCACTCCACACCGCCGCATCGAAAATCAATTCGCGGTTATTAAACTGAGACTGATCCAAGCTATTGCCCAAATCATCTTTGAGGCCCTTGGTCGCCTCACGATCGTCGTAGGTGGTCTCTAAATAATAAGGTGTTTCAGTAATATTTCCAGAGGAATCCTTGTACTGTGCGACGCCAATTTTATCTGGGCTCACAACATAGGCGGAAGAAGATACCTCAGGCGCTACAGGCGCATCTCCCTCCTCACCTGAAACAAGTCGAAGGCCGAAATTTGAAGGTGAGGCACTCCAATGTATTACAGTGACCGAACCGCCATTCTTTAACTTGATGACAAGATCAAAAAATGCACCACGTGCAGATGGTACTTGTGTGTACGTATTCCCTTGGGAGTCTTCGTACACAAGACCCTCACTACCCGAGCCATTCAGTCGCTTGATTTCACCGACTGTAGAGCCTGATATTTGGATCTTGTTGTTGCCTTCCAAATCATATATATATTTATGCCCAGACAACCCATCCAATACATAGGTATCATTTCCGGCTTGGCCATCCATAACCCCCCCACTGGATGTAGCTAAAATCACATCATTTCCTGAAGAGCTAAACTTACCTCCCAGCCCAAGTGATTCCAGCACGACCGCAAGTTGAGCTTTATAATCTCCAACTATATCTCTTAGCTCATCCAACCCATTTTCAGAAAGTAGTTTATAAAAGCTCTCTACAGCTTCGAAATTTACATGCTCCCCTCTCGCAAGCTCTGCCAATTTCAGATCCAAATAAAAAGCATTGAATAGTTCCGGGGTTGCTCCACTAGTGGAAATACCTGCAGAATTAATAGATGCTATAAGCTTTCTTGCTAGACTATCAAGCAACTGGTAACCAGTGCCAGACTTAAATTCGTAGTCTCGAAGCACGTCCAGTTTTATCTTAGCCGGATCATAAACTTCAGAAAACTCCTTAAATATAGCGGAGCTCTCATTTTCGAGGTGCGCTAAAGTCGCCTGCCGCATTACATCCAAACGTTCTATTGACGCTTGAAGCCGTGCCTGCTCTTCATTAAAGCGTGCGATATCTCTTTGCGAAACTTCAAAATGTTGTATCACAGCATCCAGTATTACTGACGCAGCATCAAGCGCAACGGCTAAGGCACGGGCTTGTGGGAATGGCGATTTACCAAGAGCACTTGCGACTGAAAGTAGAAAAGAGCCAGCACCGGCAACAAACTCAGCCACTTTAGCTAAATAAAGTGGATCCTCCGGCTTTAATTCAGAAAACTCTCTAACAGCATAATATGCTGAAAATGCACCTGCTGTGATGCCTAATTTCTCACCCAGCTCGGTCTCTTTAATTGCGTTAGCAATCCCTGCAACCGTATCTGCAAGGTCTGCAACCGACTGATAATTATTAGGATCATACGTCCCTTGAATTATTTTATACTCCCAAACACCAGCCTTAACATTTGCCGTAATATACTCAGCGAACTGCAAACCACTCATCATGACTTCCTTTTCAATTCAAATAATAGGGTCGAGCCAAATATCACAACAAAGAGCAATGCCAACTTACTCCACTTTTCTGATGACTCATCTCTCCAAACCATGTAACTATCTATATCCATTAACACTTCCCCACGAGCCTTTACACTTGCGAGCACCTTGCGCTCGTCGAATATGACAGTGATAACTTCGCCTTTACGAAGATAACGGAAAATATTGTCTTTCTGCTGTTGCGACCGTAAAGTGACCGGAACAGTGTAGGATTCACCTGCGAACATCAAGCGCTGCACCCCCCCACCTCTAGATACAGTCCCGTCCAAAACCCAATTTTTTTCTGCTGAAAGCGTTCCACCATTAATAGACATAAAATACATGAAGCAAAATATCAAGCAAAACCCTCCGGAAAAAAGCTTTATCGTCGCCAGCATTAGTGCTCCATGAGAATGATTTTAACCGTTGATATAAAAAAGATAAGTTTATTTTACTTTAAATAAACTTATCCTCTTTTGCTTCTTCCTGTTCTACGAGAAAACCTAACGCTCAGCTAAACTCTCATCGACATATTTTTGTAGGGGGCTAAGAAAATAATCTATAACTTTCCGTCTATCGGTCTTAACTTCCGCACGCACCGCCATACCGGGTGATAGGTCAATAATCCCGCTGCCCACCGCAATGCTGTCGGCAGCGAGCTGAATCCTTGCGTTATAAACCAACCCAAGCTTTTCATCCTCTATGGCATCACTGGATACACTCACCACTGTCCCATCCACCACACCATATTTTGTAAAATTGAAAGTTTCGACCTTCACTTCAACCGCCTGGCCGGGACGAATGAAACCGATGTCCTTGTTCTCCAGCATCGCCTCTACTTCCACTGGCTGATCACTTGGGACAATGACCATCAGCGGCTGGGCCTGAGTGACCACACCGCCTTGGGTGTGGATCACCAGTTGCTGGACAGTCCCGTCTACAGGGGCCGTAAGCTGCGTGAGGCGGTTACGTTGCTCAGCCTTCCGCAGTTCTTGAGTGAGGCTTGCAGCACGAACGTCCGCATCATTCTGCAGATCGAGCATCGCTCTACGCGTTTGAGCCAGGACCCCTGTGCGTTGCTGCTGTGCGGCCTTCAAAGCGGCTTCCAGTTCGCTGATTCGTGCTTTTTGTTGGGCCAGCTCACGCTCTTGATCCAGCAGAATCTGCTCTTTCTCCAGGTAGGCGTGTTTGGCGACAAATTGCTTGTCGAGCAGGCCACGGTAG
Organism: Pseudomonas sp. URMO17WK12:I2; assembly: GCF_003253735.1. Classification (GTDB taxonomy): domain Bacteria; phylum Pseudomonadota; class Gammaproteobacteria; order Pseudomonadales; family Pseudomonadaceae; genus Aquipseudomonas. Next base: position 144,300 of record NZ_QKYW01000003.1, on the reverse strand, counting down.
TCGGCTGCTAGCTCACGGGAGATAGGGAGCGTTTTGCTGAGTGCAGTGATAGAGGCTCGCAGGGAACGTATTTCAGCCTCGCGCTGCTCGATCTGGGCATCGCTTTGATCGAGGGCTGCACGCAGTTCGAGATACTGACCTTGCACCCATCGCTGCAGACTTTCTTGCTGCGCGGGAGTGGCGTTCGCAATAAAACCGGAGACAGATGCTGGCTCGGTCTTATCCTTTATTGCCTGCAGGAGCAGCCGAGCGCGAGCGCTATCGACTTGGGCGGCGAGTAGCTCACTGTGGAGCCTCTCGACATCCGCACCAGTGATCTGGCTATCGAGCTCGACAAGCAGCTCACCTGCTTTCACCTGCTGGCCATCATGCACATAGATGGCCTTTACGACGGCGACCTCGTTGGGCTGGATCACCTTGGTCTTACCGCTCGGCACTATCTTGCCGGTTGCTGTGGCCACGACGTCGATCTCGCCGACACAGGCCCAGACCAACGCGAGCGCCGCGAAGACCATGATCGTCCACTGAATATAACGTGGTGCCGGGTGCACGGGCTTTTCCTGCAACGCCAGGGCAGCGGGCAGAAACTGAACTTCGTGACTTAGCCGAGGCGGCGCATCCATCGCCTTGCGGTTACGCCATGAGTGTCGCCAGGCACTGCGGTATCGATTGAGTAACTCACGCTTGGCGCCCATGGCATTGCTCCTTTGCCAAAGGCAGTCCGCACGACGCTAGACAACTGCTCATGCCACATCTCCCTGCTGCAACCGATGCAAGCGCGAGTAATGCCCTGCCTGGTGGGTCAGCAACTCCGAGTGACTGCCCTGCTCGACTATCTGACCACGATCCATGACAACGATGCGGTTCGCATCACGAACGGCAGAAAGCCGGTGAGCAATGATGATCACCGTCCGTCCCTTGCAGATGGCCTGCATGTTTTGCTGGATGACCCGCTCGGATTCGTAATCGAGGGCACTGGTGGCCTCGTCGAAAATCAGGATGCGCGGGTTGCCGATCAGTGCACGGGCGATGGCAACCCGCTGCCTTTGTCCACCCGAAAGCGATGCGCCGTGCTCGCCGACGACGGTGTCGTAGCCTTCCGGCAACTCGAGGATGAAGTCATGAGCCCCCGCCATCTTGGCGGCCTGCATCACGACCTCGATAGGCGCGCCGGGATCGGTCAGGGCGATGTTTTCCCGAATGCTGCGGGCGAACAGCATGTTGTCCTGCAGCACCACGCCAATCTGCCTGCGCAGCGACGACACGTCTGCCAGTGCGAGATCCATGCCGTCGACCAGCACACGGCCCCGCTCCGGGGTGTATAGCCGCTGCAAGAGCCGTGTCAGTGTGCTTTTACCCGAGCCTGATCGCCCTACGACGCCGACCACTTCTCCGGCCTTGATACTCAAGCTGACTCCACGCAGCACTTCGGAGCCGTCCGGCCGGTAGCGGAACTGCACCTGGTCGAATTCGATGTCGCCTTTAAGGGGAGGCAGCGCGCTGCGCGAGGCCTGCGACATTTCTGTCCGGGTGTTGAGAATGTCACCGAGGCGCTGCACCGAGACGCCGGTTTGCTGGAAGTTCGTCCATAGCTGAGCGAGGCGCATTATCGGCTGCGACACCCGCCCGGCCAGCATGTTGAAAGCGATCAGTTGGCCTACGCTCAACTGCCCATCGATCACCAGTCGAGCGCCCAGCCATAGGGTGGCAACCGTCACCAGCTTGCCAATCAGCCCGACGCTTTCGTTGGCCAGGTTCGACAGGTTCTGGGTCTTGAAGCTGGCGGCCACATAGCCAGCGAGCTGGTTATCCCACTTGCGGTTGATCTGCGGCTCGACGGCCATGGATTTGAGGGTGTCGATACCGTTGACGGTTTCCACCAGAAACGCCTGATTTTCCGCACCACGGGTGAAGCTTTCGTTCAATCGCGCCCGCAGTACCGGCGTAATCAGCAGGGAGACGATGAAGTACAGCGGCAGCGACAGGATGACGACCAGGGTCAACCAGCCGCTGTACATGAACATCACGGCGATAAACACCACCGAGAACAGTACGTCCAGCACCAGGGTGATCGCGTTACCGGTCAGGAAGCTACGAATGTTCTCCAGCTCCCGAACCCGAGCGACCGAGTCACCCACTCGGCGCGCCTGGAAGTAAGACAAGGGCAGCGTAACCAGATGGCGAAACAACCGTGACCCCAGCTCCACATCGATACGGCTGGCCGTGTGGGCGAAGACATAGCTGCGTAAGCCTGATAGCAACGTCTCGAAAATCATGATACCGAGCAGGCCGATGGCGATCACGTCCAGGGTGGTCAAGCCACGGTGAACCAGCACCTTGTCCATGACGACCTGAAAGAACAGCGGCGTCAGCAACGCAAAGATCTGCAGCACGAAGGAGACGAGCAACACCTCCCCCAGCAGCTTGCGGTATTTGACGATCGCAGGAATGAACCAGGTGAAGTCGAAGCGCGATAGCTCCCCCGCCATCGAGGCCTCGGAGCGGATCAGCAGCAATTCGCCTGTCCAGCGTGATTCAAGCTCTTCCTGAGTTAGTACCTCAGGGCGCTGCGCGCGGGGATCATGGATCAGCGCCTTGCCTTCATCCATCCGGGCGATGATGAAAAAGCGGCCATCGGTATCGACGGCGATGGCAGGCAGCGGCGTCTGCGTCAGTCGCGAAAGCGAGCTACGTGCGGACTTGGCTTTGAGCCCAAGCTTTTTCGCAGCCAGCAAGATTTCCGGGCGACCAAACAGTCGACCATCTTCGGCGTATTCGTGGGTGAGCTGTTCAGGGGAAGCGGCAACGTTATGAAAACGCGCCAACATAACCAGGCAGGCAAGACCTGTATCCAGCTCAGGGGCTGGCCCAGGGGCAGCTGAATCGTTCAGCATTTGTGCATCCGTGCATGTGGGATGGCGAAGCGCCATAGCTCATGCGGATTCTACTCGTGCGCGGCTCTAGAGCAAGATCCATAACCGCGAACTGTTCACACTATTTGCTGACGATATTTACACCCGAGAAAGCCCCCGCAACGCATCCATGGTGAAAACAATTATGGCTTCAAGTAGCAGGGGTTAACGGCGATTCTCGTCAGGACCTACCGTTGGCAGGAAGTCGCGGTCAGGGTCGTAATCCGCCTTCAGATAGCCAGAAAACTCCTCAAGATCGCCGGCACTCAGCAGCCCTGCAGCTTGCTTGAGCTTGAAGTTATCGATGATGTAGTCATACCGGAAATTGTTGTAATCCCGAACCGCCGCGTAGAGCTGGCGTTGCGCATTCAGCACATCCGCCATGTTACGAGTACCCACCCTCAAGCCAACCTCGTTAGCCTCCAACGACATCCGGCCAGACTTGATGGCCTGCAAGCGTGCTGCGATCTGCTCTACACCTGCGTTAATCGCTCGATGCGAGCTTCTGGTCAGTAAAACCACTTCACGCCTGGCGTTCTCGCGATCATCTTCGCTCTTTGCCAGGAGCTCTACAGATTGGCGCACCTGCGAACGAGTCATGCCGCCGCTATAGAGCGGAATGTTCAGCTCGATACCGATGCTGCTCTGCGCAACATCATCACGATAATCGCTGCGACCAAAATCAGATGGGTTGTTGTAGCCGAAACTGTCGTTGTCGCCTTTTCGATAGGAGGCGACCACATCTACCGTCGGTGCATAGCCAGCCTTGCTCTGCCTGACTTTCTCCTCCGCGAAGGTCACCGCGTGATCGCTCGCAAGCAGGTTGAGGTTCTGCCTGGTAGCCGAATCGACCCATGACGCTGGATCGTTGGGAAATGGCGGGTTTACCGGCATGGAGTGGGCTACGCCGTCGATATCGACATAGTCGCGTGTAGTCAGCCGATACAGCACATCGAAGGCCTCATCGACGTTACGCTGGAACACCTTGGAGTTCGCCCGGGCCAGGTCATAGGCAGCCTGCGCATCCAGCACGTCGGTGATGCTGGCGACACCGCCTTCGAGGCGCCCTTGCGCCTGGGCCTGCTGCTCGAGCAGCGCCGATTCCTCGGCTCGTGATGCGGCAAGGGCATCAAGCTGACGCAACGTTTCGAAATACGCTTCAGCCACCCGCAGGATCAGGGCTTGTTCCCTGGCCGCTAGCTCCATCTCGGCCTGGGCAACTTCAGCATGGGCAGCCTTGAGTTCGAACCAGCGGTCAAGGCGAAAGAGTGGCTGCGTGAGGCTTGCACGAAAAGTATTGCCACTGCGCGAGCGAATGAGCGAAGGGCTATCTCTATCGAGCCGGGTAGCCTCGCTGACCATTCCGGCAGTGATGCTCGGCAGCAACCCCGAGCGCGCCTGGGGCGTTGCCTCGGTGCGCGCCCGGTACTCATGGCGTGCCGCCGAGAGCTCGGCGTCATTGATCGCTGCCTGCGTGTATACGCTAAGGAGACTGGCCCGCGTGGAAGACGGACCATCAGTGGTCTGGGCGAAAACTGCTGGAGGCAGTAGCAGCACGGCGAACAAGCCCAGGCAGCCAGAGAGGTATCGCATTAACAATCCTTGTCAAAAGTCTCGGCGAGATGGCTGCGAATCCTAAGAGATTCAAGAAACACGTCAAGAATTAAAACTTGCTGTCGTGATCAACCCACGCATTTTGAGTGAGGTTCTGCTACTAAACGCCCCCCTTGATACCTGGGTTTTTAGACTGGCGGCGAGACACCCCTAAGGCGAGGCACGGAGAAGCTGGAAAATATGCCAGCCAAAAAAGAAGGCCACCCGAGGGTGGCCTTCTTTTCAGATCAGAATGGCTTACGCCTTCTTCACTTCCCAACCGGTCAGCTCGGCCAGGGCCTTGCCGATGTCAGCCAGGGAACGCACGGTCTTCACGCCAGCGTCCTGCAGAGCAGCGAATTTCTCGTCTGCAGTGCCCTTGCCGCCGGAGATGATGGCGCCAGCATGGCCCATACGCTTGCCGGGAGGAGCGGTAACGCCAGCGATGTAGGAAACTACAGGCTTGGTGACGTTGGCCTTGATGTAGGCAGCCGCTTCTTCTTCAGCCGAACCGCCGATCTCGCCGATCATGACGATCGCTTCGGTCTTCGGGTCTTCCTGGAACAGCTTCAGGATGTCGATGAAGTTCGAACCCGGAATCGGGTCACCACCGATGCCCACGCAAGTGGACTGGCCGAAGCCGGCGTCAGTGGTCTGCTTGACGGCTTCATAGGTCAGGGTGCCGGAACGCGACACGATGCCTACTTTGCCTGGCAGGTGGATGTGACCTGGCATGATGCCGATCTTGCACTCGCCCGGAGTGATAACGCCTGGGCAGTTCGGGCCGATCAGGGTAACACCCAGCTCGTCGCACTTGACCTTGGCATCGAGCATGTCGAGGGTAGGAATACCTTCGGTGATGCAGACGATCAGTTTGATGCCGGCGAAAGCCGCTTCCAGGATCGAGTCCTTGCAGAACGGAGCCGGAACGTAGATGACCGAAGCGTCAGCGCCGGTTGCAGCAACAGCTTCAGCGACGGTGTTGAACACCGGCAGGTTCAGGTGGGTAGTACCGCCTTTACCTGGGGTCACGCCGCCAACCATCTTGGTGCCGTAGGCGATGGCTTGTTCGGAGTGGAAGGTACCTTGCGAACCAGTGAAACCCTGGCAGATAACCTTGGTGTCTTTATTGATCAGGACGCTCATTACTTGCCCTCCGCAGCTTTGACGACTTGCTGAGCAGCGTCGGTCAGGCTGGTTGCCGCGATGATGTTCAGGCCGCTGTCGGCCAGTACCTTGGCACCCAGTTCAGCGTTGTTGCCTTCCAGACGGACGACAACCGGAACCTTAACGCCAACTTCTTTCACTGCACCGATGATGCCTTCGGCAATCATGTCGCAACGAACGATGCCGCCGAAGATGTTTACCAGAACGGCAGCAACGTTGCTGTCGGACAGGATGATCTTGAAGGCTTCGGTCACGCGCTCTTTGGTTGCGCCGCCACCTACGTCGAGGAAGTTGGCTGGCTTGCCGCCGTGCAGGTTGACGATGTCCATGGTGCCCATGGCCAGGCCGGCACCGTTGACCATGCAGCCGATGTTGCCTTCGAGGGCAACGTAGTTCAGTTCGAACTTGGCAGCATGAGCTTCACGAGCGTCGTCTTGCGACGGGTCGTGGAAGGTCTTCAGCTTGGGCTGACGGTACATGGCGTTGGCGTCGATGTTGATCTTCGCGTCCAGGCAGTGCAGGTCGCCGTCGGCCTTGATGACCAGCGGGTTGACTTCCAGCAGAGCCAGATCGTGATCTTTGAACAGCTTGGCCAGACCTACGAAGATCTTGGCGAACTGAGCGACTTGCTTGCCTTCCAGACCCAGCTGGAAAGCCAGATCGCGGCCCTGGAACGGCTGCGCGCCGACCAGCGGATCGATGGTCGCCTTGAGGATCTTCTCGGGGGTTTCGTGAGCGATCTTCTCGATGTCCACGCCACCTTCGGTGGAGGCCATGAACACGATGCGACGGCTGGAACGGTCAACGACCGCGCCCAGGTACAGCTCCTTGGCGATGTCGGTGCAGGACTCGACCAGGATCTTGGTGACAGGCTGGCCATTGGCGTCAGTCTGATAGGTCACCAGGCGCTTGCCCAGCCAGTTGGCAGCGAAAGCCTTGGCGTCTTCCTTGCTCTTGACCAGTTTCACACCGCCCGCTTTACCGCGGCCACCAGCGTGTACCTGAGCCTTGACGACCCACTCGGTCCCGCCGATTTTTTCGCAGGCCGCTGCGGCCTCTTCCGGGGTGTCTACGGCGAAGCCCTTGGATACGGGCAGGCCGTACTCAGCGAACAGCTGCTTACCCTGATACTCGTGAAGATTCATGCTTGTCTACCGTCTTCGTTTAGGTATTGCGCATCGGTGCTGCACTCGCGTGCCGCACCACCTGTGGCTGCCTCTAGGCAGCCCGGCGCACATTCCGCGATAGGCCTGGGCCTCGCACGGGCAATGCACCGTGGTTCTGCTTCGCGAAAAACCGTCCGCACGCTACCGGCTAAAAGCCGGCAACGCACTGACGATTTCTTAGCGTTTCTTGCGGTTGGCGATGTGGATCGCGCCACCGTTGACTGCCAGCGCGGCTTCGTGCAGCGCCTCGGACAGCGTTGGGTGCGAGAACACCATCATGCCCAGGTCTTCGGCACTGGTGCCGAATTCCATGCCGATCGCGCCCTGCTGTACCAGCTCGGCCGCGCTTGGGCCGATAACGTGAACGCCCAGCACACGGTCGGTGTTGGCGTCGGCGATGACCTTGACGAAACCGCCGGTGTCGTTGGCTGCCATGGCACGGCCACTGGCGGCGAACGGGAAGGTACCGACGTTGACGGCAACACCTTCGCTCTTGAGCTGCTGCTCGGTTTTACCAACCCACGCGATTTCCGGGTGGGTATAGATGACCGATGGGATCAGGTCATAGTTCATCTGTGCCTTGTGACCGGCGATACGCTCGGCAACCATAACGCCCTCTTCCGAGGCCTTGTGGGCGAGCATCATGCCGCGCACCACGTCACCGATGGCGTAAACGCCCGGAACGCTGGTGGCGCACTGGTCGTCGACGAAGATGTAGCCACGCTCGTCCAGATCCACGCCGCTGTCCGAAGCCAGCAGGTCGGTGGTCACCGGGCGACGGCCAACGGCAACGATCAGCTTGTCGAAGACGATCTTCTGTTCGCCAGCCGAGTCGGTGTAGTTGACGGTGACTTGCTTCTTCTTGACTTCAGAACCGGTGACGCGAGCGCCCAGCTTGATGTCCAGGCCCTGCTTGGTGAGGGTCTTGAAGGCTTCCTTGGAAACGGCTTCGTCAGCGGCCGGCAGGAATTTGTCCAGCGCTTCCAGAACGGTCACTTCAGCGCCCAGGCGAGCCCACACCGAACCCAGTTCCAGACCGATGACGCCAGCGCCGATGACGCCCAGCTTCTTCGGTACCGATTGGAATTCCAGGGCACCGGTGGAATCGACGATGACGTCCTGGTCGACCGGAGCCGGCGGGATGTCGATCGGGCGCGAGCCGGAGGCCAGGATCACGTTGTCGGCTTCGACCACGGAAGTCTTGCCGTCTTTGTCGGTAACTTCGACTTTCTTGCCAGCCAGCAGCTTGCCGTGGCCTTCGAGCAGGGTCACACCGTTGGCCTTGAACAGGCCGGCAACGCCGCCAGTCAGGTTCTTGATGATGCTGTTCTTGCGACCGACCATGGCCGGTACGTCAATGCTCACGCCTTTGGCGGAGATGCCGTGAACAGCGAAGCCCTCATGGGCTTCGTGGAACTTCCAGGAGCTGTCCAGCAGCGCCTTGGACGGAATGCAACCGACGTTCAGGCAGGTGCCACCCAAGGCGATCTTGCCGTCCTTGTCCTGGTATTTTTCGATGCACGCGGTCTTCAGACCGAGTTGAGCGGCCTTGATGGCGGCAACATAGCCGCCAGGGCCGGCACCGATGACTACCACGTCGAATTTCTGGCTCATAAAGGATTCCTTTTAGCGTAAAGCTTCGAGCTCGAGCCGTGGACGAAGGCCCTGTAGGGCGCGGCGTCCACGACCCGCAGCCGCGTTTAGATGTCCAGCAGCAGACGCGCTGGGTCTTCCAGCAGGTTCTTGATGGTCACCAGGAAGGTCACGGCTTCTTTACCGTCGATCAGGCGGTGATCGTAGGACAGTGCCAGGTACATCATCGGGCGAATGACCACCTGGCCATTCACGGCAACCGGGCGCTGGATGATGTTGTGCATGCCCAGAATCGCGGCCTGCGGCGGGTTGACGATCGGCGTCGACATCATCGAACCGAAGGTACCACCGTTGGTGATGGTGAAGGTGCCGCCAGTCATTTCTTCGATCGACAGCTTGCCGTCACGGGCTTTCTTGCCGTAGGCAGCGATACCGGCTTCGATATCGGCCAGGCCCATCAGTTCGGCGTTACGCAGAACCGGAACCACCAGACCACGGTCGCTGGAAACGGCTACGCCGATGTCCTGGTAACCATGGTAGACGATGTCGTTGCCATCGATCGAGGCGTTGACCGCCGGCAGACGCTTCAGCGCCTCGGTAGCCGCCTTGACGAAGAAGGACATGAAGCCCAGACGAGTGCCGTTGTGGGCTTTCTCGAACTGATCCTTGTACTTCGAACGCAGCGTCATGATCTCGGACATGTCGACTTCGTTGAAGGTGGTCAGCATGGCCATGTTCGACTGGGCTTCGACCAGACGGCGGGCAACGGTGGCACGCACGCGAGTCATCGGCACGCGCTTCTCGGTACGGTCGCCAGGAGCGGTTGCCACTGGAGCCGCGGCAGCGGCGGCAGCCGGCTTGGCGGCCGGTGCGTTCTTCTTGGCTTCAACGGCAGCAACCACGTCTTCCTTGGTCACACGGCCGCCTTTGCCCGAACCGCTGATGCTGTTCGGGTCGATGCCGTTTTCTTCAGCCAGCTTGCGAGCGGCCGGCGACAGGATCTGGTCGTCGCCAGCAGCGGCGGCAGGTGCAGCAGCTTGAGCCGGAGCCGAAGCGGCTTGTGCAGGAGCAGCGGCCGGTGCGGCGGCGGCAGCGCCACCTTCGGTGAGTTTGCCCAGCACTTCGTTGGAGAGGACGGTATCGCCTTCATTCTTGATGATTTCGGCCACTACACCGTCGGCCTCGGCCAGAACTTCGATCACCACCTTGTCGGTTTCGATGTCGACGATCAGCTCATCGCGCTTGACCGCTTCGCCCGGCTTCTTGTGCCAGGTAGCCACGGTGCCGTCGGCGACCGATTCGGGGAATGTAGGGGCTTTGATCTCGATAGCCATTGTGCTCTTTTCCTTAAATTCGGTTGTTTCGAGGAGGCAGCCTCAGGGCCGCCTCCTTCGCGATGGCATTAAACGGTGAAGGCATCCTGCAGCAGTTTTTCCTGCTGCTCGGCGTGCATGGACGCATAACCACAGGCTGGAGCGGCCGAAGCATCACGACCGGCATACTCGAGCACCAGCGACTTCTTGTGCGCCGCAGCGGCACGACGCATGTGATGCTGGCTGCAATACCAGGCGCCCTGGTTCATCGGCTCTTCCTGACACCAGACGATATGCTTGAGGTTCTTGTACGGTGCAAGAATCTCGGCCAGGTCGTCTTCCGGGAACGGATACAGCTGCTCGATCCGCACGATGGCGATATCTTCGCGGCCTTCGGCGCGGCGTTTTTCCAGCAGGTCGTAGTAGACCTTGCCGCTGCACAGCACCAGACGCTCGACCTTTTTCGGCTCGATGGCGTCGATTTCCGGGATCACGGTCTGGAACGAGCCTTCGGCCAGATCTTCCAGAGTCGAGACGGCCAGCTTGTGGCGCAGCAGCGACTTCGGCGTCAGCACCACCAGCGGCTTGCGCAGCGGGCGGATGACCTGACGACGCAGCAGGTGGTAGATCTGCGCCGGCGTGGTCGGTACCGCGACCTGGATGTTCTGCTCGGCGCACAGCTGCAGGTAACGCTCCAGGCGTGCCGAGGAGTGCTCCGGGCCCTGCCCTTCATAACCGTGCGGCAGCAGCATGGTCAGACCGCACAGACGACCCCACTTGGTTTCGCCGCTGGAGATGAACTGGTCGAACACCACCTGGGCACCGTTGGCGAAGTCGCCGAACTGGGCTTCCCAGATCACCAGCGCGTTCGGCGTGGTGGTGGCATAACCGTATTCGAAGGCCAGCACGGCTTCTTCCGACAGGAAGGAGTCGTACAAATCGAAGCGCGGCTGACCTTCGTACAGGTTCTGTAGTGGCAGGTAGGCCGAGCCGTCCTTCTGGTTGTGCAGTTGCGCGTGACGGTGCGAGAAGGTACCGCGGCCCACGTCCTGACCGGTGATACGGATCGGGTGACCTTCGACCAGCAGGGTCGCGTAGGCCATGGTCTCGGCGTAGCCCCAGTTCAACGGCAAGCCACCGGCGCCCATCTTGGCGCGGTCTTCGTAGATCTTGCCGACCTGACGCTGAACCACGAAACCGTCCGGCGTCTCCAGCAATTTGCTGGACAGCTCCTGCAGGGTCTTGAGGTCGAAGCGCGTGTCGTGACGCGCGGTCCAGGCATGGCCCAGGTACGGACGCCAATCGACGAACAGCTCCTTGTTCGGCTCCTTGACCAGGCTCTTGACCACGTGCTGACCGTTGTCGAGCGCCGTGCGGTACTCGTCGACCGGCGCCTGCACCGCGTCGGCAGTCAGGCGACCACCAGTGGTCAGGGCTTCGGCGTACAGCTCACGGGTGGTGCGCTGCTTGGCGATCTGCTGATACATCAGCGGCTGAGTGCCGCTCGGCTCGTCGGCCTCGTTGTGGCCGCGGCGGCGGTAGCAGACCAGGTCGATGACCACGTCACGCTTGTACTGCATGCGGTAATCGACGGCCAGCTGGGTCACGAACAGTACGGCTTCCGGATCATCGCCATTCACATGGAAGATCGGCGCCTGGATCATCTTGGCGACGTCGGTGGCGTACTCGGTGGAACGCGCGTCGTCGGCCCGGTTGGTGGTGAAGCCAACCTGGTTGTTGATCACGATATGGATGGTGCCGCCCGTCTTGTAGGCACGGGTCTGCGACATCTGGAAGGTTTCCATGACCACGCCCTGACCGGCGAACGCCGCGTCACCGTGGATGGAGATCGGCAGTACCTTGTCGCCAACGGCGTCGTTACGACGATCCTGGCGAGCACGTACCGAGCCTTCGACCACCGGAGAGACGATCTCCAGGTGCGACGGGTTGAACGCCAGCGCCAGGTGAACTTCGCCGCCCTGGGTCATCACGTTCGAGGAGAAACCCTGGTGATACTTCACGTCACCGGAGCTCAGGCCTTCGACCTTCTTGCCTTCGAACTCGTCGAACAGGTCGCGCGGGTTCTTGCCGAAGGTGTTGACCAGCACGTTCAGACGGCCACGGTGGGCCATGCCGATGACGATTTCCTTGGTGCCGTAGGAACCGCTGCGCTGGATGATTTCATCGAGCAGCGGAATCAGGCTCTCGCCACCTTCAAGACCAAAGCGCTTGGTGCCCGGGTACTTGGTGCCCAGGTACTTTTCCAGGCCTTCGGCAGCAGTCAGGCGCTCAAGCAGGTGGCTCTGCACCTCGGCAGAAACCTGCGGACGACCACGTACGCTTTCCAGGCGCTGCTGGAACCAGCTGCGCTGCTCGGAATCGGTGATGTGGGTGAACTCGGAGCCGATGGTGCGACAATATGTCTGCTGCAAAGCGTCGCGGATTTCCCGCAAAGTCGCTTCTTCTTTGCCGATTGCCAGGCCACCCGTGCGGAAGGTGGTATCCAGGTCGGCGTCGGTAAGGCTGTAATGGCTGATCGACAGATCAGCAGGAACAGGGCGCTGCCACAGCCCAAGCGGATCGAGCTGAGCCGCTTGGTGGCCACGCATGCGGAATGCCTGAATCAACCGCAACACTTCGACCTGCTTCTTTTCATGCTCGCTGCTCACGGTCCCGGCAGAAGCCGGCTGAGCGCGACGCTGGTTTTTGGCCAGCAACACGAAATGATCACGAATCGTCGAGTGCGATACGTCATTGGCGGTGCTGCCTTCAGACGGCAACTTATCGAAATAAGTGCGCCACTCTTCCGGCACGGCGTTGGGATCGTGCAGGTAGAGCTCATAGAGCTCTTCCACGTAGGCAGCGTTACCACCGGATAGGTGGGCACTGTCCCACATGCGCTGCATCACGCTTTCTTGCATGCTTGGTCACCCTCGGTAAGGGGACACCACCGGCGAGGACACCGACTGGCTTTCGAAGTCATGTTGCAGCGACTTCAGCAAGCCACCAAGGATCCCGCAGATAGTCCGGGCACCAGCCCGAATGCCCCTGCTGGTCGTCATATTTTTCGTATAAGGGCGTCGGCGGCTAGGCCAGCGCCCTGGCGATGCTGCAACACCGACTTTACGTCGGTGCGGCAGGTGTAACGGGTCAAGCTAAAGAGCGGTGAATCAGGTACCGCTTTGCAGCAGCATGTTGCGCACGTGACCGATGGCCTTGGTCGGGTTAAGACCTTTGGGGCATACGTTCACGCAGTTCATGATGCCGCGGCAGCGGAACACACTGAATGGATCGTCCAACGACGCCAATCGTTCCGCAGTCTTGGTATCACGGCTGTCGGCCAGAAAACGATAGGCCTGCAGCAGTGCAGCCGGGCCCAGGAACTTGTCCGGGTTCCACCAGAACGACGGGCAGCTGGTCGAGCAGCAGGCGCACAGGATGCACTCGTACAGCCCGTCGAGCTTCTCGCGCTCTTCCGGCGACTGCAGGCGCTCGATGGCCGGCGCCGGGGTGTCGTTCTGCAGGAACGGCTGCACCTTCTCGTACTGCTTGTAGAAGATGCTCATATCGACCACCAGGTCACGAATCACCGGCAGGCCGGGCAGCGGGCGGATCACCAGCTTGTTGCCCTTGACCACGCTGGAGATCGGCGTGATACAGGCCAGGCCGTTCTTGCCGCTGATGTTCATGCCGTCGGAACCGCACACGCCTTCACGGCAGGAGCGACGATAGGAGAAGCCTTCGTCCTGCTCTTTGATCAGTGCCAGGATGTCGAGCACCATCAGGTCCTTGCCATCGATGGTGATGTCGAAGTCCTGCATGAACGGCGCTTTGTCCGCTTCCGGGTTGTAGCGATAAACGCTGACTTTCAAGCTTTTGCCAAGAGACATGGTAGCCACCCTTAATAAGTACGAACTTTGGGTTCAAACGCCGGTACGGTCTTCGGCGAGAAGTTGACATCGCGCTTGGCGACTCGTTTCTCACCTGGGAAGTACAGGCTGTGGCACAGCCAGTTGGTGTCGTCACGGTCTTCGAAGTCTTCACGGGCGTGGGCACCGCGGGACTCGGTACGGGTGTCGGCGGCGATGGCAGTGGCTTCGGCGACTTCCAGCAGGTTCTGCAGCTCCAGCGCTTCGATACGCGCGGTGTTGAAGGCCTGGCTCTTGTCGTTGATCTTGACCTTGGCGATGCGCTCGCGCAGATCAGCCAGCTGAGCGATACCCTTCTTCATGTATTCGCCGGTACGGAATACACCGAAGTAGTTCTGCATGCACTGCTGCAGTTCTTTACGCAGCGGAGCGACTTCTTCACCGCTGCTGCGCTCGTTCACGCCAGCCAGACGGCTCAGCGACAGCTCGATATCGGTCTCGCTGGCACCGCGGACTTCCACGCCTTCTTTCAGCGCTTTTTCCAGGTGCAGGCCAGCGGCACGACCGAACACCACCAGGTCGAGCAGCGAGTTGCCGCCCAGACGGTTGGCACCGTGTACCGATACGCAGGCAACTTCACCGACCGCGAACAGACCTTCGATGATGCGGTCCTTGCCGTTGGCGTCCTGGGTGATGGCCTGGCCATGAATGTTGGTGGCAACGCCGCCCATCATGTAGTGGCAGGTCGGAATGACCGGAACAGGCGCAACGACCGGGTCAACGTGTGCGAAGGTCTTGGACAATTCGCAGATGCCTGGCAGACGGCTGTGCAGGACTTCTTCACCGAGGTGGTCGAGCTTCAGCAGTACGTGGTCCTTGTCAGGGCCACAGCCGTTGCCGGCGATGACTTCCTTGACCATGGAACGGGCCACCACGTCGCGACCGGCAAGGTCTTTGGCGTTGGGCGCATAACGCTCCATGAAACGCTCGCCATGGGCGTTGATCAGGTAACCACCCTCGCCACGGCAGCCTTCGGTAACCAGTACACCGGCGCCGGCGATACCGGTCGGGTGGAACTGCCACATCTCGATGTCCTGTACCGGCACACCAGCACGCAGCGCCATGCCGATACCGTCACCGGTGTTGATCAGGGCGTTGGTGGTGGAAGCGTAGATACGGCCAGCACCGCCGGTAGCCAGAACCACGGCCTTGGAGCGGATGTAGACGGTTTCGCCGGTTTCGATGCAGATGGCGATGACGCCGACGATGGCGCCGTCCTGGTTCTTGACCAGATCGACCGCGTACCACTCGTTGAGGAACGAGGTGCCGGCTTTCAGGTTGGCCTGGTACAGGGTGTGCAGCAGTGCGTGACCGGTACGGTCGGCAGCGGCGCAGGTACGGGCAGCCTGAGTCGGGTTATCCGGGCCCTTGGACTGGCCACCGAACGGACGCTGATAGATGCGCCCCTGCTCGGTACGGGAGAACGGCAGACCCATGTGCTCGAGCTCGAACACGGCTTCCGGGCCGACGGAACACATGTATTCGATCGCGTCCTGGTCACCGATATAGTCGGAGCCCTTGACGGTGTCGTACATGTGCCAGCGCCAGTCATCGTTCGGATCGTTCGAGGCGATGGCGCAGGTGATGCCACCCTGAGCGGAAACGGTGTGGGAGCGGGTCGGGAATACCTTGGTGACCACTGCTGTCTTGTGACCGCCTTGCGCCAGCTGCAGAGCAGCGCGCATACCGGCACCGCCACCACCGACGATGATGGCGTCATAGGAAAGAGTACGAATGCTAGTCATGAATCAGAAACCCCAAAGAATCTGCACGCCCCAGACAAAGAACACGAACATGGCGATGCCACACGTGGCCTGGAACAGAAAACGCACAACGGTGGCCCACTTGCCCAGCGCGGTCGGCGTCAGGTAGTCGGTGGAAATCGTCCACATGCCGACCCAGGCGTGAACGCCGAGCGCTACGAGGGTCAACAGGCTGAAGATGCGCATTGCATTATTGGAGAACAGACCATGCCATTCGGCGTAGCCCATGCCTGGATTCAGGACGATGTAGCCCAGCAGAAACAGGACATAAGCCGCGAGCACGACTGCAGAAACGCGCTGCGCCATCCAGTCATAGAGGCCCGAACGCGAGAAATTCGTGACATTAGTTACCATATCCACACCCCCAGCAGCACGATCACGATCGCCGAAACGACGAGTACGATTTTGGAACCCAGCTTGCCGCCTTCCAGCGTCTCACCGACTCCAGCATCCATGATCAAGTGGCGCACACCGGCCACCAGGTGGTACAGCAGAGCGGACAGCAGTCCCCAGATCACGAACTTGGCCAGCGGGCTGGTCAAGCATTCTTTCACCTGCGCGAAGCCCTCTTCCGATGACAGCGACTTGTCGAGCCCGAACAGCAGCACGGCAATGCCGAGGAAAAGGATCACGCCAGATATACGGTGAAGAATGGACGTGTAAGCAGTGACTGGGAGTTTTATCGTCCGAAGGTCTAAGTTTACAGGTCGTTGGCTATTCACGGCTTTATTATCACACTGAGAGCCCCAGCTATCAGGGCTGAGTTGTCGGGAAGCGCACTGGTCAGGTACCCATCACCCAAGGAGTGACAACCACCAGAAACCGGGCTCAAGGCCCTTGGTAGTCGGGCGCAGAGTATAGACAGTTAGGTCGCTAATGACAACGCGGATACCTCGACCTAATAGCGATTGCGTCAAGCCTGGAAATGGCGTAATAGGGCGCGCCTTTTTGTCGCAGGCAGGGCACTCAAACCCTTCTATTGCCTGGGTTTTCGCAAATTGACTTTCAGATTCATAACACTATAGTGATGCGGGCCCTGCGTGGGGGGCCGACTGATGATTCCAAGCATAACTAGGAGGCCACACATGGCTGACAAAAAAGCGCAGTTGATCATCGAGGGCGCAGCCCCCGTCGAGCTGCCCGTTTTATCCGGCACCGTTGGCCCAGATGTGATCGACGTGCGGAGCCTGACTGCCACGGGCAACTTCACCTTCGACCCCGGCTTCATGTCGACCGCTTCCTGCGAGTCGAAGATCACCTACATTGATGGTGACAAGGGCGTACTGCTGCACCGCGGCTACCCCATCGAGCAGTTGGCCGAGAAGGCCGACTACCTGGAGACCTGCTACCTGCTGCTCAACGGCGAACTGCCGAATGAAGAGCAGAAGGCCCAGTTCGTCAGCACCATCAAGAACCACACCATGGTTCACGAACAACTGAAGACCTTCTTCAACGGCTTCCGTCGTGATGCCCACCCGATGGCCATCATGTGCGGCGTGGTCGGCGCCCTCTCCGCCTTCTACCACGACTCCCTGGACATCAAGAACCCGCAGCACCGCGACATTTCCGCGATGCGCCTGGTCGCCAAGATGCCGACCATCGCTGCCATGGTGTACAAATACTCCAAGGGCGAGCCGATGATGTACCCGCGTAACGACCTGAACTACGCGGAAAACTTCCTGCACATGATGTTCAACACCCCGTGCGAGACCAAGCCGATCAGCCCGGTGCTGGCCAAGGCCATGGATCGTATCTTCATCCTGCATGCCGACCACGAGCAGAACGCTTCCACCTCGACCGTGCGCCTGGCCGGTTCTTCGGGTGCCAACCCGTTCGCTTGTATCGCAGCCGGTATCGCCGCGCTCTGGGGCCCGGCCCACGGTGGTGCCAACGAAGCCGTACTGGCCATGCTGGACGAAATCGGTGACGTGTCGAACATCGACAAGTTCATCGCCAAGGCCAAGGACAAGGACGACCCGTTCAAGCTCATGGGCTTCGGTCACCGCGTCTACAAGAACTTCGACCCACGCGCCCAGGTCATGAAGCAGACCTGCGACGAAGTACTGGCCGAGCTGGGCATCAATGACCCGCAGCTGGAACTGGCGATGAAGCTCGACGAAATCGCCCGTAACGATCCTTACTTCAAGGAACGTAACCTGTATCCGAACGTCGACTTCTACTCGGGCATCATCCTCAAGGCGATCGGTATTCCGACCAGCATGTTCACCGTGATCTTCGCCCTGGCGCGGACCGTCGGCTGGATTTCGCACTGGAAGGAAATGCTCTCCGGCCCGTACAAGATCGGCCGTCCGCGCCAGCTGTACACCGGCCCGACCCAGCGCGACATCAAGCGCTAAGCCGCTCGCACTGCGTCAGCCAAAGCCCATATCCGCGGATATGGGCTTTTTCGTTTCTGTCCCCCTCGTTCAGGCTTTATCATGGCGCCCTGTTTCCACAGCCGGGCCGTTCATGAAATTCGCCATTGCCCTGTTTTCGCCCCCTTCGGCGCCCTCCTCCCGCCGCGCCCTGCGCTTTGCCGAAGCCGCGCTGCACGGTGGCCACGAGATCGTGCGCCTGTTCTTCTACGCCGATGGCGTGCACAGCGCCTCGGGTAACATCGTCAGCCCTCAGGATGAAACCGACGTGGCGCGCCAGTGGCGCGAATTCGTCACCAGCAACGGGCTCGACGGCGTGGTGTGCATCGCTGCCGCCCTGCGGCGTGGCGTGCTGGATGAACAGGAGGCGCGCCGCTACGAGCGCCAGGCGGCCAATCTGCCGGCGCCCTGGGTGCTTTCCGGTTTGGGCCAGTTGCACGAAGCGGCGCAACTGGCTGACCGTCTGATCTGCTTTGGAGGCGACTGAGATGAGCCAATCCCTGCTGATCATCAGCCGCCAGGCGCCGTGGAGCGGCCCGGGTGCCCGTGAGGCGCTGGATATCGCCTTGGCCGGTGGCGCCTTCGACCTGCCTGTCGGCATGCTGTTTCTCGATGACGGCGTGCTGCAGCTGGCGGTCGGGCAAGCGCCCCAGGCCGTGCAGCAGAAGGATCTGACCGCCAACCTGCAGGCGCTGCCGATGTTCGGCGTTGAGTCCCTGTATGCCTGCGCCCACAGTCTGGCGCTGCGCCGCGTGAGCGAAACCTCGCTGGACGTCGAGCGCCTGGATAGCGACGCACTGCGTGCCCTTATCGACCGTTACGACCAGGTGATCACGCTGTGATGAAAACCCTGCACGTACTCTCCAGTTCGCCGTTCAGCGATGACCGGTTGAGCAGCTGCCTGCGCCTGCTGGGCAGCGGTGACGGCCTGCTGCTGTGCGGCGACGCCACCTACGCCACTGAGCCTGGTAACAGCCACTCAAAAGCCCTGGCAGCGCTGCACGGCGTCTCGCTGTATGTCCTCGACGAAGACGTTCAGGCCCGCGGCCTCAAACCTGCCGCAGCCATCGAGCAGATCGACTACCCGAGGTTCGTCGCCCTCGCCTGCGAGTTCGCCAAGGTGAATACCTGGCTATGAGCAATCTGATCATCAACGAGCGCAGCATCGAGCTCGACAAGGATGGCTACCTGCTCGACTTGCAGGCCTGGTCCACCGAAGTGGCCACGGCCCTGGCCGAGCGCGAATCCCTGCAATTGAGCGACGAGCACTGGGAAGTGCTCATGCTGTTGCGCGCCTTCTACGACGAGTTCCAGCTGTCGCCGGCCAATCGCCCGCTGATCAAGTATGTCGCCCTCAAACTGGGCCCGGACAAAGGCAACAGCCTGCACCTCAATCGCCTGTTCAACGGCACCCCCGCCAAACTCGCCGCCAAGCTGGCGGGCCTGCCCAAGCCCACGAACTGCCTATGAACCTGATCACTCCAGCTGAACACCCTTTCGCCACCTTCGTGCGCATTCTCGGCAAGGGCAAGCGCGGTGCGCGCAACCTGACCCGCGAGGAAGCCCGCGAAGCCATGGGTATGATCCTCGACGAGCAGGTCGAGGATGCCCAGCTCGGCGCCTTTCTGATGCTGTTGCGCCACAAGGAAGAAAGCGCCGAGGAAATGGCCGGTTTCACCGAAGCGGTTCGCGCGCGGCTGGCAGCGCCATCTATCACGGTCGATTTCGACTGGCCGACCTATGCCGGCAAAAAGCGCCATTTGCCCTGGTTCCTGCTCGCCGCCAAGGCGCTGGCGAACAGTGGTCTGCGCATTTTCATGCACGGCGGTGGCGCCCATACCGCCGGGCGCCTGTACAGCGAGCAATTGCTTGGCGAGCTGGACATTGCGCTGTGCCGCAGTTGGGATGAGGTTGCGCAGAACCTTGATACCGGCAACCTGGCCTTTATGCCGCTGGGCGATTGGATGCCGGCCCTGCAGCGCATGATCGACCTGCGCAACGTGCTGGGCCTGCGCTCGCCGATCCATTCCCTGGCGCGCATTCTCAACCCGTTGGCGGCGCGTTGCGGCCTGCAGAGCATCTTCCACCCCGGCTACCAGGCCGTGCACCGCGAGGCCAGCCAGCTGCTTGGTGACCACGCCATCGTGGTCAAGGGCGACGGCGGCGAGATCGAACTCAACCCGGATGCCGTCTGCCACCTGTACGGTACCGAGCGCGGTGAGAACTGGGATGAAGACTGGCCGATGCTTTCCGAGCGCCGCCACGTCAAGCCCGAGCGTCTCGACCCGACTCACCTGCAAGCCGTATGGCGCGGCGAAGCCGAGGACGCCTACGGCCAGTTGGCGATCATCGCCACCATGGCGCTGGCATTGCGCGGGTTGGGTCTGCAGCGTGAAGCCGCGTTCGCCGAGGCGGAAAAGCGCTGGCAGGCGCGCCACCTATCGAGCCAGCCGATTCGTTGAACCCGGTTTTTACGGCCTGGGTCGATAGCTGACTGGGTAGACTCCAGGCATCGACTGAAACGGGAGTAAAGAACATGGGCTTACTGATCGAAGGCCAATGGCACGACCAGTGGTACGACACCGGCGCGGGCGGGCGCTTCAAGCGCGAGAACGCCCAGCGGCGCAACTGGATCACCGCCGACGGCTCGGCCGGGCCGTCCGGCGAAGGTGGCTTCGCCGCCGAAGCCGGGCGCTATCACCTGTACGTGTCGCTGGCCTGCCCCTGGGCTCATCGCACCCTGATCCTGCGCAGCCTCAAGGGCCTCGAGCCGCTGATCGACGTCTCGGTGGTCAGCTGGCTGATGCGCGAGAACGGCTGGACCTTCGACACCGAATACGGCTCCAGCGGTGACGCCCTGGACGGCTTCGCCTTTCTGCATCAGCGCTATACCCAGGACGACCCGGCGTACACCGGGCGGGTCACCGTGCCGCTGCTGTGGGACAAACAGCAGCAGCGCATCGTCAGCAACGAGTCGGCGGAAATCATCCGCATGTTCAACTCGGCGTTCGACGGCATCACCGGCAACCGTCTGGACTTCTACCCCGAGCCCCTGCGCGGGCAAATCGACGCGCTCAACGAACGCATCTACCCGGCGGTCAACAACGGCGTCTACCGCGCCGGTTTCGCCACCACCCAGGCGGCCTACGAGGAAGCCTTCGATGAACTGTTCGATGAGCTGACGGTACTGGAAACCCGCCTGGGGCAATCACGCTACCTGGCCGGCGAATACCTGACCGAGGCCGACTGGCGGCTGTTCACCACCCTGGTGCGTTTCGATGCCGTGTACCACGGCCACTTCAAGTGCAACCTGCGGCGCATCGCCGATTACCCGAACCTCAGCAACTGGCTGCGCGAGCTGTACCAATGGCCGGGCGTGGCGGCGACCGTGGACCTGTGGCATATCCAGCACCATTACTACGCCAGCCACCAGACCATCAACCCGACCGGCATCGTACCCAAGGGGCCGGCGCTGGAATTCGATGCGCCCCACGATCGTGAGCGCCTGCCGGGCAAGGGCGTATACCGCCACGGGTAAGCAAAGCCTGCCGCGCGGATCGAGCCAAGCGAAACCCGCGCACTTTCTCAGAGCCTGTTCACGACCTCTATGGCCTGAAGCCGCAGGTACGAGGCAGAAGCAGCCTTTCACTTGTGGGAGGGGCTTTAGCCTCGATTGTGCCTGACCAGGCTTAAAGCGCTCGCGGCTGAAGCGGATCGCCGCCGGCCCTTCCACAAGGTAGCGACCGGCCGATCTAACCGCTTAGTTGCCAAAATGAACAGGCTCTCACAACGCGCCGAGCGGCCCGAGTTCCGCCTGCGACTGTCACTCTGACTGCTCGCCTTCTTCGAGCTGCTGCACATCCCAGCCACCGCCCAACGCGGCGATCAGTTGCACACTGGCGGTCAGGCGGCTGCCCAGTAGCGTCAGGGCGGTGCGCTCGTTGTTAAGGGCCGTGGCCTGCACGTTGACCACGCTGTTGTAGTCCACGGTACCGGCGCGGTACTGGTTGTCGATCAAACGCAGCGACTCGCGGGCCGCCTCCAGCGCCTGGGCCTGCACCTCGGCCTCGCGGCCCAGCACGCGCTGCTGCACCAGGTAATCCTCGACTTCGCGGAAGCTGTCCAGCACCGCCTGGCGGTACTCGGCCACGGTCTGGTCGTAGGCCGCCTCGACCCGCTCGTTCTCGGCGCTGCGCCGGCCGCCATCGAACAGGGTCAGGGCCAGCTGCGGGCCCACCGACCAGAAGCGGTTCGGCAAATTGATCCAGTCGGCGAAACTGCTGCCGCGGTAGCCGCCCGTGGCGGACAGGGTCAGGTCAGGAAACCAGGCGGCCTTGGCCACGCCGATCTCGGCGTTGGCGGCAATCACCCGGCGCTCGGCAGCGGCCACGTCGGGGCGCCGCTCCAGCAGCTCGGATGGCACGCTGGCCGGCACCTCGGGCAGTGTCGGCAGGCTTTCGCGGCGGGCGATACTGACCTCACTGGGCGGCACGCCGATCAATACGGCGATCGCATGTTCGAGCTGCGCGCGTTGCCACTGCAGATCGATGGCCTGGGCTTCGGTGCTACGCAGCTGGGTCAGCGCCTGGGCGACGTCGGAGCGCGGCACGATGCCGGCGCGGTACTGGTTCTCGGTCAGGCGCAGCGAACGCTGGTAGGCCGCCACGGTGGCGTCGAGCAAGCGTTGCTGCTCGTCCAGCACGCGCAATTGCAGGTAGCTCTGCACCAGTTCGGACTGCAGGCTCAGGCGCACCGCGGCCAGGTCGGCGGCGCTGGCTTCGAAGGCCGCGCGGTTGGATTCCAGGCCACGGCGCAGCTTGCCCCACACGTCCAGCTCCCAGCTGGCGTTGAGGCTCAGGTCGTAGCTCTTGTTGATGCTCGACGAGTTGCCGCCGCCAATGGCGATGCCGTCGACGCTGCGCAGGGTGCTGTCACCACCGCCCTGCCCGGCGCGGGTCACTCCGGCGCTGGTCGACAGGGTCGGGAAGAAGGCTGCACGGCCGCTGCGCAGCAAGGCCCGGGCCTGGCGGTATTGGGCTTCGGAGGCGGCCAGGTTCTGGTTGGACACGTTCAGGCGACCAACCAGGGCATTGAGCTCGCCGTCACCATACAGCTCCCACCAGGCGCCACGTGCCAGGGCATCGGCCGGCACGGCGGCCTTCCAGCCTTCGGCCTGTTTGAAGGCTGTCGGCGTGCTGATGTCCGGGCGCTGGTAATCGGGCCCGATGGCGCAACCGGCCAGGGCAACGCTGAGCGCCAGCAGACAGAGGGTTCGAGGGGAGGCAAAAGTCATAGAGGCGTTTCCAGAGCGGCATCGGTACGCACGCCACGCCAGCGGTTGACCCGGTGGCGCAGGCGGTCGAGATAGAGGTAGACCACAGGCGTGGTGTAAAGCGTGAGGATCTGGCTGAGGATCAGCCCGCCGACGATGGTGATACCCAGCGGCTGACGCATTTCCGAGCCCTCGGCGCTGCCGAGCATCAATGGCAAGGCGCCGAGCAGCGCCGCCAGGGTGGTCATCATGATCGGTCGGAAGCGCAGCAGGCAGGCGCGGCGGATCGATTCGGCCGGGCTCAGGTGTTCGTGGCGCTCGAGCTGTAGCGCCAGGTCGATCATCAGAATGGCATTCTTCTTCACCACGCCGATCAGCAGAAACAGCCCCAACAGCGAGATCAGGCTGAACTCGGTATTGAGCAACTGCAGCGCCAGCAACGCACCGACCCCCGCCGAGGGTAGCGTGGACAGGATGGTCAGCGGGTGCACATAGCTCTCGTAGAGCACGCCGAGTACGATATACACCACCACCAGCGACATCAGGATCATCCACGGCTGGTTCTTCTGCGTCTGCTGGAACGCGCCACCCGTGCCGCCCAGCATGCCCTGCACTTCGGTTGGCAACGCGATGAGCGCCACCGCGCGATTGATGGCGCGGGTCGCCTGGTCGAGGCTGACGCCTTCAGCCAGGGAAAAGCCGATGTTCTCCACGGCGAACTGGCCCTGGTGGCTGATGCGGTCGTCTTCCAGGCTGTTTTCCCAATGGGCGATGGCCGACAACGGCACCCGCGCGCCGTCCGCGGTGATCAGCTGGATCTGCGCCAGGGCCTCGGGGCTCTGGGCGTAGCGCGGGTTGATTTCCATCACCACGCTGTACTGGTTGAGGCTGTCGTAGATGGTGGAAATCTGCCGCTGGCTGAAGGCGTTGTTGAGCACGCCAGTGACCAGGCTCATGTCCACGCCGAGGCGCTTGGCCTCGTCGCGGTCGACCACCAGGCGAATCTGTGGCGCACCGCCGTCTTCGGTGGCATCGATATCGGTCAGTTCGGGCAATGCACGCAGCGCCTCGCGCACCTTTGGCAGCCACTCGCGCAAAGCGTCCAGGTCGCCGGACATCAGCATGTATTCGTTTTCCGAGCTGCGACCCTGGCGGCCACCGACCTGCAGGTCCTGATCGGGCATCAGGAACATCCGCCCGCCGGGAATCTTCGGCACTTCCTTGCGCAGGCGGTCGATCACCTGCTGGGCCGATATGTCGCGTTCGGCGATCGGCTTGAGGCGCACGATGATGATGGCGTTGTTGATGCCGCTGTTGCCGCCGATGAAACCCGCCACACTCTCCACCGCCGGGTCGGCGAGGATCGCCCGGCGGTAGGCTTCCATCTTCGGCTGCATGACCTGGAAAGACAGGCCGTTGTCGCCGCGGATGAAGCCCATCAGCTGGCCGGTATCCTGCTGCGGCATGAAGGTCTTGGGCACGCTGACGAACAGGAACACGTTGAGGGCGATGGTGGCGAACAGGCTGATCAGCATCAGCAGCGCGTGGCGCAGCGCCCAGTCCAGGCTGCGTTCGTAGCCGCGCACGATACGCGCGCCGATCCGCTCCAGGCGCCCCGGCTCGCGGGCTTGCTCTTTGGGCTCGGGCTTGAGCCAGCGCGCGCAGAGCATCGGCGTGAGCGTCAGCGACACCACCAGGGAGATGACGATGGCCACCGCCAGGGTGATGGAGAACTCGCGGAACAAGCGCTCCACCAGCCCGCCCATGAACAATATGGAAAGAAACACCGCCACCAGCGAGACGTTCATCGACAGCAGGGTGAAGCCCACCTCGCGGGCGCCCTTGAAGGCCGCCGCCATGGGCGTTTCGCCGGCCTCGATATGCCGGCTGATGTTCTCCAGCACCACGATGGCATCGTCCACCACCAGGCCGGTGGCGATGATCAGCGCCATCAGCGACAGATTGTTCAGCGAGAAGCCGAGCAGGTACATGGCCGCGAACGAGCCGACCAGCGACACCGGTACCGCCAGGGCGGGAATCAGCGCCGCACGCCAGCGGCGCAGGAAGGCGAACACCACCAGAATCACCAGAACCACGGCGATCAGCAAGGTATGTTCGGCCTCCTTGAGGGTGGCACGGATCACTGGCGAGCGATCCATGGCCACTTCCAGGTTGGCGCTGGCCGGAATCACGCTGCGCAGCTCCGGCAGCAAGGCGCGGATACCGGCAACGGTCTCGATGATGTTCGCCCCGCTCTGCCGGTTCACCACCACCAGTACGGCCTGTTTGTCGTTGTAGAAACCGCTGTTGTAACGGTCCTGCACGCCATCGGTGACCTGGGCGACATCACCCAGGCGGATCGCCGCGCCATCCTGGTAGCGGATGATCATCGGCACGTAGTCGGCGGCGCGTTCCAGCTGGTCGCTGGCCTGCACCTGCCAGTGGCGCCCGGCGTCCTCGACCGCGCCCTTGGGCCGCTTGGCGTTGGCGGCGGCGATGGTCGAGCGCACGTCATCAAGCGCCACGCCGTACTGGTCGAGCAGGCGCGGCTCGAGGGCCACGCGCACGGCCGGCAGCGAACTGCCGCCGATCTGCACCTCGCCCACGCCGGTGACCTGGGACAGCTTCTGGCCGACGATGGTCGAGGCCACGTCGTACAGCTGGCCCTTGTCGAGCACCGTCGAGGTCAGCGACAGCACCATGATCGGCGCCTGGGACGGGTTGATCTTTCGGTAGGTGGGCATGCTGCGCATGCCGCTGGGCAGCAGCTCGCGCGAAGCGTTGATGGCAGCCTGCACTTCCCGCGCCGCGGCGTTGATGTCACGGTCCAGATCGAACTCGATCATGATCCGCGTATTGCCCTGGCTGCTGTTGCTGTTCATCTGGCTGACCCCGGCGATGGCGCCGAGCGAGCGCTCCAGCGGCGTGGCCACGGTGGCCGCCATCACCTGGGGGCTGGCCCCGGGCAGGCTGGCCTGCACGGTGATCACCGGAAAATCCATGTTGGGCAGCGGCGCCACCGGCAGCAGGCCGAAGCTGACGCCGCCGAGCAGCATGATCGCCAGGCTCAGCAGCAGCGTGGCCACCGGGCGGCGGATGAAGGGTGCCGAAAGATTCATGCGCTCGGCACACCCGCCGCGCTGCGGCCACTCAAACGCCGCGCCAGGCGGTCGAAGTACAGGTAGATCACCGGCGTGGTGAACAACGTGAGGATCTGGCTGAGCAGCAGCCCGCCGACCATCACCAGGCCCAGGGGCTGACGCAGCTCGGCGCCGGAGCCGGAAGCGAGCATCAGCGGGATGGCGCCGAACAGCGCCGCCAGGGTGGTCATCAGGATCGGCCGGAAACGCAGCAACGCCGCCTGGTAGATCGCGTCATGGGGCGTCATGCCCTGGTGGCGCTCGGCATCCAGGGCGAAGTCGATCATCATGATGGCGTTCTTCTTGACGATGCCGATCAACAGGATGATGCCGATGATCGCGATCAGCCCCAGATCGTTGCCGGTCAGCAGCAGCGCCAGCAAGGCGCCGACGCCGGCCGATGGCAGGGTCGAGAGAATGGTGATCGGGTGGATGTAGCTCTCGTAGAGCACGCCCAGCACGATGTACATGGTGACGATGGCGGCCAGGATCAGCAGCAGCGTCGACGACAGCGAGGCGCGGAACGCCTCGGCAGCGCCCTGGAAGTTGACCTGCACGCTGACCGGCATCTCGATCTCCTGCTGCACGCGTTCGATCACCGCCACCGCATCGCCCAGGGCTACGCCGGGGCTGAGGTTGAAGGACAACGTGGCCGCCGGGAACTGGCCGATATGGTTGATCAACAGGCTCGCTGCGCGCTCCTCGACCTGGGCCAGCGACGACAGCGGCACCTGCTTGCCGTCGGCCGTGGCCACGTGGATCTGGCGCAGCGCGGCCGGCCCGATGCTGCCGCCATTGGCGCTCTCCAGCACCACGCGGTACTGGCTGGCCTGGGTGTAGATGGTGGATATCTGCCGCTGGCCAAAGGCGTCGTACAGCGCGTCGTCGATATTGGCGACACTCACGCCCAGGCGCCCGGCCATGTCGCGGTCGATGTTCAGGTACACCTGCAGGCCGCGGCTCTGCAAATCGCTGGTCACGTCGCTGAGCTCGGGCTGCTGGCGCAGCGCCTCGACCAGCTTCGCCGACCAGGTTTCCAGCAGGGCCGGATCCGGCGTCTCCAGGCTGAACTGGAACTGGGTGCGGCTGACCCGATCCTCGATGGACAGATCCTGCACCGGCTGCATGAACAGCTCGATACCCGACAGCTTGGCGAGTTCCGGGCGCAGCCGCTCGATCACTTCGCTGGCACTCACCTCGCGCTCGGCATGGGGCGTGAGGTTGATCAGCATGCGCCCGCTGTTGAGGGTCGGGTTGTCGCCGTCGACGCCTATGTAGGACGACAGGCTGGCCACCGCCGGATCCTTGAGGATCACGTCGGCCAGGCGCTGCTGGCGCTCGCTCATGGCGCTGAAGGAAATCGACTGCGGCGCCTCGGAAATGCCCTGGATCACCCCGGTGTCCTGCACCGGGAAGAAGCCCTTGGGCACCGCCAGGTAGAGCACCACGGTCAGGGCCATGGTGCCGATGGCCACAAGCAGGGTCAGCGGCTGGTGGCGCAACACCCAGCGCAGGCCCACCGAATAGCGCTCGATCATGCGGTCGATAACGGCCCCGGCGCCGCGGTAGAAACGCCCCTGTTCGGCTTCCGGCTCGTGCCTGAGCAGGCGTGCGCACATCATCGGCGTGAGGGTCAGGGAGATCACCAGGGAAATCAGGATGGCCACCGCCAGGGTGATGGCGAACTCGCGGAACAGCCGCCCCACCACATCGGCCATGAACAGCAGCGGGATCAACACGGCGATCAGCGACAGGGTCAGCGACACCAGGGTAAAACCGATCTGCCGGGCGCCCTTGAGTGCGGCGTTGAACGGTGTTTCACCCTCCTCCAGATGGCGGGCGATGTTCTCCAGCATGACGATGGCGTCGTCGACCACGAAACCGGTGGCGATGGTCAGCGCCATCAATGTCAGGTTGTTGACCGTGAAACCGGCCAGGTACATCACCCCGAAGGTGCCGATCAGTGACAGCGGCACCACCACCGAGGGAATCAGCGTGGCCGACACCTTGCGCAGGAACAGGAAGGTGACCATCACCACCAGGGCAATGGCCAGCATCAGCTCGTGCTGTACGTCGCGCACCGCAGCGCGGATGGTCTGGGTACGGTCGGTGAGCACCGTCACCTCGACGCTTGCCGGCAGGCCCTGGGTCAGGTTGGGCAACAGGGTCTGGATGCGGTCGACCACATCGATGACGTTGGCGCCCGGTTGGCGCTGCACGTTGACCAGCACCGCGCTGTTGCGGTTGGCCCAGGCGGCCAGGCGCTGGTTCTCGGCACCGTCGACGATCTGCGCCACATCGCCCAGGCGCAGCGCTGCGCCATTGGCGTAGGAGAGGATCAGGTCGCGGTATTCGTCGGCCGAACGCAACTGGTCGTTGGCATCGAGCTGGGCCACCCGCGTCGGGCCGTCGAAGTTGCCCTTGGGCTGGTTGACGTTGCTGGCGTTGATCAGCGTGCGCACGTCGGAGAGATTCAGGCCGTAGGCCGCCAGGGCCTCGGGGTTAACGCGGATACGCACCGCCGGGCGCTGGCCGCCGGCCAGCGATACCAGGCCAACGCCAGTGGTTTGCGCGAGCTTCTGGGCCAGGCGCGTGTCGACCAGGTCATTGACCTGGGGCAGCGGCAGCTCCTTGGAGGTCACCGCCAGGGTCAGCACCGGCGTGTCGGCCGGGTTGACCTTGCTGTACACCGGCGGCGCCGGCAGGTCGTTGGGCAGCAGGTTGGTGGCGCCATTGATCGCCGCCTGCACTTCCTGCTCGGCGACATCCAGCTGCACTTCCAGGTTGAAGCGCAGGGTGATCACCGAGGCGCCGCCGGAGCTGGTCGACGACATCTGCTGCAGGCCGGCCATCTGCCCGAACTGGCGCTCCAGCGGCGCGGTCACCGCGCTGGTCATCACGTCCGGGCTGGCGCCCGGATACAGGGTCATCACGCGGATGGTCGGGTAGTCCACCTCGGGCAATGCCGAGACCGGCAACAGCCGATAGGCGATCACACCACTGAGGAAAATCGCCAGCATGATCAGCGTGGTGGCGACCGGGCGCAGGATGAACAGGCGCGAGACGTTCATGAAGCGCTACGCACCCGCGGCGCGGCTTCCCCGGTGGCGGGCGGCTCGCTGGTGCCTTCGCCGATCACTTCGACCTTGTTGCCTTCGCGCAGGCGGTCGGTGCCCTCGACCACGACGCGTTCACCTGCCGCGACGCCCTCCTCGATCACCGTGAACTCGCCATCGCTGGGGCCTACCTTGACCGGGCGAACCTGCACCTTGTCCTCACCGTCGATCACATAGGCGAAGGTGCCATTGGCGCCGAACTGCAGGGCGGCCACCGGCACCAGCAGCGCATCGTTGCGCACCGAGACCTGCAGGCGGGCATTGACGAATTGGTTGGGGAACAGCATCTCGTCGGCGTTCTCGAAACGCGCCTTGAGCTTGACCGTGCCAGTGGCGGTATCGATCTGGTTGTCCAGGCTTTCCAGCACGCCTTCGGCCAGCTGCAGCTTCTCACCGCGATCCCAGGCCTGCACCACCAGTTTCTGATCCGCGCGCACCTGTTTGACGACGGCCGGCAGCTCGCCTTCGGGCAAGGTGAACATCACGGAAATCGGCTGCGTCTGGGTGATCGACACGATGGGGTCGGTATCGCCGGAGGCGACCAGGTTGCCCAGGTCGACCTGGCGGATACCCAGTCGGCCGTCGATGGGCGCACGTACCTTGGTGAAGTCCAGATTGAGCTTGGCTTCGGCCACGGCGGCCTGGTTGTTCTGCAGCGTACCGCGGTACTGGCCGACCAGCGCTTCCTGGGTGTCCAGGGTCTGGCGGGCGATGGAGTCTTCCTTGAACAGGCCGCGGTACAGCGCCAGATCCTTTTCGGCGGCGCGCAACTGGGCCTGGTTCTGGGCCAGGGTGCCCTGGGCCTGTTGCAGGGCGATCTGGTAAGGGCGCGGATCGATCTGCACCAGTACGTCACCCGCCTTGACCGGCTGGCCGTCCTTGAACAGCACCTGCGTCAGTTGGCCATCGACGCGGGCGCGCACATTGGCGGTGTTGTACGCAGTGACCGTACCCAGGGCCTTGAGCACGATGGGGAAGTCGCGGGATTCGACCTGGGCGATGCGCACCGGCACATTATCGAAGCCCCAGCCTGGCATGTCCTGCGGCTCGCTTTTGGCCGGCCAGAACCACCAGATCAGCACGATGACCAGCGCCAGCAAGAGCAGGCCGATAAACCACTGGCGTTTGAAGAATGGGGTGCTGGACGTTGTGTTTACTTCGGACATGAGCCAATCGCTTCCTGTGAGGAGCGTGAACGATAAGCACTCCTCGACACGAAGCAAAGCCTCTTTACCGGCTATTTACCTCCACACATGAATTTAACCGGTAAATGCACCGGGCAACGGCCGGTAAAGGCTCTGTTTCGGGCTCGTCAGGCGCAGCGGATGGATTGCCTGGTATTGCCCGAAGGCAGCCGGTGCTCAGAGCACCACCTGATGTTCGGCCTGGCCCTGAGCGGGTACGTCCACGGCGAACAACTTGCCGGCGTGGGGTTCGGCCTCGAGCTGGTCGTCCTCCAGGCCGTCGCGGGCCGAAGTGGCAAACAGCGTGCTCAGATCCGCGCCGCCGAACGCCGGGCAGGAAATCTGCGAAGCCGGGAGCGCCACCGCCTGCAGGAACTGCCCGTCGCTGCCATAACAGGCGACCCGTGATGCGCCCCACTGCGCGTTCCACAGCCTGCCCTGGCTGTCGATCACCGCGCCATCGGGGTTCAAGCCCGCCACCCGACCGTCGATGAACGGCTGCGGCTCGCCACTTGGCCAGCCGTGCAGCTCGTCCAGCGGCTGCCGCCAGATCTGCTGGCGGGCGGTATCGGCGAAATAGGCGAAGCGCCGATCCGGCGCGAAGCAGATGGCATTGGTGATGCTGAGGTCCGCGAACAGGCGGCGCAGCTCGCCACGGTAGTAGCGATAGATGGCGCCAGCTTGCGGCTGGGCCTGGAGCCCCATGGTGCCGATCCAGAAACCGCCCCAGGGGTCCGCACGGCCATCATTGGAACGGGTCAGCGGGTTGTTCGCCTCCAGCGCACAAACCTGCTCACGGGCGCCACTGCGCAAATCGAAGACCGACAAGGCGGTTTCACTGGCCATCAAAAGGCGATCATGGTCGATCCAGCCGGCGGCCGAAGCACGCTCATTGAGCGTCCACTCCAGCGGCTGGCCATCCTGCTGGCTGAGCAGACGCTTGCCGAGGATATCGAACCAGAACAGCTGTTCGCGCTGCGGGTGCCAGAACACGCCCTCGCCCAGGGTGCAGGCACGCGAGTCGGCGATACGCGCGGTGGTGCTGCCGTGGGGATTCGCAGTCATGTTCAGGTGCCTCCTCGAATGTGCTGATGGGCGGCCGCCAGGCCTGCCAGGGTGACCTGTTCGGCGCCCAGGGTCTGCGCCGCGATGTTCAGGGTCGCCAGTGCGTGACGATAGCGTTCGGCCGCTTGGCCATCGCCGATTACACAGACCGGCAGGCCCTGCCAGCGTTCCGCTAATCCCGCCAGTTCCTGGCCGATCAACAACCCGGACAGGCGCGCCCATGCAGCCGTCGGAGCCAGGCCTTCGAGCAGGCTTTCGGCGCGCAGGCCGAACAAGGCGCCGAGCAGCGGGCGTTGGCTAGCGGCACGCAAGCCCGCCTCGAATGCCGGCAAATCGAATGGCGGGTCACCGCGCATGCCATGACGCAGCACCGACTGCCCGCTGAGCAGCGCGAACAGCTCACCGGTCATGAAGGTTTGGAAGCCGAGCACCTGGCCCTCCCGCACCTCGGCCCATTTGCTGTGGGTACCCGGCAGGCAGACCAGGCCGTGATAGTCCGGTCGCGCGGCCAACAGGCCGGCGATCTGGGTTTCCTCGCCGCGTAGCACATCGGCCGGCACGCGCTGGCAAAGCCCGGGAATGATCGACACACGCATGCGTGCATCGCTCACCTCGGGATTGATCATCCGCGCCATGGCCTGGGGCGCACAGGGCACCTCGGCATAGGGCGCCTCGCGCCAGCCCTGACGCGCACCGACCATGCCGCAGGCAACCACCTCGGTGATCCGCGCGGCATCCAGCCAGCCGTCGATCAGTTCCAGCAACGCGCCTTCGAACTGATCCACTGCCAGGCTGCCCATGCCTCGCGCCGACGCGCCGTGCTGCAGCACCTCGCCGCTGCCCGATAGCGCCCAGGCACGCAATTGCGTGGTGCCCCAATCGACCGCGATCCAGCTGACCTCGCTCATGTACTGCCCTCTTCCGGTCAATGACTGTCTTTGGGAATACCGGCGCCTCGGCAACCCTTGAGGAAGTCGAAATCCGCGCCGCTGTCAGCGCCCTCCACGTGGTCATGGAACAGCTTGATATAGCCACTGGTCGGCGCCTCGACGGTTGGCTTCCATTCGGCCAGACGCTGGCGCAGCTCCTCATCGGGAATGTCCAGGTGAATGCGCCGGGCCTCCACGTCGAGCTCGATCATGTCGCCATTGCGCACCACCGCCAGCGGGCCACCGGCCGCCGCTTCCGGCGTGGTGTGCAGCACCACGGTGCCGTAGGCGGTACCGGACATCCGCGCATCGGAGATGCGCACCATATCGGTGATGCCCTTGCGCAGCACCTTCGGCGGCAGGCCCATGTTGCCCACTTCGGCCATGCCCGGATAGCCGCGCGGGCCGCAGTTCTTCAGTACCATCACGCAGTTTTCGTCGATATCCAGGCTTTCGTCGTTGATCTTCGCCTTGTAGTCGTCGATATCCTCGAATACCACGGCGCGGCCTCGGTGCTGCATCAGGTGCGGTGAGGCAGCCGACGGCTTGAGCACCGCGCCCCGCGGCGCCAGGTTGCCGCGCAGCACGGCGATGCCGCCCTTGGCGGTCAGTGCCTTGTCCACGGGGCGGATGACGTCTTCGTTCCAGTTGCGAACGTCCTTGACCTCCTCCCAGATGGTTTCCCCGGAGACGGTCAGCGCGCCCTTGTGCAGCTTGCCGCCCTCGCCGAGCATGCGAATTACCACCGGCAGGCCGCCGGCGTAGAAGAACTCTTCCATCAGGTATTTGCCCGAGGGCATCAGGTTGACGATGGTGGGGATGTCCTGGCCGAGGCGGTCCCAGTCATCCAGGGTCAGGTCGACGCCGACGCGCCCGGCGATGGCCAGCAGGTGGATCACCGCGTTGGTCGAGCCGCCGATGCTGCCGTTGACGCGGATGGCGTTCTCGAAGGCCTGGCGGGTCATGATGTCGGACGGTTTCAGATCGTCCTTGACCATCTGCACGATGCGCCGGCCGGTCAGGTGCGCGACCACCCGGCGGCGACTGTCCACGGCCGGAATCGCCGCGTTGCCGGACAGCGCCATGCCCAGCGCTTCGGCCATGCTGGCCATGGTGCTGGCGGTACCCATGGTGTTGCAGGAGCCCGGTGAACGGGACATCGACTGCTCGGCTTCGAGAAAATCCTCGCGGCTCATCTTGCCGGCCTTGATGTCTTCGGACATCTGCCACAGCGCGGTGCCCGAGCCGACCCGCTCGCCACGGAACCAGCCGTTGAGCATCGGCCCGCCGGACACCACGATGGCCGGGATGTCGACGCTGGCCGCGCCCATCAGCAGCGCCGGGGTGGTCTTGTCACAGCCGGCCAGCAGCACCACGCCGTCCAGCGGGTTGGCGCGCAGCGCCTCTTCGACATCCATCGCCGCCATGTTGCGGTACATCATCGCGGTCGGGCGCAGCGAGCTTTCCCCGGCCGAGAACACCGGGAACTCCAGCGGCAGGCCGCCGGCTTCGTAAATGCCGTGCTTGACGCGCTCGGCCAGGTCACGCAGGTGGGCGTTGCAGGGCGTCAGCTGCGACCATGTGTTGCAGATGCCGATCACCGGGCGACCGTCGAACAGGTCGGCCGGCAGGCCCTGGTTCTTCATCCAGCTGCGATGGTAGATATGGTCCCGCGAGTTGCCGCCGAACCATTCGGTGGAACGCAGCTTGCGCGGCCAGACTGCCGGTTTGAAGGTGCTCATACCCAACCCCCATCAACGATGAAATTCTGCGCGGTGCACATGGCCGCCGCGTCGGATGCCAGGAACAACGCCATGTCGGCGATATGCTCGGGCAACAACTGGCCGGGCATGCACTGGTTCTGACGAATCTGTTCCTTGGCCGTTTCGTCGACCCACATGGCCAGCTGCTTGTCGGTCATCACCCAGCCAGGCACCAGGGTGTTGACGCGAATACGGTCCTTGCCCAGATCCCGCGCCAGGCCACGGGTCAGCCCGTGGGTGGCGGCCTTACTCGCCGCGTACACCGGGTAGCCGGCCGAGGCCATCATCCAGCCCACCGAGCCGAAGTTGATGATCGCGCCGCCGCCGGCCTGGCGCATCATCGGCACCACCGCCTGGGTGGCGAAGGTGGCGTGACGCAGGTTGACCGCGATCAGCTCGTCGAAACGCTCCACGCTGATCGAATCCAGGGCGTGGCGCACATCGTTGGCGGCGTTGTTGAGCAGCGCGGTGATCGGCCCGAACTGTTCGGCGACCTTGTGGATCGCCGCCTGGTAGGCCTTGATATCGGTGATGTCGCAGCGTAGGAACAGCACCTGGTGCCCCGCCTCGCTCAGCTCGCTGGCCAGGGCCTTGCCGTGCTTGTCGTCGATGTCGACGAAGGCGGTACGCGCGCCCTGCTTGGCAAACGCCGTGACCAGCGCGCGGCCAATGCCGGTGGCGCCACCGGAAATCAGCACGGTGCGCCCGGCCAGGTCGGCGTACACCGCCTTGCCTGATGGTTGATTGTGGCTATTCATGGCCTGTTACCTCGTGTTCATCCCGCGGCGCCCGGCTTTGCCCGGCGCCCGGGGTACTGCGCAATAGATGGTGGCGGCGGCTTGCCGTCTGTTAACGGGACTTGCTCTTGTTCACCACGTCAAAGATCACCGCGGCCAGCAGCACCAGGCCCTTGATCACCTGCTGCCATTCGATGCCGATGCCGAGGATCGACATGCCGTTGTTCATCACGCCCATGATCAGCGCGCCGATCACCGCGCCGATGATCTTGCCGACGCCGCCGGACATCGACGCACCGCCGATGAACACCGCGGCGATCACGTCCAGTTCGAAGGACACACCGGCCTTTGGCGTGGCGGTGTTGAGCCGCGCGGCGAAGATCAAGCCGGCCAGGGCGGCGAGCATGCCCATGTTGACGAAGGCGAAGAAGGTCAGGCGTTCGGTGTTGATGCCCGACAGCTTGGCTGCCTTGACGTTGCCGCCGATGGCGTAGATGCGCCGGCCCAGCGTGGTGCGGTTGGTCAGGAAGGTGTAGGCACTGATCAGCATGGCCATGATGATCAACACGTTCGGCAGGCCGCGGTAGGTGGCCAGCAGGTACGCGATGTAGACGATGGCACCGGCGATCAGCAGGTTCTTGGCGACGAAGAACGGCGCAGGTTCATCGACGATGCCATAGCGCTTGGCCCGGCGACGGGCACGCACCGCCAGGTAGATGATCAGCCCGGCAGCGAACAGGCCCAGCACGATGGCCGTCACATTGGGTTTGCCGACCCCGAAGATGTCCGGAATGAAGCCGTTGCTCATCAGCTGGAAGCTGCTCGAGAACGGGCCGATCGACTGGCCATCGAGCACGGCCAGGGTCAGGCCACGGAACACCAGCATGCCGGCCAGGGTGACGATGAACGAGGGGATCTGCCAGTAGGCGATCCAGTAGCCCTGGGCAGCGCCGATCAGGCAGCCCATCAGCAGGCAGACGGGAACCACCAGCGAAGTCGACCAGCCCCACTGCACCATCATCACCGCCGCCGCGGCGCCGACGAAGCCGACCACCGAGCCCACCGACAGGTCGATGTGCCCGGAGACGATCACCAGCAGCATGCCCAGGGCCATGATGATGATGTAGCTGTTCTGCAGCAGCAGGTTGGTGAGGTTCACCGGGCGCATCAACGTGCCGTCGGTGAGCACCTCGAACAGCGCCATGATGACCACCAGGGTGAGCAGCATGCCGTAGTCGCGAATGTGGCTCTTCATGTGCCCCAGCAGCGATGGCCGCGCCACCTGCTGAGTTTGAGCTGACTGGGTGTTGTTATCCATTGGGTTGTCCTCGCTCACGCCTTGACGATCATCGACATGATCTTTTCCTGGCTCGCTTCTTCACGTGCCAGTTCGCCCAGGAAGGCGCCTTCGTTCATTACGTAAATGCGGTCGCACATGCCGAGCAGCTCGGGCATCTCCGACGAAATGATGATCACGCCCTTGCCGTCGGCAGCCAGTTGGTTGATCAGGCTGTAGATCTCGAACTTGGCGCCTACATCGATGCCGCGGGTGGGCTCATCGAGAATCAGTACCTCGGGTTTGGCGAACAGCCATTTGCTGAGCACCACCTTCTGCTGGTTGCCGCCAGACAGGTTGAGCACCTTCTGGAACACCCCGGGAGTACGGATATGCAGCGCCTCGCGATACTCTTCGGAGATGCGCCGCTCCTCGTGCTCGTCGATCACCCCGTGCTTGGACACGCCCGGCAGGTTGGCCAGAGTGGTGTTGCACAGGATGCTTTCATCGAGCACCAGGCCAAGTTCCTTGCGGTCTTCGGTGACGTAGGCGATGCCGTTGTCGACGGCGCGGCGCACGGTGGACACATCGATTTCCTTGCCGCGCAGGTGCACGGTGCCGGAAATGTTGCGCCCGTAGCTCTTGCCGAACACGCTCATCGCCAGCTCGGTGCGCCCTGCCCCCATCAGCCCGGCGATACCGACCACTTCACCGGCCGCTACACGCAGGTTGACGTTGCGGATCATCT
Organism: Pseudomonas sp. URMO17WK12:I2; assembly: GCF_003253735.1. Classification (GTDB taxonomy): domain Bacteria; phylum Pseudomonadota; class Gammaproteobacteria; order Pseudomonadales; family Pseudomonadaceae; genus Aquipseudomonas. Next base: position 107,259 of record NZ_QKYW01000003.1, on the reverse strand, counting down.
GCCGGGAAGCCGACTCGGGGTGCCAGACGTTCCAGTCGCGGATCTCCAGCAGGGTTTCGCCGATCTGCGGCGTGCGCTCCGGGTAACGGTTTTCCATGTCGCGGCCGACCATGCCGCGGATGATGGTTTCTTCACTGACCGCTTCGGTGTGGCAATCCATGCTGCTCACCGAGGCGCCGTCGCGCAGCACCGTGATGCTGTCGGCAACGCGGCTGACTTCGTTGAGCTTGTGGGAAATCAGGATCGAGGAAATGCCCTGGGCGCGGAACTCCAGCAGCAGGTCGAGCAGCTTCTGGCTGTCGTTCTCCTGCAGCGCCGCGGTGGGTTCGTCGAGGATCAGCAGTTTGACGTGCTTGGCCAGCGCCTTGGCGATTTCCACCAGTTGCTGCTTGCCGACGCCGAGCTTCTCCACCGGCGTGGTGACGACCTCGTCGAGGCCAACCTTCTTGAGCAGCCCTTCGGTACGCTGATACACCTCGGGCCAGTCGATCACGCCGTTGCTGGCGATCTCGTTGCCGAGAAACAGGTTCTCGGCAATCGACAGCAGCGGCACCAATGCCAGCTCCTGGTGAATGATGATGATGCCTTCGCGCTCGCTGTCGCGAATGCCGCTGCACGCCAGCGGCTTGCCTTCGTAGATGATCTCGCCGTCGTAGCTGCCGTGGGGGTAAACACCACTGAGCACCTTCATCAGCGTCGACTTGCCCGCGCCGTTCTCACCGCACAGGGCATGAATTTCGCCGCGCCGCACCTTGAGGTTGACGTTATTGAGCGCTTTCACGCCCGGGAACGTCTTGGTGATGCCGCGCATTTCCAGAATGATGTCTTGCTGCATGGCTTTATCCGTCCGCAAGGCACGCGCCAACCGCAGCGGGCGCGCCATGCTCAGGTAAACAAAGAGGTGGAGGGCCGGCAGCGCCTGGCTGCCGGCGGGGTAGCGCTTACTGGACCTGGTTCTTCTTGTAGTAACCGCTGTCGATCAACACCTTTTCCCAGTTGCTCTTGTCGACCGTGACAGGTTGCAACAGGTAGGCCGGTACGACTTTCTTGCCGTTGTCGTAGGTCTTGGTGTCGTTGATCTGCGGCTCGCTGCCTTCGAGCAGCGCCTTGACCATACCGACGGTCACTTCGGCGAGCTGGCGGGTGTCCTTGAAGACCGACGAATGCTGCTCACCAGCCAGAATCGATTTCACCGACGGCACTTCCGAATCCTGGCCGGTGACGATCGGCATCGGCATGTCGCCCGAGCCGTAACCAACGCCTTTCAGCGACGACAGCACGCCGATGGAGATACCGTCATAGGGCGACAGCACACCGTCGAGGCGCTCCTTGGTGTAATTGGCGGACAGCAGGTTATCCATGCGCGCCTGGGCGGTGGCGCCGTCCCAACGCAGGGTGCCGACCTTGCCCATACCGGTCTGCCCGGAGAGGATCTTGATCTCGCCCTTGTCGATCAGCGGCTGCAGCACCGACATGGCGCCGTTGTAGAAGAAGTAGGCGTTGTTGTCGTCCGGCGAGCCACCGAACAGCTCTACGTTGTACGGCCCCTTGCCACGCGCCTGCATGCCCTTGACCAGGGATTCGGCCTGCAGCACGCCAACCTTGGTGTTGTCGAAGGTGGCGTAGTAGTCGACGTACTCACTGTCGCGGATCAGGCGGTCATAGGCGATCACCTTGATGTCCGCCGCATGGGCGTTTTCCAGGGCGTTGGTCAGCGTGGTGCCGTCGATCGCCGCGATGACCAGGACGTTGACGCCCTTGACCATCATGTTTTCGATCTGCGAGACCTGGGTGGGAATGTCGTCTTCGGCGTACTGCAGGTCGGCCTTGTAGCCGGCTTTCTCCAGCTGCTTGACCATGTTGTTGCCGTCGTCGATCCAACGGGCGGAGGATTTGGTCGGCATCGCGATACCCACGAAGCCTTTTTCGGCAGCGCCGACCGATGCAGCACTTACCAGAGTGGCGCCCATGGCCATGGCGGCCACGAGTTTACGGACTGTGTTCATTCAGCTTCTCCTGGCGACGCCTGGCGCGCTCAGGAACGCGCGACATCGCGATTATTGTTGTTCGGGCAACGAAGAGCTCAAAGCAGCCCTGACGATAGAAGCACGCCCCATATCAAGCAAATTCATATTTCGCCAAACCGCATATCAATATTGGTATGCAACGCATCGACACGCGCCTATTCGAGGCGCACACTCGCCCATAACAACGACAACAACGAGCATCGTCATGGACATCGGCATCGCCCGCCACCTGAAGATCCCCCAACTGCGGCTGATCGCTGCGATCGCCGAGCACGGCCAGCTCGGCCTGGCCGCGGACGAGCTGACCGTTACCCAGCCGGCGGCCTCGCGCATGCTCGCCGACATCGAGCACACCCTGGGCGCCCGGCTATTCGAGCGTCATGCCAAGGGCATGCTGCCGACCTTGATCGGCCGGGCCTTGGCCCGCCGTGCGCACAACATGCTGGTGGAGCTGCGCGACCTGGCCCAGGACGTCGAGGAACTCAAGCGCGGTGAAGGCGGCATGACCACGGTCGGTGCCGTCACCGGTGCAGCGGTGGGCTTCGTGATTCCGGCGATTCGCCAGCTCAAGGCGATTTCGCCGCGCGCCGACGTGCACGTCAACGTTGCCGCCAGTGATGAACTGGTGCATGACCTGGCGAGCGGCAAGAACGATTTCGTGCTGGCCCGCCTACCCCGCGGCGTCAACCCGGCGGACTTCGAGATCTACCCGGCGCGCACCGAAACCCTCAAGCTGATCGTGCGCCAGGATCACCCCCTGGCCAATGTCGAGCAGGTGACGCTGCGCGATCTGTCGAACTACGAATGGGTGATGCAAAGCCATCGGGCGCCGATCCGCGAGGCGATGGAAACGGCGTTTCTGAGTGCCGGCGCAACGCTGCCGACCAACATCACCAATACCACGTCGCTGTTGGCGATGATCGCCATCCTGGTGTCGTCATCGGCCATCGCGCCGCTGGCCAGCGAGGTGCCGGACCTGCTGCTCGGCGATCAGGTCGGCGCCAGGCTCAAGGTGCTGCCGCTGAACATGACCATCGAGATGTCGCCCTACTACCTGCTACTGGCCAAGGGTCGCGAGCTGTCGCCGGTGGCCAACCGCTTGCGCCGGCTGGTCACCGCCGCGCTGAACAAAGCCCATTGAATCACGCCTCGACCTGCGCTCATTGACGCTGCAGATCCGCCTGCCCGAACAGCTCGACCAGCCAATCGACGAACACCCTCACCCTGCGCGACAGCTGGCGATGGGGCGGATACAGCGCCGCCAATTCAATCGGCGCGGGCGGATGCTCGGGCAGCACCTCGCGCAGCGTGCCGGCGCGCAATTGCTCGCGCACGTGGTACAGCGGCGCCTGGATGATGCCCATCCCAGCCTCGCAGGCGGCCACGTAGCCTTCCGAGCTGCTGATCGCGATATAGCCGGGCACCTCCAGCTCGTGGCGCTCGCCCGCTACGGCGAAGTCGAAGGGAAAGCGCCGGCCGGTAAGTGGCGATACATAGTTGACCGCCTGGTGCTTGCCGAGCAGCTCATCCAGATCCCGTGGCAAGCCATGCCGCTGGATATAGCCGCTGCTTGCGCAGGTGACCTGCGGCAACCGCGCCAGTGGTCGGGCGACCAGGCTGACATCATGCACATCACCGGCGCGCACCACGCAGTCGACGCCCTCACGGATGAGATCGACCGGCCTGTCGCTGGCGCCAATCTGCAGCTCGATGCGCGGGTAGCGGGCGAAGAACGTCGGCAATGCGGGAATCACCACGCGGTGGCTGAGCGAGGCTGGCAGATCGACGCGCAAGCGACCTTGCGGGTTGGCGCGGGCTGCGGAGAACAGCGACTCTGCGTCGTCGATGTCCGCCAGCACGGCCAGACAGCGCTGGTAATAGGCGCTGCCATCGAGCGTCGGGCTGACATGCCGGGTGGTGCGCTGCAGCAGCTGCGCGCCCAGATGCCGTTCCAGCTGCTTGATCAGCTGCGTCACCGAAGCCCTCGGCAACCCCAGGCTGTCGGCGGCCTTGCCAAAGCCGCCGAGCTCGACGATGCGCGTGAAAACCTGCATGGCAAGCAAGCGATCCATAGCGGTATTATTTTCCAAACCTAAATAGTGCATGCAGTTTTAGCCGGTTTATCCATCCAGCCTCAACAACCAAACTCTCGGCTCCACTTTTTTTGCAGGAGCTGACTATGAAAACCCGCCAACTTGGCCACAACGGCCCCCAGGTTTCCGCCATTGGTCTGGGGTGCATGGGCATGAGCGATTTCTACACGGCCGGCCGTGACGATCAGGAGTCCATCGCCACCCTTCACCATGCCCTCGAGCGCGGCCTCAACTTCCTCGACACCGCCGACATGTACGGCCCCTACACCAATGAACAGCTGCTGGGCCGCGCCCTGGCTGGCCGTCGGCACCAGGCATTCGTGGCCAGCAAGTTCGGCATCGTCCGCGACGCGGGCGACCCGCACAAGCGTGGTGTCAGCGGCCATCCCGATTACCTGCGCCAATCCATCGAGGGCAGCCTGCGGCGGCTGAATACCGATTACCTGGATCTGTATTACCAGCACCGCATCGACCCGCACGTGCCCATCGAAGACACCGTTGGCGCGCTGGCCGAGCTGATGGTTCAGGGCAAGATCCGCCACATCGGCCTCAGCGAAGTGGCGCCCGCTACCCTGCGCCGCGCTCACGCGGTGCACCCCATCGCCGCGGTGCAAAGCGAGTACTCACTGTGGAGCCGCGACCCTGAGGAAAATGGCGTATTGGCCACCTGCCGGGAACTGGGCATCGCCTTCGTGCCCTACAGCCCACTGGGCAGAGGCTTTCTGACCGGCGCGCTGCAGAGCCCTGACGACTTCGAGGCCGACGACTTTCGTCGCCACAACCCGCGTTTTCAAGGCGAGAATTTCGCCAGGAACCTGCAGCTGGTCGCCAAGGTGCAGAGCATGGCGGCCGACAAGGGCGTCAGCGCTGCACAACTGGCCCTTGCCTGGGTACTGGCCAAGGGCGACGACATCGTGCCGATTCCCGGCACCAAGCGTCGCCGCTATCTGGATGAAAACCTGGCCGCGCTGGAGATCGAGTTGAGCGTGAGCGAAGTGACGGCGCTGGATGACATCTTCCCTGCCCAGGCTATCGCCGGTGAACGTTACGCGCCCGGCTCGATGCAGACGCTTTACCGGTGAAACGAAAACGGCCTGCGCAAGGCAGGCCGTTTCGGGTAACGCGAGTAGCTTACTTGAGCACGGCCAGGGCCGCGTCATAGTTCGGCTCGTCAGCGATTTCGCCAACCAGCTCGCTGTGCAGCACCTTGTCGTTCTCGTCCAGCACCACCACGGCGCGCGCGGCCACGCCAGCCAGCGGGCCGGAGCTCAGCGCCACGCCGTAGTCCTTGAGGAACTCGGCACCGCGCATGGTCGACAGGTTCTGGACGTTTTCCAGGCCTTCGGCACCGCAGAAACGCGCCTGGGCGAACGGCAGGTCGGCGGAAATGCACAGCACTGCGGTGTTATCCAGCTTGCTGGCTTCGGCGTTGAATTTGCGCACCGAGGTGGCGCAGGTCGGGGTGTCGACGCTTGGGAAAATGTTCAGCACTTTGCGTTTGCCCGCCAGGCTGCTCAGGCTCACATCGGCCAGGCCAGCGCCAACCAGGGTGAACGCCGGCGCTTGCTGACCGACTTGCGGCAACTGGCCAGCGACTTCAACCGGGTTACCGCGCAGGGTTACTTGTGCCATGGAACAATCCTTCTCTTGATGGGTAGAAACACGCAGGGACGGTCATCCTACGCCAGTGAAAGCGGCCCGCAACAGTTTTTAGAAGTCTCGCTTGTAGAACAGGTCCAGGGAGCTGGCCAGGCCGCTGGCCGCCTCCAGGTACAGGCGGCGCGTGAGGGCATACCGCAGCGCCACGGTATTGACCGGTTCGAACACGCCGACGCCGTAACGCAAGCTCAGGCGCTCGGACAGGTTGCCGCTGGCCACCACGCTGGTGCTGCGGCCGCTGCCATCGGTGTCCAGCTGGAAATCCTGGATGCCCAGGCTCTCGGCGACCGAGCCGGTGACCCCGGAACTGCCGGCCACACCGAGGGCCAGCGCCGCCTGGGCAAGCATGTTGTTATCTTCGCTGCCGGTCGACAAGGGCCGCCCCAGCACCAGGTAGGACAGCGCCTGCTCCTGGCTCATGGCCGGTTCGGAGAACACCTCGGTGCGCGGCTGGTCGGCACTGCCGGTCAGGCGCAGCCCGGCCACCACGTTGTCGACCTTGCGAATCGCCTCGATGTCCAGGAACGGTTGATCGATAGGGCCGGCGAACAGCAGGCGCGCACGGCGGATGGTCAGGCGCTGGCCATAGCCGCGGAAGTTGCCCCTGTTGAGGTTCAGCTCGCCGCGGGTATCCAGGTCATCGCCGATATGCACCCGGCCTGCCAGCTCGGCATTGAGCCCGAAGCCGCTGAAGGTCAGCTTGTCGCTGCCCACGTCCACATCGATATCCATGCTGATCGCCACCGGTGCTTGCTCGCGGGGCTCGGCACCAACGATCACCGCATCGTCGGAGACCTTGACCGTGGACGGCGGCAGCTCGCGAACGACGATCTTGCCGCGCGGAATCGACACCTTGCCACTGACCGATAGCTGATCACCGGCCAGGCGCACTTGCATGTCCGGCTCGACTTCGAGGTTGGCATAGGGCTCGACGGTGACTGGCAGGCGATTGCCCTGCACGTTCAGATTGCCGCTGAGCGGCCCGTCCCAGGCCAGCGCACCATTGAGCGTGCCCTGCCCTCGCTCGCCGCTGCGCCAGCCGCCGTTGAGCTGCAGGCTTTCACCGGCGATCAACACGCGAACGTCCAGGTCCTCGAAACTGGTGGGCAGTTCGCCACCGGAGATTTCGCCACCGCTGAGCGCCAGTTGACCGTTCACCATCGGCTTGAGCAGATCGCCGGACAGCGTGCCGCTGCCATTCAACTGCCCGGCCAGATGCTCGACCATCGGCACGAACGGCCGGGCGATAGCCAGGTCGAGGCCGCTGAGACGGAACTGGCCGGACAACGGCTTGTTCGCCGGGCGCGGGTCGAGCTGCGCCTGCAGCGACAACTCGCCGATGCGCGGGCCGCGCAGGTTCAGCTCGGTGTCGATGCGCTGCGGGCGCAGCTCGCTGCTCAGGCGCAAGCTGTCGTAGGTGAAATCCACCCATTGATCCTGGTCGCGAACACGCCAGCTGCCGCTGCCGGCGTCCACCACCACGCGCCCGCTGGGGCCGGAGGCTGGCAGATCCAGATGCACGTCGGCATCGAGGGTACCCTGCCAGGCGAAGTCATCCGGGAACCACGGCGCCAGGCTGTCGAGCGGGAAGTCGGCGAGGCGATAACGGATCTTCGGTTCCGGCTGCAGGCGCTGGTTTTCGCCGCACAGGCTGGCTGCGCCGGAACGCAGGCAGTGGGCGCCAAGGTCGATCTCGCCGCTGGCCAGGCGCACCAGCGAGGCCGGCGCCTGCAGCCGCCAGTCCTGCCCGCCGGCCTGGATGTCGGCACGGCTCAGACGACCGCGCCAATCGCCTTTATCCAGGGTGCCGTCCAGCGCCAGGCTGGTTTGCAGCTGCGGTCCCTGCAGGCTCAGGTCCATCTGTTGCTGGCGCTGGTTGCCGGCGCCATTGACCGTCAGATTGCCGAGCTGGCTGTCGCCGCTGGCGATCCCCTGGCCACGCAACTGCAGCTTGGCCTGCCCGTTGCCATCCAGCGTGGCGTCCAGGCCCAGCTGACGCAGGCGGGTCTCTTCGAATGCCAGGCCCTGGCCATCGAGGCTGAAGGTGCCTTGTGGGGCTTGCAGACTGCCGGCCAGGTCCAATCGCCCGGTGGCACGCCCTTGCAGCCCTGGCCACAACTGGCCGAGACGATTGAGCGCAATGCGCAGCTGACCCTGCAGGCGTTGGTCCAGCTGGCCGTTGCCGTCGATACGGTTGTCACCCAGGCGCGCATTGAGGCTGCTCACGTCCCAGCGCTCGCCGGCTCCGGCTACCTGCGCCTGCAACTGCGCCGGCTGGCCGCGCAGGCGGCCTTGCAGGTCGAGGTCACCGGTGAGCTCCAGGCGCCCCGCAAGCAACTGCCCCTTGCTGCTGATCGGCCCGGCGATGCGCCCGGGCAACTCGGCAACCCAGTAAGCAGGGTCGAAATCGCTGACCTGCAATTGTGCGTCCCAGCGCACGGCGTTGGCGAAACCGACGGTGAGCTGGCCATCGATACTGCCTTGCCCTGCGCGCACCTGCAGCTGTGGCAGGTGGATCTGCTGCAGGTCGCCACTGAGCGGCGTCTGCACCTCGAAGGCACCGGCCGGGCCATCGAGTGCGGCGGACAGATTGCCCAGGTAATTGCCATTGTCGTAAGCGAGATCACCGGTAAGTTTTTTCAGCGTCACCGGCGGCGCTTCGTCCATGGGATAGAGGCGCAGCCAGGGGAAGTTTTCCCAGTCGACGTGGGTATCGGCGCTGAAACCGTCCTGCCAGTCGAGTCGCCCGTTGACCGCCAGGAATTGCCCAGGCCCGGCGGACAGACTCAGGGTTTCGATATCCGCGCCCTTGGCATCGACACGACCGTCCAGCGACAGCGCCACCACGGCGCCGTCGCCGGGCAGCAGGCCGACGCCATCAACCTGATAGCCGTCCTGCAGGTTGCCACCGGCCCGTAGCACCACACCGTTGAGACGCAGGGTGTCGGGCAGCGATTGGTCAGCCTTGAAGCCATCGGCGCTGAGGGTGAGCCGCGCTGGAAGATGCTCGGCCAGCGGCTGCACCTCGCCACTCAGGCGGCCCGCCAGATAGCCGGAACTGTCGACCACCAGCGACAGGCTCTGGCGCAGATCGCCTTCGGCCTGCAGGGTGAGGTTCCAGGGTTTGCCACCGGGCGCCGGCAGCACGGCGCTGCCCTGCAGGCTCAGCGGCCACTCGCCGCTGGGCTGGAGATGGCCTTGCAGGTCGACGACCAATTCGTCGCGCTGCACGTGCAGGCGGCTGATGTTCAAGCCCTCGCTGGCCCAGTCTGCGGCAAGTTCGAGGCCCTGCAACTGATCAGTGCCGTTGAACTGCAGGCTGCCGAGCCATACCTCGCCAACCTCGAGGCTTACCGGCAAGCTCAATTGCGGCAGGCTGAAAGGCTCCTCGCTTGGCGGCTCTTCGCTCGCCGCGAAATTCAACTCGATGCGCTCGCTGCGCAGCGTGTCGATGCACAGCGTCAAGCGCAGCAGGCAAGACGGCGACCAGTCGAACTGCGGCCCAGCCACCAGCACCTGGTCATCGCCCTGCTGCCAGCGCAATTGTTCGGCCGCCCATTGTCCGCCCAGGCGCCCCTCGAATCCCTCGACCGCAAGCCCTGGCACCAGGCCCAGCGCCCAGCGACTGCCGGCGGCGGTGCCCAGCATCCACGCCAACAGAACCACGAGCAGCGCCAGTAGTCCTGCCAGGCCCAGCCCCGTGTATTTCAGCGCGCGCCTCACAGTTCCGGCCCCATGGAAAAGTGCAGGCGCACACCTCCTTCGTCATCCAGCGGATGCGCCAGATCCAGGCGCAGCGGCCCGACCGGCGACACCCAGCGTAAGCCGACGCCCACCGCACTCTTGAGCGTCGGAATGTCCAGCGAATTGAAGGCGTTGCCAGTGTCGTAGAAGGTCGCCAGCCGCCATTTGTCGGCGACGCTGTACTGGTACTCGGCACTGGCGGCGAGCATGTAACGCGCGCCGATCTTGTCGCCCTGGTTGTTCACCGGCGACAGGCTCTGGTAGTCGTAACCGCGCACGCTCTGGTCGCCACCGGCGAAGAAGCGCAGCGATGGCGGCACCGAGGAATTGAAGCCCTTGGATTCGGTACCGCCGAACTGGGCGCGACCGAGGAAACGGTGGTTCTGCCAGAGCGTGGTGAGGCCCTTGACCAGCACGTTGCCGTGCAGCACGTCGGAGTCCGACAGCAACCCCTCCTTGGCCACCGAGGCGTCGAACTGCAGGCGATAGCCGTTGTTGGGATCGATGCGGCTGTCGCTGTGCAGGTAGGAATAGCTGATGCCCGGCATCAACAGGGTGCTCAGCCCTGAGTCATCACCAAGGCGATACTCCTCGCGTTGCCATTTCAGGGAGATCACCCGCTGCCAGCCGCTGTCGAGCTTGCTGTGCCATTCCGGGCCGACGGTGAGCAGGCGGCTGAGGCTGTCGGTATTGGCCAGCTCCTCGTACTGGTAGCCGCCAGCGATGCGCAGCTTGTCGGTCATCGGTGGGTCGCCGGGAATGTCATACCACAGGCCGACGTTCTGCCGTGGCGCCGACAGTTCCATTTCCGCGCCATAGCTGTGGCCTTGCGGGTTGGCCCAGTGCCGCTCCCACTGGATGCGCCCGCGCGGGCCGACATCGGTGGAGAACCCAAGGCCCAGGCCCATGGTGCGCGGCAGACGGGTCTGCAGGTGCACGTTGACGGGAATCACCTGCTGCTCGGCCACCGTCGGGCTGGCATCGACCCGCACCGATTCGAAGTAACCGCTCGAACGCAGGGCCTGGTAGAGCTCGGCGATGCGCTCCGAGTCATAGGGCGTATTCGCCGGGAACGGCACCATGCGCTGCAGCAGTTCGTCATCGAATGGCATGTCGCCTTCGAAACTGACGTGGCCCAGGCTGTAGCGCGGGCCGCTGTCGTAGACCAGCTCGATATCGGCCAGGCCGGCCTGGGGATTGATACGCAGGCTCTGCTGGGTGAAGCGCCCGTGGAAGAAACCATAGCGCGACGCCTGATTCTGGATATGCCGTTTGGCCGCCTCGTAGCGGCCATGGTTGAGCCGAGCGCCCTGGGTAAGCTGGGCATCCTTGGGCAGTTGGAAAGCGCGCATTTGCGACGCCGGCCCATCGACCCTGACGGTCACGTTGCCAAGGCGCACCGGCTCGCCGGGCACGATCCGCACGTTCAGGCGCGGCGGCGTCTGCCCGACGACCTCAGTGCTGATCTGCGCGTGGTAATAGCCCAGCGCCTGGGCGGCTTTCTCGGCCTGGCTCTCGACCACGCGGCGCAAGCGCTGCAAGGCCTCGACATCACGCTCGCCGAGGTTACCGATATAACCTTCGACATTGTTCTTCAAAGCATTGTTGGCCGGCTGCACGCTGACCACCAGGCGGGCGTCCTCGGCAAGCAGCGTGGCACTGAACAGCATGAGCGCGCATCCCGCGCCGAGGGTCGAAAGTACTCTCATGGCGGCGATGCTATCACGGCAACTACGGCAAGCCAGCGCATGAACGTATCGAAACGATTTCGTGCTGCGCTGGCCGCCTGCCGACACGATGGGCTAGCATCCCTGGTTTACCGCCCGCTACGTTCAGGATCGCCGACATGAAACTCGTTTCCTTCAACATCAATGGCTTGCGCGCGCGCCCGCACCAACTCGCGGCACTGATCGAGAAGCACCAGCCGGATGTGATCGGCCTGCAGGAAACCAAGGTCAGCGACGACCAGTTCCCCGAGGCAGAGATCCGTGCGCTGGGCTACCACGTGCACTACCACGGCCAGAAAGGCCATTACGGCGTGGCGCTGCTGTCGCGTCAGGCGCCGCTGGAAATCAACAAGGGCTTCCCGGAGGACGACGAGGACTCCCAACGGCGCTTCATCTATGGCACCTATGCTGACGCCAATGGCAACCCGGTCACGGTGATGAACGGCTACTTCCCCCAGGGCGAAAGCCGCGACCACCCCACCAAGTTCCCCGCCAAGCAGCGCTTCTACGCCGACCTGCAGGCGCTGCTGGGCAGCCGCTACGCCCACGACCAACCGCTGATCGTCATGGGCGACATCAACATCTCCCCCGAGGACTGCGACATCGGCATCGGCGAAGTGAACCGCAAGCGCTGGCTGAAAACCGGCAAGTGCAGCTTTCTGCCCGAGGAGCGCGAGTGGCTGGCAACCCTGAAGAACTGGGGCCTGGTCGACAGCTTCCGCCAGCTGCACCCGGAGGTCGATGACCGCTTCAGCTGGTTCGACTACCGCAGCCGCGGCTTCGAGGACGAGCCCAAGCGTGGCCTGCGCATCGACGTGATCCTCGCCTCGCGCGCCTTGCAGGAGCGCCTCAAGGACGCGGGTATCGACTACGAACTGCGCGGTATGGAGAAGCCGTCGGATCACGCACCGATCTGGCTGCAGCTTGGTTGATGACCGTCATCGTGTAGTCATTTTTCTGTCTTATCGTCGCAGCACTTCAACCGCCCCTTGCAAGGTGATTGCCGCATGCTGCGCACCTCAATCCGTTGTGACCATGAGACCTGGAGCCGAACGGCGACCTTCCTGCTGCTCGGTTTCGTCTTCTACCTGAGCCCCTGGACGGCCTTCGCCGCCCTGCCCCTGCCGGCCGACGACCGGCCGGTGCTGCGCATCCAGGGCTCCAACACCATCGGCGCCAGTCTCGGCCCGGCCCTGGTCAAGGGTCTGATGCAGGAGCAAGGGCTTAACGACATCCGCATCAGCAGCACCCAGGAAAACGAGCAGGCCGTGAGTGCACTCAATGGCGCCGGCCGCAAGATCACCGTGACCATCGCCGCCCACGGGTCGGGAACCGGCTTTACCGCCATCGGCCAGGGCAGCGCCGAGCTCGCCGCCTCCTCGCGCCCCATCAAGGACAGCGAAAGCGCCAGCCTGTCGTCGCTCGGCAACATGAAAAGCCGCGATGCCGAACAGGTCATCGCCATCGACGGGCTGGCCATCGTGCTGCACCCCAGCAACCCCATCGACGTACTGAGCACCCTGCAGCTGGCGCAGATTTTCTCCGGAGAGGTCAGCGACTGGTCACAGCTGGGCGGCCGGCCCGGGGCCATCAACCTGTACGCACGGGACGACAACTCCGGCACCTTCGACACCTTCAAGGAGTTGGTACTGGGTGCCAACGGCAAGCAATTGTCGGCCAAGGCCAAGCGCTTCGAATCCAGCGAACAGCTGTCCGACTCGGTGGCCCGCGATAGCGGCGGCATCGGTTTCATCGGCCTGCCCTATGTGCGCAAGGCCAAGGCAGTGGCCATCGCCGCCGGCGATTCGCAGCCGATGGCACCCAGCGTGACACTGATCGCCACCGAGGATTACCCGCTGTCCCGCCGCCTGTTCCTGTACGGCCCGCCGAAGACTGCCAACCCCTGGGCCGAAGCCCTGCTGCAATTCGCCCAGAGCCCCAGGGGCCAGGCGATCGTGGCGCAGAACGGTTTCATCGCGCAGACCGTCGAAGCGGTAAAAATCGATGCCACCGCGGATATGCCGGCGGCCTATCAGGCGCTGGCCCGCGACGCCCAGCGCCTGTCGGTGAACTTCCGTTTCCAGGAAGGCAACGCCAGCCTGGACAACAAGGCTCAGCAGGATCTGCGCCGCGTGCTCGACTACCTGCGCCAGCATGACAAGCTGCAGAACAAGGTGGTGCTGGTCGGCTTCGGTGACCCCAAGGCGGTGTCCGCCCGCGCCGAGCTGCTCTCCAAACTGCGCGCCATGGCGGTACGCCGCGAGCTGGTTCGCGAAGGCGTGGTGATGCGTGAGGTGACCGGCCTGGGTGACGAACTGCCGGTTGCCGACAACGAGGGCGACAGCGGCAGGCTCAAGAATCGCCGTGTGGAGGTCTGGGTTTACTGATTTCTTCAGGCGCCCCAGGTACTTGCCGAACCGCAGGATACATCCTAGCCTTGTAACCATGTGACGCCGGGCCCCTCTGGCGATGAGTCCACCTCATCGTGATGTCGGAGTCACTAAGTTGAATCTCAACTTAGGCATCGACAGGGAGGGCCCATGACAGCTCTACATGCCTTTATGCTCACGCCGTTTCTCGGCACCCCCTACTATTTCTGGCTGGCCTTCATCGTCATCGTCATCGCGCTGCTGGTCTTCGACCTTGGCGTGTTGCACCGCGACCAACACGAAATCGAAATGCGCGAGAGCCTGCTGCTCTACTCGGGCTATTTCAGCGTGGGCGTCGCCTTTGGCGGCTGGGTGTGGTGGGAGCTGGGCGCCACCAAGGCGCTGGAGTTCTACACGGGCTTTCTGGTCGAGCAGTCGCTGTCGATGGACAACGTCTTCGTGATGGCGATGATCCTCGGCTTCTTCGGCATCCCGCGCAAATATCAGCACCGCGTATTGTTCTGGGGAATCATCGGCGTGGTGGTGCTGCGCGCGATCATGATCGGCCTGGGAACCGCCCTGGTGCAGGAGTTCGACTGGATCCTCTACGTATTCGGTGCGTTCCTGCTGTTCACCGGCATCAAGATGCTGTTCAGCAAGGACCATGACGAGCACCCGGATCTGTCGCAGAACAAGCTGCTGATCTTTCTGCGCAAACACATCCGGGTCACCGATGACCTGCACGACGGCAAATTCCTGGTGCGCCAGAAGGACCCGGCCAGTGGCAAGATGCTGCTGTTCGCCACCCCGCTGCTGCTGGCGCTGGTGCTGATCGAGCTGGCGGACCTGGTGTTCGCGGTGGACAGCGTGCCGGCGGTGTTCGCCATCACCCAGGATCCGTTCATCGTCTACACCTCGAACATCTTCGCGATCCTCGGCCTGCGCGCGCTGTATTTCGCCCTGGCCGCGCTGATGCACCGCTTCGTGTACCTGAAGTACGCGCTGGCGATCGTGCTGATGTTCATCGGCTGCAAGATTTTCCTTCACGGCTTCATCAAGGTGCCCGCCTTGCTGTCACTCGGCGTTACCATGGGTGTACTGGCCGGCGGCGTGATCCTGTCGCTGCTGAAAACCCGTGACAAGCAACCTGCCGAGACGACGTGAACGGACAAGACGTGCTGCTTGAACGAATGGACAAGCCCGACGGCGTACGCTGGTGCGTGCGCCTGGGCAAGCGCACGCTGATGTTCGACGATGAAAGCGCCGCGCGTGCCTTTGCGGCCCAGCTGCACATGCGCCTGAAGGGCGACAAGCTGAGCCTGGTACCCGGTATCGACGCAGGGCCTGGCCCCTAGGCTTTTGCCATGTACTTGCCCAGTTCGTACTTGCCAATGGCCGCCCGGTGCACTTCATCGGGGCCATCGGCCAGGCGCAAGGTACGCTGCATGGCGTACCAGTAGGCCAACGGGAAATCCCCACTGACCCCTGCCCCGCCATGCATCTGGATGGCACGGTCGATCACCTTCAATGCCACGTTGGGCGCCACTACCTTGATCTGTGCGATCTCGCTGGCGGCCACCTTGTTGCCGACGGTATCCATCATGTACGCCGCATTGAGGGTGAGCAGGCGCGCCATGTTGATTTCCATGCGTGACTCGGCAATCAGGTCGATGTTGCCGCCCAGGCGTGCCAGCGGCTTGCCGAACGCGGTACGGCCAAGGGCACGCTCGCACATCAGCTTCAAGGCCCGCTCCGCCATGCCGATGGAGCGCATGCAATGGTGGATGCGCCCCGGGCCGAGGCGCCCCTGGGCGATCTCGAAGCCACGGCCTTCGCCGAGCAGTACATTGCCATAGGGCACGCGGACGTCTTCGAACAACACCTCGGCATGGCCGTGGGGCGCGTCGTCATAGCCGAATACCGGCAACGGACGAAGTACCTTCACGCCCGGGGTGTCCATGGGCACCAGAATCATCGAGTGTTGCTGGTGGCGCGGGCCATCCGGGTCGCTCAAGCCCATGAAGATCATGATCTTGCAGCGCGGGTCACAGGCGCCGGATGTCCACCACTTGCGGCCATTGATCACCCACTGATCACCGTCACGCACGGCGGTCGCCTGCATGTTGGTGGCGTCCGACGAGGCGACCTCCGGTTCGGTCATGGCGAATGCCGAACGAATCTCACCGCTTAACAGCGGCTCGAGCCATTCACGCTTCTGCGCTTCGCTGCCATAACGCACCAGCACCTCCATGTTGCCGGTATCGGGCGCCGCGCAGTTGAACGGCTCGGGACCAATCAGCGAGCTGCCCATTATTTCCGCCAGCGGTGCGTACTCGGTATTGCTCAGCCCGGCACCCAGTTCGGAGTCGGGCAGGAACAGGTTCCACAGCCCCTCGCCTTTGGCGCGGTCCTTGAGTTGCTCCATGATCGCCGTCGGCTGCCAGCGATCACCTTCGGCGACCTGGCGCTCGAACTCGGCCTCGGCCGGATAGACATGGGCGTGCATGAACGCGCTGACACGCTCGCGCAATTGCTGAACCTTGGGGGAATAGGCGAAATCCACGGCGCACCTCGGCTGCATTTCTGTGTGCGGAGGATGCTAGTGGACGCCGGGTCATTTATCGACGCTATTTTCGGCGTGTATTAACATTCATCACCGATATAAGATCTGCGCACAAGAACAACCTACGGAGTCGCTCAGGCATGAACCTGAACAAGGTGGATCTCAATCTTTTCGTGGTCTTCGATGCCATTTACAGCGAAGCCAACCTCACCCGCGCCGGGCAGATCGTCGGTATCACCCAGCCCGCGGTATCCAATGCCCTGGCCCGCCTGCGCGAGACCTTCAACGACCCGCTCTTCGTGCGCACTGCCCAGGGCATGGTGCCCACGCCCATGGCGCAGAACATCATCACCCCGGTGCGCAACGCCTTGCAGCAACTGCGCATCTCCGTGCAGGAAAGTCGTACCTTCAATCCGGCACAGGCGACCAAGAGCTTTCGCATCAGCATGACCGACCTGACCGAGGCGGTGGTGCTGCCACCGCTGTTTCAGCGCCTGCGCCGCCAGGCACCCAGCGTGACCATCGAAAGCATGCTGGTTCGCCGCCGTGAAACCACCAAGGAGCTGGCAGCCGGTCGACTGGATTTCGCCGTGGACGCTCCACTGAACATCGACCCGCAGGTGCGCCATGTCAAACTGATGGAAGACCGTTATGTCTGCGCCATGCGTCATGGGCATCCACTGGCCAGGGAAAAGCTCAGCCTGGAGGCCTACCTGTCACTGACCCACATCCAGATATCCAGCCGCCGCAGCGGCCTGGGCTATGTCGACCTGGCATTGGGGAAGATGGGTATTCAGCGACGTATCGCCCTGCGCTCGCAACATTATCTGATGGCCTGCCGGGTGATGCGCGATACCGACATGGCAATTACCGTACCGGAGCGCTTTGCCCGCGACAACGACCTGCACTTCAGTGAGCTGCCAGTAGCCGGCATCCCCTCGCTGGAGACTCACCTGTACTGGCACGAAAGTACCGATCAGGATCCCGCCAACCGCTGGATGCGTGAGCAGATCATCGAAATCTGCCAGCGCATCACCGCCGAAGAGCGCAGGGTCGCCGCCAACGCCAGCGCCTGAGATCAGCCGGACCACGTTCAGCTGGAATAGTCCAGCACCGTCCAGATCCGCGTCAGGCCTTCGCCGATCACGCAATTGGATGCGCCCAGCTGCTTGTTGTCGTGCAGGGTCATTCGCGTGGTCACCCCGTCGGCGGCGTCCTGGCGCTCGACCAGCCACTGCAGCTTGCCGCAATTGGGTGTGTCGATCACATAGCTGGCAGCGACTGGGGCATCATCGCTGGCCAGCTTGATGGCATCGACCACCACACCGTGCTCTTCGACGCGCTTGCCATCGGAAACCAGCACTGCCCAGGCCTGGTTGTCTTCGATGACCAGATAATTGGCATTGACCTTGGGTTGCTCGACCTGAGGTTGCACGCAACCGGTCAGCGTTACCAACAGCACAATTGTCATGAGTATTTGGTGCATTACAGGAAGTCCTCGGCATTGATCAGCGGCGCCATGCAGCGCCGCCGGACATGGGAGTCAGCAAGCGTCGAGGCCAACTATTACCGAATACTGTTTATTTGTACAGTGTTTTTGAATTACCCTAGCAGCCGTCACCACATGATCGCAGGCCCGGACATTTCCCGGCGAGATCAGGCCTATAGCGGGAGCCTAACGATGCTGGACGTATTGCAACTCAAACACACGGTAAACCGAATGCCACTGGACAAGGTGCGCCTCACCGTCGAGGAGCTGCATCTGGAGGGGATCGTTACCGAAGGTAAAACGCCGTTCAACCGCTTGCACTTCAACACCTGCTTTGCCGAGATCGAAGCACTGCTGCAACGGGCCGGTTATCACCGCCAGCTGGATGTGGTCGGCTACCAGGGGTTGGCCTACGCGATGTTCGATCCCAATCGCTGGGAAGCCGTCGAGGTGTTGCACTGGCTCAGGGACTATATCGAGGAAGCCCGTGCCTGCCCGGCCTCATGATGGAGCACGCTTGCCGCCTGTTGCGCACTGATGGTTCAGGGTTCATGGGCGCTACGCCGATAACCGGGCCGACAGGTCCCGCCTTGCATATGGCGCGATGCTTGCTTTAATAAGCTGAACAACACGTGGCAACCCTCATATGGGAAGCCCGGTAACGGACACGGCATCTGCCTGATCACCCTTCCCCCCATCGGGTGCTCTGGTAGATGCCGTTTTTATTTGCCCCGATTTTTTCCAGGCAAAGAAAAACCCGGCCTAGGCCGGGTTTTTCGTGACGCCTTAGCCTATTACTGGGCTTGGGCTTCTACTTCGGCTTCTACGCGACGGTTGATAGCGCGGCCTTCTTCGGTGGCGTTGTCAGCAACCGGACGGGACTCGCCATAACCAACCGAGTTGACGCGATCAGCGCCTACGCCGTACTGGTTGACCAGCACGTCACGAACAGCGTTTGCACGACGCTCGGACAGCTTCTGGTTGTAAGCGTCAGTACCGACGGAGTCAGTGTGACCTTCAACGGTGGTGCTGGTTTGCGGGTACTGGTTCATGAAGTCAGCCAGGTTTTTGATGTCACCGTAGCTTTCTTGCTTGACAGCAGCCTTGTCGAAGTCGAATTTCACGTCCAGTTCGACGCGAACGACTTGCGGAGCTTCTTCAACGACCGGAGCCGGTGCCGGAACTGGCTCTGGAGCCGGCTCGGTTACCTGAGCAACCTGACGAGTGCTGCCGCCGAAGTTCAGACCGACACCAACGCCGGCTTGCCATTCGGTATCACCCTTGTCGATGTTGTACAGGGCTTCAACGCCAGCACGAGCGTACAGCATCTCGGTGAAGTAGTACTTCGCGCCGCCGCCAACGATGGCCAGAGTGGAAGTGTCACGACCGCCTTTGTTGGCGTCGCCGATGCTCTGGTGACCAACGCCGCCGGAGACGTAAGGACGCAGACCTACACCCGGCTGGCCGAAGTGGTAGAGAGCTTTAAGATCAGTCAGGTTGCCCTTGATGTTCTTGCTGCCAGCAGCGCCTTCGCCACGCAGGTCGTGGTACTCGCCGTACGACAGTGCCAGCTCGACATCGTCGGTCAGGTAGTAACCAACGCTTGCGCCGAACAGGTTGCCTTCGTCATGAGCGAAATCACGCTGAACGTCGGTGAAGTAGCGGTTGGCAAAGCCTTCCACCTCGACAGCGCCTTGGCCTTGAGCCAGCACGCCCATGGAGGTAGCGGCTACCAAGGAGCCAATGACTACGCCTAAGGTGTTTTTCAGTTTCATCCGTTAAATCCCCATCTATGAGTGATTGATCCGCATGCAGATAGACATGCGGGTCTGCGGTAAGTTTAACAAAACTCACCTTTGCCAGTTAAAGCCTGCACCGAACTAACTTTCGGTAATACCTGCAAACTTTTCCCGCAATCGGTCCAATGCGCGTTTGTAGCGCATTTTGGTTGCGCTGAGTCCCATGTGCATGATGTCGGCGATCTCCTGAAACTCCAGCTCTGCGACAAAACGTAGCACCAGAATTTCCCGGTCGATCGGGTTCACATGCACGAGCCAGCGATCCAATCCGCCTCGATCCTCTATCTTCGGCGCCTTTTCTTCCGACGCTTCTTCCAGAGGATCCAAACTCAGCGCATCCATCAAACGACGTTTGCGACGCTCCTTGCGGTACTGAGTGATGCATTCGTTGTAGGTAATGCTGTAAAGCCAGGTCTTGAACTTCGATTTGCCCTCGAAGTTCTTCAGCCCATAAAGAACCTTGAGCATCACTTCCTGACAGACATCGTCGGCGTCTCGATCGTTCCCTAAATATCGCGCACATACATTGAACAGGGTGCGCTGGTAACGACGCATCAATTCTTCGTAAGCGCGCGTTACATGGAACAGCTCGTCATGGGCACGCGCCACCAGCTCCTCGTCGGAGAGCTCGCGTGGGTCATAGCGCAGTGACGGTGATTGGGGTGCGTTCAAAGCAGGTCGGGCCAACGGTCAGGACGAAAACAGCCAGCGTCTGTTCGAACAGGCCGCTGGCTGGGCGCATAGGGTAGCAGAAATGCCCCTTAACGGCTGCTTACCCGCTGCTCGAGCAACACCCGATTGGAGAGTGAAACCAATTCCCCCGCGTCCGTCAGTACGCTGGTCTTGACCGTGCCGATTTCCTCGATCTGCCCCTTGACGCCGTCCACCTCGATTTCCTGGCCAACCTGATACAGCTCACGCACATAGATGCCGGCGAGGATCTGGCTGGCCAGCCCACGACTGCCCAGCCCCAGCGCCAGCGCCACGGCCAGGCCGACGGAAATCAACACGATGGCGATTACGTTGTTGAGCAGGTCGGTCTTCACCTCCAACTGGCCGATGGCCACGGAGATGCTGATGATGATCACCAGGCCCTGGGCCAGACGCGCCAGCCCGTGGGCATACTCCAGCCCGACACCTTCGGCGGCGCCACGCACCAGGCCGCTGAGCAGATGGGCGAGCAACACGCCGGCGAGCAGGATCAGCGCCGCCCCGAATACCTTGGGCAGGTACAGCGCCAGCACGTCGAGGGTGGCCGATACGCGCTCCAGGCCCAACGACTCGGCAGCCGAGACCAGGAATATCAGCAGCACGAACCAGTAGACGATCTTGCCGATCAGGGTCGAAACCGGCACCTGGAAGCCTGCGCGGCCCAGGATCTTGGTCAGCCCGGTGCCGGCCATCAGGCGATCCAGGCCCAGTTTGCCGAGCAGCTTGGACAGCAAGGTGTCGAGCAGCTTGGCGACGATGAAACCGAGCAGCACCAGCACCAGCGCCACGAACAGATTGGGAATGAAGCTGGCGACTTTCGTCCACAGCGCCGTCATCGCGGCGACCAGGCTATGAGTCCAGGGATCGAGTTCCATTTCATTGAGCCTTATCGGAAGAACGAGCAGAGGCACGGCGGCGTGACACCGGTGCGACATGGGAAGAGCCATTGTTGAGGGCGATCATCAGGGCGCGGGCCCAATGCCCCATCAGGCCGAACAGGTCGCCCGCCCCCACCTGGCGGTTGGCGGTTTTCAGGACGCGGTTCAGGCAGGCGTCGTCGTCGCGCGCCGGCGAAGACGAGGCTTTCAACAAATCACGCAGAGATTCTTCGAATGGATCGTGCATGGCAGACCTCACAGAACGTCTCCGCTAGACGAAGCGGCTGCGAGGCGAGTCACATCAGACCCAGCGCAGACGGCGAAACAGCAGCCACTGGCCCAGGCCGATCAACACCATGAGCAGGCACGCGATCAGGAAGCCATAGGGGCTCTCGGCACCGGGAATGCCGCCGACGTTGATGCCCAAGAGACCGGTGACGAAGCTCATGGGCAGGAAAATGCAGGTGATGATGCCGAAGCGGAACATGATGTGGTTCATGCGCACATCCAACCGGCGGTTCTCCGTCTCCAGCAGCAGGCCGATGCGCTCGCGCGTCAGCTCCAGCTCCTCGAGATAGCGCAGCAAGCGGTTGTTGAGCTCGTTCCAATACAGGCTGTCTTCGTGGCTCAACCAGGGCAACTGGCTGCGCGTGAGCTGTGCGTAGATATCACGTTGCGGCGACAGGAAACGGCGCAGCCCTGCGGCGCGGCGGCGGATGTGCAGCAACAGGCCGTGATCGGGCAAGCTGCGCTCGTTGCCATCGACCTGCTCTTCCTGCCCGTCGACCAGGTCGGAAAGCCCGGTCACCAGATCCTCGACCTTGTCGGTGAGGTAATCACTGAGTTGCAGGATCAGCTCGGAGGCATTTCTCGGCCCCTTGCCCGCCTGCAGCCGCTCGATCAGGTCTTCGGTGGCACGCAGCGGCCGCAAGCGCAACGAGATCACCCGCTGCGCACCCGCGGAAATACGCACCGAGACCATGTCCTCGGGCTCGGCCCCGGGGTTGAGGTTGACGCCACGCAGGAACAGCAGCAACTCGTCGTCCGGCAGGGGCAAGGCCCGCGGGCGGGTATTCTCCTCGAGCAGCAGGTCGCAGGCGAACTCGCTCAGACCACTGTCGCGGCGCAGCCAGCTCCGGGTCTGCGGGTGGCTGCGATCCCAGTGCAGCCACAGGCTCTGCCCGTCATCGAGCTGCAAGCCGTCGAGTTGCTCGCGGGCCACCGCCTGGGCGCCGCCCTTGCCATCCAGCACGAAGCCGTGGACCAGGCCCCACTGCGCGTTGTCTTCCTCGTACATCCATACCCCTTGATAGCTGCCAGGCGACTACAGTGCCCGGTTACTCGGTTTGCAGCGCCTGTGGTGAAACGATGATGCCGTTGTTGTCGGCATACAGATACTCGCCCGGGCGGAAGGTGACGCCACCAAAGTTGACCACCACGTTGAGGTCGCCCAGGCCACGCTTCTCGGTCTTCTTCGGGTGGCTACCCAGGGCCTGTACGCCCAGATGGGTTTGCGCCAGCACGTCAACGTCACGCACGCAGCCGTAAATCACCATGCCTTCCCAGCCGTTGCTCGCGGCCTTTTCGGCGATCATGTCGCCCAGCAACGCGCAGCGCAGCGAGGCACCGCCATCGACCACCAGCACCTTGCCGGCACCGGGCTGGTCGGCCTGGGACTTGACCAGGGAATTGTCCTCGAAGCATTTGACGGTGACGATCTGCCCACCGAACGAGTCGCGGCCGCCGAAGTTGCTGAACATCGGCTCCACGACGCTGACCAGTTCCGGGTTGGCGTCACACAGATCGGGCGTGCTGTAGTGCATGGCGAAACTCCTGGTTGGTGTTCGAAGCCTGCAGCATAGCCTTATCCGCTATGCCTCGAACACTCCCGTCAGCGCGCCATCCGCGCCGCATCACGGCACAGCGGCGACGGCCGTACCACCCTGCTCATCCGCCTCGTGGCGGGGCGATTGGCGCTCGCCCATCAGCCAGCGGAGCACCAGCGGCCAGACTTCGTCCTGGGCCAGCTTGCTGACCAGCATCTGCACATGATCGTAGTCATGGGCAAAGCCCTGCCCACGCCCCAGGTTGACGAAGGTGCGGTCTGCCGAAGCGAATTGCTCGAACAAGCCGCGACAGGCATCGGGCGGACATTGCCGGTCAGCGTCACTGGCCACCGCCAACAGCGGTACGGCGACCTCTCGCAGCCCCGCCCACCAGTCCCGTTGGGCATCGCCGAAACGCCCGAACAGGCGGTGCCAGCGCAGGGTTTCCAGGGCGATGCCAATCGGCTCGTCCTCAGGCCCGCGCCTGAGTCGCGCCCCCGAGAGCACCGCGAATCGTTTGACTGCAAGGCGTGCGAGCCACTCGAAGGGCGGCACCTTGAGCATCCAGTAACGGCGGCTGACCTCGGCCCCGAACAGCGCCAGGCTGGCGACACCGGCCTGCGGCAGATACCCGCCGCCCAGTGCCGCAGCCAGGGTCAGGCCGCCCAGTGAATGGCCGAGCCAATGGATCGGAGCCGGATTCTGCTCGGCAACGAACGCGGCGATTGCCGGCAGATCGTAACGGACGTAGTCGGCCACACAGTTATGCCGATAAGCCAGGTTGCGCGGCGACAGACCATGGCCGCGCATCTCGGCGATCCATACATCGAAACCGGCCCGCACCAAATAAGGCGCCAGGCCGATGCCCCCCGGCGAGTACCAGAAACGGCGATTGGAAAAGCTGCCATGCAGCAGGATCACCGGCTCGCCACGTGCTCGCTCCTGCCCTGCCAACCCCAGGCGGGTGACCGCCAGTTCGACACTGAAATCCGGGCTGTTGCCCGGCTTGAGGCGGTACACATCTTCACTCAGATCGCCACGCAGCTCGGCACTCAGCAACGCTACGGGAAACAACTCACTGCTGCTTTGCATCTTCTTCGCTCTGAACCAACGGATTGCCTGCCGCAGGGATTGCCCGCTGGCAGGCAGCAAAATTCAAAATCGCCTAGAACAGCCAACCCGCGGGCTGGCGCCCGCACAGCGGTACGAAAAACCTCCGGGAGAAGTCTTTGACGTCGCTTGCGACGGCCTGAAGGGTGGCCGCCGGGGATGGCAGGCCACAAAAAAGGGCAGGTAGAACCTGCCCTCGGGTCGCCCTTCAAATCGCTTCGATCAGCTGGGCTGGGCTTCGGCCAGGAAGAACCAGGTTTCCAGCACCGAATCCGGATTCAGGGACACGCTTTCGATGCCCTGCTCCATCAGCCAGCGCGCCAGGTCCGGGTGGTCCGACGGGCCCTGACCGCAGATACCGATGTACTTACCCGCCTTGTTGCATGCCTGGATGGCGTTGGACAGCAGTTTCTTGACCGCCGGGTTACGCTCATCGAACAGGTGCGCGACGATCCCGGAATCGCGGTCCAGGCCCAGGGTCAGCTGGGTCAGGTCGTTGGAGCCGATGGAGAAACCGTCGAAGTACTCGAGGAACTCCTCGGCCAGGATGGCGTTGGACGGCAGCTCGCACATCATGATGACTTTCAGGCCATCCTGACCGCGCGCCAGGCCGTTCTCGGCCAGCAGGTCGACCACCTGTTTGGCTTCGCCCAGGGTGCGCACGAACGGCACCATGATCTCGACGTTGGTCAGGCCCATCTCGTTGCGGACCTTCTTCAGCGCCCGGCACTCGAGCTCGAAGCAGTCACGGAACGACTCGCTGATATAGCGCGACGCGCCACGGAAACCCAGCATCGGGTTTTCTTCTTCCGGCTCGTACAGCTTGCCGCCGATCAGGTTGGCGTATTCGTTGGACTTGAAGTCGGACAGGCGCACGATGACCTTCTTCGGCCAGAACGCCGCAGCCAGGGTGCTGATGCCCTCGACCAGCTTCTCGACGTAGAAATTCACCGGGTCGTCGTAGCCGGCAATGCGCTTCTCGACGCTTTCGCGGATTTCCGGCGGCAGGCCGTCCATGTTCAGCAGCGCCTTGGGGTGCACGCCGATCATGCGGTTGATGATGAATTCCAGGCGCGCCAGGCCGATACCGGCGTTGGGCAGCTGGGCGAAATCGAAGGCGCGGTCCGGATTACCGACGTTCATCATGATCTTGAACGGCAGTTCGGGCATGGCGTCGATGGAGTTCTGGCGGATGTCGAAGCCCAGCTCGCCCTCGAAAATGAAGCCGGTGTCGCCCTCGGCGCAGGAAACGGTCACGCCCTGGCCGTCACGCAGTGCGTGGGTGGCGTTGCCGCAACCGACCACCGCCGGGATGCCCAGCTCACGGGCAATGATCGCCGCGTGGCAGGTACGCCCACCACGGTTGGTGACGATGGCGCTG
This sequence comes from Pseudomonas sp. URMO17WK12:I2, assembly GCF_003253735.1. Classification (GTDB taxonomy): domain Bacteria; phylum Pseudomonadota; class Gammaproteobacteria; order Pseudomonadales; family Pseudomonadaceae; genus Aquipseudomonas. Next base: position 81,883 of record NZ_QKYW01000003.1, on the reverse strand, counting down.
GCGCGTTTCATCACCGGCTCCCAGTCCGGGTCGGTCATGTCGGAGACCAGCACGTCGCCGGGCTGCACCTTGTCCATCTCGGACACGTCATTGATCACCCGCACCTTGCCAGCACCGATCTTCTGGCCAATGGCGCGGCCCTCGACCAGCACGGTGCCTTTTTCCTTGAGCAGGTAGCGCTCCATCACGGTGGCGCTGGCACGGCTCTTCACGGTTTCCGGGCGGGCCTGAACGATGTACAGCTTGCCGTCATCGCCGTCCTTGGCCCACTCGATGTCCATCGGGCGGCCATAGTGCTTCTCGATGATCATGGCCTGCTTGGCCAGTTCGCTGACCTCGGCGTCGCTCAGGCAGAAGCGCGCGCGCTCGGCACGGTCGACGTCGACCACCTTGACCGACTTGCCGGCCTTGGCTTCCTCGCCGTAGATCATCTTGATCGCCTTGCTGCCCAGGTTGCGCCGCAGGATCGCCGGGCGACCGGCCTCCAGGGTCTGCTTGTGGACGTAGAATTCGTCAGGGTTGACCGCGCCCTGCACCACCGTCTCACCCAGGCCGTAGGCGCCGGTGATGAACACCACGTCGCGAAAGCCCGACTCGGTATCGAGGGTGAACATCACGCCGGCGGTGCCGGTTTCCGAACGCACCATGCGCTGCACGCCAGCAGACAGGGCGACCAGCTTGTGGTCGAAGCCCTGATGCACGCGGTAGGCGATGGCGCGGTCGTTGAACAGCGAGGCGAAAACTTCCTTGGCGGCGCGGATGACGTTCTCGACGCCGCGGATGTTCAGGAAGGTTTCCTGCTGGCCGGCGAAGGAGGCATCCGGCAGGTCTTCGGCGGTAGCCGAGGAACGCACGGCTACCGCCATGTTGTCATTGCCGTTGGCCATGGCGGCGAAGGCGGTACGAATCTGCTCGTTGAGCTCGACCGGGAATTCGGCGTCCATCACCCACTGGCGAATCTGCGCGCCGGTCTTGGCCAGGGCGTTGACGTCGTCGACATCCAGGGCATCCAGCGCCTCGTGGATCTGCGCATTGAGCCCGCTCTGCTCGAGGAAGTCGCGATAGGCCTGGGCCGTCGTGGCGAAACCACCGGGAACCGAAACGCCAGCGCCCGCCAGGTTGCTGATCATCTCGCCGAGGGAGGCGTTCTTGCCCCCTACATGCTCGACATCGTGATTGCCGAGCTTATCGAGGGAAACTACGTACTCTGCCAAGGTGATCTCTCCACTTCAGTGTTGGAAAAGCTCATGGGCTGGAAACGCCGTCGGCATGCGCCGGGTGGACAATGGCCTGGCCCTGGAAAATAAGTAACAATGCAAACCCATCAGGGCCGGCAAAAAACCGACCTATCATAGCCAAGATTCGTTCCCAGCTTATAGGCCATTTGCGCAATGACACGAACCGCGTACTTCATCTCCGACGGCACCGGTATCACCGCAGAAGCATTGGGGCAAAGCCTGCTGGCCCAGTTCGATACCATCGGCTTCACCAAGCTCACGCGGCCCTATGTGGACAGCGTGGAAAAGGCGCGCGCCATGGTACAACAAATCAATAATGCCGCCGACAAGGATGGCGCCAACCCGATCGTTTTCGCCACCATCGTCAATCAGGAAATCCACGACATCCTGGTCGAGTCGCGCGGCTTCATGATCGACATCTTCTCGACCTTTCTCGCGCCCCTGGAGCAGGAGCTCGACTCCCACTCCTCCTACTCGGTGGGCAAGTCGCACTCGATCAGCGGCAACACCAACTACATGGAGCGTATCGAGGCGGTCAACTTCGCCCTCGACAACGACGATGGCGCGCGCACCCATTATTACGACAAGGCCGACCTGATCCTGGTCGGCGTGTCACGCTGCGGCAAGACCCCGACCTGCCTTTATATGGCCATGCAGTACGGCATCCGCGCCGCCAACTACCCGCTCACCGAAGATGACATGGAGCGCTTGCAGCTGCCGGCTTCGCTGAAGAAATACCGCGAGAAGCTGTTCGGCCTGACCATCGACCCCGACCGCCTGGCGGCGATTCGCAACGAGCGCAAGCCAAACAGCCGCTACGCCAGCTACGCTCAATGCGAGTTCGAGGTGCGCGAAGTGGAGAGTCTGTTCCGCCGCGAATCGATCAACTTCATCGACTCCACGCATTTCTCGGTCGAGGAAATCTCTGCCAAGATCCTGGTGGAAAAAGGCGTCGAGCGACGCTTCAAATAACCGTTCTGCCAAGGGGTTCGCCATGACGCTGTCCGATGCCGTGCTGTTCGCCCCCCTGGCCTTCCTGATCGCCTTGACGCCGGGCCCGAACAACTTCTGCGCAATGAACAACGGCATCCGCCATGGCATCGGTGCGGCCTTGCTGGCCACCACCGGGCGGGTGGCGGCGTTCACCATCTTTCTGAGTATTTCTGCCGTCGGGCTCGGCGCCATGCTGCTGGCGTCGGAAACCGCCTTCACGGTGATCAAATGGGTCGGCGCGTTGTACCTGCTATATCTCGGTATCAGCGCCTGGCGCAGCCGGGAATTCAGCGGCCTGGACCTCGACGGCGCAGTGCCTGCCGTGCAGCCGCAGCGCCAGCTTGGCAAGTTGATGCTGCAAGAGTTTCTGATCGGCATCAGCAATCCCAAGGCGATTCTTCTGTTCGCCGCGATCTTCCCGCAGTTCATCAAGCCCGGCGAGCCGGCAAGCGAACAGTTCATATACCTGGGCGCCACCTACCTGCTGGCCGAATACGCGGCGTCGCTGGTGTACGCCCTGTTCGGCCGGCAGATCCGCCGCTTCATCCGTACCCGCAAAGGCGCGCAGCGGCTGAACCGTACCACCGGCGCCTTTTTCATGGGCGCTGGCGGCCTGCTGCTCAGTACGACTCAGCATTAGGGCTAGGCCGGCACACACACCCAGCCCTCCATCAGGATCCGCGCACTGCGGCTCATGATCGCCTTGGTGACCACCCAACTGCCGTCCACCTGACTGGCCTGGGCGCCAACGCGCAAGGTGCCGGAGGGATGGCCGAAGCGCACCGCCTGCAGCTCGCCGCCGCCCGCTGCCAGATTGACCAGCGTGCCAGGCACCGCCGCCGCCGCGCCGATGGCCACCGCGCAGGTGCCCATCATGGCGTGGTGCAGCTTGCCCATGGACAGCGCGCGCACCAGCAGGTCGACCTCGCCCGCCTCGACCGGCTTGCCACTCGAGGCTGTGTAGCTTTTCGGTGGGCTGACGAAGGCGATCTTGGGCGTATGCTGGCGGGTCAACGCGTCCTCGGGCGTCTTGATCAAGCCCATTCGCAGTGCGCCGGCCACACGAATCCGCTCGAAACGCGCCAATTGCTCCGGGTCCGAGTTGATGTCTTCACGCAGCTCGGTGCCTTGATAGCCGATGTCCGCGGCGTTGACGAAGATGGTCGGAATACCCGCAGAGATCATGGTCGCCTTGAACGTACCGATGCCGGGCACTTCGAGGTCGTCCACCCGATTGCCGGTAGGAAACATCGAACCGCCCTCCTCGCCGTCGTCGGACGGGTCAAGGAACTCCAGCACGATCTCCGCAGCCGGAAAGGTCACGCCATCCAGCTCGAAGTCGCCGGTTTCCTGCACCTGGCCATTGCTGACCGGCACATGGGCGATGATGGTCTTGTGGATATTGGCCTGCCAGATGCGCACCATGCAGGTACCGTTCTCAGGGATCCGCGCCGGATCCACCAGGCCGGCGTGGATGGCGAAGGCACCCGCCGCCGTCGAAAGATTGCCGCAGTTGCCACTCCAGTCGACGAAGGCCTTGTCGATGGACACCTGACCGTAGAGGTAGTCGACATCATGGTCGGGCTGGCTGCTTTTCGACAGGATCACGCACTTGGAGGTGCTCGAAGTGGCGCCGCCCATGCCGTCGATCTGCGCCGCATACGGGTCGGGGCTGCCGATCACCCGCATGAACAGCTTGTCACGGGCCTCGCCTGGTACCTGGCAGGGCTCGGGCAGATCCTGCAGGCGGAAGAACACCCCCTTGCTGGTGCCGCCACGCATGTAGGTGGCGGGGATTTTCACTTGCGGCAGATAAGCCATGAGTGCAGTCCTGTTAGGAAATGATGGTGCTGGTTTTTCCCGGTTTGCATCCGGGCGACGCGCTAATCGTAGGGTGGATCGGGGCGCGTAGCTGGCGCTTTTCCCATCCACCGTGGCGGGTTTCCACGGTGGATCGATGAGACGTCCACCCTGTGCGATCACGCCACCGCGCCTTCGAGGAAGTCCTTGGCGAAGCGCTGCAGCACACCGCCGGCCTTGTACACGCTGACGTCGGCCGCAGTATCCAGGCGGCAGGTCACCGGCACGCGCAGTACCTCGCCGTTGCGGCGATTGACCACCAGGGTCAGGTCGCAGCGCGGGAAAATCTCGCCTTCGATGTCATAGCTCTCGGTGCCCTCCAGCCCCAGGGTCAGCCGCGTGGTGCCCGGCTTGAACTCCACCGGCAGCACGCCCATGCCCACCAGGTTGGTGCGGTGGATGCGCTCGAAGCCTTCGGCGACGATCACCTCCACCCCCGCCAGGCGCACGCCCTTGGCCGCCCAGTCGCGGGACGAGCCCTGGCCGTAGTCGGCACCGGCGACGATGATCAGGTTCTGCTTGCGCTTCATGTAGGTCTCGATGGCTTCCCACATGCGCATCACCTGGCCCTCGGGCTCCACTCGGGCCAGCGACCCCTTCTTCACCTGCCCGTCGACCACGACCATCTCGTTGACCAGTTGCGGGTTGGCGAAGGTGGCGCGCTGCGCGGTCAAGTGGTCGCCCCTGTGCGTCGCGTAGGAGTTGAAGTCCTCTTCCGGCAGGCCCATTTTCGCCAGGTACTCGCCAGCGGCCGAGTCGGCCAGGATGGCGTTGGACGGAGACAGGTGGTCGGTGGTGATGTTGTCCGGCAGGATCGCCAGCGGGCGCATGCCCCTGAGCGTGCGCTCGCCGGCCAGGGCGCCTTCCCAGTACGGCGGGCGGCGGATGTAGGTGGACATCGGGCGCCAGTCATACAACGGGCTCTCGGCCTCCTGCACGCTGCCCAGGTCGAACATCGGGATATAGATCTGCTTGAACTGCTCGGGCTTCACCGAGGCGGCGACGATGGCGTCGATCTCCTCGTCACTCGGCCACAGATCCTTCAGCGTGATCGGATTGCCCTGGGCATCGCTACCCAGCGGGTCCTGCTCGATATCGAAGCGCACGGTACCGGCGATGGCGTAGGCCACCACCAGCGGCGGCGAAGCGAGGAAGGCCTGCTTGGCATAGGGGTGGATACGCCCGTCGAAGTTGCGGTTACCCGAGAGCACGGCAGTGGCGTACAGGTCGCGGTCGATGATTTCCTTCTGGATCGCCGGGTCGAGCGCACCGGACATGCCATTACAGGTAGTGCAGGCATAGGCGACGATGCCGAAACCGAGCTTCTCCAGCTCCACCAGCAGGCCGGCCTCCTCCAGATACAGCTTGGCGACCTTGGAGCCGGGCGCGAACGACGTCTTCACCCAGGGCTTGCGCACCAGGCCCAGGGCGTTGGCCTTCTTCGCCACTAGGCCGGCGGCGATGACGTTGCGCGGATTGGAGGTATTGGTGCAACTGGTGATGGCAGCGATGATCACCGCACCATCGGGCATCAAGCCCTGGGCTTCCTCGCCCTTGCCAGCTTGCAGCTTGGCTTCGTCGGCGATGCCGCGCTCGGCCAGCGCCGAGGTGGGCAGGCGGCGGTGCGGGTTGCTCGGGCCGGCCATATTGCGCACCACGCTGCCCAGGTCGAAGCGCAGCACGCGCTCATATTCGGCGGTTTTCAACGCATCGCTCCACAGGCCGAGGGTCTTGGCGTAGGTTTCCACCAGTGCCACCTGCTCTGGCTCACGCCCGGTAAGCTTTAGGTAGTCGATGGTCTGGCCGTCGATATAGAACATCGAAGCCGTCGCACCATATTCGGGGCACATATTGGAGATGGTTGCACGGTCACCGATGGACAGGCTGTCCGCGCCCTCGCCGAAAAACTCGACCCAGGCACCCACTACCCGCTCCCTGCGCAGGAACTCGGTCAGCGCCAGCACGATATCGGTGGCGGTGATACCGGGCTGGCGCTTGCCGCTCAGCTCGACGCCGACGATATCCGGCAGGCGCATCATCGAGGGGTGGCCGAGCATCACCGTCTCGGCCTCCAGGCCGCCGACGCCGATGGCGATCACGCCCAGGGCATCGACGTGCGGGGTGTGCGAGTCGGTGCCGACGCAGGTGTCGGGGAAGGCGATGCCGCCGCGCGCCTGGATCACCGGGCTCATCTTCTCCAGGTTGATCTGGTGCATGATGCCGTTGCCGGCCGGAATCACGTCGACGTTCTTGAACGCGGTCTTGGTCCAGTCGATGAAGTGGAAGCGGTCCTCGTTGCGGCGATCCTCGATGGCGCGGTTCTTCTCGAAGGCGTCCGGGTCGAAGCCTGGCGCTTCCACGGCCAGGGAGTGGTCGACGATCAACTGGGTCGGCACCACCGGGTTGACCTTGGATGGGTCACCGCCCTGTTCGGCGATGGCGTCACGCAGGCCGGCCAGGTCGACCAGCGCGGTCTGGCCGAGAATATCGTGGCAGACCACCCGTGCCGGGTACCAGGGAAAGTCCAGGTCGCGTTTGCGGTAGACCAGTTGCTCCAGCGCGGCGCTCAGATCCTGCGGGGCGCAACGGCGCACCAGTTGCTCGGCAAGCACGCGCGAGGTGTAGGGCAGCTTCGCCCAGGCGCCGGCCTGGATCGCCTCGACCGCCTCGCGGGCGTCGAAGTAATCCAGTACGGTGCCAGGCAGGCGCTTGCGGTATTGGCTATTCACGGTGTCGTTCATGGTGTTTTCCATGATTAGTTATTTGCGGTCCTTGAGCGGCACGAACTTCAGGTCTTCAGGGCCTGTGTAGTTGGCGCTCGGGCGAATGATCTTGCCGTCGATGCGCTGCTCGATGACGTGCGCCGACCAGCCAGCGGTGCGGGCGATGACGAACAGCGGGGTGAACATGGCGGTCGGCACGCCCATCATGTGGTAGCTCACGGCACTGAACCAGTCGAGGTTGGGGAACATCTTCTTGATGTCCCACATGATGGTTTCCAGGCGCTCGGCGATGTCGAACATCTTGTTGTTGCCCTGCTCGGCAGACAGCTCGCGGGCCACTTCCTTGATCACCTTGTTGCGCGGGTCGCTGACGGTGTAGACCGGGTGACCGAAGCCGATCACCACTTCTTTCTTCTCCACCCGTGCACGAATGTCGGCCTCGGCCTCATCGGGGGTGTCGTAGCGTTTCTGGATCTCGAAAGCCACCTCGTTGGCGCCGCCGTGCTTGGGCCCGCGCAATGCACCGATGCCACCGGCGATGGCGGAAAACAGGTCCGACCCGGTGCCGGCGATCACCCGCGAGGTGAAGGTCGAGGCGTTGAACTCGTGCTCGGCGTACAGATTGAGCGAGGTGTGCATGGCACGCACCCAGGACTCGCGGGGTTTCTCGCCGTGCAGCAGATGCAGGAAGTGGCCGCCGATGGAGTCGTCGTCGGTCTCCACCTCGATGCGCTTGCCGTTGTGGCTGAAGTGGTACCAATACAGCAGCATCGAGCCGAGCGAAGCCATCAGCTTGTCAGCGATATCACGGGCGCCAGGATGGTTGTGGTCGTCCTTTTCCGGCGCCAGGCAACCGAGCACCGATACGCCGGTGCGCATCACATCCATGGGGTGCGCCGAAGGCGGCAGCTGCTCCAGCGCGACCTTGAGCGCTGCCGGCAACCCACGCAGCGCCTTGAGCTTAGCCTTGTAGGCTGTCAATTCGGCCACGGTCGGCAGCTTGCCGTGTACCAGCAGGTGAGCGATTTCCTCGAACTCGCAGCTGTTGGCGACATCGAGAATGTCGTAACCGCGGTAGTGCAGGTCGTTGCCGGTGCGGCCCACGGTGCACAGCGCGGTGTTGCCGGCGGCGGTGCCGCTCAGGGCAACGGACTTCTTCGGCTTGAAGCCGGGGACGGTGGTGTCGGTGGCGCTCATCAGTCTCTCCTTTCATCCCCTGGGGATGTCTTGTTGTTATGCACGGGCCGCCAGGTGATCACTTCTTGGCGGCGAACAGCGCGTCGAGCTTTTGCTCGAAGGCGTGATAACCGATGCGCTCATACAACTCGGCACGGGTCTGCATCTGCTCGACCACGTCCTGCTGGTGGCCATTGCGGCGAATCGAGGTGTAAACGCTTTCCGCCGCCTTGTTGGCCGCGCGGAAGGCCGACAGCGGATAGAGCTGGATGGCCACGCCCACCGACGCCAGTTCGTCGCGGGTGAACAGCGGCGTGGCGCCGAATTCGGTGATATTGGCCAGTACCGGCACCTTCAACGCCTCGACAAAACGCTGGTAGGTGGGCAGATCAACGGCGGCTTCGGCGAAGATGCCGTCGGCGCCCGCCTCCACATAGCGCAGGCAACGCTCGATGGCGGCGTCCACGCCCTCGGCCTGGATGGCGTCGGTGCGGGCGATCAGGAAGAAGTCCGGGTCGGTCCTCGCATCGGCGGCCGCCTTGACCCGGTCGACCATCTCCTCGCAGGAAACGATCTCCTTGCCCGGGCGGTGGCCGCAGCGCTTGGCACCGACCTGATCCTCGATATGGGCGGCAGCGGCGCCGGCCTTGATCAGGCTCTTGATGGTCCGCTCGATATTGAAGGCGCTAGGGCCGAAGCCGGTGTCGATATCGACCAGCAGCGGCAGGTCGCAGACGTCGGTAATGCGGCGCACATCGATCAGCACGTCTTCCAGGGTATTGATGCCCAGGTCCGGCAGGCCCAGGGAACCGGCCGCCACACCGCCACCCGAGAGGTAGATGGCCTTGAAGCCGGCACGTTGGGCCAGCAGCGCGTGGTTGGCGTTGATCGCGCCGATTACCTGCAGCGGCTGCTCTTCGGCGAGGGCCTGGCGGAAACGCTGGCCGGCGGAAAGCTGGGTCATGAATCACCTCGAGTCTTGGATGAAGTGGCAAGCGTCTCTTTATAGTGGCGCTCGATATTGCGTTTGGAGGCGCCGATATGACGGCGCATCAGCAGTTCGGCCAGCTCGCCGTCACGCTCGGCGATGGCGTCGAGGATGCGGTGGTGTTCGGCAAAGGCCTGGTGCGGCCGATTGGGCGTGGCGGAAAACTGCAGGCGGTACATGCGCACCAGCTGATACAGCTCGTCGCACAGCAACTTGGCCAGGGTGCGGTTGCCGCTGCCCTGAATGATCCGGTAATGGAAGTCGAAGTCGCCTTCCTGTTGGTAGTAGCCGACCCCAGCCTGGAACGCGGCATCCTGCTCGTGCAGCTCCAGCACCCGGCGCAAGTCGTCGATCTCCTCCTGGCTCATGCGCTCGGCCGCCTGACGGCAGGCCATGCCTTCCAGAGATTCACGAATTTCGTACAACTCGATCAGCTCGGCATGGCTGAGCGACACCACCCGGGCGCCCACATGGGGAATGCGCACCAACAGCTTCTGCCCCTCCAGCCGATGGATCGCCTCGCGCAACGGCCCGCGGCTTATGCCATAGATACGCGCCAGCTCGGGCTCGGAGATCTTGCTGCCCGGCGCCATCTCGCCGCGCACGATGGCCAGCTGGATCTGGCGGAAGACGTTTTCGGCCAGGGTGTCCGAATCGTTGTGAAGATCGCGAAGCTCGAAACTCGACATGGTGTCGACACCGAAAGGGAAAACAGCCTAATAAATAGGCCATTTAGCCATCCAAGTCAAAGAAAAGGCAGCTATTGTCGACAATATTCAGCTTTACCTGACAACCCCGAGCCGTACCCGTCTCACTGACTGCGCCCTTGCCAGGGGGTCAGACCAGGCGCAGGCGACACCGGCTTCTGGACCAGCGTGCGCCAGGTCCACAGCGCACCGCACAGATCCGGCACGGCCAGCAACACCAGCATCGGTGACACCAGGTTCAGGCTGGCAAACAGTGAGAAAACCGGCAGCACCGAGAGGCGGATCGGTACCGTCAGGCCGATAAAAGCCCGGTGCCCCCAGCGCCCCGCATACAGGTAGTAGACGCTGAGATAGAGCACCAGCAGACCCACCACGCGGATCCACACCTCACGGCTTGGCGGGAAACCGAAGAGCCCCAATAACAGGTTGGGTACCAGCAGCAGCCCCAGGCCCAACGCCAACATGTAACAGCCGAAAACGAAAACGCTCCTGCCTGGCCCGCTCATACCACCTCCTCCTGTCGACACGCTTGGATGGGCTGCTCATGAGACTGGTGCTGCTCAGCCAACTTCGGCTTCAGGCAGTAGGCCTCGGTGTCGAATCGACGAGTCTGACGCCGAAACACCCAGGTGAGCCCCGGCCACAGCGCCACGTTCCGGCCGCTCTGTGGGTGCAGGTACCAGCTCTGGCACTGCCCACGGCTCCAGACCGTGCCACGCATGCGCCCGTGAAGCTGATCGTTGAAGCGCTGCTGCGCTTGCGGCCGCACCTCGACACTGGCGAGGCCCTGCCCGGCCATGGCATCCAGGGCGCCGAGCACATAGGCGATCTGCGACTCGATCATGTAAACGATGGAGTTATGGCCCAGCCCGGTATTGGGGCCCATCAGCAGGAACAGGTTGGGATAGCCGGCCACCGTGGTGCCCTTGTAAGCCTCCGGCCCCTGGGGCCAGGCATCGAGCAGGTCGCGGCCCTGGCGGCCGAAGATCATGCCGCGCGGAAACAGGCTGTTGGCGGAAAAGCCGGTACCGAGAATCAGCGCATCGAGCGGATGGCGTACCTGGTCGCGGGTAACGAGCGCATCTTCGGTGATTTCGAGGATATCGCTGGTCACCAGCTCGACGTTGGGCTGGGCGATGGCCGGGTAATAGTCGTTGGAAATCAGGATACGCTTGCAGCCGATAGCGTAATCCGGCGTGAGCCGGCGGCGCAGTGCCCGGTCGCTGACCTGGCAGCGCATCAGGGTGAGCGCCAGAAAGCGGTGCAGCGCCATCAACCGTGGCTGGAACACGAAGCCCAGCACCCGCGCCTCGACCGCGGTGTAGATTGCACCCCGCAACAGCTTCTGCAGCCACGGAGCGGCGTGCAACAGCTTGCGCTCGGCGACGCTGAAAACGCGGTCCAGCTTGGGAATGATCCACGGCGCGGTGCGCTGGAACACCACCAGTTTGGCCACCTGCGGCTGGATTGCCGGGATGAACTGGATCGCCGAGGCGCCCGTACCGATCACCCCGACGCGCTTGCCTGCCAGCGCGTAGTCATGCGCCCAGCGCTGGGAATGGAAGATACGTCCACGAAACCGCTCGATCCCGGGGATATCCGGCGCCCGCGGCATCGACAGCGCGCCGGTACCGGTAACCACCACCCTGGCGTGTACTGTCTCGCCACGCTCATCGGTGATCTCCCAGAGACTCTGCTCCTCGAGCCAGCGCAGCGACTTCACGCTGGTATTGAAGCGTGTATGAGCTCCCAGGCCGTGGCGCTCGGCACAATCGATCAGGTAATCACGGATCTCCGGCTGCGCGGAAAAGCGCCGCGTCCAGCCCGGGTTCGGCGCGAAGGAAAAAGAGTACAGATGCGAGGGGATATCACAGGCACACCCCGGGTACTGGTTGACCCACCAGGTACCGCCGAAGCCCGCCTCCTTCTCGTAGATGACGAAGTCCTCCTCGCCGCGCTGGCGCAAGCGGATGGCCATGCCGATGCCGGAAAAACCGGCGCCGACTATCAGCACCCTGTACCTGCTTGGAGTTCCGGCGCTTCCCTGCCTTGGTGCGTTCATGCCACGACAACTCCTGAGTGGGTAGAGGGCGAAACCCGGCTGATCAAGGGGCCCGGTCGCCGGTCAGGGCGGCCGCGATGGCACGGGCCTGGGCCTGCAAGGTTTCATCGCGGGTACGCGGCCCGAACAGCCCGGAAAAATGCAGCAACAGCCGCCAGGCGAAGCCAAGAGCATCGCCACGCCGACGCGGTACGAGGTGCAGATGAGCGTGGGGAATGTGCTGGTTGGTGGCCTTGCCGTCATTGACGATCAGGTGCGTTCCCTCGACGCCGAAGCCTGCCCGGCGCTGGGCCGCGAGCACTTGGTCATAGACCCGGTACAGGTGGCTGCGCTGCTCGTCATCAAGCTGTTCGAGCTTCTCGACATGGGTCAGGGGGATCAGCAATACGTGCCCCTGGCCAAGGGGATGTACATCCATGAAGGCCATGCAGTGCTCGTCGCGGTACACCAATGCGGCCGGTGCGCTGCCCGCCACGATGCGGCAGAAGATGCAGTTCCGGCTCATATACTGCGCCCGTCCATGGCCGTCGGTGTGGCGGGCTGAGGAAGCGGATCGCTGAACAGTCTTTCCAGCAGCCAGCGGTCACGCTGGAATGACTGATGGGCCAGCAGTCCATGCAATTTGGGCAGGTTGAAGAACGGCACGTTGGGGTACACATGGTGCTCGACGTGGTAATTGATGTTGGCCCACAGCAGGCCGACGACTCGACTGGTCACGGTGATGGTGTTCCTCGACAGGTCCAGGCGCTCGTCCTGCTCGGCAGGCAGGGTGGCCATGGGAAAGTGTTCGTAGCCCCGGGAAATCGGGTTGATCACCAGGGCCAGCAGCAGCAACGGCGCCGCGAAGATCAGCAGGAATACATCGAGGCGCTCGAAGGCGACGAAAATGGCGCACAGCAGGCCCATGCTCGCCACGTTGAACACTAGTTCACGCATCACCCGGTTGCGTACCGCATGCCCATAGCGGACCAGGGAAAAGTAGGTGAAGCGCGGCACGAACAGGGCGATACGCAGGAACATCCAGCGCACGCCGGCGAGGTAGTTCCAGTCGTCTGGATCCTGCTGAGGGTCGCCCAGATAGCGATGGTGGCGCTTGTGGCACTCGGTAAAGGACGAGAACGGGAACACGATGAACCAGGCCAGCAGGCGACCCACCCAGAGATTCCAGGCAGCCGAGCGAAAGGCGCTCTGGTGGCCGCAGTCGTGCTGCAGCACGGTGAAGGCATGCAACTGGCTGCCCAGCACCAGGGTTGCGAGCCCCTGAAGCCACGGGCTATCGGCGAACACGATCAGCGCCGCCGCTGCCCCCCACACTGCCAGATGCAACGCCACCCAGCGCATGAAGCGAGCCCCATCAGGCTGCATCAGCGCCTGCAGCTGAGCCTGCTGCAAGGGATCCACCCGCAGCCGTGCACGACTGTCGAGGCGTATCGCGTCGTGGGCCGCGTGCTGTTGGTCAGCGATCATCCTGTTTCCTCCGCCTGGTCAGTCGATTTTCAGTCGCACGTCGTCGCTGAGCGGGAAGCCCACGCACATCAACGCCTGCCCCCTCTCCAGCTCGGCGGCCGACAAGCCGTGCTCGTGCCCCATGCCCACCTCGCCGGCCAGGCGCGTGCAAACGCAGGCGGTACAGAAGCCACTGCGGCAGGAAAACGGCGGTTGCAGACCGTTTTCCAGGGCGGCGTCGAGGATGCTCTGCCCGGCCCCCACCACGAACTGATGTTCCTGGCCGTGCAGCAGCAGGCTCACGCGCCGGGCCGCACGCACCTCGCCGCTGCCGCTGGTCTGCCTGGGTGTGAAGCACTCCTGATGAATCGCTTCGCGGCCCACGCCCAGCCCCTCCAGCGCCGCGGTGACCTCGTCCATCATGGCCGCCGGGCCGCAGGTGTAGAACTCGCAGCGAGCCAGTTGCAGATCGGGCAATGCGCCAAGCAGCTCGACTACTCGCTCACGGCTCAGACGACCGCTGTAGCGACAGGGTTGCTGGGGCTGGGAAAACACGTGCAGTACCTGCAGGCGCCCGGCGAAGCTACGTTGCAGCGCCTCGAGCTTGTCGCCGAAAATCACTGCGCCGGCATGCCGATTGCCATAGATCAGGGTCACTCGCGCGTCCGCTTCGAAATGCAGGGCCGAGCGCAGGATGGAAAAGATCGGGCTGATACCGCTGCCCGCCGCAAACAGCACGATATGCCGGCCTTGCCCCGGTCTCGGTGCAAAAGTGAAGCGCCCCTGGGCGCCCAGGGCCCGGACGCGGTCACCGGCAGCCAGCTGGCCCACCAGGCGATTGGATACCTGGCCACCGGCCACGCGCTTGACGGTGATCGCAAGGGCCCGATCCAGGCCCGGCGTGCTGCTGATGGAATAGGCCCGGCACCCCTTGCCACCCTCGACATCGAACTCTAGGGTCAGGTACTGCCCTGGCTCATAGCGAATGCGCCGCAGCAGCGGCTGCCTGAGGTGGATGGTCACGGCGTCATCGGTTTCCTGCTCGATGGCGGCAACTTTCAACGACAGGGGCCGGCTCATGACTGCGCCCCCTGTACCGGAGCGAAGCCCGGTTCGAGCGTGACCTTACGGCGCGCCAGCGCCTGCTGATGCACGCGCTCATGCTCCTGGATCGGTGCCGGTCGTACCCGCTGCCTGAGCAGCGCGACCTTCTGCTCCTGCGACAGCGGCTCCCACCACTCCAGCTTGTCGGCCAGCACCTCGAAACGGCGCAGCATCAGCAGCAGGAACAGATCCATCACGCTGAGATCACGAAATACCATGGACTGGGCGGCGCGCATCTCCGGCTTGATGCGTTCGAACAACTGCGGGCTTTCCGACCAGTGCACGTTGGCCCAATGATGGTGGCAGACGTGATACCCCTCGTTGAGGATGTTGACCGGTTTCTCCAGCAGCGTGACCGTGTTGTACATGTACGCTCTTGGGTCGGCCTGGCCGCCATAGAAGGCGTGCTGGCTCCAGTGGATCACCCCCATCAGCACGTTGCTCGCGCACCAGGGCACCAGCATGTAGAAGACCGCGATAGGCAGGCTGTACCCCGCCAGTGCGGTGAACAGTGCCAGGTGCAGCAGGTTACCGGTGACCATGGCGCGCATCTGCGCACGCTTCTCGCGGCTGCGAAAGTACAGGTAGGGCGAGATCAGGAACTGCTGGTACATCACTTCGCGCACCATGTAGACCACGAAGTGCCAGAGGTTGGCGTGGTCGTAACGGGCAGTGGCATAGATATCCAGCGGCCCGGCGTTCTCGCGATGATGCTGTTGCAGGTGCGCCAACGCATGGGGTGTGAGGCCCATGGGAATGGCGAAGAACATGTACAGGAAGGAGTTGCCGCACCATTTGTCGAGCCGGCTCGGGCGCTTGAAGACGCCGCCCGGCACATGCCCTTCCTGGTGCATGGAACTGAACGAGCGCACGAAACCACGGATATTGGGCCCATACACCGCCGCATAGAACGCCAGCACCAGCGGCCAGGCCACGGCGCCCAGCCACAACTGCAGGATGAACACCGGTCCTGCCGTCAGCGCCAGGGTTAGCGCCGCCGCCAGGATCGGCTCGTCGCGCGGATCCTTCAGCCAGCGATCCGCCAGACGCTGCACCTGGCGGTGATACCCCTTCACCCAGGCGTCACCGAAACGCTTCATGCCCGGCACGCAGCCCAGCAGCCAGCGCCCCAGCTGCAAGGCGAACGACAACGTGAGGATGGCGATGATTGCCACTCCGCTGAAAGCCACCAGTACGGCGAACAGGGGAATGGCGACGAAATGGAACACCGGGCTGACGTTGGCCGGCAGCCGGGGGTACAGCGAGTCCGTGGAGTGGGCCATGCTTCTAGCTCCAGTTCGATGGCAGAGAGACGCCCGGCCAGCGGGCAGGCAGTCGATCAGCCATGGGTGGCTAGGCTGTCGCGCAGAAAGCCCGCCAGCAGCGGCACCGCTGTCGCCCGCGAAATCGGGTGAAAACAGATCGCCCGCGACGCGGCCAGCAGGTAGGCGACCTCGTTGGAACGGATGAACGCCATGCCGCCCAGAGCCTCGACCGCCAGGTTGCTGCTGCGCTCGATGGCGCCCTGCACCATGAACCGTGTACACAGCGCCTTCGCGTAGGTGGCCTCGTCGGCGGCACGTTGCTCCTCGAGCTCGCGCGCGGTACCGATCAGCGCCTGCTGTGCGCCTTCCAGCTCGATGGCCAGTTGCGCCAGCGGCGCCTCATCGCCACTGCGCGCCAGCAGGAGCGCAGCCATGGCGGACACCACGCCCAGGTAGGTGCCGCCGACCATCAGCTGGAACCAGCACAGCCCCGACAAGGAGGTTTCCTGCACGGATGCGGCCACGGCCTCGTCGTCCCCCTCGGCGAGCAGCATGCGTTCGCTGGGCACGAACACGTCATCGAAAACCAGGGCCTGGCTGTCGGCCGCGGCCAGCACCGGTGTGTTCCAGAACGGCTGGCGGGTTATCCGGCTGCCATCCTCGAAGACCACCGCAAAACCCTGGGTGAAGCTGCCATCGGCATTCTCGCGCACCACCCCGACCACGATGACGTCCATGTGATGGCTCATGGTGCAGGGTTTCTTGCTGCCACTGAGCAGGAATCCGCCCTCCACCGCCCGGGCCTTCACGCTGCTGTTGAAGATCTGCGCGCCGCTCTTGCCTTCGGCGAACGCCGAGGCGATCAGCAGCTGGTTCTGGGCGATCGCACAGAGCAGCTCGTCAGCGGCCGGGATCAGACCGCCGAGCTGCACGATGGTAGCGATGGTGTGGTGGTGCATGGTCATCATCACCGCCAGCGAGGGGCACAGCGAGCCCACCACGCGCAGGATCTCGACGGTTTCGCGGGTCGAGGCGCCCAGGCCGCCATAGGCCTCGGGAATGATCAGGCCCGCGGCGCGGTAGCGCCGGAACAGCTCGCAGATTTCAGCGGGCTCCGCGGTCTCCAGCGCCATCCGCCCGCGTTGTTGCAGCGCGCCGATCAGACCCGGCAGGCGTTGCTCAGTGACGTTCCGTGCATGCAGCATCGACATGATTGATCCTCGATTTCCATTCTTGTAGGCCCGGCCATGTGGCTGTGCGGCCGGGCAATCCGTCAGCCGGCCTTCTCGACCGGTTGCTCGACCACCGGCGCGAAGCCCAGGCCGAGTGCCAACTCGAAAATCTCCTCGGCGTCCTCCAGTGACGGGCGCTTGCCAACGCTGTAGTCGCGACGCTTGCCGGCCATGGTCAGCACCAGGGTTTCGGCCAGGCAGGCGAAGGTCACCCCGGTGGGCAGGTCGGTCAGGTTCTGGTTGCCAAAGCGCTGGCCACGCTCGGGCATATGGATCAGCCCACCCTCGATCACGCACACGTCCGGGCGGTCGGCCAGGGAGGCGCGGCCGATGTCCGGCGGCTGCGCGCAGTCGCATATCACCGCGTTGCTGCGCAGGCGCTGCGAATCGATGAACGCCGAGCCGTTGGAGGTGGCCGACAGCAGGGCGTCCAGGCGCGGCAGCCAGCGCTCCAGATCGGAGTCGATACTCAGCGGTGCCAGCGTGCCGGCCCGTTGAACCAAGGCATCGACCTCGTCGAACAGCGCACAAAGCCCCTGTTCTTCGCTGCAATCGCGGGCCAGCAATGCCTCCAGCGACTGACCGGGCGGCAGCGCCGCGGCCAGGCTGCGGGCGATACCGCGACGCTGCCCGGCAAGCAGCGCCTGCAGTGCAGCGCGATACAACTCGCCGCCGACCCGTTTGAGCTCCTGCATGGCGCCGCGGTTGGCGGCGTTGCCCAGCAGTACCAGGTGTTCGGCGTACTGGCCGAGACGCAGGCTGGCCAGGCGGCCGACCGAGCCATAGGCACCGATCACCCCGGTGAGGCGCTTGGCCAGCGGCGCGCCCCGATTGGCACAGGTGCTGACCAGGGCATCGACACCGACCATGGCGGTCAGGCTGTTGCCGGTGGTGGTGTGGAAGCGTTCGTTGCGCACATCCTCGCCGGCATTGGAAATCACCGAGGTATAGGCGCCGAGGCCGACGAAATCGACGCCCAGCTCCGCTACCGTCGCCAGGTAGTTGTTCAGCAGCTTGCGCCGCCGCCCCAGGCTCAGGCGCATCAGGTCGCGCGGTTGCAGCAGGCTGCCGACCAGCCAACCCTCGACGTAATCACCTGCAGCGTTGTAGACGCGCTCGGCGTGGTAGGACACCCCGGCATCAAGATCCGGTTTGGCCCACTCGGAAAAGTCGTCCAGCCATTGCTGCATGAAGCCTTTCTCCTCGGCCGAGACGCCAAGTGCCTCGACGATGCGGTCGCCGTTGACGCTTTGCGGCGTGGTCGGGTGCAGCAGAAAGGCGAACCGCCCCAGGCAGCGTCCGCCGCCAGTTCGCGGCTTCGCGACAAGCGGGCTGGCGCGCCCGGGCAAGCCCTGCGGGCTGGAAAAGCCGTGGGCCTCGAGGATCAGGCGATGGTGCAGGCCCTGGGCGATCAGCTCCGCGGCGGCGCCGAGCCCGGCGAGCAATCGGTCGATTTCCGCCTCGCTGATGACGAAAGAAGGCTGGATACGCAGCACGTTGCCTTCGCTGAGCGTCGGCAGGCAGTACACGCCATGGCGCGACTTCAGGTAACCGCAGACGATCGGCACCAACGCGCCGAAGGCGCTGGCCAGCGAAAAGCTGTACAGCCGCTCGCCTGACCAGCGCCGGAATTTCAGCCCCAGCATCAGGCCGCGACCATCGAGGCCGGCGAATACCTGGGGATAGCGCGCCAGCAGGCCTTGCAGACCTTCACGCAGGTAGGTGCCGCGCGCGGCAGCCTGCTTGACCATGGCACCGTCATCGGCGGCGAGCTGATCGAGCACTGCCAGGCCAACGCTGGCGGTAAAGCCGTTCATGGCAAAGGTGGAGCTGTGGTGGCGGTCGAAGTCGCGGCTCCAGCAGCGTTCGGCATACAGGCAGGCACCGATCGGCACCAGGCCGCCACCCAGGGCCTTGGCCAGCAGCAACACATCGGGGCTCAGGCCATGGGTGCTGGCCGCGAACAATGCGCCGGTACGGCCCAGGCCGGTCTGGATTTCGTCGAGCACGAACAGCGCACCGTATTGCCGACACAGCTGCTGGGCGCCCAGCAGATAGCCGTCCGGCGGTGTGAGCATGCCGGCCTCACCCTGCACGGCCTCGACGAAGAAGGCCGCCACCCGCTGCTTACGCAACAGTGCCTCGAGGGCCGCGAGGTCGCCGTAGGGCACATGGGTGTAGCCATCGGTGCGGATCTGGAAGGATTCACGGTAGATCGCCTTGCCGGTCACCCCCACTGCGCCCTGGGTTTTGCCGTGAAACCCGCTCAGGGTGCCAACCACCAGCTCGCGGCCAGTGGCGGCGCGCACCAGTTTGATCGCCGCCTCCACGGTTTCCGCGCCGCTGGTGGTGAAGGTCACCCGCGCCATGTCACCGGGTGCGACCTCGATCAGCCGTCGCGCCAGCGCTTCGACCACGGGGTTGAGCAACGGCTGTACGAAAGTTGGCTGCGGCGAGGCGAGGAAAGCAGTAGCCGCCTCGACCAGGCGCTGGGGGGCGTAGCCGAAGGGCACGGCGCCGAACTGGCCGACGAAATCGACGAGGGTCTGGCCGCCGGCAGTCACCAGTTGCGTGCCGCTGGCACTGACGATGGTGTCGTCCAGGCCGACGAAGTCGAGCAGTTCCTGACGGGTTCGGTTGATCAGCGAGAGGCTCATGCGTATGCCACCTCTTCGTTCAGCAGGCCATGCAGGTGCTGGCTGATCTTGCGTACGCTGTCGTGCTGGTAGGCGAATTCCGGGTCCAGCGAAACGCCGAAGCGATCCTCGAACTCGGCGGATAATCCGACCAGCAGAACCGAATCCAGCCCCATTTCGTGGAACGAACGTTCGCGGTCGAGCGCGGTGGACTCGATGTCCAGCATCCTGGCCAGGGTATCGATCACGGCCGTGGTTATATCGTCGATGTGCACCTTGACCTCCAGAGTGCACGGCCCCCGCAAGGGGCCGGCACATGCATCCTGCTTGGTTTCACGCGTTAGCCAGTGGCTGTGCGCAGGTTCGATGCTCCACGCTTGGCGAGTGCGCCTCAATACTCCATGGGGAGTACTGCGCCGCTGCTCAGGCGTCCGCGAACAGCGCAGCGATCTGCGCTCGGCTGGTGGCCTGCAGCTTGGAGAAGATGTTCTGCATGTGGGTTTTCACGGTCTTGTCGCTGATGTGCAGAATCTGCCCGATCTCCCAATTGGTCTTGCCCCGTGCGACCCAGCGGGCAATCTCGATTTCGCGAGCAGACAGCAGCGCCAGGCATTGCGCCCGGCCCTTGCCGCCCGAATGCTGGAGCAGGCGGCGAGCCCCAAGGGTACGGTTGAGGGCGATATGCACATAGGGGGTGAGCAAGGCCATGCGCACCTTGCACTCCTGGATCACCGACGCCGGCAGGTTCTGGAAGAAGTACGCCGAGAAGGCATTGCGGTGCAGGCAAGGCAGAATCATCCAGGCCAGGTTGCGAATGCCGTAGCGGCGAAAGATGCCCGCCCAGATCTGGTCGATATCGCTGTCGAGGGCCGACACCGAGGTAAATTTCGGCAGACCGCAGTGCTCGATCGGATCGAGACACAAGGGAGGAATCATGCCGTCCGGCCCGACGATGTCCTGCAGATAGTTCTCCGAGACCGCATCAGCCGAAATCAGGTGTTTGATGAATACCCGGTGGGCTTTTACATGACCACAGGTGAACACGAAATTCTCGCAGGGCAGCAACAATGGCAGCGCCTGCTGGGTGCGCGCTTTCAACTCGATGATGCTGGTCGCCGAGGTGATCGCGTTGAGCACGCGGCTGAGCGTCTGTCGTTGCTCACGATCCGCCGAGAACAGTGGCAATAGTCGACTTTTCGGGGGCTGCGGGCGCTGCCCGTGAAACGAATGCAGTGCAAAGAACATCGGCTGCCGGTGGGCGAGCTCCAGCGCGGGATGGGACCTCATACCGCCAGCTCCCGTTGAGGCGATCCCTGCTCGACACGCAGTTGTCCGCCCTGCTCCACCGCGATCACCCGCTGCTGCAGTGGTACCGCTTCGCCTGCCGCCAACGCCTGCAGATAGGCGCCGAACAGGCGCCGGCAATCCTGCCGACGCACCTTGCCACTGGAGGTTCGCGGTAGCGTGCCGCCACTCACCAAGAGCAGCCAGGGCTGCGCCAGACGGTGCTGCTGCCACAGCGCTGCACGAATCTCGCCCAGCACCTTGGCCACGTCCAGCCCGCGTACGGCGCGGCGCTCCACTTCCTGAACCACCACCAACCGCTCGCCGTCGTCCATATCGATGCTGAACGCCGCTGCGCCGTCGGGCCTGAAGCCTTCATGGGCACGCAACACCGAACACTCGATGTCGCCCGGGTGGTGGTTGACGCCATTGAGGATGATCAGATCCTTCACTCGGCCACTGACATACAGCTCGCCCTCGAGCATGAAGCCCAGGTCACCGGTGCGAAAGAATCGCGGCCAGGGGGTCTGCTGCACGTGCGCGGGCCGGAATGCCTCGGCAGTGCTGTCCGGCCGCTGCCAGTAGCCGGCAGAAACGCTGTGGCCAACGATACAGATCTCGCCGACCTGCCCGTCGCTCAGGCGCCGCTCACTGTCGGGGTCACAGATGAAGGGTTCCAGCCCCGGAGTCGGCCGCCCGCTGCTGACCAGGGTGCGCAGCCGCCCCTCGGCCGGCTGACCGACCGCCAGCGGCACCGCGCGGTTGTGCTCCAGCAGGTCGGCATGAAAGCTGCGCACGACCGCGCCGCGTGCAAGGCCGTTGCCGGTCACCAGCAAGGTTCCTTCGGCCAGGCCGTAGCAGGGAAACAGCGCGCCAGCCTGCAAGCCACAGGCTGCGAATTTGTCGGCGAAGGCATGCAGGGTCCTGGCCCGAACCTGCTCGGCGCCGTTGTAGGCCACGGCCCAGCAACTCAGATCGAGCGCTTGCAGGTCTTCGGCGCGCACTTTGCGGGCGCACAGTTCATACGCGAAGTTCGGGCCGCCACTGACCGTGACCCGGTAGCGACTGATCATCTGCAGCCAACGCAGGGGGCGCTGCAGGAAAGCGATGGGCGTCATCAGGGTCGCCGGGCAGCCGACATACAGGGCCTGCAGAATGCCGCCGATCAAGCCCATGTCGTGGTAAGGCGGTAGCCAGCTGCCGATATGGCTGTCAGCGCAAATGCCGAAGGTATCGCTGATGCACTGCGAGTTATGGATCAGGTTACCGTGGCTGATGATCACGCCCTTCGGGTTGCCGGTCGAGCCCGAGGTGTACTGCAGGAAGGCTGGATCACTGCGCTGCCCCACGACCGGCTGCCAACTTTCTGCATGCCGCTTATCCAGGTTATCGAGGTCGAGAATGTCCGTCTGCGGCGCCACTGCGGCGAGGCTCACGGCGATTTCACGCACATCACCGCCAGCCACCAGGGCGGCCACTGGCTGGCAGTCGTCGAGAATGCCCTCCAGACGCCCCAGGGTCTTGGTGGCCCCCGGCGGGTAGGCTGGCACCGCCACCAACCCGGCATAGAGACACCCCATGAAAGCGGTGACATAACCAAGCCCGGGGCGCAGCAGGATCAGCACCCGCTCACCGGGGCTGTAGCGCGCCTGCAGCAGCGCCGCCAGGGCGCGTACTGCCGTATCCAGCTCTGCGAAGGTGATGGTCAGGCTGTCTTCGCCATCGGCGAGAAAGCGGTAGGCGAGCCGATCCGGCGTGGCTCGTGCGTGGTGTCTCAGGCACTCGGAAAAATGGGTGTAAAGGAAACCGTCGCCATCCTGCTTAATCTGCACCATTTATTATTCTCTCGCTCATGCGGAATCCTTCAGCGTCATGGTCGAGAGCGTGCTCTCTAGACGCTTCGTGTGCATTTCCATGCGCCACCATCCTGTGAAAGGGAGGTCGCGAAAGGAATACTCCATACGGCGTATACCGACGACGCGAAACGCCCCCCAATAATGGCTCCCGATTGCCCGCCCAGGTGCAGCGTCGGTCCACCACGCCACAGCCCTCCCCGGCTGCCACGACGGATCGCCGATGCCTCTGGATTCAATGATAGTTGCGCCCTTGCGGCGGTCCTCTGCAGACCGGTGACGGCGTACGGAGGGAAGCCCAGTGTCTTTCAGCGAATACCCGCAATACGACGCCATCGGCCTGGCCGAGCTGATCCGTAGCAAGCAGGTCGGCGCCCATGAAGTGCTCGAGGCGGCGATACGCCGCATCGAAACCTGCAACCCTGCCGTCAACGCAGTGGTTCACAAGGCCTACGACCTGGCACGCCAGTCGCTCGATACGCCCGCAGGCACCCACGGCCCCCTGCACGGCGTACCCTTCCTGCTCAAGGACATCCTCGGCGACTGCCGTGGCATGCCGTCTCGGCTGTCTTCGCGCCTGCTGCACGAGCGCCTGATGACCCAGGACTGCGAGCTGGTGGCGCGCTTTCGCCGTGCCGGCCTGGTGTTCGTCGGCAAGACCAATACCCCGGAGTTCGGCATCCTGCCGACCACCGAGAGCGACTACTACGGTGCCGCACGCAACCCCTGGAACCTCGCCTACTCCACCGGCGGCTCAAGTGGCGGCGCAGCAGCGGCAGTGGCGGCGCGCATGGTACCGGCTGCCCATGGCAACGATGGCGGCGGCTCGATTCGCATCCCGGCGTCGTGTTGCGGCCTGGTGGGGCTCAAGCCCACCCGGGCACGCAACTCCATGGCCCCGGACTTCGGTGAACTGCTCAGCGGGCTGCTCGACGAAAACGTGCTGACCCGTAGCGTGCGCGACAGCGCTGCGCTACTCGACGCCACGCACGGCGCGGTGCCCGGCGACCCCTACCGGGCGCCACCGGTGAGTGGTGCCTTTCTCGACGAAACCCGGCGGCAACCCGGGCGTCTGCGCATCGCCTTTTCCCGCGTTGACCTTTACGGGCGTCCCCTGCACGCCGACTGCATCGAGGCGGTGGAACGTACTGCGGCGCTGCTTGAGGCCCTGGGCCATGAGGTCGAGGAAGCGCAGCCCGAGATCGACGCCGCGACGTTCAATCAGGCCTTCGCCACGCTGTGGTTTTCCGGTATCGCCTTCGCCGTGGAGCTGATGGCCATGCAGCTGGGGCGTCGCCCGCAGCCCCACGAGCTCGAAGGCCTGACCCAGGCCGTGCACCAGCGCGGGCTGGCCGTCAGCGCGGTGGAATATCAGTTGTCCGAGCTGGTAGCGCAGCAGGTCGGCCGGCAAATGGCCCAGTTTCACCTGCGCTACGACTGTTGGCTGACCCCGACCCTGGCCACGCCACCGCTACGCAATGGCTGCATAGACATCCATGAACAGGATCTGGAGAAAGCCTACGCGCCGATCATCGACTACAGCCCCTTCACCGCCATCCAGAACGCCTCTGGCCAACCGGCTATTTCCTTGCCGCTGCACTGGAACGCCGAGGGCCTGCCGATCGGCCTGATGTTCAGCGCCGCCGCCGGCGATGAGGCCCTGCTGTTCAGGCTGGCGGCGCAGTTGGAACAAGCCCGCCCATGGCAACACCGCGAACCGCTGCCGGACACGGCGGCGGTCAGCGAAGCGGCGGTGGCCTGAGCGAGGACCTGACATGAGCAAAGCAATCGAGCAAGCGCCAGCGAACTGTCCGCTGCCCTGGCCCACCGATGCCATGGACGCCGAGCAATTGCGCCAGTACGCCAAGGACATCCTGCGTCAGACCCAGCCCTTCACTCAGGAGAACCGTTTCACCAGCTGGCGACATTTCTTCATCACCCTGGCAGTGATCGCCTTGTTCAGCGCAGGCGCCGTGAGCGCGCTGGCTTGGCCGTTGCGCCTGCTGTCGGGTGTGCTGCTGGGCTTGGCCGTGGTGCGTCTGTTCGTGCTGTACCACGACCATATGCATGGCGCCTTCCTGCGCGGCTCGCGATTCGCCGCGCTGTTCTTCAAGGCTTTCGGCCTGCTGCTCATGGCGCCGCCCAGCCTGTGGCGCCAGTCACACGACTACCACCACGGCCACAGCTGCCAGTACGTGGGTGCGGAAAACGGCCGCTGGCCGTTGTTGTCGACCCACACCGACCTGGGCACCTTCCCGTTGCTGTCCACTGATGAATACCAGCGCGCCGACAGCTGGAAACGCCTGCGCTACCGGATCGCCCGTCATCCCCTGATGATCCTGCTGGGTTCGCAGACCATCTTCGTGTTCAGCATCTGCGTGGTGTCGCTGCTCACCCAGCCGCGCCACCGCCCCTGGGCCCTGCTCGCTCTGGGCCTGAACATCGGCAGCGTGGCCTTTCTGGCGATTAACGCAGCGGACATCTTGCTGTTCGCACTGCTGGTGCCGCATCTGGTCGGCTCGGCGCTGGGCGTGTACATGTTCTATTGCCAGCACAACTTTCCAGGCGCTCGCTACCTGAGCCCAGAGCAATGGAACTACACCGCCACCGCCGTGCACTCCTCGAGCTACATGCACACCGGGCCGCTGATGGCCTGGTTCACGGCCAATATCGGCTACCACCACGTGCACCACGCCAATTCGAGCATCCCGTTCTATCGCCTGCCAGAAGCCATGGCGGCGATTACCGCCTTGCAGTCCCCTATCGTCACGTCCCTGCATCCACGGGATATCTGGCGCTGCCTGAACCTCAAACTATGGGACGCCGAGCGCCAGCGTCTGGTGTCCTTCGCCGAGTTCGAGGCGCTGAAGAACGACCCGGCGCGCCAACAGGCACTGGCCTGAGGCGAGGCATCGCCCTGCAGGGCGGGTATCTGTCGGTTACTCGCCCCTCCCACCGCGTCCCGGTGGCCCGCACACCCTGGCATACAAGCAACTGTCAGCACCTTTGCAGGCCATGCTAGACTTCGCCTCATTTCGCCCCTGGCCGCCGTAGAAGCGGCCATGAGGCCGTCTTCAATGGCGCATGGATCGTCCATCGCTTCACCGACTCAAGGACCCATGAGACTTCATTTCCTAACGACTCTGCCCTGCTTGCTGGCGCTGTCCTGCCACGCCATCGCCGCGGACAAAACCATCTACGGTCTAAACGAACACGTCAGCCTCGACATCGACGTGCAAGTGGCGGCCAAACTCGACACTGGCGCCCAGACCGCCTCGCTCAGCGCCCGCGACATCGAGCGCTTCAAGCGCGACGGCGAACGCTGGGTGCGCTTCTACCTGGCGATCGACGATGCCCACGCGCACCCGATCGAGCGCCCGCTGGCACGCATCAGCAAGATCAAGCGCCGCGCGGGTGATGTCGACGAGGATGACGAGAAGACCTATACCGCGCGCCCGGTCATCGAACTGGACGTGTGCATGGGTAACGTCAAGCGCCAGATCGAAGTGAACCTTACCGATCGCAGTGCCTTCCAATACCCGCTTTTGATCGGCTCCGACGCGCTCAAGCGCTTCGATGCGCTGGTCGACCCCAGCCTAAAATACGCAGCAGGGAAACCTGACTGCTCCAACGCAAAATCCGGCGAGTAATCCCCATGCGCTCTCTTACCCTGCATCTGAAAATCCTGATCACCATTCTGGTGAGCCTGGGCGTTCTGATTACGGCCTATCAGATTTTCATTCTCGGCATTCCGGTCAGCAGTGACGAAACCGACGACCTCTGGAACATCGACACCCGGGTCGAATTCCAGGCCAATGGCCGCGACCCGATCAAGCTGCAGATGTTCGTGCCGCCGCTGAACCAGGACTATGTCAGCCTCAACGAGAGCTTCATCTCCAACAACTACGGGGTGAGCGTCAACCGTGCCGATGGCAACCGCAAGGTCACCTGGTCGGCGCGCCGTGCCAGTGGCAAACAGACCCTCTACTACCGCCTGGTGCTGACCAAGCGCTACAGCGGTGAGCAGGCCAAGGCCAAGGGCCCGATCTTCCGTGACAGCATTCCGGTCGAAGGCCCCGAGAAGATCGCCGCCGAGGCGCTGCTCGCGCCGATTCGCCAGCACTCGGCCGACGTCGAGACCTTCATCAGCGAGACCATCAAGCGCGTCAACAACACCAACGACGACAACGCCAAGCTGCTGCTCGGCGGCGATGCCTCGACCATCAAGAAGGCCCAGGCCGTAGAGCTGCTGCTGTCCATCGCCCATGTGCCGATGGAGCGCGTACACACCATCCGCCTGGCTGCCGACATCCAGCAGAGCCCGGAGCTGTGGCTGCGCAGCTTCAACGGCGACCGCTGGCTGTACTTCAACCCGGAAACCGGCGAGCAGGGCCTGCCGGCCGATCGCCTGGTCTGGTGGACCGGTGACGAGCCGCTGATCACCCTCGATGGCGGTCGTCAGGCCACCACCACCTTCACCCTCAACAACAGCGAGATGAACGCCATTCGCCTCGCGCAACTGACCGACGAAAACACCGACGCCGACTTCCTGGAGTACTCGCTGTACGGCCTGCCGCTGCAGACCCAGCAGACCTTCATGATCATGGTGATGATCCCCATCGGCGTCCTGGTGATCCTGATCCTGCGCAACCTCGGCGGCCTGCAGACCTTGGGTACCTTCACCCCGGTGCTGATCGCCCTGGCCTTCCGTGAAACCCAGCTGGGCTTCGGGATATTCCTGTTCACGGTGATCACCGCGCTGGGCCTGTCGCTGCGCTCCTATCTCGAGCACCTGAAGCTACAGATGCTGCCAAGGCTATCGGTGGTACTGACCTTCGTGGTGGTCCTGATCGCCACCATCAGCCTGTTCAGCCACAAGCTGGGCCTGGAGCGCGGCTTGTCCGTCGCCCTGTTCCCGATGGTGATTCTGACCATGACCATCGAACGCCTGTCGATCACCTGGGAAGAACGCGGCGGCAGCCACGCCTTCAAGGTCGCCATCGGCACCCTGTTCGCGGCAACCATCGCGCATCTGCTAATGACCGTGCCGGAGCTGGTTTACTTCGTGTTCACCTTCCCGGCGATCCTGCTGATCCTGGTGGGTTTCATGCTGGCCATGGGTCGCTATCGCGGCTACCGCCTGACCGAACTGTTCCGCTTCAAAGCCTTCCTGAAGGATTGAGCCAATGCTAGGTCTCTGGAAAACCTGGAAGGCCCTTGAAGCCAAGGGCATCATGGGCATCAACCGCCGCAACGCGGACTACGTGCTCAAGTACAACAAGCGCCACCTGTACCCGATCGTCGATGACAAGATCATCACCAAGCAGCGGGCCATCGAGGCGGGCATCCACGTACCGGAAATGTACGGGGTGATCTCCACCGAGAAAGAAATCGACAACCTCGACAAGATCATTGGCGAGCGCAGCGATTTCGTCGTCAAGCCGGCCCAGGGCGCCGGTGGCGACGGCATTCTGGTAATCGCCGACCGTTTCGAGGATCGCTTCAAGACGGTGTCGGGCAAGATCGTCAGCCACTCGGAAATCGAGCAGCAGATCTCCAGCATCCTCTCGGGCCTGTACTCCCTGGGCGGCCACCGTGACCGCGCACTGATCGAGTACCGGGTGACCCCGGACAGCATCTTCAAGAGCATCAGCTACGAAGGCGTGCCGGACATCCGCATCATCGTGCTGATGGGCTATCCGGTAATGGCCATGCTGCGCCTGCCGACCCGCCAGTCAGGCGGCAAGGCCAACCTGCATCAGGGCGCCATCGGCGTCGGTGTGGACCTGGCCACCGGGGTGACCCTGCGCGGCACCTGGCTGAACAACAAGATCAGCAAACACCCCGACACCACCAACGCGGTGGACGGCGTGCAGTTGCCCAACTGGGATGGTTTCATGAAGCTCGCCGCCGGCTGCTACGAGCTGTGCGGCTTGGGCTACATCGGTGTGGACATGGTACTGGACCAGGACAAGGGCCCGCTGATTCTCGAGCTCAACGCCCGCCCCGGCCTGAACATCCAGATCGCCAACGACTGCGGCCTGACCCATCGCGCTCACGCCGTGGAAGCGCGCCTCGAAGAACTGGCTGCCAAGGGCATCCAGGAAAACGCCGAAGAACGCACGCGCTTCTCCCAGGAACTGTTCGGCCACATTCCGCCCGCAGAAATCTGATCCTGCGGCTCGCTACCGTCTCTCGGTAGCGGGCCTGCTGGATCGCGCGCCCGTGCCCCTGCCACAGCGCCACGGGCGTCGCGCAGATTTGCTACCATCGCCCTTCTCACCCACACGCCTCGGAGCCCGCAATGGATCTCGATCTGGACAGCCTCAACGCCGAATTCGCCAATCAGCCGCAAAAGCTGATCGAGTGGGCGATCGGTCTGGGCAAAACCGCGATCTGCACCACCAACTTCCGCCCGTTCGAAGCGGTGATCCTGCACATGGTCAGCCAGGTCAAGGCCGATATTCCGATCGTGTGGATGGACAGCGGTTACAACACCGAGGCCACCTACAAGTTCGCTGACGAGGTCACCCAACAGCTGGGCCTCAACCTGATCACCTACCTGCCCAAGCGCAGCCGCGCGCACCGTGAGGCCATCGATGGTCCGACGCCAGGACTGGACGATCCACGCCACGCCGCGTTCACCGAAGAAGTGAAGCTCGAGCCCTTCGCCCGCGCCCTGCGCGAAACCGCACCAGGCGTCTGGTTCACCGCCCTGCGCGCCACCGACACCGCGGTACGCGCGCAGATGCAACCGGTGAGCATCAACCCGGACGGCCTGATCAAGGTCGCCCCGCTGCTGCACTGGTCCTCCAAGGATCTGTACCAGTACCTGACCGCCCACGGCCTGCCGAACAACTTCGATTACTTCGACCCCACCAAGGGTGAGGACAACCGCGAGTGCGGCCTGCACCTGAGCCACTGATCCGGGCTCGAAAAAAATGGCGCCTCAGGGCGCCATTTTTCGTTTCTGCCGTGCCGCTTAGTGCAGCGGCAGCTTGACGTCCTTAAACAGCTCTTCGAGCTCGACCTTGTTGTGGCACTGCACGGCCTTGGCCAGCATGTCGCGGGTCAGGTGTGGGGCGAAGGTTTCGATGAAATCGCACATGAAGCCGCGCAGGAAGGTGCCACGGCGGAAACCGATGCGCGTCACGCTGGACTCGAACAGCTCGCTGGCATCGAGCACCACCAGATCCGGATCCAGCTTCGGATCGACCGCCATGCCGGCCACGATGCCAACGCCCAGTCCCAGGCGCACGTAGGTCTTGATCACGTCGGCATCGACAGCGGTGAATACCACCTTGGGCGTCAGCCCGCGATGGCTGAAGGCTTCATCGAGCTTCGAGCGGCCGGTGAAGCCGAAGGTGTAGGTCACGATTTCGTGTTCGGCCAGTGCCTCGAGGGTCAGCTTCGGCAGTTTGCTCAGCGGGTGCCCCTGGGGCACGATCACGCAGCGGTTCCAGCGGTAGCACGGCATCATCACCAGGTCGTTGTAGAGCTCCAGGCCTTCGGTGGCGATGGCGAAGTCCACGGTGCCGTCGGCAGCCATTTCGGCGATCTGCGTTGGCGTACCCTGGTGCATGTGCAGGGCGACTTCCGGGTATTGCTTGATGAAGCTGCTGATCACCGGCGGCAACGCATAGCGCGCCTGCGTGTGGGTGGTGGCGATGGACAGCGTGCCCTTCTTCTCGTTGGAGAACTCCTGGGCGATCTGCTTGATGCTCTCGACCTTGCGCAGGATTTCTCCGGCGGTGGTGATGATCCGCTCACCCGCCGGAGTCACGCGGGTCAGGTGCTTGCCGCTACGGGCGAAGACTTCGACACCGAGCTCGTCTTCGAGCAGGCGGATCTGCTTGCTGATACCAGGCTGCGAGGTGTACAGGCTCTGCGCTGTGGCGGAAACGTTGAGGTCATGGTGCGCGACTTCCCAGATGTAGCGCAGTTGCTGAAGCTTCATATAAATCCCTCAAAGCGGATAGGCCGCCGCCTGATCGTCGATCAGCTATATAACCATATTAATGGTAGAGGCGGTATATCTAGATTTTTTATCTGGGTCGCGCCGTTCACTCGTGGCGGGAACGATGCTGCAGCATGGGCACCAGATACACCGGCACGTCACACAGCTGCAGGAGCCTGGCAGCCGTGCGGCCCATCGGCACCTCGAGCGCTGCACCGTGGCTGTGACTGCCTACGACCAGCAGATCCACCGCGAGTTTCTGGGCGTGCTCGAGAATGAAGATCGGTGGATCACCGCGCAGAACGCTGACCGAACCGATCAGATCCACGTCCTCGGGATTGTCGCCCAGTTCGTCACGGAAGCCCTCGAGCACGCGCAGCTCGATATTGCTCATCACGGTCTCCAGGCCGGTGCTGCGCAGCTCTTTCAGGCGGGCTTCGTCGACATAGGTCTGCAGAACGGATTCAGCGAACAGGCCCATGGGTTCCACCACGTGTACGACGTGCAGGCGCGCCTTGAACGTGCGTGCCAATGCCAGCGCGTGCTGCAGCACATAAGGCGCATACAGACCAAGATCGGTGGCGTAGAGAATCGAACGAATCATACGGCCTCCTCGACTGCCGGCACGGCGGGGCCTGGCATGAGCTTAGCAGCGCCCTGGAAAATCCACCGTAAAAGGCTAGTCCATGCCCAGCCTGGCCGCTT
This sequence comes from Pseudomonas sp. URMO17WK12:I2, assembly GCF_003253735.1. GTDB lineage: Bacteria > Pseudomonadota > Gammaproteobacteria > Pseudomonadales > Pseudomonadaceae > Aquipseudomonas. Next base: position 50,654 of record NZ_QKYW01000003.1, on the reverse strand, counting down.
AGGCTGCTGGAGCGAGCAGCCCTCAGGGCAGGTCTTCAGGCGCTCTGGCAAGGGCCTCGGCCAGCGCTCGGCGCAGCTCGGCCAGCGACAGGCTGGTGTGCAGCGCAGCGAAGAATTCGCCATCGCGCACCACGAAAAGCGCCGGCAGCCGCAACACTTCATAGCGCTGCACCAGGCCGAAGTTCTCCTGCGCATCGATCCACACCAGCCGCTCGACCGGCAACTCCATCCCTGGAAGGCGCTGGCGCGCATAGCGGCAGGCTGCACAACCCTGGGCGGTAAAGATCACCAGTGACGTGCCTGGCAGGTCGAGCAATCGCCGATCGGCATCGTAGTCGGTCAATTCCAATTGCGTGGCTACATTCGGCAAGGCAATATCATTCTGATGGCAACCGGAGTGCTCGTTCATGCGTCGCTTTCTTCGTCATAGCAGTAACCTGCCTGTGGAGTTGAGGCTACGCCGCCACTCGCCCAGCGCCAACCAACGCCTGGACAACATCAGCCTGGGCGGCGCGGCCTGCCATTCCAGCCATGCCTTGCCGCAGGGCACGCCCGTCATCCTGCACTTCCCGCTGCTGGACGAGCAGCTAGCCTACCCCGGTCAGGTCGCCTGGTGCACGAAACAATCGGAGCATTATCTGCTTGGCGTCGCCTTCAGCGAGCACGCACCCGAGCTGCGTGCGCGGATGGTCGAGGAAATCTGCAACCTGGAACGTTATCGCAAGCATCGTGAACAGCAGGCTGGCCAGCCACTGCCCCTGGAGCTCATTGCCGAGGAATGGCGCAAGCAGCGCCTGGGCATCTTTCCCCCGCCCAAGTCCTAAATACCATTGTCTCGACGGGCGCTAACGCGCTAAGGTTCGGCTTCCCCGCTGTGCCCATACTGCTGTGCCCGCTGCACGGGGATCGCTGGCGGCCGGCTCCCGTGACCCGATGACCCACCCGATGAAAAGCACGACAGCTGAATTACCGATCAACGACCTGAACGTCGCCTCCAACGAAACCCTGATCACCCCGGAACAGATCAAGCTTGAGATTCCGCTGACCGAGCGCGCGCAGCGCACCGTATCAGCCGGCCGGCAGGTGGTGCGTGACATCCTCGATGGCAAGGATCACCGCCTGTTCGTGGTGGTTGGCCCCTGCTCCATCCACGACATCAAAGCCGCCCACGAATACGCCGAACGCCTGAAAGTGCTCGCCGAGGAAGTCTGCGACACCTTGTACCTGGTCATGCGTGTGTACTTCGAGAAGCCGCGCACCACCGTTGGCTGGAAAGGGCTGATCAACGACCCCTACCTCGACGACTCCTTCAAGATCCAGGACGGCCTGCACATCGGCCGCAAGCTCCTGCTGGATCTCGCCGAAATGGGCCTGCCCACCGCGACCGAAGCCCTGGACCCGATTTCTCCGCAGTACCTGCAGGACCTGATCAGCTGGTCGGCGATCGGTGCCCGTACAACCGAGTCGCAGACCCACCGGGAAATGGCCTCGGGCCTGTCCTCGGCAGTCGGCTTCAAGAACGGCACCGATGGCGGCCTCACGGTGGCCATCAACGCCCTGCAGTCGGTTTCCAGCCCGCACCGCTTCCTGGGGATCAACCAGCAAGGCGGCGTATCCATCGTCACGACCAAGGGCAATGGCTACGGGCACGTGGTGCTGCGTGGCGGCAACGGCAAGCCGAACTACGACTCGGTCAGCGTGGCGATTTGCGAGCAGGAACTGAAGAAGGCCTCGATCAAGCCGAACATCATGGTCGACTGCAGCCACGCCAACTCCAACAAGGACCCGGCGCTGCAACCCCTGGTGATGGACAACGTCGCCAACCAGATCCTCGAAGGCAACCAGTCGATTGTCGGCCTGATGGTCGAGAGCCACCTGGGCTGGGGCAGCCAGTCGATTCCCAAGGATCTGCAGCAGCTCAAGTATGGTGTGTCGATCACCGACGCCTGCATCGATTGGGAGAGCACCGAGAAGACCCTGCGCAGCATGCACGCCAAGCTCAAGGACGTGCTGCCCAAGCGCCAGCGCGGTTAACACCGCCACCATGAAAAACGCCGAGCTTCTGCTCGGCGTTTTTGTAGGCGGCGTGTATTTCAGTCCTGCTCGGCAGCGCCTTCGGTACGCGCCATGTAGCGTTCCACATAGGAGCACGAAGCGATCACCGTGTAGCCCATGCTGTCAGCGTAATCCAGCGCGGTCTTGGTGAGGGCCGCGGCGATGCCACGGCCGCGCAGCGAGTTCGGCACGAAGGTGCGATAGATATCCAGAGTCTGCTTGCCCAGATCCATATAGGAAAGATAAGCGCGATCCCCATCCACTGTGGTCTCGAACTGGTGACCGGCAAGGTCATGATGAATGGACAGTGGCTCGCTCATTACTACTCCTCTCGATTGGGCCAGGCACGACACCCCGGCAGGGCCTGCGTACATCCGGTAACAATAGGATATAAAGCCATTGTCGGATGTAAAGGGCAAGGCAAAATCCTTTCACCGGGAAATTGCCGGTCTGACAGAAATGCTTCGTGGGAAAATCGCGGCTCTCGGCAGCCTGTATCGCTAAGACCTGTAGAGGTATTCGACGCTAGCGTACTAATTTCAGAGAAAAAATTCGGAACCCTTGCCCTTCGTCCGTTTACTTACTAGAAGTTACAGGTAGTATGTACGCTGGTCATTTTCCGGGTTCGGGAAAGGGCTTCAATAAGCAAAAAACTGACCCTAAGGGGAACACGATGAACAACGTTCTGAAATTCTCTGCTCTGGCTCTGGCCGCAGTTCTGGCTACCGGTTGCAGCAGCGTCACCAAAGAAACCGAAGCTCGCCTGACTGCAACCGAAGACGCAGCAGCTCGCGCTCAAGCTCGTGCCGACGAAGCCTACCGCAAGGCTGACGAAGCACTGGCTGCCGCTCAGAAGGCTCAGCAAACTGCTGACGAAGCCAATGAGCGCGCTCTGCGTATGCTGGAAAAAGCCAGCCGCAAGTAATAGCCTGCGGGCAATAAAAAGCCGGCTCTCGAGCCGGCTTTTCTATGCCTGAAAGCTGCACGGGCACTCTCCAGAGCGCCGTGCGCGCCGCCTTCAGAGCGCGGGCGACTGCGCCTGGATGAGCGCGTCACGTGGCGATGCGATCTCCACCGGCAGGCCGTCATGGGCAGCCACCACCTCACGCACCACGTCCCAGTCCAGGGTATCGGCGCTGAGGTCGTTACGCCGGATCAGGGCGTTGACCACCTCGGTATGGTGATCGACCGCCGGGGCATCCTCCTCGCCCAGCGGCGTATGTGCCTCCAGGTAGACCTTGCCACCACTCACCCCGAACTTGTACGGCTCGTTGATGATCCGCACCGGCGTGCCGACCGGCACCATGTCGGCCAGCTCGAGCACGTTGTTGTTGAGCATGCGGAAGCAGCCATGGCTCACCCGCATGCCGATGCCGAATTTCTTGTTCGAGCCGTGAATCAGGTAACCCGGAACCGACAGTGTCATCTTGTAGGGCCCCAGCGGATTGTCCGGGCCTGGCGGAACGTAACTCGGCAGCGGGTCGCCGTCAGCCGCATGCTCATCACGAATCGACTGTGGTGGGTACCAGCCCGGATTCGGCGTTTTGGCGGTGATGCGGGCCTGGGTTACCGGCGAGCTCCAGCCCTCACGACCGATGCCCAGCGGATAGGTGTGGACGACATTCTCCCCTTTCGGGAAGTAGTAGAGCCGGTATTCGGCCAGGTTGATCACGATGCCTTCGCGCGGCCCGGGCGGCAGGATGAAGCGCGTCGGCAGCACGATATCGGTGCCCTCGCCCGGCAACCAGGCGTCCACGCCCGGGTTGGCAGCGACCATTTCCAGATAGCCCAGATCGTTCGCCGTACCGATATCGGCGAAGGTGTCCTCGTAGCGCGCCTTGATCACCTGAATCTCGCCGACGATGTCCTCGCCGGGCGGCGGCAACGGCAATTCCAGTGCGGCAGCGGAACCTGCCAGACAGACAGCACCCAACGACAGACAGCGGGCAAGAGCTGAAACGCGCGGCGACATGCAGAAAACCTTCGAGGTGATGATGGTGGTGGGAGTTGATTGTATACCGTGGCGCCCCTCAGCGCCCCGGCCATGCAGGCCGTTCACCGCGGCGCTGGGCCTCCAGCGTCGCCAGGCAGGCGCGGCACAGGCGCCGGTCCTGCAGCATGGGCCGTTCCAGGTCGCGCCACAGCGGCTGCGCGGGCAGCAGGCCACCGCACAGGGTACGATCGGCGTAGCCGCCAAGTTCCAGCTGACGAGCCACCAGATGCACCTTCACTTCACGGCAGGCGAACAGATCCAGCTGCTCGTCCGGCTCGATCAGTTGGTAGGCATACAGAGACCAGACGGGTCGCAACATTGGGGGCTCCAGAACGGGGGCGCCACATTAGCCGAAACACCGTCAGCGGAAAAGCCCGTCACAATAATGGTTTGAGCGTTGGCCAGACATTCTCGAGCAATTGAGGCTGGGCCTTCACGGCAGGATGCACGCCGTCGTCCTGCATCAACTCGTCGACGCCACCCACGCCCTCGAGAAGAAAGGGCACCAGTGGCACATTCTTGTCGGCGGCCACGTCGTCGAACACCTTGGCGAACGCCGTGGTGTAGCGCTCGCCGTAATTGGGCGGAATGCGCATGCCCAACAGCAGCACCTTGGCACCAGCGCCGCGCGAGGCATCGATCATCGACGCAAGATTCTGTTGCAATTGGCCCGGTGGCAAACCACGCAGGCCATCGTTGCCACCGAGCTCGACGATCACCAGTTGCGGCTGGTGCTCGGTGAGCAGCGCCGGCAGCCGCGCAGCCCCACCAGCGCTGGTGTCGCCGCTGATCGAGGCGTTCACCACCCGATGCTCGAAACCCTCCTGGCGCATGCGCTCATCGAGCAGATGAACCCAGCCCTGCTGGGTATCCATGCCAAAAGCGGCGCTGATACTATCGCCGACGACCAGCACGGTCCCCGCCTGCGCCATCTGCCCTATCAGCAGCAGGCCCAGAATGGCCCCCTTCACTATTGCACGCATCGGATTCCTCATGAGCTCAAGCATTCTGTCTGCGCAGAACCTTAACAAAGTGGTCTCCAGCGCGGAAGGCGAGTTGACCATCCTGCATGACCTGTCGCTGGAGCTGGAAAAAGGTGGCAGCCTGGCCATCGTCGGCAGCTCGGGATCCGGTAAATCCACCCTGCTCGGCCTGTTGGCCGGCCTCGACCTGCCCAGCTCCGGGCGCATCCTGCTGGCCGGCAACGACCTGGGCAGCCTGGATGAAGACGCGCGCGCCCGGGTGCGCGCCGAGCACGTGGGCTTCGTGTTCCAGTCGTTCCAGCTGCTCGACAGCCTCAATGCCCTGGAGAACGTCATGCTGCCCCTGGAACTCGAGGGCCGCAGCGATGCCCGCCGCCGCGCCAGTGAACTGCTCGAGCGCGTCGGCCTGGGCGCGCGCCTGAGCCACTCGCCGCGCCAGCTTTCCGGTGGCGAACAGCAGCGCGTGGCCATTGCCCGGGCCTTTGCGGCGGAGCCGGACGTGCTGTTCGCCGATGAACCCACCGGCAACCTGGACACCCACACCGGGGAGCGCATCAGTGACCTGTTGTTCGAACTCAACCAGGAACGCGGCGCGACCCTGGTGCTGGTCACCCATGACGAGCGCCTTGCCGCGCGCTGCCAGCGCATCATCCGCCTGGAGGCCGGCCACCTGGTGGCAGCGGTGAACGCCTGATGCGCGCCCTGTCCTTCTTCGCCCTGCTGTCATTGGCAGGCCGCCAACTGCTGCGCGATGCGCGCTCCGGCGAGCTGCGCGTGCTGTTCTTCGCCCTGCTGATCGCTGTCGCCTCCAGCACCGCCATCGGCTATTTCGGCGCCCGGCTCAACGAGGGCATGAGCCTGCGCGCCACCGAGTTTCTCGGCGCCGATCTGATTCTCAGGGGCAGCGCCCCGGCCAGCCCCGAGCAGATCGAGGCCGGCACCGGGCGCGGGCTGCAGCACACCCAGGTGGTCGAGTTTTCCAGCGTGATCGCCAGCGACGCCGGCATCCAGCTGGCCAGCGTCAAGGCCGCCGGCAACGGCTACCCGCTACGCGGCCAGCTCAAGAGCGCTGCCGCGCCCTACGCCGAAGAAACCGTCAGCCCGGGGCCAGGGCCTGGCGAGGTGTGGGCGGAATCCCGCCTGCTGGTGGCGCTGGGCCTGAAAACCGGTGACCAGATCGAAGTCGGCGCCAAGCAGCTGCGCCTCACCCGGGTGCTGACCTACCTGCCGGATGAAGCCGGTGACTTCTACAGCCTGACGCCCCACGTGCTGATGCACCTCGACGACCTGCCGGCCACCCGCGTGGTGCAGCCGGGCAGCCGGGTGCGCTACATCGAACAGTGGAACGGGCCGAGCGATGCCCTGGCCAGCTATCGGCAGGCCGCCGAGCCGGGGCTGGCCGCCCACCAGCGCTTCGATGACGCCCGCGATGGCAGCCGTCGCGTCGGCGGCGCCCTGGATCGCGCCGAGCGCTACCTGAATCTCGCCAGCCTGGCCGCCGTCCTGCTGGCTGGCGTGGCGGTCGCCCTGTCGGCGTCGCGCTTCGCCAGCCGTCGCTTCGACGCCAGCGCACTGTTGCGCTGCCTGGGCCTGTCGCGCCGCCAGGCGCTGAGCCTGTTCGGCCTGCAACTGGCGATGCTCGGGCTGCTCGCCAGTCTGGCCGGCGCGCTGCTCGGCTGGCTCGCGCAGCAGACGCTGTTTCACCTGCTGCAAGGCCTGCTGCCCGCGCAGGTTCCCCCAGGCGGCGTCTGGCCCGCTTTGGCCGGCATCGCCACCGGGCTGGTGGCACTCGCCGGTTTCGCATTGCCGCCATTGGCTGCCCTTGGCCGCGTTCCACCGCTACGGGTGTTGCGCCGCGACATGCTGCCGGTCCCCGCCAGCTCCTGGCTGGTATACGGCACCGCCCTGCTCGCCCTGGGTCTGATCATGTGGCGCCTGAGCCTTGACCTGACACTGACCCTGGCCCTGCTCGGTGGCGGGCTGATCACCGCCCTGCTGCTGGGCGGCCTGCTGCTGCTTGGCCTGCAGAGCCTGCGCCGCCTGCTGGCACGTGCCGCCTTGCCCTGGCGCCTGGGGCTTGGTCAGTTGCTGCGTCGTCCGCTCGCGGCGGCGGGTCAATCCCTGGCCTTCGGCCTCATCCTCCTGGCCATGGCACTGATCGCCCTGCTGCGCGGCGAATTGCTGGACAACTGGCAGGAGCAGCTGCCGGCCGATGCGCCGAATCATTTCGCCCTCAACATTCTGCCTGCCGAGCGCGACGCCTTCGCCGAACGCCTCGCGCAGCTTTCCCCCCATCCCGCACCGCTGTATCCCGTGGTGCCGGGGCGCCTGACCCAGGTCAACGGCGAGCCGGTTCGCCAGTACGTCACCGAGGATTCCCGTGGCGAGCGCGCGGTGCGCCGCGACCTGAGCCTGACCTGGAGCGCCGACCTGCCCGACGGCAACACCCTGACGGCCGGCCAGTGGTGGACGGGCAATAACCAGCATGAGCTGCCTGGTGTGTCGATAGAGGACGAACTGGCGCAGAGCCTGCACATCGAGCTCGGCGACCGCCTGACCTTCAGCGTTGGCGGCGTCGATCGCGATGCCGTGGTGACCAACCTGCGCAAGGTGGACTGGAACAACTTCCAGCCCAATTTTTTCATGATCTTCGAGCCCGGTACCCTCAAGGACCTGCCGGTGACCTACCTGACCAGTTTCTACCTGCCGCCGCAGCACGAGCAGCAACTGGTAGAACTGTCCCGCGCCTTCCCAGCGGTGTCGCTGCTGCAGGTCGAGGCGCTGCTCAACCAACTGCGCAGCATCCTCGCCCAGGTCACCATCGCCATCGAGTTCGTGTTGCTGTTCGTGCTGGCAGCGGGCCTGGCGGTGCTGTTCGCCGGCCTGCAGTCGACGCTGGACGAGCGTATCCATCAGGGTGCCCTGCTGCGCGCCCTGGGCGCCGAACGCAAACTGCTGGTGCAGGCCAGGCGCGCCGAATTCGGCCTGCTGGGCGCCGCCAGCGGCCTGCTGGCGGCATTGGGCTGCGAACTGGTCAGCTTGCTGATCTACCGCTACGCCTTTCAGATGGCCTGGCAACCGCACCCGTGGCTGCTGGTGCTGCCGCTGATCGGCGCGTTGCTGGTCGGCGTTGCCGGCGTACTGGGTACGCGCCGCGCACTCAACGCCAGCCCGCTCACCGTTCTGCGCGAGGGTTGATAAACTGCGCGTCCGCAACAGACAGAGCCGAGCATGAGCCGATACCGCCCTCCCCGCGCCGCGGGTACGCCCCTGATCACACCGCAAGGCGAGGCGCGCCTGCGCGCCGAACTGCACGAGCTCTGGCACGTGCGCAGGCCCGAGGTGACCCGTTCGGTCAGCGAGGCGGCGGCCCAGGGCGACCGCTCGGAGAACGCGGAGTACACCTACGGCAAGAAAATGCTGCGCGAGATCGACAGTCGCGTGCGCTTTCTAAGCAAACGCCTGGAAAAGCTGAAGGTGGTCGATACTCGCCCCAGCGATCCCGGCAAGGTGTACTTCGGTGCCTGGGTCACGGTTGAAGATGAAGACGGCGTAGAGGCGCGCTATCGAATCGTCGGCCCCGACGAACTCGACCTCAAGCTGAACCTGATCAGCATCGACTCACCCTTGGCCCGCGCCCTTGTCGGCAAGGGCCTGGATGCCGAGGTGCGGGTACAGACGCCAACCGGCGACAAGTACTGGTACATCGTCGCCATCGACTATCCGTAAAAGATTCAGCGCAGGGTGATCAGCCCCTGCCGAGCGATACGCGTCAGTTGGCCGAGTGCTTCGGCGCTGGGGCGCTGCAGCACGGCAAAATCGAAACTGTCATCGGCGAAGCGCTGCAGCGAGTCGTCCGGTTCCGCGAACTGCACGAGAAAGGCGCGCTGGCCTTCGCGGCGGGCGGGCCAACCGTCCAGATAACGCAGCAAGGTTGGCTGATGAGTACCGCCCAGCAGTATCCGCGGGTTGCGACGAACCAGCCGGGTGGTGATGGGGACGATACGAATTTGCGCAGCCTGGGAACAGGTCATGGTGTTTGTCTCCGCCTCGGAAATCCCGCTGGGCAGCGGTGAGAGGCAACACCGAACCAGCGCTTTAGCGGAATTTCGAGACTCGATGACAAGTCCCTGAGGCGCCCCGCAAGTAGCTGTCTAAATCGGCGCAGGACACAATCCTAGAGAGTTGCCGATCAGCCTGTCAACAACCAGGAAAGCCCGCATGGGCGGGCTTTCGCAAGAAGCGCGGTGGTTAGCCGGCGATGCGCTGATCCAGCGACAGCCGCCCTGCACCTTCGACCAGCAGAGCCAGCGTGGCCGCCAGCAGCGCCAGGGCGAACTCGTAACCATTGTTGGCCATGAAAAAACCATTGCCGATATGCACCGAGAAGATCGCCACCAGCATGGTGATTGCCAGCACTGCCGAAGCAGGCCGCACCAGCAGACCGATGACCAGGGCCAGGCCGCCGAAGAATTCCACGCTGCCGGCCATCAACGCCATCAGGTAGCCGGGCGCCAGACCGATGCTCTCCATCCACTGGGCAACACCTGCCAGCCCGTAGCCGCCGAACCAGCCAAACAGCTTCTGCGAGCCATGGGCCATGAAGGTGATGCCGACCAGCACGCGCAGGATGGTCAGGCCAAAGCCGGCGCGCGTGGTTGCCAGGGATTTGATGAGTGCGTTCATGGGGCGAATCCTGTGCTATGCGAGTGAGATGGCGGCATATTAATTCAAATAACCAATATTAATACCGAATAAAACCGCTAAAAATAATCCAATAAATCGATTATTTTCGCATGCTCACTTTCTGCACGGGCTCCAGGGAATAGCGCTCGCGGGCGTAAGCCAGGTAATACTTGTTCACCGCGTTGACGTAGCTGACCACGCCCATGCCCAGCTCTTCCATCGCCACCCGCTCTACCTGGAAGAACCACTGATCGGGGTTGAGGCCGCGCCGCCGCGCTTCTGCCCGCAGGCTCTGCACCCGCTGTGGCCCGAGGTTGTAACCGGCGAGCACGAACGCCATGCGCTCGCGCTCATTGAGCCGCGGGCTGTTGAAGAAGCCACGGCGAATCTTGGCGAGGTACTTGGCACTGGCTTGCACATTGTTCTCGACCCGCGAGATATCGCTGACGCCAACGCTGCGCGCCGCCGCCGGAGTGATCTGCATCAGCCCGGTCGCGCCGCTGCTGCCGCGGGCCGTCGGGTTGAGCGTCGACTCCTTGAACGCCAGGGCCGCGAGGGCCAGCCAGTCGAAGTCATGCTGTTCGGCGTAGCGCTGCAGCACTGGCCGCACCCGTTCCAGGCGTTGGCGCTCGGTACGCCCCATGGGCGAATGCACTTTATAGAGCCGTCGGTACACGCGCTGAAAGGCAGCATCCTGATCATCGGGCACCCGGTAGCCTTCCAGGAAGCGGTCGACGCTGGCACTGAGCATCGGCGCGTCGCGGCGCATGTACCAGCGCATCACGCCCTTATTGTCGAGCACCAGATGGCGGTCGACGCGCAGCTTGGGCATTACCTTGGCCCAGCGCTCGGCGATGTGCAGTTCCACGGCGGTGAAATCGAAGATACCGGCCTGGACCATTTCCAGCACGTCCTCGACGGCCAGGGTCGGATCCACCCACTCGACGATGATGGGCGGCAGCTTGCGCGCCTCGAGCCGGCGGTTGATGTCGTGCAACGCCTCCTTGGCCACGCTGCCGACCGGCAGCGACAAGCTGCGCCCGGCCAGTTGCTCGAGCCGCTGATAGCGCCGGTTGCCCTGCCGGGCGACGATCACCACCGGCACGTCACGGCGTATGGCTTCGCTGGCCAGCACATTGCCGCCCTTGCTGCTGAGCAACTCGCCAGGCGCAACCAGATCGCCCTCGCCGCGCTGCAGGGCCGCGAGCAACTGGTCCTTGGCCTTGGGAATCAGCTTCAAGCGCAGGTTGCGGCCATCTCGGGCATTGCGATTGAGGTACTGCTCCAGGGCGCGCAGGCGCTGGTACTCGACGCCGATGCTCTGCCCCTTGACCTCGCCCGAGCTGTTACGGCTCTGGTTGACCAGCACCCGCAGCTCGCCACTCTTGCGAATGCCTGGCAGGTCACGCGGCGCGGCCGTACCGGTGACTTCCAGCGGCCCGGCGATACGCGCCATGGCCGGTATGGGCAGCCAGAGAAGCAGGCAAATGATGAACAGGAGGCGCAATATCGATGCTCCGATAGCGGGAAAACCGGCCGACAGCCAGGGGTGGTGATTCGCAGATGCATCGCCAAGCGTGGCACGGCCGGCACTCGGACAACATCAGCTCTGTATTTACGTCACGAATCGACCACAAGTTTTTGTAATCGTTAGCTTTTTATTGGCTGCAAAAAGCTCTGTTATGCTGCGCCCTCTCGTTTTCCAGGGTCACACCATGCAACTCATCGACATCGGCGTCAATCTGACCCACGCAAGCTTCGACGACCAGCACGCGGCAGTGCTCGAACGCGCCTTCGGCGCAGGCGTCTGCCAGTTGGTGTTGACCGGCACCAGCCTGGGCGAAAGTGACCATGCGCTGAGCCTGTGCAGGAAACTCGACGAGCGCGCCGAGCGGCTGTTCAGTACCGCAGGCGTGCACCCCCACGATGCCAAGCACTGGGCCAGTGACGACAGCAAACGCCTGCGCGCCCTGCTCGCCGAACCCCAGGTCAGGGCGGTGGGCGAATGCGGGCTGGACTTCAACCGCGATTTTTCACCACGCCCGCAGCAGGAAAAGGCACTGGAGGAGCAACTGAGCCTGGCCGCCGACTTGCAGATGCCGGTGTTCCTGCATGAGCGCGACGCCCACCCGCGCTTCGTACAGATCCTGCGCGAGTACCGTGATCGCTTGCCAGCAGCCGTGGTGCACTGCTTTACCGGCGAGCAGCGGGCGCTGTTCGACTACCTGGACCTGGATCTGCACATCGGTATCACCGGCTGGATTTGCGATGAGCGCCGTGGCGCGCACCTGCATCCGCTGGTGAAGGAAATTCCCGCCGGCCGCCTGATGCTGGAAAGCGACGCGCCCTACCTGCTGCCGCGCAGCCTGCGTCCGAAACCCAAGGGTGGTCGCAACGAGCCGGCGTTTCTACCCGAAGTACTGCGCGAAGTGGCCCTGCACCGCCAGGAGCCCGCTGAAGAAGTGGCCAGGCACACGACGGCCTGCGCACGGGCCTTCTTCGCCCTGCCGACCTTGGTCGAACCGGTCGATGATCAGGAAGATGATCGGGAGTCCTAAGACCAGTCGGGCCGGCGGCGCTGACCTGGAGGCAGCGCTGCTCCCAGAAGCCTCACAAGCCGAGACGTCGGCTGCCGTTGACCCATATCAACGGATGGTTATTTTGCCCGTGAAAGAATAATGGCGCCTTGCCAGCACTTCATTCATGTCGAGAGCAAAAGAACATGCCCGTGTGGATTCGCGATCTATCCCTGAAACACAAGTTCTGGGCGGTGAATGCCGTCGCCCTCATCACCACCCTGTTGCTGGTGCTGTTCGCCATGCTGCAGGAACAGGACACCTTTACCCAGGCGGCCAAGGCCGATGCGCAGCAGCGGGCGCAACTGGTCGCGGCCTGGCCCGTCGACCAGGCGCTGCCGGCCAGCGCCGGACTGATCGCCTTCAGGGCCGGCGAAACGCCAGGACTGCCCGGTGACGCGGATGCCACGCCACTGCGCGACGGGCGCGGCTGGGTCGCCCTCGGGCACGAGGCGCTGTTCGGCAGCGACCCGCTGCTCGGCGCGCACATCGTCGAGCGTGGCGTCGAGCAGCGCATCGCCGTGCTTGCCACTGGCCGCAGCCTGGCCCAGGTATTCGGCGAGCGCGCCGCACGCTACGCCGTGGCGGTAGCGGTGCTGATGCTTGCCCTGCTCGCAGCCTCGCAGTTGCTGATCCGTTTCCTGCTCACCCACCTCAATACCCTCAAGGACGTGATGCTGCATGTCGAGAAGAGCGGTGATCTGGCCGCCCGCGTGCCGTTGCAGAGCCGCGACGAGGTCGGGCAGATGGCCGGCGCCTTCAACGCCATGCAGGACGGTTATCAGCGGGTGGTCGGCGCGGTCATCCAGGCCGCCTCACGGCTCGACGAGGGTACCGGGCGCCTGGCGCAAGGCATGAGGGACGTGCGTCAGGGCATGCTCGGCCAGCAGAGCGAAACCGATCAGGCCGCCACCGCCATCAACGAAATGTCGACCACCGTCCACCACATCGCCGAACACGCAGCCACCACCCGTGATCAGTCACAGGCCGCCGACCAGCTCGCGGGGGCCGGGCAGACCGTGGTCACCCGTGTGGTCGACGCCATCACCGGCCTATCCAGCGGCGTGCAGCAGACGGCGACCATGATCGAGCAGGTGGCCGCCGACAGCCAGAAGATCAGTAGCGTGGTGAACGTCATTCACGGCATTGCCGAACAGACCAACCTGCTGGCCCTCAACGCCGCCATCGAGGCGGCGCGGGCCGGCGAAATGGGCCGCGGTTTCGCCGTGGTGGCCGATGAGGTGCGCAACCTGGCCAAGCGCGTGCAGGACTCCACCGACGAGATCACCAGCATGATCGGTACGCTGCAGGCCGGCACCCGCGATGCCGTGGAGTTCATGCAGGAAAGCTCGTTGAAGGCCGACGACTGCGTACGCGCCGCCCATGAGGCCGGTGACGCGCTGGCGGCAATCACCGGCGCGGTGGCGCAGATGCGCGAGAGCAACACGCAGATCGCCGTCGCGGCCGAGCAGCAGAGCCTGGTGGCCGAAGAGATGACCCGCTCGGTGATCGGCATCCGTGATGTCACCGAGCAGACCGTCCAGCAGACCCTGGAGTCCGCCACTACCAGCAGTCAGCTGGCTGACCTGGCAGGCGAACTGTCGAGGGCCATTCGCCAGTTGAAACCCTGAGTACCGGGGCACGTCCGCTAGAGCAGATAGTAGAAACCCTATCTGGCGCATAGGGCGGATCAATTCGCAGCCCTTGCGCCTGCGCCATAGACTGGCTCCATCTGATGCAGGAGACCGATCATGAGCACGCAAACCGCTACCCTTGCCCGTCACACCGAGTCACTGGACATGCCGATGCTGGCCATTGCCCTGCCGCTCTTGCTGGTATCCCTGGCGCTGGCGGGCAGCGACTCCGGCGCCCTCTCGCTGGTGTTGTCCGGCCTGGGTGCCATTGCCGCCTATGCCCTGGCAAGGCAGGCACTCCTGGGCAATGTTTAATCGAACACCGTCACCGTCTGACGGCTGATGGCCAGCAACTGTCCATCAGCCGTCCATAGCGCCGCGGCCACATGCCCGTAGCCATCACGGGCATGCTCGATCTCGGCGCGGTACAGGCACCACTGATCAGAGGTGACCGGGCTCAAGGGCTGAATGAACTCGATGGTCCAGGTCAGCGAACTGCCGGGCGCCGGCTTGTCGAGCAGCGACAACACCGCCGGTGGCCATGCATCGACCAGCCCGAGCAGGTGGGCTTCGTCGAGGGTTTCGACGCGCTGCTGATCGCGGAACCGTACCCAACCGCCCATTTCCCGTGACTGATTACCACTGAACGGCAGGCCGCCCAAGCCCCAGCGCAGCACCAGATGACGAGTGAACTCCGGGGTGACCTGGGGGATGTAGGGCAACTCCTGACTTTGCCCGGGCGCCTTTATCGCGGGTGCCGGCAGTGCAGGCACGCTGATCGAAGAGCTTCGCGGCGTACCGAAACTGCCCTGTATCAACGCCACCACCTGGCCATTTTGCACGGCACGCCCCAGCACCTGGCTGACTGCCGAACCCGCGCGCAACACCTCGGCCTCGAAGCTGGTGGCGATGCCGGGCGTCACCGGTGCCACGAAGGTAATCGCCAACGACCGCGGTGGGCGATCGGCCGGTACCTTGCCGCGCATCACGGCATAGACCAGCGCTGCCACCACGCCGCCGAAACTGGCGCGGCCCTGCCCCCAGTCAGCCGGAATCGCCAGCGCCCCGGGTGTGCGCTGCACCTGCTCCAGTAGCTCGAAGAAATCCATGGTCACCTCTCTTGTCATCCTATGGATGGTAAGAGACGAGCCGCGCTACCGCGAGCCCGACGCAGACGGCAGATCGGTCATTGTTGGGGCTCGAGCGCTGCCAGCAGGCGTGCCTGGATGGCCTGCGCCGAGCGCTCGGCGGCCTGCATCGAGTTGCGCCAGGCGGGGATGAAGCCGCGCAGATCAGGCTCGCGCTCCGCGGTCGCCAGCCACTGCAAGTGGTCGTGCCAATCACCGAGCACCGCCTGACCTTTCTTGAGCAGCTTCAATTGCGCAGCCGACAGCGGTGAAAGCTGCGGATAAGCCTCGGCGGTGTAACGCACACGCTTGATCAGCAGGCGCACGCGGTGGCGATCATGCTCGGCATCGCCCAGGGCCTCGACCAGCTTGGCAAGCTGCTTGCGCAGGTAGCGCCGTACCTTCTTGTGCAAATCGTCGAGCTCGCCACTCGCCTGCTGGGCAGCCAGTTCCCGAGGCCACTCGTCCAGGGCGCGGAACAGGGCAGGCAACGCGCGACTATTCAGTACCAGTGCATCACCCTTGCGGCGCTGCGCCAGGCGTCGCTGCGCAGCGGCATGCTCACCGCTGGCGCGCAAGGTACCGATCAGCACTTCCAGATCCCGCAATGGGCCCGTCAGGCGCCCGAGCTCGGCTGCTCGGTTCTGCAACGGATCACTCCCGGCAGCGCCCTTGAGCGGCTTGAGCAGGCTCCGCAAACGGCGCAGACAGACCCGCAGATCATGCAGCGCCTCGTCATCGGTCTGCGCCTGCAGACGCTCGCGGCAAGCATAGAGCGCAACTTCTAGGCGCAGCACTTCGCTGCGCAACGTACCGACAAAACCACTCATCACGGAACTCCTGAATAACCGTTCAAGGGGATCGGCTCCAGCGCCAGGGCAATTGGCGGCGCAGCGCGTTCAGCTGTTGGAGCAACGCCTGGGGGGAAATGTTCTGCCCCGCGTAACGCTGCGCTTCGAAGGCCTGCACGAAGGCAAGAATGGTCGGTGCCTGGGCCGGCAGTGCTTCGCAGGCACGCTGTGCGAAGACCCGCGGGCCCTCGCCAGCATCGCGCCGCACGCCATGCTGGGCCAACAGCCGCTCGAAGCGTTGAAAGACGCGCAGCAAGGGGTCACGCTCGCCCCGCCAGGGCTTGAACAGCCACAGCGCAAGCAAACCCAGTAACACACCGCCGCCGCCCACCAGGGCGAGCACCAGCCGACCCGCGTCGACCTGACCGAACCAGCGCTGCAGGAGCTCGAACTGTTGCGCGCCCTGATAGCCCAGCACCCAGCGCTGCCAGCCGTAATTGAGATCATCCCAGGCCAGACGCAGCTCGTTGAGCCAGGTCAGATTGCGATAGCGCAACGGTGAAAAAGGCGAGTCGGCAAGAAAACTCTGCTCACCTGCCAGTGCTTGTTCGAGCCCTTGCTCGATACGCTCGGGGGCGACCTGGAAGGTCGGATCCACGCTCGTCCAGCCCTTGCCCGGCTGCCAGTACTCGACCCAGGCATGGGCGTCGAACTGACGAACCTGCACGTAGCTGCCATTGCCACTGAGTTCGCCGCCCTGGTAACCGGCCACCACGCGACTGGGGATGCCGGCCGCGCGCAGCACGAAGGTCATGGCGCCGGCGTAGTGGGCGCAAAAGCCGCTGCGGGTATCGAACAGGAACTGGTCGATGGAGTCGTCACCCAAGGGGGTCGGCGTCAGGGTATAGACGTAGGGCTGGCGATTGAAATGGGTGAGCAGCGCCTCGACCAACTGCTCATCCTGCGGATACCGGCTGCGCAGTTCCTGGGCCCAGGCGCGGCTGCGCGCATCGCCCTCACGGGGCAGGCGCAGCAACGCCTGCATCCTGTCGGGCGGCAGCTGCGGCTCACGTAGCGCGTCAGGCCAGGAGCTGACGTCGTAAAGCAGCGCTCGATCCACCGGGCGATTGCGCTGCAGACGGAAATCACCCATTTGCCGCGTGCCCTGCAAGTCGCTGCGGGCGACGTCGAGGGCGAACAGCCATGGCCGCGTGGTCGGCTGCATCACCACACTGTAATGCAGCGCCTCGCCGCGCGGTTGCCATTGCGGCGCCGGCGAAAACTGCTCACCCGCCGACTGCGACCAGCGCCGGCCATCGAAATGATCGAGCGTCAGCGCTCGCCAGTACAGCTCGTTGCGTGCCGGCACCCGGCCCTCGAAACTGGCGCGAAAGGCCAGCTCGCTGGAACGGGTCAGCTCGGCGATATCGCCGGGCGCCATGCTATCGGCCAGCCCGGTGACCGCGCCGCGTTCGTTGGGCACCGGCAACGACCACAGTGGCCCGAGGCGCGGGAAGAACAGGAACAGCAGGAGCATCAGCGGCAGCGCCTGCAGCAGCAGGCTGGCCGACAGACGCAGCGTGCGCCAGGGCCGGGTTGCCGTGCCGCTCTGCTGCAAGCCGATCAACGCGGCCAGCAAGGCACACACCGGCAACAGGCTGAACAGCGCGACGAGCATGCTGTCATCGAACAGATAGGCCGTGACCACCACGAAGAAGCCGAGAAAGATCACCACCAGCGCATCGCGGCGGCTGCGCATCTCCAGCAACTTGAGGGTGAACGCCGCCACCAGCAGCAGCACCCCGCCATCCAGGCCGACCAGGGTGCCGCGGGACAGAAACACCCCTGCCGCAGCCAGGGCGATCAGGCCGATGCGCACGACGAGGCTGGGGTAGCCGGCGCGCATACGGAAGATCTGGATGCGCCACAGCGCACAGCCCAACCACAGGCCGATCACCCATAACGGCAGGTGCAAGGCATGGGGCAGAATGACCAGCGCCTGGGCGACCAACAGCCAGGTCAGACTGATGCGCGGGATGCCCGCAACGCTGCTCATGCACCACCGCCATGCAGCGCCAGCGCACGTAGGCACTGCTCACGGTGGCGCTCGCCGATGGCCACCGGCAGTGACTCGTTCGGCAGTTGCAGGGCGAAGGGTTGCTGGCGTTCGGAGAGCATCAGCACCCAGTGGCAGAGCAGCGACAGGCGGCTCTCCAGATCACCGCTGAGCACGTCGAAATCCAGCAGCAGGTCACGGCCCGTCTGAGCGGCAAAATCCTTGACCAATAAACCCTGGCCCCGTGAATACGCCTTCCAGTGCAAACGCTTGCGCGAATCTCCCGGCTGATAGGTACGCAGGCCCTGGAAGTCGTCGCTGCCCTGGCCCTGAGTGACCAGCCCGGCCTGCTCGTCATCCTCACGGCCAGCAGCCGCCAGCGGCAGCTCGCCCTCCAGTGGCCGTGGGTAGACCAGCACCGCCTGGTCAAGATCGACGTGGCTCCAGGCGACCAACAGGCCCAGGGGGAAGCGGCTTTCCACCCGCAAACGGCCCGGATGAAGCCAGCCGCGGCGCAGGGTTTGCACGCCCAGTTCGCACTCCACCGAACCCTGCGCCACAACATCCTGCTGCAGCAGGTCGGCCGGTGGCCAGCCCAGCGCGATGGCCTCGTGGGCACGGCCGCGGCTTTCCAGACGCACCCGCAAACGCGCTGCCTCGCCTGCGAACACCGCACCGACGCCACCGGCATGCAGCACCAGCCCGGCCAGGTTGCGGTAGGTGTGCAGGATGGTCACCACGAATACCGAGCCGAGCAGAAAGGTCAGCCCATAAGCCAGGCTGTTCTGGTAGTTGATGGCGGCCAGCAGCATCACCAGCAAGGCACAGAGAAACGCCACACCCACCCGGGTCGGCAGGATGAAGATCCGCCGCTGGTTGAGCTGAACGCTGGAGGCCGCCGGAATTCGCCTGGCCAACCAGCGATTCCAGTGCTGCCTGAAAGCACCGGTCAAAGTACCGGCACCTCGCGCAGCAGCCACTGCACCAGGGCGCCACCGCCGTGGCCGGCAGGGTCTGCCTGATCACGCAGGCGGTGCCCGGCCACTGACGGCAGGACGGCCTGCACGTCTTCGGGGATGACGTAATCACGCTCGGCCAGCAGCGCCCAGGCGCGCGCTGCCGCCAGCAGCGCCAGGCTGCCGCGTGGCGATAGGCCCCAGGCGAACTGTGGCTGGGTGCGCGTGGCTTCGACCAGGCGCAGCACGTAGTCGACCAGGGCATCACTGACGCGCACCTTGGGCACTTCGGCCTGCAGCTTCGCCAGCTCCGCGTGATTGAGTACCGCCTCCAGCGTCGGCAGCACCGAGCGGCGGGGCTCGCCCAGCAGCAGGGCTTTCTCGGCAGCCCGGGCCGGGTAACCCAGCGACAGACGCATCAGGAAACGATCCAGCTGCGACTCCGGCAGCGCGAAGGTACCACTCTGGCTGATCGGGTTCTGGGTCGCGATGACGAAGAAGGGATCCGGCAGCGGCCGAGTCGCGCCCTCGATGGTCACCTGGCCCTCCTCCATGGCCTCGAGCAACGCGCTCTGGCTTTTCGGCGTGGCGCGGTTGATCTCGTCCGCCAGTACCAGCTCGGCGAACACCGGGCCAGGGTGGAACAGGAACTGTCCGCTGTCCTTGTCGAACACCGAGGTGCCGAGAATATCGCCCGGCAGCAGGTCGGAGGTGAACTGGATGCGCTGGAAGCTCAGCCCCAGTACCTTGGCCAGGGCATGGCTGAGGGTGGTCTTGCCCATGCCGGGCAGATCCTCGATCAACAGATGACCGCGGGCCAGCAGACAGGTCAGTGCCAGGCGCACCTGCGCCTCCTTGCCGAGCAGCACCTGGTTGATGGTATCCAGGCAGGCGTCCAGTTTCGTGTGCATCGTCCACTCCTCATGCAAGTGGTTCGATGCTACTGACCGGAGCGCGGCGGGCAAAGCGTTACGTAATGTTTGCTGACGAAACTGTGCACCAGGCCCAAGCCTGGCAGCGAAACGGCGCAAGCCGCAGCGCAGCGCAATCTAAAGGCGAAAATGCGCGGCCATGCCCTGTAATTCACGACCCAGCGTCGCCAGTTGCTGGCTGGAGCCGGCGTTTTCTTCCATGGCAGCGGCGGACTGCTCGCCCAGATCGCGAATCGACGTGACGCTGCGGTTGATGTCCTCGGCCACGGCGGTCTGCTGCTCGGCGGCGGCGGCGATCTGCTGATTCATGCCATGGATCACGGCAACTGCATCGGTGATACCGGCCAAGGCCTGCTGGGTATGCCGGGCATCCTGCACCACCTGCTCGACCAGTTCGTCGCTCTGGCGCATGTCGGCAACGGAGCGGGTAGCGCCCCCACGCAAGGTGCCCAGCAACCCTTCGATTTCCTCGGTGGACTGCTGGGTACGCCGCGCCAGCGCACGGACCTCGTCGGCGACCACCGCGAACCCACGCCCCTGCTCGCCTGCCCGCGCCGCCTCGATCGCCGCGTTGAGGGCCAGCAGGTTGGTCTGTTGCGCCACGCTCTTGATCACGTCCAGCACCGCGTCGATATTGCGGGTGTCGGCACTGAGCTGTTCGATACCTTGCCGGGTCACTGCCATGGCCGCGACCAGTTGCTCGATTCGTTGCAGGGTTTCGCGCACCACCTGGCTGCCTGCCACGACCCGCGAATCGGCCTCGGCGGTAGCGGCTGCAGCCTGTTCGGCGTTCTGCGCCACTTCATGAACCGTCGCCGCCATCTGGGTGATCGCGGTGGCCACCTGGTCGGTTTCCTCTTTCTGGCCACTGACGCCCTGACGCGCCTGCTCGGTGACCGACGACAGCGCCTGCGCCGAGCTGGAAAGCTGCGCCACGCCGCCCTGCAGGCGCCCGACCATGCTGCGCAGGTCCCGCGACATGCCTTGCATGGCAAGCAATAGCTGGCCGATTTCATCGCTGCGCTGCACCGCGATCTCGCCGCTCAGGTCACCGGCGGCGATGCGCTGGGCCACGGCGGTCACCTGTTTGAGCGGCCGCACGATCACCCGGGTGATGATCACCGTCGCCAGCAGGCCAACCAGCAAGGCCGCGGCGGCGGCGAACATAATCAGCAATGCGCTGCTGCGCACCAGCGTGTGGAGGGCGTCTTTCTGCTGGGCATAGGTCTGGCTGACCAGTTCGACCACCTTGTCAGCACGCTCGACCAGTTGGGCGTGCTCCTGCTGTTGCTGTTGCAGCAGCCCGGTATATTCCTGCAACCGCTGGTTGAAGGAATCGATATTGCCCACCACCTCGGCGAGCACCGAGCGGTACCCCGGATCACCCAGCGCGTCGCGCAGCTGAGCCGCCTGAGTCTGCGCGTCGACCGCTTCCTGGATGCTCGTGCTCGGCACTTCGCCGCTGCTACGGCTGCTCTCCAGGAGAACCCGCGCCTGCTCCAGCGCCTGCAGAAGCAACACGTGCACCTTGCCGATCTGGCCGGCCTGGGTGACGGCCTCGCCACCTTCTTTGCCCTGGCTTTCCTTGAGGGCATAGACGCCATCTTCGGCGAGCCCGTCCTTGAGCAGATCCAGGCTATTGGCGGCGCCGACCACCAGCCATTTCGCGGCATCCAGCGACAGGCGCATGTTGTCGCTCTGCTCCACATAACGATCAAAGACCTGCACGTATTCGGCAATGTCTGCGTCGACCTGCTGCAACGCCTCACGCTCGCTACCGGCAACCTGATCGTTCAGTTGCTGCACCTGCTCGCGTATGGCTTGCGCCTGTTCGTGCAGGCGCTGCGTATGCGCCGCATCGCCAGTGATGATGAAGGCCTGTTCGGTGCGGCGCATCTGCGCGACCCGGTCATTGATATCGCTGAAGCGCTCGAGCAGGGAAAACCTGGCGCCCACGTCACGCAGGGCGAAAAACCCGGTGGCTGCCACTACCAGAGTGAGCACCAGTACCACACCGAATCCCAGGGACAATTTGACCGCCGTTGCCAGGCTGGTCAGTGCGCGAAGAGAAACCATTGCCGACCCTCTCGTGCTGGGCAGGAGCCCTCCAAGCAGCCACAGTGATGCAGCCGCCTAATGGCGACAAGCCAGCAAAGAGCCAGCAGGTGCTTTTAGCTAAGCTGATGTCGCTTTCAGGATATCGCCGACCATCGGAGAATTGCCGCAACGGTTAACGCCTCTGTCATCAGAACGCCGACCGGCAAGCCGCTCGCAACGCCGGGCGCACCACTACAGCCGATTTGAAGAGCGCCCCGCGCTCGCGTATCCAGCTTTACGGGTAGATCACTGCGGGCGCTGCAAGTCGAAGGTGTCACGGGTACGGCTATAGGCCGTGCCACCCAAACGTCCGACCAGGTCGAGGCGCTGCGGGTCGATACGCCCTTTCTCGTTGAGCACCTCGTCACTGATATGCGCCAGCAGCACTTCGGCGAAGATCAGGTGATGGTTGGGCTTGCCCTCCGGGTACCCCATGATCTGCGCAACCCGGCACTCGAAGGCCACGGCGGCGCCTTTTACCCGTGGCGGCGCCACGCGGCTGCTGGCTATCGAGTCGATACCACAATGGACGAATTCGCTGGTGCTGTGCGGCAGCAGCGCAGCGCTGGCATTCATGGCTTCGGCTTGCGCGAATGCAACCAGATGAATGACCAGCTCACCGGTTTCCTGGGCATTGCGCAGGGTGTCTTTGAGTGCGCCGTCGTCACGGGTGCCGACGTTGACCATCAGGGTGGCTGGCTCATCACTGATCACCTGAAAGAAGCTGAAGGGGGCCAGATTGGTCACCCCTTCCCTGGAAATGCTCGACACCCAGGCGATAGGCCTGGGTGTGACGGTTGCAGCGAGCCAGCGGTAACGGTCCAGCGGGGTCAGGTCAGCGAAATCGAGCAGCATTGCGATCTCCGGCATTCAGGTTGTCGCAAGCTTACTCGAGTGCGCCTTCAGCGGCCTGCTCGGGACTCACGAATGTAGAAACGCGCTTTCTCGGACTTGTTGGTACAGCCACGATAAGCCTCGAACTGCTGCTGGGTTTTCGCTGCCGTCATCAGCGAGGCGGCCTTGGAATAGCTGACCGTACCGGCGAAGCCTTCGGCTTTGGCCAGGTCGAGTTCCTGCCAGGCGGCATCGAGTTGAGACGCGCAGCTGTCACGGTAGGACGTGGTCGCTGAGCAGCCCGCCAACAGCGCAATCGGTAAGAGAATCCAGGCTTTCATGTCGCATACTCCAGAGGTTGGCCGGTAATCAGGTCACCGGTGCTGATTAAGACGATAGGCTAGAGAAAAAGTGCCACTATCGACGTGCTGCAGAACGCAGAATACGTTCTGGCAGGCACTGTGTATCGAGGAGAGTTGGATGAGCAAGAAAGTAGCCTTGGTGCTGGGGTCCGGTGGTGCGCGCGGTTATGCCCACATCGGGGTGATAGAAGAGCTGGAAGCTCGCGGCTACGAGATAGGTTGTATCGCCGGCTGCTCCATGGGCGCGGTGGTCGGCGGCATTTATGCGGCTGGCAAGCTCAAGGATTACAGCGACTGGACCCAGAGCCTGGATTACCTCGATGTGTTGCGCCTGCTGGACGTCAGTTTTCGCCTGGGTGCGATCCGCGGGGAAAAGGTCTTTGGGCGAATCCGCGATATCGTCGGCGAGATCAATATCGAGTCGCTGAACATTCCCTTCACCGCGGTAGCGACCGACCTCACCAACCAACAGGAAATCTGGTTTCAGGAAGGTTGCCTGCACCAGGCGATGCGCGCCTCGGCGGCAATTCCCAGCCTGTTCACGCCGGTCATTCAGGGCAAGCGCATGCTGGTCGACGGCGGCCTGCTCAATCCACTGCCGATAGTGCCTGTGGTATCCAGCCACTGCGACCTGATCATCGCCGTCAACCTCAACTCGGCGCATCAGCAGCACTACCAGTTGCCCGTGATCGAACGCCCTGCCGCCCTTAAGGGGCGTTTCGATCAGATCATGACCTCGTTGGGTTCGCACCTGCCATCGCTACGCCGCAAGGGCGGCGAGGACGATCCGCTGCTGCTGGAAGTAACCGAACCGGCAGTGCCGCGGCAACCCGATCTGTGGTTGCAGGAGCCGGTGGATCCCCATGGCCAGCAACCGGCGGCCGCGCCCCAGGGCGACAGCGCGCCCAAATCGGCCAGTGGCTCGCGGGTCGCCCACATGGCCGGGCCGGCGTCGCTGCTGGAGTTGATCAACCAGAGTTTCGAGGTGATGCAGACTTCGCTCTCGCAGTACAAGATCGCCGGCTATCCGCCGGACATCCTGATCAACGTGCCAAAGCGGGTGTGCCGCTTTTTCGAGTTCTACAAGGCGCCAGAGCTGATCATGCTGGGCCGGCAGATAGCCCGCGATACCCTCGACAAGTACGAACGCGGCGACCGTTGAGATCGCCGCAGCATCACAACGGCGGCGAGCGCTCTTCGCGTGGCGGCAGCCCGGCTGGCGCCTTGTGCGCGACCCAGTCGCTGAGCAGGCTGTAGGCCACTGCCAGCAAAGTCGGGCCCAGGAACAGGCCCATGAAGCCAAAGGCCAGAATGCCGCCGAACACGCCGAGCAGCACTACCACCAGCGGCAGGTTGCCGCCGCGGCTGATCAGGTAGGGCTTGAGGATGTTGTCGACGCCGCTGATGATGAAGAAACCCCACACCCCAAGGAAGATCGCCATGCCGATCTCGCCCTGCCAGATCAGCCAGCCCACGGCCGGGCCCCAGACCAGTGGCGGTACCATGATCAGGCTGCAGGCGAAGGTCAGCAACCCCAGCAGCAAAGCGCCTGGAATGCCGGCAATCATGAAGCCGATGTACGCCAGCAGCGCCTGCGCCACCGCGGTACCGATCACGCCATTGACCACTCGCTGCACGGTACCGGCAACCAGCTCGAGGTAGTGCTGGGCACGCTCACCGATCAGTCGCTCGAGCAGGCTTTCGACGAAGGCCGCCAGGCGCGGACCATCGCGATAGAAGAAGAACACCAGGATCAGGCTCAGCGCGAGCTCCAGAATGCCACCGCCGATCTTGGCACTGCGCACCAGCAGGAAGTTGCCGACCTGACCGAGATAAGGCTGCACCGTGGCGAACAGCGCCGAGCCCTGCTGATCCAGGGTTTCCCAGATGCTCACCAGGCGTTCTCCAACCAGAGGCACCGAGGCCAGCCAGGCTGGCGGTGGCGGCAAGCCATCGACCTGAACGTCCTTGATCATCGCCGTGGCATCACGAATATGGTCGGCGAGGTTGAAACCCAGCATCACCAGCGGCACCGCAACCAGCACGATCCACACCCCGGTCAGCAAGCCCGCGGCAACCGACTGCCGCCCCTTGAGTACGCGCGTCAGCCAGCGCATGACTGGCCAACTGGCAAAGGACAGCACGGCAGCCCAGAACAGCGCTGACCAGAATGGCGCCAGCACCCATAGGCTGGCACCCAGCAACCCCAGTAGCAGGATCTGCACCAGCAAGCGGTCGTTATTCGGCATTTTTCAGTGTTTCCAGAAAACCAGACAGGGCCGTTACAACGGGCGCGCTCAACGTAGCACGTCGATACGCAAACCGTCGCCACTGCTCTCGCCAACTTCCAGGCGGGCGGCCCTGACCTGCTGCTCGATCAATGCCTCGCGCCAGGCTTCGGCATTGGCACCGGACAAGCTGACCCGCAGGGTGCTATCGAGGTTGAGGCTGCGCGCCAGCAGTTCCGTCCACTCGGGCTTGGGCTCATCCTGCCCCGGCAGCCGCAGCTCACCAGTGCTTTTCAGCTGTCGCGACAGCGTGGCAGGCGTGGGCAATACCTTGGCCAATGGCTGGTCAGCCGTCAGCAGCTCTGCGTGCAGGTAGGCGCGGCGATTGCCGCGGGTGATGCTGTAGATGGCCACGAGGCTATCGTGGCGGGGCTCGGCCAGACGCAGCAGCGCGTATGCCTGCTGATTATCGGAGCCGTACAGCGTGGAGTTGCCGAACACCGAGTTGGCCCACAGGCTGCTGGAGCCGCACTCGCGTCCCTGGCACCAGTAAAGCAACTGGGCGTCCTGGTTCTGCAATGCCTCGCGTGCTGCAGTGAACACTTCGTCGGCGGTGTGGGTGGCAGGCAACTCGTAAGTGACAGATGTCAGCGCGCCCTGCACCAGCACCTCGCGCTCATAGCGCAGGCGCCCGCTGATACGGCGGATGGTGCCTTGCGGGTAAAGGCGCTCCTGATCGGCCTGTTCCTTGAAATTGACGATTTCGCTGCCAGGAAAACGCGGCAGCACATCGAGATCGCGGCTACCGGCCACATCGGCACTGGCGAATGGGCTGATCACCATCAGTGCAAGCAGGTAACTCAGACGCATGCAGCCCCTCTTACCCCAACGGCGGAAAGCATCAGCGAATAGGCAGGCTGGGGGTGAGCGGCAGGGCTCGCAGGCAGCGCGTCCAGCGCCGTGATAAACAGGTCGGTCATGCAGATCTCCATGGCAGTGCCCGACACCTTTCCCCAGTTGCAACGGGCCGTCAAGGCGCACTCAGGAATGGATTGAAACAGTCTGCTACGAGTTGCGCACCCTGCTCGTCGTCCAGATGCAGGTGGTGACCGCCAGGTAGCCGCTCGACACTGACCGACGTGTTTGCCAGCAATTGCTCCAGACCATCTCGATGTGCCAGCAAGCCCTGCTCGGCCACCACCAGCTTGGCGGGACAGCTCAGTGCACGGACGAAAGCGTTGACGTGGGCCTGAGTGAAGCGCAATGGCGTTGCCAGCGTAAGGCGACTGTCGGTGCGCCAGGTGAAGCCTTCCTCGACAGGCATCAGCCCGCGATGCGCAAGCAATTGAGCAGCCTCGAAGCTTACATGGCCGACGCCGCGTTGGCGCACCTGGGCCGCTCGCTCGACACTCGGGTACAGCGGTTTTCGCTTGGCCGACAGCGCCAGCCGCCCCTGCAACGCCTGGGCGAGCGTCGCGACGGCGCCATCCGCCTCGGTAGTCGGCGGAATCAACCCGTCGACAAGCGCCAGGCGTTGCACCTTTTCCGGAAAGGTGGCTGCCAGCAACACTGAAACGATGGCCCCCATGGAGTGCCCCAGCAGGCTGAAGCGCGGCCAATCGAGCTGTTCAGCGACCAGCAGCACGTCGTGCACGTAGTCCCATAGGGCATAGCCGGCGCCAGGCGGGCGATGCTCTGAGTGCCCATGACCAGCAAGATCCACGGCGATGATGCGCAGCCCCGGCAGCTTCGGCGCCAGGCGCGCGAAGGTCGCGGCGTTATCCAGCCAGCCATGCAGGGCGATGACCGGGCGTCCATCCGGCGGGCCGTAGGCCTGAGCAGCCAATTCGATATGCGGCAGGCGCAGGCGTATTTCGTCGGGAACGAGGCTCACTGCAGGACCTCGGCAGGCGCCTGCCAGCGCGTGAACAGGCTGCGGATCAGCTGCGCGGTGGCGTGCGGGTGTTCGAGCGGAAACATGTGTCCGCCTGGCAGAATCAGGAACTCGCCGCGCGGTGCGCGACGCGCCATGCGTCCATGGTGGGCAAGCACGACGCGGCTTTCGGCGCCCTTGACCAGCGCCAGCGGCACCTGCAACTGCTGGGGTAGCCCCGGACTGGTATGCGGGACGCTGCGATAGATGCCGATCTCCGTGGCCGGGTCGAAACTCAGGCGCAGCCCCTCCTCCACGGGCTGCAAACCGTGCTCGACGTAGGCATCCAGGCATTCGGGATCGAAGCGGCTGAACAGCGTGCGTTCGGCGAAGTAGCGACGCGCCTCCAGGCTGTCGACAAAACGCTCACGACGCCCCAGCGTGCGACCGGCTGGTGTCAGGCGATCAATCAGACCGAAGCGTTTGGCCGCGTGAATCACCAGTTGGTCGACACGACTCAGTACCGGAGAGTCGAGCATCACCAGGCCCCTATAAAGATCGGGCCGCCGCAGCGCAGCATGGTAGTGCAACAAGCCACCAAGCGAATGGCCCACCCCCCACACCGGACCGTCGCACCGCTCCAGGTGATACAGCAACTCATCGACGAGGTTGCTCCAGCTGTCGTTCACTGGAAATCGCGGATCGTGGGCGTGCTGCGCCAGGTGCTGTACCTGAAACTCAGGGGCCAGCGCCGCGAACAGCTTGCGGTAGGTGGCCGACGGAAATCCGTTGGCATGGGCGAAAAAAATGAGCTGGGTCATGGCAGTCGCGCTGATGGCCGGCAATGCTGGGATTGTCAGCCTGCCGGCGACAGGCGGCAACGCCCGTAACGGTCAGGAAGGACGACGCTCCGGCCAAGTGCGCAGCGCCATGCGCGTAAAAACATAACTAGGACTGCGGCGGCTGGCTACCGAGCGGCACGATGGCCATGGTCAGGCGTGAAATGCAGCTGGTCTTGCCGTCATCACCACTGAGGCGGATATCCCATACATGGGTGGTGCGGCCCAGGTGCACCGCCCTGGCGACCGCGGTAACGCGCCCGGAACGCAGCCCCCGCAGGTGGTTGGCGTTGACCTCGAGCCCCACGCAGTAGAACTGTTGCGTGTCGATGCACAAGTAGCTGGCGGTAGAGCCCAGGCTTTCCGCCAGCACCACCGAGGCACCGCCATGCAGCAGGCCGTAAGGCTGATGCGTACGGGCGTCAACAGCCATGCTGGCAGTGATGGACTCATCATCGAACGCTTCAAAACGGATATCCAGCAGCTCGCCAATGGTGTTGCGCTGCGCGGCGTTCAGGTCATCGAGATTGGGTGTCTGGCGCCAGAGGCTCATGGTCAGTCCTTGTTGTTATGGGGGTTGGCAGGTAGCGGCCCGGCTGGGCCGGGCCAAGCATGGCGGCGCCCATGGCGCGAGCAGTGCTAGTCAGGATGCGCCAACAGCTGCAAATTCATCAGCCCGGCAAGCAAGTCCTCGCCCTCGAGCAGCGCCAGGCTGGCGGTATGCATGGCCAGTGGCTGTTGCCGGTGGCCATGCACCAGCAAACCACCCAGCGCGCCGATGAAAGGCTGGTGAGATACCAGCAGCACGTTGTCACCCGCCAGGCGCTGCAGCCTTGTCAGGCTGTCACGAGGGTCGCTGTCAGGCGTCAGCCAGGGCACAGTCTGTAGCGGGCATCGCAAAGCGAGCCCCGCAACGATCAATGCAGCCGTCTGCTGCGCGCGTATGTAGGGGCTGACGAAGATCGCGTCGAGGGAGCAACCACGCAGATGCTCGAGTGACTGCAGCACCTCTTCGCGACCATAGGGCGTCAATTCACGCTGCGCATCGCTACGCGCCTCGGCCTGAGCTTGCCCGTGGCGCAGCAACCAGAGCTTCATGCTGGGTTGCTCATGGTTTAGGTTCCTCGTCGCGCACAGGGTGAGGGGCCGGCGGTACGCTGTGCGCCGCCTCGCCCTGCGCTGGACGCGGAGCCGGCCAATCAGCGAATGGCCAGGGCTTGGCCTCGGTGTTGAAGGTGCCAAAGCGGCCGATCTCGGCCAGGTATTGGCTGAGGCTGTCGCCAAAAGCCAGCAGGCCGGCATTCGGCGCGCCATAGATGAATCGATAGATCAGTTGCAGCAGCACGACGCCGGCCAGCAGCAGTTCCGCCAGTTGCCAGACGAACAGAAACAGCAGCATCCAGACGACGCGCAGGCCGATGGGCTCGCCCTTGGGGTGGTCATTCATAACGATTGTCCTCAGAAGCCGGTGGCTGGAATAAAATCGACATCGGTCTTGGGCTCGGCACGCATCAGCGCCTCGATGACCTGATCGAGGGTACGCCCTTCGAACAGGATCGCGTGCAGCCCCGCCACCAGCGGCATGTAAACCTGCAGCTCTTCCGCCTTGGCCTTGAGCACCTTGATGGTGTTGACGCCTTCGGCCACCTCGCCGAGGCGCTCGACGGCCTCCTGCAGGCTCAGGCCCTCGCCCAGGGCGAAGCCGACCTGGTAGTTGCGGCTTTTCGGCGACGAACAGGTGACGATCAGATCGCCCACCCCGGCGAGGCCCAGGAACGTCATGGGGTTGGCGCCCAGGTGCACGGCGAAGCGGGTCATTTCCGCCAGGGCCCGGGTGATCAACATGCTCTTGGTGTTCTCGCCCATGCCCAGCGCCGCGGCCATGCCGGCGATGATCGCGTAGACATTCTTCAACGCCCCGCCCAGCTCGACGCCGAAGCGATCGGCACTGGCGTAGACCCTGAAGGTGCGCCCGTGCAGCACTTCCTGCACCGTGCGGCACAGCGCCTCGTCCTCGCTGGCCACCACGGTGGCGGTCAGCGTATGGGCGGCGATCTCCTTGGCCAGGTTCGGCCCGGAGAGCACGCCGATGCGCGCCTGGGGAGCGACCTCCTCGATGATCTCGCTCATCAGCTTGAAGGTCTGCGCCTCGATGCCTTTGGTGGTGCTGACCAGCTGTTTGCCGGCCAACAGCCCGGACACCGGCTGCAGCACTTGACGCAGCGCGCTCGAGGGCAGCGCCACGAATGCCAGCTCGCACGCCTGCAGTGCCGCCGGCAGATCGGTGGTCGGCTCCACGCCGTCGAGCACCTTGACACCCTTTAGATAACGAGGGTTTTCCCGATGGGTGCGAATGGCTTCAGCCTGCACGGGGTCGCGCATCCAGTGCAGAACGCGGTGCCCATTCTGCGCCAGCAGGTTCGCGATGGCGGTGCCGAAGCTGCCGCCACCCAGTACTGCGATAGGTTGCTGTTGAGTCATGACCAGTCCGTTGTGAATGCTGTGCAAGTGGCAGGCATTATACGGTTAGCAGTTTCCACGACCAGCCTTGTGGTGCGGCGCCGCTTCGTCCGGCCTCCGTGAGGCAGTCGCGTTTTTGGCGCGGCATGGCTGGCAATGCGACGCCGCTCGGTTACCATGCGCGCTCTGCGCGAACAGGGCCGTTGCGTGACGTCTATCATTGTCGTTGATCAATCCATATTGCGGGCGACATCGCTCGCCTCTGCGTGCCCAGCCTGATGCCGCCTACCGGATCCGCCGCCTAGATGACCCGTAATCGCCCGTGCCGCGCATGGATTTGCCGCGCCCTGCTCTTACTGTTCCTGCTTACCCCCCAGGCACAGGCGGCTGAGCTGCTGCTGAGCACGGCAGGCGATACCAGCACCCTGGCGCATTTCGGCAACGCGCTGGCAGCGGCACGCCCCGCCGATCACGTTCACATCGTGCCCCTGAACGAAATGCCGCCGCTCGACCAGATGCCCGGCGATACGCGCCTGATCCTGTTCGGCCAGGCGGCGCTGGCCTGGCGCGTGGAATCGCCCAATGGTCCGCCGACGCTGGTGCTGCAGATCAATAAAACCCAGGCCCGCGAGACCCTTGGCGAGCGCCAGCCGGCGAACCTCAGCGTGCTTTGGCAGGACCCTTCCCCACGCCGCCAGCTGCGCCTGCTCAGGCATCTACTGCCAAAGGCCACGCGGGTGGGCGTACTGCATCACCCGCACAGCGAGTTCCTGATCCAGGAGCTGCAGCAGGCCGCCAGCGGGCTGGGTCTCGAGATCGTGGCGCAGAGCTGGCCGGATACCCGTGACAGCCAGCCGGTGACTCGCTTGCTCGGCGTCAGCGACGTGCTGCTCGCCATCGCCGATGACGACCTCTACAACCCGCTGACCGCCAAGACCCTGCTGCTGACCAGCTATGGCCAGCAGCACGCACTGATCGGCCCGAGCGCAGGTTTCGTGCGTGCCGGCAGCCTGGCCAGCACCTACGCCGACCAGGACGACTGGGTCGCCACCCTGAACCAGCTGCTCGACCAGGCGCCGACGCAGTGGCCGGTGGGTACCTATTCGAACACCTTCGGGGTGCTCGGCAACCCGCAGGTGGCGCGCACGCTGGGTATCACCCTGCCCAGCGACGCGGAACTGGCCCGGCATCTAGCGCAAGGAGACACGCCATGAAACTGTGGCGAGGCTGGAACATCCACGTCCGCACCCAGCTGATCAGCGTAGGCCCGGCTCTGCTGCTGACCCTGCTGCTGACCGGTTTTCTGACCTTCAATCGCCTGCAGGACCTGCGCGCGGAGATCAACCACACCGGTCAGTTGATCGCCAGCCAGCTGGCCCCTGCCACCGAGTACGGGGTCATCTCCGGTAACCGCCGGGTACTGGAGTCGCTGCTGCAGGCCACGTTGAAAACGCCCCATGTGCGCTTCGTCGAGGTGCGCGACCGTGACGAAAACATCCTGGCTTATCTCGAGCAACCCGATCACCTGCATGCCGGCAACGCCCATCTGGACATCTTCCAGGCGCCCATTCAGCAGCAGCAGGTCGACCTCGGCAACGATTTCGGTGACGCCCACCCACCTGCTGCCGAGCCGCCTGGCGCCGATTACCTGGGCCGCGTGGTAGTCGGCATGTCCAGTGAAGCCTTCAATTCCCGCCAACAGGAAATCCTCCTCAAGGTCGCCGCACTGGTGCTCTTCGCCCTGCTACTGACCTTCCTGCTGGCGCGGCGCCTGGCCAGTCGCCTGTCCAGACCGCTGAGCGCGATGAGCGATGCCGTCACCGCCATCCAGGCGGGCAACTACCAGGCGACCCTTCCCGAGGTCGGCGGCGGCGAGCTGGCGACGCTGGCCAGGCATATCAATAACCTGGCCAACGGGCTGAACAATGCCGCCCAGGAACAGCAGCAGGCCATGACCCTGCTGATCAAGGCACGCGAGGAATCCGACCTGGCCAACCGGGCCAAATCCGACTTCCTGGCCATGATGAGCCATGAACTGCGCACCCCGATGAACGGCGTACTCGGCATGCTGCAATTGCTCGAGACCACCGACATGAGCGAGGAGCAGCACGAATACGCCGCGCTGGCCATGGAGTCCACCGAGCACCTGCTGAAGGTGATCAATGACATCCTCGACTTCTCGCGTATCGAACGCGGGGCGCTGGAACTCGAACTGATCAGTTTCAACCTGCCGACCCTGCTCAAGGCCGCCCAGCAGGCCTTCCAGCACAGTGCCCAGCAGCGCGGCCTGCGGCTGCGCCTGGACTTGGACGACACCCTGCCGGCGCCGCAGGTTCAGGGCGACCCGACCCGCCTGCGGCAGATTCTGGTCAACCTGATCGGCAATGCGCTGAAGTTCACCGAACGTGGCGAAGTGCGTATCGAGGCCCATTGGCAAGCCCTGGACAATCAGGTGTTGTGGTTCACCTGCAAGGTGCACGACACCGGGATCGGCATCAGCGCCGAGCGCCTGGACACCATGTTCGACGCCTTCCAGCAGGCCGACAACTCGATCTCCCGGCGCTACGGCGGCACCGGCCTGGGTCTGCCGATCGCCCGAACCCTTGCCGAATGCATGGGCGGTACGCTCAAGGCGCAGAGCGAACCGGGCCGCGGCTCCTGCTTTACCCTGGAAATCCCCCTGCCATTTTCCGCCCAGCAGCCGCAGCTGCCCGCCCTTACGGCCGTCAGTGCACCTTCTGCAGCGGCCGTACGCTCGGTATTGCTGGTGGAAGACAACGCGGTCAACCAGACGGTGATCGAAGCCATGCTGCGCAGCCTGGGATACCAGGTCGAACTGGTCGGCGATGGCGCCCAGGCCGTCTCTGCGGTCCGGGAGCGGAGCTTCGCCGCCGTGTTGATGGACTGCCGCCTGCCGGTCATGGATGGCTACGAAGCCACCCGGCGTATTCGCGACCTCGGCGCCCAGGGGCGCCTGCCCATCATCGCCCTTACCGCCAACGCCCTGCAGGGCGACCGCGAGGCCTGCCTGCAAGCCGGAATGAACGATTACCTCGCCAAGCCGTTCAAACGCATGGAACTGCAGGACGTGCTCGATCGCTGGCTGTCGGCTGACAGCGCAGCGAACTGACGCCAGCTGCGCCGTAGGCAAGCGAATAGCGCTTTACGCAGGCGCGCAACACTCGCAACCTCTAGTCAGATAGGCGAAAATACTGCACGCTTGCTGGTTGAAGTGGGCATCAAAGGGGCTTCTGTGACACCATTGCCGCCTGCAGAGTACAACTGTACTCACCACACTGTGACTTTCACCACAACGCAACAGTCTATGACTAGGCTGCTGGCAGTCGCATTACTCAT
This sequence comes from Pseudomonas sp. URMO17WK12:I2, assembly GCF_003253735.1. Lineage (GTDB taxonomy): Bacteria > Pseudomonadota > Gammaproteobacteria > Pseudomonadales > Pseudomonadaceae > Aquipseudomonas. The sequence continues at coordinate 16,815 of NZ_QKYW01000003.1, read as the reverse complement.
GCGCAGCCGGCCAGGACGATTTACCCAGCCGAGGCGCGTGGGGATTATTGAGGAGCTCGCATGACCAAACAAAACGCCTTCACCCAGGAAGATCTGTTGCGCTGCAGCCGCGGCGAACTGTTCGGCCCGGGTAATGCGCAACTGCCCGCCCCCAACATGTTGATGATCGACCGGATCGTCCACATCAGCGAAACGGGCGGCAAGTACGGCAAAGGCGAAATTGTCGCAGAGCTCGATATCAATCCTGATCTGTGGTTCTTCGGCTGCCACTTCGAAGGTGATCCGGTGATGCCGGGCTGCCTGGGCCTCGACGCCATGTGGCAGCTGGTCGGTTTCTTCCTCGGCTGGCAGGGCAACCCTGGCCGTGGTCGCGCCCTCGGTTCAGGCGAAGTGAAATTCTTCGGTCAGGTTCTGCCTACCGCCAAGAAGGTCACCTACAACATCCATATCAAACGCACCATCACCCGTTCGCTGATCCTGGCGATCGCCGATGGCACCGTGAGTGTCGATGGTCGCGAGATCTACAGTGCCGAAAGCCTGCGGGTCGGCCTGTTCACTTCCACCGACAGTTTCTAAAGGATCCTCTCCATGCGTCGCGTCGTTATTACCGGCCTAGGCATCGTTTCCTGCCTGGGCAATGACAAAGAAACCGTCTCCGCCAACCTTCGCGCTGGCCGCCCCGGTATCCGCTTCAATCCGGAATACGCCGAGAAGGGTCTGCGCAGCCATGTGTCGGGCTCCGTCGACCTGAACCTGGAAGAGTTGATCGACCGCAAGCTGTTCCGCTTCATGGGTGATGCCGCGGCCTATGCCTACCTGGCGATGGATCAGGCGATCAAGGACTCGGGCCTCAGCGAAGAGCAGGTGTCGAACCCGCGTACCGGCCTGATCGCCGGCTCCGGTGGTGCCTCCACGCTGAATCAGATGGAAGCCATCGACACCCTGCGCGAGAAAGGCGTCAAGCGTGTTGGCCCGTACCGGGTAACCCGCACCATGGGCAGCACCGTGTCGGCCTGCCTGGCGACCCCGTTCAAGATCAAGGGCGTCAACTTCTCGATCTCCTCGGCGTGCGCCACCAGTGCGCATTGCATCGGCCAGGCCATGGAGCAGATCCAGCTCGGCAAACAGGACGTGGTCTTCGCCGGCGGCGGTGAAGAAGAGCATTGGAGCCAGAGCTGCCTGTTCGACGCCATGGGCGCCCTCTCCACCCAGTACAACGACACGCCGGAAAAAGCTTCCCGCGCCTATGACGCCAAGCGTGACGGTTTCGTCATCGCTGGCGGCGGCGGCATGGTGGTGGTCGAAGAACTCGAGCACGCGCTGGCTCGCGGCGCCAAGATCTACGCAGAAATCGTCGGCTACGGCGCCACTTCCGACGGTTACGACATGGTCGCGCCGAGCGGCGAAGGCGCTGTGCGTTGCATGCAGCAAGCACTGTCCACCGTCGAAACCCCGATCGACTACCTGAACACCCACGGCACCTCGACCCCGGTCGGCGACGTTGCGGAAATGAAAGGTGTGCGTGAAGTGTTCGGCGACAAGGCACCAGCCATCAGCTCGACCAAGAGCCTGTCTGGCCACAGCCTGGGCGCCGCCGGCGTGCACGAAGCGATCTACTGCCTGCTGATGATGGAAGGCAACTTCATCACCGCATCGGCCAACATCGAAGAGCTCGATGAGGCTGTCGCTGATCTGCCGATCCTGCGCGAAACCCGCGAAAACGCCAAGCTGGACACCATCATGTCCAACAGCTTCGGCTTCGGTGGCACCAACGCCACCCTGGTGCTCAAGCGCTGGGCTGGCAAGTGATAGCTGGCTGATACGAAAACGGCGCCCTAGGGCGCCGTTTTTTATGGCCGTAACTTTCTATTTTGGAAATCAGCGCACCTCGAAACGCTGCTCGGCCAGCTTGCGGTCGCCCTGGAACAGCAGGAAATGCCATTCACCAGGCACCACCTCGTTGTGCTCGGAAAATTCGAACGCCATGACATCCTGAGGCGCATCGGGCACCAGCTTCTGGGTCACCACGAATTTGTCGTGCCGCTGACCGTCGGCGCCGACCACGCCAGGGGTGAGGTACAGCAGAGTCAGCGGCTCGCCGTTGGCCGTTTTGCCGGTCAGGGTATAACGCATGCCGAACTTGGTGCCCAGCTTGGCGGGCACCACGCTGGTTTGCTCGATTTGCTGGGTGGACTGGGTCAACACCCGCTCACCCGGCTGAAAATCCTTGTGCTGACTGACGAAGACCCCGTACTCGACCGGCCCCTGTACCCGCACCTCGGCCTGAACCAGGCCGGCGGCAAGCAGCAGTGCCGTCATCGTCGCGAATCGAAACTGTTGCATCTCACGCTCCTGTTTTGGAATGGCGCGAGGCTATGACGCGGCGATGACAGCCTGATGACAACGTCAGTGGGAGGCTGGCAGTGCTTCCTGCACCTTGCGCGGCAGAATGGAGAGGAAGTTGTCCTTGGCCACTTTATGGGCAACGTCCTCGGGCAGTTCGTCGAGGAAACGATCGAAGCCCTGCATGTACTCGCCCATGCTGTCGAAGCGCCCCACTACGTCGGAACCGATCATGAAACGATCCGGATAACGGCCAACCAGCTCGACCCACTTGGGATCCGGCTTGCCGTTCTTGTCAGTCAGGTAAGGCCGCAGCATGGTCCACGATAGATCCACGTACAGATTGGGGTAACTCTCCAGCATTCGTGCCAGCGTATCGAACAGGAAATCCAGCTTCTCCTGATGCCTGTGGATCTCCATGCTGGTACCGGCGTGAGCCCAGATGAAGCGCACGTGCGGATGATTGCGCAGCGGCTCTTCGATCTCCTGCAGATACAACGGATTGCGCTCGCGCTTGGAGGTGATGTTGGAGTGCAGCATCACCGGCAGGTCGTATTCGGCGGCCAGGTGATAAACCCGCGTCATCGCTTCGTTGTTGGCTCGCGGCGTGCTGCCTTCGATCAGCGAAGTCAGGTCATCGTGGCGCGTGAATACCTCGCCAATGCCCTGCCAGAGCCCCGGATCGAGTTCGAGCATACGGCGGATATGGGAATCGGAGTTCTTGTCGTTGGGGTTGAAGCCGGACAGGAAGGGATGGAAACGGTGGCGCTGCGCCTCGGGAACCTGCTTGTAGGCATGCGCGATCAGCACATCGGTGGCGCTGTACCAGTAGGCCGCGGCGTCGTCACCGGCGTAATAGCGCGGGCGTTTTGGTTCGTCCTCGTGCCATTTCTTGGCTACCGGAATGCCGGAAAACATCACATGCTCGACGCCAGCCTCATCCATGCGCTGCAGCAAAATATCCATGCCGGCGCTTTCCTGGAAGAAATCCACGTAATGCAGGTGAGCATCGCTGTAACGATATTCGCGCGCCTCCACAAAGCCGGCCAACAGCCCCGCAGACAATAAAAAACCTAGCCGAATCAACCGCATGCCGGCGTCCTCCTGACGTTGAGCAGCATAGACTGTGAGCGCTTCAGGCAAGTTCAGCCTAGATGGCGCTGCTGCGACAGCATTAGCGAGACTATTTGTTTCATTGCCGACACATCCAAACGACCTGGTCTCGGGTATAACCCTTGCCACTCTCAGGACGCAGCCCCTCACAGGACGACGGCATGTCTGACCCGATATTCGATTACGACCTTGCCCTGGAAGCCTGCGCACGCCATGACGAGCGCGCCTTCCAGGCGCTGTACCGCCAGGAATCGGCGCAGATGCTCGGCCTGGCCATCAGCCTGCTGGGCCAGCGCGACGCGGCCGAGGACTGCCTGCACGATGCCTTCGTGCAGATCTGGCGCAACGCCGGGCGCTTCCAGCGCTCGCTGGGCAGCGGTCGGGCGTGGATCTACAGCATCCTGCGCTACCGTGCCCTTAATCAGCTACGTCAGCGCGGCCGCACGGTGGCACTGGCCGACGACATCGCCGAGCACCTGATCGACGACAGCCCATCGGCTGCCCAGCAGCACGAACAGCAGTCGGACAGGCGTCAGCTGCGTGGCTGCCTGCAAAAACTCGAGCGCCCACGACGCCATCCGGTTCTGCTGGCGTTCTATCGTGGTCTGACCCATGAGCAGATCGCCGAGCGCCTGACCACCCCGCTGGGCACCATCAAAGGACGCATTCGTAGCGGCTTGCGCGCATTGCAGGAGTGTTTGCAACGATGATCAGCACTGACCCCGCAGAACGCCGTGCCCTTATCGGCGAGTATGTGCTTGGCCTGCTCGAACCAGAGCAGGCGGGCGAAATCGCCGACCTGATAGCCCGTGATCCGCAAGCCGCTGCGATGGCCATGGAGTGGGAGCAGCATTTTCTCGAACTCAGTGACCGGCTCGAACCCAGCACGCCCTCGCCCGGTCTCTGGCCACGGCTGCAGCAAACCTTGAATCTGCGGCAGCGAACCAGCGCCTGGCAGGCCTGGTGGTCGAGCTTGAACGCCTGGCGCCTGACCAGCGCAGCCCTGGCGATGGCGCTGATCATCGCCTTGCTGCCCATGTATTGGCAGAGCGATACGCGGCCGGCCAGCTACACCGCCGTGCTGCAACCTCCAGGCGAAGCCGCGGCACCTGGCTGGGTGGTGCATATCGATGCAGCCGGCACCTTGCTGCTCCAGCCATTGCGCGAGGATCGGATCGCGGCGGATCGGTCCGTGCAGTTCTGGACGCTCGTCGATCCGAAAGACGGCCCGCGCTCGCTGGGCCTGGTCGAGCCCGGCGAACGGCTGACGCTCACTGCCGAGCAGATTGGTGCGGTACGCGCCGGCCAGCTGTTCGAGCTGACCCTGGAGCCAGCAGGCGGCTCACCGCTGAACCGGCCAACGGGTGAAGTGCTGTATATCGGCCGTGCAGTGATGGCGTCGCTGGACTGAGCAGATGCGCGCAGATCCGCGGCAGATGTAAGCGGATATGTCTGTCGACATCTGCCCGCCACGCTCGTGGGTATGGATAACAGGCGCTCTATTTCACGGTGCCTGGATGCAAGCGCGAAGCGACCTTCGCGCCTTACCCATAGAGAGGACGCTCATGAACATTTCCAAGAAATTGCTCGGTATCGCCATCACCACCGCAGCCCTGGGTTGCACCACCGCCAATGCCGATGACCTGCTGGCCCTGAGCGCAGACGGCAAGCTGCTGCACATCGACACCAAGACCCTCACCGTTGCTTCCGACGTGAAACTCAGCGGCGTTTCGAGCCTGCGCGGCATCGACGTACGCCCGGCCAATGGCTCGTTCTATGGCCTGGATGACGCCGGCCAGCTCTATACCGTCAACGCCAAGAGCGGCGCAGCCACCAAGGCCGCCAAGCTGAGCCAGGCGCTGCCAGGCAACGGCCAGGCCGTGGTCGACTTCAACCCCGTCGCCGACCGCCTGCGCCTGCTGGCTGCCGACGGCACCAGCCTGCGCGTCAACGTGGAGAGCGGTGAAGTGGTGGTGGACGGCAAGGTCGCCTACGCCAAGGACGGCCCCTACGCCGGCAAGACCGCCAAGGTGGTAGCCGGCGCGTACACCAATGCTTACAAGGGCACCGAGAAAACCGCGCTGTACACCGTCGACCTGGCGACTGGCAACCTGATGCTGCAAAACCCGCCAAATGACGGCATTCAGCAAGTCGTCGGCAAGATTGCCGCCGGCCTGAAGAACGCGGCGTTGGATATCAAGAGTGACGGCAAAGGCGGCAACACCGCTTACCTGCTGACTGGCACCACGCTGCACCAGGTCAACCTGGAAACCGGCAAGGCCAGCGCACTGGGTGAGATCAAGAATCTGCCGGCCGACATCATCGACATCGCGGTTCTACCGGCCAAGTGACTGCGCCGAGGGAAGGCCAGCCGGCCTCCCCTTTCTTCGCATGGCGTTACTCGAACACCTCGTCGAGCAGGTTGTTCATCGCCTTGAAGGCCCGCGCCGCAACCAATGGGTGGTACTGATTGCTACCCGGCGTATTGGCTTGCGGGTTGGTGAACGAATGCACCGCGCCGCCATAGCTGACCAGCTGCCAGTCGACCTTGGTGGCCTTCATCTCCGCGACAAAGCCATCGACCTGCGCCTGCGGCACCGCCGGATCATCGGCACCGTGCAGCACCAGCACCGGCGCCTTGATGTTGTTGGCATCGGCCGGGTTGGGCGTATCGAGGTTGCCGTGGAAGGACACGAAGGCCTTTAGCGGTGCGCCCGAACGAGCCAGCTCCAGCACGGTTCCACCACCAAAGCAGAAACCGATCGCACCCAGCTTGGCGGTATCCAGCGCCACCTGACTGGTTTGCGCCTTGAGCACCTCGACGGCCGCCTGGGCGCGCTTGCGCATCAGCGCGCGGTCACTGCGTACTGTCGTTGCCGCTTGCTTGGCTTCGTCGGCATTGCTGGGGCGGATGGACTTGCCGTACATGTCGGCCATGAACACCACGTACTTGTCGCCGGCAGCACGTGCAGCCTTCTGCGCGGACGCATCGTTGACGCCCATCCAGTTGGGCACCATCAACAGGCCAGGCCGAGGATCTGTGACGGCGTCGTCATAGATCAGCAAGCCTTCGAACGGCTCACCATCGATCTCGTAGGGGACGTTCTTGACCACCACCCCCGCCTCCGCCAGCCCTGCCAGCCCCAGCAACGCTGCCGACAACAGTGATTTCTTCATCCCATGACTCCCTTGTGCATGCGTTCAAACAAGCAGCAGACGCTGCGCCTGGAACACAAGGAAGCACATTTGCGACGCCAGGAAAACCCGGCGCCGTGAGCGAGCGCCGGATCAGGCCGCGGCGAACAAGTCGTCGATCTGCGCCTGCGCGGTGCGCAGGGCGTTGGCTTTCGGCTCTTCACCGTAAGCCAGGCCTTCGGCACGCACCACCTCGATATCGGTGATACCCAGGAAATTCAACACCATGATCAGGTAGTCCTCATGGGCCTGGCCACTGGCTTGCCCGGCGTGGATGCCTCCGGCAGTCGACGCAATGACCACTTTCTTGCCGCCAGCCAGGCCTTTCGGGCCGTTCTCGTCGTAGGCGAAGGTCTTGCCGGCGACGCAGACGCGATCGATCCAGGCCTTGAGCTGGCTCGGAACGCTGAAGTTGTACATCGGTGCGCCAATCACGATGGCATCGGCAGCGAGGAACTCTTCCAGGGTTGCTTCGGCCAGGGCCACTTCGTGGGCCTGGGCAGCGTCGCGCAGTTCAGCTGGCGTGCCACCGGCAACCAGGCTGGCTGCCGAGAAGTGACTCAGCGCATCGCTGGCCAGGTCGCGGTAGATAACCTGAACATCGGCCTGGCTGCTTTTCCAGGCTTCGGTAACCGCTGCGCTGAGCTGACGGGAAGCGGATGCGTCGCCAAGAATGCTGGAATCGAGATGCAGAAGTTTCATCAAGTGCTCCTTAGAAAGAGGTCAGTGACTGTTCGATGGATTAATACTACCGATGGAGACAATCGCTGATTAGTCGGCAAAAATGCGATGATGCGTTCCACCAGTGGAACAACTGTTTTTCCATGCACCGGGAGCGCCCATGCAGGACCTCAATGACCTGATGTACTTCGCCAAGGTGGTCGAGCACGGCGGCTTCAGTGCTGCCGGGCAACGGCTCGGTATTCCCAAGTCGCGCTTGTCGCGGCGCGTGGCCGAACTCGAAGCCCGCCTGGGCGTGCGCCTGCTGCAGCGCACCACCCGCAAACTGGCGCTGACCGAAACCGGCGAGCGCTACCTGCGTCACTGTCAGGCGATGCTGCTCGAAGCCGAGCAGGCCCAGGAGGCCGTGGCCTCGTTGAGCAGTGAGCCGCGCGGGCGGGTGCGCATGTCCTGCCCCGTCGAACTGGCGCGCGCCGGGTTGCACCCGGTGATCACCAGCTTTCTGGCCAGGTACCCGTTGGTGCAACTCGATGTGGTACTGACCAACCGTCGCGTGGACCTGCTGCAGGAAGGCATCGACGTGGCGCTGCGTGTACGCGACCAGAGTGATGAGGACCCCTCGTTGATCGCTCGCCAACTGGCACCCGCCTCCGCCTACCTGGTGGCCACTCCAGCCTTGCTGCACGGCCTGGACATCCGCACGCCGGACGATCTGCAGCAGCTACCGGCACTTGGCGCGGCGGCAAGCGACAGGCGTATCCATCATCTGCTCAGGAATTCCGCCGGCACCCGCCGCGAAGTGGCCCTGGAAGCCCGCCTGAGCATCGAGGACTTCGACATACGCCGGGAGGCAGCGCTACAAGGGCTGGGCTTCACCATGCTGCCGCACACCAAATGCATGAGCGATCTGCAGACCGGTCGCCTGGTTCGTCTGCTGCCGGACTGGGACCTGCCCGGCGGGCACCTGCAGGCGGTCTACCCTCACCGGCGCGGCATGCTGCCCGCCGTGCGCGCCTGGCTCGATCATATGATCCAGGCCAGCAGCAATGGTTGGCTGATGCCTGGAACGGACCTGATTCGCCCAGGGTCAGATCAACCTGATAACGTTATCCCCCACCCCAGCGAACAGGACAGCCGATGACCGCTCGCAAACCCCAGACTCCCGGCCAGACCGCGCGAATTCTTGCAGTGGTGTTCTTCACCTTCATCGGTTTTCTCTGCGTGGGACTGCCGTTGGCCGTGCTGCCCGGCTTCGTGCTCAATGACCTGGGCTACGGCTCGGTGATGGCCGGCCTGGTGATCAGCCTGCAGTACCTCGTGACCCTGATTTCACGACCGGTCACGGGGATGCTGATCGACCGCATAGGCCCCAAGCGTGCAGTGGTGTATGGCCTGGCGGGCATCCTGGGCAGCGGCGTACTGACCCTGGCGGCGACCAGCCTTCACGAGGTGTCCCGCGAGCTTGGCCTGGGGCTGCTGCTGGCCGGGCGTGTCGCCTTGGGCATCTCCCAGGCGCTGATCGGCACGGGCTCGATCACCTGGGGCATCGGCCGGGTCGGCGCCGAGAATACCGCTCGGGTGATCTCCTGGAATGGCATCGCCTCCTACGGGGCCATTGCCATCGGTGCCCCACTGGGCGTGCTGATGGCCTCGACACTCGGCCTGTGGAGCATTGGCGCGGCCATCGCCGTACTCAGCCTCGGCGCGCTGTGGGTGGCACGTGACAAACCGGCCATCCCGGTGATTCAGGGCAAGCGCCTGCCGTTTCACAACGTGTTCCTGGCCATCGCCCCCAACGGCCTGGCGCTGGCCCTGGGTTCCATAGGTTTCGGCACCCTGGCGACCTTCGTCACCCTGTACTACGCCAGCCTTGGCTGGGCGCACGCCGCCTATTGCCTGAGCGCCTTCGGCCTGGCCTTCATCGCCGCCCGCCTGCTGTTCGCCGGCGCTATCGAGCGCCGCGGTGGCTACCGAGTTGCAACCATCTGCCTGGCAATCGAGACGCTCGGCCTGTTGCTGCTGTGGATCGCACCGATTCCGGCCCTGGCCCTGTGTGGTGCGGCGCTGACCGGCTTTGGCCTGTCGCTGGTGTATCCGGCGCTCGGCGTGGAGGCCATTGGCAATATTCCGGCAGCCAGCCGCAGCTCGGCGTTGGGCGCCTATGCGCTGTTCTTCGATCTGGCCCTCGGCGTCGCCGGGCCCCTGATGGGCCTGGTGGCCACGGCCTACGACTACGCGGCGGTATTTCTCGCCTCGGGTCTGCTGTCGCTGCTGGGCCTGGGCCTGAGCCTCTTGCTGCTGCGCCGGGCAGAGCGTTCAAAGGCGGTGCAATCATGACCCGCGACGAACTGCTTGCCTTCTGCCGGCAACTGCCGGGGGCTCGCGTCGACTACAAGTGGGGCAGCAACCAGGTGTTCTCGGTGGCGCACAACAAGATGTTCGCCATCGTCGACTTTCTCGGTGACAACCTGGCCTTCAAGGTGGATGACACCCTATTTCTCGGTTTCACGGATCGCCCAGGCATTCGCCCTGCCCCATACCTGGCGCGTGCTCACTGGATCAGCATGAATGGCAGCCGGCCGCCAATGGGCGACGACGAACTGCGTGACCTGCTGACACGCTCCCACCAGCTTGTGGTGCGGCGCCTGCCCAAGAAGCAGCAGATCAGCCTGCTGCTCGATCTATAGCAGGTCGCGCAGCCAGCCACCGGTGTAAGCGCCGTCGAGCAGGACCTGATCCAGCCAGAACAACTGATGCAGCGCCACGATGCCCCAGAACATCAACTGATAGGACGCCTTGCGCGTCTTGTGCCGAAACGCCTGTTGTGCCAACAGCGCTCCCGGCCAACCGCCAGCCAGCTCAACCAGATGCAGGGTGTTCTCCGGGATACGCTGACGGCCCTGCTGGGCGCTGTTCTTGTCACGCCAATAGAGAATGAAGCACAGCGCGCTGACCAGCGGATAAAGCAGCAGCGGCCACATCAGTCCAACAGCCAGCCAGTGCAGCGAGCCCAGTAGCGGCAAGCCGCACAACGCAGCGAAGATCATCCATTTGGCGATGGGGTTACGCAGCGCGATCGATGGCTGACGCTTGCCTGCTTTGGCAGCTCGCGTCGGTGCCGGCGGGGCTTTGCGCGAAGGCCCAGCGGCCCGCGGCTTCACGCGAATCTGCGGCTGGTCGATGGCCAGCCCACCGGCCAGGCGCAGATGCTCGGCCCGCAAGCGGCCACGTTCGTCGCGCCCGGCAACGAACAACACCTGGTCGCCGGCATTCGGTCGACGATCACCGCGCATCGCCGAGATGTGCGCGAATACTTCAGCCCCACCTGCAGCAGGCAGAATAAAGCCGAAGCCCTTGTCGTCGTTCCAGCTCTTGATGCGGCCGGCCTGTTCCCTGGTCTGCATGTGCTGTTCCACGTAAGCCGAGGATCAACCCTCTGCCGTGCTCCAGTCGATCCAGCCGAATTGCCAGGTGGCCAGAATCAGCAGGCCGAAGGCGATCCGGTACCAGGCGAATACCGCATAGCTGTGGTTGGCGATGAACACCAGCAGCGCACGCACCGTGATCATGGCGACGATGAAGGTGGTGACGAAGCCGATGGCGAATACCGGCAAATCACTCCACTGCAGGATGTCCCGGTACTTGTACAGCGAGTAGACGGTGGCAGCGACCATGGTCGGCATCGCCAGGAAGAACGAGAACTCGGTGGCCGCCTTGCGCGACAGCCCGAACAGCAGGCCACCGATGATGGTCGAGCCGGAGCGCGAGGTGCCCGGGATCAATGCCAGGCACTGGGCGAAGCCAACCTTGAGGGCCAGCTTCCAGTCCATGTCGTCGACCGATTCGGCAACGATGCGATGCTGACGCTTCTCGGCCCAGAGCATCACCACGCCACCGATGACCAGCGCGGCGCTGACCGTGATCGGGTTGAACAACCAGTGCTCGATGAGATCGGCGAACAGCAGGCCGAGTATCACCGCCGGAAAGAAGGCGACCATCAGATTGACGGTGAAGCGCCGCGCCATGGGATCACTGCCCAACCCGCTGACCACCGACAGGATGCGCTGACGAAACTCCCACATCACCGCCAGGATGGCGCCGAGCTGGATGATGATCTTGAAGGCCGTGGCCCGCTCGCCATTGAAGTTCAGCAAGTCACCCACCACGATCAGGTGCCCGGTACTGGAAATGGGCAGAAATTCGGTAAGACCTTCAACGATGCCTAGAATCAGCGCCTGAAACGCGAGCCAACCGTCCATCGAAACTCCTCGGAAAGGTGCCAGATGAACTGGCTGTAAAGGGATTGTTTCTCGGACTGGAGCCGTTGGTGGAGGTTCCAGCAGGGCCGAAAAAAGCGGCAGTTATAAAGCACCCGCATGCAATTTCAAAACGCTATCAAACTGAAATTGCATTTTCCTGGCAGCCGAGCGGCCACCGCGGACGCGACAAACGCTAGAATGCGCGCCCGTCCCGCCGCCACACGCACGAGGTTCCATGTCACCGCTCGAAGTCTGCGCCTCGTTGCTCGGCCTGGTCGCCGTCTGGCTGACCGTGCGACAAAACCCCTGGTGCTGGCCGATCGGGCTGGTCATGGTGGTGCTCTATGCGTGGCTGTTCTTCCAGGCCAAGCTGTACTCCAACACGCTGCTGCAATGCGTTTACGCCGCACTGCAGCTTTACGGCTGGTGGCACTGGACGCGCGGCGAGCGCCCTGACGAACGCCTGCAGGTATCGAGCCTGAACCTGCGCCAGACGGCCTCTGGCCTGGCTCTGGGGCTGCTCGGCTCGGCAGTGCTGGGCCTGCTGATGATGAGCTACACCGATGCCAGCGCGCCCTGGCAGGACGCGACGCTGTGCGCCTTCAGCCTGGTCGCGCAACTGTGGATGGCCAAGAAACGCCTACAGTGCTGGGCGCTATGGATACTCCTCGACGTGCTGTTCGTCGTGCTGTTCATCGATCAGGCGCTGTATCTCACCGCGGCGCTGTATGCCCTGTTCACCCTGCTCGCCTGCCATGGCTGGCTGACCTGGCGGCGCGAGCTGGCCGCTGCGCGCCCATGAACGTTCTGGTACTGACCGGCCCGGAGTCCAGCGGCAAGAGTTGGCTGGCGAGCGAACTGCAGCAGCGCTTCGGCGGTATCGTGGTGGGTGAATACGTACGCCACTTCATCGACAGCCAGCAGCGTGATACCTGCTACGCCGACATCTCCACCATCGCCTGCGGCCAGCTCGCCTGGGAAGACGCCGCCCGCGAGCAGCGCCCTCACCTGCTGATCCTCGACACGCACCTGCTCAGCAATATTCTCTGGAGCCGCACCCTGTTCGGCGATTGCCCGGACTGGATGGAGCCTGCCTTGCTGGCCCGGGACTACCACCTGCACCTGCTGCTCGACCCGCGCGGCGTCGAATGGGTCGGCGACGGGCAACGCTGCCAGCCGGATCTGACCGAGCGCCTGGCCTTCTACCAGGGGTGTGCTCAATGGCTTGCGGCCAATGGCCAGAACACGGTAGAAATCGCCGGCACCTGGCACCAACGTCAGCGCTCGGCGATAAATTGCGTGGCCAACTGGCTGGGCATCAGCCGCCAGCCGCTGGGCTAATTGCTCAAGATATCCGCATGGCATCTTGCCATGAAGCGGCAGCATGGGCATAAAGGAGTACGACAGAAAAACGCAACAAGGACGTCATCCCATGCGCCTCATTCGCCGCGCCCTGCAGATCATCGTTCTGCTGACGCTGACCGCTCTGCTGGTCATCGTCTACTACATCGCCAGGCCCAACCTGCCGGTCTATACCCCGGTGGAAAAGGTCCACTACCTGGGGCAATGGACCGACCAGCAGCGTCAGTTCTATTACTACACCCCCCAGGGCACCACGGTGAAAGGCCTGCAGTACGCCTGGTTCTCGGCCCTGGAGCTGCCGTTCGGCAAGGCCAAGTTCGCCGACCCGGACTACCTCGCGCGCTTCGGTTTTCTGACCCAGCCCGGGCAGAAGGCAACGGCCTTGAACCCCGGTAACCTGCCCGTGGGTTTTGCCCGCCACCAGGACGATGAAAGCGGCGTTCAGTACCTGGATATCACCTGCGCAGCCTGCCACACGGGCGAGCTGCGCTACCAGGGCCAGGCGGTGCGTATCGACGGTGGCGCCGCGCTGCACTCGCTGGCCTCAACCGTTCCAACGCTCAGGGGCGGCAGCTTTGGCCAGGCCCTTGGCATGAGCATGGCGTTCACCTACTACAACCCGCTGAAATTCCGCCGTTTCGCCCACGAGGTGCTGGGCGAGCATTACGAGCGCGACTACGACCGCCTGCGCGTGGAGTTCAAGCAAGTGCTCGACCGCCTGCTGAGCACCGCCTATAACGACTGGCACCGCGGCCTCTACCCGACCGAGGAAGGCTTTGGCCGTACCGATGCATTCGGCCGCATCGCCAATACGGTGTTTGGTGACAGCATCGATGCCGCCAACTACCGCGTGGCCGATGCGCCGGTCAGCTATCCGCATCTGTGGGACATCTGGAAATTCGACTGGGTGCAGTGGAACGGTTCGGCCATGCAACCCATGGCCCGTAACGTCGGCGAGGCACTGGGGGTAGGCGCCACCCTTCAGTTGCTGGACGATAGCGGGCACCCTGTGCCACACGATCAGCGCTACGCTTCCAGCGTGCGCATCAACGACCTTTATCAGCTGGAAGAAACGCTCAAGCACCTGCAGCCGCCCACTTGGCCGGAAAACATCTTTGGCAAGATCGACCTGCCGCTCGCCAGCCGGGGGCGCGCGCTGTTCCAGGAAAACTGCGCCCTCTGCCACGCGCCGAAGGTCGTTCCACCGGCTCAGCGCATGGCGCCGGATCGGGATCCCGAGTGGTACATGCAAGTCGTCGATACGTCCGTCGTGGGCACCGACTCCACCACCGCCGACAACATCGCCGACCACCGCTTCGACATCCGCAAATTGGGCTGGAAGAAATCCGAGTTGGCAAAGCTGGACGTCGAACTGCACAGTAACAGCCTCGACAAGATCGACTTCAGCGCCATCTCCACTGCCGAGGCGCTGGCCTATGTCACCGCCTACGTCGAAGACCGCGCCTACCGCGAAAACGGCATCTCGCCCGAGCAGCGCAAACGCATGAATGGTTACGGCCTGCCCATTGGCGTCCAGGAAATTCGTGGCTACAAGGTACGTCCCCTGGATGGCATCTGGGCAACCCCACCCTTCCTGCACAACGGCTCGGTGCCAACGCTGTTTCATCTGCTGTCGCCGGTTTCGGAGCGACCCGCCAGCTTCTGGGTGGGTAATTTCGAATTCGATCCCAAGCATGTCGGTTTCGTCAGCGACAAGTTCCCCGGCGGTTTCCTGCTCGATACCCGCATCAAGGGCAACGGCAACGGTGGCCACGAATTCCGCGACGGCTGCCGCAATGACGGCGTCATCGGCCGCGGCCTGCAACCGGAAGAACGCTGGGCGCTGGTCGAGTACCTGAAGGTGCTGGGCAATACCGCGCTGGAAAGCCAGTTGAGTGACGTGCCGGCCAAGCCCTGGAGTCCAGGGCAGTATTGTCAGGGCAGCGTGAAAGCCAATCACAAGGAGTCCAACGATGCTTAAACGATTCTGGCTGTGGCTCGGCCGGCTGTTGGGCAAAACACTATTCGTGCTGTTGATCGTCGGCCTCGGCGGCTGGGCCATGGGTACGGCCTACTACAGCTGGAAATTCTCCGGCCCGGTCTCCAGCGAGGAACAGATCCCCGCCAATGAAGCCGCCTATACCGAAGGCATCATCGAAGATGCCATTCGTGTGGTCGAGCAGCATCGTGACAATACCCGCGTTCTGCGTGACGCTCACGCCAAGGCGCACGGTTGCGTGAAGGCCGAAGTCACGGTGCGAACGGATCTCGAGGAAAGCCTGCGCCAGGGCGTGCTCAGCGAGCCAGGCAAGACCTGGCAAGCCTGGATGCGCCTCTCCAACGGCAATGCCTACCCGCAATTCGACCGGGCCCGCGATGCACGAGGCATGGCCATCAAGCTGCTCGATGTTCCAGGCGCCAAGCTGATGAGCAGCCCACGCCATGCTGGCGATCAGGACTTCGTGATGTTCAACCACCCAGCGTTCTTCGTTCGCGACGTGGCGGAGTACCGCAGCAACTTTGCAGCGCAGGCGGACGGCAAGAAGGCTCTGGCCTTCTTCCCAAGTTGGGATCCGCGCACCTGGGAAATCCGCCACCTGGTCATCGCCCTGAAAACGCTTTCACCAGCGCCGAGCAGTCCGGTCGAAACGACCTACAACTCCATCGCTCCATTCAAACTGGGGCCGCACAACATCAAGTACCGGGTCATTCCGACCCCTGAGAACTGCCCGACTTACGCAATCCCCAAGCCCAACACCGATCTGCCCAATTTCCTGCGCAGCGCGCTCTATCAGCAGCTTTCGCTGGACCGCATGCCGGCCTGTTTCGCCCTGCAGGTACAGCGGCAGAACCCGGACTATTACATGCCGATCGAAGATCCCAGCGTGGAGTGGGACGAGAAGATCGCGCCGTTCGAGACCGTTGCCGATATCCGCCTGCCGGCCCAGGATTTCGATAGCACGGAGCAGAACCTGTTCTGCGACAACCTGTCGTTCAATCCCTGGCACGCCCTCCCCGAACATCGGCCGATCGGCGGCATCAACCGCTTGCGCAAAGCCGTGTACGAAGCAGTCAGTGTCTATCGCCACGATCGTAATGCCGCACTGAGCCAGTGAAGGCCCTACAGGTCGCAGCAGGCTGCTAGAATCGCAGCCTGTTCGCCCTGTAGAAAAGAGATTGGTCTTGGAACTGTTCAAAGAATTCATCTTCGAAGCCGCCCATCGGCTTCCCCACGTCCCGGAAGGCCACAAATGCGGGCGCCTGCATGGCCATTCGTTCCGCATTGCCGTCTATATCGAAGGCGAGGTCGATCCCTATACCGGCTGGATTCGCGACTTCTCCGAGATCAAGGCGATCTTCAAGCCGATCTACGAGCAGCTCGACCACAACTACCTCAACGACATCCCCGGTCTGGAAAACCCGACCAGCGAAATTCTCGCCAAATGGGTATGGCAGCAACTCAAGCCATTGCTGCCGGAGCTGTCGCGTATTCGCATTCATGAGACCTGCACCAGCGGCTGCGAGTATCGCGGCGACTAGGTCGAGCGCTCTCCTGCATCGCGGTAACGCTGCGGAAGTAACTAGAGTAGAAACGAGAAGCCCGCGCTATGCGGGCTTCGTCGTTTCTGAGCCAAGATCATCCTCATCGATATACTCGGCTGGTGTTGTCCATGCCAGCCAGGCCATTCGAGCATTCGCGCAAGCTCACACCAGCTTCCCGGGTTACGCCTTCGGCTAACCCCAGCTACGAGAGCCTTTTAAGCATCGTAGGGTGGAAGACGCTTCACCCTTCCACCAGCACCTCTGCGACGGCAGAGCCTTTACGGCCGTTTCTCCCGTAGCCGGCGGTCGAGCGAGGCGA
>NZ_QKYW01000002.1:148366-820864 GCF_003253735.1 Pseudomonas sp. URMO17WK12:I2 | reverse complement strand
GCTTCGTACCACTGCTCCAGGCTGATAAAACCCGTCAGCGCCTGGGTAATCAGCAGCGCCTGCCACTGGCCTTGGTGCTTTCTGGCCGAGCCATAAACGAGCTTTGGTACGTTGACGCCCAATTCAGCGAATGCCTGATAGGCATGTAGCTCACGCATGATGGTCGGGCGGCCAAGTGGGTGGCGCAGGCTGCGGTACAGGTGGCCGGTTTGGCGTTTGCTGTACAGCGTCGGGTGCGAAGGGTTGCGTGGCTGCAACAGTTGCACGCCGCTTTCACCATCGCGGCGCTTGTTGAGCGGTTCCACCCAGGCGCCTCGGCATTGCCACCAGCGCTCGAAGGGGCTGGCCTGCACTGCCGATCGATAACCGATTACCAGCGCCATCACAGCACCTCGCATTTGCGCAGTACATAGGTGCGCCACATGGCATAGCCGGGTAAGAAGTCGCGGTGGCCGAGCACCTGAAAACCTGCCTTGAGAAACTCGGACTCGATCTCCTCACGGCGCACCACGAAGCGATTCTCACCACCGCCGCGGCGCTTTTCGAGGCGATTACGACGCCAGGCCTTGTAGTTGCCATCGACCCACAGCGAGACGATCACGCTATCGCGGGTAACCCGGTGGAATTCGCGTAGCGCCGTCAAACGGTGCTCTGCCGATTGGAAGTGATGCAGCAGGCGAATGCAGAACACGCAGTCCACCGAGTTATCGCCCAGGGCGATATCGAAGGCCGAGGTCTTGAAGGTTTTTACCCGGTTGACGACCTCGGGTGGCTGGCCGGCGAGGGCGGTGGCGAGCATGTCCGTGGAGTTGTCGGCCGCCAGGATTACCCGGTTCGCGTGTTCGGCGAGCATCGGCCAGAAGCGGCCCGCGCCGCAGGGCAGGTCCAGCACCAGATTGGGGTCACCCGCGAGGCGCAGGGCACTGCGGCCGACCTGAACGTCACGCCAGTGCGACAGGCGCCTGGCCATGCCGTCCTGGTGCTTGTACAGGTAGTTCTGCGCGTGTTGCCGGTCGTATTTGCCGGAGAAGGCCAGTTCGATGGAGCGGGGCTTGGACATGACGAGGCACCTCTAAGAGAGTGCCTCGATGTTAGGAGCCGGGTTCTGATGAACCCGTCAAACAAACGTGAAAAAAACGTCAGCTGGCGGCCTGGAATGTCACTTCAAAGCAGCTGCCCGTCACCGGCAGGCTGTGCACGCTGATTTGCCAGCCTTGATGAGCGCAGATCCGCTTGACCAGCGACAGCCCCAGGCCAAGCCCCTCGCCACGGGCCTGCTCGCCACGCACGAAAGGGTCGAAAATCTGCTCGTGGTGCTGCTCGGGTATGCCGACGCCGCTGTCTTCGACGCGAAAGCCGTTCTGCTGCAAGGTCAGTTTCACGAAACCGGTTTCGGTGTAGTGCAGGGCATTGCGCAGCAGGTTGGCCATCACCGTGCGCAGCAGGGTCGGGTTGTAGACACCCTCGTGCAGCGCCTGTACCTCGACCTGGAAGTCCAGGCCCTTTTCGCGCATCAGCGGTGCCCAGGTCTCCACCTGCTCGTCGGCGATCTGCCGCAGGCTGGCACTGCCGGCGAACAGGGTTTCGTTACCTTTGACGCGGGCCAGCTGCAGGAAGGTCTGCACCAGATCCTGCATTTCCGCGCTGGCCCGTTCGATGCGCTGCACTTGCTTGCGCTGCGTTGGTTCCAGGTCAACCTGGGAAAGCAGCTCGCAGGAGCTGGCGATGACCATCAGTGGCGTGCGCAGCTCGTGGCTGACGTCACTGGTGAACAGCCGCTCGCGCTCCAGCGACTGGCGCAGGCGGCCCAGGGTGCTGTCGAACGCGGCGGCAAGCTGGCCCACCTCGTCGTCCGGGTACTCCGGTGCCAGGGCAGGCGCCAGTGGCAGGAGCTGGTCGCGGTGGCGCACCTGATTGGCCAGTTTGCTGACCGGGCGCATCACCCGCTCGGACATCAGCCAGCCCAGCACCAGGGCGCCGAGCACCGACAGCAGAAAGCCGGCCAGCACGACGTTGAACAACACCTGCTCGCGTTTCTCGAAATCACTCTGTTCCTGCACCAGCAGGTAGCGGTCGCCGTTGATGACCTCGGTGAAGATGTAGAACGCCCGTTCGCCCTCCAGCTGCTCACTGAAGCCTTCCGGCAGGTCGGCATAACGCTGCGGAATGGCGTACTGCGGGTAGTTCGAGGCGAAGAAGCGGGTGCGTGAATCCAGGCGTGGCGCCTGACCGCTCTTCAGATCCTGCTGCACCACCACGCCTAGCTCGAGGGCGAGCTCTTCGGACACCAGATGCTCCTCGATCAGGTGCACGATGGCCACGATGCTCAGGGAAAACACTCCGCTGACCAGGATGGTCATGGTCGCGAAGGCGATCAGGATGCGTCGGCGAAACGGTTGCTTATTTTGCATCGGGGTTGGCCGCGAGGCGGTAGCCCACGCCGTGCACGGTGTGCAGCAGGGCCGTGGCAAAGGGCTTGTCGATGGCCTGACGCAACTGATGGATATGGCTGCGCAGGCTGTCGCTGTCCGGGCAGTCGTCACCCCACAGGGCTTCTTCCAGCGCCTCGCGGCGCACCACGGCAGGCGAGCGCTGCATCAGGATCATCAGCAGCTTCATGCCCAGCGGGTTGAGTTTGATCGGCACGCCGGCGCGGGTCACGCTGAGCATGTCCAGGTCGTAGGCCAGGTCGGCGACTTCCAGCAGGCGCCGGCGGTTGCCCTGGGAGCGGCGCAGGATGGCTTCGATGCGCGCCACCAGCTCGGACAGCGCGAACGGTTTGACCAGGTAATCGTCGGCGCCGGCGCTCAGGCCCTGCAGGCGGTCCTCCAGGGCATCGCGCGCGGTGAGCATGAGGATCGGGATGCTGCTGCGCGCCTCTTCACGCAGGCGCCGGCATAGCTGGTAGCCGTCCAGGCCGGGCAACATGATGTCCAGCACGATCAGGTCGTAGTGCCCCTGAGTGGCCAGATGCAGGCCGCTGAGGCCGTCCTGCGCGCAATCGGCCGTGTACCCCTTGAGCTGCAGGTAATCGAGGATATTGGCCAGGATGTCGCGGTTGTCTTCGATCACCAGAATGCGCATGCAACGTTCTCTTCACGGGGATTGACGTTTTTTTCACACGGCCATGACGAAGCCCTCACGGGGCCATCGCGAGACTGAGCTCGTTCATCCAGCCAGGACCATACGATGCCACAGCTTCGATACGCCCAACTACGTTACTTGTCGATTGTCCTGCTTGCCTGGGCGAGCACCTTTGTACTCACCCGCGGCGCCCTGTTGATTGCCCATTGGGGCGATGCAGGCGCCAGCGGCGTTGAGATCGTGCGCATCTTCGCGGTAGGGCTGGCCTACGACGCGACCTTTTTGCTGTATGCCACGCTGCCGCTGGCGCTCTACCTGCTCCTCTGCCCGCATCGGTTGTGGAGGCTCCGCGGCCATCGCGTGTTTCTGCACCTGCTGCTCGGCATCAGCCTGTTCGTGATGCTGTTCACCGCCACCGCCGAATGGCTGTTCTGGGACGAGTTCGGCGTGCGCTTCAACTTCATCGCCGTGGACTATCTGGTGTACTCGGAGGAGGTGATCAACAACATCCTCGAGTCGTACCCGGTGTATCCGCTGATCGCCGCGCTGGCGCTGATGGCGGTGTTCCTGACGCTGGCCATGGGGCGCCCGCTGAACCGGGCGCTTGGCGCACCGCTGATGCCGCACAAGACGGCCCTGGGTGCCTGGGGCCTGCTGCTTGCCGGGGCTGTGCTGGCGACCCTGGCAGTCAACCAGAACTTCCCTCGCGGGTTGGGCGGCAATGCCTACCAGAACGAGCTGGCCAGCAATGGCCCGTTCCAGTTCTTCGCCGCCTTTCGCAACAACGAGCTGGACTACATGAAGTTCTACGCCACCCTGCCCGATGAGCAGGTCGGCTCGCTGCTGCGCCAGGAAGTGGCCGAAAGCAACGCGCGCTTCGTCAACGACGACCCCGAGGATATCCGCCGGGTAGTCGACAACCCGGGCCCGCAGCAGCGCCATAACGTGGTGCTGGTCACCGTCGAGAGCCTCAGTGCGCGCTACCTCGGCGCCTTCGGTGATCCCCGTGGCCTGACGCCCAACCTCGATGCGCTGAGCAAACACAGCCTGTTCTTCAGCAACCTGTACGCCACGGGCACGCGCACCGACCGCGGCCTGGAGGCGATCACCCTGTCGATGCCGCCGACGCCGGGGCGCTCGATCGTCAAGCGCATCGGCCGCGAGTCCGGTTACGCCAGCCTCGGCCAGCAGTTCAGGGACAAGGGCTACGACAGCGTGTTCATGTATGGCGGCCGTGGTTACTTCGACAACATGAATGCCTTCTTCGGCGGCAACGGCTACCGGATCGTCGACCAGAGCAGCGTCGCCAGCGACGAGATGACCTTCCAGAACGCCTGGGGCATGAGTGACGAGGACCTGTACGCGCAGACACTGCGTGTGGCCGATGCCGACCACGCCGCCGGCAAGCCGTTCTTCCTGCAACTGATGACCACGTCCAACCACCGCCCGTACACCTACCCGGATGGGCGCATAGACATCCCTTCCGGCAGCGGCCGGGAAGGTGCGCTGAAGTACACCGACTATGCCATCGGCCGCTTCCTCGCCGAGGCGAAGAGCAAACCCTGGTTCGCCAACACCCTGTTCGTGTTCGTCGCCGACCACACCGCCGGTAGCGCCGGCAAGGAAGACCTGCCGGTGGCCAATTACCACATCCCGATGTTCATTTACGGGCCTGGCATCGTCACGCCGGCCGAGGTCACCCGGCTTACCAGCCAGATCGATATTGCGCCGACATTGCTCGGGCTGATGGGCTTCGACTACACCTCGACCTTCTTCGGCCACAACGTGCTGCGCGACGACGCCCCGGCTGGTCGCGCGCTGATCGGCAATTACCAGCACCTGGGCCTGTTCGACGGCCAGAACCTGGCGATTCTCAGCCCCAAACGCGCCATGCGCCGCCACGACGATGCCTTGGGTATCAGCCGTGAGCAGGTCGCAGCCAAGAGTGACCAGCTGGTGGAGCGCGATATCGCCTACTACCAGGGCGCGAGCCATAACTTCACCCACGATCTGCTGAGCTGGCACCCCAGCCACTCGGCCACTGTTGCCAGCCATCCATGAAGCCGGTCGTCGAGGAGTACGCCATGCCATCGAGCCGTTCACCGCTGCCGTCGCGCCCGTTCAACTTCCGGCTGTGGTTGGGTATCCCGCTGGGCCTGATGGCGCTGCTGCTGGTGCTCGATCCCAAACCGCTGGACTTCGCCCTGGCCGAACAGTTCTACGACCCGGCCAAGGGCTTTATCGGCGGCAGCAGTTCCTGGCTGGAAAACGTGCTGCATGACCAGGTCAAGATCATGGTCATCTGCCTCGGCATGGCCTGCATCGCCGCCTTTCTGGTCAGCTTGCTGCCGGTAAGGCTGCGCAGCTGGCGTCGCGAGCTGGGCTATCTGGTGCTGGCGCTGGGGCTGTCGACCAGCATCGTGCCGCCGCTCAAGACGCTCACCGCTGTGCAATGCCCGTGGAGCCTCACCCAGTTCGGCGGCCACGAAGCCTTCAGCCCGCTGATCGGCGAGCGTCCGCTAACCGACAAGCCCGGGCGCTGCTGGCCGGGCGGCCACGCTTCTACCGGTTTCGCCTTGCTGGCGCTGTATTTCGCGCTGCGTGACCGACGCCCGCGCCTGGCCCGCTGGGCACTGGGTTTGGCCCTGATGCTGGGTTGCGTGCTGTCGCTCGGGCGGATGATGCAGGGCGCGCATTTTCTCTCCCATAACCTTTGGACACTGCTGCTCGACTGGGTGATCGCCGTGGTGGCCTACCGCGTGCTGCTGTACCGCAGTGCGACGCAGCCTGCGTTGCCGTCGCCGATCATGGGCCAGGAGCGGCCGGCATGAAGACGATGACCTTACGCACGCTGTTGCTCATGCTGTTGCTCGGTGCGCCTTGCATGCCTGCCTGGAGCGCCCTGCAAGGCGCTGCCGCCGAAGCGCAGTGGGCCACACCGGTGGACAAAACCTTCAACCTCTACCGCATGCAGCCGGATCTGTATCGCAGCGCGCTGCCCAATGCCGTTCAGCAGGGTGAGCTGCAGCGCTTGAAGATCGCCACGGTGATCAACTTCTATCAGCGCAGCGATAGCGAGTGGCTGAGCGATCCCGGTATTCGCCTGATCCAGCAGCCGCTGCACGCCGACCGCGTCGATGATGCCGATGTGCTGCAGGCGCTGCGCAGCATCCGCGAGGCACAGTTGCGTGGCCCGGTGCTGATCCACTGCAAGCACGGGCAGAACCGCACCGGCCTGATCGCGGCCATGTACCGCATCGTCTATCAGGGCTGGAGCAAGCAGCAGGCGATTGCCGAAATGCGTGGCGCAGGCTTCGGCGGTCAGGAACGTTTCGAGGATGCCGAGCGCTATGTGCGCGAGGTCGATCTGTCACGCTTCGGCCAGGCCCTGGCCAGTGGCGCCTGTAGTACCAGCCCCTGGGCCTACTGTGCATGGCGCGACAAGTTGCTCAACGCCCTCAACGAGTAGCGAGGTGATCACCATGGCCACCAGAGCCCTGCTGTTTCTGGCAATGCTGCTGCCGCTGCTCGGCGGTTGTCAGAGCACCCGTGACTACCTGCTCGCCCAGGGCTATCCGCCGGCCTTCGCCTCGGGTTATGCCGATGGTTGTGCCAGCGGCGACAGCGCGGCCAAGGCACTCGGTGCGTTTCGCAAGAACGTGCCGCAGTACCTGGCCGATAAGCAGTACGCCACCGGCTGGGATGACGGCTTCCAGCAATGCCAGGCCAGCGCCAACGCCGGTATCGAGCGGCGTTTGCAGCCCGACAGTGATCGGGACCGCGACTGGCGCCACCAGGTCGACCAGGATATGGCCAAGGCCATGAGCCGTTCGCTGAAACGCAGTTAGAGGTGCAGCGCAGCCTTTAAAAAGTCATCTGGACAGGGCACATTGATGCGCCTGTCGGCAGCGTACGACAGCTGCCTTCACCTGACTTGTCGAGATGCTGAATGCCCGCTACCCCAATCGACGACCGCCGGCCGTGGTCGATCTTTCTGGTTTTTCTACGCCTGGGGCTCAGCGCATTCGGCGGCCCGGTCGCCCATCTCGGCTACTTCCGCCAGGAGTTCGTCAGCCGCCGGGGCTGGTTGAGCGAGGCGGCCTACGCGGAGCTGATCGCCATCGCCCAGTTCATGCCGGGCGCAGCCAGCAGCAAGGTCGGCATGGCCATCGGTCTGTCGCAAGCCGGTTACCGCGGCGCGCTGGCCGCGTGGCTCGGTTTCACCCTGCCGTCGGCCCTGTTGCTGATGGCATTCGCCCATGGCCTGGCCCTGGAGGGCAGCGCCCTGGCCTCCGGCGCCTTGCATGGCCTGAAGATAGTCGCCGCCGCCATCGTCGCCCAGGCGGTGTGGGGCATGGCGCGGGCGCTGTGCCCGGATACTCGGCGCCGCGTGCTGATGCTGGTGGCCGCAGCCGTTGCGCTGCGGGTGCCGGGCACCGGCGGACAGCTTGCGGTGATCATCGGTGCCGGCCTGTTGGGAATCGCAATGCTCAAGTCGAAGACGCAGGCTGTTGCCGATCCCTTACCCATCGCCATCAGCCGGCGGGCTGGCGCACTGTGGCTGGGCATGTTCGTACTGCTGCTTGTTGGCCTGCCGCTGTTGGCTCATCTGCAGGATAGCCCGCTGCTCAGCCTGTTCGAGCTGTTCTACCGAACCGGCGCCCTGGTATTCGGCGGCGGCCACGTGATGCTGCCGCTGCTGCAGGCCGAGTTGGTGCCCAACGGCTGGCTGAGCAACGACCTGTTCCTGGCCGGTTATGGCGCTACCCAGGCGGTGCCGGGGCCGCTGTTCACCTTTGCCGCGTTTCTCGGCACGGCTATCGCCGGCTGGCTGGGCGGCCTGCTGTGCCTGTTGGCGATCTTCGCGCCGTCATTTCTGCTGCTGGTCGGCGTGCTGCCATTCTGGGCGCGGCTGCGCACCCGGCCACGGCTGCAGGCGGCGATGGCGGGGGTGAATGCTGGCGTGGTCGGTCTGCTGCTGGCCACGCTCTACCAACCGGTAGGCACGGGCGCCGTCGGCAATCTGCTGGACTTCGCCCTGGTGCTGCTTGCCCTGGTGGCGCTGATGGCCGGCAAGCTGCCGCCGTGGCTGGTGGTATTGGCTGGTGCGCTGATCGGCTGGCTGGCAGGCTATTGAAAACGTAGGCGAAGCAGCGGCAGCGCAGGTAGTTTTTTCAACAGCCTGCTGTACTGTGACAGCTGACTCCATTGGCAAGGAAAGCAACATGGCTTTTGATTGGCATGGCGGCGCCATCACCCGCGACACGCCCGTGAGCAGCGATTACCGCAACACCCAGAAGGTTCGTCGTTTCATGACCGAGCAGTGCGGTGCCGACTTTCGTTTCGACCGGCCGTTCATGGCCTGGATTCGCAGCGGCGCACCACGCACCATGGGTGATGTGGTGGATGAGTGGAAGCGCCGTAACGGCGCGGCCCAATCCTAAGAACCTGTTCATGATCTTTGTGAGCATGAAGCGGAGCTAGAAGGCAGAAGCGGTCGTTCGTGTAATTCGTAGGAGGGGCTTTAGCCGCGAGCTCTTTACGTTCCACGCGCTATGCGTGACCTGTGGTTTGCCAGCGTTATCGCGTTGTGGATACGTTCGGTTCCGCTCTGTCGAGCGGGTTTCTTTTGGCATCGCCCCAAAAGAAACCAAAAGGTCTAGCCCCGACATACGGCCCCAGCTGCGCTGGGGTTCCCTCGCTCCATCATTGTTCCGAGGGCCCGCCGCGAAGGGCCGTCCCTGGCCCATCGCGGCTCTCGCGGCATCCATGCCGCTCAACCCTCTCCACAACGATTCCGCTCGGCCTTCTGAAGGGGCGATTGGTGCCGCCTGATAATTCTCTGGCATGAGGAGCACAAAGAAGCCAAAGCGGCCGACCGGCCGCTATCGCCACTTAGCTGCCAAAATCGACGAACCTGGGCTGAAAGATCGTGAGCAGGTTCTAAAATCAGCCTCTAGTCGCTGCCGTGGCGCAGGCGCTCTACCAGTGGTGGCAGCTCGCTCATGCGCCCGATCAGGTGATGCACGCCCAGTTGGCGCAGGGCTTCGCCATGCTCGGGCGGAATGTGGCTGGCGCCGAGAAAGCCGATCACCTGCATGCCGGCGGTTAGCGCCGCCGTGGCGCCGGTGATGCTGTCCTCGACCACCAGGCAGCGGCTCGGGTCGACGCCCGCGCGTTCGGCGGCCAGCAGGTAGAGATCCGGTGCCGGTTTCGGTCGCTCCACCTGATCGGCGCTAAAGGCGCCGACGTTGACCCGTTCGACCAGGTCGCAGCGCTGCAGGGCGAAGGCCAGCGCATCGGCATAGCTGTTGGAGGCCACGGCCAGTGGCAGGTCGATCTGCAGCAGCGCGTCACGCACGCCGGCAATCGGCTGCACCTGTTCGCGGATCAGCGCCTTGGTGATGGCGCGGTTCTTCTCCAGAAAGCCTTCAGGCAGCGGTTTGCCGAAATGCGCTTCGGCGCGGGCCATGATGTCGGCGGTCTGCAGGCCGAAGGTGCCAGCCAGTACCACCTCCAGCTCATGGGCCGGATAGTACTCTGCCAGTGCTGTGTGCAGATGGTGCTCGGCGATGATTTCGCTGTCGATCAGCACGCCGTCGCAGTCGCAGATCAGCAGTTCGATGGGCGGTTTCGGCGCCATGGCGGGCGGTCTCCTCTGAAAACGGACTGGTTGTGTAACACAGAAACCCGTTCAGTTCGAACCGCTCGCCACTGCTTCGGCCGGCCGCTGCAGCAGTAACAGGGGCAACCCGGCGGCCAGGATCGCCAGGCCCAGCAGGGCGCCAACCCCCGCATAAAGGGCGCTTGCCCAGAACAGCCCCAGGCAGCTGGCGGCGAACAGCAGCGGCAGCACCGGATACAGCGGCGCGCTGAACGGCCGGTTGCGATTGGGCTGCAGGCGGCGCAGGCGCAGCAGCGCAAGGGCGGTCAGGCACATGAACAGCCAGAACACCGGTGCGGTGTAGGCGACCATGCTCTGCACACCGTTTTCGCTCAGGGCGCCGAACAACAGCAGCGGCAAGGTGATCACGCATTGCACCAGCAGCGCCCGCACCGGCGTGGCGGCGCGATCATTCCAGGCACCGAGCATCGACAGCTGCGGTACGTCACGGCCCAGGGCGTAGTACACCCTCGAGCCGGTGAGGATGGTGGCGTTCAGGGTGCTGATCGCGGTGCTGCAGATCAGTACGCTGAGCAGCACACCGCCCCAGGGACCGGCGACTATGGTCATCAGGTCGGCGCCGATGGCGCTGGACTGGCGCAGGCCTTCCAGGCCGAAGATGTTGAGAAACACCAGGTTGGCCAGCAGGTACACGCCGGTCACCACCAGGGTGCCGAGCAGCAGCACGCGGCTCATGTTGCGGCCCGGGTTGCGCAGCTCACCGGACAGGTATGCCGCTTCGTTCCAGCCGCCGTAGGTGAGCAGCACGAACACCATGCCCATGCCGAGCATGGCGGCCAGGTTATTGCTGCTGCCGGTCGCTGCCGGCGCTATCTCGGCCAGCGGTTCGGCCAGCGGTTCGGCCAGCAGCAGGCCGGCGAGAACCACCGTGACCAGCACCAGCAGGGTGATGCCGGTGAACAGCACCTGCAGGCGCTTGGATTGGTGGGTGCCGAGGATATTCAGGGCGGTCAGCGCCAGCACCATCAGGGTGGCGTGCCACGCGCTGCCGTATTCACCCAGCGGCAGCAGGCGCTGGGCATAGTCGCCATAGATGAACGCCACCACGGCGATCGCCCCGGTCTGGATCACCGTGCCCCTGGCCCAGGCGAACAGCAGGCTGACCTGCCGGCCCCAGGCCAGGTTGAGGTAGTGGTATTCGCCGCCGCGATCCGGGTAGCCCGCGCCCAGTTCGGCGTAGCATAGCGCGCCGACCAGCATCACCAGGCCGCCGGCCAGCCACAGGCCGATATACACGAAAGCGTTGTCGGCATGCTGAGCCACCAGGGGCGGAAAGCCGAAGATGCCGACGCCGATCACCACCCCGACCAGCAGGGCGACGCCGTCGATCACCGACAGGCCGGATTGTCGTGTCGTCGTGGTCATGGCTTAGCTCCGCCATGCACGCCAATCGGCTACCGCGCCTGTGGCGGAAATCGGTTCGATGCGATCACCCTCCACCTGGCCGACGTACAGCTGGCCGTCGACCTCGAAGCGCAGTTCGGTGCCGTTCAGGCGCCCGCGCAGGCGCTCCTGATGCTCGGTGGTGCCGCTGATTTCTTGAAAGTGCTGATCGAGGTCGACGGTAAAACGCTCGTTCTCGCGTTCGATCACCCAGCTACCGGCAATCTTCGCCGGCACTACCCATAGATAGATGCGCGCACCCTCGACGATATCGCTGCGATCCGGCTCCCAGTCCCCCATGCTGAACGCGTGGGACACCACGCGGGTGCCGGGCTGCAGGCTGTCGAGAATCACCGGGCGCAAACGCATGTTGACGGTGTTGAGCAGGTACATGGTCAGCACGTCGGCCTCGGCAATGTCCTTCTCGAACAGGTCGCCCTGCTCGAACACCACCTTGTCGACGACGCCGGCCTGCTTGGCATTGGCCTGCGCTTCGTCGATGCGCCGCGGGTCGAGGTCGATGCCATAGGCGGCCTTGGCGCCGCGATCCTTGACCGCCGAGATGGCGATGCGGCCGTCGCCGGAGCCCAGGTCCACTACATAGTCGTCGGGGCCGACATTGGCCATCTCCAGCATGCGTGCCACCACCGGCTGCGGCGTCGGTACGTAGGGCACGTCGAGGGCGATGGTCTGGGCCTGAGCAGCGGGCTGCAGCAGGGCGAACAGGGCCAGCGCAGAGGCGCATAGGGAAATAGGGCGAAGGGCTGCAATTGTCATCGGCGGATACTCCTCGGCGAGGTCGGCAAGGGGAGGGAGCGATTTCCGACCGAAGCCTATTCGCCAAGGGGCGACCTGTGGAACGGGGCCTGCCGGCAGCCATCCCGGAAATCATCGCGCAAGCCAGAAAGTACGGTGCCTCCCGGGTGTGTTACCTGATGTGAAGGCATTGCCTTGGCTGCGCCGAAAAGGCATGGTGAGCGGATTTTTCACCCACGGGATTCAGCTCCGCATGCGCCTTCTGCACACCTCCGACTGGCATCTGGGCCAGCATTTCATGGGTAAGACGCGCCAGGCCGAGCACCAGGCGTTCTGCGCCTGGCTGATCGAGCAGGTGCGCGCGCATGAGGTGCAGGTGGTATTGGTCGCCGGGGACATTTTCGACACCGGCTCGCCGCCCAGCTACGCCCGCGAGCAGTACAACCACTTCGTGGTGGCCCTGCGCGAAACCGGCTGCCAGCTCGTGGTGCTCGGCGGCAACCATGATTCGGTGGCCATGCTCGGCGAGAGCCGCACCCTGCTGGCGCAGCTCGGCACCCGGGTGATTCCCGGCGTCGGCGCCAACCTGCACGAACAGCTCTTGGTGCTCGATGGCGCCGATGGCCGGCCGGCGGCGCTGCTCTGCGCCATTCCGTTCATCCGCCCCCGCGATGTGCTGCGCAGCGAAGCGGGGCAGAGCGCAGCGGACAAGCAACTGTCGTTGCAGCAAGCCATTCACGCTCATTACCAGGCGCTCCATGAACTGGCCCTGGCGCGCCGTAGCGAGCTTGGTGCAGCGCTGCCGATCATCGCCACCGGTCACCTGACCACCGTAGGCGCCAGCGCCAGCGAGTCGGTGCGCGAGATCTACGTTGGCGCGCTGGAAGCTTTCCCGACCTCGTCCTTCCCCGCGGTCGATTACATCGCCCTGGGGCATATCCACCGGCCTCAGAAGGTCGGCGGCCTGGAGCATATCCGCTACAGCGGCTCGCCGATCCCGCTGAGCTTCGACGAAGCCCGCCAGCAGAAGGAAGTGCTATTGGTCGACCTGGACGAGGGTGGCCTGGGTGAGGTGCGCGCCTTGCCGGTACCCCGTTGGCAGGCCCTGCAGTCGCTGCGCGGCTCGCTGAAAACCTTGCCAGCGGCGCTTGCCGAGGCGGCGCACGAGGGCAGCGCCGAGCGCCCTGTATGGCTGGAAGTGCAGGTCGAGATGGACGATTACCTGAGCGACCTGCAGGTACGCATAGCCGCGCTGTGCGAAGGCTTGCCGGTGGAGGTGCTGCGCATTCGCCGCGCCCGTGGTACGGCGGTCGCCAGCCTGCAGGGCGAGCAGGGCATGCTCGACGAGCTGACGCCCGAGCAGGTGTTCGAACAGCGCCTGGCCAGCGAAACCCTGGAACCCGAGCAAGCGCAGCGCCTGCAAGGGCTTTACGGCAAGGTGTTGGCTGAGCTGCGCGACGACCCGGCCTAATTCAGACCTGTTTTATGATCTTTCAGCCCAGGTTCGTCTATTTCGGCAGCTAAGTGGCGGGAGCGGCCGGTCGCCCCCGTTAGGGTGGCTGGTGATTATCTGTGGGAGCGGGCCATGCCCGCGAAAAAAATCACGGGCATGGACTGGGCGTCCCCGCCCGTTCCCACAGGTAAAGCAACGATGGCCGCTTCCGCCTTGCCGCTGCCGCTTTACGCTCATAAAGGTCATGAGCAGGCTCTCAGACCCTGAAGAAACTCACCCGCTCGATCAGCCGGCGTGCCAGCGACGACAGTTCTTCACTGGCCGCCGACACCTGGGTGGAGCCGGCCGTGGTTTCCACCGTGCTGGCGTGAATGCGGCTGATGTTCTGGTTGACGTCTTCGGCCACCAGGCTCTGCTGCTGAGCGGCGCTGGCGATCTGCGCGTTCATGTCCTTGATGGCGCCGACTTCCTGGCGAATGCGGCCCAGGGCCTGCTCGGTCTCGGCGGTCTGCTCGACCGTCTTGCGGGCCATCTGGCTGCTGGTCTGCATGATCTGCGCGGCACCGCTGGCGCCAGCCTGCAGTTGCTCGATCATGCCGCTGATTTCCCGGGTCGAGGTCTGCGTGCGGTTGGCCAGGGAGCGCACCTCGTCGGCCACCACGGCGAAGCCGCGGCCATGTTCACCGGCCCGGGCGGCCTCGATGGCGGCGTTGAGGGCCAGCAGGTTGGTCTGGTCGGCGATCGAGGTGATCACCGCGATGATGGTCTCGATGTTGCTGCTGTCGCGTGCCAGTTGTTCGACCCGCTCGGCGGCCGAGTCGAGCACCCTGGCCAGTTCCTGAATCGCCTGGCCGCCCTGGGTCACCAACTGGCTGCCGGTTTCCACTTCGCCATCGGCGTTGCGGGTGGCCGAGGCCGCGGTGCCGGCATAGCCGGCCACTTCATTGACCGTTGCGGCCATCTGGTTGATGGCCGCGGCCATCTGCTCGGCTTCTTCGGACTGCGCCTGTAACTGGCGGTTGTTGTTGGCCGAGGTGGCGCGCAGCTGGTCGGAGGCCAGGTTCAGCTCGCTGGCGGCGCTGCGTACCTGGGCGATGGTGTCGCCAAGGCGTGCGCTCATGTCCTTGACCGCGCCCATCACGCTGTTCGGGTAGCGGGTCTCGATGCGTTGATCGAGGGCTCCGCCGGCCAGGCGCTGGATGACCTCGGCGACCTGGTGGGGCTCGGCGCCGAGGGTCGAGCGCAGGCGGCGGATGATCAGCAACGAGACGAACACGCTGAGCAGGATCGCCACACTGGTGACCGCCACGATCAGCAAGCCGAAGCTGCCCGCGGTGGCACGCACGCCATCCAGGCTGGTGGTGATGTCCTTCTGCTGCAGGTCGATGAAGGCGTTGATGTGCTTGAGCCACTCCAGGTAGGCAGCGGCCACTTCACGTGACAGCAGCGTCTGCGCGCCCTCGATGTCGCCGCTCTGGCGCTGGTCGATCAGCCGTTGGGTCAGTTCGCGGGCACTGCTTTCGATGGCCTTGATCTGGCCGAGCTGGCGTTGCTCTTCGGCACTCGAATTGGCGGCGGCAACCAGCCTGTCGAGTGGGGCGGCCGATTCCTGGTAGAAGGTGTTGAGGCGCTCGATGTTCTGCAACTGGGTGTTCAGTGCCGCGGGCTCGCGGGCCAGGACCAGGTCTCGGATGGCGATGGCACGGTCGTGCACGCTGCCGCGGAAGTTGATCGCATAGCGTTGCTTGAGGCTGGCGCCCTCGTTGACTTCGCTGAGGCTGCTGTCGATCACCTGCACGCGCTGGATACCGACCAGGGCGACCAGAATCATCAATGACAGCACCAGCCCGAAACCCATGGCCAGGCGCTGGGCGATCGTTAGGGGTTGCGACATCTTGAGTGTACCTATGGGAGAGAGAAAGCCGGCTCGATAAACCGATCGGCCCGCTTATAGGGACGCGGGCCGGGAGCGCTGAGGCTAATCCTTCCATGGCGCAAAGCAAGCGTTTTGTGGTGGCTAATTGATGCTATAGCGGCCCTCTATGGCCCGCCGTTCGGCTGAGGCGCCTGTGTGCGGCGAGGCTGCGGGATCCCGGCCGGAACGCGTGCGAGGTGGCTGCGTTCAGGCCGGGCATACCTCAGATGCGGAACTGCCCCAGCAGGCGGCCGAGTTGCTCGGCCAGTTGCTTGAGGTGCTGGCTGGCAGCACTCGACTGCTCGGCCGACTCGGCGGTGCTGTGAGCCAGCGCAGCGGTTTGAGTGACGTTCTGGTTGATGTCGTCGACCACATGGGACTGCTGCAGCGTGGCACTGGCGATCGAGGCGTTGAGGCCGGTCAGGTTGCGCAGCGATTGGGCGATCTGCGCCAGGCTTTCACCGGCCTGGCTGGCCTGCTCGACGGTCAGGCGCGAGGCCTGGCTGCTGTCGCTGATGGCCTTCACCGCGGCCTGGGAGTTGCCCTGCAAGCGCTCGATCATGCCCTGGATCTCGGCGGTGGATTTCTGCGTGCGCTGGGCCAGCAGGCGCACCTCATCGGCGACCACGGCAAAGCCGCGGCCCTGTTCGCCGGCACGGGCGGCCTCGATGGCGGCGTTGAGTGCCAGCAGGTTGGTCTGCTCGGCAATCGAGCGGATCACCTCCAGTACCCCGCCGATCTGGGTGCTTTCGCTGGCCAGCGATTCGATCACCGCCACGGCCTTGTCGATAGTGGCGGACAGCTGGTCGATCTGCTGCAGGCTGGCATCGATATTGTGCTGGCCCTGGCGCGCCTGCTCTTCGGCAGTGTGCACTTCACTGGAGGCGTGCTCGGCGTTCTTGGCCACATCCTGCACGCCGTAGGTGACTTCGTTGACCGCGGTGGCGACCAGCTCCATCTGCTGGGCCTGTTGCTGGCTGTGCTGCTGCGCTGCGCTGGAGATGTCGCCGAGCGAGCAAGCGGCCTGGTCGAGGGAGGCGGCGGAGTCGAGCAGCTGGCGAATCACCTGGCGCATCTTGCCGGTGAAGGCGTTGAAGTGCCCGGCCAGGGTGGCCAGTTCATCACGGCCCTGGTCATCGAGCTGGTGGGTCAGGTCGCCTTCGCCACTGGCGATATTGGCCATTGCCTTCACCGCCTGCTGGAGAGGCACGGCGATGCTGCGCGAAATCATCACCACCAGGGTGATCAGCAGCAGGGTGGCCGGTACGCCGATGGCCAAGGCCTTCAAGGCCTGGGACTTGAACTCGGCCTGCACGTCGTCGACGTACACGCCCGAACCTATGATCCAACCCCAGGGCTGGAACAGCTCGACATAGGAAATCTTCGGAACCGGCTCGCTGGCGCCCGGCTTGGGCCAGCGGTAATCGACGGGGCCGGCGCCCTGGCTTCTGGTGATGGCTACCATGTCGTTGAACAGCGCCTTGCCGTCCGGGTCCTTGAGGGCGGAGAGGTTCTGGCCTTCAAGCTTGGCGTTGGTCGGGTGCATGATCATGGTCGGCGTCTGGTCGTTGATCCAGAAATACTCCTGGCCGGCATAGCGCAGGCCACGGATCACCTCGCTCGCCTGCTGCTGCGCCTGCTCGCGGCTCAGCTTGCCGCTGGCTTCCAGACCCTGGTAGTACCTGAGGATGCCGACGGCGGTCTGCACCACGTGCTGGGTCTTTTCGGCCTTGCCGGCGTACAGATCGGTGTTGATCTGGTGCAGCATGTAGGCACCGAGCAACACCAGCATCAGCACTGGCATCGCGATGATGAGCCACAGACGACGATTGATCGGCAAGCGACGCAAGCTGTTCATGGTGGCATTCCTGATCGTGTTGTTCTTGTAGGGGCAGCCGGCGCGAGGCGGCAGCGATCTTTCAGCTCTGATAGCACTTCAGTGGCTCGGCGTAAATCGAAAAGATGCGGGCTTGACGTTTTTTAACCGCTACACGGCTGAAAGCCCTTGGCTACAGGGCTTTGAGGATCTCAGGTATCTGTCGCAGGAGCGCCTCAGCGCAGCCTGCTGTGGGCTGAAACCGTACGGACCAGAGTCGGATAGCGAGTGGTCAGGGTCGAGCGGGGAGGGGTCAGCAGATATCGATCTGGTAGCGGAAGTTGGCCGCCGCGGCGCGCGACAGGCGGTACTCCAGCGGGCTGCGGTCGTAGCCCAGGGCGGTGCGTTCGATCACCACGATAGGATCGCCCTCGCCGATGGCCAGGGTGCCCGCCATTTCGGCGTCGGCACAGCCAACCGTGAGGGTTTCCCGCGCCGAGGCGATGCATTGGCCGCACTGCTTCTCGTAGAAGGGGTAGAGCAGGTCGCCGAAGGTAGACGAGTCGATATCCAGCAGCACGATGAAACGCGAAGCGGGCAGCCAGATTTCCTCGTGAAACAGGGTACGCTCTTCGACCACCCGCAGGCGTTCCAGGCGCAGCACCTGTTCACCACTGTTCAGGGCGAGCGCCTTGGCGATCTCCTTGGAGGGCTTTTGCAATGCCTTGGAGAGAATCCGGCTGGTGGGAATCTCCTGGCCGCCGCGGGCATTCACCTGGCGAAAGAAACGCGCCAGCGATGCATCGAAATTCGGCCGGCGCACGAAGGTGCCACGGCCCTGGCTGCGCAGCAGCAGCCCTTCGTTCACCAGCGTATCCACCGCCTTGCGCACCGTGCCGATGGCCACGCCATAGAGCTTGGTCAATTCCGCTTCGGTGGGAATTGGCGCACCAGGCGACCACTCGCCAGCGGCGATCTTGGCGAGCATTTCCTCGCGCAGTCGTTGGTAGAGCGGCAGGCGTTCGTCGTATCCGAGGGTCATCGCGTCTTGGTGTCCGGTTGCACAGGCTGGCGCCACTCTACCATCGGCAGATCGATTGACAGAACGGCTGAAGCGAATATATGGTCAACTATTCATATATATGACTACATGTCGTGATAACAAGGGTCAGCCCGGATGGCGGCCTTCACAACAATCGATCAGGTAACGCCTCAATGAGCATTCCCAGCCCGGTCATCACCGGCATCGACACCCATGCGCACATTTTTCGCCAGGATCTGCCGATGGTCGCCAACCGCCGTTACAGCCCCCATTACGATGCGTTGGTCGAGCAATACCTCGAGCATCTGGATCGTTTTGGGCTGTCCCACGGCGTGCTGATTCAGCCGAGCTTTCTCGGTACGGATAACCACTTCATGGTCGAGGCGCTGCGCCGCCATCCCGCGCGCTTGCGTGCTGTGGCGGTGGTCGATGTGGCCGTCAGCGATGCAGAGCTGGACGAGCTCGCCGCAGCGGGCGTGGTGGGCATTCGCCTGAACCTGATCGGCAAGCAGCTGCAGGACTACACCGGCCCGGCGTGGAACGCCTTGTTCGAGCGCCTGGCGGGGCGTGGCTGGCAGGTGGAAATTCAGCGTGGCATCGAGGATCTGGCGCAGATCGTGCCGGCCATCGTCGCCACGGGCGTGAATGTAGTCATTGACCATTTTGGTCTGCCAACCGGCGGTATCGATGCACAAAACCCGGGCCACCAGGCGTTTCTGCAACTGCTCGGCGACTCGCGGGTGTGGCTGAAGCTGTCGGCTGCCTACCGCAGCAAGACCGACCCGGTGCAGTGCGCCGCCGTAGTGGCGCAGCTGCAGGCAGCGGCCGGCGGTAGCGAGCGCTTTCTATGGGGCAGCGATTGGCCCAACACCCAATTCGAAGATCGGACAGACTATGCCGAGCAGTTCGAATTGATCGAGGCGCTGTTGCCGGATGGGGCCGAGCGTCATCAGGTTCTGGTCGCCAATCCAGCGCGCCTTTTCGGTTTTCCCAACAACCGCTGATCCCATTCGAACAACAATAGGAAACCCCTCATCATGATGAGCATCATCGTCGTCGCGGCCATCGTGGTCGCGGTCGCCCTCGGC
Source organism: Pseudomonas sp. URMO17WK12:I2 (assembly GCF_003253735.1). Lineage (GTDB taxonomy): Bacteria > Pseudomonadota > Gammaproteobacteria > Pseudomonadales > Pseudomonadaceae > Aquipseudomonas. The sequence goes on along the minus strand of NZ_QKYW01000002.1, from coordinate 801,642 downwards.
TACAAGACCAAGATCAACATCGGGCTGTTCGCCATTGCCTTCGCCTACCTGATCGGCTGTTTCGGCATGGGCCTGAGCCCTTCCGATGTGATCGGCATGTGGCCGCTGAAGATCTTCTTCATCATCTTCTCGGTGTGCCTGTTCTACAGCTTCGCCACGGTCAACGGTACCCTGGAAAAGCTCGCCGAACACCTGATCTACCACTGCCGCAAGATGCCGCAATTGCTGCCCTTCGCGGTGTTTTTCACCGCCACGTTGATCGCTGCGATGGGGGCGGGCTACTACACCGTGCTGGCGTTCATGGCGCCGATCACCCTGCTGCTCTGCCAGCGCACCGGCATGGGCCTGATCGTCGGCGGCATGGCGGTCAACTATGGTGCCCTGAGCGGTGCCAACTTCATGTCCAGCCAGAGCGGTATCATCTTTCGCGGCCTGATGACCAACGCGGGGATCAGCGACAATGATGCCTTTATCAACGCCTTCGGCATCTTCGTCAGCACTCTGATCATTCCACTGGTGGTGATCTCGGTGTTCGCCTTCCTGACCCGTGAAGGCCGTGCGATGAAAACCGCTATGTTCGATGCCAGCGAGCCAACGGCACTGAACCGGGAGCAGAAAATCACCCTGTGGCTGACCCTGGCGATGATGGCCATCGTGCTGGCCGCGCCCATTGCCCATATCGCGCTGCCGGATAACGGCACCATCACCTTCATCAACGCGAAGATGGATATTGGCCTGATCGCCAGCATCTTCTCGGTCATCGCCCTGCTGCTCAAACTCGGCGACGAGCGCAAGGCCATGGCCTCGGTGCCGTGGGGCACGCTGATCATGATCTGCGGCGTGGGCATGCTGATCTCGGTGGCGATCAAGGCCGGCACCATCGACGTATTGGCCTCGTGGATCGGCGGCAGCATTCCCCCGCTTCTGGTGCCGGTGGTATTTGGCGTGGTGGCGGCCTTCATGTCGCTGTTCTCCAGCACCCTGGGGGTGGTGACGCCGGCGTTGTTCCCCATGGTGCTGCCCATCTCGCAATCGCTGGGCCTGGAGCCGATGGTGCTGTTCGTCGCCATCGTGGTCGGTGCGCAAGCCACATCGATTTCGCCATTCTCCTCGGGCGGCAGCCTGATCCTCGGTTCGTGCACCTCGGAGCAGAGCCGCACCTCGCTGTTCCCGCAACTGCTGTTCAAGGCCGCGCCCATCGGCTTCGTGGCGGCGCTGGTGTTCAATGTGCTGCTGACGTTCGTCTACTGAACCGAACGCCAGACACAAAAAACCGCAGCCTGGCTGCGGTTTTTTGTGGGCGACGCCTTGCTGGCCTGGGGTTGAGCGAAGCGACACGCGGGAACGCTGCGGCCGTTCGGCTACTTGGGCTGCAACTCCAGCAGCCTGCCGCCGCTGCCGTCTTCCAGCAGCCACACGCTGCCATCCGGGCCTTGCTCCACTTCGCGGATGCGCGCGCCCATGTCGTAGCGCTCGGCCTCGCGGGCGTTGTCGCCGTCGAAGGCCACGCGCACCAGCGCCTGGGACGACAGCCCACCGATCAGCCCGGCGCCATCCCAGCCCGGGAAGCGATCGCCCTGGTAGATTACGAAGCCCGCCGGCGAGATGACCGGGGTCCAGGTGATCTTCGGGGCCGCGAATTCGGGGCGGGTGTCGTGATCGGGGATCGGCTTGCCGTCGTAGTGATCGCCGTTGGAAACCACCGGGTAGCCGTAGTTTTCGCCACGCTTGATCAGGTTCAACTCGTCGCCGCCAGCTGGGCCCATCTCGTGCACCCACAGCTTGTCGTCTGCATCGAAGGCGATACCGAGCATATTGCGATGGCCCAGCGACCACACCTGCGCGGCCACGCCGCCCTGGTCGGCGAACGGGTTGTCGCCCGGCAGGCTACCGTCATCGTTGAGCCGAACCAGCTTGCCAAGGTTGGCTTTCATATCTTGCGCCGGGGTGAATTTCTGCCGCTCGCTGGAGGTGATCCACAATTTGCCATCGGGGCCGAAGGCCAGGCGATGGCCATAGTGGCCGCTGCCGCTGACTTTGGGCGTCTGCTGCCAGATCACGCTCAGCTCGGTCAGCGCGCCACCGCCATCTTCGTTGAGCTGCAGCTTGGCGCGTGCCACTGCGGCGCCGCGGGTATCGCTCTCACCAGCTTCGGCATAGCTGATATAGACGTAGTGATTGTTGGCGAAGTCCGGGTGCAGGATCACGTCGCCAAAGCCGCCCTGGCCGCCATACGCCACTTCCGGTACGCCGGCGATATCGCTGCTTTTACCGCTCTTGGGGTCGACATGCTTGAGCACGCCGCGTTTCTCGGTGACCAGCAGCGTGCCGTCGGGCAGAAAGGTCATTGCCCAGGGCTCATCGAGGGTGGCACGTGGCTCGGCCGTGAATGGCCACTGTGCCTGGGGCAGGGCATCCGCCGCCTGGGCGCCGAGGCTGGCGAGACCGAGTGCGATACCACCGAGCAAAAGATGAACGGGACGGGTCATGGCGAATCTCTCCTGATAAGCGGGCCTTTCACGTTAACCGCCTGTTGCGGATGTAACAGGACGTTTTTGTTACCTCGCGCGTCAAACCATCTGAGTTGCCGCAAGGCCCGGTGAGCCGGCAACAATGCCACAATAGCCGTCTGCTACCGTTTCGAGCCCAGCCCTGCCGCCATGAAAATCCTCAGCCTGCGCCTGAAGAACCTCAACTCGCTGAAGGGCGAGTGGAAGATCGATTTCACTGCCGAACCCTTCGCCAGCAATGGCCTGTTCGCCATCATCGGGCCGACCGGGGCGGGCAAGACCACGCTGCTCGATGCCATCTGCCTGGCGCTGTATCACCGCACCCCGCGTATGGACAAGGTCGGCGGCGAGAACGAGCTGATGACCCGGCATACGGCCGAGTGCCTGGCCGAGGTCGAGTTCGAGGTCAAGGGGCAGGGCTATCGCGCCTTCTGGAGCCAGCGCCGGGCGCGGGACAGGGCCGACGGCGCGTTGCAGGGCGCCAAGGCCGAGCTGGCGCGGCTGGACGGCGAGATCATCACCGACAAGCTCAGCGAAAAGCCCAAAGAGGTGGAGCGCCTGACCGGTCTGGATTTCGGCCGCTTCACCAAGTCGATGCTGCTGGCCCAGGGCGGCTTCGCGGCGTTCCTCGAAGCCTCCGCCAACCAGCGCGCCGAACTGCTCGAAGAGCTGACCGGCACCGATATCTACGGGCTGATTTCCCAGCGCGTGTTCGAGCAGACCCGTGAGGTGAGAACCGCACTCGATCAACTGCGTGCTCGCGCCGAAGGCGTCGAATTGCTCGATCACGAGCAGCGCCAGGCGCTCGCCGACGAGGCGGCGCAGTTGGCGGTCGAGGAGGAAGCGACGCAAGCTGCCTTCATCGAGGCCGGTGGACAGCGCCAGTGGCTGACCGACCTGGCGCGCGCCGAAGCACAGGTAAGCGCGGCCGCCTCCCAGGTCGATGCAGCTGCGCAGGCCGAGCGCGATGCCGCCGACCAGCTGGCGCGCCTGCAACTGAGCGAACCCGCACAGCGCTTGCAGCCGCTATACAAGGCCCGCCGCGAGGCTGCCCGGGTGCTGGCCGCCAATGAAGAACAGCAGCGCAGCCATCAGCAGCAACTTGCCGAAGCGCAGGCACACTGGCGGGGTAGCCTCGAGCAGGCCACCCGGGCCAGTGCGGCCCTGGCATTGGCTAAACAGCAGGCAGTGCAACGGCTCGATGCCGACTGCCAGGCACTGGATGCGCAGTTGCAGGCCACGGCTGACCACGAACGCCTGGCTGCCCAGCTCAGCGGCTGGCAGCAAGCCTTCCAGGCCCGTGATCAGGTACGTGAATCCCTCGCCAGCTTGCAGGCCCGCCAGCAGGCTGGCGCCGACCAGCTGCAGCAGTTCACCGGGCAACTGAGCGGTCTTGCCCAGTCAATGCAGGCTGCCGCCCAGGCGAAAGCCGAGGCCGAGCGGGCGGTCAGTGAGGTCGAGGGACGTTGGCAGGCAACTCTGGCTGGGCGTAGCGAGGCGCAGTGGCGCGAGAGCTGGCAACAGGTGCACGCCCGCGGCAGCGCCCTGGAGCAGTTGGCGCAGCTGGCCGAACGACGTAGCCAGTTGCTGCAGCAGCGCCAGCGCACGGCGGCCAGCCTGGCTCGCCAGCAGCACAGCCTGGCTGAAAGGGAGGCCGAACGCTCGGCCTTGCGCGAGCGCTACCGCGAGGTCAAGCAGCGCCTGGCCGACCAGGAAAAGCTGCTCGAGCAGGAACAGCGCATCCGCGCGCTGGAAACCTATCGCGCGCAGTTGCAGGCCGACGAGCCTTGCCCGCTGTGCGGCTCTACCGACCACCCGGCCATCGAGGCCTATCAGGCCCTGGACGTTTCGGCCACCCAGGGTGAGCGCGACGAAGCCCGGCAGGCGCTCGACGCCCTCACCGAGCAGGGGCAGCAGCTCAGCAGCCAGGTCGCTACCCTGCAGACCCAGGTCATCCAGAGCCAGGAGCAGGATCAGGACCTGCAGCGTCAGCTCGATACCCTGGCGACCACCTGGCAGCGCATGGGTGAAAGCCTCGACCCGCTGCCCGAAGACGACCAGGCGCTCGCCGCCGCACAAACCCGCCAGCTCACCGAGCACGTGGAGATCAATGCCACGCTCAAAGCCCTCGATGGGCTCAAGGGCGAACTCGAGCGCGCGTGCCAGGACGCCAGCATCGCCAGCCAGAAACACACCGCGGCGCAGCATCAGCAGGCTGCCATCGAGCATGACCGTGATCTGGCGCAGGCCGCCCAGCAGGCTCTGGACGAACAGCTGATCGCCCAGCGCGAGCGCCTGGATGCGCTCGAGGCCGAGCTGGCGACGCAATTGGGCGCCTTCGGCCATGGGCTGCCCGAAGACGGCGCCGCGTGGCTGGCCGCCCGCCAGGCCGAGGCTGCCGGCTGGCAGCAAACCCAGCAGCGGCGTCAGGCGCTGGCGCAACAACTGCCGACCTTGCAGCACCAGGCCCGTGAAGCCGACAAGCAGGCGCAACAGTGGCAGGCCCGCTGGCAGGAAGCGGGGGGTGAGCCGCTGGCCGCCGAGTCTATGGAACAGGCCGCCGCAGGCCTCGAGTCCGCCCAGGCGGGCTGGCAGAGCGCCGAGCGGCGTTGCCTGGAGCTGCGCATCACCCTGGAGGGCATCGCCCGCCAGCAGCAGGCGCTGGGTGAAGCCGAGCAGGCCGCAGCCCAACAGTGGCAGGCGGCGCTGGTCGGCAGCCCGTTCGCAGACGAAGCGGCGTTTCTCGGCGCTTTGCTCCATGACGGGCAGCGCGAACAGTTGCAGGCACTCAAGCAGCGCCTGGAAAAGGCCCGGACCGAAGCTCATGCCCTGCAGGCTTCGGCCCAGGCGCAACTGGCCACACTGCGTGCCGAGCCGCAGACCGAACACAGCGCCGAGTATCTGGACGAACACCTGCAGAGCCTGCAGGCGAGCCTGAAGCAGCTCGGTCAACGCCAGGGCGAGATCCGCGGGCAACTACAGGGTGATGATCAGCGCCGGCTCAACCAGCAGGCGCTGTTCGAGGCCATCGCCGGGCAGCAGGGCGAGTACGACAACTGGCAGCAGCTCAACAGCCTGATCGGCTCGGCCGACGGCGCCAAGTACCGGCGCTTCGCCCAGGGCCTGACCCTCGGCCATCTGGTCCACCTGGCCAACGGGCAACTGCAGCGCCTGCACGGCCGTTACCAGCTGGCGCGCAAATCCCTCGGTGAACTGGAGCTGGAAGTGATCGATACCTGGCAGGGCGACGTGGCGCGCGACACGCGAACCCTGTCCGGCGGCGAGAGTTTTCTGGTCAGCCTGGCGTTGGCCCTGGCACTTTCCGATCTGGTCAGCCACAAGACGCGCATCGACTCGCTGTTTCTCGACGAAGGCTTCGGCACCCTGGACGGCGAAACCCTGGAAGTGGCCCTCGATGCCCTGGACAATCTCAACGCCAGCGGCAAGATGATCGGCGTGATCAGCCACGTCGAGGCGCTCAAGGAACGGGTCGCCGTGCAGCTCAAGGTCAATAAAGGCGCGGGCATGGGCTACAGCACCCTGGAGAAACGTTATGCGATTTAGACTTCTAACGGCGTGCCTGCTGGCAACGGGCCTCGTGCATGCCGAGGACGTGCAGAAAGACCATGGCCTGCAGGTGATGGACGAGCGCGGCTGCGTGCTTGGCAATGCCGGCATGCAGGCACCGACCCTGACGCTGATGGCGGCCGCCTACGGCGAGTCCGAAGCGCGCAAGGACATGGCGCTGGCGCAGATGAAACAGGCGCTGGAGGCCGGCTGCCCGGTCGACGAGCCGGATCAGATGGGGCTATCGGCGCTCAATGGCGCCATCCTCTATAACGAGCCCGTGTTGGTGAAGCTGCTGCTCGAGCACGGTGCCAACCCCAAGCGCAAGATCGTCAGCCCGAAGACCACGCTCAATGGCCTCGATTCCATCGCCTTTCTTGATGTACTCGACAAGCGCGACCGCAAGCGTGATCGCAAGGCCATCCGTACGTTGCTCAAGGCGGCGCGCTAGCGTTTCGCTTGTGCCGCTGGCGCTGTTTACCGCCGGTTGCACTTTCAGCGCGGAACCATGTGGCGGTAGGGCTATCTGTTGTAGGTATTTTTCCATCGCCCTGCAGGGGCGGTGCCTAGATTCCATACCTATTCAGGGGCGCCCATGCATAGACGTAACCTTCTCAAAGCCTCCATGATGCTGGCCGCCGCCAGTGGCCTGCCGGCCAGCCTGTTCAGCCTGCACAGCTTCGCCAAGACCGCTGACGGTGAAGCCGAACCCTTCGACTTCAAGCAACTGCAGGCCCGCGCCAAGAGCTTGGCCGGCAGGGCTTACAAAAGTACCGCCGAGGTGTTGCCGAAAACCCTCGCCGAGCTGACGCCGCAACAGTTCAACGCCATTCAGTACGACCCGGCCCATTCGCTGTGGAACGAACTGGGCGGCCAGCTGGACGTGCAGTTCTTCCACGTCGGCATGGGCTTCCGCCAGCCGGTGCGCATGCACGCCGTCGACCCGAAGAGCCGCCAGGCCCGCGAGGTGCATTTCCGGCCCGACCTGTTCGACTACGGCAAGAGCGGCGTGGATGTTTCCCAGCTCAAGGGCGACCTGGGTTTCGCTGGCCTCAAGGTGTTCAAGCAGCCGAACATCGCCAAGTACGACATCGTGTCGTTCCTCGGTGCCAGCTACTTCCGTGCGGTGGACAACACCGGCCAGTACGGCCTGTCGGCCCGTGGCCTGGCGGTCGATACCTTCACCGATACCCCGGAAGAGTTCCCCGATTTCACCGAGTTCTGGTTCGAGACGCCGGACAAGGACGCCACCCGCTTCGTGCTCTACGCCTTGCTCGACTCGCCGAGTGCCACCGGCGCCTTCCGCTTCGATATCGACTGCCTGGAAGACCGCGTGGTGATGGATATCGATGCCCACATCAACGCCCGCAAGACCATCAAGCAGCTGGGTATCTCGCCGATGACCAGCATGTTCTCCTGCGGTGGCCACGAGCGACGCATGTGCGATTTCATCGCCACGGCGATTCACGACAGCGATCGCCTGTCCATGTGGCGTGGCAATGGCGAGTGGGTCTGCCGGCCGCTGAACAACCCGGAGAAACTGCAGTTCAACGCCTTCGCCGATACCAACCCGAAAGGCTTCGGCCTGGTGCAGTACGACCATGACTTCAAGTCCTACCAGGACACCGTGGTCTGGTACAGCCGCCGGCCGAGCCTGTGGGTCGAGCCGACCACCCAGTGGGGCGAGGGCAGCATCGACCTGCTGGAGATCCCCACCACCGGCGAGACCATGGACAACATCGTCTGCTTCTGGAACCCCAAACAGCCGATCGAGCCCGGTACCTCGCTGAACTTCGGCTACAAGCTGCACTGGGCCGCGCTGCCACCGGTAAAGCCGACCCTGGCCCAGGTGCATGCCACCCGCTCCGGCATGGGCGGCTTCACCCTTGGCTGGGCACCCGGCGAGCACTGGCCGAAGGTATGGGCACGGCGCTTCGCCATCGACTTTACCGGCGGCCCGCTGGCCAAGATGGACGCCAAGGCCCAGGTCGAGGTGGTGGTCGAGGCCTCCCACGGCGAGGCCAAGGATTTCAGCATCCTGGCCCTCTACCCGGACGTCGAAGGCTTCCGTGCGCAGTTCGACTGGTTCCCCACCAGCGACAGTGTCGAGCCGGTGAACATGCGCGCCTACCTGCGCCGCGTCGACAACAAGGAAGTGCTCAGCGAAACCTGGCTCTACCAGTACTTCCCACCGGCGCCGGCAGAGCGCCGCTACCCGGACTGGAAGAGCGATTCCTGACCGCCTGACCCGTGGCAGGCGCCGCCTTTGGGCAGCGCTCTGCCCACGCTCCTGGCCGGCCTGATAGACTGGCGCACTTTTCCAGATTCCAAGAAGTGCGCCATGGCCCAGCCGTCCACGACCTACAAGATCGATCTCAATCTCACCGATATCGATCGCAGCATCTACGAAAGCCTGCGTTTTACCGTGGCCCGCCATCCTTCGGAAACCGAGGAGCGCCTGGCAGCGCGGCTGATCGCCTATGCGCTGTTCTATCAGGAACACCTGGCCTTTGGCCGTGGCCTGTCCGACGTCGACGAGCCGGCACTGTGGGAAAAGAGCCTGGATGGGCGTGTGCTGCACTGGATCGAAGTCGGCCAGCCGGACAGCGAGCGCATCACCTGGTGCTCGCGGCGTACCGAGAAATTCAGCCTGGTGGCCTACGGCAACCTGCGCGTCTGGCAGAGCAAATGCCTGGATCCGGTGCGCAGCCTGAAGAACATCAACGTCATCTCCCTGGGCCAGGAAGCCTTGGCTGAACTGTCCCAGGATCTGCCGCGTTCACTGAGCTGGAGCGTGATGATCAGCGACGGCGAACTGTTCGTTACCGACGAGCGTGGCCAGCACGAAATCCCGGTGGAATGGCTGGCCGGCGAGCGCGCGCAGAGCAACTGATGTCACTCGTGTCTGGCTTTCGGCCGGACACTGATCCTGTGTAACCGTACGAGTAGAAAACCACCTCCATGCGTATCGAGTCCCGCCCGCTTCCCGCTTCCTTGCCCGACCTGGGCAATCTGCCGCCCCTGTTGACCCGCCTTTATGCCGCTCGCGGGGTGCTCTCGGCAGTGGAACTGGAGAAGGGCCTGGCGCGGTTGATTCCGTTCACTCAGCTCAAGGGCATCGAGGCGGCGGTCGAGCTGTTGGTCGAGGGTCTGCGGCAACGCCAGCGCATGCTGATCGTCGGCGACTTCGACGCCGACGGCGCCACCGCCAGCACCGTTGGCCTGCTCGGGCTGCGCATGCTGGGCGCCGCCCATGTCGATTATCTGGTGCCCAACCGCTTCGAGTACGGCTATGGCCTGACCCCGGAAATCGTCGCCGTGGCGCTGACCCGCGAGCCCGAGTTGCTGATCACCGTGGACAACGGCATTTCCAGTATCGAAGGCGTGGCGGCTGCCAAGGCAGCCGGGCTGAAGGTACTGGTCACCGACCATCACCTGCCGGGCCACGAGTTGCCGGCCGCTGACGCCATCGTCAATCCCAACCAGCCGGGTTGCAGCTTCCCGAGCAAATCCCTGGCCGGCGTCGGGGTGATTTTCTACGTGCTGCTGGCGCTGCGTGCGCGGCTGCGCGAGCTGGGCTGGTTCAGCGCCGAACGGCCTGAGCCGAACCTGGGCGAACTGCTCGATCTGGTGGCCTTGGGCAGCGTCGCCGACGTGGTGCCGCTGGACGCCAACAACCGCATCCTGGTGCACCAGGGCCTGGCACGCATTCGCGCCGGCCGTGCGCGGCCCGGCCTGCGTGCGCTGCTGGAAGTGGCCGGCAAGCAGCATGGGCGCATCACTTCGACCGACCTGGGCTTCATTCTCGGCCCGCGCCTGAATGCGGCGGGGCGCCTCGATGACATGAGCCTGGGTATCGAGTGCCTGCTCTGCGAGGACGAAGCCCTGGCCCGCGACATGGCCGTGCAGCTCGACCAGCTCAACCAGGACCGCAAGGCCATCGAGCAGGGCATGCAGCGTGAGGCGCTGGCGCAGCTCAAGGATCTACCGGTGGAAAACCTGCCGTTCGGCCTCTGCCTGTTCGAGGCCGACTGGCACCAGGGCGTGATCGGCATCCTCGCCTCGCGCCTGAAAGAGCGCTATCACCGCCCGACCATCGCCTTCGCCGATGCCGGCGAGGGCATGCTCAAGGGCTCGGCGCGCTCGGTGCCGGGCTTTCATATTCGTGACGCGCTGGACGCCGTGGCGTCACGCCATCCGGGGCTGATCAGCAAGTTTGGCGGCCACGCCATGGCTGCCGGCCTGTCGTTGCCGGCCGAGCATTTCGAGACCTTCGCCAAGGCCTTCGATGAAGAAGTTCGTCGCCAGCTTTGCGAGGACGACCTGACCGGGCGCTTGCTCTCCGACGGCGTGCTGAGCATCGACGAATTCAACCTGCCCCTGGCCCGCGAACTGCGCAATGCCGGGCCCTGGGGCCAGCACTTTCCCGAGCCGTTATTTCACGGCGCCTTCCAGCTGGTGCAGCAGCGTATCGTCGGCGAGCGCCACCTCAAGGTGGTGCTCAAGAGCGAATGCGGCAGCCTGCAGCTCGACGGCATCGCCTTTGGTGTCGACCGCGAGGTGTGGCCCAACCCGACCGTGCGCTGGGTCGAGCTGGCCTACAAGCTGGACGTCAACGAATTCCGCGGCCAGGAGTCGGTGCAGTTACTTATCTCCCACCTGGCGCCGCGCTGACCATAGCTCAGCCTCACGCATCTCCCTCCTGAACGTTGTCCGTCGCCCGGTTGTCTATCGAGCGGCGCGGCACGGTCGTTCACGCAATATCTTGACGCAATCTGTAACCGACGACGGCCAGGCTTCCCAGTAGATTCGTCTGTTCTTGAACCATTGGAGATTTCCATGAATACGCGCGGCTTGCTCGACCAACTGCTGAAGTCCGGGCAGGAATTGCTGCAACAGAAAACCGGCGGCAAGTCGTCGTCCGGGCTCGGTGGTGCGCTGGGCGGGTTGCTCGGTGGCAATGCCGCTGGTGCCGGCAAGAGCGATAGCGGCGGCATTGGTTCGATGCTCAAGGGCGCTGGCGGCGGCGCAGCCCTGGCCATGCTGCTGGGCAACAAGCGAGTACGCAAGGTCGGTGGCAAGGTGGCGATCTATGGCGGCCTGGCCGCGCTCGGCGTGATTGCCTACAAGGCTTACGGCAACTGGCAGGCCAAGCAGGCGGGGGCCCCCAAGGGCGAGCCACAGACGATCGATCGGCTGCCAGCCCCCCAGGTGGAGCTGCACAGCCAGGGCATCCTCAAGGCGCTGGTGGCCGCTGCCAAGGCCGACGGTCATGTCGACGAGCGCGAGCGCGAGTTGATCGAAGGCGAATTCAGCAAGCTGGCCAGCGACAGCGAGACCCAGCGCTGGCTGCATGCCGAACTGAACAAACCCCTGGACCCGGCCGATGTGGCGCGTGCCGCCAGCACCCCGGAAATGGCCGCGGAAATGTACGTGGCCAGCGTACTGATGGTCGACGAGGAGCATTTCATGGAGCGCGCCTACCTTGACGAACTGGCCCGCCACCTCAAACTCGACCCGGCCCTCAAGGCCGAGCTCGAAGCCCAGGTTCGCCAGGACCTGCAGTAACCCCGCCAGCCGCGCTGCCCGATGGTTTGCTAACCGCGGGCAGCTGCACTCAACTCTTCTCCGCCACGTTAAAGCCTGTTCTACAGTAAAGAAGCTCGGTCTCGCTTGCGCTGCAACCGCAACGTCCATAGAGTCCGGCAGCATGAGCTGCGGGCGCTGCCCTTCGGCTGGATCAGGAATATCGGCAGATGGGGTTGAATGTGAAGAACTGGACTGTTCGCCAGCGTATCCAGGCAAGTTTTGCGGTCATTATCGCCATCATGTTGCTAATGGCTGCCGCGTCCTTCGAACGCCTGCTCAAGGTCGAAGACGGTGCCACCCGTCTCCTGGAAGACGCCATGCCCGGCATGTTTCATATCACCCAGGTGCGCAGCGCCTGGACGGACATGTTCCACCAGACAATCGTCCAGGTCAGTTTGCGTGAACTGCACAGCCTTGCCGATGCCGACAAACAACTGATCAAGGGGGCCAGCGACAAGCTGGAGTCGTCCCTCGTCGATTATCGCGCCACCATGCGCGACGACACCGAGCGCAGTGCGCTGGTGGCCTTCGAAAAGACCCGCGACCTGTTCGTTCTGCAGCAGGCCGAAGTGCTCAAACTGTACGAGCAGGGTCGCCAGGCCGAGGCGAGGGCGGAGCTCAACGGTCCGCTCACCGACACCTGGAACGAGGGCCGCACCCAGCTCACCTCGATGATCGAACTCAACCGTGACATGGCCTACAGTTCGGCCGGGGATATCGTCTCGGCGGTCAACCGCGCCGAATTGAGCATGGCGATCTCCGTGCTGCTGGCGATCGTCGCGGCGTTCGTGTGTGGTTACTTCCTGATGCAGGCCATCACCCGCCCGGTGCAACAGGTGGTCGATACCCTGCAGGTGCTGGCCAGTGGCGACCTGACCGCGCGCCTGAACCTTGGTCGGCGCGACGAGTTCGGTGCCATCGAAACCGGCTTCAACGGCATGGCCGAGGAGATCAAGACCCTGGTGGCCCAGGCGCAACGCTCGTCCGTGCAGGTCACCACCTCGGTCACCGAGATTGCCGCCACCTCCAAGCAGCAGCAGGCCACCGCCACCGAAACCGCCGCCACCACCACGGAAATCGGCGCCACCTCGCGGGAAATCGCCGCCACTTCGCGGGATCTGGTGCGCACCATGACCGAGGTCTCCGGCGCCGCCGAGCAGACCTCGACCCTGGCCGGCGCCGGGCAACTGGGCCTGGCGCGCATGGAAGACACCATGCACCAGGTGATGAGCGCCGCCGAACTGGTCAACGCCAAGCTGGCGATCCTCAACGAGAAGGCCGGCAACATCAATCACGTGGTCACCACCATCGTCAAAGTCGCCGACCAGACCAACCTGCTGTCGCTCAATGCGGCCATCGAGGCGGAGAAGGCCGGCGAGTACGGCCGCGGCTTCGCGGTGGTGGCCACCGAGGTGCGCCGCCTGGCCGACCAGACGGCGGTGGCCACCTACGATATCGAACAGATGGTGCGCGAGATCCAGTCGGCGGTGTCGGCCGGCGTGATGGGCATGGACCGCTTCTCCGAAGAGGTGCGCCGTGGCATTGCCGAGGTGGGCCAGGTCGGCGAGCAGCTGGCGCAGATCATCCACCAGGTGCAGGCCCTCGCCCCGCGCGTGCTGATGGTCAATGAAGGCATGCAGGCACAGTCCACCGGGGCCGAGCAGATCAACCAGGCCCTGGTGCAGCTCAGCGAAGCGTCGTCGCAGACCGTCGAGTCGCTGCGCCAGGCCAGCGCCTCCATCGATGACCTCAATCTGGTGGCGAACGGTCTGCGCACCGGCGTCAGCCGCTTCAAGGTCTGAATCAATGACCGAGGTAGGCAGGTCTTCGCCGGGGCGGCGTAGTCCGGGGCAACTGTTCCTGCTGTTCAGCATGGGCAGCGACCGTTACGCCCTGGACGTTCACGAGGTGGTCGAAGTGTTGCCGTTGCGCCGCTTCAAGCAGATTCCCGCTGCGCCTGCCTGGGTGGCCGGATTGTTCGTGTTTCGCGGCACGCCGGTACCGGTGATCGACCTGAGCGCCCAGGCGCTCGGCCAGCCTGCGGTGGTGCGCACCAGCACCCGGCTGGTGGTGGTGCACTACCGGCCGCAGGCGAATCAACCGGTGCGCTGGCTGGGCCTGATTCTCGAACAGGCCAGCAACACGCTGCGCAGCCCTGCCGAGGCCTTCGTGGACAGCGGCCTCAGCCTGGCCCAGGCCCGCTATCTGGGCCCGGTGCTCAAGTCCGAGCAAGGCCTGGTGCAGTGGGTGCGGGTCGCCGATCTGCTCGACGAGTCGGTACGCGAATTGCTGTACGCGGCAGTGGCGGAGGGCGGTAGATGAGCACGCGCTTCGAGCAGTTGCTGCACGGCCTGATCGGCCTGGATGCCGAATCGGTCGGCCAGGTGGTGATCGAGCGCGCGGTGCGCCAGCGTGTCGCGGCCCTGGGGTGTGCCAGCGAAGATGCCTACTGGCTGAAAGTGCAGGCGTCGGCCAGCGAGCAGCAGGCGCTGGTCGAGGCGGTGGTGGTGCCGGAGACCTGGTTCTTCCGCTACCCGGAGTCCTTCGCTGCCCTGGTCAAGCTGGCCTGCGAACGCAGCGCGCAACTGGCCGGCGCGCGGCCGCTGCGCATTCTCAGCCTGCCGTGCTCGACGGGCGAGGAGCCCTACTCGATCGCCATGGCGCTGCTGGATGCCGGCCTGCCTGGCGATGGCTTTCGCATCGATGCCATGGACATCAGCGAGATCAACCTGCAGCGCGCCGAGCGCGCCCTGTACGGGCGCAATTCCTTCCGCGGCGACAACCTGGATTTTCGCGAGCGCCATTTCACCGAAACCGCCGAGGGCTTCGAGCTTCACAACGACGTGCGGCGCAAGGTGCGCCTGTTGGCCGGCAACCTGCTGGCCCCGGGCTTGCTGGCGGGCGAGACCCCCTATGATTTCGTGTTCTGCCGCAACCTGTTGATCTATTTCGACCGGCCCACCCAGCACGCAGTGGCCGCCGTGCTGCAGCGCCTGATGCGCAACGACGGCGCGCTGTTTATCGGGCCGGCCGAAGCCAGCCTGTTCAGCCAGGTTGGCATGCAGGCGCTGAACATTCCCCTGGCCTTCGTGTTCCGTCGCCAGGCCATGCGGCCGACCAGCACGGCGGCCCACGCCATACCGAGCATTGGCGCGCGTCCCCGACCTGCGGCCGCGGCGGCCCCCGTCGCCAGGGCGCCAGCGCCGGTGCGGCGGACGCCGGCGACGGGGCCTGCACCGGCAGCGGTCGGCACCGATACCTCACTGGATGACATCGCTGCCCTCGCCAACGCCGGGCGCAGCGATGAAGCTCGCGCCGCCTGCGAGCGTTATCTCGCTGCCCACGGGCCGACCGCCCAGGCCTTCTACTGGCTGGGCCTGCTCAGCGACGTGGCCGGGCGCAGCGGTGACGCCCAGGATTATTACCGCAAGACCCTTTACCTGGCACCGACCCATGCCGAGGCCCTGGCGCACCTGGCAGCGCTGCTGGCCGCCCGTGGCGATCTGGCCGGGGCCCGGCGCCTGCAACAGCGTGCCGGCCGTGGAGTGAGCCGTGATGAGCGATAGTCTTTTGCCGCTGAGCGATGCCGAACGGGACGCCGTCGACGACTGCTGGAACCGTATCGGCGTGCAGGGCGACAAGTCCTGTGAGCGCCTGGTCAACCATATCCACTGTCGCAACTGTGAAGTCCATGCTGCGCTGGCCACCCGCCTGCTTGACCGTTTCGCGCTGCAGCGCGATGACAGCCAGCCCGAGGAGCACGGGGTCGAGCAGTACAGCGGCGAGCGCCGCTCGCTGCTGCTGTTCCGCCTTGGCGATGCCTGGCTGGCGTTACCGACCCGGGTGCTCAGCGAAGTCGCCGCCAGCACGCCGATTCATTCACTGCCGCACCAACGCTCCGTGGGGCTGATCGGCGTGACCAACGTGCGTGGCGCCCTGGTCGCCTGTTTTTCCCTCGCCGAGATGCTCGGGCTCGATGCCGGCGAGGCGGTCAGCGAGCGGCGCGTGGTGCCGCGCATGCTGATCTTCAACCTGGCGGACGGGCCGGTGGTGATCCCGGTCGACGAGGTCGAGGGTATCGAGGCGATCGCCGTCGGCCAGATCGTCGAGTCGGCGACCGGCAGCGTGCCGGTGGGCCGTCGTTTCGCCGCGGGCGTATTGCAGTGGAAGGGCCGCAGCGTGACCCTGCTCGACGAACAGATCGTGCAGCAGACCATCGCCAGGAGTCTCGGATGACACCCGATCAGATGCGCGACGCGTCGCTGCTGGAGTTGTTCAAGCTCGAGGCCGAAGCCCAGACCCAGGTGCTCAACAGCGGCCTGCTGGTGCTCGAGCGCGACCCGCGGCATGCCGGCAGCCTGGAGGCCTGCATGCGCGCGGCCCACTCGCTCAAGGGCGCGGCGCGTATCGTCGGGCTGGATGCCGGGGTCAAGGTCGCCCATGTCATGGAGGACTGCCTGGTCGAGGCCCAGGAAGGTCGCCTGCTGCTCAGCCCCGAGCATATCGATGCCTTGCTGCAGGGCGCCGACATTCTGCTCGGCCTGGGCACGCCACCCGCGCAGCCCGGTGCGGTCGATCCTGGTATCGACGCGCTGGTGGCGCGCCTGGGTGCGCTGGCGCGGGGGCTGCCGGTGCCGCCGGCAGCACCGGTGAGGGCGCCTGTTGTTGAAACGGTCAGCGCTGAGCCGCCGCAGCCGCCAATCAAGGTGCCCGTCGTCGAACCACCGGTGGCGCCAGCGTCGATCAAGCCGGAATCCAGCGAGCCGACCGGTGAGGGCAGGGCGCGTATTCTCAGGGTCAGTGCCGAGCGACTCGATCACCTGCTGGATATCTCCAGCAAATCCCTGGTGGAGTTCCAGCGCATCAAGCCCCTGGGCGACAGCCTGCAACGGCTGAAACGCCTGCAGGCCACCGCACGCCGGGCGCTGGACGTGGCCCGCGAAGCGCTGCCCAAGGGCGCAGTCGACGCCCAGGCCGAAGCCATGCTGCTGGAAACCCGTCAGGCACTCGGCGAGTGCCAGCAGTTGCTGGCCCAGCACATGACTGACCTGGATGACTTCGGCTGGCAGGGTGGGCAACGCGCGCAGTCGCTCTACGATGCCGCGCTGGCCTCGCGCATGCGGCCGTTCGCCGACGTGCTGGCCGGCCAGGAGCGTATGTTGCGCGACCTGTCGCGAACCCTCGGTAAGCAGGTGCGGCTGGTCGTGGAGGGCGAGGGCACCCAGGTCGACCGCGACGTGCTGGAGCGCCTCGAGGCGCCCCTGACCCACCTGCTGCGCAATGCCCTGGACCATGGCATCGAAACACCGCAGCGGCGCCTGGCGCAGGGTAAACCTGCCGAAGGGCAGATCCTGATTCGCGCGCGGCACCATGCCGGCATGCTGCTGCTGGAGCTGCGCGATGATGGCGGCGGCGTGGATCTCCAAGCGTTGCGCCGGGCGGTGATCGGGCGCGGCTTCGCCACCGAACAGACCGGCGAGCAACTGACCGAGGAAGAGCTGCTGGCCTTTCTGTTCCTGCCCGGCTTCAGCATGCGCGACCAGGTCACCGAGGTGTCCGGCCGTGGCGTCGGCCTGGACGCCGTGCAGCACATGGTGCGCCAGCTGCGGGGTGGCGTGCGCATGCAGCAGCGCCAGGGCGTGGGTTCGACCTTCCACCTGGAGGTGCCGCTGACACTTTCGGTGGTGCGCAGCCTGGTGGTCGAGGTGGGCGGCGAGGCCTACGCCCTGCCGCTGGCGCATATCGAGCGGATGACCCGCCTGCAGGCCGAGGACATCGTGCAGCTCGAAGGCCGCCAGCATTTCTGGAGCGAAGGGCAGCACGTCGGCCTGATTGCCGCCAGCCAGATTCTCCAGCGCCCGGAGGGCAAGGCCAGCGACAACGGCATACCGGTGGTGCTGATTCGCGACCGCGACAGCCTGTTCGGCCTGGTGGTCGAACGCTTCCTCGGTGAGCGCACCCTGGTGGTGATGCCGCTCGATGCGCGGCTCGGCAAGGTGCAGGACGTATCGGCCGGCGCCCTGCTGGACGATGGCACCCCGGTGCTGATTCTCGATGTCGAGGACATGCTGCACTCGGTGGCCAAGCTGCTGGGCAGCGGGCGCCTGGAGCGGGTCGACCGCAACGCCCGGCAGCTGGCCGGCGGCAAGCGCAAGCGCGTGCTGGTGGTTGACGACTCGCTGACCGTGCGCGAACTGGAGCGCAAGCTGTTGCTGTCGCGCGGCTATGACGTGGCCGTGGCGGTGGACGGCATGGATGGCTGGAACGCCTTGCGCGCCGAGCACTTCGACCTGCTGATCACCGATATCGACATGCCGCGCATGGATGGCATCGAACTGGTCACCCTGGTGCGCCGCGACATTCGTTTGCAATCGCTGCCGGTGATGGTGGTGTCCTACAAGGATCGCGAAGAGGACCGCCGGCGCGGCCTGGATGCCGGGGCCGACTATTATCTTGCCAAGGCCAGTTTCCATGACGAGGCGTTACTCGACGCCGTGGTTGACCTGGTTGGGGAACCGCAAGAATGAGGATAGGGATCGTCAATGACATGCCGCTGGCGGTCGAGGCCATTCGCCGCGCGCTGGCCCAGGAGCCGGCACACCGTATCGCCTGGGTGGCGGGCGATGGGGCCGAGGGTGTGGCCTGCTGCCAGGCCGACCTGCCCGATCTGGTGCTGATGGACCTGCTGATGCCGGTCATGGACGGCGTCGAGGCGACGCGGCGGATCATGGCGCAGACGCCCTGTGCGGTGCTGATCGTTTCGGTGGATATCGAGCAGTACGTCAATCGCGTGTTCGAGGCCATGGGTCATGGCGCTCTGGATGCGGTCAACACCCCGTCATTGACTGGGCAGAGTGGCGGTGCGGTGGAGCTGCTGCGCAAGATCCACAACATCGGTTGGTTGATCGGCCAGAGCAGCATTCGCCAGACCAGCCTTTCAACTGCGTCGCCCAGCCCCTCGGCGGCGCGCCGGCTGCTGGCGATTGGCGCCTCGGCAGGCGGGCCGGCCGCGCTCGCCTTGCTGCTCAAGCAACTGCCCCGTGATTTCAACGCTGCGATAATGCTGGTGCAGCACGTCGACGAGGTGTTCGCCGCCGGCATGGCCGACTGGCTGGCCGGCGAAGCGGCCCTGCCGGTGCGCCTGGCCCGTGATGGCGAGCAGCCGCAGACCGGTGTGGTGCTGCTGGCCGGCACCAACAACCACATGCGCTTGCTGCGCAACGGCACGCTGACCTACACCGAGGAGCCGCGCAGCCATGTCTATCGACCCTCCATCGATGTGTTCTTCGACAGCCTGGTCGAGCACTGGACCGGCGAGGCCATCGGCGTATTGCTCACCGGCATGGGCCGTGATGGCGCCCAGGGATTGAAGAACATGCGCAGCCGCGGCTTTGCCACCATCGCGCAGAACCAGGCCAGCTGCGCGGTGTACGGCATGCCCAAGGCAGCGGCCGAGCTGCAGGCCGCCAAGGAAATACTTGCGCTGGAGCGCATCGCGCCTCGTATCGTCGAGTTGTTTGGCTGATAAACTCATCACTCCCATAGAGACTCGCGCTCATACGGTCCGGAGACCAACATGCAAACCCCACCTCACTCCATGGAAGAACTTGGTTTACGCAAGGACGGCGCGGTGATGGTATTGCTGGTCGACGACCAGGCGATGATCGGTGAGGCGGTGCGGCGCGAGTTGCTGGGGGAAGCAGGCATCGACTTCCACTACTGCTCGGACCCGAACCAGGCCATCGCGGTGGCCGAGCAACTGCGCCCAACGGTGATCCTCCAGGATCTGGTGATGCCTGGTGTCGACGGCCTGACCCTGCTCGGCGAGTACCGCGCGCGGCCGGCGCTGCGCGATGTGCCGATCATCGTGCTGTCGACCAAGGACGACGCGACGGTAAAGAGCTCGGCGTTCGCCGCCGGTGCCAACGATTATCTGGTCAAGCTGCCCGATACCATCGAGCTGGTGGCGCGCCTGCGCTATCACTCGCGCTCCTACATGGCCCTGCAGCAGCGTGACGAGGCCTACCGCGCCCTGCGCGAAAGCCAGCAGCAGTTGCTGGAAACCAACCTGGTGCTGCAGCGGCTGATGAACTCCGATGGCCTGACCGGGCTGTCCAATCGTCGCCACTTCGACGAATACCTGGAAATGGAATGGCGCCGCGCCACGCGCGAGCAGACACCGATGTCGCTGCTGATGATCGACGTCGATTTCTTCAAGAGCTTCAATGACCGTTTCGGCCATGTGGCCGGCGACGATGCCCTGCGCCGGGTAGCCACGGCGCTGCGCGGCAGCTGCAGCCGCTCCACCGACCTGGCGGCGCGCTATGGTGGTGAGGAGTTCGCCATGGTGTTGCCCAGCACCTCGACCGGCGGTGCGCGACTGCTGGCGGAGAAGGTGCGCCGCGCCGTCACCGACCTGGGCATCCCCCATGAAAAGCCCGAGCCGGGCGCGGTGCTGACCGTCAGCATCGGGGTCGCCACCCTGGTACCGCGAATAGGCCAGGCCTTCATGCAACTGGTCAGCCTGGCTGATCAGGGGTTGTACATGGCCAAGCAGGCCGGTCGCGATCAGGTCGGCCTGGTCAACGACACCAGCGCACTGAGCTGAATCACCTCGGGCCTTCGCCCGCTGCATCGCCATGCAGGATCACGCGGCCGCGGCCGGCCTGCTTGGCGAGGTACAGGGCCTGGTCGGCCAGCTCCACTACTTGTTCGAGATCCGTGTGGTCCTGGGGCCACAATGCGCCGCCAATGCTGCAGCCAACCTGCAGGGGCTGGTTTTCCCAGTGAATCGGCACCGCCAACGCCTGCAGCGTCCGCTCGGCGACCTGCCTGGCCTGGTTGGCGGCATCATTGGCCGCGACTTGCAGGATCATCAGAAACTCGTCGCCGCCCAGGCGCACCACCAGATCGCCACCGCGCAGGCAGCCACGCATACGGGAGGCAGCCTCGCGCAGCACCTGATCGCCTGCCGCGTGGCCGTAGCGGTCATTGACCGGCTTGAAGCCATCGAGATCCAGATAGAGCACTGCCAGGCCATCCTGCGTGCCCTGGTTGCGCTGTTGCGCGCGGGGCAGGAAGCGGGCCAGCGCGGCGCGGTTCGGCAGGCCGGTGAGCGGGTCGTGGTGGGCGCGGTTTTCCAGGGCGTCGAGCTCCGCGTGCTGGTGCGTGAGGCTTTCCACCAGGTGGCGGATGGAGTGGCTGAGCCGAGCGATTTCGCGGGGGCTGCCGATCTCCGGGATCACGGTGATTTCGCCGCTGGCCAGACGGTCGGCAGCGCGGGCGATGGTGCGCAACGGGCGGGTCACGTAACTGGCCAGCAGCCAGCCACAGACGGCGAACAGCAGGGCCAACACCACGCTCCAGGCGAGGATGGTGAGGTGCATGGCCTGCACCGGCGCATCGGCCAGGTGCAGATCCTGTCGAGCGACGACCATCCAGCCCAGGCCCGGGTAGTCGAGGTAGCCCTGGCTTGCCGTCAGGCCGGTGAGGTAGCGCTTGCCGTCCGGCCATCGCTGCACGGCCCATTCGCTCTGTTGGGCCGCCGGGTTCTGCATCATCGGCAGGTGCAGGCGCTGGCCGACCAACTCGCGCGGGCCGAGCAGGATGGTACGGTCACGACCGATCACGAAGAACTCCACCTGGCGGCTGTCTTCGATGGGCTTGAGGATCGCCTCGCGCACCTCGTCGGCCCAGGACCACGACAGGTGCGAGGCGAGCACGCCGACCAGGCTGCCGGCGTCGTCACGTACCGGCAGGCTGATATCGACGAACTTCATCGCCTCACCTGTCGGGTTGGGCAACAGCTTGGCCAGCAGTACGGCCTCATGCACGTCGCCGATGAACAGGCCCTGGCTGCCTTCCAGAAACACCGGGCGCTGGGCGATGCTGGCGCCTTCGAGAACGCCGTTGCTGGAGGCCAGCACCCGGCCCTGGGCGTCGGTGAAACCGATCCAGGCGATGGTCGGGAACTTGCCCTGCAGTTCGTCGAGCAGCCGGCGCACTTCGCGGCTGTCGCCCGGCTGGCGCAGGGCGCTGAGGCTACCGATCACCTCCAGCATACTGGCGCGGCTCTGCATGTCGCGATCCAGGCGGTCGACCATGGTGTAGGAGATTTTCGCCAGATCCCGGCCGATCTCCGCGCGGATGCGCTGGCTCGAGTCGCGGCTGATCAGGGTGCCGAGCAGCAGGCTGAGCAGGCACACCAGCAACACGGTGAGCAGGGCATAGTGGCTACGCAGGCTATGGGCGCGGAGCATGGTGGCGGGGAATCCTTGGCGCTAGGGCGGGCGGCTGGTTCGAGTATAGAAGGGCCATTGGTCTACAGGTGGCTAGGGTCTGCTCCCGTTTCACGCACGGCCGCGCCGGTGCCAATTTTTGCGCGAGGCAAGGCACGAGATGCGAAGTTTGGTGGGCCAAATGAGCCATCGAGTAACGCCGCATCGCGCAAAAATTGGCCCGGCCCTATGGGTTGCGCGGGAAATGACCTCCGCTGTCGTTGCAGGACTTGGCAAGGGAACAACCATTCCCGGCGTCCTGCGCCTTACCGGAGGCCATTTCCCGCAGCAACGCGGCTCGTGCTGAAACGGAAGCAGACCCTAACGTGCTGCCAGAATAGCCCGAGTCGGGTATACTCCGCGGCTTTTCCGAAGTTTTACCTGCGAGTGCCGCCAGCCATGGAAATCAACCCGATCCTTAACAGCATCAAGGACCTGTCCGAGCGCACCCAGACTATTCGGGGGTATCTTTGACTATGATCACAAGCATGATCGTCTCGTCGAAGTAAACCGCGAGCTCGAAGACCCGAACGTCTGGAACAAGCCCGAATACGCCCAGAGCCTGGGCCGTGAGCGCTCCACGCTGGCGCAGATCGTCGAAACCATCGACGACCTGACCGGTAGCCTGGCCGATTCGCGCGACCTGCTGGAAATGGCCGTCGAAGAAAACGACCAGGGCGCCGTCGATGACGTCGCCGCCGAAGTCGAGCGCCTGAGTGGCATTCTCGAGCAGCTGGAATTCCGCCGCATGTTCAGCCACGAGATGGACCCGAACAACTGCTACCTGGATATCCAGGCCGGCTCCGGCGGTACCGAGGCCCAGGACTGGGCCAACATCCTGCTGCGCATGTACCTGCGCTGGGCTGACAAGCGCGGCTTCAGTGCCGAGATCGTCGAGCTGTCCGAAGGTGAGGTCGCCGGTATCAAGGGCGCCACCGTGCACATCAAGGGCGAGTACGCCTTTGGCTGGCTGCGCACCGAGATCGGCGTGCACCGCCTGGTTCGCAAGAGCCCGTTCGACTCCGGCGCCCGTCGCCACACCTCGTTCTCGGCGGTGTTCGTGTCGCCCGAGATCGACGACAAGGTGGAGATCGAGATCAACCCGTCCGACCTGCGCATCGACACCTACCGCTCCTCCGGTGCCGGTGGTCAGCACGTCAACACCACCGACTCGGCGGTACGTATCACTCACGTGCCGACCAACACCGTGGTGGCCTGCCAGAACGAACGTTCCCAGCACGCCAACAAGGACACCGCCATGAAAATGCTGCGGGCCCGGTTGTACGAGCAGGAAATGCAGAAGCGCAACGCCGCCTCCCAGGCGCTGGAAGACACCAAGTCGGATATCGGCTGGGGCCATCAGATCCGCTCGTACGTGCTCGATGACTCGCGCATCAAGGATCTGCGTACCGGTGTCGAGCGTAGCGACTGCCAGAAGGTGCTCGACGGTGATCTCGACGGCTACCTCGAAGCCAGTCTCAAACAGGGGCTGTAAGCGCCCCACAAGCTGCAAGCCATCGGGTTTGCAGCCCTTCACCAGAATGATGATTTGACCGGGACGACCCGAAATGAGCGACCAGCAACTCGACCATAACGAACTGCAACAGGAAGAAAACAAGCTGATTGCCCAGCGCAAGGAAAAGCTTGCCGCCATCCGTGAGCAGGGCGGTGCCTTCCCCAACGACTTCCGTCGCGAAAACCTCTGCGCCGACCTGCAGAAACAGTACGCGGACAAGACCAAGGAAGAGCTCGAAGCCGCTGCCATTCCGGTCAAGGTTGCCGGTCGCATCATGCTCAACCGTGGCTCGTTCATGGTCATTCAGGACATGAGTGGGCGCATCCAGGTCTACGTCAACCGCAAGACCCTGCCGGAAGAAACCCTGGCAGCGGTCAAGACCTGGGACATGGGCGACATCATCGCTGCCGTCGGCACCCTGGCCCGTAGCGGCAAGGGCGACCTGTACGTCGAGATGACCGACGTGCGCCTGTTGACCAAGTCGCTGCGCCCGTTGCCGGACAAGCACCATGGCCTGACCGACACCGAGCAGCGCTATCGCCAGCGCTACGTCGACCTGATCGTCAACGAAGAAGTCCGTGAGACCTTCCGCGTGCGTTCCCAGGTGATCGCCCATATCCGTCGTTTCCTCGCCGAGCGCGACTTCCTCGAAGTGGAAACGCCGATGCTGCAGACCATCCCCGGTGGCGCTGCGGCCAAGCCGTTCGAAACCCATCACAACGCCTTGGACATGGCCATGTTCCTGCGCATCGCGCCGGAGCTGTATCTCAAGCGGCTGGTGGTCGGTGGCTTCGAGAAAGTCTTCGAGATCAACCGCAACTTCCGTAACGAAGGCGTTTCGACCCGGCACAACCCCGAGTTCACCATGCTCGAGTTCTACCAGGCCTACGCCGACTACGAAGACAACATGGACCTGACCGAGGAGCTGTTCCGCGAGCTGGCCCAGACCATTCTCGGCAGCACCGACGTGCCCTATGGCGACAAGGTGTTCCATTTCGGCGAGCCGTTCGTGCGCCTGTCGGTGTTCGACTCGATCCTCAAATACAACCCGGAAATCACCGCGGCCGATCTGCAGGACCTCGACAAGGCCCGCGCCATCGCCAAGAAGGCCGGTGCCAAGGTGCTCGGCTTCGAAGGCCTGGGCAAGCTGCAGGTAATGATTTTCGAAGAGCTGGTCGAGCACAAGCTGGAGCAACCGCACTTCATTACCCGCTACCCGTTCGAAGTCTCGCCGCTGGCCCGGCGCAGTGACGATGATCCGAGCGTCACCGACCGTTTCGAGCTGTTCATCGGTGGCCGCGAGATCGCCAACGCCTACTCCGAGCTCAACGATGCCGAAGACCAGGCCGCGCGTTTCCTGCAGCAGGTGGCCGACAAGGACGCCGGTGACGACGAGGCCATGCATTTCGACGCCGACTTCGTGCGCGCCCTCGAGTACGGCATGCCGCCGACCGCGGGTGAGGGCATCGGCATCGACCGCCTGGTGATGCTGCTGACCAATTCGCCGTCGATTCGCGACGTGATCCTATTCCCGCATATGCGCCCGGAACTCTAAGAACCTGTTCACGATCTGCTGCGCGTCGGCGCTCCTGCGTTAAAAACAAGCTCGGAATGCTCATTTACCATTTGTAAACTCCGCTTCCTCGCTCGTTTTTGCGGGGGCGCCTAGCCGTTGAATCGCTCTAGCTCGCGAGGTCGTGAACAGGCTCTAAGGGTTGAACGAGCCGCCTCCGGGCGGCTTTTTATTGCCCGTGAATCAGCGCCTATCCTGTAGATGAATACCCGCCATGTGCTTGACGCCGCGCGCCGGGGAGTCGGACTATCAGCCCGGTGGCGGCCCCACGACCGTCTCGAGGAGAACATGATGAAAGCCTGGCGCGCATTGGTGGTGCTGTCGTTTCTGCTGTTGAGTGGCTGCCTGGTGACCTTCAAGGAGCCGATTCCGGCCAACGAGGCGGCCCCGGTGCCGCTGTTGGGTGTGTGGTCGCGCACCGATGAATGGGGCGAGCTGCGCTACCTGGACATCACCCGTTCGGGCTCCAACCTGTACAAGGCCGACACCTATGTCGACAACCCCGACAACGTGCCCAGCGTGCAGAGCTACAGCTTCACCGTTGCCCACCATGGGCGGCGCTGGTACCTGTCGGCCGGGGTGCCCAAGCGGATGGGGGCGAACTTCGCCATTGGCGGTTTCGAGCTGACCCAGAGTGGTGAGCTGGTGCTGTTCAATCTCGACGTCGAGCGTATCCGCCAGGCCATCGCCGAGGGTGAGCTCGCGGGGAACGGCGTGGAGATGCCCCAGGGCGAGGGCGTGCTGGTGACCAGCAGCCTGGACAAGGTATTCGCCTACCTCAACGACCCCGCCAACTCCGACCTGTTCGTCGAAGTGGCGCGCTATCAGCGCAGTGCGCCCTGAAATCGCCCATCAAGCAAAGAGGATTACCATGAACAGCCATACCGCACTCGACGGCTACCAACTGGTGGTGCGCGCGCTGTCCGACCGTATCGTCGAGGCACAAACGCCAATTCGCGTGCTCGATGCGGTGAAATGGGACGACTCCATTCGCCAGGCGTTTCTCCATAGCAAGGGCCGCGAGTTGCCGGCCATCGATCGCAGCTACTACGACGGTCGTCCGCTGGCGTTCGACCCGGCTGCCAAGAAGCTGGAGTTCCAGAACATCGAGCGTGACATTACCCGGCAGCTCGGCCAGTTCAACCCGGTAGGGCAGATCATGCGCCGCATGTGCCGCGAATACCGCATGGTCATCCGCATGTTGGAAGCCCGCGGCACCTCGGACTTCGGGCTGATTTCCCAGGAACTGTACGGCGCCGCATCCGACGCCTTCCATGCCGGCGATCCGACCCTGGCCGACCTGGGGCTGATGTTTTCCGGTTACCTGAACAACATCGACAGCCGCGGCGACCTCAAGGACGAACCGAAGACGCTTAGCGCCAAGGATGCCGTGGCGCTGCTGCAGAGCCGCCTGAACCTGGTGTTCGGCGAGAGCGAGAACACCATCCGGGTGTTCGAGTCCGACGGTATTCTCGCCGACGCCGCAGCAGGCGCCGACTACATCAAGATCCGCAGCGACGCCATGTTCAACGAGCGTGACGTCAAGGCGCTGGAAGTCCACGAAGGC
The DNA here is from genome assembly GCF_003253735.1 of Pseudomonas sp. URMO17WK12:I2. Taxonomy (GTDB): domain Bacteria; phylum Pseudomonadota; class Gammaproteobacteria; order Pseudomonadales; family Pseudomonadaceae; genus Aquipseudomonas. Next base: position 775,043 of record NZ_QKYW01000002.1, on the reverse strand, counting down.
CTGGTGCACGTGGCCACCACGCTCAACGGCCAGAACCAGCCGATCTGCACCTTCCTGGCCAAGGGCCCGCCCTCGTCGACAGTCACCCAGGAAGGTTTGGCGATTCTCATGGAAGTGATCGCCTTCGCCTCCTACCCCAGTCGCCTGCGCAAGCTGACCAATCGCACCCGTGCCATCCACATGGCCGAGCAGGGCGCGGACTTTCTGCAGGTCTGCGATTTCTACCGCGAGCAGGGCTTCAGCCTTGAGGACAGCTACAGCAATGCCAGCCGCGCCTTCCGCGGCTCGGCGCCGACCGGTTTGCCCTTTACCAAGGACCTGTCGTACCTGAAGGGCTTCATCATGATCTACAACTATATTCAGCTCGCCGTGCGCAAAGGCAAGCTCGAACAGATCCCTTTATTGTTCTGTGGCAAGACCACGCTCGAGGATATGCGTACCCTACGTCAGCTGGTCGATGAAGGGCTGGTGAGCCCACCCAAATATCTGCCGCAGCAGTTTCGCGACCTCAACTCGCTGTCGGCCTGGATGTGTTTCTCCAACTTCCTCAACCACCTGAGCCTGGATCGGATCGAAGCCGACTACGCCAACATTCTCTGAGCAAACGGCTCGAGAAGTGGCGGCGGCGCGACCGATCTCCACTTCATCGAGCTGCCCCATGCGGACGGCTCGTTTCCGAGATGCCGGCATGACAGCGCGCAACCCCATTCCCCTGATTCTTACCGCCATCGGCAGCATTGCCGGCACCGTCGCGGTGCTCGGTTTCTACGGCTACCTGCATTTCGCCAAGCCCGAGGATGCCTTGCTGCTGGCCGAATTCACCATGCTCAAGACCGTTCCCGGCGAGGATTACCGGGTCAGCCTCAAGCCGGCCGATCAGGTGGCGCAGTGCATCGACGGCGTACTGGTGCTGTTCGATCTGCAGCAGAAGGGGCTCAGCGGTGTGCTGGTCGACGATGCCAAGCGGGCAGTGCGCTGCCACCCCTCCTGATCCCAGAAATGACAAACCCCGCCTGGGCGGGGTTTGTCTTGTGAGGCTGCCTGCACCCTTGCAGATGCAGACGTGCTCAAGCAGGCCGGGACCTTAGTTGCTCATGGACGAGCGCGGGGCGACCGGCTTGCTGTCGTTGGAAATGGTCACTTCCACGCGACGGTTCATGGCGCGGCCGGCCGAATCGCTGTTGCTGGCGACCGGGTATTCCTTGCCATAACCCTGGGCGACGATGCGCTCTGGGCCTACACCCTGGCTGACCAGTGCAGCACGAACGGAGTTGGCGCGGCGCTCGGACAGGCTCTGGTTGTACTGAGCCGAACCGGTGCTGTCGGTGTAGCCTTCGACGATCACCTTGCGGTCAGGGTTTTCCTGCAGGAACTGGGCGAGCTTGGTGATGTTGTGCATGCCGCCGGGCTTGAGCTCGGAACGATCGAGGTCGAACAGCACGTCACCGAAGGTCACCAGGGTGCCGCGTTCGGTCTGCTTGGCGTTCATGCTCTCCTGCAGCTGCTTGATCTGTGCATCACGGGCATCCAGGCGGGCCTGGGCACGTTGGGCGCTGCTCTGCTCCAGGTTCTGCTCGGTGGTACGCAGGGCGATGGTCTGCTCGGCCAGCTCGATACGCTTGTTGGCCAGGTAGGACAGCTGGTCAACGCGCTTCTCGTCTTCTTTCTCGCGGTAGGCTTTTTCCGCACGCTCCAAGGCTTCACCGGCGTCCTTGGTTTCCAGGGCGGCCACTTTGACCGACTCCGGGTTGGTCTGCAGGCTGGAGTAGCTGCTGCGCGCCTGTTCCAGATTGACGTTGGGCTTGGAGGCGCAGGCGGCGAGGCCGACGCTCAGAGCCAGCAGGGCAGGAATCATCACTTGATTACGCATGGTCGTTCATCCTTCTATGAATTGGCGAAAGCTGTCGTGAGGCGTTACTGCTGCTGACCCTGGGTACGGATCTGCTGGGCGCCACGCATACCTTCCTGACGCAGTTCCTCGATGCCCTGCTGAGCATCCTTCAGCGCCTTGTCAGCCTTGGCTGCCTGGGTTTTGCGAGTGGCTACGCGAGCGTCCCACTCGGCCTGTTCGGCCAGACGCTTGGCTTCTTCGTAGTTCTTCTCGACCAGTTCCAGCTCGGCTTGCTTGAGCTTGTCCTGGGCAGACTTGGTTTCCACCGCGGCGAACTCCGTACCACCGGAGCTGACGGCGTCGTTGACGGCGGACTTGGTCACGGCCATCTGTTCGCTGGGCGGGTTGCCCGCGCAACCAGCCAGCAGCAGGCTGCTGCCGATGGCCAGCGCAGCGACCTTCCAGCCGGCCAGTTGAGTACGAGCATTTGGGGCAGTTTTAGTGGTCATGGTGTGCAACTCCATTGGTAAATAACTGGCGAAACAGTCGGTTCCACGATGGTTACGTGCCGTGCGGAGCTCAGGAGCGATAGCGGCTGAGTAAGTTTTTCTCCGGCGACCAGTGGTCAATACGGCATAGTTCTGAGAGTTGGAGAGGGTAAGAAACGTTCAGCAAAAAACTGCGTATTGCCAGTATGGCGTCGCCAAAAAGATGTCGCAGGCCACGCCGTTCGCGGCCTGTACGCACTTGACCGAGTGATCAGGGATTGCTCGGTGGCTGCTCGCTTTCCAGTTCCTGCCGGTAATGGCGGGCCAGCTCGAGAAAGCGCGGCGTCGGGCCGGCGTCCTCGTAAACCGGGTTGCCTTCCTCGTCGGTGGCTACCACCTGAGTGCCCTGCACATAGGGCAGGCTGGCCTCCAGGTCTTCCAGCGCGGCGCCCAGCAACTCGGCCAGCAGCTCTTCGGGGCGGCGTTTGGGGTACATGTGGTTCAGCGCTGCCAGGCGCGCCGCGGCGTCTAGATCCAGATGTATCTGGTAGGGCGTGCTGCTCAGGCGGCCGGTGGCGTTCTGTTCCCATTGCTGGACGAGCTGGCGGATCTTCATAGGTACCTCGAAAACGGGAGTGTTTCCTAGAGACCGGCGCTGGCCTGCGGCGTTCCGGCTACGCTGCGCCTGCTGCTTTAGTCACATGCCTGCTTGTCAGCGGCCTCGCGGCTGGGCAATCTGGATGCTCATGCAGAGGCGTTGGGAGACTGGTATGACGCAAATCGATGCACGTCTACGCGAGGATGTTCACCAGCTTGGTGAACTGCTCGGCAGTACCATCCGCGACCAGTACGGCGAGGCGTTTCTCGACAAGATCGAGCGTATCCGCAAGGGCGCCAAGGCTGCCCGCCAGGGCTCGGCGGACGGCGCGCAGCAGCTTGGCGACACCCTCGACGGACTGCACGATGACGAACTGCTACCGGTCGCCCGCGCCTTCAATCAGTTTCTCAACCTGGCCAATATCGCCGAGCAGTACCACCGTGTGCGCCGCCGCGATGTGGGCGAGGCGCAACCGTTCGAAGATCGCGTGTTCGCTGAGCTGCTGCAGCGTTTGCGCGCCAATGGCCATGACCGCGAGGCACTCGCGCGCCAGGTTGGCCGGCTGGATATCGAACTGGTACTTACCGCCCATCCCACGGAGGTCGCGCGGCGCACGCTGATCCAGAAATACGACGCCATCTCCGCGCAGTTGGCTGAACAGGACCACCGCGACCTGTCGAGCGCCGAACGCGAGGCCATCACCGGCCGCCTGCAGCGGCTGATCGCCGAAGCCTGGCACACCGAGGAAATCCGCCGCGTGCGGCCCACCCCGGTGGACGAAGCCAAGTGGGGCTTCGCGGTCATCGAGAACTCCCTGTGGTACGCGCTGCCGTCGGTGATGCGCAAGGCCGACCAGGCGTTGCAACGCGAAACCGGCTTGCGCCTGCCGCTGGATGCGGCGCCGATTCGCTTCGCTTCGTGGATGGGCGGCGACCGCGACGGCAATCCCAATGTCACCGCGAAAATCACCCGCGAAGTGCTGCTGCTGGCACGCTGGATGGCGGCTGACCTGTACCTGCGCGACATCGACAGCCTGGCCGCCGAGCTGTCCATGCAGCGTGCCAACGATGAGTTGCGTGCACATGCCGGTGACAGCGCCGAGCCGTATCGCGCCGTGCTCAAACAGCTGCGCGAGCGGCTGCGTGCCACCCGCACCTGGGCCCACGAATCCCTGGCCGGACCGGTCAGCGCTGCGCCGCAGGTGCTGCATGACAACGCCGATCTGCGCGAGCCGCTGCAGCTCTGCTATCGCTCGCTGCACGACTGCGGCATGGGCGTGATCGCCGATGGACCGTTGCTGGATTTCCTGCGTCGGGTCAGCACCTTCGGGCTGTTTCTGGTGCGTCTTGACGTGCGTCAGGACGCCACCCGACATGCCGCGGCCATGGGTGAGATCACCGATTACCTGGGCCTGGGCCGTTACGACGCCTGGGATGAACAGCAGCGCCTGCAGTTCCTGCAGGCCGAATTGAGCAACCGTCGGCCCCTGTTGCCCACCGATTTCCGCCCCACTGCCGACACCGCCGAAGTGCTGAACACCTGCCGCGAGGTGGCGGCTGCGCCAGCGGCCTCGCTGGGCTCCTACGTGATCTCCATGGCCGGCGCCGCCTCGGACGTGCTTGCCGTGCAACTGTTGCTCAAGGAAGCCGGGCTGCGCCGTCCGATGCGCGTGGTGCCGCTGTTCGAAACCCTGGCGGATCTGGACAACGCCGCCGTCGCCATCGAACAGCTGTTGGGGTTGCCGGGTTACCGCGCCGGCCTGCACGGGCCGCAGGAGGTGATGATCGGCTACTCGGATTCCGCCAAGGACGCCGGCACCACCGCGGCCGCCTGGGCGCAGTACCGCGCCCAGGAAAGCCTGGTGAGGATCTGCCGTGAACATGATGTCGAGCTGCTGCTGTTCCACGGCCGCGGCGGCACCGTGGGGCGCGGCGGCGGTCCGGCCCATGAGGCGATCCTGTCGCAGCCACCCGGTTCGGTGAACGGGCGCTTCCGCACCACCGAGCAGGGCGAGATGATCCGCTTCAAGTTCGGCATGCCGGATATCGCCGAACAGAACCTCAATCTCTACCTGGCCGCGGTGCTGGAAGCCACCCTGTTGCCACCGCCGGCGCCGCAACAGGCCTGGCGCGAGCAGATGGACAAGCTGGCGGCCGACGGCGTGGCCACCTACCGCGGCGTGGTGCGTGAGCACCCGCAGTTCGTCGAGTACTTCCGCCAGGCCACGCCCGAGCAGGAACTCGGCCGCCTGCCCCTGGGCAGCCGGCCGGCCAAGCGCCGCGAAGGTGGGGTGGAAAGCCTGCGCGCCATCCCATGGATTTTCGCCTGGACCCAGACGCGCCTGATGCTACCCGCCTGGCTGGGTTGGGAGGCCGCACTGCGTAACGCGCTGGAGCGCGGCGAAGGTGGGTTGTTGGGCGAAATGCGCGAGCAATGGCCGTTCTTCCGCACTCGGATCGACATGCTCGAGATGGTGCTGGCCAAGGCCGACGAGTCGATCGCCAAGCTGTACGATGAGCGTCTGGTGGACAGCGAACTGCATCCGCTGGGCGCCCATTTACGCGACCTATTGTCGCAGGCGAGCGCGGTGGTGCTGGGCCTGACCGGCCAATCACAGCTGTTGACCCACAGCCCCGAGACCCTGGAATTCATCACCGTGCGCAACACCTACCTTGATCCGTTGCACCTGCTGCAGGCCGAGTTGCTGGCCCGTTCCCGGCAGCGTGAACAGGAGGCTGGAAGCGCTCTGGAGCAGGCCTTGCTGGTCAGCGTCGCGGGTATTGCCGCCGGCCTTCGCAATACCGGCTGACGGCCGCTGTCGGCTGGCGGTTTTCAGGGGAAAAGGCGATGAAAAGCCGCGAACTGCTGGCGATCTGCAGCCAGTTCGCCAGCTGGGCAGCGCTTTCGACTTTAGTGGGATGGCGTCGCCCGCGCCCCTGCATTCAAGCTGTACAGGCGTAACGGCACAGGCGCGGTGGATCGCCATGGGCGGCGGCTTTCAACGGCTTGTGCGGCATTGGAGCGCTGTGTATCTTGATCGACCTTCTGACAGTTCGGCACATGGCCGGGCTGGCGAAACCCAGTTGCGATTGGCCCCGCAAGGCGAGTCCACCATCAATACCAAGAACTTGAGGAGCACATCGATGCGCGTGATTCTGTTGGGGGCGCCCGGTGCCGGCAAAGGTACTCAGGCAGGTTTCATCACCAAGAAATTCTCGATTCCGCAGATCTCCACGGGCGATATGCTGCGTGCGGCGGTCAAGGCCGGCACCGAACTGGGCGTAGCGGCCAAGAGCGTGATGGACGCCGGCGGCCTGGTCTCCGATGAGCTGATCATCAACCTGGTCAAGGAGCGCATCGCGCAGCCCGATTGCGCCAACGGCTTTCTGTTCGATGGCTTCCCGCGCACCATTCCGCAGGCCCAGGCCCTCAAGGACGCCGGTGTGCAGATCGACCACGTGGTGGAAATCGCCGTCGACGACGAAGAGATCGTCGGCCGTATCGCCGGTCGCCGCGTGCACCCGGGCTCGGGTCGTGTGTATCACACCGAGCACAACCCACCGAAGGTTGCTGGCAAGGACGACGAAACCGGTGAAGAGCTGATCCAGCGTGAAGACGACAAGGAGGCCACCGTGCGCCATCGCCTGTCGGTCTATCACTCGCAGACCAAGCCGCTGGTGGACTTCTACCAGAAGCTGTCGGCCGCCGAGGGCACGCCGAAGTACAGCGCCATCGAAGGCGTCGGCTCGGTCGAGCAGATCACCGCCAAGGTGCTGGCAGCGCTGAGCTGACCTGACCCACCTCAACAACGGCCCGCTTGCGGGCCGTTGTCGTTTCTGGGCATGCCAGGGTGGCCGCGAGCCCAATACGGGTCGCGGGCAGGCAGCCACGACCGCTGCCGTTTCGTTACTATCGGGCTTCTCTATCGCCATCTGGCAGGCTCCGAGTTCTGGCCGGCGCGCCCTGGCGCCTGCTGGTTTGATCGACCGTCACGAAGAACTTCGAGAAAGGCGGCTACCACCAACCACCCCAGCAGAGTGCATTCCATGACCCAGAACAGAAGATTCGTCTGCGTGCCCATCGCCCTCGTGGTATCGCTGAGTGCATCCGTCGCCCTGGCCGACGGCGCCGCCGAGAAGAAAGGCGAGTGCTCGGTCGACCAGTTCACCATGGCGCTGCGTTACCAGCAGCAGTCCGCGGAAGTTCGCGCCTTGCAGATGCAGGCCTACAACATCGCCACCGAGAAGCTCGACGCTGCCGTGGCGGCCGCCGAGGATCCCTCCAAACTGGCCATCGTCACCGATGTGGACGAAACGGTGATCGACAACTCCGCCTTGCTGGCGCGTGACCTCGCCAACTGCCACGACTACGACGGCTGGGACACCTGGCTGCCGTGGGAGCGTGACGGTGATCCAGTGCTGATCCCCGGTGCCAGGCAATTCCTCGAGCACGCCGACAAGCTGGGCGTGGTCATCCGCTACGTATCCGACCGTTCCGAGGAGCAGAAGGACTACACCCTCAAGGCCCTGAAGAAGCTCGACCTGCCCCAGGTCAGCGCCGAAAGCGTATTGCTGCTCGGGCCGCCCAAGGTCGAGCGCCGTGCGCTGGTCGCCAAGGACCATCGTATCGTGATGCTGCTCGGCGACACCCTGCACGACTTCGACGCACGGTTCCGCAAGACCCCGGTGGCCGAGCAGCGCGCAACCGCCGAAGCCGAGTCGGCGAAGTGGGGCACCGAGTGGATCGTGTTCCCGAATGCCGGCTACGGCAACTGGTCCAAGGAGCCGCTCAAAGCCTGGGATGCCAAGCCTGTTATCGAGAAGTGGTAAAGGGGCTGGCGGATCGCTGATCCGCTGGCTGGCCGGCGCCTGCCTGGGCGCCGCTGATGTGCTCAGGCGGCCACCTGGCCGCTGGGCGTTGTTTCGGCGAGACCGTTGGCCCGCTGCGCTGGAAAAAACCAGCCCAAACCGTTTTAATGCCCGCCCGCTCAGCCACCTCTACAGATTGCCATGACCACTCTGCTGGCCCTCGATACCGCTACCGAAGCCTGTTCCGTCGCCTTGCTGCATGACGGCCGCGTGACGAGCCACTACGAGGTTATTCCGCGCCTGCATGCGCAAAAGCTGCTGCCGATGATCAAGAGCCTGCTGGCCGAGCAGGGCGTTGCGCTGTCGGCGCTGGATGCCATCGCCTTCGGTCGTGGCCCGGGCGCCTTCACTGGCGTGCGCATTGCCATCGGCGTGGTGCAGGGGCTGGCTTTCGCCCTGGATCGCCCGGTGCTGCCGGTTTCCAACCTGGCGGTGCTGGCGCAGCGCGCACAACGCGAGCACGGCGCGGGTCAGGTGGCTGCCGCCATCGATGCGCGCATGGACGAAGTGTACTGGGGCTGCTACCGCGCCGAAGCGGGCGAGATGCGTCTGGTCGGACGCGAGGCGGTTCTGGCACCGGAGCTGGCCCAATTGCCAGAGGATGCCCAAGGCCAATGGTTCGGTGCCGGCACCGGTTGGGGCACCTTTGCCGCGCGTATCGGTGGCCAGGTCGCGGCCTGTGATGGCGCGATGCTGCCCCATGCCGAGGATCTGCTCAGCCTGGCGCGGTTTGCCTGGGCTCGTGGCGAAGCGGTGGTGGCCGACCAGGCCCAGCCGATCTACCTGCGCGATCAGGTCGCCACCCCGAAAATGCCGCCTCCGGCAGGCTTTTGAGCATTGAGCGACGAAAGGGTCGTCCTTTTGTCGTCAACTTTTCGGCATTCATTGCCAAGTGCGGGGCGCGCGGCTAAATTGCCAGTACTTCCGCACGCCTTCCTGCCGAGCCTTCATTGATGCGTATCGACGGTAACATCGCGCCCTACTCACCGGATCGTGGCCCCCGCTCGGGGACCGCGGTTACGCCTTATCGTGAGGTGAACCGGGAGGTAGAAGTAAAGCGCGAGCAGCCGGCCCCTACCGCAGGCACGCAAGGCTTCGAGCAGACCCCGCAGATTCGTCGTGTACAGCAGAGCAATGCCAGCACCGACTACTATCCGGTGCGCTCGGCCGACACCACCTACCAGCCTGCCATGAGCAATCGCGCCGCCCAGGCCATTGCCAGCTATAGCAGCACTGCCGCCTTCGCCCGCGACGTGGATGCCCAGCAGGTGCTGGGCCTCGACCTTTACGCCTGATCGCCTCGCGATCTGTTTCACGCGCTTCAGTCAGGCACAATGGCCGCTTCAGACTGATCAGCGGTTCGTGATGCTTCCCTATTTTCTTGGTTGTCCTTCCTGGAACGAGCCCGCCTGGCGCGGCAGCTTCTACCCACCCGACCTGAACATGAGCGACAGCGTGGAACACTACTGCCGCGTGTTCAATGCGGTAGAGGGCAACACCACCTTCTATGCGCGCCCCGATCAGGACAAGCTCGAGCGCTGGGTGGCGCGCATGCCTGCGCATTTCCGGTTCTGCGCCAAGGTACCCAGGGACATCAGCCACGAAGGCGACCTGCGCGAGCAACTGGGCAGCACCCAGGCGTTTGTCGATTTGCTCGCGCCATTGGGCGAGCGGGTCACTCCCCTGTGGCTGCAGTTGCCGGCGATGTTCGGGCCGGCCCGGCTGGGTGAACTGGCGCTCTGGCTGGATGAGTTCGCCCACCGGCGGCTGGCCGTGGAGGTGCGCCACCCGGCGTTCTTCGACAAGGGCGATGAGGAGCGTGTGCTCAACCGCCTGCTCAACGAGCGCGGGGTGGAGCGCATCTGCCTGGATTCACGGGCACTGTTCAGTTGCACCTCCAGGGATCCGGCGGTGCTGCATGCCCAGGCCAAGAAGCCGCGCTTGCCGATCCGCCCCGCGGCGTTCACGGACAGCCCCCAGGTGCGCTTTATCGGTGGGCCGGATCTGGACGCCAATCAGCCGTTTCTCGAACCCTGGCTGGACAAGGTGGCTGTCTGGATCGAACAGGGCCTGACGCCTCATGTGTTCCTGCATACCCCGGACAACCACCTGGCCGCCGCCCAGGCGCTGCGCTTCCATGAGCTGCTCAGCGAGCGCCTGCCAGGTTTGCCGCCGTTGCCACCGTATACCGACAGCGAGCCCAGAGCCGAGCAGTTGGGGTTGCTTTAAGCGCAACCCGTTCATGGGAGTGGGTCGCCGCCGATTCGCGCGCATGGCGCGCTCCCACAATGAACCGCGGTCAGGCCGGGCACAGGTAGTCGTCCTGAATAGCGGAGGGGGCCTTTCCTGCAATTCGCTATCGCACCGTGGGAGCGGGCCATGCCCGCGAAAAATCGCGAACATGCCGCGTTCCCACAGCCCACAGCCGTCAGGCCAGGCGCAGGTGGTTATCCCAGAAGCCGGCCGGCAGTTCCAGCGGCTGCATGGCGATGCGTTCGCTGCGGCAGTCGTAGAGGCGGCAACGGCCGATACCGGCACTGACCACGAAGCCGTGCTCCACCGCGCCGACGCCGGCGCAGTCGGGCAGGGCGGCGTCCAGGCGCACCGCGCCGCTGTCCAGGTCCCAGATGAACAGGCGGTTGCCGCGCGGTGCGGTCATAGCCAGCAGGCGCAGATCACTGTGCACGGCCACGCTGGCGGTGTACTGGCTCATCATCTGGCGCTGCGCATCGGCCATGGGGAAGTGCTGGAACCGCTGGCCCGGGCGCTTGATCGCTACCAGCGGCACGGCATCCATGGCATCGCCCATGTACTGCTGGCCGCTGACCACGGTGCCGTCGCTGGCCACGGCCAGGTGGCGCACGCTGTTCATCGGCTCCGGCAGCTGTTCCTTGCTGTGCAGGGTGCCATCGCGGGCCATCAGCACCAGGCTGGCCTCCATGGCGTCGAGGTTCATCTCCACCCGGCTTTCCGCTTCGGTGCGAATGCCGCCGTTGGCCACCACCAGGGTTTCACCGTCGGGCATCCACAGCAGCTGGTGCGGGCCCAGGCCGTGGCTGGACAGCTCATCGCGGTGCACCAGGCGCTCACCTTCCAGGCGATAGGCGCCAATCACGCCGCGGCCGGGATCGCGGGTATCGTTCTCGGTGGCGTACAGCCATTCGCCGTCCTTGTGGAACACCGCATGGCCGTAGAAATGCCGATCCTTTTCGCTGTGCAGGGTGTGCAGCAGGCGGCCATCACGGGTGTCGATCAGGTAGCTCTCGGTGCTTGGCCGGCGCCCGACGAACAGCGCCATCGGCAGGCTGGGATGAGGCACCACGTCATGGCAGCGCTCGCTGACCTGGGTAGCGAAGGCGCGCGCACCATCGAGGCGGTAGCCGACCGCGTAGTGCTTGCCGCTTTCATCATTGCGTGCCGACAGCAGCAGCGGCTGGTGGCCGGTGTGGGTCAGCTTCCAGCCGCCGACGGCGCCTGCCGCCAGCAGGGTGGCGCTCAGGCCGAGAAATGCCCGGCGTTTCATGCTCATGGTTCAGTCTCCGTCGTGAGCGTTGAAGCCCAGCTGGATGCCCAGCGCCCGCGCCAGCTCACCTTCGTGCAGACGGTGCAGTACGTTGAGGCTGTCGTAGAAGGCGTTGAGGGTCTGCCGCCCGTGCTCGTCGGCGAGCAATTCGCCAAGCGGGCGCTGCAGGCCGGCGAGCTGTTTGCGGCTTTCGGCGTAGGCCGCGTCGATACGTTTCTTGAGATCATCCTGATCGCTGCCGAGCAGGGCCTGCAGGCCGTCATCCTTGGCGCCGTGCCAGAGCTGTTCGGCGCCGCTGAGCGCTGCGCCCAGGTTGCTCAGGCTGGCCTGGCTGCGCCACGCTTCGGCCTGGTAGGGCTGCGGCACGCCCTTGCTCTGCCGGCCCAGAGGCGCGCCGAGCTTCTTCTTCAGGCCATCGATGGCACTGACCTGGGTGCGCAGCATGTCGGAGATCGCCTCGTTCGCTTCGGCATAGCGCTCGTTGGGGAAGGTGCGAAACAGCGCCAGGGCGCCGTTCTCGCCTTGCCACTGATCCAGCACGGTGTTGGCCAGTGCCTGCTGATGCTCGCCGATGGCCACCAGCAGCGGGCAGTAGCGGGTTTTCTGCTCGGCGTTCTGCAGGTCGATCTCGGGGTCGAACATCAGGTATTCGTAAGCGGTAAGCCCCTGAACCACCACGCTGGCCTTTTCCAGGTCAGCGGCAGCGAGTTGCGGCTTGGCCTTGACCAGCGCTTCGACCTGACGGGCCACCAGGTTCTTCTTGTCCGGCCAGAACTGCACCTGCCAGGCGCGATTGCCCTCGGCCAGCGGGCCGACCGCCAGGGGCTGTAGGCTGGCCCAGGCGCTTTGCGCGGTGAGAAAGGCCTGGCGCGCGCTGGCCAGATCTTCCTGACCAGCGCAGAACGCCTTGGCGCTGCCGGCCAGGGCGACATCCGCCTCTTTCCAGGTGGCATGGGCCGGCAGCAAGACGCCTTCGGCCAGTGCCGAACTGGTGGTGGCCTGTGGGTCGGCCGGCGAACAGGCGGCCAGGGCCAGGGCCAGCAGAGTGATGGTCAGCGGAGAACGGATCATGCGCAGCTCCTTACAGTGAATTCAGAAAGGCCAGAAGCGCGGCGCGCTCCTCGCTGGAAAATTGCAGCACCTGCTGCTTGGCCGCTTCGGCTTCGCCGCCATGCCAGGCGATGGCTTCGAGCAGGTTGCGGGCGCGGCCGTCGTGCAGAAACTGGGTGTGGCCGCTGACCGTTTCGGTCAGGCCGATGCCCCACAGCGGCGCGGTGCGCCACTGGCGACCGTTGGCCAGGAACTCGTCGCGGCCATCGGCCAGGCCGTCGCCCATGTCATGCAACAACAGATCGGTATAGGGGCGAATGGTCTGGTTGGCCAGCTCCGGTTCGGCGGCATCGGCGGAGGTGATGAAGCTTGGCGTATGGCAGCCTTGGCAGCCGGCGTGGTGAAACAGGGTCTTGCCGGCCAGCACCTGGCCGTCGTCGACCTTGCGGCGCGCCGGCACGGCGAGGTTGCGAGTGTAGAACAGCACCATGCTCATGATGTTGTCGCTGACTTCCGGCTCGCCGCCGTGGGGCGCCTGGCGGCAGGCGGTCTGTGCCGCGGTGCAGCCATCGCTGGGCTGCAGGCTGCTGGTCAGTCCCATGTCCTGCAAGAAGGCGTGGGCGTTCTGCTGGTTGAGCGTCGGTTGCCCGGCCTTCCAGCCGAAGCGGCCAAGTACGGTTTGCTGACGTGCATCGTCCCACACCCGGTTGGGTTGGCCGCGGATGCCATCGCCGTCGCGATCATCCGGGTCGGCGTTGGCGAGGATGGCCGCCTCGGGAATCGCTTCGAGCAGGCCGAGGCCGATCATCGGCGGGGCGACCCGCGCCGAGAACAGGGTGTCCGGGTGCATCGGCCCGTAACCAAGCTGGCTGATGTTCAGCTGCGGCTTGCGCAGTTCGATGCTGTAGCCGTCGGCGAAGCGCACCTGCTCGGTGCGGTAGTCAACGCGCACCTTGCCTTCCGGGGCGACGCCGGGGTTGGCCATGTCCTGCAACTGGCCACCATAGGTGGGCTCGGGCAGCACACCGAGGCGTTGCAAGGCGGCTTGATCGGCATCGCCGGCCGGAATCGACAGGCGCACCAGCATCGACACGGCGTTGACACTGCCCGGCTCTGGCGGGTGGCCGCGGCCATCGCGGACATGGCAGTTCTGGCAGGCGTTGGTGTTGAACAGCGGGCCGAGGCCGTCACGGGCGGTGGTGGTCGAGGGGGCGATCACCCAGGGGTTGCGAAAGAAGCTGTTGCCCACGCTGAAGTCCAGGCGGCGTTCGGGCGGCAGATTCGCGGAGGGCAGGGAGAAGGCCACGCGGTCGCTGCGTGACACCGTGGCAGCACCGCCGGACAGCGCTTCGCCGGGCTCGGCTGCGGTAAAGGTCGGCGACTTATCGCAGGCGGTCAGGCCGAGAGCCAGAAACAGCAGTGGCAGCAGGCGACCGGGTGACGCTGGCATGGATGGTCCGCAGGGCAGAAATCGAGGGCGGCAATCTTAGCAGTCTGCGTCGCTTTAAATAAGATGGATTTGCGTTTAATCGGCCTGCACAACCAGGCTCTGCGCCGGTACCCAACCGCTTTCGCCGCTGGCCTCGCGCAGGCACCACAGCCAGCCGTTCAGGTGGCGGCTGGCAACCAGCCGTTCGTTGATCCGGGTAAGTGCGGTATAGCGCTCCAGCGCGCGTGCGCTGCCGTTGCCAAGCACCTCCAGAATGCTCAGCGGCACCCTGCCGCCGGGGTGGGCGTCGGTGCGGCAAAAATACCATTCCTGCCAGTCTTCAGGGCCGTCGTGGCGCTCGCCAAGTTGGAGCAGGGTGCCGGCGTCGAAGCTGATGGGGTTCGGATACTCGCTTCGGTGGGCGGTGACGACCCGGTAGCCTGTGGGCTTCATGAATACCTCCTGTGCTCGCGACAGGGTACGCCGCCAGGCACAAAAAAGCCGGTACGAAACCGCGCACCGGCTTGTTCGTTACTCGGCTACCACGTTGATCAGAACTCGTGATCGGCGGTGTCCGGGTTGAGGTCACTGATACCCAGCTTGCCAGCGGCCTGTTCGATGGCGCCGGTCTGCTTGACCAGTGCGGCGATGGCGTCGCGTACCAGCTGCTGGCCTTCGGCGTTGTCGGCGGCGATCAGCTGATCGAAGTGCACACCCTTGTTGGCGCTGTCGACCAGGGCCTGGAGCTTGGCCTGGGTGGCGTCCAGATCGGCCTTCACGGTGCTGTCGGTGGCCGCGTCGGCCTTGGCGACCAGCGACGACAGGCTCGGGCCGCTCAAGGTGCTGCCGTCGACCTTCTTGTACTCGCCCAGGTAGACGTTACGGATGCCCAGGCCGTTGTAGTAGTGCGAGTTGTGGGTGTTGTCGCTGAAGCAGTCGTGCTCGTCTTCGGTGGAGTTGGCTTCCAGGGCGACCTTCATGCGCTCGCCGGCCAGTTCGCCGAGGGACAGGCTGCCCATGCCGAAGAGCATCTTGCGCAGGCCGTTTTCGGCGGACTCGCCTTCCAGGGTGGCGCGGTAGTTGTCGGCCACGCCGGCTTTCCATTGGCCAGCCATTTCGTCGAGGTCGGCGACCAGCAGGTCGGTGGCGGCCTTCAGATAGGCGCGGCGGCGCTCGTTGTGGCCGCCGGTAGCGCCGTCACCGACCACGTAGTCGGTGGCCGGCCGCTGGCCAGCACCCGGGCCGGTGCCGTTCAGATCCTGGCCCCAGAGCAGGAATTCGATGGCGTGGTAGCCGGTGGCGACGTTGGCTTCGGAGCCGCCCAGCTCGTTCAGGCTGGCGAGCAGGTCGGGAGTGATTTCGCTGACGTCGACCTTGTCTTCGCCAACCTGGATCTCGGTGTTGGCAATGATGTTGGCGCTGGCGCCGGGGTTGCCCAGGGCGTGCTGGTAATCGGCGTCGACGTAGTCGATCAGGCCTTCGTCCAGGGGCCAGGCGTTAACCTGGCCTTCCCAGTCGTCGACGATGGTGTTGCCGAAACGGAACACTTCGCTCTGCATGTAGGGAACACGCGCGGCCAGCCAGGCTTCGCGAGCGGCTTTCAGGGTTTCGTCGTTGGGGGTGGCGAGCAGGGCATCGACAGCGGTCTGCAGCTTCTTGGCGGTGCCGGCGGCGTCGTCGAACACGGCGGACGCCATAGCGGCGTAATGCTTGACCACGGCCTGCGCAGCGGCTTCGTCGAAGGCGCCGGCTGCTGCTGGTGCGCTGCTGCCGGTCGCTTGCGCGGCCGGGGCGGCGGCTTGGTTGGCAGGCGCCTTGTCTTCGCCGCAGCCCGCCAGGGCAATGGCGATGGTCAGCAGGCTGGCAGAGGCCAGGGGCATACGAATCATGACGAAATCCTTTGCGTGTTAATGGGGAGCGCGCATGGGGGGCCACGCGAGCTGCAACATAATGCGAAAGATTTTCATTTTAAGCAAAGGGTGGCTGTGCTGCGCCAATCGACTCGACTGGCGCAATCCGCTACTGGTAGGGGCGTTAGAGCGTGGCCGGATTGATATGTCGCTGCGAGCGGCTGGACTGCTTGAGGTACTGGGTCAGTTCGCGAGCGGGCAGCGGCCGGCTGTAGTAGTAGCCCTGACCTTCATGGCAGCCCTGGGCGATGATGTAGGCTTCCTGCTCGGCGGTCTCCACGCCTTCGGCGATGACCTGCATGCCCAGGCTTTTGCCCAGCTGGATGATGGCGCGAACGATGGTGGCGTCATCCTCGTCTTCGAGCAGGTCCTGCACGAAGCTCTTGTCGATCTTGATCTTGTCCAGCGGCAGGCTCTTCAGATAACTGAGCGAGGAATAGCCGGTGCCGAAGTCGTCGATGGCGATCAGCGCACCCGAGCGGCGCAGGCTCAGCAGGTGCTGGGCGGCGGTGCTGATGTCTTCCATCAGGCCGGTTTCGGTGACCTCCAGCTCCAGGCTGCGAGCGGGCAGGCGGTACATCTGCATCAGGTTGTTGACCACCCGCGGCAGCTCGGCATGGTGCAACTGCACAGTGGACAGGTTGACCGCCATGCGCAGGTCGCCATAGCCCTGGTCGTGCCACTCGCGCAGCTGGCGGCAGGTCTGGTCGAGTACCCATTCGCCAATGGCGATGATGCTGCCGTTCTGCTCGGCCAGCGGGATGAACAGGTCCGGGCCGACGGAGCCGTGTTGCGGGTGCTGCCAGCGCAGCAGCGCCTCGACGCCGACCACGCGCTGGTCGCGGTAGCTGATCTGCGGCTGGTAGACCACGTGCAGCTGATTCAGCGCCAGAGCGTCGCGCAGGTCCTTTTCCAGCTCGCGGCGGCGGCGCATTTCGCTGTCGACGCTGGCGATGTAGAACTGATAGCGGTTGCGCGAGCGGCTCTTGGCCAGGGTCATGGTCTGTTCGGCTTTCTGCAGCAGCTTTTCGGGGCTGTCGCCATCTTCCGGGAACAGGGTGATGCCAATGGTCGCGCGCAGCTGCACCTGATGATCGTCGAGGGTGAAGGGCGTCTCGAGGTCGTCGAGCACGCTCTGCGCCAGTTCGGCGGCTTCGTAGGGCTGCTCGATATCGGCCTGCACCAGGGCGAACTGGTCGCCGCCCAGGCGCGCCAGGGCACCCAAGCGGCCGCTGTGACTGCGCAGGCGGTCGGACAGCGCCAGCAGCAGTTGGTCGCCGGTCTGGTAGCTGAACTGCTCGTTGATGCCCTTGAAGTCATCCAGGCCGACGCACAGCACCGCGACGCGGCGCTGCATGCGACCGGAGTCCTCGAGGATCTGTTCGAGCTGCTGCTGCAATTGCAGGCGGTTGGGCAGGCTGGTCAGAAAGTCGTACTGCGACATGCGCTGCAGGCTGTTTTCCGCCTCACGGCGCAGGTGCGTGTTGCGTTCGATCGAGGCGAGCAGCCCGTTGGCGGTATTGATCCACAGGCCGAGCTCGTTCCTTTCGTTACCGGCGAGCATCGGCAGCTTGTTCTCGCTGGGGCGGTCCGGGTTGATGCTGCTCAGGTGGTCGATGATCTTGGCCAGCGGCTTGGTCAACAGCCAGTAGTAGACCAGATACAGCACCAGACCCATGGCCAGTGCGCGCAGCACGCCGGAGATGAAGATGATCACCGAGTTGGTGAGAAAGCTTTCCCCGTACAGCGCGGTGTCCAGGGTGATGTTCAGGTCACCGTAGTATTCGTTGTACGGCTCACGGCCGACCAGGCGGGTGTTGAAATGCTGTTCCTCGCCTAGGATCGGATCGGTCAGCCAGCGCATGGGCAGGTCGGCAAGCGGGCGACTCTTCTCGGCGAGCATCTGTTCGCCCGGATGACCGATGGATGCCTGGCGCACCGACTCGTGCTGGAACAGGCCTTCGACCACCTGCATGCCCATCTCGCGATCCAGGCTGTAGACCGCCTGGGTGGAGGGATCACGGAACATGGCGAGAATGCGCTGGGAATCACTGGTGATGGAGTGGCGGGTCTTGTAGATGTCGAACACGATCTGCCCGAGGCTGAGCACCACGCCCACGGCAAGCGCGGAAAGGAGCACCACGCGCAGCAGTTTCACGGACAAGCTGTGCTTGAGTTCCAGCTTCAAATGGCAGTTCCTTGTGCGATACCCGGCGCCGGCTAGGAGTTGAGTATTGGCAAACTCGCGTTGGCAGTCAAAGGCCGCATGCGTGCGAGGCCCAATCTTGTCGCACCCGGGCTTTGTTTCGGAAAGAAACCGCAGGTCTTGAGCACCGCTTGTCGATGCAGTCACTTTGCAAAAGGTAAAAAAATGCCCCCCTGACTCGCATCAGGAGGGCACCTTTAATTCACCAGGTCTCAGGCAGCGAAGTTCTTCGCCACGAAGTCCCAGTTGACCAGGTTCCAGAACGCCTCGACATACTTCGGACGCACGTTGCGGTAGTCGATGTAGTAGGCGTGTTCCCAGACGTCGCAGGTCAGCAGCGGGGTGTCGCCGGAAGTCAGCGGGCAGCCGGCGCCGATGGTGCTGGCCAGGGCCAGGGAGCCGTCAGCCTTCTTCACCAGCCAGCCCCAGCCGGAACCGAAGGTGCCGATGCTGACCTTGCTGAACTCTTCCTTGAACTTGTCGAAGGAACCGAAGGCCTTGTCGATGGCCGCAGCCAGTTCGCCGCTTGGCTGGCCGCCGCCGTTCGGGCTCAGGCAGTTCCAGTAGAAGGTGTGGTTCCACACCTGGGCGGCGTTGTTGAAGATGCCGCCGGAGGAAGTCTTGACGATCTCTTCCAGGCTCTTGCCTTCGAACTCGGTGCCGGGCACCAGGTTGTTCAGGTTCACGACATAGGTGTTGTGGTGCTTGTCGTGGTGGTACTCCAACGTTTCCTTGGAGATGTG
Source organism: Pseudomonas sp. URMO17WK12:I2 (assembly GCF_003253735.1). Taxonomy (GTDB): domain Bacteria; phylum Pseudomonadota; class Gammaproteobacteria; order Pseudomonadales; family Pseudomonadaceae; genus Aquipseudomonas. The sequence goes on along the minus strand of NZ_QKYW01000002.1, from coordinate 756,397 downwards.
CGGCTGCAGGGCATCGTGTGCGTAGGGCAGCGGCGGCAATTCGAAAGCCATGGTTGTTCTCCTAATCAGGTCAGTTGCGATGAGCGCAAGGCCGATCACGGGCGGCCAAACTAGCGTCGGCGGGTTTATACCCTTTGCGACGCAGGGCTGGGATCATAGCACCGAGGCTACGCCATAACCACGCAGCAACTGTGCGGGATACCTGGCCAGAGCCTTCGGAGCGTTTCAGGCCAGCTTCATCATCGCCACGCCGGCGAGGATGATCACGCAGGCTGCGGTGCGCATCGGCGGCAGGCTTTCCTTGAGCCATAGCCGGCCGATCAGCAGGGCGAACACCACGCTGGTTTCGCGCAACGCCGAGACCAGTGCCACCGGCGCCAGGGTCATGGCCCAGATGGCGATGCTGTAGGCCAGCATCGACATCGCACCGCCGAGCAGGCCGGCGCGCCAGTGCGGCCCCAGCGCCGATACCACGGCCGGGCCGCGCTGGCCGAGGATCACCAGCGCCATCACCAGACCGTTGACCGCGAACAGCCACGCCGAGTACGACAGCGGGTCGCCATTGGCGCGGGCACCGCTGGCATCGGCCAGGGTGTAGCCGGCGATGAACAGTGCGGTCAGTAGTGCATTGATCAAAAGGCCGCTGCTGCTCTTGCCGTGGCCGCCGCGGATCGCCATCAGCCAGATGCCGCCGACCAGCACGCCAAGGCCCAGCCACTGGCCGGCCGGCAATACCTCGCCGAGCAGCACTACCGACAACGCGGCGACCAACAGCGGCGAACTGCCGCGGGAGATCGGATAGACCTGACCAAGATCGCCGTGCTGGTAAGCGCGGCTCAAGAACAGGTTGTAGCCGATGTGCAGCAGCGCCGAGAGGATGATCCACGGCCAGGCTGCTGCTTCTGGCAGGGCCACGAAGGGCAGGGCGAGAAGGGCGACGATGCCGGCGCCGATCTGGATCAGCGAGGCGGTGAGAAAGCGATCCAGCCCGATCTTGAGCAGCGCGTTCCAGCCGGCGTGCAGGGCCGCGGCGGCGATGACCATCAGAAAGACGCTGGTTTCCACGGCTGCTCCGTTGCATGTCAGGCGGGCTCCAGCATAGCAGTTGGGGCCGTGGTGATGCGGGGGCTACAGCGGGTTGGCGATCAGTTGCCAGGCGATGGCGAACATCATCGCCGCGACCACCAGATCGATGATCCGCCAGGTCAGCGGGCGGGCCAGCCAGGGTGCCAGCCAGGCGGCACCAAGCGCCAGGCACAGGAACCACAGCATCGACGCGCTGGCCGCTCCGGCGGCGTAGGCCGAGGGCACCGGCTGCTGAGCGCCAAGCGAGCCGATCAGTAGCACGGTGTCCAGGTACACGTGGGGGTTGAGCAGGGTCACTGCCAGGGTGGCCAGCAGCACCGCGCGCAATGAACGGGATGCGCCGGTCTGTGCTTGCAGCCCGGCGGGACGGCAGGCGCGCCGCAGTGCCTGGGCGCCGTACCAGATCAGAAACGCAGCGCCGCCCCAGCGCGCAATGCCGAGCAGCAACTCGCTCTGCAACAGCAGGGTGGCCAGACCGAATACCCCGGCACTGATCAGCAGCGCGTCACAGACGATGCACAGCAGCGCCACCGATAGGTGGTGTTCGCGGCGCAGGCTTTGGGCGAGTACGAAGGCGTTCTGGGCGCCGAGGGCGATGATCAGCCCGGCGGTGATCGCCAGGCCGTTGGTATAGCTCTGCCACATGATGAGTGTCCTTGGGAAAACGCCGGGTATCCGGTTGCTGGCTATCAGTGTGCGCGGATCGCCTGTATAAGAAAAACCAATAGTGCTGATCGCTCATTAGGAAAATAGATGCTCGATTACAAGTTGCTCGCCGCCCTGGCCGCGGTGGTCGAACAGGCCGGCTTCGAGCGCGGCGCCCAGGTGCTGGGCCTGTCGCAATCGGCGGTATCCCAGCGCATCAAGCTGCTGGAGGCGCGTATTGGCCAGCCGGTGCTATTGCGCGCCATGCCGCCGACGCCTACCGATGTCGGCCGGCGGCTGCTCAACCATGTGCAGCAGGTACGTTTGCTCGAACGCGACCTGCAACAGCAGGTGCCGGCCCTGGAAGCGGATGGGCAAACCCAGCGCCTGCGCATCGCCATCAACGCCGACAGCCTGGCCACTTGGTGGGCCAGGGCCGTGGCGGAATTCTGCGCCGGCCATCGGGTGCTCCTGGAATTGGTGGTCGAGGATCAGGAGGTAGGCCTCAAACGCATGCGTGCCGGCGATGTGGCCGCCTGCGTATGCGCGGCGGAGCGGCCGGTATCCGGTGCGCGCAGCCTGGCGCTGGGCGCCATGCGCTACCGGGCCATGGCCAGCCCGGCCTTTATCGCCCGGCATTTTTCCGGTGGGGTGAGCGCCGAGCGCATCGCCCAGGTGCCGGCCATCGTGTTCGGCCCGGATGACCAGTTGCAGCATCGCTACCTGAGCGAACTGGGCCTGTCAGGCAGCTTCCTGCATCACCTGTGCCCATCGTCCGAGGGCTTCCTGCGCCTGACCACCGAAGGGCTGGGCTGGGGCATGGTGCCCGAGCCGCAGATGACCGAGGCCATGGCCCGTGGCGAGCTGGTCGAACTGTTGCCCGACCGACCCGTCGACGTACCGCTGTACTGGCATCACTGGCGCAACGGTGGCGAGCTGCTCGACCAGCTGACCCGGCATCTGCAGCGCCATGCCGGCGATTATCTGGTGCCGCTGGCGTGAGCAGTGCTGCCGCAATTTGCGCAACCCCTTATAGTGCGCCCAGCAGCGAGCGGAGGGCGTGATGAAGATTCTGGTCACCGGAGCAAGCGGGTTCATTGGCGGGCGGTTCGCGCGGTTCGCCCTCGAGCAGGGCCTGGACGTGCGCGTCACCGGCCGCCGCGAGGAAGCGTTCGAGCACCTGATCCGCCGCGGTGCGCAATTCACGCCCGGCGACCTGGCCGATCCCGAGCTGGCGCTGTCGCTGTGCAGTGACGTCGAGGCGGTGGTGCACTGCGCCGGTGCCGTTGGCCTCTGGGGGCGCTACGAGTACTTCCACCAGGGCAACGTGGTGCTCACCGAGAACGTCATCGAGGCCTGCCTCAAGCGCGGGGTGCGCCGCCTGGTGCATCTGTCTTCGCCGTCGATCTATTTCGATGGCGGAGATCACCTCGGGCTGCGTGAAGAACAGGTGCCCAAACGTTTCGCCAACCATTATGCGCGCACCAAGTTTCTTGCCGAACAGCGCCTGTTCGGCGCTCAGGAATTTGGCCTGGAAGTGCTGGCGCTGCGGCCGCGCTTCGTGACCGGCGCCGGGGACGTGAGCATCTTCCCGCGGCTGATTGCCCTGCAACGCAAGGGCCGCCTGGCGATCATCGGCAACGGCCTGAACAAGGTCGACTTCACCAGCGTGCACAACCTCAACGATGCCCTGTTCGGCGCCTTGCTGGCTGCCGGGCCGGCGCTCGGCAAAGCCTACAACATCAGCAACGGCGCGCCGCTGCCGTTGTGGGACGTGGTCAACTACGTGCTGCGCCAGCTAGAGCTGCCGCCGGTCACCCGCCACGTGCCGGTGGCCCTGGCGCGCAGCCTGGCCACCGTCAGCGAAGGCACATGCAGCCTGCTGCCCGGTCGCCCCGAGCCGACGCTGACGCGGCTGGCGGTGGACGTGATGAGCCGCGACTTTTCCCTGGATATCAGCCAGGCCCGTGAGCACCTGGACTACCAGGCAAGCCATGGCCTGTGGCCGGCGCTGGACGAGTTCTGTCGCTGGTGGAAGGCGCAGGGCTGAGTCGCCACTTAAAGGTCAAGCTAGAAATGGCAAGAAATAGCCGATTCGATTAGCTGCGACCTTGGGTTAGGGTGGAGGCTTATTCGCTGAACATCGGGTGATTCGCCATGTACTCGGCCAAGCTGTTGAGCCAGCTACCAAGCATCGATCACGGGTTCTGTCTGCCCATGGAAGAAGCCGTTCCTGCCGATACTTTCTATCTCCGGCAGCAGCATTCCAGCCAAGTAGTGCAGATGCTGGGAAACGAGAAGTCCGGTGAAATAAGCGCTGATGCCGTTTTTACGCACAGCCCTCGCCCTGTCTCGATCATCACCGCAGACTGCTTGCCGATACTGGTGGGTTCGACCTCAGGCGGCCTTGCCGCCGCTATCCACGCCGGCTGGCGAGGCTTGATGGACGGCGTGATCGCCAATTCGCTATGTGCCTTTTCCATGGCTGGTATCACACGGGAAAGCCTCAGGATTGCGATAGGTCCCGGCATCATGGAGTGCTGTTACGAAGTGCCTAAAGAGTTGACCAACCAGTTGCAGCGTACCCATGGGCGATTGTGGTGGGAAACACAGCCGCCTTGGTTTGATTCCCGGCTCTCCCACAATACTGATTCGGCGCAGGCTTCCCATGGTGAAGCCTGATTGAGTCTGGTCAGCTACTGCACATTGCTCTTGATGGCTGAAGGTATTGAATCCTCGCAGATAGAGGCTTCGAACCTTTGCACCTATTGTTCGGGGCAGGGGTTTGGCAGTTATCGGAGGCGGCACCATCTAAAGCAGCCCAAGTCTTTTCAATATTCGTGGATTCGCTGTTTGGACTGAGTGAAGTTCGGCGTAGCGGCAATTGGTCGCCCTTCCGAGCATCCTGCTTCCAGGGAACCTGACTTGCTTTGAACAGGTCTTTGAGCGCAATAGATATGCTGTTGCGAGTCGTCGATTGCTGGCACTACGACACCCAAGCGCCAGCCGTGAATCGGTATACTGCGCGCACTTCGCCTCCACCCTGGTTTTCTCAAGGTTCTCCTCCCATGCGTAACGATGCCCACGACGAATTCGATGACGTACCCAGCCTGACCCCGGATCGCCACGATGACGACGATTTCGAGCCCGAGCCGCAGCCTTACGCCCGCGCGGGTGCTGCGCCGCGTGCCGCCAAGGTGCCGCGCGCGGCGAGCACCGGGCCGCTGTGGGCGCTGGTCGGTGCCCTGAGCATTGCCCTGGCGGGCCTGGGCTGGTGGAGCTTCCAGCAGATCAGCCTGATGGAGCAGCAACTGGTGGCCACCCAGGAAAGTTTCGCGCGGATCAGCGAAGAAGCGGCCGGGCGTATTCAGGATATTACCGGCAAAGTGGTGGCTGCCGAGTCCAGCTCCACCAGCGGCAGCGAGGCGCTGAAATTGCAGGTGCGTCAGCTGGAGAACAAGGTCGCCGAACTGGGCAAGCAGCAACAAGCCGCCGGCGGCCAGCAGAGCGGGCAGGACAAGCGCATCGAGCAGCTGGTCGCCGACCTCAAGGCCCAGCAGGGCGATGCCGGCAAATACGGCGACAGCCTGAAGAGCCTGGGCAACAGCCAGGATGCACTGAAAAGCGAGCTGGCAAATCTTAAAACCGAGCTGGCCTCGCTCAAGAGCAGCCAGGGCGACGCCGGCAAGCTGGCCACCCAGGTCAAGAGCCTGGCCGGTGAGGTCGAGGCGCTGAAAAAGGCTGGCAATGCCAATGCTGCGGTCGAACGCCTGGAGCAGGACATGCTGGTGCTCAAGAGCCAGCTGGACAACCGCCCGGCCGCCAGCAACAGCGGTAGCAGCACCGCAGAGTTCGATGCCTATCGCGCGCAGACCACCCGCAGCATCAACACCTTGCAGGCGCAGATTCAGAACCTGCAGCAGCAAATCGACGCCCGCTGAGAACGATCTGCTGCGCGGTCCTGCGGCTGTCTACGTCTGAAACAGGTTTACAGCGTTTCAGACGGTAGGGCGTACCGGGGCCGCCCTACGCAGCTGATGTTCCAGGGAGTCGCCAGCCAACAAAAAGCCCGCGTTTTTATGCGGGCTTTTTGCTGATGCTAAGGAAAATTACAGGCGCGGGTAATCGATATAACCGACCGGGCCGGAGCCGTAGAAGGTTTCCTTGTGCGGCTCGTTTAGCGGTGCGTCCTGACGCAGACGCTCGGGCAGGTCCGGGTTGGCGATGAAGGGCACGCCGAATGCCACCGCGTCGGCCTTGCCGCTGGCCAGCCAGGCGTTGGCCTGGTCCTTGGTGAAGCCTTCGTTGGCGATGAACACGCCGCCGAATGCTTGTTTCAGGCTTGGCGACAGGCTGTCGTCGGCTTCGTGCTCACGGGCGCAGAGGAAGGCGATGTTGCGCTTGCCCAACTCGCGGGCTACGTAGGTGAAGGTTTCGGCGCGGTTGGAGTCGCCCATGTCGTGGCTGTCGGCGCGCGGCGCCAGGTGCACGCCAACACGGCCCGGTTGCCATACGCTCAGAACCGCATCGGTGACTTCCAGCAACAGGCGGGCGCGGTTTTCCAGGCTGCCGCCGTAGTTGTCGGTACGCTGGTTGGTGCTGTCCTGCAGGAACTGGTCGAGCAGGTAACCGTTGGCAGCATGGATTTCCACGCCGTCGAAGCCGGCGGCCTTGGCGTTCTCCGCACCCTGGCGGTAGGCCTCGACGACATCGGCGATCTCTTCGCTTTCCAGCGCGCGTGGGGTCACGAAGTCCTTCATCGGGCGGATCAGGCTGACGTGGCCGGCCGGCTTGATGGCGCTGGGGGCAACCGGCAGTTCGCCGTCCAGATACACCGGGTCGGAGATGCGGCCCACGTGCCACAGTTGCAGGACGATCTTGCCGCCGTTGGCGTGCACGGCCTTGGTGATACCGCTCCAGCCACGTACCTGGTCGTCGGACCAGATGCCGGGAGTGTTCGGATAGCCCACGCCCATGGGCGTGACCGAGGTGGCCTCGCTGATGATCAGGCCAGCCGAGGCGCGTTGTACGTAGTACTCGGCCATCAGGGCGTTGGGCACGCGGCCTTCATCGGCGCGGCAACGGGTCAGCGGTGCCATGATGACGCGGTTGGCGAGTTCCAGATCGCCAATCTTGATGGGGTCGAACAGTGTGGTCATTGCCTAGATCCTCGAAACATTCGCTCGGTATGGGTTGATGGATGGGTCAAAAGGTTCGGTTCTTGACGATCACCTGGGGTCAGAGATCGCGGGTGATTCGCTCGATGAAGGCCGCGATGGCCGCATCGTTGCGTTTGAAGAAATTCCATTGGCCGACCTTGCGGCTGGTCACCAGGCCGGCGCGCTGCAGGGTGGCCAGATGGGCCGAAACCGTGGATTGCGACAATCCGGTGGCCTGGTCGAACTTGCCGGCGCATACACCGATATCGAAGGAATGATCGGGCTGCACGAAGTGTGCTTCAGGCTCTTTCAGCCAGCGCAGAATGTCGCGGCGCACCGGGTGGGCCAGGGCCTTGATCACTTCGTCCAGGTCCATCTCTTCGCTGTTCATCGGCTCTCCTGAGTGGCTGCAACGGCATATCGCGATGGGGCGAACTTTATATCGAGACTTGGCGATATACAGATCGTTCAAGCAGATAGTGCATATCGAGCGGCGTGATGGCGCGCCTCTCGCCGCCGACGGGGCGAGGCTTTCACAGGCCGTGGAAAAACGTAGGCAAGGCAGCCGGTGCAAGGCGAATACAGCCGAAAAGCGCAGTTTACGTGCTGTAAATGAGCATTTTGAGGCTGTTTTCAACGCAGCAATGGCCACGTAGGTAGTTTTTCAACGGCCTGCTAAGCTGGGCGCCATGAATTACCTCGCTCACCTTCACCTGGGCGGCGAAGCGCCCGCCGAACTGCTCGGCAGCCTATACGGCGATTTCGTCAAAGGGCCGCTGGCCGGGCAGTGGCCGGCCGCCATCGAGGCGGGCATCGCCCTGCACCGGCGCATCGACGCCTTCACCGACAGCCATCCGCTGCAGGCCAGGGCGCGGGCGCGCTTCCCCGCCGAGCGGCGGCGTGTGGCCGGGATCTTTCTCGACCTGTTCTTCGATCATTGCCTGGCCCGTGACTGGCAACGCTACAGCGACCAGCCTCTGCAGCGGTTCACCGACCGCGTTTATCGTGTGCTGGCTGCCGAGCCGCAACTGCCCGGCAGCCTGCAGCACATCGCCCCGCGCATGGCGGCGCAGGACTGGCTGGGCAGTTACGAGGAATTCGAGGTGCTGGGGCAGGTAATCGCCGGCATGTCGCGGCGCCTGTCACGGCCAGGGTTGCTGGACGGCGGGCTCGACGAGCTGCGCCGTCTCTACGAGCCGCTGAGCGAGGATTTCAGCGCGTTCTATCCCGAGTTGATGGCCTTCGCCAGGGAGCAGCGCGAGGCGCTGACGACAGCCGTTCGCTGAGCGAGCCGCTGCCGGCTAGTCAGTCCTGCCCGGCGTTCTGCAGTTTGTCGAACAGCCTCGCATCGACCTTCTTGCGCCTGGCGCCTTCCAGGTGCGCACGCATGCGGTCGGCGGCGGCGAGGCGGTCGCCCTGTTCGATCAGGTCGAGAATCTCCAGGTGCTGCTCGACCTGGGCACGGCGATGCTCGCGGGACACATCGACACGGTATTCGACCAGGCGCCGCAGGCGGTCCAGACGCTTGAGCGATTGCAGCAGAAAACGGTTGCCGGAAAACCCCGCGATGATCTCGTGAAAGCTCGAATTGGCTTCGTAGAGCTCCTCGATGGTCATGCTCAGGTAACCGCCTTCGGCGATGAACGCCTGCTGCTTGCGGCAGCTGGCCAGCAACTCGCGGTCGATCTGGAAGGTGGGCGACAGCAGCCCGGCCGGCTCGATGATCGAGCGGAAGGCGAAGCTCTCCTCGTAGGCCTCGATCGAGTCGATCACCGGCAGCATCTTCCAGCCCTGGCCGTTGCGCTGTTCGGCCCAGCCTTCCTGCTGCATGCGCAGCAGCGCCGCGCGCAACTCGGCCCGCGATACGTCGAACTGGCGCATCAGCTCGATTTCGGTGAACTGCTGGGGCAACTGCCGTGACAGGCGCAGGGCGACGAAGCGGCGGTACACCGAATCCTCTTCGGCCTCGGCGATCTCCTGTACCAGCTCGTTGAGGTCTTCGGCGGCCCGGGCGAGGAAGAAGCCGCGGTTGCGGTCGTGCTTGAGCATGCCGCGCTCGGCGAGATGGTTGAGCACGAACTTCACCGGGGTACGCGAGGTGTTCAGGGTTTGCGCCAGGTGCGATTCGGCCAGGTGATGGCCGACGGGCAATCGCTCGCGGCGCACATAGGCGATCACTTCGCGGGCGACACGCTTCTGCAGGGCGGTAAGAACCGCCGAAGGGGTGTTGTCCTGGGCCATGGCAGTGAGCGTCGATTCCTGTCTGGGGCAATGGGTCGTGCCGACTGGCTCGGCAGGCGCTGCATTCTGCTACGTAAACGTGGCCACGAAAAGATGCCGGCTGGCTGGAAGTTTTTCAATGTCAGATTGTTTTTTATTCGTCTAAAGATCAATAATAGGCACGTCGACTCACGAGGCCTTCGGTAAATTCATAGATTGATGCCGTTGCGCTCGACAGGCTGTGAACAACGTAGCGATAAAAAACATCCAATAATCAGGCTTTCGTTTTCCGCGACCACCTCGATCTCGATCAATCACCAGGCTGCTGGTGCATGTACCGAAGGGGACGCAATGTTCAAAACTCACTGGATCAATCACCTGGGCACGCCGCTGGTCGGCGCCCTTGGCGCGGTGATCGCGACGTACATCGGCTGGCCGCTGCCCTGGATGATCGGCTCCCTGGTAGCGGTGATTCTGGTGCGCTGCTTCAGCACCTGGCAGCTGCAGCCGCTGCCGGGCGGACGCAAGGTTGGCCAGTGGATCATCGGCATAGGTATTGGCCTGCACTTTACCCCAGCGCTGGTGGCACAGATTGGTGGGCATCTGCTGCCGATCATCGTCGGCGCGCTGATCACCGTGCTCAGCAGCATCGTCGGCGTGTGGTTCATGCGTCGCACCGGAGAGAACATGGCCACGGCGTACTTTTCCAGCATGCCGGGCGGCTCTGGAGAAATGGTCAACCTCGGCGCCCGCAACGGCGCCGAACTGACTCGCGTGGCGGCAGCGCAAAGCTTGCGAGTGGTGGCCGTGGTGCTGCTGGTGCCGGCGGTGTTCAAATTTCTGCTCGGTGATGGTGAGGTGCATTTTCACGCTGCCCACGCGGATTGGCCGTGGCTGGCGCTGATCATGCCGGTGGCCGCAGCGGCCGGCTGGCTGTTGCAGCGCTATCGCCAGCCCAACCCCTGGCTGTTCGGGCCGCTGCTGGTCAGCGCCGCCGCCAGCATCGGCTTCGACCTGAGCAGCACGCTGCCACCCGGTGCCAGCCAGGTTGGCCAGCTGATGATCGGCAGCGCCCTGGGCTGCTTCTTCAATCGCGCGTTCTTCCGCTATGCCCCGTCATTTCTGGCCCGCACCCTGCTCACTACGCTGGTGATGATGCTGGTGGCCTTCGTCGGCGCGGTGCTGGTGAGCTGGGCCAGCGGGCTGGATGTGCAATCCCTGACCCTGGGGATGATGCCCGGCGGCATCGCCGAGATGAGCCTGACGGCGGAAACCCTGCAGCTGGCGGTGCCCTTGGTGACGGCCATGCAAGTGGTGCGGCTGTTTCTGGTGCTGTTTCTGGCCGAACCGATCTTCAGGCGCTGGCTGCAGAGTGATAGCCCGCAGTTGCGGCGGGCTTGATCGAAACTACATGGGCCGCGGACGTAGCCTGGGAAAGCGGGCATCAGCGTGCTACCTGTGGGAGCGGGCCATGCCCGCGATGCGCGCGCGCAACCGCTGCAGTGCCTGATCTGGAAAACGAACCGAGTTTCGGGTGGACGGCGCTTCATCCGTCCACCAAGGTGGATGAAAAGCGAGTCGGCTACGCGCCCCGATCCACCCTACGCGACTGAAGCAGAGCGTATGGATGATCCGTCAGGAAAGCTCGCGGCTAAAGCCGCTCCTACGCTGTCGCTGGGATTGCGCTTTTGCCTTGTCGCCCTTGTACCGCGGAGAAATGAGTCCTCAGCAAGGTAGGGTCGAAAGGGCATCTACGAAATTGTGGGAGCGGGCCACGCCCGCGATTCGCGCGCATGGCGCGCTCCCACAAAAGTGCGGCCATGTCTGCTCTTGCCTTATTACCTTCGATCCATGGGATGCGGGCTCAGAATGATTCTAAGCCGCCACCTGCGCCTCCGGCTGCACCCCATACAACGCTTCGCTGACCGCCGCCTGCGCCCGGCGGGCCAGTTCGTTGCGGTTGCCCGAGTTGCTGGCGATCGGTGCGAGCAGCTGGATTTCCACTTCGGCTACATCGCTTTTCATCAGCCGCAGCAGGTGCGAAAGCATGTCGTCGTCACCGATAAAGGGCGCCACGCTGCAGCGCTGCCCATTGCGAACATAACGAATGGCCACCGGCTGCAGGTCGATGCCGCTTTCGATGGCGCTGCTCAGCAGGCGGCCGTGAAAGGTGCGCAGCGCAGCGCCGTCGCAGGTGGTGCCTTCCGGGAAGATCAGCAGATGACGGCCGCCGCCCAGGTGGCGGCCCAGTTGCTGGTTGAGCAGCCCGCCGTCACCGGCGCCGCGGCGGATGAACAGGGTACCGGCCTTGTGCGCCAGCCAACCGGCTAGCGGCCAGGTGCGCACTTCGGCTTTGGACAGGAACGACAGCGGCGCGAGCCTGCCGATCAGCGGAATGTCGGTCCACGAGATGTGATTGCTCAGCCACAGCATCGGTTTTTGCGGTATCCGCCCCTGCACGCTGACGCGAAAGGGCAGGGCATTGCCCAGACGGGCGAGAAACCAGCGGGTCAGGCGCTGACGCAGGCCCAGCCAGTCGCGGCGAGTCAGGCGTTCGACCGGTACCAGAAAAGTTGCCAGCAGCGCACCGACGCCGAGCACTGCCGCGAGGCGGGTCAGGCGCAGGTACAGACGCAGTTTGTCCATGGATTCTTCGGCCTGGAAATAAGAGAGAAGGGCGCTAAAGCGGGCAGCGCCCGGCACGGCATTTCTACCGTGACGGGACAGTGTGGGCAAGTCGTCGATCAGACCGCGGCTTTGAAATGTTTGGCATAGCGTGGGCACAGCTCGTCGCGCTTGAGCAGGATGAACACGTCGGCGACCTGGAAATCCTTGTCCCAGCAGGGCTCGCCGCAGATCTTGGCGCCCAGGCGCATGTAGGCCTTGAGCAGCGGTGGCATCTCGGCGATCACGTTGCCCGATATCTCCAGGCTGGGCAGCGGCGTTTTCGGCTCGGCACGCAGGTTCTCGGTGCACAGGTAGCGTTCGCGCAGGCGCTGCATGATCGCCTGGGCCTGGATACCGCCGTCCTGCATGGGGATGCTGGCGCAGCCCATCAGGTAGCGGTAACCGCCCTCGTTGAGTACTTCGGCCAGCTCGGCCCACAGCACCGCGATGGTGCCGCCGTTACGGTACGCGGCATCCACGCAGGTGCGGCCGATTTCCAGCACCGGGCCCTGCAGGTGGCGCAGGCCGTGCAGGGCGAATTCCTCTTCGCTGTAGAAACGCCCCAGGCTGGCGGCTGCCTGGTGGTCGAGCAGGCGCGTGGTGGCGACCAGCTCGCCGCTGTTGAGGTCGCGCACGCCGATGTGCTGGCAGTGCACGTCGTAGTCATCCATGTCCAGGCCCTGCTCGGCACCCTTGAGCTTGGCGTCGAATTCGGCGCTGAATACGCGATAGCGCAGGGCCTGGGCCTCGCGCAGGGCGCGCGGGGTGCTCAGGCGCTCGGCCTGCAGGCGACGGGGAGTGTTGCTGCGCTCGGGTGCCATGGCGTTTTGGGTCATGCCTTACCTCCGTTGCGGGTCGGGCAGCCTGGCTGCGCACGAACCGAAATTAGCCTGCAGACCTGAGTAATCTCAGGAAACACATTCAGGCTAGGGAGGGCGGGTGTCACGCCTGTGAAGGTTCGGTGATGCTTGTGTGACAGGCACGCCGGAAGGCGACGGGTGATTCACAGATGCAGCAGGCGGGCATCCTGCTTACCATGTGCACCTCTCAGTCGCTCGAGCGCTCACCGCGTATGTTCTTCATCAGAAACCTCGGCATGCCGTTCATCCTCATCATCGCCGGCGTAGTGACCATGATGGGGCTGGCGATCCTCTCCCAGCAGGGTGGTGCCGCCGCGGGCTGGGCGCGCGCGCTGTTCCCCTGGATGGGCCTGCTGCCGGCCCTTGGTGCGACCTGGGCGGTACGCCGCCTGGTGCAGATCGGGCAGTGGCGGCGCGGCACCCTGAATGGCGGCTGCCCGCACTGCACCGGAGTGATCGCGGGTGGGCGTTGTCGCATGTGCGGGCAGCGCTGAGCCCGCGTCGGCTTTCCCTGACCCACGTCATCACCCGCGCCCTGGTAGCTCCCTAAGCTCTGCCACTTTGGCTGACGAGTGTGCCGGTATGCGCCGCGACCCCATCGTGCTGTTCGATAACGGCACCCACCGCTGCATGATGTTCGACGACCTGGTCAGTGGCGAAGGCGTGCAGTCCAACCAGTTCCTGATCATCGACCATGACCAGTACCTGCTGCTCGACCCCGGCGGTGACCTGACCTACGTGCCGCTGACCATGGAGCTGTCCAAGCACATTCCGGTGCAGGAGCTGACCTACATCTTCGCTTCGCACCAGGACCCGGACATCATCGCTTCGCTGGACAAGTGGCTGCTGCACACCAAAGCCCAGGTCATCTGCTCCAAGCTGTGGGCGCGCTTTCTGCCGCACCTGACGGCCAACTACCTGGCGCTGAGCCGCGGCATCAACACCTATGAGCGCATCATCGCCTTGCCTGACCGCGGCCAGTCCTTCGCTGTCGGGCGTTGCACCCTGAAGGCCGTGCCAGCGCATTTTCTGCATTCGGTGGGCAACTTCCAGCTCTATGACCCGCTGAGCAAGATCCTCTTTTCCGGCGACATGGGCGCCTCGATGATCGATGACAGTGGCCCGGTGGCCGACTTTGCCGCCCATGTGCCGAGCATGCTCGGCTTTCATCGCCGCTACATGGCCAGCAACAAGGCCTGCCGCCTGTGGGCCGCCATGGTGCGCGGCATGGACGTGGAGATGATCGTGCCGCAGCACGGCCGGCCGTTCGTGGGCCGCGAGATGATCAGCGCCTTTCTGTACTGGATCGAGAACCTGGAATGCGGGCTGGATCTGCTCGGCCCCGAGGACTATCAGCTGCCGCGTTAGCGCCCGGCGTGCACGGCGCTTTGCAAGGTGCACGCGCCCGGCTATCGTGACGCATCCCCCAGCTGCCGCCGAGATGTCATGCGCCGCTTTTCCCATCCCCTGTGTGTGAGTGCCTGATGCCCGGTCAGGTCTACCCCTGGCGCCAGGGCAACCAGTTCACGCTGCTCAACGACGGCCCGGCGTTCTTTCCACGGATGATCGCCTGGATCGACGCCGCCCGGGCAACGGTCGAGCTCGAACAGTACCTGGTATCCAGCAGCGCCTGCACCGATGCACTGCTGCGTGCCCTGTGCGAAGCGGCCGAGCGGGGCGTGACGGTGCGTTGCCTGTTCGATGCCTTCGGCTGTCAGGCGCTGAGTGCCGCTGACCGCCAGCGCATGCTCGACGCGGGCGTGCAGCTGCGCTGGTACAACCCGCTGCGCTGGCGGCGCGGGGTGCGCAACCTGTACCGCGACCACCGCAAGTTGTTGGTGGTCGACAGCCAGGTGGCCTTCGTCGGCGGCACCGGCTCGACCGATGACTTCTGGATGCCCGGCGAGCCCGAGAGCGCCTGGCACGAAGTGATGGTGGAAATCGGCGGTCCGCTGGTAGCCGATTGGCTGCAGTTGTTCGACCGCCAGTGGCAAGCCAACAACTCGCGTTTCGCCTGGCGCCCCTACCTCACCCCACATCGCCATCCCTTGCCACACCTGCCCGCGGCGGGTCCTGGCTGGGGACGAGTGGCCTACGCCGATGCGCGCCAGCACCGCGACATCCTGCAATCGCTGATTCGCGCCCTCAATGGTGCCCAGCATCGGGTATGGCTGGCCACGCCATATTTCTTGCCCACCTGGCGGGTGCGCCGGGCGCTGCGCAAGGCTGCAGGGCGTGGCGTCGACGTGCGCCTGCTGCTCAGCGGCCGGCATACCGACAACCCGCCGGTACGCTTTGCCGGGCAGCGTTACTACCCACGGCTGCTCAAGGCCGGGGTGAGAGTCTTCGAATTCCGCCCACGGTTTTTACATTTGAAAATGGTGCTGGTGGATGACTGGACCAGCGTCGGCTCCTGCAACTTCGATCACTGGAACCTGCGCTTCAACCTCGACGCCAACGTCGAAACCCTGGACGCCGCCTTCACCGTGGCGGTGCAGCAGAGTTTCGAAAACGATTTCCCCCAGAGCCGCGAGGTGGACTTGCAGATGTGGCAGGCGCGGCCATTCTGGACGCGGGTGCGTCAGCGGGTATGGGGCTGGGCCGATCGGGTGATCGTCAACCTGCTCGATCGACGACGCTGATCCGTCCCAGTATCCGCAGATACAGGCGCATGGTGGTGCCCACGCCGGGCGCCGTCTGCACCCGTACATCGCCGCCGGTATGGTTGGCGAACTCGCGGGCCTGGGCCAGGCCGAGCCCGGTGCCCTTGCCGGCTTGCTTGGTGGTGAAAAAGGGGTCGAATATCTTCGCCGCCAGCTCGGCGGACATGCCCGGCCCATCGTCCTGCACGCTCAGCACCAGGTAGTTGCCGTCGCCCAGTTGTTCATCGCCGACCAGGTGCTCCTGATGGGTGGCGATCAGCACCTGGCCGCGGCCGTGCATGGCGTCGCGGGCATTGCTGAGCAGGTTGAGTACCACCGCCTGCAGCTGCACCTCGTCGCACATCACGCCCACGCCTCGGGCCGTCAGGTCGAAACTCAGGCTGATGTCGTTGCCCAGGGTGCCGGCCAGCAAATCACCGGCGGCCTCAAGGTGCTGGCTGATGTCGATGCATGCCAGCTCGGGGCCGTCCTGGCGCACGTTGGCGAGCAGTTGGCGGATCAGCTTGCCGCCTTGCTCCACCGCCTGCAGGCCGGTCTGCGCGAAGCGCTCCACGTCCGCCGGGCGCCGCGCGCGCAGCTGGGCCATCTGCAGGCTGCTGCCGAGTACCTGCAGCAGGTTGTTGACGTCATGGGCGATGCTGGCGGTCAACATGCCCAGGGAGGATACGCGCCGCGCATGGCGCAGCGACTCCTCGGCTTCACGATGGCGCGCCTGGGCCTGCTCCAGCTCACCTAGCAGCACGCTGGCATGCTGCTCGCGCTGGCGTTCCAGCAGGCGCAATTGCAGCAGTGCGGCGGTCTGCCGGGCCAGTGCCTGCAGCGCTTGACGTTGAGGCTCGCTGAGGGTGCGTGGCCGGGTGTCGATCACGCATACGGTGCCCAGGGGATGGCCGGCATCGCTACGGATCGGCGCGCCTGCATAAAAACGAATGTGTGGCTCGCCGAGCACCAGCGCACTGTGCTGGAAACGCGGATCCAGCAGGGCATCCTCGACCACCAGCACGTCTGCGGGCTCGAGAATCGCATGGGCACAGAACGCCAGGTCGCGATGGGTCTCGCGCACGTCCAGACCCAGGCAGGCCTTGAACCACTGCCGCTCGCGATCGACCAGTGATACCAGGGCAATCGGCGTGTCGCACAGGGTCGTCGCCAGGCGCACCACATCATCGAAATTCTGCTCGGGTGCCGAATCGAGGATGCCAAGGTGTTCGAGGGAGAGCACGCGCTCTTCTTCGTCGTCTGGAAACGGAGCAGGACGATGGGGCATCAGGAGGGTACCGCAGGGAGAGTGGCGGCATGATGCGCTGTGCCCTGATGGGAGGCAAGCGCGCTGTCGCCAAGCGCAGAGGGATCGCTTTGTACGGCCGGCGCGGCAAAGCCAAATGGTTGAACCAGCTTTTCGCCGCTTCGGTCACAACCTGCAGATGGCCTTGCAAGGCCGCGAATAGCGTTAGCCGATGAGGAAACCCCATGCAGATTTTTGAAGCGTTGCGAGAAAGCCATGACCGCCAGCGGGCGATGGCCGAGGCGCTGGTCGCCACCACTGGCGATTCCCCCGAGCGGGCCCGTTATTACGGTGAGCTGAAAGACGAGTTGCTGGCCCATGCCCGGGCCGAGGAGCGCTTCTTCTATTCGCCGTTGATGAAGCACGATGCCGGCGTGGATCTGTCTCGCCATGGTGTGGCCGAGCATCATGAAATGGACGAGCTACTGGAAACCCTGGAAGCAACCGACCCGTCCAGTCCGTCGTGGATCGCCACGGCGCGCAAGCTCAAGGACAAGATCTTCCACCACCTGGAGGACGAGGAGCACACCTTCTTCCAGCAGGCCGGCAAGATGCTCACCGCCCAGGAAAAAACCTCGCTGGCCACCCAGTACGCCAAGGATTACGAAGACGCCCTGGCGTAATCCTGGCTACCCTCCGTGTTGTTGCGGCGGGTCAGTCGGCGAGCAGTTCGCGCACCCGCGAGGCCAGTGCATCGAGGCCGAAAGGTTTGGTCAGCACGGTGATGCCGGGCGCCAGTTGGCCATCGGTGAGCAGCGAGTTTTCCGCGTAACCGGTGATCAGCAGCACCGGCATCGCTTGCCTGGCCAACAGCCCTGCATCGGCCATCTGACGGCCGTTCATGCCACCAGGTAAGCCGACGTCGCTGATCAGCAGGTCGATGGTCGCATCCGACTGCAACAGCGCGAGGCCGGCAGCGCTGTCACTGGCCTCGATGACGTTCAGGCCAAGCTCCTCCAGAACATCGGTGACCAGCAGGCGAATGGTCGGCTCGTCGTCGACTACCAACACGGTCTTGCTATGCCGCTGGGCGACCGGCTCCAGGCCTGCTGCAGTGCCCGGCGCTGTGTCGGCTTGCGGCGCGCCAGCGTGGCGGGGCAGGTACAGCGTCACCGTGGTGCCCTCGCCGACCACCGAGACGATGCGCATTTGCCCGCCAGACTGCTTGGCGAAACCGTACGCCATCGACAGCCCCAGGCCGGTGCCTTCGCCAATCGGCTTGGTGGTGAAGAAGGGTTCCACCGCACGGGCGACGATCTGTGGTGGCATGCCGACGCCGTCGTCACTTACCGCCAGGCTCAGGTATTCGCCTTCGGGCAGGTTGAGCGCCATAGCGCGGGTGGCATCGATCCACAGGTTCCGGGTACTGGCCTTGATCACGCCGCCGCTCGGCATGGCGTCACGGGCGTTGATGCACAGGTTGAGCAGGGTGTTTTCCAGCTGCGAAGCGTCCACCAATGCCGTCCACAGGCTGGCCTGCAGGTCGCTTTCCAGGCGGATGCCCGGGCCGACGGTGCGCTGGATCATTTCCAGCATGCCGGCGATCAGCCCGTTGGCGTCGGTGGGCTTGGGCAGCAACGTCTGCCGGCGCGAGAAGGCCAGCAGGCGGTGGGTGAGGGCGGCGGCGCGGCGGGTGGCGGTTTCTGCCGAACTCATGTACTTGCTCAGTTCGTGGAAGCGACCCTGCTCGATACGCAGGTGCATCAACTCCAGCGAGCCGGATATGCCAGCGAGCAGGTTGTTGAAGTCATGGGCCAGGCCGCCGGTCAACTGGCCGATGGCTTCCATTTTCTGCGATTGGCGCAGCGACTCCTCGGCCATGTGCTGCGCCGTGACGTCGCGGCCGACGAAGTGGAATATCTTCCCGGCGGAATCCGGGGCGGCGGTCCATAGGAAGTAGCGCGTTTCACCGCTCTTGCAGCGCAAGCGGCTGGTGAAGCCACTGACCTTTTCGCCCTTGCCGAGGCGTTTCATGAGGTCCAGTACATCGGCCCAGTCATCTTCGACCACCAGGTCGAGGAACGGGGTCTTCAGCAAGTGCTCGCTATCCCAGCCCAGCAGCTGCGTCCAGGCCGGGTTAATGGTCTTGAAAAAGCCGTCGAGCCCGGCCGAGCCCATCAGGTCGTTGGTGCTTTCCCACAGGCGATCGCGCTCGGCGGTGCGTTTGCGCAGTTCGGCACGGTTGAGCTTTTCACGGGTGATGTCGCGCGCCGAGCAGTAGGTCTTGCGGCCATCGGGCACGGCCACCCAGGACAGCCAGCGCCATTCGCCGTTCTTGCAGCGGAAGCGATGCTCCAGGCCCAGCGCCGGCTCGCCGGCCTGCTTGAATTTCAGCCACACGTTCTGGGTGCCCGCCTTGTCCTTGGGGTGCACGAAGTCGAGAAAGTGGGTGCTGGCCAGCTCTTCCTCGGACCAGCCGAGGGTCACCTGCCAGGCCGGGTTGGTGGCTTCGAAGTAGCCCTCGTGGTTGAGCACGCCGAGCAGGTCCGGGGTGATCTGCCAGGTGCGCCCACGCTCGAAGGTCTGGGCGATGACCTTCTGTTCGAGCTCGGCGTTGAGCGCCATGACCCGCGCAATGGCGCGGTCGCGTTCACCTTCGATGGCGCGCCGCTCCTCGACGTTGATCAGCACGCCGGGAAAGCTCAGGCCAGTGCCATCGGCGGCCAGTTCGACGCGGCCGTTGGCCTCCAGCCAATAGTAGTGGCCATCGGCGCGGCGCACGCGGTACTGGTGGGCATAGGGGCCGCCCCGGGAAATCGCTTCGTTGATGGCGGCGTGCAGGCTGTCGACATCCTCGGGGTGCACCGTCGCCACCACCTGCTGCAGGCTGAGGCCTCGGCGGCCCAGGGCCGGGTCGAGGCCGAAGCTGCGGGCGAAGGCTTCGTCGACGGTGAACTGGTTGCTGGGCAGGTCCCAGAACCAGGTGCCGATGATCGCACCAGCGGCCAGCGCCAGTTGCACCCGTTCGGCATTGGCGAGGGCCGGCTGTTCGATGGTGACCATCTGGGTAGTTTCGATGGCCACGTTGAGAAAACCGGCGACCGCCCCGCTGGCATCGCTCAGCGGGCTATAGGAGAAGGTCCAGTAGGTGTCTTCGGGGTAGCCATTGCGGGTGGTCAGCAGGTGCATGTTCTGCTGGTGCACGGGTGTGCCCGCCAACACCTGGTCGACCAGCGGGCCGACGGTTGGCCACACGTCCGGCCAGACTTCTTCGATGGGGCGCCCCAGTGCACCGGGGTGGCGATCACCGAGCAATGCGATGTAGGCATCGTTGTAGATCAGGGTTCGCTCAGGCCCCCAGGTCGCGCACATGGCGAAACTGCTGGTGCGCATGATGGCGCAGGTGGTGCGCAGCTCTGCAGGCCAGCGCTGTTGCGTGCCCAGCGCAGTAGTGGCCCAGTCGAAATCGTCGAGGATGGAAGGCACGGAAAACCTTGCTGGTGGTGCGGTCAGGCTGCAAGTGTGCCATCAGCGGACCTTGGGTACACAGCGCCTTCTGCGCCGATTGTCAGCGATCATGAATAATTCGTCCGATCAACCTTCACGACGCTGTTCCAGGGTTGTACACCGCTTATTCGCTGTAGAACTTCCTGCCGCTTCGCTGCTCGAATTCAGGACAGGGGCCACTCATTGGGCTCCGCCAGCAGCGCTATAGGTAAGCCGATGCCGACAAGTGGCAAGCAGGATTTCCGGGTCGATAACGCCTCCTCAGGCGATATTACCGGCTCGGGCAAGAACATCTTCTTCGCCGCGGTGGAAACCACCCGCATGCCGATGATCGTCACCGACCCCAACCGTGACGACAACCCGATCATCTTTGCCAACAACGCCTTTCTGGAAATGACCGGTTATGAGTCCGAGGAAATTGTCGGCAGCAACTGCCGTTTCCTGCAAGGCCCGGAAACCGATCGTTCGGTGGTCAGCCAGGTGCGCGAGGCCATTGCCGCGCGCCGGGAAATATCGGTCGAGTTGATCAACTACCGCAAGGACGGTTCGACCTTCTGGAATGCGCTGTTCATCTCGCCGGTCTACAACGATGCCGGCGAGCTGATCTATTTCTTCGCCTCGCAGCTGGATATCAGTCGCCGCCGCGATGCCGAGGAGGGCCTGCGCCAGGCGCAGAAGATGGAGGCGCTCGGCCAGCTCACCGGCGGTATCGCCCATGACTTCAACAACCTGCTGCAGGTGATGATCGGCTACCTGGAAGTGCTGGAGCGCACCGCCAGCAAGCCCGAGTACGACCAGAGCCGCATCCTGCGCTGCGTGAACAATGCCCGCAACGCTGCCGATCGCGCTGCCACGCTCACTCAGCAGCTGCTGGCCTTTTCGCGCAAGCAGAAGCTCGAAGGCCGGGTGCTCAATCTCAATGGAATGATCAATGGCTTCCAGGAATTGGGCGAGCGCACCCTGGGCCATGCGAACCTGCGCCTGACCCTGGACAAGACCCTTTGGAACTGCCGAATCGACCCGACCCAGGCCGAGGTTGCGTTTCTCAATATCCTCATCAATGCCCGTGATGCGCTGGAAGGGCGCGACCAGCCGGTGGTGCACATCGAGACCAAGAACGTGACGGTCGAGGATCTGGGCAGCATGTCCTACGACGGGCTGATGCCTGGGCGCTACGTCAGTGTGGCCATCACCGACAACGGCGTGGGAATGCCCGACAGCGTAAGCAGTCGGGTCATGGATCCGTTCTTCACCACCAAGGATGAAGGCAAGGGCTCGGGGCTCGGCTTGTCGATGGTCTACGGTTTCGTCAAGCAATCCGGCGGCACGGTGCGCATCTATTCCGAAGAAGGCGTCGGCACCACGTTGCGCCTGTACTTCCCGGCGGACGACAGTCAGGTGATCCACAGCCCGGTCAAGGAACGCACCAACGAGCGCAATGGCACCGAGCGCGTACTGGTGGTCGAAGACCGCCCGGACGTGGCCGACCTGGCGCGCATGGTGCTCGAGGATTACGGCTATGTCGCCGATGTCGCCCTCAACGCCCGCGAAGCCTTGTTGCGCCTGGATGGAGTTGATTATGACCTGCTGTTCACCGACCTGATCATGCCGGGCGGCATGAATGGCGTGATGCTGGCCCGTGAAGCGCGGCGTCGCAAGCCCGACCTCAAGGTGCTGTTGACTACCGGTTACGCGGAAAGCTCGCTCGAGCGCACCGACGCCGGCGGCAGCGAGTTCGACGTGATATCCAAGCCCTATGTGCCCAACGAGTTGGCGCGCAAGGTGCGACAGGTGATAGACGGGCCTACCGGCGTCGGCTGAGCCCGCGTCGCATGGGCCGGTGCACCGCGCAGTGGTGCCTTTTGGTGCACCACTGACGAGTGGTCGAAAGACTATACGAACTGTTCTGCATGTATCCGCCTCACAAAGGTATGGACAAATACATCAGCACATTCTCGACGGAAACCGGCTGCCAGTTGGAGCTTGAACGAGGTCCGACCGGCATATGTTTCAAAGCGATGTCCAGCGACGGACAATGTTTAGGGCAGCGTCATCTGAGCACCTCGCAACTGGGCAACTGCGCCCTTGTGCAAGCGGTGATGCTGGACTTCATTGCCCAGATAAAGCGCTTGAAGCCGCACGGTGCCCAGAGCGTTGCAACGCCTATCGCCGCTTTGCGGGGAGACTCGGATTCGGCACCGCACCGTTGAAGCCTTATCCGTTGGTGGAAAGTGCATAAATCCCCTCATCAACGGCCATTTCGCAGCTACCTCGCGTTGGCGAGCGCTGTATAAAGTGGAGCCCCTTCGCTGGTACAGGCCTGCGCTCCATGAATCTGTGGTTTCGTCTCTTTCTGATGCTCTTGCGCCGCCCCTGGCGCAAACCGGTTCCCGCGTTCGATACCACAGTTGTACGCCTGCGCGTATGGCCGTTGGATCTGGACTTCAACCGGCATGTCACCAATGGCCGTTACTTCACCCTTTCCGATGTCGGTCGTATGGATTACGTGCTGCGCAGCGGCGCCTTCCGGGTGGCCTTGCGGCACAAGGCGCTGCCCATCGTCGGCGATGTATGGGGCAAGTTCCGCCGCGAGCTGAGGCTGTTCGAAGCCTTTGAAATCCATACCCGGATGCTGGGGTGGGATGAGAAATGGAGTTTTGTCGAGCACCGCTTCGTGAAGGATGGCCGTGTGGTGGGCGTGGTGGTCATGCGCGGGCTGTTTCGCGGGCGCACCGGCAATGTCGCGCCGGGAGAGTTCGCCGTGGAGCTGGGTTTGCCTGCGCAGTCGCCGACGCTGCCTGACTGGCTGGCCCAGTGGTCCGCCAGCTGCGACGGGCTGAGCAGCCAGTTGCGCGACGAAGAGCAGTAAGCGGCAGCGCTACGTCTGGCAATGCCTGATGTAGCGCTGCTGCTGATGGGGCCGCTAGCCGTTACAGGCGCACCGTTGCGACCCCGACATCATGCCAGTGTGGCGAGGTCGGCGGCGTCGAAGCCTGGCAGTGGCTCGCCGTTGCGGGCTTTGTTGGCCCACTCGGCGTCGGAGATCAGCACGCGGCCGACGGCGATCAGGTCGAACTCCTCACGCTCCATGCGCTGGTGCAGGTTGTCCAGTACCGCTGCGCCGGAACCCTTGCCGCCGAAGGCGCCGAAGAAGTCGCCATCCAGGCCGACCGAGCCGACGCTGATGGTTGCCGCGCCGGTGAGTTTCTTCGCCCAGCCGGCGAAGTTGAGGCCTTCGGTACCGTCGATTTCCGGGAATTCCGGTTCCCAAAAACGTCGCTGCGAGCAATGCAGGATGTCCACGCCGGCATCCACCAGCGGCGCCAGCCATTCGCTCATCTGTTCGGGCGAGGTGGCCAGACGCGCGGCATAGTCCTGTTGCTTCCACTGGCTGACGCGCAGGATCAGCGGGAAGTCCGTACCGACGGCCGCGCGCACGGCGCGTACCGCTTCGGTCGCAAAGCGCGAGCGCTCGGCGATGGTCGCACCGCCGAATGCGTCGGTACGGGTGTTGGTGCCGGGCCAGAAGAACTGATCGATCAGGTAGCCGTGGGCGCCGTGCAGTTCCACGGTATCGAAGCCCAGGCGCTTGGCATCGGCAGCGGCCTTGGCGAAGGCGGCCACGGTGTCGGCGATATCTTCCAGGCTCATTGCCGTGCCGCGCGGATCATCTGGCGCTACCAGCCCGGACGGGCTCTCGACCGGTGCTTCAGGCTCCCAGCCGCCCTGGCCACGGGTCGAACCGGTGTGCCAGATCTGCGGCCCGATACGCCCGCCAGCGGCATGCACGGCCTTTGCCACTTCAGCCCAGCCGGCCAACGCCGCATCGCCGTGGAAGAAGGGGATGCCCGGCATGTTGCGCGAAGCCGGGCGGTCGATCACCGTGCCCTCGGTAAGAATCAGGCCGACACCGCCAGTTGCGCGGCGGCGGTAGTACTCGGCATGTTGCGGGCCGGGGATGCCTTCCGGGGCCATGGCGCGGGTCATCGGCGCCATGACGATGCGGTTGGCAAGCTCCAGGCCCTTGAGCTTGAAGGGGCTGAACAGAACGTCGTCGGACATGAATCACTCCATCTCTCAATAAGGGGCCGCTGTACGTTCAGCGGCGCTGCAAATATGGTGAAGCCGGGCTGGCGGCGTCAGCGCAGTGAATACTGCGGGGCTGCCATTGCAGTCACACGGCGATTGTTCAGTTGCAACAGCCAGGTGAGGCCAGCGAAACGGCGCCCACATGAACACGGCGCTCAGGCTATTGGCAACTGGGCGAACCTTGCTGATACGTCCGTTATTCATGGCGCGAATATTCGCCTGGGCCATCACCAGCGGTTATCCGGCGCACGGTGTAATTGCCGGCATGCTATGCCGCTAACAAAGCTCGCATCCTTTACACCCGGGCGCCGGCCGGGCGATAGCGCTCGGCCGCGTTGGATTGCTTGATGCCGCCGAGCAGGGCCTGGCGGGCGCCGTTGAGTTTGTCCCAGGCAGCGTCGTCATGCAGGGGCGGAATGGTCACCGCCTCGCGTTTGTCGAAGCCCACCAGTGCGGCATCCACCAACTCGTCGACGTCCATCAGTTCCGCGATGGCGTTGATGTCCATGCCGGCACGCTCCCAGATCTCGGTGCGGGTGGCCGCTGGCAGCACCGCCTGCACGTAGACGCCCTTGGGGTTCAGCTCCAGGCTCAGCCCCTGGGACAGGAACAGCACGAAGGCCTTGCTGGCGCCATAGACGGTCATGCCCAGCTCCGGCGCCAGGCCGACCACCGAGCCGATATTGACGATGCTGCCGCCACCGGCCTGTGCCAGGCGTGGCGCAATGGCGTTGGCCAGGCGTGCCAGGGCGGTGCTGTTGAGGGTGATCAGCCGATCGATTGCATCGCCTGTCTGCTCCACGAAGCTGCCCGATTGCGCGATGCCCGCGTTGTTGATCAGCACACCGATGCGCGCATCCTCACGCAGCCGTTTTTCGACGAGCCTGGTGTCATCGGCCTGGCTCAGGTCGGCACGCAGGATATCCACGGTAACGCCATGTTCGGCGCGCAGCCGGTCGGCCAGTGACTCCAGGCGAGCCTGGTCACGGGCGACCAGCACCAGGTCATGGCTGCGTTGGGCAAAGCGTTCTGCGTAAACGGCGCCGATTCCGGACGAAGCGCCGGTGATGAGGACGGTGGAGAGTTGGCTCATGGTGATCTGCTCGGTGGCGGAGTGGGGCGCCGATGCCGGTTAACGACGATGGCGTTGGTGTGTCATTAAGATGATGTCCGTAATCTTAAGTGTCAAGATATTTTGATTATGATCGACATCTATGTATAGTGACGGTCAGCTAATCGACAGGACTTCAGGAGGCATCGCGCCATGCGAGTGAGCAAAGCCCAGGCCCAGGCGAATCGGACGCTGATCGTGGAAACGGCATCGCAGCTGTTCCGTGAGCGCGGTTACGACGGCGTTGGCGTAGCGGATCTGATGGCCGCCGCCGGCTTCACCCATGGCGGCTTCTACAAGCATTTCGGGTCCAAGGCCGACCTGATGGCGGAATCCGCTGCCTGTGGTATCGCGAAAACCCTGGAGCGCAGCCAGGATCTGAGTGCGCAGCAGTTCTTTGACCTCTACCTGACCCGCCAGCACCGCGACACCCGTGACCAGGGTTGTACGCTTTCTGCCTTGGGCGGCGACGCGGCACGTCAGCCGGAAGCGCTGAAGACGATCTTCGCCGACGCCATCGAGGCCCTGCTCACGGCGCTGGCGCACGATGAGGCGCAGGAGGCTGGCGAGCAGCAACGGGCCGGGCTCATCGGCCAGCTTGCCCAGGCCGTCGGCGCCATCGTGCTGTCGCGTGCCTGCCCCGATGACTCGCCCCTGGCCGATGAAATCCTCAGTGCCTGCCGCTCGCTGCAGCACGACGGCAACCGCTGAACCCCGTTTATCGATGTGCATTCGCCACGTACTGGGAGACCGCCATGACCCTTCACTACCTCGATGACCTCGCCCCGGGGCAGCGTTTCACGGGCGCCACCCGGGTGCGCGTCGACGAACACGCCATCAAGGCCTTCGCCCGTGAGTTCGACCCGCAGCCCTTTCATCTCGATAACCAGGCCGCGCGCGATTCGCTGTTCGGCTCGCTGGCGGCCAGTGGCTGGCACACCGCGGCACTGACCATGCGCTTGCTGGTGGACTGCGAGCCGAAGCTGGCCGGCGGCATCGTCGGTGCGGGGTTCGACGAACTGCGCTGGCCACTGCCGGTGCGGCCCGGCGACGAGTTGCGGGTCGAACTCGAGGTGCTGGAGGTGCGGCCGTCCAGGAGCAAACCTACCCAGGGCCTGGTCAAGCTGCGCACCACGACCCTGAACCAGCATGATCAGGCCGTACAGATTTCCGTGGGCAACCTGGTGGTGCAGCGGCGCAGCTAAGCAGCCCGGCTAACCTGCACGTGGCGTGCTGTGGGCCGGACATCGCCAACGCCAGCACCGTTTACAGGCGCCTCGTCTTCGAAGCACGTCGAGCAAGCCAATTCTCTCCGTAAGCAGTATGCTGGCGTATCGCTATGTCATGCCGCCGAGCATGGCGCTGTACATCGTCAGGAGAGGGCATGGGCACGGATCTGCTGAGCAAACCGCAACTCAAGGAACTGGTGCGACGCGTGATCGTCGCCCAGGGCAATGCCTTCATCAAGGAATTGCTACGCAGCACCGGCGCACGGGTCGGCGCCAGCAAGGAGGACTTTGCCAACAATCTGGATGCCGCCATCGATGCCGACGAGCTGACCCAGGAAAAGCTCGAAGCCTGGCTGGCGGAAGTCGAAGGCTGGGGCGACCAGCACCTCTACCTGATCGCCCCGCCTGAGGTCGACCCGTCCAAACTGGCCGCCGGGGGCGCCGCGAGCCCCTACGCCGAAGCGCTCGGCGCCGGCGCCAGCCTGGACTTCCCAGAGGCGCTTACCCTCACGCACATCGTGCTGAGCGATGGCGGTCTGTCGATGGTGTGGCATCAGGGCAAAGCCGGCTGGAATCGTTTCAAACCCAAGGACTTCACCCTCGATGAAGGGCTGGAGCACTACCGCTTCGACGCCTACCGGCAGCGCCTGGATCGCAGCGTGGTGCGCTTTGAATGGCGCTTCGCCGACCCGTACTGTCTGGTGCTGATTCACCGTAACCCCGAGATCGACCACCAGGCGGTCTTTCAGGATGTGCGCCTGACCCTGGCGGCGATTGGCTGCCCGGACGCCGGCCTGCAACCCATCCCTCTCAACCAGGCGGTAAAGGTCGCTGCGAGCAAAGGCAAGGGCGTGCATTCGACTCGTTTCGAGCTCGACGGTGGCTACGTGGAAATGGCTTCGACACTGGCCGACGGCGGCATCGACGCCGTCGAGCCGGTGCGCGTGGTATTGCAGGCGGTGGACACGGGCCAGTTCGACCGGGCCCAGGGCATGCTGCATTTCGCCGCCGAAGAACATGGCACCAGCCGGCGCATCGCCGTGCAGGTCTATGGGCGTGAAGGGCGGCTGCGCATCTGGGCGCAATGCAAGCGTGAAGACGTGCTGCGTATCGTCGAGCTGCTCTGGGAGTACAACGGCGCGCCATGAATGCTACCTGGTCGGACCGCTGGCAGGCCGAGATCGAGCGCCGCCTGGGCGAGGGCGTCGAGTTGGAGTTCACCCTGGGGCAATTCGCCCAGGCGGTCGAGGCGGGCGATGCCGATGGCGCGCTGCAAGCCTTTCTCGACGGCCTGGTCAGTGCCTCGATTGCCCTGCGCCGCGACGTCTATCGATGCCCCATGGGCCCGTGCGCCCGCGTGCTGCCGGCCGGCATGGCCAATACGGTCTGCCCGTTCTGCCTGGCGGACTATCAGCAGGAGGGCGTGGCGCCCGAGGCCGAGCCTGCCTACCGGCTGGTGGGCGAAAACAGCCGCGATATCCGTTGGGTGATCGTCATCCATGGCATGAACAGCCGCGCCAAATGGCAGGAAGTGTTCAGCTGGGAGATCGCCAACCGGCTCAGCTATTCGGCGCCGGTGCTGATCTACAAGTACGGCTGGGCGACCATCGACGTGTTCGCCCGCTGGCTGCACGAGCGCCTTGCCAGGCGCCTGGGCGAGCGCATGCGCATCGCCATCGAGCAGGCGCAGAAGAGCCGGCTGCCCACCCGGCCCGACATCATTGCCCACAGTTTTGGCACGCTGCTGCTGTCGCGGGTATTGGAAAAGCCCGAGTTCGCCGATCTGAAGTTCGGGCGCATCATCACTGCGGCGAGTATCGTGCGCCCGGATTTCGACTGGGATCGGCTGATCGAGCTGGGGCGCGTGGAGGCCGTGCTCAACCATGTGGGGGGCCAGGATCGCGCCGTGCCCTTGGCGCAGTACGCCATTCCCGGCGCAGGGCCGGGCGGAACGGTGGGCTATCTGGCCGCCTCGACGCTCAACGTGCGCGCCGACCACTATGGTCACTCGGGCTTCTTCATCCCCGAAAACCTCGGCGTGGCAATCTCGCGGCACGGGCTGTGGCAGGCCTTCCTGACCCGGCCACTGGCGCATTTTCGTCCGCAGGGCGCTTTCGTCCCTGAGCCCCATTGGCGGCCGGCGCCGCTGTTGCTGCGGTGGTGTACGCGGGCGCTGGCGTATGGGGTGTTCTGGGTGCTGGCGCCGTTCTCGTGGCTACGGCGCCGGCTCGACCCATAGCGGGCCGTCAGGGGTAACACCCGTGTTTAGCTGGGTTGGAGGGGCAGTGGGCGCCGTTGCGGCGCCCGAAAGCTCAGTTGCTCGGTCGCTGTTTGGTCGAGTCCAGCTCCGCTTTGCTGGCGGTAGTTATCTCGGTGATCTGCGCGGACTTGGCAATGGCGTAGTCGAAGGTGTCCTGCATCCTGGCGATCGCGTCGGTCGGCGTGCCTTTCAGGCCACCGCTGGCGGCCCAGTCGAAGTTCCAGACCCCGGACAGGTCATCGGCACCGGCCACGTCGTGGGTCTCGATGGCGGTGAACACGTCGGGGTGGCGCTGCATGTACCTGGCCGCTTCGACCACATCGCTCGGCACCTTGCCCGAGGTGTCGTTGGCCAGCTGGGCCACTTGTTCCTTGGTGATCGCCTGCTTGCCGTTCTGGCGCATGTAGTCGGCAATCGTCTTGCTGGATTTGGCGATGTCCAACTTGGCATCGAACGCGGTAGTCGACGGGCTCGGCGTATTCGGGTTACTGCCGGTAGGTGATACGAACGTGGACATCGGCTCTGCTCCCTAAGTGATGATCGGCTTGTGGCAGGTCTAGGCGCCCGCGTCACCGACGTTATCAGCGCGGAGCTGGGAGAAGCACATTGCCTTCACAGCAATTCGCAACTATTGGAAGATTTCACAGCCTTTCACAATGGCCGGGAGGGAGCGAAAAGGCACCTCACCCAACCCCTTGGCAGGGTTGGGTGAGGTGCTATGCACTTGACGACGGTGGGGAGATGGCGCTTTGCGACGGCTTAGAGGCGCGGCGCGCTCTTTATCGTAGAGAGGGCGCGTTCGATGGCTTCATGGGGAGTCGAGGGCAGTGGCTGCTCGACACGGTTGTACTTGCTGTTGTCCAGAATCAGCATCTGGGCCTTCTTCGCCAGCTTGTCGACGTCGTAGCCCAGGTCGATGCAGGCGCCCAACATGGCCAATATGGCCTGCTCCAGCACCATCTCACTCTGTGTAGCCATTTGCGCACCTCGGTCATGGCCGTTCGCGGCCTGCATTGAGCGCAGATCATTCCACGCCCTACTGGTGAGTTATGACTGTGCCAGTGCGACAAGGATTCAGCACAAGTTACCTGTGCCAGGCGGCTAACCGATGACTGACACGCTTCCGCTCGGTTGCCTCGGACAGTCGGCGACAGCGGGAACAGAGAGCGATCTCACAGTGCCTCGAACGTCGGGGTGCTAAGATTGCCGCCGCCTTTCGCAGCACCGCGCGCCTTGCGCCAGGCCAGGAAGGCCGAACATTCCCATCATGGATAGGCTTCGAGCAGACGATGAACAAATTAGCAGCAGTAGCAGTAGGGCTGGTGGCGGTTGGCGCACTCAGTACGGCCGGCGCCTGGTACACCGGCAGCCAGTTGCCCGGTGTGCTCAACAACCTTATCGACGAGGCCAACAAGCAGGGGGCCGACGCGCTGCTGGGCACGGGCGTTTCCAGCAAGCTCGAACTGGTGTCGCTGGAAACCCGGCTGTTCAGCAGTACGGCGCACTACCGCTTTTCTCTGGACGCACCGGCCAAAGACGGCGAGCCACGGCATATCGAGATTCTGCTGGTGGATAACATCGAGCACGGCCCGTTGCCGGCCTCGCGGCTCATGCGCCTGAATCTGTGGCCGGTCATGGCCGCCAGCAATTACCAGCTGGAAGCCAACGAGCTGACCCAGAAGTGGTTCGATGCCGCCAAGGGCGCCGCACCTCTCACCGGAACCGGCGTGCTCGGTTACGACGGTTCCACCCAGGGCACCCTGGTGCTCACACCGCTGGACTTTGCGCCTTCGCCAACGTCCGCGATCAAGTTCTCCGGCATGACCCTGGATATCGACGCCAGCAAGAATGCCAAGCAGGTGCAGGTCAGTGGCGGCATGGACAGCCTGCTGCTCAGCACTACCGATGAAACGCCAGTGCAGGTCGACCTGCGCGACCTGACCCTGAGCAGCGAGCAGCGCCTGGGCAGCGGTGATTTCTATGTGGGTGACAGCAGCATCAAGCTGGCCACCGCGCAGATCAAGGTGGCTGACAAGCCCGCCGTGCTGATCAAGGACCTCGCCCAGGTCGGCAGCCTGCAGGAGAGCGGCACCGCGCTCAATGGGCAGATTGGCTATGACATCGGCAAGATCAGTTATGACGGCAAGGATATCGGCGGCCTGCGCACCCTGTGGGCCATCAAGAACTTCGACAGTGCGGCGCTGCAATCGCTGATCAAGCTTTATCAGGACAAGCTTGTCCCGGTTCAGCACGCCCAGGCCCTGGGCGAGGAAGCACCGCAACTCGACTTCTCGGCCGATGAAGAAGCGCGCCTGAAGGCGGATCTCGAGAAGCTGCTCGCCGGCAAGCCGCAGCTGGCACTCGACAACTTCACCCTCACCACGGCCCACGGCCAGGCTTCGCTGCGTGTGGTGCTGGATCTGGACAAACCGGAGTCCTTCGAACTGGCGCCTGACGAACTGGCCAGGCAGATGATCGCCAAACTCGAGGCCAAGCTGTCGGTCGCCAAGGCGGTGATCGGCGATGGTGTACGCATCCAGGCGATGGTCGAAGGCGTCACCGATGCCAAGGCCGTCGAAGAGCAGGCGACGATGATGACCGAGATGGGCAGCGGCATGGCGCTTGGCACCGGCCTGCTGACGCTGGAAGGCGATACCCTGCAATCCTCGCTGCATTACGCCGACAACAAGGTCACCTTCAACGGCCAGGACATGAGCGTCGACGAGTTCATCACCCTGGTGATGGCCAAGACCGGCGGCATGGGCGGTGGCCTTGATGGTGAAGCATCGATGTACGACCCGGAAGAAGGCATGGGGGAGGGTGACCACGCCGATGGGCAGGCGCCCGATACGGCTCAGTAAGCCTTCCGCACGATGCAAAAAAGCCAGTCCTGCGACTGGCTTTTTTGTGTGTGGTGGCCTGATTCAGAAGCTGTACTTGGCGGTGAGCATCAGGTTGCGCGGAGCGCCGTAGGTGTCGCCACCATACTCGATGGAGTTGGAAATCGACGCGTAGTACTTCTTGTCGAAGACGTTGTTGGCGTTGAGCTGCAGATCCAGGTTCTCGCTGACCGCGTAGCCCGCCATCAGGTTGGTGAGCGCGTAGGCGCCTTGCTCGAGGCGATAGCTGCTGCCATCGTCCAGCGCGATATCGTTGTACAGGCGGCTCTGCCAGGACAGATTACCGCCCACTCGCAACTTCTCCAGCGGGCCCTGGAAGCGATAGACGGTGGAGAGCTTGAACAGGTGCTCCGGCATATCGGTGTCGAAGCGCTGGTTCTCGTTTTGCGGATTGTTGGCGTCTTTAGTGATATGCACGCGGGCGTAGGTATAGCCGGCGCCAAGTTGCCAGTTGTCGGTCAGCGCCCCCTGGATTTCCAGATCTATACCCTGGCTGCGTACTTCGCCCGACGCCTGATAGCAGGCGCTTTGCGGGCAACCAATTCGGGACGTCTCCACTGCGCGGTTTTCCTGATCGATGCGGAACAGTGCCGCGCTGGCGTTAAGGGCACCGTCGAAGTATTCACCCTTGATACCCACTTCATAGTTCTTGCCGACGATGGGTTTGACGGGCGCGCCCGTGATGTCCTTTTCGGTTTGTGGCTTGAAGATATCGCTGTAGCTCAGGTAGACCGAGTGGTGGTCATCCAGGTCGTAGATCAGCCCGGCTAAACGCGTGACATTGCGGGTCACCTTGTAATCGGCCGTGGCGCTTTCCTTGTCGTCGTAGTCGTACCAGTCCAGGCGACCACCGAGGATCAGTTTCAACGGATCGGCCAGGCTCAGGCGGGTGGTCAGGTAAACACCGTCTTCGCTGGTGACGGCGCGCCCGCTGCCGGTACGTGTGAAGTCCGGTTTGCCACCCTCTACTGCCCAGTCAGTCACGTAAGGGCTGTAACTATGGGTGTTCATGTCCGTGATGCGCTTGCTGGCGCCGATCACCAGTTCGTGGGTGCGTCCGAGGGCCTCGAATGGGCCGCTGACGAAACTATCCAGGCCGATCTTGTGCTCGTCGTATTTGGCTTGCCAGACGGTGCGCTCCACCACGCTGGGATTCCAGCGTGACTGATAAGAGCCCGAGAACAGTGCATTCAGGTCGGAGTAATTGGCATTGACCTGCAGCTTCCAGTCATTGGCCAGCTGGTGGCGCAGTTCGGCGAACAGCGTGTTGGTTTCCTGCTCCTTGTTTTCCCAGCTGGTGCCCGGGTTGTAGGAACGTGGCAGGTCCTGATGGCGACCGTCGAGGCCGACCAGCGAGGCGCCCCAGAAGTTGTTGGTCTTGTCCTTCTGGTGGGAGAAGCCGACGCTCAGGGTGGTGAAGTCGCTCAGGTCCGCCTCGGTGATGGCGTAGAACAGGCCATGATCTTCCTCGGCGCCGTCGACGAAGCTGTTGGCATCGCGGTACGAGGTCACCACCCGGCCGCGCAGCGTGCCGCTGTCATTGAGCGGACTGGAGGCGTCGAGTTCGCCGCGGTAATCGTCCCAGCTGCCAGCGGCGCCGGTCAGGGTCACGCGCTTATCGGCCAATGGGCGCTTGCGCACCATATTGACCGCCGCCGAGGGGTTGCCCGCGCCGGTGACCAGGCCGGTGGCGCCACGCACGATCTCCACCCGGTCGAACATCGCCAGGTTGGGCTGCACGCCCACGCCTGCGCCGTTGTAGCCGCTGGGAATGCCGTCATACATCAGGTTGTCGATCTCGAAGCCGCGGGCGTAATAGGTCTGCCGGCCCGGGCCGCTGGCATAGCTGAGAAACACCCCGGGCGCGGCGGCGATTGCATCGTTGATGCTAGTCATGCCCTGGTCATCCATGCGCTGCCGGGTGATCACGGTGGTCGCCTGGGGCGTTTCGCGCAGGGTCATGGGCAGCTTGGTGGCGGTGGCCATGGCGCCGGTGGTGTAGGAGCGCGAGCCTTCGGTGGTGCTGCCCAGCTGGGAGTTGGTGATTTCGGTGGCGCCCAGTTCCAGCACGCTGCTCGCGGCGCCCTCCTGCACGTCGAGGCGTTCCTGGGCCAGGGCCGGGGTCATGGTGGCCATGCAGATGGCCAGGGCCAGATGATTGCGGGAGGCAGCGAAGCAGCGGGGTGGGGTGAGACGCGACATGGAGGTTCCCTGGCTAGTGAGTGGTAAGCGTGATGATTGTGAGAATTGTTATTATTATATTGTAAAAAATATCCGAGTGACCAAGGGCGCTGCGCGAATTAATCGGCTGATCAAGGGGTTAGCGGTGGGAAACAGCGAGTGCCGGCTAGCCGGCGTACTGAAGAGGAGGGCAGCCAATGGCTGGCGAGCCAGAGAGCGTCGCTTCGCAGCCAGTGCTTCGGCCGGCGCGGGTCACCGATCTTCCGGCCATCTACCGGGGCGAGCTGGGCTATATCCGCCAATGGGAGCCGCAGCACGAGCACGCCTGGCAGATGGCTGCCGAGCGGCATCTCGTACAGTGGGTCGAGAACTTCGAGCGACTGACCGTCGCCTGTCTCGAGGATCAGCTCGTCGGCTATTCGCTATGGGCCGATGAAATGGGGTATGCGCAGCTGTGCACCCTGCATGTCAGCGAGGCGTATCGGCGCAAGGGGATTGGCCGCAGGTTGGTGGAGGCTTATATCGAGCAAGCGCGACAGGCGGGCTTCGAGACGTTGAGCCTGCATGTGCGTGCCGACAACCCGGCCCGGCTGCTCTATGAGCGCGCCGGGTTCGGTCACGTCGGGGCCAACGCCCTCGGCTACCTGCGTTATGAACTGCTGGCGGCGGATTAGCGGCCAGCGGTGGCTGGCGCCTGCGGCTTGAGCGGCCGGGTGCGTGGCAGCAGCGCGGTGGCCAAGCCCAGCAACGGCAGGAACGACACCAGATGGTAGACCCAGACGATGCCGTGCACGTCGGCCAGCTCGCCGAGCGCCGCGGCGCCGATGCCGCCAATGCCGAACATCAGGCCGAACATCAATCCGGACACCATGCCCACGCGCCCCGGCACCGCTTCCTGGGCGTACACCACCAGGGCAGCGAACGCCGAGGACATCACCAGGCCGATCATGATCGCCAGCACCGCGGTCGCCGTGGCGCCGACGTAGGGCAGGGCCAGGGCGAAGGGCGCCACGCCCATGAAGGAGATCCAGATCACCGCCTTGCGGCCGATGCGATCGCCCACCGGGCCGCCGGCGAAGGTGCCGAACGCCACCGCGGCAAGGAAGATGAACAGGTAGATCTGGCTCTGCTGAACGCTCATGGCGAAGCGCTCGATCAGGTAGAAGGTAAAGAAGTTGGTGAACGCGGCGATGTACACGAACTTGGCGAACATCAGCACACAGATCACCGCGATGGCCTGGATCACCTGGGCGCGGTCGAGGCCGACCGTCTGCTTGGCGGCCAGGTTTTTCAGCTTCGCCTGGCCGTGATGAACGCTCCAGATGGTAAGGCGGCAGAGTACGAAAATCGCCAGCGCGGCGGCCAGCATGAACCAGGCGATGGCGTGCTGGCCGTAGGGAATGACGATGGCGGCAGCCAGCAGCGGGCCCAGGGCCGAGCCCGAGTTGCCACCGACCTGGAAGGTCGATTGTGCGGTGCCGAAGCGCCCACCCGAGGCCATTCGCGCGATTCGCGACGCTTCCGGGTGGAAGGTCGCCGAGCCCACGCCGACCACTGCCGCCGACAGCAACAGCATCTCGTAGCTGCTGGCGAAGGCGAGCAGGGCAATACCGATAAAGGTCATCAGCATGCCCGAGGGCAACAGATAGGGCTTGGGGTGCTTGTCGGTGTACATGCCGATCCACGGCTGCAGCAGCGAAGCGGTGATCTGGTAGACCAAACCCAGCCAGCCGATCTGCGCGAAGCTCAGTGTGAACTGGGTCTTGAGCATCGGGTAGACGGCGGGCATCACCGACTGGATCATGTCATTGAGCAGGTGCGAGAACGCGGCGGCGCCCACCACCGGCAACAGAAAGCCGTGGGCCTGGGTGGGCGGTGCGAGTGCTGGATCGGCAGGGAGGTCGGCTGTGCTGGTTTTCATACGCAAGGCTTCGTTTGGCTGCGGGGCCGGCTGGCACCCTGGTGTCAGCCCGGCCAGAGGGCGGGACAGGCCGCCAAGCTTACGGGCGACGGCGGCGCCTGTCTCGTCCCGATTCGGCAACGGGTTAAACTTCCACGCCGCCGCGCCGGTCGATTTTTCGACACACCGCAATCGACGGCGAGGGCCAATGCACTGCAGTCACCGCACCACCCAGGCGAAGCGCGCGCACCCATGTGCCAGGTTTGCCGCCCGCGGATCGGCACGCCGATGAGCCACCGTGGCGCGGCAACGCTGACCACCCCCGACAACCGCTACCTGATCGTCAGGGGTCGGCTGTGGCGGTTATCCAATCCCCAGCTGGCTGAGCCGCAGCGCCAGGCACTGGTCAACCAGCTGATGGATGCTCGGCGCCTGGTCAAGGCTGCCAAGGCGGCGAACGACGCCGCTTCGCTCAGGCATGCACGGGCTCAGGTGCAGGCGGCCAAGGTGGCGCTGGGTGAGCGTGGCCCGGTGTGGTGGCGCGATGGTGCGCCGGACTACAACCGTCACCTGGTCAGCAACAGCCCCTACGCCGACTGGTTCGGCACCCTCCAGGGTGAGGGCGACGGGCAGCAGGGGGCGCGGCGATCCTGAGCAAGGCGTGGTTTACCCGGCCAGGGGGCTGGGCGCCGCGCGTATCTGTGCGTACGCTGTGCGCGCCGGCCCCGGCAGCGGGACTGTTGATCGATAGCCGGGGCAACCAGGGTGATTGAATGGCGCAGTTGCGAGCAGAGGTAACCAGAGGTGGATGATTCCGGTCGGCGGCAGTTCGACCTGCCCTCGGGCGCCAGCAATCCACGCGGCCTGCTGATCGCCGCGGTGATTTTCGTCTGTGGCGTGCTGTTGCTGTCGACCGCCCTGCACGTGCGTTGGGACAAGTCCCAGGCCATGTCCAAGAACACCGAGGCCATGCAGACCCTGGCCGCTGCGCTGAACAGCCAGGCCGAATCGACCATTCGGGTCGCCGATACCCTGCTCACCGCGCTGATCTCCATGCACCGCTCCGGCGGCCACGGCGAGGCCGGCCTCCGCGAGCTGAATCAGATGGCCAAAACCCAGATAAGCGAGCTCGGTGAACTGGATGGCCTGTATATGTCCGATGCCAGCGGGCAGTACTTCCTGGCTACCAATGCTCGCGCTCAACAGCTGAACAATTCCGACCGCCACTACTTCCAGCATCACCAGAAGGGCAGCGGCAGCGAGCTGTACATCGGCCAGCCGATAAGGGGCAAGACCACCGGGCAGTGGGTCATCACGCTGTCCAAGGGCATCTACGAGGATGACGGCACTTTTCAGGGCGTTGCCCTGGCCACGCTCAGCGTCGAGCGGTTCCGCACGCTCTATCGCTCGTTGCCGCTGGGCGAGCAGGGCATCGTGGTGCTGGCCAAGCGCGACGGCACCATCCTCGCCCGTTCGCAGAGCGATGCGCAGACCTACCTGACCAATATTTCCCAGAGCCCGATGCTGCAAGCCATCAATCAGGGCACGCCCAGAGGGGCCGTCACCCTTACCGCCATCGTCGACGGCGTGCGGCGGGTCTACGGCTTCGACGCCAGCCTCAAGTACCCGGTGCTGGTGGCCGTGGCCGCGCCGGAAGAGCAGGCGCTGGCCGCCTGGCGGCAGCGCGCCTGGACGATGTGGAGCTTTGCCCTGGTCGCGGTGCTGGGGGTCGGCATCATGGGCCTGCTGGTGCTACGGGCGTTGGGGCGGCAGTCGGCCATGGCGGTCGAGCTGCAGGCCGCCCACCAGT
Source organism: Pseudomonas sp. URMO17WK12:I2 (assembly GCF_003253735.1). GTDB lineage: Bacteria > Pseudomonadota > Gammaproteobacteria > Pseudomonadales > Pseudomonadaceae > Aquipseudomonas. The sequence continues at coordinate 718,885 of NZ_QKYW01000002.1, read as the reverse complement.
CCCTGGCCACCGCCAACAGCACACTGAAAACCCTCGCCGCCGAAGACGGCCTCACCGGCCTGGCCAACCGCCGCCATCTCGACGCCTACCTGGCCAGCGCCTTTCTGCGGGCGCGACGCGAAGAAACGTCGCTGGCCTTCGCACTGGTGGATGTGGATTTCTTCAAGGGCTACAACGACGCCTACGGGCACCCGCGCGGCGATCAGGCGCTGATCGAAGTCTGCAAGGCGATGCGGGCGCAGACGCGTCGCGAGGGCGATCTGGTGGCCCGCTATGGCGGCGAGGAGATGGCCATCGTGCTGCCGGAGATGTCCGCCGAGCACGCGCTGGGCATGGCCGAACAGGTGCGTGAGGCGGTGCAGCGCCTGGGGATCGAGCATCGCCAGTCCGCCTATGATCAGGTCACCGTGAGCATCGGCGTGGTCGCGGGCGTTCCGGGCAAGGACTTCACCACGTTCGAGGACATGGTCGCGGCCGCCGACAGGGCGCTTTATGCCGCCAAGGGCCAGGGCCGCAACCGCGTGCTGCTGGCGGGGCGGCAACATTCAGATACCGGGCAACTGGCCGAGATGCCTTGAACAGCGCTGCGCTGGGGCGGGTCAGATTCAGCATCTGTCGGCTGCGCTGAGCTCGAGGCTTATGAGGATTGCCTGTCTGGGATGGGGATCACTGATCTGGAAACCGGGTGTGCTGCCGGTCGCCGCCCACTGGCGCCGTGACGGCCCCGACCTGCCCATCGACTTCGCTCGTGAGTCGGATGGTGGCGAGCTGGCGACGGTCATTTGCGACACGGCGCCGCTGACCCGGGTGATGTGGTCGATGATGCGTACCGACTCGCTGGCCGCCGCGCGCGAGCTGTTGCGCCAGCGCGAGAAGATCCCGTCTTCCCAGCCCCGCTCGATAGGCTGCGTTACCCCGGGCACCGCCAATCCGCAGCTGGCCTACGCGACAACGATTGCCACCTGGGCTCGGGCGAAGGGCCTGGACGCGGTGGTCTGGACCGCGCTGCCGCCGCGTTTCGCCGGGGAGAACGGGCGGATCCCGAGCATCGAGCAAGCCCTGCAATACCTGCAGGCGCTACCCGAAGATCGCCGGCGGCATGCCGAACTCTACGTGCGCGCGACCCCGCGATTCGTCGCCACGGCGCTGCGCGAGGCACTGGAGCAGGAACTCGGCTGGTTGCCCGGCCCAAGCGCCGCGCCGCTGCTGCGCGCCCGACAAGGGCCGCCGCGGCCCGGCAGCAGCCGCCGGCGCTGACCTGCCGCTGGCGATCATCTAACGATGGCGGGCACTCAGGAGCGCGCCGGCCCGGCCTCGACCTGCTCGCGCAGCAGCTGCAGATAGCGGCGCGCGCCAAGGCCCAGCGGGCGGCTCTTGTACCAGATCACATCGACCCACAGGCGGATCTGGCTGGCCATGTTGTCGAACTTCACCGCGGCCAGCACACCCGAGTCGATCATTGGCTGCACCAGCGGGTGGGGCAGGTAGGCCCAGCCCATGCCGGCCTGCACCAGATCAAGGGTGGCCATGTAGCTGTCGGTCAGCCATACCCGGTGCGACAGCACGATCTGCGGTTCTGAGGCCTTGGGGTCGTCACTGGCTACCACGATCTGCCGGGTGTCGGCCATCTGCCCGGCGTCCAGCCGCTGGCCTTCACTGTTGAACGGATAGCCCGGTGCCGCCACCGCCGTGAGCAGTTGGCTGCCGGCCTCGGCGAAGGCTTCGCGTTCGTCGATGCCGGGGCGCTCGAACATCAGCGCCACGTGCGCGCTGCCGTCATGAATCATGCGCACCGCGTCGGTTTGCGCGGCCGAGCGGATCTCGACTTCCAGGGTCGGGAATTCCCGTGCCAGGGTGGTCAGTGGGCGACTCCAGGCACCGGTCTGCAGCTCCGGCGCCATGGCCAGCACCAGGCGGCGCTCCAGGCCCTTGTGCAGTTGCAGGGCGTGGGCGTCGAGCAGGTTCAGCTGGCTGACCACTTGCCGGGCCTGGGGCTCCAGGGCGCGGGCGGCCGATGTGGGCAGCGCCTTGCGGGTCGAGCGGTCGAACAGCTCCAGATCCAGCTCGGCCTCCAGTTGCGAGACCGCCATGTTCACGGCCGAAGGCACGCGGCCAAGGGTACGGGCTGCGGCGGAAAAAGAACCCTGGTCGATGACGGCGAGAAAAACCCGCAGCGATTCGCTGGTGAAGACCATGATTGTCAGTTTTCCTGATAACAGTTGTCTTTTTGTATCAGATTTATGCGCCTAGCATCCAGCTCATCAGAACTTGATTGGGTGAGGTGGGTATGTTCCGGGCAATCGCAGGTCAGGTCGCGTTGGTCAGTGGTGCCGGTAGCGAGAGCGGCATCGGTATGGCCATTGCGCGTCGGCTCGGTGCGGCTGGGGTAAGGCTGATCGTCACCGCCAGCAGCGCACGCATCGCCGAGCGGGTAGCCGAGCTGCGCGCCGCCGGTTTCGAGGCCGAAGGCTGTGCAGTGGACCTTAGCGACGAAGCACAGACCCAGGCCTTCGCCGATTGGGCCGAGTCGCTCTGGGGGCGCATTGACATCCTCGTCAACAACGCCGGCATGGCCATGCAGGGCAGCCCCGAACCCTTCGTCGAAGTCTCGAAGATGAGCCTCGATGTCTGGAACCTGTCGCTCTCGCGCAACCTGACCACCGCCTTCCTGCTTACCCGTGCCGTGCTACCGGGCATGCAGCAGCGCGGTTATGGCCGCGTGGTGCACGTCAGCTCGGTCACCGGCACCCGTGTCGGCAACCCGGGGGAGGCCGGCTACAGCGCGGCCAAGGCCGGGATGGTCGGCCTCAACCTGTCGCTGGCGCTGGAAGTGGCCGGGCAGGGCATCACCGTCAACTGCGTGGCACCGGGCTGGATTGCCACCGGCGCCAGCCTGCCGGAAGAGGCGCGCGCCGCCGCCCACGTGCCGGTGGGCCGCGCGGGGCATCCCGAAGAAGTCGCCGCTGCGGTGGCTTTCCTGGCGTCTCCCGAAGCCAGCTACATCACCGGTGAAACGCTGGTGATCGATGGCGGTAACAGTTTGATCGAGAACAAGGCGCCCTGAGCACCAACTCTCTTACTTCCCCTCTTCTCGAGCGGCCCGCGGGCCGAGGAGTGAACCGATGCAACCCGTCGTTCTGATTACCGGTGCCCTGGGCGGTATCGGCCAGGCCATGTGCGAGCGTTTCAAAGCGGGCGGCTGGGCGGTGTTCGGCACCGACCTGAACGCCAGCGCACTCGCCGCCCTGCAAGCCAAGGGCAAGCTTGCCGGCGCCCAGGCTGCGGACATCCGCAAGCCCGACGCCTGCCGCGAGGTGGTCGCCGCGCTGCTGGCCAGCCGCGGCCGCCTGGATGCCCTGGTCAACTGTGCCGGGGTATGGCGCGAAGGGCCGGTGGAGTCGTTCAGCGAAGAGGACTTCGACATCGTGCTGGACGTAAACCTCAAGGCCACCTTCTTCATGTGCTCGGCCAGCATCCCGGCGCTGCGCCAGAGCGAGGGCGCCATCGTCAACATCTCCAGTGACGCCGGCCGCCAGGGCAACCGCAATGCCGCGGCCTACTGCGCCAGCAAAGGCGCGGTGACCCTCATGACCAAGGCCCTGGCACTGGACCTGGCCCCCGATGGGGTGCGCTGCAACAGCGTGTCACCGGGCGATGTGCAAACCCCGATGCTCAGGTTCCAGGCCGAGCGCTACGGCAATGGCGACATGGCCGCCTATTACCAGGAGCTGCTGGCCAAGTACCCGCAAGGCGAGGCGGCGCGCTTTATCCAGCCCGGCGAAGTGGCCGACCTGGCGTTCTTTCTGTGCCAGAGCGGTGCGCGGTCGATCACCGGCGCCGACCTGGCCATCGACTGCGGTGTGTCGGCCGGCAACTGAGCGCTGCGCCGACCCGATTGACAACAACAGGAGCTTCCCATGTACCAGAGTGGCATCAACGATAAAGCCGTCGAAACCTTCGCCGCAGGCGAGCGTGAGCATTTTCTGCAGCGCAACCCGAAATCCGTCGAGCTGGCCAAGCGTGCGCGCAAGTCGCTGTTCGGCGGCGTACCCATGCACTGGATGAGCGACTGGTCGATGCCCAGCTCGCTGTTCGTCAGCCATGCCAAGGGCGCGCGCTTCCATGACGTCGACGGCCACGAGTACATCGACTTCTGCCTGGGCGACACCGGCAGCATGTTCGGCCATTCGCCGGACCCGATAGCCAAGGCCATCGCCGAGCAGGGCGCCAACGGCCTGACCACCATGCTGCCCGGCGAAGACGCGATCATCGCCGGCGAACTGCTCGCCGAGCGTTTCGGCCTGCCGTTCTGGCAGGTGGCGACCACCGCTACCGACGCCAACCGCTTCGTGATCCGCTGGGCCCGTGCGATCACCAACCGCAAGGTGCTGCTGGTGTTCGACGGCTGCTACCACGGCACCGTCGACGACGTGATGGTGCGCTGCAAGGAGGGCCGCACCGTGCACCGCGGCGGCCTGATCGGTCAGGCCCGCAATCTGGCCAAGACCAGCCGCGCCGTGCCGTTCAACGATGTCGCCGCGCTGCAAGCGGCACTCGCCCAGGGCGACGTAGCAGCGATCCTCTGCGAACCGGCGATGACCAATATCGGCATGGTACTGCCCGAGCCAGGCTTCATGGACAAGGTTCGCGAGTTGAGCAAGCAGTACGGCAGCCTGCTGATCATCGACGAAACCCACACCATCTCCGCCGGCGCCGGCGGCTGCACCAAAGCCTGGAACCTCAAGCCGGACTTCATCACCCTCGGCAAGCCGATCGCCGGTGGCGTGCCGTGCTCGGTATACGGTTGCAGCCACGAAATGGCCCAGGCCATGCGCCTGGCCCAGCAGCACGCCAGCGAAACCAGCCACGGCCACGGTCATAGCGGCATGGGCACCACGCTGTCGGCCAACGCCCTGGCCATGCGCTGCATGCGGGTGAACCTGGAACAGGTGATGACGCCTGCCGCCTATGAGCACATGCTGCCGTTGGCCGCACGCCTGGCTGCCGGGCTGCGCACGTTGGTGAGCAAGCACGGCCTGAACTGGTCGGTCACCGAGCTGGGCGCGCGCTGCGAATTCCAGTTCTGCGCCACCTCGCCGAAAACCGGTGCCGAGGCCGAAGCGGCCTTCCATGACAGCCTGCAGATGGCCCTGCACCTGTACCTGATCAACCGTGGCATTCTCATCACACCTTTCCACAACATGACCCTGTGCTGCCCGGACACCACCGCCGCCGACGTCGACACACTGCTCGCCACCCTCGATGAGGGGCTGAGCGAACTGCTGGCGATCCCTGGTGCCCGTGGCTGAGCCCTGATGTCGAGCGCCCGGCGCGATCCAGCGATCGCGCCGGTGTTTCCCGCAATCCCTTACGAGTACTGATCATGCAATTCGCCGACATCCAGGAAGCCCGCGACTTTCTCGCCGCCCACCCCGAGGTGCGCAGCATCGAGCTGATGCTGATCGATGCCAACGGCATTCCGCGTGGCAAGCTGCTGCACCGTGAAGAGCTGCTGGCGATCTACCAGAATGGTCGCCCGCTGCCCAGCTCGATCCTGGCCCTGACCGTTCAGGGTGAAGACGTCGAAGCCACCGGCCTGGTCTGGGAAGTGGCCGACGCCGACTGCTGGACCTACCCGCTGCCCGGCAGCCTGACCCTGCAGCCCTGGCGCAGCACGCCCACCGGGCAGTTGCAGGTGAGCATGCACCCGACCCAGGGGCTGCCTGCCGCGCCCGCCGACCCGCGGCATGCCTTGGTGGGGGTGATCGAGCGCCTCAAGGCCGACGGCCTGCATCCAGTGATGGCCGTGGAACTGGAGTTCTACCTGCTCGACAAGCAGCGCGACGCCAACGGCCGCCCGCAACCGGCGGTGCAGATGAACGGCGTGCGCCCCGAGGCTCCGCAGGTGTACGGCGTGTACGAGCTGGAGCAGGTGCAGCCGTTCCTCGACGACCTGTACGCGGCCTGCGAAGCCCAGGGCCTACCGGTACGCACGGCGATTTCCGAATACGCGCCGGGCCAGCTCGAGCTGACCTTGGAGCACCGTTTCGACGCGCTGCAGGCCGTCGACGAGGGCATCCGCTACAAGCGCCTGGTCAAGGGCGTGGCCAACAAGCACGGGTTGCAGGCCTGCTTCATGGCCAAGCCGTTCGGCGATCGGGCCGGCAGCGGCATGCACATGCACGTCAGCCTGGCCGATGAGCAGGGCAACAACCTGTACGCCAGTGAAGACCCGCAGGGCACACCGCTGCTGCGTCACTCCATCGGCGGCATGATGGCCACGCTGCTCGATTCGCTGGCGATCTTCTGCCCCAACGCCAACTCGTTCCGCCGCTTCCAGGCCAACAGTTACGCGCCATTGGCCAAGAGCTGGGGGGTGAACAACCGCACCGTGTCGTTCCGCGTGCCAGGTGGCCCGGCCGTCAGCCGTCATATCGAACATCGCATCTGTGGCGCCGACGCCAACCCGTACCTGGCGGCCGCGGCGATTCTCGCCGGCATCCACCACGGTATTCGCGAGCAGCTCGACCCGGGCGCCGCCATCGTCGGCAACGGCTACGAGCAGGCCACCGAATTCCTGCCCACCGATTGGCTTACCGCACTGCGCGCCCTGGAAGGATCGACCTGGGCTCGTGAAGCCCTGGGCGAGGAGTTCCTCAAGGTATTCCTGGCGATCAAGAAAACCGAGTACCGGCAGTTCATGGGCGAGGTCGGCGAGCAGGACTGGCGCTGGTACCTGAACCACGCCTGAGTGCATAGCCATGTAACCCGGATCACGCGGCGGCCATGATCGACGGGCTTTTCACCAACGTTAGAAGCTGGAGGGCAAGGGCAGGGCGGTGGTCGACTTGATGCGTTCCATGGCGAAGCTGGAGCTGACGTCGGCGATGCCGGGAATCTCGATCAGCCGCTTGTAAACGGCGTCGTAGCCTTCGATGTCCGGCACCACCACGCGCAGCAGGTAATCGGTCACTCCGGCCAGCCGGTAGAAGTCCACCACCTCGTCGATGGCGGCCACCTTCTGGTGGAACTGCTTGAGCCAGTCGGCGTTGTGCTGATTGGTGCGCACGAAGGCGAATACCGTGACCGGTACACCGACCTGGCGCGGATCGAGCAGCGCCACGCGGGCGCGGATCACCTTGCTTTCCTCGAGCTTCTGGATGCGCCGCCAGCAGGCGGTGTTGCTCAGGCCCACGCGCTCGGCCAGCTCACCCAGGGCCAGGGTGCAGTCGTGCTGCAGGAGACCGAGGATGGCGTGGTCGAACTTGTCCATGATGTGCCCCGTTAAGATTATCGTGGAATAAGCAAAGCACGTAAGCGGATAATCATGGAAATATTTTCCGTTTATATGCTTATTTTCGAATGGTAGTTTCTTATTCGCTGGCTGCGGGCCAGCAAATATCAATCTATTTTCCTGGCCGTTCTCTTAGCATATTCCTTCCGATCCGCTGCTCCAGGCGGCACCTCTGTTGATCCACACGGCCTTTATCCCATGACTGAGCGCTACTTCGACTACGCCGCCACCACGCCCATCGACGATGAGGTAATCCGGGACATGCTGGCCCATATGGGCCGCGATAGTACCTTCGGCAATCCGGCGTCGGCCTCGCATTCGTTCGGCCAGCGCGCACGCCGTGCCGTGGAAAAGGCGCGCCGGCAGGTCGCCGAACTGGTCGGTACCAGCGCCGACAACCTGGTGTGGACATCCGGTGCCACCGAATCCAACAACCTGGCGCTCAAGGGCGTGGCAGCCGCGGCGCAGGGGCGCCGGCATATCGTGACCAGCAGCCTGGAACACAAGGCGGTGCTGGATACCGCCCGGCAGCTGGAGCTCGACGGCTTCGAGGTCACCTGGCTGCAGCCGGACGGCGAGGGCCTGATCCAGCCCGAGGCCGTGGCGGCGGCGCTGCGTGACGACACCCTGCTGGTGTCGCTGATGTGCGTCAACAACGAGCTGGGCACCCTCACCGATATCGCCGCGATTGGCGAACGGGTGCGTCAGCGCGGCGCGCTGTTTCATGTGGACGCTGCCCAGGCCACCGGCAAGGTGGCGATCGACCTGGCCAGCCTGGCGGTGGACCTGATGTCGTTCTCGGCGCACAAGAGCTATGGCCCCAAAGGCATCGGCGCGCTCTACGTGGGTGAGCGGGCGCGTGGGCTGATCCAGGCGCAGATCCACGGTGGTGGCCATGAGCAGGGTCTGCGCTCCGGCACCCTGGCTACCCACCAGATCGTCGGCATGGGCAGTGCGCTGGCGCTGGCCGGTGCGGTGATGGAAGAGGAAAACCGGCGTATCGCCGGGCTCGCCGAGCAGCTTCGCGAAGGCCTGTCGAGCCTGCCATGCGTGCGCCTCAACGGTTGTGCCAGGCAGCGGGTGCCGCACACCCTCAACCTGTGTATCGACCACCCCTGGTTCAACGTCGAGAGCCTCAGCGGCAGCCTGGCGTTCTCCTCCACGTCGGCGTGCAATTCGGCCAGCAGCGCGCCATCGCACGTGCTGCTGGCGCTGGGACTGGACGCTACCCAGGCGTATCGCAGCATCCGCCTGAGCCTGGGGCGCTACACCACGCGCGAAGATGTCGAAGCGGCCATCGCGGCCATTCGCCAGTGCTTGCCGCAGTAGGCGAGCGCCAGGGCAGGGGCCTAGCCGCCGAGGTTGGGGCAGTTCTCGAATACCTCCGTTGACGGGGCGTAGAGCATGGCAGCAGCGCCATCGAGCAGCATGTCGGTGAAACCGTCGGCATTTACATCGGCGAAGTGCACGTTGGTTTTGGTGCTCAGTTGGCAGAACGTCCTGCCGCGCATGGCCAGCACGTTGAAGTCTTCACTGCCACCGCTCCAGAGCCACTGCTCGCTGAGGGCATAGTGGTGCTTGTAGTAGCTGTGCTTCAGCGTGGGAATCGCCTGCACCATAAGGCCCAGACACGCCAGCAGGCCGACGAGCCGGTACTTGCGCGCTGCCCAGGTGGGCCGGGGCTCGTGGCGAACCATGCCAATCAGGCACAGCATCAGGGCCGGCAGCACCACCAGCAGCGTGCCGGCGACCAGCAGCGCCAGGTAAGTCAGCTCTTCGTCCTTCAGGTAGAAGGCCGAAAGGCTGTCGAGATAGAGAAACACGCTGGCCAGCATGTACAAGCCAACCAGTAGTAGGTACTGCGCGCTCCGTTTGAACATGGCTTTCCTTGTCGCTGCCCCGGGGGAGGGAGAGCAGTTAACACCGGTCGGCGCTATTCACGAAGTCTTTTTACGGGGGCGCTGATCTGCCGTGACGCAGACAAGTGCGACGCATTGGCGCAGGTGAATCCACAGGCCGATATCGAGTAGCCTTGCGCTTGTGTTTTCGCAGCAGCGGTAGGAGTCGACATTGAGTCACAAGAGTAAAGCGCTTCTCTGGGGCGGTGTGGGCCTGAGCCTGTTGGTACTGGTCGTCGCCTTCCGGCTGTTCTTCGTCTGGGCGACCACCTTGCCGCTGGACGCGCCGGTGCGCCTCGACAAGGGCGAAACCGTCGAGTTGCCGGTCAAGGTGCGCACGCTCGAGTTCGACACCCTGGCGGTGGTGTTCTCCACGGGCGAGTTGCCGCTGTTCACGGTGCGCAAGCTGTCTGGCGGGCCGATCTGGGAGAACGAGCAGTGGGTCGAATACCCACCGGCGCCGATGCCCCTGGCCTGGAAGCTGCTCACTCCGGCCGGCGAGCTGGTGTCCGAAGGGCAGGGCTCGCTGGGCGAGGAATTGACCAGTTATGGCAGCGACCAGATCACCCGCGCCGTGGCACGTATTCCCATGCAACCCGGTGAATACCGATTGCAGGTGCAGGTGCGTAATCCCGATCCGCGCTTCGGCGAAGTGGACACCCGCCTGGCCATGGTGGCGGCCGGCAAGGGCCAGACCTGGCAGAGCGGCGTGGCCTGGTGGGGCTCGATTCTTTCCGGGGTGTTGCTGATTCCTCTGGTAATCATCTGCGGCCTGCTGACCCTGCACCATTTCATTCGCTGGCGCTACGGCGAGCCCGCGGCGGACTGAGCCTCTAGCGGGCGGCCATGGCGCCGCTCGCCTCACAACCTGTTCACGATCCTTATGTGCCTAAAGCGGCGGGTATAAGGCAGAAGCGGACGGTGAGTAAAGCTATTGTGGGAGAGGCTTTAGCCTCGAGTTTTCTGGACAGCTCGCTGCGCATGCTTGAGCAGTGGTTTGCCATCGTTATCGTATTGCTCTTACGTTCGGTTCCGCTCTGTCGAGCGGGTTTCTTTTGGCATCGCCCCAAAAGAAACCAAAAGGTCTAGCCCCGACATCCGGCCCCAGCTTCGCTGGGGTTCCCTCGTTCCATCATTGTTCCGGGGGCCGGCCTGGAAGGGCCATCCATGGCCCATCAGGCCTCTCGCCGCATCCATGCGGCTCGTCCCCCTGCACAATGATTCCACTCGGCCTCCTGGAGGGGCACTTGGTAGCGCCTGATAATTCTGTGGCATGAGGAGCACCCAAAAGCCAAAGCGGCCGAACGGCCGCTTTCGCCATTTTGTTGCCGAAATCACCGAACCTGGACTGAAAGATCATGAACAGGCTCTCAGAACCTGTTGCGCACGTCGGTAGCCAGCAGCGCCTGCTCGAAGCGCTCCAGAAACACCGCCTCGGCATGGGTGCGTTTCTGCTCGCGGTTCCATAGCAGGTACACGTTCACGTCGATCACCCCCTCTGCCGGAGGCAGGCGCCACACTTCGCCAGCCTGCACATCCTTGGCGACGACATGTTCGGGCAGGCAGCCGATGCCATAACCGGCTGCGACCAGGCGGCGGATCTCGTCGAGGCTCGACGAGGAGGCGACAATACGGCCGGTAAAGCCCTGCTGATCGCGGAAAATGGTCAGCGGCGACAGGTTGCCGCCGATCTGATCGCTGGTGAAGCTCACGAAGTTCTCGCTTTTCAGGTCGGCCAGTTTCAGGTGTTTGCGGCCGAACAGGGCGTGGCGCTTGCCGCAGAAGAACGCGTAGCGCTGTTGGAGCATCACCCGTTGCTCCAGGCGCGGCTGCGGCGTGCGGCACAGGCTCAGGCCGAAGGAGGCGGTCTTCTGCAGCAGCGCGCTGACCACGTCGGAGCTGCGCAACACATCGAACTCGAATTCGACCCGCGGGTAATCGACGTGAAAATTGGCCAGGAAGTCGTCGTAGAAGCGCGATTCGATGCGGCTGATCATCAGGATGCGGATCTTGCCAGCGACGGTTTCCTCCGGCGCGTCGAGTGCCGGGCCCAGGCGCGACACGGTGCCGTACAGCTCGGCAGCGATCTGCATGACTTCCTCGCCAGCCTTGGACAGTGCGATACGCGGCCCGCTGCGAATGACCAGGGCACTTTCCAACTGCTCCTCGAGGCGCTTGAGCGCCTGGCTCACGGCAGGCTGGCTCAGGTGCAGGCGCGCAGCGGCGCGGCTGATGCTGCCTTCCTGGCCGATCACCAGGAAGGTACGCAACAGGTTCCAGTCCAGCCGGTCATTGAGAAAACGGCGCGCCTCGGGGTTGCGATTTCCAGGGTTCATGGCAGGTGCGATTATCCGTCTTGCTTATACTTGAGTATTGAAATTAGAAGCTTTGCTTAGCATAGGGTCGGGGGCATGATCTGACAATGCACCGCCAGAGTGCGACCGATCCCTACCGGGAATGTGCTTTTTCTCCTGCCTATAAAAACGAATCCGGGAGCCTGCGATGACCACCCCAACCTCCACGCCGCGTCGTGCCGCGGCGGCCGCCTTCATCGGCACCACCATCGAGTTCTACGACTTCTACATCTACGCCTTCGCCGCTGCGCTGGTGCTCGGGCAGCTGTTCTTCCCCAGCGACAACGCGGTGCTGAGCACCATGGCGGCGTTCGCTACCTTCGCCGTCGGCTTTATCGCCCGGCCGTTCGCCGGCGTAGTGTTCGGCCACCTGGGTGATCGCCTGGGGCGCAAGAAGATGCTGTTGTTCACCATGGTGCTGATGGGCGTGGCCACCACCTGCATCGGCCTGCTGCCGACCTATGCCCAGGCTGGCATCTGGGGGCCGGTCGGCCTGGTGACACTGCGTTTCCTGCAGGGCATCTCGGTGGGCGGCGAGTGGGGTGGCGCGGTGCTGATGGCCAGCGAACACGCGCCCAAGGGCCGCAAGGTGTTCTTCGCTTCCTTCGCACAGCTGGGTAGCCCGGCGGGCCTGCTGCTGGCGCTGATCGCCTTTCGCGCCATCAGCGAGATGGATCAGCAAGCGTTGATGAGCTGGGGCTGGCGCGTGCCGTTCCTGCTCAGCGGCGTGCTGATGCTGGTGGGCCTGGCGATTCGCTTCGGCGTGCCGGAGTCGCCGGAGTTCGCCAAGGTCAAGGAGCAGAAGCAGACCTCCGAGAGCCCGGTCAAGGACGTGCTGCGCCACAACTGGCGGCAGATCCTGTTCGCCGCCGCCGCGGTGACCATCGGCTCGGGCGGCTTCTTCTTCACCAACACCTTCATGATCACCTACGTGACGCAATACCAGGGCATCTCCAAGTCGACCATTCTCGACTGCCTGTTCCTGGTCACCATCCTGCAGTTCCTCTCCCAGCCGTGTTCGGCGCTGCTGGCCGAGCGCTTCGGTGAGGGGCGCTTCCTGAAGTGGGTGGCGGCGCTGTGCATGCTGGTGCCGTACCCGATGTTCCTGCTCGTGCAGACCGGCAACCTGGTCTACATGACCGCCGGCATCGCCCTGGCGGTGTTGCTGCTGGCGGCCCTGTATTCGGCGATCGCCGGCTATATGGCCGAGGCCTTTTCGGCCCAGGTGCGTTACTCGGGCATTTCCATCGCCTATCAGCTGGGCAGTGGCCTCACCGGCGGCCTCACGCCGCTGATCGGCACCTACCTGGCCGGGCAGTTCGCCGGCCAGTGGCTGCCACTGGCGCTGTTCTTCAGTGGGCTGGCGCTGATGTCGCTGGTCGGCGTGATCGGCCTGGCTCACCTGCGGGATAAAGAGCGCCATACCCTGAGCCCGTGCAACCCGGAGGCCGTGACCTTATGAGCAAACCCGAGATCATCAGCGATGCCGAATGGCAGGCGCGTTGCGACCTGGCCGCCCTGTACCGGCTGGTCGCCTATTACCGCATGACCGACCTGATCGATACCCACATCACGCTGCGGGTGCCGGGTCCCGAGCATCATTTTCTGATCAACCGCTACGGCGTGGCGTTCGAGAGGATGCGTGCCAGCGACCTGGTGCTGATCGACCTGCAGGGCAATGTGGTGGATCGCCTGGGCGGCCAGCGGCGGGTCAACGCTGCCGGTTTCGTCATCCATTCGGCGATCCACGAGGCCCGCCCGGACATGTGCTGCATCGTGCACACCCATACCGCCGCCGGCATGGCCGTGGCGGCCCAGCGCGATGGCCTGCTGCCGCTGACCCAGCATGCGCTGAAGTTCCATGGCCACCTGGCGTACCACACCTATGAAGGGATCGCGCTGTCGCTCGAAGAGCGCGTGCGTCTGGTGGCGGACCTGGGCAGCCACAAGGCGATGATTCTGCGCAACCACGGCCTGCTGGCCGGCGGGCAGAGCGTGGCCCATGCCTTTCACGAGATCTATTTCCTGGAGCGCGCCTGCCAGGCGCAGATTCAGGCGATGTCGGCAGGCGTGGCGCTGAATATCCCCAGTGAGGAAGTCTGTCGGCATACCGCGGCGCAGTTCGCCCGCGATGGCATCGACGGCATCATCGACCTGGCCTGGCAGGCCGCCCTGAGCCTGATCGAGGAGCAGCGCGATGACTGGTGCCGCTGAACCCATGCCCAGCGTCGTGTTGTTGTGCCGCGAGCGACCGCTCGAGGACTGGCTCGCCGAGGTGTTCGCCTGCCATGCGCCCGAGCTCAAGGTGCTGCGCCCGCATGACCCGGGTGCCGAGCGGGCCGAGGTGGCGGCCTGCTGGTACCCCGCCGAGGGCAGCCTGGGTCGCTTGCCTGCCTTGCGCTTGATCCACTCGATCGGCTCGGGCGTCGACCACCTCGAGCATGATCGCTCCCGGCCTGCCGGGCTTCCCGTGTGTCGGGTGGTCGATCCCGATCACTCGCTGGGCATGGCCGAATACGTGCACTGGGGCGTGCTGCATTTTCACCGCGGTTTCGACCTGGTGCTCAATGGCCGTGCTAGCCAGCAATGGCAGCGACCGGTGCAGCGCGCCGCGCGGGATTATCGGGTCGGCGTGATGGGCCTGGGCGCCATCGGCACGCCGGTAGCCGCGCGGCTGGCCCAGGCCGGCTATGGAGTGCGCGGCTGGGCGCGCACATCGCGCGAGCTGGACGGCATCGCCACTTTTGCCGGTGCCGAGGCTTTGCCCGGCTTTCTCGACGGCCTGGACATGCTGGTCAACCTGTTGCCGCTGACCACCACCACACGCGGCCTGCTCAACCGAGAACTGTTCGGGCATCTGGCCCAGGGCGCGGCGCTGATCAACTGCGGCCGCGGTGAGCACCTGGTCGAGGCCGATCTGCTCGATGCGCTGGCCAGCGGTCAGCTGCGTGGCGCGTTGCTGGATGTATTCGCCAGCGAGCCATTGCACCGCGACTCGCCGCTCTGGCAGGCGCCCGGCGTGTGGGTCACGCCGCACATGGCGTCTGCGGCATCCGACGCCTGCATCGCCCGGCAGATCGCCGACAACCTGCAGCGCCTGCGGGCCGGCCTGCCGCTGAACCATCAAGTCGATCCCGAACTGGGTTACTGAATCGCCGACGGGCGCGCGCCCGTCGGCCACGACTACGGATAATCGCCATGAAAACCTTTTTCCATCCTCAGCAACGCTTGCATCACCCGCGCAGCTACCTGTCCCGCGGGCAGATGCGCGAGCCCCAGGAAATCCCTGCACGCATCGACCCGCTGCTGGCCATGGCCCGCCAGCTCGGTTTCACGGTCAGCGAACCGGCGGACCACGGCCTCGCGCCGCTGCGCGCGGTGCACAGCGACGCCTATCTGGATTACTTGCAGAGCGCCTACGCCCAGTGGCACGAGGTCGACGAAGACTGGGGCGACGAGGTGATGTCGAACATCTTCATCCGCGAGAACAACCCGCTGCGCGGCATTCTCGGCAAGACCGCGCGCTACCTGGCCGACGGCAGTTGCCCGATCGGCGAGCACACCTGGACCGCCGCCTACTGGTCGGCCCAGGCCGCCGTTGCCGCCGCCCTGGCCGTGCGCGATGGTGAGCCCCAGGCCTACGCGCTGTGTCGCCCGCCGGGTCACCACGCGCGCGCCGAGGCGGCCGGCGGCTTCTGCTTTCTCAACAACGCGGCCATTGCTGCCCAGGTGCTGCGCGCCAGCTTCCAGCGGGTCACCATCCTCGACACCGACATGCACCATGGCCAGGGCATCCAGGAGATCTTCTACCAGCGCGACGACGTGCAGTACGTTTCCATCCACGGCGATCCGACCAACTTCTACCCGGTGGTGGCCGGCTTCGACGACGAGCGTGGCGCCGGTGTTGGCCTGGGCTACAACCTCAATCTGCCGATGCCCCATGGCGCCAGCGAGGCGGATTTTTTCGGTTACCTGAGCCAGGCCGAGCAGGCGATCATCGCCTTCGCGCCGCAGGTGCTGGTGCTCTCGCTGGGCTTCGATATCTACGAGAACGACCCGCAGTCCAAGGTCGCGGTCAGCCACGCTGGCTTCGAGCAGCTGGGCCGGCGTATCCGCGCTCTGGGCCTGCCCTGCGTGGTGGTGCAGGAGGGCGGTTACGACATCGCCACCCTCGACGAAAACGCCGCGCTGTTCTTCAAGGGGCTGCTTGGTTGATCCGCCTGCAAGGCGTCAGCCGCGTGTTCGCGCAGACGCCTTGCAGGGAGCGTTATTCCCACTCGCCGATGATGCAGCGTTACTGGTGGAGGTTTTCGTGGCGCTCCCGCGATCGGCAGAAGCCGAGCAACGGCGGATTTTGCAGGATATTTCCGACCGGAAATGGAGGTGAACTAACGTTCTCGTCGCGCAATCTTCCCCTATGCGCAGTCAGCGCGAGCCTGACCGGCCGGTGCCTTCGCCGGCGGTCAACCGGAATCGCTGAACGATAACGTTAAGGAGCCACCGTGACCGTTACCACTCACCCCGACTACCGATACAGGCCAGGGCCGCTGCACGCGATGCTGCTGGCCGGCACCGTTCCGCTGTTTCTCGGCGCGCTGCTCAGCGATATCGCCTATTACAACAGCTTCCAGATCCAGTGGGCCAACTTCGCGGCCTGGTTGATCGCTGGCGGGCTGCTGTTCGCCGGTCTGGCGCTGCTGTTCGCCCTGGCCAACCTGATCGGTGCCGAGCGCAAGGCCGGTCGCCCGGTGCTGTATTTCCTGCTGCTGCTGGTCACCTGGGTGGTCGGGCTGATCAACGCCTTCGAACACGCCAAGGACGCCTGGGCGGTGATGCCCACCGGCCTGGTGCTGTCGGCCATCGTCGCCGTGCTGGCAGTGATCACCGCCTGGCTGGGCCTGAGCAACCTGCGTTCGGGAGGTGAGCGATGAGAACTGCAGGCACACTGACGACCCTGAGCATGGCGCTGCTGCTCGGCGCCTGTGGCGGCGAAGCGGACACCACCCTCGAGCGTGGTCCCGACCCCAAGCTGCCGGAACCACAACGCGGCCTGTTGCCGAGCATGAAGATCGCCGAGCCGGCGGAGTGGGGCGATAAAGTACCTACCGTACCGGACGGCTTCAGCATCACCGCGATCGCCACCGACCTGAAGATTCCCCGCCAGACCCTGGTGCTGCCCAATGGCGACATCCTGGTGGCCGAAGGGCGTGGCGGCAACGCCGCCAAGCTCAAGCCCAAGGACGTGATCGCCAGCTACATCAAGGCCCAGGGCAATACCAAGGTCAAAGGCGGCAACCGCCTGACCCTGCTGCGCGACGCCGACGGTGACGGCAGCTACGAGACCCAGACGGTATTCGCCGAAAACCTCAACGCACCCTACGGTCTGGCCTTTTACGAGGGCAACCTGTACGTGGCCAACCAGGACGCTGTGGTGCGCTTCGACTACCAGGACGGTCAGACCCAGGCCAGCGCCGCGCCGACCAAGGTCACCGACCTGCCGAAGGAGATCAACCACCACTGGACCAAGGCGATGACCATCAGCCCCGATGGCCGTTACCTGTATGTCGGCATCGGCTCGAACAGCAACATCGGCGAGCGCGGCATGGAGGTCGAGGCCGACCGCGCGATGGTCTGGCAGATCGACGCCGCGAGTGGTATGCACAAGCCCTATGCGACCGGCCTGCGCAACCCGACCGCGCTGACCATCCAGCCGGAAACCGGCCAGCTGTGGGCGGTGGTCAACGAGCGTGACGAGCTGGGCCCGGATCTGGTGCCCGACTACCTGACCTCGGTGCAGGAGGGCAAGTTCTACGGCTGGCCCTACGCCTACTGGGGCCCGAATGCCGACACCCGGGTGCAGCCGCACAAGCCGGAAATGGTCGACATCAGCATCAAGCCGGACTACGCCCTTGGCTCCCACGTGGCGGCGCTGGGCGTCGACTTTTCCATCCCGGAGATGGGCGAGCAGTTCGCCAACGGCGTGTTCGTCGGTGAGCACGGCAGCTGGAACCGCGACAACCCGGTGGGCTACAAGGTGATCTTCGTGCCGTTCGCCGACGGCCGCCCGGCCGGCGAGCCCGTCGACTTCGCCACCGGTTTCCGCGGTGAGGACGGCAAGACCCGTGGCCGCCCGGTGGGCGTGACGGTCGACCCGAAAGGTGCGCTGATCATCGCTGACGATCTGTCCAACACCATCTGGCGTGTTACGCGCAATCAGTGAACCTGATGTTTCGGGGCGGGCCACCGCCCCGAGCAATCATTATCTCGTTCGCCTGTCGTCACGCCGAAAATCCCCAGTCGATTTCCATTCAGGTTTCTATACTGAGCCGCTTACCGTGACCGAGCGCTGCCGTCATGCCCGCCTTGCCCGTAAAGACCTTCGTGGTGCTGCGTCCAGCAGCCTCTAGTGATTTCGAAGCGTTGCTGCGCATCCGCATTGAGGCCATGCGCGAAAGTCTGCAGCGCATCGGCCGTTTCGATCCCGCCCGCGCGCGCCAGCGCTTTCTCGACGGCTTCGACCCCGCCTGCACGCGGCGTATCGAAGTGGCCGGCGAGCTAATCGGTTTTGTGGTGTTCAAGCGCCGTGCCGAGGATTTTCTGCTCGACCACCTCTATCTCTTGCCCAAGGGTCAGGGTGCTGGCATCGGCAGCGAGGTGCTCGCCTGCCTATTCGAGGAGGCCGATGCACTGAGGGTGCCCATCAGAGTCGGCGCCTTGAAGGAGAGTGCCTCCAACCGCTTCTATCTGCGCCACGGTTTCCAGTTCGTCGAAAGCGGCGAGTTCGACAATTACTATGTTCGCCCGAGCTCCAGCCCGGCGGAGCGGATCGACGGTTAATCTCCAGGAGCAGCAGATGGCGGACAAACAGCATCACTACGACGTACGCGTGACCTGGACCGGCAACGAGGGCAGCGGCACCGCGTCCCATCGCGGCTACAGCCGGGCGCACAGCATCGAGGCGCAGGGCAAGGCGACCATCGACGGTTCATCCGACCCGAGTTTTCGCGGTGATCCAGCACGCTGGAACCCCGAGGAACTGCTGGTCGCGTCGCTATCCGCCTGCCACAAGCTCTGGTATCTCGGGCTTTGTGCTGGCGCCGGTATCGTGGTGACCGCCTACGAAGACAATGCCCAGGGCGCGATGCTCGAACAGGCCGATGGTGCCGGGCAGTTCACCTCGGTAGTGCTGCGGCCCAGGGTGACCCTGGCTGCTGGAAGCGATCTGCAAAAGGCCCGCGCGCTGCATCATCAGGCCCATGAAATGTGCTTTATCGCCCGTTCGATGAATTTCCCGGTCAGCCATGAGCCCGAGTTGCTGATCGACACCGCCGGCTGAAAATAGCTAGGCCGCCACGTGAGGCGGCCTGCATTTGGCTAACGGCGGCGGAAGATCATGCCGCCGTGGTGCAGCGTATCGCGGTCGACGAACTCGCCATCGGCGGTGAAACCGGTGTCGTCCCAGTAGTCGATATGCGTGCCGTTGATCTCATAGCGGCCCTGATAGGCGCTTTGCCGAGTGCCGCGCGCTTCGTCGTAACGATTGTTGGGCAGCAGTTCATGGCGAATCTGGCCGTCGTCGGTGACCCACATGCCCACGTAGGGATGCTCGGACATGGCGTTCTCCTGGCTTGGCGGCGTGGCCGCCGTGGTTGGCTGGGTGGCGAGCACCGTACTGGGTGCCGCCAGAAGGAACGCGCCCAGCAACAGGGCGCGCAGGCAGGTTGCTCGGCAGTTCATGGCCGTCATGCCGGGTCGGGGATGCGCTGCAGCACGTCGTCATAGGCCGGCAGGTCGAGGTAGGCCGACACCTCGTAGGCCTTGCCGTCGCGCATGCGGAAGATCCACGCATAGCTGTTGCGATAGGGCTGCCCGTCGCGGGCCATGCCGGTGCCGTCCCACTGGATGATCACGTGGTCGCCATCGGCCCAGATCTGCTTGCTGACCGGGCGCACCGGCTCGGACAGGCGTGCCGCGAAAGGCCGTACCGCCTCGCCCACGAAGGCGTCCACGCCGCGGTGGGTGCCTGCGCTGGGGCCCGAGCCCTTGATGGTCCACACCACATCGGGCGCCAGAATGTCGCTGAAGAAGGTAGTGCCGCCGGCTGCCCAGCGCTCGAAGGCTTGGCTGACCGCCTGCTTGTTGCGGGCCTCGATCTCGCTGCTGGCGTTGGCCTGGCCCAGGCTCGGCAACAGAGCACCGAACAGCAGGGCCCCGCACAGGGCCGCAGCACGGGTGTTACGCAGGGTTGTAATACGCATGGCTGGAGTCTCTCTTGTGGTTTGGGCTGCCTGATCGGCGTGCCTGGCCTATGCTGGCTCGGGCTCATTGCCAAGCCTTCGCCTGCCCGCTGAGCGGCAAGGTGAGCCGGGCTGCCGATCTGTCGTGAACGAGTCTGCCCGTGCGGCACTCTGTGCTCGTAACCGGATCGTCGCGGATACTTACCCGATCATCCGTTTGAAAAACCTTGTAAAACCCTGGTTATCGAAGGAGATGCCATGGATTCGCTGGACAAGCTGGTACAGATCATCGATCGCCATACCCCGGGTGACGGCATCCAGCCAACGCCGATCCCCGGCATCAGCCTGGTGCGTTCCGCCACGCCGACGGTACCGATGCCGGTGGTCTACGAGCCGACCCTTTGCCTGATCGTCCAGGGCCGCAAACAGGTGACGGCCGGCACCACGACCTATGTCTACGATGCGGCCAATTACCTGATCGCTTCCGTGGACGTTCCGGTCATGGGCTCGGTGATCGAGGCGAGCGAGGAGCGGCCCTACCTGTGCCTGGTGGTCGATCTGGACATGACCGTGCTCAGTGACCTGGCTCTGCGTTACCCGGCCGACGACAAGGACGGCGCACCTGCCGCCGGCATCCAGCTTGGCGAGACCACGCCTGAACTGCTCGATGCCGCCGCCCGGCTCGCCAGCCTGCTGGACGCGCCCGACGATATCGCCGAGCTGGCGCCACTGACGGTGCGCGAGATCCTCTACCGCCTGCTGATCGGCAGTGGCGGGGCCATGGTGCGGCAGATGGTCAGGGCCGACAGCCGCCTGAGCCAGATCGCCAAGGCCATCGTCTGGTTACGCGGCCATTACGCCGAGGCCTGTCGAATCGACGATATGGCCGAGATCGCCGGCATGAGCCGCTCGACCTTTCACGCCCACTTCAAGGCCGTCACGGCCATGAGCCCGTTGGAATTCCGTACCCACTTGCGCCTGCAGGAGGCCCGCCGCCTGATGGTTGCCGAAGCGCTGGATGCCGCCGGCGCCGGTTACCGCGTGGGCTACGAAAGCCCATCGCAGTTCAGCCGTGACTACGCGCGCCTGTTCGGCCTGCCGCCAGCCAGGGATGCCAGCCGCCTGCGGGGGAGCGCGTGGGCGCCGGGCGACAAGCCAGACGTTATTCGGGAAAGTGCCTGAAACAACTTATTTCTCGCCTGATGGGAACTTTTAAGCGAATTTTCCGAGTGTTCGCCCCGTTATAATTTGCAACGAGTCGCCACTTGAGAACCCCGCAGCGCCTGCTAGATTGGCGCTGCGACGCCGGGCCCCTCTGACAGCTACCAGGCTGCCATGTCGGAGTTGCAGTTTGTACAACTCTGACTTAGGAGGGGCTCATGAGCACCCTAGTACCGTTCCTCACCGCCGACTTCCTCGGCACGCCAGCCTGGTTCTGGCTGATCTTCATCACCATCGTTGTCAGCCTGCTGGTCTTCGACCTCGGGGTGCTGCACCGTGAGCATCGCGAAATCGGCGTCAAGGAAAGCCTGCTGTTGTCCGGTGGCTATATCACCGCGGGCCTGCTGTTCGGCCTATGGGTCTGGCACATGAAAGGCGCCACCTCCGGTATGGATTTCTATACCGGCTTTCTGATCGAGAAATCGTTGTCCATGGATAACGTTTTTCTCATGGCGATGATCTTCAGCTTCCTGGCCATTCCGCGTAAGTACCAGCACGAGGTGCTGTTCTGGGGCATCCTCGGCGTGATCGTGCTGCGTGCGATCATGATCGGCCTGGGCGCCGCGCTGATCGCGCAGTTCAGCTGGATCCTCTACGTGTTCGGCGCCTTCCTGCTGCTGACCGGCGTGAAGATGCTGTTCAGCAAGGTCGACGACCATCCGGATCTGTCCGAAAACAAGCTGATCAAGTTCGTGCGCAAACGCATGCGGGTTACCGACCGCCTGCACGAAGGCCGCTTCTTCGTGCGTCAGCCGGATGCCAACGGCAACATGGTGCGCTGGGCCACGCCGCTGTTCCTGGCGCTGGTGCTGATCGAGTGTGCCGACCTGGTATTCGCCATCGACAGCGTGCCGGCGATCTTCGCCATCACCCAGGACCCGTTCATCGTCTACACCTCGAACATCTTCGCGATCCTCGGCCTGCGCGCGCTGTACTTCGCCCTGGCGGCGATGATCCATCGCTTCGCCTACCTCAAGTACGCCCTGGCCCTGGTGCTGGTGTTCATCGGCGGCAAGATCTTCCTGGTCGGCATCATCGGCAAGACCCCGCCGGTGATTTCCCTGAGCGTGACCCTGGGCCTGCTGATCGGTGGCGTGCTGCTGTCGCTGTGGAAAACCCGCAACGACCCGCCGGCCCTCGACGCTGAAAAGACCCCGCACTGACGATCCAACGCCCCGGCGCCGCCGGGGCTTCTCACCACAGGAGATGAGCCATGAATCCATCACCCCTTTCCGCGCTGGCCCTGGTTGCCGTGATCGGCCTTACCCTGGCCGGCTGCGAGATGGCCGAAGAGTCGGCGCAGAAGTTCACCGAAAAGGCCGAGCAGGCCGTGCAGGACATTGCCCGCGAAGCGGTCAGCGATACGGTCACTGCCTTCAACGAACAGATCGACGAGGTGCAGAAATCCACCAACGAAATGCTCGGCAAGCCGGAGAAGGAAGAGGGCGCCAAGGAAGAGACCGAGCAGCAGCCCCAACCCAAGGCCGAGCAAGAACAACCGCGCACGCCCGGCACCGGTGGCGTAGAAACCTGAGCCGGTGGCCCAGGCATCAACAACCACGGGTAGGGAAGGGAAGCCCTCTACCAGTCAGCCCACGCGGCGTTTTTCATACCTGACATCGCGCTCGTCCACCTTGGCGACCTGAGCCCAACCGTGGCGACGGTAAAAGCCGTTGGCACGAACAGCCTCGTGGCCATCGGTCACCAGGTAAATCACCTCATGGTTGGCGAACAATGCCTGCTCGGCGGCCTCCAGCAGCATCGCGCCAAGCCCTCTGCCTTCGCATTGCGGGCGAACGAACAGGGCGAACAGTTCGCCGGCCTCGGCATCGATCATGGCAAAGCCCGCGGCAGTACCTTGCAGCTCTGCTACCCAGGCGCACGCTGATTCTTCTATCGCCTGTTGCAGGGCGGCAGCCGTGATGCCCAGTTCATCCAGTTGTTCACGGGAGAGATGGTTCTCGATGACGCTGGTACGTATATCGAACAGCGTCTCGATATCCGCGCATGTGGCCAGGCGGATGGTTGCGGTCATGATGGAGCTCCTTTTTATGTGCGCCTGCCGCAGCCAACTATGGCGCGGCGACGGCGATCCCTTCGGGTGAATACCTGCGCTAAGCTCGACCAATGTTATCGAAGCCCATCACCATTCGCTCGGCAGAGCCTGCCGACGCGCCTGCCATTGCCGAGGTTCAGGTGCTCAGTTGGCAGCAGGCCTACGTCGGCCTGATCCCGGATCAGTACTTGGGCGCTCTGCACGGCTC
Organism: Pseudomonas sp. URMO17WK12:I2; assembly: GCF_003253735.1. Taxonomy (GTDB): domain Bacteria; phylum Pseudomonadota; class Gammaproteobacteria; order Pseudomonadales; family Pseudomonadaceae; genus Aquipseudomonas. Next base: position 695,617 of record NZ_QKYW01000002.1, on the reverse strand, counting down.
GCTCGCCCGGCGTGAGGCTTTCTGGCGCGAGTCCATCGCAGCCGGGCGAGCACTGGTGTATCTCGCCTGTATGGCTGAGCAAGTCGTCGGCTTCATTGCCATCGGTCCTAGTCGTGACGAGGACGCCAGCGCAGTCGAAACGGGCGAGGTCACTGCTTTCTACCTGTTGCCGCAGTACTGGCGAACAGGTACTGGTCGCAGCCTGTGGGCTGCAGGCCTGCAGAGCCTCGAGGAGCAAGGCTACCGCCAGGCCATGCTCTGGGTGTTGAGCGAAAATGCTCGAGCCAGGCGCTTTTACGATCAGGCCGGCTGGTCGACCGAGCCTGGCAGTGAGCGCAGCCTGCTGATCGGCGGGGCGAGCCTGCGGGAAATTCGCTATCTGTCGCCGATTTTCAGCTGATTGCCTGGCCGATAATGTCCTCCAGCCCGTGGTACACGGCCAGCCCTTTCTGCTCCGCCAACGCCACCAGCCGATCCGCCTGACTGGATGCGCCAGCCACGCGCAACAGCGCATCGCAGCGGCCGAGCAGCAGTTGCCCATAGCGCTCGGCATCAACCGTTGAATCTTCCTCCCCAGCCCGCGTCGGCCAGCTTGCCGTGACCGGCAGGTGACCGGCCTGCAGCAGCCTAACCGCGCAGGTCTGTACGTGCTCATCGGCGCCGGCCAGCAGGATCATCAACGGCGCGACGGGCATCAGCGTTTTCAGGTACTGCAGCAGGATGATGGTCTTGCCGTCCATGATGCGACCGTCGTCGACCATCGCCAGGGCCTCGGCGAAGGGCAGCTCCAGCACCTCGATATCTTCGCCTTCCTCGGCCAGGCCGCCGCCGTCGGTAACGCGGTCCTCGGGTTGATACTCGCCGACGAAGAAGTGCACCCGTTCGGTCACCGAGCCGGGGCTCATGAAGGCCTCGAAGATCTTGCGCACCGATCGTACGCGATAACCGGTTTCCTCTTCGGCCTCCAGACGAATGCGTTCCTCGGGGCTGGCATCGTCGAGCAGCCCGGCAGCCGCTTCGATCAGGTAGCCGTGGTGTTCGTTGACGAACGCCGGGATGCGAAATTGCCGGGTAAGGATCACGGTACCCTTGGCCCGGTTGTACAGGCCGATGGTGGCGCCGTTGCCGCGGTCGTACACTTCGCGGGTCTGCGGTTGCCAGCTGCCGTCGCGACGCTGCAGTTCGAAGTCGATCTTCTTTAGTACGTACCAGTTGTCCGATAGCAGGTGCTGCTTGAGGATGCGAACGTTGGGGTTGCTCACCGGCAGTGTCCTCGCGGGTCATCGAAGCGCTGCAGTGTTTCACAATCGAATGAACGCCCCAAGTCCGCCGTCAGCTGCCACAATCGGCAAGAGTTGACAGGGCGGCAGGCAGGGGCAAGCGATGGCGGACAGACGCAGTTTCAGCGAGACGCTGCAGGGGCAGAACCTGCGTTTCGTGGCGGCGAAGAAGGATGCTTCGCGGCAGACCCGCGTGGGCTTTCTGCTGCAGGAGCACTTTTCCCTGCCGGCCTTCACCCAGGCGCTGGACGTGCTGGTGACGGCCAACCTGATCGACCGTGGCCTGTTCGTTACCCGCACCTTCAGCCTGGATGGCCAGGCAGTGACCAGCGACCTGGGCATCGTCATCTGCCCGGATGCCGAGCTGACCGCCAAGGATCTCGCCGAGCTGGACCTGCTGGTGATCTGCGCCGGCCTGCGCACGCCGCTGCGGCCGATTCCCGTACTCAGGCAGCTGTTGCGCACGGCGGCTGACAAGCAGGTGGCGCTGGCGGGGCTGTGGAGCGGCGCCTGGTTCATCGGCCAGGCCGGGCTGCTGGATGGTTACCGCTGCGCGATCCACCCCGAGCACCGCGCGGCGCTGGCGGAGATCGCCCGGCACAGCCAGGTGACCTCGGAAAGCTTCGTGGTCGACCGCGACCGGCTGACCGCTGCCAGCCCGACCGGGGCCTTCCATATGGTGCTGGAGTGGATCGGCACGCTGCATGGCCATGATCTCGCCGAGGGCATCGTTGGCATCCTGGCGTTCGAGGAGTCGCGCTACAAACGGGTCAAACCCACCCTGCACGCGAAGATGAGCGAGCCGCTGCGCACGGTGATCAACCTGATGAGCGCGAACATCGAGGAGCCGTTGAGCACCGACCAGCTGGCCGCCTACTCGGGCCGCTCGCGGCGGCAGATCGAGCGGCTGTTTCAGCAGCAACTGGGCACCACGCCAGCGCGCTATTACCTGGAGCTGCGCATCACCGAAGGCCGCCGCCTGCTGCAGCATTCGGACCTGCCGGTGCTGGATGTCAGCGTGGCCTGCGGCTTCGTCTCGCCGAGTCATTTCAGCAAGTGCTACACGGCGTACTTCGGTAACTCGCCGTCCAGGGAAGTCCGTCACGGCAACGTGAAGTCGACGCGTTAGGGCTCTGTGGGATTCGTGCCGTTGGCGCAGCAGGAATCAGCGCGCTCAGCTGCCCTGAAACAACGTCGAGATGGTCGAGCGTAACCAACGGTTGCCCGGGTCCTGGTGGTAGCGGGCGTGCCAGTGTTGCTTGACCAGAAAGGTCTCGATCGGCAGGGGGCAGGTGTGCACCTTCAGGCCGTGGGGGCGGGCCAGGGTTTCGCCGATATGGCGCGGCAGGGTGGCGATCAGGTCGGTGTTGCCCACCACGGCGCCCAGGCCGAGGAAGCCGGGTAGCTCGAGAAAGATCTGCCGCTCGATGGCATGGCGCGCCAGGGCGGCTTCCAGCAGTTTCTGGCCGGTGCCGGCACTCACCAACACATGACCCTCGCGCACATACCCGTCGAGCTGCAGCGCATCACCGATGCGTGGATGGCCCGGGCTGGCGAGGCAGACCCAGTCCTGGGGAAACAGCACCTGCTGGTAGATGCCACCGCCCAGCCAGGGCACGAAACCGATGGCCAGATCGGCCTCACCCGTTTCCAGGGCGCGCTCGGTATTGCCGTCGATGCGCGCGACTTCCAGGCGGATGCCGGGTGCGTGATTGCGCAGGTACTCGAGAGTCTTCGGCAGCAGGGTGATATGGCTGGCGTCGCTCAGGCACAGGCGAAAGCGCCGCTGTGCGCTGGCCGGGTCAAAACCGATCTCCCAGGCGGTCAGCCGGCGCAGTGATTCGAGTACCTCGCGGCACGGGGTGATCAGGGCGTCCGCCTGGGGCGTGGGTGCCATGCCGGTGGGCGTGCGCACGAACAGCGGGTCGCCAAGCTGTTCTCGGAGTTTGCCCAGCCACAGGCTGATGGTCGGCTGGCTTTGCCCCAGCTGCTCGGCCGTTCGGGTCACGCTGCGGGTGTCGTACAGCACATCGAACAAGAGCAGCAGCTTGGGCTCGGGCAGCGAATCGATCTTGGTCATTATTTAATTTTCTGATGGAGCTATTGGTTTCATTGTATAGATCAACAATGGGGGCGTGTTTAAGGTGAGAAAAAAAGCAGGAGCGCCTCACCTTGAAAATCTGCATCCTCGGATCCGGTGCGTTGGGCAGCACCTTTGGCGCCGCGCTGAGCGAGGCAGGCCATGAAACCTGGCTGCTGAACCGCGCCGGCGCGCACCTAGAGGCCATCAGGCAGCATGGCCTGACGGTGATCGAAGACGATATCGAGCGCAGCGTGCGTATCCATGCCGCCTCGCGCGCCGAAGAGGTCGGCCCCGTCGATCTGCTGATCGTGCTGGTCAAGTCATTCGCCACCAGTGAGGCCATCGCTGGCGCTACTGCGCTGCTCGGGCCACAGACCGTGGTGCTGTCGCTGCAGAATGGCCTGGGCCACGAGGACCTGCTCGCCGACGTGGTCGGACGTGACCAGGTGATCGCCGGCAAGACCTACGTGGGCGGCGTGCTGCTGGCGCCGGGGCGCATCCGTTGCGGCGTGGAGGGCAAGCAGACCTTTATCGGCGAGCTCGACGGCCAGGTCAGCGCGCGGGTCAGCCATATCGCCGAGGTGTTGCGTGGCGCCGGCCTGGATACCAGGGTCAGCGAAAACATCCTCGGCACCATGTGGGACAAACTGCTGGTCAACGTCGCCACCGGCGCGCTGACCGGCATCACCATGCTCACCTACGGCCAGCTCTACAGCGAGCCGCTGCTGCGCGAAACCGCCCTGGCCGCGGTGGCCGAAGCCATCGCCGTGGCACAGGCGGCGGGCGTGACCCTCAGCCTTACCGAGCCGGAGCAGGCCTGGAACCTGGCCAGCGCCGGGCTGCCGGCCTCGTTCAAGACTTCCATGCTGCAGAGCCTGGAAAAGGGCTCGGTCACCGAAATCGATTTCATCAACGGCGCCGTGGTGCGGCTCGGCCAGCGCCATGGCATCGCCACGCCCGTCAACGCCACGCTGGTGGCGTGCATCAAGGGCGTCGAACGCGCCATGGCCGATCAACAACAAGAGGAAACCAAGCGATGAGTATTCCCAAAGCCTATCTGGAACACGTGGCCTTCCAGGTCAGTGATATCCACTGGTACATCAAGTTCTTCCACGACGTGTTCGGCATGACCATGCGTGAAGTGCACGGCACCCTCGAGGAGCCGACCCAGTACTGGACCCTAGGCGGCATGCAGTTCATCAGCCAGCCAGGCTTTGCCGGGCCGGAAGGGCGCATGGGCCATCTGGGCATGATGTGCCAGGACATGGAAGCGTCGCTGGCCGCGGCCATGGGTTTCGAGGGCGTGACCGTGATGCCCCAGGGCAGCAACTGGCTGCGCCTGCCCGATGGCCTGGCCGTGGAGTTCATCCAGGCTTCGCCGGCCAGTGCGGTGGCCGAAGCCCTGGCGGTGAATGCCCGTGTGGAGGTGTCGGCATGAGCATCGTCGAGAAGTATTGGGACGACGCCCAGGAGGGCGACGAAGCCATCACCCCCAGCTACACCGTGACCAAGCAACGCATCCTCGCTTACGCCGACCTGACCGGCGACCACACACCGGTGCACGTCGACGAGGAATATGCCAAGGCCAGCCATTTCGGCGGTCTGGTCGCCCACGGGCTGATGGGCCTGTCCATCGCCGACGGCCTGAAGACCCAGTGCGAGTACCGCTTTCTGCCCGGCATGTCGCTGGGCTGGACCTGGGATTTTCTGCTGCCCATCCGCGTCGATGACGTGCTGCACGTGAAGATGCGCGTCGGCGCCATGCGTGCCAGCAAGAGCAAGCCGGGCTGGGGCATCGTGGTGCTGCCCTCGGAATTGATCAATCAGAAAGGCGAGGTGGTGCAGCGCGGTGAGCACCGCCTGATGGTGCCGCGCCGGGAGGCCAGCGTATGAACCAGCCACTGCCGCTGAAGGGCATCCGGGTCATCGACTACAGCCATTTTCTCGCCGGCCCCTATGTGGGCCGCTGCCTGGCGGCCCTGGGCGCCGAGGTGATCAAGGTCGAGCGCCCCGGCAGCGGTGATGCCGGCCGGCAACATGCCTTCATCCTCGACGACCAGCAGAGCGGCTACTTCCTGCAGCTCAACATGGGCAAGCAGGGGGTTAGCGTGAACATGAAGGACCCGCGCGGCAAAGCCTTCATGCACAGGCTCTGCGACAGCGCCGACGTGTTTATCGAGAACTACCGCCCCGGCGCGCTGGACAAGCTGGGCCTGGGCTACAAGGAACTTTCCGAGCGCAATCCGAAACTGGTGTATTGCTCGATTTCCGCCTATGGCCATACCGGCCCGGATGCGCACCGGGCCGGTTTCGGGCTGATCGCCGAGGCCAAGAGCGGCATCATGCAGATGGTCGGCACGCCCGGTGAAGCACCGCCGCTGCTGCGCATTTCCCTGGGCGACATGTACACCGGCATCCACGCGGTGGCGGCCATCAACGCCGCCCTGCTGGGTCGCGTGAACAGCGGCAAGGGCCAGCACATCGACATGGCGCTCTACGACACCCTGGTGTCGATGCACGAGTACGCGGTGCAGTGCTACACCCTGTCCGGCGGGCAGGTCCTGCCCCAGCAGACGGGCCATGACATGCCGACCTCGACGCTCTATGGCGTATTCCGCGCCGCCGACGGCGACCTGGTGATCGCCGCCCAGGTCGACGATTCCTGGAAGCGCTTCGCCGCCCTGGTCGAGGCCGATGCCGGGGTGGCCGGGTTCAGCAGTGACACGCGCTTGCATACCCCCAGCGGGCGCAACGAGCATCGCGAAGAAATCCTCGCCGTGGTGCGCCGCTGGGTCGGCGCCAACCCGGTGGCCCGCCTGCTGTCGCTGCTCGACGAGGTGGACGTGCCAAGCGCCAAGGTGCAGCGCATCGACGAAGTGGTCAACGACCCGCAGATCCAGGCCCGCGGCATGATCCTCGAGCAGCAGCATCCGCGCTACGGCACCCTGAAGTTGCCGAACCTGCCGTTCCGCTTTTCCGATTGCGATACCACGGTCACCCGCGTCGCGCCGGACCTGGGGGAACACAACGCGCAGATCGCCGCGCAGCTGGGCTTCAGCCTCGAGGAAATCACTCAGTTGCAGGCAGACGGTGTGCTGTACAGCCATGGAGAACAAGCATGACAGACCAATACGCGGTGATCGGCAACCCCATCGGCCACACCAAGTCGCCGCTGATCCACGGGCTGTTCGCGCAAAGTTGCGGGCAGCAGATCGAGTACAGCGCCATCGAAGGCTCGACCAGCGACTTCGCCGGTGACGTGGCGCGTTTCCAGGCCCAGGGCGGGCGCGGTATGAACATCACCGCGCCGTTCAAGCTGCAGGCCTTCGAGCTGGCCACCCAGCCCAGCGAACGGGCGCGCCTGGCGCGGGCCGCCAACGCCTTCAAGTTCGAGGGCGATGCAGTGCTGGCCGAGAACTTCGATGGCGTCGGCCTGTTGCGCGATATCGAGCACAACCTCGGCCGGCCGCTGGCGGGGCGCAGGGTACTGCTGCTCGGTGCCGGTGGTGCGGTGCGTGGTGCCTTGCTGCCGTTCCTGGCGGCCGGCCCGGCGCACCTGGTACTGGCCAATCGCGACATGGCCAAGGCGCGGGTGCTGGAGAACGAAGTGAATGACCCGCGCCTGCTTTTGAGCACCTACGAAGACCTGGCCGGGCAGTCGTTCGACCTGGTCATCAATGCCACCTCGGCCAGCCTGACTGGCGAGCTGCCACCGGTGCCGGAAGCGGTGTTCGTCAACGCGGCGCTGGCCTACGAGCTGGCCTACGGCAAAGGGTTGACGCCGTTTCTGCAGGTGGCCAAGAAAACCGGCGTGAGCACTCTGGCAGACGGCGTGGGCATGCTCGTCGAGCAGGCGGCCGAAGCCTTCGCGTGGTGGCGCGGCGTGCGTCCGCAAACCGGGCCGGTAATCGAACGGCTCACCGTGCCGCTGGCGTGAAGGAGCAGACGATGAAGGTACTCATGCTGCACGGCATCAACCACAACATGTTCGGCAAGCGCGACCCGCTGCAGTACGGCACCATCACCCTGGCTGAAATCAATGCGCGTCTGGGCGAACTGGCCGCAACCCTCGGCGTGGAGATCGAGAGCTTCCAGAGCAACTACGAAGGCGCCATGTGCGAGCGCATCCACCAGGCGTTTCTGGAGGGCACCGACGCCGTGCTGATCAACGCCGGTGCCTGGACCCACTACAGCTACGGCATCCGCGACGCGCTGGCGATCCTCAGCGTGCCGGTGGTGGAAATCCACATGTCCAACATCCATGCCCGCGAGGCCTTCCGCCACCACTCGGTATTCGCCGACGTGGTGCGCGGGCAGATCAGCGGCTTTGGTGTGGACAGCTACCTGCTGGGCTTGCGCACGGCGGTGGCGACGGCCCGCGGTGAGCAGGCGTGAGCTGCGGCAGGGCACGCCTGTGAACCTTGCGCAGGGTGGCGGTCGAATGGGCTGCATGACGTGTGGCCCAGTCGGTTTTCACGCGGCTGCCGGCACGCCAGAATGGCGGCCGCCTCTTCAGCCACTGCTCGGCCCTTCGAGCAGCCCTTCAGCAAGGATTGCCCATGAGTTTTTTCCGCAAGTTGTTCGGCCTGTCGTCCAAACCCTCCGCCGAGGCGGAATCGTCAGCTGCCCATAGCCCGGAAATCCCTGACGCCAACCAGGCAGCCCGCGAGGCCAGCGCCGCGTGTCTGGATCGCCACTGGCAGGGTGTTGGCGCCGTCGAGCAGGACGTGCTCGGTTATCTGATCAGCCCCAGCTTCACCGGCGGCCCGCAGTGGCCGTCGACCCGCCAGGCCTACCGTGTGGTGCGCCGTGGCGAGTCCATCCTCCTGGCGACCGACGGCCTTTCCGATCCGTTCGATGACGTGGAAGGCATGGGCAACGGTTTCGAAATGGAGCTGTTCCTGGAAACCGCCGACATTCCCGTGCACGCTCGAGGCAAGCCGGGCGAAGTCGACCCGCTCAAGTACAGCTGGGCCTTCGAGTTGCTCCAGCACGTGGCCGCTACAGTGGCCGGTGCGGGCGGCATCGTCGAGCAGATCGAGCAGCACGGCGTGCTGTCCCTGGATCTGCCCGGCGTGAGCCAGTCGCAGCATATCGGCGAGCAACTGACCGCACACTTCGTCAGCGACGACGATGTCGTCGGCGTATTGCTCGGCGGCCCAGCACCCGACTTCCCGACGCAGCTGAACGACATGCCACTGTCGCCCGTGAGCCTGATTGCCGTGGTGCTGATCACTGCCAGTGAGCTCGACTACGTACGCAGCGGTGGCCGAGCCGCCCGTGAGGACCTGGTGCAACGCCTGCAGAATGCCGGCGTTGGCCACCGCAGCGACCTGCAGCGCGCCAGCGTGGTGTAAACCGCGCGCCTCAGAACAACGGCCGCGAGGCCAGTTCGAGGCCGAGCAGGATCAGGAACGCCATGAAGCACTGCCGAAAGCGCACCGGGCTGATCCTTGCGCGCAGCCGCTGGCCCAGCCACATGCCAAGCAACGCCGGGACGACAGCCGCGGCTGACGTGCCGAATTGGCCGACCTGAAACGCGCCGTGCCAGTAGAGACCGATGGCGAGCGCCAGGGTGGACACGCTGAAGGACAGGCCAAGCGCCTGCACCAGTTCGTCGCGGCTCAGGTTCAACGAGCCTAGGTAGGGCACCGCCGGCATCACGAATACGCCGGTCGCCCCGGTCACCACGCCGGTCACCAGCCCCACGACCGGTGACAGCCAGTTCTCCGCCCGGGCCGCAACGGTGAAGGCCGGCGCGAGCAGTGCGTAGAGGGCGTAGGCGATCAGCGCGATGCCCAGCCAGAACCCTGACCAGAGCGGACTCGCCAGCACCAGCAAGGTCGAGGCGGCGAGCGTGCCGAGCACGGTGCACAGCATCATTGGCCACAGGCGGCGCAGCAGTGGCGCCAGTGCAGGGCCGCTGAACAGCTGCCAGAGGTTGGTCACGAAAGATGGCACGATCAGCATCGCCGCTGCCGCCGCAGGCGACATCAGCGTGCCCAGCAACCCCATGGCCACGGTCGGCAAGCCCATGCCGGTCACGCCCTTGACCAGCCCCGCAGCCAGGAAGGTGCCGATCAAAAACAGCAGGTACAACGTGGCGTCGTGCATGGGCAAGGCTCGATTGAGGGGGCGGTGCAATTGAAGCCGCTCAGGGTACTCGGCACAATGCGGAAAACTCAGCACAGCCTTCGGCCAAACCGAAGGCACAGAGGCCCCGATGCGACTCGACCTGGCAGACCTGCAGCTGTTTCTGAGCATTGCCGATGCCGGCAGCATCACCGCGGGCGCGGCGCGGGCCAACCTGGCACTGGCTTCTGCCAGCGAACGGCTGCGCAAGATGGAGAGTGCTGTCGGGGTGGCCTTGCTGGAGCGGCGCCCGCGAGGCGTGAGCACCACCGAGGCTGGCGAGGCGCTGGCCCATCACGCCCGGCTGATACTTCGGCAGCAGGAAACCTTGAACGACGAGCTGCAGGATTATGCGGCCGGCGCCAGAGGCACCCTGCAACTGTATGCCAACACCGCCGCGCTGACGGTGTTTCTGCCCAGCCGGCTGGCGCCGTGGCTGGCCGAGCGGCCACGCCTGCGCATCGAGCTGAAGGAGCGCACCAGCGTCGACATCGTGCGCAACGTGGCCTGTGGCCTGGCCGAAGCGGGCATCGTGTCCAGCGCCGCCAGTGCCGAAGGCGTGCAGCTGCAGCCGGTGGCCAGGGACCATCTGGTGCTGATCGCGGCGCCCCATCACCCGCTGGCCGACCGCCGCACCCTGTCGTTCGGCGAGGTACTGGGCGAGGCGTTCGTGGGGCTGGCCCAGGGTAGTGCGCTGCAGGATCACATCAACGAGCACGCGCGGGTAGCTGGTCAGCCACTGGACCTGCGAGTCCGCATGCACAGCTTCGAGGCGCTCTGTCAGATGGTCGCCCATGGCATCGGTCTTGGCATCCTGCCGCAGGCCATCGCCCGGCTGCACAAGCGCCGCTACGGCTTCAAGGTGATCGCGCTGAATGATCCCTGGGCCCGGCGCGAGCTGTGCCTGTGCTTCAGGAACTGGCACCGGTTGTCGATGCCGATGCGCAGCCTGTTCGAGCATCTGGGTGGCGTACCCGAGGCGCCGGGCGGTGCGACCGACCGTTGAGCCTCAGGTGGTCATCCCGGTAATGGGATGACCACCACGGCAGCCGTCAGCGTGTGACGTCGCCAGCGCCCTGGCTGGCGCCGTCATTGGCCTCAGGCTTGAGGCCCTTGAGTTCGAAGCGCTTGATCTCGCCGACGATCACCAGGTAGCTGAACGCGGCGACGAAGGCGTTGGCACCAATGAATACCAAGGCGAGTTTGAACGAGCCGGTGGCGGCGATGATGTAGCCGATTACGATTGGCGTGGTGATCGACGCCAGGTTGCCGATGGTGTTGAACAGCCCGCCGGACAAACCCGCGATCTGTTTGGGCGAGGTGTCCGACACCACCGCCCAACCGAGGGCGCCGACGCCCTTGCCAAAGAACGCCAGGGCCATGAACGAGACCACCATCCAGTCGGCTTCCACGTAGTTGCAGATGATCATGCTCATCGACAGCAGCATGCCAGCCACGATTGGCGTCTTGCGTGCCACGCTCAGCGAGTTGCCGCGGCGCAGCAGGGCGTCGGAAATCACGCCGCCCAGCACGCCGCCGATAAAGCCGCAGATGGCGGGCAGCGAGGCGATGATGCCCGCTTTGAGAATGGTCATGCCGCGTTCCTGCACCAGGTACACCGGGAACCAGGTCAGGAAGAAGTAGGTGAGGGTAGTGATGCAGTACTGGCCCAGGTACACGCCGGCCATCATGCGGTTTCTGAGCAACTGCAGGATGTAGCCGAACTTGGGCCCCGAGTCCTGCTTCTTGCCGGCGGCGTCCAGGTCCACCAGGCCGCCGTTCTCGGCGATGTACTGGATCTCGGCCGCGTTGGCCATTGGGTGATCCTTGGGGTTGTGGATCACGTACATCCACACGATCGAGAACAGGATGCCCAGCGCGCCCATCACCACGAATACGTGCTGCCAGCCAAAGGTGTAGACGATCCAGCCCATCAGCGGGGCGAACAGCACCGTGGCGAAGTACTGGGCCGAGTTGAAGATGGCCGACGCGGTACCGCGCTCCTTGGTCGGGAACCAGGCCGCGACGATGCGCGCATTACCCGGGAACGACGGCGCTTCGGCCAAGCCGACCATGAAGCGCAGCAGGAACAGCACGACCACCGCGCTGGCCACGCCGAACACGCCGATGTAGCCCTGCAGCAGGGTGAAGAAGGACCAGAGAAAGATGCTGCCTGCATAGACCCGCTTGGAGCCAAAGCGGTCGAGCAGCCATCCGCCGGGGATCTGCCCCAGCACGTAGGCCCAGCCAAAGGCCGAGAAAATGTAACCCAGTTGAATCGCGTCGATGCCCAGGTCTTTCTGGAGGCTGGAGCCGGCGATCGAGATCGTCGCCCGGTCCGCGTAGTTGATCGTGGTCACCAGGAACAGCATGAGCAGGATCAGATATCGGGCGCGAGTCTTCTTGACTGCTTGCATGGGGGAACTCCGATGTTTGTTTTTGTAGGGATCGGCGTATTTTGTCAGCTGTTAACGTTAACAGATAACGTTAACAGTCTAAGTTGATAACGTTATCAGTGGCTAGCCATCTGCATAGATCTTTTCAAGCAGGTACGGGTGCGGCGTTATAAAGAAAACGCCTAGAGGTCATCAGGGGGCTGCTAATGGTAAAGGGCAGGGCGGCGAGCTCAGGTGCTCTCGCGTTCCAGGATCTCGAAACTGGTATCGACCTGGGCCTCTCGACTGCCGCCTTCGAGCCGGCGCAGCAGGGCTTCGGCGACCTGGTGACCCATTTCCTGGGCGTTGACGCTGACCGTCGACAGGGCCGGGTAGGCGAACTGACCATTGGAGATGTTGCCGAACCCGAGCACAGCGAGCTCGTCGGGCACGGCGATCTTGCGGCTGGCCGCTTCAGCCAGTACGCCTAGAGCGACGGTGTCCGAACTGCAGAAGATGACCTGTGGCCGCGCGCCAGCGTCGAGCAGCGCCGCCAGGCCCTTGCGGCCCACCTCCCAGGTCGCTTCGGTGGCAAAGATCTGCTGCTGCACCTGGCTAACGCCCAACTCCTGCAGGCGGGCGATCAGGCTGTGGCAGCGGCGCATCGCGCGAGGGTCGTCGATGCCCACCACGGCCCACTGGCGATAGCCCTTGGCATGGAAATGGTCAGCCACGGCAATGCCGACCTTCTCGTGGGAAAAGCCGACCTGGGTGTCCAGCAGGGCGTCGCTCAGGTCCCAGGCTTCGACGACCGGAATGCGCAGCGCAGCGAGGCGCGCGCGGATGTTCGGCGTGTGCAAGGTGCCGGTCAGTACGATACCGTCCGGCCGCCTGCCGAGAATGGCATCGAGCAGCAGCTCTTCATTTTCAGGCGAGTATCCCGTGGGGCCGACCAGGGACTGGTACCCGGCGGCGGACAGCCTGCCGATGATGGACTGCACGGCGATCGAATAGATGGAGTTGGCGATGGTGGGCAGCAGGATGGCCACCAGGCGGCTTTTTCGGGTCGCCAGGGCACCGGCCATGATGTTGGGCACATAACCCATGGAACGCACGATTTCGAGCACGTGCTCGCGGGTGGCCTGGTTCACCAGCTCGGGGCGCTGGATGGCCCGCGAGACGGTCATCACCGAGACGCCGGCCTTGAGCGCGACGTCTTTCACGGTGACTGGCGTCTCTTCAAGATTGCCGTTGTTCCTACCTGACTTACGGGCCACGTCGCTCCCTTAATTCCGATGCGTGCCCAGGCATTATGCGGGCCTCGCGGTGCTTTTACTACGTAGGCCAGCGGCGCTGGGCAAGTTCATATGGCCAGGCGCGTCGGGTGTCGCGGGCTTGCCGAGCAAAGCGTACCGAGCGATGCCTATCGCGCATCCCGAACGCCATTTCGCCAAGCGGTTTTCCTGCACATTTGCCCGGCGCGATACGCCGCCTGGTTACCTGTCAAGCGCGGCTCCGCGCCAGCGACGGGTACAGCTGCTGGCGTTGGGCAGCCGAGAAATTACGCTTTTTTTACGCCCTGATAATTTTCCGCGCCCGATAATTCGCCGACATTCCAGACGAGTTTTCCCACCTCGGGGTTCCCTATCCGAGGCGCGCAAGATGAACCTTCTCCCTGTCATATCGCTGCATCTGTCCCTTGGTCAGCCACGCAGGCAGGGCGGAGGGTGGGCATGAATGAATCGCCGCGCATTCTGCTGATCGACGACGACAAAGCGATGCGCAAACTGCTGCGCGGCAGCCTCGCGAATCAGTCGTTCACCGTGCTGGAGGCGGCCACGGGCGCCAAGGGCCTGACCCTGGCGGCGATCCAGTCGCCGCACTTGGTCATTGTCGACCCGCTCCTGCCGGATATGGATGGCAACCAGGTGCTGCGCGAGCTGCGGGCCTGGTCGACGGTACCGGTACTGGTGCTGTCGGCGCGTGACAGCCAGGAGGAGAAGGTGCGTCTGCTGGACCTGGGCGCCAGTGACTACCTCTCCAAGTCATTCGGCATCCAGGCGCTGACGGCTCGCGCCCGGGCGCTGCTGTACGCCGCCTCGGATGAGCTGGTGCCGCAGTCGGTCATCCGTGCGGGCCAGCTGCATATCGACCTGTCCCGGCACCTGGTCACCCTGCGCGGCGTGGAGATAAAACTGAGCAGGAAGGAGTACGGCGTGCTGGAAATTCTCGCCCGCAACCACGGCCGCATCGTTTGCGCAGAGCAGCTGCTGCGCCTGGTCTGGGGTACCAGCTATCTGGGTGACAGCCGCTGCCTGCGCACGGTGGTCGGCCGGCTGCGCCGCAAGTTGCAGGACCATCCGGGTAGCTCGCGGGTGATTCAAACCATCGTGGGTGTCGGTTACCGCTTGATCGATGAGGAGCACTGAGTGCCGAGTTCACCCAGCAACGGCACGGCGGCGGTGGTAGGGCGCATCATCGGGTACGCCCGCCCCAGCCGCGAAGAGCCGGATGTGCAAGCCCAGATCCACGCACTGAAAGCGGCAGGTTGTGCCGAGGTGTTGGTGGAAAAAGGCCAGAACGCATGGCGCAGCCGGCCGGAGCTGGCGCGCCTGCTCGGCGATATCCAGCCGGGCGACACCCTCATGGTCACCCGGCTCGACCGTTTGGCACGCAGCACCCGGGATCTTCTGGAGATCGCCGAGCACATGCACGTCACCGGCGCACTGCTCTGCAGCCTGGCGGAGCCCTGGGTCAGCGGCAATGCCGCTGGGCAGCCCGTGCTTGCGGTGTTCGCCGGGATCGTTGCCTTCGAGCGTTCGCTGATCGTCGAACGCACCAGCCTTGGCCGGGCAGCGGCCAGGGCACGTGGCGTGCGGTTCGGTGCCAAGCCTTGCCTGGCTGACGAGCAGATACGCCTCGCCAACCAGATGATCGGGCAGGGCATCTCCGTCAGCGAGGCCGCCAGCAAACTCGGCGTGCACCGCTCGACGCTGTACCGGGCGTTGGGGCGGGTAAAGCGGCCAGCGCACTGAGTGTTCAGCGGCATGGCTGTCGATGTGGCCAGCTTTCGGTTGCATCAGAGCACGCGCCAGCTCTGTTTTACCGGCACATCAGGGCGGTTTTCTATTGCATCGCTCGATCGATCAGGCGTTGTCGTTGCCCGCGCGGGTAAACGAATAGCGGTCGATGTCCGATCTGAGCTGCCAGCCCTGGCTCTGCCAGTAACGGGCCGCTGCCAGGTTGGTTTTGAAAACGTCCAGGTGGCACTTGTCAATGCCGACCGCCTCCAGGCTCGCCAGGCAACGTTCCACCAACGCCTTGGCGATGCCCTGGCGCCGATACTGCGGGAGCACGAGCAGGTGCTGCAGATACCCGCGACGCCCGTCATGTCCGCACATGACGCACCCGCGCACCCCCCCCGCCAATCTCTGCAACGAAGCTCATCGCGGGGTTTCGCGCCAGGTAGCGGGCGGTCGACTCCCGCGAGTCCGCCTCGCGCAAGGAGATACCGGGCGTCGCGCTCATGAGCTCGATGACCGTGTCGTAATCGTTCAGGGTCATCGCACGAATACTGAACATTGGCGCCTCGCTTCAGGGACTGGCTGGTCAGGCTAGCATTTGAACGCGGCAGGTTCAGCTGGGTATTGATCCTTTCGAGCAGCCGCTTCAGGTCGCTCATGCTCACTGCGATCACCCTTAATGATGCAGGAGCCGCCGACCGCCATCAGCAGGGAAGGGTGGCCACGAATTCCGTGCCATGGGCGTCGTTCGAGGTGACCTCGAGAGTTCCACGGTGCCCTGCACATATTTCGTTCGCGATGTAGAGCCCCAGGCCCAGACCATCCTTGCGGCTACCTACTTCGGGCCGTTTGAATGGATGAAAGAGCCCGGGCTGGACAGCTTCGGGTATGGCCACGCCTCGGTTGTGCACTGACAGCACCAGGCTTTGGCCAACGGTGTGGATATGCACCACAACCGGCTCGCCCTTCGCTCCATGGGTAATGGCATTGTCGACCAGGTTGACCAGCAGTTGGCCCAACCGACCAGGGTCGCAATTGAGCCCGGTTGGAATGCTCAGCGTATCCAGGATCACCGCGCAAGGGTGCACGACCCTGAGCTCGGTAAGCACGGCCTCGAACTGCTCCTGGAGAGTGTCTGTCACCACCGGTTTGATGGGGATACCGCCGCCCAATTCGCCGCGGGCAAAATCGAGCACATCTTCGATCAACACACCCATGCGCACCGCGCTCTGGCGAACCGCCCGGATCAACTTCAAGTTATTTGGCTCATTGACCCTGGTTTCGAGCAACTCGGCACTTAAACGTACCGCACTCAAGGGGGTACGCAGGTCGTGGGCCAATACCGCCACGAACTGCTCGCGCAGCACGCCGACTTCATGGGCATCCTCGAGCGCCTGCCCGGACGCAAGCAAGTCCTTGTGCAGATCGAGGTTCATGGCGATCAACTGGGCGTAGAGCCCCATCGTTTTCAGCACGGTGCTTTCATCAAAGCTGGCGGGCGCCGGGTCTATCGCACAGAGCGTGCCGAAGAACTGCCCGTCCGCGGTGACGATGGGGATGGAGACGTAACTCTCGAGGCCATACAACTGCGGAGTGTGATGTACCGAGAAAAGCGGGTGACTGCTCGCCTGGGTAAAGATGACCGGCTTTCGATTCTGGCGAATCTCATGGCAAATCGTGGTTTCGAGTTCGAGGTGGCTTCCGGGTATCAAACCGAAATCAATCGAGTCATCGACCGCGCATGTCACCCAATGCCTGTCCGTAACCCGTGCAACGGCTGCGAAACGCATACCTGTCGCTTGCTTGACCATTTCGAGGATCAGCGGCACGGACTCGATTTTCTGAACGGCTGCGATAGCCGCGGAGAAGTCTGGCGCGTCCTGATGCATGTTAAGGGGGGCAGTCACGGGTATTTAATCGCTGTAGGAAGGCGCACCGAGATGGCGAGGCTGCAGCTTTGGTAAAAGCTCCAGGCAGAGCACGGCTAGGCTAAGCTGCGCTGCAGGTATTGTCCACTTCAGGCGACGGTGCGCATCCGTGGGCTACAACCTTGGGAGAGCGCCCACGATAGTGTCACCAATCACCCTGACATCGGCATGGCGGTCCCCCAACAGGGGCTCGATTTATTCACCTTGTAGTGTCTGCAGCCCTCATTCTTTGCATGCTATTGGCAGTTTTGCCATTGGTGTGGACCCTTCAAGCTGGATCTTGGGCATGATGCCCACGGGCGGTAACCCTTGAGGCAGCGCTTCGCTGCCATCTGCATCCATATCCGTGATCACCCTTGGCAGCCACTGCAGAAAGCCCGGCGAGGGCACGGAAAAGCTGCCAGATGCACCTGTCCATGTCAGCGACCATCGTCGAGGAAGAAACCACCTTACTGCCAGCGCAGATCAGTTTTTATTTACGTTTAATTTATGCATCACGGGCTTGGCGCAATAGAGACTTTACGGCCATAGATTCAAGAATGCCTCGGTCGCCAGTACGGCATTGAAGGCATGGATCATGACTGAATTTCTGTTCGTTTTTGGCTTGGCCATCGCGCTGGCATGGCCACTGGGTCGCTACCTGGCGGCCATCATGCGCGGCGCGCCGATGCGCGGGGATCGCCTGTTCGCGCTGCTGGAGCGCCCGCTTTATCGACTGCTGGGCGTAAACCCTGCCCAGGGCATGGGCTGGAAGACCTACGTTGGCGCCTTCCTGCTGAGCAACCTGGTGCTCGGCCTGCTGGTCTGGCTGATGCTGATGACCCAGCAGTGGCTGCCGCTCAATCCCAATGCGGCCCCCAACATGCGCTGGGATCTGGCGCTGCACACCGCCGTCTCGTTTCTGACCAACACCAACCAGCAGCACTATTCCGGACAGGCGCAGCTTTCCTACCTGGCGCAAATGAGCGCCATCGTGGGCCTGCAGGTGATCACACCGATGATGGGCCTGGCCCTGGTGGTGGCGACGCTGCGTGGCCTGTTCGGCGGTCGCCGACAGCTGGCCAAGGACGAAGCCGCCGATGTCGGCAACTTCTGGGCCGATCTCATTCGCCCGACCGTACGCCTGTTTCTGCCGCTGTGCCTGGTGCTTTCGGTATTGCTGACCTGGCAAGGCGTGCCTGCCACCCTCGATGGCGGGCCGCTGGCGAAACCGCTGGATGGCGCCGCGCAGATCAGCGAGCAGAAGATCCCGCTCGGCCCGGTCGCCGCCATGGTCGCGGCCAAGCAGCTGGGCACCAATGGCGGTGGCTGGTACGGCCCCAACAGCGCCGCACCACTGGAGAACCCGACTCCCCTGAGCAACCTGCTGGAAACCCTGGCCATCATCCTGTTGCCGATGAGCGTGGTGTTCATGGTCGGCAGCCTGACCGGGCGGGCCAAGCTCAGCGCACTGATCTTCGGCTGCATGCTGAGCATGTCGCTGATGTCTGCCGGCGTCGCCTTGTGGTCCGAGGGCCATTCGGCCAGCAGCAGCGACAGTGCCCTCATGGAAGGCAAGGAGGTGCGCTTCGGCGCCGACGCCTCGGCGCTCTGGGCCGCCGTGACCACCCAGACCAGCAACGGCTCGGTCAACGCCATGCATGACTCCCTGGCGCCGCTGACCGGCATGGTGAGCATCGCCAACATGCTGGTGAACGCGATCTGGGGCGGCGTTGGTTGTGGCCTGCAGCAGTTTCTCGTGTACCTGCTGCTAAGCGTGTTCCTGGCCGGTTTGATGACCGGCCGCACACCCGAACTGTTGGGCCGCAAGATCGAGGCGCCGGAGGTGAAGTGCCTGGCCGTGCTGATCCTGTTGCAGCCGCTGGTGATTCTCGGCTTCACCGCGCTCACCCTGTTGCTGCCTGATCTGGCCGGCACTTCCAACCCCGGCGCCCATGCCATCAGCCAGGTGCTCTACGAGTACACCTCGGCCTTCGCCAACAACGGTTCGGGCTTCGAGGGGCTGGGCGACGCCAGCTACTGGTGGAACCTGACCTGCGTCGTGGCGCTGCTTCTGGGCCGCTACCCGGCGCTGATCCTGCCGTTGATCATCGCGGCGATGCTGGCGCGCAAGCGGGTGACGCCGGAAGGCCCGGGCACCCTGCAGATCGAGACGCCGACCTTCGCCCTGACGCTGATGGCCATCATCGCCATCCTCACCCTGCTGCAATTCATGCCCGTGCTGGTGCTGGGGCCTGTGGCCGACCACCTGCAGTTCATCACCCGTTGAGGCTGATTTCCCATGACTCAGATAAACCAACATTGCGCTGCGGCCAAACGCCCGGCGTTACTCGACAGCGCCGGTGTGAAGAGCGCCGCGTTGGCCGCCTTCGCTAAGCTCGCTCCGAATCACGCATTCAGGAACCCGGTGATGGCCGTGGTCTGGGTCGGCACGCTGCTCTGCGCCGTGCTGACCCTGATGGGCAAGAGCACGCCCGCCATCGGCTGGAGCGTCACCTTCCTGTTACTGGTCACGGTGCTGTTCGCCAACTTCGCCGAGGCGGTGGCCGAAGCCCGTGGCCGCGGCCAGGCCGATTCGCTGCGCAAGGCGCGCAAGGATCTGGTCGCCCGCCGCCTGAAGAGCCTGAGCGAGCGCGGCGAGCCGCAGCGCATCGCCGCCAGTGAACTGCGCCCGGGCGATCTGCTGATCGTCACCCAGGGCGAGATCATTCCCGCCGATGGCGAGATCATCGAGGGGCTGGCGAGCATCAACGAGTCAGCGGTGACGGGCGAATCCGCGCCAGTGCTGCGCGAGGCCGGTACCGACCGCTCCGGCGTGATCGGTGGCACCAAGGTGCTGTCCGACCAGATCATAGTCGAGGTCACCGCCCAACCGGGTGACAGCTTCCTGGATCGCATGATCGCGCTGGTCGAAGGTGCCAACCGGCAGAAGACCCCCAACGAAGTTGCCCTGGGCCTGCTGCTGACCACCATGACCCTGACCTTCCTGATCGTGGTCATCACCCTGCCGGCCATTGCCGCCTTCGTCGGCATCAGGATCGATCCGTTGCTGCTGATCGCCTTGCTGGTGTGCCTGATCCCGACCACCATTGGCGGCCTGCTGCCGGCCATCGGTATCGCCGGCATGAACCGTGCGCTGTCCGCCAACCTGCTGGCCAAGTCCGGCAAGGCCGTGGAAGTCGCCGGCGACGTCGACGTGCTGCTGCTGGACAAGACCGGCACCATCACCCATGGCGACCGCCAAGCCACGCATTTCCATGTGCTGCCGGGCATGCAGCTCAGCCGCCTGCAGGAAGCCGCGTTGCTGTCGTCCCTGGCTGACCCGACCCCGGAAGGCAAGTCCATCGTCAAGCTGGCGCGCCATAACGGCATCAACAGTGACGCGCCGAAGGACGCCACCTTCATTCCCTTCAGCGCGCAGAGTCGCCTGTCCGGCCTCGATATGGCCGACGGTCGGCTGATTCGCAAGGGGGCCATCGATGCCATTCGCCGCCATGTGCTGGCGGTGTCCGGCTCAGTGCCGCTGCAGTTGCAGGAACTGGTCGACCAGGTGGCACGCCAGGGTGCCACGCCGCTGGTGGTCGCCGATGGTCGCCAGGTGCTGGGCGTTATCGAGCTCAGCGACGTGGTCAAGCATGGCATCAAGGAAAAGTTCGCCAAGCTGCGCGCCATGGGCATCCGCACCGTGATGATCACCGGTGACAACCCGCTGACCGCGGCGGCCATCGCCGCAGAGGCGGGCGTCGATGACTACGTTGCCGAGGCGCGGCCGGAAGACAAGCTGGCGCGCATCCGCCAGGAGCAGGAGCGCGGTCACCTGGTGGCCATGGTCGGCGACGGCACCAACGACGCGCCGGCGCTGGCCCAGGCCGATGTCGGCCTGGCCATGAATTCCGGCACCCAGGCCGCCAAGGAGGCGGGCAACATGGTCGACCTGGATTCCGATCCGGCCAAGCTGCTGGCCGTGGTGGAAGTGGGCAAGCAGCAATTGATCACCCGCGGCGCGCTGACCACCTTTTCGCTGGCCAACGACGTGTCCAAGTACTTCGCCATCCTGCCAGCGCTGTTCGCCGGGGCGATTCCGGCCCTGGCCGGGCTCAACCTGATGCAGCTTTCCAGCCCGACCAATGCGGTGCTGTCGGCGCTGATATTTAACGCCCTGATCATCCCGCTGCTGATTCCGCTGGCCATGCGCGGGGTACGCGTGCGTGCCGCCAACGCCACGGCGCTGCTGCGTCGCAACATGCTGGTTTATGGCATCGGCGGCGTGTTGCTGCCGTTTCCGGCGATCAAGCTGATCGACATGCTGCTGTCGGCAACCATCGGCATTTAGACGACTACATTGGGTGAACGATATGACCAACCAAACGACTGTGCCCCAGGGCAAGCTGCTGCGTCCCGCCTGCATCCTGGCCCTGATCAGCCTGCTGGGCTTCGGCCTGAGCTATTCGCTGCTCGCCACCGGCATCGGCATCGGCCTGTTTCCCGAGCAGGCGGGCGGCAACCTCATCGCGCGCGACGGCGCCGTCGTCGGCTCGCAATGGGTCGCGCAGCCATTCACCAGCCCCGGCTATTTCCAGGCGCGCCCGTCGGCCGCCGGCTATGATCCGATGGCCATGGCCGGTAGCAACCTGGCCCGCAGCAACCCGGCGCTGCGCCAACGCATCGACGAACAACGAGCCGTCATTGCCGCCCGGGAAGGCGTCGAGCCGGGCGCCGTACCGGGCGATCTGCTCACCCAGTCCGGCGCCGGCCTCGACCCGCATATCAGCCCGCAAGCGGCGCAGATCCAGGTCGCCCGCGTGGCACGGGAGCGCGGCATGTCGCCAGGCGAGGTGCAGACCCTGGTGGGTGCCTACACCGAGGGCCGGCAATGGGCGTTGTTCGGTGAGCCGCGGGTCAACGTGCTGTTGCTCAACCTGGCCCTCGACGAAGCCCACAACAGGTAGCCGGTATGCAGGAAAACCGTGAAGCACGTGCCGATGCCCTGGCGGGTGAACTGCGCCGCCAGAACAGCGGCCACCTGACCCTGTTTCTCGGCGCGGCGCCTGGCGTGGGCAAGACCTACGCCATGCTGTCCCGCGCCCGGGAGCTGCGCCGGCAAGGTGTCGACCTGGTGATCGGCGTGGTGGAAACCCATGGCCGCAGTGAAACGGCGGCACTGATCGACGGCCATGAGCTGATCCCGCGCCGGCAGATCGAGTACCAGGGCCACCGGCTCGACGAGATGGACCTGGACGCCATCGTGCAGCGCCAGCCCCGTATCGTGCTGGTCGACGAACTGGCCCATCGCAACGCACCCGGCAGCCGCCACGAACGGCGCTGGCAGGACGTTCTGGAGCTGCTGGACAAGGGCATCGATGTCTACAGCACGGTGAACATCCAGCACCTGGAAAGCCTCAACGACATCGTGCACCGCATCACCGGCATCCGGGTCAGCGAAACGGTGCCCGATGCGGTGCTCGACCGGCTGCGCGATATCCGCCTGGTCGACCTGCCGCCGGGCGAGCTGATCGAGCGCCTGCACCAGGGCAAGATCTACCTGCCGGAGATGGCCGAACAGGCGCTGCAACGCTTTTTCTCGGCGCCCAACCTGGCGGCGCTGCGCGAACTGGCCATGCAGACCGCAGCTGACCATATCGAGGATCACCTGCGCGAAGCTCACACGGCCCAGGGCATCAGCGGTCTGGCCCTGCGCCGGCGGGTGCTGATCGCCATCGACGGCAGCGGCAATTCTGAATACCTGGTGCGTGCCGGACGGCGGCTTGCCGAACGCCGTGATGCGCCCTGGAGCGTGGTCACCGTACAGCGCGCCGGGCGTATCGACCCGGCCAGGCAAGCCGAACTGGACCGCGCCTTCGCCCTGGCGCGCAGCCTGGGCGCCGATACCCAGGTGCTGCATGGCAATGCCATCGCCGACACGCTGCTCGACCATGCCGCCCACGACGGGGTTTCCACCCTGGTGGTCGGGCGCAGCCGCGAACGGCCCATCGCCCGCACGTTCAACCGCACCCTGACCCAGCGCCTGCTGCAGCATGGCGCCCATTACGAGCTGGTGATCCTCAGTTCTCCGCACGCCCGCGCCCGCGCCCAGGCGCGGGCCCGCTGGCGGCCCGGCGCGCCGGGACGCTGGCTGTCCTGTCGGGATGCGCTGTACGCCAGCCTTTGTGCCTCGGTGGCGACGGGTTTCGCCTGGCTGGCAGAGCAGTGGGTCGGCCTGACTGACCTGTCGATGATCTTTATCGTGGCGGTGGTCGTGGTGGCGGCCCGCACCCGCATGTCGGCCGCGATCCTGGCGGCCATCCTGTGTTTTCTGGCCTACAACTTCTTCTTCATCGACCCTCGCTACACCCTGATCATCGCCGCGCCCTGGGGGATTACCACGGTGGTGTTGTTTCTGCTCACCGCGCTGGTGGCCGGGCGGCTCGCCTCGCAACTGCGCATGCAGGTGCTGACCTTGCGCGCGGCGAACACCCAGGCGTCGGTACTGCAGCACCTGGGGCGACAGTTGAGCGCGGCTGCCGACCTGGAACAGGTGCTGCAGGCCGGGCGTAACACCCTGGAGCGCGCCTTCGGGGCGACGGCCATGTTGCAGGTGGGCGTCTCCCAGAGCTCCCCATGCGGCTTGCAGCTCGCCCAGTTGGACAGGGCCGCTGCCGATTGGGCCATGAGCCATGGGCAACCGGCCGGCCGCCATACGCATACCCTGGCCGGCGCCGCCTGGTGGTTCCTGCCGCTGCTGGGCAACGATCAGGTCATCGGTGTCGTCGGTTTGCAGGAAAACACCCAGCAACGGCAACTGAGCGCCGAAAACCGTCGCTTGGCTGAAGCGATCTGCACGGACATCGCCCAGGCGGCGCTGCGCACCACGCTGGTCGCGGAGCTGGAAACCGCGCGGGTCAGCAATGAAACCGAACGCCTGCGCTCGGCATTGCTCTCGTCGGTTTCCCACGACCTGCGCTCGCCATTGGCTGCCATGCTGGGTTCTGCCGGCAGCCTGATCAGCTATTCGGCGGCGATGAGCGAGGAGGATCGTCTCAGCCTCTTGCAAACGATCCAGCAGGAAGGCGAGCGCCTCGATCGTTACATCCAGAACCTGCTGGACATGACCCGCCTGGGCCACGAGGGCCTGACCCTGCACCGCAGCTGGATCGGTGTCGACGAACTGGTGGGCTCGGCGACCGGCCGGCTGCGCCGCTATCGGCCGCAGGTGCTGGTCGAGCTACAGCTGGACGCGGACCTGCCCGCGCTGTGGGTACACCCGGCACTGGTCGAGCAGAGCCTGTTCAACGTGCTGGAGAACGCTGCCAAATTCTCGCCCGCAGGCGAACGCATCCAGGTGTTCGCCCGGCAGGTCGACGGCCACCTGCAGCTGGACGTTCAGGACCGCGGTCCGGGGATTGCCGAAGAGGAGCGTGGGCGCATCTTCGATATGTTCTACAGCATCGAGCGCGGCGACTGCGGCAAGCAGGGAACCGGCCTGGGACTGACCATCGCCCAGGGCATGATCGGCGCCCACGGCGGCAGCGTCAGCGCGTTTTCCGGCGAAGGCGGGCAGGGCACGCTGATCCGCCTGAGCATCCCGCTGCTCGAGCCGGACGAATCACGGCAGGCCCCCGATGACGGCGAATGAAGCGACCTCCAGCTGCGCACGCATCCTGATCATCGACGATGAACCGCAGATCAGACGCCTGCTCGACATCAGCCTGCGCGCCCAGGGCTACGAGGTGCAGCAGGCCGAGGACGGCCCCCGTGGCCTGCTCAGCCTGGCCCAGAAGGGCGCTGACCTGGTGCTGCTCGATATCGGCCTGCCTGATCTGGATGGTCACCAGGTGCTCAGGCAGTTGCGCGAGTGGAGCAAGGTGCCGGTGATCATGCTCACCGTGCGGGGCGGCGAAACGGAAAAGGTCGCGGCCCTCGACGCAGGCGCCAACGATTATGTGACCAAGCCCTTCGGCACCCAGGAGTTGATGGCCCGCATCCGCGTGCTGCTGCGCCAGCACAGCACCGAGCGCAATGAGCCCTTCATCTACGACGACGGCGACCTGCATATCGATCTCGCCCGCCGTGAGGTGCTGTTGCGCGGTGAACGCCTGCAACTGGCGCGCAAGGAGTACGCATTGCTCGCGCTGCTGGTAAGGAACAGTGGGCGCGTGGTGACCCAGCCGCAGATACTGCGGGAAATCTGGGGCAAGACCCACGACGACGATCTGCACTACGTGCGGGTGCTGGTGGGCAAGCTTCGCCAGCGCCTGGGGGACAACGCCGCGTCACCGCGCTGGCTGGCAACCGAGCCTGGGGTTGGTTTGAGGTTCATTGCATCCGAAGGGTAGTGCGTGGTGAGGCTCCGCTTGCCGGCGGTGACCGGCTGCCAATGGCTGTTTGCTGTCCGTCGCCTGTTGCCGCCGTGCTGATGCCTAATGGTCGCCTTTCTGAGAGACTGAAAGCCGGCCATACTGGAAAGAGACCGTCACTCGACACCTGCTCTTTTCTCACCTTCACGTAAACGAGTTGCGGATGACGATTCCGTAGCCGTTGGGAGATCCATTTGCTTACCGTTTCTATGGATCTGATGGGTGACGATCGCCTCGCTCATGTGCTCGATGCCAGTGAGCGGCTGGCCAGGGCGACCTCGGTCGACGAGGTCGTCGCCATATTGCGCGACACGGCGCGGGCCAGCGTGGGCGCAGAGGGCGTGGCGGTGATCATCGAGAACCAGGGTCGCTGCGCTTATGTGGCCGAAGATGCGGTCGCTCCGCTTTGGCAGGGCCAGAGTTTCCTGTCCGAGCAGTGCATCTCCGGTTGGTCGATGCGTAACCGGCAGACGGCGGCGATCCGCGACGTCCGGCTCGACCCACGCATTCCCCAGGACGCCTACGCGGTGACCTTCGTGCGCAGCCTGGTGATGGTGCCCATCGGCCGGCCGGTGCCGAGCGCAGCGCTGGGCGCCTACTGGTCCGACGTGCGTGATCACCACCCCAATACGATCAGGCGCCTGGAAAGCCTGGCGCGTCTGGCAACCATCGCCATCGAGAATGCACGACTGACCCAGGCGCGTAATCGCGAGGTCGCCATCGGCGCAGCGCAGAAACGGATTCTCGAGTTGGCGGTAGAGGAGACACCGCTGAACGTCACGCTGGATGCCATCGTTGGTGAAGTGGACGGGCTCTCGGTGTCTGGTTTCATGGGCAGCATCCTGCTCCTCAATGAAGGGGGGGAGCTGCTGGAGCACTGCGCAGGGCCAAGTCTGCCGAGCGCCTACAAGGACGCCGTCAAAGGCTTTGCCATTGCCCCCAGCGCCGTGACGGCACTGGCCGACATCAGCAACGACCCGAGCTGGGCCGACCTGCGGAAGCTGGCCCTGGAGCGGGGGTTGCACGTTTGCTGTTCCATGCCGATCCCTTCGGCGCAGGCCGCTTTGCTCGGCGCCTTCGTGCTGTACCACCCGGAGCGCCGCGAGCCGTTGCCGGCGGATATCGAGATCATCGATTTCGCGGTTCACACCATCGGCCTGATCGTGCATCGCGCTCGTGCGGATTCGGCGATTCGAATCAGCGAGGCGCGATTGCGTCTGGCGGTCGACCACGCCGATGTGGGGTTCTGGGACGTGGACTTCGTTCGTAACACCCTGGTCTGGCCGGCGCAGACCAAGGCGATGTTCGGTATCTCGGCGGACGTGGACGTCACGCTGCAGGACTTCTATGACGGCCTGCACCCCGAGGATCGCGACGCCACGATCAATGCGTTCGTGGCGGCCGCTGACCCCGAGCGCCGCGCGCTCTATGAGGTCGACTATCGCACCATCGGCCGCGAGGACGGCATCGTGCGCTGGGTCGCGGCCAAGGGGCGGGGTGTATTCGACGCCGCCGGATTCTGTCTGCGGGTGACCGGCACGGCCGTCGAGATCACCGCCCGCAAGGCCGCCGAGGAAGAGCTGCGCGAGCTCAATGACACCCTTGAACGGCGAATTACCGAGGCCATCGCCGAGCGCGAGGAGGTCCAGAAGGCGCTGCGCCAGAGTCAGAAGATGGAGGCGATGGGTCAACTGACCGGTGGCGTCGCCCATGACTTCAATAACCTGCTCACCCCGATCGTTGGTACGCTGGACATGCTGCAGCGCCGGGGGGTGGGAGGCGAACGCGAGCAACGGCTGATTTCCGGTGCCATGCAGTCGGCCGAGCGTGCCAAGACCCTGGTGCAACGACTGTTGGCCTTCGCGCGCCGGCAACCGCTGCAGACGGTACCGGTCGACGTGGCCAAGCTGGTCAGTGACATGGGCGATCTGCTGGCCAGTACCACCGGACCGCAAATCAAGGTGATCATCGATGCGCCGGATAACCTGCCCGCCGCCATCGCCGATCAGAACCAGCTCGAAATGGCGCTGCTCAATCTTTCCGTGAACGCCCGGGATGCCATGCTCGAGGGCGGGACGATTCGTATCTCGGTCAGCACCGAATCGGTCGGCGAGGGCCACCGTTCGAAGCTGCCGGCCGACCAGTATCTGTGCCTGTCTGTCGCAGACACCGGTACCGGAATGGACACCGCGACGCTTGCCCGCGCGGTGGAGCCGTTCTTTTCCACCAAGGGTGTGGGCAAAGGGACCGGGCTCGGCCTTTCCATGGTGCACGGGTTGGCATCCCAGCTCAATGGCGCGCTCACCATCCAGAGCTCGCCCGGGCTCGGCACCAGCGTCGAGCTTTGGCTGCCGTGCAGCGTGGCAGAACCAACAGCGGCGTTGCGCATCGTCGAGGCCACGGAGCCACGGCTGACGCGCGGCACCGTGCTGCTGGTCGACGACGAGGAACTGGTGCGCGCCAGCACCTCGTACATGCTGGCCGAGCTGGGCTACCGGGTGATCGAGGCGGCCTGCGGCGAAGAGGCCATGCAGCAGGTGGCCAATGGCGAGGCCTTCGACCTGCTCGTTACCGATCACCTGATGCCGGGCATCAACGGTACCGACCTGGCCCGGCTGGTGCGTGCCTCCCGGCCCGGCATCGCGATCCTGCTGGTTTCCGGCTATGCGGAGCGCGAGGGGCTCGACCCGGAGCTGCCACGGCTTACCAAACCGTTTCGCAAGAGCGAACTCGCGGCAAGTCTTGCTCAGCTGCGCGGCGAATCCTGACACCCAGGCATGGCGGGGGATGATCGGCGCGTATCAGGCCGGTCTTTTCCGTTCTTCCGGTCTCGGCGCTGGTGGCGCCGTCAGACGGATGATCTGCTTGGCGAAGAACGCACCGGTGAGAATCACGCCGAACAATCGCAATGTCTGCATCGCCAATACCAGGCCGGTGTCGGAGTTGGTTTCCACCGCGATGATCGCCATAGCATCGAGCCCGCCCGGGCTGGTCGCCAGGTACATCGACAGGAAGTCCGTGCCGGTCAGCGAGGCAAGCAGCCAGGCGAGAGCGGCGCAAAGCATGATCAGCACCAGGGCGCCGATGACCATCGTTGGCAGGCGCCGCCAGACGTAACTCAGTGTCTCGCGATCAAAGCGCAAGCCGATATAGCAGCCGATGGCCGCGTAGCCGAATGCCAGAAGCTCGCTGGGCAGGGTGATGGTCAGCACACCGGCCAATTGAAGCGCGGCGCCGAGAAGCAGGGGCACCAGCAAGGCCCCGGCGGGCAGGAACGCGCCCGCGGCGACACCCATCAGGATCACCCCGAGGCCTAGCGCCAGATCCGTATGGCTCATCACCGGCGCGCTGGTGATCGCCTGGCTCACGCCGGCTGTCGCCCCCAGCAAATGGCTGACCAGCGCGCCAACCATCACCACGCATACCACCCGCACGTACTGCATGGTGGCCACCAGGCGTGAGTCGGCGCCGTAGTCTTCGGCCATGGCAACCATGGCGGATGCCGCGCCCGGCGCTGTTCCCCAGGCCGCGGTATTGCCGGAAATGCCGCCGAACCTGACGGTACCCAGGCCCACCAGTGCGCTCAGACAGACCGTCAGCATCGTCGCCAGCAGCATGAGGTGCCAGGAGCTCGCCAGCGACACCAGCACCGACCAGGTCATGGTGTGGGCGACCAGCAAACCCACGCAGCCCTGGCCAAACCTGAAGACCTTCTTGTGAAGGCGCAGCCCCGCCCCGCACACGCCGAAAACGATGGCCACCAGCATGGGGCCCAGAAACAGGCCAGCCGGTAACTCGGCAGCATACAGGGCTTGCCCGGCAACCGCGGCGCTGAGGATCAAGGCCAGCCAGCGCAGTGCCTGGGCAGGCCGTGAGAGAGGGGAGTGGGGCGCTTGCATTGGCATCCTGAAGGGCACGCGCGTAAGCGCTTTCGAGGCAGATTATCGACAGGCTCATTCATCACGTCTATTTTCTAATTTTTCATGAACGATAACTTTTGTGAATGAATAATGGATCTTCGCGACCTCAGCTATTTCCAAACAATTGCCGAAATCGGCCATCTGGGCCGGGCCGCCGACAAGCTGAATCGCAGCCAACCGGCCTTGACCAAGAGCATCCAGCGGCTCGAGGAATCACTCGGCGCGCGGCTGTTTCAGCGCGATGGCCGGGGCATCAAGCTGACCGAGGTCGGTGAGCTTCTGCTGATCAGAAGCAAGCAGTTGCAGCTAAGCGTTTCAGAGACACAGCGCGAAGTTCACGATCTGGCCAACGGCCTGATTGGTAACGTGCGCCTGGGGTGCGCAGCCAGCATGGCTGAATACCTGCTGCCACAGCTGGCCGCCTCCCTGCTGGAGCGCGCTCCCGAGGTCAGGCTCAGCCTGTCGATCGCCCAGGATGATGTGCTGAAGAGCTCGCTGAGATCCGGACAACTGGACGCGATCATCAGCCCGCTGCATGCCGAAGAACCGCAATTCGTCACCTATCCGATCCTGCAGGACGAAGCGGTGGTGGTGGCCAGCGTCGACCACCCCATTTTCGCCGCCTCCTACGGCCTTGCCGATTTGACCCGCTATCGCTGGATACTGCCGTCGCCGGCCGTTTCGTCGCGGCGCTGGGTGGACAACGTGTTCGCATCGCACAAGTTGGCCGCGCCCGTGGTGCAGATCGAGACCAACACCATCTCCATGCTCCCCCGGCTTATCGCCCGTACCAACCTGCTGAGCTTTCTGGCCAGGGAGACGCTGCAGTTCAGCCAGGGCATGAACCGGCTGCGGGAAGTGCAACTGGCAGAAACCACCATGCAGCGAACCGTCGCGGTAACGGTCCGGGCAGAGGGCTATCTGCCGTCCGCGGCGGCCACCCTGGTCTCGATGCTGCGTGAGAACGGCCGGCAGTTCTTCAGTGGGGACTGATTGAGCTCAACCAAGGTCGCCGACCTCTTTTTCATGGCAAGTAACCGGCATTCTTTCACGAGCCGAAAAGGTTTTTCGGCGAATGCTTGACGAGGTAGAACGATCGTTCTACCTTTGGCTCATGAACAAGACGACCGATACCCGCGAAAAGATTCTGGCCACCGCCGAGCA
Organism: Pseudomonas sp. URMO17WK12:I2; assembly: GCF_003253735.1. Taxonomy (GTDB): domain Bacteria; phylum Pseudomonadota; class Gammaproteobacteria; order Pseudomonadales; family Pseudomonadaceae; genus Aquipseudomonas. The sequence continues at coordinate 665,358 of NZ_QKYW01000002.1, read as the reverse complement.
GCTCATCTATCAGAACGGCATTCATGCCACCGGCATGGACCTTTTGGTGAGAACTTCAGGCGTCGCCCGGAAAAGCATTTACCGCTACTTCGTGACCAAGGACGAAGTGGCTGAAGCCGCGCTCAAGGCGCGCGATATCCGCTGGATGTACTGGTTCAGAACCGAGTGCGACAAAGCGGATACGCCGCACGCCCGCATTCTGAGCATGTTCACCGTGCTCAAGGGCTGGTTCGAGTCGGAGGGCTTCTGTGGTTGTGCGTTCATCAACACGGCGGGAGAGGTGGGCGACCCCGATGACCCCATCCGTCAGCTCGCCAAACTGCATAAACAGAAGTTGTTGGATTACACGCTCGAGTTGACCGAGCAATTGGATATCGAGCAACCGCAGGCATTAGCCAAGCAGCTGCTGGTATTGATCGAGGGCGCAATCACCATGGCACGTGTGATGGGCGATTACAGCGCCGCCGACAGCGCAAGGAACGTTGCGCAGCTGTTGTTAAAACAGGCCTCGCCTTGACGGCCTGAGCTTCAAAGACGCTACCCCAACCGATCTATCCACTTTGCCTGGAGGCACTACCATGTCTGATGCCCAAACTCGCCCGCCACTTCCTCCTTTCACCCGCGAAAGCGCGATCGAGAAAGTACGACTCGCCGAAGATGGCTGGAACAGCCGCGATGCCGAAAAGGTCTCGCTCGCCTATACGCTGGACACCAAATGGCGTAACCGCGCCGAGTTCGCGACCAACCGTGAGGAAGCCAAGGGCTTTCTCACCCGCAAATGGAAGAAAGAGCTGGACTATCGCCTGATCAAAGAGCTCTGGGCCTTTACCGATAACCGCATCGCCGTGCGCTACGCCTACGAATGGCACGATGATTCGGGCAACTGGTTCCGCTCCTACGGCAACGAAAACTGGGAATTCGAAGCCGATGGCCTGATGCACCGCCGCTTCGCCTGCATCAACGACATGCCCATCAAGGAAAGCGAGCGCAAGTTCCACTGGCCGCTGGGTCGCCGCCCGGATGATCACCCAGGCCTGACTGAACTGGGTTTGTAAGCGTCGCCTTGTCGGTTAAAAAGAGCCCCCAACGGCAGTGCTGACCGGGGGCTTTTTCATGACTGCTAAAAATCGACTTGCTTGCATGGGGCTGTAACCAGCTCCGTTTGGGGGACGGGCATTGGCGCAGTTGGCTGGAGACTGGTCGAGCATCAGTTGCCAGCAGGCCTGTGACGATGGCGAGCAATTGGTATCGGGCTGTCGATGCTCCATACTTCGCCATCGTCTCTGTCAGCGGAATTCATCATGCAAAAGCCTGGGGCTGGTACCCGAGCTGCTCAGGCAGATCGCACCCGCACGGCCATTCTCAAAGCAGCGGTCAAGGTGTTCAGCCGCCAGGGCTATGCCGGCGCGCGTACCGAGCAGATCGCCAGCCAGGCGCAGTGCAACGAGCGGATGATCTATTACTACTTCGGCAGCAAGGACGAGCTGTTCGTCAGCGTGCTGGAGCATATCTACGGCCAGTTCAACCGCGCTGAAGCACGCCAACGCTTCGACCTGACGGATCCGCGGCAGGCGCTCCGCGACCTGGTGGCCTTTACCTGGAACTACTACCTCAAGCACCCGGAATTCATCACCATCCTGGGCACCGAAAACCTGTTGCAAGGCGCCCATGCGCGCAAGTCGAGCAACCTGCGGGCGCTATCCGGAACGGCAGTGGGCATGCTCGAACCGATCGTCAAGGCGGGGCAGCAGCAGGGGCTGTTTCGTGAGGACATCGATATCCGCCACGTGTATCTGATGATCGCCTCGCTCTGCTACTTCTATAACTCGAACCTGCACACCCTGAGCTGCTTTCTCGACGATGCGCTGGCGTCCCCCCAGGAGAAGCAGCACTGGCTGGAATTCATCAGCGACCTGGTGCTGCGCGGATTGGCGCGAGCAGGCGAGGGCGCCTAGGGTCTGTACGAAAAGTTTCCGAGCGAAGGTCAGGCGAGGCAAAAATCGGTGAGGCCGCGGAGTTTACGAGCTGTAAATGAGCAGTCCGACTGGGCTGGCACTCCAGCCGATTTTTAACGAAGCATCACCAAGCGCAGGTACTTTTCCTACAGAGCCTAACTCGCCTTTGCATCGTCAGTGGCTACCCGGGTTGGCGCGCACGTGGGCGACCTTTTCCGGCAGGTTTTCCCAGGCTGGTTGCTCGCCGGCGAAACGCTGGCGCAGGTAGCCGGCCAGGTCCGCCACCTGGCGGTCGCTGAGGTTGTCCTTGAAGGCTGGCATGTAGCCCAGATCAGGCGTAGCCGGTTTGTCGATGCCATGCAGAATGACGTTCAACAGGTTGTCGGGGACGGCGCTGTGGACGTTGCTGTTGACCGCCATCGACGGGCTGACGCCGAACAGCTGGGGACCGTTGCCGTCGCTGTGACACGCCTGGCAGGCACCTTCGAAGATCCGCTGGCCCCGCGTCAGCGAGAGCGTATCGACCTCATCGCTGACGGCGCTCTTGGCGGCAGGCGCCGTGTTGGTATCCAGTGACACCAGATAATGGGCGATGGCCTCGACGTCGCCCTTCGGCAGCGTGGCCAGTTCGCTGACTACCGGCCCCATGGGCCCGGCTGCCACGCCGTGCTGACTGGAGAAGCCACTACTCAGGTATTCGCTCAGCTCGGCTTCCGTCCACGGCACGCCACTGCTGCTCAAGGCATTCAGGGCCGGCGCCTCCCAGCCGTCGACCACGCCGCCGGCCAGGAAGGATTTGCCGGTTTTCTCCGCACCCAGCAGGTTGCGCGGCGAGTGGCAGGCGGCGCAGTGGCCCAGGCCGTTGACCAGGTAAGCGCCGCGGTTCCACTGCTCGGAGCGGCGGGTGTCGGCCTGGTATTCGCCGCGACCGAGGAACAACGCGTTCCAGCCGGCCATCAGTGGGCGGATATTGAACGGGAAGCTCATCTGGTTGGCGGGGGCGGACTGCTTCACCGGTTCCTGGGACATCAGGTAGGCGTAGAGCGACTGCATGTCGGTGTCGCTGATATTGCGAAAGGCGGTGTAGGGAAAGGCCGGATAAAGGTGGCGACCGTCGCGGCTGACGCCTTCGCGCATCGCGCGCTCGAAGGCGCCGAACGACCAGGTGCCGATACCGGTTTCCCGATCCGGGGTGATATTGGTGCTGTACAGGGTGCCGAACGGCGTCTCCATGGCCAGGCCGCCGGCGTTGCTCGCGCCCTCCGGCGCGGTATGGCACACCGCGCAATCGCCAGCCGCCGCCAGCAGGCGGCCGCGCTCCAACGTTGCGGCAGACCAGGTGCCCGGCGCGGCCGGTGCCACCGGAGCGATTTCGGCGCGCCAGGGCATGGCCGTGGCGAGCAGCCCCAGGGCGGTACCGAACACGCCGGCCAGGCCGCCCAGCCACCACTTGCTGCGTTTCTTGCCAGCTGGGGTGGCCGGTGCGTCCGCGTCGGGCGAGCCACTATTGAGGGCGGCGCGTACCCGTTCGGCGGTGATCGGCAATTCGCGAAAGCGCAGGCCGGTGGCGTCGTAGATCGCGTTGGCGATGGCTGCGGCGCTGGGCACCGAGGCCGATTCGCCACTGCCCATGGGCGGCTCGCTCTGGCGCGGCATCATCATCACGTCGATGGCTGGCACCTCCGGGAAAGTGAGGATCGGGTAGGTACCCCATTCGCTGCTGGCGACCTTGGACTCCTCGAACTGCACCTGCTCCTTGAGCACCCGGCTGGTGGACTGCACCACGTTGCCGTGGATCTGATGGCGCACGCCGTCGGGGTTGATCATCATGCCGGCGTCGTGGCCGATCACCACGCGGGTCACCGCCACTTCGCCGGTGCGCTTGTCCACTGCCACGTCGGCGACCCAGGCCGCCCAGGCCGCGCCGAAGCCGGGAAATTTGCTGTGGATGTAGCGCGCATAGGCGAAGCCGCGACCGCGCAATACGTCGCCCTCGGCCGGGGTCTGCTGCGGCTGGGTGTGGGGTTGCCAGTCGGCGCGCCTGGCCGTGGCTTCGATCAGTTCCTTGGCGCGGGGATCGTCCAGGTGCTGCAGGCGGTACTGCACGGGATCGACACCCGCGGCGAAGGCCAACTCGTCGATATACGACTCATGGGCGAAGCTGTTGGGCAGCGCCGAGACCCCGCGCATCCACGAGGCGCGCACCAGCGGCGCCATGTCGTTGATGGTCACGCGCATATGTTGGTAGTCGTAGGGCGGTATCGAGGTGCGGTCGCCCATCTCGAACATCATCGGCAGCGGCTCGACCCGGCCGGTCAGCAGCAGGGCCAGGGTCGGCGCGCCGTTGGAGGGGTAGCTGGTCTGGAAGTCGTAGGCGCTGATGCTGCCATCGGCGTTCAGGCCGCCGTCCACTTCCATCAACTGCGCCGTGCCCTTGGGCTCCCACACGTGTTCCTGTTCGCGGGTCAGCTGCACCCGCACCGGCTTGCCTACGGCACGCGACAGCAGCAGCGCGTCGGCGCACACGTCGTCGGCGCAGTTGCGGCCGTAGCAGCCCGAGGCCTCCATGCGGATGATCTCGATATGGCGCTCGTCGCACTCCAGCAGCCAGGCCAGGTCGGCGCGCAACAGGTGCGGGTTCTGCGTGCCGGACCAGACCCGCGAATGTTGTTCGCCGTAGTCGGCCACGGCGCAGGACGGGCCGATGGAGGCGTGCAGCTGGTAGGGCCACAGGTAGGTGCGGGTCAGGCGTTGGTCGGCATCCTGCAGCGCCTGTTCGACGTCGCCCTTGTCGAGCACGGTGCGGGCGATGCGCGGGTTGTCGCGAATGGCCTGGGCGACATCACGCAGGTCGGGCAACTTCTGCTGCCAGGGTTTCCACTCGATGCGTAGTTGCTGGGCGGCGCGGATGGCTTGTTCCTCGCGCTCGGCGACCACACCGACGAAGTCGCGGATCACCACCACGGCGACGATGCCGGGTAGGTCGGCGATGGAGCTTTCATCCACCGCGAGCAGGCTGTTGCCGACGAAATCGCCGCTGTCGTAACCGGCATAGGGCGGGCGAATGACGCGACCGTGGAGCATGCCTGGCAGGCGCATGTCGTGGACGTAGGTGAGCTCGCCGGTGGCCTTGGCCGGAATGTCGACCCGCGCCGCGCCCTGGCCGACCAGGCGGTATTCGCTGGCCGGTTTGAGCGGCGCATCGCCGCTGATTTGCAGGCGAACATGCCCGCCGGTGATCAGCTCACCGAAAGCCAGCTGGCGGCCATCGGGATGGCTGAACACGCCGTCCTCAAGGGTCAATTGCTCGCCTGGCGTTTGCCAGCGTTCGCTGGCCAGTTGCAGCAGGTGACGGCGGGCTTCGGCTGCGGCGTTGCGCAGCGGCACGGCGCTGATCTGGATGGTCGCGCTGGCGATGGTGGCGCCCTGGTTGGGCGCGCGCTCGGTATCGCCCAGCACCATCTCGACCTGGTCCAGCTGCAGGTAAAGCTCCTCGGCGACGATCTGTGCCAGGGAGGTGCGAATACCGGTGCCCAGGTCAACGTGGCCGTTGAAGGCGTACACCTTGCCCGCCCCGGTGATGGCCAGGAACAGGCCCAGCTCCTTGGGCTTGAGCGTGGCGCTCTGGCCCTTGGGCATGGGGCCGGACGGTGGCTGGATGGTGTCGACGACCAGCAATACGTCGGGCTGGGCCAGCCATTGCTCGAGGGTCAGCTGCATGGGGTGTCTCCGTGCGGGGCGGCCGGGCGGCCAGCAGCGCGCAGGGCGGCGCGCATGATTTCGACGTGGGTGCCGCAGCGGCACAGGTTGGCTGACAGCTCGCGGCGCAGCTGTTCGTCGCTGGGGTTGGGCTCGCGCAGCAACAGGGCCTTGATGGTCATGATCATGCCGTTGAGGCAGTAACCGCATTGCGCCGCCTGTTCGGTGATGAAGGCCTGTTGCACCGGATCAGGGCATTGTCGACTGCCGAGGCCTTCCAGGGTGGTAACGCTGCGGCCTACGGCGCCGCCGACGGGAAATACGCACGAGCGGGTGGCGCGGCCATCGACGATGACCGTGCAGGCGCCGCATTCACCGAGGCCGCAGCCGTACTTGGGGCCGTTGAGGGCCAGATCGTTGCGCAGGATGTACAGCAGTGGGGTCTGCGGTTCAGCGCTGAGCTGCACCGCCTGGCCATTCACCTGCAGGGTCAGGGTCTTTTCCATGGATGCCTTGCCGCCTTGTGTGCCTGCTCCCGGCGTTACCGCAATACACAGGAAATCGGCTTTTTGTTCGTTAAGTACTTACTTCATGAAAAGTACTTTTTACTACGCAAGGAATGGGCCAGGGAGGTTGGGTTGGATAAATTCGCTATGTAGGGCGTACCGGCCGGCGTTCCGGTCCGCTCTACGAGCTCTTGTGGGAGTGCGTCATGCGCACGAATCGCGGGCATGGCCCGCTCCCACGCGAAGTTAGTGGTCGGAGGCCTGCGGTCTGCTTAAGCGGGGGAACAGCCGGCGGTTTACTCGCCGCTGTCGTTCATCTTGCGCAGCAGGTAGAGGATGGCGATGCGTTCGCCGGGGTTGAGGCTGCCCATGGTCAGCTCGCTGATCTGCTGGGCGCAAGGGATCATGTCGGCGAGCAGCGCGCTGCCGGCGGCGGTGAGTTCGACGATGACCTTGCGCTTGTCGCTGGGATCCGGCGACAGGGCGACCAGGTCGCGTGCCTTGAGGCGCTCGACGATGCCGCGGATGGTGGCCTGGTCCACTGCGGTGGCCTTGATCAGCTCGGCTTGCGAGCTGGGGCCTTGGTCGCGCAGGGCGCACAGGGTGACGAACTGGATGGAGGTGAGCTGGGCGTCGCAGGCGTTCTGCTGAAAGATCGCGGTATGACGCTGGTAAGCCTTGCGCAGCAAGTGGCCGATCTGTTCGGTGACCTGATAGGTGTTGGCGGACGAGTCGTCGATCGACATGGGCAGATTTCACTTCCAGGCGCAGGGCGCCGAGTATAACCGCGCAAGCCGGCGAGGTGTTCGCCGCACCGGCTTGCGGGTATGGAGGATCGGCGGCTGGCGCTGCCTTGGGGGGTATCAGCTGGCCTTGGATTCCGGCGGGTAGACCACGTCGCCGGCCAGTACCACGGCCTGGTCATCGAGGTAGATGTCGCAGCCACGCAGCGGAATATCCAGGTGGCACGGCGTCTTGCGCGTGCCGCCGACTTCGGTGTTCGGCCCGGTGGAGAACAGGAAGTTGCCGTAGAAGGCACGGGCGTCCATGCACATGCCGTCGTTGCGGTCGTGCAGGCCCATGGCGGTCCATTGGGCGCGCGGCTGCAGCCCCCAGCCGATGTGGGAAATGCCGTAGACCTCGGGATCCTTGAAGTACTTCAGGTAGTCACGCAGGTACTCGGCCTCGAAACCGCCGTGGATGCCGGTGATGAAGCCCTTGTCGATCTCCAGGGTGATGCGCTCGCGGCAGTAGTTCTTGAACGGCAGCACGATGTCGCCGACATCCAGCACCAGGGTGCCCTGGGCGGTTTCCTCGTTGGGCCAGCTGAACAGGAAGCCGCTGGGCCAGTGGTCCCAGCGCCCCGGCTCGTCGGCGAAACCGTATTCGGTCACTGCCGGGTACTGCCCCAGCTCGGCGTGGAAGTCGCTGCCCGCCGCCGAGCGCACGTGCAGGCTGCGCGCCTGCTTGAGCAGTGCCTCGCTGGCCAGCACACGGCGCTTGTCGTCCTCGGTCGGCAGCATGCGCGCCAGTACTTCGGGTGGCTCCACGGCCAGCAGGATGCGCGTGCCGGTCTTGAGAATCTGCTCCTGCTCGGGCGAGTGCAGCAGCATCATGGTGTCGACCACCAGGTCGGCGGCTTCCAGCGCGCGCTGCGCCGCCAGATTGCCGGTCAGGGCGGTGTCGCCGCAGTAGGCCGTCATGTCATTGCCCATCGCCCGCGGGTGATTGAAGGAGGGCAGCTCGACGGCATACACCTTGGCTTTCAGGCGTTGCGCGGCGTCCATCGCCGCACGCACGGTGCGCGGGTTCGAATAATGGCTCTTGAGAATGGCCACGCTCTGGGTCTCGTCGACCCGCGAGAGGGTCAGCACCTGTTCGAACATCTGGGTCAGTTCACTATCGCTTACCGGCATGGCAGGTCTCCTGATTGCGTTGCTCGCTGTGCGCACCATCGTGGGTCGGGCTGCTGGGTGTTGGTGCTTTTTTATAGAGTGTTCGCTCTATTTGTTTTAAATAAACCTCATGCGGAAGCGCTTGGCAATCTTTCTGTTCGAGCGTTACCAATCTACACAAATGCCGTTTTGATTGGGTTTTAAAGAGTTTTTAGTCTTTTTTCGGATTTTACAAAATAGTTTCCGACCCCTCTTCACATTACAAAAATATAGTGCATACACTGTAATTGTCTGGCGGGCACGGTCCCGCTTCGTAGCCAAGAAGAGGAGAGATGCCCATGGGCGCTCAGCAGAAAATCGCCATCGTCGGTGCCGGGCTAGGTGGGGCAGCCGCCGCTACCTTGCTGCAGCAGGCTGGCTTCGACGTGACCGTTTACGAGCAGTCGCCGGAGTTCTCGCGTCTGGGGGCCGGTATCCATGTCGGCCCGAACGTGATGAAGATCTTCCGGCGCATGGGGCTCGAGCAGCCGTTGGAGCAGATGGGCTCGCACCCGGATTTCTGGCACAGCCGCGACGGCATCAGCGGCGATTACCTGTCGCGCATTCCCCTGGGTGAATTCGCACGGCGCGAGTACGGCGCGGCCTATGTCACCGTGCACCGTGGTGACATGCACGACCTGCAGATCAACAGCATCGCGCCGGGCTCGGTGCAATTCGACAAGAAGCTGGAGACCATCGTCGACGAGGGCGACCAGGTGCGCCTGACCTTCACCGACGGCAGCCAGGCCACGGCGGATATCGTGATCGGCGCCGACGGCATTCACTCGAAGATCCGCGAAGAGTTGCTGGGCGCCGAAGCGCCTATCTACAGCGGCTGGGTCGCGCACCGGGCGTTGATCCGTGGCGAGAACCTGGTACGTCATGCCGATGTCTTCGAGCCCTGCGTGAAGTGGTGGACCGATGACCGCCACATGATGGTCTATCACACCACCGCCAAGCGTGATGAGTACTACTTCGTCACCGGCGTGCCCCACGAGGCCTGGGACTTCCAGGGCAATTACGTGGACAGCAGCCAGGAGGAAATGCTGGCAGCGTTCGAGGGCTATCACCCCACGGTGCAGAAGCTGATCCGCTGCACCGAAGACATCACCAAGTGGCCGCTGCGCAATCGCAACCCCTTGCCACTGTGGAGCCGTGGCCGGCTGGTGTTGCTGGGCGACGCCTGCCACCCGATGAAGCCGCACATGGCCCAGGGCGCCGGCATGGCCATCGAAGATGCGGCGATGCTCACCCGCTGCCTGCAGGAAACCGGGCTGACCGACTACCGCACCGCGTTCGAACTCTACGAGGCCAACCGCAAGGAGCGTGCGTCGCGCGTGCAGGCGGTGTCCAACGCCAACACCTTCCTGCGTACCCAGGAGGATCCGGCCTGGGTCTACGGTTATGACGTCTATGCCCAGCCGCTGAAAAGCGGGGTAGCGGCATGAGCACGCTGATCGGCGGCGGCAACGTACCGGCCAACGGCATCCGCCAGCACTACCTGCGTTACGGCGGCAAGGGACCGGTGCTGCTGCTGGTGCCCGGCATCACCAGCCCGGCGATCACCTGGGGCTTCGTCGGCGAGGTGCTGGGCCGCCAGTTCGATACCTACATTCTCGATGTGCGTGGCCGGGGCCTGTCTTCCACCGGCCCGCAGCTGGCCTACGACACCGACACCTGCGCCGCGGACATCATCGCCTTCGCGGCCGCCCTGGGCTTCGAGCGCTACAGCCTGCTCGGCCATTCGATGGGCGCACGTTTCGCCATTCGCGCCGCGGCGATGGGCGCCGCGGGGCTGGAGCGCCTGGTGCTGATCGATCCACCGGTGTCCGGGCCGGGTCGCCGCGACTATCCGAGCAAGCTGCCCTGGTACGTCGACTCCATACGCCAGGCGGAGCAGGGCATGGATGCCGAGGCGATGAAAGCCTTCTGCCCGAGCTGGAGCCCCGAGCAACTGCAGTTGCGTGCCGAGTGGCTGCACACCTGCTACGAGCCGGCCATCGTGCAGGCCTTCGAAGAGTTTCACAGCGTGGATATCCACCAGTACCTGCCAGCCGTGCGGCAGCCAGCGCTGCTGATGGTGGCCGGGCGCGGCGGGGTGATCGAGGCGGTCGACGAGGCCGAGCTGCAAGCGCTCAAGGCGGATCTGCAGATCGTCCGGGTCAGCGATGCCGGGCACATGATTCCCTGGGATGACCTGGGCGGCTTCTTCGCTGCCTTCGGCGATTTTCTCGGGCAACCCATTCACCACGAGGTGCTGCCATGAACAGGCTCTATCGCATCGGCCAGATCGTGCCGAGCTCCAACACCACCATGGAAACCGAGATCCCGGCGATGCTCATCGCGCGCCAGGCCATCCGCCCGGAGCGTTTCACCTTTCACTCGGCGCGCATGCGCATGAAGCAGGTGAAGAAGGAAGAGCTGGCGGCCATGGATGCCGAGTCCGATCGCTGCGCGCTGGAGCTCTCCGACGCCAAGGTCGACGTGCTCGGTTATGCCTGCCTGGTGGCGATCATGGCCATGGGCCTGGGCTATCATCGCCAGTCCGAAAAGCGCCTGCGTCAGGTGACCGCCGACAACGACGCCAACTCGCCGGTGATCACCAGCGCCGGTGCCCTGGTCGAGGCGCTCAAGGTGATGAAGGCCAAGCGCATCGCCATCGTCGCGCCCTACATGAAGCCGCTCACCGAACTGGTGGTCGACTACATCCGCGAGGAAGGCTTCGAGGTGGTCGACTGGCGTGCCCTGGAAATCCCCGACAACTTGCAGGTGGCGCGCCACGACCCGGCCAACCTGCCGGACATCGTCGCCGGCATGAACCTGGAGGGCGTCGATGTGGTGGTGCTGTCGGCCTGCGTGCAGATGCAGTCGCTGCCGGCGGTGGCCAAGGTCGAGGCGCTGACCGGCAAGCCAGTGGTCACGGCGGCCATCGCCACTACCTATTGCATGCTCAAGGCACTGGACCTGGAGCCGATCGTGCCTGGTGCCGGTGCGCTGTTGTCCGGCGCTTACTGAGGAGGCGGCCATGAGTGCGCAGAGCCTTAGCGACAACTATGAGGGCGTCTGGGGACAGCGTATCGGCTTCGGTGCGCGGCCGGCCCTGCTGATGATCGATTTCATGCAGGGCTACACCACGCCGGGCGCGCCGCTGTACGCGCCGGGTGTGGTCAGCGCGGTGGAGCAGTCGGTGGCGTTGCTGGAGGCGGCGCGCCGGCTGGGCATCGTGCTGGTGCACAGCAATATCCGCTACCAGGCCGCCAAGTGTGCCGACGGCGGCATGTGGGTGCGCAAGGCGCCGGTGATGAAGGACATGGTCGACGGCAACCCGCTGGCCGAGTTCTGCGTGCCGGTCGCGCCGCTGCCGGGGGAGCAGGTGGTCACCAAGCAGTACGCCAGCGTGTTCTTCGGTACCAGCCTGGCTGCACAGTTGCATGCCCAGGGCATCGACACCCTGATTCTGGCGGGCTGCTCGACCAGCGGCTGCATTCGCGCCAGTGCGGTGGACGGCGTGCAGCACGGCTTTCGCACCATCGTCGTGCGCGAGTGCGTCGGGGATCGCCACCAGGCGCCGCACGAGGCCAACCTGTTCGACATCGACAGCAAGTACGGCGATGTCGTGAGCCTGCAGGAAACCCTGAGCTATCTGCAGGGGGGCGCCCGCTGAATCACCCATAAGGAGCTGGCGGTACGCTGCCTGTTCCATTGGTCGCCCCACCGAGGGCGATCGCCATGCATGCATGGCACTGACGCTGCCTTGGGAAGTCGCCGTTGCGACGCTCAGCGCGTCGACGACTGCTGGCTTCAACAAAAACCACAAGTCACCGCCAGGAGACAACGCAATGCCTTACGTACCCGCTACCAGCACTGCCATGGGCAGTGCTGCCGACAGCTCGAACGAGCTGTACCGCAAAGTGACCTGGAAACTGATTCCTTTCCTGTGCTTCTGCTACCTCGCGGCTTATCTGGATCGCATCAACGTCGGTTTCGCCAAGTTGCAGATGCTCAGCGACCTGCAGTTCAGCGAGGCGGCCTACGGCCTCGGTGCCGGGCTGTTCTTCGTCGGCTACATCCTCTTCGAGGTACCCAGCAACCTGGTACTGCAGAAGGTCGGCGCCAAGGTGTGGATCGCCCGCATCATGATCACCTGGGGCCTGTTGTCGGCCTGCACCATGTTCGTTACCACCACCACCGAGTTCTACATCATCCGCTTCCTGCTCGGTGCCGCCGAAGCCGGCTTCCTGCCTGGCGTGTTGTACTACCTGACCACCTGGTACCCGACCTACCGGCGCGGGCGCATCATCGCGCTGTTCATGATCGGCCTGCCGCTGTCCAGCGTGATCGGCGGGCCGATTTCCGGCTGGATCATGAACCACTTCGACCAGGTCAATGGCCTGCGTGGCTGGCAGTGGCTGTTCCTGCTCGAGGCGATCCCCAGCGTGCTGCTCGGCATCCTCACCTTCTGGGCATTGCCCAACCACTTCAATCAGGCCAAATGGCTCAATGCCGAGGAGAAGGCGCAACTGGCCAGTGACCTGGCGGCCGACGATGCGGAAGGCAAGGACAGCAAGCACAGCTTTCGCGATGGCTTCTTCAACCTCAAGGTGTGGATGCTCGGCGGCATCGACTTCTCGATCCTGCTCAGCGCCTACGCCATGGGCTTCTGGATGCCGACCTTCATTCGCAACACTGGGGTGACCGACACCTTCCATATCGGCCTGCTGACCGCCATTCCCAGCCTGGCGGCCCTGGCCGGCATGCTGCTGATCGGTGCCAGCTCGGACCGTCACCGCGAGCGACGCTGGCACATCATCGTGCCCTTCATCGTCGGCGCCGCCGCCATGGCCAGCAGCACGTTGTTCAGCCACAACCTGGTGATGACCGTGACGCTGTTCGCCATCGCTTCGGCAGCGATCATCGGCGCCGTGCCGGTGTTCTTCAGCCTGCCGGCTACCTTCCTCAAGGGCACGGCTGCGGCAACCGGCTTCGCGCTGGCCTGCTCGCTGGCCAATATCGCCGGGCTGGTGAGCAACTCGCTGATGGGCCTGGTCACCGACCTGACCGGCACCAGCCACGCGGCGCTGTGGTTCTTCGCCGGTTGCCTGATCCTCAGCTGCCTGCTGGTGATCGCCCTGCCGGCCAAGCTGGTCAACCGCTAGGCGAACCCCCTCCTGGCCTTGCCGGAGCGTGAGTCCTCACGCTCCGGCCCTTTTCCTCACTGATCCCTTCGTCAGCGCATCGAACGGCTAACCAAAGCCCGTCCCTCGACGTTCTCCCTGATAAAGCGCTTCATTGGCGCCACCACTCCAGGCGGCTGCTACATCTTGTAGGTGGAGAGCAGGATGCTGGTTTCAGTGTTCTCTATATGGGGTATCGAGCGGATGCTGTTCAGCGCCTTGTCGAAGGCCTCCAACGTCTCGGCGCGCAGCTCCGCCATCAGGTCCCAGCGGCCATTGGTCGTGTGGATCGCCACGACGTTTGGATGCCCCCGCAGAGCTCGCCTGACATCTGCAGCATGGTGACCGCTGATTCCGATGCCGGTAATCGCGCGGACGCCTTCCTCGATCGCACCAGACTGCAGACGCAGTGTGTATCCCATGATTACGCCTTGCTCCTCCAGCTTGGCGAGCCGGTTCTGAACGGTGGCGCGCGCAACTTTCAACTTTCTGGCCAAGGTCATGATTGGAATTCGAGCGTTATCACGCAGGAGGGAAATGAGTTGTCTATCAACGTTATCCATGATCATTTCAACCCTTACTTATTGCCGGTTTTATTTATCAAATTGCCAAGAAAAAGCGCCAACTCTAACAATCTGTAGCCTTCAGGTTGTCTCGATAGTCCGTCAAAATCTCCAACTATCAAGGCTTCATATTCTGTGTCGGCCATTCGCCTGCCCATCACCACACGCGTTCATAAGGAGAACACCATGACGCTGTTTATCGACGTTCCAACGATGTCGGATTTGGTTCACGGCATTGGGGTGGTTCCCTTTCTTGGCGAGCTGGCCAACGTGATTCACGACGACTTCAAACGCTGGCCCGAGTTTGACAAATCTGCCCGTGTTGCCAGCCATTCGGATGTCGGGGTCATTGAATTGATGCCGGTGGCAGATACCAGCCGATATGCCTTCAAATACGTAAACGGTCACCCCGCCAATACCTTCAAGAATCTCCATACCGTCATGGCCTTCGGAGTACTGGCCAGCGTCGAAACCGGCTATCCAATCCTGCTGTCCGAGCTGACAATCGCGACTGCTCTGCGCACCGCAGCGACCTCGCTGATGGCGGCGAAAGCCTTGGCCCGCCCTGACTCGAAACGTATGGCGCTGATCGGAAGTGGCGCGCAAAGCGAATTCCAGGCGCTGGCGTTTCACAAGCACCTCGGCATTAACGAAGTTGTTGCCTACGATGTTGATCCTCTCGCAACGGCGAAACTGATCCGCAATCTTCAGGAGTATCCCGAGCTGAAGATCATTCGTGCGTCGAGTGTGGGTGACGCAGTTCGAGGCGCTGACATCGTTACAACCGTTACGGCTGATAAAGCCTATGCAACGATCATTACGCCCGACTTGCTTGAGCCAGGTATGCACTTGAATGCCGTGGGAGGGGATTGTCCCGGTAAAACAGAACTGCATGCCGATGTGCTGCGCAAGTCGCGGGTGTTCGTCGAATACGAGCCTCAAACCCGTATCGAGGGCGATATCCAGCAACTTGAAGCTGACTTCCCCGTGGTTGATCTGTGGCGCGTGCTGGTTGGCGAGCAGGAGGGCCGTCAGCACCCGGAGCAAATCACGGTATTTGACTCGGTAGGTTTCGCACTTGAGGACTATTCGGTGCTGCGCTATGTGTTGCAACAAGCCGAGGCGAGACGGGTAGGCATCAAAATCGACCTCGTTCCGCAGGTGGAGGACGACCCCAAGGATCTGTTCAGCCATACCCGCGGCAGCGGCGCCAGGAAGCGTATCCGACGCGTTGCGTGACCCCATACTGGCTCCCACCTCGGTAATGTGTGATGGCATTTTCAACCTGTCTCATTCAAGCGCCTGCGGCTGTGGTCATGGTCAGGCCGCACGCTTTTGCGCCAAACCCGGCGACGGCTGCGGACAACTCGTTCCAGCGCGTCAATCGCGCTATCGCCGCGCACACCCTGGCCAAGGCTGCTCATGATGAGGTTACCCAGGCTGCAGCGCGGCTGGAGGCCGAGGGAATAAGGGTTCACCTCTTCGAAGATTTCGGCGAGCACGGCACCCCGGATTCGGTATTTCCAAACAACTGGTTCTCGACGCACGCCGGTGGGCATGTCGCGATCTACTCGATGTATTCGCCGAGCCGACGTCGGGAGAGGCGTCACGATGTCATCGAGATGCTCAAGCAGGAGTACCGCGTTCAGGATGTAATCGACTACTCGGGGCTCGAACGAGACGAACTGTTCCTGGAAGGAACAGGCGCCATGGTGTTCGATCACCTGTCGCGGGTGGCGTACACGGCTCGATCCAATCGAGCCGACCCTATTGTCCTGGAGCGTTTCAGCACGCATTTCAACTTTGAACCCATGGTATTTGATACAGCGGATGGGAACGGCTTGCCGATCTACCACACCAACGTTTTGATGTGTGTGGCAACCGAGTTCGCGCTCGTTGGGTTCGAGGCATTTACCAGCCGGGCACGGGCTGAGGAAGTTCGTGTGCGTTTGATTGAGTCAGGCCGAGAGGTAATCGAGTTGACCAACCAACAGATCAGCGAGTTTGCGGGTAACGCCATCGAGCTGTCAGGTCGTGACGGGCGAATTCTGGCGCTATCGCGCAGAGCTTTTGACTGCCTCGCCCGCGAGCAGCGTGAGCGAATCGAGCTTTCTGCCAGGCTGCTGCCGCTGGACGTGCCGACCATCGAAATGGCCGGAGGCTCCGTTCGCTGTATGATCGCCGGCATCCACCTGTCCCCACGAAAATAGCTGACCGTTCTCGTACACCCCGCCCGGCTTGGGTGGGGCTTTGCCTTAGCGAACCAGGCTGTCATACCCCTGCAGCACATTGACGGCATTGATGCCGATTTCGTCGACCATGTAGCCACCTTCCATCACGAACAAGGTCGCTATTTCGGCCTTGGCGATGGCTTCGCCCATCTGGATAAAGTTGTCGCTGGTCAGGCGGAAGTGACTAATCGGATCATGCTCGAAGGTGTCCACGCCCAGGGAGATGATCAGAAAATCCGGCTTATATGCCTGCACGCGCCTCAGCGCGTTGGCCAAGGCGATGCTGTATGTGTCCCATTGCGTGCCGGGTGGCAGCGGGTAATTGGCGTTGTAGCCTGCACCAGCGCCGACCCCGGTCTCATTGGTGAAGCCTGCAAAGTAGGGATAGGAAACCGATGGGTCGCCATGAAGCGATGTGAAGAACACATCGCTGCGCTCATAGAAGATGTTTTGCGTACCGTTGCCATGGTGGAAATCCACGTCGAGGATCGCAACCCGCTCAGCGCCGCGGCTCAGGCAGCGCTCAGCGGCAATGGCCGCGTTGTTCAGGTAGCAGTAACCCCCCATGTATTCACGGGCCGCGTGATGCCCTGGTGGGCGGCATAGGGCGAAGGCCCCCTTGGCACCGTCGATCACATGCTCGGCGCCGGTCAGAGCGACGTCAGCGCTGCTCCGAACGGCCTCCCAGGTTCCTGGGGTAATGGGAGCGCCGGCATCCATCGCGTAGAAGCCGAGCTTGCCGTCAATGAAGCCTGGCTCGTGATCGATGGCCAGGTCGCGAACTGGCCAGACCAGGGGCAATGCGTCATGAGTCCTCCCGGTGGCGGCCCACTCCTGCCAGGCATTCTCCAGGAACGAAACGTAACGTTCGCTGTGGACCGCGACATAGTTCGAGCGGTCGTAATGCTCTTGCGCAATGATATGTCCGAGTCGTTCACTCCTGACCCGGGCCAGGACTGTGTCCGCCCGTTGCGGGTTCTCGAAGGAGGGCTTGAGGGAACCGTCTTTGAGCTCAGAACCGTGGTGAAGCCGATGATTGGAGCTGAAGATTGTAAGCACGTTGTTGTTTTCTCGAGGCCGTGGTCGTCTCGAAAATCTTCCGCCTTCTCCATGGGAAATGCTTTGCTTTAGGGCCGCCAGATCAGGGTATGCGTGGAAAGAAATATTCCCTGGGCGCTGATCACTAGAAAATATTCGTGCAAATGAATCCATGCGCAGGATGTTCTGTAGATGAGCCGTGCGCAGTTGAGCCTGGCTTTAAGGTCGGCAAGTCAGTGCTACCAGTGTCTGGCAGTGCGGCCGCAAGGCGGAACTCGATGATCCGCAGGCCCACGCCGAACTGGTCGGTGCCAGGCAGCTATTGCTGTCTCACCTGCGGCAGGATGGGGAGTAAACGCTGAGCTGGCGTGTATTGCTCGATATGCGTCTTGAAGGCATCAAGGAACACTCTTTCCGCTGCAGTTCGGTGGGCATCCTCATGCCACAGCAAATAGAGATTGGCCGAACACACCCCTTCTTCTGGAGGGAGTCGCCACAATCGCCCTTCATCCAGGTCGTGCTGAACACTGTGTTCGGGCAAACAGCCGATGCCAAACCCGGCAACCAAAAGTCGCTTGACCTCATCGTGATGGGATGACGTGGCCACCACTGTCCCGGAGAACCCTCGCTGGTCGCGAAAGATGGTTAGCGGAGACAGGCTGTCACCTAGTGCATCACTGGTAAAGGACACGAAGTTTTCACCCAGCAGGTCGTCCATCGTGAGATCGGACTTTCCGAACAGTGAGTGATATTGGCCGCAGAACAACGAATAGCGTTGTTGAAGAAAAAGGCTGTGTTCAAGGCGTTTGGGCATCTGCTTGCAAAGGGCAATTCCGGCTGTTGCCCCCTTTTGTTGAATTATTTTCACGATCTCACTGCTTGGCATCACCTCGAGCTCAACTTCGACCCGTGGGTGCGCGCGATGAAAGGTGGCCCAGAACGCATCGTAAACGGCTGAGTGAATCCGGCTGGCTACCAGCACATGGATTCGCCCCACGGTTTGTTCGTCGGCATCGGAGACGCTACTCGCCAGTTGAGCGACGTTGCCATAGATGGTGTCGGCGGCCGCCAGTACCTCCTCGCCAGCAGGGGTCAGGCAGAAACGACTGTGATGACGTTCTATCAATCTTCGCCCGAACTGCTCTTCCAGCCGGCGCAAGGCCTGGCTCACCGCCGACTGGGTGACATGCAGCTTCACAGCGGCGCCGCTGATGCTTTTCTCCTGCGCGATCACCAGGAAGGTTCGGAGAAGATTCCAGTCGAGACGGTCACTTATGCGCTGAGTTTTTTCTTTCATGTGGCAGTTTTCGTGGCGTTCCGAGGAGAGAGGTTCTAGCAGAACCCATGCTGCGCCCATGGTGCAAGACATTAGGTGGATTAATGTCTTGATTAAGAATTGAGAAATTGACCGAATGTCGAGCGGGGCGCATAAATTTCCCGACAACTCTAAGAGGTGCTTCACCCATGACCGGGAAATCCCCTGCGCCGGCTGCGAAACAGCCGATCCGCGCCGCTACCGCAGCTTTCATTGGTACGACCATCGAGTGGTACGACTTTTATATCTATGCAACCGCTGCAGCCCTGGTATTCGGGAAGGTCTTTTTCCCGACCGGTGATGCATTCCTGAGCACCATGGCCGCTTTCGGGACTTTCGCAGTTGGCTTCTTCGCTCGTCCGTTGGGCGGGTTCGTATTCGGTCACCTTGGCGACCGTGTGGGCCGCAAGAAGGCCCTGATGGCGACACTGGTCATCATGGGGGTGGCAACGGTGGGCATCGGCCTGCTGCCCAGCTACGAGCAGGCCGGTGTGCTGGCCCCCGTGCTGCTCATCGTCTTGCGCCTGGCCCAGGGCCTGGCCGTAGGGGGGGAGTGGGGTGGTGCGGTACTGATGGCGGGTGAGCATGCCTCTGCCAAGCGCCGTACCTTCGCAGCCTCATTCGCGCAACTGGGTAGCCCTGCCGGGCTGATTCTCTCGCTATTGGCTTTTCGCCTGGTCACCTCCATGGATGAGGCCGACTTCCTCGCCTGGGGCTGGCGAATCCCTTTCCTGATCAGCGCGGTGCTGTTGCTGGTGGGCTATTTCATCCGCATTGGCGTGAGTGAGTCACCGGACTTTGCCCAGGTGCTGGCCGACAAGGAGACCACCGACATCCCCGCCAAAGAGGTCTTTCGTACCTCCTGGCGCACCCTGCTGCTGTGCATGGGCGTGTGTACGGTTGCCATCGGCGGGATCTACTTTACCAACACCTTCATGCTGTCGTACGCCACCCAGACACTGGGCCTTGATCGCCGAATGATCCTGGATTGCCTATTCGTCGTCGCGATCATCCAGTTCTTCATTCAGCCCCTGGCCGCATGGTTCGCCGAAACCATAGGAACGGCCCGGGTGTTGATCCTGGCCTCGGCAGCCTCGGTGGCCGCGCCATATCCCATGTTCATCCTGGTCAGCAAAGGCACCAGCGCGAGCATCATTGCCGGCATCGCGATCGTGCTGGTGTTCATGGCGGCGATTTACTCCGCAATGGCGGGGTTCATCAGCTCTGCATTTGCAACACGAATTCGCTACACCGGCATCTCGCTCTCCTACCAGTTTTGCGGTGCCTTGGCAGGCGGGCTCACTCCCCTGATTGGCACCTGGCTTACCCACATCTATCCCAACCAATGGTTGCCCTTGGCAATTTTCTACTCGGTGCTTTCGACAATCACCCTGGGTTGCGTGATAGGTCTGGCGCTGCACAAAAGACGTCAGGAGCCGGTGTTTAGCGCAGTGACGGCACCATAAGCCTGATCCCGGCATTCTTGATAAAAACCCTGATTAGGAACAAATCATGACCAGTAATCTCGGCCAGAACCAACTGACGCCTGAACACGTCCAGCGTGTTCTCCAGGCAGTCGATGACAACTTCGAAGCCCAGTTGCGATTCACCCAGGATTTAGTGCGTATCCCTTCGCTCCGTGAGCAGGAGCACACCGCCCAGGACTTCTTGTACGAGGCGATGCACAAGCGCGGCTTGTCGATGGATCGATGGAAGATCGATGTCGAGGACATCAAGTCCCATCCGGGCTTCGGCCCTGTTACCGTCTCTTACGAGAACGCGTTCAACGTGGTGGGTAGCTATCGGCCACAACGGCAGACGGGGCGTTCGCTGATCCTGAACGGGCATATCGACGTGGTACCGACTGGCCCTGTGGATAGGTGGGTGCGCTCGCCGTGGGATCCAGCAATCGTTGACGGTTGGCTGTATGGCCGCGGTTCTGCCGATATGAAAGCCGGGCTGGTGGCCAACCTGTTCGCATTCGATGCGATCAAGGCTGCAGGCTACGCGCCTGGTGCACCGATCTATTTCCAGTCCGTGGTCGAGGAAGAGTGCACGGGCAACGGTGCCCTGGCCGCCTTGTTGCGTGGCTACAAAGCGGACGCGGTGATCATCCCTGAGCCAGAGGAAAACATGCTGGTTCGCGCCAATGTCGGTGTGCTCTGGTTCAAGGTCAAGGTACAGGGCCGCCCAACCCATAATCGCGAGATGGAAACGGGCATCAATGCGATCGACGCGGCCTACGCTGCCATGGAAGCGCTCCGTAAAATCGAAGCGAAATGGAATGGCCAGCATAAGTGTCACCGCCATTTTGAACACCTTGACCATCCCATCAACTTCAATATTGGCAAGATCGCTGGGGGGGATTGGCCGTCGACAGTACCGCCATGGTGCGAATTCGATGTGCGGGCCGCGATCTATCCCGGCACCACGGCGGACCAAGCGCGGGCCGAAATCGAGGCTTGCCTGGCCGAGGCCGCAGCGGATCCTCGCCTCGGCGGTTTGTC
Organism: Pseudomonas sp. URMO17WK12:I2; assembly: GCF_003253735.1. GTDB lineage: Bacteria > Pseudomonadota > Gammaproteobacteria > Pseudomonadales > Pseudomonadaceae > Aquipseudomonas. The sequence goes on along the minus strand of NZ_QKYW01000002.1, from coordinate 644,436 downwards.
TCCGCAGGTTGAATTTACCGGCTTCTACGCCGAGGGCTACGTGCTCGAAGAGGGCTCCGACGCGGAAAACACCCTGCGCGATTGCCACCGCATTGCGTTCCAAAGCGAACTGGAGTCGTTCACGACTCCAGGCTACCTCGACGCTCGCGTTTTCGTGATTTACGGCGATATGCCGACATTGGTATATGGGCCCAGATCACTGGACATCCACGGTTTTGACGAACGGGTGCACATCGAGTCGCTGCGCCTGATCACCAAGAGCATCGCGCTGTTCATCGCCCAGTGGTGCAACTTGCAGTCACCCGTGGAATAGGCTGAGCACGCTGCCTCATTAAAGCCATCCGCCTATCCCGACCGGCCAAGCGGCCTGTCGGGTTTTTCAATGCAGGAGCAAAAATGCGGCCGCCTTTTACGGCATCGGTGCATTGCGGCATCGATGCCACGCCAGTTCACAAGCAAGGCCTGCTCGATTACACCCACGGCTCTGAAGTCGCCAGTGCGCCCCCGGCAAGGGGGCTTGTCGTTACTGAGTGATTTGCGAACCCACTTGGTCTGAGGCCGCCTTTCTTGGTCGATAGGAAACGAACAGAAAGAGGAACCAGAACGGCATTACATACAACGCGAGTCGCGTGTCTGCCTGAAGTGACAATACCCAGAAACCGGCGAGTAGAAATCCGAGGCAAGCGACCGAAGTGATACGCCCGCCAGGCAGTTTGAAGATGCTGGATTGATGGAGTTCAGGCGCTTTTTTCCTGTAGGCCATGTAGCCCAGCATGATCATCGTCCAGATATACAGGTTGAGGATGGTCGCTACGGTCGAGACAACAGTGAACAGCTCCATGACGTTAGGAAAGATGGTCAGCAGGCATAAGCCGCAGAACATGGCGATGCCGGAGAATGCAATGGCCATGACGGGAACCCCGGAGCGGGACAGTTTGGCGAAAAAGCTTGGCGCGCTATTGCGTCGAGCCAGCCCGAACAACATCCGGCAACTGGCGTAGACTCCACTGTTGGCTGACGAGGCAGCAGAGGTCAGGACTACAAAGTTGATTATCCCGGCCGCAGCAGGGAAACCGGCGAAAAGGAACAGCTCAACGAAGGGGCTGCGGTCAGCCGGGACATGGCTCCAGGAGGTCACGCTGATGATGCAGGCGAGCGCGAGCACATAAAAAATCAGAATTCGGAACGGGATGGTGTTGATGGCCTTGGGAAGGTTGCGCTTCGGATTTTCTGCTTCCGCCGCGGTCGTGCCGATCAGCTCAGTGCCTGCGAAGGAGAAGATTGCGATCTGAAAGCCTGCCAGGAACCCGCTGATCCCGTGAGGAAGCATCGTTCCTTTTTCAAACAGGTTGTTTAGCGAAGCGGTAACGCCCTCGGGTGATTGATAGGAGATGCCAATCAGGATGAACGCCGTCACGATGAGGGCGACAATGGCCACGATCTTGATGATGGCGAACCAGAATTCAACCTCGCCAAAGAGCTTGACCGCCATCATGTTAAGCGCCAGAAGCAGCAGCATCGTGAAGCTGGCGGTTGCCCAGATGGGCACGTCAGGAAACCAGAACTGAAAGAACCCCGCGACGACAATCACGTCAGCAATGATTGCAACGCTCCAGCTTAGCCAATATGACCAGCTAAGCATGTACCCAGCCCTGAGCCCAAGGTAGTGAGCCACCACATCCGCGAACGACCTGAACCGCAGGTCTGTAAGCAGCAGTTCGCCCATGGCTCGCATGATGAAGAAAAGGAAGAAGCCGACGATCATGTAAACCAGAATGATCGACGTGCCTGACAAGGCTATCGCTTTTCCAGACCCCATGAACAACCCGGTTCCTATTGCGCCGCCAATAGAAATAAATTGAATGTGGCGATTCTTTAGTGCGCGTTTCAGGTGCGGTTCGCTAGGGGGCAATACTTCATCTTGCAGAACGGAAATCTTTTCCATGCTCAGCCTCTTTCTTGTCGAGTTTTTGATAGGCGGGCTAAAAAATGCAGCTCATGTTTTTTGCTGACGTGCAGCGTTATTTGTTATTTGCAACGCCGTATGCTCGCTTAGCTTTCGTGGAAATACTTTGCTAACTGCAGAGCCGGAGATACGCATAAAGCAAAGTTTTTTCTGGCGAAGAGCACTGTCGGGAAAGTTATTGCCCGGGATGTTCCGGGACGGAAGACGCCATCCTCCGGTTTACGGCTGAACGTCCGCTCAGGAGGCTTGACGAGAGGTATTTTTTGCGCAATATGGGAGTGTGCGGGAATGATTAACTATTGACGGGCAAAAATATGAATCGGGTTTCTCTCGATAGCGCTGATAGATCAATGTTGCGCCTGCTACAAGCGGACGGCTCCATGTCCAGCATTGCGGTAGGCGAGCAACTCTCGCTGAGCACTACGCCGACCTGGCGGCGAAGAAAGCGTCTGGAGGAAGAGGGCGTAATTACCGGTTATGAGGCGATTATCAACCGGCGGGCAGTCGGGCTTAATCTGACTGCCTTTGTTCAAATCAGCTTCAATATGCATTCGGATAAGGCAGCGGATGTATTTGAATCCGTCATGCGCAGTGATCCCTATGTATTGTCATGCCATAAGGTGACTGGAAGTGCAGATTATATACTTCAAATTGTCGCGGCAGATTTGGATGCTTATGGCGAGTTTGTCGAAAAGGTGTTGCGCAACCAGCCAGGTATTTCCTCCATCCATTCCAGCCTTGCGCTGAGGGAAATCAAAGACACTCATCGCCTGCCAATCCCGGATAGTTGAGGCGCATACCGATCTTGTACGCGCCTGCTCAACGATTACTCGTTGCGCTGGATACGGCTCAACGCGTGGTTATCTTCTTTCAGCAGCCCCAGCACCTGGCGATGATTCAAAGGCGTGCAGAATTCGCCATTCATGCTGGTGATCGACAGGTTGTGAATGGTTTCCGGGTCATGATCGACGCCATCGATACCGATCTGGTTGGTGGTAGCGCACCCGTCATGCATCAGGTAGGTGTCGAAACCCATGTTGCCGGCCATGCGGATGGTGGTTTCCACGCAGTAGTTGGTGAAGAAACCTGTCACAACCAATCGGCTGATGCCGCGCCGACGCAATTCCAGTTCCAGGGTCGTACCGATAAAGGAACTGTTCACATCCTTCCAGATTATCAGCTCACCCGGATTTGGTAGCAGTTCATCCATAAAGGCACCACCTGGCTGGCTGATCTTCAGTGGCGATACTTTCTGGCGGGAGTCGTGTTGTGTGTAGATGACGGCCAGGCCCGCCTTACGCCACTCGGCCAGAACCGCAGCCATGTTTTGCTCTGCTTCCGGATTATTACGGCGGCCGGTCGGGCCACCCCAGTGGCTCAGTTCGTTCACGCCCTTTTGAACGTCAATAAGAAGATAGGCGGTGTCGTTACCGAATTGTTTAATCATGATGGTTGTTGACCCTGCATAGTGTTTTTGTTCAGGCCAATTACTGCCCATATACGTGGTGAAACGGAACGAGCCGTTTCGAAGAAAATATATGAGCAAGCTCATAGGGTTGCTTTGCTTTATTGGCGCTGCATGCGGGGTGTTTTAGGAAGCTTTTGCTTTAATACTGGCTTTAGAGAAAAAATTCCCGAGTCAGTTATGCAATGGTCAAGTAGACCGGGGCAGGGACTTAAGGTGTTCTCAGCGACGGCAGGCGACAGCCCGCCGATGCATCAAGGTGGGTATAGCGTTGCAGCAGTTATCGATCCTGCTGTGTCAGTACAGCGCAGGCTACCTCCAGCGACTTTGAACGCGGACACACGTGCGCACCAGACTCAATCAGACAGGTTGTTTGGATTTGGCTCGGATTGAGCACTATGCCGGCTAATGGTTGAACTTCCTTTTCGCAGCGCTTCGAACAGCTAACCAAAGCCAGTCATCAATCGGATAGCGTGCCTGCAGGTTGTTGCTCAGGCTGGCCAGGCGGCACGAAACGCGCCACGTCGATGGCGTCGATCTGGTCCGGGTGCAGGTGGCGTTCGGCGTAGCGCATCGGCATCTCGCTGCGCAGGAAGAGGGCGAACAGGTCGGCATCGATATGCCCGTTATCGCGCAGCCGGGCGAGGATCTCGATGGATTCGGAGAGGGTCTTGGCCTGCTTGTAGGGGCGGTCGGAAGCGGTCAGCGCCTCGAAGATATCGGCGATGGCCATGATACGCGCGGGGATCGACAGCTGGCTCTTGTCCAGCTTGCGCGGGTAGCCGGTGCCGAGCAGGGTTTCGTGGTGGGTGCCGGCGTACTCGGGCACGCGCTTGAGGTTCGAAGGCAGCGGCAGGTTTTCCAGCATGACGATGGTCTGGATGATGTGCTCGTTGATCTTGAAGCGCTCTTCGGCGGTCAGCGTGCCCTTGCTGATGCTCAGGTTGTAGAGCTCGCCGTGGTTGTACAGGTGCTCCGGCACGCTGATCTGGAAGCCGTACCTGGGGTCGAATTCCTTGGTGTCGGGGCGCGGGAAGATGTGCTGTGGCTTGTCGGCCAGCAGCCGCTCGCGCGCCGGCAGCGACTCGGCGGGCAGTTCGGCCACGCGCAGCAGCTCGGCCTGGGACAGCCCCAGGCGATCATCGAAATGCCTGAGCCAGGTACGTTCGGCGGCCTTTTGCAGGGTGCCGACGTGCTCGGGGTTCATCAGTTCGCTGCCGATGTTGCAGCCGGCGATAAAGGCGAACTCCTCCTGCAGCGCCTGGGCGGTAGCCTGGTACCGGGCGTCGGCCTGGGCGCGGTCCTGGCCGTCGAGCAGCTGTTGCAGGCGTTCGACCTGAGCGTCGCGCAGCAGCACCTCGAAGCGCATGCGCACCTCGTGGATGCGGTTATAGATGGTCTCCAGCTTGGTGGCCTTGTCGACCACGTGTTCGGGCGTGGTGATCTTGCCGCAGTCGTGCAGCCAGGCGCCGATTCGGAATTCGCGCCATTCATCTGCCGTGGTGAAGCGGAAATCCGCCAGCGGCCCGTCGTTCACCTCGCTGGCCGCCTCGGCGAGCATCATCGCCAGCTCCGGTACCCGTTCGCAGTGGGCGCCGGTGTACGGGCTCTTGGCATCGATGGCGCCGGCGAGAATCTCGATCATGCCGTCGATCAGCGCGCGCTGCGAATCGATCAGGTTATGGTTCTCCAGCGCCACGGCGGCCTGGGAGGCGAGGGCGCCGATAAAGGCCACCACCGGCGGGGAGAAGGCGATGACCTCGCCGGTTTCGACGTCCAGAGCATTCATGAACTGCAGCACGCCGATCACTTCACCGCCGCGTGGCGCCAGCGGCACGGTGAGCATGGACACGGTGTGAAAGCCCGACTCACTGTCGAAATTGCGGGTGCCGCTGAGGTCGAAGCGGCTTTCGCCGTACACGTCGTCGATCACCACGGTCTCGTTGTGTAGCGCGGCGTAGGTGGACACGTGCCGTTCGTTGGGCAGGCCGGTGTGCGGGTCGTGCAGGGGAATCTCGACCGTCGGCAGTTCGTCGTCCATGGAGCGCAGGGCGAAGCGTAGCGTGCCGTGCTCGGTCTTCAGGTACATGGTCGCGGCCTGGGCGTTACAGGTGCGCTTGCCCTGCATCAGGATATGGCGCAGCAGCGCGTCACGGTCGCGCTCGGAAGACAGCAGCAGGCCGTTTTCCACCAGGCTGGCCAGCTTGAGCTGGGAGGCCTGCAGCGCCTGGGTCTGGCTTTGCAGGGCGGCCTTCATGTCGATGTGGTTGCGGTTGAGGGTTTCGATCTCGGCGAACAGCGAGGCCGGCGGCAGTTCGCCGGAGAAATCCATCTGGCGGATTCTTTGCGTGTCCTGCACCAGCAGGTCGATGGTGCGATCTATGCTCTGCATACCGCCCAGCACCAGCGGCATGGTGCACAGCAGGATGCCGACGGACAGGCCCAGCACCAGCAGGGACGGGGCGCCCAGTGTGAGGGCCAGCAGCGGCGCCAGCTGCAGCAGCAGGAACAGGCCGACCACAAGGCTCCTACTTCTGAACCGTAGTCGGAATCGCTGCTTGATTTGCCCTGATGACATACTGCAACCTGCGCTACTGTCCCATCGCGTATTTCACGTACCATCCGACCAGGCAACGGTGCTGCGGCTGGATGTGCAACGCTCAGTTCGGCTCAGGGAATTGAGATTAGAAAAGGAGAGTACTGTGTTTGCACCTTTCAGGATATGGTCGCTTGCTGGCGTATTGCTAGCAAGCCCGGGTTTTGCCGCTGAACCCAGCTCGTCGATCGGCTATGTGATGAAGGTACAGGGTGAGGCTAGCGTCACTCAGGATGGCGCGACTCAGGCCGCGACGATCGGCACGCCGCTTTACGTCGGCAGCACGGTGAAAACCGGCCCGGCGGGCTCATTGGGCGTGACGCTCAAGGACAATACGGTGATGTCCTTTGGCCCCAACAGCGAGCTGACCCTCGACGAGTTCATCTTCGACCCGTCCCAGGACGACCTGAAGCTGAGCGCCAAGATAACCCACGGTACGCTCGACTACATTTCCGGCACCATCGCCAAGCTCAAGCCCGAAGCCGTCGAGATCAACACCCCGACTGGCACCATTGGTGTGCGTGGCACGCACTTTCTGGTCAAGGTTGATTGAGTGCGACACGGCATGTTTTCCAATCGAATGCACGCAATTGCCATTTTGTTCTGCGCCTTGCTGAGCAGTGGCTGCGCTTCCAAATCCTACGTGGTGTTGATGGAAAGCCCCGATGGCAGTACCGGTGCCATCGAGGTCAAGACTGGCAAGGGTCTGACCCGCGTCGACCAGAAGGGCTACGCGGTCAACCTCGACGGCAGCAGCGCCAGGCCGTTCCAGGTCGAGCCACCCAGGCTCGAGAAGGATTTCTCCGCCGCACGGGCTGCGCAGCCGGCGTTGCCGAAAAGCTATCTGTTGTACTTTCGCACCGGTACCTCGCGGCTGACCGAGAAGTCCCAGGCGGAAATTCCCGAAGTGCTGCGCACCGTCCGTGACCGCGGACCCTCGGCGGTATCGGTAATCGGCCATACCGACACCGTTGGCAGCAAGATCGATAACGAAGATCTCGGGCTGCTGCGCGCCCGGGCCATCGCCCGCCAGTTGCAGGAAAACGGCCTGCAGGCGCTGGAGCTGGTGGTGACCTCCCACGGCGAAGGCAACCTGCTGGTGAAAACCCCGGACAACACGGCGGAGCCCGCCAACCGCCGGGTGGAAATCACCGTTCGCTAAGAGCCTGTTCAAAGGCTCGCGAGTTAGAGCAATGCAAGGGCTAGGCGCCCCCGCAAAAACAGGCGAGGACGCGGAGTTTACGAGCTGTAAATGAGCAGTCCGACTGGGCTGGCAATCCAGCCTGTTTTTAACGCCGCAGTGCCGACGCGCAGCAGACTTTGAACAGGTTCTAAGGCCCGCCTTACTTGCTGGCCATCATCAGCCGGTTGCCACGCTCGCCGTTGCGCAGGCGCTGCAGGTGATAGGCCGCCAGGCCATCCCAGGGGCGCTGCTGGCTGAGCGTTTCGAATGCGCCCAGCGCCTCGGCAGCATCGCTTGCCAACAGCTGGTAGGCCATTTCGTAGGCCTCGTCGCGGTCAGTTGCCGGCACAGCCATCGCCTCCAGTGGCTCGAACACCGCGACCGCCTCGGCCTTGCCCTTGAGCAGCACCTCGCCGACCGGGCGCATCGGCACCTCCGGGCAGTGTTCGCGGATGGAGGCTGACACGCAGACCAGGGTGCCGATCTGGCCGTTCAGGCTTTCCAGGCGCGAGGTAGTGTTCACCGGATCACCCAGTGCGCGGTAATCGAAGATCACCGAGCCGCCGAAATTGCCGACCACCACGTCACCGCTGTGCACGGCGATGCGCGTCTGCCCGAAGGCGATACCGCGCTCACCCAGGGCGGCGACGTAACCCTGGGCGAAGCGGTTGATCTCCAGGGCGCAGGCCATGGCGCGGCGTTGATGATCGGCCTGGGGAATCGGCGCCGAAAACATGATCGCCACCGCATCGCCGACGATACGATCGAGCGTGCCCTCGTGACGAAAGGCGATACCGATCACCTGTTCCAGGTAATCGTTGAGCAGGCTGACCGCGGCCTCCGGTTCCTGGCGCTCCATCATCGTGGTGAAGCCGGTGATATCGGTGAACACGAAACTGCAGGTTTGCCGTTGCCCGCCGAGCGCCAGCTGCTCGGGGTGGGCGACCAGGTGATTGACCAGGTTGGGCGACACGTAGCGCGAGAAGGCCTCCTGGATCCAGCGCTGCTCACGCTCGGCGGCCATATGGCGCACGATGCTGGCGGCGCCGTAGACCAGCAGCAGACCGAGCGACGGGGTGAACAGGTCGAGCAGCACACGGTGCGCCACGAAGCCATACCAAGCCGCCGCATTCAGCGCCGCCACCAGCACCATCATCAGCAGCGCCGACCACAACGCCGGTGCGTACAGCCCCAGCAGACCCAGCGCCAGGCCGCCCAGCAACAGCGCCAGGCCTTCCACGGCCGTGGCCCAGCCGGGGCGCAGCAGCAGGCTGTCGGTCAGTACCTGTTCCAGGGCCTGGGCGTGAACCTCGACGCCGGGAATGATCCCGCCCAGCGGGCTGAAGCGCAGGTCCTGCAGGCCCTGTGCCGAAGTGCCGACGAGGATGATGCTGCCGGCAAGCGGCGGCGCCGAACCGTCCAGCACCTGCCAGGCGGGAATGCTGCGGCTGGCCTGTGGCCGGGTGAAATACACCCACAGCTCGCCGCTGGCCGCGGTAGGGATCTGCAGGCGACCGATATCCACACGCTGCATACCCGAGTCGCCGCTGATCAGCCGATAGCGACCGCTGCGCTGCGCCACCCGTAGCGCCTCGGCCACCAGCGAGGGGCGCAACTCACCGTTCAGCGACACGAACAGCGGCACCCGTCGCACCACGCCATCGGCGTCGGGCCTGAAGGTCATGGCACCGAGGCCGCGGGCGGCCTGCTCCAGCTGCGCCAGTGGTCGCGCGGCGCCCTGGAAGGCGGGCACGAAGGCCAGCGGCGAGGGGCCTTGCTGCACCAGGCCGAAGCGACTCAACGGTGGCCCGCCGGCGCGGGGGCTTTGCTCGGCGGCGAAACCCAGCACCACATTGCTGCGCTTCAGTACCTCGGCGAATTGCCCGTCGTGGTCCGGCAGGGCGGCCAGTTGGGTGGCCAGCGCTGGCGGCAGCAGGTTGCCGCGCAAGAGCTGTTCGGGGGAGGTGCGATCAGGCTCGGCGAACAGCACGTCGAACACCACCGCCGCGGCGCCAGTCTGCTCGAGCCGCTGCACCAGCTCTGCCACCTGGGTGCGCGGCCAGGGCCACTGGCCGATGCGCGCGAGGCTCTGTTCATCCAGGTCGACGACGCGCACCGGCGCCTCCTGATAGGCGCGCGGTTGCCAGCGCTGGTACTGGTCGAACACCGCGTGGCGAGCCTTCTGCACCGGCATCGGGTCGAGCAGAAACACTACGCAGAGGCCCAGCAGGATGGCCATGCACAAGCCACCGCCCGAGGACAGCAGGCGAGACTTAACCAATTACCAGGGCTCTGGGCTGGGTGAAGGACTGCAGCTGGGGCATGGAAAGACACCTGAGAGGCCGGGCGGGCTGGGCGACTGGCCCAGGCAAGAGCTGCCGCGCCGCAACTGGCCCCATGTGCCAGGGCAAGGCGATCAGCGCCGCGATTCGTTCGGTAGCGACTTTGCCACATAAACCCCGGCCATGGATGCTCAGCAGGGCGCCGTCTTGACGAAATCGATGAAGGCCCTGAGCGGCGAAGGCAGGTAGCGGCGGCCGGGGTAGTACAGGAACGGGCCCGAGAAACTCTGCCACCAGGGTTCCAATACAGGCTCCAGTGCGCCGCTGCGCAGGTGCGGGCGCAGCCAGTCCTCGAACAGGTAGACCATGCCCAGGCCGTCGATCGCCGCCTGTACGGCCAGGTCGACGGCGCCGCCGATCAGCCAGGCCCAGCGCGTCGCGTCGGCAGTCTGCGTGCAGAATCACTTCAACCGGGCGCACTGCGACGACGAGTTGCCGGTTGCCGAACTGGACGCCCTGGTCTGAGAGAAAACCGCCAGGGCTACAGAGACTTCTTGTAGCCGATATGCGAGGCCTCGAAGCCCAGCTCTTCATAGAAGCGCTGGGCTTGCTTGCGCGTCTGGTCGCAGCTCAGCTGGATCAACTGGCAGCCGCGTGCGCGGGCTTGCTCGAAGGCCCACAGGAACATCTCTCGGCCGATGCCGGCGCTGCGGCAGTTCGGGTCGGTGCGCACGGCCTCGATCTGCGCGCGCCAGGCGCCCAGGCGCGAAATGTTCGGCAGGAAGGTCAGCTGCAGGGTGCCGATCAGCTTGTTCCCGGTGATGACCACGACAAGCAGCTGGTTGGGATCGGCGTCGATGGCCTCGAAGGCGCTGACGTAGGCCGCGTGCAGTGGTGTGGAAGCATCTTCGCGGGACTGGCCAAGCGGATCGCTGGCCAGCAGGGCGACGATGGTTTCCAGGTCCGCGCGCTGGGCTTTACGGAAGGTAAGGGGCGACATGCGGTGCTCTCCGAGGCGGCGACGGATGTTCATTGCCGGAAAACTACATTAGCGCTAATGTATTTTGCAAAGGTGCTGATGGAGCCATCGATGACCCCGAAGATCGAACCCGGCCTGGGTGAGTTGCTGCGCTACGTTTCCGAGCTGGTGGAGCGGGGCGCCGAGCAGCACTATCAGGAGATGGGGCTCACCTACCGTGCGCGTTACACGCCGGTGCTGCGCGCCATCGAGGCCGGTGCGCAGACCATCACCGAGATCACCGCGCGCACCCATTTGACTCAAGGGGCAATCAGCCAGACGGTAAGCCAGATGGAGGCGGACGGCCTGATCAACCGCCAGCGCTGCGCCGATGCGCGCAAGAGCGAGATCCACCTGGCGCCGGCTGGCCAACGGCTGATGCCCGAGCTGATCGGCCATTGGGCGGCGACCTTCCGCGCCATCGAACGGCTCGAGCAGGAGATCGGCCATCCACTGCGCCTGGTGCTGCAGAAAGCCGCCCAGGCGCTCCAGCACCAGGACTTCTCACAGCGCCTGAGCGCCGCCAAACAACCACCTGCAGCAGGAGTAACCGGCAATGCATGAGCCCCTCTCGACAGGCATCCGCGTGGAAGGTGGCGTGGTCAACTTCCCGGTGCACTTGATGCGCGGCGGCACCTCCACCGGCCTGGTGATCGACGAGCGCTTCGCCCCTCAGGACCTCGCCCTGCGCGAGGAACTGCTGCGCCACCTGATGGGCGTGCCGCTGCACGGCGAGGCGCCCGGCAACCGCCAGCTCACCGGCCTGGGCCGCGGCCCGGCGACCAGCAACAAGGTGTTCTTCGTCGAGCTGGAAAACACCGAGGGCAAGCTGCGCCTGGTCAGCACCCTGGCGCAACTGGCCGCCAGCCACTCGGCCATCGACTGGAGCGTGAACTGCGGCAACATGTCGTCGGCGCTGCCGCTGTGGGCGCTGGACGTGGGGCTGGCCGACGGTGCGAGCGGTGATGTCGAGATCGACATCCGCAACACCAACACCGGGGTGATCACCACCGGCCGGGTGCTGCGCGATGCCGACAACGCGCTGCGCAAGGTGGCGATTCCCGGCGTGCCGGGGCACTTCCCAGGCGTGGACCTGTTCCTGCATCACCCGGTCGGTGCCAAGACCGGTGCCTTGCTGCCGACCGGCAATGCGCTCGACGAGATCCTCGGTCACCCGGTGTCCTGCGTGGATGTGGCGGTGCCCATGGTAATCATCGAGGCGGCGTCCTTCGGCAAGACGGCGCTCGAGCCGCTCGCCGAACTGGAGGCCGATAGCGCTTTCATGCAGGCGCTGCGCGAGGTGTGGATCGCGGCGGGGCTGCGCATGGGCCTGAAGAAACGTAGTGGCGAACCGATGAGCCGCGAGGACATCAGCCGCAGCGAAACCATCCCCAAGGTATGCATCATCGGCCCGGCGGCGGCCGGCGGAACGCTCTCGGTACGCTACTTCACCCCGCAGACGCTGCACGCCTCGATGGCCGTGTCCGGTGGCTGCTGCCTGGCCGCCGCCACGCTGATTCCGGGCACCGTCGCCGCCCGCCTGGCCGACGCCACACCGCAAGTCGGCGAGCAGTTCGCGGAGTTCGCCGTGGCCATGGAAAACCCTGCCGGCACCCTCGATGCCACGGTGGTGGCCCGCGATGCCGGCGCCGGGCTGGAGGTCAGAACCGTGGCCTACCGGCGCAGCGCCCAGGTGCTGCAGCGCGGCCATGTGCCGCTGTACAACGCGTCGCAGCAACTGGCGGCAGCGCTGGCGGCGTTGATGTAGAGCGTCATGGCAAGGGCCGCAACCTCTACGCGGCCCCTTTTGCTTTCAGGTAACCAGTTATCCGGTGGAGGGCTGCTTGGCGGTCGCCTTTCCGGTGAGTCGGGGCGGCCTGGCTTGTGCGCCCGGCCGGGGCTCCGAGGATATATGGCGAGGTAGGCTGTGTTGGCGGATAATGCGCCGCTGCCCCGAAGGTAGGGGCCAATGGGTAACTGATGAGGAATCTCTGATGGTGAAAGCGCGGCCGCGTCCGGCGGTAAACGGAGTGGCTTCGGCCGACCGGGTTCTGACCGTTCTGTCTGCCTTTCAGGTCGGCGATACGTCGTTGAGCCTGGTGGAGCTGACGGAGCGTACCGGGCTGATCAAGAGCACGATCATGCGGCTCATGGTGTCGCTGGAAGATCACGGTTTCATCAATCGCATGGCCGATGGGCGTTACCAGCTGGCCAGCGAAGTGATGCGTCTCAATGCGGTGTATCAGGAGGCGCTGGACCTCGAGCGCCACGTGATGCCGAGGCTGCAGGAGCTCGCCGAGTACTCGGGTGAGACGGCGTCGTTCTACGTTCGCCATGGTGCCTACCGGATGTGCCAGTTCCGGGTGAATTCCCGGCACCGGCTGCGGCTGAACATGCAGCCAGGCGACATGCGGCCGATGGACGAGGCCGCTGGCGCGCAGGCGCTGCGTGCCGCCTATGAAGTCGGCAGCAAGCTGGACAAGCCTTACTACTCCCGGGGCGCTACCGATCCCCATGCTGCCTCCATCGCGCTGCCTATCTACGGTGCTCAGCAGGAGCTGATGGGCGCGCTGGTGATCTCCGGGCCGGCCAGCCGCTTGACCGAAGAGGCGGCGGCGAGTCTGCGCCAGGTGTTCTTCGACACCGCTCGCGATCTCATGCGCAGCCTCGGTTTCAAGCCAGTCGACGGCAAGGCAAAGGCCTCAGAAGCCGTAAAGTGAAACCGGGTTGTCGCGCAGGATCAGCCTGAGCGCCTTCTCGTCAGGCGCCCAGTCGGCCAGCAGATCGAGCACCCTGGCGTCGTCGGGTTTCTGATCTGCGGCGAGGGTCGGGTGCGGCCAGTCACTGCCCCACAGCATGCGTTCTGGGTTCTGGCGGATCAGCGCCGTGGCGACCTTGCCGGCGTCCTCATAGCCGGGGCCACCGACCTTCGAGCGCAGGTACGGCGCCGATAGCTTGACCCAGACCTTGCCGTTGTCCACCAGGCGGCTGAGGGCCGCGAAGGCGTCGGAGTGAATGCCTTCGGGCTGCGGCACGTGGCCGAGATGGTCGATGACCACATTCGCCGGCAATTTGGCCAGCCGGCTTTCCAGTTCGGTGAGCATGTTGCCGGCCGCGAACTGCACATTCCAGCCCAGTTCATTGACCCGGGTTGCCAGGGTTTCCAGATCGTCGAGCCCTGTGCCGCCGACACTCAGGTTGAAGCGAATGCCCCGCACGCCGGCCTCGTGCAGGCTGGCCAGCTCGTCGTCACCAAGCGAATTCTCGATCACCGCGACGCCGCGTGCATCGCCACGGCTGCGCAGCAGGCCGTCGAGCATCAGGCGGTTGTCGGTGCCGTAGGTCGAGGGGGTAACGATGACCATGCGGCGGATGCCCAGGCGCTTCTGCACGGCGCGGTAGTCCTCGAGAAAGGCGTCGGGCGGAAACAGCGTGGCCGTGGCGGAGGCGGGGTAGCGGCTGTCATAGAGGTGCATGTGACAGTCCACGCTGCCGGCCGGTGGCGTGAGGCGCGGGCGTAGCTCGCCGGTGCTCGAGGGTTGGCCGGCCAGGGCGTTGAGGGCCACGGTGGCGCCCAGCGCGCCCCCGGCCTGCAGGAAGCGACGTCGGGAAAACTGCATGGGTGGGTCTCTTTTATTGTTGTGTGGGGTGAGGCCAATCCCGCGCAGGACGGGATTGGCGTGGTGCTGCGGGTGGCGTCAGCCTGCGTTGGCCGTGGCGGCGGCCCGTTCGTGCTCGCGTTGGCGCTTGCGGCCAATCACCAGAACCATGATGCCCGCCAAGGTGCAGAGTGCGGCCAGTGGCATCAGGGCCAGCGAGTAGCTGCCGGTGGCCTCATGGATCGCGCCGTAGGCGTTGACCATGATGCCGCCGCCGACCAGGTTGGCCACGGCGCCTACGGCTGCCAGGCCAGCGGCTGCCGTCGACGACGACAGCCAGCCGGACACCAGCGCCCAGAACGGGCCCTTCATCGAGTAGGCCCCCACCAGCACCATGGTCAGCATCACCACCGTGGCGGTCAGCGAGTCGGTGAACAGCGTCATCAGCAGGCCGGCGGCGATCAGCAACAGGGTCGTTGCCGTGTGCCAGCGACGCTCGCCGGTGCGGTCGGAGCTGCGCCCCCAGAGGATCATCAGCAGTGACGCGATGCCATACGGAATGGCGTTGACCAGGCCGATCTGCTGGGCGCTCAGGTCGAAGGTCTTGAGCAGTTGCGGTGCCCAGACGCTCATGGTGCTACCGGCCGCCGAGGCGCCCGAATAGATCAGTGCCAGTACCCAGATGTCCTTGTGGCGCAGCAGTTTCCACAGCGAGATATGGCCGATGGCGGTCTTCCTCGCGGCCTCTTCGGCCAGGCGCCCGGTCAGCCAGTTCCGCTGCTCGTCGCTCAGCCATTTGGCGTGCTCGGGGCGGTCGGTGAGCACGAACAGGCAGGCGATGCCGAGCAGCACTGCCGGGATGCCTTCCAGGATGAACAGCCAGTGCCAGCCGCGCATACCCAGCCAGCCATCCAGGCCCAGCAGCAAGCCCGACAGCGGTGAGCCGATGAAGTTGGCGGCCGGAATGGCGACCATGAAGATGGCCACCATGCGTGCGCGGTAGGCGGAGGGCAGCCAGTAGGTGAGGTACAGCAGCACGCCGGGGAAGAAGCCGGCCTCGGCGGCGCCGAGCAGAAAGCGCATCACGTACAGCGAGTAGGGGCCGACCACGAACGCCGTGCCGGCGGAGACCAGGCCCCAGGTGACCATGATCCGGGCGATCCAGATTCGCGCACCGAATTTTTGCATGGCCAGGTTGCTGGGCACTTCGACCAGGAAGTAGGCGAAGAAGAACAGGCTGCTGGCAAAGCCGAAGACCCGTGCCGAGAGCCCCAGGTCATCGTTCATTTGCAGTGAAGCCATGCCAATGTTGCCGCGATCGATGATCGCGATCAGGTAGCAGACGATCAAAAACGGCAGGATGCGCCAGGCGACCCGGCGCATGGTGGCGCGCTCGAGCTCGCTCACCGCAGCAGTGTTAGCAGTCATGGTGCTCTCCAATAGGGCTGGAGGTTGACGGACTCGGGTGAAACGCTGCCTGACGCCCAGGCAGCGCTTGATCGGTCAATTATCGAGCAGATGCCGATTGACGACGCAGCGCGGATCGAGCGCGATGCTATTACAGACGTCGAGGATCTGCCGCAGCGCGACCTGGCCGACCCGATCACGGGCTTGCGAGGTATTGGCGCCGATGTGTGGCGTGGCGACCAGATTGGTCAGCCCCCATAGTGGGCTGTCGGCGGGCGGTGGTTCGGGGCTGAAGGTGTCCAGGCCGGCGCCGGCGATCTTGCCTTCGCGCAGGGCCTCAACCAGGGCGATGGTGTCGATCAGCTCGCCCCGGGCGGTGTTGATGATAATGCTGTTCGGGCGCATACGCGCCAGCTGCGGCGCACCGATCAGGTGGTGGTTGCTGTCGGTCAGCGGGCAGTGAAGGCTGATCACGTCGCAATCGGCGAGCAGCCGGTCGAGGTATTCCTCGCGCTCGACGTGCGCGCGCTGTGGCAGCTCCTTGAGGTAGGGGTCGTAGACCTTGACCGTCATGCGCAGCGGCGCGACCAGGTCCATCAGGATGCTGCCGATCGAGCCCAGGCCAATCAGGCCGAGAGTCTTGCCGGACAGCTCGATGCCGTTGGCGGTGGCCTTGTCCCAGTGGCCCGCGCGCATGCGCGCATCGAGCAGCGCGGTCTGGCGGGCGACGCTGAACATCAGGGCGAAGGCGTGCTCGGCCACCGACTGGGCATTGGCGCCCGTGGCGATGGTGACCGGCACACCGCGCTCGGCGGCGGCCTGGATGTCGATGGTGTTGTAGCCCACGCCGTGCTTGGCGATCACCTTGAGCTTCGCCGAGGCGCCGATCATTGCGCGGGTCAGCTGGCCCTGGCGAACGATGATCGCGTCGGGCTGCTCCGCCTGGATGATGGCCTGCAGCTCGTCGGCGGGCAGGTAGGGCGTGGTGGGAATGATCCTGACGCCCTCGGCGGCGGCGAGGTTCATGGCGTCGGTGGCCAGTTCGGGACCTGTTATCAGAACGGTGCGGGACATCGTGAATACCTTGTTCTTATCTGAGTGACGATGCTGGCGCTGGGAGCGGCAGTAGCCACTAAACCCTAACATATCGAAACGTCGTTGCAATATTATCTTTCAATCCTGATTAGCCTGTCTTTATGCGGCGTGATAAAGCTGTTGATTGCATTTAAATGAAATGCAATTCTAAAAAACAACAAAGACAACAGCTGAGGATCCGCCACATGAGCATTGGTTTCCAGGTACTGGAGCGCGCACGCAAGGTCAGCGCCGAATGGGTTGCCCGTTATCGGGAGTTGCCGGTCGCCAACGTCAGCGACTCGATGAATCGCATGACCGCAGGCGGGGCGCGTCTGCGGCCCATGCACAAGGAAGGCGTGCTGGCCGGCCCGGCACTGACCGTCAAGGCGCGCCCGGGTGACAACCTGATGCTGCACTACGCCCTGGATATCGCCGAGCCCGGTGACGTGATCGTGGTCGATGCCGGGGGCGATCTGAGCAACGCACTGATCGGCGAAATGATGGTGGCCTATGCCGTGAAGCGCGGCGTGGCCGGTATCGTCATCAATGGCGCGATCCGCGATGCGGCGAATATCGGTGCCGGTGACTTCCCGCTGTTCGCAGCCGGCGTGTCGCACCGCGGTCCGTACAAGGATGGCCCCGGTGAGATCAACGTTCCCATCGCCATCGACGGTATGGTGATCGAGCCGGGTGACCTGGTGATCGGCGACGAGGACGGCCTGCTCTGCGTGCCCTTCGCCTATGTGGAAAGTATCTTTGCCCGCGCGACGGCGAAGTACACCGCCGAGCACATGCAGATGGAGCACATCGCTCAGGGCACCAATGATCGCAGCTGGGTCATCCAGTCGTTGAAAGCCAAGGGCTGCGCGCTGCCGGGCGAAGCCTGATGTGTTGAGGCGCGCCTTCCGCCTGGGGCGGCGCGCTTATCAGCGGCCATGCTCGGCGAGTTTGTGGCCCCCAATCGCCGCAGTGACGAGTCCGCCGTGATCGCGCCAATGCCTTCTTCTCGGTCATCGACTCTAGGCGCCATGCCGATCTCTCAATGCACCAGCCATCAGCCAGGCAGGCCATTCGTGAGCGCTGCCGCCGCATTGGCAACTGGTGTTCGCACGGGCATTAAGTGGTTATCTGGAAACGATATTTTATTTTTTTTGAATCCTGCTGCGCGGCTCTTTTCGCCGGTGCTTCTCGACAACAGCCGTTTGCTCGGCTTGTTTCGCCGCCTCGAACGGTTAGGCAAAGTACTCAAAAATTCTATTTTAAAATGGCATTCCATTCTGATAGATTTTGCTGACTGGCCCGAAACACCAATAAAAACACAGGTCATTCCCATGGCGCCTATTTACAGCCCGCATCACCCGCCGCCCGGAAGCTCCTGGCGACGCACACCACAGCGCAGCTGGCGCTGATCTCCCGCGTTCCGCACCAATAAAAACAAAGAGGAATCCTCCATGAACACGTTCAAGTCCTGCGCGCGTGCCGCGCTCGTCACGCTCGCCCTGTGCGCCGCGAATGCCCATGCCGCCTGGCCGGAGGACCGGCCAATCGAGTTTCTGGTCGCCTATGCGCCAGGTGGCAGTACCGATGTGATGGCGCGCGCCATGCAGCCGTTTCTGGAAAAACGCCTCGATGCCAAGATCGTCATCGTCAACCGTCCGGGTGCGGCGGGCGAGATCGCCTACACCGCGCTGAGCAAGGCCAAACCGGACGGCTACACCTTCGCGTTCATCAACACTCCGGGGTTCGTCAGCACCCGTGTGCAGCGCAGGGTCGGCTACGAGGAGGCGTCCATTCGCCCGGTGGCGCGGATCGTCGACGATCCCACCGTGCTGGCCGTATCGAACGACGCGACCTACAAGAGCCTCGATGACTTCGTCCAGGCCGCCAAGGCCGCGCCCGGAAAACTCTCGGTAGGCACCTCCGGCGTGGGCACCGATGATCATTTGATGATGGTGCAGCTCGAACAACTGACCGGTATCACGCTCACCCACGTGCCGTTCGCCGGGGCCTCCGAATCGGCCACCGCGCTGATGGGCGGGCACATCAGTTCTGCCGGGCAGAACATCAGCGAGCTGAGTGATGACAGCAAATACCGCGTGCTCGCGCAGTTTTCCAATGAGCGCATGCCTCAGGAACCGGAACTGCCGACCGCCAAGGAGCAGGGTGTCGACCTGGTGATGACATCCGAGCGAGGCATCGCCGCGCCAGCCAAGGTGCCGGACGATATCGAAAGACGCATGGCCGACGCCGTGAAGGCCGTGCTGGAAGACCCAGCGTTCCTCGAGAAGGCCAAGGATCTGTCGCTGCCCATCGCCTACCTCTCCGGCGACGACTGGCAGAAGGGCCTCGATGAGCAGAAGACCCGCTATCAAGCGCTGTGGGACAAGTCGCCATGGGTGAAATAACCATTCGCGGCAGCCGGCCAGATCTTTTGGCCAGCGCCATCTTCATCGGCCTGGGCGTTCTGGTGTTGTGGTCGACTCGCGACCTTACCGTTGGCAGCGCCGCGATGATGGGGCCGGGCTACATGCCCAGGGTGATCGGCTCGCTGACCGTCATCCTCGGCCTGGTCGTCGGCCTGTTCGGTCTGTTCAAGGGCGGCGAGCCGATCGGCACCGTGCAACTGCGGCCCTTGTCGATTCTGCTGGCGTCCGTCGCAGGCTTCGCGCTGGCCGCCGAGTCGGCGGGCTTCATCATCGCCGCCGCCGGCCTGATCATCTTCGGCAGCATGGCCGACCGCGAGTGGCGGGTGCGTGAGGTGCTGATCTCCAGCACTCTGCTGACGCTCTTCGGCCTGGTCGTCTTCATCTATGGACTGGACGTCCAAATGCCAGTGGGGCCCTTCTGATGGAGTTTCTCGATCTCCTGTACCTGGGCTTCTCGGAAGCCCTGAGTCCGACCAACCTGGCGTTCTGCCTGATCGGTGCCCTGCTGGGCACCCTGATCGGCGTGCTGCCGGGTATCGGCCCGACTGCCACGGTAGCGATTCTGCTGCCGATCACCTACTTCCTACCGCCGCTGGCGGCGCTGATCATGCTTGCCGGCATTTTCTACGGCGCCCAGTACGGCGGCTCGACCACCGCGATTCTGGTCAACCTGCCGGGGGAGGCCTCGGCGGTGGTGACCGCGCTCGATGGCCATGCCATGGCCAAGCAGGGGCGGGCAGGGGCGGCCCTGGCAACGGCGGCGCTGGCGTCGTTCTTCGCCGGGACGGTCGCCACGGTGGCGCTGGCCTTTGCCGGGCCGGTGCTGTCGAAGTTCGCGCTGTCGTTCGGGCCGGCCGAATACGTCGCGCTGACGGTCTTCGGGTTGCTGGCGGCGACCATCCTGGCCAGCGGTTCGGTGATCAAGGCGATTGGCATGGTGTGCCTGGGCCTGCTGCTGGGCATGGTGGGCATGGACGTCAGCAGCGGCACCACGCGCCTGACCTTCGGCTCGACCGATCTGTATGACGGCATCGACTTCGTGGTCATCGCCGTCGGCCTGTTCGGCATCGCCGAGATTGCCGTCAACCTGGAACAGCGCGAGGCGCGCGGCTCGCTGGCCGGCAAGATCACCCGCCTGTGGCCGACCCGCGAAGACTTTCGCAAGGCCTGGCCGGCGACCCTGCGCGGCACCACGCTGGGCACCTTCCTGGGCGTCTTGCCCGGCGGTGGCGCGACCCTGAGTGCGTTCAGTGCCTATTCGCTGGAGAAAAAGGTTTCCAAGACCCCGGAGAAGTTCGGCACCGGCCTGGTGGAAGGTGTCGCCGCGCCAGAGGCGGCCAACAACGCCGGGGCACAATCGTCGTTCATTCCACTGTTGACGCTGGGCATCCCGTCCAACTCGATCATGGCGATGATGCTCGGTGCCATGATGATCCATGGCATCACCCCGGGCCCTTCGGTGATCACCCACCAGCCGGCGCTGTTCTGGGGGCTGATCGCCAGCATGTGGATCGGCAACGTGATGCTGCTGGTGATCAACCTGCCACTGATCGGCCTGTGGGTGCGCCTGCTCAAGGTGCCTTACCGCCTGCTGTTCCCGGCGATCCTGCTGTTCTGCTGCGTGGGTGTGTACAGCGTCAACAACCGTGGTTTCGACGTGGCGCTGGTGATCATCTTCGGCCTGCTCGGCTATCTGTTTCGCAAGGCCAGGTGCGAGCCCGGCCCGCTGCTGCTCGGTTTCGTGCTGGGGCCGCTGCTGGAAACCAACCTGCGCCGCGCGCTGCTGATTTCCCAGGGCGATCCCGCAGTGCTGGTGGACCGGCCGATCAGCGCGGTGCTGTTCGCGGCATCGGCGATCCTGCTGGTCATGATGGTCTTGCCAGCCTTTCGCAAGAAACGAGAAGAGGCCTTCCAGGAGGAAGAGGCCTGAGGTCGGTTGCAATCGGCCACGGCGGATCCCTCAGCCTCAGCGGATCACCAGGTGTTCCGCTGGGGCCCAACCGCCACCCAGCGCCCTGAAGGCAGCAATGGCGGCGCGGGCCGATTCGGTCTGGGCTTGCGCCCGGGCGTCTGCGGTGCGCAGCAGGGTCTGGTCGGCGTTGAGCACCTCAATCAGGCTGGCGGTGCCGTTCCGATAGGCGGTGAAGGACGATTGCCGGGCGCTTGCCAGGGAGTTTTCGCCGGCCGTCAGGGTAGCCGCCTGGGTCTCGCGGTTGACCAGTGCCGAGAAGGCATTCTCCACATCCTCACTGGCGCGCAGTACCGACTCACGATAGGCCGCGAGGGCCTCGGCTTCCTGGCCTTTGGCGAGGTCGATCTGGGCGTTGATGCGCCCGAAGTCGAACAGCCGCCAGCGCAGGCCCAGCACGCCTGCCGATTGCGCGGCGCCAGCGCTGAACAGGTTGCCGCTTTGCGTGGTGGCACTGCCAAGCAGGGCGCTGAGTGAGAATTTCGGGTAGTACTCGCTGATCGCCTCGCCGATGCGCGCATTGGCAGCCACCAGTCGGCGCTCGGCGGCGATCAGGTCGGGCCGGCGGCGCAGCAGGTCAGCGGGCGTGCCCGTCGCCGCGAGCTGCGGCGCGCGTGGAATGGCGCTTGCCGCAGCGAGTTCGGCGCGGTGGGTACCCGGCGCGCTGCCGAGCATCACATCCAGCGCGTTCATGGCCGCATCGAGGCCCGCCTGCAACACCGGCATGCTGGCCCTCACATGGGCGAGCTCGCCTTCGGTCTGCTGTACCTGATACTCGGCGGCCAGGCCCCGGCTGTGCAGCAGGCGCACCTTGTCCAGCAACGCCTGCTGGGTATCGACCTGCCGCCTGGCAATCGCCAGGCGTGCCTGCAGGCCGCGGATGCTGGTGTAGATGTCGGCAGTCTGCGCGGCGACCGCCAACCGCGTGGCGACGATGCCGGCTTCCGACGCCTGGTAGTCCGCCAGGGCGGCTTCCTCGCCACGGCGCAGGCCGCCAAATACATCCAGCTCCCAGCTCGCTTCGAGGTTGGCCTCGTAGCTATTACCATAGCGGTCGTAGCCGGGCGTGGCGTCCAGCACCCGGCCCAGTGGCGTTTCCACCGATTGATAGGCACGTGCGGCCTGACCGTTGACCGTGGCCGAGGGCAGCAGCGCCGCATTGGCGGCGCCCAGGCCGGCACGGGCTTGCAGCACGCGGGCCCGGGCCTGGGCGATATCGAGGTTCTGTGCCAGGGCGTCGTCGATCAACGCACTCAGCTGGGCGTCGCCAAAGCCCGCCCACCAGCGGGCGAAACTGGCCGGTGCCACCGCGGCTCGCCGTTCCACGGCGGCCTGACCCTGGTAATGGTCGGCCAGCGGGGCGTCCGGGCGATGGTAATCCGGGCCGACCGCGCACCCCGCCGCGAGGCTGGTGCTGATCACGAGGGCAAGGGTGCGCATGGCAGGCATGGGAATTCTCGTAGGCGAAAATAGATAGTGACCATATTATAGATTGGTCACTCGCTGTCAATCAGCTCACCGTGGAGGTAAGCTCTAGGCATGAACGACGATATGAACACCTCGACCACACGCGGGCCGCAGGATCACGAGATCCGCGACCAGATCATCAACGCCGCGACCCAGCATTTCGGCCACTACGGCTATGAGAAAACCACGGTTTCGGACCTTGCCAAGGTGATCGGTTTTTCCAAGGCCTACATCTACAAGTTCTTCGATTCCAAGCAGGCGATCGGTGGGGTGATCTGCACCAATCGCCTGGCCATGATCATGGGCATCGTCGAGGCGGCACTGGCCGACGCGCCGAGTGCTTCGGAGAAGCTGAGGCGCCTGTTTCGCTCGATTTCAGAGGCCGGCAGTGATCTTTTCTTTCACGACCGCAAGCTCTACGACATCGCCGCGGTGGCGTCGCGCGACCAATGGCCCTCGGTCAAGGCCCACGAGTTGCGCATTCGCGAGCTGATCCAGCAGATTCTCCTCGAGGGCCGTGAAACCGGCGAATTCGAGCGCAAGACGCCGCTGGACGAAACCACCAATGCGATCTTTCTGATCCTGCGGCCCTACGTCAATTCCGCCCAGCTGCAATACAACCTGGACAACGCCGCCGAGGCCGCCGCGCACCTGCCGGCGCTGATATTACGCAGCCTGGCTCCATAGTCATATGCTTGTGACCATTGACAATATTGGTCACTGGTTTAAAGATAGGGTTCCTGAATTGCTCTTGAGTGATGGAACCCATGCGCCTCGTGCCCGCCGTTCTTGCCGTTTGCCTGTTGCCTCTCGTCCTGGTGGCGTGCGGCGATTCGTCTGTCCAGAAAGACCCCCGCAACAAGCCGCCGCTGGTTCGGGTGGCAGCGGTCGAGCAGGCCTCCGGGGCCGCTCGTTCCTTTACCGGTGTTGTGGTCGCGCGCACCCAGAGCGACCTTGGCTTTCGCGTGTCGGGCAAGGTGCTGGAGCGCCTGGTCGATACCGGCGAAACGGTCAAACGCGGCCAGTCGCTGATGCGCCTCGACCCCGTCGACCTGCAGCTGCAGGCGCGGGCGCAGCAGGAGGCCGTCGCATCTGCCCGGGCGCTGGCCAGGCAGACGGCTGACGATAAGGCGCGTTATCGCGGCCTGGTAGCCGCTGGTGCGGTGTCGGCGTCGGCGTACGATCAGATCAAGGCAGCCGCTGATTCCGCCAAGGCGCAGCTCAGCGCGGCGCAAGCCCAGGCTGATGTGGCGCGCAATGCCACCGGCTACGCGGCGCTGCTGGCCGACGCCGATGGCGTGGTGATGGATACCCTGGCCGAGCCCGGCCAGGTAGTCAGTGCCGGGCAACCGGTGGTGCGATTGGCGCGGGCAGGGCAGCGCGAAGCCATCGTGCACCTTCCCGAAACCCTGCGCCCGGCGCCGGGCTCCACGGCTCAAGCCACCCTCTATGGCAACAACAACGGCGCTGCCGTCGCGGCCAAGCTGCGTTTGCTCTCCGAGGCCGCGGATGCAACCACTCGCACCTTCGAAGCCAGGTATGTGCTCGACGGTGCGCTGGCAAACGCGCCGCTCGGCTCGACCATTACCCTGAACATCGCAGAGGGCAAGAACGCCACTCAAGTGCTGCAGGTGCCCATCGCCGCGCTCTACGACCCAGGCAATGGCACGGGCGTGTGGGTAATTGCCGGCGAGCCGGCGAAAGTCTCCTGGCGCCCCGTTCAGGTCGTGGCTATCGGCGATGATGCGGCGCGCGTCGCCGGCAAGCTCGATGCCGGCGAGCAGGTGGTGGCCCTCGGTGCCCACCTGCTGCGTGATGGCCAGCAAGTGCGACTTGCCCAGGCGGCTGCGTCGGTAGCCGGGAGCCAGCCATGAGCGGGGGGCGTTTCAACCTGTCGGCCCTGGCCGTGCGCGAGCGTTCCATCACGCTGTTTCTGATCCTGCTGATCGCGGTGGCCGGCACGCTGGCGTTTTTCCAATTGGGCCGCGCCGAGGATCCGCCCTTCACCGTCAAGCAGATGACCATCATCACCGCCTGGCCGGGCGCCACTGCCCAGGAGATGCAGGACCAGGTCGCCGAGCCCCTGGAAAAGCGCATGCAGGAACTGAAGTGGTACGACCGCAGCGAAACCTACACCCGCGCCGGCCTGGCGTTCACCATGGTGTCGTTGCTCGACAGCACGCCGCCGTCGCAGGTGCAGGAGGAGTTCTACCAGGCCCGCAAGAAGCTCGGTGATGAAGCCAGGACATTGCCGGTCGGCGTTATCGGGCCAATGATCAACGACGAGTTTTCCGATGTGACCTTCGCGGTGTATGCCCTGAAGGCCAGGGGCGAACCGCAGCGCCAACTGGTGCGCGATGCCGAGTCGCTGCGTCAGCGCCTGCTGCATGTGCCGGGGGTGAAGAAGGTCAACATCATCGGCGAACAGGCCGAGCGCATTTTCGTGGCCTTTTCCCATGACCGGCTGGCGACCCTGGGCGTGACCGCACAGGACATCTTCGCCGCGCTCAACAGCCAGAACGCGCTGACCCCAGCCGGCTCGGTGGATACCAGCGGCCCGCAAGTGGTGATGCGCCTGGATGGCGCCTTCGACAAGCTGGCGAAGATCCGTGAGACGCCGATTGCCGTACAGGGCCGGACCCTGAAACTTGCCGACGTGGCGACCGTGGAGCGTGGCTACGAAGACCCCGCCACCTTTCTGGTGCGCAACGGGGGCGAGCCCGCGCTGCTGCTCGGCGTGGTGATGCGCGAGGGCTGGAACGGCCTCGACCTCGGCGCGGCGCTGGAGGCGGAAACGGCGAGCATCAATGACGCCATGCCGCTGGGCATGACCCTGGATAAGGTCACCGACCAGGCGGTCAACATCAGCTCGTCCGTCGATGAGTTCATGGTCAAGTTCTTCGTCGCCCTGCTGGTGGTGATGCTGGTCTGCTTCATAAGCATGGGCTGGCGCGTGGGGGTGGTGGTGGCTGCCGCCGTGCCATTGACCCTGGCCATCGTCTTCGTGGTGATGGCGGCCACCGGCAAGAATTTCGACCGCATTACCCTGGGTTCGCTGATTCTTGCCCTGGGCCTGCTGGTGGACGACGCCATCATCGCCATCGAAATGATGGTGGTGAAGATGGAGGAGGGCTACGACCGCTTCAAGGCATCGGCCTACGCCTGGAGCCACACCGCGGCGCCGATGCTTTCCGGTACGCTGGTCACCGCCATCGGCTTCATGCCCAACGGTTTCGCGCAGTCCACGGCCGGCGAGTACACCAGCAACATGTTCTGGATCGTCGGCATCGCGCTGATCGCCTCCTGGGTGGTGGCCGTGGCGTTCACCCCGTACCTGGGCGTGAAGCTGCTGCCCGAGATCAAGCAGGTCGAGGGCGGTCACGCGGCCATCTATGACACCCGCCACTACAACCGCTTCCGCGGCCTGCTGGGGCGCGTCATCGCGCACAAATGGCTGGTGGCCGGCGTGGTGATCGCCGCGTTCGTGGTGGCCATATTGGGCATGGGCCTGGTGAAGAAGCAGTTCTTCCCGACTTCCGACCGCCCGGAAGTGCTGGTCGAGCTGCAGATGCCCTACGGCACGTCCATCGAGCAGACCAACGCCACTGCCATCAAGGTCGAGTCGTGGCTGCGCGAGCAGGAAGAGGCCAAGATCGTCACCGCCTATATCGGCCAGGGGCCGCCGAGGTTCTTTCTGGCCATGGCACCGGAGCTACCCGACCCGTCGTTTGCCAAGATCGTGGTGCTGACCGACAGTCAGGAGGCCCGTGAAGCCCTCAAGCTGCGCATCCGTGAAGCGGCCTCCGAAGGCCTGGCGCCCGAGGCCAAGGTGCGCGTCACCCAACTGGTGTTCGGCCCGTATTCACCGTACCCGGTGGCCTACCGGGTGATGGGGCCGGACCCCGTGCAGCTGCGCGACATTGCCAGCCGCGTGCAGGCCGTGTTGCAGGCCAGCCCGATGATGCGCACGGTGAACGCCGACTGGGGCCCATTGGTACCGGCGCTGCACTTCTCCCTGGATCAGGATCGCCTGCAGGCCGTTGGCCTGAGCTCCAGCGCGGTGGCGCAGCAACTGCAGTTCCTGCTCAGCGGCGTGCCGATCACCTCGGTGCGCGAGGACATCCGCGCCGTGCAGGTGGTCGGTCGCGCGGCAGGGGATATTCGCCTCGACCCGGCGAAGATCGCAGGCTTCACCCTGGTTGGCTCGGCCGGCCAGCGCATTCCGCTGTCCCAGGTCGGCGAAGTGGATGTGCGCATGGAAGACCCGATCCTGCGCCGCCGCGACCGCACGCCGACCATCACCGTGCGCGGCGACATCGCCGAAGGGCTGCAGCCGCCGGATGTGTCCACGGCGGTGTGGAATGACCTGCAACCGATCATCGCGACGCTACCGGCCGGCTACCGGATCGAGATGGCCGGCTCCATCGAGGAGTCCGGCAAGGCCAGCAAGGCGATCGCGCCACTGCTGCCGATCATGATCGCCCTGACGCTGCTGATCATCATCCTGCAGGTGCGCTCGATCTCGGCCATGGTCATGGTGTTTCTCACCTCGCCGCTGGGCCTGATCGGTGTGGTGCCGGTGCTGTTGCTGTTCCAGCAGCCGTTCGGCATCAACGCCCTGGTCGGGTTGATCGCGCTGTCGGGGATCCTGATGCGCAACACGCTGATCCTGATCGGGCAGATCCACCATAACGAGCGCGAAGGACTCGAGCCGTTCCAGGCGGTGGTCGAAGCCACCGTACAGCGCGCCCGACCGGTGTTGTTGACGGCGCTGGCGGCGATCCTCGCCTTCATCCCCCTGACCCATTCGGTGTTCTGGGGCACCCTGGCCTACACCCTGATCGGCGGCACCTTCGTCGGCACCATCATGACCCTGGTGTTCCTGCCGGCGATGTACGCCATCTGGTTCAGGATCCGCCCGAACGACGAAATGAGGGACGCGCACCCGTGATTCCTGGCGAGCAGTGCCGGGCTGCTCGCCGCCAACCTGGCTGAGAGGCTGCAATGATCAACTTTCACAAGCACAAGCGCATCGTGGTAACCGGGGTCGGCCTCGTCGGCCCCCTGGGCTGTGGTACCGAGACGGCGTGGCAGCGCTTGCTGGCCGGGCGCTCGGGCATTCGTACGCTGCCGGCATCCATCAGCGACGGCACCGGGGTGACGGTCGGCGGGCAAGTGCCCTCGCTCGAGGAGGATGGGGTTGCCGGCTATCGACCCGAGCTCGTTATCGCGGCCAAGGAGCGCAAGAAGATGGATCGCTTCATCGAATTCGCCCTGGTAGCCGCGCACGAGGCATTGCAGCAAGCGGGCTGGCGGCCTGGCACCGAGGAGGCGCGGCAGCGTACGGCGACGATCATCGCGTCGGGGGTGGGCGGGTTCGGCGCGATGGCCGAGGCCGTACGTATTACCGACGCGCGTGGGCCACGCCGGCTATCGCCGTTCACCGCGCCGTCGTTTCTCGCCAACATGGCAGCGGGGCACGTGTCGATCAGCCACGGTTTCAAGGGCCCGCTCGGCGCGCCGGTGACTGCCTGCGCGGCAGGTGTGCAGGCGATTGGCGATGCGGCTCGGCTGATCAGAAGCGGCGAGGCCGATATCGCCATCTGCGGCGGTACCGAGGCGGCTATCGATCGCGTCACCCTGGGCTGCTTCGCGGCTGCTCGCGCGCTGTCGACCGGCTTTGCCGAGCGGCCGCAGGAGGCGTCGCGCCCCTTCGACCGTGACCGCGACGGGTTCGTCATGGCCGAAGGTGCCGGGCTACTGGTGATCGAGTCACTCGAACATGCGCTGGTACGCGGCGCTACGCCGCTGGCCGAAGTGGTGGGTTATGGCACCAGCGCCGATGCCTATCACCTTACCGCCGGCCCCGAAGATGGCAGCGGGGCGCGCCGTGCCATGCAGCAGGCGCTACAGCAGGCAGGCCTGAAACCTGAAGAGGTGCAGCACATCAACGCCCATGCAACGTCCACGCAGGTTGGTGATAACGCTGAACTGGCGGCCATCCAGGCCGTGTTCGGTGTGAGTGCAGGCGTGGCGATCAGCTCGACCAAATCCGCTACGGGTCATTTGCTGGGAGCCGCCGGCGGTCTCGAAGCGATCTTCACGGTGCTGGCGCTGCGTGACCAGATCGCGCCGCCGACCCTGAACCTCAACGACCCCGACGAAGCCGCGGCGGGGCTCGATCTGGTCGCGCTGAACGCCCGCCCGATGCCGATCACCCATGCACTCTCCAATGGCTTCGGCTTTGGCGGGGTGAATGCCAGCGTGCTGTTTCGTCGCTGGGAGGGGGCGTGATGAAGGCGCAGCCCGGAGCCGCGGCAAGCGCCAGCGTGATGGCCGTACCAGATGGCACAGCGCTGACGGGCAGGGTGGTCGCGTTGCTGGCAGGACTGTCGGCGATCAGCGTGCTGTCCACCAACATCATTCTTCCGGCGTTCCCGGAGATTGGCCGGCAGTTGGGGTGTCTTCCCGCGAGCTTGGGCTGACGCTTTCCAGCTTCTTCATCACCTTCGCGCTCGCGCAGCTGGTGGTGGGGCCGCTGGCCGACCGCTTCGGTCGCAAGCGCCTGGTACTCGGCGGGCTCACGCTGTTCGTGCTCGGCACGCTGGTGGCCGGTCTGGCGAGTTCGCTCGACATACTGATCGCCGGGCGGGTGATCCAGGCCCTGGGCGTCTGCGCCGCCGCCGTGCTGGCGCGGGCCATCGCCCGTGATCTGTTCGAGGGCGAGACGCTGGCGCGGGCCCTGTCGCTGACCATGATCGCTACCGCGACGGCCCCCGGTTTCTCACCGTTGCTGGGCAGCCTGCTGACCACCGCCCTGGGCTGGCGGGCGATCTTCGTGATGGTGGGGATTGCGGCAATCGTCATCGCGTTCTTCTACGCCCGTGGCCTTGGCGAAACGCTGCCGCCGGAACGTCGCGTCATGCAGTCCGTGCCGCAAGTGATGGGGGGCGTATGGCCGGCTGCTCGGCGACGGCCGATTCATTCTGCCCGCCGTTGCCGTGAGCCTGCTGATGAGCGGCCTGTTCGCCTCCTTCGGCGCGGCGCCAGCGATCCTGATGACCGGCATGGGGTTGTCTTCCTTGCAGGCTGGGCTGTACTTCGCCGCGACCGTGTTCGTGGTGTTCGCCGCCGGCCTGGTCGCGCCACGCCTGGGCCGCCGCTTCGGCAGCCGCCGGGTCGCCTCGGTCGGCCTCGCCACCGCCGTGCTGGCCGGCGGCCTGTTGCTGATCGGCCCCAGCGACCCCGGCCTGGCCTGGTACTCGCTGTCGATGGTCACGTTTCTGTGGGGCATGGGCCTGGCCAACCCGCTGGGCACCGCCATCACCATGGGGCCGTTCGGCAAGGAAGCGGGGCTGGCCTCGGCGCTGCTCGGCTTTCTGACCATGGGCGCGGCAGCGATCACCACCTGGCTGGTCTCGGTGCTGGAATTCGCCCCCGTAACCACCCTCGGCGCTACTCAGACGGTGGTCTGCCTGATCGGCCTGGGCTTGTTCGTGGTGGCCAATCGCTTGGCGACGTTATCGAATCATCAGTAACAGGCAGTGGCAGTGCTGAAAATCAGCCACACTCGCCGCCATTGGCCACGCCGTCGAGCAGCCACTGGCGGAACACCCCCAGCGCCGGCAGCACGGCATTGCGTCTGGGGTAGGCGAGAAAGTAGGTGCGGCCGCTGGCAACCGGCGTGCCGGTGGTGCGCAGCTGGCCCTGGCGCAGTTCTTCCTCGACCAGCACCTGGGGCACCAGGCCGACGCCGATGCCGGCGCGCACGGCCTGGATCAGGTGCGAGGTCAGCTCGAAGCTGGGGCCGGCCTGCAGTTGCCCGCTGTTCACCCCATGCCGGGCGAACCAGGTGGTCCACATCGGCGGGTGGCTGGCGACCTGCAGCAGCAACTGCCTGGCCGCCAGCTCGGGCGTCAGCGGCTCACCGGCCGCGAGAATCGCCGGGCTGGCGATCAGTACCATGGATTCATCGAGCAGCGGGTGGGCCGTCAGCTCCGGCCAGGCGCCATCGCCCACGCAGATCGCGGCGTCGAGCTGGCCGTCGCTGAAATCGGCGTGGATACGCGAATGGATATGCACCTGCACGCCCGGGTTGGCGGCGTAGAACTCGTGCAGCCGCGGCAGCAGCCATTTCGAGCCGAAGGTCGGCAACAAGGCCAGGCGCAGGGTGCCGCCGCCGGAACCGTAGTCGATGGCCTGCAGGGTCGCGTTGCGAATGCTTGCCAGGGCGTCGGACAGGGTGTCGGCGTACAGCCGGCCGACATCGGTGAGCACCACGTTACGGCCTTCGCGCTGGAACAGGGTGATGCCCAGGAAGGCTTCCAGCGCCTGCACCTGGCGGCTCACCGCACTCTGGGTCAGCGACAGCTCGGCGGCCGCACGGGTATAGCTCTGGTGGCGCGCCGCCGACTCGAAGGCCAGCAGCAGGGACATCGACGGCGTCAGTCTGCGCAGATTCATTCATAAAGCTCATGGATTGCTACGGCAAATACCCTTGTAGCACAGGCGCATGCTGCCGAAAATGGGCGCATTAGAAGCCTGATGCAATCGCCCGCTAGCAGGCGTGTAGGTGTCCACTTGGAAATATACCGATGATCGCCAGCCTGAGTGCCCCGCAACCGACCCAGGCCCATTACCTGGCCTTTCTCGACGCGCTCGGCGCTGCCGGCTTTCGTGGCGAGATCGCCCGTGACCACGCCAGCCGCACCGTGCTGGCGACCGACAACTCCATCTACCAGCGCCAGCCCCAGGCGGCGGTGTTCCCCCTCGATGAAGACGACGTGCAGGTGCTCGCCCGGGTGGTCAGCGAGCCTGCGCACCGCAGCGTCAAGCTGACGCCACGCGGCGGCGGCACCGGCACCAATGGCCAGTCGCTCACCGACGGCGTGGTGGTCGACCTGTCGCGGCACATGAACCGCATCCTGGAGATCAATGCCGAACAGCGTTGGGTGCGGGTGCAGGCCGGGGTGGTCAAGGATCAGCTCAACGCGGCGCTCAAGCCCCATGGCCTGTTCTTCGCCCCGGAGCTGTCGACCTCCAACCGCGCGACCATCGGCGGCATGATCAACACCGACGCCAGCGGCCAGGGCAGCTGCACCTACGGTAAGACCCGCGACCACGTGCTGGAACTGACCACCATCCTGCTCGGTGGCGAGCGCCTGCACAGCCACCCGGTGGATGAGTCGACCCTGAACGAACAACTGGGCCGCACGGATCGCACCGGCCAGGTGTACCAGTGCGCCGAGCAGATCCAGCGCGAAAAGGCGGCGCTGATCGAAGCGACCTTTCCGAAGCTCAACCGCTGCCTGACCGGCTACGACCTGGCGCACCTGCGCGAGGCGGACGGGCGTTTCAACCTCAACAGCGTGCTGTGCGGCTCCGAGGGCTCCCTGGGCTTCATCGTCGAGGCGCGCCTCAACGTGCTGCCGATTCCCAACTATTCGGTGCTGGTCAACGTGCGCTACGCCGGCTTCATGGATGCGCTGCGCGATGCCCGCTCGCTGATCACCCTGCAGCCGCTGTCCATCGAGACCGTGGATTCCAAGGTGCTGCTGCTGGCGATGAACGATATCGTCTGGCATGGCGTGGCCGAGTACTTCCCCGAAGATCCCCAGCGGCCGACCCTGGGCATCAACCTGGTGGAATTCAGCGGCGACGACCCCGATGAGGTCAGCGGCCGCGTCGAGCGTTTCATCCAGCATATCCAGCAGGACACTGGCGTGGTCAGGCTCGGCCACACCCTGGCGAGCGGGCGGGCAGCGGTGTCGCGGGTCTACGCGATGCGCAAGCGCGCGGTGGGCCTGCTCGGCAACGTCGACGGCGAAGTGCGCCCCCAGCCATTCGTCGAGGACACGGCGGTGCCGCCGGAAAACCTCGCCGACTTCATCGCCGAGTTCCGCGCGCTGCTCGACGGCCACGGCCTGACCTACGGCATGTTCGGCCACGTCGATGCCGGCGTGCTGCACGTGCGCCCGGCGCTGGACATGAAGGACCCGAAACAGGCCGCGGCCATCCGCCCGATTTCCGACGCGGTGGCGGCCCTGACCCAGCGCTATGGCGGCCTGCTGTGGGGCGAGCACGGCAAGGGCGTGCGTTCGGAATACGCGCCGGCGTTCTTCGGCGAGCTGTATGCCTCGCTGCAGGCACTGAAGGGCGCGTTCGACCCCTACAACCAGCTGAACCCCGGCAAGATCGCCACGCCCCTGGGCAGTGACGAGGCGCTGCTGAAGATCGACCAAGTGACCCTGCGTGGCGACCTCGACCGGCAGATCGACGAGCGTGTGTGGCAGAGCTACGGCACTGCGGTGCACTGCAATGGCAACGGTGCCTGCTACAACTTCGACCCGGACGACGCCATGTGCCCGTCCTGGAAGGCCACCCGCCAGCGCGTGCATTCGCCGAAGGGCCGGGCCTCGCTGGTACGCGAGTGGCTGCGTCTGCAGGGCCAGGCCGGGGTCGACGTACTGGCGCCGATCGCCAGCGGCCCGCTGGATTTCCTGCGCAGCCTGCCGAGCCGCTGGCGCCATTCCCGGGCCGGCGAGGGCGACTTCTCCCACGAGGTCTACGAGGCGATGGCCGGTTGCCTGGCGTGCAAATCCTGCGCGGGCCAGTGCCCGGTCAAGGTCAACGTGCCGGAGTTTCGCTCGCGCTTTCTGGAACGCTATCACCAGCGTTACCTGCGCCCGCTGCGCGACTACCTGATCGGCTCGCTGGAGTTCAGCCTGCCGCTGTTCGCCCGCATGCCGCGGCTGTACAACGGGGTGATGGGCTCGCCCCTGGTGACGCGCCTGCTGGCCGAGCGCATCGGCATGGTCGACAGCCCGCTGCTCAGCGACTTCGACTTCAAGGCCCTGGCCGCGCGCCATCGCCTGACGGTTGCCACGCCGGCCGAGCTGGGGCGGCTGAGCGCGGCGCAGCGGGGCAAGAGCCTGATCCTGGTGCAGGACGCCTTTACCCGCTATTTCGAGACGCCGGTGTTCGCCGCCTTCATCGAACTGGCCAGTCGGATGGGCTATCGCGTGTGGCTGGCGCCGTTCATGGCCAACGGCAAGCCACTGCACGTGCAAGGCTTCCTGCCGGCCTTCGAGCGCACCGCACGGCGCACCGCCAAGGGCCTGCAGGCGCTGGCCGGCTTCGACATTCCGCTGGTGGGGCTGGACCCGGCGATGACCCTGGTTTACCGCCAGGAGTACCGCAAGATCGCCGGCCTCGAATGCCCGGACGTGCTGCTGCCCCAGGAATGGCTGCTCAAGGCCCTCGACGGCCAGCCCAAGCTGCCGGCCAAGAACGTGGCGTTCCGGCTGCTGGGCCACTGCACCGAGAAGACCAACGCGGCGCCCAGCGCGGCGATGTGGCTGAAGGTGTTCGAGCAGGCCGGGCTGCAGGTGGCCGCCGAGGCCACCGGTTGCTGCGGCATGTCCGGCACCTACGGGCACGAGGCGCGCAACCTGGAAACCTCACGGACGATCTTCGCCCAGTCCTGGGAGCCGGCGCTGGATTCCGGCGCCGCCGCCGAGCCCCTGGCGACCGGCTATTCATGCCGCAGCCAGGTGGCGCGCCTGAAGAACGCCACGTTGCGCCATCCGATCCAGGCTTTGCTGGAGCATTTGCAATAACGGGCTGGTTGGTGGTGCTTCCTGCCACGAGGTAGGGCAGGGAGCGCCTGTTCAACTTCGCGATTTTCGCGGGCATGGCCCGCTCCCACCGGATGAGATTGCAGCTGCATGTGTAGGATGGGGCGGGCCGCGTAGGTGAAACCCATCGCAATTTGATGGGTTTCACCCATCCTAAGACTTCGTCGATTTGACGGCTAAGTGGCGGGAGCGGCCGGTGAGCAAAGGTTGTGGGAGAGGCTTTAGCCTCGAGTTCTTTGCGCCTAGGCAGGCACATCGGGGCTAAAGCCCCTCCCACAAAAGCAGCCGCTTCCAATGTCTGCTTCTGCCTTGTAGCTGCCTCATCAGTGTCGCCTAAAAAGACCGTGAACAGGTTCTAAAGGATCACCCGCAGGCACTGTCCGGCATGGTACAGCGAGAAGCCCGCTTCGTAATAGCAGGCGCGCAGCCCGGCGCTGCGCAGCGCTTTCATCCGCGACAGCGGAATGGGCAGCACGCTGCTGTCGCTCTTGAGCAGGTAGTCGGCCAGGGCGTGGCCGACCACGGTGCCGGTGGTGTTGCCGCGGCCGTTGTAGCCGGTTACCGCCACCACGCCGGGCGCCGGCTCGAACAGCTTCATCAGGTGGTCCGGGGTGAAGTCGATGCAACCGGTCCAGTGCATGTCCCAGTCGAGCTTGCCGAGCTGCGGGAAGTAATGACCCTGAATGCGATCCGCCCAGCTGCGTACGAACCAGTCGGGCTTGTTGTTCGACTTGCCCATGCTGCCCAGCAGCAGGCGGCCCTGAGCATCGCGGCGGATGCTGCTCAGCACCGTGCGCGTGTCCCACGAACCCTGGCCATGGGGCAACACGGCGTCAGCCGCCGAGCCGCTCAGTGGCTTTGACGCGACCTGATAGTAATAGCCGCGGAAGAAGCTGCGCTGCACTTCGGTCCAGTCGCCCTCGGTGTAGGCGCCAGTGGAAATCACCACCTTCTCGGCGCTGACCGTGCCCTGGGCGGTGCGTACCAGCCAGCCATCCGCCTGCCTGTGCAGTTCGCTCACTGGTGATTGCTGATGCAAGATGCCCCCCAGGCGCAGCACGGCAGCGGCGAGGCCCTTGGTGTAGCCCATGGGGTTGATGGTGCCGGCACGACGGTCCAGCAGCGCGCCAGTGATCTTGTCGGTGCCGCAATGCTCCAGGCAGGCCGCGCCGGTCAGCAGCTCGACATCCGCGCCGCGGCGGCGCCACTGCGCTTCGCGGGCCTTGAGGTCTTCCAGGCCGGTGGCGTTGTGGGCCATGTGCAGGGTGCCCTCATGGCGCGCCTGGCAATCGATCTGATAGCGCGCGATGGCCTCGAACACCTTGGCCGGCGCATCGCCCAGTAGCTTGTTGAGGCGGCCGCCGACCTTTTCACCGAGGGTGGCCTCGACATCGTCAGGCTTGATCCAGGTGCCGGCGTTGACCAGGCCCACGTTGCGCCCCGAACCGCCATGGCCGACCTCGAGGGCTTCCAGCACGCACACGCGCTTGCCCGCCTCGAGCAGCTGCAGTGCCGCCGACAGCCCGGTGATCCCGCCGCCGATGACGCATACATCGGCCTTCACTTCGCCAACCAGGGCACCGGCGTCAATCGGCGCTGGAGTCGCCACTTCCCAGAGACACCTTTGCTGGAATCCACTCATCTCGCGTTCCTTTCCAGATAGCGGTGGCGGTTGGGCCACCGGCTTGCAGCAGGGCTCCACGCACCATGTGGGAGCGCGCCATGCGCGCGAAATGGCGGACATGGCCTGGGCGTACCCGCCCGCTCCCAAAGTCGCCAATCAGTCGAACACGATGCCCTGGGCCAGCGGCAGTTCGCGGGAGTAATTGACGGTGTTGGTCTGCCGACGCATGTAAGCCTTCCAGGCGTCGGAGCCGGACTCGCGACCGCCACCGGTTTCCTTCTCGCCACCGAAGGCGCCGCCGATTTCCGCGCCGCTGGTGCCGATGTTGACGTTGGCGATGCCGCAGTCGCTGCCGGCAGCGCCCTGGAAGGCTTCGGCTTCACGCACGTCGGTGGTGAAGATGCACGACGACAGGCCCTGGGGCACCTCGTTGTTCAGGCGCAGCGCCTCTTCGAAGTCGTCGTAGGCGAGAACGTAGAGGATCGGTGCGAAGGTCTCGTGGCGCACCACCTCGCTCTGCGCGGGCATCTCGGCGATGGCCGGCGAAACGTAGTAGGCATTGGGGTAACGGTCGGCCAGCTGGCGCTCGCCGCCGACTACCTGGCCGCCTTCATCGCGGGCCTTGGCCAGGGCGTTCTGCATGGCGCTGAACGCCTGCTTGTCGATCAGCGGGCCGATCAGGTTGCCTTCACGCGGGTCGCCGATGCGCACCTTGGCGTAGGCGGCCTTGACCCGTGCCACCACCTCGTCCTTGATCGAGCGATGGACGATCAGGCGGCGCAGGGTGGTGCAGCGCTGGCCGGCTGTACCCACGGCGCTGAACAGGATGCCGCGTACGGCCAGGTCGAGGTCGGCACTCGGCGCCAGGATCATCGCGTTGTTGCCGCCCAGCTCAAGGATGCTGCGGCCGAAACGAGCCGCCACGCGGGGCGCGACTTCACGGCCCATGCGGGTGCTGCCAGTGGCGCTGATCAACGGTACGCGCGGGTCGTCGACCAGCACTTCACCGGCTTCACGGTCACCGATGACCAGTTGCGCCAGACCTTCTGGAGCGTCGCCGCCGAAGCGCTTGAGCGCCTTGGCCAGCAGCGCCTGGGAGGCGAGGGCGGTCAGCGGGGTCTTTTCCGAGGGTTTCCAGATCACCGCGTTGCCGGCCACCAGGGCCAGGGCGGTGTTCCACGCCCACACCGCCACCGGGAAGTTGAAGGCGCTGATCACCCCGACCACGCCCAGCGGGTGCCAGGTTTCCCGCATATGGTGGCCAGGGCGCTCGGAAGCGATGGTCAGGCCGTAGAGCTGGCGCGACAGGCCGACGGCGAAGTCGCAGATATCGATCATTTCCTGCACTTCGCCCAGGCCTTCCTGGGTGATCTTGCCGGCTTCGATGGACACCAGCTCGCCGAGGTCGGCCTTGTGTTCGCGCAGCACTTCGCCGAACAGGCGCACCAGCTCGCCACGGCGCGGCGCCGGTACCTTGCGCCAGGCCAGGAAGGCCTCGTGGCCTGCAGCGATCTTGGCACGTACCGCGACGGCGCCCTCCAGGTTCAGGCTACCGATCTGGCTGCCGTCGATCGGTGTGTACACCCCGTGACTGCCGCCTTGGTAGGCGCTGGCGCTGACACCGAGGCGTTCGAGTAGCGGGTTGACCATGGCGATCTCCTGAGGCGTGAAGTTGAAATCCGCGATAAGGATCAGTATTAATCCCCAACCGGCACTCAACAAACGACGTTTACGCACCATATCATTCCGTCATGGAATCAAGTCGCCCCGTCTGACCCCGAGAAGCCCATGTCCAAACGCCTGCTGCCAACCATGACCGCCCTGCAATGTTTCGAGGCCGCGGCCAGGCACCTGAGCTTCACCCGCGCCGCCCAGGAACTGCACCTGACGCAGAGCGCGGTGAGCAAGCAGGTGGCGCAGCTCGAGGACATGCTCCAGCACCCGCTGTTTCACCGCGTGCGCCGCCGCCTGCAGCTGGCCCCGGCCGGTGAGCTGTACCTGGCCGAGGTGAACAGGATCCTCACCCAGGTGGATATGTCCAGCCGCTACATCCTCTCCTACGGCGGCGAAACCGAGGTGCTCAAGGTCGCCACTCAGCCGACCTTCGGCGCGCGCTGGCTGGTGCCCAATCTCAAGGGCTTTTCCCGGCGCCACCCGACTATCCATCTGGATATCAAGAATGAGCTGGAGCCCTTCGATCTGGTGCAGGCCAAGGCCGACGTGGCGTTCTTCTATGGCACTGGCTCCTGGCCGGGTGCCACCTGCATTGAGCTGTTCGGCGAGGAGGTGATTGCGGTGTGCGCGCCGGATCTGCTGCCCGAGGAGCCGCTGCTCGATGCCGGCGACCTGACCAGCCTGGTGCTGTTGCAGTGCACCTCGCGGCCCGGCGCCTGGCACGAGTGGTTCGAGGAGCAGGGCATCAGCACCGAGAACAGCTACCACGGGCCGCGCTTCGACACCTTCTACATGTGCATCCGCGCGGCCGAGTCGGGCTGTGGGGTGGCACTGGTGCCGCGCTTTCTGGTGCTCGAGGAGCTGCAGGAAGGCAAGCTGGTGATCCCCTGGCAGCACTACAAGCCCAGCCAGGGTGCGCACTTCATCGCCTTCGCCGAGCAGTCCGCCGAGGTGCCGAAGGTCAGGGCGCTGATCGACTGGATTCTGGAAAAGGCCAGGGCCGGTGCGGGCGCTACTGCGCCAGTTCCTGAATTTAAGGAATGACGGCAGCACTTTATTTCGCTTGTGGCAGGGCCCGGCAACCCGCTTTGATAGGCGTATTCTGCTCTCGCGCCGGCCATCTGGGCTGCTCCCAGAGGCACATGTGGGGCACCCTATAAAGCGGCAGGAGGCTTTCGCCACCATGAGCAACACAGGATTCATCGACCCCTCTCAAATCCGCGCGCAGTTTTCCAGCGCCATGTCCGCCATGTACCGCACCGAAGTGCCGCTGTATGGCGACCTGCTCGACCTGGTGGCGGACACCAACGCCCAGGCGCTGGCCAGTTCTGCAGCGCTGAAGCAGCAGCTTGAGTGGACCGGTGAAATCGAACGCCTGTCCATGGAGCGCCACGGCGCCATTCGCGTGGGCACCGCCGAGGAGCTGTCGACCATCCGCCGCCTGTTCGCGGTCATGGGCATGCAGCCGGTCGGTTACTACGACCTCAGTTCGGCCGGTGTGCCGGTGCATTCCACCGCCTTTCGCGCCGTGCACGAAGCCGAGCTGCAGGTCAGCCCGTTTCGCGTGTTCACCTCGCTGCTGCGCCTGGAACTGATCGAGGATGAAGCGCTGCGTGAGCGGGTCGCCGCGACTCTCGCCAAGCGCGATATCTTCACCCCGCGCGCACGAGCGCTGATCCAGCAGTGCGAAGCCCAGGGCGGCCTGAATGCCGCCGATGCCGAGGCGTTCGTCAGTGAAGCCCTGGAAACCTTCCGCTGGCACACCGAGGCTACGGTGACTGCCGCCGAATACGAACGGCTGCACGGCCAGCACCGCCTGATCGCCGACGTGGTGGCCTTCAAGGGGCCGCACATCAACCACCTGACGCCGCGCACGCTGGATATCGACGAGGTGCAGGCAGCCATGCCCCGGCGTGGCATCACCCCCAAGGCGGTGGTCGAGGGGCCGCCTCGCCGGCAGTGCCCGATCCTGCTGCGCCAGACCAGTTTCAAGGCGCTGCAGGAGCCGGTGGCGTTCGTCGGTCAGAGTGGCGCGGTCGGTAGCCATACCGCGCGCTTCGGCGAGATCGAACAACGCGGTGCGGCGCTGACGCCTGCCGGTCGCGCGCTGTACGACCAATTGCTGGGCGAGGCCCGCGAAGACCTGGGCGAATTTCCCAACGAGGTCAATGCCCAGCGCTACGCCGATTTGCTGGAGCAACGTTTCGAAGCCTTCCCGGACAGCTACCCGGCCATGCGCCGCGAGGGCTTGGCCTACTTCCGCTACTTCGTCACCGAGGCCGGCAAGGCCGCGTGCCAGGATCAAGCCAGGCCGCGCAGCCTGGAGGCGCTGATCGAGGCCGGCCACGTGCATTTCGAGCCATTGGTCTACGAGGATTTTCTGCCGGTAAGCGCCGCGGGGATCTTCCAGTCCAACCTCGGCGATGATGCCCAGGTCAGCTACGGCGCCACCTCCAACCAGCAGGCTTTCCATGCCGCCCTTGGCGCCACGGTGCACGACGAGCTGGCGTTGTACGCCGAGACCCAGCGTCGCTCGTTGGCCGAGTGCGCGCGTGTGTTGGGGCTGGACTCGCTGGGCTGATTCGCAGCGGGCAGCGCATTAGCGACCCTGGCCAGGCCCCCTGCGCGGATCCTGGTCAGCGGTTGCCAGACCCAGCTCGCTATCGACGCTGACGGACTGCTCGCTGACCACTGCCCGCACGGTGGTGGTCAGGGTGTAATACATCTCGGGGCTGGTCACCTGGCGGCCATCGGCATAGGCCACGCTGAAGCGGATGCCGCCTTCGCCAGGCACCTTGAACGCCACGGTCTGCCCCGGCCGAATCGCGCCCAGGTCGCGGCTTCGGTCACGCCACCGGGCCACCACCTGCACGGCTGCGGCCGCCTCATTGCGCACCTGGGCGGTCGGCACGGCCCAGTAAGCGGTGGCAACGAACAGAGCACTCAGCGCCGCCAGAATGACCGCCAGTGCAATCGCCAGTTGTGTGAGTCTGTGCTTCATCGCATCGCATTCCCGGAATGCACCAGATCTTGTGGGCTGCCGGCTCAGGTAGGGTCGTGGTGCGATGTTACAGGCCCGAATCGCCATGGGCTGATGCGCAGTTCTCAGAAGCGCCGTTGTCGGTTCCAGGCATAGAATCGAGGCCGGCATTGGGTCGTTCGGGCTGGCTGCGCGTGACGAGCCTGTGGAAAATGATCAGTCGATCATCTGGATGGCGGGAGCGGCTCGATGAGTGGTCTGGAGGTACGGGAGATCAGGGCATTGCCGGACGGCATCGTGGCGCTCGAGGCCGCCGCGATATCCGAAGGCTTCAGGTTCCTCACGCGTCTGCTGCTGGAGTGGGAGAACGGCTCGAATCGCTTCGACCAGCCTGGCGAATGCCTGCTGGGTGTCTGGCGTGAGGGAGAGCTGATCGCCATTGGTGGGCTATCCCGTGATCCCCATGCCTGCGGGCAGAGCGGGCGCTTAAGGAGATTCTATGTTGCCCCGGCGGCAAGGCGTCAAGGCGCCGGTGAGACTTTGGTACAGGCGCTTTTGGCGCGTGCGGCGCCGCATTTTCAGACGGTGCGCCTGCTGACGGATACCCAGGCGGGTGCCGCTTTCTATGTCTACTGTGGCTTTCGGTGCGTTCAGAGCGACTCCGCGAGCCATGAGATTTCCGGATGGTCGTGAATGACCCTGACTCTTTCAAATCGCTAAACGGGACACCTATGGAAATCCGCGTCACGCAGAAACAAGACTGGCTGCTGCTGAAACAGATCCGTCTGGCCGCCCTGCAGGACACGCCGACCGCCTTTGGCGTCAGTTACCAGACGGCAGCGGCCGACAGCGATGCCCAGTGGCAGGTGCGGGCGGCGGGCGAGAGGACGCGGTTCTGGTTGGCCTTCGACGATGACAGGCCGGTCGGCCTGGTGGGCGCGGGCTTTCGAGATCCCGCCCGCTATGAGCTGATCGCCATGTGGGTCGAGCCGGCGGCACGGGGTGCAGGCGTGGCCGACGAGCTGGTGGCAGCGGTGAAGGCGCGTGCGGTGGAGCTAGGCCTGGAGGCGCTGTTTCTCGAAGTCGCTCCCGAGAACACCCGGGCCGTGCAGTTCTACCAGCGGCACGGGTTCGTGTTCATGGACGAGTGGGAGCCTATCGACAGCCACCCGCATATCCTGGCGCAGAGCATGCGCTGGAGCTGCGATTAGCGTAGAGAGACGAGGCACCTGGGGGCAGGTGCCTCGTGGTTCGATCAGCCGAAGATCAGCGTCGAGACGTAGAACAGGCCGGCGGCCAGGGCCATGGAGGTGGGCAGGGTGAGCACCCAGGCCAGCAGGATATTGCTGATGGTGCTGCCCTGCAGGCCGCTGCGGTTGGCGACCATGGTGCCGGCCACGCCCGAGGACAATACGTGGGTGGTCGACACCGGCAGGCTGTAGACGTTGGCCAGGCCGATGGCGCAGGCCGCGGTGATCTGCGCGCTCATGCCCTGGGCATAGGTCATGCCCTGCTTGCCGATCTTCTCGCCGACGGTCTTCACCACGCGCTTCCAGCCGACCATGGTGCCGATGCCCAGGGCCAGGGCCACGGCAATGATCACCCAGAAGGGCGCGTACTCGGTGGTGGCGGTCAGGTCCTTGCGCAGCTTGTCGAGGTCGGCCTTCTCCCGCGCCGGCAGGTCCGGCAGCTTGCCGACCTTCTTCGCCGAGTCGTCGAGACACAGCAGGTAGCGGCGGATGTCGATACGCGCCTCTTCGCTGAGGTCGCGGTAGTCGTTGACGCCATCGAGGGTGCGCAGCAGGCCGTTGATGGTCGGCTCGGTGAGCTTGGGGTCACAACGGAACTGCTTGGGCAGCTCGGTATTGGCAGCCTGGCCCAGGGCCAGGTACTCGCGCAGGGTTGGCGCATTGCGCTGGTAGAACTCACCCAGGTGAATGGCCGCATCGCGGGTACGGGAAATCTGGTAGGTGGTGCTGTTCAGGTCGAGCACGAACTTGGCCGGCACGATGCCGATCAGCACCAGCATGATCAGGCCGATACCTTTCTGGCCGTCGTTGGAACCATGCACGAAGCTCACCGCCATGGCCGAGACGATCAGCACCAGGCGGTTCCAGAACGGTGGCTTGTTCTTGCCCTTGGTTTCCTTGCGCAGCACCGGTGTGCTGTGCACCTTGGGGGTCGGCATCCAGTATTTGAGCGCCAGGAACAGCAGGGCGGCGACCACGAAGCCGGCGACCGGCGAAAACACCAGCGACAGGCCGATATCGATCGCCTTCTGCCAGTTCACGCCATCACCCAGGGGAATGTCGGTGAGCAGCGCATTGGCCAGGCCCACGCCGAGGATCGAACCGATCAGGGTGTGCGAGCTGGACGCCGGAATGCCGAAGTACCAGGTACCCAGGTTCCAGGTGATGGCCGCGGCCAGCAGCGAGAACACCATGATCAGGCCGCGGCTGGTGTTGACGTTGATCAGCAGCTCCACCGGCAGCAGGTGGACGATGGCATAGGCCACGCCGACGCCGCCGAGCAACACGCCGAGGAAGTTGAAGATGCCCGACATGATCACCGCCAGATTTGGCGGCATGGCCTTGGTGTAGATGACCGTGGCGACGGCGTTGGCCGTGTCGTGGAAACCGTTGATGAATTCGAAGGTGAGGACGAAGAGCAGGGCGAGTGCGAGGCTCAGCGCCAACCAGGCATCAAGCCCGCTGAATAGTTCGAACATGGAGGGTTACGTCTGGCTCATGAGAGAGGTGGATTGTTCCGGGCAACGCGTGGTGTTGTTGATCGATGCGTTGCCTGGCAGCTGCCGGCCCTGTTGAGGGACCGGGTAGCCTGCGTTGCGGTCGGCAACCATCGGGTGAGCGCTGAAGCGGTGTGCCATGCCTGCGATGCTCTCTGCCCGTGGAATGCCAAGGCACGCCGCCAGGCAAGGCCGGCAGCGTGCAGTCGGTTCGCGGGTGACGTCTGCGAAGGCCGAAACGGTTGTCAGGCGTGGGGCTGAATCTGCCCGTGACCACGTGTTTTTCCGCTGCATGCCCAGGCTCGAATCACGCCACCTGAAATATCTGGACGCGATTTACCTCGAAAATCGCTCCGGACACAACTAGTGGCGCATAAAGAATCCGTATTTTTTGATCTGTGCCGGGGTGCGCAAGGCGACCGTCGGATGACTACGCAGCGTCTAGATCATGCGTTTGAGCACGTTGTCGCGGCGCAGGAAGTGGTGCCAGAGCACGGCGGCGATATGCAGGGCGATCACGTAGTAGAACGCAGTACCGACGGTGATGTGCAGGTCCTCGATGCGGTGCGCCAGGTGCGGATTCAGCTCGAAGGGCGAGGGCAGCGTCAGCCCGCCCAGGGGAATGCCGCCGCGCTCGAGAAACACCACCAGCATGCCCATCAGCGGTTGCAGCAGCAGAAAGCCATACAAGGCGATATGGGTAACCTGCGAGGCCAGGCGGATCAGCGGGTTGAGCGCTGGCACGATGGCTGGCGTCGGGCTCGCGAAGCGCGCCAGCAGGCGTGGCAGCACCAGGGCGAAGACTGCGATGCCGACCCAGAAGTGGCCCTGCACCACGAACAGGCGCGGGTCGCTGCCTTTCTCGAACCAGCTGCGGCTGGTGATCAGGATATAGGCCAACACCACCAGGACGGCCATCAGCCAGTGCAGGCGGCGGCTGGTGGCGCTGTAGCGGGGCGACGTCTGCGCATCGTTGTTGGG
Source organism: Pseudomonas sp. URMO17WK12:I2 (assembly GCF_003253735.1). Classification (GTDB taxonomy): domain Bacteria; phylum Pseudomonadota; class Gammaproteobacteria; order Pseudomonadales; family Pseudomonadaceae; genus Aquipseudomonas. Next base: position 600,340 of record NZ_QKYW01000002.1, on the reverse strand, counting down.
GTGGGCGCCTGGGCTGCTCATGGTGACCTCTCGGGATTACGGTTGGGAAAAATCAGGGTTCGTCGTGCGGCGCACGGGGCAGCAGCAAGGTGGCCAGCAGGCCGCCGTCCGGGTGGTTGCCGAGGGTGATGCTGCCACCCAGATGGCTGGCGATCATCTCCACGATCGACAGGCCAAGGCCCGCACCGCCGGGATTGTCGCGGCTGTAGAAACGCTCGAACAGGCGCTCGATCTTCTCCTCGTCGATGCCCGGCCCGTGGTCACGCACGCTGAGGACCAGATGCTGCTCGCCGTCTGTACTGAGCAGCACCTCGACCTCGGCGCCCTCAGGCGAGAAGTTGGCGGCATTGGTGACCAGGTTCTGCAGGGCGATCTCGACCAGTGGCCCATCGCCGTGGATCAGGTAGCGGCCGGGCTGCACCTCCAGGGCCAGCTCCAGCCCCTTGCCGAGCATCCATGGGGTCAGCTCCACCAGGGCCTGGCGCACGGTGGCCTCGAGGTCGACCGGTTGCCAGGCCTGGCGAGCTACTTGCGGCTCGACGCGGGCCAGGGTCAGCAGCTGGTTGACCACCCGGGTCAGCCGGTCGACTCCGCCGAGCAGATGGTTCAGGGCCTTGTTACGTGGCTCGGCCTGGCTGGCCTGCAGGGCGTTCTGGGCGTGGATGCGCAACGTCGCCAAAGGCGTACGCATCTCGTGGGCAGCATCGCCGATAAAGCGCCGTTCGCGTTGCAGCAGTTGTTCGATCTGCGAGAGCAGCCGATTGAGCGCCGCCTGCATCGGCTCCAGTTCCCTGGGCAAGGGCGTGAGCTGCAAGGGCTCCAGCGAGCCGCCATGGCGCTTGCGGATGATCTGCGCCATGTTCTGTAACGGCCTGAGGCCCCAGCCGATGGCCAGCCAGATCAGCGCCGACAGCACCACGATGCCGATCAGGTTGGGAATCAGGGTGTGGCGCACGATGCGGTTGACCAGATCCTGGCGCACGTCCTCGCGCTCGCCCACCCAGATCTGCAGCCCGTGGCGCTCGTCGGGCAGCAGGAAACCGTGCCAATTGACGTCGTAGAGGGTCTGGTCGGAAAAACCGGGCGTGGTGACCGGCTGCTCGAAGGCCGGTGCGCTGGAGGAGCGAATCAGGCTGTGCCCCTCCCTGTCCCACACCTGAAAGGCCATCTTGCCTTCGTAAGGGTGGCCGATGCGGTGGCTACCCGCCTGGCTCAGCGCGGCGTTGAAGGCCCGGTACAGCGCCTGGCGCTGCTCCTCGGGCAATTGGGCATGGATGGCGCCCTGCAGCAGGCGGGCGCTCTGGGCCAGCTGGGCATCATAGATCTCGCCGATTTCGTGGCGGCTGTCGTGAAAGTTGTAGAGGCTGATGGTCAGGGTGCCGAGCAGCAAGAGGCCCAGCACCAGCACCAGGGTACGCCGCCGCAGTGAGGTCATCTCAGGCCTCCACCAGGTAGCCGATGCCGCGCACGGTTCTGATCAGCTCGCTGAACAGCTTCTTGCGCAGGTGTGAGATGTGCACCTCCAGGGTGTTGCTTTCCGCTTCCTCGTCCCAGCCGTAGAGCAGCTGCACCAGGCGCTCGCGGGTGAACACCTTGCCCGGGTGGGCGAGCAGTTCGTGGAGCAGCAGGTATTCCTTGGGCGTCAGCGCTACCGGGCTGCCCTGATAGTGCACCTGCTGGTTGGCCGGGTCGAGGCTGATGCCGGCATGCTCGACCAGTGCCCGCCCACGGCCGGCGCTGCGGCGCAGCAGGGCACGGATGCGCGCCTTGAGTTCGTTGAGATCGAACGGCTTGGCCAGGTAGTCGTCGGCGCCGGCATCCAGGCCGGCGACCCGGTCGCGGGTTTCGTCGCGGGCGGTGAGGATCAGCACCGGCAGGTGCGAGCCGCTCTTGCGCAGTTGTTGCAACACCCCGATGCCGCTCAGTCGCGGCAGACCGAGGTCGAGGACCACCAGGTCGAAGGTTTCGCTGAGCAGCGCGTGTACGGCGCGGGTACCGTCATGCAGCCAGTCGACGGTGTAGCCCTCGGCCTGCAGCCCGGTACGCAGGCCTTCGCCGAGCGACAGATCGTCTTCCACCAGAAGCAGTCGCATGGGTGTCCTCGGTCGGGTGGTTGCGATCAGTCGAGCTTGTGCTCGACCTCCTCCAGTAAAGCAGCAATTTCGCGCTGACGGCCCTGGTCGGCCAGTTCGCGGCCGGGACGCGGCGCGGCTTGCCGGGCCTTGAGCAGCGCTTCCCTGGCCTCGGCGTACTTGCCTTCGCGGGCCAGATGATCGCCCCAGAAATACAGGCTGTCGATGCCGTTCGGGTTGATCAGCAGCGCCTGGCGCAGCAGCTCGTCGGCCTTCTTGGCGTCGCCGAAGCCGATGGGCCAGCCGGGCACCCGGTCGTACAGCGCCGCCAGGCTGGTGTAGGCCGAACCCTGCAGGGCATCGGGGTCGAGCTGCAGGGCTTTTTCCAGGGCAGTGCGCGATTGCTTGGCCTTGCCCAATGCACCGAGGCCGCCCTGGGCGCCGGCCCAGCTGCTGGTCACGATGCCTTTCCAGATCCACGCCTCGGCGGCTTTCGGCTCAGCCGTGGTGAAGGCTTCGGCTTGCGCGGCCAGCTTCTCGAACTCGGCCACCTTGCGCTCTTGCGGGGTGTCGTACTGGATCTGCGCCCAGCGTTGCTGGATGGTTTGCAATTGCTGAGTACCCGCGGTATCCAGCGCCCAGGCGCCGGTGTGGATGCTCAGGGCGGCCAGGGCAACGGCAAGGTGAGTCAGGGTTGTTTTCATCGTGGAGGCGTCTCGGTGATAGGGGTGAAACGGCGAATGGTCGGCAGCTGCTTGCGGATTGCTCGGTCGACCAGGCCTGGCAGCAGGCCGTTGAGGCGTACCAGGAGTTTTTCCGGCCAGCCCAGGTACAGCTCGGCGAGGTTGCGCTCGATGGCGCCGGTTACCTGCCAGGCCACGCGCTGGGGCTCGTCGACCTTGCTGTTGAGCGCCTCGTTGAGGGCCATGGCGGCGCTGCTGTTCATGCCGGTGCGGGTCGCCCTTGGTGCCACGTAGAGCACGCCGACTCCGGTGTCGGCCAGTTCGCGGCGCAAGGCTTCGGAGAAGCCGCGCAGGGCGAATTTGCTCGCGCAGTACACCGCGTAGCCCGGATAGCCGATGGAGCCGAAGGTGGAGCCGACGTTGACGATCAGCGCGTGGGGCTGGTTGCGCAGGGTCGGCAGCAGGGCGCGGGTCAGTTGCAGGGTGGCTACCAGATTGACTGCCAGGAGGTCGTCGATCTGCTCGTCATCGACCTGCTCGAACAGCGCGAACTGGTTCACGCCGGCGGCGTTGAGCAGCAGGTTGATGCCACCCAGGCGCCGCGCCGCGTCGAGTACGGCGTGCCGCCCGGCGCTGCTGCGCAGGTCGGCCTGCACGCTGTGGATGCGTTGCGGGTAGAGGCGCTGCAGGGCTTCCAGGGCGTGCGGCTGGCGGGTTACCGCAATCACCTGGGCACCTTCGGCGCACAATTGTTCGGCCAGTGCCTGGCCGATGCCGCCGCTGGCGCCGGTCAGCACCACACGGCAATCACACAGCCGCATGGCTGAGCTCCCGGCGCTGTTCTGTCTCCAGGCGCGGCAGGCCGCGGAACATGTCGGTATAGAGCTGGTACACCACCTTGCTGGCATGGATCACCGCCGCCTGATCGGCGGGGTCATCGAGGCGGTCCATCAGGCTGCGGTAGGTGTCCATATGGCCGATGTCGAGCGAGCCGTGGGAGGCCAGGTAGCTGAAGGCGGCAGGTGGCAATTGCAGGCCTTCGCGTATCGCCTCGGCGGCCTGGGTGGCCAGGGCGATGCTGGTGCCCTCGAGCACGTTGACCATGCCGAACAGGCCGACCGGGTTGCCGCGGGCGATCAGGTCGTAGAGAAAACTCACCATCAGCTCGATGGGTAGCGACGGCTGGCCGTCGCGCACGCTGTCGGCATCGCCGCCGCAGGCGCTGATGTCGTTGAGGATCCATTTCTCGTGGCCGTATTCCTCCTCGATGTATTCGCACACTGCTGCGCGCAGCCATTCCAGCCGCGCCGGCAGGCGGGCGCCGCAGGCCATCATCAGCGGCACGGTGTGACGCACGTGGTAGTAGGCCTGGGTCAGGAAGGCGCGATAGGCCTGCAGGCTGACCTGGCCGGCCAGCGCGTCGCGGATCACCGGGGTGGCGAACAGCGCCGCGCGCTCGCGGGCGGTGGCGTTCTGCAGTGCGTCGAAGAAACTCATGGCTGCTCCTTGGGGGCAACGGGGGTTGAAAAGCGGTAGGCATGGCGGGCCAGGATGGCCTCGCGGCGCAGGCGACCGTTGCTCGTGAGCAAGCCGTTTGCCGGAGTGAAGGGTTCGGACAAACGCTGCCATTGATGCACTCGGGCGTAGTCGGGCAGCTCGATGTTGGCCCAGGCGACGCTGTGCTCCAGGGCCTCGTCGCTGCAATCCGGGTCGACGGGCCAGAGCAGGGCGATGTTGTAATCCATGGCCTCGCCGTGCACGAAGGCCTGGGCGATCACCCCGCGCTGGGTGAGTTCGGCCTCGACCCAGTCGGGGTTGACGTTGCGGCCAAAGCTGGTGGTGAACTGGTGTTTCTTGCGGCCCTTGAGAAACAGGTAGCCGTCGGCGTCGAGCGCGCCGATATCGCCGGTGGGCAGCCAGTCGCCGGCGAACGGCGCCTCGCCCAGATAACCCAGCAGCGCCGAGCCGCGCACCCACACTTCACCGTCTTCGGCGATGCGCACCTCGACGTGGGGCAACGGGCGGCCGACGCTGCCAGGCCGGTTGTACGCCGGCGTGTTGAGGCACACCACCGAGGCGCATTCGGACAGCCCGTAGCCCTGGTAGACCGGCAGGTTCAGCTGTGCGGCGCGCTCGAGCAACTCGTCGCTGACCCGCGCACCTCCGACCGCCACGAAATGAAATTGGCTGGCATCCAGCTGCCCATGTTCGAGGGCGATGATCAGACCGAGTAACAACTGCGGCACCAGGATCAGGCTCTGGGTCTGCTGGCGTACCAGCTGGCCGAGCAGGCGCGGCCAGTCGACCCGCGTCGCACCCTCGATACCCAGACTCTGCTGGGGCAGCAGGGTGACGCTGGCGCCGGCCAGCAGGGCGGCGTACACGCCAAGATTCTCCAGCAGCACGGCCAGTGGCAACACCGCCAGGTACTGCCTGGGCGCGGCCGGGCGGCTGGCTGCATGCAGCTCATGGGCAACGCGCAACAGGGCCTCGGCGCTCAGGCACACGCCCTTGGGAGTACCGGTGGTGCCCGAGGTGTAGGTGACTTTCGCGGTACCGGCCGGCAGCGGCTCACGGGCAGGCAGTTGCCGTGACCAGAAGCCGCCAGCCTGGCGAAAGCCCGCGTCGCCCAGTTGTTCGGCCAGCGGGGCGTCGGTCAGCAGCAGGTCGACGCCGCTCTGCGCCAGGCAATGGGCGGTCTGTGCCCAGGTGAAGAACGTCGGCAGGGTCACGCAGGGAATGCCGGCGAACAGCGCCGCCAGGTCCCAGAGCGCCATCTGCGGGCCGTTGTCCATGATCAGCGCAAGGGTCTTGCCGGGCTGAGCGCGCAGCAGCGCCTTGCGCGTTTCGATTTCGCTCCACAGCTGTGCGTAGTCGATGCTCGCGGTATCGTCGCGCAGCGCCGGACGCGACGGTTGGCGATGGGCATGGAGCAGCAACAGTGCCTTGAAATCATTCAGCTCAGGCTGCATGGCTGTGCTCCAGGGAAGCCGGCAGGCCCAGCCGCGCGGCCATGCCGCTGACCTGCAGGTGGGCGAGGCCGGCGCGGATGCTGCCGGCGAACACCTGGGGGCGCCCGGCGTAATAGCTGCCCCAGCTGTGCTGCTCGCTGCCCAGGCGCTGCGGGTCGGCGTCACCGAGCAGCAGCGGGTTGAGGCCCAGGCGCTGGAAGCTGTTGATCAGCGAAGCCGCGCCAGTGAACACCACCCAGTCGAGGTTGCGCCGGGCCAGCAGCCAGGTCATCACCACGATGATCAGCCGTGCGCTGCCGCCGCTGCGCGCCGCCAGGTTGCCGACCTCGACGATCTGCCGGCGCTCCACCGGGGCACCGGCGAGCCGCGACACCACGCGCTCGATCGGCTGCTGCAGGTACTGCTCGAGAAACAGCGCGCCGCTGTCGGCGATGCGCACGCCGGCAGCGGCGCAGAACGCCCCGTGGGGGTCACGCAGGGCCAGCAGGGTGGGCATGAAATGGCGAATATCGGCGTTATGCACGGTGGCGAAGCATTCGCGAACGAACCACTCCAGCGACTCTCGGTCAGCGTGCTGTTGCGCCACCAGGGACAGCGACAGGTTGCGCCCGGCGTACGGGCCAACAGGCTGCGCGAGGGCAAGGTTCCATTCGGTATCGATCATTGGCAGCGCTCCAGCGGCTAGGCAGTGGAGACACTATCGGGGGCGAACCTTAATGAAGTCTGAAGGCCATCACGCCGGCAACGCGCGCATCCCTTCGAAGATCAGGCGCGTGCTGGCACGCACGTTGGCGGCGTGGGTCTGGCGGTCCAGCTGGTCGCTGGCGGTCAGGCGCAGCAGCTGCAGGTGGGAATAGTCGTTGAGCAGGAAACCGGCGAGTTCCACGTCCAGGTCGGCGCGCAGCTTGCCGGCCTCCTGCAGTTCGCGCAGCACGTTGGCGATTTCGCCCTGCAGGCCGCGGTTCATCTGGCGGTAGGCCTCGGGCAGGCCGCTGCCGCCGCCCACCAGTACCAGGGGCAGCAGCTCGCGCCAGAGCGCGGCGGGTAGCACCTCCAGGGCATAGCTGACCAGCAGGTGTTCCAGATGGCAGAGCGCGTCGACAGGGTCGTCGAAATCGCGGATGCGCTTGCGCACATCGACCAGAGCGCGGTGATCGGACTCCTTGATCATCTCCAGAATGATCTCGTGCTTGCTGCCGAAATACTTGAACACCGTGGGGGCCGAGACGCCGGCATCCCGGGCGATCTGCTCGACCGTGGTCTCGCGAAAGCCCTGGCGCTGGAACAGCGCCACGGCCGCTGCCGAGATGGCCGCGCGGCGTAATTGCTTCTGACGTTCGCGTAATCCGCTCACCGGCGCTCCTGGGTATTTGGGGGTGCGGCAATGATAGCTGGCTATGTTTTATCGGGAAAATATTTTATTGACTAAAGAAATTAATAGGATTAATTATTTTCCCGTACCTGCCGTACGCAGGGCCATTTCCAGGATGAGTCAGATGAACCAGATTCTCGACCGCTCCCTGGTTTCCCGTCATACGGAAGTCAGCGAGATGTACGACCAAAAACAACAAGAGCCCGTACTGATGCAGGGTTTCCCTGCCGAGCCGGAAAAGCGCGTGACCTGGGCCAACTGGATGTCGCCGCCGTTCAATCGCTGGGGCTTTCGCAACCTGGCGCGCCTGCGCCCCACCATCGATGTCGCCGCCGGTGCGCGGCCGAGCTCGGTGCTCGCCCATGCGCCGGTAGAGCTAGAGAGTCTGAGTTTCGAGAGCACCTGCGGGCGCACCGTCAGCGTGCTCGACAACCTGCGGGCCAGCAAGACCGATGGCTTCTTGGTACTGCACAAGGGCCGTGTGGTGTACGAGAACTACTTCAACGGCCAGGTCGCCAGTGACCGCCACATCATGTTCTCGGTTACCAAGTCGCTGATCGGCGTGCTCGGTGAGCAGCTGATCCACGACGGCGTGCTCGATCCCCAGGCGCAGACCCAGCGCTACGTGCCGGAACTGGCCGGTAGTGCCTTTGGTGACGCCACCGTGCGCCAGCTGTTCGACATGGCCGTTGGCGTTCACTACACCGAGCTGTATGACGATCCGGCTTCGGAAAGCTCCCAGTACGGTTATGCCTGTGGCTTCAAGCCGGCGCTGCCCGAATATGCCCAGTACGAGTCGCTGTACCAGTACCTGCCGTCGTTGCGTAAGCGCTGCGAGCATGGCGGCCTGTTCCACTATGTGACCGCCACCACCGAAGTGCTGGCCTGGGTGATGGAGCGTGCCAGTGGTGTGGCCTGCGCCGAGCAACTGCAAGCGGTATGGCAGCAACTGGGTTGCGAGCGCGACGCTTACTTCATGGCCGACCCCTGGGGCCGCAGCGTCGCCGGTGCCGGCTTTAATGCCACCCTGCGCGACATGGGCCGCTTTGGCCTGATGCTCGGCAACGGCGGCAAGGTCGACGGCCGCCAGGTCATCGACAAGGCGGTGATCGAGGCGATTGCCAAGGGCTCGGACCCAGCCATCTACGGCGTGCACAAGGACTTCTCCGACTGGACGCCCGGCGCCTCCTACCGCAGCCAGTGGTACGTCTTCAACGACCACAGCCCGGCCATCATGGCCAGCGGTATCCATGGCCAGTACCTGTTCGTCGACTTCGACTCCGAGGTGGTGATCGTCAAGCAGTCGTCGCTGCCCGATGCGGTCACCGAGCTGGATATCGACACCGTGCAAATGCTCAGGACCGTCACCGCCCATCTGCGCGGCTGATTCAACGCTGATTTTTCGACCAACAAGATCCAAGAGCGCGGGTTCGCCAGCGCTCCTGCCTGCTGCGTCAGGCAATCGGTGGCCGATTTGGCCACCGCTCACTGCCCTGTAATACAAAAAAAATACACAGGAGCTTCATATGTACAGGTCCAAGCGCATTCCCTGCGTGTTGCTCGCACTCGGCATTCCGTTGGCCAGCCAAGCGGCCCTGGCGGGTTACTCGTTCGAATACGAGAACCTCAAGGGCGAAATCAACCTGACGGCTGGCGCCGCTTCCGTCACCACCCGTGGCGCCAACTTCGGTGCCGGTGCGGTAGACGTCCGCAGCCTTGAAAACAAGGGATCCAAGGTCGGCTGGCAGGAGGCTTACCTCAAACCGGGCATCACCCTCGACTACTCCCTCAGTGACACCCTCAGCCTGCTGGCGGGCGCTTCGGCCGTAGCCGCCGGCACCTCCGGTGACGGCGATGCAGGAGGATTCACCCGCAGCGCCGAAAACCGCATCAACACCGAAGAGGCCTACGTCGGTATCCGCGCCGGCGACTGGAAGTTCACCGCCGGCCGACAGAACTACATCATCGGCAGTGGCTTCATCGTCATGGATGGCAACCTCGACCTGTTCGGCGACGGTGCCTACTGGCTCGGCCCGCGCACCGCCTTCAAGGATTCGGCGGTCCTCGACTGGAGCCATGGCCCAGTCAAGACCCAGGCATTCACCCTGCGCACCGACGACCACTACGGCGACTACCGCATGACCGGCGCCAACCTGGACTATGACTTGGCCGGCCAGGTGACCCTTGGCGCCATGGCCATGAAGGTCGACACCCTGGCCAGCAAGAGCAGCAATGCGACACGCCGCGACGGCATGCAGGTCTACAACCTGCGAGCCTTGCGTGGCCAACTGCCGGGCGTGCCGAACCTGACCCTCAATGGCGAGTATGCGCTGCAGCGCGGTGGCGACTCGGGGCGTGAATTCGATGCCAAGGCCTGGTACGCGCAAGCCGATTACCAGTTCCAGGATCTGCCGTTCACCCCGACGCTCGGCTACCGCTACGCCGTGTTCTCCGGTGACGACAACCTGGCTGACAACACCCAGAAGGCCTGGGACCCGCTCAACAAGGGGTTCGTGGACTGGAGCAGTTGGCTGGTCGGCGACGTGGTGGGCAACTACCTTCTGTTCAACAGCAACGAACGGGTTCAGCAGCTCTCGCTCAGGAGCCGGGTGACCGACACCGTGGCCGTGGGCACCATCCACTACCAGTTCTGGCTCGACGAGAAGAACTTCAACGGCCAGGCCATGGATGATCGCCGCTTCGCCGACGAGACCGTGGTGTTCGTCGACTGGACGCCCACGCCGAGCTTCACCGGCTCGGTGGCCTACAACTGGGTGACCGCCAAGTCGGCAGCCAAGCAGTTCTTCGGCGACGACGAACAGTTCAGCGCCCTCGAACTGTACATGACCTATCGCTACTGAAACCGAGCCAGCAGCGCCCTGTTGGGCGCGGGAGTGGGTGATGACAAGCACAGCGCAAACCGGGCTCGGCGTACCGGGTCTGGAGTGGGTGATGAGCATCCAGGTGGCGATCGCCACGGAAGATAGGTTGGGCGTCTGCACCGACGGCCAGCGCAGCAACTACCGGATACTCGGCGGGCATTTCCAAGGCCTGGACGTGCGTGGCGAAGTGGTCGCCGGCGGCGCCGACTTCTACCTGCAGCGCAGCGACGGCGTGGGTGAGCTGGACGCTCGCTACAGCCTGCTCAGCGACCGCGGCGAGTGGATCAACATCCACAATACCGGCCTGATCGTGCTCAGCGACACCGGGCGCGAGTTGCAAGCGCAGGGCATCTGGCCGATTCCCGAACACCAGTACCGCTGCAGCTGTTCGCCGCGCTTCCAGGTGGCCAGCGGACGGCTCGCGTGGCTGACCCGCAGCGTGATGATCGGCAAGGTGAGCTATCCCGCTGCCGATCAGGTGGCCATTCACTGCTACCGAATCGCCTGACCGGCTTCCCTTATCGCCATCAATGAATTCCACTGAAGCGGCAGGCCACCCCGTGGCCGAGCCGGCGGGTAACGACCATGAACAACGCTAATCAAAACCTGGTACGCGCCGCGTGCATTTTCATTGCCGCGGCCTCGATTCTGGTCATCGGCGTGCAACCGATCTTCATCGGTCTGTTGACCGAACGCCTGAGCATGACCCTGGTCCAGCAGAGCTGGACCATGTCCGCCGAGATGTGCGGCTCCATCGTCGGGACGCTGTTGTACCTGCCGATGATCCGCTTTCTCGGGCCACGCACCATCGCCCTGAGTACGGCTCTCGTGCTGCTGTTCGCCAATGCCGCCACCGCCAGCGTCACCCAGCTCGACATGCTGCTGGTGCTGCGCTGCATCTCGGGCATCTGCTCGGGCATCCTGTATTCCTACGCCATCTATTGCCTGGGGCGCATGAGCGGACCGGATCGCTCCTTCGGCATCCTGCTGTTCGTGCAGACCGCGCTGTTCGCCAGCAGCGCGGTGCTGCTGCCGATAGTCGCCGAGTGGCAGGGCTTCTCGGGAGCGATCTACTACCTGGCTGCCTGGTTCGTGCTGGTCTGCCTGGTGTGCTTCTGCCTGCCGGTCAGGCAGGCCGTGGAAGAGCAGCAGCGCGCCACTGAGCCGCGGCTCTCCGGGCTGACCCTGATCGGCGTCTGTTCGCTGCTCGGCATGCTGTTCATGCAACTGGCGATCTACTCGCTGTGGGGCTTCGTCGAAGGCATCGCCAGCGACGCTGGCGTGGCGCCGGTGGATATCGGCTGGGCGATCAGCATCGGCCTGCTCGGCGGCTTGCCAGGTGCGGCGCTGCCGAGCATCGCTGGCCGACATCTGGGGCGATTGCCGATGATCCTCACCGGCTCACTGGCCGTACTCGCCGCCATCTACATGCTGGCCACGCGCATCCATACGGCGTCGGACCTGATGATCGCGGTGTTCCTGATGAACTTCGGCTGGAACCTGGCACTGTCCTACTACATGTCCTCGGTGGTGAGCCATGACCCGAACGGCCGCCTGACCAAGCTGGTCGGCGTGGTGCAGGTCGCCTCGGCCGCGGCGGCGCCGACCTTGCTGAGCCTGTTCATCGAAGGCAACGACCGCTTGAGCATCTTCGTGCTGTCCTCGGCGGCGATCCTGATCGGCTGCCTGCTGGTGCTGATAATGCTGACGTTCGGGCGCCGCAAGGTGCACGGCAAGCCACTGGACTACCCGCTCTGATGCCCGGCCGCTGACCAGGCCTTCGCCGTGCCGGCAGGACGTAGATGACCAGCAAACCACCGGGCATCCTCCATGGCTCGATTGCCATTGGCCTGTCCGGTTGTCAATCCTGGCTGCGATAGGCGCTGCGAATCGCCTGGGCCAGTTCCAGCAGCACATTGGCGTAGCGTTCGCTGATCACCTCGGCACTTTCGGTGGTTGCCAGGCTGATGTTCAGGGCATGGGAAGGGTAGGCGGGAAGATCCAGCGGGGTGGCGATCGCCATCACTTCCGGCTGCCAGGAGGTCACGCAGTAGCCCTGGGTGCGCACGCTGCGTATGGCCTCGTCGATCTCCTGCTCCAGCTTCACGGCCCGCGACTCGCAGCGCCGTGACTTGAACAGCTCGACCAGTGATTTTCGCGGCGCCTCGTCGAGCACCGACAGGTAGGCGCGCCCCAGGGAAGTCACGTCCATGGGCAGGCGCTGGCCGGTGAGCACGTTGCGCGGCGACTTGCGCGCGCCCATGCGGATCGACTCCAGGTAGATCATCTCGTCGCCATCGGCAGCCGCCAGGCTGACGTTCACCTGCTCGCTGCGCGCCACCTGCGCCATCAGCGGGCTGGCCACCTGCAGCAGGGCGCTGCAGTGGTACATCGAGTGGGCCAGGCCAAGTAGCGAAACCGAAAGCCGGTAGGCGCCGCTGGTGCCGTCGTAATCCAGAAAACCGGCGCGAACCAGGGTCTGGGTCAAGCGGCTCACGGTGGATTTCGACAGCCCGGTGGCCTCGCTCAGATCCCCGTTGGTCAGGTACTCGGTGCCCGGTCGAAAGGCTCGCAGCAGACCCAGCCCGCGCTCCAGGGAACGGTTGGGGGTGGCCTTGCCGCGGCCCGGCACGCCAGCCACCGTGGAATCAACCTGTTCCATCTGGTGGAACGGATGCGTTGTCATGATGCCAGCTCTCCCTAAGACTGAAATCCAACCGGCCAGCACCGGATGGATGTTCAACGAATAAAAAGAGAGTAACCGCATGACGATTTCCCAGGAAACTTCCACGCCTATCGAATTGGCCGTCGTCGACGGCATCGCCACCCTGACGCTCAATCGCCCAGAGGCGCGCAACGCCATCAGCGACGCCATGCGCAGCCTGCTTATCGAGCACCTGGAGCAGATCGCGGCAGACCCCGCGATCAAGGCCCTGGTGGTCACCGGCGCTGGCAAGGGCTTCTGTGCCGGCGGCGACATCAAGGGCATGCAGGCGCGCATGAGCGCCCCGGCCGGCTCGGTGGCCTTCAACGGCTGGAAGCGCCAGCAGCGTGTGCACCATGCGGTTTCCCTGCTGCACAACATGCCCAAGCCGACCATCGCCGCGGTCAATGGCGCGGCCACCGGGCTCGGCTGCGACATGGCGCTGAGCTGCGACTTCATCATCGCCTCGGAGCAGGCGACCTTCGCCATGAGCTACATCGCCCGTGGGCTGATTCCCGATGGCGGTGGCCTGTATTTCCTGCCGCGGCGGGTCGGCCTGCCCAAGGCCAAGGAGCTGATCTTCAGCGGCCGTATGGTGGCGCCCCAGGAGGCCCAGCAGATCGGCATGGTCGATCGCGTGGTGCCCCACGACAACCTGCTGCCCGCCGCCCAGGACTGGGCGCTGCAACTTTCCGCCGGCTCGGCCACCGCGCTGGCCCTGAGCAAGTCGATCCTCAACAACAGCTTCGAGCTGACCCAGGGGCAGATCTCGGCCATGGGCAGCCAGGCGCAGGGCATCTGCTACACCTCGAGCGAGCACCAGGAATCGGTTGCCGCCTTCCTGGCGCGCAAGGCGCAGAGGAGCTGAGCGATGAACCAGATCAGCCGTCTTCTCAGCCCCTCCAGTGTCGCGGTGATCGGCGCTTCCGGCGACGCCCGCAAGACCTCCGGGCGACCGATCGCCTTCCTGCGCAAGCACGGTTTCCAGGGGCGCCTGTACCCCGTCAACCCACGCTATGAGGAGATCGATGGCCTGCGCTGCTATGCCTCGGTGGCCGAGCTGCCCGAGGTGCCGGACGTGGCGCTGATCCTGCTCGGCCCGGAGCGCGCCAATCAGGCCGTCGCCGAGCTGTCGGCACGCGGTTGCGCGGCGGCCATCGTGCTTGCCGGTGGCTACGGCGAAACCGGCGCCGATGGCCTGCAGCGTCAGCAGGCGCTGGATGCCGCACGCGGCCAGATGCGCATTCTGGGCCCCAACACCATTGGCCTGGTGAACCTTACCGAGCGCATCACCCTGTCGGCCAGTGGCGCACTGGACATGGACGAACTGCTCGCCGGACGCATTGCGGTGGTGTCGCAGAGCGGCGGCATTCTCGGCGCGCTGCTGTCGCGCGGGGTGTCGGCCGGCATCGGTTTCTCCAAGCTGATTTCCACCAGCAACGAAGTCGATCTGGATGTCGCCGATTTCGTCGACTACCTGGCCGATGACCCGGCGACCACGGTGATCGCCCTGTACCTGGAAGGCCTGCGCGACAGCGAGAAATTCACCCGTGCGGCGCTCAAGGCGCGGGCCGCCGGCAAGCCGGTGGTGGTCTACAAGGTCGGTCGTTCGGAGGCGGGCGCCCATGCGGCGAACTCGCACACCGGCGCCCTGGCCGGTGCCGACAACCTCTATTCGGCGTACTTCCGGCAACTGGGGGTGATCCGTGCGGAAACCTTCGCCGACCTGCTCGACATTCCCTTTGCCCTGGCCAGCGGCCGGGTGATGCACGGGCGCCGGGTGGCCATCCTGACGTCCACCGGTGGCGCCGGCACGCTGATCGCCGACAATCTTGGTGTAGCCGGTTTCGAGACGCCAACGCCGGGCCTTGAAACCGCAGCAAAACTGCGCGCCCTGGATATCGGCGATCAGGCGGTGCTCGATCGCAACCCCATCGACCTGACCCTGGCCGGCCTGCAGCCGGAGCTGATGCGCAGCGCCATTCGCATCCTGCTCGAGAGCCCGGATTTCGATGCGGTGATCAGTGTGGTCGGCTCGTCCGGTGTGGCGCAGCCCCATCTGATGGCCGACGCGATCCGCGACAGCCTGGCCGGCTCCGACAAGCCGGTCCTGGCCTATATCAGCCCCCATGCGCCGGCTGCCGCGCAGCGCATCAATGGCTCTGGCGGCGTGGCGTTCAGCGCGCCGGAAAGTTGCGCCAGTGCCCTGAGTGCCATGGCCAGCTTTGCCGAGCAAAAGGGCGCGGCGCTGGCGCCAGCGGCGGTGTCGTTCGCCAGCACCAGCATCGATCTGCAACTGCCCGCCGGCCAGCTCGATGAGGAACGCAGCAAGCGGCTGTACGCCAGCTTCGGTATTCCGGTGACCCGCGAGCGGGTGGTGCACGACGGCGAGCAGGCCGCCTTGGCGGCCCGCGAGCTGGGCGGGCAGGTGGTGCTCAAGGTGCTCTCCGAGCGTATCGCCCACAAGAGCGAAGTCGGCGGCGTGGCCCTCGGGCTCGATGCCGAAGCCATCGGCGAGCGCCTCGAACGCATGCGTGACGAGGTGGGCGGGCATGTCGGCTTCGTGCCCGAGAGCTTCCTGATCCAGGAAATGGTGGTGGGCGGGCAGGAGCTGATCCTCGGCTTCCACCGCGACCCGCAGCTCGGCCCGGCGCTGTTGCTGGGCATGGGCGGGGTGACCGCCGAACTGTTCCAGGACACCACGCTACGCCTGTTGCCGGTGAACCACGAGCAGGCCCACGAGATGTTGCGCGAGCTGCGCACCTTCGCGCTGCTGGACGGTTTCCGTGGCAGGCCCAAGGGCGATATCGAGGCCGCCGTGGCGTGCATCGTGGCGTTCTCGGACATGGCCATGCAGCTCGGTGAGCGCCTGCTGGAGGCGGAGATCAATCCGCTGTTGGTACGCCCCGCTGGCCGCGGCGTAGTGGCCCTGGACGGGCTGACCGTCATCGCCTGAAGCGGCGCTGTTCCATCTGATGGAACAGCGCCGTTGCCCCTGGAAATCAGGCTCGCATAATCGAATACAGCTTCATTTCAGACTCATAAAAACAAGTAGGTCGCTATGAACCATCATGCCCACACCACGCCGTGGTGGCCGTCCATTTCGATCCGTCCCGTCGTCGAACACGTGAGTCACGCGTTCGGCCACCAAACCTCGAACGTGGAGTAACCGCCATGACTGCCGTGCTCAAGAATGCCGTCAACTTCGAGGCGGTCGGTGCCAAAGCAGCCGCACCCACCGTCATCTCCTTTCGCGACGTCTCCAAGTCCTTCACCGTCAAGGGCGTGACCAAACAGGCGTCGCACAGCATCAACGTCGACATCCAGCAGGGCCAGGTGGTAACCATCATCGGCCCGTCCGGCTGCGGCAAGTCCACCCTGCTGAACATGGTCGCCGGGCTGTTCGCGCCGACCACCGGCGAGGTGGTGTATCGCGGTGAACCTGTCAGCGGCATCAATGGCCGCACCGGCTACATGACCCAGAGCGACCACCTGCTGCCCTGGCGTGACGTGGCCAGCAACATCGCCACGCCGCTGGAAATCCAGGGCGTGCCCAAGGCGCAGCGGCAGGCGCGCATCGCCGAGCTGATGGCCCTGGTCGGCCTGACGGGCAACGAGAAGGCCTATCCAAGCCAGCTCTCCGGCGGCATGCGCAAGCGCGCCGCGCTGGCCCGGCTGCTCGCCTATGACCCGGAAACCCTGCTGATGGACGAGCCGTTCGCGGCCCTCGATGCGCAGCTGCGCCTGCGCATGCAGACCGAGCTGTTCAAGCTCAGCCGCCAGTTGAAGAAGACCGTGCTGTTCGTCACCCACGACCTGGACGAGGCCGTGGCCCTTGGCGACCGCTGCCTGATCTTCTCCGGCCGCCCCGGCACCATCGTGCGTGACGTGCCGATTCCGCTGGGCGACGACCGCAACATCCTCCAGCTGCGCAAGGACCCGCGCTACCACGAACTGTGCGCCGATCTGTGGGAATTCATCACCCCAGATCACGACGCCTGACGCCCATTTTTCGGAGGCTTTCACATGAATATCTTTCTGGGACGTATCGCCATTCTGGCCACCATTCTGATCGGCTGGCAGCTCGCTTCGGGGCCGCTGATCGACCCGTTCTTCGTCAGCTCGCCGGCCGAGATCGGCAAGCGCTTCGCCGATCTGGTCAGCAGCGGCAGGCTGTTCTCCCATGGCTGGATCACCGTGGTGGAAACCCTGGTGGGCTTCTTCTTCGGTGCCTGCGCCGGCATCACCGTGGGCCTGGTGCTGGGGCGTAACGAGCTGCTGGCCAAGCTGCTCGACCCGATCCTGATCGCCATCTACAGCCTGCCGAAGATCGCCCTCGCGCCGCTGTTCATCATGTGGTTCGGCATCGGCATCGAGATGAAGATCATCCTCACCGCCACCATCGTGTTCTTCCTGGTGTTCCTCAACACCTACAGCGGCGTGCGTGCCGTGGAACGCGAGCAGCTGGAAATCCTGCGCCTGATGGGCGCCAGGGAGCATCACCTGATCACCAAGGTGGTGCTGCCCTCGGCCATCCAGTGGGTGTTCACCGGCCTCAAGCTGTCGGTGCCCTATGCGCTGATCGGCGCCATCGTCGGCGAGATCATGGCGGCCAACCGTGGCCTGGGCTACCTGCTGCAGGACGCTGCCGGGCAGCTGGACACCGCCGGCGTGTTCGCCGCGCTGATCGCCATCATCGCCCTGGCGCTGCTGCTGCAGGCCGCGGTGCGCAAGCTCGAACAGGTACTGATGCCCTGGAAGCGCGATCAGGAAGAACGCGAGCTGTCGGTCTGAATTTCCTACTGAACAACAACAAGAAACGAGGTTGAACCCATGTCGATCAAAACGTTGGTAAGCGCACTGGGCCTCAGCGCCCTGCTGGGATTGTCGTCGATGCCGGCCATGGCGGCGAAGGAGATCAAGGTGGCCCTGGGCACCGAGGGCTTCGTGCACATGCCGCTGTTCGTGGCGCTGGACGGCGGCTTCTTCGAGAAGCACGGCCTGGATGTCGAGCTGGTCAAGTTCAAGGGCGGCGGTGCGGCGGCTTCCGGGCTGGCCAGCCGCTCTGTGGAGTTCTGCTCCTGCGCCATCCAGAACGCCATCAATGCCAAGGTCAAGGGCGCGGACATCACCCTGCTGGGGCGCATGGTCGGCCAGTACGCCAGTAACGTGGTGATTCGTCAGGAAGTCGCGGACAAGCTCGGTATCACCGAGCAAACACCGATCGAGCAACGCCTGGCCGCGTTCAAGGGCCTGCGCCTGGCGGTCAGTGGTTCCGGTGGCAGCGCCGACTTCCTGGTGCGCTTCCTGGGCCAGGAGGGCGGGTTGCAGTCGGAGAAGGACTTCACCCTGCTGTACCTCAATAACGGCGGTGCCATGCTGGCGGCCTTCGCCCAGGGCAACATCGATGGCTTCGCCCTGTCGTCGCCGACCTCGGAAAGCGCGGTGATCGAGCAGAAGGGCTACATGCTGCTGGACATGTCCAAGGGCGAGGTCAAGGCGCTCGACGGTTATCCGTCCATCGCCCTCAGCGCCCGTCGCCAGTGGGCCGAGGACAATCAGGACACGGTCAAGGCCTTTATGGCCGCGCTCAGCGACGCCACCACGCTGATCAACGAGCAGCCGCAAGAGGCCATGAAGCAGGTGCGCAAGCGCTTCGAAGGGGTCAACGATCAGGTCTATGCCGCCGCCTGGGAAAACAACCGCGAGTCCTTCCCGAAAACCCCGTACCTCGAAGAGAGCGATGTGGAGCGGGCGATCAAGTTCCTCAGCCAGATCCAGGGGGTGACCATCCCCGGCAAGGCTTCCGACTACCTCACCCAGATCCGCTGACCGGCGTATCCCTCAAGGTTTGACCGGCACCTGCGCCACGCAGCAGGTACCGGTTCTTTTCTTCGGTACCAGACCATGAACATGACCAGACACATGCCATTTCTAGCGGCAGGGATCAGCCTTGCCGGTTACCTGCCTGTTGCCGGCGCCGAGGGCTTTTTCGAGGACGGCAAAGCCTCGATGGAGCTGCGCAATTTCTACATGAACCGTGACTTTCGCGAGGGCAGCGGCCAGTCCCAGCGCGAGGAGTGGGCGCAGGGTTTCATCCTGCGCTACGAGTCGGGCTACACCGCCGGAACCGTGGGTGTGGGTGTCGATGCCATCGGCATGCTGGGCGTCAAGCTGGATTCCGGGCGCGGGCGCAACGGCACGGGCCTGCTGCCGGTGCAGGATGACGGCGGCGTCGACGACGATTATGCCAAGGCCGGTGCCACGCTCAAGCTCAAGGTGTCGAACAGCGAACTGCGCGTCGGCACGCTGCTGCCCAAGTGGCCGACCCTGGCGGCCAACAACGGCCGCCTGCTGCCGCAGACCTTCGAGGGCGCGCAGTTGCAGATCGGCGAGTTCAAGCCCCTCGAACTGGTCGGCGCGCATATCCGCGACACCGTGTATCGCGACCAGTCCGGCTCCGAGGGCCTGAGCCTCAACAACAAGAACCGGCGTTTCAGCGGGCCGCTCGATGGCGGCGACTTCGATGTGCTGGGGGCCACCTACCGCCTCGGTCAGGTCACCGACCTCACCGCGCAGTACGCGGTGTTCGAGGACATCTACCGCCAGCAGTTCTATGGCTTCACCGACCGCCGCCAGGGCGACTGGGGCGCCTTTCTCAGCGATGTGCGGCTGTTCGTCACCGACGACGAGGGCCAGGCCCGCGGCGGCGCCATCGACAACCAGGCGTTCAGCGCAATGGGCACCTACAAGGCTGCGGGTCACTCCTTCGGCCTGGGCTACCAGCGCATGTCCGGCGATTCGGCATTTGCCTACGTCAATGGCACCGACCCTTTCCTGGTCAACTTCGTGCAGGTCGGTGACTTCGCCGAAAAGGACGAGCGCTCCTGGCAGGCTCGCTACGACTACGACCTGGCCAAGCTCGGCATTCCTGGCCTGACCTTCATGACCCGCTACACCAAGGGCAGTGGCGCCGATGTGCCGGGTGCCGATGGCGGCGGCGAGCGCGAGTTCGACGTGGAGCTGCAGTACGTGGTGCAGAACGGTGCGCTGCGCGGCCTGTCCACGCGGCTGCGCAGCGCCACCTACCGCTCGGATTTCTCCCGCGATGCCGACGATGTGCGGGTGATCGTCAGCTACCCGCTTTCCCTTCTGTAGCCCACCGGAGGCATTCATGAATTCGACCGTGGTTTTACGGCACGAGGGCGAGATTGCGCTGCTGCTCATCGACAATCCCCCCGTCAATGCGCTGTCGCGCCAGGTGCGCGAGCAACTGCTCGAGTGCCTGCACGCGGCGCTGGCCGATGATGCCGTGACGGCACTGGTGATCGCCTGCGAGGGCAAGACCTTCGTGGCCGGCGCCGACATCAAGGAGTTCGACCTGCCGTTGCAGGCGCCCCATCTGCCGGACGTGCTGGCGCTGATCGAAAACGCCGCCAAGCCGGTGGTCGCTGCCGTGCAAGGCTCGGCGTTGGGCGGCGGCCTGGAGCTGGCGCTGGCCTGTCACTATCGCATCGCCGAGCGCGGCGCCCAGTTCGCCCTGCCGGAAGTCAGCCTGGGGCTGATACCAGGCGCCGGTGGCACCCAGCGTTTACCGCGGTTGTGCGGCATGCAGGCGGCGCTGGAAATGGTGGTGGGCGGTGAACGGATCAGCGGCGAGCGCGCCTTGCAGCTCGGGCTTATCGACAGGCTGGTGGCGGATGAGCTGCGTGCCGGCGCGATAGCCCTGGCGCGCGAGGTTGCCGGGCAGCCACCACGCCGGCTGAGCGAACAGCAGGTGCCTGGGTATGACTCGACCGTGTTCAGGGAGCGCGCCACGCAACTGCTGCGCAAACTGCCCGGCCAGGAAGCACCGCCCCTGGCACTTGAGGCGCTGGAGCAGGCCGCGCGCTTGCCGTTCGACGCCGGCATGGCCCATGAGCGCGAGGTGTTTATCGCCCGTCGGCAGAGTCGCCAGGCCCATGCCCTGCGCCATGTGTTCTTCGCCGAGCGCGACCTGGCTTCACGCGCCCGGGCGCTGGGCAAGCGTGCGCCAACCCGGCCCATCGAACATGTCGCGGTAATCGGCGCCGGCATGATGGGCAGCGGTATCGCCCTGTGCCTGGCCAATGCCGGCATCCCGACCCTGCTTGTCGATACCCAGGAGCAGGCCCTGCAGCGGGGCCGTTCGGTGGTCGAGGGTTACTTTCAGGGTTCGGTGGAGAAGGGCAAGCTCGACGCCGATGAGGCGGCGCGCCGCACGGCGTTGATTGGCTTTGCAACGAGCCTGGAACGGGTTGCCGACGCCGACCTGATCATCGAGGCGGTATTCGAGGATCTGGTGATCAAGCAGGACGTTTTCCGCCAGCTCGACCAGTTCGCCAAGCCGGGCGCCATTCTCGCCACCAATACCTCGTACCTGGACGTGACGGCCATCGCCAGCGCCACCACGCGCCCTGGCGAGGTGATCGGCATGCACTTCTTCAGCCCGGCCCAGGTGATGAAGCTGCTGGAGGTGGTGCGCACCCCACAGGTGGCGCCCGAGGTGCTGGCCAGCGTGCTGCAGCTCGGCGCGAGGCTGGGCAAGACGGCCATCGCGGTCGGCAACTGCTACGGCTTCGTCGGCAATCGCTTGCTGGCGGTGCGTGAGCGCGAGGCCGGTTTTCTGCTCGAGGAGGGCGCCAGCCCCCAGGACGTGGACCGGGTGATTCGCGGCTTCGGCTTCCCCATGGGGCCCTTCGAACTGCGCGACCTGTCCGGTGTGGATATCGCCTGGCGCAATCGTCAGGCCCGCGAACTGTCCGAGGCCGAGCGCCGCTGCGACCTGATCGAGCAATTGCATGCCGCCGGGCGGCTGGGGCAGAAGTCCGGCGCCGGCTATTACCGTTATGAACAAGGCCAGCGTCGCGGTGTAGAAGACGAATTGGTCAGCGACCTGCTGGCCGAGCACCGGCGCCGCCGGGGCATCACGCCGCGTTCGATTGGCGACGATGAAATCCTCCAGCGCTGCCTGTTCGTGATGATCAACGAGGCGGCGCACCTGCTCGAACAGGGCATCGTCGACAGCGCCAACGATATCGACCTGGTGTGGCTGCACGGCTACGGCTTCCCACGCTACAGGGGTGGGTTGCTGTACCACGCCGACGAGGTCGGCCTCGCCGCCGTGGTCAGCGCACTCGATGGCTGGCGCGCGGCATTTGCCGAGCGCGGCATCGAAGTGGCGCCGCTGCTACGGCGCCTGGCTGAACAGGGTGGCAGCTTCACCCGCGGCTAGGGTCTGTTGCCGTTTGAACGCGAGCCGCGTTGCCGCGAGAAATCTCGCCAGGCTAGGCGGAGGACGCAGGGAATGGTTGTTCCCTTGCCAAGTCCTCCAACGACGCATGGCGAGATTTCCCGCGCAACCCGAAGGGCCGGGCCCGTTTTGCCGCGATGCTACGTTTCTCGCCGGCTCATTTAGCCCACTAAACTTCGCGGCTCATGCCTTGCCTCGCGGCAAAACGGGCTCCGGCGCGGCCGTGCGTGAAACGGCAACAGACCCTAGCTGTTTTCCTCGGCCGGTCGGCCTGTGCGCCGGCCGGTTTTTTTCAAGGCATGGAGCAATGCTGATGAACCGAGATGTATTTATCTGCGATGCGGTGCGCACGCCGATTGGCCGCCTCAACGGCGTGCTCTGCGCAGTGCGCGCCGACGACCTGGCGGCGATCCCGCTCAGGGCGCTGGTCGAGCGTAACCCACAGGTCGACTGGTCCGCGGTCGACGAAGTGTTCATGGGCTGCGCCAACCAGTCCGGCGAGGACAACCGCAACGTCGCCCGTATGGCGCTGCTGCTCGCCGGCCTGCCGGAAACGGTGCCGGGCGTGACCCTCAATCGCCTCTGCGCCTCGGGCATGGAAGCTGTCGGTGCTGCGTTCCGCGCCATCGCCTCCGGCGAGATGGAGCTGACCATTGCCGCTGGCGTCGAGTCGATGACCCGCGCGCCCTATGTGATGGGCAAGGCCGACAGCGCCTTCGGCCGTGGCCAGAAGCTGGAAGACACCACCCTGGGCTGGCGCTTCGTCAACCCTTTGATGAAGGAGCAGTATGGTGTCGACCCGATGCCGGTCACCGGTGACAACGTCGCCGAGGACTACGGGGTCAGCCGCGCCGACCAGGACGCCTTTGGCCTGCGTAGCCAGCAGCGCGCTGCTGCGGCCCAGCAGAGCGGTTACTACGCCGAGGAAATCGTCCCGGTGGTGATCAGGACCAGGAAAGGCGATGTGATCGTCGACACCGACGAGCACCCGCGCGCCGACACCACCGCCGAAGGCCTGGCCAAACTCAAGCCGGTCAACGGCCCGGACAAGAGCGTGACCGCCGGCAACGCCTCGGGCCTCAACGATGGCGCCTCGGCGATGATCCTGGCCTCCGCCGCAGCCGTGAAGCAATACGGCCTCAAACCACGCGCCAGGGTGCTGGGCATGGCCAGCGGTGGCGTGGCGCCGCGCATCATGGGCGTCGGCCCGCTGCCGGCGGTACGCAAGCTGCTGGCGCGCCTGAACCTGAGCATCGAGCAGTTCGACGTGATCGAACTGAACGAAGCCTTCGCCGCCCAGGGCCTGGCCGTCACCCGCGACCTCGGTCTGCCGGACGACAGCCCCAAGGTCAACCCGAACGGCGGCGCCATCGCCCTCGGCCACCCGCTGGGCATGAGCGGCAACCGCCTGGTACTGACCGCCGTGCACCACCTGGAAAAGACCGGCGGCAAGTTGGGTCTGGCAACCATGTGCGTGGGGGTGGGGCAGGGTCTGGCACTGGCCATCGAGCGAGTATCTTGAGTTGCTGAGCAGACGAGCTTTTTAGCGTCCGAGGGTTTACCGTGTCGCCTGCAGGGTGGCGGCACGGAGAACCACGACATGGGCAAATCGACAGGTCGCAGCGACTGGGTGCTGCGCAGCCCTGATCAGGGGCGGGTGGAGCGCATCGAGGCGTATTTCAGCGGCCACGGCTACGACCCGCATCGCCATGACGCCTACGCCATCGGCCGCACATTGGCCGGCGTACAGAGCTTTCGTTATCGGCGCGCCATGCGCCACAGCCTGCCCGGCGGCACCCTGGTGCTGCACCCGGATGAGCTGCACGACGGCATGGCCGGCACCGACGCCGGCTTTCATTACCGCATGCTGTATATCGACCCGGTGCTGATCCAGCAGGTACTCGGCGGCCAGCCGCTGCCGTTCATCCCGGGTGGTTTGAGCGACGACGTGCGCTTGCGCCGGGCGACGCAAAGCTTTCTGCAGGCAATGGACGACCCGCTGGAATCCTTGCAGGAAGACGATGCGATCTTCGACCTGGCCCACGCCCTGCAGGCGGTTGCCGGCAAGCCCCGTGGCCGCCGCGCCTTCGATTATCCCGCCACGCAGCGGGCGCGGGAGTACATCCACAGTCGCAACGGCGCGAGCATCACCCTGGACGAGCTGGAGCATGTCAGTGGTCGTGATCGCTGGAGCCTGTCGCGGGATTTTCGTGCCCTGTTCGGCACCAGCCCCTATCGCTACGTGACCATGCGCCGGCTGGCGCGTTGCCGTGAGCTGGCCCTGTCGGGTACCGGCCTGGCCGATGCGGCGCTGATCGCCGGGTTCTTCGACCAGAGCCATATGACCCGGCATTTCGTGGCCAGCTTCGGCCTGTCTCCGGCCCGCTGGTTGAGCATGGTGAAGTTGCAGGATCGTACAAGATAGCGCCTGGGGCTCCTCGCTAGAGTGGTGAAAACCAACCGAGGAGCCTCCCGTGAACCAGCCAATTCCATCAACCCGGCAAGCCATCAACCTGCTCCGCAAGCTCGACCTGATCGCCGAGCAATGGTCACCGCGCGTGGTCGCGGAAATGAACGACTACCAGTTCAAGGTGGCGCGCCTGCAGGGCGATTTCATCTGGCATGCCCATGCCGAAACCGACGAAGCCTTTCTGGTACTCGATGGCCAGTTGCGCCTGGACTTTCGCGATGGCTGGGTAACCCTGGGCAGTGGCGAGCTGTACGTGGTGCCCAGGGGGGTGGAGCACAAACCCTATGCCGAAGCCGAGGTGAAGTTGCTGCTGATCGAGCCGCGCGGCGTGCTGAACACCGGGGCCGAGGGCGGGGAGCGTACGGCGCTCAACGATTTGTGGATCTGACTGCCGGGCTGGCGCCCATGGCGAGCGCCAGCCCTTCACGGCTGCGTCAGGTGCCGCTCTTCACTTTCGTCCAGATCCGCGTGCGGATACGGTCGATGTTCAGCGGCATGGCTTCCAGGGCGTAGAGTTTTTCCATCACCTCATCGGGCGGGTAGACGGTGGTATCGGCCTTGAGCGCCGGGTCGACCAGGCCGTCTGCCTGGCTGTTGCTGTTGGCGTAGTGCACATGGTCGCTGATGCCGGCGATCACCTTGGGCTCGAGCAGGTAATTCATGAAGGCGTAGGCGGCTTTTTCGTTCGGTGCATCCTTGGGCATGGCGACCATGTCGAACCACATCGGCGCGCCTTCCTTGGGGATCACGTAGGCGATGTCGACGCCGTTGCCAGCCTCCTTGGCGCGGGCGCTGGCCTGCATGATGTCGCCGGAGAAGCCGACCGCCATGCACACGTCGCCATTGGCCAGCTCACCGACGTACTTGGAGGAATGGAAGTAGGCGACGTTCTTGCGCATCTCCATCAACAGCGCTTCGGCCTTCTTGTAGTCCTCGGGCTTCTGGCTGTGGTGCGGCAGGCCCAGGTAGTGCAGGGCGATGGGCAGCATCTCCGGGCCATTGTCGAGAATCGCCACGCCGCATTTGCTCAGCTTGGCCATCAGTTCGGGCTTGAAGATCAGGTCCCAGGAGTCCAGGGGCACGTCGCTGCCGAGCACCGCCTTGACCTTCTCGACGTTGTAGCCGATGCCGGTGCTGCCCCACAGGTAGGGGAAACCGTGCTTGTTGCCCGGATCGTTGCCTTCCAGTGCCTTGAGCAGCGTCGGGTTGAGGTTCTTCCAGTTGGGCAGTTGGCTCTTGTCCAGCTCCTTGAGCGCACCGCCC
Organism: Pseudomonas sp. URMO17WK12:I2; assembly: GCF_003253735.1. Lineage (GTDB taxonomy): Bacteria > Pseudomonadota > Gammaproteobacteria > Pseudomonadales > Pseudomonadaceae > Aquipseudomonas. The sequence goes on along the minus strand of NZ_QKYW01000002.1, from coordinate 574,651 downwards.
TGGATCTGCCGGGCCATGAAGTGGTTGGAGGGGAACACCACGTCATAGCCGGAGCGGCCGGCCATCAGCTTGGCGTCGAGGGTTTCGTTGCTGTCGTAGACGTCATAGTGGGGCGTTACGCCGCTGGCCTGCTGAAAGCTCTTCAGCGTGTCGGGAGCGATGTAGTCGGTCCAGTTGTAGATGCGCACGTCCTGCGCCGCCTGGCTGACCGAGGCGACGAGCATCAGCGGGATAAGCGTTTTCAGCATGGGAAACCTCAACCGTTGTTGTCGATGTTGTGGAGGCAGCAGTCAGAAAATCAGTACATAGGTCTTGCGCAGCGTTTCTTGTATGTCCCACACGCCTGTGGTGTTGGCCGGCAACATCAGTGCGTCGCCGGCTTTGATTTCGATCGGTTCGCCCACGTCGGGAATGAAGGTGCAGCGCCCGGCGATGAAGTGGCAGAACTCCTGCTGCACGATCTGCCGGCGCCAGCGGCCGGGGGTGCATTCCCAGATGCCGGTTTCCACACCATCGTCGCGCTCCACGCAGGTCACCGAGGTGATGGCGGCAGGTTCGCTGAGCGGCACGGCGACCGGGTTGTGTTCGTCGAGTGCGATGCTTGCGGTGTCGCGGAAATGGGTGATGTTCATGACTTCAAACCTTAAATAATGTGGGAGAGAACGTTCATTTCATGAAACCTTCCATCAGGCTGGCGATGCGCTGCGCCATGTAGCGCTGCCAGGGCCGGCTGGAGGGGTCGGCGAGCAATTTGTCTTCGCGCACGAAGCTGCGGATGATCGCGTTGTAACCCAGCCAGCGGCAGGGCTCGGGCTCCCAGCGCGGCAGGTCCTGCACGCGGGTGTCGTGGCGTACCCAGGGCTGGCAGGTGAGCGCGGTGTTGTGGCCGAGAATCAGGTCGGCCAGGGTGCGCCCACCGAGGTTGCTGGCGCCCACGCCTTCGCCGCCGTAACCGCCGGACAGGGCGATGCCGTTGTCGCGGTCGCAAAGCATGTGCGGGTGGAAGCGCCGCGCCATGCCCAGGTTGCCGCCCCAGGCGTGGGTGATGCGCACGTTGCGCAGCTGCGGGAACAATTCGCTGAACAGGTAGCGGCGCAGGCCGCGCTCTTCGTCGTTGAGGTTGAAGTCGCTGCGCAGCTTGCTGCCGAAGCGATAGCCACCGCGGGCGCCGAAGATCAGCCGGTCGTCGCGGCTGCGCTGGCCGTAGGTGACCTGGCGGCTGGCTTCGCAGAATGCCTGGCCGCGCTCCAGGCCGATTTCCGCCCAGGTCGAGGCCGGCAGCGGTTCGGTGGCGACGATCAGGCTCTGCACCGGAATCTGATGGCGACCCAGCGGCGGCAGGTTCGGCGAGTAACCCTCGACGGCCGGTACCACCCAGTCGGCGCGCACCTCACCGGCTTCGCAGCGTACGCCGCCGGCCTGCCAGCTAAGGGCCGGGGTGCCTTCATAGATGCTCACGCCCATGGCCTCGACGCAGCGGGCCAGGCCGCGCACCAGGCGGGCCGGCTGGATGGTCGCGCAGTGCGGGCTGTGAATCGCCCCGTAGGCACCGGGGATGCGCAGCTGCTGGGCCAGTTCTTCGGCGGGTAGCCAGCGGTAGTCATCCTCGCCCAGGCCTTCCTCACGGTAGCCGCGCAGGTACTCGCGCAGGCGCAGTTCCTGTTCCGGGTAGCGGGCCGCGCAGTACAGTACACCGGCCTTGCGGTAGTCGCAGTCGATGTCTTCGCGCGCCAGTACCTGGCCGACTTCATCGGGAATGCCGTGCAGCAGGTCATAGGATTCGCGCCGTGCCTCGGGGGTGAGGCCGGCGAGCAGGCGATCTTCGCCGAGCAGGTTGCCCATCAGCCAGCCGCCGTTGCGCCCGGAGGCGCCGAAGCCGGCGATCTTCGCTTCGAGGATGACGATGCGCAGCTCGGGGGCCTGGCGCTTGAGGTAGTAGGCCGTCCACAGCCCCGTATAGCCCGCGCCGATGATCGCCACGTCGGCCTGCAGGTCGCCGGCCAGCGGCGGGCGTGGGGTCAGCGGCTCATCGAGTTGATCCATCCACAGGCTGATATTGCGCCAGTCGTTCATGCACCGCTTCCACACAAGATGTATGCAACAAGACTAGAGGCCGACTCAGCTGTTGTCTTGCGTGCGTGCCCGCGCGTACAGGTCTTTCAGGTAGGCCTTGGGCGTCATTCCGGTGTGGCGGCGGAAGGTGCTGTAGAAGGCGGTCAGGGAGTTGAAGCCGGCTTCGAAGGCCAGTTCGTCCATGCGCCGCAGGTCGCTGCCGGCCTGCAGGCGCTCGAGCAGATGCTGCAGGCGCGCCTGGTTGACGTAGCGGTAGAAGCTCTGGCCGAGCACCTGATTGAGCAGGTAGGAAATCTGGTTACGGCTGTAGCCGGTGGCGCTGGCCACCTGCTGCAAGCTCAGGGCCGGGTCGAGAAAGGGCTCGCGCCGCTGGAAGTAATCCTGCAGGTCCTGGGCCATGAAGCCCAGCTGGCGGGTCGACAGGCCCAGTTTGCTGATCGCCGCGCTGCTCTGCATCGGCGCCCGCGCATCGGGGCCTTCGTGCACCAGCGAGGCATATTCGTTGACCCGCCAGATCAGCCCGTCGCGCACGGTGATGGCCTCGGCGGTACGAAACGACACCAGCCCCTCGCCGCCATGCAGCGTGGTGCGGTACTGGATGAACGCGGTGTGGCCGTCGATGCGGATGCGGTCGGTGTGCTCCAGCGCTTCGTCCGGGTGGCGCGGCATGGTGCTGAGCACGTAGTCGCGCAGCTCGGCCAGGCCCATGGCGCGGTTGAGGAAGAAATCGTGGTATTCGACCTCGGGGTGATAGAGCGCCATCACCGCGTCGAGGTCGCGGTACTTCCAGCTGTAGTGATAGCGCAGCACGGTTTCGCGGGTGCGTTCGGTCTGCGCGGGGTCGTCGGGAAGCTCAGGCATGCCGGTTGGGTCCAGAAGGCTGCCGCCAGCTTGCCCGACTGCGCCAGCCACCTCAAGCCGAGGAGCGGCGATCATGAGCCGGGCTTGTTTAACATGAGGGAAACTTGTTTTTAACGTTAAAATGTTGAGTTTGTTTCACTTTGCTGGGGCCTCGACAATGCACGCCATCATTTATGTATTGGAGATATCGCCATGGCCCTGGCACACAGCCTCGGATTCCCCCGAATCGGACGTGACCGCGAACTGAAGAAAGCCCAGGAGGCGTTCTGGAAAGGTGAGCTGGACGAAGCCGGCCTGCGCGCCGTGGGCCGTGAGTTGCGTGCCCGGCACTGGCAGGTGCAGAAGGATGCCGGCATCGACCTGCTGCCGGTCGGCGATTTCGCCTGGTACGACGGGGTGCTGGCTCATTCGCTGACCTTCGGGGTGATTCCCGAGCGCTTTCGCCCGGCCACTGGCAAGCCAACCCTGGAGACCTTGTTCGCCATGGCCCGTGGCGTCAGCGGTGACGCCTGCTGTGGTGGCGCTCACGCCCAGGAGATGACCAAATGGTTCGATACCAACTACCACTACCTTGTGCCCGAGTTCAGCGCCGACCAGCAGTTCGCCCTGAGCTGGGAGCAGTTGTTCGAGGAAGTGGCCGAAGCCCGTGCCCTCGGCCATAACGTCAAGCCGGTGGTGATCGGCCCGCTGACCTATCTGTGGCTGGGCAAGCTCAAGGGCGACGCCCAGGGCTTCGACAAGCTGGAGCTGCTCGAACGCCTGCTGCCGCTCTACGGGCAGATCTTCCAGCGCCTGGCCGAGCAGGGCGTGGAGTGGGTGCAGATCGACGAGCCGATTTTGGTGCTCGACCTCCCCCAGGCGTGGAAGAACGCCTTCGAGCGTGCCTACAACAGCCTGCAGCGCGAGCCGCTTAAGAAGCTGGTCGCCACCTACTTCGGTGGTCTGGAGGAGAACCTCGGCCTGGCCGCCAACCTGCCGGTGGACGGCCTGCACATCGACCTGGTGCGCGCGCCGCAGCAATACCCCACCATTCTCGACCGCCTGCCGGCCTACAAGGTGCTGTCCCTGGGCATGGTCAACGGCCGCAACGTATGGCGCTGCGATCTGGAAAAGGCCCTGGCGGTGATCGGTCATGCCCACAGCCGCCTTGGCGAGCGCCTGTGGGTGGCGCCGTCCTGCTCGCTGCTCCACAGCCCGGTCGACCTGGCGCGTGAGGAGGGGCTGGATGCCGAGTTTAAAGGCTGGCTGGCCTTCGCTACCCAGAAGTGCGCCGAAGTGGCGCTGCTGGCGCGGGCCGTCAACCAGCCCGATGTCCCCGAGGTGCGCGCCGCACTGGCCGAGAGCCGCGCCGTGCAGGCCAGCCGGGCGGCGTCGCCACGTATCCACAAGCCACAGGTGCAGGCTCGCCTTGCCGGGGTAAAAGCCGGCGATAGCCAGCGCCGTTCGCCGTTCGCCCAACGTATCGCCAGGCAGCGCGCTGGCCTGGCCCTGCCGCCGTTGCCGACCACCACCATCGGCTCCTTCCCGCAGACCTCGGCAATCCGCCTGGCCCGCCAGGCGTTCAAGCAGGGCAAACTGTCATTGGGCGACTACACCGACGCCATGCACAGCGAAATACGCCATGCGGTAGAGATTCAGGAGCGCCTGGGCCTGGACGTGCTGGTGCACGGCGAGGCCGAGCGCAACGACATGGTCGAGTACTTCGCCGAGCAGCTCGATGGCTACCTGTTCACCCGTTTCGGCTGGGTACAGAGCTACGGGTCGCGCTGCGTCAAACCGGCGATCATCTATGGCGACCTGAGCCGCCCCAAGGCCATGACCGTGGAGTGGATCCGTTATGCCCAGAGCCTCACCGGCAAACTGATGAAGGGCATGCTCACCGGCCCGGTGACCATGCTGATGTGGTCCTTCCCCCGCGAGGACGTCAGCCGCGAAGTGCAGGCCCGGCAACTGGCCCTGGCACTGCGCGACGAAGTGCTGGACCTGGAAGCGGCCGGCATCAAGATCATCCAGATCGACGAGGCGGCGTTCCGCGAGGGCCTGCCGCTGCGCCAGGCCGAGTGGCAGCACTATCTGGACTGGGCCACCGAGTCGTTCCGCCTGTGTGCCAGCGGGGTGCGCGACGAAACGCAGATCCACACCCACATGTGCTACAGCGAATTCAACGATGTGATCGAGTCCATCGCCGCCATGGATGCCGACGTGATCACCATCGAGACCTCGCGTTCGGACATGGAGCTGCTGGAGGCTTTCGAGGCCTTCGAGTACCCCAACGAAATCGGCCCGGGCGTCTACGATATCCACTCGCCGCGGGTGCCGGACACCGCCGAGATGGTCAAGCTGATGCGCAAGGCCGCAAGGCGTATTCCCGCCGAGCGGCTATGGGTCAACCCGGACTGCGGCCTGAAGACACGTGGCTGGCCGGAGACCGAAGCGGCACTGGCCAATATGGTCGCGGCGGCGCGGCAGCTACGCCGAGAGCTGGCCTGAGTCTTAAGGTCGCCGCCTGGTAAACCTGCGGCCTGCTCTCATGTGGGAACGGGCGGGGGTGCCTAATCCATGCCCGTGAACTCGCGCGCATGGCGCGCTCCCACAGGTGCTGGCACCGTCTGCCGATGACTTACAGTCTGCCGGCTTCGTTCAGCCCGCCAGGTACTGTTCGGTCGAGGTGACGGTCGCATAGGCGAAGGCCAGCGCGGCCATATAGGCTGCCTGCACCTGCACGGCCGGCACCTGTTTGCCCTCGAACTCCTGATCGCGGGTCGCGCAGGCATCGTGGATCACCGTGGTTGCGTAGCCGAAGTCGGCGCTGGCGCGGGCGGCGGCGTCGATGCACATATGGCTCATGGCGCCGACCAGGGTGATCTGCTCGATGCCTGCCTCGTCCAACCGTGTTTTCAGATCCGTACCGAGAAACGCATTGACCTTGTGCTTGAGCACCACGGCTTCGCCGGCCAGCGGCTGCACCTCGGCGTGGATCTGCGCGCCCGCTGAGCCGGGGGCAAAGAAGGGTGCGTCCATGCTGTCGAACTCGTGGCGCACATGCACCACGGTGTCGCCGGCAGCGCGGGCGGCGGCCAGTACACGGGCAGCGTTGGCGGTGGCGGTGTCCATGCCGTGCAGCGACCACTTGCCGCCGGCGAAGTAGTCGTTCTGGATGTCGATCAGGATCAGGGCGCGCTTGCTCATGGTGGTCTCCGTGGGATATATGCCCTACACCTTAGCCTCCGCGCGCCGCTGCGGGCATGGGCAGGGCCGACAATCTGCGGGGAAAAACTGACAATGAAGCGCTACCTGGAGATCGGCCTGTTGCTGTACCCCGGCGTTCAGCTGGCCGCGGTGCATGGCCTGGGCGACCTGTTCACCGTGGCCAACCGCATGGCTGCCGGCCAGGGGCGTGAAGGTTTGCCCACGCTGCGGGTCAGCCATTGGCAGGTGGTTGAAAGCGGGGCGCTGGAGCGCGTGCACGACAGCGCGCCGGGCGAGCAGAGCAGCCTGCGGGTGATCATCGTCGCGCCGTGTCTGCTGCCCGTTCCCGGGCGCTTGCTGGGCGAGCCCTATTGCGGCTGGTTGCGCGAGCAACACGCGGCGGGCGTCACCTTGACCTCGGTGTGCGCCGGCGCCTTTCCTCTGGCCGAGGCCGGGCTGCTCGATGGCCGCTCGGTGACCACCCATTGGGCGCTCGGCAGCGAGCTGGCCCAGCAGTACCCGCAGGTTCGGGTGTTGCCGGAGCGCATGCTGGTGGAGGATGGTGACCTAATCACTGCCGGCGGCTTGATGGCCTGGACGGATCTGGGCCTGGCTCTGGTCAACCGTTTGCTCGGCGCCACCATCGCGGCGGAAACCGCGCGCTTTCTGGTGGTCGACCTGAACCGCACCTCGCAGCTGCACTTCAGCCATTTCGTCCCGGTGTTCGACCATGGCGACGCGCCGATCCTGGCCGTGCAGCACTGGCTACAGGGGCAGGCCACGGTGGAGGCGAGCCTGGCGGAGATGGCCGAGCGGGCGTGCCTGGGCGAGCGTACCTTCCTGCGCCGTTTCCGGGCGGCCACGGGGATGAATCCCACCCAGTACTGCCAGCAACTGCGGGTCGCCAGGGCGCGGGATCTGCTCGAATTCACCCGCCAGAGCATCGATCAGGTGGCGTGGCAGGTGGGTTACCGCGACAGTGGCGCCTTCCGCGGCGTGTTCACCCGGTTGGTCGGCCTGTCGCCGGGAGATTATCGCAAGCGCTTCGCTGCTTCGGCGCACTAGCGACGCAAGGGCCTGGCCTCACACCGAATCTTCGGCAGCTTTTCCCGCCGGGTTTTCACGGGTCGGCATGGCGAGGATTTCCGGCAGCACCTCGCGGGCGAACACGGCGTGCAGGCGCCACAATTCGGCAACCGGGTCGCGGTGATGGTCGACGCGGATATCCCACAGCGGGTATTCCTCGCGATCGACGATATAGATGACCGCCGAGGATTCACCCTCACGGTCGCCGCCGCGGTCATCGCCAGCTTCCAGCGCATCGATCAGGCGCTCGACCAGCGGACGGTTCTTGCCTAGGCGGAAGGCGTCGGCGACCGCATCCAGCACCTGCGGGCCGGCCAGGCGATTGCCCTGTACCGAGAACTGCTCGCCGGACAGCGAGCCGGCCCAGGGAATGCACTCGCTCCCCGTCCAGCACACGCTGTCGCCGTTACGGTCGATCAGCGCCAATTGGCGCAGCTGCATGCATGGGTCGCTGTCCATCAGCTGCTTCAGGGCGGCTGGGGCCGAATGGCCCTCGCGCAGCAGCGCCAGGCCGTCGAGGCCCAGATACGGGTTGACCTGGGCCTGGGTCGCCACGGCCCCTGCGCCAGCGGCGGCGTGGCTGAGCAGTTTGCCCACGGCGGGCATGGCGGTGGCGGCGGCAACGCCGAACTGGCCGGTGCGCGGGCAGCGGGCGACGATGGAAAAGGTCATGGGCGACTCCTGTTGGCGCGTGTGGCTTAGGCCGCCTGCTGCGCTTGATCGTTCCGCCTGTCGTACTGCTATCAGTATTTGTTGATAAGCATTATCATTCTCTTTTCTGCCGACTCGCTTCTGTCCGTATCGCCACGAGCAGCCCGTTTACATGGTCGATCTCCCGTCCTCGCCCGAATCTCGCCAGCCCGATCCGTCCGTAACGGAGCCGCTGCAACAAGATGCGTTCGTGCGCACCTTTCTCGCCCGTCGCGAGCAGATGGAGGCGGTGCTGCGCCGGCGTGTCGGCTGCCGCGCGACGGCGGCGGACCTGGTGCAGGAGCTGTTTCTGCGCTTCTGGCGACGCCCCAGCGCGCCCCTCGAGGACCTGGGCAGTTACCTGATTCGCAGCGCCCACAACCTGGCCATCGACCACCTGCGCAGCGAGGGCGCACGCACCCGTAACGAGGCTGGTCTGCTGCCGGAGCAGCGTGGCGATTCGAGCGTTTCGCTGGATGCAGCGCTGGAGGCGGGCAGCGATCTGCGGCGTGTCGAGGCCGCCTTGCGGGGGTTGCCGGAGCGCACCCGGCACATCTTTCTGCTTAACCGCATTCACGGCCAGACCTACGGGCAGATCGCCCGCAGCATGGCGCTTTCCCAGAGCAGCGTGGAAAAACATATGATGCGCGCCCTGCAAGTCTGCAAGGCCAGCGTCGCTGAAGCGCCGGCCGCCCCTTCACAAGCAAGTGATGCGCCATGAGCCAGCCCACCGTTGAGCACCAGGAGTCGCTGTCGCGTATCGAACAGGACGCCTGGCTGTGGCTCGGCCGCCTGCAAGGGCAGCCGGGCGATGGCGTGCAGATGGCGTTCGAACGCTGGCTGGCCGCCGCCCCCGAGCATGTCGACACCTTCGTGCGCATGCAGTCGCTCTGGCACCTGAGCCGCCCGGCCGCCCAGCAACTGGCCGATGAAGAAGCTGCGGCCCTGCAGCAGTACCTGCGCAACCCCGTGAGCAAAGGTCCTTACTGGGCCTCGGCACTGGCGATGGCCGCCTGCCTGCTGATCGTGGTGTGGGGCGCGGGTTGGCAGCCGCTGCGCTGGGTGGATGACCTGGGCGCGGATTGGGTGTCGGCACCCGGCGAGGTGCGCACGGTGGCGCTAAGCGATGGATCGCGCGTGGTGCTGGACGCCGATAGCGCCATCGCCGTGCAGTACAGCGCGGGCGAGCGGCATGTCGAGCTGCGCCGTGGTGCGGGGTACTTCAGCGTGGTGCCGGGCGAGATTCCCTTTACCGTCGCTGCCGCCGGTGGCGAAGCACGGGTGCTCGGCACGCGCTTCGAAGTGCGGCGCCTGGGCGAGGGCGCCCGGGTGTCGGTGCAGCAGGGGCGGGTGGCGGTACGCGGCGGGCCGCTAGAGGCGCCGCGGGTGCTGACTGCCGATCAGCAGGTGAGTTATGTCGCTGGCGTCAGCGGCAATCTCCAGGGCGTCGACGTCGGTGCGCTGACTGCCTGGCGCGATGGCCGGCTGAGTTTCTACCGTGCCCCCCTGGGCGAGGTGCTCGACGAGCTGCGCCGCTATTACCCGGGGCGCATCGTGCTGCTCAACGATGAGCTGCGCGGCAAACGGGTCAGCGGCAGCTTCGCCAGCCAGGATCCCCAGGCGATTCTCGATGCCCTGCAGGGCGTGGTCGGCTTCGAGCAGCATGAGCTGCTGGGCCGGTTGATCATCCTGCGCTGAAAAATATTTTCGGGCCGGGGTGAGGTATGGCCCAGCGGCATCCGTGTAGTGCTGTGAATGCGACTTTTTCGCACTGAGAGTCAGCGCCCCGGATGAAGAAAACCATGAACCACCGCACCAAGCGCCAACAGCAAGCCGCCCTGAAACAGGTTGGCCTGGCCACGTGGCTGATAGGCACCTCACTGCTGCCCCTGGCACCCACCGTGCTGGCCCAGGCTGCTGATGAGCAGGCCGCGACCTATGAGTTCGCCATTGCCGCCCAGCCGCTGCCCCAGGCACTCGACGCCTTCAGCCGCGCCACTGGCCTTAACGTGGTTTACAGCGACGAAGCGCCTTACGCCGTGCAGGCTCCTGCCGTGCAGGGGCGCATGAGTGCCGAACAGGCGCTGACCCGCTTGCTGGCCGGCTCCGGTTTCACCTTCGGCCGAGCAGGCGCCGACACTGTGACCTTGCAGACGCTGCCTGCTGACGGTGCGGTGAATCTGGGCGCGGTGAATATCCAGTCGCAGCGTACGCCGAGCACCAGCTACCAGCCGCCGGAAACCACCTCGCTGACGCGCAGTGACACGCCACTGCTGGAAATCCCCCAGGCGGTAGCCGTGGTGCCGGCGCAGGCGCTGCAGGATCAGCAGCCGCAGAACCTCGATGAGGCGCTGGTCAATGTCAGCGGCATCACCCAGTCCAATACCCTGGGCAGCACCCTGGATGCGGTGATGAAGCGCGGCTTTGGTGACAACCGCGACGGCTCGATCCTGCGCGACGGCATGCGCACCATCCAGGGCCGCAATTTCACCGCCACCGCCGAGCGCGTCGAAGTGCTCAAGGGACCGTCGTCGATGCTCTACGGCATTCTCGATCCGGGTGGCGTGATCAACGTGGTGAGCAAGAAGCCGCAGCTAGAGAGCTACCACGCCATCACCGGCCGCGCCTCGACCTATGGCCACGGCAAGAACGGCAGTGGCGGCACCCTGGATGTCACCGGCCCGCTGGGTGAAACCGGCCTGGCCTACCGGCTGGTCGCCGATTATGGCGACGCCGATTACTGGCGTGACTTCGGCCACAACCGCGACAAGACCTTCGCGCCCTCGCTGACCTGGTACGGCGAGGACACCACGGTCACCCTCAGCCACGAGTACCGCGAGTATTCAGTGCCGTTCGATCGCGGCACCCTGTTTCGCAACGGCAAGCCGCTGGACATTCCCGCCGAGCGCCGCATGGACGAGGCCTACAACATCACCGATGGTCGCTCGCACCTGACCATCTTCGACCTCTCGCACCAGCTCAACGAAGACTGGAAGGCGCACTTGGCCTACAGCTACAACCGCGACCGCTACGACGATTACCAGGCGCGCATCTTCCGTGAGCCCCGGGTTGCATCCAGCAACGCGTATGAGCGCCGGCTGGACGGCACCCGTGGCGCAGTCAGCACCTCGCACTTCGCCACTTTCGACCTGGATGGCAAGGTGCAACTCGGCGGCATGCAGCACGACCTGCTGATGGGCGTGGACCACGAATACCGCAAGTTCTACCGCGAGGACCTGCTGCGCCAGAACACTGCCATTCGTTTCGACCCGGTCAATCCGGTCTACGGCAACGTGCCGGTGCCTACCACTGTCGCGGCATCAGACAGCGACCAGACCGATCGCGTGGTCACTCAGTCGGCGTTCTTCCAGGATTCGGTGCACTTGAGCGAGCAGTGGATCTTCGTGGCGGGTGCCCGCTATCAGCTGTATGACCAGATGTCCGGGCGCGGCCGGCCGTTCAGCAAGAACACCGATATCGATGGTCAGGTCTGGGTGCCTCGGGTGGGCCTGGTCTACAAGCTCAACGATGAGTTGTCGCTGTATGGCGGCTACACCGAGTCGTTCAAACCCAACTCGACCATCGCGCCGTTGACCAATGGCGCCTCCATCAATGGCGTGCAGCCGGAGGAGGGCGAGAGCTGGGAGATTGGCGCCAAGCTGGATATGCCCGGACGCATCACCGGCACCCTGGCACTGTTCGATATCGTCAAGGAAAACGTTCTGGTGACCCAGACCGACAATGCTACAGGGCTCACAGTGGCGACTGGCGCCGGCGAAGTGCGCTCCCGCGGGGTGGAGCTGGACGTGACCGGACAATTGACCGACGACCTCAGCCTGATCGGCACCTATGCCTTTACCGACGCCGAGGTAACCAAGGACCCGCAGCTCAAGGGCAATGGTTTGCAGAACGTCGCCCGGCATACCGCGTCGCTGTACGGCGTGTATGACTTCGGCCAGCTGTTCGGTGCGGACCGCGTGCGCGCCGGTGTGGGGGCTCGCTACGTGGGGAATCGGGAAGGCGATGCGGCCAACACCTTTACTCTGCCGTCCTACACCGTGGCCGACGCTTTCACCAGCTACGACACCCGCCTGGGCGACAACAAGCTCAAGCTGCAGCTCAACGTGAAGAACCTGTTCGACAAGACCTACTACAGCTCGGCGGTGAACAACCTCGCCGTTTCCGTCGGCGAGCCACGTCAGGTGCAGCTCTCCAGCACCCTGGAGTTCTGACTGGGTAGCCGACCTGGGTGTCGCTGCGCTCAACCACAGGCTACGACGGTCGCCGGTAGCCCGGCGTTGAGCGAAGCGATACCCGGGGATGATTACGGCCTAACCACCGGAACGCAAAAGCCCGGCACTAGGCCGGGCTTCCGTTTGCCGCAGAGCGATGCTTACTGCACTTCCACCGCCAGGCTTTCGGCGATCTTCTTGTTCCAGATCGCAGGGCCGGTGATGTGCACCGACTCGCCGTTGCTGTCGACGGCGACGGTAACCGGCATGTCCTTGACCTCGAACTCGTAGATCGCTTCCATGCCCAGCTCGGCGAACGCCAGCACCTTGGACTTCTTGATCGCCTGGGCCACCAGATAGGCGGCGCCGCCGACGGCCATCAGGTAGACGGCCTTGTTGTCCTTGATCGCTTCGATGGCGGTCGGGCCACGCTCGGATTTGCCGATCATGCCCAACAGGCCGGTCTGCTCGAGGATCTGCCGGGTGAACTTGTCCATCCGCGTGGCGGTGGTCGGGCCGGCCGGGCCTACCACTTCGTCGCCGATCGGGTCGACCGGGCCGACGTAATAGATGAAGCGGCCTTTCAGGTCGACCGGCAGTTGTTCACCACGGTTGAGCATCTCGACCATACGCTTGTGCGCCGCGTCTCGGCCGGTGAGCATCTTGCCGTTGAGCAGGATGGTTTCGCCCGGCTTCCAGCTCTGCACGTCTTCCGGGGTGAGGGTGTCGAGGTCGACGCGGCGCGCCGACGGCCCGGCTTCCCAGACGATTTCCGGGTAGGCGTCCAGGGGCGGCGCTTCCAGCTCGGCCGGGCCGCTGCCGTCGAGCACGAAGTGGGCGTGGCGGGTGGCGGCGCAGTTGGGGATCATGCATACCGGCAAGGACGCCGCGTGAGTCGGGTAATCCATGATCTTCACGTCGAGCACGGTGGTCAGGCCACCCAGGCCCTGGGCGCCGATGCCCAGCTGATTGACCTTCTCGAACAGCTCCAGACGCATTTCTTCGATCTTGTTCTGCGGGCCGCGAGCCTGCAGCTCATGGATGTCGATGTGCTCCATGAGCACTTCCTTGGCCATCACCGCGGCCTTTTCGGCGGTACCGCCGATGCCGATGCCGAGCATGCCCGGTGGGCACCAGCCGGCACCCATGGTCGGCACGGTCTTGAGGACCCAGTCGACGATCGAGTCGGACGGGTTGAGCATGGCCATCTTCGACTTGTTCTCGGAGCCGCCGCCCTTGGCCGCAACGTCCACTTCCACCTTGTCGCCAGGGACGATGGAGTAATGGATGACGGCCGGGGTGTTGTCCTTGGTGTTCTTGCGGGCACCGGCCGGGTCGGCCAGGATCGAGGCGCGCAGCACGTTCTCCGGCAGGTTGTAGGCGCGGCGAACACCTTCGTTGATCATGTCGTCGACGCCCATGGTGGCGCCGTCCCAGCGCACGTCCATGCCGACCTTGACGAACACGGTGACGATGCCGGTGTCCTGGCAGATCGGGCGGTGGCCGGTGGCGCACATGCGCGAGTTGATGAGGATCTGCGCCATGGAGTCGCGGGCGGCCGGCGACTCTTCACGCAGATAGGCCTCGTGCATCGCCTGGATGAAGTCGACGGGGTGGTAATAGGAGATGAACTGCAGGGCGTCGGCGACGCTCTGGATCAGGTCGTCTTGCTTGATCACGGTCATGTGGGGGCGCTCCCTTGTAGGGCAGGAACTGCAAATGCCGGGACGTTGCCGGCTCGTTCTAAAAGGCGCGGCAGTATACCGCGGGGGCGGCGCCCGGGACACCCGTTGGACGGCCGCGATAACTCCATCCGGTCACTAGGCTTTTTCATGGCGCACGGTTAGAGTGGAGGCCAGTTGCCAGTATGGGAGGGAGCCCATGACCTCCAGCAACCACACATTCAATAAAAAGACCCTGCAGCGCCTGCTGATCAAGCGCTTCGGAATGGCTGTGGCCACTTACCTGACGACGTCCACCATCGTGCTGGTCGCCTATTGGTGTGATCTGTTCAGCGCGCCGGGAGGTGCGGTCATGCTGCTGCTGGCTGCCACCGTCTTCAGCCAGCTGGCGTTCCTCGGCGTGTTCGCCAGCGGCCGCAATCTGACCTTTGATGACCCGAGCCTGACCAAGGCGCAGGTATTGGTGGCCCTGGCGCTGACCACGGCGTTGGTCGCCATGCTCGATCAGGCGCGCGGCAGCCTGCTGGTGTTGTATCCCATGTCCATGTTGTTCGGCCTGTTCCAGTTGCGCACCTGGGTGTTCTTTCGCTGTGCGTGCCTGGCCTTCGTCGGCTTCCTGGCCGTCAACCTCTACGAAATCCAGGCTGGCATCACCCGTGATCTGGGTCTGGCATTACTGCAGATCTGCGTGCTGGGCCTGGTGCTGGCCTGGCTGAACCTGTTCGCCTGGTATATGCAGCAGATGCGCCAGCGCATGCGCAAGCGGCGCTTCGCCCTGCAGGCGCATCAGGAAACCCTGCGCGGCATGATGCGCCAGCTCGAAGACATGGTGGCCACCGACGAGCTCACCGGGCTGTGCAACCGCCGCCACTTCCTGCGCATGGCCGCCCAGGCGCTGGAGAGCCTGACACCCACGCGCCAGCACGGCCTGGCGCTGATTGACCTGGACTACTTCAAGAGCATCAACGACCGTTATGGTCACGCCGCCGGCGACCGCGTGCTGCAGGCGTTCGCGAGCGTGGCCAGTGGCTGCCTGCGTGACGGCGACATGATCGCGCGGTATGGCGGCGAGGAGTTCGTGCTGCTGATACCCGATACCGAAGCCGAGGCGTTCCAGGCATGCTGCGAGCGCCTGCGCGTGGCATTCAGTGAGTGCAAACCGGTTAATGTTAAGGTGTCCAATCTCAGTCTTTCCGTGGGGATGACCCTGGTGACCCTGCACGACAATCTCGATGAGGCCCTGCACCGGGCCGACCAGGCGCTCTATCACGCCAAGCGCAGCGGCCGTAATTGCTGCGCCGCGACCTGGGATCTGGTCGATGCCTGAACTGTGCGTGGGTGAGCGGCACTGGGAAGTTGCCGCCGCCAGCAACCTGCTCGATGCACTGCTCGGCGCCGGTATCGCGGTGCCACACAGCTGCCGCGCCGGCAGTTGCCAGGCCTGCCTGGTGCGCTGTGTAGCGGGGGAGCCGGAGGATGCCAAGCCCGATGCGCTGGACGCCGGGCGCCGCCAACAGGGCTGGCGCCTGGCTTGCCAGTGCCGCGTGAACGGGCCGTTGCAACTGGAAGTGTTCGACCCAAACAAGGATGCGCGCCCCGCGCAGGTGCAAGCCTGCGACTGGTTGAGCGAGCGCGTGCTGCGGCTGAGGCTGCTGCCGCAACAGCCGCTGCGCTACCGGCCCGGCCAGCATCTCCTGTTATGGACGGCGGACGGTATCGCCCGGCCATACTCGCTCGCCTGCCTGCCGGGCGAAGATGCCTGCCTGGAATTTCACATCGATTGCGGTCGGCCCGGTGCGTTCTGCGATGCCACCCGCCAGCTCCAGGTCGGCGACAGCCTGCGCCTGGGCGCGTTGAGCGGCGCAGCACTGCACTATGACCCGGACTGGCAGGAAAAGCCCCTGTGGCTGCTGGGTGCCGGAACCGGCCTGGCGCCCTTGTGGGCGGTGCTGCGCGAGGCGCTGCGCCAGGGCCATCGAGGGCCGATCCGCGTCGTGCATGTGGCCGGCGCAGGTGCCGAGCATTACCTGGCGGGCGCATTGTTGGCGCTTGCCGAGCGGCATGCCCACGTACAGGTGGAGCTGATCGAGGGGCCGCAATTGCCTGCGTTCCTGTCGACCCTGCGCCTCGCTTCACGACAAACCGTGGCCTTGCTCTGCGGCGGCCCCGAGATGGTGGAAGTTGTGTCGCGACGTCTGTACCTGGCCGGCCTGCCGCGCAGCCAGCTGCTCAGCGACCTGTTTCTGCCCCACGCCTGATTATCCGCCACCCATGAAAAGGCCCGCATGAATGCGGGCCTTGGTGGTGCTGCAACCAGTCCTCAGACCAGCGCGTCACCGACATGCAGGATCTTCATGCCGTTGGTGCCGCCGATGGTGTGGTAGCTGTCGCCCTTGGTGAGGATGACCCAGTCGCCTTGCTCGACGAGGCCGCGCTTGAGCAACTCGTCTACCGCTGCCTGGCTGACTTCACCCGGTGGCAGGGCTGCCGGGTCGAAGGGGATGGTGTACACGCCGCGGAACATCGCCGAACGCGCCTGGGTATCGCGGTGCGGGGAGAACGAGTAGATCGGCACCGAGGAGCGGATGCGCGACATGATTAGCGGCGTGTAGCCGCTCTCGGTCAGGGCGATGATCGCCTTCACACCCGGGAAGTGGTTGGCCGTGTACATGGCCGCCAGGGCGATGCTCTCGTCGCAACGCTCGAAGGTCTTGCCGATGCGGTGGCTGGAGCTCTTGCCGGTGGGGTGACGCTCGGCGCCCACGCAGATACGCGCCATGGCCTGCACGGCTTCCAGCGGGTAGGCGCCGGCAGCGCTCTCGGCCGACAGCATCACCGCGTCGGTGTAGTCGAGCACGGCGTTGGCTACGTCGGAAACCTCGGCACGGGTCGGCATCGGGTTCTGGATCATCGACTCCATCATCTGGGTCGCGACGATCACCGCCTTGTTGTGGCGGCGCGCATGCAGAATGATCTTCTTCTGGATGCCCACCAGCTCGGCATCACCGATTTCCACACCGAGGTCACCACGGGCGACCATCACCACGTCGCTGGCCTTGATCAGGCCGTCGAGGGTTTCGTCATTGGCGACCGCTTCGGCGCGCTCGATCTTGGCGACCAGCCAGGCCTTGCCACCGGATTCGTCACGCAGCTGGCGGGCGTACTCCATGTCCGCCGCATCACGCGGGAAGGAGACGGCCAGGTAATCCAGGTCCATTTCCGCCGCCAGCTTGATGTCGGCCTTGTCCTTCTCGGTCAGCGCCGGTGCGGTCAGGCCGCCACCACGACGGTTGATGCCCTTGTGGTCGGACAGCGGGCCGCCGATCAGCACGACGCATTCCAGGGAATCGGGGGTGGTGCTTTCCACGCGCATGACCACGCGACCGTCGTCGAGCAGCAGCTCGTCGCCCACGCCGCAATCCTTGACCAGGTCCGGGTAGTCGATGCCGACCACCTGCTGGTTGCCCTCGGTCAGCGGATGGCTGGTGGAGAAGGTGAAACGATCACCGACCTGCAGCTCGATACGCTTGTTGGCGAACTTGGCGATACGGATCTTCGGACCCTGCAGGTCACCCAGCAGTGCCACGTGGCGGCCATGTTTGGCAGCGATGTCGCGTACCAGCTGGGCGCGTGCCTTGTGTTCTTCCGGCGAGCCATGGGAGAAGTTCAGGCGGGCAACATCCAGCCCAGCCAGGATCAGCTTTTCCAGCATCTGCGGCGAGTTGCTGGCTGGGCCGAGGGTGGCGACGATTTTGGTGCGGCGAACGGTCATGCGCGGACTCCTAGATTGAAGCAGACCGCGAGGCTACTACGCCGCGGCGCTGTAGTCATTGTTCCGCTGCACTACTTTTCGGCGGGCAACTTGACCACCAGCAGGTCGCAGTCCACCGACCCGAGCAGGCGTTCGGCGGTATGGCCGATGAGGATGGTGTCCAGCCGGCCGCGGGCAATGGCGCCCATTACCAACAGGTCGATTTCGTGCTTGCGCACGAAATGCGGCAGCATGTTTTCCGGGGCGCCCTCGAGCAGGTGAGCGGCGTCCGGCGCGATGTCATGCCGGCCAATCAGGTCATCGAAGGCCTTGTGATGCTGCTGAGCATCGTCGCTGAGGTACTGCTGGTAGGTAGCCAGAAGCTCGGTGTTGTTGAGCAGGGTGCGCGGCAGCGGCGCGTGGCAATGCACGATATCGGCGTGCATGCCGAGGGTCGTGGCAAGCGCCTGGCTGGTGTCTATCAGGTGATGATCGAGGGCTGCCGGCTTGTCGTCCTTGTGCAGGGGATCGACGGCGGTACACAGGTTGTGTCCGCGCCATTCGGCGTGGTGCACCAGCCACAGCGGGAACGGGCAATGGCGCATCAGTTGCCAGCAGCTGTCGGTCAGCAGCAGGCGACGCAGCAGGTTGTTATGGGCGGCGGACTTGAGCACCAGATCCGGCTGCAACTGTTCGGCGGCCTCCAGCACCGTCTCGTGCAGGCGCTTGCCCCAGCGAACCTCCTGCGCGAGGGCCAGCCCTTCGCGCTTCAGGGGCGCCAGCAGCTCCTGCAACCAGGTGCCACGCTGCTCCAGCAGCGCCTCCCGGGCCTTGGTCTGTAGGTTGTTCTGCAGCATGCTGCCATCCAGGGCGGCGCTATACTCGACCAGCAGCACGTGCAGGCGTGCCTGGGAGCGGCGGGCCAGCCAGGCAGCGCGCTCCAGGGCCGGGTGGCTGGGTTGGCTGGCATCGATCACGACCAGTAGCGTTTCGAGTTTCATGGGGGCGACCTCGCGGGGTAAGTAGCTGGCATTGCAGCCCATCGATAAATGGGCTGCGTTGACCTGCATCAGGCTAAAAGATCGCTGCCGATTATTCGCATCCAACGCAATGCAGCATGTTGCGACTGTTCAGTTTTTCCGGGGCGCGCCGATACGCTGCTCATTGGAGGAGAAACCCATGCGTATTCTGTTACTGCTGTGCTGTGTTCTGGCCATTGGCGGGTGCTCCCGCATGTCGCTCGACCACCATCTGAACAAGGCTTATCAGGCCTATGACCGAGGCGATTGCGAAGACGCCCTGCTGTACCTGTCCCAGGCCGAACGAGTGAGCCGTTCGCGCAGCTACATACAGCCGGAGATTTCCCTGCTGCGCGGGCAATGCCTGGAACGGCAGAGCCTGTACCTGGATGCGGCGCAAACCTATCAGTTCATCATCGGCCGCTATCCGGCTAGCGAATACGCGTTTCGTGCCCGTGCGCGGCTGGAAACCCTGCGCCAGCTCGGCCATCATGGCGCGCCGGAGCCGGCCAAGGTATCGCCTGCCGGAACGCTCTGACGGCATAGCGATGTTCACCGAGGGATTGCCGCGATGCGCGCCTGGATAGGCCTTCTATTGTTACCGCACCTGGCCTTCGGGCAGGTGTATCGCTGGGTCGACGAGCAGGGAAGGGTGCATTACGGCCAGCAGCCGCAAGGTGCCAATGCGCAGGCCGTCGAGATCCGCCCGCAGGTCGTCGAGCAGGACAGCGCCGCTCGCGAGCGCGAACAGCGTGCCGAACGCTATTTTCAGGCACGGCGTGACGAGCAGGCCCAGGCCATGCAGGCACGACGCGAAAAGCAGGCGCAGCTGGCCAGGGAGTGCGCCCAGTTGCGTGCGCAGCTGGCCTCGATGCCCGAGGGGCGCCGCTATTACCAGCCGGGCGCCAATGGCGAACGCCACTACTACAGTGATGAAGAACTGGACGCCGCGCGGGCTCAGCTCGGCAGCCAGTTGTCCGGCCACTGTCAATGAGCGCTGGTCAGTTGGCGAGGTAGGCTGCATACTCGGCCAATACTCATAGCCTTCTGCCATCATGAAAGCCAATCGCCATATCGAGCGGCATCAGTTGCCGTACTACCTGAACGTCTTCAATGCCTTTACCGACAAACCAGTCGGCCATCTGGGCAATGTATCGGCGGATGGCCTGATGCTGATCAGTCAGCTGCCGGTACTGGTAGGCGGCTGCTTTGACCTGCGCCTGAAGATTCCAGGCTGCGACGGCTTTCGCTACATCGACTTCACCGCCACCTGCCTGTGGTGCCAGGAAGATGTGACCCCCGGCAGTTTCGATTCGGGTTTCGTCCTCGAAGCGCCGCCCGAGGATTACCTCGAGATGGTCGAAGCGCTGCGTTACTACTTCAGCTTCCATCCGCTTGCGGCTTCGGTATGACGGCCTGCCAGGCATGAACTCAGGGTGCCGCTCTGGTTCCGCATGTTTTTCTCCCTATCCATGTAAGCCATTACTTACAACCTCTGTAAGCCATGGTGGCGGTTTGTCGTTGTAAAACTGGCGTTCTGATTTTTTACTTATTCAAGTTGCTGTAAATAAAGGATTTATTTTTTTGACGCGATGGCGGTCAGGTGCCGGCATCTGCTGGTAAGGCGTTGTGATAAATCTGTAGGCCGTTAATATCTGAACCGTGCTTAGGGACAAGCGCAGGTCGTCAGGGAAAATGACCAGGACATCGCGGGACGCGATTCATCAGGACGATGAGTTGGGAGTTTCAGGGAATAGGGACAAAAGAGTGGGCGGGTAAAACCGCCCCTTTTTTTTGCCTGCAGAAAAGGTTCGGCAGCACTGCCGGGAGATCGACCGCATCACCCAGGCGCCCATAAAAAATGCCGCACCCTCCCGGGTAGCGGCATTTTCGTTGGCGGCCAGTGCCGCCTCGCTCAGCGCTCGAGGTGCTGCAGCTTGTCTTTCACGCCATCCCATTCTTCGGCATCGGGCAGGGCTTCTTTGCGCTCGGTGATGTTCGGCCAGACTTCCGCCAGCTCGGCGTTGAGCTCGATGTATTCCTGCATGCCATCGGGTATCTCGTCTTCGGAGAAAATCGCCTGTGCTGGGCACTCGGGCTCGCAGAGCGCGCAGTCGATGCATTCATCCGGGTGGATCACCAGGAAGTTCGGGCCCTCGTAGAAGCAGTCCACCGGACAGACTTCCACGCAGTCGGTGTACTTGCACTTGATGCAGTTGTCGGTGACGACGAAGGTCATTTCTAGTTTTCTCCTCGGGCTACGGCAGCGAGCGGTTTCTCAATAGGCCGCTCTCAGGCTCTGGAATGGGCTGCGGGCCAGGCTAACAAGCCGTCGAAAACTACCTGCGTTGGCAATACTGCGTTAAAAACGGCCAAAAAATGCTCATTTACAGCCTGTAAACTGCGCTTTTTCGGCCGTTTTTGCCTTGTCTTGCCTGCCTCGCCTACGTTTTCAACGGCCTGCTAAAGGCCGCAGCGCTCCCGGAGCGCGCGGGATTCTATCAGCTAGTTGGCGCTGGCGTTAGACCCGCGCCTTCCATGCATATAACAGTTCGAGTGCCTTGCGCGGGCTAAGGTCATCCGGATCGACCAGCTGCAGCTCCTCCAGTACCGGGTGCGGCAGGCTGGCGAACAGATCGCTCTGCATCGGCGCGGCTGGTTGTCCTGGGGCTTGCGCCGGCAGGTCATGGGGCAGGCTGGTGGTTTCCAGGCGCGCCAGGTGCTCGCGGGCACGCAGGATCACCGGGCCCGGCACGCCTGCCAGTTGCGCCACGGCCAGGCCGTAGCTCTGGCTCGCCGGGCCGGGCAGCACGTGGTGCAGGAAAACGATGCGCTCGTTGTGCTCGGTGGCGTTGAGGTGCACGTTGGCCACCGCTGGCTGGCTTTCCGGCAATACCGTCAGTTCGAAATAATGGGTAGCGAACAACGTGTAGGCGCGCAGGCTGGCCAGTTGCTCGGCGGCTGCCCAGGCCAGCGACAGGCCGTCGAAGGTGCTGGTGCCGCGGCCCACTTCGTCCATCAGCACCAGGCTGCGGTCGCTGGCGTTGTGCAGGATGTTGGCGGTCTCGCTCATCTCCACCATGAAGGTCGAGCGGCCGCCGGCCAGGTCGTCGCTTGAGCCGATGCGGGTGAAGATGCGATCGACCATCGACAGCTCGCAGCGCGCCGCCGGCACGAAGCTGCCGATATGGGCGAGCAGCACGATCAGTGCGGTCTGGCGCATGTAGGTCGACTTACCGCCCATGTTCGGACCGGTGATGATCAGCATCCGCGTGGCATCGTCGAGCTTCAGGTCGTTGGCCACGAAGGGTGTGGTGAGCACCTGCTCGACCACCGGATGGCGGCCCTGCTCGATCAGCATGCACGGCTCGTCGACGAAGCGCGGGCGGTTGAGATCCAGGTTCAGGGCGCGCTCGGCCAGGTTGCTCAGCACGTCCAGCTCGGCCAGTGCCGCGGCGCTGTCCTGCAGCGGGCCGAGATGGCCGATCAGTCGCTCCAGCAGCGCTTCGTACAACTGCTTTTCACGGGCCAGCGCGCGGCTCTTGGCCGACAGGGCCTTGTCTTCGAACTCCTTGAGCTCGGGGGTGATGAAGCGCTCGGCGCCCTTGAGCGTCTGCCGGCGAATGTAGTCGGCCGGGGCCGACTCGGCCTGCTTGCTCGGCAGCTCGATAAAATAGCCGTGCACGCGGTTATAGCCGACCTTGAGGTTGGCCAGGCCGGTGCGGGCCTTTTCGCGGGCTTCCAGATCCATCAGGTACTGGCCGGCATTCTCGCTCAGCGACTGCAGCTCATCGAGTTCGGCGTCGTAACCGGTCTTCAGCACACCGCCGTCACGGATGACCGCCGGCGGGTTGTCGATGATCGCCCGCGACAGCAGTTCGGCCAGCTCCGGGTAGGTGCTGATCGTGGTGGCCAGCGATACCAGGTGCGCGCAGTCGAGTTGCGCCATGGCCTGTTGCAGCTCGGGCAGGGCGGCGAGTGCGTCACGCAGGCGCGCCAGGTCCCGCGGGCGTGCATTGCGCAGGCCGATACGGGCGAGGATGCGTTCCAGGTCGCCGATTTCCTTGAGCTGCGGCTGCAGGGTTTCGAAACGATAGTGGTCCAGCAGGCAGGCAATCGACTCCTGGCGCGCTTCGAGCACCGTGCGGTCGCGCAGCGGGCGGTTCAGCCAACGGCCGAGCAGGCGGCTGCCCATGGCGGTCTGGCAGCGGTCGACCACCGACTGCAGGGTGTTGTCGCGGCCACCGGCGAGGTTGACGTCCAGCTCCAGGTTGCGGCGGCTGGCACCGTCGAGGATCACCGTGTCGTCGATGCGTTCATGGCGCAGGCTGCGCAGGTGGGGCAGGGCGGTGCGCTGGGTTTCCTTGGCATAGGCCAACAGGCAGCCAGCGGCGCCGATGGCCAGGGTCAGGGTTTCGCAGCCGAAGCCCTTGAGGTCCTGGGTGCCGAATTGCTGGCACAGGCTCTTCTGCGCGGTGTCGCGCTCGAAATCCCAGGGTGCGCGGCGACGCGAGCCGCGGCGTTTCTCGGCCGGCAGGCCTTGCGGCCAGTCATCGGGAATCAGCAACTCGGCAGGGTTGAGGCGCTCGAGTTCGGCCAGCAGGTTTTCCCAGCCTTTTATTTCCAGCACGCTGAAGCGGCCGCTGGTGATGTCCAGCACGGCGAGGCCGAACAGGCGCTCGTCACCCAGTACGGCTGCCAGCAGGTTGTCGCGGTGTTCGTCGAGCAGCGCTTCGTCGCTGATGGTGCCGGGGGTGATGATGCGCACCACCTGGCGTTCCACCGGGCCCTTGCTGGTGGCCGGGTCGCCGATCTGCTCGCAGATCACCACCGACTCGCCGAGCTTGACCAGTTTGGCCAGGTAGCCCTCGACGGAGTGAAACGGAATGCCGCACATCGGAATCGACTGGCCCGCCGACTGCCCGCGGGCGGTCAGGGTGATGTCCAGCAGCTTGGCGGCTTTCTTGGCGTCCTCGTAGAAGATCTCGTAGAAGTCACCCATGCGATAGAACATCAGCTGATCCGGGTGCTGATTCTTCAGCCGCCAGTATTGCTGCATCATCGGGGTATGAGAACTGAGGTCGCTTTGGCTCATCGTGTCGAGTGTCCGGCTGAATCGCAAAAGCGCGTAGTGTACGGTATCGACACCCCCCGCTTTAACCCCGGAGCGCAGATGAATATCGATGATCGGCCCATCACCGGGCTCGCTGCCCGTCTCGGCCAGGCCCTGCTGGAAAAGAACGCCCAGGTCACCACCGCCGAATCCTGCACGGGGGGCGGTATCGCCGAAGCCATTACCCGGGTGGCGGGCAGCTCCGCCTGGTTCGAAGCAGGCTTCGTGACCTACTCCAATACCCAGAAGACCCGCCAGCTGGGCGTGCCCGAAGCACACTTCGGCACGGTAGGCGCGGTCAGTCGCGAGGTGGTCGAGGCCATGGTGCGCGGCGCCCAGGCCCAGAGTGGCGCGCGCTACGCCACGGCAGTCAGCGGCGTGGCTGGGCCGGGCGGCGGTAGCGCGGACAAGCCGGTCGGCACCGTGTGGATCGCCTGGGGCGATGGCGACACGCGGTACAGCCGGCGCTTCCAGTTCTCCGGTGACCGCGATGCGGTGCGTCAGCAAACCGTGGAGGCCGCACTACAGGGGCTGTTGCGACTACTGGTCGAAGAAAATCCTGCTGCGGGGTAGGCGAGTGCCGAACCCTGTGGAATAATACTGTCTACTTATACAGTTATTGGCCGTCAGGCCCTTCTGATCACGTGAGGAATACAATGGACGAGAACAAGAAGCGCGCGTTGGCGGCTGCCCTGGGCCAGATCGAGAAACAGTTCGGCAAGGGCGCGGTGATGCGCATGGGCGATCATGATCGCCAGGCCATCCCGGCCATTTCCACCGGCTCCCTGGGCCTGGATATCGCGCTTGGCATTGGCGGTCTGCCGAAAGGTCGTATCGTCGAAATCTACGGCCCGGAATCCTCGGGCAAGACCACCCTGACCCTGCAGGTCATCGCCGAAGCGCAGAAGGCCGGTGCCACCTGTGCCTTCGTCGACGCCGAGCACGCACTGGACCCTGACTACGCCGGCAAGCTGGGCGTCAACGTCGATGACCTGCTGGTCTCGCAGCCGGACACCGGTGAGCAGGCCCTGGAAATCACCGACATGCTGGTGCGCTCCAACGCCATCGACGTGATCATCGTCGACTCCGTGGCCGCGCTGGTGCCGAAGGCGGAAATCGAAGGCGAGATGGGCGACATGCACGTCGGCCTGCAGGCGCGTCTGATGAGCCAGGCGCTGCGCAAGATCACCGGTAACATCAAGAACGCCAACTGCCTGGTGATCTTCATCAACCAGATTCGCATGAAGATCGGCGTGATGTTCGGCAGCCCGGAAACCACCACCGGTGGTAACGCCCTGAAGTTCTATGCATCGGTTCGCCTCGACATCCGCCGTACCGGCGCGGTGAAAGAGGGCGACGAAGTGGTCGGCAGCGAAACCCGCGTGAAAGTGGTGAAGAACAAGGTCGCGCCACCGTTCCGCCAGGCCGAGTTCCAGATTCTCTACGGCAAGGGTATCTACCGCAACGGCGAGATCATCGACCTCGGTGTGCAGCAGGGCCTGGTCGAGAAGTCCGGTGCCTGGTACAGCTACAAGGGCAACAAGATCGGTCAGGGCAAGGCCAACGCCGCCAAGTTCCTGGAAGACAACGTGGAAGTGGCCCGCGAGATCGAAGGGCAGATTCGCGACAAGTTGCTGGTGGTTTCCGGTCCTACCAAGGCCAATGCACCGGCCAATGATCTGGTGGATACCGAAGCCGACTTCTGATGCCCGCTGTTCTGGATAACGCCGCCGCGGTGCGTCATGCCGCCATGGATCTGTTGGCGCGCCGTGAACATGGTCGTGTCGAGCTGGCGCGCAAGCTGCGCCAGCGCGGTGCCAGCGATGAGCACATCGAAACCGCCCTCGATCGCTTGAGCGAGGAAGGGCTGCTATCCGAAGCGCGTTATCTGGAAAGCTTCATCAGTTATCGGGCACGCTCGGGCTTCGGCCCGCAGCGCATCCGTGATGACCTCTCCCAGCGCGGCCTGGCCCGAGCTGATATCGACCAGGCGCTGCGCGACAGCGGTATCGATTGGCGAGACGGTTTGCAGGAAACCTGGCAACGCAAGTTTGCCGGGCAGCTCCCGGGCGATGCTCGCGAGCGAGCCAGGCAGATGCGCTTTCTGGTTTATCGCGGCTACCCCATGGACCTCGTCGGTCAGCTGCTGCGTGGCGCGTTCGAAGACTGATCGGCAGCTCCAGCCATTCAGGTTGAACCGTCCGGTTCGCCGTCCCTGACGCCCAGTCATCCCTTTCCCTCAGCTCAGCCAATGCTCCGGCTGGTTGATCACGTCGAGCAGCTCCCGTAACCGTCCGGCATTGCGTCCGCTGAAGGCGAACAGCAGCCTGGGCAATTCGCACAGTTCGGGACCATCGATGCGTTCATCACCGGTGCGCTGTTGCTGAATGTCGCCGTGCTTGCACAGGTCACTGAACTGCAGGTTCAGCCGGGCCAGTGCCGCCTCGTTGAGGGCATGGCGCATGCGCACCACGAACTGATCCTTGAGCCAGCGGCTGGAGTGGAAATTGGCGTAGAAACGATCAATTTCCTGGGCGGCCGATTCGGCATCGTGTACCAGACGCATCAGGTTCATGTCGCTCGAAAGGATGTAGCCATTGCTGTCCAGGTTCTGCTGAATGTAATCGAGCAGGCCCTGCCAGAAAGTGCCATTCGGCTCGTCGAGCAGAATCACCGGCACCAGCGGGCTCTTGCCGGTCTGGATCAGGGTGATCACTTCCAGGGCTTCATCCAGGGTGCCAAAGCCGCCGGGGCAGAGCACCAGCGCGTCGGCTTCCTTGACGAAGAACAGTTTGCGCAGGAAGAAGAAATGAAAGGACAGCAGGTTGTCGCTGCCTTTCATGACCGCGTTGGCGGATTGCTCGAAGGGCAGGGTGATGTTGAAGCCCAGGCTGTTGTCGCGACCTGCGCCTTCGTGGGCGGCAGCCATGATGCCGCCACCGGCGCCGGTGATCACCATCAGGTCATGGCGGGCCAGGGTGCTGCCCAGCTCCCTGGCCAGGGCATAGACCGGATGACCCGGTTGGGTGCGCGCCGAGCCGAACACGGTGACCTTGCGGCGATGGCGGAAGCGCGCGAGCATGGCAAATGCACGTTCGAGCTCGCGCAGGGTCTGCAGCATGATCTTGGCGTCCCAGCGGCTGCGGTCGGCCTGGGCCATGCGTGCGACGGTGGCGAGCATTTCCCGGTACAGCGCGACGTTGGCGCTGCCGGCTGGCGTTATCCGCGCCGCCAGGGCGTCCAGATCGGCTGCCAGCGCATCGCCGCTTGCCGGTAGATCGCCGTTCGCGTGATCGTCCATTGCGCTACTCCTTATGCGTCAATGCCCCGGGCTCTATCCCTGAGTGCATGGCTTACAGGCGGCAGTCGGCCTTGCCGAATCGCTCGGTGGTAATCGGGCGGTTGCTCTGGATCTCGCTGAACTCATAGCGCAGCACCGCGCCGCTGGCCAGCAGCTTGCGAAAGCCCGGGTTGCTGCACACGCTGTTGCTCAGCTGTGCGCGAACCGTGTCGGGGTTGCCGCGCATCTGCGAGGCGTGCGCGGGGCGCACACTGAGGTGATTGATCAGTTCGTTGCCTTCGACGGTGTAGCCGCGGTCGAGAATGTCCTCGTTGATGGCCCGTGGTGTGCCAGCACTGCTTTCCTTGGCCACTTTTTCCAGGGTTTTGGTGAGCTCGTAATCCTTGAGCGACGCGGCGTGAGCGGCTGGCAGGAGCAGGCTGGCGAGGAGAACGGATAGGGCGATACGCTGCATGGGCAGACTCCTGAAGGCAGTGAGCGGTAATAGACCGGGCTCTGCTGGTTATGTTCGTTCCAGCGAATCAAGTCGGCAACCGATGACCGATGTTAGCAAGCTTGTCGTCGCTGCGGCGTGCGTATCGAGCGGCACCGGGCGGCTTGCACTTGGTAAACTACGCCCCCTTCTTGCCAGGCAGTTCGCCAGCCATGTGTTCCCTTGCTTTCCATTGCGTGATCTCGACCAAGCCGGGCCTGCGCCCATGAGCCACGCCGTTCACGCATTGCGCACCGCGCGCCTGGCGCGCAGCGTCAAACCGTTTCTGGCCAGGGGCTCGCGGGCGGCGCGTTGCCCGAACTGCCGCCTGGCCGCCAGCCATTGCCTGTGTGCATGGAAACCCCGGGTTTCTGCCCACGCGGGCGTGTGCCTGGTGATGCATGACGTCGAAGCGTTGAAACCGAGCAACACCGGCTGGCTGATCGCCGACGTGGTCGCGGATACCTCGGCCTTTGGCTGGTCACGCACCGAAGTCGATCCCGGACTGCCGGCTTTGCTCGAGGATGACCAGTGGCAACCCTACCTGGTGTTTCCCGGCGAATATGCCGAGCCTGAGCGTGTGGTAAGCAGTGTCGAGGTGCCAGTGGGCAAGCGTCCCTTGTTCATCCTGCTCGATGCCACCTGGACCCAAGCGCGCAAGATGTTTCGCAAAAGCCCTTACCTGGACGGCCTGCCGGTACTCAGCCTGCAACCCGAGGCGCTGTCGCGTTACCGGCTGCGCCGCTCCAAGCGCGATGATCACCTGTGCACCGCCGAGGTCGCGGCGCTGTGCCTGGAGCTGGCGGGGGACGAGCGCGCGGCGGATGCACTCAATGCCTACTTGGATGTTTTCAGCCAGCACTACCTGGCCTCCAAGGCACCGCGCGCGGTTGATCTGGGTGACGCCTTGCACGAGCGCCTCAAGCCCTTTCTGTAAGCGCTGCAGGTTTTGGCCACAGCTGGGCGAGCAGCATGCCGGTGAACATCAGCGCGCAACCGAAATAGCCGCGTGTGGACAGGGATTCGCCCAGCAGCAGGGCGCCGGCAATGGCCGCAAACACCGCCTCGAGGGACAGGATGATTGCAGCGTGGGAGGCGATCGCATGCTTCTGGGCAATCACCTGCAAGGTGAAACCCACCGCCACGCCGAAGATGCCGCCATACAGGATCGCGGGTAGCGCCTGAGCGATTGCGGCGCCGGGCAGATGCTCGAAGACCAGCGCCAGAGCGAGACTGATCGCCGCGCAGGTGACGAATTGCACCAGGGCCAGCACCAGGGCGTCATGGCGGGCTGCGAACACGCCCACCAGCAGCACATGGATGCCCCACACTAAGGCGCCGGCCAGTTGCAGCAGGTCACCGGAGGCGACATTAAAACCGTCGCCAACGCTGAGCAGGAACATGCCGACTACCGCCAGAGAGGCGCCCAGCCAGATACCCAGGCCGGTCTTGTGGCCCAGCAGCAGGCCGAGCAGGGGCACCACGATCACATAGAGGCCGGTAATGAAGCCCGAGTTGGTGACACTGGTGAACAGCAGGCCGACCTGCTGCAGGTTGATGCCCAACGCCAGTACCGCGCCCATCAGGCTGCCGCCGAGCAGCAGCGGGCGGCTGATGGGCGAGGCCGGTTGCGCGCGGCGTCTACGCAGCAGCATGACCACCGGCAACAGCACGACCACTGCCAGGGCGAAACGCAGGCCGCTGTACAGGAACGGCCCGATGGCATCCATCCCCAGGCGCTGGGCGACGAAGGACGAACCCCAGATCATCGCGGTAACCAGCATCAGCAGATCGGCGCGCAGCGCGTGATTGGCCATGGTGGTGAGCTCCCTGCAAAAATGGCGCAGACTTTGCCGCAAAGCGCTGTGCTTGACCACCCCGCCTGCGCTCGGCATGCTGGTGGGCGCCGTACGTCATGCTGTCAGACAGATGGGGTCTGCAGCACGGTATGCCTATAAAAAGAACAGGATCTGCCATGGTCGCTTACGAAATCCTGATAGCTGATGATCATCCACTGTTTCGCAGCGCGCTGCAGCAAGCCCTGACGATGGGCCTTGGCGCGGGCGTGCGGTTGGTGGAAGTGGCCAGCATCGCCGAACTGGAAGCCCGACTGGCCGAGAAGACCGACTGGGACCTGGTCCTGCTCGATCTCAACATGCCTGGTGCCTACGGCTTTTCCGGGCTGGTGCTGCTGCGCGGGCAGTACCCGCAGCTTCCGGTGGTGATGATCTCGGCCCAGGAAGAAGCGGCCGTGGTGGTACGCGCCCGTGAATTCGGCGCCAGCGGTTTCATTCCCAAGTCCAGCTCGCTGGAGGTGCTGCAGCAGGCCGTGCGCCAGGTGCTGGAAGGCGAGGTGTGGTGGCCGCCGCAAAGCGAGGAGGCGGTCAGTCTGTCCAGCGAGGCCAAGGCGGCCAGTGCCGGGCTGGCCAGCCTGACGCCCCAGCAGTTCCGGGTGCTGACCATGGTCTGCGAAGGCCTGTTGAACAAGCAGATTGCCTATGAGCTGAGTGTCTCCGAAGCAACGGTCAAGGCCCACGTCACGGCGATCTTCCGCAAGCTGGGGGTGCGTACCCGCACCCAGGCGGCGCTGCTGTTGCAGCAGCTGGAGTCCGTGCCGGCTGCCTGATGGCGGATTTCACGGGATTTTCACGGTACGCTGGCGTACCCTGCGCGCCTTTCCCTGTCATAGCTCACTGCCCATGTCGCCGTTCAAAGGACAAACCGGTCTAAAGCGTATTCTCAATGCCGCAGGCTATTCACTCGATGGCCTGCGCGCCGCCTTTACAGGCGAGGCAGCATTTCGCCAACTGGTGCTGCTCAACGTGGTGTTGATTCCCATCGCGCTGCTGCTCGATGTCAGCCGGGGCGAACGGGCGCTGATGGTCGCCGTGTGCCTGCTGGCACTGATCGTCGAGCTGCTCAACTCCGCGGTGGAGGCGGCGATCGACCGCATTTCCCTCGACCTGCACCCGCTCTCCAAGACCGCCAAGGACATGGGCAGCGCTGCCCAGCTGGTTTCGTTGACGCTGATCGCCAGCGTCTGGGCGATTATCCTGCTTGGCTAGGTTCAACAGACCCTAACGCACTTCGGGCAGCACGATCTCGTCGCTACGGCGGATGCCGGCGGTCAGTGCCCGGCACATGTCGAGAAACTCGCGCATGGCGGCTGTCTGGTACTTCTGCCGGTGCCAGATGAAATAGAACTGCCGGCGCAGGTCCAGATCCGGGGTTTCCACCGGTACCAGGCTGCCACGGCGAAAGGCATCGCGCAGCGCCAGCCGTGAAATGCAGCTGATGCCCAGGCCGGACTCCACGGCGCGCTTGATCGCTTCGGTGTGTTCCAGCTCGAGGCGCACGTTGAGGGCATCGGAGTGGTGGCGCATGGCCTGGTCGAAGGTCAGGCGGGTGCCCGAGCCTTGTTCACGCAAAATCCAGTCTTCACCGCTCAATTCGCGGATGCCGACATCACCCTGCCGCGCCAGCGGGTGGTGCGGCGCGCAGAACACCACCAGTTCGTCCTCGACCCAGCTCTGTACCTCGATATCCGGGTGATTGCAGTCACCCTCGATCAGACCCAGATCAATTTCGTAATGCGCCACCTGCTGCACGATATGCGCAGTGTTCTGCACGTGCAGTTTCACCTGGCTTTCCGGGTGCACCTTCATGAAGCCACCGATCAGCAGGGTGGCCAGGTAATTGCCGATGGTCAGGGTGGCACCGACGGCGAGCGAACCGAAGCCTGATTTACCGTTCAGAAGGTCTTCGATTTCCTTGGCCTGGTCGAGCAGGGCAACCGCCTGGGGCAGCAACTGGCGGCCCATGGCGTTGAGGCTCAGGCGCTTGCCGGCGCGATCGAACAGCTGGCAGCTGGACTGTCGTTCCAGCTCACTGATCGAGGTGCTGGCCGCCGACTGCGACAGAGCCAGTTGCGAGGCTGCCCTGGAGACGCTCTCTTGCTGGGCGACGGCGACGAATACCTGGAGTTGACGCAATGTAAATCGCATATCTATATAACCGATAACCCATATCTTGATAATTCATTTAACAGATATTGTGGCCGCGATTAGAATGCCGCGCAATTGCGCTTAAGAATCAGCGTGCCCGACGTTTTCAGGAGCCCCTCTACATGAGCAACATGAACCACGAACGCGTTCTAAGTGTTCACCACTGGAATGACACGCTGTTCAGCTTCAAGTGCACCCGCGACCCGGGCCTGCGCTTCGAGAATGGCCAGTTCGTGATGATCGGCCTGCAACAGGAAAACGGCCGTCCGCTCATGCGCGCCTATTCCATTGCCAGCCCGAACTGGGAGGAGCACCTGGAGTTCTTCAGCATCAAGGTGCCGGATGGCCCGCTGACTTCGCAACTGCAGCACCTCAAGGAAGGCGACGAGGTGATCATCAGCAAGAAGCCCACCGGCACGCTGGTGCTCGACGACCTCAACCCCGGCAAGCATTTGTACCTGCTCAGCACCGGCACCGGCCTGGCGCCGTTCATGAGCGTCATCCAGGACCCGGAAACCTATGAGCGTTTCGAGAAGGTGATCCTGGTTCACGGTGTGCGCTACGTCAACGAAGTGGCCTACCGCGAGTTCATCACCGAGCACTTGCCGCAGAACGAGTTCTTTGGCGACGCGCTGAAGGAAAAGCTGATCTATTACCCCACCGTGACCCGTGAGCCGTTCGAGAACCAGGGGCGCCTGACCGACCTGATGCGCAGTGGCAAGCTGTTCGCCGACATCGGCCTGCCGCCGATCAACCCCCAGGACGACCGCGCGATGATCTGCGGCAGCCCGAGCATGCTCGACGAAACCAGCGAAGTGCTCGACAGCTTCGGCCTGAAGATTTCGCCGCGTATGCGCGAACCCGGCGATTACCTGATCGAGCGTGCCTTCGTCGAGAAGTAATCTGTTGAGCAGCTGCGCGTCGGCCCTGCGGCGTTGAAACCGGAATAAAAATGCTCATGTACAACAGTACACTCCGCTTTTTATTCCGGTCTCGCCTTGCATGGCTCTAGCTCGCAAGCTCCTTGAGTCAGTAAAAAACCGGAGCGCCTTTAGGCGCTCCGGTTTTTTGTGCCCAGATCACAGGCATAAAAAAACGGGAGCCATGGCTCCCGTCTTTCATTGCAGGCGACGATTATTCGTCCATCTGCGACTGCAGGTAATTTTGCAGGCCAACAGCCTTGATCAGGCTGAGTTGGGTTTCCAGCCAGTCGATATGCTCTTCCTCGGACTCGAGGATGTCTTCGAGCAGTTCGCGGCTGGCGTAGTCGCCCACCGTCTCGCAATACGCAATGGCCGCCTTCAGGTCGATATGGGCCTTGTGCTCGATCCGCAGGTCACACTCGAGCATTTCCTGGGTGTTCTCGCCAATCAGGATCTTGCCCAGGTCCTGCAGGTTCGGCAGGCCTTCGAGGAACAGGATGCGCTTGATGAGCTTGTCCGCGTGTTTCATCTCGTCGATGGACTCGTGGTACTCATGCTTGCCCAGCTTGGTCAGGCCCCAGTCCTCATACATGCGGGCGTGCAGAAAGTACTGATTGATCGCGACCAGCTCGTTGCCGAGGATCTTGTTCAAGTGCTGAATTACCGTCTTGTCGCCTTTCATGATGAAGCCCGTCCTGCCTGGAATTAAGTAACCGATGGCGAATTCTGGGCTTGCCAAATACAACTGTCAAACGTAAGTTATTGAAATATAAGTGAAAATAAATATAAATGAGAGTGTTTAAGTTATGCGTCTTGGCGCTAACTCATTGAATTTCGGGCATAAAAAAACCGGATGCTAGATCCGGTTCTCTGAAAACGGTTGATTCAGGCAGCGATAAAATTTGCCGGGTAGGCCATCGCAACCTGACTTTGCTGCACTTCGCCCAGTGTTTCGCGTACCACCTGCTTGGCGAGGCAGGCACATTTGCCGCACTGGCTGGCAACGCCCAATGTTTCACGGACTTCACGGTAGCTGCAGCAACCTTCGTAGATTGCTTCGCGGATCTGACCGTCGGTGACACCTTCGCAGAGGCAGACGTACATAGGCTTGGCCTGTCGTTTGGCTGAGACTGATAGCGAAGGATACTAATGTTAATGAGAATGCGTGTCAAAGATAAAACGGCTCTTGATTGGCTCAATTCCTCAACTTTCGATGAGCGGCAATTCGGCGCCACCCTCGGTCCGCCTGACGTTTATCCGCGCCCTATAATGGGCCACAAAAAACCGGCTCATCAGCCGGTTTTTTTGTGGTGGGGTAGGGCTCACACAATGTGCGTGCAGAGCCCTTCCTCCAGGCCGAGCATGATGTTCAGGTTCTGCACGGCAGCCCCCGATGCACCCTTGCCCAGGTTGTCGAGCTTGGCCACCAGCAAGGCTTGGTTGCCGCTGCCGGCGCCGAAGACCTGCAGCTCGGCACGGTTGCTGCCGTTCAAGCCGTGGGGGGTAATGAATGGCGCAGTATCGGCCGCGATCTCGTTGTAAGGCTGCACCTGCACGAACTGTTCGCCCTGGTAATGGGCGCTCAGGGCTTTGTGCAGCTCGCTGCCATTGCTGCCTTGCAGCGGGATCATCACCAGCATGCCCTGGTCGTAGCTGCCGACCGCCGGCTGGAAGATCGGGCGCGCGTTGAGGCCGCTCCAGTGCTGGATTTCCGGGATGTGCTTGTGATCGAAGCCCAGGCCGTAGGCGGCGTAGACCGGCGCGCCTTCGCCCTCATAGCGTTCGACCATCTTGGTGCCGCCGCCGGTGTAGCCGGAGATGGCGTTGATGCACAGCTCGCGATCGGCAGCCAGCAGCCCGGCATCGATCAGCGGGCGCAGCAGCAGAATGGCGCCCGTGGCATAGCAGCCCGGGTTGCTCACCGCGGCGGCCTTGGCGATGGCTTCGCGTTGGCCCTTGGCCAGTTCAGCCATGCCGAACACCCAGTCACTGGCGGTACGGTGCGCGGAACTGGCGTCCAGCACCCGGCAGCCGACTTCACGGGCCTGGGCAGCCGTTTCCTTGGCGGCGTCGTCCGGCAGGCACAGCACGGTGACGTCGACCGAGCGCATCAGTTCGAGCTTGGCCTGCACGTCGCGACGCTTGTCGTGGTCGATGGTGACCACCTCGATCTGCGGGTGGTTGGCCAGGCGCTGACGGATCTGCAGGCCGGTGGTGCCGGCCTGCCCATCGATGAAGATCTGGTATTTTTTCATGGCATTCACTCGTCGAAGTCTTCCCAGCCGCCCATTTCCTTCCAGCGATTGACGATGCCGCAGAACAGCTCGGCAGTCTTCTCGGTGTCATAGCGGGCGGAATGGGCTTCACGGCCGTCGAACTCGATGCCGGCGGCCTGGCACGCCTTGGCCAGTACGGTCTGCCCGTAGGCGAGGCCGGCAAGGCTGGCGGTGTCGAAGCTGGAGAAGGGGTGGAAGGGATTGCGCTTGAGGTCACAACGCGCGACCGCAGCATTGAGAAAACCCAGGTCGAAGCTGCTGTTGTGGCCGACCAGAATGGCGCGCTTGCAGCCATTGGCCTTCAGGGACTTGCGCAGGCCGCGGAAGATTTCGGTCAGCGCATGCTCCTCGCTCACCGCCATGCGCAGTGGGTGGTCGAGCTTGATGCCGGTGAAATCCAGCGCCGCCTGTTCGATATTGGCACCCTCGAATGGCTCGACCCGGAAGAAATGCGTGTGATCGGGATACAGGAAGCCACCTTCGTCCATGCCGATGGTGGTCGCGGCGATTTCCAGCAGGGCATCGGTGGCGCTGTTGAAACCGCCGGTCTCGACATCCACCACCACCGGCAGGTAGCCGCGAAAGCGCGCCGCCATCGGGTGGCGCGGGCCGCCACTGCCTGGTTGTTCCTGATCGTCTTCGTACAGTTCTTCGCTCATTGACCCGCCTCCAGCAAGCGCCAGCGCAGGCTTTCACCAGCGCGCAGGGGAATTACCGTCTGCTCGCCAAACGGCAGGCTCGCCGGAGCGACCCAGGCTTCGCGCACCAGGGTAATGGTGTCGGTATTGCGTGGCAGGCCGTAGAAGTCGGCGCCGAAGTGGCTGGCAAAGCCTTCCAGCTTGTCCAGCGCGCCACGGTCTTCGAAGGCTTCGGCGTACAGCTCGATGGCAGCAAAGGCGGTGTAGCAACCGGCGCAGCCACAGGCGTTTTCCTTGGCGTGCTTGGCATGGGGCGCCGAATCGGTGCCCAGGAAGAACTTGGGATTGCCGCTGGTGGCGGCATCGAGCAGCGCCTGCTGATGCGTGTTGCGCTTGAGAATCGGCAGGCAATAGAAGTGTGGTCGAATGCCGCCAACCAGCATGTGGTTGCGGTTGTACAGCAGGTGCTGGGCGGTGATGGTCGCCCCGACGTTGGCCGGCGCCTCGCTGACGAACTGCGCGGCATCGGCGGTGGTGATGTGCTCGAACACCACTTTCAGGGTCGGAAAGCGCTCGACGACGCGGCGCATGTGCTCGTCGATGAAGGCTTTTTCGCGGTCGAATACGTCGATTTCCGAACGGGTCACTTCGCCGTGCACCAGCAGCGGCAGGCCCGTCTCTGCGAGGGCCTCCAGCGCGCCGGTGATGTTGTCCAGGCTGGTGACGCCCGAATCGGAGTTGGTGGTCGCACCGGCCGGGTACATCTTGGCGGCGTAGACGAAGCCGCTGGCCTTGGCTGCACGGATATCGTCAGCGCTGGTGCGATCGGTGAGGTAAAGCACCATCAGCGGCTGGAACTGGCTGCCGGCTGGCCGGGCGTCGAGAATGCGCTGACGATAGCCTTGCGCCTCAGCGGCGTTGCGCACCGGGGGCACCAGGTTGGGCATGATGATCGCGCGTGCGAAGGTACGGGCGACATCGGCGACGGTGTGCGGCAGTACGGCGCCGTCGCGCAGGTGAATGTGCCAGTCGTCGGGACGCAGCAGGGTGATGCGGTCGGTCATTGAGGCTTCCAGGCGGGGCGAAACATGCCCGGAATGCTACCGGAAAAGGCCGACGGGGGCACGCCGCAGATAGGTAGGGTCTGTTGCCGTTTCACGCACGGCCGCGCCGGAGCCCGTTTTGCCGCGAGGCAAGGCGCGAGCCGCGAAGTTTAGCTGGCTAAATGAGCCGGCGAGAAACGCAGCATCGCGGCAAAACGAGCCCGGCCCTTTGGGTGGGGCCGCCTAGGTTGCGCGGGAAATCTCGCCATGCGTCGTTGGAGGACTTGGCAAGGGAAAACGCGGACGGCTAGTTCATTCCCTGCGTCCTCCGCCTAGCGGATCGCCGCCCGGCCTGGCGAGATTTCTCGCGGCAACGCGGCTCGTGTTGAAACGGCAACAGACCCTAGTCTGCGCACTCAAGTTTTTCCGGCGGCCACCGATACCAGAAGGGTACGTTGCATTTACCCGGAGCTCGCTGTGCGACAGCCTCTTTTCCTTATCATCGGATTGATCGTCAGCGCTGGCGCGAGCCTGCCTGCTGCGGCGATCAGCTTCCAGACCCGCCTGGAAAAGGTCGAATGGCAGGTGGCTGGCGACAAGTTCGAGTGCCGCCTGAGCCAGCCGATCACCGATTTCGGTGCCGGCGAATTCGTACGCCGCGCCGGTGAACAGGCGACCTTCCGCCTGCAGGCGCGCGAGCACTGGCTGGGCGGCGGTTCCGCCATGTTGTTGGCCGCCGCGGCGCCCTGGCAGCCGGGGCGCGGCGACATCAACCTCGGTGCCGTCAACGTCGGCAGCGGTGAGGTACCCTTCAACAGCAGCCAGGAGCAGGCCGGGCGCTTGCTTACCGGACTGCTGGAAGGGCGTAGCCCGCTGGTCCGCCACCGCACCTCGCTGGGCCGCGAAAGCCTGGAGGTGCGGCTGCTGCCGGTGCGCTTCCGCAAGGCCTACGATGACTACCTCAATTGCACTGCCAAGCTGCTGCCGGTCAATTTCGACCAGGTGCGTCAGTCCACTATCGGCTTTCCCGGTGGCGGCACCGAGCTCGATGCCATGGCCAAGGCCAGGCTGGAGATCATCCTCGACTTCATGAAGGCCGACCCCACGGTCAACCGCATCGAGCTCGACGGGCATTCCGACAACAGTGGCAACCGCCTGACCAACCGTGACCTGTCGCGCCGCCGTGCGCTCGCGGTCATGGACTACCTCAAGGCCAACGGTGTGCCCGATGAACGCATCATCATGCGTTTCCATGGTGAGCGCTATCCGCTGGTGCCCAACAACAGCGTCGCCAATCGTGACAAGAACCGTCGCGTATCGGTGCGCCTGGACAAGGTGCCGGAAGCGCCCGTACAACCGACCGAGCAGGCCACGCCCGCCGCACCGCCGGTGCCGGCAACGCCCGCTGCCACCTCCTAAGTCTGTCGCCTTGATGCCATCGCCTGTCGCACCCCTGTAAATCGGCGGCCATGGGCAGTAGAATCACGGGCTTTCGAACAACCCCGTGGAGTGGATGGCATGGCGGACGTCAAAAAGGTAGTTCTGGCCTATTCCGGTGGCCTGGACACCTCGGTGATCCTCAAGTGGCTGCAAGATACCTATAACTGTGAAGTGGTGACCTTCACCGCCGATCTCGGTCAGGGCGAAGAGGTCGAGCCGGCCCGCGCCAAGGCCAAGGCCATGGGCGTCAAGGAAATCTACATCGATGACCTGCGCGAAGAGTTCGTTCGTGATTTCGTCTACCCGATGTTCCGCGCCAACACCGTCTACGAAGGCGAGTACCTGCTGGGTACTTCCATCGCCCGTCCGCTGATCGCCAAGCGTCTGATCGAGATCGCCAACGAGACCGGCGCTGACGCCATCTCCCACGGCGCTACCGGCAAGGGCAACGACCAGGTGCGTTTCGAACTGGGTGCCTATGCACTCAAGCCAGGCGTCAAGGTCATCGCCCCATGGCGCGAGTGGGACCTGCTGTCCCGTGAGAAGCTGATGGATTACGCCGAGAAGCATGCGATCCCGATCGAGCGTCACGGCAAGAAGAAGTCGCCGTACTCCATGGATGCCAACCTGCTGCACATCTCCTATGAAGGCGGCGTGCTGGAAGACACCTGGACCGAGCACGAAGAAGACATGTGGCGTTGGACCAAGTCGCCGGAGGCGGCGCCGGATACCCCGACCTACATCGAGCTGACCTACAAGGCCGGTGACATCGTTGCCATCGACGGCAAGGACATGAGCCCGGCTACCGTGCTGGCCGAACTGAACCGCATCGGCGGCGAGAACGGCATCGGTCGTCTGGACATCGTCGAGAACCGTTACGTGGGCATGAAGTCCCGTGGCTGCTACGAAACCCCGGGCGGCACGATCATGCTCAAGGCGCACCGCGCCATCGAGTCGATCACCCTGGATCGCGAAGTCGCTCACCTCAAAGACGAGCTGATGCCCAAGTACGCCAGCCTGATCTACAACGGTTTCTGGTGGAGCCCTGAGCGTCTGATGCTGCAGCAGATGATCGACGCCTCTCAGGCCAGCGTGAACGGTGTGGTTCGCCTGAAACTGTACAAAGGCAATGTCATCGTCACCGGCCGCAAGTCCGACGACTCGCTGTTCGATGCCAATATCGCCACCTTCGAAGAGGACGGCGGCGCCTACAACCAGGCCGATGCGGCGGGCTTCATCAAGCTCAACGCCCTGCGCCTGCGTATTGCCGCTGGCAAGGATCGCAAATTGCTGTAAGCGCTGGCGTTCCCGCTCACCGCGCAGCCCCGCATTCGCCGGGGTTGCGCTGGGCGACTCCGATTCCGGTTCATCATCCGTACCTCATCCTGTCACCGCTCTGGCTGTATAGCCGGCAGGGGCGATCGGTTGTGGGCGAGATGGTTTGTTGCAGGCAATACACCCGCCAGGCGTGCCTGGCGGGTGAGGGGAGCACGTCAGGCTTTGCGGGTCAGCGATTGCTGTTCGAACGTGACGCCAGCCAGGCCGGTTTTCATCAGGGCGCGGATATTACCGTGGTCACTGCCTTCGGGCGTGGCCAGCACGCTGCGGTAGTGTTCGCCGAAGCACAGCAGGGCTTCCTGATCGCTCAGGCCTTCGAGCAGGGCCAGGCCCAGGGTCTTGCACGAGCCTTCGTTCTGGCCGGCTGCGTTCTCTACCTCGCCGTTGCGAAAGGCGCTGGGCTGGTAATCGTAATGCTCGGCGACAAAGGCCAGGGTTTCGGCAAAGGCGAAGTGCTCGGCAGCCAGGCGGGCGCGGAAGTCGTTCAGAGGGCTCATGCGGATCCTTTCGGGTTCTTGGCGGTGAAGGCAGCCTGTTGCTCGGGGCTGGCTTCGGTCTGGTACTTGGCCTTCCACTCGGCATAGGGCATGCCGTAGACCTCTTCGCGGGCCTGGTCTGGCGTCACGGCGACATCCAGATCGTCAGCCGCGGCCTTGTACCACTTGGACAGGCAATTGCGGCAGAAGCCGGCCAGGTTCATCAGCTCGATGTTCTGCACGTCCGGGCGCTCGCGCAGGTGCTGTACCAGGCGGCGAAAGGCGGCGGCTTCCAGTTCGAGGCGTTGTTGGTCATTCATGGCGATGCTCTCTCCGGGAGGGATGGCGCGATGATAGAAGCCGGCAGGCAGCTCGGCAACGGGCTACCTACCTAAACGTGCGGATCAGCGGTGGCCGGCGAGAGTGATCGATACCGACTCGGCGAAGCGCAGGGCGTGGGGCTTGTCGACCTCCACTTCGGCGTAGCGCACGGCCTGGTGGGTCATCACCAGGTCGAGAATCTCCTGGGTCAGGCGCTCCAGCAGGGCGAAGCGGTTGCCCTCCACGTGGGCGATGATGGCCTTGGTGATGGTGCGGTAGTTGAGAGCGTGCTCGATGTCGTTGTCACGCACCGCATCGACGGCAGGGTAGAGGATGGTCAGGTTGATCAACACGTCCTGCTTGTTGTTGATCTCCTCTTCCTTGATGCCGATGAAGGTGCGCAGGCGCAGGTCCTTGACACGGATGCGCGCCATGCCGGGTTCGAGTCTGGGCATACTTACTTGCTCCGTCCGATCAGTTGCAGGAATTCGTGACGGGTATTGTAGGACTCGCGGAAGGCGCCGAGCATCACCGAGGTGCTCATCACCGAGTTCTGCTTCTCCACACCGCGCATCATCATGCACATGTGCTGGGCTTCGATGACCACGGCCACGCCGGCAGCCTGGGTGACCTGCTCGATGGCGTTGGCGATCTGCCGGGTGAGGTTTTCCTGGATTTGCAGGCGCCGTGCATACATATCGACGATGCGCGCGATCTTCGACAGGCCGAGCACCTTGCCAGTAGGGATGTAGGCCACGTGCGCCTTGCCGATGAAGGGCAGCAGGTGGTGCTCGCACAGCGAGTAGAGCTCCACGTCCTTGACGATCACCATCTCGTCGCTGTCGGAGCTGAACAGCGCACCGTTGACCACTTCCTCCAGGCTCTTCTCGTAGCCATTGCACAGGTACTGCATGGCCTTGGCGGCGCGCTTGGGGGTATCCAGCAGGCCTTCGCGCTCGGGGTCTTCACCGAGGCCGAGGAGGATTTCACGGTAATGGTTGGGCAGTAATGGGTTCATCGTCATTATCCTCGCGGCGCCTCACTTGAGGTGGCGGCCGCCGTTCACGATCAGGGTGGTGCCAGTGATATAGGGGGTGTCCAGCAGGTAGCGCAGGCTCTGGTAAATCACCTGGGGGCCGGGCTCGAAGCCCAGGGCGGATTTGTTCAGGGCCTTGGTTCGGTATTCGGTGTCGTCATCTTCATTGAACATCAGCAGCGCCGGTGCGATGCCGTTGACCTTGATGGCTGGCGCGAAGCGCGCGGCAAACGACAGGGTCAGGCTATCCAGGCCGGCCTTGCTGGCGCAGTAGGCAAGTCGGTTGCCGCTGCCCTTGCGCACCACGTCATCGCTGATATGGACGATATCCGCTTGTTCGCTGCGCTGCAGTAGTTCGGCGCAGTGCAGGTTGATCAGATAGGGTGCCAGCATGTGCACGGTGAACAGCTGTTGAAAGGCGGCGGCTTCTTCGCCAGCTGCTTCGGCGAACCAGGCCGAGGCGTTGTGCACGATCGCGCGCAGGCTGTCGGTATGGCTTTTCAAGACGTCGATGAACGCCATGATGCTGGCTTCGTCGCGGAAGTCGGCCTGCAGGGTCAGCGCACCGCGCTCGCGCAAGCGCTGCAGGGCGGGCTTTTCGCTGCGAAAGGTCACGATCACGGCGTGGCCGTCGTCGAGCAGGCGCTCGGCGCAATGCAGGCCGACACGCTGGCTGGCGCCGGTGATCAGGATCGGGGCGTTGCTGACGCTCATGGAAGTCGACCGCAGTTAGGCGAAGAGGCGCCGCGATGAATGCCGGCTAACCAGGTTGTACAACGTTATAGCAGCCGTACAACCTGTACAACCCTTCGAACACTGCGGGAAAGCAAGGCGCTCTCACCTCGGGTGGGGGCGCCGGAGATTCAACTGCTGGTTGACGGGTTGGCTCTGCGCGGCAGCGCCGCATTGCGCGTTCCCTGCAGCCATGGGGCGAGCAGGCGAGTGACCAACGGGATGAACAGGTAGGTCATCAGCGGCGTCAGTGCCAGGGTGCTGAGCAGCACCCGGGTGATCAACTGTACATCTGCCAGCAGGTTGCCGAACAACAGGTTGAAACACAATGACACGGGGAAGAAGGCCAGCCAGATGGCGATGGTCTGCTTCCAGCGCGGAGGTTGGCGCAAGCCACTGCCGAACCAGGCGTCGATGCCCAGGGCGCGCTGTTCGTGAGGTTGTGCAAACAGACCCTTGCCGCGGTCCAGCCAGGCGCGGCGCGAAGCGGAGTGCTCCCAGGCAGCCATGGTGTGTTCGTCGGTAAAGCGGAAGATCATCTGAAATTCGTCGTCGCCTGGCGGAGGTGCCAGCACGCCGGAACCGAGGTAGCCAGGAAAGTCGGTAGCCAGCAGCTCGCCTTCGCGCAGCCAGGCCATGAAGTCGTGATAGCGCTCGCTGGCAACGCGGCGCGCCACCATAAGGGTGACCGGTTCGGTAGACATCGTGTATCTCCTGCTGAGCACATGGCCAGGGTAGGGCCAGGTGATAGGCGCAGTTCGGGGTGGTGAACCGCGTCGTGATTGCAGCAAGGATTATTCCTATTTTCTGGTAATTAGCTAGCGCAGTTCGCTGCCAGAGCGCGAAATGTGGCCAGGTGCCGCCATATACAAGCCGGCAGGCGATCTGCCGTTCGTCGGTGAGTGCCGCTCCGGCGACGCTGCTAAGCGAGATTCACCTCAACTTTGCACCGGTTACGGCAGTCTGGATTCGTTATGGGGTGCTGCAGCCCGGTTCTTATCGCCTGTACAGGCTTTGTACAAGTAAAGTCAATGGCGGCCCGAGCTGGAGTAGACTTGTGAAATCCTGACCTCTGCAACGGTTTTTTCTATGTCCGATCTGGTTGGTTGCGCACCTTTCAACGTCAATGCTTTCAAGGAGGAGGACCTGTTCCCGATCCGCGAGGTGGCGCGCTTGACAGGTGTGAACCCGGTGACGCTGCGCGCCTGGGAACGGCGCTACGGCCTCATCCAGCCGGTGCGCACCGACAGTGGTCATCGGCTCTATTCGCCCGCGGACGTGGAAACGGTTCGCAGCGTGCTGGCGTGGATCGAGCGTGGCGTGCCGGTCAGCAAGGTCGGCCGGATACTCACGCGCAACGAAACCACTCAGGCCAGCGTCATGCCCACCTATGAATCGGCCACTTCGGGCGAGTGGGCGCAGTGGCAGACCCGCCTGCTCGCGGCGGTGCAGGCCTTCGATGAGGCCGAGCTGGATCGGGTCTACGGCCAGGTGTTTTCCAGTTACCCGCTTTCAGTGACCTTCCAGGACATCATCATGCCGCTCTGGCAGCGTCTGCTGTTGCGCTATGGGCGGCCTGGTTACGGTAGCGAATGGCTGTTCTTCGACACCTTCCTGCGTGGGCGCGTCATGCAGCGACTGCACAATCTGCGCGACCAGCCAGGCAGCCGTCTGTTGCTGGTTGCCTTGCCAGGGCGTTGCCGCGAGCTGGAGTTGCTGGTCACCGGTTTGCTGGTCAATCCAGTGGACGCTGCCGTGCAT
The DNA here is from genome assembly GCF_003253735.1 of Pseudomonas sp. URMO17WK12:I2. GTDB lineage: Bacteria > Pseudomonadota > Gammaproteobacteria > Pseudomonadales > Pseudomonadaceae > Aquipseudomonas. The sequence goes on along the minus strand of NZ_QKYW01000002.1, from coordinate 531,194 downwards.
GTGCTCGGCATCGGCCAGACGCTGGAGGAGTTGCCGCAGGTGTGCGCCAAGATGCAGCCCGTTGCCGTGGTGGTGTTTTCCAACCAGGCGCCAAGCGCCGATACTCCACAAATACTCGAACGCCTATCCCTCAGCCTCGAATGCCCGGTAGCCGTGGTGGGTGAGGGCGCCGACCTGCTCGAAGACAGTTTTCGGGGTTCACCTATTGCATGTCTGGGCAGTGAGGGGCGGCTGATAAGGCGTCGCCTGCGGCAGTTTCTAGCGGGGCGGCTGGATACCTGAAGCCGCAGCTGTCAGAGGCTGTGCGCCTGGGGGAACAGTTTGCGGTGTTGCTGATACAGGTGGTTCTGCAGACGTTCACTGGTGTCGTCGTCCAGCGTCAGCTCGTAGGCGAGCAGGCCATCGTCGGTGACCCGCACCAGGCTGCCCTGCAGAGTGACCGGCTCTATGTCATCGATATCCAGGCCGAGGCTGAAACGCTCTGGCGGTGATGCCTGGACGGTTTGCTCCACACGCAGGCCGGTCAGCGATAGCTCATGGATGACCAGGCTGCTTGGCTGACCATCGCGTCGCAGCAGTGGCTGCGGTGGGTCCAGCGGCAAACGCCAGGCGCGGTGGAAGGAGCCTTCCTCGAATATTTGCGGGATGCCCAGCTCGAGATGTGGCGTGTTCTGCGCATCGGTCACCAGATGGGGCGTGAACGACAGGCGCTGATTGGCGATGTGCGCCTCGATGGTCAGCTGGTCTTTAGCGGCGCAACTGGCAAGCAGCTCGGCAGTCTGGCGTGCGACATCGACCTGCAAACCTTTACCGGGGTCTGCCGGGGCGGGGTTGCTGTCCATGAGCTGCTGGATGAATTCCATTTCCAGGGGCGTTAACAGCGAGGAGTCTTGCATAGCGCCTTCTGCGCAAGGTAGTGGGGCACCCTTGTGACAACTCGAGAGGTAGTTAGTTACCGTTACAAGCGCTTTTTAAGCTCTGCCAGTTCGGCGTGCAAGGCCTGCACTTCGCTTTCCAGGGCTTTGACCCGCTCTTGGCTGGCCACGTGCTCGCTGACGTTCTTCTGGATACCGATGAAGTAGGTCAGCTGATCGGCCTCATTGAAAACGGGGGTTATCGATAGCTCATTCCAGAACGTAGTGCCGTCCTTGCGATAGTTACGGATCACTTCGCGGCATGCCTGGCGGCTGTGGATCGCCTTGCGCAGTAACGCCACTACAGGCTGTTGGCGCTCTTCGCCCTGCAGGAACCGACAATCCTGGTAGAGAATTTCTTCGCTGCTATAACCGGTGAGGGCTTCGAACGCCGGGTTGGCGTAAATGAGGATATGGTCCTCGCCTTCCTGTTCCGCGACCACGATGCCGTCGTTCGAGGCTTCAACCACCAGCTGCAGCAAGTTGGCATTGATCATCACATGCATCCCCGTCGATTTTTCTCAGTCTATCAGAGGCGCTCCGCTAGTCGTGCGCTCTGGCTGTACCGGGCAGCGCCTGCTGTGATGCGGCATAATGGCGTGCAGTGTCAATTGATGGAGTTTCCATGAAAGTCGCGATTCTTTCCGGTTCGGTTTACGGCACCGCTGAAGAGGTAGCCCGGCACGCCGAGGCACTGCTCAAGCAGGCAGGGCTGCAAGCGTGGCACAACCCGCGCGCCACGCTTGATGAGGTAAAGGCTTTCGCGCCGCAAGGATTTCTGCTGGTGACCTCGACCACCGGCATGGGTGAGCTGCCGGATAACCTGCAGCCGCTGTATCACGATATCCGCGACCAGCTGCCGGCCTGGAGTGGGTTGCCAGGCGGGGTGATCGCCCTGGGCGACTCCAGCTACGGTGATACCTATTGTGCCGGTGGCGAACAGGCACGTGAATTGTTCGGTGAACTAGGTATCCACGAAGTGCTGCCGATGCTGCGTATCGACGCCAGTGAAAGCGTTACGCCCGAGCAGGATGCCGAGCCCTGGATCGGCGAATTTGTCGGGATGTTGCGGAAAAGCGACCGTCCATCCTGATTGACGAACATTGTTGAACTGCAGCCAGTCGGGTGTAGGGAGCGTTCGTTTTCTTCGATGAAAGCGAGAGAGCTTCCACACCAACTGGATAAGGTGACGACAATGAACAAGATGAAGATTCCTGCCCTCGTACTCAGCGGCCTGCTGGCCGGCGCCGTTCTGCCTGCCGTTGCGGATTCCAGCGCACCGGCACCGGGCACTACCACGCCGCAGCAGTCGACCACCCCGGGGGCTCCGCCTACCGATAACGGCATGATGACGCCCGGCACACCGGCGCCCGGCACCGATGGCACTACCACCACGCCGGGTACAGGTACCGGTACGGGCAACGGCACGGGGGCGGGCGCCGATCCGATGCCAGGCGGTACCGGTACCAACGGTGGCGGTACTGGCGGTGCAGGCTCCGGCACAGGTACTGGTGCTGGTAGCACCGGTGGTGGTACTGGCGGTGCAGGTGGCGCTGGCGGCGCTAGCGGCGGCGCCGGTGGTTCCGGTCAGTAAGCGCTGATTACGGGCGTGGGTGCTTCTGCCTTCGCGGTTGGAAGCCCCCGCTCATCCTAGCGATTGGCCATGATTCCGTATTTGCGCAGCCGCGTGGCGATGGCGCTATGTGAGGTCTGCAGACGCGCGGCTAGCTGCCTCGTCGAGGGATGGCTGGCGTAATACGTTTCTAACAAGTCCTTTTCGAAGGCTGATACGGCCGCTTCCAGGCTGGTCACTTCACCCCCCGCCTGCTGCTGGGCCACTGCCGTTCCGGCGATGTCCAGGTCACCGATCTGCACCAGATTGCTCTCGCAGATGGCGGCTGCCCGGAAAATCACGTTCTGCAACTGGCGCACGTTGCCCGGCCAGCGATTGCCGAGCAGGGCCGGGTAGGTATCGGGCGTCAGGCGGCACTGGGTGCGCTGGATCTGCGCGCACGCCTGCTGCATGAAGTGCCGGGCGAGCAGCACGATGTCCTGGCCGCGTTCGCGCAGCGGTGGCACCTGCAGGTTCAGCACGTTGAGGCGGTAGAACAGATCCTCGCGAAATTCCCCTTCGGCCACCATGCGTTCCAGATCACGGTGAGTGGCGCTGATGATGCGCACGTTGACGCGCTCCTCGCGCTCGCCGCCTACCCGGCGAAAGGTGCCGTCACTGAGAAAACGCAGCAGTTTGGCCTGCAGGTAAGGAGACATCTCGCCGATCTCGTCGAGAAACACCGTGCCGTGATTGGCCAGCTCCAGCAGCCCGGGCTTGCCACCGCGCTGGGCACCGGTGAAGGCGCCGGGGGCGTAGCCGAACAGCTCGCTTTCGGCGAGGCTCTCCGGCAGGGCCGCGCAGTTGAGCGCCAGGAATGGCGCGCCATGGCGTGGGCTCAGGGCATGACAGGCACGTGCCACCAGCTCCTTGCCAGTACCGGTTTCGCCATGGATCAGCAGCGGCGCATCCAGCGTCGCTACCCGCTGCGCTCGCGCTTTCAGCGTACGGATCGGGGTCGAATCGCCAAGCAGAGAGTCGAAGCCTTCAGCATGATCATGGTGCAGCGCCGCCAGGCGCGCGCCGATGCGGCTGGGCTCGTAGAGCGTGAGCAGGGCGCCAGCCAGCTGCCCGGCTTCGGCGGCTTCGCTGATCGGCGTGGCCTCGAGCAACAGTGCCTGACCATTGAGGGTCACTTCGCGAAGTGGCAGACGAAAGCGCTGGTCGAGCAGCGCCTGCTGCAAATCGGCATCGGCGAACAGCTCGCCCAGCGCCTCGCCCTCCGGCTCACGCCCACACAGGGCAATCAGCGCCGGGTTGGCCAGCAGCACGCGGCCGCCATCATCGACGGCCAGTACCGGATCGCCCATGGCGGCCAGCAACGCGTCGAGCTGCAAACGCCGGCGTTGCCCGGGCAGGATATCCACCACTTTCACCGCCTGCACGCCGTGCACCTTGAACAGCGCATCGCGCAACTCCTCGAGCACTGCGGCGCTGAGGGTCGGCGCGTCGATGTAGACGTTGGGCGGCACCATCTCCACGGCGTCGAGGTTGAGGTTGCGACTGCCCAGCAGGGCGAGCACTTCCTGGGTGATTCCAACGCGGTCGATGAAGGTGACGTGAATGCGCATGACGGGCCGGGCGAGGGGATAACAGTGGCGCAGTATGCCCGGTCTGCGCTGCCGCTGTTAACCGCTGCGAATCGTTAACCTGATCGTAATGATCTACCACCGGGCTTGATTGATAGCCTGTGCGGCGACTCCTAAGGTGCCCTCACGACAGCGGAACTCGTGGAGTCATCGATGACAACAACAATATCCCCACCGCCGCAGTGGTCGCGCCGTCGCGCGGAGAAGGCGCGGCGCCTCGATCAGGTGCGTCACCTAGCCGATGGCGTGGTGCTGCCGGGCGACAGGATCGTCGCCGCCCTCGAAGCGCTCATCGCCCCCGGCGATCGCGTGGTGCTCGAAGGCAACAACCAGAAGCAGGCGGACTTCCTCTCCCGCTCCCTGGCCCAGGCCGACCCCGGCCGCCTGCACGATCTGCACATGATCATGCCCAGCGTCAGCCGCGCCGAGCACCTCGACCTGTTCGAGCGCGGTATCGCGCGCAAGCTCGACTTCTCCTTCGCCGGGCCGCAGAGCCTGCGCATCGGCCAGTTGCTCGAAGACGGCCTGCTCGAAGTCGGCGCCATCCATACCTACATCGAACTCTACTCGCGCCTGCTGGTGGACCTGATCCCCAATGTCGCGCTGGTTGCCGGCTTTCAGGCTGACCGCCAAGGCAATATCTACACCGGCCCGAGCACCGAAGACACCCCGGCGCTGGTCGAGCCCACCGCGTTTTCCGATGGCATCGTGATCTTCCAGGTCAACGAGATCGTCGACGAGCTGCCGCGGGTGGACATTCCTGCTTCCTGGGTCGACTTCGTGGTGGTGGCCGACAAGCCGTTCTATATCGAGCCGCTGTTCACCCGCGACCCGCGCCATATCAAGCCGGTGCACGTGCTGATGGCGATGATGGCGATCCGTGGCATCTACGAAAAACACAACGTCCAATCGCTCAACCACGGCATCGGCTTCAATACCGCGGCCATCGAGCTGATCCTGCCGACCTACGGCGAATCGTTGGGGCTGAAGGGCAAGATCTGCCGCAACTGGACGCTCAACCCGCACCCGACGTTGATTCCGGCCATCGAAACCGGTTGGGTGCAAAGCGTGCACTGCTTCGGCACCGAACTGGGCATGGAAGGCTATATCGCCCAGCGCCCGGACGTGTTCTTCACCGGCCGCGACGGCTCGATGCGCTCCAACCGCATGATGTGCCAGCTGGCCGGGCAGTACGCCGTCGACCTGTTTATCGGCGCGACCTTGCAAGTCGATGGCGACGGCCATTCCTCCACCGTCACCCGTGGGCGCCTGGCCGGCTTCGGCGGCGCGCCGAACATGGGCCACGACCCCCGCGGCCGCCGCCACAGCACGCCGGCCTGGCTGGACATGGCTACCCCAGGCGGCGAAGGCCCGGTGACCCTGCTCGAACGCGGCAAGAAGCTGGTGGTGCAGATGGTCGAGACCTTTCAGGAGGGCGGCAAACCGACCTTCGTCGAGCGTCTGGATGCCGTCGATGTGGCGAAGAAGGCCGGCATGCCGCTGGCGCCGATCATGATCTATGGCGACGACGTCACCCACCTGCTCACCGAGGAAGGCATCGCCTACCTGTACAAGGCGCGCTCCCTGGAAGAACGCCAGGAGATGATCGCCGCCGTAGCTGGCGTCACCGCCATCGGCCTGCGCCATGACCCGAAAGACACCGCGCGCATGCGCCGCGACGGCTTGATCGCCCTGCCCGAAGACCTCGGCATCCGTCGCACCGATGCCAGCCGCGAGCTGCTCGCGGCCAAGAGCATCGCCGAGCTGGTCGAGTGGTCCGGCGGCCTGTACAACCCGCCCGCCAAGTTCAGGAGCTGGTGATGAAGGCACTGACTGCAATTCAGCCCCAGCTCTCGTTGGGGGATTGGCTGGCCGACCTCGCCGTCGACGCGCTGATCGACGAGGCCGACCTGTCGCCCAAGCCGGGCCTGGTCGACCGGCGTGGTAGCGGCGCGCACAGCGATTTGCACCTGGGCCTGATGCATGCCTCGGCGTTGGCGCTGTGGCCCAGTTTCAAGGCCATGGCCGAAGCCGCGCAGCAACGCGGTGAGATCGATCTGCGCCTGCGTGAAGAGGTGGGCCGCATCGGTCGCGAAGGCGAGGAAGAGATGCTGCGCGTCACCGGCGGCGTCAACACCCATCGCGGCGCGATCTGGGCGCTGGGGCTGCTCAGCGCCGCGGCTGCGCTGAATGTCCGCGAGCTGACACCGGCCCAGGTCGCCCTGCGTGCCGCCCGCCTGGCCTTGCTCGATGACCGCGCGGCGCCCTTCACCGGCGCCAGCCATGGCGCCCAGGTCTGTAGCCTGTACGGCGTGCATGGCGCGCGCGCGGAAGCGCAGCTCGGCTTCCCGGCGGTGATCCAGCAGGCGTTGCCGCAACTGGCGCGCAGCCGCGCTGCCAGGGCGGGGGAGCAGAACGCTCGGCTGGATGCGCTGCTGGCAATCATGACCCAACTGGCCGACACCTGCGTGCTGTATCGCGCCGGCATGACCGGGTTGACCCGCATGCAGAGCGGCGCCCGCGCGGTGCTCGCCGCCGGTGGCTGCGCCAGTCTCGATGGCCGTCGCCGCCTGCGCGAGCTGGAGCGTGACATGTTGCACCTGCGTGCCTCGCCTGGCGGCGCGGCCGATCTGCTCGCCGCCACCCTGTTCCTCGACCGCCTGCAGCATGGTCTGCCGGCGCAGCTTGGGAGTCTGTGAAATGGAAACCCTGTCTTTTCAATTCCCCGCCGGGCAGCCGGCCAAGGGCCGCGCGCTGGTGGGCTGCGTTGGCTCCGGCGACCTGGAAGTGCTGTTCGAACCCGGCCAGGCCGGCACCCTGGCCATCGAGGTGGTCACCTCGGTCAACGGCAGCGCGCCACGCTGGCAACTGCTGTTCGAGCGCATGTTCCGTGAGCAGCAACTGCCGGCGCTGAATATCGCCATCCATGATTTCGGCGCCACGCCTGGCGTGGTGCGCCTGCGTTTGGAGCAGGGCCTGGAGGAACTAAACCATGGCTGAGCAGAACATCCAGCGCCTCCTGGCGCAGCGCAGCTTTACCGAGCTGGGTGCCCGTCAACGGGCCCGCGCACTGCTCGATGCCGGCAGCTTCCGTGAGCTGCTCGACCCCTTCGCCCGGCTGATGTCGCCCTGGCTGCCCAGGCAGGGCATCGTGCCCCAGGCCGATGACGGCGTGGTGGTGGCCAAGGGATCGATCGATGGCCAGCCTGCCGTGGTGATCGCCATCGAGGGTGCCTTCCAGGGTGGCAGCCTCGGCGAAGTGGGCGGGGCGAAGATCGCCGGCGCCCTGGAGCTGGCCGCCGAAGACAACCGCAATGGCACGCCCACCCGCGCCGTGCTGCTGCTGGAAACCGGCGGCGTGCGCCTGCAGGAAGCCAACCTGGGCCTGGCGGCCATTGCCGAGATCCAGGCTGCCATCGTCGAGCTGCGCCAGTACCAGCCGGTTATCGGCCTGGTGGCCGGGCCGGTCGGCTGCTTCGGCGGCATGTCCATCGCTGCCGGGTTGTGCAGCTACCTGCTGGTCACCCGCGAGGCGCGCCTGGGCCTCAACGGCCCCCAGGTGATCGAGCAGGAGGCGGGTATCGATGAGTACGACTCGCGCGACCGCCCCTTTATCTGGAGCCTCACCGGCGGCGAGCAACGCCATGCCAGCGGCTTGGTCGATGGCTACGTAAGCGATGACGTCGAGGCGATTCGCAGCGAACTGCATGGCCTGTTCGCAAAGGGCAAACCGGCCCAGGAACGCAGCCGTCGCCATGCCTGGTTCCTGCAGCGCCTGCGCGCCGTCGATACCGCCGTCCAGGCCGATGCCGCTGCCGTGCGCAGCGCCTACCAGGGAGCATGAACATGACGACTGCACAGCAACAACGCGGCCTGCATTGGTTCAACGCCTTGGCCGGCAACGCGCAGCCGATTTCCGGGCTGCCCGCCTCGCTACGGGTAGCCGACGGCGAGCTGGCCGGCCAGCCGTTGCGCTATCTGGCGGTGATCGCCGATGCCGGCAACCCCTTTCCCCGGGCTCGCAACGGCGAGGTCGGCCTGCTCGAAGGCTGGGGCCTGGCCCAGGCCGTGGATGAAGCCATCGAGGCGGATCGCGACAAGGCGACCAAGCGCGCACTGATCGCCATCGTCGACGTACCGAGCCAGGCTTACGGGCGCCGCGAGGAGGCCTATGGCATCCACCAGGCGCTCGCCGGTGCGGTGGACGCCTATGCCCGTGCCCGCCTGGCTGGGCACGCGGTAATCGGCCTGCTGGTGGGCAAGGCGATGTCCGGCGCCTTCCTGGCCCACGGCTACCAGGCCAATCGTTTGATCGCGCTGCGTGATCCGGGCGTCATGGTGCATGCCATGGGCAAGGCGGCTGCCGCGCGGATCACCCTGCGCAGCGTCGACGAGCTGGAGGCACTGGCCGCCAGCGTGCCGCCGATGGCCTACGACCTGGACAACTATGCCTCGCTCGGTCTGCTCGCCGAGATGCTCGACGTGGAGCAAGTGATGCAGCCGACGGCCGCCGACCTGACCCGCGTGCGGGCCGCTCTGGGCCGTGCGCTGGCCGATATCGCCGCCAGCCCCCGTGACTTGCGCAACCGTCTGGGCGCCGCCAACCGTGCGGCCTCCGCACAAGTGCGCGAGCTGCTGCGCGCGCAGTGGTAGGAGGCGTCATGCACTCCCCCCGTCCACATGATCTGCTCTGGGGCCTGCGCCCCGAGCAATTGCCAGAGGAGGCACCAGCCTGGGCTCGCGCCGCCCTGGGTGGGCATGTGCCGGTAGTGGTGCGTAGAGCGCCGGCCGAGCCCGGCTGGGTTGCGGTGGGTATCCGTGGCGGCGCGCGTGAACAACGACATGCCGCCTGGATGCGCCTGAGCGAGATCAGCCGCCTGGTCAGCCCGCAGGCTGTGGCCTGGGCCGGGCGCTGGTGCAATCACGCTCAGCCACATTGGCCGGCGCTGCGAGCCCTGAGCCAGTTGGCGCCACGTCTCGACGACCTTGGCCTGAGCTGGGGCGTGACCGGCAGTCTCGGCTTCGAGTTGGCCAGCGGTATCAGCGCCGCACACCCGGGCAGCGATCTCGATCTGCAGGTACGTGCACCCCACCACCTGACACGCGAGTGGGCGCGTACCCTGTGCCGCCTGCTGGATGAAGCGCCGGGGCGTATCGATCTGCAACTGGAGACCCCGCACGGCGCCGTGGCACTGCGCGAATGGGCCGGCGAGGCGCCGCGCGTGTTGCTGAAAACCCAGAACGGCCCGCTGCTGGTCAGCGATCCGTGGCAGCTGCAACAGGTGGCGGCATGAGTACGCTCTGGGCCTTCCCCGGCCAGGGTGCGCAGCACCCCGGCATGCTGCACGATTTGCCGGCTGAGCCCATCGTTCAGGCGTGCCTGGGGGAGGCCGAGGCAGTGCTTGGCCAGCCACTTGCCGAGCTGGATTCTGCCGAGGCGTTGCAAGGCACCCGCGCCGTGCAACTGTGCCTGCTGATTGCCGGGGTGGCGGGTGCGCGCCTGTTGAAGGCGCGTGGTCAGTCGCCCGATTACGTCGCGGGCCTGTCCATCGGCGCCTATGCTGCAGCGGTCGCCGCCGATGCCCTGAGTTTCGCCGATGCCCTGCGGTTGGTTGCCCTGCGCGGCCAGCTGATGCAGCAGGCCTATCCCCAGGGCTACGGCATGACGGCGATCCTCGGTCTCGACCTGAATACCATCGAGCGCTTGCTGGCCGAGGTGAACGGCCCGCAATCACCGGTGTTCCTGGCCAACATCAACGCCGAAAACCAGCTGGTGATCGCCGGTAGCCACGCGGCGATGCAGGCCGTGGGCGAGCGCGCCCGGGCCGCCGGGGCAGGAGCCGTGAAGCCTTTGACAGTCAGTGTGCCTTCGCATTGCGTGCTGCTCGCCGAGCCGGCCGACAGGCTGGGCGAGGCGTTCGCCGAGGTTGTACTGCGGCGTCCTGCCGTGCGCTACCTGAGCGGCAGTACCGCGCGGCTGTTGAGCGAACCCGAGGCCCTGCGCGACGACCTGGCCAACAACATGTGCCGGATCGTCGACTGGGCTGGCGTTCTGCAAACCGCGTTCGAGCGGGGCGTGCGGCTGCACCTCGAACTGCCGCCCGGTAGCGTGCTCAGTGGCCTGGCCCGGCGTGTGTTCGAGCCTGCACTGGTCGTCGCCTTTCAGGGCGCGCGCCTGGATACGCTGGAGGCGCTGTTGCGCCAGGAGGTGAGCCAGAGCCGATAACAACGTCCGATTGCCGAAGCACAAGAACAATAACTTCGATGCGTCAACGAGGATAAAAACAATGATCACCTACCGACGAACTCCACTCGCCACCTTCATTCTGCACGGCCGTAGCACGCCGCTAGCCGTCATGAAGCGGATGGGCACCACCTGGGGGCGCGCATGAGCAGGCGCGCGGCAACGCAAGACCAGGCAGTACCCATGGATGGCGTGTCGCCATCGGATGAAACCAACCAGGTGTCTGGGGAGGGCGTATGAGTCCGGAAATCGCAACGATCATCGGTCTGGTGATCATGTTCATCGTGGCCACGGCCCTGCCCATCAACATGGGCGCCGTTGGTTTTGCATTGGCATTCATCGTCGGCGGCATCTGGGTGGGTATGGGCGGCAAGGAAGTCCTGGCGGGCTTTCCCGCCGATCTGTTCCTGACCCTGGTTGGCATCACCTACCTGTTCGCCATCGCCCAGAAGAACGGCACCATCGACCTGCTGGTGCATTGGGCGGTCAAGGCCGTGCGCGGCCACATCGTGGCCATTCCGTGGGTGATGTTCATCGTCACCGCGGTGCTCACCGCGTTCGGCGCGCTGGGGCCGGCGGCGGTCGCGATCATCGGCCCGGTCGCCCTGCGCTTCGCCAAGCAATACCAGATCAATCCGCTGATGATGGGCCTGTTGGTGATCCACGGCGCCCAGGCGGGTGGCTTCTCGCCGATCAGCGTGTACGGCGGCATTACCAACCAGGTGGTGCAGAAGGCCGGGCTGGACGTCACGGAAATGGCCGTGTTTCTCACCAGCCTCGGTTTCAACCTGCTGATGGCGTTCATCTGCTTCTTCGCCTTTGGCGGCATCGCCCTGCTGCGCCGTGGCCGTGCCGTGGCCGATGAGCCGTTGATCGCTGGCGTGCAGGCGTCGTCGCGGCAGTTCGCCATCGAGGGCCACGGGGCGGTGGTCAGTGCCGGTGGTGGCACCTTGTCCAATAATCCGCAGGCGCTGGATGAGGTGCGTATCAATCGCGATCACCTGATCACCCTGGTCGGCCTGTTGGGCCTGGGCATCGCTGCACTGGCGTATGACCTCAACGTCGGCCTGGTGGCGATCACCGTCGCCGTCGCCATCGCGATAATCTCGCCGTCGGCGCAAAAGGGCGCAGTGGACGGCATCAGCTGGTCCACGGTACTGCTGATCAGCGGCGTGGTGACCTATGTCGCCGTGTTGCAGAAGGCCGGTGCGGTCGACTTCGTTGGTCACGGCGTCAGTGCCATCGGCATTCCGCTGCTGGGAGCACTGCTGGTCTGCTATGTCGGCGGCATCGTCTCCGCCTTCGCGTCTTCGGCGGCGGTACTGGGTGCCACCATCCCGCTGGCGGTGCCATTTCTGATGCAGGGCCAACTCAGCGCGGCAGGTGTCATCTGTGCGCTGGCGGTGTCTTCCACGGTGGTGGACGTCAGCCCGTTCTCCACCAATGGCGCGTTGGTGGTGGCGTCGGCGGCCAAGGACGAGCGCGAAGCCCTGTTCCGCCGGTTCCTGGTCTACAGCGGCCTGGTGGTGGCCTTCGGTCCGCTGCTGGCCTGGCTGCTGTTCGTGGTGCCGGGCTGGATGTAAGCCGGGCGCAGGAGGCGACCGCGGGTCGCCCTGTACCGATTCTCCGGCCTCAGGCCGTCTGCCCAAGGCTGTACATGCGGCATTCGGCCAGGAGCGCGAGCAGGTTGGGATCGCGCTCCTTGGCTTTCAGGAACACCACGCCGATGTGCTGCTGCAGGTGATACCTGGCCTGCAGCGGGATCAGCTTCACGCGGTTCTCGTAGACTGCCGCGATGCGCCCGGGCAGCAGGGCGTAACCCACGCCGGAACTGACCAGGCTGAGCAGGGTGAAGATGTCGTTCACCTGCATCGCCACGTTGGGTTCGAAGCCCGCCTGCTCGAATACCCGTACACCGTCCTGGTGGGTGGCGAAACCCTGGGTCAGGGTGATGAAGGTGGATTCGCGCAGGTCGGCCAGGTCCACTTCGGCCTGCTCGGCGAAGGGCGAGTCCACCGGCACGGCCAGGAAAATGTCGTCGGAAAACAGCGGCAACTGCTCGCAGTCGGGGTGCGGGTCGGCATCGTTGAGGGCGACCAGGATCGCGTCCAGCTCCATGTTCTTGAGCTTGTACATCAGGTCGATGTTGGAACCCAGGATCAGGTCGATATTCAGCTCGCTGCGGCGAATCTTCAGGCCCATGATCAGCTGCGGCACGGTTTTCACCGTCAATGAATACAGCGAGCCGAGCTTGAATCGCTCGGCCGAGAAGCCTGCGGCTTCGCGTGTCAGGCGTACCGTGTCGACCACGTCCTGCACCAGCTTGCGGGCCTTTTCCTCCAGCACGTAGGCGCTTTCCAGGGGGATCAGGTTGCGTCCTTCGTGCTTGAACAGCGGGCAACGCAGGGCGTTCTCCAGCGAGTGGATGGCGCGGTGCACACTGACGTTGCTGGTGTTGAGTTCGCTGGCCGCGCGGGCCAGGTTGCCGCTGCGCATGAACGCCAGAAAGATTTCCAGCTTCTTGAGCGTCAGCTCTTCGTCGATCTGCATGGGCCAGATCCAATCCCTGGTGAAATGGAAGTGGCCCGATTGTGCCGCAGATGCCTTGCGCTGTGGCGAATCAACCGCAGCTGATGCGCTCGATCACTTCGGCTTCGGTGATGTCGATGTTCAGGCGCTGGGAGTCGTAGTCCAGGGTGACCATGTCGCCGGGCGACAGGACGCGGGCGGTGCGTGCGCCGGACTGTGCACGGGCCTGCTCGACGATTTCGGCAGTGGCCACCTGGCCGAGCAGGTTTTGTGCGGCTTCGGCACTGCACTTGCCATTGCTGTTGGCGGGTTTCGAGGCCTGGGTGGGTGCTGTGTCGGTCGAACTGCAGCCGGCGAGCAGGGCGAGCAGAGCGGCGCCGCCAATCAGGTGTTTGAAAGCCATTGCATGATCCTTGTGTGTGAAGGGTTCGCGGTGAAGTGCATGAGTGTGCCGTGTATCGGACTCGGTTGTCGTGCCCGTGTTCCGAATTTGGCGAATGATGACGTGAGCCTGCGCGCGTGCGCCCGGCGCTGGTGACGCGTGCAGGCGGCTGCCGATCTCGCATCGCCATGATCGCAGTCGTCAGCCGGCGCAGCGGGCAGGGCAACATTTCTTTACAATGGCCAGCTGTTTCCAGGATCGAGGCGTATCGTGCAACCGGTCATTTCCATCCAGCAGTTGAACAAGACCTACGCGTCCGGCCATCCGGCGCTCAAATCCATCGATCTGGACATCCGCCAGGGCGAGATCTTCGCGCTGCTCGGCCCCAATGGTGCGGGCAAGACCACGCTGATCAGCATCATCTGCGGCATCGTCAATCCGGGCAGCGGCTCGGTGACGGTGGCTGGCCACGACATCCTGCGCGACTACCGCGCGGCCCGCTCGAAGATCGGCCTGGTGCCCCAGGAGCTGTTCAACGAAGGCTTCGAGAGCGTGTGGGCGGCGGTGCGCTTCAGCCGCGGGCTGTTCGGCAAGGCGCCGGACGACGCCTACCTGGAGCAGCTGCTGCGCGACCTGTCGCTGTGGGAAAAGAAGGACGCGCGGATCTTCGAACTCTCCGGCGGCATGAAGCGCCGGGTGATGATCGCCAAGGCGCTGTCCCATCAGCCGGAAATCCTGTTTCTCGACGAGCCGACCGCCGGTGTCGACGTCGAGCTGCGCCGCAACATGTGGGAGATGGTGCGCAAGCTGCGCGAGCGCGGCGTGACCATCATCCTCACCACCCACTACATCGAAGAAGCCGAGGAGATGGCCGACCGCATCGGGGTGATCCGCAAGGGCGAGATCATTCTGGTGCAGGACAAGGACACCCTCATGCGTCAGCTCGGCAAGAAGCAGCTGACCCTGCATCTGCAGCAGCCACTGAGCGAACTGCCGCCGGCCTTGCTGCGCGACGACCTGCAATTGCGTGACGACGGCTATGAGCTGGTCTACAGCTTCGACGGCCAGCAGGAGGACACCGGCATCGCCGAGCTGCTGCAGGCGCTGGCCCAGCACGGCATCGCCTTCAAGGATCTGCAGTCCAGCGAGAGCTCGCTGGAGGATATTTTCGTCAGTCTCGTGAAGGAGCAGGCATGAATTTCTACGCGATCCGCGCCATCTACCTGTTCGAGCTGGCGCGTACCTGGCGCACCCTGCTGCAGAGCATCGCCACCCCGGTGATCACCACCTCGCTGTACTTCGTGGTGTTCGGCTCGGCCATCGGTTCGAGCATGACCCAGGTGCATGGCGTCAGCTACGGCGCCTTCATCATTCCCGGGCTGATCATGCTGGCGCTGCTCACCGAGAGCATTTCCAATGCCTCGTTCGGCATCTACATGCCCAAGTACTCGGGCACTATCTACGAGGTACTGTCGGCGCCGATTTCCTACCTGGAAATTCTCCTCGGCTATGTCGGCGCAGCGGCTACCAAGTCCATCGTGCTTGGTTTGATCATCCTCGCCACGGCGCGGCTGTTCGTCGATTTCGAGATTCTCCATCCAGTCTGGATGCTGGCCTTCCTGGTCCTCACGGCGCTGACCTTCAGTCTGTTCGGCTTCATCATCGGGGTGTGGGCCGATGGCTGGGAGAAGCTGCAGATCGTCCCGGCGCTGATCGTCACGCCGCTGACCTTTCTCGGTGGCAGCTTCTACTCGATCAGCATGCTGCCGCCGGTATGGCAGACGGTGACCCTGTTCAACCCGGTGGTGTACCTGATCAGCGCGTTTCGCTGGAGCTTCTACGGCGTGTCGGATGTCAACGTGATGGTCAGCCTGGGCATGATCCTGGGCTTTCTGCTCGCCTGCATCCTGACTGTTGGGTGGATTTTCAAAACCGGTTATCGCCTGAAAAGCTGATGCACTGGTGCTGCGCTGACTTGAGAAGTGCAGGGTTGGGCAGCGCCGCGCTTTCATGCCATTATCCGGCGCAGAAGAATGCCGAGAATGCCCATGCTGGACGAGCTACTCCAACGTGTACGCGATTACAGCCCGCGCTTCATGGAAACCCAGGAGGGCTTTCCCGAAGCGGCGGTGCTGGTGCCCATCACCCGCAGCGACGAGCCGGAAGTGGTGCTTACGCTGCGTGCCAGCGGGTTGTCCACCCATGGCGGCGAAGTCGCCTTTCCGGGTGGGCGCCGCGATCCGGAAGACCGTGACCTGATCGATACTGCCTTGCGCGAAGCCGAGGAAGAAATCGGCCTGCCGCCCGGGCTGGTGGAAATCGTCGGTCCCTTGAGCACCCTGGTTTCCCGGCACGGTATTCAGGTCACGCCCTATGTCGGCGTGGTGCCGGATTTTGTCGATTACCAGGCCAATGACGGCGAGATCGCCGCGGTGTTCTCGGTGCCCTTGGAGTTCTTTCGCAACGATCCCCGCGAGGTCACCCACCGTATCGATTACCTCGGGCACAGCTGGTACGTGCCGAGCTATCGCTATGGCGAATACAAGATCTGGGGGCTGACGGCGATCATGCTGGTGGAGCTGGTCAACCTGGTTTACGACGCCGGTATCGACATGCGTCGCCCACCCGAACATTACGTTCACCTCACGTGAGCCAGCCTGCGAGACCCCTGCCATGAAATACCGCCTGGGCAATACCCGCGTCGACCAGCATCCGCAGAGCTGGATCGCCCCCAACGCCACGGTTATCGGTAACGTGCGCCTCGACGAGGGCGCCAGTGTCTGGTTCGGTGCGGTGCTGCGTGGCGATAACGAGCTGATCCATATCGGCGAGAACAGCAACGTGCAGGACGGCGCGGTGCTGCACACCGACCCCGGCTCGCCGCTCACCCTGGGCACTGGCGTAACCGTCGGCCACAACGCCATGCTGCATGGCTGCACCGTGGGCGATTACAGTCTGGTCGGCATCAATGCCGTGGTGCTCAACGGTGCGCGCATCGGCAAGCACTGCATCATCGGCGCCAATGCGCTGATCGCCGAGGGCAAGGAGATTCCCGATGGCTCGCTGGTGGTCGGCTCGCCCGGCAAGGTGGTGCGCGAGCTTACCGAGCAGCAGAAGAAAATGCTCGAGGCCGGCGCCGCCCATTACGTGCAGAACGCCAAGCGCTACGCGGCCGAACTGAGTGAGCAGGACGACTGATGCAGATCCTCGAACGCCCGGTCGCCTCGCCCTGCGTGCATGTCTGTGCGCTGGACGAAGAAGACATCTGCATCGGCTGCCAGCGCAATGTCGACGAGATCACCCGCTGGAGCCGCATGCAAAACGACGAGCGCCGCCAGGTGCTGCAGCTGTGTCACGAGCGCGCCCGCGACAAGGGCATCCTGCTGTAACCGATGCCCCATATCCCATCAACTAGTCGTTGCGCGCGCCGCCGAACGAAGCGCAGCCGCGCATCAGCTTGCCGTTGAGGCGCAGCTGGGCGCTCATGTGCTCGACCGCGCCACTCATGCTGTTGACGCACCGCTGCGGCGCCAGCCACAGCTCCACGCGCTCGCCATTGGCTTCACTGGTCAGGTTGATGCGCCCCTCGGGCAGCTGTTCTTCCATATAGGGCAATGCCAGCGGTTCACGGTCAGGCCCGCTGAGCACCATGCCCTGATTGCTCACCGTGACGCTCCAGAACGGCTCCTGGCCAGCGGCGCGAACCAGCGTGCGTTTGAAGTTGGGGTCGTCGCAGCCGTGGCCTTCGGGTTGCAGGCGGTATACCCGGCCGACCTGCATCGCGCCGTCGGCGCCGCTGACCTGGGTCGAGCCCATGACCCCACGCAGGTCGGCGAACAGAGCGGAATGGCCATCGGCCAGCAGCTCGCTGGCATCCTGGCTGATGGTCGTGCTGCCCTCGGTGATCGCGAAGCGCCGTGGGTCCTCGCAGGGCTTGAGCCACAACTGGCCGTTCTCGCGGGTCAGTTCGCCCTGCAGGCGTGTCTCGGATTTCTCAGGGGACACGGGTTTGCCCGTGTACACCGCGCAACTGGCGAACAGCGGCAACAGGGTAAACACTAAGAATTTGCGACTGATGTGCATGGGGCTCTCCAACTGGCGAGCGGCCACGTTACCGATGCCGTGGGGCAATCTCAAGGAGGCCTGGCAATGATTTGCTGCAAGCGGGTTTACCAGCCGGTTGAAGATGATGACGGCTACCGGGTGCTGGTCGACCGGCTGTGGCCGAGGGGCGTAAGCAAGGAACTGCTGGCCCATGATGAGTGGCTGCCAGCTGTAGCGCCTTCAGCCGAACTGCGTCGCAAGTTCGCCCACCGTATCGAGGCGTTCACCATCTTTCGTGAGGGCTATCGCCGCGAGCTGGCGGCGCACCCGGAGTACTGGCAAGGCCTGTTGGCGCGAGCTGCGACCGGCAAGCTGACGCTGCTGTATGCCGCCCGCGATCAGGAGCACAACAACGCACGTGTGCTGCAGGATTTTCTCGAGGATGAACTGGAACGGCGAGGGGAGAGCAGCTCGCCAGTGTGTTATGCCGGTGAGCTATAGGGCCTAGACCTGTTTACGGGCATTCACTGTAATTGCGCATGTAATGCCTGTAACTGGCGAAAGCGGTCGTAAGGTTCCCACCTGTGGGAGCGGGCCATGCCCGCGAAAAATCTCGCGGCTAAAGCCGCTTCCACAGTATCGCTGAATGTCTGCTTTTGGCCTTATTGCATTCGATTCAGCGGATACAAGTTTCCAGAAACCCAATGATCGTTAACGAGGCTCTACGCCAACCGGGCGCATGAAGCTGCGCTCGTAGCTGAGAATGCAACGGTTCTGCTGGGCGTAGGCGAACGCGGCCAGGCATTGATCATCCTGCATGGAGCGTTCGCGGTAATCTTCATAGGCCGCCAGGCTGGGAAAGCTGAACAGCGCCAGGGCCACGTTGTTGGCACCTTCGCTAGGTAGGAAATAGCCGTGGTGCTGGCCGCCGAATTTCTCCACCAGGGGAATCCACAATTTGGCGTAGTGCTCGAATTCGGCCAGCTGGTACGGATCGACGATATAGCGCAGGTAACAGGTGATCATGGTCTTCTCCTTCGGGGGGCGAGCAGCATAGCCCAGCTCGCGCAAGCCCGGCACCAGGCTCAGCCGAAGGTGTCGCCGAGCGACTTCAAGGTCTCGTGGGTGTTACGCAGGGTGTTGTCCCTGGCGAAGACGCTGAGATAAATCAGCAGGCCATTGGGCAGCAGCAGAAAAACCCCCAGCCACAGATTGAAGGCCGTCGCGATCAAGGCGTACAGCGACCCGCCAACCGCCAGCACCATGATCACCAGAAACACGCAGCGCAGGCCCGTGAAGCTGCGGCGCTCGAGATCGATCGGCGTAAAGCTCTTCATGGCATCCCTCTCATGCGCTCAACAGTCGTTCCAGCAGCCACGAGGCCGCCGGGCCCAGGGGCCTTACCCGGGACCAGACCACATCGACGGGAACCTGTTTCGGCCAGCCGTTGACCTTGAGTTCGTGCAGGCTTTCGCCGCCATGGTTCTGCACCAGTTGCCGGGGCAGGGCGGCCCAGCCGAAGCCCAGGGCGGCCATTTCCAGCAGCAACAGGTAGTCCGGTGCCGACCAGCAACGCCCACCGCTGCCCGGCAGGTCGTCCAGTTCGCCAGGATGGTCTGCCACACTGCTCAGGCGCAGCACGCGCCAGTGCACCAGGTCTTCCAAGGTGACCCGCGGCAACTGGCTGAGCGGGTGACCCTTGACCACGAACAGGGCGAAGTCCGCTGCATCGGCCAGGCTCGCATGGGCCAGCTCGGGCGGGTAGGCGGCCTGGGCGGCAAGCAGGCCCAGGTGGGCGCGACCCTGGCCGACCAGGTCGAGAACATCGGCGTGTTCGGCAAAAAAACACTCGAACTCCAGGTCTGGGTAGCGCTCATCCAGCTCGCTCAGGCGCGCCTGGTACTGGCTGGCCTGGTAGGCATCGGAAAGCACCAGGGTCAGCTTGGGCTCCAGGCCCGCCGCCAGCTGGCTGGCCTGGCGCAGGAGGCGATCGGAGGCGGCCAGTACATCCTGCACGCGGCTCAACAGGCTGCTGCCGGCTTCGGTCAGGGTCAGCTGCCGGGCGCCGCGCACGAACAGGGTGACGTCAAGGTCGACTTCCAGGCGTGAAATCGCTTCGCTGATCGTCGACTGACTTTTGCCCAGGCGCCTGGCCGCGGCGCTGAACGAGCCGGTGGCGGCCGCCTGGGCGAAGGCCTGCAGGGATTCGGGTGAAAGGTTCATATCGGTTCAGCCGATGGCTGTTAACTTTTAACTGGCAGTTTTGCCGATGAGAATAGCGCCATTCCAGATCACCTAGCGAGTCTGATATGAAGCAGTCAAACATAGTTGCCCGGCGTTCCATGAAAGAGCGCGTGTTGCACGCCACGCTGTTCGAACTGATCGCCGTAGTGGTTTGCGCGCCTTTGCTGGCCTGGGCGATGGGCAAGTCGCTGGCGCATATGGGCGCCCTGACCCTGATGTTCTCGGCCATCGCCATGCTCTGGAACATGATCTTCAACATCCTGTTCGATGCCGCGCAACTGCGCATGGGCTTCGAGCGTGGCCTGTGGGCGCGGATCAGCCATGCGCTGCTGTTCGAGGCTGGCCTGATTCTGGTGCTGGTTCCGCTGGCAGCGTGGTGGCTGTCGATCAGCCTGGTGGCGGCGTTCTTCCTGGATATCGGCCTGATCCTGTTCTTCCTGCCGTATACCCTGGGCTACAACCTGGCCTACGACAAACTGCGCGAGCGCTACTTCAGCCGGCGTCAGGCCCGCACGCTGGCGTGCTCCTGAGGGGCGAGCGCGTATAACCGTCAGTCCCGGCCAACTTGTGGCCGGCTGGCGGCTGCCACTAAGCTGCGCGGTTTTCGATATGGCAAAGAGTCGGTATGGCCACGCAAAGCATCATCGTCCCGCGCATTTCCAGCTTTCCCGGCCACGAGCGCAAAGCGCAGCAGATCCTGCGCTGGCTGGCCAAGCGCGATATCGTCGAGGCGCTGCCGACCACCTGCGGGCGCAGCGGCATGGCCTATGCCATCGCGCCGGGGGCGAGCAGGGTGGTGGAGTCCGCCGAGCGGTTGCCGTTCGGTCAGCCGGTCAATGGTCTTGAAGTGATCTACCGGCGCTGCATCTACACGCCCATCGAGGATTTTCTCGAGGAAGCGGGTTGCCCCGAGTGCCGCCGGGAAGTCGGCGAGGCGCTGTTCGAGAGCCTGGATGAATGGATGCCCGGCGAAACCGACAACTTCACCTGTCCCGAATGCCGGCACGAAGATGACATCAACGGCTTTCTGTTCCTGCAGCCCTGCGGCTTTTCCAACCTGGGGTTCATCTTCAACGGCTGGGCCGATGCGCGCTTTACGCCAGCCTTCGTCGAAGAGTTCGCCGAACGGCTGGGGTATCCGGTGGCGCTGGTGCAGGCCTGAGACGGCGTGTTGCGGATGCTGCACCGAGACTGCGGCATGATGATCGGCACGCGGGTGCGGCGCTACGCTGGGGAAAGGGGAGCTCTTCCTTGAGCCTGAGATAGATCAGGCTGCATGAATCCCCATCGGTTCCCCGCTCGTTGAGAATCATTGATATTAATTGCCGAACGGTCGATCCCTCATTCTTTACATTGAGTGACAGGGGCTGACTCGGTATAATGGCGCGCTTCCAATTTTCCCGCCTGGGAGCCCCAGCCATGCTGCGTATCAGTCAAGAAGCTCTTACCTTCGACGACGTTCTTCTTATTCCCGGTTTCTCCGACGTTCTGCCGAAGGACGTAAGCCTCAAGACTCGCCTTACCCGCGGCATCGAGCTGAATATCCCGCTGCTCTCCGCGGCCATGGATACCGTCACCGAAGCCCGCCTGGCCATTGCCATGGCGCAGGAAGGCGGCATCGGCATCATCCACAAGAACATGACCATCGAGCAGCAGGCTGCCGAAGTGCGCAAGGTCAAGAAGTTCGAGTCCGGCGTGGTCAAGGACCCGATCACCATCGAGGCAGACGCCACCGTGCGTGACCTGTTCGAGCTGACCCGCCAGAACAACATTTCCGGCGTGCCGGTGCTGAGCAATGGCGACCTGGTCGGTATCGTCACCTCCCGCGACGTGCGTTTCGAGAACCGCCTGGACGCTCTGGTTCGTGACGTGATGACGCCCAAAGAGCGTTTGGTCACCGTGCGCGAAGGTGCGGACAAGAACGAAGCCCGCGAATTGCTGCACAAGAACCGCATCGAGCGCGTGCTGATCGTCGACGACAAATTCGCCCTCAAGGGCATGATGACCGTCAACGATATCGAAAAAGCCAAGGCCTATCCGCTGGCCAGCAAGGACGACCAGGGTCGCCTGCGCGTTGGTGCAGCTGTCGGTACTGGCGCCGATACCGGCGACCGCGTTGCCGCACTGGCCCATGCCGGTGTCGACGTGATCATCGTCGACACCGCCCACGGTCACTCCAAGGGCGTGATCGAGCGCGTGCGTTGGGTCAAACAGAACTTCCCGGACATCCAGGTGATCGGCGGCAACATTGCCACCGGCGCTGCTGCGCTGGCGTTGGCTGAAGCCGGCGCTGACGCGGTCAAGGTCGGCATCGGCCCAGGCTCGATCTGTACCACCCGTATCGTCGCCGGTGTTGGCGTGCCGCAAATCTCCGCTGTGGCCAATGTTGCCGCCGCACTGGAAGGTACCGGTATCCCGCTGATCGCCGATGGTGGCATCCGCTTCTCCGGTGATCTGTCCAAGGCCATCGTCGCCGGCGCCTCTGCCGTGATGATCGGCTCCATGCTGGCCGGTACCGAAGAAGCGCCGGGCGAGATCGAGCTGTTCCAGGGCCGCTCCTACAAGGCCTACCGCGGCATGGGTTCGCTGGGTGCCATGTCCCAGGCCCAGGGTTCTTCGGATCGCTACTTCCAGGATTCCTCGGCCGGTGCCGAGAAGCTGGTACCCGAAGGCATCGAAGGCCGTGTGGCCTACAAGGGCGCCATGGGCTCCATCGTCCATCAGCTGATGGGCGGCCTGCGTGCCTCCATGGGCTACACCGGCTGCGCGACCATCGAAGAGATGCGCACCAAGCCCGAATTCGTGCGCATCACCGGTGCCGGCATGGCCGAATCCCACGTCCACGACGTGCAGATCACCAAAGAAGCCCCGAACTACCGAGTAGGTTGATACCCAGCATCATCTTCAACGGGGCTGTATCGACAGCCCCGCGTTGTTTCTGCTTCCACCTGACGAGAACAGAGTCATGGCCCTCGACATTCACGCTCACCGCATCCTGATCCTCGACTTCGGTTCCCAGTACACCCAGCTGATTGCCCGCCGTGTGCGCGAGATCGGCGTGTTCTGCGAACTGCACCCCTGGGACATGTCCGAAGAGGACATTCGTGCCTTCGCTCCGCGCGGCATCATCCTCGCCGGCGGCCCGGAGTCGGTTCACGAAGCCGACAGCCCGCGCGCGCGCCAGGCCGTATTCGACCTCGGCGTGCCGCTGCTGGGCATCTGCTACGGCATGCAGACCATGGCCGAGCAACTGGGCGGCAAGGTTGCCGGCTCCGACCTGCGCGAATTCGGTTATGCGCGTGTTGATGTAGTCGGCAAGAGCAAGCTGCTCGACGGCATCGAAGACCATGTCGACGCCGACGGCGTGCTGGGCCTGGACGTGTGGATGAGCCACGGCGACAAGGTCACCGAGCTGCCCGACCAGTTCAACATCCTGGCGAGCACCCCGAGCTGCCCGATTGCCGGTATGTTCGACGACGCCCGCGGCTACTACGGCGTGCAGTTCCACCCGGAAGTGACCCACACCAAGCAGGGCGGTCGTATCCTTACCCGTTTCGTGCAGGACATCTGCGGCTGCGAAGCCCTGTGGACGCCGTCCAACATCGTCGAAGACGCCATCGCCCAGGTGCGTGAGCAGGTCGGTTCGGCCAACGTGCTGCTGGGCCTGTCCGGCGGCGTCGACTCATCCGTGGTTGCCGCGCTGCTGCATCGCGCCATCGGCGACCAGCTGACCTGCGTGTTCGTCGACAACGGCCTGCTGCGCCTGCACGAAGGCGACCAGGTGATGGCCATGTTCAAGGAGAACATGGGCGTCAAGGTGATCCGCGCCGACGCCGAGAAGCAGTTTCTCGACAACCTGGCCGGCGAAGCCGACCCGGAGAAGAAGCGCAAGATCATCGGCCGCACCTTCATCGACGTGTTCGATGCCGAGGCCAGCAAGCTGGACAACATCCAGTTCCTCGCCCAGGGCACCATCTACCCGGACGTGATCGAGTCGGCTGGTGCCAAGAGCGGCAAGGCCCACGTGATCAAATCGCACCACAACGTCGGCGGCCTGCCGGAGGAAATGAACCTCAAGCTGGTCGAGCCGCTGCGCGAACTGTTCAAGGACGAAGTGCGCAAGATCGGCCTGGAACTGGGCCTGCCCTACGACATGGTCTACCGCCACCCGTTCCCGGGCCCGGGCCTGGGCGTGCGCATCCTCGGTGAAGTGAAGAAGGAATACGCCGACATCCTTCGTCGCGCCGACCATATCTTCATCGAAGAGCTGCGCAAGGCCGATTGGTACCACAAGACCAGCCAGGCCTTCGTGGTGTTCCAGCCGGTACGTTCGGTGGGCGTGGTCGGTGATGGCCGTCGTTACGCCTGGGTCGTCGCCCTGCGCGCCGTGGAAACCGTGGACTTCATGACCGCACGCTGGGCGCACCTGCCCTACGAGCTGCTGGAGACCGTGAGCGGGCGTATCATCAACGAAATCGACGGCATCTCCCGCGTCACCTACGATGTGTCGAGCAAGCCGCCAGCGACCATCGAGTGGGAATGATCCCGCGTCCGGCGTAAGCCGGTAGTGACTGGCCAGGAAAACCAAGAGCCCGCGTAATTGCGGGCTTTTGGCGTTTTGCGCCTGACATTCTTGTAGCCCTAGCTCACCAGGCAGCCGCCAGTCTCGCAGGCGTCAACCTTGAACGGTTGGATCATCGCCGTGTGGATAGGAAGCCCCCTGATCAACGCCATGACGACCCCTTTGCTGACTGCCAAGTATCTGGCCAGGCGTCGCCAAGTGCCTGGATTTCAACAGCGCCAGGAGCTGCATTGGGCAGGCCTCCAGAGCAATGGCGAAAATAAAATCTGTCCTCTCTTCAACATACTGCCGCCCTGGGCATCCGCTTCTGGCCGTTGGGAGCCAGTTGACGAGGGCAGCTATCGGCTAAGAGCGATTACCGCATTTGCCTGTGCTTGCTGGCGGTCTCGTCGGTGTCGGGTTGGTTTTTTAGCTTGCTGAAACGTTTCATCAAGTTTATAAAAATGACACAACTTCAAGAAAGGCTGCTCCCATGACCCCGCTCAAACTCTTCGTTGCCCTCAGCGCACTGTCCGCTGCCTCCCATGCCATGGCCTGGGATTACGTTCTGCTCGACACCGACAAAGCCGCCCAGAACTGGCAGATCACCAGCCAGCAACTCGGAATAAAAACCGACAAACCCTTCAGCGTTACCCTGCGCACCTTGCACGGCGGTCGGCAGGAGGGCGTCAGCATCGTCGACATCGATAACGGCACGATGAAACTTTCCGTAGTACCGACTCGTGGAATGAACGTCTTGCAGGCCTCGGTCGGCGATGTGCGCATGGGCTGGGATTCTCCGGTCAAGGAAGTGGTCAATCCGGCCTTCATCGAACTCAATGGCCGCGGTGGTCTGGGCTGGCTGGAAGGGTTCAATGAGCTGGTCACCCGCTGCGGCTACGAATGGGTCGGCCACCCCGGCATGGACAACGGTGAACTGCTGACCCTGCACGGCCGGGCCGCCAACATCCCGGCGAACAAGGTCACCCTGCATATCGATGAAAAGCCGCCCTACGCCATCACCCTGCGCGGCGAACTGAAAGAGCAGGCATTCAAGAAGGTCGACTTCTCGGTCGCGACCGAACTGGTCACCGAGCCCGGCAGCGTGGTGTTCGCCCTCAACGACACCCTGACCAACAACGGCGACTATCCGAAGGAATACCAGGCGCTGTATCACAGCAACTTCAGCACCCCGTTCCTGGAGCAGGGCGCTCGTTTCGCCGCGCCGGTGAAACAGGTGTCGCCGTTCAACGACAAGGCCAAGGACGATCTGCCCGACTGGCAAACCTACCGCGCACCGACCAAGGATTACGACGAAACCGTTTACAACGTGGTGCCCTATGCCGATGCCAAGGGTGATACCTTGACCGTGTTGCATAACAAGGCCGGCAGCCTGGGCGTTTCGGTCGGCTTCAATACCCAGACACTGCCGGTGTTTTCCCTGTGGAAAAACACCGATACCCAGGGCCAGGGCTATGTCACGGGGCTGGAGCCGGGGACAAGTTTTTCCTACAACCGCCGTTATCAGCGACCCCTGAACCTGGTACCGACAATTGGGCCCAAGGAACACAAGCAGTTCCGCATCAGCTACAGCTTGCTGGCGAATAAGGCGGCGGTGGATAAGGCCTTGAAGCGGGTGAGCGAAATTCAGGATGGGCGGGAGACTGAGGTACGGCAGACGCCGTTGGTTGATCTGACCAAGGGCTGACAACGGCTGGCGCACCCTCGGCCGATCGTGCAGCCCCTCGGCCAAGCGTTCGCGTCTGATCCCGTCGGCTTGTTCAAGGTCCGCCAGCGAGCGCGCGACCTTGAGCAGTCCGATCCAATAAGATCAGCGTTGCGCGGGGCGACCCATTTTCCCGCTCTGGAGAAACCAAATCTCCGATCAATTCCCACGATACGTCGGTGAGTTCGTAGCGCGTTCCCCTAGGGCCGCCAGCCAATCATGGCGAGAGTTCTACCCACACCGACTTTTCGTACAAAAACCAGGTAGTGAGAAAGCGCTCCACCCACTCTCCCGCAGAACTCCAGTCATCAAGCAGAACCTTGCCTCAAGGTTTCTCAGCACACCACAACGTCCACCTGTCCATTTCCTTGATCGGCTGATCAGTATCGACACGGCCACTAATGAACGAGATCAAGTTGGCCAATTCTTCATCATTGAGCTCATGCAAGATTGATCGGCCCGTACGATTGCGGAGATCTGCCTTCAAGTCTTCGACGTTTTCATGGGTCTTTCGGATTTCCCAGAGCTTGATAGCCTGTAGGTTTCCAAAACCTGCCTTCAACAAGGCACTTGAAACTCGCTCATCAGTTGGCCTTCGGTTTGATTCAATTTCCTGTAGTCGAGGGAAACATTCGAAAAAATACCCGCGAATGTGCACAGTTGATCCAGCAACCTGTACGTCGTCAGGCGTGCGGTCTTGAATCAGCAGTTTCCCGCCTGGAGCAAGCACACGAAAAGCTTCGGCAAAACAAGCGTCGTACTCTTTGATGTGATGAATAAGTGCCCGCTCGAAAACAATATCCATGCTCTCGCTCGCCAAGCCTGTTTTCTCAGCAGTACCTAACTGGAAGGAAATTCCCGCCCGGGTTGCCGATTTTTCTCGGGCCGCGGAGACCATCGCGGTGGAAAAGTCGACGCCAGTCACCTCTTTGGCACCCAGCTCGGCCCAGGCGACCGAGTAGATCCCACCGCCACATCCGATATCCGCGACGCGTTTATCCGCTGGATCGAGCACCGAGTTGATAGCTGTAGACCATCCGCTGTCGGCGTTTCGGGCGGCGTATGTATACCTGTTTTCACTGGAGTGGAAGTCGATGCTCATAACCTGGCCCTGCAGATGAATGCGACCGCCAGATGGTATGGATGCTTATGTGCAATGTAAAATATATGCAAAGTATCAAAAGCATATATAAAAGGTAGTGTTGCCATGGAGCTTCGTCATTTGCGCTACTTCGTTGTGGTCGCCGAAGAGGAACATATGACTCGTGCGGCGCAACGCTTAAACATTCAACAACCACCACTCAGCTCTCAAATTCGGGATCTGGAGCGCGAAATGGAGGTGCGACTGTTTGATCGCACCCCTCGCAGCATTCGTCTCAATGCGGCTGGTCGTGTGTTCTTGCAGGAAGCTCGAGAGCTGCTGGCCAATGTAGATCGTGCGGTTATGCGGGCACAACAGGCGGCTCGCGGCGAGTTTGGGCGGATCGCCGTTGGCTATACCAGTTCTGCTTCCTTGCACCCGAAGGTGCCTCAATTGATACGGGCATTTCACGCCAGATACCCGATGATCGCGCTTGATTCTCACGAAAATACCACGCGGGATCTGCTTGACGCCGTGGTGGAGGAATCCCTGGATGCCGTGTTCGTACGGTCCACAACTCAGCGATATCCCATGCTGACGTCGGTTGTACTTTGTCAGGAACCCATGGTCGTCGCCTTGCCGATCGGACATCCCCTGGCGCGGGAAACCGGCCCCATTGCCTTGTCAGCGTTGAGAAGCGAAGGCCTTATTCTCTATCGGCGGGCTGATGGCCCAGGCATCCAGGATGTGCTTTTTGCCGCCTTTCTAGAGGCAGGGTTCACGCCGCGCGTCACAGCCGATGTACCGCGATTACTCTCTGCAGTCACGCTGGTTGCCGCGGGCAAGGGGATCGCTATCGTGCCTGAGACCTTGAGATCGCTACATCGAGAAAGTGTGAAATATCGGCAGCTCGACACGCAATCCAGCTTCACGGCTCCGCTCACCCTGGTGTATCGATGTGCGCCACAGGACTCGCCATTATCTCGATTTATCCAGATGGCTCACGGGGCGTAAGCTCAGTACGCCGCTTGCCTTTATCGGCCGGCGGCTTAAATCGCCTGCACCCTGGCCAGGTGCTCGCCTTCAAGCCAGGTGCTGATATCGCAGGCAGGCATGGGCTGGGAAAACAGGTAGCCCTGGGCCCAGGTGCAGCCGAGGCTTTTCAGCGCGTCCAGTTCTGCGGCGGTCTCCACGCCTTCGACGATGCATGCCAGCTGCATGTCCTGGCACAGGGCAATCAGCGACTTGACGATCTTGAAGCTGGCCGGGTCGAGGTGGATGTTGGTGACGAAGGTGCGATCCACCTTCAGTTTGGTCAGCGACAGCGCGTGTATCTGGCTGAGGCTGGAATAGCCGGTGCCGAAGTCGTCGAGGGAAATGCCGCAGCCCAGCTCGCGAAACCGGCTGATCGCTCGCTGGGTTTGCGGCAGGTCCTGGATGGCTGCGGTTTCGGTGATTTCCAGATCGAGACAGGCCGGGTCGAAGCGGCTGCTCTTGATCAGCTCCACTAGCTGCTGGGCGGCGTCCTCCGAGCCACAGTCGTGGGCGGACAGGTTGAATGACAGACGCATACCCGCAGGCCAGCCCGCAGCCGTGTCCAGCGCCTTGCTCAGCAATGGCAGCGTGAGGCGATTGACCATGCCAATGCGCTCGGCGATGGGAATGAACTCACTGGGCGGCACGTTACCCAGCTCCGGGCTTTGCCAGCGTGCCAGCGCCTCGAACGCGACGGTTTGCCCACTGCGAATATCCATGATGGGCTGGAACACCACGTGAAACTCACTAGCCAGATCGGCCCTGCGCAGGGCCTGTTCGGTCAGTCCTTCGCGATTGAGCTGCTGGCGATGGGCTGCGCTGAACAGGCAGACCGTGCCGGGGCGATGGCGCTTGCTCTGGTACAGCGCATAGTCGGCGTATTCGTACACCTGGGTGGCGCTGGATGCCTGGTCCGGGAAGGTGGCGATGCCCAGTGACCCACTGATCTGAATAGGGATGTCCACCAGCAGGAACGGCTCGCGCAGGCTGGCGCAGATTTTCTCGCCAAACGCCCTCAATTGCTCGTCGCTCATGGCCTGAGCGATGATCAGTGCGAACTCGTCGCCGCCCAGTCGGGCCAGGTGCACACCTTCGTCGAGCAGCCCCGTCAGGCGCTGGCCAACCTGATAGAGCAGCCTGTCGCCAACGCTATGGCCATACAGATCGTTGACCGGCTTGAAGCCATCCAGGTCGATCAGCCCCACGGCCAGGCGAACCTCCTGCTCGTGGGCGCGTGACAGCTGCGTATCGAGGCGGGAAAAGAACTGCCGCCGGTTGGCCAGCCCGGTCAGGCTGTCCTGGTTGGCCAGGTGCAGGTTTTCTTCGCTGAGTTTTGCTGTTTGCGCCTGCATGTTCACCAGCCGGGTGAAGTCAGCGTACTGCGCCTTGAGAATGACCAGCATGGCGATGGAGACCAGCAGAACGTCAATCGCTGTGGCAACGAAGGTAATGATATTGGTGGACGCGAAGAACACCACGAACGCCGTGTTGACCACTGCCGTTGTGGCCAGGGCTGCTGGCAGCAGGTGCATCATGCAGAAGATGCAGCCGATGACGGTGATCGCCATATAAAAAGCCACATGTGCCTGGGCATAGCCGTCGCCATGGGGGAACAGCGCCAGCGACCAGGCGGTGAACGCCACGGCTACGAACGGCGCGAGCATATTGGTGCGCTTCAGCTCCTTCAGCATCTGCGCCGTGCTGCGCGTCTGGCCGCGCGTGCGTACCCATTCCACCGCCCGAATCACGCCGAACAAGGTCATGATCGCCGGGCAATACACCACCAGCCAGCGCGGTGCGACCGCAAAGTGGGTGCCCGCCAGCATCAGGGTGTTGACCAGCAGGATGAAATACATCATGGGCAATTGGCGAGACAGCGCGATGTATTGCGCCCTTACCAGGCCAGGGTTGTCCTTGGGCACGGACATCAACGCTCGCACGGCGAGCAGTGTGTTTTTCATCAGGCGACGCTCGAAAGTAAGACCAGAAGTAATCGGACGGATTATCCTTTCCAGCCTGAGCCGAGCAGGGCTAAACGCTGCTCTCATGGGATCGTGTCGGCCGATTCACAGCTTTCTACAATCCTTACGACTAGTGGCACTTTGCTTTCGTTCCGTCAACCTGTCGCAAGGCTTGTCGCTCTGGCAGGTGCTGTCGAAAAGCATCGACACTTAACGGCGGACGGGTTGCCGTTCTGCGACCATTGGCGCTTTGGCGCAGGCGGCGAAAAATGTCACCCTCGGTCGAGCAACGTTCGGCGCCTCAGATCGAGCGCTGATTGATGCGGGCAGAAAGCTGTTCAGCCGTTTCCTTGCGCTCGGAATAGCGATCCACGAGAAAGTCCTGCTGATCGCGCAGCAGCAGGGTGAACCTCATCAGCTCTTCCATCACGTCGACCACGCGGTCGTAGTAGGCGGACGGCTTCATGCGATCGTCGGCGTCGAATTCCAGGTAGGCCTTGGGCACCGAGGACTGATTGGGGATGGTGAACATGCGCATCCACCGGCCCAGAACGCGCAGTTGATTGACCACGTTGAACGACTGCGAACCTCCGCATACCTGCATAACGGCCAGCGTCTTGCCCTGGCTGGGCCTGACCGCACCGAGTGCGAGAGGAATCCAGTCGATCTGGGCCTTGAATACGGCGGACATGGCGCCGTGTCGCTCCGGTGAGCACCAGACCTGGCCCTCCGACCACAGCACAAGATCACGCAGCTCCTGCACCTTGGGGTGCTCCACGGGCGCGTCATCGGGCAGCGGCAGGCCCGATGGATCGAAGATCCGGGTCTCGGCGCCGAAGTGTTGAAGCAGCCGTGCAGCTTCCTCGATCAGCAGGCGGCTGAAGCTGCGCTCACGGGTGGAGCCGTGGAGCAGCAGGATCCGTGGTTTGTGCTGGCTGGGTTCGATGCGGTGGGAAAACTGGCCGATCAGGCCGTGTTCGAGGTTGGGCAGTTCAGCGCTCATCGATGCGTCCCTCAGAGTTGGCCAATGCGATCCAGCTCGCGCTTGAGCTGGTCACCGCTCAGGTCGCCGAAAGGTAGCGCCAGGAAGGCGCGGCAACGGCGTTCGATCTGCGCAAGCGTCGTGCTGAAGGCTGCGCAAATCTCGCCTTCGGCGCCCTGTACTTCGGAAGGATCTTCCAGCCCCCAATGCGCTTTGAGCGCCGGGCCGAAGTACACCGGGCATGCTTCCCCAGCTGCCTTGTCGCAGACGGTGATGACGATATCGGGCGGATTCGCCTCGAAGGCCTCGTTGCCCTTGCTGCTCAGGCCGGTGGTAGAGATGCCTGCCTCT
Organism: Pseudomonas sp. URMO17WK12:I2; assembly: GCF_003253735.1. Taxonomy (GTDB): domain Bacteria; phylum Pseudomonadota; class Gammaproteobacteria; order Pseudomonadales; family Pseudomonadaceae; genus Aquipseudomonas. Next base: position 499,939 of record NZ_QKYW01000002.1, on the reverse strand, counting down.
TCCAGCGTTTGCAGGCTGCGTGGCAGCACCTGCCCCCTGGGGAAACTACCGGCGCTTACGGCCTCGAACCCCCGAGGCGCGATATGGTTGAACAGCGCTTCGCAAAGGATGCTTCGGCAGCTGTTGGCCGTGCACATGAACAGAACTCGCATGTTGACTCCTGCCGCCAATGGCGGGTTCAAAGGCTCAGGCGCAGGGCCAGTGCCGAAAGGGTGATGAACAGAACCGGAAAGGTCAGGAGTGCGCCGACCTTGAAGTAGTAACCCCAGGTGATGAGCATGCCCTTGCGCTGCAATACGTGAAGCCAGAGCAGAGTGGCCAGGCTGCCAATCGGGGTGATTTTCGGTCCCAGGTCACAGCCAATCACGTTGGCGTAAATCATTGCGTCGCGTACCAGGCCGGTGCTGGTGCTCGCGTCGATGGACAGCGCGCCGATCAGTACGCTGGGCAGGTTGTTCATGACCGACGACAGCAGGGCCGACAGCAGCCCGGTACCCAGCGCCGCGGCCCAGATCCCGTGCTCGCCAAGGCGGTTGAGCAAGGCGGTGAGGTGGCTGGTGAGGCCCGCATTGTTCAACCCGTAGACAACCAGATACATGCCCAGCGAGAAGACCACGATTTGCCACGGCGCCTCACGCAGCACCCGGCGAGTCGAGATCACATGCCCCTTGGCTGCGACCGCGAAGAGGATCGCCGCGCACACCGCAGCGACCGCGCTGATCGGCACGCCCATGGGCTCCAATACGAACAGGCCGACCAGTAGCAGCCCGAGCACCCACCAGCCGCAGACGAAGGTGGTGCGGTCTCGCACGGCGGATCGAGGAGCTTTCAGATCGGCCAGCAAGTAAGTGGCTGGTACTTCACGGCGGAAGTAGAGCAACAGCACCAGCAGCGTCGAGGCCACGCTGGCCACGGTCACCGGCACCATTACCGAGGCATATTCGGCGAAGCCCAGCTTGAAGAAGTCGGCAGAGACGATATTGACCAGGTTGGAGACCACCAGCGGCAGGCTCGCGGTATCTGCAATGAAGCCCGCCGCCATGACGAATGCCAGTGTGGCGCCGGCCGAGAAGCGCAGTGCCACCAGAAGCGAGATGACGATGGGGGTGAGGATCAGCGCAGCACCGTCATTGGCGAACAGCGCCGAAACGGCTGCTCCCAGCAGCACGGTGAAGGCGAAGAGTCGCCGTCCGTTGCCATTCGCCCAACGGGCTACGTGCAGGGCCGCCCATTCGAAGAAACCGGCCTCATCCAGCAACAGACTGATGATGATGATCGCGATGAAGGTTGCGGTGGCGTTCCACACCACGGCCCAGACTGTGGGGATGTCCTGAAACGATACCGCACCGACCATCAGCGCCAGTGCGGCGCCGATGGTCGCGCTCCAGCCTACCCCCAGGCCTCGGGGCTGCCAGATGACCAGGACGAGGGTGAAGACGAATACAGCGGCGGCGATGACCATCTCAACGGCTCCTGGGGAGGGTTAGCAACAACTGGCGGCGCGCTCGGGGCGCCCGGCCATCTTGCTCAGGCGAGCCGTGCTGTGGCTCAGCCATGCGGTATTGCCTTTGGAGGTAACGCGAAGCACGTCCTTGAACCACTCCGGCAGGCCGGGGTTGAGGCGGTAGTACACCCACTGCCCCTGACGGCGATCGAGCAGCAGGCCAGCCGTTCGTAGCTGCGCCAAATGGCGGCTGATCTTCGATTGATTGGCTTGCAGGGCGCACATCAGCTCGCAGACGCAGAGCTCTCCCTGTTCGGCGATTAGAAGGGTGGCGCGAGCGCGGGTTTCATCCGCCAGGCATTTGAATGCGTCGGGAGGGGTCAGCATGAGTACCCTATATGTGCAGAGTTGAATATGCGGATATTCACATATAAAGGAGCCGCTTGCTAGTGTGTCCGCAGGCAAGCGCAGATGCTGCGGCATCGCCAGGCCCGCGCTGGGCGTGGGGGCGGCCATGGCGACTGCCTGGCGAGAAGAGGTCGCTCTGTAGCGCTGCCCGTCGCGGGTCAAGGCATGAACCTTATGTAACAATCGGGAACTTTGTTGTTAATGCAATGACGGAAATATACCGCTAATGAGAAGGCGCGAATCGTTAATAGATTCGCGCCTTTTTTATTGGCATCGACCTAATCAGTGCCCGCCGTCGTCAGTTAAAGACATGAGCCGAGATCAGCTTGGAAATCTCCACCATCGCCGTCTTGCCGGTGAATTCGAATTTCACCTTGCCGAGTGAGGAGAAATAGATTTCCAGTTCCGAGTCCAGGTCGAAGGTGCCGGACGTTTCGATCGAATAGGCGACGATGTTCTTGTAGGGCAGGGAGGTGAAATCCTTCTTGCTGCCGGTAAGGCCCTGCACGTTCACCGCGATGATGCGCTTGTTGGTGAACACCACGCCGTCACGCATGGATTTGTAGGAATCGATGACCTGTTCGTTTTCAAGCAGCAGGTCGCTGACGCGCTGGGCGTATTCGTCGTTCTGCTTGAGTTTGAAAAAGCCCTTGTTGTTGAAATCGATCATCCGTCAGTCTCTCTGTGGGATCTGGGGTTTCTTGTATAGCAGACTCAAGCCACCAGACTGTCGGCACCCGCCTGGCTTATCACCTATCGAGCGGTTTGCAGCAATTGGCGTCGCCCGAAGTACTGGCAGAGTGATTGCTTTGTTGCACCCTGTCGGGTTTCAGGGCAAATACCTACCAATGGTAGGTTGAAGGGGCTAGGCTCTGTTGCAGGTTCCTACTAAAGGTAGGTTAAGCCAGTAACCAGAGGACGTACAGTATGTCTATTGCTCCTATTCTATTGATGGGTGGCTCGGGAGCCATCGGTAAGCACACCGCTGCGGCGCTGCGTGCCCAGCATCCAAACATCCCCTTGCTGATCGGCGGTCGCGATCTTGCCAAGGCCCAGCAAGCTGCCGAGCGAATCGGTAATGCGCAGACGGTGGTGACCGATCCCGCTGCCGATGACCTTGGCCTCGGTGATCAACCGGTCAGCGCGGTGGTGGTCTTCTATATGGATCATGCCCTGGCTGGCCTGCGCTTCGCCCAGAAGCGCCGCGTGCCGCACCTGAGCATTTCCTCCGGGGTATTCGAGATCGCCCCGGAAATCGCCACCTTCATGCACACGCCCGACGCCGCACCCATCGTGCTCGGCTACGAGTGGCTGGTGGGCGCGACGACGGCGTCGACCCTGCATATCGCCGAGGCGTTCGGGCGAATCGATGAGATCCGTCTCAGTGCTCTGGTCGACGATCAGGATACGGGCGGGCCGACCGTCGCCAGCGACTTCGAGCACCTGAACCGGATGCTTCCTGCGGCACTGACGCGCCGTGATGGCGTTTATGTATGGCGCGAAGACGGTGAGGCAAAAGCCCGCTTTCGCGCCGTGGACGGCACGCCAATCGACGCCACGGGGTTCTCGTCCATCGATGTCGTCGGTCTGGCCGCGGCGACGAGCGCGCCGAACGTGCAATTCAACATGGCCATCGATGTCAGCTCCACACGACGCCAGGGTGGGGCGATGTCGACGGAGATCCTCATCGAGCTGGCTGGCGAAGACCTGCAGGGCACGCCGCTGCGCACCCGGCATGCCGTCGTGCATCCCAAGGGCGCGGCATTACTGACTGCCTTGTGCGTGACCATGGTGCTCGAGCGTTTGCTGGGACTGGATAGAGGGGCGCCGACCAAGCCCGGCCTGTACTTCCCCTACCAGCTGCTGGACCGCTCGCGCTTTCTGCAGCGCCTGCAGCAGGAAGGCGGCGAACTGCGGGAGCTGCAGCCGACCGACGATTAGTTCAGCAAGGGTGGAGCAGGGAACGAGCGGTTTCATGCTGCTCGGGCGCTGCTCCTTGATTGCGCTGACCTTCCTTGCGTGCAGGCAATAGTGGAGGGACACGCTAATCAAAAAAGGCGCGGCTCGTTAATCGATTCGCGCCTTTTTAGTGGCATCGCACAGTCGTCCCGCGTCGAAGAATGCCGCAGAGCACTTTCGGCAAGCCTCAAAGGGGTTGCATCGAACGAGGTCGCCTTACCGGCTTCGCTCGACCATTCCGAGAATGATCGACTGCAGTTCGTCCTGGGCCTGTTTCTCGCTGATATCGCCGGCCACGGCTGCGTCCGAAAGCGCGTCAGCGGCGCCGAGCATGGCCCATAGGCTAGCGGTCGAGATGCCTTTGCGAGAGCAGAAGGGCGCCAGGATAGCTGCGCATTTTTCGATGAAGGCATGCTGGTACTGCTTCTTCACGGCGGCCAGTTCCGGCGAGCCGGTGAGGGCCGCTACCACGTCGGAGATTTCTCGCCCCTGGGTCAGTACGCAATTGACGTAGCTGGCGGCGATGACGCGGCTCTTCTCTTGCAAGTTCGCGGCGGCGGCTTCTATGGCGGCGTCGAAGATCCGTGTCTGGCGTTCGTCGTAATCCTCATAGAGCGCCGCCAACAGACCGTTGCGGGTGCCGAAGTGGTCGTACACCACCGGCTTGGTCACGCCTGCCGCTTCTGCCAGCTTGCCCAGCGTCAGGGCATCGGTGCCCTCATCGCCGATCAGTTGCCACGCTACTTCCAGCAGCTGGCGCGTGCGCTCCTCCCGGGGCAGGCGGCGACGGGGCGATACAGGAGGTTGCGGACTCATCGATACTCCGGGCTGTTCAAGGTTGCGCGGCGAACAGCTTACGGCCAATCGCTTGCGCCGTCTCCAGATGGGCTTCCGGGAAGCCAGGATCGGAGGCCAGCAGAACCTGCGAGGTCGCGACCTTCGCGCCACAGTAATCGAAGATGCCATGGTCGATCTGTGTCTGCATCGCCTGGGCATAGCCGTGGCGGGTAAAGGTGCCTGCGTCGGCACCGCCGACCGCTACCAGGTGAACCTGCAGGCGCTGCAGCTTCTTCACCACCTTGCCGTTGTCGGCTTCTGCATAGGCCCAGCCGTTGGTGAACACACGGTCGATCCAGCCTTTGAGCAGTGCAGGGAAGGACCACCAGTAAATCGGGTAGACCAGCACCAGCGCGTCGGCCCGCTCGAGCCGAGCGTGTTCGGCGGCGACGTCTGCCGGTGCCGACGCCTTTTGCTGGAACAGGGCGATGTCCGCCTCGTTGAAGCGTGGGTCGAAACCTTGCGCAGCAAGATCGGCGATTTCCGTCGAGTGGTTGCACTCCTTGCTGGCAAGCCCATCGGCGATACCTGTAGCAATCGCGTGAGTCAGGGAATGCTTGTCCGGGTGCGCAACGACGATCAGAGCGTGCATGACGGTTACCTCTATGGGATTGACCTACTATTAGTAACTTACTTTTGGTAGCTTGTCGAGCGCCTGATGATTCGGCCAGCTCGCCAGGTTGTTGCAATGGATTACTTGAGAATCAGCTGCAGTTGGCCCGTATAATCCCGGGTAACTTTTTGTTTCAGAGGAAGTGGTTAATGTCGGCACATCCAGTAACCGGCTTGGCGCGTGTGATCGCCGCCAGCGTTCTGTCCTGCGGTCTGCTGCTGAGCGGCGTGGCCCATGCCGAGGATCCGGTGACCCTGACGCTGTACAACGGCCAGCACGAGGCCACCGGCAAGGCCGTGGCGGCTGCCTTCGAGAAGAAGACCGGCATCAAGGTGCTGATTCGCAAGGGCGGTGGTGGCCAGTTGGCCAACCAGATCGCCGAAGAGGGCGAGCGCTCGCCGGCCGATATCATCTACACCGAAGAAGCGCCGCCGTTGATCAAGCTCGGCAGCCAGGGCCTGTTGGCCAAGGTCGATGACAGCACGCTCAAGCAGATCGACGCCAAGTTCTCCGATGACAACGGCAACTGGATCGGCATCACCTCGCGCGTGCGCGTGCTGGCCTACAACCCGGATCTGGTCAGCGAGGCCGAGTTGCCGAAGAGCGTGCTGGAAGTCGCCGACCCCGAGTGGGCGGGCAAGATCGCCTTCGTGCCCAGCAGTGGCGAGTTCCTCGGTCAGACCGCAGCCGTCATTCGCCTCAACGGCCGCGAAGCCGCTGAGGAATGGCTGACCGGGCTCAAGGCCTTCGGCTCTACCTACACCAACAACGTGATCGCCATGAAGGCCGTGGAGAACGGCGAGGTTGGTGCCGCGCTGGTCAACAGTTATTACTGGACGGCGCTGAAGAAAGAGAAAGGCGAGCTGAAATCCAAACTGCATTACTTCGCCGATGGCGATGCCGGCGGCCTGTCGAGCGTCTCCGGCGCAGCCGTGGTCAAGGCCAGCAAGCACCCGAAAGAAGCGCAGCAGTTTCTCGCCTTCATGATCAGCGAGGAGGGCCAGAAGGCCGTGCTCACCCAGTCCGCCGAGTACCCGGTCAACCCCAAGGTGGCGGCCGATCCACTGCTCAAACCCTATGACCAGCTCAAGCCGCCCGCCATCACCGCGGCGCAGATCGGCCTGGCCGAGGATGCCCTGGAGTTGCAACGCGAAGTAGGTATGAACTGATCATGCAGCCTCAGGCGGTCACGCCGGAACTGCCACTGCCTGCGGTTACCGTCAGCGCGCGTCGGCGCAAGGCTCCACCGATCTGGCTGCAGTTGCCGGTGCTGGCGTTGTTGCTGCTGGCGGCGCTGCCGCTGTTCTTCGTGGTGGTACGGGCGGCGCAGGTCGGCCCCCATGAAGCTTTCGCGCTGCTGTGGCGGCCGTTCGTGTTCGGCCTGCTGGCCAACACCCTGAAGCTGATGGTGCTGGTGACCCTGGGCTGTGCGCTGCTCGGCCTGGCCCTGGCCTGGCTGGTGGAACGCAGTGACCTGCGTTGGCGCAACCACTGGAACGTGCTGCTGTGCCTGCCGTTCGCCATTCCCTCGTTCGTCAGCGGCTTTACCTGGGTGTCGATCAGCCCGCTGTTCGAGGGCCTGGGCGGTACGGTGCTGGTGATGATCCTGTCCAAATACCCGCTGATCTACCTGCCGGTGGTGGCGGTGTTGCGCAACCTCGACCCGGCTCTCGAAGAGTCGGCCCGCATGCTTGGCTGCAGTCGCCGTGAGGTGTTCTGGCGCGTCACCCTGCCGCTGCTGCGCCCTGTGCTGATGGCCACCAGCCTGCTGGTGGCGGTGCATATGCTGGTTGAGTTTGGCGCGCCATCGATCATGCGCTACCAGACCTTCACCACGGCCATCTACCAGCAGTTCGAGCTGGAATTCAGCGGTAGCAACGCGGCGATGCTGTCCGCACTGCTGCTGGGGCTGTGCATGCTGCTGTTGTGGGGCGAGTTCCGCCTGCGTGGGCGTGGTTTTGCACGTACCGGCCAGGGCGTGGCGCGCAGTGCTGCCAGGGTGTGCCTGGGGCGTTGGGGCCTGCCCGCGCAAGCGCTGTTGCTGGCCCTGGTGGCCGTTGGCTGCGGTGTGCCGCTGGTGATGCTGGGGTTCTGGATCGCCGAGGGCAGCTCGGCCAGCTTTCCGGTAATGGAGATCGCCCAGACGCTGTGGTCGTCGCTGACCTATTCCTTTGGTGGCGCCTTGTTCAGCTGCCTGCTGGCGTTGCCGGTGTGCCTGGTGGTGGTGCGCTACTACGGGCGCATGGCCACGCTGGCCGATCGCCTGCCGTATCTGCTGCATGCGTTGCCAGGTCTGGTGATCGCCCTGTCGCTGGTGTTCTTCGCCCTCGGCTACGTGCCGGCCCTGTACCAGACCAGCATCCTGCTGCTGCTGGCCTATGCGCTGCTGTTCATGCCGATGGCCCAGGGACCGATTCGCGTGGCACTGGAGAAGGCCTCGCCGCAACTGGAGGAGGCCGCGCGCACGCTGGGGCATACGCCGATTGCCACCTTTTTGCGGGTGACCTTGCCGATCATCTCGCCGGCCATTGGCGCCGGCTTCGTGCTGGTGTTTCTCGACTGCATGAAAGAGCTGACCGCCACCTTGATTCTCGGCCCAACCGGACTGGAAACCCTGGCCACCAAGGTCTGGTCGCACACCGGCAACCTGGAATACGCCGGCGCTGCGCCCTATGCCGCGCTGATCGTGCTGGTGTCGGGGTTGCCGGTGTATCTGCTGACCACACGAGCTTATCGGCGGGCTTAGGCGGCAGCGGGCCGGCGCAGCCCTTAACGCTCCAGCCTGCAAGGTGTATCGTGCGCAGCTCTCCAGCAGGCCGTTGAAAAGCGTCAGCGAGGCCGCTGGCACGAGGCAAAAACAGCCGAAAAAGCGCAGTGTACGAGTTGTACATGAGCATTTTGACTGGGCTCGCACTCGAGGCTGTTTTTAACGATGCGCCGGCAACGTAGGTAGGTTATCAACCGCCTGCTAGCGCCCGCAGAGGCGCAGTCATTCAGACATCGATTAGTGTCACCGCAGTCCCGCTTCAGGAGCAGGCTTCATGAGTTTCACCCGTAGACAGGTGTTGGGCGGTCTGGCCGGCCTTGGCGTGGTCGGTCTCGGCGCCGGCGGCGCGCGCTATTGGCTGGGGCGCCCGTTCGACCGCAAGACCCACGACTACGAACTGATCGCCGCGCCCCACGACATCGAACTGGTGCCCGGCCATGTCACCCCGGCCTGGACCTTCGGGGGCCAGGCCCCCGGTGTCGAGCTGCGTTGCCGCCAGGGCGACGAGCTGCGCGTGCGTTTCATCAATCACCTGCCCGAGCCCACCACCATCCACTGGCACGGCATCCGCCTGCCACTGGAGATGGACGGTGTGCCCTATGTGTCCCAGGCGCCGGTATTGCCGGGGGAGTTCTTCGATTACCGCTTCGTTACCCCGGACGCCGGCAGCTACTGGTACCACCCCCACGAATCCAGTGCCAAACAACTCGGTCGAGGGCTGGTCGGCCCGCTGATCATCGAGGAGCGCGAGCCCAGCGGTTTTCGCCACGAGCGCACCCTGTGCCTGAAGAGCTGGCACGTGGACGAAGAGGGCGCCTTCACCCAATTCAGCGTGCCCCGCGAGGCCGCCCGTGAGGGCACCCGTGGGCGTTTGTCGACCATCAACGGCGTGTCGTTGCCGACCCTGGAATTGCCGGCTGGGCAAGTGGTGCGACTGCGCCTGATCAACGTCGACAGCACCATTACCTATCGGCTCAACCTCTCCGGCGGCGAGGCGCGCATCTACGCCCTGGACGGCAACCCGATAAAGCCGCGCTCCCTGGGCAAGGAATACTGGCTGGGCCCGGGCATGCGTATCGACCTGGCGCTCAAGGTGCCGGCGGTTGGCAGCGAGGAGCTGTCGCTGCGCAATGGGCCGCTGCGCCTGGCCACCATCAAATCCGTCGCCAGCAGCGAGCCCGCCGCCGAGTGGCCGCCGGCGCTGCCGGCAAACCCGGTGGCCGAGCCGGACCTGGCGCAGGCCGAAACCCTGCGCTTCAACTTCGAATGGGCGGCCTCCCTGGCATCGCCTGCGGATGAGGCGGCCGGCCGCTACAAGTACTGGCAGATCAACGGCCAGGCCTGGGACATCAACGACAAGACCTGCGCCGACCGGCCCATCGCCAAGCTGAAAAAGGACGGCCATTACATCTTCGTGCTACGCAACATGGCCCAGTACCAGCACCCCATTCACCTGCATGGGTTGATCTTCAAGGTGCTGGATTCCAACCGCCGCAAGATCGAGCCGTACTACACCGACACCTTCCTGCTCGGCAAGAACGAGACCGCACGCATCGCCTTCGTGGCCGATAACCCCGGTGTGTGGATGTTCCACTGCCATGTGATCGACCATATGGAAACCGGCCTGATGGCCGCCATCGAGATCGCCTGACGTGAGTGTCCGGATTTGAAAGCCCCCTTGATCATCGACCGCAGCCAGGACCAGCGCTTTATGCGTGAGGCGCTGGAGCTGGCCGCCGAAGGCGCTTTGCGCGGCGAAGTGCCGGTCGGCGCCGTGCTGGTGCAGGCTGGCGAAGTGATCGGCCGCGGTTTCAACTGCCCGATCTCCACCTCGGATCCCAGCGCCCACGCCGAAATGGTCGCCATCCGCGCCGCCGCTCAGGCCATCGCCAACTACCGCCTGCCGGGTAGCACCCTGTACGTGACCCTGGAACCCTGCGCCATGTGCGCGGGGCTTATCGTTCACTCGCGCGTGCAACGCGTAGTATTCGGCGCCAGCGAACCCCGTGCTGGCATGGCGGTAAGCCGCGGCCAGTTCTTCGACCAGGGGTTTCTCAACCATCGTGTGCTGGTGGAGGGCGGGGTGCTGGCCGAGGAATGTGGTGAGGTGTTGAGGGCGTTTTTCAAGGCGCGGCGGGGATAGCCCTCGTTCAGGTTGCGTCGCATGATGGCGATGCAGCAAGCAGATCAGGATTTGTACCGCAGGCCGACCAACTAAGGCAGGGAGTCATGCAATTGATCAAAGCAGGGATGTTTGCAGTAGTAGCGGCACTGCTGGGTGCGTCTGCCCAGGCGGCTGAGCGGCAGGTTTATCTGGTCGCCACCGCGCATCTGGACGGCTCCAATCTGGCGTATAGCATTTTCCTCAACGAGCCGCAGGTCACCGACTTGCAGGGCTGTCTCGATGCCGTGCGCAAGGGCCAGCGCGAGCGCGACTGGCAGCAGTACCACCATGTATTCCGGCGCGATGCCTTCCAGGGGTTCACCGGGCATATGCGTTACCGCTGTGCCTATAGCGACCTGCAGATCAGCGGCTGGTACGACAAGCCGCGCTACAACCAGCCGTACCTGATCAGCATCGATGATGACTCGCTGTTGAGCGTCAGCCGCTCTTCGAGTCAGGCACAGTGCTCGAGCCAGTTGCGGGCATTGCCGGCCAGGAAGCAGGCGCAAAGCTTTTGTGCCATGGGCAACCAGACCATTACGCGCTGAGCCCTTTCTTATCGAGCGCGCTCGAAGACCAGCCTGACTTTGGCACCGCCAGGGCGCTGGAAGCTTTCGATCATGCGCTCGCCTTGCACTTCCATGCGCAGGTCTCGGGTGGTTCGCACGTCGCCGATCCAGTTGGGGAACGACGAGCCTTCCACAGTGTTGCCACTGAAGTTGCCTCGGGCATCGATGATGTAGTGCCCGTACAGCGCCAGGCTGCCCGCCATCACTGCGCGATTTTCTGCGTCGGTGCCGCCGCCCCGTTCATTGGATTGAAAGCGTGGAATGCGCGGGTCATGCAGAAATTCCACGAAGTACAGATCCGACGTGAATACCAATCGGCCCCGCGGTTCGGGGCCATAGGGGTAGGACGTCACGCCATTGTTCTCCACCGTGGCGGTGATCAGGTTCCAGGTGCCGGCGACCCTGTTCGGTGCCTCGGCTGCCAGGCTGTTCATGGCGCTCGATAACAGCGCCGCGGCGGCGACCATGCGGATCAATGGCGGCGGCTTCATGTCAGCAGCTCCCTGCTGTCGGCTGAGAAGGCCACCTCGCGCTGCGCCTCAAGGGCTTCGCGGCGCCCGCGCAGGGCGCGATGGATGTTTTCATAGGCGGTGCTGCCCAGGGCCAGGCGCAGGGGCGGGGTTTCCGCGTCGGCCGCGTGGATAATTGCCGATACTGTGTTGATAGCGTCGCCGCGGATCTCGAATTCGCCGCTGGCGATCATCGTGTGAACCTGACCAGCCGGCGTTTCTCGATAAGCCCCGGCCGGCGGTGCCAGGTCGAGCGCCGCGGCGAAGTTGGTGCGAGTCGGGCCGGGCTCGGCAAGGATGAAATCGATTCCGAAGGGCGCGACCTCCTGGGCCACGGCTTCGACGAATCCTTCGATCCCCCATTTGCTGGCGTGGTAGAGGCTGAAGCCGGGATAGGCGATCTGCCCGCCCTCGGACGACACCTGAACGATGCGCCCGCCGCCCTGGGCGCGCAGGTGGGCCAGGCTGCGGCGGATCAGCTGGATCGAGCCGGTCAGGTTGGTGGCCAGCACCCGGTCGATCTGCTCGTCGCTCACCTGCTCGGCCGGGCCGAACAGGCCGTAGCCCGCGTTGCTGACGATCACGTCGATACGGCCGAAGCGCTCGAAAGCGTGATCGACCACATGGCTGATCTGCACGGTATCGGTGAGGTCCAGCGCGAGCGCCTGCAACTGGTCACCATATTGGTCGGCCAGCTCCTGCAGGGCTTCCTGGCGTCGTGCGGTGGCGATCACCCGATCACCGCGCTCCAGCAATTGGGTCGTCATGATCTTGCCGAGCCCGGACGATGCCCCCGTGATAAGCCATGTCTTGTTCATGCTGTGCTCCTCGATCATTGATTGAGGCATTCACTCTAACCAGATTATTTGTTGTGATAATCGGCTTTAATTCGTATGAGCTGGTGAATGAGAGTGGACAATGAACAGGCCGACGCTAAGCGATCTCACTGCCCTGATGGCGGTGGCGCAGCACCGCAGCTTTAGAAAAGCCGCCGATGAGCTGGGGATTTCGCGCTCCGCACTCAGCCACGCGATTGCCGCGCTGGAACGCCAGCTGGGTGTGCGACTGCTGCACCGCACCACGCGCAGCGTGGCGCCGACCGAGGCCGGCGAGCACTTCTTGCAGCGCCTGGCGCCAGTGCTGCAGGGGCTGGATCAGGCCATCGATGCGTTGACCGAGGAGGGCGGCCATCCCACCGGCACCCTGCGCATCAATGGCGGCGAAGAGGCCATGCGCGTGCTGCTCAGGCGCGTGGTGCCGACCTTTCTGCAGCGCTACCCGCAGGTCTCCCTGGATCTGGTCAGCGATGGTCACCTGGTAGATGTGGTGCGCGAAGGCTTCGACGCCGGCATCCGGCTGGCCGAGGCAGTGCCCCAGGACATGATCGCCGTGGCCCTCAGCGAGGATTTCCGTTTTCTCGCTGTGGCCTCGCCTGAGTACCTGGCCCGCGCCGGGCGCCCGGTCACGCCGGAGGACTTACGCGCCCATCGCTGCATCCGTCAGCGCCTGCCGAGCGGCAAGCTATACCGCTGGGAGTTCGAACAGCGCGGGCAGGAAGTCGCCGTAGATGTACCGGGCAGCATGACCCTCAACCATACGCAACTGATGATCGAAGCAGCCGTGGCCGGGATGGGCATCGCCTATGTGCCGGATATGGCGGCGCAGCGCTGGCTGGAGGAGGGCAAGCTGATCGCGGTGCTGGAGGACTGGTCACCGCCGGTGGGTGGGTTGCGGCTGTATTACCCCAGCCACCGGCATGTATCGGCGGCGCTGCGGGCGTTTATCGGGGTGATGAAGAGCGTTCGCTAGCGGCGGCAGGGTGAAAGCGCGGGCTCTTAGAACCTGCTCATAATCTTTCAGCCCAGGCTCGTAGATTTTGGCAGCTAAGTGGCGAAAGCGGCCGTCCCCCTATCCCGTGGTACGGGCCATGCCCGTGATTTTTCGCGGGCATGGCCCGCTCCCACAGGTATTGCATCAATGTCCGCTTCTGCCTTGTAGTTGTCGCTTCATGCGCATACAAGACTTTGAGGAGGGCTCAGAGCGGCGCCTTTTCCTGTTGCTCGGGGTGGTCCTTGGCGACGCCCGGCACGTGCAGCCCGCTTTCGGCGACCTGGCTGCCTTCCAGCTGCGGCTGGGTCACCCAGGTGAGGATGTCGTAGTAGCGGCGAATGTTGCGCACGAAGTGCACCGGCTCGCCGCCACGGGCATAGCCGTAACGGGTCTTGCTGTACCACTGTTTCTGCGACAGGCGCGGCAGGATCTTTTGCACGTCGAGCCACTTGTTGGGATCCAGGCCCTCGGCTTCGGTGAGCTTGCGCGCGTCTTCCAGGTGCCCGCCGCCGATATTGTAGGAGGCGAGGGCGAACCAGGTGCGATCCGGCTCCTGAATGCTGTCCGGCAGCTGTTCCTTGACGTGCACCAGGTACTTGGCGCCGCCCTGGATGCTCTGCTGCGGGTTGAGGCGGTCGGATACCCCCATTGCCTGGGCGGTGCGCAGGGTCAGCATCATCAGGCCGCGCACGCCGGTCTTGGAGGTGGCGCCCGGTTGCCACAGCGACTCCTGATAGCCCACCGCGGCGAGCATGCGCCAGTCCAGATCGTTTTCCTGGGCGGCCTTGCGAAAGTGTTTCTCGTAACGCGGCAGGCGCTGCTGCAGGTGCTGGGCAAAGGTGTAGGCGCCCACGTAACCCAGTACGTCGACATGGCCGTAGTAGCGTTCCTTGAGGCGCTGCAGGCTGCCGTTGTCCTGGGAGCGGCGCAGGAAGCCGTCGACCTGATCGAGCAGGCTGTTGTCCTCGCCAGGTGCTACGGCCCAGCCGAGATTGCGCGAGTCGCCCAGATCGAAGCCGACCCGCACGTTGGGAAAATACACCTGGTTCATGGCCAGTTCGTTGGAGTCGACCAGGGTCAGGTCGATCTCGCCCTCGTCGACCATGCGCAGCAGGTCGACCACCTCGACATCGGCCGACTCTTCATATTGCAGCTCGGGCTCCTCGATCTTCAGCGCGGCGAGCTGCTCGGCATGGCTGCTGCCCTTGAGTACCAGAATGCGTTTGCCGATCAGGTCGGCCGGGCGGCTGGGGCGGCGCTGGCCATTGCGATAGACGATCTGCGGGGTGACTTCCAGATAGGGGACGGAGAAGCGTGCGCTCTGCTGACGACCTTCGCTTTCCACCAGGCCGGCGGCGGCCAGCACCGGACCACCCGGCTTGCCGAGGCGGTCGAAAAGATCGTCGAGGTTGTCGGCGGTCTGGATTTCCAGCTTGACGTCCAGATCGTCGGCGAAGCGCTTGACCAGCTCGTATTCGAAGCCGGTTTCGCCGTTGCGATCCTGGAAGTAGGTGGCCGGGCTGTTGCGGGTTATCACGCGCAGCACGCCTTCCTCCTTGATCCGCTCCAGGCTGCTCGGAGGTTCCGCGCAGCCGCTGAGCATAAGGAGTAATCCGATCGCCGACAGCCAGCCGGCGTAGCGCTTGCCAATCAGGTAAGGAGAGGGCATCGGCGCAGTATACGCCAACGTCGTGCCGCGCCATATCTGGACAGCACGCGTGCGCTCTGCTAGGCAAAAGCGCTTTATCAAGGGCTCGCTGGCTGGCGGGCCAGGGCACGAGCGGGCGTGCCGCGCTCGTCGCTTTAGGCTAGAATATGCGCCCTCAAAGCACACCCCCTTCCCAGAGGCTGTCCCCTGATGCTGATCCTGCGCGGCGCTCCCGCCCTTTCCGCTTTTCGCCACGGTAAATTGCTCGAGCAACTGACCGGTAAAGTGCCTGCTGTTACCGGCCTGTACGCCGAGTTCGCACACTTTGCCGATGTCGACGGTGCGCTGAGTGCCGACGAAGAGCAGGTACTGGCTCGTCTGCTCAAGTACGGCCCTAGCGTGCCGGTGCAGGAACCCAGCGGTCGGCTGCTGCTGACCATCCCGCGTTTCGGCACCATCTCGCCGTGGTCGAGCAAGGCCAGCGACATCGCCCGCAACTGCGGTCTGGAAAAGATTCGCCGCCTGGAGCGGGGCATTGCCTATTACGTATCCGGCGAGCTGAGCGACGCCGACGTGCAGCAAGTCGCCGCGCTCTTGCATGACCGCATGACCCAGCTGGTGCTGAGCAACCTGCAGGACGCCGCCAAGCTGTTCAGCCATGCCGAGCCCAAGCCGCTGACTGCCGTGGATATCCTTGGCGGTGGCCGCGCAGCGCTGGAAAAAGCCAACGTCGAGCTGGGCCTGGCCCTGGCCGAAGACGAGATCGATTACCTGGTCAGCGCCTTCCAGAACCTTGCGCGCAACCCGCACGACATCGAACTGATGATGTTCGCCCAGGCCAACTCCGAACATTGCCGCCACAAGATCTTCAATGCCAGCTGGGACATCGACGGCGAGAACCAGGAAAAGTCGCTGTTCGGCATGATCAAGAACACCTACCAGATGCACAGCGAGAACGTGCTGTCCGCTTATAAGGACAACGCCTCGGTGATCGTCGGCCACACCGCCGGGCGCTTCTTCCCCAATCCTGAAACCCGCCAGTACGGCGCGGTGCAGGAGCCGGTGCACATCCTTATGAAGGTGGAAACCCACAACCACCCGACGGCAATTTCGCCGTTCTCCGGCGCCTCCACCGGCTCCGGCGGCGAGATTCGCGACGAAGGTGCCACCGGCCGCGGCGCCAAGCCGAAAGCCGGCCTGACTGGCTTCACCGTCTCCAACCTGAATATCCCCGGCTTCGAACAGCCGTGGGAGCAGGCTTACGGCAAACCAGAGCGGATCGTCACGCCGCTGGACATCATGATCGAAGGCCCCCTGGGCGGCGCCGCGTTCAACAACGAATTCGGCCGTCCGGCGCTGACCGGCTACTTCCGTACCTTCGAGCAATCGATCAGCACCCCCCATGGCGACGAAGTGCGCGGCTACCACAAGCCGATCATGCTCGCCGGCGGTATGGGCAACATCCGTGAAGACCACGTGCAGAAGGCCGAGATCACCGTTGGCGCCAAACTGATCGTGCTCGGCGGCCCGGCCATGCTGATCGGCCTGGGCGGCGGCGCCGCTTCGTCGGTAGCGACCGGTGCCAGCTCGGCGGACCTGGACTTCGCCTCGGTACAGCGCGAGAACCCGGAAATGGAACGCCGCTGCCAGGAGGTCATCGACCGTTGCTGGCAGCTGGGCGACGCCAACCCGATCGCCTTCATCCATGACGTCGGTGCCGGCGGCATCTCCAACGCCTTCCCGGAACTGGTCAACGATGGCGGCCGCGGTGGCCGTTTCGAACTGCGTAACGTGCCCAATGACGAGCCGGGCATGGCCCCGCACGAGATCTGGAGCAACGAGTCCCAGGAGCGTTACGTGCTGGCCGTCAGCGCCAAGGACTTCGAGCGCTTCCAGGCCATCTGCGAGCGCGAGCGTTGCCCGTTCGCGGTGGTCGGTGAAGCCACCGAAGAGCCGCACCTGACCGTGACCGATAGCCATTTCGGCAACACCCCGGTGGACATGCCGCTCGAAGTGCTGCTCGGCAAGCCGCCACGCATGCACCGCTCGGTCACCCGTGAAGCCGAATTGGGCGACGACTTCGACCCGAGCACCCTGGACATCCGTGAAGCCGCCGAGCGCGTACTGCGCCACCCGGCCGTGGCCAGCAAGAGCTTTTTGATCACCATCGGCGACCGCACCATCACCGGCCTGGTTGCCCGTGATCAGATGGTCGGCCCGTGGCAGGTGCCGGTGGCCGACGTTGCCGTGACCGCCACCAGCTTCGATGTATATACCGGTGAAGCCATGGCGATGGGCGAGCGCACGCCGCTGGCCCTGCTCGACGCACCGGCCTCCGGGCGTATGGCCATTGGTGAAACCATCACCAACATCGCCGCGTCGCACATCGAGAAACTGTCCGACATCAAACTGTCGGCCAACTGGATGTCCGCTGCCGGTCACCCGGGTGAGGACGCGCGCCTGTACGACACCGTCAAGGCCGTCGGCATGGAGCTGTGCCCCGAGCTGGGCCTGACCATTCCGGTCGGCAAGGACTCGATGTCGATGAAGACCAAGTGGAGCGAGGAGGGCCTTGATAAGAGCGTCACCTCGCCGCTGTCACTGATCGTCACCGGTTTCGCGCCGGTCGCCGACGTGCGCAAGACCCTGACCCCCGAGCTGCGTATGGACAAGGGCGAGACCGATCTGATCCTGATCGATCTGGGCCGTGGCCAGAACCGCATGGGCGCTTCGATCCTCGCTCAGGTGTACAGCAAGCTTGGCCGCCAGGCGCCGGACGTCGATGATGCCGAAGATCTCAAGGCCTTCTTCGCGGTGATCCAGGGCCTCAACGCCGATGGTCACCTGCTGGCTTACCACGACCGTTCCGATGGCGGCCTGCTGGTCAGCGTGCTGGAAATGGCCTTCGCCGGTCATTGCGGCCTCAGCCTGCAACTCGACGGCCTGGTCGAGAGCCGTGAAGAGCTCGCGGCCTTCCTGTTCAACGAAGAACTGGGCGCGGTGATTCAGGTTCGCCAGGACGCCACCGCGGACGTGCTCGCTCAGTTCAGTGCCGCTGGCCTGGCTGATTGCGTGGCGGTGATCGGCAAACCGGTCAACAACGGCGATGTGGCGATCAGCTTCAATGACCAGCCGGTGTTCACTGGCCAGCGCCGTCTGCTGCAGCGCCAGTGGTCCGAAACCAGCCACCGTATCCAGCGTCTGCGTGACAACGCCGACTGCGCGGATCAGGAGTTCGACGCCCTGCTGGAGGAAGACAACCCGGGCCTGTCGATCAAGCTGGGCTTCGACGTCAACGAAAACATCGCCGCGCCGTACATCAAGAAAGGCGTGCGCCCGCAAATCGCCGTGCTGCGTGAGCAGGGCGTCAATGGCCAGGTGGAAATGGCTGCGGCCTTCGACCGCGCCGGCTTCGCCGCGCTGGACGTGCATATGAGCGACATCCTTGCCGGTCGTGTTGACCTCAACGACTTCAAGGGCCTGGTTGCCTGCGGCGGCTTCTCCTACGGCGACGTGCTGGGCGCCGGTGAAGGCTGGGCCAAGTCGGCCTTGTTCAACGCCCGTGCCCGCGATGCCTTCCAGGGCTTCTTCGAGCGCAAGGACAGCTTCACCCTCGGCGTGTGCAACGGTTGCCAGATGCTTTCCAACCTCAGCGAGCTGATTCCGGGCACCGAGTTCTGGCCGCACTTCGTACGCAACCGCTCCGAGCAGTTCGAAGCCCGCGTGGCCATGGTCCAGGTGCAGGAGTCGGCGTCGATCTTCCTGCGTGGCATGGCCGGTTCGCGCATGCCGATCGCCATCGCCCACGGTGAGGGCCATGCCGAGTTCGAAAGCGAAGAAGCCCTGCTCGAAGCCGATCTGTCCGGCACCGTGGCGCTGCGTTTCATCGACAACCACGGCAAGGTCACCGAAGCCTACCCGGCCAACCCCAATGGTTCGCCGCGCGGGATTACCGGCCTGACCAGCCGCGACGGCCGCGTGACCATCATGATGCCGCACCCCGAGCGGGTGTTCCGCGCCGTGCAGAACTCCTGGCGCCCGGATGAATGGCAGGAAGACGGCGGCTGGATGCGCATGTTCCGCAATGCGCGGGTGTGGGTCGACTGATCCACACCGCTCGCAGCACCAAAAGCGCCAGGCATTGCCTGGCGTTTTTTATTTGGGGTATCAATTCGGCGGTGGTTCAGGTCGTCGGTTTTGCCTTGCAGCGCCTAGGTTTTTGAATGGCACCGACTAGTCTGCAGGTAATGGCCGGCGACTCGCGCAGCAGAAGGCGCTCCGAAGCGGCGCCTTTATAGATAAGTCCGAATATTTCAGCAGTGTTGGCTGTGTCACGAATCTCGCTAGGCAATGTGCCATTATGCTGTGGCATGATTAGCACATTGTTTTCAGCGACTTGCAGTGGAGTAGTTGATGTACAAGCTGTGTTTCTACGTTCCAGAGAGCCATCTGGAAAGCGTGAAAGCCGCCGTATTCGCGCAAGGCGCCGGGCGCGCTGCCGGTTACGAACACTGCTGCTGGCAAACCCAGGGGCGCGGCCAGTTCCGCCCGCTGGAAGGCAGCACGCCGTTCATTGGCAAAAGCGGCGAACTGGCAACGGTTGCCGAGTGGAAAGTCGAGATGGTGGTCGGTGACGAGCTGATCCATAACGCCGTCAAGGCGCTGAAGAAAGCCCATCCCTATGAAGTGCCCGCCTTCGAAGTGTGGCGCTTGTCCGATCTGCAGTTCTGACCCAGCCCGTTCTTTCGGAACGCGAGGCGGCTGCCTCGCGCTTCACTCGGTGACGGCCAGTTCCTGCTCGCTCTGCTGCGGACGGCGCTGGATGCTGCCGCAGGCCAGCAGGCCGACCTCGAACAGCAGCCACATCGGCACTGCCAGCATGGTCTGCGAGAACACGTCTGGCGGGGTCAGCAGCATGCCGACCACGAAGCAGCCGACGATCACGTAGGGCCGGCTGCGGCGCAGCGTGTCGACATCGGTCAGCCCGGCCCAGACGATGATGAAGGTGGCCACGGGAATCTCGAAGGCCAGCCCGAATGCCAGGAACAGGGCGAGGATGAAGTCCAGGTACAGGGCGATATCGGTCATCATCTCCACGCCATCGGGCGTGACGCTGGCGAAGAAGCCGAACATCATCGGGAATACCGCGAAGAACGCGAAGGCCATACCGGCATAGAACAGCAGGATGCTGGAGACCAGCAGGGGCACGGCGATGCGCCGCTCGCGGCGATACAGCCCCGGTGCCACGAAGCCCCACGCCTGATGCAGCAGCACCGGCATGCAGAGGAACACGGCAACCATCATCGTCAGCTTGAACGGCGCCAGGAACGGCGAGGTCACGCTGGTGGCGATCATGCTCGCGCCCTCGGGCAGGTAGCGGCGCAGCGGTTCAGAGATCAGCGTGTAAAGGGTCTGCGCGAAGGGAAACAGGCCGAGGAAGGCCAGCACAATCGCCAGCAGGCAGCGTACCAGGCGCTTGCGCAACTCGCCCAGGTGGGCGGTCAACGGCATGCTGCTCATGAGGTGCCCTCCGGTTTGCCGGCCACTGACTGCGGCGCGTGCAAGGTGGTGGCGCGCCGCAGATCCTGCTCCAGTTGCCGCAACGGCAGCGCATCGAGTTCCTTGTTCACGGCCTCGGCATCCAGCTCACGTTCCACCTGGTCGCGCAGCATGGTCATTGCCCGTTTTGCCTGGCCAAGGCCGCGGCCCAGGGTGCGGGCCGCCACCGGCAGGCGTTCCGGACCGAGCACCAGCAACGCCACCACACTGACCAGCAGCAATTCGGTGAAGCCTATCTCGAACATCAGGCCGGCCGATCCGTGTGTGCCTGAACCGGCTGAGCGGTTTCGGCCAGTGGTGCTTGCTGCTGCACCTGGGCCGGCGCATCGTCCGCCGGGGCGCTGCTGGCCATGGATTTGCGGAAACCCTGGATGGTTTCGCCCAGATCACCACCCAGGGTCTTGAGGCGTTTGCTGCCGAACAACAGGAACACGATCAACAGCACGATGACCAGTTGCCAGATACCGATGCCACCCATGAAAACTCTCCAACGCCATGAAATTGAAGGGCTAATCTGCCTGGGCTTTATGACGCTACGGTGACGCGGCGATGACGAAAAAAGGCGGCTTGCCACCTCTCTGCAACATTCAGCCTGTTGACTGTCGGCTCTCTGCTTCGAGGGGTGAGCGATGGGGTGCAGGCAGCAACGCGGCGCGGCGTTATTGATGGTGTTGGTGGCCCTGGCCATGCTTGCTGGTGGGTTGGCGTGGATGGTGCAGCAGGGGCGCCAGCAGGTCGACGCGGTGCGCCTGCAACAGCAGCGCATCCAGGCACGGGCCCTGGAAGTAGCCGGCCTGGCGTTCGCCGAGCAGGCGCTGCGCGATCCTGCCTGGCGGCAGAGCCCGCTGTTCTGGCAAGCCCTGCGTGGCCAGCCATTGCGCTACGCCTTCGCCGGTGGCGCGGCGACGCTACGCATCCGTGATCTGCACAGCTGTTTCAACGTCAATGCGCTGGCCGGCCAGGAAGCCGAGCGGGCCGAGCGCCAGCTGCAGTATCTGCTTGGTGACGACCTGGCCGCCGAGCAATTGGTGCAGGCCCTGGCCGACTGGATCGACAGCGACGGCCAAAGCCGCCTGCACGGCGCCGAAAGCGATCAGTACCTGCGCCAGACGCCACCTCGGCTGGCGGCCAATCAGCCCATGGTGGACATGAGCGAGCTGAATCTGCTGCTCGCCCCGCAGCGTGGTCGGCAGCTGGGTTATCCGCAGCTCTGTGCATTGCCGCAGACATCGGGCTGGCGACTCAATGCCAATGCGCTGACTCTGGAGCATCTGCCGCTGCTGGAAGCGCTCTACGAGGGCGAGTTCGCGCGCTCGCTGCTGGTGCGCATCATCACTGGCCGACCGGCCAACGGTTACCGCGATGCGGCGGCCTTGCGCGAGGCATTGGGTGCCGTGGACGACCTTACGTTCGAGCGGTTGAGTGAAGGGCTGCTGCTCAACAGCGGTGATTTCATGCTGCAGCTCGAGTTCGAACAGGATGGCCGGCTGATCAGCAGCCAGTTTCAGGTACAGGCCCAGGGGGTGGTGCGCTGGCACGCACAGGTGCCCGCGCAACGTGTGCAGGTGATCAGCCGGGAACCCTTGCCGTTCGCCTTGTAGCTAGGGTGATAGCAAGCGGTAACCTGAGACCCGTTCACGATCTTTGGATGTCTGGGCGCCTGTATCCTGTGAATCGACTGCAACAAGGCAAAAGCGGCCATTGATGCAATACCTGTGGGAGCGGGCCATGCCCGCGAAAAATCACGGGCATGGCCCGTTCCCACGGGATAGGGGAAAGGCCGCTTACGCCACTGTGCAGCCATTACCGGTGCAATTACGGCGAGTGATCGTGAACGAGTGTGGGAAAGAGAGGGCCTGGACCTCGCGGCTGCGCCATCCAGGCGAAAAGATACGGCACGGGATTGCCCCGTGCCGCGTGGGCAGTCAGACGCCGATTTCGCCGCCGTCGTTGCGCTGGATCACCACCGTGGATGCCCGAGGGCGGACGGTGGTGCCGGCTGGCGTTTGCTCGGTGGCCACGTCGCTATAGGGCCAGTTGCCCGGGTGCTGGATGTTGATGAAGATGGACTTGTTGTCCGGGGTGAAGGCGATGCCGGTCACCTCACAGCCATTGGGGCCGACGAAGAAGCGGCGCAGGTCCACCTGGTTTTGCGCGTTCACGGGTACCTGCCGGCCATTGGCGTCGACCAGGTTGCTGGGGATCACCGCCAGCATCTGGTCGTTGGTGTAGCTGGTCACGCTCGATTCGCCGTTGTCGGTCTGGATCCAGAGAACCCCGCGGCTGTCGAAGCTCATGCCGTCCGGGCTGGCGAACTGGTTGAGCTCGGTCAGGCCGGAGCGGTTGATGTCAGGGGTTCCCGAGGCGTTGGCGCCGAACACGAAGATGTCCCAGGCAAAGCTCAGCTGGTCGTCGCTGTCGTGCCAGCGGATCACGTGACCGTGGCGGTTCGGGCCGCGTGGGTTGGCGGCGTCGACTTGCGCAGCGGTGCGCGCGCTGTTGTTGGTGAGGGTCAGGTAGACATCGCCATTGAGCGGGTTGACCGCGGTCCACTCCGGTCGATCCATCGGCGTTGCACCGACGGCATCGGCCGCGCCCCGGGTATTGAGGATGATCCCCGGCAGGTCGGTGAACTTGGCGCCCAGGGTACTGCCATCGGTGGTCGGGGTGGTCGCTACCAACGGGATCCACGCACCGGTGCCGTCGGCATCGAAACGGGCCACGTACAGGGTGCCGTTATCCATGTACTTGGCGCCGGTGGCCAGGCGGTCGCTCGGGTTGGCATCGGCGGCCTCCCACAGGGCGTTGGAGACGTACTTGTACAGGTACTCGTTGTTCGAGTCGTCGCCGCTGTAGAACACCACCGGCTTGCCGGCCACCGGTAGCGCCGGCCAGCAGCCCTCATGGCGGAAGCGGCCCAGGGCGGTGCGCTTCACGGCGCGGGTGCTGGCATCGAAGGGATCGATCTCGACGATGTAGCCGTAGGTGCTGGCTTCGTTGCGGTAGTCATCGGTGGCCGACGCGCCGCTTGGGGTGACGTTGAAACGGGTGAACTCGTCGTTCTGTTCCGAGGCGTCCCCGGCGGCGGTTTCCCAGCCATAGCGGCCGGTGCTGGTAGCGATACCGATACGTGACTGATCGGCAGGGCGGGTGCCGGTATTGATGAAGATCGATGGCCAGTTCTCTTCGCAGGTCAGGTAGGTGCCCCATGGGGTGTACCCGTTGCCGCAGTTGTTGTTGGTGCCGCGGGTCTGGGTGCCGGTCGGCGAGAACTTGGTCTTCAGGTGGTCGGTGCCGCTCAGCGGGCCGGCGATGTCCATCACGGTGGCGGTGGTGAAGCGGCGGTTCAGTGGGTCGTTGTCGACCACCTGCCAGCGCCCGTTGACCTTGCTGATGCGCACGACACCCGCGCCATGGGCGTTGATTTCCTTGCGCACTTCCTCGGCCGGGCGGCGGCCGTTGACCGTGGTCGGGCCGTTGGGGTGCAGGGCGTCTTCGTCGATGTACTCGTAGTTGACCGCCAGCAGGCCATCTTCGGAACTGCCGTTGATGGGAAAGAAGTGCATGCCGTCATGGTGCATGCCGGCCGAGTTTTCCTGGTCGGTGGCGGTGTTGCTGCCATCGGCTTTCCAGGGAGCGGCCAGGGAATTGAACGGCGTACCCCAGGGGGCCAGCACGTAGGCGCTGTAACCGGCTGCCACCACGCAGGCATCGGTGCGCGAACCGGCGATGGACTGGAAGCCGAGAGCCAGTTTCGGCTCGGCCGGTGGCTCGCTCGGGGAGCTGTCGTTGCTGGAGCCGCCGCTGTCGAAACAGCCGGTGAGGCCGGTGCCTGCGATCATCGCGATCGCCGCGCCCAGGCCCCCGCGCATCACGCTGCGGCGGCTCAGGTACGCATCCAGAACCGATGCCATGGGCAGGTTGCCACTGGTATTGCGATCCAGGTTATCGCCGGTATCTCGACTCATCAGGTCATGTCCTTTTTCTGGTTAAGCGGCTTGAGGAAACCGGGACTTTAGAGACCGTGTGTGATGATTTTTTGGCAGTTGTGTTAATGGCTATTGAAAGCTTTATGACGCTAGCTTCCTGATTTATTTGATTTTTTCGATCTGGATTAGTAGCGGGGTTGTCGAATAACCGCCATTAAACTGTCACATAAGCTGCCCAGTATCCCGCCCCGACAATGCATAAAGGTGAGGCGGGCGGGGCGATGACAGACATCGGCAGACGGGACGTGATGAGCTGGATGGGTATCGGTGCGATGGCGCCGCTGCTCAGCGCCTGCTCGGGCTTCGCGACCCCGCGGCCGGACGGGCAGCCGGAGCTGGATCTGCTGTATGTCGCCGATACCCTGGATGCGCGCCAGCCGGGTCAGCCGGTGGTGCCGGCCACCCGGCTTGGACCGGTTTCCCACCTCGGGCGCGCGCCCTGGCTCAGCGGCAGCCATGCCCACCAGGCGCGCAGCGAACTCAACCCGCTACTCGATGCGCGCCTGGCCGAGGGTGTCAGCACCGGCGGCTATGCCGTGCTGGGCGCATTACTCGAAGAACTGCGCCAGCGCCAGGGTGTCGAGCGCTGCCTGACCCTGGAGAACGGCCAGGGCTGGAATGGCAGCGGGCTGGCCTATCTGACCCAGGGCGAGAGTGGCGCACAGGGCAGCCAGCTGCTGGGCAGCGAGGTGCGGGTCAGCAGCGATGAGCGGCTATTGTGGCCACAGCGCTGCGCCGGTCTCTATCGGCAGTTCGCCCGGCCGGTGCTGGGCGCCGGCCTGGCCGAGGAGCGGGCGCAGGCTCTGGGCGTGCAGCCCTTCACGCTGATTCGCCGCGCTGGCCTGCGGATCGCCGTGGTCGGCATTACCGACCCTTATGCCGGGGACCAGCAGGCTTCCCTGAAACAGTGGTACCAATCGCTGCTGCCGGCCTTCAAGCAGGCGCGTGGCCAGGCCGATCTGGTCATCGCCCTGGCCGACGTGGGCACCGGGCCCGGGCTGTGGCTGGCCGAGCGGCTGAGCGACGCCGATCTGCTGCTGTGCGCCCGTGGGCAGGATTTCTGGCCGACGCCGATCGAGGTGCTGCAGAGCAGCGGCCGGCGGGTGCCGGTGGTGCTCGGCGGCTGCCGGGCCAGCGGTGCCTTTCATATCGGCTGCCAGCGCCAGGCGGGGCAGTGGACCTTCGTCGCGCGCTTTCACCCGGCTTTCGAACAGTTGCTTTCCCCGGCAGGCCAGGCCCATGCGGCAAGCCTGCGCAGCCAGTTGCAGAGCCAGCGCGCGCCCCATGCCGCCTGGCTCGATCAACCGCTGGCCAGGGCACCGCAGGCGCTGTGGCGCCGTGATACCCGCGGTGGCAGCTGGGACCGCCTGCTGCATCAGGCACTCTCCGAGGACGGCCAGATGCAGGTGCTGCTGCCCGGCCTGCGTTACGACAGCCCCGTTGCCGCCGGCCAGGCGATTACCCGCGAACAGCTGATCAGCCTGACCGGCGGCTACCCGGCTGCGGTGGTCGAGGCGCCGGTAAAACCGCTCGAAAGCGTGCTGGAAAACGCCGCCGACCAGCTGTTCGGCGATCCCCTGTTGCTCGACAACAGCCAGGATCTGCCGCGCTGGCAGGGGCAGGCCTGGCAGGTCAGCTACAGCCCGAGTGGCAAGCGGGTTTCCGGCCTGGCGCCACTCGAAGGCCTGTGTCGCAGCGTTTCCCTGAGCGCCGATGCTCGCGGTGAACCCCTCTGGCAACGCGTGGAAACCTGGCTGAGCAGGCAGCCAGCCGACTGGCAATTGCCAGCTTTGCAGCTGCCCAGCGTGCGCTACGTGCAGGGCCACCCCGGCTGGCACCCCAGAGGCGTCAGTTGATCAGCGCGTCGCGCCTGTGGAACGGCCTGTGGTTGACCCTCGCCGCGTGGCTGGCGGCGCAGTGTGTATTGCAGCTCAGCCGTGAACCACAACCGGCCCGTGCCGCCGCCGTCAAGGTGACCGCGCCGCCCGGCCTGTTGGTGGGCCACTGGCAGTTGCAGGCCGATGACGGCGCAGTGCCGCTGACCCGCCTGCCGGTTCAGTACCTGGGCGGGCTGCGTGCGCAGCCGCTGAGCGCCACGGTGGTGGTGCTGCGCTACGACCAGCAGGTGCGCAGCTACCGCCGTGGGCAACGCCTCGCCCCCGGCATCGTGCTGCAGGACATCGACGAAACGGGGCTGATTTTCGATAACCAGGGGCGGCGCGAGCGCCTGCCCTGGCCGCCACGGCCTGCCGTGACCGGCTTCAAGCGGCAAGGATAAGAGATGATCGTTCGCTACTGCCTGGCTGCGCTGCTGGCCCTGGGCGCTACCCAGATTCTGGCCGATGAGGTGCTGGACCTGCCGGTCGCCGAGTCGCCGCTGTACGAGGTGAATTTCGTCGACACCGAGCTCAGCGAGTTCATCGACAGCGTGTCGCAGATCACCGGCATCACCTTCATCGTCGACCCGCGGGTCAAGGGCAAGGTCACCGTGCGCACCGTCGAGCGCCATGACAGCGAGGCGATCTACGACATCTTCCTGGCCCAGCTGCGTGCCCAAGGCTTCGCCGCGGTCAACCTGCCCAACGGCAGCGTGAAGATTGTGCCTGACCAGGCCGCACGCCTGGAGCCGGTGCCCGTGGATCCCAGCGGCGGGCAGCCGGCCGCCGGCGACGGTATCGCCACCCGGGTATTCAGCGTGCGCAATGCCGCCAGCGAGCAGTTGCTCGGCATCATCAAGCCGCTGATCGATCCACGGGTCGGGGTCATCACCCCGTATCCTGCCGCCAACCTGCTGGTGGTCACCGACTGGCGCAGCAACCTGGCGCGTATCGACCGCCTGCTTGCCGAACTCGATCAGGTCAGCGACGAGCCGCTGCAGGTGATGCCCCTGCAGCACGCCAGCGCCGCCGACACCAGCGCGCTGATCACCCGCCTGTTGGCCAGCGACAAGGGCAGCGATGCCGCCCAGGTGATCGCCGATCCACGCAGCAACGCCCTATTGGTTCGCGGTAGTGCCGACAGCCGCGAACGGGTGCGCGCCCTGCTGACCCAACTGGATCGCCCGGGTGGTGAGCTGCGCGCCTCCAACACCCAGGTGATCTACCTGCGCCATGCCAACGCCAGTGAAGTGGTCAAGGTGCTGCGCGGCCTCAGCCAGGAGGCCCCCCAGGCCCCGGGCGAGGGCGCGCAGGGCGCCCAGGTCGCACGCCTGCCGATCAGCGATTCCGGGGTGCGCCTGGAATACGAGGAGGGCACCAACGCGGTGGTGATGGTCGGCCCGGACAGCGAGCTGGCGGCCTACCGCTCGATCGTCGAACAACTGGACATCCGTCGCGCCCAGGTGGTGGTCGAGGCGATCATCGCCGAGGTTTCCGACTCGCGCGCCGAGGAGCTTGGCGTGCAGTGGCTGTTCGCCGACGAGAAGCTCGGCGCCGGGGTGGTCAACTTCAGCGCCGGTGGCGCGAATATCGCCAGCATCGCCGGTGCGGCCGCCAGCGGTGACAACGCCGCCCTTGGCGAGCTGCTCTCGGGCGTCAACGGTGCGACCGCCGGCATCGGCAATTTCGGCGGCGGTTTCAATTTCGCCGTGCTGCTCAATGCGCTCAAGAGCAAGAGCGGCTTCAACCTGCTGTCCACCCCGACCCTGCTGACCCTGGACAACGCCGAGGCGTCGATCCTGGTGGGTCAGGAAGTGCCCTTCGTCACCGGCTCGGTGACCCAGAACAACAGCAACCCGTACCAGACCATCGAACGCCGCGAGGTCGGCGTTAAGCTGCGCATCAAACCGCAGATCAACATCGACAACAGCGTGCGCCTGGACATCGTCCAGGAGGTGTCGTCGATCGCCGATTTCGCCTCGGCCAGCGACGTGATCACCAACAAGCGCGAGATCAAGACCAAGGTGATGGTCGAGGACAACGGCTTGATCATTCTTGGCGGGCTGATCAGCGACGAAACCAGTGACCGGGATCAGAAGGTGCCCCTGCTTGGCGACATCCCCGGCCTCGGCCGGCTGTTTCGCTCCACCGGCAAGAGCGGTGTTAAGCAGAACCTGATGGTGTTCATCCGCCCGCGCATCCTGCGTGACGGGCCGAGCATCGCCAGCTTCAGTGCCGAGAAATACCAGAACCTGCAGCGCGAGACGGCCCTCGAGTTGCCGGCGTTGGACGGCGATGCCGGGCTGCAGCGGCTGTTCCCGGCCAGCCGCGCGCGCCTCGATGGGGGCGCCTGGTAATGAGCCTGCTGCCCTATCGCCTGGCCCGGCAAGCCGGCCTGGCCTGGGTGCCCGGCGAGGGCTGCTGGAACCTGTGGCTCTGCGAGGACGCCGACACCGACCAGTTGCAGGAGCTGTTGCGCGTCGAGGGTGTGCCGGCTGCGGTGTGTCGCTTGCCGCGCAGCGAGTTCGAACAGCGCCTGGGCCAGCTGTACCAGGCCGGCGAGGGGGCGAATGCGGCGCTGATCGAGGGTATTGGCGAGCAGGTCGACCTCGACAGCCTGATGAATGACATGCCGCGCATCGAGGACCTGCTGGAGAGCGATGACGAGGCGCCGGTGATCCGCCTGATCAATGGCCTGTTCGCCCAGGCCCTGCAGTTGCAGGCCTCGGATATCCATATCGAGACCTTCGAGCAGAGCCTGGTGGTGCGCTTGCGCATCGACGGTCACCTGCGCGAGGTGCTGCGCCCGCCACGGGCGTTGTCGGCGATGCTGGTGTCGCGGATCAAGGTCATGGCGCGGCTGGACATCGCCGAAAAGCGTCAGCCCCAGGACGGCCGTATCACCCTGCGCGCTGCTGGCCGCGAGGTCGACGTGCGGGTGTCCACGCTGCCGGGCATCCATGGCGAGCGGGTGGTGATGCGCGTGCTCGACAAGCAGGCCAGCCTGCTGGCACTGCCCAACCTGGGCATGCCGCCTGCGGTGGAGCAGGGCCTGCGCGCCTGCCTGGGCCGCCCCAACGGCATCGTGCTGAGCACCGGGCCGACCGGCTCGGGCAAGACCACCACGCTGTATGCCAGCCTCAACAGCCTGAACGATGGCAGCCGCAACATCCTCACCGTCGAAGACCCGGTGGAATACGCCATCACCGGCATCGGCCAGACCGCCATCAACCCGCGTGCCGGGCTGACCTTCGCCAGTGGCCTGCGGGCGATCCTGCGCCAGGACCCGGACGTGATCATGCTTGGCGAAATCCGTGACCGGGAAACCGCGCAGATCGCCGTGCAGGCCAGCCTTACCGGGCACCTGGTGCTGTCGACGCTGCACACCAACAGCGCGGTGGGTGCGGTGACCCGGCTGCGCGACATGGGCATCGAGCCCTTTCTGATCGCCTCCTGCCTGCGCGGCGTGCTCGCCCAGCGCCTGGTTCGCCGCCTGTGCAGTTGCGCCGAGCGACGCCCCCTGCAGGCCGCCGAGCGACAGCTGATGCCGGAGCTGTCCGGACTCGACCACAGCTTTCATCCGGTCGGTTGCGCGCAGTGCCAGGGCAGCGGTTATCAGGGGCGCCTGGGGCTGTACGAATTCATCGAGCTGGACGACGGGCTGATCGCACTGCTGTACAGCGGCGCCAGCGAGGTGAGCATGCACGCCTACCTCGAGGAGCGTCGGCAGAGTCTGGCGGCCATGGCCTGCGATTGCCTGGCCCGCGGCGACACCAGCCTCGCCGAAGTGCTGCGCGCGGTGCAGGGCTGACATGCCGACCTATCGCTATCAGGCCGTCGACCTGGCCGGCAAGGCGCACAAGGCCAGCCTGCAGGCGGACAGCGAGCGCCATGCCCGGCAGTTGCTGCGCGAGAGCGGCTTGTTCGCCCGCGAGTTGCATCGCCATGATCCGCAAAGCCGCCAACCGCGCCGCCAGCGGGTCAGCCGCGCGCAGCTGTGCGAACTGACCCGGCAACTGGCGACCCTCACCGGTGCCGGCATTCCGCTGGTCGAGGCTTTGGGCACCCTGGAGCGGCAACTGGTTCAGCCGGCCCTGCGCAGCCTCTTGGTGGCGGTACGCGGCTCGCTGGCCGAGGGTGTTGGCCTGGCCCGCAGCCTGGCCCGCCAGGGCGGGGTGTTCTCCACGCTGTACTGCGCGCTGGTCGAGGCCGGTGAGCGCTCCGGTCGCCTGGCCCAGGTACTGGAGCGCCTCGCCGAGCACCTGGAGCAGGTGCAGCGCCAGCAGCACAAGGCGCGCACCGCACTGATCTATCCGGCGGTGCTGATGGGGGTGTCCCTGGCCGTGGTGATCGGCCTGATGACCTTCGTGGTGCCCAAGCTTACCGAGCAGTTCGCCCATGCCGGGCAGAGCCTGCCGTGGATCACCACGCTGCTGATCGGCATCAGCAACACGCTGGTGCTGCTCGGGCCGTGGCTGCTGGGGGCGGCGGTGCTGTCGGTGGTACTCGGCAAACTGCTGCTGCGCAAACCGCACTGGTGCCTGCGTCGCGATGATCTGCTGCTGCGCCTGCCCCAGGTCGGCGTGCTCCTGCAGGTGCTGGAGAGCGCCCGGCTGTCACGCAGCCTGGCGATCCTGGTCGGCAGCGGGGTGCCACTGCTGGAAGCGCTGCAGGTGGCCACGGCCACGGTCAACAACCGGCGTATCCGCCTGGCCCTGGAACGGGTAAGCAGCGAGGTGAAGGGCGGCGTCAGCCTGCACCGGGCGCTGGAAGCCAGCGGCCATTTCCCGCCATTGCTGTTGAACATGGTCGCCAGTGGCGAAGCCAGCGGCACCCTGCCGGACATGCTCGAACGCGTGGCGGACAACCAGGAGCGTGGCTTCGCCAGCCAGGTGGATACCGCCATGGCGTTGTTCGAACCCTTGATGATTCTGGTGATGGGCGGCGTGGTGCTGTTCATCGTAATGGCCGTGCTGCTGCCGATCATGCAGCTCAACCAGGGCCTGACACTTTGAGGAGGAGCGCCATCATGCGCAGCAATCGTTTCACCCAACGGGGCTTCACCCTGATGGAAATCATGGTGGTGATCTTCATCATGGGGCTGTTGATCGCCGTGGTCGCACCCAGCGTGCTGGGCAGCCAGGACAAGGCCATGAAGCAGAAGGTGATGGCCGACCTGTCGACCTTCGAGCAGGCCCTGGACATGTACCGCCTCGACAACCTGCGCTTCCCCAGCAACGAGCAGGGGCTGTCGGCGCTGGTGGCCAAGCCGACCGTGGAGCCGCTGCCGCGCGCCTGGCGCGCCGACGGCTATATCCGGCGCCTGCCCGAGGACCCCTGGGGCAAACCGTACCAGTACCGCAGCCCCGGCGAGCATGGTCGGGTGGATATCTATTCGCTGGGCGCCGATGGCCTCGAAGGTGGCGAGGGCATCGATGCCGACCTGGGTAACTGGGAGCTTTGAGCGGCCGCTTATGACCCTTTGCCGGAACGCGATGGCAGCCAACCAACGTAGGGTGGACGACGCTTCATCCGTCCACCGTTGCAGCGGCGCGATGCTGGATGAAAAGCGTGTCATCCACCCCAGGTCTGCGCAGCGCGGGTTCAGCCTGCTGGAGCTGCTGGTCGTGCTGTTTATCGCCGGCCTGCTGACCAGCCTGAGC
The DNA here is from genome assembly GCF_003253735.1 of Pseudomonas sp. URMO17WK12:I2. Taxonomy (GTDB): domain Bacteria; phylum Pseudomonadota; class Gammaproteobacteria; order Pseudomonadales; family Pseudomonadaceae; genus Aquipseudomonas. The sequence goes on along the minus strand of NZ_QKYW01000002.1, from coordinate 468,103 downwards.
GTGGCCTGGCTCGACAGCGGTGAGGCGCCGGCGCAGCAGGCGTTGGAACGCCTCGCTGCCGCCAGCCGCGCCCAGGCTGCAGAGGCGTTGCACGCCGGGCAGATCCATGGCCTGCGCTGGAACGGCCAGCGCCCGGAGTTCGTGCGCCAGGTGCGCGATCGGGAGGGGCTGCGCTGGCAGGTCGAAGCGGTCGCGCTGGGCGAGTGGCCGGCGCTGCTGAGGCCTGACTGGCCGGCTGCCGGCGAGCCGCGCCTGGTGTTCACGCCAAACGGTGTCGGCCGTGCGCAGGCGTTGCGCTGGCACTGGCCCGATGGCGGCGAACAGTGGCAGTGGGACAGCGCCGGGCGCTTGCAGCGGGTGTCGCTGCCATGAGGCGTCAGCGCGGTTTCACCCTCCTTGAGGTGACGGTCGCCCTGGGTATCGCCGCCACGCTGGCGGTCATGACCAGTCAGGTGCTGCGTCAGCGCCTGGCCGTGCAGCAGAGCGTTCAGCAGCATCAGCTCGGGGCGCTGTGTGCCCGTGAGCTGGAAGCACGTTTCGCGGTCGAGCAGCTGTGGCCGGCGCAGAACAGCCTCGCCGGGGTGCTCGTCCAGGGCCCCGGCAGCTGTCACTGGCAACTGCAGATGCAGGGCACCGGGGTACGTGACCTGCGGCGTGCCGAGTTGAGCCTGTTCGCCGATGGCGAGCGCCGTGAGTCACTGGGGCTGTATCAGCTGTTTCTGGTGCGCCCGTGAGCGCCAGGCAGGGCGGTTTGACCCTGATCGAGCTGCTGGTCGCCCTGGCGCTGACGGCCTTGCTCGGTGTGCTGCTGGCCGCCCTGGTCAACGGCTGGATCAATGTGCGCGAGCGCCTGTCCCAGGGCTCGCCAGGTATGCCGGTACTGGATTTCTGCCTGGCCCTGGAGCGTCGTTTCGATACCACCGTACTGCGTCAGCTACACGAGCGCCGCCTGCCGCTGGCGTTGAACTGGCTGGACTGGCAGCCAGACGCGCTGCAACTGCAGTGGGTGGCACTCGGCGCCTGGCCGAGCGCCGAGGGCGGCGCCCGTCTGCAGCGCCAGCGTCTCAGTTACGACCGTCGCGGCCAGCGCCTGCTGCTGCATACCTCCAGTGATCTGTACGCCGCCGGCGCACCGCTGTGGACCCTGCGTGAGCAGCTGGAACAGGTGGAGTCGGTGAGTTTCAACTTTCGCCAGGACAGCCGCTGGCTGGCCTGGCCCTCGACGGACAGGTTGCGCCCGGACCGGGGTGTGCGCCTGACCTTTCAGCGTGATGGAGCGCCCTATGTCTGTACCTTCGCCCTGCCATGGGGCCGTTCATGAAGCTTGAGCGTTGGCGTCGCCGCGCGGCACGACCCTGGTTGTTGCTGCGCCCGGGCACCCACGCCGAGGCCTGGCAGTGGGCGCGGGTCGAACAGGGCCGCGTGCAGGCTTCAGGTTCGGGAGCGCCGCCGGCCATACCGGGTGCCCGGGTGGCGCTGGTGCTGCCGGGCGAGCGGTGCAGCCACTTTCAGGTAGCGGCGCCGCCGGGATTGAAACGCCACGAGTGGCCGTTGTTGCTCGAGGACCGCCTGCTGCAGAGTGCCGAGGACCTGGCCTGTGGCTGCCTGGCCAGGGAGCCCGGCTGGCTGCAGCTGGTCTGCGTCGAGCAGGCGCTACTGGATGCCTGGCTGGCGCAATGCGCCGAGTGGCAACTCGATGTGCTGCGTTGCTGGGCTCAGTTCCAGCTGTTGCCAGTGCCAGAGCCCGGCGCGGCCTGGTGCTGGCGCCAGGGTGCAGGGTTGAATCTGTTCGTCGGGCGCAGTGTCGAGGCCCGCCAGCATTGGCTGGCCTGGCCGGTGGAGCTGCAGGCGACAACGCCTGGCGGCGTATGGAGCGAACTCGAGACGCAGACCGTCGAGGGGCAGTGGCCCGAGCCGCTCGCCACGCTGGATGGCCTGCCCAGCCTGTTCGAACGGCGCCGGGTGCAGCGCCAGGCCCGCCCGCTCAGCCCTGGCCTGTGGCGTCTGCCGGCTGCCTGCCTGGCCCTGGCCGTGCTCTGGGCTGGGCTGTGGGGTAGCCAGCAGTGGCGGCAGCAGGACGTCTACCAGGCGCAGGTGGAAGCCGTGGTCGGCCCGGTCACCTCGTTGCGCGAAGCCACGCAGCGGATCAAGCAGCAGCGCCAGGGCGCGGACGAGCGGCAGCTGCGCTCGCGGCAACTGCAACATCTGCAGGCCGAACTCGATGGCTGGTTGCGCGCCAACGCCAACTGGCAATTGAGCGCTGCGCAGTTCGATGGGCAGCGCTGGACGCTGCGGCTGCAGGGCCACGAGGCCGTCGACGAGTCGGCCTGGCAGGCGATGGCCAGCGCCATTGGCGTGGCGGTGCAGGTCACCCAGGCCAGCGACGAACTCAATCTGACGTTCGACCTGGGAGGCGCATCATGAGCCTGAATCTCGAGCGTCGCAGCGTACGCCTGCTGGCGGTGGCGATCATTGTCGTGCTGCTGGCGCTGCTGGCCTGGCGTGAGGGCCAACAGCGCTGGCAAGCCTTTGGCCAATGGCAGGCGCTGGCAGGTTCGAGCCTGGCCCTGGGCGCCGGCAGGACACTGAGTGCCGATGACCTGCAGCAGGCCGCCAAGGCCCGTGATATCCGTATCGACGCCCTGGAACCGGACACAGGGCAATGGCTGCTGCGGGGGCAACTGAAGGATGAGCGTGTGCTGCAGGACTGGCTCCTGCAACTTGAGCGGGAGGGCGCCCAGCTGTTGCGCTGGAGCCTGCGCCGTGAAGAGTCGGCGCTGCACTTCGAACTGGCCCTGCAGCGATGACCCGGCGCGCATGGCTGTGGGCGTTGCTGGTATTCGCCATCACCCTGCTGGTCGAGCTGCCCGCCCGCTGGCTGTTGGCGCCGCTACCGGTACCGCTGGCAGGCATCAGCGGCAGTATCTGGCAGGGGCAGGCCGAGCGTCTGGGCGATCTCGGCCCGCTGCGTTGGGCTTGGCAACCCTGGCGGGCCAGGGCCCAGGCGAGTGCCGGTTATCAGGGGCAGCGCTGGCAGTTGCAGGTGTCCGGCTGGCCCTGGGGCTGGCATGCCGCACTGCAGCCCGCCAGTGATCCACACACTCTGGCCACCGATTACCGCCTGGCGGGGCAGTGGCAGGGCATGATCGAGCTGACAGGCAGTGGCGTGCGCTGCCTGTCAGCCGAGGGCCAGTTGCAGGGTGATGGGCTGGCGCTGCAGGCGCCCTGGCAGCTGGAACTGGGGCAGGCGCGCCTGGCGCTCGATTGCAGCACGGGCTGGAAACTGGCTGGGCAGCTGAGCTTGGCCGGTCAGCATCATGCCGACCTGGCGGCCGATCTGCTCGCCAGGCAGGCCAGGTTGACGGGACGCGTCGAGGCTGGCGCGGCGCTGCAACCGCTGCTGGCCAGCGGGCAATGGCTGGCGCCGGGCGGCACCCAGGTGGCGCGCACTATCCGTTGGTAATCACCCCAGCTCAACAGGTCGTCAGGGGCGAATCTCGATCAGCGTGCCATCCTTCACCAGCGCCCATACTTCGCGCATGTCGGCGTTCTTCATGGCGATGCAGCCTTCGGTCCAGTCCAGGGTATGGAAGAACCACTCGGGGTATTCGTCATCCAGCGGCGTGCCGTGGATCATGATCATGCTGCCCGGCTTCACCCCTGCGGCCTTGGCTTGGGCCTGGTCACGGGCGTTGGGGTAGGAGATGTGCATCGACAGGTTGTACTTCTCGCTCTTGCGCCGCCAGTCGATCCAGTAGAAACCTTCCGGCGTGCGCAGGTCGCCCTCGCGCAGCTTGGCGCCGAGCGGCTGTTTGCCCAGGGAGATGCGATACGACTTGAGCGTCTTGCCCTGGCTGATCAATTGCAGCCGGCGCTGGGATTTCTCCACCAATACCTTGTCGACGGTCGCCACGGGAGCGGCAGGCGCGGTGGCGGCATGCCCGGCCAGGGCCAATGAGAAGAGCGTGAAGGCGAGCAACCAACGCATGGGGATTTTCGACTGAGCAAATGGCCGGCGGGCGGCGGAGGCTCATTCTAAGGCAGGCGTATATAAGCGCCTAGGGGCAGGCGACCTGTGCATCGAATTGCCTGGGTAGCCTGGCGTAGCGCGCAGCGAAACCCCAAAAAGCGTTATCCGCTCTGCCCGCGTTCAGCGACAGGCTACGAAAAGCAGCAGCGATACCTGAGAGGTCAATACCGGGTATCGCTGCATTCAACGCCAGGTTACGGCGTGGCTGTCAGTACAACGACGGCAGCTCGTTGGGGCGCAGGTCGAACACCAGCACTTCGGCCTGCTGGCCATTGCTCAGGTGCAGGTCGCGCACGTCGCGCAGCCTTACGCCATCACCGGCCTGCAGCTGCTCGCCGTTGAGCTGAACGCTGCCGCGGGCCACGTGCACGTAGGCGTAGCGGTTTTCATCCAGCTGCAGATGAGCCTGCTCGGCGCCGTCGAATAGCCCGGCATACACCCGCGCATTCTGGCGCACGCTCAGCGAGCCATCGGCGCCATCCGGCGAGATGATCAGCTGCAGGCGGCCGCGTTTCTGCGCCTCGCTGAAGTGCTCTTGCTGGTAGCGCGGTTCGGCCTGACGCTCGCTTGGCACGATCCAGATCTGCAGGAAGTGCACCGGCTCGCTGGGCGAGTGGTTGAACTCGCTGTGCGACACACCGGTACCGGCGCTCATAAGCTGCACGTCGCCGGGGCGGATCACCGAGCCGGTGCCCAGGCTGTCCTTGTGTTCCAGGGCGCCTTGCAGCACGTAGGAAAAGATCTCCATGTTGCGATGCGGGTGCTCGCCGAAGCCCTGGCCGGCGCTGACGGTGTCGTCATTGATCACCAGCAGGTCGGAGAAGCCACGCTCCTTCGGGTTGTTGTAGCTGGCGAACGAGAAGGTGTGGAAGGAGTTGAGCCAGCCATGGTTGGCATGGCCACGGTCGGTCGCTTTACGGATAGCCAGCATGATGAATCCTCCGGTTGATGAGTGCGGCCTCTATCGGCGGCATGGAGGTGATCTTACTTGCTGTCGGTGGATTGATTAACCGGCTGTAAATGGACTTATTGTCCTATTCGGGTTGACGGTCTCAAGCGCTCAGGTGCTCGATCTGCTGCTTGATGAAATCCGAGAACACCTGCACCGCGCGGGCGGATTGTCGGTGCTGTGGATATACCGCATACACCGCCGCCGAGGCCGGCCAGTGCCGTTCGAGTATGGGTACCAGCGCGCCGCTCTGCAGAGCCTGACCGACGATGAAGGTGGGCAGGTAGGCGATGCCCATGCCCGCGACGGCCGCATCGCGGATCAGCTCGCCGTTGTTGGCGCGCAACTGGCCGCGCATGCTCAGGCTCTTGGGTTTGCCGGCCTCGCGCAGGCGCCATTCCACGTGGCGGCTGTGGCCGTAGAGCAGGCAGGCATGCTGCTGCAGGTCGTCGAGGTTGGCCGGCGTGCCGTGTTCCTCGAGGTAAGCGGGGCTGGCGCAGAGGATGGTCTGCATGTCGGTCAGGCGCTTGGCGATCAGGCTGGAGTCTTCCAGGGTGCCGATGCGGATCGACATGTCGTAGCCGTCGGCGAGCAGGTCGACGGCGCGATCATTGAGGTCGATCTCCAGGTTGATGTACGGGTGCTGCTGCATGAACAGCGGCAGCACATGGCTCAGGTGCAGGGTGGCGAAGGTCATCGGCGCGCTGACCCGCAGGGTGCCGCGCAGGGAAGCGCCCTGGGCCGACACCAGTTCCTGGGCATCGCGAAGGTCGGCGAGGATGGTGGTGGCCTTGTCGTACAGCAGCAGGCCCAGCTCGGTGGCCTGCAGGCGGCGCGTGGTACGGTTGAGCAGGCGCACGCCGAGCAGCGCTTCCAGGGCGGCGACGCGGCGGCTGACGTACTGCTTGGTTACCCCGAGGGTGTCGGCGGCAGCGGTGAAGCTGCCCGCGTCCAGGGTGGTGACGAACAGGCGCAGGTCTTCGACGTTCATGGGCTTCTCATCGGTTGGCCTGCGATTATTACCGGGTGCGTGGGCTTCGCGCCATCGGCTATCCTCGGCGTCTGCCTCAACTGCCCAGGACGCCTCGATGTTCACCAGCAAGTTGCCCGCTGTCGGCACCACCATCTTCACCACCATGTCCCAGTTGGCGGCCCAGACCGGCGCCATCAACCTGTCCCAGGGCTTCCCGGACTTCGATGGCCCCGAAGCGCTGCGCGAGGCACTGGCCCGGCACGTGGCGGCGGGGCACAACCAGTACGCGCCGATGACCGGCCTGCCGGCGCTGCGTGAGCAGATCGCCATGAAGATCGAGCGGCTCTACGGTCGCAACGTCAGTGCGGACAGCGAAGTGACCGTCACGCCGGGCGCTACCCAGGCGATCTTCTGCGCTATCCAGGCGCTGATTCATCCGGGTGACGAGGCCATCGTCTTCGACCCCTGTTACGACAGCTACGACCCCAGCGTGACATTGGCCGGCGGGCGCTGCATCCATGTGCCGCTGGCCGAGGGTAGCTTCGCCATCGACTGGCAACGCCTGGAAGCTGCGCTGAGCCTGCGTACCCGGCTGATCATCCTCAACACGCCGCACAACCCCAGCGGCGCGCTGATCAGCCGCGACGAGCTGGACCGCCTGGCCGCCCTGATCCGCGACCGCGACATCCATATCGTCAGCGATGAAGTCTACGAGCACCTGGTGTTCGACGGCCGCCAGCACGCCAGCGTACTGGCCCATGACGAGCTCTATGCACGGGCTTTCGTGGTCAGCTCGTTCGGCAAGACCTACCACGTCACCGGCTGGAAGACCGGCTACGTGGTGGCACCGCCGGCGTTGAGCGCCGAGTTGCGCAAGGTGCACCAGTACGTCAGCTTCTGCGGGGTGACGCCGCTGCAGTACGCATTGGCCGACTTCATGGCCGCCTGCCCGGAACATGTGGCCGAGCTGCCGGCGTTCTACCAGGCCAAGCGCGACCTGTTCTGCGACCTGCTGGCCGGCTCGCGTTTCACCTTCAGCCGCACGCCGGGCACCTATTTCCAGCTGGCCGATTATTCGGCGATCCGCCCGGACCTGGACGACGTGGCCATGGCCCAATGGTTGACCCGCGAGCATGGCGTGGCGGCGATTCCGGTATCGGTGTTCAGCGAACGGCCGGACCCGGCACAGCGCCTGGTGCGTTTCTGCTTCGCCAAGCGCGAGGACACCCTGCGCCAGGCCGCGGAAAAACTCAGCGCGATATAGGAGAAGGTGATGACTGACAAAGCCGATCTGCAACTGGCGCTGATCCAGAGTGACCTGGCCTGGCACGACCCGGCAGCCAACCGCAGCCACTTCGAGACGCAGCTGCAGCAGGCTGCGGGCGCCGACCTGGTGATCCTGCCGGAAATGTTCAGCACCGGCTTTTCCATGCAGTCCGCCGAGCTGGCCGAGCCGGAAGGCGGGCCGACCAGCCAGTGGCTCAGCGAGCAGGCGCAGCGCGTCAATGCGGTGATCACCGGCAGCCTGATCATCCAGGCCGCCGATGGCAGTTACCGCAACCGCCTGCTGTGGGCGCGACCGGACGGGTCGCTGGCTCATTACGACAAGCGCCACCTGTTTCGCATGGCCGGCGAACACCAGTACTACGCCGCCGGCGAGCGCCAGGCGGTGTTCGAGGTCAAGGGTTGGCAGGTACGCCCGCTGATCTGCTACGACCTGCGCTTTCCGGTATGGAGCCGCGATGCCCAAGACACCGATCTGCTGCTGTACACCGCCAACTGGCCGGCGGCGCGTCGCCTGCACTGGAACCGCCTGCTGCCGGCGCGCGCCATCGAAAACCTCTGCTACGTGGCGGCGGTCAATCGCATCGGCGTGGACGGCAAGGGCCACCCCTACAGCGGCGATTCCCAGGTGCTGGATTTCCAGGGCGACAGCCTGCTCGATGCCCACGACAAGGCTGGCGTGTTCCATCAGCGCCTCGATAGTGCGGCCTTAACCGCCTACCGCGAGCGCTTCCCGGCGCACCAGGATGCCGATCCCTTCGAGTTGCGCTAGCGAGCAGCCAGTAGACGCGACTTCACACCGGCTTGATGGACGTGCAGCCCGAGCTACCAGCCAATGCCGCCTGGGCTGCCGCACTTGCCTCGAGGCGTTGGTGTTCCTGGCGCAGATAGGCGCGCATGGCATGAAGCTCTTCGATCCGGCTCTCGATCTCCTGCAGTTTGCCGGCGACCAATAGTGCGCCCTGCGCGCAGTCGATCTGCTGCGCACGCCTGGCTTTCAGGATGCTGCCGAGCTCATCGAGTGAAAAGCCCATGCGCTGGCCGGTCTGGATGAAGTGCAGGTCTTCGAGGCTGTGGTCAGGGTAGTCGCGGTAATTGTTCGCCAACCGCCTTGCCTGGATCAGGCCCAGGGTTTCGTAGTAACGCAGGGTATGGCGGCTGGCGCCGCTGCTGCGTTCGAGCTCGCCGATGCGCATGGTTGCCTCTTGACTGTAGAGCGGGCTCTATAGTTTAGCCTGCGGCTTCCTTATCGAGTGAGCCGTTATGAATACATCCTGTCTGGTTACCGGCGGCAGTGGTTTTATCGGTCGGCACCTGCTGGTCAATCTCAGCCGCCACGGCTACTCGCCGGTGGTGCTGATGCGGCGTATCAGCGAGTTTCCATTGCTTTGCCAGCGGGTAACCGAACTGGGTGGCAATGCGCGGATGCTGAGTGCCGTGCAAGGTGATCTGTCTCAGCCCGGGCTAGGCCTGGACGCAGCCGCACAGCGTCAGGTGGCGGGCTGTGCAACCTTGTTTCATCTGGGGGTTCAGTTCGCCTGGGGCCTGTCGCCGGCCCAGGCCCGTAAGGTGAACGTCGACGGTGCGCAGCGGATTGCGCAACTGGCGCTGCACAACGATGCTCGGCTGCTGATGGTAGGCGGCTACATGCTATGCAATGCGCAGCATTTGGCGAGGGTTGGGGTAAAGGCAAGGCAGCCGGAGCTCACCGATTGGCCCGCCGTGTATCGGCGTGTGGGCGGTTATGAAGGGAGCAAGCTGGAGGCCCACTATCGCGTGCATGCCGAGATGAGCCTTGGCGGCGGCGCACTGACCGTGGTTCATCCGGCCACGTTGTGCGGCCACACTCAAACCGGCCATATGCTGCCGGGGCAGCCGTTCGCTGAGCTGGCGCGACAATTGAGTGAGCGGCGCTTACGCGCAATACCGGGCTCGTCGCAGCACTGGTTGCCACTGATCAGTGTGGATTTTCTGGTGGAGCTGATCCGTCTGGCGGCTTTCGATCCGCAAATGATCGGGCAGTCGTTATTGGCGCTGGATGCGCGCACGCCCAATCTGCACGGCCTGGTTCAAGCACTGGCGCAAGTGTTGCAGGTTCGGCCACCGCAGCGACACGTGCCAATGGCTGTGCTCAAGGCCTTGCTGGCCCTTCCGGGGTTGCCGAATCTACTGCAGGTCGAGCCGGAATCGCTGGATTTCATCCAGCGAGAGCGTTTCGATCTGAGCCAGACCAACGCCTTTTTGCATCGCCATAAACGCGACTGGCCCGCTATCGAGCAAGCGATAGGGGCCAGTGCGCGCTACTTGAGAGCGACTTTTTACGCGGCGTCCTGATCCTTGGCCAGCGAAGCCATATCGATCACGAAGCGGTACTTCACGTCACTCTTGAGCATGCGCTCGTAGGCTTCGTTGATGTTCTGGATATCGATCATTTCGATGTCCGAGACGATATTGTGTTCGGCGCAGAAGTCGAGCATTTCCTGGGTTTCGGCAATGCCGCCGATCAGCGAACCGGCCAGGCGGCGACGCTTGAGGATCAGGCTGAACACTTCCGGCGACGGGTGTGGCGAGTCCGGTGCGCCGACCAGGGTCATGGTGGCGTCGCGCTTGAGCAGGCCGAGGAAGGCATCCAGGTTGTGCGGCGCCGCGACGGTGTTGAGGATGAAGTCGAAGCTGCCCGCATGGGCGGCCATCTCGTCGGCGTTCTTCGACACCACCACTTCGGTGGCGCCCAGGCGCAGAGCGTCTTCACGCTTGTTCGGCGAGGTGGTGAACAGCACCACATGGGCGCCCATGGCGGCGGCGATCTTCACTGCCATGTGGCCAAGACCACCGAGGCCGACCACGCCGACCTTGTCGCCTTTTTTGACGTTCCACTGGCGCAGCGGCGAGTAGGTGGTGATGCCGGCGCAGAGCAGCGGCGCAACGGCGGCCAGGTTCTCGGTGTGGCGGATGCGCAGCACGAATTTCTGGTCGACGACGATGTTGTCCGAGTAACCACCGTAGGTATTCTCCCCACCGAACATCGGCCCGTTGTAGGTGCCGGTGAAGCCCGCTTCGCAGTATTGCTCCAGGCCCTCGGCGCAGGACGGGCAGCTCTGGCAGCTGTCGACCATGCAGCCCACGCCGGCCAGATCGCCGACCTTGAAGTTGGTGACGTTGCTGCCCACGGCCGTGACCTTGCCGACGATTTCGTGGCCGGGCACCGAGGGGTACAGGGTGTTCTTCCACTCGTTGCGCGCGGTGTGCAGGTCGGAGTGGCAGACGCCGCAGTAGAGGATGTCGATCTGTACATCGTCGGCGCCAACGGCGCGGCGCTGGAAGCGGTAGGGCGCGAGAGGTTTGCTGGAGTCCTGGGCGGCATAGCCGAGAATGGTGGTCATGGGCAATTCCTGTCGTTTGTAAATCAGCGGCTTGTGGCCGCGGGGGTGGATAAGCGTAGAGCAGCCCTGGGTCGGGCCGATTGCACAATCCTGTCGCTGTCTGTCCTGATCCTGCGTTTTTAGGAGGTGCAGGCCGGTGGATGGTTCCCGCGCCCTGCATGCTGGCTGGTTCGAATCAGCCAGGCCACGCTCTGCCCGGGTGCCAGCACAAGGCGTTATGGCGGCGTAGTTAACGCCGCGCTGAGGGATCGGCTAGCGACTGTTAAGGCGCGTGCGCAGCAGCGGGGTGAGTTCGTCGAACAGCGCCTGCACCGAGCGTAGTGCCAGGCAGTCGGGGCGGGTCAGCAGCCACAGGTCGGTGTCACAATCGACCAGTGCCTCGCTCAGGCGCTCCACGCCGTCCAGGCTGCGGGCCATGAAGTCGGGCAGGGCGGCGATGCCCAGGCCGGCCTGCACCAGGGTGGCGACCGCCGACATGCTGCTGCAGCGGTAGCGTGGCACCAGGCTGGGGTGCACCTGGTGCCGCCAGGCCACGGTGATGTGGTCGGGCATCGAGTCGTCCGGAGCGATCCACGGCACCGAGGTGGGTGCCTGCAAAAAGGCGTCGCGGTGTTCCGGGCGGCCGCAGATGTAATAGGCGGTATGGCCAAGTTGCCGGCCGACCAGGTGTTCGGGGGGCGCGTTGGACAGGCGCAGGGCGATGTCCGCGTCGCGGCGGCTGAGGTTGGCGAAGGTGTTGGTCGTCGCCAGCTCCAGCGACAGTGCCGGGTAGCGCGGCATCAGTTCGGCCAGGCTGGGCAGCAGCAGGTTCTGCAGCACCGCATCGGTGCAGGTCAGGCGCACGGTGCCACTGATGACTTTTTCGCCCTGCTGCAGGGCGATGCGCGCGGCATCCAGGGCCTGTTCGGCGCGTTCGGCCTGTTCGGCCAGCGCCTGGGCGCTTTGGGTCGGCATGTAGCCGCGGCGGCTTTTCTCGAACAGGGCGATGCCCAGATTGGCCTCCAGCTTGCGGATGGCCCGGAACACCGTCGACACATCCACCTGCAATTGCTCGGCGGCCCGTGCCAGAGAACGTCCGCGCACCAGTGCGAGCACCAGGGCAAGGTCGACATGGCTGATCTGGTATTGCGTAGATGCAATCATAAATTGCTCTGTTGCCAGTATCGGTTGCGTGTGCGCCCACTTATACTCAAGGCGTTGCCTAGAATCAAATCCGCTAGCGGATACCCAGAATAATGAGGCGCCAAGGCTCGTGAGATGTCTTCCGCGGGCGCGCCGATGCGAAAGGATGTATTTCCCATGACTTCGGTTTCCCCCCGTGTCGTTCAGCTCAACGAAGCGAACACTTTTCTCAAGGATCACCCCGAGATCCAGTACGTCGACCTGCTGATCACCGACATGAACGGTATCGTGCGTGGCAAGCGCGTGGAGCGCGCCAGCCTGCACAAGGTCTATGAAAAAGGCATCAACCTGCCGGCTTCGCTGTTCGCCCTGGACATCAACGGATCCACCGTGGAAAGCACCGGCCTGGGTCTGGATATCGGCGACTCCGACCGGATCTGCTACCCGATCCCCGACACCCTGTGCAAGGAACCGTGGCAGAAGCGCCCAACCGCGCAACTGCTGATGACCATGCACGAGCTGGACGGCCACCCGTTCTTCGCCGACCCCCGTGAAGTACTGCGCCAGGTAGTGGAGAAGTTCGACGAGCTGGGCCTGACCATCTGTGCCGCATTCGAGCTGGAGTTCTACCTGATCGACCAGGAGAACGTGAATGGCCGCCCACAGCCGCCACGCTCGCCGATTTCCGGCAAGCGCCCGATTTCCACCCAGGTGTACCTGATCGACGACCTCGACGAGTACGTCGACTGCCTGCAGGACATGCTCGAAGCCGCCAAGGAGCAGGACCTGCCGGCCGACGCCATCGTCAAGGAAAGTGCCCCGGCGCAGTTCGAGGTCAACCTGCATCACGTCGAAGACGCCATCAAGGCCTGCGACTACGCGGTATTGCTCAAGCGCCTGATCAAGAACATCGCCTACGACCACGAGATGGATTCGACCTTCATGGCCAAGCCCTACCCGGGCCAGGCGGGCAACGGTCTGCACGTACACATCTCGCTGCTCGACAAGAAGACCGGGCAGAACATCTTCGCCACCGACGACCCGGAGCAGCACGCACCGCTGCGCCATGCCATCGCCGGGATCCTCGACACCATGCCGGCGTCGATGGCGTTCCTGTGCCCGAACGTCAACTCCTACCGCCGTTTCGGTGCGCAGTTCTATGTGCCGAACGCGCCAAGCTGGGGCCTGGACAACCGTACGGTGGCGGTACGCGTACCAACCGGCAGCAGCGACGCGATCCGTATCGAGCACCGCGTGGCCGGCGCCGACGCCAACCCGTACCTGATGATGGCCTCGATCCTCGCCGGTATTCACCATGGTCTGACCAACAAGCTGGAGCCGGGCGCGCCCATCGAAGGCAACTCCTACGAACAGCTGGAGCAGAGCCTGCCGAACAACCTGCGTGACGCCCTGCGTCAGCTGGACGAAAGCGAAGTGATGAACAAGTACATCCGCCCCGAATACATCGACATCTTCGTGGCCTGTAAGGAAGCGGAAATGCACGAGTTCGAGACCACCATTTCCGACCTCGAATACAACTGGTATCTGCATACCGTCTAAGGGAGTGATGAGCATGACCACCATGACTCGCCAGGATTGGGAGCAGCGTTACCAGAGCCTGCGCATCGAGGGCCGGGCCTTTATCGACGGCAGCTACCGCGATGCCGTGGGCGGCGCGACCTTCGACAGCATCAGCCCGGTGGACGGGCGGCAGCTGGCCAGTGTGGCCAGTTGCATGGCCGAGGATGCCGAGCTTGCCGTCAAGGCCGCTCGCGCGGTTTTCGAGCGTGGCGATTGGGCCAGGCTCGCCCCGGCACAGCGCAAGCGCGTGCTGATCGCCTTCGCCGACAAGCTGCTGGCCAACGCCGAGGAATTGGCGTTGCTGGAAACCCTCGACATGGGCAAGCCGATCGGCGATTCGCTGAGCATCGACGTACCGGCGGCGGCCAACGCCATCCGCTGGAGCGCCGAGGCGATCGACAAGCTGTATGACGAAGTGGCGCCCACGCCCCACGACCAGCTGGGTCTGGTGACCCGCGAAGCGGTCGGCGTGGTGGCGGCCATCGTGCCGTGGAACTTCCCGCTGCTGATGTCCAGCTGGAAGCTCGGCCCGGCGCTGGCGGTCGGCAACTCGGTGATCCTCAAGCCGTCCGAGAAATCGCCGTTGACCGCCATCCGCGTCGCCCAGTTGGCGCTGGAAGCCGGTATCCCGGCTGGCGTGTTCAACGTGCTGCCCGGCTACGGCCACACCGTGGGCAAGGCCCTGGCCCTGCACATGGACGTCGACACCATCGTGTTCACCGGCTCCACCAAGATCGCCAAGCAACTGATGATCTATTCCGGTGAGTCGAACATGAAGCGCGTGTGGCTGGAGGCCGGCGGCAAGAGCCCGAACATCGTCTTCGCCGATGCGCCGGATCTGCAGGCCGCCGCCGATGCGGCTGCCACGGCCATCGCCTTCAACCAGGGCGAGGTGTGCGTCGCCGGTTCGCGCCTGCTGGTGGAAAGCTCGATCAAGGAGCGCTTCCTGCCCATGGTGGTCGAGGCGCTGCAGAAGTGGAAACCCGGTCATGCCCTGGAGCCGGACACCCGCGTCGGCGCGCTGGTCGATGACGGCCACCTGGCCACCGTGCTCGGTTTCATCGAGTCTGGTCGCGAGGAGGGGGCAGAGGTTCTCACCGGTGGTGAGCGCGCCCTGCAGGAGACCGGGGGCAGCTACGTGCAGCCGACCCTCTTCGTCGGTGTGAACAACGCCATGCGCATCGCCCGTGAGGAAATCTTCGGGCCGGTGCTGTCGGTGATCAGCTTCGACAGTGACGAAGAGGCCATCCGCATCGCCAACGACACGCCCTATGGCCTGGCCGCCGCCGTGTGGACCCGCGACATCACCCGCGCCCACCGCACCGCACGGGCGTTGCGCGCCGGCAGCGTATGGGTGAACCAGTACGACGGCGGCGACATGACCGCACCGTTCGGCGGCTTCAAGCAATCAGGCAATGGCCGCGACAAGTCGCTGCATGCCTTCGACAAGTACACCGAACTAAAGGCCACCTGGATCAAGCTTTAAGGGTAAAAACCGACCTGCTGCGCTTCGGCCCTGCGGCGTTAAAAACAGCCTGCGGATGCTCATGTACAACAGTACATTCCGCTTCCTCGTCTGTTTTCGCCTTGCATGGCTCTAGCTCGCTAGGTCTCGAAGGGTTTGTCCCAAGGCGGAGCATTGGAGTTAAGGAGTTTCAAATGACTCAACACGTCGACAGTTACTACGCCGCCTCGCGCAACCCGCGGGTCGATTACCCAGCGCTCACGGACGTCGTCGAGACGGACGTGTGCGTCATCGGTGCCGGTTACACCGGCCTTTCCACCGCGTTGTTCCTGCTGGAAAACGGTTTTCGCGTCACCGTGCTGGAAGCCGCCAAGGTCGGCTTCGGCGCCTCGGGGCGTAACGGCGGGCAGATCGTCAACAGTTACAGCCGCGACATCGACGTCATCGAAAAGCAGGTCGGCGCGCGCCAGGCGCAGCTGCTTGGCGAGATGGCCTTCGAAGGCGGGCGCATCATCCGTGAGCGGGTCGCCAAGTACGGCATCCAGTGCGACCTGAAGGACGGTGGCGTGTTCGCCGCCATCACCGGCAAGCAGCTGGGCCACCTCGAAGCCCAGAAGAAGCTGTGGGAGCGCTACGGCCATACCCAGCTGGAACTGATGGACGAGCGCCGCATTCGCGAAGTGGTCGGCACCGATCGTTATGTCGGCGGCATGCTGGACATGAGCGGCGGTCATATCCATCCGCTCAACCTGGCCCTGGGTGAAGCCGCGGCGGTGACATCCCTGGGTGGCGCGATCTACGAGCAGAGCCCGGCCACGCGCATCGACCGCGGCCCGCAGCCGGTGGTGCACACACCGAACGGGCAGGTGAAGGCCAAGTTCGTGGTGGTGGCTGGCAATGCCTACCTGGGCGGCTTGATGCCGGAACTGGCGGCCAAGTCGATGCCCTGCGGCACCCAGGTGCTGACCACCGAGCCGCTGTCGGACGAACTGGCCCACAGCCTGTTGCCGCAGGATTACTGCGTGGAAGACTGCAACTACCTGCTCGACTACTACCGCCTCAGCGCCGACAAGCGCCTGATCTATGGCGGCGGTGTGGTCTACGGCGCCCGCGACCCGGCGGACATCGAAGCGATCATCCGGCCCAAGCTGCTCAAGACCTTCCCGCAGCTCAAGGACGTGAAGATCGATTACACCTGGACCGGCAACTTCCTGCTGACCCTGTCGCGCCTGCCCCAGGTCGGCCGTATCGGCGACAACATCTACTACTCCCAGGGCTGCAGCGGCCACGGCGTGACCTACACGCACCTGGCCGGCAAGGTGCTGGCCGAGGCCCTGCGCGGCCAGGCCGAGCGTTTCGACGCCTTCGCCGGGCTGCCGCATTACCCGTTCCCGGGTGGGCAGCTGCTACGCGTGCCGTTCACCGCCCTGGGCGCCGTTTACTACCAGCTGCGTGACCGCCTGGGCATCTGATGCTGCGCCAGCCGGCGCACGTCGTCGGCTGGCTTTTCCGGAGAGAACACCATGACCCGCATGCCCCTGATCGGCGTGACTGCCTGCCGGCAGCAACTTGGCAAATACGATTCGCACACGGTCGGCGACAAGTACGTCGAGGCGGCGGCCTACGCCGGCCTGCCGCTGGTGCTGCCAGCGCGCAGCACGCCGAGTGATCCCCACCAGCTGCTCGAGCAACTGGACGGCATCCTGTTCACCGGTTCGCCGTCCAATGTCGAGCCCCGGCATTACCAGGGCTCGCCGAGCCTGGAAGGTACTCAGCACGACCTGAACCGTGATGCCAACACCTTGCCGCTGCTGCGCCTGGCCATCGACAAGGGCGTGCCGGTGTTCTGCATCTGCCGCGGCTTTCAGGAGCTCAACGTGACCCTGGGCGGCACCTTGCACCAGCGCGTGCAGGAGCTGCCGGGTTATCTGGATCACCGCGAGCCGCAACGCGACTCGGTCGCCGAGCAGTACGCGCCGCAGCACGCGGTCAGCGTGCAGGCGGGCGGGGTGTTCGAGCGGATCGGCCTGCCGGCACAGTTCCAGGTCAACTCGCTGCACAGCCAGGGCATCGACCGCCTGGCCGAGCGCCTGCGTGTCGAGGCGCTGGCGCCCGATGGCCTGGTTGAAGCCGTATCGATTCCCGACTCGGCGGGCTTTCTGATCGGTGTGCAATGGCACCCGGAATGGCGCTTCAGCGAGAACCCCGAATCGCTGGCGCTGTTCCAGGCCTTTCGAGACGCCTGCCGGGCCTACGCGCAAGCGCGCGACGCCCGCTGAATCCGCCCTGAACCCGCTCGGGTTCGGGGTGCTCTGACCTGAACGGGTCGGGATCTCGCAGGGGCTCTGGGGTCGTCGACTGAAGTCCGCTGGCTGCCTCGCAGGATCCTCACCACGTTCGGAAACAATTCCAAGACGATGGCAGAGACTTATGAGTGATTACACAGATGCGCCGGCATCGCGCGTGCAGGCCACCCCTGTCGCTGGCGCCGCCGCTGTGGTTTCCGGCAAGGGCCTGGCCCAGGGCAAGGTCGGGTTGCTGGCCTGCGTGGTGCTGGGCATCTCCACCATCGCGCCGGTCTATACCCTGACCGGTGCCCTGGGCCCCACCGTGCGCGAGGTCGGCGTTTACCTGCCGGCGGTATTTATCGTTGGTTTCCTGCCGATGCTTCTGGTGGCCCTGGGTTACCGCGAGCTGAATGCCGCGGAGCCGGACAGCGGCACCTCATTCACCTGGTCTGCGCGTGCGTTCGGGCCGATGATCGGCTGGATCGGCGGCTGGGGGCTGGTCACCGCCACGACCATCGTGCTGTCCAACCTGGCGGGCATCGCGGTGGACTTCTTCTACCTGTTCCTCGCCCAGCTCACCGGGCTGGACTGGCTGGCCGACCTGACCCGCAACCTGCTGGTGAACATCGTCACCTGCTGCGTGTTCATCGCCATGGCGGTGTGGGTCTGTTGCCGGGGCATCGGCATGACCATGGGGGTGCAGTACACCCTGGTGGCCCTGCAACTGGTGGTGCTGATCGGCTTCTCCATCGCCGCGTTCGCCGCCGCGCCGGACAGCTCGCCGCTGGTCTTTCATCCCGAGTGGTTCAACCCGTTCAATATCGATTCGTTCTCCGCATTCGCGGCGGGCCTGTCGCTGTCGATCTTCATCTTCTGGGGTTGGGACGTGTGCCTGACCGTCAGTGAAGAGTCGGTGGGCAGCGAGAAGGTGCCGGGGCGCGCGGCGACCCTCACCGTGCTGCTGATTCTCGCCCTGTACCTGTTCACCGCAGCCGCCACCCTGCAGTTCGCCGGCACCGGTGATACCGGCCTGGGGCTGGGCAACGCGCAGATCCAGGAGAACGTGTTCGCTCACCTGGCTGGCCCGGTGATGGGCCCGCTGGCGATCCTGATGTCCATCGCCGTGCTGGCCAGCACCGCGGCTTCGTTGCAGTCGACCTTCATATCGCCAGCGCGCACGCTGCTCGCCATGGGTTACTACCGGGCGGTGCCGAAGCGTTTCGCCAGTGTCCATCCGCTGTCGCAGACGCCCCGTTACGCGACTATCGCCGCCGGCATCGCCACCGCGGTGTTCTATGTGACCATGCGCACCCTGAGCGAAAACGTGCTGGCCGACACCATCACCGCCCTGGGCATGATGATCTGCTTCTACTACGCGCTGACCGCCTTCGCCTGCGTCTGGTATTTCCGCCACAGCCTGTTCGACAGCGCGCGGCATTTCTTCATGCGCGGCCTGTGCCCGTTGGTAGGCGCGGTGATGCTGTCGATCATCTTCTGGCAAACCACCCTGGACAGCATGTCGCCGGACTTCGGCAGCGGCTCGCATATCGGCGGCCTCGGCCTGGTGTTCGTGATCGCCGTGGTGATCCTGCTGCTTGGCCTGGTGCTGATGTTCATCGCCCGCTGGCAGGCGCCGGCGTTCTTCCAGGGCAACACCCTGCAGCGGCAGATGAAGCCGGCCAAGTCACTGTAGAGCGGTAGGGCGTACTCGCGAAGCAGTACGCCGTTGTCTCTGACAGGCACCGACGCTCTTCCAGGGCAACATCCTGCAGAAGCAGATGAAGCCGGCAAAGGCGTGGCGGCCGATCCGTGGCCCGGGGCGAGTGCAGCGACACCCGGGAGCGCTTGCCCAAGGTATCGCTGCGCTCAACGCCAGGCCACCTGGTCTCAGAAACGACAAAGGGGCGCCGAAGCGCCCCTTTGTCGTTTACCGCAGGCTGCTTATCAGGCCGCCTGGGTCTTTTCCTCGGCCTGTTTCACTGCACGGTTCAGGGCGCTGAACAGGGCGCGGAAGCTCGCCGTGGTGATGTTTTCGTCGATACCAATGCCATGCAGCGGGCGCTGGCCGTCGAGACGAATCTCGATGTAGCAGGCGGCCTTGGCGTTGGCGCCGCCACCAATGGCGTGCTCGTGGTAGTCCATCACCTCGACGGCCACCGGCAGGCTCGAGGCCAGGGCCTCCAGCGCGCCCTTGCCCGAACCGCTCCAGCGTTGTTCCTGACCGTTGACCTGCACCTTGGCCTCGACGCGGCTTTCGCCGTTCTCCTCTTCCAGGCGATGGCCCTTCAGCTCATAGGGCGAGGTGGCCTGGAGGTATTCGCTGTCGAGCAACTTGTGGATCTGCGAGGCGGTCATCTCCAGGCCCAGGCGGTCGGTTTCCTTCTGCACCACCTGGCTGAACTCGATCTGCATGCGGCGCGGCAGGTTGATGCCGTATTCCTGCTCGAGCAGGAAGGTGATGCCACCCTTGCCGGACTGGCTGTTGACGCGGATCACCGCCTCGTAGTCGCGGCCAATGTCGGCCGGGTCGATCGGCAGGTAGGGCACTTCCCACAGGCTGCCTTCCTGCTGCTGGGCGAAGCCCTTGCGGATGGCATCCTGGTGCGAGCCGGAGAAGGCGGTGTGCACCAGGTCGCCCACGTACGGATGACGCGGGTGTACCGGAAGCTGGTTGCAGTCCTCGACCACCTTGCGTACGGCGTCGATGTCGGAGAAATCCAGCTGCGGGTTGACGCCCTGGGTGTAGAGGTTCAGCGCCAGGGTCACCAGGCAGACGTTGCCGGTGCGCTCGCCGTTGCCGAACAGGCAGCCTTCGACGCGATCGGCGCCGGCCATTACCGCCAGCTCGGAAGCCGCGACGCCGGTGCCACGGTCGTTGTGGGTGTGCACGCTGATCAGCACGCTGTCACGCTTGCTCACGTGGCGGCCGAACCACTCGATCTGGTCGGCGTAGTTGTTTGGCGTGGCGCACTCGATGGTGGCCGGCAGGTTGAGGATCAGCGGGTTGGCCGGGGTTGGCTGGAACACCTCGATCACTGCGTTGCACACCTCGACGGCGAAGTCGATCTCGGTGCTGCTGAACACTTCCGGCGAATACTCGAAGCCCCACTGGGTTTCCGGTGCGGCAGCGGCCAGGCGCTTGATGGTGGTGCCGGCGGAAACCGCGATGGCTTTGACGCCGGCCTTGTCCTGGTTGAAGACGATCTTGCGGAAGCTCGGCGCGCAGGCATTGTAGTAGTGGACGATGGCCTTCTTGGCGCCCTTGAGAGACTCGAAGGTGCGCTCGATGAGGTCGTCACGGGCCTGGGTCAGCACCTGGATGGTCACGTCGTCCGGAATATGGCCGCCTTCGATCAATTCGCGCACGAAGTCGAAGTCGGTCTGCGAAGCGGACGGAAAGCCCACTTCGATTTCCTTGAGGCCGACCTGCACCAGGCACTTGAAGAAGCGCATCTTCTTCTCGGCGTCCATCGGCTCGATCAGCGACTGGTTGCCGTCACGCAGGTCGGTGGACAGCCAGATCGGCGCCTTGTCGATGATCTGGTCCGGCCAGGTGCGATCCGGAATCTGAATCTGGGTGAACGGGCGGTATTTCTGCGACGGGTCTTTGAGCATGCTCATGAATCAATCCTGAAGGCGAGGGCCAGCGTGGGCCGTGCTGGAAAAAAGAGAAAGCTGAACGCAAGAAAGGGGGCCGGCAGACCCTACCGCAGTCGCTGAGCGACCAGGCAAAGATTAGCGTGTTGCCGAAGCAGGATGAGGGTCTGGGAGATAGTCATGGGATCAACCCTAACCACTGGGGGAAAAGCTGGCAAGTCTGTCTGGAAAATTGGTGAAAACCACCAAGCCTTGCGATTTGGTGGTTTTTTATTGCTGCTAAAAAGAGTTTTTAGCTTGATAGTTGCGCGGCTCTTTCTGCTGGCGTCGGTGCATGCAGATTGGGGCGCAACTCACGCATGTCCGCGCCGCTAGGATGCTGGAACACCCGCAGGCCGAATTCCGGCAGAATCGCCAGCAGATGATCGAAGATGTCCGACTGGTAGCCCTCGTACGGCACCCAGGCCACGGTATTGGTAAAGCAGTACAACTCCAGCGGCAGGCCGTCGGCCGTCGGCTGCAGCTGGCGTACGATCTGGGTCATGTTCTGGTTGATGCCCGGGTGCTGGCGCAGGTAATGCTCGACGTAGGCGCGGAAGGTACCCAGGTTGGTGACCCGGCGGGTGTTGGCTGGTTCCTGGGCGGCATCGGCCAGTTCGGCGTTCCAGCTCAGCAGCTCGCTTTGCTTGTTGCTCAGGTATTGGCCGAGCAGCAGGAAGCGCTGCAGGCGGGCAATCTCGTCCGGGCTCAGAAAGCGCACGCTGGTCTGGTCCAGGTAGATCGCCCGCTTGATGCGGCGGCCGCCGGATTCCTGCATGCCGCGATAATTCTTGAACGGGTCGCTGATCAGGCGTTTGGTCGGAATGGTGGTGATGGTCTTGTCCCAGTTCTGCACCTTGACGGTATGCAGGGCGATGTCGATGACATCACCGTCGGCATTGAGCTGTGGCATCTCGATCCAGTCACCGACGCGCACGATATCGCTGGACGAGATCTGCACGCTGGCCACCAGCGACAGCAGGGTGTCCTGCCAATCCAAAGAAGGGATAGTGTGGACACTCCGGAAGGCCCCGATTTTCCTGGGCATGTCCTTCATCTGTAACTGTCCATATGGACATCAGGATGATATGGACATCTTCTGTTGCCCCTTCCCTCACATCTTGCCCTTCGCGTCGACCGATTATCAGACTAAGAGGCCGGCCCACCAGAGGGCGCTTTTGTATAGGGGGCGTGAGCACATTCAGGCCCCAGCCAACCCAATCACAAGCCAAAACTAAACGTGCTTGAACACCGCTTTCGGAATTGCCTACATCCAGCGAGCGGATCTTCAATTTTCATGTGCCGCTGGTAATGTGAAGGTTCTAGCGCCCAAACGTTTACTGCTCAGACGCTCATTTCTACAGCCCAGGCCCAACCCCCAAACCACATGCCCAGGAGGCACTTAGGTTGAGGATGCTGACTCCAATTCCGCGATCCGCATTCTGAGTCGATGATTCTCAAACTGGATGGAAACCAGCTTTTGAAGAGTCTTCTGA
Source organism: Pseudomonas sp. URMO17WK12:I2 (assembly GCF_003253735.1). Lineage (GTDB taxonomy): Bacteria > Pseudomonadota > Gammaproteobacteria > Pseudomonadales > Pseudomonadaceae > Aquipseudomonas. Next base: position 445,896 of record NZ_QKYW01000002.1, on the reverse strand, counting down.
TAGAGCTCACTCTTCCGAACCGCTGTGTCATTATGGCGTTGGGGCTTAGGCTTGGTGGCTGGCCTCTTACTCTTCATAATCGGCGCCGCCTGGGTACTGCGTTGCTGAGCCGCCGTGTCATCGATTAGCTTAACTAAGGCGGCTTGACTTGAGCGTCCTCTCTTTATCGAGCCCCTCTTTCTCCCGGCACCTAGCGCTACAGAGTCGAGGTTGATCTCTCTGCCCTCAAGCACAAGCCGATCGAGCGCCTCAATATAGTGACTATTGCTAACCAAGTTAAGCCTCCAGAAGTTTACCGTATCCGGCTTTTGTTACTGCAGCGGTGATGCTCGATATCTCTGAGATGATTTGTTCACGGAACGGGCTATTTTCTGGAAGGTAGTACAATGCTTTCCTGTGGGTGGCTATCGCCTTATTGATTTTGGGCATAGATTTCGCGCTAAGTATTGAATGGCTGCAGTCTACGCAAGGGGTTAGATTTGTAAATTTGATGAGGCCACATGGGTTAGGGTTCGTGCAACCGCCTGCAGGGCCTTCTTTATAAACCATTTCGCCTCGCTCAAATTTTTGCTTAGTGAACTTCCTGTCTGTGGTTATTATCAGCGGTTTACCTCGATCTCCAGCAACTTGGATTCGGTTTCCCTCCCCGCCCCAGAGAGGGGATGACGAATTAATAACATCTGCTTCGTAAAGCTCGTACTGCCTGAGCTTGATTTGAGTGTCTATGTCATCAACGAACAGTCTTTGTTCAGGCTCGATGACAAAGTTGATAGCGAAACTACTACCGTGTCGATAGTACGAGGTCATATATTCAGTTAGGTGTTTGTACTGAAGCGCCATGGAACCTAACGAAACCATTCCTGATCTAGCTGCATAGACTGCAAGTGACCTCCTGCATTGATGGGTTTTCAGGGGCCAAGGTTTGCCTACCTTCAGTCCCGGTATTCCTCGCCAATCCGTAAATCCGTCGAACATTTCTAATTCACGAATATCGCTCTCGGTCACCAAAAAAACTGGGTTTTTGCGCAGAGGAACTGAGATTTTAAATGAGGCCCTAATTGGAACCTCAAAGTGGAATGATTGAGTTACACTTTTCGCATGAGTCAGCATGGGGAAAAGTGGATACCTACTGTCTTCCAATTGTGGATAGGAATTTTTTATGCGAGCTATGCTGCCGATGGCTGTCGCCGCATCGAATGCTTTCTTCACTGCTGGTGAGGTGATCCAAGTAGTCGGAATATAGTTTTCCGATGCTCCTTTGTAAGTATTGCCCATAATGACCGGAATCTCTTGGCCATTTATTCGGATGGATTGGAGGGCATTACACGCAAGCTTACTGACCTCGTCGTCACGCATGCCAGAAAAAATATGTATCCAGAACTTGGCGATTGCAATGACTTCATTAAGGTAGGCATTCAGCTTGGCAAGATTGGTTATGCCGAGGTTAAGCAGGTCGTCGCTCAAGCCTAAGCAGGTCATCGCGGCTTCCCAGTGATCAATTTTCTTGCCTGTAGGTGGATTGCTGAGCGCATAGCCATACTCTGGCTCATCTTGACGACGGTTGTAGAACTCAATGATCTTTGAGCTAATGGAGTTAAAGGTGTCTAGTTCGACGGCGAATTCGTTAATGATCGCTGCATAAATGCGTGATGGGATTAACCAAGTCTGTTCGCGACGATCAGTGTCGGGGAACATCGACTGTACAATGCCTTCAGCTCGCGTGAACAAGCCTTCCAAGATTGAAAGCCCACAGTGCGGAGACGTTTTACTTATGATATGTATGTCACGAAGCAGCTTGGTAAATAGATCCGCCATGGAATGCTTGGGAATCGCGGCGATGGCTCTTAAGATTTTTGCCTCATAGCATTGTTGGGTGATGAGCTCTTTTATAGTTACGCTATTGGACAGCGCCATGGCGGCAAGCGACCGCAGGGCATGTACGCTCACACTTTGTACTTTCCTAGCCTTCGGAAATAAATAAAGTCTTGCAAATTGTATGGTTTTCATTTCACGTTGAATGGCTTCGTATAGTGGTGACGTATCACCACTATGCCAGCCGATAAAAGAGTAGGTAATGTTATAGGTGGAATACGCTCCCATGCGCCATACGTCATGCTTATAAAAGCTCAGCGGCTTTCCATCAGTGTCTCGTGATATGATAAAATCTGGCGGGATCGATAGTGCACCCTCTGATTGAACATAATTCTGAGGCGGGTAGTTTCTTTGCGTGGGGCTAAGGCGTAGTCGTTCTTCAATATTCATGACACGTAGCCCATATAAATAAGTGCGTCTAGATGAGTTGCCCAGAACGGGTCAAGGTCGCCGCTACTCACTTCATCAGCAACTCGTGTGATTAGTTGCTGGTTATCAATTTTTTCAGTCACAAGGCCGATAATCTCATTAATCCGGTAGTGGAGTGGGTACATATTTTCCATCCACCTGTCAGAATCATAATGTGGTTGGCTGGCTTCAATAATAAATTTAATAGAGAGAAGGCGCTTGAGGTCTGTAACGTCAGCATGAACGGCATAGTGCTGACAGAAAACGCAATATTCTGGTTCACGGCATGCCGGTGTTGGCGACAGGCTCGTGAAGCCTGATGCCAATGCGGGTTCTCTTGCTGCAGATAGGCAGGAACCGCCCGGAATCGCTAACGCATCTGGTTCTGCTTCAATGATTTTTACCGGAATAAAATTATGATGCCGTCCTCGTGCCAAGGCAGCGTCCTGCATGGTATTGAAGAACGCGCTGAACTCTTGAGCCAAATCTTCTAGGGATGGACGACCGTAATGGCTTTCAACGGTGCGTACGGTATTGCCGAGCTTCTGTGCAGTCAGCAAAGTATCGCCATTACTTAACTTTAAGTATTGATAGCTGACATTCTTCCTGTAGTCCATTGGCGTGATCCAGCGCACTTCAGGCATCAGCTTGTTAAGCAACGATTTATAGGCCTGTAAGTGGGCGGCTAGGATGGTGGAGTATCTACCGTCTCGCTTAGGGAATGGAAAAAGGAGAGGTGATTCATCAGGGCCCAGAAGCCAACGACGCAACTCCAGAATTTTGTTATAGGTGCTGCTGAACCTGGCACCAAACTCGGGATAAACCACCTTTCCGTTCGCTCGACCTTTTATACCCAGCATACGCATGCCTTTGGAGGTTGGAAGCGGTTTGAAGTCTGTTGGCTCAACGTTTGCAAGAACAGACGAGTTGCTGCCAGTTGCTGCAATCAAACTGGTGAAGCCTGCAACCATCGCCATGATTACAAGGTTTCTTGATCGGTATAAGTTTCGGTTCGCGGAATTGGATTCGGTTACCTTCACGTTCAGAGCTGAATAGGCAAGCACTTTGTCTCGCTCACTAAGTCGAGAAAGATCGGCGCTGGCTGAGGTCAACACATCCAGCGGCGGGAGCGTGGGATACTTCCTCAGCTCTTCATACATTAATTGCACGTTGTGAGTTTTTCGATAACCTATTTCGTCATGAAGATAATATGGTTCTCCCAACTCTGGGGTCAGCATGAGGGGGTAGGGCTCATTATTCACAATGACCCGGTGAACTTCGTCTAAGAAGTTTATGTGTGCAGCGAAACAGATATCTTGCTCATCTGAAGAAGGTTTATTAGATTTTACACCGCCTGGCTTGCTTTTATTTAATTTGGTGGCCCATGATTTTATTATGCGCAGCTCTTCCGCTGTTATGACTGAGATAAGTTTGGCCACAGCGTTCTGCTGGTTCGTCGCCACAGTTGCTGTGATGCGGTTGCCGCCCCTGGGCGCAGCCTGTGTTCTTTGTATTAAATGACTTGTATAACCTATGTATGCCATCTTTAAGTCATTTATATCATCGAGGCGTATGTTGTCGTAGTTGGCGTCAACCCAAGTAAAGAAAAGATTGAACCAGTTCCGATGACTCTTTGCGGTGTCTAGATTTTGGCCTCGAATGATTTCGATAACTGCGCGAGCGATTTTAAGTCGGTGGATATCCAGGCTATTTGGATCGACTTTGTCGCCGATTTGACCCCCAGAACCTTGCGCACGCTTTTTATAGCAGAATGACGATACATCTAAGTTGTGCACAGTAAAGTTTGTTCTATGTACATGTTGTAGAACTACCGAGTCAGGGATCAGGATGGTAGTAGTAACGTCCGAAAGATCGATGATCGTGACTTTCCTGGGCCGCAAGACTGGATTATTAGCGGTGCTCATTCGCTACGGTCTCGCACAACATGCGAGAAAAGCTTCGACTCGAATCGGTCTTGCACATGGGTTTTCCACTCAATTCTCGACCTATAATTTAGGTATTGGAGTGTAATCTCTTTATTACGGTGCCCCATGCGTTGCTGGACTAGTTCCAGAATCGCGGTTATGGGTTTGCGGTCAGGTCTATCAAGCTCGTCCTCTAGTAGGTTCATGCCAAAAGTCGCCCGCAGATCGTGGAACTTAAATTTTTTAAAGCCGGGAGATTCTTTTTGAATATCCCTAATAAGGTTTTGCAGGAACTGACGAACCGCTTCTCCCTCGGTGTGTGAATACGACTGGCCAAAATTTGAGCTGTTCGGATCTCCCGTGAGGCGTTCTTTCATTTCTAGTTTGCTTGTGTAAAAGGGTGTTCCTTTACTAGTAAGGAATATGTAATTTGACTCGGTATCTCCGTAGTAGGAAGACTCTCTCCTTCCTTGCGCAATGCTGCATCGGATATAAATCTTGAGATCATCTACTAGCCATCCAGGAATTATGATCGTCATGCGCGCCTTTTTCTTCGTGTCGATACCAGTCCCTGCACCTACTGGAAGTCTGAGATTACCCTCGTAGTCCAGTTGCCTATTAAGATCGCAAATCCTGATGGTGCTGAGTGTCTGCAATCGGGCACCAGTGAAAATCGCAAGATAGAAGAGTAATTGATAGGCCCGGTCACATTTCTTAAGCGCCTTAAACAAAGCCATCTGCTCATGCATGGTTAGAGGCTTCGTCTTGCCGTCATCGTAAATGAAGTCAGGATCTAGTAAAGGCTTGGAGGCCTGTAGAGCCAAGTCTGAGGATGAGACGGTGATAAACGTCTTCAAGCCAAAATCTGTGGTGGTTTCTATATATCTAGTGACCTCCTCGTAAGGCGCCTCAGTTATAAGATCTGGGTCGATTAGCTTGAACTTAAGAATATTTTTGTAGAAGCGGTGGATGCCGCTCATCCTTTTCTTTCCAGTGTCAAGCGTCATTCGGCCAGAGTCGATTTCTCCTTCAATGTGCTTTTTGAATCGATAGGTTGCTTTGAGCTGTTTTAGTTTTGGAAAATGCAGGTAGTCTATGTTTTCCGAATCTAAAAATCTTCGGTAATCCAAAAGATGGTCGGCGATGGATGCATAAGTGCGATGGTTGTAATTGAAAGTATGGTGATATTTATGAATCAGATAAAGGTTAGCAATGTCCCAAGGTTGCCCTTCACTGTCTAGCAATACTGGAAAGTTGTAGAGTATTTCGTTGTTCGTGGGCTCCAGATTTAAATCGGAGCTGATCGAAGTTGTTCCCGAGTAAAGAGTGCCATAGTTTGGGGTAAGAACCTGGAATCTCTCGATCTTAGTAACTCGGGCTTCGGAGTTTTTTCCAGGGCGAGCGGGTGCATTTCTGTCCAAGACTAGTCGGCTTTGCAGTAGGATTTGTTTGGAGGCTATCCGGATTCTTTAACGACGTCTAGAGTTTTTTTGAAGCATCAATATATGAATAAAATGATGTTTGTGCGTGACGGAATTTATCTATCGGTTAAATGCTGTTTATTATTATATTGATTTTCTTAGATTACTTCCTCGCACGCCTTACTGTGCATGGCATGCGCCTGATTGTTCTGAATCTTGATCTGTTCGAAATTTTAGGTCGATTTACAATATAATGCTAAAGCGCTTCCGATTCTGTTTAGCTGCGCGATGGCAGGCAAGCCGTCCAACGCGGGCGGTGGGGACTGCGAAGTGTGCTGAGTCTGTTGCGCGCTTCTGTGGATAACGCCATCAGAGGGGGCAGGTATCGGCATTCTATTGCCATCATCGATAAGAACTGATTGTTGGGCGATTCATATGGCCTTAAGGGTCATCTGCAGCCTGGCTAGACCCGTATACCGAACCCAGAATTCTCAAAGTAATTTATCAGTGGGAGTTGATATTAGACAAACGCTTAACTGGATCATCATGCCCAGGATCCTGTTATGCCTTGAGCGAAACTATGAATCGTTAATTTAAGTGCGCATGACAATTGGTCTTAAGGTTGGAATATCGAATCTTTCAAGTTCGTTCTAATAAACACCATTCACCTGGATCGTCTTCCTTTGGCGTAGCAACCCAGCGGTTTGCGTCTTCACCGATCCTATTAGACCCGCTGTCCGTAGTGATCTGCTAACCCCGGACACCGATTCAGGCGTAATTCCTCGCCGTGAAAGAGGTGTCTGATGAGCAAGCAACAACGTACATTTTCTGCAGAGTTCAAGCGAGAGGCAGCGGCCTTGGTGCTGGGATCAAGGATCGTGTCCCGGGAAGTGGTGTAACTGAACCAGCTAAAGGCGCCCTGCGGGCGAAAGAGGATGGTCATCGTGGTTCTTGGCTAACGCTGGGTTTGCGAAGACCAAACACTCACCAGAGAAACTACGATGACCAAGCCCACTTTCCCATTGACAGAGTTGGTTGAGAAAGGGGCAGACGCAGATCTGCTTAAGCAAATAATCCAGTTCGTTGCCCAGCGCATCATGGAGTTCGATGTTGAAGGCTTGTGCGGCGGGGGCTTCGATATCGAAAGCTTAGACCGGATAAACAGCCGTAATGGCTAACGTGATCGCCTTTGGCAAACCCGCGCTGGCGATGTCGACCTGAAGCTTCCCAAGCTGCGTCCAGGCAGTTGCATCAGTACCTCAGCCGTCCAATCAAATCACGAATGCTGGGTGGCGTAATTACATTAGGCGTGCAGTCTGTCGCGAGTGAGGGGCATCGATAGAGGTCAGGTCTCTTTACCAAAACCTAAGGTTTTCTTCTTGATCTTGGTCTTTAGGGTAGGGTGGCCAGACTGAGCAGGATCGACCCAAGTGCAGTATCGTAAAGACGTACTCATAGCGATCTGAGTGGATCTTCATTTCTCGGATGACCGCATCTTTGTCGGCGTAAGGGAACCAAGTTCGAGCTGGAAGCTTGATGCCCTGTCGATCATGGAGTACCTCAGTAGACGCGGCGAGTGACCCTGCTGGTACTGGCGTCGCAACTCCTCGTGTGCGAAAAAAGGCGCCATTACGTCTGGCTGCGTTGCTGGAGTAAGCCCACCTCATATAGCCATCGCGCGATAGAACCAGCAGAGCGCTCTCCCCGGTGGAACTGATCCATTTCAGAGCTGCAGCAGTGAGGGATACACCATAGCGATGTGCGCAGTGGCGCAGCATGTCGATATCGATATCCGGCGTTATCTGTTCACGAAAATCGTTCAAAGGCATGAGCAGAAAAGAAGCGAAAAGATCCGCTTCTGCTTCTATTGACCTTTCGTGCCAGGAGAGCATGTCTTCCTTACTGCACTGGAATTCTTCCCGCATCAGTCGGTGAAGGATGTAATGGCCTAGCTCATGGGCTTGGGTAAAACGAATGCGCCCAAGGGACTGGATCTTCTCGCTGTAAGCCAGCAGCCATTTCTTCTCGCGCTTCCCGTTGTGAAACAGAGCCCCTTCAAAGCTTGGGATGTCTACTGCCTCAACTTTCGCGATTGGATCAGGCCATCCAAAAATGCCGCCGGCTTCCAGTGCCAACATCGGGACATCGACGGGAAAACGCTGCCCACCATGTTGGCTACTGAAAAGGTCACAGATTTTGGTAAGCCGATTTGCTGCTCGCTGAGGCGTCCATACCTCTAGGTCGTCAACCATCAAAAATCCTTTTTGAACGTCTCTAGTATTTTTCTTAGTTGAGCCTTGGCATCGGGCTCAAGAGTCTTGTATCCGCGAAAGAACGCATCGTCGAGGTGCCGTTCTTCAGGTTGCCGCAAATCATCCTCAAGAAAATAGGCTGTCGCAACCCCAAGCACATCAGCCAAGGCTGTGAGCTTTTCAGCGGAGGGCCGCTGCGATTCCCGGTTTTCAAGCTCCCAAAGGTAGCTTTTGCTCAGGCCCGCTGAGTCAGCCAGCTTCTCCAATGTCAGTCCACGTTGCTTACGCAGATCGCGAAGCTTCTCGCCGAGACGAGTTGTCATTCAGGTGCATCTCCGTCGGTTTCCAAAAAAATTGTACCACTATTCCGAACAAATGCTTTGACAATGACGGAAGAAAGTGTAGCTTACGTCACAAGTTCGCTTTTCCGAACTTTTTGTCTGGCTTGCCGATTGACCCTTCCGGCCCTTTGTCCAGGCCTGGTCTGACTGCGGTTTGCTTGGAGGTGGTATGTCTAGAGAGCATGTAGATCATCGAGACATTGCGCGGTTCGCTGAAGAAAAGGTGAATTTGCCAAAGGACAAAGCCACGGAGTACCGGGCGCAGGCGCAGCGGCTGCAGGACAAGCTTGAGGGTTACTTAAGTGAACACCCTGATTTTTCGCTCAAGCGCATGATGCTGTCGGGCAGTCTGGCCAAAGGAACTGCATTGCGTTCGCTCAACGACATTGATGTGGCTGTTTACATCAGTGGTTCAGATGCGCCGCACGACATTCGAGAGTTGATTTCGTACCTGACGGAGCGCCTGCGTAAAGCTTTCCCGAATTTCACGAGCGACCAGGTCACTCCTCAAACGTATTCTGTCCAAGTCAATTTTAAGGGGTCAGGGCTCAACGTTGATCTTGTGCCTGTCCTTTACAACGGCAAGCCCCAATGGCGAGGGAATCTGGTCAGCCAGGATGACGGGTCGTTTCTTGAAACGAGCATTCCCCTGCATCTGGAGTTCGCAAAGAAGCGCAAGCGCATCGCTCCCACCCATTTCGCCCAGGTCGTACGGCTGATTAAGCATTGGGCACGCCTCATGAAAGCCGAGCACCACGGATTCCGCTTCAAGTCCTTCATGATTGAAATGATTCTGGCGAAGCTGATTGATGAGGGAGTCGACTTCAGTGATTACCCCGAGGCGATGCAGTCTTTTTTCACCTATATCGTGCGCTCAGAGCTGGCTGAGCGGATTGTCTTTGAAGACAACTATCGTGCTTCTGCGGTAGGGGCATGCACCGACGTACTGCAAATTTTCGACCCGGTTAACCCTGAGAACAATGTTTCTCGTTTGTACACGCAGAGCAACGTGGATCTGATCATTAGCGCCGCTTCCGACGCTGGTGACGCTATTGACGGTGCTCTTTACGCAACCACCAAGCAAGCAACGCTCAGTTACTGGCAGAAGGTTCTTGGCACTACTTTTCAGGGGTGAGGTGAGATGAGTTCTTTTAGCTATACGGCCTCAGAGTCGCAGACGTTCACCATCACGCATGCTCGCCAACTTTCTGCGAAGGTTGCCACCGACCTGAGACGGATTCAGCGTTTCTACGGGGCCCCAAGTGCGTCACGCATTGACGACTATGAGAAGGAAATGGTTGCAATGCTCAAGGCCGGTTACCTCGACACGGTCACCTATGGTTTTAAGCGTAATGATGAGTGGATCGAGCCAACCTTGCGCTACACCGCGCAAGAATTGATGAGCTCCGGAACGGATGATGACCCCGGTAAAGTCCGGGCTAACAAGGACGTCACGAACGCCAGCTTTTACAGCTTCATGACGTTCAGCACCAAATATCACCAGGCCTCGGAAGCGGAACGCAGTGCCGCTTTGGGAGAGCTTCCTTTCAATCGGACGACTGCTTCTGAGCCCGGAGTCAGCGGCTACCTCGAACACGACCACAATTATTCTGCAGGCGGTCGCTCCCTAAGCCGTTCCACTGTGAGGAGTTTCACATGAGCAAGCCTTCTATCGATGAGCTCTTCGAGCGCCGCGTGACTTATCCTGATTTCGAACCCCAGGAGCGGCTTGCCCGTTTGGTTGGACTCGATGAGCAGAAACAGCGCCTGACCAATATTCTGGGACTGCTGGTTAATCCTTTTGGGCTTACGGAGTGGGCAGAGCGGCACCACCCTAATGCAAAAGAGCTTCTGGACTCTGTGCTGCGCCGCCCTCCTTTGGTTGTGCTCTCTGGTGATGTTGGGTCAGGTAAGACAGAACTGGCCGAAACGATCGGTGATGCTGTAGCGCGCCAGGAGGGTATCGACATCACCCTCTATCCGCTTAGCTTGTCGACGCGTGGGCAAGGCCGCGTTGGAGAAATGACACAGCTAATCTCTGCGGCGTTCGACTACACGGTCGAGGCAGCAGAGAAGCTGAAGTCAGCATCTTCGAAAGCACGCGGGGCAATTATCCTGCTGGTCGATGAGGCGGATGCCCTGGCGCAGTCTCGTGAAAGCGCGCAGATGCATCATGAAGATCGCGCGGGTGTGAACGCTTTCATCCGTGGAATTGACCGCCTTGCCAGTAGCCGGCTTCCTGCTGCGGTCATCATGTGCACAAACCGTCTTAACGCTTTGGATCCAGCCGTTAGAAGGCGTGCAGCAGAGGTTCTGAGTTTCACCCGGCCTAATGATGAGCAGCGCCGTTACCTGTTTCAGTCTCAGTTGGGGGCACTCGGGTTGGGTGACGATGTGATTGGGCAACTGGTCAAGTTGACTGGGGAACGTGGCCAAGGAGTCCCGGGCTTCACCTTCTCCGACATCAATCAGCGCCTGATCCCTTCAATCATCCTGGCGGCATACCCTCGCAATCCTGTCGATGCGCGAACGGCGTTACTCACCGCCCACAACATGATTCCCTCACCCCCATTTCAGGACAAATTCTGATAGCACCTCGCTGGTGTTCTGGTGCTGACCGAGTACACCGTTTTTCAACAGCCGTAAGTTACTTTGAGGTGTGTCATGTCCGAATGGTCGCTAGCAACGCTGCTTTCATCCCTCCACGAAGACATTCAGGGTCGCCTGTCGACCGCTCGGCAGGCGTTCAAGCATCCAGGAACGAAAGGCGACGCCAGCGAGGGTGTCTGGTTAGAGCTTTTGCAGAAATACCTGCCGAAGCGTTACCAGGCCGATAAAGCCCACGTTGTCGATAGTCAGGGCAACTTCAGCCAACAGATCGACGTAGTGGTCTATGACCGGCAGTACTCACCTTTCATATTCACCTTTGGTGAGCAGAAAATCATCCCGGCTGAGAGCGTTTACGCGGTCTTTGAGGCAAAGCAGACCGCTGATGCAAGCCTAATCACCTACGCGCAGCGGAAAGTAGAAAGTGTTCGAAAACTGCACCGCACCAGCCTTCCAATACCCCACGCAGGCGGCACATATCCCGCCAAGCAGCAGATCCCAATTATTGGCGGGATACTGACCTTTGAGAGTGAATGGAGTCCTGCCCTGGGCGAGTCATTCGAGAAGGCGTTGAGAGGGGATATGGGCATTGGGCGCCTCGACATGGGGTGCGTTGCCTCCCACGGTCATTTCTACTACGAGGCCAAAGCAGATCAATTCAATTTTGAACGTGAAACCAAGCCGGCCACAGCGTTCCTGTTCAAGCTCATTTCTGAGCTTCAGTTCAGCGGCACAGTCCCAATGATCGACATCGACGCTTACGCTCAGTGGCTTACCCAACGTTAGTGGATCCTTTGAGCTTCGTGATCGCTGCCAGCGGTGAACGACTAGGCGCGTGTTGCGATCAGTGGAGCGCTGCCACTTGCCTGGGGTCGCCCAAACGGATTTTCCGTGTCAGCAGTTGTTCGAGGAGTAGAGATGGCCCAGTCGAAAAAAATCAGGGTGATGATTTCAAGTCGATGCCTTGATCATTTCCCTTTAGGTAGTGAGCACAAACTTAGCGACATCCGGTTGCAGCTCAAGGCTGAGATTGAGTCCTCGCTTCTCTTCGGCAAAAAGCTGTTTGAGGTATGGATCAACGAGGACGCGCCTCCCGAGGATGCAACGCAGGACAGCTGGGATGCTTGCCTCAAAGCCGTCAGGGATTGTGATGTTCTGGTCGTCCTATCCAATGGCAATGCTGGCTGGGCGAAACGTCCTGGCGAGATTGGAATCTGCCATGCGGAATACATGGAAGGGCTGGCAAGCGCGCGTGGGAAGGTGCGCTTGATTGCCTTACCTAACGTGGCTGATGATGCTCTCGATGAGGTTGCGCAGCGTAACAAGCTTTTCCAAGACTACGTTGCCCTGCAATCTCCTTTTCGAGGTGGCACAGTCACCACTGCAGAGCAGTTGCGTACTCGCGTCCATGAGGCGTTGCTCGATGCGGTTGTAGCCTTGACCCAGCGCGGAGTCACTTCTGCAGCGTCCAGTCGTTTTGATACGGGCCAGGCTCTAGACTGGACGCGCCTGGATTTTCGTCAGCGCAAATCAGCTATGGAGAAGGTCTTGCACGACGCACTGTCCGCGTCTGCTGGAGGCGGTAATCAGCAGGACGTGATCGCAGATATTGCTGGCGTTAAGGTCGCGACCCTCGTGCATGCGATACCCGCCGCGTTCACCGTAGCCGCTGCTCGCGAGTTGGTTGGAAAACCCTTTTTGAGTGACCACGAGAAAGTCCACCTTCTCAAGAATGCACACGGGCCCCTGCATCTGATTGCCTGCCATCGAGGGGCGACAGAAACACAAGCAACCTCATTGCTAGGTTTTTCTGATGCGACCGTTGTCAGTGGTTCCTTCGGCATTTTTGTTGCGGATGACGTACAGAAGGTTCAGTTCGCGTTCCTTACTAATTGCCGTGACGAATCCCATACCCGCCATGCACTTCAGCGTTTTCTCGAATGGCTAGAGCAGACCGGTGAGGCGAGGAATCTTGCCGCCCGAGCAACCTCTCGCGCAAAGATCGTCAAAGTGATCGCCGCCGAGCTGACAAAGGACTAAACGTAATGGCTAAAGCTATTTTCACTAAACTGCTGGTGGAAAAGACCGACCAGTTCTTGGATGAGTGCCTATGACAATCTTTGCACTGCGCCGGTATACAAAGCTGGCGAGAGGAGGGGGTTCGCATTGACTACAAGCGAGAGGGTTAGGAGAGTCGGTAATGGATGATTTGGCGACCAAAGTCATTCCCTTGGTGCAGATGCTGATACCAGGTTTCATCACGACTCTAATTTTTTACTGGCTTGCAGATGTGAAAAAGCCAGGCCAGTTTGAGCGTACTGTGCAGGCTCTTGTGGGCACTGGCGTCATCACGATGATCGTGTCAGGTGTTGAGGTCTTGCTGACGTACATTGGCACGCATCTGTTTGTAGTTGGTGCTTGGGTACCCCTGGCCGAAAGCATTTGGGGGGTGGCTTTGGCGGTAGTCCTCGGACTTGGCCTTGCGTTTGCTTCCAATCATGATTATTTATATCAGATTGCTAGAAAATTCACGCTGACATCTAGGGCTTCGTACCCTGAATGGATTTACGCATTCCGCAAGCGTGAGGGGCGGAAAGTTATTTTGACCTTGCTGGATGGTCGACGACTTTATGGCTACCCGGCTGTTTGGCCTACAGATCCTAAGGAAGGCTATTTTCTGATCACCTTTCCTAGCTGGCTTGATGAAAATAATGAATGGATTGATATGCCAGGTGTTGAAAGCTACCTCATCGGTAACGCCGATGTCTTATTTGTCGAGTTTCTTGAACAAGAGGAGCTAGCAAGTGAGTAATGAGAACAGCACGCGTGGTCAGTTTATTGGGCGCCGGCCTAACGAAGGGGCAAATGTTAGCCCTCCTGCTCCATCCAACGTTCGCCCGCCATCTCCACCTCCTGCACCACCTAAAGCCCCCAAGAAGTGAGATCGATTCATGTATGAAGAAAGAGGTATATCTCCTCCCCCGCGAAGTCCCAATAATGGCGCGCGACCTCAACAGGCACCCGTCCATCAACGCCCTGTATCACCACCTAAGGCGCCGCCGCCTGCGCCGCGCGGATAGAGGCAAGTTTAATGAGCGATGAAAATAGTAAGCGGAGTACTCCAGCCTATGATGGCGTAAGTCCTGCTCTAAAGGCCGTTTTGGCTAGGCCCCCAGCGCCTCCTGCGGCCCCGCCACCAAGCCCAAAGAGGTGAGTGAAAATTGGCAGATCAATCCCGAGGTAAGCCAGGAACGCGGGTTCAGAATGGTGTTAGCAAGGAGACGACAAGTCAGCGACCCTCGACACCTCCAAAAGCACCACCTGCACCTCCACCGAAGAAGTAGTTATTCGTGCCCCGATGATCGCATGAGTTTAAGGTTTTAGGGGCGTTATGACTTGGCGTGGGCCAAGCAATCAAAATGGGGCGTCTTAGCGCCCCAGATATAATACTTATTGAATCCAGCTTTCCACCGTCTCAGCGCCGTGCTCTTCCTTCCAGCTCTTAAGCACCTTGTGATTCCCACCCTTAGTCTCGATCACTTCGCCAGTGTTCGGGTTCTCGTAACGCTTGAGAGTACGCTCGCGGCGAGCCGGCTTAGCTGCAGCAGCCTGGCGGCTTTTACCTGCAGTAGGATCGAGCAGGTCAATGACGTTACGCAGCGAGTAGTTGTACTCACCCAGCAGCTTGCGCAGTTTGCTTTCAAATTCGATTTCTTTCTTCAGACCTTCGTCACCTTGAAGGGCAGCAAGGCGCTGCTTGTGCTCTTCAATCTGAGCTTCCAGGGCTTTAAATTCTGCCAGTTTAGACATGATGTCTCCCCAATTAAATTTTGGCTAAAGCTAGTGATGGTTTGTTGCTATCTGAATGGACAGTCTAAGCGAAAATACATTCCATTGCATTTTTTATAGTGACCTAGAGAAGGGTGGTCAGCTTATAATTCCGCGCTTGATTCTTGGAATTGAGCTGTCGAATGAAGCAAGTTTTTTTAGTCTTCGCGCTACTGGTTCTTAATGCAACCTCATCGTTCGCTAGTGCTCCGGCCAGTTTTGATAAGGCAAAGGTTGTCGCAAAGCGTGAGGTGTTTTTTGATCAAGCCGACGGGGCCGTCGGCGATCTTTATTGCGGCTGCAAATGGCGTTGGGTTGGAAAGTCCGGGGGTAGGGTAGATGCTGATTCTTGCGGCTACGAAGTAAGAAAGCAGCCTGACCGCGCGGCTAGGACTGAGTGGGAGCACATTGTGCCCGCTTGGCAGTTTGGGCATCAGCGGCAGTGTTGGCAAAATGGCGGGCGTAAGAACTGTGTGGCGACTGATCCGGTATTCCGAGCTATGGAAGCTGATCTCTACAACCTTTATCCGTCAGTTGGCGAGGTGAACGGAGATCGGGCGAATTTTAACTACGGGATGGTCTCCGGCGTTTCTTCACAATATGGTCAGTGCTCGACGCGGGTCGATTTTAGCGCGAGGACTGCGGAGCCTCGTGATGAGGTGAAAGGGCTCGTTGCTCGCACGACGTTTTACATGTTCGACCGGTATGGATTGAACATGTCGCGCCAACAGCAGCAGCTCTTGGGGGCATGGAGTAGGCAGTACCCTCCATCCGACTGGGAGGTCGAGCGGAACGCGCGGATCGCAAAGGTCGTTGGGTACCCGAATAAGTTCGTGACCGGAGAGCGGGTTTGGAGCTTGGGGTACAAGCCCACCGGTGAAGGCCTCAAGGGAAGCTCGTCGGCAGCCGCCGTGCGCCAAGTCGAGAAGACTCAGCGATCATCAGCGGATGTAAGTGTAGAAGGCGCAGTGATAGGAAATCGGCGTAGTAACGTCTATCACTTGTCTAGCGGCTGCCCCGGGTTCAGCCAAGTATCACCGAAGAACCAGGTGGCATTTGGGTCAGAAGCTGAGGCGATCAAGGCAGGTTTTCGCAAAGCCGGCAACTGTAGGTGAGGTGTCCGTATGGGAATATGGGATCGACTATTCGGTGGACGCTTTACCATGCCACCACCCGAGACTACTGAGCTTAGTGACAGTGAATGTTTTAAGGCATTGAGACCTGAGCTGCCCGAGCAGCGTCGTGCTTTGAAGTCTCTGCTGGAGCTGCTGCTTGTCCGTTTGCCAGCAGAGGAGCGTGGCAGGCTGGAGCGGCGCATCCTAAGAAAGCTAAAAGAGGGTGAGTGTCCCGAGACGGCTCTTTACGAAGGATTGATCGATGACCGGCGTGGCCAGAAATTAGAGCAGCTCACGTTGATGGTATGCGATTACCGGGGCTTCGATAGCTTTGAGTATTTGGCACCCATTCTCGTGCGGGCTAGTGGTATTTCGGCTCCCTTTGCCTATGCGCACGACGGTAGTAAGGCGATGCCTGAGGTGCTGGCCGAGTTTGATGTTTGGCTGCAAAAACATGGAATGCGGTATCTGCATATGAATACCGGTGTGGACGAATACGCAGGATTTGTCGTCGAAGCCCAGCACGTTCAACAGACTGTGGAGTTGGCCAAAGAAGCTGATATCAGGCTCAGTCTCGAAAGTTTTTGACTCAAAAATTCAGCCCATCGGGCTGAGGCGGAAACGGCTCTCTTTACAGGGAACATGTCGCAATCAATTGCCCTTGGTGTCGTAGCCGCTCGGTGACTGCTTTTGGCCGCCGATTTTGGCCGGTGACGACTTACAGATACTGGCCAATAGCTGATTTCGTAAACCACTACAAACCGCTTCTGAATAGGCCATCCAGTAGTAACCTGATCACAACTTCATTACCTGAGCCCCAACCGATGTTATCCGCCCAACAAGCCTGCGCCATCGTTCTCAACCTCCATGAAGGATCAACCAGAAATGGTCATCCAGAGCGATTTGTCATTCAGTTTTGCGAGGGTTCTTCGGATGGGAATTACTGGGTAATTCGCTGCAACACCGAAGACTATGTGGTGCATGGCAAGACCGAATATTGCTATGTCGGTGTAAGTGCACATTTGGTTGAGGTCAATACCGGGGCGGTTGAGACAGTGGCTAGCTGCTTCAGTGTTGAGGAGTACCTGCAAGACAAGAGAGACCTCCATATAGCGGAGGGCAGGAATTACATATTGGAACCATCTTTTTCTCGTGAGAGCAAAGGCGCGGTGATAAATCTACGCAAGAAGCTGGCGTGCTCCTACCCAGACACCCTTGCCTTGCTGACAGGCACTGGGCGGCAGTGGCTTACTGGCAAACGTCGATACATTGAGGAAGTCCAGCGCTTGCTTGCTAGCGAGGGAATAGAGACCAGAATCGAACTACATGTAGACCTACAAGGCGCCATTAGCGTTGGGCCTGAAACTTGGAGTCTCGATGCTGTACTGAAGGCGCTTAACAAGAGGCGGGTCAAGCTCTGCGAGGTGAGTCAGTGACGGTAAACGTCGTCTATCCCTTGCATTTTCCCCATCAACGAGAAGCGGTAATCGGCAACATGCTGCCCCACCTTACGAAGCGGATATGTCCTGTTGAATAGCCATACGAGTCGGCCGTCGATCTGGGGGCGCTGGTTATCCGCGCGGTACTAGAGCGCAGCGGCCTGGCGGCCGATCAGGTCAATGAGGTGATCATGGGCCAGGTACTGACCGCCGGCGCCGGGCAGAATCCGGCGCGGCAGAGCGCGATTCGCGGCGGGCTGCCCTACACCGTGCCGGCGATGACCATCAACAAGGTCTGTGGCTCCGGCTTGAAAGCCATCCAGCTAGCGGCCCAGGCGATTCGTTGCGGTGATGCCGAGGTGGTGATCGCCGGAGGTCAGGAGAGCATGAGTAACGCGCCTTACTTGCTGGAAAACGCCCGCAGCGGGCTGCGCATGGGCCACGGCCAGTTGCGTGACAGCATGCTCCACGACGGTTTGTGGGATGCCTTCAACGATTACCACATGGGCATTACCGCCGAGAACCTGGCGGAGCAGTACGGCATTACCCGTGAGCAGCAGGATGCCTATGCGCTCGAGTCCCATCAGCGGGCTGTACGTGCGCAGAGCGATGGGCGCTTTCGCCAGGAGATTGTTCCGGTTCCGGTGAAGGGAAAACGTGGCGCGAGGTTGCTGGTCGACAGCGACGAGCAACCGATGTCGACCGCCTCGCTGGAAAGTCTGGCTCGCCTGCGTCCTACGTTCCAGGCCGAGGGCAGCGTGACCGCTGGCAATGCGTCACCGCTGAACGATGGCGCTGCAGCGGTGATCCTGATGAGCGAGGAAAAGGCCCGTGCCCTGGGGCTGCCAATCATGGCGCGCATCGTCGCGTTCGCCAGCGCCGGTGTCGACCCGACGGTGATGGGCATCGGCCCGGTGTTCGCCACCGACCTTTGCCTGCACAAGGCCGGCTGGAGCCTGGAACAGCTCGATCTGATCGAAGCCAACGAAGCCTTCGCGGTTCAGGCCCTGGCCTTGCAGCGTGAGTTGGGCTGGGATCTGCAACGCGTCAACGTCAACGGTGGTGCCATCGCCCTGGGCCATCCACTGGGTGCATCCGGCTGCCGGGTGCTGGTCACCCTGTTGCACGAAATGCACCGGCGTGACCTGCGTCGTGGGCTTGCCACGCTGTGCATCGGTGGCGGTCAGGGCGTGGCATTGGCAATTCAACGTGATCAGGAGCAGCGACCATGACGACTATCCATCTGCTGGGGCTCTGCGGCAGCCTACGCAGCGCTTCCAGCCACGAAATCATCCTGCGTACAGCCGCCGAGGAACTGCTCCCGGCGGACGTCCAGCTACACCTGCATCCGCTGCACTGCATTCCGCTGTATAACGAAGATCACGATGGCGACGCAACGCCCGGTGCCGTGCGGGCGCTGCGTGATGCAGCGCGTCAGGCCGATGGCGTGCTGCTCGGTTCGCCGGAGTACAACCATGGCATGTCTGGGGTCATGAATAACGCCCTGGACTGGTTGTCTCGCCCCCACGGTCGCTCGGCTCTCAAGGAAAAACCGGTGCTCAGCTTCACTGCGTCGCCGGCGTTTACCGGTGGCGTGCGAGCCCAGCAGCAGCTCAATGAATCGCTCTGGGCTATGCAGGCGGTGCTGGTGCCTTATCCGCAGATCGTGATAGGCAGTCTCAGCACTAAGCTCAGTCAAGGCCGCCTGACGGATGAGGCTGCGCGGCAATTTCTAAGATTAGGTATTGAGGCAATGATTGCGCTCATAAAGATCGACCGAGCCTAGGATACAAGCTAACGGGCGAGGGAGTTGGAGGAGTGTGTTCGTTCGCGTGACCACGAACAAGGGCATATGTCAGGTCGTACAGCGGTGCCATCGTACATGCGCCATGGTCACTCGAAGACGTGAAGTCCATGGGAGAGACCCTTTCACTTCCGCAAGCAGAGCTCGTTTGTCCGAGGGCTAGTCAGCCGTCTTAGAAATCTATTGCACTGATGAGTTTCTTTATGTGTTTTGGATGATGTCTTTGTGACATCTTTCAAGCCTGCCTTCTGAGCACAGCAACATGCCTCTATCCGAATTTTGCCACCGAGAGATGGGATGAGTCCTAGCTTTTGCTGTACCAGTTTGGGTAACTGCCGCCTGCGGTCGAGCCAGATCAAGCCGCACTGGGAAAGAAGAGAATACGTCCGTCGGCCAAGTGAAATATTAAGTTGCAACTTTATTGGACTGCAATCAATCCTACGCACGATACCGATAATGGCCTACTGACATTACTGGTGAGCTACCGTTCAAAAAGGCGCGCCGACCGGGCGCAAGGAAAGCTCCCTTGAGAAACTGAATGTTCTCGCCACCAAAATCCTAAGCCGACCCTATGAGGTCTGTGAGACCTATGAACATCCTTGCTCCTGCCATCCATATAACCAGCCGGTTGCGCTTTCCGGCAAAATTCGTACTGCTCGCGGTGATCGTACTGATTCCATTGACGCTGCTTGGTCTACGAGTTCTCACGCAAATCAATAACAGCATCGAGGGCATCCGCGCAGAGCAGGTCGGCCAGAGCTATCTGATGGATGTCACGCCCGTGCTTCGCTTGTCGATGTTGGAGCGCGCGCTCACCAATCGGCTGCTCAGTGGCGATCAAACAGCGCAAGCCGACCTTTCAGCCAACCGGATAAAGCTGCAGGAGGCCTTCTCGAAACTGCAAGCTACGGATCGGCAGCTCAACGTGACCCTCGAAACGGGCGACCGTGTGGAGCGTCTGCGTGCAGATGCGCAGCAACTGATTGATCGTGCCAAGGGGGATGCCGACCAGGCCGAGCTTTTCGATGCCTGGAACGACCAGGTTGGTAAAACCGTAAATTTCGTCTATTTCGTGAGCGCCACATCAGGGATGGTGCTGGATGAAGACTATGCGTCGTTGTTCATGATCGACCAAAGTACCTTGAGGTTGCCACGGCAGATTAACGTGGTCGGGCAGCTCCGCGGGTTGGCCAGTGGCCTGCGGGAGGGCCAGCCCATGGCTGACGGCACCCGCTCCTCGTTGAGGGCATTGCTCAAGCAGGAAGCGCAGGTTCGCCAAGAGCTTGAACAAAGCCTGAATCTCCTGCGCCGAAGGGAATCCGCCCTGGCCGACAGGATTCAATTACCGATCTCCAGCGCTTTGCAGGCACTGGACGCTTTCCGTAGTGACCTCGAAGTGATGCTTCGCTCTTCTGGTGACAGGGTGATGGGTGTTCAAGGGGTAGTGGCCAAGGGAAACGCAGTGGTCGCCGATTTGTATAAAGCCCAGGATGTCCTGCAGGACGAGTTGATGACCGCCCTGGATCTAAGAGCCCACAGCAGGATGTCCGAAAGGCTGTTCATTCTGGGTATGTTCACGCTCATGGGCTTGCTGCTCGCTTACGTCTTTTGTGGCATCTACGGCTCCATGCGCAAAGCCATCGGGGAAGTGCTGACGGCTACGCGTCTGATTGCTCAGGGTGATCTCACCGCCCATGTGCAGGTGCAGGGTAAAGACGAAATGGCGGACGTGGGCACAGGTTTCAATAACATGGTTCAAGCCTTTCGCGCGTCGTTGGCTCAGGTCGAGCAGAGCTCGCATGCGGTATCTGAGGCGTCACTGCGTATGGGCGCATCCATCGAGCGTGCCAAGCAGTCGATGAATGCTCAGCAGGGTGAAACCGAGCAGGTTGCCACTGCCATCAACGAGATGACCGCGAGCGTCGCGGATGTGGCCCAGAACACCGAAGGTGCTGCACGTGCTGCCGGGCAAGCCAGCCAGGCTTCAACCAATGGCCTTGCCGTGATGCAGGGCACCCGTAAGACCATTGAGGCCCTGGCCAACGAGGTCGAGCTCAGCTCGCAGAAGGTCTCTGCCCTTGCGGTACACAGCCAGGAAATCGGTGGCGTCATCGAAGTCATCCGCAATATCGCTGATCAAACCAACCTGTTGGCTTTAAACGCGGCGATCGAGGCGGCGCGGGCTGGCGAGCAGGGCCGTGGTTTTGCGGTGGTCGCCGACGAGGTTCGAACGCTGGCGTCGCGCACTCAGGGTTCGACCGAGGAAATCCGCCGCATTATTCAGGAGCTACAGTTGGCCATGTCGGCGGCCGTGGAACAGATGAAAACGGGCAAAGACAGGGCGCAGGAGTGCGTACAGTCAGCCGATCAAGCATCAAGGAGCCTGGGTGCTATCAATGATGAAGTCGAACTGATTGTCGGCATGAACACCCAGATCGCCAGTGCTGCCGTTCAGCAACACGCGGTGTCGGAAGACATCAACCGCAATGTCACCGAGATTCGTAACGGTAGCATCGTGTTGTTAGAGGGAATCGAAGAGAACGCCCTGACTGCGGAAGAGCTGTCCCGGTTGGCGGGGGAACTGCGTACGGTCGTCTCACGGTTCAAAATCTAGGGTGAAATTTCGTTCTGTGTGATGAAGCTTTGGAACTGCTGACTCGCGCAGTGCAGTGGTCGATAGAGCGACTTTGCACGCATCGGACAGGGCGCTATGTGTACCTCCAGCGTAGCTCTTGAGTCGTCTCTAGATTCGTAAGTTGCGCTTGCTACCGATACGAGTTACATGTCGTCTGCCTGTGGTAGTCGGCTTGTGGCCGATTGCGACCTGCGGCCACTGGCAGGTGGTTGGTGTCCGCAGAGGGGCATTCCGTCGAACCCCGTCCGCTTGCTCCGAGAATTTGTAGGCACGCAGCTCCCCTTGGAGATACCTGAAAGCCCGCCTTAATGGCGGGCTTTTTTGTATGGCACCATACAGCCCTGCGATGGACAACTATTGGCCGTTAGCGACGGCCTGACTTCGACCGTCGCTATGCATGGTCAAGCCTCGGCCTACGCTTGAGCAGCTTCCTACCCGCTAGCGATCAGCAGAAACCAGCCCCAAACGGATAGTTTGCAGCGACCCGCGCAGACTATCCTTGGGGTATAAGGATATCTGCGGAACCTAAGGCGATTAGGGGCGGTACAGAAAATCTCGCTCGGCGTGGCGCTGGCATGGTTTTTACACTGTGATTGTATTTGTAGTCGCCGTCGGTGTTTATTTTCTAGCTAGGGTGCAGGCTATGAATGTTAGCTGTCCTGGGTTCACTGTCGGCTGTTATCTGGTAAAAGCTGAGTTAGCCAAGGGACATCAGTCTAAATGGTAGCTCTGATTTATATCATTGGCATATTGATCTCTACCGGCGCAAGTCTGTGGGTGAGTCGATTTGTTTTTCAAAGGTAGTTACTGGGCTCGAAGCCCTTTTGGTGGTGGCAGGGGGATTGTATGAATGAAATAAATCCAGCTTGTTTTTCAGGCAAGATGATTGGATAGATTATTTCTAAATTAGCTGAAGGGAGTCAGCCGATTATGTCGAGCAAGCAATCTGGCTCATCCATAGCCTTGGTTAGAACTGCATCGTATTGGGCGATTATAGTTAGCGCGATTCGGTTGTCATCGCTGCTGTTACAAGTGGCGATCTGTACAAGGTTTCGGTTCTTGTTTCCGGTGTAAGCATGTCATTCGCTTCCCTAATGACAGCAGTTGTTTGTGTTTCCCTGAAAACCGTGCCTGGTGCGCCTAGTGACTATGGACGCGTGCAACCGACCCCTTGGAAAGAAAGCCCGTTCAGTTTGTGTTATGTATAGTATTGTTCGTTTCTGTTGCGGTGCTAATGCTGTTAATGACTCTCGAAAATTACAAAATGTTCTTCCCTGATTAGGTTTGCGCCTACATTTGAAGATCGAGCGGGATAGCGAGGAGAAGCGGTCTTGAAAATAGTTGTTATCGCTATCATTACAACTCTTGTGTATTTAGTTTATCTGAATTTTACTGCAATGCATCAGCCAATTGAAACTTTCAACTCCAGAGAGTGGAAGGAAAGGTCTAATAAGTTTTTGACGAACGATCCTGGTTGCATACGCGGCGGCATGGCCTTGGATCTGATGGAAAGTAAAATTATTACCGGTCTTGACAAGCCGGCAGTTCTGGAAGTCCTTGGAAAACCTAACCGAGCGGCGGCAACGTCTCTGGGATATGATCTCGGCCAGTGCCATTGGGACTGGAAGGCCAGCTATTTGGAAATCAGCTTTGATAATGATTATTTGGTGAAAAAACTAAAATTGATATCCCCAACGCTTTAAATTACTAAAACCGCTTAGCAGCAAATACTCGCCTCACGCAATAGGATTGATAGATGAAATGGAAGTTCAGGTGTATTGTCAATTGTCCCGTCAGTTGTTTTCTATGCTCTACCTAAGTCTTTATTCTTATTGCTACTCTGAGTGCACAGGAAATAAGTCACGGTGTATACGGCAGTGCTTTTCGTACAGAACCTAAGTCGATCAAAAATTCTGGAGACAATATGCGCCTGATTACTGCCGGCCTGGCATCAATGGCTGCAATTTTTTGCTTGAGGGTTCATGGCGGTGAGCTAGAGGCAATGCAGACACTTAGTGAGGCTACCGCCGAAAAGCTATGCACGATTATTTATAGAGGCAAAAAAGAACCAATAGTCGCATTCACTGCTACTGCTTACAGCTTAAATGGCGTCGACAAAAATGAAGTGATTTATCTTATTGAAAAACAAATTGCTAATGGGTGTTCCCTTGATGCTCCCGATAGCGAAGGTACATCAGCGCTAAATGTGGCAGTCCTGAAGGCCGAACCAAATCTACTTAGTCATTTATTGAAAATGGGGGCGGATCCAGTGCAGCGAATTAGAAGCAATCGCCCTTGGGTGAATGGCCTAAACAGCTTCGAGTTCGCTGCACTGCTCTATAAGCACGATCCGTCACAGACACGGGATGAGGTCGCGCAAACTCTAGAAGAGTATCATCGACGTAATAACCAATCTGCAAAACGGAATTAGCATGGAGACGACAAGTAAAGAGTTTGAAGCGGGCGCAGAAGTTGGCAAAGACGACGCTGAACCTTACGCTAACAAGAGCTTTCGCTCTAGTGGTCATACTGGCTCGCACACTGCGATGTCTTAGGCAGTACTTTTTGAATCGCACCGGATTCTATAGGCTTCTAGTGATGCCTACTAACCCCTGTGATCGTCCGCTTTTGGCCGATTGCAGCCGGTGAGGACGGGCCGCTACCGGCCAGAAGCTGTCAGTGAGTAGTTAGAGGCGCCCTTACCCTGCTTGGCCTAGATCTGATTAGCCAAAACTGCAGAGCTTAATTTTCTAGGCGGCAACTGCAACCGTAAGCGTGTCAGGTTCGCCTCGTCATCCACTTCCAACTCCAAGCTGCCTTGCTGGGCCTCCGCTAGTAATTTTGCTGAGTAGGTGCCCAGCCCCGTACCACTAGATTTGCCATGGCTCGCGTACTTTTCGAAGAAGCGTGACCGAAATGCCACGGGTACCGCTGGCTGGTTCTCCATTACCAATTCAACATGGTCGGAGGGTGTCAATATGAGCCGCACGCGGCTTTTCTCGGGGGCCGCCTCACAGGCATTTTTCAGCAGGTTGTTTAGTAGCGAAAAGCACAGTAATTCGTCTCCGCTAGCTAGCACTGGTGTCGATTCGTTGGTGTTTTCCGCCAATACTTCAATTGTTAGTTTTTTTGCCTGGTAGGTCAGCCTGGCCGAGTCGCATAGGCGCCTTACTAGAGGCAGCAGTTCGACCGCGACCGGCTTCAGTTCGAAACGACCGGTCTCGATCTTGTAAATGTCGCCAGCCATGTCGATCATTCCTAGCAGGTTCTGGCCGTCGGTTTCTAGGCTGTGCAGCATCTGCGACTGGCGCGGCAGCAGGTTGCCCCCTTCAAGCAGGCCGCGGGCCAAGCCGAGAATATTGCACAGAGGCGCTTTCAGATCATGGCGTGAAATACTGCTGGCCTCCTCACGCAAGCGCTCCAGCTCCAGCATGGTGTCGTACTCCTGTTGCAGATCGTTGCGTTGCTCTACCAGGCGTAACAGATTGACCACCCGAAGATGTAGCGACGTGGGATCAACCGGCTTACTGACAAAATCCACTGCGCCCAGCTCAAGCCCACGCAGCTGTGCTGCCGGATCGCTCATGGCCGTGATGAAAATGACCGGGATGCGGCTAGCGTTGGGATGGCTGCGAAGGTGCTGGGCCAGTTCGAAACCGTCCATATTCGGCATCATCACATCCAGAAGAACTAGGTCTGGCGGGGACTCAGAAGTACAGATGGCTAATGCACTGCGTCCGTCGCGCGCAGCCAATACGCGATACTCGTTCTGAAACAGCCCAGCAATCAGTGCTAGGTTGTCCGGTACGTCATCGACCACCAGCAGCGTGGGACGACGCTCCTCAACTTTTAGCTCTTGGGCCGGCTCGGCATTCACTGGTGGCGAATGCAGCCGAGGACGGTGACTCATGGCACGCGTTACGCGCTGCGAAAGGTCATTGGCGGTATAGGGTTTGATCAGTATGTTGCTGACACCGGCAGCGATGGCCTCGGTAATTTGGGAGCGAGAGCTCTCTGCGGTAATCATGATGAAGGGAAGCATGGCCAACTTGGGGTCACTGCGTACCCTGCGCAACAAAGTCAGGCCATCCATGACCGGCATGTTCCAGTCAGAAAGAATCACGTTTACCTTACGCGCTTTTAGTACCGCGAGGGCCTCTGCACCATTGGTAGCAGTGAGGATGTGTCGTGCCCCTAGACGCTCCAATTGGCTACTATTGACCCTGCGCATGGTGTCGGCATCGTCGACGACTAAGAATACGGTATCGGCGGTGATCATAATGCGTAGGGCTCCAATTCGGCGGATCGGGAAACGCCAGTCAGGCGCCTGTTGCTGACTCGCCCTGCAAGAACGCCAGGGCTCGGTCAAAGTCAAATAGCTCAACCTGTTGAGCCACTAGCACAAGGCGCTTAGCCATGAGCTGATCAAGCGGCTGTCGGCGCAGCTCCTCAAGAACCGTCACGGCAGCCGTGTCGCTCTCACCCAGCAAACGCGCTAGTAAGGTCAGTTCCCGCTCCAACTCAGCGTCGTTACACCGAACAGCGTTCTCCGGGCTCGCAGGGCCATTGCCCAGAGCGGTTAAGGCCGCCAGGATCGGCGCCAGGCATCGCTGCACCTCGGCCACTAAACTGCGAATTGTCAGCTCCTGATCGCCGGACTGGCAGGCTCCCTCAAGCGCGCCTGCAGCCTGGGCCACAGTCTTGGCGCCAATATTACCGGCGGTGCCCCGCAGGCTATGGGCGAGTCGGCCGGCAGCGCTGGTGTCCGGATCGGTTAAGGCAGCTTGGAACTGCTCAACGAAGCCAGTTTGGGTATCACGGAATTTTCGCAACAGGCGCAGGTAGAGATCACGACGCCCCATACAGGTGCTCAAGCCGGCCGCGATGTCGATGCCCTCGATATGCTGCGGCAGGTCGTCCAAAGCCGGCTCCGGCAATGACGGTGCCGGCTCATGGCGAGAAGTCTTGGGATGGATCCACTTGGCCAGAGTGGCGAACATGCCGTCGACGTTCAGTGGTTTGGATATGTGGTCGTTCATACCACAGGCCAGCGCACGCTCGCGATCACCCTCCATCGCGTTGGCGGTCATAGCCAGTACCGGTAATTCCGAGAAACGTGCCTGCTCACGGATTCTGCGAGTGGCGGTATAGCCGTCCATTACCGGCATCTGGCAGTCCATCAGCACACCGTCGAAGTCGGCATCGGCAACCAGGATGTCCAGAGCTTCCTGGCCATGCCGCGCCAGGCGCAACTGTATCCCGGCGCTCTCCAGCAGCTCCCACGCGAGTTCCTGATTCAACTCATTGTCCTCCACCAGCAGCAACCGTGCGCCGCGTAGTCCGGCAACAGTGTTGGCACTCTGCTCGGAACGCTCGCTCGTCCGGGTCTCACCCTGGGGCACCCGGCCCAACACTGCGCCGATGGCTTCGAGCAATGACGATGGGGTAACCGGCTTGGTCAGCACAATTGGCAGTTGGATGCCCTGCCGCTCGGCCTCATCGCGGGCGTCGTCACGGCCGAACGCGGTAACCATGATCACTGACGGCGTGAGGCGCAGGTTGCCAGAACGCATTCGGCTCACCGTTTCCATGCCGTCCATACCAGGCATCCGCCAGTCCATCAGCACTAAGTCGTAAGGCAGCTCGCGCGCCTCGGCATCGGCCAATAGACGAAGGGCCATACTGCCGTTCTCGGCGACATCTACCTCTAGGCCGAAGCTGCGCGCCATACCCGATAGGATTTCGCGGGCGCTGGCGTTGTCGTCCACCACCAGCACACGCATACCCGGCAATTCGTCTGCCCTGAACATGCGCCGTGGCTGTACACCATGTTGTATGCCTAGGCGCACCTGAAAATGGAAGGTAGAGCCCAGTCCCGGCACGCTCTCCACCCAGATTCGTCCTTGCATCAGCTCCACCAGCTTCTTCGAAATGGACAGACCTAACCCGGTGCCCCCGTACTTGCGTGTGGTCGAACTGTCGGCTTGGCTGAACGACTGGAACATTCGCTCGCACTGCTCGGGCGTCATACCGATACCGGTATCACGCACCCAGAAATGCAGCTCAACCTGCTCGTCGTTCGCACCAATCTGCTCTGCGCCGACCACAATCTCACCGCGCTCGGTGAACTTGGCGGCATTGTTGCCCAGATTAATAAGCACCTGTCCCAGGCGCAGGGGATCGCCAACCAGCGCAGTAGTCAATTCCGGTTGGGTATGGAACAGCAACTCCAGCCCCTTGTCTTCGGCCTTCAGGCCGACCATGCTCGCGAAGCTGTCGAGTACGTCCTCCAGACGGAAAGGAATGTGCTCAAGGCTCATTCTGCCCGCCTCGATCTTGGAGAAGTCGAGGATGTCATTGATGATGCCTAGCAGATTCTCCGCCGAGCGATGCACCTTCTCGATGTAGTTGCGCTGTCTGCTGTCCAGTTCGGTGCGCAACGCTAGGTGGCTCATGCCGATGATGGCATTCATCGGAGTACGAATTTCATGGCTCATATTGGCGAGGAACTCGCTCTTGGCTCGAGTGGCCTCCTCAGCCACCCCCCGCGCCTCGACCAGCTCGGTGATGTCGATGTTGACACCGGTCGCACGCAGTGGCGTGCCATCCGCGGCACGAGTGAAACGGCTGAGCGACTTGAAGGTGCGTACCGCGCCGTCGTTCCGCCGTACGATGCGGAAGTCCAGTTCAAAGCGGTCGATACCGCTGATAATCGCCTCCGCGTAAGAGGCATCAGCAGCTTCTGCATCATCGGGATGTAGCATTGCATTCCAGTGCGCCATGGTCCCACCGAATTCGCCAGCTTTGAGCCCGAACATATGCTCCAACTGAGGCGTCCAGTAGTCGTGACCAGTAACCAAATCAACGTCGAACAAGCCAATGTCACCCGCCTCCTGAGCCAGGCTCAAGCGGTCACTTGCCGTGCGCAGCTTGGTTTCCATCGCACGGCGCTCACTGACGTCACGCACCGATGCGCAGACGCAAATACCACGCCCCTCGAGGCTAGGCAGATGGGAGAGGCCAATCTCCACCGAAAATTGGCTGCCGTCTTTGCGCACGCCGCGCAGGTCATCTAAGTTACCGCCCATCTGACGCGTGGTGCCGCTAGCGATGAAACCGTCCCGCAAACCAACATGCCGTTCGCGAGCAGTATGCGGCACCAACCGCTCGACAAAAGCCCCGATTAGCTCGCCGTGTTCATAGCCAAATAGAACGTCGAGTTGCGGATTGGTCATCATGATGCGGCCGTCGGCACCCAGTACCAACATGCCGTCAGGCGACGCCTCAATGATGCCGCGATACCAGGCCTCGGTCGCTCGCAGTGCTGCCTGCTGGGCCTCCAACTCCTGAGCCTGGCGCTCCAGCTGCTGCGCTTGATTTCCCATCTCGTCTGCTTGGCGACGCGTCTCTTGTAGCAATGCCTGAGCGGCTTCGCTACGTTCCATGATCGCCAACGCACCAGCCAACCTAGGCAGCACCTCCTGCAGCAGCAGTTCCTCGTCCTCGTCCAGAGGATGGAACCCGGCTAGCTCCAGCACGCCGAGTAGACGCTCGCCACGCATTATCGGCTGTACCAGTAGATGGCTGACTCGAGCCTCGCCCAATTGGGAACGCACATGCCAAAAGGATTTTGGAAGATCGTTGAGCTGACGCGGTTGGTGATCACGGGCACATTGGCCTACAAGCCCTTCTCCGAGCTCCACCTCTACGTACGGCGGGCTCTGGCCATCCAGGGCGTAGCCTCCTAGCAATCGCAGCTGTGAAGCTCCCTGATAGAGGACATACAGCGCCCCCTGACACATGCCCAACTGCGGGACTATGCGGCCGAAGAAGGCCTGGGCCAGATCCTGCGGCGTTTCCGCTTGCTGTAGGTCGATCTGCAGCAAGGAAGCGTGCCCCTTGATCCAGCGCTGACGCTCAAGCTGACGCGACTCAAGCTGGAGCTTGGCTATGGCACGCGCCAAGTCGCCGGTCTCGTTTTGCAGGTTTGTATGGGGAATCTGCTGATCAAGCTTGCCGGAGGCCAGCTCGTCCACCGCAACGCGTACCCGGTTGAGAGGCAGGCGAATCGATCGGCTCACCAACCACGCAAGTATTAGTGCCAGCGTTGAACCACCCAGCAACAGTGCGTAAGTGACATTGCTGCTGCGCACTGCATAATCGGCGAGGTATTTCGCCGTATCGTGGATATCGGCGCTCTTATTTTCCGCCACACGATCCAACAGCGCGTCACTTTCCATCTCTAGATCGATGAACTCCTGGCTATTGAGCACAGCCATGGCCTGGCCCATATAGCCGCGACCTACCAGCGCGAGCGCATCATCACCGCTGTCCAGCAGGCGTTGCAGGGAAGCCTCGAACTCAGCCAAGCCGTTCAGGCTAGTCTGTCGGCGCAGGGTGGGGCGTGCCTGAGTTACAGCCTCCTGCAAGCGCTTCTGCGCATCGTGCATGTGGGTCAATGCAGCTATACGGATTTCCGCATTGTTGGTGCCGACCGCTCTTTGCAGGGCCTGCATCACATGAGGCAACTGCACCCGGGCCTCCTGCACCAGTTCTATCCCCACCAAGTCTTGCTGATACAGCTGCTGCATCTCGTGCTTAAGAGAGTTCTGAGTACGTAAGCTCTGCACACCAAGCAATAGGATCATCGCGAGCAGCGTGGTGAAGCCAATCAGCAGCTTGCGCCCCAGTGGAAGACGTTCCAGCAGGTCGAATAATCGGGTCATTTATCGTCTCTTCGCAGGGCTGCACTGTACTCAAGGCTGCTGGGCAATGCTCTCTAGCGTTGCCAGCTGCTTGGCCATGTCTTGGTCGGTATCAGAGAAGCGCTCGGATATTTCCCGAAAGCGCTCTGCGTTAGCCACAAAGACGTCGCAGATATCTGGATCGAAATGCGAGCCGCGCCCTTCGCGAATGATGCCGACTGCCTGCTCATGGGGCATACCTGGCTTGTACACGCGACGGCTGATCAGGGCGTCGTAC
The DNA here is from genome assembly GCF_003253735.1 of Pseudomonas sp. URMO17WK12:I2. Lineage (GTDB taxonomy): Bacteria > Pseudomonadota > Gammaproteobacteria > Pseudomonadales > Pseudomonadaceae > Aquipseudomonas. The sequence goes on along the minus strand of NZ_QKYW01000002.1, from coordinate 415,267 downwards.
ACGTCCGCTACAGCCATTAAGCGGGCGCTGATAGGAATATCGTCTGCGGCCAGCCCCTCTGGATAGCCACTGCCGTCCCATTTTTCCTGGTGGCTGTATGCGATTTCCTTGGCAAGACGTAAAAAATCAACCTTCACTCCCAGCTGATTCTCGGCATGCTGGATGGCGTCGCGCCCCAATGTGGTGTGAGTCTTCATTACCTCGAATTCTTCCGGGGTGAAGCGCCCAGGTTTGAGCAAAATGTGATCAGGGATTCCGATCTTGCCGATGTCATGCAAAGGCGCAGACTTGAACAGCAGCCTAATGGTGTCCTCATCAAGAAACTGCCGAAATCGTGGATGTTCGCGCAGCAAATCCGCCAATAAACGGATGTAGTGCTGAGTACGGCGGATATGGTTGCCGGTCTCGTTATCACGGGTCTCGGCAAGCGAAGCCATTGCATGGATGGTGACGTCCTGAATAGCCATCACCTCACGGGTACGCCGCTGCACCTCCTGCTCAAGAAAATCGTTCTGATCGCGCAGGAAGTCGGCAGCCGCCTTGACCTTGAGTTGAGTATCGACTCTTGCCAGAACTAACGGTGGGCTGATCGGCTTGGTTATGTAGTCGACAGCACCCATCTCAAGGCCGAGGATCTCATCCTCTATAGTGGCCATGGCGGTAAGGAAGATGATTGGAATACCGCAAGTTCGCGGGGAATTCTTTAGGCGCTCTGCCACCTCGTAGCCGGACAGCCCAGGCATCATTATGTCGAGCAAAATCAGATCCGGTAACGGGTCGTTTTCAAGAATACGCAACGCCTTCTCGCCGCTATTGGCTGCTTTGATGCGGTAACGATCCTTGAGCAGATCGACCATTAGCATCAGATTGTCGGGGGTGTCGTCGACCACCAGGACGGTAGTTGGCTGAGGAATATCGTGCAGGCTATCCATGGGGTTTCGGCTCCCTTGCCAATCGAGGAGAGCTCAAAAAAGCCGCTCCGTTTTTGGGAGCGTAGCCGAGAAATATGCAATCGTTACTACGCTCCGCCGCTTCTAAATAACTTTAGTCGCAGATGTCTGACGTCCGCTTCTTACCGAGGCTGTGTAAAAACGTTTTAGAGCACTTTTGACGGTCAGAAACAGAACGAAAAATGCGTTTCTATGCAGCAAAAACGCAGCGGCCAGAACAGTTCGTGATCACTGAGCAACCAAGGTCTGCTCTCGCGACCTGGATACATCAAGCCCAGCTCCGTAGCGAGGGCTGCCTTTTTCCGAGCACGTTACATGCCTCCGACCATCTATCAACTCGCCAATACGCTCGTATTGTAAAAAGCTGGGTGAAAGCTATTGGCCTTGATCAGGCCATGTATGGCACTCACGCCATGAGACGTACGAAGGCATCACTGATCTATCGCAGGACGAAGAACCTGCGGGCGGTTCAACTGCTGCTCGGCCATACGAAGCTGGAGAGCACTGTTCGATATCTGGGGATTGAGGTCGATGATGCCTTGGAGATGGCTGAACAGACCGAAGTTTGACTATGCAAAGCGACGGTCGAAGCCAGACCGTCGCTAACCCGGCCAAAAGCTGCCTCTCGCGACCGGCAGCAATTGGCCGTTAGCAGTCAGAGGGTCGAATGTCCGCATTTGGCCGGAAGCGGATAGGGCCTGCTGCCGGTAGAATCCCCGGCATAAGGAATCTCATCAGGCAGACTCGAAATGGTCATTGATCAATTGCTCGCACGCTCGGCGCTACTAGAAGGCCGGCTTGCTAGTTTCTTAGCACTGCCACTGTTTGATGGTACCAATCGCCTCCGAGCAGCTAGGTCACTCGCTAGCCTGGGATTTGAGCATGCTCAAAGCGTGAAGCATCTGGTGGCAGCAGGCTTGTACACATCTGCCGCTGCTCTCCTTCGGGTTCAGTATGAATCCCTTGTTCGCGCGCTCTGGGCACTTTACGTGGCGACAGATAGCCAAGCTGAATTAATGCTTGCTGAGCTCACTGAGGAAACAGCTAAGCAAGCCAGCAAAATCCCCATGCTCAGCCAAATGTTAGAGGCGATTGAGGAGAAGGCACCGCACGCTCCGGTGACGCATCTCAAGGAGTTCAAGCACTACTCGTGGCGGCCTCTGAGTTCATTTGTGCACGGGGGCATCCATGCAGTGAATCGACACGGAAAGGGTTTCCCGTTAGAGCTGGTTCTGATGGAGATACGGCATTCGAATGGGCTGCTCGGAATTGCGGGGAACCTGCTTCTGATCCTTGCTGGCGTCCCACCGGAGGCAGGAAAAATGGCTGGCATTTACGCCGAGTTCAAAGACTGTTTCCCCCCTGTTGATCCACCTTACAAGCGGACGTCTGACCCAGCGCACTGAGCTACAGCAGGATGTCCGTTTCTGGCCGACTGCTGCCGGTGACGACTTACTGCTTCCGGCCCAGAGTGTGTAAAAACACTTTCGTATCGTGGATGCCTCGGCCCAGCGCAGTTGGGCGAGTCGATTGCCCACGTATTTGCCACGATCAGCACCGGTAACGCTCCGGAGCGCTTATGAAGCGTTTTAGCTCCACCTGGAGCAGTAAAAGCCGGGGGCTTTTACACCGCCATTGCCTTCAACAAGCCTTCGGCACCGATGATTCTCATGACCCGCTTCATGTTGTAGGCGAGCACATTCAGACTCATCTCCGCGCTGACGCCGGCCAGCCTACGTGTGAGGAAATGTGTGGATCCCATCCATTGTTTGAGCGTCCCGAAGGGATGCTCAACAGTGCGCTTTCGGACTCGCATCATGTCCGGCGCATGGTTCAGCCGGTTCTGCATTTCGTCTAGCACGGCTTCATGCTCCCAACGCCGCACTCGTCGCTGCTTGCTCGGCGTGCACTGAGTTTTCAGGGCGCAGCTCTGGCAGTTCGAACTCCAGTAGCAGTGCATGTTCAGGCCTTTCTCGACGCTGGAGAAACGCCAAATCAATGCCTCACCAGCTGGGCAAACGTATTCATTTTTAGCTGCGTTAAAAACGAAGGCATCTTTGTTGAAACGCCCGTCCGCTTTAGCTCCTGAAGTCATCGGTTTGGGTACATAGGCGGTAATTTTTGCATCATGGCAGGCCAGGATTTCCTCGCTTTTGAAGTAGCCTCGATCAGCCACGACCGACAGCGTTTCTGAACCAATGGCTTCCCGCGCCTGCTTAGCCATTGAGCTGAGTTGGTCGCGGTCAGAGCCAACGTTCGTGACCTCGTGAGCAACGATCAAATGGTGCTGGGTATCGACCGCCGTCTGCACGTTGTAGCCGACGATGCCATCGCCACGCGTCATCATCGAGCGGGCATCGGGGTCAGTCAGTGAAACCTGTTTGTCTGGAGAGTCGTTGAGCTGAGATTCGATTGCCTGAAGCTCTTTCATCTGAGCTTTGAGCTTGGCGATTTTCTCTTCCAGGCGCGTAACATCTGGCTCAGCGGCGCTTGGCACTTGCCGATCAGCTGCATCAAGGGAGGTCAGGTAACGGTTGATGCTCGACTCGATTTCTTCCATTCGCCGCTTCAGTTTGGCGCTGGTGAAATTGCGGTCGCGGTTGTTCACTGCCTTGAATTTGCTCCCGTCGATGGCCACTAGGTTTTCGCTAAACAGCCCCAGCTGCTGGCACAGCACAACGAACTGGCGGCACGCGCCGCGAATGGCTTTGCTGTTGTCTTTTCGGAAGTTGGCGATGGTTTTGAAGTCGGGCATCAAGCGCCCGGTTAACCACATCAATTCGATGTTGCGCTGAGCTTCTCGCTCAAGGCGTCGGCTCGATTGGATGCGGTTCAGATAGCCGTAGATATAGATCTTCAGGAGGATCGCAGGGTGGTATGCCGGTCTGCCGGTTTTGGCTGGAATGACGCCATCAAAACCCAGCTTGGCCAAGTCGAGTTCATCGACGAAGACATCAACCACCCGTACCGGGTTGGAATCGCTGACGTAGTCGTCGAGCCTCTCGGGAAGTAAGGTGCTTTGCCCTCGGTGCTCACCCTGGATAAACCGTTTCATGGGCTTCCCTTGCGATGAAGTTCTCAGAAATCATAGCAAGGGTATGTCCGGGCGTTTTTACACACTCTGGGCCAAAAGCGGACGCTCATACGCTACCGCTATCATAGTCAATAACGTCAATAATATTCATATTCGAATATACGCATGCGATGAACTCTGAGCCGAAACACAGCGTAGTGATCTACGAGCGCTGGATTAACGGTAGGTACCAGGGACGTCGGATCTACAGGCGTAAAGGTCACGCCTTTGGGGGTTCTGACGTCCCACAGCTCTTTTAGCACCGTCCCTACAAGCAGCAAGAAACCTCAAGCGTAGATTTTTTATACCGAGAATCCTAGGGAGGGTTACACATTGCAATTTTCTACGGTGGCTCCCCAGGTATCAAGAGCGGGGATGTCTAGCATGGCCGTCTCAGGCGATGAACCAATATGGGTATGCCACCCGGAGGCCATCATGTTCGACTCATCGACGAAGGGTGATGTGGCTACGGTTACCGTTCCCGGATAAGCATGGATATTCTGTAGGTAACGACTTCTTCATTCTGTCTAACACTAATTACTATTACAAATCCGACAGCCTAACTATCATTTTGTAAGCGTCTTCACGAGCAATGGGAATTACTGATCGATGAAGAATGATTCCTTCAATCAAAGCATCAAGCGCGACTGCTGACAAGGGGGAGAAATAGAGTTCGAGTGATCCTCTGATTTCAAGCATCCAGTCTTTCATAACATTCTTCATAACAGGGCTACGACACGCAAAACTATAGAGCTCGCAAGTCAGTTGGATTGTTCTAGTGCCGAATGTGGATTTTTCAAAGATAACATCCACGATCGCATGGCAGGCGTCTTCGTTATTCTTTGCTATTCGAATTGCAGCCGCAAATCGAGTAGATACGCATTGAGCCAACAGCTGAAATGCCTCCAGCAGTAGCTCCTGCATGCTCGGGAAGTAGTGTGTAAGTGAACCGAGAGGTACGCCCGACAATTCGGAAATTTTTCGGTACGTTGTGCATGCAATCCCGTGAAGTTCGATGCAGTCGAGGGTGACCTTGAGGATATGCTCCCTACGATTAGGGTCTTGCTGCCAAGTCTTACGTTTCTCAGTCTTCATGCATACTCCTATCTCAGCCGGTGACATTAGCATAGGGTGTCAAATCGTACAAATGTACGATTTCATTGACCTCAGTCAGCGCTCACGGTAGGATAGAAACCGTACATCTGTACGGTTTCTGGTGCTGAGCAGAGGCTAAAACGAATCCCTCCTTGAAAGGAAACTTCTTGGATGAACAAATTGCCCCGGTGTTATTGATGGTTTTTGTATGACGCAAATTTCGACGAATCGCTTATTGCTTTTAGGTAGAAGACGAAGACATTGGTGCCGGCAGCGTAGTAGTTAAAGACATCACGGTGAATGTCATTGCGGTAGGAAATTCTTGTCGCGTGATTCGATAAATTGCCGCTGACGATGCCATGCGGAATGATTTCCGACGCACGTGGAATTAATTTAATCACGAAACGGAAAGCAGCTATTGCCAATGCGGCTGCGCGCTGAAGCGTCTCGGCAAAGATGCCGGCGAAAAACTCGGCTACCCACCGGGCGTCTTTTACTTTTGAGCGCTACATCTGTGAAAAATGGGCCTCGCCCTCAAGATCGCGTGCGTCAGCAATTTTTTATTAACAGTCTGCGACATAAGTTGCGGGCATGGCGTCTGTTTGCCAACTACAGGCTTTATTAGATGAATAGTAAGGAACAAGCTTTTTTTACCTCTAGCACGCTATCTGCTTCCAGATATGCATTCTTCCTAGCGGGATCTTGTATGGGCGCATGGGCGCCCTTGGTTCCATTTGCTAAGGAAAGGGCGCAGATAGGTGAGGCGGAACTTGGTCTGCTACTCCTGGGCCTTGGTACCGGATCAATGTGCATGATGCCGTTTGTGGCCCGTTTAGCGAATCGAATTGGCTGCAGAACTACTGTCTATGTTGCAAGCGCTGTTACCGCTGTTGCCCTTATTGGCCTGGCAACTGCTACTTCATATTGGGCACTCTTGACTTTTTTGTTTCTGTTTGGGGCCGCCATCGGTACAGCCGATGTAAACATGAATCTTCAAGGCTCGCTTGTTGAGCGCCACTACGGCAAGCAAATGATGTCTGGCTTTCATGGGCTAGCCAGCGTCGGAAATATTTTCGGCGCGGGTACGGTAAGCCTACTACTCTGGCTAGGCCTCAATCCCGTACAGTCAATCCTTATGTTAGCTCTTGGATTGGGCGTGGCGCTCTTATCTCTTGGTCGTCACATGCTCCCGTTCGCGGAGCTTGAGGGGGCGCCAGCCAAAATGAAGCCAACCAAGCTGGTGTTGCTATTGGCGGGGCTGTGCTTCATCGCTTTCCTGGTTGAAGGTTCTATGCTCGACTGGAGTGCCGTCTATCTGACTTCGAACCGGGACGTGGAGCCTAATATTGCGGGCATCGGGTACGCCGCGTTTTCGGTGACCATGGCAGTGGGGAGACTGTTAGGCGATTGGATCGTAAGCAAAGTCGGCTCGCGAGCAGTGCTACTGGTAGGAAGCGTATTGGCAATGGGCGGCATGACGTTGGCGGTGGGCGTCGACCATTGGATAGTTTCGGTTTTGGGGTTCGTACTCGTCGGATTAGGAATCTCAAATCTCGTTCCGATATTTTGCTCCAAGGCGGGGCATCAGACGGTTATGCCCGTCGCTCAAGCTCTGGCAGTCATCAATGCGATCGGCTACCTAGGCATACTGATGGGGCCGGCTGCGATTGGATTTATCGCTCATGCCACGTCCCTGAGCTTCTCTTTGCTCTTCACCTCAGCGTTACTGATCCTCGTCCTCTGCGGCGCCAAGATCGCATCATACAAATAGCGTTGAGCCTGGCAGGTGACGGCCGTTTCGTGGCACAGGTGCCGATCACCTTTTCCCAGGAGATGAACCTGTTGCCGAGTTGAAGGGGCGGAGATTCTCTTGCCCCGCGTCTTTAGGACAAAGCTCCATAAGCGCCCAGTTTAGAAATAGTGTAAGCGTCCGCCAAAATCATCTTGCCTGACTCAGGCAAATACCCCGAAAGGGTGGTGAGGGATCTTCCTTCACAGTGGCAACGGGTGAACGGTAAATCGCTGGAAAAGAGATCTACTTGAATGGTCATTCGGCACGGTGACGCTTGTTGATCTCCTGTAAATCTTGAGGTTCCAAGTCAAGTCGCCAGCATCAGCGTTCGTGATTGCTAACATCCTTTTACTGAATTACCGTAGAAGATTCTGGGTACCGCTGACATACACTTCTTGGTAAGGCATTCGGTATAAATGCCTGCCTAGGGACAGCTATGTCATACAGAACCTTCTGGTCAACCGGGCTTTTACTGGTCACAGCTGTCTGGGGCTGGAGCTTTGTAGCTAAGCACGAAACGCTGACAGTCATGGCCCCATCCACGCTGAACGCATGGATGTTTACCTTAGCGGCTTTAGCGCTCATTCCATTTTCAATCCGCTCATTTCGATATTTGAGGCGGCGTGATTGGGCGAGTGCGGTATTTGCCGGAATAGTCCTCTTTGTCGCTTTCTCACTGCAGACTTCAGGGACAGCCCTCACCACGCCCTCCAATGCAGGGTTCATCACGGGCTTGTGCACAGTTTTCACTCCATTGTTTATTTATCTCATAGGTAAAGGACGCCCAAGTCCTAAGCAGTCTGCAGGAACAGTGATTGCCGTATTTGGGCTCGGTTTACTGAGTCTTGACGGATTCGCGCTGCACTATGGTGATCTACTGATTTTGGGGTGTGCGGCATGCTTCGCATTACACATTGTGATTGTCTCAACGTTCACAACACCCGCCATTTCCATGGCATCAACTTCAATCCAGCTAGGGCTGGTTGGCTCGCTTTCTTTGATATGGAGCTTAGCCGGTAACCAGTTTTCTTTTCCCGGCGCGCTCCCTACGACAGTTACGATAATTTCGCTGGCGCTGTTCGCTACAGCCTTGGCTTACGCCATTCAAAATCGCGCTCAGGCTGTGCTTGCCCCTGAAAAGGTCGCCCTAATACTTATTTGCGAACCTGTGTTTAGTGGGGCTTTTGGTTATTTTCTCGCTGGAGATCGTTTGCCCCCTGAAAGACTTGCAGGGGCGGCGCTAATCCTTCTGGGCATTGCAGTCACGGAGCTCAGGATCGCGCGTAAGGAGGGGAGGATAATCCGTCCTTCAGGACGGTGTGCAGATGGCTTGCCATCGGAGGCAGCCGGAGCGTGTAGCCCGGAACGGGCGAAGGTGTAAGAACGGGTGCTGGATCATTGTACCAAGTAGAAAGCAGAGGAATTCTCTCCCATTCGGCTAAAGGCGAATGTCCGCCTTTGGCCGGTTTCTGCCTGTTGAGATCGTTACCAATTAGCAGCTACACAAGCCTCTCACGAATTACCGGAAGCCCCGCAGTGAGCGTAATATCGCCAGTCCACATGGCAGGAGGTAGAACATGTTCAACCAGCAGGCTTCAGCTTGGGAAGCTTCCATCGTCGCGGCCATCGCTGAAGAGCTGGATCAGCTCAGGTATCTGGTAAAGGACAAGAGCGGCTCGACGGAGAAAGGTGACATCCATGCCCAGATTGATCGGCTATGCGGCCTCACCGACCTTGCGCACAACGAAGCAATCCCTTTCTCGGAATCGAGCAGGGTTCAGATCCGAGAACTGAACGAGATGGCGATGGGGATGATTCGGGCAACGCTCGACTTCACTCCGCCTAGTGAGGAGCGCGTACAGAGCCTTGAGCGTGAGGCGGCGCAGGGGCTTTTCGATGCGATTGCGCTCAATATCCCCCACCTAGCCCAAGGTGAGACGAGGAAATACGCGATTGCCCTGTCGACCAGTGCTTTCGAGGAGCTGCGAAAGCACATGGGTGACCACCCTGATTTCGAGATGATGAAACAGTTGGTCTTGGTTCAGGACTATCGGGTGATGAAGCTGGCTGGCGATAACCGCTAAAGGTGACCGCGCTCACGGGCGCGACCAGCGTAATCGTGCGATCGCTTTGAATTGAGGTATCCCAACCGACCCTCGCTCGTTGCGTGCTTTCGAGCCCGGCCTCGTGATTAAAGTCTCCACAGCCGGTCTTGCGGCTTCATAGATGGCGAACGCGTTAAAGTCGCAGTCCAAAAGAACCAGCTGAACGACGTCGAAAGGCTGTCTGAGGTCGATGGCGCCGACACGGCCAGTGATTTTTTTCGGATTGCCAATCACGCGTCCTTTGATTTGCACTCGGACAGCGATCCCATCTCTCATCTCTGTGGCGTCATAGCCGGCTGTACGTGCTGCATGTAAATCCAAGCCAAGGATCGCAGCAGCTTCGCATTCAGCAATCTCTCCCGTGATCCCTAGCGGCTTGCCAGTTAGTTGTCGGTACCGGACAGCAACTCGCTTTGCCTGCTCCACGAGCTCGGACACCTGCGCACGCCCGTCTTCGGGCGGCAGCGTAACGAGGGGATTGGTCATCACGGACTGCTCCATATTCTTCCTTCTCATGTGCCGATATTTTGCCCACGACCACAGAGAAAAATGGTGAGAGCTGGACTTGGCGGCAGTAGTGGCATCAGACCTAAATCCTAAACATTTCTCGGGTAGTGTCAGACAAAGCTACCGGTCGTCGGAGATCCGTCATTTTTTGGGGCTTTTTTAACTCCCCCCTAAAAAATTTTAAAGACGACGGAGTTTATATATTTGAGAGCAAAGAAAAAGCAGCGTAGCTCGGAGCGCCGCAGTCCTAGACACTCCACGGTTTTACTTTGGCTTTTAGGCTTTTCTGCTGTTGGCTTCTGGAGTTGACTGGAGGGGTTGGAGGGTGATGGCCAGGGGCGGGGGGCAGGAGGAAATCGTCATCCTTTGCAGCCGTAGGCTGCAACTTTGGCTTTGAGCTCAAACAGCTGTGTTTCTTTTCGCGGGATAGTTCTGCCTGTGACCGTTACCGTTTCATACAACACGTTGGCATCAGCCTCAGTCAGGCTCTGTGTGCAAGCGAGCGAGATCAATCGCCTCTGCCAGCGCTTCGAGCGCACTCATTAATCTGCGGTCTTCTCGTGCATCTCCACTGCGCGGCTTGTAATCGTGGCAGTGTCTGAGCAGTGCTTCCATGTCGTTGTAATTTAGCTCTAAATCGATGAGCATCGATCCGCTCCGGGGTTGCGACGTGTCATGGGTAAGGTGCTGGTAATTATCACACCGCCTGGGATTTTGGTCGTGCGTGTGGGCTGTGCAGATGGTGAAGGGACAGTCGTTGAAGACAGACGCAGAGACGCTGGTGTGGGTGCTGGCCGGCGAGCGTTACGGGGATGACATGATTCAAATTGTCGTTCGAGCTATTAAGTCGTTCAAGCGGCGCCCTGGGTGTGTATTCCAGTGATGGTGGCAACCAATTCCAGTGATTGTGCGCCATCCGAGCCGCAGGTTCTGCCTAGCTAATCCAGTGGTTGTAATCCACTGCGCCGACGATCCTGCCCCACCAAGCCATAGGTAGCGAACGTCGAAATTTCCTTGCACTTCTTTTGGAGTGAGAGCCGCTTCTGGGCGATTGCCGTCGGTGATGATGGGCAGTTATCGGCCCAGAGTGTGTAAAAACGCTAAAGTACGCACGTCTACGTGAAAACTGAAATTTATCGACTCGTCAGCAGATACGGATTTCGCCCAGAGGCGCGATTTTCAGTCCGGTTCTGCGCACCTGTCGCACTCGAAAACGTTTTTACACAGCCTCGGCCAAAAGCGGCCCTTCGTAGTAGTTAGGAGCAGACAAAAAGAAGTCGTTTTCACCGTTGCAGGGAGACTATTTTGAGGTTCGAAGGTCTCAGGGGCTCGGTACTGGAGTCGACCCATTCCTCACTGGCCTCCTCCGATTGGGTGAGCCACTGATCACATCCAAGGCTTGTAGGGGCTATGGTGATAACGGGTAAGGACAAATCACCAGAGCGTCGAGAGGATAGCCGTCATCCCTCAGCGTAGTTGGAACGAACCCGTAGTTGGCCGAGTAGAACATCAGTGTACTGAGGAAGCGGTCAACGAAGATCTGTCCGTATAGCTCATGTTCATAGCTCCGAAGTTTTGGACTGGGTATCGCTGGGAGGCGTTTTTCCAAGCGTGCCCATCTCGATTGGCGTCTTCGTGAAAAACACCGATATTTCCTCGCAGTCCAGTCGGTTGAATAACCGCTCTGACTCCTCCTCCGTGATTGCCAGGCGAATCTCCGTGGGTTGATCAGCCAGCTCAAAAAAGTGCGATGAGTGAAGTTTTCCAGTGTGTCCAAAACCTTCGATTCCAGTGCACAGCGTGGCACCGCGCAGCCCCATTTCCTTAGCTACGTCAACGATCCATTCGCCAAGCATCTTTCCTTGGTAACGACGGTTTTGTTGGGTGAAGAAAACGACCATATAGCCTTTCATTTTGATCTCCTCAGCGAGTACCAATCATTTGGTAAGACAGTAGTCCGGCAGCGGTCATCGCTAACGAACCTACGACGTGCAATGAAATTGAGCCAAGCGCCCACAGCAATCTTCCTTCTTGGATTAGGGCAACTGTTTCGGCTGAAAAGGTGGAAAAGGTGGTAAGTCCCCCGCAAAAGCCCGTGATTATCAGCAGGCGCCATTCGGGGCTTAAGGAGGGAGATGCGGCCAAGAACGCGATGGCTAGGCCGATGATGTACCCCCCGACCATGTTCGCCACCAAAGTGCCTGGGGGAATAGTTGGGAACAGCGCGTTGAGCTTTATACCCAGGAGCCAGCGCAACCACGCACCAAGTGATGCGCCGATGGCGATGACAAAGAGTGATTTCAGCATGACTGTAAATCTCCTCTGAGCAGGTAGGGCCGAGGAGGTGCTGATAAACGCAGATTGCGATAGAGAGGTAATACGGAATTTTGAGTCAAGATCCTGTCCTAGATTAGCGGACAGGGAGCACACCTACGCACCCTGTCCAGGGTTCACGTAGGCATCATCAGCACGGGGCGGTTGTGAGGAGGAATGCCATCTCCTTGGAAGCAACATATCACTCGCGCAATTGTCACGTAAATAGTGCTTTGCAATCCTTGACGCGAGCACGGTTTCCCCTCGACGCCTAGAGACTAGATGAATATCCAAGATACCCGCAGACATCATCTGTACTCCCAGCCTGTTGATATTCTAAACAACTGGGTAGATGCCCGGAGCCTGGGAACTAGACGACTGCCGTACTTTGATCCGATGGATGGTGGGGTCGATGCCTCTGTACTGATATTGCTGGAGTCTCCGGCCAGGGATTGCTCGTGGCCACGCTTCGTTTCCCGAGACAACACCGGGCCTTCCCAACGCAACCTGAAGCGCTTTCTTGAACAGGCATGTCTCGCGCGTGAGCAGACCATCTTGTGGAATATTTATCCATGGCTGCCGGATCTGGGCAGTCCTGCCCAAGCCATCAGCCGCTTGAAAATCACAGAGGGCGTCACTCTGCTGAAAGAGGTAATGGATCTGCTCCCGTGCCTGCGCGCTGTGGTCTTGGCTGGGCGCGTGGCGCAGAGAGCTGCACCCGAAATCGAGCATCATCGCCCTGAGGTCAGGCTGCTCGCCATGCCCCACCCGAGCCCTCTTTCGGTGTGTCAGCATCCCGATGTCGCTAAAGACATTGTCGCTACTCTGACCCGAGCGGCGCTGATGGCAAGTGTCTGATCGTTAGGCACCGGCGCGCTTGGCGTTCAGCGACGCGATGCAGGGCGATACAAACAGATTGCCACGGTATGCACCGACGGCGGTTTTGGTTGCAACCACCAGCCACATGATGGCCAACATCATCACCAAGATAACGCCCAGCACATCAAAAAAGACCAAGTTCAGCGTCACACCGAGCTTGAGCGTTGTTACCGCATAGACGCCAAGCGGGAAAGTGAAGCCCCACCAGCCAAGATTGAAAGGGATGCCTCCTTTCGCATAGCGAGCGGTAATGAGCAGTGCCAAGAGCATCCACCACAAGCCAAGCCCCCAAAATAGAACACCCGATACCACCCCGATGCCAGCAGCTACCGCACCTATGCCTGGCATGCCATGGGCGGCAAAGATGGCCGGTGCATCGTTGCCAATGACCAACATGCCCAGCGCACCGGTACCAATCGGCCCCAGCGATAACCAAGACGATGCCGCCATGCTCTCGTGCGGTAACTTATGAAGCGCCAGGCGCAGTACCAGAATAACCAAAATGCTCAAGGCCACCGGAACCGAGTAGGCCCACAAGACGTAACTGGTGATCAGCATCGTGAACTGAGCGTTGGTATCGGCCAGATGCGGTGCGATGATACCGCCGCTCGCCGCTGCTACTTCCGCCGCTACCACAGGAAGCAGCCATACAGCAGTCATCTGATCGATGCTGTGTTCTTGTCGGGTGAACATCATGAATGGGATAAGTACACCGCACGCCAGTGCCATGGCGACGTCCAGCCACCAGAGCACATGGGCCAGGGCAATCACACCCTCTCCCCAGTTTGGCAGACCGTACTGAACCAGCCCGTTGATGATGGTTGCCAGGCCCATCGGTATCGTGCCGAAAAACATCGAAACCGTGGAATGCCCAAAGATCTGTTTTGCCTCATCGAAGAAGAACACCCAGCGGGCGGCGTACATCAAGGTAAAGACGGTAAACAGCAGGATATTGAACAGCCAAAGGGCCTCGCCAACACCTGCAAGCAGCGCACTGTGACCCGGCAACTGCCCTAGGGCCAAGGCCAGAATGCCGGTGCCCATCGTGGCGGCAAACCAGTTAGGTGTGAACTGCCGGATCGCCTCTCTTGGATTGGACAAAGCCGCCAGTGGATGGCGGCCGCCCATAATAGCTGCGAGTCGTGTATCACTCATTTACGCGCTCCGTCTCAGTATGCGTTCAATCTGACATTACTGAAGCCTAGCGTGATGGGAATAGCTGTAAAAACGGATAATATAGGTATTCATTACCGATTTTGAGGGTAGATCTTTTGAAGCTAAGCCTGCGTCAGCTACAAATTTTCTGCGCCGTTGCACAACACGGTAGCACCACCAACGCAGCCGTATCAGTGTCACTATCCCAATCTGCAACTAGCGCCGCACTCAACGAGTTGGAAAACGCCTTGGATACGAGGCTGTTTGACCGAGTAGGAAAGCGTTTAGTGCTGAACGATAACGGCCACGCCTTACTGCCTCAAGCCAGAAGGATGCTTGAGAACGCACAACAGATAGAGGCCGGCTTCTTACCAGGCCATGCTGGGATGAAGACACGCTTGCGGGTAGGGTGCAGTACCACTATAGGCAATTACATTCTGCCATTGATTCTCGGTGAGCTACGTCAATCAGCATCACATTTGAGGGTCGATATCGACATGGCCAACAGCATGGCTATCGCAAGGAGAGTCGCTGATTTCGACATTGATATGGGCCTGATTGAGGGGCCTTGCCACCTGCCCGAACTCCGTGCTGAGCCTTGGCTTGTTGATGAACTGCTTATTGTCGCAGGCCAACGGCACCCATTGGCGCTAAAGCAGCAGGTCACACTTAATGACTTTCGTACTGCTGAATGGCTACTGCGCGAGCCAGGTTCTGGTACCCGTGAAGAAGTCGAACAATTGCTGCTGCGTCATCTGCACGATCTCGCCGAAACCCGCCAGATCGGCAGTTCAGAGGCTATCAAGCATACCCTCGCACAAGGCATCGGCATCAGTTGCCTGTCCCGCTGGGTAGTTCGGGATCTACTTGCCTCCCAAGTCCTGGTTGAACTGCCGCACGCCTTGCCTGCACTGACCCGACGTTTTTTTCTGATCCGCCACCGGGACAAGTATATCTCGTCTGGGCTTGAGCGATTCTGGGAAAGCTGCAGTCAATTCGCGAGCCAGAAATAGCTTGATCTATTTAAAAAACAGGTAAGCGCTACAAAAACAAGTCGTTTCCGGAATTTATCAAAGACGCATAAGGTCAACTCACTGTCCTGCAGCAATGAACGAGTTGTATTTGCCAAGGCGCGACTGAAGGCCTTGCTTACCCTTATGAGGAAGCTCTGATGAATGTGATAAATAAAACCGTCAAAGCCCTGACGCTGGGCGTTGCGTTGACCACAACGATGAACGCATTAGCCGCGCAAGATCGATGGACGTTTGACGGCGATATTCGCAACAACTCGCTGGCTGTCAGCCCAGATGAAATGACGGCGGTGGTCTCGTACAGTCAGCGTCCAGATGTAGTGGTCTATGATTTGAAAAACGGCAAGGTTCGGCAGGTTCTGAACGGATACGTCACGCCGCGAAATATTGTGTTTTCGCCAACTGGCGATGTGTTCTACCTCTCCGACAGCAGTTTGGGGGTCGTGCGCAAGATTGACACCAAGACTTTAAAAGTGATCGCAGATATTCCATTGGGCGCAGGTGCTTTTGGTACCACACTCAGCAAGGACGGAGGCTTGCTCTACGTCAACAATGAAGCGGCCAGCACGCTGTCGGTCATTGATCTTGATCACCAGCGGCCAGTCGCTGTGGTACCTGGCTTCTCCCAACCGCGCCAAGGCATCCGATTAAGCCCTGACGGCAAAACCGTCTATGTCACAAACTTTCTTGGCGACAAAATCACCCTGGTCGACAGCAAAACTAATACGATCAAAGGTGAGATCACTGGCTTCAACAAGTTGCGCGCCATCTCCATATCAGCCGACGGTAATACGCTGTACGCGGCTAACAGTGGCAGTAACAGCATCGCAGTTGTCGACACTCGAAAACGCGCAATCACAACCACGGTCATGGTGGGCAAAGACCCCTACGGCGCAGCTCTGACTCCAGACGGGCGGCACGTCTACTCTGGTAACCTGGGTGACAACAGCCTTTCAGTGATCGACACCAAAACGCTAAAAGTGACGACGACTGTGACCGGTTTGAAGGCGCCCCGCCAGGCCATTGTATTCAGCAAAGACAAGTCGAAGGCTTATGTCCTCAACGAGGACTTGAGTATCTCCACAGTCGATCTCGCCAGCAACAAGGTGGTTTCGACGCTCGAGGCCGACTGACTGGACAGCCCTGGTCTTCATCGGGGGACTGCTAATAATCCACGACTGGATAAATAATAATGAGTGAAAGTGATGAGTTCTGGTGGATGAGTCGCCTTCACTCATTGGGATTAGCGAGTGATGCTTGACCGTGAGCGGCGCGTTGCCCAATCGAGAAAGCACAGGGCCGGGGGCGAACAGGACTCCAGCAAAAATGATATCAGGACGTTTTTTCTACGGCGTCTACTATTTAATCACGTGCTGCTCCAGATAGCAGGTGAGTCTCTAAAAGCTAAAAACACCAGAAGGGGATACGTATGTTAAAAAAGATGATTTTCACCGTCGCTGTCACCGCCTGCTGTATGTCGGGTTTGGCGCTCGCCGATGCGCCAGTCAAGGTTGCTGAAACGGACAAGGGAAAAGTACTCGTAGACGCCAAAGGTATGACTCTTTATACCTTTGGTAAGGACTCCTCGGGCAAGTCGGCCTGCAATGGGCCATGCGCTGCAAACTGGCCACCTTTAGCGGTATCCGCAGACGCGAAAGCGGAGCATGATTACTCTATCGTTACTAGAGACGATGGCACAAAACAATGGGCATACAAAGGCATGCCACTTTACAGCTGGGTCAAAGATGTCAAGCCAGGCGATACAACTGGTGACGGCGTCAACCAAGTCTGGCACGTTGCCAAGCCGTGACATCAAATAATTGATAGGCTAGCTCACGCCACTGGTTTTTCGGTGGCGTGAGTACGAGTACGTATCTGATATTTCGCCAGCATGTAGCTGCCACGTCTTAAAATGCTACGATGGATCTGGCCAACACCGAGTGGACTGCCATAGCAAAAATCATTAGAAAAATGCATGGGCGATAAGAAACTCATTTGGCCCGCGGAAATAATCATCACCGAGCTGATAGCCATCCTGGATGACACTGTGAAGGCCTGCCTCAATAGCTAACAATTTTTACGGTTATTGAACCAAGTCAAGAATGCAAAATCTGAGAGCGCACGCTCGGATTAACCAGAAGATCCACATTCAATCGACTGTAGCAATGATTGCCGGGGCGGGGAGATCGAACCTGCGTCCTACGCATCGAAAGACAGCGATAGGCCAAGAGTGTGTAAAAACGCCTCGCAAAAATTGAAGTGCGTGTGTCTACGTGAAATCTGAAATTTATCGGCTCGTCAGCAGATACGCATTTCGCCCATAGGCGCAATTTTCAGTCCGGCTCTGCGCACCTATCGCACTCGAAAACGTTTTTACAAAGCCTAGGCCGATTACTGCCGGTCGCGAGGGGGCGATTTAGACCCAAAGCGAACGCTCATTAGGGATGATCAGATGTGAAGACCTACCAGCATTTCATCAGGGTTCATAATCGCGTAACCGTGACCTGCGTCCCGGCATCTGGGGAGGTAGCTGGCGGTTCTGTGGCTAGCTGCACGGGACGCCCTGCACCAGAGCGTTTACCGCCCCATTGCCCCCGCACTTTTTCTCGACATCGGTACCACCCCTCGGCCCGCATGAGCATTGGCCAAATCAGAAGCGGATGGCCCTGCAGGTGCCTATTGATTTGTCGGTAAATCTGATATGCCTTGGGCGGCAGTCCGTCAGGGCTGTGCAGTAGATCAAGCAGCAAGCTAACTGCGTTTCCATCGTTGAGTTCTTGCTGACGCTCACTAAGCAATCGCCACAGCAGAGGACGGCGTTCGGTCAGCCAGATAGCTATATCCTGTTCGGGGAACAGCACGACGGGCGTGAAGAGCCCTTCATGAAACTCGGTCACTTCCTTGGTCAGAATACGATTTACTTCCTTATCGAACCGTTCTCTCTGGCGAACACCTGACTTGTATCGCGCGGCAGCTGCCTGCGTTCCGACTTCGTCCTGAAGCGGAGCATTCGGTGCATGGTGTGCGCAGAGCTTTCTTCCTGTCAGTGGTTGTCGCCAGCACAAAGTGCAAAAGCTGAAAAGGTCAATTTGGGATCCGTCTTCTGCACGAATCATACCCTGAGCCGGGATTTGCAGATGGTTGCATATGCTGAGGAAGTTCGTCACTTCAACGACGGTGGGGAAGGTGTATTCCCTTGGCGGCCATGTGGTGTTGGCATGGATCAGTTGCACTGCCTTCATCACTTCAAGTAGGCGAGGGTCGTTGCTCTGGCAAACAGCAAACCCTAGTGAGGCGTAAATCCCCCAAATGCCGTTCCACGTCGGCACCCGCTGCTTATAAAGCAAATGGCAGTGCTCGGGAGGGATCAGGGGTTGCAGATACTGCCTGATCAGCCGAAGCGCGATGGTTGGCGTTACAGCCTCGTCAGAGGCGTGCAACCTTATTGCCCAGAGAGCAACTGCCACCTCCTCATAGGCGAGAGAGTCGAGAAATACGTCATCTATGTAGAGAGGCAAATCAAGTGTCCAATCTGGCTAGTAGTTAAGCATCCGCCTAGTACCTAGCATGCGGCATCGGGATATTGCTGCCCACGCAAGGAGACAACGGTGGAAACGATGACACTCAAGGAGGTGAGCCAGATTCTCAGGATTTCTGAGCATACGGCGCGCAACCGGCTGAGCATGGGCTTACCGATGTCTCCATCGTTCCGTGTCAGCCGCCGCCGCTTATTTCTCAAGCAGGAGGTAGAGCGTTGGCTTGTAGCCCAGGCTGGAGTATCGAGCCACCATAGCAGTTGAGCCTCACAGAGCCATAGGGAGTCAGGTTATCGATTAGATCGTACAGGCAAACAAAAACTGTGGACGCAAAAAAGGCCCGGAGCAGCAACTCCGAGCCTTTTTCCAGATGACATAAGCACCTTCAACGCTTGTGAATTCTCAGCGTCCTTCTATCGGCTGTCAAGGCCGAGGGGCAGGTACTGCCTGCCGTTCAGCGCCCCACTCACGGGGTACGAAGGAGTATGGATGAGAGTCCGGATTGAACCGCGCCTCCTGCGCGAAGCCGTGCGCTTGCACTATGGCACACGTCTATCAACGCGCGAAATTGCTCATAGCACTGGGCTTTCGCGCAACAGCCTCAAGCGCTTACAACGCCATTTGGAGCGCATTGATCTCGACTTGGGTCAGCTTGCCGGGTGGAGTGATGAACAGCTCTATGATCATTTGGGGATCAAGCCATTCAGTGGCTTTCGCTTGAAAGCTTGTCCCGACTGGAATTGGGTGCATGCGGAGATGCGCAACCCCAGCGTCACCTTGGAACTGCTATGGCGTGAATGGCGGGCCACCGAGCCAGGCGGCATAGCCTATTCGCAGTTCACGTCCAGCTATCGCCGCTTCCTACAGCAGCAGCCATTGGCAATGCGTCAGCTGCATCAGCCTGGCGACAAGCTCTTTTTGGATTTCTCCGGCAAGACCATGCCGGTCTATCTGGACGGTCAATCAGAACCTCGGATGGCGCAAATCTTTGTCGGTGTGCTGGGCTACTCCAGCTACACCTTCGCCTGCGCAGTCTGGAGTCAACGGATTGAAGACTGGATGCACTGCCATGTGCAGGCTTTCAATTTCTTCGAAGGTGTACCCCGCCTGCTTGTTCCCGACAATCTCAAAGCGGCTGTGATCAAGCATGGCAAGAATGAGGTTCAGCTCAACCTGATCTACCAGCAACTGGCCCAGCACTACCAGGCCATCATTTTGCCGGCGCGCCCGCGTAAACCTAAAGACAAGGGCAAGGTGGAGGCCGGAGTGAAACTGATTCAGCGCTGGCTGCTGGCAGCCCTGCGTCACCGTCGATTCTTCAGCTTGGCAGAACTAAATCAGGCCATATTGGAATTGCTACCGGCATTCAATCAGCGCCCATTCAAGCGACAGCCTGGTTGCAGTCGGCACAGCCTGTTCGTCGAGGTGGAACAGCCTGCTCTCCAGCCACTGCCGATCCACGCCTATGAGCATGCCGATTGGCGCTTCAAGGTGCGGGTGCGCAGTGATTACCTAGTGGAGTACGACAACCATCACTATTCCGTACCGAGCCGATTGGTGCAGCAGCAAGTGGATGTGCGCGCTACGGGCGAGGTCGTGGAGGTCTTTCACAACCATCTGCGTGTCAGTAGTCATCCCCGGCAGTATGTCTCTGGGATCAGCATGCAGCCGGAGCACAGGCCGCCCAACCACCAGTATTACGCTGAGAGTGAGCCCGCCGCATTGCTCGCTTGGGGCGAAAGGGTCGGGCCTGCGCTGCTACGTCACTTGCAGTATCACCTGACCGAACGTACCGATGTGGCCAACGGGTACAAGGCCGCCAGCGCTTTGCGTAAAGAGGCTCGTTTACATGGCGATGCCCGACTGGAGGAGGCCTGTGCCTATGCGCTGACCATTAATACCTTCGCCCTGAAAAGCCTGCAATCCATCTTGCGCGAGCAGCCCGACAAGCGTCCTGGTCTGAAAGCTCTGCCCAGCTCAACACCCGCTCACGAGAACCTGCGTGGTGCCCACTACTTTGCTGATGAAAAGGATCGCTCGACATGCTGAATCAGCAGACCCAAAGCAAGCTCCAGCAACTGCAATTGTCCGGCATGGCCAAGGCCTACCGCGATCAGCTTGAGCAGCCGCGCATGCAGGAACTTCCCTTCGATGATCGCTTCGGCCTGATGGTGGATCGTGAACTCAGCGAGCGCGAGAACCGCAAACTGTCTCGACTACTGAAGCAGGCGAAACTGCGTTATGCCGCGCACCTTGAGGATCTGGATTACCGCAGCAGTCGCGGTCTGGATAAGCAAGTGATCGCCGGTCTGGCGGGATGCTCCTGGATCGCTCAGCAACAGAACCTGCTGCTGACCGGAGCCACCGGCACAGGTAAGAGTTGGCTCGCCTGCGCATTTGGCAGCCAGGCCTGCCGACAGGGCTACTCTGTGATCTATAAAAACGCATCGAAACTCTATGAAGAGCTGCAAATCGCCATTGGTGATGGCTCTCTACCCAAGTACCGAGCAGCCTTGAGCAAAGCTCACCTGCTTATCCTCGATGACTTCGGGTTGGCACCGGTGGAGCCCACGGTGGGATATACCTTGCTGGATATTGTCGATCAGCGGATGCAGGCCGGATCGCTGATCATCACTAGCCAATTCCCTACTGAGCACTGGCACAGTATGTTCAACGACGCCACGCTGGCCGAGGCCATCCTAGATCGTATCGTCCACCGGTCACACCGAATAGGACTCAAGGGCGAGTCACTGCGTAAACAAGCAGCCAAGACGTAATCATCGATAACGAAGGGGCGATGGCCCCTTCGTCATTTAATTGCGGTGACCTGTCGTGAGGGGGAGCAGATTTAGCGCTTGGGTGGAGGGTCAGCATCGTCAGCGTAGTGGGTCACAACCACTGGAGTGGCTGGGTCAGAATCACCAGCGCGAGTGGCTCAGGATCTTCGGAATAAAGTGTCAGAATCACTAGCCCCTACACCCTGGGCTCGATGGGCTTACTTGGGTGTACGGTCAGGCCATTGGTACGCGGGGTTTGAAGGTGCTCATTGAGGCGCTTTCCGACCACGCCGCAGGCCGGTTTCATATTGCGAACGGCGGAGTCGAAATTCGTGTCGCGCTACGGAGTCACTTGCTGTGGTGTCTGCGCCAAAAGTTAGTGGATGATGGTCATGCGCCGGCCCGAATGAGGGATGAGCATTTCGCTAGTGATCTAGGCCTCTAGGCCTCCTCGCATCGGTTAGGTTTCCGAATCATCACAGTGGATTCGGAGGGCGCTCGATGTCCATGATCGGCGCCGAGGACACTAGGCAGTGGCTTTCAGATATCGGCTCCAAGGTAGCTGAGGCCCGGTAATGCCTAAGTAAGTCTTCAGTGTCACCTGCGTCCCAGATCAAAGCAGATCACGCGGAGCATCAATTGAATAGCCTAATTCCAATACCGATTCACCGTCGACCGTGACACCCCGAGCTCCCGAGCTGCTCGTTCTCGGCTAAGCCCTGCCTTTTTTAGCGCTTGAACGGCTACGTTCGTTTCGGCTGCTTTAGCGCGAAGAGGGTGAAGCGGAGCAGGCACGTCCGCGCCCCTCTTTTCATCTAAGAGATCCTGGCTCTCAAGCTCTGCGCGAACCTGCTCCAGAACCAGCCTTGGAGTCGAGCCCTGTTTGATCGCGTATGCAACGACAAGCAAAGACAGCGGCTGAACCTGCATTGACTCCGCTAGCGACTCACTGGCTTCAAGGGTGGGGTTGTGCCGCCCAGTCTCAAGCCTGCTGATGTGAGAGCGATCTAAGCCCCTCGCAAGATCTTGCTGGCTCGCTCCTCTGCGCGTGCGGAACAACCGTAGCGCATGAGCGAAGGCATTTCGGAGCTGCATCTGGCATTCCCGGCAAAAATCGACGGTATGCCGCCATTGAGGTGCGCCAAACAAATGTATATATTCACGTATATGGTTTTTTTGGCAGTGAATGAGCATCTGCTCGCAGGGTGGTAGGTCAATTTATGGCTAATTCCTCCTCGCCAGCGCGCAGATAGGTTTAGCGTCGGCGCACGGTCTTTTTAGCAAGCGCCCTGGAAGGGCAGTAACTCAGAGTGAGAGTTTTGATTTATTCCGACCTCCATCTTGAGTTCGGAGTGGGCTTTAAGCCCCCGAATATCGATGTCGATCTGGTGGTCTTGGCTGGTGATATTGGCAAAGGGTCAAAGGCCGTGCATTGGGCTAACGACGCATTCAAATGCCAGGTAGTAATGATCGCTGGGAACCATGAGTTCTACTCGGGGCACCTCGATCGGACGTGGCAAAAGATGAAGGCTGCAGCAGCACCGCACGTACACCTCCTGGAAAACCAGGCATCCATACGTGATGGCGTGCGTTTCCTTGGCACCACTGCGTGGACTGACTTTTCCATCACCGGTAATGCGCCGATTGCCGCCTTTGAGGCCCTCAGCCGGATGAACGACTACAAGCTGATCCGTGCTGGTGACAGCTATCGTAAGCTGCGCCCGGCTGACGTGATCCAGCGCAATCGGGTCGCGTACGACTGGCTAGAAGCCGAGCTTGAGAAGCCATTTGGCGGCAAAACAGTCGTGATCACGCACCATGCTCCGCTCGCTTGCTTAACGGGCGAGGATCACCTAAGTGCAGCTTACGCAAACAATTGGCCGACGCTTGTGAGTAAGGCGGACGCTTGGATTTTTGGGCACACGCATGACGCGGTGGATGAAGATTTTTACGGGTGCCGTGTGATCTCTAATCCGAGGGGCTATCCCAATGAGGAGACTGGATTTCGTTCGACCATGGTTCTCGAAATTTAAAGATTTGGTAGGAGTTTTTTGTGCGTGGCGTAGAAGAAATACCACCTGCTGTACTTAGGGCATCGCGCGAGGATTGGGGCGTGCTTGTAGACGCGTATTTGACTGATGCGGCTCAGGTAGGGAAAAGATTTGCGGCCACGTTATTTTTTGACCAGGCAGGCGTCATTTGCAACGGCGAAACCGTGGTTACTCCCCCTCTACGACGATTGGATAAACGCGGAAGTTTTTGGCTGATGCAGAGTGAGTGCGGTCAAGATCACTATGTTGTTGTGTCTAATTATCGTTCCTTAAATAACTAATTAGAATGACTGTGTAGGGGGTCTTAATTTTGATTTAATCTCAAGGATTGAATGTGTCTAACACCAGCATTACTCGCGATATAAACGCTACGCAGCGGCGGCTGTTAGCCAGAGCATTTTTTCTCAATTGGCCATTTACGATTACGGGCTTCTTGACAAGTGCGCACTTCGGCTGCGGATCGTTAATAGGTGTTGTGTGGCAGCATAGAAAAGCTGGGCTAAACAGAGATGAGTTCGCCAATGGGCATTTGATAGTAACGTCAGTGATTGTCGGAGTCAGGGAGTATGACCAATACTGGATATTTGAAACGCTAAATAGCTACTACGTTGTCATTGACTTCGCAGAAGGTTCCAGCTCACTTTCGGAAAAAGTCGCTGACTTACCTGGCATGAAAACTATTCATTAGCTGATGTTGTGGCCCTAGTGCTATTCGAATAAGTATGCAGTCGCAAACACACAGATCAAGGTGGGGCAACAGGTATGGTGAAGCCAGTAGCTGCAGTTTTCGATGTGTTCGGAACATTGATCAAAATCGAAGAGCGGCGAGATCCTTATCTACACCTTTTGAGGCATGGGCGTACTCAAGGTGCCTCCCTGAGCCGAGAGAAAGTCGAGATGCTGATGACGTGCGAACTTGACTGGGAGGACGCTGCGAGTGCTTTAGCTATACGCGTGGGCTACGTGAAGCTCCATGCATTAGACCGGCTCCTGAATGAAGAGCTTGCGAGCATGACGCTCTACCCCGACGCTCATGAGGCGATTGCGCTGCTCCAAGGGACAGGTATCAAAGTCGGTCTGTGCTCAAACCTGGCCTCTGGCTACGGCCCAGCTGTCCGCGAACTGCTGCCTGGCCTCGATGCTTACGGGTTCAGCTACGAGATTGGCGCTATGAAGCCAAATCCAATCATTTACCAGTCGGTGTGCCGCGATCTGGGGGGGCAACCGGGTCAGCAGCTGGGAGGCGATAGGGTGGTGATGATCGGAGACTCGATCAGATGCGACCGGGATGGAGCACGGGCTGCTGGGCTTGCTGGGTTTCATTTGAGTCGTACAGGGCGGGGCGACTTTTCTAATCTGATCGAATTTGCAAAAGCTGCATTGAATAGCTAATGGGTCGGGGAATTCTAAACCGCATCGGGGCGCGTCTATATCGACATGGTTTTTCAATAAGGCTTCAAGCTTGAGTCCTAGATTGGCTCACCGTTATTGACAAGAATTGCCTCCAAATCTGGCCGGCTGCATATTTGCGTTCAGTCTTTACCAGATTTCGCTTATATGGCGCGACTGGTCGCGCCCATAGGTTAACTCGCTTGTAAATTACATAAGGATTTTCTATGTCTCAAATGCGCAAAATTGTCGTAACGGTTAGGAACCACAAGGACAATGAAACGGGCAACTCCTCGACATTTTACAAGCGCGTGAGGGCTGAAGATGAATCAGGTAACACGATCTATTTTAAGGGTTTATTAGTCCCCAATTACATTGATAGGAAAGGTGCGTATAACAAAGATGTTCCGCGCACTTGGTTCGTGAAGGAGACTTCAAAAAAAATTACGGTTGTGGTTGGTTTTGAAAATAGCAGAGGCGAGTTCTTTTTTGATGGCGACGAGATAAAGGAGGTTGTTCGTGGGGCTCGGGTGCAAGGCTTAATATATGCTGTTGCAGCAGTGCCAGCTTCCGTAATTGTTGCGATCGCGACATATGGCTTAGGGCTGCTTCTAATGCCAGTTTTCTTTTTCTATGCTTACCGATTTTTCTTTAAGATTCCAGGGATACTGAGTCACAAAACTCTGCAGCGGGATTTTGAGGAGTTTGGGATCAAAATTTAGCGCTTATGAATGTTTAAGTCGGATAGGCTTTGCATGAGACGAAACTATGAATCGCAAAGTACCCACGACAGCGATATGCCAAGATCCTGGCGATGGTAGCGGTGATGTCATAATCGACCTTCCGCCGGATATGCTTGCGGCTATGGGCGTTGGCATCGGAGATTTATTAAGTATTGAGCTAGTTGATGGGTTGATAGTTCTCAAAAAACTGCGCGATGCCTAAAGGACGCCATGAGAGTTGGCCAGATGTGTGCGTTTTCAAGGTGGATGTTGGTTCGTCGCCTAAGGAAATTCCGCCTAAGAGAGATTTTGAGGGGGTTGGGATCAAAATTTAGCGGCCTTGGTGGGGTATCACTGGACGGGTAGGGTATCGGATTGAGTGGAGGAGACTCAGATGAATGATGCGGATCGCGATGGGCATCGGCAGTCGTGTGGAGCCAATGAACAGGCAGTTCTGCATGATGTGCCTCTGGGCCCTAACAAATTCATCCTGGCCATTGAGGCCGTGCGAGGGCCGGGCGCAGCTCTTGCGCTGCTCCGGGAACATTTGCAGCTTCGACCAAGCGCTAGGCTTGTGTTTTCTAGCTATGGCGGCTGCTACTTTTTGAGGCTGGACGATGTCGATCGCTTTGAGAATCGGCGTGTCGGCCAGTTGGAGGCGGTATCAATTATGCCGTTCAAGGCAGGTGAGATCTTCAGGAACGAGGTTTCGACCTGGACAGCCGCAGATGTCGCTGGAGTTGAAGACGCTGAGGGTGTTGGGGCGGGGCAGGTGGCGAGTCGGTGGTTTGGTTTCACGGGGCCCACGAAAGTGGGCAAAGCTCACCGGGGTCTTTAGAGATTGCGATGGGCTTTTCCATCCGGGGGTGCCTGGCAGGCTTCTTCGAGATCTGGATCTATCTTGGAGCGGGGTAACGGATACAGGTGGCTGTCCATATCGCCATCTTTGCATTCCTGGATTCTCGGAAGTTCTTTGGATTCTCCTGGAATATCAGCATCAGCACCGCGGCCATGGCACCGAGGCCGGAAAGCAGGATCAATGGCGAGCGATCGATCAGCGTGGCGATCATCAGGATCGTGGCGATGGCGTAGATGACGATGGTCACCACCTGGATGTAGCCCTTGATGGGTTTCAGGTGTGCATTCGGGCGACGCTGGTAGAAGGCGTTGACGAGGTTCAGCACGCCGCCGATGGCCAGAGCGATGGTGAGGATGATGAAGGCGCTGCAGACGTTCTCCACCACTGTGACTACGGCCGCCGGCAAGTGCGGAATCACCTTGATGCCGCTGGCCAGGATCAGCGCCGGCACGATGTTGGCCAGGCGGCGCACCACGTGAGAGTCGGCCAATGCCTTGTCCTGGCCCATGGCGGTGGAGCGCAGCGCTCGATACAGGCCGCGTACCAGGATGCGCTTGACGATCCAGTTGGCCAGCCAGGCACCGGCGAGCAGCAGGCACAAGCTGATCAGGGTATGCAGTTCGGGGTATTGCTGCAGCCACGCGAGTGTGGCCTGGTAGTGTTCTTTCATCGCATCTCTCGCTGGTTTCATGGCCGCCATCGCCGCCGCGCCGGGCGATGGGGCGCGTACCTTAGCAAACCCAGGTTGCTGGCGGACATCTGCGCATCTTTGGTAACCATTGGCTCAGTTGATGCGCAGGTTTCGAGCCGCGCTGCGGTGATGGGCGCCCATCGCACGACGCCGATCACCGCCTCATTTTGCGTAGGCGTATTCGCCGCCCTTTTCCAGCGCACGCCGGTAGGCGGGGCGGGCGTGGATGCGTTCGAGAAAGGCGCTCAGGCGCGGGCGGCTGGCGTCCAGGCCGGCGCGAGCGGCGGCAGCTTCGAGCGGAAAGCTGATCTGGATATCGGCGGCGCTGAACTGTTCACCGGCGAACCAGGTGCTCTTGCCCAGCTCGCTTTCCAGGTAGTCCAGGTGCAGCTTGAGTTGCGGTGCTACAAAGGTGCTCTTGACCTTCCGGGCGATGCCCCGGGCGACGGGTTTGACGAAGAATGGCATCGGGCTGCTTTCCAGCTTGTCGAACACCAGCTTGAGCAGCAGCGGCGGCATGGCTGAACCCTCCGCGTAGTGCAGCCAGTAATTGCAGCGCAGGCGCTCGGGGCTATCGGCAGGGGGGAGCAGGTGCGGGCCGTAGCGGTTGGCGAGGTAATCGATGATGGCGCCGGACTCCGCCAGCGTAAGGTCGCCGTCGGTAACCACCGGCGACTTGCCCAGCGGGTGCACGGCGCGCAGCTCCGGCGGTGCGAGCATGGTCTTGGGGTCACGCTCGTAGCGCTTGATCTGGTACTCGACGCCCAGCTCTTCGAGCAGCCATAGGATGCGCTGCGAGCGCGAGTTGTTCAGGTGATGGACGGTGATCATCAAAGCCCCCAGGGGTAGGTTGAGCAGTCGTCCTGTATGGCGTTGAGTCAGGTCGATGCGCGGGTAACCCTCAGCTTATACGCGATCCGCGCCTAGCCGCTAAGGCTTGAAAGCACCGATGAAGATCGCCGGGTCGACCCGCGCATCGTTGAGGCTGACGTTCCAGTGCAGGTGCGGGCCGGTGGCGCGGCCGGTGGCGCCTACCTTGCCGAGCACGCCGCCGCGGGGCAGCTCGTCGCCGACCTTCACGCCGATCTCCGAGAGGTGGCAGAACATGCTGATCAGCCCCTGGCCGTGGTCGACGAACACCGTCTTGCCATTGAAGAAGTAGTCGCCGACCAGGATCACCGTGCCGGCCGCCGGCGCCTTGATCGGCGTGCCGCGGTTGGCGGCGAAGTCCAGGCCGGAATGCGGGTTGCGCTCTTCGCCATTGAAGAAGCGGCGCAGGCCGAAGGGGCTCGACAGCGGGCCGTTGACCGGCTTGTCGAACAGCAGGTTGCTTGGCTGGCGTGGGCTGAATTGCTGGTAGGCGCGGGTCTGCTCGGCCAGCTCTTTCTCGATGCGCGCAAGGTTCTTGGCGTTGGGATTGACCTGCTGCTGGTTCTTGATGGTGATGCGCTGCTCGACGTATTTCTTGCTGCCCACCTGAAAACTCAGGCGTTGGCCGGCGGATTCGAGCTGCTGGGTGCCGGGCTTCACGCTCAATGGAATGCCGACGATGGCGATCCAGCGCTGCCCGTCCTCTTTGACCACCAGCACCGGCTTGCCTTGATAGGTCGCGCTTGGCGCACTGGCTGAGGCACCCAGGTCGACCACTGCCACACCACCGGGCACCGGCTTGTTCAGCAGGCGGCTGATAAAGCCTTCGGCGTGGGCGGGCAGGGCGAGGCACAGGGTAAGCAGCAACAACAACGAACGCATGGAGCTTCCTTAATTGGTATCAGTCGAGCAGCGATAGCGTGACGGGGGCGAGGTGGTTGTCTTCGACGCGCACCTCAAGTTCGCCTTCGCCCAGGCGCGCCGTGAGGCGTTGCCCGGGCTGGGTGGCGGCCGCGCTGCGAATCGCCCGGCCACGCTCGTCGAGCAGAATGCTGTAGCCACGGCCCAGGGTCGCCAGCGGGCTGACCACGTGCAGCGTCTGCATCTGACTTTGCAACGCCAGGCGACGTGCCTTGAGGCCTTCCTTCATCACCCGTGGCAGGCGGTCGGCCAGGCTGTCGAGGCGCTGGCGCAGCAACTTGAGATGGCGCCCCGGGTGTTGACCGGCCAGGCGGGCTTCGAGTTGCGCCACTTTATGGCTGCGCTGATTGAGCTGCTGCACGAAGGCGCGGCGCAGGCGCATGTCCAGATCATCGAGGCGCTGGGCCTGCTGGCGCAGCCGTTCGCCGGGATGGCGCATGCGTCGGGTCAGACCGTCGAGGCGCATGCGCTCACGGGCCAGGCGCCCGTTCATCGCCAGGGTCAGGCGTCGTTGCAGCACGCTGACGCGCTGGGTCAGGTCGTTGCTGTGCGGCGCCAACAGTTCGGCGGCGGCCGACGGGGTGGGCGCGCGCACGTCGGCGACGAAATCGCTGATCGACACATCGGTCTCATGGCCTACCGCGCTGACGATGGGCGTCACGCAGGCGGCCACGGCGCGGGCCACGGCTTCCTCGTTGAAGCACCAGAGGTCTTCCAGGGAGCCGCCGCCGCGGGCCAGGATCAAGGCATCGAAGCCCTGGGCATCGGCCAGCTTCAGCGCGCGGACGATCTGCGCCGTGGCCTCGCGGCCCTGTACGGCGGTGGGAATCAGGCTCAGCTCGACCTGCGGCGCGCGGCGGCGGAACACGCTGATGATGTCGCGGATCACCGCACCGGTCGGTGAGCTGACGATGCCGATGCGCCGTGGGTGGGCGGGCAGGGCGCGTTTGCTTTCGGCGGCGAATAGCCCTTCGGCGCCAAGCTTCTCCTTCAGTGCCTCGAAGGCCAGGCGCAGGGCGCCATCGCCGGCGGGCTCGACCGCGTCGAGAATCAGCTGGTAATCGCCACGGCCCTCGAACAGCGAGACCTTGCCGCGCACCTTGACCGCCAGGCCGTCGCGCAGCGCCTGGCGCACCCGTGCGGCGTTCTGCCGGAACAGCGCGCAGCGCACCTGGGCCTGGCTGTCCTTGAGGGTGAAGTAGATATGCCCGGAGGCCGGGCGCGCCAGGTTGGAAATCTCGCCCTCGACCCAGATGCCGCCGAAGACATCTTCGAGCAGCAGGCGCGCGCGGTTGTTGAGCTGGCTGACGCTGAGCACCTCGCGATCGAGGTTCAGGCGTTGGAACGGATCTTTGATCATGGCCGGCATGATAAGCCGCCCCGCGTGCGACGCGAAACCGCATGTCAGCAAATGGTGTAAGCGCCGTGGCGACTCGGCAGCCTGGACGGCGCTGAGTTATCATGGGCATGCAAATGATAATCCTCTGCATGAATAGTCCTGCGCCGCCGCCATGAACCGACCTTCTTCGCTTGCCACTCCGCGTGTGCTGGTTGTCGATGACCATCGCAAGATTCGCGAGCCGCTGGCCGTCTACCTGCGCAAGCATGGGTTCGATGTGCGCACTGCGGAAAGCGCCGAGGGCATGTGGCAACTGCTCGACAGCCAGCCGTTCGACGTGGTGGTGCTGGACGTGATGCTGCCCGATGGCGACGGTTTCGAGTTGTGCAGCCGGCTGCACAGGCGCAACGGCATGCCGGTGATTTTGCTCACAGCTCGCGACACCGCCAGCGATCGTATTCGTGGCCTGGATCTGGGCGCGGACGATTACCTGACCAAGCCTTTCGAGCCGCGCGAGCTGGTGGCTCGCCTCAACAGCGTGCTGCGCAGGCGCGGCTCGGTGGTGGCGCAGCCGCCGCGGGTCGAGCCCGCCGCGCAGGTGCGTCATTACCGCTTTGCCGGCCTGGCATTCGCCAGTGGCAGCGCCAGCCTCTGTTACAGCGGCGGACAGGCCATACGCCTGAGTACCGCGGAGGGGCGCTTGCTGCAGGTGTTTCTCGAACACCCCAATCAGCTGTTGAGCCGCGCGCAATTGATCGACCTGACCGCCCGGGCGGACAGCGATGTATTCGACCGCACCGTCGATCGTCAGGTCAGCCGCCTGCGGCGCAAGCTGATCGACCGTTCCGGGCGCGATGACCTGTTGCGTACGGTATGGGGTGGCGGCTACATGCTGGTGGCGGACGTAATGCCCGCATGAGGGTATTGACGCGGTTGTGGCCGCAGCGGCTGGTCCATCAATTGGCGGTGTTGCTGCTCATCGCGTTGCTCGCGTCGCACGCCATTGCCGTGCTGCTGCTGCAGCGCACCGGCGCGCTGGTGCATCCACTGTCACGTGCTCAGGTGCTGGAGCGGTTGAGCACCGCCTATCACGGTGCCACGCAGCTGAGCGCGGTCGAAGCCGGGCGATTGCTGGCGGCCATGGGCGGCGCCGAGGCGCGCTTCTGGGTGGCCAGTGGTGCGGATGTGCAGCCGTTTTCGATGCATGCCGAAGAACGGCGCCTGACCGACCAGTTGGCCGCGGAGCTGCGGCTGCCGGCGAGCGCGATCCATATGCAGCTCGAGCGGGTCGGTGGTGGCCCGGCCCGTGAGGATGTGCTGAGCCCGGCAGGCTGGGAGCCGCTGCGGTTGCGCAGCAGTATCGCGCTGCCCGGCGGGCAGTATCTGAATGCCTTGCAGCACCCCTCCGGCGCCTATGAGTGGAGCCGCCTGCTGGCCTATGCGCTGCCGGTCAGCATCGTGCCGATTCTGCTGATCCTGTTGTTCTTCATGGGCCGCGTGGTGCGGCCCTTCGCTGCCCTGGCGGCGGCTACCGAGTGCATCAGCAGGGGCGAGTGGATCGCCCCGCTGCCGCTAGCGGGACCGCGCGAGGCGCAGGAGCTGGGTCAGGCGTTCAACCGCATGCAGGAGCGTGTCGCCCGCCATGTGGAAGGGCGCACGCGAATGCTCGCGGCACTCAGCCATGACCTCAACACGCCGCTCACCGAGCTGCGCCTGCAGCTCGAACTGCTCGATGACGGTCCGCTGCGTGAGGACCTGCTGGAAAGCCTCGACGAGCTGCGCGCCATGGTCGCCGAGACGCTGGATTTCATCCGCGACGATGCGGTGCAGGAGCCGACGGTGCGGCTGTCCCTGAACCGGCTGCTGGAAGACCTGGCGCAGCGTTATCGCACCCTCGATCAGCCGGTCTTCTGGCGGCTCGGTGATGAGCTGTTCTGCCGCTGCAGACCGTTGGCCCTCAAGCGGGCGTTGACCAACCTGATCGACAACGCGCTGCTGCATGGCGGCGATGCGCAGGTCACCCTGCAGCGCCATGCGTCCGGCGAGCTGTGTCTGGAAATTCTCGACCACGGCCCAGGCATCGACCCAGGGAAGCTGGCGCAGGTGTTCGAGCCGTTCGTGCAGTTGAGTGGCGAGCGGCGTGGCAAAGGCCTGGGCCTCGGGCTGGCCATCGCTCGCGCCTGCGTGCAGGCCCATGGTGGTGAGCTGAGCCTGGAAAACCGCCCGCCTGCCGGCCTGTGCGCGGTGGTGCGCTTACCGGCGCAGGGGTGAGCTGGCTCAGCCCCCGTTCTCGGCCTTGAGAAAATCCACGAATGCCCTGAGCGGCGAAGGCACGTGGCGGCGGTCGTTGTAGTACAGGTACGGGCCGTCGAAGGCCTGCCACCAGTCGGGCAGTACCGGCACCAGCGCACCCTGCTCGAACAGCGGGCCGAGGTATTCCTCGAAGGTGTAGATGATGCCGACGCCGGCCACCGCAGCGCCCACTTCCAGATCCTGGGAGGAGGACAAGAGCGGCCCCTGGGGCGGCACGCGGACGATCTCGCCAGCCTTTTCCAGCTCCCAGACGCCCAGCTTGCCGCTTTCGAAACGGTGGCCGATCAGGCGGTGTTCGGGCAGGTCGCGGGGGTGCTGCGGCGTGCCATGGCGTTCGAGATAGTTTGGCGATGCGCCGGCCACGAAGCGCTGCCGGCGTGGCCCGATGGGCACGGCGATCATGTCCTTGGCGAGGCTCTCCTCGTAGCGCACACCGGCATCAAAGCCGGCGGCGACCATATCGATAAAGGTGTTGTCCATGGTCACCTCGACGCTGACGCCGGGGTAGCGCTCGAGAAAGGCCGGAACCAGGTGCGGCAGCACGAAGCGGGCGATGGGCACCGGCACGTTGAGACGCAGGGTGCCCACGGGTTGTTGCGCTTCGTCGTCGAGGTCACTGAAAGCCGCATCGATCTCAGCGAGGGCCGGGCGCAGCCTTTCCAGCAGCCGCGTGCCTACTTCGGTGGGGTACACGCTGCGGGTGGTGCGGTTGAGCAGACGCACGCCGAGGTCGCTTTCCAGGCGACGCACGCAGTCGCTGATCGACGATGCCGGCATGCCGCGTTTCTGCGCGGCCACCCGAAAACCGCCGGCTTCGACCACGGCAGCGAACAGGGCGACGTCCGTCAGGTTGGGCTGGCGCATGTGAAGCCTCGCGAACGGGATGCCTTGATCGTACGGCTGGTCGTACACGGCGTCCAGTTTTATACGGCTTATCGTGGCATGCTGCCCGTTGAACAATGGTTCTCGTCGACGGGGCGCGCTGTTGCGAGCCGTCGGACTTCCCACCGACGAGAGGACCGAACAATGACAACCAACATCATGCAAACGCCCACCCTGACCAGCCTTGGCGCCGCCCGGCGCAAGTGGCTGGCGACGCTCAGCCTGACCCTGGGCTTCGCCCTCGAGGCGAACACTGCCTTCGCCCTGAACCCACCCAAGCCGGACTGGAGCCTGGCCGACATGCCCTCCCAGAGCGGGCGCATCTTCCTGGTCACTGGCGGCACCAGCGGCATGGGTTACGAAGATGCCAAGGCGCTGGCCGCCGCCGGTGCCGAAGTGGTGATTGCGGCCCGCAACCCGCAACGGGGCAGGGAGGCGATGGCGCGCATCAAGGAGGAAATTCGCGGCGCCCAGGTACAGTTCGAGGAAGTCGACCTGGCCGACCTGGCTTCGGTGAAAGCCCTTGGCGAGCGCCTGAATGCCAAGCTGCCGCGCCTCGATGGGCTGATCAACAATGCGGCGATCATGGCGCCGCCGGAGCGCCAAACCTCGGCCGATGGCCATGAGCTACAGCTGGCCACCAACTACCTGGGTCACTTCGCCCTGACCGGCCATGTGTTGCCGCTGCTGCGCAAGAGCAGCGCGCCACGGGTGGTCACCCTGTCGAGCATCGCGGTGTTACGCGGCAACATCGACTTCGATGACCTGCAGTCCGAACGGGCCTACAACCCCTACGCCTCCTATGCGCAGTCCAAGCTGGCAACGCTGATGTTCGCCTTCGAGCTGCAACGGCGCAGTCAGCAGCAGGGCTGGGGCATCCAGAGCATCGCCGCGCATCCCGGCGTGGCCGTGACCGAGCTGATCGCCCGCGGGCCGGGGCTGGACAGCGAGTTCGGCCGCAACTGGGCCAAGGATCGTGATGAGTACCACTCCGCAGCCCAGGGCGCACTGCCCACGCTGTATGCCGCTACCGCGCACCAGGCCCAGGGCGGTGCCTATTATGGGCCGACCGGCGAGGAAGAAAAACGCGGGCCGCTGGGCCTGGCTACGGTACCGGCGGTTGCTCAGGATGGCGAGGCCGCAGCGCGCCTCTGGACGGTCGCCGAGCGACTGACCGGCGTCACCTATCGCTGACCAACCGCCAGGAGCGCCCATCATGTTTTCAACAACGCTAGTGCGGCGCCTCGGCGCCGCCATCAACGCCGAGCACCACGAGCTGGGGCCTGCACTGGCCGGCTTCGCGCTGTTCTTCTGTCTGTTCTCCGGCTATTTCATGCTGCGGCCCATCCGCGAGTCGATGGGCATCATGGCCGGGGTCGACAACCTGCAATGGCTGTTCACCGCCACCTTCGTGGTGATGCTGGTGGCCGTGCCGCTGTTCGCCTGGCTCAGCTCGCGGGTGCCACGCATCCACTTCGTCAGCTGGGTATACGGCTTCTTCTGCCTGAACCTGTTGGCCTTCGCCGTGCTGTTCCAGCTCGGTGATGACAATGTCTGGCTGGCGCGGGTGTTCTACGTGTGGATCTCGGTCTACAACCTGTTCGTGGTATCGGTGGCCTGGAGCCTGATGGCTGACGTGTTCGACAGCCAGCAGGCCAAGCGCCTGTTCGCGTTCATCGCGGCCGGCGCCAGTGTCGGCGGCCTGGTCGGGCCGGCCATGAGCGCGTTGCTGGTCGGTGTTGTCGGCGAAAGCGGGCTGGTGCTGCTGGCTGGCGTGCTGCTGGGTGTCGCCCTGGCGCTCAAGGCGCCGCTGATGCGCTGGCGGGAAGTCGGCGGCGCCGGCCGGCCTGGCGCGGTGAAGGCCGAGAGTTCGCGCAAGCCGGTGGCCGGCAACCCGTTCAGCGGCCTGACGCGGGTGCTGCAATCGCCGTATCTGTTGGCCATCGCCGGGTTCGTGGTGCTGCTCGCCACGGTGACCACCTTTCTGTACTTCGAGCAGGCGCGCCTGGTGGCCGAACGCTTCCCGGACCGCGACGCGCAGATTCGCGTGTTCGGCATCATCGATGTGCTCGTGCAGGCCGGCGCCTTGCTGTCGCAGCTGTTCATCACCGGGCGCATCGCCCAGAAGCTGGGCGTGCGGGTGCTGTTGGCCATGGTGCCGCTGCTGGTCTGCGTAGGTTTCATCGGCCTCGCCCTGGCGCCTACCTTCGCTATGCTGGCCGCGCTGATGATCGTGCGGCGTATCGGTGAATACGCCTTCGTGCGGCCCGGCCGGGAAATGCTCTTCGCCCCGCTGGACGCGGAGAGCAAATACAAGGCGAAGAACTTCATCGACACCGTGGTCTACCGCGCCGGCGATGCGCTCAGCGGCTGGGTGAAGAGCTTTCTGGATCTGCTCGGCCAGGGGGCCGTGCTGGTGGCAGTGGTTGGCGCGCTGTGCGCCTTGGTCTGGGGAACGCTTGGCTGGTACCTGGGCAGACGGGCCGATGAGATGAGCAGGCAGGACGCGCCGGAGGCGAAAGCGGTCATGGGTCAGGGTCGATTGCCGAGCTGAAGCGGATCGCCACCCTGCCTACTCATCTCGAAAGTTACAAAGCGGTGGCAGCGGTTCGGCAATACCCTGTGGGAGCGGGCGGGGGCGCCCAATCCACGGCCGCGATTCGCGCGCATGGCGCGCTCCCACAACATGCTGGCTGCCCCTTGTGATCGTTCCCACGGTCAGGTCATCAGAAGTCCAGCGACGCACCGAGCCAATAGGTGCGGCCGTAATTGACCGTGCCGTCGTCCTCGTCATTCAAGCGCTTGTTGCCCAGGTT
The DNA here is from genome assembly GCF_003253735.1 of Pseudomonas sp. URMO17WK12:I2. GTDB lineage: Bacteria > Pseudomonadota > Gammaproteobacteria > Pseudomonadales > Pseudomonadaceae > Aquipseudomonas. Next base: position 379,201 of record NZ_QKYW01000002.1, on the reverse strand, counting down.
GTAGATGGCCGAGTTGAGCGTCAGCGACTCGGTCAGCTTGTACGAACCGCCGATATCGGCAGTGGTGTAAGCGCGGGACGATTGGCCGGTCAGCGTGGCGCCATACTCTTCGCCGTTGTAATGGGTTGCGGCCCAGGCCAGGGTGCGGTCACTGATGTCCCAGTCGGCGCGCAGGCTCGCCTTGCGCTTGGGCGTCAGCGACAGGGGCCGGCCCTGGTCGACGCCGCTCTTCTGCTCGGAATCCAGGTAGGTGAAGTTACCCTTGATCGCGACATTGCTCAGCGCCTGCCAGTTGGCGCTCAACTCCAGGCCGCGAATCACCGCCTTGTCGACGTTGACCCGCTCCATCACGGTCAGGCCCTGCCACTGCTCGCTGGTGGTGACGGTGGAGAGCTTGTCCTTGAAGTCGTTGTAGAACAGCGTGGCGCCAGCCGACAGGTCGTCACGGTTCGACCACATCGCGCTCAACTCGTAGTTGGTGCTGCTCTCGGGTTTGAGGTTCGAGTTGCCGAATTGCACGAAGCGGTTGCGGCGCACCACCGCGTAGTCGTCGATTACCGCGCGCAGTTCCGGCGCCTTAAAACCGCGGGCCACGCCACCTTTCAGCGTCCACTCGTTATTCAGGTGCCAGACGCCATAGACACGCGGGTTCACGTGACTGCCGTACTGCTCATGGTGGTCCAGGCGCACGCCGGTGGTCAGGGCGAAATCGTCGGTGATCGACCATTCGTCTTCGGCGAACAAGGCTTTCTGCACTACCGAGTATTGCTCGTTCTCGCGCTCGCGAGCGGTGCCACGGTTAGCCTGGTTCCAGTCGGTCAAGGTGGCTTCGTTCCACTGCACGCCGGCAGTGGTGACGTGGTAGTCGGTCGGGATAACCAGCTTGCCGTCCAGCACACGGTTGCGAATCTCCGGCTTGCGCCCGAACACATCGGCCTGGGCCGGTGTGGCCTTGCCTTCGCGACTGGTGGTTTCCTCGGCGAACGACAGCGTCGAATCGGCCCAGCCCCAACGGCCTTCGTGGGTCAGCGACCAGTGATCGCGGTTGTTCTTCTGCTCCCGGGTCGACCAGTTGGCACTCAGGCCGTCACCGTTCTTCAGGCGCGAGGCGCCCGCTTCGAGCAGGAAGTCTTGGTTCTCGCTCGGCGTCAGGGCCAGGCGCGCGGTCAGGCTCTTGTTGTCCGACTTGGCGAAACCTTCGTTGGTTTCGACATCGTCATCGGCCTGGCGGTCGAGGTAGTTGCCCCACACCTGCAGGCCCAGCACTTCGTTGACCAGCGGGCCATTGAGATAGAACTGGGTGTTGCGGGCATGGCCCTGATCGCTGTTCGGGCGCGCCGAATAATCGTAGGAAACGTTGCCGCCCCACTCGGGAGACACCTTGCGGGTGATGATGTTGATCACCCCACCGATGGCATCCGATCCGTACAACGACGACATCGGCCCGCGCACCACCTCGATACGTTCGATGGCTGCAGCCGGCGGCACGAAGCTCTGCTCGTAACCGCGGTTGCCATTGACCCGCGAATCGCGCCCGCTCTGGCGTTTACCGTCGACCAGAATCAGCGTGTAGTCACCGGGCATGCCGCGGATCTGGATGTCGGTTTCGTTGGCACCACCGTTGACCACCACGCCTTCCACATCACGCACGGCATCGGCCAGGTTCTGCACCGAGCGTTTGCGCAGGTCGTCGCCGCTGATCACGGTAACCGACGCCGGTGCGTCTTCGAGGTTCTGGGCAAAGCCGGAGGCGGTCACCACCATGTCGTCCAGTTCAAGGGGCTCGGCCTGGGCAAGAGTGCTGCCAGTGGCCAGGCAGAGCGTCGCCAGGCGAATCAGCGTGCCGACAGGGCGGCGAGGGAAGGGCGTGTGCATGGATAGTCCTTACGAATCGTTTGCAGGCGCGAATCGTATGCATCCATGGGCGTGAAGGTTGGACAAAGTAAGACAGCGTGGTCGCTTGGCGAGGGAACTCGCGGCAGCGCAGAGAGCCGCTCTACCGGGTTGTCGACTGTTTACCCATCAGCTTTGCCAATCAGGCAAGTACCGCCAGGTTCATACGCGCTTGTGCCTCATAGCGTCCGTAGAAATGGGGCGTGCTGTAAATGCTTGAGCGGGCCAGGAATGAGCTGAGCAGCGCTTTGCGCTTCATGACGTAGATGGCTTCAGGCACCCAGCTGTATTCAGCCCGCACCTGCATGTCGTATTCGGCAAAGCGCTTGGGCGCAGCACCGAGAATCGACAGGTCGATATCGACCAGCAGACGCTCGTCACTATCCACAGGCGCTGCATCGTGCCGGGTGGCCATGATCAGTTGCTCGACGCGGTTCCGCGTGGATCGCGATGTGTTGCCGGCCTGCAGGGCACGCACAGCCCAGCCGGCGCTCTGCCGCTCATTTGCCGTACCGCGAACGTCATAGACGGCATCGTGAAACCACAAGGCAATCTCGACTTCTTCTGGATGCTCGGCCAACTCACGAACCTGCTCGAAGTGCGCCAGGCATTCCCGCAAATGCTGCAGGGAGTGGTAGTGGCGCTGAGGCTCCGCATAGGCAGCCATCAGCGCCTCGAACAGGTTGGCATCAGGCTGCAGGCCGAGGCCTGACCAGGCGCGAGCCCAGGATTTTTCGAAAATGCTCATCGATGGATTACCGCTATGTCGCTGCCTGTGAGGGTACGATGGCGCTGTTTCCATCCACCGCGGCGATATTAGATCCTAAACGCTCAGTCGCTTGCAGAGCGCGCTGAACAAGCTTCGCGTTGCCCACCCCACCTGGCTATCCGCTAGTTGGCAGGCTTTTCAAATGGCTTAAGCAGGCCGGTGTTTTTCAAGTAGGCCTCCAGTTTCTCGCTTAAACCGTCAGGATCCATCCAGTAGGCCCTGTCTATTTCCTCAAGCTCGATGCTCCAGTCGGGGAGCGTGGCCATTTCATCTTCCGGGTAGAGCGGCATGGCCTGCCAGCGTTCATGGCGGTCAACAGGCGGTTGGTTGTTGCCGAACAGCACCTGGGCGGCACGTTGCAACAAGGCCAATGCTTGTGTCGCGCCGAGTTCCTTCAGCCCCTCGACCGCCTCGTTATACAGCGCGCCGGAGCTGTTACTGAAGAACTGGTGCATGCCGCCGTTGTACACCTCGCCCTCCAACACGCTGACTGCGTAGTAGAGCTTTTCCTCCTGAGTGAGTGACGCGAACGCTTGCTCGCTGGCGTGGGCTCTATCGACCAGGTGATGCCAGTGGGCGCGCTGCGGATCGTAGGCTCTCTGCTGGCGAGATCGCTCTTTCGACTTCTCCAGGCTTTCCCGATTACCTTGCTTGCATGGCATGCACAGGCCGTCGGTCCTCAATGCCGTGGTGGGAAGAATCAATGCGCCGCAGCTCTTGCAGGGTAATTTTTCCGACACGGGTCTGATCTCATGTAAAGGGGCTGCACGGAGGCTCGATATTCGGGGCGCTCAGCGTCGACAGGGAGCGCCAGGCAGGCGTCAATATCTGACCCGGATGCCTTCGCCACAGCGAGCAGTAAAACGCCGCAGGCGCTCACGATGCTCCTCGTCGTCGCAGTGATCCTGCTCTGAAAGCGTGTTGGCGTGCCTTATGGCTGCGTTGAACGCAGCCTCTTCGCCGGGCGATGCGGGTTCAAAGGCGCCCCAGACTCTGTGGTCTTCGTCGAACTGCGCATCCCAGCTTCTGAAAACCAGATTGTATTGATGGTTCTCGTCGTCTCCATCGTATTGGGCCGCGTCGACCTCCAGGGCGGCACGGCCTCCGAAGTTGGGCACCGGGGAGCGCAACGCGGCCCAGGCCATTCTGGTATCGGGCGAGAACTTCACCACGACAAGGCCCGGTTGCCATTCCACGCACCAGTAAATGTCTTCGCCGCTGAGTAGGTAGCTGTAACGCGCACCGGTGTGCAGTATCGCGGCGGGCCCGTCGAGGTACTCCTCTTCGCTCAGCGGTTGCAGATGAGGGAGCACGCCGCGGGTGAAATAGGCCGCATCTTGCGGCGCGACCGGGCCGGTATACAGACCGTCGGGGCAGGATTGGTCACTGATGAATACGACGTACTTCATGGCACCTCACGCATATGTAGTTGAAAGGCTCTGCGGCGTTATGGGCATAGTTAGACCGCTTCGATGAGGGGGCGTCGAGCTGTGACACAGTATCTGTTCCGGTTGATAGCGTTCGAATCAAGGCGCCATGAAGTGGCTTCTGTTTGAATAAGTTTCTAGACACCAGCAACGCTAAGACAGTCGCTACCACTGAATATGTGACCAAGGGCTTCGCGTAGCGCCAAGAACTCACTCTGATTCAGGTGGAAAGAGATGGTCAGGTGATCCATGTCGTCTAGCGCTGCAGCGGCCTGCGGCTCAAAGGTGACGTCAGCACCATTTGGGCTGAGCTCAAAGCGAGAAATCCCGCCGTATCCTGATTTATCCTGGCTGCACCACTCTAGGTGATACGTATCCATGCCAAGGGCGTGATCCTGCTCATCGTGCTCAAAGGCCCGTTGGAGCATCAGGTAAAGACGGGTATCAAACTTCTGATCGGCAAAACCAACAAGGTGAAAATCACCGTCGGGTTGCTCCATCACTACGCATTTTGCCTCGTAAGCGAAACTACTCATTCTGCTGCCTAACGTTCGCGTTAACCGGCCTGCGGAGGCAAGCGCGGTAGCGGGTCCGGTTGAACGAGAGGTTAGGCCGCACTTGGCGAGCATTGCAAACTCAAGTGATTCATATGCCTGCGATCAGCACCAGCATTTCGGGATAGTGGTAGACCGCGCCTTGAGTTGGCGTCCGCTGGCCGATAGCCACCATCGCCTTGGCGATCTGTGTCGTCTGAATTGGCCGGAACTTTGCAGGGGTGAGCGGTGCGAGCAGTTGCAGAAAGACTGAGAGCAGCTTGGGTGTATGTTGCGAGCCCACTATCAAAGCTGGTCGAAAGATGCTCACGATCGATGGACCTTGCTCCACTACCGCCACTTCAGCCTCGCCTTTGACCCGTGCGTAACGAGCCAGTCCAGGTGCACCGGAACCGGAGGTTTTGGCGTTGATATCCGCTCCTGCTGCCGACATAAACGCCAGATGTCGAACCTTCCCAGAATCGTTCAGACCTCGTGCGAAAGCGGCGTTGAGATTGACATCAATCGCACGATGTTCCTCCAAAGTAAGTTTGGCGGTCCCAGCACCGACGCCCAGTACGCTGAAACCAACCGCAGGTCCATCGCTGTGGGTCAAGGTGTCTACGGCTATCTGGCGAAGGTTCTCGGGACTCATGGTTGGTACCAGTACTTCCCTTACTTTCGCGTCCAATGGCTGGGTGAGCGGCCGTCGCGTAATGACGATGATGCGGTCAAAGCTGCTACCTACTAGTTCGGCTAGCAGAGCCTGTCCGACTGAGCCGGATGCCCCTAACAGGACCGCAGTTTGATAGGACATAAGTTCTCGATTTCGTTGGGCCACGCGGCACCAGCGTTAGCAACTGGTGCGGCATAACGTTTGGTTAAGGGGCCGGCTTTAGCCCGTCCCAGTGAGCGTATCGAACGAGTTGAATGCTGTAATGGACTCTCCCCGCGCCACAGTTCTGAATCGCCCCGGCTTTCCTAGACACTTTCCAAGCTCTGGAAATAGCGCTTTTCAAAATCCACTGGCGATAGCTGCATAGCGCTGCTGTGCCGGCGTTTAGGGTTATAAAACATCTCGATGTAATCGAACACATCAGCGCGTGCTTCTTCACGAGTGCCGTAGGTTTTCCGCCTGATGCGTTCGCGCTTCAGCAGTTGGAAAAAGCTCTCTGCCACGGCGTTGTCGTGACAGTTACCGCGCCGGCTCATGCTACTGATCAGGTTGTTGGCCTTGAGGAAACTTTGCCAGTCCAGGCTGCTGAACTGACTGCCCTGGTCTGAGTGGATCATCACTTCCTGCTTGGGTTTGCGCCGCCACACAGCCATCAGTAAGGCATCAATTGCTAGATCGCTGCACATCCGTGGCTTCATCGACCAGCCAACCACCTGGCGTGAAAACAGATCCAGCACCACTGCCAAGTACAGCCAGCCTTCATAGGTGCGAATGTAGGTGATGTCAGTGACCCAGACCTTATTGGGTTCTGCGACCTTGAACTGTCTCTCCAGGCGGTTGGGCGAGGCTACTGTCGGCTTGCCGCCATAACAGCCAGGGCGCCGACGATAACCAGTCTGCGAGCGCAGCTTCTCCAACCTCATCAGGCGGGCCACGCGGTGACGGCCACAAGACTCGCCCAGCTCACGCAGGTCGTCGTGGATCTTTCGGTAACCGTAGACACCACCACTTTCCAGCCACGCATGCTTGATCAACCCGAGCAGACGCCGATCTTGCTTGGCGCGTACGGAGTTAGGCTCGGATAGCCAAGCGTAGTAACCGCTGGGGTGCACTTTGAGGGTTTGGCAGAGACGCCGAACCGGATACTCCACCGACAGCTTGCTGATGAAGGCGTACTTCAGCCGGACTCCTTGGCAAAGTACGCGGCGGCCTTTTTTAGGATGTCTCGCTCTTCGGTCACTCGCTTGAGTTCAGCACGCAGACGACGCAGTTCGGCCTGCTGATCGTCCTCTTGCTGCCGCTTTTCCTGGGGCTTGCTGTAGCGCTTGATCCAGGCATACAGGCTGTGCACCGACATACCTAACCGCGCTGCCACTTCGGCTACAGGAAGGCCACGCTCGGTCACTTGCTTGACCGCTTCGATTTTGAATTCTTCGGGGTAACGCTGGTTGCTCATGGCACCTCCTAGTGGGCCTCATTATGAGGCTTGGAGGTGTCTACGAAACTAGGGGCGATTCAAAAAACTCCATGCCTTTATAAACAATCAAGACATTATGGTTGTTTAGTTTTACATCTAGGCCGGCGGCTTCGATCTGTCTTATTGCCTCATTTGTGCGCATTAAATTACGCCGTATAACGTTTGGTTAAGGGGCGGGCTTTAGCCCGTCCCAGCGAACGGAGTGAGCGATTTGAGCGACTTGTTAGAGGTAAAGCGCTACGCATTATTGTGGTTCCAGTTCGGTCCAAAGAGGGTTTAGCCCCTTTGACTCCATTGCTGTTCCATAGTCTTCAAAGCTATTTTTGCTAATGACATATAGGCTTGCCCAACTCGCTTCGCACTCTTCACAAACCCAAACTAACTCTTGCGTACTTATGATGCGCATTGCCCTTATGTGTCCTTGCTGGCACCTTGGGCACTCAAGGGGCATGAGCATTACCTCTAACGTTTGGTTAAGGGGCGGGCTTTAGCCCGTCCCAGTGAGCGAATCGAACGGTTTGAACCGTTTGTTAGGTGTCGGCCACCAAGTTGTGTCTGTTCTTTTGCTCTTTAAGGGTTTTGATATTTTTTGGCGCCATACACAGCATGCAGAAGAGAGATGTATGTATAAGTATTGACGGAAAAATTCCGACTAGAAATATGAGGAAATCGATGTCTCTTCCGTGTGTTATAAATGTAATGGCGCTAATTAGGTTCCATGGTATAGTTCTTGAGGAAAACAGAAAGCAAACAAACGCAGCGACTGTTGCTAAGCACGCTAAATTAATAATTGATTTAGTCTTTTTTCGGCTATTGAGCGTTAGCGCTGAGATGGCGAAAGGTGCTGAAATAAGAAAAGCCCAAGAAAGACTTTCTCCTAGTGACGATTCACAATTTCGTGCCCCCATACATGACCCAATAGCACCGAATACACCAAATCCGACACTTAAAGCGGTAAGGATAAGAATGATGCGGATTAATATCGGCATGTGAGCACCTAATGTTTGGTTAAGGGGCGGGCTTTAGCCCGCCCCAGTGAGCAGAGCGAACGATTTTAAACACTAGTTAGGCTTCGCCGTCTCGTATACGGAAATGATACGGAGTGTTTGTCATGACTTATCAACTGCAGAACTATGACTATCTCTGCCATGGCAAGCGACGCAAAGGCGTCTACACCTCAATTGTTTCGTTGGTTTCTTCATAGCCATCGGGAATTTTATAATCGTAATCGATGTTGAATTTCCCGTCTGGATAGAGAGTAAACATCAGCCCCCAGATACGCTGACCTGTGGTCGATAGGAGGTCGTCGCGGATAAACAAAGCCGCATCCAAGCCTACCCATAGCGCATCCTCACTTCCTTCAAACCCTCCAATTTCATCTCTCATACCGCCTGAAACCAACCATTGCGATCCTGATGCCATCTTCGAATAAATGAGAAATTTGCACCCTGCAGACTCCCAGCTTCTGTCACCCACATAAGCTAAGACATAGGATGCCAGCTTCTTGTAAGCATCTTCGGCGGTATTCATTGAGAAAATCCTAAACGAGTCTAACGTTTCACATAAGGGGCGCCGCGGTAGCGGCGTCCCAGCGAGTGACAACGAGCGATCTTGATGTGGTTGTTAGGTGCTTTTGCATTAGCTCAACTGTGCAGAAGGTCTTGAGCCATAGCCTTCCTCTCCATAAATGCTAACAGGTACTGACAGTTCACTAGGCCTAACCTCTGCCCATAACCCCTCCAGCCAAGGCAAAACAGTGTCTACCACTGTGTCATTAACTTCAAAATCAACATCAAAGGGATCGACTTCTGGAATGTGTGGTTCTACACCATTTAAAGTGTGAACAGGAGAGAAAAGTTTAAAGTGATCTTCTATTTTCTTATTTAGCACATAGAGATCTGGGCCATCCAGGCTCACAAAGATATCAAATATCCCATCACCGTCCTGAGTAGGCGAAATGGTAATTTCTACAGCCTTCGCTTCATCAGGTAGCATAGACATGACTTTTTTCCATTTCGCAATGACGTCAGTCGAGTGCTTCTTTAGCTCTGTTTGAAGAGTGTTAATGAATTCTTGTTTGTCCATTTTACACCTAACGATTAAGCTAAGGGGCGGGCTTTAGCCCCTCCCAGCGAACGGAGTGAGCGATTTGAGCGTCTTGTTAGGAGCCTTTTACTACTGACCAGCCCTTGCCAGTAGCACCACTTCGCTTGTCCCCTGCCATGCACATAACTACGTGCAGTTTGCTCTTTAATTTTAGATCGTCAATTTTTATTGGTTGACCATAAATTGAAGCAAGTAGCTCTGCGCTTTTTATGTCTGTTTCAAGTTGTCGCTGAGCGTCAAGCTTGCAAGATGAAATGTCGGCTTGAAATTTTTCTGGGGCTTTGGTAGTTGAAATTAATTTATTTTCATATTTTATATTTTCGTATGATAAATCTTGGTTTTTAATTTCTTGAGTTGCAGATGAGCAGCCAGATAAAGCAATGAAAATTATACTGAATGCGATATTTTTCATAAAGGTTCCTAACGTTTGGTTAAGGGGCGGGCTTTTAGCCCGTCCCAGTGAGCGAGCGAACGGTTTGAACCACTAGTTAGGTAAGCGACTCAACCTGAACGCTGAAACCGATGAAATGTAAGATAGTACCTTTTCCTGGTTCGTCCCCATCAGACCACCATTGCTCGCTCTGCCTGAAACTTTTATCACCAGAGTATTCGTAGCGGCCAAATGACCATTTGTTTTTATTCAGTTCATTAGCTAGATTTTCCACATAATCAATCAAAAAATCAGCTAAATGCTCTTCACCTTTGGCGATCTCGCATTCATACGCGCTCTTTAACTTTAGATTTAGCTCTTCCTGTAAATTCAGAAGCGCCATGTAATCTGGTGCTATTCCTAGCATGGTTTCACCTAACGTATGGTTAAAGGGCGGGCTTTAGCCCGTCCCAGTGAGCGAAGCGAACGATTTGAACCAGTTGTTAGGCAGTTCATGTCGTGTGCTCGTTCTGAGGCTTCAAGCTAGGTACGCTTGCATAGAAAGAGTGGGCAATAGACATACTTTTGGATTTTAACGAAGGAAGCTCATTGTGGAGAAAGGCTACTTGTGCTTCGAGAGTGCAGCAATCCTCAAGCTGGTAGCAAAATATGACTATTGGGTCGTCAAGGTTTTCGCCCATACATTTAACAGTCGCCCACTTAATAAAATTATTAACCTCGAACTCAGATTGGATATTTAGCGCTGATACTCGCAAGCCAAACTCTTCGGTAAACGTAAGCTCTATTGGTCTATAAGGGAATTCATAAATTGGGCGTTTAAGACAAGCCTCGGGGCCGTCGAGTGATAGCTGGACTAGAGCCTCGTCGGGATTGTTGGATGCTCCAATGTGAGCATCAACCCAGGCGATTAGCTCTTCTGAGCTTATAAGCCCAAGCTTCCATAATGACAGAGCGATACTCAAAGTTTCCATACAGAGCCTAACGTTTGGTTAAGGGGCGGGCTTTAGCCCGTCCCGAGTGAGTGAGGCGAACGATTTGAACCACTAGTTAGAGAGCATGTTAGGAGTTCCATGGGATTTGCTTTAGCTCCCATGCACTTTCGTATCTTGCCCGCTCTCTAATTGCATTAGGTTCGCTTGGGGCCACCTCGTTGGAGTAGTTGGAGCACCAAGTGTAGCGTTCTCTTGACCAAGTCACGATTATCTCTGCTTCGTTCCAGTATAAATTGGACAGCAGTGTTTCGAACTCCTCCAGCCACCCGTTATCTACGCAGTAAAACTCCTTGTATCCCGCAGAGAAATGAATGTGACTTCCGTAATAAGAGTGCGATCTGCTCTGTGGCACATGGGAGAAAAGGCTTTTAATTAGATAAGCACCGGTCGCTGGCAAAGCTTGAAGCCGCCAAATATTATGAGCATCCTGAGATTCTGTCGTGATCCCCGAAATGAAACCGTAGACGCTGACTGACATGATGTTCTCTAACGTTTGGTTAAGGGGCGGGCTTTAGCCCGTCCCAGTGAGCGCAGCGAACGGCTTGAACCACTAGTTAGGTTTCACCACACAGTTGGTTCTGAATTTTCATTGCTATGGCTCCATGACCAATGCCCTTGCCTTTGTTGTGCTCGGAGAAATTTTGGGCGTTTGTAACATCCTCCCATTGTTCAACCGAAAGCAGTTTCTCATGGGTGTGATCTGTTTCTAGCTCGAACTCAATGAAGCGACCAGTATTGGTTAGGATTCTTCCGAATAGGCTCGGCATACCTGGGAAGTCGATTTCAAGCTCTAGAACGATTGTGCCGCTCCAGAGTATGCCTTGCTCTTTGCCGTAGGCGAACAGGGCCGTAGGTATTGGATGCTCATGCCAATATTTGGCTATGGAGAGCAGCCTGTGCTCAGCGATTGCGTTCTGCTCTTGGACATTGAGCTGGCGCTTTTTTAGCAATCGCGAAATTTCCATGTGATACCTAACTATAAATAGACACCATGCGGTGCATAACTTCCCGAACGGGCGTGGTGTATAACATTCCTTGTTTCTCTCGCGATCCCTGTCTAGGCTGAGGCTTTCAGCGTTCCGATGTCTGTATAAGGGAGTTATACACCATGGATGGACAGCCTCGATTGCTCGACCAAGTGCGGGAGCAAATTCGCCTCAAACACTACTCGATTCGCACTGAGCGTGTCTATTGCGAGTGGGTCAAGCGCTTTATCCGGTTTCATCGCTATCGCCACCCCGTTGAAATGGGGGCTGCCGAGGTCGAGGCCTTTCTGTCTGATCTGGCAGTACGCGGTAACGTGTCTGCCAGTACGCAAAACCAGGCGCTTTCAGCGCTTTTATTTCTGTACAAGCAGGTACTCAAGCTGGAGTTGGCATGGCTGGGCGAAGTCGTTCGTGCGAAGAAGCCTTCGCGGTTGCCGGTTGTGTTGTCCATCCAGGAGGTGCAGCAGATATTGGCTCAACTACAGGGTGAAATATGGCTGATGGCGAGCCTGCTCTATGGCTCTGGCATGCGGCTTATGGAAGTCGTGCGCTTGCGCGTGAAAGATGTGGACTTTGGTCGTAAAGAAATAATTGTTCGCGATGGCAAGGGTATGAAAGACAGGGTGACCATTTTGCTGCAAAGATTGGTCGAGCCCTTGAAGCAGCATCTGCAGTTGGTAAGGGCTACGCACAACGCTGAGCTCCGCGCGGAGCGCGGCGATGTGTATCTGCCGGACGCACTGGCGCGCAAGTATCCCAGGGCGCCTTGGGAGTGGGCTTGGCAGTATGTGTTTCCAGCGGCTGCGGAGCGGCAAGACGCGGCGCCATCATTTCGATGAAAAGCGTATCCAGCGCCATTTCAAGTTGGCGGTCAGGGCTGCCGATATCGAGAAGCTGGCAACGCCGCATACCTTGCGGCACTCCTTTGCCACTCACCTACTGGAGAGCGGCCAAGATATTCGCACCGTTCAGGTGCTGCTCGGCCATTCTGATGTGAAAACCACGATGATATATACCCACGTATTGAACCGTGGGGGGCTAGGCGTGCTGAGCCCGCTGGATCGCGCATAAAAACCTGCAATCGCAGGTTTTTTATTAAGCAGTGAGTGACACCAAGGTCAGACCCGCTCAGCCCACATATCGTACTCATCAGCATCGACGATACGCACGCGCACCTTGTCGCCCGGCTGGAAGTCGGTGCCTTCGATAAATACGCTGCCGTCGATTTCCGGGGCGTCGGCCCAGGAGCGGGCGACGGCGCCCTGGTCGTCGACTTCGTCGATCAGTACGTCCATTTCGCGGCCGATCTTCAGTTGCAGGCGTGCGGTGCTGATCGCTTGTTGGTGGGCCATGAAGCGGTCCCAGCGATCCTGTTTGACGTCATCGGGCACGATGTCGACGTCCAGGTCGTTGGCGGGCGCGCCTTCGACCGGCGAATACTGGAAGCAGCCGACGCGGTCGAGTTGGGCTTCGGTCAGCCAGTCGAGCAGGTACTGGAAGTCTTCTTCGGTTTCGCCAGGGAAGCCGACGATGAAGGTCGAGCGGATGGTCAGGTCCGGGCACTGTTCGCGCCAGGATTTGATGCGCGCCAAGGTGCGGTCTTCGAAGGCCGGGCGCTTCATCAGCTTGAGGACGCGCGGGCTGGCGTGCTGGAACGGGATGTCCAGGTACGGCAGCAGCTTGCCGGCGGCCATCAGCGGGATGATGTCGTCGACGTTGGGATAGGGGTACACGTAGTGCAGGCGCACCCACACGCCCATGCTGGAGAGCGCTTCGCAGAGCTCTTTCATGCGCGTCTTGACCGGCTGGCCGTTCCAGAAGTCGGTCTTATACTTGAGGTCGACGCCGTAGGCGCTGGTGTCCTGGCTGATCACCAGCAGTTCCTTGACGCCAGCCTTGACCAGGCGCTCGGCCTCGTTCAATACGTCGCCGACCGGACGGCTGACCAGCTTGCCGCGCATGGAGGGGATGATGCAGAAGCTGCAGCTGTGGTTGCAGCCTTCGGAAATCTTCAGGTAGGCGTAGTGGCGCGGGGTCAGCTTGACGCCTTGCGGCGGGATCAGGTCGATCAGCGGGTTGTGATCCTGGCGCGGCGGCACCACGTCGTGCACGGCGTTGACCACTTGCTCGTACTGCTGCGGGCCGGTGACGGACAGCACGCTGGGGTGGACGTCACGGATGTTGCCTTCCTCGACGCCCATGCAGCCGGTGACGATGACCTTGCCGTTTTCCTTGATGGCTTCACCGATCACTTCCAGGGACTCGGCCTTGGCGCTGTCGATAAAGCCGCAGGTGTTGACCACCACCACATCGGCGTCCTGATAGGTCGGCACGACCTCATAACCTTCCATGCGCAGCTGGGTCAGGATGCGTTCCGAGTCAACGAGCGCCTTCGGACATCCGAGGCTTACAAAGCCGACTTTCGGGGTGGCGGTGGTGGTCATGCAGGTGAACCTCAGGGCTAAGACGAGCCGGGCGCTTTGGGCGCCTCTGGTCAAAAAGTGCGCAATTCTAGCGGCGTGCGCGTGACTTTGCCAGCGCTGCCGACGGCGCGTTAAGCGGGTCGGCATTAATCGCTGGTTAAAGAGCGCCTTTGGCTCACTTCTGGCGTTTCTGGATGGCCGCGATCAGGCGTTCGGCCAGCGCCGGGTAGTTCTCGTCGTAGTGGTGGCCGCCCGGCAGCTCGAGTTTCTCGCCGACGCTCTGCGCCTGGGTGCAGCCGCTTTCCGGCGCTTCCTCGGTGCCGTAGACGCACAGCACCTTCGCGGCGGGCAGCTTGATCAGTTCCGGGCCGGTTGCCGCTTCGTCAGCGTCCTTGCCCAGCCAGCCTTCCACGCGAATCTCGAAGGCGCCGCTGCGCGCCAGAGCCAGCAGCAGCACGGCATCGACCTGCTTCTTGTCGCTGTCGGGCAGGCGGTTGTAGAGCGCCGGCATCACGTCGGCACCGAACGAATAGCCGATCAGTACGAAACGCTTGGCGTGCCACTTCTCGCGATACTCGCGCATCATCTCGGAGAGGTCGCTGGCCGCCTGGTCCGGGCTCTTGCGCTGCCAGAAGTAACGCAGCGTATCGACGCCGACCACCGGGTAGCCACGCTCGGCCATCTGCTCGGCCACGGCCTTGTCCAGATCGCGCCAACCGCCGTCGCCGGAGTAGAACAGGCTCACGGTATCGCCGGGCGGCGTGGAGGGCACCTCGACCACCGGCAGGTCGTCGCTGACGCCTTGCAGCAGACGACGTAACTGGGCGATCAGCAGGGCCTTGGGCGCGGTGTCGTAATCGCCAATCAGGGTTTCGGCATTGGTCTGCTCGCGCACGAAGCGCGCGGTGGCGTCATCCGGGTTGTCGTTCCAGGCCGCCAGCCAGTGGCCGTGGCCGCTGCTGGCTGGCGGAGGGTTGCCGCAATCAGGCTTTTCCAAGGAAAAACCGACGGACAGCGCCTGGGCCTTGTCGTCAGGCTGGGTAGCGAGCCAGCGCCAGGCGAGCATGGCGGCGGTGTCGCTGCCGGCCAGCAGGTTCAGCGGGCCACCCAGTTGTGCGGCCGTGTCCTGCAGGGTCTTGTTCTGCGCATCGCAGTTCTGCTGGGTAACCGGATACTGGCCGACAACGGCGTGGTTGGACTGCGCCAGTTCCAGCAGCTCTTCATCGCCGAGCAGTTGATCGTTCGGCAGCACCAGCAGCACGCGGCGGTGTACCTTGCCGCCTGGCGTGGCGACCTGCAGGTCGCCACCGGAGGCCAGCGCGTGGTGCGCCAGGCTGGCGGCGGCCGGCGGGCGCAGCCAGAAATACAGGCCGCCGGCAACCACGGCCAACAGCAGCGCGAGGAGAGGGAGTACTCGTTTGGCAGTGCGGGTCATCAGCGTTTCACCAGTCCGGTAAAGCCGCCGGCGATCAGCGCGGCGGTGTCGGTCAGTGCCACCAGCGGGTCGAGCCCGGCGGGTACGGCCATGTAGCGCGGTTCCCAGTCAGGCTGGAACTTGTCCTTGAAGCGGCGCAGGCCCTGGAAGTTGTAGAACGCCTCGCCACGCTTGAACACCAGCGCGCCAAGGCGCTGGGTCAGCGGCGCACCGCGGCGTGGTTGCAGGCCCGAGAGCGGCACCATGCCGAGGCTGAAGCGTGCGAAACCGGCAGCCTTGAAGTGCAGGATCAGGCCGAGCATGAGGAATTCCATGGTCAGCTTCGGCGCGTCGGGCAGCACGCGCATCAGATCCAGGGTGGCCAGGCCGCGGCTGTCGGTTTCCAGCAGGTTGGCGAAGGCCACCGCGCGGCCCTCGACCCGGGCGATGACAATGCGGAAGCGGTTCAGGTAGGCCGGATCGAAACGGCCCAGGGAGAAGCCTTTCTCGCGCATCTGCTTGCCGCCCAGCCAGGCATCGGAGATGGCGCGCAGCTCGTCGAACGGTGCCTGGCCGGGCTCATGGAATTCCAGGATCAGGCCATCACGCTGGCTGCGGTTCCAGGTGTAACGCAAGTCCTTCATGGCCTTGCCGGTGCTTTCCAGCTCGAAGCGGTTGAGGTCCACCCGCGCTTCTTCGCCAAGTTTGATGGCGGTCAGGCCGATGTCCATGTACAGCGGCAGGTTTTCGGCACGCACTTGGTAGAACACCGGGCGGGTGTGGTGACGGTCGCACAGGTCGCGGAACTGCCACACCAGCTCGGCGCGGCGCTGCGCCGTACCGATCGGGTCGAACAGCGCGATCATGCTGCGCGCACGGCGTGAGTACATCAGAAAGGCGTCTCCTTCCGGGTGCACCAGCAGCGCCTTGTCACCGGTCAGGGCGAGGCCGCCATCGGCCTGGTCGGAGGCCTTGACGATCTGTGCGGCACGGTCCAGCTCCTCGCTGCTCGGCAAGGTGATGGCTGGCGGCGCGGCGCGCAACAGCCACGCCAAGAACACCACGCCAAGCACCAGCACGCAGCCCAGTGCGGCACGCAGGCCTCGTGGCGCATCGGCGTTCACCGCGAATTGCCACCACAGCTGGTGCTCGTAGGGTACGTCCTGATAGGCGAAGAACAGCAGCCAGATCGAGGCGCCGAGCACGCAGGCGCTGGCCGCCAGGTGCCAGGGCGAGAAGGGCAACTCCATCAGCCGGCTGGGGCGATAGAAGTAGGGGCGAAACAGCGCCAGCAGGCCAGCAGTGATACTCAGCAGCAGGGCTTCTTCCCAGTCGAAGCCCTTGAGCAGGGACAGGATCGCACCAATAACCAGCAGGCCCAGGGTCATTGCCCAGGCTGCCGACAGGCGCCGACGCAGCCCCTGGGCGAGCAACAGGCAGAGCAGGCCAATCAGGCTGGCACCAAAGTGCGAGGCATCGATCAGGCGGTGGGGGATGAGAAAGTCGAGGATCTCCAGGCGTTCGTCCAGGCTCGGCGTGGCACCGGAGAACAGCAACACCATGCCGGAAATGAACACCAGCAACGCGAGGATCGGTGCAGCCAGGCCACTGGCGGCACGGATGGCCTGACGCGCGCTGATCAGGCGGCGCAGCTCCATGCCCAGTAACAGCAGGCAAGCCACCAACAGCGGCAGCACGATGTAGATAAGGCGGTACAGCAGCAGTGCGGCTGCTAGCGGCGCTGCGCCCAGTTCGCTGGTAAAAGCGGCGAGCAGCACCGCCTCGAATACGCCGACGCCACCCGGTACGTGGCTGAGCACGCCGGCCGCCAGGGCGATCAGATAAACCAGCAGGAAGGTGCTGAAAGGTGGGGCCTCGGGCAGCAGCAGATACAGCACGCCGGCTGCGGCGCTGACATCAACCAGGGTGATCAGCACTTGCAGGAGCGTCAGCTTGGCATCGGGCATGCGCAGCAGGTGGCGGCTCACCCGCACGGTCACGCAGTCCGCAGCCGGGCGCTCCGCGAGCCGGGCTCGGTGCAGTTTCAGCAATAGCGCGGCGCCAATGGCCAGTATGACCAGGCTGATAACCATCAGTGCCGATTGCGGCAGGCGCAGTACCGCGGCTGCATCGGCAGGGTCAGCCAGTACGGCGAGCGAAGCGAGTATCGGCAAGGCGCAACCAAGCGAAAGGCTGGCGAATACCGTCATGCGAGCGATTTCGAGGCCACCAATGCCATGCCGCGAATACAGCCGATAGCGGATCGAGCCGCCCGAGAGCATCGACAGACCCACGGCGTTGCCGATGGCGAACGCACAGAAACCGCCCGTGGCCAGCGTTCGGCCAGGAAGGCTGACGGCCGCATAGCGGCTGGCCGACCATTCATAGCCGAGCAGGGCGATGAAACCGATCACGGTCAGGCCGACGGCGCCAAACAGATTGACCTTGGGTACCGCCAGGATGGATTCGTGCAGCGCGCTGGGATCGAGCTCATTGAGCAGATGACGGCAGGCGAGCAGGGCGATCACGAACAGTGCCAGGGCGACACTCAGTCCCAAAGGCTGACGGTATCGATCCAGGCGCTGGCGCCAGAGCAGAAGTTGAGATTTGGGCAGGGAAGGTGGAACAGCAGCGTCGGAGCTGGCGCGCATCGGATACCTCTTGGGCAGTGCGGCTCAGATTGAAGGGCGGAATCCAAGTTCCAATTTGTATCAAGCAATGTATGAGCTTGAGCTAAGCGCTTCAAGGTGTCTATCGCAGGCACCTGGAAAGATTAGTCGATAAGCGTGGGTGTGATGGCGAGGCCTGATTTTTCAACGCCCATAAACAAAAGCCCTGACAGCGAACTGTCAGGGCTTTCGTTTCGAAGGTGGTTGCGGGAGCCGGATTTGAACCGACGACCTTCGGGTTATGAGCCCGACGAGCTACCAGACTGCTCCATCCCGCGGCGGCCATTTTATACGGGATGAGACTTGTGTCAATCGATTTCTGCTTTTCAATCAATTAGTTAAATCGAAAGGGCAGAAAAACAAAAAGGCCACTCGATTGAGTGGCCTTTTTGAGTATCTGGTTGCGGGAGCCGGATTTGAACCGACGACCTTCGGGTTATGAGCCCGACGAGCTACCAGACTGCTCCATCCCGCGGTCGCCATTCTATTCATCTTGGGCCCGCTGTCAACGCTTATCGGGAAAAATCTGTTTTCCGTTCAAATGGTTAGCGTAGGGGAATGGAGGCGCCCGCGGCGTAAACACGCGTGTTGCGGGCGCTCCAGAGGAATGTTCGGTTGCCCGCTCGCGGACCGATCCAGCAAGGCTGCAGGGTAATGATCCCCGCAACCCAGCCTCGATCAGATCACGAATTCACCGACTACCCGGTTCAGTCCTACGGCAAGTTTCGAGACCTCCCCGCTGGCCATGGCTGTCTGGCTGGCGCCATCGGCGCTTTGCGTCGACAGATCGCGGATGCTGGTGATGTTGCGATCGATCTCACGGGCCACCTGGGCTTGTTCTTCCGCTGCAGTGGCAATGAGGATGTTGCGTTCGTTGATAAGGGTAATGGCCTCGGAAATCTGCTGAAGCGAGCTGTTGGCATTCTGGGCGACCGCCGTGGAGTCACTGGCCATCTGCTGGCTTTGCTCCATGGCCCGGACAGCCTGCACGGAGTCGCTCTGTATGCCGCCGATCATCTGTTCGATTTCCTGGGTGGACTGCTGGGTGCGATGCGCCAGTGCGCGTACCTCATCGGCCACCACGGCGAAGCCACGGCCTTGTTCGCCCGCGCGGGCCGCTTCGATGGCGGCGTTGAGGGCCAACAGGTTGGTTTGCTCGGCAATGGCGCGAATCACCTCGACCACCTTGCTGATTTCCTGGGCGCGTGACGACAGCTGCTGCACCTGGCCACTGGTATTGCCCACGTTCTGGGTCAGATCCTGGATGGCTTTGAGCGTGCGTGCCACGTTGTCGATGCCGGCACTGGTCAGCGCATGTGTGCGTTGCGAGGCATCGGCGGCTTCCGCAGCGTTACGGGCAACCTCGTCGACGGCCGCGCTCATTTCGGTAACCGCCGTGGCCGCCTGATTGACCTCGTCGTTCTGGCGAACCAGGCCGCGGCTGGACTCTTCGGTGACCGAGGTCATCTCTTCGGAAGCCGAGGCCAGTTGGTTGGAACTGTCGGCGATGTGGCCAATGGTCTGGCGCAGGTTGCCCTGCATCTGATCAAGGGCGCTCAGCATGGCGGCCGCTTCGTCTTTACCGATCACCACGATCTTTTCCGTCAAATCCTTCTTGGCGATTCGCTGGGCGATCTGCACTGCTTCGCTGATCGGTACGGTAATGCTGCGGGTCAACAGGTAGGCGAGCAGAATCGTGGCAACGATCGCGATGGCGATCAGGGCGCCGACCAGCATCAGCCCGGTGGAGTAGGCTTGGCTGGCGCGAATACCCGCCGCTTCGGCGCCGCGGTCGTTGTAGTCGCGCAGGGCGGCAATCTGATCCTGCATGGCATTGGTCACCGGCCTGATCGTGGTGTTGATCAATGCCACAGCTCCAGCACTGTCGCCGTTGCGCATCAAAGGCTCGAATTGATCCAGAAGCCGTGCGTAGGCCTGGGCGCTGGCACGGACGTCCCCGTAGAGCTTGCGCTCTTCTTCGCTTGCCACCAGTTTTTCGTAGTTCTTGACCGCATCGAAGAACGTTGTCCGGTACCCCGTGAAGCCATCGAGGGTTTGCTGAAGAATTTGGGGGTCGTTCGAGGTATTGCCGCGCAGGCTTTCCAGCCTCAGCCGCAGGACCCCGGCATTCATCAGCCCCGCCTGGCGCACACTGGCCATCCAGTTGGTTTCTACGTCTTGTTCGACCTCGCGCAAGGTTTTCATCTGGATGATGGCCACTGCACCCAGCAGTACGACGATCAACACGATTAGTGAAAAAAACAATGCCGCTCGGGGAGCCACATTTATACGTCGTAGAAGCATGATGATCGCCTTTCGCTGGTTGGAACGCGGTTACCTGGGTTATCGGCCACGGCAGAAGTGGCTTCAGCCAACATCCGACGCGAGGTCGGCAATTTTTCTGCCGCCAGGGAACTTTCGGATGGCCGGTAATGGAACTGTAAGAAAGCCGCCGTCTGGTGTATTCAGGTGTAGCTCATCCATTAGGAATTGCTGGGCGTGTTGCATTCGCGCAGGACAATGTCAGGCGCGCGGCAGATCGCCGGTGCCGTAAAGTCTGTAGCAGCAAGGACTAACTCTTTACAATGCGCTGGCAGTTTTGCATGGGCGCATGGACCATCGCATAGCGATGCCCGGGTGAGCGCCAGCATGCCGGGCAGCGGCGCTCACGCGCTGGCGTCAAACCCCTTTAATCTGGGAACACTCGATAGATTTGCATGAACAGGCGGCAGCGAAAGATCATCCACATCGACTGCGATGCCTTCTATGCCTCGGTCGAGATGCGCGACAACCCGGCCCTGGCCGACAAGCCGATGGCGGTGGGCGGTTCGGCCGATCGGCGCGGGGTGATCGCCACCTGCAACTACGAAGCGCGGGCCTATGGCGTGCGCTCGGCCATGGCCTCTGGGCATGCGCTGAAGTTGTGCCCAGATCTGCTGATCGTCAAACCACGTTTCGACGTATACCGCACGGTGTCTCGCGAGATTCACGGGATTTTTCGCGATTACACCGACCAGATCGAGCCGTTGTCCCTGGACGAGGCCTTTCTCGATGTCTCCAACTGCGAGCAGTTTGGCGGCAGTGCTACGCGTATCGCCCAGGACATTCGCCGGCGCGTGTCCAGCGACCTGCATATCACCGTGTCCGCCGGCGTGGCGCCCAACAAGTTCCTGGCCAAGATCGCCAGCGACTGGCGCAAGCCCAACGGCATCTTCGTGATCACCCCGGATCAGGTCGAGGACTTCGTGGCCGAATTGCCGGTCAACAAGTTGCACGGGGTCGGCAAGGTCACCGCGGACAAGCTCTCCCGCCTGGGCATACGTACCTGTCGTGATCTGCGCGAGTGGAACAAGCTGCGCCTGGTGCGTGAGTTCGGCAGCTTTGGCGAGCGGCTGTGGAACCTGGCCCATGGCATCGACGAGCGAGTGGTACAGACCGACAGCCGCCGCCAGTCGATGAGCGTGGAGAACACCTACGATCAGGATCTGCCGGACCTGCAGGCCTGCCTGGCGCAACTGCCGGCGCTGCTGGAAGAGCTGGAGCGGCGCATGACGCGCCTGGACAGCAGCTACCGGGCGGGCAAGCCTTTCGTGAAGGTCAAGTTCCACGACTTTACCCAGACCACGATGGAGCAGGCCGGCGCCGGCCGTGACCTGGAGAGTTACCGCGTGCTGATGGCCAGCGCCCATGCGCGGGGTGATCGGCCGGTACGCTTGCTGGGTGTGGGCGTACGCTTGCAGGATTTGCGTGGCAAGCATGAACAGCTGGATCTGTTCCTGCCACGTGAGCTCTAGGCAAAGCGAAAGCGCTGGCGTAACGCAGCTTGTTGCGCGCCCGCGCTGCTGGATAAGCGAAGCCGGGCCGCATGCTTATCCAGCAGCGTTTCGCGATGGCCTTACTCGTCAGGCCACAGGCGGATCGGTTTGCCGCTGGCCGGCCACAGGCGCAGTTGCTCGATGGGCGAGATATCCCAGCGCTCGATGGTGGTCAGGCTCTGCAGGAAGCGGTTTTCCTGCTCCATAAGTGCCGGTGCGCACATCTTGCGGGTACTGCCGGGGTTACTGACGGTCAGCTTGTCGCCATCGAGGGTATAGCTGGCGAACCAGTGGTTGCAGCCGGCATTGCCGTAGGCGCGGCCATCTTCGCCAAGGATGATGGTCAGGTGACTGTTGTCGATCAGCGGGCGTTCGCCGATCCATTCCACGCTATAGGTGCGCTCGGTTTCCAGCTGCACGGGTTTTGCCGCGCAGCCAGCCAGGGCTGCGGTGAGCAAGCCAAGGGCGAGAAGCGGTTTCATCAGGCCTCCTTATTGGTACACGCAGGGCACAGATGCTTGTCCTGCTGTTTGCGCCAGCCGAGCTCGGCAAGGCGCGCATCGGCGGCCGGCGTCTGGGCTTTTTTGCCCAAGGCGGTGTCGACCGCAAATTCGAAGTCCAGCTGCTTGCCACAGCTGTCGCAGGTCACTTCCCAGTTGAAGATCGACAGCTCGGTGAAGGCCGGCCCGTGGGCAACGGCGACCCATTGGCCGGGCGGGTTGATCAGGTGACGAACCTTGTCGACCTGCAGGCGCATGCTCAGGTCGCGGCTGCCCTTGAGGCTGACGACCAGGGTGTCGTTGCCCTTGATCGAACCACCGTTACCGGTGACCTGATAACGACCTGGAGCCAGGGCGCGGCACTCGATCAGGGTGTGTTCGGGGTTGAGCAGGTTGTAGCGAAAATCGTGTTCGGCCATGGGTCCTCCGGGTGAGGGCGCATTCTAGCAGGGCGCGACCACGGCGGGCGGGGTGGCGACGCCTGGAATGACGTCGACTTCGCCGCGAAGCATCAGGCAGCGGGAAAGATTTCCTGCAAGGCGGCGCGATACAGGTCGAATGCCGCTACGGCGCCGCCGACGGCTTCTTCACGCTGGCTTTCGTCCAGTTCCAGGCCGTCGAGCAGGGCGACGAACTGGCGCCAGTGCAGACCGCGACCATCCGGGTGGGCGGCCAGGTGACGGGCACCCTGTTCGGCGCTGAGGCCGATCTGCTGGGTTTGCTTGAACAGAAAGGCGGCGCCCAGGTTGGAGCCTTCGCAGCAGTACAGCCAGCCCAGGGCGGCATAGAGGCTGGGCGGCGCCACAGCGGCTGGCGTGGGCGGGTGTGACAGGCCCAGATCCGTGAGGTCGGCACACACCGCCTCGAAGCGTGGCAGCTCGCGCAGGCCCGGCAGCAGGCGATTGAGCTCGATATCGTCGTACAGCGCCTCCAGCGAGCCATGGAAACGGTGCTGCAGGCGCAGGAAGTAACCATAACGCTCGAGGCTCTCGAAAGGGCGCGACTGCATGACCAGCGTGTCGACACTGTCGTGATCACGGCGGGTGCCGGCTTTCAGCTGTTTACTCAGCGCCAGTTGCCCGGGCGGCGGCGCTGGCATTGCCGCCGCACGGGCTGCTGACGCCTCCTGATCAGGCGGGCGCATCGTGCGCTTCCTGTTGCAGGCGCTCGATCGCCTGCTCCAGTTCGTCCAGGCCGCTGCTGCGGATCGGCTGGTCCTGCTTGAGCTGGGTTTCGCTGTGCTGGCAGGCGGCGCGCAGTTGCGGCACGCCGCAGTAGCGGGTGGCGCCGTGCAGGCGATGGATGCGTTCGATCAGCGCGTTGCGGTCGCCATCGGCGCGCGCCTGGCGGATGGCCAGCAGGTCACCCGGCAGCCCGGCCAGCAACATGCTGAGCATATCGGCAGCCAGATCGGCCTTGCCGGCAGCCAGGCGCAGCCCTTCCTCCTTGTCGAGCACGGCCGTTGCTGGTGCCGCAGTGGTATCGGCTTGCGGCTCCTGGATGTTGCTTGCCAGGCTCAGGCCGGTCCATTTGAGCACCACCTGAGCCAGCTGGCGTTCGCTGATCGGCTTGGTCAGGTAGTCGTCCATGCCGCTCTGCAGCAGCGTGCGCTTCTCGTTGGCCAGGGCGTGGGCGGTCAGGGCGACGATGGGCATCGGTGTGCGCGCGTTGTCGTGTTCCCACTGGCGGATCGCCTCGGTGGTCTGGCGACCATCCATGCCCGGCATCTGCACGTCCATGAACACCAGGTCGAAGTCCTGCTCCTGGGTGATCACCAGGGCGTCGAAGCCGCTGCTGGCAACCGTGACCTTGGCGCCCATGTCGTCGAGCAGGGTCTGCACCAAGAGCAGGTTGGCCGCATTGTCATCGACGCAGAGGATGGCCGGCGAGCGCGTCAGGTTATGGCGCACCGCCTGGCGGGCCTGTCGCGGCGCCACCAGCTCGATCAGCGCGCGTTGCAGGCGCCGGGTGCAGGCCGGCTTGGCCTGCAGCTGGGTGTGCCAGTCCGGCACGTTGTCCTGGTAGAGCGTCTGTTCGGTGGTGGGGCAGAGCACCAGGCTCTTGCAGCCCTGCTGCTCGAGCGCCCAGACGTTCTTGTCCAGCTCCGTCGGCGGCAAGTCGTCGCTGGTGACGCCAAGCACGGCACAACTGAAGGGCTGTGCGCTGCCGGCGGCCGAGTCGACCGCCTCGCGCAGGCTGCCGAGATCTCCGAATGCGCTGACCTGCAGGCCGCAATCCTCAAGCTGGTGCTGGAGCGCCTGGCGGGCCAGTTCATGGGCTTCGAGGATCGCCACGCGGCGGCCAGCCAGGGCACGGGGCTGTTCGTCGGCCTCGCTGCGGGCCTTGGGCAGGTTGAGGCTGACCCAGAATTCGGAGCCTTCACCCGGTGTGCTGTCGACACCGATTTCGCCGCCCATCTGCTCGATCAGGCGCTTGGAAATCACCAGGCCCAGGCCGGTGCCGCCAGCCTGGCGCGACATCGAGTTGTCGGCCTGGCTGAAGGCCTGGAACAGGGCACGCAGGTCTTCTTCGCCCAGGCCGATGCCGGTGTCACGTACGCTGATGCGCAGTTGTGCGCGGTCGGCGGTTTCTTCCTCGACCATGGCGCGGATGACGATGCTGCCTTCACGGGTGAACTTGATGGCGTTGCTGACCAGGTTGGTGAGCACCTGCTTGAGCCGCAGCGGGTCACCCGACAGCCATACCGGCGTGTCGCGGTAGACCAGCGAGAGCAGCTCGAGCTTTTTCTCGTGGGCGGTCGGCGCAAGGATGGTCAGGGTGTCCTGCAGCAGGTCGCGCAGGTTGAAGGGAATGTTTTCCAGCACCAGCTTGCCGGCCTCGATCTTCGAGAAGTCGAGTACCTCGTTGATGATGCTCAGCAGGCTGTCGGCAGATTTCTCGATGGTGCTCAGGTAGTCCTGCTGGCGCGGGCTGAGCTCGCTTTTCTGCAGCAGGTTGGTGAAACCGAGGATGCCATTGAGCGGCGTGCGGATCTCGTGGCTCATGTTGGCCAGGAACTCGGACTTGATGCGGCTCGCCTCCAGGGCCTCCTTGCGGGCGAAATCCAGTTCGATGTTCTGGATTTCGATGTTTTCCATGTTCTGGCGCAGATCCTCGGTGACCTGGTCGATGCTGTGCTGCATTTCCTCCTGGGCAGCCTGCAGCGATTCGGCCATGCGGTTGATCCCAGAGGCCAGTTCGTCCAGCTCGTGGCTGCCCAGCGGCGGTAGGCGGGTTTCCAGGTGGCCGTCCTTGAGCAGGGCGACGCCGTGCTTGATGCGCAGCAGGGGGTCGTTGATGCTGCGGCTCATGCGCAGCGCCAGCAGGCCGGTGATGATCAGCCCGGTGACCACCAGCAGCAGGCTGGTGAGCAGGCTGCGGTAGCCGCTGAGCAGGGTATTGTGGTGCGACAGTTCCAGTTCCACCCAGCCGATCGGCCCGGCCTCGGCGTCGCTGCTTTCCTCGCCACTGAGGGTCAGGTGCTGGGCCAGCACCGGCAGCAGGAAACGGGTGGCGTCCTGGCTGCTCTGTTCGGCGATGCCCACGGTACTGCTGTCTATCATCGGGCGCTGGTTGAGCATGCTCGGGCCGGCATGGGCCAGGCGCTCGCTTTGTGTGGCCAGGAAGGTCACCGCGCGCACGTCCGGTTGCTCCAGGGCTTCGGTAGCGATGCGTTGCAGCAACGCTTGGTCGCCATGCAGCAGGGCGGGGGCGGCCAGGGGCGCCAACTGCTCGGCAATCATGTGGCCGCGTTGCAGCAATTGCGCCTGCAGCCCGGAAAGCTGCATCCAGATGAAGTAGCCGCCCAGCACCAGCGCCAGCAGGCTGGTAGGCAGCAGGGTAAGCATCAGTACCCGCCCCTTGATGCCGATATCCTTGAACACGCAATGCCCCCTTTCGACGATGCCAGGCAGTGTAGCGATTCCAGTCGGGCAACGCTTGCCCGTCGCAAGGCGGGTTACGGGTACCCAGGGGTTAGGTAGAATCGCTCGCATTTGCTTTCCAGAGCCATTCGCCATGACGCTTATACCCAGCAGCGCCACCCGGATTCTTGCCGTCGAAGATGACCCGGCCCTGGCCTCGCATCTGCAGGCGCACCTGCAGGGCTGCGGCTTTGACGTGACCCTCAGCCACGACGGCAGCGAAGGCCTGCGCCTGGCCCGGGAGCAGCACTTCGACCTGATTCTGATGGACATCCTGCTGCCCGGCAGCAACGGCCTGGACGTGCTGCAACGCCTGCGCGAGCAGCGCCATGTACCGGTCATCCTGATGTCCGCCCTGGGTGCCGAGCAGGACCGCATCGCCGGCTTCAGCAAGGGCGCCGACGATTACCTGCCCAAGCCGTTCAGCCTCGGTGAACTGAGTGTGCGTATCGAGGCCATTCTGCGCCGGGTCGCCTATGAGCGTCGTGGCCAGCCACCCTTGCAGGTCGATGCGCTGCGCTTTCACGAAGAGCGCTGCGACGTCTGTCATGACGGCCAGTGGGCGATGCTCACCTCGACCGAGTACCGCCTGCTGGAAACCTTTTCCCGGCACGCCGAGGAGGTGCTCAGCAAGGCCTTCCTGTACCAGCACGTGCTGCATCGCGGCTATTCCCAGCATGACCGCAGCCTGGACATGCATGTCAGCAACGTGCGCCGCAAGCTCAAGAGCATCGGCTACAACAGCGCGCGCCTGGAGTCGGTGTGGGGCAAGGGTTACGTGCTCACGGCGCGGGAGCCCTGAGGTGCCGGAGAGGCATTCGCTGTTCTGGAAACTGATCCTCGGCCTGGCACTGTTCTGTCTGCTGATCGTCAGCATGCACCTGGACCTGGAGCAGCGGGTATACGACTCGATGTCTACGCTGTCCAGGGACAGTCGACAGCAGCTGACCGCGTTCGGCCGCGAGGCGGAGCGCGCCTGGCGTGAGCGAGGCCGTAGCGGCCTGGACGAGTTCCTGCACGATTTCTATCAGCGCGAGCAGGTGTGGGTCGTGGCGGTGGACGAGCACCAGCAGTCGTTGTCCTCCTGCCCGCTCAGCGAAGAGGAGGCGCTGCGCCTGAGCTTCGTGCGCCGCCTCGACCAGAAGGTCGGCCGGCCCGGAGGGCAACCGGTTTTCTATGTGCCGTTCAGCGACGGCAACGGGCGCCTGGTGATGGAGCTGCCGCCGCGCCTCGATCCGCGCGTCGACCGCCCACTGTGGGACTTCTTCCTGCGCAGCGTGTTGCCCGCCTGCCTGGCCATCCTCTTGGGTACCTTGCTGTACCGCTGGCTGATCGGGCCGCTGGTGATCCTGCGGCGTCAGGCCAATGGCCTCAGTGCTGGCGATCTGAGCGCGCGGGTTGGCCCGCCGGTGGCGAGCCGCAAGGACGAATTGGGCGAGCTGGGGCGCGCCTTCGACCAGATGGCCGAGCGCTTGCAGGGTACCGTGGTGTATCAGCGGCGCTTGCTGCGTGACCTGTCCCATGAGTTGCGTACGCCGCTGAGCCGCCTGCGTGTGGCCAGCGACGGCGAGAGCGACCCGCAGGTGCTGCGCCAGCGCCTCGACCGCGAGATCACCATCATGCAGAACCTGGTGGAGAACTCCCTGGAGCTGGCGTGGCTGGACTCCGAACGCCCGCAATTCGAGCGCGAGCCGATTCGCCTGCTGCAGCTCTGGGACATGCTGGTCGAGGATGCCTGCTTCGAAGCCGGCTGGTGCCGCGAGCGCATGCTGTTCGAGGCCGATGAAGAATGCACGGTGTACGCCAACCTGACCAGCCTGGCCCAGGCCCTGGAAAACCTGCTGCGCAACGCCATTCGCCATTCACCGCCGCAAGGGCGCGTGCGGCTGAACGGCGTGCTTGAAGGTGACTGCTGGCACCTGTGCCTGGTCGACGACGGCCCCGGTATCGAGGAGCGCTACCTGGAAACCATTTTCGAGCCCTTCGCACGGCTAGACAGTGCGCGCCCCGGTGATGGCGGCTTCGGCCTCGGCCTGAGCATCGCGCGCAGTGCCATTGCCTTGCAGGACGGTCGCCTGTGGGTGCAGAGCCCGCCGGGCAGCGGGCTGCAGATGCACCTGCTGCTGCCGGCCGCCGAGGTCCAGGCGCAAACTGTATAGACTGTAAATGACGTTTACTCTCATATGGTATTGACTATCATTTGCGCCGTTATTGCGGCGGGAAGGCTCTAGAAAGCGCCTTCAGGAGTTCCATTACCGCCGTTTTCGCCCGCCTGGGCCTGACAATCAAGCGGTAAGGGAATGTCGATGAACCCGAAGTACCAACCGAATCTGCTAGCCGCCGCCATCCTGCTGGGCTGCAGTGCCCCAGCGGCAGTGGCTCAGGTCAGCGAGCCGCTGGCTGAGCCCGCGGGCTACCAGGATTCCGCCTCGCCCGAGGCGTCCTCCCAGGCGCTGGAGCTGACGGAAACCCGGGTCGTCAGCACCGCCGAAGAGGAGTTGAAGCAGGCGCCCGGGGTGTCGGTCATCTCGGCCGAAGACATCAAGAAGCGCCCGCCGGCCAACGACCTGTCCGACATCATCCGCCGTCAGCCTGGCGTGAATCTCACCGGCAACAGTGCCAGCGGCGCGCGCGGCAACAACCGCCAGATCGACCTGCGCGGCATGGGGCCGGAAAATACCCTGATTCTCATCGACGGCAAGCCGTCCACCTCGCGCAATGCGGTGCGCTATGGCTGGAACGGTGACCGTGACACACGAGGTGAAACCAACTGGGTGCCGGCCGAAGAGGTCGAGCGCATCGAGATCTTGCGCGGGCCGGCGGCGGCGCGCTATGGCTCCGGTGCCATGGGCGGCGTGGTCAACATCATCACCAAGCGGCCAACCGAGGCCTTCAGTGGCAGCCTCAACGTTTTCACGATGCTGCCCGAAGATGCTGCCGAGGGCGCGAGCAAACGCACCAATTTCAGCCTGAGCGGGCCGCTGGCCGACAATCTTTCGATGCGTCTCTATGGCGGCGTGAGCAAGACCGATGCCGATGATATCGACATCAATGCCAGCCAGCAGGACAACACCCTGGTGGCCGGCCGTGAAGGCGTGCGCAACAAGGACGTCAACGGTCTGCTCAGCTGGCGACTGAACGATGAGCACACCCTGGAGTTTTCCTCCGGCTATAGCCGGCAGGGAAACATCTATACCGGCGACACCATGAACAGCAATGCCGGCGGCAATCCGACGTTCATCCAGAGCCTGTACGGCCATGAGACCAATGTCATGCAGCGCAGCACCTTCGATCTCACCCATCTGGGTGAATTCGAGTGGGGCTCGACCACCTCGTCCCTGAGCTACGACTACACCCGTAACTGGCGGCTCAACGAGGGGCTGGCGGGTGGCCCGGAAGGCGCCATCACCAGTGGCGGTGGTGCGGCGCTGTCGCGGTTGCGCAACACCCGCGCCGCCAGTGAGGTGAACCTGCCGCTTAGTGCCTTTGGCCTGGAGCAGGCGCTGACCGTGGGCGGTGAATACCTCTATGAAACGCTCAATGATAAAGGCTCCAGCCGGCCACAGAGCTTCGACCCGGGCACTGGTGGCGCCAGCCTTCCAGGCTTTGATCGCTCCCAATCGAAGATCTCGGCGAGCAGCTACGCGCTGTACGTGGAAGACAACATCGAACTGACCGAGAACACCACGGTGACGCCGGGCCTGCGCTTCGACCATCACGAGCAGTTCGGAAACAACTGGAGCCCAAGCCTCAATGCCTCCCATCAATTGACCGACGAGCTGACCCTCAAGGGCGGCGTGGCACGTGCCTACAAGACGCCGAACCTGTATCAGGCCAACCCCAATTACCTGCTCTACAGCAGAGGCAACGGCTGCAATGCCACCGAAACCAACTCCGGTGGCTGTTACCTGGTCGGTAATGAGCACCTCAACCCGGAAACCAGCGTCAACAAGGAAATCGGCTTGACGTTCGACAAGGGCGCCTGGCGGACCACGGCCACCTATTTTCGCAACGACTACCGCAACAAGATCGTAGGCGGCAACGAGTACGTGTCGATCGTGGATTACACCTCGGGCACTCCGCCGACCACCACCAATCGCCGGGTTCTGCAATGGCAGAACGCCAAGAAAGCCGTGGTGCAGGGGATCGAGGGAAACCTGTTCGTCGAACTGAGCCCGCGCCTGGACTGGAACACCAACCTCACTTACATGATCGAGTCCAAAGACCGGGATACCGGCGAGCCGCTCAGCGTGATTCCCGAGTACACCGTCAACAGCACGCTGGACTGGCAGGCGACCGAGCAGTTGTCCCTGCAACTGGCGGGTACCTATTACGGCAAGCAGCAATCCCCGACCTTCAATTACCGCACGGCGCAGGCCTATGACGCGCAGGCCCAGAAGGATGTCGATCCCTATGGTCTGGTGGATGTGAGCGCCGGGTATCAGTTCAACGCCAGTTACAGCCTGCGGGTGGGCATCAATAACCTGTTCGACAAGCAGATTCTGCGCGGCGGAAATGCGGCCACCTCGGGCGCCAATACCTACAACCAGCCTGGGCGTGCCGCGTTCGTCTCAATGAGCGCGGCGTTCTGAGTGCGGCGCAGGAGAGGACATGAAAACAGCATGGCTACTCGGATTGTCGCTCGCGGTCTGTACAGCCGTCATGGCCAAGCCTGACCTGTCCCAACCGCTGGGCCCCACCCTGGCTGATCGCGGCTCGGCCCATTACCGCTTTGACCAGCATGAAGTGGCGTCGGTCGATGGCCAGCGTCACTACCGAATCACCTTGGCCATACCCGAGCAGGCTGCCCCGCGCGCAGGTTACCCGGTGCTTTACCTGCTCGATGGCAATGCCGCGCTGGGCGCCCTGCAAGATGCACAATTGGCCGATCTGGCCGAGCTTGGGCCGCCGGTACTGGTGTTTATCGGCTACGCCACGGATCTGCGCTTCGATACAACGGCGCGGGCCTATGACTACACACCTCCGCTGCCGGGCGGTGAGCCGGTGATCGACGATATCGCCCGCGGGCGGCGCGGTGGTGGCGCGGATGTGTTTCTCGACCTGCTCGAGCAACGCATCAAGCCCCTGGTGCAGGCGCAGGCCCCCATCGATGTGCGGCGGCAGAGCCTCTGGGGGCATTCCTATGGCGGCCTGCTGACATTGCACGCGCTGTTCACCCGGCCGGCGAGCTTCCAGCGCTATATCGCCGCCGACCCCTCGCTATGGTGGCAGGGCGGTTTCATTCTCAAGGAAGCCCAGGCATTCATGGCCAACCCGCGAACTTTCGATCTGACGCTGCTGACCGGCGGGGCGCTGCGCAAGCCCCCACCTGCTGGCCGGGACGAGGATCCGCAGGTGCGTGCCCGCCGTGCAGCGATCGCGGCGTTGCCGGCCAACGCCGCCGAGCAACTGGCCGGCCAGCTGGCTGCTACAGCCCACGGTGAGGTGCGCTACCGGCGTTACCCCGAGCTGAGCCACGGGCCGATGTTGCCCGCCTCGCTGGGCCCGGCACTGCGTCTGAGTGCCGGTGACGAGGCCGCCATCGCCCCTTGGCCTTCGCCCTGAGCCGCTGCCGGTAAATCAACATGCTGCGCGGCGGCGGCGAGCGATGGCCGCCGTGCATCTCGGCCACCCCGCGTGGTGGCAGCTATTAGCCTTAACCAAGGATCTTCCGATGATTGCTAGCCTATCCCGATGTTCGTGCCTGCTGGCGCTTTCCGGCCTGGTCGCGTTGCTGCCGCTGGGCACTGCTCAGGCAGCGTCACGTACCGTCGACACAGCCTTCGGCGCGCTCGAGTTGCACGGCACGCCGCAGCGCGTGGTGACCCTGAGCGAGAATGCCCTTGATACAGCCCTGGCCGTTGGTGTCACACCGCTGGGCAGCATGGCCACCCGCGGCGGCAATGATGTGTCGACTTACCTGAAAGACAAGGCAGGCGACATCAAGATCGTTGGCACCGCGCGGGAAACCAATCTGGAATCGGTGTTCGCCCTGCAACCGGATCTGATCCTGGCGGCGCCGGCGCTGACCAGGGATCAGTACCAGAAACTCAGCCTGATCGCGCCGACCCTGGTGCCAAAGGGCAATGCCTTCGCCGACTGGCGTCAAAACGTCGAGTTCTATGGCCAGGCGCTGGACAAGCGGCCCGAGGCCAGGGCCGCCATCGCTGCGGTCGATGCGCGCATCGAAGGCCTCAAAGGCAAGATAGAGCCGGGCCAGGTCGCTTCCGTGGTGCGCTGGAGCCCACAGGGGCCGGGCGTGATGTCGCACCATCTGTTCGTCGGCCAGTTGCTGGGCCAGCTGGGTTTCAAGGGCACGGCCATGGCCGCCGAGCTGACCAAGAAACCCCATAGCGATGCCCTGAGCCTGGAAAACCTGTCGCGCATCGACGGCGACTGGCTGTTTCTCGCCACCCTCAATGCCGACGGTGACAAGGCGCTGGAGCAGGCGCGCCAGCAGCCGGCGTTCGCACGCCTCAAGGCGGTCAGCAGTGGCCATGTGCAGAGCGTCGACGGGCAGATCTGGAGCAGCGGCGCCGGCCCGCTGGCCGCCCAGGTGGTTCTCGACGACGTGGAGAAGGCCGTCACCGCGCAATGAGCAAGGCTGCAAAACATGCTCGCCTGACCCTGGCCGGCGCGCTGGCGTGGGTGGGCGCTGCGTTGGTGTTGCTGTGCATCGCCAGCCTGCTGATCGGTGCGGGTGAGGTGGGCATCCTGCGCAGCCTGTCGGCACTGGCTGCTGCCATGGATGACGAAGCGCGCTTCGTGCTCTTCGAACTGCGCCTGCCGCGCACCCTGCTCGGCGTACTGGTCGGCGTAGCGCTGGGCGCGGCGGGCGTGGTGCTGCAGTCGGCCACCCGCAACCCATTGGCCGAGCCCGGTCTGCTTGGCGTCAGCGCTGGGGCCTCATTCGCCGTGGTCGTTGCGATCAGCCTGGGCGCCAGTGCGGCGACCTTGAACCTCGGCGTGGCCATCGCGGGCGCCATGGCCGGTTGCCTGCTGGTCTTGCTGGTCACCCAGGTGCGCGGCGTCGGTGACGACCCGGTACGCCTGGTGCTGGCCGGTGCCGCGTTCTCGGGCATTCTCACCGCGATCAGCACGCTGATTCTGCTGCACGACCAGCGCAGCGCCGACGAGATCCGCTTCTGGATCATTGGCGCCCTGGCCGGTCGCCCCCAGGACGTGCTGGTCTGGAGCGCCCCTGGGCTGCTGCTCGGCCTGTCGCTGCTGGCGCCGCTGATCCGTCCGCTGGCGGCCCTGGCCCTCGGTGAGAAGATGGCCACCGGGCTCGGCCATCATCCCGGCCTGACGCGTCTGGGTGCCTTGCTCGGCGTCGCCGTGCTGGTCGGCACCGCCACGGCAGCGGCCGGGCCCATGGCCTTCGTCGGCCTGGTGGTGCCCTTCGTGGCGCGCCGCCTGGTGGGGCCGGACATCCGCCGCACCATCGGTTTGTCGCTGCTGCTCGGGCCGATCATCGTACTGTTCGCCGATATCCTCTCGCGCCTGCTGGTCAGCCCCTACGAACTGCCGATCGGTGTGGTGACCGCACTGATCGGCGCGCCAGTGCTGGTCGCGGTGGTGCGCAGCCACAGGTTGCCGACGCTATGAAAGCAGCGACTTCAATCACAGCGCCCAGCGGCTACTGGTTGCTGGCGCTCGGCTCGCTGCGCGTGTTGCTCAATCGCCGCGGCGTGTTCGCCGCCCTGGGCCTTGCGCTGGCCGTCGTGATCATCACCGGCATCAGCCTGGCGTCCGGCGCTGCCGGCCTGTCGCCGTGGACGGCGCTGGCCGCTGCCTTTGGCCACGGCGAGCCGATGCACGTGTTTCTGGTGCAGGAGCTGCGCCTGCAGCGCCTGGTCGCCGGCCTGCTCACCGGCGCGGCATTCGGCATCGGCGGTTGCCTGCTGCAGACCCTGGCGCGCAATCGCCTGGCCACACCCGGGGTGATCGGCATCGATGACGGCGCCACGGCCTTCGCGGTGGCGTCCATCGTCGCCGTGCCGACCACCCTGGCGCCTTCGGCCCTGGCGCTGACCGGCGCCACCACGGCCGCGGTGCTGGCCTTCGGGCTGAGTGCCGGAGCCGGGGCGCGGGGTTATCGCTTCATCGTGGTCGGCATCGCGGTGGGCGCGGTGTTCGGCGCGCTGACCAACCTGATGCTGGCGCGAGCCGATATCGACGCCGCCAACGTCGCCTATCCCTGGACGGTCGGCAGCCTCAATGCGCGACCTGCCCAGGCGGTGTGGCTGCTGGGTGTCGGCCTGCTGCTGAGCCTGCCGCTGGTCAAGTACCTGGCCCAGCGCCTGGAGCTGCTGCGCTTTTCCGACAGCGTGGCAGTGGGCCTGGGCGTGCACCTGAAAGCCATGCGCCTGCTGACCCTGATCACCACGGTGCTGCTCACCGCGCTGGCGGTCGCCGTGGCCGGCCCGGTGGGGCTGGTGGCACTCGCGGCGCCGGAAATGGCCCGCTACCTCAGTGGCCACCGTGGTGTCCCGGTGCTCTGTTCGGCGTTGGCGGGCGCGCTGTTGATGACCGTCGCCGACTGGGTCGGGCGCACCTGGCTGGCGCCCATCGAGATCCCCGTCGGGGTGATCACCGCGGTGGTGGGCGGGCCCTACCTGCTGTGGATCCTGTTGCGCCAGCCAGCGCGCAAATTGTCATGAAAGGCCGCCCCGCGGGTGCGGCTGCTGTGGAGCTGAAGCAATGACCACCTCCAACCTGTTCGCCACCAGGCCCGAGGCCGCGATCACCCTGCAGGCCGAGCGCCTGAGCCTGGGTTACCCGCAGGCGGCGATCATCGACGACTTGTCCCTGCGCATCCCGCCCGGGCAGGTCACGGCCATCGTCGGCCCCAATGGCTGCGGCAAGTCCACCCTGCTGGCGGGGCTGTCGCGCCTGCACAAGCCCACGGCCGGCGCGGTGCTGCTCAACGGCAAGGCTATCGGCAGCCTGCCTTCCAGACAGATCGCCCGGCAACTGGCGCTGCTGCCCCAGGACGCCACGGCGCCGGACGGGCTGACCGTCTCCGAGCTGATCCGCTTCGGCCGCCAGCCGCACCAGAGCCTGCTGCGGCAGTGGTCGGCCGAGGACCAGGCGATCGTCGACGAGGCGCTGCGCGTGGCCGACCTGCAGGCCCTGGCCGAGCGCCCGCTGGAGTCGATGTCCGGCGGCCAGCGTCAGCGTGCCTGGATCGCCATGGCGGTGGCCCAGCAGACGGCGTTGCTGCTGCTCGACGAACCGACCTCGGCGCTGGATCTCGGCCACCAGATCGAGGTCTTCGAGCTGATTCGCGACCTCGCCGCAGCGGGCAAGACGGTGGTCATGGTGGTGCACGACCTGTCCAGCGCCTGCCGTTACGCCGACCATCTGGTGGCGATGAAGGCTGGGCAGATTGTCGCCGAGGGCGCGCCAAGTGCCGTCGTCACGCCGGAGCTGGTCGAGCGTCTGTACGACGTGCGCTGCACGCTGATGCACGACCCGGTCAGCGGGACGCCGGTGATCGCCGGTATCACGCGGCGTTAGATGAATCGGTTATCAGCTTAGATCGCCTGGTTCGCCGGCTCCCTTGCTCTCGCCGCAAAGGCCGATGACAGCGGGCTTTGCCGCGAGCGGGTCGCCTTACAATGCCCCGTTATCGCGCGCAGCGGGGGAGTAGGGGTTGCGTCGATTTGCCGGTATCATGGCCGCCCCCTGCAGCCGTCTGGACCCGATCGACGCCATGACCCAGCAATACCCCACGATCGCCGAATGCGTCGGCAACACGCCGTTGGTTCGCCTGCAACGCCTGCCCGGCGAGACCAGCAACACCCTGCTGGTCAAGCTCGAAGGCAACAACCCGGCCGGTTCGGTGAAGGATCGCCCGGCGCTGTCGATGATCACCCGTGCCGAGCTGCGCGGTGATATCCAGCCCGGTGACACGCTGATCGAGGCCACCTCGGGCAACACCGGCATCGCCCTGGCCATGGCCGCGGCGATCAAGGGTTACCAGATGATCCTGATCATGCCGGACAACTCCAGCGCCGAGCGCAAGGCGGCGATGACCGCCTACGGCGCCGAGCTGATTCTGGTCAGCAAGGAAGAGGGCATGGAAGGTGCCCGCGACCTGGCGCTGGCCATGCAGGCCGCCGGCCGCGGCAAGGTGCTCGACCAGTTCGCCAACGGCGACAACCCGGTCGCCCATTACACCGGCACCGGCCCGGAAATCTGGCGCCAGACCGGCGGGCAGATCACCCATTTCATCAGCTCCATGGGTACCACCGGCACCATCATGGGCGTGTCGCGCTACCTCAAGGAGCAGAACCCGGCCGTGCAGATCGTCGGCCTGCAGCCGATGGAAGGCGCGGCGATTCCGGGCATCCGTCGCTGGCCGCAGGAATACCTGCCGAAGATCTTCGAATCCGAGCGCGTCGACCGCATCGTCGACATGGCCCAGGCCGAAGCCGAGGACGTGATGCGCCGCATGGCCCGCGAAGAAGGCATTTTCTGCGGCGTGTCGTCCGGTGGTTCGGTGGCGGCCATGCTGCGCCTGTCCCGTGAGCTGGAGAATGCGGTGCTGGTCGCCATCATCTGCGATCGCGGTGACCGCTACCTGTCCACCGGCGTATATGACGCCGTGGCGAACTGATGGCCCGCAAGAACGGCGGCCTGCGCTTTCAGCCCAGTGGCGGCACCCGTGCCGCCCAGGTGCCGGTGGGCAAGAAACAGCGCCTGACGATCGAGCGCTTGGCCAATGATGGCCGTGGCATCGCCTTTCTCGACGGGCGCACCTGGTTCGTCAGCGGCGCGCTGCCGGGCGAGGAGGTCGAAGCCCGGGTGCTGGATGCCCGTAGCAAGGTGATCGACGCACGCAGCGAACGGGTATTGCTGGTCAGCCCCGAACGCCGCCTCGAGCCCTGTGTGCATGCGCGCATCTGCGGCGGTTGCAGCGTTCAGCACATTCCCCATGCCGAGCAGCTGGCGCTCAAGCAGCGCCAGCTCGCCGAGCAGCTCGAGCGCCTTGGCGGCGTGCAGCCCGAAAGCTGGGCCGAGCCACTGACCGGCGCGGAATTCGCCTACCGTCGCCGCGCCCGTATCGCGGTGCGCTGGGATGCGCGCAACAAGCGCCTGGACGTCGGTTTCCGGGCCGCCGCCAGCCAGGACATCGTCGCCATCAGTGAGTGCCCGGTGCTGGTCGAGCCGCTGCAGCCGATCCTGCGTGCACTGCCGGCGCTGCTCGCTGGTTTGCAGGCGCCGCGCGCCATTGGTCACGTGGAGCTGTTCCAGGGCACCGCCAGTGCCATCCTTGTGCGCCACACCGAGCGCCTGAGCGAAGTGGACCTGGCCCGCTTGCAGGCGTTCTGCTCGGTGCATGACGCCCAGTTGTGGCTGCAGGGCGAGGGCGCGCCGCAACCGGTGGATGCCGGCCAGGTGCTGGGTTATCGCCTTGACGAGTGGGATTTGCAGCTGGCCTACCGACCAGGCGACTTCGTGCAGGTCAACGCGGCGGTCAACGCCGCCATGGTGGCCCAGGCCTTGCAGTGGCTGGCGCCGCGTGAACACGAGCGGGTGCTGGATCTGTTCTGCGGCCTGGGCAACTTCGCCCTGCCGCTGGCCCAGCGTGCGCGTGAGGTGATTGCCGTGGAAGGCGTGCAGGCGATGGTCGAGCGGGCGGCGGACAATGCCCGCAGCAATGGCCTGGGCAATGCGCACTTTTACCAGGCCGACCTGTCCAACCCGCTGGCCGCGGCCGGCTGGGCAGCGGGCGGCTTCGATGCCATCGTGCTCGACCCGCCGCGCGACGGCGCGCTACAGGTGGTTAGGCAGGTCGGCAGCCTGGGGGCCAGGCGGCTGGTTTACGTTTCCTGTAATCCGACGACGCTGGCACGTGACAGTGGCGAATTGTTGCAGCAAGGCTACCGGTTGAAAAAAGCCGGTATTCTGGACATGTTTCCGCAAACGGCGCATGTCGAAGCGATGGCGCTGTTCGAGCTCTAAGCTGTCTGTAATGCAGTGGCGCACAGGGATTGCGCCGATTGGTCAAACCGACCGGCTCGCAGAAGCCTGGCGACATTCAACGGGGCGTGCCCCGTGATAGGGAAGGTAATAGATGGTTCAGGTAAGAGTGCACCAGCCCATCAACGACGATGGCAGTATCAATCTCGAGGCCTGGCTGGAGCACGTCACGAGTGTCGACCCGGCCCTCGACCGTGATGCGTTGCGCGCCGCCTGTGAATTCGCCCGGGCGGCCGAGCAACAGGCCAATGCGGCGCAGAACCTGTGGACCGAAGGCGCGTCCAGTTTCAGTGCCGGTCTGGAAATCGCCGAAATTCTCGCCGACCTCAAGCTCGACCAGGATTCCCTGGTTGCCGCCGTCATCTACCGCGGTGTGCGTGAAGGCAAGATTCCCCTGGCTGATGTGCGCCAGCGCTTCGGCCCGGTGGTGGCCAAGCTGATTGAAGGCGTGCTGCGCATGGCGGCCATCAGCGCCAGCCTCAACCCGCGCGGTGAATCCACGGTGCTGGGCTCCCAGGCCCAGGTCGACAACCTGCGCAAGATGCTGGTGGCGATGGTCGACGACGTGCGCGTCGCGCTGATCAAGCTGGCCGAACGCACCTGCGCGATCCGCGCCGTCAAGGACACCGACGAGGACCGCCGCCAGCGCGTGGCCCGTGAGGTTTTCGACATCTACGCGCCGCTGGCCCACCGCCTGGGCATCGGCCATATCAAGTGGGAGCTGGAGGACCTCTCCTTCCGCTACCTGGAGCCCGAGCAGTACAAGCAGATCGCCAATCTGCTGCACGAGCGGCGACTGGATCGCGAGCACTACATCAACGAAGTGATGGAGCAGCTGCGCGAGGAGCTCGAAGCCACCGGTATCAAGGCCGATATCAGCGGCCGGGCGAAACATATCTACTCGATCTGGCGCAAGATGCAGCGCAAGGGCCTGCAGTTCAGCCAGATCTATGACGTGCGCGCGGTGCGCGTGCTGGTGCCGGCGGTGCGCGACTGCTACACCGCCCTGGGTATCGTGCACACCCTGTGGCGGCACATTCCCAAGGAGTTCGACGACTACATCGCCAACCCCAAGGAGAACGGCTACCGCTCCCTGCACACCGCGGTGCTCGGCCCGGAAGGCAAGGTGCTGGAGGTGCAGATTCGGACCTCCAACATGCACGAGGAGGCCGAACTCGGCGTCTGCGCCCACTGGCGCTACAAGGGCACCGACGTCAAATCGGGCGCCAGCAGCCATTACGAAGAAAAGATCTCCTGGCTGCGCCAGGTGCTCGAGTGGCACGAGGAACTGGGCGACATCGGCGGCCTGGCCGAGCAGCTGCGCGTCGATATCGAGCCGGATCGGGTCTACGTATTCACCCCGGACGGCCACGCCATCGACCTGCCGAAAGGCGCCACGCCGCTGGACTTCGCCTACCGCGTGCACACCGAGATCGGACACAACTGCCGCGGCGCCAAGATCAACGGCCGTATCGTGCCGCTCAACTACAGCCTGCAGACCGGCGAGCAGGTGGAGATCATCACCAGCAAGCAGGGTACGCCGAGCCGCGACTGGCTGAACTCCAACCTGGGCTACGTCACCACCTCGCGGGCGCGGGCCAAGATCGTTCACTGGTTCAAGCTGCAGGACCGCGATCAGAACGTCGCCGCTGGCAAGGTCATGCTCGAGCGCGAGCTGGCGCGGGTTGCGCTGCCCCCGGTGGACTTCGAGAAGCTTGCCGAGAAGGCCAACCTCAGAATCGCCGAAGACATGTTCGCCTCGCTAGGCGCGGGCGATCTGCGCCTGGCGCAGTTGGTCAACCTGGCCCAGCAACTGGTCGAGCCGGAGCGTGGCAACGAGCAGCTCGAGCTGATCCCGCGCAAGGCCCAGGGCTTCAAACCGGGCAAGCGTGGCGATATCCAGATCCAGGGCGTGGGCAACCTGATGACCCAGATGGCCGGCTGCTGCCAGCCGCTGCCGGGCGACCCCATCGTCGGTTACATCACCCTGGGGCGTGGCGTCAGCATTCACCGCCAGGATTGCGCGGCGGTGCTGCAGTTGGGCAGCCGCGAGCCCGAACGGATCATCCAGGTCAGCTGGGGGCCGGTGCCGGTGCAGACCTACCCGGTGGATATCATCATCCGTGCCTATGACCGCTCCGGTCTGCTGCGCGACGTGACGCAGATGCTGCTCAACGAGAAGCTCAACGTGCTGGCGGTCAACACCCGCTCCAACAAGGAAGACAACACGGCGTCGATGTCGCTGACCGTGGAGATTCCCGGTCTGGATGCCTTGGGTCGACTGCTGGGCCGCATATCGCAGTTGCCGAATATCATTGAAGCGCGTCGCCACCGGGCACCTTGAGCCGCTAGTCAGCCCTGGGGCGCGGCCGCGTCTCGGGGCTGCATCGACTGGACACCCTCATGTACCAACTCACTGATTTGCTCAACCTCATGGCCCGCCTGCGCGACCGGCAATATGGCTGCCCGTGGGATTTGAAGCAGTCCTACGCGAGCATCGTGCCGCACACTCTCGAAGAGGCTTACGAGGTTGCCGACACCATCGAGCGTGAGGCCTTCGACGAACTGCCGGGCGAGCTTGGCGACCTGCTGTTCCAGGTGGTCTATTACAGCCAGTTGGCCAGGGAGGAGGGGCGCTTCGATTTTGCCGCAGTGGTCGATGGCATCACCCGCAAGCTGGTGCGTCGCCACCCCCACGTATTTCCCGATGGCGACCTGTATGGGCCGCTCGATCAGCCGCGTCTGAGCGAGGCCGAAGTCAAGCAGCGCTGGGAGACCATCAAGGTCGAGGAGCGGGCCGAACGGGCGGCGGCACCCGAGCAGCTTTCGCTGCTCGATGACGTGCCCAGCGCGCTGCCGGCCCTGAGCCGCGCCAAGAAACTGCAAGGCCGTGCCGCCCGCGTCGGTTTCGACTGGCCGGACGCCCTGCCGGTGCTCGACAATGTGCGCGAGGAACTGGACGAAGTGCTCGAAGCGATCAGCGAAAATGATCCGGAGGCGGTGGCCGAGGAAATCGGCGATCTGCTGTTCAGTGCCACCAATCTCGCTCGGCATCTGAAGGTTGACCCCGAGGCCGCGCTGCGTGCCGCCAACGGCAAGTTCGAGCGGCGCTTCCGATTTATCGAGCAGGCATTGCGCGAAGCCGGGCGGCCCATCGAGAATTGCACCCTGGATGAGCTCGACGCCCTGTGGGGCGAAGCCAAGAAAATCGAAAAGCAGCGGGGCTGCTGAGCCGTACTGGCGCAGCTGCCTCGACGGATATCCGATGGGCATGCCCATCTCATTAATTGTCTGCGGATAGGTAGGTTATGGCGATTTCACTACGTGACCAGCTGCTCAAAGCCGGGTTGGTCAACGAGAAGCAGGTCAAGCAGGCCAGCAAGCAACAGCACAAACAGCAGCGGATGGTGAAGAAAGGCCAGGCTGAAGAAGACAACAGCAGCCAGCTCGCGGCCCAGCAGGCCAAGGCCGAGAAGGCCGCGCGCGACCAGGAGCTCAATCGCCAGCAGCAGGAAAAGGCCGAGCAGAAGGCCCGTGCCGCGCAGATCAAGCAGCTGATCGAGGCGTCCCGCCTGCCCAAGCTGACCACCGAGGACTACTACAATTTCGTCGACGACAAGAAGGTCAAGCGCCTGCCTGTCAATGCGCTGATGCGCGACAAGCTCAGCCGCGGCTCGCTGGCCATCGTGCGTCATGGCGGTGGCTACGAAGTGATCCCGCGCGAGGCCGCACTGAGAATTCAGGAGCGCGATCCGCAGCGCGTGCTGCTGCTCAATACGCCGACCGAGGCACCGGATGAGGACGACCCGTACGCGGCTTATCAAGTGCCCGACGACCTGATGTGGTAAGCCGTCAGCCATGAAAAAGCCCGCATCGTGCGGGCTTTTTCATGGGATTCCGCTTTATTCCGAATGAACCGCCTCTGGGTCGTGGGCTTCCAGCTCCGCCTGATACGCGACCGCTTCCTCTTCGGACGGGAAGATGCCGACCAGCTGGTCGTTCTGGTACACGTCCCAGACTCGCAGGCCCTCGGCCTGGGCTTCGTGGGACATATGGTGTTCGTCACGCTCGGTCACTACTAGTACGCTCATTTTACTTCTCCAGTATTGCCGGACAAATGCTGCGCTAGGCGGTTGCGCTCGTGCTTAGCCTGCTAAGCAACGACACATTTTGTGACTGTATTAATTGGTTACAAGTTCCCAGGCGCTTCGTTTGTGCGTGTTTTCATCTGCTTTTGGCTGAATCGCAGGCATAAAAAAACCGGGGCAGGCCCCGGTTTGTCTGCTGTGCGGCAGGCTGATCAGTCGCGACGGCCTTCGACATTCTTGCCGTCGACCGTACCCGACTTGAGCATGATCTGATATTCCTTGCCGTCCTTCTCGACCTGGTGCAGGCGCACCAGCAGGTAGTCCCAGTCCTTGGCGAACCAGAGGATAGTCTTGCGGCTGCTTTGCGTCGGGTCACGCACGCGCTCTACCTTGATGGCGTCGATCAGGCCAGCGGCCGTGCGCACTACCTCTTCGCCGAGTACGCGAAAGTCATAAGTCTCGATCTCGTCGCCATCGACCACCTGATAGCTCATGCTTTTTTCACCGGCGGCCACGTCATGCTGCAGGGCCAGCTGGTAGGTGGACTTGTCCTGCATGCCGCGGTTGAGCGGGAAGCGCACCGGGTTACCACGGTCGCTGCCGATCACCTGCTTCTGCGACCAGTCGAAGTCGAACTCGACATCCTTGCTCTTGCCCAGGCCGCTGCGCTCGAACTTGTAGCTCTGCGGCAGGAAGGCGTCGTTCTCGGCGGTGAAGGTGCTTTGCTCGGTCAAGCCGGCGACTAGCATGGAGGCCTTGAAGACCAACTGCCAGCGGCCATCATCGAGCTTCTGCAGGCTGCGTTCGGCGGAGCCGCTGACCGGCACCTGTTTCCAATCGGCGGTGTAGCTGGCGGAGAAGGGCTTCGGCTCTGCGGCGAGGGCAGGCAGGCTGAACAACGCCAGGGCAAGCATTAGGGCGCGGCGCATGGAGTCTCCTTGCTGTTGATGGGGTGACCGGTGGGCGGCAATGCGACACCGTCGAACTGAGGACCTGCTGGCGTTAGCTGCAAGCGTCCCTCGGCGAACCAACGTACGGCCAGCGGATAGATCCGGTGCTCCTGGGCATGAACCCGTTGCGCCAGGCTGGTGGCCGTGTCCTGCGAATGAACCGGGATTACTGCCTGTACGACCAGAGGGCCACCATCGAGTTCCTCGGTCACGAAGTGCACGCTGCAGCCGTGCTCGGTGTCACCCGCTTCCAGGGCGCGCTGATGGGTATGCAGGCCCTTGTGGCGCGGTAGCAGCGAGGGATGGATGTTCAGCAGGCGGCCGTGGTAATGGCGAACGAATCCCGGCGTGAGGATGCGCATGAAGCCGGCGAGTACCACCAGCTGTGGGGCGAAGGCATCGATGGCCTGCATCAACGCGGCATCGAAGGCGTCGCGTCCCAGGTAATCACCGTGCTCGAGCACCCGGGTGGCGATGCCAGCGGCCTGCGCGCGTTGCAGGCCATAGGCATCGCTGCGGTTGGCGATCACCGCGGCGATGCGCACCGGGTTTTCGCCATCAGCGGTGCTGTCGATCAGCGCCTGAAGATTGCTGCCGGTGCCCGACAGCAGCACCACTACATTGCAGGATCGCGGCATTAGGTGCCTATTCAGTGGCTTTTCAGGTTGTTCAGGACCACGCGCTCGGCGCCTTCTGCGGCTTCGGCGATCTGGCCGATCACCCACGGCTGCTCGCCAGCGGCACGCAGGGTTTGCAGAGCGATGTCGACCTGATCCTGGGCAACGCAGATGACCATGCCCACGCCGCAGTTCAGCACACGGTGCATTTCGTGCTCGTCGACGTTGCCTTTTTCCTGCAGGAAGTCGAACACCGCCGGGCGCTGCCAACTGGCCACGTCGACCACTGCCTGGGCGTTGTCCGGCAGCACGCGTGGGATATTGTCGAGCAGGCCGCCGCCAGTGATGTGGGCCATGGCCTTGACTGCGCCGGTGTCCTTGATCAGTTTGAGCAGCGGCTTGACGTAGATGCGCGTCGGCGCCATCAGCAGGTCGGCCAGTGGCTTGCCATAGAGTTCGGTGTTTTCGATATCGGTGCCGGAGACTTCGAGAATCTTGCGGATCAGCGAGTAGCCATTGGAGTGCGGGCCGGAGGAGGGCAGCGCGATCAGTGCATCGCCAGTGGCGACCCTGGAGCCGTCGATGATCTCGGCCTTCTCGACCACACCCACGCAGAAACCGGCCAGGTCGTAGTCTTCGCCTTCGTACATGCCCGGCATCTCGGCGGTTTCGCCGCCAACCAGCGAACAGCCAGCCAGTTCGCAGCCGGCACCGATGCCGGTGACCACGGTGGCCGCAACGTCGACGTTGAGCTTGCCGGTGGCGTAGTAGTCGAGGAA
Organism: Pseudomonas sp. URMO17WK12:I2; assembly: GCF_003253735.1. Classification (GTDB taxonomy): domain Bacteria; phylum Pseudomonadota; class Gammaproteobacteria; order Pseudomonadales; family Pseudomonadaceae; genus Aquipseudomonas. The sequence continues at coordinate 334,782 of NZ_QKYW01000002.1, read as the reverse complement.
GAACAGCGGCTCGGCGCCACACACCACCAGGTCGTTGACGCACATGGCGACCAGGTCCTGGCCGATGCTGTCGTGCTTGTTGAGGTTCAGCGCCAGGCGCAGCTTGGTGCCCACGCCGTCGGTGCCGCTGACCAGAACCGGTTGCTTGTAGCCGGCCGGGATCTCGCACAGGGCGCCGAAGCCACCCAGGCCACCCATGACTTCAGGACGGGCAGTGCGCTTGGCTACGCCCTTGATGCGTTCGACCAGGGCTTCGCCCGCGTCGATATCCACACCTGCGTCCTTGTAGCTGATGGAGGGTTGCTTGCTCATAGATCCAGGCCTTTGGAAGGGGAAAGTCGGAATAGCGTCGGCCCGTCAGGGCCGTTCTGCGAAGGCGCGCGATTTTATCAGGCTTGCCCGGCAGCGGCCAGTCACCGCGCCGAGTGCCGGGCCGGTTGCTGGTGAACCCTGGCCGCGCCTCGCGGGTCACACCCAGGCCAGCTTGCGCTGGTGTATTGGCTGCGTGCTTGCGATGCCATGGCAACAGCCCCTAAGGTATAGCGCCACGGCCTGTTACCGCGCGCCGCCTTTTTCAGCCGAGAGTTTTCCGTTCATGCGCCCGACCTTCCGCCCCCTGCTTCTCTGTCTGTCACTGCTGAGCCTGCCGACCCTGGCGGCTACCGTGAGTGACCTTTATCAGGTGCGCGAGACGGTTGCCAGCCAGCAGCCCGAGGAGCGCGATGCCGCCTTGCAGCGCGCGGTCGACACGCTGGTGCTGCGCCTGACCGGCAAGCCTGACGCCATCAAGGGCAGCGCGCTGACCGAGTTGCGCAAGGATCCTCAGCAGATCATCAGCCAGTACGGTTATGAAGGTGATCATTTGGTGGTCGACTTCGATGCGGTGTCGACCGACCGCTCCCTGCGCCAGGCCGGCTTGCCGTTGTGGGGCGTCAACCGCCCGGCGATCCTCGCCTGGTGGCTGAACGAAACGGTCGATGGCGCCAATATGGTCGGTGATGGCCAGGCCGCTGCCGAGCCGCTGCGCGAGGCGGCTCAGCACCGCGGCCTGCCATTGCGCCTGCCGTTGGCCGATCTCAGCGAGCAGTTGGTGGCGACCAAGGAAACCCTGGGTGCCAAGGACCCGGGTGAGCTGCGTGCGGCATCCGAGCGCTATGGCGCCGACGCCTTGCTGGCGGTACGAGCCAGCGAAGCGGACGGCAAGTGGCAGGCCAACTGGCAACTGTGGCTGGGTGAGGAGCGCGAGCAGGGCAAGGCCGAGGGGGCCGATCAGGCCGCGTTGGCCGATGCCGTGTTGCTGGCGATAAGCGAGCGGTTGGCGCCGCGTTTCGTGGTCGCCCCGGGCGCCAGCTCGACGCAGACCGTGGAAGTCATCGGTGCCGATCTGTCGCGTTACGCGGAACTGCAGCGGGTACTCGAACCCTTCGGCGCGCAGCTGCAATCGGTAGAGGCCGACCGGCTGATCTACCAGGTCAGTGCCAGCGCCGAGCAGTTGCGCACGCAGCTGGGCCTGCTGCAGCTGCATGAGGTGTCGGCTGCCGAACTGGCCGCCGAGGCGCCGGCGCCCGTCGAGCCGCAAGCCTCCGCCGAGCCCCAGCAACCGGTCGACGCCAGCCAGTCGCCCGCGCAGCCTCAAGCTACTCCGCCGGCAGTCGATGCCAAACCCCGTGGCGATGTCCTGTATTTTCGCTGGTAGACTGCCGCTCATCTGAACCGCTTCGCTTTCGACGACCTCGGCCTTGGCTGAGGTCGTTTTGCGAGTGCGCACTGACCTGTCATTTGTTTTCCGAGGATCGAGCATGCCCGTTTCGTCTCGCTGGCCGTGGATCGCCGCCGTGCTGGTGTTGGGCGGTTTCCTGTACGTTCTGCATCCTATTCTTTCGCCGTTTCTGGTCGGCATCCTGATCGCCTATCTCGGTGATCCAGTGGTCGATCGGCTGGAGCGCCTGAAGCTGTCACGCACCTGGGGCGTGATCGTGGTGTTCAGCCTGTTCACCCTGCTGATGGCCCTGGCCCTGCTGGTGTTGATCCCGATGCTGGGCAAGCAGCTGGTACGGCTCTACGAACTGTTGCCGCAGATGCTCGATTGGGTGCAGAACCAGGCCTTGCCGTGGGTTCAGGTCCGGCTTGGCCTGAACGAGGGCTTCTGGCGCTTCGATCAGCTCAAGCAATCGCTGTCCGGCCACCTGGGGCAGACCACCGACATCGCCGGCCTGGTGCTCTCCCAGGTCACGGCGTCGAGCCTGGCGCTGATGGCCTGGGCGGCCAACCTGCTGCTGATTCCCGTGGTCAGTTTCTATCTGATGCGCGACTGGGATCTGCTGGTCGGCAAGCTGCGCGGCCTGGTGCCGCGCGATAACGAAGGCGTGGTGGTGAAGCTGGTCGGCGAATGTCATGAGGTACTCGGTGCCTTCCTGCGTGGCCAACTGCTGGTGATGCTGGCGTTGGGCGCGATGTATGCAGTCGGCCTGATGGCCATCGGCCTGGAGCTGGGGCTGTTGATCGGTGTGCTGGCCGGCCTCGCGAGCATCGTGCCGTACCTCGGCGTGGTGGTGGGGATAGGCAGTGCGCTGCTCGCCGGTGTGTTCCAGTTCGGTGGCGATCCCTATCCCTTGCTGGCGATTGCCGGAGTGTTCGTGGTCGGCCAGCTGCTCGAGGGCATGCTGTTGACACCTCTGCTGGTCGGCGATCGCATCGGCCTGCACCCGGTGGCGGTGATCTTCGCGATCATGGCCGGCGGCCAGTTGTTCGGTTTCACCGGTATCCTGCTGGCGTTGCCGGTGGCGGCGGTGATCATGGTGCTGCTGCGCCACGTGCATGAGCTGTACAAGCGATCCGACACCTACGCGGGGCATGCCCCTGTTCAGCCAGCATCTCGCCGCAAAGCGCGCTGAGGATGGCTAACCCCTTGTATTGCCTTGGAAAGTGCGGCAATGACAGGAGGCCGCCAAGGGTATAAACTTCCCCACCTTTATCCAGAGCGCCAATCGGGCTCCGACGAGCCGTTCTCCCCAGCATGAAGCCGATCCAACTGCCCCTGGGTGTGCGTCTGCGTGACGACGCCACCTTCGCCAATTACTACCCGGGTGCCAATGCTGCCGCCCTCGGGTACGTGGAGCGCCTGTGCGAAGCCGAGGCGGGCTGGACCGAGAGCCTGATTTACCTGTGGGGTGGCGAGGGTGTCGGGCGCAGCCACCTGCTGCAGGCGGCCTGCCTGCGCTTCGAGCAGCTCGGCGAACGTGCCGTCTATCTGCCGTTGGGCGAGGTGGTGCAGTACGGCCCGGCGATTCTGGACAATCTGGAGCAGTTCGAGCTGGTCTGCTTGGACGATCTGGACGCCGCTGCCGGGCAGCGCGCCTGGGAAGAAGCGCTGTTCCACCTGTTCAATCGCCTGCGCGACAGTGGTCGGCGCCTGTTGCTGGCCGCCGATGCCTCGCCTCGCACATTGCCAATCAAGCTACCCGACCTCAAGTCCCGCCTGACCCTGGCCCTGGTGTTCCAGCTGCAATCGCTGTCCGACGAGGACAAGCTGCGCGCCCTGCAGCTGCGTGCTTCGCGCCGCGGCCTGCACATGAGCGATGAAGTGGGGCGCTTCATCCTCACCCGCGGCGAACGCAGCATGAATGCGCTGTTCGAGCTGCTCGAGCGCCTTGATCAGGCCTCGCTGCAGGAAAAGCGCAAGCTGACCATTCCGTTCCTCAAGGAAACCCTGGACTGGTAGCCAGCCCTCGTCCCGGACAACTTCTACTCCCCGCTGCTTTCGCCCATGTTGCCGATGCGCTGGTACTGCGCGCACCAGCGTGTATAGAGCAGCGCGCTGGTGAACAGGGTCAGGCTCAGGAGGATCTCCAGCCAGCCGAACAGCCGTTTGGATGGGTCGAACGCGGCCAGCACGCCCTGGATGAAATACAGGTTGACCACGAAGCAGGCCCACGAGTGGGTGCGCGGGTGGCCGCCGATGATTCCGGGGGCGAGCAGCAGCAAGGGCAGCACCTGGAAGGCCAGCACCGCCCACAGCAGCGACCGGGGCACGGCCGCGTAGCCCAGGTTCCAGACCAGCAGCAGTAGCGCCAGCGCGAAAAAGCTGGCCAGGCTCAGGTAACGGCAGATACGCAGGCGTGGCAGCAGCCAGTCCACACCGGGTGGTGCCCCGGCTGCCTTAGTCACGCTTATCGCCCAGTTTGAGGGCGATGCTCGCCAGGCGCTGACCCAGGGCGCGACAGAGAATGATCTCGTGCTCATCCAGCGCACGCTTGCCGTCGGCGCCTGCATGGTGGCTGGCACCATAGGGCGTGCCGCCGCCGCGGGTCTCGACCAGGGCGGATTCGCTGTAGGGCAGCCCGGCAACCAGCATGCCGTGGTGCAGCAGCGGCAGCAGCATGGACAGCAGCGTGCTCTCCTGACCGCCATGCAGGCTGGCGGTGGAGGTGAACACGCCAGCCGGCTTGCCGACCAGGCTACCGGTCAGCCACAGGTTGCTGGTGCCGTCGAGAAAGTACTTCATGGGCGCGGCCATGTTGCCGAAACGGGTCGGGCTGCCCAGCGCCAGGCCTGCGCAGTTCTTCAGGTCATCGAGGCTGGCGTAGGGCGCGCCCTCTGCCGGAATGCTGTCGCTGACCGCTTCGCACTCGGCGGAAACCGCCGGCACGCTGCGCAGGCGCGCCTCCATACCCTGCATCTCGATGCCGCGGGCGATATGTCGGGCCATCTCGGCGGTGGCGCCATGCCGGCTGTAATACAGCACCAGAATGTAAGGTGTGGTCATGGCAGCAACTCCAGGATGTTTTCCGGTGGCCGACCGATCACGGCGCGGTCCGCGGTGATCAGGATCGGCCGTTCGATCAGGCGAGGGTGGGCGACCATGGCTTCGATCAGTGCGTCGTCAGTGAGCGCCTGATCGGCCAGGTCGAGTTGGCGATATTCGTCTTCGCCACTGCGCAGCAGCTGGCGTGGCGGCAGGCCGAGTTTATCCAGCACCTCGCGCAGCTGCGCAACGCTGGGTGGGGTGTCGAGGTAGTGCACCACGGTCGGCTGCAGGCCGCGTTCTTCGAGCAGATGCAGGGCCGCGCGGGATTTGGAGCAGCGCGGGTTGTGATAAAGAGTCAGATCGGTCATGGCGGTCGTCGCTTCTGGCGGCAGATGGCGGCTATTCTAACCGCGTCGGCGCCTTGCGCTGAACGGGGTGCGGCAATCGAGGCGAACCTAAATGCCGAGCCAGCGTCTGTAATGCGTCACAATGGCTTGTGGCCAGCTTTCTCCGCTCGTCTGAATTGCCCGCGCCGTCGATGGTGTCGGCCTGACGATGATGCGTACGTTTCCGACTGCCCTTGTGAGGTGGGTATGCAGCAGCGTCTGCACGATTGGTTTGAGTTCTGGCGATTCCTCTGGCAGCGCTTCTTCGACAATCGCGGTGCCGATAACGCGGCGGCACTGACCTATACCACGCTGTTCGCGGTGGTGCCGATGATGACGGTTAGCTTCGCTGTACTGTCGGCCGTGCCGGCGTTTCAGGGAACCGGCGAGCAGATCCAGGCGTTCATCTTTCACAACTTCGTGCCGTCTGCAGGTGAAGCGTTGCAGGAGTACCTGCGCAATTTCACCACCCAGGCACGGCAGCTGACCTGGATCGGCGTAGGGGTGCTGGCAGTCACCGCGTTCTGGATGCTGGTGACCATCGAGCGCACGTTCAACACCATCTGGCGGGTGCGGCAACCGCGTCGCGGCGTTGCCACCTTTCTGCTTTATTGGGCGATTCTCAGCCTTGGGCCTATGCTGCTGGGCGCCGGTTTTGCCGTGAGCACCTATATCGCCTCGCTGTCTCTGCTCAGCGGGCCGGATGCGGTGGTCGGTGCCCAGACGCTGCTGCGCTTCACACCGCTGCTATTCAGTGTGGCGGCGTTCACCCTGCTGTATGCGGCCGTGCCCAATGCCCGGGTTCCGTTACGCCACGCCCTGTGGGGTGGCGTGTTCACTGCTGTACTGCTGGAACTGGCCAAGGCGATTTTTGGTTTCTACGTGCGCTTCTTCCCGGGTTATCAGCTGATCTACGGCGCCTTCGCCACGGTGCCGCTGTTCCTGTTGTGGGTGTTCCTGTCCTGGCTGATCGTCCTGCTGGGTGCCGAACTGGTGTGCAACCTGGGAGTTTCCCATCAGTGGCGCAAGCGCGCGATGCCCCGGGCGCTGGTGCTGCTGGGCATCCTGCGGGTGTTTCATGGGCGTCAGCGCACTGGGCTCAAGGTGCGCCATCGCGATATTCAGCGCCAAGGCTGGTTGCTGCCCGAGCATGAGTGGGGGGAGGTGCTGAGCTTTCTGGAAAGCCAGCGCCTGGTCGCCAGCACCGGTGGCGATAGCTGGATGCTCAGCCGTGATCTGTCCCATTACTCGTTGCAGCAGCTGTTCGAGCGCAGCCCGTGGCCGTTGCCTCATTTGAGCCAGTTGCCCGAGGAGCTGGACGAGCCCTGGTATCCAGCGCTGCGTGATGCACTGCGCAGGCTGCACGAGGAGCAGACCCTGCTGTTCGGCGACAGCCTGGCGCATTGGCTGGAAGGGCAGGGCAGGGCAGCGGCGTCAGCGACAGGAAGTGACGTTTCTCGGCACCTGTGAGCGTCCCATCGCGGGAGGCAATACCATCCAGTGCCGCCATCTCATTGGCGTCAGTAGGATGGCATGTTTCTGGCTATGCTGTTTTAAGTCGATATCGCATCAGCAAGAGTCCTGCAATGCTCAAACCACCCGCCCAGGTCGTGATGCTGCATGCGCGTAATAGTGAGCGTGCGCTGGAGAACCTCAATCGCATCACCGGTCTGTGCTTCAGCCGCTGGCCCGAGTCGCTGGTCACCAGCGCAAGGGGCTGGCCGGCAGCGAGCGAGCCGCCGTCGCAGGTGGCATGCGAGGCCCCTGTGGCGGTCAATCAGGCGTTGCCCTGACTGGCCAGTGGCTGGGCAATCGCCTGTTCGACGGCCTGCACGAAGAGCTCTTCGACTTTCACCTCGACCTGCAGCTGCGCCGAGCGCAGACGTATCTGCATCTCTTCGATACGCTGCTTCACCGGCAAGCGTGCGATACCTGAAAGCAGGATTCTGTCTTGCCCGCCCACCTTGGCGTGATCCAGATTGATCGAGCGCACTTGATCGCCATCGCGATAACGAACCTGCAGCGATACCAGGCTGCCTGCCTGGCCGGGCACGTGAAGCCAGGCGGCGATATTGAATTCTGCGACTCGTCCATCGTAGTCGGTCAGTCGCAGGTGGGCGCTCTGGATGAGGTGTGCAGGTACTTGGCCGATCAGTGTGTCATGGGCGTTGGGCATGCGGGCTCCCTGGCTGGCGAAGGACGTCAGCGGGGAAGTATAAGAAGGATGCCCTTGATCAAACTGTGCGCCAGGCCGCCCTTGTGCGTGACCGGGTTCGCATTCAGGGCAGTTCCAGCGGGTGGCGGCTCACCGTGGCGCTGGCCAGGTTGCAGGCTGGCAATTGCAGGCGGTTCTGGTTGACCGCATTGGGCAGCTGCAGCCACAGGTTTTCACCGTCGCTGAACTGGTTGTGGGGCACCCACAGGCCGTGGTGCCATCCCTCGCGTGGTTTTGGCGTGCTCTGCAGGATACCCAGGTGCGGTTGGCTGCTGGGCGTACGCCTCAGCCAGGTCGGTTGTGCCAGGCCCTTGAGGTAACGCAGGCCGAGATGAAGTCCCTCGCCGTTGAGGTGGCGCCAGCACACCAGGGCCAACACATCACTGTCGGCAATCAGCAGCACCAGTTGACCGATCGGCAAGCTGTCGGCGGCCTGTGCCGAGCACAGCAGGCGGGCGCCGCCTGGGCCGATATCGAGAATCTGCCCAGGTGTGCAGTGCGGCCGCTGCTCCAGAAGCTGGGCATGAATGGCCGGTATGCCGATGGCCAGACGGCAGTCGCTTTGCTGCGGAGTGCGTGAATGGCGACGTTGGTCGGTACCCAGCCAGTGATGATGCACGCGCTCGAGCAGCTCGCGCTCGCCAGCGCTGCGTAGCGGCGCTGGCTCGCCAAGTGCGACCAGCAGCGCGCCCAGTTCCAGGCGGCGTAGGTGGTCACTGCCGGTTGGCGGGCGCTGTTGATGGGTCAGGTATGCCTGCCTGCCGTGCAGGTCGATCAGCGGGCCTTCGGATTTGTCTTCCGCGTCCCAGGGCAGCAGGCGGGCGAGGGCCGCCAACGGTGCCAGGGCGGCAAACAGCCGCTGGCATTCATCCGGGTGCAGATGCGGTGGATTGCTCAGTGCCAGCAGCAGGGTCTGCTGGTAGAGGCCGCGCAGGGTGTCGGCCGGTGTGGGGATGAATGCTGCTGCCACCGGTTCGTCGAGGCAGCCGTGCTGCTCACCCAGCCAGTACAGCAGGTGGCTGTCGCGCCACAGGCTGGTATCCGGCTCACGGTATTGCTGGCAATGCTGCAGTAGGGTCTGGGCGATGAAGTGTTCCGCCATGTACAGGCACCAGGCGAGGTGCGGCTGGGACGGTTTGTGGCCCTGCAGTATCTGCAGCAGCAGGCGTTTGTAACCCATGGCCAGCTCGGCACACAACTGCAGCCTTTGTTCAGCGCCAGCGGCGAGGCCAGCTTGCGTGCTGTAGTGGCGATACTCATCGCTGAAGTTTTGCAGCGCCCGCTGTCTTTCGAGTAAGGTCATCGCGCTGCGATTCAGGCGCGCGAGCAGGGCGATGACTTCCTGCAGGCCAGCATCAGCCGACAGCTGGCGCGCTGCAGTCAGGCTGCCGCCGAGCGTTGCCTGGTCGATCAAGTCGGTCTGAAGCGCGTCAGGTACGTCGAGCTGCAGGGCATCCAGTGTCATAGCAACCTTATCGGTATGAGGACCATTTCCATGGTAAAGCGAGTCCAGTCAGTCATTCGGCTCATGATGGTGCTCATCGCCGCTGTGCTGTTGGCAGGTTGCACGGATGACGTCGGTGTCGATCAGCATGGGCAGAAGGTAGCGGTTGAGCGCGTTGAAGGCCAGTGGCTGGTTATCAATTATTGGGCCGAGTGGTGTGGTCCCTGCCGCTCCGAGATCCCCGAGTTGAATGCCCTGGCTGCGGAGTTGGAAAACCAGTCGGTGGGTGTGTTCGGTGTCAATTTCGATGGCCTGCAGGGCGATGAGCTCGGCAAGGCGGCCAAGGCGCTGGGTATCGAATTCACGGTGCTGGCCAAGGATCCCGCGGAGCGCTACGGGCTGCCGCCCAGCGATGCACTGCCGGTCACCTATATCGTCGATGACCAGGGCAAGGTGCGTGAGCGTCTGCTCGGTGAGCAGACCGCCGAAGGCCTCAAGGCGCGGCTGGCAGCGCTGCGCCAGGAGAGTTGAGGCAATGGCCATCGTGGGTCGGCACGGGTATGTCGAAGGGCGTGTGCAGGGTGTCGGTTTTCGCCAAAGCACGGCCGTCGAGGCCAGGCGTTTGCAGTTGTCAGGCTGGGTGCGCAATCTGCCCGATGGTCGCGTGGAGATCTCGTTCGAGGGCGAGGAGGGCGCGGTGCATTCGCTGGCCCAATGGCTCGAACATGGGCCTTCAGGCGCTCGCGTGGTATCGCTGACGCTGCGCGAGCGCCCGGTACAGGACGCGCCAGGGTTCGAGATTCGGCGTTAGTGGCCTAGTCCTCGCCCGGGTCGGCAGCCAGTCGCCCGGCGTTCTGGTTGAGCGAACGCAGGAATTCGGCCTGCAGTTCAGGGTCGTTGCGGGTCAGTTCGATCAGGCTCTGTTCCAGCTCGCTGGCTTCTTCTTCGAGGCCCAGGTCGGACAGGCGCTTGACGCGATGCACCCACTGCTCGACTTCCGCTCCCTCAAGGTCGTCATAGATCAGGTCATGGGCTTCACGCAGTTTGCCACGCAGCGTGCGGCTGACCAGCAAGGTCGCCTCTGCGCTGGTCGCGTCCTGCTCGTCGGTGACGGTCAGCAGCAGGGTGCCGACCCGGGCGATGTCCTGATCGGCGAATGGGCCATCGAGCAGGTTGAGGCGCAGCACTCCATTGCGGTCGGTGAGCAGCTCATGGGTTTGCGCGCCGGCCTTGATCATCACCGGTCGTTCGGCCCAGGGCAGGCTGGAGTAATCCGTGCGGGTTTCCTGACGCTTCTCGTCGATGCCGGCCAGGTTCTGCTGCGAGCGGCCATTGGACTCGACGTTTATGAACGGGTTGACGCCCGCTACGCCATAGCTGATCCAGTCCTTGGTGGCGGTATCCGGAATGCGCCCGAGCGCCACCACGTTAAGCACGTTGGCACCGACGCCGCCGACTATGGCCACCGCGCCCAGCGGGACTTCATAAAGCTCGCGCCATGGCTGATACGGCGTATAGCGGTCGTAGTGACGGGTGACCTCGAAGGGCGTCACCTCGAAGACCTTCTGTTCCTGCACGCGCACCCGCCGCTGGGGCAGCTCCAGTACCTCGGGCTGCCCCACGTCGATCTGCAGGCTGTGGCTCAGCAGTTTGCGTTCGACACGCTCTTCGTGCTCGCTGCGCTGCGGCAAATGGTTGGCGCAGCCAGCGAGAAATAGGGCACCACAGGTGGTGGCGCCAAGAAGGCGTAGGGTGCTTCGCTTGAACATGACGGCTCTTTAGGGGGTTAGCGGCGGATACGGTTCTGGATGAACGACAGGATCTCGCCGACGGCGACTGGCTGAGCCTCGGTTTCCAGGCGGCTCTTGTACTCCAGGTTCCCGTCGGCCAGGCCGCGATCGCTGACCACGATGCGATGCGGAATGCCGATCAGTTCCATGTCTGCGAATTTGATGCCCGGACTGGTCTTTTTGTCACGGTCGTCGAGCAAAACTTCGAAGCCGGCGGCAGTCAGTTCGCCATACAGCTTGTCGGTGGCTTCGCGCACCGCGTCGGTTTCGTAGCGCAGCGGTACCAGGGCGATCTGGAACGGGGCCAGGGCGTCGTTCCAGATGATGCCGCGCTCGTCGCTGTTCTGCTCGATGGCGGCAGCCACCACGCGGGACACGCCAATGCCGTAGCAGCCCATGCTCAGCACGACCGGCTTGCCGTTCTCGCCCAGCACCTGGCAGTTCATCGCTTCGCTGTACTTGGTACCGAGCTGGAAGATATGGCCAACCTCGATGCCGCGCTTGATCTCCAGGGTGCCTTTGCCATCCGGGCTCGGGTCGCCGGCCACCACGTTGCGCAGGTCGGCAACGGTCGGTACCGGCAGGTCGCGCTCCCAGTTCACACCGAAGTAATGCTTGTCGTCGATGTTGGCACCAATGGCGAAATCGCTCATCAGCTCCACCGAGCGATCGATGATGATCGGCAGTGGCAGGTTCAGCGGGCCCAGGGAGCCAGCGCCGGCGCCGATGGCGTCACGCAGCTCGGCATCCGAGGCCATCACCAGTGGGCTGGCGACGCCAGGCTGATTGGCGGCTTTGATCTCGTTCAGCTCGTGGTCACCGCGAACGATCAGGGCGATCAGTTTGCCCTCTTCTTCGGCATGCACGATCAGCGTCTTGATGGTGCGCTCGATGGGCAGGTCGTAGCCTTCCACCAGTTGCTGGATGGTCTTGGCGTTCGGGGTGTCGACCAGGCGCAGCTCCTCGCTCGGCGCCGGGCGGGCAGACTCGCGAGGAATGGCTTCGGCCTTCTCGATATTGGCGGCGTAGTCGGACGCGTTGCTGAACACGATATCGTCTTCGCCCGACTCGGCCAGCACGTGGAATTCGTGGGAGCCGGCGCCACCGATGGAACCGTTGTCAGCCTCCACCGGGCGGAAGTTCAGGCCCAGGCGGGTGAAGATGTTGCAGTAGGCCTGGTGCATGCGGTCGTAGGTCTGCTGCAGGGAAGCCTGGTCGGCATGGAAGGAGTAGGCGTCCTTCATGATGAACTCGCGGCCACGCATCAGGCCGAAGCGCGGGCGGATCTCGTCGCGGAACTTGGTCTGGATCTGATAGAGGTTCAGCGGCAGCTGCTTGTAGCTGTTCAACTCGTTGCGGGCCAGGTCGGTGATCACTTCCTCGTGGGTCGGGCCCACGCAGAATTCACGGTCATGGCGGTCCTTCACGCGCAGCAGCTCCGGGCCATATTGCACCCAGCGGCCAGACTCCTGCCACAGTTCGGCGGGCTGGATGGCGGGCATCAGCACCTCCAGCGCACCGGCGGCGTCCATCTCTTCGCGTACGATTCTCTCCACCTTGCGCAGGGTGCGCAGGCCCATCGGCAGCCAGGTGTACAGGCCGGATGCCAGCTTGCGGATCATGCCGGCGCGCAGCAGCAGCTGGTGGCTGATCACCACAGCATCGGAGGGCGTTTCTTTGAGGGTCGAAAGCAGGAACTGACTGGTACGCATGATGGGCCGTTCTGTCGGTAGCAAAGGGGATTTTTATCGCTCGGCATTGTACGGCGCGTGGCTGGTGGCGTACAGGATGCGAAGTGCCGAGGGATGATTGTGGGAAGCAGCTGTGTGGTCGATTGCTCCGTGGAGCCGCGGACAGCAGGCTTATCGTGGCCCGGTGCATCCATGTGATGAGCATCTGATGGGCAATAAAAAACCCGGCCGAAGCCGGGTTTTTCGAACTGCTATCAGGCTTGCGCGAGATTACAGAACGCTGAGCGGGTAGTTCACGTAGAAGCGAACTTCGTTGGTGTCTTGAACGTTTTGGGCACTGACGTCCGAGTTGGCGCGCAGAACCGAGCCACGCAGGCGGAAGGACAGATCCTTGGCCGGGCCGTTTTGAACGGTGTACTTAACCTGGTTGAAGAACTCGTGTTCTTTACCGTCGTTGCTTGCGGCGGTCTGGATGTTATCAGCCCAAATGTAAGCGGTTTTGAAGCTCAGGCCTGGTACGCCATAAGTGGCAAAGTCCAGCTCGTAGCTGGCTTGCCAGCTGCGCTCGTCTTCCTGGTTGAAGTCGGACAGGAAGCTGTTGGCTACGAAAATCGCGCCACCGCCATCGCCTACGCCGTAATCGAAGCCACGATCACCGGTGTTGCGCTGGTGGGCCAGAATGAAGGCATGAGCGCCAACGCTGTACTTGGCTGCCAGGCTCCAGATGGTGTTGTCGCCACCGCCGAACTGACGATCGTAGTCGCTCTTGTAGATGTTGAAGTCGAAGCCCAGGGCTTGCTCTTCGGTCAGCGGCAGGTTGTAGTTCAGGTTGGCATACTTACGCTTGTAGCGGTCTTCCAGGTCGCTGTAGTAGAGCGCAGCGCTGAAGTCTTTGGTGAAAGCGTAGGAGCCACCCGCCACGTTGATGGACTTCAAGCCAGCGCTGTCGCGGCCGGATTGGCGCATTTCATTTTGTGCGGTGAAGCGACCTGCATTCAGCTCGAGACCTTCGATCTCTTTGCTGGTGATCATGGTGCCTTCGAAGGTTTCCGGCAGCAGACGGCCGTCATCATAGGCCAGGACCGGTAGGGCTGGCATCTGTGAGCCGTAGGTCAGTGTAGTGCTGGAAATACGTGCTTTGACTGCAGCGTTGGCGATGCTCAGATCCTTGCCTTCGTTTTCCGGAAACATGCCAACACCGCGGCGGCCGCCACCGGTGTCAAGCTGCCACAGAGCGCCAGCATAAGCGTTAACGCCGAAACCGACGGTACCTTGGGTAAAGCCGGATTCGAACAGTGCCCGGGCACTGGCGCCCCACTCCTCGGAATAACCATTACGGCGGTTGGTGTCGCTGGGGCGAGCCGAGCCGTTACGTGCATCGCGGTTGTAGTACATGCTGCGCGCCAGGAGCGACAGGGTGCTGTCTTCAACGAAACCCTTCGACTCGGACTGCTCCGAAGCCACTGCCATCTGAGAGGTACCCGCGGCCACAGCCAGGGCGATTACGCTCCACTTCATCACTCGCATCGTGATTTGCTCCTTTGGTTTAGAAGAGTACTACCGCTGCTCAATAAGGTTGTTATGGCGAGCAGCTCTATTTCTTTTTGTGTCGGATGGAACTTATAGCACGGCACTTTGTATGGCGATAGTTTCGATCTATCCATTTCGTCGCAACCCTCGCACTTGTCGTTGCGTGCAAAAGGTACGTCGCAACCAGACAAAGCTCACCGACTGAGTACCATCCAACGATTTACAGCTCTATTACAGGGCCTGGAAGCGTTACCGCAGGGCCCCATTCGGGAGCGTTGCGGGCTTTAAAGCAAAAGCCGTGCTCAAAAGAGTCAAGGGTGCTGAATTACTGGAGTTTGCGTAGATGTTTTTATCAGAAGGTACAGATTATCGACCTAAACACCCGTTTTTCTGCGCTCTTGTTAGCATGCTTCTTAGTAGCTTGCTATCTATATGGTGCGGTTATTGATAATGAGTTTTAGTTGGCGTCTGAATGTGTAGGGCGATGTTTACTTTGGGAAACAATATGGTGCATTGGAAAAACTGATTTTGCGGATTTCGCACAATTTTGGTGCGGCCAATTTGGGGTTAATTTTCAACACCTTGGCAGGTATGCTGCGGCCTTTGCCGGTTTGCGCTGGTCATCGAGATGAGGTGAGCAAATGTTCGTACTGGATTCGCGCCTGCAGCAGGACACTTTCGTGCTGGGGGACCTGCCGCTGAGTCGCGTGCTGCTCAGTAACGATGCCCGTTACCCCTGGTTCATCCTGGTGCCCCGGCGTGAGGATGTCAGTGAAGTATTCCAGCTTGATGCGCAGGATCAGCAAGCGTTATGGGCGGAGGCGGCCCTGATGGGCGAGGTGCTCAAGGATGCATTCAAGGCCGACAAGATCAATATCGCCAGCCTGGGTAACGTGGTCAGTCAGCTGCACATGCATGTGATCGTCCGTTACCGCGATGACGACGCCTGGCCGGCCCCGGTTTGGGGGCGCCACCCCGCCAAGCCCTACGATCAACAGCAGGTGGCTGCGCTGCGTGACCGGCTGCGGTCGGTCATGCCGGGGCACTACCGCGCAGGGGAGGTATGAATGAGCGAGTTTGAGGAGCGTATCGTCGAGTTGGAGAGTCGTCAGGCCTTTCAGGACGACACCATTCAGGCGCTCAATGATGCCCTGGTGGAGCAGCAGAAGTTGATCGAGCGCCTGCAGTTGCAGGTGCAGGCCCTGGCCAAGCGCCAGGAGGAAGTGAGCCCATTCGGTGTTACCCAAGATGAGGCGCCGCCGCCTCACTATTGAAGCAGCGAGACGCCGGAAATGAAAAAGCCCCGCATCGGCGGGGCTTTTTGTTGTGGCTGATGAGTCAGCGCCGGGTCGGCAGGGCCGCGATCACGTCTTCGGCCTGCAGGCCTTTGTCGCGTTGCATCACGGAAAACTCGACGCGTTGGCCTTCTACCAGAACGCGGTGGCCTTCGCCGCGGATCGCACGAAAGTGCACGAAGATATCTTCGCCGGCATCCCGGGAGATGAAACCGAACCCTTTCGAGGTGTTGAACCACTTTACGGTGCCGGTTTCGCGGTCACCCAGATCTTGCTGAATGGCCGCTTTCTTCCTGTCGAAGCGCAGGTTGGTGCCCAGGTGCAGGGCAACTGCCAGGGTGATGATCAGCAAGCTGAACAGCAGGGCAGGCTGCTCGGCGATGAAGGGCAGAGGGGCGAGCAGAATCAAGGCCTGCAGCAGGGTGCCGAGGATCAGCAGGGCGCACGCCAGGTTTTGCAAATGTTGGCGGGCGTTGCTGTGCCAGAGTGGAAACTGCGTGGCCAGTAGCAGGTTGAGAAAGCCAAAGAGCGCCAGGCACAGCGCATCGGGATGTTGCAGGAACGGCTGGATGCCGTCGTTCAGGCCAGGGGCGATGGATAACGGCAGGGCACAGAGCCCCACCAGCAGGTGGACGATTTTCAACATGTTCAACGCACTCACTAGATAAAGGATCACCAGGAAGAGCTGGCTCCACGCGATTTGCCGTGACGTAAGGGCGATGAAGGTTCGGGAGGGCCAGCCTATGCACCGGCCCAGGAGTTGGGATGGCGGCACGGGGCGTATTTAACAGCAAAGAGGAGGGCTACTCAAATTGCGGGCGCCGTGCTGGCGATTGTGGCGGGAAGAAATGAAACAGGGCTGCCGTGGCAGCCCTGTTGGCGTAGCGGTCAGGCAGCCAGCAGGCTGCGCAGCATCCACGCGGTTTTCTCGTGAACCTGCATGCGCTGGGTCAGCAGGTCGGCGGTCGGCTCGTCGCTGACCTTGTCGAGCAGTGGGAAGATGCTGCGAGCGGTGCGTACCACCGCTTCCTGGCCCTGCACCAGCAGTCGGATCATTTCCTCGGCGCCGGGCACGCCTTCCTCTTCCTTGATCGAGGAAAGGCGGGCATAGGCTGCATAAGTGCCTGGTGCAGGGAAGCCCAGGGCGCGAATACGTTCGGCAATGGCGTCGACAGCGAGCGCCAGTTCGGTGTACTGACCTTCGAACATCAGGTGCAGGGTGTTGAACATCGGCCCGGTAACGTTCCAGTGGAAGTTGTGGGTTTTCAGGTACAGGGTGTAGGTGTCCGCGAGCAGGCGCGACAGGCCCTCGGCGATGGCTTCACGATCTTGTTCGGCGATGCCGATGTTGATTTCCATGGTTGCTCTCCTGAGTAGGCAATGGCTAAGAGTCGATGGCAAAAAGCCTATCACGACCGTTCGTCACATGCTCCGGGTTCGTCTCAATAACGGCCATGCTTTGAATCAATCGCAGCGCCTCGGGTTCACCTCTTTTAGCAGAGCGATGGCGCATATCACGTGCTGCGCCCTGCCGATAAAGGCTATATAATTCCGCCCTTTTCACGCGTGCGGCTCAGGCGCTCTGCCCAAATGGCAGGCGATGTCGACGAATCCAGAACCGATCAGAGAAGCGAACCCGATCATGATGCGCAGCCACTATTGCGGCCAGTTGAACGAAAGCCTGGATGGCCAGGAAATCACCCTGTGTGGATGGGTTCACCGTCGTCGTGACCACGGTGGCGTGATCTTCCTCGATATCCGCGATCGCGAAGGCCTGGCCCAGGTCGTGTTCGATCCGGACCGCGCCGACACCTTCGCCAAGGCCGACCGCGTACGCAGCGAATATGTGGTCAAGATCACTGGCAAGGTGCGTCTGCGCCCTGAAGGTGCGCGCAACGCCAACATGGCCAGCGGCGCGATCGAAGTGCTGGGCTATGAGCTGGACGTATTGAACGAAGCGGAAACCCCGCCGTTCCCGCTCAACGAGTACTCCGACGTTGGTGAGGAAACTCGTCTGCGTTATCGCTTCATCGACCTGCGCCGTCCGGAAATGGCCGAGAAGCTCAAGCTGCGTTCGCGCATCACCTCGAGCATCCGTCGCTACCTGGACGAGAACGGCTTCCTCGACGTGGAAACGCCGATCCTCACCCGCGCCACGCCGGAAGGCGCGCGCGACTATCTGGTGCCGAGCCGTACCCACGCCGGTAGCTTCTTCGCGCTGCCGCAGTCGCCGCAGTTGTTCAAGCAGCTGTTGATGGTTGCCGGCTTCGACCGCTACTACCAGATCGCCAAGTGCTTCCGCGACGAAGACCTGCGTGCCGACCGCCAGCCGGAATTCACCCAGATCGACATCGAGACCAGCTTCCTCGATGAAGCCGAGATCATGCACCTCACCGAGACCATGATCCGCAACCTGTTCAAGGAAGTGCTGGACGTCGAGTTCGGTGAGTTGCCGCACATGACCCTGGCCGAAGCCATGCGCCGTTTCGGCTCCGACAAGCCGGACCTGCGTATTCCGATGGAACTGGTCGACGTGGCCGATCAGCTCAAGGATGTCGACTTCAAGGTCTTCTCCGGTCCGGCCAATGATCCGAAAGGCCGCGTTGCTGCACTGCGCGTTCCGGGCGGAGCGAGCATGCCGCGCAAGCAGATCGACGACTACACCAAGTTCGTCGGCAACTACGGCGCCAAAGGCCTGGCCTACATCAAGGTCAACGAGCGCGCCAAGGGTGTCGAGGGTCTGCAGTCGCCGATCGTCAAGAACATCGCCGAGCCGAACCTCAACACCATCCTCGATCGCGTTGGTGCCGTTGATGGCGACATCGTGTTCTTCGGTGCCGACCGCGCCAAGGTTGTCAACGATGCCCTGGGCGCGCTGCGTATCAAGCTCGGTCATGACCTCAACCTGCTGACCGCCGAGTGGGCGCCGCTGTGGGTCGTTGACTTCCCGATGTTCGAAGAGAACGACGACGGCAGCCTGACTGCCATGCACCACCCATTCACCTCGCCGAAATGCACCCCGGCAGAGCTGGAGGCCAACCCGGCTGACGCCTTGTCCCGTGCCTATGACCTGGTGCTCAACGGCACCGAGCTGGGTGGCGGTTCGATCCGTATCCACGACAAGGCCATGCAGCAGACCGTGTTCCGCGTGCTGGGCATCAGCGAAGATGAGCAACAAGAGAAGTTCGGCTTCCTGCTCGACGCGCTGAAGTATGGTGCGCCGCCCCATGGCGGCCTGGCCTTCGGTCTCGACCGTCTGGTGATGCTGATGACCGGCGCTTCGTCGATCCGCGAAGTGATCGCCTTCCCGAAAACCCAGAGCGCGGCCTGCGTCATGACCCAGGCACCGGGTGTGGTGGATGGCAAGTCGCTACGCGAGCTACACATCCGCCTGCGCGAGCAACCCAAAGCCGAGTGATAACCTGCCGCGCTTGATCATGCTGCGTTGCAAAGCGGTTCGAAATGCTCATTTGCTACAGCAAACTGCGCTTTCTCACCGCTTTCCGTGATCCATAAGGATGTGGTGAATGCAGTAGCCCGCCGGGAGCGGGCTCTGCCTTGCCTGATCTGCGCTCGCGACGGTTCTCATCTCGGCTTATGCCCGCTGCAAACTAATTTGAAGGAAATGGAGTGAGTTATGGCTGGTCATTCCAAATGGGCCAACATCAAGCACCGCAAGGGTCGTCAGGACGCCAAGCGCGGCAAGATCTTCACCAAGCTGATTCGCGAGCTGACCGTCGCCGCCAAGCACGGCGGACCGATCCCGGCGGATAATCCGCGCCTGCGTCTGGCTGTCGACAAGGCATTGACCAACAACATGTCGCGTGACGTGATTGATCGCGCCATCGCCCGGGGCGCTGGTAACAACGAAGCCGATAACGTCGTCGAGTTCAGCTACGAAGGCTACGCGCCGAGCGGTGTGGCGATCATCGTCGAAGTGATGACCGACAACCGCAACCGCACCGCCGCCGAAGTGCGCCATGCCTTCACCAAATGCGGTGGCAACCTCGGTACCGATGGTTCGGTCGCCTATATGTTCGACCGCAAGGGGCAGATCAGCTTTGCCTCCGTTGATGAAGATGCGCTGATGGAAGCAGCCCTGGAAGCAGGCGCTGATGATGTGGAAATGGGTGAAGAGGGCGCTGCCCTGGTGTCGACCAGCTTTACCGAATTCCATGCCGTCAACGAAGCCCTGGCGGCTGCCGGCTTCAAGGCCGAGGAAGCGGAGATCGCCATGATCCCCTCGATCAGCGCGCCGATCACCGATCTGGAAACCGCGCAGAAAGTCTTCAAGCTGATCGATATGCTCGAAGACCTGGACGACGTGCAGAACGTCTACCACAACGCCGAAGTCTCCGACGAGATCATGGAGCAGCTGGGCTGATCCATCGCTATATCCAGGCCGGAAGTTTGCCGCTGTGCGCTTCCGGCTTTTTTATGGGCGGCGTTCCGGTGGTCGTTGCGCGACGCCTCGGCGCATCCTTTGGGTGACGGCTGGCGCTTGGCGCCCCTATACTCGCGCCTGGATAAATAGACAGTGTGGCGATGCAGGCCACTGGTGGATAAAAGGCATGACGCTGATTCTGGGAATCGACCCCGGCTCCCGCATTACCGGCTACGGGGTGATACGCGATACTGGGCGCACCTGCGAATACGTGGCCTCGGGGTGTATCCGCACGGGTGGTGGGCCGCTGGCCGAGCGCCTGCAGATCGTGTTTCGCGGGGTAAGCGAGGTGATTCGCACCTTCGGCCCGGTCACCATGGGCATCGAGCAGGTGTTCATGGCGCGCAATGCCGATTCTGCGCTCAAGCTTGGTCAGGCGCGTGGTGCCGCGATCGTCGCGGCGGTCGAGGCGGGCCTCGAGGTCAGCGAGTACACCGCTACTCAGGTCAAGCAGGCAGTAGTCGGCACTGGTGGGGCCGACAAGGAGCAGGTGCAGATGATGGTCATGCACCTGCTCAAGCTGGTGCAGAAACCGCAGATCGATGCCTCCGATGCCCTGGGCATCGCGCTGTGTCATGCCCACCATCGGCAGAGCCTGATTCCCCATGGCCTGGTCGGCGCCAAGCGGCGCGGCGGCCGGCTTCGTTTATAAGCAGTCGTTGGTGGCGGTAGCGGCTGTTGCAAGGCTACACGTGACCTTGGGCGGTAATGAACCTTCTATGTGAGGAATGCGTCGGTGATCGGACGTTTACGCGGCACCCTGGCGGAAAAGCAGCCGCCGCATTTGATTCTGGATGTGAATGGTCTGGGCTATGAGCTGGAAGTCCCCATGACCACGCTGTACCGTTTGCCTCCGGTAGGCGAGCCGCTGACGCTGCACACCCATATGGTGGTACGCGAGGATGCTCACCTGCTGTATGGCTTTTTCGAGAAGCGCGAGCGTCAGCTGTTTCGTGAGTTGATCCGCCTCAATGGCGTGGGGCCCAAGTTGGCACTGGCATTGATGTCCGGCTTGGAGGTGGACGAACTGGTGCGTTGCGTGCAGGCCCAGGACACCGCCGCGCTGGTGAAGATTCCCGGCGTCGGCAAGAAGACCGCCGAGCGTTTGCTGGTCGAGCTCAAGGATCGCTTCAAGGCCTGGGAGGCGGTGCCTGGCATGGCACCACTCGTGGTTGAACCTCGTGCCGGGGGCGCAGTCTCAAGCGCGGAGAATGATGCGGTGAGCGCGCTTATCTCGCTGGGCTACAAGCCTCAGGAAGCCAGTCGCGCCGTTTCGGCAGTCAAAGAAGATGGATTGAGTAGTGAAGACATGATCCGCCGCGCGCTGAAAGGAATGCTCTAGATGCTCGACGCCGACAGGTTGGTGACGGCGGCTACTCGCGACCGCGACGAGCAGGTCGATCGCGCCATTCGACCGCTCAAGCTGGCCGAGTACATTGGCCAGCCTGTCGTGCGTGAGCAGATGGAGTTGTTCATCCAGGCGGCGCGCGGGCGCAAGGAATCGCTCGACCACACCTTGATCTTCGGCCCGCCGGGCCTGGGCAAGACCACCCTGGCCAATATCATCGCCCAGGAAATGAACGTTTCTATCAAGAGTACTTCGGGCCCGGTGCTCGAGCGCCCGGGCGACCTGGCCGCGCTGCTGACCAATCTTGAGCCTGGCGATGTGTTGTTTATCGACGAAATCCATCGTCTTTCACCCATCGTGGAAGAGGTGCTGTATCCGGCGATGGAGGATTTCCAGCTCGATATCATGATCGGCGAGGGGCCTGCCGCCCGTTCGATCAAGCTCGACCTGCCGCCGTTTACCCTGGTTGGCGCGACCACTCGGGCCGGCATGCTGACCAATCCGCTGCGTGATCGCTTCGGTATCGTGCAGCGCCTCGAGTTCTATAACACCGAAGACCTGGCCACCATCATCATGCGTGCGGCGGGCATCCTTGGTTTGCCCATCGAGTCTCAGGGCGCGCTCGAGATCGCCCGCCGGGCTCGCGGCACGCCACGTATCGCTAACCGCCTGCTGCGTCGCGTGCGCGACTTCGCGCAGGTCCGCGGGCAGGGCGATATCACTCGGCAGATTGCCGACCTGGCCTTGAACCTGCTGGATGTCGACGAACGCGGTTTCGATCACCAGGATCGCCGCCTGCTGTTGACCATGATCGAGAAGTTCGATGGCGGCCCGGTCGGTGTCGATAGCCTCGCGGCAGCCATCAGCGAGGAGCGACACACCATCGAAGATGTGCTCGAGCCGTATCTGATTCAGCAGGGTTACATCATGCGTACGCCGCGGGGGCGTGTGGTGACCCGTCACGCTTATCTGCACTTCGGTCTCAACCTGCCCAAGCGCATGGACGAGCGCCCGACGCTCGACCTGTTCAATGACGGAGACGCGCCATGAAAAAAATACTTGCGCGCCCGATTGGCAAGACACCGGGCTGGCACTAGAGTATGCGCGCGCAAGATGCCGGTCAGTCGTTCGCCCACCGCTGTCGTGTCTATTACGAGGACACCGATGCGGGCGGAGTCGTTTATTACGTCAACTACCTCAAATTCATGGAGCGGGCCCGTACCGAGCGACTGCGTGAGCTGGGGTTTTCCCAGTCGACGTTGGCCGGTGAAGGGCTGCTGTTCGTCGTGCACTCCAGCGAGGCGCGCTACCACGCGCCGGCGCGGCTGGACGATGAACTGCTGGTCAGTGCCGAAGTATGTGAGTTGAACCGTGCCAGCCTGCGCTTTCGTCAACAGGTGAGGCGGGTTGCGGATAACGTGCTGCTCTGCGAAGGGCAGTTTCTGGTGGCCTGCGTGCGCGCCGATAATTTCAAACCCCGGGCCATGCCCCCGTCTCTGCGAACGGCGTTCGCTGAGCAGGGCAACGGTGCCGGTATACCTACTGCAGGAGAGTAAGCGTGGAAGCCAACGCAAATGCCGTTGACCACATGTCGATGTGGAGTCTGATCAGCAACGCCAGCCTGGTGGTGCAGTTGGTAATGCTCACCCTGGTGGCCGCATCGGTCATGTCGTGGGTGATGATTTTCCAGCGCAGCAATTTCCTGCGCAGCGCCAAGCGCTCGCTGGATAGCTTCGAGGAGCGTTTCTGGTCAGGTATCGACCTGTCCAAGCTCTATCGCCAGGCAGGCAGCAACCCGGACCCGGATTCGGGCCTGGAGCAGATCTTTCGCGCCGGTTTCAAGGAGTTCTCCCGCCTGCGCCAACAGCCGGGCATGGATCCCGATGCGGTGATGGACGGCGTGGCGCGTTCGATGCGAGTGGCGATTTCCCGTGAGGAAGAAAAGCTCGAGCAGAGCCTGCCATTCCTCGCTACCGTCGGTTCCACCAGCCCGTACATCGGCCTGTTCGGTACCGTGTGGGGGATCATGAACTCCTTCCGCGGCCTGGCTCAGGTACAGCAGGCGACCCTGGCCACCGTAGCACCCGGCATTGCCGAGGCCCTGATCGCCACGGCAATCGGTCTGTTTGCCGCCATTCCTGCGGTTATCGCCTACAACCGCTTCGCTGCCCGCGGTGAAATGCTGATCTCGCGCTACTACATGTTCGCCGACGAATTCCAGGCGATCCTGCACCGTAAAGTACACAGCAGCGAAGAATAAGCTTCCGGCGCACTCAATACAGGTTTCAAAACCATGGCCAGAGCCAGAATTCGCAACAGACGCAAGCCCGTCGCCGAGATGAACGTGGTGCCCTACATCGATGTGATGTTGGTGCTGCTGGTCATCTTCATGGTGACGGCGCCGATGCTCAACCAGGGGGTCAAGGTCGATCTGCCGCAGGTTAGCAGTGAAGTGCTGCCCCAGGATAACGACTCCAAGGTACTGACGATCTCCATCAAGTCCGACAAGTCCTATTACTGGAACATGGGCACCGAAGTGGATACCGATACCGTTCAGGATCGCGCACTGACGTTGGAAGAGATGACCCGCGCCGTAACTGCGATCATCAACCAGACGCGTAGCCAGGGTAAGCAGGTGCAAGTGTTCGTGCGTGGCGACAAGGCCGTCGACTACGGCACCGTGATGTCCGCCATGGGCGGTCTGCAGCAGGCTGGCGTGGGTAACGTTGGCTTGATCACAGAGGCGCCCTGATGCAGCAGCGTGAACGCTCACCTTCGGAAAGCCTGTTCTGGCCGGTGGTCTGGGCCGTAGGGCTGCACGTGCTGATGTTCGGCATGTTGTTCGTCAGTTTCGCCTTCGCGCCCGACCTGCCGCCAGCAAAGCCGATTGTGCAGGCTACCCTGTACCAACTGAAGTCGCAGAGTCAGGCCACCACCCAGACCAATCAGAAGATTGCTGGCGAGGCCAAGAAGAGTGCTGCGCCGCAATACGAAACCGAGCAGCTCGAGCAGAAGAAGGCCGAGGCGGCAGCGCAGGCCAAGGCTGAAGCACAGAAGCAGCAGGCTGCTAAAGCGGCGGAACAAAAGAAAGCTGAAGAGGCTCAAAAAGCCGACGCAGCCAAGAAGGCCGAAGCGGATGCCGCAGCCAAGGCTGCCGAACAGAAGAAGCTCGCTGATGTAGCCAAGGCAAAAGCTGCGCTGGAGGCCGACAAGAAGAAGGCCGCCGAAGCCGAAGCGAAGAAGAAAGCCGCTGAGGATGCCAAGAAGAAGGCAGCCGAAGAGGCGAAGAAGAAAGCTGCAGCTGAAGCAGCTAAGAAAAAAGCTGCCGAGGATGCTAAGAAGAAAGCGGCGCAGGCTGCTGAGCGCAAGGCAAGCGAGGACAAGAAGGCATCGGTACTTGCCGAGGAGTTGGCCGCAGATGCCCAGCGTCAGCAGGCAAAAGCCGACACCCAAGGTGATCAAACGGCAGGTAATTATGATGACCTTATTCGTATACGTGCAGCTGAGGGCTGGTCGCGACCGCCGGGTGCCAATAGCAGCATGCGGGTCGTTTTGCAGATAAATATGTTGCCCGATGGCACCATTACCAATGTGAGCATTGCCAGCTCGAGCGGTAACGGACCATTCGACAGTTCAGCGGTAGCGGCGGTCAAGAATATTGGTCGTCTTGTTGAAATGCAGGGTCTGAGCGCTGCGGACTTCAATCCCTATCGCTCATTCAAGATGACCTTCACCCCTGAGGACTTAGCGTTGTGATCAAGATTCTTAGAAGCTCTCTACTGATGCT
The DNA here is from genome assembly GCF_003253735.1 of Pseudomonas sp. URMO17WK12:I2. Classification (GTDB taxonomy): domain Bacteria; phylum Pseudomonadota; class Gammaproteobacteria; order Pseudomonadales; family Pseudomonadaceae; genus Aquipseudomonas. Next base: position 310,105 of record NZ_QKYW01000002.1, on the reverse strand, counting down.
CCTCTGTGTGGCCTCCGTGGCGATCGCGCAGGAAAAGAACATTCTGGTTAGCAGCGGTGCTGATCGCGCGATTCCAATCGCCGTGGTGCCATTCGGCTGGCAGGGCGGTAATGTGCTGCCTGAAGACATCTCCACCATCGTTGGTAACGATCTGCGCAACTCCGGCGTGTTCGAGCCAATCCCGCGCCAGAACATGATCAGCCTGCCAACTCAGGGCAGCGAAGTGATCTATCGCGACTGGAAAGCGCTTGGCGCACAGTACGTACTGGTTGGGAATATCGTGCCCAACGGTGCGCGCCTGCAGGTGCAGTTCGCCCTGTTCAACGTGGCAACCGAGCAACAAGTGCTGACCGGCACTGTTGGTGGCGGTACTGATCAATTGCGCGACATGGCTCACCACATCGCTGACCAGTCATTCGAGAAACTCACCGGTGTCAAAGGTGCGTTCTCCACGCGTATGTTGTACGTCACTGCAGAGCGTTTCGGTGTGAACAACACCCGTTACACCCTGCAGCGCTCCGACTACGACGGCGCCCGCGCCGTGACTCTGCTGCAATCTCGCGAGCCAATCCTGTCGCCGTCTTTCGCGTCCGATGGCAAGCGCATCGCCTATGTATCGTTCGAGCAGAAACGTCCGCGCATCTTCGTGCAGCACATCGATACTGGTCGTCGCGAGCAGGTCACCAACTTCGAAGGCCTGAACGGCGCTCCGGCCTGGTCGCCGGATGGCACCAAGCTCGCTTTCACACTGTCGCGTGACGGCAACCCGGAAATCTATGTAATGGATATGGGGTCGCGTAACCTGCGCCGCATCACCAACAACTCGGCTATTGATACCGAACCGTTCTGGGGTAAGGATGGCCAAACCATCTACTTCACCTCCGACCGTTCCGGCAAACCACAGATTTACAAGACCAACATCAATTCTGGTGCGGTCGATCGAGTGACCTTCGTCGGTAACTACAATGCCAACCCTAAATTGTCCGCCGACGAAAAAACCCTGGTAATGATTCATCGCCAGGACGGTTACACCGTGTTCAAGGTAGCGGCTCAGGACCTTGAGCGGGGCAATCTGCGCATTCTTTCAGACACAAGTTTGGATGAGTCGCCTACTGTTGCGCCCAATGGCACCATGGTAATCTACGCTACCCGCCAGCAGGGGCGGGGAGTCCTGATGTTAGCGTCCACTAATGGTCGTGTAAGGCTCCCTCTACCTACCGCTCAAGGCGAAGTTCGAGAGCCATCCTGGTCCCCCTTCCTGAACTGATGCGCGGTGCTTTACCTGTTTGATGCTTAACACACTGGGGTTCATTAGGAGTTACACATGGAAATGCTGAAATTTGGCAAGTTTGCTGCACTGAGCCTGGCTCTCGCCGTGGCCGTTGGTTGTTCCTCCAAAGGCGGTGACACCGCTGGCGAAGGCGCTGTAGATCCTAACGCTGGCTACGGTGCAAACACCGGTGCCGTTGACGGTAGCCTGAGTGAAGAAGCCGCTCTGCGCGCTATCACCACTTTCTACTTCGAATACGACAGCTCTGACCTGAAGCCGGAAGCCATGCGCGCTCTGGACGTTCATGCCAAGGACCTGAAAGGCAATGGCGCTCGCGTCGTTCTGGAAGGCCACGCTGACGAGCGCGGTACTCGTGAATACAACATGGCTCTGGGCGAGCGTCGTGCCAAGGCCGTTCAACGCTACCTGGTTCTGCAGGGCGTTTCCCCAGCTCAGCTGGAAGTTGTTTCCTACGGTGAAGAGCGTCCTGTTGCCACCGGCAACGACGAGCAATCCTGGGCTCAGAACCGTCGCGTCGAACTGCGTAAGTAATTCGATATGCGAACGTGCCGACGTGTAGTAACCGTTTTGGCTCTGAGCCTGCCGCTTGCGGCATGGGCTCAGGTTCCCGTTCAGGATGGCAGTACCGGCAACGGTAGTGGTTATCCGGCAGGCGGTGGCGGCACGTCCGGCGCCTACGCTGAAGGTGGAGTGCAAACTCCATCTACAGCGCAGGGCATGCTGTTCAGTCAGCTCCAGCAGATGCAGCAGGAAATTGCGCAGCTGCGTGGCATGCTCGAAGAGCAGCAGAACGATATTCAGCGTTTGAAGAAGGAAGGTCTGGAGCGTTATCAGGACCTCGACAAACGTCTGAGTAGTGGCGCCGCCGCTGGCGCAGCCGCCACCCAGAATTCTTCAGCCGCGGGTGCCAGCAATGGTGCCGGTGGTGCATCAGCAGGTGCAGGTGACGCAGGGCAGCAAGCCTCTGGCGAGCCGGCCGATCCTGCAAGGGAGAAGCTGTTCTACGATGCAGCTTTCGATCTGATCAAAGCCAAGGATTTCGACAAGGCCAGCCAGGCATTTACTGTCTTTCTGCGGCGTTATCCGAACAGCCAGTACGCGGGTAACGCTCAATACTGGTTGGGTGAAGTAAACCTGGCCAAAGGCGACCTGCAAGGCGCTGGCCAGGCATTCGCCAAGGTCAGCCAGGCCTATCCGCAGCACTCCAAAGTGCCGGATTCGCTGTACAAGCTGGCCGATGTGGAAATTCGCATGGGCAATAACGACAAGGCCAAAGGTATTCTGCAGCAGGTCATTGCTCAGTATCCGGGCACCTCCGCAGCTCAGCTGGCGCAGCGCGATTTGCAACGTATCCGCTAGTTTTGCCTTCGTCAGAGAAACCCGCGCTTGTTGCGGGTTTTTTGTGCCTGCGATTTGTGACGGCTATGCATTCTGTCGCCGATAAGGCCAAAGATGCCTGCCCGGCATTCTTTTCGTTTAGAATCGCCGTCCTTTTTCGCAACGGAGGCGGATGGCCTGTTTCGCCGTCACGCCCGTGGCCCATATGAAAGATACCCTGCGCATTACCGAGATTTTCTTCTCGCTACAGGGGGAAGCGCGTACCGCTGGCTTGCCAACGGTATTCGTACGCCTGACCGGCTGCCCCCTACGCTGTCAATACTGCGATACCGCCTACGCATTCAGCGGCGGTGAGTTGCTCAGTCTGGATACTATCCTCGAGAGAGTGGCGAGCTACCGGCCGCGGTATATCTGCGTCACTGGCGGCGAGCCGCTGGCGCAGCCAAATTGCATTCCCTTGCTCGAAAAACTTTGCGATGCCGGCTACGAGGTTTCCCTGGAAACCAGTGGCGCGTTGGATGTGTCAGCGGTCGATCCGCGGGTCAGCAAGGTCGTGGACCTGAAAACGCCAGGTTCGGCCGAGATGGGCCGCAACCGCTACGAGAACATCGAGCACCTGCAGCCACACGATCAGGTCAAGTTCGTGATCTGCTCGCGCGAAGATTACGACTGGTCGGTGAGCAAGGTCATCCAGTACGACCTGTCCGAGCGTGTGGATGAGGTGTTGTTCTCACCCAGTCATGGGCAGGTCAGTGGTCGCCAATTGGCCGAGTGGGTGATTGCCGACAATCTGCCGGTACGCATGCAACTGCAGCTGCACAAGATTCTTTGGAACGATGAGCCGGGGCACTGACATGAGCGAAAAGAAAGCGGTCATCCTGCTGTCCGGTGGTCTGGATTCGGCCACCGTCGTGGCGATGGCGAAAGACCAGGGTTACAGTTGCTACAGCATGAGTTTCGACTACGGCCAGCGTCATCGCTCCGAGTTGCAGGCGGCCGAGCGCGTTGCGCGTCAGCTGGAGGTGGTCGAGCACAAGGTCATCGGCATGAACCTCGGCGGCATCGGCGGCTCGGCATTGACCGACGACAGCATCGACGTACCGCAGGCCCCGACCACAGGTATTCCGGTTACCTACGTGCCTGCTCGCAATACCGTGTTTCTGTCCCTGGCGCTGGGTTGGGCCGAAGTGCTGGGCGCGCAGGACATCTTCATCGGCGTCAATGCTGTCGACTACTCGGGTTACCCGGACTGCCGGCCGGAATTCGTGGAGGCCTTTGAGTGCATGGCCAATCTGGCCACCAAGATGGGTGTGGAAGGGCAGCGCATTCGCATCCAGGCGCCGTTGCAGATGATGAGCAAGGCAGAAATCGTGCAGGCTGGTTCGCGCTTGGGTGTGGACTACGGTCTGACCGTATCCTGCTACCTGGCCGACGCCGATGGCCGAGCCTGTGGCAAGTGCGACAGCTGTCGGCTGCGTGCAGCCGGTTTCGCCGCCGCCGGGATGGTCGACCCAACGCGCTATCAGTAAAAAAGTTTTGGCGGGTGTTGAATTTCTGAATTAAATCAGTATTATACCGCTCGCACCACGGGTCGTTAGCTCAGTTGGTAGAGCAGTTGGCTTTTAACCAATTGGTCGTAGGTTCGAATCCTACACGACCCACCATCTCAAGCCTTCCAAGCGAAGGCGCACTAAAAAGCCCGAATCTCGAGAGAGGTTTGGGCTTTTTGGTTTGCGTTCCGCATTGTCGGGCTGGCAGCTCGGGGAGCTGCCAGCCGGCTGGTTTACACCTTGACGATCCAGCCTTCCGGCGCCTCGACGTCACCGGCCTGAACGCCAGTGAGTTCGGCATACAGGCGGCTGACCACCGGGCCCACTTCCGTCTCGCTGTAGAATACGTGCAGCTTGCCGTTGTACTCGATGCCGCCGATCGGCGTGATCACCGCGGCGGTGCCACAGGCGCCGGCTTCCTTGAAATCCCCCAGGTTATCGATGAGCACATCGCCCTCGATGACTTTCAGGCCAAGGCGGCTCTGGGCCAGCTCGATCAGCGACAGGCGAGTGATGCCCGGCAATACCGACGGCGATTTCGGGGTAACGAACTCGTCGTTGTGGGTGATGGCGAAGAAGTTAGCCGAGCCGACTTCTTCGATCTTGGTGTGGGTCTGCGGATCGAGATAGATGCAGTCGGCGAAGTTGTTCTTCTTGGCCTGGGAGCCGGGCATCAGGCTGGCCGCGTAGTTGCCACCGACCTTGGCAGCGCCGGTGCCCTGAGGGGCGGCACGGTCGTAGCTGGAGATCACGAAGTTGTTCGGCTTCATGCCGCCCTTGAAGTACGGGCCGACCGGGATACAGAACACCGAGAAGATGAACTCTGGAGCTGTGCGCACGCCAATGTTGTCGCCCACGCCAATCACGAACGGGCGCAGGTACAGCGCGCCACCGGAGCCGTATGGCGGGATGAAGCGCTCGTTGGCCTTGACCACCTGCTTGCAGGCTTCGATGAACTGCTCGTTCGACGGCGCCGGCATCAGCAGGCGGGCGCAGCTACGCTGCATGCGCAGGGCGTTCTGGTCGGGGCGGAACAGGTTGATCGAGCCGTCCTTGCAGCGGTAGGCCTTGAGGCCCTCGAAGCATTGCTGGCCGTAGTGCAGGGCCGTCGAGCCTTCACTGATGTGCAGTACGTTGTCTTCGGTCAGCTTGCCTTGGTCCCACTCACCGTCGCGCCAGTGCGACAGGTAACGCTGGTCGGTCTTGATGTAGTCGAAACCCAGCTTGTCCCATTCGATGTTTTCGTAAGCCATGACATCCTCAATCGCTGAACGGCCACTGCGGCGCGCGCATGTCCGTTGATTTTTTCAAGGTGATCACACAGGTACCGGCTTGTGCGCTCAGGTAAAAGGGTGGGCTGCATGGTTGGTCAGGCGATGGAAGCTCGCCTCACAGATTAACGATGGCCTTGGTGGTGATGATGCGGCGGATTATCACGGCGATCAACCGGTGTCGCGCCGGCTGGTGGGGCGAGATTGAAAAAACCTGGCCAATGCACCACCATGCGCGCCCGCGCCGCCCGGCGTTGCCCGTTGTTCTGGGCTCGACGGCGGCGTGTTCCGACCGGCGCAGTGCGTCTGGCGGTATACTCCACGTCCCGTGCAGATAGACCTCGATAGGCCCTGACGACATGACGCACATTGCCGAACGACTTCTTGTCCAGGCTCACCTCGATGCCAAGCAGCCAGAGACGCTGACGGCGGAGCAGGAAGCGTTCTACCGTGATGAAATTGGCAAAGAGCTGAAGCGCCAGAATGCCGTTCTGGTCGCCCATTACTACTGTGACCCGGTGCTGCAGGCGTTGGCCGAAGAGACCGGCGGTTGCGTGTCCGACTCCCTGGAGATGGCCCGCTTCGGCAACCAGCATGCGGCGCAGACCGTGCTGGTGGCCGGCGTCAAGTTCATGGGCGAGACGGCGAAGATCCTCAACCCGGAAAAGCGCGTGCTGATGCCGACCCTGGAGGCGACCTGCTCGCTGGATCTGGGCTGCCCGGTCGACGAGTTCGCCGCTTTCTGCGATCAGCATCCGCAGCGCACCGTGGTGGTCTATGCCAATACCTCGGCTGCCGTGAAGGCGCGCGCCGACTGGGTGGTAACCTCCAGCTGCGCGGTGGAGATCGTCGAGCACCTGATGGACAACGGCGAGAGCATCATCTGGGCGCCGGACCAGCACCTGGGCCGTTTCATCCAGAACAAGACCGGCGCCGACATGCTGCTCTGGGACGGTGCCTGCATCGTCCACGAGGAGTTCAAGGCCCGTCAGTTGGAAGAGATGAAGGCGCTGTACCCCGACGCCGCTGTGCTGGTGCACCCCGAGTCGCCCACCGCGGTGATCGAGCTGGCCGATGCGGTCGGCTCCACCAGCCAGTTGATCGCCGCGGCCCAGCGCATGCCCAACAAGACCTTTATCGTCGCCACCGACCGCGGCATCTTCTACAAGATGCAGCAGCTGTGCCCGGACAAGGAATTCGTCGCCGCACCGACCGCCGGCAACGGCGCGGCGTGTCGCAGCTGTGCCAACTGCCCGTGGATGGCCATGAACACCCTGCAGCGCACCCTGCAGTGCCTGCGCGAAGGCAGCAACGAAGTGTTCGTGGATTCGGCGTTGATTCCGCGGGCCATCAAACCGCTCAAGCGCATGCTCGACTTCACCCAGGCTGCCCGCCTGAAACTCGCCGGCAACGCCTGATCAGCGCCTCGAAACGCTATCGACCGATAGCGTTTCGAGGCCGCTGCTGCGCCATCAGCCGCGCAGCATTTCCTCGGTCATCCGCTTCTCTTCGATCAACTCCTTCTGGCGCGCATCGATGCGCGAGGCCATCTGGAAGTTGTTGGCCGCGCGACGCTTGGCGAAGTCGAGCTGTTCGATGGCCTGGTTGAAGTCGCCGACCAGGGCGAAATATTCGGCCCGGGCCTGGTGCAGGCCGATGGTGTTGCCGCTCAGGCCGCGCACTTCCGCCACCTGGTACCAGACGTCCGGATCCTTCATGCGCCGCTTTAGCAGGTCGTTGAGCGCCTGTTCGGCGGCCGGGATCTTGCGCTGCTTGAGCAGCAGGTCGATGCGCGCCTGGTTGACCGGGTAGTTATTGGGGTACAGCTCGAGCAGGCGGTTAACGCGTTGCTCGGTAGCTGGCAGGCGGTTGGCCGCCGAGTCCAGGCTGATCTGCGCCAGGTTGTAGGTGATGTCGTTGGGCGCCTTCTGCAGCAATGGCGCGAGGATGTCACCGGCCTCGTCGAACTGGCCCCCCTTGGTGAGCGCGATGGCCAGGCCGTAGCGGGCGGTGTCCATGTTCGGGCTCTCATCGAGCTGGGCGCGGAAGCGCTTGGCGGCGATGCCGGGGGTTTCTTCGTAGGTCAGCTGCACGCGGGCGCGCATCAGTTGGTAGCGCAGGCTGTCTTCGGTGCCGCCGCCAGGGAACTGCTCGGCGCGGTTGCGGGTATCGGCGATGCGCGACTCGGACACCGGGTGAGTGAGCAGAAATTCCGGTGGCATGCGGTCGTAGCGGTACTGACGCATCAGGCGTTCGAACATGCTCGGCATCGAGCGGGGGTCGTAGCCGGCTTTCTCCAGGTTGACCAGACCGATACGGTCAGCCTCCTGCTCGTTCTGCCGGGAGAAGCGCCGCTGTTCCTGAATGGCCGCCGCCTGGGTCGAGGCGATGGCGGCGATACCGGCATCACCGGCACCGGCGGCAGCGGCGACGATACCCGCGAGCATGGCCGCCATCACCGGCAGCTGCATGCGCTGCTGGGCTTCCAGGCCACGGGCGAAGTGGCGCTGTGACAAGTGCGCCAGTTCGTGGGCCAGCACCGAGGCGTATTCGCCTTCGGTCTGCGCATAAAGGAACAGCCCGCCGTTGACGCCGATGATCCCGCCGGGGGCGGCGAAGGCGTTGATCTGCGGGCTGTTGAGCAGCACGAATTCGAGGCGCCGGTCCTGTACCTGGCTGGTCTCGGCCAGGCGGTAGACGCTGCTTTCGACGAAGTCCTTGAGCTGCGGGTCCGACAACTGGCTGACCTGGCCACGCACGATGCTCAGCCAGGCGCGGCCCAACTGATATTCCTGTTGCGGAGACACCAGCGCAGAGCTGGCGTCGCCGAGGGAGGGCAGGTCGCTGGCCATGGTCGGTTGTGCCAGCAGGCAGGCGAGCGTCAGCAGGGTGGGGCGCAGAACATTCATGCACAAGGCTCTTGTTTGATCAGTGGCGTACTGTAGCCGGGTGGATACTTGCCTGACCAGCACCGGCAGGCCTTGGGTTATGCTGTCGGCCTGCAAAACGGGAGGGTGGTATGAGTGATGTGTCGAGTTGGCAGGGCGAGCATCAGGCCGAGCTGGATGCCTGTGGGCTGAATTGCCCGCTGCCGCTGCTCAAGGCCAAGGTGGCGCTCAATGGCCTGGGCAGTGGCGAGGTGCTCAAGGTGTCGGCCACGGATGCCGGGTCGCAGCGCGACTTTCGTGCCTTCGCGCGCCTGGCCGGCCACGCGCTGTTGCGGGAGGAAAGCGAGGGCGGGGTGTTTCGTTACTGGCTGCGCAAGGCTTGATGCGCATGCAGCGCAGCGAATAAAAAATGCCGCTCGAGAGCGGCATTTTCATATGTATCAGGCTTTGTTCAGCGCCTGTGCTGCGGCCAGTACCTCATCGACATGGCCGGGCACTTTCACTCCGCGCCATTGCTGGCGCAGCACGCCGTTCTTGTCGATCAAGAAGGTGCTGCGGTCGATGCCCAGGTATTCCTTGCCGTAGAGCTTCTTGAGCTTGATCACGTCGAACAGGGCGCAGACGCTTTCGTCCTTGTCGCAGATCAGCTCGAAGGGAAAGCCCTGCTTGGCCTTGAAGTTCTCGTGGGTCTTCAGGCTGTCGCGGGACACCCCGACGATCACCGTGTTGGCGGCGGCGAAAGCCTCGTGGGCATCGCGAAAACCCTGGCCCTGGGTGGTGCAGCCTGGGGTGTTGTCCTTCGGGTAGAAGTAGATCACCAGTTGCTTGCCCTTGTGGGCGGTGAGGTTGAAGTCACCGCCGGTGGCCGGCGCGCTGAAGTCGGGGACTGGGGAATCGATAGCGATGGCCATGGGACAGGGCTCCTTATGGATTCTGGGGGCGCCAGGGTTCGATCAGGGCATCCAGGTTCAGCGCGTCGGCGAAATCCAGGAACTGGTCGCGCAGCCAACTGATCTGGGTGCCCGCTGGCAGGGTGACGGTCAACGTGGCGTTGAGCATGGTGCCGCCGGTCTGCGGCGCCTGGTAGGTGTCGCAGGTCAGCGCTTCGAGTTCGACACGGTGGTCGATGAAGAACTGGCACAGCTCGTTGAGAATGTCCGGGCGGTACACCGAGCTTACGTAAGCCACATAAGGCAGCGCCTGGGGGCGGACTTCCTGGGCGGCGCTGCGGATCACGTTGGCAGTGAACTCGTGCTTCTTGGCCAGTGCAGGCAGGCCTGCTTCCAGCCGCGCCAGAGCATCCCAGCTGCCGGAAATCTGCAACACCAGGGCGCTGAGCTCGCCGTGGCGGCTCAGGCGCGTGCTGATGACCGCGCAGCGGTTTTCATGGCTGGCCCGGCACAGCACATTGGTCAGCTCCATGGCATTGCTGCCAAGGGCGCTGATGACGAGAAATTGTTCGCGAACTGGGGGGGTGGACATGCAGCCTTCCTAAACGTTGAACGCCCGGCGCTATAGACAGCACCAAACAAACTCGCAGGGTAGCGAAAAGCGCCCGCCAGGGGAATGACCAGATAAGCTCGACCCTGCTGTCGAGCGCGCGTAATGCCGGTAACTACAGCCACCTGGTCGCTTGTGCAAGGCTGGTGGCGCCAGTACCATTACGGCTCTCTTTTTCGGCAGGAGCGGTTGCATGATTGCGGGCAGTATGGTGGCACTGGTCACGCCCATGGATGCGCAGGGTAATCTCGACTGGGAGGCCCTGAGCAAGCTGGTGGATTTCCACCTGCAAGAGGGCACCCACGCCATCGTCGCGGTCGGCACCACCGGCGAGTCGGCGACGCTCGATGTCAACGAGCACATCGAAGTCATCCGCCGCGTGGTGGATCAGGTCGCCGGGCGCATCCCGGTCATCGCCGGCACTGGCGCCAACTCCACCCGTGAAGCGGTCGAGCTGACCCAGAACGCCAAGACTGCCGGTGCAGATGCCTGCCTGCTGGTCACCCCGTACTACAACCGGCCGACCCAGGAAGGCTTGTACCTGCACTTCCGCCATATCGCCGAAGCCGTGGCCATCCCGCAGATTCTCTACAACGTGCCGGGCCGTACCGCCTGCGACATGCTGCCGGAAACCGTCGAGCGGCTGTCCAAGGTCGACAACATCATCGGCATCAAGGAAGCCACCGGCGACCTGCAGCGTGCCCGTGACATCCTCGAGCGCGTCAGCGCCAACTTCCACCTGTACTCAGGTGATGACCCGACTGCGGTCGAGCTGATCCTGCTCGGCGGCAAGGGCAATATTTCGGTGACCGCCAACGTGGCGCCGCGGGCGATGAGCGATATGTGCTCGGCAGCCATGCGCGGCGAAGCGGCGATTGCCCGGGCCATCAACGACCGTATGATGCCCCTGCACAAAAACCTGTTCATCGAAGCCAACCCGATTCCGGTGAAATGGGCCCTGAATGAAATGGGCATGATGGCCGACGGCATTCGCTTGCCGCTGACCTGGTTGAGCCCCCGTTGTCACGAACCGCTGCGTCAGGCCCTGCGCCAGTCCGGTGTATTGGTCTAATCGAGGAATTACGACGCATGAAGCGACTGGCCGGACTTTCCGCACTTGCTCTGATCATCACCAGCACCAGTGGCTGTGGCTGGATCTGGGGTGAAAATGGCTACTTCCGCGACCGCGGCAGTGATTACCTGACCGCACGACAGACCGCGCCGATGCAGTTGCCGGCCGATGTTCAGGCCAAGCGTCTCGACCCGCTGTTGCCGGTTCCCCAGCAGATTCGCGACAGCGACGCCAAGGGTGAATACGAAGTGCCGCGTCCGCAGGCACTGGCCGTCAGTGACAACGTCAGCGAGTTCAGCCTGCAGAACAGCGGCGACTCCAGCTGGCTGGTCGCCCAGCGCGTGCCGGCCGAAGTCTGGCCAGGCGCTCGGCAGTTCTTCGAGGACGGCGGCTTCCGCATCGTCGACGAGCGCCCGCAGACCGGTGAGTTCAGCACCGACTGGCAGCGTTTCGATGCCCTGTCGAGCAGCATGCAGAGCCGCCTGACCGGCCGTGTCGGTGGTCTCGACAGCAACACCGAAACCCGCGTGCACGTGCGCCTCGAGCCAGGTGTGCAGCGCAATACCAGCGAAATCTTCGTGGTGACCGCGCAGCGTCCTGCCGGTAGCAACAGCGACGTGCCGTTCACCGAGCGTAGCGTCAACAAGACCCTCGACGCCGCGCTGCTCGACGAGCTGCAGGCCAGTCTGACCCGGGGCGTGGAGCAGGGTGGTTCGGTGTCGCTGCTGGCCGGCCGCGACTTCGATGCGCCGAACCGCGTAGCCCTGTCCCAGGACGGCAACGGCAACCCGGTGCTGAACCTGAGTACCGACTTCGACCGCGCCTGGTCCGGCGTTGGCCGCTCGCTGCGCATGGCTGACCTGCGCGTCGACGACATCAACCGCACCCTGGGCGTCTACTACGTCAACCTGGCCGAAGGCCCGCAGCGCAATAACGAGAAGCCGGGCCTGTTCAAGCGTATGTTCGGTGGCTCGGAAGACAAGGAAGCCGTCGAGGCGCGCGCCGAGCGCTATCAGGTGCGCCTGACCGCCGTGGGCGACACCGTGCAGGTGACCGTCGAGAAGGACATCAACACCGTGGCGCCGGCCGAGGTGGCCCGCCGGGTGCTGGGCATGATCCAGGAGAACCTCGGCTAGGCATTCCTGGCACGTGGTTGGCGATAGGCGAAACCCCATGGGGTTTCGCCTTTTGTTTTCACAGGCAGGGCGTTTTCCTGCCGCCCATACAGCCGTGGCGCGTCTGCTTTGACGCCATGCGGCGCGACTTTCCCGCGACGAGGGGCTATCTCGACATGACCACACCTTCCCTGAGCCTGAAGAAAATCTATTCGGGCAAAGTCCGCGACCTCTACGAGATCGATGACAAGCGCATGCTGATGGTCGCCACCGATCGCCTGTCGGCCTTCGACGTGATCCTCGAGCAACCGATTCCGGACAAGGGCAAGATCCTTACCGCGATCTCCAACTTCTGGTTCGACAAACTGGCCCACGTGGTGCCCAACCACTTCACCGGTGATCGCGTCGAAGACGTGGTGCCGGCTGCCGAGCTGCCGTTGGTCGAAGGCCGCGCCGTGGTCGCCAAGCGCCTCAAGCCGGTCGCCGTGGAAGCCATCGTGCGCGGCTACATCGTCGGTTCCGGCTGGAAGGAATACCAGAAGAGCGGCACTGTGTGCGGCATCGCGCTGCCTGCCGGCCTGAAGGAAGCCGCCAAGCTGCCCGAGCCGATCTTCACCCCGTCGACCAAGGCCGCCGTGGGCGACCATGACGAGAACATCAGCTTCGCCCAGTGCGAGGCGATCATCGGCGCCGAGCTTGCCGCCCAGGTGCGCGACACCTCCATCGCCCTGTACGTTGCGGCGGTGGAATACGCGGCCACCCGCGGCATCATCATCGCCGACACCAAGTTCGAATTCGGTCTCGACGAAAACGGCACCCTGACCCTGATGGACGAAGTGCTGACCCCAGACTCCAGCCGCTTCTGGCCCGCCGACAGCTACGCCGAAGGCACCAACCCGCCGAGCTTCGACAAGCAGTTCGTGCGCAACTGGCTGGAGTCCACCGGCTGGAACAAGGAGCCGCCGGCGCCGGCCGTGCCGGCCGACGTCGCCCAGAAGACCGCCGACAAGTACCGCGAGGCGCTGACCCGCCTGACTGCCTGATCGCGCCGAGCTATACCCAGCGCCGCCGTTACCGAAGGGGAGCGGCGGCGTTTTCGTTGCGCTCGGCAGTTAGAGGGTGGCGTTGCCAGGCAGCGTATGCCCAGCCTTTTCTCGCCGTAGCGCTTGGTGTAGGTTATGCGCGGGTGCCTCCGCGGTTGCGGCAAGGCAGGTTCAATCCGCACTGGCCGGGCCGCCAGCGCAGAGCAAATGCAGCGTGATTCCAGCCTTGTCTCGCCAATCCATGTTATCGCCTCCACCCCATACGCCTTGCAGTGCCTTATCGGCCTGCAGTGATGTTGCGTGGGGAACACTCCAACAATGAGCCGGGTGCCAGAAACCGAGCGGGGCCCCCGTTATCTGGGCTATGCGCGAGCCAGTGAGACGGCCAACCTGCTCAGCCAGCTGTTCGGCCTGGAGTTGGCAGGCTGCACCCGGCTGGTGTCCGAGCAGACCAAGAACAACTGGCGCAATCGTCCCGAACTGACTCGCCTGCTCGGCGAGCTGGGCCCTGGCGACGTGCTCACCGTGACCAAGCTCGACCGCCTGGCACGCAGCACCCGCGAATTGCTGGAAATCGCCGAACGCATTCATATCAGCGGCGCAGGCCTGCGTAGCCTGTCCGAGCCCTGGTCGGACACCACCACCGAGAATGGCCTGGCGGTGCTGGCGGTATTCGCCGGCATCGTCGAGTTCGAGCGCTCGCTGATCCTCGAGCGAACCAAGGACGGTCGCGAGGCGGCCAAGGCGCGTGGCGTGAAGTTCGGCGCGAAACCCACTCTGAGCAGCGAGCAGATCGACGAGGCGAAACGTCTGATCAATCACGACGGGCAGTCGGTCGAACAGGCTGCCAAGATGCTCAAGGTGCACCGGTCCACGCTCTATCGGGCGTTGCGGCGGGTTGAGAAATAGCGCTTTGATAGTCGATGCACCTGCCGCATCAGCTGTGCCGGCAGGGCTTTCGACAGGAATGTTGGTGAGCGACCGCAGCCGTCCAGAAGCGGGAAGTGCTCCCAATACTAAAAACTATCCCCTTTTCCTTCAGGCTGCGCTTTCGTCGCACACTGGCTACAGTTTGTCTGGCGGTTCACTCCAATAATAAAAGGACTTGCCATGAAACGCTTGCTTACGCCCCTGGCGGCTGCCGGTCTGCTGGCCAGCGCCACCTCGCTTTGCGCCGCGCCGTACGGTGCGCTCTACGTCTTTGGTGACAGCCTCAGCGATGCCGGGTGGTTCGCCGATGCCGATGGCCCGGCCGGTGCGACCACTCGCTTCACCAACCGTACCGGCCCGACCTACCAGGATGGCAGCGGCGAAATTTTCGGCGAGGTATCGCCCATGCTGCTGGGCAATGCACTCGGGCTGTCGGGCCCCGGCCTGGGGTCAGCCAATACCGTGGCCGGTGGCAAAAACTGGGCAGTTGGCGGCTATCGAACCGATCAGATCCTCGATGCCATCACCGGGCCCGGCGGCTATCTGCAGTCCACAGGCGGCCGAGCCGACCCCAACGCCTTGTACTACCTGACGGGCGGCGGCAACGATTTCCTGCAGTTTCGGGTCGTCGACGGGCCCAGTGCCCAGGCTGCAGCGGGGCGCCTGGTCGATAGCGCCGAAGCGCTGCAACAGGCGGGTGCGCGCTACATCATGGTGTGGGTACTGCCGGACCTTGGGCTGACGCCGAACTTCTTCGGCAGCCCGCTGCAGGGCCAGGTCAGTGCACTGGGGGCAGCCTTCAATGCCGAGCTGGTGGGCCAATTGGCGGCGCTGGACGCCAATGTGATTCCGTTGAACATGCCGCTCTACCTCTCCGAAGTGGTCGGTGACCCTGGCCGCTACGGCCTGGTCGCCGATCGCGCCACGGTGATCGGCACCTGTTTTGCGGGTTGCAGCAACCCCAACCCGATTTTCGGACTGAATGGCAGCACACCGGACCCGACGAAATTGCTGTTCAACGATGGCGTGCACCCGACGCTTGCCGGCCAGCGCCTGATCGCCGACTACGCCTATTCACTGCTGGCGGCGCCCGGGGAAGTTACCCTGTTGCCGGAAATGGCCCTGGGCACGCTGCGTGGCCATCAGGACCAGCTGCGCGCGCAATGGCTGGCGGACTGGGAGGCCTGGCAGGCGGTCGGTCAGTGGCGCACCTTCGTCAATGGCGGCGGCCAACGGCTGGAATATGAACGTCACGGTGGCAATGCCGATGGCAATGGCTACAGCCTCAACTTCGGCGCCAGCTATCGCCTTGACGACGCCTGGCGAGTCGGTCTGGCGGCCGGGTTGCATGAACAGGATCTCGAGGCCGGCGCGGCGGACTCCGATTACAACCTGCGCAGCTACATCGCGACCGCGTTCGCTCAGTACCAGCACGATCGTTGGTGGGGCGACCTGTCGGCCAGCGCCGGTCACCTCGACTATGACGACCTGAAACGCAAGTTCGCCGCTGGCCCGGTCACCAATTCGGAGAAGGGCGACACCGACGGCAAGCTCTGGGCCGTCAGCGGTCGTTTCGGTTATGACATCGCCCAGCCGGGCAGCCAATGGCACCTGAGCCCGTTCATCAGTGCCGACTATGTGCATATCGATGTGGACGGGTACCGGGAGAAAAGCCCGCGCTCCACTGCGCTGGGCTTCGACGAGCAGACGCGCAAGTCCCGGCGGCTGGGTGCCGGTCTGCAAGGGCTGTACGACCTGAGCCGGCAAACCCGGGTGTTCGGCGAGCTGGCAGTGGAGCGCGAATACGAGGATGACCCCGCCGAGCTGCGCATGTCGCTGAACAGCCTGCCGGCAGTCGGCTTCGAACTGCCCGGCCATCGCCCGGACGAGCGCAGCCTGCGCGGCCACTTCGGTGTCAGTCACCGCCTTGGCGACGGCCTGTCACTGCGCGGCAGCTACAGCTACCGACACGCCGACGACGAGTTTCAGCATGGCTTGAATCTGTCGGTGGCGTTGGATATCTGACCCGGCAGCGGGGATTTCGCCACGCGCTCATAGCTCACTAGCCCGATCACACTCAGGTTCACGTCAGCCAATCGAGCAAATCTTCATGCAAGAGTGGGGAAGGGGAACAGGGTGTTGATCGGTGATACGGCCCACGCCGGGGTACTGGGCGCCTATTCGGGCCATGCGGCCCGTGCGATGCGCATGAAGTTCGCACCGAAGATGGCGCGGATGTCGGCAGGCGCATAGCCGAGATCCTGCAGGCGCTCGGCTACCATGCCCAGATCTTCTGGCTGTAATTGCCTGTGTCCGTTCATATGGCCGTAATGCGCGTGGGGCCACCAATCTTCCTCCACTGCGTCTTCCGGTAGATCCTTGTTTTCCGGGTGCAGCTCGGTGTCCAGGCCCAGGCCAATGTGATGCGCCCCGACGCGTTCGGCCAGGTAGTCGATCTGGCGAACGAAGGCCTCTACCGACGCCTCGGGGTCGCCCATGAAAATTCCCAGGCCGGTAAGGCCGATAACGCCGCCCTGTGCGGCGCAGGCATCGATCTGCTGGTCGTCGATGGTTCGCGGATGATCGAAAATGGCTTTGACGTTGCTATGGGAGAAGATCACCGGTCGGCTGGATATCTCCATGATCTCGAGGCTTGAGCGTTTGCTTGCATGGGAGCAGTCGATGACGATTCCCGAAGCATTGGCCACGCGTACAACATCGCGCCCAAGTGGGGTCAGGCCGGTACCTGCCCCGTGGCATCCACCGGCGCAACTGTTGTCTCGATTGTAGGCGAGCAGCATCTGCCGCACGCCCAGCGCTGCATACAGCTCGACCATCGCGGGGTCATGAAGCAGCATGTTCGAACCTTCCAGATCGAATGAGACGGCAAGCTTTCCTGCCTTGCGAGCGTCATTCAGATCGGCAATGGTGCCAGCCAGTACGAACGCCTCGTGGTGCCGATCCAGCCAGCTTCGAAAGCCGGCGATTACCTGCATCACGGTGGTGAAAGGCGTCATGTCCATGCCCACGTTGACCGACACGTGGTGAAAGCCGGCATCCCGGTAACGGCCCAGGCGGGACATGTCCTGCCCGGGAACCAGAGGCAGGCAGGCGTGGGCTTCCCATTGAAATGCAGTAGCGTCGCTCATCTTGACCAACACCTCGGCTCTCGACAGTCGCCACATGCACCCCGGCCAAGCGCGGATGGCCGGCAGCAGAGCGCTCGTGCTGCATTGAAGGCCGGCATCAGCCGCGCATGGCGAGCAGCGATTCGATGGTTGCAGTGGAGCCACCGCATACGATGACGAGGACATTGCTCCGCTCATCGAGGGACGTTTTGTTTCCATACAGCATGGCCAGGGAGGCGCCACAGGCTGGCTCGACCAGGGTGCGGTGGTCATCCAGGTAGGCCAGGCAGGCCTCTACAGCCTCCTGGTCGGTCACCTGAACGGGGATCACCGGGCGCTCCCGGGAGACCTCGTATGCGCGACGGCAGACCTGGCGAGCTGCAAGGGAGGTGGCCACCCCGGAAACCGCCGGGATCTCCACCAGCTGGCCGGCGTTGATCGAGGCCTGCAGCGAGGCCGTTCCCTGCGTCTCGACGGCATAAACCGGCACGCTGTCCAGGCCATTGCGGCGCAGGCCCTCGTCGACGCCAGCCAGCAGGCCGCCACCGCCGACAGACAGCACGACGGCATCCGGGCGCACGCCATCGGCAACCACCTCATCGATCATCGACGCATGGCCCTGCCACAGCAACGGATCGTCGAAGGGGTGAATGAAGGCGTCCGCTGCCGTCTGCAGCGAACGGGCAAGCTCATTGGCCTCGAACCACGACTTGCCGTGCACGATCACTTCAGCGCCTTCCAGGCCCAGCAGGCTGCGCGCCCGCGCTGTGGTTGTCTCGGGAACCACCACGATGACCGGTACACCCAGGCGCCGCCCGGCGTAGGCAACGGCGAGGCCGGCATTGCCGCCCGAGGAGGAAATGAAACGCTGGGCGCCCTGTGCATGGTGCTGCTCACAGGCGAAGCCAACGCCACGGATCTTGAAGGATCCGCCTGGTTGCATGGCCTCCATCTTCATCCACACCTTGGCGCCAACACGCTGGCTAAGGGGCAGCGAGTGCAGAAGAGGGGTCTTGATGCTCAGCGACATGCGTTCAACTCCGCGAAATTGGATTGATTCGGTTCATGGCCAGCAGGCGAGGCTTGCCACCTACGACCAGGGCAGCACGACCCGCCTCGAGTAAGGCCAGAGAATACCTGTTCGGCTGGCCGATGACTAAAGCGCATGAATCACCTGGGCAGCGGCCGTGAACCTCTGATGAGGCTACCCATTTCTGCGCCGTACAGCTGGGCGGTCGTGTTCGTTCCCAGGGCTAAGAGGTTGTTCGGAGTTTTCTGCAAAAACTCCAGAGGTTTCCGCAAGAAGCCGTCATCGTTCTGCCTCTAAATTCCGCCATCCGCTTCTGCAAGACCGAGATCGCCAGATCCTCGTATCTGGGCTAGACCCAAAGCAGGGGTACCCCATACATAATCCCTACAAGAGGATGGGCGTGATGTTCAAAGCCAGCCAGGTCTTGCAGCCAGAGTTTCTCGCGCAGGTTTCCGCTGCCAGGGCTGCCGATTTTTTCCCCGCCATCAGTGCCAACTACAACGTCGACGAAACCGCCTACCTCGAGGAGCTGCTGCAGCTGGCCGACCCTGGCGCAGCGGGCATCGACAGCATTCGTCAGCAGGCGCGCAGCCTGATTCAGGACGTGCGTGGCCGCGACAATGCCGTCGACACCCTCGATGCCTTGCTGCGCCAGTACAGCCTGGATACCCAGGAAGGCCTGATGCTGATGTGCCTGGCCGAAGCGCTGCTGCGCGTGCCGGATGCGGCCACCGCCGATGCGCTGATCCGCGACAAGCTCAGCGCCGCCGAGTGGGAACGGCACCTGGGCAAGAGCGACAACGTGCTGGTCAACTTCGCGGCCTGGGGCCTGGTGATGACCGGCAAGGTGGTCGACCCGCAAGCCGCGGACGGGCGCCCGAAGAAGGTGCTCGGCCGCCTGATCCAGCGCTCCGGCGAACCGGTGATTCGCGCGGCGATGAACCAGGCCATGAAACTGATGGGCAAGCAGTTCGTGCTCGGTCGCACCATCAGCGAAGCGCTGAAGAACGGCCGCCCGGAGCGCGAGAAGGGCTACACCTATTCCTTCGACATGCTTGGCGAAGCGGCCCTGACTGCCGAAGACGCCGAGAAGTACATGGCCGACTACCGCAAGGCCATCGACACCGTCGGCGCCGAGCCGCAGGTCGGTCCAGGCCCGAAGCCGTCGATCTCGATCAAGCTTTCCGCGCTGCACCCGCGTTATGAAGTCGCCCAGCGCGAGCGGGTGCTCAGCGAGCTGTTCGCCAACGTGCGCGAACTCGCCATCCGTGCCCGCAAGCTCAATGTCGGTATCTCGGTGGACGCCGAAGAGGCGGATCGCCTCGAACTGTCTCTGGAGCTGTACGAGAAGCTGCTGCGTGATCCGGCCATCGCCGGGTGGGGCGAGTTCGGCCTGGTCATTCAGGCGTATTCCAAGCGCTGCCTGCCGGTGCTGGTGTGGCTGACCCTGTTGGGCAAGGAACTCGGCGAGAAGATGCCGCTGCGCCTGGTCAAGGGCGCCTACTGGGACAGCGAGATCAAGCAATGCCAGGTGTGGGGCCTCGACGGCTACCCGGTGTTCACCCGCAAGGAGGGCACCGATACGTCCTACCTGGCCTGCGCGCGCTACCTGCTCAGCGACTTCACCCGTGGGGTGATCTACCCGCAGTTCGCCAGCCACAACGCCCACACCGTCAGCTGCATCCTGGCCATGGCCGCCGAGCAGTCGTCGCCGCGCGACTTCGAGTTTCAGCGCCTGCACGGCATGGGCGATGCGCTGTACGACACGGTGCTGGAGAAGCACCGCAAGACCGTGCGCATCTACGCTCCGGTCGGCGCCCACAAGGACCTGCTGCCGTATCTGGTGCGCCGCCTGCTGGAAAACGGTGCCAACTCCTCGTTCGTGCACCAGCTGGTCGACCCGAGCGTGCCGGTCGAGTCGCTGATCGACCACCCGGTTACCCAGCTGCGCAAGTTCGCCAGCCTCGCCAATAACAAAATCCCGCTGCCGCCTGCGCTGTACGGGGCCACCCGGAAAAACTCCCAGGGCATCAACATGAACATCCACAAATCGCTGACCGAACTCGAAAATGCCTACCGTCCGCAACTGGATCGCCAGTGGCAGGCCGCGCCGGTGATCAACGGCCAGACCCTGAGCGGCACCGCTCAGGAGGTTCGCTGCCCCTTTGATCTGAACAAGCTGGTCGGCACCGCCCAGTTCGCCACCGCCGCCCAGGCCGCCCAGGCGCTGGATGGCCTGAGCGCCGCCTGGCCGAACTGGAACGCCACCACCATCGACGCCCGTGCCAGCGTGCTCGAGCGCCTTGCCGACCTGCTGGAAAAACATCGCCCCGAACTCATGGCGCTGTGCACCGTGGAAGCCGGCAAGTCGCTGCAGGACGGCATCGACGAAGTGCGCGAGGCAGTGGATTTCTGCCGTTACTACGCCCAACAGGCGCGCCTGAAACTTGGTCGTGAAGAGCTCAAGGGCCCGACCGGCGAGCGCAACGAGCTGTTCCATGAAGGCCGCGGCATCTTCGTCTGCGTCAGCCCCTGGAACTTCCCGCTGGCCATCTACCTGGGCCAGATCAGTGCCGCGCTGGTGGCTGGCAACGTGGTGCTGGCCAAGCCGGCCGAGCAGACCAGCCTGATCGCCGCCCGAGCCCTGGAGCTGATGTTCGAAGCCGGCCTGCCGAAGGACGTGATCGCCTTCCTGCCGGGCGACGGCGCCACCCTGGGCGGCGTGTTCTGCCGTGACCCGCGCGTCGCTGGTGTGTGCTTCACCGGCTCCACCGACACGGCGCGGATCATCAACCGCCAGCTGGCCGAGAAGGACGGCATGATCGCCACCCTGATCGCCGAGACCGGTGGCCAGAACGCGATGATCGTCGACTCCACCGCGCTGCCCGAACAGGTGGTCAAGGATGCCGTCGGTTCGGCCTTCACCAGCGCCGGCCAGCGTTGCTCGGCCCTGCGCGTGCTGTACGTGCAGCGTGATATCGCCGACCGGGTGATCGACCTGCTCAAGGGCGCCATGGCCGAACTGAAGATCGGCCCGACCCACCTGCGCGAGAACGATATCGGCCCGGTGATCGATGCCGAAGCCCGTGAAGGCCTGCTGGCGCATATCAACCAGCTCAAAGGCGAGGGCAAGCTGATTGCCGAAGCCTCGCTGCGCGGCGATCTGAACGGTCACTTCATCGCCCCGGTGGCGTTCGAGATCGGTGGTATTCATGAGCTGAAGAAAGAACAGTTCGGCCCGGTGCTGCACGTGGTGCGCTATGACGCAGGCGATCTGGAGAAGGTCGTGGCCGCGATCAACGCCACCGGCTACGGACTGACCCTTGGCATTCACAGCCGAAACGAGGAAACTGCCGCCCGCATCGAAGCCCTGGCGCGTGTCGGCAACCTGTACGTGAACCGCAACCAGATCGGTGCGGTGGTCGGCGTACAGCCGTTCGGCGGCTGCGGCCTGTCCGGCACCGGTCCGAAAGCCGGTGGCCCGAGCTACCTGCTGCGCTTCGTCAACGAGCGCACCACCTCGGTGAACACCACGGCGGTGGGCGGCAACGCCTCACTGCTGTCGCTGGGCGACGAGTAATCACAAACGGGCGGGGATCATCAGGTTTCCGCCCGTTTTTGCTAGTGCATGTCTGAAAAACAACTGGGTTTTTCGAGACACCCTATTGGGGGCTAATGCCCCGAATCGGTAACGCCACCATAGAGTAGCGTACCTGGAGCACGACCGTGATTGATGGTCGTGATGTGCCAACTGGATCGGAAATCCCGGTTCGAATAAAAACAAACGAGAGGGGCATTCCCCAATGACTGCAAGTACTCCCATGCTGGTCACCTTCGTGGTCTATATCCTGGCCATGGTGCTGATCGGTTTCATTGCCTACCGCGCCACCAAGAACTTCTCCGACTACATCCTCGGCGGCCGCAGCCTCGGTAGCTTCGTCACCGCGCTTTCCGCCGGTGCCTCGGACATGAGCGGCTGGCTGCTGATGGGCTTGCCGGGCGCGATCTTCATCGCCGGTATCTCGGAAAGCTGGATCGCCATCGGCCTGATCCTCGGCGCCTGGATGAACTGGCTGTTCGTCGCCGGTCGCCTGCGGGTGCACACCGAGCACAACAACAACGCGCTGACCCTGCCGGACTTCTTTACCCACCGCTTCGAGGACAACAGCAAGCTGCTGCGCATCTTCTCGGCGCTGGTGATCCTGGTGTTTTTCACCATCTATTGCGCCTCTGGCGTGGTCGCCGGTGCGCGCCTGTTCGAGTCGACCTTCGGCCTGAACTACGACATGGCCTTGTGGGTCGGTGCGGCGGCAACCATCGCCTACGTATTCGTCGGCGGTTTCCTGGCGGTGAGCTGGACCGACACCGTGCAGGCCACCATGATGATCTTCGCGTTGCTGATCACCCCGGTGTTCGTGATTCTCTCGCTGGGCGATTTCGATGCCGCGATGGCCACCATCGAGCAGGCCAACCCGGCCAACTTCGACATGTTCCGCGGCCTGTCTTTCGTCGCCATCGTGTCGCTGCTGGCCTGGGGCCTGGGCTACTTCGGCCAGCCGCATATCCTGGTGCGCTTCATGGCGGCCGATTCGGTCAAGTCGATTCCAGCTGCGCGCCGTATCGGCATGATCTGGATGGTTCTGTGCCTGGGCGGCGCTGTGGCGGTCGGTTTCTTCGGCATCGCCTACTTCGCCAACAACCCGGCTCTGGCCGGCCCGGTGAGCGATAACAGCGAACGCGTGTTCATCGAGCTGACCAAGATCCTCTTCAACCCCTGGGTTGCCGGGATCGTGCTGTCGGCCATTCTGGCCGCGGTG
Source organism: Pseudomonas sp. URMO17WK12:I2 (assembly GCF_003253735.1). Taxonomy (GTDB): domain Bacteria; phylum Pseudomonadota; class Gammaproteobacteria; order Pseudomonadales; family Pseudomonadaceae; genus Aquipseudomonas. Next base: position 287,132 of record NZ_QKYW01000002.1, on the reverse strand, counting down.
ATGAGTACCCTGAGCTGCCAACTGCTGGTGTGCTCCAGCGCCCTGACCGAAGACTTCTACAAGGCCTTCCTGCGCAAGGGGGCCAGCGAGAAGGAACTGGTGTGGGTCGGCCGCCTGATGGTGCTGCTGATCGCCATCGTCGCGATCGTCATCGCCTCCAACCCGGACAGCAAGGTACTGGGCCTGGTGTCCTACGCCTGGGCTGGTTTCGGCGCAGCCTTCGGCCCGGTGGTGATCCTGTCGCTGGTCTGGAAAGGCATGACCCGCAACGGCGCGCTGGCCGGCATGGTGGTCGGTGCGGCAACCGTGGTGCTGTGGAAGAACTTCATCGGTCTGGGTCTGTACGAGATCATTCCGGGCTTCATCCTCGCCACCCTGGCTATCGTGGTATTCAGCAAGATCGGTAACCCGGCCTCGCCGACGATGGTCAAGCGCTTCGACGAAGCCGAGAAGGAGTACCAGGACGCGCATCTCTGATCGCACCTGCGTAGTGTGTTGAGCCAAGGCCCGGACAGTGTCCGGGCCTTTTCATTGGTGCCGGCTGGTAAGCTTGCCGCCCAGCCATCAGGAGCCCGCCATGACCCCATCCAAAGACCCGCTGCACGGCATCACCTTGCAGGCCATCCTTACCGAGCTGGTCGAGCAGCTGGGCTGGGACGGCCTGGCCCAGCGTATCGATATCCGCTGCTTCAAGAGCGACCCGAGCATCAAGTCCAGCCTGACCTTCCTGCGCAAGACGCCGTGGGCGCGGGAGAAGGTCGAGGCGTTGTATGTGAAGTTGAAGCGCTAGGCAGCGACTGATCGGCGGCTTTTTTGTGGGAGGGCGCCATGCGCCCGAATCGCGGGCATGGCCCGCTCCCACAGGTGATCGGCTGATCTAATGCACCACCTGCGCCGTCTGCTGCTGCGGTGGCGGTGCGCACAGGGTGCGTGCGCCGGTTTGCAGGTAAGGCGCCAGAATCGGTTGCATGCCCTTGAGTACCTGCACCGGCAGCGCCGAGGTGAAACGGAAGTTTTCGGCCGCGCGGCCGGGTACGAAGGCGGTAAGGGTGCCGAAGTGATCCGGGCCGAGAAAGAACACGAAGGTAGCGGTACGGTTCTGTACCCGCGAGCTGATCACCTGGCCACCGCGGCCCACGCTGGTCATACGGTTGTCGCCGGTGCCGGTCTTGCCGCCGAGGATCAGCGGGGCGCCGTCGGCCAGGGTGAACGCGCCCTGCAAGCGCCGCGCGGTACCGCCATCCACCACCTGTGACAAGGCCTCGCGCAGCGCTGCGGCGACCTCCGGGGCCATCACCCGCTTGCCGGCTTCGAGTACATGCCCCAGGCGCGTGTCGTAAGGCGTGCCGTCGGCGAAGTGCAGGCTGTCGATGCGCACCGTGGGCAGGCGGATACCGTCGTTCTGGATGATGCCGATCAGCTCGGCCAGGGCCGCAGGGCGATCGCCGGAGCTGCCCAGGGCGGTGGCCAGGGACGGCACCAGGTACTCGAACGGGTAGCCCAGGTTCTGCCAGCGCTGGTGAATATCCAGAAAGGCCTCGACCTCCAGCATGATGCGAATGCGGCTGTCGCGGGCACTCTTGTGGCGGCTCTTGAACAGCCAGCCGTAGACCTCCTGGCGCTGCTCGGCGCTGGCGGTCACCGCGTCGTTGAACGAGGCCTGCGGGTGGTCGATCAGGTATTTCAGCAGCCATAGCTCCAGCGGGTGCACCCGGGCGATATAGCCTTGATCCGGCAGGCTGAAGGCGCCAGGGCCATAGCGCCGGTAGAGCTCGTCGATACGCTTGTCGCTGATCCGTACACCGGGCAGGTGCGCGCGGATGAAATTGGCGAAGGTCGCCTGATCCACCTCCGGCATCAGGTAGCGGTGCACCGCCGCCAGGCGCGTATCGGTCAGGCGCAGGCCGCCGATAAAGGTGTCCAGACGCTCCTGGGCGGACTGGCCCTGGTACTTGCGCCAGAAGCGCAGCATGAAGGTGGTGCCCTCGCGGTCGGCGAAGCGGCTCAGGTACTCCTGGCGTCGCGGGTCCTTGTCGTCCTTGAGCAGAGCGGCGCTGTTGCCCGGCGCCTGGTAGGTGCTGTAGCGCACCAGGTCGCGCATCAGGCGCACGAACGGCAGGTTGATCGATTCGCGCAGTGACTCGCGCAGGGTCGGGCGCCTGCCATCGTCTTCGTGGCGAAAATTGCCAAAGGTGTGCAGGCCGCCACCGGTGAAGAAGCGCTCACCGGGGCTGGCCGAGTAGCGTCGTTCCAGCGCTGCGTCGAGCATGCTGGTCAAATCCGCGCCCGGGTTGCTCAACAGGTAGTCGACGGCCCAGCGGCTGAGCAGATCCTGGTCGGCCACGTCTTGCTCGCGCAGTTGGGCGGGGCTCATGGCGGCCAGCCGGCCATGCAGCTCGGCGATCACTTCCAGATAGGTGGCCATCACCCGCAGCTTGGCGGTGGAGCCCAGTTCCAGCTTGCTGCTCTCGTTGATGTCGAAGGGCTGGTGGGTGTTGTCGGTCTGCACGCGGACCTGGTTGCCATTGGCCGTACGTTCGAACAGGGTGAAGCTGTAGCTCACCTCGCCGGTCTTGCTCGGTGACAGCAGCCGGTCGCCAAACAGCCCCACGCTCTCGGCAAACGCAGGATCGGCGAGCTGCTCCAGATACAGGCTGACCTGTTGCTGCAGGTCCGAATTGAGGCTGGCGCGGGCTTCCAGATCGAGGCGGTCGAGTTCGTAATAGGACAGGTTGAGCAGGCCGGCCAGTCGTGCCCGGGCCATGCTGACGCCCTTGTCGCTGTCGATGCGCTGCAGGTTCGGGTCGGTTTGCCAGTCGCGATAGGTCACCTGCTGGGCCAGGGCCGCATCGCGCAGTTTGCCGTCCAGCACGCCGCCGTCGGCCAGCAGGCGCAGGTGGCTGTCTACCAGTGCGGCCAGTTCCGCCCTGCCCCGGGCGAGATAATAGGAAGGCCGGCGCTGGGCGATCATCAATGACAGCACCTGACGCAAAGCCAGGCCGCGTTCGGCCAGGTTTGTTTCATCGGCCTGCTCGGTGGAGAGCAGGCGGTTGGTGGTGACGAAATCCACGCCGAACCAGATGCGCAGGCCGTCGGCCAGGCCGTGCACTTCGCCATGGCCCGGTGCGGCCGAAAGCGGCACGCTGTTGAGGTAGTCGCGCACGATATTCTGCCGCGCGTCGAGGGTCTGCGGGCCGCCCTGATAGGCGCGTACGCTGGCGGAGACCATCTGCCGCAGCTTCTCGGCCGGCGCATGGGTGATGCCGTCCGGCGAGTGGCGATATTTCTCCAGCTGGGTGGCCAGGGTGCTGCCGCCGGCGGACTGATCCTGCATGCCGGCGTATTTGCCGACCTGGGACAGCGCCGCCATCACGAAACGCGGCCAGTCCACCGCCGGGTTGGCCTCGGCGGGTTCTGCGGCCAGCAACTGGCGGTCCTCGATGAACAGCAGGCTGCCGACCACCAGCGGCGGGATGGCCGTGAAGCTGGTGTAGCGCTGGCGTGGGTTGCGCACGGTATAGAAGGGCGTACCGCGGCAATCCTCGATATTCACGCCGGTCTGCGCCTTCTCGGGATAGGGTGGGAAGAAACCGCGCTCGGCGTAGTCGCTCAGCGCTGTGGAGAAACGTGCCTGCTGCAGTACCTCGAAGCCGCGACCCTGCAGGCGCTCGATAAAGGTCGGCAGGCGGCTGTAGCCCTGGCGTTGATCGAAGGGGCCACTACCGGGATAGACGATGGCATCGCTGGGGCCGTCCTTGACCTCATAGGTGAGCGTGGCGGCATAGCGGCTCAGCTCGGTCGACTGGAAATGGGCGGTGCGCAGCTCGAAGACCGCCAGCCCGGTGGCACCCATGAGCCCGAGCAACAGCGTCGAGCCCACCACCCAGCGCACGCGATGCTTGCCGGGCCGGGGTTTGCGCGGCACCGCGGTCGCGACTTTATGTTCGCGGGCAGGCGGTGCGGAGTCGGATCGCCATAGTGCGCCCATGGTTAACTGGCCCTGGCTTGTCCTTTCCTCACAGCGTAGCCGCTCAAGCACGCGCTGTCCGACCGGTCGGTCAAAAAAAGCCAGACTTTACATATGCCTAGGTTTGGATCATTGGCTTGAACCTGAGCTATAGGGGCGGGTCAGGATGCAATCACTGGAGGAAGCATGATGCGCACACTCGAATTGGCCGGCGTTCAGGTGCCGGTGATAGGCCAGGGCACCTGGCGCATGGGCGAAAGCCGCGATCGACGTAAAGCTGAAGTCGCCGCGCTACGCGAAGGCATCGAGCGCGGTTTGCGTTTGATCGACACCGCAGAGATGTATGGCGAGGGTGGCGCCGAGGAGGTGGTCGGCGAGGCCATGGCCGGCAAGCGCGATCAGGTATTGCTGGTCAGCAAGGTCTACCCGCACAACGCCAGCCGCACGGGCGTCGCCGCGGCCTGTGAACGCAGCCTCAGGCGCCTGGGCACCGAGCATATCGACCTGTATCTGCTGCACTGGCGTGGCCAGCACCCTTTGGAGGAAACGGTCGAAGCCTTCGAGCGCCTGCGTGAGCAGGGCAAGATCGCTCGCTGGGGCGTGTCCAATTTCGATCTGGATGATCTGCAAGAACTCGGCGAGCCGGCCTGTGCGACCAATCAGGTGCTCTACAACCCCGAGGAGCGTGGTGTGGAGTTCGACCTGTTGCCGTGGCAGCAGCGCCAGAACATGCCGTTGATGGCCTACTGTCCACTGGGGCAGGGCGGCGCGCTGCTGGCCGATGCGGCGCTGCAACGGGTCGCCCAGCAGCACGGCGTGACCACCGCCCAGGTCGCTCTGGCCTGGGCGCTACGCCAGCCCGATGTGCTGGTGATCCCCAAGGCCGGCGATCCCCGGCACCTGGCCGAAAACGCCGCGGCCGCCGAGCTGCAGCTCAGCGCTGACGACCTGCAGGCGATCGACAGCACCTACCCGGCGCCGACGCGCAAGCAGCGGTTGCAGATGGTATAGAAGAGCGCAGGGCAGCGTTCCCACGCTTGTGATCGCGTGGGAGCCGTGTCAGGTGGCTCTTGTGTGGGAGCGCGCCATGCGCGCGAAGGCTTCGCGGACATGGACTGGGCGTCCCCGCCCGCTCCTGGAGGGCTATTCAGGCGGAGCCAGCCAAAGAATCCAAGGCGAGGCTTACCGCCACTTGATGGGTTTCACCCATCCTACGAGGCCTAGCTCAGTCTGTAGGATGGGTGCAACCCATCAATGGCGTGCGGGTTGACTCAACCCGCAACCAACACCCGAATGGCTTCCAGACGCAAGGCGGCCTTGTCGAGCATGGCCAGGCCTTGCTCACGCTGCTCGCGCAGGGCCTCCAGTTCGCTGTCGCGCACGCTCGGGTTGACCGCTTGCAGGGCGGTCAGGCGGGCCAGCTCTTCGTCCAGTTCGGCAGCCAGGCGGCGCTTGGCTTCGGTGACGCGTTCGACGTGGCGCGGCGCGATCTTGGCTTCGCCAGCGGCGATCTTCGGCGTCAGGGCATCGCGCTGGGCCTGCACGAACTTGTTGGCACTGGCGCGTGGCACCGCTTCGAGCTGGTCGTTGAGGGTATCGAAGGAGACCTTCGAGGCCAGGTCGTTGCCGTTACCGTCGAGCAGGCAGCGCAGCGCGGCAGGCGGCAGGTAGCGGCCCAGTTGCAGATTGCGCGGCGCCACCACCTCGCTGACGTACAGCAGCTCGAGCAGCACGGTGCCGGGCTTGAGCGCCTTGTTCTTGATCAGCGCCACCGAGGTGTTGCCCATCGAACCGGAGCGCACCAGGTCCATGCCGCCCTGCACCATGGGGTGTTCCCAGGTGAGGAACTGCATGTCTTCGCGGGACAGCGCCAGGTCGCGGTCGTAGGTGATGGTCACGCCTTCGTCGTCGCCGAGCGGGAAGCTGGCATCGAGCATCTTCTCGCTGGGGCGCAGGATCAGCGCGTTGTCCGAATGGTCTTCGCTGTCGATGCCGAAGGCGTCGAACAGCTGCTCCATGTACATCGGCAGGGCGAACTGATCGTCCTGCTCGAGGATCGCCTCGACCAGCGCTTCGCCTTCACCGGCGCCGCCGGAGTTGAGCTCCAGCAGGCGGTCGCGGCCGGCATGCAGTTCGCCTTCCAGGCGCTTGCGTTCGGTGGTGGCTTCGTCGATCAGCGCCTGCCACTGGCCATCGTCGGCGTTTTCCAGCATCGGCAGCAGGCGGCTGCCGAACTGGTGCTGCAGGGCGTTGCCGGTCGGACAAGTGGCCAGGAAGGCGTTCAGCGCCTGGTGGTACCACTGGAACAGGCGCTCTTGCGGGCTGTTTTCCATGTACGGCACGTGCAACTGGATCTTGTGCTTCTGGCCGATCCGGTCGAGGCGGCCGATACGCTGTTCGAGCAGGTCCGGGTGGGCGGGCAGATCGAACAGCACCAGATGATGGGCAAACTGGAAGTTGCGGCCTTCGGAGCCGATTTCCGAACAGATCAGTACCTGGGCGCCGAACTCTTCATCGGCGAAATAGGCGGCAGCGCGATCACGTTCGAGGATGCTCATGCCTTCGTGGAACACCGTGGCCGGGATGCCGGAGCGCACGCGCAGGGCGTCTTCCAGGTCCATGGCGGTTTCGGCGTGGGCGCAGATCACCAGTACCTTGAATTTCTTGAGCATCTTCAGGGTATCGATCAGCCATTCGACGCGCGGGTCGAAGCGCCACCAGCGCTGGTCTTCCTCGATATCGGCCTGGCCCTGGTAGCTGACTTCCGGGTACAGCTCGGCGTGCTCGCCCAGCGGCAGCTCCATGTACTCGTCCGGGCTGGGCAGCGGGTAGGCGTGCAGCTCGCGCTCGGGGAAGCCCTGTACAGCGGCGCGGGTGTTGCGGAACAGCAGACGGCCGGTGCCGTGGCGGTCGAGCAGCTCGCGTACCAGGCGGGCGCGGGCGTCGGTGTCGCCACCGTCAGCGGCGTCGAGCAGTTCGCGGCTTTCATCGCCCAGGAAGCTGCCGATGGCGTCGCGGGCCTGGGCGCTCAGCTGGCCCTGGTCAAGCAGCTCCTGCACCGCCTCGGCCACCGGCTGGTAGCTGGCGCTCTCGGCGCGGAAGGCTTGCAGGTCATGGAAGCGATTCGGGTCGAGCAGGCGCAGGCGCGCGAAATGGCTGTCCTGGCCGAGCTGTTCGGGGGTGGCGGTGAGCAGCAGCACGCCAGGGATGACTTCGGCCAGTTGCTCGACCAGGCTGTATTCGCGGCTGGCCTTTTCCGGGTGCCAGACCAGGTGGTGGGCCTCATCGACCACCATCAGGTCCCAGCCGGCGGCGAACAGCGCGTCCTGGGCCTTTTCGTCCTCGCACAGCCACTCGAGCGCGACCAGCGCCAGTTGCGCGTCCTCGAACGGGTTGCTGGCGTCGCTCTCGATGAAACGTTCGGCGTCGAACAGCGCCACTTCCAGGTTGAAGCGGCGGCGCATTTCCACCAGCCACTGGTGCTGCAGGTTTTCCGGTACCAGGATCAGCACGCGGTTGGCGCGCCCGGAGAGCAACTGGCGATGGATCACCAGGCCGGCTTCGATGGTCTTGCCCAGGCCCACTTCGTCGGCCAGCAGCACGCGCGGCGCGATGCGGTCGGCCACTTCACGGGCGATATGCAGCTGGTGGGCGATGGGTTGGGCGCGTACGCCACCCAGGCCCCACAGCGAGGACTGCACCTGCTTGCTGGTGAATTCCAGGGTGCGGTAGCGCAGCGAGAACCACGGCAGCGGGTCGATCTGCCCGGCGAACAGGCGGTCGCTGGCCAGGCGGAACTGGATGAAGTTGGACAGCTGGGTTTCCGGCAGGGTGACGGCCTGGTTCTTGGCGTCGAGGCCGTGGTAGACCAGCAGGCCATCGACGTCGTCGACTTCGCGCACGGTCAGCTTCCAGCCTTCGAAGTGGGTGATCTCGTCGCCCGGCGAGAAGCGCACGCGGGTCAATGGCGCATTGCGGGCCGCGTACTGGCGGGTTTCGCCGGTGGCGGGGTAGAGCACGGTGAGCATGCGACCATCCTGCATGAGGATGGTGCCCAAGCCCAGTTCCGCTTCGCTGTCGCTGATCCAGCGTTGCCCCGGTTGATACTCCGCCATGCTGCCTGTCTCCACCTGTAAAAAAGCCGGCTATGTTACCGCAGGGCCATGCTCAGCCAAAGGTGCATCACGCCTGTTTTGGCACTTACCGATGCCCGCCCGGTCAGACAGTGTAGTAACGCAGCCGTAAAGTCGCCCGCCATATGGTCGATAACGCTGCAAAGAGAGGTCACCTATGCTGCCGCCGATTCCTCACAGCCTGGTTCCGGTTACCGCCCAGCAGGACGTGGTCAAGCCGCGCCCGGACATCGCCCCGGTGACGCCGACCGCGGAAACGGCCCAGGAAGATTCGGTCGGCCTGGACAAGCGCCATCCCGACGAAGTGGCCGAGCGCCTGCGCGAGGAGCAGCGCCGCCGGCAGCGGCGTGGCTACACCGCCGCCGAGCTGGCCGAAGGCGAGGTCGATGAGGCAGATGAGCCGGCCATCGACCAGTTGCCGCGCCAGGGCCTGTGGGTGGATGTAGAGGTTTGACGCGCGTGAAGGCTCGGCAAGGCGGACTGTTCGACGAGGCGGCGCTGCAACTGCCCGATGCCGAACTCACTTATCAGCCCGACTGGCTGGACGGCGCCACAGCCGATCACTGGCTGCAAACGCTGGTCGAGCAAACGCCCTGGCAGCAACCCGACGTGCTGCTGTTCGGCCGTCATCATCCGGTGCCGCGCCTGCTGGCCTGGTACGGCGACAGCGAGGCGCGCTACCGCTATTCCGGCATGACCCACCAGCCGCTGCCCTGGACACCACTGCTCGCCGAGATTCGCCAACGCCTGGTCGATGCGCTCGGCCAGCCGCTCAATGGCGCGCTGCTCAACTACTACCGCGATGGCCAGGACTCCATGGGCTGGCACAGCGACGACGAACGCGAGCTGGGCGCCGAGCCCTTGGTCGCCTCGTTGAGCCTGGGTGGTGTGCGGCGCTTCGACCTGCGTCGCAAGGGGCACACGCGTATCGAACATTCGCTGCAGCTCGAACACGGCTCGCTACTGGTCATGAGCGGCCAGACGCAGCATCATTGGCAGCACCAGGTGGCCAAGACGCGCAAGCCCTGTGCCCCTCGCCTGAACCTGACGTTTCGTCTGATCCGGACGCCGCTATGAGCAATGATGTGAAACTGATCGACTTCGCCGCAGAGCGCGACAAGCGCATTCATGACCTGCGCGACAAGAAACTCGAAGAGATGCGCAACGCCTTCGAGCAAGCCCTGCCGCTGCCCAAGGGCAAGAAGAAGCCCAAGAGCAAACCGAAGAAACGATAGGAACCTGCTCAGCGTCCTTGCGCGGGATTTCATCGATTGGGCTGCAAAGTGGCGTAGCGACCCGGTCGCGATCAGGGGAGGGGCCGGCGGCGATCCGCTTTAGCCGCGAGCTTTGAGGTGCAAAGGGCTCGCGGCTGAAGCCGCTCCTACCAATAGAACGCTCTGCTCACCGCATTGCTGCGTACCTGTTTGCGCTGCCCCAGACCTGTCTAATTGATGCAGATCAGTCGCCGTATGGCGTTGACGCTCACGCGTGCCTGGCATTTGACCTGGATCAATGGCGGGCCGTGCGTGGCTGTTAAGGTAGCCCCATACCCGAGCAACAACGGATGCAAGGAGGCAGCATGTTCTTAGATGTGGTGGTTCTGGCCGGTATCGGCACCGTTGGATTGATGATTGTGTTTGGTGTCGGGTTCACCTATTTCGTCTGGAAGGATGCGAGCAAGAAAAAGCCGCTGTGATATCCGGATTCACGAGCACGCAAGGCATTGGGGCGACTTCGGTCGCCCTTTTTTTCGTGTGCATTTGCGCGCCTGGGCGGACCTGAGCGTTGGTCGATGGCTGGACAGTACATGATTAGCTAGCTAATAATTCGCCCCTGCACGGAGGCGGAACCCTTTGGCTGCGGCTATGTTCAGAGCTGAGACGTTTTCAGGTAAGCACCGTGCGTGATTCTTTGCTGGCGTTCATCGCGCCAAGCACTCAAGCCCTGCAGTTTGCGATCAAGACCTTGCTTGGCGGTGGTCTGGCGCTGTGGCTCGCCCTGCGTTTGGGCCTCGAGCAGCCGCAGTGGGCGTTCATGACGGCCTTTATCGTCGCCCAGCCGCTCTCCGGCATGGTGGTGCAGAAGGGCCTGGCGCGCCTGCTTGGCACCCTGGTCGGCACCTTCATGGCGGTGGTGATGATGGCGCTGTTCGCGCAGATGCCGCTGCTGTTCGTGCTGGCTTTCGCCCTGTGGCTGGGCCTGTGCACGGCCGCCTCGACCATGCTGCGCAGCGCCTGGTCCTATGCTTTCGTGCTGGCCGGCTACACGGTGGCGATCATCGGTTTGCCGGCGATTGGCAAGCCCCAGGTGATCTTCGACGAAGCCATCGCCCGCTCCACGGAAATCTGCCTGGGTATCGTCTGCGCCACGTTAAGCAGCGCGCTACTGTGGCCGCAGCGGGTCGAGCGGCAGCTGGCGCAACAGGCGCGCGATGCCTGGCAGACCGGCCTCAAGGCCGCGCGCCAGGCGCTGACCGGCGAGGAGGAAGCGCGCCAGGGGCTGCTCGAAGCCTTGTCGCGCATTGTCGCCGTGGACGCCCAGCGTGAGCATGCCTGGTTCGAAGGCGAGCGCGGCCGTCAGCGCGCCATCGCCTTGCGTGTACTCAGCCGCGACCTGCTGGGCGTGCTGCGCCTGGCCCGTGGCGTGGCGCGCCAGTGGCGGCAATTGAGCAGTCACGAAGCGCAAGCCGTGGCGCCCTGGCTGCAGGAAGTGGACGAGCGCCTGCAGCATGACGCGAACGACCGCCCGCAACTGATCGAGCGTTTGCGTCAGGCCGCTGAGGACGACGAGTTCAACGGCGGCCAGCAACTGTGCCTGGAACGCATGGCGGTGCTGTTGCTGCGTATCGAGGACGCCAGCCGTGCGCTGCTGGCCGTCGAGCAGGGCAGGGCGCCGGCGGATGCACCGCGGGCGCTGTCCTGGCACTACGACTGGCAGAGCGCGCTGGTATTCGGCTCCCGCAGTGCCCTGGCCTTTCTGACCCTGGCGAGCTTCTGGCTGGCCACCGGCTGGACCCACGCCATCGGTGCCATGCTGCTGGCCTGTGTGGTCTGCAGCCTGTTCGCGCGGCTCGAGGCGGCGCCGCAGATCGGCATGATGTTTTTGCGCGGCATCCTCTATGCACTGCCGGTGGCGTTCTTCGTCGGGCAGATCCTGATGCCGCAGATCGACGGTTTCGTGATGCTCTGCATGGTGCTCGGCGTGCCGCTGTTCTTTGGTGTGCTGGGCATGGCCAAGCCGCCGATTGCCGCCACTTCCACCGCCTTCTGTCTGCACTTCATCGTGCTGTGCCTGCCGGCGCCAGGCGTCGGCTACAACGTCGAATTCTTTCTCAACGAGGCGCCGGGCATGCTCATGGGCGTGGCCGTGGCGGTGATGGCGTTCCGGCTGGTGGTGCTGCGTAATCCGGTATGGCACGGCCGGCGACTGGTGCATGCCATGCTGGTCGACCTCGGGCGGCTGACCCGCCGTGACCTGGGCCGCGCGGAAAACTGGTTTGGCGGGCGCATGGCCGACCGCCTGCTGCAGCTGGCGCGGCATTATCCGGCGCGCCCCGATCAGGCACGCAGCCGCTGGGACGAAGGCGTGGCCGGCCTCGACCTGGGCGATGAATTGCTACACCTGCGCGCCTGCCTGGCCAGGGCCGATGCCGGCCTGGCGCGCTCGCAGCGGCGCTTTCTGCATCGCCTCGATGATGCGCTGCAGCGCGGCCCCGCGCCGGGCCGCGAGGGCGACCTCGACGCACCGGTGGCCGAGCTGCAGCAAGCCCTGCGCGCCTGCACGCCGAGCATCGACAAGCGCCTGGCCGAGGCCGCGCTGTTGCAATTGCAGAATGGCTGGCGCCACTGGTGCCAGCTCAGAGGAGATACATATGGGCTTGCATGAATGGTCGCTGGGCGGCGTTTTACTGAGCCCCATGGCGGCCTACGCGGTATTGGCGTTGTTGCTTACCGGCGTGCTACGCCTGGGGCTTCAGCGCGTTGGACTGGCGCAGTGGATCTGGCACGAAGCCCTGTTCGACTGCGCCCTGTTTGTTTGCGTCCTGGCGGCGGTTATAGCTTTGCTGGGAACCTGAGGAGATGAGCATGCGTTCGACCATTCGCGTCGGCATTACCCTGGCTGTGGTGGTAGCGGCGATCTTTGCTGGCGCCTGGATCTGGCAGCACTACATGTATTCGCCGTGGACCCGCGACGCCCGCGTGCGCGCCGATGTGGTGACCATCGCCCCGGACGTTTCCGGCTGGGTCCTCGAACTCAAGGTGCGTGACAACCAGCAGGTGAAGGCCGGCGATCTGTTGATGACCATCGACCGTGATCGCTATCAGGCTGCGGTGGAAAAGGCTCAGGCGGTGGTGGATATCCGCAGGCAGCAGCTCAGCCTGCGCGAGCATGAAGCCTCTCGCCGCGCGCAACTGGGCAGCCAGGCGATCAGTGCCGAACTGCGTGAGAACGCGCAGATCAACGCCGAGATGGCCCGTAGCGAATACCGCGAGGCCCAGGCTGATCTGCGTATCGCCCAGCTCAACCTGGCGCGTAGCGAAGTGCGCGCACCGCGCGACGGTCAGATCACCAACCTGAGGCTGGCCCAAGGCAACTACGTGACGGCCGGGCAGGCGGTGATGGCCCTGGTCGATACGGGCTCGTTCTACGTGCAGGCGTACTTCGAGGAGACCAAGCTGCCGCGCATTCAGGTCGGCGCGCCGGTCGAGGTCTGGCTGATGGGCGGCGAACAGGAGATTCGCGGCGAGGTGGACAGCATCAGCCGCGGCATCACCGACCGCAACGCCAGCCCGGACGGCCAGTTGCTGGCCAATGTCGAGCCGACCTTCAACTGGGTGCGCCTGGCCCAGCGCATCCCCGTGCGTATCAAGCTCGATGCCCTGCCCGAAAACGTTCAGCTCAGCGCCGGCATGACCGCCAGCGTGCGGGTGGAGTAGGGCGCGTTCGCAGTTGTAGGAGCGGCTTCAGCCGCGAGGTCTTCATGGGGGTGTCGCGGCTAGAGCTCCTCCCACGTTTTAGCGTCAGTTCGTAGGGCGGACAACGCGAAGCTTGTCCACCGCTTGGACTGACGCAATGGTGGATGAAAAAAGCGTCATCCACCCTACGGCCAAATGCACCTGATCAGCCGCGCTGCACGCTGGCCGGGGTGCGGCGCATCAGCACTTCGCCATGGCGTACCGATACCAGGGCATGGCCCTGGGTGCGGATCATCTCGTAATCGTCGGGCGTAGAGAGAATCAGCAGGTTGGCCGGGCGACCCACTTCCAGACCGTAACGCTCCCCCAGGTGCAGGGTGCGGGCGCTGTTGTCGGTGATCAGGTCGAGGCCGCGCTTGAGGTCCTCGTAGCCGAGCATATGGCAGATGTGCAGGCCGGCTTCGAGGATGCGCAGGATGTTGCCGTTGCCCAGCGGGTACCAGGGGTCGACGATGGAATCCTGGCCGAAGCAGATGTTCATGCCGGCGCGGTCGATCTCCGCCACGCGGGTCAGGCCGCGGCGTTTCGGGTAGGTATCGAAGCGGCCTTGCAGGTGGATGCTTTCGGTCGGGCAGGAGATGAAGTTGATCCCGGACATCTTCAGCAGGCGAAACAGCTTGGAGCAGTAGGCGTTGTCGTAGGAGCCCATGGCGGTGGTGTGGCTGGCGGTGACGCGCTCGCCCATGCCGCGCAAGCGGGCTTCTTCGGCCAGCACTTCGAGAAAGCGCGACTGCGGGTCGTCGGTCTCGTCGCAGTGCACGTCCACCAGGCAGCCGGTGCGCTCGGCCAGGTCCATCAGAAACTTGATCGAGCTGACGCCCTGGTCGCGGGTGTTCTCGAAGTGCGGAATGCCGCCGACCACGTCGGCACCCAGCGCCACGGCCTGTTCCATCAGCGCGCGACCATTGGCGTAGGACTCGATGCCCTCCTGGGGAAAGGCGACGATCTGCAGGTCGATCAGGTGACGGGTTTCCTCGCGCACCTCGATCATCGCCTTTAGCGCGGCCAGGCTCGGGTCGGTGACGTCGACATGGGTGCGCACGTGCTGGATGCCGTGGTCGACCAGCATGTCGATGGTTTTCTTGGCGCGGGTCTTGGTGTCTTCATGGGTGACCAGCGCCTTGCGCTCGGCCCAGCGTTCGATGCCCTCGAACAGCGTGCCGCTCATGTTCCAGTTCGGCTCGCCGGCGGTCAGGGTGGCGTCGAGGTGAATGTGTGGTTCGACGAAGGGCGCGACCACCAGGTTGCTGGCGGCGTCGAGATCGCCTGCGACGGCGCTGACCAGCGCCGGCTGCTCGCTGATGGCGGTGATCTGCGCGCCGTCCAGGGCGATATGGAAAAGACCTTCGCGGCCACGCAGGCGGGCGTTGACGATGTTCATGGGGTACTCCTTGGCAGGCTATGAGACGACAGGCGACGGATCAGCAGGGCAATGCTGATATTCAGCCGGTCGTGAGGATCATCGAACGAGCAGCCGGTCAGCGCTTCGATACGTTGTACACGGTAGCTCAGGGTGTTGCGGTGTACGCCCAGGCGTTGCGCGGCCAGGGCGAGGTTGGCGTTCTCGAAGAACCAGGCTTCCAGGGTCGGCATCAGCACCGGCTCGTGGCGTGAATCATCGCCGATCAACGGGCCCAGGGTGCGTTCGACGAAGCGCTCGAGCAGGCTGCGGTCGCGGATCGCAGCGAGCAGTTCGATCACGCCCAATTCGTTGAAACTGCATAGTCCCAGGCGCTCGGGAAAGGCCTGGGCGGCGACCAGGGCCTGGCGGGCCTGGCCGAGGGCGAGGGCAAAGCGCTGGGGAGGGTGGCCGCCGGTGCTGAGGCCGAGTACCGCGCGTTGTGGCTGCAGGCGCTCGTCCAGGTTGCCGAGCAGTTCGCTCAGCAGCCTGCGGTTGCGTTGTTCGTCCTGGCTGCCCGTGCAAGGCAGCAGGGCGATCCAGTGCTCGCCCTGACTGATCAGTGGCAGGGCGTCGCCGAGCGTCTGCAGGCATTGCCCCAGGCTTTGCTGGAGGCACTGACGATTGTCACGCAGCAGGCGTTCGCCGTTGTCGGCGGCTTCGCCGTCGAACAACTGCTCGCTGTTCTGCAGGCGCAGCAGGGCGACCTGGCGCGGTACGCTCAGCGGCAGATCGAGGCTGGTGGCGCGCTGCAGCAGCACGTCGAGGGACTGGTAATCACCTTCCAGCAGTTGCGCCAGCACGTGCTGGCGCGAGCTGCCGAGCATCTGCTGCTGCACCAGCGCCGTGCCGATGGCCTGGGTGACCACCACCATCTTCAGCCCGTAGGGCTGCTCCAGCAGTGGCAGGCCCAGGCGTTCGGCTTCGGCGATCACGCGCGCCGGAATCGCCTGGATGTACTCGGCGCCGGTGAGGATCACCAGCCCGGCGGTGGCCCGCTCGACCGCCTGGCGCACCAGAAGCAGCAGGTTGGCTTCGTCGCGTGGGTGGTTGATGCCGGTGACGAACACCAGTTCGCCGCCCATCACCCAGTCGGCGATATCTGCGTTCTCGGCCACGTAAGGCCAGCGTACCGGGTTGCCCAGGGCTGCCTGGCCGGCGCGCAGGTGCAGGTCCTGCAGGCCGGGCAGGGCCAGTACGTCGGCGACGCTCAAGCTCATGCGCGGACGACTACGTCGCGTGCGGTGAAGACCTTCTTGGTTTCGAACAGAACGATGTACGCCAGGGCTGCGACGGCGATCCCCACCAGCGGCGCAACCCAGGGCGAGAAGTAGGCGCAGAGCGCACCGATGCCGTAAGCGCCGAGGCCGACCCAGTTGAATGCAGGCAGGCGCACGTCGGCGAGTAGCGGGTATTTGCCCTTATGGCCGTAGCAGTAGTCCGCCATGATCACCCCACCAATCGGCGGGATGATCGAGCCGAGCAGAATCAGGAACGGGATCAGCAGCTCATACATGCCGCCAATGGCCAGCAGCGTGCCGATGCCGGCGCCCGCTACCGTAACTGTCTTGCGGCGCTCGGTGCGCAGCAGGTTGCAGCCAGCGGCGGCGAAGTTGTAGATGGTGTTGTCCTGTGTCGTCCACAGGTTGAGAAACAGCATCACCACGGCGGCGATGGACAGGCCCTGCAGCACCAGCACTTCGACGACGTCCGGCTGTTGGTAGACGATGGCGCCGTAGGCGCCGGCAACGATCATCAGGCCGTTACCGAGAAAGAAACCGACCATGCTGGCGATAACCGCGATACGCCCGGTACGGGCGAAGCGCGTCCAGTTGGTGGCTTGGGTCGCACCGCTGACGAAGGTGCCGAAGACCATGGTGATGGCCACGCTGAGGGTCATGCTCTGGGTCGGCTCGATGGCCATCAGTGCGCTCAGGCCGCCGATATCATCGGTGGCAATCCACAGCGAGCAGAGTAGCAGGGCGAGCATCGCCGGCACGGAGATCCGCGAGAGAATATCCAGGCCCTTGTAGCCAATGAACGCGGTGATGCAGAAGGCGAAGCCGAACAGCACCATCAGCGGCATGATCAGGCTTTCCGACAGGCCGAGAATCTTCACCAGCACGATGGCGACCGTCGCAGTGCCCCACGCGTACCAGCCGATCTGGGTGAAACCGAGCAGCACATCGGAAAGCTTGCTGCCGGCTTCGCCAAAGCAGAAGCGACCCATCAATACCGAGTTGAGGCCGCTGCGGCAGGCGATCAGGCCCAGCACTGCAGCGTAGGCGCCGAGCAGCAGGTTGCCGATGATCGCCGCCCAGATCAGCGTTTTGAAGTCGAACGCCATGCCGATCTTGCCGCCGGCGAACATGGTGGCGGTGAAGAAGGTGAAGGAGAACAGCATGATCGAGGTGGAGAACAGCCCCTTGCGGGCGCCGGCCGGCACTTCGCTCAAGGGGTAGTCGCTGTCGGTGGTGGGGTGGGTCATGGCCTGGCTCCACGGGGTGAGGGAAGCCATGGCTATAGCAGGCGACGTGCCAACTGACCGGTTCGGCAGCCGGTACAGCGCCGGTTGTGCGCTGTGCACAATGAAATGGGGATTTATAGCTTTTTCGCGGCTTATTTTTGTTAGGGATAACCAGGCTTGACCCGTCTTGGTGCGCTACGCGCAGGGCATGCACCAACAGGTCACGGCGCGCTCAATAGGCTTTTGCCTGCTAAGTGGCGCAAGCGGTCGTTCGCTATTTGGGTGGGGGGCGGACATCGGTGCACTACTTGTGGAAGCGGGCAGGGACGCCTAGTCCATGCCCGCTTCCATAATAAATCACCGGCCCCCCGCGTGCGTCTTGTCACAGTCGCTTCACACGGCTTACAGAAGACCGGGAGAGCGCTTAGCGGGTGCCGAGGAAGTCGCGCTTGCCCAGTTCCACGCCGTTGTGACGCAGGATGGCGTAGGTGGTGGTGATGTGGAAATACAGGTTCGGCAGCACGTGATCGAGCAGGAAGGCCTGGCCCTGGAAATGGGTTTCCTTGTCGCGGCGCTTGAGCGTCACGGTACGGTCTTCGCTGCCGTCGAGCTGCGCGGCGCTGATGCCCTGCACGAATTCGAGGGTCTTGGCGATGCGTGCCTGCAGCTCGGCAAAGCTGGTTTCATCATCGGCATGGCTCGGCGCTTCGACGCCAGCCAGCAGGGCGGCACCGGCTTTGACGGTATCGCAGGCGATCTGCACCTGGCGGCTGAGCGGGAACATATCCGGCGCCAGACGCGAGCCGAGCAGCACGCTCTGTTCGATCTTGCGCGCTTCGGCATTGGCGGCAGCGATGCCGAGAATGGTCGACAGGTTGGTCAACTGGCGGGTGAACACCGGGATGGAAATGGAATGCATGGACAGTGGCATGGAAGGCTCCAGAAAAATGTACGGCGTATGAAATCGCAGGATGGGTCGGGCGGCGTAGGTGAAACCCATCGATGCGGTGATGGGTTTCACCCATCCTACGGACTATAGATTTGTAAGGTAACTCGATGGACTGTGGGAGCGCGCCATGCGCGCGAATCTCGGGCCCGGTTCGCTCCCAGGGTGGCTGGATGGGTTCCCGCTTGTGCATACCCATCCAACGGACGCGTACGATCAGCCAATGCTGATCGGCGGCAGAGTGGCCAGCTCGACGGTAAGGGCTTTACGTGGCGCGATGATTTCAGCTTCGCCGTCGACCACCAGTTCGTCGTGCTGGTTGAACACGCGGGTGGCGATGCGCACGCGGAATTTCGGCAGTTTCTCGAGAATCTCCAGGCGCACGGTCAGGGTGTCGCCCAGCTTGACCGGCTTCTGGAAGCTCATCTGCTGGCCCACGTAGATGGTGCCAGGGCCGGGCAGGGTGCAGGCCACTGCGGCGCTGATCAGTGCGCCGCTGAACATTCCGTGGGCGATGCGCTCCTTGAACATGGTGGTGGCGGCGTATTCGGCATCCAGGTGCACCGGGTTGTGGTCACCGGAAACGGCAGCGAACAGCAGGATGTCACGTTCTTCCACGGTCTTGCTGTAGCTGGCGGTCTGGCCGACTTCGAGGGCTTCGTAAGGCGTGTTGCTGCTTTGCGTCATAGGTTGGGTTCCTGAGGGTGTGATGGTCGCTGCTGGGGCTTTGCAAGCGTCTGTTCCAGCCAGTCGATCAGGTCGCGGGTGACCTCGTCACGGTTCAGCTCGTTGAGCAGTTCGTGGCGGGCCTTTGAATAGCGTTTCAATGTCGTGCGGCTGTGCCCGGCCTGGGTCAGCGCATCGGCCAGGCGTTGCAGACCGTCGCCCTGGCTGACCGGGTCGCTGTCGCCGCCGATGATCAGTATCGGCAACTGCGGGGCGATCTGCTTCAAGGCTGCGCGCGAGGTGATGCGCTGCAGCCCCTCCAGCAGGTCGAGCCACAACTGGTTGGTGCAGCGAAAACCGCACAGGGGGTCAGCAATGTAGCGGTCGACTTCGCCGTTGTCACGGCTCAGCCAGTCGAACGGCGTGCGCGCAGGTACGAAGGCCTTGTTGAAGGTGCCGAATGACAACCGGTCGATCAGCGCGCTGCGCCCGGTCGCGCCCTGGCGCCAGCGCTCGAAGCGGGCAACCAGCGCCGCCGCCCGGTAAGTGCCCAGCTTGCCGTAGTTGGAGCCGCTGAGGATGGCGCCCTGCACGCTGCTGCTGTGGTGCATCAGGTAGGCGGTGGTGATGAAGCTGCCCATGCTGTGGCCAAACAGGATGATCGGCGTTTGCGGCCGCTGGTGGCGAATATGGTGGTTGAGCGTCGAGAGGTCGCCGACCACATGATTCCAGCCGTTCTCGTCGGCGAAATGGCCGAGCAGGCCGTGTTGCGCCGTCTGCCCATGGCCGCGGTGGTCGAGTGCGTAGAGCTCGAAGCCGGCGGTGACCAATGCTTCGCCAAAGCGTGCATAGCGGCCACCGTGCTCGGCCATGCCGTGGGCGAGCATCACCACGGCCCTGGGCTCTTGCTGGGCGTGCCAGTGGTTGACGTACAGCGGCACGCCATCACTGCTGTCGAGCCAGACGCTGTGGTGCTGCATGGCAAAGTCCCTTTCTACGAATGCCGGGCATTGTAGACCCTACAGGTGCTGAAATTCACGGTATTGATTGTGGCTTTGCCAGGCCGTTGCCGGCTGCTAAGTTCGTTCGGGTGACCTCACGCACCTTCGGAAAACAAGGGATAACAACAATGCAGCCCGATTTCTGGAACGACAAGCGCGCCCCTGGCGTGGCCAACGATATCGACATGGACGCCTACCAGTCGGTTATCGAGGTGTTCGAACGCTCCTGCAAGACCTTCGCCGAGCGCCCCGCGTTCAGCAATCTGGGCAAGACACTCACCTACGCTGAGTTGGACAGGCTGTCCGCCGCTTTCGCCGCCTACCTGCAGCAGCGCACCGATCTCAAACCCGGTGACCGCATCGCAGTGCAGATGCCCAACGTGCTGCAGTATCCGATTGCCGTGTTCGGAGCGATGCGCGCCGGCTTGATCGTGGTCAACACCAACCCGCTGTACACCGCCCGCGAGATGCGCCATCAGTTCAAGGATGCCGGCGTGCGCGCTCTGGTGTACCTGAACATGTTCGGCAAGCTGGTGCAGGAGGTGCTGCCCGACAGCCAGATCGAATACCTGATCGAGGCGCGCATGGGCGACCTGCTGCCCACCCTCAAGGGCTGGTTGGTCAACACCGTGGTGAAGAAGGTCAAGAAGATGGTGCCCGCTTACCATCTGCCCCAGGCGCTTTCATTCAAACAGGTGCTGGCCGATGGCGCGCGACTCGACCTGCGGCCGGTCAGCGCGGCGCAAAGCGATATAGCCGTGCTGCAGTACACCGGCGGCACCACCGGGGTGGCGAAGGGCACCATGCTCACCCACGCCAACCTGATCGCCAACATGCTGCAGGCCAATGCCTGCATGCTGCAGCACGGCCCCGACGGCACGCCGCTGATCAAGCCCGGCCAGGAGGTGATGATCGCGCCGCTGCCCCTGTACCACATCTATGCCTTCACCATGAATTGCATGTGCATGATGGTCAACGGCAACCACAACGTGCTGATCACCAACCCGCGGGACATCCCCGGTTTCGTCAAGGAACTGGGCAAGTGGCAGTTTTCCGCATTACTGGGCCTCAACACCCTGTTCGTGGCGCTGATGGATCATCCCGATTTCGACAAGCTCGACTTCAGCCACCTCAAGGTCACCAACTCCGGCGGCACGGCGCTGGTCAAGGCCACCGCCGAGCGCTGGCAGCGCCTGACCGGCTGCGCGGTGGTCGAAGGCTACGGGCTCACCGAAACCTCGCCGATTGCCAGTGCCAACCCCAGCGGCGACCTGGCGCGCCTGGGTACCGTCGGTATTCCGGTGCCGGGCACGGCGTTCAAGGTCATCGATGACGACGGCAACGAACTGCCCCTGGGCGAGCGCGGCGAGTTGTGCATCAAGGGCCCGCAGGTGATGAAGGGCTACTGGAATCGCCCGGAAGCCACTGCCGAGGTCCTGGATGATGAGGGCTGGTTCAAGTCCGGTGATATCGCGGTGATCGACGAAGATGGTTTCGTGCGTATCGTCGACCGCAAGAAGGACATGATCATCGTCTCCGGCTTCAACGTGTACCCCAACGAGATCGAGGACGTGGTGATGGCCCACGCCAAGGTGGCCAGTTGTGCGGCCATCGGCGTGCCGGACGAGAAATCCGGCGAGGCAGTCAAGCTGTTCGTGGTCAAGCGCGACGAGAGCCTCACCGCCGAGGAGCTCAAGGCCTACTGCAAGGAAAACTTCACCGGCTACAAGGTGCCGCGGCAGATCGTGTTCAGGGAGTCGCTGCCCATGACCAACGTCGGCAAGATCCTGCGCCGCGAACTGCGCGATGAAGAGTTGAAGGCGCTTGGCAAGACCTAGCCCGCTGCATGATTCAACCACAGGGGCCCTGCATTGCTGGGCCTTTTGCTTCGTGGCAGATGGCGCCGCCTCTAATTCGTAGCCTGGTTGAGCGCAGCGCTATCAGGGCAGCTTCCCGGGGGCGCTGCGCTCGACCCCGGCTACAGGCGCGAGCGCTTCACGCCGGTAAGCTCGGCGACAACCTGCAGGCCGCAAAGTCCTTCTGCAGGAAAGCACGCAGGCGTCTATCATGGGCGTTGCCTGCCGTTCGATGGCGCCTGCCAGGCAATTTCGCGCGTCGAACAGCTTGTGACCAGTGTTTTGTAATTGGTCACTTTCGATACTGGTCAGCCTTTTCAAGCTCTGGTCGGTATCCGGCAACTCTGCTAATCTCGGCCCGCTTTGCGCTCCTCAGGGGCGAACAGCCAGGCATACATACAACAAACAACCGCCTTGGCGGTGACGATAAGCTGTTGCTTAGGAGTGGGTGTCCATGACCGAAAACTTCTGGACGGACAAATATCCCGAGGGGGTCGCGGCCGAGATCGATCCCGACCAGTACCCCAATGTTCAGGCGGTACTGAAGCAGTCCTGCCAGCGTTTTGCCGACAAGCCCGCGTTTACCAACCTTGGCAAGACGATCACCTACGGCCAGCTGTACGAGCTGTCCGGCCAGTTCGCGGCCTACCTGCAGCAGCACACCGATCTCAAGCCCGGCGACCGCATCGCCGTGCAACTGCCCAACGTTCTGCAATACCCGGTCGTGGTGTTCGGCGCCATGCGTGCCGGCCTGGTGGTGGTCAACACCAACCCGCTGTACACCGCGCGGGAAATGGAACACCAGTTCAAGGATTCCGGCGCCAAGGCGCTGGTGTGCCTGGCCAACATGGCGCACCTGGCCGAGCAGGTGGTGCCCAAGACCGACGTGAAGACGGTGATCGTCACCGAGGTCGGCGACATGCTCTCGCCGCTCAAGCGCCTGCTGGTCAATGCCGTGGTCAAGTACGTGAAGAAGATGGTGCCGGCCTATAACCTGCCGAGCGCCGTCAAATTCACCGAGGCCCTGAGTCAGGGCCGTGGCAAGGCGGTCAGCGAAGCCAGCCCAAGCGCGCAGGACGTTGCCGTGCTGCAGTACACCGGTGGCACCACCGGGGTGGCCAAGGGCGCCATGCTCACGCACCGCAACCTGATCGCCAACATGCTGCAGTGCCGCGAGCTGATGGGCTCGAACCTGGGCGAGGGCAGCGAAATCATCGTGGCGCCGCTGCCGCTGTACCACATCTATGCCTTCACCTTTCACTGCATGGCGATGATGCACTGCGGCAACCACAACATCCTGATCACCAACCCGCGGGATCTGCCGGCGCTGGTCAAGGACCTGTCCAGGTTCCAGTTCAGCGCTTTCGTCGGCCTCAACACCCTGTTCGTGGCGCTGAGCAACCACGAAGGCTTCCAGAAGCTCGACTTCTCCAAGCTCAAGGTCACCCTGTCCGGTGGCATGGCGCTGCAGCAGGCGGCCGCCGAGCGCTGGAAGCAGGTCACCGGCTGCGCCATCTGCGAAGGCTACGGCCTGACCGAGACCAGCCCGGTGGCGTCGGTCAACCCGGTTACCTTCAACCAGCTGGGCACCATCGGCATTCCGGCACCGTCGACCCTGTTCAAGGTGATCGACGATCAGGGCAATGACCTGGCACTGGGCGAAACCGGCGAGCTGTGCATCAAGGGCCCGCAGGTGATGAAGGGCTACTGGCAGCGCCAGGAAGCCACCGACGAAGTGATCGATGCCAACGGCTGGTTCAAGACCGGCGACATCGGCATCATCCAACCCGACGGCTACATCCGCATCGTCGACCGCAAGAAGGACATGATTCTGGTGTCCGGCTTCAACGTCTACCCGAACGAACTGGAAGAAGTCCTGGTGACCTTGCCGGGCGTGCTGCAATGCGCGGCCATCGGCGTGCCAGACGAGCGTTCGGGCGAGTCGATCAAGGTGTTCGTGGTGGTCAAGCCGGGTATGACCCTGACCAAGGAACAGGTCATGCAGCACATGCACGACAACCTCACCGGCTACAAACGACCCAAACAGGTCGAGTTCCGCGAGAGCCTGCCGACCACCAACGTCGGCAAGATCCTGCGTCGCGAGCTGCGTGACGAAGAGCTCAAGAAACTCGGCAAGAAGTAAGCGTCGCGATGTACAAAAGGCCCTGCACTGCAGGGCCTTTTGCGTTGTGGCTATCGAGTTGTTCGATGCCCATAGCCTGGCATTGAGCGAAGCGATACCCAGGGCACTTCCCGGGTGTCGCTGCGCTCGACCCAGGCTACAAGTCAGGCGTCTTTCAGATAGCGCTCGTAAAACTCGATAGTCGCCACGTTCTTGTCCTTGGCTTCGAACATGATGTCGAAGCGATCGAGAAACTGCAGCACGTACCCGTTGGTCCAGTGGTTCCACATGCGCGCGCTGTGGCCGTACAGCTCGCGCTTCGGTGCGACTTTCAGCACCTCGGGCATTTCCATTTTCCGTTCGGCGTTCAGCCCCAGTTCCTGCAACCGCTCCTGAGGTTGCGACAGGTGCATGGTCGGGCGTACACCGCGCCAGCTGTCGATGATCCGCGCCACGCGCTCGCTGTGCGGGTCGATGTAGTCGTCCTCGTGAATCCAGCAGTGATGCACGTCGAGCACCACAGGGGCGAGATCGGCCAGGGCCAGGCAGTGGTCGACGCCGTAGGTCTTCTCGTCGTTCTCGAAGGTGATGCACTGCCGCGCCTCATGGGACAGCCGCGGCCACACCGCGCGAACGCCATCGCCACCCAGCTTGCCGGCAATATGCAGGTTGCACTTGAAGTCCTGAAAGGTGCGCCCGTAACCCATCATGCGGATCATGTCGGCGTGGTACTCGAACTCGGCGAGGCTGTTCTCCACCACGTCGGGGCGATCCGAGCCCAGCACGCAATACTGGCCGGGGTGCATGGACAGGCGAATGTTGGCTGCACGCGCCACTTCGCCGATGGCTGCGAAGCCGTCGATCAGGCGTTGCTCCATTTCGGGCCGCTGATAGAAGGCGGCGACCTTGGGGTGGCTGTAGAACGGCAGCAGGTCGCTGCTCAGGCGCAGCATCTGCAGCGGCTCGGGCAGGGTGACCACGTAGGCGAGCAGACGCAGCTGGGCCTGCAGGTTGTGCTCGACGATCTCGGTCAGCTTGGCGTAGGCCACCGCCCGGCTGACGCTGTCCATCCAGCGCAGGATGGTGGTGCGCGGATTGAAGGCCGCCTCGATGATCTTCAGCTCGCCGGCTGGCAGGCTGCGGTCGGGGTGGCGGTACTGGCAGGCGAAGCCAATGCGGGGTACGGACATGGACGGGTCTCGGAATCAGCTGTGCAGGCAGTTTCAGACCACGGCTAGCGCGCCGGCGCTCCCGGATTAATTGCGCACCCAGCGCTGCCGCGTCCAGCCGCTGAAGGCGTCCACCGCCAGCACCAGCAGCAACATGGCGAGGATCACCGTGGCGGCCTGGGCTTCCTGAAACAGGCTCAGGCTGACGTAGAGCATCTGCCCCAAACCGCCGGCGCCGACGAAGCCCATGATCGCCGCCATGCGGATGTTGTTCTCCCAGCGGTACAGGCTGTAGGCCAGCAATTGCGGCCACAGCGCCGGCAGGGTGCCATAGCAGAACGCGGCCCAGGCGCCGCCTCCCTGCAGGCGAATGGCATTGGCCGGCTCCGGCGGAGTATTCTCCAGTGCCTCGGCGAACAGCCGGCCGAGCACGCCAGCGGTGTGCAGCGCCAGCGCCAGAGTGCCGGCATTCGGCCCCAGGCCGGCAGCCAGTACCATCAGGACCGCCCACACCAGTTCGGGAATCGCGCGCAGGGCGTTGAGCAGCAGCCGCGTGGCAGCCTGGGCGAGGGCGCCCAAGCGACCGGCAGCGGGCAGGGCCAGCAGCAAACCGAGCACGGCGGCGAGCAAGGTACCCACGGCCGACATGGCCAGAGTCTCCAGGGCGCCGTGAGCGGTGGCCTGCAGGTGGCTGGCGCTGAAATCAGGATCGAGAAAGCGCGCCGCGTAGCTGCCCATCTGCCCAAGGCTGTCGGCGCCGAACAGGCCGGCCAGGTCCAGCCCCAGATAAACGAACGAGCCGGCCACCGCCGCGGCGATGCCCAGCAGGAGCAGCAGGTTGCCCAGGCGCCTCATGTGAACCTCGCGCGCAGCAGGCGGCTCAGTTGATCAGCCAGCAGCACCAGCAGCAGGAAAGTCAGCAACATGCTGGCCACTTCGGCGCCGGCGAACATGCGCATCGACAGGTCGATCTGCTGGCCTAGACCACCGGCGCCGACGAAGCCCATCACCACCGAGGCGCGCACCGCGCATTCCCAGCGGTACACCGTGTAGGAGGTCAGCTCCGCCGCGGCGGCCGGCAGCACGCCGTAGGCGAAGGCGGCCAGACGCCCGCTGCCGCTGTGCAGCAGGGCGTGCACGGGGCGTTGGTCCACCGATTCGAAGATTTCCGCGTAGACCTTGCCGAGCATGCCCGCGTAGGTGATGGCGATGGCCAGCACCCCGGCGGTCGGCCCCAGGCCAACGGCGCGCACGAACAATAGCGCCCAGACGATTTCCGGCACGCTGCGCAGTACGATCAGCGCACCGCGCACCGGCCAGCGCAGCCACCGGCCCAACATACTCGGTTGGCCACCGCGCGAGGCTGCCGAGAGCGACAGTGCGCGGCTGGCCAGCAGGCTCGCCGGCACCGCCAGCAGCAGTGCCAGGGCCATGCCGGCGGTGGCGATGGCCAGGGTCTGCAGGGTGGCATCCAGCAGCAGGGTGAGGAAGTCCTCGTCGTGGGCCGGCGGCCAGAAATCCTTGAGGAAGCCGCCCATGGACTGGGCGCTGTCCGGGTGCAGCAGCACGCCCAGGTCAAGCTCGGCAAGCTGCATGCCCGGCCATAGCAGGGCAATGGCCAGCAGCGCGAACGCCAGGCGCGGCAGGGCAGCGGGGTCGCGGTGAGCGTGGCTCAGCATCGCGCAGCCCAGGCACCCGGCGTAGGCTCGGTAACGCGGGCCGGGCTCAGCTGTTCGTTGGCGTACAGCGCCTGCAGACGTTCGGGGTCGACTTCGCTGGCCGGCAGGTCGAAGGCGATGCGCCCGTCACGCACGCCGACGATGCGTGGAAAGTGCGCCAGGGCCAGTTCCACCGTGTGCAGGCTGGCGACCAGGGTCACCCCGCCGGCTTCGGCATGGCTGACCAGCAGCGACAGGGTGTGATCGGCCAGGCGCGGGTCCATGGCCGAGACCGGCTCGTCGGCGAGCAGCAGTTGCGGGGCCTGATACAGGGCGCGGGCGATGCCGACGCGCTGCAATTGACCACCGGAAAGTTGCCCGCAGCGGGCGAACAGCTTGTCGCCCAGGTCCAGCTTGTCCAGCTGCGCACGAGCGCCGGGAATGTCCAGTGGGTGCAGCAGGTTGACCAAACTTCTGGCCAGGCCCCACTGGCCGAGGCGCCCGGCCAGCACGGCGGTGACCACCCGCTGGCGCAGCGGCAGGGGCGGCGCCTGGTGGATCAGGCCGATGCGCGTGCGCAGGCGTTGGCGCTGGCGGCCGGGCAGCTGCCACGGGCGCTCGCCCAGCACCTGCAGCTCGCCTTCGCTGGGCGAAAGGGCGGTGGCCAGCAGGTTGAGCAGGCTCGACTTGCCGGCGCCGGACGGACCGATGATCGCCACCCGCTCGCCCTGTGCGACGCTCAGGTCGATGCCCTGCAGCGCCTGTACGCCATTGCCGTGCGTGAGCCCGACGGCGCTCAGGCGCAGGCTCATTTCAGCAGGTCGGCAGCGCGGGCAGCCTCTTCGATGCCCTTGTAGTTTTCAGGCTTGGTCTCGATGAAGCGGCTGGCCGCCTGCAGGTCGAGAATCGCCTTGTGCTCCGGGTTGGCCGGGTCGAGGGCCAGGAACGCCTGCTTGATCTTCTCGGCCAGCGCCGGGTCGAGGGTGCCGCGCACCGTCCAGTTGTAGTCGAAGTAGGTCGGCGTGGTGGCGAAGACCTTGACCTTGCTGGTGTCGACCTTGCCGCTCTTGGCCAGTTTGTCCCACACGCTGGAGTTCAGCACACCGGCGTCGACCTTGCCGGCCTGCACCCAGGCGGCAGTGGCGTCGTGGGCGCCGGAGTAGGCGACTCGGCTGAAGTAGCTTTCCGGCTTGATGCCGTCCTGCAGCATGAAGTAGCGCGGCATCAGGCTGCCGGAAGTGGAGGAAATCGAGCCGAAGGCGAAGGTCTTGCCCTTCAGGTCCTTGAGCGATTTGACCTGCGGGTCGGCGCTGATGAAGGTGCTGGTGAAGGCAGCGTCCTGTTCGCGCTGCACCAGGGGCATCGCGTTACCGGTCTTGAGGTTCACCTGCACGAAGGTGAAACCGCCCAGCCAGGCCATGTCCAGGCGATCGGTGGCCAGCGCCTCGACCACCGCCGGGTAGTCGGCCACCGGCACGAACTCGACCTTCATGCCCAGCTGCTGCTCCAGGTAGGCGCCCAGTGGCTTGAACTTGCGCAGCAGCTCGGTGGGGGCTTCATCGGGAATCGCCGAGACGCGCAGGGTTTCGGCGGCATGGGCGGTGAGGGCGGCGGCGGACAGGGCAAGGCCTACGACCAGCGACAGGGTGCGCTTGAGCATGGAGTTCTCCGGTTCAATGGCGGAAAAAGCGGCAGCAGGCGCCATGGCCGGCGCTGCAAGGGAACAGTAGTGAGCGCGGCGATTATAGGAGGCGGTGCGAGAAAGACCAGCTTTGCCGGGGGGCTGTGGTCGTTTCATCGCCCAAGCTGGACGTCCCGGGGACGCGCGGCCGTGAATGAAATGGCCACAGCCCCTATAATCCGCTGCCTGTTTTCCCGTTGACGAGAGCGTTGCCATGAGTGAGCCGATCCGCCTGACCCAGTACAGCCACGGTGCCGGCTGCGGCTGCAAGATTTCCCCCAAGGTGCTGGAGGTGATCCTGGCGGGCAGCGGTGCGCAGAACCTCGACCCCAAGCTGTGGGTCGGCAACGCCTCGCGTGACGATGCGGCGGTGTACGCCCTCGATGACGAGCGTGGCGTGGTGTCGACCACCGACTTCTTCATGCCCATCGTCGATGACCCGTTCGACTTCGGCCGCATCGCCGCCACCAACGCGATCAGCGACATCTACGCCATGGGCGGCGACCCGCTGATGGCCATCGCCATCCTTGGCTGGCCGGTCAATCTGCTGCCGCCGGAGGTTGCCCGCGAAGTGATTCGTGGCGGCCGCGCGGTTTGCGACGCTGCCGGTATCCCCCTGGCCGGCGGGCACTCCATCGACGCCCCCGAGCCGATCTTCGGCCTGGCGGTGACCGGCGTGGTGAACAAGCAGCACATGAAGCGCAACGACACCGCCAGGGCCGGCGACACCCTGTACCTGACCAAGCCCCTGGGCATCGGCATCCTCACCACCGCGGAGAAGAAGGCCAAGCTGCGCGCCGAGGATGTCGGCCTGGCCCGCGACTGGATGTGCACCCTGAACAAGCCGGGCAGCCGCTTTGGCAAGCTGGCCGGCGTCAACGCCATGACCGACGTCACCGGCTTCGGCCTGCTCGGCCATCTGGTGGAAATGGCCGACGGTGCCGGGCTCAGCGCCCGTGTGGATTACGCGGCGGTGCCGCGTCTGCCGGGCGTCGAACACTACCTGGCCGAGGGCTGTGTGCCGGGTGGCACGCTGCGCAACTTCGACAGCTATGGCGAGCGCATCGAGGCGCTCAGCGACGAGCAGCGCGACCTGTTGTGCGACCCGCAGACCAGCGGCGGCCTGCTGATCGCCGTCAGCGAAGCGGGCCAGGACGAGTTTCTTGCCGTGGCCGCCGAACTGGGCCTGCACCTGGCACCCATCGGCGTGCTGGTGGAGCGACAGCGTCACGCCGTCGAGGTGTTCTGATGCGCGAGGATGCCCGCGACTTCCGTACCCTGTTCCTCGACGGCGTACCGATGATGGATACCCGCGCACCGGTGGAATTCACCAAGGGCGCGTTCCCCGGCGTGGTCAACCTGCCGCTGATGACCGACCTGGAGCGCCAGAAGGTCGGCACCTGCTACAAGCAGCACGGCCAGGACGCTGCCATCAAGCTAGGTCACCAGCTGGTCGGCGGCGAGACCAAGGCCCATCGGGTCGCGGCCTGGGCGGCCTTCGCCCGCGCCAATCCGAACGGCTACCTGTACTGCTTTCGCGGCGGCTTGCGCTCGCAGATCGTCCAGCAGTGGTTGCATGAAGCAGGCATCGACTACCCGCGCATCACCGGCGGCTACAAGGCGATGCGCACCTTTCTGCTCGATACCCTGGAAGAAGCCGTGGCGCAGTGCCGCTTCGTGGTGGTCGGCGGCATGACCGGCACCGGCAAGACCGATGTGCTGGCCCAGCTGCCCGATGCCCTGGACCTGGAAGGCCACGCCAACCATCGGGGCTCCAGTTTCGGCAAGCGCGCCACCGGCCAGCCGGCGCAGATCGATTTCGAGAACGCCCTGGCCGTGGACATCTTGCGCAAGCGCGCGGCGGGCATCGAGCGCTTCGTGCTCGAAGATGAAGGACGCATCGTCGGCAGCTGCAACGTGCCGCTGTCCCTGCACCAGGGCATGCAGGGCTACCCGCTGGTGTGGCTGGAAGACAGCTTCGAGGGGCGCGTGGAGCGCATCCTGCGTGACTACGTGATCGACCTGTGCGCCGAGTTCATCGCCGTCAATGGTGAGGAGCGTGGTTTCGACCTGTTCGCCGCGCGCCTGCTGCAGAGCCTGGACAACATCCACAAACGCCTGGGCGGCGAACGCCACCAGCGCCTGCGGGCGATCATGGTCGACGCCCTCGGCGCCCAGCAGCGCAACGGCGCCGTGGCCTTTCACCGTGACTGGATCGCCGGGCTGCTGCGTGAGTACTACGACCCCATGTATGCCTACCAGCGCGACAGCAAAGCCGAGCGCATCGTCTTCGCCGGCGACGAGGCCGCGGTAGTCGCCTACCTGCGCGAAGCGCATTGACCCCTCAGCCACGTAGCCGGCATGGCGGACTGTTCGCTTCGCTCCTGAGTCCGCCCTACGTGTAGGATTGGCCTGATGAGCAGACGTAGGGCGTACTCGCGAAGCAGTACGCCTTGTGCCTGCATGAGTAGACTGTTGGTTGGCTTTCTGAGACCGACTTGCGTGCCTGGTCTAGGCTCTACTCGTTAGAACCGTCAAGGATGACGCCCATGCCCAACTATCGCCGTGCCTGGAGCCCTGGCGGCACCTACTTCTTCACCCATGCCCTGCGTGTTCGCCATGGCAACGATCTGCTCGTGCGCCACATCGACACCCTGCGTGAAGCCGTGCGTGTCGTGCGGCGACGGCACCCTTTCGAGATCCACGGTTGGGTGGTATTGCCTGATCACTTCCATTGCCTGATCGAACTGCCGCAAGGCGAGGCGGATTTCGCACTGCGCTGGCGTTTGATCAAGATGCTCTTCTCCCGAGCCATACCGGCAGATGAGTGGCGTTCGGAGATTCTCCTGCGTCGGCGGGAGCGGGGTATCTGGCAGCGCCGCTACTGGGAGCATCTTGTTCGTGACGAGGAAGATTTCAGGCGTCATCTCGACTACATCCACATCAATCCGCTCAAGCATGGCCTGGTGCAGCGAGTGGTCGATTGGCCCTATTCCACGTTTCACCGGTATGTCGAATGCGGCCTCTATCCGCCAGACTGGGCCGGAGGCCCTGAGACGGACGCAGGCCGGTATGACGATTGACCTGGGCCATAGCGATTATGCCTACCGCATTCTTGATGTGGGCGTACCGGGCGGCGTTCCGTTCGCGCAGCAGTACGCCGCGCACCGTCATGGCGGACTGTTCGCTGACGCTACGAGCGGCCGGCGTCCCGGTCCGCCCTACATGACTGAGTCCGCCCTACGCCCTCAGCGGGTATGGAAGTGCCCGCTGCCCGGTTTGAAGCGCGTTGCCATGAGCATCAGCACCAGCGTGGCGGCGGCCATCATCAGCCAGCTCAGGCGCAGGTCGTTGGCGTATTGGCGCAGCAGCCCGGCGAGCAGCGGCGAGGTGGCGGCGATCAGGTAGCCACCGCCCTGCACGAAGGCCAGCAGGTCGCCGGTCTGGCGCGGGTCGTCGAGGTGATCCTGGGCCACCACCAGCGACAGCGGAAACAGCGCGCCGATACCGATGCCGATCAGCACACAGATCGGCACCACCAGCGCCAGCGGCGCAAACACCAGGGCGATCAGCCCGAGCAGCAGGCACACCAGCACGAAACCCAAGAGCACGCGGCGATCCGGGCAGCGCGCCAGCAGGCTCGAGGCCAATAGGCCGGCGGCTACTTCACAGAGGGTCAGGGCGGCCAGCAGCAGGCCGCTGGACTCGGCGCTCCAGCCCAGCGAGGTGTAGTAGGGCGGCAGCCAGGCCAGCACCAGCGTATAACCGGCGGTGCCGACCCCGAAGAAGGCCATCAGCAGCCAGGCGCGTGGCGAGCGCCAGGGGTTGAGTGGTGCCGCCGAGCCGCTTGTAGTCGGCTCGCCCGCCGGCGCGGCGCGCTTCCACACCAGGCAGGCAACGATGGCCGGCAGAGCCCAGGTGGCCAGTGCCCACGACCAGCCCAGCCACTGCGCGAGCCAGGGCGTCAGCGCAGCACCGAAGGCTGCGCCGCCCATGATCGCGCAGCTGTAGAAGCCGATCAGCCGACCCGCATCGTGGCTGAAGCGCGCTTTGATCAAGCCCGGCAGCAACGCCTGCACGAAGGCGATGCCGGCGCCGGCCAGCAGAGCACTGATCAGCAACGGCGTGGCACTGGGCAACAGGCCACGGGCCAGGCAGGCGAGGGCGATCAGCAGGGTGCCGAGCCAGATGCCGCGTCGCTCGCCGAGGCGCCCACGTAGAAACGTGGCCGCCAGGGCGCCGAGGCCCATGATCACGATCGGCAGGCTGGTCAGCAGGCTGGCGCCCACGTGCCCGAGGTGGGTGTCCAGCTGGATGCGGTCGAGCAGTGGGCCTACCGCCGCGAGCACCGGGCGCAGGTTCAGGCCGAGCAGGATGATCGCCAGCAGCAACAGGGTCTGGCGTTTCATTGCGCCTTCTCCTGGGCGCCGCGCCAGGCCACCAGCAACACGCCGCTGACGATGCACAGCCCGGCCAGCAGCATCGACAGGCTGCCCTGTTCACCCAGCAGACCGATCGCCATGGCGGCGCCGAGCACGGCAGCCACCGAGCCGATCTGGCTGAGGAACACCGCGCCGGCGAGCTTCTGCAGCACGAAGAACAGCGCGTAGACGATGGCGAACAGCGCCATCTGCACCAGCAGCAGAAGCACGGCGGCCTGGCTGCCCAGCTGCGGCGCCAGGTCAGCGCCCAGCAGGCCCATGGGCAACAGCAGCAGGGCGCCGCCCAGCAGCATGCCTGGCGCCAGGGACAATGGGCTGGCACCGCTCGGCCAGTAGCGCGAGCGGTAGATATTGCCCATGGCCAGGAACAGCGGGATCGACAGTGCGGCCAGCACCCACAGCCGGGGGGCATCGCCATCCTGCAGCTTGCCCAGGGCAAGCAGCACGCTGCCGACCAGGCCGATGCCGATACCCAGCAGGCGAATGCGGCTCAGCGGCTCCATGCGCAGGGCCAGGGCCATCAGGTAGGTGAACAGCGGTGGAAAGGCCAGGCACATCGAGGCGAAGCCGGCACCGACATGGCTGATGGAGGCGAACAGCAAGCCATTGGGCAGGGCGATGCTGATCAGCCCGGCAATCAGGTAGTAGCGCAACAAGGGCGGCGTCACGCCCGTGCGCTCGCCACGCAGACGTACCAGCACCAGCAGCGCCAGGCCGCCGCCGAGCAGGCTCCACAGCAGGAAGGCCAAGGGCTGCCAGCCTTGCTGGCCGGCGAGTTTCACCAGGTTGCTGGTCAGGCCCATCAGGGCGCCGATCGCAAGCAACAGGAACAGCGCCAGATAAGGGCGCTGCAGGGGCTGTCTCATACCTGTCTCCAAAGCCGATCTACGATAAGATACAAACATTCTTTTTGAAAAGTATCTTGATGGCAAGATAAATCGAGGGCGACATGCAGGATCGAGCACAACTGGCCGCTGAACAGTGGCGTGAACAACGCCCGGATCTGGACGGCTTTGCCATGGCGGTGATCGGCAGGCTGGGCGAATTGAGCCAGGTGATCAGTCGTGATCACCTGTTGCCGTTCTTCGCCAGCCATGGCCTGCAGGCCGGCGAGTTCGACGTGCTGGCCACCCTGCGCCGCGCTGGCGAGCCCTTTGCGCTGATGCCCACTGCCCTGTATGAAAGCGCGATGATTTCCTCCGGCGGCATGACCAGCCGCATCGACCGCCTGGAGAAAGCCGGGCTGATCGAACGGCGCAAGCACCCGTCCGACCGACGCGGCATTCTGGTGGCGCTGACACCGGAGGGCTTTGCACTGATCGACAACATGCTCACCGCCCACGTTGCCAACCTGCAGCGCGTTCTGGCCGCCCTCAGTGACGAGGAAAAACAGCAGCTGCATGGGCTCACCGGCAAGCTGCTGGCCAACCTGCAACCGGATGAATGAAAGGAATCAACCATGTCGCTTACGGCATTGATCATCGGCGTGCTCGCCCAGATCACCTTTGCGGGCCTGCAAGGTCTGGCCATGGTGTTCTCCGCCGCCGCCATCGCCAACCACAGCGAGCTGACGCCTTTTCAGGACCGCCTGCTGTCGAGCCTGATGCTGTTGCTCCCCGGCCTCTCACTGGCCACCGCCGGCTTGCTGGTGGTCGGCTACCTCAGCTCGGCGCCGTGGCTCTCCAACTTCTGGCACCTGCTGCCGGTGGCAGCGTTCGGGCTGTACCTGCTGTTCGCGTTGGGCCTGAATCGCTGAGTGGGTCGCCGCGCAGCGATGTCCCCATGGGCCACTCAGCCGCTCGGCTGCTAGGGGCGTGCGAGGGAGGCGGAGGTTATCAGGCGCTCGAATTGTTCCAGCGAATGCGGACGGCCGAGGTAGTAGCCCTGGGCCTCGTCGCAGTGAATGCGGGCCAGGTCGCTTAACTGGCTGGCGCTCTCCACACCTTCTGCCGTCACGGTCATTGACAGGGCACGGCCCAGGCCGATGATCGACTCGATGATGGCAACGGCGGTGGTCTTGGTGTCGCCCTGCAAATCCGCGATGAAGCTGCGGTCTATCTTGATCGCGTCGAAGGGGTAGGTGCGCAGGTAGCTGAGCGCCGAGTAACCGGTGCCGAAGTCATCCATGGACAAGCGAACCCCCAGGCGTTTGAGCTGCAGCATGATCTGCAGGGCGGCTACGGAGTCCTTGAGCATTACGGTTTCGGTGATTTCCAGTTCCAGCCGGCCAGGGGCCAGCTGCGTCGACTCCAGCGCATGGCGCACGCGCGCCACCAGGTCGCCTCGCTGGAATTCGACCGGCGACAGGTTGACCGACACCTGAAGGTCGTCGGGCCACTGGCTTGCCGCCTTGCAGGCGTTGTGCAGCACCCAGTCGCTGAGCGCAATGATCAGGCCGGTCTCTTCGGCGATGGCGATGAAGCTGTCCGGCATCAGCAAGCCCCTGGTCGGGTGCTGCCAGCGCACCAGGGCCTCGGCGCCGGATACCGTCTGCCGGCTGATGGTGTAGCGAGGCTGGAATTGCAGAAACAGCTCGCTGCCGCGTAATGCATTGCGCAGGTCGGTTTCGATCTTGCGGCGATTGACGATGCGCTCGTTCATTTCACTGGCGTAGAACTGCCAGGTACTTCTGCCGGCGGCCTTGGCTTCGTAGAGTGCGATATCGGCGTAACGCAGCAGTTCGCTGGCCTGCACGGCATCCTGCGGCGCGATGGCCACGCCGATGCTGGCGCCCAGCAGCAACTCATGCTCACCGCTGACGAACACCTTGCCGATGGAGTCGCAGATGCGCGCGCACAGCGGTTCCAGTTCGACCCGCTGCAGCGGGTCATCGATCACCAGCACGAATTCGTCGCCGCCAAGCCGGGCCACCATATCGTCGTCGCGCACGCACTGCTTGAGCCGCTGTGCCACCTCGGAGAGCACTTCGTCACCAATCGAATGGCCGAGGGTATCGTTCACCGGCTTGAAGCGGTCCAGGTCCAGGCTCAACAGAAACACCCGGCCTTGGGGATTCTCCAGTTTGCTCTGCAGGTGCGCTTGCAGGTAACGGCGATTGGGCAGGCCGGTCAGCGCATCATGGTGGGACAGGTGACTGATCTGGCGCTTGGCTTCGACCTCTTCGGTGATGTCGGTCACCGTGCCCTGGTAGCCCAGGTGTCTGGCACCTTCGGCAACCATGCCGATGGACAGCGTGCAGTGCCGTGAGACGCCCTGCGCATCAGCATAGGAACATTCGATTGGGCGCCGCGGCAGGCTCGCTTGCGAGGAGGCCTGGGCCTGGGCGAGGAAGCTATGCGGCGCCAGGCCGAGGAGTTCATGCAGATGCCTGCCTTGCCAGGCGCTGACGGGCAGGCCGGTCATCGCTGTGAACCGCTCGGAAATGAAGGTGAGGCGCCCGTGCTGATCGGTCTCCCAGATCCAGTCGGAGGTCGATTCGGCAACCGAGCGAAAGCGCTCCTCACTGACACGCAGGGCGTCCTGACTGGCATCGAACAGTGCAGAGGCCTTCAGCATGCGGCGCTGCAGTGCCCGCATCGCCATGGCGAATACGATGGCGATGAGCACCAGCAAGGGCAGCAATGCGGTAAGAAACGCATCGCCGGGCCGGGCCGGCGTCCACGTCAGGAAGTAGGTCGAGCCGAATGCCGGCTCCAGCTCGAAATACGGGTTGTCGCTGGCCGGGTGTCTCACCGCCCGCAGGTCAGCCAGGTTGGCGGTGAAGCCAAGCGCCTGGATATCGAGGATGTCCATGAACAGCAAGACGGAGGTGGCGGACAGCGATTGCGGATCGCTCATCCCCTCGGGTTTGATCGCCGCCGCGTAGGCCCCGGCAATGGCATCACCGACCGGGTAGTAGCCGAAAGTCGCCCGGCCACTGCCAGCCTGTCGCCGGGCCGCCTCGACCAGCGGGGTGAAGTCGGTGGAGATGAAATCCGCGGCGCTCCGCGAGCTCAGCTCGCCCTTGATCACCGAGTAGCCGGTTGCCTGCGTGGGGTCGATGATGAACGCGCCATCGATCGAAAAATTCGAAAAAAGCGACTCGCCCATGTTGTCCCGCCCATAGGCCCAGTCGGTATCGACCTGACCGCTGCCGACCTTGGCATAGGCGTCGTCCCAGAAGGCATAGTCCATCACCGTGGTATTCAGCGAACGTTTGATGGCCCCCAACGATTGCGCGAGGGCCAGTTCGTCATGTTCGACCTGGGCGAGGTTTTTCTGATAAGCGATGGCAATCAGCGCAGCACAGGCAATTGCGAGCAAGCTCGCCATCAGCAAGGCAAACCCGGCGGCGAACTTTCGCGTCATTTCGGTATGGCTGCGCATACCGCCGACATCCTCTGGCATTGATGATTACCTTCAACTCATTGCAATCGATTCTGGCGTTGCGCCAATCCCTTTTTATCGGCTGCCCGCGGCTTTTCGTTAAGGCCGGCGGCGTCGTCCTGACGGACCGGACGCATACCGCTCTGCCAAGCATTTGCACGTGGAGGATGAGCAGCGAGCAGTTGGGTAGGGCGCAGAATTCGCTACAGCCGGTGATGCTCGATCAGAAAATCGACGAACAGCCGTACCCGTGCCGGCATCGTCGGGCCGCCGACGAATACCGCGTGGATCGGTTCCCGTTCGCCGGGGTTGTAGGCCTCGAGCAACTGCACCAGATCGCCGCGCCCGATGTCCTCGTTCACCGTGAAGGCGCCGATGCGGGCGATGCCTGCGCCGACCCGGGCCAGTTGCGCCAGGGCTTCGCCGCTGCTGCATTCGATGTTGCCGCACACCTTCAGGGAGAACACCTCGCCGTCACGCACGAAGGGCCAGTTGGGCTCGGCGCGGCGGAAGTTGAAGCGCAGGCAGTTGTGCTGCAGCAGGTCTTCCGGCACCTGGGGTGTGCCGTGGCGCGCCAGGTAATCGGGGGAGGCCACCACTATCTGGCCGGTTTCGCCGACCTTGCGAGCGGTCAGCGGGCTGTCCGGCAGCGGGCCGAAACGCACCGCCACGTCGGCTTGGCCGCCAAGAATATCCACTACCTCATCGCCCAGGGTCAGGTCGACGACGATGTTCGGGTAGCGCGCGCTGAAGGCCGCCACCAGCGGCACGATGGCCAGCCGGCCGTGACCGAGCGCGGCGCTGACGCGAATACGGCCCTTGG
The DNA here is from genome assembly GCF_003253735.1 of Pseudomonas sp. URMO17WK12:I2. Lineage (GTDB taxonomy): Bacteria > Pseudomonadota > Gammaproteobacteria > Pseudomonadales > Pseudomonadaceae > Aquipseudomonas. The sequence continues at coordinate 249,500 of NZ_QKYW01000002.1, read as the reverse complement.
GCACGCTCTGGTCGGCGATGGCGTCCTCGACCTCCGCCAGGTCGGCGAGGATGCGCCGGGCGCCGCGCAGGTACGCCTCGCCTTCGGCCGTGAAGGTGATCGCCCGGGTGGTGCGCAGCAGCAGGCGGGTGCCCAGGCGCTGCTCGGTGCGGGCAATGATGCGGCTGACCGCCGAGGGCGTCATGCCCAGGGTGCGCGCCGCCGCCGACAGGCTGCCTTCCTGCGCCACGCGCACCAGTACCTCCATCTCGCCTGATCGGCCACCTACGTCCATTTGTGCCTCTGCAGCAAAGGTGTTTGCCAGAAAAGCGGTCTACCGCCCATGGGATGGGGATCGTAGCATTTGCGGCATAGATAAGGAGCCTCTTATGCGTATCAATCCACCCCTCGTCGCGCTCGCCATCGGTGCCTTCGGCATCGGCGTTACCGAGTTCGCCCCCATGGGCATGTTGCCCGGCATCGCCAGTGACCTTGGCGTGTCGATTCCCGCCGCCGGCCTGCTGGTCAGCGCCTACGCCATCGGCGTACTGATCGGCGCGCCGCTGATGACCCTGACCACCGGCAGGATTCCCCGGCGCTACCTGCTGATCGGGCTGATGGCCATCTTCACCCTCGGCAACCTGATGTCCGCCCTGGCCACCGACTACACCAGCCTGCTGATCGCCCGGGTGGTCACCTCGCTCAACCATGGCGCCTTCTTCGGCGTCGGCTCGGTGGTCGCCGCCAGCCTGGTCGCCCCGGACAAACGAGCCGGCGCGGTGGCGGCGATGTTCATGGGCCTGACCCTGGCGACCATCGGCGGCGTGCCGCTGGCTGCCTGGTTCGGTGAGCTGCTCGGCTGGCGCACGGCGTTCTGGGGCATTGCCGGCCTGGGTGTGATCACCATGCTCGCGCTGTGGTTCGCCTTGCCCAACGTCGAGTTGCCGAAGGGTGATGGCGCGCTTGCCGAAATCCGCGTGCTGGGCCGTGGCCCGGTGCTCGCCGCGTTGGCCCTGACCGTGGTCGGCTCCAGTGCGATGTTCACCGTGTTCACCTATATCGCGCCGATCCTCAGCACCCAGACCCATGCCTCCACCGGCTTTATCACCGCCATGCTGGTGCTCTACGGTGTGGGCCTGACCCTGGGCAACATGTGGGGCGGCAAGGCGGCGGATCGCTCCATCGACCGCACCCTGATCGCCTCGCTGAGCGCGCTGATCCTGGTGCTGCTGGCCTTCACCGTGCTGATGCGCTGGCCGCTGCCGGCCGCCGTGGCCATCCTCATCTGGGGCATCGCCAGCTTCGCCATCGTGCCGCCGCTGCAGATGCGCGTGATGGAAGCCGCCAAGGACGCTCCCAACCTGGCCTCGGCAGTGAATATCGGCGCCTTCAACTTTGGCAATGCGATTGGTGCGGCCCTGGGCGGCGCGGTGATCAGCGCGGGGCTTGGCTACCCGGCGATCTCCCTGGCCGGTGCCGCGATGGCAGCGCTGGGGCTGCTGATGGTGTTGGGGTTTGCCTGGCGCGCCAGGGCGGTGGCTCCGGCGGTGAGTTGGGAATAGGTACAAGAATGTTGCTCTGCCAATCGCAGTTGTATCGCGTTAGTCAGCTTCCAGCTCCAGTTGTAGGGGATGTGGAGCGAGCGGCTGTCTCGCCAAAGCTGGACCAATGGCACGACAGGCCGCTTCCTGTCGACAGCAGGCAGCAGCGACGGGCATAGATCGGCCAGAAGCCGACATCCGCCGTATGATGCTCTCCTGAATATCGGAAACGCCTCGGAGGCATCCATTGACCATTGAGAGCAATCTGCAGGACCGCTATACCGGTTGCTTGCTCGGCCTGGCTTGTGGCGATGCTGTCGGCACCACTCTTGAATTCAGCGCCCGCGAGACGCTGAGCCCCATCACGGATATGGTCGGCGGCGGGCCTTTCGCTCTGGCCCCTGGCCAGTGGACAGATGACACCTCGATGGCGCTTTGCCTGGCAGAAAGCCTGCTTTCAAAGAACGGTTTCGATGCCAGGGACCAGATGGCGCGGTATCTCAACTGGTGGCATTGGGGGTACTGGAGTGCCACGGGGCAATGCTTCGATATCGGCACGACAGTGAGACAGGCGCTGATGCGCTTTGAGGAAACCGGAGAGCCATTCGCCGGTTCCATTGATCCGAAAACGGCCGGGAACGGCTCGATCATGCGTTTAGCGCCGGTCATCCTCTTCTACTACCCAGACCAGAACTCGATGGCATGGGCCGCGAAGCAAAGCTCCCGCACGACCCATGGTGCCCCCGAGGCAATTGAGTCGTGTCAGCTGTTGGCCGAGGTGGTTTCCAAGGCATTGGCAGGGTACAGGAAAGACGACGTGCTTAGCCTTTCTCCAGAGCAGTATTGCGAACCAGCAATCAAAGACCTTGCTCTGGGCAGCTTCAAGCACAAGCATCGCGACCAAATCAGAGGAACCGGATACAGCATCGCTTCACTCGAAGCCGCACTCTGGTGCTTCTGGTCCACTGAGTCCTTCGAGGCGGCAGTGCTGCAAGCCGCCAATCTCGGTGACGATGCCGACACCACCGCAGCAATCGTCGGCCAGATAGCCGGTGCGTTCTATTCGAAACAGGGTATTCCACCTCGATGGTTGGAAAAACTGCACTTGGTTTCAGAGATCGAAAACATTGCCATCGCGCTGTTCAAGTCAGCCCAGTCTCGAATCAGGGAGAGCCTGGATTGTCGTGATGAGTGAGCTTCAGTCCGAAAACGGGATGTGTGTAAACGGCGCAGTGCCTCTAATCATCACTACATCCAGCACGCAAGAGTGCAGACATTTGCCAGGAGGCGCTTCGATGATACGCCTTGCTCCGCGTGTCACGGGATGAGGGAAATCAACGGCTACTCCGGGCACAATCACGCAGCCAAGCCGTGACGGATCGAGTGTGTCTGGGGGGGATGGGCTTCTACTCTGGCAGTTTGCGCCCGGAAGCCCAGACAACCCGTCCGAAAGCGAAAGCAGAAGTCGTTCCAAATACCCGCAAAAGACGCCTTACATGATGTTCATCAACGGCGGTTTTTCTTCGGGTGAAAGTGGTCTTTACCGAGTTACAGCGCAAGATTGAGGTGTGGGCGGGTAGGGCGGCGTTCCGTTCGCGAAGCAGCACGCCTTTGCCTTTGGCCGGCGGACTGTTCGCTGGCGCTACGAGCGGCCGGCGTTCCGGTCCACCCTACGCGTTGAGTCCACTTGCTCACTGTGTGGCGTCGATGGCCGTGGCCCAGGCCTGCAAGGCGTCTCGAGCGGCCAAGGCGATCTCCTTGTCGCTACGACCGGCGAATTCACGCTCCACTGCATCCGCCGCGATCAGTCCGACTATGGTCGGCTTGGCGAGTACGTCGCTCAGGTCCAGCCATTCAATCCAGCTCGCAGGCGTGTCGTACCAACGCAGATAGCCGGTCGGCGAGCGCGGCCACCAGCGCTGGTCGAACTGCAGCACGACCTTTTCCAGCTGACCCATACCCAGGTGGGCCAGCGCATCGCGTTGGGCCGGCGGCAGTTCGGGGAGAAAGTGCAGGGTTTTAAGTACACCAAGTGGCACGGTGCAGATGCAGAAGTCGCCACGCTGGTCATTGATGCGCAGCTCGCCGTCGCGCCAGTCGATCTGGGTGACAGGCTGGCCCAGGCGAATATCGAGCCCGGTCGCCAGGTGCTCGATGATCTGGCTGTAACCGCCGGGTAGAAAACGATCTTCGTTACCGACGCCTTCCTCGTCGAGGGATTCTACCGAAAGCTGCGTAAGCGGCAGGCAGGCCTCGATAATCAGGTTGCCGTCGATCGCATAGCGCGTTGCCCGGGCGTGGTCCGGCTCCAGGCCAGCCAGATAGCGTTCGATGCCCTCGGCCAGGGGCAGGCTGCGGTCGATATCCCGGCGCAACGCATGCCAGGCTTCATTGATACCGTGAACCGGTCCGTCGCTGGCGGCATACAGCGGTTGACTGAAATCGGTTGCCACCATGTTTATCCCGAGGCGCTCCGCTTCGCGAGCCAAGGCGTTGTCCGCGAACTGCTGCAGCCAGGCCGCGCCGACATCCACGGTCACTGCGCCCAGTTGCAGGCTGTGGGTGCGCCCGCCCATGCGTTCCCGCGCCTCGATCACGACGCAGTCGATGCCATTGGCGCGCAGGTATCGGGCGGCCCCCAGGCCAGCACAGCCCGCACCGATCACGATCACTCGTCGGGCTCCGGCCTGGACGGCGAGGCGGGCTGCACGAATACCGTCGTCCCAGGCACCATGGGTCATGGCGGGCGCCTCGGGGTTGCAGGCTTCGCCAGCGATGACGAGGCACCCGCCCAGGCATTCGCCCAGCACACGGCGATGTTGCGACCGGCCGCCAGGCAGCAGGATGCTGTATGCCCCCAGGCTGTAGGCATCGTCACGCCAGTGGGTGACGTGCCAGGCGGTAGGGTGATACATGGAAACTCCCTTTCGATGGGCCTGTCATGGCTCAGGCAAGCCTCGCAATATCTCAGTTGCCGTGATCGATAGCCAGATGCCTTGAGAGCAACCAGCACGGGCCGCAGTGTTGAATGCCTGCAGGTGCCTTAGGCAAGCCTGGCGTGAGCGTAGCGATACTGCCAGGTCGAGGGGAGTATGACCCTCAAAGGTGAATTGCCGTGCCTGCGGCCCCGTGTTTGGGCAACTCGGCCCGTACCCATAGGGCGATTACCAGCGCGGCCAGAAGCATCACGGCGCCTGCGGTGATGAAGACGCCTTGCACGCCACTGGTGCCGAACACCAACCCACCCAGCGCTGCACCTGTCGCGATAGAGGACTGAACAGAAGCCACGACCATTCCTCCTGCCGTTTCCGCTTGATCCGGAACCGCACGCGCGACCCAATTCGACCAGGCCACCGGCACGCCACCAAAGGCCAGGCCCCAGAACGCGACCAGCAGCATCAGACCGGGCAACTCGATGGGGAGCGCGATCATGCCGAATGCAGCCAGCCCGACCAACGCCGGCATCAGTGCCAAGGTCACGCGCAAACTGCGCTCGATCAGCCAGCCAGCGAGCAGGGTCCCCACAAAATTGGCGACACCAAAGCCCAGCAACATCAAGGACAGCCTGTCCACGTCTATAGGCGCAACGCTTTCAAGGGCGGGGCGAATATAGGTAAAGAGAGCGAATTGCCCGGTATGGGCAAGCACGCACCCCAGCATGCCGATAGCAATGCCCGGGCGCCGAAGCAATTGCAGTACCGATGCTGTGCGCAGCATTTTTCGCGGCGCCATGGTTGGCAGCGTAAACCACTGGAAAATCAGAATCAGCGTGCCAACAGCGGCAGCCACGAAAAAAGCGCTGCGCCAGCCATAAAGCCCACCCAGGTAACTACCCAATGGGACGGAGACCACCGTTCCCACCGCAATTCCGCTGAAGATGATGGAGAGCGCCCTGGGAACCGATTTCGCAGGCACCAGCCGGATGGCCACCGCTGCAGCCATGCTCCAGAAGCCCCCCAGGGCTATGCCAAGCAGAACGCGCATCACCAGCATGAACTCCAGGCTGGAGGACAAGGCCACCAGCAAGTTGGAGGCAATCATCAGCACTGAAAAACCCAGCAGCACCACACGTCGATCAAGCCCGCTCGTCAGGCCTGGCACAAGCAAGCCTGCAAACAAGGCGACTACCGCTGTCACGGTTACCGCCTGGCCTGCCAGCGCCTCGGAAACACCAAGATCCGTGGCCATTGGCGTCAGCAGGCTGGCCGGAAGGTACTCTGCCGTCAGCAGGCCGAACACCCCCATGGCCAGTGAAAACACCGCCATCCACGCCGGAGCTGCCGGCTCCAGCCCGGTAGCGCCACTCAGGGCTGCGCTAGAAACATCATTGCTCATTGCAGGAAATCCTTGGAAATCGATTCGAGTCGAAATTCTAGGGAGGCACTGCTGGATGATCTATGATGCCAAGTCTTGAACTTATGATCGAAACACCTGAAATGACCGAGTCAGAGCATTTTGCCTTATCGTCCGATCTCATCAGCGAACTGCTTACCGGCATGCGCTTGCGCGGCGTTCAATACCGCCGCGTTCAAACCGGCCCCACCTTTGGTTTTGCCTTTGATGACATGCCGGGGCATGCGTACTTCCATTTCCTGGCCGTCGGCAACGCCCTGTTGCGTACCCGTGACGGAGCGCACTATGAATTATCGGCAGGCAGTACCGTCCTTCTGCCCCAGGGCGTGGCGCATGAACTGCTGTCCGGCCCGCACGTTCCCTCCCAGCCTATCGACCACCATCAGGCCGCTCCCTTGGGCGAGTCGGTGAGTGGGGTCGATACCTGTCCCAGTACGCATACCACGCCAAGTGCAGTGCTCTTCTACGGTTGTATGGCGTTCGATCTAGGCGGCATGCATGCGCTGGGCAAACTGATGCCCGATGTCATGACGGCGGATACCGGGGGGCAACGCTATCCAGGCCTGCTGCCGATTCTCGAGTCCATCAAAGGTGAGATCTGCGCAGGGCGCATCGGTTATGCCGGAATCCTTGCGCGGCTCGCAGAGGTCGCCGCGGCGATGATTGTGCGTGGCTGGATTGAGTGCGGCTGTGAAAACGCCGCCGGCCTGGTGGCAGCCTTGCGTGACCCACGCCTGGCGCGCGCCATTTTGGCACTGCACCGCCAACCCGGGCGCGAATGGACGGTGGCAGAACTGGCTGCGCAGTCCCATGTATCACGCTCGGTCTTCGCGCAGCGCTTCCAGGCCACCATTGGCGTGCCACCGCTGCGCTATGCCACCGAGCTGCGGATGCGCCTAGCCAGCCAGTTGTTGAGCAGCGAGAAGCTGTCCATCGAAACGGTGGCGCAACGCCTGGGTTACACATCACAAGCAGCCTTCAGTCGGGCTTTCAAGCGCATCAACGGCCAGCCGCCTGGTGCTAGTCGGCAAGTGCCCTCGGTGCGTTCATGATCAAGCTGTCGATAGTCATCTGGGCAAGCCTGCTATTGGCTGTTCCTGCGCGTGTTCAAAGGCTGCTGACGCCCCAGGGCGGGCAGTGATTCCGATAAATGAATCGTCCTTTTTTGCTGAGCCTTGATGGTACTTGTAGAGATGCCGGACAAGCTTCGCAGTGGCCGCCCTACGTGCCGATGAATACGGCTTGGAGCCCCAGCCAGTTCTAGAAACGAGGCCATTCAATTTCCGCTTTTATGCCGCTCAGTCTCCTCGCCAATGCGGATCTCTGGCGACTTGAATCCCATGGCAATCCAGGCGCCCAACAGCTTTGCATAGAATCGCCAGGTCTGAAGGGTGCTCGCTGGAACGGCATCATCGAGTGCCATGTGGTCTGTTCTGTCGCCGGTCATTGTGCGCAGCTGTGGCGTTGGTCGTGTCTCTTCTGGCCAGAGGCTCGCATACAGGCTGAGCCAGTGGCCACTCTGGAATTCGAGAAAGACCGGGCTGTTGCAGCACCGGCTGATCACCCGACGCGTTGGCGCTTTTGGCCCGAGCCGGAAAGCCTCTAGGAGATTCTGACCACGCAGGAACTGGATTCTGTCTTTGCGATAGAGCACGAACTGCGTGCCTGCATTGCCTTCGAGCATCTGCCGCGCAAGTGGCAGCTGCTCAAGGCGTACCGCCGCTTGCCGGCAACTGGTGCAATGGCATTCTGCGCAGATGAGCGGCGCACCATCGAGCTCGATCGCAACCTGTGCGCACTCGCACGTCACAACGCTGTTTGCCAAGCTGCCTCTCCCTGGAGGTTGGTCTGGTGCCCTCTGAAAGCCCAAATCAACAGGCGTCATCAAGCCGCAAAACCACTCCCTCGTCATCGTTTGTATGGAGGTTGATGGGCATCGTATCGCTCAGCCAGGAGGAAGCCCAGCGCCGTTCGGCGAGGCAATTACCATTGTGTAGACAGGTGCTGGCAGAGCTGTTCATTCGGGGCTTAGCGCCGTAATGGGTTTGCCGGCGACCTTAGCAGCCGCCCTCACGCAACAGCGCAGCGCCTTACTGGAGCTTATGTGCTCTACGCCGATACCTGAGCGAATGGCAAGCGATGGGCTACCTGAAGCAGCCCACCGCTTGCCGGCTTACAGGCGCAGCTCCGTTCGCCTGGCCAGGTGCCCGCCACCCAAAGGCGAGCACAGGCGCTGGTGAATACGGCTGAGAAAGCCCAGCTCGAAGGCATGGCGCTGCGCACCGGCCGGGAACTGCTGGCGCTCCAGCAGCAGGCCCGTCCATAGCCAGCCGCTGTTGCCGTCGTCCAGCCAGGCCTGCGCCTGGTGGACGCCGTGGGTGAAGCTCGCCTGGCAGGTCGCGCTCAAGCCAAAGGTGGCGGCCTCGTGGCCATCATGGGCGGGCAAATAGGCGAAGTGCTGTTGGCGTTCAATCATGCTTGGGCCTCCCTTGCGCCTGGTTGATGGCCTGGCGATACAGCACCACCAGCTCGGTAAGCAACTCACTGGTGGTACTCGCCATTTCCCGCTCCGGCATACGCCTGAGCAACTTGGCCAGCAGCGCAGCCCGGTACTCGGCGGCGGCCAGCACCGAATAATCGTCGGCCATATGGCTGAGCATTGGGTTTGGTGGAGTAGGGAAGGGGATAACGACGGATTCAGAGCGGCTCATGCGGCACCTCCGGGATGGAAGTGGAGAACACGACTTGCAGCCCAGGGCGGTGCCCTTGGGTAAAAGGGGGATAGTGCATTTTCCTTATGCTCCTTGGTTCGCTTAAGGAGCCGCGCCCACTCGTTACCACACGAATGGAGGCGGACCGTGCAAGGGTGGTAAACCGGGAACCAAGGGAACCGGCCGGGCCGAAGCCCGCCTCACACGGCCCGCCATAGATGCACGGAAACGGCAGGCATAAAAAAACGCCTGCTATTTCAGAGCAATGGCGCTTCGCGCCTTGATTCCCACGGGTTACCACACCCGGTCACGGGATTTACCGTGACGGGGGGACTTTAGCGTGGGGGGAGGGAGGAGGCAAGTTTGGGTAGCAGAGGCGTTGTGGATGGTTGCTTTTGGCCAGAAGCGGACGTTTGGCCTACAGCTGGTCTGACTGCGTTCTTTTAGGCGGAGTGTCGAGTTTAATAATGCGATTTTGCCCACGTACTGGTGGCGAATTTCTCGCTAGGATGCAGCAGGCTTCCGATCTAAATCGCTGTTCGGACACAAATCTGGTGGGATGTTTCGCTCCTCATAGGTGAAAATAGAGATAGCTGTGCGTTTCTCTGCCACGATCCACGAAACTGGCAGCTACCTCAGCTGGGTTGCATGCGGAGATTCAGGAAATAGCTGTTGATTGATGCGCGAGCCACGAGGAAGGCAAGTAGTGTCAGCCGATAATCACCTCTATGGAAGGATCAGATATGTTGAACTACGGGCCTCAGAGCGTTCTGGAATTAACCGATGAGCTGGAAGAGGAAATATTCAAGACCATAGCCGCGGATGATGCCGAAAAGTTCAATTCACTTCTTGAGCAAGGTCTTTTTTTGGGTCATCACTTTAGTGGTTCATGGATTGGAGATATTCTAAGAAACGATCCTGAAAATATCAATTTTTATCATTGGACAGTTCCACAGGTTATCGTATTAAAAAATGCTCTGAAGATTGCCGACAAAGTATTTTCGCTACAGCATGTGCAGACGCTCTTCCCCTATAAAGCTGCCGTGGCCGAGGCTGCTTTATTGGGGAAGGCTGACATGATTCGCCTTATGATTAGTAAAGGTTTCGAACCAAACAAGAAGCGTCATACCGAACCCCCGCTATTAATCGCAGTTATCAGTGGTAATTACGAGTGCTGCGAAGCGCTCGTTGGCTCTGGGTTGTGCAATCCCTACGTAAAAGATCGATACGGCAGGATAGGCAAAGATGATCGCCCGCTAGGTGAAGCCGCGCGGCAAGGAAGACTGGATATTGTCAAACTGATTGTAGAGTTTAAAAAAGACAAAAAGACGCTGGTTCGCGCAGCAGTATTGGCTGCAGAAAATGGCCATGAAGAGATTGCGCTGTATTTACTAGATAGCTTGGACGCAGGCAGGAAGAAAGGTAGTACCCATGAGTATCCTTACCACATGGCTATACCTGCGGTTAAGCATCGAATGGCTAATGTAATTGAGCGATTATTGCGAATTGAGCCACGCATACTTGATCTGGTTGATAATAATCGGACTATGTTGTCTGCCGCATGCGAGCATAATCATATTGACTTGGTAGAGTATTTTGTTGGCTTGGGGGCAGATGTGCACGCCACCGACTCATCGAAATATATTGTTTACTCTGGGAAAGGCTTTGCATCCTGCGCATCAGAAGAACTTTTCGAGGCTTGTAATCTGCCGCCTACGGGAGCAGGCGACATGAGGATATCTCTGCCCTTATATAGCCAGACACCTAGCAGTCCGCTGGCCGAGGCGGCGGCGAACGGAAATCTCGAGATTGTAAAGATACTGGTAGGGATGGGTGTAAAGCTTGACACTGCATATATCAAGTCTCCCAGGTTTGGCATGGATAGAAAGCTGACATGCGAGGCTCCGGCAATTAACCTTGCAAGAGCTTATGGTCACGAAGCTGTTGCTGAGTACCTATCTACAGTATCGTAAGAAGGCCCCGGTAGGAATGGGGCAGATTTTTTACCACTCTTAACGTCCCTCCTGACCGATAGCCGCCGGAGACGATAGGCTGCTACCGGCGAGAGGCGGACTTTAAGAATGATGAATTACATCTACCCCCGCCCTTAGAGGGGCCATCGGCAAAAGCTGGGGGATCAAAAATCATCGTCCATAGGCAATCTTTTTGCAGCGGTGTTGTTCGCCCCGCCCAATACTAGTTTTCAATTTTTTATATTTCGGCCTGAGCTACAACCAGTTAGGCTGCCTTTAACTCGTACTACCTTCAGGGAAGAAAAAATGGCAGAAAATTATTTCAAGGTCGAATGCATTGCCGAGCCGAAGGAAAAACTCGCTCCACTGCTAGCCGAATTGCAAAAGCTGGAGCGTAGTGGTGCCTATCAAGGCTCACTGCTAAGTGGCTGGGACAATCCGGTACTGACGCCGCCCGCGTTGTACGGAAATTTGCTGCTCTTCACTCTCGAAGCATCCAGCCACGACATGATGGGCAAAGCGCAGGTGGATGCGTTACATACCTTAGGCGCCGACTACATTCGTATTTCTGCCGAATACACCCAAGTAGGCGAATCTGAAACCATCTGCTTCCAAGCTGGCAAAAAGATTTCCGCCAAAGCATTCCCTAAACCTATCCTGGACGATGCTGGCAAGGCATACATGTTTATCCAAGATGAGCAGGACAGCTCGCTGGCTGCGCTCATCAAGGCAGGCCTAGACCCCAACTGTATTTTTACCGGCCGCCCATTATTTGTTCACGCCTGTGAACACTATTTGGAAAAGTCGATGGCAGCGTTGCTCAAGGCAGGCGTCAACTTGAGTGCATGCAAGCCATACACGCAGGAAGTCATCTTTGCAATTTCTGCTTTAGAGCAACAGAAAGATCGCCACGCCGTCCTCGCAGGTCTGCTGGCCGGCGGCGCCGACGTTAATGAGGTTTGGTTAACGGCCAAGGGGTTTTACAAAGACCCAGCCATGACCGAAATGCTCATAGAGGCGGGCGCAGACATCAACCAGCCGTTCTCAGAAGAGCAAGGCTCGCTGTTGTTTCACAGTGCCGAGCTGTTCGACGATGACGCAGTGCTGCTGGCTCTGCTGGAGCGTAACGGCGCGCTGGCCATCGCGCCAGAAATCCAATATGACTCTGACCGTCTAGAACGCCTCATTTATAGTTCGCGAGGGTCGGAGACTCTGGAGCAGTTGGTAGCAGCTGGTATCGACCTGAACAGCTCTGTAGGAGGTGAGCCCGCGGCACTTACGGCACTAACCATCAAGCCCAGTATTGCCCTTGGCCTGATCTCGGCTGGTGCAGATGTTAGCCAATGGTTGGAGCCCAGTTACTTTCAAGGCAAGGTGCTTTATCACCTTGCCTTTAACGACAGCAACCACCCGCTGGACGACAACGAAGCCGCCGCCACGCTCGGTATTTTCCGGGCTTTACTAGAGCGCGGCCTAAACCCCAACCTTGCTTGCCAGGCTCACGTTTACTACCAGAGCAGCACTTGCTTTGGTTACGCCGGTTCGCTGTTTCTACTGCTAATTAACTTCTGCTGCGCAGATGGCAATAAATGGTCTGGGCTACGCACGGACCTGGCGAAGTTGCTGGTGGCACATGGTGCCGACATCAATGCACCGGGCGCGCGGGAGACAGGCCTGCTTGGGGCGCCGATGCTTAGTGTTCAGCTGGAATCCGAGTACGTGCAGGGGTTTGCCAATGCCGGTTCAGGCAGCTTGCTATACCACCTAGAACAGCAAACGGAAAAAAGTGCAGACACCCAAGCGTTTATGCAGTGGGTAGCGGCCAATGGCGGGATTTCTCAACGAGCGCACGTTGCAGTCCCGTAAACTGCGAACTCACCTACCAGCGAAAAGGAAACGGATTTTATCGGCACCAACTTAACCAGCTTTGGGTGAGTAGACTGTCTCTGATCTATCTAGTCCCCAAGAGTGAAATCGTCGTTAACGACCCCCGCTTGATTCCAAGCCTACTTTTTAATCGTCCGCTTTTGGCCGAAAGCGGTCCCTCGATATGCAAGACTTCGGTTCGCCTTGTGGCGCACCGTGGACATTCAAAAAGTCGCGCGGCTATTCATAGTTGAGGTTATGGCCAAGTTGCTCCTGCATCCAGGCTAGAAAGCGCGCGACTCTTGGCAGGTTGGCATTGGGGCGTGGAAACACCAGATGGTGAGCGCTTACCGCGCTACTGCGCTGCTCTTCGAACACCGGCACCAGGCGGCCTTGCCGAATGTAATCCTGAGACAGCAGGGAGCTTTCCAAGGCAAAGCCGAAGCCATGGCTGGCAGCTTCCAAACTCATGTACGAGCGGTCGAAGCTCAGCGCGAACGGAGCTTCGGGCAGCGATACACCCTGCTGCGCGAACCACTGCGGCCATTGCACCAAGGCAGCCTCGGAAAGGATGAGTTTCTGGGTAAGCAGATCCTGCGGTTCGCTTATCGGGTGGCGTGCCAACAGCGAAGGGGATGCCAGCACGGCCAGGTGCTCGTGGCGAATGGTTCGTACCTCCAGGCTTGGCCAGTTGGGGTAGCCGTGGCGGATATCGAGATCGATCTGGTTACGGCCGAAGTGCAGCGATTCGTACGAGCACGACAGGTTGATCTGTATATCCGGATGGCTCTCGCGAAAACGCTCTAGGCGAGGCAACAGCCACAGCAGGCCGAAACTCGGCGCCGAATGCAGGCGCAGGCTGTCGGCACTGATGTCGTTGCCGGCCCGCTGCGTGGCCAGGGCCAGGCTCTGCAGCACGCCGGTCACGTCACGCAGGTACTGCTCGCCAGCCGGCGTCAGGGTCACGCCGCGGGCGTTGCGGAGGAACAATGGACGACCGATTAGGGCTTCCAGGTTGGCGATCTGATGGCTGACTGCCGAGGGTGTGAGGTTCAGCTGTTCGGCTGCACGGGCGACGTTGCCGAAGCGTGCCACTTGTTCGAAGGACTGAATGGCTTTCAGCGGTGGAAGGGACATTGGCTCGTTACCGGGTTGTTGAACAGGCTGTTAGCTGCAAGGCGCCTATGATTCGGTGCAATCCTACTGCGCCGCTTTGCTTGTGGGCCAACAGAATGCTGAATTTTTTTCAGCATTGGTTGAAGCCCGCTGCGTTGCTCCCCCCCTGCATCGAGCCGACTCTATGCCCATCGGTTCGCCATGAGCCGCTGACCATAAAAACAAAAGTCGGAGCAAACACCATGCTACTTCAAGGCAAAATCGCAATCGTCACCGGAGCCGCCTCGCCGCGTGGCATTGGCCGCGCCACCGCCCAGGCGTTCGCCGAGCAGGGCGCCCGCGTCATCATTCTCGACCTTGATCTCACTGCCGCCCGCGAAGCTGCCGCACAACTCGGTGAGGGCCACCTCGGCCTGGCCGCCAACGTCGCCGATGAAGCTCAGGTGCGCGATGCAGTGGCTCAGGCGCTCAGCCAGTATGGGCGTATCGACGTGCTGGTGAACAATGCCGGTATCACCCAGCCGGTGAAGACACTCGAGATCACAGGTAAAGACTACGACCGCATTCTCGACGTCAATCTGCGTGGCACCCTGCTGATGTCCCAGGCCGTGCTGCCGACGATGCGCAGCCAGAAGGCCGGCAGCATCATCTGCATGTCGTCGGTATCTGCCCAGCGTGGCGGCGGCATCTTCGGCGGGCCGCATTACAGCGCGGCCAAGGCAGGTGTGCTGGGCCTGGCCAAGGCCATGGCGCGGGAATTCGGTGCCGACAACATCCGTGTCAACTCGCTCACACCGGGGTTGATCCACACCGACATCACCGGTGGCCTGATGCATGATGATCGACGCCACGCGATCATCGACGGCATTCCCCTGGGCCGTCTGGGCGAGGCGCGCGACGTGGCCAATGCCGCCTTGTTCCTGGCCAGCGACCTGTCCAGCTACCTCACCGGCACCACCCTGGATGTGAACGGCGGCATGCTGATCCACTGACGCCATAGGCCGTTCGTTCTGTATCTGCAGCCTGGCGCTCGCCCGCCAGGCATATGAATAAAAACAAGAGATCAGATCACCATGACCACCATCGCCCTCGATGCGGCCTCGGCCGCTCGCAGCAATGCCTACCGCAAGACCGCCTGGCGGCTGATGCCGTTTCTGATGCTGTGCTACCTGTGCGCCTACCTGGATCGTGTCAACGTCGGCTTCGCCAAGTTGCAGATGATGGATGATCTGGCGCTGAGCGAGGCCGTTTACGGCCTGGGTGCCGGCATGTTCTTCATCGGCTACTTCCTGTTCGAAGTGCCCAGCAATGTGATTCTCCACCGTGTGGGTGCGCGCCGCTGGATCGCGCGGATCATGATCACCTGGGGCATCATTTCCGCGATGTTCGCCTTCGTGGAGACGGCCACGCAGTTCTACGTGCTGCGTTTTCTGCTCGGTGTCGCTGAAGCGGGCCTGGCGCCTGGCCTGCTGCTCTATCTCACCTACTGGTTCCCATCCTACCGACGCGCCAAGATGACCGCGCTGTGGTTCGTGGCCATACCGCTTTCGGGCATGATCGGCGGGCCGCTGTCCGGCTGGATCATGGAGCGTTTCGCCGGCGTGCATGGCTGGGCCGGCTGGCAGTGGATGTTCGTGCTGGAAGCCATTCCAACCGTGCTGGTCGGGATATTGGTGCTCAGTTACCTGAAAGACAGCGTGGAACAGGCCACCTGGCTCAATGACGAAGAGAAGGCGCTGATCCGCCAGGAACTCGCCGACGACAATCAGCACAAGGTTCAGCACGCCTCGGCTGGTGCCTTCATCCGCGACCGCCGCTTGTGGCTGCTGGCCGGTATCTATTTCTGCGTGGTGATGGGCCAGTACGCGATCACCTTCTGGCTGCCGACGCTGGTGCGCAATGCCGGTGTCGCCGAGCCGCTGCACATCGGCCTGCTCACCAGCCTGCCTTACCTGTGCGCCATCTTCGCCATGCTGCTGGTAGCGCGCAGTGGCGACAAACACCAGGAGCGCCGCTGGCACCTGGCTATTCCCATGCTTGCAGGTGCACTGGGCCTGAGCCTGGCAGCTGTGCTGGGCAGCAACGTGACGCTGTCGATCCTCAGCCTGTGCCTGGCGGCCTCCGGGATTCTCGCCGCTTCGTCGTTGTTCTGGATGTTGCCCACCACGCTGCTGGGCGGGGTGTCCGCCGCGGCCGGCATCGCCGCCATCAACAGCTTCGCCAACCTGGCCGGCTTCTGCTCGCCGTACCTGATCGGCTGGGTGACCACCACGCTCGGCAGCAGCGCCGTGGGCATGTACCTGATCACCGCTGTTCTGGCATTCGGGGCGTTCCTGGTATTCCGCGTACCCGCCAGTCAAGTCAATCGCTAAGGAGTCACCACGATGAATTCCGCATTCACTGCCACGGGCGCACCGTCGCTGGCCAAGCGCGCCCACAACATCCGTCGCCATGCCCTGCGCATGGGGCAGGTCCAGGGCCAGGGCTACATCGGCCAGGCGCTGGGCGCTGCCGACCTTCTGGCCGTCGCCTACTTCCATGCCCTGCGTTATCAACCTGGCAACCCGGAGTGGGAAGGGCGTGACCGCTTCTACCTGTCCATCGGTCACTACGCCATCGCCCTGTATGCGGCGCTGATCGAGGCCGGCATCGTCCCCGAGGACGAGCTGGAAACTTACGGCAGCGACGACAGCCGCCTGCCCATGTCGGGCATGGCCGCCTACACGCCGGGCATGGAGATCACCGGCGGCTCGCTGGGCCATGGGTTGGGCATCGCGGTGGGCGCCTGCCTGGGTCTCAAGCGCAAGGGCTCGGACCGTTTCGTCTACAACCTGCTGTCCGATGGCGAACTCAACGAAGGCTCGACCTGGGAGGCGGCGATGTCCGCCTCGCACTGGAAGCTCGACAACCTGATCGCGTTGATCGACGTGAACAACCAGCAGGCCGATGGCTACTCCAGCGAGGTGCTCGCCTTCGAGCCCATCGTCGATCGCTGGCAGGCGTTCGGCTGGTTTACCCAGCGCGTCGATGGCAACGATATTGGCGCACTGGTGAAGGCTTTCGATGCCGCCCGCCAGCACCCCGGCCCGCAACCGCGCGTGATCATTTGCGACACCCGCATGGGCAAGGGCGTGCCCTTCCTCGAAAACCGCGAGAAGACTCACTTCATCCGCGTGGATGAAAGCGAATGGGATCTCGCCCTGGACATGCTAGACGTTGGGAGCCAGCCATGAATACCGCCACCACCAAGAAGCGCCTGACCACTTCGGCGATGATCGCCTCCATCGCTGCCGAAGGGCAGGCCACGCGCGCGGCACCCTTCGGTCACGCGCTCGCTGCACTGGCCGAGCAGCGCAAGGATATCGTCGGTTTGTCGGCTGATCTGTCCAAGTACACCGACCTGCACATTTTCGCCAAGGCTCACCCGGACCGCTTCTACCAGATGGGCATGGCCGAGCAGTTGCTGATGAGCGCAGCGGCCGGCATGGCCCGCGAAGGGCTTACTCCGTTCGCCACCACCTATGCCGTGTTCGCCTCACGGCGTGCCTACGACTTCATCTGCATGGCGATTGCCGAAGAGAACCTCAACGTGAAGATCGTCTGCGGCCTGCCGGGGCTCACCACCGGCTACGGGCCCAGCCACCAGGCCACCGACGACCTGGCGATCTTCCGGGCGATGCCTAACCTGATGATCATCGACCCTTGCGATGCCCATGAGATCGAGCAGGCCGTACCGGCCATCGCCGCACACCAGGGGCCGGTGTATATGCGACTGCTACGGGGCAACGTGCCGCTGGTGCTCGACCAGTACGACTACCGCTTCGAGATCGGCAAGGCCAAGACGCTGCGCACCGGCCGCGAGGTGCTGATCATCGCCACCGGCCTGATGACCATGCGTGCGCTCGAAGCCGCGGAAAAACTACAGGCTGATGGTGTGGACGTCGCCGTGCTGCATGTGCCGACCATCAAACCCCTGGACGAGGCGACCATCCTGGCCGAAGCCCGCAAGCCTGGCCGCCTGGTCGTCACGGCCGAGAACCACTCGATCATCGGTGGCCTGGGCGAAGCGGTCGCCGGCTTACTCCTGCGCAACGGCGTAACGCCGACCTTCCGGCAGATCGCCTTGCCGGATGCCTTCCTGGATGCCGGTGCATTGCCGACCCTGCATGACCGCTATGGCATATCCACAGAGGCCGTGGCCCGCCAGATCAAGGGCTGGCTGTAAGACGCAGAGGCTTCTCTGGGCACAAGCACGAACTCGGCGAGCCGGTGTGCAGGGTTCGTCGGGTTTCGGCATGAATGGCGCGTGATGGCGGTCCTATCCATCAGCCTAGATCGAGCCTGGAGGTACCAACGTGAAGCACTACCCATTGAGCGAGGCCATGAGCGCGTTCGTAAGCAAGAGCGCCGAGTTCGTTGCCAGCGACACGAGCCTGTCGTCACGGCGCCATGCCTTCTTGCGTGCATGTCGGCATTTCACTCCGGAAGCACCCGCGGGATGGTTCATCGAGGACCAGCTCGTCGATGATCTTAAGCTGCGTGTCTATAAGCCATCCTCGCCGACGCCCGAGGGTGGCTGGCCGACCTTGCTCTATCTGCATGGCGGCGGTTGGGCGTTCGGCAGCCTGGACAGCCACGACTGGTTCGCTTTTGCGATGGCTCGTCGGGTGCCGGTCGCGATCGTGGCGGTGGATTATCGCCTGGCCCCGGAGCATCCGTTTCCCGCCGCATTTGACGACACCCTGACGGCTTGGCATGCATTACGGGCCGGGCGTGTCGGATCGGCGCTAAGCCGCGAAAAGCTGATGGTCGGTGGCGACAGTGCCGGGGGCAATTTGTCGGCCGGGCTGTGTATCGCCCTGCGTGACGCGAACGAGCCTCAGCCGCTGCTGCAAGCGCTCGTGTATCCCGTTCTGAGCGCTAGCGGGGATCAGCCCTCGATGCGCGAGCATGCCGATGCGCCCATGCTCAGCGCAGCCGAGGTCACTGACTCGATTGCGGCCTATCTACCGGCTGCCGGCATGAGCACAGATGCCAGGGCCATGCCCCTGGCATCTGCAGATCTCACCGGCCTGGCTCCTGCTTTCATTGCCGTGGCGGAATATGACCCGCTGCGTGACCAGGGCTATGCCTATGCCGAGGCCCTGCTGAAAGCCGGCGTCAAAAACGAGCTTTACATTGCCAAGGGGCTGGTTCATGGAGGTCTTCTCGCGGGCGAGGTAGAAGAGGTCTCGCCGGTTTACGACGCTATGGCTAGGGCGCTCAGCCAATACGCAGCTGTGGGCGCCGAGGCGACATCACGATAAATCCCTGTTTCTTACTGGCGGATGTATCGCGCGGAGCGGCGCTATCCGCCGACTGCGCCCTCGACCAGGGGCCGCTACCGGCGCAGAAAGCAACCAGTCGCCGCTGTCTGCCTGCATTCGGGAAATGTAAGCGGAGCGGGATCAGCGGTTGTTCACCGATTCGTCTAGCAACTGTCGGCGCTATCCGAAACCAGATCACGCTTGTTTCCCGATCCATCACGCCGGCAGCCCCGAGTATCCCTGTGCAGATCTCGTGGCGCACGCCTCACTCGTAAATCTTCCCGCAATACAGAAAAACCGCGAATTGCTGCCAGGGATTGGATGGCGTCGATCCCTGGTTCAAGCCGAAGTCGCTGTCCTGCGCCCAGGCGATGGCACCCTCGAGAAACGCTTCTATCGTGGTGTTTTCCCACCTGTCGCTGTTGGCGGCTTTGTCTTCCGCCAGCGCTCGCGCAAATTCCAGGAAGGTTGTTGAGTCCTTGACGCCGCTCAATCGTTCATGAAGCTCCATGCTCTTGCCCCCCCGGCTTCAGCAGAAGGCGCAAATGGTAGTAGCTTGCCTTGCTACCGAACAGGGCCGAGCCAGAATGCGTGTTCCCAGGCGAGGGGCGGGGAGTGGCTTGCGTCGACGCGACCAGAAGGTGACGCGAAAGCTACGTATCGGCACCCCGGATGCAGAGCACCTGGCCACTCCCACGTCCTTTTTTACCTGCGCCAGGCAGAGGTGTGAGCAGACGGTAGGTCGTAGGCGCCGTTTGCAGATGCCGATATCATAATGATGGCAAAAAAGGCGCAACCTTTTTCGCGCTACGCCAGTCCTACCCCAACGCTGGCGCCTACCCCGCGAGTACGCCGTTGCCAGCCTGCTGAAAAGCATTCTTCCGCCATGGATTCGGCATTCCTCGCATTCTTCTGAGTATCGAACCATGCTCCATCTCTTTCGCCCGCGCAGCGAACTCCAGGCTCTCAAGCAACTGACCGCTTCGCTTCCGATCTCGACCCAGGGCAATGCCAGCCGTGGGTCTGCCAACTGGGTAGAGGTGCAGCGTGAATGGACATCACGCGAACAGAAGGCCGCGCGCGATGACGCGCGCATCGCCGAGCTCGAACGCGAACTGGAATCCGCGCGGCTCATGCTGGCGGAAGCCGACGCCAGCGCGCGCGCCTCGGAAACCCGTTTCGATCTGGTCAACCGCGCCTCCAGTGAAGGCCTGTGGGATATGGAAGTGATCGCCGGTGACCCGGTCAACCCGCGCAACCGCTTCTGGTGGTCACAGCAATTCAGGGAAATGCTCGGCTTTCGCAATGAGCAGGACTTTCCCAACGTGCTGGCCAGCTGGGCCGACCGCCTGCACCCCGAAGACAAGGCCGCAACCCTGGATGCCTTCGCCCGCCACTTGAACGACAAGTCCGGCATGACCCCGTACCGGGTCAGGAACCGCCTGGCCATGAAGGACGGCAGCTACCGCTGGTTCTTCGCCCAGGGCGAAACCCTGCGCGATGGCCGTGGCGTGCCGCTGCGGGTCGCCGGGGCGCTGCGCGATATCCATGATGAGTTGCAGCGTGAACAGGAGCACGATGTGATCATCACCCGTTTCGAGCTGGCCCGGGAGATGCTCTCGGACGGCCTGTGGGACATGGAAGTGATCGCAGGCGATCCGGTCAACCCGAAGAACCCCTTCTGGTGGTCGCCGCAGTTCCGTCGCCTGCTGGGCTTCGAGACGGTCGAGGAATTCCCCGATGTACTGGACAGCTGGGCATCGCGTCTGCACCCCGAAGACAAGGCCTACAGCCTCGAGGCGTTCCAGGCGCACCTGAACGACCGTACCGGCAAGACGCCCTTCGATATCGAGTACCGCCTGAAGATGAAGAGCGGTGAGTACCGCTGGTTCCGGGCGCGGGGCCAGACCAAGCGCGACGCCTCGGGCGCGCCGCTGCGGGTGGTCGGTGCACTGGTGGACGTTGATCTTCAACACCAGCAGAACGCCATGCGCGAGACCGAGGCGGCTCACCAGCGCACCCTGGAAGCCAACATCGCCAAGCTCACCCAGATCGTCGGCACCATCCAGAGCATCGCCAGCCAGACCAACCTGTTGGCGCTGAACGCGGCGATCGAGGCGGCCCGGGCCGGGGAGGCAGGCAGAGGTTTCGCCGTGGTGGCCGATGAGGTACGCAAGCTGGCGACCCGGACGACGGAAGCCACCGAGCAGGCCGCCGAGATGATGCGTACCTAAAACGGGACGCTGCAAAGCAGCCTGGGTTGCAGGATGGCTCTGCGCTGCGCCATTGCGCGAGGCAAACCCAGGCTGCGATGCACGAGGCGATGGGGTAAGGTGTCGAGCACAGACCCCCGGACGTTCACCGCACATGCCCCACGATCTTTTCATCGTTGCTGACGACCACCCGCTTTTTCGTGATGGGCTGGTGCGCCTGCTTGCACAGGCGCGACCGGACGCTGTGATCGAAGAGGCGGCGACGCTGGATGAGGCATTGCGCTTGGCTCGGTCGCAGCGCCCTGCGGGCATCCTGCTGGACCTGATGTACTCGAGCGATAACCAGTGGGCGTCTATCACCGATTGGCGCCAGGAGTTTCCTGCTTCGCTGCTGGTGGTGGTGTCGATGTGCGAAGACCCGCTGGTGGTCGAGCGGATCATGAGCCAGGGGGCCAGCGCCTTTATCGGTAAATCGCTGCCGCCGCACGAGGTCGCCGAGGCGTTGACCGCCGCATTGCAGGGCGAGCGTGTGGTTCGCTGCGCGCCCCAAGGAAGCTTCACCGCTTATGAGCCGCCTGCCACCGCCGAGCTTTTCTCGGCGCTCACGGCGCGGCAATTCGAGGTGCTGCAGCTCATCACGGCTGGGCTGAGCAACAAGGAGATCGCGCAGATTTTGCGTATCTCACCCTTTACCGTGCGCATTCATGTGTCGGCGCTGCTTAGCGTTCTCAAGCTGAGTTCGCGTTCGGCAGCCGCGGCACTGGGCGCGCGGCATGGGTTGGGCGCTGGAAACCAGAGCGCTGCGGTCAGGGAAGGGGAGCGCTGACCTGGCGCCCGGCCAGTTCGGCGATGACCCGCTGCAGCTCGGCTGAGCGCACGGGTTTCGACAGCAGCGGTATGCGGGGATCCGGTAGCGCGGCCCTGATCCTCTCCGGGTCGTGACCCGTGAGGATCACGGCCGGTAACGCGCGGCCATGCCACTTTTCGAGCTGCGCCAGGCATTCGATGCCGGTGGCCTCGCGGCCCAGATCGAAATCCGTCACCACCACATCACAGGGCAACGCTTCGCTGGGCGGGCCGTCGATGGCGGTCACCTGGCAGCCCCAGGCGCGCAGTAGCCTGGCCATCGCCTCCAGCACGCTACGGTCATCCTCGATGAGCAGCACGTGAATGCCTTGCAGATCGGCGACAGGCTCGGCCGGTGGTCGTGCATCGGCAACCCGGTGGGCCGTGACTGCCGGCAGGCCTGCCAGGGTGATAGAAGTGCCGTGGCCGACTCGCGAGGCGACACTGATGCGCAGGTCGAGGAGGGTGGCGATGCGCTTGACGATACTCAACCCCAGGCCGATGCCTTCGACATCCCGGTCACGCGCCTGGCGCACCCGATAGAACTCCTCGAACAGGTGCGGCAGGTGCTCGGCGGCAATGCCCGGGCCACGATCATGCAACTGCACGGTGAGGGTCGAGCCACGCCGGCGGCAGGCGATGAGCAGCGGGCTGCCCGGCGCGTATTTGATGGCGTTGGAGATCAGGTTCTGCAGCAGGGTGCTGAGTAGCGCGGGGTCACTGTAGGTCAGCGCGGCGGCGCCCCGCAGGCGGATCTCCACCCCGGCCCAGCGCGCGGCCTCGCTGTTCTGCTTTTGCAGATCGACCAACAGTCGCTGCAGGTCCACCGTCTGTTTGTGCGGCATGACCTGCTGCTGGTCGAGCGTGTAGATGTCCAGCAGCGAGCGGAACAGCTGCTCGACGCTGAGCAGGGAGCGGTCGACGCTGTCGATCAGCTGATGTTGCTCGGCATTGAGCGGCGTGCCACGCAAGCAGGTGGTGAACAAACCGATCGCGTGGATGGGTTGGCGCAGGTCGTGGCTGGCCTGGGCCAGAAAGCGCGACTTGTCCTGATCGGCACGCTTGGCGGCCGCCATGGCCTCCTGCAAACGACCCAGCAGGAAGTAGCTGAAGGTGGGCAGCACCAGCATGCTCAGCACCATCATCACCAGAACCGCCGGGTGCTCCTGCAGAAAGGGTACGAACACCGCGATAAGCGCGAGGGAGGCAAGGCCAAAGGTGGTGGCCAGAATCAGATAGGGCCGACCAAAGCGCACGCCATTGCCAACCGTCATGCTCAAGAGCACGCAGAAGGTGGGCAGCAAGCTTTCCTGGCCGAGAATCATCACCGCGCAGGCGCCCAGGTTGTCCAGCAGCATGCCGGCAACCCTTCGCCACACCATGGGCTGCGGCAGGAACCAGAGGTGGGCGAGCAGCAGCACCGACAGCAGCGTGAACAGTGCGCCGGTAACCAGAATCGCCTTCAGCAGGTCGGCATCGAGCAGCCCCAGCGGATACATGATCAGGGCATAGAGCGACACCACGAACGCCACCACCAGGCGCAGCTGTGCCTGGCTGAATTCCAAATCCTCTAAGCGAAACAGCGACTTCATGGCGGTGCTTCCGAAAGCTGATCAAGCGGGCGACCTTAACGGAATTCATTCCAAGAGGGCCATGGATGATTGGCAGCGTTCACGGCAGCCAGTCTGGAGCGCCTGCCTTGAGCCGAGAACACTGGGTTTTTGGTCGGTGCTGGAGAGCGCTTTAGCGACGAAAGACAGCAGTAAATGTCGCTGTTGGCTGCCCTCGAAGGCTGCATGGGATAAGCTTGCGCCGATGATCAACCACCAAGCTGTGAACTGAACGATGGGTTTTGAGCAATTAGCGGATCTACGTGACCGCCTGCGGGCTGAAAAAGAGCAGGTGAAAACCGAGACGACCAAGCAGCGCAAGCGGCCGGCTGCCTCGCCCCGAAAGCCTCAGGAACAGGATCCTGCCCTGGAGGCGATCTGGCGGTTGCAGAAGCACTTCCCGCTGGCCTTCCCGGTCAACCCGGCGCCGAAGGTGCCGCTCAAGGAGGGCATTCTCAAGGATGCCGAACATCACCTTGAGTTACTGGGCATCTCCCAGGAGCAGCTCAAGCTCGGCCTGGCATCCTGGTGCCGGGGCGGACGCTACTGGGCAAGCATGGTCGAAAATGCCCCGCGCCTGGATTTGAATGGCCAGCCAGCTGGCAGCGTGACCGCCGCCCAGGCGCTGCATGCCAAGCAGCAGGCCAGGCGCCAGCGCAGCCAGATGCGTCGGGCTCAGCAGAAGCCCAAAGAGCCGGCCGTTACAGCAGGCGAGGATGCCTGACAGCGCGCTCAGCGAGGCGCAAAGCCTGCCTGCAATAGCGAAAACCAGCGAACCGCTGCCGGCGGGCGAGTGGCGTCAGCCCCTCGCCCAGGCCGGCGTCGCTGCCTGCCGTGGAGCCATCCATCATGCTGCGTAAACTCGGCCTGTGCCTCAGTGCCTTGCTTCTGCCGTTGCTCACGGCCTGCACTGGCAAGCCCATTGAGCGCAAAGTGGTTTACGAAAATTCGGTGTATCACTGGCGCATCGAGCATGTGATCGTGCGCAACTTCCCGGCGGGCAGCCACCAGTACTTCGAGGTGTTCCTCAAGGATCGGCCGCTGGTATTGCCCGCGGTGGCCTTCAACGATCAGCGTGATATCGGCCAGTTCATCGCCGCCGGTGGCTTCGATGTCGGGCACTGGCGCAACAAGTCGATCGTGGTGGCGTTCGAAAACATTCAGGAGCGCGAAGGGCAGTCGCTACGGCTGATCCGCTCGGTGATGATCACCCCGGATGTTACCGATGGCGAAGTGGTGCTGACGGATATGTACACCCAGCAGGAAGTGGTGGTGCAGCGGGTCGAGCCGAGCGACTGAGACCCTAGGCTTCGCTGTGGCCCAGCACGTTGGCTTCGCGGGCGATGGCGAGGATGTTGGCCTTGGATTGTTTGCACAGGTGCGCATCGATGGCGCGGATGACTTCTTCGGCGATGGTCGAGTTCTGTGCGGCCACCAGCGCCTCGAGGCGTGGGGCCATGCCGACGGGCAGGCATTTGAGGATGTTGGCGGAAAGATCTCGGACGGGGTGTTCGCTCAGATTCATTGTTATGTCTTCCGTGAGAGTGTCTGCAGGCACAGAAAAATGTGAACGCGATCTAAATCCGAGACGGGCTGTTGCAAATGGTTCCGGTTTTATTTTGCGTATTATCGAAACATGAACCACTCTGCATTAACGCCGCGAGACAGTGGCGACTCTGCGTCCTTGTGTGCCTGTCGAAATCCATGGAAAGGGTTATCTATGAGCGCCAAACCTACCAATCGCCAACTTGCTGATTATCTGGGCCTCTCGGAAGAGGAGGTCGGCAGTTATCGGCTCGATTCCATCCGCGAGGGCAGCCACTGGCGGGTCGCCTTCGCCGACGAAACGCCGAAGCGCCTGCGCAGCAAACTGCCGGCCTGCCTGATGGTGGTAGTACCGGGCAGTTGCCCGCCGGACACTTCGTCTCGCCATCCTTGATCACCGTGCTGCAGGCCTGGCCGGGCTAGCCGCGCTGGGCCTGCAGGAACAGGGCGAACAGCTCCGACTGCGACTTGATGCCCAGCTTGCTGTACAGGTGCTTGCGGTGCACCTTCACGGTCTCCGCCGAAATGGCCAGCTTGCGGGCCACCTCCTTGCTGGAGTGGCCGGCGAGCATCAGGCGCACCACTTCCAGTTCGCGGCCGGTCAGCGCGGTTTCCACCTGATGCGCCATCCGTTCCAGGCGTTCCTGCCAGGGCGGGGCGGCGGCCGGCTCGCTGGGTTCGGGCTCGAAACTCAGGCGCTGGCGCATCAGCGCCGCCACCCAGGGCTGCAGCAGTGAGAGCAGGGCGATCTGCTCCGGCAGGAAGCGTTGCCGTGAGCCCAGGGACAGGCACAGGGTGCGCGCGCCGGGCAGGGCAACGTTGAACTGCACTTCGTCGGCCACCACGTTGAGGCTGAAGTAGCGCTGGTAGTAGTCCGTCTGCTCGAAGCATTCCGGGGCGACGTCGCTCAGGCGTACCAGGCCCTCGCGCCCGCTTTCGCGGCTGGCGATATAGAAGGGGTCGAGCAGATAGAGGCCGTGCAGGTAGTCCTGGAAGAGCAGATCCGGCGCGCCATCGTCGCCCGGGCTTTCGGCCAGCACCTGGGGGCGCCCCTCGCTGAAGATCAACGCCACCCAGCTGTCGTGGTGCACGTACTGCGCCAGGGTGCGGGCCAGGGTGCGCCAGAACGGTGGGCTGTGCAGCGCGTCGATGAGCTCGGCCACGCTGCGATGGAAGGCGATGTCGTGCAAGGTCATGGTCATCTGTCTACCCCTGTGGGGTTACCCCGCGTGCGTGATTTCGCCTGTGTGGCTCAGCCTCCATACTCGAACCCCGGCGGATCGGTGTCGGCATTCTGTGTGCCCCCTCCGCGTGATGCAACAATAAGAACGGAGCCCCGTCATGCAAGTCGAACTCGCTCAGCTCACCGGTCGTGACGGTGATACGACCCACAATCTCGCCCAGGCCCTGGACGCCATCGCCTCGTGCCAGGCCGGCACCCGCCTGCTGGTGTTCCCGGAGACCTACCTGACCGGCTTCCCGACCCCGGACAACATCGCCGCGCTGGCCGAGCCCCTGGATGGCCCGAGCCTGACCGCCATCGGCCAGGCCGCTGCAGCGCGTGGGCTGGCGGTGGCCATCGGCATTGCCGAAAACGACGGCGGCAGCTTCTACAACACCACGGTGCTGATGGACGGGCCGAACATTCTGCTCAAGTACCGCAAGACCCACCTGTGGGCCTCGGATCGTGGCGTGTTCACCCCAGGCGACCGCTACGCCACGACGCTGCTCGATGGCGTGCGCGTCGGCCTGCTGGTGTGCTTCGACATCGAGTTCCCGGAGAGCGCCCGGGCCCTGGGCGAGCTGGGCGCCGAATTGCTGATCGTCACCAACGGCAACATGGATCCCTACGGGCCGACGCACCGCACCGCGATCATGGCCCGGGCCATGGAAAACCAGGCCTATGCGGTGATGAGCAACCGGGTGGGCGAGGGCGATGGTGGCCTGGTGTTCGCCGGCGGCAGCGCGGTGGTCGACCCCAACGGCAGCCTGCTGCTGGAGGCCGGCCGCGAGCCGTGCCGGCAGAACATTAAGCTGGACTTCCAGCGCCTGACCGAGGCGCGCCGTGACTATCGCTACTTGGAAGAGCGGCGCATGCCGCTGCCAGGCGAGCGTGTCGACCACGCCAATGGCCTGCGTGAACTGCTGATCCCCTGATTGACCTTTGCCGGGCGCCATAGAAGCGCCCGCTGCGGCCCTGCCGCGTGCTTTTGCCGACTTCGGCTCTGCCATAACAACATATAAAACTGGAGTAGCAAGTAATGGCTCGTCTGCAACGATCCCTGTCTCTAGGTGCGGTGGTGCTGTTCGGCATCGCCTACATGACGCCGATCATCGTGCTCGGCACCTTCGGCATTCTCGCCGAGATCACCCGCGGCGCGGTGCCGGCCGCCTACGTGGCCGCCTCGCTGGCGATGTTCTTCACCGCCCTCAGCTATGCGCGCATGGCCCGGCTGTTCCCGGTCGCCGGCTCGGCCTACAGCTACGTGCGCCGCAGCATCAGCGATCACCTGGGCTTCATCGCCGGTTGGGCGGTGCTGCTCGACTACCTGTTCTTGCCCATGGCCATCTGGCTGATCGGCGCGGCCTACCTGCACTCGGCCTTCCCCGGCTTGCCGCAGCCACTGTGGGTGCTGACCTTCATCGTGATCACCAGCCTGATCAACGTGGTGGGCCTGCGCCTGGCCAAGGGCATCAACGGCGTGCTGATGCTGGTGCAGTTCCTGGTGCTGCTGGCCTTCGTGGCGCTGTGCGTGCACTACGTGCTGGGCGATGCCAGCAAGCCGTTGTGGTCGCTGCAGCCCTTCATCGGCGAGGGCATGAACCTGCACCTGGTGATGGCGGGCGCGGCGGTGGCCTGCTACTCGTTTCTGGGCTTCGATGCGGTGAGTACCCTGACCGAGGAAACCCATGAGCCGGAGCGCACCATCCCGCGGGCGATCCTGCTGATCACCCTGATCGGCGGGCTGATCTTCGTGGCCACCGCCTATTTCGTGCAGCTGGCCCACCCCTCCCTGGTGTTCCAGAGCAGTGACGCGGCGGCCTACGAGATCGCCCGCAATATCGGCGGCGACCTGTTCGTGTCGGTGTTCCTGATCGGCCTGATCGTCGGCCAGTTCACCTCGGGTTTGGCGGCCCAGGCCAGCGCCTCGCGGCTGATGTTCGCCATGGGCCGCGACGGCGTACTGCCGCGCGCACTGCTGGGCACCCTGAGCCCGCGTTTCGGCACGCCGGTGGGCGCGATCCTGGTGTGCGCCGTGGTGGCGCTGCTGGCCCTGAAGCTGGACGTGACCACCTCGACCTCGTTCATCAACTTCGGCGCCTTCCTGGCCTTCAGCCTGGTCAACCTCTCGGTGATCGTCCACTTCGCCCGCCAACCCCAGGCGCGCGGCCCGCTGCAGCTGCTGCTCTACCTGCTGTGCCCGCTAATCGGCCTGCTGGCGACGCTATGGCTGATGGCCAGCCTCGACCGCCTGGCGATCATGCTCGGCTGCGCCTGGCTGGTACTCGGCGGCCTCTACCTGACCTGGCTGACCGGCGGCTTTCGCCGCAGCCCGCCGCAGTTGCAGTTCGACGTGGAGTAGTGCGTAGGTGGAGCGAGCCGTTTTCATAGGCGGCTCGCTGCCTGCCTCGACAGCGCGGCCTGCCCGCAGCGGGCCGAATCTGCGACAATCGGCGCTTTTCCGCGAACCGCCCCGAGCCTGATGACCGACGCCCCCTTCGATATCGCCGCCCTGCAGAAGAACCTCGACCACGCCATGATCGCCGACCGCCATCGTTTGCGGCGGCAGTTGCACGAGCTGCAGAAAAAGCCCGATGCGGCCAAGCAGGCGCAGTGGCTGGAGCGCTTCCAGGCGTCGTGCGCCAAGGTCGAAGCGCGGCGCTCGAGCGTGCCGGTGATGCGCTATGACGATGCCTTGCCGATCGCCGCCAAACGCGACGAGATCAAGGCGGCGCTGGAAAAGCATCAGGTGCTGGTGATCGCCGGCGAAACCGGCTCGGGCAAGACCACCCAGCTGCCGAAGATCTGCCTGGAGATCGGCCGTGGCCAGCATGGCCTGATCGGCCACACCCAGCCACGACGGCTGGCGGCGCGCAGCGTGGCCACGCGGGTGGCCGAGGAGATCGGCACGCCGCTCGGTGAGCTGGTCGGCTATCAGGTGCGCTTCGAGGATCAGAGCAAGGACAGTTCGCTGATCAAGCTGATGACCGACGGCATTCTGCTCGCCGAGACCCAGCACGACCGCTACCTGGAAAAGTACGACACCATCATCGTCGACGAGGCCCACGAACGCAGCCTCAATATCGATTTTCTCCTGGGGTATCTGAAAACCCTGCTGCCGCGCCGCCCCGATCTCAAGGTGATCATCACCTCGGCGACCATCGACCTGGAGCGCTTTTCCAAGCACTTCGGTGGCGACGGGCTGCCGGATGCACCCATCGTCGAGGTTTCCGGGCGCACCTATCCGGTGGAAATCTGGTACCGCCCGCTGGCCGCCGAGGTGGACGAGGAGGGCGAAAGCCTGCTCGACGACCTGACCGTCGACCAGGCCATTCTCGCTGCACTGGATGAAATCGCCGCCCATGAGAAGAGCGTCGGCCAGCGCCCCGGCGATGTGCTGATCTTCCTGCCCGGCGAGCGCGAGATTCGCGATGCTGCCGAGGTACTGCGCAAGGCCAACCTGCGCTTTACCGAAGTGCTGCCGCTGTATGCGCGGCTGACGCCGGCCGAGCAGCAGAAGATCTTCGCGCCCATGGCCGGGCGCAAGATCGTGCTGGCCACCAACGTGGCGGAAACCTCGCTGACGGTGCCCGGCATTCGCTACGTGATCGACAGCGGCACCGCGCGCATCAGCCGCTACAGCTACCGCGCCAAGGTGCAGCGCCTGCCCATCGAGGCCATCTCCCAAGCCAGCGCCAACCAGCGCAAGGGCCGTTGCGGGCGGGTCGAGCCGGGCATCTGCGTGCGCCTGTACAGCGAGGAGGATTTCCTCGGCAGGCCGAGCTTTACCGATCCGGAAATCCTGCGTACCAACCTGGCGGCGGTGATCCTGCAGATGCTCCATCTGCGCCTGGGCAGCATCGAAGATTTCCCCTTTATCGAGCCACCGGATGGCAAGGCCATCAGCGATGGTTTCAACCTCTTGCAGGAGCTTTCTGCGGTCAATCGAGAAGGCCAGCTGACGCCACTGGGTCGCCAGCTGGCGCGCCTGCCCATCGACCCGCGCCTGGGCCGCATGGTGCTCGAAGCGGCCAAGCTCGGCAGCCTGCCGGAACTGCTGATCGTCGCCAGTGCGCTGTCCGTGCAGGACCCGCGCGAGCGGCCGATGGACCGCCAGCAGGCGGCCGACCAGGCCCACGCGCAGTGGAAGGATGTCGATTCCGACTTCGCTGCGTTGATCAACCTGTGGCGCGGTTTCGAGGAAAAACGCCAGGAGCTGGGCTCCAACCCGCTGCGCACCTGGTGCAAGAAGAACTTCCTCAACTACATGCGCCTGCGCGAATGGCGCGATGCCCATCGCCAGCTGGTGCTGCTGGCCAAGGATCTGCAACTGGCACCCGGCAAGGCCGGCGCCCAGGCAGCGGATGGCGGCAAGCCTGCGCAGAACCCGGTGCAGGCGACCACCGACACCAAGGTCAACGTGATCCTGCGTGAGCAGGCCGAAGCCAGCGAGGCGGCGCAGCGTGCCAAGGGTTACGCGGCCGTGCACAAGGCGATTCTCAGCGGCCTGCTCAGCCAGATCGGCCAGAAAGCCGAGGAGGGCGATTTTCTCGGTGCCCGCCAGCGGCGCTTCTGGGTGCATCCGTCGTCGGTGATCGGCCGCAAGAAACCCAACTGGATCATGGCCGCCGAGCTGGTCGAGACCACCAAGCTGTTCGCCCGCCAGGTGGCGAAGATCGAGCCGGACTGGATCGAGCCGCTGGCCGGCCACCTGATCAAGAAGAACCATTTCGAGCCGCACTGGGAGAAGAAGCGCGGCCAGGTGGTGGCCTACGAGCAGGTGACCCTGTACGGGCTGATCGTGGTCGGTCGGCGCCCGGTGCATTACGGGCCCATCGACCCGCAAGCGTCGCGCGAGCTGTTCATTCGTGAAGGGCTGGTGCGCGGCGAAATCAACAGCCGCGCCAAGTGCCTGAACGCCAACCGCGTACTGCTGGAAAAACTCGACGAGCTGGAAGCCAAGGCGCGCCGCCGCGACATCCTGGCCGACGAGGAAACCCTGTTCGCCTACTACGAGGCGCGCATTCCAGGGGATATCTACCAGACCGCCACCTTCGAGAGCTGGTACAAGCGCGAAAGCGCCAAGGACCCGCAACTGCTGATGATGCGCGAGGAGGACGTGCTGGCCCGCGAGGCGCTGGAAGTCACCGCCGCGCAGTACCCGGACACCCTGCATGTCGGTGAGCTGCAATTGCCGCTGACCTACCACTTCGAGCCCAATCACCCGCGTGACGGCGTGACCCTGCGCGTACCGGCGCCGCTGTTGCCGCAGTTGCCCGGCGAGCGCCTGGAGTGGCTGGTGCCGGGGCTGATCGAGGCCAAGGCCATCGACCTGGTGCGCGGCCTGCCCAAGGCCGTTCGCAAGAACTTCGTGCCGGTGCCGGACTTCGTCGGCGCCGCCCTGAGCAAGCTCACCTTCGGCCAGGGCAGCCTGCCGGAAAGCCTGGCCCGCGAGCTGCAGCGCATGACCGGCGCGCGGATCGACAGCGAGGCGTGGGTCGAGGCCACCCGGCAGCTGGAGACCCACCTGAAGATGAACATCGAGGTGGTCGATACCCACGGCAAGCTGCTCGGCGAAGGCCGCGACCTGGCCGAGCTGACCGCGCGCTTCGCCGAGGCCAGCCAGGCCGCGTTGGCCATCCCGCAAGCGGACAAGGTGCAGAAACCGGTGGAAGCCAAGGGCTTCGCCCAGGTCGCCGAGAAGACCCAGCAGAAGGTTGCCGGGCTGTCGATGACCGTGTTCCCGGCGCTGGTGGAAGAAGGTGGCGTGGTCAAGGAAGGCCGCTTCCCTACCCAGGCCGAAGCCGAGTTCCAGCACCGCCGGGCGTTGCAGCGCCTGTTGCTGCAACAGCTGGCCGAGCCCGCCAAGTTCCTGCGCGGCAAGCTGCCGGGGCTGACCGAGCTGGGCCTGCTGCACCGCGAGCTGGGCCGCGTCGATGCACTGGTCGAAGACATTCTGCTGGCCAGCCTGGACAGCTGCATCCTCGACGGTGAGCAGCCGCTGCCCCGCGACGGCGCTGCCCTGGCCGCCCTGGCCGAGAAGAAACGTGGCGCCTGGGCCGATCACGCCGAAAAGCTGGCGCGGCTGACCCTGGACATTCTCAAGCTCTGGCACGGCCTGCAGAAGCGCTTCAAGGGCAAGATCGACCTGGCCCAGGCCGTGGCGCTCAACGATATCAAGGCGCAGCTGGGCAACCTGGTGTACCCCGGTTTCGTGCGTGAAACTCCGGCCGAATGGCTCAAGGAAGTGCCGCGCTACCTCAAGGCCATCGAACAACGCTTCGACAAGATCGCCGCGCAACTGCAACGCGACCGCGTTTGGAGCGGCGAACTGGCGGGTTACTGGGAGCAATACCAGGCACGCCTGGGCAAACACCTGCAGGAAGGCAAACGCGACGCCGAACTGCAGACCTATCGCTGGATGCTCGAGGAATACCGTGTATCCCTCTGGGCCCAGCAGTTGGGTACCAGGATGGCCGTGTCGGACAAGCGCCTGAGCAAGCAGTGGAGCCAGGTGGAAGGCTGATAGTGCTCTTGTAGCCCAAGGTCGAGCGTAGCGGCACCCGGGAGGTCGTGTACCTCGGCTCTGGCTTCTGCATCGTCAAAACTAGTGGGGCAGCACATCAGCAGCTCACATTCTTTGGCAAGCTATCGCGCCATTTACAAGGAATGTACTCATGAGATTTCTTCGGCCCGTTCTTCTTTTGTCACTGGCTTTCTTGGTAGTGGGATGCACAGCGCGTCAGCCGCTGCCCGAAACGCCGAAGCGAGCTGCCTTGATTGAAAGCGTTCTCGATAAGTCATCAATGGTCACAACCGTAGCTGACAGTGACCGAGGACGTAAGACCGATGCTCAGATGCGTGAAGAGGCTCGCAATGCTGCAGATAGGTTAAAGGCAAAAGCCCGTACTGATCTGCCCGAGGATTATTGGAGCACCTATGAAGAAGGCTCTTACCAATTTTCTTTGGACGTTAACAGTATTGAGCAACGCTCATTGGAGGCTTACAAAGCTAGATACCGACAGGGGCTGGTTACGGCTTCGGATGAAGAACTAGAGCAATTGGTGCGCAGCGAAAGCATGGAGGGCACGCCAACGTTCAAGAAGCTGTTCAATGGTGGTGATACGCGACTTACGTTGTTCTATTTCCAGCAAGACAACCGCTTTAGCGCGCAGGCGCTGGATGACTATCTGAAACGTCTCGATGCGCTTGATAAGCGCTATGGCGTTTGTGTCGCGAGAGAACGCTGCTGGAAATGATTTTTAGTATGAACTCGCTAAATTAGCAGGGAGGTTTAATGAATCTACGCACTCTTAATTATCTCTTAATACCGCTGGTGACGCTGCTTGTTGGGCTTTCCGGGTGCTCTTCTAGAGGTTTGCCAGAAACCCCCGAGAGGGCAAAGCTAACCGATGCTGTGGTGCATAGGTTACTGAGTGATGCCAATATCTCAGAGTCGAAGCCAAAGTCGGAACTTGAAACGCGAGAAGGCATTCAGGCGGCTATCCAGGAGCGCAGGAGCGATATTGGTGTTTCTCTTCCGGATGCTTATTGGTCGCAAGTGGAAGAGCTTACCTACCGGTATTCTCGGGAGACTCAGTCATTTCAGCAGTATGCAATCAGCGACTATAAGCGGCGAGTAAAAGCGAAACTCGCTCGCGCTTCCGATGAGCAACTGGATGTTCTGATCCACTCAGAAAACATGAAAGATACTGTTGAGTTCAAACAGCTTATTAAAAACTTTGATAGAGACATGTTTGTTTTAAACCTATCAATGACTCCGCATACAGCTCGATCACGGTATGCCGAGCAGATGAGGGAACTTGATCGCAAATACGACGTGTGTTCCAAGGTCAGTACCTGCTGGAAGTAATCGGAGCGCTGTGGTGGATCGGTGAAGCGTGATCCACCCTACGGGTTACATCGAACCAAAAGACAACGGGCCGTCTTTCACGGCGGCGGAGAGCCCAATGACTGGTTTTTCAAGCGCGCTGGTTGTAAACGCCCAGCTCTCTGCTTCGGGATCTTCTGAACCGCTCGTGCCCTGGTGGAGTTTCACCAAAACCGTGCTGGCGGCGACTGCGCTGACCCTGGTGCGCGATGGGTTGGTGTCGCTCGACGCGGTCATGCCTGGCGGGCCCTTTACGCTGCGGCAACTGCTCAGGCACGAAGCGGGGCTGGCCGATTATGGCGAGCTTGCCGACTACCACGCCGCTGTTGCCCGTGGTGACCAGCCCTGGCCAGCCAACGAAATGCTCGAGCGCCTCGACGCAACGCGTTTGCGTTATCAGCCTGGAGTCGGTTGGGGTTATTCCAATGTCGGCTATTTGTATATCGCTCGGCTGATCGAGACACTCACCGACACCACGCTGGAGCGGGCCATCGAGCAGCGGGTGTTGCAGCCTCTAGGTGTGCCAGCTGTTCGTCTGGCCAAGACGCCGGCGGATTTGCGCGACGTCGAGATGGGCAGTGCCGCCGCTTATCACCCCGGCTGGGTTTATCACGGCCTGCTGGTTGGCCGTGTAAGCGATGCAGCGCTGCTGCTGGACCGGCTGCTGGGCACAAGCCTGCTACCGGAAATGCTGCGGGCCGAAATGCAAACACGCCGCATATTGGGTGGCCCTCTTGCAGGGCGCCCGTGGCTGGTAGCGGGTTATGCCCTTGGCTTGATGCAGGGCGATGTAGAGGGCAGCCTGATCCTCAGCGGCCATACCGGCTGTGGGCCGGGGAGCGTGATTGCGGTGTACCGCTGCGTCACGGCTGCTGGCACGGCGACCTGCGCGGTATTTCAGAAAGACGCCAGCGAAGGTGACGTGGAAGCACAGGTAGTCGCTCGGTTATTGAGCACCTACCCGCGAGGTTAGTCATGGGCCTGGTGCTTCGAGTCGTATCAGACCTGTTCCGACATCGGTTTGTGTTCGCCCTTGGTCCATAATTGCTGCCGCCAATTGTTTGCCATGTTTAGTTTGTGCAACTCCCCACCCGAGCTATCGCGCGGCGCGTCGCGGGCTGCAACCCGGGCGAGCAGTTCCGCGCCGATATCGATGGTTTGCGCGTAGTTGGCGCGGTTGAAGTCTCTGCCCAGGCTCAAGCGCTCGACCTCGAACAGGGCGATCTGTGCATCGGCCAGGTCATTGCCCTGTTTTACCAGCTCGTCCGATCCATTCAGTGCTCCCAGCAGGCGATCTTTTTGATCGGCGCTCAGCGTATCTGCATTGGTCAGTACCAGCGCTCCAGCCTCGTCGACACTGAAACCGAAAGCGGCACCTTTCAGATCGGGGTGAGCGCTGGTGATCGTTTTCAAGAGGCTGGTGTAGGTCTGCTCAATCGTCGTGGAGACCGCGCTTAGCTGCAGGTTAGCCGTCTTCATGGCTTGCGCTTGTGTTGCCAGGGCCTCTTGCGCGACTGCTATTGGATCTCTGTGCAAGCTGGCGATCAACGCCTGTTGGTCCTGCCCGCTCAACGCGTCAGGATTGTGAAGCTTCACCCCTTCAGAAAGGCTCACCTTGTTGCTGGGCGTGCTGCCGGTTTTTGCTGCTTCTGTGTAGGCCTGAAACTTTTCCAGGGCCTCTTGGCTGATCTGTACCCTGGTGCGCTCGGCAGGCATATCGCTGCTGGCTCCGGCCATCGGATCGTTTTCAGCACTGGCGTCTGCTGCCTGGCCTGGCGCGGTGCGCCAAAGAGGAATCGTGTGTGAATTGCCCGCGGCGGAAAAAGTGAGTAAATCACTCATGTCCCTTATCTCTCCTGTTCGTCCTTGCCTGGCCAGCCTGTGTTAATGGCGACTGCGCTTGCATTACCTGCATAACGGCAGCGCCGCCTGGTTCTTTAAATAAATCCGCTTGATACTGCGCTGGCAGGATCATGAGCCGAATCCATCCGTCACGTGCGGCGCGAGGCACCCGGCGCCAGACCTTCAGGATTTATTTCCTTTGTGCGTGGTCATTCACGGTGGATCTATTGCTGCGTCGTCATGCTTGTTCAGCGATATGACCACCTACCTGCGTACACATAAGGAGCATGTGATGGAAATGAAGATACTGGCCAGCGGTATTGGCGCCGCGCTGCCCAAGACCAGCATTGGTTTTAGCCTGTTCAGTGGCGTTTATATCCAGCTAAGACGTTCCAGCAGCGACCAGCCGCAGACCTTCGGCATCGCTTCCGGTCCCGAGATCGGTGGCAACAGCGGCACGTTGATCGCCGGCCATATCGAAACGGCGTGGATGAAGATCGACACCACCAAGCACGCCTGGTTGTGCAGCCGCTCTTCGCTGGTTGGCAAGTTGGGCGAGGTGGAACTGAAGGGCACACTGGCATTCAGCGGTACCGTGGACGTGAATTTCACCATCTTCGATGCGAACAACGAGTCCACCTTCTCGCTCAGCCGCATCAAGGTCGAGTCCAAAGGTGGGCAACTGGCGGACACCAAGATTCGTGGCGTGATCAAGGACATGATGGGCAAGACCCAGAACGGGAGCGCGCTCTGTGCACAGCCGTGACGTGGGTCGCTTCCCCCGCCTGAAGAACTTCTGCAACCTGATCCTGCTCGTGCTCCAGCTGATTACCGTGGCGGCGTATTGGGGGCTTGTCGAGGCAAAGCCCGATTACATGGCCATCAGCCAGGGGCTTTACCCGGACAGCGCGCTGCTGATGAACAGCCAAGTCGCCGACTGGTTGGTATCCATGCCGGCGTTTCTGGCCGTGGCATTGGTGTTTGCAGGAAGTGTCGCCAAGGAGTTTTTCGGGCTTTCCAAGGGGCGGCGGATCCTGCTCAACCTGGTGCTACTGATCGCGTTGGCGGCGGTGTTCGGCCTGGCGGCTTCGCAGCTTCACCCGGGGGTTTGAGAGTCGCTAGCCGGGGGGCAGGGTGCGCGCCTGGTTGTCCACCCTTTGCGGCGTGGGCCATAGCAACTGACTCACGCCATATCGCTCTGCCCGAACTCTTCGGCCAGAAAGTCGATCAGCGTGCGCACCGAGGGTAATAGACCGCGGCGTGACGGGAAGATGGCATGGACGATGCCGCATTTGGGTTCCCAGCCCGGCAACATTTCCACCAGGGTGCCGGCGTCGAGATCCTCGCGCACGGCCACCCGTGGCACGTGGGCGATGCCGACGCCGGCCAGGGCGCCATGGCGCAGGGCGATGAGGTCGTCGGTGACCATGCGTGGGCGGTGGGGGATGAGCAGCTTGCCGTCGCCCGGGCCGAACAGTTCCCACTGGTACTCACGCTGCGAGCCACCCCAATGCAGGCTCGGTAGCGCGCTCAGATCGCTGGGTTGGAATTTCTTCGGTAGCTGTTCGAGGAAATCCGGGCGGCCGACCAGGCACTGGCGGCTGTTGCCCAGCACCTTCATCACCATGTCGGTATTTTCCAGCGGCGGGAAGCGCACACGCAGGGCGATATCGAAGCCTTCGTGGAGCACATCGACGCGCCGGTTGGTGCTCTCGATAAACAACTCCACAGCCGGGTAACGCAGCATGAAGCGGGTCAGCATCGGCCCGACCCAGGAATTGAGCAGGGTGGTCGGGCACGCCAGGCGTACCAGGCCGCGCGGTTCGCTGCGGTTGCGCTCGATCACCTCGGCAGCGCCTTCGGCCTCCACGCGCATGGCCACGCAACGCTGGTAGTACTCCTGGCCAATCTCGGTCAGCGAGCAGTGGCGGCTGGTGCGCTGCAGCAGGCGTACACCGAGACGCTCTTCGAGCAGGGCGATGCGCCGGCTCAGCTTGGACTTGGGAATGTCCAGCGCGCGGCCGGCCGGGGCGAAGCCGCCGTGCTCCACCACCTGGGTGAAGTAGTAGAGCGTGTTGAGGTCTTCCATGGGGTTACCGTTCTGAAAATGGAACGCTAGAGGCGATTTTTGCCGTCTGGTGCGAGATGGGTGTCGAATTTAATCTTTCCCACATGCAGCGACAACTGCAAACCACCCAAACGAATCAGCCGAATGAATCGGCAACCACCCAAGAAAGAGGATCGCACCATGACCAACTCCATCGCCTACAACCGCCTGGACAAAGACAACGCCGCCGTTCTGCTGGTCGACCACCAGGCCGGTCTGCTGTCGCTGGTACGTGACATCGACCCGGACAAGTTCAAGAACAACGTGCTGGCCCTGGCCGACATCGCCAAGTTCTTCAACCTGCCGACCATCCTCACCACCAGCTTCGAAACCGGCCCCAATGGCCCGCTGGTCCCCGAGCTGAAGGAGATGTTCCCGGACGCGCCGTACATCGCCCGCCCTGGCCAGATCAACGCCTGGGACAACGAAGACTTCGTCAAGGCGATCAAGGCCACCGGCAAGAAGCAACTGATCATCGCCGGCGTGGTGACCGAAGTCTGCGTGGCATTCCCGGCGCTGGCGGCCATCGAAGAAGGCTTCGACGTGTTCGTGGTCACCGACGCTTCCGGCACCTTCAACCAGATCAGCCGCGACTCGGCTTGGCAGCGCATGACCGTCGCCGGCGCGCAGCTGATGAACTGGTTCGCCGTGGCCTGCGAGCTGCACCGCGACTGGCGCAACGATGTGGAAGGCCTGGCGAAGATCTGCTCCGATCACATCCCGGACTACCGCAACCTGATGACCAGCTACGCTGCGCTGACCGGCAACAAGTAAGCCTGGCTCCTCCGCAAAGGCACCTCCTGCAGGTGCCTTTTCGCGTTGCCTTGGAAACCTCGCCGACGCAGCGGCAGCGCGGCGTTTCGCTTGCCCGCCCCTGACACACCCGCTCATCAATCGCATGCCTGACCGCAGGGCTGTTAACCCGAACCTTTCGCGAAACGGTTTCGTCGTACCAGAACCAACCACGCGCCAGGAGAGGCACATGCTGACTGACCCGAAGACCCGTTATCGGCCTTACACAGACGCGTCCGGGGGCTGGGGATCGGCCAAATCGGTGGCAGGCATCCTGTTGCGTGAACAGTCGGTGTTGAAGATCGGCGCGGCGCTGCTCAAACAGAACAAGCCCGATGGTTTCGCCTGCGTGAGCTGCGCCTGGGCCAAGCCTGGTGATAGCCATCCGCTGGAGTTCTGCGAGAACGGCGCCAAGGCCACGGCCTGGGAGCTGACGGCCAAGCGCAGCAGCCCGGCGTTCTTCGCCAAGCACAGTGTCAGCGAGTTGCGCGGCTGGTCGGCCCATGCGTTGGAGCAGCATGGGCGGCTGACCCATCCGATGCGCTACAACCCAGGCACCGACCGCTACGAGGAAACGGGCTGGGAAGCCGCCTACCAGGAGATCGGTGCCAGCCTGCGTGCGCTGCAACCGGACGAGGTGGTTTTCTACGCCTCCGGGCGTGCCTCCCTGGAGGCCTCGTTCATGTACCAGTTGTTCGCCCGTGCCTATGGCACCAACAACCTGCCGGACAGTTCCAACATGTGCCACGAGAGTACTTCCGTGGGCCTGCAGGAGAGCATCGGCGTACCGGTCGGCACCGTGACGCTGAAGGATTTCGAGCACACCGACTGCCTGCTGTTCTTCGGCCAGAACGTGGGCAGCAACAGCCCGCGCATGCTCCATCAGTTGCAGGAAGCGCGGCAGCGCGACGTGCCGATCATCACCTTCAATCCGCTCAAGGAGCGCGGGCTGCAGGAGTTCGTCAACCCGCAATCGCCGGGTGAGATGCTCGGCCCGAACTCCACGCAGATCAGCACCCAGTACCACCAGGTGGCCATCGGCGGTGATACCGCGGCCATCATCGGCGTCAGCAAGGCGCTGCTCGACCTGCACGATGCGGCCCGGCAGCGTGGCGAGCCCGGCGTGCTGGACATGTCGTTCATCGCCGAGCACACCAGCGGCGCCGACGATTTCATCGCCCATGTTCGCGGGCAGGACTGGGCACAGATCGAGGCCATCACCGGGCTCAAGCGTGCGGCCATGGAAGCCACGGCGCTGGTCTACGCACAGTCGCAGCGGGTGATGATCGTCTATGGCATGGGCCTGACCCAGCACCGCCAGGGTGTGCAGAACGTGCAGATGCTGGTGAACCTGCTGTTGCTGCGCGGCAACATCGGCAAGCCGGGCGCCGGCATCTGCCCGGTACGCGGCCACTCCAATGTGCAGGGCCAGCGCACCGTGGGCATCACCGAGGATCCGGCCAAGGTGCCGGGCGAGCTGATCGAGCAGCACTTCAAATTCAAGGTGCCCGAGCAGATGGGCCTGAACACGGTGGATGCCTGCACGGGCATGCTGGAGAACCGCGTGCGCGGCTTCGTCAGCCTGGGCGGCAACTTCCTGCGTGCGGTGCCGGATACCACGCTGATCGAGCCGGCCTGGCAGCGCCTGGCGCTCAACGTGCAGGTGGCCACCAAGCTCAACCACTCGCACCTGCTGCCCGGCGAGCAGGCCTGGCTGTTGCCCTGCCTGGGGCGTATCGAGATCGACCGCCAGGACGGTATCGAGCAATGCCACAGCACCGAAGACAGCACCGGCTGCATCCACGGCTGGCGCGGCAGTGCCGAGCCGGCCAGCGAGCAGCTGCGCTCGGAGCCGGCGATCATCGCCGGGCTGGCGAGTGCCACGCTACCCGCCACGGCAGGTATCGACTGGGACGCCTGGCGCCGCGACTACAGGCTGGTTCGCCAGGCCATCGCGGCGGTGTACCCGGAGATCTTTCACGACTTCGAACAGCGCATGTGGGAGCCGGGTGGGTTCCACCGCCCCCTTGGCGCGGCGCAACGCGAATGGGCGACCGAAAGCGGCAAGGCGCAGTTCGTGGTGCCGCGGCAGTTGGTCGCCGATAACGACGTGAGCGCCGCCTATGGCCGGCGCGACGTGCTGCAACTGATGACGATCCGCAGCAACGACCAGTTCAACACCACTATCTACGGCTACGACGATCGCTTCCGCGGCGTGCATGGCACCCGCTCGGTGATCTTCATGAACGCCGACGATATCGTGCGCCTCGGTTTGGCGGGCGGCGACTGGGTGGACGTGACCACCGCCGTGGAACCGCAGGTCGAGCGACGCGTCGGGCCGCTGCAGATCCTTGCCTACGACATTCCCCAGGGCTGCTGCGCGGCCTATTACCCGGAGTGCAACCCGCTGGTGCCGCTCTGGCACCACGCTGAACGCAGCAAGGTGCCGGCGGCGAAATCGATTCCCGTGACGCTTAGCCTGAGCAGCGCGGTGGCGCCCGGAGATGCGCGGCCGACGCTGATCGCCCGCCAGCGCTGAGCGGTTCGCCGCCTCGCTCGGTGCAACAAGCGAAACGGTCGTGCTAGAGCGGCTCACGCCCGCTGCTCGGAAGGGTGGAACTTCAAGCGGCGGGATTTCCTCCCAATTTGTAACGCAGGCGATTGGTGCCTGCGGCGATTGCGCTTCACACGTGGCGGCAACCGTGAATCCACCAGCAACCAGCAGGAGAGTCCGATGACCCGCAACACCACCAACCAATTCACCATGCAGAACCCGCTGACCCAGTATCCACAGCCCGAATTTCCGGCACAGCACCAGACCGAGCCGGGTTTGGACAGCAAAATGAAGCCCGAGCCGGATCACGGCGAGGAAAGCTACGTGGGCTTTGGTCGGCTGGCAGGGCGCAAGGCGCTGATCACCGGGGGGGATTCGGGTATCGGCCGCGCCGCCGCCATCGCCTATGCCCGTGAAGGCGCCGACGTGGTGATCAACTACCTGCCCGAGGAAGAGTCGGATGCCCAGGAGGTGATCAAACTGATCGAGGCCGAGGGCCGTCGCGCGGTGGCCATTCCCGGCGACCTGAAGGACGAAGCCTTTTGCGTGTCGCTGGTACGCGATGCCGTCGGCGCCCTTGGCGGCCTGGACATTCTGGTCAACGTGGCCGGCAAGCAGATCACCCAGAAGCATATTTCCGAGATCACTACCGAGCAGTTCGATCACACCTTCAAGACCAACGTCTACGCCATGTTCTGGCTGTGCAAGGCGGCAGTGGCGCATATGCCGCCGGGTGCGGCGATCATCAACACGGCGTCGATCCAGTCCTACGATCCGTCCGGCACGCTGCTCGATTACGCCTCCACCAAGGCGGCCATCGTCGCCTTCACCAAGGCGCTGTCGAGCCAGGTGATCGAGCAGGGCATTCGCGTCAACGCGGTCGCGCCGGGGCCGATCTGGACCGTGCTGCAGCCTACCGATGGCCAGCCGCACGAGAAGATCCCCACCTTCGGCTCCCAGGTGCCGATGAAGCGCCCGGGGCAGCCAGCCGAGTGCGCGCCGCTGTATGTGCTGCTGGCCTCCCAGGAGTCGAGTTACATCACCGGCGAAACCTTTGGGGTTACCGGCGGCAACCCGCTGCCATAACCCTTCGCGGCCCGCAGTA
The DNA here is from genome assembly GCF_003253735.1 of Pseudomonas sp. URMO17WK12:I2. Taxonomy (GTDB): domain Bacteria; phylum Pseudomonadota; class Gammaproteobacteria; order Pseudomonadales; family Pseudomonadaceae; genus Aquipseudomonas. The sequence goes on along the minus strand of NZ_QKYW01000002.1, from coordinate 206,928 downwards.
CGCCCGCTGCGGGCCGCACCTCATCGAATTCCATTGGTACCCATATAGGGAGAGCGCTGGCTGACCGACGATGCAGCCAGCCAACGGCAGGGGAGTCACTCAGTCGTCGAGTTTGCGTCTGGTGCGTTCGGATGCCTGTTTGATCTTTTCCGCTTCCTGTTCCTTGGTCTTGATCGAGGTTGGGGTGATGGCCCGGTCGACCGCCTCGGTCTTCTCGCCAGGGCGCTGGTTTTCCTTTTTCACGACATTGACGTTATCGCCTTCCACGTCCTTGGCAGGGCTGTTGGGGGGCGTCTGGTCGATGGGTGTCTGGCTCATGGTCGCGTTCCTTTTGGCTGGATAGTCACAGGGCTGATCACACAGCCCTTGATAGTTACGAGACCTCCACGGGGCATTGAGTTCGAGTAATCGACGTGTGTATCCGCATGCTTCAACAGCACGGTTTTCGGGCCACCGGCGCGCAGAAAGCCGGAATCAATGGGCACGCGCCGAATCGAATCCAGAGACAGTCGACAATCACGCTACGGGAGAACGACATGGGCCAATTCAGGATTTATCTCGACGACGAACTGCAGTGTGCAACCACTTCACCAGTGCTCGCTCAAGCGGCCTGGAACCGTGCCTCACGTGATGCGCGGGTCGCCGAAAAGGGTGGCTCGGTGCGTGCCTATGAGGGAGAGGTGACCGTGGCCGAGATGCGGCCGGAGCCGAGGGTGGGCCACCCGTGGCCTGATGGTCGCGATCACCAGGCCGATCTGCGTGACGTGTGGGAAAGCCTGCTACGCGTTCTTGAGCAGCAAGGCCTTGATGACCAGGCGTTGACTAGCGCACTCAATCGCTTTGGGCTCAATACCGGCAGTGTGAAGGCTTCGGTACAGGATGAACTGGGGGGGCGCACCATACCGACAGCGGCGGAACTGGTGGTGCTGCTCGATGCTGTTTACCAGGAGCACCAACGCGAGCCCCAGGCTTGAGCTTTACGGCAGGCGCAACTGGTTAACGCAATGGCGTCTGAATAACTCGGGCTTTTCACGACGTATGCGCTCTTCGATCAGCTCGATAATGGTGAAAACCTCCGTCGGCGTCAGCGATGTTCTGCAGGGGATATCGCGTACTTCGAGGGAGGTTTGCGAATCCACTTCCGAAAGCCGCACGACCATGCGCGTTGGCGACTCCAATGACACTTGTACAATAAGTGGTTGGAAATAGTTGTACAACAATCCGGCGGCGTCCAGAAATTTCATCTTTGCCACAGCTATTGCTCTCGATATAACTCCTTTATTAGCGGCATAGTGGATGAACGGTCGTTATTGTCAATCGTCGTTACTTACTTTGTTCCGGGGAAGTGGGTGGTTTTGGCATGCCGCGTGGGCCGGCATATCCCCAGACGACCAGACCGATTACCGGCAACAGCACGATGACCAGTGCCCACATCAGCCGGGTATTCGTACTTTTGTCGCTGCGCCACAGATTCATGATGGCAACCAGGTCAACGAAGGCGATGACGACGAATGCGCCGAGCCAGAAAAGCAGAGAAGGATCGCCCATGGCGGATCTCCTTTCGGTGTGGCGAAGGCCCGTGCTCGGGTTTTCGCTGAATGGAAGAGGGTGCATTGCAGACGCTCGTCACGATGGTGGCCAATGACCGAAAGCGCCTTTGTTGCATGACAGTGCGTCAGCGCTGTTGTATTTGGAAGTGCTGCTACTTGATTAAGTTCGCCTGAAAGGATGGTCGGCCATGGTGGCCTTTTGCAATGCACGCCACCCGTTATCGGCGGCGTGCATGTTGCCCGTGTAATAAGACCGGTTCATGCAAAGTGCAATAGATGCGCACAAGCGTAAGCGGCACGTTATTCAATGAAACCGGCGTATTCATCTAATGGTGAAGTTGGCATATGTGATGCAAATCCATAAGGGCATCGATAAATAACGGCCTGCTGCCACTGAAAGGATCGCCTGATGAATACTGCCACCCTCGACCAACTGAGCATTGCACTGCCCGACCATACGGTTTCCATTACCCCGCGCCCGGATGGCATGTACCTGCTGAGTATCAGCAAAGAGGGCGAGAGCATTTTTCTCAAGGCGGTCGACAAGATGGCCGTGGACAGCGAAGACGGTGCCCGCGCGCTGCAGCGCGAAATCCTGCGTGACCGCAAGCTGGTCAGCGGCGAGGTGAACTGGAAGGGCACTGGCGCGCAGTGGGTATCGCGCAAATTGCCGACCTTCACCGGCGCACCGGTAAACCCCACCGCTGCCAAGATGATGTGGTCACGTCGCAATCTGGACGCCTTGCATTGAGTGCGCAGCGCGCAGAGACAAGCCTCGTTGCTTCGGGCTTCTTGCGTGGAGAGGATTGTGAATGCGAGAGCCGCGGCGATGCCCGCCGATGAATTGAAGGCGCAGCTGGAAGCGGCGTTTCTGCCTTGGCGATGCCGATGCACGATCGCCCACCAGGAGGATATGGTGATGCAGATTCGTGACCCCGCCAACGATGCTGTCGTGCTGCAGGTGCTGGGTCGGCCTCTGGCGAGTCTGCGTAGTGCTGGAGAATTGCAGCGCTTCATCCTGCAGCTGCGCCAGGCGCTGCAGGAGCGAGTCCACCTCGATGAGGCGAGCTCGGATATCTAGCCGCTCTTAGGTCTTGCCCAACAGGCGCGAGGCATCGAAGCCCATGCGCATGTTGCCCCAATGGCGGCCTTCGAAGAAGAACGGCACGTCGATCTCGGTCATGATCTCGCCGGTGTCGCGCAGGTAGGTCTGCAGCAGGAAACGTTGGGTGTTGGTGGCGGCACGCAAACCGACCGGGTCGGAGAACATGCGCCTGTTGCGGCACACCGGCAGGTCCACCGCGCGATTGCCCGTCGGCGCCTTGGAGACCCAGCTGTTGTTCACCGGGCAATAGCCCTTGGTGTCGACGATAAAGGTGACGATGCCGCCCGCGGTGCCCTTGGTCAACCGGTCGATTTCTTCCTGGCAGATCTGCGCGAAGCGTTCTGTGTAGCCGGTCATGTACTGCTTGGGGTCGGTGTTGGCGATCAGCTTGTAGTTCTGGTCGAACAGGTTGACACCTTCACGCTGCAAGGTCGCCAGGCGCGCCTGCAAGGCGTCGCGGCACTGGGTGGCGCGAGTGATGGCGGCATCGAGCTCACCCTCGCCAAGCACGAAACGACCCAGCAGTGTCTGCACCCGCTCGGCTACGGCCGACAGGTCCCGCGTGGCGGTGGCAGAGCGCTGCATGCGCTGGTCGATGGCCTGGCTGTCGGCGTGGATCTGGGTAACGCGGTCATTGATGCCGGTATTGGCATCGGCCACCTGCTGGATGTGCTCGGCGATCTCCGCCAGCTTGCCGTTGGTGGATTCGAAATCGCTGATCATCGCTTCGAAATGGCCCGTGGCCCGCTCGACCACCACTTGGGTTTCCCGGGCGCTCTGGCTGATGCGCGCGGTCTGCTCGTGGGTGGTGCTGACCTCCTTGAGCATGGCGTCGATGTTCTGCGAGATGTCGCCGGTGGCGCGGCTGACGTTCTGCGCCAGGGTACGCACCTCGTCGGCGACCACCGCGAAGCCGCGACCGCTTTCCCCGGCGCGGGCCGCTTCGATGGCAGCGTTGAGGGCCAGCAGGTTGGTCTGCGAGGAAATCTGCTGGATCAGGCCGACCACCGACTTGATGTTCGACGAGCGCTCATTGAGCGCCGAAACCAGGGTGCTGAATTCGTTGAGGCTGGTGGAGATGGCGCTGATATTGCCAGTGACTTCCAGCAGTTCGGCGTAGGAGTCCTGGGCCATGCTCAGGTTGTGCGCGGTGGTGCCGGAAATCGCCTGGGTCTGCTGCGACACTTCGTCGATGCGGCCAACGGCGCTGTTGCTCTCGCTCATCACTTCATTGGCGAAGCGCGCCTGGTGGGTGGCGCTGTCGCTGGAGTCGCTGATGTTCTTCAAGGAACGGGCGGACTCCACGGCGATCTGTACGGTCAGCGCCTGTACATTGCTGATGATCTCGCGCTGTTTGGCCAGGAAGCGGTTGCAGGTACTGGCCAGGGTGCGGATTTCGTCATGGGTCAGCAGCGGCAGGTCACGAGACAGGTCGCCTTCACCGCTGGCGATTTCTTCCAGGGCGCGGGTCATGTTGTCGACCGGGCGCACGATCAGATGGCGGAAGTACCACACCATGAAGCTGACCATGCACAGCGTGAAGATGGCGCTGAACGCCAGGGCAGTGCCCAGGGTGTCGAGCTTGCCTTCGACCTGCTTGAGCAGGGCAGGGTCGAGTTGTGCGCCGTGCAGCAGTTGCACGATATCGGCACGCAGGCTGAGGGCCACCCAGACCAGCAGGCCGCTGACCAGTACCAACAGGAACAGGCTGGATAGTTTCTTGGTCAGGGTATCGAAAAAGTGCATCTCGATTGAATCGTATAGCGACTTTAACGACTGCATGCTGCAGCTCCTGAAAGAGAAAGATCCTTGGATTTCCACTACTTCGACCGGCCACGCGCAACCTTTAATCCAAAACGCGCAGGTTGGCGGCCTTTACCTACGGTAGCGAATGTGCCGCAGGGCGCGCAGTGTAGTGTTTCGCCTGTTGTGGATAAAGAGTTCAGCACACAAAAAAATGACGTCAATTGTCTTTGCCGATGTGCCGCCACCGGCGCGGTACCGGTAGCGGCTGTTTCGCTCGGGCCAGGACTCATGTGCGCCTGCCAAACTCCACCTGCTGGGCGGTCCAGCCGGCCACCCGTTCGCTGAGCGACAGCCCGAGGCCAGGGCGATTCGGCACCAGCATGCGGCCGTCACGGGTTTCCAGGCGCTCGTTGAACAGCGGCTCCAGCCATTCGAAGTGTTCGACCCAAGGCTCGGTCGGGTAGGTAGCAGCCAGGTGCACGTGCAGCTCCATGGCGAAGTGCGGGGCGAGCATCACGCCGGCCTGTTCGGCCATGGCGGCGATTTTCAGGAACGGGGTGATGCCACCGACCCGCGGCCCGTCGGGCATCAGGTAGTCGGCGCCGCGGGCTTTGATGAACTCGGCATGCTCGGCCACGCTGGTGAGCATCTCACCGGTGGCGATCGGCGTATCGAAAGCGGCGGCCAGGGCGGCGTGGCCTTCGGCGTCGTAGCAGTCCAGCGGCTCCTCAATCCACACCAGGTTGAACTCCTCGAAGCGTCGACACATGCGCTGGGCAGTGGGGCGGTCCCATTGCTGATTGGCGTCGACCATCAGTGGGAAGCCGTCGCCCAGGTGCTGGCGAATGGTGGCGACGCGGTGCAGGTCGAGGGCCGCGTCAGGCTGGCCGACTTTCAGCTTGATGCCACCGATGCCTTTCTCCCGGGACAGGTCGGTGTTCACTTTCAACTGATCCAGTGGCGTATGCAGGAAACCACCGGAGGTGTTGTAGCAGCGCACCGAGTCGCGCTGGGCGCCGAGCAGGCGGGCCAGGGACAGATTGGCGCGCTTGCCTTTCAGGTCCCAAAGGGCCACGTCGAAGGCGCCGATGGCCTGGGTCGACAGACCGCTGCGGCCCACCGAGGCGCCGGCCCAGCACAGCTTGGTCCACAACTTCTGGATGTCGCTGGGATTTTCGCCGAGCAGCGCCGGGGCGATCTCCCGGGCATGGGCGAACTGGCCGGGGCCGCCGGCGCGTTTCGAGTAGCTGAAGCCCAGGCCGTGGTGGCCGTCCCGGGTTTCGATCTCCACGAACAGCATGGCGATCTCGGTCATCGGCTTTTGCCGGCCGGTCAGCACCTTGGCATCGCTGATCGGATTGGCCAGGGGCAGGAACACCGATGCCACGCGGACCCAGGCGATCTGATCCTGGTCCGCGCAGCCTTGGGAAGGGGTGTGGTCATTCACGCTTGTTACCTCGCTTGACGTTCTTGTTGGGGGCCGCCGGGTGGTTCGAACCACCGGCGTGATCCCGGACGTTAAGCTGATTAGGTAATCATTCAAGCGATTGGGTAGCGCTTTAGTCCTGCTGCAAAGGCAAAAGCGGACATTGCTGTTTTTCCTGTGGGAGCGGGCGGGGACGTCCAGTCCATGCCCGTGATTTTTCGCGGGCATGGCCCGCTCCCACAGATACTGCGCCGATGGCCGCTTTCGCCACTCGGCAGCCAAGCAGTTAAGTCGGGGCTGGAAATACGGGCCGTCTCTCACGCACTCTGCCGCTCGACGATGCTGAAACCGGTATCGATGCGCACCTTCACCGGCTCCGCATCTGGATGGTCGAGGCGCTGCAGCAGGGCGCGAGCAGCCTGCAGGCCGATCTCGGCGCCGTTGATGTGCACGGTAGACAATGACGGCTGCAGGTGCGCGGCGATATTCAGGTCGCCGAAGCCCATCACCGCCAGATCGTCCGGCACGCGGATGCCGCGTTCGGCGGCCTCCACCAGCACGCCATGGGCCAGGGTGTCGGAGCTGCACACCAGCACCTCGGGGCACTCGCCAGCAGCCAGCAGACGTTGCAGCCCCTCGCGGCCAAGGTCGACCGTAGCCGGTGGCGGCAGCACCACCCGCGGCACATCACCGATACCCTGACCGGCCAGTTCCCCGACCAGGCTGTCGCAGCGCCGCTGGCCGCGGGGGTCGTCAAGCGTGACCACGGCGAAGCGCCGGTAGCCCTTGGCGGTCAGGTAGCGGGCGATGGCCACGCCGACCGCTTCGTGGGAAAAGCCCACCAGCATGTCCAGCGGCCGTGGCGCCAGGTCCCAGGATTCGACGATGGGAATACCCGAGCGCGACAGGCGCGTGCGGCTGGCCTTGGTGTGCAGGGTGCCGGTGAGCACGATGCCGTCGGGGCGGCGGCGCAGGATGGTGTCGAGCAGCTGCTCTTCGCGCTCGGCGCTGTAGTTGGTCAGGCCGATCAGGGTTTCGTGGCCCGCTTCGGTAAGGGTGTCGATCAGTGCCTGCACGGTGTCCGCGAAGATCGAGTTGGCCACGGTCGGCACCAGCAGGGAAATCAGCCGGCTGCGCCGTGCGCTGGCTTCGGTGAGCATGGCCGGCACGTAGCCGGTCTGCTGCACGGCGCGAAAGACCTTTTCGCGCAGCTCGGCACGCACGATCTCGGGCTGGTTGAGGGTGCGCGACACGGTGATCGGTGACACCCCGGCGACCTTGGCGACATCTGCCAGGGTCGGTGTCTTGCCCGCCGGCAGTCGCGAGCGCGTGCGGGTGGGGCGGTCATCACTCATGGGCAGCCTCGCGCGGATTGTGCAGCGGGCGATAGTAGCAAGTCGGGTGAGGGCCGCGCGCGTTGGCGGTGAGCTTTGCGCTATGCTGCGCGCCGGCATCCTGCCCGGTGCCTTTCACCTTATCTTCGACATGGCCCACTGGCGGCACGGCTGCCCCGACAAGGATCCGTTGATGCCCAGTACGCTGGAACTGATCGCCGATATCGCCAACCTGATCGCCGTGTTGCTGGCAGCGCGCAACAGCGTGCACACCTGGTCGGTGGGTATCGTCGGCTGCCTGCTGTTCGGCTGGCTGTTCTTTACCGTGCAGCTGTATGCCGACGTTACCCTGCAGGGCTTTTTCATCGTCACCAGTGTGATGGGCTGGTGGGCCTGGCAGCGCGGCAACGCCGGCGGCGAGCTGCCGATCAGTCGCACGCCGGCGCGGGCATTGCTCGGCTATCTGGCCCTGGCGGTGATCGTTGCCGTCGCCTACGGTCTGTTGCTGCATCGCTTTACCGATGCCTACGCGCCCTTGGTGGACTCCCTGGTGCTGACCTTCAGCGTGCTGGCGCAACTGCTGTTGATGCGCCGACGCCTGGAAAGCTGGTATGGCTGGCTGCTGGTCAACACCCTGGCCGTGCCGCTGTTCGCCTCCCGCGAGCTGTACCTCACCGCCGGGCTGTATGGCCTGTTCTGGTGTAACGCCTGGTACGGCCTGTACCGCTGGCGCCGCGCATTGCAGGTGCAGGAGCGGTTGGCCTGAGATGCGCAAAGCCTTTCGACGCGGCCTGGTGGTCGGCAAGTTTTCACCCCTGCACCTGGGCCATGAGCTGCTGATCCATGAGGCGTTGGCGCAGTGCGAACAACTCACCTTGCTCAGCTACTCGCTGCCCGAGCTTTCCGGTTGCGAGGCACCGCGCCGCCAGCGCTGGCTGCAGGCGCGCTTTGCCGACGTACCGGCCCTGGTGGTCACCCCTGCGCACATCCAGGCCTGGCGCGGCGAGGGCAAGGTGCTGCCCGATTTGCCGCACAACGAAGCGCCCGATCACCAGCAGCGCCAGTTCGTCGCCGAGCTGTGCCAGGTGGTACTCGGCAGCACGGTCGATGCGGTGTTCACCAGCGAAAGCTATGGCGATGGCTTTGCCGCGCACCTGGCTCGGTGCTTCGGCCACCCGGTGCAGCATGTCTGCGTCGATCAGGCCCGTAGCGCCGTGCCGATCTCCGGCACCCGCTTGCGTGAGGATCCCCACGGCCTCAAGGGGTTTCTCGCGCCGCCGGTGTATGCCGATTTCGTCGAGCGCATCGTGCTGCTGGGCGGCGAGTCCACCGGCAAGAGCAGCCTGGCCGCAGCCCTGGCCCAGGCGTTGGGTAGCGTGCATGTCGCCGAGTTTGGCCGTGAGCACTGGCTGGCCAAGGACGGCGCGCTCGAATACCACGACCTGCTGCATATCGGCCGCACCCAGGTTGCCCACGAGAACGCTGCTGCCGAGGGCGCCAATCGCTACCTGGTCTGCGACACCTCGCCGCTGACCACGCTGTTCTACAGCGGCGCGATGTTCGGTCGCGCCGAGCCCGAGCTGCAGCGCCTGGCCGAACGGCCTTACGCGCACACCTTCCTGTGCGCCGACGATTTCCCTTTCGTGCAGGACGGCACCCGCCAGGACGACAGCTTTCGCCGTCGTCAGCAGGCCTGGTACCGCGACGAGTTGCAGCGCCGCGGCTGGGCCTATCACGAGCTGCGCGGCTGCCTCGCCGAGCGGGTCGGCTGTGTTCTCGGCATGCTGCAACACCGCGCCCCACAAGCGTAAGCGGCCACTTGTCCAGGTGGCTGAACCAAAGGAGCCCGCGTTTCCTCGGATTCTAGAACAGGCCCATAAACTTCGTTCTGGAGAGCAGCATGCGTGCATTGACCTATCACGGCAGCCACGACGTTCGCGTCGACAACGTAGCGGATCCCGTCATTCAGGAACCCGACGACATCATTCTGCGGGTGACCGCCACCGCGATCTGCGGCTCGGACCTGCACCTGTATCGGGGCAAGATTCCCCAGGTGAAACACGGCGACGTGTTCGGCCATGAGTTCATGGGCATCGTCGAAGAAGTCGGCAGCGCCGTTACGGCGGTTGCCAAGGGCGATCGGGTGATCGTGCCGTTCGTGATCGCCTGCGGCAGTTGCTTCTTCTGCGACATGAACCTGCATGCCGCCTGCGAAACCACCAACGATGGCCGCGGCGCGATCCTCAACAAGAAGCAGATTCCCTCCGGCGCCGCGCTGTTCGGTTACAGCCACCTGTATGGCGGCATGCCCGGCGGCCAGGCAGAACTGGTGCGGGTGCCCAAGGCCAACGCCGGCCCCTTCAAGATCCCCGATGAACTCGACGATGAGCGCGTGCTGTTTCTCACCGACATTCTGCCCACCGGCTATCAGGCGGTGATCAATGGCGGCGTGAAGGAGGGCAGTAGCGTGGCCATCTACGGTGCCGGGCCGGTGGGGCTGATGGCCGCCGCGTGCGCGCGGATGCTTGGCGCCAAGCAGATCTTCATGGTCGACAACCAGCCGTACCGCCTCGAGTACGCGCGGGCAACCTATGGCGTGGTGCCGATCAATTTCGACAAGGTCGATGACCCGGCCGAGGCGATCATCGAGCAGACCGAGGGTTACCGCGGCGTGGATGCCGCCATCGATGCGGTGGGCTTCGAGGCCAAGGGTAGCGCCACGGAAACTCTGCTAACTCAACTGAAGCTCGAGGGCAGCAGCGGTAAGGCGTTGCGCCAGTGCATCGCCGCGGTTCGGCGTGGCGGCACGGTGAGCGTGCCGGGGGTCTATGCAGGCTTCATCCACGGCTTCCTGTTCGGCGATGCATTCGACAAGGGGCTGACCTTCAAGATGGGCCAGACCCATGTGCACGGTCTGCTACCGGATCTGCTGGAGCGCATCCAGAGTGGCGTGTTGCAGCCGGAGGTGATCATCAGCCATCGCATGAATCTCTCCGACGCCGCAGAAGGTTATCGCCTGTTCGACAAGCAGGAGGACGATTGCCGCAAGGTCATCCTGCGACCTTGAACCAGCCGCTACCGGCGAGGCCGCCTGGTGGCGGTCTTGCCGTAACTAGCGGCTATCGCTGCCTATATATAGGCAGTCGAATATTAATTTTGTAAGCATTGTAAATTAACTGGTCAATAGTGTTTCAAGTATGAATTCGGAATAATCAGGGGTAATTGTATTTTGATGGCATGCAAAATGCGATGCCTCGCAAGTTGCATCTTGCACTTTGCATTATCGGCGTCCGCGAAAATTACCTGAAGTGCCCTGTTTTCAAGCGTTTGCTAACTTCCTTGGATTGGCATGCCGTGTGCAATAACGAATGACGTTAAATCGTCATTCACCAAGGGAGTTTTCCGATGACTGCTGTTGCCATTGAAGTGCTTGCATCCGCGCTGCCCGATCACGACATCACCTTGACGCCGCGCCCGGATGGAAAATTTCTGCTGACAGTTGCCAAGGGTGGCACGACACAACTGTGCAGGGCGGTGGACCGTCGTACAGTTATTGATCAGAACGAGCTGCGTGCCCTGGCGCACGAGCTCGAGCGCGACCAGAAGCTGGTCAGCGGCGAGATCTCCTGGAAAGGCACCGGCGCCCGCTGGGTGCGCCGCCAGCTGCCTACCTTCACCGGCGCACCGGTGAGCCCGACCGCCGCCAAGATGATGTGGACCCGCCGCAATCTGGATCATCGCCAGCGCCCGACGGCCTGAGCGCAAGATGATGCCGAGCCCCGCAACCCGCGGGGCTTTTTATTTTAATTGCGCAATTGTTGAATAACTATATCTATACAAAGAGTTATATATAAATCAGTGGTTGTATAGGTTATTACAGGGTTGTGCAGAATTTCTCGTGGCCTCTGGTGTTGTTAAGTTGCTTGTTCGATCGAGGTGGCCACCATTCGGTAATTGTACAAGCGTTTAATAACCGCTCGTCCCTAATTGCGAACGTATAGGGCACCGCCCCGTTCCCACTAATGAATCCTCAAATCAATTCAGGAGTGAATGATCATGGCGACCAAGACCGAAAACCTGTTGAGCTGGCTTCGCGATGCCCATGCAATGGAGCAGCAGGCCGAGCAGATGTTGAAAGCCCAGGCATCCCGCCTCGAGCACTATCCCAAGCTCAAGACCCGTATCGAGCAACATCTCGAGGAAACCAAGGGCCAGCTCGAACTGCTGGAAGGCTGCCTGGAGCGCCTTGGCGAGAAGCCCTCGATGCTCAAGGACCTCGCCGGCAAGCTCACCGCATTCGGCCAGGCGGTCGGTGGCTCGGTGATGAGCGACGAGGTGATCAAGGGCGCGATGAGTGGCTACGTGTTCGAGAACCTGGAAATTGCCTCCTACACGGTACTGATCGCCGCAGCCAAGGCGGCTGGTGACCGTGAAACCCAGCGTGTCTGCGAGACCATCCTGCCTCAGGAGGAGGCGATGGCCGAGTGGATCAAGGATCACCTGCCGCAGCTTACCGACGCCTTCCTGACCCGCTCGGAAGCGCCGGACACTGAGGCCAAGCGTTAATCGCCCAGACCGCGTCGTGCAGCACAGCTGCACGGCGCCATTGTCATCTTTTTCACTCTGTATCGGTACCCTTCCACGTGTCCAGAATCATCACCTCCAGCGATCCCGAACCCTCTGCAGAAAATAGCGAAGTTTCCGACTCGCTGATGTTCGGTACTCCCAAGGAGCGCCTGGATTTCTATCGGCGGGAAATCCAGTACGAAACCAACCTGATGGCCGATCGCACCAACGCCTACCTCGCGGCCCAGTCGTTCCTGGTCATCGCCTACGCCTCTTCGATGGCCAATGCCAATCCGGATTGGGGCGATATGTTCACGCTGGTGGTGCCAAGCTTGCTGGCACTGCTGGGGATCGTCAGTTCGCTGAATGCCTGGCCGGGCATCCGCGCCTCGGCAGCGATCATCGGGCACTGGCATTTCAAGCAGGAGCAACTGCTGCGCAGCGAGCCCAAGTTCGGTCATGCCTATGACGAGTCGCCGCTGTTCAGTGAGCATGAATCCAGCGAGGACCGCTATTACAAGTCGCTGCGTTTCTCCCTGCGCTCGCCATGGATGTTCACCGTCTTCTGGGCCGGCCTGGGAGCCTTCTCGGTCTGGCTGCAGCTGTCTTCATCGGCCAAGGTCTGAGCCGCAGCGCCTGAGACCTGCGGTTACCATTAACAGATCGCACTGCCTTCGATCGCCCGCGGTCAGTAAGTCGAGGCAGGCATTGGGGCGCTGCCGGCGATGGACGAGGAGGCCGCGCACGTGAAACCTACTTGGATCGCCAGCGCCTTGCTTATCGTGCTGCTGCTCGCGGCGTTGCCGCTTTCCTACCAGCTCTGGCCGGCGCCTGTTCCGGTGGCGGCTGCCGTGGATGCCGGCCAGCGCATCGGCGGGCCGTTCGAGCTGCAGGGCCCCCATGGCCGCGTGACCGAGGAGAGCTTCGAGGGCCAATGGCTGCTGGTGTTCTTCGGCTTCACTCGCTGCGCCGATGTCTGCCCGACCACACTGACGCAGATCGCCAAGGTGCTTGACGGCCTGGGTGAGCAGGGCGCCCGGCTTCAGCCGCTGTTCATCAGCCTCGACCCGGAGCGTGATACACCCGAGGTGCTGGCCGCTTACACAACCTTCTTCGACGAACGCATTGTCGGTTTGACTGGCAGCCCGGAGCAGATCCAACTGGTTGCCGAGGCTTACGGCGTGTACGTTCGCAAGGTGCCGATGGGCGATACCTACATGCTCGATCACACCGGCTCGGTATACCTGATGAACCCGGACGGTGAGCTGGTCAGCCTGATCTCCCTGCAGATGACCTCGGCTGATACGGCGCAGGAAATCTCCACGGCCCTGGCGCAAGCGGGCCATGATTGATCGGGGCAGAGAGGGCGCCGTTGTGGGCAAACCTGCACGCAACTGGCCGCTGCTGCTCGGTTTGCTGGTGCTGGCCGCCTGCTGGTTGGGGCCGCTGCCGGCGATGAGCCGCACGGCGTTTTCCGCCCATATGCTCCTGCACCTGGGCGTGGTGGCGCTGGCCGCGCCGCTGCTGGCAATCGGCCTGGCTCGCAGCGGCCTGCGGGTGGATTGGCTACGCCACAGCAGCGCAGCGATAGCGCTGATCTTCGCCGCCGAGATGGTCGTGGTGTGGGGCTGGCATGCGCCGCCGCTGCATGAGGCGGCAGCGCTCAACGTATGGGCATTCGTCGCCCAGCAGGCCAGCTTTCTCGCCGTCGGGCTCGGTGTCTGGCTGCTCGGCTTCGCCAGTGACTCGCGCCGTGGCCTGGCGGCGGCGATGTTCGGCTTTTTTCTGACTTTCGTGCACATGACCATGCTCGGCGTGGTGCTGATCATGGCGCCCGAGCTGATCTATCCCGCCGAGCTGTGCCTGGGCGCGTTCGGCTTCGCGCAGCTGGATGACCAACGCTTCGGCGGCATTCTGATGGCGGCGTGGAGCGCGGTGGCTTATCTGGGCGGTGCGGTGCTGCTGGGTGCACGCCTGCTGGCGCCAGGAGGCGAGAAAAAGGCGTGATCGCGAACCACCGCCGGCATGCTGCCGACGGTGGCTCAGGGCTTACAACTTGAAGTTGCCGACCAGCTCGTCGAGCTGGCGCGACAGGTTCTGCAGGTTGCTGCTGGCGTCGTTCAACTGGTCGGCGATCACGGTAGTCTCCTGGGTGAACTGGTTGATCTGCTCGACGTTGCGGTTGATCTCCTCGACCACGGCGGACTGCTCCTCGGTGGCGGTGGCAACCTGGATGTTCTGGTCGCTGATCTGGCTGATGTGGCCATCGATCTGCGCCAGCGCCTGGGAGGCCTTGCCGGCAAATTCGACCACCCGTTCGCTCTGTTGGCGGCCCTTGGCCATGGCCTCGACCGCCGAGCGCGACTCGGCCTGCAAGCGGTCGATGACTTTCTGGATTTCTTCGGTGGAGGCGCCCGAACGGCTGGCCAGGGTGCGCACTTCGTCGGCCACCACGGCGAAACCGCGGCCCTGCTCGCCAGCGCGAGCGGCTTCGATGGCGGCGTTGAGCGCCAGCAGGTTGGTCTGCTCGGAAATGCTGCGTATGGTGCCCAGCGTCGCGCTGATCGCCTCGATCTGCCCGGCCAGCGCGCCGACCACTTTGGCGGTTTGCTCCAGCTCGCCGTTCAGTGCGTCGATCTGCCGGTTGGCCTGGTCCACCACTTCGCGACCGTCATTGGCGTAGCCGGTCGCTTCACGGGCTACCTGGGCGGCGTTCTCGGCGTTGCCGGCGATTTCGTTGACCGTCGAGCCCAGCTCGTGGATGGCGGTGGCCACCTGTACGGTGCGGTCGCTCTGTGCCACGCAGTTGCTCTGGGTCAGGCGTGCACGCTCGGCCACGTCACGGGCCATGCTGGACAGCTCCCGCGAGTTGCCAGCCAGTTGCTGCATGATGCCGTGGACCTTTTCCAGGAAGCGATTGAAGCTCTGGGCGATGTCGCTCAGCTCGTCGCTGCCACTGAGTTCGATGCGCGAATTGAGTGCCAGGTTGTCGGCGGCATACCCCAGGCTGCTTTGCAGGGTCGAGACGCGGCGACGCAGGTTGGTGACGATCAGCCAGGAGGCGACGAACGAGACCAGCAGGCCCAAGGCGATGATCATCAGCTGACGTACGCGGCCCTGCTCATAGTTGTCGGTGCTGCGCTGGTTTTGCTGTTCGGCCTGCTGCAGCAGGGTGTCGAGCAGTTCACCGGCACCCTGGCGCATCACGCCGTAGCTCTTGGCGTACTGGTCACGGTAGATCTGCTGGGCGCGGGGCATGTCACCGGCGTCGAGGGCCTGCAGCATCGGCATGAGCTCCGCGCTTACCATCGCCTCGAACTGATCCAGAAGGCGCTGGGCCTGGGCCCGGCGTTCCGGATTGACCTGGGCCTCGACCGCATGGCGCATGGCCTCGCGCATGCCGGGGATGTCCTCGTTGAGCGCCTCCTGTACCCGGGTTTTCACCCCGCGCTCGTCACGCAGGGCGGTTTCCTGCAGCAGCATCATGTCGATGCCCACGCGCATGCGCGGTATTCGCGAGGCCGCTTCAGCCATGGCGCGCATGGGCGCGGATGTATTGAGGTAGAGCGCGTTGGCTTCCTTCTGCATGTTCGACATGCTGGTGAGGCTGGTCATGGCGACCAGAATCAAGGCGATGCAGGGGATGGCCACTGCAATGATGAGGCGGGTCTTGAGTGTCAGCGTGTCGAGGCGCATGGGTGCAGTTCCATGTCATTGGAGTGCATCCAGTATAGGGGTGGCAGTAATCTCATGTCGCCATTATTTTTGGCAGCCCGCAAAGTGCTACAGAAGCCCTGGAATCTCAGGTGTTGAGCGGTTTGTACAGGCTCTCAGACCAGGCCCGAACACGCGTTTTGTAGGGTCATTCAGCCAGGCGGTGAATGATGGCGGTCAGGGATGGTTTTTTGCTTCTTCAACGGGGGCAATTCCCCGTACTATGCGCGGCAAAACCGCTCCAACTATTGCCACCCCCCCATGTCACTGTCTTATGCCGATTAATAAAGTCGGCCTGTATCCGTTTAGGAGTTATGGCTCATGGCAGCACTGCAGACCGGCACCGTCCAAGCAATCAACAATAACCAGGCGCAATTGCTGGATGAATGGAGCAAAGGCCTGGAGGCCAGTGGCTCGACCCGTGGCCTCAAGGAACAGGAACTGCAGCAGCAGACCAGCGAGTTCATCCTGCTTACCCTGGCTGCGCTGGAAAGCGACACCGGTTCGAATATCGCCACCGCGGGCTGGGAGAAGGTGCGTCAGTTTCTCGAGCGCCTGTCGGCCAGCCGCGCCTTGCTCGGCCATGACTCGCACCAGACCGCCAATTTCATCTTCGCGCTCAAGGGGCCGCTGTTCGCGTTGCTGCAGCGTCACTACCGCGACCAGCCCGAACAACAGGCCCAGCAACTGCTGGATGTGTCCGAGCTGCTCGACAACCTGGGGCTGCATACCATCCGCACCTTCCAGAAATCCCGTGAGGCGGTGATCAAGCGCCAGCAGGAAGAATTGCTGGAGTTGTCCACGCCGGTGGTCAAGCTGTGGGACGGCATCCTGGCCCTGCCGATGATCGGCACCCTGGACTCCCAGCGTACCCAGGTGGTGATGGAGTCGCTGTTGCAACGCATCGTCGATACCGGCTCGGAGATCGCCATCATCGACATCACCGGCGTGCCGACCGTCGACACCCTGGTCGCCCAGCACCTGCTCAAGACCGTGACCGCCATCCGCCTGATGGGCGCGGACTGCATCATCAGCGGTATCCGCCCGCAGATCGCCCAGACCATCGTGCACCTGGGGCTCGACCTGGACGGCGTGATTACCAAGGCCAACATGGCCGACGCCCTGAAGCTGGCGCTGAGCCGCCAGGGCATCAGCCTCGACAAAGCGGTGTGAGCCCATGGAGCGCATTCCGATTTTACGGATGGGTGAGTTTCTGCTGGTGACCATTCAGGTCGACATGCACGACCAACTGGCCTTGACCCTGCAGGACGACCTCGCCGAGCTGATCAGCAGAACCTCGGCCCGTGGCGTGTTGATCGATATCTCCGCGCTGGACATGGTCGACTCGTTCATTGGCCGGATGATCGGCACCATTTCCGGCCTGTCGCGTGTCATGGACGCCGAGACCATGTTGGTCGGCATGCAGCCGGCGGTGGCCATCACCCTGGTGGAGCTGGGCATGACCCTGCCCGGCGTGAGCACCGCGCTGAACGTCGAGCGCGGCATGCAGTTGCTGCGCGAGCGAGTAGCCCGGCGATGATCGTGCGCAGCAGCGGTACCCAGCCGATTGCCATCGAGCAGGACGTGGTGCTGGCCCGCCAGACTACCCGCAAGCTGGCCACCGAGTGCGGCATGCGGCTGATCGACCTGACCAAACTGGTAACCGCGGTCAGCGAGTTGGCGCGCAATACCATGGTCTATGGCGGCGGTGGCGACATGGATTGGCAGGTGCTCGATGACAGCACCCGCGTCGGCCTGCGTCTGACCTTCCGCGACGAAGGCCCGGGTATCCCCGACCTCAAGCTGGCCATGACCGATGGCTGGACCTCCGGTGGCGGCCTCGGGCTCGGGCTGACCGGCGCCAAGCGCCTGGTCGATGAATTCGAACTGGACACCGAACCGGGCAAAGGCACCAGGATCACGATCACTCGATGGACATGAGTATCAGCGGCAGTGTCACCCAGGTGCTGCCCATCGACGACGAAAGCCAGATCGGCTATGCCCGACGCACTGCGCAGAAACTGGCCGAGGGGCAGGGCTTCGACGAGGCGGACGCCGGGCGTGTCGCATTGGTGGTCACCGAACTGGCCAGCAACCTGCTCAAGCACGCCGGTCGTGGTGAACTGCACCTGCGGGTGCTGCCACGCAGCAACGGCGCTGGCGTGGAGGTCATCGCCGTGGACCGCGCCGCGGGCTTCGACCTCGGCGCCTGTCTGGCGGACGGGTATTCCACTGGCGGCACCCAGGGTATCGGCCTGGGCGCCATCACCCGCCAGGCGGATGTCTTCGACGCCTACGCCGATGCCCGTGGTGCCGTGCTGCTCGCGCGCCTGTACCCGCGCACCGCTAAAAAGCCTGATTTGCCCATCGGTGTCAGCCAGCATGCCCTCCACGGCGACCCGGCGTGTGGCGATGCCTGGCACGTGGCGCTCAGCGACAACGCCATCAGCGCGCTGGTGATCGATGGGTTGGGCCACGGTGAGGAAGCCGAGCAGGCTGCCCTGGCGGGCACGCAGGCGTTCGTCCCCGGGCCGTTCAACGACCCGCTGTTGTTGATCGAAGACTTGCACCGTGCCATGCACGGCAGCCGCGGTGGTGCGGTGGCCATTGCCCAGGCGCGGCTCGACACCGGCAACCTGCGCTTCGTCGGCATCGGCAATATCGCGGCCTGCCTGATCAGCGCGGGCAGATCCCGGGGGCTCGCCTCGCATCCCGGCATCGTCGGCGCGCAGTACCGCAAGGCACAGCCGTTCGACTTCGAACAGGTGAGCGGCCAGTTGTTGATCATGCATAGCGATGGTCTGCAGTCGCGCTGGAATCTGGCCGACTATCCGGGCCTGGCCTATCGTCATCCCGCAGTGATTGCCGCTGTGCTGCACCGGGATTTCTGCCGCGGGCGTGACGATGTCACGGTCGTGGTCATCGCTTTGGAGGCCAGCCATGGCTGAGTCCGAAAACCTCATCCACGCCGAGCAGGCCGCCCTGATCGCCCGTCTGCAGCAGGAAAGTGCCGCGCTGCGTGAAGAGCTCGACGAAACCAATCAGGGCGTACTGGCCCTGTATGCCGAACTCGACAACCAGGCTGTGGCGCTGCGCGAAGCCTCGGACTTGAAGAGCCGCTTCCTGTCGTATATGAGCCATGAGTTTCGCACGCCGCTGGGCTCTATCCTGAGCATTACCAGCCTGCTCAGTGACGAACTCGACGGCCCGCTGAGTCCGGAACAGCACCGCCAGGTGGCCTTTGTCAGCACCGCCGCCCGCGAGCTCAGCGACATGGTCGACGACCTGCTCGACCTGGCCAAGATCGAGGCCGGGCGCATCAGTATTTCCCCGGCCTGGTTCGACATGTTCGACCTGTTCTCGGCGCTGCGCGGTATGTTCCGGCCCATCGTCGATGCCAGTGCGGTGGACCTGATCTTCGAAGAGCCGGTCGGCCTGCCGCGTCTGTACACCGATGACAAGAAGCTCGCGCAGATCCTGCGCAACTTCATTTCCAACTCGCTGAAGTTCACTGCCCGTGGCGAGGTACGGGTCTCGGCGCGCCTGGAAGGCACCGACCGCATACGGTTCGCGGTAAGCGACACCGGCATCGGCATCGCCGCCGAGCTGCATGACGACCTGTTCGAGGATTTCTCGCAGATCGATTCGCCCTTGCAGAAGCGCCTGCGTGGCACCGGCCTGGGGCTGTCGCTGTGCAAGCGCTTCGCGGCCCTGCTCGGTGGTGAGGTGGGGATGCAGAGCGAACCCGGCGTCGGCTCGGTGTTTTTCGTGATCATTCCGCTGGCCATTGCCGCAGAGGTGGCCAATGAGCACTGACAGCCGTGTCCTGATCGTCGACGACAACGCCGCCACCCGCTATGCGCTACGCCGGCGCCTGGAACGTCATGGCTATCAGGTGCTGGAGGCCGGCACCGGCAGCGAGGGCCTGACGCTGATTCGCGGCGAGCCGATCGATGCGTTGATTCTCGACGTCAACCTGCCGGACATGAGTGGCTTCGATATCGTCCGCACGCTGCGAACCGAACCGCGTACCGCCTTGCTGCCGGTTATTCACGTGTCCGCCGCGTCGATCCAGACCGGGGATATCGTCACCGGTCTGGAGGCAGGGGCCGACGCTTATCTGGTCCACCCGGTCGATCCGGACGTGCTGCTTGCCACCCTGCGCACGTTGCTGCGCGTGCGTGTCACCGAGGATGCGCTGCGCGCCAGCGAGGCGCGCTTCCGGGAAATCTTCGTCAACGTCAGCGCGCCCATCGCCGTTTTGGGTGCCGACCTGGCGGTGCACGAGTGTAATCACGCCTTCGCCCAGCTGATCCAGGGCGATGTCAATGAGCATGGCTTGAGCCAGTGCTTTGCCGATGACCAGGCAGGCATGCTCGATGAGTTGCGCGTGCGACTGGCTGCCGGCGAGCGCTGGAGAGGCTCGCTGACCATGCAGGTGCACGGCGAGTCGCGGGAAACAGAGTGGCAGGTCTCACCCTACCGGGATTCGGATGTGAGCCTGGTGTTCGTCGAGGACGTCACCGAACATCGCCGCCGCGAGCATCTGCACAAGGCCCAGCTCGACGATGCCACCACGCAGTTGGCCCACGAGGTGGCCGAGCGTGCGCGCACCGAAGCACAGTTGCTGCAGATGCAGAAGATGGAGGCACTAGGCAACCTCACCGGCGGAATCGCCCATGATTTCAACAACATGCTCACCGGCATCATTACCAGCCTGGAATTGATCCAGAAGCGGGTCGCCGAACACCGTCTGGACCGCGTGCAGCTGTATACCGACGCCGCGCTCAATTCGGCGATGAGCGCCGCTGCGCTGACCCATCGCCTGCTGGCCTTCGCCCGCAAGCAGCCGCTGGATAACCGCGCGGTCGACGTCAACGAGCGCATCCGCTCGTTGGAGGACATGCTGATGCGTACCATCGGCGAGCAGATTTCCCTGACACTGGAGCTCAACGGCAAGCCGTCGATCGCCCTGGTCGACCCCAGCCAGCTGGAAAGTGCGGTGCTCAACCTGGTGATCAACGCCCGCGATGCGCTGCCCCAGGGTGGGCATATCTGGGTGACCACCTATACCGCGCATTTCAGTGGCGACCCGAACCTCGCCGATGGTGCCTATATCGCGCTGTCGGTACGCGACGACGGTACCGGCATCGAGCATGCGTTGATCGACAAGGTGTTCGACCCGTTCTTCACCACCAAGCCAGTAGGCCAGGGTACCGGCCTGGGGTTGTCGACCATCTATGGCTTCGCCCGTCAGTCCGGCGGCCATGCCGGCATTCGCAGCGCCCCCGGGCGTGGTACCGAGGTGACCATCATGCTGCCGGTCAGCAGCGAGCCGCTACTGGTGCAGGGCGCTGCCGAACAGGCGGACCTGCGCGGCGCTGGCGAGCAGGTGCTGATCGTCGAGGACGTGCCCTCGGTGCGTACCTTCGTCGCCGAGGTGCTGGAGGAGGCGGGCTACCGCTGCATCCAGGCGGGTGATGTGGAAACTGCCTTGGCACATCTGCAGAGTGATGCACAGATCGACCTGCTGCTCACTGATGTGGGCCTGCCGCGCATGAATGGCCGCGAACTGGCCGGGCGGGCGCGCACCCTGCGCCAGAGCCTGCCGATCCTGTTCATGACCGGCTACGCCGAAAAGGCCATCAACCGTGAGGTGTTCCTCGGCACCGGCATGGAGCTGCTGGCCAAGCCGTTCAAGATGAACGAGCTGCTGGAAAAGGTGCGGGCCTCGCTTACCGCACCCTGACCAAGCCTCGTCGCCTGGCGAGCGCCGGGCTACACCAGGGCCCTGAATCTGCACCATGGCGACCGGCGCGGCCCGGTCAGCTGTGTCTGCGCCATTCGCTCTCTGCCCGCTTTTGAACCGAGATGCAGTTATCGCCTGCTGCGCACACCTGTGTCGCCTTGGCCGGCGTCACCGCGTGGAAGGCCATCTGCCGATGTTTACAAAATTTACAGTTTCTTTTCTGCCCGCCGATAGGTGGGGGAACGCCGCGGGAAATCCGGCCAATGCGTTTGACAGCTGTTCGCACACTGCTGCAGGTGCCGGAGCGCACGTGACCAAAGGGCTTTGGCCTAATCGAATTATCAGGGAGTTACTCAATGTCCGTTGCCAACCTACTGCTCAACATGAGCGTCAAAAAGAAGCTGTTCAGTGGTTTCGGCCTGATCCTGGCCATTACCTTGGCAATCGTCTGGGTCGGCCAGTCGGCTTTGCAAACCACCTTGCGACGTTTCGACATATTGCTGGGCGTGAGCAGCATCGATGCCAAGCTGACCGAGGCGCGTCAGCAGGAAAAGAACTTCATCCTGCGCGACGACGATAAGTACATGCAGCAGGCCGTTGCCCTGACCGACCAGATCCAGCAGCAGGCCAAGGCCAGCGAAGACCAGATGCAGCGCCCACAGAACAAGGCATTGATGCGCAAGATCCAGGAGGACGTGCAGGGCTATCGCGATGAATTGCAGAGCCTCAAGCAAGCCACTGAAAGCAGTCAGTCGGCGCAGGAGGCCATGGAGAATGCAGCCCGAGCTGCGCTAGAGCGCTTTTCGGTTGTGGAAGAGCGTCTGCGCAAGGCCGCCGTCGAGCAGATCCGCCTGACCGGCGACCAGACCAGCATCGACGTGCTGAACCAGGCTAACCAGGCCAATTCGCTGGCCATGGAGCTGCTCGAAGCCCGACGCCGGGAAAAGGATTTTCTGCTGCGCAAGGACGAGCAATACGCCACGTTGCTGCAGCAGCACTTCGTGTCGTTGGAGCAGAAGGGCCGTAACCTGACCCGCGAGCTCAGCAGTCCGTCCGACCAGGCCGATGTCGAGGCGGCGTTGGCCCAGTTGCAGCGGTACAACGAGCAGTTCGGCAATATGCGCAAGGCAATTGCCACTTACGGGACCACCGAGGACGACATGACCCAGCGGGCGCGCCAGGTCGCGGAGTCCGCCGACAAATCGCTGGAGTTGCAATTCAGCTTGCTCAACCGTGATGCCAGCCAGGCCAAAACCCTTTTGTTCAGCGCTGCTGGCATTGCCTTCGTGCTGGGGCTGCTGTGTGCTTTAGTGATCACCCGCGTGATCGTAGGCCCGCTGCAGCGTGTAGTCGGCGTGGCACAGCAGGTGGCCAATGGCGACTTGTCCAGTGATATCGAGGTCGACCGCCACGACGAGCTTGGCCAATTGATGCAGGCCATGCAGGACATGACCCAGAGTCTGCGCGACCTGCTGGGGCGCCTGGGCAATGGCGTGGCGCAACTGGCTACGGCGGCCGAGGAGCTGTCGGCGGTTACCGAGCAGACCAGTGCCGGGGTCGCGCAGCAGCGCATGGAAACCGAGCAGGTGGCCACCGCCATGAACGAGATGACCGCCACCGTGCTGGATGTCGCACGCAACGCCGAATCGGCCGCCGAGTATGCCCGCAACGCCGACGAACAGACCCAGGAAGGTCAGCAGACCGTCCAGCAGGCGGTATCGCGCATCGAGAAACTGGCGGTGTCCATCGAGGACTCGGCCCATGCCATCGAAGCGCTCAAGCATGACAGCGGCAACATCGGCACCGTGCTCGACGTCATCAAGGGCATCGCCGAACAGACCAACCTGCTGGCTCTCAACGCGGCCATCGAGGCCGCACGGGCGGGCGAATCGGGGCGCGGCTTCGCCGTGGTAGCCGACGAAGTACGCGCCCTGGCGCGCCGTACTCATGAGTCCACCGAGCAGATCGAGGGGCTGATCGGCAATCTGCAGAACGGCGCGGAGAAGGCTGTGGCGATGATGGGGCAGAGCTGCGCCCAGGCGGAAACCACGGTGCACGCCGCCAAGCAGGCCAATGGCGCGCTGAACGCGATCAATGCCGCGGTTTCGGAAATCCAACAGATGAACCAGCAGATCGCTACCGCTGCCGAGCAGCAGAGTTCGGTGGCCGAAGAGATCAACCGCAGCGTGTCGAGCATTCGCGACGTGGCCGAGCAATCTTCGGCAGCCACCGAGGAAACCTCGGCGGCCAGTATCGACCTTGCGCGCCTGGGCGCCGACCTGCAGGCGCAGGTCAACCGCTTCAAGCTGGCATAAAGCGCAGCCCGTGCGCGGCTGGAGCGGCGCATGGGCAAAAGCCGCCTGTCAGCCAGGGCGGGTGCTTGAGGTAACCCCAGGTTTGGCTGGGGACGGCGGTTGCAGCACCACGAACATCGGCACTTCGAGAGTGCGCCGAGAGATGATCGAGGGCGACTGATCGTGTCAGCACGCTGGTGCTCAGGCGGGCTCCCCGCTATTGCCGGCGAAGTACAGTTCGAGCAGCTTGCGCGCCGGCTTCTTGATCGCCTCGTTAAGGTCGACGGCAGAGAACCAGCGGCAATCGGCGATCTCGTTCAGTGGGCGCGCAGCCAGGGTTTCCGGCACCGTCACGCGGAAGACGTGATGGGGGCGGCTGTCGAACTGGTGCAGGGCGAGAAATTCCAGGGCCTGGCTGTCCAGCCCGGTTTCCTCGCACAGTTCACGCGATGCCGCTTCGGCCGGCCCTTCGTGGGCCTCGATCTTGCCGCCTGGCAGCGTCCATTTCGCGTCGGCCTTGCGCACCAGCAGGACTTTGCCCTGCTGGTGACAGATAACGGTGGCGCGATGTTTGGCGGATTTGATCATGGTGTTCCCGAACGTCGTTTGCAATGTTCATACAGGGTGCCGGAACAGCGAAAAGTTCGAACTGTTTGACCAATGATTACCAGCCCCATAACCCGACTGTAGACGCTTGCGCGGATGATTTCAGTCACACTGCATGCCGTATGTCGAATCGATCACGGCTGGCCCTCGCCGATTGCGCGTTTCGTGCCTCAGGCCCGCTCAGAAGGCGCCATCGATCGGGTACTCGATCACCAGGTAAAGTCGATCGATGTCATCGCCGGCTTGCGCTGCGTTGGCGCGATGGGCGACGTGGGCGAGGCTGATCGACAGATCCTTGGCCGAACCGCTGGGCACCTGGTAGCGCAGCTCGACATCACGCTCCCAGTGTCTGCCGTCGACACCTTGCTGCGGCACGTAGCGCCCGCTTCGCCCATCGTAGGGGTTATAGGCGCCACCTTTGGGAGCCTGGCTGCCATCGATACCGCGGCCGCTGACATAGCGCGCCATCAAGCTCAACCCGCTGATGCCCAGTGAGGTCATGTCGAGGTCGTAACGAAGCTGCCAGGAGCGCTCGTTGGCACCATTGAAATCGGCGTACTTGATCGCGTTGGCCAGGTAGATCGAGTCGCCTCCGACGAAGTCGAATGGCGTATCGCCCTCGATGCGCTGATAGGCCAGCATGAGGTGTTGGGCGCTGAAGCGGTAGCCTGCGGCCAGGCTGTACGCCTGGGTGTCGATGGCCCCGGCACTGGCGGTGCCCTGGTCACGGGTGCGATAAAGATGGGCATCCAGGCTCAGTGCGCCTTCTTGCAGCTTCAGGTTCAGGTAGGCCTGGCGCCAGGTATCGTCCAGCTGGGCGGCATAGAGCGCTGCGGAAAATGGCCCAGGTGGTGAGAAACGGGTGCCGAGCAGACTGATACCGCTGCCTCGGGTACTGGCGCCGTAACCGCTGAAATCGTCGCGTCCTGTGCTGTTTGCCTGGTTCTTGAAGGCGGTGAAACGCCCGGCCTGCAGCTGTAGCGAGGGCGACAGGGGGCTGTCGAGCATCAGACCGTTGGCATACTCCGGTTGCAGGCGCTTGTCGGCGGTCGCGAAGACTGGTGTTGCGACGCGCATCTCGCCAGCCTTGAGCAGGCTCTCGCCATAACGCAGCTTCAGCGCCGCGCCGGCCGAAGCGTATTCACGCTCGGCGCGCCCAGCCGAGTCGCGCGGCAGCAGGCCGGTACCGGCATGGCCGCGCCCGCCATCCAGCTTCAGGCCGACGAAACCCTGGGCATCCACGCCCAGGCCGAGCGGGCCAGGCGTGAACCCGGAGCGCAGCTCGGCAATCAAACCCTGTGCCCATTCCTGGCGATAACCAGCTTGCGCCGGCCCCGTGCGCGTATCGCTGTGCAGAAAGTAGTTGCGGCCGAGCAGGCGCCAACCCGGCTGCTCATTCGCCTCGGCCGGCGAGCCGGCCACAGACACAGCTGCGGCCAGCGGCAATGCGAGGCGCCTCATTGCCAGGGCAACCGCTTGCCCAGGGCGAATGTGCCGGGGCCGGCGACCAGCAGTGTGGTGAAAATGATCGCCAGCAGCCAGGCGAATTGGCCTTCGCCCAGGCTCCATTCGGGGTGCACGACTGCCAGCGATACCACCAGCACGGCCAGTATCGGCAGGGTGGCCAGCCGGGTGAATGCTCCGGCGATGATCAACAACGGGCACAGCACCTCGGCGAAGATGGCCAGGCCGAGCGTCAGGTAGGGGCCCAGCCCGAACGGATCTTCGATCAAACCCAGCTCGGCCTGGAAGTTGAGCACCTTGGGCAGCCCGTGCACGACCAGCAGCAACATGCTACCCGTCACACGTAAAAACAGCAGTGCCCAGTCCTGGGGGTGTCCTTGAAGTGCGGTCGCGTTATTCATGAGGCCTCCTGTGTGAGGGCTCCACTGTGCGCGTCTGCCTGGCGGGGGTCTTGTATGGCTGTGCTCAATGAGCCTGTACCGGTTCACGGACAGCATGCTGCCAGACGGTACCGGACGAGCTCTATAAACAACTGAAAGTGGGTGACGCCTGGCCCAATGGCCCAGGAGAACTGCTGCCAAATGAAGTTGCGGGTGGGCCTGCTGTTATAAGTTGTACGTTTGTTGGGTTTGTATAGGAAAGAGAGTTTTGGAAAAGCTACCAAGTGTGGGGGTGCTGTTGTACAGGTTTGGAATTGGCGAATAATGATGCTTGATTAAATAAAGCCGTAAGTTGTACAAGGGGATTGTTTGTACAAATATAAGTGCGTGTGTCTTTGCTGAACAGCGTTTATACCGCCATAAAAGCCAGGCCAAAAAAGCCTGGCTTTCTCGCTGTCAGGATTCTTGCTTACTACCACCGCCGCCGCCATGACTGTTCTGACCGCCCTTGCGGCCTGCCTCTGCAGCCTTCTGGCGGTCGTTGGCAAAGTTGCCGCCGCTGTTCTTGCCACCTTTGCGGCCTGCCTCGGCCGCTTTGTTACGATCATTTGCAAAGTTGCCTGGGTTGCTATGAGCCATTTTTCATCTCCTTGTTGTTCAGGGTGAGGCCTGCCTCAGGAAATACGAATTGATTTCCGAGCGTTTCGTTCGAATTGAATAACGGCTACAGGATGAACGGCAATTTTAATCAGTCAGTGCTTTTTGCCCCGTGTCATTGAGTCATGCAAAATGCCGAGGCGTATTGACGAATTGTTGCATTGTGCATGATGAATATTTTGAACACCGCTGTTTTTATTGGAAAAATTTTTGGCACTCTTGATGCATGGGTTTTTATTAATGGCTAATGGCGAACTTATTAACTAGACGCCGCCAGGCATTTCTTTGTCCCTACCTATAAATACGCGCTCAGCATTCGAGGTGCACTGTGATGATGTCCATCCTGGAACAACGGCAGATCGTGGAATCCGCCTTTCTGCCCTTCAACTGCCGTTGCACCGTCGAAGCCGATGGCACCCTGACCCTGGAAATCCGCGCACCCCAGAGCGATCACGTACTGTTGCGTGCCGACGGCATCCAGCGCGGCGAATTGGCCAGCTCACGCTCCATCTCACAGCTGGTATTGCGCCTGCGTCAGCAGCTGACTACGCGGGAGGCTGAGCTTCCTGCGCGGCAGGTGGGTTCTGCGGCTTGATCTGTGGCTCGAGGAGCCGCGGCTGACAGGCAAGGTGGGCGCCAATGCAGATTCCCGAGGGCCGAGCAACGCAGCGATGTTCCGGCTCAGGCTCTGGGCATCAGCCTCTCAGCCTCTCAGCGTCGAGGAGCCGAACCGATTATCCTGACAGCGGATCTGAAGGGACGCTGCCTGCTCAGCTGGCCGAATGGTCGGTGGTCAGCAGCTGCGCAAGGCGATCTGCCAGGTCCCTACGGCGGAAGGGCTTGGCCAATACCTCGAAGCTGCTGATCTGGGTAGGCGTCAGGTTGGCGTAGCCGGTGATGATCAGTATCGGCAGGGCAGGCATTCGCTGGCGCAACTCCTGGGCGAGCTGGGCACCGGTCTTGTTTTCCATGATGTGATCGGTCACCAGCGCGTCCGGACGCAGGCCCTCGTCGACCAGTTTGAGGGCTGCCGCGGCCGAATCCACCTCGGTCACCTCGTAGCCCAGGTCGTGCAGTTGCAGGCTGGTGGTTTCGCGTACCAGGGTCTCGTCATCGACCAGCAGGATATGAGTCGGGCGCGGCGCGTGCGGCACTTCACCGTCACGTTCTGGCTTCTCGCAGGCGACCGGCGCATCGGTGGTCGGCAGCCACAGACTGACCCGGGTGCCGTGTCCAGGCGACGAGTCGATGGCGAAGCCGCCACCGGATTGCACCAGCAGACCCTGAACCATGGACAGACCCAGGCCGGTGCCTTTGCCCACACCCTTGGTGGAGTAGAACGGCTCGGCGCAGCGGCGCAGCGTTTCCTCGTCCATGCCGCAGCCCGAATCGCTGAGTACCAGGCGGGCATACTGGCCGCTGCCCAGGCCTGAACTATTCTCGCCGTGCACGTCGTTCAGTTCGGCAACGATGCTCAGCCGGCCGTTTTCGCCCATGGCATCGCGGGCGTTGACCGCCAGGTTGAGCACCGCCAACTCCAGCTGGTGTGGGTCGATGAACACCGTGGGCATGCGCTCCGGGATATCGATGCGCAGCTCCACCATCGGCCCCAGGGAGCGCTGGATCAGGTCGCGCATGTTGCGAATCAGCGTACACAGCGCCACGGGCTGCGGCTTGAGGGTTTGACGACGGGCAAAGGTCAGCAGCCTGCCGACCAGAATGCGCGCACGGTCGGCAGCCTGCAGCGCACCGTCTGTCAGTTTGCTGCAGCGCTCGTCCGGCAGGCGCCGGCGAATCAGCTCCAGCGAAGCCATGATGGGCGTCAGCAGGTTGTTGAAATCGTGGGCGATGCCGCCGGTGAGTTGACCGACCATCTCCATCTTGTGGGCTTCGTGCAACTGCGCGACCGCCGCTTCACGCTGCGCCACCATCGTAGCGACGCGGTCTTCGAGGGACTCGTTGAGCAGGCGCAGTTCCGCCTCGGCGCGCACCCGTTCGCTGATATCGACACACACGCAGATGGTCCCTACGACCTTGCCCTGTTCATCGAGCAGCGGTGATACGTGATTCTGCACCCACACCACGCTGCCATCGGGGCGGCTGTGGCAGCGGGTGTTTTCGAACGGGCGACCGTGGCGAACGCTGTATTCGCAGGCCGAGGTGACCGGCGCGCTCTCGCCTGACTCGGCCAACTCGTACAGGCATTGACCGAGAAGATGTGCACGGCTGCGACCGACGATCTGGCAATAGTGGTCGTTCACACGCACCAGCTTCATCTCTGCATCACACACGGCGATGCCGGCCCCGGCCTGGTCGAACATGGCTGACAGCTGCGTGGAACTCAAACGCAACGCCACTTCGGCACGGGCATGGGTGATCCACACCCAGGCCAGTTTGGCGGTTTCTTCGGCCAGGTCGGCTTCGAATTCTGAGAACAGGTGGTGGCTGTCGTGCTCGATCACCAGCACCGCCTCGAGTACGCCATGGCGCACCACCGGGACATGCATGGCAGCGGGCGCGCCGTCGCCGCCTTCCTGGATCAGCGAGCGGCCGCCCAACAGGACCGCGTTCTGCTCGGCACTGTAGGGGTGCAGCGGTTGCCCGCATGGCGCCTGGGGGACCACGCTCTGGCGCAGGCTCAACGCCGCTTCGGTCTCGAGGTTTTCAGCGAAGAACACCTGCGAGGCATTCAGCTCTTCGGCCAGTCTGCGCAGGACCATGGCCTCGACCTGGTCCGGTTCGCTGACCGACGGCAGCGCCTGGCCCAGTTCGAGCAGGAAGGCCTGGCGGCGCTCGAACTGCACGCGTTGGGTGGTTTCATTGACCACGCACAGTACGCCGCCGACCGAACCGTCCGCTTCCCGCACGGCCGAGTAGGAAACATCGAAATACACCGCTTCACCGCGGCCATGGCGCTCGATGTAGAAGGGGCGGTCCTTGGCGGAGAAGGTCTCGCCGCTTTCACGTACGCCGCGCAGCAGCGGCTCGAGGTCGTCCCACAGCTCTGACCAGTTCTCTACCGCCGGGCGGCCCAGGGCGCGCGGGTGCTTGTTGCCGATGCTCGGCGCGTAGGCGTCGTTGTACAGCGCGATGTACTTAGGGCCCCAGAACAGCACGATCTGCGCTTTGACCGGCAGCACGGTACCCATCAGGGTCTTCAGGGCCGTCGACCAGCCGGCTGGGCTGCCCAGGGGCGAGGTGCTGCTATCGAGGGCTCGCAGCAGCTGGCCAGTCTGCCCACCATTGGCGAGGAAACTGAGGCGCTCGGTAAGCGAATCGTCGGGGGCTGGCTTGGTCAACTGATCCATATCATCAAGGCGAGCGCGTTAATCGGGGGCAATGGGGCGGGTCTGCAAGCTAAGAGCGCTCGAAGGGGCCGCGTGTTCCGCCTTCTTTCGCGTTTTCGACCAA
Organism: Pseudomonas sp. URMO17WK12:I2; assembly: GCF_003253735.1. Lineage (GTDB taxonomy): Bacteria > Pseudomonadota > Gammaproteobacteria > Pseudomonadales > Pseudomonadaceae > Aquipseudomonas. The sequence continues at coordinate 176,926 of NZ_QKYW01000002.1, read as the reverse complement.
TTGCCGCCGCGCCGCTACGCCTGTTCAACGGCGCGACAGGGTCCTTGGCGGGCCGTTGGAAAACTGGGTTGGGCCGCGAACCTCATGAACAACCGTGCTGAGTGGCAGCAGTGTACGCGTTGGTGGCACGCCATTGCTTGACGGGGGTCTGATATCCACGAGCCCGCCATCGCCAGCTGGATGCGCAGAGTTCTTAACGGCTGGACGGTCACCAAGATTTACGCAACTCTCTATAGGGTGTGATGTCATTTGGTTATCATGTGCCGAGAAGGCCTGCCAAAGGCATTCCGGCTCCCGTTTGGGCGATCAACGACCGAGAGAAGAACGATGCTGGCTCCTTACCCGCCCCTTCCGATGAACGAGCTGAGCCGGCAGCGCTTGATCGATGCACACCCGTGTCTCGTCGAGAGCAACAGCGATGCGTTCCTCGATGAAGTGGTGAAGATTGCCGCGCTGTACTTCAAGACCCCCATTTGCCTGATCACCATCCTCGACCGCAAGCGGCAGTGGTTCCGTGCCCGGGTGGGTACCGACCTGCAGGAGACCCCACGCGCCGATTCCTTCTGTGCCTACAGCGTGGCGATCGGCGACAGCGTCGAGGTCTGCGATGCCCAGCAGGACGAGCGCTTTCGCTGCAACCCGCTGGTTACCGGCGAGCCGGGCATTCGCTACTACGCCGGTATGCCGCTGGTGCTCGACGGCGGGCTGGTGCTTGGCAACCTGTGCGTGATCGACACCCAGCCGCGCCCCCTGATGTCGGCTGCCGACAAGGCAATGCTGGAACAGATCGCTCGCCTGGCCACCACCCGCCTCGACGAGATGCGCGCCGCGGCCTTTATCGATGGCACTACCGGGCTGTACAACCACGCCAAGCTGGACGAAGACATCGGCGATGCGATCGAGCGGGGCGAAAACCCGCTGGCCGTGGCGATCGAACTGGTGTCGCCGGCGCAGCTCAACGACATGCTCAAGTCGCTCGGCTTCCAGTTCCTGACCGACTTCACCCTGTCTGTGAAGAATCTCCTGCGTAGCCTGCTGCCGGCCAGCTGGGAGCTTTACAAGATCAGCGCCCTGCGCTTTGCCTGCGCAGTACCCGGCAACCAGCTGGAGCAAGCCCAGGCGGTGTTCGCGACGCTGCTCGAAGCGTTCAGCAAGCCCATTCATTGCCAGGAGCTGCCGGTGCTGCCGCAGGTCGGTATCGGCGTGCTGCGCCTGGAGCCCGGCGCGGTGCCCGACGACTGGATGCGCCTGATCGTCTGCGCCGCCGATGAAGCACGCAGCTCGGGGCAGGGCTGGGCCTATTACGACGAGCAGATGGACGCCGCGCAGCAGCGTAGCAACCGACTGCTCAACGACCTGGCTGACGCGGTGCGTGCCGATGACCAACTGCGCCTGGTGTTCCAGCCCCGTGTCGACCTGAACACGGGCGCCTGTCTGTCGGTTGAAGCGCTGCTGCGCTGGGCGCACCCGACGCTTGGCGAGATCAGCCCTGCCGAATTCATCCCCCTGGCCGAGAAGACGCCGCTGATCCATGCGGTCAGCTTCTGGGTCATCAGTCAGGCGATCCACCAGATCGATGCCTGGCGCCGTGAAGGCGCAGACCTCAAGGTGGCCATCAACGTATCGGCTGCGGACCTGAACAACGATCACCTGACCGACGAGATCGTTCGTCTGCTGGCGCGCAACGAGCTCGACGGCTCGTGCCTGGAAGTGGAGTTCACCGAGAGCGCGCTGGTCGGCGACTTCTCGGTGGTGATCACCCAGATCGAGCGGCTCCAGGCCATGGGCGTGGAGATCGCCATCGACGATTTCGGCAGCGGTTACAGCAACTGGTCGTACCTGCGCGACATCCCGGCCAATACGGTGAAGCTCGACCGCTCGTTCATGGAAGACCTGCAGCCAGGCAGGAAGGATTGGAATATCGTGCGTGCACTGATCAGCCTGGCAAGGGAGCTGGGCCAGCGCGTGGTTGCCGAAGGCATCGAGACCGAACACACCCTCAAGATCATCCGCGAATGGGGCTGTCAGGAGGCCCAGGGCTTCTATATCTCGCGGCCGCTGGAGGCCGGTGACTTGCTGGCCTGGCTGAGTCGCTGCACGTTCGCCACCAGCAGCTCGGAACTGGCATGAGCCGCCTCGGTTGAATTCAGTGCTGCCTGAAAAATTCGGTTACTGCTAGCATCAGGCTCGTTAGCCACCACGAGCCGCCGCCATGGCCCTGCACCTCTGGTTCACCTTTTTCCTGGCCTATCTGGCTACCACGATGACGCCTGGGCCGAACGTGCTGCTGGTGGTGCGCAATGCCTTGCGTCACGGGCCGGCTGCCATGGGTGCTACCCTGGTTGGCAACCTGTCTGCCCAGCTCTTGGTGGTTACCGGGGTCGCATTCGGGGTCGGCGCACTGCTGGTCGCCATGCCCACGGCGTTTCTGGCCCTGAAAATCATCGGCGCCGGTTACCTTATCTACCTGGGTGTGCGCCAACTGTTCAGCCGCAACGTGGCCGTCAAGGCGGCCGAGGTGGCGGCGACCGGTAGCCCGGTGGCGAAATGGCGTATCGCCGCTGAGGCCTTCCTGGTCTCGATCAGCAACCCGAAATCGATGATCTTTCTGTGCGCGTTCCTGCCGCAGTTTCTGCAGGCGGATCGTTCCGTGCCGCTGCAGTTCACCACCATGTACCTGACCATCGCCGCGGTGGTGATCAGCGTGCACGCGGTCTACTGCTACTCCGCCTTTCGCTTCAGCAAACGCCTCAGTGCGGCGTATTGGGTAGCGCTCATCAAGCGTCTGAGCGGCGCGCTGTTTATCGGCCTGGGCCTGCGCCTGCTCACTACCCGGGCGGTGTAATCCGCCAGCTGGTCAGCGGATGGCGGATAGCAGAACGCCGACCTGAGGAGGTCGGCGTTCTGGTCTGCAACGCTGTGCTTTACCTTACTTGTTGAGCGTCTTGGTGGCCGATTCGCTGTAGGTTTGCGCACAGGTGACGTGGTCACTGCCGTCCCAGCACTCGATGTTCTTCAGATCCGGCATGTCGTCGCGGTGGAACACCGGCTCCACGCCCTGACGGCGCTGGGCGTTGTAGTGGCTGAGCAGGCGCGCGGCGATCGCCGCCAGCGGCAGGATGGCGATCAGGTTGGTCAGTGCCAGCAGGGGCATGAATACATCGGCCATTGACCACACCACCGACACCTTGACCACCGAGCCGATCAGTACGAAGGCCATGACCAGTACGCGGAACAGGTTGAGCAGAAGCTTGCTGTCGAACATGTACTGGATATTGGACTCGCCGTAGTAGTAGTTGCCGATCACCGAGGTGAAGGCGAACAGCAGGATGGCGAAGGTCAGGTAGTGGATCGCCCAGCTGCCGAGCTGCTCGGCCAGCGCCCACTGGGTCAGGCTGGCGCCCAGGGTGGCATCCCCGTAGGCGTGGCTCGGATCGGCGACCAAGATGATCAGCGCCGTCATGGTGCAGATGACCAGGGTGTCGAAATACACGCCCAGGGTCTGTACCAGGCCCTGCTTGACCGGGTGGGATACCGAGGCGGTGGCGCTGGCGTTGGGCACCGAGCCCATGCCGGCCTCGTTGGAGAACAGGCCGCGGCGCACACCCATCATGATCGCCGCACCGATGCCGCCACCGGCGATTTCACGCAGGCCGAAGGCGTGGGCGAAGATATCGCTGAACACCCTCGGTACCTGGTCGATGTTGAGCAGAATCACTACCAGGCCGATGCCCAGGTACAACAGGGCCATTGCCGGTACCACGGTGACCGAGACCTTGGAGATGGTCTGTACGCCGCCGAAGATGATCAACCCGGTCAGCACTGTCAGCGAGATGCCCACACCCCAGGCCAGGGTGCGGCTGCCGCCTTCACCGCCAAAGGAGGTCTGCATGGCGTCGACGATGGAGTTGGCCTGCACCGAGTTGAACACCAGCCCGTAGGTGATGCTGATCATCACCGCGAACACTACGGCCAGCCAGCGCCAGCCCAGGGCGCGCTGGATGTAGTAGGCCGGGCCGCCATGGTAGCGGTACTGCTTGTCCGACTTGTACAGCTGGCCGAGGGTCGACTCCACGAAAGACGTGGCGCCGCCGACCAGGGCCACCATCCACATCCAGAACACCGCCCCCGGCCCACCAACGGCGATGGCCGTGGCAACCCCGGCGATATTGCCGGTGCCCACCCGCGATGCCGCGGAAATGGTAAAGGCCTTGAAGGAGGAGATCGCCTGCTTGTCGCCATGGTTGCGCTCAAGGATCACCCGGAACATTTCCGGAATCATCCGTAGCTGCACACCGCGGCACACATAGGTGAGGTAAAGACCGCTGAGCAGCAGCATGGGGATGGCAAGGTAGGTCCAGAGCAGGCCGGAGAAGGCATCGAGCAACGCAGACACGGGCGTCTTCCTTTGGTCGTCTTATTCGAAGGGGCGCGAGGATAGGGCAATATGCCCAAATTCCCAAACCCGATTACGCTGCCAGCCGGCCACGCCAGCCCGATTTCCTTCCCAGCAGCGGTACTGCTTAGGGCGGGAAAGGGCGGGTTGGTTCAGGTTGAAGAAGGAGGCAGGATCGCGTCGTAGCCACAAGTGATAGTGAGACGGATGACGTTCTGTCGATATTGATCTACGTATTTCGCAGAGAAGTTAGGCTTTTTAGCCTAAGCTTCTTTGGTTTCAGTGAGTTGTAATTTTCGATGTGGCATTGAAATAAGCGGATTTTATCGATAAATCAATAGCCTTGAGTGCGGCAGGGTTCAGCGTGGCGATATTTCGATATGGAAGGTCTTGCCCTGATCCGGCTATTTTTATGATGGCTTTGCCTTGATATATCTGCCCGTTGATATGGACTAAGATTTCAGTATGGCACGCATAGTATTGCGGGTTCTGCCAAGTCTTCAGAAAGATTCGCTTGAGTTCGATTTTCGCTTTGGTGCTCGATCCGGTTTCAGAGCCTAGCGAGGACTTGGTGAATTCGCTCCAATTCTCGATGGGGATGTTGGCGAACCCTTCATACAGGCCTCCTTTATTATTAGCCGGATGCCAGACTATTTTGCTGGATTCACTGCAGCGCTCGCAGGTTTCAGCGCCTGAGACCTGGGTTATATCGACGTGAGTTTTAGTCGCTTCGATTTTTCTTAGCTCTATATCAGGCGTGTACTCTGCGAAATGCAGTTGATTCGTTGTGCATCCGTATAAGAACAGCATGAGTAACAGAGCGGAAATTTTGATCATGGTATGAGCGCGCCTACTTAGCTCGGTCTTGGTGGAGTTGATGGTATCTTCGAAGCGCTACCTTGCTTCTTCAATTGATACACCCATTTTATTTGCTTAGGTACCAGCAGATTACTTCGTAGGTGCGCCACTGTCTGATGAGTACTTGTTGGTGTGCTGATAATCGGTATTAGTAGCTGGGCTGCTTTTTTTGGCGTGCATGGCCGTGATCTTCCATAATTGACAATCGCGGCGAGTCGTCAAGTTATCAGCTTACGAGTCGCAGCTAGGCCATCTAGTCGAATGTTCATTTTTAAGAAGCAGCAAAAGTGCTCACCGATTCAATCGGAGGGCGCCCATGCTGCTCATAGCGTACCTGAAGTCTCAGGCCGATGTGCTCAGGGAATCAGCTTGGCCGCGCGCAGCTGCTCGAACACCGCAAAGAACGCGTCGTCGCTGGCTTGGTAGTCGAGAAAGCCCAGCTTGCGACTCTTCGACATGTCGGTGACCACCTCGATGGGGCGGCCCAGGTCGGCGTCAGTGTGCCATGGGGAGGTCAGGCGGGTGATGTCGGCTTCCGCCAGGTCATGCTTGGCGACCAGTTCCAGCCAGGCTGCGGCATCACCGGCCATCTGCTCTTCGAGTGGTGCGGGCTCGCCATCGAAGGGCGCGGCCTGGATATCGAACCACTCGGCGATGCGTTGCCACATCCACTTCCAGCGAAACACGTCGCCGTTGACGATATTGAACGCCTGGTTGGCAGCTGCCGGGGTGGTCGAGGCCCAGTGCAGTTGTTTGGCCAATTGGCGGGCATCGGTCATGTCGGTCAGGCTGTTCCACTGCACGGCCGAGCCAGGGAAGCGGAAAGGACGGCCGGTTTCCCGGCAGATCGAGGCGTAGACGGCGAGGGTCGTCGCCATGTTCATCGCATTGCCGACCGCCACGCCGGTGATGGTATGCGGGCGGTGCACGCTCCAGGTGAAACTGTCACGCTTGGCGGCGGCGAACACTTCGTCTTCTTGGGCGTAATAGAAGTTCTCCACGTCCAGGCGGCCCTGTTCCTCGCGAAACGGCGTCTGCGGCAGCACGCCCTTGCCATAGGCCTCGAAGGGGCCGAGATAGTGCTTCAGGCCGGTGACCAGGGCGACGTGCTTGATGCTGCCAGACGGGCGCAGGGCGTCGAGCAGGTTGCGGATCATCGCCGAATTGACGCGGATGTTTTCCGCCTCGGTGGCCTGGCGCGCCCAGGTGGTCAGGTATACGTGAGTGGGCTTGAGGCCTTCGAGCGCGCCTGCCAGCGAGGCGGGGTCGAGCAGGTCGGCGGCCAGCGGGGTGACGTTATCGGCGGTCTTCGGGGTGCGGGCCAGGCCGGTGACCTGCCAGCCCTTTTCGGCCAACAGGCGCGAGGTAGCGCTGCCGACGATACCGCTGGCGCCGACGACCAGTGCGTGATGTGCCATGAATCTATTCCTCCACAAGAACGAGTATTGGCACCATAGCGAGGCTGCAGACTCAAACCAAGACGGCACCAAAAGGTAACCACCCCGATGCAACCCGGCACTCCCGATGAACAATGGCGCGAAGACTGCGCACCGCGCCGCGTACTCGAACTGTTCGCCACCAAGTGGACGAGCATGATCCTGCACACCCTGCATGCCCGCCACGGCGGCACCGCCCGCACCGGCGTGCTGCAGCGTAGCCTGCCCGGTATCTCCAAGAAAATGCTGGTGCAGACCCTGCGCGAGCTGGAAACCAGCGGCCTGATCGACCGCCAGGTGCACGACAGCGTGCCGCCCACCGTCGACTACTCGCTCACCGAGCTCGGCCAGCGGCTGGTCGAGCCTATCGAGATGATCTACGACTGGGCTCGCGACAATGCCCCGGCGCTCGATGCCTTGCAGCCGCGGCAGACGTCGCGCAGACGATGAAGAGACAGCAGTTGGGTAGGGTATGAGGCGCTTGTCATCCGCCAAGGATGAAGAGCTAGAAAGGCTATCTAGGCCTGACAGTGTGAGAGCAATGGTGGAAAAGCGTCGCGTTGTCCGCCCTACGTTTGGCTACGCACTGTTAGCGGTACTTCTTAGAGGGCCGCGCGTGTTTTGCAAACCACTTATGCATTTCAATTAGCCCGAATCCAAACAGCGTTAACAGAAAAGGCATAAAGAAATAAATATTACGATCCAGGATGGACAGCGTCGGGAATGTGCGCGAGTAGTAAACTCTTATTGCTGGTCGGGTGTAGGCATCGGCTGATTTCAACGATGATGAGCCTCCGGAAAAACGAATGCTGTGGCCGGTATGTTGCGTAGTTTCATTAGTGTAATGATAGGTTATATAAGCAAGCTCTGTAGCTCCGCCTCTGTACGTCGCCCCCCTTGCCGCCACGCCTCCGTTTCCTGTGTAGGTTTTTGCCAGCGTTTCATATTCGGCGACCTCGCCAGTAACCTCTTCCCAGAATAGGGTGAAAAAACCGCCTGTAAACATCAATATGGCTAATAGGATAAGAGTTTTGCCAATTGTCTTCATTTTTTACCTAGAAATAGCTCGGTTCACGGGGGCGGCGGCTTTACATCATGGAGCATTGAGCGAAGTGAACGATTATAACCACTAGTTAGAAGGCATGTGGGTTGCCAGTCCTCTCATAATTTTCAATGTATCGTTCAATGCTAAAAGCTGTACCAGTTGGTATGAGCGTTCCAGTTTCACGCTCTACAAGTGTCGGAGCGTTGCCAGCTAGCGCATATTTGGTATCGTTAGTCTCTAGCCATAGTTTGGACGTGTGAAAAATGGCCCAACCCCACGACCTCTCGATAGTTGCGGCGTCAACAATTATTATTTCATCGTCTTTTGGTAGCCAATCCGGCTTTCGCCCAAGAGCCTCTGCGACGAGTTGATGAGCTTGCTCTTTCGTAATCATGGTCAGACTGCCTAACATTTGGTTAAGGGACGGGCTTTAGCCGGCCCCAGTGAGCGAAGCGAACGATTTGAATGCTATTGCTAGACAGCTTTGCACGTTGCTTTGGTTGTGTAGCCCAAAGCGGCGGATAGTGTAAGCAAAAAGGAAAATTTAACAACTGCAACAGCCGCAAAATTTAGCTGTGGAAGGCGATGTTGTAGTCCATGTGTTTGCGTTGCAATCATTGCCAATCCGATTAGGCAATATATTGCGCCATAAGTGGCGCCCGTGATTGCTACGTTTCTCAGAGGTTTTTTGTTGGATAAGTACCCCACAGCAAAACCTCCAGCCAGCCATGGAAGGCTGTAAATGGCTTCAAGTGTAATATTCAGATATGGACCCGAAAATGGATCACCGAAAATAGAGGTGAGCAAGATTTTTATAATCTTTGCAATTAAAAGTGCCGCGACCGCTGCGGCAAGTCCAAATGGTATTGAGCGGCTTTCCATAGTGTTCTCTGACGATTAAGTCAAGGGGCCGGCTTTAGCCGGTCTCAGTGAGTGAAGCGAACGATTTGAACCATTTTTTAAGCATTGCCGCCGAGCCTGAAGTGATGACTTGGTGTGCAGATAATCAGATTTTTATCAGTTGTTTTATGCGCTACTACGTAAAGAGATTTTATGTGGCTGGCACATTGGGTGATGGCAATGTAAAGCTGAAAAAGAGAAGCTTCCTTGCCGACTACTTGATGAATGCTTTCGAGTTTTTCTCGTTTCAGTGTATCTGAATGAAAAAATTTAGAATTAAACCAGAGATTCAGTATTTCTCTATTTGTAGTTGGGCTTCCTAAAGCGCCTGTAGTGTCAGTAGACTTCATGGCGTGTTTGTACCATAGCGCTATTCTCTCAACGTAGTTTATTGCCCATTCGTCCTTTGCTTTTCTTCTGAGTAAACCTGCAACTTTCTCAAAGTGCGTCGGTTCCTTATCGGCATAGAAAAACCTGAATTTCATGGCCATGGTAGCGATATGGTCTATGTCAGGAGTGTTGGCCTGGAATGTACTCACCCGATCAGCTGGATTTCTTGAGTAACTCGATATTGGGACGTTCTGATATTTTCGTTGAGATTCCGCTAAGTCCTCTGCCCTTTCCTTGAAAAGCAATAGTTGCTGCGCCTGTTCGCTTGATAGAGGCTCAATATCAGTAACGTGACTGATCATGTATGGAAAAATGGTCAAGTCCGCGTCCTTATGAGGATGCATAACTATAAATGGACACCAACTGGGTGCATAACTCGCAGGGTGGGCGCGGTGTAACGTTCTTTAGCATAAATGCTCTAGCTGTCTAGAACGGGGTTTTCGGAGAGGGGGCACCGTATGAGAGTTTTGTACACCATGCGATCCGCGCGCGTGGCTGCCTCGCTGTCGGGAACCTTACGTGAATGGGCTCGAACCTGTCCATTGCTGGTAGGTGAGTGAGGTGTATTTGCTCTGGTGAGTTGCATAGTGGGTGATGCAACGCACAATCTGGCCCCGAACGCTCAACACTAAACCGCCGCACTGACTGGTTGGAGGCGGGGCCAACAGGTCAGTGCGTAAGGTCCCGGCAGGCGGAGCCACGGGGTGTGTGGCAACGTTTGTATCACTGCTAAGGGCAATTCTGCCGTTGCTCAGGACGCCACGGTTGACCCCCGATCCATGACGGTATCCAGGTTGTCGCCATCACCCTCGTAGTCTTCGTGCTGGCCGTCCCAGTAGGTGTGGCCCTTGTCGACGAAGTAGTCGTATTCGTCGCTGCGGTACTCGAAGATGCTCTCGTCGTCCGGCGCGTCGCGCTGGCCGTAGCTGTGCATGTATTCGTCGAGGAATTCGAAGCGGCGCAGGCCATCGTCGGTGAGCAGGTCGTCGCCTTCCAGATCGGTGAACAGGTCCTTGAGGCTGTCGCGGTAGTCGTCGAGCTTGTTGTTGTATTTGATGTCTTCGATGATGCTGAAGGGCAGGGTGGCAATGGTCAGCGCGGCGGATATCCAGAACAGCGGGCCGACCGCGGCACGGGCGAAGCTGAGCTTGGCCAGGGCGCCGGCCGAGGCTGCGCCGCCGCCAACGCCAAAGGCACCGGCTGCCACGGTGATGGCGCCCTGGGCGATCATCGCCTTGTCGCCGGTATCGGCGCCTTTCTTGATCATCAAGCCGCCAAGTACCGCATCGGCGACGCCGACGAAGGTATTGGCGCCGGCATCCAGCACCCGCAGAAAGGCACCGGCGCCGCGGCTGAAGGCGTTGGAATCGGCCAATACCGGCGTGCCGCTGAAGCCTTCCTTCATGCCCTTGATGACCTCTTTGTAGTCGGATTGCGAGAGGTCGAGCTTGTCAGCCATCTTGGCGTCGTCGGCCAGTGGCGCGCTGGCCAGCAGCTCATCGAGGTTGGTCTGGAAGCGCGCGCCGATTTCCGAGGTGAACGGCCGGTTCTCCGGCAGGTCCTTGCCGAATATCTCCGGTAGGGATTTGTCCAGGCCAAGCATGGCGTTGAGGTGGCTGCCATTGACCTTGTCGATGATGTTGGTGCCCAGGTTGACGAAGTGCTGGCTGGCGCCAAAGAAGGCGACCATTTCCTTGGCGATGGCCAGGCGCTCTTCCGGGGTGCCGCCGAGCTTGCCGCCGGCCAACTGGTAGATGCCCGAGGCCAGGGAGATCAGCCCGCCGGCAGAGCCCAGGGCGCCGTTGCTGTTGAGCACGCTGATGGCCGACAGCATGCCACCGCCGGTCTTCTCGTTGAGCGCCTGATAGACGTCCTTTTTCATCAGGTCGTCGATGTCGCTCTGGGTGACTTCGCCGTTCTTGATGAAGCGGTCGCCCAGTTCCTGCAGCGCCTTGCCGAAATCCTTGGCGGTCTGCTTGTCGCCGAGGAATTCGTTGATGAATTTGTCGAGGCTCTCGGCGGTACGTCGCGGCAGGTCGACACCGGCTTTTTTCAGGGCAGTGAGTACGGTCTTGACCACGTCCTGGGTGGCCAGGGCGAGGTTGTCGTCGTTGATCAGCTCGGGATTGGCCATGAGTTTGTCGAGGTCGACGATGGTGGCGTCGAGCTGCAGCTTCTGGGCGAACTCGGCGGCCTTTTCCGGGTTGGCGATGGCCAGTTGCGCATAGGTTTCGCGGATGTCGGCGGCGGCCAGGTCGTCTTTACCGTCGGCCTGCAGGTCGCGGATGTGCTTGACGTAGTCTTCGCTGAAGGCCATGTCTTCGAGTTTCTTGGTCACCTCGTCCTTGTTGGGCAGGGCGTCGAGGGCGCTCTTCTGCGCCTCGAGGAAGTCCTTCTGCACGGCTTCGCTGGAGAACAGCGTGGTGAGCTGCTCGTCGACCTTGCGGCCGTCGATGATGGTTTCGAAGTCTTCGCCCTTGGTACCGCTGGTGCTTTGGCCCTTGCTGAAGTCGAGGGTGACCATGTCCAGGCCACCCTCCAACGTGCCCTGGGCACGCAGGGCGCGGTACATCTTGGCGCGGTCGTCGTCTTCCTTGATGGAACCGTCTTCGATGCCTTTCTTCCAGCCGTCGATGACCTTTTGCCAGGTCAGCTCACTGACGGTCAGCGAGCGTTTGCTGTCCTTGGGGTCTTTCTCGCTCGTCTCCATGCTGCCGATATCCAGCTCGCCGGTGCTCGGCAGCTGGCTGTCGCCACGGGCATCATCGACCATGTCGAGGTTGTTGCGCCGGCCCTGGTCTTCGGCCACCAGGCGGTCGTACAGGGTGGGATTGAGTTCGCGGGAGACGATGACCTTGCGGCTGTTGTCGCCATCGAAGATTTCAGCGCGCACGTAACCATCGCCGACTTCGCCTTCAGGGCCGATGGTGGCACCGGCGATCTCCTCGCTGGTCAGGTAGTCGTCCGGGTGCAGCATGGCGTAGCCTTTCTTCTCCTGCTCATTGGCCTTGAGCATGATCTCGGCGTTCTTCTTGAGTTGGGCGAACAGTTCCGGGCTGACCGCCTCGGCGACCGCGACCTTGTCGCCGTCCCAGGTTTCGTAGGTGATGAGGCCGTTTTCGCCGACGTTGCCTTCCCAGCGAATCGCCTTGTAGTCGGGGTAGGGCGGTGCCTCGCCATCGCGGTCGAGCAGGCCGTGGCCGTCTGCCTGGGCGCGGTCCATGGCGCCACGGGAATCCGGGTTGCTGATGAGTTTTTCCATCTTGCTCAGGTAGTCGAACAGCCCCGGGTTGTCGTCCTTGTGCAGCACCACCTTGTCGTCGCCGTTGTGATAGCGGATCACCCCCGGGCCCATTTCATCGACCTTGCCAATGCCCAGGCCGCTGTAGGGCGGCCAGGTCTCGTTGTCGCTGGCGCGGCGGTAGCCGTCTTCCTCGCTGGCCTGGATGCCGTCCAGGGGCTCCTTGAGGTTGCTGAGCTTGTCGAACATGTCCGGGTTGTCGGCCCTGGCGAGCACCACCCCTTCACCGTCCCGGTTGCGGTAGCGGATCACCTCGGGCGACAGGCTTTCGATGGCCTGGTAGTCGCGCACGCTGTCCGGCGCCTTGTCGTCCTTGCTGGCGCGGCGGTCGCCCTCGGCGGTTGCCTGGTTGAGCGCCTTGAGGGTCTCGAAATCCTTTTTTACCTGCTCGAACAGCGCCGGGGAGGTGGAGCGCAGCACGATGATCCGGTCGCCGCTGTGGGTCTCGAAGCGGATGGTGTCGTTGGCCACTTCATTGGCCGGGCCGATGCTCTTGTAGTCGGCGAGGGCCGGCGCCTTGGCGTCTGGCGCCGCGGGTTTGTAGTCCTGGCGAGGCTTGGTCTGGGCGAGGACCAGGTTGGCATCGAAGGTTTTTTCGGAGGAGGACGGCGGCGTTTTCGCCAGACGCGGGATGCTGCTCATGGTGGGCTCCATTCGACCAGAGGTGTGAGGTTTGCCCGACAACCACGACTCCGGCATGGAGCCGATACAGGCACGATGACCACGGGGGCGCCGCGGCAACCGGGACTGTGCGAGGCGCGGATGACAGATTGATTGCAACCGCGGCCCGGGAAAGAGGCGTGGTTGTGACGGCGCAGCAGCGATAACCAGCGTGGCTGCGGCCAGGAGCAAAATCGGCAGGTGAATGAAGCTCGTCGTGTTTAACAGTTTTTCACAGCGTACCGGCTCGGCTTGTCGTTAGTGTTTCTTGCACCACAGGGCTTGAGCGGAGGAGCCAGCATGAGCGTCGAGAATGTCGGGCAACTGAATACGGTGCCGGGGCAGGGTGATCCGGGCCCTGAGTTCGATGCAGCGCTGGCGGGTGCCTGGCAAGGCGAATGGACCCGCCGCGAACAGGCCCGCGATCAGGCGAAGGCCACGGGTGACGAGGCCCTGGCGCAGCACTACCAGAACGAGCTGGATGTGCTGCGGCTGATGATGCCCGGAGCCATGCCGGCCGAGGCGCCGCCACCAGCGCCTGCCAACCTGGCAGAGTTGCCGCCGCAACAGCAGGCGCTGGTCGCCCACGACCCCGTGGTCGCGCAGCACTCGCCGCCAGCCGCGCCCACCGACAATGTCGAGCGCAACGCAGCGATCCCCGAGGGCAACAGCCTGACCTTCGTCAACGAAGGCGATACGCCGCTGACCATCGCGTTCACTGCCAACGCGGGGCAGGCCGGTATTCCTTCCATCACCCTGCAGCCCGGCGAAACGCTGGCGCAGGGTTTCCCCACGGGCTGGTCCGGCAACTTCCGCAGCACGGCTGGCGACGGCGCCCATGTGACGCTGGGCGAAGTAGCCTTCAACGGCGGGGTTGACGGCAACCAGACCTTCTATGACGTCAGTTACATCGAGGGCAACAATGCGCGCATGACCATCGAGCCGAGTGACGGCGGTGCGAAGTCCGGCACCCTGGACGACATCGTCAGCGACGCGCCGGATGCCATCAAGGCGCGGGACGAGCATGGCAATGTCTACGGCTTGAAGAAGACCACCACCTCGGAGGTCTTCGATGACCCGGTGATCGACTACTACCGCGATGCCGTGGGCGAAGGTGAAGGTTACGTCGTGCCCAAGGATGACATCAGCACCCTGGGCACCGGCTCCAACAGCCTGACCGTGCGCGTGGCCTGAGTCTGCGCCGGAAGGCAGCCCCTGGGCCTCAGACCTGCTGCATGCCCGAGCGCTTGAGCAGCTGCTTGCAGCGCTCGGACAGGTGCACCACGCGCAGGTGCTTGCCGGCCTTGGCGTAGCGCTCGCGCAGGGTCATCAGGGCGGCGATGGCCGAGTAGTCGACGAAGCTCAGGTGGCGGCAGTCCACGGTGACGTGCTCGGGATCGTTGGCGGTATCGAACTGATTGAGAAACTGCGTGGTGGAGGCGAAGAACAGCGTGCCCCAGGGCAGGTAGAGCTTGCTGCCATCGGCTTCGATGCGGGTCTCGGCGTGCAGTTCGCGAGCGTGCTGCCAGGCGAAGTTCAGAGCGGCGATGACGATGCCGCACGACACCGCCACGGCCAGATCGGTGAGCACGGTGATGATGGTCACGGCGACGATCACCAGCACGTCGTTGAGCGGCACCTTGCCGAGTACCCGTAGCGACGCCCAGGCGAAGGTCTGCTGGGCGACCACGAACATCACGCCGACCAGGGCGGCGAGGGGGATCAGCTCGATAAACGGCGACAGGAACAGGATGTAGAGCAGGATCATCACGCCCGCGACGATGCCGGACAGGCGGCCGCGACCGCCGGAGCTGAGGTTGATCATGGTCTGGCCGATCATCGCGCAGCCGCCCATGCCGCCGCACATGCCCGAGGCGATGTTGGCCGCGCCCAGAGCCACGCATTCGCGATCCGGGTGGCCACGGCTTTCGGTGATTTCGTCGGTGAGGTTGAGGGTCAGCAGGGTTTCCAGCAGACCAACCATGGCCATCAATACTGCGTAAGGCAGGATGATCTTCAGGGTTTCCAGGCTCCAGGGAATCTGCGGCAGCGCTGGTACCGGCAGGCCGCCGGCGATCTTCGCCATATCGCCCAGGGTATGGGTCGGCAGGTGCAGGAAGTAGGTCAGCAACCCCACGCTGAGGATCGCCGCCAAGGCCGGCGGAATCGCCTTGGTCAGGCGCGGCAGGATATAGACGATGGCCATGGTCAGCGCCACCAGGCCAATCATCAGGTACAGGGCGTTGCCCTCGATCCAGCGGCCGTCGTGCTGGAAGTGTTCCAGTTGCGCCGTGGCGATGACGATGGCCAGGCCGTTGACGAAGCCGAGCATCACCGGGTGCGGCACCATGCGCACCAGCTTGCCCAGGCGCAGCAAACCGAAGGCCGTCATGATCAGGCCGCCGAGCAGTACGGTGGCCAGCAGGTACTCGACGCCGTGTTGCACCACCAGGGCGACGATGACCACCGCCATGGAGCCGGCCGCGCCGGAGATCATCCCGGGGCGGCCGCCGAACAGGGCGGTGATCAGGCAGATGAAGAAGGCGCCATAGAGGCCCATCAGCGGGTTGACCTGGGCCACCAGGGCGAAGGCGATGCATTCGGGCACCAGCGCGAACGAGGACGTGAGACCGGCCAGGACATCGGCGCGCAGACGGGCGATTTTCATGGGTTACCTGAATCGAACAAGACGGACACCCGGCAGCAGGCAGGGTGTGGTACGGCCGGTGCGGCCTTGGAATTGGAAGGCTTGCGATGGTAAGGAATCGTCGCCGCGAAGGCCAGTGCCGGGGATCTGACCCGAGTTGGCTTCCCGGGTTTCGCTGCACTCTACGCCGGGCTACGGCACAAGGTCGTGCACCTGTAGCCTGGGTTGAGCAACGCCATACCCAGGGGCGTGGCTGACGTAAATGGCAGCGCCACCTAGGCCCTGCGGCAAAACAACTGTCCGGCAAAATGTGGCCTGGCTGGCTTTTGGAGCGACCAATAGGTCTAATTAGCCTTTTTCTCGGGCGGGAAATCGGCAGTAAACTGTTGCCTGCCCAAAACACGATGACGAGGTAAACGCGTTGATTATTCACCCTAAAGTTCGTGGCTTCATCTGTACCACCACCCACCCGCTGGGTTGCGAGCGCAACGTGGCCGAGCAGATCGAGGCGACACGCAAACTGGGCGTGCGTAATGACGGTCCGAAAAAGGTGCTGGTGATCGGTGCTTCCAGCGGCTACGGCCTGGCAGCGCGCATCACTGCCGCGTTCGGCTTTGGCGCCGATACCCTGGGCGTGTTCTTCGAGAAGCCGGGCACCGAGACCAAGGCCGGTACCGCGGGTTGGTACAACTCGGCAGCGTTCGACAAGTTCGCCAAGGCCGAAGGCCTGTACAGCAAGTCGATCAACGGCGACGCCTTCTCCGATGAAGCCCGTGCCAAGGTCATCGAGCTGATCAAGAACGAGATGGGCGGCAAGGTTGACCTGATCGTCTACTCCCTGGCCTCGCCGGTGCGCAAGCTGCCGCAGACCGGTGAAGTGATCCGCTCGGCGCTCAAGCCGATCGGCCAGCCGTACAAGTCGACCGCCATCGACACCAACAAAGACGTGATCATCGAGGCGTCCATCGAGCCGGCCACCGAGCAGGAAGT
This sequence comes from Pseudomonas sp. URMO17WK12:I2, assembly GCF_003253735.1. Classification (GTDB taxonomy): domain Bacteria; phylum Pseudomonadota; class Gammaproteobacteria; order Pseudomonadales; family Pseudomonadaceae; genus Aquipseudomonas. Next base: position 160,303 of record NZ_QKYW01000002.1, on the reverse strand, counting down.
CGCCGACACCGTGACCGTCATGGGCGGCCAGGACTGGCAGCTGTGGATCGATGCCCTGGCCGGCGCCGACGTGTTGGCCGAAGGCGCGCGTACCGTGGCCTTCAGCTACATCGGCACCGAGATCACCTGGCCGATCTACTGGCACGGTGCGCTGGGCAAGGCCAAGCAGGATCTGGACGAAACCGCTCTGCGCCTGAACCAGAAACTGGCCGCTGAAGTCAAAGGTGGTGCCAACGTGGCCGTGCTCAAGTCGGTGGTCACCCAGGCCAGCTCGGCCATTCCGGTGATGCCGCTGTACCTGTCGATGGTGTTCAAGATCATGCAGGAAAAGGGCGTCCACGAAGGCACCCAGGATCAGCTCGACCGCCTGTTCCGTGACCGCCTGTTCCGTGCCGATGGCGCCCCGGCTGAGGTCGACGAAAAAGCCCGCCTGCGCCTCGACGACTGGGAACTGCGCGACGACGTACAGGACGCCTGCAAGGCCATGTGGCCCCAGGTGACCACCGAGAACCTGTTCGAACTGACCGACTATGCCGGTTACAAGAAGCAGTTCCTCAATCTGTTCGGCTTTGAGCGCAGCGACGTGGATTACGATGCGGACGTGGCCACCGATGTCGAGTTCGACGTGGTTCAGCTGTAACCAAGCGGGTACTCGCTGCATGCAAAAAGGGACGCCTCGGCATCCCTTTTTGTTGGCTGCTCGTTAAGCCTCAGCTCACCGGCTCGCTGGTGTTGACGTATTCGGGCACCTCGGCCAGCGGCAGGCGGCGTGCCTGCTCGACACTCACTCCAGGGCGCTTGGGCAGCGGATCGAGGCGTTGCGGCTGGCCGGTCTCCAGCGCGCGCTCGATGGCTTCCAGCACGCGTACGTCGCGCCAGCCTTCGTCGCCATCGGGCTCCGGCTCACGATTCTGCAGGATGCAGTCGGAGAAATACTGGGTTTCCCCGGCGAACTGATCGACCACCGGGTGCTCGTGCTCGGTGGTCTTGCCAGCGATGGTGGCGCGGTAGCTGATCGCCACGTCTTCGCCAAAGCCAAAACTGGGCGAGGCCTCGAACTCACCCTTGGTGCCCAGCACCTGCAGGCGCTCGGTGTAGGGCAGGCTGTAGCTCACGGTAAATACCGCCATGCGCTCTTCGGCAAAGCGCAGGGTCACGGTCACCGTATCTGGCGTGTTGATTTCGCGACCCGGGGTTTGCACGGCCACGGCGCGTACTTCCAGAGGCTCGTCATCGAACAGGTTGCGCACGGCGTTGATCGGATAGGGCCCCATGTCGGTCACCGGGCCGGCCCAGTAGCCACTCTGCATGCGGTGGTTGGCCGGATCGACGGTCTGGGTGAAGGTGGCGGTGAACAACCGTGGGTCGCCCAGATCCCCGGCGCGGATGCGGTGGATCATCTCCACCGTGCCGGGCTCGAAATGCAGGCGGTAGGCGATCATCAGCTTGGCCCCCGAGCGTTCAGCCGCAGCGGTGATGGCCTTGCAGTCCTCTACGCTGGTAGCCATGGGCTTTTCCAGCAGCACATGGATGCCGGCATCCAGCGCCGGCTCGGCGAACTCGCGGTGGCGGAAGTTGGGTGTGGCCAGATAGATGGCGTCGATTTCGCCAGAAGCGAGCAGGGCGGGGAATTCTTCGTAGCGGTAGCTCTTGATGTTGTAGAGCGCAGCCAGCTTGTCGGCCTTGATCGGGTCGCCGGTCACCAGTGCGGTGATCACCGAGTTGTCGGTCTGGCCTACGCCAGGCATGAATGCACCCTGGGAAATCCAGCCGCCACCGACCACCGCGTAACGAATCTTGCCTTGAGCATCGGGCATTTCATCAACTCCTCTGCAACGCCGAACTGCATTGTTCAGCTTGTTATTCAATCGGCAGGTGAGGCTAGACGAAGTTCCGCCAAAGTGCCTGCCGGTAGGCGTTCGGGCGCCTTTTGCGGTGGCCGTGAAATCATCACGGCAATCCGTGGTCTGTATGCGCGGCACGCCGTCCGGCGCAGCTGTTCGCCGTTAATGGAGCGCGTTGATGAAAGCCCTGATTGCCTGCCTGTTGTTCGTGGTCGCCTTGCCGGTTCTGGCCGACTCATCCGCCAACCCGCTCTGCGAAACGAAGGCCGCGAAAATCGAACAACAGCTGCAGGCTGCCTGGGCCGAAGGTCTTGCGGATAAAGCCAAAGGGCTTAGCGCGGCGCTGGACAGCGTGCGCGAGAACTGTTCGGACAAGGAGCTGATGCATGAGCTGCAAGCCAGGATCGACAAGGCCCGCGATGAGATACGTGAGCGCGAGGCTGACCTGCGTGATGCCGAACTGAGCGGCGACCCGGGCAAGATCGCCAAGCGCCAGGCCAAGCTCGACGAAGCAATGCAGGAGCTGAAGGCTGCCGAGGCCGAATTCCCGCGTTGATGCGTTGACCCGCCAAGGCCGCGCCGCCAGCGGCCTTGTACGCCTGGTGAACGCCCGGGCGTTGCGATAATCGCCCAAAACCCGATATGCAACCGTAGACATGACTAAAACGGGATAGCCGCCGGCTATGCCGAGGGCTAGCATCGACCTTACTTGATTGGCCCCATAATAATTATTCGCCGTCTGTGCCTGCTGCCCGGCGGTTTATTTCTCGCAAAGACTGCCCATACAACAGGTCTAGCAGAATGATTGTCTCCCCTTGTGTTGCGCATCCTCCCCACTACCGTGATCACCTGGTTGACACCGCTGCGCCGTTCGGTGAAGCCGTGCCGCCCCGTGTTCGACGATTGTCTGCACCTCGGCTGGTCAGCGCCTGCTTCGCCAGCATGGCGACGGTAGGTGTTACCAAGTCGGCGATCCCCCGACGTCGTTAATCACGCCAAGTGCGATGGGCCAGCGTGGCTGGTCGGTACCTGCCCGAAATCGGGCCTGGAGGGCGCTGTGTCCTACTTTCAGAATCATCACGATGCATCGTCACGCCAGGGCGCGGCGTTGGCAGCTGGCGCAGAGCTTGCAGCAAATGGTCGAGCGTCTGAAAAGATGGGAACGACCACCATGCTGGTGCAATGCAACTGCTTCGACGATGTAGATGTGCACGCCAATTCGGTGATCGGTTGGCAGCAAACCTATGACCAGCTTGGCGCTGGCCACGCCCACACCACGCTCAAGCACCTTACTGCAGAGCGGTTCCAGATTTTTCGCGAGACCTTCGACAAGCGCATCGTGCAAATCGGCGCCGCGCCGGCGGGGCGACTGTGCCTGGCGATGCCGGTATGCAGCGCCGAGCCGAGTGTGTTCCAGGGCAAGCCGCTGACGGGCGAAAGTGTCACCGTTCTCCACGGTGGCCAGGAGTTTTTCGTGCAGTCGCCGGGCGGCATCGACCTGTTGTGCGTGGCGGTGGATATCGCCAGCCTGGAGGCCTTTGCCTCGCGGGAGTTCTCCAGCAGGGATCTGTGCCAGCTGTCGCGCATCACCCGGCTCGACCTGGAACCGGCAATGATCAACCACATGCGCAAGCATCTGGAGCGGTTGATCGATCGCGCACTGGTTGGCGAGGCGCTGTCAGAGGCCGAGCTCGAAGAACAGGTGCTGGAGTTCATGCTGGTGTTCCTCGACAGCGCGCTCGAGTGGTCGGCGGGGCGCAGCGCCAACTCGACGGTGAGCACTTATCTGGTCAAGCAAAGCCAGGAACTGGCCCTGGCCAATCAGGATGAGCCGCCCTCGGTACTCGACCTCTGCAGATACCTGAACGTGAGCCGCAGTACGTTGCAGCGCAGTTTTCTCAGCGTTACCGGTTTGCGGCCTGTGGAATACCTGCGTGCGCTGCGCCTGAATATCGCCCGTCGGCGGTTGCGCAGCACCGAAACGGAGCAGCTGACGGTCGCCCGTGTCGCCAGCGATCTGGGGTTCAGCCACCTGGGGCATTTCTCCGGCGCCTACCGAACCCTGTTTGGCGAAACGCCTTCGCAAACGCCGCGTGCGCGTTGAGGACCCAGACGCCAAGCAAAATGTTCTTCTGATCAAGGGCCGCCGATTAGTTAGTCGCCCCGTTCAATCGATAACAGAACTTGCCAAGTAACCGTGGCTGGAAAGTTTCCGGGCAGCAGCGTTGCGCCTGCCAATCAGGATACCGCGACAGTGTCGGTGAAGTTTCAAGTGCAAGTTTCAATGAGTCGCAACGTTGTTTCGCAGCATTTGTGCTGTGCCATCAAGCCCAAAGCGCGTGCCACTTCGACTGCCGATGTGGAAGAAGTGTTAGAAGCCCAACCTATCAGGAACCTGTCATGAGCAGCCCAAGAAAAAATCCAATAGATAATGTTCGTGTTTATATATGCGCCGGCCTGTTGTCGGCCTGCGGCGCGCTGCTGCTCAATGTCATGCCGGTGCTGTTTGGCGCTATCGGCGAGACCCTGGGTTACGGCGAGCAGCACCTCGGCACACTGGCACTGGCCAGCAACCTGGCCTTCGCCCTGGTCGGCGTGATCTCGCTGGCCTGGCTGGGCGTATTCAGCTGGCGCACGATCGCCGCCGTGGCGACCGTCATCGTCACCCTCGGCATTCTGGCTATCCTCAACAAGCCTTCGTACGGCCAATTGCTGGTGATCATGGCCGTGGCAGGTGGCGCGACTGGCGCGCTCTATGCACTGGCGATGGTGATCTTCGGCGGCAGCGACCGCCCTGAGCGTGCCTTCGGCTTCAAGCTGGGCATGGAGTCGATTCCCGGGGCGGCGCTGCTGATTCTGCTGCCGGTCGCCGTGGCGCCGCAGTGGGGCTTCGACGGCATTCTGATCGTTCTTGCCGCGTCGGCCCTGCTGATGGGCCTGGCGTTGTTCGGTGTGCCGAGTCGCGCCGTGAAGCGTGAAGACCCGATTGCCGCGAGCGTCCATGCAGACGCCGGCAAGCACCAGTTCATCGTGTGGATGAGCCTGGCAGCCAGCCTGGTGTTCATGACCGGGATCATGGCCGTGTGGCCGTTCCTGGAGCTGATCGGCAAGAAGACCGGGCTGTCCTCCAACGAGATCGGCGCGGTACTCTCGGTCGGCTTCCTGATCAACGCCATCGGCGGTTTCATTGCCTCCTCCCTCGGCCTCAAGCTCGGCCGCGTGCTGCCTGTTGCGGCTATCGTCGCGGTGGTGCTGGTCGGTCTGGTGATCATCGGGCAGTTCACCTCGATGACCACCTTTACCGTCGGCACGCTGCTGTTTTTGCTGTCGATCAACTTCGTGCTGGCCTATACCTTTGGCCTGATGGCCGAGTTCGACACCTCCGGCAAGCTGGTCGCGCTGGGCACGGTGTGCATCTCCCTGGGCGCCGCCTTTGGGCCAGCCATTGCCGGCGATCTGATCGAGCGTTATGGCTACTCGGCCGCGCTGATCTTCTCCGGCGTATGCGCGGTGCTGACCCTGGTGATTCACGCCGGGCTTTCCATGCGCGCCTCGGCGCTGCAGCAGGGCGCCGCGCAAGGGCGCCTGGTGCCGATGCCTTGAAAGCAGCTCGTCGTTAATCCTGGCGCCTGGTGGTCCGGCCCATGCTTTGATCGCCACCGCTCTAACAGAAAAGGCACGTAGCCAACGGCTCGTGCCTTTTCTGCTTTTTGCGTTCGGGATGATAGGCAGAAGGGCAATGCGTGAGGGCAGGTCGGCCTTGGCCAGGGAGCACTACCGTGATCGTGCTGCACGTTTCGGGCTGCAGGATTCAGCGTTTTCGCAACACTCGAACGAAAGGCGAGCACTACCAAGGGCTTGATCCTTTAAGAACCTGTTCATGCTCTTTCATCCCAGGTTCGTTGATTCTGGCAACCAAGTGGCGAGAGCGGACGTTTCCCTATCCCGTGGGAGCGGGCGGGGACGCCCAGTCCATGCCCGTGATTTTTTCGCGGGCATGGCCCGCTCCCACAATGGATCGGTGACGGCTGCTTCTGCCTTGCCGCTTCATGCGCATGAAGATCGTGAACAGGCTCTAAGGCGAGCTGTTGAAACAGCTAAATCGCGGGCAAAAAAATGCCCCGCATCTTCATGCAGGGCATAAGCCGGAGCAGAGGTGAGCGCCTAGCCGAGACGCTCGAAACGGTATGGGCTCGGATCGACAATCGGCGTGGTGCCGCACAGCAGGTCGGCCGCCAGTTGCCCAGCCGCAGGTGAGGTGCCGAAGCCGTGGCCGGAAAAGCCGGTTGCCAGGGTCAGGCCAGGGAGCTTCGCGACCGGGCCGATTACCGGGTTGGAGTCCGGTGTGATGTCGATGACGCCAGCCCAGCTCTGCTCGATCTGGGCCTTTTCGAACATCGGCCAGGCCGCTACCAGGTTGCGCATCGCCTCGGCATTGAGCGACGGGTTGGCCGCCGGGTCGAGGGTGCGCACCTTCTCGAAGGGCGTGACGGAGGTGCCTTTCCAGCTGCGCGCCAGGGCCAGGTCCTTGAAGAACTCCTTGCCGAACGACACGCGCAGAAAATCACGCTGCGCCTTGAGCTGCGGCAGGTAGCGCATGCCGATCAGCAGGTGGTCGAGGGTCAGGTGAGCGTCCAGGGCGCCGCGCTGGGTGACGATGAAGCCGCCATCCTTGTGGCGACGGAAGGAGAAGTCCGGCGCGCCCAGGGCGATCTCGGTCGGTCCGTCCATAGGCTTGGTGCGCATCACCGAACAGGTCAGTGGCAAGGTCGGCAGGTTGATGCCGTGGTTGCCGAGAAAACGCCGCGACCACATGCCTCCGGCCAGCAGCACCTGCTCGCAGCGAACCTCGCCACGCTCGGTCAGTACACCGCTGACGCGCCCACCGCTGGTGACCAGGGTACGCACCGCGCAGTTCTCGATGATCAGCGCGCCCTTGGCCATCGCCGCCTTGGCGATGGCGCTGGAGGCCAGGGTTGGCTCCGCGCGAGCATCTGAGGGCGTGTAGATGCCGCCGGCCCACTGGCCTTGGCCGCCGGGCGCCAGCTTGGCGATTTCCGCTGCGCTGACCAGCCGCGAGTCCAGGTCCAGGGAGGCGACCGACTTCAGCCAGCCGTCGTGCATGGCCATCTGCCCATCGTTACGGGCGACGAACAGGATGCCGGCCTGGCGAAAGCCGACGTCCTGGCCAACGCGCTCCGGCATCTGCTGCCACAGCCGCTCGGCGGCCAGGGCCAGGGGAATGTCGTGCATATGGCGGTTGGTCTTGCGCACCCAGCCGAGGTTGCGCGAAGACTGCTCGGCCGCGATGCGGCCTTTTTCCAGCACCACGACCGGAATGTTTCGCTCGGCCAGGGTCAGGGCCGCGGTGAGGCCGATGATGCCCCCACCGATGATGACCACGGCACTGCTAGCGGGAAACTCGGTGGAGGTTTGTACGGGCTCTATTCGAGGCGACATGAAGAGCACTCAACAGTAAGGGTGATGACGTGACCGCAAGCCTGGCTCACTGAGCCAGGTTGATTTTCTTCACGTCGGCGCGCGAGGCGCCACGGAAAGCGGTCAGCTCGAGTTCGACCTTGTAGACGGTCGAGCCCAGGGGCGGGCAGGTAACGGTCGACGCCGGGTCGATGCCGCGAAACTTCTCGCCGACGATGGTCATCACCGCTGGTACGTCCTGCGGGTTCTGGATGAACACGCGCGAGCACACCACATCGGCCAGGCTGGCATCCACGGCGGCGAGTGCCGACTCGATGTTGGCGAACACCTGGTGGGTCTGCTCGGCCAGGTCCTCGGAGATTTCCTTGGTGTCCGGGTTGCGGCCGGCGGTGTTGGACACGAAGATCCAGTCGCCTACCGCTACCACACGGGAGTAGCTGCCCATTTCTTCGTACTTGGAACCGGTTTTGACTTTGCTGATGGTGGTCATGGCGTAATGTCCTTGAATGGATGAAGGGTTAGCGAAGGGCCGGGGTTTCCCAGAGGTTCAGCTTCACGCCGATACCCAGTTCGAGCGCCTTGCGGTACACCACGGTGCCCCAGGCCACGTCCTCGACCGGCATGCCACCGACCGACATGATGATGATTTCGTCTTCGTTGCGACGGCCCGGGGCTTCGCCGGCGATGATCTTGCCGATGTCTTCGAGATGCTCGAGGGTCAGCTTTCCTTCCTCGAGCATGTCCATGAAACGCACGCCGATTACCGGTACGTGGTTGTGGGCAGGCTTGGGCAGCTCTTCGTACCAGGCCTGGTACAGGCCGATGTTGTCGAGCACCTTGCGCACGTCGTGCTGTTCCATGCCTTCATCGATGTTGCAGCCGGCCGGCATGGCCAGGAAGGCGCCGGGCTTGACCCACTCGCGCTTGACCAGCGGGTATTCGCTCGGGTCCCCGGTACGGCCGGAGGTGCAATAGGTCACCAGATCGGAGCCGCGCACCACTTCCTCGATGCTGTCGACCACCTCGATGGTGGTGATCTGCGGGTAGGTTTCCCGCACCCAGCCGATGAAATCGTCGAGGCTCTTCTGGCTGCGACCCTTGAGCTTGAGGGTGTCGATCAGCGGGCACACGGCGATGAAGGCGGCGAGGGTGGTCTTGCCCATCACGCCTGGGCCGAGCAGGCCGACCACTTTGGAATCCTTGCGCGCCAGGTGGCGTGCGCCGACGCCTGGGATCGCGCCTGTGCGGTAAGCCGACAGCAGGTTGGCCGACATGTGGGCGAGTGGGGCGCCGGTGTCGACGTCATTGAGGGTGAACATCAGAATCGAGCGCGGCAGGCCTTTCTCGCGATTCTCGACGTTGGAGCCGTACCACTTCACGCCAGCGGTACGGAAGCTGCCACCCAGGTAGGCGGGCATGGCCATCATGCGGCGGTCGGCGGCGTGGCGAGGCATGCTCGGGAATGGAGAGTCTTCCGGGAAGCACACCATGGCGCCGTGGGAGTCGTTGTTCGGGCCGGCCATCCGATAGTCGCCTTTGTACAACAGGTCGAATACCTCTTCCATGGTGTTGACGCACGCGAGCATGTCGGTCACGCCGGCGCGGATCATGTCTTGTTCGGAGAGGTAGATGAAATCGATTCTTGTATTATTAGTCATGGCATTCTCGGGGTCGGAAGTGCAGGCCTGGCACAACTTGGAAGGTGAAGCTGCCGCGCATTGTGCAAACAAGAAACTTCGTTGAAGTTCCATGCTGTTCGGTGCGTACAGAGCAATTGGTATTAACGGGTTTGTTTTATTCGCCTATGAATAAGCAAAACCAAAAACCAGTTGGGCCAAGTTGATGGTAGGTAAGTCGCCCCGATGCCGGCTATCCCATATTGGTCACTGTTGCAGACGAATCACGGTCGCGAGCGCACTCTTTTGGGGCGCTGAATCAGGCGCCTGTTTGGCAGGAGTCGAAGTGCTGGCGCAGGTGTTTATGAGGGGGATGTAAGGAGGCGCGGCAGGCCGCCCGATGCTGCTATCGCGAGGTTGTTGAGTCGCTAACGCAACGCAGTCCGGCGCGGTTGTTCAGTGGGTTTCAGGGTATGGCAGAGGGGCGGCGAGCCAATGGCGAAGGGCAGGCGTTGCACCTGCCCTTCGGGTTAGTCCATCAGGTGCGGAAGCGACCCACCAGACCGTTCAGCTCACCCGATAGCGACTCCAGGCGCTGCGAATCGCTACGTGCCGAATGAGCCAGCTCTTCGACCAGCTGGGCATCGGTATGGATCTGCGCGATGTGCCGGTTGATATCCTCGGCCACATGGTGCTGCTCCTCGGCGGCGGTGGCGATCTGGTTGTTCTGATCACGGATCTCGTCCACCGAGGTGCGGATCTGTTCGAAGCTGTCGCGGGCCTGCTGGATGCGTTCCACGCTTTGCAGCGACATGCTCAGGCTGCTCTGCATCTGCTTGGTCACGTCCTGGGTGCGCTTGGCCAGGCCGCCGAGCAGGCCGTCGATCTCTCCGGTGGAGTCGGCGGTACGCTTGGCCAGCGCGCGCACTTCGTCGGCGACCACCGCGAAGCCACGGCCTTGCTCACCGGCCCGCGCCGCCTCGATGGCCGCGTTGAGGGCCAGCAGGTTGGTCTGCTCGGCAATCGAACGGATGGTGTCGAGAATGGCGTTGATGTTCTTGCTGTCCTGCTCGAGCACCTGCATGGCCTGGGCGGATTTCTGCAGGTTCTCGCTGAGCTGGGTGACGCTGCCGGTGGCCTCGTCGATCTGCAGCTGGCCGTCATGCACCTGGCGCTGGCCGGAGTCGGCGGACGACGCGGCATTGCTGCAGGAGCGGGCCACTTCGTTGGCGGTGGCGACCATCTCGTTGAAGGCGGTGGACACCAGCTCCACGGCCTCGCGCTGGCGGCCGGCGGCGTCGTTCATGTCGCGGGCGACGCGGGTGCTGGCGTCCGAGGCAGTTTGCAGATCCGCCGAGGCGCTGCCAATGCGTTGCACCAGGGTGCGGATGGCGCCCAGGAACTGGTTGAACCAGCGCGCCAGCAGGGCGGTTTCGTCGTTGCCGCGCACATCCAGGCTGCGGGTCAGGTCGCCTTCGCCCTGGGCGATGCCCTCCAGGCCGCCGGCCACGCTGCGGATCGGCTTGACGATCAGCCCGGCGAAGCTGGCGCCGACGATGGCGAACAACACCGCCAGCACCGCGGCGATCACGCCGATCTGCCAGGTCAGGCTGGTGGCCTTGGCCATCACTTCGCTGCGCTCGATCAGGCCAATGAAGCGCCAGCCCAGGGTTTTCGACGACCAGACATTGGCCATGTAGGACACCCCACCAAGCTCCACCTCGACCAGGCCGTTCTCGACGCTGGCCAGCTGCGCGTAGCCGTCGCCCAGCTCGCTGATCAACTTGAAGTTATGTTCCGGGGTGCGCGGGTCGACCAGCACGTTGCCGTTGCTCTCGAGCAGCATCAGGTAGCCGCTTTCACCCAGCTTGATCTGCTTGACCAGTTCGGTGAGCTGCTTGAGCGACACGTCCAGGCCCACCACAGCGGTAGGCTGGCCCTGCGGATTATCGACGGTGCGCACGGTGCCCATCAGCACCACGTCATCGGGCGCCCAGTAGTAGGCGGCGGTGCGCACGGTTTTGCCCGGTGCGGCCATGGCGGCCTTGTACCAGGGGCGTACACGCGGGTCATAGCCGCTCAGCTTGGCATCATCCGGCCAGGAGGCGTAGCCGCCGTCGGCCTTGCCCAGCGACAGGTAGGCAGTGCTCGGGTGGCTGGCGGCGAATTGGCCGAACATCTCCAGGAACGCCTTGCCCTCGTCGGTCTGCGGAATCTGCGCTGCGTCGGCGCCTGTGTAGTTCTTCAGCTCGCCAGCGTTGCGCACCGCGGGATGCTTGGCCAGGTATTCGACGTTCTGCGCGATGGCGTCGAAGAACTGGTTCATGGCGTTTTCGATCTGCCTGATCTCGCGGCTGCTGCTGTCCAGGAAGTCATCCCGCGCCTGTTCGCGCAGGTTGACCACCACCACGACGGCGACCAGAACGACGGGCACACAGGCAATGGCCGCGAAGGCCCAGGTGAGTTTCTGTTTGATGTTCACGGTGGTTCCTGCAGGGTCGTAAAGCGTTTTTGTTGGGTTTTTACAGCTTAGAAGCAGGCAGAAAGAGTGTTTGGCGAATTTGTAGTCGTTGTGAACATTGAGTCGGCGTGGCGAGCGCAAACTTGAGCGCCAGCCCATCACGTTTTTTGCGTGATGGGCTGGCGTCGAGAGCGGGCGGGGGGAGGGGGCGTATCAGGTTCTGAAGCGGCGAACCAGGCCATTGAGTTCGCCGGAAAGGCTTTCCAGGCGCTGCGAGTCGCTACGTGCCGAGTGGGCCAGCTCCTCGACCAGTTGGGCATCGGTATGGATCTGCGCGATGTGCCGGTTGATGTCCTCGGCGACCTGGTGCTGTTCCTCGGCGGCGGTGGCGATCTGGCTGTTCTGATCGCGGATCTCGTCCACCGAGGTGCGGATCTGCTCGAAGCTGTCGCGGGCTTTCTGAATGCGCTCCACGCTCTGTTGCGACATGCTCAGGCTGCTCTGCATCTGCTTGGTCACGTCCTGGGTGCGCTTGGCCAGGCCGCCGAGCAGGCCGTCGATCTCTCCGGTGGAGTCG
>NZ_QKYW01000002.1:0-148236 GCF_003253735.1 Pseudomonas sp. URMO17WK12:I2 | reverse complement strand
TCGTCGATCTGCAATTGGCCGTCATGCACCTGGCGCTGACCGGAGTCCGCCGAGCTGGCCGCCTGGCTGCAGGAACGGGCCACTTCGTTGGCGGTGGCGACCATCTCGTTGAAGGCGGTGGATACCAGCTCCACGGCTTCGCGCTGGCGCACCGCCGCATCGTTCATGTCCAGGGCGACGCGGGTGGTGGCGTCCGAGGCAGTCTGCAGATCCGCCGAGGCGCTGCCGATGCGCTGTACCAGGGTGCGAATGGCGCCCAGGAACTGGTTGAACCAGCGCGCCAGCAGGGCGGTTTCATCGTTGCCGCGTACATCCAGGCTGCGGGTCAGGTCGCCTTCGCCCTGGGCGATGCCTTCCAGGCCGCCGGCCACACTGCGGATCGGCTTGACGATCAGCCCGGCGAAACTGGCACCGACGATGGCGAACAGAACCGCCAGCACTGCAGCGATCACGCCGATCTGCCAGGTCAGGCTGGTGGCTTTGGCCATCACTTCGCTGCGCTCGATCAGGCCAATGAAGCGCCAGCCGAGTTTCTCGGACGACCAGACGTTGGCCATGTAGCTCACGCCGTCGAGCTCGACCTCGGCAAAGTCACCGGTCACGCTGGCCAATTCACGATAGCCGTCCCCCAGTTCGTCGAGGCGCTTGAAATTGTGGGCGGCATCGCGTGGGTCGACCAGCACGTTGCCGTTGCTTTCCAGCAGCATCAGGTAGCCGCTTTCACCCAGCTTGATCTGCTTGACCAGGTCGGTGAGCTGCTTGAGCGACACGTCCAGGCCGATGGCGCCTAGCGGCTGGCCCTGGGCGTTGTCGAGGGTGTGCACGGTGCCCATCAGCACCACGTCGTCGGGCGCCCAGTAGTAGGCCGGGGTGCGCACGATCTTGCCGGGTGCGGCCATGGCGGTCTTGTACCAGGGGCGCTGGCGCGGGTCGTAGCTGTTGAGCTTGGGGTCGTCCGGCCAGACCAGGTAGCCGCCATCCTGATGGCCCACCTGCAGGTAGGCGGTGGTCGGGTGGCTGGTCGCGAACTGATTGAGGCCGTGCAGCAGCGCCTGGTTGCTGGCCGGCAGCGGCACCTGGGCGGCGTCGGCCGCGCTGTAGTTCTTCAGGTTCTCGGTGTTTCGCAGCAGGTCGCTCTTGGCCAGGTATTCGACGTTCTGGGCGATGGCGTCGAAGAACTGGTTCATCGCATTGTCTATCTGGCGAATCTCCCGGCTGCTGCTGTCGAGAAAGTCCTCCCGGGCCTGCTCGCGCAGGTTGATGACGACCACGATGGCGACCAGCACCACGGGCACACAGGCGATGGCCGCAAAGCCCCAGGTAAGTTTTTGTTTGATGTTCACGGAGGGTTCCTGCTCGGGCAAAGGATGTTGTTATTGGGCAAGAGCGGTCACGAAGCGCAGGGTTCGATGCTGGCTTTTAGCTATTTAACCGGCTCGCTGAGCCTACCTTATTGGTATGTGGTATGCCATGGGTGCGGGCGCTTTGCAGTCGCTTGCCCTGCTGGCGAACTCAGCGTTTGCCCGGCAGATCAGCCCTGGTTCGCCATGGCGAGTAGTCGAGCATTACGTTGAACACGTATTGGCCCTGGGCATTGCGGGGCTGTCCGGGAAGCAGGGGAACGGCATCGAGATGCGCACAGCCGTGGCCGAGATGGTCGAGCAGGTCGTTGTCCTGCTTGAATTCGCGGCGCCGCATGGGGTGCGGTTCGATAAGCACTTGGCAGGCGCTGACGTTGCGTTGATCGTCGAGAATGCCGCTCAGCCGTGCCCTGCCAATGCTGTCCAGGGGGCGGTTGGCGAACAGCTGCTGCCAGAAAAAGGCATTGCGCGCGTACACGCCCGCCTCTTGGGCGTGGTCTTGCTGATCCCAGGCCTGCTCGGGAAACAGCAACGGTGCGATGAGCTCGCTGGTCGGGCCTTCGTCCATCAGTTTGCTGGGCATCGGCGGCAACACGGTCTGCCAGCAAAGGCGATTCATTCGCTCGGCTACCTTCGTGTTGAAGGGCAGCCTGTCGGCCAACCTGGGGTTGCTGACCGGCCTGGCCTGGCAATCGACGATCTGGTTCTGACGGTCGATGGTGAAGCGCACTTCGAGGCTGGCCTGGCGCCACTCGGGGTTGGCCTCCCGGCCTACGGGATAGACTGCCTGCATGGCGAGACGAACGAATTGCTCGTTGGCGAGTTCGTCGGCGCTCTTGGGCACGGCGGGTGGCGTGGGCGTGCTGCAGGCGGCCAGTGACAGGCAGCCGGTCAGCAGGATCAGGTAGGGCTTGAGCATGACATTCCTTGTCCGAGCATGGGGAGCCGGCAGATTCTACAGCTGCGCGGCGCGCCTGCGCTCGCGTCTGTTGCTATGGACGAACACCGCCACGAACAAGACGCTGAGCAGTACCACGATGGTCGGCCCTGGCGCGCTGTCGATAAAGAAGCTCAGGTACACGCCGCTCACTGCCGCGCCGACGGCAATCGCCACGGCGGTGAGGAGCATGGCGCCCATGGTGCGGGTGAGCAGGAAGGCGATGGCGCCGGGGGCGATCAGCAGCGCCACGGTGAGTACGATGCCGATGGCCTTGAGGGCGCCGACGATGGTTAGCGACATCACCGCCAGCAGGCCATAGTGCAGCAGGCGCACGGGTAAACCGACGGTGCGCGCCTGCACCGGGTCGAAGGCGTGCAACAGCAGGTCACGCCATTTCAGACCGATGAATGCGCTGACCGCCAGGGCGATCAGGCCGCTCTCCAGCAAGTCTGCCCAGCCGATGCCGAGCATGTCGCCGAACAGGATGTGATCCAGGTGCACGTCGCTGTGGATCTGCGTGTACAGCAGCAGGCCGAGGCCGAACATGCCGGAGAACACCACGCCCATCAGCGTATCCTGCTTGATCCGGCTGTTTTCCTTCAGGTAACCCGCGGCGATGGCGCAGAGCATGCCGGCGACGAAGGCGCCGAGCGAGTAGGGCAGGCCGACGATGTAGGCGATCACCACGCCGGGAAATACCGCGTGGGCGGTGGCGTCGCCCATCAGCGCCCAGCCCTTGAGCACCAGAAAGCACGACAAGAGCGCGGCTGGGATCGCTACCAGCACGGCGATCAGCAGGGCGTATTGCATGAAGTCGATTTGCAGCGGCAGGAGCAGCATGTCCATGGTCAGATCTCCAGCCTGGCCTGGGCGGCGCGCCGGCGGGCGGCGAGCAGGCCGTGCTTGGGTGCGAAGACGAAAGCCACCAGGAACACGCAGGTCTGCAGCACGATGATGATCGCCCCGGTGGCACCGTCGAGAAAGTAGCTGGCGTAGGCGCCGATAAAGCTGGAAAGGCCGCCGATGCAGGCGGCGATCAGCAGCAGCCGTTCGAAGCGGTCGCTGAGCAGGTAGGCGGTGGCGCCCGGGGTGACGACCATGGCGATGACCAGAAAGGCGCCGACCGTCTGCATCGCCGCCACGGTGCAGGCCGACAGCAGGATAAAGAAAATCGCCTTCAGGCGCGTGGGGCTCAGGCCGATGGAGCGCGCATGGTGCTCGTCGAAGAACACCACCATCAGGTCCTTCCAGCGCAGCGCCAACACGGCCAGGGTGATGCCAGCGATGAGCAGCAATTGCAGGGTGTCGCCTGGGGTGATGGCCAGGATGTTGCCGAGCACAATGGTCTGGATGTTCACCGAGGTGGGCGACAGCGACACCATGAACAACCCGAGGCCGAAGAACGAGGAGAAGATCAGGCCGATGATCACGTCTTCCTTGAGCTTGCTGCGCTGGTTGAGAAACAGCATGGCGCCGGCGGCCAGGGTACCGGCGCCAAACGCGCCGAGGGCGAAGGGCAGGCCGAGCATGTAGGCGCCGGCGACACCGGGCACGATGGAGTGCGCCAGGGCATCGCCGATCAGCGACCAGCCCTTGAGCATCAGGTACACCGAGAGCAGCGCGCAGACCACGCCGACCAGGGTCGATACCCACATGGCATTGACCATGTAGCCGTAGGAAAAGGGTTCGAGCAGGTTTGGCACTATGGATCCTTGTCGTCGACACGGCCGCGGATGGTCGACTTGCCGTCGTACAGCACCAGCGGGCGCTCGTCGTCGGTGATGATGCCGATCAGTGGCGAGCTGCGCTGGCCTTCGCCGGGCAACTCGAAGTGGCGCAGCACGCCGCCGAAGGTGCGTTCCAGGTTCTCGCGGGTGAACACCTGCTGGGTAGGTCCGTAGGCGAGCACGGTGCGCGCCAGCAGTACGGTGCGGTCGCAGAACTCGGGCACGCTACCCAGGTTGTGGGTGGACACCAGCATCACCCGGCCCTCGTCGCGCAGCTCGCCGAGCAATCGCACGATGGCGTCTTCGGTTTTCACATCGACGCCGGTGAACGGCTCGTCGAGCAGAATTACCCGTGAATCCTGGGCCAGGGCGCGGGCCAGGAACACGCGCTTCTTCTGGCCGCCGGAGAGCTCGCCGATCTGCCGTTTACGCAGCTCGCCCATGCCGACGCGGCCGAGGGCGGCGTTCACCGCTTGCCGATCGGCAGCCTTGGGCCGGCGCAGCAGGCCCATATGGCCGTAGCGGCCCATCATCACCACGTCCTCGACCAGCACCGGGAAGTTCCAGTCGACGTCTTCGCTTTGCGGCACGTAGGCGATCAGGTTGCGCTTCAGGGCCTCGTGCACCGGCACGCCGAGCACGCTGATGCTGCCCTGGGCCAGCTTGACGAAGCCCATGATGGCCTTGAACAGCGTCGACTTGCCGCTGCCGTTGACGCCCACCAGGGCAGTTATGCTACCGCCGGGGCTGCCGAAGCTGGCGTTGCGCAAGGCGGTGTGGCCGTTGCGGTAGGTGACGCTGATGGCGTCGACGCGGATGCCGCCCAGGCTGTCTTCTTCGTGCAGAGCGTTGGGCATTATTCGGCCAGCCCGTCGGCAATGGTCTGCGAAGTGACGCGCAGCAGGTCGAGGTAGGTCGGCACCGGGCCGCTCGGCTCGCTGAGCGAGTCGACATAGAGCACGCCGCCGTACTTGGCACCGGTTTCGCGGGCCACCTGCTGGGCCGGTGAGGCGGAGATGGTGCTCTCGCTGAACACCGCGGGAATCTGGTGGGCGCGCACCGCGTCGATCACCTTGCGCACCTGTTGCGGGGTGCCCTGCTGGTCGGCGTTGATCGGCCACAGGTACAGCTCCTTGAGGCCGAAGTCGCGGGCCAGGTAGCTGAACGCACCTTCGCTGGATACCAGCCAGCGGCGCTGTTCGGGAATCTTCTGCAGGCGTTCGCGGATCGGCCCCACGGTGGATTTGATCAGCGCCTTGTAGGTTTCGGCGTTACGCTCGTAGGTGGCGGCATTGGCAGGATCATGCTTGGCCAGCGCATCGCGGATATTGTCGATGTAGATCATCGCCGAGTCCGGCGACATCCAGGCATGTGGGTTGGGCTTGCCGCCGTACGGGCCTTCGGCGATGCCGATCGGCTCGACACCCTCGCTGAGGGTCACCGCAGGCACGCCCTGCAGGCGCTGCAGGAAACGCTCGAACCACAGTTCCAGGTTCATGCCGTTACGCAGGATCAGCTGCGCATCGCGGGCCTTGAGGATATCGCCCGGGGTGGGCTGGTAGTTGTGGATCTCGGCACCGGGCTTGGTGATCGACTCGACCTCGGCCGCATCGCCGGCAACCTGGCGGGCCATGTCGGCGAGCACGGTGAAGGTGGTCACCACCTTGAATTTGCCCTCGGCGGCGGCCAGTTGCGGCAGCAGGGATACCAGAAGAGCGGCGAGCAGTGTGCGCAAGCGGATCCGATCGAACATCTCTATCCTCGTATGGCTAGACCAGTCATGGCGTTGGGCGGGAGGCCCGGACAGGGGTGCCACTCTAGCGACAAAATGACGCTAATGAAAACTATTGTCATTAGAGATTTATTTGTGTTGTCTGCAGGCGTCGGCTGAGCCAGCGCCCGCTCTGCAGCGTAGCCGGGCGATTCACTGCATGTGAGCAAGTGCGCCGCTGGCAGGTTCAGACAACCGCGGCGCAGCTGCGGCCATAAATGCAGACCCCGCGTCAGAAGCGGGGTCGTCGGGGGAGGAAGGCGGCTCAGCTGCCGCTCTTGATCTTCGTCCAGGCGCGCGTGCGAACCCGTTCGACCTTCTGCGGCAGCGGCTCGACGCTGTAGAGGGTCTTCTGCGCTTCGGCGGTCGGCGTCAGGTCGGTGTTTTCGCTGATGGCCTTGTCGACCAGCTTCATGCCGTCGGTGTTGGGGTTGGGGTAACCGAGGAAGTCGCTGATCGGCGCGATGACTTTCGGGTCGAGCAGGTTGTTGAGAAACGCGTGAGCCTCGTCGACATTCTTGGCGCTTTTGGGGATGGCGAAGGTATCGAACCAGATAGGTGCGCCTTCTTTCGGCAGGCGCCACTCGACCTTCACGCCATTGCCCGCTTCCTTGGCGCGGTTGGCGAACTGGTAGAAGCTTCCCGAATAACCGATGGCCACGCAGATGTCGCCGTTGGCGATGTCGGTCATGTATTTAGCCGAGTGGAAATACGTCACGTACGGGCGGATGCTCATCATCAGCTCGGTGGCCTTGTCGTAGTCCGCCGGGTTGGTGCTGTTCGGCGGCAGGCCCAGGTAGTGCAGTGCCAGCGGGAGGATCTCATTGGGCGCATCGAGCATCGCCACGCCGCACTGCTTGAGCTTTTCCATGTTCTCGGGCTTGAACACCAGGTCCCAGCTGTCCACGGGCGCGTTCTCGCCGAGGGCGGCCTTGACCTTGTCCGGGTTGTAGCCGATCAGCACGGTACCGTACATGTACGGCACACCGTACTGGTTGCCGGGGTCGTTGGTCTCCAGCAGCTTGAGCAGCGCCGGGTCGAGGTGTTTCCAGTTGGGCAGTTTGCTCTTGTCGAGCTTCTGGAACACACCGGCCTTGATCTGGGTGTCGAGGAACATGTTGGACGGCACCACCAGGTCGTAGCCCGAGTTGCCGGTGAGCAGCTTGGCTTCCAGCGCCTCATTGGTCTCGAAGGTGTCCCAGATCAGCTTGATGCCGCTGTGCTGCTGAAAATCCTTGAGGGTCTGCGGCAGGATGTAGTCGGCCCAGTTGTAGACGCGCAGTTCACGCGCCTCGGCCATGGCGCTGCCAGCCAGCAGGGCAGCACCGCACAGGGCACTGCCGACCAGGGTTTGGAAGGTTTTCATCGTGGTGTACTCCCTTGAAACGTCAGTTAGCAGGCTGTTGAAAAACTACCTACGTTGCCGCCGCGTCGTTAAAAACAGCCTCAAAATGCTCATGTACAACTTGTACACTCCGCTTTTTCGGCTATTTTTGCCTCGCGTCGGCTGCCTCGCCTACGTCTTTCAACGGCCTGTTAGTGGCAGCAGGCTCAGGCGCCTTCGAAACCTTCCAGTACGTTCACCGCATTGATGCCGATCTCCTCGACGGCGTAACCCCCTTCCATCACGAACAGCGTGGGTTTGCCGAGGCGGGCGATGCGTTCGCCCATGCGCAGGTAGTCCGGGCTGTCGAGCTTGAACTGGGAAATCGGGTCTTCCTTGAAGGTGTCCACGCCCAGGGACACCACGATTACCTCGGGCGCATAGTCGGCGATGCGCGCGCAGGCCTGTTCCAGTGCCGCGCTCCAGCGATCCCAGCCACTGCCGGCCGCCAGTGGCAGGTTGAGGTTGAAGCCCTGGCCGGCACCTTCGCCGACCTCGTCGTGGTAGCCGAGGAAGAACGGGAATTCGAAGGACGGGTCACCATGGATCGAGGCCACCAGCACATCGTTGCGTGCGTAGAAGATCGACTGGGTGCCGTTGCCGTGGTGATAGTCCACGTCGAGGATCGCCACCCGCTTGCAGCCGCCGTCGAGAAACGCCTGGGTGGCGATGGCGGCATTGTTGAGGTAGCAGTAGCCACCCATCAGATCGCCGGCGGCGTGGTGGCCTGGCGGGCGACACAGGGCAAAGGCGCTGGCGGCGCCGTCGCTGATCAGCGCCTGGCCGGTGAGGGCGACCTGGGCAGAACTCCAGGCCGCCTGCCAGGTGCCGGCGGTGATCGGCGCGCCGCCGTCGAAGCTGTAGTAACCGAGCTGGCCGAGCAGGGTGTCCGGCAGCACGCTGCGCAAGGTGCGCGCTGGCCAGGTAAAGGGCAGGATGTCGCCGTCGCGGCCCATGTCCGTCCAGCGCGCCCAGGCACCCTCGAAGAAGCGCAGGTAGTCAGCGTCGTGAATACGTTCGATCGGCGCGCGACCGAAGTCCTTTGGCGCGAGCACCTCACCGAGGCCTTGTTGGCGAACGCGCGCCAGCACATGGTCGGCCCGTGATGGCATCTCGAAGCAGGGCTTGAGTTCCCCGTCGATGATTTCACAGCGCCCGTGGTGCAGGTGATGGTCATCGCTATAGATCGTGAGCATGCTCGGCCCTCCGCTTGTGGTAGCTGCATTCTTGGTCGCATTTCGGCGCCAGGGAAATGAGCGGAGCGGCCAAAAGGGGATAGATGTGGCCAGCAAATGGCGCATCGCTGAACCCTATCGGTGCGCCTGGCAGGCAGCTGATGGCGCTGGCGGGTGCTCTTGTTCAAGCCAGGGCAGGGCGCCGATAACGGCTCGGCGAGGTGCCGCTCCAGCGCTGGAAGGCGTGGCGAAAGCTGGCGGTTTCGCTGTAGCCCAGGGCTTCGGCAATACGCGCGATGGGCAGGCGCTCTTCGCCAAGCAGGCGCCGGGCCTGCTCGAAGCGCAGCTCATCGAGCAGGCTCTGGTAGCTGGTACCCACTTCCTGGAGCTGCCTGCGCAGGGTGCGCGAGGAACAGCGCAGCTGGCGCGCCAGGCCATCGAGCCCCGGCGAGTCGGGCAATTGACTGGCAAGCAACTGGCGTACGCGGCTGATCAGCGCCTGGTGAGAAATGAATTCGCGGTTCAGTTGGTGGCAGCGCTGCAGGGTGTCACGGTGCGTTACCGGGTCGGCCAGGGGCAGACGGCGATCCAGCCATTCGCTGTCGAAGCCGATGACGTTATCGGCGGAGTTGAACTGCACCGGGCAGCCGAAATCCCTAGGGTACTGGCGCTGGTAGCGGGGCGCCTTGTGGCTGAAACGGGCGTTGGTCAATGGTAGCGGGCGGCCAAGCAGGTCGTCGCAGATCAGCTTCAGGGACGCCAGGCAGAACTCGGTATTGAAGGTCGACAGTTCATCGGCGTCGCGGTAATCGCTGGCTTCGATCCACGCCTGTGCACCTTCGCGGCGCAGCTGCAGCGTGAACAGGGTGCCCAGCAACGCGGGAAAGCTGAACGCCACCTCCAGCGCCTCACCCAGGCTCGCCGCCGACAGCAGGCTGAACCCCAGCAACCCGTAGGACGACACGTGCATGCGCCGGCCCAGCAGCAGACCGAGATCCTGGCAGCGGGCAGTGGCGTTGCGAAAGACCTGACGCTCCTGAGCGATGCTGATGCGCATCTCCGGGCGCTGCAGGTCGGCCGGAGCGATACCGCTGCCGGCCAGCAATTGGTCGATGCAGGTGCCGTCCTGGCAGAGGGTATCCAGGGCCAGCACGACGGCGTGGAGGGTGGTCAGGTGGGAGTGCTGCATGGGGGCACGCCTTCTCGTTTCGGATCCGAGATTCACGCAATAAGCATGCCCGTGCCCGGCGTGGCCCTCTCTGGGGGTTCGCTGAGCAACGTGGCGGGCGGATGTAGGAGAAGGTAACGCCGGGCCGGGCGGGCACCGAGCGCAGCCTGCCTGCCGGTGTTGCGCTCGACCCGTGCTTGGAACCTGTTCATGATCTTTCCAGGTTCGTTGATTTTGGCAACTAAGTGGCGAGAGCAGCAGTTGGCAATCTTGTAGGAGCGGCTTTAGCCGCGAGTTCTTAGGGCGCAAAGAGCTCGGGGCTAAAGCCCCTCCTACATGCTCACCGACCGCTTCTGCGTTTTAGGCACATAAAGATCGTGAACAGTCTCTCAGAGCGCCACGAACAGCAGGAAGGTGCCGAGGATCAGGCGGTAGATCACGTAGGGCAGCATGCCGACGCGATCCAGCGCGGCCAGGAACAGCTTGATGCACAGGAATGCCGAGACGAACGACAGGCCGGCGCCCCAGGCCATGTCGCCCCAATGCGCGCCGTCGCCTTGTTCGATCAGGTGCACCGCCTTGAGGCTGCCGGCGGCGAGAATCAGCGGGATCGACAGCAGGAAGGAGAAGCTCGCAGCGCTCTTGCGGTCGAAGCCGAGCATCAGCGCCGCGGTCATGGTGATGCCCGAACGCGAAGTGCCGGGGATCAGCGCGAGCATCTGCGCCAGGCCGATCAGCAGGGCATGGCGCCAGGTCATGCGGTTCATGTCAGCGTCGCGGCTGCCTTTCACGTCGGCCCACCAGAGCACCAGACCGAAGACGATGGTGGTGGTGCCGATCACCAGCATGGAGCGGGTGTACTGCTCGATCAGCGATTCGAACACCAACCCGGCCACCGCGGCCGGAATGGTCGCCAGGATGATCATCCAGCCCATGCGGCTTTCCGGGCTGGCGCGGCGGTGCAGCACATGCCCCAGCCAGCCGCTGATGATGGCGGCGATCTGCTGGCGGAAGGCGAGCACCACGGCCATCAGGGTGCCGACATGCACGGCGACGTCGAAGGCCTGCCCCTGGTCCGGCCAGCCGAGCAACTGCGAGGGCAGGATCAGGTGTGCGGAGGAGGAGACGGGGATGAATTCGGTGATGCCTTGAATGAGCGACAGAACGAGCAGGTGCAGCCAGTCCATGGGGTTCCTTAATGAGGGCGCTAGCGAATGTGAGCTGCGGGTATGACCCGGCGTGGGCCCATTTTCTCCATCCGAACCTGTATGTAAGCTGAAATATATGTACACATTTTCCCGGTCCGCACGGATTTTGCCGGGTTCCGCCGCTGTTTTAGGACAGCGAATTTGCTATCGTGAGCTCCCCGCAGGCCAAGCGTGCCGCGGCTCCGTAGACCTCCGAGAATTCCCTTCATGCAATCTGCAGCCTCGTCGGCACCTGGCCGGCCATTGACCCGTAGCGATTACAAGACCTTGTCCCTGTCCGCACTCGGCGGCGCCCTGGAATTCTACGATTTCATCATTTACGTGTTCTTCGCCACCATCGTCGGCAAGCTGTTCTTCCCACCGGACATGCCCGACTGGCTGCGCATGCTGCAGACCTTCGGCATCTTCGCCGCCGGTTACCTGGCCCGCCCGCTGGGCGGCATCATCATGGCGCACTTCGGCGACCTGATCGGCCGCAAGCGCATGTTCACCCTGAGCATCCTGATGATGGCGGTGCCGACCCTGATCATGGGTCTGCTGCCCACGTACGCGCAGATCGGCATCCTCGCGCCGCTGATGCTGCTGCTGATGCGCATCATCCAGGGCGCGGCGATTGGCGGCGAAGTGCCGGGCGCCTGGGTGTTCGTTTCCGAGCATGTGCCGGCGCGGCATATCGGCTATGCCTGCGGCACGCTGACCTGTGGCCTGACCACCGGCATTCTGCTGGGCTCGCTGATGGCTACGCTGATCAACAGCGTGTTCACCGCCCAGGAAGTGCTCGACTGGGCCTGGCGCCTGCCGTTTCTGATCGGCGGCGTATTCGGCCTGTTCGCCATGTACCTGCGCCAGTGGCTGCACGAAACCCCGGTGTTCACCGAGATGCAGCAACGCAAGGCCCTGGCCGCGGAACTGCCGCTGAAAACCGTGGTGCGTGACCATCGCGGCAGCGTGGTGATTTCCGCGCTGCTGACCTGGCTGCTGTCGGCCGGCATCGTGGTGGCGATCCTGATGACGCCGACTTTCCTGCAAACCTTCTACGGCTTCGATGCGGTGACATCGCTGAAGGCCAACAGCCTGGCCATCGTCATGCTCAGTATCGGTTGCATCATCAGTGGTGCCCTGTGTGACCGTATCGGCGCCGGCCGGGTGCTGGTGGTCGGCTGCAGTGCGCTGGCCATCTGCGCCTGGTTCTTCTACAGCGGCCTGTACGCCAACCCGCAGTGGCTGTTTCCGCTGTACGCGCTGGTCGGCCTGTTCGTCGGCACCATCGGTGCGGTGCCCTTCGTGATGGTGCATGCGTTCCCGGCGCCGGTGCGTTTCAGCGGCCTGTCGTTCTCCTACAACATGTCCTACGCGGTATTCGGTGGGCTGACGCCTGTGGCGGTGTCACTGCTGGTCAAGTGGAGCCCTCTGGGCCCGGCCTATTACCTGATTTCCCTGTGTGGCGTGGGCGTGATCATCGGCCTGGTTCTTCTACGCAAGGGGCGCTGAGAACGCACGCTACTTCGCACCAGCCGGCCGAGCCGGTATGGTGCGAGCACGTTCCCAACGCGATGGAGAAACCCATGAGCCTTTACGGCGATTACGATTCGCAGAACATCTTCGCCAAGATCATTCGCGGCGAGATGCCTTGCTACAAGCTGTATGAAGACGACGACGTGCTGGCCTTTCTGGATCTGTTCCCGCAGTCGTTCGGCCACACCCTGGTGATCCCCAAGCGCGCCGAAGCCCGCAACCTGCTGGAAATAGACGCCGATAGCCTGAGCAAACTGACCCTGGCGGTGCAGAAGGTGGCCCGCGTGCTGGCCGACGAGCTGCAGCCCGATGGCGTACAGATCGCCCAGTTCAACGGCGCGCCCGCCGGGCAGACGGTGTTCCATATCCACATGCACGTGATTCCGCGTTTCAGCGAGCAGGGGCTGCACGCACATGCCAGTGGCAAGGCCGACCCGGCCGAGCTGGAAAAGCTGCAGGCTCGACTGGTCAAGCGTTTCCAGAACGCCTGAGCGAAGCGGCATCAGTGGGAGCGCGCCACTGGGGCGAAAAGTGGCGGGTATGGCTTAGGCGTCTCGCCCGCTCCCACAGGTCGGTCCCCATGATGCCTAGCGCTGCACTCGATTCTTACCGCGCGCGCCGTTTGAGCCACTGGCTCAGCCACTCGTAACCGCTGACCAGCAAAATGCCGCACAGCACCAGCAGGGCGCCGAGGATGAAGTTGACCTCCAGCGGCTCGCCCAGCAGCGCCACGCCGAACAGGATGCCGAACATCGGCGTCATGAACGACAGCACGCCCAGGCGCGACGCCAGGTAGTTGCGCAGCAGCCAGAACCAGGCCAGGAAGCTGGCGAACGACACCAGCAAAGCCTGGAATACCAGGCCACCCACGGCGATCGGGGTGGGGTTGAAACGCAGTTGGTCGGTCAAGGCGCACACCATGATCAGCAGCACGAAGCCGCCGAGCAACTGGTAGAACAGCGTTTGCGTGACCGGCGCGTTGGACAGCCGCGAGCTGCGCACCACCACGGTGGTTGCGCCCCAGGCCATGGCACCGAGCAAGCCGAGAAAATCGCCATACAGCTGGCGGCCGGTATCCGCCGTTTCCACGCCGCCGGAGCGCCCGGCGAACGACACCACGATACCGATGAAGGCGATGCCGATACCCAGCCATTGCAGGGGCTTGAGGCGTTCGGCAGGCAGCCGCCACTGCAACCCCAGGGCCGCGAAGATCGGCGCCGTGTAGAGAAAGATCACCATGTGCGAGGCGCTGGTGTGGCGCAGCCCCTCGCCAACCAGCATGAACTCGACCGCGAACAGCGAACCGACCACCAGTCCCGGCCGCCAGTTACCGGCGCGCACGCCGAGTCCATCGCGGCGCCACAGCATCAGCAGGGCCACCAGCAGGGCGGCGATACCCGAGCGCAGGGCGAGCATCAGCACCGGCGCCACGTCGTCGGCCGCGGCCTTGAGAACCACCTGCTGCATGCCCCAGATCATGCACAGGCCAACCATCAGGCCGCCGGCCAGGCCGTCGATGTTCTTGCGCGTGTCCATGAAGGTCGCTCGTCGAGATGTGGGGCGCCATTATGGTGCTGCCGTGTCGTGCAAGCCAGCATGTGCATGGCGATGGATTTATTGCACGCTTATGGCAATGTGCTGGTCTGTGAGCAGAGCTTGTTGCTCGATACCCCCGCGATTCTCCGGAGAGAACCCATGCGTCTGATCTATGCCGTACTGCCTCTGCTCGCCCTGGCCGGTTGCTCGTCCTATCAGGCCGATTCCGACAAGGTCACCGATATTCCGACCGAGCGCCTGCGTGCCTATCAGGAACCGGTGCAGGGCGGTGGCGAGGTGGTGGTCACCCGTGATTTGGGGCTGATGGGTGGCGGCTGCTACGTGGCCGTGCTGGTCGATCGCAAGCTCGCGGCGCGCATCGCGGTCGGTGAGCAGGGACGTTTCCAGGTGCCGGCCGGCAATCGCATCGTTGGCATCGCTGCCGACAGCGAAGACCAGACCCTGTGCGGCAAGGGTCGCCTCAACCGCGAAGTGTTGGTGAAGGTCGAGGCTGGCGGCGTCGCCAATCTGCGCATCGTCAGCCAGAATCGTGGCGGCTTCGACATTCTTCCCGCAGAGGCGAGGTAGAATCGTCCTTCACTCGATACCGCACAGGAAGTGCCCGTGAAGGATTTACCCATTGCGATCGTCGGCGCCGGCACCGCAGGGTTGGCCAGCGCCATCCTGCTGGCCCGCCAGGGCTGGCCGGTCACCCTCTACGAACGCGTTGCCGACCTGCAGCCGGTAGGCGCCGGCATTCTGCTGCAGCCCTCGGGGCTGGCGGCGCTGCGCCATATCGGCCTGCTCGATGAATGCACCACGCTCGGCGCGCCGGTCAGCCGCTTGTTCGGCACCTCGGCCTGCGCGCAACGGGTGATTCTCGACACCCGCTACGCCCACTGGCAGGCCGATTCCTTTGGCCTTGGCATTCACCGCGGCGTGTTGATGACCGCCTTGCTGAGTGCGGCACGTGCCGCCGGGGTGACCATCCGCACCGGCATTGCCATTTCCCGCTTCGTGCAGGCGCCCGGCCACGTCCGCTTGCTCACTGACG
The DNA here is from genome assembly GCF_003253735.1 of Pseudomonas sp. URMO17WK12:I2. Lineage (GTDB taxonomy): Bacteria > Pseudomonadota > Gammaproteobacteria > Pseudomonadales > Pseudomonadaceae > Aquipseudomonas. The sequence goes on along the minus strand of NZ_QKYW01000002.1, from coordinate 133,397 downwards.
ATGGGCGTGGCAACGAATCGGTGCTGGGCGAACATTCGGCGCTGATCCTGGCCGATGGCACCCGTTCGCAACTGCGTGCGCAGATGCAGGTGCGCCAGACGGTCAAGGCCTATCCCTGGGGCGCGCTGTGGAGCATCGTGCCGACCCCGGAGGGCGCCGATTCCACCGACCTGCGTCAGTGGTACCGCGGTTGCTCGCAGATGTTCGGCATCATGCCGACCGGTGTGACCCATGACCAGCGGCAAACCAAGCTGAGCAGCCTGTTCTGGAGCCTGCCGGTAGCCAGCCATGGTGCCTGGCAACAGGCTGGCCTTGAGGCCTGGAAAGATTCTGTGCGAAAGCTGGCAGGCGAGCCGGCCGAGGCCTTTCTGCAAGCCATCGAGACGCCCGAACAGCTGATGCTGGCGAGCTACGCCGACGTACGCATGCAGCAATGGCATGACGGCCGGGTACTGGCCATCGGTGACTGTGCCCATGCCATGAGCCCGCAGCTGGGGCAGGGTGCCAATATGGCCCTGGTCGATGCGGTGGCGCTGGCTGACGCCCTGGGTGCCTGCCGCCAGGCCCAATCTGCCGATCCGGCGGCCTGCTTTGCCGCCTATGGCGCGGTGCGCGGTGCTCACCTGCGTTACTACCGCCAGGCCAGCCGGCTGTTGACGCCATTGTTCCAGTCGCACAGTGCCTGGCTGGCGGTGCTGCGCGACAGCGCGCTGTTCGTGGCGCGGCACCTGCCCATGGGCCGCCAGCATGCCGTGACCACCCTGGTCGGGGCGCGTACCGGCTGGCTGCTATCGGGCAAAGGTGCGGCGCCACTGCATGCCTGGCGCAAACTTCCTGTCGAACCGGCGCTGGAAGCGACCTCGGTCTAGGCAGTCGGCTCTGCCTTCTGCACCTTCCACGCCCAGGCGAACACCAACAGGCCGGCGACTGCCGTTGCCGCGCCGATATAGCCGGTCGACGTCCAGCCGAATCCGGCGCTGATCGCCAGGCCGCCCAGCCATGGGCCCAGGGCGTTGGCGATGTTGAAGGCCGCGTGGTTGGAAGCCGCGGCCAGCGTCTGGGCGCCGGTGGCCACATCCATCAGGTGGGTCTGCAAGGCCGGCGACAGCGCGGCGATGGTACCCAGGGCGAGAATCGCCGGCAGCATCGTCCAGATCGACTGGGTGGCAGCCGGCAGCACCAGCAGCACCAGCGCGCTCCACAGCAGGATCCAGGCCACCGACTTGAATTGCAGGCGGTCGAACAGCCAGCCACCGGCCATGTTGCCGAGAATGCAGCCCACGCCGAAAATCGCCATGGCGACCGGAATCATCCCCGGGCTGACCCGGGTGACCTCCAGCAGCGTCGGCGCCATGTAGCTGAATACGCAGAACATGCCGGCAAAACCGATTGAACCGATACCCAGCGCCAGCCAGATCGGTGCGCGGTTGAAGGCGCGCAGTTCGCTGATGGGGCTACTGCGCACCTCGCTGCGGTCTACCGGCAGCAGCAGGGCGATCATCGCCACGGTCGCCAGGGCGATCACGCTGACCAGTGCGAAAGCATAGCGCCAACTGATGCTCTGGCCCAACCAGGTGGCCAGCGGGTTGCCGATCAGAATGGCCACGCTCAGGCCCATCAGCACGCGGCTTACCGCCTTGGCGCGTTTATGCGGTGCGGCCATCGATGCGGCGACCAGCATGGCGACGCCAAAATAGGCGCCGTGGGGCAGGCCGGCGAAGAAGCGAAACATCATCAGCGTCAGATAATCAGGCGCCAGGGCGCTGGCCAGGTTACCGACGGCGAACACCCCCATCAGCAGCAACAACAGGTGCTTGCGCAGCAGGCGCGAGCCCAGCAGCGCGAGGACCGGCGCGCCCACCACTACGCCCAGGGCGTAGCTGCTGATCACATGGCCGACCTGGGGTTCGCTGACGCCCAGGTCCTGGGCCACGTTGGGCATCAGGCCCATGATGGAGAATTCGCTGGTGCCGATGGCGAAGCCGCCCAGTGCCAGGGCAAGTTCGATCAGCAGAATCGCCCCGGCGCTCAGGCGCGGGGCGGCGTGGGCGGAGCCACTCATGGTTTACCTCATCAGGAAGCAGCGAATCAGGCGGGGCATTATTCACGCATTGGCAGGCCGAGAAAACCATTGTCGGCCTGCACGGGGATTATCGATAACGCTGGAGAATGGCGGTGAACTCGCCATCCTCGCGCATCTGCCGCATCGCCTCGAGCAGCGCCCGAGTGGGCACGTCAGGCGCATCGCGAACCAGGCACGCGACTTCGACCTGGGTCAGTTCGTGCACTTCGTGAAGTTTGTCGGCCTCACTACGGTCGCGGTTGAACCACAGCAAGGCCAGCTCGTTGGTGACCGCATAATCGTAACGTCCGGCTGCCAGTTTTCTCAGTACCAGCCCCTGGGTGCGTGCGTCATCGCGTTGCAACTGCTCGGCGTCGAACAAGGCTTCCAGCGTTGGATAATGAAAGCCCAGCACCGTGCCGATTGCCTGTTTGGCAAGGCGCTGCGGAGCGATGGCTTGCGTCGAATGGCTGACCAGCAGATCGCGCTGCAGCATGAAGGGCACGCTCCAGGCGTAGCCTGAATAGGGCTTGTCGAGCCAGGCCGGGTTGACGTAGCAGCGCACGTCGATTTCCCCGCTCAGCAACGCGCGATGTACCCGCATGCGTGGCATCACCAGCAGGTCGGCACGGCGGTCGACTTTCTCGGCCAGGCGGATGGCCAGGTCATGGAGGATGCCGTCGACCGCTGCACCGTCGCGGATAAGCACCATCGGCATCACGCCGCTTTCGGTAATCGAGAAGCGCAGCCCGCGCTCCTCGGCCATGCAATAGCTGCCTGCAAGGGCAAGCATGAATAGGCACAGGCGCGGTAGCATGGGACGAACCAGGCGGGCAGTATTGCTGTCGCAACGGTAGGTGGTCTGAAAGCTGTTCATTGGTCGCTCGCGGTAGTGCTGAACGCTCGCCCATTGCTGAGCAGGAAATTTTCAGATTACTGTTTTAAAAGGCTTTTTATATGGCTCGATTGACTCAGCTAATTGGATTGATGGTTTCAATCAATGGGCTCTCTGAGCCATATGGGGCTACTATCCCTCCTGTAAATTCTTCAACCCTCCAAGGAGTTCACAGATGTCTTTGATCAACACTCAAGTTCAGCCGTTCAAGGTCAACGCTTTCCACAACGGCAAATTCATCGAAGTCACCGAAGAAAGCCTGAAAGGCAAGTGGTCGGTACTGATCTTCATGCCGGCAGCCTTCACCTTCAACTGCCCGACCGAGATTGAAGACGCTGCCAACAACTACGAAGCCTTCCAGAAGGCCGGTGCCGAGGTGTACATCGTCACCACCGACACCCACTTCTCCCACAAGGTATGGCACGAAACTTCGCCGGCCGTTGGCAAAGCTCGCTTCCCGCTGATCGGCGACCCGACTCACCAGCTGACCAACGCTTTCGGCGTGCACATCGCTGAAGAAGGTCTGGCGCTGCGCGGTACCTTCGTGATCAACCCGGAAGGCCAGATCAAGACCGTCGAAATCCACTCCAACGAGATCGCTCGTGACGTGGCCGAGACCCTGCGCAAGCTGCAGGCCGCTCAGTACACCGCTGCCCACCCGGGCGAAGTGTGCCCAGCCAAGTGGAAAGAAGGCGCTCAGACTCTGGCTCCGTCCCTGGATCTGGTCGGCAAGATCTAAAAACGACCCGGAAGCTTCGCTTCCTGATGGTCAGCCCCGAGGATGTACTCCATCCTCGGTGGCCCGAACGCCCGGGCGTAACCCGTCCGGGCGTTTTATTGCCCGAATTTCGTCATTGAGGACTCGTATATGTTGGACGCAACCCTTAAAACCCAGTTGAAGGCGTACCTGGAAAAGGTCAGCCAGCCGTTCGAGATCGTCGCGTCCCTCGATGACAGCGACAAATCTCAGGAGCTCAAAGGCCTGCTCGACGACATCGTCAGCCTGACCGACAAGATCACCCTGAAGACCGACGGCACCGACGCCCGCGTGCCGTCGTTCGCCCTGAATCGCCCGAACGGCAATATCAGCCTGCGTTTTGCCGGCCTGCCGATGGGCCACGAGTTCACCTCGCTGGTGCTGGCCCTGCTGCAAGTCGGTGGCCACCCGTCGAAGCTCGCGGCTGAAGTGATCGAGCAGATCCAGAACCTCGAAGGCGAATTCAACTTCGAGACCTACTTCTCGCTGTCCTGCCAGAACTGCCCGGACGTGGTCCAGGCGCTGAACCTGATGGCCGTGCTCAACCCGAACATCCGCCACGTCGCCATCGACGGCGCGTTGTTCCAGGAAGAAGTCGAGTCCCGGCAGATCATGTCGGTGCCGAGCATCTACCTGAACGGTGAACTGTTCGGCCAGGGCCGTATGGACGCCGAGCAGATCCTCGCCAAGATCGACACTGGCGCTTCGGCGCGTGATGCCGAGAAGCTGAATGCCAAGGACGCCTTCGACGTGCTGGTCATCGGTGGTGGCCCGGCTGGCGCTGCGGCAGCCATTTACGCAGCCCGTAAAGGCATCCGCACCGGTGTAGCCGCCGAGCGTTTCGGCGGCCAGGTGCTCGACACCATGGCCATCGAGAACTTCATCTCGGTGCAGGAAACCGAAGGCCCGAAACTGGCCCGCGCCCTGGAAGAGCACGTCAAGCAGTACGAAGTCGACATCATGAACCTGCAGCGCGCCAGCGCGCTGATCCCGGCTTCCAGCGAAGGCGGCCTGCATGAAGTGAAGTTCGAGAGCGGCGCCAGCCTGAAAGCCAAGACCGTGATTCTGTCCACCGGCGCCCGCTGGAGAGAGATGAACGTGCCCGGCGAGAAGGAATACCGCAACAAGGGCGTGGCCTACTGCCCACACTGCGACGGCCCGCTGTTCAAGGGCAAGCGTGTTGCAGTAGTTGGCGGCGGTAACTCAGGTGTCGAAGCGGCCATCGACCTGGCCGGTATCGTTGCCGAAGTCACCCTGCTCGAGTACGACAGCAAGCTGCGTGCTGACGCCGTGTTGCAGAAGAAGCTCTACAGTCTGCCCAACGTCAAGGTGATCACCAGCGCCCTGACCAGCGAAGTGAAAGGCGACGGCCAGAAGGTCACCGGCCTGGTCTACAAGGATCGCAACTCCGATGCGTTCGTTCCGGTAGAACTCGAAGGCATCTTCGTGCAGATCGGCCTGCTGCCCAACTCCGAGTGGCTCAAGGGCTCGGTAGAGCTGTCGGACCGCGGCGAGATCATCGTCGACGCCCGTGGCGAAACCTCGCTGCCCGGCATCTTCGCCGCCGGCGACGTGACCACCGTGCCGTACAAGCAGATTGTCATCGCCATGGGCGAAGGCTCGAAGGCTTCGTTGAGTGCTTTCGATCACCTGATCCGTAGCTGATCCACCGCTGCGCACGAAAACGGGCCCATCGGGGCCCGTTTTTTTTGTGTTCCGCAGAGCTTGGGGAACTTGCGGATAAGTGTTAGCTGCCGATGCCTTGGCACTCTCCGTTATCCCGCCGCCTGACCTGGTAGGTTTCGCCCCTTACGGGCGAGTCACTTTCTCTTGCTTGCCCAAGAGAAAGTAACCAAAGAGAAGGGCACCCCACCATCCGGCCCCGGCTGCGCCGGGGTTCCCTCGTTCCATCACCACTCCAGGGGCCCGCTGCGAAGGGCCATCCCTGGCCCATCGCAGCTCTCGCGACATCCATGTCGCTCAACCCCTTACCTGGTGATTCCACTCGGCCTCCTGAAGGGGACTTGGGCGTCGCCTGTTCGATCGCAGCTCAAGAGCAAAAGCAAAAACAGACGCCGCCGAGCTTGAGTCGGTGGAAATCTTGCAAGCTCGCGGCCCGGTCCCGTCAGGAGGCCGAGTGGAGGTGTCGTGTAGGGGGACGAGCCGCATGGATGCGGCGAGAGGCTTAATGGGCCAGGGAAGGCCCATGTAAGCCGGCCCCCGGAGGGGCGCCGGAGCGAGGAAACGCAGCGAAGCGGAGTAACAGCCGAAAGGCTGGCCCGTAGGGTGAGCAAAGCGAATCAAGTTTCGCGCAGCGAAACCCGGATGTCGGGGTGCCCTTCTTTGGCACACCTTTCTTGGGCAAGCAAAGAGACGTAGCGAAGCGCAGTAACAGCCGCAGGCTGGCCCGAAGGGTGAGCGCAGCGAATCAAGGTGTGGCGCCCGTAAGGGGCGCAACACAATGGTTCAGTAGACGCGGTAATGGATCGTGCTAAGCCAATAGCGATGCGCACACAAACTTGCCAGTCCGCTGTCAGCCCGCACTTTCTCCCAAACCGTGCGAAGAACCTTTTTTATGCCTGCTGGCGGTGTGGCTCAGTCGGTGTCTTCATCACGAATCAGCACGTAACTGCTGCCGTTCTCGTCATCCAGGCGCTCGCAAACGAAGTACATCTCCACCTTGCCGGCGTTCATGGCGGCCAGCAGGTCGCCGGCCTGTGGGGCGAAGAAGGCCTTGGAGCCGGGCTTGGCTTCGCAGGCGATCAGCGCGGTGACGAACAGCGCCGGGTCGGTACCGTCGAAGTAATCCTCGCGCTCGGCGGCGTCCCATTCCCTGGGCGGCTCGAACGGGCCAGTGAACAGCACCTTGGCATCGCCCAGGTCCTCTTCCTCGGCATCCAGGTCGTCCTCGTCCGGGCGATAGACCGTGCAGTCCAGGGCGTCGGCGGCGTCCAGCACGTGCTGGCGGTGTGGGTCATCGGCTAGGGACACGGTAGCTCCGGCTCTCAATAAAGGAAGGCGCCAGTGTGCGGCGCACCACCGCGCGCTGCAATCGTCGTGTGTGCATTTCCTCGACGTCGGGAACCTGCGATGCTGCGGCCACCGTGAACACAGCAACGAGAACAGCCATGAAGATCAGCTCGGATTTCGACAGCGGCAACATCCTCGTGCAGGACGCCAGCAACCCGCACAAGGTGCTGTTGGCCATGCGCAAGGATCTCAACAGTGACCACTTCCAGTGGTTTCATTTCCGTGTCGACGGCCTGACGCCAGATGCGCGTCATGACTTCAGCATCACCAACGCCGGGCAGTCCGCCTATAGCCACGCCTGGACCGGCTACAACGCGGCCGCCTCTTACGATCAGCAGACCTGGTTCCGGGTGCCGAGTCGCTTCGAGAATGGCGCACTGAGCTTCGGCCTGGAGCCCGAGCACGAGCAGATCTGGTTCGCCTACTTCGAACCCTACAGCCGTGAGCGCCACGCCTCGCTGATTGCCAAGGCGCTGGCATTGCCCGGTGTCGAACTGCAGGCCAGCGGGCGCAGCATCGAGGGCCGTGACATCGAGTTGCTGCGCGTGCATCGCCATGCCAGCGCGACGCGCAAGGTGTGGATCATCGCCCAGCAACATCCGGGCGAGCACATGGCCGAGTGGTTCATGGAGGGCATCATCAGGCGCTTGGGCGACTCCGCCGACAGCGAGCTGGATGCACTGCTGCAACAGGCCGACCTGTACCTGGTACCGAACATGAACCCCGACGGCGCTTTCCGCGGTCACCTGCGCACCAATGCGGCTGGGCAGGATCTGAACCGCGCCTGGCAGTCGGCGAGCACCGAGCGCAGCCCGGAAGTGCTGTTCGTGCAGCAGGCGATGCGCGAGATTGGCGTTGACCTGTTTCTGGATATCCACGGTGACGAGGAAATTCCCCACGTGTTCACCGCCGGCTGCGAGGGCAACCCCGGCTTCACCCCGCGCCTGGAGGCACTGGAGAGCGAGTTTCGCCAGCGCCTGGTGGACAGCGGGGCCGAGTTCCAGACCCGCTTCGGCTACCCGCGCAGCGCACCGGGCAAGGCCAACCTCAACCTGGCCTGCAACGCGGTTGGCGAGGAGTTCGACTGCCTGTCATTCACCCTGGAGATGCCGTTCAAGGATCATGACGATACCCCCAACCCTCAGACCGGCTGGAACGGCGAGCGCTCGATGAAGCTGGCTGCCGACATGCTCGGCGTGATTGGCCAGCTGGTCGATCGTCTGCGCTGATCAGGCGTGTTCGTGCAGGGTGTCTGGTTCATCCTGCGCGGCCTGCAGCTCCTGAAGCGTCTGCAGCTTCTCGGCAATTTCCCGTTCGGCCGCGGCGCGCTGCTCCGGCGGCAGGTTCTCGAGTTCTTCCTCGGTCATGCCGACTTCCTTGAGGATCTTGTCGCGCATCTTCTCGGCCGGCGTCATGTTCATGTAGGCCATGAACTGGTCGACGGCGCTCGGCTTGGATGCGCCGGTGCTTTCGCTGCCGGCGGCGATCTCGTCCGCGCTCTGCGAGGTGCTCTCGCTTGCCCGGCTGGCCGAGCTGTTGAGGGTAACCAGCATCCGCGCGAAGGCTTCCTCGTAGGCCTGCTGGTGGGCGTTCGACTCAGCGCTTTTGAACGTCGGTGCGACCTGCTGGTTTTCCCGCGGCTTGCCGGGCTCGACGAGCAGCGCTGCATCGCTGCTTTTCTTGAAATCCAGTTCCTCGGCGCGGCTGCGCTGCAGGGACGTGGCCATTGTGTAGGGATTGAACGAACCAATGATGCTCATGACGGGCCTCCTTGTCGTGAGCGTGTAGCTCAGCAAGGCTTGTGCCATTGCATGGTGTGAAGATAACTAATTGATTCGGATGTGTATTTTTTAGGGTGCTGACGCTTGGCAGGCAATGCTTTGCCACCGACGGCAATGGGCTGCCGGTGGGCTTTCAGCCTGGCGGATCGAAAAGACCGCGCTGGGTATGGGCGGGCAGGGGTTCGACTGGTGTTGGCTGTTTTACCGGTACGGGTCGCCGAACCATGGGCGGCAACATCGGCGTTTGCGGCACCCGACTGCGCTCCACCTGCCACCAGCCGGGTAGCAGGGCGCGTACTTCGGGCAGGGTGAAACGGTCGTCCATCAGGTGCACCACGCCGCTGTCCTGGGGGGTGCGAATCACCCGGCCGGCGGCCTGCACGACCTTTTGCAGGCCGGGGTACAGGTAGGTGTAGTCGTAACCGCTGCCGAACATCTCGGCCATGCGCAGCTTGATCTGCTCGTTGATCGGGTTGATCTGCGGCAGCCCCAGGGTGGCGATGAAGGCGCCGATCAGGCGGTCACCCGGCAGGTCGATGCCTTCACCGAACACACCGCCGAGCACCGCGAAACCGATGCCCCGGCCGCCAGGCTCGAAGCGCTCGAGAAACTGCTGGCGCTCGGTCTCGTCCATCTGCCGGGCCTGTACCCAGCGCTCGAGCTTGGGATGCTCACGGTCGAACAGTTCCAGCACCTGTTGCAGGTAGGCGTAGCTGCTGAAGAACGCCAGGTAGTTGCCCGGGCGTTCGGTGAACTGTCGCGCCATCAGCGCGACTATGGGGGCCAGCGAGCGCTCGCGGTGCTGGTAGCGGGTCGACAGGTTGCTGACCGCCTGAACCTGCAGTTGCCGCGCCTGGAAGGGGGATTCGACATCCACCCAGGGTGTCGCCTCGGGCAAGCCGAGCAGGTCGGCGTAATAGCGCGCCGGGCTCAGGGTGGCGGAGAACAGCGTGGTGCTGTGGCTGTCCTCGAAGCGCGGCGCTAGAAAAGGCGCCGGCACGATATTGCGCAGGCACAACACCGAATGGCTGCGCCCACGCAGGTCTTCCTTGCGGCTGATATCGAACAGCGAATGCGGCCCGAAGGCTTCGGCCAGGCGACAGAAGGCCATGGCGTCGAGATAGAACTGCAGCAGTTCGCCATCGTTGCCGGTGGGTTGGTCGGTCAGGTGGTCGGTGAGCGCACTGACCGCTTTCTGCAGGGACAAGAGCAGCAGATCCGGTGGTTGCGCATAGGTCTGGTACTCCTTGCTTTGCTCCTTGTGCAATTGCTTCCAGTGGCGGCTGATACGCGTCAGTACAGTATTCAGTCCCTTGGGTGCATTGCTGCGCATGGCTTCGAAGCGCGCCTGGTCGAGCTCGGCGCTGTACATGCGCCGGGCGCGCTCGATCAGGTTGTGGGCTTCGTCGACCAATAGCGTCACCCGCCACTCGTTGATCAGCGTGAGGCTGTAGAGCAGGGCGCTGAGGTCGAAGTAATAGTTGTAATCACACACCACCACATCGGCCCAGCGGGTCAGCTCCTGGCTCAGGTAATAGGGACACACCTCATGCTGCAGGGCGATCTCGCGGATCGCAGCCTGGTTCAGCCACACGCGCTCGACCGCCGCCTGGCGCGCCGCCGGCAGGCGATCGTAGAAACCACGAGCGAGTGGGCAGGACTCGCCATGGCAGGCCTTGTCCGGGTGTTCGCAGGCTTTGTCTCGCGCCACGTGCTCCAGCACACGCAGCGGCAATGATTCGCCGCGCAGAATATCCAGGGCATGCAGCGCCAGTTGCCGGCCCGGGGTCTTGGCAGTCAGGAAGAACAGACGGTCGAGGTTTTTTTCCGGGAACGCCTTGAGCTGCGGAAACAGCGTGCCCAGGGTCTTGCCGATGCCGGTGGTAGCCTGCGCCATCAGGCAGTGGCCATCGCGCGCCGCACGGTAAACGGATTCGGCCAGCTGGCGCTGGCCGAGACGGAATTCGGCATGAGGAAAGCGCAGTTCAGCCAGCGCGGCGTCACGGACCAGGCGGTGCGCCTGCTCCTGCTCGGCCCAGGTGATGAAACGCATGCACAGCGTCTCGAAGAATTCCTGCAGCTCGGCGGCCGTGCGGGTTTCGCGGAACACGCTTTCCTTCTGGGTGAGCACGTTGAAGTACACCACGGCGAGGTCGATCCGCTCGAGGTCGCGGCTCTGGCAAAGCAGCCAGCCGTAAACCCGCGCCTGCGCCCAGTGCAGCTGCCGGTGGTTTTCCGGTATGCGACTGATGTCACCGCGGTGGGTCTTTATTTCCTCGAGCAGATTGCCCTGCGGATCGAAACCGTCAGCCCGGCCGCGCACCTGTAACGAGGCGAATTCCCCGGCCAGCGGTACTTCGGCTTCATAGTGCTCGCCCCGTCGGGCAACCACCGTGGCGTGCCCGGCCATGCCTTCCTGGGCGGTGGGCGAGGGCGTGAAACGCAGGTCCAGGTCGCCACATTTGGCGGTGAATTCGCACAGGGCGCGCACCGCCACGCGGTAGCTCACGCGTCGGCCCACTGCACGTAGCAGACGTCTACCGGCATGCCGTGCTCGGCGCAGAACGCCAGCCAGCGACGCTGGTTGTCCTGCAGACGATCACCAGGGCCTTTCACTTCGATCATGCGGTAGCGCTTTTCCTCGGGCCAGAACTGGATCAGGTCCGGCATGCCCGAACGGTTGGCCTGGATATCTCCGAGCAGGCGGCGAAACCAGGCCTGCAGGTGGGCGGCCGGCAGGCAATCGAGCGCCTGCTCCAGTAAGGTTTCGCTGAGCACGCCCCAGTGCACGAACGGCGACTGGATGCCGAACTTGTCGCGGTAGGTCTGGCGAATGCTGTCGCGGTAACGGTCGTCGTCGAGTTGTGCCAGGCAATCGGCAAACAGCTCGCGCCGCCGCGCATAGAACTCGGCGGTAAGCAGGTCCGCCGGGCCATGCTGGAACGGATGAAAGAACGCACCAGGTACGGCGGCGAATATCGCCGGCCAACAGAGCAGCCCGAACAGACCGCAGATCAACGTGTTCTCGACATAATGCACCGGCGCGTCGCTGCACTGCAGGTGCTGTTGCACCAGCCGCTCGACTGCCAGCATGGGCGTTTTGGGCAACTGCAGATCCAGGCGCGCGGGTGCCTGCGCCTTGCCGCGTTTCTGCGCCGGCAGGCCCAGGTGGCGGCTCAGGCGCACCAGCGCCCGTTCGGCCAGCTGCAACTCGCCGTCGCTGATCGCTTCGGCGACCGCCTGGCTGGCCAGCTCGAAGGCTTCCTGATGGCGCAAGGTGCGCTCCAGCACGCGGATACGCCGTTGCCGCGCTGCGCCATAACCGCTGTTGGCGTATACCTGCAACGCCAGCTCGAAGTTGGCGGCGCGCTCCAGATGCTGGCCGATGCGAAACAACAGTTTGGCGCGGCGTTCGGCGATATAGGGGTTGGCGTAGTGGCGGTTGTCGATCAGTGCGAGCAGCTCAGCGCTGGCCTCGCCAGCTTCGAAGGCTTCGCGACAGCGCTGCAGGTGCAGGTAGTCGTCGACGTCTGCTCGGCAGCGCAGCGCACGTGAGTCAGCCGGGAAGTCGACGCTTTCATAACGGAAGATGCCCAGGTCGGCGAGCACGAACTCCGACCACTCCTGGCGCAGATTGCCGAAGAACATCAGGCGCAGGCGCTCGCTCAGGTCGTCGATGGTCAGGCTGTAAAGCGCGTCGTCGAGCGTCGGACACCAGCTGGCGAATGGCTGGCTGTCCTCGAAGTGCAAGGCGAGCTGCGCCAGCAGCTCGTCCTTGCGGGCGCGGTGGTCGCTGAGCTGCGCGGCAAAGCTGCTGACGATCTCGTCCTTGCGCAGCAGGGCCAGCAGCGCATCGAGGGGCAGTGGGGCATCGTCGAGTACCCAGCCATTGGCGATCAGCGCCGTGGCGGCCTGGCGGCAGCAGCCGATTTCCTCGTAGTTCAGTTTGCTGGCGCGAAAGTGCACGCCCTTGCGCATGATCATGCGCATCAGCAGAGCCTGGGCCGACCATGGGAGTGCGTCGAAAGTCTGCAGAAAGGCTTCTTCGCGAGCGTCGAGCAGGTCGGCGTGACGATCGCCGATCCAGGCCAGGGCCTTGCGAAAGTTGTGCAGGTAATAGAAGCGCGTATCGATACTTGAAGACATGAGGCAGGCAGGGTACTGTTTTTTTATACAGATATCAGGCCGACCGTCATCTGGCAATTGCCACGGGATGGGCGGATGGTACAACTCACTGTCACTCGGCATCGGTCGCGGACTACACTGCACCTCCATCGCCGCCTGGAACGGGCCATCATGCACAGCCAGTTTGCGCCTCTCTCACCCGGCAACCTGACCGAGCGACATTACGAAATGCTGGTGCAGGCAGTGGTCGACTACGCCATCTTCATGCTCGACCCTGCCGGGTTCGTGGTGTCCTGGAATGCCGGTGCCGCGCGCACCAAAGGCTATGCCGCAGCCGAGGCGATCGGCCAGCATCTGTCGATCTTCTACACCGAGGAAGACCGTTGCGCAGGCAAGCCCGGCTACCTGCTCGACCGCGCGCGGCGCGAAGGTCGTGCCCAGGATGAGGGGTGGCGGGTACGCAAGGACGGCACGCGTTTCTGGGCGTTGGTGGTCATCGACGCGATTCGCAACGAACAGGGTGACATCATCGGCCTGGCCAAGATCACCCGCGATATCACCGACCGCCGCGAAGCCGAAGGCCGTTACGACGCCTTGCGCGCCCAGCTGTTCCAGGCTCAGAAGCTGGAAGCCCTTGGGCAACTGACTGGCGGCATGGCCCATGATTTCAACAACCTGCTGACCATCATCCTCAGTGCCGCCAAGCTGGCCAGCCGCACCGATGATCCCGAGCGCCTGGCCAGTCTGCTCGACAATATCCAGACCGCAGGCGAGCGCGGCGCGCAGATGACCCGCAACCTGCTGACCTTCGCCCGCTGCGAGCCCAAACCCAGTCGCCTGGTAGACCTCAATCAATTGCTGGATGCGGCGTCGACCTTCATCAGCCAGGCGTTGCCCAAAACCATGACCCTGGAGATGCAGGTGGACGAGGCCTTGCACGCCGTGCAGCTGGACCCCAGCGAGCTGGAAATGGCGCTGCTCAACCTGATTCTCAATGCACGTGATGCGATGAGCGGTAGTGGCGTGGTGCGGCTGGAGGCGAGCAACCAACGGCTGGCCGGAGATGTCGAGGGGCTGCAGGGCGAGTTCGTGTTGATCGCCGTAGCCGATCAGGGCTGCGGTATCGACCCGGCCATTCGCCCGCGCTTGTTCGAGCCGTTCTTCACCACCAAGGACATTGGCAAGGGAACTGGCCTGGGGCTTAGTCAGGTCTATGGTTTTGCCCGGCAGGCCGGTGGCAGCGTACAGATCGAGAGCACGGCGGGACAGGGAACCACCATGCAGCTCTACCTGCCGGCAGGTTCAGCTCAGGCGGCAGATGCTGGGGAATAACATGCTAGTATCGCCACTCATTTTTTCAGCCAGCGCTACGGAGTCTGGGCGGTATTTTCCCGTCCAGGCAATATTTGCGTAATTTCGACTGAGGCAAGCCAGATCTTGGAACAGCTACAACGCCTGCAAAGTGGGATCGAGGGTCTTGACGCTCTTTTGAAGGGTGGTCTGGTGGCCGGGGCATCCTATATCGTTCAGGGGCGCCCCGGCTCTGGCAAGACGATTCTCGCCAACCAGGTCGCGTTCAACCACGTACGCGACGGGGGCCGTGTTCTGGTGGCCACCCTGCTTGCCGAATCCCATGAAAGGCTCTTTCAATTCCTTTCCACGATGAGTTTCTTCGACCCGACCAAGGTCGGCGCGGAGATCCAGTTCGTCAGCGCCTTCGACACCCTTGAAAACGAGGGGCTTGATGAGGTCGTCAAGCTGCTGCGGCGCGAGATCAGCCGCCAGAAGGCCACGCTGCTGATCGTCGATGGTCTGCTCAATGCACGTTCCAAGGCGGAGAACCAGATCGACACCAAGAAATTCATCTCCGAACTGCAGGGCCATGCGGCCTTTGCCGGGTGCACGGTGTTGTTCCTGACCAGCTCGCGGCTGGACGATGGCAGCCCCGAACACACCATGGTCGACGGCGTCATCGAACTGGGCGAGGAGTTGTTCGGTGCTCGCTCGGTGCGCCGCATTCACCTGCGCAAGACGCGCGGCAGCGGTGCCTTGTCCGGTCTGCACGAATGCGAGATCACCGACGACGGGTTGGTGATCCACCCGCGTCTGGAGAGCCTGTACAGCCACCCGAGCCAGCCTGACAGCGAAAGCCTGGAGTATGTTTCCAGCGGTATTCCGAGCCTGGACGGCCTGATCGGTGGTGGTCTGTCGGCCTCGTCGGTCACCTTGGTCATGGGACCGTCAGGCGTTGGCAAGACCTCCCTGGGGCTGAACTTTCTCGCCCAGTCGACGGTGGAAGAGCCGGGCCTGCATTTCGGTTTCTACGAAACGCCGCAGCGTTTACGCCTCAAGGCCAAGGCTCTTGGCCTGGACCTGGAGACCCTCGAGGAGCGCGGCGCGTTGCACATCATGTGGCAGCCCACCACCGAGGGGCTGCTCGACGGCCTGGGCGCGCGGGTCATCAACGCCGTGCGTGAGAAGGGTATCAAGCGCCTGCATATCGACAGCCTTGGCGGCATGGCCCGCGTTGCCACGGGCAGCGCACGCTTGATCGAGTTTTTCAGCGCCTTGATGAGCCAGTTGCGGGCGATGGGCGTTACCGTATTCGCCACTTGGGAGATGCGCGACCTGTTCGCCGCCGAGATCAACGCGCCGGCACCCGAGCTGTCGAGCATCGTCGATAACCTGGTGCTCATGCGTTTCGTGGAAAAAGATGCTGAACTAAAGCGCCTGCTATCCATACTTAAGATGAGGGACAGCCGTTACGATCCCTCGCTCCTGGAAGTGGTCATCAGTGATCATGGTATTGAACTCAGCAAGGCCTTCAGACATGCCGCTGGTGCGCTGTCGGGCAATGCGGTCCCTGCGCAGGACGCCTGAGCCATGTATGCCTGACCGAGCCGATAACCTATGACAACCATCCTGATAGTCGATGACGAATACCTGATAGCGGATATTCTCGGCTATGCCATGGAAGATGAAGGCTACATGGTGGTGAAGGCGAGCAATGGTCGTCGCGGCCTCGAGGTGCTCGACCGTGAGCGGCCCGAGCTGATCATCACCGACTTCATGATGCCGGTGATGGATGGTCTCGAATTCGCCCGTGCAATTCGGGCCAAGGCCGGTCTCGCCGATTTGCCGATCATTCTGATGAGTGGTGCTCAGGGCAGTGTCGGGCGCGCCAGCCCCGAGCTGTTCGCTGCGGTGTTCGATAAGCCCTTCGATATCAACCTGGTCATCGCCAAGGTCAAGGAACTGATCGGCCCCAGTTGATCATGTCGGGCGGCCTGTTGCAGGACTCGGCACCCATCGCTTTCGTCCTCGGTTGCACAAGCGGAACGCCTCAAGGCCGCTACGGTCGAACCTTGCGCTAGCCGAGGCGCGCTTCCATGCGCCCCACATGAGTTGTGTGTCGAGAGTGCGAAATCCATGGATGAAGGTGTAGGGCGGGCATCGGTCGATGCCAGGTCGTCGGTCGCGATGTCGGGATCGAAAAAGGGCCGTCGCGGTTATCTGATCGCCTATGGGTACGGTATTGCAGAGGCGCCGCAAACGCGGTCCTGGCGCCCTGGTGCCGACGCGCGAGGGGAGCGTCCGTGCGCATCCTGATCTGTAGCGACGAATCCCTCCAGCTCGTGTCGTTGCTGGAGCCGCTGGGCGCTACTTGCCTGACATTCAATAACCTCGCTGCAACCCTCGATGCCGTGGGCGGCCGTGACGATGTGCTGGTGCTCGCCGAACGGCAGCTGGATCAGCAGGATCAAACGCTGCTCGCCAGGCTCGCCGAGTCGACTGTCCCCGTATTACTGCTCGGCATCGCCGACGTCGAGCCCAGGTCAGCGTTGCCTGTTGAGGGTATTGCCCTGGTAGTGGAGCCGCCTTTCACTTCTCGTGGCCTATGCAGCGCCTTGCGGGCCCTGACGGGTGACCAGCAGGTTGCGGCGGGCCCGCGCTCGCCTGACGAGGAGCTGGCCCTGCAGCAGAGCCAGCGAATGGATGCCGTCGAGTCGGTGATCGATGGCGTCGCCCACGACTTTAACAATATGCTTACTGGCGTCATCGGCGCACTCGATATCATGAAGCGGCATGTCGCGGCCGGTCGTTTCGATGACCTGCCGCGCTTCATCGACGCCGCGAGTATTTCCGCCGACCGCGCCAGCGCGCTGACCCAACGCTTGCTGACGCTTTCCCATCGCCAGCCGCTGGAGGCGCAGCCCATTGAAGTGGCGCCGCTGCTCGCCTCCCTCGAGGTGCTGATCAGGCGCTCCATTGGTGACCGCATCTCTCTGCAAGGCGATTACCGGCATGCTGCCGTACGTGTGCTTGCCGATGCTCGGCAACTGGAAAGCGCGGTGCTCAACCTGGCCCTCAATGCTCGCGATGCCATGCCCGAGGGCGGGCAGATCAGCCTGCATACCTCGCTTGTCGATCTGGCCCAGGAGAACCGTGCCGCCTTGCCGGACCTCAAGTCTGGGCGTTATCTGCTGATCGCCATGGCGGATACGGGCAACGGCATGAGCAGCGAAACCCTGGAGCGGGTTTTCGACCCATTCTTCACCACCAAATCCGTCGGCCAGGGCAGCGGCCTGGGGCTTTCCATGGTGCATGGTTTCGCACGCCAGAGCGGCGGCCAGGTGACCATTCACAGCGAGCCCAGCGTTGGCACAACGGTGCGTCTCTATCTGCCGGTGGTCGAGGTGCCGGACCAGGTGGTTCGGCCGCCGGCCGGTGAGGCGACGCCTGTGCAGTCGCGCATCCTGCTGGTCGAGAGCGATGCGTCGGTGTGCCTGCTGGTCGCTGAGGTGGCTGCCGAGCGCGGCCATGAGCTGATCAATGCCGCTGACCCGCAAGTGGCGCTCGAGCTGCTCGGGGGCGAAGCCTTCGACCTGCTGATCGTCGATGTCAGCTTGCCCGGCATCAGCGGTGCTCAGCTGGCCGAGGCAGCGCTGGCCCAGCGGCCCGGGCTGTCCGTACTACTGGTCGCCACGGCGGCTGACGCGGGACTGCTGGCCCCGGCTGCTGCACTGCGCAGCATCGCCAAGCCGTTCTCGATGCGCGAGTTGCACAAGGCCCTCGGCGAGCTGCTGCCGAAGCATGGCTGAGCACGAAGTTGCTCCCGCCATTTGCAGCGTTCACGTCTTGTTCCGCTACCGAACAGAGCGCTTTGCACCGCGCTACAACGGCCTTTCGGCAACTTTTTTCACGCAAAGCATGCGGATGCGGAATCAAAGCGTTGCTCCGTAGTCCTAAACCCTGACAACGAATAGCGGCACCTCAGAGCGCCGCCTCCAACACCCTCGAAACATCGGGTTGGATGTCGAACCGTTGCAGCACCAGACGCCGTTTTCGCGCTGCCCTCTACCCCGAGCAGGCAGATGCCGGACGGGTGGTTGCCAAGGGAAGGGATGCTGCAGCCTGCACTGCCTCGATAAGCATTGGCGGCGTGCAGATGCCCGTGGTTCGGCTTTAGAACTGCCAGCGTCCATCAATCGAGTGTTGCCGTACCGTTACGGCGATTGTGGGGGAGATATTAACCATTGAACGGTAATTACAGCCTATGAAAATGTTGAAGGAATCCCTCAAGAAGGTCTTGCCGCGGGACAGTATCGATAACCTCAAGACCTTGCAGAAGAGACTCGCCATGGGCTGGGTCCGCGCCTTGTCGCGTTCCGCCATGCTGCGCCGCTTCCATTACTCGTTCTTTTCCTCGGCCTTCGATCGTGAAGCCTATGCGGTGGTGGTCGGCCACCTGCAGCACGAGCAGAACCTCTCCGGTGCCGAGCCGGTGAACTACTTCCTGCGCCGCGCCGTGCACCGCATCGAGAAGGGCCTGATCATGCAGCCACGGCGCCAGGTATTCGCCCTGGACTACATCAATGACACGGTCGACAGCTACATCGCCTCGCTCAACGGCAATGTCGATCGTGACGAGGTCAGCTGGGCCCACGACGTGCTCGCCGAATACTTCTCCGTGACTGGCGATCATCCGGTCCTCAATCGCGCTCGCGAGAAGTTCGCGCGCTTCGAGCGCCCCAGTGGCTCGCCCCATACCCTGCGTCACCCGGATGCCGAGCGTGTGCCGTTCGCGGCTGACGTCAGCACGCCGAGCGTGGATTTCACGGCCATGCGTCAGCTGGCGATGAAGCGCCGCTCGGTGCGTTGGTACCAGCAGGATCGTCCAGTGCCGCGTGAGGTGATCGACAAGGCGTTGGAAGTCGCCGTGCAGTCGCCGAGCGCCTGTAACCGCCAACCCTATCGATTCGTGGTGTTCGACGACCCGGCTTCGGTGGCCCAGGCGTCGCGTCTGCCCATGGGCGTGGCCGGTTTCGATCACAACTTCCCGGCCATTGTCGCCGTGGTCGGTCGCCTGCGTGCCTACCCCCACGTACGTGATCGCCATGTGATCTACATCGACGGCGCCCTGGCGGCAATGTCCTTCATGTTCGCGCTGGAAACCCAGGGCGTGTCGTCGTGCTCGATCAACTGGCCGGACATCCCCGAGCGCGAAGAGGCCGCCGCCAAGCTGCTCAAGCTCGACCCGGATGAGCGTATCGTCATGTTCATCTCCCTGGGCTATGCCGCCGACACCGGTCTGGTGCCTTACTCGCAGAAGCTCTCGCTGGAGGAAGCCCGCAGTTACATGCGCCTGGAGTCGCCCGCTCGATGAGTGCCTCGCGTGTCCAGGAGGGCATGAAGTACCTCCTCAATTCCGGCTGGATGCTGGCCGAGAAGTTCCTGATGCTGGCCATCGGCCTGGCCACCACCGTAGTACTGGCGCGCTATCTGGGCCCCGAGGACTTCGGTTATCTCAACTATGCACTGGCGTTGCTGGGCCTGCTCAGCATCGTCGTGCACCTGGGGCTCACCGGGCTGGTGGTCAAGGAGCTGCGCAGCAACCCGGACAACGAAGACCAGATTCTCTCCACGGTGTTCGTGATCAAGGTGGCCTGCTCGGTGGTCGCCTTCGCGATCATGATGGGCACCTACCTGATCGGCAACGACCAGAACTTCCTGGTGCTGCTGTTCACCGCCCTGGCGCTGTTCTTCACGCCATTCGAGATGCTCATCGACTGGTTCCAGGCGCGGGTGCAGGCCAAATACGCGGCGGTGGCCGGCTTCGTCGGCCAGCTCGGTGGCAACGGCCTGAAGATGATCCTGGCTATCGCCGGCGCCGGCCTGGTGTATATCGCCCTGGCCCACGTGGTGGTGGTGATGGTCACCTCGGCGATCCTGGTCTGCTACGCGGTGATGCTCAAGCGTGATTTCCGCTTCGACTTTTCCTGGCCGCTCGGCAAGACCCTGCTCAAGAAGAGCGTGCTGATCTTCCTCGGTTCGCTGTCGGCGGTGATCTACCTCAAGGTCGACCAGATCATGCTGCAGTACATGCTCGGCGAATACGCCGTGGGTGTGTATTCGGCAGCATCGCGGCTGTCCGAGGCCTGGTACCTGATCCCGACCATTCTCATGGCCTCGGTCTTCCCCAAGATGATCGACCTGCACAAGAGCGACACCGCCGGCTACAACCGCTTCATGCAGGTGGCGCTGGACGTGCTGTTCTTCATGGCCTTCGCCCTGGCCGTGGTGGTGTTCTTCCTCTCCGACTGGATCGTGCATGTGCTCTACGGCGCCCAGTACGTCGATGCCGGGCCGGTGCTGGCGATCCACATCTTCGCCGCCACCTTCGTGTTCATGCGCGCGCTGTTCAGCAAGTGGATCATCATCGAGGAAGCCTTCATCTTTTCCCTGGTCACCCAGGGTCTCGGCGCCGTCAGCAATATCGTCCTGAATTACTTTCTCATCAGGAGCCACGGTGTGGTCGGCTCGGCCTGGGCGACGCTGATTTCCTATTCCATCGCCGGTTACGTGAGCCTGCTGCTGTCACGCAAGACACGACCGCTGTTCATCATGATGACCAAGAGTATTTGCCTGCACGTGTTCATTAGCGTGCCCCAGTTGATTCGTGAATTCAGGAGAAGGTGATATGTACGTCGAGATTCGCAAGGCCGGTTTCGTCAACAAGGGGGCTGCACTGATGCTGCATGCCGCCCTGCAGCAAGTGCGCAAGAACCTGCCGGCTGCCAAGGTGGTGATGGAGCCCGGTCGGGCCAAGAGCCCCTATCCTTATTTCAATCGTGCGTCCCTGGGCCTGTACCAGAAGGCCTGGCTGTGGCGCAAAGGTATTCCGTTCGGTGACCTGGCGGCGCTGGTGCCGACCGGCATCCGTGAGCAGTACGGCATCGTGCTCGACAAGGAAATCAACGTGGTGCTGGACGCCGCCGGCTTCGCCTACAGCGACCAGTGGGGCCCGGACCTGTCCGAGGAGCTGGCACGTTCCAGCAAGCGCTGGAAGAAGCAGGGTTCCAAGGTGATTCTGCTGCCCCAGGCGTTCGGGCCGTTCCGCGACCCGCGCAGCCGTGAAGCGGTGAAGGCGTTCGTCGACAATTGCGACCTGATCTTCGCCCGCGAGCAGATCTCCTACGACTACCTCACCGAGATCGTCGGCGAGCGTGACAACATCAAGATCGCCCCGGACTTCACCAACCTGATTTCCGGGCCGGTGCCGGACTACTTCGATCCTGAAATCCATCAGATCTGCCTGGTGCCCAACTGCCGCATGCTCGACAAGACCGACGACAGCATCGCCAAGGGCTATGCGCCGTTCCTGGAGCGTGCTGCCAAGGCACTGGTCGAGCGGGGCGCCAAGCCGTTCCTGCTGATCCACGAGGGCGAGGGCGATGCGCGCCTGGCCGAACAGGTTTCCAAGGCGGTAGGCGGCTTGCCGATCCTGCGCGAGACCGACCCGCTGGCCATCAAGGGCATCCTCGGCGCATGCCGCGGCACCCTGGGCAGCCGTTTCCACGGCCTGGTCAGCGCGCTGTCCCAGGGCGTGCCGTCACTGGCTACCGGCTGGAGCCACAAGTACCAGATGCTGTTCGCCGACTACGGTTTCTCCGAGGGCGTGCTGAACATCAACCTGAGCGATGAAGAGCTCAATCGCGCGCTCGACAACCTCACCGACCCGGTGCAGATGCAGGCGCTTTCCGCGCGCTTGAATGCGCACTCCGCGGAGCTGAAGACCCGTACCCAGGCCATGTGGAACGAAGTGTTCGCGCTGATCCAGCAGGGCCGCAGCGTGGGTAGTGAGAAGCCGGTTGCGGTCGCCGCAGGTCGATAACGGAGAGGGGCGATGCAGCATCCGCTGCGTCGCCTTTCCAGCGAGCGAGATAAAGGTTCTTCCCGCTGTTGGAAGTGCCTGGTTGATATCGGACTGGCAATCAGCGTGTCGTCTCGTTAGGTGTTTGGGCGCCGCTGCGTTGTGTGCAGAAACTTTCTGTTTCGCCCTCTCGGGCGACTCACTTTTCTTTGAAGTGCGCAAAGAAAAGTAAGCAAAAGAAAGCGCACCCCATCATACGGCCCCGGCTGCGCCGGGGTTCCCTCATTCCATCACCACTCCAGGGGCACGCTGCGAAGGGCCATCCCTGGCCCATCGCAGCTCTCGCGACATCCATGTCGCTCAACCTTACGTGGCGATTCCATTCGGCCTCCTGAAGGGGACTTGGGCGTCGCCTGAGTGATCGCAGCTCAAAAGCAAAAACAGACGCCGCCGAACTTGAGCTCGTGGAAATCTCGCAAGCTCGCGCTCCGTTCCCGTCAGGAGGCCGAAACGTAGCGAAGCGGAGTAACAGCCGAAGGCTGGCCCGTAGGGCGAGCGCAGCGAGTAGTGGAGGTGTCGCGTAGGGGGACAGCCGCATGGATGCGGCGAGAGGCTTAATGGGCCAGGGATGGCCTATGTAAGCCGGCCCCCGGAGCGTCGCCGGAGCGAGGAAACGCAGCGAAGCGGAGTAACAGCCACAGGCTGGCCCGAAGGGTGAGCGCAGCGAGTCAAGGTGTGGCGCCCGTAAGGGGCGCAACCCAGACGCTCAGCACGCGCGGTAAAAGATAATGCTACGCGAGCAAATCAAAGCGCACACAAACTTGCCAGGCGCCAAGACGGATGTTCCTGAGATACTCGCAAAAAAAACGCCCGGACGATCACTCGTCCGGGCGTTTTGGTTACTGCAGGCGCCCTCAGGATTTGCGGTTGTAGGCGCCTTGCTCGCTGACGTCGACGTTGCCGTCACGGCCATTGCGCACGATGTAGTAGAAGAACTGCGGAATGCCGATGACGTAGCGGGCGAACAGCCGGCGCGGCTCCATCAGCAGGCGGTAGGCCCACTCCATGCCGATCTTGCGGATCGCCGCCGGGGCACGGTTGAAGCGCTGTGCGGCAAAGTCGAGGATCGCACCGCCGCAGATCATCAGCGCCGGACGGCCCAGCTGGCGTTGCAGCCTGACGGCCACCTCTTCCTGGCGCGGCATGCCCATGCCCATCACGATCAGCGGTATCTTGCCTGGCTCCAGGTGCTGCTGGACGAACTGCAGATAGTCTTCAAGAGGCTGGAAGCCATCGATGGCATGGAAGCTGCGACCGTTGAACAGGGCGCTGGCACCCTCGCTGGTCCAAGGCTCGCAAGTGCCCATGGCGAAGAGCTGATACTGCTCGCCGCGCTCGCTGTGCAGCGCATGCTCGATCAGCGCGGGGATGAAATCGGTGCCATTGAGGTTGGCGCCGGGTTCCAGACCGTTGAGCGCACAGGCCAGCTTGATGCCGATACCGTCGCGCAGCAGGTAGTTGACCTGCAGGAAGTGGCGACGGGCACGCTCATCCTGCTGGATGAGGTTGTAACCATGCTGGTTGAGAAAGCCGACGATGGTCGGCTTCTTCGGGGCGCTCAGCTCATTGAGCAGGGGCGTCACATCATGTTCTTCGAGCAACTTCAACTTGTGAATGACCGGGTCGTACAAGAGTTGAGAAGTTTTCACGGGCGAGCCTCGTTGTCGGAAAGTTGGGAAAATCATCCGGGGGTTCGTTCACGTGGCGGCGCGCTTTGCTTGTTCTTGTAAAAGTCCGTTTTGCAGCGAGATTAAAGGCATTCCTTGCCCCATCGATCGTGAACTGGCAGTGCCATGGGATTGGTGGCGAACCACCGCTGATGAGGCTCGGATGAGCCCCGACGATGATGGCCGACGACGGGTGCGAAGCGCCGCCGCCGGCCGATTTATCAGGCTGCGGAAACCTTGAGTTCCTTGACGCGGCCATAATTATCGGAGAAGCGAATGATATCGTCTTCGCCCAGGTAAGTACCCGATTGCACCTCGATCAGTTCCAGGGGAATCATACCGGGATTTTCCAGGGCATGGATCTGGCCGATCGGAATGTAGGTCGACTGGTTTTCGGTGACCATGTAGGTCTCGTCGCCATTGGTCACCTGGGCAGTGCCGCTGACCACGATCCAGTGCTCGGCGCGGTGGTGGTGCATCTGCACCGACAGCTTGGCGCCCGGCTTCACGGTAATGCGCTTGACTTGGTAGCGTGCGCCCTGATCAATGGAGTCGTACATGCCCCACGGACGGTACACCTCGCGGTTGTTGAGGTGCTCGCAACGCTCCTCGCGCTTGAGCTGCTCGACGATGCGCTTGACCTCCTGGGCCTTGTCCTTGTGGGCGACCATGATGGTGTCCTTGGTCTCGACGATGATCAGATCCTCGACGCCGACGGTGGTCACCAGGCGGTAGTCGGCATGCACGTAGTTGTTGCGGCTGTCGTGGCTGAGCACGTCGCCCTTGTGCACGTTACCGTCGGCGTCCTTGTCGCTGACGTCCCACAGCGCGGACCACGAACCGATATCGCTCCAGCCGGCGTCCAGGGGCACCATCACGGCGTCTTCGGTCTTTTCCATCACCGCGTAGTCGATGGAGTCTTCCGGGCAGGCGGCGAAGGCCTCCTTGCCGATGCGCACGAAGTGCATGTCTTCTTCGCTCTGCGCACTGGCGCGGCGGCAGGCGTCGAGCATTTCCGGCTGCCAGCGTTGCAGCTCTTCCAGGTAACGGCTGGCGCGGAACATGAACATGCCGCTGTTCCAGAAGTGCTCGCCGGAGGCCAGATAACGCTCGGCGGTTGCGCTGTCGGGTTTTTCGACGAATTGCTGCACACGGAAGCCGCCGTCGCCAGCCGCTTCACCTTTCTGCAGGTAGCCGTAACCGGTTTCGGCATGGCTCGGGACGATGCCGAAGGTCACCAGTTTGCCGGCCTGGGCGAAGGGCAGGGCGGTTTCCACGGCGCGGTGGAAAGCAGCGACATCCTTGATCAGGTGGTCGGCAGCGAGAATCAGCAACACCGGGTCGTGCTCCTTTTCCAGCGCCTTGATAGCGGCCAGGGCGACGGCGGGCGCCGTGTTACGGCCCACCGGCTCGAGCAGGATGCTGGCGTTGTCGATGCCCAAGGTGCGCAGCTGTTCGGCGGCGAGGAAGCGGTGCTCCTCATTGCAGATCAGGCACGGCGCGCTGACCTCGAGGCCCTCCAGGCGGCGAATGGTCGCCTGCAGCATGGACAGCGAGTCATCGGCGATCGGCAGGAACTGCTTGGGGTTGAGTTGGCGCGACAGCGGCCACAGGCGCGAGCCGTTACCGCCAGAAAGAATGACAGGAATCATCGTGGAGCTCCTCCCATGAAGAGTGATTGCCGCAGTTTGAATTCCCTGAGCAGGATCGGCAGGATCAGGAACGCATCACGCGCGTAACGGCCTACCAGGCGGCGAGGTTCGGTAAATGCACGGTGCAGCCATTCCAGCGAATAGCGTTGCATCCACAGCGGGGCGCGACGCAGCTTGCCGGACAGGAAGTTGATCGAGGCGCCCACGCACAGGCCGATACCCACGGCCTGATCGGTTTCGAAAATCTTGTGCGCGAGAATTTCCTGGCGCGGGCAGCCGACCGACAGCACCACCAGATTGGACGGATGCTCGATGACGAAGGACAGGCAGGCCTGGATCGCTTCCTCACTGTTGATGAAGCCCATCGGTGGGTTGTGGTGGTGGAAGGTGATGTGC
This sequence comes from Pseudomonas sp. URMO17WK12:I2, assembly GCF_003253735.1. GTDB lineage: Bacteria > Pseudomonadota > Gammaproteobacteria > Pseudomonadales > Pseudomonadaceae > Aquipseudomonas. The sequence continues at coordinate 107,818 of NZ_QKYW01000002.1, read as the reverse complement.
GGGAAGCGTTCGCGCAAACGTGCGATGTCGTCGTCTTCACAGCCGATGATGGTCACGTCCCAGGCGCGTTCCTCGGCGATATCGATCAGCTCGGCGGTCAGGGTGCTGCCGGGAATGGCATCCTGCACCGGCACCCTGAGCATGCGCAGCAGCGGCAGCAGCACACGGCTGTCGCAGATGCGATGGCGAGCCACCGCATAGGCGCGCTTGAGGTCACGGTCGGTTTCCAGTTGCACCACATGGTTGATGTTGGGCGTCACGATATAGCTGTATTTTTCAGTGCTATGGGCTACCAGGTCGTCAATCAGACGATCCTTGGGGCCAGCATAGAATTCGATGTCAAAAGCCTTCATCAACACCTCTTTGCGCCACTGGCGCGTGTTACGGACAGGCAACGACTGTTGTTGCTCACGATTCATTTGCCCAAAGCCGCTTTCAGCAATTTGCTGTGGGTATGCACGTAGTGCAGGACATACAAAGAGATACTGTGCAACGGCGATAGTTTCATGACCTCCCGACGAATGCGCATGTCTTCCTTCAGCGCATCGAAGCGGCGGCTGGTGGAAACCCCGGTGGTATCGAAGATGCACAGCGGCGATTCGATCTTCAGCACATCGCGCTTGTGGTCCTGGCCCTGCAGGAATTCGACGATCATGCAGTAGTCCGCCGAGAGCTTGAAATCCTCGCGAAAGCGCACGTTGCGCAGCCGCTCGTTCTCGAAATACATGGCCTGGTGGCTGGACGGCATGCCCAGCACCAGGTGCTCGATCTTCTTCGCCCTGGCCGCCGTCAGGCGCCCGGCGGCGTCCTGCAGGTAATAGTCGCCGTACACGTAGCGCGGCTTGCCAGGCGCCTGTTCGATGGCATCGGCAACCTTCTGCAGCACGTTCTCGTCGTAGAAGAAGTCGCCGCTGTTGAGGAACAGGGTGTAGCCCTCGGTCGCCGAGCCCTTGATCAGGCCCTTGTTCATGGCGTCATACAGGCCCTTGTCGCGCTCGGAGGTGATCTCCGCGTAGGGCTCGTCGATGGTCGCCAGCCACTCGGCGCCACCATCGGTGGAGGCGCCGTCGACGACGATCCAGCGGAAGTTGCGATAGGTCTGGGCCGCCACACTCTGGTAGGTCTGCTTGAGACCCTCCAGGTTATTCCAGTTGATGGTTACGATACTGAATTGGGTCATGGCGTGTGCCTCTGATCTCACGAGTCGGGGATTCTTGCGCCGCATAGGCGCGGGAGTAGTACAGGAAGCAGGCGGCGCCGATGCCCAGAACATCGCCGCCGTACATCAGGGAATTGGACAGGAACATGTTGAGCATCTGGAACCAGAACACCAGCTGGAAGGCACTGAGCAGCGGGCCCTTGTTGGGGCAGCGCTTCATGATGCGCAGGTAGCCGACGTAGAAGATCAGCGCGATCAGCGGGGTGAGGAAACCGTAGCGGTAGTACACGCCGACGATGCCCACGTCCGAGAGGTAGAAGTGCTCGTTGTAGAGCGCCCCGAAGCCGCCTTTCCACTGCAGCGACAGCGAGCCCATGCCGATGTACATGTTGTCCGCCACCGCGCCGAGGATGATCGCCGTGGTGTTGTCGCGCACGCCCGGGCCGGTGGTGGCTTCGTCGAGCAGCGCCTGGAACTTGTCGAACTGGGCGTAGTAGAACTCCGGGAACATGAAGAACGAGGCCACCAGGATGGTCGCGGCCAGCAGCCCCAGCTTGAGCAGCGAGTCGATGCGGTCGCGGAAGATCCACAGGCCGGCCAGGCACCAGATGACCATGGTCTGGCGCGTCTGCAGTACCAGCCACAGGTAGGACGCGAAGAACAGCAGGGTGAGGACCTTGGGCAGCGAGATACGGTCTTTCATGCTGTACATCAGCATGAAGGCGCAGATGGTCACGTAGCTCGAGCCGATGCGGAAGCGATTGGGCCGTAGCAGCACGTCGCCGGCATCCTTGGCATCCACGGTGAAGGACACACCGGTGTTTTCCGGAATGATCTTGAAGAAGTAGCAGTAGCCCACGAACGCGCAGGCCAGGCCCGAATACAGGAAGAAGTTCTCCAGGTGCTTCTGGGTGGGCGCGGTCTTGATCATCAGGAACAGCGCCGGGAAGAACACCAGGTAGGCGAAGCTGCGGCGCTCCTCGAGCAGGCCATAGATGAACGGCTGGTCGAAGTTGAGCTCGGCCATGATCGCCGAGAGTACCGGCAGCACCAGGCCCATGAAGATGATCCACAGGCTGGTCTTGGACTGGTAGATGCGTTTCCAAACCAGGAACAGAGCACCCGAGCAGCCCAGTATGCCGAGCAGCCACAGCTCGCGCAGGTAGGGTATGCCAGCCTTCTTGTCGTCGGTCAGAAAGAAACAGGCCGAGTTCAGGACAAACAAGATCAGCAGCAGATTGCGGTATGCCAGGAGTTGCTTGAACAAGCTCGCCTTCCCATATCGAAATTGTCTTGGCTCACAAGCGCCGCCGCGTAGGCATGGCTTGCGAGGTATCTAGTACAGCGCCTGCAAATAGGCGCGGGTGTTGCTGTGGATGCGCGGCTCATCGCGCATCTGCTCGATCGGCCACCAGCGGTAGCGACCGTGTTGCACGCTTGGCGGCTGCAGGTTGTGCTGCGCGCTCAGTTGCAGTGCGTATGCAATGACCACGTAGTGGGTATCCGGCGCCTCGCCGAACACGCTGTCGTCATAGAAGTGCTCGTACACGCCGAGCAGCCTGCCCTGGTCGCGGCCGAATGCCTGGCCCAGTTCTTCCTGGGTCAGGCGCGCAAACGCAGCGTCCAGCGTTTCGTTCTTCAGGATCCGCCCGCCCGGGGCGAACCAGCTGCCCTGGGCGGGGCGGTTGAGGCGCTCGCCCAGCAGCAATTCACCCTGCAGGTTGCGTACCAGCAGGTCGATGGACACCAGCGGTGTGCTGGCGACCACGGTCCTGAAGGTATCGGCCGGCAGAAACATGTCAGCTGCGCACGTCGTCGATGTGTTCGACGAACCAGCGGTAGGCATCGCGCAGGCCGGTTTCCAGGTCGATGCTCGCCGTCCAGCCGAGCTTGGCCAGGCGCGACACGTCCATCAGCTTGCGTGGCGTGCCATCGGGCTTGCTGCTGTCGAAGCTCAGGCGGCCCTGGAACCCGGTGACCCGCGCGATGGTTTCGGCCAGCTCGCGAATGGTGCAGTCCTGGCCGGTACCGACGTTGATGTGCGAGAGCATCGGCTGGGTGTGCGCCCCGTAGGTCGCCTCATCCAGGTTCATCACGTGGACGCTGGCCGCAGCCATGTCGTCGACGTGCAGGAACTCGCGCATCGGCGTGCCGCTACCCCAGATCACCACTTCATCGTCGCCACGCAGGGTCGCTTCATGGAAGCGGCGCAGCAGGGCAGGGATGACGTGGCTGTTTTCCGGGTGGTAGTTGTCGTGCGGGCCGTACAGGTTGGTCGGCATCACGCTGCGGTAGTCGCGGCCATGCTGGCGGTTGTAGCTTTCGCACAGCTTGATGCCGGCGATCTTGGCGATCGCGTAGGGCTCGTTGGTCGGCTCCAGCACGCCGGTCAGCAGCGCTTCTTCACGCATCGGCTGCTCGGCATGTTTCGGATAGATGCACGAGCTGCCGAGCGACAGCAGCTTCTGCACGCCAGCTTCGTGGGCGGCGTTGATGACGTTGGCCTCGATCATCAGGTTCTGATAGATGAAGTCGGCCGGGTACTGGTTGTTGGCGTGGATGCCGCCGACCTTGGCCGCGGCCAGGTAAACCTGGTCGATGCGCTGCTCGGCGAAGAAACGCTTCACGCTGGCGGCATCGACCAGGTCCACGCTGTCGCGTGGCGCCGTGACGATGCTCTGGTAGCCCTGGCTCTGCAGGTGGCGCACGATCGCCGAACCGACCATCCCACGATGGCCGGCGACGAAGATGCGCTGATCAAGAGGCGCGCTCATGCTCAGTTCTCCACGGAGACCGGCATGTCGTGGCCATGTTCCTTGAGCAGGGCATGACGCTGGGCAACCTTGAGGTCTTCACGAACCATCTCGGCGCACATCTCCTGTACGGTGATTTCCGGCGTCCAGCCCAGCTTGGTCTTGGCCTTGGTCGGATCGCCCAGCAGGGTTTCCACTTCGGCAGGACGGAAGTAGCGCGGGTCGATACGCACGATCACGTCGCCGACCTTGAGGGCCGGGGCCTTGTCACCGTCGATGCGTTCGACGATGCCTTGCTCGTCCACGCCGCTGCCTTCGAAGCGCAGGTGTACGCCCAGCTCGGCCGCCGACCAGGTAATGAATTCACGCACCGAGTACTGCACGCCGGTGGCGATCACGAAGTCGTCCGGCTGCTCCTGCTGCAGCATCATCCACTGCATGCGCACGTAGTCTTTGGCATGGCCCCAGTCGCGCAGCGAGTCGATGTTACCCATGTACAGGCACGGCTCGAGACCCTGGGCGATGTTGGCCATGCCGCGGGTGATCTTGCGGGTCACGAAGGTTTCGCCACGGCGCGGCGACTCGTGGTTGAAGAGGATGCCGTTGCACGCGTACATGCCATAGGCTTCGCGGTAATTGACGGTGATCCAGTAGGCGTACAGTTTGGCGACCGCATACGGCGAGCGCGGGTAGAAGGGGGTGGTTTCCTTCTGTGGGGTTTCCTGCACCAGGCCGTACAGCTCGGAGGTGGAGGCCTGATAGAAACGGGTTTTCTTTTCCAGGCCCAGCAGGCGGATGGCCTCGAGGATGCGCAGGGTACCCATGGCATCGACATCGGCGGTGTATTCCGGCGCTTCGAAGCTGACCGCTACATGGGATTGTGCGCCGAGGTTGTAGACCTCGTCAGGCTGCACTTCCTGGATGATGCGAGTCAGGTTCGACGAGTCGTTGAGGTCGCCGTAGTGGAGGATGAAGTTCTGGTTGTCGACGTGCGGATCCTGGTAGATGTGATCCACACGCTGGGTGTTGAAGGACGACGCGCGGCGCTTGATGCCATGCACCTGGTAGCCTTTTTCCAGCAGGAACTCGGCAAGGTAGGAGCCGTCCTGACCTGTGATACCGGTGATGAGTGCTTTTTTCTGTTCCATTGCAATACCTGCGATGTCCAATTGATAAGGGAGCTGTAGCTAATAAACTGCTGCGTACGGTCGGTGATCAGGCGCGCTTGAGCAGCAATTGCAGACGTTCCATGACGCCGAGAAAAATGATCCGTACCGACGGAAACTTGTAAAAGAAACGGTAGATGTCGTACTCCGCCTTCTGCCGCGATTTGCTGTCGCTGGTGAGGTCGGCGGAGTCGATCAGGGCTAGGCCCTCACCTTCGATGTTGTGCAGGATGCTCAGTTCCATGGGCTTCATGGAAAGGGCGAAATTGTGCAGCCCACGGGCGTTCGTACGGGTCAATTGCAGGCCTTTGCAGGTCTTGCTGCCGTACAGGTTGACCGTGAAGTCGTAATTGGCGAGCACTGGATTGCGACGCTTGATGCACGCCGGCAACAGCTCGCAATAGGCGTCGTAGACGGCCAGGCTGTCCTCGCGGCGCGAGAACTTGTAGTCCACTGCTTTCTGCTGGATCGGCACCTGGAAGCGCGACGAGGCGATGTTGAAGTGCTGTCCCGGGTCACCGAAGTTGGTGGTCAGCGAGCGGAACGGGTACACGAAGTACAGATCCCGGGAAATGATGTAGGCGGTGTACAGCTTGAGCCATGAAGACTCCGGCCAGCCGCGGATGTCGGCCGGGATGCCGTCGATATGACTGATGTCGGTACCGTTGCTTTCCAGCCACTGGCGGAAACCCTGCCAGTGCCGGCGCGACCACGCCTGGCCCCAGGAAGCGGCCATCTGGATGAAGTGCACGTGGGAATCGCCGTCGTCGACAGGCATGAACGGCAGGTCGACGGTCTGGCTGAACTGCACGCTGTACAGACTGATCCCGGCCACGCCGGCATCGTCCGCATAGGCCTGCAGGGCCTTGTGGGTGTAGTCGTAGAAGAACGGCGATACGAACAGATCGTCCTCGAGGATGATCACGTCACCGTACTGCTCGGTCAGGTCACCACAGCTCAGCACGTGCTGGCGCAGGCCGAGGCGCTGCGGGTGAGCGATGATGCGCTTCTCGCCGTGGGGCCAGTCGAACGCTTCGGCGACCTTGCGCGGCTCCGGGTTGCCGGAGTTGTCCAGGCTGATCACCAGGCGCACGTTGCCTTCGGGGTACTGCGCCGCGATCAGCGAGCCGAGCAGGCGGCTGAGGCTTTTGGGGCGGTTGTAGCCGATGACGACGATAGTGGGTAATTGTTCGGTCATAAGATCGAAACCGGTCTCTGTGGAAAAGGGTTGGAGCCGATCACGGCAAACCCATCACGCCGACCCTTGGCCCGCGCACCGCTTTGCACGCCCGAGCGGACGCTGGGCGGCTGGTGGTGGCAGGCAAGGTGGGCAGGGTGATGGCCCGGCGCAGCGGTAGTGACTGCGCCGCACCGCATCCGGCACGCCTGGTGGGCGTGCCGGGCAGGGTGTGCCAAAGATGTGTGAGTGATGACGTCCATGTCAGCGGCGGCTCAGCCGTTCACTTGTTTACGGCCAATGCCGTAGTAGTCGAAGCCTTCGCGGTTCACCTGGCCGAGGTCGTACTGGTTGCGGCCGTCGATGATCACCGGCTGCTTGAGCAGCTTCTTCAGGGCCTTGAAGTCAGGGCGACGGAACGGCTTCCACTCGGTGACCAGCACCAGGGCGTCGGCATCGATGGCGGCTTCGTACTGGCCGTCGACGATCTGCAGGCGACCTTCCTTGAACCAGTGTTCGGGGAACTCGCGTGCTGCGGTTTCACGGGCGATCGGGTCGAAGGCTTTGACCTTGGCACCGGCGTTGATCAGGCTGTTGATCAGCACCACGCTGGGTGCTTCACGCATGTCGTCGGTGCCGGGCTTGAACGCGAGGCCCCAGACGGCGAAGGTGCGGCCCTTGAGGTCACCTTCGAAGTGCGCGCTCAGCTTGTTGAACAGCGACTGCTTCTGCTGCTCGTTGCGGGCTTCGACGGCCTGCAGCAGCTTGGGTTCGAAGTCGTTCTGGTGGGCGATGCTGATCAGCGCCTTGACGTCTTTCGGGAAGCACGAGCCGCCGTAGCCGCAACCGGCGTAGATGAAGTGGTAGCCGATACGCTGGTCGGAGCCGATGCCCAGGCGCACGTTTTCGATGTCCACATCCAGGCGGTCGCACAGGCTGGCGATCTCGTTCATGAAGGAGATCTTGGTGGCCAGCATGGCGTTGGCGGCGTACTTGGTCATTTCCGCATCGCGCACGCCCATGAACTTGATACGCGGGTTGTTACGGATGAACGGGGCGTACAGCTCGCTCATCACCTGGCGGGCGCGCTCGCTGTCGGTACCGATGATGATCCGGTCCGGGTGCATGAAGTCGTCGACCGCGGCACCTTCCTTGAGGAATTCCGGGTTGGAGACCACGTCGAAACTGATGTCCTTGCCGCGCAGCTCGAGCTGCTCGAGGATTTCGGCGCGTACCAGGTCGGCGGTACCCACCGGCACGGTGGATTTGTTGATCACGGTGGTGTGGCGGGTCATCAGGCTGCCGATCTGGCGCGCCACTTCCAGCACGTAGCGCAGGTCCGCCGAGCCGTCTTCACCGGGCGGCGTGCCGACGGCGATGAAGATGATGTCCGACTGCTCCATCGCTTCTGGCAGTGCGGTGGTGAACAGCAGGCGACCGGCCGCGAAGTTCTCTTCCACCACGGTCTCCAGACCCGGCTCGTAAATCGGCAGGATGCCTTTCTTGAGGTTCTCGATCTTTTTCGGATCGACATCCACGCAGACAACCGTGTTGCCCATCTCGGCGATACAGGCGCCGGTGACGAGGCCGACATAGCCGGTTCCAACGACAGTGATATTCATGGATAAACTTTCCTTGAGTGAGCGTTAATCGTTACGTGCGCCAAAATGGGCGCGTTCAATAAATGTCGCGGGAGAACAGGGTGAAGGGCGTCTTCACCAGAATCTTGATGTCCAGCCACAGGGACCAGTTGTTGATGTAGGCCAGGTCCTTCTCCACGCGCTGCTGCATTTTTTCCAGGGTTTCGGTTTCACCACGGTGACCGGTCACCTGGGCCAGGCCGGTGATACCCGGCTTGAGGCGGTGACGGGCCATGTAGGCGAGGATCTTGTCGCTGTAGTAATTGTTATGGGCCACGGCGTGCGGGCGCGGACCGACCAGGGACATCTCGCCACGCAGCACGTTGATCAGCTGCGGCAGCTCATCGATCGAGGTGCGACGCAGGAAGCGGCCGACCGGGGTGATGCGCGGGTCTTCACGGGTTGCCTGCTTGACGACCTTGTCGTCATGCATGCGCATGGAGCGGAATTTCCACACCAGGATCACGCCACCGTTCCAGCCATGACGCGGCTGCAGGAAGAACACCGGGCCGGGCGAGGAGAGCTTCACGGCGATGGCCGCGGCGATGAATACCGGGCTCAGGGCCACCAGCGCCAGGAAGGCCAGGGTGCGATCCATCAGCTCCTTGCTAAATACGGCAGCCGGGTGCGAGCTGATCGGGCTTTCGTTGAGGTAGATGGCCGGCAGCTGTTCGATCTGCGAGATCGACTGGTTGAGCAGCGGCATGCTGCCGAAGTCCGGCACCCAGACCACGTCGACGCTCATGTCCAGCAGGTCGATATAGAGCTTCTCGATGTGCGAGATCTCATCCAGGGTCAGGGCGATGTACACGCGGCGTACGCCATGCTGCTCGGTGACTTCGCGCAGTTCCTGCAGCTTGCCGAGAATCGGGAAGCGGCCATCCTGGGTTTGCGCATCGTCGCTGGAGGCGATCAGGCCAACCAGTGGCACGCGGTTCGAGGCGCTCAGGCGCTCGGCCAGCTCGTGGGCTTTCTCACCGGAGCCGATGATCAGCGAGACGCGCTCGTTGCGCAGCTTCTCCGAGTGCAGGCGGGCGAAGTAGCGCAGCGGGATGAAAGCGATGGCCTGGGCCAGGAAGCCCAGCAGCGCCCATTCACGCATGATCTCGAAGGAGAAGCGCTCCAGGCTCTGGCTGAAGTAGGCGATGAACAGCAGGCCGGCGAGCAGGGTCAGCCAGCCACCCAGCAGGTGGCCCAGGCCGGTCAGGTAGCCGAGGCGCTTGTGGTACACGCGCAGCAGACCGTAGGCCGGTACCGAACCCAGTACCGTGAGCACGATCAACAGGCGGTACTCGGTGGGTACGTCACCGTAGCGCTGGACGACCAGGTAGCAGAGCAGCATGCTGACCAGAGTAATGGCACAGGTCCATTGACCCCAGAACGTGAGTCCCCTGCGGTTCTCGGCAGGATTGATCCGTTTGGAAATCATTTGCGGCGATCCTCGTGCAAATCTTCGATGAAGTAAGTGGCCTCCGGAAAATGCACGAGAGGCGACATGTCCTTGTTTGAAACGGTGGCGGGCGTGCCCAGGGTCGTGCAGCGCGTCAGCGCCTGCTGAAAGGGTTGCGCCCTGAAACTGAACTGTCGACGCATGGTTTTCCAACCTCCAACAAATACGAATCCTGCGGCCTGAACCGACAGGCACGCGTTATCAGGCAGTCAACTAAGCGAAATGCTGGTGTGCGATGCGCCAGGGCGTGTCGATGACCAGACGTTCGGCCTCTCTCTCGCCCAGGATCCGGGCGGCTTGCAGGAGACCTTCTTGTAATAGGGGAGGGCGGTGATCCAGGTTGTGGGCATCAGTCGCCATAATGCTGACCACGCGATTGCTCAGCAGTTCGTGAGCCAGGTGCATTGCTTTTTCGCCAAAACGACCAGCGGCAGAAGCGGCGGTTACCTGCAACAGGCAGCCCTGTTCGATGAACGGCTTGAGCTTGCTCGGGTTGTTCATCAGTGCCTTGTTGCGCTCCGGGTGCGCGATGAGCGGCACCACGCCCTTGTCCAGCAGCCATTGGGTCAGGCGTTCGGCGCCAAAGGGCATTTCCCCGTGGGGAAACTCCAGCAGCAATACCTTCTTGCCTTCCCACTGGCCGAGAAACGGAATGCTGCCATCCAGCACGCGGGTCATCAGCTCGCCGGAAAACCGCACCTCGGCGGCGGCGGCGACCTTCAGGTCGATGCCGGCCTCCTGCAGCGCAGCGTTGAAACGGCTGCAGGTCTCGGCGATGTTGTGGCTGTCGTTGTCGTAGCGGCCGATATGGATGTGCGGGGTACAGACCACGTGGCTGATGCCGTTGGCCACTGCGGCACGAGCCATGTCCAGCGCGGTCGGCAGGTCTGCCGGGCCGTCGTCGATGCCCGGCAGCAGGTGATTATGCAGATCGATCATCGGGCACCTCCTGCTGTCATGCGCTGGTTGTTGGTCATGGCGGTGATCAGGCCTTGCGGTCGCTGTAGCCGTAGTGGTCGTAGTAGCCGCTGTAGTCGCCAGAGCGCGCAGCCTTTTCCACGTCCACCTGGTTGAGTACCACGCCCATTACCGAGGCACCGCTCTGCAGCAGGTGGCCGACGCCACGCTGGGCCAGCGGGATGGAGGTGCCGTCGGCCTTGACCACGTAGATCACCGAATCGGCGAAGGTGGACAGCAGCACGGCATCGCTCACGGCCTGGCTGGGCGGCGAATCGATGATGATGTGGTCGTAACGCTCCTTGATCATCTCCAGGAACTTGGCGAAGCGCGGCGAGGCCAGCAGCTCCAGCGGGTTTGGCGGTACCGCGCCGGCGGGCAGCATGTCCAGGTTGGTGCCCATGTTGTGGATGCACTCCTCGACCTTGGCGCTGCCGGTGATCAGGTTGGCCAGGCCAGGGGTACCGACCGGGAAGTCGAAGCTCTTGGCCAGGGTCGGGCGGCGCAGGTCGGCGTCGATCAACAGCACGCGCTGCAGCTGGCTGAGGGCGAACGCCATGTTGGCCACCAGGGTGCTCTTGCCTTCGCCCGGCGACGACGAGGTAACCACCAGGACCTTTTGCGAGCGGTTGGTATCGGCCAGCATCAGGCTGGTGCGGATGGTACGGATCGACTCGCAGAAGCGCGGATCCTCGCCATGCTCGAACAGGTGCGCGGCGGTGTACTTGGCGTTGTTGGAGATCAGCGGAACGATGCCCAGTACCGGCAGGTTCAGCTTGTTCTCAACGTCGTCAGCGCTCTTGAAGGTGTTGTTGAGGAAGTCGCGAACGATGGCCAGGGCCAGGGCGAATACCAGAGCGAGACCGGCGGCCAGGACGATCAGCAGCTTCTGGTTCGGCGCGGCCGGCTGCAGCGGGGCAATGGCCTGGTCGATGATTCGCGCGTTGCTGGAGTTGACGTCCTGGGTCGCTGCGGTTTCGCGCAGGCGGGTCATGAAGGTCTCGTACAGCGAGCGGTTGCTTTCCACGTCGCGGGTCAGCTCACGCACCTTGAACTCCTTGCGCGAGATGTCCTGGATCTGCTCCTTGTTCTTGTCGAACGAGGCGTTCAGCGAATTCTCGTTGGCGACGGCCAGCTGGTAGTTGCGCTCGATGCTGGCAACCACCTGCTCGACCTGGGCACGCAGGCTTGCCGAGGCAGCACTGAGGTCGGACTTGGCAGCGAGCATGGCCGGGTGACGGTCACCGTAGCGACGCGACAGCTCTTCGACCTTGGCACGGGCGCGAGCTTCTTCGGACTTGAACTGCTGGATCAGCGGGTTGCCAAGCACGGCTGGCACGCTGGCCAGGCGGCGCCAGTCGCCACTGCCCATGGACTGCACCTGACGGTACTGGCTTTCGGCCTCGGCACGCTGGCGACGGGCGTCGATCATGCGATCACCGGTCAGCGACAGTTCGTTGTTGCTGATGGTGGCCACGCCGTTGACGTCCACCAGGCCTTCGGCCTCGCGGTAGGCCTGCAGGCGGTTCTCGGCTTCCTGCAGCGAGCTGCGCAGCTCGGTGAGGCGGGTGTTCATCCAGGTGGTGGCCGACAGCGACATTTCCATCTGTGCTTCGAGCTGGCTGTCGATGTAGTTGCGGGCCAGGGAGTTGGCGATGGCCGCGGCGGTCAGGCGATCCGGCAGGTCGACGGAGATGTTGACCAGCTGGCTCTTGCCTTCGACCCAGATGTTGGTGCGGTCCATCAGGATCTTGGTGACGATGTCGAGCAGCTCGGCTTCGCTCATCGGCTTGGCCGGCTCGGGCTCGTCTACCAGGCCGGTGATCGACAGGGCGCTCTGCAGGCCACGGGCAATACCACCGAAATTGATCAGAGCCTGCGGCTGCTGACGGGGGTCGAAGTCCGGGTGCTCGGTAAGGTTGAGCTCACGCACCACCTTCTCGGCCACCACACGGCTCTTGATCAGGCCGAGCTGGGTCTGCAGGTATTCGTTGACCGCACCGGTGGTGTCGGTAACTTGCTGGAAGGACACCAGCTGGGTGCCCTTGGTCTCGATCATCACCGTGGCGACAGCGCGGTAGATCGGCGTCATGCGGGAGACGGCAACCGCGGTGATCAGGGTGACCACCACGACGAACAGGGCGATGGCCCACTTGCGCATCCATACGGCATTCCAGATGCGCCGCAGGTCGATGTAATCGCTATCTGCTTCCGAGGGCGAGGTCTGCCACTGTCGGATCGTTCGTGCAGGACTGTTCATATTCAGAAGAACCCTTGATCGATGGTGATGGTGTCACCCGGCTTGACGAGGGTGTCGAGCGTGGCTTTTTCCGAGGCGCGGGATTCACCGGTGCCGCGTGCGATGGTGATGCGTTTGGTCGAAGCGCGTTCGGTCAGGCCGCCAGCCAGTGCGATGGCACGGTCCAGGGTCAGGCCGGGCTGATAGGGGTAGCCGCCGGGGGCTTTCACTTCGCCGCTGATGTAGAACTCGCGGTAGGTGGTAACGGCCACCGAGACGCGTGGGTCGACAAGGTAGCCGTCGGCCTTCAGGCGTTCGGTGAGGATCCGTTCGATGTCGGCTGCGGTCTTGTCGCTGGCCTCGATCGCCCCCAGAAACGGGTAGGAGAAGGTGCCGGCGTCGTTGAGACGGATTTCCTCGAAAGATAGATCCGGCTCGCCGAACACGCTGATCTTGATCACGTCGCCGGAACTCAGCCGATACTGCGGGTTGGCCTGTGCGCTGGCTGCGAATGCGAGCATCAGCAGCAGCGAGAAGGCTTTGAACAGACGGTGGACTGACATCCGCATACTCCTTGTAGTTGCTAGTTCATCAGGCACTGGAAAAAGGGCGCCCGCCGCTCGCCTGCTGGGGCAAACGGGAAAAGGTTGATAGGGGTGGTGACGACAGCGTCGTCACCCTGCTGAGGAGCCCCGGTGCTAGAGGCTCAAGCTCAACGACAGCTGATAGATGTTCCGGTCATAGGATTTTTCCCGCACGCTCGAATCGTTTTCGGTGTGGCGGTAACCCAGCGATACATCAGCCCAGCGCAGCGGGGAGTAAGTCATCTCCAAGCCATAGCTGGTACGGTCGTCCTGGCGCTCGGTTGCCTTGTAGTCGCGCTCGGAGTAGCGGTAGAACAGCTCCGAACTGATGAAGGCCGACCATTCGTGCTCCCAACCCAGGCGCGTGGTGGTGTCCTGAACGGTACTGGCACCATCTTCGCCTTCGTCGAAAGAACGACGCGTGTCGAGTTTGACGGTGGAGTAGGTGCGCGGTTCCCAGGCTACACCCACTTCCCACATTGGGCTGGTGTAGTCTTCGCGGCTGCTGCTGTCGAAATTCTTGCGCTGGGCGCCCAAGCGCACGGTACCGGAGGTTTTGGCGGTGGCATCCCAGGTGGCGCCGAACAACAGGGCGTCATCGGTGCTGTCGCGGTCGCTCTCGCTGAGCACGTATTGGTTGACGGTATGGCGCAGCTCGACCAGGGAGCGGGTGCTGCCACCCAGGCGGTGGTACCAGACGGAGTTCAAGGTAGTGCTGTCGCGGTCCTGGTCATCGTTCAGGCCGCCGCTGTTGCGATAGCGGATGGACTCGTAGTTGACGCCGAAGTCGATCTGGTTGAGCCCGGTCTGGGTACCGTAGGTATACACGGCACCGGCCACGCCGCGGTCGTACTTGTCGTTCTCGTTATCGTCCGGGTCGGCCAGGTCGGTGGTTTCCTCGACGCGGTGATAGCCCAGGTTCCAGCGCAGGCGGTTGCGCGAGTCGAATTCCATGATGCTGCGAAAACGCAGGTGGTGGTCGGTGTGGCTGGCCTTGTCGTCGGAATGGTAATTCTGATCATCGAGCTCGTACTCGAGCTGGTAGCCGGTATTGCGGGTCTCGGCGCTGAGCAGGAATTTCGGGTTGATGCTGGTCACCCAGGAAGATCGCGCTTTGTTCAGGCCGCGGTAGTTACTGTCGTAGCTTTCGCCGACATCCAGGGTTGGCGTGAACTCGAACCCAGCCAGGTCGATGTGTTGTGGGTCAGTAGCCCAACTGGCTGTAGACAGCGTACCTGCTAATGAAGCCGTCAGTATTTTGGTGAGTTTCATGGTGCCAAATCCCTTCCCGGGGTCTATCGCTTGGTGGAGAGCCGTTCGGCATTGCGACGAAAGGGAGCTGGCATGGGAATGTCAGTTACCTATCGCATTGACTTGCGGCCATTTTTCATGAGTCATTGGTTGTCGGCTCCCGTAAGAAGTTCCCCGCCGGCCCGCAAAGTCGTGATCCTCTGCACCATAAAAAAACACTGAACTATTTCCTGCTTTGTGTTGGCGCATCTGGCAGCAGTACGCTGCATGTCAGTGCGACCACTAATCTGCTATTGAGCCCAATCACCTTGGTAGAGCGGCCGCTTCATGCTCCGCTGCTGGTGCAGGGCGGCAGTAATTGTCAGCGGACGATAAGGTCATTGCATGACAAGCAGATTAATTAGGGGGCAGCTATATAAGTGGCAGCAATGTTCGTGCCGGGTTTGGATGATGAGTTGGTTTTGAGGTTCGGTACGCTCGAAATCAATGGTGGCTATCGGCGTAATATTGGCGGCGGTTTTGCGCAGGCCCTCTCTTATATATGTGGCCCATTCGACCGACGCTGTGATTGCTATTGCCAGTCTGTGGCAAGAATTAAGGTGGCTGCCGGGTTGTAGGGCCCGCTCCTGGAGGGTTCTAGGCAGTTGGCAGGCAGTTTCAGCTGCGGGTGTAGATATTTATGGGCAAGTGGCCCAAATGGCTTGGGATAATACTTGATCATCTGCAACGGTCAGCCTGAGCTGATGGCTTTGCAATATTGCAATTACCTTCCAAACGGCAAGGCAACAGCGTTTCTATATAAGCCGGTCAACGGTGTCTTATTTAAGTGGCTTGAATCGGGAACGCATCATAACGACATCATGGCCTTATAGTGGCCATTGGCGTTTCAATATGAAAGTTGGCGGTGGGGCAGGCCGCCAAGCGTGTGACGGTCTGCTTGAATAAGCATTTCGCACCGTTTATCGGCGCGTCACCATCAGGTTTTCGCAATGACCTGCGGATTGGCCAATGCGCAGTCTTCACCAGCGAAGAAGGCGCGCACGTTGGCGAAGGCGTCACCGAAATACAGTTCATAGCCCTCGCGTTCCACATAGCCAAGGTGGGGGGTACACAGCACGCCCGGGTGACGCAGCAGGGGATGGTCGATATCCACCAGCGGCTCCTGCTCGAAGACGTCCAGCGCCGCGAAGCCAGGCCGGCCCTTGTTCAGGGCTTCGAGCAGCGCACCTGGTGCGATCAGTTCGGCACGGCTGGTATTGACCAGCAGGGCGCTGGGCTTCATCAGCGCCAGATCGGCGGCCGTGACGAGGTGACGGGTGGCTTCGACAAGGCGCAGGTGCAGGCTGAGTACATCGGCCTCGGCGAAGAACGCTGCACGAGATGAGGCAGCCCGGTGGCCGTCGGCGAGGGCGGCTTGCCGTGAGGCCTCGCTGCCCCAGACCAGCACCGACATCTCGAAGGCCTGGGCGTAGCGGGCCAGGCGCTGGCCGATCTTGCCGTAGCCCCAGATACCCAGTGTCTGCCCGGCCAGGCGTTGACCGAGGTTGACCTGCCATTGGCCCGCATACATCGCCCGCATGGCCGGGAACAACTGCCTCCGCGCGTTGATGATCAGCGCCCAGGTCAGTTCGGCAGGGGCGATGGGCGAGCCACGGCCTTCCATTACCGCCACGCCATGGCGGGTGCAGGCGTCCACATCCAGATGGCTGGACACCTTGCCGGTCTGGCTGATCAGCTTGAGGTTGGGCAGGCGTGCCAGCAGCGCTTCATCTATCCGGGTGCGTTCGCGGGTCAGCACCAGGGCGTCGGCGTCTGCAAAACGCTCGGCGAGCACTTGCACGTCATCCACGGCATCGTGGTAGAGGCTGACCTGGTGGCCGCTCAATGTGGCAAAGCAGTCGAGGCTGCGGATGACGTTCTGGTAGTCATCGGGAATGACGATATGCATGGCAGCTCCAAAAACGGTTCAGGCTCCCCGGGGAGCCTGATTCGATGAAGTATCAGTTGGCGCTCTGCAGTACCGCCGCCTTGCGGCGGGCGCGCCAGATTCGCCAGATGGGCAAGGCTATCATCATAGCCACCAGCGCCCATACGGCCAGGCTGATGGAGCTGCTCCACAGAATGCTCAGGTCGCCGTTGGACAACGACAGGGCGCGACGCAGGTTCTGCTCCATCAAGCCGCCCAGTATGAAGCCCAGCAGGATCGCCGACAGCGGGAAGTCCATCTTGCGCAGGATGTACCCGGCGACGCCGATGCCGATCATCAGGTACAGGTCGAACGCGGTGGCGTGTACGGCGTAGACGCCGATCGAGGTGATGATGGCGATGGCCGGCACCAGTGCCCAATAGGGCACGGCAAGGATCTTGGTGAAGATCTTGATCATCGGCACGTTCATCACGATCAGCATGATGTTGGCCACGAACAGCGAGGCGATCAGGCCCCAGACGATGTCCGGCTGATTCTGGAACAGCAGCGGGCCCGGGGTGATGTTGTACAGCGTCAGGGCGCCAAGCATCACCGCCGTGGTACCCGAGCCAGGCACGCCGAGGGTCAGCATTGGCACCAGTGAGCCGCACGCCGAGGCGCTGTTGGCGGTTTCCGGCGCGGCCAGGCCACGCAGGTCGCCATCACCGAACTTGTTGTCCTTCACTGCCAGGCGTTTCTCGCTCATGTACGCCACGGCGCTGGCCAGGGTCGCGCCGGCACCGGGCAGGATGCCCAGGCCAAAACCGACCGCGCCGCTGCGCAGGTTGGTGGCCAGCACCGACAGACCTTCCTTCATGTTGAACAGCATGCGGCCCTTGGCTTCGATGGCCTTCTGGCCGTGGTGGGTGCGCTCGAGCAGCACGAGGATCTCGCTGACCGAGAACAGGCCGAGAACCAGCACCACGAACTGAATGCCGTCAGCCAGGCCGAGGCTGCCGAAAGTGAAACGGTACACGCCGCTGTTGGAGTCGATACCGACGCACGACAGCAGCAGGCCGATGCAGCAGGCGATGGCGGTCTTCATCGGTTTGTTGCCGGCCATGCCGGCGAGGCAGGTGATGGCGAACACCATCAACACGAAGTATTCGGCGGGGCCGAAGGCCACTGCCCATTTCGCCAGCAGGGGGGCGAACAGCACCACGCCGCAGGTGGCCATCAGGCCGCCGACGAACGAGCTCCAGGCGGAGATCGACAAGGCAACACCCGCCTTGCCCTGACGCGCCAATGGGTAGCCGTCCAGGGTGGTCATCACCGCCGAGGCTTCGCCTGGGATGTTCAGCAGGATCGAGGAAATACGACCGCCGTATTCGCAGCCCAGGTACACGGCCGCGAGCAGGATCAGTGCGGTTTCCGGTGGCAGGCCGAGGGCGAAGGCGATCGGGATCAACAGCGCCACGCCGTTGATCGGGCCCAGGCCCGGCAGCAGGCCGACGATGGTGCCGATCAGGGTACCGCACAGGGCGGTGAACAGGTTGTAGGGGCTCAGGGCGACGCCGAAGCCTTGTCCCAGGTAGCTGAAAGTATCCATGCAGTTAGAACTCCAGGCCGGAAAGCAGGCCGAGTGGCAGGGGTACGTCGAGGGCTTTGTCGAACAGCAGGTACAGGCCCACCGCAAGCAGCACGCCGGAGGTCAGGCTGGCTTTCCAGGTACCCTCGTACAGGCGCGCCATGGCGATGGCGAACAGGGTACTGGCGATGATGAAGCCGGCCAGTTCGAACAGCGCGGAGTAGATCAGCAGGGCGACGATGCACAGCACGATCTTGCGGATCACGTGGCGATCCAGCGCGGGCTCGGCACCTTCGCCACTGGCCCGTGATGGTCTGAACAGCAGGTAGATGGCGCCCAGGGCGATCATCACCAGCAGTAGCAGCGGAAAGGCCCGTGGGCCTACAGGCTCGTATGAGAACGGCGCATGATAGCTCCAGGCTGCCAACGACAGGCCGAGACAAAGCAGCAGGCTGACGCCCGCAAAAATACGGTCTTGCATGGTAGTGCTCCGTGAGGAGAGCCGAGCGGCTCTCCCGGAAGGGATTTATTCGACCAGCCCGAACTCGCGGCCCAGCTCGCGATGTTGCTCGACCTGCTTGTGGACCAGCGCCTGCAGCTGCGGCCCGCTTACGTACATCGGTAGTACGTCACGGTCGACCATGTAGCGCTCGAATTGCGGCGAGGATTCCAGTTTGGTGAACGCCTCGCGCCACCACTGCACTTGCTCTTGGGGTACATCCGGGCCGAGGAAGTAGCCGCGGATCAACGGCCACTGAATCTCGTAGCCCTGCTCGCGAGCGGTGGGGATGGAGGCCAGGTCGCCCGGCAGGCGCTCTTCGCTGAATACCGCCAGGGTGCGGATGTTGTTGCCTTGCTGCGAAGCGATTTCGCTGGCGCTGCCGGTTACCAGATCGACGTGTTTACCCATCAGCGCCATGTAGTGCTCGGAGCCACCCTCGAATGCGGCGTAGCGCAATTCGCTCGGGTTGATGCCAGCTGCCTTGGCAAGCAGGGCGATCTTCATCCAGCCCTGACCCCCGATGCTGCCGCCGCCACCGACGACCACGCTTTTCGGATCCTTCTTGAGCGCCTTCACCACGTCGTCGAGGTTCTTGTAGGGCGAGTCGTCACGAACCGCCAGGGTGCCGTAGTCCGTGCCAATGGTGGTCAGCCACTGCACTTCGTTCTCGTCGAAGCGGCCATATTTGCCAAGTGCCAGGTTCAGCAGCGAAGCGCCGGAGAAGGCCACCAGGGTGCCGGGGTCATTGCGGCGGTTGGCGACGATTGCGTTGTAGGCCACGGCGCCGATGCCGCCTGGCATGTAGGTCACGCGCATTGGCGATTTGAGAATGTCGTTGTCCTTCAAGCCGGCCTGGGCCAGCTTGCAGGTCAGGTCGAAGCCGCCGCCTGGTTTGCTCGGGGCGATACATTCGGGGCGATTGGGCTGCGCCGCGGTGGCCTGCAGGCTGGTCAGCAGCACGGCGCCGGCGAGGGGCAGAAAAAGGCAGTTTTTCAGCAGTTTCATCGGAGGTTTTACCTGTATTGGAGTTATTGGTAGGTGGTTCGCCGTATCACCAGATCGGCAGGGCGTAGCTCAGAATCAAGCGGTTTTCATCCATTCCACGGGTGAAATTGGCGCGGTAGACCGCGTTGCGCCAAGTGACTTTCAGGTTCTTCAACGGGCCTTCGCTGAAGGCGTAGGCGAGGTCGGTGTTGCGCTCCCATTCCGCACCGGGGGTGCCGTTGGCCAGGTCGATGCCGCTGCCACGCACGTAGCGGGTCATGAAGGTCAGGCCGGGGATGCCAACCTTGCTGAAGTCGTAGTCATAGCGAGCCTGCCAGGAGCGCTCGTCGGGTCCGGCGAAGTCGTTGAGCTGTAGGAAGTTGGTCAGGTAGGGCGTGGCGCCGTTGACGTAGGTGAAACCGTCGTCGCCGCGCATCTGTTGGTAGCCCACGCCCAGAGCATGGCCGGCCAGGCTGTAGGTGAACATGGCGTTGTACACCTGGTTGTCGATGTCGCCGGCACGTGCCTGGCCGCTTTCACTGTTGTTGAAGTAGCGCAGATCGGCTTTCAGCTTGCCTGGGCCGAGGGCCAGCGTGTGCTGCAAGCCGAGGAAATGCTGACGATAGATGTCGCTGAGCTGGCCCTGGTGGTAGCTCAACTGAATATTGGGAGTGAGCGCGTAGTCCAGGCCACCGAAGCGCAGGTGATCGCTGCTGGGGCTGCCGCCGAAACGACCGTTCTTGTTGTTCAAGGCCAGATCACTGGAGCCGGAAACGTCGCGTTGCACCACTCGGGAAATCTGCCCGAACGAGGCCGTCAGGCGCTCGATATCCTTGCTCTGTACCTGCCAGCCTTCGAAGGTCTGGGGCAGCAGGCGGCTGTTGCTGAACTGCAGGGTCGGCATCTTCGGCATCAGGGTGCCGGCTTTCAGCACACTCTCGCTGATGCGTATCTTGGCGGTCAGGCCGAGCTTGCTGTAGTCGTCTTCGGGGCGCTGCTTGCTGTCGCGGGGCAGCAGGGCGGTGCCGGAACGGTCCGGTGATGAGTCGAGTTTGACGCCAAGCATGGCCAGCGCGTCGAGACCGAAACCGACCGTGCCGCTGGTATAGCCAGACTCCATATTGAGGATGAAGCCCTGGGCCCATTCTTCACGCTTGTTCTGCCCCGGGCCGTCACGAAAATCACGGTTGAGGTAGAAGTTGCGCAGTTCCAGGCCGGCCTTGCTGTCTTCGATGAAGCCGTCGGCCAGCGCCGTACCGATGGCCAGCGGCAAGGAGGCCAGAACGGCAGCAGGGGCAACGGAGGCATGAAGCAGGTGTTTTCTTGTCATTATTATGTACTCGTGGGTGCAATGTCGGTTGGCGTCAGATCTTGCGGGGCGTGCCTCTCAAGGCTTGCGGCACGTAAACGTCACCTGCGAAGAGGCGGCGTGCAGTGCGAATCAGCGAGGCCTGCATGTTGTGTGGCTGAGCGTCTTCGCCGGGGGTCAGGGACACTTCGATCTCGCCCCCCGGATGCTCCAGGCGTACCAGCGCCGCGCCGGTGATCGGAGCGATGTCGAACGCCACGCTGCCGGGCAGGGCGCAGGCGCTAGCCAGGCCGATGGCACCGGTGGCAGCGATCGAGCGGTGGCAGTTGTGGGGCATGAAGTAACGGGTCGACAACGTGCCGCCTTGGCGCGGCGGAGCGAGCAGCACCGGCTTGGGGATGACCATCTGGCTGACATCGCCCAGGCCCATGGCCGCGCCAGCCTGCAGGCGAATGCGCTCCAGGCGTTCGAGCAGCGTCGTATCAGCATCCAGCTCGGCCGGGGTTTCGTAACCTGTCTTGCCCAGCGCTTCGGCCTGTACCAGGACCATGGGCATGGCCATGTCGATGCAGGTCGCGTCTACACCGTCGAAGTGATCGCGCACCTTGCCAGTGGGCAGCAACTGGCCGGTCTTGGCACCTGCGGCATCGAGGAATGTCAGCTTGATCGGCGCGGCGCTGCCGGGCACGCCATCGATACAGGTGTCACCTTCGTAGCGCACCTTGCCCTTGGGCGTCTGCACTTCCGAGTCGACCAGGGTGTTGGTATTGAGGTTGCGGATGCGCACCCGGGTGACCGGCGTGCTGACGTTGACCAGGCCATGTTCGATGGCGAACGGGCCAACGGCGCAGAGCATGTTGCCGCAATTGGGCGCCGTGTCGACGCGGCGCTGATTGACCATGACCTGCACGAACAGGTAGTCGACATCGGCGTCGGGATGATCGGAGGTGCTGACGATCGCCACCTTGCTGGTCTGCGGGCTGCCGCCGCCAATCCCGTCGATTTCTAGTTCATGGCCAGATCCCATGACGTTGAGGAGCAGCTCGTCGCGCAGGGCAATATCGGTAGGCAGGTGATTGGCCAGAAAGAACGGGCCGCGAGAGGTGCCGCCGCGCATCAACACGCAGGGAATGGCTTGCATGATGTCTCCAGTGCAATAAATTTGCTTATTGTTGCTTTGCTTAAATGGTGGTTAGCCTCGTTTGTTTTGTAAATTGCATATATTTTGTTGATTGATATATTTTGTGCATTAATGCGTGCGCAGGAGTTTCCAGATGGGCGCAGATCGCCAGATGCTGTTTAATGCACTAATCCGCGGTGAAAAATAAAAATATCGATTGATAGGTTTTTTGCATGAATTATGAGCTTCAGGACCTGCGTGCCTTCGTCAAGATCGCCGAGTTCGGCAATTTCCACGAAGCCGCCAACGCCATTCATCTTTCCCAGCCGGCCCTTACACGGCGCATGCAAAAGCTGGAGGAGGGGCTGGGCACCCAACTGCTCGACCGCACCACCCGGCGGGTCAGCCTTACCGCAGTTGGTCGTGATTTCCTGCCCAAGGCCCGGCGCTTGCTCGACGATTTCGAGCGCTCCATTCTGGGCATCCGCGAGCTGGCCGAGCGTCAATCCGGGCAGGTGACGCTGGCATGCATTCCAACTGCAGCGTTCTACTTCCTGCCGACGGTGATCCGCGATTTCAATCGCCAGTACCCGAAGATCCGCATCCGCATTCTTGACCTCAGTGCCCACGAGGGCCTGGAAGCGGTACTGCGTGGTGAGGCGGATTTCGGCATCAACATGCTCAGCGGCCAACACGCCGAGATCGACTTCACGCCGTTGGTCAATGAACCGTTCGTGCTGGCTTGCCGGCGTGACCACCCGCTGGTCGAGCAGCCCCAGGTGGCATGGCGCGAGTTGAGCGATTACCGGTTGATCGGGGTCGGCCGGTTGAGTGGTAACCGTGTACTGCTCGACCATGGCCTGTCGCACCTCGACTGGCGGCCGAGCTGGTTCTACGAAGTGCAGCACCTGTCCACGTCGTTGGGGATGGTCGAGGCGGGCCTGGGGATTGCCGCCATGCCGAGCCTGGCAATGCCGGCTGAAGATCATCCGATATTGGTGCAGCGGCCCTTGGTGGACCCTGTGATAAGTCGCACCCTTGGCCTGGTTCGGCGCCATGGTTCCTCGCTGTCCCCGGCCGCCGAGCAGTTCGTCGAGACCCTGCTCAAGCAGTGGCCCGGCTATACCGCACTGGGCACCGACAAGCCAGCGTGATCCGTCGCGACATCGACTGGCGAAGTTGAACTCAAGATCAGCGCTGCCCTCGGGTGGCGCTTTTTTTTGAGCGGAATCTTGCCGATTTTTGTCAGCGGGCAGCCTGGTTTGCTTATCGGCTCAGCGTCATTTGGCGACAACGGCGTAGTCGGGATAACAGTTTTAAAAATGATCAGTTGTCCTCGGTTTGCCCGAAATATCAAGATTTTCGATGCTATTTAGATGGTTTTCGTATGGTAAGGCGCTTCGCGAGCAGCTCATCATGGAATTCTTTTGATGCGCCATGCGCATTAAATTCTGCAATATTTGCATTTGATGGAATTGTCGGTGCGTGTGACTCTTTTGCTCAAGGCATCAATCGGCCTGATTGATCAGTACAAGAGAAAGAAGTCATGCGTATTCCCTGTGTGCTCATGCGCGGAGGCACCTCCAAAGGCCCGGTTTTCCTTGCCAGCGACCTGCCTGAGTCGATTGACGAGCGAAACGAAGTGCTGCTGTCAGTCATGGGGGCAGGGCATGAGCTCGAAATCGACGGCATCGGAGGTGGCAGCCCGCAGACCAGCAAGGTCGCCATCGTCAGTGCATCCAGTCACCCGGATGCGGACGTCGATTATCTGTTCGTGCAGGTCATGGTGTCCGAACGCCGCGTCGATACCGCACCCAATTGCGGCAACATGCTCTGCGCCGTCGGCCCGTTCGCCATCGAGCAGGGGCTGGTCAAGGCCGGCCCTCGCACGACCGAAGTGCGCATCCGCAACCTGAATACCGGTACGTTCGTGTGCTCGAAGGTACAGACCCCTGGCGGCGCTGTGACCTATGCGGGCAATACCCGTATCGATGGTGTGCCAGGTGTCGCGGCGCCAATCGAGCTGACCTTTCTGGACGCTGCCGGCAGCAAGACCGGCAAGTTGTTCCCTACAGGCAATACCCGCGATCGATTCGATGGCGTGCAAACCACCTGCATCGACATGGCCATGCCGATGGTGCTGATCGACGCGACGAGCCTCGGCAAGACCGGTCGTGAATCACCTGCCGAACTGGATGCCGACAAGGCGTTTCTCGCCCGCCTCGAGGCAATCCGCCGACAGGCAGGCCTGGCCATGGGCCTGGGCGACGTCACCGACAAGGTCATTCCGAAACCTGTCCTGCTGGCGCCTGCCTCCTCCGGTGGCACCCTCCAGGTACGGTATTTCATGCCTCACAACTGTCACCGCGCCCTGGCGATCACCGGTTCGATCGGCCTGGCGACTGCCTGCGTCAGCCCGCACACCGTGGCGGCCGACCTGCTCGGGCTTGATGACAACGCAGAGCGCCTGAACCACGTGCGTATCGAGCACCCGAGCGGGTCGATCGACGTCGCATTGGCTTATGTGGGTGAAAACGGCAAGACGATTCGCGCCTCCGTTGTGCGCACCGCTCGGCGGCTGTTTTCCGGAGAGGTACACGCCCCGGAAGGGCAACGTCTGGCCGGTTGAACAGCCGGCCCGGCGAAATTTGCGCATCCGAACAATTTCTATAAATGGGTGATGCCTGATGAAAGTCGTCAGATCGTTATATTTCCAGATCCTCTGCGCTGTGCTGCTCGGTGTACTGGTCGGCCACTTCTGGGCGCAGCAAGCCACTGCCCTCAAACCACTGGGCGATGCATTCATCAAGCTGGTGAAGATGATGATCGCGCCCGTGGTGTTCTGCACCATCGTCACCGGCATCGCCGGGATGACCGAGAAAAGTGCGCTGGGTCGCCTGATGGGCAAGACCCTGGGGTTGTTCCTCGGCCTCACGCTGATCAGCCTGATGATCGGCCTCTGTGCGGTCTATCTGTTCCAGCCGGGCGTCGGCATGAACGTCGACCCCAGCAAGCTGAGTACCGCGGGCCTTGCCCAATATACGGATTCTGCAGCGAAGCTCGGCGTGGTCGAGTTCTTCATGCACATCATTCCCAACACCTTCATGGGCGCATTCGCCGAGGGTGAGGTGCTGCCGGTACTGTTCATCGCCGTGCTGTCGGGTTTCGCCCTGTCGTCGATTGGTGATGCCGGCAAGCCGCTGCTGGATGTGCTCGAAGCCGCCTCGAAGATGGTCTTCAAGATCTTCTCCTACCTGATGCGCTTCGCGCCGATCGGCGCCTTCGGGGCCATCGCCTTCACGGTTGGCCAGTACGGCATCACCTCGCTGGGCTCGCTGGCCAAGCTGATCATAACGCTGTACATCGCCTGCGCGTTTTTCGTCTTCGTGGTGCTTGGCAGCCTGTGCCGTGTTTACGGCTTCAGTCTCTGGAAACTGCTGCGTTACTTGCGCGAAGAGTTCCTGGTGGTGCTCGGCACTTCGTCGACCGAGCCGGTGTTGCCGCGCATGCTGGAAAAACTCCAGGCGCTCGGTTGCCGCAAATCGGTGGTCGGCCTGGTCCTGCCAACCGGCTACTCGTTCAACCTCGACGGCACGGCGATCTACCTGTCGCTGGCCGCGGTGTTCATCGCCCAGGCCTGCAATATCGACCTGTCGCTCACCCAGATCGTCACCATGCTGGCGGTCATGCTGCTGTCGTCGAAGGGCGCTGCTGGTGTCACCGGTAGCGGCTTCGTCGCCCTGGCGTCGACCCTGTCGGTGATGCACGACCTGCCGCTGGCCGGCCTGGCGCTGTTGATCGGCATCGACCGCTTCATGTCCGAAGCCCGCGCGCTCACCAGCCTGGCCAGCAACGCAGTGGCCACTGTGGTGGTATCGCTTTCCGAAGGCGCCTGCGACCGCAGGACCCTGCATGCCGTGCTCGACGAGCGGCCCGAACCTCCGGGCAGCCAGACGCAGCCTGCCTGGCAAGCGGCTCCCCAGTCACCCTTGAAGTAAACATTTGCCTGAACCTCTGCCGCAGCGGCCGTGCCGGTGCGGCAGCGAATGCTCGTCTCAATAACAAAACAAGAGAGAATTCCGATGCTCGCTCTACTCGGGTTGGCGATGGTGGTCGTGTTCACCTACATGATCATGTCCAAGCGCATGTCGCCCATCGTGGCACTTACCTTCATTCCCATCGTGTTTGCCATTGCCGGCGGTTTCGGCGACTCCACCGGCAAGATGATTCTCGACGGCCTGAAGATGGTCGCGCCGTCGGCCGCCTTGCTGCTGTTCGCGATCCTGTTCTTCGGCCTGATGATCGACACCGGCCTGTTCGACCCGCTGATCCGGGTGATTCTGCGCAAGGTCAATGGCGATCCGGTGAAGATCGCGGTCGGCACCGCCTTGCTGTCGCTCACCGTCGCCCTGGACGGCGACGGCACCACCACCTACATGATCACCTGCGCGGCGATGTTGCCGCTGTACCGGCGCATCGGCATGAACCCCATGGTGCTCGCCACGGTGTCGATGCTGTCGCTGAGCATCATGAGCGGCATGACCCCCTGGGGCGGCCCGGCCACCCGGGCCATCGCCGCCCTGGGCCTGGATGCCTCCGACTACTTCATCCCGCTGCTGCCCACCATGGTCGCCGGGGCCGCCTGCGTGGTGCTGATCGCCTACATCCTGGGCCGCAAGGAGCGCGCGCGTATCGGCAATACCGAACTGCAGGCCGGCGGTGGTGATTGCTATATCAAGCAGATCCTCGGCGACCAGCCCTACAAGCGCCCGCGCTTCGTATGGATCAACCTGCTGCTGGTGGTCGCGGTGATGACCGCCCTGGTGATGGGCCTGGCCCATGCCGCGGTGTTGTTCCTGGTGGGGTTCGTGATCGCCCTGATGATCAACTACCCGCAGCTCGACATCCAGAAGGAGCGCATTCTCTCCCATGCCGGCAACGCCATGACCGTGGTGCTGCTGGTATTCGCCGCCGGGGTGTTCGCCGGCATCTTCTCGGGCACCAAGATGGTCGACGCGCTGGCGCAAAGCATCGTCGACATGATCCCGCCGTCCTGGGGGCACCTGTTCCCGTTGGTGGTGGCGATCACCAGCATGCCGCTGACCTTCGTGCTGTCCAACGACGCCTATTACTTCGGCGTGGTGCCGATTCTCGCCAAAGCGGCAGCGGCCTACGGCATCAGCCCGCTGGAAATCGCCCGGGCGTCGATCCTCGGCCAGCCAGTGCATCTGATGAGCCCGCTGGTGGCGTCCACCTTGCTGCTGGTCGGCATGGTCGACAAGGACATCGGCGATTTCCAGAAAGCCACCGTGAAGTGGGCGGTCATTCTCTCGCTGGCCATTACCTTCGTGGCCGTGATCACCGGCGCCATTTCCTTCATGGTCTGAGCCCGGTCGCGGCACAGCGTCCAGCAATGAGCTTCGTATCAGACGGCTGCCCGCAGGCGGCCGTCTTCGTCAGTGCCTACCGGCCATCCGCCTGTCGGCGTACCCGAACGACGGGCTGCTTTGGCCAGTCGGTTAAGAATCAATCACTGACCGGAGCGAACGCTATGTCCACACTCGATAAACAAGGCGGCAGTAATGTCCAGGGCTGGGAACGTGCGCTTTCCATCGGCAGCGGTATCGCCATGGCCCGTGGCGGTCTCAAGCGTGGCGGCATACTCGGCCTGGCACGCGCGGCATTCGGCGGCATGCTGGTGGCCCGGGGTCTGAGCGGCCATTGCCGCCTGAAGAGCATCATGGAGGACGCCCGCTCGATGCGCCCTGACGTGGATCAAATCAGCGATACCGTGAGCCGCATCGAAGGTGAAATCGCCGATCGGGTCAAGCCGGTCGTCAAGAAGGTCAGCGACGGCGTCTGATACGCTGCCAATCCTTGCCGCCCCGCTTACGTGGGGCGGTTTCGTTTTCGGCCAATGCTAAGGACATCCCATGAGCAATTCTTACAGCGCCACGGCGCCAACGCCTGCCGACGTGCAGGCGATGTCTGGCCTGACCCTCATCGAGTTCGGCACCGACTGGTGCGGCCATTGTCAGGCTGCCCAACCTCTCCTGGAGAAGGTGCTGGACGATTATCCCGAAGTGCAGCACCTGAAAATTGAGGACGGCAGCGGCCGCCCCCTGGGCCGTTCGTTCAGGGTCAAGCTATGGCCGACCCTGGTGCTGTTGCGCGACGGCGTTGAAGTCACCCGGCTGGTGCGGCCCACCACCAGCAGCGTGATCGAGGAAGCCCTGGAGCAACTGGTCGGGGAAGGTTGAACTCGTCACTTTCCCTGAATTTTCCCGCAGTGGGGCGAGTCCACCCACTAGACCCACAGTGGAGACCATCATGAACACATCCAAGCAATCCAGCACGCCCCCGGAGATCGACGACATGGAGGATCGCATGGGCTCGATCGAGCAGCTCGACTTCAGCGACCGCCAGGATGATCGCGAAGGGCGTATCGGCGATCGTCTTCCCGACGACGAAGTGCAGCACGAGTACCCGGACGAACGCGTGCGCGATGCCGGG
The DNA here is from genome assembly GCF_003253735.1 of Pseudomonas sp. URMO17WK12:I2. Taxonomy (GTDB): domain Bacteria; phylum Pseudomonadota; class Gammaproteobacteria; order Pseudomonadales; family Pseudomonadaceae; genus Aquipseudomonas. Next base: position 79,520 of record NZ_QKYW01000002.1, on the reverse strand, counting down.
CTGAGCGGCGGCGAAACCCTCAAGGAAGGCCGCCACGAAGATGGCGTGAGCCAGGACGACCTGAGCCCCGAAACCCTGATCGACGACACCGGAGCGCGCTCCCCACGTGAGCGTGGCGATGACACGCCGGCCGACCGCGACCTGAGCGTAGTGAGCGAAGGCGATATCGGCGCAGGGGAAGGGCTCGACGAAGAAGAGATGGCGCGCCGCCGCCCCCTCGATGGCGTGCCTTGGGACGGTAAGCCGCAGCCCTGAGTCAATAAAAGGCATGGCCGCAATGGCCGTGCCTTTTTCGTTTTGGCCACGTGGTTACCGATTGATTTGACAGTCCTGCCGTTGCGGGCTTACGTTTACGTAAAGGTAATCATCGGTCAACTGCCCACCATGAGCATTTCCCACAGCATTTCCGATCTGGCCAGCGAGCTGGGTGTCACCACCCGCACCATTCGTTTCTATGAAGAACAGGGCATGCTCGCGCCAGAGCGGCGCGGCCAGGAACGCATCTACAGCGCCCGGGATCGGGTCACGCTGATGCTGATCCTGCGTGGCAAGCGTATCGGCTTCTCGCTGGCCGAATGCAAGGAGCTGATCGACCTCTACGACCCGGCTGGCGGCAATCGCAAGCAGCTCGACCACTTCCTGGAAAAGATCGCCGAGCGCCGCGAGCACCTGGCTCGTCAACTGCTCGACATCCAGCAGATGCAACGCGAACTCGACACTGCCGAGCAGCGTTGCCTGAGCGCCCTGAAGGACATTCCCGCAACCGCCTGAACTACCGACCACTGACCGTTTGACGCTTCCTACAACTACAACAAAGGAGAGTCGTTACATGAGCACCCTGCCAGGTCTGAATTTCTTCCTCGGTGAGGAAATCGACATGCTGCGCGACGCGGTCGCCGGCTTCGCCGCCAAGGAAATCGCCCCGCGCGCCGCCGAGGCCGACCGCAGCGACCAGTTCCCGATGGACCTGTGGCGCAAGTTCGGCGACATGGGCCTGCTCGGCCTGACCGTCAGCGAGGAATATGGCGGCGCCGGCATGGGTTATCTCGCGCACATGGTCGCCATGGAGGAAATCTCCCGCGCGGCCGGCGGCATTGGCCTGTCCTACGGCGCCCATTCCAACCTCTGCGTGAACCAGATCAACCGCAACGGCAGTGAAGCGCAGAAGCGCCGCTTTTTGCCCAAACTGATCAGTGGCGAGCATATCGGCGCCCTGGCGATGAGCGAGCCCAACGCCGGTTCCGACGTGGTGTCGATGAAGCTGCGCGCCGACCGCAAGGGCGACCATTACCTGCTCAATGGCAGCAAGATGTGGATCACCAACGGCCCGGATTGCGACGTGCTGGTGGTGTATGCCAAGACCGATCCGGCTGCCGGTGCCAAAGGCATGACCGCCTTCATTGTCGAGAAGGGCAGCAAGGGCTTCTCCGTCGCGCAGAAGCTCGACAAGCTCGGCATGCGTGGCTCCCACACCGGCGAGCTGGTGTTCCAGGATGTCGAAGTGCCCGCAGAGAATATCCTCGGCGGTGTTGGCGAAGGCGCGCGGGTGCTGATGAGCGGCCTGGATTATGAGCGTGCGGTGCTTTCCGGCGGCCCGTTGGGTCTGATGCAGGCCGCCATGGACGTGGTGGTGCCCTATATCCACGACCGCAAGCAGTTCGGCCAGAGCATCGGCGAGTTTCAGCTGATCCAGGGCAAGCTTGCCGACATGTACACCACCCAGCAGGCCTGCCGCGCCTATCTCTACGCGGTCGGCAAGCAGCTCGATGCACTGGGCAGCGAGCACGTGCGCCAGGTGCGCAAGGACTGCGCCGGAGTGATTCTCTACGCCGCCGAAAAGGCTACCTGGCTGGCCGGCGAGGCGATCCAGATTCTTGGCGGTAATGGCTATATCAACGAATTTCCGGTCGGCCGCCTGTGGCGCGACGCCAAGCTCTACGAGATCGGCGCCGGCACCAGTGAAATTCGCCGCATGCTGATCGGCCGCGAGCTGTTCAACGAAACGGCTTGATCAGAGCCCCTCGTTTTCATGGTTCAGGGCACTGTTAAAAACGTCGTAGTGTTTAACAGTGCCCGTCAGTTGGAGCCTTGCCATGGCCACACTGCACACGCAATTGAATACGCGTTCCAGCGAATACGCCGCCAACCGCGAGGCGATGCTCACCCAGGTCGAAGAACTGCGCGCCTTGCTCGCGCAGACCCGTGAGGGCGGTGGCGCCAAGGCCCAGGCGCGACATACCGGCAAGGGCAAGTTGCTGCCGCGCGAGCGCATCGACCGGCTGCTCGACCCCGGTTCGCCGTTTCTGGAAATCGGCGCGCTGGCTGCCTACCAGGTTTACGACGAAGAGGTCGCGGCCGCCGGGGTGATCGCCGGTATCGGCCGCATCGAGAGCGTCGAGTGCATGGTCATCGCCAACGATGCCACGGTGAAGGGCGGCAGTTACTACCCGCTGACCGTCAAGAAGCACCTGCGCGCCCAGGCCATCGCCTGTGAAAACCGCCTGCCATGCCTCTACCTGGTGGATTCCGGCGGCGCCAACCTGCCACGCCAGGATGAGGTGTTTCCGGATCGCGAGCACTTCGGGCGGATCTTCTTCAACCAGGCCAACATGAGCGCCCAGGGCATCGCGCAGATCGCCGTGGTGATGGGCTCGTGCACCGCCGGTGGCGCCTACGTGCCAGCGATGAGCGATGAGACCATCATGGTGCGCGAACAGGCGACCATCTTTCTCGCCGGCCCACCGCTGGTAAAGGCCGCCACTGGCGAGGTGGTCAGCGCCGAGGAACTGGGCGGCGCCGACGTGCATTGCAAGACCAGTGGCGTGGCCGACCATTACGCCGAGAACGACGAGCACGCCCTGGCCCTGGCGCGGCGCTGCGTCGCCAACCTCAACTGGCGCAAGCTCGGCCAGTTGCAGGTGCACACGCCAATTGCTCCGCGCTATGCCGCCGACGAGTTGTACGGGGTGATTCCCGCCGACGCCAAGCAACCGTTCGACGTGCGCGAGGTGATCGCCCGGATCGTCGACGATTCGCAGTTCGATGAATTCAAGGCGTTGTTCGGCACCACCCTGGTCTGTGGTTTCGCACACCTCAATGGCTACCCGATCGCCATCCTGGCCAACAACGGCATCCTGTTCGCCGAGGCCGCGCAGAAGGGCGCGCATTTCATCGAGCTGGCCTGCCAGCGCGGCATCCCGCTGCTGTTTTTGCAGAACATCACCGGGTTCATGGTCGGCAAGAAGTACGAGGAGGGCGGTATCGCCAAGCACGGCGCCAAGCTGGTTACCGCAGTGGCTTGCGCCCGGGTGCCGAAGTTCACGGTGATCATTGGCGGCAGCTTTGGCGCTGGTAACTACGGCATGTGCGGCCGCGCCTATGACCCGCGCTTTCTATGGATGTGGCCCAACGCGCGCATCGGCGTGATGGGCGCGCAACAGGCGGCCGGGGTGCTGGTGCAGGTCAAGCACGAGCAGGCGCAGCGCGCCGGCCAGGTGTTTTCCGACGAGGACGAACAGCGCCTCAAGCAGCCTATCGTCGAGCAGTACGAGCGCCAGGCCCACGCCTTCTACTCCAGCGCCCGGTTGTGGGACGACGGGGTTATCGACCCGGCACAAACCCGCGAAGTATTGGCTCTGGCGATTTCCGCCAGCCTCAATGCGCCCATCGAGCCGACACGCTTCGGCGTGTTCCGCATGTAGCCCGGCCGAGGACAGACCGATGACCGACTTCACCACAATCGAACTGCAAACCGATTCGCGCGGCGTCGCCACCCTGTGGCTGAACCGCGCGGACAAACACAACGCCTTCAATGCCGAGATGATCGCGGAGCTGATCCGGGCGCTACGCCAGGTGGCCGCTGATGACAGCCTGCGTTTTCTGATCCTGCGTGGGCGCGGCAAGCACTTCAGCGCTGGGGCAGACCTGGCCTGGATGCAGGCCTCGGCCGCGCTCGACTATGCCGCCAACCTGCGCGATGCCCACGAGCTTGGCGAATTGATGAGCCAGCTCTACCACCTGCCGTGCCCGACGCTCGCGGTGGTGCAGGGGGCGGCGTTCGGTGGGGCGGTAGGGCTCACGGCCTGCTGCGATATCGCCATCGGCGCCTGCGAGGCGTCGTTCAGCCTTTCCGAAGTGCGCATCGGACTGGCGCCCGCGGTGATCAGCCCCTACGTGGTGCAGGCCATCGGCGAGCGCGCGGCGCGCCGCTATGCCCTGAGTGCCGAGCGCTTCAATGGAGAACGCGCTCGTGAGCTGGGCCTGCTCGCCGAGTGTTATCCGGCGGCCGAGCTGGAGAGCGAAGTGGAGCAGTGGGTCGCCACGCTGCTGCTCAACAGCCCGCAGGCCATGCGTGAAAGCAAGGCGCTGTTGCACGGTGTTGGCAGCGGCGTGCTGAGCGACGCCCTGCGCCAGCGCACGGAAAGCGTGATCGCCGGCATCCGCATCAGTGAAGAAGGGCAGGAGGGCCTCAACGCCTTTCTGGAAAAACGCACACCCGCCTGGCAGGCCCAGTCATGAAAACCATCTCCACACTGCTGATTGCCAACCGTGGCGAAATCGCCTGCCGCATCATGCGTACCGCCAAGGCCCTGGGGCTGACCACGGTGGCGGTACACAGCGCCATCGACCACAGCGCCCGGCACGTGCGCGAGGCGGATGTCGCCATCGATCTGGGTGGTGCAAAACCGGCCGACAGCTACCTGCTGATGGACAAGATCATCGAAGCAGCCAGGGCCAGCGGCGCCGAAGCCATCCACCCCGGTTACGGCTTTCTGTCCGAGAACGCCACCTTCGCCCGCAAGCTCGAAGCGGCCGGGCTGGTGTTTCTCGGCCCGCCGGCCAGCGCCATCGATGCCATGGGCAGCAAGTCGGCGGCCAAGGCGCTGATGGAGGAGGCCGGCGTGCCGCTGGTGCCGGGTTATCACGGAGCGGCCCAGGACCTCGACACCTTTCGCAGTGCGGCGCAGCAGATCGGCTACCCGGTGCTGCTCAAGGCCAGCGCCGGTGGCGGCGGCAAGGGCATGAAAGTGGTCGAACGCGAGGCCGACCTGAGCGAAGCGCTGGCCTCGGCGCAGCGCGAAGCGCGGTCGGCGTTCGGTGATGAGCGCATGCTGGTGGAGAAATACGTGCTGCAGCCGCGGCATGTGGAGATCCAGGTGTTCGCCGACCAGCACGGCAACTGCCTGTACCTCAACGAGCGCGATTGCTCGATCCAGCGCCGCCACCAGAAGGTGGTCGAAGAGGCGCCGGCCCCCGGCCTGTCTGCCGAGCTGCGCCGGGCCATGGGCGAGGCCGCGGTGCGGGCCGCCCAGGCCATCGGCTATGTGGGCGCGGGCACCGTTGAGTTTCTGCTCGATGCCCGTGGCGAGTTCTTCTTCATGGAGATGAATACCCGCCTGCAGGTCGAACACCCGGTGACCGAGGCGATCACCGGCCTTGACCTGGTGGCCTGGCAGATCCGCGTGGCCCGTGGCGAGCCGCTGCCAATCCGCCAGGATCAGGTGCCGCTCGATGGGCATGCGATAGAAGTGCGTCTGTATGCCGAGGACCCGGAAGGCGGTTTTCTGCCGGCCAGTGGGCATCTCGACTTGTACCGTGAACCTGCAGGCGGGCCGGGGCGGCGGGTTGACAGTGGCGTGGAGCAGGGCGATGAGGTGTCGCCGTTCTACGACCCGATGCTGGCCAAGCTGATCGCCTGGGGCGAGAACCGCGAGGAGGCTCGCCAGCGTCTGCTGGCCATGTTGGGTGAAACCGTCGTGGGCGGTTTCAAGACCAACCTGACGTTTCTGCAGCGTATCCTCGGCCATCCGGCGTTCGCTGCCGCCGAGCTGGACACCGGTTTTATCGAGCGGCACCAGGCGCAGTTGTTGCCGCCAGCACAGGAGCTGCCGGATGCCTTCTGGCAACAGGCTGGGGCGGCCTTGCTGGCCACCGATAGTGACAGGCAGCGAGCCGACGATCCGCACTCGCCCTGGGCGGCGCGTAACGCCTGGCGCAGTGTGTCGCCAGCCGGCACGCCGATGACCCTGACCTGTGGCGAGGCTACGCACCGCCTGCGGGTCTCCCCCATGAGCGAGGCGCCCAGAACCGCAGTGCGCCAGGGCGACACCCTGTATCTGCGCTGGGGCATGGAGTGGCTGGCCGTGCGCCGTTTCGATCCGCTTGCCGCCGCTGAAGCAAGGGCTGCCCAGAAGGGCGGGCTTACCGCGCCCATGAACGGCAGCATCGTGCGCGTGCTGGCTGTGCCGGGGCAGCAGGTCGAGGCGGGGGCTGCACTGGTGGTACTGGAAGCCATGAAGATGGAGCACAGCATTCGCGCGCCCCAGGCAGGTGTCATCAAGGCCATATACTGCGCCGAGGGCGAGCTGATCGGCGAAGGAACCGTGCTGGTCGAACTGGAGGCGCAGCCATGAGCCTGCCCAGCCATGTGCGTCTGGTGGAGGTCGGCCCCCGTGATGGCCTGCAGAACGAGAAGCAACCGATAGGCGTGGCTGACAAGGTGCGCCTGGTCGATGACCTGAGCGCCGCCGGGCTCGGCTATATAGAAGTCGGCAGCTTCGTTTCACCCAAATGGGTGCCGCAGATGGCCGGCAGCGCCGAGGTATTCGCCGGCATCGACCAGCGCTCCGGCGTCACCTATGCGGCATTGACGCCCAACCTGCAAGGGCTGGAGGCGGCTCTGGCCGCCGGGGTAAGGGAAGTCGCGGTGTTCGCCGCGGCATCCGAGTCCTTTTCACAGCGCAATATCAATTGCTCGATTGCCGAGAGCCTGAAGCGCTTCGAACCGGTGATGGACGCGGCTCGGCAGCACGGCGTGCGGGTACGCGGCTACGTGTCCTGCGTGCTCGGCTGCCCCTACGACGGCGCTATCTCGGCCCGGCAGGTGGCGGTCGTCTGCCGCGAGTTGCAGGCCATGGGCTGCTACGAAGTATCCCTGGGCGACACCATCGGTGTGGGTACCGCCGGCGCGGTACGCAACCTGTTCGAGGTGGTCGGCCGCGAGGTGCCGCGAGAGCACCTGGCCGGGCATTTCCATGACACCTACGGGCAAGCGCTGGCGAATATCTACGCCAGCCTGCTGGAGGGCATCGCGGTGTTCGACAGCTCGGTCGCCGGCCTTGGCGGCTGCCCTTATGCCAGGGGCGCGACCGGCAATGTGGCCAGCGAGGATGTGCTGTATCTGCTGCAGGGCCTCGGTATCGAGACCGGGGTCGATCTAACCCGTTTGATCGAGGCAGGGCAGCGCATCAGTCGCGTGCTAGGGCGCGAGTCCGCCTCGCGGGTGGCACGAGCGCGATCAGCGCTCGCGTGAGACTGGTTTCGCCGGCCGCCACTGAACTTCTCTGCTCAGGAAAACTCTTACCGGCTAGTCAGTTACGTCGCTGCGTTGGCACGTGCTGGACGTTTCGGGCGGCTTTTTGCCACCGCTCTCCATTTCTCGCAGAGTACGTGTGATCTGCCTGGGTAATTCCAGGCGCTGCGGCTTGCGTTGATACACTCACACACCCTAAGCTCGCGCCTTCACTCGATAGCCCCTAGGGCGCAGCGGACAAGGAATCAGCATGAAACAGCATCGTTTGGCAGCAGCGATCGCCCTGGTGGGCCTGGTGCTCGCCGGTTGTGACTCGCAAACCAGCGACGTAAAACTGGAAACTCCGGCGCAGAAGGCGTCCTACGGTATCGGTCTGAACATGGGCAAGAGCCTGGCTCAGGAAGGTATGGACGACCTGGATCCGAACGCCGTTGCCCAGGGCATCGAAGACGCCATCGGCAAGAAAGAGCAGCGCCTGAAGGACGAAGAGCTGATCGAGGCCTTCGCCTCTCTGCAGAAGCGTGCCGAAGAGCGCATGACCAAGATGAACGAAGAAGCCGCTGCCGCCGGCAAGAAGTTCCTCGAAGAGAACGGCAAGCGTGACGGCGTCACCACCACCGCTTCCGGCCTGCAGTACGAAGTGGTCAAGAAGGCCGACGGCCCGCAGCCCAAGGCTGATGACGTGGTCACCGTTCACTACGAAGGCAAGCTCACCGATGGCACCGTGTTCGACAGCTCGATCGAGCGTGGCACGCCGATCGACCTGCCGGTTGGCGGCGTGATTCCGGGTTGGGTCGAAGGTCTGCAACTGATGCACGTTGGCGAGAAGGTCAAACTGTACATCCCGGCAGAACTGGCCTACGGCGCCCAGAGCCCGAGCCCGGCCATTCCGGCCAACTCGGTACTGGTGTTCGACCTCGAACTGCTGGGCATCAAGGACCAGAATGCTGCGCAGCAAGCCGCTCCCGAGGCCGCTCCGGCCAAGTAAGCGTCAGCTACCTTGAAACAACGCCCCGCTTGCCGGGGCGTTGTCGTTTTCGGGCATTGCCTAATCGCAAATCGAGCTGAATGCAAGACCTTGACAGACTGGTTATGCACATTGCGACAAAGCATCTTATTCAGTTGGTCAGGTTTTTTACGAAATCTTTTGATTTTTTTAACTGATTGATTTAGCAAGGTTTTATCGGCTGGATAAAAAATGTCCGATCTGTGGCAAGGCCGCATCCCAGGGGGCTTTGGTAAGCTAATCCCATAACTGTTCACAAGGTTATCCACAGCTATGGTGGATAACCACAGACAGCCCAGCAGTTATGCGGGCTGACGAGGAGTGGTCATGAAAGCACCGTGGAATTTCGCCCGTTACCTGCCCATCGCGCAGCGCTTTCTCAAACGCGGACGGCTGCCGGCATTGCTGCTGGCGGTAACCCGCAAGAGTGGCGGCGGCGCGCGCAGCCTGTCATCGCTGCGAAGCGATCTGGGCCTGCTGCAGGAGCTGTGCGTGGCCTGGTGGCGCGGCAGTTACCGGGCGATCAACCCGCAGGCCCTGGTGGCCATCGTCGCCGGTCTTATTTATTTCGTGTCGCCGCTCGATGCGCTTCCCGACTTCATTCCCGGCCTGGGCCTGGTCGACGACCTGGCGGTACTGGCCTGGGTAATGAAGACCTGGGGCGGTGAGCTGGAGGCATTTCGCACCTGGCGCGACGCCCAGGATCGGGAAACCCGCGAAGCCATCGCCAAACTGCCGGTGGCCGAGCGGGTTACCTGACGCGCGTTTCCCAAGAAGGGGTCAGGCGCCGAAGCCGCCATCGATAGTCAGCGCGGCGCCTGTCACCAGCCCGGCTTCGCTGCCTGCGAGCCAGGCCACCATGCCGGCGATCTCGTCGCTGCGGGCATGACGCTTGATCGCCATGAAACTATGCATCAACTCGTTCAGCGGGCCATCGGCAGGGTTCATGTCGGTGTCGGTCGGTCCCGGCTGCACCACGTTCACGGTGATGCCGCGGGGACCGAAGTCCCGTGCCAGGCCCTTGACCATGCCGCTTAACGCCGCCTTGCTGGCGCCGTAGGCGGCCATGCCTTGCATTGGTACGCGCTCGGCATTGGTCGAGCCAATCAGGATGATCCGCCCGCCGTCCGGCATCTGCCGCGCTGCGCTTACTGCGGCGTGGTAAGGCGCGTTGATATTAATGGTGAATAGCTTGTCGATGGCATCGGCATCCAGTTCCAGCGGGTCGCCGGCGACGAAGATACCGGCATTGACCACCAGCACGTCGATGGCGCCAAGGCCCTCGATAGCCGAGGTCAGGGCCTGGCGGTCGGCGCTGTCCAACTGCACGGCGGTGCTGCCGGTTTGCTCTGCGAGCTCAAGAGCAGGCGCTGCCGAGCTGGCGTAGGTGAAGGTGACCTGTGCGCCATCGCCGGCGAAGCGGCGCACGATGGCGGCGCCGATACCGCGGCTGCCGCCGAGGACGAGAACGGATTTACGCTGTGCGTGGGACATGCTGACGATCTCCTGCTTGGTAAGGGTGAGGGTCAATGGCCGGCGACCAGCACGTCGCTGCGACGCTGTCCGACAGGGAAACCGTGTTGGCTGGCCGCCGAGGCGATCCACAGGGCGATCACCAGCAGCGCCAGCATCGCCCAGGGGAACACGCCGACGCCGAACTGCCCGAGTAGCAGCCCACCACTGAGGCCCGCCGCGGCGATGGCACTGTTCCAGATCACCACGTTCATCGACATGGCTACGTCGGCGCCCGAGCCGGCGGCATCGGCCAAGGCGGTCTGCAACAGCGTCGCGGCGCCGCCGAAGGTCAGCCCCCAGACGAACACACCGACGTACAACACCACGGGCGATTCGGCGTAGAGGCCGAACAGCAAGGCAACCAGGGCGAATAGCGCGAGGCTGGCGAGTACCGCCTGGCGTAGGTAGCGGTCGACCAGGCGGCCGATGATCCAGATGCCCGCCAGTGCCGCGACGCCGAATACCAGCAGCACGCTATCGACCTGGTTGGCCAGGCCGGCTGGAGCGATGAAGGGGGCGATATAGGTGTAGAGCATGTTGTGGGCGAGCATCCAGGTCAGCACCACCGCCAGCACCGGGCGGACGCCTGGCGTCTGCAGTACCGAGCGCAGGGCGATACGCTGGGTGGCGGACTGTCCCGGATAATCCGGCACCTTGACCAGCACCCAGACGATCAGAACGATACTGAAGAGCGACATCAGCGCAAACGCCGTGCGCCAGCCCACTACGCCGCCGAGCCAAGTGCCGATGGGCACGCCCAGCGACAGCGCGATGGGGGTGCCGACCATGGCCAGCGCCAAAGCGCGACCCTGCTGGTGCGGGGCGACCATGCGGCGGGCGTAGCCGGCTATCAGGCTCCAGGCCAGGCCTGCCGCCATGCCGGCGAAAAAGCGTGCGACCAGGGTCAGTACGTAGTCCGCCGACCACGCCGTGATCGAGTTGAATATCAGGAAGCCGACGATGGCCAGCAGCAGTACGTTGCGTCGCCGCCAACCCTGGGTGGCGATGGTCAGCGGAATCGCTGCCAGTAACGAGCCCAGCGCATAGAGCGTCACCAGCTGGCCGGCCAGGGCGGGGGAGACGTCCAGGCCGGCACTGATCTGCGGCAGCAGGCCCGCCGGCAGGGTTTCGGTGAGGATGCAGATAAAGCCGGTCATCGCCAGGGCGAGCAGCGCGGACACGGGGAGGGTGTCGGGTTTGGTGGGGATCGTCATGGGTGGTTGCTCATATATGTATCGGTCGGTACAAATGTAGAGTGATCTGCATCCGGTGGTCAATGACTTTTGTATCGACTAGTATTTATATCGTCAGGCAGGAGGAAGCACATGGCACAGATGGGGCGCCCACGCACATTCGACCGCGATGCGGCAGTCGACCAGGCAATGCACCTGTTCTGGGAGCATGGCTACCAGGCCACCTCCCTGAGCCAGCTCAAGGCGGGGATTGGCGGCGGCATCTCCGCACCCAGTTTTTATGCCGCCTTCGGTTCCAAGGAGGCGCTGTTCGAAGAGGTAGTGGAGCGCTACATGAGCACCCACGGCAGGGTGACCGAGAGTCTCTTCGACAGCACCTTGGCAGCGCGCGATGCCGTCGAACTGACGCTACGTCGTTCGGCCAGGATGCAATGCGAGGCGGGGCATCCACGCGGCTGCATGGTGGCCCTGGGGGTCATCGGCGTGTGCACGCCGGAGCAGGGGCACTCGCTGCTCGGTGCAGTCCGCGAGCGGACGCGCAACGGCCTGCGTGCCTGTATCGAACGCGCAATCGGCGAAGGCGAGCTTGCCGCTGACACCGATGTCCAGGCACTGACCTCGGCGTTCGACAGCTTCCTGCTGGGGCTGTCCACCCTGGCCCGAGACGGCATCGGCCATGGGCCACTGGATGCCGCGGTCAGCCAGATCATGAAGCTGTGGGACAGTTGCCGCGGCTAGCGGCGCTCGCCGTGGCGGCGCGATTCGCCGCTGGCCGTCACTCGATGGTGCGGTCGATACGGGCGATTTCCCGGACGGACAGTGGCCGCCAGTCATCTTCGCTGATGCCGTAATCTTCAAAGGTTCCGTCGAGCGCTTCTTCGAGCGACAGCCACAGGTGATCACCTTCGAACTGGCCGCTGGCGAAGTCGGTGTAGCGCAGTTCCAGGTAGACCACTTCATCGTCTTCGCTGAGCAGCGCGAACAGCACGACAGAGGTGACATCTGGCCGCTGCGCACAGCGCTTGCGGCATTCGGCGAACAGGTAGTGGAACGTTGGCTGGTTGCTCATGGGCAGCTTCATCGGGAGTGAGCCTGATCGTATCGCGAACGAGGCCTGGAGGGGCAGACCCAACCAATGGCTGGGCCGCACTGTTTGTCAGCTGCGTTCGAGCAGCAGCGCCACGCCCTGACCACCACCGATGCACAGGGTCGCCAGGCCTTTTTTGGCGTCACGCTTGAGCATCTCGTGGAGCAGGGTGACCAATACCCGGCAGCCCGAGGCACCTATCGGGTGGCCCAGGGCGATGGCGCCGCCGTTGACGTTGACCTTCGCAGCGTCCCAGCCCAGCTCCTTGCCGACCGACAGCGCCTGGGCCGCGAAGGCTTCGTTGGCTTCGATCAGGTCCAGCTGGTCGAGCGTCCAGCCGGCTTTGTCGAGGCTGCGGCGGGTGGCCGATACCGGGCCGATACCCATGATCGCCGGGTCCACGCCGGCATTGGCATAGGCCTTGATGCGCGCCAGCACCGGCAGGCCCAGCGCCTCGGCCTTGCTCGCGCTCATCAGCAGTACCGCGGCGGCGCCATCGTTGAGGCTCGACGCGTTGCCGGCCGTCACGCTGCCATCCTTCTTGAATGCGGGCTTGAGCTTGCCGAGGGTTTCGGCCGTGGTGCCGGCGCGCGGCTGTTCGTCGGTGGCGAAAGCGACGGGCTCGCCCTTGCGCTGGGGGATCAGGATCGGGGTGATTTCGTCGGCGAAGCGCCCGGATCCGATGGCCGCCACGGCTTTCTGCTGGGAGGCGGCGGCAAAGGCGTCCTGCTCTTCGCGGCTGATGGCGTATTTCTCAACCAGGTTCTCGGCGGTGATGCCCATGTGGTAGTCGTTGAAGGCGTCCCACAGGCCGTCGCTGATCATCGTATCGACCAGTTGCCCGTGGCCCATGCGCAGCCCGGTGCGCGCCTTGGGCAGCACGTAGGGCGCCAGGCTCATGTTCTCCATGCCGCCGGCGATGATCACCTCGGCATCGCCACAGCGGATCGCCTGGGCACCCAGGTGCAGGGCCTTGAGGCCCGAGCCGCAGACCTTGTTGAGGGTCAGCGCCGGCACGGCGTGGGGCAGGCCAGCCTTGATCGCGGCCTGGCGGGCGCTGTTCTGCCCGGCGCCGGCGGTCAGCACGTGGCCAAGGATCACTTCGTCGACCTGCGCGCCGTCCAGGCCCGTCTGCTCGAGCAGGCGGCGGATCACCGCGGCGCCCAGGTCGGTGGCCGGTACCTCCGCCAGCGCCCCCTGAAAGCTGCCGATGGCGGTACGGGTGGCGGCGACGATGACGACTTCTTGCATGACATTCTCCTGGCCGTTGGGGCGGGTATTGTTATTCGCGGGTTACGATCCTGACGCCCGGGCCAGCACCATGCAAGCCCGGCTGAGCGCGTTGGCGGCGTGCCGCCTGCGGCGCTGCATGCTAGGGTCTGTACGGGAAGTTTCCGAGCGAAGGTCAGGCGAGGCAAAAATCGGTGAGGACGCGGAGTTTACGAGTTGTAAATGAGCAGTCCGAACCAATTTTTAACGAAGCATCACCGAGCGCAGGTACTTTTCGTACAGAGCTTTGATTCGTGCAGCGCCTGGCCGCCGGAAACGGCACGCCGGGCGCGTGCTGCATCACTCCCGAGAGCGGCGAGCGTGCTGTTAGACTAGGCGGCTTTGAACGCCATCCAGGATCGTCAATGGATCGTCCCGTATTTCGTCGCGCCTTTCTTCACCCGCGCTTCTGGCCGCTGTGGCTGGGCCTCGGCTTGCTGTGGCTGGTCGTGCAGCTGCCCTACGGCGCACTGCTGCGCCTGGGCCGTGGCCTGGGCTGGTTGATGTATCTCCTGGCCGGTTCGCGGCGGCGCATCGCCACGCGCAACTTGGAGTTGTGCTTTCCGCAGATGCCCGCCGCCAAGCGCCGGCAACTGCTCAAGGAAAATTTCGCCTCTACCGGCATCGCCTTCTTCGAGATGGCCATGAGCTGGTGGTGGCCGCGTCACAAGCTCGCCCGCCTGGCCCATATCGAAGGTATCGAGCACCTGCAGCAGGCCCAGGCGCAAGGGCAGGGCGTGATCCTCATGGCGGTGCACTTCACCACCCTGGAAATCGGCGCCGCCTTGCTCGGCCAGGTACACACCATCGACGGCATGTACCGCGAACACCGTAACCCGGTGTTCGACTTCGTGCAGCGCCGCGGCCGCGAACGCCACAACCTGGACGCCACCGCCATCGAGCGCGAGGACGTGCGGGCGATGATCAAGGTGCTGCGCGCCGGCCGGGCCATCTGGTACGCACCGGACCAGGACTATGGCCGCAAGCAGAGCCTGTTCGCGCCGCTGTTCGGCATCCAGGCGGCGACCGTCACGGCCACTACCAAATTCGCGCGACTGGGGCGCGCCATCGTGTTGCCGTTCACGCAGATGCGCCTGCCCGATGGTGGCGGCTATCGCTTGACCATCCACCCGCCACTGACGCAATTTCCTGGCGAGAGCGAGGAGGCCGACTGCCTGCGGGTCAACCAGTGGGTCGAGCAGGCCATCGTGACATGCCCCGAGCAGTACCTGTGGGCGCACCGGCGCTTCAAGACGCGTCCACCCGGCGAGCCTAAACTCTACTGACCCCCCGAAGCGGAATCGACGAATGAAGCAGGACGCTACCGGCCACCCGGCCACTACCGGGCTCATCCTTTCAGGCGGTGGCGCTCGGGCCGCGTACCAGGTCGGCGTGCTCTCGGCGATTGCCGAGCTGCTGCCCGAGGAGTCGTCGCATAATCCCTTTCCGGTCATCGTCGGCACCTCGGCAGGGGCCATCAACGCCGTCAGCCTGGCCTGTGGGGCGCTGCACTTTCGCGAGGCGGTCAAACGTCTCAGCACCGTGTGGCGCAGCTTCCATACCGATCAGGTGTACCGCAGCGACTGGCCCGGCGTGCTGCGCCAGGCCAGCCGTTTCATCGGTCACAGTATGCTCGGCCTCGGCAAGCAGGTGCCGGTGGCACTGCTCGACAGCTCGCCGCTGGCCAAATTGCTCGAACGCGAGCTGGATTTCTCCGGCATCGCCGCCGCGGTTCGCCACCGCCAGCTGCGCGCCGTTGCGGTTACCGCGTTCGGTTACGAGTCGGCCCAGGCGGTAACCTTCTACCAGGGCCGTGCGGCTATCGACCCCTGGTTCCGGCATCGCCGGGTCGGTGTGCCGACGCGCCTGGCGTTGCCGCACCTGCTGGCCAGCACGGCAATTCCACTGATCTTCGAGCCGGTAAAGATCAACCGCGAGTACTTTGGCGACGGCGCGGTACGGCAGATGGCGCCGATCAGCCCGGCACTGCACCTGGGCGCGACCAAGGTGCTGGTGGTAGGCGTCAGTGGCAACCCGGTCGGCAACCAGGCCGGCGGCGCGCCCGTGCCGGTGCCCGGTGGGGTGCAGCCAAGCCTGGCGCAGATCGCCGGGCACATGCTCAACAGCACCTTTATCGACAATGTGGAAAGCGATATCGAGTTGCTCGAACGCCTCAACCAGCTGGGCCGCCTGGTCCCGGCCGAACAGCGCAGCCGCACGTATGGGCTCACCCCGGTGGAGGTACTGGTGATCTCGCCGAGCCAGCCACTGGACGTGATCGCCGCCCGCCACCGCCGGGAAATGCCGGCGGCACTGCGCCTGTTCCTGCGCGGACCGGGCGCGACCCGCGACGGGGGTGGCGGGGTGCTCAGCTACCTGCTGTTCGAGCCGGGTTATTGCAGCGAACTGATCGAGCTGGGCTACCAGGACGCGCTTGCCAAGAAGGCGCAGATCCAGGCGTTTCTGGGGCTCGTGCCTGCCGCTTCGGGCTGAGCCCGCTGCGCTCCACCCAGGCTACCTATCTGACCGCACGGCCTTCAGCCGAAGCGCTCCAGCTGCATTTCCTGCAGGCGGCTCAGGGTGCGGCGGAAGGCGAAGGCCAGGTAGCCCTCGGTATACAGCTCATCCAGCGGTACTGCGGCTTCCACATACAGGGGCACGCGACGGTCGTAGCATTCGTCCACCAGGGCGATGAAGCGGCGCACGGCGTTGTCGTGAATCGACAGTGCCGGCAGCTGGCGGTCGCCGGCAACCACCCGTTCGGCGGCATCCTCGGTGCCGCGGGCGATCCTGGCGGGGCGCTGCTGCGCGCTGAGGGCCGGTACGTCGCCCAGCACGATGGTCTTGAAGCGGTCGCAGAGCAGAATGAAGTCCCCGGTCGCCAGCGGTTGCTCGCAAAGCTGGTCGAACCCGCCGTGCAGCACCCGTTCGCTGTGGCTGTGTACGTCGATGCGGCGATGGCCGACTTGCAGCGGTTCGTGGCTGACCGGCTCGCCCTGGCGCAGTGCCGCCAATAGCGCGGGCAGGGCGCTCGGCTGGCCGACTTCGCGCACCCAATAGCGCTGGTGCCGTTGGCCGGGGTGCTGGCGATGATCCTGGCTGCCGTCCACCGCTACCACCTGCATGTGCTGCAACAGGGCGTCGATGGCGGGCAGGAAGCGCTCGCGGTTATGGCCGCCGGCGTAAAGCTGCTCCGGCGGCTGATTGGAGGTGGCGACCAGCACCACGCCCTCGTCGAACAGCGAGCGGAACAGCCCACCCAGTAGCATGGCGTCGCCAATATCACTGACGAACAATTCGTCGAAGCACAGCACGCGTATTTCTTTGGCCAGCTCCCGCGCCAGTACCTGCAGTGGTTCGGCAGTGCCTGTCAGCTGGAACAGACCGCGATGCACCCAGCCCATGAAATGATGAAAGTGTTGCCGCCGTGCCGGCACCTGCAGCGCGTCATGAAAACTGTCCATCAGCCAGGTCTTGCCACGCCCGACCGGGCCCCAGAGATAAACGCCCTGTGGCAGGCCACCGTGATGCAGGGCTTGGTAACAGCGCTGCAGTTGCTCGGCCGCGTGCTGCTGGGCGGCATCACTGACGAAGCCCTGCTGCTCGACGGCCAGGCGGTACACCTCGAGCGGCGTGAGAGTGTGGTTATTCATGCGTCGGGCGCCTGGAAGATGGTTTCGATAGAGCGTTCGAACAGCCGGGCGATCTTGAAGGCCAGGGGCAGGCTGGGGTCGTAGCGGCCGGTTTCGATGGCATTCACCGTCTGCCGGGAGACGCCCAGGCGCTCACCCAGCTCGGCCTGGGACCAGCCCTGTTGGTTGCGCAATTCGCGCACCTGGTTTATCACCGGTAGCGTCTCCAGCTGATCCAGGCCCCCAAACCCCACAAGGTGCCCAGTACTGGCCAGACGAAGAACATCGATAAGCGTGGGAAACCGGCAGTCTCCAGAAAACCGTAGCTGAAGGTTATCAGCGCGGTGCCGACGAAGGCGATGGCCAAGGCTTCCAGGTGAACGGCGCGGGCCAGCTCGTCCAGTTCGCGCACCTGGCGAATTACCGTGACCGCCACGACGATCATCGGCACGATGGGAATCAGTGCACAGAGCGTACGCAGCGAACCTTGTGGAACACTGGCGAGCAGCACGCTGCTGATGATCACGGCCGCAACGTAGGCGATCATCGCCACGGCGAACTGAACGAGGAAGGGGCGCGTACGGGTCATGTCTATGGCTCGATATGGAAAGCATGCTTTACATTGTTGCATCCGTCGCTCGTAGTCAAGCTTGCTTTACACTCGAGTGATGCGCCAGGCCGTCTTTTCATCTAGCATTCGCTTGTTTGAGGGTCAGAGATAACCATGCAACCGCGCAGATTACGCCCGGGCGACCTCGATGGCTTTCACGCCCTGTTCAGTGAAGTGGCGGCAGAAGGTCTGTTTTCCACCCGACCTTGCGCACCGCCCAAGGCGGTGATCGCTCGTGCCCTGGAAAAGGCGCAGCACAATGGCTGGGCGGTGTACGTGATCGAGCATGACGGTCGCATCATCGCCACGGCCGAAGCCTACCCGGACAACTACTGCCGGCCTGAAGGCGACCCTGCGGTGGGAGTGCTCGGCATGCAGGTACAGGCGCGCTGGCGCCGACAGGGGTTGGGCCGGTTGCTGCTGGAAACGCTGATCGACCATTGCCGGGAACAGGGCATGGGGCGCATCGAGCTGCAGGTGTTCAAGTCCAACCACCCGGCGCTGGCATTGTATGGTCGATACGGTTTCGCCTGGGTCGCTGACCTGCCACCTTGCCAGATGCCTGCTGGGCATCAGGATCAGGCGCAGAGGATGGGGCTGGACTTGGCGTAGCACCTGCGCATGGGCGCCATTCGGCTAGCCCGCGCTTGGCGCGCAGTTGCCAGCCAGTAGCCTGTTTCACGAGATTGATGGAGTTCGTCGCTATGTTCATTCGCCCCCGCCAACCCGCCGATCATGCCGCGCTGCTGGATATCTGGCATCGCGCCGTACTGGCGACCCACGATTTCCTCGGTGTCGAGGATGTGCGCGCGCTGCATGTGCAGATGGACGAGGTCTACCTCGATGCGGTGGATATTCGCGTTCTGCTCGGTGCTCAGCAGCAAGTGCTTGGCTTCATCGGCCTGTCCGGTAGCCACGTGGAGATGCTGTTCGTCGATCCCGATTGCCATGGCCAGGGTGTGGGGTCGCAGCTGCTGGACGACGCCCGCGAGCGCTGCGGCGCGCTGACCGTGGACGTCAACGAACAGAACCCGGCTGCTCATGGCTTCTATCGACGCTACGGCTTTCACGACATCGGGCGCAGCGAAACCGATGGCGAAGGGCGGCCTTTTCCGCTGATTCATATGGCATATCGGAGCGGTGGAACCTGAGCATCGACAGGCGGCGGGAATCGTCGGGCTGAATCTTTATAACTGTTATAAGCAAATTCTTACTCGGTATATGTCCTTTCGCTCCAGATGGTTATCCTGCGCCGCTGACAAATGAGCCGACGACGGCAATTGGGGCAGGTATGGATTTTGGCGGTTTGGGCTTCGTCATCGCGGGGCTGGTGGTCGGCTTTATCGTGGGTATGACGGGCGTTGGAGGTGGCTCGCTGATGACGCCAATCCTGCTGTGGTTCGGTATCAACCCGGCGGCGGCGGTCGGCACCGACCTGCTGTATGCGGCGATCACCAAGGCTGGCGGGGTGTTCGTTCACCAGCGCAACCGCAATATCGACTGGTCGGTGACCGCCTGGCTGGCGGCGGGCAGTGTGCCGGCGGCACTATTGACGCTGCTGGCACTGACCCTGATCCCAGGCGATCAGCAGGCCACCAATGCCCTGATCAAGCATTCGCTCGGCATCGTGCTGCTGCTCACGGCCACGGCGATTCTGCTCAAGAAGCAGCTGTTTGCCTTCGCCAGCCGCCATGCCGGGGACGGTTTTCACGTCAGCCCCGGGCGCCTCAATGCGTTGACCGTGGTGGTCGGCCTGGTGCTGGGCTTCATGGTCACCCTGACTTCCATCGGTGCCGGGGCACTGGGCACCGTGGCGCTGTTTCTGCTTTACCCGCTGATGCCCACGCGCCGCCTGGTGGGTACCGAGATCGCCCATGCCGTACCGTTGACCCTGGTGGCCGGCCTTGGCCATGCCGGGCTCGGCAACCTGGACTGGGGCGTGTTGGGCTACCTGCTGCTGGGCTCGCTGCCGGGCATCTTCTTTGGCAGTCACCTGTCCGGGCGCGTGTCCGACAACCTGTTGCGTCCGTTCCTGGCGATCATGCTGATGGTGATCGGCTTCAAGCTGGCGTTCTGAGCCGCACCTGAGCCGGGTCAAGCGCCAGGCCCTGTCGGCGCAAGTAGGCATGTAAGGCCGCTGCCGGGCGGAAAGGCCGAACGAATGGGCGTGGATGCCTGTCCCCAGCAGACACACCCACGATCAGGAGGCAGCATGCGTATCCAGCTCCCAACCCTCGGTTTCGGTGGCGCGCCGCTCGGCAACATGTTCAAGGCGGTGCCCGACGATCAGGCCCAGGCCACCCTGGAAGCCGCCTGGCAAGCCGGCATTCGCTATTACGACACGTCGCCCCATTACGGCGCGGGCCTTTCGGAAACGCGCTTCGGTGAATTCCTCGCCGACAAGCCGCGTGACGACTATGTGCTTAGCAGCAAGGTCGGCCGACTGCTGGAGCCAGCCAAGCAGCCCGAGAACGCCAAACCCTTCACCGATGAGTTGCCCAACCGCCGGGTGATCGATTACTCGGCCGACGGTGCCCGCCGCTCCATCGAGAGCAGCCTGGAGCGCCTTGGCGTGGATCGGCTGGACCTAGTGTTCATCCACGATGTTTCCGAAGACCAACATGGCCCGAAGTGGCGCGACTACTTTGCCGAGACCATGCAAGGCGCGGCGGTGGCGCTTACGCGCATGCGCGAGGAGGGCATGATCGGTGGCTGGGGGCTTGGCGTGAATCTGGTCGAGCCCTGTCGCCTGGCGCTGCAGCAGGCTGACCCGGACCTGTTCCTGCTGGCGGGCCGCTATACGCTGCTCGATCATCGCGAAGCGCTGGAAACCCTGTTCCCCGACTGCGCCACGCGCGACGTTGGCATCGTGGTCGGCGGGCCATTCAACTCAGGGGTGCTGGCCGGCGGCGAGCACTTCGAATATGACCGCATTCCTGCAGAGGTGCACCGCAAGACCGAGCGACTGCGCCTGCTGGGCGAGCAGTTCGGGGTCGATATCCGTGCCGCGGCGCTGCAGTTCTGCCTGGCCCATCCAGTGGTGCAGTCGGTCATTCCCGGCAGCGCCACGCCAACTCGCCCGGCGCAGTACGTCAGCCTGCTGGAGGCCAGAATTCCGGTGGAATTCTGGCAGGCGCTGCGCGAGCAGGGCCTTGTGCCTGGGGATGCGCCGCTGCCGCGCTGATCAACCGTGCTGCTCGGCCAGCGCCTGCTGGTAGACCGCCAGGTCGTTGGCCGAAAAACAGCAGAAAAACACCTTGTCGATCTCTGGATACTGGGCCAGTTCATCACGCACCGTGGCCACCGCCAGGCGGGCGGCCGCCTCGATGGGATAGCCGTAGATGCCGGTGCTGATACTTGGAAAGGCGATGGAGCGAGCCTCGCATTCGGCGGCCAGGCGCAACGCGTTGCGATAGCAGGCGCCGAGCAGGGCTGGCTCGCCCTCATCGCCGCCGCGCCAGACGGGGCCGACCGTGTGAATGATGAACGAGGCCGGCAGTCGATAGCCGCGGGTGCGCTTGGCTTCACCAGTCTGACAGCCGCCGAGCAATCGGCATTCGTGCAGCAGTTGGCTGCCGGCGGCGCGGTGTATGGCGCCGTCCACGCCACCGCCGCCGAGCAGTGAGGAATTGGCGGCATTGACGATGGCATCGACCTGCAGAGTGGTGATATCGGCCTGGATGGCTTGTACATCGGCGTTCATTGCGGGGGCTCCTGCCGGTGTGTCGTGCTGACGACCATGAACCATTTGGGCTGCATGCGCCAGAAGTCGGTGCGCAGGTTGTGCTTGAGGCTGCGCTTGGAGTCCAACACGTAAGCATTGCCTTGATCGCGGGCGAACACCACCCAGTGCCAGAACGGCCGGCCGTGTTCCAGGCGCCAACGGATGGCCAGCAAGGCACGCTCCGGCAGTTGTTCCCAACTGGAAAATCGCGCCGGTGGCTGGGCGTCGAGCGCCTGGGCACGCAGCAGCCGAGTGACGTATTCGGTGTCCGACCACAGGGCCTGGTCCTCGGCGCAGATGCCGAGCCCGTTGGCGATCTGCCGGCTTTCGTTGTAGCTGACGCCGGCGAGCGCCGCGCAGGCGGCGATGCCGCAGCCCGAGGATTGTTCCTGAATGACGGCGTTGAGCGGGTAGGGCATGGGCACTCCGTGGCCATGGAAAGCGCGGGATGATTGGCGAATAATGCCGACACAGGCCTTGCGCCGTCCATGACAGGATCCCGCCCGCCCATGAGCGCCACCACTCCACCTCTCGTATTATCCATCCAGTCCCATGTCGCCCTCGGTCACGTCGGCAACGACGCTGCGGTGTTCCCGCTGCAGCGCCTGGGTTTCGAAGTGCTGCCGGTGCATACGGTGCAGTTTTCCAACCACACCGGCTATGGGCAGTTCCGCGGCCAGGTGTTCGACGCCGAGCATATTCGTGAAGTGCTTGCCGGTTTGCGTGATCGCGGCGTGCTGTCGAAGGTGTCGGCGGTACTTTCCGGCTATCTCGGCGATGCGGCCATCGGTGCGGTGATCCTCGAGGCGGTGGACGAGATCCGTCGTGACAACCCGGGCGTGCGCTACCTCTGCGATCCGGTGATGGGCGATGTCGGGCGCGGCGTTTTCGTCAGCGCGGCGATCCCGGACTTCCTGCGCAACCTGGCGATTCCCTGCGCCAACATCATCACCCCCAACCAGTTCGAGTTCGAGCTGCTCACCGGCAGCAAGCTTGGCAGCGTCGACGAGGCGGTGCGGGTGGCGCGCCAGTTGCGCGGCCGCGGGCCGGACGTGGTGGTGATCACCAGCCTGGCCACGCCGGATATCCCTGCCGATCAGCTGTGTACCCTGGCGGTCAACGGCGAGGGTGCCTGGCTGGTCAACACCCCGCGCCTGGCCCTGCATCCGTTGCCCAACGGCATGGGTGACGTGTTCTCGGCGACCCTGTTGGCGCGTTTGCTGTCGGGCCACGCCTTGCCCCAGGCCCTGGAACTGGCGACTGCAACGCTTTACGCCCTGGTGCAGGAAACCAGCGAAGGCTCACGCGATCTACCACTGGTCAGGGCCCAGGAGCAGATTGTCGAGCCGGCGCAGCGCTATAGCGCAAGCGAAGTGGTGAGCCAATGAACGGATATGCCGCGTGTGCAGCGGCCCTGCTGCTGATCAGCGTGCAGAGCCTGGCCTGCGAGGTGGATACGGCGGCTGCGGTTCGCGACCAGACCTATGGCAATTTCGTCATCCCGGTGCGGGTCAAGCCGGGCGAGCGCTGCGTGATCCTCGATCACCTCAGCGAGGAGGGTCGCAAGACGCGCATCAACCTATGGATGCCAGTGGAGAAAATGGGTAACAGCACGCCCAGGCTGGGCCGCTGGAAGCGTGAATACAAGGTCGACGGGGATGTTGCCAAGGTGGACCGTTTCGTCTATTTGGCGGGCGACAAGGCGGGGGAGGACTCGGTAGTGTTTTCCTCTTTGCATGGTGGGAAAGAGCGGCGGGCCGTGGAATACCGCATCAGTATCGAATGACCCACCGCGTTGCTCGTCAGCACTTGTACGGGCTTTCGCTCTTCAGCTCTTCGCCGCTCTCGAGGTCGCGGATAATGACCGTGGCGTGCGGATGGACCGAGCACATCGCATTGCGCGCGCTGTAGATGCCACTGCCTTGGGCTGTCATGTTGATGTTCTGGGGTAGCGGCTGGCCGTCAGCATCCTGCAGCGAAAGCTGGTAGGTACCGGACAAGGTCATGCAGCCGGTGAGCAGAGCGCTGGTGATCAATACCGCAGTGAGACTTTTCATGCTTTCTTCCTTGAGCAGTGCAAGGCTCACCGCGCTGTTGGGTGAACCTTGCGGTACGGGTGAGTTGCGAGTTGGTTCATGGGGCGCCAGCAATCGCGGCATCAATGGCCGGCGCGGTGCTCGGTAAAGCGGTAATCCGCCTGGCAGTCGGCGGTTGGGTCGGCGTTGAGGTTGACGTACTCGACGGTGTTCGCATCGACGAAGCGATAATCGTACACCTCGGTGGTTTTCACGCCGTCGGTGGTCAGGTGGTTCTTGCCGTCGTGGGCCGTCCAGGTGCCCTGTTCGGTCTGGATCAGGCGCGTTCTCTGCTCATCGGCGAAGAAGCTGATCTTGAAGCGACCGTCGGCACCGAAGCTGGAATTCCAGGCGAAGAACTGACACGGCCCATTCTTGTCGCGCATGCCTTGCCATTCGCCGAGCAGGCGTTGGTCCAGCGGTTGGGTGGGGTGGCTGGAGCAGCCAGCGAGCAGGGCGGCAAGGCCGACGCCCATCAGGAGGGGTTTGAGCATGATGATATTCCTTGATCGAGACACATCCATGGAGGGCGGTGCTAGGCCCCAACTTTGCAGCCACAGTGGCGGCATAAGTTGACGGCCATGGTAGCGAAAAGTTCTCCATGCAAGCCAGCTTGCGGAGCACTTCTGGTTCGTTGATGAAGCGGGCTCAGATCACATTAGGGGTGAGCGAAAATTTGACAATCTGCCGGCCATTTCATAATTTTATGTGCACGCAAACGTTTGCGTATTGATAACAACGACAATAATCATGGAGTTCGCCCATGTCCGGTTTCCGTCCTGCCCGGCTCTGCGCCGCCATCGCCCTTGGCGCCGCTGCCCTCGTCAGTTTCTCCAGTGCCCATGCCGCCGAAGGTGATACGCCTCGCGTTGCGCTGGTCATGAAATCCCTGGCCAATGAGTTCTTCCGCACCATGGAAGATGGCGCCAAGGCCTACCAGAAAGAAAACCCTGCGCAGTTCGAATTGATCGCCAACGGCATCAAGGACGAGACCGATACTTCGGCGCAGATCCGTATCGTCGAGCAGATGATCGTTGCCAAGGTCGATGCCCTGGTTATTGCCCCGGCCGATTCCAAGGCTCTGGTGCCGGTGATCAAGAAGGCCAGCGATGCCGGCATCAAGGTGGTCAATATCGACAACCGTCTCGACCCTGAGGTGGTGAAGAGCAAAGGCCTGGACGTGCCGTTCGTGGGCCCGGACAACCGCAAGGGCGCGCGCCTGGTCGGCGAATACCTGGCCCAGAACAAGCTCAAGGCTGGCGACGAAGTCGGCATCATCGAAGGCGTGTCCACCACCACCAACGCTCAGCAGCGCACCGCGGGCTTCAAGGACG
Source organism: Pseudomonas sp. URMO17WK12:I2 (assembly GCF_003253735.1). GTDB lineage: Bacteria > Pseudomonadota > Gammaproteobacteria > Pseudomonadales > Pseudomonadaceae > Aquipseudomonas. The sequence continues at coordinate 54,763 of NZ_QKYW01000002.1, read as the reverse complement.
CCATGGAAGCGGCCGGCATGAAGATCGTCGGCGTGCAGTCGGGTAACTGGGAAATCGACCGTGGCAACGCGGTGGCCTCGGCCATGCTCAACGAATACCCGGACCTGAAAGCGCTGCTGGCCGGCAACGACAGCATGGCACTCGGCGCGGTATCTGCCGTACGTGCCGCTGGCAAGAAAGACCAGGTGCAGGTAGTCGGTTACGACAACATCAACGCCATCAAGCCGATGCTCAAGGACGGTCGCGTACTCGCCACCGCCGACCAGTTCGCGGCTCGCCAGGCGGTGTTCGGTATCGAAGCGGCGCTCAAGCTGGTCAAGGGTGAGCCTACCGGCGCGAAAGACGGCGTGATCGAAACTCCGGTCGAACTCGTGACCAAGCCGTGACCCATGCAGTAGTGGCCGGCGAGACCGTTCTCGCCGCCCGCAATATCGGCAAGACCTACGTCCAGCCCGTGCTGGGCGGGGTCGAGCTGGAGCTGCGCGCCGGTGAAGTGCTGGCGCTGACCGGCGAGAACGGCGCCGGTAAAAGTACCCTTTCGAAGATTTTCTGTGGGCTGGAGCAACCGACTACCGGCTCCCTGAGCTTTCTCGGCCAGCCCTATGCACCGGCCAGCCGCCGCGAGGCCGAGCGCCTCGGTGTGCGCATGGTGTTGCAGGAGCTCAACCTGCTGCCGACCCTGACCGTGGCCGAGAACCTGTTTCTCGACAACCTGCCCAGCCGTGGCGGCTGGATTGCCCGTGGTCGCCTGCGCGAGATGGCGCGTGAGGCCATGGCCCGGGTCGGCCTGGAGGCCATCGACCCGGATACCCCGGTGGCCGCGCTGGGCGTGGGCCATCAGCAGATGGTCGAGATCGCCCGTAACCTGATCGGCGACTGCCGCGTGCTGGTGCTCGACGAGCCAACGGCGATGCTCACCGCCCGTGAGGTCGATTTGCTGTTCGAGCAGATCCAGCGCCTGCGCGATGCCGGTGTGGCCATCGTCTATATCTCCCACCGTCTCGAAGAACTGGCGAAAGTGGCCCAGCGCGTCGCCGTGCTGCGCGACGGCCAACTGGTCGCCGTGGAGCCCATCGACCGTTACAGCAGCGACGAGCTGGTCACTCTGATGGTCGGCCGCGATGTCGGCGACGCCATTGACCTGGGCGAACGGCAGATTGGTGCGCCGCTTTTGCAGATCAGCAATCTGTGCCGCCGCGGCAAGGTCGACGACGTATCGTTCAGTGTGCGGGCCGGGGAGATCTACGGCATTTCCGGGCTTATCGGCGCTGGCCGTACCGAATTGCTGCGGCTGATTTATGGCGCCGACCCCGCTGACAGCGGCCAGGTGGCCATCGGCAACCCACCTGTGCCGGTGCGCGTGCGCTCACCCGCTGAAGCGGTGGGCCATGGCATTGCCTTGATCACCGAGGACCGCAAGGGCGAAGGCCTGCTGCTCGGCCAGCCGATTGCCGCCAACCTGGCGCTGGGCAATATGCCGGCGGTGTCCAAACACGGCGTGATGCGTCCGGCGGCCGAACAGGCACTGGCGCAGCGGCAGATCGACGCCATGCGCATTCGCTGCAACGGCGCCCATCAGGCGGTCGCGGAATTGTCCGGCGGCAACCAGCAGAAGGTGGTCATCGGCCGCTGGCTGGAGCGCGACTGCCAGGTGCTGCTGTTCGACGAGCCGACCCGCGGCATCGACGTTGGCGCCAAGTTCGAAATCTACGGCCTGCTCGGCGAGCTGGCCCGCCAGGGCAAGGCGCTCGTGGTGGTGTCCAGTGACCTGCGCGAGCTGATGTTGATCTGCGACCGTATCGGCGTGCTGTCCGCTGGCCGCCTTATCGAAACATTCGACCGCGACGACTGGAGCCAGGACCGTTTGCTGGCTGCCGCTTTTGCCGGCTACCGCAGCCGCGAAGCCCTGATCGGCGATGTCGCACCCCCGTTACAGGAGCTTTCCCAATGACCACTCCGTCCGCCACGCCCACCAAGCGCAGTGGCACGCATCAGGGCCTGGGCACCTACCTCGGCCTGGCTGGCGCGTTGCTGGCGATGATCGTGCTGTTCTCATCGCTGAGCAGCCATTTCCTGTCCTACTCGACCTTCACCACCCTGGCCAACCAGATCCCCGACCTTATGGTGCTGGCGGTGGGCATGACGCTGATCCTGATCATCGGCGGCATCGACCTGTCCGTCGGTTCGGTGCTGGCGCTGGCCGCTGCCGTGGTCAGCGTGGCGACCCTCGGCTTTGGCTGGGGCATCCTGCCCGCGGCGCTGCTCGGCATGGCTTGCGCGGCGTTGGCTGGCAGCGTCACCGGGATCATCACCGTGGCCTGGGGCATTCCGTCGTTCATCGTGTCCCTTGGCGTGCTGGAAATGGCCCGCGGCCTGGCCTACCAGCTCACCGACTCGCGCACCGCCTATATCGGCGACGCCTACGCCTGGCTGTCGACGCCGTTCGCCGCCGGTATCTCGCCGTCGTTCGTGATCGCCTTGCTGGTGATTGCCGCCGCGCACCTGCTGCTGACCCGCACGGTGTTCGGCCGTTACCTGGTGGCCATCGGCACCAACGAGGAAGCGGTACGCCTGGCCGGCATCAACCCCAAACCCTACAAGATCTCGGTATTCGCCCTGATGGGCCTGCTCGCCGGCCTGGCGGCGCTGTTCCAGATTTCCCGCCTGGAAGCCGCCGACCCGAATGCTGGTTCCGGTCTGGAGCTGCAGGTGATCGCCGCGGTGGTCATCGGCGGCACCAGCCTGATGGGCGGGCGTGGCTCGGTGATCAGCACCTTCTTTGGCGTGCTGATCATCTCCGTGCTGGCCGCAGGCCTCGCGCAGATCGGCGCGACCGAACCGACCAAACGTATCATCACCGGTGCGGTGATCGTGATCGCGGTGATTCTCGACACCTACCGCAGCTATCGCGCCAAGCGCCGGGGCTGATCGTCCATGGCCACCATCAAGGACGTTGCCGCGCGGGCGGGTATTTCCTACACCACGGTGTCACACGTGGTGAACGGCACCCGGCCGGTCAGCGACCCGGTGCGTAGCAAGGTCGAGGCGGCCATCGCCGAGCTGGGTTATGTACCCAGCGGCGTGGCCCGCTCGCTGCGAGCCCGCGCCACCGGCACCATCGGGTTGCTGGTACCGAACGCCAGCAACCCGTACTTCGCGGAGCTGGCGCGTGGCATCGAGGACCACGCCGAACGCAACGGCTACAGCGTGATCCTGTGCAATTCCGACGACGACATCGACAAGCAGCTGCGCTACCTGCGCGTGTTGCTGGAGCGGCGCATCGACGGGTTGATCGTCGCCACCGTGGCCAGCGATGCGGCTTTCGCCCAGGCCCTGGCGGGTTTGAAAGTACCGCTGATGCTGGTCGACCGCTCCCTCGATGGCGTAACGGCCGATCGCGTGCAGGTCGACCACGAACGCGGCGCCTACCTGGCGACCCGGCACCTGATCGAGCTTGGCCATCGCCACATCGCCTGTATCGGTGGGCCGGCCAGCACCCAGGTGGTTCAGCTACGCGCAGCCGGTTATCGGCGCGCGCTCGCCGAAGCCGGCGTCGAGGCGCAGCCGGTGGTGGACTGTGCCTTTACCAGCCCGGCCGGGCACGCGGCGGCGCAGGTGCTGCTGAACGGCGATGAAGTGCCAACGGCGATCTTCGCCGGTAATGACATGATCGCCCTGGGTGTGCTGCGCGCTGCCGCCGAATGTCAGGTGAGCGTGCCGGGGCAGCTCTCGGTGGTGGGGTTCGATGACATCGAAGTCAGCCGCTACCTGCACCCAGCCTTGACCACGGTCGGCCAAGCCATCGGCCAACTGGGCGAGACCGCGGCTGCGCGGTTGCTGGCGCGTATCCGCACCCCCGGCCTGAGCGCCGAGCAACGACTCATCGAACCCACGCTCGTGCTGCGCGAATCCAGCGCGGCGCCCCTTGTTTGAACCGGCCTGGGCGCGTGCGCGCTTTGGCGGATTGAGAGGAACACCGGTAATGCACGCGAAAGTAGTTGTGGTGGGCAGCTTGAACATGGACCTGATCGTGCGCATGCCGCGATTCCCGGTTGCCGGCGAAACGCTGGCCGGGCACGGCTTTGCCACTGCCGCCGGCGGCAAGGGCGCCAACCAGGCGGTGGCCGCAGCGCGCCTCGGCGCCAAGGTAGCGATGGTCGGCTGCTTGGGAGATGACGCCAATGGCACAGAGCTGCGCGCCGGCCTGCTTGCCGAAGGCATCGACTGCAGCGGCGTGGCGACGGTGCCCGGTGTGGCCACCGGCATCGCGACGATTCTGGTCGACGACGCTGGCCAGAATGCCATCGTCATCGCGGCGGGCAGCAACGCTGAAATGACCGCCGAGCGCCTGGCCGACCATGATGGCTTGCTGGCAGCAGCGGATATCGTCATCGCCCAGCTGGAAGTGCCCACGGCCACCGTCGAGGCTACCTTGGCGCGCGCTCATGCACTGGGCCGCACGGTGATCCTCAATCCGGCACCTGCCGTTGGGCCGTTGCCGGAACGCTGGTACAGCCTGATCGACTACCTGATTCCCAACGAAAGCGAAGCCGCGCTGTTGACCGGCATCGCTGTCGACTCGCCGCGCAGCGCGCTGCAGGCTGCGCAAAAGCTGCTCGCCAATGGCGCGCGCCGCGTGCTGATCACCCTCGGCAGCCAGGGCGTTTTCTACGCCGATGGCGAGCGCCACCTGCACCTGCCGGTCGACCCTGTGGTGGCGGTCGACACCACCGCTGCCGGTGACACCTTTGTCGGTGGTTTTGCCGCCGGACTGGCCGAAGGCCTGCCGCTGGAAAGCGCCATCCGCCTCGGCCAGCAAGCTGCCGCCCTGGCCGTCACCCGTCCGGGCGCACAGCCCTCCATCCCTCATCGCCACGAGTTGCCCGCATGAAGAAGACGCCACTGCTCAACGCCGAACTGTCAGCCGCCATCGCTCGCCTGGGCCATGGCGACATCATCGTCATTGGCGACGCCGGCATGCCGATCCCCGCAGGTACGCCATGCATCGACCTGGCGCTGACCGCCGGTGTACCGGACTTCGTCACCACCTTGCAGGTGGTGCTCAGCGAGATGCAGGTGCAAGGCCATCTGCTGGCCCGCGAAACCCTGGAGGTAGCGCCACTGGCGCTCGAGGCCATCGAAGCGCTGACCGCAGCCGGGGAGTTGGGCGAACGGCAACTGGTTAGCCATGACGAACTCAAGGCCGCCTGTGCCAAGGCTCGTGTGCAGATCCGTACCGGGGAGTGCCGGCCGTACAGCAATATCGCGCTGATTGCTGGGGTGACGTTTTAAGAAGCTGTTCAGGATCTTCTTGAACCCGCCACGTGGCAGCTTCAAGGCAATTGCAGCCGCTGACACGGGCAGCTACCGGCCAAAAGCGGTCATGCGACGCTGCCTACATTAGGTTTGCTGAACGACTGTACGGGATCAAGTATCTGGGACTGATACGATAAGAGCATACAGATGGGCGGTGTCAGGGCGAGGAGGGTGGATTGTTTGATTGCTCGAGAGTGTGCTTGGAGATCAACTCGTAGAATTGGTGGGGGTCAATAAATATCATGATGCTTTCGTGAGGAGCCAACTTTTCCTCAAGCGTTTCCAAGCAAGCCATCGTGAACTCGTCGATATTTTCGGAGGGTTTGCCAGACTTGAATACCGCATGGCATGACTTATCGGCCATAAAGCCACCTCTCCATGTCGCCGGCCCATTCAGTAGTCCGTTTTTGTAATTTGCCTGAAGGTGAGGATTTTGCTCTGTGCTCAAGTGAATATATTGGGCTCCTTGCAGTAAGCCATTTTTGTAATTTGACCTTATTTTTACGTGTCCATTGTTTTCCCAGCCGAGGAGTTGGTCGTCCAGCACACCTTTCTTAAAAGTGCCTTCTAACATATTACTGCCATCTGGGTAGTAGAACTTGAAGTTTCCGTGGGGGATGCCTGACTTGAAATTTATGATGCACAGCACGTTGCCATGTTTATTTAACATAGTCTGTGCCCCTGCCAAATGGCCAAGCTCTATGTTTAGCTCGCCTAGCAAAATGCCGGCTCTTGATACTAACTTGTAGTGGCCGCTGGCGCCAGCGGCCAGCAGGGCTTCAGGCTTTCTCAGAAATCTTGTGGATATACTTTCCGGGTTGCCCAGTGATTTCCAGTCAATTTTTTCCTGTTCCCCATCATAGATGAGTTCTATTTTTATTCGTTTGGCTTTGATTTTTTTTAGGAGTGAGTTTAACTCATTGCAGAAATCAATTGCACCAGAGCCAACTGTAAATAGGGCTCTGAAGGTTTTTTCTTCTTTTATTGACAGGTCATCTATGGCCGAAAGGTACTCGTGCCATATAAAGTGGTGTGGCCTATAATCGCACTTCTGTGACGCTAGGAATATCTCAAGTTCTTTTTCTGTGTCACAGCTTTCGCTTTCTGAGTAGAGTGTTTCTAAGAAGTTTCTGCAGTCCTCATAGTTTTCAATTTTTGATAGGTCCGCTGAAATTGTTACTCTGTATTCGGCCATCTCTGTAAACCTTTTTGTGTGAAAGAAAAGCGCTTTGATTTTTTATATTGTTTTATGCTTGTGGTGCTTGGATGATTAGGCTGCAAAATTTAGTAGGCATAAACTCAACAACGCCTGAGCTCCTTGTAGGTATCTTACGGCATCTATTTGCTTTCTAAGTCGTCCTCAATTGCGTAGCTATCCAGGTGGCGGCTTAGGATCCGAATTAGCCTTTCGTCGATGACTGCTTTTGGCCGGTAACTGTCCGTCGTCACTAGCTGCAATTGGCCAGGAGCGGAGGTTTAGAGCAAAGAAATAAATCTGTTCTCTTTTCCAGTTCTCTTTTCCAAATGACATTGCCGCGGTACGCAGGGCTATCGCCTAGTGCAAACAGCTCTCTCTACAAAGGCACCTGAGCACTTGGCGCCGCGCAATTAGGCGAAGCGTGGACTTCATGTACGCCAACGTTATGCCTGAGCCAATGCATTAGCGAACCACTCGTAGAGTGCCTGTGGGTGGTATTGGGGGAAATACGCAACTAGCACGGTTGAGGTTACAAACGTCAGCACCACCAACAGCGCAGTAAGTAGCTTTACCAACGTTGAGAGAGGTGGGTTGGGCGGGCCGTATTTATTAATCGCTTTACGCCCCGGAAGCATCATGAGCGGAAGCGTTATTACAAAGCCGATAACAGGGAACGCGGAGAGAATTCCCCATATCGGGCTCCAGCCTAGATCACGTGCCCTGCGTACCAGTAGAGACACGCTGAGCAGGATGGCAGGAACGACAACGGTGGCACCGACTATCAGCAAAACCACCAGTTGATGACGCAACCCAACCATAAAGAACGCCAGCAAAATGCACGGAAGAACCAGCACCAAGGGCACATGAATCAGCCAGAAGCGCGCCAGAGAAATACGCCCGGAAAAATCAAAAATCTTGGGTTTTGAAAACGTGACAACCTCGTCGTCAACCAGTTGAGCATCGCTAGGTTGGTATGGGTTTTCGATTTCGCTGCTGATACTGCCGAAAACGGGTTCTATCCTTGTCATTTAGCGCTATTCCCTTGTGTTTGATGGTGCTATTTACGTCACAACCTTTACGCCTCATATCTAATCGAAGGCCGGCATCAAACTCAAGAGAAGACGCTATCGTGTAAGGGGCTGTGTGCAGCACAGCATGCGTGGGTCTATCGCATGGTTCGCGCGGTCCACCTTACGAAGTGTTGTGCCGCTAGTAAGAGGGCGGGTCATGTCCCTACTCTGAACGGCGGCTTCTGGCCGAACGCGAACGGTGAACGGAGCATTTGTGAGAGAGGCCGGGCGGTGATCCGCTAGAGCCTCGATCTTTGCCAGGCTAAGCGTAAGAGCTCGGGGCTAAAGCCCCTCCCACGATCGTGAACGGCCGCTACCGCCACATTGCTGCTATCGACCTCTGCCTCAACTCCAACTCAGAATCGGCCAGCCCTCGCGCTCGGCATGCTCGCGCAGCACCGGGTCCGGGTTTACCGCATGGGGTTTGTCGACCCGTTGCAGCAGCGGCAGGTCGTTGCGTGAGTCGGAGTAGAAGTAGGCGCCGTCCAGGCTTTCGCCGTGCTCTTCCAGCCAGGCGTGCAGGCGGGTGACCTTGCCTTCGCGGTAGGTCAGCACGCCCTCGGTCTTGCCGCTGTAGTGGCCGTACTCCTCGTGCAAATCGATGGCCAGCACCTCGCCGACCTTGAGGCGTTCGGCGATGGCGCTGACCAGAAAATGCGCCGAGGCGGAGATGATCAGGATGCGGTCGCCGGCTGCGCGGTGGTTGGCCAGGCAGCGGGTGGCGTCGCTGAAGAAGATCGGCTCGATCACGTCTTCCACGAAGGGCTCGACGACGAAGGCGACTTCCTCTGGGGTGCGGCCCACCAGCGGCGACAGGCTGAAGGTCATGTAGTCCTCCATCGCCAGCTTGCCTTCGGCGTACGCCGCCATCAGTTGGTGGTCCTTGGCGATAAAGCTCTCGCCGTCGACCCAGCCCAGGGTGGCCATGTGCGCGCTCCACAGGCTGGCGCAGTCGCCGTTGATCAGGGTTTCGTCGAGATCGAAAATTGCCAGGGCCATCAAGCTACCTCTTTTACGGCGCTAGCCGCGATATCCAGTGAGATTGGGTGGCCGTTGGCGTGCAGGTCGTCGGCGCTGCGGTTGAGCACGTCGACCAGCAGTTCCACGCCGCCGGCGTCCACCCGGTAGCGGATGATATTACCGAGCAGGCTGTGGCTGCGAATGATTGCGCTGATCGGGCCCTGGCCAAGCACGATGGCCTCCGGGCGAATCGCCACCTGGCTGCTCAGAGGGCGGCCGAGCAGACGGCTCGCCGTAGGTGCGTCGAGCAGGTTGTAGTTGCCGATAAAACCCGCGGCAAAGGCATCGGCTGGCGCGGTGTAAAGGGTTTCCGCGTCGCCGCTCTGGACGATGCGCCCGGCATTCATGAGGAAGATGCGGTCACTCATCACCAGCGCTTCTTCCTGATCGTGGGTGACGAAAATCGTCGTCAGGCCAAGCTCCTGCTGGATGCTACGGATCTGCTCGCGCAGGTGCTTGCGAATGCGCGCATCGAGGGCCGATAGCGGCTCGTCGAGCAGCAGCAGGCGCGGGCGGGTGACCAGCGAGCGGGCCAGGGCTACGCGTTGGCATTGGCCACCGGACAGCTGATGCGGGTAGCGGCCGGCGAAGTCGCCCAGCTCGACCATCGCCAGGGCTTCCTGTACGCGGGCGGCGGATTCTTCCTTGCCGACCTTCTGCATGCGCAGGCCGAAGGCGACGTTCTGCGCGGCGGTCATGTTGGGGAACAGCGCGTAGCTCTGGAACACCATGCCGATGCCGCGCTTTTGCGGCGACAGCGGCACCAGGTCGTCGCCATCGAGCAGGATCTTGCCGCCGTTGACCTCGGTAAGGCCGGCGATGCAGCGCAGCAGGGTGGATTTGCCGCAGCCAGACGGGCCGAGCAGGGTGACGAATTCGCCTCTCTCGATCTCGGCGTCGATGTCGCTGAAGATCGCGGTGCTGCCGTAATTCTTGTGCAGGTTCTGGATGCTCAGGAAGCTCATGCCTTGTCCCTGTTCAGTCGATTGGCCGCCCAGGTGAACACCAGGACGAAAAAGAAGTAGGAGATCACCAGGGCGCTGTTGAAGTGGCCGCTGCTGTTCTTCATGTTGTTCAGATACACCTGCAGTGTCTCGTAGCGCGTGCCGACCAGCAGGTTGGCGAACACGAACTCGCCGAACAGAAAGCTGAACGACAAGAACAGCGACACCATCAGGCCCTTGCTCAGGTTGGGCAGCACCACCAGAAAGGCGGCCTTCCAGGTGCTGGCGCCGAGCAGGTGGGCGGCGTCCATCAGGTCGCGCAGGTTGATGGCCTGCAGGTTGTTGGTGATGGCTCGGTACATGAATGGCAGGGCGATGGTGAAGTAGCAGCCGATCAGGATCCACGGCGTGCCGACCATGGCCAGCGGCCCGGAACCATACAGCTGCAAGAGGCCGACGGCGGACACCACCGGCGGCACGGCGAACGGCAACAGGATCAGCACGTTCATCACCGCGTCGAGTTTCGGGAAGTGGTAGTGCACCACGAACAGCAGCGGCAGGATCAGCAGCACCGACAGCGCCAGGGCGCCGAAGCAGACCAGCAGCGACTGGCCGAAGGCGCGCAGAAAACGCGGCTCGCCCCACAGCTCCAGATACCATTTGAAGGTCAGCCCGTCCGGCAGGATGGTCGCCGACCAACTGGTGGCCAGGGAGTAGAGCAGGGTGCCGGCCAGCGGCAGCAGCAGGATCAGGAACAGCAGCCAGACCACCGTGCGGTGATAGAGGCTGGCTCCCGGGGCATCAGCGCGGGACATGATAGCTCCTCCTCAGCAGCAACTGATGGACCAGGGTGATCGCCGCCATCAGGCCGACCAGGATCATCGCCAGGGCGCTGGCCATGTTCGGGTCGAGGGAAATGTCCCCGGAAATCATCGCCGCGATACGGATCGGCAGCACGTTGAAGTTGCCGGTGGTCAGGTAGTACACCGTGGCGTAGGCGCCCAGGGCGTTGGCCAGCAGGATCACGAAGGTGCCGAGCAGCGCCGGGGTCAGCACCGGCAGGCCGATGTGCCGCCAGAACGCCCAGGTACCGGCGCCGAGCAAGGCAGCCGACTCTCGCCAGTCCTGGCGCAGGGCGTCGAAGGCCGGGTAGAGCAGCAGCACGCCGAGGGGAATCTGGAAGTAGGTGTAGAGCACGATCAGGCCGTTCTTGGAATACAGGTTGAAGCTGTCGATCAGTCCGGCCTGGATCAGCAGCAGGGTCAGTGCACCGTTGAAACCGAGCAGGATGATGAACGCGAAGGCCAGAGGCACGCCGGCGAAGTTGCTGGTCATGTTGGAAAAGGCGATCACGAAGTCGCGCAGTTTCGAGTCCACCTGGCGCAGCGAGTAGCTGCCGATAATGGCGATCAGCATGCCGAACACGCTCGACCAGAAGGCGATCTGCAGGCTGTGCTTGACCGCCTGCATGTAGAACTTGGAGGCGAAGGCCTTCTCGAAATTGCCCAGCCCCCAGCCATCCGGTGTATTCAGGCTGTTGAGCGCGACCCACACCAGCGGCGCTATCTGAAAGGCGATAAAGAACACCGCGAAGGGCAGCAGGCACAGCAGTGCCAGCCATTTGCCGCGCGGTTTGTGGGTGGCGCTCATCGCAGCAGCTCCCGGCACAGAGGTTTGTCATGGGCCACGCCGAGCAGCTCGCAGATGGTGCCGCACAGCTCCAGTTGCGTCGGGGTGGCCGATTCACTGAGGCTGAAGGCATCACCGAGCACGAACAGCGGCACTTCGCGCTCTTCGGCCAGCAAGCCGTTGTGCGAGCGGTCGTCGTTCATGCCGTGGTCGGCGGTCACCAGTACCTGGTAACCGGCGTCGAGCCAGCCTTGCAGGTAATTGGCCAGCAGGATGTCGGCAGCGCGCGCGGCATTGCGGTACTGGCTGCTGTTCAGGCCGTGCTTGTGGCCGGCGTCGTCGATGTTCATCGGGTGCACCAGCAGAAAGTCCGGCGTATGGGCGAGGCGCAGGTTCTCGGCATCGTCGAACAGGTGCGAGTCGGGGTAGTGGTCGACGTAGTAGAAATGACCGTGCTGGATCGGCAATTTGGCATCGCTGGTATGCCGGTCGCGGGCGGCCACGAAGGGCGCACGGTTATACAGCTCGCTCATCCAGTGGTAGGCAGCCGCTGCTGTGCTCAGGCCCGCGGCGCGGGCGTAGTGGAACACGCTGCGCTCCTTGCTGAGGCGCACCACGTTGTTGTGCACGATGCCGCTGTCGATGGGTGTCACGCCGGTGAGAATGCACTCGTAGAGCGGCCTGGACAGCGAAGGCAGCTCGCATTCGAGTTTGTACAGCGCAGCACGGCCAGCGGCGCGATACGCCTGCAGATGGCCGAGCGCATGCCGAGCGACCTCGTAATTGAGGCCGTCGAGAATGACGAGGATGACCTTGTACGACATGGGTAATCCTGGGTTCGGTGGGTTGCGTAGGGTGGACGTCGCTTCATCCGTCCACCATTTCGAGATCGCAATGGTGGATGAAAAGAGCGTCATCCACCCTACTGCTACGAGGCTGAGGCCTGGATCACTCCATATTGATGATCACGTTTTCCTGCCACTGCTGCGGCAGGGCCTTGGAGGTCGCTTCCCAGGCGGCGGCGTCCTTGATCGGCTTGACCTTGGCGTACTGCTCGTTGGGCAGCAGCTTGGCTTGCACTTCGGCCGGCAGGGTCAGGTGCTCGGCGCGGATCGGCCGGGCGTTGCCCTTGGCAAGGTTGATCTGCCCGGCGTCGCTGAAGATGTACTCGCGGGCCAGCTTGGCGGCGTTGGGGTTCTTGGCATACTTGTTGATGATGGTGGTGTAGCCGGAGATCACCGAACCATCGGACGGGATCAGCACCTCGAAGCGATTCGGGTCGATCTGGTCGCGGTAGGAGAGGCCGTTGAAGTCCCAGACGATACCGACTTCCACTTCGCCTTTTTCCAGGGTCTGGATGGTCGGGTTGGCCAGCGACAGGCGGCCTTGCTCGGCGATCTCGGCGAAGAAATCCAGGCCTGGCTGGATGTTCTTCTCGTCGCCGCCGTTGGCGATGGCCGCCGCCAGCACGCCGTTGACCGCCTGGGCGGCAGCGCTGACGTCACCGATGGCGACGCGGTACTTGCCGGTTTTCAGGTCGGCCCAGCTTTTCGGCACATCCTTGACCAGTTGCTTGTTGACGATGAAGGCGATCGAGCCGGTGTAGGCGAGCGCCCAGTGGCCGTCCTTGTCCTTGGCCCACTCGGGTATCTGCTCCCAGGTGCTGGGCTTGTAGGGCTGGGTCACGCCCTGCGCCACGGCGATGGGGCCGAAGGCGGCACCGACGTCACCGATGTCGGCGCTGGCGTTGTCCTTCTCGGCGGCGAACTTGGCGATTTCCTGGGCCGAGCTCATGTCGGTGTCCATGTGCTTGAGGCCGTACTTGTCGCTCAGGTCCTGCCAGGTGTCCTTCCAGTTGGCCCAACTGTCCGGCATGCCGACGCTGTTCACGACGCCTTCTTTGCGTGCGGCCTGTTCCAGTGCAGTCAAATCCGTGTCGGCGGCCATGGCGTGGGAAGCCAGAGCGATGGCGCTGCCCATCAGCGATGCCAGTAGCAGTTGTTTCATTGGAAACTCCTTTGCGATGCGAGGTTGGTCTAGATCAGCAAGAGCCAAGCCAATGTAGGCGCTGCCAGTGACAGTTTTGTGTCGGCAGGGCCGCTGGCCACTCATCGGCGTTGCGCTTAGAGAGCGTAGACCAGCCCGAGGCACCGAATTGCCTGGCATGGGCCATGCTTGCAGCCTGCCTGTCATCTGTCGGTCATGGTGCTTGCCTAGCCTTGGCGGCAAGAGGTGCGGCGCAGACAGCGCCGCAGCGTGCCCCGTAACGGGGCTGGTCTAGTCCAGGAGGAGCCAGGGTGATGCGCGACGACACGCCGCGGGCCGTTACCACTATCTGCCGCGCGCTGCAGGAGCAGATCGAGCACGGCCTGCTGCCCGCCAGCGGCAAGCTGCCGGCCGAGCGCCGCCTGAGCGAGTTGTTCGACACCACCCGGATCACCCTGCGTGAAGCCCTCGGGCAACTGGAGGCCCAGGGGCTGGTGTACCGCGAGGAGCGCCGCGGCTGGTTCGTGTCGCCCGCGCGGGTGGCCTACAACCCATCGGTGCGTACCCACTTTCACGCCATGGTCGCCGAACAGGGGCGGGTGCCGGCCACCGAGGTGCTGAGCGCGCGGCTGATGCCGGCAAACGCGAACATCTGTCAGCTACTGGGCCTGTCGGGGCTGTCGAGCGTCTACCAGATCCGTCGGGCGCGGCGCATCGATGGGCGCCTGGTGTTGTACGTCGAGCATTACCTGCACCCCGACTACTTTCCCGGCATTCTCGACTTCGACCTGACCCGCTCGCTGACCGAGCTCTACGCCAGTGAATACGACGTACGCTATGGCCGCGTGCGCTTTGACATGGTGCCCACGGCGCTGCATGCCGACGCCGCTGCCGCGCTCAAGGTCGCCGCCGGCAGCCCGGCGCTGCGCATCACCCGGGTCAACCGCGACCAGCACGGCCGGCTGATCGACTGCGACCTCGAATACTGGCGCCATGATGCGATTCATATCAGCGTGGAGGTACCGGATTAGGGCGGGTAAGTGGTGAAAGCGGCCGTTCCCCTTATCCCGTGGGAACGGGCCATGCCCGTGATTTTTCGCGGGCATGGCCCGCTCCCACAATGGATCAGCGACGGCCGCTCTTGCCTTGAAGCCGCTCCTTCCCATGTTCGTAAACGGCAACCGATGATCGCTCTGAAGACCGGCCGTCGCCCATCCAGCCAACGCCTTCCCGAGCGTATTGTTCAGCCGCCAGGCAGGTGCGTAGAATCGTCGCTGCAGGCCATCCCATACCTATAATTTCCGCTCACCGCATCATCACTTCCAGCGTTCATCGTTTCGGAAGCGCGAGCTGCCGTGTGCGTGTTCGTCGTGTATGGGCTCTATTTTTCCGCTCGCTGTCTACCGCCGCTCGTTGCCATCAGGTTGCGGGCGCATGGCCGTGGTAGCGCAGCGTTCACCACGCGTGGACTCACCCGAATGAACACACCCGAGCAGACGCACAGCGGCAGCTGGCTGAGCGTGATCGCACTGGCGCTAGGCGCCTTCATTTTCAATACCACCGAGTTCGTGCCGGTGGGCCTGCTGAGCCAGATCGGCCACAGCTTCGAGATGACCACCGCCAGCGTCGGCCTGATGCTGACCATCTACGCCTGGGTGGTGGCGCTGGCCTCGCTGCCGCTGATGCTGCTGACCCGCAATATCGAGCGGCGCAAGCTGCTGGCCTTCGTGTTCACGCTATTTATCGCCAGCCACATACTGTCGGGCATCGCCTGGAGTTTCAGCGTGCTGATGGTCAGCCGCATCGGCATCGCCCTGGCCCATGCGCTGTTCTGGGCGATCACCGCGTCCCTGGCGATCCGTGTGGCGCCCGAAGGCAAGCAGGCGCAAGCCCTTGGCCTGTTGGCGACCGGCAGCGCGCTGGCCATGGTGCTGGGCATCCCGCTGGGAAGGGTGATCGGCGAGGTGCTGGGCTGGCGTACCACCTTTACGGTGATCGCCGTGGTGGCGGGCGTGGTGGTGCTGTGCCTGATGAAGAACCTGCCGCTGCTGCCGAGCCAGAACTCCGGTTCGCTGCGCAGCCTGCCGGTGCTGTTCAAGCGCCCGGCGCTGGTCACCGTGTATGTGCTCACTGCGCTGGTGATCACCGCACATTTCACCGCCTATACCTACATCGAGCCGTTCGCCCTGGAAGTGGCGGGCATCGCTGCCGACATGGTTACCGTATTGCTGCTGCTGTTCGGCTGCGCCGGGATCATCGGCTCCATTCTGTTCAGCCGTTATAGCGGCCGCTTCCCGCGCGGTTTCGTGATCGCGGCGATCACTGTGCTGAGCCTGTGCATGCTGCTTCTGCTGCCGGTGGCCCGGGATCATACCTTGCTGGCGATGCTGAGCGTGATCTGGGGCATCGCCATGATGTGCTTCGGCCTGGCGCTGCAGGCCAAGGTGCTGAATCTGGCCGCCGACGCCACCGACGTGGCCATGGCGCTGTTCTCCGGCATCTTCAATATCGGCATTGGCGGTGGCGCCTTGCTCGGTAGCCTGGTGAGCAGCCAGCTGGGCGTGGCCAACGTGGGCATCGTCGGCGGCCTGTTGGGTATCGGTGGCCTGCTGCTGTGCTGCGTGACCACCTACCGTTTTTCCCGGCCGCTCAAGCCGCAGCCGCTGTGATTGCAAACAGCAGCAGATTTTAAGTCTGCCGATTTAGCCATTCTTCGCGGCTGAGCGCCCAGGTTTGGGAAGGCAGCCGGCCGCCGACGTAATGGCTTTCGCCGGTTGCCACCAGGCGCATGCCCTCACGCTCGGAGAGACGCCGCGAGGCAATGTTTTCCACCGCCTTGGGCACCTGCATTTCCGGTCGCTGCAGCACCTCGAACCAGTAGCGATTGACCGCCACACAGGCTTCGCCCATCAGGCCCTGGCGTTGCCAGGCTGGGGCGATCCAGAAGCCGCGGTTGTTGCCGGGCGTGTCCATCAGGCTGACCACGCCGATCACCTGCTCGGGTTCGGCGATGGGCCGCAGCGTCCAGTGCCATTCACTGCCAGCGGCCATGGCGGGCAGGGCGACATCACGCAGGTAGCTCAACGCGCCATCGTCAGGGTAGGGCCAGGGCACCTGGCTATTGAGGTAGCGCACCACCTCCCATTGGGCGAACAGTGGCTGGATCTGCTCGGCGTCGGCCAGTTGCAGGGGCTGCAACAGCAGGCGTGGGGTATGGAGGCTGGGGAAGGGCATGCGGGGCAATCCATGGCGAGGCGTAGCGACCGATAGTGCCGGGCGCCGCCTCGTTTGTCATGTCGACTCAGGCCGTAGCAAGGACGTGCGCCAGGTGCTCGCGGTAGCGTTGCACGTCACGCTCGACATCCGGACGCTTCATCACGTCCACGCACAGGAAGGTCGGCAGGGCGCTCATGCCCAGGAACGCCTGGGACTTGTGGAAAGGGAAGTAGACCGCGTCGACGCCCTTGCCTTCGAAGAAGTCGCTCGGGTCGTCGAAGGCCTGCTGCGGGGCGTTCCAGGTCAGCGACAGCATGTACTGCTTGCCGTGGATCAGGCCGCCGCTGCCGTACTTCTGCGACGCATCGGAGCGGGTGCGGCCGTCGCTGGCGTACAGGCTGCCATGGCCTTCGGTGAACACTTCGTCGATGTACTTCTTGACGATCCACGGCGCGCCCATCCACCAGCCCGGCATCTGATAGATCACCACGTCGGCCCAGAGAAATTTCTGCACCTCTTCGGCGACATCGTAACCGGCGTCGATCTCGGTGGTCTTGAACTCGAAACCGGCCCCGTCGAGGTACGCGGCAGCGGTTTCATGCAGGGTGCGATTGAGGCGGCCATCGGAGTGGGCGAATTGCTTGCCGGCGTTGAGGAGCAGAATCTTCTTCATGCTGGGCTTCCCGTAACTGATTGAATGGCGCCAGGTTACGGGCTCTCGCGGGGGCGAAAAATACCTGCATGAGCAAATCATTAGTGACTCAAATGCATGAATTAAAGGTGATTACTTGCGCTAGGGTGTGCAGCACATCCACTAAGGAGCACCTTTGATGTACGGATTCATTCTGCACGCACACACCCGCCCGGAACGCGCTGCCGACTTCGAGCAGCTGTTTCGCGCCTACGTAGAACCGAGTCGCGCCGAGCCGGGTTGTATCGAGTACCACATGCTGCGCGATGCCAGCGACCCGACGCTGTTCATCTTTTTCGAGGTCTGGCAGTCCCGCGAGCATCTGGCGGCGCACAACGCCTTGGCGCATATGCGCGACTTCCATGAGCGGCGCATGGACTACCTGAGCCGGGATTTCGAGATCCGCGAACTCGAGATGCTCAGCCCTTCGTCGGCTGCATTGTCGCCTGGCAAGTAGGCCGCAAAGCCCCTGCGCTCAACTGCTGGGAGCCGCCGGGGCTGGACAACGGCAGCGGCTGGCGCCATGGTCGCGTCTTTGTTCGATCGAGAGCGGTACATGACCAAACGCGTTCTGCTGTATGTGTTGCTGACGGTTTTTCCGGTGTCTGCCGCCTTGGCCTGCGCGCCGGGTGAAACCCGGGTGTGCCTGGGCGGCTGCATCTGCGTGCCGGACCCCAACGGCGTGCTCGGCCCGATGCAGGAGCGCGCCGGAACCATCACCGCTGCCGCGCTGGAAGGCTGGATCCTGCGCTCGCGCGAATCGGCGTTGCGCCAGGGTACCCTGCCGATTCCGCCAGCGATCCGCCAACAGCTGCTGCCGTTCTACGCAGCCGAACTGCTCGACTCGGTGCGCTACAAGGTTGGCGACCTTGATGAGTTGAGCGCCGCCCGCAACGTGATGCAGAACCCGGATATCCGCGCGGTCACCCTGGTCGACATCATCGTGTTTCGCGACGCGCAAATGGCAGAACAGGATGCCGCCTTGTGGGCCCATGAGCTGCTGCACGTGCAGCAGTACCGGGAATGGGGCACGGCGGGTTTTGCGGCGCGCTACAGCCGCGACTTCAACGCCGTCGAGGCGCCGGCCTATAGACGTCAGGCCGAAATCACGCGGTTGTTGCGCGAGCAGGCGGGCAACTGAGCTGAAATCAGCGGGTGGTCGTGTTCCGTAGCGCGATGGTGCACAGGGCGATAGCGGCCAGGTTCAGGCTTAGCGGGTTGAACGCCTGGGTCAGCAGCCCGGGCGCGAAGATCGCCACATCCACCAGCAGGAGCATCAGCGCCGCCATTGCCGCCCACAGCGGCCAACGCTGCCGGCGCAGCAGCAGAATAAGCAGTCCCAGCAGCACTTCGCCGCCACCGGCCACTGGCAGGAGATGGTGAGGCAAGCCATGGGCGTCGAGCAGCTGTAGTTCGCTGGCATCCCTGAATAGCAGCTTGGGTACCAGCCCGTGGTAGATGAAGATCGCCGCCACCGTCAGGCGTGCCAGCCAGGCATCAGTCATGCAGAAAACGCTCGCGGTCTTCGGGGCGCGGCACCTGACAGTATTCGTGGCGGCCAAACAGGCGGTAGCGATTGCGAGCGATGGGGTCATAGGCCCAGTCGCGCAGGCGGCGTGGTATCACGCGCGCCAGCGTCGCCCAGCGCCACGGCGCCGGCAGTTGGCGCAGGATGGCCAGAATGGCGTCGCTGCGCTGCAGGGCCTGGTCGCCTTCGACATACACAAGCGTGTCGAAGTGATCCAGCGGCATGCCGAACCACGCCAGAATCGCCTGGCCCTGAGGCGACTGCACGCTGCACAGCTTGAGCTTGGCGGCGCGGTCATGGCGAATCAGAAAGCGGCTCCAGCCGTTGCACAGCTTGCATACGCCATCGAACAGCACGACCCGATCACCAGCTTGCAGGTGGGGTGGGTAAGCCATGAGTATCTCCGCGACGAAGGCCCCAGGTTAACGCAGTTCCAAGTCAGTAATGCAGATCTTCACGTGCATGCGCGCACTGACGTACCAGCGCGTAGATAGAGATGGCGAGCAGCAGGAAAATCGCCACGACGCAGAACGAGAACACCAGAAAATTCATGCGGCTGCCTTCGTAGATCTCACGCGGCACGTAAAAGCCGGAGTGCAGCGGCGAATACATGATTTCGATGTTTTGCCCAACCGCATGCGCGGGCTGGGACGGTTGCCGGTACTGCTCGGCCGAACCGATGAAATGGCTGCCGTCAGGCGTGCTGAAGCTGTATTCGTACAGTTCGACGCTGCTGTTGTTGTTCATGGTCGTGACGGCGGTGACGATGCCCTCGGCACTAGCCGGCCATAGCTTGATGACCGCAATGCTGGCCCCGCTTTGCGCCAGAAAGGCGATGAAGGCGAACACCGGAATCATCCATATCGAAAGTGAGGAGAGCGTGAATAGAACATCACGCTGTTCCTCCCTGGGGTAGTACACCATCGTCACTCCGTTGATCGAGCATATCGGTGAAAAATGGGTGAGCAGGCACTCACCCCGTTGGTCGCTCAGATGAGCTTCTGGCGTGCGGCTTCTTCCAGGGTGCTGCGCGTCAACTTAACGAGGACGTTATCTGCCGACTCGTTGAACGGTACGGCGAAGATCAGCAGTAATTGCGTCCAGGTGGTGACGCTTTCGCTTTTCTCCACCTTGCCCAGGACTTTGCCGTCAGCGTTCTTGAACTGCGCTTCCATGGTGAATTCGTTCTTGAAGCGGCCCGGCACGATGAAGAGGGTGAATCCGGTTACGAATGCGCTGACCGTGCTGCCGCGCTCGTGATTGGTCATACGCACGCTCACATAGACATCAGAGCGCTCCTTGGCGGTGGTCACCGTGCTAAAGCGGCCGCTGTCTTTGAACTCCTTCACCAGCAGCTTTTCCAGGTTTTCCTGGTTGAAGCCACCTGCACGATTCTGGTCGTTGAACAGGTAGCGACTTTCGACCTGCAACTGAGCGGTAGGCTTGGCTTCGGCAGGGGCTGCCAGTGGCCACTGGCCGACCTCCGGCAAGGTGTGATTCGAGTACGACGCACAGCCAGTAAGCACGAGCAGGGCGGTAGCGAGGATGGCGGTAAACAGCTGTTTCATGAGGTACGTCCTTGTCAGGGTTTTGCAAGTTTGCCGGTGGCGTCCTGCAGCAGTTGCTCGACCAACTGATTCAGCTGGTCGGCGCCGAGCGAGGGATTGAAGTAGTCGTTGTCCCACAGGCCGGTGTTCTGGTTGAGCTTGACGGATTGCTCACTGCTGCTGAGCAGCTTGCCCTGGGCATCATTGATCTGCAGGTTGCCGGCGAGGTCGTACTTGTCGACATAGATCGGGCCGTTTACCCATATCCATACGGTCAGCGTCAACAGCGCGCCAGGAAAGTAGGCAGGGTGCGGCGTACGTTTGGCCTTGAGGGACGTGAACGTGAACTTGAGTGCTACGTCGTCCTTGCCGAGGGTGGCGGGAAAGCTGATCACTTCCTGGAAGTATTCGCCACGCTCGACACGGCGCGCCAGTTGCGCCGTGAACTGGGCGCTGAGCGTCTTGCGCAGGGCTTCGCGTACCTTGGTATCGGTGATCACCACGTCGTCGATCATCGCGGCGCGCGGCTGGGTGAAGGTGGCTTTTTGAGCGGGGTCACCGATCGGGCCGGCCGGCACCATGGACACGCAACCGGTCAGCATCAGCAATAAGGAAAGGGTGCCGAGATAAAGCAGGTTTTTCATGCTTCTTCCTTGAAAACCAGAGAATCAAAGCGCACTCGAGGTGTTCGAGCGCGCCGCTCGCGTCAGCGGGGGCGGTATCTTAGGCGCCAGTCCGCTGCAAGGCCAGCATGGTTAAGCTGTTTTGAAAGGCAGTAGCAATCTGTCAGGGCTTGTAGGGAGCGCCTAGCCCACTGTTCTTTGAAAATTCTTCAAACCTTGGCTGCTGGGCATTGGTCTTTGTGAACACTCAGCGCCGGGTGCCATTGACCGGCAATTTTCCTGATCGAAACCCCAATGACCCTGCGCCTACCTTCTATGCTTGATGGCAGAGCGGCCTGCAATTTGTGGCTGAACGGTACTCAATAAATCGGCGGGGCAGCCGATGAGTTTCAACGTGATTGCTTCTGGAGAATGAGCATGTTCGGTAACAAGTGGAAAAAAGAATTGCAGGCCAAGGATGCCGAACTGTCGTTGCTCCGGCAGCTGTACCACGGTATCGAGACCGAGATGATCATGCTGACCATCGATGCTGACTTTCGGATCATCGATTTCAATGGCAACTTCTCGCGGTTCATCGGCTACGGGCCCGAGCAGCTGACCAATCATCCGATGAGCGACATCGTGCCGGCGTACGTAAAGAACCTGCCGTGTTTCAAGAACTTGCGCGAAGCCGCTCGCACTGGGAACTCATTACGCGATCGTTATCGGTTTCTGCGCCCCGACGGCGCACTGGTGTGGCTTCAGGCCTGTTGGCAGCCGGTTGTCGATGAGCGTGGTGTGGTCAGCCGCATTCAGTGCATTGGCAGCGAAATCACCGAGACCATGAACCGCGCCCGTGAAAACGAGGATTTCATCAACGCCTTGCTGCGCTCCACGGCGGTGATCGAGTTCGACCTCAGTGGCCATGTGCTGACGGCCAACGACCAGTTCCTGCACGGCATGGGCTACAGCCTGGAGCGTATCAAGGGCAAGCACCACAGCATGTTCTGCGAGTCGCAGGAAACTCACTCCGCCGACTACAAGCAGTTCTGGGAACGCCTGAACCGCGGCGAATTCGTAGCGGGGCGCTTCAAACGCATCGACAGCCACGGCCGCGTGGTATGGCTGGAGGCGACCTACAACCCGGTGCACGACACCCAGGACAAACTCTACAAGGTGGTGAAGTTCGCCACCGTGGTCACCGATCAGGTCAACCGTGAAGAAGAGGTCAACGACGCCGCGGGGATCGCCTACGGTATTTCCCAGCAGACCGACACCACCGCCCAGCGCGGCGCCCAGGTGGTGACCGATACGGTGCAGACCATGCAGCGTATCTCCGAGCAAATGGGGTCGGCTTCCGAAGGCATCGAGGCGCTGGGTAAGCAATCGATATTGATCAGCACCATGGTGCAGACCATCGGCAGTATCGCCCAGCAGACCAACCTGCTGGCGCTCAACGCTGCCATCGAGGCCGCACGTGCCGGTGAGCAGGGACGGGGGTTCGCGGTGGTCGCCGACGAGGTTCGGCAGCTGGCCAGTCGCACCAGCAAGGCCACCGAAGAGATCGTCGGCGTGGTGCAGGAAAACCAGAAGCTGGTCGACGCCGCCGTGCGCGACATGGCCAGCAGCCGCCAGCAGGCCGAAGCCGGTCTTGAACTGGCCAACCAGGCGGGCGATGTGATCGTCGAAATTCGTCAGGGCGCCAAGCAGGTGCTCGGCGCGGTGGAGCGTTTTGCCAGCCAGTTGAAGTGAGGCTCGCCGCGCACTTTGGCGACGTCTGGGCGTGTATGGGGCGGTTGACCGGCGTCGTCCCTGAAGGTCGCATCACTCCTGCGGGTACGCTGCGAGTCTCGTGAAACGCGAGACTCGCAGTGTCGAATCACTGCCTGAAAAATCGGATAGCAATAGCCAACTAGCAGGCTATCAAGTCGTCCCAAGTCCATTTCTTAATGGTATCCACTTTTGTGGAGACGGCCATGAGCATTCCTGTAGATCCTTACTACGACAAGCAATACAACGCGCGCGCCAGCGTGACCGATTACGATCAATACCCACGCCTGTACCGCTCGCTAAGCGACGCGGCGCACAGCAGCCTGCAGGTGTTCCGAGACATCGCATACGGGCCGGGGGCGGGTGAGAGGCTGGATATCTTTCCGGCCGCGCAACCCGATGCTCCGGTGCTGCTTTTCATCCATGGCGGATACTGGCGAGCCCTTTCCAAAGCCGAGTCGGCATTCATGGCTCCGGCCCTGGTGGAGGCGGGTGCCTGCGTGGTGGTCATCGACTACGACCTGGCGCCTGCGGTGAGCCTGGATCATATCGTCGACCAGGTGCGTCGCTCGCTGGCCTGGATCAACGCTCACATCGCCGAGTTCGGTGGTGACCCGACGCGGGTGGTCGCCAGTGGCAGTTCGGCGGGTGGCCATCTGGTCGGCATGTTGCTCGCCGGTGGGTGGCACGCGGACTACGGCGTCACCGACTCGGTGCTGCGGGGTGCGCTGCCGATCAGCGGGCTATTCGATCTGCAGCCGTTGCTGGCGACCCAGATCAACAGTTGGATGAACCTTGACGAGCAAGCGGCACGGCGTAACAGCCCCCAGGCTCATTTCCCCTGCCAGGGGCCCGAAATCGTGGTGAGTTACGGTGCCCTGGAGAGCGCGGAGTTCGCGCGACAGTCCCAGGAGTATCTCGAGGCCTGGCAGGCGAGGGGGCTGCCAGGGCGCTTCGTGGCTGCGCCTGGGCGCAATCATTTCGATGTGGTGCTGCAGCTTGGTGAACCCGGCACGCCCCTGTACCGGGCGGCGCTGCAGCTGCTCGGGCTTTGAGAGTTGCGGGCCAGATCTGAGGGTCCGGCCCGCGACTGTTCAGAACAACGACAGGGTGTAGGTCAGGATCAGACGGTTCTCGTCGATATCGCTGCGGTAGTTTGATCGCGCGGTGACATTGCGCACTCGCACGCCAATGCCTTTCAAGGCGCCGCTCTGCACCACATAGCCGATGTCCAGATCGCGCTCCCACTCGCGCCCCTCGAAACCCTGGCCGGTATCGACGTTGTTGCCGCGAATGTAGCGCAGGGTGGTGGTCAGGCCAGGCAAGCCCAGGGTGGCGAAGTCGTAATCATGGCGCACCTGCCAGGAGCGTTCGTCTGCCGAGGCGAACTCGTATGTCGGTACCTCATTGCCCAGTGGGGTCACGTTGGCGAATACCTTTGGCAAGCCATGGTCACCGAACATGCCCTGATAGCCGACATAGACGGTGTGCCCGCCGCGCTTCGCGGACAGCAGTGAGTAGAACGCCCGATTGTCCACCTCGCCTATGCGCTGCTGGCCGTCCTCGTGGGAATCGAAGTAGCCCAGGTTGGCGCCCAGTACCCAATCGCCGACCGGTTCGGCGTGCTTGAGTGCCAGGTGGCGCTGGTTGTAAATGTCCTCCAGTTGCGCGTACCAGAGGCTGGCCGTGGTGCGCTTGGCGTTGAAGCTGTAGTCGGCACCGAGGTAGTTGAAAGCATCGGCGAAGGCCTGGCGCTGCGGCTGGTAGCCGATCATCGCCTGCATCCGGCCATCGCCGGCCTCGTTGCGCAGGCTGGTGGATTTCAGGTGCCCGGCTTGCAACGTCAGATCGGTGAACTCCTTCGACGTCAGGCTGATGCCCTGGTAGGTCGGTGGCAGCAGGCGGATGTCGCTGTACACCAGCACCGGCAGGTTGGGCTGCAACTCACCGACCTTCAGCTCGGTCTGCGACAGGCGTACCTTGGCGGCCACGCCCAGGCGGCTGTATTCGTCGGCGGCGCGGCCATTGTCACGGACCGGTAGCAGGCCGGTATTGACGCGATCAGGCGAGCTGTCGAGTTTGATGCCCAGGGTGCCGATGGCGTCGAGGCCAACGCCGACGGTGCCTGCCGTGTACCCGGATTTGTAGTTGAGGATGAAGCCCTGAGCCCACTCTTCGGCCTTGGACTGCCTGCTGCTGCCGACGATGTCGGAGAAGTCGCGGCTGAAGTAGTAGTTGCGCAGTTGCAGGGTGGCGCTGGAGTCTTCGAAGAAACCGGACTCGGCGGCCAGTGCGGTAAACGGAAGAGTGCCTAGCAGAAGCGGTATTGCTCGGGTGGTGTCGGTCATCGCGGAGCTCTTTTTGGCGGCTTTCAGGATGCAACCTCCCGCCGCCGGCCCATGGGGCCGACGTCGAGGCGGTTGCGGTTGGCAATCGGGCCCGTGTTGGCGAGCCGATGGGTTGGGCGTCGGTCAGACGCCCAGGTAGCGATGCGACAGGTCAGGCGACGCGCTCAATTGCTGCGGCGTGCCTTCCCAGACCTGTCGACCCTTTTCGATGATGTGATGGCGGTCGACCACCCGGGCCATCTCCTTGAGGTTCTTGTCGATCACCAGAATGGTTTCGCCCTCGGCCTTGAGGGTGGCCAGGCAGTTCCAGATGGTTTCGCGGATGATCGGCGCCAGCCCTTCGGTGGCCTCATCGAGGATCAGCAACTGCGGGCCGGTCATCAGCGCGCGGCCTACGACCAGCATCTGCTGCTCGCCGCCGGATAGGGTTTTCGAGAGCTGCTGCTGGCGCTCCTCCAGACGCGGGAATAGCTGGTAGATACGTGCCAGGTCCCACTTGCTGGTGCGGCTGGCAGTAGCCAGCAGGTTCTCGCGCACGCTCAGGCTGCCGAAAGCGCGGCGGCCTTCAGGCACCAGCCCCAAGCCGGCCTGGGCGATATGGAACGGCTGCTTGCCGCGCATTTCCCGGCCGTTGATGCGCACGCTGCCGGCGCTGGGTTTGAGCAGGCCCATGATCGACTTGACCGTGGTGGTCTTGCCCATGCCGTTGCGGCCGATCAGCGATACCACCTCGCCTTGGTCGATCTTCAGGTGCATGTCGAACAGTACCTGGCTCAAACCGTAGCCGGCACGCAATCCGCTGACTTCAAGCATGTTCTTCTCCCAGATAGGCAGCCCGCACCTGCGGGTCGTTGCGCACTTCATCGACGGTGCCGGTGAGGATGGTCTGGCCGTAGACCAGCACCGTGATGCGGTCGGCCAGGGCGAATACCGCATCCATGTCGTGCTCCACCAGCAGGATGGCGTAGCGGCCCTTGAGTGACATCAAAAGCTCGGTCATGCGCGCGGATTCCTCGGTGCCCATGCCGGCCATGGGTTCGTCGAGCAGCAGCACCGAGGCTTCCTGGGCCAATGCCAGGGCCAGCTCCAGCTGGCGTCGCTCGCCGTGGGACAGTTCGCTGACCAGGTCATCGCCACGGCGACCGAGGCCGACCTGTTGCAGGTAGCGGTGGGCAGGTTCGAGCAGACTCACGTCGCCTGACAATGGGGTCCACATGCCGCAGGTGCGTCGCTGCCGCGCGGCGATGGCTACCGCGACGTTTTCCAGCACGCTGAATTCCGGGTACAGCTGGCTGACCTGGAACGAGCGGGCCAGGCCCAGGCGTGGCCGCTCGTGGGCGGGCAGAGTGGTGATGTCCTGCCCGGCGAAGAGGATCTGGCCCTTGTCGGGGCGAATCTCACCGGCAATCTGCGAGATCAACGTGGATTTGCCGGCGCCATTGGGGCCGATGATGGCGTGCAGCTCACCCGCCAGCAGCTCCAGGCTGGCGTCGTTGGTGGCCTTGACTGCGCCGAAGGACTTTTCCAGGTGACGGATCGACAGTTGCGCAGTCATGGTTTGGCCTCCACTGGTGTTTGCTGCACCGCACCCTTCACAGCGCGCGATTCGCGTTTGGCGCCGCTCATCAACAGGCCGTAGATGCCCTGGCGTCCGAACAGCACCACCAGCAGTAACAGCGGGCCGAAGATGATCAGCCAGTGCTCGGTCCACAGGCTCAGAACCTGCTCGAGCCCCAGGTAGACGGCTGCGCCCAGCACCGGGCCGATCAGGGTGCCGACCCCGCCGAGAATCACCATGGCCATCAGCTCGCCGGACTTCTGCCAGGCGCCCATGTCCGGGCTGACGAACATCGCGTAGTTGGCCCACAGCACGCCGGAAAGCCCGGCGCCGACTCCGGCGATCACGAAGGTGGTCAGCCGGTAGCGCAGCGGCTTGAGGCCCAGGCTGAGGCTGCGTCGTTCGCTCTGCTTGAGGCCGCGCAGCACGAAGCCGAACCGCGAAGCGACCAGGCGCCGGCAGAACAGCAGCCAGCCGACCAGGAGGGCGACGCACAGGTAGTAGAACTGGTTGGCGTTATCCAGATCGAGGCCCGGCAGGGTGTTGCGCTCGTTGATCACGATGCCGTCGTCGCCGCCGTAGAGCGACAGCGAGCCGAGAATGAAATACAGCATCTGGCTGAACGCCAGGGTGATCATGATGAACTGCACGCCGCTGGTGCGCAGCGACAGGTAACCCATCACCAGGCCAAGCAGCGCGCAGCAGAGCAGGGCCAATGGCCAGATGAGCAGGGCGGCGTTACTGCCTTCCCAGCCGAACAGTGGCATGGCCTGGGAGCTGTGAAAGGCGATGATGCCCACCACATAGCCGCCCATGGCGAAGAACGCGGCGTGGCCGAAGCTGACCAGTGCGCCGTAGCCGATCAGCAGGTCCAGGCTGGCGGCGGCCATGCCGTAGATCGCCAGGCGGGTGAACAGACTGACCAGAAACGGCTCCTCCAACACGCTGGCCAGCAGCGGCATGAGGGCGAAGACGGCCAGGCAGACGAGGTCGATGATGATGCGACGGGACATGACGTTCTCCTCAGGCGCGGGCCGGTAGCAGGCCGCGGGGACGCACCAGCAATACCAGCGCCATGACGATGTAGGCGCTGGCCGAGAGCAGCCCGGCGCTCAGCGAGCCGCTGACCTCGCTGGGCAGCAACTGATCGAGCAGGGGCGGGATGTAGGCGCGGCCGAGACTGTCGACCATGCCGATCAACAGGGCGCCGACCAGGGCACCGCGTACCGAACCGACACCGCCGACGACGATGACCACGAAGGTGGTGATCAGCACTTTCTCGCCCATGCCCACTTCCACCGACAGCAAGGGTGCGGCCATGAAGCCCGCCAGCCCGCACAGCACGCAGCCGAACACGAACACCAGGGTGTACAGGCGCGAAATATTCACGCCCAGCGCGCCGACCATTTCATGGTCATCGGCACCGGCGCGGATCAGCATCCCCAGGCGGGTGTGGTTGATCAGCAGCCACATGGCCAGCGCCACCACGACGCCGGCGGCGATGAACAGCAGGCGGCTGACCGGATACATCAGCCCCGGCAGCACCTCGACGAAAGCGTTGTACCAGTCCGGTGTAGGCATCGAAGGCGGGCTGCGACCGAACAGCAGGGTGATCAGCTCGTTGCTGAAAAACACCACCGCCAGGGTCGCCAGCACCTGGTCGAGATGGTCGCGGTTGTAGAGCCTGCGGATGATCGCCGTTTCGATGATCAGCCCGTAACAGGCGGCGCCGGCCAGCGCGGCCAGGGCGCCGAGCCAGAACGAGCCGGTGGTCATGGCGGTGAAGGCCGCGCAGTAGGCACCGACCATGTAGAACGCACCGTGGGCGAGGTTGATCACCCCCATGATGCCGAAGATCAGCGTCAGGCCCGAGGCGAGCAGAAACAGCAGGGCGCTGTATTGCAGACCATTGAGCAATTGTTCGAGCAATAGCATGGTGAAGTCCTGCGGTAGTGGCCCGCCCATCAGCGCCGGGCAGGCTGGTGGTCTCAGGTCACAGCGGACAGTCGGCGGCGAAATTGTCGACCTGAGCCTTGGCGATGGTTTTCACCTTGACCTCGCGCAATGCGCCATCGGCGCCGGCCTCGACCTTGAGCAGGTGCCAGTCGATGACCGCATGCTGGTTTTTGGCGAAGCTGAAATCGCCACGCACGGAGTCGTACTTCGCCGCGCGCAGGGCGGCCCTGAAGGCCTCGGTGTTCTTCACGTCGCCGTTGGTAGCCGAGAGGGCCGAGCCGATCAGGCGTGCAGTGTCGTAGCCCTGGGCCGCGTACATGGTCGGTGCACGGCCGTATTTTTCGTTGAAGGCTTTGACGAAGGTCTGGTTGGCGGGGTTGTCGCCCTGCGGGTCCCAGCCGCTGACCACGTTCATGCCCTCGGCCAGGTTGCCGGTCGCCGCCAACATGCGTTCGTCCATGGAGAACACCGGCACCACCATGGGGATGGTCTTCGACAGACCCGTGCTGCCGTACTGCTTGGCGAAGTTGATGCCGCCGCCGCCCGGGTGGAACTGGAACACCGCATCGGGCTTGAGCGAACGCATGCGTGCCAGTTCGACGGAAAAATCCAGCTGGTTGAGTTTGGTGTAGATCTCGGTGACCTCACCCTTGAAGCCGCGTTTGAACCCGGCCAGCGCATCACGCCCGGCCTGGTAGTTGGGCGCCAGGATCACCATCTTCTTGTACCCCAGTTCATTGGCAGCGACGCCGGCCATCTCGTGGGGTACGTCGTTCTGGTAGGAGGCGACGAAGTAGTTGGCTTTGCACTGCTTGCCAGCCAGGTTGGAGGGGCCGGCATTGGGGCTGATGTAGAAGTTGCCGTCCTTGGTGGCGCTATTGACCACGGCGGCCAGCACGTTGGAGAACATCACGCCGGTGTACAGCGAGATGCCGTTCAGGCTCATGCGGTCGATGATCTGCTTGCCTTTGGCCGGCTGCAGGGCGTCATCTTCGACCACCAGCTCCACGGGGATGCCGCCGAGCTTGCCGCCTTCCTGCTCCATGGCCAGGCGGAAGGCATCGCGGGCGTCTTCGCCGAGATAGCCGGCGGGCGTCGACAGGGTGGTTATGAAACCGATGCGCACGGGCTCGGCTGCCAGGGTGGACATCGACGAGGCCAGGGAGGCCCCGAGCATCGCAAGGGTCAGGACATTTTTCATCATTACCGCCTTGTGGTGCAGCCCCGCCTGGCTGGCAGGGTTGCGATTATTGTTGGGGGGCAGTGGGAAAACGATTGGTACCGGGTCGAGCCGGCGATCTGTTGCCGCCGGTCTCAGGTATTGCTCTCGGTGAATTTCTCGAAGTAGAGGTGGCCGTTGTCGATGGCGTTTTCGCTCAGCCAGGTCTTTACCGACTCGACCATTGGCGGCGGGCCGCACAGGTACATGTCGAACGGCGCCTCGCGCAGCGCAGCGGCATCGAAGTGTTCGGCCAGGTAGCCGCGCTGTCCGTCCCAGGCCGGTTCGGCCTCGCTGAGCACCGGCACGAAGCTGAAGCCGGGAATGCGCTCGGCGTAGGCCTGAATACGGGTCAGTTCGCACAGGTCGGCCTGCTGGCGTACGCCGTAGTAGAGGGTGACCGGCTGGCCGCAGCCGCCGCGCTCGGCGATCTGGTCGAGCATGCCGAGAAACGCCGACAGGCCCGTGCCGCCGGCGACCATCACCAGCGGGCGTTCGATCTGGCGCAGGTAGAAGGCGCCCAGCGGCGCCTCGAAGCGGATTTCATCGCCCACCTGGCAGCGCTCGCGGATGTAGTTGCTCATCACCCCGTCGGGCAACAGGCGGATGAGAAACTGCAGGCGGTTTTCGGCACTCGGCTGGCTGGCGAAGGAGTACGAACGCCAGGCGTCGGTGCCGGGAATCTGCAGGCGTGCGTACTGGCCGGGCAGGAAGTCCAGCTGGTGCTCGTCGCCGCTGGCGTCCAGGTGCAGGATCGCGGTGCCGGCCGAGACCTGCTCTACATGGCACACCCGGCTGCTGGCCTGAGTGGTTCGGTTGGCGCCGCACAGCGAGGAGTCGAAATCGAAGTAGAACGAGGCGTCGGACTGCACACGGGTCTGGCAGGTCAGCACCTTGCGCTGCGCCAGGTCCTGTTCCGACAGGGCTTCTTCGTCCACGTAGTCAAGGCTGTAGCTGCCCGACTCGCAGCGGCCCATGCAGGTGGCGCACACACCTTCTCGGCAGTCCAGGGGAATGTTGATGCCATTGCGCAACGCGGCGTCGAGGAGGATCTCGTTGCCGTTGACCGGGAAGAACAGCGTCTTGCCGTCGGCGAAACTGAAGGCGACCTTGTGATTCATGATGTCTGCGTCCGCACGGTCAGAGGTGATAGAAATCCAGCACCGAGTTGATGGTGTCGTTGAGCAGCACCACATGCTTGCGGCTGATCACGAAGCTGTCGCCGCTCGGGCGCAGGTGGTAGGTGGCGTAGCCGAAGAAGTGCTCGCTCTGGCCCAGGCGGTGGTACAGGGTGGTCCAGTTGGCCTTGACCTGCAGTTGCCCGCCGGGCAGTTCGGCGATGCGCAGGTTGCTGATGTTGTGCAGGGTGCGCGGCATCGGGATGGTCGAGGCGGCCTTGCCGGTACGGATGCGGAACACCCGGTCTTCCAGCCCGGAGCGGTTGGCGTAGTAGATCAGCGACATGCCTTTCTTCGGGTCAAGGGTGTAGCTGTGCTCGGACTCCCACTGCGGCAGGTGGAACTCGCTGTCTTCGCTGAACAGCGCCAGGTAGGCGTCCCAGTCCTGGGCGTCGCACAGCTCGCATTTGCGAAAGAAGAATTGCTCGATCTGGTAGTGCAGTTGCGGATTCATGTTCATACCTCGCGCAGCTTCAGGGGCTGGTCCTGGGCGATCCTGTCCAGGCCTTGCAACAGGAAGCGCTGCCAGTTGCTGTGCTGGTTGACGTACAGGCCCTCGTGGGTGAATTCGGTGCCGGTCAGCGCCGGCTGAATGCCGATCGCCTCGCTGTTGGCGGTCGGGCCTTCGACCCATTTGCCGTTGCCCCGGGATATGTCGCTCCAACGCTCCAGACGGGCCTGGAAGCCGCGCTGGGCTTCGCGGAATTCCACCAGGTCGTCCGGCGTGCCCATGCCCGAAACATTGAAGAAGTCCTCGAACTGGCGGATGCGGCTCTCGCGGTCGGCGTCGGACTCGCCCTTCACGCCGATGCACTGGCTGATCACCTCGGTCTTGTTCCAGGCCACCGGGCGCACGATGCGCAGCTGCGAGCTGATCTGATCCATGAAGAACAGGCTGGGGTAGATGTTCAGGTTGCGCAGGCGGTGCATCATCCACTCGGCCTTGGCCTGGCCGTATTCGGCCACCAGGCGCGGCATCACCGTGGCGTAGCCAGGGCGCACCGTGGGGTTGGGCATGTCGCTGAACAGCAGGCTGTGCCCGTTGTGGAAGGAGAACCAGCCGTCGTCGGTCTGCGCGTCGCCGGCGCCGAGCTTGCTGTAGTCCAGGGTGCTGCTGGCGCCGCCCTTCTCGGCGTTGACCTGCTGGCGGTGCTGCACGGTGGCCACGTAGTTGTAGTGCACGGTGCTGACGTGATAGCCGTCCAGGCCGTTTTCGTTCTGCAGCTTCCAGTTGCCGTCGTAGGTGTAGGCCGACTTGCCGGGCAGCACTTCCAGCTCGCCGGTGGGCGACTGGGCGACCATCATGTCGAAGAACACTTTCGAGTCGCCGAGGAATTCTTCCAGGCTGTCGGTGCCCGCCGCATCCAGGCTGATGAATACGAAGCCCTTGTAGCTTTCGATGCGCGCTTTCTTCAGGCCGCGGGTGGCCTTGTCGAAACCCTCGGGGTACTCGCCCGGCGCCTTGACCTTGACCAGGCGCCCGTCGCTCTTGTAGCACCAGGCGTGGAACGGGCAGGTGAAGGTACTCTGGTTGCCCTTCATCACCCGGGTCAGGGTGGTGCCGCGGTGCTGGCAGGCGTTGATCAGTGCGTGCAGCCGGCCTTCGCCATCACGGGTGATGATCATCGGCTGGCGGCCGGCACGCATGGTCAGGAAGTCGTGCTGGTTGGCGATCTCGCTCTCGTGGCAGGCGTAGATCCAGTTCTTTTCGAAGATCAGTTCCATCTCCAGGTCGAACAGCTCCGGTTCGGTGAACATGTCCCGGGCGATGCGGAACACGCCTTCGCCAGGGCGAAAGTCCAGGCAGCCGTTGATGAAGTCCTTCCACTGATCGACGCTTCTTGTTGGTGTCATGGTCCTGTACCTGTCGGATCGGGTGCATGGGGGAGGTACTTGCCGCAAGCAGGCGGCATCCTCGTTGCGATCATTTAACGGGGGCTGGAACAGGCGCAGCTATCCGCTTTGTGGCCAAAGGCGAGCCGTAAATTTTGCGCGGTGGTGGGGTCGCGGGCGTGGCTAGCACGTGCGTCGGAGCAGCCGATATCCGCTTTTTCAGCGCTTGCTGGCCACTTTGCAGGGGCTGGCCAAACGGTAACAACGGTGGGTCGGTACGCCACACATGGGCTTGGCTGAAGGGGCCGGCACCAGGTGGCGGCACGCTGCAGTGCATGGGGCGCCCGTACCGCCTACGTGCTGGTGCAACCAGCGAAGCAGCGCTCTGTAACGGGGCGTCCAGGTCGTCTGGCGCAAGCTGCCGTCGGCTCGCCGTGAGCCGGGGTGTCCGAAAAGTTGAGCATTGCTATCCGGAAAGTTCGCAGGCCTGGCAGATGGCGCTTCATGGCCTGTGGCTTGCATCGCTGTTGCGCACGCGTCGCAGAACGCGCATAGAAAACAGCCTTGAAGAGTGCCCGTGATGAGCCTGAAGTCTGAATTTCACTTGCGTGATATCCACGCCGATCACAGCGACCTTGCCGGCGCCCGTTCGTGGATGTCGGCCATTTGCGGCCCCCACCAACTCAAAGCCAGCCGGCCGGGCCGCATCCAGTTTCGCCACAGCGCCAACGTGCTCAAATCGATGTCGACCACCCTGGGGATCATCGAATACGGCACCGACGTGACGGTGGATATCGCCGATGTCGACAGCTTCAACAGCTACAGCATCAGCCTGCCGCTGTGCGGCGAGCAGGAGTTGGCCAGAGGTGGCGAGCGGCTGCATTCCGATTCCCGGTACGGGGTGATCGTCGCGCCCAACGAGAGCCAGGAGCTGAGCATCGCCGGCAATTGCCGCAAGCTGCAGGTGGTCATCAGTCGCACGGCGATGAACAAGACCCTTGAGGAAATGCTGCAGCGCCCCATGCATCAGCCGCTGCGTTTCCTGCCCGGCATGGATGCGGTCAATGGCGACGCGGCATCCTGGTGGCGCACGGCCAAGCATTTCATCGAGGAGATGGAGCGTGGCGAGCTTTACGGGCAACTGATGTTCAGCCGCGATGTGGAGAGTGCCCTGGTCAAGGGCTTGATCCTGGCGCAGCCCAACAACTATTCCGAATTGTTGCGCGAAACCCTCGGCGCCCGCATGCCCCATTATCTGGTTCGTGCCCGGGCGTACATCCAGAGCCACGCGCGTGAAGAGCTGCGGCTCGAAGATGTCGAGCGAGCGTCCGGCGTATCGCGCTTCAAGCTGTTCGAAGGGTTTCGCAAGCACTTCGGGCTTTCACCCATGGCCTACCTGAAAAAATACCGCCTGACCGCAGTGCGCCAGGAAATTCTCGAAGGCCGGGGCCTGCGCAACATCTCCGTGATTGCCATGGAGTGGGGGTTCAGCCATCTGGGGCGCTTTGCCTGCGAGTACCGCAAGCTGTTCGACGAAACGCCGAGCATGACGCTGCAGCGTGCCGAAGCACACCGCTCGCGTTCGCACTGAGGGCCACCTTCTTACGCCATCGGCGGCAACCGTCGCTTCACAGTGGTCTTCTTGACGATGGCCGTATTGGTCAGTGCATAGACGTTGATGTGGTCGAGT
This sequence comes from Pseudomonas sp. URMO17WK12:I2, assembly GCF_003253735.1. GTDB lineage: Bacteria > Pseudomonadota > Gammaproteobacteria > Pseudomonadales > Pseudomonadaceae > Aquipseudomonas. The sequence goes on along the minus strand of NZ_QKYW01000002.1, from coordinate 20,464 downwards.
ATCTCGTCCAACTGCTCCATCGACCGTACGTGAAGCCGGGCGATAAAGCAGTCTTCGCCGGTGACCTTGTCGCACTCGGTGAACTGCGGCGTGGCCTGGATCTGTCGCTCCACTTCATGCAGCTGGCCGGGCAGAGGGCGAATGCGCACGATGGCCTGCAGCTGGTAGCCGAAGGCACGTGGGTCGACCTCTACGCCGTAGCCTTTCAGCACCCCTCGTTCCTCCAGTTTGCGCAGCCGTTCCGCCACGCTCGGCGACGACAGGCCGCTGATCTGCGCGAGCGCCTTGAGCGAGCGGCGAGAGTCCTCCATCAGCGCATTGATCAGTTGCTGATCTTTTTCATCGGTCATGCTCGCTCCAAAGGCTTTTTCCGAAATTCGCCTTGATACTAAAGCCTTCCCGCTGTTTTTGCCTTCCTTTTGCCATGGAGTGGCTGCCAGTCGCTCGCCATACTTTGCGCACTACTTGAAGGAGCGTATCGATGGACAAGCAAACCCACAGAGGCACGCTGGAAATGGTCGCCGCCATGCTGATTTCCGGCACCATCGGCTGGTTCGTTCTGCTGTCTGGGTTACCGGTTGTGGACGTGGTGTTCTGGCGCTGCGTATTCGGCGCGCTGACGTTATTGCTGGTCTGCGCGCTGCTTGGCCACCTGCGCCTTGGCCTGCTAAGCCGCGTTACCCTCATGTTTGCCGTGATCAGCGGGGTGGCCATCGTCGGCAACTGGCTGCTGCTGTTCGCCTCTTATTCCCGCGCCTCGATTGCCATCGGCACGGCGGTGTACAACGTGCAGCCGTTCATGCTGGTGATCCTGGCGGCGCTGTTTCTCGGTGAAAAACTGACCCTGCAAAAGCTCGCCTGGCTGTCGATCTCGTTTCTCGGCATGTTGGCCATCGTCGGCGCCCATGGCAGTGCCGGGCAGGGTGGCGATGATTACCTGACGGGCATCGCCTTCGCTCTGGGCGCCGCCTTTCTGTACGCCGTGGCGGCGCTGATCATCAAGAAACTCAAGGGCGTGCCGCCGCACCTGATCGCGCTGATCCAGGTCAGCGTCGGCGTGCTGATGCTGGCGCCGCTGGCCGACTTCACCAGACTACCCCAGGGCCCGCAGACCTGGTCGATCCTGCTCACCTTGGGCCTGGTGCACACCGGCGGCATGTACGTGCTGCTCTACGGCGCCATCCAGAAACTGCCTACCGCGCTGACCGGCGCGCTGTCGTTCATCTACCCGATCGCGGCGATCGGCGTGGACTGGGTGGCATTCGATCACCCGCTCAGTGTTCTGCAGTGGCTCGGTGTGGTAGCCATTTTGCTTGCGGCTGCGGGGATGCAGCAGGGGTGGGGGCTCTATCCGCGCCAGATCGCTGGGCTCAGTCCGAAGCCTTGATCACCATCTTGATAAAGCGCGACGGTACCTGGATCAGTTGTTTGTCGTCGGCATTGCGTTTGAAGAGCAAGCTGTCGCCCATCAGCCAGACCACATGGACGTTCTTCAGTGAACACTGATTGTCGAATGTCAGGGCTTTTTGCGCATCGGCATCGCAGTAGCTGCTGTTCAGAACGATGCGTTCGGCTTGGTAATTGCCCAAGCCGATGGCGCGCACGGTTTTGTCTGGCAATGCGGTTAAGAGCCCGCTGTAGAAGGCGATTAGCAGGGCAAAGAATGTGGCGAAATGCAGGACGAAGCTCCAGCCGGCCACGAAACAAATGGCGCAGAGTCCTGCAAATACACTGATCAATAATGGCGTGCCATAGACAATGCAGGCTTTCAGCAGGCTGTTTTCGATGGAGTCGATACTGGTAGCCGCGTCGCGAATGATCAGAACGCTCAAGAGCGAGACGATTACGCCTGGGATGTAAGCCGACCACATGTAACGTAGAAAGCTGTAGCGGCGCAGCTCCAGCAGCTTCTGCAACAGCATCCCCGCAACAAGCGTCACCAGCGCGGGAATCATGAATATTGCTGACTGAAAGAGCAAGGTATAGGTGAAGGTTACATACATCACACACAACGCGCTGGCAGCGAATGGTGCGACGTAAACCAAGCCAATCAGAATGCCGACGAAGCGGTAGGTCTGCTTGTCATTGGCTGGCCTTATATAGCGCAGCTCTTCCTTGATGGATGGCGAATTGACGAATCCATAGTGCAGCCAGGCTCCGGGCACTACCAGTAGAAGCACATAAGTGCCCACCAGCGCGAAGCCGAGCACGGCTGCAGCCAGCAGCAGCGAGGAAAACTGGAACAGGTCGAAGGTCGGGTAGAAACCGTGCCGGTTGAAATAGAGCAGGAAGATCGCGAAACCGAATAATGGCGGGCAGAACTTGGCAACGGGGGAGGCGTAGCGGCTGAAAAAGCGCTGCGAACGTTCGATGACCAGATCGATTATCTCGTCGCTGTCTATCGAGGGTTTATCCAGCCAGCGCGTCATGGGGCTACTTCCTTGTAGACGAAGAAAGCGGGCCCGTCAGTGGGCCCGTGTGCTGCGGTTTTTTAGCTGAAACGTTGAGGGCGGGAGTTAGGCTCAGTGCGGCGCCTGCCGCCGTGCCGTCTTCAGCAGGTCCTCGGGGCTGATATGGCCAACCACCTGGGTGGCGGCGCTGCCCGGTTGCGGCAGGTCGAGGATATGGCCCTTCATCTTGCCGATCACGTGCATCTCACAGGGTTTGCAGTCGAACTTCAGGGTCAGCACTTCATCGCCGTGTACCAGCTGCATCGGCGCGACCTTGGTCTTCACGCCAGTGACGCCCTTGGCCTGTTTCGGGCACAGGTTGAAGGAGAAGCGCAGGCAGTGCTTGGTGATCATCACCGGTACTTCGCCTTCTTCTTCGTGGGCCTCGTAGGCGGCGTCGATCAGCTGCACGCCGTGGCGATGGTAGAACTCGCGGGCCTTGTGGTTGTACACGTTGGCCAGGAACGACAGGTGCGACTCGGGGTACACCGGCGGCGGGGTGCTTTCGGCCTTGCGGCTGCCGCGCGGGTGAGCGGCTACACGGGCCGCGGTCAGCGCTTCGATGGCCTCGCGACGCAGGCTTTTCAGCTGCGAGTTGGGCACGAAGAACGCCTGGGGGGCGTCCAGCTGCACGCCCTGGGCGTGGTAGATGGTGGTGCCCAGTTGAGTGAGCAGGTCGCGCAGGCCTTCGAGGGCTTGTTCCGGCTTGTTGGCGGGGCCGAAGGGGCCGGCCAGGCTGACATGGGCGCTGATGCCTTCCTCGCTGGTGGCGGTCAGGTTCAGGTGCTCTTCGCGCAGTTCGGCTTGCCACTGGATGCCGATGCGCCGTTCTGCCGAGGTCTTCTGCAACGCCTGCTGCCAGTTGTGATCCAGGTTGCGGCTCAGCGGGTGATTGGGGCGCAGGCGGAACATGCCGGCCGGCATTTCGTTGGGCTCGACGCGGTAACGGTAGCGCTTCTCGCCGTCCTCTTCGAACTCGCCTTTCAATTCAGCGATATTGGCGCGGAAGCCGACGACCTCGCGCTTGACCAGCACGTTGAGGCCGTCGCCGTTGGACAGCGGCTCATGGGTCACCGCGATCAGGTCGCGTTTGTTCACCTTCTCGACATGGCCGACAGGGAGCCCGGTAAAGGTCGGCGAGTCGAACGCACCGATATCCACCTTGCGGTCGGTGACGAAATAGTCGGTGCTGCCGCGGTGGAAGGTCTTGTCCGGGTCCGGTACGAAGAAGTGCGCGGTGCGGCCGCTGGAGGCGCGGGCCAGGTCCGGGCGGTCTTCGAGAATCGCATCGAGCTCGCGGCGGTAGTGGGCGGTGATGTTCTTCACGTAGGCCACATCCTTGTAGCGGCCCTCGATCTTGAACGAGCGCACGCCGGCCTCGACCAGGGCGCGCAGGTTGGCGCTCTGGTTGTTGTCCTTCATCGACAGCAGGTGTTTCTCGTAGGCGATCACGCCGCCCTTTTCATCCTTGAGGGTGTAGGGCAGGCGGCAGGCCTGGGAGCAGTCGCCGCGGTTGGCGCTGCGCCCGGTCTGCGCATGGGAAATGTTGCACTGTCCGGAGAAGGCCACGCACAGCGCGCCATGGATGAAGAACTCGATGGCCGCATCGGTTTCATCGGCGATGGCACGGATTTCCTGCAGGTTCAGCTCGCGGGCCAGTACCAGCTGGGAGAAGCCGGCCTGGTCGAGAAACCTGGCCCGGCCCAGGGTGCGGATATCGGTCTGGGTGCTGGCGTGCAGCTCGATGGGCGGAATGTCCAGGTCCAGTACGCCCAGGTCCTGCACGATCAACGCATCCACGCCGGCGTCGTAGAGCTGGTGGATCAGCGTGCGGGCTGGCTCCAGCTCATCGTCATGCAGGATGGTGTTGATGGTGGTGAAAATGCGCGCGTGGTAATGACGGGCGAACTCCACCAGCTTGGCGATATCGCTCACCTCGTTGCAGGCGTTGTGCCGGGCGCCGAAGCTCGGGCCACCGATGTAGACGGCGTCGGCGCCATGCAGGATGGCCTCGCGGGCGATCTCGACATCGCGGGCAGGGCTGAGCAGTTCCAGGTGATTCTTGGGCAAGGACATGTTTTTTCTTTATGGGCTGAGCACGGTCAAGGCGCGCATTGTACCGGGCCGCTGGCGCATCGGCACCCGTGATGTGCCGGACGGCTGGCGAGGCTGTCGGCGACCGGCCATCTGTGGGACAGTAGCGGCCTTTTTTCAGAGGGGCGTTTTCGATGGATAACAAAGGGCTCGAAAAGCTCGATCAGCTGTTGCTCAAATATGGCAACGACGACTCGATTCTTTCCGCCAGCGAGCTGGATGGCTATTTTGCCGCCATAGTGTCCGGCCCGCGGCAGATCGACCCCGGCGTCTGGTATCCGCACATCTGGGCCGAGCAGTTGCCCAAATGGACCAGCGAGAAAGAAGGCGAGCGCTTCACCAAGCTGGCCGTCGAGCTGATGAGCGAAGCCGCGTTCATGCTCGACGAAGAGCCCGATGACTACGAGGCGATCTTCCTCGCCGATAACCAGGGCAAGGGCGAAAAGCTCATCGTGTCGCAGTGGTGCGCGGGCTATCTGCGCGGTGCCCAGGTTGCCGGCTGGATCGAGGCCGAACTGCCTGAGGAGCTTGAAGCCGCTTTGGCGAGCATTTCCTTGCATGGCAGCGAGGAGGGCGTGGACGCGCTCAACGCCATGTCCGACGAGGCGTACGACGCTTCGGTCGCTACTGTCGAGCCCGCCGCCGTGGCGCTGTATCAGTATTGGCAGCAACACCTGGAGCCGGTGGTGCCGGTTCGTCGTGAAGAAGCCAAGGTTGGCCGTAACGACCCCTGCACCTGCGGCAGCGGCAAGAAGTACAAGCAGTGCTGTCTGCGTGGCTGAAACAGCTCACTCAGGATGAGAAGGGCGAGGCAGTGGCTCATTGCCGCTGCCGAACAGCTCCACCGCATCCTGCATTTCCAGCCACCAACTCTCCTGCCAGCGCAGTAGCTGCAGCTGCTGGTCATTGGTGGTGAGCTGGTGACGCTGCGGTTTGCCCGAATGGCCGAGCTGCGAAGCCAACACGCAGTTGCACAGCCAGTCGTGAAGCCGGGCGGCGTGGCTTGGCGGGCTGTGATGGCTGAGCTGCAGCAGGTTGCGCAGGTCGATCATCGCCTGGGGTGACGCCTCGTTACCGAACAGGATGCCGCTGGGCTTGCAGTGATAGAGCAGCGCCGCCTGGCTGTCGGAAAAGCACAGCACTGCACAAATGGCTTTTGCACAGAACCACAGGCGCCCATCGGCACTGGCGTGAACGGCGATTTGCCGCCCCTCAAAGTGAAATGATCTTGCGTAGTTCATGGCACCTCCTTGTGCATGATCAGCGTCACAGTGCTCGTGATGAAACCATGAATTTAATTTATAATTAAACCGTATGTTCAATCAAGCATGGAAGCGGAATTTAACGTCCGCCCATGACCGAGAAAACCGAATTTGCCCAGCGCCTGCGCGATGCCATGCTCGCCGCAGGCTACCCTGATCGTCCCGCCGTGCTGGAGCGGGAGTTCAACTCCCGTTACTGGGGGCGTTCGGTGACGTTCCAGGCCGTGTCGCGATGGCTGCGCGGCGAGGCCATCCCCTCCCAGGACAAATTGCAGGTGCTGGCCGACTGGCTGCGCGTCGAGCCGCAGGCGTTGCGTTTCGGCGAGCGCGCAGCCATGGCCGTGCGCGAGCAGCGCGGTCGCTGGGAAGACCCCGAGTTCTACCCCGAGCGAGAAGCCATCGAAGCCTTTCTCGCCCTGCCTGCCGGGCAGCGCAAGGTGGTGCGTGATGTGATCATGACCTTCGCGCAAACAGCCCAGCGTTCGGACACCACCAAGTAAAGCCATTCGGCTTCAGCTTGGACACGCCAGTTGTGCACCTTTGACAGAGCGCGCCAGGCAGGTGGGGGTTCAGCTGCCAGGGAGCAGCAGCCCGGCGGCGACAGCGGCGTTGCTAGCGGCTGGGCCGGCAGCGTTCAGCAGGGCGCTCGGTAACCGGGATGCCAAGGGGCCGGGGGTTTGAATCCCCACGGCCCGCTGATCGTCGTGCCGCAGTTGCCGGCTCCAGCAGCCCCGAATCGGTCTAGTTCAGCAACTCGCCAAATGCCTTGTCTGCTTCCAGCACGGCGGGCAGTGCTTCGAACAGCTTGGCCAGATCCACGCCCTCGAACAGCGGGCCTTCCAGGTCCTGTTTGGCTTCATCGGTCAGACCGTGGGCCTCCAAGCTTTCCTCGACGTGGATCGCCTGCGCCACCAGGCGAGCATACTGGCTGTCGCCCGGCGCCTGGGCCGGTTTGTTCTGGTAGGCGATAGCGTTCTGAATCAGCGCCGGTAACTGCCAGCGTCGCGCCAGCTCGGCGCCTACCTCGGGATAGCCGAAGCCCAATTGCAGGGTTTCCTCGGCAGCCTGGGCAGCCGCTTCGCGCTGCGGATGGCGGTTCAGGCGGCGAGCGAAGTCCGGGGCGCCGGTCTGGATCAGCAGCTCGCCGATGTTGTGCATCATTCCACAGGTAAAGGCGGCATCCGGGTCGAGCTTCGACTGTTTGGCCAGGGCGCGGGAGATGCTCGCCACGCGGAAACTGCGCAGCCAGAATTTTTTCAGGTTGAAGCCGGTATCGACCTTGAAGGCGCCGGTCATGGCCGAGGCCAGTACCAGGGTGCGCAGGGTGTTGAAGCCCAGGCGCATGGCGGCATCTTCCACGCTGCTGGCGTCGCGCGAGCCGCGAAAGCGCGCCGAGTTGGCCAGGCGCAGCACCTTGGCGGCGACCACCGGGTCGCGCTCGATATTGCGCGCCACGCTTTCCAGGTTGGTGGAGGGGTTGTCGAATTGCTGGATCAGGTCCTGGGCGACCTTGGGGACGGTGGGCAGGGTGTGCAGTTCAGCGAAAAGGCTGGCGATATCCATATGAAACTCCTGGGGGAAATCCGGGGGACTATATGGAGTTTCAGCATAGCCGCGCTGTGGGCGCGTGCCAGCCCTGGAGCTGGGTTTTCGCCTTGCCAAACGACATTGCCGACGAAAAAAAGCCCGGCTTTTCAACGCCGTGCTCAGCCGAGGGCGGCAGCCTCATTGCTGACCACCTGGTTGCGGCCCGCGCGTTTGGCCGCATAGGTGCGTCGGTCGGCGGCGTTCATCAGCTCGTCCAGGCGCTCGCCGTCTTGACCGAGGCTGGCCACGCCGGCGCTGAGGGTCATCTGCATGGCGGTACCCCGCATGTAAAGAGGCGTGCTGGCCAGGCATTCGCGCAGCTCCTCGGCGATTTCGGCTGCCTGGGCGGCGCTGGTGTTGGGCAGCAGGGCCGCGAACTCCTCGCCGCCGAGTCGGCACAGCAGGTCGGTGGCGCGCAAGCGCTGCGACAGCACAGTGGCGAAATGGCGTAGGGCCTGGTCACCGACTTCATGGCCGAAGCGGTCGTTGATCTGCTTGAAGTGGTCGATATCCAGGTAAACCAGAGCCAGCGGCGTGTCGTTGCGCCGGGCATGGCCACGCTCGCGGGCGAACACCTCGCTCAGCTTGGAGCGGTTCGCCAGGCCGGTAAGGTAGTCGGTGCTGATCAGTTCGATCAGGCGCTTCTCGGTCTGGGCGCGGGTGTGTTCATAGGTGTGCGAGAAGATGGTGATGGCCAGGGTCGCCATGCCGATATCGAGCAGGAAGCCGATGCTGTCGCTGGGGTTTTTCTCGGTGTAGTGCTGGGTGTACAGGTACAGGCCGAGGCTGACGAACAGGATCGAGCCGACCAGCCCCAGGCGCAGCCCGAGCAGTAGGTAGAGAATGATCGGGATGGTCTGGATCCAGGCGAAGATACCGACCGAGGTATTCGGATTGGCCAGGGTCGCCATCATCACCCCCAGAAAGGGAACCAGGTAGACGATGGTCAGGGCGCGCAAGTGCCGAGTGCGCTCGACCACTACCAGCATGTACAGCGACAGCAGCGTGTAGATCACCTCGATGCCCACCAGCAGCCACAGCCCGCGGGTGGCGTTGAAGATCGAGAACAGCACACCGAAACACATGGTCACCCACAGCAGGGTCTTGAACATCCTGCGGCGGGACTGATCAGTGTGATCGACTGGAGCCAGCATCGAATCGTCCTTCGGGCCGCCTTGGCGCACTCGGTTGCCGGCGTATCTCGAGGGCTGCGCCGTTTGCTTGGGGAAGGTGAGTATGCGGGCAATTCTGCACGAAGCTGGCCCTGTGCTACTAGGGATATTTGCGGGGGCGCGCGCTACTCGACGCCAGTGGCTCGCCAAGCGTCGGTCTTGCGCCGCCGACCCTGTAAAGGGTGCGGCTCGGCCAGGGTTCGGCGGCCTGCTTGCCTGGCGGCTATGAGGGGAGTTGGGGGAGCAATTGTTGTGTTGGGCGGTCTGGCACCAGTGGTGCAGGCAGATGACGAGCGATTTGAATCAAGCCCGGCCTGGCCGAGCTTGATCGGTGTCGTTCACACCAGGGTCGCGCCCCGGGCGTTCACGAAGATCGAGTAGATAGCATGGCTGCCGGCCATGAACAGGCGATTGCCTTTCTCGCCGCCAAAGCACAGGTTGGCGCAGCGTTCCGGCAGCGCGATATGGCCGATGGCCTTGCCTTCGCTGTTGAACACCCGCACGCCGTCGAGCTTTTCCGGCTCGCTTTCCGGTGAGCCGTTGCTGCCCCAGCCGCACCACAGGTTGCCGAACTCGTCGCACTTGATGCCGTCCAGAGCGCCGGTATCGGTGGCCTCGATGTGTTTGCGGCGCTGGCCGAGGGTGCCGTCGTCGTTCACCGGGTAGGCCCAGACCAGGCGGTTGGGTTTGGCGCGCCCTTCGACGATGTACAGGGTCTTCTCGTCCGGCGAGAAGCACAGGCCATTGGGGCCGCCCAGATCATCGGCCACGCGAGTGACATGGCCGCTCTCGCCGTCGATGCGGTAAACGCCATGGGGCAGCTCCGGCTCGATCTTGTAGCCCTCGTAGAAATTGCCGGTCTGGAAGGGTGGGTCGGTGAACCACAGCGAACCGTCGCGCTTGACCACTACGTCGTTCGGCGAGTTGAAGCGCTTGCCATCGAATTTGTCGGCCAGCACGGTGATGCGCCCGTCGTGCTCGGTACGGGTAATGCGCCGCCCAAGCTCCTGGGTGGTAGAGCCCTCGCAGGCGATCAGGCGGCCCTGGGTATCGCGCACCAGGCCGTTGGCGTAGTTCGACGGCTCGCGGTACACGCCCAGGGTCTGGCTGATCTCGTCCCAGCGCATGATGCGGTTGTTGGGAATGTCGCTGACCAGCAGATAGCGGCCATCACCGAACCATACCGGGCCTTCTGCCCAGCGCAGGCCATCGGCGAGTTTCTCCACGCTGGCGTTGAACAGGCGCAGTTGCAGGAAGCTGTCATCGAGCGCCGTTACGGCATTGTCGGGATAGCGCAGGCCAAGCGGTTGGGCGGCGCTTGCCAGTTGCGGCAGCAGCGAGCCGGCACTGGCGGCAGCGGCGGAGCAGAGCAATGAGTGTTTGAGGAAGCGGCGGCGTGAGCTGCCGGGCTGTGGCGTGTCGTTCATGTCATGTCCCATCTTGTTTTTGTCTGGCGCTCACAACCTACAAGATGTATGACAACCATGAAAGTGGTTATAGGGAGTCGAACAGGGGGTCGACAGATTTAAGTTGTATTTTATTGATATGTAATGGTTTTTATCGAAATCGCTACAGGGGTCGAGAGCGAGTGGATGTGCTGGTCATCAGATGACTTGCCAAGCGGCCACCATAACCATGGTGGCCGCAAGCGCAAAATGGTCAGGCGAACACGAAGTACTTGCGCACCGTCTCGACCACTTCCCAGGTGCCTTTCATGCCTGGCTCGACGACGAAGATATCGCCCGCCTTCAGGTGGATCGGCGCCATGCCGTCCGGGGTGATGATGCAATAGCCTTCCTGAAAGTGGCAGTACTCCCACTTCACATACTCCACTCGCCATTTGCCAGGCGTGCAGATCCAGGTTCCCATGATCTTGCTGCCGTCATCGCTGGTGTAGGCGTTGAGGTTGACCGTGTGCGGCTCGCCCTCGATGCGCTCCCACTTGCAGGCATCGACCACGGGCATGGGTTGGGTGTCGCGCAGAACGGTAATCGGTTTGTTGGCCATGAGCGGCTCCTGATGTTGGACGAAAGGGGTTCACCTTAGGGCCCGTGTTCACTCCCCGGTTGTCTGGGGTCGACATGGGCGTACGTATTCGCGCTCAGGCCGGCAGGGCGGGGCGGGCGCGCAGAGTGAAACCTGCATGCACCACCAGCGTGGTGATCACCAGCGCGCCGCCATACAACGTGGCCCGGGCCGGCACCTCGCTGAGGAAATACCAGACCCACAGCGTGCCCAGCACGCTTTCCAGCAGGTAGAACAGTGCCACCTCGGCGGACGGCAGGTAGCGTGTCGCGCTGTTGATCAGCAAGGTGGCCAGGGGCATCTGCAGCAGCCCCATCAGCCCCAGTGCCAGGTAGCTGGCCTGATCGAGGCCGAAGGGCTGCGCCTTGGGCAGCGCGATCAGCGCGGCGACCAGCCCGGCAAGGGCGATCAGCGGCATGCGGGCCAGGCTGGAATGGCGGCGCAGCAGGGTGAGGTTGGCGCCCAGCGCTAACGAAGACAGCAGCGCGTAGCCGTTACCCAGCAGGTCGTTGGCGCTGAAGGAACCGGCGAATACCAGCACGATGCCCAGCGTCGCCACGCCGATCGCCAGCCAGGTGCGCATCGCCACCGGCTCGTGCAGCAAGAAGCGCGTGAACAGTGCGGCGAACAACGGCGCGGTACTGAGGATGACCACCACGTTGGCCACCGTGGTATGCACGATCGCCAGCACGAAGAAAATCGAGATCAATGCCAGCAGCACGGCCGAGGCGGCACTGGGCAGCGGTTTGGCACGCAGGCTCGCCCGGCTTCTGGCTGACAGCGAGAAGGCGCCCAGGGCGATGAACATCAGCAGCCCGCGCCAGAACACGATGCTCCAGCCATCGGCGTTCACCAGGCGCACCAACAGGCCATCGAAGCTGAGCAGCACGATGCCGCTGGTGACCAGCAGCAGGCCGCGCGCTGAGTCTTTCATCCCGGCTTTCCTTGTCGTTAGGGGTACGCCCTGATCATCGCTTCATTTTGGTGCGTCGGCCTGCCCAGATGCGCCGCCGCAAGAGGCGTCAGCGACCTCGCCCCCGGACTTTTGAGGCCTGTACCGCGGCGCCATCCCCACCAGCCGTGTTTGGTGGGTAAGACCGGAACTTGTAATTTTGCAATTCACTCCAATATCTCGATTCAGCGGCGCCGGTCGCCGCGCGGCACCTTGAACAGGGATGTGCATTTCTCTATTGCTCAAGCGAGGCACCCATGAATTCCGAAGAGCAAACCCTGATCGATGGCCTGTTCACCCGCCTGCAAGAGGCCGAGCACGAGGGCGGGCTGCGCGACACCGATGCCGAGGCGCAGATCAAGAGCCATCTGGCCCGGCAACCTGCCGCACCCTATTACATGGCCCAAGCCCTGTTGATTCAGGAGGCGGCCATCAAGCGCCTGGATCAGCGCGTGCGTGAGCTCGAAGCCCAGGCTGCTGACGCGCAGCGCCAGCGCGCTGGCAGTGGTGGTTTTCTTTCCGGCCTGTTCGGCGGCGGCCAGCCGAGTACCACGCCGCAGCCCGCCCAGCGCCCCGCTGGCTGGGGTGAAACGCGCTTTTCCCAGAACGCTCCGGCCGCGGCGGCGGCACCGACAGGCATGCCTGGCGCCGCGCCGGCAGCGCAGGGCGGTGGTTTCATGCGTGGCGCCCTGCAGACTGCCGCCGGTGTGGCGGGTGGGGTGGTGGTGGCGGATCTGCTCACCAACATGTTCCACCACAACCAGCCCCAGGAAATCGTCGAAGTCATCCGCGAAGACGCGCCCATGCAGGACAGTTTCAGCAGTGGCCTGAACGACACGCCTTACGCTGCCAGCAATGACGTCAGCAACGATATCGACACCGATGCCTTCGACAGCTCGGACTTCTTCGACGACGACAGCATGTTCAGCTGATCTAGGCGTTGGCAGGGGTACAGGGTAGGGAGTACTAACCCGCCAACGGCTCGCCGTTGGCAGTGCGATCCACCAGGCGCAGGCTGTCGCGCCCGCCGCGTTTGGACTCGTACAGCGCCACGTCGCCTTGCTCGATCAGCGCCGCCAGGCTGGCGGGCGGCTGGTCGAACAGGCTGGCGCCGACGCTCAGGGTCACCGCCTCGGGCGTGGCGAAGGCCTGTGCGGCAGCGCTTTGAAACTGCTGGCGCAGCAGGTCGCCCAGGTTGGTGATGCGCTCCGGGGAGGCATCCCGGAGCAGAATCACGAATTCGTCGCCGCCCAAGCGCGCCGCCAGCGAGCCTTCGGGCAATGCCCGGCGAATCATTTCGCCCAGCATAACCAGCAGCCTGTCGCCGGCGGCATGGCCGTGCAGGTCGTTGACCTGCTTGAAGTTGTCGATATCGATCAGCAGCAGTGCACCGGGATGCTTCGGCGAAACCCCGTCGAGCAGCTTGGGCGCCCGGGCTTCCAGGGCGCGACGGTTGTACATGGCGGTCAGCGGATCGCGTGCGGCCAGGCGCTCGATGCGCTTCTCGCGGCGGTAACGTACGGTGCCGGTCATCGACAGGGCGATCAGCATCAAGGCCATCACGCCCTCCACCAGGGATATCTGAATGATCTCGCCGCGAAACGCAGCCAGGTCGATCAGCGTGCCCGGCATCAGTACCGGAATGGTCTTGGCGATATAGAACAGCCCGTGGCCCAGCAGCACGAAGCGCAGCTGAGCGGCCCCGGCGCCCAGCGACTTGCCGCGCGGGCGCAACAGAAAGCTGGCGCGGATGGTGATCAGCGCGATCAGCAGCGAATTGACCAGCAGCATGATCTTCGACCACTCAGGGCCTTCGGGCAGCAGCAGCATCGCAAACCAGATCACCACCGCCAGCAACCAGGCGGGCGATAGCCGCGTTTCGGTAAAGCGCGCCACGCCGGCGAAGAACAGCCAGTGCGAGATTATCAGCAGGCCGTTGGCGAACCAGATACCCACCAGCAGCAGGCCGCTGCTGCGCAGCAGGGCGAGGATGCAACCCACGCTTATCAGGGCAAAACCGGCGCTCCAGTACAGCAGCGCGGGCTCGCGAACGGTTTGCCACTCGATGGCCAGATACAACGACGCCGCCAACGCCAGGGCGATGGTGATCGTCAGCATGGTTAGGGGATCGAACGCCATGTTCTGCTGGGCCTGCGTAATAAGGGTTGGAAGCGAGGTGCGCCGCTGGGCTTTCAGCGGCGGCGAATTGTATGGGCTTGAGCGTAGCCGGCATGGCCGAAATTGGATGCTTGGCAGGCTTTTATCGAGCCGTGAATACCTATCGATTCAGCCGCCGACATCCCAGTTCTGGCGCGTGAAGTCATCCGCTCAACGTGTCTTTGGCCTGACCGTCAGGCTCACCAGGCGAGTAACTACCAGGCCGATATACATCACGCCGGCAAATTGCTCGAGCATCACCAAGGCCCGTGCGAAGGGCCGCAGCGGAATGATGTCGCTCAGGCCAACACCCGACAGCGTGGTGAAGCTCAGGAACAGCAGCTCCACCCAGGTGCGCGGCGCTTCTGGGTTGATTGCCGCGGTGAAGCTGCCAGGGCTGAGCAATTGGCAGACCGAGAACGCATGGGCGAAGGCCCAGGCCAGCAGGGTAAAGGTGGCGCCGACGGCGAACAGCTCATCGGTACTGGCACGCTCATCTTCCATCATGTAGGCGATCAGGCCACCAGCGGCATAGAAGTAGAAACTCGACTCCAGCGCTGCCAGCAGGATCGACAACGCGGTATTGCTCTCGAACTCCAGGGCAACGGTCAGTGCCAGAATGCACGCCGCCTGGGTGAAGGCGATCCACTGGATGTTCGGGCTGCTGCGCACCATGCGCAGCGACATCGCCAGCACCACGATGCCGAAGGTACCGACGATGGCCCGCCCCTCGGACAACTGCTCCATGAACGGGTAGAGCACGATGCCCAGCAACTGCACGAACAGCAGGCTGGCGGACGGGTAGCGGAGCAGGTAAGCGTAAGCCTTGGGCATCGAGTGGAACCGGGCGAGGGATACCCATGATGGGCGGGCGGTGCATTTTGCCGGGCAGTCTAATGGATCGCCAGCGCGGCGTATGCTGCCATTCACCACTTGTTCGCCGGCATGCCGTTTCCCCCTGAAACGCCACCAGGACGGCCGTTGTTCTGCTGCGAATATCCGCAGGGCGGCGCATGATTCGGCTATGATCCGCGCCCTCGAACGCTCCTCGCCATGGTCAGGTCCCGATGCCCGTCAATGCCCTTTATACGGATCTGTCCGATTACTACGACCTGATGTGCGCCGACATCGACTATTGCGCGCAGAGCCACGCCGTGCAGCGGCTGCACCAGCTGTTCGGCAATGGCGGCATGAGCCATCTGGATCTGGCGTGCGGCACTGGCCCTCACGTTCGGCATTTTCTCGATGCCGGCTTTAAGAGCGCCGGGCTGGATATCAACCAGCCGATGCTCGACAAGGCCGCCATCCGCTGCCCCGAGGCGCATTTTGCCGTGCAGGACATGTGCGACTTCAGCGTGACCGAGCCAGTCGATCTGATCACCTGTTTTCTCTACTCCCTGCATTACAGCGCAACCACCGAACGGCTGGCGGCCTGCATCGCCCAAGCTCATCGTGCGCTGCAACCCGGCGGCCTGTTCTGCTTCAATGCGGTCGACAGAACCCGTATCGACAATCGCCTGTTCGCCGCCCATACAGTGGACAGCGATGAAGGCCGCTTCACCTTCAGTTCAGGCTGGCACTACAGCGGAGCAGGGGAACGGCAATCGCTGCGCCTGCGAATCGAGAAAACCACGGGGGATGAAACGCTGACCTGGAACGACGAGCACCCGATGGTCGCGGTGAGCTTCGCCGAGCTTGAAGCGTTGTTGCAGCCGCATTTCGAGGTGCATGTGCTGGCGCATGACTACCAGAAAATCCTGCCGATCAGCGAGAACGCCGGTAATGCGCTGTTCGTTTGTGTGAAGCGCTAGCGAGTAATCCGGATGAGGACGCCCACTGATCCGTGGGAGCGGCTTTAGCCGCGATGCTGTCAGCGCCTTCAATCCTGATCGCGGCTGAAGCTCCCACGCAGTTGTATCGAAGGGAGTTCGCACTGAGCGCACAGCAGCGTGATGCAGGTTCGGTTGCGTGAAAAACTATGGGTTGGATGAACATCCTGGGATCTGAGCGCAGCACTAAGCAACTTTACCGACTGCGCCTACTACAGCTCGACGACTAGCGCTGCAGGCTTGTCAGCCGCTGCGCTTTTCACCTTGGCAGCCAGCACGGCAGCCTGAATCGCCGCCAGGCTGTGCTTGGCTGCTGGCGACTCGAACACCGCACTTTCGGCCAGCGTGTAAAGGCGCTCGCCGTTGTGCAGGGTGAATTCCACGAAGGCCAGGTGCTCGGACCACGAGCGATAGCGCCGCACCATGAACAGGCTGTGCTTGGTGGCGACGGCGTGCACGCTGCTCAGGGGGATCCGCCAATGATCGTTTTCGCTGGTAATGATCAGTTCATCGTTGTGAATAGACGCAGTCCCGGCCTTGTTCAATCGTCGCCATTCCACTGCGAATCGCCATCCCATCAGCAGCAAGCAGCCACCGACCAGCGATAGCTCAGGCAGCCGTGTGGCTGGCGCCTTGAACAGCACCAGGCCAGCGATTGCCAGGAGAATGGCCAGGGTGATGGAGCGGTAGAAATAGACGTTGTGAAAATCGGGGAAGGTCAGAAAGCGGATGTCCATAAGCGTCACTCTTCCATCGGTCTGACTAAAGGGCGCTGCGGGGCGCGGGTGCTACAGCGCTGGTCAGTGACTATCCGGTAATCACGGCAGGGTACGGCATCTGCTGGATAGGCTGCGTGATCCGTCACTCAAATAGCGCGCGCTTACCGGCTTGGCTGGCTGTGCGATCAGTGAATGGTCGGCGTAAGCCGTTCAGCAACCAACTGACGAGCCTGGTGGGCCAGCTGGTCCAGGTGATAGTCGCGCTGTTTCTCGGCTTCGCTCATGGCCTTCTTGCCGTTCTGTTTGAGCAGGTAGGCGTGGATCTGCCGCACTTCGGTGGACTGAAACACCGGCGCCAGGTCCTGCACGGCCACCAGGCCGTCGGAGCGGTGGTCGCGGGTGTTCATCAGCACCTGGGGGCCTTGCGCGGCCAGCACCTGAAAACCCATGGACTCGAAGGTCGGCACCTTGCCGGCCACGCAGGCCAGTTCCAGATGGGGATGGCGCTCGGTGATGCGCTGCAACATGGCGCGGGCAATGCCGTGCCGGCGATGGCTGGCGGCCACGGCCATATAGGCAAGGATGCAGGCTTCGGCGTCGTCCTGGCTGGGCAGGTACAGCGCGAAGCCCAACACCACGGACGGATCCTGATCGTCCAGGGCCAGCAGCAACTGCGTGGGGCTGTCCGTCTCGCCGTTCATGGCCTGCAGGTACAGGTGCACCTCGTAGCCGATCACGTACTGGTACAGCTGGAACAGCGGGTTGCTGGGCGTCAGCGGCACCGGGCTGATGTCACTGAAGTAGTCCACCACCATCTGCAGCACCTGGGCTTTTAGGGACTCGGGCGGTGTGGCGTTGAGATGGGTGAGGGTGAACATCGGGTGGGCTCTTGATAAAACGGTGGCCTGCATTGTAACCCGTGGGGCTGGCGGGGCTATCGATGGGCCGTCTCGGGTAACATGGCACCATATCGAGCATTGATCCAGAAGGGCCTTATGGCAGCGTCGAAACGAAAATATGCAGGTATCGAACGCGAGTTGATTCGCAACCTGACCGAGGCCTGCGAAACGGCAAAGAGCGAAATCGTCGGCTTCCAATGGCTCACCCATGACGTCAATTACGAGCGCTTTCCCGAGAGCCTGATCGTTACCTGGGTATTCGACGGCGAGGTCAACAAGGCGAGGGCACTGGCCAGCGCGGACAAGGCGAGAGTGCTGGAACTGACGTTGGCTGCGTTCGAAAAGGTGGGCATCAGCGTGTCTCGCATCGCCGACCATGTGGCGTTTTCTATCGAGCAGCCGGCAAGGGGCAGACGTG
The DNA here is from genome assembly GCF_003253735.1 of Pseudomonas sp. URMO17WK12:I2. Lineage (GTDB taxonomy): Bacteria > Pseudomonadota > Gammaproteobacteria > Pseudomonadales > Pseudomonadaceae > Aquipseudomonas. Next base: position 2,900 of record NZ_QKYW01000002.1, on the reverse strand, counting down.
GCCAAGGACATTGAAAACCCCTGCGTGTCGCTGTGCCAGCTCAACAGCGAAATGTGCGTGAGCTGCGGCCGCACCCGCGAAGAGATCCGCAAATGGCGCGGCATGAAACGCCCGGAGAAGATGGCCACCGTACAGAAGGCGGCGGCGCGGATGAAGGCGATTGCCAAGAAGAAGGGCAAGGGCTAACGCGCGGGCCGATCAAGGGCGGGCGCTCCCATCGACCTGCTGCAGGCGCCTCGATACCTATTCTTGCGGCTCGGCTAGGAACGGTGCGACGCTGCCAAATGGGTAACTGCCCATCCCAATGCGCAGCGGTGCGACTGCCGTCGGTGCGCTGATCCCCACCACCATTACGTTATCGAAAAGCACCTGTTCGCCGGGGTTACGGTTATCAGCGGCGACGATCAGGTAATAAGTGCCATCGCGGTTAACCTGGCCAGCCAGGTCCTGATTGACGACACCTACCTGGCCGCGTATCTGACCAAATCCTTGGCCGATTACCGTCGATTTGTCGTCCAACAGGATAAGGTAGGGTGCCAGCACATACTTGCTGAAACCAAGGCAGCTGTTCACGCACCAAGAGTTGACCTTGATGAGAAAGGGCTTATTGGCCTTGAGGTCGACGGAAAATACGCGGTAATTGGATGGAACCCCCTCGACTAGAAGGCGAGGTTCCTGAGCGGTGATTTGCCACTGTTTGGGACGCCAGCCGGGTGCAACCTGCATCGGGTCGATTGAGGCATTCTGGATTGCTTCAGCGGGTGTTTTTGCCAATGGGGTCGTGGCGTTGACCACCTGCTCTTGATAAAGCCGCTGCGGGTTGGCGCTGCAGGCGATCAAGGCCAGGCAAAAGCTTAGAAGTAGAGTGAGGCGCATTGCATTTTCCTTATTATCAACCTTTGATAGCGGATGACCGAGATGCTCTTTTCTTGAAGGCCGTCTTGAATGATTCAAAGTAAGGGCTTGAACAAGCCCTTTCTTCCGCTTTCAGAAGGTAATCTGCTGCTCTAGCTTTTTCGTCGCTCGGCAGATGTATTGCGAGCATGAAGTAAGCTTCTGCCTCAAACTCTTCAAACGTTAAAAGCGGAGGGCTTAGCGCCTGTATTCGTTCCAGTGGTGTTAGTTTCTCTAGGTTTTCGTAAACGCTTTTTAGATCAGGGTCAAAGCACGTCGGGGAGCTAAACGCTTTCGCTGGGTAGAAGGATGTGTACTTATCTGCGTCGTTAAGCGTGGTAGCCAATTGTTTATAGGCTTCATCCGTTGTTTTCATTATGGCAAAAAGATCCATTTTACTCTTCGCTCCTGGGCAGTAGCTTGCACTAGCAACTGCAGCAGCCAGAAATCCCCCTTCGGCTGACTTTTCCAATAACCCACAGATTTGAGTTTTTATTTTGGTGCGGTTTTCGTTATTGGGCAACGTTTGCCCTTTGAGGGTTTGGGCGTAACGAAATTGTGCCGGTGGGAAACCTAAGTCTGATGATTTTCTTAGATTCTCAATGTAGTCCGATGAGTTCTTCACTAGCGCTGATCGGATGTTTTCTTTTTGCTCGGCGTCTAGCTCCTTTTTGCTTGGCTCCTCAATACTTCTCAAGAGGGTGGCTAGCTTTTCACCCGCATCGTTGGCGATCTGGTATTCCGCCAGGCCAAGTTCGTTTTCTGCGTAGGCATACGAGAAAAACACAAGGCTGATTAAGATTAAAATCTGAGCGTATATCTTCATAAAAACTTTCCTAGTCCTTAAGGATTTTAAGGTTGGACAGCGTCTTGTACTGTGGTTAAGTGTTTTTAGGCTCGAAGAAGCTTAATCCAGGGCAGCCCAGCTCTCTGGATTTTTCTTTATGTTGTTCGGCTAATGCTTGGTTCTGTTCGTGATGTTTGAAATAGAGCAAAAAGTGGATGTCGGCTAAGTATTCTTCGTAGCTCAAGGGCGGCTTACGAGCCATGGTAAGTAGGGTGAAAGGATTAGTGTTTTCAATGTCTGGCGTGGGTGAAGTGTCGTTTATCCGGCAGAAAGGTAACTTAATGGTGGGTAGTGGGTAGAAGTTTTTATACGGATCACTCAAGCTCAGGGCATCTTCTAGCGGTTTTATCAGAGCGGATGCTTCCTCTGTGTCAAGACTGAAAGGAATTCCGTTGCGAGAGCAAAAGTAATAGTTAGCATGCTTGGCGGCCAGTAGGTTTGCTTCTGCTGCTTGGCTCAGTAAGTTGCATATTTCTTTCTTGTTGTTGTACATAGAGCTCGTTTGACTTCCCTGTATCTGGGCGGTCATGTACATGGCAGGTGGAAAACCTTTTTGCGCGGAGGTCTGAAGTAATGCGTAATATTCTTTGAGTTTTTCTACTGCTTCTAGAGTGGCGGGAGCTTTGGGGCCGGGATAGTTGTTTTCGAGATTTGTAATCTCTGAATCTAGAGTTTTGTGTATTTCTGTAGCCGCTATGTATTCTTCTTCGCCAGCTGTGGAAGCATTGGCTGTTGTGCAGCCTATAGCTAAAAGGGCTAGCGCAATCGTTGCAAACTTGTTTCTCATTGGCTTTTCCAAACAAAGAGCCCCGCACTTGGTGAGTACTCTTTATCTGAGCTTAAACCCCAACATCCATGGCAGGTGTTGGGCAAATCTACAGCGAATTCAAACTGCCATCAAATGCTGAGGAATCCCCACAAAATATCAATGCAGATCAATCGGATAGCTTGAAGGTGCCTGCATGAGTCGGGCAGTTTGGTAGTCGCCAAACAAACCAACCCCCGAGACTCATGCAGGCAGTACGATTCTTACACAAGGCATTTTCCCAAGCACTCCCCACTGTTCACGCCAAGCGACTGACCGCGCTGATGAGTTGCGTCAGCGCCTTGTTGCATGGGCATCGCCTGACCCTGACCGATCTAGGCAGGGCCATGCCCG
>NZ_QKYW01000001.1 GCF_003253735.1 Pseudomonas sp. URMO17WK12:I2 | reverse complement strand
TCGCCTCGCTCGACCGCCGGCTACGGGAGAAACGGCCGTAAAGGCTCTGCCGTCGCAGAGGTGCTGGTGGAAGGGTGAAGCGTCTTCCACCCTACGATGCTTAGGGGGCGGTTGTAAGCCGGGGGTTAGCCGAAGGCGTAACCCGGGAAGCCGACTATTCTCTGCCTATGCCCAGGACATACAGCGTCTAACCTGACTGCAGACTCTCCAGCTCGGCTCTTCGGTAGTGGGCTCCTCAGGCCCAGTCTGCAGAAACGGAAAAGCCCGCATAGCGCGGGCTTCGTTGGTTGGGGCGTCTTCCCGGTTACCGCAGCTGTTCCCTCACCGCGGCGATGCTGCGCCCAGCCTGGTTGAGCCAGGACAGGTCGCTGCCCATCAGCAGCATATCGCTGCCCATCTCGAGCAGGCGTTTGGCGGTTTCGCCGTCGGCCGGGAAGCAGGGCACCATGACCTGGATACCGCGGACATGGCACTTTTCGATCAGCAGTTCCAGGCGCTGCAGCACTTCGGGATTGCCCAGGCGGTAGTCGACTGGCAATTGGCGCGACAGCGAATAGTCGGCGGGGCCGAAGTGCACGGCGTCGATACCCTCGACGTCGAGGATCGCGTCGATGTTGTCGAAGAACTCGTAGCTCTCCGCCATCGGTACGATCACCGTGCGCTCGTTCTCGGCCTGGGTATAAGTGCCCCAGTCGAAGTTCGGCCCGGCGTAGTTGGCCGAGCGCACCGAGCTGTCACCGCCACGGCGGCCCAGCGGTGGGAACTTGCTGCTGCGGATGATGCTGCGCATCTGCTCGGCGTTGTGCACCTGCGGAATGATCACCCCCGAAGCACCCATTTCCAGGGCCTTGCGGATATCCCAGTCAAGGGTGCCGCGCACCCGCACCAGGCTATGGATATTCGAACATTTGGCCGCCAGGATCAGCTTTTCCATGTCGCGGTCGACCCCCAGCGAGGTGTGCTCGGCGTCGATGAACACGAAGTCCAGGCCCCAGTTGCCAGCCACTTCGATGGGCATCGAAGCAGTGCTGTAGATGTTCATGCCGAAGGTGGTGCCACGCGCCATCAGTTGTTTCAGTGTGCTGCTCATCGGGGCGCCCTCAGATGCGATAGGTATCGGGCAGGCGATCACGGAAGGGGTGCACTTCGAATACGCCGGGCTCGCGGATCAGCGACTTGTTGCGCGCCTTCTCGATGTCGATCTCGACGGTGAACACGCCATCTTCCGCACCTGCGCGGACCAGCGTCTTGCCGGACGGTTCGATGATGTGGCTCATGCCAATGAACTGCATGCCGCCGTCCATATCGTTACGGTTCGGCGCCACGAAGTAGACGATGTTCTCCGCTGCGCGCACGGTGCTGAAGATGTCCGGCAGCATGCGTGCCTGCTCCGGCCAGGCGGCCGGCAGCACGACGATGTCGGCGCCTTCCAGGGCCAGGGTGCGCACCACTTCCGGAAAGCGGATTTCATAACAGATGGCCATGCCGATGCGACCGATCTCGGTATCGAATACCGGTGGCGTCCACTCATCCGGGGTATCGGTGAAACGGTCGCCGATCATGAAAGGCAGGTGACGCTTGCGGTGCAGGCCGACGATGCCTTCGGGGCCGATCAGTGCGGCGGTATTGAAGATGGCACCCGGGCGGCGTTCGTAGAAGCCGGTGATGATATAGATGCCGGTCTGTGCGCTGACTGCCAGCAATGGGGCCAGCGCCTCGATCTCGATGGCGCCACGCTCCAGGTCTTCACGGCTGTCGAACGAGCCGCCAGTGAGCAGACATTCCGGGAAGGCGATCAGGCGCGAGCCCTCGCGCGCTGTCTGGCGTGAGAGCTCGGCAACTTTCTCGATGGTCTGGGTCGGGTTGCCCGGAACGGGGTGGATTTGCGCGACCGAAATTTTCATGGATTTCCTCTATAGGTGGCAGAGCGCGCCTGGGTAAATGAGCGCGCTTGTTCGTGCAGCGACGCTGCGGTGCTTAGGGGCTGTTCATGATCTTTGTGTGCGTGACGTGGCAGCTACAAGGCAGAAGCAGCCATTGATGCAGTACCTGTGGGAGCGGGCCATGCCCGCGAAATCACGGGCATGGCCCGTTCCCACAAGGGGCGATCTGCGGTCAGCTCCCGCCCCTAGCTGCCAAAATCGACGAACCCGGGTTGGAAGATCGTGAGCAGGTACTCAGGGCTGGGCGACGTCCATGGCCTCGTAAACCTTCTTCACCAGGTCGGGATTGATCTTGGCGGCGTACTTGTCTACGACCGGGCGGATCTTTTCCTGGATGCGGGCGACTTCCTCGTCCGGCAGTTCGTTGACCTGCATGCCGGAAGCCTCCAGCTCGGCAATGGCCTTGCTGTCTGCCTCGCGGGAGATCTGCCGCTGCTCGAGGCGCACCTCCATGGCCACCTCGGTGATCAGCTTCTTCTCGTCATCGTTGAGCGTGTCCCAGAAGCCTTTGCCGATCAGCACGATCTGCGGGTTGTAGTTGTGATGGGTGAGGCTGAGGTACTTCTGCACCTCGTTGAACTTGGAGGCGAGGATCAGCGCGGCCGGGTTTTCCTGGCCGTCGACCGTGCCGGTCTCCAGGGCCGTGTGCACTTCGGTGAATGGCAGCGGTGTCGGGTTGGCACCCAGGGCCGACCACACCTCGAGGAACAGCGGCGATTGCTGGGCGCGGATCTTCAGACCGGCGATGTCTTCCAGCTTGGCGACCGGGCGTTTGTTGTTGGTCAGGCTGCGCACCCCCAACTCCCAGAACGCCAGGCCGATCAGATTCTGCTCGGGTAGCTGGTCGGTGAGCATCTTGCCGACTTCGCCATCGAGCATGCTGTCGACCTTGGCGGTGTCGGTGTACAGGAAGGGGAAGTCGAGAATGCCGAAGTCGGTGACGTGGTTGAGCATCAGCCCGGCGTTCCAGGTCATCATCTCGATCACTCCGCCCTGCAGCGAAGACAGCACCTGCACATCGCCACCGAGTACGCCGTTGGGGAAGGTGCGTACCTTGATCTTGCCACCGCTGCGCTCGCTGACCTTCTTGGCGAACAGCTCCATGCCGATGGCTGGCGGCGTGCCCTTGGGGCTGGTGGCGGCGAACTTGATGGTGTGCGAGTTGTACTCGGCAGCGATGCTCAGACTGCTGGCCAGCAGCAAGGCGGCGAGTGCGGTCAGTTTCATCTTCATTATGGAGTCCTTGTTGTGGTTGTTATTTGGCGAACCATTCGGCCGGCACGGTGACCAGCCCAGGGAAGGCGATGAGCAGGAACAGCACGATGATTTCGGCGATCAGGAACGGGAAGGTCCCCTTGAGCAGCGCCTCGTAGCGCATTCGACCGATGCCGCAGACCACGTTGAGCACCGTACCCACCGGCGGGGTGATCAGGCCGATGGAGCAATTGATCATGAACAGCACGCCGAAGTAGATCGGGTCGATGTCCGCCGCCGTCACCACCGGAACCAGGATCGGCGCCAGCAGCAGCACGGTGGGCGTCAGGTCCATGACCATGGAGATCACCAGGATCAGCAGCATCAGCACCAGGATCAGCAGCTTCGGGTTGTCCATCACCGGTGCGATCAGGTCGATGATCTGCCCGGGAATGTCGGCGATGGTGATCATCCACGCCGGGATCGACGCGGCCGCGACCAGGAACATCACCGCCGCGGTGGTCTTGCCGGCACGCAGTAGCAGCGCGTTGAGGTCCTTGAGGTTCAGCTCGCGGTACACCAGGGCGGACACCAGCAGCGCGTAAACGCTGGCCACGGCGCCCGCTTCGGTCGGTGTCACCACGCCGAAGCGCAGGCCGACGACGATGATCACCGGCAGCAGTAGCGCCCAGATGCTGTCGACGAAGGCCTTGGTGCGCTCCTTGCCGGATGCCTTGGGGCTCAGCTGCACGTCGGTGTCGCGGCGCGACACCAGCCACCAGGCCACGCACAGCGCTACTGCGATCATCAGCCCCGGAGCGATGCCGGCGAGGAACAGCTTGGTGATCGACAGGCCGGAAGCCACGCCCAACACCACGAAGCCGATGCTCGGCGGGATGATCGAGCCGAGCACCGAAACCGAGGCAATCAAGCCGCCGGAGCGGTTCTTGTTGTAGCCGGCGATGACCATCATCGGCAGCAGCAGCGCGGTCAGCGAGGCGGCGTCGGCCAGTGCCGAGCCGGACAGGCTGGACAGCAGTACGCCGGCAAAGATGGTCACGTAACCGAGGCCACCACGCAGGTGGCCAACCATGGCGATGGCCAGGTTGATGATGCGCTTGGACAACCCACCGCTGTTCATCACTTCACCGGCGATGATGAACAGCGGAATGGCCAGCAGGGGAAAGCTGCCGGCGGAGTTGATGATGTTCTGCGCGATGATCTGCCCATCGAACAGCCCCAGCAGCCACATCAGGGCAACGCCACAGAGAATCAGGGCGTAGGCGATGGGGGCGTCGATGAGGATGGCGGCCATCAGCACGCAGACGAAGACGGTGAGGGCCATTACTTCAGTACCCCTGATTGGGTGGTGGGTGCGACGTGGATGTCGGGTTCGGCGGTCTGCGGCTTGTAGCTACCCGCCGGTTTTCTCAGGTTGTCGATCATCTGCATGGTGATCAGCGCAGCGCTGAGTACCGAGAACACCAGCCCTGCGCCGTAGAACAGCGCCATGGACACGCCAGTCGATGGCGCGCCGACGTGCAGGTTGATCAGCGTCTGCTTCCAGCTGCCCTCCAGGAACAGCCAGGTGACGTAGAGCATCAGCACCTGAGTGAGCAGCAGCAGGCATTTGCCGACTGTGGGTGACACGCGACTGGTCACGATGTCGACGCCGATATGGCCGTTCTCATGGAGCATCAGCTGAGCCCCGGCGAAGACCAGCCAGACGAATGCCAGCCGCGAGATCTCCTCGCTGAAGAACAGCCCGGAGTTGAAGCCGTAGCGCAGTACGACGTTAGAGAAGATCAACAGGGTGATACACACCAGGCTGGAAACGATCAGCACTTTCAGCGCGGCAAAGTAGATGGTCAGAATGTTTTTCACGGTGCTCTCTCCAGCGAATGGGCAGATGAGCGAAGTAAGGAAGTTGCTTGATCATTGTTTTCGGCACTCGTGAAAGTTGCCGATACGGCAGCGTTGGCCGTGATGGAATAGGCGGGCATGTATCACCTTTTTGTTATTAGTCGTATGTTGTCATACGCGGTGATTGATTCTTTTCTCATTGCCCTTGAGTGTCAACGGCGCTACCCGAAGAGTCGGATTCAATGTTTTTATTAGGCTGATAAAAACCGCAGATAGTGATGCTTGATGCACTTCCATAGCGCGCACGCACCAATAAGTAACGCGATTTAGCGCGTTATTGTCTTGCAAATGTCAGCCGTTTATAAGCGCTCAGGCAGTCGAGCACCGCCGCAGACTGGGCGGGCTGTGGTGAGTGGGCTGCGGTGGCCGGCAGGGTTTCTGATCGGCGTCGCGAAATAAGATGGGTAATAGTGCAAATCCTTTTGCAGCGTATCTTAATTAATCCGTCGTTTTAATTTATCCAGTTAGTATTCGTGCATCGCGCACGTATCAATAACGTCACGCGAATTGTGGAAGCCACAGTGCAAGTTGTGGAAAAAGGATCAATAACGCGATAAGTAACAGTAGCACCAGACAGAACGGCAGTGCCCCATAGATGACGTCAACGAAGTTGCCCTTGTTGCGAATACTCTGCACCACGAACAGGTTCATGCCGAACGGCGGTGTTATCTGCCCCATCTCGCAAAGCACGATCAGGATGACCCCGAACCACAATGGGTCGAAACCCAGTGCCACGATTACCGGTACCACCAGCGGCGCGGTGGTGATCAGCATCGCCAGGGTGTCCATGAAGCAGCCAAGCACGATGTAGAACAGAATGATTGCCAGCAGCGTGGCCATTGGCGACATGTCCAGGTCGGTGACGAAGCTGACCAGCGTGGGCGTCAGGCCGATGGCCGACAGCACGAAGTTGAGGAAGAACGCGGACAGGGTGATGAAAATGATCATCCCGCTGGTGCGCATGGTCGATTCGAACGCCTGCCCCAGGTTCTGCCAGGTGAAGGTACGGCGCCACAGGCCCAGGCCGAACGCCGCCAGCACACCGAGTGCCGCCGACTCGCTGGCGGTGGCGAAACCGCTGTAGATGGCGCCCACCACCAGCACGAAGATTGCCAGCGGCGGCAGCAGGTCGGGGATGCTCGCCAGGCGTTCGGCCCAGGTGGCGTGCTGCCGGGTGCCGCCGAGCTTCGGCCAGATCATGCAGGTGATCACGATTATCGCCACGAACATCACGCAGAGCAGCAGACCGGGGATGGTCGCCGCCAGGTAGAGCTTGGGTACCGAGATGTTGGCGATCAGCGCGAACAGGATCATGTTGATCGACGGCGGAATCAGAATACCCAGGGTGCCGCCCGCCGCGATGGAGCCAAGGAACAGCGGCGCCGGGTAGCCTTTGCGCTCCTGCTCGGGCAGGGCGATGGTCGCCGCCGTGGCCACGCTTGAGCCGCTGGTGGCGGAGAACAGCGCCGAGGCGCCGATGTTCGAGTTCATCAGGCCGCCTGGCAGCCACGACAGCCACTTGTCGGCGGCGCTGTACATGCGCCCGGCCACGCCCGAGGAGACCAGCAACTCGCCCATCAGGATGTACAGCGGAATGGCCACCAAAAGGAATTCGGCGCCGGTGCTCCAGGCGATTTCGCCCATGGCGTTGCTCAGTGGCAGCGCCGAGAACAGCTCGGCCAGCGACATGCCCAGCAGGCCCACGCTGACCGCTGCGGCCACGCTCAGGCCGAGCAGGCCCAGCAGTACGACAAGTGTAAAAACCAACATCTAGCGGCCCTCCCGGGTGATGTCGTGAGGACGGCCGGAGTGCGATTCTTCTTCGATCTCATCCTCGACGGAGTTGATGCCGATCAGTGCGTTGGCCGCCGCCCAGCGTTGCTGACGCAGCTGAATCACGCTGTTGTAGGCCAGCACCAGGATGGTGGTAGCGAAGAACAGGTACCCAGCGAACCACAGCGACTGGGGAATCCACTGCGGCACCTGCAGCGGCGTGGTGGAAATCGAGCGATAGGCGATGGAGTCCCACAGCACCCCGCCGACATGGAACAGCAGCGTGCCGACGAACAGCGCCATGCCGGCCAGTGCCAGCAGATCGAGGCCGACCTTGGGCTTGAGCGACAGGCGCGAGTAGATGATGTCCACCCGCAGGTGGGAACGTTTGAGCAGCGCGATGGGGAACGCCCAGGCGCTGACGATGGCCAGTACATAACCGGCGATCTCGTCGGCGCCGCCCATGGAAAAGCCGAACAGGCGGCGCAGCAGCAGGTCGATGCTGATCATCAGGGCCGAGCCCATCAGCGCGATGCCGCCCACCCAGGCACTGACCTTGGCGATGCGATTGATGAGCCGGAGGCTCGGGGTATCGGTACGTTGCATGAGCAGGTTTCTCCGCGAACGGTTGCAGGGCAGCGCGGCAAGCGCTGCATCGGGCGAGGCCTTCGCTGTGCTCAGGGATCTTTCAGGCTTATGCCGATCGCCTTGCCCGCCGTGGCGTTCCACTGCTGCACGCAGTCGGCGCCGCACCGCGTGCCCCAGTCATTGGCGATGCGCAGCACCACGGCGCGCAGCTTGGCGCGCTCCTCGTCGCTGGGGGCATTGGCCTGCATGTCGGCAGGCTGGTGAATCTGGCAGTCGGCGGCACCGGTGTTGCAGGCCAGCGCATAGCGGTTCTCCCTGGCGGTTTCCGTCCACAGGGCATCCTCCAGCACCTGAGCCTGGGTCTGCAGCAGTTGCTGCACCTGAGGGGAGAGCTGTTGCCAGCGCTGCAGGCCCATGGCGTAGAAGCCGATCGACCAGTCCACCGGTAGGTCGTAGACATGGCCCGCCACGTCGTACCACTTGGCGGCATTGCCCGAGCCCATGCCGGTCACCGCGCAGTCGATAACGCCGGTCTGCATGGCCGTGACCACTTCTGCGAAGGGCAGGGTGACCGGCGATGCGCCGAGCGCGCCGACCATATCGGCCATGTTGCGACCGCGTACGCGAACCTTGCGGCCCTTGAGGTCGTCCAGGGTGTTCACGGCATCCCGGCAGAAGAACACCTGGGCGGTATAGGGCACGGTGGCCAGCAGCTTGACGCCGTGGCGCTCGGCCATGCGCGCCGCCAGCACCGGCTTGTAGGCATCGGCGATCTTGCGCGAAGTGGCGATGTCGGCCGCCATGCCGGGCAGGTCGATACCCTCGAAGGCTGCGTCGTCGCCCGCCACGAAGGCGAACACGCCCATGCCGATCTCGACCGCGCCGGCGCGCAGCACGCGCACCATCTCCGGGCCCTTGAGGCCGCTTTCCGAAAGGCCCATCAGGCGCGCGGTGACCGTGCCGCCAGAATTGGCCGGCAGGGTTTCATTCCAGAACGGGCGCTCCACGGCGCGAAAGGTGTAGTTGTGGCTGCCGCCACCGACCACGTTGAAATGGATGGACGACGCATCGTCCGCTAGCGCACTGGCGCCAATCGAGCAGCCCAGCGCAGCCAGGATCACCCTGGGGAGCGAGTAAAGTTTCATGGGCAGTCCTGTTGTTTTTCTGGGGGAGCTACGGGGCAGAAACCTGGTGAAAGGTGCAGCGGGTCAGTATTGGAATTGTCATCGCGCCTGACCTTGCGCGGCGCGGTCGGCGTCAGCGTGCCCGGTCGATGGCCGCGTCGATCACCGAGCGTGAGCCCACCACATCTGGAAACTTCTCGCCCTGGGCCAGGCGCGCCAGGGTGTGCTTCTCGTTCTCCTGGAACTCGATGGCGCGGCGGGCCAGCACCAGTGCCTGGGCGGGCGGAAGAATGACGATGCCGTTCTCGTCGGCGATCACCGCATCACCGGGCCGCACCACCACGCCGCCGCATTGCACCGCAGTGCAGAACTCGCCTTCCTCGCCCTTGACCCGCGTGGTGATGGCGCTGGCGCCCCAGGACCACACCGGTACGCCGTGCTGGCGCAGCTCGCCCAGGTCGGTGACGTAGCCGTCGATGATGATCCCGGCGATGCCCGCCTGCTTGGCGGCATAGGCCATGGCGCCGCCCATGGCGGCGGTCACGCTTTCGCCGCAACGGTCGACCACCAGAAAGTCGCCCGGCCTGGCGCAACCCATCGCGTAATGCAGGATGCCGCCGTCGGCGCCAGGCATCTTCACCGTCACCGCAGTGCCCACGGTGCGCACATTTTCGAAGTGCGCCCGTATTTGCGGGCTCACTATTCCGGTAGTGATGAAATGGCCGATGGTGGCGGGCTCGGCGCGTAAAAGAACGGAAAGTTCTTCTGGATTAATCGCCTCGGGAAGTGCTTCGATAATATACATGCGCTGTTTAATTATTCGTTTTGGGCAGGAAGTGGGCCCGATCCTAGCAAGCATGTTTTTGTGGCGATAATAAAAATCAGCGAACAAAAGAGGGGACGATTTTTATCATGCGAATTACCCTGATGCAGATCGAGGCCTTCTACTGGACTGCCCGATTGGGCGGTGTACACGCTGCATCCCGCCACCTTCACCTCACCCAACCGGCCATTTCCTCGCGCATTCGCGAGATGGAATCGCTGCTCAGCGTCAAGCTGTTCGACCGCAGCAAACAGCGCATGACCCTCACCGCCGATGGTCATATCGCCCTGCGCCACGCCGAGCTGGCGCTCAACAACAGTGTGAAACTCGAGCAGTTCGCCGCCAAGCAGAAGCAGCACCGCAGGCTGCGCCTCGGCGCCGACGAATGCTCGGCGATGGTCGGGCTGACCGCGGTGATCGCCGAGATCAAGGCGCACTTTCCCGAGATCACCCTGGAGATCACCATCGACGTCGGCGCGGTGCTCAACCGCAAGCTCAACGACCATGAACTGGACCTGGCGCTGCTCACCAACCCCGCGACCCGCGAGGATGTCACCGACATCTTCATCGGCTGGATGACCTTCCAGTGGGTCGCCTCACCGCAACTGACCATCGACGCCGACCCCTTCCTGCCCGAGCACGCCGCGGGCCACCCCATCGTCAGCCACTCGGCGCCCTCGACCCTGTACTCGGTGGTCGAGAACTGGCTCAAGGGCGGCAGCGCACCGTCGGAAGCCTTCCACTCCAGCAACTCGCTGAGCTTCATGGCCAAGCTGGTCTCCGCCGGCCACGCCATCGGCATCCTGCCGGTACCGCTGATCCGCGAAATGCTCGCCCTCAACCTGCTGAAAACCCTGCCCTGCGACCCACCCATCCCGCCAGCGCGCTTCTGCCTCTCCTACATGACGGAAATGCCCGACATGCAGATCGATGCACTGGTGGCGATTACTCGGGAAACCTTATTGCGGCAGAATTTTTTGGTGGGGGCGCAGACTCTGCAAGGTGATTGAGTCACCGCGCAGAAAATCAGGTCGCTGATAGCGAGTCTGTGATTTCGGCTGTTCGCCGGTATTTCCAAGCTGCAGAGCAACGGTTACCAAGCTCTTTGATATCGGTGACGAATTTATCAGGGCTGCGATGATGCCGTGCTCTTTTCAAAACGCTGGAATATCGACAATCCAGGCTACGTTCACAGTGGAAATATGGGAATTAAGATGAATTGTCGCGGTGACGGATAACGGTCTGCCACTCATGTGGGCAGCACCGTTGAATGAAAAGCCCCGTGGGACGGGGCATTCATGAAGGAGAGGAATCAGTCAAAGACTGCTGCCGTGTCGATACGTCGCCAGATCGCTTCGGAAAAGCTATAGAGTGCGAACGCGATCAGTCCTACGCCAATCAATCCCAGCCAGAAGGTGCCGAAGGGCAACGACTGCAGGGCATTCAGGGCGTCTTCCAAGCCTGGTGGCTTGGTCGGTTCGTAGCGTGCGCCACCACTGAAGAGCATGCCGGACACCACCAGGAACGAGACGCCTCGGGCAATCAGACCCATCTTCGAGATGGGCGTGACCCAGTGCATGACCTCATCCGAGGCAGAGAAGTACTTTTCGAACTTGGCCTTCCAGCCCTTGATGATGTGCGCAATGCCAACGCCCAGGGGCACCAGTGCGACCAGGTAAACGAGATAGTTCGAATACTTCCAGCCCAGTAGGCCGGAGAGGAAATCCCCATTGCCACCGCCGCCACTGGAGGATTCGCCGAGCGAGCTACCCAGCAGGCCCAGCGTGAACAGGGTGAGCAGGCTGTAACTGATGGCGCCACCGACAAGGCCTGCACGCGCGGCGAGCCCCTTGGCGTCGGTGCCGTGATCTTCCGGGTCGGTAATGGCCTGGGTCAGCCGCCAGGCGGCATAGGCGATGAGCCCCAGCACCATGATCCACAGCAGCGTTTCGCCGAATGGTTGCCCCAACAGCTGCGAGATGGCGCCCTTGGTGCCGACCGTCTCACCGCTCCCTTTGGCGGCGAGCAGGGCGAAGGTGCCGATGATCAGATACACCACGCCGCGCGCTGCGTAGCCAGTTCGAGCGAGCCAGACAATGCCTCGCGAGAGTTCGCCTTTGGCGTGAATGGCTGGGTTGTACATGGTGAGCATCCTGAGTGACTGAAGTCGATAACGATGCAGTTGACACCTACCGATGGATCACGGTTTAGATTGATTGACTGTCGGCTTTCAGGACGCGGCGAGCCCGGGCACCGAGAGATTTTTCCCGAGCCTTGATCATCAGCAGCTCTTGAGTGCTGGCGTTGCATCAGCGTCATCCAGCAAGGTGCCTTCTCACAAAGCCGCAAGTCTTGGCTCGGAAGATTGCCCAGTAGAAAGTTGAGGCCGGCCAGGTCCGTACGATCGCATTGGATGCCGTGGTGCAAGGCGGCCTATGCCTTGAGGCAGCGCCCCATCAAGGACTCAAGGTAAAAAACGGCAAGCGCCAGAAACGACAAAGCCCGCACATGGCGGGCTTCGTGCTTTGCTTCCGCATCATCCCGGTGGGATCAGGGGAAACATCGATATGGCGCACTCGGCGGGATTCGAACCCACGACCCCTGCCTTCGGAGGGCAGTACTCTATCCAGCTGAGCTACGAGTGCGTTGCGGGGCGCAATCATACGCATGTCGCTGGCGTGCGTCCATGCTGCTGGCGGGGCTTGTTTGGCGGCTGGGAAAGGCGGGCTTCGGCTATTAAGGTCGGGTTGTGCGAACGGCCGGTAATCGGCTGGTCTGTTAATTTTCTCGAACGGGCTATTGCCCTTTGTTCGAGCTGATCTTAGGATCTGTTTGATATTTCAAACGACGGTATCGCCCAAGCTGAGCTGCGGCGACGCATTCGCTTCGAACTTACAGGCAGCTGCTAGCCTGTCGCATCAACCCACGACTGGGCTTGCCCAGCTTCTTTCGTCATCTCCTGGTGCCTTGGCGCCAGGATAGAGGAGATCGCCATGCAACTGAAAGACGCGCAACTGTTCCGCCAGCAAGCTTTCGTCAACGGCGCCTGGGCTGATGCCGACAGCGGCCAGACCATCAAGGTGACCAACCCGGCCACCGGCGACGTGATCGGCACAGTGCCGAAGATGGGCGCCGCCGAAACCCGTCGTGCCATCGAAGCCGCCGACAAGGCGCTGCCGGCCTGGCGTGCACTGACCGCCAAGGAACGTTCCGCCAAGCTGCGTCGCTGGTACGAGCTGATGCTCGAGAACCAGGAGGACCTGGCGCGCCTGATGACCATCGAGCAGGGCAAGCCGCTGGCCGAAGCCAAGGGCGAGATCGCCTATGCAGCCTCGTTCATCGAGTGGTTCGCCGAAGAAGCCAAGCGCGTCTATGGCGATACCATTCCGGGTCACCAGGCCGACAAGCGCCTGATCGTCATCAAGCAGCCGATCGGCGTGACCGCCGCCATCACCCCGTGGAACTTCCCGGCGGCGATGATCACCCGCAAGGCCGGCCCGGCGCTGGCTGCTGGGTGCACCATGGTGCTCAAGCCGGCTTCGCAGACCCCATACTCCGCCCTGGCCCTGGCCGAGCTGGCCACCCGTGCCGGCATTCCGGCTGGCGTGTTCAGCGTGGTGACCGGCAGCGCCGGCGATATCGGCAGCGAGCTGACCGGCAACCCGATCGTGCGCAAGCTGTCGTTCACCGGCTCCACCGAGATCGGCCGCCAGCTGATGGCCGAATGCGCCCAGGACATCAAGAAGGTGTCCCTGGAGCTGGGTGGCAACGCGCCCTTCATCGTGTTCGACGATGCCGACCTGGACAAGGCCATCGAAGGCGCGATCATCTCCAAGTACCGCAACAACGGTCAGACCTGCGTGTGCGCCAACCGCATCTACGTGCAGGACGGCGTCTACGATGCGTTCGCCGAGAAGCTCAAGGTCGCGGTCGAGAAGCTGAAGATCGGCAACGGTCTGGAAGAGGGCACCACCACCGGCCCGCTGATCGACGAGAAAGCCGTGGCCAAGGTCAAGGAGCACATCGAGGACGCCGTTTCCAAAGGCGCCAAGATTCTCTCCGGCGGCAAGGCCCATGCCCTGGGCGGTACCTTCTTCGAGCCGACCATCCTGGCCGACGTGCCGAAGGATGCGCTGGTCTCCAAGGACGAAACCTTCGGCCCGCTGGCGCCGCTGTTCCGTTTCAAGGACGAAGCCGAAGTGATCGCCATGGCCAACGACACCGAGTTCGGTCTGGCTTCCTACTTCTATGCGCGTGACCTCTCCCGCGTGTTCCGCGTGGCCGAGGCCCTGGAATACGGTATGGTCGGCATCAACACCGGTCTGATCTCCAACGAAGTGGCGCCGTTCGGCGGCATCAAGGCCTCCGGCCTGGGCCGTGAAGGCTCCAAGTACGGCATCGAGGACTACCTTGAAATCAAGTACCTCTGCCTGAGCATCTAGGCAGTCGCTACTGCGCTTCGGTGATGCTGCGTTGGCGGGGCCGGGAAAAATGCTCATTGGCAACAGCCAACTCCGCTTTTTCCCGACCCCGCCGCCTTGCCTGACCTTTGCTCGCTACGCTCCGATAGTGCGTGAAAGCAAAAATAGTCCCTGTGATCGGGGCGAGTGTTGCAGTCGATCATCGTATGCTGCGACGGCGCTGACCCGGTCATTTCATCCTTGAACCACACCGACGATGAGCGGTGAATGAGGAAGCCATGAGCAAGACCAACGAATCCCTGCTGCAACGCCGCCAGGCCGCCGTACCGCGTGGCGTCGGCCAGATCCACCCGATCGTCGCCGAGCGTGCCGAGAACGCCACCGTATGGGACGTCGAAGGCCGTGAGTACATCGACTTCGCCGGGGGCATCGCCGTACTGAACACCGGCCACCTGCACCCGAAAGTGGTTGCCGCCGTTCAGGAGCAGCTGACCAAGCTGACCCACACCTGCTTCCAGGTGCTGGCCTACGAGCCCTACATCGAGCTGTGCGAAGAAATCGCCAAGCGCGTACCGGGCGACTTCGCCAAGAAGACCCTGCTGGTCACCTCGGGCTCCGAAGCCGTCGAGAACGCCGTGAAGATCGCCCGTGCCGCTACCGGCCGTGCTGGGGTGATCGCCTTTACCGGCGCCTACCACGGCCGCACCATGATGACCCTGTCGCTGACCGGCAAGGTCGCGCCATACTCCGCCGGCATGGGCCTGATGCCTGCCGGTGTGTACCGCGCCATCGCGCCGTGCGAGCTGCATGGCGTCAGCGAAGACGAATCCATTGCCAGCATCGAGCGCATCTTCAAGAACGATGCCCAGCCTCAGGACATCGCCGCGATCATCATCGAGCCGGTGCAGGGCGAAGGCGGTTTCTACGTCAACTCGCCAGCCTTCATGCAGCGCCTGCGCGCCCTGTGCGACCAGCACGGCATCCTGCTGATCGCCGACGAAGTGCAGACCGGCGCTGGCCGTACCGGCACCTTCTTCGCCACCGAGCAACTGGGCGTGGTGCCGGACCTGACCACCTTCGCCAAGTCCGTCGGCGGCGGCTTCCCGATCTCCGGCGTCAGCGGCAAGGCCGAGATCATGGACAAGATCGCCCCCGGTGGCCTGGGCGGCACCTATGCCGGCAGCCCGATCGCCTGCGCCGCGGCCCTGGCCGTGCTCAAGGTGTTCGACGAGGAGAAGCTGCTGGATCGCTCCAATGCCGTTGGCGAGAAGCTGAAAGCCGGCCTGCGTGACATCGCTGCCAAGCACAAGGTGATCGGTGACGTACGTGGCCTGGGTTCGATGATCGCCATCGAACTGTTCGAGGGTGGCGACTACAGCAAACCGGCTGCCGAGCTGACTGGCAAGATCGTCGCCAAGGCGCGCGAGAAGGGCCTGATCCTGCTGTCGTGCGGCACCTACTACAACGTGGTGCGCTTCCTGATGCCGGTTACCATCCCGGACGCCCAACTGGAAAAAGGCATCGCCATCGTGGCCGAGTGCTTCGACGAACTGGCGTAAGCCATGGTCGTTGGAAAGGACCCGCTTCGGCGGGTCTTTTTTTGCCTGCGTTTTAAACCGCCGTACAGAGTCCGGGGGTTGCAGCGCTGGGGAATAACCGCAGGAAAAATGTGTCGAAAACCCGCCGCAAGCGTCTCTTCACTTGCTCGAAACGGCCGGCTGCCGCCATGCTCCGACAACCCTGTCGGCGGCGGGATCATTGCGCGCCTATTTCGGTCAAAGCTCGCGGTGCTCGCCCACAGGGGCGGCACGTCGCTCCCAGGTTCTCAAGGATATCGGTGTAGATGATTGACCACGATCTGTTGCTGGTAGGCGCAGGCCCGGCCCATCTCGGGGTTCTGCGGCGCTGGGCGCTGATCGAGCGGCCGGCGGGTCGTATTGCCCTGGTGGCGGGTGCCGAGCACACCTGGCACGCTGGCATGCTGCCCGGACTGGTCGGTGGTCGTTATTCGCCCCAGGATTGCCAGATCGGCCTGAGCGCACTGTGCCAGGCGGCGCAGGTCGAGCTGATCGTCGCCCCCGTTGCTGCGCTGGACGCCGCCACCCGCCAACTGACGTTGGCCGATGGCCGCGTGCTGCAGGGCAACTGGCTGTCGCTCAACGTCGGCGACCAGGTTGCCTGCCCGCCCCGCGAGGGTGAGGGGATGGACGTGCTGGCGGTGAAGCCGGTAGATCAGTTCATCAGCGGCTGGCAGGCCTGGCAGCGTGACCCGCAGCCGCTGGCGATTCTCGGCGGCGGCGTGGCGGGGGTGGAGATGGCCCTGGCGCTCGCCGACCAGGTGCCGCAGCTGGCGCTGTTCTGTGGTGAGCCGCTGCTGGCCGGCCACTGCGCCGGTTTGCGCATGCGCGCCTGGGGCCACTTGCGCATGCGCCGCGTGCAGGTGCGCGAGCACTGTCCGATCAGCCGTATCGACGGCAACTGCCTGATCAGCGGCGAGGCATCCGTATGGCGCGGTAACCGCCTGCTGCTGGCCAGCGGTGCCCAGGCGCTGCCGTGGATCGCCGCCAGCGGCCTGAGCTGCGATGGCGATGGCTTCGTGCACACCGCCCCCACGCTGCAAAGCCATTCCCACCCGCAGGTATTCGCCGTCGGCGATTGCGCCAGCCTGCCCGGAGTGCGCAAGAGCGGCCTGTATTCGATGCGCCAGGTGCCGGTGCTCGCTGCCAACCTGTCTGCGGCCCTGCGCGGCGGCGCGCTGCGTGACTACAAGACGCACGGCCAGCGCCCGCTGCTGCTGGCCAGCGGCGATGGCGGTGCGCTGCTGGGTTGGCACCAGTGGAGCGCCGGTGGGCAGCTCTACGGGCGCTGCAAGGACTACTTCGACCGCGCCTTCGTCAAGCGCCATCGCCTCGAACGCTGATCGGCGTTTGCCCTCTGCGACCAAAGTGCCATAGCCTGACACGCATGCGAGTGGTCAACTGATCCGCTTGGCCTTGCGGCTATAGATTTTGCCCGCACGGTCGATGAACTAGGGTCTGTTCCCGTTTCAGCGCGAGCCGCGTTGCCGCGAGAAATGTCGCCAGGCTAGGCGGAGGACGCAGGTAATGGTGTTCCCTTGCCAAGTCCTCCAACGACGCATGGCGAGATTTCCTGCGCAACCCGAAGGGCTTCGGCGCGGCCGTGCGTGAAACGGGAACAGACCCTGGAGATAGGCGCGGCACTCTGCCGAGCAGCCAGATGGCTGCCATCGCCACACCATAAGAACAACGAGGTGCGCCATGGATGCAGGGTTTACTCGTGATCGATTCGCTTTGGCCTTGCATGTGCTCGGCCTGCTCGCGCTGCTGGTGGTCTGGCAGCAGGTGCAGCTGCCTGGCTATGCCTTCGTCATCGCCTTGCTTGGATTGTCGCTGTGGCCGTGGCTCGGCCCGTGGCGCCGCCCGGCGGCGGTAGCGTCTGCGGCTGCCCCCGCGGCTTCGCTGGACGAGCTGAGCCAGAGTCTGTCGCAGCACACCTGCCATAACGCATTGTCCGCCGCCCAGGTGGCCTTCACCGTGCAGCAGCTGGCCGGCAGGTTGCAGTCGCAGCTGGCGGCGGTCGAGCAGATCAGCGAAGGCGCCCACGCCGTGACCCGCACCGAGCAGAGCAACGCCGAGCGCGCCGGGCAGACCCTCGGTGCCGCACAGACCGTGCGCGCCAGCAGCGCCAGCGGCCAGAGCGAGTTGCAGCAGGCCATCGGCCGCATGCAGCAGCTCAGTGCCCAGGCTGCTGCCAGCCGCGAGTTGATCGATGGCCTCGGCGCGCGGACCGAGCAGATCGAGCAGGTCACCCAGGTGATCCAGTCCATCGCCAGCCAGACCAACCTGCTGGCGCTCAATGCCGCCATCGAGGCCGCTCGCGCCGGCGAGCAGGGGCGTGGCTTCGCGGTGGTTGCCGACGAGGTGCGCAGCCTGGCCGGACGAACCGCCAGCGCCACCGGCGAGGTGGGGCAGATGGTTGCCGATATTCGCCAGCAGAGCGCCGCGGTGGTCAGCCATATCCAGCGCCAGGCCGAGGAGCTGGAGGCGGCCGCCCGGCAGATCGAGTTCACCGGCGAGCAACTGCGTGGCATCGCCGACCTGGCCGCCGACGTGGATGCTCAGGTGGAGCAGATCAGCGCCGGTACGGCGAGCAACCACGAACACCTGGCCGAATTGCTGGTGGCCGTCGAGCAACTGCGTGGCGACGTGCGCAGCAGCGAAGACCAGACCCGCCAGCTGGGCAAGGCCGCCGAGCAACTGGTTGGCCAGGCGGAGAGCGTCAGCGAGCAGCTGGCCAGCGTCGGCCTCGACGACTATCACCAGCGCATCTACGACCTCGCGCTGGAAGGCGCAGCGGCGATTGCCGCGCAATTCGAGGCCGACATCCAGGCCGGGCGCATCAGCCTGGCGGACCTGTTCGACCGCCAGTACCAGCCAATCCCGAACAGCTTCCCGGCCAAGTTCCGCACGCGCTTCGACAGCTACGCCGATGGCGTGCTGCCGGCCATCCAGGAGCCGCTGCTCAAGCGCCACGAAGGCCTGGTGTTCGCCATCGCCACCACGCCGGAAGGCTACGTGCCGACCCATAACCAGGCGTTCAACCATCCGCCCACCGGTGACCGCGCCGTGGACACCGTGAAGAGCCGCAGCAAGCGGATGTTCAACGACCGCACCGGCATCCGTTGCGGCAGCCACAAGCAGCGCGTGTTGCTGCAGACCTACATGCGCGATACCGGCGAGCTGATGCACGACCTGTCGGTGCCGATCCACGTGCAGGGCAAGCATTGGGGTGGCCTGCGGCTGGGTTACAAGCCGGAGCCGTGATCACTATTGTTTAGCCGCGGGCTATCTGAAGATGCGCCAATAACGATTTAACCTGACTGTCGCGGCGTGCGAGCCTCGCTGGCATGTCTATTGCGCTCTGCAGCCTCGCCCACGCTCTTGCCCTGCCGGCCCTGCGCTCGCGGGGGCGGGCGCCCGAACCCACGGCGCTGCCGCAGATCCTTGCCTTCTGGGCGCTCTGGCATTGCCGCCACGCCCGCCCGCCGGATGCACTCCTCACCTGTTGATGCACGTGGCTGCCCTGCAGCCGTCTAGCCAATCCGGGTCGCCTCAACGGCCGCCCGTGGCCTTGTGAGAAGCCGACACCATGCCATTCGCACCCCTGCAGGACGCCGAGGATTTCCTCGCGCGCCACCCCGATATCGAACTGATCGAGTTGTTCATCCTCGACGCCAACGGCGTGCCGCGCGGCAAGCTGCTGCACCGTGAGGAGCTGCTGGCGCTGTACCAGAGCGGGCGGCCGCTGCCGAGCACCCTGCTCGGCCTGTCCATTCAGGGCGAGGATGTCGAGGACACCGGCCTGGTCTGGGAGGTTGGCGACATCGACTGCCGCGCCTACCCGCTGCCCGGCAGTCTGGTGCGTTTGCCCTGGCGACAGATTCCCACCGCAGCCGTGCAGGTGTCGATGCACCCCACCGAAGGCCTGCCGGCCACCCCGGCCGATCCGCGCCAGTTGCTGGTGCGGGTGATCGAGCAGCTCGAGGCGGACGGCTATCACCCGGTGATGGCCTGTGAGCTGGAGTTCTACCTGCTCGACCGGAAACGCGATGCCTACGGGCGCCCGCAGCCGGCCCTGGACGCCGATGGCGGTCGCCCGCGGCAGACCCAGGTGTATGGTCTGCGCGAGCTGGAGCAGATCGAACCGTTCCTCAAGGATCTCTACGCGGCCTGCAAGGCCCAGGGCATTCCGGTGCGCACGGCGATTTCCGAGTACGCCCCCGGCCAGGTGGAAATCACCCTGGAGCACGGCCCTGCGCTGGCGGCCATGGACCAGGCGGTGCGCTACAAGCGCCTGGTCAAGGGCGTGGCCCATGCCCACGGCATGCAGGCCTGCTTCATGGCCAAGCCCTTCGATCACCTGGCCGGCACCGGCATGCATATGCACGTGAGCCTGGCCGATAGGCAGGGCAGCAACCTGTTCGCCAGTGAGAACCCTGCAGGCACGCCATTGCTGCGCCAGGCAGTCGGCGGCATGCTCGCCAGCCTGCTCGATTCGCTGTTGCTGTTCTGCCCCAACGCCAACTCCTACCGGCGCTTTCAGGCCAACAGCTATGCACCGCTGGCGCCCACCTGGGGCGTGGACAACCGCACCGTCAGCCTGCGCGTGCCCGGAGGCCCGGCCAACACCCGGCACGTCGAGCACCGCATCTGCGGCGCCGATGCCAACCCCTATCTCGCCGCGGCGGCGATGCTCGCCGGCATCCACCGGGGCATCCGCGAGGCGCTGGACCCCGGGGCGCCGGTCGAGGGCAACGGCTATGCCCAGGCCACCGAGCACCTGCCCACCCAGTGGTCGGCAGCCATCCATGCACTTGAGCATTCCGAGTGGGCCCGCGAGGCCTTTGGCGAGGCGTTTCTCAAGGTGTATCTGGCGATCAAGCACGCTGAACACCGCCAGTTCATGGGCGAGGTCGGCGAGCAGGACTGGCGCTGGTACCTGAGCAACGCCTGAGGGCACCTCTTTGCAATACTCGGGGTTGAAGCGGATCGCCGCCCGGCCCCTTCTACACAAGCGCTCTGTGGGAGCGGCTTTAGCCCCGATAGCTGATTTATCGATGCCAGCGCACCCCAAGGACATGCAATGAACGCAAGCAATCAACCCGTCGAACCCGCCGCCGTGCGCGCGCCGTCCTACTACGCGGCCTCGCTCAACTTCGAGAGCGACTACCCGACGCTGCAGGGCAGCGTGAGCGTGGACGTGGCCATTATCGGCGGCGGCTTCACCGGCATCGCCACCGCGGTGGAGCTGGCCGAGCGCGGCCTCAAGGTCGCCGTGGTGGAAACCCACAAGGTCGGCTGGGGCGCCAGCGGGCGCAACGGTGGCCAGGTCACCGGCAGCCTGTCCGGCGACGAGGCCATGCGCAAGCAGATGCGCAACACCCTGGGCGAGGAGGTGGACGACTTCATCTGGCACCTGCGCTGGAGAGGTCATGAAATCATCAAGCGCCGCGTGGCCCGGTACGGCATCGCCTGCGACCTCAAGCACGGCCACCTGCATACGGCGATGAAAACCAGCCATATGTACGAGCTCCAGGCGACCTACGACGAAGCGCTGCGCCGTGGCATGGGTGATGACGTGACGCTGCTCGACGCCGCCGGCGTGCGGGCGCAACTGGGCAGCGACCTGTACTGCGGGGCGCTGAAGAACACCCGCAACATGCACCTTCACCCGCTCAACCTGTGCCTCGGCGAGGCCAGGGCGGCCGAGCACCTGGGGGCGCTGATCTTCGAACATTCCGAGGTGCTGGAGATCGTCCACGGCCCACGCCCGGCGGTGGTCACCACCGGCGGGCGCATCGAAGCCAAACAGGTGCTGCTGGCCGGCGACGTGTACCACAAGCTGGAGCGTCGCCAGCTCAAGGGCCTGATCTTCCCGGCCATGGGCGGGATCGTCACCACCGCGCCGCTGGGCGAGCTGGCCGGCGAGATCAACCCGCAGGACCTGGCGGTGTACGACTGCCGCTTCGTGCTCGACTATTACCGCCTCACCGGCGATGGCCGCCTGCTGTTCGGCGGCGGCGCCAACTACTCCGGGCGTGATTCACGGGATATCGCCGGCGAGCTGCGCCCCTGCATCGAGCGCACCTTTCCACAACTCAAGGGCGTGCCGATCGACTTCCAGTGGAGCTGCGCCATGGGCATCGTGATGAACCGCATCCCGCAGCTGGGCAAGCTGTCGGGCAACGTCTGGTATTGCCAGGGTTACTCCGGCCACGGCGTGGCCACCAGCCACATCATGGGCGAGATCATGGCCAAGGCGATCACCGGCGACCTGGAGCAGTTCGACACCTTCGCCGCCTGCAAGCACATCAAGGTGCCGCTGGGCGACCAGCTCGGCAACCCGATGCTGGCGGCGGGCATGTGGTACTACCAGATGCTCGAGAAGCTGCGCTGAGGGCACCGCAGCTCGCCGGGGTGGCTTGCACCCTGGCTTAGCCGTTTTGTCCAGCCTTGGCCGGGCTTTCCGGCAGGAACCAGTTGAGCACCAGGGCACAGATGCCGCCGGTGGCCACGCCCGACTCCAGCACGTTGCGCAGCGCCGCGGGCATATGGGCGAGGAATTCCGGCACCTGGGAAACGCCGAGGCCGAGGGCCAGGGACACGGCGATGATCAGCAGCGCGCGGCGATCCAGCTCGATACCGGCGAGAATGTTGATACCCGAAGCCGCCACGGCGCCGAACATGACCATTGCCGCGCCACCGAGCACCGGCTCCGGCACGGCCTGGATGATCCCGGCCACCGCCGGGAACAGGCCGAGGATCACCAGCACCAGGGCGATCCACACACCGATGTGGCGGCTGGCGATGCCGGTCAGCTGAATCACCCCGTTGTTCTGGGCGAAGATCGAACTGGGGAAGGTGTTGAACACACCGGCCAGCAGCGAGTTGACGCCGTTGACCAGCACGCCGCCCTTGATGCGTTGCATCCACAGCGGGCCTTCCACCGGCTGGCCGGATACCTTGCTGGTGGCGGTGACGTCGCCGATGGCTTCCAGGGAGGTCACCAGGTAGATCACCAGCATCGGGATGAACAGGCTCCACGAGAAGCCCAGGCCGAAGTGCAGCGGCGTCGGCACTTGGAACAGCTCGGCCTGGTGCATGCCGGTGAAGTCCAGGCGGCCCAGGTAGCCGGCCAACGCGTAGCCGACCAGCAGGGCGATGACGATGGCGCAGCTGCGCATCCAGACAACGGGGATGCGGTTGAGCACCACGATCACCGCCAGCACCACGCCGGACAGCAGCAGGTTCTCGCCGTTGGCGAAGGTGCCGTTGGCCATGGCGCCGTAACCGCCGCCCATGCTGATCAGGCCGACCTTGATCAGCGTCAGGCCGATCATCAGCACCACGATGCCGGTGACCAGCGGGGTGATCAGCTTCTTCACGAACGGCAGGATGCGCGAGATGCCGATCTCCACGAACGAGCCGGCGATCACCACGCCGAAGATCGCCGCCATCACGCCTTCCACCGGCGTGCCCTGCTTGACCATCAGCGCGCCACCGGCGATCAGCGGGCCGACGAAGTTGAAGCTGGTGCCCTGCACGACTAGCAGGCCGGCACCCAGCGGGCCGAAGCGACGGCACTGAACAAAGGTGGCGATACCGGAAATCACCAGGCTCATGGACACGATCAGGTTGGTGTCGCGGGCCGACACGCCCAGCGCCTGGCAGATCAGCAGGCCCGGGGTGACGATCGGCACGATGATCGCCAGCAGATGCTGTAACGCAGCGAGGATAGCCACCAGCGGGCGCGGGCGGTCTTCGAGGCCGTAGATCAGTTCGCCGTTACGTGGTGAGTCGCCTGGTTGCATGGTCGTGGCTGCCTGGAAAAACGGCGGATTCTACTGCCTGGGCGAGGCAATCCCAAGTGGCTGTCGACAGGGCGAGCGGCCTTGGCGAGCAAACCAAGCGCTGCGCGGGTAGTCTGAGCACGCACAGTTATCCAGGAGGGTCCCAGGCATGAATTGGTCATTGAGCATCGGCAAAACCAGGCCCCGTACGAACCCATCGTTGCAGGGGCGATTACTGGTCTGCGCCAAGTGCCACCTTGGAGGACGTCCATGAGCCGCTTTCCTGACGACATAGACCTGCAGGCGTTCTGGGATGACAGCGCCTACGCCCGCAAGGAGTTCACCGACGTGCCGCCCAGCGACACGCTGATTGCCGAGCTCGAAGCGGAGCTGGGCTACCGTTTGCCTGCCTCCTATGTCGCATTCATGCGGCGGCATAACGGAGGCACGCCGCACACGTGCTGCTTCCCCACCGAGGAGCCGACCTCATGGGCCGAGGACCACGCTGCAATCACCGGTTTTCTCAGCATCGGGCGGGACAAGCGGTACTCGCTGTGTGGTGAGCTGGGCAGCCGTTTCATGGTGCAGGAGTGGGGCTACCCGGACATCGGCGTGTACATCTGCGACTGCCCGTCCGCCGGCCACGACATGATCGCGCTCGACTACCGTACTTGCGGTCCCCAGGGCGAGCCGCAGGTGGTGCACGTCGACCAGGAAGGTGACTATCAAATCACCTTCCTGGCCAAGGATTTCGAGACCTTCGTGCGCGGGCTGGTCACTGAAGAAGCCTTCGATACCTCCGAGGAGGATTATCAGGAAGATCTGCGGCGGGTCACGGAAGGTGAGTTCTCCGAGACGCTCGCGCCGTTGCTGAACGATTTTCCGCTGGTTCCAGCTATCGGCGCAGCCGTCCGCGCGATCGCTGTGCAATTGCTCGAGGAAAAACGCCACTTCTCGCTGCATGCCGACCCGCTTTCGTACCTGCTGTATGACGTGCAGTTCTGGGTCTACCAGCACCGTCATCGCATCGAGAGCCGGGGACAGTACCTGGAGGCATATTGCGCGATGATCGCCTTCGGCGGGCGAGGCTTCAGCACAGGCGGCTATGCACCGGGTTTCGTCGAAGACTGGTTCAAGGCGCGCTTCAACGCTCGCGAGCTGGTCGAGAGTAAACGCGGCATCGTATTCAGCGACGATTTCCAGAGGCAACTGGTCGAGCGCCTTGCTCCATTTGCCGCGGCCAGCTGACGCCATATTGGAGCTGAGCCCTTGGGGCAGGCGCCGCTACTCGACTCGTGGCTGGCATGGGCAGCTCTAAGCTAATCGTTAAATGTTATTGGAGAGTTATTTTTTATAACCATAAATTTCTCGCAACAGCGCCGTTGAGGCGCGCGGTAGCCGGGACAGCCTGGTGCCCTTTTGCGAGGAGTTGCCCATGAAACACACCATCAAGACCCTGCTGCTCGCCGTCGTGGCTGCCACCAGCCTGCAGGTGAAGGCTGCTGACCCAATCGTTATCGGTTACCAGACCGGTGTGGATCCGTCCAAGGTCGCCCAGGCCGACGGTGCCTACGAAAAAGCCATCGGCGAAAAGCTCGACTGGCGTCGTTTCAACTCCGGTGCCGACGTAGTGACGGCGCTGGCTTCCGGTGATGTGCAGATCGGCAACCTCGGTTCCAGCCCATTGGCCGCCGCCACTTCGCGAAAACTGCCGCTGGTGGCCTTCCTGGTCGCTGCCGAAATCAATGCGGCCGAGGCACTGGTGGTGCGCAACGGCAGCGGCATCGACAGCCCCGAGCAACTGGTCGGCAAGACCATCGCCACGCCGTTCGTGTCCACCTCCCACTACAGCCTGCTCGGCGCGTTGAAGCACTGGAAGATCGACCCGAGCAAGGTGAAGATCGTCAATCTCAACCCCGCCGAGATCAACGCCGCCTGGAAGCGCGGCGACATCGACGGCGCTTTCGTCTGGTCGCCCGCGCTGGGTGAAATCAAGCGCAGTGGCAAGGTGCTGACCGATGCTGCCGAAGTCGGCAAGTGGGGCGCGCCAACGTTCGAGGTGTGGGTCGCCCGCAAGGATTTCGCCGAGAAGCACCCTGAAGTACTGGCCGAGTTCGCTGGCGTGACCCTCGAGGCCTTCGCCGACTACCAGGCCAACGTCGCCAAATGGACCGCCGACTCCGAGCAGGCCAGGAAGATCGCCAAGTTGATCGGCGCCAACCCCGCCGATGTTCCCGAGCTGCTGGCCGGTTCGACCTACCCCAATGCCGGGCAGCAGGTGAGCGCCGAGTTGCTTGGTGGCGGCACTGCCAAGGCCACCGCCCGCACCGCCGAGTTCCTCAAGGAACAGAAGCGCATTCCCGCCGTGCTGCCGGATTACTCGCCCTACGTAAGCGCCGATTACGTGCGCAAGGCGCAGTAACCCCGAATTACCTTCAAGCCAGGTTTCGCCCCTTTTCGGAGGGGCTTTTTTAATTGAGGAGTCGACCATGAGCCGACTGAACGCCGAGCGGGTCAGCCTGAGTTTTCAGCGCCGCGGCCACTCGCAGGTCATTCTCGACAGCTTCGATCTGCAGATCGAAAAGGGCACGTCCGTGGTGGTGCTCGGCCCGTCGGGCTGTGGCAAATCCAGCCTGCTCAACGTGCTGGCCGGTTTTCAGCCAGCGCACAGCGGTCGGGTGCATATCGACGGCAAAACCCTGGAGGGGCCGGGCGGCGAGCGCGGCGTGGTGTTTCAGGATGACGCGCTGATGCCCTGGCTAGATGCCCTCGACAACGTTGCGCTGGGCCTGCGCCTGCGCGGCCTGAACAAGGCGCAGCGGCATGCGCGGGCTCTTGAAGTGCTGGAGCTGGTGGGCCTGGCCAGCCATGCGCATCACCAGGTGTCCGAGCTGTCCGGTGGCCAGCGTCAGCGCCTGGGGCTGGCACGCGCCCTGGCGGTCGACCCGGATTTTCTGCTGCTCGACGAGCCCTTCGGCGCCCTCGATGCACTGACCCGCGAACGCATGCAGGTGCTGCTGCTCGACGTCTGGAAGCGCACCGGCAAGGGCCTGTTTCTGATTACCCACAGCGTCGACGAAGCGCTGTTCCTGGCCACCGATCTGATCGTGCTCGACGGTCCGCCTGCCCGTGCGGTGTTGCGCCGCCGGCTGCCGTTCGCCCGTCGTTATCTCGGCGGCGAGCCGGTGCGTTCGATCAAGGGTGACCCTGCCTTTGCCAAGCTGCGCCAGGAATTGCTCGATGTCTTTCTTCAGGAGCCCGCCGACCATGCCTTCTGACGCGCTGCAACCCACGCTGAACAACCGTAGCCGTTGGTTGGTGATCGGCTTCGACCGCCGCCGGATAGCGGCCTTCGGCACCCTGGCGGGTTTGGCGAGCCTGTGGTGGCTGGCAACGCATCTGGGCTGGGTCGACAGCATCTTCCTGCCGGCGCCCGAGCAGCTGTTGGTGGCGCTCAAGGGGCTGCTGCACGACGGTTACCTGGACGCCACCCTGTGGCAGCACCTGGGTACCAGCCTGGGGCGCGTACTGATCGCGGTGCTGGCGGCAGTGGCCACGGCCGTGCCGCTGGGCATCGCCATGGGCCTGAACCCGACGCTCAACGCCGCGCTCGACCCGCTGGTGGAGTTCTACCGGCCGATTCCGCCGTTGGCCTATCTGCCGCTGATGGTGATCTGGTTCGGCATCGGCGAGCTGTCCAAGGTATTGCTCATCTACATGGCGCTATTCGCACCGTTGCTGATCGCCACCGTCGGCGGCGTGCGCCGCGTCGACAAGGCGCGCATCCAGGCGGTGCGTTGCCTGGGCGCCAGCCGTGCGCAGGTGGTGCGCCATGTGATTCTGCCCAGCGCGTTGCCGGACATTCTCACCGGTCTGCGTATCGCGCTTGGTGTCGGCTGGTCGACCTTGGTCGCTGCCGAGCTGATCGCCGCCAACCAGGGCCTGGGCTTCATGGTGCAGTCCGCCGCGCAGTTCCTCGCCACCGATGTGGTGGTGGTCGGCATCCTGCTGATCGCCGGCATCGCCCTGACCATCGAGCTCGGTCTGCGGGCTCTGCAAAAACGTTTTGCGTCCTGGAACTAGACGACATGAGCATCCATTTCGAACGTATCGGCCAGGCCCTCGGTGCCCGCGTGACCGGTATCGACCTGTCGCAGCCGCTGGATCGGCTGACCCATGCCGCGCTGCATCAGGGCCTGCTGGAACATCAGGTGCTGTTCTTTCGCGACCAGTTGCTGGCGCCCGCACAGCAACGTAATGCGGCGGCGATGTTCGGTGACCTGCACATTCATCCGATCTACCCGAAGATCGAGGCGCAGCCGGAAATCCTGCTGCTGGATACCGACCTCAACGACCTGCGTGACAACGCCCTGTGGCACTCGGATGTGTCGTTCATTCAGTCGCCCCCGCTGGGCTCGTTGCTCAGCGCCCGGCACGTACCGGCCCATGGCGGCGACACCCTGTGGGCCAGTTGCTCGGCGGCCTACGAAGCGCTGTCCGCGCCGATCCGCAACCTGCTCGACGGCCTGAGCGCGGTGCATGACCTGACCCTGTCGTTTCCGCTGGAGCGCTTCGGCAATACCCCCGATGCCCTGGAGAAATGGAACGCTGCCCGCGCCGCCAACCCGCCGGTGATTCATCCGGTGATTCGCGTGCACCCGGAAACCGGGCGCAAGGGCCTGTTCGTCAGTGAGGCGTTCACCACGCGCATCAATGAGCTGGAGCCCGGCGAAAGCGCCGCGCTGCTGCAGATGCTGTGCAAACAGATCGCCCGGCCGGAGTTTTCCGTGCGCTGGCAATGGCGCCAGGGCGACCTGGCGTTGTGGGACAACCGCCTGACCCAGCACTACGCCTGCGACGACTACCGCCCGCAGCGGCGCATCATGCACCGCGCGACGATTCTCGGAGACCGGCCGTTCGGGCCGGGCGAAGCCATGCGCATCACCGCCGCTGCCTGATGCTGATCGTTCCCACGCCCGGCGTGGGGACGATCAGCTAGCGTATACCGGCCTAGAAGTCCGCCTTTACGGACAGCATGAAGTTGCGCGGCTCGCCGTAGAAGTTGCCGAAGCCTTCGGTGCCGACGGTGGTGTAGTAGCGCTTGTCGAACAGGTTGTTGCCGTTGAGGGCCAGCGACCAGGTGTCATCGACGCGGTAGCCGATGCGGCCGTTCCAGATGGTGTAGCCCGCTTGGGAGATGTTATTGCCGCTGATCGGCGAGGTGCGGTAGTTGTCGCTCTGGGCGTTGAAGCCGGCGCCCACGGTGAAACGCTCCAGTGGCCCGCTGAGGCTGTAATCACCCCATACGCGCAGCAGATGCCGCGGCACGTAGGAGTTGTACGACACGCCATTCTGGTTCGGGTCGGCATCTTCCAGCACCTTGGTCTGGGTGTAGGTGTAGCCGGCCAGCAGTTGCAGGCGGTCGATGACTTCACCGCTGATTTCCGCTTCGAAGCCCTGGGCGCGCACCTTGCCGGAGTTTTGCGAACAGCTGCCGTCGGCACAGTTCGGGTCGGTCTGGGCGGCGTCTTCCTGGAGGGTGCGGAACAGGCTGAATGAGCTGTTCAAACGGCCTTCGTACCACTCGCCCTTGATGCCCAGCTCATAGCTTTTGCCGATCAGCGGTTTCAGGGTGCTGCCATCGATGGTCTTGAGGTTGCCCTGGGGCGTGAAGATGTCCGTATAGCTGGCGTAGGCCGTCAGGTTGTCGTTGAGGTCGAGCAGCAGGCCGGCGAATGGCGTGACCTGCCCGGTTTCGGTGGTTTCCGAATTGGCCGGGGTGCCGACACCGCGAAAATAAGCGATGGAGTCGGTTTCGGATTTGTACCAGCTGACGCGGCCGCCAAATACCAAGGTCAGTGGCTCGGCCAGTTTCAAGCGAGCGGTCGAGTAGACGCCGTACTGTTTGATGCGAATGTCCAGCGGGCCGCCGCGCGATGCGTTGGCCAGGTAGTAGCTTTCATCTGGTTGCGGTAGATGATGATCCGGGTCGAGCACGTTCTGGCGCTGAGGCAGGGCCGCCACGGCGAAGAAGTCGTCCTTGTGGGAGCGGCTGGTGTTGGCGCCAACCACCAGTTCGTGCTGCTGGCCCAGGGCGTCGAACGTACCGTCGACATAGGCATCGAGGCCGTAGTCCACCTGGTCGTAATCATAGATGCTGCCCAGTACCAGGGTGTTTGAGCTGCTGGCGCCCACCGGTACCGAGCCACTGGGAAAGGCGTATTCCATGTCCTGGGTATTGCGCGACCAGACACCCGCTACCTTGAGCGCCCAATTGTCGTTGAGCTGGTGCTTCAGATCACCGAACAGCGTGGTGCGCTTGCTGCGCTGGTTGTTCCAGGCAGGGTTCAGGCAGGTCGCGCGGCTGAGCTTCAGGTCGTTGCCATCGGCGTAGCGTGGCATGCCGCCCCAGCAGGGCGTTGCGTCCAGGTCTTCGTAGGCGACGCCCAGGCCGAACGTGGTGTCGGCGCTCAGGTCGAAATCCACGGCGCCGTAATAGATCTGATCCTTGCGCTCGGCGACGTCGTAGAAGTAGTGGCGACTTTGCTGGGTCGCCACGGCCCGGCCGCGAATGGTGCCGGCTTCATTGAGCGGGCCGCCGGTATCGACCTGGGCGCGGTAGTTGTCCCAGGTGCCGGCAGAGAGAGACAACTGAGTATGGGGGGTGTACTGGCCGCGCTTGCGCACGAAATTGACGCCACCCGCCGTGCCGCCAGCGCCTTTCATCATCCCCGCTGCACCGCGCAGCACTTCGACACGGTCATAAATGGCCATGTCGCTGGAGAAGCTGTCGGCTTGTGCATAACTGCTGCCGATGTCCAGGGGCACGCCGTCGTACTGATACTGCCCGGTCATGCGGAAGCCGCGGGAGTAGAAGTACTTGCCGCCCATGGGCGAGTCGTACACGGTGATGCCTGGGGTTTTCTCCATGACCTGCTCGATGGTGTTGAGGTTCTGGTCATCGAGCATCTTGCGAGTCATCACCGTGACCGATTGTGGCGTGTCTTTAAGCGAGTGCTGGCCTTTGCCGATGGTCACGGCGCCTGTGGTGTACGAGCCGCTGCCTTCGGTGGTGTCGCCCAGGCCGTTGGCATTGATGCTGGTGGCACCCAGCTCCAGCGAACTGCCGCTGCTCACGGCGGCCTCCAGTGCGTAGTTATCCCCAGCCTTGAGCGGCCGCAGGCCTGTGCCGGCGAGCAATTGGGCAAGGCCGGCATCCACTGAATGACTGCCGCTGAGTCCGGCGCTGCGTTTGCCTGCGGTCAGGCGCGAGTCCACCGAAAGCAGGATGTCGGCTTCGCTGGCGAAGCGATTCAGCGCGCCGTCCAGATCGCCCGCGGGGATCGCATAGACGCGGGTCTGTTCAGTGGCGACCGATTGCGCCTGTGCACTGGTGGCGATCAGCAGCGGGCTGCTGAACAGCAGGCCGGTTAGCAGGGCACGGGTGATCGACAGGCTCAGCGCTGAGCGCTTGGATGCAGGCAGGTGCGGCATTCTGAATGTCCTCTGAGAATGCGTCTTTATCGGGTTCAAGAGGTATCCCGTGCGAGCCGGCAAAACCGACAATCGGTTTTGATAATTATTTGCAGGTCTCGCTCCCGCGCTCTGCTTGGTCACGGCTGTGAGGATGCTGCGCGTCCGTCAGGTTCAGCAGTCGCCAAGGATTCGAGGTGCGCAGCGCCACAAGTCGCATTCCTGCGCAGAGCGTGAGGAGCGATTCGGTTGTCAGCCTCTCGGCCGCACC
Organism: Pseudomonas sp. URMO17WK12:I2; assembly: GCF_003253735.1. Lineage (GTDB taxonomy): Bacteria > Pseudomonadota > Gammaproteobacteria > Pseudomonadales > Pseudomonadaceae > Aquipseudomonas. Next base: position 1,170,318 of record NZ_QKYW01000001.1, on the reverse strand, counting down.
GTGACCCAGTAGCGAGTGAGGCTGTGTACGTCGATCGGCAGCGACTGCTGCAATGCGGTCAGCACACGGTCGGTATCGGCGAGCGGGAATACGCCGGTCAGCGGCAGCCTGGCGACTGCCGGATCGCAGCGCAGCACGCCGGGGCGGTGACGCGCCAGCTCGCTGAGGAATTGCCCCAGCGGCATGCGCTCGGCGATCAACCGGCCCTCGTTCCAGGCGATGCTGTTACGGTCTGCCCGGCCAATGGCGGTGGCGCGCTCGGCACTGAACCAGCGTTGCTGGCCGGCGAGCAGACGGGAGGGTGGGGCGCTACGTGGGCGCAATTCCAGTTCGCCTTCGTAGAGTTCGACGCGGCTGCCGCCGTCCACCTCATACACAGAGAAGCGTGTGCCCAGCGCCTGGATCTCACCCGTGGCGGTTTCCACGATCAGTGGGCGGCGAGCCGCATCATGGCCGCTGTCGAGCAGCAGCTCGCCTTTGAGCAGCCTGATGCGGCGCTCCGAAGCGCTGAAGCGGATATCCACCGCGCTGGAGCTGTTCAGCGCCAGTCGGCTGCCATCGGCAAGGGTGCGCTGCAGGCGTTCGCCGGCGCCGCTGCGCAGATCGGCCATGGTTTCGCGCCAGGGCAGCGTTGCCTGGGCCAGGTAACCGCTGCCGCCCGCCACCAACAGTAGGCCGAGCACCTTGAGGGCCTGACGACGACGCGCATCGGGCTGGTCACGCAATACGATGCTGGCGGTGTGCGCCGGCACGCCGGCCAGGGTGCCTTGCAACTGCTCGAGGCGCCGCCAGGCACGCAGGTGTTCGGCATCGGCCGCCTGCCATTCGGCAAAGCGGCGCTGCTGTTCGCCATCCCACTCGCCGCCCCATTGCAACATCAGCCAGTGGCTGGCCTGCTCGACGATGGCCGGGGGGATGGGTGCATCGCTGGCACGCTTCATTCTGCGTACAGCACCTGATAGCAGGCGGTGATGGCGCGCAGCATGTACTTCTGCACCGAGCTGACGCTGATCTGCAGGTGTTCGGCGATCTGTGGATAAGTCAGGCCCTCGAACTGCGACAGCAGGAAGGCCTCGCGCACCCTGGCGGGCATGGCGTCGAGCATTGCATCGATTTGCAGCAGCGTTTCGACCACCAGCGCACGGGTTTCCAGCGAGGGCGACTCGGGTTCGGCAAGGTGAGCGATGCTCTCGAGGTAAGCGCGCTCGATCCGCTGCCGGCGCCACTGGTCGATGACCAGATTGCGCGCAATCTGCGCCAAGTAGCTGCGACCCTCGTCGATGCTCGGCAGTCGGCCGCTCAGCAGCAGGCGCAGAAAAGTGTCCTGAGCAATATCCGCCGCCTGCTCGCGGTCGCCCAGGCGTTTGCGCAGCCAGCCATGCAGCCAACCGTGATGGTCGCGGTAGAGCGTATCGATGCTTTGCAACGATGAGCGGGGTGGAGCGCTGGACACCAAAACTCCCTTGGCGTGCGCCATTGCGGATAAGAATTGATCGCGATTGTAGGAGGGTGGCCGGTATTTGGGAACAGGGTTGACCGTAAATGCTTGAGCAGGGGCCGGTTGAGGCTTGGCTATACAGGAGCCTGAGGCCAGTCTGCTGCACCGCCGAAAACCTGAACTTAGCAGCGCCTTCCAGTGACTGAGTGAATAAGGGCAATCAGCCCATTTGTGTTTACCAGCCCTGGAGGCGGATATGTCGGATCATCACACTTACAAGAAGGTCGAGCTGGTTGGCTCGTCTACCTCGAGTATCGAAGATGCCATCAACAATGCCCTGGCCGAAGCCAGCAAGAGTATTCGGCATCTGGAGTGGTTCGAAATCACCGAAACCCGTGGTCACATCGCCGATGGCGCGGTGGCCCACTATCAGGTAACCCTGAAGGTTGGCTTCCGCGTCGCCAACAGCTGATCGCGGGCATCTGTAGCCGCAGCCACTTGCCATAATGGTCATCTGCGGCTTTATTGAGTCGGGCCGCTGCAAGGCGCCCGACGTTGTTCACTGTTACGAGGGAGCGTTTGTGATGAAGAAAGTGTTGTTTGCAGCAGGCCTGATGGCGCTCGCTGGCTCGACCTTCGCAGCTGCTAAAGACTGTGAAGCGCTGAAAAGCGAGATCGATGCGAAAATCCAGGCCAAGGGAGCTTCGTCCTACACCCTGGAAATCGTCGACAAAGGCAGCGTGACCGATCGCCAGGTGGTCGGCACCTGCGGTGGCGGCACCAAGGAAATCGTCTACCAGCGCAACTGATGGCGATGGTCGAAAGCCGGCTCGCAGCCACTGCGATGCCGGCTTTTTATTGCCTGCAATTTGCCACGAGGTGGCCTGAGGCGATCGGGAGGCGTAGGATAAGACCTACTGTTTTACTCGGATAAAGCCCCGGCTTATCCATCAGCAAGGGTTCTTTCATGTATGCACTCGCCAAACTTCCTTTCTCGGTTCTCGATCTGGCCCCTATCCGCGACGACGGCAGTGCGCAGCAGGCGCTGCACAACTCGCTGGCGCTGGCCCGGCATGTCGAGTCATTGGACTTCAACCGCTTCTGGGTCGCCGAGCACCACAACATGGACGGCATCGCCAGTTCGGCAACCGCCGTGCTGCTCGGCTATCTGGCGGCCGGCACCTCGCGCATTCGCCTCGGTTCTGGTGGGGTGATGCTGCCCAACCATGCGCCGCTGGTGGTCGCCGAGCAGTTTGGCACGCTGGCGACCCTGTATCCGGGGCGCATTGAACTGGGCCTGGGCCGTGCGCCGGGCGCCGACCAGTTCACCGCTCACGCCCTGCGCCGCGAGCGCTCCGGCAGCGCCGACGATTTTCCCCAGGACGTTGCCGAGTTGCAGCGCTACCTCGGTCCGCGCACGCCGGATCAGCGGGTCATCGCCGTACCGGGTACCGGTACCAACGTGCCGATCTGGCTGCTTGGTTCCAGCCTGTTCAGTGCCCAGCTGGCCGGTGAACGTGGCTTGCCCTATGCCTTCGCCTCGCACTTCGCGCCGCGCTACGTGCACGAGGCGATTCGCGTCTATCGCAATGCCTTCACGCCATCCGACGTGCTCGAAAAACCCTATGTGATGCTCGGCGTGCCGCTGCTGGCCGCCGATACCGACGAGCAAGCCCAGCACCTGGCCACCTCCGCTTATCAGCGGATTCTCTCGCTGATTCGCGGCCAGAGCCTGGTGCAACGCCCGCCGGTGGAGTCGATGGAAGGCCTGTGGCTGCCCCACGAGCGCGATGCCGTTGGCAGCTTCCTGGGGATGGCGGTGATCGGCGGCCCGCAGAAGATTCGTGCACGCCTGGAGGTGTTGCTGGAGCAGACCGAGGCCGACGAGCTGATCTTCACCTGCGATCACTACGATTTCGCCGATCGCTTGCACGCGTTCGATATCCTCGCCAGCCTGCGTTGACCGAGGCGGCACAAGACCAAAAAACTCGAACTTGCCCGACCGCTGTCTCTCTGAATTCTGTACCCCTCATCAACAGGAGCATCGAGATGAAGAAGACAGCATCGGCCCACTGGCAGGGCGGCATCAAAGACGGCAAAGGCACCATTTCCACCCAGAGCGGTGTGCTTGCCGAACAGCCCTATGGTTTCAACACCCGCTTCGAAGACAAGCCTGGTACCAACCCGGAAGAATTGATCGGTGCGGCCCATGCCGGCTGCTTCTCCATGGCGCTGTCCAAGGAACTGGGCGAAGCGGGCATGACCGCTGAAAGCATCGACACCAAGGCTGAAGTGACCCTCGACAAGCAGGACGGCGGCTTTGCCATCACCGCGGTGCACCTGTCGCTGAAAGCCAAGATTCCAGGCGCTGACCGCGCTGCGTTCGAGAAGGCGGTAGAGACCGCCAAGACCGGTTGCCCGGTATCCAAGGTGCTGAATGCGGAAATCACCCTGGAAGTGGTATTGGAAGCCTGATCGGCTTTTAATTCGTCAACATCTGAGCCGCCCCCGTGCGGCTCAGTCCGTGCTGATCAGAAACTGCCACAACGCAGATTCTTGCCCTGTGCCAATACGTTGCGCTCGGCATCGTAGAGCACCGCCTGCGCCCGCATCACCACCGCACGGGCCTCGACGCGATAACGCTGGCCGGCCTTGAAGTCGTCGTAGCGGATGCGCACGTCACAGGTCAGCTGCTGGGGCTCGGACATCATCGAAGTACCCCCGCCGCCGGCCACTTCAAAGCGATAGCGCATCTCCAGCTCATGGGCCCCAGGGGTTACCTGAAAGTAACGGCCGTCGTTGACGCGCTCGCGATCCAGGCGCTCGGCCATCAGCAGGTTGATACCTTCGCCCTTGAGGTCGATCCAGGCCATGTTCGGGTCGGCGGCAGGCAGCGGCGAAGCGCAGGCGCCCAGCAGCAGCAAGCTGGCAAGCAATAAAGGCTGGCGCATCGTGGTGTCTCCCTTGGCGTATATTCTGGTGGGCGCAGTATCCCGCAAAGCTCTCGTGAGTTCGCGGTAGGATGTGGTGTTTACCTTCGCATGACGATAGCCATGTTCGAGCACCGCACTTCTCTTCTTGTCGACCTGCCGCGCCGCGTCGCGGTTCCCCTGTTGGCGCTTCTGCTCACCGGCTGTAGTACGGTCGACTACTACGGGCAACTGGCGCGCGGGCAATTGCAGCTGCTCAGTGCACGGCAACCGGTGCAGGCGGTGATCGACGATCCCGCGACCGAGCCAGAGCTGCGTCAGCGCCTGGTGCTTTCCCAGCAGGCCCGCCGTTTCGCCAGCGCGCAGCTGGCCCTGCCGGATAACCGCAGCTATCGCTTGTATGCCGATCTGCAGCGGCCTTTCGTGGTGTGGAACCTGTTCGCAACGCCCGAGTTCTCGCTGCAACCGCAGCTGCACTGTTTCCCGATTGCCGGCTGCGTGGCCTACCGCGGCTTCTATGAGCAGAACCGTGCTCGTGGTGCGGCGGCATTGCTCAAGGCGCAGGGCTTGGACACCTACCTGGGCGGCGTGGAAGCCTATTCGACGCTGGGCTGGTTCGATGACCCGATCCTCAACACCATGCTGCGCTGGAGTGACGAGCGCCTGGTGGCGGTGATCTTTCACGAGCTGGCGCACCAGCAGTATTACCTGGCGGGGGACACGGCCTTCAACGAGTCCTATGCCACCTTCGTCGAGCAGGAGGGCTTGCGCCAGTGGCGCACCGCGCGCGGCCTGCCAGCACCGAAAGAACTCGGTATTGAGCCGCGGGAGCAGTTCACCGAGCTGGTATTGGCCAGCCGCGCGCGTCTGGAAGCCCTCTACGCCAGTGGCCTGGATGCCGAAGCGATGCGTGCCGGCAAACAGGCGGAATTCGAGCGTTTGCGCAGCGAGTACCGACAGCTGCGCGCCAGCCAGTGGAATGGCGTGGGCTACTACGACGGCTGGATCAACGGCCCCTTGAACAATGCCAAGCTGCTGCCGTTCGGGCTCTATGACCAGTGGGTTGCCGCGTTCGCCAGGCTGTTTGCCGAGGTGAACGGCGACTGGCCGACTTTCTACCGGCGGGTCGCCGAACTGGGGGCTTTGTCACAAACGCAACGGCTTATACAACTGCAGGCGCTGGCCGTTGTCCGAGAGTAGGGTCCGAACAACTAGACGCAGAGGATGGTCGTGATGAAAGGATTGACGGCAGTGACGCTGGTGCTGGGCGTAATGAGCAGCAGTGCCTGGGCGGCGCCCAAGTCGTGCGAAGAGCTGAAGCAGGAAATCGAAGTGAAGATCCAGGCCGCGGGCGTGGCCAGCTATACGCTGGAAATCGTGCCCAACGAAGAGGTCGAGGACGACACCATGGTGATCGGCACCTGTGACGGCGGCAGCCGCAAGGTGATCTATCAACGCAACGACCTGACCGGCTCGCGGATGATGTAGCGGCCCGCGCCGCCACCCCTCAGCCGGCGAATGCCTGGCGCAGCTGCGCCAGCGTCTGTACATGATGAGCCGGGCGTTCACTGCTTAGCTCTTCCAGGCTGCCAAACCCGTAACCGACCGCCACCGCCCGCACGCCGTTGCCATGGGCGCCGATCAGGTCATGCTTGCGGTCGCCGATCATCAGCGTATCGGTCGGGTCTAGGCCTTCCTGCTCGAGCAGGTGGGCGATCAGCTCTACCTTGTTGGTGCGCGTACCGTCCAACTCGCTGCCGTAGATGGCTTTGAAGTAACGGGCGAAATCGAAGTGCCGGGCGATCTCGGTGGCAAATACCGTGGGTTTGCTGGTGGCGATGTACAGGGTGCGGCCCTGATCCTGCAGCAGTTGCAGGAGCTCGATCACCCCATCGAACACCTGGTTCTCGTACAGCCCTACCTCGCGGAAGCGGTCACGGTAGTGATTTACCGCCTCCCAGGCGCGCGCCTCCGTCAGGCTGTAGGTGTGCATAAAGCATTGCAGCAGCGGCGGGCCGATGAAGTGCTCCAGCGCGACCAGATCGGGCTCATGGATGTCCAGTTTCGACAGCGCATATTGCACCGAGCGGGTGATGCCTTCACGCGGGTCGGTGAGGGTGCCGTCGAGGTCGAACAGAACGGTGCGCTGCTGCATGTTGAGTTATCCACTGGCCTGAATCGGTGCGGATTGTCCCGCACCGCAAGGCGCGCCGGCAACTCAGGCCACGAGCGGGCGGTAGATCCAGCGCAGGCTCAAGTGGGTCAGTGGCCAGAGCAGCGCCAGCAGCAGGATGCCGAACAGCAGCATCAGCACCAACACCAGAATTTCCGAGCCGGCATACAGCGCCACCAGCAACACGAAGCCCAGCACGCCGGCCACCAGCAGCCAGCTCACCATGCACGCCAGTACGCTCGCCAACAAGCGGCCTACCGCCAGCCGCGGTAACTGCGCCGGCAGGGAGCGGTGGGCAGCGATCAGCGCCACCAGGCCGTATACCAGGCCGATGGCACTGCTGAGTCCCAGCATCCACTCCATGCCGTAGGGGCTGATGGCAGCGTAGGGCAGCAGCGTCAGCAGCTTGGTGTAGAACACGAGGAACAGCAGGCCGAAGGCCAGGGCGGTCTCGCCTCGGCTCACCTGGGTGAGGCCGGTCTGGAACTGGCCCGCGCGGCGCATCAGGTGCAGGCTCAGCCACAGCGGCAACAGGCTCGCCAGCATGAAGGACACCAGGTTGAGTGGCAGCATGAGCAGAGTAGGCGAAAGGCTGCTGGCACTCTCGTACAGCCAGGGCCCTATCTGCGCCCATATCAGGTTGTAAAGCAGGCCGACCACGAAAATGGCAATCAGATACAGCCCCACGAACAGCGCGATAAGCCGTTTCGGGCGGCTGACATCCACCAGGTTGTGACGTTGCAGATAGTAGCGGGCGAGGAGCAGCGCGCTGCAGCCGTCGACGGCCAGCGCACTCAGCCAATAGGCGGCCAACTGCCACAGGTTGTTCATGTAAGCCTGCAAGTGCTCCGGCTCCAGCGTCAGCCACATGATGACCCAGTGGATCACCAGGCTTGCCGTGCAGCACGCCAGCGCGGTGAACAGCAGGCGCATGGGCAGCCGTGACGCTTGGCGAGCGTCATTGGAAGAGACGGGCTCGACCGGATTTATCGCGTAGGGGTTGACCATGAAGAGTCCTGATTAGGCTGAAAAAAACGGTGGATCTTGCGGCGACTCAGGCAGTGGGTGAGCTTTAGCGGGACGGCGGCGGCAGCCATTGCGAACGGCCGAAGCGGCCGCGCAGCCAGGTGATCGGCCACATGGCGGCGGACAGGATCAGCAGGTACTCAAGGAAGCGAAAGGGCACCACCACCCAGCTGCTGAGCTCATCCACCCTCTGGCCGCTGGCATCGACGAAGTGAAAATCGTAATTCACCCCGGTGCTGCCGCCGCCATGGGTGACGATCTCGCGGGTCTGTAACTGTGCTCCCGCCGGGGCGAACAACCACTCCAGCGGCTTGTTGTAGACCGGGTTGCCGCGGGCGTCGAGGAACATGCCGACATACGCCGTGATGGCAATCAGTACCGCCGCCGCCACCGGTTTCGCCCAGGTGATGTGCGCTTTCCAGGCAATGGCGCTGAACACCAGCAATACCGCGGCGCTGGCCACCCCGTCGATGAAGATCGCACCATTGAAGAACAGATAAAAGGCCACGCCGATCAGGCAGAAACCGCCGATCACGGCGGCGGCGATGGCGAAGATGGAAATGACGGTGAGAAAGCTGGAGCGTGGTTTTTTCATGGGGCGATTCTAGCGCAGGGCTGGATGGTTCAGGTGCCGTCGGTGTGCAGTCGATGCGTGCCGCACTGCAGGCAGCGAAACAGATAACCCGTCGGGTTGCCATCCGCGCTCAATGCCTGCACGTAGGTGTCGTCAAGCTGCTGCAGATCACCCGCCAGTTCCGATCGCAGCCCTTCTACCTCGGCAGCTCCGACATAGGCGATGAACTGGCATGGCTGCCCGCAATGCACCAGCCATTGGGCTTGCTGCCAAGCCAGATAGCCCGGCGTGCGGTCACACACCTCGGCGATCAGCTCTGCATTGAAGGTGTTGGCCGAGGCCGACGGATCCGGCTCCCAGCCTTCGATGGATAGCTCGTCGTTGAATTGCCCCTCGTAGCGCCGGGCCGCACTGCCATCGGCGATGCACCAGGGGCACAGGTAGTCGGGTTTTTGTACGGCGTAGAACGGACCTCGGTACTTCCAGTCGCGCAACTGAGCGCAGCACGAGCAGGTGCCGTTCTGCTGCTCGAACAGATCGAGTCGATAGACGTTGGGGTGAAGGCGAAAGCGGGGCAGATCCTGTGTCATTGGTCGTTTCCCGGTCGGTATTTGGTCGTTGACAGGCCTCGGCGGAAGCCATGAAGGTGAGCACTGTACCGATATTTCTGGAGTATTGGATTCATGGCGAAGCGTAAGCGCAAGACCTTGCCCAAGGATTTCGGGCAACTGCTCGAGCAGGCCTCACTCGACGAGTTGATTGCCGTGTTCGACCAGTGCGAGCTCGAAGCTACCGGCGGCTATAGCAAGAGCACGGCGCTGGGCTTCTACAACTGCCCCGATGAACTGGTGCGCTGGCTGGTTGAGCAGGGGGCGGACATCGATGCCCGCGATACCTACCAGCGTACGGCGTTGCACCATCGCAGTTCTAGCTGGAAGGGCGGCGTTGATCTGTTGCTGGATCTGGGCGCCGATATCGAGGCGCAGGACTACCAGGGCGACACGCCACTGCATGCCGCGGCCAAAAGCCACAAGGCGCAAGCGCTCGCCGCGTTGATTCGTCGTGGCGCTAGCATCGCTGCCAGGAATCGCCAGGGTCATGGCGTGCTGCAGATCGCGCTGGCTACCACCAGCAACGCCGACATCGAGGCAACCGCGAAGATTGCCCAGATCCTGCTGGATGCAGGCGTGCCGGTAGACGATGCCATGCTGGCCGAGGTGCAGCGTATTGGCCGCGAATTCGAATTTCACCGCGCCGGCTTCAACCCTGACTATCTCGAGGCGACGGATGCGGGGCTGGCCAGTCTGTATCGCCTGTTCGGCGTCACGCCCGTCGCCTCGCGCCAGCTTCACGATGGCAAGGCTGCCATCCGTGTCGCGGACGGCTCCTGGCACGACCAGCACCAGCAACTCTGGCAACTGCTGGTGCCATCCGCCGGCCCGGCCGCCACCATGCAGGGTGAGGTGATTCGCCTCAGCGGGCGTATTTCCCGAGAAATACATCACAACGGTGCGGCCAACTGGGATGCTGACTACAAAGCCATGTTGACTGCGCTGATCCGCCATCTGGGCAGTGCCGTGCCGCTGCCGGCCGGCGAGCTGGCCGAAGCCCAGGCGCTGGCGGCCGCGCTACGCGGCGGTGACGATGACGCTGCACGCACTGACCGGCTCAGTGCGCTGGCAGTGCAATGGGTTATCGCCAACCCGCAGCCTTTGCCGTTGCCTCCACCGGCCTACCGCAGGTGAACGGTCCTGGATTGACCCGCGAGTAGCCGGCTCAAGCGTTGCGTCAGCGGAATGCGGGCCTTACGGGTTTTGAACACGCCAGGTACGTGCAGCAGCATTGTGGCCCAGCGGTAGTCACGCAGCTTGCGGTCGATGGACAGCAGATAGTCGCGCAACTCCAGAGCCGACTCGCGGTGGTAGGCCCAGAGCAAATGGTTCTTGTAGTCCACGGCGTAATACGCCTCGCCTGGCCAGTCCAGCTGGTGGCGACTGCGCAGGCCGCAGGGGGCGCAGACCAAGGCACCGAGCGTATGGCCGTACTGTTGGCGCAGGTAGCGCGAATGGCTCCAGTCCGCCGCCTGGTAGCCCTCGGGTAGATCATGAAGCGCCTGCCGCGGGTCACCGTGCAACCCCTGGAAGTACACGGCCATGTGCTGGAAATGACCATCGCGGCTGGGGCGTAGCTGGTACTCGAAGGCCGAATGAGCCTGGAATAGCGGTACTTCCAGCTTGCGTCGTATCAACCGCGCTTCGGCAAATTCGAATGAGGCTTCGCGGCGGCAACGGGGGCAGCGTATCGCCAGTTGGTAGGGCATCGGGTTCCATTCGTAGAGACCGGTCACGGGCGCCCCTCGATCAGTTGCGCGTAGGCTTCGGCTGCCAGTTCGCCACAGGGCGATATCTCTGCGCCCGCTTCGTTGATCAGCCTTACGCGCTGCTGTTCGCCGCCCACCTGCGCCTCGCCGTCGAGGCCCAGCAGCAGGGTGTAGAGGGTGTCGCCAAGAACCTGATCGAGCAGTTCCAGCACCAGCCCCGTCTGCTCCGAAGACAGCTGCAGCGCCTGGAGTTTCGCCGTGGCCGTGCTGCCGCTGTCAGGCTGCAATAGACGCAACAGCTGCTCGGCCCTTTCCCGTTGCCAGCACGCGACCAGGCGACCGGCGTCCAGTGACTCGTGTTCCTCGGGCAGGGCAGAGTGCAGGCCGCCGATCAGGTCGCGCTCGGCGAAGGTCGCCGCCCAGCTCGGGGTCGGTTCGCCCTCGTGCACCCGCAGCACTGCATCCTCGCCCCTGCGCTGCCAGGCGATATGAAAGCCCTCGGCGAGTAGCGTGCTGGCCCGTTGCAGCAGTTCGTCTGCAGCGAGGTCGTGGGCCGCCAGGCATTCGACGCCGCAATAGTGCACCAGGCGCCAGCGGCGGGGGGCGTGTTGCAGGTGCCAGTCGCGGAGTGCGGCGAGGTGTTCGTCCCTGGTCATGGCAAACGTGGGCCGTCGTCGAAGTGGTTGGTGGCCTCGAGCGTGGTCGCTCCATAGGCGAGGAGCAGGCGTTCGCCCTGGCGTTGCAGACGAACCTCGCAGGTGCCGCGTTCGGCGAACAGCAGTACACCGCCATAGACGGTTTCCGGGCCCAGGTCGCCGGCCGGCACCTGCTCGCCTGCGCCGACATACAGACAGCCCGAGGTGATGCGCAGGTGTGCCACCAGGGCGTCGCCCGTGGCGGCATCGATGCCGCGGCAGATCTCCACTGCGTGGCTACCGTCGCGGCCCAGGTCGACGAACAGGACGTTGCCGGCGTTGATCTCGGCGAGCGCGTCCTCGGCGATCGACCACCAGTCCGCGGTATCGGTGATGCGATGGGCCAGAGCGGCGGGATCGAAGATCGCCAGTGTGGCGGTGTCGGTGTCGAACGTCGTGCTGGCGTAGGGCTGACTGCTCATGTGCAAGGAACCCGGATCAAGGCGTGGGGTGAGGGCGCCATTCCGGCGCGTGTTTCGCCGTCCAGCCAGCTGTCGTGGATGCCTTTGCTTGATAGCGTAGCGGTGTGCGGCCTTACGCTGGCTGTTGCGCTTCGGTTACTCAAGCTACCCATCCGCTGCGCTACTCCTGCATCAACAGTTGATATCCACCTTCGGCGAGAGGATCTCGATCTCGCCGGCGGTGATGCGGATGGTGCTCTGCCCACAGCTCAGGCGGATTTCCTGGTCGGCAGTCAGTTCGATGGTCTGGGCGCCGAGGCGAATGCTCTTGCCGTCCAGGGTGACGCTGGAGCCTTCGTCCTTGCCGCCGACACTGATGGCGTACTGCTCGCCCACCGAAGTGGTTTTCTTCTTCGCCACCTGGGTGCTTTGGTTAAGGCCCACCAGGGTGTTCATCATCATGCCGACGTTGAGGCTGTAGCCCAGGCCGACGTTTTCCATGCGGCCCATGCCGACGTTCTGCAGCGAGGCCATGAGGATGGTCTCGGATTTGTTCATGCCGATCTTGACCGTCTCGTTCTTGTCCACTGTCTTGCTGCGGTTGCCATGTACGGTGATGGTCTCGTGGCGGTCCACGGTCTCCGTACGGTCGCGCTTCACCTTCACGGTCTCGTCGTTGTCGATGGTTTTGCTGCGGTCGTGGCCGACCCAGTGGGTCTCGTCGTTCTCGACCTCGATGTCCTGGTTTTTCTCGGCGTGGATGAACAGCTGCTCTTCGCCCTTCTTGTCCTCCATGCGGATCTCGTTGAAGTTGGCCGGCGTGCCGCCCTTACTGGAGCGGCTTTTCACCCCACTCTGGGTGGCATTGGCGGGCAGGTCGTAGGGCACCGTCTGCTCGGCGTTGTAGACGCGGCCGGTGATGATCGGCCGGTCGGGGTCGCCTTCCAGGAAGCTGACGATGACTTCCTGGCCGATACGCGGGATCTGTATCGCGCCCCAGTTTTTGCCAGCCCAGTTCTGCGACACGCGGATCCAGCAAGAGCTGTTCTCGTTGGACTGGTCGTGGCGGTCCCAGTAGAAGTGCACCTTCACCCGGCCGAACTGGTCGGTCCAGATTTCCTCGCCCTTGGGGCCAACCACCATGGCCGTCTGCGGGCCCTGCACGATGGGCTGCACGGTCAACGGCAGCGGGCGGAACACCTGGCTGGCATCGATGCAGGTCAGTGTGCTGCCGAACTGGAACGCTACGCTGTCACCGCCGCTCTCGTAACGTTCCTGGGTGATCAGGTAGTCGGCGGCGACGATCAGGTATTCGCGGTTCTGATCGACGCGCGGGTAACCGCTCATGCTGAACAGGTTGCCGGCGCCGAGACCGCGAGCGTTGGATTTCAACTGCACCCGCTCGTGCTGGGTGTGGATCGCCTCGATGCGATTGCGTGCGTACTGCTCGCCGTCCTTGCTCTGCACGTATTCGCCCGGGTAGTCGTAGAGCGGATAGTCGGCGTTGCTGTGCGGCCGGGCGATGCTGGAACGCACTTCCAGGCGCGCGCTGGGGCGCTGGAAGTCGTAGTCGTTGAGTTCCAGGGAGCCTGGCTGCACCTCGCGCGCCATGCGCCAGTCGTGAATGTGGTCACGCTCGCGCATCTGGTCGTCGAGCGGGTAGAAGGGCACGCTGGCATAACCGGGCGCCGTGTGGTGAGCGCCGTAGGCGTCGCACAGCACCAGCACATGGCGGGATTTCTCGTGGCGGAAGTAGTAGTAGATGCCTTCCTGCTCGAGCAGCCGGCTGACGAAGTCCAGGCTGGTTTCACGGTACTGAACGCAGTAGTCCCACTCGCGATAGCTGCGCGTCAGCGCGTCTTCGAAGTCGGAGAAACCCAGGTCGCGAAACACCTGCTTGACGATGTCAGGCACCGTCTTGTTCTGGAAAATGCGGCAATCGGAGGTGCGCGACAGCAGCCACAGCCAGGGCCTGAGCGTCACTTGATAGCTGGCGAATTGACCGCGGTGGGCCGTCTGGCTGCAGCGCGCGACGATGCCGTGGAAGTAGCGGTCGCTGCCATCGGCCAGTTGCACGGCCAGGCCCATGGGCTTGCCGAGTAGCGCATCCAGCGACAGGCCGTCGTCTACGGAGATCAGCGCCAACTCATGGCTGAATGGCCGGCCCAGTTCGTCGCGGCCCTCGAGCCGCTCCAGTACCAGGGTGTCACCGCCCAGCGGGCTGGTGATCACGGCCATGCGGGCTGCCTGGGTGATTGCCATCATCTTCCCCTACCGATTACTGCGCGGCCGCGAACTCATAGTGCAGATCCTGATCCTTCACGCTGACCTGCACGCCAGCCAGCGGTTTGCCTTCGAGCAGGCGGCCGAGGAACTCGCGGCTCATGTCCGGCAGCATGCTGTTGGTGAGGATCGCGTCGATCTGCCGGCCGCCGCTCTCGTTCTCGGTGCAGCGCGAAACCACCAGGTCGACCACCGCGTCGTCGTAGCTGAACGGCACCTTGTGGGTGCTTTCGATGCGCTTCTTGATGCGTTCGAGCTGCAGGCGGGTGATGGCCTTGAGCATGTCGTCCGACAGCGGGTAGTAGGGGATGGTCACCAGGCGGCCGAGCAGGGCCGGCGGGAAGATCTTCAGCAGCGGCTCGCGCAGCGCCTTGGCGATGCCTTCGGGTTCGGGCATCAGCTCGGGGTCGCTGCACAGCCCGGCGATCATCTCGGTGCCGGCGTTGGTGGTGAGCAGGATCAGGGTGTTCTTGAAGTCGATCTGGCGGCCTTCGCCATCTTCCATCACGCCCTTGTCGAACACCTGGAAGAAGATCTCGTGGACGTCCGGGTGGGCCTTCTCGACCTCGTCGAGCAGCACCACGCTATAAGGGCGGCGGCGCACCGCCTCGGTCAGCACGCCGCCTTCGCCGTAGCCGATGTAGCCCGGTGGGGCGCCCTTGAGGGTGGACACCGTGTGGGCTTCCTGGAACTCGCTCATGTTGATGGTGATGACGTTCTGCTCGCCGCCGTAGAGGGCTTCGGCCAGGGCCAGGGCGGTTTCGGTCTTGCCCACGCCGGAGGTGCCGGCGAGCATGAACACGCCGATCGGCTTGTTGGGGTTGTCGAGCCCGGCGCGGGAGGTCTGGATGCGCTTGGCGATCATCTCCAGGGCGTGATCCTGGCCGATGATGCGCTTCTTCAGGTGCGCATCCAGCTTGAGAACGGTTTCGATCTCGTTGCGGGCCATGCGCCCGACCGGAATGCCGGTCCAGTCGGCGACCACCGACGCCACCGCCTGGTAATCGACGGTCGGCAGGATCAGCGGGTCTTCGCCCTGCAAGGCGCTCAGGCGGCTCTGCAGGTCGGCGAGCTTGCTGCGCAGGGCGGCGTGCTCCTCGTCGCTCAGGCGCGCCTCGCCGGCCTCGCGGCTGGTGTCGTCCACCGGCTCGGCGGCGGCACGCAGGCTGGCGCGGGTGGCCAGCAGCTCATCGACCAGCGCCTTCTCGTCGGCCCAGCGGGTCTCCAGGGTAACCAGGCGCAGGCGCTCTTCGGCCAGGGCCGCGTCGACGTCGAGCAGGCGGCTGCCGATGTTCACGCCGATGGCTTGTTCGCGGCCGATGATGGCCAGCTCGGTTTCCAGGGCCTCGATGCGCCGACGGCTGTCATCCACCTCGGCCGGCACCGCGTGCAGACTGATCGCCACGCGGGCGCAGGCGGTGTCGAGCAGGCTCACCGACTTGTCCGGCAGCTGGCGCGCCGGGATGTAGCGGTGGGACAGCTTGACCGAGGCTTCCAGCGCCTCGTCGAGAATCTGTACCTGGTGGTGCTTTTCCATGGTCGCGGCGACGCCGCGCATCATCAGGATGGCGCGATGCTCGGAAGGCTCGTCCACCTGCACCACCTGGAAGCGGCGGGTCAGGGCCGGATCCTTCTCGATGTGTTTCTTGTACTCGGCCCAGGTAGTGGCGGCCACGGTGCGCAGGGTACCGCGGGCCAGCGCCGGCTTGAGCAGGTTGGCGGCATCGCCGGTGCCGGCCGCGCCGCCGGCGCCGACCAGGGTATGGGCTTCGTCGATGAACAGGATGATCGGCTTGGGCGAGCTCTGCACGTCCTCGATGACCTGGCGCAGGCGCTGCTCGAATTCACCCTTCATGCTGGCGCCGGCTTGCAGCAGGCCAACGTCCAGGCTGCGCAGCTCGACGTCCTTGAGGCTCGGCGGCACGTCGCCGGCGACGATGCGCAGGGCGAAACCTTCGACCACCGCGGTCTTGCCGACGCCGGCTTCACCGGTAAGGATCGGGTTGTTCTGCCGGCGCCGCATGAGGATGTCGACCAGCTGGCGGATCTCGTCGTCACGGCCGACGATGGGGTCGAGCTTGCCGCTGCGCGCCTGCTCGGTGAGGTCGACGGTGAAACGCTTGAGCGCTTCCTGCTTGCCCATGGCACTGGGTGCGATGGCGCCGCTGGCTTCGCCCGGGGCACTCGCCTGGAAGCCATCGGTGGCGCTCAGGGCGTTCTCCGGCGAGGCGCCGACGATCTCGTCGAAGCGCTCGGTAAGGGCCTCGACCTTGAGTTTCTCGAACTCCCGGGAGATGGCCAGCAGCGCGTTGCGCAGACTCGGCGTCTTGAGGATGCCGACGATCAGGTAGCCGCTGCGCACCTGGCTTTCGCCGAACATCAGGCTGCCATACACCCAACCGCGCTCGACCGCTTCCTCGACATGGGAGGACAGGTCGGTGATCGAGGTGGAGCCGCGCGGCAGGCGATCCAGGGCCTCGGTGATGTCCTTGGCCAGGCGCGCCGGCTCGATGCTGAACTGGCGGATGATCTGGTGCAGGTCGGAGTCCTGCAACTGCAGGATCTGGTGCAGCCAATGGCTCAGCTCGACGTAGGGATTGCCACGCAACTTGCAGAATACCGTGGCGGCTTCGATGGCCTTGTAGGCGACGCTGTTGAGCTTGCCGAACAACGCGGCGCGACTGATTTCACCCATTTTCCTGTCCTCTAATTCGGGGTAGTGAGCGGCTGGGTGACGACGTGGTGTCGGTCCAGCAGCAGATCCTTTGCATCCTCGCTCGGTTTTCCAAGCCAGGTATCGAAGCCGAGTCGGCAGCCGCCATCCAGTGATGCGGGCGGCACCTCCTCCTGTTTGAGCACCAGGTTGGTGTCCCAGTCCAGTTCCATGCCGACGTATTCGGCCACCCATGCCGCCAGCTCGGCGAGCAGCGGCTGATCAGGCAGAAAACGCCGGTACTGCGTCAGGCTCAGGGGGCCGATACGCAGGCGAAATTTGTGCTGCCGGTCCCACACGTGGGTGCCCAGGCACAGGTCCATGCCGAGCGTGCAGGTGCTGGCGCCCAGGCGACTGTACTCGGGCAGCGGCAGCCATTGCCCGACGTATTCCTCGAGCGCCACCGGCACGCCGAAGTACTCGGCGAGGATGGCCTGCAGGCCGTCGGGGTAGCGGGTCTGGGCGGCCAGATGCCCGGTGAAGTAATAGCGCGCGGCATCAGGGATCGGGCCCTGGTCGAGCAGGCTCTCCATGCCGCGGCCGGACAGTGCGCCAAGGCGTGGCGACCAGTAGTCGTCAGCGGCGCGATCCTGGGCCACCGTCGGCCGGGCCTCGGCCCAGGCGCGGTAGAACAGGGTCAGCAGGCGATGATTGAATACGTCGAGAAAGCGCTTGAAGGTGGCGTCGCCGTGGTGGCGCTGGCGCTCGCGGGCGTGCTCGGTCAGATGAATCGGCAATGGCCCGTTGGGGCCGGTAAGGCCGAAGAAGAACTGCTCGATGCGTGGTGTGCCGGTGCTGTCGTGGATGACGCTGGCCAGGGTCGAAGGGGCGAAGCCGCAGTCCGGCTTCTGGCCGAGGCGCAGTGGGTCATCGACCAGGCGTACGGAATGGCCCAGGCGCGGGCGCTGCGGGTATTCGCACTCGATGCGCCGCATGGCCTGGAAGAAATCGTAGTTCCAGGGCGCCTCGGCCATCGCCGCCAGGGTGTTCACAGCGTCGGTCGACATCCGGGCTTGGCCCTCCAACGCATTACTTCGCCGCGCTCGGTGGTGCGCAGCACCGTCTCGGTGAAGCTGTTGATCGACACGTAACGGGTCAGGAAGCGCTCCAGCACCGAACCGAGCAGGAACACGCCGGTACCGCGAAAGGCGTTCTCGTCGAACTCCAGGCCGATCTCCAGGCCACGCCCGAAGACGATCGGCCCCGGCATCGGCAGGCGCCGCGTGCACGGCTGGGCGCTGACCTTGCGCAGGCCGTCGATCTGCAGCTGCAGGGCGTTGTCGCCGACATCGCCGTAGAGGCGCAGCAGTTCACGCAGGGCGGCGGCGCCCTGGCCCTGTTCGCTGAGCGACAGGTAGTTGAGCGACAGTTGGCTGATCAGGCGCCAGGCGCTGGCATCGTGGGCGCGGCTGGCACGCGGGCGGCTGGGGCCGGCCAGGCAGCGCACGGCGACCACCGGGGCGCTGTCTTCCAGGGTGAAATCGCTGCGCGTGCCACCGATCGGCATCGACAGCGGCAGATCGCGGTTGGTGCACAGCGCGCCGATGCCCAGCTGGCGCAGGTCGTGGCGGTACGGGGCCTGGTTGGCGTCGACCAGCGAGATGAAGGTCTCGCTGCCGATATAGGTGGAGCGTGGGCCGTTGCGCCGCTGCTTGCTGGACAGCACGCGGGGTTCGCGGCGCAGGCTGTACCAGGCCTGTTCACGGCCGTAGCGCGACGGATCGCGCACCGCGTAGAACGGCTGGAAGGGTTGCTCGGGGCCGCTGCCATGGCCACTGACTTCGGTGATCGAGTGGATCTCGAAATCCTGCGGGCGGGTGCGGTCGGCGATGATCTGGTGCTCGTGCACCCGGTCGCTCAGGTGAATACGGTCGGCGCGGCGGGCGAACAGGTTGATCGCCGGGGTGCAGAACAACCGGAATTGCTCGGCGCCGATGCTGTTTTCCAGGCTGTTGTCGAGGCGGTTGAACAGCACCACGATCTCCAGTTCCTGGCTGCTGTTGCGCTGCACGGCGCGTTTGAGCCCGGTCAGCTCGACGAACAGGAAGCGGTTGGGCAGGGCGAAGTACTCCTGCAGCAGCCGGTAGCCCTGGAAGGCGCGAGGCACCACCGGCAGCGCCGCGTCCTGGTCGTCGAAACCGCGCGGGCGCAGGCTGTCCGGCGGCAGGCGCTCGACCCAGGAGCCGTCCACGGCGCGCACGAACAGCGCGCAGACGTTGCCCATCAGCTGTTCGTAGAGACGGAACGGCTGCTCGTCGGCACCGTGCAGGAAGAAGGTCAGGGTATCCAGGTCCAGCGCGTTGAACGGCAGCCCGGCACCGGTACGCAGGCGCAGCCGCACGGCGGCCTTGGCATGCGGCTCGCTGGCGGCCAGGCGACCGAGCTGGGTGCTCGGGTTGCCGAAATAACTGGCCTGGGTGACCTCCAGCGGCCACAGGGTGACCGGCTGGCAGGTGCGGTATTCGCAGGCGGTCTGCGCTTCGCTGCCCAGGGCGCCGCGCAGCGAGGCGCCGCGCTCGAGGGTGAAGCCACTGCTCAATGAACCTTCGTTGGGATCGGCACACAGCTGTACCACGGTCATCGACGGGGTCGGCGCCAGGTAGTGCGGGTAGGCGATCTCCAGCAGGTTGTGGGTGAAGGTCGGGTATTCGGCGTCGAGCTTGAGTTGCACCCGCGCCGTCAGGTAGGCAAAACCTTCGAGCAGGCGCTCCACGTAGGGGTCGGCGCATTCCACGCCGGACAGGCTCAGGCGGCTGGCGATCTTCGGGAATTCGCGGGCGAACTCCTCCGCGCTTTCGCGGATGTGTTGCAGCTCCTGGTTGTAATAGCCGAGCAGGCGCGGGTTCATCGGCGTTTCCTTGAGGCGTCGGCGGGCAATACCTGAACGTGCCCGGTTTCCAGGTCCAGCTCGGTGGTCAGCAGCAGGCGCAGCGGCATCGGGTGGGCCCAGAGGTCGCCCTCGATCTCGAAGCTCAGCGAGTTGTGGCTCATTTCCTCGGCTTCCTGACGAGCGCGCACGCGCAGCGACGAGCGCACGATGCGCGGCTCGAAATCGGCGATGGCCTTGGTCAGCAGGCGCTCCACCGCTGGAATGTCGATGCTCGAAGCGCTGTGCCCGGCCAATGGCGGCAGGCCAAAATTGACCACCGAACTGCCGGCCAGGGTCAGGGCTTCGTCGTCGCTGGTCAGGGGCGCGATGGTGTTGAACAGCCAGGCCAGGTCGCGCAGTACCGAGGCGCGCAACTGGGTGAGGCTCAACACACGCTTGTCGACACTTTCCGCCGGGTTGCTCGGATCTTCATCGAGCAGACGGTCGAGCAGGGCGGGCTGCAGGCGTTCCTGACGTTTCAGGTCGGCCATGCCGCATCATTCCCGTGCTCGAAGCTCAGTGAACGAATATCGAACAGCGCCTGTTCGCCTCCATCGAAGGCCAGCAGGCGCTGGCCGAGCGGCAGGCCGTTGTCCTGCCATTCGGTTTTGCGTGCCAGGCGCAGCGCGCCGTCGCTGCTGGCATGACTGCCTGCGTAGCGGCTGGGGATCAACGCCACGGTGCTGCCGCCATTGGTCAGGGTCAGGTGAGCCGGTAGCCACACCAGATCACGCAGGTCGCTGGGTGCTTCCAGGCTCAGGCTGGCGATGTTTTCCATCGGCAGCCAGACATAACGGCCATTGACGATCAGCTCGAGCACCGGGCCCAGGCGCGGGTCGGCATCGGCCAGCCAGGTGAAGGGCGTCTCGTCGAGTTTTCCCGGTACCGCAGCGGCGGCTTCGAAGGCCTGGTCGCGCAGGCTCTGGGCCGCGGCGCTGTTGCCCTGGGCGTCCTGCTCCAGGGCGAGGATCAGTGGCGCTACCCAGTCGGCGGGCTGGCCGAGTACCACGGGCGTGGTCTTGCCGGCGAATACCTGCTCTCGCAGGGCTTCGCAGTTCAGTGCGGTGCTGTAGGTCTGCACCATGGGCAGGCAGGCGGCATCCAGCTCGCCGGCGACCTTGAGCTGGTTCTGCGCCCGGCTCCACTGGCCCATCACGGCCAGCAGCTGAAACAGGAATACCCGCAGTTCGGCCTTGGCGGGCTGTGCCCGAACCTGGTCCTGCAGTGCCTTCAGCGCGTCGTCGAGCTGTGCGTTTCGCAGGTATTGTTCGGCAGTCATCGTCGGTCCCTGTACTGGCGCGGTCACCGCTGTCGTGCGGTGATCCTTCGGCGCGTCGCACCTGCGTTGGCAGTGGCGGCGCGCCAGCGAAAAATTCGTTCTGATCAGAACCAGCGATGCCCGGCGCAGTGCCGGGCATCGCTGTGCGCTCAACTATCGAGCGGGTGTTACACCTTGACGTTCTGGCGGATGTTCCAGCCGTATTTGACCGGGCCACCGTCTTTGGCACCATCAGCTTTCTGCGGCTGATAGTCGACCAGCACCTGAGCGAAGTTCAGGGTAACGTTTTCGGTCAGGCGATCTTCGCCACCGCTACCGCCAGTGCTGATGGAAGATACCAGCACTTCCTTCAGGGTGATGATCAGGTACTCGACCTGAGAATCGCCACCAGCCTTGCGGATGGTCAGCTTGGCTTCCGGATAATGCTTGCCACTCGAGCAGGCCATCATCAGGTTGGGGCTGGATTTGTCGACGTACTTGGTCAGCGACAGATCCTGAATGTTGACCTTGCCGGCACCGCCGCCACCGCCAACGTGCATCGAGCCGGATTGGCTCATGCCCCAGCTCCAGGCCAGAACGTCGATTTCGTCCGCGTGGGTCTTGTCCTTGGACTCGCCCTTGACGTCGCCAATCTTGATGAACATATCAACAGCCATCATTCCTCCTTTCGTGGCTTTTGCCACTCTGTTTCAGCTACGCCCGCCGGTGCGGGCGCCACAGTGACGAGCCTCAGGCCCCCTTGGCCGAAGGCAGTTTGGATACCAGGCGCAGCGACACGGTCAGCCCTTCGAGCTGGTAGTGCGGGCGCAGATAGAACTTGGAGCTGTAGTAACCGGGGTTGCCCTCGATTTCCTCGACCACCACTTCCGCTTCGGCCAGCGGGTGCTGGGCCTTGGTGGTTTCGGTGGAGTGCGCCGGATCACCGTCGACATAGTTGAGGATCCAGTCCTGCAACCAGCGCTGCATCTCGTCGCGCTCTTTGAACGAGCCGATCTTGTCGCGCACGATGCACTTCAGGTAATGCGCGAAGCGGCAGGTGGCGAACAGGTACGGCAGGCGCGCGGCCAGGTTGGCGTTGGCGGTGGCGTCCGGATCGTCGTATTCGGCCGGCTTGTGCAGCGACTGGGCGCCGATGAAGGCGGCCAGGTCGGTGTTCTTCTTGTGCAGCAGCGGCATGAAACCGTTCTTCGCCAGTTCCGCTTCGCGGCGGTCGGAGATGGCGATTTCGGTCGGGCACTTCATGTCCACGCCACCGTCGTCGGTGGGGAAGGTGTGCGCCGGCAGGTTCGGCACCTCACCGCCCGATTCCACGCCACGGATGCGCGAGCACCAGCCGTACAGTTTGAACGAACGGTTGATGTTGACCGCCATGGCGTACGCCGAGTTGGCCCAGGTGTACTTGCTGCTGTCGGCGCCGTCGGTTTCTTCCTCGAAGGCGAACTCTTCGACCGGATCGGTCTTCGCCCCGTAGGGCTGGCGCGCCAGGAAACGCGGCATGGTCAGGCCGATGTAGCGCGAGTCCTCGGAGTCACGCAGCGAGCGCCAGCCGGCGTATTCGGGCGTGGTGAAAATCTTGGTCAGGTCGCGCGGGTTGGACAGCTCCTGCCAGGAACCCATGCCCATGACCGTCGGCGAGGCCGCGGAAATGAACGGCGAGTGCATGGCTGCGGAGATCTTGGCGATCTCGCCGAGCAATTCGACATCCGGTGGCGACTGGTCGAAGTAATAGTCGCCCACCAGGCAGCCGTAGGGCTCGCCACCGAACTGGCCGTATTCTTCTTCGTAGAGTTTCTTGAAGATCGGGCTCTGGTCCCAGGCGGTGCCCTTGAATTTCTTCAGGGTTTTGTGCAGCTCGGGCTTGGAGATGTTGAGCACGCGAATCTTCAGCTGCTCGTCGGTCTCGGTGTTGTTGACCAGGTAGTGCAGACCACGCCAGGCGCTTTCCAGCTGCTGGAAGTCCGGGTGGTGCATGATCAGGTTGACCTGGGCGGTCAGCTTGGCGTCGATCGCGGCGATGATCGACTCGACCGACTTGATGGCGTCGTCGGAGATCAGGTCGGTCTTGCTCAGGGCATGTTCGGCCAGGGTGCGCACGGCGGTTTCCACCGCTTCACGGGCACGCTCGGTCTTGGGCTTGAATTCCTGCAGCAGCAGCGACGCGAACTCGCTGGTCTGTTCGGAAGTGGCGAGCGACTGCTCGGACGCCTGGGTCTGTTGGCTCATCGGGGCGTCCTCTTAAGCTTGTGGCTCGTTGTCTTGGGGCTTGGGCGCGCTGGCCAGGGCCTGCAGCAGGGCCGGATCCTTGATCGCCTTGATGATCAGTTCCTCGGCGCCGGTCTTGCCGTCCATGTAGGTCAGCAGGTTGGCGAGCTGGGTACGGGCTTCGAGCAGCTGGTTGAGCGAGTCGACCTTGCGGGCGATGGCCGCCGGGCTGAAGTCGTCCATGCTCTCGAAGGTGATGTCCAGGCTCAGGTTGCCTTCACCGGTCAGCGCGTTGGGCACGTGGAACGCCGCACGCGGCTTCATGGCCTTGAGGCGCGAGTCGAAGTTGTCGGCGTCGATTTCCAGGAACTTGCGGTCGGCGACGGCGGCCTGAGGCTCGGCAGGTTTGCCGGCGAGGTCGGCCATCACGCCCATGACGAAGGGCAACTGCACCTTTTTCTCGGCACCGTACAGCTCTACGTCGTACTCGATCTGCACCCGTGGGGCGCGGTTGCGCGCGATGAATTTCTGGCTGCTGGTAGTGTTGCTCATGTTGCTCCTCCTGTGCATGGGCACTGGCTTCTGCGGCCAATGGCCGGTAGCTGTGTGCGTGGGGCTTCCCTGAAGATCCGCCGCACGTTAGTCGTATTCGGGGCCGCGCAGGTTTTCGAACTGCGACATACCGTCGGGAATCAGGTTGCGCACGATTTCCGCGAAATCCGCGGTGACCAGCTTCTGCGCGCGCGTCAGTAAGACCGGGACCGGGCTGGAAGGTTCGTGCTGGGCGTAATATTCCAGCAGGCGATCGAGGGTACGCAGCACGTCGTCGCGACTGGCGATGCGACCCGGTGCGGCCGGTGCCTGACGGGCTACCGGCTGCGTGCCCGTGTCGCTGTCGGCGGCCTCGCTGTACGTGACTGTATCGTCGGCATATTGCGAGTCGTCGTTGGCGGCCGGCGCCTGGTCATTGAAAATCTGCCGGGCGTGGCGCAGCACCTGCTTGAGCGATTCCAGGTTGGCGCTTTGCGCCGAGCCGACCCGCTCGCTGAGCAGCCCCTCGATATCGGCCAGCGCCGCGGCCGCTTCGTCGAGAGCGACGCGGGTGCTGTCGAGCAGCTCGGCGTCGGCATCGAGAAACGCACCGCGCAGTTGCTCGGGCGACAGGGTTTCGCTGGAGAAGCGCTGCAGGTCGGCGGCGTTCAGGGCGGCGCGAATGCTCACGGCGCCAAAAGCGCGGGAGCGGGTGATGCTCGCCTCGCGCAGCAGCACGATCACCGGCTCGGCGCTCAGGGCATTGAGCGCGTTGATGCGGATGGTCGGGTCGTTGTCATCGTCGGCGTCGAGCTGCGGGTAGACGCCTTCCCAGTACTGGGTCAGCAGCTCGCGTACCAGGGTCAGGCCCTGGGCCAGACCGTTCAGACCGTCGAGGGCGATGGCGCTCTGCAGGTAGAGGCTGGCCAGGCGCAGGTCCTTGCTACGGGAAAACAGCTCGCCGGCGCGCTCGCGCACCTGGCGCCAGTCCGGCGGTTCGGCGGCGATGACCGACTGGCCCATCTGGCGCTCAGGCTGGCCCTGGGCGAGGCGTTCGAGCTCGAGAAATTCGGCGTCGTATTCGAGGTCGTCCCCATGGGGGGTCTCCTCGGATACCGGGTTGAGCAAGTGCGACACATCCACCACGTCAGGTGCTCTCCATGTCGGGCCCAGGGGTCTAATGAGCGCTCGCCGCAAAACGGTCTGGCGGCCCGTGCTCATGACGAAAGGCGGCTAAGTGCCACTATTCAGGCGGGGTTCGGTGCATATCGGCGCCATTCTCCGAGCGCTCTTTGAGCATTGTCAAGCGAGGGCAAGGCAGTAGAAACTGTCGCGATGCACAGTATTTCCGTCTTCTGTGCAGTGACTCACAACCGCTTGGAAATATATGCCCGCTTGGGCATTGAACCGTATCGGCCAAGGGCAAAAAATAGGGCGTTTGGCATATCGACACCTCTCGAAGAACATGGTTTTTTTACCGCACTGCAAGGAGCCGCAATGCCGCTGCGTCTGTTCATCACCACCTATCACAAGCTGACCCCCGGGCAACGGGCCGAGGTCGAGCTCGATCGTGGTGAGCTGAAGATCGGGCGCAGTGCCGGCAACGATTGGGTGCTGCCTGACCCGGAGCGCCTGGTGTCCAGCCAGCATTGCGTCATCCAGTACCGCGACGGCATCTACTACATCACCGACACCAGCACCAACGGGGTGATCCTGCAGAACGCCGGCACGCGTTTGCGACGCGGCAGTAGCGAGCCGTTGGAAGATGGCGAGGTGCTGAAGATCGGTGAGTACGAGATTCGTGTGCAGATCAGCGGCATCAGCGTTGCACCTTCCGCGCCGCAGGCGTCCGCTATGGCCGACGACCCGTTCAACAGTTTCGAGGCGCTGCTCAGTCGCAGTGCTCAGCCGCTGGAGATGCCGCCGGTCAATCCCGCACCCGCCGCGGCGCCAGCGCCACGCCGTGATTCGCCGTTCGATACCAAACCGGATCTTTTCGATTTTCTCAGTCCGCCGCCTGCCGTGGCGCCGTCGGTGTCCGATCACGTGCCGGCCCAGCAGCACGACTTCCGGCCGCCGCGACCGACGCAACCGGCACCTGCCGTCGCACCGCCGGAGGCGCCTGCTGCTTCGGTGATCCCGGCAGACTGGGATCCTTTCGCCGATCTTCAGGCCGCCTCGGCGCCGCAGCCGATTCCCGATCCGTTCGCCGAGCCCCCTCAAATCGCCGCGGCGCAGGTGCCGGATCCATTCGCCGAATCGCCGCCACTGCCGCCAATGCCGGCAGTGGAAATTCCTTCGTTCGCGCTGGATGAGTCACCGGTAGAGCAGGTTCAGTCGTTACCGGTTGCCGAGCCAGCCGCGCCGCCCCAGCCTGCACCTGCACCTGCACCTGCACCTGCGCCTGCACCTGCACCTGCACCTGCACCTGCACCTGCACCTGCACCTGCACCTGCACCTGCACCTGCACCTGCAGCGCCTGCGGCGCCGACTGCAGTTGATGATGGCGAGCTGATGGAAGCCTTTCTGCGCGGTGCGGGCTTGCAGCACCTGCGCCTCGACCGTGCCGCCGCCGCAGCGCAGATGGAAGCCATCGGCCGCAGTTACCGGCTGATGGTCGAGGGGCTGATCGATGTGTTGCGCGCGCGCGCCAGCCTCAAGGGCGAGTTCCGCATGGCGCAGACCATGATCCAGCCGATCCAGAACAACCCGCTGAAATTCGCCCCCAATGTCGACGAAGCGTTGCTGATGCTGCTGCGTCACGACAACCAGGCGTTCATGGCCCCGGATCAGGCCGTGGGCGAGAGTTTCGACGACCTGCGCGCCCACCAGCTGGCGCTGATGGCGGGTGTGCAGGCGGCCATCAAATATTTGCTCGCACGCTTTGAACCGCGTGAGCTCGAGGGGCGTCTGAACAAGCCGAGCGGGCTCTCGGCGCTGTTGCCCAATGGCCGGCGCGCCCATTACTGGGAGCTGTTCACAGAGCTGTACGCGACCATTTCCCAGGAGGCCGAAGACGGTTTCCAGGAGCTGTTCGGTCGTGAGTTCAGCCGTGCCTACGAAGAACACATTACGAGATTGAGGGGCCGATGAGGCCCTGTGGCCCGCCGCGTCGTGGCGGGCCAGCGGTAACCATCGAGGAAGCGTTATGCCAAGGATTCTGACACTGCTGGTCTTTTTGCTGCTCGGCGCCTGCGCGTCGGCGCCGAAGGAGCCAGCGCCCACCACCGTCGAGCTGCAGCTGCAGGCCAGTCGCGACCTCAACCCGGCGCTCGACAGCGCGGCCTCGCCGGTCTGGGTGCAGGTCTACCAGCTGCGCAATGCCTCGACCTTTTCCCGTGCCGACTTCTTCTCGCTGGTCGACCGCGCCGACGCCACCCTGGCCGGCGAGCTGATCGAAACCGAGCGTTTCGTGGTGCACCCCGGCGAAACCCAACGCAAATCGCTGACGCTCGATGACGCCACCCGCCACCTCGGCGTGGTGGTGGCCTACCGCGCCCTCGACCGTTCGATCTGGCGCCAGGTCATCGAAATTCCTGCCCATCAGGCAAGCGCCCTGCGCCTGCAGCTGGACGCCTATGCCATCAGCGCTGCGCCGCTGACCCCTCTTGAGTGACTGGAGACCCGTTCATGTCCTGGAACAATCGTGTGGTTTGGTCGGAGGGGATGTTCCTGCGACCGCAGCACTTCCAGCAGCAGGATCGCTACATCGAAACCCTGGTCGAAAGCCGCAGCCATGCCGCACAGCCCGGCGCCTGGGGCTTTTCCCAACTGTTGATCGACAGTGCCCTGCTGGCCCAGGGCAAGCTGGCGATCCTCTCGGCGCGCGGCCTGCTGCCGGACGGCACACCCTTCAACATTCCCGAGAACGATGCCGCGCCAGCGCCGCTGAATATCGACGAGAACCTGCGCGACGGTATCGTCTATCTGGCGCTGCCGCTGCGCCGTGCGGGGATCCGCGACACCGTGGAAGCGGGTGAAAGCCTGGGTTCGGCGCGCTACGAAAGCAGCGTGCATGAAGTGCGTGACGACAATTCCTCGCTGGAAAGCCGCGCGCCCGTGGCGATCGGCTCCCTGGCATTGCGCCTGATCACCGAGCGCGACGGCCTCGACGAACACGCGGCGATTGGTGTGGTACGCGTGGTTGAGAAACGCGAAGACCGCAGCCTGTTGCTCGACGACAGCTACATCCCGCCGCTGCTCGACGTCAGTGCCTCGCGGCCGTTGTCCGGGTTTCGCAACGAGCTGCTCGGCCTGCTGCACCAGCGTGGTGAGGCCCTGGCCGGGCGAGTGGTGGCTTCCGGCGCAGGTGGTGCCTCGGAAATCGCCGATTTCCTGCTGCTGCAGCTGGTCAACCGCGCCCAGCCGCTGGTCGCCCATCTGGCGCGGATCACGCCGTTGCACCCGGAGGTGCTGTACCGCGAGCTGGTGGCGCTGGCCGGTGAGTTCGCTACCTTCACGGCGGCAGAACGGCGTCCAGGCGAGTACCCGGTCTACGAGCACGACGACCTGACCACCACCTTCGCGCCGGTGATGCTGGCGCTGCGTCAGGCGCTGTCGATGGTCATCGACAGCCGTGCGATCCCCATCCCGATCATCGAGAAGTCCTACGGCGTGCACGTGGCGATGCTCGCCGACAAGTCGCTGCTCGACTCGGCCAGCTTCATCCTCGTGGTGCGTGCCGACGTGCCGGGCGAGAGCCTGCGTGGGCACTTCCCGCAACAGGCCAAGATCGGCTCGGTGGAGCACATCCGCGACCTGGTCAACCTGCAGTTGCCGGGCATCGGTCTGCTGCCGCTACCGGTGGCGCCGCGCCAGCTGCCGTACCACGCCGGCTCCAACTATTTCGAACTGGACCGGGGCAGCGACCACTGGAAACAGCTGATCCATTCCGGCGGTTTCGCTTTCCATATTGCAGGCCAGTTCCCGGGCCTGAACCTGGCCTTCTGGGCCATCCGAGGCTGACGCGCGATGACCATCGACGATCCATTTGGCGCCTTGCCCGGCCAGCCCGGCAAGGGCAGCGACCCGGCGAGCAACGACCGCACCATGATCATGCCGCGCCCCGGTGGCCGGGCTGCCGAGCCCGCGCGCCCGGCGCCTGCCGGCTCACCGCCGCCGGCGATGCCCAGCGCGCCGCCGCTGGCGGCCCGTGGCCTGGGCCTGAACCCTATCGAAGCCGCCGCGGGGCCAATGCTGGCACTGCTGACGCGCCTGCGCAGCACCATTGCCCATCCCGCGCCGGCCAGCCTGCGCGCCCAGCTGCTCGGCTACCTGCGCCAGTTCGAGGACAAGGCCCGCGCCGCTGGCGTGACCCAGGACGAGGTGATGCTGGCGCGCTACGTACTCTGTACCGCCCTGGACGAAGCCGTGCTCAGCACGCCCTGGGGCAGCGCCAGCGACTGGAGCAAGCAGAGCTTGCTGATCACCCTGCACAACGAGGCCTGGGGCGGCGAGAAGGTCTTTCAGCTGCTCGACCACTGCCTGCAGAACCCACGTCAGCGCCTCAACCTGATGGAGCTTTTGTACCTGTGCATCAGCCTCGGTATGGAAGGTCGCTACCGGGTCATGCAGGATGGCCGCAGCCAGCTCGACGCCTTGCGTGAGCGAGTGGCCGCCACCATCCGCAGTACCCGTGGCGAGATCGAGCGCGAATTGTCGCCGCACTGGCGCGGCCTGGTGGTCGCCCGTGATCGCCTGCGCCAGTTCCTGCCGCCCTGGGTGGCGGTGGCCATCGGCCTGGCGATCCTGCTGTTGCTGCTGTTCGGCCTGCGCATGAAGCTGGCAGCCGAAGCCGAGCCGGTGTTCCGCAACCTGCACGCCTTGGGCGACGTGCCGGTGCAGACCATCGACCGCCCGGCGCAGCAGCCACGGATCGTCGAGCGCCCACGCCTGGCAGGCTTTCTGGCCGAGGAAATTCGCGCGCAGAAGGTCGCGGTGGAAGACGCCGTCGACCGCTCCGTGGTGACCATCCGTGGTGACCAGTTGTTCGCCTCCGGCAGTGCAACGATTGCCGATGACTTCCAACCGCTGCTGCTGCGCATTGCCGAGGCGATTCGCAAGGTCAACGGTCAGGTGCTGGTCACCGGGCACAGCGATAACCGGCCAATCGCCACGCTGCGCTATCCGTCCAACTGGAAGCTGTCCCAGGATCGCGCCCAGCAGGTGATGGACGTGCTGGCGGCCAAGACCGGCCAACCCGCGCGTTTCCGCGCCGAGGGTCGCAGCGACACCGAGGCGGTGGCGTCGAACGATACGGCAGAGGGCCGCGCGCGTAACCGCCGGGTCGAAATCACAGTCTTTGCGGAGGGCGTCGAGTGAAGGCGTTTTTCGGTTTCATGGCCCGTTGGGTCATGCCGGTATTGGGCCTGATCGCGCTGGCATTGGTGATCTGGTTCGTTGGCCCGTTGATCGCCATCGGCGGTTTCGAACCGCTGGCCGGCAGCACGGTGCGCTGGACGCTGATCATCCTGCTGTTCGCCCTGTGGGCGGCCTGGCGGCTGATGCGCATCATCCAGGCACGGCGTAATGCCGCCAGGGTCATGCAGGGCCTGGTGGAAGTGGCGCCGGACCCCACCAGTGTGGCCACCGCCGAGGAGCTGGCCACCCTGCGCCAGCGCATGGATGAGGCCCTGGGCCTGCTCAAGCGCGCCAAGCTGGGCGGTGGTGAGCGGCGCAACCTCTACGAATTGCCGTGGTACGTGATCATCGGCCCGCCCGGTTCCGGCAAGACCACCGCGCTGGCCAACTCCGGGCTGAGGTTCCCCCTCGCCGAGCAGATGGGGGCCGGCGCCGTACGCGGCGTGGGTGGTACGCGCAACTGCGACTGGTGGTTCGCTGACGAAGCGGTGCTGCTCGATACCGCCGGCCGCTATACCACCCAGGACAGCCATGCGGCGGTCGACAAGGCCGCCTGGCTGGGCTTTCTCGACCTGCTCAAGAAGCAGCGCTCGCGCCGGCCCATCGATGGCGCCTTCGTGGCCATCAGTCTCTCCGACCTGCTGCTCGGCAGTGAAAGCGAGCGGGCGGCCCACGCGGTGGCCATCCGCTCCCGGGTGCAGGAGCTGTATACCCAGCTTGGCGTACGTTTCCCGGTGTACGTGATGCTCACCAAGCTGGACCTGGTGCCCGGTTTCATGGAGTTTTTCGACGGCCTGAGCAAGGAAGAGCGCGCCCAGGTCTGGGGCATGACCTTCACCCTGGATGACGGCAAGAGCGCCGAGGGCCCGTTGCAGGTATTTCGCAGCGAGTTCGATGCCCTGGAAGCGCGCCTCAACGAGCGCCTGGTCGAGCGCCTGCAGCAGGAGCGCGACCCGGCGCGCCGCGATCTGATCTACGGCTTCCCGCAACAGTTCGCGGCGCTGCGTGAAGCGCTGGCGGGCTTTCTCGACGGCGTGTTCAAGCCCAACCCCTACGAGGAGCGGGTGCTGCTGCGCGGTGTGTACCTGACCAGCGGCACCCAGGAAGGCAGCCCGATCGACCGGCTGATCGGCGCCATGGCGCAGAGCATGAGCCTGGACCGCCAGCACCTGGCCCGCCAGACCGGCACCGGGCGCAGCTACTTCATCGAGCGGCTGCTGCGTGACGTGGTATTCGGAGAGCGCGGCCTGGTCGGCGCCAACCCCAAGGTCGAGCGGCAGAAGCGCTGGCTGGCCCGCGAGGTGATCGCCGCGACCGTGGTGCTGGTGCTCGGCACCGCAGCGGTGTGGTTCGCCAGTTTCCGCGCCAACCAGGCCTATATCGCCGCCGTGGATGCCCGCGTGCAGCCGCTGCGTGGCGAGCTGCAGGCGCTCAGCCCGGCGCAGCGCGAAGTGCTGGCGGTGCAGCCGCTGCTCAACGCCATCCGCAATGTCAGTGGTGATGCGCCAGGCTGGGCCGAAGGTTTCGGCCTGTACCAGGGCGACATGCTCGACAGCGAAGCCTCCAGTGTCTACCGCAAGCTGCTGATCGCCGTCATGGCGCCGCGGGTGCTGGCGCGCCTGGAAGAACAACTGCGTGCCGGCGGCAATTCGGATTTCCTCTACGAAGGGCTCAAGGCCTACCTGATGCTCGGTGAGGCCGAACGCTACGACGCCGACTTCATCAAGGCCTGGATCGCCCTGGACTGGGACCGCAGCCTGCCGCGCGACCTGTTGCCCGAACAGCGTGAAGCGCTCAACGCGCACCTGGCGGCGCTGTATGACCGCCAGCCGCCGGTGGTACGCCTTGACGAGCAGCTGATCGAGGACGTGCGCCGCCAGCTGCAGCGCCTGTCCGTGGCCCAGCGCGCCTATGACCGGGTCAAGCGCCAGAAGCTGCCCGACGGCATCCCGGACTTCCGTATCAGCGACGCCGCCGGGCGTGATGCCGCGCTGGTGTTCACCCGCAAGAGCGGCAAGCCGCTGAACGAGCCGCTCAGTGGCTTCTACACCCAGCGTGGTTACCGCGAGGCGTTCCTGGTTGGCAGTGTCAGCCAGGCCGGCACGCTGGCCGAGGAGCAGTGGGTGCTCGGTCGCAGCCTCGATGACGGGCAGAACGCCGCGGCCCTGGCCCTGGAGGTGCGCCGTCTCTACGTGCAGGACTACATGCGCCAGTGGGATGCGCTGCTCGCCGATATCGATTTCGTGCCGGTGACCAGCGTGGCCCAGGCTGCGGATGTGCTGCGCGTGCTGTCGGGCCCGACGTCGCCACTGAAAAAACTGCTGCAGGCGGTGGCCAAGGAAACCGACCTGCAGAAGGAAGAGCGCCTGGTCGCCGAGAAGCTCAAGGAGCGTGGCGGTGACACCGTCGACCGCCTCAAGCAGCAGCTCGGCTCGCTGGTGGGGCAGTCGGAGGAGGGCGCAGCCCAGGTGCTGGCCACCGAGATGGACCCGATCACCGCGCATTTCGCCGAACTCAACAGCCTGGTCGAGGATGCCGAAGGCCAGCCGCCGGCCATCGATGCGCTGCTGCAGGATCTCAACGCGCTGTACGTGCAGGTCAGCGCCATGAGCGGCGCCAGTGGTGATGCGCTGCTGGGCGAGTCGCGCAACCAGACTACCGCCGCCGCCGATCAGGTGCGCCTGAGCGCCGAGCGCCAGCCACCAGTGGTGCAGGGCTTCCTCAAGTCGGTGGTCGGCTCGACCACCGGCACCATGATGGGTGGCATCCGCAATCAGCTCAACGCGGCCTGGATGAGCGAAGTGGTCAGCGTCTATCGCCAGTCCCTGGCGGGTCGCTACCCGCTGGATCGCAACAGTAGCCGCGATGCCACGCTGGACGACTTCGGCCATTTCTTCGGCCAGGGCGGCGTGCTCGACAGCTACTTCCGCAAGTACCTGCAGCCCTACGTGGACACCTCGGCGAGCACCTGGCGCTGGCAGCCGGGCGCCGCGCAAAAACTCGGTATCGGCAGTGGCGTGCTGCAGACCTTCCAGCGTGCGGCGAGCATCCGCGAAGCCTTCTTCCGCTCCGGCGGTACCCAGCCGATGGTGCGCTTCGAGCTGCGGCCGGTGGCGATGGACTCCAGCATCGAGCAATTCCAGCTCGATCTCGACGGCCAGCAGTTCACTTACGACCATGGCCCGGCGCGCCCGGTCGCCATGCAGTGGCCGAGCGCCAATGGCACGGGTGTGGTGCGCCTGAACATTTCGCCGGCGTCGGTCACTGGCCGGTCTGGCATCACCCTGGAAGGCCCGTGGGCCTGGTTCCGCCTGCTCGATCAGTCGGACCTGGCCCAGGGCAACTCGCCGGATCGCTTCACCCTGCGCATGCGCGTGGACAACGCGAGTATTTCCAGCGAGCTGCGCGCCAGCAGCGCCTTCAATCCATTCCGCCGCCAGGTGGTGAGCGGTTTCAGCCTGCCGGAGCGTTTGTGAGCACACCAGGTTTCTACGGCAAACTGGCCGTACGGGGAGATTTCATTCATCGCGGTTTGAGCCCGGCGTTTATCGAGGCCTGGGATAACTGGCTGGCGGCGGGGCTGGCAGCCAGCCAGCAGACCCTTGGCGAGGCCTGGCTGGACGCCTACCTGGTCAGCCCGCTGTGGCGCTTTGCCGTGGCGCCCGGCCTGCTCGGCACGGAGCCGGCGTGCGGGGTGATGATGCCCAGCGTCGACCGGGTGGGGCGCTATTTTCCGCTGACCATCGCGTTGCCGTTGCCGGCGGATACCGATATCGGCCAACTGGTCAGCGGTACTGACGATTGGTTCGAGCGCGCCGAAGGGTTGCTGCTGTCGACGCTGGCGGAGGAGGCCGACGCCGACGCGTTCGAGCGCGGCGTCGAAGCCCTGGGCAGCCCGCAATTGGCGACCTGCAACGGGCCGCGCTGGGACGCCAGCGGCGCCGCTATCTGGTCTGTGGAAAGCCCCCAGGGCCGCGGTCTGGCCCTGATGCAGCAGGCCTGGAGTGGCGCCAGCCTGTGGTGGGGCAATGGTTCCGAGCGCGTGGCGCCGGGGCTGGTGCGCTTCGCCGGGTTGCCGCCGGCCGAGGCGTTCTGCAGGTTGCTCAGCGAGTCTGCGGGAGGGCAGGTATGACCCCGTCGACCGTCACCCGCTACCATTCGGCCAGCCACACCCATGTCGGCATGGTGCGCAAGATCAACGAGGATGCCTGTCTGGATGCCCCGGACAATGGCCTGTGGGCCGTCGCCGATGGCATGGGCGGCCATGCCAGTGGCGATTTCGTCAGCAGCCTGATCATCGACAGCCTGCGCTGCCTGCCGCCCAGTGCGGTACTCGACACCTATCGGGGCGCGATCATCGACACCCTGGATCAGGTCAACGGGCAGGTGCGCGTCGAGGCGCAGAAGCGCGGCGGCGCGACCATGGGCAGCACCGTGGTGGTGCTGGCTGCACGGGGCGACGAAGCGCTGTGCCTGTGGGCCGGTGACAGCCGCCTGTACCGGCTGCGCAATGGCGACCTGCAGCCGATCAGCCGTGACCACAGCTACGTGCAGGAGCTGGTCGACAGCGGCCTGCTCGACGACGAGGCGGCGCGCAGCCACCCGATGGGTAACATCGTCACCCGCGCCCTCGGCGTGCAGGATGAGCTGGAACTGGAAACCACCAGGCTGGATGTGCGTCCCGGCGACACCTTCCTGCTCTGCAGTGACGGCCTGAACAAGACGGTCGAAGATCACGAATTGCGTGAAGTGCTGGGTCACGAAGACCCTTATCAGGTGGTGCGTAGCCTGGTGCACCTTGGCTTGACCCGGGGCGCGCCGGATAATATTACCGCCGTGGTTATCAAGGCCGGTTAGGCCGCCACGGCGTCTGCTCCACTCACCATCCAGACAGCTGCTGCGCCCGGGATTCCCGGGCTGGCCTCGGAAGACCGAATAGCATGGACATGCAAATACCGGGTTACGACATCGAACGCGAGCTGGGCGATGGCGCGATGGCCGTGGTCTACCTGGCGACTCAGCGTTCCCTCGACCGCAAGGTGGCGCTCAAGGTGATGGCCGCCTCCCTGGCGGCCGACCCGACCTTCTGCGAACGCTTCCTGCGCGAGGGCAAGACCCTGGCGCGGCTGTCGCATCCCAACACCGTGACCATCCACGACATCGGCAATGTCGGCAGCCTCTACTACATGGCCATGGAATACCTGCCCAACGGCACGCTCAAGGAGCGCATCGCCGCTGGCCTGAGCATCGACCAGGGGCTGTTGTGGATCCGCCAGATCGCCTCGGCCCTGGGCTATGCCCACGCGCAAGGCATGGTGCACCGCGATGTGAAGCCGGCCAACATCCTGTTCCGCGCCGACGGCACCGCGGTGCTCAGCGACTTCGGTATCGCCAAGGCGCTGGATGACCGCACCCAGTTCACCCAGGCCGGTTTCGCCGTTGGCACGCCCAGCTACATGAGCCCCGAGCAGGCCCGCGGGCTGGACATCGATGGTCGCGCCGACCTCTACGCCCTGGGTGTGGTGCTCTATGAAATTCTCACCGGCAAGCTGCCCTATACCGGCAGCGATTCGCTGTCCACGGCGCTGGCGCACCTGACCGAGCCGCTGCCGGCATTGCCCATGGTGCATGGCCGCTACCAGCCGATTCTCGAGCGCCTGCTGGCCAAGGATCCCAAGGAGCGCTTCGCCGACGCCGCCGAGCTGATCGCCGCCCTGGATCGCCTGCAGGCGCCGGCTGACGACGCCACCCTGTTCCAGCCGCTGGTGCTGCCTGCGGGCGGGGATGCGCCAAGCGAAGCCAGTGTGCCCCCGCTGGCTCCGGTTTCCGTGGAGATTCCGACCCAGGCGCCTGCCGCCGAATCCACGGCGGCGCCACGGCCGCAGCCCTCGCCGCTGGCGTCTTCGGTGCGTGCGGGCAATGCAGGCGCCAGCAGGAAGCCGCTGATCCTCGGTGCCTCGCTGGCGGGCGTGCTGTTGCTGGCCGGTTGCGGCTACTGGCTGTTCGGCTCGGATGCCACGGGCCCTGCTGCGCCGCCGGTGGCCGGCCAGCCGGCCCAGAGCCAATCGCAGCCCCAGGCCCAGCCCAGTGGCGAGGCCGGGCCCATCTCGGCGGCGGCCGACAGCGACGGCGGTGATCGCCCACTGCTGATGCCCGGCAAGAAAACCCTGTTCCAGCGCGTGCTGACCAAGCCGGGCGCCAAGCTGGCCGATCAAGCCGGCGGCAGCGGTGGCAAGGACATGCCGGCGTTCTCGGTGTTCTACGTCTACGCCCGCCAGGACATCGACGGCCAGCCCTGGCTGCAGATCGGCGCATCCACCGATGGCCGTCGTGATGGCTGGCTGCCGGCCAATGCGGTGAGCGACTGGAAGCAGAGCCTGGTGCTCAAGTTCACCGAGCGCTCCGGTCGTGCGCCGGTGATGTTCGTGCGTGATGCCTCCGCCCTGGAGCAGCTGCTGGCCGAGCCGGCGCGCGCCCGCGAAGCCCTGCGCGAGGCGCTCAAGGGCACCGGCCACAACGTGGTGGCGGTCGAGCCCGGCGGCAGCGCCGTACCCCAGGACCAGTTCTACCTGTTGCCGATCTTCGACTCCGAGGAAACCTTCGACGCCAACGGCCAGCCGCTGCAGCTGCTCAACGTCGCCTCCATCGATCCGGGCAGTGCCCCGCAAGCCCAGGCCGACAGTGCGCCTGCGGCGATGCCGGAAGGCTTCAAAACGGCCATCGTGCTGGTGGTCGACACCTCGGTATCGATGCAGCCCTACATCGACCGCGTGCGCGATGTGGTGCACGAGCTGCAGGGGCAGATCTCCGCGCGGGGCGATCTGGACAGCGTCAGCTTCGGCATGGTCGGTTTCCGCAGCAACACCAGCAAGACCCCGGGCCTGGAATACACCGCCAAGACCCTGGTGAGTCTGGAGCAGGGCCGCGACCCCGAGCGCTTCCTGCAGCTGGCGCAGCAGATCAAGGCCACCGATGTGTCCAGTCACGACTTCAACGAAGACGCCTTTGCCGGTGTCATGCAGGCCGTCGACGGCATGGACTGGAATGGCTATGGCGGCCGCCTGATCCTGCTGGTCAGTGATGCCGGTGCGCTGCGCAAGAGCGACCCGCTGGGCCTGACCCAGATGAACGAGGCCGAAGTGCGCGAGGCGGCCCTGCGCAAGCAGATCAAGATCTACGCCCTGCACCTGAAAACCCCGGCCGGCAAGCGCAACCATGGCTTCGCCGAGCAGCAGTACCGCAGCCTGACCGCCGACCCCAACCCGCGTATCGGCGACCTCTACGTGCCGGTGGCCGGTGGTGACGTGAATGCCTTCGGGCAGAGCGTCTCGCAGATCGGCAGTGCCTTCGCCGACCTGGTGCATCAGGTGCGTACCGATAGCAGCCTGCCCGAACCCAAGGGTGGCGCGAGCATCGCCGACAAGTCGGCGGCGGTCGGCTACGCCATGCACATGGATTTCCTCGGCCACCAGAGCCAGGCGCGTGCGCCCCAGGTGGTCACCGCCTGGACCAGCGACCGCGACATCACCGATCCGGCCCTGCCGGCCTTCCAGGTCTGCGTGCTGCTCACCAAGCTGCAGCTCAACGATCTGCAGCAGTCGCTGCGCATGGTGGTCGACGCGGCGCGGCGCACGCAGAGCTCGCCCAAGGACTTCTTCCAGGAAATCGCCAGTGCCAGTGCGCACATGAGCCGCGACCCTTCGGCCCTGGTCAAGGGCGGCAACCTGGCGCAGAGCGGCGTGCTCGGCGAGTACCTGGACGGCCTGCCGTACCGCAGCAAGGTGCTGAACATGAGCCAGGACCTGTGGCTGTCGCTCAGCGTCGCCGAACAGGAAGACTTCATCGACGAGCTGGACTCCAAGATCCGTCTCTACGAAACCTTCCACAACGACACGACCAACTGGGTACGCTTCGGCGACGCCGCCCCCGGCGACGCGCTGTATCGCGTGCCGTTGTCGACGTTGCCCTGATGCTCAGCCTCGAGGCGATCAGCAAGACCCGCGGCGCCGACGGGCAGCGCTATCGCCTGGAAATCCCGGCGCTGCAGCTGCGCGCCGGGCGCCGCATCGCCCTGATCGGTGCCAGTGGCAGCGGCAAGAGCACGCTGCTCGATTTGCTGGCGCTGGTGCTGTCGCCCGACCCCGGCGGCGTCCAGCGCTGGGACGACGGCGGACAGTGCCTCGATCTTGCCGCGCTGTGGCAACAAGGCAGGCACGACGAACTGGCCGCGCTGCGTGCCCGAGCCTTTGGCTACGTATTGCAGACCGGCGGGCTGCTCGGCTTTCTGAGCGTGCGCGGCAACATCCAGCTGCCCCGCGAGTTGCTGGGCCTGCCCGTTGCGGGTGTGGTCGAGCAACTGGCCGAGCAATTGGGCATCGCCGATCTGCTCGACCGCCTGCCGGGGCGCCTGTCGGTCGGGCAGCGCCAGCGCGTGAGCATCGCTCGCGCTCTGGCCCATCGCCCGGCCATCGTGCTGGCCGACGAGCCGACCGCTTCCCTTGATCCGTTGAACGCCGAGCGGGTGATGCAGCTGCTGGTGGAGCAGGCGGCGGCCCGTGATCTGTGCCTGGTGATCTCCACCCATGATCGGGCACTGGCTGAGCGTTACGGCCTGACCGCCATGCAGTTGCAAGTCGAGCAGCAGCGCGACGGTCTGGTCACCGCGCGCCTGACGGAGCACGGTTGATGCGCCTGGCGCTGTTCGCCCGTCTGGCCTGGCAGGATTATCGCTGCGACGCGCGGCTGTCCTGGTGCGCGATCCTTGCCCTGGCGGCGGTCATCGCGCCGTTGCTGGTGCTGTTCGGCCTCAAGTTCGGCCTGGTCACCACGCTGACCGAGCGCCTGGAGCGTGATCCCGCGGTGCGCGAGATCATCCCCTTGGGTGGCGCCCGCTACAGCCTGCAAAGCATCGAGGCGCTGGCCCTGCGCGAGGATGTCGGTTTCGTGATTCCGCGTACCCGGCAGATCGCCGCGACCGCCGACCTGCAGGGCCCTGCGCAGATGCTCAGCGTGGAAATGCTGCCGACCGCGGACGGCGATCCGCTGCTCGATGGCCGGCCGGCGCCAGCGGATATCCATGCCGTATTGCTCAGCCAGAGTGCGGCGGAAAAGCTCGGCGTGGCGCCCGGTGACGTGCTGCAGGCCGGCTTCGGCCGCCGGGTGGCCGGCCAGCCGCAAGTGGCCCAGGCCAGCCTGCGGGTGCAGGCGGTGCTGCCGGTGACGGCCTTTTCCCGGGATGCGCTGTTTGCCTCCCTGAGCCTGCTGGAGGCCGCCGAAGATTATCGCGACGGCCTGGCGGTGCCGGCCTTCGGCTGGCCGGGCGAACGGCCCGAGGTGCAGCGCGAGCGGGTCTATCCGAGTTTCCGGCTGTATGCGCGGGATCTGGATGGCGTGGAAAGCCTGCGCCAGTATTTCCAGCAGTCGCACCAGGCGGTCGCCACCCAGGCCGAGGCCGTCGCCCAGGTGCGGGCGCTGAGCCGCAACCTGGCATGGGTGTTCTGGTCGGTGGCCTGCCTGTCCCTGGCTGGCGCTTTCGCCGCGCTGGCCGCCGGCACCCTGGGCGCGGTGGCGCGCAAGCGGCATGAGCTGGCGGTCTTGCGCCTGCTGGGGTTCCCGGCCGTGGCGCTGGTCGCCTTCGTGGTGCTGCAGGCACTCTATACCGGCATCGCCAGCCTCTTGCTCTCGGCGCTGCTTTACGGCCTGGCCGCCAGCGGGCTGAACCTGTTGTTCCAGTCGGCGTCCGGCGAATATGCTTGTCGACTATTGTTTTCCCATTATCTGTTGGCGGCATTGGCCACTTTGCTGTGCTGCGTGCTCGCTGCCGCTGCCGGTGGCTGGCGGGCGGCTCATCTGGAAGCCTCGGAAGGATTGCGTCATGTATAAGGTGCTCAGCGCCACCCTGGTTCTCTCATGCCTGGCCGGTGCTGCCTGGGCCGAGCCCGATGCCGATCCGCTCTACAACCCCAAGCCGCTCGAGGGTGACGTCAGCCTGCCGCTGCCCTGTGATGGGCAAATGGTATTCCGGCATGTCTACGTGCTGGCCAAGGGATCGCTGGACGACCACGAGGTCACCCTCGGCTACCCCTTCAGCGAAGGCGAACCGGGTTATCAGCAGTCGTTCATTTCCGGCTACCGGCGCGACTACATCAACGGCCAGTTCACCCTCAGTGACCTGTCCAAGGACTGGCAGGCCAAGGTGCGTGGCGAGCTGCCCAAGGCCGACGGCGTGACCCCGCTCAAGCCGATGCTGTACTTCATCGGCAAGTACGAGGTGACCCAGCGCCAGTACGATCTGGTGATGGCTCAGGCACCGTCCCTGGCCGGCGAAGGCGAACCACCGGCCTGCGAGGCGCCGTCCGGGATGGCCGGGCGGCTGCCCAAGGTCAACCTGTCGCGCTTCGACGCCGAGCGGTTCGCCGCGGTGTACAGCGCCTGGCTGCTGAAGAACCATCGTGACCTGCTGCCGATCAGCGGACGCACTGGTAAAGGTGAAGACGGCGGCCAGGGCTTCGTGCGCCTGCCCACCGAGGTGGAGTGGGAATACGCCGCCCGCGGCGGCCACGCGGTGAGCCGCCAGCAACTTGAAGCACGGCTTTTCCCGCGGCCTGTCGAGGGCAGTGACAGCGACGGCCCGCTGGGCGACTGGGCGGTGTTCAACCAGGTCGCCGGCGGCACCGGGCAGAACGCGCGCCTATTGCCCATCGGTCTGAAGAAGCCCAATCCGGTCGGCCTGTTCGACGTGATCGGCAATGCCGCGGAGATGGTCCAGGAATCCTTCCAGCTGGTGCATGCCGGGCGCCGCCAGGGCACCTACGGCGGCTTCGTGGTCAAGGGCGGCAATTATCTGGAAGGGGAGATGACCCTGTTCACCGGCATGCGCCGCGAGTACCCGTTGTTCGGCGCTGATGGCACCGAGCAGCGCAATGAAACCACCGGTTTTCGCGTGTCGATTGGCGCGCTGTCGGCGCCCCGTTCGCGATACAAGGAACTGTTTGCGCAATGGAAGGACGAAGGACGAGTCAGCGCGCTTACCGATGAGATCGACGAAGACCAGGACGCCACCAAACTGCTCGATGGGCTGATTGCCAACAGCGACGATCCGCAACTGCGCGACCGCCTGGCCATCGTCAACGAGGAGCTCAAGCGCAGCGTCTCGCTGATCGCCAAGCAGCGTGAGGATGCCGCCGGCAACCTGATTCAGTCGGCCGCCCTGGTGGCCGAAACCATCAACAACTACAACATTCGCCTGACCAATCTTCGCAAGAGCCGTGACGAGGCTCGCAGCGCCAAGGACGAAGCCTCGGCGAAACTGTTCGAAGCGGCCATGGCCAATGGGCAGAGTGCGCTGGATGGCGCGCTGGCGATCTACATCGATAACCTGGCCAACGGTACGCGCTACAGTAATGCGGTGATCCAGGCGCAGTTCCAGCGCACCAAGGAAGAGCTGGCGCGCAAACCGGTACTGGGCAAGAGCCTGGTAACCCGAGCTACGCTGTTCGTGCGCCACGTGGGTGAATACCGCAAGAACCGCAAGGCTGATGCGGATGTGATTCTCAAGCAGTTGCTGGCACCCTGATAGGGCAGCTCAGCGGTTATTGATGCCGACACCGGCGAGCGGCTGGTGTCGGCTTGGCAATACCACGGCGGTCGCCGTGAAAACGCAGGCGGTGTCACCCGGCCCCGCCTGAATGGAATAAACGCTCACTCAAGTACGAGATCGACGACGATGCAAACTTTCAACAAGGCTCCCGCTTTTTCCTCGATACGCACTGCACTGCTTTCTGCTGTCACCTGCACCAGCGTGCTACTGGTCGGCTGTGCGGGTTCGCCAAGTTCCCAGGTCGCTCCGACCACCAAGGCCGAGTTCTTCCCGCAGTGCTACGAGCCGGTCACCCAGCTGCGCAGCTCCGATGACGCGATGAGCCGCAGCGTTGCCATCGGTGCCGTAACCGGCGGCCTGATGGGCGCTCTGGGCGGTGCGCTGGTCGACGACGAGAAGCGTGGCCGCAACGCCGCCATCGGCGCTGCCGGTGGTGCCCTGGCCGGTGGCGCCGTGGCGTACTACAACCAGCGCCAGCAGCAGATCAGCGATGACAACGCGCGCCTGGCTTCTTACGCCACCGACATCAACGCCAACAACCAGAACATCGACCGTAACATCCGTTACGCCTCCGCCGCGCAGAGCTGCTACCAGCAGGCGTTCACCCAGCTGCGCGCCGACCGCAAGGCCAACAAGATCAGCGATGCCGATGGCCGCAAGCGCCTGGCCGAGATCGTCAGTGGCCTGAACGAGACCAACGCGCTGCTGGCCAAGGTCGACGGCCGCACCGGCGAGAACGTCAGCACCTACACTCAGGCCTACGAGAAAGACCTGCAGACCGTGGGCGTGGAGCGCAAGGAAGTGACCAAGGTGGCCACTGCCAAGCAGCCTAAGCCGACCGCCAAGGTCACCAAGGAAGTGATCACCACCGAGCAATCGCTGCAGAAGGCCCAGGCCAAGCAGAAGGAAAGCCAGCAGGTGGCCAGCCGCGGCCGTACGCTGATCAGCGACGTGTGCAACAACCCGGATATGGGCGACTGGGCACCGGCCAGCTGCAAGGCCTGACCCGCGCTCCGCAAAAAACCGCGCCTGGCGCGGTTTTTTTATGCCTGCTGTATCTGGCCTCGGCGTCACATCGTGCGGGCTGAGGTTTTGCACCGGTAATCTGCACCGGTGATTGATGCCGGTCATTATCGCGCATGCCGTGCTGGGCAATCATGGCGGGTGCCGAGTGGGTGACCAGGCTGTTAGGGTGCAGGGCAGGGGCGTGCCGATTGGCGCGCATCACCAGGCCATGCCGCCCCGAGGTTCGTGCAGAAACGCGCGGCTTGAGTATTTTCGCACTGCCATGCATGACATGGCGGGCGGAACGCCCCGGTTCATAACACTTCTCTTAGCCGTTTGGATGAGCTGATGAACAAGACAATAGTGAGTCTGCTGCTGGCGCTGGGCCTGGCCGGGGCCGCCCATGCTGCGGGTGATCCGGCCGCGGGGCAGGGCAAGGCGGTGGTTTGCGGGGCCTGTCATGGTGTCGATGGCAACAGCGCGCTTGCCAACTTCCCCAAGCTGGCCGGCCAGGGTGAGCGTTACTTGCTCAAGCAGATGCAGGACATCAAGTCCGGGGCCCGTCCGGTGGTGGAAATGACCGGCATGCTCGAGCCGCTCAGCGAACAGGACATGGCTGACGTCGCGGCCTACTTCGCCAGCCAGAAGATCGGCGTGGGCACGGCCGATGCGGCGCTGGTCGAGCGCGGTCAGGCGTTGTTTCGCGGCGGCAAGCTGGCCGAGGGCATGCCTGCCTGTACCGGTTGCCATGCGCCCGACGGCAGCGGTATCGCCACCGCGGGCTACCCGCACCTGGGCGGCCAGCACGCACAGTATGTTGCCAAGCAGCTGACCGCCTTCCGCGAAGGCGAGCGCAGCAACGATGGTGACGCGATGATCATGCGCGACATCGCCGCCAAGCTCAGCAACAAGGATATCGAGGCGCTGTCGAGCTACGTTCAGGGCCTGCATTGAGGCGCTGATCGGCATTTGTCTACCGGTGAAGAAAAAGGGTGGCGATGGCCACCCTTTTTCG
This sequence comes from Pseudomonas sp. URMO17WK12:I2, assembly GCF_003253735.1. Classification (GTDB taxonomy): domain Bacteria; phylum Pseudomonadota; class Gammaproteobacteria; order Pseudomonadales; family Pseudomonadaceae; genus Aquipseudomonas. Next base: position 1,126,905 of record NZ_QKYW01000001.1, on the reverse strand, counting down.
TTGGCGAGCCCGCTACAATGTCAGGAACCTGCCGGGTGGCGACCAGTCGAACCAGAGCTGTCCGCAGCACCTTCATCGTTAGGAGTCATGCATGCGTAATCTGATCCTCTCCGCGGTTCTGGCCACTGCCAGCCTGTTCGGCGTTAGCGCCCACGCCGACGATATCGAGGCCGGCAAGCAGTACGTCGAGCTGAGCAACCCGGTACCGATTTCCAAGCCGGGCAAGATCGAAGTCGTCGAGCTGTTCTGGTATGGCTGCCCGCACTGCTACCAGTTCGAGCCGACCCTCAACCCCTGGGTCGAGAAACTGCCGTCCGACGTCAACTTCGTGCGCATTCCCGCCCTGTTCGGTGGCCTGTGGAACGCCCATGGGCAGATGTTCATCACCCTGGAAAGCATGAAGGTCGAGCACAAGGTGCACGACGCCGTGTTCCGCGCCATCCACAAGGAAGGCCGCAAGCTGGCCACGCCGGAAGAAATGGCCGATTTCCTGGTCACTCAGGACATCGACCGTGATGCCTTCCTCAAGGCCTATAACTCCTTTGGAGTGAAGAGCCAGATGGAAAAGGCCAAGAAACTGGCCATGGCGTACCAGATCAACGGCGTACCGGTGATGATCGTCAACGGCAAATACCGCTTCGACATCTCCAGCTCGGGTGGCCCGGAGCAGACCCTGCAGGTTGCCGATCACCTGATCGCCAAAGAGCGCGCCGCCAAGTAATCGATCTACCGGAGCGCCTGCCATGCTGCGTCGCCGCTCGATGCCCCGTCAGGCTGGCCTGTGTGATCCACAGGTCAACCCCGACTGCACCCCGGACCCCGAGTGGCCGCAGGACGGGCGCTTGCGCCTGCTCAGCTTCAACATCCAGGTCGGTATCAGTACCGAGCGCTACCACCATTACCTGACCCGCGGCTGGCAGCACCTGCTGCCCCATCAAGGCCGCGCCGGCAACCTGCAGCGCATCGGCGACCTGCTCGGCGACTACGATATCGTCGCCCTGCAGGAGGCCGATGGCGGCAGTGTGCGTTCCGGCTACGTCAACCAGGTCGAACACCTGGCGCGCATGGGTGCCTTCCCTTACTGGTATCAGCAGCTCAACCGCAACCTGGGGCGTTTCGCCCAGCACAGCAACGGGCTGCTCAGCCGCCTGCGACCAACCCTGCTGGAAGATCACCCGCTGCCCGGCCCGGCCGGTCGCGGGGCGATCCTGCTGCGCATCGGCGAGGGCGACGACGCCATCGCCGTGGTGATGATGCACCTGGCGCTGGGCGCACGTACCCGTACCCGGCAACTGGCCTACATCCGTGAGCTGATCGGCGGCTATCGCCACCAGATTCTCATGGGCGACATGAACACCCATGCCATCGATCTGCTCGAGCATTCGCCATTGCGCGATCTCGGCTTGCTTGCGCCGCAGCTCGAGGCGACGTTTCCAAGCTGGCGGCCACAGCGCTGCCTGGATCATATTCTGCTCAGCCCGGGCCTGGAGCTCGAGCGCTTCCAGGTACTGGCGCAGCCGATTTCCGACCACCTGCCGGTGGCCGTGGAGATTCGCCTGCCCAATGCCCTCACGCCACCGTTGACGCCTCGTGTACAGGAGCCCTGAGCATGGCCGACGACGCCAAACGCTGGCGCGAGAAGTACCTTGTCAATATCGAACAGCAGGAAAAGCTCGAGCGCCGCTGGGACATGCGTATCGACCTGCTGCGCCGCGGTCTGGTGCGCAGCAGCCTGGCGGCCGAGGGCGCTGACAAGGCGGTCGATCAGTGCATGCACGATCTGCGCGAGATCCTGCGCCGTGACGATATGGATGCCGGCCTCAGTGCCCTGATTCCACGCCTGGAAAAAACCGTGCTGGATTCCGAGCAGCGCCGCCAGCAACGTGTCGAGCAGGTTGCCAGCGGCCTGGCGAGCCTGGTGGCACAATTGCTGAAGATGGATCTGCCGGGTGACGTGCGCAAGCCGCTAAAGCGCTATGCCAAGCAGGTCGAGGAACGGGCCCGGCAGTCCCGCGAGATGCCCGCTCTGCTCGCCGAACTGAGCCAGTTGCAGCAGCAGGCGCTGCAGGCGCTGGGCGCAGAGCAGGTCGAGCGGCCTGGCTTCATCGAGCGCCTGTTTGGCAGCCGTGACAGCGCCAGCCCTGCGGCCAACGCGGATGCAGCGGCGCCGGATACGCCGGCCGAGCAGGTCGCGGCGGCGTCCGTCACCCCTCTCGAGCAGCCCGTGGCAGAGCCGCTGGGCGCCGAGGCGGAAGCCGCATCGCAAACCGCAACCACGCAGCCGGCGCCTGCCGTCATCGCCGAAATTTCGTCGCCGTCGCCGTCGCCGTCGCCGTCGCCGCAGGCCCAGCCATTTCCGGCTGCCGTGCCGGTGGAGGCTACGGGCGCCAGCCCTGCTGTGGCGGGCGCCGTGTTGCTGGACAGCCTGCCACTGTCGTCGGCCTTGTTGATGCCGTCGCCCGTCGCCAAGGCGCCTGCCGAACCTGCCGCGCAGAGCGATGCATTGGCCGAACCGGCTCCGCAGCCGGCGACCGGCGTCGTTGCTGAGGCTACCCAGGCCGACCCCGAGTACGCTCTGCCGGCAGCGCCCGAACCGGGCTACAGCGCCATTGCCGGCCATGTTGAAAGCAGCTTGCTGAAGCTGCTCGAGGAGTTGCCACTTCCCGAGCGTCATCAGGGCCAGGCCGACACGCTGCGCCAGCGCATCACTGCCGGGCTGAACATGTACGAGTTGGTGCCGGTGCTCGATGACATGGGCGTGCTGATGCTGGCGATCGCCGACGTGGGGCAGCGCGAGTTCGAGGGCTACCTCAAGCAGCTCAACGAGCGGTTGGCGATGTTCCAGGGCAGCCTGCAGGACGTGCAGGCCGACTACAGCGATTCCACCGAGGCCGCGCGCAGCCTGGACAGCGAGCTGCGCCAGCAGGTCGACGGGCTGCACAACAGCGTGCAGGAGGCCACCGACCTCGACAACCTCAAGGAACTGGTGGAAAGCCGCCTCAGTGGCCTGCTCGGCACCATGGCGCAGTACCAGCAGCAGCGCGATACCCGTGAGCAGCAGGTGGGCGAACGCCTGCAGGTTCTGGTCGACCGGGTGGCCAGCATGGAGCTGGAAGCCAAGGGGTTTCGCGACCACCTCGAAGAGCAGCGGCAGAAGGCGCTGATCGACCCGCTCACCGGCCTGCCCAACCGGGCGGCCTGGACCGAGCGCCTGGATATGGAGCTGGCACGCCTGCAGCGTTATGGCGGTGAGCTGCTGCTGGCGGTGCTGGATATCGACCACTTCAAGCGTATCAACGACGACTACGGCCACCTGGCTGGCGACAAGGTGCTGAAGATCATTGCCGGCGAGCTGTTCAAGCGCCTGCGCAAGACCGACTTCATCGCCCGCTTCGGTGGCGAGGAATTCGTGCTGTTGATCCCGTCCACGCCGATGGAAGGCGGTCTGAAGCTGCTCGATACGCTGCGTTCGGCGATCGAGAACTGCCCGTTCCATTTCAAGGGCGAGCGCGTGACCATCAGCCTGTCAGGCGGCATCAGCGCGTTCGGCAGCGCCGAGAGCAGCGAGCAGGTATTCGAGCGCGCCGACCAGGCGCTTTACCGCGCCAAACGTGGCGGGCGTAACCGTATCGAAGTGGGTTGAGCGCAGCGGTTGGGCCATGTGCTGTGGCACGGCGTGCGTTCTGTGCGCCAGGCACGTCGGGCCTGTGCCGGTTGTCGCAAAGCGCGACGCTGGCAGTCGCCCGGCCACCGAGACGCTGCTAGTCTTGCCCTGCCGAACACTTAATAACCAGATCGAATCTTATGCTAGGGCGCCTCTCACTTCTTCTGGGACTCGCTGCGTTCGCCTGTCAGGCGAGCGCATTGACCGTCTACAAGTACACCGATGCCAATGGCGTGGTCACCTACAGTGACCAGGCCGCGCCCGGTGCGAAGGTGTTCGTGTTCAGCGACCGCATGGTCGAGAAGCTCGACAACCAGGTGAAGCTGGAGACCCGTAAACACGCTGCCGGCGAGACCCTGCTGGTACGTAACGATCTGTACGCGCCGGTGCAGGTGGAGCTCAAGCTGGAGCAGCTGAGCAACGTCAGCGGAGCGCCCGGCAAGCCGATCAACTGGGTGTTGCCGCCGCGTAGCGAGATCCGTCTGGCCACGCTGGCGCCGCTGGATCCGTCCAAGCCGCTGCGCTATACGCCCAAACTCAATTACGCCCTCGGTGACCCGCGGCTGTTGCCGATCAAGCAGCCTTACCCATTGCCCTGGCAGGGCGGGCCGTTTCGCCTGACCCAAGGCGCCAACGGCCAGTACAGCCACTTCACGGCCAAGGGCCGTTACGCCCTGGATATCGCCATGCCCGAAGGCACGCCGATCGTTGCGGCGCGTGCCGGGGTGGTGGTCAAGACCGAGAACGCCCAGAGCGGGCGTGGCAATAATCCCTCCGGCAACTTCGTGCGCATCCTGCATGACGACGGCACCATGGGCGTCTACCTGCACCTGATGCAGGGCTCGGTGAACGTGCGCGAAGGGCAGCGCGTGGTGGTCGGTGCGCCGATCGGCCGCTCCGGCAATACCGGCAACAGCACCGGCCCGCATCTGCACTTCGTGGTGCAGCGCAACGTTGGCATGGCCCTGGAGTCGATTCCTTTCGAATTCGCCCAGCCGGTCGACAGCCTGCCCAATTTCGCCGTGGGCGGCGACTGAGGCAGCCAGCTTCAGCTCTCTAGCCGGGCCACCGATCAGGCTTTGCTCAAGCGACAGCTCAGCGCGCAGTGGTCAGACACGCCAGTACTCAGGCTGACGTTCTGCAGCTGATAGCCCGGCGTATGGAACAATCCGTCGACCATGAATGGAATATCCCCGGAGCGGTGCAGCGAGCCGTCGATGCTGCTGGTGTAGTGCGCCGGTACGCCATCGATGAAGTGCTCGGCGAGCATGGCGAACGTGGCGCGGCCACGTGGTGCGTTGAAGTCGCCGGTCAACAGCAGGTCGCCGGCCCGTCGGGCTTGCGCCTGGGCCAGAGCAATCAGCTTGCCGGCGCTTTCGCGCTGGTACGGCGTGGACGTGCCAAGTGGGGTCACGTTGAGGTGGGTGACGGCGACGCGGAAACCGCGCAACGTGGCGCTGAGCATCACTTCGGCAATGCTCAGCGGGTCGGCTGTGCGCTTACCTTCGGCAGTGAAGAAGGCCATTTCCTGAATGTGTTCGGGATTGCCTGAGTAGTACTCGGCGGCGACCTCGCCCAGAGCTTCTGCGCGGGCGATCATGCCGATGCCCACCACATTGGCAGAGCCTTCATCCGGATAGCGCGCCATGGGCGCGAAGCTCATGCGACTGCCCATCAGCGCTTCGAAGAACGCTATGTCGCGCTCGCAAAGTTCCTGCAGGCAGAGCAGATCCGGGCGTTGGCGCGCAACGAAGGCTTCGACGCGCGACAGGTGCCGGGAGCGTTCGATATTGATGGAGGCGATGTTGAGGAACATGAAGGTAGTCGATGAGTGCGGTGGAGATAGAGCGCATGGAGCGCAAGGCTGCCGATAAAGCGGACGCGGAGTATACCTGAGGGCGGCCACCGAGCGCCCCGTTGCCTTGTAACCTGGCCAGCCGAATGCAAATCGCCCGGCAAACCGGGCGATTTGGTTACAGCAGCGTGTTCAGAACGCCAGGCCGACCTTCAGGCCGACTTGCTCCTGCTTGAGTTTGCTGTTTTCCGCCAGCACGCTGTCGCTGTCGACTTTGTAGTTGGTGCGGGTGTAGTACAGGCTGGTGCTGATCGGCAGGTTGTTGATGCCCTTGTTCCACAGCACGGTCAGCTCGGCGTACGGGTTGGCCTTGTCCTTCAGGTCAACGGTGTCGCTGCCTTCGCCGCTGACTTTCAGCTCGGCTTCGGCGTCGAGCGAGTAGCGTGCACCGGCTTCCAGGCGCACGGTGTAGTCCGGGGTCAGGTAGTTGTAGCCGATACCAGCCTTGGCGAACGGCGCCTTGCTGGTCAGCTTGACGTTGGTGTCGAACGGACCAACGTCGTCCTGCTCGATACGGCCCCAGTCATAGCCGCCGCCAACGATGAAGTCGATGTAGTTGTTGGTGCTCAGTGCCGCGCGCAGGCCGAGGTCGAGGTCGGCACGAGCCGCCTTGTATTCGTCGTCGTCCTTTTCGCGATACTGGCCTTCGATACCGGCCTGGTAGATGAAGCCTTCGTGGCCGGTCAGCTTGTTGCCGAAGTTGTAGAACAGACCGCCCTGGTTCAGACGCTCCTTGTCACTCTCGCCAAAGGTGGTGGTTTTGTACTGGTTGTGCGAGCCAATTACACCGATGGTCGAAATCGGGTCGGTGATCGAGTCGGCATACGCGTGGGAGGCGCCAGCGAGGCACAGGGCGAGGGCAGTTTTCGAGGTGAATCCATTGAGTTGCATGGCTTATTCCTTGGCAGTCTGTTCAGGTGATGGCGTGCGCCGATCCAATCGGCGCACGCGGTGGACTGCACACTCGAGCAGGGTATTCGAAGAGACCGACGAACGGTCGTAAGTGGTTGTTGCAGACGGCGGGAGTGGTGTAGATCAGGGACGATAAATGACCGTTCGGTCAGGTTTCTCAGGCGGCAATGGAATGTGCTGCCGGGTGCTTGCCCACCCGACAGCGTCGGCGCCTCAGTCCAGCTTGATGACCTTGGCCAGGAGGATCTTCGGGCCTTTCATCTTCTTGACGATCAACCGCAGGCCGGCGACTTCCAGGGACTCCTCTTCCTCGGGCACCCGCTTGAGGGTTTCATAGATCAGCCCGGCAAGGGTCTCGGCCTCGATATGGTCGAGGTCGATACCCAGCAGGCGCTCGAGCTTGAACAGTGGCGTATCACCGCGCACCAGCAGTTTGCCGGGCTGATAGGCGAGGATGCCGCGCTCGGTCTTGCGGTGTTCGTCCTGGATATCGCCGACCAGGGCTTCGAGTACGTCTTCCATGGTCAGGTAACCGATGACCTTGCCGTCCGCCTCTTCGACCAAGGCAAAGTGCGCGCTGCCCTTGCGGAACTGCTCCAGCAGGTCGGACAGCGGCAGGTTGCGGTTGACCTTCTCGATCGGGTGCATCAGCTCTGCCAGGCGCAGGGTCGATGGCAACATTTCCAGCAGTGACAGGTGCAGCAGCAGGTCTTTGATGTGCAGCACGCCGACGAATTCGCCAGCCGCCTCGTCGTAGATCGGGTAGCGGCTGTACTTGTGCCGGCGGAACAGGCTGAACACCTCATCCAGCGTGGCATTGAGCTCCAGGTAGATGAGGTCTTCGCGCGAGTTGGCCCAGTCGACCACTTCCAGTTCGCCCAGCTCCACGGCAGAGGCGAGCACGCGCATGTCCTGGTCGGTCGGGTCGCTGGCGCGGCTGGAGTGCAGGATCAGCTTGAGTTCATCGCGGCTGTAATGGTGCTCGTGGTGGCCGGCCGGCTGGTCCTGGCCGGCGATGCGCAGGATGGCGTTGGCGCTGGCGTTGAGCAGGAAGATCGCCGGGTACATGGCCCAGTAGAACAGGTACAGCGGCGCCGCCGTCCACAGTGACAGCAGCTCCGGCTTGCGGATCGCCCAGGATTTGGGGGCCAGCTCGCCGATCACGATGTGCAGGTAGGAAATGATGAAGAACGCGGTGAAGAAGGCGATGCCGTGAATCAGCTTCTGCGACTCGATGCCGATCGAGGTCAGCAGTGGTTCGAGCAGGTGCGCGAAGGCCGGTTCACCCACCCAGCCCAGGCCCAGGGAGGCCAGGGTAATGCCCAGCTGGCAGGCGGAGAGGTAGGCATCGAGCTGGCTGTGCACGGTGCGCAGGATATGCCCGCGCCAGCCGTTCTTCTTGGCCAGAGCTTCGACCTTGGTAGACCGCAGCTTGACCATGGCGAACTCGGCGGCCACGAAGAAGCCGTTGAGCAGCACCAGGAACAGGGCGAACAGCACCAGGCCCATGTCAGCGAAGTAACTGGAGAAGGAGACGCTCGTAGAGGGATCCATAAGGGGTTCGTGTGACCGGATGTTGCTAAAGGGTGGGGCCTGGGCGGGCGCTTTGCAATAGGAGCTAGGGTCTGTTGATGATTCAGCGTGGCCGTGCGTGAAACCTCAACAGACCCTGGTCAGCGGGTTGGCGCGGCGATCTGCGCCGGTTGGAAATGGCAGGTGAACAGGCTGCCCTTGCCGATCACGCTGGTGATTTCCAGCCCGCCACGGTGGCGCAGCAGCACGTGCTTGACGATGGCCAGCCCCAGGCCGGTGCCGCCGGTATGGCTGGCGCGGCTGGAATCGACCCGGTAGAAACGCTCGGTCAGGCGCGGCAGGTGCTTGGCCTCGATACCGGGGCCGGAATCCTGTACCGACAGGTGCGCGCCCTGGGCGTCCTGCCACCAGCGAATGCGGATCTCGCCCTCGGCCTGGGTGTACTTCACGGCGTTGAACACCAGATTGGAAAACGCGCTGCGCAACTCCGATTCGCTGCCCTTGAGCCTGAGGCCGGCGTCGGCCTCCAGGCTGATCCGGTGGTTGCGCTCGGCAGACAGCGCCAGGGCATCGTTGCGGATGCTCTGCAGCAGCAGGTCGACCGCCACCGGATGGTTGTCGGATGGGTAGTCGGTGGCTTCCAGCTTGGCCAGCAGCAGCAAATCGTTGAGCAGGCCCTGCATGCGCGCGCCCTGCTGCTGCATCTGCTGCAGGGCCCGGCGCCAGCGCGGATTGATGTCGTCGACGTTGTCATGCAGGGTTTCCAGGTAGCCGGCGATCACCGTCAGCGGCGTGCGCAGCTCGTGGGAGACGTTGGCCACGAAATCCTTGCGCATCTGCTCCAGCTGGTGGAGGCGGGTCACGTCGCGCACCAGCATCAGGTGTTCCTGGTTGCCATAGCGGGTGATGTTGAGCTGCAGCTGCTTGCGCGGGTTGACCGGCGAAGGCAGGTCGAGGGGTTCGAGGAAGTTGCCGCGCTCGAAGTAGTCCTTGAAGCGTGGGTCGCGTACCAGGTTGGTGATCGACTGGCCGCTGTCCTGGGGCGTTTTCAAGCCCAGCAGGGTTTCCGACGCCTTGTTCCACCACTCCAGGTTGCCGTGGCTGTCGAGCATGATCACTGCATCGCGCAGCGCCGCCGTGGACTCCTGCACGCGGTCGATCACGGCCTGCAGGCGGCCGCGGGCACGCTGATTACGGCGCTGCAGGTGGTAGATACTGTCGAACACTTCGCCCCACATGCCGTAGCCATCGGGCGGTGGTTCGTCGGGCTGGTGATCCTTGAGCCAGGCATGCAGGCGCAGCAGCTGGCTGAGGTTCCAGAGCAGGTGGGCGGCCAGCCCGATGGCGATGGCCCAGGCATATTCGCCGGTGATTACTCCAACGGCCAGGCAGGCCGCGATCAGCAGCACCAAACGGCGCGTTATCGCGCCACGCCAGTTGCTCGTCACGTTTCGCTCATCCGCCAGCCGATCCCTGTCATGGTGAGGTGCAGGCTATGGCTCAGCCCTTGGTAGAGAAACGATACCCGGTGCCGCGTACCGTCTGCACCAGATTTTCATAGGCCTCGCCCAGCGCCTTGCGCAGGCGGCGGATGTGCACATCGACGGTGCGCTCCTCGACATACACGTTGCCGCCCCACACCTGGTCGAGCAGTTGGCCGCGAGTATAGGCGCGTTCCTGATGGGTCATGAAGAACTGCAGCAGGCGGTATTCGGTGGGGCCCATTTCGGCGGGCTTGCCGTCGATGGTCACGCGGTGGCTGATCGGATCGAGCAGCAGGCCGCCCACTTCGATCGGCCCTTCGCTGTCGCTGGGGCCGGCGCGGCGCAGCACGGCCTTGAGGCGGGCAACCAGCTCGCGCGGCGAGAACGGCTTGGTGATGTAGTCGTCGGCGCCGACTTCCAGGCCCTGGATCTTGTTGTCCTCTTCGCCCTTGGCGGTGAGCATGATGATCGGGATGTCGCCGGTCAGCTCGTCACGTTTCAGGCGCCGGGCCAGCTCGATGCCGGAGGTGCCGGGCAGCATCCAGTCGAGCAGGATCAGGTCGGGTTTGCGGTCGACGATGATCGCGTGGGCCTGCCCGGTATTTTCCGCTTCCAGGCACTCGTACCCGGCCATTTCCAGCGCCACCACGATCATTTCGCGGATCGGTGCTTCGTCATCGACGATCAGGATGTTCTTGCCAACCATGGGTTGAGCCTCGGTTCATTCAACTGTCATGCGGCGCATTAGATAACGGAATTATTGCAGCGATATGACAGCTGTGCGGCATGCCTCTTCGAACCGCGATTCTTAGCGCAACGCGTAATCCAGCACGATGCCGACGAAGATCGCCAGCCCGGCCCAGTGGTTGTGCAGGAAGGCGCGGAAGCAGACCATCGGCTCGCGCTGGCGGGTCATGTGGAACTCCCAGGCGAAGCAGCCGGCGGCCACCAGCAGGCCGAGGTAGAAGTACAGGCCCAGCTCGAAACGCCCACCGGCCAGCAGCAGGCACAGCAGGGCCAGGCCCTGCAGGCCGAAGATGATCACCCGGTCGGCATCGCCGAACAGGATCGCCGTGGACTTCACGCCGATCTTCAGGTCGTCCTCGCGGTCGGCCATGGCGTAGTAGGTGTCGTAGGCCACGGTCCAGATCACGTTGGCCAGCAGCAGCAGCCAGGCCGCCGCCGGCAGCTCGCCGGTCTCGGCGGTGAAGGCCATCGGCATGCCCCAGGAGAACGCCGTGCCGAGTACCACCTGGGGGTAATAGGTGTAGCGCTTCATGAACGGGTACAGCGCCGCCACGGCCAGGGCGCCGAACGACAGCCACACGGTGGTGGCGTTGGTCAGCAGCACCAGGGCGAAACTGAGGGTCACTAGCACGGCGAAGAGAATCAGTGCCTCCCGCGCGCTGACCTTGCCGCTGGCCAGCGGGCGCAACTGGGTACGGCTGACGTGGCCATCGAAGTTACGGTCGGCATAGTCGTTGATCACGCAGCCGGCGGCGCGCATCAGCACCACACCGATCACGAAGATCACCAGGTTCTTGATGCTCGGCACGCCTTCGGCGGCAATCCACAGCGCCCACAGCGTCGGCCACAGCAGCAGGTAGATGCCGATCGGCTTGTCCATGCGCATCAGCTGCAGGAAATCCCAGGTGCGGGGGTGCAGGCGATTGAGCGATTGCAGCATGCGGATGTACATCGGGTGGTTCTCCTGGCGCGATGCGCGGATTATACGGCGCCGCGCCGGCGGCGGGTCAGCGGCTCGCTACGGGCCAGAACGCCGGCAGGAACACTTCGGCGACCAATACCGCCAGCTCGCCGCGACGAAAGCACGAGCGCCGCGCCCACAACGCGTTTTCCCGTACCTCTGCCGGCAGCCAGGTCGCCGGATAGCGGCAGGCCTGCAGTTCGCCCCGGGTAAAGGCCTGGTCACTGAACAGCAACTCGCCCAGGGAGCGACTGCCCAGTTGCTGAAGATCCAGACCCGAGCCTTGCAGCGCCTGCCGGGCGGCTACGCTACGGGCGAATACCCAGGGCTGGCCGTTACCGCGCAGGTAGACCTCGCGCACCCAGCCAGGACTGCCCGCCGGCACGTCCAGGGCGGCGCATTCGTCGTCACGCAGGGCCAGCCAGCCTTCGCGCAACGGGATGACGCTGAAGCCGCCGTTCGATAGCTCGGTCAGCCGCCGGGTGAGGGATTGTTCGTTGAACAGCCAGTCGCAAACGCCGGGCGAGGGCACGCTTGGCAGCAGGTCGCGGGTGAGCCAGTCGGGTGTCTGGGAGGCAGGGCAGGGCACGGTGCAGGTTCACGATGGGGCAGAGCGCGGAGTCTACCATGGGCGTTGCGGGCCCTCTGGCATTCGTCGCGCCCGCTTGGCGATAGGGCGACATTTGCGGTAGCTTGCCCGCGCAATGACCGTGAGTAGCGCCGGAGAGCCTGTATGAAGAAGTGGCAATGTGTGGTCTGCGGACTGATCTATGACGAGCGCGAAGGCTGGCCTGACGACGGCATCGTGCCGGGCACCCGCTGGGAAGATGTGCCGGAGGATTGGCTGTGCCCCGACTGTGGCGTGGGCAAGATGGATTTCGAGATGATCGAAATCAACTAAGTCGGCACGCACCTCAATCGTGGTAACAGGAGCAAGCAATGAGTGATCCCGTCGTCATCATCGGCACCGGCCTGGCCGGCTACAACCTGGCCCGCGAGTTTCGCAAGCTGGACAGCGAAACGCCGTTGCTGATGATCACCACCGACGACGGTCGCTCGTATTCCAAACCGATGCTGTCCACCGGCTTTGGCAAGAACAAGGATGCCGACGGCTTGAGCATGGCCGAGCCCGGCGCCATGGCCGAGCAGCTCGATGCCCAGGTGTGGACGCACACCCGGGTCACCGGCATCGACCCCGGTCATCGTCGTCTGTGGATCGGCGAGGAGGCGGTGGCCTATCGCGACCTGGTGCTGGCCTGGGGTGCCGAGGTGCTCAGCGTGCCCATCGAGGGCGATGCGGCGGATCAGCTGTTCACGGTCAATGACCTGCAGGGCTATGGGCGGTTTCGCCAGGCCGTCGAGGGCAAGCGCAAGGTGCTGATTCTCGGTGCCGGGTTGATTGGTTGCGAGTTCGCCAATGACCTGTCACTGGGCGGCTATGAAGTCGATCTGGTGGCGCCCTGCGAGCAACTGATGCCCGCGCTGCTGCCGGCCCAGGCCGCCGCGGCGGTGCAGGGCGGCCTGGAAGCGCTGGGTGTGCGCTTTCACCTTGGTCCGGTGGTGAGCCGCCTGCAGCAAGCCGAGGCCGGCGGGCTGCAGGCGCACCTGTCGGATGGCCAGGCGCTTGCCTGCGATGCGGTGATCTCGGCCGTCGGCCTGCGCCCGCGTACCGAGCTTGCGGCCGCAGCCGGCCTGGCGGTGAACCGTGGCGTGGTGGTCGACCGCCTGCTGCGCACCTCCCATGGGCATATCTACGCCCTGGGCGATTGCGCCGAAGTCGACGGCCTCAACCTGCTTTACGTGATGCCGCTTATGGCCTGTGCCCGGGCGTTGGCCAAGACCCTGGCCGGCACGCCGAGCGAGGTGGCCTATGGCGCCATGCCGGTTACCGTGAAGACCCCGGCCTGCCCGCTGGTGGTGTCACCGCCGCCGCTTGGCAGCGAGGGACAATGGACGGTCGAAGGCAGTGGCGCCGATATCCGCGCGCTGTGCCACGACGCCGCTGGCGCCCTGCTGGGCTACGCGCTGACCGGTTCTGCGGTGCAGGAGCGGCTGGCGCTCAACCGTCAGCTGCCGGCCCTGCTGGCCTAGGCGATCTGTCGCCTGCACGACAAAATGGCCGATTTAGCCCTGTGCAGGGCTGGCGAAGCCCCCCAGAGCATGCCATTCTCCCCAAGCCTGGCCGCAGCGTAGAGCTGTCGGCGCGCATTGGCGCCAGGGCGCGGAACACAACAACAACAAACCGTAAATGAGGCAATCATGCGTAAACCGGAACTCGCCGCCGCTATCGCGGAAAAAGCTGATCTGACCAAGGATCAAGCCAATCGTGTACTCAACGCCGTTCTCGAAGAAATCACCGGGGCACTGAACCGCAAGGACAGCGTCACGCTGGTCGGCTTCGGTACCTTCGTGCAGCGCCATCGTGGTGCCCGTACCGGCAAGAACCCGCAAACCGGGCAGCCGGTAAAGATCAAGGCCAGCAACACCGTCGCCTTCAAGCCGGGCAAGGCCCTCAAGGACTCGATCAACTGAGTTCGAGGGTCTATTCCCGTTTCAGCGCGGCCATGCGTGAAACGGGAACAGACCCTAGGGTCTGCTGAGGTTTCAGCGCAAGCACTGGCTGTGCCGCGGCGCTGAGATCCCAGCAGACCTTCACTACCCGCCAGCACGTCCATCACGCCCAGCTGTCAGGCTCGGGGCGGGTCGTTACAATGCGTGGCTCTCTCACTCGCGCGAACAGGCCATGCCATGAAATTTCGTTTTCTTCTGTGGATGCTGGGCCGGCTGATGGCCAAGGCCAGCCGTGACAATCCGGCGTTCCGCCAGCAACTCGAAGGTCGCGACCTGGTATTCCAGTTGCACACCCTGGACGGCAAGGTTGCCCGTCACTTCATCGTCGACAACCAGCGCATCACCAGCAAACGCGGCATCGCCAGCGAGCCGGCCTTCGCCATCGGTTTCAAGGATGGTGCCTACGGCTACGCCACGCTGACCGCCCAGAACAAGCAGTTGGCGTTCATGCAGGGTATCCAGAACAAGGACATCCAGATTCAGGGCAATCCGGCTCTGGTCATCTGGTTCCAGGGCCTGACCAAGTACCTGCGGCCCAGGAAGCGCAAGGCCGACAAGAAGGCGGCCTGAACCCATTGCCGTGGCCCGCTTGCACTTGCGGGCCACGGAGGTGGGTCACTGCGGTGAGCCGAACTGGGTGGCCAGGTCGCGTAAGGCGACTTCGGCAGCCAGCACCTTGCTCAGGGCTTCCTCGGCTTTTTCCCGGGTGATCCCCAGGTTGTCCAGCAGGCTTGCCGGAATCTCGCGCGCAGGGCCGTTACCGATACCGCGGTTGTGCAGCAGACTGACTGCCAGGTAGACCAGGTTCGGGTAGGTGGCATGGTTGCCGCTGTAGCTGGGGTCATGCTGGAAGCGCAGGGCGACGGCCAGCTCCTCGGGCATGTCCCAGTAGCGCATCAGCCAGGAGCCGATCTGCTCACGACTGATGCCCAGCAGGTGCTGCTCGATATAGCTGTGCGGCAGGTGCGGGTTGACCTCCAGATGCCGGCAGATCAGCGAGAAGTGCGGCGGGAAGACATGGGCCAGCACCAGGTTGCCGAAATTGTGCAGCAGTCCGGCCAGGTAGGTCAGGCCGACTTCCGGGCGCTGCGCCCGCGGCATGGCGCGGGTCAGACCCTCGATGACGGCGGCGGTATAGATCGCCTGCTGCCAATAGGGCGTAGCCTGCTGGGGCTGATCCTTGGGCAGGCTGAGGGTCTTGCCCAGGGCAAGGCCCAGCGCCAGATTGACCACCAGGTCGAAGCCCAGCACACGCACGATGGCGTCTTCGACCGAGCGGATCTTGCCCGGCGCCGCGTAATAGGGTGAGGCGGCCCAGCTGACCACCTGGGCGGCCAGCGCCGGGTCGGTCTCCACCACGCCGGTGATGTCGTCGACCGTGGCATTGGGGTCGACCCGCAGCTTGATGATCTTCTGCGCCGTTTCGGCCAGCGGTGGAATCTCGATGGTTTCTTCGAGGCGCTGCTGAATGCGTCGGGCAGTGAATGCCTGCACCGCCTGGCTGATCTCCTGGCGATCATCCTCGGGGCGGCTGAAGTTGGGGCGTACCTTGCTCGCCGGTTCGCCGAAACGCGCTGCGCTGGCTTTGCCCAGCAGGCCCTTGAAGGCTTCGGTACCCAGCTCCAGCAATACCCCGGGCTGGCCGGACTGGATGTACAGGCTTGGCACATCGAGCAGGCGTTCGTCGTACAGGCAGGGCGAACTGGTCAGGGCGGGGATGCCCGGCAGCATGGCCAGGTCATGCTTGCCCAGCATGCGCTTCAGGCGCTCGGGTTTGACGGCTGTAAGCTTGCGGCCGGTCAGCTCGGCAAGCCGGTTGAGATCGAGCAGCTGGTTCTGCGGGAACAGCACCAGCAGTGCGCCCACGGCGTCCTCGAGCAGCACGGTCTGCACGCGTTGGGCAGCCGGTATGCCGGGTTGGTCGTGGCGAGCCTGATAAGTCACACCGAGTTTCTCCAGCAGCTGACGGATTACATGGGGCGGTAGGGGGGAGGTGTCGGCGATGGCTAGTTCAGTCATGACGTATTCCGTCTTCAAAGGGAGCGCAACTTCCCAAGTATAACCAGCAAGCGGACGAGGTAACCGTTCGAGTCGATCATCGTCATGTGTCTCGCTCACACTTGTCCATATTGTTGCCCGTGGCGCAGCCAGCGCTCCAGCAGCGGGCTGACATGCTGCGGCCACTGCTCCTGCAGGGCCTGTGCGGCATCACGTACCGCCGGAAGCAGGTCGGCGTCACGCATCAGATCAGCTACCTTGAACTGCAACAGGCCAGTTTGTCGAGTGCCGAGCATTTCGCCGGGCCCGCGCAACTCCAGATCCTTCTCCGCAATGATGAAGCCGTCACAGGTTTCGCGCATGATGCCCAGTCGCTCGCGGCCGATCTGCGACAGCGGCGGGTGGTAGAGCAGCACGCAGTGGCTGGCCGCGCTGCCCCGCCCGACCCGGCCACGCAGCTGGTGCAACTGGGCCAGGCCGAGGCGTTCGGGGTTCTCGATGATCATCAGGCTGGCATTGGGCACGTCGACGCCCACTTCGATCACCGTGGTGGCCACCAGCAGTTGCAGATGACCCTGTTTGAACTGATCCATCACCGCGGCCTTTTCGGCTGGCTTCATGCGCCCGTGGATCAGCCCGACCCGCTGACCGACCAGCGCGGCCGACAAGTCCTCGTAGGTGGTTTCCGCCGCCTGGCAGGTCAGCTCCTCGGATTCCTCGATCAGCGTGCAGACCCAGTAGGCCTGGCGGCCTTCGTTGCAGGCCGAGCGCACCCGTTCGACCACCTCGAAGCGGCGGCTGTCGGCCACCAGCACGGTGTTTACCGGCGTACGCCCGGGCGGCAGTTC
The DNA here is from genome assembly GCF_003253735.1 of Pseudomonas sp. URMO17WK12:I2. GTDB lineage: Bacteria > Pseudomonadota > Gammaproteobacteria > Pseudomonadales > Pseudomonadaceae > Aquipseudomonas. The sequence goes on along the minus strand of NZ_QKYW01000001.1, from coordinate 1,110,332 downwards.
GTCGAGAATCGAGGTATCCAGGTCGGCGTAGGCGCTCATCGCCAGAGTGCGCGGGATGGGCGTGGCAGTCATGATCAACTGGTGCGGGCTGAGCCGGCCGCCCACACCCTTCTGACGCAGCGCCAGGCGCTGCTGCACGCCGAAGCGATGCTGTTCGTCGATGATCGCCAGGGCCAGGTTGCGAAAGCGCACCTCATCCTGAAACAGCGCGTGGGTGCCAACCACCATCGGTGCGCCGGCGGCGATCTGTTCCAGGGCGGCCGCCCGCGCCTTGCCCTTGAGTTTGCCGGCCAGCCAGGCGGTTTCCAATCCCAAGGGCTGCAGCCAGCGGGTGAAGTTGATGAAGTGTTGCTCGGCGAGGATCTCGGTGGGCGCCATCAGCGCCACCTGGTAGCCGGCCTCGATGGCCTGCAGCGCCGCAAAGGCGGCCACCACCGTCTTGCCGGCGCCGACATCGCCCTGTACCAGGCGCAGCATCGGCTCGTGCTGGCTCAGGTCGTAGGCGATCTCCGCACCGACCCGCTGCTGGGCGCCGGTAGGCTTGAAGCCGAGGTTGTCGAGAAACTGCTGCGGCAGCTTTCGCGCGACCGGCAGCGCAGGCGCCTGCTGCGCCCGCGCGCTTTCGCGCAGGCGCTGCATCGACAGCTGATGGGTGAGCAACTCTTCGAAGGCCAGGCGATGTTGCGCCCAATGGCGGCCTTCGGCGAGTTCTTCGAGATCGGCGTCCGGCGGCGGACGATGCAGGTAGCGAATCGCCTGATCCAGCGGCGCCAGTTGGTATTCCTTGGCCAGCTCCCGTGGCAACCAGTCGGGTAGGCTGTGGGGCCCGAGCCGGGCCAGCGCCTGTTCGCTGAGCTGGCGCAGGCGCTGCTGGGTCAGCCCTTCGGTAGTCGGATAGATCGGCGTGAGGGTCTGTTCCACTGATGGCGGCTCGTCGCCGGTCAGCACGCGGTATTCGGGATGATAGATTTCCAGGCCGGACGAGCCAGGGCGGATCTCCCCGTAGCAGCGCACCTGGGTGCCGCGCTTGAGGCCCTCTTTCTGGGCATTGCTGAAATGGTAGAAACGCAGGCTCAGCGTGCCGCTGCCGTCGTTCAGGCGCACCAGCAGGCTGCGGCGCTTGCCCATCACCACGTCGGCGCCGGAAACCGTGCCCTCGACCACCGCATCCTGACCGGGCCGCAACGCGCCGATGGGCACGATACGGGTGCGATCCTGGTAGCGCAGAGGCAGGTGAAACAGGATGTCCTGCAGGGTTTCCAGGCCGACCTTGGCGAGCTTTTCCGCCAGGGCCGCGCCGACGCCCTTGAGGTCGGTAACGGAAACCGTCGACAGCTCGCTCATGGCGATCCTCAGGGGTTACGCGGCAGTGGCTTGGCGACCGAGCACAGGCGTATGGAGTCGGCCAGCACTTCGATGGCCTTGGGGCGCGGGAAGCTGGCGCGCCAGGCGATCGCCACGGTGCGGAACGGCGCCGGCGGGCTGAGCGGGCGGACTTCGATCACCCCGGGTGCGTAGTGATGGCTGTCGACCGCCGAGAACGGCAGGATCGATACACCCAGGCCCGAGGCAACCATGTGGCGGATGGTTTCCAGCGAGCTGGACTCCACCGTGGTGTGCTTGGCGTGCTCCTCGCCCTTGCGCAGGGTCGGGCAGGCTTCCAGCACCTGGTCGCGGAAGCAGTGGCCTTCACCGAGCAGCAGCAGGCTCTTGTCGTTGAGCAGCTTGGTGTCGATGGTCTTCATCTCGGTCCACGGGTGCCCGGTCGGCAGCAATGCGTAGAACGGCTCGTCATACAGCGGCAGGGTCAGTACGTCGGCTTCCTGGAACGGCAGGGCGACGATGATCGCGTCCAGCTCACCGGTGCGCAGCTTGTCGCGCAGCACGTGGGTAAAGTTTTCCTCGATATACAGCGGCATCTGCGTCGCTACGCGGTGCAGCTGGGGAATCAGATGAGGGAACAGATAAGGGCCGACGGTATAGATGGCGCCGATTTTCAGCGGCGCTGCCAGCTGATTCTTGCCGGCCTGGGCCAGTTCGCGAATGCCCTGGGCCTGCTCCAGCACCTTCTGCGCCTGGGTGACGATGCCCTCACCGACCGGCGTCAGACGCACCGCGCTCTTGCTGCGCTCGAAGATCAATACGCCGAGTTCGTCCTCGAGCTTCTTGACCCCGACCGACAAGGTTGGCTGGCTGACGTGGCAGCGCTCTGCGGCACGGCCGAAGTGCTGTTCCTGGGCGAGCGTCACGATGTAGCGCAGTTCGGTGAGGGTCATAGTCTTAATCCATTGAGATGGCGCCAAGCATAGCCGCTGTCTTCAGTGGAACCAACTATTCAGGGCGTTCAAATAATGTCAGTCAGCACCAACGCGGTGGGGCAAGGGATGGCAGCTGCCCCGGCGTTTGCCGGGGTAGCTGGAGGGGGCGGGATCAGCGACCGCGACCGCGATCCAGGGAGTAGACGAACGGCGCGACGATCTCGATGCTGCCGTTGTTGAGCATTTCAGCCGGCGGCTTGGGCAGCGGCTGGGCACGACGGATCATCTGCAGCGTGGCGCGGTCCAGTGATGCACTGCTGGATTTGCCAACCAGCTCGTACGACAGCACCCTACCGTTCGCGTCGACTACGAAGCGCAGGCGATTCACTCCCTCGAGGCCGCGACGGCGGGCATCTTCGGGGTACTTCTTGTACTTCGCCAGGTGGGCCAGCAACTCGCTTTGCCAGGTTTTCTCGGCCTTGCTCGGCGCGCTGACAGGTGCCTGCTGGGGGGCGGCCGGCTTGGCTTCGGCCGGGGCCGGTGGCGCAGGCGGTGCCTCTTGCGGTGGCTGCTCCTGAGGCTCCGGTGGCTTGGGCTCGGGCGGCTTGGGCTTCGGCGGCTTTGGCTTGGGTTTCGGCTTGGGCGGCGTCACCGCCAGCGTCGGCTTTGGCGCTTCGGCGATTTTCGGCTGCGGCTCGGGCTCCTCCGGAACCACTTCCGGTGGTGGCGGCGGTGCAGGCTTGGGCGCGGCTGGCGGCAAGGGCTCCAGCTCGACGATCATCGCTGCCGGTGGCGGCAGTTCGACGGGCATCGCCTGGGGCTGCCAGTACATGGCCCAGAGGAACAGGCCGACGTGCAGCCCGACCACGACGGCCAGGCTGGCGACCCAGGAGAGCGTGCGGCTGGATTTCTTCATTGCGCGCCGACCGTCTCCAGGCCTACCAGGCCAATCTTCAGGTAACCGGTGCCGCGCAGGGTGTCCATGACCTCCATCAGGTCGCCATATTCGACGCCCTTGTCACCCCGCACGAAGATGGTCTTTTCCTTGTCATTCTGGGTCAGCTTGTCCAGCGCGGCGCCAAGCATGGCTGGCTGTACCTCGTTGTTGTCCAGAAACAGCTTGTTGTCTTCCTTGATGCTCAGGTAGATCGGCTTGTCCGGTCGTGGCGCCGGTTTGGCGCTGGAGGCGGGCAGGTCGATCTTCACGTCGACGGTGGCCAGCGGTGCGGCGACCATGAAGATGATCAGCAGTACCAGCATGACGTCGATGAAGGGCGTGACGTTGATCTCGTGGTTTTCCTGGAGATCGTCGCCGCCGTTTTCGTTGAGATGAAGCCCCATGGTCTTAACCCACCTTGACCACGTGAGGTTGCTGGGTGCGGTCATGAGCCGGCGGCTGCATGTCCAGGTCACGGCTCACCAGTAGCAGCACCTGGGCCGAGGCATCGGCGACCTGGGCCTTGTAGGCACTGATCGAGCGCGAGAAGGCGTTGTAGATGATCACCGCCGGAATCGCCGCGACCAGACCCAGCGCCGTGGCCAGCAAGGCTTCGGCGATACCGGGGGCGACAACCGCGAGATTGGTTGTCTGGGTTTTGGCGATGCCGATGAAGCTGTTCATGATGCCCCACACGGTGCCGAACAGGCCGACGAAGGGCGCGGTGGAACCGATGGTGGCGAGCACGCCGGTACCCTTGCTCATGTCGCGGCCGCAGGCGCCTACCAGGCGCTCGAGGCGGAAGCTGACGCGCTCCTTGATGCCTTCTTTCTCACGGCTGCTGGCCGAGAGTTTCAGTTCTTCACGGGCATCCTCGATGAGGATTTCGCTGAAGCTGTGCTTGGCGCGGGCCTGGTCACTGGCCTGAGCCAGGTTGCGAGCACCCTTGAGTTCGACGATCTCGCGGCGCAGGCGGCGGCGCGCGGTGACCAGTTCGATGGTCTTGGCGATCCAGATGGTCCAGGTCAGGATCGACGCCAGTACCAGGCCGATCATCACGCTTTTCACGACCACGTCGGCGCTTTGGTACATGCCCCACGGCGACAGGTCGTGGAAGGCCTGTTCGGCTTCGGCGGCAGAGTCGTTTCCAGCGGCGAATTTTTCCAGAGAGCTGCTGAATTCGCGAAGCTTGTCGATGGTTTCCTGGGACGCACCTTTTTCCAGAAGGAACTGGTCGCGAGTCTGGTTCACCTGTTCAGGTGTGGCGTCGGGGCCGAGCGCATCGATTCTGGCCTGCATTTCTTCTACAAGGCGTGGGTCGACTGCTGGTACGGCCGGCGCTGCATCCGCTTGCGCGGCTGGTGGCTGCGCACTGGCGCCAGCAGCGGGCTGAGCACCGGGCGCAGGTTGTGCCGGAGCCGACTGATCAGCGAAGCCCACGGCTGGCGCCAGTGTCAGGCTGAGCAGCAGGGCGAGGAAGGCGCCGAGGCGTTGCGGCCGAACGGCGACGGTGGTTGGCTTGGCGCTATGGGCGTTAGAGTTCATGCTTGCCGGACCTAAGTGTGGGGACGGTAACCTGCGCGGGCAGCGAGCCGGCGCGGGAAAAAAAGGCTAAGCATTATTGCAAGTAATTCTTGTTCGTGAAAGCTTTGGTGTAACTTTATTACGTTTATGGCGCTTTTTTCGAGCGCCCGATAGCTTGAGAGGGGATCGGATGAGTAAGGGTGCGAGTGCGCTGATCGCCGGCTGTGGTGATGTGGGTGGCCGGCTGGCCGTACGTCTGCGCGATGCAGGCTGGCAGGTCTACGGCATGCGCCGCAGCGTGTCGGAACTGCCAGCGGGCATCGCGCCGGTGGCCGGCGATCTGCACCAGGCGGATTGCCCCGACCAGTGGCCCCAGGGCGAGCTGGATTACCTGGTGTACAGCGCCGCTGCCACCGAGCATGACGAACCGGGTTACCGGCGCGCCTATGTCGACGGGCTGCGACATGTGTTGAGCTGGCTGCAGGCTCGCGGGCAGCGCCCCAAGCGTTTGCTGTTCGTGTCCAGTAGTGGCGTATACGCCCAGGCCGATGGCGGCTGGGTCGATGAGGCTTCGCCGGCCGAGGCGCAGAGTTATTCGGGGCGGATCATGCGCGAGGCCGAGCAACAGGCCCTGGGCAGTGACGTGCCTGCCACGGTTGTGCGCCTGACCGGGATCTACGGGCCGGGTCGTGAGTGGCTGCTCAAGCAGGTGCGCATGGGCTATCGCGTGGCGGTCGAGCCACCGCTATATGGCAATCGGATTCATGCCGATGATGCGGCCGGGTTGTTGGCGTTTCTGCTGCAGGCCGATCGGGCTGGCAAGACGCTGGATGACTGCTATATCGGCGTGGATGACGAGCCGGCGCCGCTGCATGAGGTGGTCGGCTGGCTGCGTCAGCAGCTCGGTGTCGAGCATTGGTCGGATGATTCAGCTGTGCGCCGCTCCGGTAGCAAACGCTGCAGCAATGCGCGCGCGCGGGCGTTGGGCTGGGCGCCGCTGTATCCGAGTTATCGCGAGGGCTATGCCGCGGTGCTGCAGGGTCGCTGAAGGCCAGAGCCCGGAGGCGTTGCTCCGGGCGTGCGGCAAGTCAGTCGATGACCAGGATGCCGTCCATTTCCACCTGAGCACCTTTCGGCAGGGCAGCCACGCCAATGGCGGCGCGTGCCGGGTAGGGCTGCTGGAAGTAGCGGCCCATGACTTCGTTGACGGTGGCGAAGTGGGAAAGGTCGGTGAGGAAGATGTTCAGCTTGACCACGTCCTTGAACGAGCCGCCGGCAGCCTCGATCACCGACTTGAGGTTCTCGAAGACCTGCACGGTCTGCGCCTCGAAGCCTTCAACCAGTTCCATGGTCTTGGGGTCCAGCGGGATCTGCCCGGACAGGTAGACGGTGTTGCCGGCCTTGATGGCCTGGGAGTAGGTGCCGATGGCGGCCGGGGCCTTGTCGCTGGTGATGACGCTCTTGCTCATGGAGAACTCCTTGATAGGGCAGCCTCAGGCTGCAAGACGGATGCAGGCAGGCTACAGGCTGACGTTCTCGGCCTCAAGCCGCGGCAGGCATCGCTGCGCCTTTGGGATAAGCGGTGACGCTTCCAGGCAGCGCTGCTGAGTGGAGCGGTCCTCTTGAGCGCAGCAGTGGCGCGACAGGTCACGCCTTGGTGCGGGTGATGCGCATGACGCCGGGCAGGGTGCGCAGCTTCTTGATCACTCGCGCCAGGTGCACACGGTCATGCACGCTGACCACCAGCTGGACCACGCTGACGCGGCCGTCGCGCTCATCCATGCTGATCTTCTCGATGTTGCCGTCGGCTGCATTGACGCTGCCGGCCAGCAGGGCGATGAGACCGCGCTGGTGCTCCAGCTCGACCCGCAGTTCGACGTTGAATTCGCCGGTCACATCCTTGGCCCAGGCCAGCTGGATGCACTTTTCCGGGTTGTGGCGTACTTCGCTGATGTTCCGGCAGGTGTCCATGTGCACCACCATGCCCTTGCCCGCCGAGAGGTGGCCGACGATCGGGTCGCCCGGGATCGGCGTACAGCACTTGGCGTAGCTGAGCACCAGGCCCTCGGTGCCGCGAATCGCCAGGGGGCCTTCGGCGTTGGGCAGCTCCTCGCCGTCGCTGGCCAGCAGGCGGCGCGCCACCACATAGGCCATGCGGTTGCCCAGACCGATGTCTTCGAGCAGGTCGTCGAAGGTTTCCAGGCGGTATTCGTTGAGTACCGCCAACTGGCGCTCGGCCGGCACCTTGTCGAGGTGGGTCTCGAAGCTGGCCAGCACCTTGTTGAGCAGGCGCTCGCCAAGGTTCACCGACTCCGAGCGGCGCTGCAGCTTCAGTGCATGACGGATATGGGTGCGCGCCTTGCCGGTGACCACGAAGTTCAGCCATGCCGGATTGGGCCGTGCGCCCGGTGCGCTGACGATTTCCACCGTGGAGCCGCTTTCCAGGGCCTGGGACAACGGTGCCAGGCGGCGGTTGATGCGGCAGGCGATACAGGTATTGCCAACGTCGGTATGCACCGCGTAGGCGAAATCCACCGCCGTGGAGCCCTTCGGCAGCTCCATGATGCGGCCCTTGGGCGTGAACACGTAGACCTCGTCCGGGAACAGGTCGATCTTCACGCTTTCGATGAATTCCAGTGAGTTGCCAGCGCGTTGCTGCAGCTCCAGCACGCCCTTGACCCACTGGCGCGCACGGGCGTGGTTGCCCTTGGGCAGTTCGTCCTCGCTGGACTTGTACAGCCAGTGCGCGGCGATGCCGTTATTGGCCATCTCTTCCATCTCGCGGGTGCGGATCTGGATCTCGATGGGCACGCCATGCATGCCGAACAGCGTGGTGTGCAGCGACTGGTAGCCGTTGGCCTTGGGAATCGCGATGTAGTCCTTGAAGCGCCCCGGCAGCGGTTTGTACAGGTTGTGCACGGCGCCAAGCACGCGGTAGCAGGTGTCGACCTTGTCGACCACGATGCGGAAGGCGTACACGTCCATGATCTCGTTGAACGACTTACGCTTGCCGCGCATCTTCTGGTAAATGCTGTACAGATGCTTCTCGCGGCCCACCACTTCGCCGCTCAGGCCTTCGCGCTCGAGGCAGTGCAGCAGCGACTCCTCGATGCGCGTGACGATTTCCTTGCGGTTGCCCCGGGCGCGGCGCACGGCGGCGCGAATGCGTTCGGAGCGCATCGGATGCATGGCCTTGAAACCCAGGTCCTCGAACTCCACGCGCATGCTGTGCATGCCCAATCGGTTGGCGATGGGCGCGTAGATTTCCAGGGTTTCCTTGGCGATGCGCCGGCGTTTCTCACCGGACAGCACTTCCAGGGTGCGCATGTTGTGCAGGCGATCGGCCAGCTTGACCAGGATCACGCGGATGTCGCGCGCCATGGCCATGGCCATCTTCTGGAAGTTCTCGGCCTGGGCCTCGGCCTTGGTCTCGAAGTTCATCTGGGTCAGCTTGCTGACCCCATCCACCAGCTCCGCCACGGACTCGCCGAACTGCGCGTGCAGGGCTTCCTTGGCGATGCCGGTGTCTTCGATCACGTCGTGCAGCATGGCGGCCATCAGGCTCTGATGGTCCATGTGCATGTCGGCGAGGATGCTGGCCACGGCCAGCGGATGGGTCACGTAGGCTTCACCGCTGCGGCGGCGCTGGCCATCGTGCGCCTGTTCGGCGTAGAAGTAGGCGCGACGAACGAGGTTGACCTGTTCGTCGCCCAGGTATCCCGAAAGCCTGTCGGCGAGGGCGTCTATACTCGGCATGAGTGGCCCCCATGCCGCGTCTTGTGCACCTGCGACGTACGCTTTCGACCCGGCATAGGCTTACAGAGGCTCGTTCGCCTCTTCCTCGAAGGCTGCGAACAGCGGTTCTTCTTCGATGATGTCTTCTTGGGCGACGATTTCGGCGTCAACCAGGCCGCTGGCGATTTCGCGCAGGGCGACCACGGTCGGCTTGTCGTTTTCCCACGCTACTTTCGGCTCTTTGCCGCCAGTGGCGATTTGACGAGCGCGCTTGGTGGCAAGCATGACCAGCTCGAAGCGGTTATCGACGTTGTCCAGGCAGTCTTCAACGGTAACGCGAGCCATGGTGTTCCTCGTAGCGAATGCAAAATTGGCTGGGCCCGAATGGGCGAGCGGACTGAATAGTCTAGAAAAACGCCAGCATTAAGGGAAGCGAAACTCGCTGAGAGGCACCAGTTCGCAACGCCGGACGAGATTTTCGCTGCCTGGATGGACGGTTTTGACCGCCCATCCGCTTTGCTTCAGGCCAAAAGCTCGCTCAGCAGGCCGGCATGGCGCTGATGTTGGGCGGCCTGCAGCAGCTGGTTGGCACGAAACACCGCCTTCAGGTCGCTGAGGGCATGGCCGAAATCGTCGTTGATCACCAGGTAGTCGTATTCGACGTAGTGACTCATCTCGCTGACGGCTTCACGCATGCGGCGCTCGATGATCTCGCCGCTGTCCTGGCCGCGATTGGTCAGGCGGTGGCGGAGCGCTTCGCGGGTCGGCGGCAGGATGAAGATCGATTTCGCCTGGGGCATCAGCTTGCGCACCTGCTGGGCGCCCTGCCAGTCGATCTCCAGGATCAGGTCGATGCCCTCGGCCAGGGTCTTTTCCAGCGCGCGCTGTGAGGTGCCGTAGAAATTGTCGAATACCTGAGCGTGCTCAAGGAATTCGCCCTGCTCGAGCATGGCGGTGAACTGTGCGTGATCCACGAAGTGGTAGTGCACGCCGTCGACTTCACCTGGGCGCATGGCGCGGGTGGTGTGCGACACCGACACGCGAATGTGCGGCTCGCTGTCGATCAGCGCGTTCACCAGGCTACTTTTGCCGGCGCCCGAGGGGGCGGAAATGATGTACAGCGTGCCGCTGGTGATGCTCATGATCAGTCCTGAAACGGTTGGAGTCGGGGAGGCGCCTCGGCGCCACTATCTGGCTTCTTTTTTAAAAAACGTAGGCGAGGCAGGCAGCGCAATACCGATGGAGGCCCCGCAAAAACAGATGAAAAAGCGGAGTGTATGAGTAGTACATGAGCATTTTGATCGGACTCGCGCTCGAGTCTGTTTTTAACGCCGCGATGGCAACGCAGCTAGTTTTTAGCCGCTTATTCGATATTCTGCACCTGCTCGCGCATTTGCTCGATCAGCACCTTGAGGTTGACCGCGGCCTGGGTGCTGCGCGGGTCGAACGCCTTCGAACCCAGGGTGTTGGCTTCGCGGTTGAGTTCCTGCATCAGAAAATCCAGGCGCCGGCCTGCCGCGCCGCCGGCTTTCAGCACGCGGCGAACTTCGGTGACGTGGGTGCTCAGGCGATCCAGCTCTTCGGCGACATCGCTCTTTTGCGCGAGCATCACCAGCTCCTGCTCCAGGCGCTGCGGATCCAGTTCGGCCTGCATCTCGCGGCAGCGCTCGATGATCTTCTGACGCTGCGCTTCGAGCATTTGCGGCACCAGCTCACGCAACGCAGCGACTTCCTCGAGCATGCTGTCGAGGCGCTCATTGAGCAGCTTGGCCAGCTCCGCGCCTTCGCGGCCGCGGCCATTCTTCAGCTCGTCGAGGGCCTTGCCGAACAGCTCCAGCGCAGCTTTGTTGAGCGCTTGCGGGTCGCTGCTGTCGGCCACCAGCACGCCGGGCCAGCCGAGCACTTCCAGCGGGTTCAGCGGCGCGGGCTGCTTGATCAGGGCCGCGACGGTTTCGGCGGCGGCAATCAGTTGGGTGGCCCGCTCGCGATCGACCTGCAGCGGCTTGCCGGTGCTCTCTTCGGTAAAGCGCAGGGTGCATTCCACCTTGCCGCGCGACAGCCCCTGGCGCAGCGCCTCGCGAACCGCTCCCTCTAGGTCGCGAAAAGCTTCCGGCAGGCGCAGGTGGGGTTCGAGGTAGCGGTGGTTGACCGAGCGCAGCTCCCAGCTCAGGGTGCCGTTGGCACCTGCCTGCTCGGTGCGGGCGAAGGCTGTCATGCTGTGGATCATGCGGCGTACCTCGGTTTGCGGTGGGGCAAAAGCGGCGATTGTAGCGCAGTGCGGCGATGGCTCCCAATCGCCGGGCAGGGCCATCGGACGGGCGCGGTCGCGGCACGGAGGCAACAGCCCCTATAATGCGCGGCAGATTCTACTCGAGAGCAGGTATTTTGATGAAACGTCCCAGTGGCCGCGCCGCCGATCAGTTGCGTTCGATCCGCATCACTCGCAACTACACCAAGCATGCCGAGGGTTCGGTACTGGTGGAGTTCGGTGATACCAAGGTGATTTGCACCGTCAGCGTCGAGCAGGGCGTACCGCGCTTTCTGAAAGGCCAGGGCCAGGGTTGGGTGACCGCCGAGTACGGCATGCTGCCGCGCGCCACTGGCGACCGTAACCAGCGTGAAGCCAGCAAGGGCAAGCAGGGCGGCCGTACCCTGGAAATCCAGCGCCTGATCGGCCGCTCCCTGCGCGCCGCGCTGGACATGAGCAAACTGGGCGAGAACACCCTGTATGTCGATTGCGACGTGATCCAGGCCGACGGTGGTACCCGCACCGCGTCGATCACCGGCGCCATGGTCGCCCTGGTCGATGCGCTGAAGGTGATGAAAAAGCGTGGTGGCCTCAAGGGTGGCGACCCGCTCAAGCAGATGATCGCTGCCGTTTCCGTGGGTATCTACCAGGGTGAGCCGGTACTCGACCTGGATTACCTGGAAGACTCCGCTGCAGAGACCGACCTCAACGTGGTGATGACCAGCACCGGCGGCTTCATCGAAGTGCAGGGCACCGCCGAAGGCGCGCCGTTCCAGCCGGCCGAACTGAATGCCATGCTGGCCCTGGCGCAGCAGGGCATGAGCGAGCTGTTCGCTCTGCAGCAGGCTGCTTTGGCCGAATGAGCGGCCGTTGACCGAGGAGTGCCGTGATGGATGAGCACAACGCCGTAACGCCCGCCGAGCCCGACCGGGATGCGCGTCAGTGGGCGATGATCTGCCACTTTGCGGCCGCCCTCGGCTTCGTGTTTCCCTTCGGCAACCTGATCGGCCCGCTGGTGGTCTGGCAGGTGAAGAAGGATCAGCATGCCTTTATCGACGAGCAGGGCAAGGAGGCCCTCAACTTTCAGCTGACCGTGGCCATCGCCGGCATCGTCTGCCTGTTGCTGATGCTGATGCTTATCGGCTTTCTGCTGATGGGCCTGCTGTGCATCGGCACCGTGGTGCTGACCATCATCGGCGGCATCAAGGCAGGCGAGGGCAAGCATTATCGCTATCCTTTCTGCCTGCGGTTGATCAAATGATCAGTGCCTGATCGAAGAAAAAGCCAGCGAATTGCTGGCTTTTTTGTTGAAGTGTAACCAAGTGTTGATTCACTTGGAGGCGACTTTTAAGCTCTGCCACGAAATAGCCCCATCGAGCTTACAAGGACACCCATGATCCCCATCAACCCATTGGCCATGATGCTCGGATCATTGTTCTTGCTGGTCTCGGTGATTTGCGCTGCGGCGTTGGCCGGTTTGATCGTTGCATTGCTGAATCAGCGCGCCAGACGCTTCATCTTCGCGCGCGGCTGGTGGTTCGGGTTGCTTGGCGTGTTTCTCGCCACAGGCAGCCTGCCAACCTTCGAATTCGTGCGCTGGCAGTTCAATCACTGGCTAGACCAGCGTGCACTCAATCCTCGCCTGGATTCCGAGCAGGTGCTCGGTGATTTGGTGTTGCCGGCTGGCACGCAAGTGCGCATCGAACGCCTGGAACCGTTCAGGGACCTCAGCGGTGACACGCTGCCCGGTGGTTTGCAAAGCCTGCAACGCGCGCAGTTCGATGGCGAGCCCGCTGTGGTGCACGGCGCCGCCGTGCGCAGCCTTGAGCTGGGCGACACAACCGGCGAGGCGGAGCTGGTCGAGGCGGCCCGGCTGAATGGTTGGCTTTGCTCGGCAGAGGCCGCTGTGACCTTCCGATATTCATCCGCTGAGCGCTTCAACCCCAAGGCATGGCAGCTGGACAGCTGCACACTGGCGCCTGGAAGCGAGGTGGCCGGCGTTACCTGGACACAGCCGATGGCCGTGCATGCCGTGGAGAGGGGGCGCTGGCAGCTGGAGCCCGGCGATGCACCCGTGCGTTTTCAGGGCCTGCACCTGCGGCTATGGAATTTGTGGCTCGATGGTCCTTATGGCGAGCTGCAGAATTGGCAGGGCGAGCTGGTGGAGCCCGTGCAATTGGGCAGCATGCAATATCCGTCGGGCACCCGGGTGCGGTCGTTTCAGGGCAATCTGCTGTTCAGCCCGGTTGCCGAGGCCCCCGCGGTCGATCAGCGTGGCGGTAAGCCCCTCGAGGCCGACCTGTCGGTGGAGCAGACGGCAGTCGGTGAGGTGTTGGGCACTCACCGCAATGGGGATGTGGGCGTGATCGACTGGATCAAGGTGGTGCCCTGAAGCGGCTCAGCTGCGGTCAGCCAGCACGCCGATCAGGAACATCACCACCAGCAGCACCGGTGCCAGGGTGTAGTTGTTGAAATGGCCCAGCAATTGGGTCAGCAGGGGCGTCAGGTAGACCAGCGCCAGGCCGTAGCCAACCACGCATACCGCGACGAATATCAGGGTGCGCAGCACGAAGTTGAGGCTGCCGATGCGGCCCTGTATCCAGGCGTTGATCGCCGGGCCGAACAGCACCAGCAGGGTGGCCATCAGGCCCAGGGAAATCTCGCTGAGGTGGCCACGGCTCCAGCGTGACACGGTAGCGATCAGGTCCAGCACATAATCCATGGTTGCTCCTTGGGCATGAGGGTTGAATCCTGCTGCCTGGGATCATCCGGCGCGCCGTTGGTTCGCAGGCTGGTGATTCAAGGCAGGAAATACTGCAGCAGATCATTGAGAAACAGCTGGCCTTCACGGGTCGCTGCCAGGCGTGTCGGATCCTTGTGCAGCATGCCGCGTTGCTCGACCTGGGCACGAGCCTCTGCCAGGTGTTCGAGGGGCAGGCCGGTGCGCTGGCTGAACAGCTCAGCGGCGCAACCATCGCTCAGGCGCAGCACATTGATCAGGAACTCGAACGGCAGCTCGTCGACGGTGAGGACGCGCTCGCCCGCGCTGTATTGCTTGGCAGGGTCGAGGTAATCCTTGGGCAGGCGGGTTTTCCAGGTGCGGCTGATGCTTCCGTCCGGGGTGCTCAGCTTGCCGTGGGCGCCGGCGCCAATGCCGAGGAAGTCGCCGAAGGTCCAGTAGTTCAGGTTGTGCCGCGCCATGCGCTCGGGCTGCGCGTAGGCCGAGACCTCGTATTGGGCATAGCCATGTTCGGCAAGCAGCGCCTGGCCGGCTTCCTGGATGTCCCACAGGGTGTCGTCTTCGGGCAGCACCGGTGGCTGGTTCCAGAACACCGTGTTGGGTTCCACCGTCAACTGATACCAGGACAGGTGCGTCGGTGCCTGGGCGATGGCGATGCGCAGGTCGCCCAGGGCGTCCTCCAGGGACTGATCCGGCAGGCCGTGCATCAGGTCAAGATTGAAGTTGTCGAAGCCGGCGGCGCGGGCCATATCGGCAGCGCGTACGGCTTCATCGCCATCGTGGATACGCCCCAGGGCCTTGAGTTTTTCCGCCTGGAAGCTCTGCACGCCGATCGACAGCCGGTTGATGCCCAGGCGCCGGTACGCGGCGAACTTCTCCTGCTCGAAGGTGCCCGGGTTGGCTTCCAGGGTGATCTCGATATCGCCGGCAAACGGGATGCGTCGCTCCACGCCTTCCAGCAGGCGGCCAAGGGCCTTGGCAGAAAACAGGCTGGGTGTGCCGCCGCCAAAGAAGATCGAGGTCAGCGGCCGGCCATAAGCGTGCTGCAGATCACTGTCGAGGTCGGCGAGCAGCGCGTCGACGTAGGCCTCTTCCGGCAGATTGGGGCCGGCAGCGTGGGAGTTGAAGTCGCAGTAGGGGCACTTGCGCACGCACCAGGGAATATGGACGTACAGGGCCAAAGGGGGCAGCTGGAACACGGGCTTTTGGATCACGGCAGGGTGGTTGCGGGGCGCTATCGTGGCACGAGTTGGGCAAACTGCCAAAGTGCGTGGACGAAACGCCCCATTTGGAACCGCTTAGAGCCTGTTCAAAGTCTCGCGAGCTAGAGCAATGCAAGGCCTAGGCGGCCCCGCAAAAACAGGCGAGGACCGGTCGGAGTCGCGCCCGACTTTACGAGCTGTAAATGAGCAGTCCGACTGGGCTGGCAATCCAGCCTGTTTTTAACGCCGCAGTGCCGACGCGCAGCAGGCTTTGAACAGGTTCTTACAATCCCAGACGCTGCTTGAGCAACTGCATGGCAATGGCGCGGTGGCTGAGTTGGTTCTTATCGGCCGGTGACAGTTCGGCGCTGGAGCACTGGCGCTCCTCGACCCAGAACAGCGGGTCGTAGCCGAAACCGTGCTCGCCACGGGCTTCGTGGAGGATGCGACCGTGCCACAGGCCTTCGCAGAGGATCGGCAGCGGGTCGTCGGCATGCCGTACCAGGGCCAGGCAGCAGACGAACTGGGCGCCGCGCTCGGCGTCCGGCACCTCCTTGAGGGCCGCCAGCAGCTTGGCGTTGTTGGCGGCGTCGCCCTGGCCGTCGGCGTAACGGGCCGAGTAGATGCCCGGCGCGCCGCCGAGGAAGTCCACCGCCAGGCCGGAGTCGTCGGCCAGCGCCGGCAGGCCGGACAGGCGCGAGGCGTTGCGTGCCTTGAGGATGGCATTCTCGACGAACGACAGGCCGGTTTCCTCCGGTTCCACCTGGCTGAACTCACCAACCGAGCGCAGGCGCACACGGTCGCCGAGCATGGCTTGCAGTTCCTTGAGTTTGCCGGCGTTGTGGCTGGCGAGGACGAGTTCGGGAAAAGGCATCATGGCTCCGGAAAGAGTTCCTGGTTGAAGTCCAGGCGCTGGCCGTTCACCTGCAGGTTGAACAGCAGCACCTCACGGGATTCGAGGGGAAACTGCGCCAGGTACGAGACGAACTCACCCTCGCGCTGCTCGATAAAGGTCAGTTTCTGGCCGTGGCCCAATACCGTCTTCACTTCACCGCTGACCGTGGCCGGGCTCGACTTGCCGGCGCGCAGCACGCTGATGTTCAGCACGCCCAGCTTGCTGCTGCGCTCCAGGCCGCTGGCCGCGGCGATCTGCGGCTGCAGGTAGCTGGCATTGAAGGCGCTGTAATGCACCTGCAGATCGCCAAGGCGCTGCATGCGTTCAGCGGCAGTGGCCGACAGGCTCACAGTCAGCACGATCAGCAGGGCGAACAGACGCATGGGCCGGCCTAGTTGGCGATGCGCACGTCGTGCGCGTTGTGGCCGCTGATGCGGTAGATGCCGATCTCGCCAAACAGGTTCGGCCAGCTGCGGCTGGCCCAGCCATGCCGGTGCTCGCGGTCCACGGCCAGACGTTCCAGTACCCGGGCGCTCTGCTGATGGCACAGGCGTTCGAAGTCCTCGAAGGTGCAGAAGTGGATGTTCGGCGTGTTGTACCAGGTGTAGGGCAGGAAGTCCGACACCGGCATGCGGCCCTTGCTGGCCAGGTACCAGCGGCAGCGCCAGTGGCCGAAGTTGGGGAAGGTGATGATGCAGGTCTTGCCGACGCGCAGCATCTCGGCCAGCACCTTGTCGGGAAAGTGCAGCGCCTGCAGCGACTGGGTCATGACCACCACGTCGAAGCTGTCGCTGGCGAAGTTGCCCAGGCCTTCGTCGAGGTTCTGCTCGATGACGTTGACGCCCTTGCCGATGCACTGGGCGATCTTGTCCGGGTCGATTTCCAGGCCATAACCGCTGACCTGCTTGTTGGCGCTCAGCCAGGCGAGCAGTTCGCCGTCGCCACAGCCCAGGTCGAGGACGCGGCTGCCGGCGGGAATCCATTCCTGGATGATCTCTAGGTCGGCGCGCATGCTTACACCTCGATCCGTTTCATGTAGCTGGCAAAACCCTGCAGATAGCGGGGAATTGGCATCAGGAAGGCGTCGTGGCCCTGGGGTGCGTCGATTTCCAGGTAGCAGACGTTCTTGCGGGCAGCGAGCAGGGCGTCGACGATCTCCCGCGAGCGGGCCGGCGAAAAGCGCCAGTCGGTGGTGAATGACATCACGCAGAAGTCCGCCTTGGCCTTGGCCAGGGTTTTGGCCAGGTCGCCATCGTGCTCGGCGGCCGGGTCGAAGTAGTCCAGCGCCTTAGTCATCAGCAGATAGGTATTGGCATCGAAGCGCCCGGAGAATTCTTCGCCCTGATAGCGCAGGTAGCTCTCGACCTGGAATTCCACGCTGTGGAAGTCGTAGTTGAGCTTTTCGTTCTTCAGGCCACGGCCGAATTTCTCGCCCATGGCGTCATCGGACAGGTAGGTGATGTGGCCGACCATGCGCGCCAGCATCAGGCCGCGCTTGGGAATCACGCCCTGGTCCTGGAAGTGCCCGCCGTGGAACTCGGGGTCGGTGAGAATCGCCTGGCGCGCCACTTCGTTGAAGGCGATGTTCTGCGCCGAGAGTTTCGGCGCCGAGGCGATGGCCAGGCAGTGGCGCACGCGGTCGGGGTAACTGATCGTCCACTGCATGGCCTGCATGCCGCCCAGGCTGCCGCCGATCACCGCTGCCCACTGTTGCACACCCAGCAGGTCGGCCAGGCGCGCCTGGCTGTTGACCCAGTCTTCCACGGTCATCACCGGAAAGTCGGCGCCGAACGGTTTGCCGGTCGCCGGGTTGAGGTCCGAGGGGCCGGTCGAGCCGTTGCAGCCGCCCAGGTTGTTGAGGCTGACGACGAAAAACTTGTTGGTATCGATCGGCTTGCCCGGGCCGATGCAGCTGTCCCACCAGCCCGGCTTGCGGTCGTCCACGCTGTGGTAACCGGCGGCATGATGATGGCCGGACAGCGCGTGGCAGATCAGCACCGCGTTGCTGGCGCTGGCATTGAGCTCGCCGTAGGTTTCGTAGGTCAGCTGGTAATCGGCCAGGCTGCGCCCGCAGGCCAGCGCCAGCGGCTCGGCAAAACGGGCGATCTGCGGCGTTACCAGGCCAACGGAGTCTTGAGGAAAAACAGTCGACATCGACTCTGCTCGGCTAAGAAAAGGGATGTAGGAAAGTGCAGCAGTCTAAAGAGCGCGCCTGTCAGCGGCAAGGAAACTGCTGGCCGCGCTGGCCGAGCCCACTAGCGCGGCGGCATCTGGAGCTATTCGGCGTTGCCGACCGGGCGCGGCATGCCCTTGAGGGTGACCACCTTGGCCTGGCGCTGGATGGGCGCCGGCCGGCGCATGACGCGCAGCATGTCGCCGGCCTGGGCCAGCTGCCCCTTTAGCTCCTCGGCATACTGGGCCAGTTGCTGGTGGCGCTGGCGACCGTGCTGGGTGTCCTGAGCCAGGGCCTTGAGACGCAGCATGTGGCCTTCCAGCAACTGCTTGTGCTCCAGGCTGTGCTGCATCAGCGGCATCAGTGCCTCGTCGGCCCAGCGCTCGGCATCGCGGCGCAGGCGGCGGTGCAGGCCGATGACCTCCTGCACCAGGGTGGCGAAGAAGCGCCGGCCCAGGCTGCGCTGTTCGGTCAGCAGCGCTTTGAGGCCCAGGCGGAAACGATCGGCCTTCTTCTGCAGATGGCGCAGCTCGCGCACGTAGTCGGCCAGCTCGAAGCGTGGTGCATCGACCGCCTGCAGCGGGTTTTCCTCGTTGTGCCGGCGGTAGATGGCCTCGACCATGCGGTTGGCCATGTCGGCGTCGTGGGCCAGGCTGTGCAGGTCATCCTCGACGGCGGTGAAGAAATTCAGGATCGACTGGTTGATGCCCAGCGTCGTCCAGGCGCCGTTGAGCTGGCGCCGCAACTGGGCAAGGTGCGCCTCGAGTTTCTCCGCCTGGGCCGAGGTCTTCAGGCGTTCGCCCTGGTTACGCAGCAAGCGCTGATTGGTGCGCAGCGCCACCAGGCGCTTGTGGTGCAGGGTGTGGTCGTCCTTGGTACGGCTGGTCAGCTCCATGAGCATCTGGCCGTTGTCCTGGCGGCGCCCATCGAGCAGCTGCAACTGCTCGTTGACCTTGGCCAGGCGCAGGCCAAGCACGTGCTGGCTGTTGTTGAGCATGGCCAGCGCCTGGCGCACTACGCGTTCCTCGAGCAGCTGTTCCTTTTGCGCCACGATGCGCTCGCAGAGCAGCGTCTCGAGTTCGGCCATCTGGCTGCGTGCCAGCAGCGCCGGATCCTTGCGCACCTTGGCGAGCAATGCCTGTTTGGCCGACAACGGCAGAATGTCCCGGGCCGCGATGCCCAGGTGACGGGCTGCCTGCATGCGCACCCGCTCGATGGCATTGGCCACGAAGGTCTCGCCGGCCAGGTCGTCCCACAGCACGTCGATCTTGTTCAGCACGGCGTACAGGCAGCCCTGGCGCTCTTCGTCGAGCGGCTGCACGTGTTGCTGCCAGATATCCAGGTCGCTGGCGGTGACCCCCGTATCGGCGGACAGCAGGAAGATCACCGCCTGGGCGCTGGGCAGCATCGACAGGGTCAGCTCCGGCTCGCAGCCCAGGGCGTTGAGGCCCGGCGTGTCGAGAATGCGCAGGCCCTGGCGCAGTAGCGGGTGATCGAAGTTGACGATGGCGTGCCGCCAGGCGGGCACCAGCACCTGGCCGGATTTGTCGGTGCTCTCCAGGTTGTCCGGGTGAAAGCCCAGGCTGATGGCCTTCTCCACCGGCATGGCCTTGCTGGCGGCGACCTGGGCGAAGGCCTTGGCCATGCTGTCCGGGTCGCGGGTGTCCAGGGTGATATTCACCCAATGGCGCGGCGTGCGCTTGAACTGCGCCACGCTGGCCTCGGCGATCCGCGTCTCGATCGGCAGCAGGCGGATGTACGGCTGCTCGGCGCCTGGGTCGTAGAGAATTTCCGTCGGGCACATGGTGGTGCGCCCGGCCTGGGAAGGCAGCAGACGCTGGCCGTATTCGGAAAAGAACAGGCTATTGATCAGCTCGGTCTTGCCGCGGGAGAACTCGCCGACGAACGCCAGGGTGATGTGGTCGGTGCGCAGCAGGCGCAACGCCCGCTCCAGGCGCGCCTCTACGCCCTCGCTGCTCAACCGGTTATGGGCCAGCCAACTGCGGTAGCGGGTGATCTCGCGGACCAGTTCGCGCTTCCAGGCGACGTAGGCATCGACCTGCTCACTGAGACGTTCCATGCTCATTGGTGGGTTCCCTGACAGGGCATCGGCGTCGATGCGGGCTGCCGAGCATTATGCGAGGGCACGGGGCCACGTCAATGGCACTGTGTCGCAATGGCACCTGATGGTCGTTCAGAACGGGCGAGCGGTCAGGCCGAGTTCGGCCGGTAATGTCGCGGGCGTCTGGATGCGTACGCGCTTCTGGCGGCTTTGCTGGCCGCTTAGCAGGCTGACCTGGCTCTTGGCGACGCCGAAGGCTTCGGCCAGAAAGGCCAGCAGGTGGGCATTGGCCTTGCCGTCCACCGGCGGGGCGGTGAGGCGAATCTTCAGGCGTTCACCGTGCAGCCCGGCGAAGGCATCGTTGCTCGCCTTGGGCTGCAGGTGGCAGTCGAGAGTCAGCGCATCGCCGTCCCAGCGGTAGAACGCCACCGCCTCAGATCGCCAGGCTCAGGCCGCTGAACATACCGGTGCTGATCGCCAGGTTGCGGATCACCAGCATGTCGATCAGGTTGAGGATCAGGAATGCCACGATCGGCGACAGGTCCAGGCCGCCCAGGTTGGGCAGGATGCGGCGGATCGGTGCCAGCAGCGGTTCGCAGATCTGGTTGACCAGCAGGGCCGCCGGGTTGTGCGTGCCCTGGGCGACCCAGGAGAGGATCACGCTGATGATCAGGGCGAAGAAGAACACCTTGAGCAGCAGGGCGGTGACGCCAATGATCGACCACACCAGGATCAGCAGCGGATCGCCGACGCCGACGCCCATCAGCATCAGGGTCAGGGCCATCAAGACGAACTGCACGATCAGCGCCAGCACCAGCGAGGCCAGGTCGAGGCCGCCGATGCTCGGGATGATGCGGCGCAGCGGCTTGAGCAGCGGGTGGGTGGCGCGCACGATGAACTGGCTGAGCGGGTTGTAGAAGTCCGCACGGACCAGTTGCAGGATGAAGCGCAGCAGCACGATCAGCAGGTAGAAGCTGCCGATGGTCTGCAGGATGTAAACGGCTGCGGTGTTCAGACCGATCATTGATTGTCTCCTTATTGACCCAGTTGTTTGGCCAGCTCGGCCGAGCGCCCGTCGGCGGCCTTGACGGCCTGCTCGACCAGGGCTGCGAAGCCGCCAGCCTGGAATGTCTTGATGGCCGCCTCGGTGGTGCCGGCCGGAGAGGTGACGCGGCGGCGCAGCTCGGCGGCGTCGACGTCGCTATTCAACGCCATCTGCGCGGCGCCCAGGGCGGTTTGCAGGGTCAGTTTGGCGGCGATGTGGCGGGGTAGGCCGAGTTTCTCGCCGCTGGCGGTCATCGCCTCGATCAGCAGGAAGAAGTAGGCCGGGCCGCTGCCGGACACGGCCGTGACCGCGTCGATCAGTTTTTCCTCGTCCAGCCACACCGCCATGCCGACAGCGCTGAGCAACTGCTCGGCTTGCTGGCGCTGTTCGGCGCTGACCTGTGCATTGGCATACAGGCCGCTGGCGCCCAGGCGCAGCAGCGACGGGGTGTTGGGCATGCAGCGCACGATGGCGCGCTCGCCCAGCCAGTTCTCCAGGCTGGCGCTGGTGATGCCGGCGGCGATGGAGACGATCAGCTGGCCGGCCTGCAGGTGGGGCGCCAGGTCCAGGCACACGTCCTTCATGACCTGCGGCTTGACCGCCAGGACGATCACGTCAGCGTCACGGCAGGCCTCGGCATTGCTGGCGACCACGTCTATACCGTGCTCGGCGGCGATCTTCTCGCGTTGTTCGGCGCCACGGTCGCTGGCGCGGATGGCACCCGCTGGCAGGCCCTGGGCGAGCAGCCCGCCGATCAGGCTGGCAGCCATGTTGCCGGCGCCGATGAAGGCGATGCGGGGAGTGGTCATGGTGAGGTTCCTATCTAGAGAGTCGAGATCGGTGGTTCAGGCCTTGCCGTAGTCGCGTTCGCCAAACAGCGCGGTGCCGATGCGCACCCAGGTCGCGCCCTCGGCGATGGCCGCTTCGAGGTCGTGGCTCATGCCCATGGACAGGGTGTCGAGATCGAGGTTCAGGCCGTCCCGCAGGGCGCGCAGGCGAGCGAAGGCAGCCCGCTGGGCGGTGGCGTCATCGGTGGGCTCGGGAATTGTCATCAATCCGCGCAGGCGCAGGTTGGGCAGTTGTGTAACCGCCTGTGCCAAGGCCGCGAGCTGGTCAGGGTGGCAACCGGACTTGCTCGCCTCGCCACTGACGTTGACCTGCAGGCAGATGTTCAGCGGCGGCAGCTCGGCCGGGCGCTGGGCACTCAGGCGTTCGGCGATCTTCAGGCGGTCCACCGAGTGCACCCAGGCGAAGTGCTCGGCGATGGGGCGGGTCTTGTTGGACTGGATGGGGCCGATGAAATGCCAGGTCAATGGCAGGTCGGCGAGCAGCGTCTGCTTGTCGAGCGCTTCCTGCAGGTAGTTCTCGCCGAAGTCGTGCAGGCCGGCCGCATGGGCTTCGCGAATGGCCTCGGCGGGCTTGGTCTTGCTTACGGCAAGCAGGCCAATGGATGAAAAATCTCGCTGCGAGGCTTGCGCCGCCTCACGGATCCGCACACCGACCTTTGCAATATTCTCTGCTATCGTGGACATTACCTGCGCCTGCCGCCTGAGCGTTTCTGCGGGCCCCACGGTGGTCTGCCAAGGGCGTGCTCGCGCAGCCGCCTGGTGATCCCCCCAAGGCCCCTATCCTTAAGTTACGCGGCATTCTACCGTCATTAGGGAGTCCCATGGATATCACCGAGCTGCTTGCCTTCAGCGCCAAGCAAGGCGCGTCGGACCTGCACCTTTCCGCAGGCTTGCCGCCGATGATCCGGGTCGACGGCGATGTACGCCGGATCAACCTGCCTGCCCTCGACCACAAGCAGGTGCACGCGCTGATCTACGACATCATGAACGACAAGCAGCGCAAGGATTTCGAAGAATTCCTGGAGACCGACTTCTCGTTCGAAGTGCCGGGCGTGGCGCGCTTCCGGGTCAACGCCTTCAACCAGAACCGCGGCAGCGGTGCGGTATTCCGGACCATTCCATCGAAAGTGCTGAGCATGGAAGACCTCGGCATGGGCGAGATCTTCAAGAAGATCTCCGACGTGCCGCGCGGCCTGGTGCTGGTGACCGGGCCCACCGGTTCGGGCAAGTCCACCACCCTGGCGGCGATGCTCGACTACATCAACAGCAACAAGTACCACCACATTCTCACCGTCGAAGACCCGATCGAATTCGTTCACGAGTCGAAAAAGTGCCTGATCAACCAGCGTGAAGTGCATCGCGACACCCACGGCTTCTCCGAAGCCCTGCGTTCGGCACTGCGTGAAGACCCGGACATCATCCTGGTCGGCGAGATGCGCGACCTGGAAACCATCCGCCTGGCGCTGACCGCCGCGGAAACCGGCCACCTGGTGTTCGGCACCCTGCACACCACCTCCGCCGCCAAGACCATCGATCGGGTGGTCGACGTGTTCCCGGCCGAAGAGAAGTCCATGGTCCGTTCCATGCTGTCCGAATCCCTGCAGGCGGTGATTTCCCAGACCCTGCTGAAGAAGATTGGCGGCGGTCGGGTGGCGGCCCACGAAATCATGATCGGCACCCCGGCGATCCGTAACCTGATCCGCGAAGACAAGGTGGCGCAGATGTACTCGGCCATCCAGACCGGCGGTGCGCTGGGCATGGAAACCCTGGATGCATGCCTGAAACGGCTGGTGTCCAAAGGCCTTGTCAGCCGCGAAAGTGCCCGTGAGAAAGCCAAGACCCCCGAAAACTTCTGAGAATCTATTCACGATCAGCTGCGCGTCGGCGCTACTGCGTTAAAAACAAGCTCGGAATGCTCATTTACCACTTGTAAACTCCGCTTCCTCGCTTGTTTTTGCCTTGTATCGCTCTAGCTCGCAAGATCGTGAACAGATTCTTGGCCCGGCAGGCGGATCTCCCTCCGCCGGCAATTGAACATCGCGTCAGCGCATTTAGGTAAGCATCCATGGAATTCGAGAAACTGTTGCGCCTGATGGTCGAGAAAGGCGGCTCCGACTTGTTCATCACCGCTGGCGTGCCGCCGTCGATGAAGGTCAATGGCAAGATCATGCCAGTGACCAAGACCCCGCTGTCGCCGGAAATGACCCGTGAAACCGTGCACGGGGTGATGAACGAGCAGCAGCGCCGCGATTTCGCCGAGAACCATGAGTGCAACTTCGCGATCAGCGCCCGCGGCATCGGCCGCTTCCGGGTCAGCGCGTTCTACCAGCGCAACCTGGCTGGCATGGTGCTGCGCCGCATCGAGACCAACATCCCCACGCTCGATGACCTCAAGCTGCCGGAAATCCTCAAGAAGCTGGCGCTGACCAAGCGCGGCCTGGTGCTGTTCGTCGGCGCCACCGGTACCGGCAAGTCGACTTCCCTGGCGGCGATGATCGGCTACCGCAACAAGAACAGCAGCGGCCACATCATCTCCATCGAAGACCCGATCGAGTACATCCACCAGCACCAGAACTGCATCGTCACCCAGCGCGAAGTGGGCATCGATACCGACTCCTTCGAAGTGGCGCTGAAAAACACCCTGCGCCAGGCGCCGGACGTGATCCTCATCGGTGAGGTGCGCACCCGCGAGACCATGGACCACGCCGTGGCCTTCGCCGAGACTGGCCACCTGTGCCTGGCAACCCTGCACGCCAACAACGCCAACCAGGCGCTGGACCGTATCATCAACTTCTTTCCGGCTGACCGGCAGAATCAGGTGTGGATGGATTTGTCGCTGAACCTCAAGGCCATCGTCGCCCAGCAGCTGATCCCCACGCCCGACGGCAAGGGCCGCCGTGCGGTGATCGAGGTGCTGATCAACACCCCGCTGGCCGCGGACCTGATCCGCAAGGGCGAGGTGCACGAGCTCAAGGCGCTGATGAAACGCTCCACCGAACACGGCATGCAGACCTTCGACCAGGCGCTCTACAACCTCTACAGCCAGGGCGAAATCACCTACGAAGATGCCCTGCTGTACGCCGACTCGGCGAACGATCTGCGCCTGATGATCAAGCTCGGCTCGGAAACCGATGGCGAGCACCTGACCAGTGTTTCCCAGGGGCTGTCATTGGAAATCAGCGACGAAGATCAGGGGCGGCGCTTCCGCTGACCTATCCATTGCCCAGGAGGCAGCACAGACAAACCCGCTTCGGCGGGTTTTTTGTTGCCTTGCCGATAGTGCGCAGCAACCGTGCGCGATTCACTGCCGTACCGGCAGCACTTTCTCTGCATCCGCGCTGATACGCTTTCCAGGCCGGGCTGCCACCGCCTCGGCCTGGCCATCGACCTGGGCGCCTGCGCGGGCCTGGCTCATCAGGCGGGGAATCAGCGGGCCTTCGGGCAGGTTGCGCCAGAAGCGCACCGGCATATTGGTTTCCAGGACACTGCGGTTGAGCCGTGCCGGGTTGAAGGTGCTGCCGTAGTAGGCCAGCCACATCGCTTCGTTGCGGTCGTCGGTGCCCTGGGCCAGTTGCTGCCATTCGGGCGGGCAGGGGTTGGCGTGATGCAGCTTCTCGCCGTCCCAGTACACGCCATCGTCCGGCGTGGCGATCAGCCAGGTCTGCCGGCCGAGGCGCTCGGCGAAATGCCCCGAGGCGCTGGCGAGAATGTCGTGGGCCGGTTCGTGCCAGGCCACCAGTTGCGGCCCGCCTGCGCCGGCGTCCCGCGGTTTGAAGCGCAGGAAGGCATGCAGGTGATGCGCTTCACGACGAACCGCCTTGAGGCGGGCGTGCAATTCGCTGCCGTCGATATCGCCGGCCAACATGGCTGCCTGGTCGCCGTTGGCGACGCGCCAGAGAATGCGGTACAGCAAGGCCCAGCGCTGGGGGCAGCGAAAGCGCGCCGCGCTTTCCAATTGGTCGATCAAGGCGCGCGGCACTCGCACCGGACGATCAACTGCCATGGTCGGTTGCGGCTCATCCAGCTGGCCGAACAGGTCGTGATTTTCCTGGCTGTCCTGCACCCAGCTCAGTTGATGGGGGGCCATGCCGCGGCGCAGCTGGGTTCTGGCCGCTTCTCGCCAGCCGGCGAAGCTGCCATCGAAACACACCGCGTGCATCACCACAGCCCCATCTGTTGCGGCGCTTCGCTCAATTGCTGGCGCAGCACCAGGGATTCGCGGCTCGCCTGCACCGGGCGGTAGTCCTGGGTGATGATGAACGGCTTGGCTTTCTCCAGGGCGCAACGCAGGCGGCCGACGTCAGCAAAGCGGATGCGCTTCTGCCGACGCAGGGCGACCAGACGCTGGGCACTGAGCACGCCGATACCGGGAATGCGGGCGATCATGGTGACGTCCGCACGGTTCAGGTCGACGGGAAAGTGCTGGCGATTGTTCAGCGCCCAAGCCAGTTTGGGATCGATATCCAGCGCCAGGTTGCCGGGGCCGTCGAGCAGTTCGGTGGCCTTGAAGCCGTAGCCGCGCATCAGGAAGTCCGCCTGGTACAGGCGGTGCTCGCGCAACAGCGGCGGCGCCTCGAAGGGGACGGTATTGGGGCTTCCCGGAATTGGGCTGAACGCCGAGTAGTAGACGCGCTTGAGACGAAAGTCACCGTACAGCGACTGGGCGGTGTGCAGGATGGTGCTGTCGTCGGTGGTGTCGGCACCGACGATCATCTGCGTGCTTTGCCCAGCCGGTGCGAAGGCCGGCGCGCGCTTCTCGCTGTCCGCCTCCTCCACGCCATTGCGAATGGTGCCCATGGCCTGCTTGATCGGCGCCACGCTCTTTTCCGGCGCCAGGCGGATCAGGCTGCTTTCGGTGGGCAGTTCGATATTCACGCTGAGGCGATCGGCATAGCGGCCGGCTTCGGCGATCAGCTCCGGCGAAGCATCGGGGATGGTCTTGAGGTGGATATAGCCGCGAAACTCATGCTCCTCGCGCAGCAGCTTGGCGACCCGGTTCAGCTGCTCCATGGTGTAGTCCGCCGAGCGGATGATGCCGGAGCTCAGGAACAGCCCGCTGATGCAGTTGCGGCGGTAGAAATCCAGGGTCAGGGTGACCACTTCCTCGGGGGTGAAGCGCGCGCGGGGCACATCGCTGGAGCGGCGGTTTACGCAGTACTGGCAGTCGTACAGGCAGAAATTGGTCAGCAGAATCTTCAGCAGCGCGACACAGCGCCCGTCTGGTGTGAAACTGTGGCAGATGCCCATGCCGTCGGTGGCGCCCATGCCGCTCTGGCCTTTCGAGCTGCGCTTGGGGGCGCCGCTGCTGGCACAGGACACATCGTATTTGGCGGCGTCGGCGAGTACCGTAAGCTTTTCGATCAATTCCATGGGTACGATTCGATAGCTGTATTTATATACAGTATTCAGTAAGCCCCCGGCCCTCGCAAGGTCGTCTCGTCGGTGAAAGGCGAAACCTGTGCCACCGCCATGGATCGAAGCGAATCAACCTATCTGTCTGGAGAATCTGATGCAGCGTCCTGATACCCACAGCAAGATCATCGGCTACCTGCTGTGGATTTTCGGTTTCCTGGGAGCGCACCGCTTCTATTACGGCAAGCCGGTGACCGGCACCATCTGGTTTTTCACCCTTGGCTTGTTCTTCATTGGCTGGATCATCGACCTGCTACTGATCCCGGGGATGGATCGCGAGGCGGACCTGCGCTTTACCGCAGGCAGCACCGATTTCAACGTCGCCTGGATCCTGCTGACCTTTCTCGGCGTCTTCGGCGTGCACCGCATGTACCAGGGAAAATGGATCACCGGCATCATCTACCTGTGCACCGGCGGCCTGTTTCTGGTCGGCGTGCTGTACGACTTCTGGACGCTGAACACCCAGGTGTCGATCAAGAATGCGCGTGAGGGATAAGGTTGCTGGAAGGTGAAGCCAGGCGTCGCTGCCGGCCCTTGTGGGCGACAGGGATGCCTGGTTGATACGGATTATTTCGCCGGCATGGCCCGCTCCCACATGGGCCGGTGGGTGATCAGTGCTGGAAGCTGATGTGCCCGTCTACCAGGGTGTAACGCACCTGACCCGGCAGGCAGTGGCCGAGGAACGGGCTGTTGCGGCCTTTCGAGTGCCAGCTTTCGCCTGCCACGGTGGAGGCTTGCGGATCGAACAGCAGGATATCCGCCGCATGACCCGCTTTCAGCTGGCCAGCCGGCAAACGCAGCGCGCTGGCCGGGCCGCTGCTCAGGCGCGCGAGCAGGGTCGGCAGATCGAGCAGGCCGTCCTGTACCAGGGTCATGGCCAGCGGCAGCAGTAACTGCACACCACTCATACCGGGCTCGGTTTCACCGAACGGCGCCAGTTTGGCGTCGAGCTCGTGGGGTTGGTGATGGCTGGAGATGGCGCTGATCACGCCGCTCTTCACCGCCTCGCGCAGGCCATCGCGATCCGCGCGGGTGCGCAGCGGCGGTTGCACGTGATAGAGGCTGGAAAAGTCGATCAGCGCTTCGTCGGTGAGGATCAGCTGGTACAGCGCCACGTCCGCGGTCACCGGCAGGCCGCGGGCCTGGGCGTCGGCGATCAGCCCGGCGCCACGGGCACTGGTCAGCTGGCTGAAATGCGCACGTACGCCGCTCTGCTCGACCAGCAGCAGGTCGCGGGCCAGGGCCACGGTCTCGGCGGTTTCCGGGATGCCCGACAGGCCGAGGAAGCTGGCGGTGGCGCCTTCATGGGCCAGGCCGCCTTCGGCGAGGTCGTGATCCTGGGAGTGGAAGATCACCGTGAGGTCGAAAGTGGCGGCGTATTCCAGGGCGCGGCGCAGGGTGCGCGCGTTGCGGAAGTTGTTCAGGCCGTTGCCGAACGCCACGCAGCCGGCATCGCGCAGGGCGACCAGTTCGGCAAGCTGCTCGCCATCCAGTCCCTTGCTCAGGGCGCCGATGGGGAACACCTTGGCATGCCCGGCTTCGCGGGCGCGGTCGAGGATCAGTTCGGCCACTGCCGAGGTGTCCAGTACCGGTTTGGTGATCGGCGGGCAGCACAGGCTGGTGACGCCACCGGCAGCGGCTGCCAGGGTCTCGCTGGCGATGCTGCCCTTGCGGCTGTAGCCGGGCTCGCGCAGGGCGACGGACAGGTCGACCAGGCCGGGCGCGGCGACCAGGCCGCTGGCGTCCAGTGTCTGCTCGGCGGCGAAAGCGGCCGGCGCCTGGCCGATGGCGCTCAGCTTGCCACCTTCTATATACAGATCGGCGACCTGATCGAGGCCGCTGCTCGGGTCGATGACGCGGGCGCCGAGGATACGGGTACGCATCAGTTGTGCTCCTCAGCGTTGAGTTGGCGTTGCGCGTTCTGGCCGCTCATGGCCATGGACAGCACGGCCATGCGGATGGCGATGCCGTAGGTGACCTGGTTGAGAATCACCGACTGCGGGCCGTCGGCCACCGCCGACTCGATCTCCACGCCGCGGTTGATCGGCCCCGGGTGCATGACCAGGGCGTCCGGCTTGGCCAGCTTGAGGCGCTGCTCGGTGAGGCCGAACAGGCGGTAGAACTCGCCCTCGCTGGGCAGCAGGCCGCCGGTCATGCGCTCGCGTTGCAGGCGCAGCATGATCACCACGTCGACATCCTTGAGGCCTTCGTTGGCGTCGCTGAACACCCGCACGCCGTAGCTTTCTTCCAGGCCGATGGGCAGCAGGGTCTTCGGCGCGATCACGCGGATGTCCGGGCAGCCGAGGGTCTTGAGTGCCAGCATGTTGGAGCGCGCCACCCGCGAATGCAGGATGTCGCCGACGATGGCCACCGAGAGGTTCTCGAAGCTGCCTTTGTGACGGCGGATGGTCAGCATGTCGAGCATGCCCTGGGTCGGGTGCGCATGGCGGCCGTCGCCACCGTTGATGATCGCCAGGTTCGGGCACACGTGCTCGGCGATGAAGTGCGCGGCGCCGGAGGCGGCATGGCGCACCACGAAGATGTCGGCGGCCATGGCTTCCAGGTTGCGCAGGGTGTCGAACAGCGTTTCGCCCTTGCTGGTCGAGCTGGTCGACACGTTGAGGCTGATCACGTCGGCGGACAGGCGCTGGGCCGCCAGTTCGAAGGTGGTGCGGGTACGTGTGGAGTTCTCGAAGAACACGTTGCACACGGTCTTGCCGCGCAGCAGCGGGACCTTCTTCACGGCGCGTGCGCCGACTTCCAGAAAGGAATCGGCGGTGTCGAGGATTTCCGTCAGCAGCTCGCGGGGCAGGCCGTCGAGGGACAGGAAATGGCGCAACTGGCCCTGGTCGTTCAGTTGCAGCGGGCGCTTGGCATCGAGTGCGGTCATTGCGGACGGCCTTGGTCGGAAAGCGTCTGGAGTTCGAGGGTGAAGGGCGCGGGGCCGGACAATTTTACCCGCTGATCGGCCGCCAGTGACAGCGTCGCACCGACCACATCCGGGCGGATCGGCAGCTCGCGGGCGTCCAGGTCGAGCAGGCTGACCAGGGTCACACTGGCCGGGCGGCCGTAGTCGAACAGCTCGTTCAGCGCGGCGCGGATGGTGCGTCCGCTCATCAGCACGTCGTCGATCAGCACCAGGTGCTGGCCCTCGATCTCGAACGGCAGCTCGGACGGTTGCACCTGGGGGTGCAGGCCGTTCTGGGTGAAATCGTCGCGGTAGAAGGACACGTCGAGCACGCCCAGCGGCTCGTCGCGGCCCAGTTGCTCCAGCAGCGCCTGAGCCACCCACACGCCGCCGGTACGGATGCCGATGAAGCGTGGCGTGGCGATCTGCCGGCGGTTCAGGTGGCCGATCAGCGAGGACGCCATCTGCGGCAACAATTCGGCGGGGTTGGGTAGGCTCATCGAAAGCTCCTTGTGGCCGGGTCAGCCCGGGCTGTTTTCTTCCAGCCAGCCCTGCAGCAGCAGAGCGGCGGCCAGGGCGTCGACCGGGCGCTGGCGATAGCCGCCAGTCTGGCCCTGCTGCAGGCGCTCGCCCTTGGCGGCATAAGTGGTCAGGCGTTCGTCGTGGGTGAAGACCGGCAGGTTGAAACGGCCGTTCAGGCGGCGGGCGAATTTCTCTGCGCGCTCGCTCATGTCGCTTGGCGTGCCATCCATGTTCAGCGGCAGGCCGACGACGATGGCATCGGGTTGCCATTCCTTGATCAGCGCCTCGACCTTCTGCCAGTCCGGCACGCCATTCTGCGCCTTGAGGATGCACAGTTCGCGGGCCGAACCGGTGATCGGCTGGCCGACGGCAACGCCAATCTGTTTGCTGCCGTAATCGAAGCCCAGTAGCAGGCGCAGCGGTTTGTCGCCAACTTCGGCCATCAGGCGTGCCCCGCCTGAGCGGTGAGCAGGTTGAGGTCGATGCCGAGTACGGCAGCGGCAGCGCCGAGTCGCTGATCGTAGGGGGTTTCGAAAAGAATCGCCTGATCAGCCGGGCAGGTCAGCCAGGCATTGTCGGCCAGCTCGGCCTCCAGCTGGCCGGCACCCCAGCCGGCGTAGCCGAGGGCAATGAAATGGCTGGCCGGGCCGTGGCCTTCGGCAATGGCGAACAGCACGTCCTGGGAGGTCGACAGGCTCAGTTCGCCGAGGTCCACGGTGGCCTGGAAATGTGGGCCTTTGGGATGCAGCACGAAGCCACGATCGGTCTGTACCGGGCCGCCACTGAAGATCGGCAGGCTCTGGCAGAGCACCGACGGGTCACTGTCCGGGCGCAGTTGCTCGAGCACATCGGCCAGGTTCAGGCCATTGGGGCGATTGATCACCAACCCCATGGCGCCCTGATCGTTGTGGTCGATCAGGTAGATAACCGTGTGCGCGAAATTCGGATCGTCCATGTGCGGCATGGCGATCAGAAAGTGGTCTTTGAGAATGCTCGGGCTGGCGTCTTTCATGGCCGCTAGTTTGAAGCTGCAAGGCGCAAGCTACAAGCTGCACGTAAGCCTGAATGCGGCAGCTGCGCGAAGCGGTCGCAGCGGCTGCGGTCAGTTACTCGACAGGCGGTCGCCGCGCTCGAAGCGCCAGGTGCGGATGATCTCCAGGCGGTCGATATCGGCCAGGTCGCCGGTGAACGGCGCGTAGGGCGCGGCCAGGCGCACGATGCGCATGGCGGCCTGGTCGAGCACCTGCTCGCCGGAGGATTCCAGCACCATCACCTCGTACAGGCTGCCGTCACGGTTGATCGACACCAGCAGGCGCAGGCTACCGTGGATCTGCCGGCGCCGCGCGTCGTCCGGGTAGTTGAGGTTGCCGATGCGCTCGACCTTCTTGCGCCATTCATCCTTGTACCAGGCGCCCTTGTCGCGCATGGTCGAGGCTGCATTGAGGCGGTGGATCTTCGGCCGCTTGGCGTACTGCTGCACCTGGTCGGACAGCTCGGCCTCCAGGCTGGCGATCTCGGCAGAGAGCTGCGCGCTGTCGAAGGACGGCGCCTCCGGGCTCGGCGGCGTGGGTTTGGTTTCCTCGCGTTTGGCCGGCGCCTTCTGCTGCTGCGGGGCGCGGGTGGTCACCGCGGCTTTCGGTGCCTCGGGCTTCACGGCAGGCGGGGGCGGCGCGGCGGCGGGCGTCACCTTGCGCACCTCGGTGTCCTGAAAGGGCGCTTGTTCGGTGGTGGTCGGCGCTGCCTTCTTGTCCAGGGTGCCGCTGCCCTGCTGGTTGTCCTGGGCGAGGAAATCCGCCTCCTTGGGCTTTTCATCGCTCTTGAAGGTGGACAGGGTGATTTCCAGGGTCTTGCTGATCTGCCCGGGCTCGGCGAAGGTGAAGCCCACGCCGAGAATCAGCGCGGCATGCAGCACCGCTGCCAGGAACAGGGTGAACCCCAGCCGATCCGCCGGGCGAACGCCGGAGGGGGTGAGATCGGGTGGGGTGGCTGTGGCGTTCATCGCTATCTGTCGTCAGGGTCTGTCAACGTTTCGGCACGGGCGTGCTTGAACGTCAGCAGGCCCTGGGTTGCCGCGCAGTCTGCCGAGGCGATGTGCAAAAGTCTATGAAGCACTCCGCGCATTGAGCTTTTCGGCAATCTTGTCCATCAGCTGTTCGCCGATGCGCGTGTCGAAAGCCGCATCGATCTCGCGGATGCAGGTCGGGCTGGTCACGTTGATCTCGGTGAGGCGGTCGCCGATCACGTCCAGGCCGACGAACAGCAGGCCCCGCTCGCGCAGGCTCGGGCCTACGGCAGCGGCGATTTCGCGATCGCGCTCGGTGAGCGGGCGGGCTTCGCCACGGCCACCGGCGGCCAGGTTGCCGCGGGTTTCGCCACTGGCCGGAATGCGCGCCAGGCAGTAGGGCACCGGTTCACCGTCTATCATCAGAATACGCTTGTCGCCGTCGAGGATGGCGGGCAGGTAACGCTGCGCCATGATCTGCTGGCTGCCGTGGGCAGTGAGGGCTTCGAGGATCACCGAGAGGTTCGGATCGCCCTCGCGGTGACGAAAGATCATCGATCCGCCCATTCCATCGAGGGGTTTGAGAATGATGTCACGGTGCTGTCGCGCAAAATCACGCAGAATGTCGGGTCTACGGCTGACGATGGTTTCCGGCGTGAACGCTGGAAAGCGCGTGGCGAAGAACTTTTCGTTGCAGTCGCGCAGGCTCTGGGGGCGGTTGACCACCAGGGTGCCGGCTTCCTCGGCCTGTTCGAGCAGGTAGGTTGAGTAGACGAATTCGTTATCGAAGGGCGGATCTTTGCGCATCAGGATCACGTCGAGTTCGGCCAGGGGCATGTCCTGCTCGTCGCCGAATTCGAACCAGTGCTGGGGATCGGCGAACACCTTGAGCGGGCGCGTGCGGCCGCGGGCGACTCCGGCGGCCTGGTAGAGATCCTTCTGTTCCATATAGAAGAGGCTCCAGCCGCGCGCCTGGGCCGCCAGAAGCATGGCCAGCGAGCTGTCCTTCTTGTAGGAAATCTGCGCGATGGGGTCCATGACGATGCCGAGCCGAACGCTCATTGAGGTATCTCCGTAGAGGGCGGTGCGAAGCAGCCGCGAAGGTAGCAGGGATGGGCGCCAAGGGTGGCGCCGACGGGGCTGGTGGTCAAGGGCGACCAGGCCGATGGCTTGCATGTGGAGAGTGTGCTAAAAAGGCCCAGCGATGGGCCGGGCCCATTGGTTTCAGGGCCTCCGGCGCACTGGATATGGCGTAATACAACGACTCACCGAAGTGGTGGCAGGGCAGACATGGAACAGCATTCGGAAGGCTTGAGGGTGATGGTGATCGACGACTCGAAGACGATTCGTCGTACAGCGGAAACCCTGCTGAAAAAGGTGGGCTGTGATGTGATCACCGCTGTGGATGGCTTCGATGCCCTGGCGAAGATCGCCGACACCCATCCGAATATCATCTTCGTCGACATCATGATGCCGCGTCTGGACGGCTATCAGACCTGCGCGTTGATCAAGAACAACAGTGCCTTCAAGTCCACGCCCGTTATCATGCTGTCGTCCAAGGACGGCCTGTTCGACAAGGCCAAGGGGCGTATCGTCGGTTCTGATCAATACCTGACCAAGCCATTCAGCAAGGAAGAGCTGCTCGGCGCGATCAAGGCCCACGTGCCGGAGTTCTCTCCGGTCGAGCAAGCGTCCTGACGCCCGACTGTCGCTACAACCGCCTCTCTTCATGTATTGGGAAACATCATGGCTCGAATTCTGATTGTTGATGACTCGCCGACCGAAATGTACAAGCTGACCGCCATGCTGGAAAAACATGGCCATCAGGTACTCAAGGCCGAAAACGGTGCCGACGGCGTCGCCCTGGCACGCCAGGAAAAACCCGATGTGGTGCTGATGGACATCGTCATGCCTGGGCTCAATGGCTTCCAGGCCACCCGCCAGCTGACCAAGGATGCCGAAACCAGTCACATCCCGGTGATCATCGTCACCACCAAGGATCAGGAAACCGACAAGGTCTGGGGCAAGCGCCAGGGCGCCAAGGACTACCTGACCAAGCCGGTTGACGAAGCTACGCTGCTGAAAACACTGAACGCGGTGCTTGCAGGCTGAGGCCGCGCAGCGCGACACAACAAGATAAGAAGGTCACGACAGGCATGTCAGAGACACGCACCCCCTTTCAGATCCTTCTCGGCATCGAGCAGCGTTGCCGTGCGTTGGCAGCGGGTTTGCCGTCGCAGCAGGTGGCGGTGCAGACCTGGAGCGGCATTGGCTTTCGCATGGGCGAGCGGTTTTTCGTCGCACCGATGGGTGAGGTCGGTGAAGTGCTGCACGAGCCACGGCATACCTTGCTGCCCGGCGTGAAGAGCTGGGTCAAGGGCGTGGCCAACGTGCGTGGACGATTGCTGCCGGTGATGGATCTGTGCGGCTTTTTCGGCAGTGAGCTGTCGCCCCTGCGCAAGCAGCGGCGGGTGCTGGTGGTCGATCATCAGGACATCTTCGCGGGCCTGACGGTCGACGAGGTGTTCGGCATGCAACATTTTGCGGTGGATACCTTTTCCGAGCAGCTGCCAGCGCTCGAGGCGCCCATCGCGCCATTCATTCATGGTGTGTTCCAGCGCGAGCAGCCCTGGTTGGTGTTCAGCCCTCACGCGCTGGCCCAGGCTCCAGAGTTTATCGACGTGGCATACAGATAGTTTTCGGTGGGGGCGGCGCAGCCAGCCTTCTGACGTTAGATGGAATTCGAAGTGCGGTAGGGTCCAGGCGGGGGCCAGATAATGAAAAAAGTAATCTCCAATAACGTGTTGGCGGGGACACGGGTCGGCGCACTCGTGGCGGGGCTGTTCGTCGTCCTGATCGTTTCGATCGTGATGCTGTTCGCCAACTTCGCGTACATGAATACGCAGGCCAACTACGACACCGAGTACCTCGGTCACGCGGGTGAGCTGCGCGTACTGTCCCAGCGTATCGCCAAGGATGCCACCGAATCCGCGGCGGGCAAGGCCGAAGCCTTCGCCCTGCTGCGCGATGCGCGCAACGACTTCCAGACGCGCTGGGCCAACCTGACCGACGGCAACGCGCAGACCGGCCTGCCCGCTGCGCCCGCCGAGGTTCAGCAACAGATGGCTGCCGTGCAGCAGGATTGGGATGCCTTGCGCCAGAACGCCGACGCCATCCTGGCCAGTGAACAGACCGTTCTGTCGCTGCACCAGGTTGCTGCCACGCTGGCCGAAACCATTCCGCAACTGCAGGTCGAGTACGAGGAAGTGGTCGACATCCTGCTGGAGAGCGGCGCGCCTGCTGCCCAGGTATCGGTTGCCCAGCGTCAGTCGCTGCTGGCCGAACGTATTCTCGGTTCGGTGAACAAGGTGCTGGCCGGTGACCAGGATTCGGTTCAGGCCGCCGATATGTTCGGTCGCGACGCCAGCCTGTTCGGCCGGGTGCTCAGCGCCATGCAGGAAGGCAACGCCGCCATGGAAATCACCAAGGTCAGCGATCAGGAAGCCCTGGAGCGTCTGGCGGAGATTTCCGAGCTGTTCGAATTCATTTCCGGTTCCGTTGACGAGATTCTCGAAACCTCGCCGGAGCTGTTCCAGGTTCGTGAGTCGGCCAACACCATCTTCACCGTTTCGCAAACCCTGCTGAACAAGGCGTCGAGCCTGTCCGAGGGGTTCGAGGGGCTGGCCTCCGGTCGCTCGCTGAACACCATCGCCGGTTACGTGCTGGGTGCCCTGGCGCTGGGTTCGATTCTGATCATCGGCTTGGTGATGGTGCAGGAGACCAACCGTCGACTGGCTGAAACCGCCGAGAAGAACGAACGTAACCAGACCGCGATTCTGCGTCTGCTCGATGAGATCGCCGACCTCGCCGATGGTGACCTGACGGTGGCCGCGACGGTAACCGAGGACTTTACCGGTGCCATCGCCGACTCCATCAACTACTCCATCGATCAGCTGCGCGATCTGGTTGCGACGATCAACATGACCGCCGTGCAGGTGGCCGGTGCCGCCCAGGAGACCCAGGCCACCGCCATGCACCTGGCCGAGGCCTCGGAGCACCAGGCCCAGGAAATCGCCGGGGCTTCGGCGGCGATCAACGAAATGGCCGTGTCGATCGACCAGGTATCGGCGAACGCCTCGGAATCCTCTGCGGTAGCGGAGCGATCCGTAGCCATCGCCAACAAGGGCAACGAAGTCGTACACAACACCATCACCGGCATGGACAACATCCGTGAGCAGATCCAGGACACCTCGAAGCGAATCAAGCGCCTCGGTGAATCGTCCCAGGAGATCGGTGACATTGTAAGCCTCATCAACGACATTGCCGACCAGACCAACATCCTGGCACTGAACGCCGCGATCCAGGCCTCCATGGCTGGTGACGCAGGCCGCGGCTTCGCCGTGGTAGCGGACGAGGTACAGCGTCTTGCGGAACGTTCCTCGGGGGCGACCAAGCAGATCGAGGCACTGGTAAAGACCATTCAGACCGACACCAACGAAGCGGTTATCTCCATGGAGCAGACCACTTCCGAAGTGGTGCGTGGTGCACGTCTGGCGCAGGACGCCGGTGTGGCCCTGGAAGAGATCGAGAAGGTATCCAAGACCCTCGCCGCACTCATCCAGAACATTTCCAACGCCGCGCGTCAGCAGGCATCCTCTGCCGGCCACATCTCCAACACCATGAACGTGATTCAGGAGATCACCTCGCAGACCTCGTCCGGTACCACCGCGACCGCCAAGAGCATTGGTAACCTGGCCAAGATGGCCAGTGAAATGCGCAACTCGGTGTCCGGCTTCAACCTGCCGAACGACGGCGAGCAGGCGTGATCGTCTGCTGTCTGGCGCATTGAACTATGCACCAGGCGGCGGGCGCGTGTTCGAGCGAGGGTTTCATCATGCAGTCAGGCGTCTGGGCCTTGCAGCCGGTGGTGGACATGTCCGCCACGGAGTTCCGCGACTGGCAGCAGTTGCTGGAATCGCGCCTGGGCATGGTGGTCAACGAGCAGCGCCGGGTGTTCCTGCAGACCAACCTGAGCACGCGCATGCGCGAACTGGGCATCGCCGACTACGCCAGCTACTACCGGCAGGTCACCGATGGCCCGCGCGGCGCCGTGGAATGGGCGAACCTGCTGGATCGGCTGACCGTACAGGAAACCCGTTTCTACCGGCATCCGGCGTCGTTCGAGGTGTACCAGGCCTACATCGCCCGGCGCGGCGAGCAGGGCCTGGACAAGCCCCTGGCGATCTGGAGCGTGGGGTGCTCCAGCGGCGAGGAAGCCTATTCGCTGGCCATCGGTGCCAGCGAAGCGCTGGGGCCGCAGGGGCGGTTCGGTGTCACCGGCACCGATATCAGTCGCAGCGCTTTGGCCAAGGCCCGGGAAGGCCTGTACGACGGACGCCGTTTGCAACCGCTGGATGAAGACCTGCGCGCGCGCTATTTCACGCGCCAGGGGGATGAACGCTTCAAGGTTTTGCCGGAACTGGCCGCACGGGTGTGCTGCGCCAGGCTCAACGTGCTGGAGTTGGACAAGGCGCCAATGACCGGCATGGACGTTATTTTTTGTCAGAACTTGCTGATCTATTTTCGCCGCTGGCGACGCCGCGAGATCCTCAACCGCCTGGCCGAGTGCCTGGCGCCGGGTGGCTTGCTGGTGATCGGGGTAGGTGAAGTGGTCGGCTGGCAGCACCCGGACATGCTTCCGGTGGCCGATGAGCGAGTGCTGGCGTATACCCGCAAGGGCTAAGAGACGGAGTGTGTATGGGTGATCGGCACGACTATGTCGCCCTGGAGTGGGTCAAGGGCGAAATCGCGGAAACCCTGAAGCAGGCGCGACAGGCACTGGAGGCGTTCGTCGAGAATCCGCAGGATTCGACGCGCATGCGTTTCTGCCAGACCTACGTGCATCAGGTTCACGGCACTCTGCAGATGGTCGAGTTCTTCGGCGCAGCCTTGCTCGCCGAGGAGATGGAGCACCTGTCCCAGGCGCTGATCGACGGGCGCGTGGCCAACCAGGGCGAGGCGTTGGAAGTGCTGATGCAGGCCATCCTGCAACTGCCGATCTACCTGGACCGTATCCAGACCGCGCGCCGTGACCTGCCCATGGTGGTGCTGCCGCTGCTCAACGACCTGCGCGCGGCGCGGGGCGAGAAGCTGCTGTCGGAAACCAGCCTGTTTTCCCCGGATCTGTCTGCCCGCGCCGCGGCGCTGTCGCCCGAGTCGCTGACCCAGCTGCGTACCGCCGAACTGCCCGCGCTGCTGCGCAAGCTGCGGCAGATGCTGCAGGTGGCGCTGGTCGGCGTCATTCGCCAGCAGGACATGGACACCAACCTCGGCTACATGGCGCGCGTGTTCGCGCGCCTGGAAACCCTGTGCAAGAGTGCGCCGCTGGAGTCGCTGTGGCAGATCGCCTCCGGCGTCGTCGAAGGCCTCTCCAATGGCAGCATCGCCAACGGCACCTCGGTGCGCACGCTGCTGCGCCAGGTCGACAAGGAGCTCAAGCGCCTGACCGAGCAGGGCGCCGACGGCATCAACCAGCGCGCGCCGGACGAACTCACCAAGAACCTGCTGTTCTACGTTGCCAAGGCCTCGCCGCAGTCGCCGCGCAACCAGGTGCTGCGCGAGCGCTACAACCTCGACGAAGCGCTGCCCGACCACGATGTGGTCGACGAAGAACGGGCGCGTCTGGCTGGCCCTGATCGCGATGCCATGCGCTCGGTGGTGGGCGCACTCTGTGAAGAGCTGGTGCGGGTCAAGGATAGCCTCGACCTGTTCGTGCGCAGCGACCGCGCCCAGGTCAACGAGCTGCAGGCCCTCTCGGTGCCGCTCAAGCAGATCGCCGATACCCTGGCGGTGCTTGGCTTTGCCCAGCCGCGCAAGGTCATCGTCGACCAGCTCGACGTGGTCCGTGCCCTCACCGAAGGCACCCAGTCGCCAAGCGACGCGGTACTGATGGATATAGCCGGCGCGCTGCTCTATGTCGAAGCGACACTGACCGGCATGGTCGGCCAGAACGACGGCAACAAGCGTGAAGAAAGCCACCTGCCGACCACCGATGTCGGGCAGATCCACCAGTTGGTGATCAAGGAAGCGCGTACCGGCCTGGAACAGGCCAAGGACGCGATCATCGAGTTCATCGCCTCGCAGTGGAATCACGAGCACCTGGCCCGCGTGCCGGAACTGCTGACCCAGGTGCGTGGCGGTCTGGCGATGATTCCGCTGGAACGTGCCGCCGCGCTGCTCAATGCCTGCAACCGCTACATCCAGGAACAACTGCTGGCCCGCAAGGCGGTGCCGAACTGGCAGAACCTCGACACCCTGGCCGATGCCATTACCAGCGTCGAGTACTACCTGGAGCGTCTGTCCGAAGACCACGCCACCCAGGGCGACCTGATCCTCGACGTTGCCGAGGAAAGCCTCGGCGCGCTGGGTTACCCGCTGCAGGAAAAACCGTCGATCCTCGACGCCCCCGCCGAGGACGAGCCGGCGCCGCTGGATGATCCGCTGCACGATATCGACGTGCTGGCCGCGCCCGCTGTCGACAGCGCCTGGCAGGAAGTACCGACGGAGCCGGCTGCGGATGAGTTGCCCGTGCTGGACGAGCCGGTTTTCGAGCAGCCTGAGCCGGCCGGCGCGGCAGTCACCGATGTGGCCGACGCGCACTGGCCTCAGGATGAGCAACTGGCAGAGCCCCAGGCTTCTCAGCCTGCCGACCTGCCTGAACTGCCCAGCGAGGTCATCGAGCCCGGCGAGCAGGCCAGCGAGACGCTGGTTACTGCTGACGAGGTGGACAGCTGGTCGCTGGCCGACGAGCAACCCCAGGCGCCGACGCCTGAGCAGGCTGACCCCTATAGCATTGATCTGGGCGAGCTCAGCGATGACCCGTACGCCGATGCCAAGGCCGCGGTAGCCGATGATGCCTGGGCACTGGATGACAGCGAATTGCTGGGCGAAACCACTGGCGCTGCAGGCCAGGATGAGTCCTTCCTGCTGTCCGCCGAGCCGCTCGAGCTTGGCGAACCAGAAAATTTGCCGGTGGCCGAACAACCCGCTTCGCTCGCCGATGATGCCTGGTCGTTCGACCTCGGCGACCAGCAGGCCGCGGTGCCCAGCGCTTCGCCCGAGCCGCACGGCCGCGCCGAAGACGAGCTGTGGTCGCTCGACGAGCTGCAAAGCAATCTCGATCCGAGCGATGCCGAGCCGACCGCCGCCGAGTTGCCGCTACTGGACCTGCCCGCCCAGGGTTTCGAGGAGCAGCCGCTGGAACTCGAATCCCTGGATCTGGATGCGACCGACGAGCCGCAATGGAACGAAGTCGACCTCGCCGACCTGCAACTGCCGGAAGTCGAATTGCCCGGTTTGCCCGAGGCGCCCGCAGTCGAGGAGCCGGTAGGCGAAAAACCGCTGTCCATGGCCGACGTGATGGCCGCACCGGTACAGGCGATCAACCCGCCCGCGCTGGACGTGCCGCCCAGCCTGCTACCGCCGCCCGCCGATGAAGAGCCCATCGACGAGGAGCTGCGTGAGGTCTTTATCGAGGAAGCCGGTGAGGTGCTGGAAACCATCGGCGAATTCCTGCCGCGCTGGTGCGCCGATACCGAAGACCGCGAGGCGCTGATCGAGATCCGCCGGGCCTTCCACACCCTCAAGGGCAGTGGCCGCATGGTGCGCGCACTGGTCATCGGCGAGCTGGCCTGGTCGATCGAGAACCTGCTCAACCGCGTGCTCGACCGCAGCATCCAGCCAGGTGCCGAGGTCAAGCAGGTGATCAATCAGGTGGTCGCGCTGACACCCGAGCTGGTCGACGAGTTCGCCGCCCAGGCCCAGCGCCAGCGCGACGATGTCGACCGCCTGGCAGCCGACGCCCACGCCCTGGCCAAGGGACTGAGCCTCCCAAAGCATGACGCCCCGGCTGCTGCGGTAGCCGAGCCCGTGGGCGAGATCGAGGCTGCCGCACCGGCGATTGAAGAACACGTAGGGCTGGACCCGCAGTTGCTGGAAATCTTCCGCAATGAGGCGGAAACCCACCTCGACACCCTGGCCGCCTTTCTCGATGACTGCGCCCGTGAAATGCCGCAGCCGGTGACCGATGACCTGCAACGTGCCCTGCACACCCTCAAGGGCAGCGCCTACATGGCGGGTATCCTGCCGATGGCGGAAGTGGCGGCGCCGCTGGAGAAGATGGTCAAGGACTTCAAGGTCAACCTGGTGCCGCTGGATCTGGCCGAAGCCGAGGTGCTGGTCGAGGCCCAGGCGCTGTTCCGTCAGGGCCTGGCCCAGCTGGAAAGCGACCCGCTGCGCCCGATCCCGGGCACCGAAGACTTTCTGCTGCGCGTTCAGCAGCTGCATCAGCAACGCCTCGAGCACGCCCAGAGCCAGCGCCAGGACGAGCACGGCGAGAGTCGCGATCCGCAACTGATCAGCATCTTCCTGGCCGAGGGCATGGACATCCTGCTCGATGCCGAAGACGTGCTGCATCGCTGGCGCGCCCAACCGTCCGAGCGCCAGGAGCTCAACACCCTGCTCGAAGAGCTGACCACCCTGGGGCGTGGCGCGGAAATGGCCGAGCTGCCGCAGATCGACGAGCTGTGCGAAGCCCTGCTGGATGTCTATGGCGCCGTGGAAGACGGCAGCCTGGCGGTCAGCGAGCGTTTCTTCGACGAGGCCGAGCAGGCCCACGAAGCGCTGGTCAGCATGATGGATCAGGTGGCCGCCGGCCTCGAAGTCAGCGCCTGCCCCGAGCGCGTGGCCGCCTTGCGCGCGCTGTTCGACGAAGCGTTGGACCCTGCCAAGCTGGCACTGCTGTCCGGTGATGTGCCGGGCCTGCAGGTGACCGATCTGGAAGAGGCGACCCGCGTATTGCAAGCCTCGGAGGTCGCTGAACAGCCGCTTAGCGAGCCGGTCGACGCCGTCGATTCGGAAGACAACGAGCTGGAGTCGATCTTCCTCGAAGAGGCCGTGGATATTCTCGACAGCGCCGCCGGCAATCTGCAGCGCTGGCTGGCAGAGCCGGACAACCGCACGCTGTTGTCGTCGTTGCAGCGCGACATGCACACCCTCAAGGGCGGTGCCAACATGGCCGGCGTAACGCCGATCAGCGAGTTGGCCCATGAGCTGGAAGCCCTCTACGAAGGCCTGGTGGATCGCCGTTACGGTGTTTCCCCGTTCGCCACCGACAGCGTGCAGCAGGGCCATGCCCTGCTCGGCGGGATGCTCGCCAGCTTGCAGGCACGCCAGCCGGCGCAGCCTGCCGACGAGCTGGTCGAGGCCATTCGCCAGTTCCGCCAGCGCGGTGGGCAGGATGAACCGCAGGCCGAGCCGCAGCCTCCCGAGCTGATCGAACAGGCCGAAGCCTGGCTCGATGCCGAGCCAGAGCAACCTGCGCCCCAGGAACAAGCGCCGGTCGAGGCCCCTGTGGTGCGCGATGAGCCGGTTGTGCAGCCTCAGGCAACGGCGAACGGCGACCGCGATCCCGAGCTGGTGGAGATCTTTCTCGAGGAAGGCTTCGACATCATCGACAGCGCCGGCGCGGCCCTGACGCACTGGATGGATGACGTCGACAACAGCCTCGATCTGGAGTCCCTGCAGCGTGATCTGCACACCCTCAAGGGTGGTGCGCGGATGGCCGAGATCCGCGAGATCGGGGATCTGGCCCACGAACTGGAGTTCCTCTACGAGGATCTTGGCAACGGCCGTCTGCGCCCCAGCCCGATGCTGTTCGAGCTGCTGCATGCCTGCCATGACCGCCTTGCCGAAATGCTCGACGCCGTGCGCTCGCAGCGCCCGGTGCCGGATGGTGACGAGCTGATCGAGACCATTCGCCGCCTGCGTGCCAACCCGGACGAGCAGCTCAGCATGCCGCGCGCGGTGCCGTTGAGCGTCGCGCAGCAAGAGGCCTTCGATGCCGATGGCGACGAGATCCTCGATATCTTCCTCGAGGAAGCCGACGACCTGCTCGAAGCCATGGAAGCCGGCATCGGCCGTTGGGAAGAGCGCCGTGACGACGCCAGCTGCATCGACGATCTGCTGCGTATTCTGCACACCCTCAAGGGCGGTGCGCGGCTGGCCGGACAAAAACAGTTGGGGGACCAGAGCCACGACCTCGAACAGCACCTGACCGAAGCCCAGCTCCAGGGTGCGCCCTGGCCGGACAGCCTGTTCCTCGACGTGCAGTCCGGCTTCGAAGGCCTGCAGAAGAGCCTCGACGAGCTGCGCACGCGCCTGCAACAACAACCCCAGGACGAGCGCCCGGCCGAGCCGGAGCAGCCCGCGGCGCGGGCGGTGACGTCCATCGTCGCGGCCAGCGAGCTGCCGGCGGCCGCCGTGGAGAACCGCGTGCTGCCGTTCGTGCAGCGTGCCGAAGTGGCCGCCGAAGAGGCCGCGGCACGGCGTGCCCCCCAGGAGCTGGTCAAGGTGCCCGCGGATCTGCTCGAGGGCCTGGTCAACCTGGCCGGTGAAACCTCGATCTTCCGCGGCCGGGTCGAACAGCAGGTCAGCGATTTCGGCTTCACCCTCAGCGAGATGGAAGCCACCATCGACCGCGTGCGTGATCAGCTGCGCCGCCTGGATACCGAAACCCAGGCGCAGATCCTCAGCCGTTACCAGGCCGAGGCCGAGCGCGCCGGTTACGAGGAGTTCGACCCGCTGGAAATGGATCGCCACTCGCAGCTGCAGCAGCTGTCGCGGGCATTGTTCGAGTCGGCCTCCGACTTGCTGGATCTCAAGGAAACCCTGGCCTCGCGTAACCGCGACGCGGAAACCCTGCTGCTGCAGCAGGCCCGGGTCAACACCGAGTTGCAGGAGGGCCTGATGCGCACGCGCATGGTGCCCTTCGACCGCCTGGTGCCGCGCCTTCGCCGTATCGTGCGGCAGGTCGCCAGCGAGCTGGGCAAGCAGGTCGAATTCACCGTCGGCAACGCCGATGGCGAAATGGACCGCACCGTGCTCGAACGCATCGTCGCACCGCTGGAACACATGCTGCGCAACGCCGTCGACCATGGTATCGAAGGCGCTGCGGTACGGAGCAACGCCGGCAAGCCGGAGCAGGGCAGCATTCGCCTGGA
Source organism: Pseudomonas sp. URMO17WK12:I2 (assembly GCF_003253735.1). Classification (GTDB taxonomy): domain Bacteria; phylum Pseudomonadota; class Gammaproteobacteria; order Pseudomonadales; family Pseudomonadaceae; genus Aquipseudomonas. Next base: position 1,065,762 of record NZ_QKYW01000001.1, on the reverse strand, counting down.
GCTGGGCCGTGAGGGTGGTGACATCGTACTGACGCTGAGCGACGACGGCGCCGGTATCAACCTCGATGCGGTACGCCGCAAGGCCATCGAGCGCGGCCTGATGGACGCTGGCGCCGACCTCAGCGAGCACGAAATCCTGCAGTTCATTCTCGAGGCGGGTTTCTCCACCGCCGAAAAGGTCACGCAGATTTCCGGGCGTGGTGTCGGCATGGACGTCGTCAACGCCGAGGTCAAGCAGCTCGGCGGCTCGATGAGCATCGACTCGGTGGGCGGCGAAGGCACCACCTTCCGTATTCGCCTGCCGTTCACCGTGTCGGTCAACCGCGCGCTGATGGTGCTTTCCGGCGAAGACCTGTATGCCATTCCGCTCAACACCATCGAAGGTATCGTGCGCGTTTCGCCGTATGAGCTGGAAAGCTATTACGGCCCCGATGCACCCCGTTTCGAATATGCCGGGCAAGCCTACGAGTTGCGTTACCTGGGCGACCTGCTCAACAACGGTCAGCACCCCAAACTGGTCGGCCAGAGCCTGCCGCTGCCGGTGATCCTGGTGCGCTCGAGCGAGCACGCAGTGGCCGTGCAGGTGGACTCCCTGGCCGGTTCGCGGGAGATCGTGGTGAAGAGCCTCGGCCCGCAGTTCGCCACGGTGCCGGGTATTTCCGGGGCGACCATCCTCGGTGACGGCCGTGTGGTGGTGATTCTCGATCTGCTGGCGACCATTCGCGAACTGCATGCTCATCTGCAGTATCAGGTACGGCCGCGGCTGTCGGCCGATGCCAGCGCCGCGGCGGAAGTCGAGGTCGAACGCCCGACCCTGGTCATGGTGGTGGACGACTCGGTCACCGTGCGCAAGGTCACCAGCCGCCTTTTGGAACGCAACGGCATGAACGTGCTGACCGCCAAGGACGGGGTCGACGCCATCGCCCAGCTGCAGGAGCATCGCCCCGACATCATGTTGCTGGACATCGAAATGCCGCGCATGGACGGCTTCGAGGTCGCCAACCTGATTCGCCACGACGAAGGCCTCAAGGACTTGCCGATCATCATGATCACCTCGCGTACCGGTGAGAAACACCGTGAGCGGGCGATGAGCATCGGCGTCAACGAGTACCTCGGCAAGCCTTACCAGGAGTCGCTGTTGCTCGACTCCATCGAGAAGTGGACGAAGCGATCATGAGCCAATCCTGTGCGGCCCGTATTGCCGTGATCGCCGACACCTCGCTACAGCGCCATGTGCTGCAACAGGCCCTGAGCAGCAACGGTTATCAGGTGGTGCTCAACAGCGACCCGGCACGCCTCGATGACGCGGCGCTGCAGGCCTGCGAAGCGGATCTGTGGCTGGTCGATCTGGTGCAATCCGAGGATCTACCGCTGATCGATACCCTGCTGGCCGAGGCCGAAGTGCCGGTGCTGTTCGGTGAGGGTCATGCGCCCGAACGCAGCTCCGAAAATTACCCGCGTTGGGAGCGTCGGCTGGTCGGCAAGCTGAAGAAGCTGGTCGGCGATCCTGCCCTGGCCACTGCCGGTGGCGGCCTGGACAGCTTGCTGGCCGAGGCACAGCGCCCTGAACGCATCGATTTGCCGGCCGTGCTGGCCAATACGCCGCTGCAGGCCGGCGAGCCGGCCCGTCAGGTCTGGCTGCTGGCGGCCTCGCTCGGCGGACCGGCGGCGGTCAAGGCGTTTCTCGATGCGCTGCCGGGCGGCCTGCCAGTGGCCTTCCTGTATGCCCAGCATATCGACCCCAGTTTCGAAACCACCTTGCCCCAGGCCGTTGGCCGTCACAGCCAGTGGCGGGTCGGCACCGTGCGCGATGGCGATACCCTGCGCTGCGGCGAAGTGGTGGTGGTACCGATCAGCAACGAGCTGGTCTTCGCCGATGATGGTGCGATGCGCGTCACCAGTCGCCCCTGGCCGGAGCCCTACAGCCCGTCGATCGACCAGATGATGCTCAACCTGGCCCAGTGCTACCGGGCCAACAGTGGCGTGATCGCTTTCAGCGGCATGGGCAGCGATGGCAGTGCCGCCGCTGGCTACGTGAAGCGCCAGGGCGGCATCATCTGGACGCAACGGGCCGACAGCTGCGCCTGTTCGAGCATGCCTGACAGTCTGCGTGAGGGCGGCTACAGCAGTTTTACCGCCGGCCCGCGGGAGCTGGCAGCAGCGCTGGTCGAGCACCTCGCCGAGCAGTGCGCCGGTGATCGCCACCCTTCTCCTACCTCGTTCGCTGTCTGACAGGATGTTTTCATGAGCCAAGCCGTCGTTACCCAGAACAGCGTCAGCAGCCTGACCGGTCTGGTCGTGCCGTTGGCCGATCGCACGCTGCTGCTGCCCAACGTGGCCGTGGCCGAACTGATTCCCTACCGAGCGCCGCCGGCCATGACTGGCATGCCGGCCTGGTTCCTCGGCCAGGTGGCCTGGCGCGATCTGAGCCTGCCACTGCTCAGTTTCGAAGCCGCCAGTGGCGGCCAGGCCGTGACCGGCGACGGCGCTCGCATCGCGATTCTCAATGCCCTGGGCGGCCGCGCCAACGTCAAGTTCATCGCGTTGCTGGTCCAGGGCATTCCCCGTTCCCTGCGAGTGACCGAGGATCTACCGCGAGCAGATGTTGCGCTGGCAACTCTGGAGCTGGCTGCCGTGAAGGTGGACGACGCCGTGCTGCGGATTCCCGATCTGCAAGGGCTGGAGCAGTTACTTGCCGATGCCGAGTTGATCTGACCGGCATCGGCGCGATGCGCTGTGATCAGCGCCGCAGGTGACACCAGCATTGCGCTGCGCCAGGTTTCAGTTGCGCCGCGGCAGCAGCGCCCGAGTACGTCATAGCGCGGCTGCGTGATCTGGGTGCCCGATGGCGGCCCTTCATGACGCGCTTCTGCTCAGCCCGTGGCCATCTGCTGCTGATGGTCCATTGGCCATGATCTTTTCATCCCTGTGCGCGGCCTGTTGCCCACGACGTCGAGCGTGGCGAATTCGCTTGGCACCCTAGAAGTCGCCCCATAGGTGCTGGGCTACCGCGAGGCCGGCAACCGGTGCGGTCTCCGTGCGCAGTACGCGCGGGCCCAAGCGTGCGGCATGGAAGCCGGCCCCCTTCGCCTGCTCCACCTCGGCGTCGGTAAGGCCGCCTTCCGGACCGATCAGAAAGGCCAGCGTCGCCGGTTTGGCATGGCTGCTCAGTGGCTCGGCAACCGGGTGCAGCACCAGCTTGAGGTCCGCCTGGGTTTGCTGCAGCCAGTCGCCGAGTGCGATGGGCGGCTGGATCAGCGGAATCACCGAGCGCCCGCATTGCTCGCAGGCGCTGATCGCCACCTGGCGCCAGTGGGCCATGCGCTTGTCGGTGCGCTCATCCTTCAGGCGTACCTCGCAGCGCGCACCGATGATCGGGCTGATCACCTGGGCGCCGAGTTCGGTGGCCTTCTGGATTGCCCAGTCCATGCGCTCGCCGCGCGACAGCCCCTGGCCCAGGTGGATGTGCAGCGGCGACTCGGGCTGGCCGGCGAATTGTTCGCGCAACTCGAGGCGCACGGTCTTCTTGCCCACTTCGATCAGTTCGCCGAGGAACTCCTGGCCGCTGCCATCGAACAGCTGCACCGCGTCGCCCGCCGCATGACGCAGTACCCGGCCGATGTAGTGGGCCTGGGCTTCGGGCAGTTGGTGTTGGCCGAGAGAGAGGGGAGCATCGATAAAGAAACGGGAAAGGCGCATAAGGGCAGCTACAGGCGGCAAGTCGAAGCGCCAAGTTTAACAGGCTGTTGAAAAACTACCTGCGTTGCCATTGCTGCGTTAAAAACAGGCTCGTATGCGAGTCCAATCAAAATGCTCATTTACAGCTCGTAAACTCCGCTTTTTCACCTTTTTTTGCCTTGCACTGGCTACCTCGCCTACGCTTTTCAACGGCCTGTTAAAGCACCTGGCGGCCCTGCTGTTACCAGAGGCTTGCTGCGGCCTTTAGCCCGGGTCGCGGAAACCTGGATAGCGGGTGTCGCCGGCGGCCACGCTGACCGAGGTGCGGGTGGCCAGGTCGATGCCTTCGCTGGCGACGTCGGCGAGAAAGTCGATCTGCTCCTCGCTGATCACATAGGGCGGCAGAAAGTACACCACGCTGCCCAGCGGCCGCAGCAAGGCGCCACGGGTCAGGGCGTGTTGGTACACCTTGAGGCCGCGGCGTTCCTGCCAGGGGTAGGCGACCTTGCCGGCCTTGTCCTGCACCATCTCGATGGCCAGGGCCATACCGGTCTGGCGTACTTCGGCAACATGCGGGTGATCGGCCAGGTGTGCGGTGGCGCTGGCCATGCGTTTGGCCAACCGCTGGTTGGCTTCGATCACGCCGTCCTCTTCGAAGATATCCAGGGTCGCCAGGGCCGCGGCGCAGGCCAGCGGGTTGCCGGTGTAGGTGTGCGAGTGCAGGAAGGCGCGCAGGGTGGCGTAGTCGTCGTAGAAGGCGCCGTAGACATCATCGGTGGTCAGTACCGCGGCCATTGGCAGGTAGCCGCCTGTGAGCGCCTTGGACAGCACCAGGAAGTCCGGGGTGATGCCGGCCTGCTCGCAGGCGAACATGGTGCCGGTGCGCCCGAAGCCGACGGCGATCTCGTCATGGATCAGGTGCACGCCGTAGCGGTCGCAGGCCTCGCGCAGCAGCGTCAGGTAGATCGGGTGGTACATGCGCATGCCGCCGGCGCCCTGGATCAGCGGCTCGACGATCACCGCGGCGACTTCCTGATGGTGCTCGGCCAGGGTCTGCTCCATGGCGGCGAACATCGTCCGCGAGTGCTCCTCCCAGCTCACGCCGTCCGGGCGCAGGTAGCAGTCCGGGCTCGGTACCTTGAGGGTGTCGAGCAACAGCGCCTTGTAGGTGTCGGTGAACAGCGCCACGTCGCCCACCGACATCGCCGCCACGGTTTCGCCGTGGTAGCTGTTGGTCAGGGTCACGAAGCGTTTCTTGGCAGGCGCGCCGCTGTTGAGCCAGTAGTGGAAGCTCATCTTCAGCGCCACTTCGATGCCGGAAGAGCCGTTGTCGGCGTAGAACACCCGGTTCAGGCCTGGCGGAGTGATTTTCACCAGGCGCTCGGACAGCTCCACCACCGGCTGGTGGCTGAAACCGGCCAGCATCACGTGCTCGAGCTGGTCGACCTGCTGCTTGATGCGCTCGCCGATGCGCGGGTTGGCATGGCCGAATACGTTGACCCACCAGGAGCTCACCGCATCCAGATAGCGTTTGCCCTCGAAGTCTTCCAGCCACACGCCTTCGCCGCGACGGATCGGAATCAGCGGCAGGCGCTCGTGGTCCTTCATCTGTGTACAGGGGTGCCAGAGGACGTCCAGGTCACGCTGCATCCAGTGTTGGTTGCTCATCGAGTCGCTCTCCCAATTGCCAGCGGGCAAGCCTATCAGAAGGTCATGCGTCATCGGGCATGTGCAGTGCATTTACCACAGCCGCATGCAAGCCGTGAGCGGACCGCGCGCTGATGAACGGCCCGAGTGACGCTGCATGCGCTCGCGACGAGTGTCCGCCGGATCCATGGATGCCGTCGGCCGTGGCCCGCGTTGTGTCGGCCAATGGCCGGGACGTCTCGCGGCAACACGGCCATGTGCCAATTTGGGATAAAGGCTTGAGTGGCCTGCCGCCTATGCTTGGGCTGACCCTGAACCGCGGGACAAGCAGATTCCTCGGGTTGGATGCCCGGCGCCAGGTCGTCATGGCTAGGCAGCGCTCCCGGCGAGTGCCATTCGAGCAGCAGGCCATTGACCGTATCTTCAATGCCGTCACGAGCAGCAGAGGCGTGAAATGGATGAATTGCAGGACGTGGGCGAGGAACAGCGGCTCGCCGCCCACGCACAACGAATTATAAAAAGTGGGCTGCTCGGTAAATCGCGACGGATGATCCGGCTTTTCGAGTTTCTCCTCGAGCGATCACTGACGGCGACCGCCACCAAGGAGATCGAGATTGCCCGCGTCGTGTTTGGTCGCACCAGCGACGCGGATCTTGCGGTCGATGCAACGGTTCGCGTGCATGTCCATCGGCTGCGAAAGAAGCTGGAGGCGGCGCCGGCAGATGAGCGGGGGGAGCGGCTCGTCCTGCTTCGCGGCGAATATCGTCTGGTCGTGGTTGTTGCTGAGCAGACCGATGGGCAACCCGATAACCCACGGCCAAGGTTGTCCGGTTGGCGGTATATAGCGGGCGCAGCGTTTTTGCTCGTGCTCAATGTGGGAGGCTGGTTTTGGTTGATGGAAAAATCGCCCGATGACCCTCGTACCGAAAGCATTTTGTGGCGCGGCCTGACAGAAAGCTCTGCGCCGGTATTGATGGTTGCTGGTGATTTTTACGTGTTTGGCGAGCGGGGGGCCGACGGCGCTGTAATGCGCATGATTGCCGATGCCCGCATCGCCTCCGGTGAAGCGCTCAATCAGTTCAAGCAGCGGGTGCCCGAGGGCCAACGGTATGTCGACATGAACGCCTATCACTTGCCCAATGGGCTGGCACCGGCCCTGGGGGCGGTGGCGCCGATCGTGGCCATGACCAGGCCTGGCAATGCCGGCTTGATCAAGGACGTGACGACATCACGGTTCACCAATGAAATGCTGAGCAACCACGATATCGTTTACGTCGGGTTGCTCGACACCCTTGGCGATTTGCAGGAGCCGTTCTTCGATATTTCCGGCTTCTCGCTCTCGGCGAGCGGCGATACGCTTGTCGACAAGGCCAGCGGGGAACGCTACCAGGCCGATTGGGACGAGCCATCCTCGGTGGGAATCATGCGCCGTGATTATGCATACCTGGCCCGCTTTCCGGGCCCCGCAGGCAATCACATCGTCGTGGTTGCGGGGGTGATGGATCCCGCGCTCGTCGAGGCCGGGCACATCGCGTCGGATACTGCCGAACTGGCCCGCCTGGAGGCCCGTCTGGGTGACAGCGAGGCCTTCGAAGCGCTGTATGAGGTGCGCACATTTGGCCCCTCGAATGTGTCGGGGAAGTTGCTGATCGCCCGCGGGCTTGATATCGAGCAGATGTGGCGTGGCAAAGAGGCGCGATCTTCCAGCCGCGAGGCCGTGCCGGAGCCCCGCGAGGCTGCTCGATAGCCGCGTGGCTATCAGCCCTCGCGGCGCCGATGAGGCAGCCCATCCAGCGGTTCAGCCGCTCGGATGCAGCCGCAGCCTATTCGATGTCCACGAACAGATGCTGCCTGGCGCGTCGAACCTTTTCGAGTCTTACCAGCCAATCGCTTTCGCTATCCCGATAGCCCAGGGCCAACACCACGCAACTGCCCAAGCCCTGTTCGGGAAGGCCCAGGAGTGCATCGACCGCCTGGTTGTCGAACCCCTCCATGGGCGTGGCATCCACGTGCAGCTCGGCAGCTGCCAGCAGGCCGAATGCCAAGGCGATGTAGCACTGTCTGGCCGCATGGGAATACTGCTGCTCCCTGCTCATGCTGGCGAACGAATCGAGCAGCGATAGCCGATAGTCGTCGGTAACGCTCGCCGGCAGATTGCGTATGCCGTTGCTGTAGGCAAAGAAATCGTTGACCCGTGCGGGCGTGTACTCGTCCCAGGCAGCGAAAACCAACAGGTGAGAGGATTGGCTGATCTGTTGCTGATTGGCGCAGATCGGCTGCAACTGCGCTTTCAGTTCATCGTTGCTGATCACCCATACCTTGAAAGGCTGCAGCCCAGAACTGCTGGGGGCCAGGCGTATGGCTTCCAGGATCGAGTCGATCTTGTCTTGCTCCACCTTGTGGCCGTTGTAACTCTTTGTGGCGTAGCGCCAATGCAGTTGGTCTTTCAATGCCATGTCGATGTCCTTCATTGGAGTCTGATCAGCCGTTGTCCGGCGTGGCTTGGCCGCGGATTGCCGTCGTTGCGCTGACGACTCGCCGGGGTTCTGGTTGGTGGGGCAGCGGCCGACTCGTCGCACTGAGAACAGGCTCGGAGAGGTCGCTCACGCGCCTCTCTTCGCCCTGTTCTCGTTGGGCTGCCGGCGTTCCTTCAGGTGCGCGAGCCCTTCATGGATTGGGGCTCTTGCCTTCCTTCAGGTGCCGCCAGAGCGTGACGAATGGGTCGAAGTAGAATCCTTTCAGGGTCTTGTGCGGGTTGTTCGGCCCGTATTCTTCTTCGTTGCAACCCCAGCGCCAGGTTTCGCCCTTCTTGGGCAGGTACAGGGTGCCGAACATCCAGTCCCAGAGCGTCAGGATGACAGCGTTGTTCTTGTCCCAGTGGTGGGGCTCCATGCTGTGGTGAAGGTTGTGCATCACCGGCGCCAGCACGATCCTGTTCAGCCAGCCATAGGAGATCGGCATATGGACGTGGGAGAACACGTCGATAACGAAGAAGGCGATATAGGCCGCCGTGGCAACGGCCGCCACCATGCCGGGATGCACCTGGCTTCCCGTCGCATAGAGCACCGCACCGGTGAAGGCCCCGCCGATAACCGCCGGGATGATATTCAGGCCGAAGAACTCGATTGGGTGCTGGCGGAACAGCGTCCAGGGCGTCAGTGTTTCGGCGGTATGGTGAGGTTTGTGCAGATGCCATAGGTGGGCATTGGTATGACACCAGCGATGCACCCAATACCCCACGAAATCGACACTGAGGAAGTACACCAGAAATTGCACGGAAACGAGCAGCCAGGTGGAGGTGATCACAGGGTCTCGGGCGCCCAGCTCGGCATTGAAATAGGCCCCTACGTTGTCAGCAATGGCGATCCCGTTGATGGCGATAACGCCTACCAGAGGAAAGCCGAGCATAAGCAGGATGATGCCGTTCCACATATCCACGCGAGACGAGGCGTGGGCGTACTGCTCTTTGGGGAAGGCGGCGTTGGTCAGGGCGCGTATGGTCAGGGGGCCCTGCCACTTCTGCGAGAGGATGAACATCACCGCGATGACTGTCACGAAAAGAGGAAGTCCCAGGGTCCATAAGCTCATTATTTCTAGCGTCGGCTCATAGAAGGCGACCATTGATTCCCAGATGCTGGACATCGTCATAGTTAATACCTCGCCATTTCTTGTCTTGTTATTGTTTTGAGGCCATGGATTGCCTCGCTTGCTATTTCTCTCCTTGCAGGCCCGCTCGTACGGCTTGTTTCAGCGGGCTGGAGGAATTCTGCCCACGGCGCCATAGCCGAGATAAGTTGGATAACGGTTAATTTACGGTACGTAACAGGTTTCACCTGCCAAGCCCTGATGGGGAAAACCCTTGTGCATCAGTGAGATGAGGCTTGTTGGCGGTGGGCGAGTGATTCGCGCTTGTTTGCCACCGCGATGCTCGCGGGGCCGTAGTTCGAACCTTCACCGCTCTGCTGTTCCTGCCGTGTGGCTCGTTTGGTAGCCATGGGCACGCATTCGCAAACGCGCATAACGTCTGTCTAGGCGAGTTATGTCGTGGCCTTTCGCAGGCGCTGCGGTGGCTGGAATTGCAAGGTGGTCAGCGGGAGCCAAGCCGGCTCAAGCCTGGGCGAGGACACATGATGTACAGCGAGTAGATGGTCTTCCGGCTGCGCGTAAGGTAAATGGCGCTTTTTTGCTCATGTTGGGCTTGAGAAATGCCACGTACTCGATGGCAACCAAGGGGCTGCAACGGTATCGCTGCCGGGCGCTTCTGTTATAAGTGCGGCAATTGACACTATTCTTCATGGCGCGGGCGAGGTTGATATCGCATCTCTCGATTGTTGATAACGAAACTTTCCGCTTTAAATCGATCCATTTGCCGCTAGGCTTGCTCAATCCTTAATGCGCGGATTCTTACCATGCAGTGGCGTAATACTACCTTTCGTTACGGTCTGATCAGCGTTTCCCTGCACTGGCTGGTGGCCATTGCGGTGTTCGGGTTGTTCGCCCTGGGCTTCTGGATGGTCGGGCTGAGCTATTACAGCGGCTGGTATCAGACGGCGCCGAACATCCACAAGAGCATCGGCATCCTGCTGTTCATCGTCATGCTGGCGCGCCTGCTGTGGCGCCTGGCCAGCCCGCCGCCGCCGGCGCTGGCCGAGCACGGCCGCCTGACGCGGCTGGCCAGCAAGGCAGGGCATGGCTTCCTGTACCTGGGGCTGTTCGTGCTGATGACCTCCGGCTACCTGATTTCCACCGCCGATGGCCGTGGTATCAGCGTGTTCGGTTGGTTCGAGGTGCCGGCAAGCGTGACCAGCATTCCCAATCAGGGCGATGTGGCCGGTCTGATCCATGAATACCTGGCCTGGGCTATCGTGATCTTTGCGGTCCTGCATGGCCTGGCTGCGTTGAAGCACCACTTTATCGACCGTGATCGCACGCTGCTGCGTATCTTCGGGCGCTGATTCTCTGCTGTTTCTTCGGCATTGCTGCGCGATGCCGTTCCTTTCGTTTCACAAGGAGTTGTTATGTTGAAGAAGACTTTCGCTGCACTGGCTCTGGGCACCGCCCTGCTGAGCGCAGGCCAGGCAATGGCTGCTGACTACGCTATCGACAAACAAGGCCAGCACGCCTTCGTCAATTTCAAGATCAGCCACCTGGGCTACAGCTGGCTGTACGGCACCTTCAAGGATTTCGACGGCTCCTTCACCTTCGACGAGAAGAACCCGGAAGCCAGCAAGGTCAACGTGACCCTGAAGACCGAAAGCGTCGACACCAATCACGCCGAGCGCGACAAGCACATCCGCAGTGCCGACTTCCTCAACGTCAGCAAGAACCCGACGGCGACCTTCAAGTCCACCTCGGTCAAGTCGACCGGCAAGGACAGCGCCGACATCACGGGCGACCTGACCCTCAACGGCGTAACCAAGCCGGTGGTGATCGCTGCCAAGTTCATTGGCCAGGGCGACGACCCATGGGGCGGCTATCGCGCCGGTTTCGAGGGCAGCACCAAGCTGAAACTGAAAGACTTCAACATCGAGAAGGATCTGGGCCCGGCTTCGCAAGAAGTCGAGCTGATCATCTCGGTGGAAGGCGTGCGCAAGTAAGCCTGACGCTAGAAACAAAAACGCCGGCTCTGAGCCGGCGTTTTTTTTGAGCGGTTGAACCCCCGGGCCGCAGGCCTGGGGAGTTCAATCAGCCATCACTCGCTGTCGCGGTTGCGCGTCAGCAGAGCGGGCTTCTCGCCACGTGGGCGGCTGCTTGGCAGCTGATCGAGCTGTTCGGCGGTCGGCAGGCGATCACTGCGCGAAGCCTTGTGCATGATGATCGGCTGCTTCTCGGGCGTATCCCGACGCGGGCCTTCACGGCGTGGCAGCTCATCGCGATTCAGCGATGTGGTGACATTGTCACGCGCACCACGGCCACGGTTGTCGCCGCCGCGGTTACGACCACCGCCTTGACCCTGGCCCTGACGTTTGCCGCCGCCATTGGCACCTGCACCACCGCCGGTACGTGGGCCCTTGCCCTGGCCACGTGGTGCCTGGCCTGCCGCGCCGGCATTCTGCCCGGCGCCTGGACGACGGCCACGGCCTTGCGGCTTCTCTTGGGTCGGCACGTAATCAGCGCGGTTACCGAAGTTGTCGATTTCGTCATCGCGGAACTCGTCCGGTGCGCGATCCGGCGGCAGGGCCGGGGCGCCTGCTGCAGGTGCTGGGCGTGCCTGGCTGCGCGGCTGTTGGCCGCGAGCAGGTTTGGCTTTGGCCTGTGGCTGGGTTTTCGCTCGGCCGCCATCCTTGCCTTTGTCACGGCGGCCACCGTTCTGGCGCTCACCTTCTGGCTTGGCACCGCGCGGTTGGCGCGGCTTCTGCGGCTCGCGCACTTCCGGGCGCTCGGCTTCGACCTTGCTGGCATCGAAACCCATCAGGTCGCCGTCCGGGATCTTCTGCTTGGTCATCCGCTCGATGCCCTTGAGCAGCTTCTCTTCGTCCGGCGCGACCAGGGAGATCGCCTCACCGCTACGCCCGGCACGACCGGTACGGCCGATACGGTGTACGTAATCTTCCTCGACGTTGGGCAGTTCGAAGTTGACCACGTGAGGCAGTTGGTCGATATCCAGGCCGCGGGCGGCGATATCGGTAGCGACCAGGATGCGTACCTTGTTGGCCTTGAAGTCGGCCAGGGCTTTGGTTCGGGCGTTCTGGCTCTTGTTGCCATGAATCGCCACGGCCGGCAGGCCGTGTTTGTCCAGGTACTCGGCCAGGCGGTTGGCGCCGTGCTTGGTACGGGTGAACACCAGCACCTGTTCCCAGGCGCCCGCGGTGATCAGGTGAGCGAGCAGGGCCCGTTTATGGCTGGCAGCCAGGCGGAATACGCGCTGTTCGATTCGCTCGACCGTGGTGTTCGGCGGCGTGACTTCGATGCGCTCCGGATTGTGCAGGAGCTTGCCAGCCAGGTCGGTGATGTCCTTCGAGAAGGTCGCCGAGAACAGCAGGTTCTGGCGCTTGGCCGGCAGGCGGGCGAGGACTTTCTTCACATCGTGAATGAAGCCCATGTCGAGCATGCGGTCGGCTTCGTCCAGCACGAGGATTTCCACGTGGGACAGGTCGACGCTGCCTTGGCCGGCGAGGTCGAGCAGGCGACCCGGGCAGGCGACCAGTACGTCGACGCCCTTGGCCAGTGCCTGCACCTGCGGGTTCATGCCAACACCACCAAAGATGCAGGTGCTGACGAATTTCAGATCACGGGCATACAGCTTGAAGCTGTCATGCACCTGGGCGGCCAGTTCGCGAGTGGGGGTGAGCACCAGCACGCGGGGCTGTTTCGGGCCGTGGCGTTGTTCGCGATCCGGGTGACCGTTGGGGAACAGTCGCTCGAGGATCGGCAGCGCGAAACCGCCTGTCTTACCTGTACCCGTCTGGGCTGCAACCATCAGGTCGCGACCTTGCAACGCGGCGGGGATGGCCCGCTGTTGCACCGGAGTGGGCTGGGTGTAGCCGGCGGCTTCGACCGCACGGACTAAAGCCTCGGAGAGACCGAGGGAGGCAAAGGACATGTGAAATCCTGTCTGGTGAGGGCGTGGCCCTATAGGTGTCGTGCCTGGCTTGAATCACGCGTGGGGCGCGCAATCCCGACCGGTACTGCTGACCACTGGGGGTTAGCATCCGGGCGCAAGCCTGGCGGGAAGGCCCGAGTGTAACAGGATTGCAGAGGATCGGCACAACTTGCCGCCGACTGGCACTGCGCTACCTGCGGGCCCGTTCTCGTTTTCATGGTTCGCCAGGCGTGCCTGGCGAAACGCGTCAATCGCCTTGGGTGTCGGCATCTTCGCGTTTGACCGCTTTATGTTGATCTTCGCTGCTGCCCAGTTTCCAGTAGCTGGAGATATACAGATCCTTGCGATCGACCTGGCGTTCCTGCTTGAGGTGCTGGCGCAGCGCGCGCATGCCGCTGAATTCGCAGGCGGCCCAGATGCTGGGCCGGCCCGGTAGCCACTCAAGCTTTCGTACATGATCGACCAGCAACTGGCTGTTTTCACCCGGGTGCGGGTTGATCAGCCAGTGCAGTTCGATGCCGGCGGGGTGACGCAGCGGCTGGATATCACGCTCGTCGATCACCTCGATGATCGCGTGGCCTCTGGCATCGGCAGGCATCTGCTCCAGGTTGACGCTGAGTGCCGGCAGCGCGGTCATGTCGCCGATCAGCAGAAACCAGTCGGCGCTGTTGTCGACCAGCTTCTTCGGGCCCGGTCCGCCGATCACGATGCTGTCGCCGGGCTTTGCGTCCTTGGCCCATTGCGATGCCGGGCCGGCATCTTCATGCAGCACGAAGTCGACGTCGAACTGATCGGCGCGCTGCTGGCGCACGGTGTAGGTGCGCACCAGAGCCTTGTCGCTGCCGGGGGGCGAGAACATCAGCTTGATATAGGCGCTTTCCTGGTCGCCGGGGAAGCTATCGATCTCGCCGCCGCCCAAGGTCACGCGCAGCATGTGCGGGGTGACCAAGCGCGATGAAATGACCTGCAGCGTGCGGGGCGCGGGGCGTGCCATGGTGATCTCCTGGGCAGGTAAGTGATCGTGGGGCGAGGGCACAGAACCCTCGCGTGGGTCAGCGCTTAGCTAACCACCCGGTAGCACGGCTCATAGGCAGTGCCGCCTGGCAGCTTCATGCGGTGCTGCTCGACGAAGGCCTGCAGCAGGCGGTCGAGCGGTTGCATGATGGTCTTGTCGCCGCGCAGCTCGTACGGGCCGTGTTCCTCGATCAGCTGAATGCCGTGGGCCTTGACGTTGCCGGCGACGATGCCGGAGAAGGCGCGGCGCAGGTTGGCCGCCAGTTCGTGCACCGGCTGCTCGCGGGTCAGGTTGAGGCCCGCCATGGCTTCGTGGGTTGGCTCGAACGGGTGCTGGAAGCTCTCGTCGATCTTCAGCAACCAGTTGAAGTGGAAGGCGTCGTTGCGCTCGCGGCGGAACTGCTTCACGGCCTTGATGCCGGCGGCCATGTGGCGCGCCACTTCGGCTGGGTCGTTGGGGATCAGCACGTAGCGTTTCTGCGCCTCGCTGCCCAGGGTCGCACCGATGAAATCGTGCAGTTGCTGCAGGTACGGCTCGGCGCTCTTCGGCCCGGTCAGCACCAGCGGGAAGGGCAGCTCGGCGTTGTCCGGGTGCATGAGGATGCCGAGCAGGTAGAGGAACTCTTCAGCCGTACCCGCACCGCCCGGAAAGATGATGATGCCGTGGCCGATGCGCACGAAGGCTTCCAGGCGCTTTTCGATGTCCGGCAGGATCACCAGCTCGTTGACGATCGGGTTCGGCGCCTCGGCGGCGATGATGCCCGGCTCGGTCAGGCCCAGGTAACGGGCGCCGAGGATGCGCTGCTTGGCGTGGGAGATGGTCGCGCCTTTCATCGGCCCCTTCATCACGCCCGGGCCGCAGCCGGTGCACACGTCCAGGGCGCGCAGGCCCAGTTCGTGGCCGACTTTCTTGGTGTATTTGTATTCTTCGGTGCTGATCGAGTGGCCGCCCCAGCACACCACCATCTTCGGCTCGGCGCCGGCACGCAGGGTGCGGGCGTTGCGCAGCAGGTGGAACACGTAGTCGGTCAGGCCGCTGGAGCTGTCGACATCGACGCGTTTGTTCTCCAGCTCGCTCTGCGTGTAGACGATGTCACGCAGGGCGCTGAACAGCATCTCGCGGGTACTGGCGATCATTTCGCCATCGACGAAGGCATCGGCCGGCGCGTTGATCAGTTCCAGGCGAATGCCGCGATCCTGCTGGTGGATCTTCACTTCGAAGTCCGGATAGGCCTCGAGGATGGTCTTGGCGTTGTCGCTGTGCGAGCCGGTGTTGAGAATCGCCAGGGCGCACTGGCGGAACAACGCATACACGCTGCCCGAGCCGGTTTCGCGCAACTGCTGGACTTCACGCTGGGAGAGGGTTTCCAGGCTGCCTTTCGGCGACACCGAGGCGTTGATTTTCTGACGAGTGAGCATGCAGGCATCCCGTGATAACGCGACAACTCGAGCCGATCCTGGCTGATCGCGCGATGAAGAATTCAGTCCCGGCAAGGCGACCCAAAGTGGGGCGTGCGGGCAATGGCGCTGTACTGTCGACCAGCAGAGGGGGCTCGGTCAACAGGCCACGCAGGTAGGAAAGAGACACGCCGCGAAAGTTCTCGCTGTCGCGGCGTGGGTCTGTTGTCATTTCATCGCAAGCCGTGAGTGAAATGGCAGCAGACCCCTGGCAATCAGCCTTGCAGGTTTTTCCACACCGCCAGGCTTGGGGCTGCCTGGTTGAGGGTGTAGAAGTGCAGGCTGGGTGCGCCGCCTTCGATCAGGCGTTCGCACATGGCGGTGATCATCTCTTCGCCGAAGCGCTGGATGCTCTGGGTGTCGTCGCCGTAGGCTTCCAGCTGCTTGCGTACCCAGCGAGGCAGCTCGGCGCCGCAGGCATCGGAGAAGCGCGCCAGCTTGCTGTAGTTGGTGATCGGCATGATGCCCGGGATCACCGGAATATCGACGCCCATCCTGCGTACGCGCTCGACGAAGTAGAAGTAGCAGTCGGGATTGAAGAAATACTGGGTTATTGCACTGTTCGCGCCGGCCTTGGCCTTGCGAACGAAGTTGGCGATATCGTCTTCGAAATTGCGCGCCTGCGGATGCATCTCCGGGTAGGCAGCAACTTCGATGTGGAAATGATCACCGGTTTCCTGGCGGATCAGCTCGACCAGGTCATTGGCATGGCGCAGCTCACCGCTGGACATGCCCATGCCTGACGGCAGGTCGCCACGCAGGGCGACGATACGGTTGATGCCCTTGCTCTTGTACAGGTTGAGCAGCTCGATCAGCTCGGCCTTGCTGTCGCCCACGCACGACAGGTGTGGCGCGGTCGGCACCTTCACTTCACCATCGAGCTGCAGCACGGTATTGAGGGTGCGGTCGCGGGTGGAGCCGCCGGCGCCATAGGTGCAGGAGAAGAAGTCCGGGTTGTAGCCGGCCAGCTCTCGCGCGGTATTCAGCAGTTTTTCGTGGCCGGCATCGGTCTTCGTCGGGAAGAACTCGAAACTGACGTTTGCACGTTTCTGAGACATGAGAGTTCCTTGAGGCTGCACACCGCAGGCTGGGCGCCTGCGGTGTGCACTACCCAATCAGTAGCGGTAGCTGTCCGGCTTGAACGGGCCTTCGACCGGAACACCGATGTAATCGGCCTGCGGTTTGGTCAGCTGAGTGACCACGCCACCAAAGCCTTTCACCATTTCCAGGGCGACTTCTTCGTCCAGCTTCTTCGGCAGCACTTCGACGGTCAGGCGCTCGGCCTTTTTCTCGGCGGAGAGGGTGGCGAACTTCTGCTCGAACAGGAAGATCTGCGCCAGCACCTGGTTGGCGAAGGAGCCGTCCATGATGCGGCTCGGGTGACCGGTGGCGTTGCCCAGGTTCACCAGGCGGCCTTCGGCCAGCAGGATCAGGTAGTCGTCGTTGCGCGGGTCGAACTGGCCAGCGCCGGTGCGGTGGATCTTGTGCACCTGCGGTTTGACCTCTTCCCAGGCCCAGTTCTTGCGCATGAAAGCGGTGTCGATTTCGTTGTCGAAGTGACCGATGTTGCAGACCACGGCGCGGGCTTTCAGCGCCTTGAGCATGCCCGCGTCACAGACGTTGGCGTTGCCGGTGGTGGTGACGATCAGGTCGATCTTGCCCAGCAGGGCCTTGTCGATGCAGGCGTCGGTGCCGTCATTGCGGCCGTCGATGTACGGCGAAACCAGCTCGTAGCCGTCCATGCAGGCCTGCATGGCGCAGATCGGATCGATTTCGGAAACCTTGACGATCATGCCTTCCTGGCGCAGCGAAGCCGCCGAGCCCTTGCCCACGTCGCCGTAGCCGATGACCAGCGCCTGCTTGCCCGACAGCAGGTGGTCGGTGCCACGCTTGATGGCATCGTTGAGGCTGTGACGGCAGCCGTACTTGTTGTCGTTCTTGCTCTTGGTGACCGCGTCGTTGACGTTGATCGCCGGGATCTTCAGGGTGCCGGCCTTGAGCATGTCGAGCAGGCGGTGCACGCCCGTGGTGGTTTCCTCGGTCACGCCGTGGACGTTTTCCAGCACTTGCGGGTACTTGTCATGCAGGATCTGGGTCAGGTCGCCGCCGTCGTCGAGCACCATGTTGGCGTCCCACGGCTTGCCATCCTTGAGGATGGTCTGCTCGATGCACCACTCGTACTCGGCTTCGGTCTCGCCTTTCCAGGCAAACACCGGAATACCAGCAGCGGCGATGGCGGCAGCGGCCTGATCCTGAGTCGAGAAGATGTTGCACGACGACCAGCGCACTTCGGCGCCCAGTGCGGTCAGCGTCTCGATGAGCACGCCGGTCTGGATGGTCATGTGGATGCAACCGAGGATCTTCGCGCCTTTCAGCGGCTGGCTGGCGGCGTACTTGCGACGCAGGCCCATCAGTGCCGGCATTTCGGATTCGGCGATGATCAGTTCTTTGCGGCCCCAATCGGCCAGGGAAATATCGGCGACTTTGAAGTCGTTAAAAGCAGCGCTCATGCAAAAGCTCTCCAATCGTTGATCAGTGATCAGATAGGTGAAAACCGGTGCCAGGCCGATGACCATGGCGCGCTACGTTTTCACGCAGTCCGATTGGGCGCCGTTGATGCGTTTTGGGTAACGCCCCATCCGAGCCTGACAGCCTGGAAGGCTGATTCGAATCTGCCGCGAAGCATTGCTGGAATGCGGGGCTTGGGATTCGAAACAGATCTTTCAGGTTGCTGCAGCGCCCCTCGGACAGGTGGCGGGAACGCTCAGGCAGTGCCGAGCGTGTGGAAACCTGTCGATTATAGCCGTGCCGGCGGGCGAGCCCAAGGTTTTCCGTCGCGCTTGTCGGCTATTTGCAGGTGTTCAATGCCTGGCTTTATCGGCCCTATTGAAAATGCGGCCGCGACAAGCGCTGCCGGGCTTTGCGATCATGGTTGGCGAACGATAGCGATGAACAAGGAGTGCGTATGAACTTCCACACACGCAAGTGGGTAAAGCCCGAAGACCTCAACCCCAACGGCACCCTGTTCGGTGGCAGCCTGCTGAAATGGATCGATGAAGAAGCCGCGATCTACGCCATCATCCAGCTTGGCAGCCAGCGCGTGGTGACCAAGCTGATTTCGGAGATCAACTTCGTCGCCTCGGCTCGGCAGAGCGACATCATCGAGCTGGGCATTACCGCCACGGACTTTGGCCGCACCTCGATCACCCTGCGCTGCGAAGTGCGCAACAAGATCACCCGCAAGAGCATCCTGACCATCGACAAACTGGTGTTCGTCAACCTTGGCGAGGATGGTCAGCCGGCGCCGCACGGCAAAACCGAGATCACCTATATCAAGGATCAATTCAAGGACTGATATGCCGCTTGGCCAGTGCGCTGGTATTAGCGGTTTTGCTAGGGAAGTGCGATGCGTCAGGTTGTTTGGGTAGTGCTGGCCTGTTTGCTGGTGAGCGGTTGTCGCGGCGCTGATCCCGACTCCCCGGAGGCGCGGCGCCAGGCCCTGTTCAAGCAGATGCTGGTCAGCAGTGAAGAGCTGAGCGGCATGCTGCGCGGTCGCCTGGCATTCAAGCCCGAGCGTTTTGCCGAGGGCGCCAGGGAACTCAATGCCCTGGCGGCGATGCCCTGGCAATATTTTCCGCCGCCGGCAGGTGATGAGCGCAGTACCGCGCGCCCGGAGGTTTGGGAGCAGCACGCCCGGTTCGAGGCGTTTGCGCAGCAGTTGCAAGTCGCGACCGAGGCGCTGCAGTCGGCGGCGGGCAGGCCGCAGGGTTCCGTGGATCAGCTGCAGCCTGCCTTGGGCCGGGTGGAGGTCGCGTGCCAGCGCTGCCATGAGGCATTTCGCGCCTACTGACGCTGAAAACCGTCGACACCTGCTTCGCCCAGCCTGTCGGCCAGTGCCAGAATCTCCTCGTGCTGGAAAAATGCCTGTAACTGAGCCGCTCGGGTTGGCCCGATGCCAGGCAGTGCTTGCCAAACGCTGAGGCTGCGCTGGTGCAGGTGAATCCAATTGTCGGCGGCCAGGTTGTCCGGGTTGACCGGCGCTCCCAGCGCCCGCAACCAATCGCGAAACGGCCGCTGCCGCGCTTCGGCGAAACCTTGACTCAGTGTCCTGGCGCCTCGGGGGCCAATGCCGGGCACCGCCAGCAACTGCTCTTCGCCCAGATGCAGCCAGTCGAGCAGGCCGTCGAGCTGCTGCGCCTCCAGTAGCTTCTCCCAGGTGCCAGCACCGATGCCGTGCAGGTTCAGCGCCTGTTTACCGCTGAGCCAGCTAAGGCGGGCGTGAAACTGGCTGGCGCAACCCGGCGAGATACGCAGGCAGCTCAGAGCGTGGTAGTTGTCGCTGTGCGGGATATCCAGCGGTGAGCGGGTTGCGCTCTGCAACACCACACTTTGCAGCTTGGGAATGGTTTGCCCGGCCAGGCGAATGGCGACCTGGTCGCCAGGGCGAATATCCAGCTGTTGCCAGCGTTGCAGCGAGCCGACGCTGACCACTCGAATGCTGCGGTCGTCGAGTTTCACCGGTTGCAGGCGCAGCAGCGGGGTGATGCGCCCGGTGCGGCCAATGCTGAACTCCACCGCTTCGACCAGCGCCAGGGCCTCACTGGCCGGGTATTTCCAGGCCGCCGCCCAATGGGGCGGCTCGGCCCGCCACCGCTCACCGCCGGGGCGCTGGCCCTGGCGCAGCACCACGCCATCGGTGGCGAATGGCAGCGGGCTGCGGTACCACCGTTCTCGCCAGCGACCGGCGTCGCTCGGCTTGGCCACTGGCTGGCTATAAGTGCGGCTGTCCTGGAAGCCCAGTTGCACCAGGCGATCGAGGCGCTGGTGCATGTCGGTCGGGCCATTTGGCCAATCCCAGATGAAAAGCCCGATGCCGGCGGCCTGTTCATCGCTGAGCGCCTGTCGGGCCATCAACCCAGCCACCGTGCTGCGCGCCGATGCGCCGCCTTGCTTTGCTTGGGTATGCGCGGGGCGCCGCCAGTACAGCTCGCCCTGCAGAATCAACTCGCCGTTATCGGCGAGTCGCTTGGGGATGGCGGTGACTCGTTCGGCGCGTGATGTCCAGTCTTGCCCGGTCTTGCCGTCGCCGCGGCTGATCACCTGCTGCAGGCGACCGCCTCGGTAGAGCAGGGTGACCGCCACGCCGTCGACCTTGGGCTGAATCCATACACCGTCGCGTGAGGCCATCCATTGGCTGACGGCGCGCTCGTCCGCCAGTTTTCGCAGGCCTGTCTGGGCGACGGGATGCGCGATGGGGCCACCTGTGCCGCTCAGTGGGTCTGCCGGGGGTGTATTACGTTGGCAGCGCTGCCAATTTTCCAGGCGCGCGCGGGCTTGGTCGTACAGCTCGTCGCTGACGGGCGAGTGGCCCTGGCGATGGTAGGCGTCGTCCCACTTGGCGACCTGTGCGGCGAGCTCGTCGAGCTGTTGGCTTTGGCTTGCGGTTGGTCGCGGGCAGTCATCGGCAAGGGAAACGGCCGATAGCAGGGCAGAGAGGCTGGCAGCGATGCAGATTTTCATGACGGAGCATCCTTGCTCGGGGGGGGATATCCCAGGCTAGTGCTGGCCTGAGAAAAGTGGGAGCTGGCCGGCATTTCCTTCGCGCGGAGCTTTGTTACCGTAAATGTCCGATGCTAAAGTCAGCGCCCCGCACACCAAACGGATTTGCCCGGCGGCGGGGTCTACAGCCGGGCCTCATCTCTAGAGGTCTAGAGTCTCATGCGTATTTCAATCCTGTTGTGCTCCGCCGCCCTGGTTGCCGCCAGTTCTTTCGCCCATGCAGCTGGAGACAATCAGCTCAAGTGCCAGCAGAAGATGTCGGCCAACGCCGAGAAAATTGCCCAGGTCAAACAGCTGGCTGGCCTGCTCGGCAACAAACAGGCTGATGATGCCATTGCGCAGGTCGAGGGCGGCTGTGACCAGCTCGGTGCCAACGCGGCCTCTTCCAGCGAGAGCGTTGCGCAAACTCAGGGCGACAGCAAGGCCGAGAACATTGCCGCTGCTGCCGAGACCCTGAAAGGTCTGGGTTCGTTGTTCGGCAAGTGATCGTGCGGCCCGCTTTGCGGGTATGAAAAAGCCTCCGTGAGTTCGACGCCCACGGAGGCTTTTTTGCATCTGTCGCCGAGGCGGCTCAGAAGAGCTACCCCGATGAATTGCCCTGGATTTACAGGCCGGCAGCGGCGCGCAGGTCGGCGGCCTTGTCGGTCTTTTCCCAGGTGAAGCTGGTGAAGCTGTCTTCGCCGACGGTCAGTTGCTGCGGCTCGCGGCCGAAGTGGCCGTAGGCGGCGGTCGGCTGGTACATCGGGTGCAGCAGGTCGAGCATCTTGGTGATGGCGTACGGACGCAGGTCGAACACTTCGCGCACCAGTTTGATGATGGTCTCGTCCGCCACCTTGTTGGTACCGAAGGTGTTGATCGAGATCGAGGTCGGCTGGGCCACGCCGATGGCGTAGGACACCTGGATCTCGCAGCGCTCGGCCAGCCCGGCGGCGACGATGTTCTTGGCCACGTAGCGGCCGGCGTAGGCTGCCGAACGGTCGACCTTGGATGGGTCCTTGCCGGAGAACGCGCCGCCGCCATGGCGGGCCATGCCGCCGTAGCTGTCGACGATGATCTTGCGGCCGGTCAGGCCGCAGTCGCCCACCGGGCCGCCGATCACGAAGTTGCCGGTCGGGTTGATGTGGTACTGGGTTTCCTTGTGCAGCAGCTCGGCGGGCAGGCTGTGCTTGATCACCAGCTCCATCACCGCTTCACGCAGGTCTTTGAGGCTGACTTCCGGGTTGTGCTGGGTGGACAGCACGACTGCGTCGATGCCGACCACCTTGCCATTCTCGTAACGGCAGGTGACCTGGGATTTCGCATCCGGGCGCAGCCACGGCAGCAGGCCGGACTTGCGGGCCTCGGCCTGGCGCTCGACCAGTGCGTGGGAGAAGCGGATCGGCGCCGGCATAAGTACGTCGGTTTCATTGCTGGCGTAGCCGAACATCAGGCCCTGGTCGCCAGCGCCCTGGTCTTCCGGCTTGGCACGGTCGACACCCTGGTTGATGTCCGGGGATTGCTTGCCAATGATGTTCATCACGCCGCAGGTGGCGCCGTCGAAGCCGACGTCGGAGCTGGTGTAGCCGATGTTGCAGATCACGTCGCGGACGATCTGCTCGAGGTCGACCCAGGCGCTGGTGGTCACTTCGCCGGCGATGATCGCCACGCCGGTCTTGACCAGGGTTTCCACGGCCACCCGTGCATGCTTGTCCTGGGTGATGATGGCGTCGAGTACGGCATCGGAAATCTGGTCGGCGATCTTGTCCGGGTGCCCTTCGGACACGGACTCGGAGGTAAACAGGGAGTATTCGCTCATCTATCGATTGTCCTGGCGAGTGGGGGCCTCTCGGCCACGTGCGTGAGTGGAAGGGTGCGCTGGAAATGCCGCACCTGAATTTGAAAACCATTGCGCAGGCCGACATACAGGCTTTCACCCGGGGTCAGGCCTGCGGCAATTGCCCAATGGGCAAGATCATCCTGTTCGAAGCCTAGCCAGAGATCGCCGCAGGTGTCGCGGGCCCAGCTCTGGTCATGGCTGCACAGTTCAGTGATCAGCAGGCTGCCGCCCGGGTTCACTTGTTCGGCCAGCTTGCGTAGGGCCTGGGCCGGTGCGGCGAAGTGATGCAGCACCATGTTCAGCACCACGCAGTCGGCGCCCGGGTAGGCGTCCTGGAGCGCATCGGCCAGGTGCAGTTGCACATTGTCCAGGCCCTCCTGCTGGCAGCGCTGGCGGGCGAGTTCGAGCATCGCCTCGCTGTTGTCCAGGGCGGTCACCCTGGCGAAGCGGCGTGCCAGCTCCGGCAGGAAGCCACCGTCACCAGGGCCGATTTCCAGCGCGCTGGCGTGCGCCGGCAAATCCAGCGAGTCGAGCAGGGCCACCACGCTGTCGCGGTACTGCGGCAGGCCGGCGATCAGGTCCTGCTGGGCCTGGAAACGCTCGGCGCTGCGGGCGAAGAAGTCGCGGCTGGCGGCGGCCCGCTGCTGGTGTACCTGGGCGATACGCTGGCGCACCTCGGCGGGCAGCAGCAGGCTGTCGACTTCCTGCAGCAGCGCGGCATGCAGGGTGCCGCCGGCACTTTCTGTATGGGCCAGGGCGCGGCGGTAGAAGATCGCATTGCCTTCGCGGCGCGTTGCCACCAGGCCGGCCTGGGCCAGTACCTTGAGGTGATGGCTCATCCCGGACTGGCCGATGGCGAAGATCTGCGCCAGTTCCAGCACGCCGAACGAATCATTGCTCAGGGCGCGCAGAACGTTCAGGCGCAAACCATCGCCCGCGGCCTTGCACAGGGCGGACAGCAGGTCGGTGGGCTCGAAGTCGAGTGCAGGTGCGCGTTGGGTCATGGGGCGCAGTCTAGTCGGTCATTTTTCAGCCAGCAACCGCAATATCAAAAAGTTTTGATATTGCGGTCGAGGTTTTTCTTCGTGGGTTTTTGCTGATCACAGGCGCTGTCGAGGATAAAAAGCGCTGCAATATTCCGCAGACGGACCATCTGTCATTGCCCCGGCGGTGCTCGCTGGGCGAAAATGGTCGCCTTTTTCGACCCCTGCTGCCTCCAAGGCAGCCACCCGCAGGAGATTAGCGATGCCCAGCCGTCGTGAGCGTGCCAATGCCATTCGTGCCCTCAGCATGGATGCTGTGCAAAAAGCCAACAGCGGCCACCCCGGTGCCCCCATGGGCATGGCGGACATCGCCGAAGTACTGTGGCGTGACTACCTGAAGCACAACCCGGCCAACCCGAAGTTCGCCGACCGTGACCGCTTCGTGCTGTCCAACGGCCATGGTTCGATGCTGATCTATTCGTTGCTGCACCTGACCGGTTACGACCTGTCCATCGACGACCTGAAGAACTTCCGTCAGCTGCACAGCAAGACCCCGGGCCACCCGGAGTACGGCTACGCACCAGGCGTCGAGACCACCACTGGCCCGCTCGGCCAGGGCATCGCCAATGCCGTGGGCTTCGCCCTGGCGGAGAAAATCATGGCGGCGCAATTCAACCGCGACGGCCACGCCATCGTCGACCATTACACCTACGCCTTCCTGGGCGACGGTTGCATGATGGAAGGCATCAGCCATGAAGTCTGCTCCCTGGCCGGCACCCTGGGCCTGGGCAAACTGATCGCCTTCTACGACGACAACGGCATCTCCATCGATGGCGAAGTGCACGGCTGGTTCACCGACGACACCCCGGCGCGCTTCGAAGCCTACGGCTGGCAGGTGATTCGCAATGTCGACGGCCACGATGCCGAAGAAATCAAGATGGCCATCGACACCGCGCGCAAATCCAGCGACCGTCCGACGCTGATCTGCTGCAAGACCATCATCGGCTTCGGTTCGCCGAACAAGCAGGGCAAGGAAGAGTCCCACGGCGCGGCCCTGGGCCATGACGAAATCGCCCTGACCCGCGCGGCCCTGAACTGGAACCACGCGCCGTTCGAAGTTCCGGCCGACATCTATGCCGAGTGGGATGCCAAGGAAGCCGGTCTGGCTGCCGAAGCCGAGTGGGATCAGCGCTTTGCCGCCTATTCCGCCGCCTACCCGGAGCTGGCCAACGAATTCATCCGCCGCATGGCCGGCGAATTGCCTGCCGACTTCTCCGCCAAGGCCAGCGAGTTCATCCGCGCCGTCGCCGAGAAGGGTGAAGCCATCGCCAGCCGCAAGGCCAGCCAGAACTGCCTGAACGCCTTCGGCCCGCTGCTGCCGGAACTGCTCGGTGGCTCGGCTGACCTGGCCGGTTCCAATCTGACCCTGTGGAAGGGCTGCAAGCCGGTGGTCGCCGAGGATGCCTCGGGCAACTACATGTATTACGGCGTGCGCGAGTTCGGCATGAGCGCGATCATGAACGGCGTTGCCCTGCACGGCGGCCTGGTGCCTTACGGTGCGACCTTCCTGATGTTCATGGAATACGCCCGCAACGCGGTGCGTATGTCGGCGCTGATGAAGCTGCGTGTGCTCTACGTGTTCACCCACGACTCCATCGGCCTGGGTGAAGACGGCCCGACACACCAGCCGGTCGAGCAACTGACCAGCCTGCGTACCACGCCGAACCTGGATACCTGGCGCCCGGCGGATACCGTCGAAGCCGCGGTAGCCTGGAAGCATTCGGTCGAGCGCAAGGACGGCCCGAGCGCGCTGATCTTCTCGCGTCAGAACCTGCCGCATAACCTGCGTGACCACGAGACCGAGTCGTCCATCGCCCGCGGTGGTTATGTGCTCAAGGACTGCGCCGGCGAGCCGGAGCTGATCCTCATCTCCACCGGTTCCGAGGTCGGCCTGGCCATCCAGGCGGCCGACAAGCTGAGCGAGCAGGGCCGCAAGGTGCGTGTGGTGTCGATGCCGTCGACCAACGTCTTCGACCAGCAGGACGCCGGCTACAAACAGTCGGTGCTGCCGCTGCAGGTCACTGCGCGGATCGCCATCGAAGCCGCCCATGCCGACTTCTGGTACAAGTACGTGGGCCTCGAAGGCCGTGTGATCGGCATGGAAACCTACGGTGAGTCGGCGCCTGCCGGCGAGCTGTTCGAGCATTTCGGCTTTACCGTCGAGAACATCGTCGGCACCGCCGAAGAACTGCTCGACGCCTGAGTGAGAACGACGCTGTAGGGTGGGTCGAGGCGCGCAGCCGACGCTTTCGATCCACCGTTACAGCGCCCGGTGGATCGATAAAGCGCGATCCACCCTACGGGTTCATCCGAGATCTGCGATGTCCTATCGTCCCTACCGCGTTGCCCTGAACGGTTACGGCCGCATAGGCCGTTGCGTGCTGCGTGCCCTGCACGAACGCGCCGCTGACGCACGGCTGGATATCGTCGCGCTCAACGACCTGGCCGACCAGGCCAGTATCGAATACCTGACCCGCTTCGACTCCACCCATGGGCGTTTTCCCGGTGAGGTGAAAGTGGCGGGCGACCATCTGCACATCAATGGCAAGCCCGTGCAGGTGTTGCGTCAGCGCGAGCCCGAGGGCGTCGACTGGGCAGCGCTGGATATCGACCTGTTGCTCGAATGCTCCGGCCAGTACACCACGCGCCAGCAGGCCGAACGTTTTCTGCAGGCGGGGGCACCGCGGGTATTGCTGTCGCAGCCAATGGCCAGCGAGAGCGATGTCGACGCCACGGTGGTGTACGGCGTCAACCAGCAGTGCCTGACGGGCAGCGAGCGTCTGGTATCCAACGCCTCGTGCACCACCAACTGTGGCGTGCCGCTGCTCAAGCTGCTGAACGAGGCGGTGGGGCTGGACTACATCTCCATCACCACCATCCACTCGGCGATGAACGACCAGCCGGTGATCGATGCCTATCACGACGAAGACCTGCGCCGTACGCGTTCGGCTTTCCAGTCGGTGATTCCGGTGTCCACGGGCCTGGCCCGCGGCATCGAACGCCTGCTGCCGGAACTTGCCGGGCGAATTCAGGCCAAAGCCATTCGGGTGCCGACGGTCAACGTGTCCTGCCTGGATATCACCTTGCAGACCGCCCGCGACACCAGTGCCGAGGAGATCAACCGGATCTTGCGCCAGGCCGCCGAACAGGGGCCGCTGCAAGGTCTGCTGGCGTACACCGAGTTGCCGCACGCCAGTTGCGACTTCAACCATGATCCCCATTCGGCCATCGTCGACGGCAGTCAGACACGGGTTTCCGGGCCACGCCTGGTCAACCTGCTGGCCTGGTTCGACAACGAATGGGGCTTCGCCAACCGAATGCTCGACATGGCTGTGCATTATCTCGATGCCGCCGCTCACTTATCACCAGCCCCTGTTAAGGACTGACTCAATGACCCTGAACATCGCGAAAATGGCCGACCTTGATCTGCAAGGCAAGCGCGTGCTGATCCGTGAAGACCTCAACGTGCCGGTCAAAGACGGCGTGGTAAAGAGCGATGCGCGCATTCTCGCCGCACTGCCGACCATCAAGCTGGCCCTGGAAAAAGGCGCCGCGGTGATGGTCTGCTCGCACCTGGGCCGCCCGACCGAAGGCGAATTCAGCGAAGAGAACAGCCTGGCACCGGTGGCTGCCTACCTGAGCAAAGCCCTGGGCCGCGACGTGCCGCTGGTCAAGGATTACCTCAACGGCGTCGAGCTCAAGGCTGGCGACCTGGTGCTGTTCGAGAACGTACGCTTCAACAAGGGCGAAAAGAAGAACGCCGATGAGCTGGCCCAGCAATACGCCGCCCTGTGCGACGTGTTCGTGATGGACGCCTTCGGTACCGCGCACCGCGCCGAGGGTTCGACCCATGGCGTGGCCAAGTTCGCCAAGGTTGCCGCTGCCGGCCCGCTGCTGGCTGCCGAGCTCGACGCCCTGGGCAAGGCCCTGGGCGCACCAGCTCAGCCGATGGCGGCGATCGTTGCAGGCTCCAAGGTATCGACCAAACTGGACGTGCTGAACAGCCTGAGCAGCATCTGCGATCAGCTGATCGTCGGTGGCGGCATCGCCAACACCTTCCTCGCCGCGGCCGGTTACCCGGTCGGCAAGTCGCTGTACGAAGCTGACCTGGTCGACACCGCCAAGGCCATCGCCGCCAAGGTCAGCGTGCCGCTGCCGGTCGATGTGGTGGTCGCCAAGGAGTTCTCCGAAGCCGCTACCGCGACCGTCAAGGCTGTCGCTGACGTGGCTGACGACGACATGATTCTCGACATCGGCCCACAAACCGCCGCGCAGTTCGCCGAACTGCTCAAGGCCTCGAAGACCATCCTGTGGAACGGCCCGGTCGGAGTGTTCGAGTTCGATCAGTTTGGTGAAGGCACCAAGGCCCTGGCCCTGGCCATCGCTGAAAGCCCGGCGTTCTCCATTGCCGGTGGCGGTGACACCCTGGCGGCCATCGACAAGTATGATGTGGCTGAGCGCATTTCCTATATCTCTACCGGCGGCGGCGCGTTCCTCGAATTCGTCGAGGGCAAGGTATTGCCGGCGGTGGAAGTGCTCCAGAAGCGCGCGGCCGAGTAACTGCGGTACCAGGGGCCGGGTCGGTACGCAGCGCCGTAGTGGCGGTTTCGTACAGACCCTAAACCTTGGCGGGCGACGGTGGTCATTACCCTTGTATGGAAATCAGCCAGCAAGGAGTGACCGATGCGTAACCTGATCATGCTATTGAGCTTGAGTGTCGTCCTGGGTGGTTGTGCCTGGGGCGGGGCGCCACGCGATGATGCTTGCCGTGTATTGAGTCCGGCGGAAATCGATTTGCCGACTACGCGCGAAGATCAGCGCATCGAAGGGCAGAGTACCGGTGATTCCACGCCGCCTGTAGGCGAGCAGAACTGCTAGGACAAGGAGAAGGCGATGAACCGTTTTAAATACGCTGCTGCGTTGCTCGGGCTTGCCATGCTTGCCGGCTGTGCCGGCAAGGACTACGCCGATAGCCAGCAATGGAACCGCTGGGTATGTGACAGCCAGGCAGAAGTGTTCTGGCGCTACGCCGACCCGGCACACGAAAAAGTCGATGTGCGCATGGGTGGCAGCGATGTCGTCCATCGCTTGAGCCTGGAGCCTTCCGGTTCCGGCGAGCTGTACAGCGATGGCACGCTGTCCTTCCATTCCAAGGGTGAGGAAGGCCTGGTCTACCGCACCGCCAATGATGATTTGCTCGGGCGCGGCTGCAAGGCGCCCTGAATGACCTGCGAGCGGCCGGCCCGCTCGCGCAACTTGAATAGCGCCTGCCACTGCGGCAGGCTTGCACGATCAACGAGCCCTATCGGGAGATAGCAAAACATGGCACTTATCAGCATGCGCCAGATGCTCGACCACGCCGCCGAATTCGGCTACGGCGTGCCGGCCTTCAACGTCAACAACCTCGAGCAGATGCGCGCCATCATGGAAGCCGCCGACAAGACCGATTCGCCGGTCATCGTCCAGGCCTCCGCTGGTGCTCGCAAATATGCTGGCGCGCCGTTCCTGCGTCACCTGATTCTCGCTGCCATCGAAGAATTCCCGCACATTCCGGTGTGCATGCACCAGGACCATGGCACCAGCCCGGACATCTGCCAGCGCTCCATTCAGCTGGGCTTCAGCTCGGTAATGATGGACGGCTCGCTGAAAGAAGACGGCAAAACCCCGGCCGACTACGAATACAACGTGCGTGTTACCCAGCAGACCGTTGCCTTCGCCCACGCCTGCGGCGTGTCGGTTGAAGGTGAACTGGGCTGCCTGGGTAGCCTGGAAACCGGCATGGCCGGTGAAGAAGACGGCGTTGGCGCAGAGGGCGTGCTCGATCACAGCCAACTGCTGACCGACCCGGAAGAAGCCGCTGACTTCGTCAAGAAGACCCAGGTCGATGCCCTGGCCATCGCCATCGGTACCAGCCACGGCGCTTACAAATTCACCAAACCGCCTACCGGCGACGTGCTGTCGATCGAGCGCATCAAGGCGATCCACAAACGCATCCCCAACACTCATCTGGTGATGCACGGTTCCAGCTCGGTACCGCAGGATTGGCTGGCGATCATCAACGAGCATGGTGGCGAGATCAAGGAAACCTACGGCGTGCCGGTCGACGAAATCGTCGAAGGTATCAAGTACGGCGTGCGCAAGGTCAACATCGACACCGACCTGCGACTGGCTTCCACCGGTGCCATCCGCCGCTTCCTGGCCGAGCACCCAAGCGAGTTCGACCCGCGTAAATACTTCGCGCATACCATCACCGCCATGCGCGATATCTGCATCGCCCGCTACGAAGCGTTCGGCACTGCCGGCAATGCCTCGAAGATCAAACCGATCTCCCTGGAAGGTATGTTCCAGCGTTACGCCAAGGGTGAACTGGCCGCCAAGATCAACTGATCGCAGCGTTCGTGGCGTAGCCTGACAGCCGCCTACCCGTGATGGGCAGGCGGCTTTCGTGCATCTGGGCTGGGGTAGTTTTCAGCATGAGGTGTTTGCCGCCACCGCGGCTACTGCGGGTATTTACCGGCTTACGAAAAACCATGTAAAACTCCTGTTCCGCTGCCCCTCGGATGCTGCGCCATACTGCCGCCACGCGTTTCAGGATGTCGGCTCCCATGCCTCAAAACTCTCGCCTCTGGCTGCCATTCGGCTTGGCCGTGTTCGTTGCTACCGTGCTCGGCAGCATCGTTCAGACCCAGTTCAATCTCGCCGCACTGCAACAGTTGGGCGCCTCCATTCCCGCGGACATTCGCCTGCAGGCCACAACGCACGACCTGCTGGGTTTCAGCCCGACGTTCGCCGCCCTGGTGATCGCCGCCTTCATCGTGGCCTTGCCGCTGACCGCCTGGCTGGCGCCCGCCCAGGGTGTGCTGCGCTGGCTGATATTCCTGCTCGCTGGCGCCTTGGCGGTGTGGCTGGCGTTGACTGCGGCCAATGCCGTAGCGCCGATGCCGACGCTGATCGGCGCCAATCGCACGCTGGCCGGCACTCTGGCACTGATGCTCTGTGGCAGCCTGGGGAGCCTGGTATTCGCACGTTTCAGCGCCGCTGCACGCTGATGGTTTTTTCTCTGATCAAGGATGTGATGTTGAAAGCCGTATTGCTGGCAGGAGCGCTGTGCGCGGGCGCATTGGCCCAGGCCGATTACCGTATCGAAACCGTCACCGGCGGCCTGGCCCATCCCTGGTCCATGGCGTTCCTTCCCGATGGTCGCATGCTGGTCACCGAGCGCACGGGGCAACTGCGCCTGATCGATGCCCAGGGCAAGCTGCAGGCCAAGCCCATCCGCGGCATGCCAACGCCCTTCGTGGCAACCCAGGCAGGGTTGATGGACGTGGTGCTGGATCCACACTTCGCCAGCGACCCGTGGATCTACCTGAGCTACGCCCATGGCGAGCTTGACGCCAACAACACCCGGCTGGCCCGGGCCCGCCTGGTCGACGGCGAGCTGCGCGACTTCCAGGTGCTGTTCACCGCCCAGCCAGCCAAGGCTGGCGCTTCCCACTATGGCGGGCGCATTGCCTTTTTGCCTGACGACACCCTGGTACTGACCCTGGGTGATGGGTTCGACTGGCGCGAGCAGGCGCAGAACCTTGCCAATCACCTGGGCAAGACGGTGCGCCTGAACCGCGACGGCAGCATCCCGCAGGACAACCCGCTGCGCGGCCAGCCGGGCGCCGCCGAGGAAATCTACAGCCTGGGGCACCGAAACGTGCAGGGCATCGTCTACGATCGCCAGCGCAAGCGCCTGTACAGCCACGAGCACGGTCCCAAGGGCGGCGACGAGCTGAACCTGCTGCAGCCCGGTGGCAACTACGGCTGGCCGCTGACATCCTTTGGCGTCGACTACACGGGGGCGATGGTCACGCCCTTTACCGAACTGCCCGGCTACCTGGCGCCGGAGCTGCACTGGACGCCTTCGGTGGCGCCGTCCGGCTTGGCGCTCTATACCGGTGAACGTTTCCCGCACTGGAAGGGTGACCTGTTCGTCTCCACCCTGGCGGAAAAGAGCGTGCGCCGGGTACGGCTCGACAAGGGCCGGCTGGCCGGAGAAGACATCCTTTTCCAGGAGCTCGAGGAGCGCATCCGCGGTGTCTACGACGGCCCGGATGGTGCGCTGTATCTGTTGACCGACAGCGAAGACGGCAAGCTGCTGCGGGTCGTGCCGCTCTAGGGTCTGTTGCTGTTTCACGCACGGCAACGCGGCTCGCGTTGAAACGGTAACAGACCCCAGGTTCAGGCATAATCTGTCGCCAGTTCTTCCAGCGTGAACCCTCATGACACCGCTCAAATACCTCCAGGGTTATCCCGCCTCGCTCCAGGAGCAAGTGCGCCAGATGATCGCCGGCGAGCGCCTGGGTGACTACCTGGCGCAGCGCTACGGAGACCGCCATGCGGTGCAGAGTGACAAGGCGCTGTATGCCTACGTGATGGCGCTCAAGCAGGAACACCTGAAGAATGCGCAGGCCATCGACAAGGTGCTGTTCGACAATCGCCTCGACCTGACCCACCGCGCCCTCGGCCTGCACACCACCATCTCGCGGGTGCAGGGTGGCAAACTCAAGGCCAAGAAGGAGATTCGCGTCGCTTCGCTGTTTCGCGAGGCGGCGCCGCAGTTCCTGCAGATGATCGTGGTGCACGAGCTGGCGCACCTCAAGGAAAGCGACCACAACAAGGCGTTCTACAAGCTTTGCGAATACATGCTGCCCGATTACGCGCAGTTGGAGTTCGACCTGCGCCTGTACCTGACCTGGCATGACCTGCAGTCGAACGCGCCGACGTGATGCCGCAGACGCCGTTCAGTACGCCTCGATGATCTCGTGATGCTGCATTCGGCCCGCGATCTTCAACTCGATTTCATCGCCGGGCTGACGGCCCAGCAGGCGCTGGCCGAGTGGCGCATTGGGGCTGAGCACGAGAATTTCCCGCTGCAGGGCCTGCACCTTGATGGCTGCGCCGTCCGGGCCGAGGAACAGCCATTGCTCCCGGCCATTTTCGTCAGCCAGCAACACCAGTGCGGTGAGGCGGATGCCCAGGGCTGCATCGAAAGGGCGTAGTTGCAGCTGCCGCCAGGCCCGTAACGTCAGGCCGATTTCCTCTACACGGCGTGCCTGGCCAGCAGCCAGGTAGGCGGCCTCCAGGCCCAGGGTGTCGTATTTGTTCTCGGCGATGTTCTCTTCGTGGGTCGCGGTCTCATGGGCGACCCGGGCGGCCTGCTCGGCGGCAGACAGGTCGCCGGTCAGGTGCTCGATGACCTGTTGGACGATGGATTGCTTGTCCATCAGGTGGCCGCCTTGGTGCGGTTTTTCAGGAGGTGAGCGGCCAGCGTGCGTAGCGGGCCGAGCTGTCGGGCGATCAGCGAGAGTTGGGTCTGCACCAGGCGCTGCGCATCGTCGAGCTCTTCGGGTATCTGCTCCAGGGCGCCGGCAAGTTGCTCTTCGCTGTCGCTCTGGATGGCTACCGGGGTCAACTCGTTGAGACCGCGGGCGATTTCGTCGAGGCTATCGGCCAGGCGCTGGGCACTGGCCGGCAGCTCGCCTTGCTCATCGGCCAGCAACGCTTCGCCGCGGTGTGCACCGAGCCCCGACAGGTAGCTGAGCAGGGTGTGCGAGAGCACCAGGAAGCGAAAGCCGATATCCGCTTCCTTACGAAAGTGCCCGGGCTCCATCAACATGTTCCCCAGGGTGGTCGACAGCGCGGCGTCGGCGTTGTGGGCGTTGCGCCGGGCCAGGCGATAGGCGAGGTCGTCGCGTTTGCCCTCGGCGTACTGGCGCATGATCTGCCGCAGGTAGGTGCTGTTGCAGCTCAGGGTATTGGCCACCACGCGATTCAGCCGCCGACCCTGCCAGTCCGGCAGGATCAGGAATACCGCCAGCCCGGCGATCAGGCTGCCGAGCAGGGTATCGAACAGGCGCGGCAGGATCAGCCCGTAGCCATCGCCCACCTGGTTGAAGCAGAACAGCACCAGCAGGGTGATTGCCGCGGTGGCCACGGTGTAGCGGCTGGAGCGGGTGGCGAAGAACACCACGCCCGCCGCCACGGCGAAAAAGGCCTGGATCAGCTGCGCCGGGAACAGGTCGATCAGTGCCCAGCCCAGCAATAGCCCGAGTACGGTGCCGATGATGCGCTGTACCAGTTTCATGCGCGTGGCGCCGTAGTTGGGTTGGCAGACGAACAGGGTGGTCAGCAGGATCCAGTAGCCCTGGGTCGGGTGGATCCAGTGCAGCACGCCATACCCGGCGGCCAGGGCGATGGACAGGCGCAGGGCGTGGCGGAACAGCAGCGAGGTCGGGGTGAGCTGCAGGCGGATGCGCTCCCACACATCGCGCAGCGACTGCGGTTCGCGGTCGAGCAGCGAGCTGTCCTGCTCCTCGGCCAGGGCGTCAGGGTTGCTGGCGCTACCGAGTAGACGGTCGAGCGTACCGAGGTTGCCGGCCAGGGCGCCAAGCGAGCGCAGCAGATGTTTCCAGGCCGGGTTGCTCTGGATGCGCAGGTGCTCCAGGGACGCCTGCAGGTCAGCCTGGGCCTGGCTGTACTGCTCGCCGTATTCGAATGGCTGACGCAGCTCGATGGCCTGGGCCAGGGCATGACAGGCCTTGCCATGCAGGCGCAGCAGGCGCTGGCAGCGGAACATCACGTCGCTGTGGAAAAAGGCTTCGGCCAGGGCGTTGTAGGGATAGTGCGAGGAACTGGCGCGCTCGTGAATGTCCTGGGCGAGAAAATACAGTTTCAGGTAGCGGCTGACCTTTGGGCCGGGCCGCCCGTTGCCGACCCGGTGCAGGATGATTTCCTTGGTCGCGTTGAGCGCTGCCACCACCCGGCCATTCTGCTTGGCCAGGTCCAGACGCCGTGCTTCCACGTCCAGCTGGCGCAGCGGCTCGAACAGCGCGGCCTTGAGCTTGAGGTACAGCCCCAGCTCGCGAAACAGCCGGGCCAGGCTGTGTTGCACCGGCTGGTGAGCGAACAGGGCATGCCAGAGCACCGAGAGCAGGCCGTACCAGGCGGCGCCCGCCACCAGCAGCAGCGGCTCGAGCCACAGCCCGGCGACGCCGCCGCGCTGCTCCACGCCGATCATGCTGTACACCGCGAGAATCAGCGTGGCCGAACCGAGCGTGGCGAAGCGTTCGCCGAGGGCACCGAGCATGGTCAGGGCAAAGGCCGACAGTGCCAGCGCGCTGACGAACAGCCAGGGGTACGGGAACAGGAATTCGACCGTATAGGCCGCGGCGCTGAAGCACCCCAGGGTGACCAGTAGCGCGGTGAGGCGGCCCTGCCAGCTGTCATCGGTTTCCGCCAGGGCGCTGGCGATCACGCCGAGAAACAGCGGGATCAGGCTGTGCATCCAGCCCTGGTGCCAGCACAGCGCCAGGCTGCCGCCCAGGGCGATGAACACCCGCAGGCTGTAGCTGAACTTGTCCAGCGCCCAGAGGCGGCGCAGCGAGTGGCGCAAGGAGGAAGACGGCATCCGGATCGCGACCTTTAGCGGGAAAATGACTGACACGCAGTTCAGCGGCGTTTCGATTGTGCCTTGCCTGCATCGTTCAGTGCGAGAGGCGCTTTCATTGACGGTTGCGAGGTTCCCGCAGCCAACCCTGGACGCCGCCTCTGCCGGCGCGTCAGCGCAGCTGAACTCTGCGCGCGGCGCCTGGCTCCAAGATTTTACCCATCGCCCGCGGCGCCGTCAGGCGGCCGTCACCCTCGACAGGAGCGCCCCATGATCGACCTCCATTACTGGACGACCCCCAATGGCCACAAGATCAGCATCTTTCTCGAAGAGAGTGGGCTGGATTACGCCGTGCACCCGGTCAATATCGGCGCGGGCCAGCAGTTCGAGCCGGCCTTCCTGAAGATCTCGCCGAACAACCGGATTCCGGCCATCGTCGACAACAACCCCAGCGACGGCGGCGAGCCGATCTCGGTGTTCGAGTCCGGGGCGATTCTCGAGTACCTGGCCGACAAGATCGGCCGCTTCATGCCGCTGCAGCCGCGCTTGCGCGTGCAGGTTCAGCAATGGCTGCACTGGCAGATGGGTGGCTTGGGCCCTATGGCCGGGCAGAACCACCACTTCGTGCGCTTCGCGCCGGAGCAGATTCCCTATGCCATCGATCGCTACGTGAAGGAAACCGCGCGGCTGTATGGCGTGCTGGATCGTCAGCTCGAAGGGCGCGAGTACGTGGCCGGTGACTATTCGATTGCCGACATGGCCATTTACCCCTGGGCCAAGGGCTGGGAACTGCAGCGCCAGCGCCTGGAGGATTTCCCGAATATGGCGGCCTGGCTGGCGCGCATGGGCAATCGTTCGGCGGTGCAGCGCGCCTACCAGGTTGCCGAAGCCATTGGTCAGCGCCCGGATGAGGTGCTAACCAGTGAAGTGCGCAAGACGCTGTTCTGACGCGGGCCACTGGCGTGGCGCCGGTCACGCCAGTTTCAGATCCTGCGCCGGCACCGGCCGGCCAATGAAATACCCCTGAACGTAGTCGCAACCCAGCTGGCGCAGGCGCTCCAGCTGCTCGCCACGCTCCACCCCTTCGGCGAGCACCTTCATCTCCATGCTGTGGGCCAGGGCAATGACTGCGCGGGTGATCGCCAGGTCGTCCTTGTCATGGGGCAGGCCGGCGACGAAGCTCTGGTCGAGCTTGAGTTTGTGCACCGGCAGGCGTTTCAAGCGTGCCAGCGAGCTGTAGCCGGTGCCGAAGTCGTCGATCGCCAGGCGTATGCCCAGGCTGCACAAGCGTTCGAGCAGGGCCTGGGCCTGGTCCGGGTCGTCCATCACCGCGCTTTCCGTCACCTCCAGCTCCAGACAACCTGCCGGCAGGCCGGTGCTGGCCAGTACCTGAGCGACGCGCTGGTCCAGCTCGCCGCGGCTGAACAAGCGGCTGGAAATATTCACGGCCACGAATTGCAGGGCATGTCCGGCGTTGCGCCAGGCAACCATCTGGCGGCATGCCTGCTCGAGCACCCAGGCGTCGATGGCGCTGATCATGCCGCTGTCTTCGGCAATCGGGATGAATTCTCCAGGCGGTACCAGCCCCCGTTGCGGATGTTGCCAGCGTACCAGTGCCTCGACGCCGATCAGGCAGTTGTCGGCGAGGCTGTGTAGCGGCTGGTAATGCACCCGCAGTTGGTCATTGTCGATGGCGTGACGCATGCCGGCGATCAATTCCACCCGCTGGCGGGCATACTCGGTCTGCTCCTGATCGTAGAAGGCGAAGCCGCCCCGGCCGCTGCTCTTGGCCTTGAACAGCGCCGAGTCGACGTTGCGCAATACCGCCTCGACGGTCTGCGCGTCGTCCGGGTAGCGACAGATGCCGATGCTGGCCGAGATGAACAGCTCCTGACCATCGAGCAGGAACGGCGCGTCCAGGCAGTCGATCAACGCCTGTGCCAGCTGCGCCGCCTGTTCGGCGTGCGAGCAGTCCTCGCTTAGCACCGCGAACTCATCGCCACCCAGACGCGCCAGGGTTGTGGTACGGCCGAGCAGGTTGGCAAGCCGTTCGCCGGTGGCCTTTAGCAGCAGATCGCCGACGTTGTGGCCAAGGCTTTCGTTGATGTGCTTGAAGTGATCCAGGTCCACCACCAGCACGGCGCCAGGCTCCGCGTCGCGCTGGGCGCGCTGCAGGGCATGTTCGACGCGCTCGCTGAACAGCAGGCGGTTGGGCAGGCCGCTCAGCGGATCGTGGTGGGCGAGGTGATCGAGCTCTTGCTGGGAATGCTTGAGCACGCTGATGTCGGAAAACACCGCAACGTAATGGCTGGGCAGGCCGTGGTCGTCGCGGATAGTGCGAATGCACTGCCATTGCGGGTAGATTTCGCCATCCTTGCGGCGGTTCCATACCTCGCCACTCCAGGTGCCGTGGGTCTGCAACCTGTGCCAGAGATGCTGGTAGAACGCGGCGTCATGGCGGCCGGATTTCAGCAGTGTGGGGTGTTTGCCGAGGATTTCCGCTTCGCTGTAGCCGGTGATTCGACTGAACGCCGGGTTGATGTGCACGATGGTCTGCTGCGCATCGGTGACCAGTACGCCCTCCTGAGTCGATTCGAATACCGCTGCGGCCTGGCGCAGGCTGTCGGCATCGGCGCGGCGTTGGGTGACATCCTTGACCGTGCCGATGAAGCGCGCCGGTCGTCCCTGGTCATCGAGTTGCAGGCGCCCGCGGGACAGCACCCAGCGATAGCTGCCATCGCGGTGGCGCAGGCGGTAGCTGTTCTCGTAGGCGGTGTCTTCGCTCGCCTGCATCACTTCATCGAGGGCGCGCTGGTAGGCGGGGCGATCCTCGGGATGCAGCAATTGCTGCCACTGCTCACGGTCGCTGCCCAGCTCGCCATCCTTCAGACCCAGTAGCGCGTGGTACCCAGGCGAGTAATACAGGCTCTGGCGGCGCAGATCCCAGTCCCAGAGGCCGTCTTCGGTGGCCGAGAGGGCCAGGCTGAGGCGCTCCTCGCTGGCGCGCAGCGCCGTGCCGATTCGCGCCTGGCGGCGCAGGTGGCGGTTGATCGTCAGATACAGCAGGCTACTGGTCAGCAGCACGAATACCAGGCCCTTCCAGACCTGAGCTTGCTCCGTCTGTCGGGCCGTTAGGTCGAGGGAGGCCAGCAGCAGGTCGCTGAACACGATCCACAGACCGGCGCCTATCAGGTAGTTGAAAGTCAGGCGCAGCGCGCCTTGGTGCGTGTTCATGGGTAACGAGTGGCTTCGTTGTCGCGAGAAAAGATCATCCGTGGGGGTCTCTTTGTAACATCCTTAGCCAAAAGACCAAGTGGTTTTCCAACAGCTGTCGTTGATAATGGAGGTGCGGCACTTTGTCCGCATCGCTTTTTCTCTGCAAGAGGTACCCCTGCCCATGTGGTACAACGGTTTTCTCGATCTGCCAGTCTGGCAGCTCATCGTCGTCACCCTGGTGCTCACGCACGTCACCATCGTGGCCGTGACGGTCTATCTGCATCGTTACTCTGCCCACCGCTCCCTGGAGCTGAATCCGGCACTCAAGCACTTCTTCCGATTCTGGCTGTGGATGACCACAGGCATGAACACCCGCGAGTGGACGGCCATCCACCGCAAGCACCACGCCAAATGTGAAACCGTCGACGACCCGCACAGCCCGGTCGTGAAAGGGCTTGGTACGGTGATGCGCAAAGGTGCCGAACTGTATGCCGACGAGGCGAAGAACGAGGACACCCTGCGCATCTACGGCAAGAATTGCCCGGATGACTGGATCGAGCGCAACGTCTATTCGCGCTTCCCGCTTGGCGGTGTGTCGCTGATGCTGATCATCGATGTGCTGCTGTTCGGCGCACTGGGTCTTACCGTATGGGCCGTGCAGATGATCTGGATCCCCTTCTGGGCTGCCGGGGTCATCAATGGGCTGGGTCACGCCGTCGGTTATCGCAACTTCGAATGCCGCGACGCGGCAACCAACCTGGTGCCCTGGGGCATCATCATTGGCGGCGAGGAGCTGCACAACAATCACCACACCTATCCCAACTCTGCCAAGCTGTCGGTCAAGCCCTGGGAGTTCGACATGGGCTGGGCGTGGATCCGCCTGTTCAGTTTTCTGCGCCTGGCCAAGGTTCAGCGTGTTGCGCCAATCGCTCATCGTGTACCGGGCAAGGGGATCCTGGACATGGACACCGCCATGGCCATTCTCAACAACCGATTCCAGATCATGGCCCAGTACCGCAAGCTGGTGATCGCGCCCCTGGTCACCCAGGAACTGGCCAAGGCCGACGAGTCGGTTCGCCACCAGTTCCGCCGCGCCAAGCGGCTGCTCTCTCGCGAGCCGAGCCTGCTGCAGGACACGCAGCAGGTGCATATCGACGCCATGCTGGCGCACAGCCAGGCGCTCAAGGTGATCTACGAGAAGCGTCTGGCGCTGCAACTGATCTGGGCGCGAACCAGTGCCAATGGCCATGACATGCTCGAGGCGATCAAACAGTGGGTGCACGATGCCGAGGCGAGTGGCATTCAATCCCTGCGTGATTTCGCCGAGCAGTTGAAGACCTACTCGCTGCGGCCCGTCGCAGCGTGACGTAGCGCACAAAGCTGGATGGGCGGTGAACCGCCCACCGCCGCCATGGTCATAGCTTTGACCTGGTTGCTACATAAAAGCCCGCCATTCGGCGGGCTTTTTCGATCCCGATCCCGTTGGCGACCCTCACCGCAATCTAAAGGGCAATGTTCTGCATCGGTATATGGATGAACTCGCTGCTATCGACCTGGAAGAGCTGACCCTGGCTTTGCTGCACAGCCGTGCCGAGGGCACCCGGCTGCGCGAGCGTGAGCAGTTGTTCAGTACATTATTGGGCAGTGTGAACGCTGTGCTGTGGGCCTTCGACTGGGAGGCCCAGCAGATCATCTATGTCAGCCCGGCCTACGAGCTGGTTTTCGGTCGCTCGGCCGGCTTGTTGCTGGCCGACTATGGCGAGTGGCGCAACAGCATCTATCCGGACGATCTGGAATACGCCGCCGAAAGTATGGCCAAGGTGTTGGAGACCGGCGCCGTGGAAGCGCGAGAGTATCGGATCATCCGCGCCGATGGCGAAATCCGCTGGCTCAGTGACAAGTGCTTTATCGGCAGGCAGAGTGAGAGCCACGCTTCGCCCATCATCTTTGGTATTGCCGAGGACATTACCGAGAAGAAACAACTCGAAGGCGAGCTGCATCGCCTGGCGACCACCGACGTACTGACCCAGAGCAGCAACCGTCGTCACTTTTTCGAGTGCGCGCAGAGTGAATTCGAGCTGGCGCGTACCCATGGGCAGCCTCTGGCCTTTCTGCTCCTGGATCTGGATGACTTCAAGCACATCAACGATACCTACGGCCATCAGGTGGGCGACCAGGTGCTGCAACAACTGGCCAACTGTGCCAGCTCGGTGTTGCGCCGTGGTGATCTGTTCGGACGCATCGGCGGCGAAGAGTTCGCGGCGCTGTTCCCGGGATGTGAGCCGGAGCTGGCCTCGCAGATCGCCCAGCGTCTGCAGCGAGAGATCCAGCGCTTGTCGTTCACCCATGAAGGGACGACCTTCGGGGTCACGGTCAGCCAGGGGCTGACGTCCCTGCGCGGTGGTGACCCAGGCCTCGACGTACTCTACGCGCGTGCCGATGCGGCCATGTACCAGGCCAAGCGGCAAGGCAAGAATCAGATCGTCACCAGCTGACTTGGCGGAAAATCGCCTCGTTCCCTCTGCTGTTCGGCGGATAATTGCTCATTTTTGTCGATGAGCGACCGCCACTTCCTGTCATTTTGCCAGTAACATATTGAAAGGTTGGCTGTTATGCGACTTTGGTCGTCCATGGCACGTATTCTGCTGTGCTAAATTCAACAGCAACGGCCTCAGGCCGACAATAATAATGCCGAGAATCTGACGATGCCCTTTGCCTGTCGCCGCAGCCAGACCAACCTGCTTCACTTTCACCCTTAAGTTTTCGTATTGCCGTCGCGTAGCTGTGGTGCCTTTCGGCTGCCTGCTACCTGACGGTCGTACCCGAATTCGGCTGGCTGCACGCCTTAGAGGCGGCACCTTCCAGACCGATGTGCAACACCATAAAAGAACAGAACACTGGAGAGATCACGATGAAAAAAGCTTCCCTGGCGCTCGCTGTAGCCGCCGGTACTCTGGGTCTGACCCTGAGCCACGTGGCCAATGCCGCCTTTATCGAAGACAGCACGGCCAAGCTGGACCTGCGTAACTTCTATTTTGACCAAGACAACCGTGAAAGCCAGGGTGATGTTGGTGTTGCCAATGCTCACAACGGCCAGGTACGCGAGTGGGGCCAGGCATTCCAGCTGAACCTGCAGTCGGGCTTTACCGAAGGCACCGTGGGCGTGGGCGTCGATGCTCTGGGCCTGCTGGGCGTACGTCTGGACGGTGGCGGCCGTGCTGGCAAAGTTGGGCAGGATCGCAACCCGAGCGCTCTGTTTCCCCTGGAAAGCGATGGCAGCGCCCGTGACGAGTTCAGCAGCCTGGGCTTGACCGGCAAGATCCGTTTCTCCAAGACCGTTGCCCAGGTCGGTACCCTGCAGCCGAAACTGCCGGTGGTCACCTTCAACGATGGTCGCCTGATCCCGCAGACCTTCGAAGGCGCGCAGATCACCTCCAATGAAATCGACAACCTGACCCTGGTTGCCGGTCAGCTGGAACACGCCAAAGGCCGTACCTCCAGCGATGCCGATTCGCTGGCCATTGCCGGTGCTGGCGTTGGTGCGGACAGCAACAAGTTCTATTACGGTGGTGCTGACTACAAGATCAACAAGGATCTGCTGGTTCAGTACTACTACGGCAACCTGGATGATTTCTACAAGCAGCACTTCCTGGGCCTGACCCATACCCTGGCGCTGGGTGCCGGCTCGCTGAAATCCGACCTGCGTTACTTTGATACCAGTTCCGATGGCAAGAACGGCAGCGCTGCCGGTCGTGCCGACGGCTACCGTGGTTCAGGCTTTTGGAATGGTGGCAGCGCCAACTCCAATTTCGGCGAAGTGGACAACCGTACCTGGAGTGCGTTCTTCACTTATAGCCTGGAAGGCCATGCGTTGAGCGCCGGCTACCAGCAGGTCTCCGGTGACAGCAACTTCACCCAGCTGAACCAGGGTTCTATCCCGGGCCAGGGCGGTGCTACCACCTACCTGATCACTGACCGCCAGATCAGCAACTTCGGGCGTGCCGGCGAGCGTACCTGGATCACCCAGTATGGCTACGATTTCGGCAAGATCGGCGTTCCTGGTCTGACCGCCAACGTGCTGTACATGAAGGGCGACAACATCAAGTCGGCTACTGGCGACCTGAAAGAGTGGGAGCGTGACCTGACCGTCAGCTACGTGGTACAGGAAGGCGCTGCCAAAGGCCTGGGCTTCGCCTGGCGTAATGCCTCGCTGCGTTCGGAAGTTGCCAACGCCGACGCCGATCAGAACCGCCTGATCGTCAGCTACAGCATCCCGCTGCTGTAACTAGAGGGCCGAGCCGCACCAAGTGCGGCCCGCCTGAATGCAAAAGCCCGGACTGGTTCCGGGCTTTTGCGTTTCTGCAGGGTTGTTATCAGCTGGCGGTGGCCGCTGGCTGCTGCTGGGTGATGCAATGGATATTGCCGCCACCGAGCAGGATTTCCCGGCCCGGCACCATCACCACGCGATGCTCCGGGAACAGGCGCTCGAGAATGGCCTTGGCTTCCTGGTCCTTGGGATCGTCGAAGCTGGGCGCGACGATGCCGCCGTTGACGATCAGGAAGTTGACGTAGGAGCCGGCCAGGCGGACTTCCGGGCTGCGCTCCTGGCTGCCGAGCACGCGGTCGACGCCAGCGCATTCTTCCTCGGTGGCATGCAGAGGGCCCGGAATCGGCATCTTGTGCACGGTCAGCTTGCGGCCCTTGGCGTCACGCGCGCTTTCCAGTACCTCCATGGCCTCCTGGCAACGGCTGTAGTTGGGGTTCTGCGGGTCGTCGGTCCAGGCCAGCAGCACCTCGCCCGGGCGCACGTAGCAGCAGAAGTTGTCGACGTGCCCGTCGGTTTCGTCGTTATAGAGCCCGTGAGGCAGCCAGATCACGGTGTCGATGGCCAGGTGATCGGCCAGCACCGCTTCGATCTGTTCGCGGTTCAGATGCGGGTTGCGGTTGTGGTTGAGCAGGCATTCCTCGGTGGTGATCAGGGTGCCTTCGCCGTCGACGTGGATCGAGCCGCCCTCGAGGACGAAACCCTCGGTGCGGTAACGGTCGCAGCCTTCGATGTTGAGGATCTTGCTGGCCACCTGGTCATCACGCAGCCACGGGAAATACAGGCCGCCTTCGAAACCGCCCCAGGCATTGAAGCCCCAGTCCACGCCGCGCAGTTCGCCTTTGGCATTGGTCACGAAGGTAGGGCCGGTATCGCGCACCCAGGCATCGTCAGTGGTCATTTCGACGACCCGGATGCGCTCGTGCTGCAGGTGGGCGCAGGCATTTTCGTACTGGGCGGCCGAGGCACAGACGGTCACCGCTTCGAACTCGGCGATCGCCCTGGCGACCGCCGTGAATGCGTTTTGCGCAGGCTTGGCGCCCAGGCGCCAGTTGTCCGGGCGTTCCGGCCACACCATCCAGGTCCGGCCATGGGGTTCCCATTCGGCCGGCATGCGAAAGCCGTCGGCGCGGGGTGTCGAGGTCAGCGTGGTCATGGGCGTGCTCCGTTGCGCAAGGTTGTGGGTCAGGCGGCAGGTGTGCCATCCGGGTTTTCCAATGGCGTAGGCAGATCCGGGCGGCGATCCCGGAATGTCCCCGGGCGCGGCGCATCCTCACGCCAATGCGTTTGCTGGCAATCAGCGGCGTCGGGTCAGCGAAAGCAGCATGGCCCTTTAATACGGGTTGCCGATGGCTGGGCGCAAGGGTGCCGGCGCTGTAGGTCTGGCTGCCGATGGCGATCACGGTATCCGAAGCGCAGGCCATTTGAATGGTCGCCACGCCAAAGGTACGAGACATGAATGGCCTCCAGAGAAGGGATCGTGACGCTGCATCGGCAGTGCTAGCGCCTAAAGCGGTCAAGGACAAGAATGCTCACCTGATTGCATTCTTATAGTCGATATATATCTGCTTTAAAAGGGAGTTAACTCATGGATGCCAAAAAATAAAACAATAATCGCGGATAAATATTTGTAATTCTTGACTGCTCTGATCGTGGTGTCTAGCGCGCATGCATGTCATCAATGACGCGCCGCAAGGGCGCCCATCAAGGTGATGCGCGTTTGCGCAGGAAGGGTGGCAGGTACAAGCCCAGATAGGCTTCGAACACCCGCAAGCCTTCTTCTGCATAACGCGGCGTGATTTCACCGTGCTGCTGAATCGAGCGGGCGTAGACGCGATCAGCCAGCTCCATGCCCAGTGCAAATACGTCGATATCACCCGGCAGGGCGGGTAGCTCGAAATAGTGACCGAACAGCGCGCGGTTCTGTTGGCTGAGTTCGATATCGTGCTGGCGGTCGGCCTGTGCCACCTCGGCGAGGCCATGCTGGGCGAGGATCAGCTGCCGGGCCGCGGCATCACCGGCATAGATGCTCAACATGCGTTGCTCGATGAGGCGAGCGAGGTCGCGCCAGCCGTGCAGCCGCTCGGCATCGATGGGCTCCTGCAGGCAGGCGCGAAAGGCGCGGTGCACATCGC
Source organism: Pseudomonas sp. URMO17WK12:I2 (assembly GCF_003253735.1). Lineage (GTDB taxonomy): Bacteria > Pseudomonadota > Gammaproteobacteria > Pseudomonadales > Pseudomonadaceae > Aquipseudomonas. The sequence goes on along the minus strand of NZ_QKYW01000001.1, from coordinate 1,020,895 downwards.
CGGTAAGCGCCTGCAGCAGAGCGGGCACGCTGGGAAAGAAATGGTAGATCGACGACGGTGCGATAGCGGCGCGCTCGGCCACGGTGTAGATCGACAGCGCCGCCACGCCCTGCTCGGCCAGCAGGGTGCGGGCTGCGCCGAGGATCCGGTCGATACGGGCCTGGCTGCTGGCGCGGGGTTTTCGGGTGGTCAATCAGGCGCCCTCACGAAAGCGTTTCCAGACTGCGTCGCGAACTTCGGCCTGTTTGGCGGGCAAGGTTTCCAGCATATGCAGGCGGCGTTTCAGCTCGGCGTCGGGATACAGAGCGGGCTCGCTGCTCAAACTCTTGTCGAGAAACTGCCTGGCGTCGGCATTGCCGCTGGGGTACAGGGTTTCGCTGGTGATCTGGGCCGCCACCTCGGGTTGCATCAGGTAGTCGATGAAGCGGTGGGCCAGGTCCGCACGCGGGGCGTTGCTGGGGATTACCAGGTTATCGATGAACAGCACCGAGCCCTCGTCAGGGATCACGAAGGTTACCGGCTGGCCCTTTCTGGCAGCGCTGAGGGCGTCACCCACCCAGGCGAGCGCCATGCACAGGCGGCCATTGTCGAGGTCGTCTATATAGCGCTCGCTGTCCACATAGCGCAGGTTTGGTCTGACCTGCATCAGCAATTCGCCTGCGCGCTTGATTCTCGCCGGGGCGGCACGTGCCAGGCTGCGGCCCTGGTAGTTGAACAGCACCGATAGCACTTCCGCTGGTGCATCCAGGGTGCTGATGCCACAACTCGTCAGGCGCGCGCTCTGGGCCGGGTCGAAGAGCAGGCTCCAGCTAGGCGGCAGTGGCCCGCCGTAGGCCGCTTCCGCCTTGGGCTGGTTGATCGCCAGGCCGACCGCACCCCACAGGTACGGAATGGCATGACGGTTACCGGCATCAACGGCGGCGAGCTTTTTCAGCAGATCCTGATCCAGATGCGCGCGATTGCTCAGTTGCGGCAAATCCAGGGGTTGCAGTTTGCCGTCGCTGATCAGCTGAGGCAGCGTGTTGTGCGAGACCACCGCGATATCGATAGGCTCGTCATTGGCCATTACCGCGTCGAGCTCTTCGGCTGTGCTGAAGGTGCGGTAGTCCACCGTGATACCGGTTTCCTTCTGAAAGCGTTCCAGCACCTCGGGAGCGATGTAGTCATTCCAGTTGTAGACCCGGATGCTGTCGCCGGCTGCAGCCATTGCGGATGCCGGGCCGAGAGCTAGCAGCAGGGCGAGACGTCGGATCATGGCGGTCATCCTGATAGCAATGGTAACAATTGAGCTGGCGCGACTTGCCCGGTCTGGCCGGCCTCGCCTGTGAAAACGCCGGCTGGGGCCGGCGTCTCGGGGTTACACGGTGTGCAGGTACCAGTTGTACTCGAGATCGGAAATGGTCGTCTCGAACTCCTGCAGCTCGGCTTCCTTGCAGGCAACGAAGATGTCGATGTAGTCCGGGCTGATGTACTTGTTGAGCACCTCGCTGTCGTCCAGCTCGCGCAGCGCGTCACGCAGGTTGTTCGGCAGGCTCTGCTCGAGCTGCTCGTAGGAGTTGCCCTCGATCGGCTCGCCCGGATCCAGCCTGTTGGTCAGACCATGGTGAATACCGGCGAGGATCGAGGCCATCATCAGGTACGGGTTGGCGTCGGCGCCGGCCACCCGGTGCTCGATGCGGATCGCGTCGCTGCTGCCGGTTGGTACGCGTACCGCCACGGTACGGTTGTCCAGGCCCCAGCTTGGCGCGTTCGGCACATAGAACTGCGCACCGAAACGGCGGTAGGAGTTGACGTTCGGGCACAGGAACGCCATCGACGCCGGCATGGTGTCGAGGATTCCGGCGATGGCATGGCGCAGCGGCGCGTGCTGTTCCGGATCGTCGGTGGCGAAGATGTTCTGCCCGGTCTTCTTGTCGAGCAGCGAGATGTGCACGTGCAGGCCGTTGCCCGCCTGGCCCGGGTAGGGCTTGGCCATGAAGGTGGAATCCATCTCGTGGTCGTAGGCGATGTTCTTGATCAGGCGCTTGAGCAGCAGCGCATGGTCGCAGGCCTTGAGCGCATCCTTGGTGTGGTGCAGGTTGACCTCGAACTGCGCCGGGGCGCTTTCCTTGACGATGGCGTCGGCCGGCAGGTCCTGCTCCTTGGCGGCTTCGAGCATGTCCTGCAGGCAGTCGACGTACTCGTCGAGGTCGTCGATCAGGTACACCTGGGTCGAGTGCGGGCGCTTGCCGGAGATCGGCGAGCGTGGCGGTTGCGGACGGCCATTCACGTTCTCCTGGTCGATCAGGTAGAACTCCAGTTCGAAGGCTGCGCAGATGGTCAGGCCGAGTTCGTCGAACTTCTGTACCACCTGACGCAATACCTCCCGTGGGTCGGCAAAGAAGGGGCTGCCGTCCAGTTCGTGCATGGTCATCAACAGTTGCGCGGTGGGGCGCTTCTGCCAGGGTTCCTTGCACAGGGTATTGGGGATGGGGAAGCAGATACGGTCGGCGTCGCCGATGTCCAGGCCCAGGCCTGTGCTTTCGACGGTGGCGCCATTGATGTCCAGGGCGAACAGCGAGGCCGGCAGGTTGATGCCTTTTTCATAGACCTTGTGGAGGCTGGCACGCTCGATGCGCTTGCCGCGCACGACACCATTCATATCTGCAATCAGAAGGTCGACGAACTGAACCTCAGGGTGTTCCTTGAGGAATGCGTTCGCTTCATTGAGCTGAACGGCACGCGGGGGTACCGACATGATGCAACACCTATGTTGTTAAAAATATCAATCAATTGCTGACACACCGCGAGTCAATCCCAAACGCCAGATGCTGTCAAGACAGCTCGATGCTGCCCTAAACAAGGGCTTGATGGCCATTTTTAGGGCGTTTCAGAGCATTTCCACAAAAGGGCAGTGCAGCGTTTCCGGCCTGGAGCGGGCGACGTTAGCTCGCCAATATGAACAGGTTGTATAAAAAAACGAACGAGGATAAGCTCGATTAAACCCCACATAATCCAACAATACGGGTGTTTCATGAGCTGCATGTCGCTATCCAGCGTCATTGCCAACCTCCCCCAGTGCGCGGCGTTGCCGGCTGTGGCCGAGGTTGCTCGAACCTCTTGCGCGGCCATCCGGGTGCGCACTGCAGCGCAGCGTGTTGGCGTATCTCCGGCCTCTTCGTTCGCTCGAAAATCTGCACACTCCTCTCGCCCGTCAGACGTTTTTGCTTTCCTAGCATCGCGACGCCTCGATGCGTTCAGCCGTAGCGCATACCGCGAGTCTTTCCGTGGCGTCGACGACGGCGCACATGTTGCAAAGGTATCTGGCGCTGTCGAGTGCAACAAAGGTCGGTTACAGTCGGTGCACGGCGGTGAAGCACCGCTGGGCACGCGCAGCGCTCTGCCGCCAGTGCCTGGAGGGTCGCTCGGGCACTTGCCCGCAGCCCTGTGACACCCTGGATTATTCCGCATCCGCCTGGCAGGCCTGCCAGGTCTCTCAGGATGCGGGGCATGTCGAGCCGGCCGAGGATGCCGGTTTCAAAAAAACCTGAGGTCTCTATGAGCACCAAATTGGACCAGCTCTCCAGCTGGTTGAAAGAACGCAAGATCACCGAAGTCGAATGTCTGGTCAGCGACCTGACGGGGATTGCCCGGGGCAAGATCTCGCCGACCAACAAATTCCTCGACGAAAAGGGCATGCGCCTGCCCGAGAGTGTGCTGCTGCAGACGGTTACCGGCGATTACGTCGAAGACGATGTGTACTACGACCTGCTCGACCCGGCCGACATCGACATGATCTGCCGGCCGGACGAGAACGCCGTGTTCATCGTGCCCTGGGCCATCGAGCCAACCGCCCAGGTGATCCACGACACCTACGACAAGCAGGGCAACCCCATCGAGCTGTCGCCGCGCAACATTCTCAAGAAAGTGTTGCGCCTGTATGCCGAAAAAGGCTGGCAGCCCATCGTGGCGCCGGAGATGGAGTTCTACCTGACCAAGCGCAACAGCGACCCGGACTTCCCGCTGGTGGCGCCGATGGGCCGCTCCGGGCGTCCGGAAACCGGCCGGCAGAGCTTCTCGATCGACGCGGCGAACGAATTCGACCCGCTGTTCGAAGACATGTACGACTGGTGCGAGCTGCAGGGCCTGGATCTGGACACCCTGATCCACGAAGAAGGCCCGGCGCAGATGGAGATCAACTTCCGTCACGGCGACGCGCTGCACCTGGCCGACCAGATCCTGGTGTTCAAGCGCACCATGCGCGAGGCGGCGCTCAAGCACGATGTGGCGGCGACCTTCATGGCCAAGCCGATCACCGATGAGCCAGGCAGTGCCATGCACCTGCACCAGAGCATCATCGACGTGAAGACCGGCCAGAACATCTTCTCCAATGAAGACGGTTCGATGAGCCAGCTGTTCATGCACCACATCGGCGGCCTGCAGAAATACATCCCCGAAGTGCTGCCGCTGTTCGCGCCCAACGTCAACTCGTTCCGCCGTTTCCTGCCCGATACCTCGGCGCCGGTGAACGTCGAGTGGGGCGAGGAAAACCGCACCGTCGGCCTGCGCGTGCCGGATGCCACGCCGCAGAACCGCCGGGTGGAAAACCGCCTGGCTGGCGCCGATGCCAACCCCTACCTGGCCCTGGCGGCCAGCCTGCTGTGCGGCTATATCGGCATGGTCGAAGGTATCGAGCCCAGCGCGCCGGTAGTCGGTCGTGGCTACGAGCGCCGCAACCTGCGCCTGCCGCTGACCCTGGAGGCGGCACTGGAGCGCATGGAAACCTGCCAGGTGGTCGAGCAGTACCTGGGCCACAAGTTCGTCAGTGGCTATGTGGCGGTCAAGCGTGCCGAGCACGAGAACTTCAAGCGCGTGATCAGCTCCTGGGAACGCGAGTTCCTGCTGCTCTCGGTCTGATCCTGACGGGGCTGGTGCGCAATCCGCATGGCCCCGCATTTATAAGAGGTGAACATGACGGCAAATAATTCGAATACCCAGCAGTGGCAGGCCATGAGCCGCGATCACCACCTGGCACCTTTCAGTGATTTCAAGCAACTGGCCGAGAAGGGGCCGCGCATCATCACCCGCGGTGAGGGGGTGCACCTGTGGGACAGCGAAGGCAACAAGATCCTCGATGGCATGGCCGGGCTGTGGTGTCTCGCCATCGGCTACGGGCGTGAGGAGCTGGTCGCGGCGGCCAGCAAGCAGATGCGCGAGCTGCCGTTCTACAATACCTTCTTCCAGACCGCCCACCCGCCGGTGCTGGAACTGGCCAAGGCGCTCGCCGAGGTGACGCCGGCCGGCATGAACCATGTGTTCTTTACCGGCTCGGGCTCGGAAGGCAACGACACCATGCTGCGCATGGTTCGCCACTACTGGGCGCTGAAGGGCAAGCCGAACAAGAAGGTGGTGATCGCCCGCGAGAACGGCTATCACGGCTCCACCGTCGCCGGCGCCAGCCTGGGCGGCATGAAGGGCATGCACGAGCAGGGCGACCTGCCGATCCCCGGTATCGTCCATATCGCCCAGCCCTACTGGTTCGGTGAGGGCGGCGACATGACCCCGGAAGCCTTTGGCATCTGGGCCGCCGATGAGCTGGAGAAGAAGATCCTCGAGGTCGGTGAAGACAACGTCGCCGCCTTTATCGCCGAGCCGATCCAGGGCGCCGGCGGGGTGATCATTCCCCCGGACAGCTACTGGCCGCGGGTACGCGAGATTCTCGCCAAGTACGACATCCTGTTCGTCGCCGACGAGGTGATCTGTGGTTTCGGACGTACCGGTGAGTGGTTCGGCAGCGATTACTACGGCAATACGCCGGACATGATGACCATCGCCAAGGGCCTGACCTCCGGCTACGTGCCGATGGGCGGCCTGGTGGTGCGCGACGAGATCGTCAAGGTGCTCAACGAGGGTGGTGATTTCAACCACGGCTTCACCTATTCCGGGCACCCGGTGGCGGCAGCAGTGGCGCTGGAAAACATCCGAATTCTGCGCGAAGAAAAGATCATCGAACGGGTCAGAGAGGAAACGGCACCGTATTTGCAGAAACGACTGCGCGAATTGGCCGATCACCCACTGGTTGGCGAAGTGCGCGGCGTGGGCATGCTGGGCGCCATTGAGCTGGTGAAGGACAAGGCGACCCGCACGCGTTATCCGAGCGACAAATCGGTGGGTATGGTCTGCCGCGGTCACTGTTTCGAGAACGGCCTGATCATGCGCGCGGTTGGCGACACCATGATCATTTCGCCGCCGCTGGTGATCAGCAAGAGCGAGATTGACGAGCTGGTGGAAAAGGCTCGCAAATGCCTGGATCTTACGGCCCGTGCTTTACTGGCTTGACCGGCGTTACAAGGCTTTGTGGATGTAGCGTCAGTCAAGTGTAATCAATTGCCTGTCAGGGCTTGAGCGATGGGGTCGTTATCGCCAGACTTGCCGGCCAAAAAAACGGGCCCAGCCGCGAAGAACGGCGGCCCGCTAATCGACATCACATTAGGGAGCTGAACCGCATGATCAAGACTTTCGGCAAGACTCTGCTGGCGGTGACGCTGGCCGGCGCCGTAGCCGGTATGGCGCAGGCAGATGGCAAGGTATTGAACGTCTACAACTGGTCGGACTACATCGCCGCGGACACCGTTGCCAAGTTCACCAAGGAGACCGGCATCAAGGTCACCTACGACGTCTACGACTCCAACGAAACCCTGGAAGCCAAGCTGTTCGCAGGCAAGTCGGGGTACGACATCGTGGTGCCGTCCAACAACTTCCTGGCCAAGCACATCAAGGCCAAGGTCTACCTGCCGCTGGACAAGTCCAAGCTGTCGAACTGGGACAACCTGGACAAGAACCTGCTGAAAACCGTCGAGGTCAGCGATCCGGGTAACCAGCATGCCTTCCCCTATATGTGGGGCTCGATCGGCATCGGCTTCAACCCCGAGAAGGTCAAGGCCGCCCTGGGCGACAACGCGCCGGTGGATTCCTGGGACCTGCTGTTCAAGCCCGAGAACATCGAGAAGCTGAAAGCCTGTGGCGTATCGTTCCTCGACTCGCCAACCGAGATCCTGCCGATTGCGCTGCAGTACCTGGGCTATGAGCCGACCAGCACCGATCCGAAACAGCTCAAGGAAGCCGAGGCGCTGTTCCTGAAGATCCGTCCGTCGATCACCTACTTCCATTCCTCCAAGTACATCTCCGACCTAGCCAACGGCAACCTCTGCGTGGCCGTGGGTTACTCGGGTGACGTCTACCAGGCCAAGGCCCGCGCCGAAGAGGCCGGTGGCAAGGTCAAGGTGTCCTACAACATTCCGAAGGAAGGCGCCGGTACCTTCTTCGACATGGTGGCCATCCCCGCCGATGCGGAAAACGTCGAGTCGGCCTATGCCTTCATGAACTTCCTGCTTAAGCCGGAAATCATGGCCGAGATCACCAACGAAGTGCATTTCCCCAACGGCAATGCCAAAGCTACGCCGCTGGTGGACGAAGCCATTCGCAACGACCCGGGCGTGTACCCGACGCAGGAAACCATGGGCAAGCTGTATGCCTTCCCGGACGTGCCGCCGGCCGCCCAGCGCGCCATGACCCGCAGCTGGACGAAGATCAAGTCCGGTCGCTGATCGCCTGATGACCGCGGTGCCTGGCACTGCGGTCTGCGCTTATAGGCATGGGGCGGATTGCCGCCCGTCGAGTGCCGCGCTGCTGTCGTGGCGCTCCCCCGAATCGCGATACGTCACCTGCCGGTGATGAGCCACAAGAAGAGGACGACCTGTGCATTTTCCCCTGGGCAAGATCCTGACAACGACCGCGCTTTCGGTTGGCCTGGCAACCCTGGCGCATGCCGACGGTACCGTGCATATCTACAACTGGAGCGACTATATCGGCGAAGAAACCCTGGCCGCGTTCCAGAAAGACACGGGCATCAAACCGGTCTACGACGTCTTCGACTCCAACGAAACCCTGGAAGGCAAACTGCTCGCTGGCCGCAGCGGCTACGACGTGGTGGTACCGTCCAATCATTTTCTCGGCAAGCAGATCAAGGCGGGCGCGTTCCAGAAGCTCGACCGTTCGCTGCTACCGAACTGGAACAACCTCGACCCGGCGCTGCTCAAGCAGCTGGAAACCAACGACCCGGGCAATCAGTACGCGGTGCCTTATCTGTGGGGCACCAACGGCATCGGCTACAACGTCGCCAAGGTCAAGGAAGTGCTGGGGGTCGACAAGATCGACTCCTGGGCCGTGCTGTTCGAACCGCAGAACATGAAGAAGCTCGCCAGCTGCGGTGTGTCGTTCATGGATTCGGCTGACGAGATGATCCCGTCGGTGCTCAACTACCTGGGCCTGGATCCGAACAGCCAGAGCGCCGCTGACTACGCCAAGGCCGAAGCCAAGCTGATGGAAGTGCGCCCCTACGTGAGCTATTTCCACTCCTCGAAATACATCTCCGATCTGGCCAATGGCAACATCTGCGTGGCGTTCGGCTATTCGGGCGATGTGTTGCAGGCGTCGGACCGTGCCGCGGAAGCCGGAAAGGGCGTCGAAATCGCCTATGCGATTCCCAAGGAGGGCGCCAACCTGTGGTTCGACATGCTCGCCATACCCAAGGATGCCAGCAACGTCGAGCAGGCCCATGCCTTCATCAACTACCTTCTCGATCCAAAGGTGATCGCCGGGGTCAGTGACTATGTCGGCTATGCCAACCCCAACACCAAGGCGGGGGAACTGATGGACCAGGACATTCGCCAGGACGAGTCGGTGTACCCACCCCAGGCCGTGCTGGACAAGCTGTACGTGATGGCTGAACTGCCGCCCAAGGCACAGCGCTTGATGACGCGAAGCTGGACGAAGATCAAGTCCGGAAGATAAACCCATGGCTATCGAAAACCCACCTGCGTTGCCGTTGCGGCAGGTAGGGTTTTCAACAGCCTGCTAACGCCCGGTATTTACCAGGCGCCATTTATGCTGCGGGAGTTTGGTAATGGCAGTTGCTTCCAGTACCTATAAGAAGGTCATCGAGGGCAGCCAGCAACCCAAAGAGGTGCTGGTCAAGATCGAGCGCGTAACCAAGAAGTTCGACGAAACCGTCGCGGTCGACGATGTCTCGCTGACCATCAACAAGGGTGAGATCTTCGCCCTGCTCGGTGGCTCCGGTTCTGGCAAGTCGACCCTGCTGCGCATGCTCGCCGGGTTCGAGCGGCCCACCGAGGGGCGCATCTTCCTCGACGGCCAGGACATTACCGATCTGCCACCCTACGATCGACCGATCAACATGATGTTCCAGTCCTACGCACTGTTCCCGCACATGAGCGTGGCTGACAACATCGCCTTCGGCCTCAAGCAGGACAAGATGTCCAAGGCCGAGATCGACGAGCGCGTGGCCGAGATGCTCAAACTGGTGCACATGACCCAGTACGCCAAGCGCAAGCCCCACCAGCTCTCCGGCGGCCAGCGCCAGCGCGTGGCCCTGGCCCGCTCCCTGGCCAAGCGGCCCAAGCTTTTGCTGCTCGACGAACCCATGGGCGCGCTGGACAAGAAGCTGCGCTCGCAGATGCAGCTCGAACTGGTGGAGATCATCGAGCGCGTCGGCGTGACCTGCGTGATGGTCACCCACGACCAGGAAGAGGCCATGACCATGGCCCAGCGCATCGCCATCATGCACCTGGGCTGGATCGCCCAGATCGGCAGCCCCATCGACATCTACGAAACGCCGGCCAGCCGCCTAGTCTGCGAATTCATCGGCAACGTCAACCTGTTCGACGGGCAGATCGTCCATGACGATACCGATCATGCGGTGATCAATTGCCCGCAACTGGACAAGCCGATCTACATCGGCCACGGCATCAGCACCCGTGCCCAGGAGACCCAGGTCACCTATGCCCTGCGCCCGGAAAAACTGCTGATGGCCACGCAACTGCCGGCCGACCACGAGCACCCGGACTACAACTGGAGCCATGGCAGCGTGCACGACATCGCCTACCTGGGCGGGCACTCGGTGTACTACGTCAAGCTGACCTCCGGGCAGATCGTGCAGTGCTTCATCGCCAACGCCGAGCGTCGCGGCAAGCGACCGACCTGGGACGACCAGGTGGTGGTGTTCTGGGAAGACGACAGCGGCGTGGTGCTGCAATCATGAAGATGAGCAGCCTGACCAAGCGTATGCCTACCGGCCGACACGTGGTGATCGGCATCCCGTTCCTCTGGCTGTTCCTGTTCTTCCTGCTGCCGTTCATCATCGTGTTGAAGATCAGCTTCGCCGAAGCCGATGTGGCGATCCCGCCATACACGGAGATCTACACCTGGGTCGATAACACCCTGCAGGTGGTGCTGAATCTGGGCAACTACATCTTCCTCACCGAGGATGCGCTGTACCTGGCCGCCTACCTGGGCTCGCTGAAGATCGCCTTTTTCAGCACCCTGGCCTGCCTGCTGATCGGCTACCCGATGGCCTACGCCATCGCCCGCGCCAACAAGGAAACCCAGACGGTTCTGCTGCTGTTGGTGATGATGCCGACCTGGACCGCGATTCTGATCCGCGTCTATGCCTGGATGGGCATCCTCAGCAACAACGGTCTGCTCAATGGCTTGCTGCAGAGCATCGGCCTGATCGACGCGCCACTGCAGATCCTCAACACCAATACCGCGGTGTACATCGGCATCGTCTACTCGTACCTGCCGTTCATGATCCTGCCGCTGTTCGCCAATTTGGTGAAGCACGACCAGAGCTTGCTCGAAGCCGCCTCGGATCTGGGGTCGAGCAACTTCAACAGCTTCTGGAAGATCACCGTGCCGCTGTCCAAGAACGGCATCATCGCCGGCTGCATGCTGGTATTCATTCCGGTAGTGGGCGAGTTCGTGATCCCCGAGCTGCTCGGCGGCCCGGAAACCCTGATGATCGGCAAGGTGCTTTGGCAGGAGTTCTTCAACAACCGCGACTGGCCGGTAGCTTCGGCGTTGGCGGTGGTGATGCTGGCGATCCTGCTGGTACCGATCATTCTGTTCAACCGTAACCAGGCTAAAGAGCTGGAGGGGCGCGTATGACTCTGCATAGCACGCGTCAAGGATCATTCTGTTCAACCGGCTCTTCATCCACAGGCCGAGCTAAAGAGCTGGAGGGACGCGTATGACTCTGCATAGCACGCGTCGAAGAGCATTCTGTTCAACCGGGTCTTCAGCCACAGGCCGGGCCAAAGAGCTGGAGGGGCGGGTATGAAGAATTTCCGTTTCTCCACGCTGATGCTGTGGGTCGGCCTGGCGTTCATCTACTTGCCGATGGTCATCCTGGTGATCTACTCGTTCAACGCCTCGCGACTGGTAACGGTGTGGGGCGGCTGGTCGACCAAGTGGTACTGGAGCCTGCTCGACGACCGCCAATTGATGGGTGCCGTATGGCGCTCCCTGGAGATCGCCTGCTACACGGCGATCGCCGCGGTGGCGCTGGGTACCCTGGCGGCCTTCGTACTGACCCGCATCAGCCGCTTCAAGGGTCGCACCCTGTTCGGTGGCCTGGTCACCGCACCGCTGGTGATGCCGGAAGTGATCACCGGTCTGTCGCTGCTGCTGCTGTTCGTGGCCATGGCGCAACTGATCGGCTGGCCGGCAGAACGCGGCATGATGACCATCTGGATCGCCCACACCACCTTCTGCTCGGCCTATGTGGCCGTGGTGGTGTCGGCGCGCCTGCGCGAGCTGGATCTGTCCATCGAAGAAGCAGCCATGGACCTGGGCGCGCGGCCGTGGAAGGTGTTCTTCCTGATCACCATCCCGATGATCGCGCCCTCGTTGATGGCCGGCGGCATGATGTCCTTCGCGCTGTCGCTCGATGACCTGGTACTGGCCAGCTTCGTGTCCGGGCCCGGTGCCACCACGCTGCCCATGGAGGTGTTCTCCAAGGTGCGCCTGGGCGTTACTCCAGCGATCAACGCGATTGCCAGCCTGATCCTGTTGGCGGTGTCGTTGGCCACCTTCCTGGTGTGGTTCTTTACCCACCGCGCCGAGGAGCGTCGTCGCAAGGCGATCCAGCAGGTCATGGAAGAAAGCCAGAACGCCATCGGTAGTCGTCCGGAGGCCAAACCGGCCCACTGAAACAACCTGAGCTGAACGACAATGCCCGTCACTGCGCAAGCAGGGCGGGCATCGTTGTTTTCAGCCTTCGCTTGCCAATGCCTGCCTCACGCATCAAAGAGGCTGGCTACGCTGCCCATCGGTTAGGGATCGCGTCGCAACGCGGCTCTCAGGCTTCGCCATGCGCCGCGTTGGTTATCCAGCGCAGATAACCAACGCGGCAGAAACGAAAACGCCCGGGCTATCAAGGCCCGGGCGTTTCGTTGGTGCAGAGGTCTAGCGCGTCAGGTGCAGGAAGTGCATATGGCGCTCGTACTGATCGAGGATGTCGCCGATCACCTCTTCGCGGTTCCAGCCCATCACGTCATAGTCCTGACCGCCTTCGTTGAGGTGAACCTCGGCGCGGAAATACTTGCGCTCCTCGCTGGAGTCATCGCGGGTATCACGCAGGGCGAAGCTTGGCTGGATCAGTGCGCGGGGGCGTACCTGATACTGGAAGTCCGCTTCGGCGCCATGGCCGACCGTCAGTGTCACGCGACCGTCGTCGCCGCTTTCGACCTGCGCTTCACGGCCCTGCTTGCGCATTTCCTCGGCCACCTGCTGACAGGCAGGCAGCACCGTTTCGGCGATGAAACGGTTGACGTGGGAACGGCGTGGCAGCATCACCATGCTGCGCAGGCGACGTTGCCAGCCGCCAGGGCTCGATGCACCGCGAGGGCTGAGCGACACCTGATCACGCAGGTTGCGCTTGGCAGCATCGATCTGCAGGGCACGCAGCAGACCCCACATTGAGGCCATCAGGGCGATCACGAAGGGCAGGGCGCTGGCGATAGTGGCTGTCTGCAGTGCCTTGAGGCCGTCGGCCAGCAGCAGCGAGGCCGCTACTACCGCCATCAAGGCGGCCCAGAAGATGCGCTGCCACACCGGCGTCTGGTCCTGGCCGCCGGACGCCAGCATATCCACTACCATGGCGCCGGAATCCGCCGAAGTGACGAAGAACACCACGATCATCAGCACCGCGATCTGCGAGAGGATCATCGACATCGGGAAATGTTCGAGGAACGCGAACAGGGCCAGGGAACTGTCCTGATTCACCGCTTCGGCCAGGTCGGTGACACCGTCAACGAGAATCATGTGGATCGCGGTATCGCCGAACACGGTCATCCACAGCAGGGTGAAGCCGGCCGGCACCACCAGCACGCCACTGATGAACTGGCGGATGGTGCGACCACGGGAAATACGGGCGATGAACAGGCCCACGAAGGGCGACCAGGACAGCCACCAGCCCCAGTAGAACAGGGTCCAGCCACCGATCCAGTCGGTTGGCTCGTAGGCATAGAGGTTGAAGGTCTTGCTGACGATCTCCGACAGGTAGCCGCCGGTGTTCTGCACGAAGGTCTGCATGATGAACACGGTCGGGCCGAGCACCAGCACGATCAGCAGCAGGCCCACGGCCAGCAGCATGTTCAGCTCGGAGAGACGGCGAATGCCTTTGTCCAGGCCGCTGACCACGGAGATGGTCGCCAACAGCATGGTGGCGATCAGCAGGCCGATCTGCACCGTGGTGGTGGTCGGCAGGCCATACAGGTGATTCAGGCCGGTATTGATCTGCAGCACGCCGTAACCCAGCGAGGTGGCCACGCCGAGCACGGTCCCGATGACCGCGAAGATGTCCACCGCATGGCCGATAGGGCCATAGATGCGATCACCGATCAGCGGATACAGCGCCGAGCGCAGGGTCAGTGGCAGGTTATGGCGAAAGGCGAAATAGGCGAGGATCAAGGCAACGATGGCGTAGATCGCCCAGGCATGCAGGCCCCAGTGGAAGAAGGTCAGCTTCATCGCTTCCTTGGCCGCGGTGACGGTCTGCGGATCGCCCACTGGCGGGTCGATGAAGTGCATGACCGGCTCGGCCACGCCGAAGAACATCAGGCCGATGCCCATGCCGGCGCAGAACAGCATGGAGAACCAGGTCGTGTTGTTGTACTCGGGTTCACTGTGGTCCGGGCCGAGCTTGATGTCGCCGAAACGGCTCATCGCCAGGTACACCACGAACATCAGAATCAATGCCACGGAAAGGATATAGACCCAGCTGGCATTTTCGATGATCCAGGCCTGGGTGGCGCCGAATACGCTCTGGGCACTGTCCTTGAAGGCCGTGCTGTAGATTACCAGGCAGGCGATCAGGAAGGTCGAGCCGAAGAAAACCGGCGGGTTAAGGGTGGAGCGGGACGACGGATTTGCCCCCATTGAGCTAGCTCTCCTTGGTCGGAGTCAGTCCATGACATGCGCATCCACTCAATCAGCTTAGGCTGGATCGCATAGATGGCAGGATGGAGAAACGACTCGGGTTTTCGGATGGCCGCCAAAAGCGGAAGGCCCGCGATTGTAGCATTACCGATAGTCAGATTCTTGGCCACGCCTGCTATCGATAGGCCATTAGCCGTTTCGTTCAGCTTATTTGTACAGGCTCACAGGTTGGTGCGGTACTGCAAGGCCTCGGCCAGGTGCTGGCGGCTGATTTGCGCCTGTGCCTGCAGGTCAGCGAGTGTCCGCGCCACTTTCAGCACGCGGTGTGCCGAGCGCAGCGACAGGGTGAGGCGCTCGCAGGCGTGCTCCAGCCACTGGCGATCGACGTCGCAGAGCGTGCAGTGGGCACGCAGCCCGGCCAGGTCGAGAAAGGCGTTGGCAATGCCCTGGCGCTGCAGCTGGATATCCCGCGCGGCCGCGACGCGGCTGGCGGCGATCGCACTGGTCTCGCCATTCTCCGGGGGTGCATCGAGCTGGGTGCTCTCGCGGGCCACGGTGATGTGCAGGTCGATGCGGTCGAGCAGGGGCCCGGACAGCTTGCCGCGATAACGCTGGATCTGCTCCGGGCTGCAGCGGCAGCGGCCGCTGGGATCGCCGAGAAACCCGCAAGGGCAGGGATTCATGGCTGCCACCAGCTGGAAGCGAGCTGGAAAGGCGACCTTGTCGCGAGCCCTGGCGATCACGATATGACCACTTTCCAGGGGCTCGCGAAGTACCTCGAGCACGCGGCGGTCGAATTCGGGAAGCTCGTCGAGAAACAGCACGCCGTGGTGGGCCAGGGTGATTTCTCCCGGCTGCGGGCGGCTGCCACCGCCTACCAGGGCCGGGCCGGATGCGCTGTGGTGAGGGTGCCGGAAGGGCCGTTGCGGCCAACTCTGCAGTGGCGAGTGACTGGCCACCGAGCGGATCGCGGCAACCTGCAGGGCTTCCTCTTCGGTCAGCGGCGGCAGCAGGCCGGGCAGGCGGCTCGCCAGCAGGGTTTTGCCGGTACCGGGCGGCCCGCTCAGCAGCAGGTTATGGCCGCCGGCGGCGGCCACCAGCAGGGCGCGTTTGGCGGCGACCTGGCCCTGCACCTCGGCAAGGTCCGGATACGGCGGGGTATGACGCAGCAGGCCCCGAGCCTCGTAGGGGGCCAATGGCGTCTGGCCGTTCAGGTGTGCGACCAGCTCCAGCAGGTGTCCGACCGCCAGCACCGTCAGCCCGGTGGCCAGGCTGGCTTCTTCGGCGTTTTCCTTGGGCACCACCAGGGTACGGCCCGCTTGCCGGGCAGCCAGTGCAGCGGGCAGCACGCCCTGGACGGGGCGTATGGTGCCGGACAAGGCGAGCTCGCCGAGGCATTCGAGTGGGATCAGGGCATCAGCAGGTATTTGGGCGCTGGCAGCCAGAATGCCAAGGGCGATCGCCAGGTCGAAGCGGCCGCCGTCCTTTGGCAGGTCGGCCGGTGCCAGATTCAGGGTGATACGGCGCGGCGGGAAGTCGAGGGCGCAGTTGAGGATGGCGCTGCGCACGCGATCCTTGGATTCCTTGACCGCGGTTTCCGGCAGCCCGACCAGCGCCAGGGAGGGCAGGCCGTTGGCCAGGTGCGCCTCGACGGTCACACTGGGGGCATCTACGCCGACCTGGGCGCGGCTATGGACGATGGCCAATGACATTGATCACTCCTTGATCGTCTGCCGGCCGAGCAGGCTACTCGGCCGGTGCGTGCTGCTTCGTTGCGGTGCGTGCTTCCAGCTCGGCAACCTTGGCTTCCAGAGCCTCGAGGCGCGCGCGGGTGCGGGCCAGCACGACCATCTGGCTATCGAATTCCTCGCGACTGACCAGGTCCAGCTTGCTGAAGCTGCTCTGCAGCAGCGCCTTGAACTGGCTTTCGATTTCGCTGCGGGGCAGCGGGTTGTCGCCGCTGAGCAGGCGACTCGCCTGGCTGCTGAGGGCATCGAGCAACGCTTTGGGTGGCAGCATGGGAACCTTCCAGAATGAGTTGGCGGCAGTGTAGCACGGTGGTTTTTCGCGTCCGCCACGTCAGTCGTGCACCAATGGTGTGCGTGGCGCGGTGCGGTTTGGCGCATTTCTGGTGCGGCCGCTATGACGTGAAGCCCGTCACCGTCGCCCATAGCCCTGTAAGTTGCTGAAAAGCAGCGTTTTGCCGGTATTGGCAAGCTTTCTGCTTAGAGGCTCATGACCCATGCACCGATGCGGTTCGGTTGTAGCGAACGGGCGGGAAGGGTACGCCGCGAGCAGTTGGTCAGCCCGTCTTGGCAACCGATGCATACAAAAGCCAGACACTGAGCTTAGACTTGGGCCGGGGTAACAATTCCTGGGGCAAGTCCACCTTACACGGGAGAGAGTTTCATGAAACTAGTCACTGCCATCATCAAGCCGTTCAAGCTGGACGACGTCCGCGAATCGCTGTCGGAAATCGGGGTGCAAGGCATCACCGTCACCGAAGTGAAAGGCTTCGGTCGTCAGAAGGGCCATACCGAGCTGTACCGCGGCGCTGAGTATGTCGTCGATTTCCTGCCCAAGGTGAAGATCGACGTGGCGATCGCCGACGATCAACTCGATCGCGTCATCGAGGCCATCACCAAGGCTGCCAACACCGGCAAGATCGGTGACGGCAAGATTTTCGTTGTAAACCTGGAACAGGCGATCCGCATCCGTACCGGCGAAACCGATACCGACGCGATCTAAAGCTCCGCCCCCACCCCCTAAACGTCCCAGGAGTTAAATCATGACTCTGCGAAAAATCGCAGGGCTTGGAGCCCTTTCGTCCCTGTTTTTCCCTGGCCTGGTCATGGCGCAGGAGAAAACGCTGAATTCCGGTGATACCGCCTGGATGCTGACCGCCACCGCCCTGGTGCTGTTCATGACCATTCCGGGCCTGGCGCTGTTCTATGCGGGCATGGTTCGTTCCAAGAACGTCCTGTCGGTGATGATGCAGTGCTTCGCCATCACCGCGCTGATGAGCCTCCTATGGTTCGCCTACGGCTACAGCCTGGCGTTCGACACCACCGGGATGGAGGCTGGGGTGACCAACTTCAGTTCCTTCGTGGGCGGTCTGGGCAACATGTTCCTCGGCAACCTGACCAAGGAATCGCTGACTTCGGCCTTCCCGGAAAGCGTGTTCATCACCTTCCAGATGACCTTTGCCATCATCACCCCGGCGCTGATCGTCGGTGCCTTTGCCGAGCGCATGAAGTTCTCGGCGATGCTGGTGTTCATGACCGTCTGGTTCACCCTCGTCTATGCACCGATCGCGCACATGGTCTGGGGCGGCGACGGCGCCCTGATGTGGGACTGGGGCGTACTGGACTTCGCCGGCGGCACCGTGGTGCACATCAACGCCGGTATCGCCGGTCTGGTGGCGTGCATCGTGCTGGGCAAGCGCAAGGGCTTCCCGAGCGTGGCCATGGCGCCGCACAACCTGGGCTACACCCTGATCGGTGCGGCGATGCTGTGGGTCGGCTGGTTCGGTTTCAACGCCGGCTCCGCTGCTGCCGCTGACCAGACCGCTGGCATGGCCATGCTGGTTACCCAGATCGCTACCGCCGCCGCGGCACTGAGCTGGATGTTCGCCGAGTGGGTCACCCACGGTAAGCCGAGCGCACTGGGCATTGCCTCCGGCGTCGTGGCAGGCCTGGTCGCCATCACTCCGGCAGCCGGCACTGTCGGCCCGATGGGCGCGATGATCATCGGTCTGGCCTCGGGTGTGATCTGCTTCTTCTGCGCCACCAGCCTCAAGCGCAAGCTGGGCTACGACGACTCGCTGGACGTGTTCGGTGTTCACGGTGTGGGCGGCATCGTCGGCGCGTTGCTGACCGGCATCTTCGCAGCACCTGCCCTGGGCGGTTTCGGTGAGGTCGAGAACATCGGCCTGCAACTGTGGATTCAGTTCAAGGGCGTCGCGGTCACCGTGATCTACACCGCCATCGTGACTTTCGTGATCCTCAAGGTCATCGATGTGGTCATGGGCCTGCGCGTCACCGAAGAAGAAGAGTCGGTCGGCCTCGACCTGGCTCAGCACAACGAGCGCGGTTACATCCTGTAAGCACCATGGGCCCGCTGCCTCGCGGCGGGCCTACAGCACACGGAGTGCGTCCGGAGCCAACCCGGGCGCCTCGACCGCATAGCGCACAAACAAGCGCAACGGCCAGAGGTGAATAACATGGACAACACAGCACTGACTGCTCTGCAGTACGGTTTCGACACCTTCTACTTCCTGATTTGCGGCGCCCTCGTCATGTGGATGGCCGCTGGCTTCGCCATGCTCGAAGCGGGCCTGGTACGCGCCAAGAACACCACCGAGATTCTCGCCAAGAACGTGGCCCTGTTCGCCATTGCCTGCATCATGTACCTGCTGATCGGCTACTACATCATGTACTCCAGCCCGGAAGGCGGCATTCTGCCGAGTTTCGGTTTTCTGATTGGTGACGAGCACAGCGTCGAGTCGGTGCTGGCCGGTGGCGAAGACGCCCCTTATTACGCCGCCCGTTCGGACTTCTTCTTCCAGATCGTGTTTGCCGCTACCTGCATGTCCATCGTTTCAGGTGCCGTGGCCGAGCGCATGAAACTGTGGTCGTTCATCGCCTTCGCGGTGGTGATGACCGCGGTCATCTACCCGGTGCAGGGCTTCTGGAAGTGGGGTGGCGGTTTCCTCGACGCGGCCGGTTTCCTCGACTTCGCCGGCTCCAGTGTCGTGCACATGGCGGGTGCTGCGGCTGCGCTGGCGGGGGTGATCCTGCTTGGTGCACGCAAGGGCAAGTACGGCGCCAATGGCCAGGTCAACGCCATTCCCGGTGCCAACCTGCCTCTGGCCACCCTGGGCATGTTCATCCTGTGGATGGGCTGGTTCGGCTTCAACGGTGGCTCGCAGCTGAAGATGAGCACCATCGAGGACGCCAACGCGGTGGCTCAAGTGTTCGTCAACACCAACATGGCTGCTGCCGGCGGCCTGATCGCCGCGCTGATCGTGGCGCGCATCCTGTTCGGCAAGGCCGACCTGACCATGGCCATCAACGGTGCATTGGCCGGGCTGGTGTCGATCACCGCCGAGCCGCTGACCCCGACCGCGCTGCAGGCCACGTTGATTGGTGGTGTGGGTGGCGTGCTGGTGGTGTTCGCTATCCTCGGCTTCGACAAGATCAGAATCGATGATCCGGTCGGTGCTATCTCCGTGCACGGTGCCGCCGGTATCTGGGGCACCTTGGCGGTTTGTCTGACCAATCCGGAAGCCAGCCTGGGTGCGCAGCTGTTCGGTATTGCCAGCATCTTCGCCTGGGTGTTCATCGCCAGCCTGATCGTCTGGAGTCTGATCAAGGTGGTATTCGGCCTGCGGGTGTCCGAGGAAGAGGAGTACGACGGCGTCGATCTGGTCGAGTGCGGTATGGAAGCCTATCCCGAGTTCACCAACAAGAAGTGACAGTAGGGCGCTTGGCGCCGACCATCATCAGTAAAAATGATGGTCCAATCCGGTAAAAGGGCGCTCAGGCGCCCTTTGCTTTTTTGGCCGGCACGCTAGAATGCGCGCGTTGAAAAACGAGGCGACGAGCATGTGGCAGCAACGGCTGATCACCCTGCGCCCAAGGGCGCGAGGCTTTCATCTGGTGACCGATGAATTGCTGGATGCATTACCGGAACTGGCGAGCTACAGGGTGGGTCTGTTACACCTGTGGCTGCAGCATACGTCGGCGTCTCTGACCGTCAACGAGAATGCCGACCCTGCGGTGCGCCGCGACTTCGAGCGCTTCTTCCGCCGCCTCGTCCCCGAGGACGCGAGCGGCTACGAGCACTGTGACGAAGGCCCGGACGATCTGCCGGCGCACTTCAAGGCGAGCCTGCTTGGTGTTCAGTTGCAGTTGCCCGTGAGTAACGGACGCTTGGCGCTGGGTACCTGGCAGGGGATTTATCTCGGGGAGCACCGCGAACACGGTGGTTCCCGACGTGTACTTGCAACCTTGCAAGGTGCGGCAAATTGAATTTTTTCCAGCCGTTCGGCAACGTCGGACGGCTGGGCTATAACTAACCTGCTTTTCGCAAGTCATGAGGCTGAACATGAGCGACGAAGAACTGGAACAAGACGAGCTGGAAGGCGCAGACGAGGACGACGGCGAGGAGCTGGCGGCCGCTGATGGTGATGTCGCCGATGATGACAGCGAGTCCGACAGCGCAGCGCCTGCCAAGGGCAAAGCCAAGAAGGCCGTTGAAGTCGAGGAGCTGCCCAGCGTAGAGGCCAAGCAGAAGGAACGCGATGCGCTGGCGCGCGCCATGGAAGAATTCCTGTCCCGTGGTGGCAAGGTTCAGGAAGTCGAGCCCAACGTCGTTTCCGACCCGCCCAAGAAGCCTGACAGCAAGTATGGCAGTCGCCCGATCTGACGCGACCGCTGGATTTGAACGCAAAAGCCCGCCTTCACTGGCGGGCTTTTGCGTGTTGGCGTATGCAGCGTTCGGTGGTGGATACATGATTTGGTGGGCTGAAGCCCACCCTACGACCAGTCACCTGTAGGGTGGGCTTCAGCCCACCAACGCTATGCCCAATGCTGCAGCAGCGCCGGCAGTTCGCCCAGGCTGCGGATCTGTGCATCGGCTTGCTTCTCGCCAGTCCATTCCTTGCCTTCTGGGTTGAACCACACCGCGCGCCAGCCGGCCGCCTGAGCGCCGGCGATATCGTCGCCGGGGTGATCGCCGATATGCACGGCCTGCTCGGCGCTCATGCCTGAGCGGGCAAGGGCTTCCCGGAACGGCTTGGCGTCAGGTTTACCGACGCCCAATTCCTCGGCGCAGAGAATGAAACTGAAGTAGTCCGCCAGCCCGAGACGGCGCACGTCGGCGTTGCCGTTGGTGATCACCCCCAGGCTGTACTGGTTGGCCAACAGCTCCAGGGTGGTGACGGTATCGCTGAAGAAAGTAATGGCATGGCGCGCTTCGAGCATCGCCTGGAAGGCGCCTTCGGCCAGTTGCGCGGCTTCCTCGGGGCCGTGGCCGACGCCTTCCAGCGCATGGCGCAGGGTGCGCCGGCGCAGCTCGCTAAGGCGGTATTTCAGACCGGGCTCGGCCTCCAGCAGGCGGCCGCGAACCTGGCCCAGGTGATCCACCGGCTGGCTGGCCAGGCGTGGTGCGTGCTGGTCGATCCAGTCGCGCATCGCGGTTTCGGCGCCGAGGATCACCGGGCGGTTGTCCCACAGGGTGTCGTCGAGGTCGAAGGTGATCAGGCGAATACTCATGGGTCCTGTTCCTTGCGGCGTTTGGCCCGTGGGTGGGCGCTGTCGTAGACCTTGCTCAGGTGCTGGAAATCCAGGTGGGTGTACACCTGGGTGGTGGCGATGTCGGCATGGCCGAGCAGCTCCTGCACGGCGCGCAGATCCTGAGACGACTCGAGCATATGGCTGGCGAACGAGTGGCGCAGCATATGCGGGTGAATGTGCTGGCCCAGTTCGCTGACGCCGGCCTGGCGTACCCGCAGTTGCACGGCACGTGCGCCAATGCGCCGGCCCTGGCGGCTGATGAACAGCGCACCATCGGCCGGGTTGGCCAATGCGCGCAGCGGCAGCCATTGCTGCAGGGCTTCACGGGCCTTGCTGCCCACCGGCAGCTCGCGCACCTTGTTGCCCTTGCCGGTGACACGTACCAGACCAGCCGGCAGATCGAGGCCGTCGAGGTTCAGCGCGACCAGCTCCGACAGACGCAGGCCGGACGAATAGAACAGCTCGAGCATGGCGTGATCGCGACGGGCGATGAAGTCGTCTTCCTGGGCACCATCGAGCAGTTGCGTGGCGCGGTCGACATCCAGCACCTTCGGCAGCCTGCGCTCGCCCTTGGGCGGCATCAGGCCGGTTGCCGGGTCATGCTGGCAATGACCCTCGCGGATCAGGTAGCGGTACAGGCCGCGGGTGGCCGAGAGCAGGCGGGCGAGGCTGCGTGCCGACTGGCCCTGCTTGTGCAGGCGGGCGACCTGACGGCGCAGGCGGGCAATGTCGAGCGCCGCCCAGTCGGCCAGGCCTTCCTGCTCGCAGTAGGCAAGCAGCTTGTTGAGGTCGCGGCGATAGCCATCCAGGGTGTGGGCCGACATCTGCCGTTCGCTGCGCAGGTGTTCGAGGTAGGCATCCAGGTAGGCGGCAAGCATCAACGGGACGGTTCCATGGCAAGAGGGCGCAACGCCTGCGCCCTTATGGACGGCGCGTTACCTGACCGAGCGCAGCGGCGCAGAGAAACGTGGCAGCACCCGCGACAGCACTTCGGCGATATAGCCGAGGAACAGCGTGCCCAGGGAGCTCTTGTAGTGCTGCGAATCGGCACTGCCGATCGCCAGCACGCCGTGCAGGCCCTGATAAGACAGGCCCACCACCGCCGCCGAGCCGACGTCGGCACCGGCCTCACCAAACAGGAAGTTCAGCTCGTGCTCGCGCAGTACGCCACAGATGGTCTTGCCGCCAGCCAGCAGGCCGCCGATGGCCTGGTGAGCCTCGGCGCTGCTGACGCTACGGCCAACCGGCAGTGGCGCGTCGCTGAACAGGATCAAGCCCACGAACGGCACCTGGAATTCGCGGCGCAGACTGTCTTCCACGCAACTGACCACTTCCTCGAGGCTGCCGGCATCCATCAGGTCGAGCACCAGGCGGCGGGTCTTGTCGAACAGGCGGTCGTTGTCGCGGGCTACTTCCATCAGGTGCGACAGGCGTTGGCGCATCTCGATGTTGCGCTCGCGCAGCAATTTGACCTGGCGCTCGACCAGCGACACGGTATCACCGCGCTGATGCGGAATGCGCAGCTCTGGGATCAGCTCATCATGGTCGATGAAGAACTCGGGATGCAGGCGCAGGTAGGCGGCGACCGTTTCCGAGTCCAGGGGCTTGGGCGAATCCTGCTGGTCAGTCATAGGCGAACCTGTCCTTCGTACACGCGCACGGCGGGGCCGGTCATCATAACGGGCTGGCCGGGGCCTGCCCACTCGATGTGCAGCTTGCCGCCGGGGAGTTCCAGCTGTACGGGCGAGTCCATCCAGCCCTGGCGAATCGCCGCGACGGCTGCCGCGCAGGCGCCGGTGCCGCAGGCCTGGGTTTCCCCGGCGCCGCGTTCCCACACGCGCAAACGGCCACGCTGGCGGTCGACGACCTGCAGGAAGCCGACATTGACCCGCTGCGGGAAACGCGGATGGTGTTCCAGCTTCGCGCCCAGCTCGTGCACCGGCGCGCTGTCGACATCATCGACGCGCAGCACCGCATGGGGATTGCCCATGGACACCGCGGCCAGCTCGTGGCTTTGGCCATCGACCTCGACGGCATAGCTCAACGCTTCGGCGTCGGCCTGGAAGGGGATCTGTTCGGGCGCCAGGCGCGGTGCGCCCATGTCCACGGTGATCAGCCCATCGGCGCGCACGTTGAGCTCGATGATGCCGCCCTTGGTTTCCACACGGATGTGCTTCTTCACCGTCAGGCGCTTGTCCAGCACGAAGCGGGCAAAGCAGCGCGCGCCATTGCCGCACTGCTCCACTTCGCTGCCGTCGGCGTTGAAGATGCGGTAGCGGAAATCCACGTCCGGGTGCTGCGGCGGTTCGACCAGCAGCAACTGGTCGAAACCGATGCCGGTGTGCCGGTCGCCCCATTGCTTGGCGTGCTTGGGCTGAATATGGGCATGCTGGCTGACCAGGTCGAGAACCATGAAGTCGTTGCCCAGGCCATGCATCTTGGTAAAGCGCAATAACATGGGCATCACTCCGGCAGGCGGCTTTCGCCCGCGAAGAGCTCGTCCAGGGTTTCGCGGCGCCGCACTTCGTAAGCCTGTTCGCCGTCCACCATCACCTCGGCGGCGCGGCCGCGGGTGTTGTAGTTGGAGCTCATCACGAAGCCGTAGGCACCGGCCGAGCGCACGGCCAGCAGGTCGCCTTCCTTGAGCACCAGCTGACGATCCTTGGCCAGGAAGTCGCCGGTCTCGCAGATCGGTCCGACCAGGTCGTAGTTGCGCGCTTCGCCTTCACGGGGCTGCACCGGCGACACTTCCATCCAGGCCTGGTACAGGGCCGGGCGGATCAGGTCGTTCATGGCCGCATCGATGATGGCGAAGTCCTTGTGTTCGGTGTGCTTGAGGTATTCCACCTGGGTCAGCAGCACGCCACCATTGGCGACGATGAAGCGGCCCGGCTCGAACACCAGGGCCAGGTTACGGCCTGCCAGGCGCTTGCGCACGGCGGCGATATAGTCGCCGACCTGCGGTGGCTGCTCGTCACGGTACTGCACGCCGAGGCCACCACCCAGATCCAGGTGCTTGATGACGATGCCGCGCGTGGCCAGCTTGTCGACCAGCAGCAGCAGACGATCCAGTGCATCGAGAAAGGGTTCCAGCGTGGTCAGCTGCGAGCCGATATGGCAGTCGACACCGATCACTTCGATGTTCGGCAGCTCGGCCGCGCGGGCGTAGACCGCCTCGGCCTGCTCGATGTCGATGCCGAACTTGTTCTCCTTGAGACCGGTGGAAATGTATGGATGGGTGCCGGCATCCACGTCCGGGTTGACCCGCAGCGAGATTGGCGCCTTGACGTCCATTTCGGCGGCGACCTTCTGCAGGCGCTCCAGCTCCACGCCCGACTCGACGTTGAAACAGTGCACGCCGACTTCCAGGGCGCGGCGCATGTCGTCGCGGCTCTTGCCGACGCCGGAGAACACGATGCGGCTCGGTTCGCCACCGGCGGCGAGCACGCGCTCCAGCTCACCGCTGGACACGATGTCGAAGCCCGCGCCGAGGCGGGCCAGCACGTTCAGCACGCCGATGTTGGAGTTGGCCTTGACCGCGTAGCAGACCAAGTGCGGCATACCCGCCAGGGCATCGGCATAGGCGCGGTACTGCGCCTCGATATGAGCGCGCGAATAGACATAAGTGGGCGTGCCAAAGCGCTGGGCGATGGCGGACAACGCCACACCTTCCGCGAACAGCGAACCGTCGCGGTATTCGAAGGTGTTCATGGGCTGCCCTTATTTGTCTTGCGAAGAGGCGGACTGGTTATCATCCGGCAGGTACAGTGGGCCTTTCTGGCCGCAGCCGCTGAGCAGCGTGGTAACGGCGACGAGCGCGATGAGGGCAGTGAGCAGCCGCTTCATGGTCAAATCCTTGTAATAAAGCATAATTGCCCCCGAGTATACCGACCCCCCGGCATGTTGCCTATGCGCCGGGGTTCCCGTCCGGCGGGGCTTTTGCCCAGGCATAATGGCGCGCCTTGCTTGGCACCGCGGTTGTTTCTTCTACGTTCTGATGTAGCAAAATCTTATTGAGGTAAGTGCGATGAGTTTGACCGAAGCCCGTTTCCACGACCTGGTCGATGCCGTGCAGCAGGCGGTGGAAGACATCTTCGACGACAGCGATCTGGATATCGATCTGGAAAACTCCGCTGGCGTGCTGACGGTGCGCTTCGAAAACGGCTCGCAACTGATCTTCAGTCGTCAGCCGGCGCTGCGTCAGCTCTGGCTCGCGGCCCGTTCCGGTGGTTTCCACTTCGATTACGATGAAGACAACCAGCGCTGGATCTGCGATACCAGCGACGAGTTGCTGAGCGAGATGCTTGATCGCATCGTTGCCGAGCAGTCGGGTGCCAACCTTGAGTTCGATGAAATCTGACAGTACTGGCGCTGAGCCGGGGCAGGCTGGTGCGCCTGTCGCATCGCCCTGTCGGCGGCGTTGCTGTCTGAACGAGGCTGAGCGCTGCCTGGGTTGTGGTCGTCTGCTGGCGGAAATCCTCGAATGGGGCAATGCCAGCGATGAGCGGCGTCGGGTGATCCGCCGTCTGGCCGAGGCGCGGCTGACGCTCGGCTGACCCTGCCCTTGTTTATTTGGGTAGCTGTGTTACGGTCAGCCTGGCTTCTACAAAAAGAGCTTCTGCAAAAACCCCGTCGAGACGACGGGGTTTTTGCTTTTTCAGCGCCCCGCAAAGGAGATATGCCCGCACCATGGCCAGTACACCGTCCATCACCATTACCCGCCTCGACCTGCAGCGTCTGGAGCAGTTGCTCGACAGCCTCGATGAGTTCGGGCCGACCGCCGAAGCCCTGCAAACCGAGTTGGACCGCGCCGAGGTGGTCGGTCACGACCAGGTGCCGGCCGGGGTGGTGACCATGAATTCTCGTGTGCATTGCCGCGAGGAAAGCAGCGGCAAGGACCATCACCTGACCCTGGTCTACCCGCAGGACGCCGGTGGCGAAGGCAAGGTGTCGATCCTCGCACCCGTGGGCACCGCACTGCTCGGTTTGAGCGTCGGCCAGCATATCGACTGGCCAATGCCCGGCGGCAAGCAGCTCAAACTGACCCTGCTGGAAGTCGAATACCAGCCGGAGGCCGCTGGCGAATACGCCCGCTGAGCCTGTCTGCTGTAACTGGCTCGGCCCGCTGCCGAGCCGGTCTTCGGTAATCCGGGTCACGCCCCGTGGCCCGCAGCCTGGCACCAGGCAATAGCTTTACAGCGTACGCAACGCGCTGTTCAGCGCCTCCTCGAGGCTGGCCTTGTAGCGCAGGTAGTGCACCACCGAGGGTTGCCGTTCGCCGAGCAGCGCCGACAGATCCAGATCGGTGATGTAGCAGGGATAGGGCTGTTCTTCGCTGCGTTGGGCGAGGATGTGCCTGGCCACGCTGGCGAACAGGTTTTCGCCGTACTCGAGCTCCGAAAACTCCCGATGATTGCAGAACAGGCTGACATGGCCGCGTGCGCCGCTACCCGGCTCGACGATGGCTTGTACGTCATAGAACGGCTGGATCACATCGTTGAGTGGCACCGGGCGCGGCTCCAGGCGTTGCGCACGCAGCGGCGCCGCGGGCACCAGCTGGTAGTAGGCGATTTCCAGCACCGGCTGCGGGTTTTCCAGGGGTTGCACGCTTTCGCGGCGGTAGAGCATCGCTTGCAGAAAGCGATGCAGCGGCGTTAGCAGGCTGGTTTCATTGTGAAAGGGCGCCTGGGTTCGCCAGACCGCACCGCACTCGTCCAGCACGGTGATCTGCGCCAGACCATCTGCCTCGTTCAGGCGATAGAACACTTGCACGCACGCAGGGCGACCGGCCTCCAGAATCAGCGCCAGGTCTTCGCCTTCCAGAGCGTTGTGGTCGAGGTGCAGCGGGCTGTACTCGGCACGATCCTGAGCCAGGTGTTCGAGCAGCGCTGGCAGACCGTCCAGGGTCGTGTGGCGGACATTGCCGGGCAGCAGGTCGAGCAGGTGGTAGCGACGGGCGATCTGCAGCAGATAACGCGGTTGCTCGCCGCGGTCGAGATAGCCGGTCAGCTCGCTCAGCAGGCTTTCGACACGTTCGGCGATGGTCACGGCGCGGTTGCGGCAAAAGCAGAACACCCGAAGATTGGCGCGCTCGCCCCTGGCAGATCGGGCATTGAGTACATCGCTCAGGCAATCGAGCAGGGCGGTCGCCCCCTCATAACGCTCCACCAGCAGTTCGTTCCAGCTGTTGAGGGTGATGCGGTCGAGGGTCCGCACCAGATTGTCGCGTACGCCCGAATAACCCAGGGGGTCGGTGCGCTCGCTGGTCATGTGTACATTCATCTGGCTGTGCTGCTTGAGCGGATCGAGACCGACGTTGATCAGCAACAGCTCCTCGGTTGGCCGGCGCGGGTGCGCCAGGGCCGCTTCGCTCACGCTTGCCAGGGGCATTGGCAGGGCTTGCGCCAGGCAGCCCAGCAACTGGCTCAGTTCGAACTCGCTGAGGTCGCTGTCGCCCGGGTGCAGCGACAGGCGCGTGGCGCTGTCGATAACGCCGTTGCGGTGGCTCCAGGCGAGCAGTTCGATCAGGCTGCGCGACTTGCGCAGGGGCGCGAAGTCCGGCCATTCCTGGGCGCCGAGGCTGCCATTGTAGAGTGCCCAGCGCTCGCCTCTGGGCGCAGGGGCATGCACCAGGGTCAGGGTGTCTTCGCCCAGATCCGGGGCGATGCCCGGGTTGATGAATTCCACCTTGCCGGCCCGTCGCTCGAAGGCGGCGTACAGGCGCCGGCCCAGCACCGCCATGTCGCGTGTGCTGGCGGCCGCGCCTTCAGGACGGCTGCGGGCGAACATCGACAGAAAGCGGTAGCTGTAGTTGAGCTCATTGACCAACGCCTGGCGTTCGGCGGTCACCTGGCGGACTTTCCACTGGCTACGACTGTCGAGCAGGATCAGCTGGCGCTCGCCCCAGCCCCATTCGCCCGTCAACCGCTCGAGCAGCAGGCGCTGCCAGCTCTTTTCGCGGTGGCGCGGCGGCTTGCTGATCTTCTTGTTGACCTTCAGGTACAGGCAGCGCCTGACCAGTTCGAGGCGCTCGGTTTCGCCGCGGGCCTGCAGGTACTCCTCCAGGCGGCGGTAGATCAGCACGTAGGGATCCAGCTCGTCGAGGTCGAGCTGGCCGTCATACACCGCCTGCTTGAAGCGTAGCGACAGACAGCGCACCTGGGGGTGCTCGCTGGCGTACACCTCGGTGAGCAGCAGCTTGAGTGCCGATTTGTAGGGCGATTCGATGCCCTTGAACAGCTGCCACATGCCGGCGCCGATAAACTCGCCGGCCGGCACCTGGGCAAGGTGGCCGAGGTCGAGTACGTCCTCGCCACGGATGAAGCGCTTGCTCAGCAGGGTACCGGTCACATGGGCGTAGCGATGTTCGTCGCTGGCCGGTACCAACCACCAGAGCGGCATGCGCCCGGCCAGCCAGATCGCCGTGCGGTAGAACTCGTCGAGGAGCAGGACATGCTGGGTGGTGCCGCAGTCGTCCGAGGTCAGCTGCGCGTCCCGTGCGCCGCTGCGAAAGCGCTCGGGGTCGATCAGGAAGAAGTGCGCCTCCGCGCCCTGGCCGGCCGCCCAGCTCTGCAGCAGGTCGCACTTGCGGCGCAGGATTTCGCGGGCATCGCTGTCCAGTTCGCTGGCGTGGCAGACCCACAGGTCCATGTCGCTCTGCTCGGCCTGGGCCAAGGTGCCCAGGCTACCCATCAGAAACAGGCCATGGATGGGCGTCGGTGCCGGCGCCCGGGGCGGCTTGTAGGCGAACGAACGGGTCAGGCGCTGGGCTTCGGCGAGCAGCTCTGCGCTGGGCTCGAAGCCGGCCAGGCCCGCTGGAGTCTGCGCCGAGACATAGCCGGGCAGCAGCGGGTGATTGACGTGAAACAGCAGCGGCAACAGTGTCAGCACCCGTTGCTGGCGGCTCGACAGGGCCTGCATGGCGCGCTGCAGACGACCGTGGTTGATGCGCATGAAGCGCGCGCGCAGTTGCGTCAGCACCTTGCGGTCGATGCCGTCATCGATGTCGGGTCGCAGGGGAAGGTGGCGCGTCATGCTCGGGCTCGGCCGGGTGATGAGCAAGCCTACAGGCGCCACGCACCCGCTCGCAATGGCCGCCGAGAGGCCTACCGCCTGATGCGGCAGGCACGGTCAGGCGTTCAGCGTGCCTGGGCGGTGGTGAGGATGGTTTTCAGGCTTTGCGCGTGTTCGGCGGCCTCATGGCCGAGACGGGTCAGATAACCGCCATCGGGGAGGGTGATCAACGCTTTCTCGTGCAGGCGCCCGGCAGCGGCGACCGCGGAGGAGGCGGCGTCGTGGTGAATCTTCAGGCCCTCCTGGCCGTTGTCCAGGTTGAACAGCAAAAGAATTTCCAGTTCGGCGACCAGATCGGCATTAAAGACCATGGTGACTCCTGCCTGTTGTTGTCGTGTACGGCGTGGGCCGTGGCTCGC
This sequence comes from Pseudomonas sp. URMO17WK12:I2, assembly GCF_003253735.1. Taxonomy (GTDB): domain Bacteria; phylum Pseudomonadota; class Gammaproteobacteria; order Pseudomonadales; family Pseudomonadaceae; genus Aquipseudomonas. The sequence goes on along the minus strand of NZ_QKYW01000001.1, from coordinate 990,888 downwards.
GGGAGCATCCCGCAGCCCCAGTGTAGTCAAGCGGACGGCAGTTCGCCGAGGTCAGTGTTCCTCGGGCAGCGTCGGCAAGGCGCGCAACAACCGCTCGTAGTGCTCGGCATCGAAGGGCCGATCCTCGCGCAGCATGGCATCCACCTCGTGAGCCAGCACCATGGCCATCATTTGCACGCTTTCCTCACGCGCATGGCCGACCAGCGTCAGCTTGTTCAGTACCGCCTGCGCGAACGCCGGCTCGCCGGATTCCAGCTGATTCTCGACGGCCTGAACCAGGGTGTTCTCGGTGAAGGTGTCGTCGTCGTGCTCGTCGGTGCTCATGGGGCGGGTCCAGGGGCTATGGAAAGTGGCCAGTGTAGACAGGGCAGCTAGGTGCTGACCATGCGCAATCGCTGTCTCGTATCTGTTCCTGAAATATGGGAGTCGGTTTTTCATATTGAGAATTGGCCGCGGCGCAGCTACAGTCGATGGTCTGGAGAATCCCATGCTAGAACATCACGACAAGTCGGCTCCGGCGGGTGCCCAGGCACTGTTTCGCGGCCTCGCCGTTCTCGACGCCGTTGCCCACGGCGCCAGCAGCCTGGCCGACATCGGCGCAGCCATCGGCTGTACGCGCAGCACCACCCATCGATTGATCGCGGCGCTGGTGCAGGCCGATTACCTGCGCGCCCTGGGCGGTAGCAGCGGCGGCTATCAGCTTGGCCCCAGGCTCATCGAACTCGGCTACCAGGCGCGCGCGCAGATGCCGCTGGCGAAGCGGGCGCAGCCGCACCTCGAACATTTGGCCCGCCGCACCCAGGACACCGTGCACCTGGGCGTGCGTGACGGCGCCGAGGTGTTGTACATCGACAAGTTGCCGGGCAGCCGTGGCCTGGAAATGCGCTCGCGCATCGGCCTGCGCATGCCGCTGGCGCTGACCGGTATCGGCAAGTCGCTGATGCTCGACCTGCCGCAAAGCGAATGGCTGGCACTCTACCGGCACGGGCGCCAGCAGGACGACCCGTCGGCCTGGGCAAGTTTCCGTGAGCAGATGAGTGATTACGCCCGCGGTGGCTTCAGCTTCGATCTCGAGGACAACGAGCTGGGCATTCGCTGCGTTGCTGCGCCGATACGCGAAGCCGGTGGGCAGATCGTCGCCGCCCTGAGCGTCGCCAGTGCCGTGCCCTACATGCCGGACGTTCGCTTGCAGGCGCTGGTGCCCGAAGTGGTTGCCTGTGCGAATGCCATCTCGGCCGAGCTGGGCTGGCGAGCGTCATGACTGAACGGTCTGGCGATGCCTGTCGCCAGGACACCATCACGCCCCAAGGAGGGCCAGCAATGTCCGATTCATACCTGCAGCAGCTGCCGCTGATCGCTATCCTGCGTGGCATCACCCCTCGTGAAATCGTGCCCGTGGGGCTGGCGCTCTACGAGGCCGGCTTTCGCGCGATCGAAATTCCGTTGAACTCGCCCGACCCGCTGCACAGCATCAGCCTGCTGGCGGCCGAGTTGGGTGATCGCGCACTGATCGGGGCTGGCACCGTGCTCAGCACGCGGCAGGTCGAGGAGGTGGCGCAGGCCGGTGGCCGGCTGGTGGTGTCGCCTAACTGCAATGCGCAGGTGATACAGGCGAGCCGCGCCGCCGGATTGTTCAGTGCACCGGGCGTGGCGACCCCGAGCGAAGGGTTCGCCGCGCTGGAGGCGGGCGCCCATGTGCTCAAGCTGTTTCCGGCCGAGCAGTTCAGCCCGCTGATCGTCAAGGCCTGGCGCGCGGTGTTCGCCAGGGACATCGCGTTGTTGCCGGTGGGCGGCATCACCCCGACGAACATGGCGGCCTATGTGGCGGCCGGCGCCAGTGGCTTCGGGTTGGGGTCGGCGCTTTACAGGCCCGGCATGGGTGCCGATGAGGTGGCGAGCAATGCGGCCGCCTTCGTCACCGCCTGGCAGGCGATCCAGCGCTGAACCGAGTCGCCTGAGGTGCGCCTGGGTCAGGAGCGATTGGCGATCTTCTGCAGGTTCTCGTGGATCTTGAACAGCACGATCATCAACTCGCAGCCGATACGCGCGCCGATGGCACCGCCGATCAGGGTGCCCAGGCCGCCCAGGAAACTGCCGTAGGCGCCGAACATCATCGTCACGCTGCTCACCACTACGCTGAGCAGCATCAGCCAGTAGACGAAGGTGATGATTTTCGGGGTGAGCATCGCGTCGAAGAAGAACAGGTTCTTCATGGGGTAACTCCATTCCGTGGGTTGGCAACTGCCCGGCCGCTTGCACCCGCCGGGCGCAACCCGTAGCTCGGGCGGGGCGCAGGGTAGCAGTCCCCAGGGGCTGCGGCCAGTTGTCCGAAATGCCACTGGCGGGGCCTGGCGAATGCCGCTAGCGTGTTGTCCTGACCGAGCCCGGTCTGCCTACCAGAGGAAACGTATCCATGCTCAGGCTCCATGGTTTCGCCGTCAGCAACTACTACAACATGGTCAAATTCGCGCTGCTGGAAAAAGGCCTGCCGTTCGAGGAAGTGCAGGTTTTCGCCTCCCGCGACGAGGCCTTCCTGGCGATCAGCCCGCGTGGCAAGGTGCCGGTGCTGCAGTGCGAGCACGGCTACATCAGCGAGACGTCGGCGATTCTCGAGTACCTCGAGGCGCTGGGGCAGGGGCCTGCGCTGCTGCCCAGCGGCGCCTACGAACAGGCGCGGGTGCGTGAACTGGCCAAGCATATCGAGCTGTACATCGAGCTGCCGGCCCGCGCCTGTTATGCCCAGGCGTTCTTCGGCCTGCAGGTCGATCCGGCGATTCAGGCCAAGAGCCGTGAGGAGCTGTTGGTCGGGATCGATTCGCTCAAGCGCCTTGGCAGGTTCTCGCCCTATGTGGCGGGCGATAGCCTGAGCCTGGCTGACCTGTATTTCCTGTACAGCCTCGATCTTGCCGCAGCCGTGGCGCACAAGCTGTTCGCCATCGACCTGCTGGGTGATTTCCCAAAAGCCCGAGCACTGCTCGAGCGCTTCGCCGAGAACCCCAACGTGCAGCGCATCGCGGCCGACAAGGACGCGCTGATGGGGCCGTTCCTGGCCCACATGAAGGCGCGCTTCGGCAACTGATCAGCCAGCGGCGAAGCTCGTCAGGGCTTCGCCAGTCAGGCGATAGCCGATCCACTCGTTCTGCGGCTTGGCGCCGATGGAATCGTAGAACTCGATGGCCGGCGTGTTCCAATCCAGTACCGACCACTCGAAACGCCCGCAACCGCGCGCCACCGCCAGCTTGGCCAGGTGGCGCAGCAGCGCTTTGCCGGCGCCGACGCCGCGCTGCTCCGGGGTGACGTACAGGTCTTCCAGGTACAGGCCGTGCTTGCCCAGCCAGGTCGAGTAGTTGAAGAAATACACCGCATAACCGATCGGCTCGCCGTCCAGTTCGCAGATCAGGCCGTGGGTGGTGCTGCCCTCGCCGAACAGGCTGTTCTCGATGCCGGCAACATCGGTCTTCACCTCGTGCTCGGCCTTCTCGTAGATGGCCAGGTCGGTGATGAAACGCAGGATCAGGGCGGCGTCTTCGCGTACGGCAGGGCGGATGTTCAGGGGCATGAGGTATCTCGTCGCGTTTTTTAGCTGTATGTGACTGTCAGCCACGTCAAGGGCAGGCCCACCAGGCAAAAGAAGCCGAAAGCCGCGACCCATGCACTGCGCGAACCCGTTGGGTCGCTTATGCGCAGTGGCAGGTTCGGGTAGTGGCCCAGGGTCAGCAGTCGTAGTGACAACCAGCCGGTGGTGTAGAAGACGTAGCCGATGATGATTTCAAGTGCGATCTCGGCGAGCAGCATCAAGCCACGCAACAACAGTTCGGGCATGGGAACTCCTTTTCCCGGTGCTCGCTGAGCCGCTTTTAGCGGCTGGCCAGCAGGTTCTGGCCGCGAGCCACCGCTGCACGCACCTGAGCCGGCGCGGTGCCGCCGATATGGTTACGGGCATTCACCGAGCCTTCCAGGGTCAGCACGGCGAATACGTCCTGCTCGATCTGCTCGCTGAACTGGCGCAGCTCGTCGAGGCTCATCTCGGCCAGGTCCTTGCCGCTGTCCACGCCATATTTCACCGCGTGGCCGACGATCTCGTGGCAGTCGCGGAACGGCAGGCCCTTGCGCACCAGGTAGTCAGCCAGGTCGGTGGCGGTGGAGAAACCGCGCAGCGCCGCTTCACGCATGATCGCGTGCTTGGGCTTGAGCGCCGGAATCATGTCGGCGAAGGCGCGCAACGAATCGCGCAGGGTATCGGCGGCGTCGAACAGCGGTTCCTTGTCTTCCTGGTTGTCCTTGTTGTAGGCCAGCGGCTGGCCTTTCATCAGGGTCAACAGGCCGGTCAGGGCGCCGAACACGCGGCCGGTCTTGCCGCGCACCAGCTCGGGCACGTCGGGGTTCTTCTTCTGCGGCATGATCGAGCTGCCGGTGCAGAAACGATCCGGCAGGTCGATGAACTGGAACTGCGCGCTGGTCCACAGCACCAGCTCTTCGGAGAAGCGCGACAGGTGCATCATGGCGATGGAGGCGGCGGCGCAGAATTCGATGGCGAAATCGCGATCGGACACGCCGTCCAGGGAGTTGCCGCCCACCGCCTCGAAGCCCAGCAGCTCGGCGGTGATTTCACGCTGGATCGGGTAGGTGGTGCCGGCCAGCGCAGCGCTGCCCAGGGGCATGCTGTTGGTGCGCTTGCGGCAGTCGACCAGGCGCTCGTAGTCGCGGCTGAGCATTTCGAACCAGGCCAGCAGGTGATGGCCGAAGGTCACCGGTTGGGCGGTCTGCAGGTGGGTGAAGCCGGGCATGATGGTTTCCGCTTCACGCTCGGCCTGCTCCAGCAGGCCCTTCTGCAGGCGGGTGATTTCGGCGAGGATCAGGTCGATCTCGTCACGCAGCCACAGGCGGATATCGGTGGCCACCTGGTCGTTACGCGAGCGGCCGGTGTGCAGCTTCTTGCCGGTCACGCCGATGCGGTCGGTCAGGCGCGCTTCGATGTTCATGTGCACGTCTTCGAGGTCAACGCGCCAGTCGAACTGGCCGGCTTCGATCTCGCCCTGGATCTGCTTGAGGCCGTCGATGATCGCGTCACGCTCGGCATCTGTGAGCACACCGACCTTGGCCAGCATGCTGGCGTGGGCGATCGAGCCCATGATGTCGTGGCGGTACAGGCGCTTGTCGAATTCCACCGAGGCAGTGAAGCGGGCGACGAAGGCGTCGACGGGCTCGCTGAAGCGGCCGCCCCAGGACTGGTTGGTTTTCTCTTGGCTCATGAATATGACTCGGCTGTAGGCGTATTCGGACGGGTCAAGGCGGCCCGTCATGGCGGAAAAGTGTGTCGATGATAACAGACCCGGCACCCAGCGCAGCGGCCGGTACGAGTGTCGCCTGGGTCACAGTTTCGGTCCTTCGCCATGTGTTTGCGTGGCTTATTTAGCCTGCGCGCCGTGGCCTCTCTTGCCCGTTGCGCAGCGCCCGCCGAAACTGCAGCGATGAATGACCGACGCAAGACCTCGACCCCCTCGGCGCCGAACGATTTCTTCGTGCCCGAACTGTGCCAGCCCGAAGCGCTGCTCAGCACCGTATTGCTCGCCGAGTTGCTGGTGCTGGTGCTGGTGCTCGCCGAGCCGATGCTGCCCGGTTTCGACTGGGTACGCCTGGCGCTGACCTCGCTGTTCGTGCAGTGGATCGTGCTGCTGTCCTCGGCGCTGCTGTGCCGCCTGCGGCCATTGCTCGCCAAGCTGCGGGCGATGTGGGCGGGGGCGGCCTGCTGCGCCCTGGTGGTAGGGCTGACGCTGGGCTGCACGGCGGTGGCCGACTACTACGACCTGGGCGGCCCGTTGCCCCACGAGGGCGAGGTCAACCTGTACCTGCGCCATGCGCTGATCAGCCTGATCATGTCGGCGCTGCTGTTGCGCTATTTCTATCTGCAGAGCCAGTGGCGGCGTCAGGAGCAGGCCGAGCTGCGCGCGCGCATCGAATCGCTGCAGGCACGCATCCGCCCGCACTTCCTGTTCAACAGTTTGAACAGCATCGCGAGCCTGGTTGTCACAGATTCTGCCAGGGCGGAACAGGCGGTGCTGGATCTCTCCGATCTGTTCCGGGCAAGCCTGGCCAAGCCCGGTAGCCTCGTCAGTTGGAGCGAGGAACTGGAACTGGCACGGCGGTACCTGTCGATTGAGCAATACCGGCTTGGCGAACGGCTACAGTTGCAGTGGGACGTTGACGATGTGCCCGCTGACCTGCCGATTCCCCAGCTGACCCTGCAGCCTTTGCTGGAGAACGCTCTGATCTACGGTATCCAGCCACGTATCGAGGGGGGACTGGTGCAGATATCAGCCACATACAACGATGGTGTATTCCATCTCAGCGTCTGCAATCCCTATGAGGAGGGTGGCGCGCCCATGGCCTCGCGCGGCACGCACCAGGCGCTGGCCAACATCGATGCGCGGCTTGCGGCGATCTTCGGCCCGCAGGCCAATCTTAGCGTGGAGCGCCGTGATGGCCTTCACTACACCCGGCTACGCTACCCATGTGCAAGACCCATGCAGGAAGCCAGATCATTATGAATGTCTTGATCGTTGATGACGAACCCCTTGCCCGCGAGCGCCTGAGCCGAATGGTGGCCGCGCTGGATGGTTATCGTGTGGTCGAGCCCTCTGCGAGTAATGGTGAGGAAGCGTTGGCGCTCGTCGAGAGCCTCAAACCCGACGTAGTGCTGCTCGATATCCGCATGCCGGGCCTCGATGGTCTGCAGGCTGCTGCCAAGCTCTGCGAACGCGAGGCACCGCCAGCGGTGATCTTCTGCACCGCCCATGATGAATTCGCCGTGGAGGCCTTTCAGGTCAGCGCGGTGGGCTATCTGGTCAAGCCCGTACGCCCCGAGCACCTGGAAGACGCGCTGAAGAAAGCCGAGCGCCTCAACCGCGTGCAACTGGCCGCGCTCACCCGCCCCGCCGCCGAAAGCGGCGTTGGCCCGCGCAGTCATATCAGCGCGCGAACCCGCAAGGGTATCGAGCTGATTCCCCTCGATGACGTGATCTATTTCATCGCCGACCACAAGTACGTGACCCTGCGTCACGAAGGTGGCGAGGTGTTGCTCGACGAGCCGCTCAAGGCGCTCGAGGATGAATTCGGTGATCGTTTCGTGCGTATCCACCGTAACGCCCTGGTGGCCCGCGAGCGCATCGAGCGCCTGCAACGTACCCCCCTGGGCCACTTCCAGCTGTATCTCAAGGGCCTCAACGGCGATGCTCTGGTGGTCAGTCGCCGGCATGTGGCGGGTGTGCGCAAGTTGATGAACCAGATCTAGCGGCCATGCCGCGAGTAGGGCGAAGGGTCGCAGCCGGCTTCGGGTAGGCGGCCCGTCAGCCTGTTATGATTCGCGGCAACTGGTTTTCTGGAAGGTTCAAATGCCCCGCGAAATTCGCATCGCCACCCGCAAGAGTGCCCTGGCCCTGTGGCAGGCCGAACACGTCAAGGCCCGCCTCGAAGCAGCACACCCCGGTTTGCAGGTGAGCCTGGTGCCGATGGTCAGCAAGGGCGACAAGCTGCTCGATGCCCCGCTCGCCAAGATCGGCGGCAAGGGCCTGTTCGTCAAGGAGCTGGAAACCGCGTTGCTGGAAGACCAGGCCGACATCGCCGTGCATTCCATGAAAGACGTGCCGATGGACTTTCCCGCGGGCCTTGGCCTGTTCTGCATCTGCGAGCGTGAAGACCCGCGTGATGCCTTCGTGTCCAATACCTTCGAAAGCCTCGACGCGCTGCCGGCCGGCAGTGTGGTCGGCACCTCCAGCCTGCGCCGCCAGGCCCAGCTGCTGGCCCGCCGCCCTGATCTGAAAATCCATTTCCTGCGTGGCAACGTCAATACCCGCCTGGCCAAGCTGGATGCCGGTGAGTACGACGCCATCATTCTCGCTGCTGCAGGCCTGATTCGCCTCGGTTTCGAAGCGCGCATCCGCGCTTCCATCTCGGCCGAGCACAGCCTGCCGGCGGGCGGCCAGGGCGCCGTCGGTATCGAGTGCCGGGTCGGCGATGCCGAACTGCAGCAACTGCTGGCGCCGCTCAACCACACCGAGACCGCGCTGCGGGTAACGGCCGAGCGCGCCATGAACAAGCGCCTCAATGGCGGCTGCCAGGTACCCATCGCCTGTTACGCGATTCTCGAAGGCGAGCAACTGTGGCTGCGCGGCCTGGTCGGTGAGCCGGATGGCAGCCGCCTGTTGCGCGCCGAACAGCGCGGTTCGGCCGAGGACGCCGAGCGCCTCGGCATCGAGGTCGCCGAAGCGCTGCTGGCCCAGGGTGCCGGCGAGATTCTCGCAGCTGTCTACGGCGAGGCCGCTGCCCCGTGACTGGCTGGCGCCTGCTGCTGACCCGCCCCGAGCAGGAGTGCCAGGCGCTGGCCCAGTCCCTCGCGGGCGAAGGTATGCATGGCGCCTGCCTGCCCCTGCTGGGTATCGAGCAACTACCGGAAACGCCCCAGCACAGCGCCACCATCTGCGAGCTGCACCGTTACACGGCGGTGATCGTGGTGAGCAAACCCGCCGCCCGCTTCGGTCTCGAATTGCTGGATCGCTACTGGCCGCAGCCGCTTGCCGATCAACCCTGGTTCAGCGTCGGCGCCGGTACCGGGCAGATTCTCGCCGACTACGGCCTGACGGTGTGTTGGCCGGGCGCCGGCGACGACAGCGAAGCCTTGCTGGAGCTGCCCGAGTTGCAGAGGGTGCTCAAGGAGGCGATGTTTCCCCGGGTGTTGATCATTCGCGGCGAGGATGGCCGCACCCTGCTGGCCGAGCGCTTGCAGGCGCAAGGCGTCGAGGTGGACTATCTGCCGGTGTATCGCCGTGTGCTGCCAGCCTACCCCGCCGGTACGCTGCAGCGGCTGATACAGGTGGAACGCTTGAATGGCCTGGTGGTCAGCAGTGGGCAGGGCCTGACGCATCTGCAGCAACTGGCGGCGGATGACTGGCCCACGCTGGCGCAGCTACCCTTGTTCGTGCCCAGCCCGCGTGTCGCCCAGATGGCCCGCGCGCTCGGTGCGGTTGATGTTGTGGATTGCCGTGGTGCCGACACCGCGGCGTTGTTGGCGGCCTTGCGTGCGCAGGCTTCGCCCGACTCTTGAAGCAAAGGATGGATACGTGAGCGAAGCGACTTCCCCGAAAGAGCAGGATCAGCCTGTGCAGACCGCCCCCGAATCGTCCCCAGTCGTTGCCGAGGCCAAACCGGCGGCGCGCGGCTCGGCGATTGCCGCCGTGGCCCTGTTGGTCGGCGCCATCGGTGTTGGCGTTGGTGGCTGGAGTGCCTGGCAACTGCGCGTCTTGCAAGGCGAGGCACAGCAACAGTCCGGCCAGCTCGAGCAGGCTCGCAGCCAGACCCAGGCATTGACCCAGCGCACCGAGAGCCTCACTGGCCGCTTCGAGCAGTTGCCCAGCGTGGAAGAGCTCGAGGAGCGTCGCCAACTGGTGGCGCAGTTGCAGGGCGACCAGCAATTGCTCAATCGCCGCCTGGAAACCGTGCTGGGTGCCAGCCGCCAGGAGTGGCGCCTGGCCGAGGCCGAGCACCTGCTGCGCCTGGCCAGCCTGCGCCTGTCGGCGTTGCAGGACATCAACAGCGCCACCGCGCTGGTGCAGGCCGCCGATGAAATCCTTCGTGACCAGGATGACCCGGCTGCCTTCGCTGCCCGTGAGCAATTGGCGAAGAGCCTGGAGGCGTTGCGCGCTACCGATAACCCCGATCGCACCGGGCTGTTCCTGCAGCTCGGCGCACTGCGCGAACAAGCTGCGCAGCTCAATTCCCTCAATCCGAAGTTCGTCGCCGATGGCGGCGTGCTCGGCGAGCTGGCCGCCGAAAGCGAGCCGGGTACCTGGTGGGGCCAGACCCTGCACAAGCTCTCGCAGTATTTCCGCCTCGATTTCAATGCCGATCAGAACGTGCGTCCGCTGCTGGCCGGGCAGAGCCTGAGCCAAGTGCGCCTGGCGCTGAGCCTGGCGCTCGAACAGGCGCAATGGGCCGCGTTGCACGGGCAGACCCAGGTCTATCGGCAGGCGCTGCAACAGGCTGCCGAGGTTCTGGACGCCAACTTCAATCGTGACAACCCGGACAGCCGCGCCCTGCGCACCCGCGTTGGCGAGCTGGTCGACCAACCCATCGAGGTCAAGGCGCCCGAGCTCAGCGAATCGCTCAATGCCGTGCAGGCCTACATCGAGCACAAGCAGTCGGCGCGTGAGCGTCTCAAGGATGCCCCTGGCGAGAATGCTGGGGAGGAGCGCCCATGAAGCGCGTTTACCTGCTGTTGCTCACCGTGCTGGTGATCGGCGGGCTGGCACTGCTGGGCCTGGCGGTTTCCGAGCACCAGGGCTATGTGCTGTTCGCCTACAAGGGGTTTCGCTACGAGTCGACGTTGTGGGCGTTCGTGCTGCTGATCGTCGCGCTCGTCCTGGCACTGTGGCTGCTGCGGGTTCTGATTCGGGCACTGCTGGTGTCGGTTGGGCTGATCAACCCCTGGTCGCGCCTGCACCGCGAACGTCGGGTGCGCAGCGCGTCCGAGCACGGCTTTCAGGAGCTGATCGAAGGCCGCTGGAGCAAGGCGCAGACGCACCTGAGTCGCATCGCGCGCAACGAGCCGCGCCCCTTGATCCACTACCTGGGCGCCGCCCGTGCTGCCCACAATCTCGAGCACTACGAACAAAGCGACGCCCTGCTGGAAGAGGCGCTGCAGCGCCAGCCCAACGCCGAGCTGGCCATTGCCCTGACCCACGCCGAGCTGCAACTGGCCCGTGGTGAAGTCGACAACGCTCAGGAAACCCTGCTGGTGATGCACGAGCGTCATCCGCACAACCCGCAGGTGCTGCGCCAGCTGCAGCAGCTCTACGCCACCCGGGGCGACTGGCAGGCGGTGCTCAAGCTGCTGCCGGTGTTGCGCAAGGAAAAGGCCATGGCGCCTGCCGAGCTGATGGCGCTGGAACGCCGCGCCTGGCGTGAGTACCTGCTCGGCCTGGACTTCAATGATGCAGGCGACGGCGCATTGCCGTCGCTCGCACAAGCTTGGGAGCGCTTGTCGCCGAACCTGCGTGGTGAGCCCGAACTGCTCGCGGTGTATGCCGACCGGTTGCGCGCGCTGGGCGCTGAGCCCGGTGCCGAAGAGCTGCTCAGCAAGGCGCTGAACCGTGAGTACGACAGCCGACTGGCGCGCCTTTACGGGCTCCTGCGGGGGCGCGATTCGGCCAAACAGCTGCGCAATGCAGAAGGTTGGCTCGAGCAGCACCCCAATGATGCCGGCTTGCTGCTTACCCTCGGGCGCCTGAGTCTGCATAACCAGCTGTGGGGCAAGGCGCGCGATTATTTCGAGGCCAGCCTGACCCTTGATCGCCATCCCGAGACCTGCGCAGAGCTGGCGCGCCTGCTCGCGCAGCTGGGTGAGGTGGAGCGCAGCAACCGCTTGTTTCAGGAAGGCCTGGGGCTGCTCGACCGACGCCTCAGTGGTCAGGTTGCCGTGGTAGGTGCCGAGCCGCCGCGCATGCCTGCCGGCGACTGAGCAAAGAGTACTGGCGTCGCCCCATGTCGGCGCCCGCCATCACGCACTTGAAGGGGGATGGGGGCAGGCATAATCTGAGACGAAATGAGAGGTCGGACTGCAATCGGAATCATGCTAGTGTCCTGACTCGGCTACACGTTCAGGGACCGATTCGTGATGCGTTTGCCGTCGCTGTACGCAGCGACATTTGGCCGGAGGGAATGCCGACAGGCGACCAGCCAGTTTTCGATTCGCGGCGACGACAGGTTGAACAACGGTCAACGCCCGATGCCCACAGGACATACCGATAAGGGAGCAAGATCACCATGCTCGAAAGTTGCCAGAATGCGCAGGAGCGGTGGGGCGGCGTACATCTGTTGATCGACCGCTGGTTGCAGGAACGTGCCGAGTTGGTCAAGGCCTATGTGGCCATCAGCGACGTCAGTGATGCGGCGGTGCTGCAGCGTTTCTGTGAAATCCTCGTCGACTATGTGTCCGCTGGGCACTTCGAGGTTTATCAGCAGCTCAACGAGGAGGCGCGCGCGTTCGATGATCAGCGCGGCCTGGAGCTGGCCAAGCAGATCTACCCGCGAATCGAGGTGATCACCGAAGCCGCTCTCGCGTTCAACGATCGCTGTGATGCCGGTGATTGCGGCGATGTCGATGCGGTAAGCGGCGAACTCAAACGCCTGGGGCAAATGCTTCACGAGCGTTTCGAGCTCGAGGACTGCCTCATCGAAGTGCTGCATACCGCCCACAAGCAGCAGGCCTCTGCTGCAGTCGTTTAAGCCACCACGCCGCGATTGTTCGCGGCGTTGTCGTTTTAGCGGCCTGCCCGGTCGTGTCTCTACAGACCTTGCGCGGGTGCTTGCAAAGTGCCTGCGGCGGGCGCAAATTCACATACCTAGTATGGCTTTATCCCATCCGCCTGGAGGCGCGTCATGCCGGCCACAAAAACCGTTAAGAAAAAATCGGTCACTACCCCTTTGCATCTGCTGCAGCAGCTGTCCGGAAGTTTGTTAGAGCACCTTGAAAACGCCTGCTCGCAAGCGCTGGTAGATGCCGAGAAGATTCTCGCCAAACTGGAAAAGCAGCGCGGTAGTGCCCAGGAAAAACTGCACAAGGCGCGCGGCAAATTGCAGTCTGCCGTCGCCGACGGCAAGGCCAAGGCACAATCCAAGGCCAAGGCAGCGGTGGACGAGCTGGAGGGTGCGCTCGATGCGTTGCAGTCTCGCCAGACTGAAACCCGCCAGTACATCGTGCAGCTCAAGCGCGATGCCCAGGAAAGCCTGAAACTGGCCCAGGGTGTTGGCAAGGTGCGCGAAGCGGCCGGCAAGGCGCTGTCCAGCCGTGACAAGGTCCAGGCCAAGCCGGTTGCCGCCAAAGCGGCAGCGAAGTCTGCAGCCAAACCAGCCGTCAAGGCGGTTGCGAAACCTGCTGCCAAGCCAGTGGCCAAAGCAGCGGTAAAACCTGCTGCCAAAGCGGCCACTCAAGCTGCCGCGAAACCGGCCACCGCCAAACCAGCAACCAGAGTTACAGCCAAGCCTGCTGCCAAGCCGGCTGCAAAGGCCGCCGCCAAGCCCTCTGCTCAAGCCGCTGCAAAATCGGCTACCGCCAAGCCAGCAGCGAAGCCGGCTGTTAAAGCTGCAGCTAAACCGACTGCAGCTAAACCGGCTAGCAAGACGGTGGCAAAACCGGCTGCGAAATCCACTGCTGCCAAGCCTGCCGCTAATGCTGCTACCAAGTCAGCCACCAAAGCTGCTGCTAAGCCGGCCGCCCCGACAGCTGCCAAGCCTGCTACTGCCAAGCCGGTAACCAAGGCTGCTGCCAAGCCTGCCGCTAAACCAGCAGCAAAACCTGCTGCTGCCAAACCCGCCGCAAAGCCTGGCGCCAGTAAGCCTGCCGCAGCGGCTGTCGCGAGCAAGCCGGCAACCGAGGCAGCCCCCAGCTCAACTCCTGCTACCAGTGCTGCCAACGGTGCAACGCCGCCGGCCAATAGCTGATTCAGCCATCTCAAGCCTGCGAGCGGCCACGCTCGCAGGTATTGCTTGGCGGTGGGGCTGCAGCAAAATCAGCGTCTTTCCCCCGTGCTGATTCTCTTCGTTATGGTATTCGACAAGCCCGTGCCGTACAGGCCATCTCCACACAGGTGCAACAGGTCGAGGGCCTGCGTCAGCGACAAACCCTTTCCTCTGCCCGTTGCGCGATGTCGATCAACCGTCGCCATTCAGGACGTTGTGGTGATGCACCAGGATTTCTGCTCGACAGGCTATCGGAGCCCTGTCTGCTAAGCTGGATTGGCTGAGCGCGTTGCTCGAGCGTGTCGTGCATACCCAATGAGGAGAGCAGGATGGCTGTCAAAAAGAAAACCGAGAAACAGACCAGCTCGTGGATCGGCGAGGTTGAAAAGTACTCGCGGCAGATCTGGCTGGCAGGCTTGGGTGCTTACTCCAAGGTCAGCAAGGACGGCTCCAAGCTGTTCGATACCCTGGTCAAGGATGGCGAGAAGGCTGAGAAAGCCGCCAAGAGCAGCGACGCTAAGCAGGCCGATGCACTGAAGGCGTCGGTCGAGTCGTCTGCCGGCACGACTCGCTCTCGAGTCGAGGAGGTCAAGGACAGGGCGATCGGCAAATGGGGCGAGCTCGAGGAGGCGTTCGACAAGCGTCTCAACAGTGCCATCTCCCGCCTGGGCGTGCCGAGTCGTAACGAGGTCAAGGCGCTCAACGACAAGGTCGAGCTGCTGACCCGCCAGCTGGAGGCGCTGACCGGCGTGTCTAGCAAGACGACGGTTAAAAAGGCCGCGGCCAAGCCGGCGACCGCGACCAGGGCGACTGCCAGCAGCAAGACGGCCAGCACCGCCGCTGCGAAGCCTGTCGCCACCCCCGTTGCTGCCAAAACGTCAGCTACCAAGAAAGCACCGGCGAGCAAGGCGGTGGCAGCCAAGCCGGCCGCCGCTGCCAGGAGCCCAGTCAAACCAGCGGCTAAAACCGCAGCCAAGCCCGCGGTTAAATCGGTGGCCAAGCCCGCCGGCAAGCCAGCAGCGAAAAAAACGGCAGCCACCAAGGCCACCACCACGGCGCCAGCGACGCCTGTCACCACTCCAGGAGCGGCGACCACGAACGCTTCCGGTACTCAATCCTGAGTCGGCTGCCGAACGCCCGATCCCATATCGGGCGTGTCTATTTTCAGCCGGTGTTCGTCCAGGTGGGCGCCAGGCCCGCTCCAGCGACTATCAGGGGCATCAGAGCATCAGGCGGACGACCGACTCGTTCGGGTCACGGGATTGGCCGGCGGCAGCCACGGCGTCCAGATAATCACGCCACAGCTCGTCCTGGCGCAGGGCCAGTTGGTGCAGGTAATCCCAGCTGAACAGACCACTGTCGTGGCCGTCGTCGAAGGTCAGCTTGAGGGCGTAGTTGCCAGCAGGTTCGATGCCGGTCAGCGCGACGTTCATCTTGCCGGTCTGCAGGATCGGCTTGCCGTGGCCCTGCACTTCGGCGGAGGGGGAATGCACACGCAGAAACTCTGCGGGCAGCCGATAGCTATCGCTGCCGTAGTGCAGCTCCAGAATGCGCGAGGCCTTGTGCAACTTGATCGAAGTGGGGATGAGCACGACTGGCTCCAGGCGGGCTGAAAGACTGCACGGCGCCAGGCGGCGCCGTGCAGGGTCAGGCTATCAGAGAATGTAGCGCGACAGGTCTTCGTCCTGCGCCAGTTCGCCCAGATGGCTGTTCACGTAGGCCGCGTCGATGCGAATGGTCTCGCCGTTCTGCTGGCCCGCCAGGTCACCAGCGCTGAACGACACTTCTTCGAGCAGACGCTCCAGCAGCGTATGCAGGCGACGAGCGCCGATGTTCTCGGTCTTCTCGTTGACCTGCCAGGCGATCTCGGCGATGCGCTTGATGCCGTCTTCGACGAATTCCACGCCCAGGCCTTCGGTCTGCAGCAACGCCACGTACTGCTCGGTGAGCGATGCATGGGGCTCGCTGAGGATGCGTTCGAAATCTTCCGGGCTCAGGGCCTTGAGTTCTACGCGAATCGGCAAGCGACCCTGCAGCTCCGGCACCAGATCGCTCGGCTTGCTGAGGTGGAAGGCACCCGAGGCGATGAACAGGATGTGGTCGGTCTTGACCATGCCCAGTTTGGTGTTGACGGTGCAGCCTTCGATCAGCGGCAGCAGGTCGCGCTGTACGCCTTCGCGGGATACGTCAGCACCGCCAGCATTGGCACGCTTGGCCACCTTGTCGATTTCGTCGATGAACACGATGCCGTGCTGCTCGACGGCTTCGAGTGCCTTGGCCTTGAGTTCTTCCTCGTTGACCAGGCGACCGGCTTCCTCGTCACGCACCAGCTTGAGTGCATCCTTGACCTTGAGCTTGCGGCTCTTTTTCTTGCCCTTGCCCATGTTGGAGAACAGGTTCTGCAACTGGCTGGTCATTTCTTCCATGCCGGGCGGGGTCATGATTTCGATACCGGCCGGGCTGTCGGCCACTTCGATGTCGATGTCCTTGTCGTCCAACTGGCCCTCACGCAGGCGCTTGCGGAACAGCTGGCGGGTGTTGGAATCACCGTTCGGCGCGGCCTCTTCGGCAAAACCGCTGCGTGCCGGCGGCAGCAGGGCATCGAGAATACGGTCTTCGGCGGCATCTTCGGCGCGGTGGCGCACGCGGATGATTTCCTGCTCGCGGAGCATCTTCAATGCGGCATCGGCGAGGTCGCGGATGATCGATTCGACGTCACGGCCGACGTAGCCGACTTCGGTGAACTTGGTGGCTTCGACCTTGAGGAACGGCGCATTGGCCAGTTTGGCCAGGCGACGGGCGATCTCGGTCTTGCCGACACCAGTGGGGCCGATCATCAGGATGTTCTTCGGCGTGACCTCGGCGCGCAGCTCGGCCGGCAGTTGCATGCGCCGCCAGCGGTTGCGCAGGGCGATGGCGACGGCGCGCTTGGCATCGTCCTGGCCGATGATGTGGCGATTGAGTTCGTGAACGATCTCGCGGGGTGTCATGGACATGAGCGGGCTCCGATCCGGACTGGCTTAGATAGCCGAGTCCAGCTCCTCGATGGTCAGATTCTGGTTGGTGAACACGCAGATCGAGCCGGCGATGTTCAGCGCGGTTTCGGCGATCTCGCGGGCGCCCAGCTCTTCGCTGCCTTTTTGCAGTAGTGCCAGGGCCGCCGCCTGGGCGAAGCCGCCACCGGAGCCCATGGCGATCAAGCCATGCTCGGGTTCGACCACGTCACCGTTGCCGGTGATGATCAGCGAGGCGTCCTTGTTGGCCACTGCCAGCATGGCTTCCAGGCGGCTCAGGGAACGATCGGTACGCCAGTCCTTGGCCAGTTCGACGGCGGCGCGCACCAGGTGGCCCTGGTGCCTTTCGAGCTGCGCTTCGAAGCGTTCGAACAGGGTGAAGGCGTCAGCGGTGGCACCGGCGAAACCGGCAATCACCTCGCCGTGGTAGAGGCGACGAACCTTCTTGGCATTGCCTTTCATCACGGTGTTGCCGAGCGAAACCTGGCCGTCGCCACCCATGACGACTTTGCCATGGCGGCGGACTGAAACGATGGTGGTCAAGGGAGAGTCTCCACGCTGCGGGGCGAAATGGCCCTGATGAAAACTCAGATGGGGGCCCGCCGCGGTTTTTCAACCGGGCGCGCCTGTTAAAGGCGATCAGCGTAGCTGGCGCTGCTGTAACAGCAGGTTGCCGAAACCGCCGGCTGCCAGGGTCTTCTGGGCGCTCGCCAGTTGCTCGCGATTGGCGAAGGGGCCGACCAGCACGCGGTGCCAGGTCTTGTCCTGTACGGTGCCGGATTCCACCCGCACGTT
This sequence comes from Pseudomonas sp. URMO17WK12:I2, assembly GCF_003253735.1. Classification (GTDB taxonomy): domain Bacteria; phylum Pseudomonadota; class Gammaproteobacteria; order Pseudomonadales; family Pseudomonadaceae; genus Aquipseudomonas. The sequence goes on along the minus strand of NZ_QKYW01000001.1, from coordinate 973,567 downwards.
CTGACCGAGCAGGATGATCTGCGCGCGCATGCTTTCGGCCTTGTCCTTGCTGGGGAAGGAGCCCGCCTGCAGGAAGAATTGCGTGGTCAGTGGTGCTTGGCTGGTCTCCGCCGGTTTGGCTACCGGTGGCGGCGGCGGAGGCGTTTCGCCATTGAGCGCAGCCTGGGCGCGGGCGGCATCGATCTTGGCGGCTTCCTCGGGGGTTACCGGCTTGGTCTCCGGTGTTGCTGTAGTAGGTGGCGGCACGGCATCCGGCGGAACTATCACCTCCGATTCCGGCAGCAGGGTGTAGAAGTCGTACTTGGGCTTGCCCGGTTCCTGGCTGGTCGCCGAAGGCGTTGGTTTGGCCGAGGTACTGCCTCGCTCCGGTTGTGGCTTGTCGCGCTTGACCGCCTCGTCGCCCGGCTTGAGGTTGAGCAGCAGGGTGACGAACACGCCTACTGCCAGCCCGCAGGCGAGCCAGATCCAGCCCGGTACCGGGCGTTTGCTCGGGGCCTTGTAGCGGCTGGCGCCGCGCTTGGGTGCTGGCTTCTTGCGGGCTGCCACTTACATGCGCTCCAGGGTTTCCAGGCCCAGCAGTTGCAGGCCTTGCTTGAGGGTACGGCGGGTCAGTGCGGCCAGGCGCAGGCGGCTCTGACGGGTGCCTTCGTCTTCGGCGCTGAGCACCGGGCAGTGCTCGTAGAAGCTGGAGAACAGCCCGGCCACGTCGTAGAGGTAAGCGCACAGCAGGTGCGGCGTGCCCTTGTCGGCGACACTGCTCAGGACTTCACCGAACTGCGCCAGCTTGCCGGCCAGTTCGATTTCCTGGGGTGCCTGAAGTTCGATATGCCCGCCGATCTCCTCGGTGCCCTTGCCCAGCTTGCGGAAGATGCTCGCGGTACGGGTGTAGGCATACAGCAGGTAGGGCGCGGTGTTGCCCTCGAAGCTGAGCATCAGTTCGAAGTTGAAGCTGTAGTCGCTGGTGCGGTGCTTGGACAGGTCGGCGTATTTCACCGAGGCAATACCCACGACCCGGCCAATTTCGCGCAGTTCGGCTTCTTCGAACGGCGTCTCCCCCTTGGCTGCGCGCTGATCGTTGCGCTCTTTCACCAGCTCGTAAGCACGGAGTTCGGCTTCGTCGAGCAGGTCGATAAGCTTCACGGTGCCGCCGTCACGGGTCTTGAACGGGCGGCCATCGGCGCCGTTCATGGTGCCGAAGCCCATGTGCTCCAGCTCCATGCCCGCATGCACGAAGCCGGCACGGCGGGCGACTTCGAAGGCCATCTGGAAGTGCAGGGCCTGGCGCTGATCGACGAAATACAGCGCGCGGTCGGCCTTGAGCACCTGGCTGCGGTAGCGCATGGCCGCCAGGTCGGTGGTCGAGTACAGGTAGCCGCCGCCGGCCTTCTGCACGATCACCGGCAGCGGGTTGCCCTCGGCGTTCTTGTATTCGTCGAGGAATACGCACTGGGCGCCGTTGTCCTCGGTGAGCAGGCCTTTGCTGCGTAGGTCGGCAACCACATTGGCCAGGTCGGCGTTGTAGGCGCTCTCACCCTTGACGTCGGCCGGGGTGAGTTTGACGCCCAGGCGGTCGTAGGCCTTCTGGCAGTGGCTCAGGGAAATCGCGTTGAAGCGGTTCCACAGGCGCAGGCATTCCGGCTCGCCGGCCTGCAGCGCCACGACCAGGGCGCGGGCGCGCTCGGCGAACTCCGGCGACTCGTCGAAGCGTTTCTTGGCGGCGCGGTAGAAACCTTCCAGGTCGGCCAGCTCGCTTTCCGCCGCCGCCGGGTTCTCTTCCATGAAGGCCAGCAGCATGCCGAACTGGGTACCCCAGTCGCCCACGTGGTTCTGGCGGATCACCTCGTCGCCGAGGAATTCCAGCACCCGCGCCACGGCGTCGCCAATGATGGTCGAGCGCAGGTGGCCGACGTGCATTTCCTTGGCCAGGTTTGGCGACGACAGGTCGACGACCACGCGTTGCGCCGGGCCGCTCTTGCGCACGCCCAGGTGTTCATCGGCCAGGGCCGCTTCCAAACGCTCGGCCAGGGCGTCGCTGTTCTGGAAGAAATTCAGGAAGCCCGGGCCGGCGATTTCGACCTTGCTGATCTGCGCATCGGCAGGCAGCGCGTCGATCAGCTTCTGGGCCAGGTCACGCGGTTTCATGCCGGCCGGCTTGGCCAGCATCATGGCGATGTTGCTGGCGAAGTCGCCGTGGGTCTTGTCCCGGGTGTTCTCCACCTGAATCGTCGGGCTCAGGCCGTCGGGCAGCACGCCTTCGGCGGTCAGGCGGGTCAGGGCTTGCTGGATCAGGTGGCGAATACTGTCTTTCATGGTCTGCTCGTTCGGCCGCGAGGTGCGGCGCCGCTCGAAAGCGTAGGTGGAAAACTGCGCATTATAAAAGCAGCGGCCGGCGGCAAGCCACCGGCGGCTTGGATAAAGCGCGGCGTAGTTGTCGCCGGATGCGAGCGAGGCGTGCTCAGAACAGGTCGATCGGGTCTACATCCAGCGACCAGCGCACCGCACGGCCGCTGGGCAGGCTTTCCAGTACCAGCAGCCAGTGCGCCAGCAGCTTGTGCAGTGGCGCCCGGGCGTTGCCCTGCAGCAGCAACTGCGCGCGATAACGCCCGGCGCGGCGCTCCATGGGCGCAGGCACCGGGCCCAGCAGTTCGATGCCGCTGAGAGCCAGTTCGTTCAGCAGCTGCTCGGCTTCGCTGCAGGCTTCGTCGAGGAAGCCTTCGGCCTGGCCGGGTTTGTGCGCTTCGGCGCGCAGCAGGGCCAGGTGGCAGAACGGCGGCAGGCCGGCAGCGCGGCGTTCGCTCAAGGCCTGGTCGGCAAAGGCGAAGTAGCCCTGCTCGGTAAGCTGCACCAGCAATGGGTGGTCGGCCAGGTGGCTCTGGATGATCACCTTGCCCGGCTCTTCGGCGCGCCCTGCACGGCCAGCCACCTGGACGATCAGCTGGGCCATGCGCTCGCTGGCGCGGAAGTCGGCAGAGAACAGGCCACCGTCGGCATCGAGAATCGCCACCAAGGTGACGCGCGGGAAGTGGTGCCCCTTGGCGAGCATCTGGGTGCCGACGAGGATGCACGGCTCGCCACGCTGCACGGTATTGAACAGGGTGGTCATCGCCTCCTTGCGCGAGGTGCTGTCGCGATCCACGCGCAGCACCGGCGCGTCCGGGAAGAGAATCTCCAGGCGTTCTTCGGCGCGCTCGGTGCCGGCGCCGACCGGGCGCAGGTCGACGTTGTTGCAGCTCGGGCAGTTGCTCGGCTGGCGCTCGGCGTGACCGCAATGGTGGCAGCGCAGCTCACGGCTGCGCTGGTGAACGGTCATGCGCGCATCGCAGCGCGGGCACTCGGACAGCCAGCCGCATTCGTGGCACAGCAGCGTTGGCGCGAAGCCGCGGCGGTTGAGAAACACCAGCACCTGCTGGCCGGCGGCCAGGGTCTGGGTAATGGCCTGCTGCAGCGGCGGCGACATGCCGGCATCCAGCGGCCGGCTCTTGATATCCAGGCGCAGGAAGCGCGGCGGCTGGGCACCGCCGGCGCGCTGGTTCATGCGCAGCATCGCGTAGCGGCCGCTGTGGGCGTTGTGCAGACTTTCCAGCGAGGGCGTGGCGGAGCCCAGCACGATCGGCACGTTTTCCTGGTGGGCGCGCACCACGGCCAGGTCGCGGGCGTGGTAGCGCAGGCCTTCCTGCTGTTTATAGGAAGCGTCGTGCTCTTCGTCGATGATGATCAACCCGGGGCGCTTCATCGGCGTGAACAGCGCCGAGCGGGTGCCGATGATGATGTCGGCCTCGCCATCGCGGGCGGCCAGCCAGGCATCCAGGCGCTCGCGGTCATTGACCGCCGAGTGCAGCAGGGCGATGCGCGCGTTGAAGCGGCGCTCGAAGCGCGCCAGGGTCTGCGGGCCGAGGTTGATCTCGGGAATCAGCACCAGGGCCTGTTTGCCGGCCTCGAGCGTTTCGCGGATCAGTTGCAGGTACACCTCGGTCTTGCCGCTGCCGGTCACGCCGGCCAGCAGGAAGGCGTTGAAGTCGTCAAAGCCGGCGCGCACCGCCTCTGCTGCGGCGCGCTGCTCGGCGTTGAGCGGCAATTCCGGCTGGGCCAGCCAGTTGGCGTGGCGCTCCGGGCTGCTCAGGCGGCGCACCTCGACACGCACCAGGCCCTTCTCCTGCAGCAGTTGCAGGCTGTCGCGATTGATCTGCAGTTGGCTCAGTAACTGATGGGAGACGCCATGGGGATGCTGGGCGATCGTCTTCAATGCTTCGCGCTGGCGGGGCGCGCGGGCCAGGCGCGGGTCGTCCAGGTGGGCGTCCTTGGCGATCAGCCAGAAACGCTCCTGGCGCGCTTCAGCGGGCTCGCCCTGGCGCAACAGCACCGGTAGCGCCCAGCTCAGAGTGTCGCCCAGGCTGTGCTGGTAATACTGTGCGGTCCACTGGCACAGGCGCATCAGCGCCGGCGGCACCGGCGCTTGCAGATCGAGCAGTTGCAGCGCCGGCTTGAGCTTGCCGGCCGGCACCTCGCTGTGGTCGCTGACCTCGATCAGCACGCCGATCATCTCGCGCCGCCCGAACGGGACGCGCAGCCGTGCGCCGGGCTGCAGGTCACGAGCCGACACGCCAGGCGGGGCGAGGTAGTCGAACAGCCGGCGCAGTGGCGAGGGCAGGGCGAGTCGCAGGATGACGTCGGGCACGCAGAGGCTCCAGGCAGGCGAGGCGCGATAGTAACAGCCCATGCGCGACGGCCGGTAGCAGCGGGTTAGTTGCATCAACGGCCGGCTCTGGTATGATCCGCGGCCAACCTAAGTGCGGTACCTGACAATAGTGTCGGGTGGCGGCACAAAACCTGAGGAATAATCATGAAAGCCGATATCCATCCGGAATACGTCGCCATCGATGCCACTTGCAGCTGCGGCAACGTCATCAAGACCCGCTCCACGCTGGGCAAGCCCCTGAGCCTGGACGTCTGCTCCGAGTGCCACCCGTTCTACACCGGTAAGCAGAAAGTGCTGGACACCGGCGGCCGTATCGATCGCTTCAAGCAGCGTTTCGGTGTGTTCGGCGCCAAGTAAGCGACCGAGCAGCGAAAGAGGCCCACATGGCTGTTTTCGCATCATTGAAAAAGGCGTCCCTGGTGGGCGCCTTTTTCGTTTCTGTCTTTTGCCTGCCGGCCCATGCACTCTGCCCGGCGCCCGGAAAGTTGCCGCAGGCCAAGGTGCAGCGTGTGGTGGATGGCGACACTCTGCGCCTGGCCGATGGTCGCAATGTTCGCCTGATCGGCCTCAACGCCCCCGAGTTGGCACGCAAGGGCCGACCTGCCGAGCCATTTGCCGAGGCAGCACGCAAGCGTCTTGTCGAATTGGTAGCCGCCAATGATGGCCGTGTCGGGGTGAAAACCGGCGAGCAGGGGCAGGATCGTTACGGCCGTACCCTGGCCCATCTGTACGACAGGCAGGGTCGCAATCTGGAAGCGCAACTGCTCACCGAAGGTTTTGGCCAGATGGTGGCGATCACGCCCAATGTGGCGCTGGTGACTTGCCATCGTGAAGCCGAGCGCCAGGCGCGCAGCGCTCGGGCCGGCCTCTGGGCGCAGCTGCGGCCGGTGCCGGCTCGCGCGGTGCGCACGGGTGGTTTCGTATTGCTCGAAGGGCAGGTTCAGCGCGTCGAGCGCAATCGTGGCGGTGTATGGATCGAGCTGGGCCATTCGGTGGTGCTGCGTATTGCGCCGCCTGTGCTGGATAGCTTCGATGCATCGCTATTGCGGGATCTGCAAGGCAAACGGGTCGAAGCCCGCGGCTGGATGATCGACCGCTCACGCGGTGGCGGCCTCAAGGTTGGCCAGGCGCGCTGGATGTTGCCCTTGACCCATGGCGCCATGTTGGAGCTGCTGCAATGAGGCTGTGCTTGCTGATGGTGGCGCTGGTGACCCTGGCGGGCTGTGCGGTGAATCCGGCGACCGGACGTACCGACTTCGTAATGATGAGCGAGGCCCAGGAACTGTCCCTCGGCCGTGAGGCCCATCAGCAGATCCTCAAGCAGTACCCGCGCTATCCCGATCAGGCCCTGCAGGCCTACGTCCAGCAGGTTGGCGAGCGCGTGGCGCGGCATAGCCACCGTGGGCAACTGGACTATCACTTCACCGTGATCGACAGCCCGGACATCAATGCCTTCGCCCTGCCGGGCGGCTACATCTATATCCATCGCGGGCTGATGGCCTACCTGGGCTCGGAGGCCGAGTTGGCGGCCGTGCTCGGCCACGAGGTCGGGCACGTGACTGCCCGCCATGGCGTGCGCCAGCAAAGCCAGTCGACCGCCTGGGGCCTTCTCGGCCAGGCGGTGGCCATGGGCACCGGTGTTGGCGCCGCAGCGGACGTGACCGGGGTGCTGGGCAATGCCGTGGTGCGCGGCTATGGCCGTGACATGGAGCTGGAGGCCGACGGCCTCGGCGCCGAGTACCTGGCCCGCGGTGGTTACGACCCGCAGGCGATGATCGAAGTGGTCAAGGTACTCAAGCTGCAGGAAGACTTCGCCCGCGACCAGGCCGCCGCACGCGGCGAGCAGCAACCGGTTGGCAGCTACCATGGGCTGTTCGACACCCATCCGGATAACGACCGCCGCCTACAGCAGGTGATCGGCCCGGCCCGCGCGCTGGTCGCCGGGCAGCAGGAGGTCAATCGTGAGGCCTTTCTGAAACGCCTGCAAGGCGTGCCATTCGGTGATTCGGCCGAGAGCGGCATCCGTCGCGGCGAGCGCTTCTATCATGGTGATCTGGACTTCACCCTGGCGTTCGCCAAGGGCTGGAGCATCATCAACGAGCCACAGCAACTGGTCGGCCAGTCGCCAGACAGGCAGCTGCTCGTTGCCATGATGCTGGAAGACAACCCGCGTCGGCTGGACGCCGCGACCCTGCTGGGTCAGCGTATCGGCGGCAGACGCCTGCGTGCTGGCGAGCCGCTGGAGCAGGCCGGTTTGCACGGTTATACCGGCCTGATCGAGGGCAGCGCGCCGCGCCGGGTGGCGGTGATCCTCAAGGCTGACAAGGCCTACCTGTTCATCGGTGCGGCCAAGGGTCGTGCAGCAAGCGCGACGGAAGATGCCCAGATGCTCGCGGCGATCAGCAGTTTTCGGCCTTTGCAGCCAGCCGAGCGCAAGCTTGCTGAGCCGTTGCGGTTGCAACTGCTGCGCGTTGCGCCAGGGCAGACCGTCAAGACGCTGGCGGCTGGCAGCGCCCTGACCGGTGACGCCGAGGCGACCTTGCGCCTGCTCAACAATCTTTATCCACAGGGCGAGCCTCGCCCGGGTGAATGGTTCAAGACGGTTCGTTGAGGCACGTTTGCAGGCTGACTGCATAGTCTTGTGCAGGCCCCTGCACATTGCGTATCCTCGCCGACTGCCAGTCAATAGCCCAAAAAAAGCGGAATGCCACTATGTCTGATCTGAAAACTGCCGCTCTCGAATACCATGAGAAGCCCCGTCCGGGTAAGTTGAGCGTCGAGCTCACCAAGCCCACCGCCACTGCCCGTGACCTGTCGCTGGCCTACAGCCCGGGTGTCGCCGAGCCAGTGCGCGAGATCGCTCGCGATCCGGAGCTCGCCTACCGCTACACCGGTAAAGGCAACCTGGTAGCAGTCATTTCCGACGGCACCGCGATCCTCGGTCTGGGCGACCTCGGCCCGCTGGCCTCCAAGCCGGTCATGGAAGGCAAGGGCGTGCTGTTCAAGCGTTTCGCCGGCGTCGACGTGTTCGACATCGAAGTCGATGCCGAAAGCCCGCAGGCCTTCATCGACACCGTCAAGCGCATCTCCATTACCTTCGGTGGTATCAACCTGGAAGATATCAAGGCACCCGAGTGCTTCGAGATCGAGCGTGCGCTGATCGAGCAGTGCGACATCCCGGTGTTCCACGATGACCAGCACGGTACCGCCATCGTCACCGCGGCCGGCATGCTCAATGCCCTGGAAATCGCCGGCAAGACCCTGCCGGAAGCCAAGATCGTCTGCCTCGGCGCTGGCGCCGCCGCCATCTCCTGCATGAAGCTGCTGGTGAGCATGGGTGCCAAGGTCGAGAACATCTTCATGATCGACCGTAAAGGCGTGATCCACGCTGGCCGTGATGACCTGAACCAGTACAAGGCGGTGTTCGCCACCGAAACCACCAGGCGTACCCTGGACGATGCCCTGACCGGCGCTGATGTATTCGTCGGCCTGTCCGGCCCGGATCTGCTGAGCGCCGAAGGCCTCAAGCTGATGGCGCCGAACCCGATCGTGTTCGCCTGCTCGAACCCGGATCCGGAAATCAAGCCGGAGCTGGCCCACGCCACCCGTAACGACGTGATCATGGCCACCGGTCGTTCCGACTACCCGAACCAGGTCAACAACGTGCTGGGCTTCCCGTTCATCTTCCGCGGCGCGCTGGACGTTCGCGCGACCCGCATCAACGAAGAGATGAAGATCGCCGCTGCCAACGCCCTGCGCGAGCTGGCCAAGCTGCCGGTGCCCCAGGAAGTGTGCGACGCCTACGGCGGCATCAAGCTGGAATTCGGCCGTGAGTACATCATTCCCAAGCCGATGGATGTACGCCTGATCAACGTGGTCTGCGACGCCGTTGCCAAGGCCGCCATCGAAAGCGGCGTGGCGACCCTGCCGTATCCGAAGCACTACCCGCTGCAGTCGGTCGACGACGTGTTCAAGGGCTGAGTCCTTCAGCAGGCAATAAAAAACCCGCTTCGGCGGGTTTTTTATTGGGCGCGTTTTGAGCTGTTGATGCTTGCTACAAAAGAGCCGCTAGCTGCTGGGCTGCTGACGTCGCCCTTAGGGCCTGTTCACGATCATTATGCGCATGAAGCGGCAACTACAAGGCAGAAGCGGACGTTCCCAGCGTAGGGTGGACAACGCTCTTTTTGTCCACCATTGCGCTCGCAGAGCGGTGGACGGATGAAGCGTCGTCCACCCTACGAACGGCCGCTCCCGCCGCTTCGCAGTCAAAATCGACGAACCTGGGCTGAAAGATTATGAACGGGTCTTAGAACAGGTCGATCGGCGCGCTTTCATCCGCGGGCAGCGGGCTGTTCGGCGCGCCCATGCCCGGATCGAGCTCGTTCATCGGCGGCGGCGAGTCCTCGCTCTTGAACAGCTCGAAATAGGCATCCGGCGTGCCGGGTGCTGCGGCGCGGCCACTGTGCGGGTCGATGCGCAGGGTAAGGATGCCGTCCGGCTCGGCAGGCGCGTGGTTGGGCTTGTCCTTGAGGGCGGCGCCCATATAGCTCATCCAGATCGGCAGGGCCACGGTGCCGCCGTATTCGTTGCGGCCCAGGCTCTCGGGCTGGTCGAAGCCGGCCCATACGGTGGTCACGTAGTCGGCGTTGTAGCCGGAGAACCAGCTGTCCTTGGATTCGTTGGTGGTACCGGTCTTGCCGGCCAGGTCGGTGCGGCCCAGGGCCATGGCGCGGCGCCCGGTGCCGCGCTTGATCACGTCCTGCAGCATGCTGGTCATGATGTAGGCGGTGCGTTCATCGAGAATGCGCTCGGCAGTCGCCGGCTCCGGTGCGTCCGGCAGTTGCTCGGGCGCTGCCTCGGCGGCGCTCATCACGCCTTCTTCGTTGACTGGCGGCGGTACTTCGGGCTTGGCGGCGTTCGGCACGGTCGGCGGGTTGGCGATGAACAGCGGGTCACCATGGCGGTTGTCGATACGCTGGATCAGGTACGGCTGCACCTTGTGGCCGCCATTGGCAAATACCGTCCAGCCGGTGGCGATCTCCATGGGCGTGAGGTTGGCGGTGCCCAGGGCCAGGGACAGGTTGCGCGGCAGGTCCTGGCGGTTGAAACCGAAGCGCTCGATATAGCGCAGGGTGTTCTCGATGCCCATGGCCTGCAGCAGGCGAATCGATACCAGGTTGCGCGATTTGTACAACGCCTCGCGCAGGCGGATCGGGCCAAGGAAGGTGTTGTTGTCGTTCTTCGGCCGCCAGACCTGATCCATGTAGTCGTCGACGAATACGATCGGCGCATCGTTGACCAGGCTCGCGGCGGTGTAGCCGTTATCCAGAGCCGCACTATAGACGAAGGGCTTGAAGCTCGAGCCTGGCTGGCGCTTGGCCTGCACGGCGCGATTGTAGTTGCTCTGCTCGAACGAGAAGCCACCGACCAGGGCGCGAATGGCGCCATTCTGCGGGTCGAGCGACACCAGTGCGCTTTGGGCGCTGGGCAGCTGCACGAAGCGCAGGCTGTCGTCGTCCTGGCGTTGCACGCGAATCAGGTCACCAATCTGTACCACGTCCGCCGGCTGCTGCGGGCGTGGCCCCAGGCTGTTGGTGTTGAGGAACGGGCGTGCCCATTTCATGCTGTCCCACGACACCGCTTCTTCGTTGCCGCGGCGGGTCAGCACCAGAATGCCGCTCTTCTCGACCTGAGTGACGATGGCCGGCTCCAGGCCACCGCGCAGGCCCTGCTTGCTGAGTTCGGCCTGCCAGGTTTCCCGGGTCATGCCAGGCAGGCGGCTTTCCGGGCCGCGATAGCCGTGGCGCTGGTCATAGTCGATGAGGCCGTCGCGCAGGGCCTTGTTGGCCATGAGCTGCAAGTCGCTGGGCACCGTGGTGGTGACGTTGAAACCCTGGGTATAAGCGTCGCTGCCGTAGCGGCCGACCATTTCGGCGCGGGCCATCTCGGCTACGTAGGGCGCTGACACTTCAGGTGTCGCCACGTGGTAGCTGGCATCCACCGGCTCGGCGAGGGCGGCTTCGTAACGCGCCTGATCGATACGCCCCAGACGATGCATACGGCCGAGAATCCAGTCGCGACGCTCCTTGGCGCGTGTTGGATTGGTCAGCGGGTTGAACGCCGAAGGTGCCTTGGGAAGACCGGCTATCGTCGCAAGCTGTGAAAGGCTCAAGTCTCGGATGGATTTGCCGTAATAGACTTGGGCGGCGGCTTCGATGCCGTAGGCACGGTGGCCCAGGTAAATCTTGTTGACGTACAGCTCGAGGATCTCGTTCTTGCTCAGCTCGCGCTCGATCTGCAAGGCGAGCAGGATCTCGGTGATCTTGCGCGAGAAGCTACGTTCGCTGGTGAGGAAGAAGTTCTTCGCCACCTGCATGGTGATGGTGCTGCCGCCGGACTGAATTTGACCTGTTTTCAATAATTGCGTGGCAGCGCGCATCAGGCTCGTAAGATCAACGCCATAATGGTTTGCGAAGTTATCGTCTTCGGCAGCCAGCAGCGCGCTGGTGAAATCAGGCGGTATGTCGGCGAAGGCGATGGGAGAACGACGCATCTCGCCGAATTCGGCGATGAGTTTTCCGTCGCTGCTGTAGACGCGAAGGGGTATCTGCAGCTCTATACTGCGCAAGGCATCGACAGAGGGTAGGGTCGGGCTCAGGTAGAGGAAGGCACCACTGACGGCGAGTACCAGCGCACAAAAAACGGCGACGACGGACCAGCAGAAAAACTTCAGCAAACGCATCAAGATTTTTGGATTTCCAGATAAAAGAACGAGTTAAGCGGAAGACGAAATGAAAAGGCAAAAGCTGATCACATTATAAGCGTTTTTTTTGCTGGGGAGCCATTTGCGCTTCTGTCAAGTCTGCTATTTAATGTGGAAAAACATAAATCATCCGTAAGTTATGGATGTGAATAGGAAATCGGTCGTGCTAGGGCTCTTCAGTAAAAAAGCGAATACGCTTTTGGGGATCGATATAAGTTCGACCTCCGTCAAGCTCCTCGAATTGAGTCGCTCAGGTAGCCGCTACAAGGTAGAGGCATATGCTGTAGAGCCGCTCCCCGCCAACGCCGTGGTCGAAAAGAACATTGCCGAGCTCGAGGGCGTTGGTCAGGCCCTATCGCGTGTCCTTGCCAAGGCCAAGACCAGCGTGCGCTCGGTGTCCGTGGCCGTTGCCGGCTCCGCGGTGATCACCAAGACCGTGGAGATGGAAGCGGGCCTGTCGGACGACGAGTTGGAAAACCAGCTCAAGCTCGAAGCCGACCAGTACATTCCCTACCCTCTTGAAGAGGTGGCGATCGACTTCGAAGTTCAGGGCATTTCGCCGCGCAACGCTGATCGGGTCGAAGTGCTGCTGGCTGCCTGTCGCAAGGAAAACGTCGAAGTCCGCGAGGCTGCTCTGGCCCTTGCCGGTCTGACCGCCAAGGTCGTCGATGTCGAAGCCTATGCCCTCGAACGTGCCTATGACCTGCTGGCCGAGCAGCTCGGCGGTGTGCACGACGAGTTGACCGTGGCCGTCGTCGATATCGGCGCGACCATGACCACGCTCAGCGTGCTGCACAACGGCCGGACCATCTACACCCGCGAGCAGCTGTTCGGCGGGCGCCAGCTGACCGAGGAAATCCAGCGTCGCTACGGCCTGTCCGTCGACGAGGCCGGGCTTGCCAAGAAGCAGGGCGGTCTACCCGATGACTACGAAAGCGAAGTGTTGCAGCCCTTCAAGGACGCGCTGGTGCAACAGGTGTCGCGCTCGCTGCAGTTCTTCTTCGCCGCCGGCCAGTACAACGATGTGGACTACATCCTGTTGGCCGGTGGAACCGCATCCATCCCGGATCTCGATCGCCTCATCCAGCAGAAGATCGGCACTCAGACCCTGGTCGCCAATCCCTTCGCGGACATGGCCCTGAGCGGCAAGGTGAATGCGGGCGCGCTGGCCAGTGACGCGCCGGCACTGATGATTGCCTGCGGCCTGGCGATGAGGAGTTTCGACTGATGGCGCGGATTAACCTTCTCCCCTGGCGCGAACAACTGCGTGAAGAGCGCAAGCAGCGCTTCCTGGTATCGCTTGGTGGTTTGCTGGTCGCCGCGGCGGCCCTGGTGTTCCTGGGCGACCAGTACCTCAATGGTGAAATCGAGAACCAACAGGCCCGTAACGATTTCGTGCGCAAGGAAATTGCCGTGCTCGATACCCGCATCGCGGAAATCAGCGAGCTGCGCACTCGCCGCCAGCAGCTGCTGGAACGGATGAAGATCATTCAGGACCTGCAGGGTAACCGCCCGATCATTGGCCATGTATTCGACCAGTTGGTCAGAACCCTGCCCGATGGTGTGTATTTCACCGGGGTGAAAATGACTGGCAAGAGCATCGCCATCGTCGGCGCGGCCGAATCCAACAGCCGAGTGTCCAAACTGATGCGTGATATGGACGCCTCCGATTGGCTGACCGCCCCCAACCTCACCGAGGTCAAGGCCGTCACCGCCGGTGCGCTGGATCAGGCCAACACCTTCCAGCTGACCGTGCAGCAAGCGCAGCCGGGCAAGGATCAGGCGGAGGTCAAGCCATGAGCCTCAATGATTCTCTGGCAAGCATACGCAAGATCGACATCAACGATCTGGATCTCAACAACATCGGATCATGGCCGGCTGCGGCCAAAGTAATTGCGGGCATTATTGCTGTCGTGCTGGTGCTGGCGCTTGGCTACAACTTCCATCTGAAGGATCTGCAAGCCACTCTGGATCAGCAACGGCTGGATGAAGAAACCCTCAAGGAGCAATTTTCCACCAAGGCGTTTCAGGCCGCCAATCTCGAGGCCTACCGGGAGCAGATGAAAGAGGCCGAGACGTCCTTCGGCGCTCTGCTCAAACAGCTGCCCAGTGATACCGAAGTGCCGGGTCTGCTCGAAGATATCACCCGTATCGGCCTGGACAGCGGCCTGGAGTTCGAGGAGATCAAGTTGCTACCGGAAGTCACCCAGCCGTTCTATATCGAGCTGCCTATCCAGATTAAGGTGGTGGGTGGGTATCACGACCTGGCGACTTTCGTGAGTGGCGTCGCCAGCCAGCCGCGGATTGTCACGTTGCATGATTTCGAGTTGGTACCCGCCGAGCAGGGCAGCACCTCCAAATTGCGCATGAGCGTGCTGGCCAAGACCTATCGCTACAACGACAAGGGGACACATCAATGAAGCGTGTCCTCGTACCTGGCCTGTTGTTGCTGACCCTGAGCGGCTGCGGCGGCGGTGATTTCAGTGACCTGCAAGCTTATATGGATGAAGTGAGGGCGCGGCCAAAGGGCCAGATAGAGCCCTTGCCTCAACCTGAACCCTACGAAAGCTTCACCTACAGCGCTGCTGCGATGCGCAACCCCTTCCAGCCGCCGGTGAAGATCGATATGGTCGCCCGGGCGAAAGGCAGCAAGGAAATCAAGCCCGACGAAACGCGCGTCAAGCAGTTCCTCGAGGGCTTCAATATCGAGCTGTTCGAGATGGTCGGCACACTGGCCAACGATAATGGTTCGTTCGCGTTGGTGAGCGGTGCCGGTGGTGTACATCGCGTCAAGGTCGGGGATTACCTGGGACGCAATGAGGGCCGCATCGTTGCCATCGACAGCGCCAAGATCGACGTGGTCGAAATTGTCCCCGACGGTGATGGCGGCTGGCTCGAGCGTCCTCGCACCCTCACTCTGAAGGAACGCTCCTGAGGAGCGAGGTGAAGCATGAATAGAAATAACCGGTCTGCCAAACGGAATCCAAGCATGAACAGCTCTCTTTCGCGCCTAAGCATTTCGCTGCTGGTGGCACTGCTCTCTCCTGCCGCTCTGGCCGCCAACCTGCAGGCGCTGGACGTGGCTGCTCTGCCGGGCGACCGGGTCGAGCTGAAACTGTCCTTCGACGAGCCGGTGGCGGCGCCGCGTGGCTATACCATCGAGCAGCCGGCGCGTATCGCGCTGGATCTGCCAGGCGTGTCCAACAAGCTGGGCGTGAAGAACCGCGAGCTGGGCATGGGTAACGCGCGCAGCGTTACCGTGGTCGAGGCCAAGGATCGCACGCGGTTGATCATCAACCTGACCAACCTGTCGCCCTACAATACTCGTACCGAGGGTAACAACCTGTTCGTGCAGGTCGGTACCGGCGTTGCGACCTCGGCAACTACCACGGCGGCTGCGCCGGTAAGCGCACCTGCAGCAGCGCCGGCCCGTTCTGCCCAGGCGGCAACGCCGGTGGCGGCGCCAACAGCACCCAAGGTGTTCGGTGCGGTAAACAAGTCGATCAGCAATATCGACTTCCAGCGCGGCGAGCAGGGTGAGGGCAATATCGTCATCAACCTGTCCGACGCTTCGGTCAGCCCCGATATCCAGGAGCGCGGCGGCAAGATCATCCTCAATTTCAACCGTACCCAGCTGCCTGAGGCGCTGCGTGTGCGGTTGGACGTCAAGGACTTCGCCACCCCCGTGCAGTTCGTCAGTGCCAGCGGCAGCGGTGACGATGCCAGTATCGTGATCGAGCCGGTTGGGGCCTTCGATTACCTGGCCTACCAGACCGAGAACAAGCTGACCCTGAGCGTCAAACCGCTGACCCAGGAAGATGCCGACAAGCGTCAGGCCGAGCGCTTCGCCTATACCGGCGAGAAGCTGTCGCTGAACTTCCAGGATATCGACGTGCGCTCGGTACTGCAGCTGATCGCCGACTTTACCGACCTGAACCTGGTCGCCAGTGACACGGTGGCCGGCAATATCACCCTGCGCCTGCAGAACGTGCCGTGGGATCAGGCGCTGGATCTGGTGCTGAAAACCAAGGGCCTGGACAAGCGTCAGGTGGGCAATGTACTGCTGGTTGCTCCGGCGGAAGAGATTGCCGCTCGCGAGCGCCAGGAACTGGAATCGCAAAAGCAGATCGCCGAACTGGCCCCGCTGCGCCGCGAGCTGATTCAGGTCAACTACGCCAAGGCTGCCGATATGGCCAAGCTGTTCCAGTCGGTGACCAGTGCTGATGGTGGCGTGCAGGATGATCGTGGCTCGATTACGGTCGATGAGCGTACCAATAGCATCATTGCTTACCAGACCCAGGAGCGTCTGGATGAGTTGCGTCGTATCGTAGCTCAGTTGGATGTGGCGGTACGCCAAGTGATGATCGAGGCGCGTATTGTTGAGGCCAACGTCAACTACAGCAAGGCGCTGGGTGTCCGTTGGGGAGGTGCAATAAATGCTGGCTCCCGGTTCACCACTTATGGCAAGAACGGTAACTTAGGCATCAGAGACGCGACTGGTGCGGGTGCTAGCGCAGGCTGTGGTCCATTTGCTGGAAACTGCACCTTGCCAACGCAAGCTGCAGGCGGCGGCGGCACAACCGGTGGTAATTCTCCTACTCCCTTCGTCGATATGGGAGTAGTCAACAGTACTTCAGGCATCGGCATTGGCTTTATCACCAATAGCGCAATTATTGACCTTCAGCTTTCGGCAATGGAAAGCTCGGGCAATGGCGAAGTCGTTTCCCAGCCTAAGGTTGTCACTTCAGACAAGGAAACGGCAAAGATTTTGAAAGGGCAGGAAATTCCTTATCAAGAGGCCAGCTCCAGCGGCGCAACGAGCACGTCTTTTAAAGAGGCTGCCTTGTCTCTGGAGGTGACCCCCCAAATCACCCCGGACAATCGCATTATTATGGAAGTAAAGGTTACTAAAGATTCTGCTGACTACCAGCGAACCCTTGAGGGCTCGGGCGCACCACCGATCAACAAAAATGAAGTCAACGCAAAAGTTCTGGTATCTGACGGTGAGACTATTGTCATTGGTGGGGTGTTCGAGAACACGCAGACAAAGGCTACCGAGAAGGTGCCATTCCTTGGTGACGTGCCTTATCTCGGCCGGATCTTCCGACGCGATATCATCAACGACAACAAGACCGAGTTGCTGGTTTTCATCACGCCGCGCATCATGAACACTTCTGCGGTGGCCGTGAGCCAGTAATTTGTGCGTAATCTGATCCTTGTCGGCCCGATGGGTGCTGGAAAAAGCACCATCGGGCGTTTGCTGGCCAAAGAGCTGCGGTTGCCATTCAAGGACTCCGACAAGGAGATCGAACAGCGTACCGGTGCCGATATTCCCTGGATTTTCGATGTCGAGGGTGAGCAGGGTTTCCGCGAGCGCGAGCAGGCGGTGATCTGCTCGCTGTGCGAATCCGATGGCCTGGTCCTGGCAACGGGGGGCGGTGCGGTATTGCGGCCGCAGAACCGTCAGGCGCTGCGAAACAGTGGGCGGGTTGTCTATCTGCATGCCTCGGTGGAGCAGCAGATCGACCGCACGGCCCGTGATCGTAATCGGCCGCTGTTGCGCGCACCCAATCCCGGGCAGGTGCTGGCTGACCTGCTGGCCATTCGTGATCCGCTGTACCGGGAAATCGCCGACGTGATCATCGAGACCGATGAGCGTCCGCCGCGTATGGTCGTCCAGGAAATTCTCGAGCGGCTGGAAGCGCTGGCGCCCCGTTAATGACAGGGCAGAACTGCGCTATCCTAGAGCCCTTTTCCAATCGGGGGCTCCATGCAAACACTTCATGTTGATCTCGCTGAGCGCAGCTACCCCATACATATCGGGACTGACCTGCTGAGCCGTGTCGATCTGCTGGCGCCGCATATCGCCGGTCGTCAGGTGGCCATCGTCACCAACCAGACCATCGCGCCGCTATACCTGCAGACGCTGCAGGACACATTGGCCGATTACCGCGTCACCCCGATCGTGCTGCCCGATGGCGAGGCGTTCAAGAACTGGGAAACCCTGCAGCTCATTTTCGATGGCCTGCTCGGCGCGCGCCATGACCGGCGTACCACCGTTCTGGCGCTGGGCGGTGGGGTGATCGGCGATATGGCCGGTTTCGCCGCTGCCTGTTATCAGCGTGGTGTGAACTTCATTCAGCTGCCGACTACGCTGCTGTCCCAGGTCGATTCGTCGGTAGGTGGCAAGACCGGCATCAACCACCCGCTGGGCAAGAACATGGTCGGCGCGTTCTATCAGCCGCAGGCCGTGCTGATCGATACCCGCAGCCTGGAAACCTTGCCGCCCCGCGAGCTGTCGGCGGGCCTGGCGGAAGTGATCAAGTACGGGCTGATCTGTGACGAGCCATTTCTAGGCTGGCTCGAGGAAAACATGTCTGCGTTGCGCAGCCTGGATCAGGCTGCGTTGACCGAGGCCATCGAGCGCTCCTGTGCTGCCAAGGCGCGGGTGGTTGGGGCCGACGAAAAGGAAACTGGCGTGCGCGCCACGCTGAACCTGGGCCACACCTTTGGTCATGCCATCGAGACGCAGATGGGCTATGGCGTCTGGCTGCACGGTGAAGCCGTGGCGGCCGGAACGGTGATGGCGTTGGAGATGTCTTATCGCCTGGGCTGGATCAATGCCGACGAGCGTGATCGTTGTATTCGTCTGTTTCAGGCTGCCGGCCTGCCTGTGGTGCCGCCGCGGGAGATGACGCCCGCGCAGTTTCTGGAGCATATGGCCGTGGACAAGAAGGTGCTGGATGGACAACTGCGTCTGGTGCTGTTGCGTTCGCTGGGCGAGGCGGTGGTGACCAGCGATTACCCCGCAGAGATTTTGAGTGCCACCCTGGCTGCCGATTACCCGGCGCTGGTGGCCCGGCTTAACAATCAGTGAGTATTCAATGACCAGTTTGCACGCCGACGAAGCGTTTCTCGACCATTACCAGTTCACCCATGATCCGTTCGCGGCGCGGGTGCCCGGCTTCAAGTTCTTCCCGGCGCAGCGTAAGCCGGTGCTCGGGCAGTTGCATCACCTGGCGCGCTATAGCCAGTTGCTGCTGGTGGTCACCGGCCCCGAGGGCAGCGGCAAGACCCTGCTGCGTCAGGCGCTGGTCGCCAGCACCAACAAGCAGGCGGTGCACAATGTGGTGGTTTCGGCCCAAGGGGCTGCCGACCCGGCAACCCTGATGCGCCACATCGCCCAGGGCTTGAATACACAGCAGACCGATCGTGCCTCTCTGCTCGGCCAGGTTGGCCAGCTGTCGCTGACCGGGCAAGAGGTCTACCTGCTGATCGACGATGCCGAGGAACTCAGCGATGCGGCGATCGATGAACTGCTGATCCTGGCGCAAGGCAACAGCGAAGGTCGTCCGCACGTCTTCCTGTTCGCCGATACCGATCTGATCGCGCGCCTGGATGCGCTGAGCAATGGCGAAGAGTCGTTCCATGTGATCGAGCTGCAGCCCTACAGCGAAGACGAGACCCGTGAGTACCTGGCCGTTCGCCTGGAAGGTGCGGCTCAGGGCATCGAACTGCTCTCCGAAGAGCAGATCGAGCTGATTCACGAGCGCTCTGGCGGCTGGCCCGGTGAAATCAATCGGGTGGCGCGCGATGTGCTGATCGACGCCATGGCAGCACGCCGTGGTGCGGTAAAAGGTGGCGGTTTCGCGCTCAAGCTGCCCAAGAAGCATCTGCTTGCGCTGGGTGTGGTCGCTGTTGGTGTGGCTGCTGCCCTGCTCATGCAAGGCCGCTCCGAGCCTACTGATACACAGGCACCGACCCAGGCTCAGCTGCCCATGGACAGTGCGCCGCCGACTCAAACAGCGCCGAGTGCACCGGCAAATACCGAGCAGGGCGCTGATGGCAAGCCGTCGATCGAGTTCGCGGGCAGCAATCAGCCGCTGCCGTTGCCGCTGGTAGGTCAGTCGCAGCCAGTCATCCGTCAGCCACTGGCCCAGGCGGCAGGTGAGACCGACGGTGAAGCGAACGTGGAGCTGCCCGAGTCAACGCCGGCCGCGCCTGTGAGCATCCCCCCGGCAGGCGCGCAGAATGTGCCAACACCAACACCAACACCAACACCAACACCAACACCTGCTCCAGCGCCGCAAGTGACCACGCCGGCTGCTCCCCAGGCCAAGCCGGCTGAGCAGCCCAAAGTTGCCCAACAGCCCAAGCCGGCAACCCAGCCAGCGCAGGCAACCCGGCCGGCGCCCACCGCCCAGGCCCCGGCTGCAGCGGGTGGCTCGCAAGCCAACAGCTGGTATGCGGCGCAGAACAAGAGCCACTACACGCTGCAGGTGCTGGGAACCAGCACCGAGGCCGCGGCGCGTTCCTTTGTCAGTCAGAATGGCGCTCAGTACCGATACTTCAAGAAGATGCACCAGGGTAAGCCACTTTTCGTCATCACTTATGGTAGCTTTGCCAGCCGCGATGCCGCCCAGGCTGCCGTGAAGACCCTGCCTGCCAAGGTTCAGGCCGGCAAGCCCTGGCCGAAGACCTTCGCCAGTGTCACCCAGGAAATGGCGAACTGATCGAAACGAGCCCGTTGCACATGAATTGATGCAATGGGCTCTTTCATTTTTGCGACATTTTATTCCTGTTTTTCGTCACATTGTTCTTTGTGACGCCTATCTCGCTATGTACAATGCCCTCCGTTTGCCTGCGCAACGCGGCGTTTAGACCTGCGCGCGGATTAGAGAAAACGCCTGAGAAAGGCTGTCTGGTGAGAGTCCCCTATGAAAGCAGGTTTGTACCGTCCTGATGAGTTCAAGGATAACTGCGGCTTCGGCCTGATCGCCCACATGCAAGGTGAGGCCAGCCATCACCTGTTGCAGACCGCGATCGAAGCACTGACCTGCATGACCCACCGTGGTGGCATCAATGCCGACGGCAAGACGGGTGACGGTTGCGGTTTGCTGATTCAAAAGCCCGATCTGTTCCTGCGCGCTGTCGCCAAGGACACCTTTGGTGTCGAACTGCCCAAGCAATATGCCGTTGGCATGGTCTTTCTCAATCAGGATGACGCCAAGGCCAGCGCTGCGCGCGACAACATGAATCGCGAAATTCAGGCGGCCGGCCTGACCCTGGTCGGCTGGCGCAAGGTGCCGATCGATACCAGCGTGCTCGGCCAACTGGCGCTCGAGCGCCTGCCGCAGATCGAGCAGGTGTTCATCAGCGCCGATGGCCTGAGTGATCAGGAATTTGCCATCAAGCTGTTCTGCGCGCGGCGCCGCTCTTCGGTGGCCAACGCCGGCGACGCCGAGCACTACATCTGCAGCTTCTCGCACAAGACCATCATCTACAAAGGCCTGATGATGCCGGCCGACCTGCAGCAGTTCTACCCGGACCTGGGTGACGAGCGCCTGCAGACCGCCATCTGCGTCTTCCACCAGCGCTTCTCCACCAACACCCTGCCGAAGTGGCCGCTGGCTCAGCCGTTCCGTTTTCTCGCCCACAACGGCGAGATCAACACCATTACCGGTAACCGCAACTGGGCCCAGGCGCGCCGCACCAAGTTCGAGAATGGCCAGATTCCGGCCCTCGACGAGCTCGGCCCGCTGGTCAATCGCGTCGGTTCCGACTCCTCGAGCATGGACAACATGCTCGAGCTGATGGTCACCGGCGGTATCGACCTGTTCCGCGGCGTGCGCATGATCATTCCGCCAGCCTGGCAGAACGTCGAGACCATGGACGCCGACCTGCGGGCGTTCTACGAATACAACTCCATGCACATGGAGCCCTGGGATGGCCCGGCCGGCGTAGTACTGACCGACGGCCGTCACGCGGTGTGCCTGCTCGACCGTAACGGCCTGCGCCCGGCGCGCTGGGTGACCACCACCAACGGCTACATCACCCTCGCCTCGGAAATCGGCGTATGGAGTTACCAGCCTGAAGACGTGGTCGCCAAAGGCCGCGTCGGCCCGGGCCAGATTCTTGCCGTGGATACCGAGACCGGCCAGGTGCTGACCACCGACGACATCGACAACCGCCTCAAGTCCCGCCACCCCTACAAACAGTGGCTGCGCAAGAGCGCGCTGCGCATCCGCGCGACCATGGAAGACAACGACCATGGCTCGGCCTTCTATGAGGCCGATCAGCTCAAGCAGTACATGAAGATGTTCCAGGTCACCTTCGAGGAGCGTGACCAGGTGCTGCGCCCGCTCGCCGAGCAGGGCCAGGAAGCGGTCGGCTCCATGGGCGACGACACGCCGATGGCGGTGCTCAGCCAGCGCGTGCGCTCGCCCTACGACTACTTCCGCCAGCAGTTTGCCCAGGTCACCAACCCGCCGATCGATCCGCTGCGCGAAGCCATCGTCATGTCCCTGGAGATCTGCCTCGGTGCCGAGCGCAATATCTTCGAAGAGTCGCCCGAGCACGCCTCGCGGGTGATTCTCAGCTCGCCGGTGATCTCCCCAGCCAAGTGGCGCAGCCTGATGAACCTGGAACGCCCGGGTTTCGAACGGCAGATCATCGACCTCAACTACGATGAGTCGATCGGCCTGGAAGCGGCCGTGCGCAACATGGCCGACCAGGCTGAAGAAGCGGTGCGTTCCGGCAAGGTGTTGCTGGTACTGACCGACCGGCATATCGCCCCGGGCAAGCTGCCGGCTCATGCTGCGCTGGTCACCGGGGCGGTGCATCACCGCCTGACCGAAACCGGTCTGCGTTGCGACTGCAATATTCTGGTGGAAACCGCCACTGCCCGTGACCCGCACCATTATGCGGTGCTGATCGGCTTTGGTGCTTCGGCGGTCTACCCGTTCCTGGCTTACGAAGTACTGGGCGACCTGATCCGCACCGGCGAAGTGCTGGGCGATTTGTACGAAGTGTTCAAGTACTACCGCAAGGGCATTTCCAAAGGCCTGCTGAAGATCCTTTCGAAGATGGGCATCTCCACCGTCGGTTCCTACCGCGGTGCCCAGCTGTTCGAGGCCGTCGGCCTGGCCGACGAAGTCACCGAGCTGTGCTTCCGCGGGGTGCCGAGCCGTCTCAAGGGCGCACGTTTCGTGGACCTGGAAGCCGAGCAGAAGGCCCTGGCGGGCGAAGCCTGGAACAACCGCAAGGCGATCCAGCAGGGTGGCCTGCTGAAGTTCGTCTACGGCGGCGAGTACCACGCCTACAACCCGGATGTGGTCAACACCCTGCAAGCGGCGGTCAAGCAGGGCAGCTACGAGACCTTCAAGGAATACACCAAACTGGTGGATACCCGCCCGGTGTCGATGCTGCGCGACCTGCTGCAGGTCAAACTGGCCGATACCCCGCTGAGCCTGGACGAAGTCGAGCCGCTGGAAGCGATCTTCAAGCGTTTCGATGCCGCCGGTATCTCCCTGGGCGCATTGTCGCCAGAGGCTCACGAAGCCCTGGCCGAGGCGATGAATCGCCTGGGCGCGCGCTCCAACTCCGGCGAAGGCGGCGAAGACCCGGCGCGCTACGGCACCATCAAGAGCTCGAAGATCAAGCAGATCGCCACCGGCCGTTTCGGGGTTACCCCGGAGTATCTGGTCAACGCCGAAGTGCTGCAGATCAAGGTCGCCCAGGGCGCCAAGCCGGGCGAGGGTGGTCAGTTGCCAGGTGGCAAGGTCAACGGCCTGATCGCCAAGCTGCGCTACGCCGTACCCGGCGTGACGTTGATTTCGCCGCCGCCGCACCACGACATCTACTCGATCGAAGACCTGGCGCAGCTGATCTATGACCTCAAGCAGGTCAACCCCAGCGCCCTGGTGTCGGTCAAGCTGGTCTCCGAAGCAGGCGTCGGCACCATCGCGGCCGGCGTCGCCAAGGCCTATGCCGACCTGATCACCATCTCCGGTTACGACGGTGGCACCGGCGCTTCGCCGCTGACCTCGATCAAATACGCCGGCGCGCCTTGGGAGCTGGGCCTGGCGGAAACCCACCAGACCCTGCGCGGCAACGACCTGCGCGGCAAGGTGCGGGTACAGACCGACGGCGGCCTGAAAACCGGCCTCGACGTGATCAAGGCAGCGATTCTTGGCGCCGAGAGCTTTGGCTTCGGTACTGCGCCGATGGTCGCGCTGGGCTGCAAATACCTGCGCATCTGCCACCTGAACAACTGCGCCACCGGCGTGGCCACCCAGAACGACAAGCTGCGCAAGGATCACTTCATCGGCACCGTCGACATGGTGGTGAATTTCTTCACCTTCGTCGCCGAGGAAACCCGCGAGTGGCTGGCCAAGCTGGGCGTGCGCAGCCTCGGTGAGCTGATCGGCCGTACCGATCTGCTGGAGGTGCTGCCGGGTGAAAGCGCCAAGCAGAACCACCTGGATCTGACGCCGCTGCTTGGAAGCGACCATATCCCGGCCGACAAGCCGCAGTTCTGTGAAGTGGACCGCAACCCGCCATTCGACCAAGGCCTGCTGGCCGAAGAGATGCTGGCCATGGCCAAGTCGGCTATCGACGGCGCCAGCGGCGGTGAGTTCGAACTCGACATCTGCAACTGCGACCGCTCCATCGGTGCCCGCGTGTCCGGCGAAATCGCCCGGGTGCATGGCAACCAGGGCATGGTCAAGGCGCCGATCACCTTCCGTTTCAAGGGCACTGCCGGGCAGAGCTTCGGCGTGTGGAACGCCGGCGGTTTGAACCTGTACCTCGAAGGCGACGCCAACGATTACGTCGGCAAGGGCATGACCGCCGGCAAGCTGGTGATCGTGCCGCCCAAAGGCAGCCCGTTCGCCACCCAGGACAGCGCGATCATCGGCAACACCTGCCTGTACGGTGCCACCGGTGGCAAGCTGTTTGCTGCCGGCACCGCCGGCGAGCGTTTCGCGGTGCGTAACTCCGGCGCCCACGCGGTCGTGGAAGGCGTGGGTGACCATTGCTGCGAATACATGACCGGCGGCTTCGTCTGCGTGCTGGGCAAGACCGGCTACAACTTCGGTTCCGGCATGACTGGCGGTTTCGCCTACGTGCTCGATCTGGACAACAGCTTCTACGACCGCGTGAACCACGAGCTGGTGGAGATCCAGCGTATCAACAACGAGTCCATGGAGGCCTACCGTAGCCACCTGGAGCGCGTGTTGGGCGAGTACGTCGAAGAGACGTCGAGCGAGTGGGGCCGTAATCTGCTGGAAAACCTGGACGACTACCTGCGCAAGTTCTGGCTGGTCAAGCCGAAGGCCGCGAACCTCAAGTCGCTGCTCTCCAGCATCCGCGCCAACCCGCAATAAGCAGCTTCAAGCGGCCAGTCCTGACTGCAGGGCGCGCCGCTCAACGTGATTGTCTTGCAGCATCGAGCGTGTCGCTCGGCGCTGCTGCTAAGAGGTTTATGACATGGCTGAACGTCTGAATAACGACTTCCAGTTCATCGAAGTCGGGCGCAAAGACCCGAAGAAGAAGCTGCTGCGTCAGCGCAAGAAAGAATTCGTCGAGATCTACGACACCTTCAAACCGGCGCAGGCCGGCGAGCAGTCGCACCGCTGCCTGGGTTGCGGAAACCCATACTGCGAATGGAAGTGCCCGGTGCACAACTTCATTCCCAACTGGTTGAAGCTGGTCTCCGAAGGCAACATTCTGGCCGCCGCCGAGCTCAGCCACCAGACCAACACCCTGCCGGAAGTCTGCGGCCGCGTGTGCCCGCAGGATCGTCTGTGCGAAGGTGCCTGCACCCTCAACGACGGCTTTGGCGCGGTGACCATCGGGTCGGTGGAGAAGTACATCACCGATACCGCTTTCGCCATGGGCTGGCGCCCGGACATGTCCAAGGTCAAGCCGACCGGCAAGCGTGTCGCCATCATCGGTGCAGGCCCGGCTGGCCTGGGCTGCGCGGATATTCTGGTGCGCAACGGTGTGACCCCGGTGGTGTTCGACAAGAACCCGGAAATCGGCGGTCTGCTGACCTTCGGCATTCCCGAGTTCAAGCTGGAAAAGACCGTGCTGAGCAATCGCCGCGAAGTCTTCACCGGCATGGGCATCGAGTTCCGCCTGAACACCGAGATCGGCAAGGACATCGCCATGCAGCAACTGCTGGATGAGTACGATGCCGTGTTCATGGGCATGGGCACCTACACCTACATGAAGGGCGGCTTCCCGGGCGAAGACCTGCCAGGTGTGCACGATGCCCTGGATTTCCTGATCGCCAACGTCAACCGCAACCTCGGCTTCGAGAAGGCGCCGGAAGATTTCGTCGATTTGAAGGGCAAGCGTGTCGTGGTACTCGGTGGTGGTGACACCGCCATGGACTGCAACCGCACCTCGATTCGCCAGGGCGCCAAGGCGGTGACCTGCGCCTATCGCCGCGACGAAGCGAACATGCCGGGTTCGCGCAAGGAAGTGAAGAACGCCAAGGAGGAGGGCGTGAAGTTCCTGTTCAACCGCCAGCCCATCGCCATCGTCGGTGAAGACAAGGTCGAAGGCGTCAAGGTGGTCGAGACCCGTCTCGGCGAGCCGGATGCCCGTGGCCGCCGCAGCCCCGAACCGATTCCGGGCTCCGAGGAAATCATCCCGGCCGAAGCCGTGCTGATCGCCTTCGGTTTCCGCCCGAGCCCGGCGCCGTGGTTTGAGGCGTTCGATATCCGTATCGACACCCAGGGCCGTGTGGTCGCGCCGGAAAAGGCCACCTTCAAGCACCAGACCAGCAACCCGAAGGTGTTTGCCGGCGGTGACATGGTGCGCGGCTCCGACCTGGTGGTCACCGCTATCTACGAAGGGCGGAACGCCGCGGAAGGGATTCTCGACTACCTCGGTGTCTGAGTCCCTCGCGTCGTGACGAAGCCGGCCAAGTCAGGCTGTGTGAAAACGTAGCGAGCGAAGGTCAGGCAAGGCAAAAACCGGCGAAAAAGCGCAGTTTACATGGTGTAAATGAGCATTTTGAGCCGGTTTTTAACGCCGCATGGCCGAGCGCAGTAGTTTTCACTCGGCCTGGAGTGCCGGCTTCGTCGTTTCTGGCGCCTTGCTGACCTGGGGCAATGCGCAGCGCGACCGTGTCCCTCATCCTCTCGCGCCTGCGGCACGGCGTCCCACGCCGTGCCTTTTATGGCCTGCTCTGCGACAATGTGCGCACTTTTTGCTCACTGCTTCCGCTCGGGAAATACCCATGACTGCCTTGAAGAACGACCGTTTTCTGCGTGCCCTGCTCAAGCAGCCCGTCGACGTCACGCCGGTGTGGATGATGCGCCAGGCCGGTCGTTACCTGCCCGAGTACCGCGCCAGTCGCGCCAAGGCCGGGGATTTCATGAGCCTGATGATGAACCCCGAGTTTGCCTGCGAAGTCACCTTGCAGCCGCTCGACCGCTACCCGCAGCTCGACGCCGCGATCCTCTTCTCCGACATCCTCACCATCCCCCACGCCATGGGCCAGGGCTTGTACTTCGAGACTGGCGAAGGCCCGCGCTTCAAGAAGGTGATCAGCAGCGCTGCCGATATCGACGCACTGCCGATTCCCGATCCTGAAAAGGACCTGGGCTACGTGATGGAGGCCGTGCGCACCATCAAGTCGGCGCTGAACGGTCGCGTACCGCTGATCGGCTTTTCCGGCAGCCCGTGGACGCTGGCGACCTACATGGTCGAAGGCGGCTCGTCGAAGGACTTCCGCAAGATCAAGGCGATGCTCTACGACCAGCCCGAGGCCATGCACGCGTTGCTCGACAAGTTGGCGCAATCCGTGACCGCCTACCTCAACGGGCAGATTCGTGCAGGCGCCCAGGCGGTGCAGATCTTCGACACCTGGGGCGGTAACCTGTCGTCAGCGGCCTATCAGACCTTCTCCCTGGCCTACATGCAAAAGATCGTCGATGGCCTGATCCGCGAGCAGGACGGGCGCAAGATCCCGGTGATCCTGTTCACCAAGAATGGCGGCCTGTGGCTGGAGTCGATAGCCGCCACCGGTGCCGATGCGCTGGGCCTGGACTGGAGCTGCGACATCGGCGAGGCGCGCCGCCGTGTCGGCAACCAGGTGGCACTGCAGGGCAACATGGATCCGACCGTGCTGTACGCCAAGCCGGCGGCGATCCGCGCCGAAGTCGCACGCATTCTCGCCAGCTATGGCAGTGGCAGCGGCCATGTCTTCAACCTGGGTCATGGCATTACCCCGGAAGTCGATCCGGCCCACGCTGGCGCCTTCCTCGAAGCGGTGCACGAGCTGTCGGCCCGCTACCACGGCTGATCGCGGTCAGTCCTTCTGCACCTTGCCGCGAGGCGGGTGCAGGCGGATGTCGAGCAGTGTGTCATCGTCGCCATGCTCGAACTGCGCCGCCTTTGGCACTGGCTTGCCCTTGAGCAAGCTCGGGTTGGCGGAAAAACCGACGGGCTCCAGCGGAATGCCGCGGGGGCTGAGGTCGAGGCGGCCGTTGCCGTTGGCGTCCTGATACAGCTGCAGGGCAAAACGCCCCGGCGGCACGTCCTTGAGAATAAGCTGATCACCGGCTCCCTGCTGGGTGCGCAGCAGCGGCTCCCAGCCTGGCTGGTCGGCGCTGACCAGGCCCAGGTATAGCGGGGCGTCACTCTGGTTACCCTGCACGCGTATCAGCAGGTTGCCCGCCTGGGCCGACAAGGGGCCAAAGAGGAGAACCACTGCGCATGCCGCGCAGCGTTTGGTTACGATTTGAAGAAGTCTCTGTGGCATAATCAGCCCATTTTGCAGGGATTCGCTTTAAATGCGTCAGGTTCTAGTCGTTCACTTTTCACAGACTGGCCAATTGAACCGCCTGGTGCAATCGGTCTGTGCGCCCTTGCAGGCCAGTGACGGCATCCAGGTGGATTTCCTGGCGTTGCAGCCGGCCACGCCTTTTCCCTTTCCGTGGCCCTTTCTTGGCTTCTTCCGGATCTTCCCGGAAACCGTGCTGATGAAGCCACAGCCACTGTTGCCGCTGAAAGTCGACGCCGACAAGCGCTACGACCTGATCATTCTCGCCTATCAGGTGTGGTTCCTGTCGCCTTCACTGCCTTTCACCAGCTTTCTTGCCTCGCCGCAAGCCGCTCGCCTGCTCAAGGATACGCCAGTGGTGACCCTCATCGGTTGCCGCAATATGTGGCTGATGGCCCAGGAAAAGGTCAAGGCACGCCTGCACGCCCTAGGCGCGAAACTGGTCGACAACGCAGTGCTGACCGATGCCTGTGGCACCGCAGCGAGCTTCCTGGCAACGCCGCTGTGGATGTTCACCGGTCGGCAGAAACCCTACAGCTGGGTGCCGCGTGCCGGCATCGACGAGGCGGAAATGGCCGGTGCCAGCCGCTTTGGCGATGCCATGGTGCGACGCCTGCTGGCTGATGAACTTCCCGTTGAGCAGCCAATGCTCAGCGGTCTCGGTGCGGTGAAAGTGGATGAAAAGCTGATCGCCAGCGAAAAGGTCGGCAATCGCAGCTTTACCCTGTGGAGCCGTCTGCTTTTCGCACTCGGCCCGCAGCAGAGCAGGCGTCGCGGCCTCGGGCTGGTGGTGTATATCGTGTTCCTGATCTGTCTGATTCTCACCGTGGTGCCGATCAGTGCGTTGTTGAAAAAGTTGTTGGCCCCGTTGTTCAAGGCGCGCATCCAGCGTCAAAAGGCCTACTTCGCCGGCCCGTCCGGCGAGTGAAGTGACCGAGGTAATCCCGTGGTAGCACCCGTATTCATCAACCGTATCAGCGCCAGCCTGCCCCATGGTCCGGTCGATAACGAGCAAATGGAAGCACGACTCGGCATGGTCGGTGACAAGCCCTCGCGTGCGCGCAAGCTGGTGTTGCGCCGCAACGGCATCCAGCAGCGCCACTACGTCATCGACCCGCTGACCGGGGAGCCAAGCATGAGCAATGCGCAGCTCAGCGCCGCGGCGATTCGCGGCCTGGTTGGCGACGATTTCGCGCTGGATAGCCTGGATTGCCTGGTCGCCAGCACCTCGTCACCCGATCAGCTGATGCCGGGCCATGCGGTGATGGTGCACGGTGAACTCGGCAATCCGCCTTGCGAAGTCGCCACTACGGCGGGAATCTGCCTGTGCGGGATGACGGCGTTGAAATACGCCTGGATGAGCGTGGCCAGCGGTGAAAGCCGCAACGCCGTGGCCTGCGGCTCTGAGGTCGCGTCGACACTGATGCAGGCGCGCAACTTCAACGCCGAGTACGACAGCCGTGTCGAAGAGCTGGAGAACCATCCGGAAATCGCTTTCGAGAAAGACTTCCTGCGCTGGATGCTTTCCGATGGCGCTGGCGCCGTGCTGCTGCAGGATCGAGCCAATGCCCACGGGCTCAGCCTGCGCGTCGACTGGCTGGACATCCTCTCCTTCGCCGACCAGATGCCGACCTGCATGTATGCCGGCGGCGAGATTGTGGATGGCAAGCTGCGCGGCTGGAGCCGCTATGACGCCGACGAGCGGGCCCGGCAGTCGGTGATGGCGGTCAAGCAGGACGTCAAGCTGCTCAACGACAACATCGTCAAGTACACCGTGGAAGAGGCATTGCGGCGCATCATGGCGCGCCGTGAACTGCGCGTGGCGGATATCGACTGGTTCCTGCCGCATTACTCCTCGGAGTTCTTTCGCGACCGCCTGGCCGTGGGCCTGACCAATGTCGGCCTGCCGATTCCCCAGGAGCGCTGGTTCACCAACCTCACCAGCAAGGGCAATACCGGAGCGGCGTCGATCTTCATCATCCTTGAAGAACTGTTCAATGGCGGGCGGTTGCGCAGCGGCCAGAAACTGCTCTGCTACGTGCCGGAAAGCGGGCGCTTCTCCAGTGCATTCATGCACCTTACGGTGGTCGGCAATGAAGCTTGACGAGGTTCCGCAGGACCCGGATTCCGCCTACGGCGGGCACAGCAAATTGCTCTACGCCGTGGATGACAAGGGGCATTACCAGGGTGCCCAGAGTGCCGGTTGGGAAGCTGAATCCTTTTCCACCCAGCTGGCTGTGGCCGAGCTGCAGGCGCAGGAAGCCGAGGCCTATGCCGGCTGGCAGCGCGGTGAGCTGTCGCCGCTGAAATGCCTGATGTACCGCTACCGCATGGACGAGCCGGCGCTGGCGCAGATCGCCGGGCTCTGGCAATGGCGCGTGCGCCGGCATTTCCGCCCGGAAATCTATCGTCGCCTGAGTGATTCCGTGTTGGGCCGCTATGCCGAGGCCTTCGGCCTGACCGTCGACGAGTTGCGTCGTTATCAGAAGGAACTGCCATGACCGCCTTCGAGCATCGCCAGAGCGCCCATTGCGAAAGCGGCGTGATGGCCAGCCTGCTGACCCACGCCGGCCTGCCGATGAGTGAGCCGATGGCGTTCGGCCTGGCATCTGGCCTGGCGTTCGCCTACCTGCCGATCGTCAAGCTCGGCGGCATGCCACTGATTGCCTACCGCATGCCGCCCAGGCACCTGATCAAGACGCTGAGCAAGCGCCTCGGCGTACGCCTGACCAGCCGCACCTTCAACAGTCCTGAGCAAGGTCGCATCGCGCTCGACGCCGCCCTCGACGGCGGCCGTCTGGCGGGGCTGCAGAGCTCGGTGTTCTGGCTGCCGTACTTTCCGCCGGAGATGCGCTTTCACTTCAACGCCCACAACCTGCTGGCCTATGGGCGCGAGGGCAACGAATACCTGCTCAGCGACCCGGTGTTCGAGGCGCCGGTGCGGTGCGCCGCCGAGGATCTGCAGAAGGCGCGCTTCGCCAAGGGCGCTCTGGCGGCAAAGGGGTTGATGTATTACCTGGACGACGTGGCGCCGGATCAGGACTGGGAAAGGCTGATTCGCAAGAGCGTGCTGTCCACCTCGCGGATTCTCGACGGCATGCCGCTGCCATGGATCGGTATTCGCGGTATCGCCCATCTGGCCAAGCGCGTTGAGGCGCTCGACCCGGCGCAGGCCAAGTACAATCGCCTGTACCTCACCCATATCGTGCGCATGCAGGAAGAAATCGGTACCGGCGGTGCGGGCTTTCGCTTCATGTATGCGAGCTTTCTGCAGGAGGCCGGCGAAAAGATCGGTGATGCCACGTTGCGCGAAGCCTCGACCCGTATGACGGCGGTGGGCGACGACTGGCGCCAGTTCGCTTCAGCGTGCGTGCGTGCCAGTCGCAGCAAGGGCGATGCACCGGACTTCCGGCCGATTGCCGATATGCTGCGGGGAATTGCCGGCCAGGAGCGGGTGCTGATGAAAGAGTTGGGGGCTTGGGCCAAGCGCAAGGGTTGAAGCACAGCAGGCTGCGTAGGGTGGACAACACTCTTTTGTCCACGATTGCGGTCGCGGAGCGCTGGACGGGTTCACCCTGCATGCTGTGGAATTTTCTCGGGCATGGCCCGCTCCCACAAGTTTGGGGCATGGGCCCATTGATTAGGTCAGTTGAACATTCTTAAGAAGCAAGATCGTTTAACGGCGCAAGACCCAAGCGGCCTTCCAGCACGCTCCAGTGGGAGCGGGCCATGCCCGCGATTGTTCGTGCCCACGGCGCGGTCCCACAAATACCTCTACAGCTGCAACTGCAGCACATCGATCCCCGCCGTCAGCTCGGCAAAATCAGCTGCCTGACTTGGTCCTTCGATCAGCACTGCCTGGGCCTCGAACTCGCCGTCTTCATCGATCAGCACCAGCAGCGCCTGGCCGATCAGGCCGTCGGCCAGATCCAGCCCAGCCAGTGCCTGCAGATGTTTCCACACGTACGGGCCGGCGCCGATGAAGAGGTTTGGCCCTTCCAGCCCCAGTTGCGCGGCGACGTGAAAACCGGCGGCGTTGCTGACGCTGTTGACGAACTCGAAGGGCTTGGGCTGCAGCTTATGCACGCACGCCGTGTCGAGCAGCGAGCCCATGGTGGCCCTGGCCGGGTGTCGCGAGGCCAGGTACAAGCCGCAGTCGCGGCGAATCCTGGCCCGCAGCGGCGCGGCGCAGAGCAAGGCCTGCAGGATCAGCCGGTCGATACGCCGTGGCGTGGTCGGCAGCCAATTGATCAGCGTGGCCTTAAGGTCTTTGTCGGAATGCTCCGCGTCCCCGCGCACGCTGCAGGCGGCTATGGCATGGCTCATGGTGCGTCTCCCGTGCAGCGTTGCAGCACCAGGCTGGCATTGTTGCCGCCAAAGCCGAAGAAGTTGGCGAGCAGCAGGCTGTCTTCGCCAATGCTCAGGGCCTTGGCAGGTAGCGGCAGCAGCGCTTCAGCAGCGTAGTCGCAGGCCGGCAGGTGCCCGAGGTTTTCCACCAGCAGCAGGGTTTCCGTCAGGCCGCAGGCGCCCAGGGTGTGGCCGAGCCAGGGTTTGAGCACGCACAGCGGTGGCAGCGCCTCGCCGAACAGCAGGCGCACGCCATTGCTTTCGGCGCGGTCATTGGCGCCAGTGGCCGTGCCGTGGGGTTTCACCAGGCCGATCTGCTCGGCACTGACCCCGGCACTGCGCAAGGCCTCGCGCATCACCCACTCGATATGGCTGCCGTCTTCGCGCGTATTGGTCAGGCTGCTGGTGTCGCAGGCGCTGAAACCGCCCAGCAGGCGCGCCAGCGGTGCAGGCCCTGGCTGCAGGCTCAGCAGGGCCGCCGCATAGGCCTCGCCGAGTACCAGGCCGTCGCGTTGCGGGTGGAAGGGGCGATAGTTGCCACTCGGCGATACCAGCCCCAACGCGCCAAAGCCTTGCTGGGCGATGGCACTTGGTGTTTCGAAGGTCAGTACCAGCACACGGCGATACAGTGCGGCGCCAAGCATGCGGGCGCCATACAGCAAGCCGTTGGCGGCGCTGGTGCAGGCGGTGTTGAGGGTGAAGGCAGCGGCGAAGCCCCAGCGATCACGCAGCTGCTCGGCGATCAGATCCAGCGAAGTCGAGTGGTCGGGATGAAAGCCGCCGCTCCGTTCGGCGAGCGCTTCCAGCTCGTCGATATCCAGGCTGGTGCTGGCGACGATCAGCAGGCAATCGTCCAGTGCGGTCGGTGCTTCGCCCAGGGTCTCGCGGAGCAGCCGGTCGAAGTGCTCGTCGCGGCTCTCGCCGCCTGGCACGCTCAGGTAAGGCCGCGGCTCCTGCAGCTCATGGAGCGTGAAGCTGGCCGCGTGCGGGCCTACGCCAGTACGCAGGGCCTGATTGGCCGTGCCCAGGTCAGCACCAAGGGCGCTGTGCATGGCGCCTCGCTGCAGGAAGACGGGCGTCACTGTTGTTGCCTGATAAAGGCGGCAATGCTGGCGATGCTGTTGAGGATGCGACGGCCGTCCTTGGCGCCTTCGATACGCACGCCGTACTGCTGCTGCAGAGCCAGCGAGACTTGCAGGGCGTCGAGGCTGTCCATCTGGATACGGCTTTGCTGGCCGAACAGCGGCTCATCGTTGTCGATGCTTTGCCAGTCGATATCGTCTTCCTTGTCGCACTCGCGAATCAGCATTTGCTTGAGCTTTTCTTCTAGTAGTGTGTGGTCCATTGCGTTTGCTGTACTCGTTTGTGGAACAGGAACAAGCCGCTCGCGCCGGCCAGGATTGCGAACAGCAACAGGCGAGCGCACCACGGGATGACGTCGGCCAGTGAGCCATGGCCCACCAGCAGGGTGAGAAAGGCGTCGAGTGCCCAGCTCATCGGGGAAACTTCCGCCAACTGGCGCATGGCCTCCGGCATCACGCTCTTGGGCACCATGATGCCGCCGATGGCTGCGAGGATGATATTGATCCCACCGCCAAGCAATAGGGCTTGTTCACTACTGCGTGCCAGTGCGGCCAGCAGCAGACCCAGGCTGCAGGTCGCCAGGGCGATACTGGCCGCCAGCAGGGCGTAAGCGGGCAGGCTGCCATTGAGCCCCAGCGCCGGCAGGCCGAGCAGCGGCAAACCATGGATGCCGATGCTCAGCAACACCACGAACTGCAGGAGGTTGATGGCCAGGTATGGCAGCAGCTTGCTCAGCGCCAGCGTGCCGAGCCCCAGGCCCAGGCAGCGAAAGCGCAGCAGCGCGCCACTTTGCTGCTCGCGCTGAAAGCTGCCGGCCATTGGCAGCACCACGAAGAACATGCCGAAAATCAGCCACGCCGGCACGCTCATCTGCGTGGCGTTGGCCCGGTCGCTCAAGTCGCCGCTGGCCAGGCGCTCGCGTTCGTCGATCTGGCTCTCGGTGCGTTGCTGGATCAGTTCCAGCTGCTCGGTAGGCGTCAGGCCTTCTTGCAGCGCTCCGCTGTCCAGCAGGTAGGCGCGTAGCCGGGTCTGTGCCAGGGCGATGGTCACCGCGCCGTGCAGGCGCTGGCGCGAGAGTCGATCGAATTGCGCGGGAAAGCTCAGCGTGGGTCCTTGGTGCGGGGTATCCAGCAGCCTTTCGTCGAAGTCGGCAGCCAGGCTGATACGCGCCAGCTCGGCCGGGCCGCTGGCCAGCAAGCTGCTGTCCGGTAGCTGCGCCTGCAAGGCGTTCTGAAAGAAGCGACTGGAATCGCTCTGCTGCGGCGCGTCGATCACCAGCTGTAACGGCGGCAGGCGATCCTGCAGGTAGCTGGACATGGCGCCAGCCATGATCACCAGGAACAGCGTCGGCATGAGGAACAGCACGGCCAGCGCGTGGGGGTCGCGCAGCAGCAGGAGGGTTTCCTTGCGAATCAGGGCGCGCAATCTCATAGCCGGCCTCCGTTGAGGCGCAGGTACAGCTGCTCCAGTGACGGGCGGCCGAAGCGCAGCAGGCTCGGCGTTTGCGGCTGTGTGGCGATGAAGCGGGTTATCGCCAGCAGTTGGTCGACGTTCAGCGTGGCGATACGCACGCCGTTGGGCGTGTGTTCGGCGTTCAGGCCCAGTTCGGCGAGTAGCGCTGGCAGTGCGGCGGGAGCGTGCTCCGGCCATTCCAGGAACAGGCCTGGCTGGTCGCCCAGCAGTTGGTGCTTGTCGATATCCAACTGCACGCGGCCTTCGTGAAGCAGCAGGATGCGGTCGGCGACCTTTTCCACTTCATCGAGGTAATGGCTGGTGTAGATCACCGCCTTGCCTTCGCGGGTCAGCAGCCCGACGGCTTCGAGCAGCATCTGCCGGCTGCCGGCATCGACGCCCACGGTGGCTTCGTCGAACAGGTACAGCTCGGCCGGTTGCAGCAGGCCGATGGCGAAGTTCAGGCGCCGCTGCTCGCCGCCGGACAGCCGTTCGGCGCGGCGTTCGAGTTTGTCTGCCAGCGCGGTGCTGGCGATGCAACGGTCCAGCCGCTGACGCCGCTCGGCGCCGCGCAACTGGTACAGGTCGGCGAACAGCTCGAGGTTTTCCCTGACCTTGAGGCCGGCGTAAAACGCCAGTTGCTGGGGCACCAGGCCGAGGCGCCGCTCGCCCTGCCAGACGATCGCTCCGCCTTGCGGCTGCAGCACCCCGCTGAGCAATGACAGCAGCGTGGTCTTGCCCGCGCCGTTGCTGCCCAGCAGGCCCAGGCACTGACCCGCCTGCAACTGCAGGTCGATGCCTTGCAAGGCCTGCTGGGTGGCCTGCGGATAGCGGTAGCTAAGGTCATTGAGCTCAAGCACGGACGAGCACCAGCAGCAGTTTGCCGTCGAGCAACAGGCGGTCGTGGATATGGACGCGGAAGCCATAAAGTGCGCCCGCCGGGCTCATCGCCTCCTGGGCCGCGCTGACCAGCAGCGCGCCGCTGCGCTGGGTAGGTTGATAATGCAGCTGCAACTGCGAGAGCTTGCCGACCAGGGCCATTTCGATGGCGCTGTCCTTGCCGTATAAGGCACCATGCGCGGCACACAACTGAGCGGCGGCTTCGAAAAACAGACAGGGAGAGGCGTTCTCGCCGAGATTTTCGAGGTACTGCCAGTCGCTCAGGCCGCGGATACTGCCGGCGTCGTGGTCGAGCAGCGCGTCCAGCCAGAGTGCATTACCCTGATGCGGCAGCAGTGAGTGCAGTTGGGTGCGATCCATGGCGGGCGTCTGAGCGTGCGAGCGCAGCAGTGTAACAGAGGGCAATTAGGGAGGCGTGGGGTGGAGGTCTGGCAATTACTGGTTTTCGTGGGGTTGAGCAGCGCATTGACGGTCGTATCCTGGCGCTCGCTGGGTAACCCGCGCAGCCACGGGTTTTATCGCTTTTTCGCCTGGGAGGTGATGCTGGTGATGCTGGTGCTCAATGGGCCGTTCTGGTTCGAGAACCGCGACGCCGTGCATCAGCAGATTTCCTGGGTGTTGCTGACCACCTCGTTGGCCGTGCTGTTCGCCGGCCTGCACCAGATGCGCCGCTTTGGCCGCGCCACCGAGCAGCGTCAGGATGACGAGCTGTTCGCCTTCGAGCGCACCTCGCAACTGGTCACCAGCGGCATCTTCGCCTACATCCGTCATCCCATGTACTGCTCGCTGCTGCTTTTGGCCTGGGGTATCGCCTGGAAACAGCCGACCACCCTGGTCATGCTGCTGGCCCTGGCCTCCAGTGTGCTGCTGTGGCTCGCCGCGCGCTGCGAGGAGCGCGAGTCGCTGGCTTATTTCGGCGACGCTTACCGCGACTACATGGCCCGTAGCCGGATGTTCGTGCCTTTCATCTTCTGAGAACCTTTTTATAACCTTTAACTACAGGTTCGCCGATTTCGGCAGCTAATTGGCAAGGGCGGCCGTTCGGCCGCTTTGGCTTTTGGTACTCCTCATGCCACCAAATTAGCAGGCGCCACCAATCGCCCCTTCAGGAGGCCGAGCGTAATCGTTGTGAAGAGGGGTTGAGCGACATGGATGTCGCGAGAGCCGCGATGGGCCAGGGATGGCCCTTCGCGGCGGGCCCTCGAAGCAATGATGGAGGGAGGGAACCCCAGCGGAGCTGGGGCCGTATGTCGGGGCTAGACCTTTTGGTTTCTTTTGGGGCGATGCCAAAAGAAACCCGCTCGACAGAGCGGAACCGGACGTATGAGCAACGCTATAGCGCTGTCGAACCACAGTTCACGCTTCGCATGTGGGGCGTAAAGAGCTCGCGGCTAAAGCCGCTCCTACGCAGTCGCTGCGTGTCTGCTTCTGCCTTGTAGTTGCCGCTTCATGCAAAGATCTTGAACAGGTTCTGAGCCGACGCGCCGCAAGGCTGTGCCCGCGGCGCATCACGGCCTTACTTCACGCGCGCGTACTTAGCCTTCAGCGCAACGCCCGCCATGATGGCGCCGGCGTGGCATTCGTATTTGCTGCTGTCGCGGTATTCCTTGTTCTTGTAGTTGCTGGCCACGTCGACAACGGCGTTGGCGCCGGCGGCTTTGGCCGAGTTTTGCAGCTTGATCAGCGCCGATTGCAGCGCCCAGCTGCAGGCCGCTTCGTCGGTCTTGTTGAAGGCGTTGGTCTTCTGGCTGGTGGTCACGTTGGCATTGATGATCTTGGCGCCAGCCGGGGTCTTGTTCAGGTAGAACTTCACCGAGCCGTCGAGGCGGCCAGCCTGGGTGGCTTCATTGACCACCGACTGGAAGTCCAGGAAGTGGGCGGTGTCACGGGCCTGGCTGACGGCGGGCAGCAGGGCGGCGGTGAGCAGTGCAGCAGCAGTCAAACGTTTCGCGTTCATCGAGTTTCTCCTGGGATGTCACTGGGGTATTGGAAGGGATGGGCTGCGCAGCTCCTGCTGGATGCTGCGATCCAGGTTCAGGACCCACTTGTTGTAGTTACGGTGGATCTTGCCGTCGCTATAACCGAGGTTGTGGCTGTCCCGATAGCGGATCGAGTAAGTGGACGCGGTGTAAGGAATGGTGATTTGCGCCTCATGGCTGCGGCGTGTAATCGAAGCCAGGATCTGCCCCTGGTCGGCACGCTCGACGGTCCACTGGCGGCGTTGCAGGGCCGTAAGGATCGTCCGGCGCATGTCGTCCTGACTCTTGACCGCGGCCGGTGGCACGCTGCTGGAGATATTCAGCACCGGTTTCGAGGTACAGGCGGTAATGCCCAGAAGCAGCACGGCAAACAGGGTGAAGCGATTGAAGCGAGACATCATCCATGTTCCTTGTCAGTGAAAATTTCAGCGGTTAACGCCAGCGGCGAAATACCAGCGACGTATTGACCCCGCCAAACGCGAAATTGTTGTTCATCACGTATTCATTGCTCATCTCGCGAAATTCGCCGCGCAGATAATCCAGCTCACCACACGCCGGGTCGATGTGGTCGAGGTTGAGCGTGTGCACGTAGTTGTCGCGGTTGAGCATTTCGATGCTGAACCAGGACTCCAGCGCGCCGCAGGCGCCCAGGGTGTGGCCGAAGTAGCTCTTCTGCGAGCTGATCGGCATGCGTGCGCCGAACAGCTCGCTGGTGGCCTGGGTTTCGGCCACGTCGCCCTGTTCGGTAGCGGTGCCGTGGCCGTTGACGTAACCGATGGCATCCGGCGTCAGCGCGGCATCCTCGAGGGCCAGCTCCATGGCACGGCGCATGGTGGCCTGCACCGGTTTGGTGGCGTGCTGGCCGTCGGCGTTGCAGCCGAAGCCGACGATCTCGGCGTGGATGGTGGCGCCACGTGCCAGCGCATGTTCAAGTTCTTCGAGCACCAGCATGCCAGCGCCTTCGCCGATCACCAGGCCGTCACGGCCGCTGTCGTAGGGGCGCGGGCTGGTGTGCGGCGCGTCGTTCTTCAGGCTGGTGGCGTACAGCGCGTCGAACACCATCGCTTCGGTCGGGCACAGCTCCTCGGCGCCGCCGGCGAGCATCAAGGGCAGGCGGCCGAACTTGATGGCCTCATAGGCATAGCCGATGCCCTGGCTGCCGCTGGTGCAGGCGCTCGAGGTGGGGATCAGCCGGCCCGTGAGGCCGAAGAAGATGCTGATATTGGCCGCCGTGGTGTGCGGCATCATGCGGATGTACGAGTTGGCGTTGAGGCCGTCGGCCACCGAGTTGAGCAGCATGTTGCCGAACGCCTTGATCTCGTCGGTGCTGCCGGTGGACGAGCCGCAGGCCACGCCCATGCGCCCGTCCCTGATGCTGGCATCGCCGAGCAGCCCGGCATGTGCCAGGGCGCGTTCGGCGGCATACACCGACAACTTCGAAACGCGACCCATGCTGCGCAGCTGTTTGCGCGTCCAGTGGGCCGGCACCACGAAGTCGTCCACCGGGCCGCCCAGGCGGGTGTTCAATTCACTGAACCGGTCCCACTCGTGCATGACACGAATGCCGTTGCGATTGGCGCGAAAGTTCGCCGAGATGCTGTCCCAGCTATCGCCCAGGGAGGTAATGCCGGCCATGCCGGTAACGACTACGCGCTTCATCGTGCCACTTCGCTCTTTTTCAACACAGACCGCCATTGACGGCGATTACCTGGCGGGTGATGTACGCCGCCTCTTCGGACATCAGAAAATTCACCGTGCCGGCGACTTCTTCCGGGGTGCCCATGCGTGCGGCGGGGATCATCTTGAGGATCTCTTCGAGCGGTACGTGCTCATCGAGAATCTCGGTATCGATCAGCCCCGGTGCCACGCAGTTGACGGTGATCTTGCGCTTGCCCAGCTCGATGGCCAGCGCCTTGGCGGCGCCAATGATACCGGCCTTCGAGGCGCTGTAATTGACCTGGCCGCGGTTGCCGATCAATCCGGAAACCGAGGTGATGCAGACGATACGCCCGGGCTTGCGGCGGCGCACCATCGGCATCGTCAACGGGTGAAGTACGTTGTAGAAACCATCCAGATTTGTGCGCAGTACCACATCCCAGTCTTCTTCGCTGAGCGCCGGGAAGGCGCCGTCGCGGGTCAGCCCGGCGTTGCACACCACGCCGTAGTAGGCACCATGAGCCTCGACATCGGCTTCCAGGGCGGTGCGGCAGGCTTCGCGGTTCGCCACGTCGAACTGCAGGATGCGCGCCTGCTGGCCGAGGCCTTCGATCTCGCGCTGGACTATTTCCGCTTCGTCGCGCCGCGAGCGGCAGTGCAGCACCAGGTCGAAGCCGGCGCGGGCCAGGCGCAGGGCGATGGCACGGCCGATACCGCGGCTCGATCCGGTGACCAGAATGGTCTCGCTCATTGGGACGGTTCCTGAGTGAGTGGGGGTTCTTGGATATAGGTGGACACGTCGCGGGGCTGGAATACGTTCAGCCGCGCCTCGACCAGAATGCCAGAGCCTTCGAGACGGCATTCGAACACGCACATGCCATTGTCGTCCTGCAGGGAGCGGTTGGCGTGGATCAGCAGGGTGCTGCCAGCCGGAAAACGGTCGACATTGCAGCTGAAGTTGCGCGTGCCGAGCAGGAAGCCCAGCTCTACCGGCAGGCCTTGTTCACGGGCGTGACAACCGGCGAAAGCGGCGACGCTCTGGGCCATCAGCTCGATGCCCACCGAGGCCGGCAGGCTGCCGTCGGCCTCGCTGAACAGGCCGCCCGGGCGCACCACCAGACGGGTGTCGATATGGTCGGCGCCGAACGCCAGCACCTCGTCGATCAGAATCATGTCGCCCGCGTGGGGCACCAGCTCGGCGACGGGCCAGACACTCACTGCAGGTCTCCCAGGATCAAGGAAATATTGTTGCCGCCAAAGGCGAACGAATTGCTCATCAGGTAACGACGGCCGGCCGCTGGCAGCGCACCCGGCGCTTCGACCAGCGCCAGGCCCGGCAGTTGCGTATCGGCCACGCCGTCCCAGACGTGAGGCGGCAGGCGATTGGCGGCGTTGTAGTCGCTCAGCGTCAGCCAGCAGAAGGCCGCTTCCAGCGCCCCGGCGGCGCCCAGGGTATGACCGGTCAGCGGCTTGCTTGACGAGCAGGGCACGCCGGCCGGAAACAGCGCCTGCATGGCCAGGCTTTCCATGGCGTCATTGTGCATGGTGGCGGTGCCGTGCAGGTTGAGGTAGGCGATCTGCTCGGCCGCCAGGCCTGCCGCACTCAGCGCTTTGCGCATCGCCTGCTGGGCGCCGAGGCCCGCGGGGTGCGGCGCGGAAATATGGTGGGCGTCGGAGGTGGCGCCGCCGCCGAGCAGGGCGATACCGGGTCCCTGTTCGGCACGGGTCATCAGGAACAGCGCGGCGGCCTCGCCGATATTGATACCACGACGATTTATCGAGAATGGATTGCAGCGCTCGTCGGACACTGCTTCCAGGCTGGCGAAACCGTTCAGGGTCAGCTTGCACAGGCTGTCCACGCCGCCACACAGCACAGCATCACAGATGCCCATGCGCAGCAGGCGCTGGGCGGCGAGCAGGGCACGGCCGCTGGAAGTGCAGGCCGTGGACTGGCAATAGGCCGGCCCGCTCAGGCCCAGCCAGTCGGCCAGGAAGCTGGCCGGCGCGGCAATTTCCTGGCGACTGTAGCGGTAAGCCTCCGGCAACTCACCGTGATGCACGTAATCGGCGATATGTTCGCCGGCTTCGGCGATGCCCGAAGTGCTGGTGCCGAGCACCACGGCGATGCGGCTGCTGCCGTAGTTCGCGATGGCCGCCTGGATGTCGTCGTGGATTTCCAGGGCGGCAGCCAGCAGCAGGCGGTTGTTGCGGCTGGCGAGGTGCTCGAAACCAGCGGGCATCTCGGGCAGCGGCGCATCGACTGCACCGACGGTAACGGCGCGTTCGGGTATCCAGCCCTCCTGGCGGTGCATGCCACTGGTGTCGCCGGCGAACAACGCGTCGGCCACCGACTGCTTGCCCTGGCCAAGGGCGCAGATCACGCCGAGGGCGTCGAGTCGAGCGATCATGGTTGCGTCTCCAGCGGGCGCACGCGGTACTGCTGCGTGGCGTTGCCCAGTTCGATGGCCTGCCCGGCGCCGTAGCGAATACGCCAGTCCGGGGCCAGCTGGCGGCCCTCGGCGCCCTGGCGCCACCGCTTGCCAGGGTAGCTAGCGGCCAGTTGATCATCTGGCGTGAGGGCGAACAACAGCGCGGCGAACAGCTCGCGGGCAGCGGCATTGGGCGGCAGCAGGCCGTCATTGTGCCAGGCACCGTCTGCCAGGGATTGTCGGGCCAGCGGCACGCCGAGTGGGTCGAACAGCGACCAGCGCAGGGCCGAGCCCTCGGCCTGGATCACCAGCAGCCAGTCCTGGCCATCGGCGGTGCTCACCTGCAGTGACATCGGCAGCGGCTGCGCCAGTTGTGGTGAGGCGGCGGGCAGCGGTGTGTGCGCGGCGCAGGCGCTGAGCAGCTGGATGCAGGCGAGGGTCAGCAGGCGTTTCATGCAGGCTCCAGGGGTTTGCGCACCGCGGCGTTGACCAGGGTTTCATTGCGCTGGCCGAACGGCTTGGCCTTGCGAATGCCCCAGCGCTCCAGCAGGCCGAAGTCCTCCGAGCGGCTCCACCACAGGTACGGGTAGGAAACGTTGCGCTCGGTGAATTCGAAGCCTTGCTGGCGCAGCATACCGAGGTATTCGTCGGCACTCTTCTGCACCTCCATCGGGTGGCGGAACAGCCAGCGGATCACCCAGGTGTCGATGTAGTACTTGGTCGATTCGGCGAACAGCAGCAGGCCGCCGGGCTTGAGCACACGCCAGAACTCGGCCAGCGCCTGCTCCTGCTCGACCAGGTGATGGAAGGTCTGGTGACAGAAGAGCATGTCCACGCTGGCGTCTGGCAGCCCGATCGCCGCGCAGTCGCTGGCGATCAGCTCCACGTCCAGGCCCAGGCGCCGGGCTTCGGCCCGCGAGCAGTCGAGGCTGTGCGGGTCGGCGTCCAGGCCGATGATGCGCGCCGGCGCAAAGGCACGCTGCAGCAGCGCGAACGACTTGCCCTGGCCGCAGCCGGCATCCAGCAGCACCGGGGCACCCGGAAGCGGGCCGTCGATCAGCCCGCGCAGATCAGCGACCGCCACGCGCAACACATGGTGCTGCCACACGTGGCTGCGCAGGAACCAGAAACCGAAACCGGTTTCCTCGACATAGGTGGCCGCAACGCGGTTCATCGAAGCGTTCTCAGGCACTGGCACACAGCTCCGCGAGTACCCGCAGACGGCGACGCGGCTCGGCCACGTAGGGGTTGCGCTGGTCCCAGGCGTAGCCGGCGAGGATCGAGCTGATCATGGCGCGGATATCCGGCGAGGCCTTGGGGTAATAGATCACGTCCTGGAAGCTGCCGTCGTACCAGCCTTCCACGTACACGCGGAAGGTGTCGACGCCGCGTTTGAGCGGGATGGCGAAGTCCTGTTCCCAGTCCACGGCCTCGCCGCTCAACTGGCGGTGCAGCAGGTTGGCGGCCATGCTCGCCGAACGCATGGCGATGGTCACGCCGGAGCTGAATACCGGGTCGAGGAATTCGGCGGCGTTGCCCAGCAGGGCGAAACCCTTGCCGTGCAGCGCCTTGACGTTGGCCGAGTAGCCCTTGATTTCGTTCACCGGGGTGTCCCACACGGCGTTGCCCAGCACCTTGGCCAGGCTCGGGGTTTCGGCGACGAACTGCTTGAGGGCGGCGTCCTTGTCTTGCGGGTAGCCGTCGAAGCGCTCGGCCAGGCCGACCACGCCGAGGGAGCAGCGGCCGTTGCTGAACGGAATGGTCCAGAACCACACATCGCGCAGGGTCGGGTGGGTGGTGATGAGGATCTTCTCGCGGTCGAAGGCCGGGTGCTCGATGCGGTCTTCGATATGGGTGAACAGCGCCTTGCGCATCGGCAGGTTGGACGGCAGTTCGAGGTCGAGCAGGCGCGGCAGCAAACGGCCATAGCCGCTGGCATCGAGCACGAAGGTGCAGCTCACCTGGTATTCGTAGCCATCGGCGAGGCGGCGCACCGACAGCAGCGGTTGCTCGCCGCTGAAGTCCACGGCATGGATTTCCTCTTCGTAGCGGATGGTCACGCCCTGGCGCTCGGCGTCGTCGGCCAGCACCTTGTCGAAGGTGGCGCGCTGCACCTGGAAGGTCGAGCCGAAGCTCTTGGTGAAGGTGTCGCGGAAGTCGAAGTCGGTGTAACGATCACCCCAGGCGAAGGCCGCACCGTGCTTGGTCTGGAAGCCCGCCGCGCGCACCGCATCGATCATCCCGGCTTCTTCGACGAAGTCCAGGCAGTGCGACAGCAGGCTCTCACCGATGGAGAAGCGCGGGAAGCGCTGGCGCTCGAGAATCAGCACATCGTGGCCTTTGCGCTTGAGCAGGGCGGCGGCGATGGCGCCCGAAGGGCCGGCACCGACGACGACGATCGGGTGGTGTTGGACTTCAGGAGACTTCATAGCGGCTCTTTGCCTCGAGTTTGGTTGATCTGCGCAGGGTCGCCGGCAGCAAGGTGCACAGCAGCCCCATGAGCATCAGGGCGAAATACAGTTGGGTGCTGATGACCTGCTGGTGCAGCAGCAGGTTGAGAAAGACGATTTCGGTCAGGCCGCGAGTATTGAGCAGAATGCTCTCGCGCCACTTGCTCTGGCTCAGCCCCAGGCCACCTGCGGCCCAGGACAGCCCCAGCCAGCTACCGGCCAGTTTGCTGAGCGCCGGCAAGGCCAGCAGCGCGATGAATTGCGTGGCGGTAAAGCCGAAGTCGGCGGCCAGGCCGTGCCAATCGATCTGCAGCAGGCC
Source organism: Pseudomonas sp. URMO17WK12:I2 (assembly GCF_003253735.1). GTDB lineage: Bacteria > Pseudomonadota > Gammaproteobacteria > Pseudomonadales > Pseudomonadaceae > Aquipseudomonas. The sequence goes on along the minus strand of NZ_QKYW01000001.1, from coordinate 928,914 downwards.
GTAGGCGAGGATCAGCGGCACGGCAAGCCAGGTCTGCAATGCCGTGAACGCCTTCGCCGGTAGCGGCAAGCGCACTGGCAGACGCAGACCGGCGGCCAGCAGCAGGTAGACGATGCCGAACACCAGCACGTTGTAGCCCAGTTGCTGGAGGAGCAGCAGCAGGCCGAGGAACAGGCTGCCGTTGAGCACGGCGTGGCGCAGGCCAAGCAGGCGCAGCACCAATGGGCTGGCTGCTGCCAGCAGCGGCCACGCCAGGCTGCTCGGGTCGCGGCTGCCCTGGGCGAGGGCGAAGATCGACCAGCACAGCAGGTCCATGAGAATCGCCGCCTGCATCAGCGTGCGAGTGCGTGCGGCAGGGTAGGCGAGATCCTGCAGGTACAGAAACAGCACCGGAATCGCCGTCAGGGCGAACAGCAGACCGATGGCGATGGCCGTCAGGCTGTCCAGCGGCGGCAGCAGCCACAGCGCGCAGGCCAGGCCGCAGAAGAACGGCACGAAGAAGCTCGGCAGGGCGATCTTCAGGCTTGCCGCCTGCAGGTCGAGGTCGATCACGTCGCTGAGAATATGCGCCAGCAACAGGCTGAAGGCGATGCCGTACAGCGGCCTGAGCCAGCCCGGTGCGAGCAGTTGCTCGGCGCCGACGCCCAGCGGCGTGCTCCAGTACAACAGCACGGGCAGGGCAAAGGTGCCCAGCAGCAGCTGGCTGACGATGGCGATCAGGCCCAGGCGTTTGCCGAACCAGGTGGCCAGCGCGAACAGGCCGATCAGGCCGAGCCAGCACAGGGCGATGGTCATCCCTTCACCTCATGCTGTTGCGTGCCGGCCCACGGCGAGAGCAGGAAGCAGAACATCAGCCCCAGGCTGATCGCCAGGCCGAAGTTGGCGATGGCCGGCGTCTGGCTGAGCAGCAGCAGGCCGAACGACAGCCAGCTGGACACTGCCGAGAGCAGGGTGCCGAGCAGGCTGACCGCCGGCCCGCCGATGTTCTCGCGCATCAGGATGGCGTAATCGACGCCGATGGCGGTGATCAGCAGCAAACCGAACAGGCTGAACAGGGTCAGCGGCTGGCCCAGCCAGCCCAGGCAGGCGAGCGCGGCGAGGGCGGCCAATAACGGCAGGCAGACCACCCGTAGGGCGCCGCCGAGGCCGAACGGGATGCACAGCAGCAGCACGATGGCCAGGCAGGAGATCAGCTTGAGCTCGGCGGCGCTGATCTGGGTGGCGGCGAACAGGCGGTTCAGCTCGCCGAGGCGGTCGACCAGCTGCACACCTTCCAGGCCCTCGGCAGCGCCTTGCAGCACGTTGCTGTCGGTCTGGCCCTGCAGGCTGACCACCGCGGCAACGCCATTGTCGTCGCGGCCCAGCCACAACGCGCGCCAGGGCTCGGCCAGTGGGCTGGCGAGCGCCTGCTCCAGGTTTGGCTGTGGCTGCTCCAGCAGGTGCTGCAGTTCTGCCTGCAGCGTCTCGGCCGGGATGCCCAGGTCGAGCAGCGCCTGCCAGTGGCCCGGCAGATCAGCCAGGGCGGCACGCAGCGCCTGCAAGTCGGCAGCCGGTGCGGCCAGCTGGTTCAGGGACAGGTAACTGCGCAGCTGGGCGTTTTTCACCAGTGCATCGAGGCGCGCGCCGAGCGCCTGCTGGCGCTGCAACAATTGCGCCTCATCGGCGGCGCGGACCAGGAAGAACTGGCTGGTGGGCTGCTGGCCGGTCAACTCGACGATGCGTTGTGACTGTGCGAACAGCGCCGGATCCTTGCCGAGCCACTGGCGCAGATCGTTTTGGCTGTGCAGCTGCCAGATGCCGCCGGCGCAGAACAGCAGGAACCCGCCGAGCAGCCACAGGCTGGTGCGGCGGTTCTGCAGGCGACCGTGCCAGCTCAGCAGGCGGGTCGCGATGGCCAGCAGGCGCGGCGCCGGGCGCAGCTGCATGCCATTGAGCCAGGCGGGCAGCAGACACACCGAACACAGGTAGGCACCGATCAGCCCGGCGGCGGAGAATGCGGCGATCTGGGTGAGCGCCGGGAACGGCGTGAAGGCCAGCGCCAGGTAGCCGATCAGGTTGGTGCCCAGGCTCAGGCTCAGGCCCGGCAGGGTGCTGCGCAGCGCGCTCCAGCTGCGCCACTCGGCGTGGCCCCAGCTTTTGCTCAGGTAATGCAGCGGATAGTCAGCCGCGACGCCGATCAGGCTGGCGCCGAGCACCAGCGTCAGGGCGTTGATCTTGCCGAAGAGCAGCACGCAGGCCGCGCAGCCGGTCACCAGCGCCACGCCGATGGGCAGCAGGCTGAGCAACACGCGCGGGCGGCGGAAGGCGATCAGCAACAGCAGCAGGGTGCCGAGGCTGGCCGCACCGCCGATCAGGGTCATCTCGCTCATCGCCTTGTTCTGGCCGGCAGCGGCATACAGCGCGCCGCCGGTGGCGAGCAGCTGCCCGCCGGCTGCCTCGGTCGCGGCGCGGGCAGCTTCGATGCGCTGTGCGACGGCCAATGGCGCCTGCATGTCGAAGGCGTCGCCTCGGCTGCGCAGGTGTACCACGGCCCAGGTCATGCCGGGCGCGTTGACCAGCAGCGTGCCGCTGGCCAGGTCCGGCTGCACGCGGCCGCCAAAATTGAGTGCCTGTTGGGCACGCATGCCGAGGCCGAACCAATCCTGCTCTGGCGGCAGCAGGCTGAACGAGGCGAAGGGGTCGAACAGCCCGGCTGCACGTTGCTCGATGAACGTGCCCGGCTGCTCGATTAGCAGCTTGCGGTCAGCGGCGGGCAGCATGTTCAGGCGACTGTCGCGCAGGTGCTGGCGCAGGGCGTCGAGGTCGCTGTCGAGCTGCCAGCGCACCTGGGCGAAATCGCCGCTGTCGCGCCATTGCTGGCCAAGGCTGGTAGCCAGGGCGATAGCACGCTCGCGCTTGGGGTGGCCGACGAGCACCAGCACATCACGCTGGATCGGCTCCTGCATGCGCGCTTCGGCCTGTTGCAGCCGTGCATCACCCGCGCCGCTGGGCAGCAGGGCGAGCATGCTCGCTGCCACCGGCGGGCCGTCGCGCCATTGCCAGGCGGTCAACGCCAGCAGCGCCAACAGCAGCACGGCGAACAGCCGCGGCAGGCGGCGTTCGATCAGGCTGTGCTCAGTGCGCAAAATCGCTGCGCTCCTGGTCGCTCAAGGTGTCTCCGGCACTGCTTGCGGGCATGCGCATCAGCGTGCGGTCGCCCTGGGTTTCATGCAGCTCGATACGCTCGACCAACTTACCGCCACTGATATCGATACGGCTGAACACCTGCTTGAGCAGCAGCGAGGTCGGCGTCAACGCCAGCGTCCAGGCCTTGGCGTCGCCGCTCAGCTGCAGGTCGAAATTGCGCGCCAGGCCGCTGTGGTTGCCCTTGAGCACGTCGAGAAACAGCTTGCTCTGCTGGGCGGCCACGTCGCGCCCCGGCTGCATCTGCCAACCATCGGCGGTGCGTTTGGCGATGCCGTTGGCGTCGATGCGGTAATCCTGCTTGAGCGGTTTTTCCAGCTTCCACAGCAGGCCTGCGTCGGCTGCCAGCACGAAGGTGCCGCTGCTGGTCAGCGGTTGCGGCAGGGCGCGCAGGTGTTTTTCCTGGATGAACGGGCCGCGCACCACCGGGTGTTGCGACAGTTGCTGGCTCAGCTGATCCAGGGTCAGTTGCTCGGCCTGGCTGCTCAGAGCGGTGAGCAGCAGGCCGATCAGCAGCGTGAAACGCGTCAGGGCTTTCATCCGATCACCCGCTGCACGGCATCGATAAACACCTTGGGCGAGGCCAGCTGCATTTCGCGGCTGGCGATTTCCACTGCCACCTGCACGCTGCTGCCACGGGTCATGCGCTCGCCGGTGGTGGTGTCGCTGATCAGGTAGTGGATCTTCAGGCGGTTTTCCCATTCCACCAGATCCGCGCACACGCTGATGCGCTGGCCGAAGGTGGCGCCGCGGATATAGCGCAGTTGCAGGTCGATCACCGGCCAGGCATAGCCGCTGTCACGCATCTGCGGGTAGCCGTGGTCGAGCTTGTCGAGCAGGGCGCAGCGGGCCTGCTCGAAGTATTTGACGTAGTGGCCGTGCCAGACGATTTCCATCATGTCCACGTCGAAGAACGGCACGAGGATTTCCACCTCGGCCTGCAGAACGCCTTTAGCGCGCATGGGTAGCGTCCTCGAGAACGATGGCTATTCCTGTGGGAGCGGGCCATGCCCGCGAATCGTGGGCATGGCCCACTCCCACAACAATCAGGTCAGGCATACAGGCTCCAGTGCTGGGCGCGGATGCGTTGCAGGCACAGGCGCAGTTCGCCTTCCAGGGCACGATCCTCGATCAGCGGCGGGAAGTCCTCGCCCAACTGCCTGTGCATCTCGGCCAGCGCTGTCGGCAGTACGGTGGCTTCGGCGCGCTGACGCAGCCACACGCCCTGGTTGGCGGCCAGCAAGGTGGCGGCGGCGACCTGCTCGGCCAGCTCCAGGCTGCGCAGGGCGTCGCGGGCGGCGATGGTGCCCATGCTTACCTTGTCCTGGTTGTGGCACTCGGTGGAGCGCGAGAACACGCTGGCCGGTAGGGTGTTCTTCAGGGCTTCGGCGGTCCAGGCGCTGGCGCCGATCTGCACGGCCTTGAAACCGTGGTTGATCATCGCGGTTTCCGCCGGCGCGCCGGACAGGTTGCTCGGCAGGCCGTGGTTGTAGCGGGTGTCAACCAGCAGGGCGAGCTGGCGATCGAGCAGGTCGGCGAGGTTGCCGATCAGGTTCTTCAGGCTGTCCATGGCGAAGGCGATATGCCCGCCGTAAAAGTGCCCGCCGTGCAGGACGCGCTCTTCATCCGGGTCGATCAGCGGGTTGTCGTTGGCGCTGTTCAGCTCGGTTTCGATGAACTGGCGCAGCAGGCCCAGGCTGTCGGCCAGCACCCCGAGCACATGCGGCGCGCAGCGGATCGAGTAACGATCCTGCAGGCGGTGCAGCGGTGCGGTCGGCGCGTCGATGGCCAGGTCCTGGCGGATCCACGCGGCGACCTGGTTCTGGCCCGGGTGCGGCTTGGCGGCGAACAGGCGCTCGTCGAAGTGCTCCGGGTTGCCCTGCAGGGCGATGACGTTGAGCGCGGTGATGCGCGTGGCAAGCTTGAGCAGGTAATCGGCACGTGAATAAGCCTGGCAGGCCAGTGCGGTCATCACCGCGGTGCCGTTCATCAGCGCCAGGGCTTCCTTGGGCCGCAGTACCAGTGGCGTCCAGCCCAGTTCGGCGTGCACCTCAGCGGCGCTGCGGCGCTCACCGCGGTACATGACTTCGCGCTCGCCGCACAGGGTTGCAGCGATGTAGGACAGCGGCGTCAGGTCGCCGCTGGCGCCTACCGAGCCTTCTTCCGGGATCAGCGGCAGCACATCGAATTCGATGAACGCCTGCAGGCGCTCCAGCAGTTCCAGGCGCACGCCGGACATGCCCTGGCACAGTGACTGCAACCGCGCGGCCAGCACGGCGCGGGTGGCCTGCTCGTCGAGCAGCTTGCCCAGGCCGCAACCGTGGAAGGTATACAGATGGCGCGGCAGCGCCTCGACCTGATGCAGCGGCACGGCCACCACGCAGGAGTCGCCGTAGCCGGTGGTGATGCCGTAGATCATGCCTTCACGATCGAGCAGGCTGTCGACGAAGCGCGCGCCACGGCCGATACGGTCGCGCCACTCGGTACTGTTGTCCAGCTCGCCGCGCGCGGTGCGCTGGGCCAGGCTGACGATCTGCTCAAGACGCAGCGGCTGCGCGCCGAAGGTCACCGTTTCAGGCTGCTGTGTTGTCATGGTCGTTCCAGAACGGATAGAAATTGAACCACTGCTGCGGGGCTTGCAGGCAGCGGTGGGCCAGATGATCGGCGTAGCGTTGTGCCCAGCCCTGAATCACCGCCTCGCGCTCGCTGCGCTTCCACTGCACGGCAGCGGTAAAGGGTTGCAACATGACCTGATAGCGGCCGTCGATCTTCAGGCAGTCGATCAGGTTGACCGGGCATTGCAGCAGCCCGGCCAGTAGCCAGGGCCCCTGCGGCAACGGTGCCGAGTGGCCGAGAAAATCGACGTCGACGGTGCGCTCGCCATGCAGTGGCACGCGGTCGCCGGCAATCGCCAGCCACTCGCCGCGTTCCAGATACTCGGCCAGGCGCATCATCACCGCCGGGTCCAGCTCGCTGACCTGGATCAGGCGCAGGTTGTTGGCGCCACTTTCCTTGAGCAGGCGATTGAACTGCTCGGCGTGTCGGGTGTGCACCAGCACGTTCATGCGTACCTGGGCACTGAGTTCGGCCAGGGCGCGGCACACTTCCAGATTGCCGAGGTGGGCGCCGACCAGCAGTTGGCCGCGTGTGCCGCTCATCTGCCCATGCAGGCCGTGGGGATCGTTCAGCTCGATGTCGCCGAAGTTCAGGCGGCCGCTCCACACATCGAGCTTGTCGAGCAGGCTGTCGGCGAAGGCCATGAACTGGGCGAACACCGAGCGGCGGGTCGGGCGCAGCTCGGGGCGCGCGCTCCAGGTCGCCAGGTTGTGCTGGTACTGGCGAATACTGCGCCGCGCTTTCGCGCCGAACAGGAAGAAGTAGGCGACGATCAGGTACAGCAACGGGGTCAATGCCCGGCGGCCGAGGTAACGAGACGCCAGGGCGGTGAATTTCATGGCCGCGAAACTGCCGCGCTCGCGCTGGGCGGCCCAGTGGCTGGAACGAGCCATCAACGCCACCGCCGGTACAAGAGCCATGGCGCGCGGCAGAGCATGCCGAAGAACAACCGGGCGTGCATTTTCGAGATCAGCACGTTGTCCTGCCAGAGGCGGAAATGCGAGACGCCGTCCGCGGGGTAGTGCACACGGGTTGGCAGCCAGCGCATCGGCTGTTGACGCCAGGACAGGCGCACGAGAATCTCCGAGTCGAAGTCCATGCGTTTGCCGAGGTTCGCCGAATCGATCAGCGCCACGCTGGCGGCCAGCGGGTAGACCCGGAAACCGCACATGGAGTCGCGGATCTGCAGCGACAGGCTGTTGATCCATACCCATACGTGGGTCAGGTAGCGCGCGTACAGACGACCCTTGGGCACGCTGGCGTCGTATTGCGGGTAGCCACAGACGATCGCCTCGGGGTGCACGCGGGATTCGCCGAGAAACCTCTCGACCGCCTGCAGGTCGTGCTGGCCGTCAGCGTCCACTTGCAGCGCATGGCTGAAGCCCAGGCGCTTTGCCTCGCGCAGACCGGCCATTACCGCGCCGCCCTTGCCCTGATTCTCCGGCAGGCGCAGCAAATAGGTATTGGTTTCACCGGCGAGCCTGTCGATCACTGCGGCGCAGGTCGGCCCGGAGGCGTCGTCGACCAGCACACACGGCAAGCCGGCAGCCAACAAGCTCGCCACCACTCCGGGCAGCGGGCCTTCATGGTTGTATACCGGGATCAGCGCGCAGGGGCGATGATCGCTTGTCACCTGATTCATGGCGACGCCTTGAGCAGGATGCGCCCGGACGAGCAGTTGGCTTCGCCGTTGCGGAAGGTGAAGTACAACTTGTTGCGCTCGCGGTCGAAGCGCAGGGTCAGCTGCAGGCGGTCGCCGGGGCGTACCAGTTGCTGGAACTTGAGCACTTCCATGCCGCCGAACAGGGGCGGCAGATCGGCGATCAGGGCGCGAGCCAGTTGTTGTGCCCAGTCGATTTGCACCACGCCCGGCAGCACCGGCGTGCCGGGGAAGTGGCCGCTGAAATGCGCCAGGTCCAGCGGCACGTCAAGCTCCAGGTGCCATTCGCCGTTGTCTTCGCTGGCGCTGGCCGGCTCGACCCGGGTCGGGCGGGCGGCGGCCAGCAATTCGTTGACCTGGGCCTGGCCCAGCTTGCCCTGGCTGCTGTACGGCAGGTGCGCCAGCAGGCGCCAGCGGCGCGGCAGGGCGATGGCTTCGCAATGGCCGGCCAGGTGCCGGCGCAGGCCTTCGGTGAGGTGTCGACGACCCTGGTTGCGCAGTACGTGCAGGCCTTCCGCTGACAGTGCGACCAGCGCTCCAAGAAAGGCGCGGCCTTGTTGCAGTACGCCCATGCGCGCCTCGCTGACCCAGGCGTGCTGGGCCAGAGCCTGTTCGAGCAAGGGCAGGGAAATACGTTTTTCTTCCAGTTTGACGATGCGATCCAGGCGCGCGCCGAGGGTGAAACGGCCGTCGGCGTCGATCTGCGCGGCGTCGGCCATCTGCTCGCAGTGGCCTGCGGGCAGGTAGGGCGAGGTCAGGCGCAAGGCACCTTGTTCATTCAGCTCAAGCCTCACGTTAGCGAAGGGTTGCCACTTTTCGCCGCCTTCACGCCAGCCGATGCCGCCGGTTTCCGAGCTGCCGTAGATTTCCGTCGGCCACTGGCCCAGGCGTTGTTGCACGGAGGCAGCCGCTTCGGCGGGCAGCGCACCACCGGAAGAAAACACCTTGCGCACGCGGCTCAGCGCCGCCCAGTCGAGGTTGTCGCCCATGCGCTTGAGCAGCGCCGGGCTGGTGATCCAGGCGAAGTTCGGGTGCGGCAGGCTGGTCAGTTGCAGGTCTTCCGGGAATGGCTGGGCCTTGGGCAGGAACACGCGGCCGGCACAGAGTGGCCAGAGCACGCGGAACAACAGGCCGTAGATATGTTGCGCGGCCACGCTGCCGATGATCAGCGCGTTGCCGAGGCGTTCGCCCCACAGCGCCTCCAGCGCCTGCACTTCGTTGGCCAGTTGGCCGAGGCTCTTGTCGATCAGCTTGGGTTCGCCGCTGGAGCCCGAGGTGCACAGGGTCAGGCGGCAGCACTCGCGGTCGAGCGCTTTGGCGGTCAGCGGCGCGGCGCTCATCGAGTCGTCGAGTTGTTCCAGCCACAGATCGACCTGGGCGCCCAGGCGCTGGCGGGTATGCGGTTGGGCATCAGCCGGCAGCAGTACGTGGATGTCGGCCTGCCAGGCGGCGAGCAGGGCGACAGCCAGCTCGGCGGCATCCTGCAGGTGCAGGGCGACGCGCTGCACGCCAGCGGCCTGCCAGTGGGCTGCCAGGCTCAGGGCGCGCTGGCAGAGCTCGGCGTGGTTCAGTTCTGGCGTGACCTGGCGGTCGGCATCGGCCGCCAGCAGCAGGTCTTCAAGGTTCAGCCAGCTCATGCGGTTCTCCTTACACGTTGACGCACCAACCATTCGCCGGCGAATAGCAGGCCCATCAGGAGGTAGGAAATCAGCCCGGTGTACAGCGCCCACCACGACAGCGGTGCCCACAGATTCAGCGCCACCACCAGCAGGCCGTTGGCGAGCATGAAGGCGGCCCACACTTCGGTGACGCGTCGGGTGTAGCGCACCGCTACCGGGGGCAGTTCGGGCTCGCGCAGGCGCGCCAAGCGCTCGGCCATCGGCATGCCGATCCTCAGGCTGCTGGCGAACAGCAGGCCGAGCGCCAGGCTGACCAGCACCGGGTACCAGCGCAGCAGTGCCGGCTCGTCGGCGAGCACCAGCAGCAGGCAGAACACCAGTACGGCGCCGGTCATGCGCTGGCTGTTGCGGTCATGCGGGTTGCTGAGCAACCGCGCCAGCCACAGGCCGCCGAGCAGCGCGGCGAACAGCGTTGGCGACAGGTGGCCGGCGCCGAAGTACACGGCGAGCGGGTAGGCCAGGCTGACCAGCGCGACCAGCAGGCCGAACAGACGGCTCATAGCGGTTGCGCGTTGACCATCTGGTACACCGCCTCGACCACGTCGCCGACGGTGCGTACCGTTTTGAACGCTTCGGCGGCAATCTTCTTGCCGGTCTGGCGCTTGATGTGGTCGATCAGGTCGACGGCGTCGATGCTGTCGATTTCCAAGTCTTCGTACAGGTTGGCGTTCAGGCTGATGCGCTCGGGGCTCAGTTCGAACAGTTCCACCAGGGCGTCGCGCAAGATGGCGAAGATTTCCTCACGGGTTTGCATGGTCATCGTCCTCAGGCTGCCTGGCGGCTGGCAACGAAGGCAGCGAGGCTGGCGACGTTGGCAAAGTGGGTACGGGTGTCCTTGGCTTCGGCGTCGATCTTGATGCCGAAACGTTTCTGGATCGCCAGACCGAGTTCCAGGGCATCGACTGAATCCAGGCCCAGGCCTTCGCCGAACAGGGTCAGGTCGTCGTCGATATCCTGCGGGGTAACATCCTCCAGGCCTAGGGAGTCGATGATCAGGTTTTTGATCTCAAGCTGTAGAGCGCTCATCTTTGGCGAGCTCCTGTATGAAATGCTGATGCAGATGATCGTTGAGTTTGCGCGACGCTACCGGTGCCGCGCCCATGGCGGCGAAGTGCGCCGGGTCGATGTCTTCACCGACGCGCAAGCGGATATGGAAGCGCCGCGCTGGGATGCGGTACCAGGGCTCGGCCTTGGTCAGGGTGGTAGGTGAGACGCTGATCACCACCGGGGTGATCACCCGGGCGCCGCGCAAGGCGATGGCCGCAGCGCCGCGGTGAAACTCCGGCGCCTGGCCGGGTGTGGTGCGCGTGCCTTCCGGGAAAATCACCAGGGTCTGGCCCTGCTGCAGCGCGCCGGCGGCCTCGTCGAGCATGTCCATGCTGCCGCTGTTGCTGATATAGCCTGCCGAACGGATCGGCCCGCGCATGCAGGGATTGTTCCACAGGCTCTGCTTGACCACGCAATTGGTGTCGCGGGTAAAGGCGATGGTGACCACCACGTCGATCAGCGACGGGTGGTTGGCGATGATCATCTGCCCGGGACGGCCGAGGCGCTCGGCGCCGTCGACCTCATAGGTGAGCACGCCGCTGCGGTACATGAATTCGACGAAGCTGCGAAAGGTCAGGCTGACCACGCGTCGGGCGCGGCGCTGGTGGTCGGCAGCGTCGCCGGGCAGCAGCGAGAGTACCGGAAATACCAGGATGCGCAGCAAAACGCCGCCGATGCCGAACAGCGTGAAGCTGGCCGCCGTGGCGATCAGCCGCCACCAGTAGGGCGGGCTGTAACGCTTCATGGGCTTTTGCGTGACCAGATCCATTGGCGCTCTTTCCAGCTGTGTTGGAGGGCGGCGCTGTGCAGGCACAGGCCCTGGATCAGGCTCAACGGGTGTGGCCAGGCAGCTCGCGGACCTTGCCCGTGGTGCAGGGTCAGGCTCCAGTCATCGCCGGGCGTCAGCAGCAGGGCCAGCGCATAAGGGAATGGCACGTCGTCGATGAAGGGGGCGTAGGGCTGCGGCTGGGCTTCCTCGCCGATCACCAGCAGCACGGCCGGCGCGCCCTCGGCCAGAAAGCTCAGGGCCTCGAGCACGGCCATTTCCAGGCCGTCGCCTTCGCCGGCCAGGGCGCTCATCTCGCTGGTGTCGCCACGCATGATCGACCACTGACCGATGATCGCGTTGTGCACAGAAAGGCTGAACTGTGTCGGCGACAGCGGTTCTTTAACTGCAAGATCCTTGAGGATGGCCAGGTTGCGCGGGGTTTCGCCATGCCGCGAAACGAACACCAGGGGCAGCGCCGAGTGGCCTTCAGCCAACGGCCAGGCGACCTGGAATATCATGCGTGCCAGGCGGCTCAAGCGGCGGCGCTGCAGGGCGGGCAGAAAGCTGACATCGGGCTGCTCACCACCATCTAGCAGGCGTTCGGGCGCCTTGCTCCAGGCGAGCCAGTCATCCGTACTGTCCAGGCCGGGAGCCCAGGCACGCCATTGATCGATCCTGAAATGCATTTCTAGATGAAACTCTGCTTGGCCCGCCGGGGCATTTCCTTGTCTGTACGACTGTCCTGTGCGACAAGAGCCTTGTCGATGGGGAGCGATGCTGCGCGGGCATTATCCGGGGGATGGCAAGGGCTCGCAAACATTAAGTAGCGATTTTCTGATGGATGACCCGTTTCGCTTGCCATGCACGACTGTCACGAGGTTTTGCCTAGTATCTATGTACTAGTGGAGAAGGGAGATTCGAATGAGGCGCGTGGTTTTCAATCAGAAAGGTGGCGTGGGCAAATCCAGCATTGCCTGCAATCTGGCGGCGGTCAGTGCGTCGCAAGGGTACCGAACGCTGCTGGTCGATCTCGATGCCCAGGCCAATTCGTCCCATTACCTGACCGGGCTGACGGGCGACGACATTCCCATGGGCATCGCCGACTTCTTCAAGCAGACCCTGTCCAGCGGGCCGTTCTCCAAGAAGGGCAAGGTGGATATCTACGAAACGCCCTTTGAGAACCTGCACGTGATCACCGCCACGGCAGAGTTGGCCGACCTGCAGCCCAAGCTGGAGCAGAAGCACAAGATCAACAAGCTGCGCAAACTGCTCGAAGAGCTCGACGAAGATTACGAGCAGATCTACCTCGATACCCCGCCAGCGCTGAATTTCTATACGGTTTCCGCATTGATCGCAGCCGATCGCGTGCTGATCCCCTTCGACTGCGACACCTTCTCGCGCAATGCCTTGTACGGCCTGCTGCGCGAGATCGAGGAGCTGAAGGAAGACCACAACGAAGCGCTGCAGGTCGAAGGCATCGTGGTCAACCAGTTCCAGCCTCGCGCCTCGCTGCCGCAACAATTGCTTGACGAGCTGGTGGCCGAAGGCCTGCCGGTGCTGCCCGTCAACCTGATGAGCTCGGTGAAGATGCGTGAATCCCACCAGGCCTGCATGCCGCTGATCTACCTCGATCCCCGGCACAAGCTGACCCAGCAGTACGTCGAGTTGCACGACCTGCTGCAGCGCGGCTGATCGCAGCGGGGCAAACCCTGGCGTGTCGCGGCGCTCAACCCCGGGCGGCCGGTATCGCGTGTGTCGTTGGCACCGAGCGCAGCGATAGCCGGGGCGCCTCTCGGTGCGCCGCCAGCACGTGAGGGCTTCTTTTGCAGGAGGTGCCTGGCTAGGCTGTCAGGCAGCGGCAGGCCATCGCGCCGTGAGCGCGTGGGGCGATGAGCGGGCCCATGAGGCGTCGCCGCCGCGCGTCCTCAGACGCCCTGGGCGTTCAGCCAGGCGAGCAGCTGTGGCAGGGGCAGCGCGCCGCTTTGTCGGGCGACTTCCTGGCCGCTGCGAAACAGGATCAAGCTGGGGATCGAACGGATGCCCAGTTGCGCGGAAAGCTGCTGGTTGGCCTCGCTGTCCAGCTTGCCCAGCCGGCAGCGGGTACGCAGCTCGCCCGCCGCCTGGGAAAAGGTCGGCGCGAAGCTGCGACACGGCCCGCACCAGGCGGCCCACACATCGACCAGCAACGGCAGATCACCCTTGAGCTGGCTGGCGAAGTTGCCCTGGTCGAGGTCGAACGGTGTACCCGGCAGCACCTCGGCCTTGCAATGGCCACAGCGCGGCGCCTCGGCCAGGCGTGCACGGGGAATGCGGTTCAGGCTGCTGCAGCTGGGGCAGGGGATGATCGCTGAGTCACTCATTGTGGGCTCCGAGAGGATTTGCATGGCCGAAGCCTATGGGCTGTGGCACGCCATCGCAAGGCGCCAGCGAACCTCTATGCTTCGATCAGTTGTGCCGGACGGCGCCAGCGTTATCGGCGCACGAGCGTTATGATGGCCCGTTTGCAGGTGTGGAGTGGCAGTGATGAAGGCGGTGAAAAAATGGATGCGCCTGGGCGGCCTGGTGGTGGCGGTGGTCGCGCTGACTTTTTTCGCCCTGCGCATCTATGACGCCCACAACAAGCCCGATCTTGGCCCCTGGCATACCTTCGTGCCCCGTGAGCTGAGCGCCGACGAACTCGACGCCTCCACCTGGCAGGATTACCTGCTCGCCGAGCAGGCGCTGTTCGCTGCGCTGCCCGCCAAGGTCTACCAGCGTCTGGACGATGCCGAGCGGGTACCGGACAACCGCTATTTCGCTGACAGCCCGCTCAACGCCTCGCGCTTCGAGTGGGACTGGAACCGCTCCTACGTGCTGGAGCCCGAGGGCAAGCCGAAAGGCGCCGCGGTGTTGCTGCACGGCCTGACCGACTCGCCCTACAGCCTGCGGCATATCGCCAGGCTGTACCGCGATGCCGGCTTCGTGGTGGTCGGCCTGCGCCTGCCCGGACATGGCACCACGCCTGGCGCGTTGACCAGCGTGACCTGGCAGCACTGGCTGGCTGCCACTCGCCTGGCGGTGCGCGAAGCCCAGCGGCTGATCGAGCCGGGTGATGAGCTGCAGTTGGTAGGCTATTCCGCTGGTGGCGGCCTGGCGCTCAAGTATGCGCTGGACGCACTGGGCAACGATCAGCTGGCCCGGCCGACGCGCCTGACCCTGATCTCGCCGATGATCGGCGTGGCCGGCTATGCCCGCTTCGCTGGTCTGGCCGGGTTGCCGGCGGTGTTTCCGGCCTTCGCCAAGGCCGCCTGGCTGGACGTGCTGCCCGAGTACAACCCGTTCAAGTACAACTCCTTCGCCCTCAATGCGGCTCGCCAGTCGTACCTGTTCACCAGCGCCCTGCAGGAGCAGATCGACGTGCTCGCTGGGCGTAATGCCCTGGGGGAGCTGGCGCCGGTACTGACCTTCCAGTCGTTGGTCGATTACACCGTGAGCACCCCGGCCGTGGTCGATGCGCTATATGGGCGCCTGCCGGACAACGGTAGTGAATTGGTGCTGTTCGACCTCAACCGTTTCGTCGACTTCGGCCCGCTGCTCGGCGCCCACGCCAAGTCGCCGTATGACCTGCTACCTGCGGCGCCACGCCGCTATCGCACCACCCTGATTGGCAATGTTTCACCGCACACCCTGGACGCCGCCGCACGCACTACCGAGGCCGGCGCCACCGAGGAGCAGCTCACGCCCATCGGCCTGGCCTTCCCGCGTGAGGTGTTCTCGCTGTCTCACGTTGCCTTGCCATTCCCGATGAGTGATTCGCTGTATGGCTTGCAGCCTGACGAGCCGGAGGACTACGGCGTGCACCTCGGTGCACTGTCCATTCGTGGTGAGCGCGGCGTGTTGCTGGTGAGCATGGAGGCGCTGCAGCGGGTGACGTCGAATCCCTTCTACCCGTACATGATCGAGCGGCTGCGCGAGCATGCCGGGTTGCTAGGTGAGTAGCTGAGTAATGGGTAGATGCGGGCTGCTGTGGGCGCGCGGGGGACGCCTAGGCCACACGCGCGAATTTCGCGGGCATGGCCCGCTCCCACAGTTAATCTGTTGCCTCAGTTTCCGTAACTATCACCAGCCATCCTCAAGCTTTGGTGGCAGCCGCTCCATCAGACGCGTGGCTTGCTTTCAGCCGCTTCGCCCTTGTCCTTCTTTTCCTTGACCACGAAGTAGAACTCTTCGCCGTGTTTCACTGCGCCGTAGAGCACCGCTTTCTCGATCAGTTCGGTACCGCGCAGGTCGCGCAGCATCATTGGGTCCTTGCGCAGGTCGCGGTACAGGGCCACGCAGAGCAGGGCCATGACCACCACGAAGGGCAGTGCCACGACGATGGTCAGGTTCTGCAGACCTGTCAGTGCCGCGCCCGGATCGCGCGGGTCGCCGATGGCCAGCATGATCGCCGCCACCGCGCCGGTCAGGGCGCCCCAGAAGATCATGGTGCCGCGCGACGGTTCGGTGGTGCCGTGTTCGGACAGGGTGCCCATCACCAGAGACGCCGCATCGGCGCCAGAGACGAAGAAGATACCCACCAGGACCATCACCAGCACCGAGGTCACCGAGATGAACGGGTAGCTTTCCAGCAGTTCGTAGAGGGCGATGTTGCTGTCCACTGCACCGTTGTTCAGGCTGAACACCCCTTCGCGCAGCGCATCGATACCGGCACCGCCGAAGATCACGAACCACACCAGGCTGACCAGGCTCGGCACCAGCAGCACGCCGGTAACGAATTGGCGAATGGTGCGGCCCCGGCTGATACGGGCGATGAACATGCCCACGAAGGGCGTCCAGGAAATCCACCAGGCCCAATAGAACACCGTCCAGCTGGACAGCCAGCTGTCCATGTTGTCGCCGCCGCTGGCATTGGTGCGGGCCATCATTTCCGGCAGCGTGTCGATGTAGTCGCCCAGGGAGGTCGGCAGCAGATTGAGCATCAACAGGGTCGGCCCGGCGATGAACACGAAGGCGGCCAGCAGCAAGGCCAGCGCCATGTTGGTGTTGGACAGCCACTGGATACCCTTGTCGATCCCGGACACTGCCGAGGCCACGAAGGCGATGGTCAACAGGGTGATCAGGCCGATATAGAACAGCTTGCCGGGCTGCTCGACCCAGCCGTTGTACTCCAGCCCGCCAGCGATCTGCAGCGCGCCGAGGCCCAGCGAGGCGGCCGAGCCGAACAGCGTGGCGAAGATCGCCATCATGTCGATGGCGCGGCCGATGGGGCCATTGGCGTGTTCGCCCATCAGCGGCCGGAAGGCCGCGGAAATCAACTGCGAGCGGCCACGGCGAAAGGTGCCGTAGGCGATCGCCAGGCCGACAATGGCGTACATCGCCCAGGGGTGCAGGCTCCAGTGGAACAGCGTGGTCGCCATGGCGACCTGCATGGCGCCGTTGGTCTGCGCCTCGGCGGTGCCCGGTGGCGGGCTCACGTAATGCGACAGCGGCTCGGCCACGCCAAAGAACATCAGGCCGATACCCATGCCGGCGCTGAACATCATGGCGATCCACGATGTGGTGCGAAATTCCGGTTCTTCGCCGTCCTTGCCCAGGGGGATTCTGCCGTAGCGACTGGCTGCCAGCCACAGCACGAAAACCACGAAGATCGTCGAGGTGAGCACGAAGAACCAGCCGAAATTGACGATCACCCAGGCCTGCGCCGTGGCGGCGCTTTTCGCCAGGCTGGCCTGGCTGAGAAAGCCCCAGGCCACGAAGGCCAGAGCGAGCAGGCTGGTGAATCCGAACACGACCCAGTCCAGCTTGCCTTCGAGATGGCGATCACGTCTGGCTTCTTCGTTCTGCGACGGGTCGGTTATGCCGAGCTCGGGTGTTTCAAGGTTGCCTTGGGTTGCCATGGCTGCTGAATGCCCTCTATGGGTTCTTGTTGGTCTGCTTACGCAAGTTGGGGCCGGCCCTGGCTTGTCGCGTTTGCACGGTGCGCCAACGATGATGCGTACCCGGCACTCGATTTCTCTTTCTGGTAACGCCCCGCGCCGTTCTGGTAACGACCTTTTGGGGCCTAGAAAACGCAGAAAACACCCGAAGGTGCTTTCCCGTTGCCGCTGCGGGTGGCTTAGTTGCTGCTCAGACCAGCCGCCTTGGCCCTCGCCGCATGCAGCTTCTTGTAGCTCTCTACCAGGCGCAGGTGACGGTCCAGGCCTTCGAGCTGCATGCTGGTCGGCGTCAGGCCGTGGAAGCGCACGCCACCGGCTACCGAGCCAATGGCCGCGTCCATGCGCTCGCCGCCGAACATGCGCCGCAGGTTGTGCTCGAAGTTGGCCAGCTCGAGGTCATCCTCCAGCTGGATCTCCAGCACGGCGTTGACCGCCTGGTAGAAGATGCCGCGCTCGACGGTGTTGTCGTTGTACTGCAGGAAGGCTTCGACCAGCTCCTTGGCGTCGTCGTATTTGTTCAGCGCCAGGTTGATCAGCAGTTTCAGCTCGAGAATGGTCAGCTGGCCCCACACCGTGTTGTCATCGAACTCGATGCCGATCAGCGTGCTGATGTCGGTGTAGTCGTCGACCTCGGTGTTGTTGAGGTTACGCAGCAGCGACTTCAGCTCGCGGTCGCTGAGGCTATGCAGGTTGAGAATATCCTTGCGGAACAGCAGCGCCTTGTTGGTGTTGTCCCAGACCAGATCTTCGACCGGATAGATCTCCGAGTAACCCGGCACCAGGATGCGGCAGGCATTGGCGCCGAGGTCGTCATAGGTGGCTACGTAGACTTCCTTGCCGAGGTCTTCGAGGATGCCGAACAGCGTCGCGGCTTCCTGCTCGTTGGAATCGCTGCCCGCGCCGGAGAAATCCCACTCAACGAACTCGAAGTCCGCCTTGGCGCCGAAGAAGCGCCACGACACCACACCGCTGGAGTCGATGAAGTGCTCGACGAAGTTGTTCGGCTCGGTCAGCGCCAGGCTGTCGAAGGTCGGCTGCGGCAGGTCATTGAGGCCCTCGAAGCTACGGCCCTGCAGCAGCTCGGTAAGGCTGCGCTCCAGCGCCACTTCCAGGCTCGGGTGGGCGCCGAAGGAGGCGAACACGCCGCCGGTGCGCGGGTTCATCAGGGTCACGCACATCACCGGGAATTCACCGCCGAGCGAGGCATCCTTGACCAGCACCGGAAAGCCTTGCTCCTCCAGGCCCTGGATGCCGGCGACGATTCCCGGGTACTTGGCCAGCACCTCCTGCGGCACGTCCGGCAGGCACAGCTCGCCTTCGAGGATTTCGCGTTTCACCGCCCGCTCGAAGATTTCCGACAGGCACTGCACCTGGGCTTCGGCCAGGGTATTGCCGGCGCTCATGCCGTTGGACAGGTACAGGTTCTCGATCAGGTTGGAGGGGAAATACACCGTCTCGCCATCGCTGCGGCGCACGAACGGCAGCGAACAGATGCCGCGCAGCGTGTTGCCCGAGTTGGTGTCGTACAGGTGCGAGCCGCGCAGCTCACCGTCCGGGTTGTAGATGGCCAGGCAGTGCTCGTCGAGGATTTCTGCGGGCAGCGCATCCTTCGGGCCCGGCTTGAACCAGCGCTCGTTCGGGTAATGCACGAACTTGGCCGCGGCGATGTCCTCGCCCCAGAACTGGTCGTTGTAGAAGAAGTTGCAGTTGAGCCGCTCGATGAATTCGCCCAGTGCCGAGGCCAGTGCGCTTTCCTTGGTCGAACCCTTGCCGTTGGTGAAGCACATTGGCGACTGCGCATCGCGGATATGCAGCGACCAGACGTTGGGCACGATGTTGCGCCAGGAGGCGATCTCGATCTTCATCCCGAGATCCGCGAGGATGCCCGACATGTTGGCGATGGTCTGCTCCAGCGGCAGGTCCTTGCCCGGGATGTAGGTGGTGGTATCGGACCCCGGCATCAGCAGCGCCTGGGCATCGGCGTCGAGGTTGTCGACTTCCTCGATGATGAACTCCGGGCCTTGCTGCACCACCTTCTTCACCGTGCAGCGGTCGATGGAGCGCAGGATGCCCAGACGATCCTTCTCCGAGATATCCGCCGGCAGCTCGACCTGAATCTTGAAGATCTGCGCGTAGCGGTTCTCCGGGTCGACGATGTTGTTCTGCGACAGGCGAATGTTCTCGGTGGGGATGTCCCGTGTCTGGCAGTACAGCTTGACGAAGTACGCCGCACATAAGGCCGAGGAGGCCAGGAAGTAGTCGAACGGCCCCGGCGCCGAGCCGTCGCCCTTGTAGCGAATCGGCTGATCGGCGATCACCGTGAAGTCGTCGAATTTGGCTTCGAGGCGAAGGTTGTCGAGAAAGTTGACCTTGATTTCCATGGAGCGGCACCGGCGAGCAAACGAATGGCCGGCATTATCCGGGTTTTCGCGGGGAAGTCTCGTGCGGGGCCTGGATGGCGGCTGAGTGGTGGCCCCTTGGCTGAATGCCTCGAAAAGCCGCTTTACCGAGAATTCTTATGCGCATAGATTGTGCGCATTACCTGGCAAGGAAACTCTCATGCTGCCTTCGTACGATCTCAATGCCCCAAAACGAGCGGCCAACCTTCGCATCAATGAAGATCTGCTCAACAAGGCCAAGTCGCTCGACATCAACCTCTCCGCCACGCTGGAGAAGGCCTTGGCCCTGGCGCTAAAGGAAAAGCAGCGTGAGCAATGGTTGGCGGACAACCGTCAGGCCATCGCTGCCTACAATGAGCACGTAGAGACCAATGGCGTGTTCAGCGACGAATTGCGGAGCTTCTAATGGCGCAGTTTGCCGTTTACAGAAACATCAATCCTGCCACCAGGGCCGCCGTGCCCCTGTTACTCAATGTACAGAGCGACCTGCTCGCAGAACTCGGCACGCGGGTTGTCGTGCCGCTTTATGCGGCGAGCACCCTGCAGGGAAAAATGCTGAAAACCCTCACCCCGCAGTTTGATATCGAGGGCGAGCTTTACGTGATGATGACGCCGCAAATGGCCGGTATTGCCAACAAACAGCTGGGGCCCGTGGTGGCGGATTTATCGGCGCGGCGTGACGAAATCATCGCGGCGCTTGATCTACTCATAACCGGCATTTAAGCGAAGTGCTCGCTTTATAGGGCCTATGAAAGCAGAAAAAGGAACAGGTTTATTTTGGATCTATTTTTGACTAATAGCATTGCGCCATAAATAAATCTATCCCTTTTTTGCTGGTCCCCTTTTTGCTGCAGTGAGCGAAGCGAACGGTTTGAATTACTGGTTAGGCATGGGGATTGCCAGTTGCCTCATAATTTTCAATGTATCGGTCAATGCTAAAGGCTGTGCCAGTCGGAATGAGCTTCCCAGTTTCACGCTCTACAAGCGTCGGAGCATTACCAGCCAAAGCATATTTAATATCGTTAGTTTCTAGCCACAGCTTAGATGTATGGAAGATGGCCCAACCCCACGACCTTTCAATAGTTTTTGTTTCAACAATAATTATCTCATCGCCCTCAGACAGCCAATCACGCTTTCCTCCAACGGCCTCTGCGACAAGTTTATGAGCTTGCTCTTTCGTGATCATTTTTAGAAAGCCTAACGTTTGGTTAAGGGGCGGGCTTTAGTCCGTCCCAGTGAGCGCAGCGAGCGATTTGAACCATCTGTTAGGTTTTATTATGGCTGCGTGCACTTTCTAAGAATTTCAAAAAGGCTAGTCGATGCTTACATTTTTCGCAGTACAAGTCACGAATGGTTTTAGGAGCCTCAATCTTTTTTATGAGCTTTAATGGATAGTCTGTTGAGGCGTTGTCCGGGAGCCCAAAGTACCTTGGGAAGTAAGAGCCGAAGTCTGGGTCACAAAAATCACAAAGCACTATCTTGTTAGCCCACAGCTCAAATAAATAGTATTCGTGTTCTCCGTTTTTCAGATCGTCCAGTTCATTAGGTTCATGGCCGCAGTCATAGCATGGGGCTACGTCTATTTCTTGGAGAGGTCCGGCACATATTGGACACTGCATGTGTATTACCTAACGTTCGGTTAAGGGGCGGGCTTTAGCCCGTCCCAGTGAGCGGAGCGAGCGATTTGAACCACTAGTTAGACGGCAGTTACGATGCTGCATAATGCTTCCGCTTCGGCGTTTCCAGAGTTTTCATGGATAAAAATAATGTCTTCGTTGATGCCGAACTCGTTCGTAAGCCCCACTACGAAATCTCTTTTTTTTTCAACTGCGATTTGCCGAAGGTTGGACGTGATAGCCGTGGCATGATTTTTAGTAATTGCTTCCAGGTTTAAATCTAACCCAATGTCCCAGTCGGGTAGATCTTGGGGGCTCATGTCCGGCGCTTTTGGATGCTGGAAATTTACCAATTTTGGCTCTAATTCATGTAAGCGAGCTGCAAGATCTTCAAACTCGATCATCAAGGATTTTTCGCACGCTGAAAGGTCCGAGCCATCTACCCTTATGTACAACCAGCGCATTACTTGATCTGCCTTCTAACGTTTGGTTAAGGGGCCGGCTTTAGCCGGTCCCGAGTGAGCGAAGCGAACGACTTGAGCCAGTTGTTAGATTGCGGCGGCGTATATGAAGCCGACAATAAGAAATGATAAGAAAGTTAATGATTGCCCTGCTGTAAAATAACCGAGCCAAGTCAGGTTGTTGATAAGTGGTAGGTAGCCAACTTGCGGGTTGTTTTCATGGTTTTTTAGCTTCCACTTCATCAGAAGCTTTGCCCACCAAGGCAGTGGCTTTGAAAATTCAGATAGAATTCTCTCGATGCGAACTCCGGTTTGTAAATTTATACCCCAGAATTCCGCGCCTCCTTGTATTTTTTGTTCTTCTTCTTCGTGATTTACCAAGTGTTCTTTAAATGTTTTTAAAACTGCTAAGTTGATTTGGCTGGCTATGTTGGATCTGAGCGCAGCCAATTTTGCCAAGAGCCCAAAGAAGCAGGATGCACATAGAAGCCCTCCGCAAATCAGAAAACCATGCTTGCTCAAGAAGGGTGTTATTTTTTCTGAGTTGGCGATAAAAAATGAAGCTATAGCAGCGGCACCAACAAGTAGCCAAGTGGAAAATTTTTCAATAGGTTCAATTGCGCAAGCAGCTGCCTCAAACATTGAGGAAACGATGGCGTTCTCAGTGTTTTCACGCGCTAGCCGATTCCATTCTAGAAGGGGCTGAATTCTGGGATCTTCGGAGATTTCGGACATAAGTAATCTAACGGTTAGTTAAGGGGCGGGCTTTAGCCCGTCCCAGCGAACGACGTGAGCGATTTGAGCGCATTGTTAGAGAATACCTAACTCTTCGGGCCATGCTTCGTCGCCTAATGCTTTTGCAGCTTGGATTAAGCACTGTTTTTCATCCTCCGATGCTGCGCCAAGTTCGGAAGCAATTGTTTCTAGCAATGCAATATCTTCATCGCTGTCCGAGTTGCTTCGATCATTGATGTATTTGCAGGCAATGATCAGTGTGCGAGCGAGGACTTCCATAGTGTTCTCTAACGTTTGGTTACGGGGCGGGCTTTAGCCCGTCCCAGTGAGCGCAGCGAACGGCTTGAACCACTAGTTAGGGTTGCTAGAGTAAATATCCCTGATTGACATGATTTTCTTCATTCATTGACAAGATATGTAGATGTGGTTTGTTTTACGAAATTATCAATTTCTTTCCACTGTGGCAAATATGAGCGAGGGAAAGTGTAATTGACTATAATTTGCGGCGTGAGAGTGTGTGAGCCTTTGCAAATCGCATAATTCGACTTGCTCCAGCAACGAAATATAGTTTTTCCAGACTCAAAGTAACTTGAAACCCCATCATTGCTGTAGTATTCAAGTAGACCTAGGTTGTCATGTTTTACTGCCAATTCCGGAGAATTTTTTCTTTGTTCTGTTGCTGTGTCAAGAAGCTCTGAGGTCACCTGAGACAGGTTGGTGGTATTTCTCGGTATTACATAACGCCACCTGCGAATATCTCCGTCCCCGCCATTTCTTTTGTTTTTAATTATAAGGACAAGAATCTCTTTGCCATCTGGGTCGGAGAAAACTTTCTCGTGTTCGGCTGTGCGAGGATCAAAACCAGGTAATAAAAATCTTATTTCAATTCTATCCTGCATGCGTCCCTTGTTGGGAGGGCTCATTATGCGGCTATTCTCTATGGAGAATAAATGGTTAGCAGGTATCGCGAAGGTTGAACCTGCTGGCCGCATATCAATTTCTATGATTTTGTTTGTGTATCGTTCGTCAATATTTGTTTTTTTAGAGTGGCTTGATTCGAAGCGCTCAAGGCTTCCACCAAAATAAGCGTGAGCACTAATAGCAGCAACGAAAATTAGTAAGAATTTAATTCGCGGAGCTGTATTTGATGGTTCGAAAGGTTTTACATATTCAAGTTGATAGAATATATATGACAAGACTAGGGCCGCAACCATGCACAATGGTGCAATGAAGATTACCGCTCCCAAACCCAGGCCAAATGAGTTACCTATTAAGTCGTACAGACCAATATACACATACAAGAAAACCGAAGCGCATGAAAGAGTTGCTAGTAACGCGGCGGTGTACTCTAATGCTTTCTTCAAGGGGCAACCCTAACAGTGATTAGATAGAATTCTTCATTAATGCGTTATTGCAGAGTTCCGCATAACGTCGCTGCGTCATTGACGGTGCAGGCTGGTTTTTCAGAAAAAACAATAGGTTGCCGCATGCGCATACAAAGCCCTCGCGTATTCGCGTGACTTGTGTCTGCACAGCACCTCTGCCCGGCGAGGTCGTGGCGCAGCTGCGAATAAGGGCGAAGTGCACTGCAAGTTCCCTTTGGCAATGGTTTACGCGTGCGGGCATCCAGCCGCGGAGGATTTTGACGATAAGAGGTTGCCCGGTAAACGGCAAGTGTCTGCCGAGCAATATGCTGCACGCCGCGTTGCGGGACGGGCAGGCATGCTGGCGGATTACTGGCCCTACGTAGCTGTCAGTTGGCGTCCCAAGTGCAGTGCTTGGTGCCGTTGCTCGTGAACAGGTAGACAGTCACGTCGCCGCCCTGGCGGTGATGGGTCAGGCGCTTTGCTGGGAGAATTTCCCAGAGCCAGTCCAGGTCGGAGCCTGGGTAGCGGTCGCCGAAGGATGCAATGAATTCGGCCTTGTCGATGAAGTCTTCCCGGGAAGCAAAGCGCTCGAAGACGCAGAAACGGCCGTCGATCCGCGGCCAGACACGGTCTTGCCAGGTCGGTAGTGCCGGTGTGGCGTAGACGATGATGTCTATCTCTTCCTGCGAACCTTCCATGGCGTCATTGGTTTCGATCCCCAGTGCCTTGAGTTTGCCGGCAGCCAGGCAGGTGTCGCAGATACAGTCGATCGTCTCGCGGCCGTAGAAGCCTCCGGCCGAGAACCACAGCCCATGCGCACTGCACAGCGAGCAAGGCGCGGCCTCGGCGAGGCGATAGGCGAAGTTGTCGGGGTCTCTGAAGTAGGGAAAGAGCATTAGCACGGCCTCACGACGAACAACTGATCGACAGATGCTTGCCCCAATCCGGTGGGCGCTGCGCGTAATGTTCCTTGCCCGGCTGTTCGTCGAAGGGGCGGGTCAGCACCTTATGCAGGTCCCGTACGGGCTCGTAATCGCCGGCTTCGGCGGCGGCGATGGCTTCCTGGGCCAGGTAGTTGCGTAGCACGTAGAGCGGGTTGACCGCGTGCATGCGCGCCTGGCGCTCGCTCTGTTCGAAGCCTTCGCGGTCCAGGCGGGCCAGGTAGTCGGCGCCCCAGGTGTCGAAGCCCTGGAGGTCGACGAAGTCGTTGCGTACCACCTTCAGCGCCTCGGCCGGCGCCTGGTCACCCAGGTAGCGGAAGAACAGCGAGTAGTCGGTGGCCTTGCCGGCCTGCATCAGGGTCAGCAGGCGCTGAACCAGTTCTTCGTCGCCGTCTTCGGCGCTGGTGAAGCCCAGCCGCTTGCGCATCAGATCCTGGTAGTGGGCCTGATAGATCGGCAGGAACAGGTCGAGGGTTTCACGCAGGGTGTCGACTTCCACCAGGGGCGTCAGCGCCTGAGCGAGGGCCGAGAGGTTCCAGTGGGCGATGGGTACCTGGTTGCTGAAGCTGTAGCGGCCGGTGTCGTCGGAGTGGTTGCAGATGTGCTTGGCGTCGAAGTCGTCGAGAAAGGCGTAGGGGCCGAAGTCGAAGGTGATGCCGAGGATCGACATGTTGTCGGTGTTCATCACCCCATGGCAGAAGCCGTACGCCTGCCACCAGGCGATCATTTCCGCGGTGCGCTCCAGCACCGCCTTGAGCAGCGCGGCGTAGGGTTGCGGCTGCTCGAGGCAGGCCGGGTAGTGGTGTTCGATCACATAATCGGCGAGTTGCTTGAGCTGGTCGTGCTGGCGCGTGTAGTAGAAGTACTCGAAGTGGCCGAAGCGGATATGGCTGGGCGCCAGGCGCACCAGCATGGCGGCGGTTTCCTGCTTCTCGCGCCATACCGGGGTGCTCGAACCGGTCACGCACAGCGCCCGCGAGCTGGGAATGCCGAGGGCATGCAGCGCTTCGCTGGCGAGAAATTCGCGGATCGAGCTGCGCAGCACGGCGCGGCCGTCGCCCATGCGCGAGTAGGGCGTCATGCCGGCGCCCTTGAGGTGCAGGTCCCAGTGTTCGCCGGCATCGTTGAGCACTTCGCCGAGCAGCAGGCCGCGACCATCGCCCAGGCGGGGCGAGTAGCCGCCGAACTGGTGGCCGGAATAGACCATGGCGCGCGGCTCGGCGTCGCTCCACAGCTGGTTGCCGGAGAACAGCTCGGCGAACACCTCGCGCTGCGCTTCGTGCGGGGCGAGGTCGAGCAGGGCCAGGGCGCTGTCGCTGACGACTACCAGCCGCGGCTCGGCAATGGGCTCGGGCAGTATGTGCGTTGAAAACCCGTCACCCAGGCCGGCGAAGCGATTGTCGAAGGTCAGGGTGTCGAGGGTTTTCACGGTTTGGCCTCGTCTTTTTTCTCGGCGCTCGCCAGCTGCTCGTCATCCAGCTTGAGCGTGTCGTGTGGCGCTGCTGCACGGCTGAGCACGATGTCCATCTTCGGCGTGCTGGACAGGTTGATGTCGTTGTCGGCGAACAACTGGTCGATACGGCGATTGAGCTCATCGGTCGCCGTACCGCGGTCGCCCAGTTCCTTGACGTAGAACTTCAGCTCGTGGGTCAGGCCATCCGGCGCGTACAGGCTGAGCTGGGCGGTCGGCGCCGGGTCGCGCATCACCCGCGAATTCTCCTGGGCGGCCTGCAGCAGCAGGGTGCGGACTTTCTCCAGGTCGGCGCCGCGGTTGACCTTGAAGGTCAGCACGATGCGGGTCACCGTATCGGTCAGGGTCCAGTTGATCAACTGGCTGGTGACGAACGTCTTGTTCGGCACGATCACTTCCTTGCGATCACTGTCGATGATGTGCGTGGCACGGATATGGATGCGTTTAACCGTGCCGGTCACGCCGCCGATGGTCACCAGATCGCCGATGCGCACCGGGCGCTCGAAGAGGATGATCAGACCGGAAATGAAATTGGCGAAGATTTCCTGCATGCCGAAACCGATACCCACCGACAGGGCGGCGACCAGCCACTGCAGCTTGTTCCAGCTGACACCGAGGGTCGACAGGGTGACCACGATACCGGTGCCGAAGATTACGTACGACAGCAGCGTGGTGGTGGCGTAGGCGCTCCCTTGGGCCAGGCGCAGGCGTGACAGCACCAGCACTTCCAGCAGGCCCGGCAGGTTGCGGCCCAGGGCCATGGTGATGGCGGCGATGATCAGCGCGTACAGGGCATCGAGCATGCTGATCGGGATCAGCGAGGCGGCGCTGCCGACCACGGTGCTGCTGTTGTATTCATAGAGGGTGATGTTGTCGAGGTAGGCGAACACCGAAATCAGGTCGGCCCAGACCCAGTACATGGCGGCGATGAAACTGCCCAGCAGGGTCAGGCGGATCAGCCGCAAGGATTGCTGGTTGACCTGCTCGATGTCCAGCCGTGGCGTTTCCAGCTGGATCTCGGTGCCTTCGCTGTCCTCGGTGGTCTGCGCTTCACGCTTGGCGGTGGCGCGCTGATAGGCCAGGCGCCGCGCGGCGACTGCCAGGCCGCGCACGAACACCGCTTCGACCACCAGCCAGATCAGCAACAGGTAGAGGGTATCGATCAACCGGTCGCTGAGCTTCAGGGCGGTGTAGTAGTAGCCGAAGCACACCGCCAGGAACAGGCCCAGCGGCAGCATGCTGAACAGCACGCCGATGAACATGCGAAAGGTCGAGGCGTTCTCGCGCGCCGGGCCGCGCAGCAGCAGTTTCTGCAACAGCCAGATCATCAGGCCGTAGCAGGTCAGCACCACGGCGATGCCGATGACGTCGTCGGACAGGCTCGACGGCTGGTACTCGGCGACGGTGACCACGGCCACCAGCGCCATCACCACCACGCCCAGCCAGCGGATCTGCCGGTGCAGGTACGCCACGTGGGCGCGCGCCCAGTGGAAGTGCAGCTCGGCCACGCCGCCCGGGGTGAAGATGCGGTACACGGTGTAGAACACCAGCCAGGCCTGGGCCATGCCGAGGAACGCCGAACCGAGGTTGACGTTCAGGCCGCGGGCGTCCATCTGCAGGGCGAAGCCGCACAGCGCCAGGAGCAGCGTGCCGGGCAGGGCCAGCAGCACGTTGAGGAGAATCGCCACCGGTGTGTGCAGCTGGCTGTCACGCTTAAAGTGGCCGATGTCCTTGTGCAGGTCGGTGAGCTTCTGGCTCAGGTAGCGACGCTTGAACAGCAGCAGGCCCATCACCAGCAGCAGCGGCAGGAACAGCAGCGGGCGCTCGATCAGACCGGCGCCGAGCTGGCTGATGTTGTCCAGCCAGGGCAGGTCGGAGATCTGCCGTTGCAGCTGGGCTGGCGCGGTCTTGAACCAGTCGAGGTTGAGCGGGTTGTTGCTGGGAATCCAGAACATCTGCTCGTCGAGGGTCGCGCGCAGTGCGGTGGCGGTGTCCTTGAGCTGCTTTTGGTTGAGCTGCAGGGTGATCGATTCGTTGAGTAGCGAGTTGAGTTCGCGGTTGAGACGATCATGCAGGGCGCGGCGGGTGTCGATCAGATCCAGCAACGATTCGCGCAACTCCGGCGTCACGCTTTCCGGCGGCTCGGCGGCCAGCTGTTTGTCGACGTAGGCGCTGGGATTGGAGATCTGTTCGCGCTGCTGGTTGAGTTCGAACTGGTAGAGGCGAATGTCGGCGATTTCATCGGCCAGCCCGGTGTCGAGCTTGAGCTTGGGCAGCGACTGCCTTTGCTTGTAGAGGATCTTCGACAGCAGCAGGCTGCCCTGCAGCACGTTGATTTGGTCGTCGAGCGCCTGGTCGGTCTGGTTCAGGGTGTCGAGCTGCTGTTGGGTGCGCAGGTTGAGCTGGGTCAGCTCGTTGAGGCGGTCGGTGCCGCGCAGCAGGTAGTCGGAAAGCTTGAGATTCAGCGCGCTCTCGCGCGACAGCAGGCTGTCGGAGCCACCCACCTTCTCGGCTTCCATGGACTGCTCGGCGACGGTGCGTTCGGACTGGTCCCGACGCTTCTCGTTGATCAGGTTCTGCAGCTCCTGCAGCTCCACATCCAGGCGCCTGATGCGCTCGTCGAACAGGTCGCGCTGGGCGCTGCCCAGGTCCTGCATCACGCTGTTGCCGGCCATTTCCTGGCGGCGTAGCTGGGTCATGGCGCCGAGCTGGGCGAGCTCGGCCTTGAGCTGGTTGACCCGCTCGGCACTTAGCGGCTTGCCTTCTTCACGACCGTTCTTGAGCTGCGAGTTGATCTGCTGGGCACGGGTCTGGTTGCTGCTGATTTCCGCCTGAGCGCGTTCCGGGCGCGTCTGCGCGGTGACGATCAGGGTGTTGGCGTCGTTGAGCTGCTTCTGCCAGTCACTGAGTTGCGCGCTGCGTTCGCTGAGAATCTGCTCCAGCTGGGCAACGCTATTGCCGGCATAGCGTTGCGCCACGGGCACCACCTTGGTGGCTTTGAGCTTCTCCAGTTCGCGATGGGCATCCTGAGTCTGCCGTGGCGCCTGGGCCAGCTGCTTCTGCAAGGCGGCCAGCCGCTGCTGGCTATCGGCCTGGGCTTTGAGCGACTCCAGGGTTTTTTCCAGTGTCTGGCGCACCTGGCTTTGCTCGGGCTCGACCAGCTTGCGATCAGCCAGGGTGTCGAGGCTGCGCTGTACGTCAGCGGCAGTCGGATTGGCGTCGGCCCAGGCAGGGGAATTGGCCAGGCAAAGGCCCAGCAGGAAAACGGCAAGCAAACGACGGAAAGAGAGCATGGTCATGATCGCGGGGGTGGAGTCCTGCTGAGTCTACAGACTGGTGAGAAGTCCCGCGCGGCGATCTGTCACAAGCTGCCGCGCATCAACCCTGCCGGCTCGGCAGGGCGCTGACAGGCGGGGTGGCGGGCGGTTGTCAGAACGACAGACCAGGGCCCGGGCGGACGCCTTCGGGGAATCTGACGCCGACCTTGCGGATCTTGTTCCCGTCCATCTCGGCGACCGTCCAGGTCAGCCCCTGCCACTCAACCTGGTCGCCGACCACCGGCCCGCCGCCGATCTGTTGATTGATGAAGCGGCCCAGGGTCAGCGAGCGATCCAGGTCGTCGGTGGACAGGCCGTAGAGCGCGGCGATAGCGCCCAACTGGGCGTCGCCCTCGAGCACGAAGTCGCCGAAGAAGCGCAGATCCATGCCGCGCTGCGGCGCCTGGCTGAACAGTTTGCCGAGGGCTGGCAGATCGTGCTCATGGCCGATCACGCAAAGCATGTCGCCCGCTTCCAGCACGGTACTACCGGACGGGTGCAGCAACTGGTGATTGCGAAACAGCGCTGCGACGCGGGTTTCTTCGGGCATCTTCAGGTCGCGCAGGTGTGCGCCGATGCACCACTTTTCCGCGCCCAGGCGGTAGACGAACAGCTCCCACTGGCTGGTCGGGTGCACTTCCAGGCCGGCGCGGGAAATCGGCGCCGGGTCCGGCGGTACGGTGACTTTCAGGATCTTCGCCACCCACGGCAGGCTGGCGCCCTGCAGCAGCAGCGAGACCAGCACGATGAAAAATGCCAGGTTGAAATACAGCTGGGCGTTGGGCAGGCCAGCCATCAT
Organism: Pseudomonas sp. URMO17WK12:I2; assembly: GCF_003253735.1. Lineage (GTDB taxonomy): Bacteria > Pseudomonadota > Gammaproteobacteria > Pseudomonadales > Pseudomonadaceae > Aquipseudomonas. The sequence continues at coordinate 898,939 of NZ_QKYW01000001.1, read as the reverse complement.
CGGGAACACGGCGAGAATGATCGGCACCGCGCCGCGCAGGCCGACCCAGGCGATAAACACTTTTTCGCGATTGTGGAAGGCGCGGAACGGGATCAAACCGACCATCACCGACAGCGGCCGCGCGAACAGAATCATCCACAGCGCCAGGCCCAGGGCCGGCAGGGCGATGGGTAGCAAATCGTGCGGCGTGACCAGCAGGCCGAGCACCAGGAACATGCCGATCTGCGCCAGCCAGGCCATGCCGTCGAGCATGTGCAGAATGCCGTGGCGCGAGCGGATCGGTCGGTTGCCCAGCACCAGGCCGCACAGGTAAACGGCCAGGAAACCGCTACCGTGCAGGGCGTTGGTCAGGGCGAACACCAGCAGGCCGCCACTGACCACCAGCAGAGGGTACAGGCCGTGGGCCAGGTGCAGGCGATTGACGATCTTCAGCAGCAGCCAGCCGCCGCCCAGGCCGAGCACCGCACCGATGCCGAATTCCTGCAACAGATGGCCGAGGAAGCTCAGGTGGAATTCGCCCTGGCCCTTGGCGAGCATGTCGATCAGCGTGACGGTGAGAAACACCGCCATCGGGTCATTGCTGCCGGACTCGATTTCCAGGGTCGCGCTGACCCGCTCGTTGAGGCCCTTGCCGCCGAGCAGCGAGAACACCGCCGCGGCATCGGTGGAACCGACGATGGCGCCGATCAACAGGCCCTGCATCAGGCTCAGGTCGAACAACCAGGCGGCGGCCATGCCGGTCAGCCCGGTGGTGATCAGCACACCGACCGTGGCCAGCGACAGTGCTGGCCATAGCGCCACCCGGAAGCTGCCGACCCGGGTACGTACGCCGCCATCGAGCAGAATCACCGCCAGCGCCAGGTTGCCCACCAGGTAAGCGGTCGGGTAGTTGTTGAAGATGATGCCGCCACCGTCGACGCCGGCGACCATGCCGACGGCAAGAATGATGACCAGAATCGGGATGCCAAGGCGCGAGGACAGCGAGCTGACCATGATGCTCGCCCCGACCATAAGGGCGCCGACGAGCAGGAGACTATTGATCGTGCTGGCATCCAAGGTGGCGTAACTCCGGATTCGTGAGGCGAGCCCGATTCTAGCCTGCGTGTCTGCGCGGCTGTCAAAAATAGTTACAAGTCAAAGGTGTAGGCGCGCCCGCCATGAATGGCGCAGGCGGGGTTGTATGATTGAGGGTCACCGCGCTGCAGCGTTATTCAGAGGTGTTGGAAGCGTTGTTCCGGGGCGCGGCGGATGGGCAGCGGCGCTGCCCATCCCGGGTGTCAGCTGACGGTCAGGGTCAGGTCGATGCGCTTGAGCCACTCGGCTTCGCTTTCGAAATCCGCCTGGGTCAGCGGGTTGGCCGCCAGCCAGCCCTGGGGAAACTCGATGGCCAGGCTGGAAGGGCCGGCTTTCAGGCGCACGCTGGGCATGTTCTGGCTGCCACGAATGTGGTGGAACAGGATGGCGAAGCGCAGCAGCACGCACAGGCGCACCAGCTTCACACCCTCGGCGCCGAACTCGGTGAGCTTTTCCTTGGGGATATTGCGGCGGTGGCCGCGTACCAGCAGGGCCAGCATCTGCTGGTCCTGGCGCGAAAAGCCGGCCAGGTCGGAGTGCTCGATCAGGTAGGCGCCATGCTTGTGGTACTGATAGTGGGCGATGTCCAAGCCGACTTCATGCACCTTGGCGGCCCAACTGAGCAGTTCGCGGTGCCAGTCGTCGGTCAGCTGCCAGTCCTTGGCGACCTTGTCCAGGGCCGACAAGGCCTTGGCTTCTACCCGTGCAGCCTGTTCCTGGTCGACGTGGTAGCGCTCCATGAACGCCGACAGGGTGCGCTCGCGGACGTCTTCATGCTGATGACGACCGAGCAGGTCGTAGAGCACACCTTCGCGCAACGCACCCTCGGAATGGCTCATGCGGGTCAACTCGCAGGCATCGAAGATGGCTTCGAGGATGGCCATGCCGGCCGGGAAGATTGGCCGGCGGTCGGGTTTCAGGCCATCGAGGTCAAGGCGCTCGACATCGCCGCACTTGAATACCTTGCGCTTGAGCCAGGCCAGGCCTTCGGCGGTGACTTCGCCGTTGTTGCTCAGGCCGGCGGACTGGATCGCCAGGCCGATCGCCTTGATGGTGCCCGAGGCGCCTACAGCATCCTGCCAGCCAAGGCGATTCAGGCCATGCTCGATGCCCATGATCTCCAGGCGCGCGGCGGTATAGGCCTGGGCGTAGCGTGCCGGGGTGATCTTGCCGTCCTTGAAGTAACGCTGGGTGTAACTGACGCAGCCCATCTGCAGGCTCTCGCGCAGCAGCGGCTCGAAACGCTGGCCGATGATGAATTCGGTACTGCCGCCGCCGATATCGGCGACCAGGCGCCTGCCCGGGGTGTCGGCAATGGTGTGCGACACACCCAGATAGATGAGGCGCGCTTCCTCGCGCCCGGAAATCACTTCCACCTGATGGCCCAGCAGTGCCTCGGCCCGGCGGATGAATTCGGCGCGGTTGCGCGCCTCGCGCAGGGCATTGGTGCCGACGATGCGCACCGCGCCCTGGGGCAGGCTGTTGGTCAGCTGGGCGAAGCGGCTCAGGCAGTCGAGGCCGCGCTGCATGGCTTCTTCGCTGAGCTGGCGCTGCTCGTCGATGCCCGCCGCCAGCTGTACCTTGTCGCCGAGTCGCTCGAGGATGCGAATCTCGCCATGGTCGGCCTTGGCCAGCACCATGTGAAAGCTGTTGGAGCCCAGGTCGATGGCGGCAACCAGCGGAAAGGACTCGGAATGGGTTTGCGGCATGATCAGTCAATCTCGAGGCAGAACCCCGCCATCGTGCCACGATAGGCCGCGCACGCCAACGCATACGCGCATGGCTGGCATGTGCCGGCGGTCTCCAGGCACCCTGCTGTAGGCATTCTGTGTGGCCTCGGCCATTGGCCGTATCGATAGCCTCTATGGCTACGCTCAATGGTCAGCGCCTTCCTGTGTCACGCTAGCCGGGCTATCATGGCCGCCACTTTTATCGTTATTGCGTGCCAACACGGAGACTTCCCATGAGTGAATTCATCACCAATGTAAGCGATGCCAGCTTCGATCAGGACGTCATCCAGGCAGATGGCCCGGTACTGGTCGACTACTGGGCCGAGTGGTGCGGCCCGTGCAAGATGATCGCGCCGGTGCTGGACGAAATCTCCAAGGAGTACCAGGGCAAGCTGAAGATCTGCAAACTAAACATCGACGAAAACCAGGACACTCCGCCCAAGTACGGCGTACGTGGCATTCCGACCCTGATGCTGTTCAAGAACGGCAGCGTCGAAGCCACCAAGGTCGGCGCACTGTCCAAGTCGCAGTTGGCTGCCTTCATCGACGCTAACCTTTAAGCGTCGTCGAAAAGCCCCGTAGACAACGGGGCTTTTTTCTGCCCGAAGGCTAGACGCCTTCGCAAAGCCGATGTTACATTCGGGGCCGTCGCTTTTCCTAAGTGACCCCCTGCACGCCGCTGCCGACGCATTCCTTATCGAACATTCGACAATAAAGCGGGCGCCTGTCGCCTCCTCGCGGTGCGGCCTCTCAAGCTCAATGCTTACCATTCCCTCCTTATACGACTACGTCATTCCTATATGAATCTGACTGAACTCAAGCAAAAGCCGATTACCGACCTGCTTCAATTAGCCGAAGAAATGGGCATAGAAAATATGGCCCGTTCGCGCAAGCAGGACGTGATTTTCTCCCTGCTCAAGAAGCACGCGAAAAGCGGCGAGGAAATCTCCGGTGATGGCGTGTTGGAGATTCTCCAGGACGGCTTCGGCTTCCTCCGCTCTGCAGACGCTTCCTATCTTGCCGGCCCAGACGATATTTACGTCTCGCCGAGTCAGATTCGTCGCTTCAACTTGCGCACCGGTGACACCATCGTTGGCAAGATCCGTCCGCCGAAGGAAGGCGAGCGTTATTTCGCGCTGCTCAAGGTCGACACGATCAACTTTGACCGTCCCGAGAACGCGAAGAACAAGATTCTGTTCGAAAACCTGACGCCGCTGTTCCCCAACAAGCGCCTGACCATGGAAGCCGGCAATGGCTCCACCGAGGACATCACCGGCCGGGTGATCGACCTCTGCGCGCCGATTGGCAAGGGCCAGCGTGGCCTGATCGTCGCCCCGCCAAAAGCGGGCAAGACCATCATGCTGCAGAACATTGCAGCCAACATTGCGCGTAACAACCCCGAGTGCCACCTGATCGTTCTGCTGATCGACGAGCGCCCGGAAGAAGTGACCGAGATGCAGCGCACCGTGCGCGGCGAAGTGGTCGCCTCGACCTTCGACGAGCCACCGACCCGCCACGTGCAGGTTGCCGAGATGGTGATCGAGAAGGCCAAGCGCCTGGTCGAGCACAAGAAGGACGTGGTCATCCTGCTCGACTCCATCACCCGTCTGGCACGTGCCTACAACACGGTGATCCCGAGTTCCGGCAAGGTCCTCACCGGTGGTGTCGACGCCCATGCCCTGGAGAAGCCGAAACGTTTCTTCGGTGCCGCGCGTAACATCGAAGAAGGCGGCTCGCTGACCATCATCGCCACCGCGCTGGTGGAAACCGGCTCGAAGATGGACGAAGTGATCTACGAAGAATTCAAGGGTACCGGCAACATGGAGCTGCCCCTGGATCGTCGTATCGCCGAGAAGCGTGTATTCCCGGCCATCAACATCAACCGCGCCGGTACCCGTCGCGAAGAGTTGCTGACCGCCGAAGACGAGCTGCAGCGCATGTGGATTCTGCGCAAGCTGCTGCACCCGATGGACGAGATCGCCGCCATCGAGTTCCTGATCGACAAGCTCAAGGCCACCAAGACCAACGACGAGTTCTTCATGTCCATGAAGCGCAAGTAAGCGGATCTACTGCGCGAATGCCATGCTTCGTTGAAAACCGGCTCAGAAAGCCGCTTGCGGCTAACGCGCTTTAGTGCGGCCCCGAAGGGGCGAGCGGAGCGAGTCATGCTCATGTACGAAAGTACACTCCGCTTTTTCGCCGGCTTTCGTGGGGGCGCCTAGCCCTCGCCTGACCTTCGCTCGCTACGATCCAGCATTTGCTGGTGGCACAAAAAAGCCGGGGAAACCCGGCTTTTGTTTGTCTGTAGTATCGACTGTTTCTGCAAGTCCGACTTCGGCGCTAAACTTTGCGCCCCGATTCGAGTGAGGTTCCAGCATGCAGTATCGCGATCTGCGCGACTTTATCCGCGGCCTGGAAGCGCGCGGCGAGCTCAAGCGCATCAAGGCGCCGGTATCGCCGATCCTGGAAATGACCGAGGTGTGCGACCGTACCCTGCGCAAGGGCGGCCCGGCACTGCTGTTCGAGAACCCCACTGGTCACAGCGTACCGGTACTCGGCAACCTGTTCGGCACGCCCAAGCGCGTGGCGCTGGGCATGGGCGCCGAGGAGGTGTCGGAACTGCGCGAAATCGGCAAGCTGCTGGCCTTTCTCAAGGAGCCCGAGCCGCCGAAGGGGCTCAAGGATGCCTGGAACAAGCTGCCGATCTTCAAGAAGGTCATCAGCATGGCGCCCAAGGTGCTCAAGGATGCGCCGTGCCACGAAGTGATCGAGGAGGGCGATGATGTCGACCTGGCCAAACTGCCAATCCAGCACTGCTGGCCCGGCGACGTGGCGCCGCTGATCACCTGGGGCCTGACCATCACCAAGGGGCCTAACAAGGAACGTCAGAACCTCGGCATCTACCGTCAGCAGGTGATCGGCCGCAACAAGGTGATCATGCGCTGGCTCAGCCACCGCGGCGGCGCGCTGGATTATCGCGAGTGGTGCCAGAAGCATCCGGGCAAACCCTATCCGGTATGCGTGGCGTTGGGCGCCGATCCGGCGACCATTCTTGGCGCGGTGACGCCGGTGCCGGATACCCTCTCCGAGTACGCCTTCGCCGGCCTGTTGCGTGGTCATCGCACCGAGCTGGTCAAGGCGCGTGGCAGCGACCTGCAGGTGCCGGCCAGCGCCGAGATCGTCCTCGAGGGGGTGATCCACCCGGGCGAGACGGCGCCGGAAGGTCCGTATGGCGACCACACCGGTTATTACAACGAGGTCGACACCTTCCCGGTGTTCACCATCGAGCGCATCACCCGCCGCCGCGAGCCGATCTACCACAGCACCTACACCGGCCGGCCGCCAGACGAGCCGGCGATCCTCGGCGTGGCGCTGAACGAAGTGTTCGTGCCGATCCTGCAGAAGCAGTTCCCGGAGATCACCGACTTCTACCTGCCGCCGGAAGGCTGCTCCTACCGCATGGCGGTGGTGACCATGAAGAAGCAGTACCCGGGCCATGCCAAGCGGGTGATGCTGGGTGTGTGGTCGTTCCTGCGACAGTTCATGTACACCAAGTTCGTTATCGTCACCGATGACGACATCAATGCCCGCGACTGGAACGACGTGATCTGGGCCATCACCACGCGCATGGATCCCAAGCGCGACACGGTGATGATCGAGAACACGCCGATCGACTACCTGGATTTCGCTTCGCCGATCTCCGGGCTGGGCTCGAAGATGGGCCTCGACGCTACCCACAAGTGGCCAGGAGAGACCAGTCGCGAGTGGGGCCGGGCGATCGTCAAGGACGAGGCGGTCACCAAGCGGGTCGATGAAATGTGGAGCGAGTTGGGAATCGATTGATGAAGGTCACCCTGCAACCCTCCGGCGCGGTGCTCGATGTCGACGCTGGCGAAGCCATCCTCGATGCCGCCCGGCGCCTGGGCTACACCTGCCCGCAGAGCTGTCGCAACGGCAACTGCCATGTCTGTGCCGCACTGCTGGTCGAGGGCCGCGTGCGCCAGAATGGCGTCGAGCTGGATCATGGCGAGCTGCACACCTGTATCGCCGAACCGCTGGAAGACTGCGTGCTGCACTGGGATGGCGTGCTGCTACCCGGCGAGCTGCCGTTGCGCAGCCTGGGTTGCCAGGTGCTGGATTGCGTCGAGGCGGGGGGCGATGTGTGGCGCGTGCTGCTGCGTGCACCGGCCGGCAAGCCGCCGCGCTATCACGCCGGCCAGTACCTGCTGGTCGAACGCCAGGATGGTGAGAAGTCAGCCTTCTCCCTGGCCTCGGCGCCCCAGCAAGGCCGCGATCTGGAGCTGCATATCCTCGGCCGTGAAGCCAGCGCCCTGAACCTGCTGCAGCAACTGCGCGAGCAGGGCACCGCGCGGGTGCAGTTGCCGTTCGGCGATGCCCACCTGGCCGAGCTGCCGGACGGGCCGCTGGTGCTGATCGCGGCCGGTACCGGCATGGCGCAGATGCACAGCCTGATCGAGGAGTGCCGCTCGCGCGGTTTCCAGCATCCGGTGCACCTGTACTGGGGCGCGCGCCGCCCTGAAGACTTCTATCAACTGCCGCACTGGGACGAGTGGCAGGCGTTGCCCAACCTGTTCCTGCATCAGGTGGTCAGTGATCAGTGTGGTTGGACGGGCCGCTGCGGGCTGCTGCACGAGGCTGTGCGTGAAGATTTCGCGGATCTGCGTGCGCTGCACGTCTACGCCAGCGGGTCGCCGAGCATGGTCTACGCGACACTGGATGCGCTGGTCGAGGCGGGGATGGACGCCCACCAGATGCGTGCTGACGTGTTCGCCTACGCGCCGCGTTAGAGCGGCGCGCAGGGTGCGTCAGCGGATCTGGATGAGCAGCTTGCCCACTGCCTTGCGTTGCGCGAGCGCGTCGATGGCATCACCGCCCTCGGCCAGCGGGTAGCTTCGGGAGATCAGTGGCCTGAGTTTGCCTTCGGCGTGCCAGGCGAACAGTTGCCGGAAGTTCTCGGCGTTGTCCGCCGGCTGGCGCTGGGCGAACGAACCCCAGAACACGCCGACCAACGCCGCTCCCTTTAACAGTGGCAGGTTGGCCGGCAGTGCCGGAATGCCGCCCCCCGCGGCGAAGCCCACCACCAGGAAGCGGCCGTTCCAGGCCATGCAGCGAAACGCCTCCTCGAACAGCGGGCCGCCGACCGGATCGTAGATCACGTCCACGCCGCTGCCGCCTGTGAGCTTTTTCACCTCGTCCTTGAGGCTCTGCTCGCTGTAATTGATCAGCTCATCGGCGCCGGCGTTGCGCGCCACCTCGAGTTTTTCGGCGCTGCTGGCGGCGGCAATCACCCGGGCGCCCATGGCTTTGCCGATTTCCACCGCTGCCAGGCCGACGCCGCCTGCCGCGCCGAGCACCAGCAGGGTTTCGCCGGGCTGCAGGTTGGCGCGTTGCTTGAGGGCGTGCATGGAGGTGCCGTAGGTCATGCCGAAGGCGGCTGCCGTGGTCAGATCCATGCTCTCGGGCACCGGCAGCACGTTGTAGGCGGGCACCGCGACCTGTTCGGCGAAACCGCCCCAGCCGGTCAGCGCCATCACCCGGTCGCCCGGCTTCAGGTGCGCGACCTTGTCGCCCGCCGCGCTGACCACGCCAGCGACTTCACCGCCGGGCGAGAACGGAAAGGGCGGCTTGAACTGGTACTTGCCTTCGATGATCAGCGTGTCCGGGAAATTCACCCCGGCAGCCTGCACCTCGATCAACACCTCGTTGCCTTTCGGGCACGGGCTGTCGACATCCTCCAGCACCAGCGTTCCGGCAGGACCAAAGGCTTTGCAGAGCAGTGCTTTCATCGCGGTATACCTCGAACGGAGTAGTCCTGCAGTTTAGGTGGGCCGGATTGCCGGTCAACGAGCATGACCCCGTCTGATAACCCACCATAAGCATTGGGGTCTGCGCCGCGCGTTGCTATGCTTGCAAGCAACCCAATGGAGATTGCCCCGTGAAAACCCTCATCACCCTTCTGCTTGCCTGCGCGCTGTCGATCCCGGCTTTCGCCAACGAAGAAAAGAAGGAAGGTGAGGGAGAGGGTGCCGCGCCCCAGGTGATCTACCACACCCTGACGCCTGCGCTGGTCGGCAATTTCGGTACCGGCCCCAAGCTCAAGTACTACAAGGCCGATGTGGCACTGCGTGTCACCGGTGCCGATGCCGAAGCCAAGGTCACTCACCACGAGCCGCTGATTCGCAATCAACTGGTGATGCTGTTCTCCCAGCAGACCGAAGAGAACCTGGCCACCCCGGATGCCAAGGAAAAGCTGCGTCAGGAAGCCCTCAAGCAGGTACAGCAAGTGCTGACCGACGAGGAAGGCGTGCCGCTGGTCGAGGATCTGCTATTCAACAACCTGATCCTGCAGGGCTGATCACTTCAGCAGCAGGATCGCCGTCCACTGCGCTTCGGTAACCGGCATTACCGACAAGCGGCTGCCTTTGTGCACCAGCGCCAGGTCCGCCAGCGCCGTTTGCGCCTTCAGCTCGGCCAGCGCAATGACCTGCCGGAACGCCTCCACGAAGCTTACGTCGACGGCCGTCCACGGATTCTTCTCGGCGCTGGCCTTGGCGTCGTAGTAATGGCTGTGCGGATCCAGCGCGGTGGGGTCCGGGTACGGCGCCCCTTCGATACGGGCGATGCCGGCCACTCCAGGCTGCGGGCAGCTCGAGTGGTAGAACAGGAATTGGTCGCCGGCCTGCATGCTGCGGATGAAGTTGCGTGCCTGGTAATTGCGCACGCCATCCCAGCGGGTCTTGCCCAGGCGCTGCAGGTCATGGATGGACAGTTCGTCGGGTTCGGATTTCATCAGCCAGTAGGGCATGAACTTTGCTCTCGGAGTCGGGGCGCTGCAGGGGCTGCGTAAAGGGTCATTCGCTTGGAGGTGGTGGTATGCGGCGCAAGCCTGATTTGTTGTGGGTACTGGTCTTCGTGTTTGGCCTTGGCATGGTGACCACCGGTTATACGCAAAGCCAGTGGCAACAGGGTAAACCGGTTGCTGATGCCGTTCGCGCCGGGCTCTGACCCTAGTACCAGCCACCGTCGGTCACGGTAGCGTCCAGCGCTACGTCCCAGCTGGCCATGGCCAGTTGGTCTACCTGCTGGCAGCTGTGGGCCAATCCGAGCAGTGTCGGTTTGTGCCAATTTTTGCGCAACGCCCGATAGGCCAGGCTGCGATCATAGAAGCCGCCGCCCATGCCGAGTCGACCGCCATGCTGATCGAAGCCCACCAGTGGCAACAGAATCAGATCCAGCGTCCAGATCTTGCGTTGACGTTTGCCGTTGCGGCGCGGTTCGGGAATCCCGAAGCGATTGGCGGCCAGCTTTTCGTGCGCATCGAGTCGCTGGAACACCATGCTGGTGCGCGGCCAGGATTTCAGTACCGGCAGGAAAACCCGCTTGCCGCGTGCATGGGCGGCTTCGACCAGCAGATGCGGGTCGATCTCGCCGTCATTGGCCAGGTACAGAGCGACACTACGCGCGCGGCGAAAGATGGGATGCTGGGCCAGCTGTCGGTACAGCGCGGTGGCCGCCTTGCGTTGCGCAGCTCTGGGCAGCTCTCGCCGGGTTTTGCGCAGCGTGCGGCGCAACTGGGCGCGGGTCAGGTTGCTGGCCTCGATCATCGGCAGATCCTCTCGTTTTCAAACTGAGCCCTGCATTCTGAAGTGGTCGCTGGCGAGCGGCCAATAAAAAGCCCGCTGCTGGCCTGGGCCAGCAGCGGGCTACGAATTGTGACTCCCCAGCATGCCGCTGTCGGTTTAGCCCTTGAACCCGAAAGTTCAAGGTGGAGGTTGCAGGAAACCTTAAGGCTTTCCGTCAAGCGGACATGCACACCGGCCTCAACTGACAACCCCCGGGGTTGTGCGTATCGGCTCAGGGACATCAACCAACTGGCGCACACTCCAGGGAGCTGCGGTCAGTATAACAAAAAAGGCCGACCGTTGGTCAGGCGCGGCCATCGTTGTCTTCGTGCAGGGCATTGTCGACCCGGCCGAGCAGGTCGCGCACGTGATCGCGGGTGACCGTGACCTGCTTGTCGAGGTTCTGCTGCTTGTGCAGCAGGTCGTGGGTGATGTTCAGGGCAGCCATCACGGCAACGCGGTCGGCGCCGATGACTTTGCCGCCGCTGCGGATCTCCCGCATCTTGCCGTCCAGGTAGCGGGCGGCGTTCTGCAGGTTGCTACGCTCATCAGCGGGGCAGGCGATGCAGTATTCTTTGTCCAGAATCTGAACGGTGACGGTATTTGGTTGGGTCATGAGTCCTGCTCCAGGGCTTTGAGGCGCGAAATCATCGATTCGACCTTGTGCCGAGCCATTTCGTTCTTTTCGATCAGATGAGCGCGTTCTTCGCGCCACGCCTGCTCGCTTTCCAGCAGCAGACGATTTTGTGCCTTGAGTCGCTCGACACGCTGGATCAGCAGCTCCAGCTTTGCCGTCAGGGCGTGTAGATCGGCGTCTTCCATTGGCTCTCGCTTTGGCAGGGGTGTGCGCAGTGTATAGATTCAGCGGTTCGCCAGCGCAAACCGGCTGATGGTCTTGGCGCGTCTGCCGATGCTAGGATAGAAAGCCTCCATTCTAGTGATTGCGCCCTCTGGCGCCTAGTGATCGATGCCGACTTCCAGTTCTCCCTATGCTGCATTCGCTGCCCTGCTCGCCAGTGGTGGTTCCTCCGTTTCACCCGCCGAGCTGCACGGCCTGTTGCTGGGCCGCAGCTGCGCCGGCGCCGGCTTCGAAGCCGGCCCCTGGCTGGTGGATGCCACCGAGCTGCTCGGCGTCGAGCCGCCGGAAAATATCCGCCAGGCACTGATCGGCCTGCAGGAAATGGTACGTGGTGAGCTGACCGGTGACGACGTCACCGTGGTTCTGCTGTTGCCGTCCGATGACGCGCCGCTGGCCGAGCGCGCCGTCGCTCTGGGCCAGTGGTGCCAGGGCTTTCTCGGTGGCTTCGGGCTGACGGTCGGCGATGCCGCGCTGAGCGGCGAGGCCATGGAAGTGCTGCAGGATTTGTCCGCCATCGCCCAGGTGCAGAATGCCCTGGACGAATCCGAGGACGGCGAGAACGATTACATGGAGGTCATGGAGTACCTGCGTGTCGCGCCGCTGCTGTTGTTCAGCGAGTGCGCCAAGCCGGCTGCCCCGGCGCCGAAGCCTTCACTGCACTGATATCGCCCTTTACTCGACCGATCGGAATCTAGCCTGCCCATGACCAGCATCTCCAAAGCGGAATACGCCCGTCGCCGCAAGGCGCTGATGGCGCAGATGGAACCCAACAGCATCGCCATCCTGCCAGCGGCGCCGGTGTTCATCCGCAACCGGGATGTCGAGCATATCTATCGTCAGGACAGCGACTTCCAGTACCTCTCCGGCTTTCCGGAGCCGGAGGCGGTGATCGCGCTGATCCCCGGTCGTGAGCATGGCGAATACGTGTTGTTCTGCCGTGAGCGCGATCCCCTGCGTGAGCTGTGGGACGGCCTGCGTGCCGGCCAGGAAGGCGCCGTCAGCCAGTATGGTGCGGACGATGCGTTCCCGATTGGCGATATCGACGACATCCTGCCTGGGCTGATCGAAGGCCGTGAGCGCGTGTATTACGCCGTGGGTACCAACCCCGAGTTCGACCGGCACCTGATGGAGTGGGTCAATGTGATCCGCTCCAAGGCTCGCCAGGGCGCCTCGCCGCCCAAGGAATTCGTCGCCCTCAACCATTTTCTGCATGACCTGCGGCTGTACAAGTCGGCCGGTGAGGTGAAGGTCATGCGCGAAGCCGCACGGATTTCCGCCCGCGCCCATGTCAAGGCGATGCAGGCCAGCCGCGCCGGGCTCCACGAGTACCACCTCGAAGCCGAGCTGGACTACGAGTTCCGCAAAGGTGGCTCGAAGATGCCGGCCTACGGCTCTATCGTCGCCGCCGGCAAGAATGCCTGCATCCTGCATTACCGCGAGAACGACGCGCTGCTCAAGGATGGCGACCTGGTGCTGATCGACGCCGGTTGCGAGATCGACTGCTACGCCAGCGATATCACGCGTACCTTCCCGGTCAGTGGCAAATTCTCGCCCGAGCAGAAGGCCATCTACGAGATCGTGCTGGCTGCCAACATGGAAGCCTTCAAGTTCATCGCCCCGGGCCGCCACTGGAACGAGGCCCACGAGGCCACGGTGCGGGTCATTACCCAGGGCCTGGTCGAACTGGGCCTGCTGGAAGGCAAGGTCGACGAGCTGGTTGCCGCCGAGGCCTACAAGCCCTTCTACATGCACCGCGCCGGCCACTGGCTGGGCATGGATGTGCACGACGTGGGCGAATACAAGGTCGGTGGTGAATGGCGCGTGCTCGAGCCGGGCATGGCGATGACCGTCGAGCCGGGCATCTACATTGCGGTGGACAACCAGAACGTCGCCAAGAAATGGCGCGGCATTGGCGTGCGCATCGAGGATGACGTGGTAGTGACCAAGGGCGGTTGCGAGATCCTTACCAATGACGTGCCCAAGACGGTCGACGAGATCGAAGCGCTGATGGCCGCTGCACGTGCGCAGGTCGCCTGAGGCCATGCTGCGAGTCGACGTGGCGATCATCGGTGGCGGGCTGGTCGGCGCCAGCCTGGCGTTGGCGCTGCAGGGCGAGGCGCGCAAGCGCGGCTGGCGCGTTGTGCTGATCGAGCCGTTTGCCCCTGGCGACGGCTACCAGCCAAGCTACGACGCGCGCTCCACGGCGCTGTCCTACGGCTCGCGGCTGATCTACGAAGGCCTCGGCCTGTGGCCGGCGATTGCCCAGCAGGCCACCGCCATCGAACGCATTCACGTCTCCGACCGCGGGCGCTTCGCCGCCGCACGCCTGAGCGCCGAGCAGGAAGGCGTGCCGGCACTGGGCTACGTGGTGGAAAACGCCTGGCTCGGCCACTGCCTGTGGCAGGCGCTGGACCCCGAGGTGATCCAGTGGCGCTGTCCGGCCCAGGTCGAGCGCATGGAGCCCACTACCGAGGGCTATCGCCTGACCCTGGACGACGAAACCCTGATCGACTGCTCGCTGGCCATCCTCGCCGATGGCGGGCGTTCTTCGTTGCGCGAGCAACTGGGTATCAGCGTCAACCAGCGGCCATACGACCAGACTGCACTGATCGCCAATATCACCCCGGAGCGCGACCACGCTGGCGAGGCCTTCGAACGCTTCACCGAATCCGGCCCGCTGGCGCTGCTGCCGCTTTCCGAGAAGCGCTGCGCACTGGTGTGGACGCACCCCAGCCGCGATGTCGAACGGCTGCTCAAGCTCGATGAACGCGCCTTTCTCGCCGAACTGCAACAGGCTTTCGGTTATCGCCTCGGCGCTCTCAAACAAGTCGGTGCGCGGGTGCCGTATCCGCTGGTGCTGATCGAGGCGGCCGAGCAAATACGCGCCAACCTTGTGGTGCTGGGCAACGCCGCCCACAGCCTGCACCCGATTGCCGGGCAAGGCTTCAACCTTTCGCTGCGTGATGTACGGGCGCTAGCCGACACCTTGTCGGCCAGTGCTGCACCGCTGGGCGATCTGGCCACGTTGCAGCGTTACGCCGGCATTCAGGCTGGCGATCAGACGCGCACCGTGGCCTTCTCCGATCAGGTCACCCGGCTGTTCAGCACCGACCAGCCGCTGCTCGCTGCCGGTCGTAACCTGGGCCTGCTCGGGCTGGAACTACTGCCGCCTGCCAAACGCTGGTTCGCGCGCCAGGCCATGGGCATGGGTACCCGCGGTAGCCCGCAATGAATGCGCGCCGGCTGGCGCGCAAGGCCCGTGTGCTGCGCTGGATCATGAACCTCTATCCGCCCTACCTGGGTGCCGGTATATGGATTCGGCGCATCGCCCCGGATTTTCGCCAGGTCGAGGTACGGATGGCGCTGCGCTGGTACAACCGCAATTACGTCGGTACCCAGTTCGGTGGCAGCCTGTATTCGATGACCGATCCCTTCTACATGTTGATGCTGATGGAGAACCTCGGCCGCGATTACGTGGTCTGGGACAAGGCCGCCAGCATCGATTTCATCGCGCCGGGCCGCGGCCCGGTGTTCGCCTCGTTCGCCATCGACCAGGCCTTTATCGACCAGGTGCGCGAGCGTACCGCCAGCGGTGACAAGTACCTGCCCGAGTTGCCGGTCGAGGTGCGCGATGGCAGCGGCGCCCTGGTGGCGCGGGTCAACAAGACGCTTTACGTGCGGCTCAAGCCGCGCGTGCGACAGGCAGCCTGAGGATATGAACGAGATGCGTGCAGACCTGATCATCGTCGGTGCCGGAATGGTTGGCAGTGCCCTGGCCCTCGCCCTGCGTGAGCAGGGCCTGGAGTGCCTGGTGCTCGACGGCGGGCCGATGACCGTCGAGCCGTTCGACGCCAGCGCAGGCTACGAGCCGCGGGTCAGCGCCTTGTCGATGGCCAGCCAGCGTATCCTGGAGCGTCTTGGCGCCTGGCCCGGCGTGCTGGCGCGGCGCAGCTGCCCCTACAGCGAGATGCATGTGTGGGACGGCAGCGGCACCGGCAATATCCATTTCAGTGCTGGCAGCGTGCATGCGCTGACCCTGGGGCATATCGTCGAGAACCGGGTCGTGCAGGACGCCCTTGTCGAGCGCCTGCATGCCAGCGGTGTGGGCCTGTTGGCCGATGCGCGCCTGGAGCGCATGCGCCACTCCGGCGATGACTGGCTGCTGACCCTGGCCGATGGCCGCGAGCTGCGTACCCCGCTGGTGATCGCCGCCGATGGTGCCAATTCCGCGGTGCGTCGCCTGGCGGGCTGCGAGACCCGCGAGTGGGATTACCTGCACCATGCCATCGTCACCAGCGTGCGCTGCGCCGAGGCGCACCAAGCCACGGCCTGGCAGCGCTTCACCGACGAAGGTCCGCTGGCCTTCCTGCCACTGGGTGAGCGCGATGGCGAGCACTGGTGCTCGATCGTCTGGTCAACCACGCCGGATCACGCCACCGGCCTCATGGCGCTGGATGACCAGGCATTTTCCACTGCCCTCGGCCAGGCCTTCGAGCATCGCCTCGGGCAGGTGTTGCACGTGGATCGCCGCCTGTGCATTCCGCTGCGCCAGCGCCACGCCAAACGCTACGTCGAACCTGGCCTGGCGCTGATCGGCGATGCCGCTCATACCATCCACCCGCTGGCCGGGCAGGGCGTCAACCTCGGCTTTCTCGATGCGGCGGTACTGGCCGAAGTGCTGGCGCAGGCCGCCGCACGTGGCGAGCGGCTTGCCGATGAGCGGGTGCTGAGCCGTTACGAACGCCGCCGCATGCCGCACAACCTGGCGATGATGGCAGCGATGGAAGGCTTTCAGCGGCTGTTCCAGAGCGATTCACTGACCCTGCGCCTGGCGCGCAACGCCGGCCTCGATCTGGTCGACGGCCTGGAAGACGCAAAGGCGCTGTTCGTGCGCCAGGCCCTCGGCCTGAGCGGCGACCTGCCGGATCTGGCCAAGGTCAGCTAGGCACTGTATGACGCGCAGGGCTTACAGCCTTGCGTGATACCGGTGGCTGGAAGACAATGCGATGCATTATCATCTTTCGCCCTGGTGCTGCCATGTCCGGCCCGGATCATTCCGCTTTGCATCTTCTCTACAGTGAACACAACGGCTGGCTCAAGGGCTGGCTGCGGGCACGCCTGGGCAATGCCAGCGATGCGGCCGACCTGGCTCAGGACACCTTCGTGCGGGTGCTCGGCGCCCGCGACGTGCAGGCCATTCGTGAGCCGCGTACCTACCTGAGCGCCATCGCCCGGGCGCTTATGATCGACAAATTTCGCCGCCAGGCCGTCGAGCAGGCCTATCTCGATGTACTGGCGCAGCGTCCCGAGCCCATGGACATCTCGCCGGAGACTCGTCTGTTGATCCTCGAAACCCTCACTGCGGTCGATGCCATGCTCGACGGTCTTGGTGAGCGCACACGGCGCATTTTCCTGGCGGTGCAACTGCAAGGGCTCAGCTATGTGGCCACCGGCGAGCGCCTCGGCGTGTCGGTGACCACGGTGAAGAAGCACATGATCCGTGCCATGACCCACTGCCTGCTGCTGATGGAAGACTGAGCCATGGATCGCCAGACCCTGGAAGCGGCCGCCACTTGGTACGTGCAGCTTAACGCCACACCACCGAGCGAGGCCGAGCGTATGGCGCACCGCGAGTGGCTGGCTCAGCATCCCGGGCACCGCCAGGCCTGGGCACGCGTAGAGCGCCTGCAGCAGCAACTGGGCGGTTTGCCTGCGGATGTCGCGCTGCCCGCGCTGGACGGTGTGCGGGCGCGGCGACGGGTGGTGCTGAAGACTCTGGGGCTGCTGCTCGCCTCCGGGGCGGCAGGCTGGGCGTCCTTCGACCTGACGCGGACTCAGGACTGGCTTGCCGATCAGCGCACTGCCACCGGTGAGCGTCGTCACCTGCAATTGAGCGATGGCAGCGTGCTGGATCTCAATACCGCGACGGCGGTGGATATCCGTTTCGACGCCAGCCTGCGGCAACTGCAGTTGCATCGCGGCGAGATATTCGTGCGTACCGCTGCCGATCCGGTTGGCCGGCCTTTCGTGGTGCATACCGCGCAGGGCAGTGTACGGGCGTTGGGTACCTGTTTCAGCGTGCGCTGCGAGGGCGACAGAACTCGGGTCGCGGTGCTGGAAGATGAGGTCGAAGTACGTGCGGCCCGGCAACCTGGTCGGGCAGTGCATATCGGCGCCAATCAACGAGTCGATGTGGAGGCCGCTGCGGTCGGCACGCCCAGCGCATTGCAGCCGGGAGAGGGTGCCTGGGCGCAGGGCATGCTGACGGTGATCGACTGGCGCCTGGACGCCTTCGTCGCCGAACTGAGGCGCTACCGTCCCGGCTATCTCAGCTGTGCGGACGCGGTGGCAGAGCTGCGCCTCTCTGGCGCTTTTCGGATCGACGACACGGACACCATTCTGGAAAACCTGGGCGCCTCGCTGCCGATTCGAGTGCGTTACCTGAGTCGTTATTGGGCGCGAATCGAGCCTGCCTGATCGGAACTGCAAAAAAAACAGCTATTCGGGGTTGCCGATTTTCATTCTCATTCGGCCAAGCACATGAAGCGGTTTGCATCACCGCGGATCTGCCCAGCCCATGACAAGGAAATGACCATGCCCCGCTTTCTCTCGCCAGCCAAGCCGATGGCCCGCGCCGTTCACCTGGCCCTGTTCGGTCTGGCCTGTGCGCCGATACCCTTGCTCTGCGCCTTGCCGGGCCACGCCCTGGCGCAAGAGGCAGGGGGGCAGAGCTACCGTATTGCGCCGGGCTCGCTGGGTACCGCGCTGAGCCAGTTCGCAACGGTAGCCGGGGTGACGCTTTCATTCGCCGCCGTGCAGACCGAAGGGCTCGATTCGCCGGGCCTGCAGGGCGATTATGGCGTGGACGAAGGACTCGCGCGCCTGCTGCAGGGCAGCGGCTTGCAGGCCCAGCGCCAGGGCAATGGCAGTTATGTGCTGGTACCTGCCAGTCGCGGCCAGGGGCTTGAGCTCCCTGCGCTGAGTATTTCCGGCAAGGCACCGGGTTCGACCACCGAGGGCACGGGCTCCTACACCACGGAATCGTCCAGCAGCTCGACGCGCCTGAACCTGTCACTCAAGGAGACGCCCCAATCGGTCACCGTGCTGACCCGCCAGCGCATGGATGACCAGAACCTCGACAGCCTGACCGACGCCCTGGATGCCACCGCCGGCATCACCGTGATTCGCGAAAGCCTGGGCGCTGACAGCACTACCTATCTGTCGCGCGGCTTCGCCATTCGCAACTTCGCCATCGACGGTGTACCGACCTCGGCAGGCATGGACAACTACACCCAGAACACCGCCATGTACGACCGTGTGGAGGTGGTGCGTGGTGCCACGGGCCTGGTCAGCGGCCTGGGCAACCCGTCCGCGACCATCAACCTGATCCGCAAACGCCCGGGCATCGAACCTCAGGTGCAACTGTCGGCTGAAGCCGGTAGTTGGGACCGTTACGGCCTGGGGGTGGATGTCGGTGGTGCGTTGACCGAGAGTGGCAACGTGCGCGGGCGTTTCGTCGTCGATCACAAGGATCAGCACGCCTGGATCGACCGCTTCAGCCAGGAGGTGAGCACCGTTTACGGCATCACCGAGCTGGATTTGCGCGAATCGACCCTGCTGACCCTGGGTTTCAGCCATCAGATGACCAACAGCAACGCGCCGATGCGCACCGGCTTTCCATTGTTCACTACCGACGGCGGAAGAACCGACATCAAGCGCTCGTTCAATAGCTCGCCTGGCTGGGCGTACTACGATCGCCAGCAGAGCACGTTGTTCACCTCCGTCGAGCAGCAGTTCGCCAATGGCTGGAGCGGCAAGCTGGAGTACAGCCACGCGCGCAACGATTACGACACCGTGGTCAGCTACATGGATGGCCTGATCAATCCGGCTACTGGCTCGGGTGCCTACATCATGCCGACCCGTTGGCAAGCGACGCCCGAGCAGGACAATCTCGACGCCTACCTCACCGGCTTCTTCCCACTGTTGGGCCGAGAACACGAGCTTATCGGTGGGGTGACCCTGTCGCGCCTTGAGGAGCGGGGAACGTCGAACTACGGCGGTTGGCAGCGTCCGGGCTCCGGTTATGCCGGCAGCATCGACGACATCTACGGCTGGAACGGCCAGGCGCCGAAGCCGGTATTCAACAAGATCGGTGAGAGCGACCTGACCGAAACCCAGTACGCCGCCTACCTGACCTCGCGCTGGCACCTGACCGATGCGGCCAGCCTGATCCTTGGTGCGCGTGTGGTGGACTGGAATCGCGAAAGCAAAAGCCGCTTGTATGGCGGCGCCACCAGCAAAACGGAGCGTACCGAAACCGGCATCGTCATTCCCTATGCCGGCTTCGTCTACGATCTCAGTGACGTCTGGACGGCCTACGCCAGCTACACGCAAATCTTCAACCCGCAGAACGCCAACATCCGCGACGTCAACGGCACGCCGCTGGATCCTCAGGAAGGCACCGGCTACGAGCTCGGGCTGAAGGCCGGTTTCTACGACGGGCGGCTCAATGGCAGCCTGGCGGTGTTTCGTGTCGAGCAGGACAACCTCGCGGTGGCCAACGGCAGCCTGCTGCAGCCCAACGGCTTCCAGGCCTACAGGGCGGAAAATGGCACCACCAGCGAAGGTGTGGAACTGGAGGTCAATGGTGAGTTAGCCGACGGTTGGCAGCTCACCGGGGGCTACTCCTACAGCGTCAGTTTCAATGATGACGACAAACGTATCGTCACCGAGATCCCGCGTAACAGCGTGAAGCTGTTTACCAGCTATCGGCTGCCCGGCGCGCTGGACAAACTCACCGTCGGCGGCGGGATGAACTGGCAAAGCGAGAGCGGCTACGACCTCAGCTATGCAACCACGCAGAGTAGCTACGCGCTGGTCAACCTCATGGCGAAGTACCAGCTCACGGCAGCGCTCTCGGCATCGGTGAACCTCAACAACCTGTTCGACAAGGAGTACCTCACCACCACTGCAGCAGGCTTGTATGGCGCACCGCGCAACGTCATGACCAGCCTGCAATACAACTATTGATGCGCTATCGGGTGCTCAGGGTGACGTGGGCACTCAGCGTTCGGCGACGGCGGTAATATCCGGCAATGACCTGCCGGTGTGCGCTGCAGATGCGAGTCACTATCATCCTGGCTCTCTCATTTCTCGCAAGGTCTCTGTCATGTCGGCACGTCGTGCGCTTCTCGCCGTTTTCACCCTCAGTACCCTGGCCAGCGCTGTGCAGGCGGCCGATGAAGTGGTCGTCTACTCCTCGCGTATCGACGAGTTGATCAAGCCGGTTTTCGACGCCTACACCGCCAAGAGCGGCGTCGCGGTGAAGTTCATCACCGACAAGGAAGCGCCGCTGATGGCGCGTATCAAGGCCGAAGGCGAGAACACCCCGGCAGACCTGCTGATCACCGTCGACGCCGGCAACCTCTGGCAGGCCGAGCAGATGGGCATTCTGCAACCGATGAAATCCAGCGTCATCGACGCCAATATCCCTGCCCAGTATCGCGCCGCCAGTGGTGCCTGGACCGGCCTGTCGCTGCGCGCGCGCACCATCGTCTACTCGCCGGAGCGCGTGAAGGACGGCGAGCTGACCACCTATGAGGCACTGGCCGACAAGAACTGGGAAGGCCGCCTGTGCCTGCGCACCAGCAAGAAGGTCTACAACCAGTCGCTCACCGCGACCCTGATCGAAACCCACGGCGAAGCCAAGACCGAGGAGATCATCAAGGGCTGGGTGGGTAACCTGGCCACCGACGTGTTCCCGGACGACAACTCGGTGATCAACGCAGTGGCCGCCGGTCAGTGTGACGTGGGCATCGTCAACACCTACTACTACGGTCGCCTGCACGAGCAGAACCCGGACCTGAAAGCCAGGCTGTTCTGGCCGAACCAGCAGGATCGCGGCGTACACGTCAACTTGTCCGGCGTCGGCCTGACCAAGCATGCGCCCAACCCGGAGGCCGCGCAGAAGCTCGTCGAGTGGATGACCAGCGCCGAAGCGCAGAACATCTTCGCCGACGCCAACAAGGAGTTCCCGGCCAACCCGAAGGTGGAGCCTTCGGCGGAAGTCGCTTCCTGGGGTGAGTTCAAGGCCGACAGCGTCGCCGTGGAAGTGGCCGGCAAGCGCCAGGCCGAGGCCATCCGCCTGATGGATCGGGCTGGCTGGAATTAACGACGGCGATTTGCTTGAATGCCAGCCGCGGTGCAGTTGCCGCGGCTTTTTCATATCTGTCACAAGGAAGTTTCTATGCCGTTTTCCATATTTTCCCGCTTGCTGGGAATGCTCTTCGTACTGCTGGTGCTGGGTGGTTGCCAGTCGGCATTGATGGTTGCGCCGACTACCGAGGCTGAACCGAAAGCCACGGCTGACAAGGCACTGGTGGTGTTCATGCGCCCCTCGTCACTCGGAGGTGCAGTGCAATCCTCCGTCTATGACACCCGCGCAGAGGGCAATGACGTATTCGCCGGCGTCGTCTCCTCGAAAAGCAAGGTCGCCTATCTGGCCGAGCCCGGTCAGCACCTGTTCATGGTGGTGTCCGAAAATGCCGATTTCCTCGCCGCCAATCTGGAAGCCGGCAAGCGCTACTACGTGCTGGTCGCCCCACGAATGGGAGTATGGCGAGCCCGTTTTTCGCTGCTGCCGATTCGTAATGATGCCAGTGCCAAGGAAGGCCTGCAGTCTAAGCAGTTTCGCAATTGGGATGAATCCACCGAATGGATGGTGATCGGCCCCAAGGCGAGCAATTGGTATCAGGACAACATCGACAGTATCCGCGCCCGCAAGCTCGACTACCTGCCCAAATGGCAGAGCAAGAGCGCTGCCGACAAGGCTGAGCGCACGCTGCGCAGCGTAGACGGCATCTAACCGCGGTAAAGCCGATGCCCGGGCCTTCGCCGGGGCGTCGCGCGCCGTTCTTGAGGAGTCTGCTTGGCCCATCCCGCCCAGCGCCGCTGGTATCCGATCGCCTTTGCCGCGGCCCTGCTGGTGCTTATGCCGTTGCTGGTGCTGCTGGCGAGCTGGCACGAGGTGGACCGGCAGATCTGGTCGCACCTGTGGCAAACGCAGCTGGCAAGGCTGATCGGCAACACGCTGACGCTGGTGCTTGGTGTGGGCGTTGGCGTGACGCTGCTGGGGGTGAGTCTGGCCTGGCTGACCAGCCTCTGCGAGTTTCCTGGCCGGCGCTGGCTGGACTGGGCGCTGATGCTGCCCTTCGCCATCCCCGCCTACGTGCTGGCCTTCGTGTTCGTCGGCCTGCTGGATTTCTCCGGGCCGCTACAAACGCTGCTGCGTGAGTGGCTGGGTAGCGGGGTGCGCTTTCCCAGGGTGCGCTCCACGACCGGGGTGATCATCGTCCTGGTGCTGGTGTTCTACCCCTATGTCTACCTGCTGGCGCGCAATGCCTTTCTGGCCCAGGGCAAGGGGCTGACAGAGGCGGCGCGCACCCTCGGTCTCTCGCCGTTGCAGGCGTTCTGGCGGGTGGCCCTGCCGATGGCGCGGCCGGCCATCGGCGCTGGCCTGGCGCTGGCGCTGATGGAGACCCTGGCGGACTTCGGCGCCGTGTCGGTCTTCAACTTCGATACCTTCACCACCGCCATCTACAAGACCTGGTACGGCTTCTACAGCCTGGGCAGCGCGGCGCAGCTGGCCTGCCTGCTGCTGTTCGCGGTGATGCTGGTGCTCTACGGCGAGCGCCGTGCCCGTGGCGCCGTGCGGCCGGCGGCCGAGCGTGCGCGCAGTGGTGCGCTGTATCGTCTGTCCGGGTGGCGCGCGCTCGCGGCCAGTGCCTGGTGCCTGCTGGTATTTGCATGCGCCTTTGTCATTCCAGTGCTACAGCTCGTGGTGTGGTGCTGGCAGCGCGGGCGTTTCGATCTCGACGAGCGCTACCTGGCGCTGATCCAGCACACGCTTTATCTGGGCGTTGCTGCCGCGCTGATTACCGTGGCGGTGGCGCTGCTGCTGGCATTCGCGCGGCGAATGGCGCCCACCCGTTTGATGGGCGCCACCGTTGGTCTGGCCAATCTCGGTTATGCGCTGCCGGGCTCGATGCTGGCGGTGGCGATCATGCTGGCTTTCAGCATGCTGGATAATGGCCTGGTCATTCCCCTGTCGACATGGCTCGGCGGCGCCGGCAAGGCACTGTTGCTCGGCAGCCTGGGCGCATTGCTGCTGGCGTACCTGATCCGCTTTCTGGCCGTCGCCTACGGGCCGCTGGAAAACAGCCTGGCGCGCATCCGCCCGTCGCTGCCGCAGGCATCGCGCAGCCTCGGTGTCGCTGGCGTGCCGTTGTTCCTGCGTGTCTATCTGCCCTTGCTGATGCCGGGCGCGCTGTCGGCAGCGCTGCTGGTCTTCGTCGATGTGCTCAAGGAAATGCCGGCCACGCTGCTGATGCGCCCCTTCGGCTGGGACACACTGGCCGTGCGCATCTTCGAGATGACCAGCGAAGGCGAGTGGGCGCGCGCCGCATTACCGGCGCTGACCCTGGTGCTGGTCGGGCTGGTGCCGGTGATTGTGCTGATCCGTCGTTCTGCCCAGCGAATCGGATAAGCGGTCACCCCGCGGCCCAGGGCCGCTCGCCGAAGGTTGCCGGGCGCTTTGTTACACCGCCTGCCAATGTGCGAGATGACCGGCCCCGACCATGCGGCTACAATGCGCGCCATTCGCTGCGGCCCCGCCATGCAGCCATGTCCAAATTCACCTGGAATGGCCCATTTCACGCGCGCCTCAGCCTTGCAACGCCCGGAAGGAGATCCCATGGGACAGCGCACACCTCTTTACGACCTGCACCTGGCGCTCGGCGCCAAGATGGTCGATTTCGGCGGCTGGGACATGCCGCTGCACTACGGCTCCCAGGTCGAGGAGCACCACCAGGTGCGCCGCGATTGCGGGGTGTTCGACGTCTCCCACATGACCGTGGTCGACGTGCAGGGCGCCGATGCCAGGCCCTACCTGCAGCGCCTGCTGGCCAACGACGTGGCGCGTCTGCAGACGCCGGGCAAGGCGCTCTACAGCGCCATGCTCAACGAACAGGGCGGGGTGATCGATGACCTGATCGTGTACCTGCTCGGTACCGTCGAGGTGCCGGCCTATCGGCTGGTGGTCAATGCTGCCACGCGTGAAAAGGATCTGGCCTGGATGCGCGGCCACAGCACCGAGTTCGATGTCGAGCTGCGCGAGCGCAGCGACTTTGCGCTGTTTGCCGTGCAGGGCCCCAAGGCCCGCGTCAAGACCGCCGAGCTGGTCAGCCAGGCGCGTGCCAACCTGATTCACGAGCTCAAGCCCTTTCAGGGCCTGCCAGATGGCGAGTGGTTCATCGCCCGTACCGGCTATACCGGCGAAGACGGTCTGGAAATCATGCTGCCGGCCGGCGAGGCCGTGGCGTTTTTCAACGACCTGGTCGGGGCCGGTATTTCCACCATCGGCCTGGGCGCGCGCGATACGCTGCGCCTGGAAGCCGGTCTGAACCTCTACGGCCAGGACATGGACGAGCAGTCCTCGCCGTTGGCCTCCAACCTCGCCTGGACGGTAGCCTGGGAGCCAGGCGAGCGCGCCTTCATCGGCCGTGAGGCGCTGCAGCGCCAGCATGAGGCTGGCGAACACCCGCGTCTGGTCGGTGTGGTGCTTGAGGAGCGTGGTGTGCTGCGCGCTCATCAGGTGGTGCGCGTCGATGGCGTTGGCGAAGGCGAGATCACCAGCGGCAGCTTCTCGCCAACGCTGGGCAAGTCCATCGCATTAGCCCGTGTGCCGGCCAAGACCGGTGACCGCGCTGAAGTGGAAATCCGCGGCAAGTGGTACCCGCTGCGCGTGGTGCAGCCGAGTTTCGTGCGCCATGGCAAGGTGTTGATCTAACGTCCACGCTGACGCGTCCGTGCGCGCCTGCTAAATTCCCCGGACGGCGCGGTCGCCGTCCTGTCTGATGAGGAACGACAACATGAGCTCTATCCCCGCCGATCTGCGTTACGCCACCAGTCACGAATGGGCACGTCTGGAAGCCGACGGCAGTGTGACCGTGGGCATCTCCGATCATGCTCAGCAAGCGTTGGGTGATGTGGTGTTCATCGAGCTGCCGGAAATCGGCAAGGTGCTCGACGCCGGCCAGGAAGCGGGTGTGGTCGAGTCGGTGAAGGCTGCTTCCGATATCTATGCGCCGGTTGGCGGTGAAGTGATTGCCATCAACGAAGCCCTGGCCGACAGCCCGGAAAGCGTCAACAACGATCCCTATGGCAGCTGGTTCTTCAAGCTGCAGCCCAGCGATGCCTCGCAGCTGCAGGAGCTGCTGGACAGCGCAGGCTACCAGGCGAGCATCGACGGCTGAGCCGTGATGCACGAAAAAGCCGGCCTTGTGGCCGGCTTTTTCATTACTGCTGGGCAGTGAGAATCGCGCTGGCCAGCTCCATGTCGCTGGCTTGCAGATCCGGGTTGTCGGTGCGGATCTTGTGCAGCGCCGCTTCCAGATAAGGGCCGCGGATTTCACCGTTGCTGGCGATATAGCTGCTGGCGTCATCCTGGGCGGGGACGATCATCTTGTTGTCCTTGAACGTCAGGTAGGTCGACGCGGTAGTCGCGCCCGACGACAGCACGTCACGCAGATTGACGGCATGGACCTGGGTGGCAGCGGCCAGAAAAAGGCCGGCGAGCAACAGCGAACTTGAACGGCGCATGGCAATGACTCCTGTTGGGTTTTCCTCTCAGTGAGAGTACGGCCGCACGCCACTGGTTCCACTGTCTTGCCAGGGCGCCAGGGCGCCAGGGCGCTAGGCAGCCAGCCTGGCGACTGCAGGCATCCGGCCTAGAGTTCGAAGCGCCTCACCGAGGCCTGCATGGCCTGGGCGGAGTTGTCCATCTGCACCAGCATCTGCGCCAGATCCTGCATGGCCCTGTTGTTGCGCTGGGC
This sequence comes from Pseudomonas sp. URMO17WK12:I2, assembly GCF_003253735.1. Taxonomy (GTDB): domain Bacteria; phylum Pseudomonadota; class Gammaproteobacteria; order Pseudomonadales; family Pseudomonadaceae; genus Aquipseudomonas. The sequence goes on along the minus strand of NZ_QKYW01000001.1, from coordinate 872,742 downwards.
CACCTCGCTGATCATTTCCACCCGCTCGGCCACCTCATTGCTGGCCTTGGATTGCTCGGTGATGGTGTGGGCGATTTCGTCGACCATCTGCGCCGAGCGCTGCACGCCCTGGCGTATTTCGGTGATCGAAGTATTGGCCTGCCTGGCCAGGCCCACGCCCTCGGTGACCCGGCTGACCCCGGCGTCCATGCTCTTCACCGCCTGGGCTGTTGATTCGCGGATGCGCTGGATCATGCCGGTGATTTCCTGCGTCGACTGCGCGGTGCGGGCCGCCAGCCCGCGTACCTCATCGGCCACCACGGCGAAACCGCGGCCGGCTTCGCCAGCGCGCGCCGCCTCGATGGCGGCGTTGAGCGCCAGCAGGTTGGTCTGCTCGGCGATGCCGCGAATCACCTGGATGATCGAGTCGATTTCCTCGGACGACTGGCCCAGTACGGTGACCGTCTGCGACGACCGGTTGACCGCATCGGCGATGTGGTTCATGCCATCGACCACACCGACGATCACCTGCCCGCCGCTGGTGGTGAGTTGCTCGGATTGCTCGGCGATGTCCCGGGTGCTGCGCGTGTGTTCGGCGATCTGGGCGATATTGCCGATCATCTGTTCCATGGCTGCGGCCATGCTGGTGGCGCCTTCGGCCTGCTCGTTGGCGCCGCGTGCCACTTCGTTGGAGGTCTGGCTCAGGTACTGGGAGGCGCGGCGCAACTCCTCGCTCTCGGTGCGAATGGTTTCGATCATCTGCCGCAGGCTGGCCTGCATGTCCGCCAGGCTCTGTTGCAGCTGGCCGGCTTCGTCGCGGCTGTCGACGCTGATCGGCGCGCGCAGGTTGCCCTGGGCCATGCTGCGCGCGGCCTGGATGATTTTCGCCAGCGGCTGCAGCACCGAGCGCAGCAGCTGCCGGGTAATCGCCAGGATCAGCAGGCAGGCCAGGCCCAGGCTACCCCATTGCCACCAGGCCGCCTGCTGTACCACGGCCTCGGTTTGTGCACGGGTCTGGGCGACGCTGGCTTCGATCTGTTCGCTGATCCTTTCGTTGCGCCCTTCCAGTTCGGCAAAGCTGCGCGAGAAATCGGGCATCAACGTGCGCGCTGCCTGCGGATCGACCAGGGCCTGCTCGACGATGCGCGTGGCCGACTGGATGTAGGCTTCCAGCACCGGGCCAATGGCATCAATGGCCTGGCGAATTTCCGGGGCCAGCGGCAACTTGGCGTTTTGCGCCATGGCCTGGCGAAAGCGCTCGCTGTGTTGCTTGAGGTCGTCGCGCACCTGGGCCGCGGCTGCGGCGTCGCCGGGGGCGGCGAGGAAGGCGCCGAGCACGTCGGCGCGCAGGGCATCGTGCATCATGTCGCCATCCATGTGATGGCGCAGGGCGTTGGCATTGATCTCGTTGGCGGCCAGCGCGTCGCCCAACTGCGCCTGTCCCCAGAGGCCGATGCCGCCGACCAGAAGCGTGGCAACGATACTGACGGCCCCACAGGCGAGCATCTTCTGGCGGATATTCATGGCGCCGCTCCTGGCATGAGCAGGCTGCCCTGAGCCCGCGTTCGCTCAGATTAGCGCTGCTCGCTTTGCGGTGTCACGCGCAATACTTCTTCAAGCGTGGTCTGCCCGGCAGCGATCTTTTGCGCACCGGAAAGGCGCAGGCTGCGCATGCCATCCTTGAAGGCCTGGCGGCGCAGGGGCGTGAGGTCGGTATCGGCACTGATCAGCGGTTTCAGGCTGTCGCCCAGCAGCATGATCTCGTACACCCCGGCGCGCCCGCGGTAGCCAGTTTCCCGGCATTCGACACAGCCCACGGCGCGCTGTGCGCCGGTCGGCAGCGGCGCATTCCAGGGGCGGGTGAGTTCCTGCCAGTCGGCTTCGTCGAATTCCACCGGCGCCTTGCAGTGCGGGCACAGAGTGCGTACCAGGCGCTGCGCCATGACGCCGAGCAAGGTGGCCTTGAGCAGGTAGTGAGGTACGCCCAGCTCGAGCAGGCGGGTGATCGCGCTCGGTGCGTCGTTGGTGTGCAGGGTGGAAAGCACCAGGTGGCCGGTCAGCGCTGCCTGGATGGCCATCTCGGCGGTTTCCAGGTCGCGGATCTCGCCGACCATGATGATGTCCGGGTCCTGGCGCATCAGGGCGCGCACGCCGCTGGCGAAGGTCAGGTCGATGTTGTGCTGCACCTGCATCTGGTTGAAGGCGCCCTCGATCATCTCGATGGGGTCTTCGATGGTGCACACGTTCACTTCCTCGGTGGCCAGCTGCTTGAGGGTGGTGTACAGCGTGGTGGTCTTGCCCGAGCCGGTGGGGCCGGTGACCAGGATGATGCCGTTGGGCTGGCGGGTCATGCTTTCCCAGCGCTTGAGGTCATCCGGGCTGAAGCCCAGCTGGTCGAAACCACGCAGCAGCACGTCGGGGTCGAAGATACGCATCACCATCTTCTCGCCAAAGGCGGTGGGCAGGGTCGACAGGCGCAGCTCCACCTCGTTGCCGGCCGGCGTCTTGGTCTTCACCCGGCCGTCCTGGGGTTTGCGTTTTTCGGCAACGTTCATCCGCCCCAGGGTCTTCAGGCGGCTGACGATGGCCATGGTGACCTGGGCGGGAAACTGGTAGACGGTGTGCAGCACGCCGTCGATGCGAAAACGCACGCTGCCCTGTTCGCGGCGCGGCTCGATATGGATGTCACTGGCGCGCTGCTGGAACGCGTACTGGAACAGCCAGTCGACGATGTTCACCACGTGGGCATCGTTGGCATCCGGTTCCTGGTCCTGGGCGCCAAGGTTGAGCAGTTGCTCGAAGTTGCCGACATTGCTGATCTTGGCGTCGCTATTGGTGGCGCCGCTGACCGAGCGGGCCAGGCGGTAGAACTCCACGGTGAAGCGCTGGATATCCGCCGGGTTGGCCACCACGCGCTTGATCGGGCGCTTGAGCACATGCACGAGGTTGGCTTCCCAGCTGTGCATGAACGGCTGGGCGCTGGCGATGGTCACCGCCTCGGCATTGACTGCCACGGCGAGGATCTTGTGGCGCTGGGCGAAGGCGTAGGACATCAGCGGAGTGACCGCCGCCGCGTCGATCTTCAGCGGGTCGATACGCAGGTACGGCTGCCCGGCCAGCTGCGCCAGCCAGAGGGTCAGGCTTTCCAGGTCGAGAATGCGCCCCGGCCGCGACTGATCCTCAAGCTGCTGGGCGGCCAGGAATTCCAGCGGGTGCAGGTCGGCGTTGGCGCCACTGCGGCGGATCGCCAGGCATTGCTCGGCGCTTTCCTGGGCGATACGCCCCTGGCCGACCAGCTCGCGCAACAGCTCGTTGAGATCCAGCAGACGGTCGGCGGCGGCAGGCGAAAGGCTCGACATGCGGGCTCCTGATTAACCTAGTTGGGTTGCATCCCTTGCGGGATGCCAGCATGCCTGATTATGCCGGCGCCGACTAAGCGCCGGTTCATGGTTCGCGGATCAGAGCTGTGCCTTGGGCTGCTGCTCGCTGACGGACGGCAGTTTCTCAGGCGTGTTCGTCGCGTCTGGCTCGCGGCTGTCTTCCAGGCTTTGCGGGGGCAGGGAAGGCGGTGGGGTGAGTCCCATGGACACATAGATGCTGGTCAGCGCGTCGACGCCCATATTGGCGGGCTTGACCCACTCCGCTGGCACGTAGAGCAGGCCGCCGCCGACCGGAATCGGCGCGGTTGGAACCAGGATCGCCAGGTGTGGACGGCCTTCCAGCTCCACCGGCTCCGAGGTCGGCTGCAGAGCCAGCACCGCCACCCCATCGCCGCCGCCGAAAAAGCACCACACCGGGCGCATGCTGGTGATATCGGTGTTCTTCTTGTCGAGCAGGCCGACGAAGCGGTCGGCCAGGTTGTAGAAATTGCCGATCAGCGGGGTACGCCGCAGCGTTACGTCGATCAGCCAGCCGAGCGGGCGGCGCAGGCCCAGCTTCACCGCCAGGCCCAGGGGGTAGAGGCTGATCAGCAGCACCAGGGTGCCGAGCAGATAGGCCAGGTAGGGGTTGCTGGCGAACGGCGTGCCGAGTGCGGCAAACAGCCGACCAATGGCCGTGGACGGGCCGATCAGGTTGTTGAGCAGGCTGACCAGCCAGGCCAGCACCACCATGGTCAGGGCCAGCGGCAGCAGCGCCAGCAGGCCGGTCAGCCAGGTGGCGGCGATGGATTTCAGGCTGAGTTTGAACATCGAGGGGCATCCTGTCGTCGAGCGGGGCAAGTGGGCGCGCCACCTGCCGTGTGCATCAGCCGTTCTTGAGCAGCGCTTTCCAGGGCTTGAGGCTCATGATGATCTGCGCCTGGGTCATGCGCGCCTCCAGTTCTTCTGGACTCAACGGGCGCTTGGCCAGTTCAGCCAGTTTGTTGAGCTCGCCGAACAGCCGGTCGGTCTCGGCAACCTCCAGCACGCCACGAGCCAGGTGCAGCCAGAGCAGCAGGCGCTCCAGGCGCGGCACTTGCTCGGCCAGGTCCTCGGGTTGTTGCTGGTAGCGCTTGAGTTGCAGGTCGCGGCCTTCTTCGGCGAAGAAGGTCGGCAGCCAGCTTTGCAGCGCCGCAGCGCCCTGGCGATCGCCACGCTTGTTGCGCGCGCTGGTCCAGGTACGGGCCAGCAGCCAGCGCGAGGTGTTCAGCGAGAACAGGCCCCAGCGGGTCTGCTCCAGCTCGGCGGCGAACTGGGCCGGTGCTTCCTGGCGCGCGGTTTCGTCCTGCTGGCCGGCCTGCACCCGTGGGCGCCAGTCTTCGAGCAGGGCGTCGAGCACCTGGCGCAGTTCGCTGGTGCTGGCGCGCGGGGCGGCCTGACCAAGGCTGCTCAGCAGCGCGCGCAGCTCCACCAGACAATCCAGCCAGTCGACCAGCAGGCGCCAGTGGCCGTTGTGGCGATACTGCTCGGCCAGGCGCTGGCTGCTGCCGAGCAGGAACCAGCCTATGGTGGCAACGGCGTCGTCCAGGCTCCGCTCGGCGTCCAGCTGTGGCGTGGGCAGCTGCAGGCCGTAGCTGGCTTCGTCGAACAGGCGGTAGCCGCGTTCGGCCTTGCTGATGTCGCAGGGCATCAGCGGCAGGTCGGCGGCCAGTTCGGCGGCCAGTTCCAGCAGCGCCTCGGGCTCACCCTGGCGCAGCTCCAGTTCCAGCTCGCAGATTTCTTCCTGGTGCTTGCCGGCGATCACCTTGCCCAGGTCCAGCGCCGCTTCGATGACCACCCGCGCCTTGCCGCGGCCCCAGGCGATCTCGGCGCGCTGGCGCACGAAGTCGGTGGTGAAGATCGGTTTGAGCTGCTTCTTGTCGAGCTCGGCCAGGGCGGCCGGCCAGCAGCTGTCATCGAGCTTCTTGAGGTCCAGCTTGGCCTTGCTCAGGTACCAGTCCCACTCGTTGCGCTCGGACAGGCCGGCAACACTCTGGCCGCGGCTCTTGAGGGTCTGGATGATCTGTTCGCCATCTTTGCGCAGCCGCAGGGCAACCTTGGCACCAGCAAGATCGCGGGCCTCGGTGTCGAAATACTGGTTGGACAGCTCGCTCGTCTCCCAGCCGCTCTTGCTGCGTTTCTTCAGCAGGGGGTGGGTTTGCAGGGCGGCCAGGGTTTCGCGACTGGCGCGCAGTTTGATTTCGGTTTCTTTATTCATGGCGAGGGCTCGGTGAAGCGGCGACAGCGGCGGGGGTTGCACGGCACGAGGCATTGCCCCGCACGTTAGGTCGTACAGGGTAGAGGAAAAGCGCGGTCGATGCAGGTTGGTGAGCATCGCAGGCGCATGGCCATAAGGCGTCTGAAATATTCATGGCGCTAGTTTCCCTGAAGTTAAGCTGCTTTTCGCGGCTAATCAGTGACGAAATACGACTTTATGACCAAACGATGACACGCGCTGGCCTGCTCAGGATGTCATCCGTATACTTGCCGCCTCTTTGACAGACAGGGGTCACCCCCATGCCAAGCAATCCGTTCATCAGCAGCCTGTTTGGCCGCTCACCGATCGGGCCGATGCAACAGCATATCGCCAAGGCTCATGAATGCGCCGCCAATCTGGTGCCATTCTTCGAGGCGGTGATGGCCGAAGACTGGGCGCGTGTCGAGCAGGTGCAACAGACGATGGTGCGCCTGGAGAACGAGGCGGACAAGCTCAAGAAGAACGTGCGCATGCACCTGCCCAAGAGCCTGTTCCTGCCAGTGCCACGTTCCGATCTGCTGGAACTGCTCAGCACCCAGGACAAGGTCGCCAACCGGGCCAAGGATATCGCCGGGTTGATGCTGGGCCGCTCCATGACCATCCCTGCCGCGCTGCAGCCGCTGATGCTGGCGTACGTGCAACGCTGCGTGGACGCCAGTGCCCAGGCACTCAAGGCGATGAAGGAGCTGGATTCGCTGCTCGAGGCCGGTTTCGCCGGTCGTGAGGCCACCCTGGTCGAGCGCATGGTCGAGGAACTCGAGGAAATCGAGCGCGAAACCGACCGCCAGCAGATCGAGGTGCGCCGCACCTTGTTCAAACTGGAAAAGGATCTTCCCGCAGTCGATGTGATGTTCCTCTATCGGATCATCGACTGGGTCGGAGACATTGCCGATCGCGCCGAGCGCGTGGGCAACCGACTGGAACAACTGCTGGCGCGCTAGTCGCCAGCATCCTTTCTGGGTTTACAGGTAATTCTTTATGACTCTTGTCGCGGACTACGGTTTCGTACTCCTCGTGATGGCCTGCTGCTTTGGTTTGTTCATGGCGTGGGGCGTTGGTGCCAATGATGTATCCAATGCCATGGGCACTTCGGTGGGCGCCAAGGCGCTGACCATCAAGCAGGCGATCCTGATCGCCATGGTCTTCGAATTCTGCGGTGCTTACCTGGCCGGTGGCCAGGTTACCGAAACCATCAAGAACGGCATCGTCGATGCCTCGGTGATTCCCGCCGACATGTTCGTGCTGGGCATGATGGCCTCGTTGTTGTCCGCCGGCACCTGGCTGCTGATCGCTTCGCTGCGCGGCTGGCCGGTATCCACCACACACTCCATCGTCGGCGCGATCATCGGTTTCGCCTCGGTCAGCGTGTCGGTCGATGCGGTGAACTGGGGTGGTCTGGTGCCCATCGTCTCCAGCTGGGTGGTGACCCCGTTCATTTCCGGGTTGCTGGCCTTCGGCTTGTTCATGAGCGTGCAGTGGCTGATCTTCGACACCGAAGACCCGTTTCGCAACGCCAAGCGCTGGGTGCCGGTATACATGTTCCTGACCGGCTTCATGCTGGCGCTGATGACCTTCACCAAGGGCCTCAAGCACGTCGGCCTGAACTTCACCACCGGCCAGAGCATTCTGCTCTCCGCCGGCGTCGGCCTGTTGGTGGCCGGCCTGGGCATCCTGCTGCTGCGCCGCATCAAGCTGGACGAGGAAGCCGACAAGGATTTCCACTTCGCCAGCGTCGAGAAGGTCTTCGCCGTATTGATGATCTTCACCGCCTGCTCCATGGCCTTCGCCCACGGCGCCAGTGACGTCTCCAACGCCGTCGGCCCGCTGGCTGCGGTGGTCGGGGTGATCGAGGCGGGTGGCGACATGACCATCGGCGGTCAGTCTTCGGTGCCTGGCTGGGTGCTGCTGATGGGCGCCGTAGGTATCGTCATCGGTCTGGCCACCTACGGTTGGAAGGTGATCGCCACCATTGGCAAGAAGATCACCGAGCTGACCCCGAGCCGCGGTTTCGCCGCCGAGCTGGCCACCGCCGCCACCGTGGTCGCTGCTTCGGGCATCGGCCTGCCGATCTCCACCACCCACACGCTGGTCGGTGCGGTGCTGGGCATCGGCATGGCGCGCGGCATTGGCGCGCTCAACCTGGCGGTGGTCGGGCGGATCTTCACTTCCTGGGTGGTGACCCTGCCGATTGGCGCAGCGCTGGCGATTGTCTATCTCGAAATCTTCATGCTGATCTTTCTGTAAGTGCCGCAGCCTATCGCTTACGCGGCAGGCCGCTGGATTGCGGCAATTACTGCAGTTGAGCGCATGCTTTTGGTAGTAGTCGCTTTAGCCGCGAGCTCTTTTTATAACCCGATCAAAGCTCGTGGCTAAAGCCACTCCCACGAGACTGTAGGCCCGCACCTCGATGTCTAGAAGGCGCGTGCTTCGTCCTTGAAAAGCAGTGATTCTCGCTTGGCGGTTCTCGCGGGCAACGCTTCACTCTATGATGAGGCGACCGACCCGAGAGAGCCGCCATGTCATTTCCCCCCCTCAAGGATCGCTTCGCGGCGTTGATCGCCGTGCCATCGGTCAGTTGCACCCAGCCTGCCCTGGATCAATCCAACCAGCCAGTCATCGACCTGCTGGCCAACTGGTTGAGCGAGTTGGGTTTTACGTGCGAGAAACAGCAGGTCGAGCCGGGCAAGTTCAACCTGATCGCCACCTACGGCAGCGGCCCAGGCGGTCTGGTGCTGGCCGGGCACAGCGACACCGTGCCGTTCGACGAGGCCTTGTGGCAGAGCGACCCGCTGAAACTCACCGACACCGGTGATCGCTGGGTCGGCCTGGGCGTGTGCGACATGAAGGGCTTCTTCGCGTTGATCATCGAGGCGTTGCAGACGCTGCTCGACCAGCCGTTCAAGCAGCCGCTGATCATCCTCGCCACTTGCGACGAGGAAAGCTCGATGTCCGGCGCCCGCGCGTTGGCCGAAGCCGGTCGGCCGCTGGGGCGTGCCGCGGTGATCGGTGAGCCCACCGGGCTCAAGCCGATCCGCCTGCACAAGGGCGTGATGATGGAACGTATCGACATACTCGGGCAGAGCGGCCACTCCTCCAACCCGGCCCTGGGCCGTAGCGCCCTGGACGCCATGCACGAGGTGATGGGCGAGCTGATGCAGCTACGCCGGCAGTGGCAGCAGGAGTACCGTAACCCGCAGTTCAGCGTGCCACAGCCGACCCTCAACTTCGGCTGCATTCACGGCGGCGACAACCCCAACCGCATCTGCGGCCAGTGCTCCCTGGAGTTCGACCTGCGCCCATTGCCGGGCATGCAGCCCGAAGCGCTGCGCGCGGCGATCCGTCAGAAGCTGCAACCGCTGGCCGAGCGCCATGAGGTGAGCATCGATTTCGCGCCGCTGTTTCCCGCCGTGCCACCATTCGAGCAGGTTGCCGACGCCGAATTGGTGCGTCTGGCCGAACGGCTGACCGGGCATACCGCTGCAGCGGTGGCCTTCGGTACCGAAGCGCCGTATTTCCAGCAACTGGGTTGCGAAACCCTGGTGCTCGGCCCCGGCGACATCGACTGTGCCCACCAGCCGGGCGAGTACCTGGATACCGACCGCCTGATCCCCACGGTGCAGCTGCTGCGCCGACTGATTCAGCACTATTGCCTGAGCCCACGCTGACATGAGGAGCATTGCGCTGATGCCATTGCGACGACGATAACGCACCGAGTCTGCCTGCGAGGCCGCACGCTTCGCGCCCATTGCTGCTTCTTTCGTTATCACAAGGGTTTCGCTGCACATGTACGACTACGTCAACTGGCTCCGCCACGCTTCGCCCTACATCAACGCCCACCGTGACTGCACCTTCGTGGTCATGCTGCCGGGCGAGGGTGTGGCCCATCCGAATTTCGGCAATATAGTCCACGACATGGTGCTGCTGCACAGCCTTGGCGTGCGCCTGGTGCTGGTGCACGGCTCGCGCCCGCAGATCGAAGCGCGCCTGGCCGCGCGTGGCCTGCAGCCGCGCTATCACCGCGACCTGCGGGTGACCGACAGCGCCACCCTGGAGTGCGTGATCGACGCCGTCGGCCAGCTGCGCATCGCCATCGAGGCACGGCTGTCGATGGACATCGCCGCCTCGCCGATGCAGGGCTCGCGGCTGCGGGTCAGCAGCGGCAACTACGTCACCGCGCGGCCCATCGGCGTGGTCGATGGCGTTGATTATCACCACACCGGCGAAGTGCGGCGCATCGACCGCAAGGGCATCAATCGCCAGCTCGACGAGCGCAATATCGTGCTGCTGTCACCGCTCGGCTATTCGCCCACCGGCGAGATCTTCAACCTGGCCTGCGAAGACGTGGCCATGCGCGCGGCCACCGACCTGGCCGCCGACAAGCTGATCCTGTTCAGCAGCCAGCAGGGCCTGCTCGACGATGACGGCAAGCTGATCCGCGAGCTGCGCCCGCAGCAGGTGCCGGCCCATGTGCAGCGCCTGGGCAGCGATTACCAGGGCGAACTGCTGGACGCCGCCGCCCAGGCCTGCCGCGGTGGCGTCAAGCGCAGCCATATCGTCAGCTACACCGGCGACGGCTCGCTGCTCACCGAGCTGTTCACCCGCGATGGTGGTGGCACCATGGTCGACCCCGAGCAGTTCGAGTCGCTGCGCGAGGCGAACATCGAGGATGTCGGTGGGCTGATCGACCTGATCACGCCGCTGGAGGAGCAGGGCATTCTGGTGCGCCGTTCGCGGGAAGTGCTGGAGCGCGAGATCGGCCAGTTCAGCATCGTCGAGCGCGACGGCATGATCATCGCCTGCGCGGCGCTGTATCCTATCGCTGACTCGAGCTGCGGCGAGCTGGCGTGCCTGGCGGTCAACCCCGAATACCGCCATGGCGGCCGTGGTGACGAACTGCTCGAGCGCATAGAAGAGCGCGCCAAGGCCAAGGGCATCAACACCCTGTTCGTGCTCACCACCCGCACCGCTCACTGGTTCCGCGAACGTGGCTTCGAGCCCAGCAGCGTCGAGCGACTGCCCGCTGCCCGGGCTTCGCTGTACAACTTCCAGCGTAATTCGAAGATCTTCGAAAAAAGTATCTGACCCTCAGCCTGGTTGAGCCAGGCGATACCCGGAAGTCATCCTGGGTGTCGCTGCGCTCGACGCCAGGCTACCGGTCGGCTGTTGAGCGGCGCAGCGCGCGTTAATCCCTGCCATTGGGTGGCGCGGCGGCCCATATTGGTCAAGGCTGCAGTGACACCCTATCAATAAAGGACTGCGCATGCCCATTCGACGCTCACCGATCACTGCCGCCATCGCACTCTCATTCCTGTCGTTCTCCGCGTTTGCGGCCGACCTGGCGCCTGAAGCGCTGCTCGAGAAAGCTCAAGCCGAACAAAAGCCGTATCTCGCCACCGTCGAGCAACTGGTCAACGTCGACACCGGCACCGGTCAGGAGCCTGGCCTGAAGACCGTCAGCGCGCTGTTGGTCGAACGCCTCAAGGCGTTGGGTGCCAAGGTCGAGACCAGCCCGGCCAGCCCCTCGGCGGGCGACAATATCGTCGGTACCTTCAAGGGCACCGGCAGCAAATCCTTCCTGCTGATGGTGCATTACGACACCGTGTTCCTGCCCGGCACCGCCGCCAAGCGGCCGTTCAAGGTCGAGGGCGAGCGCGCCTATGGCCCAGGTGTGGCCGACGCCAAGGGTGGTGTGGCGATGATCCTGCATTCGCTGAAGCTGCTGCAGGATGACAAGTTCGACGGTTTCGGCACGCTGACCGTGCTGTTCAACCCGGATGAGGAAACCGGCTCCGCCGGCTCGAAGAAGATCATCGCCGAACTGGCTCGCCAGCATGACTACGTGTTTTCGTACGAGCCGCCAGACAAGGATGCGGTGACGGTTGCCACCAACGGCATCAACGGCGTGATGCTCGAGGTCAAGGGCAAGTCCTCCCACGCGGGTTCGGCACCGGAGGCCGGGCGCAACGCGGCCATGGAGCTGGCACACCAGATGCTGCAGCTCAAGGACCTGGGCGATTCGGCCAAGGGCACCACGGTCAACTGGACGATGCTCAAGGCCGGCGACAAGCGCAACATCATCCCCTCCAGCGCCTCGGCCGAGGCCGACATGCGCTACTCGGACCTGAGCGAAAGCGACCGCGTGCTGGCCGACGCGCAACGCCTGGTGCAGAAAAAGCTGATCGACGATACCGAGGTCACGGTGCGTCTCGAGAAAGGGCGCCCGCCACTGGCGAAGAATGCCGCTTCCGAGCAGCTGGCCAAGCAGGCCCAGGTGCTCTACGCCAAGATCGATCGCAAGATCGAGGCCATCGCCATGCGCTTCGGCACCGATGCCGGTTACGCCTACGTGCCGGGCAGCGACAAACCGGCGGTGCTGGAAACCATGGGGGTGGTGGGTGCCGGCCTGCATGCCGATGACGAGTACATCGAGCTGTCGAGCATCGCGCCTAGGCTGTACCTGACGGTGGCGTTGATTCGCCAGCTATCGGCGCAATAGCGTGGTGGCAGCGCGAGCCTGGCTCGCGCTGCACCTTGAGCCGTAGGGTCTGTACGGAAAGTTTTCGAGCGAAGGTCAGGCGAGGCAAAAATCGGTGAGGCCGCGGAGTTTACGAGTTGTAAATGAGCAGGCCGAAGCGATTTTTAACGAAGCAGGTACTTTTCCTACAGAGCCTAGCGGCGTACCAGCAGCACACCCGACTCCATGTGATGCGTATAGGGGAACTGGTCGAACAGCGCGCAGCGCTCGATGCGGTGGCTGTCGTGCAGCTGGGCGATGTTCTGCGCCAGGGTTTCCGGGTTGCAGGAGATATACAGGATGCGCTCGAAGCGGCGTGTCAGCTCGCAGGTGTCCGGGTCCATGCCGGCGCGCGGTGGGTCGACGAATACGCTGCCGAAGTCGTAGCTCTTCAGGTCGATATCGGCCAGGCGGCGGAACGGACGTACCTCATTGAGCGCTTCGGTCAGCTCCTCGGCGGACAGGCGCACCAGGGTGACATTGTCGATCCCGTTGTCGGCCAGGTTGGCCAGTGCCGCGTTGACCGAGGTCTTGCTGATCTCGGTGGCCAGCACCTTGCGCACGCGGGTGGCCAGCGGCAGGGTGAAGTTGCCGTTGCCGCAGTACAGCTCCAGCAGGTCGTCATCGCGCTGCCCGAGTACCTCGTAGGCCCAGCCGAGCATCTTCTGGCACACCTCGCCATTGGGCTGAGTGAAGGCGCCCTCCGGCTGGCGGTAGCGGAAGCTGCGGCCGGCGACCTGCAGTTCCTCTTCGACGTACGGGCGGCCGACGACGATGCGCTTGCCCTTCGAGCGACCGACCACGCTCACCTGCAACTCTTCGGCGAGCAGCGTGGCAGCCGCTTCCCAGGCGTCATCCAGCGGGCGGTGGTAGCACAGGGTGATCAGCGCATCGCCAGCCAGGGTGGTGAGGAATTCGACCTGGAACAGCTTGAAGCCCAGTGCCGGGCTGGCTTGCCAGGCGGCCTTGAGGCGCAGCATCAGTTGGTTGATGCGCAGGCTGGCGATGGGGAAATCTTCGAAGAAGATCGGGCTGTGCTTGTCGCCGGCCTCGAACATCGCGTAGTGACGGTTCTCGCTACCGGCCTCGCGCCATAGGCGGAATTCGGTGCGCAGGCGGTAATACTCGCGCGGCGATTCGAAGACCTCGGGCTCAGGCGCGGCGAACGGCGCAAGCAGTTCGACCAGGCGGGCCTTCTTCTCGGCGAGTTGGGCGTCGTAGGCGGCGGGGTCGAATGCGGGACGGCTCATCGGTCACTCGTGCGGCAGGAAAACGGGGCGCCATTGTAGCGATTCCGCTGCCGGCGTGCCGGTGTCGTCGATTATCGGCGGGGCGGGACGCAGAGCGTCCGAGGAGGCGTTCCCACGCGGAGCGTGGGAACGATCACGCACGCGGTCTTATGTGGGAGCGCGCCATGCGCGCGATTTTTTCGCGGGCATGGCCCGCTCCCACAATCAAATTCCGCTGCCGGCGTGCCGGTGTCATCGATTATCGGCGAGGCGGGACGCAGCGCGGTAGGGCGTACTCGCGAAGCAGTACGCCATTGCCTGTCTCCGGATGGGCGTGGGTTTGGCGACTGTTCGCTTCGCTACGAGCAGCCGGCGCCCCGGTGCGCCATACGCACTCAAACCCGCCGCGTAGGGTGGGCCGGGCGGCGATCCGCTTCAGCCCACCAGCGAACGACGGCTCTTAGAACAACGCCAGTTTGATCACGCAGAAGATCGCCAGCGCGACGAGCATGCCATTCAATTCACGGAACCGCCCGGCCAGGGTCTTGGCCGCCACCCAGGTAATGAAGCCGAAGGCGATACCGGTGGCGATGGAGTAGGTCAGCGGCATGGCCAGGGCAGTGACCACTACCGGCGCGGCAACCGTGATATCGCTCCACTCGATCTCGGCCATGCCCGAAGCCATCAGTACGGCAACGAACAGCAACGCCGGGGCGGTGGCGAAGGCCGGTACGCTGCCGGCCAGCGGCGCGAAGAACAGCGCGAACAGGAACAATACGGCGACCACTATGGCGGTCAGCCCGGTGCGGCCGCCGGCGCTGACGCCCGCCGCCGACTCGATGTAGCTGGTGGTGGTGCTGGTACCCAGCAGCGAGCCGCCCAGGGCCGCGGTGCTGTCGGCGATCAGGGCACGGCCCATCTTCGGCAGATGGCCGTCCTTGCGCATCAGCCCGGCCTTCTTGGCCACGGCGATCAGGGTGCCGGAGTTGTCGAACAGGTCGACGAACAGGAAGGCGAAGATCACGCTGATCAGGCCCACGTCCAGCGCGCCGGCGATATCCAGTTGCATGAAGGTCGGCGCCAGCGACGGCGGCATCGACACCACACCACCGAACTCGCTGACCCCGAGCGCGATGCTCAGGCCGGTGACCACCAGGATGCTGATCAGCACCGCGCCGGTGATGCGCAGGGCTTCCATGCCGATGATCAGGAAGAAGCCGAGGATCGCCAGCAGCGCGGCCGGCGAGCTCAGATCACCAAGGCCGACCATGGTGGCCGGGTTGGCGGCGACTATCCCGGCGTTCTGCAGGGCGATAAGCGCCAGGAACAGGCCGATGCCAGCGGCGATGGCCGAGCGCAGCTCCAGGGGGATGCTGTTGATGATCCACTCGCGGATCTTGAAAATCGACAGCAGAAAGAACAGGCACGCCGACAGGAACACCGCCCCCAGTGCCACTTGCCAGGTGTGGCCCATGCCCATCACCACGGTGTAGGTGAAGAACGCGTTGAGGCCCATGCCCGGCGCCAGGGCGATCGGGTAATTGGCGATCAGGCCCATCACCGCGGAGCCGAAGGCCGCTGCCAGGCAGGTGGCGACGAACACCGCGCCCTTGTCCATGCCGGTTTCACCGAGGATGCTCGGGTTGACGAACAGGATGTAGGCCATGGTCAGGAAGGTGGTGACACCGGCGAGCAATTCGGTGCGCACGTTGGTGTTGTGTGCGTTGAGTTGGAACAGTCTTTCCAGCATGCGGAGCTCCGTTGGCAGCGAACGCGCGTTGAAGTATGCAGAGCGCAAGCAAAGCACTTCACGTGCCATATCGCGTTGCCGATCCACGAAAGCGCGGCATCATAGCAGCCCGTCCCAGGCCCCGGCAGCCGTCTCTGTCGGCAAGTTGGCAATGCGCGGGAAACCTCCTTTACCCAGCCTTGTCAGAGCGCTCTAATATTGCCCCGCCCGGCGCCTGATGCGCCGCGGCAAGGCACGCACAGGGAGGCTGCATCGCACATGATCATAGGAATCGACCTCGGCACCACCAACAGCCTGGTATCGGTCTGGGATGGCGAGGCGGCGCGGCTGGTGCCCAATGCCCTGGGGCGTTTGCTGACGCCCAGCGTGGTTGGCCTCGACGACCACGACCAACTGGTGGTCGGTGACATCGCCCGCGAGCGCCTGCAGACTCACCCGCACCTCAGCGCGGCACTGTTCAAGCGACACATGGGCAGCGCCCAGAACACCCGCCTGGGCAGCCGTTCGTTCCGCCCGGAAGAGTTGTCCGCGCTGGTGCTGCGCAGCCTCAAGGAAGACGTCGAGCGTGCCTACGGGCAGCCGGTCAGTGAGGCGGTGATCAGCGTGCCGGCGTATTTCAGTGATGCCCAGCGCAAGGCCACGCGCATCGCCGGCGAGCTGGCCGGGCTGAAGGTCGAGAAGCTGATCAACGAACCCACTGCCGCGGCCCTGGCCTATGGCCTGCACCAAAAGGGCGAAGCGACCTTTCTGGTCTTCGACCTGGGGGGCGGCACCTTCGACGTGTCGGTGCTGGAGTTGTTCGAAGGCGTCATGGAGGTGCGCGCCAGCGCCGGGGATAACTTCCTCGGTGGTGAGGATTTCGACGATGCCGTGGTTGCCCACTTTCTTGGCGCCATGGCTGGCCAGGGCCTGCCCGACCCGCAACAGCCCGCCATTCATCAGCGCTTGCGCCGCGAGGCCCAGCGGGTGCGCCATGCGCTGGGGCAACAGCCCGAGGCAGTGTTCCAGCTGCGCGAGGATGGTCGCGAGTGGACGCTGCCGCTGAGCCAGGACAAGCTGCTGAACATCTGCGAACCACTGCTCGAGCGCCTGCGCGCGCCCATCGAGCGCGCCCTGCGTGATGCGCGTATCAAGGTCGCCGATCTCGACGAAGTGCTGTTGGTCGGCGGCACCACGCGCATGCCGCTGGTGCGCAAACTGGTGGCCAGCCTGTTCGGCCGTTTTCCGGCCATGCACCTGAACCCCGACGAGGTGATCGCCCAGGGCGCCGCCATCCAGGCCGCGCTCAAGGCTCGCGATGCCACGCTCGAAGAGGTGGTGCTCACCGACGTCTGCCCCTACAGCCTTGGCGTGGAGATTTCCAAGCAGGTAGGCACGCAGCAGCAGAGCGGCCATTACCTGCCGATCATCGAGCGCAACTGCGTGGTACCGGTCAGCCGGGTGCAGAGCGTATATACCGTGCATGATGGGCAGAAGCAGGTCAGCGTGCGCATCTACCAGGGCGAGAGCCGGCTGGTGAGCAACAACATCTTCCTCGGCGAGCTGGACGTGGCGGTGCCGCCGCGCCCGGCCGGCGAAGTCTCGCTGGATATTCGCTTCACCTACGACATCAACGGCCTGCTCGAGGCCCAGGTGGACACACCGCTGACCGGCGAAAGCCACCGCCTGGTGATCGAGAACAACCCGGGTGTGCTCAGCCCCGCGGAAATCGCCGAGCGCTTCGCCGCGCTGGAGGCGCTCAAGGTTCACCCGCGCGACCAGCAGGTCAACAGCGCCCTGATGGCGCGCATGGAGCGTCTGTATCAGGAGTGCCTGGGCGACCTGCGCGAGCACGTCGGGCAACTGGCCGCACATTTCGCCAGCATCCTCGAGCGCCAGGACGAGCGGGAAATTCGCGAGGCACGTGGTGAAGTGGCCGCGCGCCTGGATGCCATCGAACAAGGGTATTGATCAGTATGAATCCATGGACGCTGCTTGGCCTGGACGCCGACGCCGATACCCGCAGCATCAAGCGCCGCTATGCGCAGTTGCTCAAACAGCACCGTCCCGACGAGGATGCCGAAGCCTTCCAGCGCCTGCGTGAGGCCTACGAGCAGGCGTTGGCGCATGCTGCCGCCGAGGATCGGCCGCGCAATGCCGGCTCCGAGCAACGGCAGGCGCCTGCTGCGGCGTCAACGTTGGTGGTGGAGGACCAGCCCGTTGTCGCAGCGGCCACTGAAGCGCCAGCGCATGCGCGCCTCGAGCAGTTGCTGGAGGCCAACGACTCGCTGGACGCCGCCCTGCAGCAGGCCCGCGAACAGGGGCTGGAAACCGATCTGCAGCGTCATCTGCTGGCCCGCTGCGCCACCCTGGACGAAGAGGGGTTGCGCATTCTGCGTTGGGGCATGCAGCGCTTGCAGTGGCTGTCGCCCTGGCAAGCCGATTACCTGCCGCGCACCCACTCGGACGCCCTGGCCGCGCGCCTGTTGGCGCTGGAGCTGGAAACCCTGCAGCACCGCTTGCAGGCCGGCGAGGAACGCGCCGTCGTGGATGCCGCCACCGCGCTGCTGGCCAGCGACTGGCTGCAGTCGTTCGACCGCCGCCAGCAGTTGCAGGACGGCATGGTCTGGATGCTCGAGGTCACCGAACACTGGTCGGGCGGGTTGTTCGAGCGCCTGTGCCGGTTGTTCGGCTGGAACGAGGACAGCGGGGAGTTGCCGTGCTCCGTCGAGCGCTGGAACTGGCTGTGCTGGCGCTGCCAGCGCCACGCCGTGGGCCAGCGTGTGCAGCAGCATCTGCAACTGGATTGGCCGTTACGCGCTGAAGAGCGTGCAGCGTGGCTGCTGCTCAAGCCCATGCACGAGCGAGAAGCACGGGTATTGGCCGATGATTTCGGCGAGGAAGACTGGCAGGCCTGCGAGGGGCTGGACGAGCTGCTTACCGAACGTTATCCCGAGCTGGTGGAACTGCTCGGCCTGCAGATCGATACAGATTGGCGGCGCTGGCAGCCGCGCCAATGGACGGTGCCAGCCACGGTGTACGCCTGGCTCCTGCTGTTCGCCGCCATGTTCGCCACCTCGCTGCAGGACGCGCAAATGTCGGTATACCTGGAACGGTCGGGGGGCTATCTCGGCCTTGGGCTCAAGGACCTACTCATCAGCGTTGGTATGGTCGCCTGGATGGTGATGCTCGTCCGTGGCTGGAGCCGACTGGCCCGCTACCTGACGCGCCTCGACGTACCGCTGAGTGGTCTGCTGCTGCCGGCCGCCTGGCGTGACGCGGGCGCCGGCATGCTGGTGCTGCGCCATGGCCTGCCGGCCGCAGTTTTCGCGATGATCGTTGCGGCCTTTGCGCCAAGCCTGGTTTCCGGCTGGGTCGCATTCGGCACTGCCTTGCTGCTGGAGGTGCTATTCCTCGGCCTGGTCGGCAGTCGTCGCTCGCCCTGGCTGCGCTGGTCGATGTGGCGCACCGGCGCCTTCAAGGTCGACTACAACAAGAAGGCCGAGTGGTGAGCCCCTGGGAGCTGCTCGGTCTGGACGCCGAGGCCGAGCCGCGCAGCATCAAGCGCCGCTATGCACAGTTGCTCAAGCAGACCCGGCCGGACGAGGATCCCGAGGCGTTCCAGCAGCTGCGTGAGGCTTATGAGTGGGCATTGGACTGGGCGCAACGCACCCAGGACGTGGATGAGCTGCCTACGGTAGAAATGCCCTCCACACCGCCTCCGTTCGGCGACGGGCAACGTGCCTTCGCACCATTGGCGCAAACCCAGTGGCAGGATGCCAGTGGGAACGCCTGGGTATGCAACTTGCCGGACAGTTGCGCCTCCCTGGACGACGCCTTGTTCCAGGCTCGCGAGGCTGGGGTGGAACAGACGCTTGAGCTGGAATTATTGCGTCGCAGCCAGTTGCCTGGCGAGCGGGCCATCGAGATCCTGCGCTGGGCCATGGCGCGTCTTGATTGGCTGACACCTTGGCAGGCCGACTATCTGTCGCCGCAGGTCATGGCCCAGTTGGCCGAGCGTCTGCTGGATTTCGAGTTGGCCACCCTGCAGGCCGACTTCGGACATATGAGCGAAACCGAATTCATCACTCGAATCCGCGGGCTGGGTCGACAGAAATGGCTACGGCCGCTCGAGCTCAGCCGCCGTCTTCAGTTAGCCGTGATGGCGCTGCTGGAGATGCGCCAGGACTGGTCGCTGTCGGCCCTCGAATCGGCAGCCAAGGTGTTCGACTGGAGCGAGATGCTGGGCAACATGCCGTTCTCCGCAGATCGCTGGGCAGGGCTCTCCAACCGTGCTTTCGAGTACGGCGTGATGCAGCGACTGCATGAACAGCTGAACCTCGACGCACCGGCCAGCCCCGAGCAGGCGGCCACCTGGTTTTTGCTCAAGCCGCTAAATGATGGCGCGCGGCGGCGCATGGCCGAGCGATTTGGCGAACAGGAGTGGCGAGCATGTGAACAACTGGATCAGCAGCTGCAAGATAGGCCGAACCTGGCCGGCTCATTTGGCGGTTACCGGCAGGATTGGCGCGACTGGAAAACTCTTTCTTGGGGGCGATGGGCGACGACCTACGTGTGGTTGCTGACCGCCGCGGTGTTGCTCGCCAGCCAGCTGTACCTCAGTGCCAACAAGCCTGAGCCGACCCTGGCCCGCGACGGCATTGTCGCCCTCGCTGCTAGTGTGTTGGTCAGTGCGTTACTCAGCGTATTCCAGCGTGTCTGGGGCCGCTTGGCCAAGTTGCTCGACGCACAGGATCGGTGGCTGAGTAGGCGCTTGGTTCCCTTGGGGTTGGCGGGTGAGCGCCATGGGTTGTTGCTTATACGGCATCTGGTGCCGCTGGCCTTTCTCAGCCTGTTGGTGAGCGGGTGGGCTCGCCATTTGCCTGGCTGGTGGGGGCCTGGGCTGGGCTTGGCCACGGCAGTCGGCGGCTGCTGGTTTCTCGCCCGTGTTACTCAGGGCGTGTCGGCTAACGCCTGGCTGATGAGAGTCGGTGGGTTGCTCAGCAGGCATACCTGGATGATGGTGCTGGTGTGGCTGGTGCTGATCATTGGCGGCAGCATCCTGGGTGCTACCTTGGGCCCGAAGGGGCAGCGCACCGCGGCGCCGGGCAACAGCCATGGGTTTGAGAACCCCTGCGCTCACCCGGCGGATGCCGAGCAGCAGCGGCGCTGCGACGAGGCGGCGCAGCTGGTCAGGAAAGCGATGGGAGATGTTGAGCAGCCGCGAGCCGCGCAGGAAAATCCCTAGGCTGAGGCCTAGCGCGGCTCATCCCCTACCAACGGATCACGAATCCGATCCCGGCTCGACAGCGCCGGGAACAGCCTGATCCACAGCAGGCTGATACCGATGGCGCCAACGCCACCCATCAATACCGCCGGCACGGTGCCGAACCAGGCGGCGCTGACCCCGGCGCGGAAGTCGCCGAGCTGGTTGGAGGCGCCGATGAACAGGCTGTTCACCGCACCAACCCGGCCGCGCATCTCGTCAGGTGTCTGCAGTTGCACGAAGGCGCCGCGGATCACCATGCTGACCATGTCGGCGGCGCCGAGCAGCACCAGGGTCGCCAGGCTGAACCACAGCGAGGTGGACAGGCCGAAGCCGATGGTCGCTACCCCGAAGATCGCCACCGAGCCGAGAATCACCGGGCCGACCCGCCGCTCGATGGGGTGGCGCGCCAGGTAGATCGACATCAGCAACGCGCCCACCGCCGGCGCCGAGCGCAGCAGGCCGAGGCCCCAGGGGCCGGTGAGCAGAATGTCCTTGGCGAATACCGGCAATAGCGCGGTGGCGCCGCCGAGCAGCACGGCGAACATGTCCATGGAAATGGCGCCGAACACTTCCGGGCGGCTGCGGATGAAACGGAAGCCGGCCAGCAGCGACTCCACCGATATCTTCTGCTTCAGCGGTTTCTGCTGCGAGGGCAGGCTGAGCATCATGGCCATGGCGATCAGGTACAGCACCAGCGCGGGGCCGTACACCCAGGCCGGTGCCACGGCATAGAGCACGCCGCCTAGCGCCGGGGAAACGATGGTCGCCGTCTGCATCGCCGAGCTGGACGCCGCCACGGCGGCGGGGAACAGGCCGGGCGGCACGATGTTGGGCAGCAGCGCCTGGGTGGTCGGCATTTCGAAGGCGCGGGCGGTGCCCATCATGAAGGCGATGACGAAGATCATCTCGCGGGTCAGGCTGCCGGTGCTGCTGCCCACCAGCAGGGTGATGGCGACGATGGCCTGGCCGCACTGGCACAGCGCGGCGACCTTGCGGCGGTCGAAGCGGTCGGCGACATGGCCGGTCAGCAGGATAAAGAGAATCTTGGGCAGGAATTCCACCAGGCCGACGAGGCCCAGGTCGAGCACGTTGCCGGTAAGGCTGTACATCTGCCAGCCAATGGCCACGGTGAGCATCTGGAAGCCGCTGGCAGTAAAGACGCGTGCCAGCCAGAAGCGGATGAAGGGCGCGTGATTACGCAGTAGCAACTGACCATGAGCGGACATTGGGATACTTAGGCGACTAACGACGGCTGCTCAGCCTAGCACGTCCGCTGTAACATTTGGATGCAACATGCGATGACTGACAACTCCTGTCCCCCGCACGGTGCCGTGCGGGGCCTAGCGGATCAACCCGCTGAGCAACCAGAGGCCGAGCAGCAACCAGATCAGGCCGCCGATCACCGATCCGCGCATGAACGAACGCACCGCGCTGTAGAGCAGGATCAGCCCCAGCAGCAATACGGCGATGCTGAGCAGCGACGGGGTGACGCCCAGGGCACCGGACAGGCCGTCGATAAAGCTGGCAATCGCGCCGGCGAGCATGCCGAACACGCCGCTCAAGGCGTCGACGATAAAGCGAATGAACGAGCCGAACGCTTCGCCCAGGGATTCGAAAAAGCCTTCTACGCGCATGCAGGGATTCCTGGAAAACGAAAAGGCGCGACAAGCGCCGGGGTGCTGACTATTGAGCCGCTGCCTTGATGCGGAGTTCCCCGATTCGGTGCAGGGCGCTCAGGCCGAGGTCGTTCAGGTGCCGAGCATGACCTTGAGCTTGCCGGCCAGGGACTCGAAGGAGAAGGGCTTGGCGATCATGTCCATGTCGTTGCCCAGGTAGCCGTCGCGCAGTTCAGCGCCCTCGGCGTAGCCGGTGGCGAACAGCACCTTGAGGTTCGGCTGGCGCTGCCGGGCGGCGTCGGCGAGCTGCCGGCCGTTCATGCCGGGCAGGCCGACGTCGGTAAGTAGCAGGTCGAGCGGCGCGTGCTGTTCCAGCAGGCCCAGGGCGCTCTGCGCGTCGCTGGCCTGGATCAGGCTGTAGCCGAGTTCTTCGAGCACCTCGACCATCAGCATGCGCACCACCTTGTCGTCTTCCACCACCAGGATGCGCTCGCCGGTACCGCGCGGCGCTTCGGGCGTGGCGCTGTGGGGCAGCTCGGCTGGCGCCACGGGCAGGCGCGGCAGGTAGAGGTTCAGGGTGGTGCCGCGGCCGACCCGGCTTTCCAGGTGCAGGTAGCCGCCGGTCTGTTTGACGAAGCCATAGACCATCGGCAGGCCCAGGCCGGTGCCCTGGCCAATGGGTTTGGTGGTGAAGAATGGCTCGAATACGTGGCGGATGATGTCCTCGGACATGCCGCAACCGGTGTCGCTGACCGATAGCAAAAGATAGTCGCCGGCCGGTACCTGGTGGTTCTGCGCCTCCAGTTCGCCGAGCTGGGTGTTGCGGGTTTCGATGCGCAGCCTGCCGCCGTCGGGCATGGCGTCTCGGGCATTGATGGCCAGGTTGATCAGGGCGTTTTCCAGCTGGTGGCCGTCGCTGCGGGTTGGCCACAGGTCGTCGGCCAACCGGGTTTCCAGGCTGATCTGCTCGCCCAGGGTACGCACCAGCAATTCCTCGAGGGCACGCACCAGGGTGTTGACCTCCACCGGGCGCATGTCTAGCGACTGGCGCCGGGCAAACGCCAGCAGGCGGTGAGTCAGCGAGGCGCCGCGATTGGCCGAGGCGATGGCGGCGTCGACGAAGCGCGCCAGTTGCGGGTGTTCGTCGCCCGGCAGCTTGCGCTGGATCAGTTCCAGGCTGCCGAGAATGCCGGCCAGCAGATTGTTGAAGTCGTGGGCGATCCCGCCGGTCAGTTGGCCGATGGCTTCCATCTTCTGCGCCTGGCGCAGCTGCTCCTCGGCCTGGACCCGTTGCAGCACGGCCTCGCTGACCCGCTCCTCGAGGGTCTGGGTCAGCTGACGCAGGGCCAGTTCGGTGCGCTTGCGCTCGTCGATGTCCACCAACACGCCGGGAAAGCGCAGCGGCGTGCCATCGGACGCCAGCTCGCAACGGCCGTTGGCCTCGATCCAGCGATAACCACCGTCGGGCTGCAGTACACGATATTCGGCCCGGTAGCTGCCGCCGGCGGCGATGGTGTGCTCGATCATCGCGCGTACCCGCGGCCGATCCTGGGGGTGGATGGCGGTGGTCACGCGGTCCAGCGCCATGCCGCTGGCGGCCTGCTGTGGGTCGGCGGCAAAGGCGCGGGCGAAGCGCTCGTCGCCGGTCACCCGGTCGTTGGGAATGTCCCACACCCAGGTGCCGAGTACCGCACCGGCGTTGAGCGCCAGCTCGATGCGCTCGTTGGCGCTGCGCAGTTCGGCTTCGGCCTGGGTGCGCTGCTCGATGGCGACGATCTGGTTGGTGGTCTCCACCACGATGCACATCATGCCGTGGGAGCGGCCGCTGTTGTCGAGCAGCGGGTTGTAGTAGAGGTTCATCCACGCATCTTCCTGCAGGCCAGGGCGACGCAGCGGCAGGTGGAGGTTTTCCTGACACATGGAGCGGCCGCTCAGGCCCATGGCGATCACGTGGCGGTTCCACTCGGCGATCTCCGGCCAGGCCTCTTCGGCAGGCAGGCCGAAGATCTCCGGGTGGCGCTGACCGGCAAATGCAGCGTAGGCATCGTTGTAGATCAGCACGCCGCGGGCGCCGCACAGCAGCACGATGGGCGTTGGCGAGGAGAGGATCAGCCGTGTGCTGCTGATCAGCACGTCCGGCCACTGATCCAGTGGGCCAAGGGGGCTGGCCGCCCAGTCGAAGTGGCGGATGCGCTCGACCGTGTCACCGGACTGGCCGGCGAACAGGCAGGATTGGGCGGGCGGGTTGTACGTCGATGACATTGTATGGGGGAAGCCTATCCTGGCGGTGTGGCCGCGGCAGCCTCGCGCTGAGGCACCGTGGTGGCTGCGACCGCTGCGGGGTTCAGGTTGGGGTGCAGTGGGTAAAAGCGTCCTGCAACTTCTCCGCCAGTTCCTCGCTGCGATACGGCTTCTGCACGATAAAGGCTTCGTCTGCGTCCAGCCCGCCTATCTCGGCATAACCGGTGACGAACACCACCGGCAGCTGCGGATAGCGCTGGCGAGCCGCCTGGGCCAGCTCGGCGCCGTTCATGCCGGGCATGGCGAAGTCGGCCAGCAACAGGTCAATGCCATCGTCGAGTTTGCTCAGGGCGTCGCTGCCGCTCTCGGCCTCGCGTACCTGATAGCCGAGTGCGTCCAGCGTCAGGGCCGTGACCTCGCGCACCCGCGGGTCATCGTCGACCAGCAGGATGGTACGCTGCGCACCGTGTTCGGCCAGCGGTTGCGGCTCGCGGGGTAACTCTTCGGCGGCCTGCGCGATATTGCGCAGGCCCGGCAGGTAGACCTTGACCGTGGTGCCGACGCCCATCTTGGTGAGAATGCGCGCGCCACCGCCAGACTGCTTGGCGAAGCCGAACACTTGGGCCAGGCCAAGGCCCGAGCCCTTGCCGATCTCCTTGGTGGTGAAGAATGGCTCGAAGGCCTTGGCCAGTACCGCCTCGCTCATGCCACTGCCGGAGTCCTCGACTGCAAGCACCACGTAGTCACCGAGCTCCGGGTCTTCGGGACGGCGCGGGGGGGCGCTGATCACTTCGTTGCTGGTGCTCAGGCGCAGGGTACCGCCGACACCCATCGCATCGCGGGCATTGATCGCCAGGTTGAGGATGATCAGCTCGATCTGCGTAGGGTCGACCCGGGCATGCCACAGGTCGGGCTCGGTAGACGTCTCGATCAACACGCTGCCGCCCAGGGTGCTCTTCAACAGCTCGAGCATGCCCTGCACGGTATCACCCAGGTTTACCGCCTCCGGCACCAGGCGCTGGCGCCGCGAGAAGGCCAGCAGTTGGCCGGTCAGTTTGGCGCCGCGTTCGCCGGCATCGGTGATGTTCTGCAGGCGGCCGCGGGCCTTGTCCAGGTTGCCTTTTTCCAGGTCGCGGATCAGGAAGCTGGTGCTGGTCAGCACCACTGTCAGCAGGTTGTTGAAGTCATGTGCTACCCCGGCGGTGAGCTGGCCAACCGCTTCCAGGCGCTGCATCTGCTGGAGGGTCGCTTCGACGCGCTCACGCTCGGCGATCTGCTCGCGCAACTGCTGGTTGGTGGCGGCGAGTTCCTCGACCACCGCGCGTTCGTGGGTGATGTCGCGTACGGTGGCGTAGAGCAGATCGTCATCAGGCACCACGATCCACGACAGCCAGTGGTAGTCACCGCTGACATGGCGCATGCGATTGACGAAACGCACCGAAACGTTGCCGGAGGTGACGCGCGCGATGTGCGCCTGGGTGTCGTTCTGGTCGTCGCTGTGCACCAGTTCCCATAGCGGGCCCTGGGTCAGCTGCTGGCGCGTCCAGCCGAGGGTCTGTTCCCAGGCGGGGTTGAGGGCGCTGGGGCGCATGTCGAAACGCAGAACGGCGAGCAGGTCGCGGGACAGTTCCCAGTTGCGGTCACGCTCACGGGTGCGTTTTTCGACGCGCTCGCCAAGCACGTCGTTGAGGCGCAGCAGGGCTTCGTTGGCCTGCTTCTGCTCGGTGATGTCGTGCAGTACGCCGAGAAATCGGGTGCATTGTCCATCGTCGAAGAAGGCTTGGCCGCGAGCGGAAATCCAGCGTTTGCTGCCATTGTCCAGGGGCAGGCGGAATTCGGCCTGGAACTCGTTGCCGCTGTCGTTGGCCAGCGCCTCGTTGACCCGCTGGCGCAACTGGGCGCGGTCGTCGGGATGACAGCGGTCGAGGAACAGCGCCATGTCGACCTCGGTGTCCGGCTCCAACTCATAGAGCGCGCGGCAGCGTTCGTCCCAGATCAGGGTGTCGGTGGCGGGCACGTAATCCCACATGCCCATGCGCGCTGCGCCTATGGCCAGGCGGGCGCGGGCTTCGACGGTCTGCAAGGTGTCTTCCACCCGACGGCGCTCTTCGCGCTCGTTGACCTCGGCCATGGCGCGATCGATAGCCTTGGGAAGAAACGGCAGGTTCTGCTTGAGCACGTAGTCCACGGCGCCCAGACGCATCATCTCAACCGCATGCTCTTCGCCGAACATGCCAGACAGGAAGATGAACGGCGTCTGCGGCGCCAGGCGGCGCGCCACTTCCAGCGCCTGGGCGCCGGACGAGCCGGGCAGCAGGTAGTCGGAAAGAATCAGGTCGAAGCGCTCTTGCTGCAATGCGCGCTCGGCAGCTTCGTGGTCGTAGACCAAGGTGCAGTCGACTACCAGACCGTTGCGTTCCAGTGCAAGCAGGGCCAGTTCCGCGTCATGCGGGCTGTCTTCGATGAACAGTAATTTGATAGGCACAAGCGGCATGGAAAGGTCGTCGATCACGGTCTGTGGTTAGGCCTGGAAATCACGCAAGTGGCGCGGGGGATCAGTTTTCGTCGGCTAGCGTCTCGTCGTCCTTGGCGCGCCGCTGCAGGCGCATGGATCCGGGAGGCGGCTCGTTGAGCACGGCCCAGAACACACCCAGGTCGGAAATGGCCGAGACGAACGCCTTGAATTCGACCGGTTTGACGACGTAGGCGTTCACGTTCAATTCGTAGGCGCGCTGCAGGTCCGGGCCTTCACGCGACGAGGTGAGCATGACGATCGGCATGCTGCGCAGCTCGGCCGAGTCGCGCACGGCCTTGAGTACTTCCAGGCCATCGACCTTGGGCAACTTGAGGTCGAGCATCATGATCGCCGGGTTGCCGGGCAAGCGGTCAGCGTGGTCGCCACGGCGGAACAGGTAGTCCAGCGCCTCGGCACCATCGCGCATGACGATCACGTCGTTGGCAAGCTGGCTGCGCTCCAGGGCAATCAGCGTCAACTCGAGATCGTGTGGATTGTCTTCGACCAGCAGAATCGGTTTGAGCATTAAAGTCCTCGTCCCGTCAGGCTATGGCGGGGTGTTTACGTTTGGGGAGTGCGAAATAGAAGGACGCCCCCTGGTTGATCTTGCCCTCGGCCCATACCCGCCCATCATGACGCTCGATTATACGACGTACGCTGGCCAGTCCGATGCCGGTGCCTTCGAACTCTTCCATGCGGTGCAGGCGCTGGAAAACGCCGAACAGCTTGTCCACATATTCCATATTGAAGCCCACACCGTTGTCGCGCACGAAGACGATGACTTCCTCGTCATTTTCCTGTGCGCCCACCACGATGACCGCCGGGTTACGCTCGCGGCTGTATTTGATGGCATTGGCCAGCAGATTACGCAGCGCCAGGTGCAAAAACGCGGCATCACCGACCACCCGCGGCAGTGGCTGGATGTGCCATTCCAGGTTTCGACTCTGATAATCGGGTTTCATTTCCTCGCGGATCGATTCGACCAGGGCCTGCAGGTTGACATCCGTGAAGCGCAAGGCCGAGCGGCCCATCTGCGAGAAGCTCAGCAGATTGTCCACCAGCGTGCCGGCGAAGCGTGCCGATTCGGCGATATGTTCGAGAAAGCGTACCCCTCGATCCGATAGTTTGGCGCCTTCGAAGTCGCTCAGCAGCTCCGCGTAACCGGCGATATGTCGCAGCGGTGCGCGTAGATCGTGCGACACACTGTAGGAAAAGGCTTCCAGCTCCTTGTTGGTTTTCTTCAAATCGCCGGCCAGCTGGGCCAGTTCCTCGGCCTTGCGCAGCACGATGCCAAGTACCGCGTTGCGTAATTCCAGCGCACTTTCCGGCTCCTGTTCGTGCCACGGCATGGAAAAACCGCTGATTTCCTCCTGCCAGCGCGCGAAGCTGTTGCGTGGATTGAGCGTGCCACTTGAGCCAATCGATTTATCCGGTTTGCCTGCCCACTGCACCACGCGCTTCTGCTCGGGCTTGAACCAGATCAGGTAGTGCGAGTGCAGCTCGGAGATGGCCACGGCCAGCAGACCGCCGATATGCGCACTGAGCTCGGGTAGCTCGGGGATGTCGCGACCGACGTTATCGGTATGGAACAGGTCTTCGCCGCGGCGAGCGCCTAGCCACTGCACCAGGGCATTGACCTGGTCGCGCGGCGGTGTCTGACCGATCAGGTCGCAGCGCGAGGCCGAGATGATCGCTCCCCCACTGGCCTGGGCGAAGGCGAGAAAGGTGTCCGGCAGCGCCAGCAGGCCTTCGCTGACACTGTCGCGGTCAGCCATTGCCGAAAGCATCTGCACGATGTGCTTGCGCAGATGCAGCAGATGCTGGGTGCGCGCGTGGGCGATCTTCGCCTCGATTTGCAGTGACAGCATGCGGCCGAGCAGTTCACAGGCGGTGCGGGTCTGGAAACCAACCGGGCGGGCGCTGGCGTGGTGGCAGGAAATCAGCCCCCACAGCTGGCCCTCGACCACGATGGAGATCGACATCGAGGCGATGGTCTGCATGTTGCGCATGTACTGCAGGTGTACCGGCGATACGCTACGCAGCGTCGCATAGCTGAGGTCCAGGGGTTTGCCGGTCAACGGGTTGCAGGCCGGCTGCAGCGGAGAGGGCCGGTAGTTGGCGTCTTCGATCACCCGGATGCGGTTGGCCACGTACAGCTGGCGGGCCTGGGGCGGGATATCCGAGGCAGGGAAACTCAGCCCCAGGTAGCTGGGATAATCATCTTCGCGACATTCGGCGTGCACCAGGCCGTTGCCGTCGGCATCGAAGCTGTAGATCTTCACGCGGCCAAAGCCGGTGACACGCTTGACCTCGGCCACCGACAGCCTGCACAGCTCATCGATATCGTCGGCGCCCTGCAGATGGCCGATAAAGGTGCGCACCATCGGGTACAGGGTGTTGTAGGCGGTGATCGTGTTGCTGATGGTCTCGAATTCGGCGATCAGCACCTGATCGAAGCGGTGGGCGACCATCGCGGTCAGCTCGCCGCGGCGACTGCCTTCGCGAAAGCGCACGTCACCGATATGAAAGGGCGTGGTGTCTTCATCGGACAGCTGGGTCAGTCGTTCCGCCAGCACGGCGCCGTCCTCGAGCAGTTCGTCCAGGTGCCGGCCCAGCAACTGGTCGGGCTGCAGAGCGAGCCAGTCGGCAACGTTCTCGCTGACCTGCAGCACTGTCAGCGCCTGCTCGTCGAACACCATCAGAAACCCCTGGGGCTGAATGCTGCCGGGGATATGGATGGGTTCCTTGGCGCAATTGGCGATCGCGTCGCTCAAGGAGGTGCTGGTTTCACTGGACGCCAAGATGATCTCCTTCAGTTCCAGGCCGAATGGCATGGAGGGTCTCGCGGGGCCGCGATCCGCTGCTATCGCCTGCGCGGTATGCACTATCTTGCGGCAGTCTGCACGGTCTTTTCGGCGGGGTAAACCACCATCCGTTGTAGCCGCCGGGTGGCAACACGGCTCGCCCGCGGGGGCGCGAGGAACTTTGCCGGCAGGCGTCTCTCTGAATGCCCTGCTGCGTGCCGCTTAACTGCAACATCGCTCAGGCATGCTGCCCTGCCCAGCCTAACTCGAGAATCGTCATGCTATCTGTCGCCAAGCGGGCTTTTTCCCGTGTGCCTGCCCTGCGCTGGCTATTGCTCGCCATCGTGCTGCTTGCCGTTTACCAGATGCGCGTGCTGCACCTGGATGACCGGCTCTATTACTGGTTGACCACGCCGGCCGTGTCGCAATGGGCGCCAGGCAGCCTACTGGGTCGCGCCTATCAGGTGCAGGTAGATGCCAAGGTGGTTGGCGGCCTGCAGAACAACCTCTCCGGCATCAGCTATGACGAACAGCGTGACCAGCTGTGGGCGGTGCTCAACAACCCCGAAGAGCTGCTGGCCATGAGCAAGGACGGCGAGGTGCTGGCGCGCTACCCGCTGAGCGGCTTCAGCGACGTCGAGGGCGTCACCTACCTGGGGGATGGCCTGTTGCTGCTGGCCGAGGAACGCCAGCAGGGGTTGGTGGTGGTGCCGGTTCCCGAGCGTGCTGGCGCATTGTTTCGCGAGGACTATCGGTCGCTGACCCTGGGCATCCAGCGTGAGGGCAACCAGGGGTTCGAGGGAGTAGGCTACGACCGAGCGCGTGACCGGCTGTTTGTGGTCAAGGAGCACTCGCCGATGAAGCTCTACGAGATTCGTGGCCTGAAAAACAGTGTGAGGGGACATTTCGGTCTGGAGATCCTCGACCACGAGGACTGGATCCGTGATTCGGTGTTTGCCACCGACCTGTCGTCGGTGCATTTCGATGAACGTACCGGCCACCTGGCGCTGCTCAGTGACGAGTCCAAGCGGATCATGGAACTCGATGGCGACAGCGGCAAGCTGATCGGCTTCCGCACGCTCGATAGCGGTTTCGCCGGTCTTCGCAAGGCCGTGCCCCAAGGCGAAGGCATGACCTTCGATGACCAGGGCAACCTGTATATCGTCAGCGAGCCCAACCTGTTCTATCGCTTCGGCCGCGGCTAGCAGTCACGGCTGTCGAGGTGGGCTGATATTCGCTAGCGCGGTGGATACTGGCTGAGCACACGGCCGACGGTTTCGCGGATTTCTGCCTCCCGCTCGGCCGGGTTGCCGGCGGCATCGCGCACGATACGCTCGTCGCTGCCGCGCCAGACCAGCTTGCCATCCTTGCCGTCGAGCAGGTCGACCTGCACGGTCGCCACCTTGTAATCGATAGTGCGGGTTTCGTTGTAGGCCGGGCCGCCCCAATACGGGCCCCAGTAACCGCCGAAGCCGCCACCGAAGCCGCTGCTGACCTGCTGTTGGCGGTCATCGACGACCAACCACACCTGAACCTTCAGGTCGCCCTTGGCGCCGGTGCCTGCCGGGCGCAGGCCGCGCTGGTCGAGCTGATCCGCCACCGCGTTGCGCAGGCGCTGTTCGGTGAGGTCGCTGCGAATGCGCGGGTCATCGGGCTTGTACTGCACCGCCGGCTCCTGCCAGCTCCAGCTGCGGTAACCGGCAAAATCCCGGCTGGCGTCGAAGTCGCGGTTGACCTGCTGGCTCTGGCAGGCGCCGAGCAGCAGCAGGACGGGAAGCATTAGCAGAGGCAGGCGGCGCATTGGTGTTCTCCCGAATCCATCGATAGGGTGGTTCATGCCGGCGGGTATTCGCCGAGGGCGTCACTGACCGCCTTGCGCAGCGCTTCAGCGCGCTCGGCCTGGCTGCCAGCACTGCGCATCTCCGCCTGGCCGCTCCACACCTGTTCACCGCTGCGGCCGTCGAAGAAGTCAATGCGCACCACCACGACCTCTTCTTCATAGGAACGGGTCAGTGGCACACGGGCGCCGACTCCGAGGCCGTTGCCGTAGTAGCCGCGGTTGCCGAAGCTGCCGTAACCACCGCCGTAGTAGGGGTCATAGCTGTCGGCGACCTGGCGCACGCGGCGCTCCAGGCGGGTGTCGGTGCGTACCTTGAGGTCGGCAGCGGCATTGCCTTGGGCAGGGCGCAGGCCGCGTTGGTCAAGGGCGTTGTTGAGGGCGTCCTGCACCAGGTCGGCGCTGGCCCAGGCGCTGCCGGCCGGACGTTGCTGCCAGGCCCAACTGCGATAGGCCGCGTAATCGCGGGGCGCAGCCGGGTAGGCGCTGCGGTCGAAGTGGTTGGCGGCGCCCGGCGGCGCGGGCGGGATCGGCACCGACTCGGTGGTATATGGATTGTGGCTCTGACAGGCGGCCAGGGCAGTGGTGAACAGCAGCAGGGCGATGCGTTTCATGCGTCTCTCCTGGCGAGCTGGGCCTGGCAGAGCAGGCGTCAGCGTGGCCGACAGATCCAGTGCAGGTAGCGTCCCAGGCCGGCAAAGGCCGGATGGCGACGGTGCGCCAGTTCCATTTCCAGCAGGTCGGCAAGCTGCGCCTTGGCCTGGAAATCCCGGGGCATGTAATCGTGGAACACCCGTACGCCGCTTCTGTGTTCGACCTGCCAGCCGGTGGCAAGTTGCGACTCGAGCTCCCGCGGGTCGAGCGGGCGTTGCGGCGTCAGGCTGTGCTTCTCACCGGCGAATTCTTCCTTGCGCAGTTTGCGCAGGTGGCCCTTGAGCAGATTGCGATAGATCAATGCGTCCTTGTTGTAGAACGCCAGGGACAGCCAGCCATCGGCGCCGGTCAGGCCGTGCAGGGCCGGGAGGATGGCGGCCGGCTCGGCCAGCCATTCGAGCACCGCGTGGCAGATGACCAGGTCGAAGGGAGCCTCGAAACGCCCCGGCAATTGCTGCCAGGGCGCGTGAATGAAGGTGGCTGCCACGCCGGCTTGTGCGAAACGCTCGCGGGCACCGGCCAGCATCGGCTCAGCGGGCTCGGCCAGGGTGACGTCGTGGCCGCGTTCGGCCAGCCATAACGCCATATGCCCCAGGCCGGCACCGACATCGAGCACGCGCAACGGGCGTGCGGGCAGGGCTTCGGCCAGATCGGCCTGCAGCACGGCAAGGCGGATCGCGCCCTTGGCGCCGCCATAGATCTTCTCGGCGAAGCGGGTTGCCAATTCATCGAAGTGCCGGTCGCTCATCAGGCGAACCGCCGTTCGCTGTGGGCCAGCTTGGCGCGTACCACCTGGTCGAGGTCCAGGCCCAGTTCGCTGCACAGGAGCAGCAGGTAAAGCACTACGTCACCGATTTCCTGGCCGGCGTGTTCGAGCTGGTCTGCGGGCAGGTGGCGCGATTGGTCTTCGCTGAGCCACTGGAAGATTTCCACCAGTTCGGCCATTTCCACACTGGCGGCCATTACCAGGTTCTTCGGGGCGTGGAACTGGCGCCAGTCGTTGCGATCACGAATGGCGTGCAGGCGGGCGGTGAGTTCGGCGATGTTCATGCGACGTCCCGTGGGCAGAGGCCGCACATTCTTTCATGCGTTCAAATGACCTGCCAGTAGCCAGCCATATGTGGCACATCGTCCTTGCCGCGCAGGTCGAACTGCCCCTCGGCTGCCGGCAGGCTGGCACGCATGCGCAGGTTGCTCGGCAGCAGCACCGGCTTCTGGAAGCGTACTTCAAGACTGTAGCCGGAGGCCGGTAGATGGCCTTGCAGGGCTGCCAGAGCGCGCGCTTTGTTCCACAGCCCGTGGGCGATGGCGCGGGGAAAGCCGAATGGCTTGGCGCTCAGGGCCGACAGGTGAATGGGGTTGTAGTCGCCGGAAACCCGCGCATAGCGGCGACCGATATTCGACTCTGCCTGCCAGCTGTCCAGTTCTTCCATCGGCAGGCTGGGCGCCTCGCTGCGGCCGATGGTCGGCCCATCGAGCTTCACGCCGCGGCAGAGCAGGCGGCTGTCACCTTCCCAGAGCAGGCCGAGCTGATCCTCGAGGCGGGTGATGACGCTGAATACCGCACCCTTGTCGTGGGGCGCCAGGTTGCTGGCTTCCACGCTCAGGGTGAAGGGCCCGAGGCCAGCCAGCTGGCGCACCACGCGGATGCGGTTTTCCAGATGCACCAGGCCCAGCAACGGGAAAGGAAAATCAGCGTCGGTGAGCAGCTTCATCTGCAGGGTGAAAGCCAGCACATGCGGGTAGGTGGCGGGCAGCCGGGCATCGTCGGTGAAGCCGCACAGCTGGCGATAGCGTGCCAGATGATCGGCATTGACGCTGACCGTGCAGCGCAGGCCGCGGTGTGGCAGGACCTTGCCAGTGATTCCACGGCGGCTCGCAGCGCGCAGGAGCAGGCCGGGCAATGCCGGTGGGGTGTGCAGATCGAGCCATTCGGTTGCCATCGTGCGCTCCGGTGCAAGGTGGGACTCTACGTACTCTCGTCGAGTTCTAGGACATTAGCCAGCGCCCATTGGTGCCTGCCGCGCAAGCGATTGCCTGTACCACGAGCATGGACGGCAAAAGCTGCCTACGCTGGTTGGTGGAGCCGTCTCGCTTAGCACCTTACCACCCCACGCAAGGAATGCAGCATGCCCGACCTTTACAAGCACAGGGCCGTCACGCCCGTGGCCGCGGTGATTCCGGGGTTCGTGTGCTTGCGCACCTCGGCTCCCCAGGGCGTTCATTACCTACGTCCCGAGCTGGCGCGCGAGGTGAGTCGGCTGATCGATGAGTTGCTGGTCGAGGGCGCGACCCTTGAGAGGGTTGCCGCGCGCCTGGACATGCCGGCGCGGCGCCTGCGCGAGCAACTGTCCCAGGCCGGTGTGCGCTTCAACGAGTTGCTTGGCGATTGCCGCTGCAACCTGGCCAAACGCTTGCTGGTGGACACCGAGGAGCGCATCGAGCGGATTGCCGAACGCACCGGTTTTTCCGAACCCAGCACCTTCTGCCGCGCCTTCAAGCGCTGGGCCGGCGAGACGCCGGTAGAGTTCCGACGTCGTGGCCGCCAGGCCCAAGACGAGCGCAGCGTCTGTTGATCAAGCGCCCAGCAGGCTCTGGCCGCAGACCCGCAACACCTGACCGCTGACCGCGCCGGAGCCGGGTTGTGCGAACCAGGTCACCGCTTCGGCGACATCCTGGGGCAGGCCGCCCTGGTTCATCGAATTCATGCGCCGGCCGGCTTCGCGGATGGTGAAGGGAATGGCGGCGGTCATGCTCGTTTCGATAAAGCCCGGTGCCACTGCGTTGATGCTGATGCCGCGCTGCGCCAGGGCCGGCGCCCAGCTCTGGGCGAGGCCGATCAGCCCGGCCTTGCTGGTCGCGTAGTTGGTCTGCCCGACATTCCCGGCGATGCCGCTGAGCGAGGCGATCAGCACCACGCGGCCATTGTCGCGCAAGGCGCCGGCTTCCAGCAGGGCCGCGGTGAGTTGCTGCGGAGCCCGCAGGTTGACGTCGATCACCGATTCCCATAGCCCCTCGCTCATTTTCGCCAGGGTCTTGTCGCGGGTGATGCCGGCGTTGTGGACGACGATATCCACACCTTCCGGCAGCGCCTCGAGCAGTCTGGTCGGTGCGTCCTCGGCACAGATATCTAGCGCCAGGCTGCGCCCGCCAAGGCGTGCGGCCAGGGCGTCGAGAGCGTCCTTGGCGGGCGGTACGTCGAGCAGCAGAATCTCGGCCCCGTCACGGGCCAGGGTTTCGGCAATGGCGGCGCCGATACCGCGGCTGGCGCCAGTCACCAGCGCGGTCTTGCCGGCCAGTGGGCGCGTCCAGTCGCTGACCTGCTGGGCACAGGGTTGCAGGCGCAGTACCTGGGCCGAGATGTAGGCGCTCTTGGGCGACAGCAGAAAGCGCAGGGCGCCCTCCAGCTGGGACTCGGCACCCGGGTCGACATGCAGCAACTGCACGGTGCCGCCGCGGCGGATCTCCTTGGCCAGCGAGCGGGTAAAGCCTTCGAGGGCGCGCTGCACGCTGCTGGCTTGCGGATCGTTCAGCGTCTCGGGTGCGCGGCCGAGCACTACCACATGCGGGCAGCGGCCAAGATTCTTCAAGGCTGGCTGGAAGAACTGGCGTAATGAGTCCAGCTCTTCGAAGCGGCTCAGCCCACTGGCGTCGAAGACCAGGCCCTTGAGCTTGGGGCCATGTTCGGCGGTCCAGCGTGGCAGGCCGAACTGTTCATCACGGGCGGCGAAGTGTTCGTCGGTCAGGCGGTTGGCGAAACCCGCCACCGCGGCGCCCAGGTCGCCCTCGCCGCCGATCAGCAGGGCTCCTTCCAGTGGCCGATTACGGCCCCCTACCCAACGCTCCAGGGGCAGGGGCGCAGGCAGACCGAGTGCGCCGACCAGGCGACGACCAGCCGGTGTATTGGCGAAGTTGAGGTAGCGATCGGACATGGAACAGACTCCAGGGCTGAAACTCAAAGTGGTTGACCACTGTACGCTACCGCTCGTTTCATGCATCGACAGCAGCCCAATGACCGGCCCCCGAGTCGGTGAATCGGCACCCTTTAAGTGCCGCAAAATATTACCTGCAAGGAGCCGTTCATGAGCCTGCCTCGCCGGGTCGCCATCGTTGGTGGCAACCGCATTCCCTTCGCCCGCTCCAACAGCGCCTACGCCACAGCCAGCAACCAGGCGATGCTCACCAGCGCCCTGGAGGGCCTGGTCGAGCGCTACCACCTGCATGGCGAACGCCTTGGCGAAGTGGTGGCCGGCGCCGTGCTCAAACACTCGCGCGACTTCAACCTGACCCGTGAATGCGTGCTGGGCTCGCGCCTGGCGCCCGAAACCCCGGCCTATGACCTGCAACAGGCCTGTGGCACCGGTC
Organism: Pseudomonas sp. URMO17WK12:I2; assembly: GCF_003253735.1. Classification (GTDB taxonomy): domain Bacteria; phylum Pseudomonadota; class Gammaproteobacteria; order Pseudomonadales; family Pseudomonadaceae; genus Aquipseudomonas. The sequence goes on along the minus strand of NZ_QKYW01000001.1, from coordinate 836,335 downwards.
TCGAGGCGGCGCTGCTGGTCGCCAACAAGATTGCCCTGGGGCAGATCGAATGCGGTATCGCCGGCGGCGTGGACACCACTTCGGATGCGCCGATCGGCGTAAACGAGGGCCTGCGCAAGATCCTGTTACAAGCCAATCGCGCCAAGAGCACCGGCGACAAGCTCAAGACGCTGCTGCAGATCCGCCCGCGGCATCTGGCACCGGCATTGCCGCGCAATGGCGAGCCACGCACCGGCCTGTCCATGGGCCAGCACTGCGAACTGATGGCGCAGCACTGGGCCATTCCCCGTGACGAGCAGGACCAACTGGCCGTGGAAAGCCATCGCAAGCTGGCCGCGGCCTATGTCGAAGGCTGGCAGGACGACCTGATGACACCCTTCCTGGGCCTGACCCGCGACCAGAACCTGCGCCCGGATATCGACCTGGCCAAGCTGGCAACCCTCAAACCGGTGTTCGAGAAGGGCCAGCGCGGCACCCTGACTGCGGCCAACTCCACGCCACTGACCGACGGTGCTTCGCTGGTGCTGCTTGCCAGCGAGGAATGGGCCAAGGCCCGCGGCCTGCCGATACTCGCCTATTGGCGCGACGGCGAGGCGGCGGCGGTGGATTTCGTCAAAGGCCGCGAAGGGCTGCTGATGGCGCCGGTGTACGCCGTACCCCGGTTGCTGGCGCGCAATGGCCTGAGCCTGCAGGATTTCGACTACTACGAAATCCATGAGGCATTCGCCGCCCAGGTGTTGTGCACGCTGAAAGCCTGGGAGGACACCGACTATTGCCGCGAGCGGCTGGGCCTGGAGCAGCCGCTGGGCGGCATCGACCGCGCCAAGCTCAACGTCAAAGGCAGCTCCCTGGCTGCCGGTCACCCGTTCGCCGCCACTGGTGGACGCATCGTCGCCAACCTTGCCAAGCTACTCTCGGTAGCGGGCGAGGGACGTGGCCTGATTTCCATCTGCGCCGCGGGTGGGCAGGGCGTGACGGCGATTCTGGAGCGCTGAGCCAGTTGCTTCGTAGCCCGGATCCAGAGCAGCGACACCCGCGTTTGCCCTGGGTATCGCTGCGCTCAACGCCAGGCTACGGAGTCTTCACTTCACCAGTTTCGGCTTCGGTCTTCAGCAATGCGGCCTTGCGCGCCATGCCCCAGCGATAGCCGCCCAGGCTGCCATCTGCAGCGGTAACGCGGTGGCATGGTACCAGCAGGCCCAGCGGGTTGCTGGCACAGGCACGGGCGATGGCCCGCGGGTGGCTGCCGAGGCTGGCGGCCAATTGGCCATAGGTGCGTGTCTCTCCCACGGGAATGGCTCGCAGGGCTTGCCAGACCTGTTGCTGAAAGACGGTGCCGCGGATATCCAGCGGTAGATTGGCTGCGCGATGGGGCTCTTCCATCTGCTGGATGACCGCTCTGAGCGAATCCTTCAGCGACCCATCGTCAGCCTGCAGCGTCGCCTGCGGGAAGCGCTGGCGCAGCTCTGCTTCCAGCGCGCTCGGCGAGTCGCCGAACAGCAAGGCGCAAAGCCCGTGGTCGCCCCTTGCCAGTAACAGGTAGCCCAGCGGGCAGGGCGCCAGGGCCATGTACAGCTTTTCCCCGATGGCACCTTTGCGTCGGCTGGCAGCACTTACGCCATCGGCTCGTGCGTACAGCGCCCGGGTGTTGGAGTAACCGCTGTTCAACGCCGCATCGAACACCGAGTCAGCCTGAGGCAGCGCCTGCTCGAGGCGCTCACGCCGGCGAGCGCTGGCCCAGGCCTTGGGCGTCATTGCCGTGCGCATTTTGAAGGCCCTGGCCAGGTGCGAGGGTGACAGGCCGATTCGCGCAGCGAGCTCGCCTAGCGTCGGTGGCTTGCCGTCACCATCGAGCAGACGGCAGGCAGCGGTCACCAGCGCATCGAGTTGCTCGGCTGGGCTGATGCCTTGCGGTGAGCAGCGTTTACAGGGGCGATAGCCCGCTGCTTCGGCCTGCGCGGGACCGTCGTGGAAACTGACGTTGTCGCGGCGTGGCCGACGAGCCGGGCAACTGGGTCGGCAGTAGATGCCGGTCGAACGTACGGCGAAGACGAATCGACCATCCTGGGTGGCGTCTCGTTCGCACACGGCCTGCCAGCGGCGTTCTTCGGACATGTTCATCTCCTGTAACGGTATCTGGATTGTCGGTATCGACGGGCCTGTACGCCAGTGCCGATCACGCTTTCAAACTGCATTGGCCTGAGCATTTTCCCCATGGGCTGTGCGCTGCCCCAGGATTGCCGTATAAAAGGGCCGCATAGACCACTGAGGACCCTGATAAAAGCTGATGAAGACGCCAAAACGCATTGAGCCCCTGGTCGAGGACGGCCTGGTGGATGAGGTGGTTCGCCCTTTGATGAGCGGCAAGGAAGCAGCGGTCTATGTGGTGCGTTGCGGTACCGAGTTGCGTTGCGCCAAGGTCTACAAGGAAGCCAACAAGCGGGGTTTCCGCCAGGCCGCCGAGTATCAGGAGGGCCGCAAGGTACGCAATAGCCGCGACGCCCGAGCCATGGCCAAAGGCTCCAAGCACGGGCGCAAGAACCAGGAAGAGAACTGGCAGAACGCCGAGGTGGCGGCGCTGTTTCGCCTGGCCAACGCCGGCGTTCGGGTGCCCAAACCCTTCGACTTTCTCGAGGGCGTACTGCTCATGGAACTGGTTACCGACGGCGAGGGCGGCGTAGCGCCGCGCCTCAACGACGTCGACCTGCACCCCGACGACGCCCGTGAATTCCACGCATTCATGATCGAAGAGATCGTCAAGATGCTCTGCGCCGGGCTGGTGCATGGCGACCTGTCGGAATTCAACGTACTGCTCGGCCCGGAAGGCCCGGTGATCATCGACCTGCCCCAGGCGGTGGATGCAGCCGGTAACAACCATGCCTTCAAGATGCTCGAGCGTGACGTGGGCAACATGTCCGCCTATTTCGGCCAGTTCGCCCCCGAGCTCAAGTTCACCAAGTACGCCAAGGAAATGTGGGCGCTCTATGAAGACGGCAAGCTGACCCCGCAAAGCGTGCTGACGGGTGAATTCGATGACCCCGAGGAAGAGGCCGACATCGACGCGGTAATGCGCGAGATCAAGGCCGCGCTGGCCGATGAAGCGCGCCGCCAGGCCGCGCTCAGTGCCGACGACGAACCCAAGGATCAGGAGCCGCCTCCGCCCTGGGAGCGGTGAGGCGCGCACGGCGCTGCTGAGTGGGAGTCGTAGGCCGGGTGTAACCCATCGGGGTTGATGGGTTGTACCTGCGCGGCCTGCCCCATCCTGCGGTGTCAACGTACTCGCTGGGAACGGGCCATGACCGTGACTTTGCGGGCGTGGCCCGCTCACGCAATGTGAGGCGCTTCATTCGCTCATCACCCTTTCACTTCGAAACCCATCCCCGCTGCCTCGAAATGGTGAGTTTCAGGGCTCCTTGCCTCATTCTGGTTCGTATCCTGCGCCAACCATCCTGCCATGTGGGTGCCCGCCAAGCCCGGTTTTACTAGCCATTCCGGTATTTTCAAAGCCCTGGCATGCAACCTGCTATCGACCCTGTGCACCCATCCCGATGGGGCCGGTGACCAGGCCATGACCTGATGCTCACCCCACATGACCGAATCCAAGGCAAAGACGCCTGAAGCTGACAACAGCTCCAGGCGTCTTTTTTTGCGTTGCAGAAACAGGCAGCAGACAGAGGGCAGGCTATGAACTCCATCGTCACATCGATCAAGCGCGAGACCCTGATCGTCATCGGCAACGGCATGGTCGGCCACCACTGCGTCGAGCAGCTGATCGCCAGCGGCGCCCTGCATCGCTATCAGGTGCATGTATATGGCGAGGAGCGTCAGCGCGCCTACGACCGTGTGCACCTGTCCGAGTACTTCTCCGGCAAGGACGCCGAAGCCCTGGCCCTCGGCGAGCCTGATCTGTACGCCCGCAACGGTGTCCATCTGCACCTAGGCGAGCAGGTGCTGGAGCTCGACCGCGACAAGCGCGAAATCGTCACCAGCCTCGGGCGTCGCGGCTACGACCGCCTGGTGCTGGCCACCGGCTCCTATCCATTCGTGCCGCCGATTCCGGGCGCCGAGGGCAATTCGCGCCTGGTCTACCGCACCCTGGACGACCTCGACGCCATCCGCGCCGCAGCGACCAAAGCCCGGCGTGGTGTGGTGGTCGGCGGCGGTCTGCTCGGTCTGGAAGCAGCCAATGCCCTCAAGTCCCTGGGCCTGGAAGCTCACGTGGTGGAGTTCGCGCCACGCCTGATGCCTGTGCAGCTGGATGCCGACGGCGGCGATGCATTGCGGGCACGTATCGAGGCCCTTGGCGTTGGTGTGCACCTGTCGCGCGCCTCTCAGGAGATCGTCATCGGTGAGGAATACGCCTACCGCATGAAGTTCAACGATGGTGAATTCTTGGAAACCGACCTGATCGTGTTTTCCGCCGGGATTCGCCCGCAGGATGCGCTGGGCCGCGCCGCGGGCCTGGACGTAGCACCGCGCGGTGGCGTGGTGGTCGACAACGATTGCCGCAGCAGTGACCCGTGCATTTATGCCATCGGCGAGTGCGCGTCCTGGAACGGCATGGTCTTCGGTCTGGTCGCACCGGGCTATTCGATGGCTCGCAATGTTGCCGCACAGCTGGCTGGCGCGCCCCATGAACCGTTTACCGGTGCCGACATGTCGACCAAGCTCAAGCTGCTTGGCGTCGACGTCGGTTCCATCGGCGATGCCCACGCCGCCACGCCGGGCGCCAAAAGCTACCGCTACATCGATGAAGCGGGCGCCAGCTACCGCCGCCTGGTGGTCTCTCCGGACGGCCAACACGTGATCGGCGCGGTACTGGTCGGCGACAACAGCTATTACGACACCTTGCTGCAGTACGCCCAAAATGGCATCAAGCTGCCGGCCGATCCCTCCAGCCTGATCCTGCCGTTGTCCGACGGTGCGCCGACCCTGGGCGCTGATGCACTGCCGGATACCGCGACCCTCTGCTCCTGCCACAACGTCAGCAAGGGCGCGGTGTGCTGCCAGGTCGACGCCGGCATCACCGATCTTGGCGAGCTCAAGGCCATCACCAAGGCCGGCAGCGGCTGCGGCGGCTGCAGCGCCTTGCTCAAGCAGGTCTTCGAGCACGAGCTGAGCGCCCGTGGCGTGGCGGTGGACAAGAGCCTCTGCGAACACTTCGCGCATACCCGCCAGGAGCTGTACGCCATCGTTCGCGTGGAGGGTGTGCTCAGTTTCGAGGAACTGCTCGCCAAGCACGGTCGCGGCCACACCGGCTGCGATATCTGCAAGCCGGCAGTCGGTTCGATCCTCGCCTCCTGCTGGAACCAGCCGATCACCGACCCGGCGCTGATCCCGCTGCAGGACACCAACGACACCTTCATGGCCAACATGCAGAAGAACGGCACCTACTCGGTGGTACCGCGTATTCCCGGCGGCGAGATCACCCCAGACGGGCTGATCGCCATCGGCGCGGTGGCGAAGAAATACGACCTCTACACCAAGATCACCGGCGGCCAGCGCATCGACCTGTTCGGCGCGCAGCTGCACGAGTTACCGGAGATCTGGAGCGAGCTGATCGCCGCCGGCTTCGAGACCGGGCATGCCTACGGCAAGTCGCTGCGTACCGTGAAGTCCTGCGTGGGCAGCACCTGGTGCCGCTACGGCGTGCAGGACAGCGTCGGCATGGCTTTGCGCCTGGAGGACCGTTACAAGGGCCTGCGCGCGCCCCACAAGATCAAGTTCGCGGTCAGCGGCTGCACCCGTGAGTGCGCCGAGGCGCAGAGCAAGGACATCGGCGTGATCGCCACCGACAAGGGCTGGAACCTTTACGTGTGCGGCAATGGCGGCATGCGCCCGCGGCACGCCGAGCTGCTGGCCACCGACCTGGATGACGAGGCGCTGATCCGCACCATCGACCGCGTGCTGATGTTTTACATCCGCACCGCTGACAAGCTGCAGCGCACGTCGGTATGGCGCGAGTCGCTGGACGGCGGCCTGGATTACCTCAAGGCGGTAATCCTCGACGACAGCCTGAACCTGGCCGCCGAGCTGGAGGCGCAGATGCAACTGGTGGTCGACCGCTACGAATGCGAATGGGCGGGCGCCCTCAACGATCCGGAGAAGCTCAAGCGCTTCCGCACCTTCGTCAACGACAAGCGCGGCGACCCGGACATCCATTTCGTGAAAGAGCGCGGCCAGCGCCGCCCGATTACCGCCAGCGAACTCCACCTGATTCCCGTTACCGAGGAGGTGCTCTGATGAGCCAGTCCAACGCCGTGCGTGCCCAATCGCTTCCCGCCACCGAATGGCAACCGCTGTGCCGCAGCGCCGACCTGGTCGCCAACTCCGGCGTGGTGGCCTGGCTCGATGGGGCGCAGATCGCCCTGTTCCATCTGCCGGACAGTGAAGCCGGCGAGCAGTTGTTCGCGGTGGAGAACCGTGACCCGAAATCCGGTGCCAACGTGATCGGCCGCGGCCTGATCGGCCAGATCAAGGGCGACCTGGTGATCGCCTCGCCGCTCTACAAACAGCATTTCCGCCTGCGCGACGGCTCCTGCCTGGAGTACCCGGAGCAGCGCCTGCGCGTGTGGCCTGTGCGTCTCAATGGCGACACCGTGGAGATTGGCCAGGCGGGCTGACGGTCGGTGGCGTGCACAACCTGGCATGAGACCGGTACAGGCGATCGCAATGGATCGTGATATCGCACCGGCGGTTCATTCCTTGTCAGCGTCGTTCGTCGGCTGCCTGGACAGGCGCAAAGGCCCGTCTTGCGGGTGCTCCAGCTCTGTAACAAGGGGAAATAGTTTGTCGCAAATTGTCATATTCGCCGTTATGGCAAAAGCACAGAATGCGCCTTCTGTTCAGCCATAAAGTGCGTGATCGTGGACTATATCCTGCAATTGACGAGCGACCCCGCTGCCTGGGTCGCACTGGCCACCCTGGTGGTCATGGAAGTGGTACTGGGCATCGACAACCTGATCTTCATTTCCATCCTCACCAACAAGCTGCCCGAGCATCAACGCTCCAAGGCGCGGCGCCTCGGTATCGGCGCGGCACTGGTCCTGCGCCTGGCCCTGCTGGGCACCGTGGCGTGGATCGTCAAGCTGGTCGACCCGGTGATCGAGCTGTTCGGCCAGGCGTTCTCCTGGAAGGACATCATCCTGATCGCTGGTGGCCTGTTCCTGTTGTGGAAGGCCACCAAGGAAATCCACCACGCCATGGACCCGGAGCCCGAAGGCGACATGTTCGTTGGCCGTGCGGCCACCGTTGGCTTTGGGGCGGTGATCGTGCAGATCCTGCTGCTCGACCTGGTGTTCTCGGTCGACAGCATCATCACCGCCGTGGGCATGACGCCTCACGTGCCGATCATGGTGGTCGCCGTGGTCGCCGCCGTGACCGTGATGCTGCTGGCTGCCGATCCGCTGGCGCGCTTCATCAACAAGAATCCGACCGTGGTGATGCTGGCGCTGGGCTTCCTGATCATGATCGGCATGACGTTGATCGCCGAGGGCTTCGGTGCCCACGTGCCGAAGGGCTACCTGTACGCGGCAATGGCTTTCTCGGCCGTTATCGAGGGCCTCAACATGCTGTCCCGGCGAGCCAAGCGCAAGGCCAACGCGCAGAGCAACACCACTTCGTGATACCCGCTCCGTGCGCCTGCCCCGGCAGGCGCACGAAGCCGTCCATTCCCCCTCCATGCCCCCTGGTCGTTCGCCTGGCGATCGCCAGTCACGGCTATCTTTCCGGCATATTTGGCTTTTGCAGGGGCAGCGTGTCTGCGTCGCGTTCGACGGTGTAATGTGACCGCTGTCACCAATCTCCAATCCGACTGACCGTCCAGCTGTCATTTAGCCATCTGCTGCAGGCCAGTTGTGGGCGTATGGATTAGAATCCATCTCATTGTTGGCGTCGAAAAGCTGGCAGCCAAGGCTGCTCGACGAACCCCTTATTTAGCCGATAGCGCCGCTGCGCATGAGGAGCAAGAGTTGATCAAACGTTGCATGCAGGCCCTGGTGCTGGGCCTTGGCCTGATCAGTTTCGCCAGTTGGGCGGAAATGGCGCCGCTGGAAGCGATGAACATGGCCGGCCTGCAGCGCAGCCTGGGACAGATCATGGCCAAGGACTACATGATGATCGGCTCCGACGTGAAGGTCGATGAGGCCACCAAGCAGCTCAATACCAGCGTCGCGCTGTTCGAGGACCACCACGCCAAGCTCAAGGCCCATCCGACCAACAGCGAAGTGCAGGCCGGCCTGGCGCAGGTCGAAGTGATCTGGACAGCCTACCGGGCGATGGTCACCGCCAAACCGGACAAGGCCCAGGCTCCGGCCGTGCTGGCCAAGGCCGAAGAGCTGGTCAAGCAGACCCAGCACGTCACCGACCTGTTCGAGAAGCACAATGGCGACGCCGCTTCCCACTCGATCAACCGCAGTGGCTGGAACCGCGTGCTCACCCAGCGCACCGCGATGTTCTACATGGCTCGTGCCTGGGGCGTGCAGGCGCCGAACCTGGATGCCAACTTCGAGGCGTCGGTACAGGAGTTCGATCACATCATGAAAGAGCTGCAGGCTGCCGGAGCGCCGAACGAGCAAATCGCCGCCGCCCTGCGCAAGACCGACGCGCGCTGGCAGTTCGCGACCAAGGCGTTTGCCTCCAAGGAGTTCGTGCCGACCATCGTGGCGGTGAATGCCGAGTCGATGTTCCGCCAGCTCAACGAAATGACCCGCCTCTACGCCGGCCTCAAGGGCGACCAGCTGTAAGCAGCGGGCAAGCGACCGCCTGCCAGGCTGTTTTGCCGCAGGCGGCGCTGAGGTCCGTCAAAGACGAAAGCGAGAGATGTTCTGCCGCAGTGCCTCGCTGGTCCGTGCCAGGCTTTCGCTTTCCTGCTGGGCGTGCTGAAAGGCCGCCGCGGATTGCTCGGTGCTGTCGCGCATCGAAACCACGCCGCGGCTGATTTCCTCGGCGACCGCGCTCTGCTGCTCGGCCGCCGTGGCGATCTGCTGGTTCATGCCGTTGATGCGCTCGATCATCGCCACGATCCGCGCCACTGCCTCACCCGCTTCGGATACCCCGCTTACCGATTGGCTGCTGGAGTCCTGGCAGCGTTGCATGTAGCCCGCCGTTTCGTCGGCAATCGACTGCAAGCTGGCGATCAGCCCCTCGATCTCGGCGGTCGCTTGCTGGGTACGCCGCGCCAGGCTGCGTACTTCGTCGGCAACCACGGCAAAGCCTCTGCCTGCCTCGCCGGCACGGGCCGCTTCAATGGCGGCGTTGAGTGCCAACAGGTTGGTCTGGTCGGCCACCGATTTGATCACGTCAAGCACACTGCCAATGTTGGTACTTTCGGTTTTCAACCGCGCCATGGCCTCGCTGGAGCTGTCGATCACCTTCGCCAGTTCTCCTATCAGATTTACTGCCTGGCCGGCCTTGTGCTGGCTGGTCAGCGCGGCTTCATCTGCCTCGCCGGCCGCCTGCGCGGCGGACTCGGCGTTACGCGCTACATCCTGAACCGTTGCTGCCATTTCATGCACCGCGGTGACGATGTGCTCTACCTCGCGCTGGGCCTGGGCAACGCTCTCGGCATTGCGCAGGCTCGACTCGCTCAGCTCCTGGCTGGAGTGGGCAACGGTGCGTGAGGAACTGTCGATACCCTGAGTAACCTCGCGCAGGTTCGCTTGCATGCGCTGCAATGCCGAGAGCACGCTGTTTTGTGAACCCGCATGGGGCTTTTCCGAAGCGCGCAGGTCGCCCTCGGCGACACGCTGGGCGATCTGGTTGAGGTCATTGGGTTCGGCACCCAGGGCGCGCAGCAGGGAGCGGCTGATCAGGTGGCCCAGCACGGCAGCCAGGATGAAACTCGATGCGGTGATGATCAGCAGAATAGTGCGCTGGCGCTGATAGTGCGCCTCGTTGTCGACAACCCGCTGATCGGCCACCGCCGTGGTGTGGGCCAGGTATTGTTCGATCACCCCGGTCAGCTCCTCGAGCAGCGGCGTGCATTGTTCGCTGACCATGCGCAGTGCCTCGGCATCCTCGCCCTTGAACAGGTGCTCGGCAATGGTGTGGGCCACCGGGCTATAGCGCCCCTCGAGCGCTTCGATGTGCGCCATTATTTCGCGATCCTGCGCAGATACATCGGCATGGCTGGCGATGGCCTGACGTAGCGCCGCCAGACTATCGTCCACCGCCTTCTCGCGCGCTTCGATTGCGCCGCGCTTGGGTTCGCGCCCTGCCGGCGCGGTATTGAGCGCCAGATTGCGCAGCTCGATGGCCCGGCTCTTCACCGCTTCGCTGAGCTTGCTGGCCATGCGGGCGCGTGCCTCGATACCACCGATGTAGGCCGAGAACTCACGATCGGCGGTGGTGAGGTTGTACAGCGAGACGCCGGCAATCAGCAGCATCAGTGCCAGCAGGCAGGCGTAACTGGCGTAAAGCAGGCTGCGTGTGGACAGGCGAAGGGACGAGTGGGGCATAGAGACACCTGTTGAGCATGTGGGTGGTTCATTATTCAGGTGCGTGCACTAAGGGTGGCCGGGCCCGCATGACAGGGGGCCCTGGCTTCGCCATCTTCGGTCTTGGTGAAAAGAGTGATGCTCCAGGCAACTCTCGTTTGCGCTGGAGAATGCCCCCCGACTCGATCCATGCGCCGCGCCGCCCGACTCCGAGCGGTCTTTACATCATCGAGTCTAGAGCAGATTGCCGAAGTTGCTGCTTGGCTCAGCGCGCAGGTAAAAAGCCTCCGAGCCAGCCATTGCAGTGAGGCGCTAGCCGCTTCGCGGCTAGCGCTCTGCCCCCGGCGGGTGTCCAAAATGCGCGCGGTAGGCATGGCTGAAGTTGGCCGGGCTGGTGTAGCCCAGGCGATAGGCGATCTGCGCCACCTGCCATTTGCGCTGCCGTAGCAGCGTGCGGGCCAGCTCCATGCGCTGCTGGCGCACGTACTGCAGCATGGATTGGCCGAATACCTGGGAGAATGCCCGGCGCAAGGTGGTTTCGCCGACCCCCAGCTGCTGCGCCAGGGCCTGGCTGCCCGGCGGCTGTTCCAGGCTGGCATCGAGCAACCGACGCGCTTCATAGGCCAGGTCGCGCTGGCCGCGAACCGGCTGCGGTGCGGCCGTGGTACGGCCCTTGAAGTGTGCGGCCAGCTCCACCAGCACGGCCAGGCTCAGGCTCTCCTGATGCAGACGCTCCAGCGCGCCGTGATAGGGCGATTGGTAAAGGCGTTGCAGCAGCCCGCCGAGTGCCTTGCAGCGCTGCAGTTCGGTAAAGCAGATGCCGTCGTCGAGCAGGCCGAGCAGCGGTTGCAGGTCAGGGTCTTCTTCGGCCAGTTCATGCAGGTAGTCGCCGGCGATGCGCAGCCCGGCCATGCGCGCGTGGCTGCCGGCCGGCAACTGATCGACCGTCTCCATGCATTCGCTGACGCCCAGCACACGGGGCGTGCCGGGCGTGTAGCGGTGCAGTTGCCCGTCAACCCGGTGCTCCCATTGGCCGTCGAGCACCTGCACGATGCACAGGCTGCCGGGCAGTACCTTGTCGATCCGCAGGGGCTCGGGGAACTGCAGGTCGCAGTCGAAATACTGCAGGTGCGGGCGCACGGTGCGCGCGCGGTAGTGACCGATGGCACTGCCCATCACCCGCGGGGTGCTGGGGTCGAACACCCCTGCCTTGGCCAGCGCGGATGGATGGTCGAAGCAGAATTGCGTGTCCAGATAAGGGGTCCAGCGTTGCATCGGCAAGGGCGCATCCATGGGTGGCGGTCGACACACTTTGACATATTACTGCGATCGACCTTCGACCGTCAGTCATTGTGATCGAGCGCTTTATTGTTGTGGGCCGCGGCTGTGCTGCTAGGCATGCTGCGTCACGTTGATTTCAATGAGCGATTTCAACGGGAGTAGATGCATGATGATTTTCGCGAGAAGTACCGCGTTGCTGGCCATGCTGCTGGCGCTTGCCAGCGGTTTTGTACAGGCCGAAGAACGTCCGGAGGTGGCGCCCAAGGTGGTGGCCTTCTCCGGTGAGCAGGGCGTGAAGGTGTGGACCTTGCGCATCGGCGCACGTAGCGAGAACCGGGCCCTGGTGCAGGTCGAGGGTGTGGACCACGACTGGGACATGCGCATCCAGCGTATGGATGTGGAAAAGAATGCCGACGACACGCGTTACAGCACCCAGGTCGATGGCAAGAAGTTCGTGGTGCTGCTGGTTCGCAACGGCTGGGGTGAGCTGTACCTGCCGGGTGAGGCGAAGCCGTTGATGGTCGGTTATGACAACAGCCTCTCGGAGCAGGGCAACGCCCAGGCCTTTCTAACCGACTACCTGCAGAGCCAGTAAGACGCTCGGCGACCGGCAGAGTTTTGAGCGGGCGGCTGATTGTTGTGAGTACCAGCCGCTGTGCTGCCCAGGCTGTCCGGCGAGCCGGATAATCCTCGCATCATGTCTATGCGAGGATTTTTCCGATGAGCCAGCCCCAGTCGCCCAATTTCGCCGATGAAGGCCCTGCCTACCCGCGAGGTGCCCAGCGCGACGCCGTGGTCGCCGAACTTACCCAGGTCATCGAGCGGGTGCCGGAGCAGATGGAGTTCACCAACACCAAGCGCTATTGGGTACTCGGTCCGGTGCTGACCCTCGGCGCGCTGGGCATCCTGTGGGGCGGCTTCAGTATCGGCAAGACCGGCATGATGATTTGCGGTGGCTTCATGACGCTGTTCTTCCTGTTGCTCACCTGGCAGCACCGCAACGCCGGCCGCGAGGTGTTCATGCGCCTGACCCGCCGCGAGCTGCATCACACCGCACTCAGTGGGCCCATCGACCTGACCGATGTGGTCGACGTATTCGTCAAGGACGAAGGCCTGGTAACCCTGCAGAAACTGACCCTGAGCGAAACCGCTGTGCCGCCGACCCATCGCCCGGTATCGGTGCTGTTCGGCAACCAGGCGATGGTGTTGAAAAAGCCTCGGCCTCATGTGCGCATCAACTCCGCCGGTGTGGCCAGCGGTGGCGGCAAGCTCGATATCGATGACCTGCACGCCCTGCTGACCGCCTACGTGCAGGCTGCCCTGGCCCAGCAGCAGCTCGATGCCCTGCAACAACATGGATGATGCCAGCCGCCAGGCGCTGCTGAGCGACTTGCAGGCCCACGCCGACGGCCCGCAGCAGCGTTACGAAATCCACGAACGGGCCTCCGGGCAAGCGCTCTTCAGCGCCCTTGGGGCCGCGGTGCTGCTGTTCGTCGGCGGTTGGCTGGTCAGCCTGCCGAGCCTGATCCATATGCGCGCGGCGCAGTGGCTGTGCTGGGTGCCCGGCGCCTTGCTGCTCGCGGCGGGTCTGCTGCTGCTCGCCTGTGCCGAGGCCTTCAGCCGCCGCAACGGCCGTTGCGTGATGGTGCTGAGCGCCGACAGCGTGCAGTTCGCCAACGCCCGCGAGGCCACGCCTTGGGCGTGCTTCGACGCCTTCGAGATCGACCAGCGCCCGTTGCGCATGGCGCTGGTGTTCTCGGTGATGGCCGGGCAGCGCGTGCCGGGGCTGACGCCGCCGTGCTTCAAGTCGCTGGCCGCGCCGGATGCCCGTCCGGTCGCTGCTGGCATGCGCCTGCGGCTGTGGCTGTTCAACCCGATGCTAGAAGGCAGGCGACTGGATTTCGAGGAGCTGGCAGGGCTGCTCGACGAGTACCTGCAGGCGGCCCAGGCGCGCCGCACCCTGGGCAAGCTGTTCCCGGAGGTTCAGCGTTTCTCGGCGGTGCGCCACAGCACCGGCCAGTAAGCTGAATCCAGGCCGAGGCAGGTGCCCAGCATGCTGGCGTGGATCGGCGCGAAGCCCTTGCCGTCGTAACGCCAGCGCTGGGTGAAGCCGCAGCCGCCCATGCCCATGGCCAGTGTGAAACTGCTCAGGTCACCACTGGCCGGGTCGAACTCGACGCTGCCATGGGGTGGCAGATCCTCGAAGACGGGAATTTCAGGAATGCTCGCCTTGCGTGCCTGCTGCGGCTGATCGAGCGGGGCCTGGTATAGGTTGTAGGCGCAGTTGTAGGCGCCGCATTCGGTCTTGAGGATGACCAGCGCCTCGCGGTCACTGAGTGCGAAGGCCTGGCCCTCGGGCGGGCCATCCTCGACCATGTCCTTTTCCCAGTCGCTGCGCATGGCGGTGATCACCGCGTTCAGCACGCGCTTGCTCTCGACTTCGCTCAGCGGCTTGGGCGCTTGCCAGGTGGGAGCAGGCGGCGCGGCCGGGGCGGGCGGTACGCTGCTCGCCGGGTTGTTGCCCTTGCGCAGCAGCGCGGTGGTGGTACCCAGGCGGCCTTGCACCGAATCCATCAGCAGCAGGGCGGCGCTCATGCCGTTGAGCGAGGTCACGGCGTTGCCATAGGCAGTGGGCAGCAGCAGGTTCTGGCCATTGCGCAGCTCGGCGATCAGCGCCTCGGCGTCGGCACCCGCGACGCTGTACACCTCGGGCACCGAGCCCTCGGTCAACTGGCCGGGCTGCAGCTTCACCTGCAGCGGCTTGCCGTCGAGCAGCGGCTGGCCGCTGGCTTCGTTGTAGCTGAATAGTCCGACGCGCACCGCGCCCTTGGGGCCAGCCTCGCGTGAAACGCTCAGGCTCCACGTCGGCGTGGCGTCTGCCTGGTTCTCAGCGGCGTTGGACATCGCCGTGCACTGGCGGGTGTTGTCGCACGCCACCAGCCAGTCCTTGAGGTTGCTGTACAGCGGCACCTGTTCGGCGGCGCTGGCGCTGCTCGCGGCCAGGGCAACGAGCAGGGCAAGGGTGCTACGGGTCATGGCTGATCCTGGGCGATGAAAACCGCCATTAGGGCAGGTTTTCCCGCCGCTGCCTATCGGCTGGCCGCTACGCACAACAGACTGATCGTGTCGCACATCTGCGGCTCAGAACGAGGCGATGATGCGCCCCAGGGTTGCCATGGCCTGTTCGCTCCCGGCGTTCCACGGGTGGCCGTGGTTGAGCCGCGCGCAATGGCCGAAGCCGCGAGTGGCCGAGAAGATCGGCCCCGGCGCCAGGCTGATGCCCTGGGCCAGCGCGAGGCGGAAAAGCTGCAGGGCGTCGACGCGCTCGGAAAACTCGAACCACAGAAAGTAGCCGCCACTGGGCCGCGTCACCCGGGTGTCCGCCGGGAAGTGCCGTGCGGCCGAGGCGAGCATCGAGCCCTGCTGGCTTTCCAGCTGGTGACGCAGCTTGCGCAAGTGGCGGTCGTAACCGCCGTGCAGCAGGTAGTCGGCCAGCGCCGCCTGGGCGGGTACCGAAGGCGAGATGGTGGTCATCAGCTTGAGCCGGGCGATGCGCTGGGCGTAGCGCCCGCCGGCCACCCAGCCAACCCGGTAACCGGGCGCCAGGCATTTGGAAAACGAGCCGCAGTGCATCACCAGCCCTTCGCGGTCGAAGCTCTTTACCGGTTTTGGCGGCTGGGCGCCGTAGTGCAGTTCGGCGTACACGTCGTCTTCGATCAGCGGCACCTGATGGCGCTGCAGCAGTTCGTAGAGCGCCGCCTTCTTGGCGTCGCTCATGCTCGCGCCGAGCGGGTTCTGCAGGCTGCTCATGAACCAGCAGGCCTTGATCGGCAGGCGCTGCAGGCTGTCGGCCAGGCTGTCCAGGTCGATGCCTTCGCGCGGGTGCACGGGGATTTCCACGGCCTTGAGCTTGAGGCGTTCCAGCACCTGCAGCGTGGCATAGAACGCCGGGCTCTCGATGGCCACCAGGTCGCCGGGTTCGGTCACCGACTGCAGGCACAGGTTGAGCGCTTCCATGGCGCCAGTGGTGATCACCAGTTCCTCGAGCGGCAGGCGTACGCCGCTGAGCATGTAGCGCAGGGCGATTTGCCGGCGCAGGTCCGGGTTGCCCTCGGTCATGTCGGCGATCACCGCGTGGCTGGGCATGTCGCGCACGCTCTGTGCCATGGAGCGGGCCAGGCGCGGCAGCGGGAACAGATCCGGACTGGGGAACGCCGAGCCGAATGGCACGGTGTGCGGATCCTTCAACGAGCCGAGCACCGAGAACACCAGTTCGCTGACATCCACATCGGTCGCCTGCACGGCGCCCGTGCGCTGCTGTGGCTCGTGCAGCGGTCGCTTGGCGTGCTCGCGCACGAAATAGCCGGAGCGCGCGCGGGCCTGGATCAGCCCGCGATCCTCGAGCAGGTAATAGGCCTGGAATACGGTGGAAGCGCTGACGCCATAGGTACGACTGGCGTGACGCACCGAAGGCACTTTCTCGCCGGGTGCCAGCAGGCCCGAGCGGATCAGCGCGGCGATTTCGTCAGCGAGTTTTTCGTAGCGTTTCATGGCGTACCCGATGCGCAAGAAGTGGGCGCTGCAGCGATAGTGCAATGGACAAGGATGTTACAGAAGATATCAGCTATGTAGATTAATGATTTTTACGTATCAGATCGAAGCGCCTGTCGCCGGGAGCTTTGCACCAATCCAGCCAGCGCCTATAGCATTGCATACGGTCTAGAGAAATTCATCTGATATGGTTTTTTCTGAATTATCTGAGGCTGTTTTGATTTTATCCGCTTGCCCATAGTGGCGGCCCTGTCTGCCGCGCTGTTTGGCGCAAGGGGCCTTTCATGTATCACTACGACGAGTACGACCATGCGCTGGTGCGCGAGCGGGTCGCGCAGTTTCGCGACCAGGTGCAGCGGCGCCTCAGCGGCGAGCTGAGCGAGGAGGAATTCCTGCCGCTGCGCCTGCAGAACGGCCTGTACCTGCAGAAGCATGCCTACATGCTGCGCGTGGCGATTCCCTACGGCACCCTGTCGGCGCGCCAGTTGCGCACTCTGGCCAGCATCGCGCGGGACTACGACCGCGACTACGGCCATTTCACCACGCGGCAGAACATCCAGTTCAACTGGATCGAACTGGAGCGGGTGCCGGACATTCTCGAGCGCCTGGCCGAAGTCGAGATGCATGCCATCCAGACCTCCGGCAACTGCGTGCGCAATATCACCACCGAAGCCTTCGCCGGGGTGGCGGCCGATGAGCTGCTCGACCCCAGGCCGCTGGCCGAGATCCTCCGGCAGTGGTCGACGGTCAACCCGGAATTCCTGTTTCTGCCGCGCAAATTCAAGATCGCCCTGTGCGCCGCCGAAGAGGATCGCGCCGCGGTGCCGATGCACGACGTCGGCCTGTACCTGTATCGCGATGCGGCCGGCGAGTTGCTGGCACGGGTGATGGTCGGTGGCGGCCTGGGCCGCACGCCGATCCTCAGTCAGGTGATTCGCGATGGCCTGCCCTGGCAGCACCTGTTGTCCTATGTCGAGGCGATTCTGCGGGTGTACAACCGCCATGGCCGGCGCGACAACAAGTACAAGGCGCGCATCAAGATCCTGGTCAAGGCGCTGGGCATCGAGGCCTTCGCCAGGGAAGTCGAGGCCGAGTGGCAGCACATCAAGGACGGCCCCGCCGAGCTCACCGACGCCGAATACCAGCGGGTTGCCGCTACCTTCGCGCCGCCGCCTTATGCGGCGCTTGCGGATACCGATCTGGATTTCGGCACCGCCCTGGCCGGCGATGCCGGCTTCGCCCGCTGGGTGTCGCGCAACGTGCAGCCGCACAAGGTGCCGGGCTATGCCAGCGTGGTGCTGTCGACCAAACCAGGCGCCAGCCTGCCGCCGGGTGATGTGACCTCGGCGCAGATGGATGCCGTGGCCGGTCTGGCCGAGCGCTATGGCTTCGGCGAAATCCGTGTGGCCCACGAGCAGAACCTGGTGCTGCCCGACGTGCGCAAGGCCGACCTGTACGCACTCTGGCAGCAGGCCGTCAGCGTCGGCCTGGGCAGCGCCAATATCGGCCTGCTTACCGACGTGATTGCCTGCCCCGGTGGCGATTACTGCGCACTGGCCAATGCCAAGTCGATCCCCATCGCCCAGGCCATCCAGCAGCGTTTCGAGGATGCCGAGGCGCTGCACGCCCTGGGCGACATCAGCCTGAACATCTCGGGTTGCATGAACGCCTGCGGCCATCACCACATCGGCAATATCGGCATCCTTGGCGTCGATAAGAACGGCAGCGAGTGGTACCAGGTGACCATCGGTGGCGCCCAGGGCAAGGCCAGTGCGCTGGGCAAGGTGATCGGCCCGTCGTTCAGCGCCGCCGAAGTGCCCGAGGTGATCGAGCGGCTGGTCGAGACATTCGACGAACAGCGCCAGGGCGACGAACGCTTTATCGACACAGTGCAGCGCGTTGGCATCGAGCCCTTCAAGGCGCGGGTGTACAGCAAGGTGGAGGAGCCGGCATGAACAACCTGATCAGCCTGCGCGAAGGCGAGCCGCGCATCGTCAGTGACGATCCCTTTCGTGTGTCGGGCGATGCCGAAGCAGCGGGCGCGGGTAGCCTGATCGTGCCGCTGCCCGGTTGGCTGGAACGCCAGCCCCCGGCCGTGCTGCAGGGCGTAGCAGGCAGCCGCGACGGCCTGCTGCTGGGCCCGGATGACGACCCCATGGATCTGCAGCCCTGGCTTGCCGTGCTGCCCTTGATCGCCATCGACTTCCCGAGCTTTCGCGACGGCCGCGGCTACAGCCAGGCCTACCTGCTGCGCACCCGCCTGGGCTGGTGCGGTGAGCTGAGGGCGGTCGGTGACGTACTGCGCGACCAGCTCGCCCATATGCGCCAGTGCGGTTTCGACAGCTTCGCGGTGCGCGGGGACAAGTCCGTGCACGACGCCCTCAAGGGCCTGGCCGGCATGAGCGTGCAGTACGGCCGTTCGGCCATCGAGCCGCGCCCGCTGTTCCGCCGCCGTAGCCAATCCTGATTTCCACTGACCCTAGGAGCCCGCGCGCCGCCAGCCGGCGCCGAATCGACACATGCTCGGAAAACTGACTCTCGACGCCATACCCCTGCACGAGCCCATCCTCGTCGTCACCATGATCATGGTGGCGCTCGGCGGCCTGGGCCTGTTCGCCGCGCTGACCTACTTCAGGAAGTGGGGCTGGTTGTGGCGCGAATGGCTGACCTCGGTCGACCACAAGAAGATCGGTGTGATGTACGTGATCGTCGCCCTGATCATGCTGCTGCGCGGCTTCGCCGACGCCATCATGATGCGCACCCAGCTGGCCGTGGCCACCGGCGGCGCCGAGGGTTACCTGCCGCCCCATCACTACGACCAGATCTTCACCGCCCACGGCGTGATCATGATCTTCTTCGTCGCTACGCCCCTGGTGGTCGGGCTGATGAATATCGTCACGCCGCTGCAGATCGGTGCCCGTGACGTGGCCTTCCCGCTGCTCAACTCGCTGAGCTTCTGGCTGTTCGTCGGCGGCGTGCTGCTGACCAACATCTCGCTGTTCGTCGGCGAGTTCGCCATGACCGGCTGGGTCGCCTATCCGCCGCTGTCGGGCATCGAGTACAGCCCGGGCGTGGGCGTCGACTACTTCATCTGGAGCCTGCAGCTCTCGGGCCTCGGCACGCTGCTCACCGGGGTCAACTTCCTGGTCACCATCCTCAAGATGCGTGCGCCGGGCATGGGCCTGTTCCAGATGCCGATCTTCACCTGGACCATCCTGTGCACCAGCGTGATCATCTGCGCGGCCTTCCCGATCCTCACCGTGGCCCTGGCGATGCTGACGCTGGATCGCTACCTGGATTTCCACCTGTTCACCAACACCGCCGGCGGCAGCCCGATGATGTACGTGAACCTGGTGTGGGCCTGGGGCCACCCCGAGGTGTACCTGCTGATACTGCCGGCCTTCGGGGTGTTCTCCGAGGTGACCGCGACCTTCGCGCGCAAGCGCCTGTTCGGCTACCACTCGATGGTCTGGGCGACCGTGGCGATCACCTTGCTGTCGTTCGTGGTGTGGCTGCACCACTTCTTCACCATGGGCTCGGGGGCAAGCGTCAACGCCTTCTTCGGCATCATGACCATGGTCATCGCGGTACCCACCGGGGTGAAGATCTTCACCTGGCTGTTCACCATGTACCGCGGCCGCCTCGAGTTCACCACGCCGGTTCTGTGGACGCTGGGCTTCATCATCACCTTTTCCATCGGCGGTATGACCGGCGTGCTACTGGCCGTGCCAGGCGCGGATTTCCTGCTGCACAACAGCCTGTTCCTGGTGGCCCACTTCCATAACGTGATCATCGGTGGTGCGGTGTTCGGCTACATGGCGGGCATCGCCTACTGGTTCCCGAAAGTGTTTGGTTTCCGGCTGCACGAAGGCTGGGGCAAGGCGTCGTTCTGGTTCTGGATCGTCGGTTTCTACCTGGCCTTCATGCCGCTCTACATCCTTGGTTTTATGGGCATGACCCGGCGCCTGAACAGCAGCACCAATCCCGAGTGGGAACCGTACCTGTACGTGGCCGTGGTCGGCGCCGTGCTGATCGGCCTGGGCATTCTCTGCACGCTGATCCAGTTCGCCGTGTCGATCCTCAAACGCGAGGAACTGGCCGACCACACCGGCGACCCGTGGAATGCCCGCACCCTGGAATGGTCGACCGCGTCGCCACCACCGTTCTACAACTTCGCCGTTACCCCGCGTGGCGACCGCATCGACGAATTCCACGAGCAGAAGCGCGACGGCCTCAAGCCAGCACCAACGAAATTCCGCCCGATCCACATGCCGCGCAACACCGGCATCGGCCTGATCGCCTCGGCGTTCATGACCCTGATGTGCTTCGCGCTGATCTGGCATATCTGGTGGCTGGTAGGCGTAACCTTCATCGCCAGCATCGCCTGCTTCATCGTGCGCAGCTACGACGAGGACACCGACTACTACGTGCAGCCGGAGGAGATTGCGCGGATCGAGGCAGCGCGTAGCGCCTGACCTCAGCGCTGATCACCGACACCCCTTGCCCGATGGGCACGGGGTGTTTTCGTTTATGGAGTGGCAGAATCTGGAATGGGAATGTAAACACATTGCAAATGTCATTAAATGCTATTTACAGTTAAGACTCACTTTCATAAGCTCGCGCGGATTTTGCCGATGTCATCCCGACATCGGCTCATAGCCAGCGTGAGTCCAGATCGTTCCGGCATGGAGTTGTCGGGTGTGAGGTGCCCAGGGGAGTTTTTACGGGGGCACTCGCAGCTGTTCAGGGAGTAGAGCGGCGACGCACGGCACGCTGTTGTCGGAGCCTTCATGTCCCATAACAAAACCACTCTGCAGCCCGATGCCGTAGCGGCGCCGCGTCTGAATGTCTGTTCGTTGGCCGTTGCCGTGCGCCTGGTGGCGGCCGGCGCACTGTTCGCCGTACCGGCCGCACATGCCCAGCAAGCGGCTCAGGGCGGCATGCTGGAGCTGGATGCCACAGCGATCACCGAGACCATCACCCCTGCTGATGATGCCGTCACCGAAGGCACCCAGTCCTACACCACCCGCTCGGCACGCACCGCCACGCCGCTGAACATGTCGCTGCGTGAAACCCCGCAGTCGGTGAGTGTGGTGACGCGCCAGCGTATCGAAGACCAGAACCTGCAGACCCTCACTGACCTGGTCAACAACGCGGTTGGCGTATCGATGAACCGTTATGAGACCGATCGTGGGCAGATCAATGCACGCGGCTTCGAACTCAACTCGCTGATGATTGATGGCGTGCCGACCATCTGGGAGCAGCCGTGGAGCTCGGGTGAGATCTTCAATAGCCTGGCCGCGTATGACCGTGTTGAAGTCGTACGCGGTGCCAATGGTCTGATGACCGGCGTTGGTGACCCTTCTGCTTCGCTGAACATGGTGCGCAAACGCGCCAGCAGCCGGGAACTCACTGGTTCCGTAGAAGCCAGTGCCGGTTCATGGGACACCTATGGCACGAAAGGTGATCTCTCCATGCCATTGAACGAGAGCGGTACCGTGCGTGCTCGCCTGGTAGGTGAGCTGAACGATGGCGACAGCTGGATCGATATGAAATCGACCCGGCGTGAAACGCTTTACGGCACCATGGATATCGACCTCACACCCGACACCACGCTGTGGTTTGGTTTAAGCCACCAGACAACCGATACCAAGTCCCCCATGTGGGGCGGTCTGCCGGTCTGGTATGCGGACGGCGGGCGTACTGACTGGAGCCGGTCCAAGACCTCATCCGCTGGCTGGAGCCGCTGGGAAACCACATACGATACGTACTTCATCAATCTCGACCATACCTTCGCCAACGATTGGCAGGTCAATCTCAGCTACAGCCGAGGCGAGAAGAAGTCCGAGTCGAAGCTGCTCTATGTGTCCGGTAATCCTGTCAGGGGAGGCGGTAGCCCGGCACTCTCGACATTCCCGGGTTGGTACGAGCCCGAGACGGTGCAGGACGACTACAGTGTCCGCTTCAACGGCCCTGTCTCCATGTTTGGCCGCGAACATGAAGTGGCGTTTGGTTATGTGAATAGCCAGCAGGACTTCGATGTTGATTACCACGCGCCAATAACCGGATTCGAAGGCATTGCCGACTTCGATAATTACAACGGCGCCTTTCCCGAGCCTTCCTGGTCTCCACGGGCAAGCTACGGATACAGCGATGTTGAGCAAAAATCGTTTTTTGCGGCAACCCGTCTGAACCTGACCGACGACCTCAAGCTGATCCTTGGCGCTCGTGACACCAGCTATAAGAAGACCGCGGATGATATTTTCTCGGAAGTAAACAAGATCGACGCCAGCCATGAGCTGACCCCCTATGCCGGCGCGGTCTACGACCTGACCGAAAATGTCTCGGCTTACGTAAGCTATACCGAGATATTCCTGCCGCAGTCAGTGCGCGGTACCGATTTGAAAGCCCTGGATCCGATCGTTGGCGAAAGCTACGAGACCGGTTTGAAAACTGAGTTTCTCGATGGCCGACTGAACGCTTCTGCTGCCGTGTTCCAGATCAAGCAGAACAATCTCGGGCAGAGCGTTGGGCCTCTCGCTGGAGGCCTGCCTGGAGAGCTCGGCTATGAAGGTACTGACGTAACCAGCAAGGGCTTCGAATTGGAGGTGTCTGGCGAGCTGGCGGAAGGTTGGAATGCTACTGTCGGCTATACCCAGTTCAAAGTCAGAGATGCTGAAGGCGACGCAGCTAACACCCTCTACCCAACCAAGTTACTGCGTACTTTCACCACTTACCGGCTGCCAGGCGTGTTCAATAAGCTGACCATAGGCGGCGGGGTCAACTGGCAGAATGACGTCTACACGGACGCTCTGAATCCGCAGAACGTCAACGAGCGGATCACCATCGATTCCTATGCTCTGGTCAACCTGATGGCGCGTTACGACATCACTGACAACCTGTCGGCCCAGTTGAATGCCGACAACGTAACCGATGAAAAATACTTCGATGTGTTCGATGCATTTGGCTCGATGACCTACGGTGCCCCTCGCAGTCTCACGGCTTCGGCGAAATACCGCTTCTGACCTGCCACGGCTGCGCGACCTGACGGTCGCGCAGCTCGATTCTCATTGATCACACCTTCCAACCCAACAAGCCAAGCATCGGCTTGACCCACCAAGCTGGCCACCTTTTCTGAACAGCGGTGCTTGCCGGGCAATCACGCCGCCCATGCTCTGCACCGGCAGCTAATGAGCCAGCTCGTCCCATCGGTTATCTGGTTCGCCAGCGCGCAAGCAGTCGCTGCGGCTATGCTTGTGGCACTATCCTCTGCCGCTCCGGCATCGCCGCCAAGCCAGGCCCCCCGTGAAGCCTTCTCAACTGTCCCTTGCGCTGTTCTGCCTGCTGATCGGCGCTTTCGCCCGGGCCGAGCCCTACCAGATCCTCACCGAGGAGTGGGCGCCCTATAACTATCAGCAGGGCGACCAGTTTACGGGCATGGCCACGGATATCGTGCGGGCCATCATGACGTTGACCGGCGATGGTTTCGAGATACTGGTGGTGCCGAGCATGCGTGCCACCCATGGGCTGATGAACCGTCCCAGAACCATCATGTATTCGCTGTTCCGCACGCCGGAGCGCGAGGCGCTGTTCAAATGGGTGGGGCCTATCGCCGAGGAGTCGATTTACCCTTACCAGTTGGCCAGCACGCCAACGCCGGTGGACTCTCTCGACCAGTTGCGGCACGCGCCGAAGCTCACCACGCGGCATGCCGGGCTCATCCCGCAGGTGCTCGAGTCCCGGGGTTTCAACAACCTGGAAAAGAGTGCCACCAGCAGTCAGCAGCTTTACCGCATGCTGCTGGCCGGCCGTACCGATATCATCATCGGCGATACCGACGCGGGCGTGGCCTATTACAGCAACCAGTTGGGCATTGCGCCTGGCACGCTGCGCCGGGTGCCCATCGCGCTGTACCGTTCCTCGCTATATATCGCCTTCAGCAAGGACAGCGACGACGAGCGTGTCGCTGCCTGGGTCGAGGCGCTCGAACAGCTGCGCCTCAGTGGCGAGCTGGCCCGTATTCAACAGCGTTACCGGCGGCCGATGACTTATGATCCTGCACCTTGAGGCCGCCCTGCCTGGCGCAGCGTATCGATATAACCGGAACTGCGCGCTACCTGGCGCACTCTGTATCCGCGCTGTCGCGTCTGGGCAGGTGCAGCTGCCTCCATCCCGATCGGCGTCGTTCAAACTGCAGTGGATATGAATGTTGGTCGCTATGGAACAACGAGCGTTTCTGATCGGCGGCGGCGAGACCGGCGCCCTTATCCGTAATCATGACTGGGCGACCAGCCCGCTAGGTACGCCCGATACCTGGCCGCGGGCGCTGTGCAGCGCGCTCGAGCTGATGCTCGATTCCCCGGAAAGCATGTACCTGGTATGGGGGCCGGAGCTGACCTTCTTCTATAACGATGCCTATCGGCCGATTTTCGGGCCGCGTCTGCCCGGTGCACTTGGCCAGCCGCTGGCCACGTTGTGGGCCGATGCCTGGGAGTCTGTGCGCGCGCCGCTCATGCAGGCCCTTCAGGGCCAGGCGGTACGTTTCTTCGACATGCCCATCGACATGGCGCGCCACGGCGAGCCTGAGCAGACCTGGTGGAGCTATTCCTTCTCGCCGCTGCGTGACGATAGCGGGCAGATCGCCGGTGTGCTGTGCTTCACCCGCGAGACCACCGAGCATGTGAAAGCCGCGCAGGCGCTGCGTGACAGCGAGCAGCATCTGGACGCTCTGGTGCGCTCGTCCTCCGAGGTGCGCTTTCATATCAGTGCCGACTGGAGCCAGTTGCACGAACTCAATGGCGGCAACTTCATTCCCGACACGCAAACCACCAACAGCAACTGGCTGGAGGACTACATCCCGGCCGACGCTCGCGAAATGGTGCGCGCGGAAATCGCCCGGGCCATCGCGACCGGTACTTACCACATCGAGCATCCGGTCAACCGCGTGGATGGCACCGTCGGCTGGGCCCATGTGCGTGCGGTGCCGTTATTCGCTGCCGATGGCTCCGTTACCAGTTGGTTGGGGGCGGCGTCCGACATCAGCGCCCGCAAGGAGGCCGAGGCCGCGCT
Source organism: Pseudomonas sp. URMO17WK12:I2 (assembly GCF_003253735.1). Lineage (GTDB taxonomy): Bacteria > Pseudomonadota > Gammaproteobacteria > Pseudomonadales > Pseudomonadaceae > Aquipseudomonas. The sequence goes on along the minus strand of NZ_QKYW01000001.1, from coordinate 810,998 downwards.
CAAGGCCCGCGAGGCGCAGCTGCGCGAGCTCAACGCGACCCTCGAACAGCAGGTGGTCGAGCGCACCGCCAAGCTGCGGTTGTTCCGCGATGTGATCGAGGCCAACGCGGTGCCCATCTGCATCTTCGATACCGAGTGTCGGCAGATCGCCTTCAACCAGGCCCACGCCCGCGCCATGCAGGAGCTTTACGGCGTGACGGTACAGGGCGGCGAAGTGCTGCCTGACCTGGTCACCGCTGAGCAGCGCCAAGGCTTGCTCGCCTACATGCAGCGCGCCTTGCGCGGCGAGACCTTTCGCGTGGCGGCCGAGTATGGTCAAGCCAACGGTGAGTTGCGCAGCTACGAGCTCGCTTATACGCCGCTGCATGATGCCGACGGGCAGGTCATCGGGGCGTTCCATTTCGCCCAGGACATCACCGAGCAGATCCGCTCGCAACTGGAGCTGGAACGTACCCAGTCGGCCCTGCGCCAGGCGCAGAAGCTCGAGGCGGTTGGCCAGCTCACGGGCGGCGTGGCCCACGATTTCAACAACCTGCTCACCGTGATCAAGTCCTCGAGCGACCTGCTCAAGCGGCCCGGTCTGCCAGATGAAAAACGGTTGCGCTATATCGAGGCGATTTCCGATACGGTCGACCGCGCTTCGCGGCTGACCGGGCAGCTGCTGTCCTTCGCCAGGCGCCAGACCCTGCGGCCGGAAGTGTTCGCGGTGGGCGAAAGCCTGCGCGCGTTGACCGACATGCTGGAAACCCTCAACGGCACGCGCATCGAACTTGCCCTGCAGATGCCCAGCCAGCCATGCCACGTCTACGCCGATGCCAGCCAGTTCGACACGGCCATCGTCAACATGGCACTCAACGCCCGCGACTCGCTCAACGGGGTGGGGCGCATCCAGATTCGGGTCAAGCCTTGCACGCAGATTCCAGCGGGCCGGATGGGGGCGGCGGTCAATGGCGATTTCGTTGCCGTGTCCATCACCGATACCGGTACGGGCATCGAGCCGGAGCACCTGGAAGCGATCTTCGAGCCGTTCTTCACCACCAAGGAGCTGGGCAAGGGCACCGGCCTGGGTCTGTCCCAGGTATTCGGTTTCGCCAAGCAGTCAGGTGGCGAGGTCATGGTCGACAGCGTGGTCGGTGAGGGCACCACGTTCACGCTCTACCTGCCGCGGGTCGCCGCGCGCCCATCGCCGCGCGCCAAGCTGGCTGAGCCGCAACCGCTGGACGGCGCCCATGGCACCCGGGTGCTGGTCGTCGAGGACAATCCCGACGTCGGCAGCTTCTGCGTCAGCGCGCTGCTCGAACTCGGCTACCAACCTACGCTGACCTGCAGCGCCGAGCAGGCGCTGGCGTGCCTGGATGACGCAACGCAGCGCTTCGAGGTGGTGTTCTCCGATGTGGTGATGCCCGGCATGAATGGCATCGACCTCGCCAAGGCGATTCACCGCAACCACCCCCAACTGCCGGTGGTGCTCACCTCAGGCTACAGCGAAGTGCTGGCGCAGCAAGGCAGCCACGGCTTCGAGCTGCTGCACAAACCGTACTCGGTGGAGCAATTGTCGCGCATCCTGGCCGGGACGATTCAGCGCGCCGTGGCGCGAGACTGACAATCTGCTGACGATCTTTCGGCCCGGCTTCAGTGCGGTGGCTGCAAAAGGGCGCAAGCGATCGTTCCCCTATCCCGTGGGAACGGGCCATGCCCGTGATTTTTCGCGGGCATGGCCCGCTCCCACAATGGTCCAGTGGCGTACGCTTTTGCCTTGTAGCCGCCTCTTTAATCCCGCCTGAAAGGTGTGAACAGGTTCTGAGCGAATGCATCCTGCCAGGCGCAGTGTCCATGATGAGTGCCAAATCATGGCCAGCGAACCCTATGGGTCCGTTCGGCGAGCGGCGAGCCATCCGAAATTTACCCCGCACTTCGCCGGATTGCGGTCTGTCATAGCTGCAGGGATAACGATCAGGAGTGCGCCGCGATGGCCGTGAGATTGAAGAAACTGCAGGGCAGCGACATACCCGAAGAGCACAGGCATCTGGGCGATGAGGAAATCTTCCAGGTGGTTACCGCCGATGATCAGCAGCACTTCTTCGCCAGTGAAATCGAGGCGGCAGCCAAGGTGGCGCAACTGATCGATAGTGAGCGCGACAGCGATTCGTAACCGCTGAAGGCCGTTACTGGCGGGTCAACACCAGCGGTTTGTCCGGCCCGGGGATGTGCACCTCGGTGTCGCTGATCACCTCCAGCGGCTCGCCCGGCTGCGGGAACAGCACGGCATCGCCCTTGATGTCGCTGAAAGTCATAACCGCGCCGTCGAAGGTATAGCGGGCGGAGCCGGTGAATTCGTAGCTCTTGATATGCGCCTTCTTGGTGATGACCTGGCCGTCGCCAAACGCGAAGCTGATGGTCATCGGGTAGCCGTCCTGCTCGACCTGGCCGGTATACAGCCCGTGCGGTAGCTGGGTTGGCGTCGGTCTGGCCTTGTAGGTATCGATCACCGCCATTTTCGCCGGGCTCACCGCCGGTGGGCTGCTGCGAAAGGCGTCCATCGATTTGCGATGCTCGTAGGGCACGTACAGGGTGACGTACGCGCCCCAAACGATAAGGCCGAGAACCATCAGGCTGAACAGGTGGCCCGAGCCACGCTGCGAATTCTTCATCGGGTCATTCCTGCATTGCGGCAACGGAGGCGGGCGCCCCATGGCCCTGGCGAAGCGCAATTATCGCACTTGTTGTGCACGCCTGCAGCCAGCCGCCCACTGCTCAAAATGACGCAGTGGGCGCTTGCCGCGGTGCCGGCCTATTCGCTCTGCAGGGCCTCACGCTGTTCACGCACCTGGTCAGCGCTGATCGGCGCCGCAGCGTTACCCCAGCTGTTGCGGATGTAGGTCAGCACGTCGGCGACGTTCTCGTCCGACAGGTTCCAGGCAAAAGCGGGCATTGCCGGGCCGGTGGGGGCGGCGTCGGTGCTGCCCGCACGGTTGCCGGCCAGCACCACGCGAATCATCGATGCGGCATCCTGGGCATTCACCAGCGGCGCGTTGGCCAGTTTCGGGAACAGCGTGGCGATGCCTTCGCCGTTTGGCGTGTGGCAACCCGAACAGCGGTCGGCGTAGATGGCGCTACCGGCCTTCATCGCCGGCTCAATGGCGGCCAGCGGCTGCGGCTTGTCGTACTCATGGTCGAGATCCTTGAGGTACACGGCCACTGCCATCAGGTCGTCGTCACGCCAATGCTGGGTGGAGTGCTCGACCGCTTCGGCCATCGGCCCCGAGGCGATGTCGTAGCGGTTGGCGCCGGTCTTCAGGTACTGGACGATATCCGCCTCGCTCCAGTCGCCGAGGCCAACGTGGCCGGCGCCGGTGATGTTGGGCGCCATCCAGCCCTGCAGTTCGCCACCCTGCAGGAACTCGGCGTTCTGGTCGCCGCCGATCAGGTTCTTCGGCGTGTGGCAGCTGCCGCAGTGGCCCAGGCCCTGCACCAGGTAGGCGCCGCGATTCCACTCGGCGCTCTTGTCGGCTTGCGGCTTGAACTCGCCCTCGGTGAAGTTCATCCAGTTCCACACCTTCATGTTCAGGCGCAGGCTGAAGGGGAAGGGCAGCTGGTTGGTCTGCACCTCGTTGTGCACCGGCTCGATGGTGCGCAGATAGGCCCACAGGGCCTGGTTATCTTCGCGAGTGACCTTGGTATACGCCGCGTAGGGCATGGCCGGGTAGAGCTGCTTGCCGTCGCGGCGGTGACCGCGGGCCATGCTGGCTTCGAACTCCTCGAAGTTCCAGCGGCCGATGCCGGTTTGCTGATCGGGGGTGATGTTGGCGCCCAGCAGCTTGCCGAACGGCGTGTCGATGGCCACGCCGCCAGAGAACAGCGGCTTGCCGGGCACCGTGTGGCAGGCGGTGCAGTCGCCGAGGGTGGCGATGTATTTGCCTTTTTGCACCAGCTCGTAGGAGTCCTGGCCGCCTACTGCGTGGGCACTGGCGCTGGCGATGGCCAGCATCGCGAAGCTGACGCTGAGGAGAGTCTTCATACGCTGATCATCTCCCCGGGGCGCTTGAGGTACTGGGTACGAATCGCGTGGGCGGCCTTGAAGGCCAGCGCGCCGACGGTGCCGGTGGGGTTGTAGCCGGGGTTCTGCGGGAACGCCGATGCGCCGACCACGAACAGGTTGGGCACGCCCCACACCTGCAGGTGCTTGTTCACCGAACTGGTCGCCGGGTCGGCGCCCATCACGAAGCCGCCGACCACGTGGGACGACTGGTAGGAGGTGTTCGACCACGGCCCCTTGCGCGGGCTGGCGAACATCATCTTGGGGTTCAGCGCCTTGGCGATCTCGGCGGTCTTGTCGGTCACGTACAGGGCCATGCGCAGGTCGTTCTCGGTGAAGTCGAAGGTGATGCGCAGCAGCGGCCGACCGTGGGGATCCTTGTAGGTCGGGTCGAGGGACAGGTAGTTGCTGCGCGCGCTGTAGTTGCTCGCCTCGCAGCCGATGGACATGCTCGCGGCGTAGTACTGCGCCGTGGTTTTCTTCCACTCCTTGCCCCACTTGGGCGTGCCGGGCGGCACCGGACGGGCGTTGATCGGCGCCGCGCCGATGGGCGTCACCCGGGTGCTGCCACCGCCGACGAAGCCCAGGCCGGAGTGGTCGAAGTTATCGTTGTTGAACTCGTCGATACCCATGCCGATGGCGCCGCCACCGATGAACGGATTGAAGTTCTTGTCATCGAAGAACAGCTGCACGTTGTTGGCCGTCTGGTAGGCGTAGTTGCGGCCGGTGGTGCCGGTGTTGCTGATCGGGTCGTAGGGCTCGCCGATGCCGGAGAGCAGCATCAGGCGCACGTTCTCGAAGGTGAAGGCGGCGACCACCACGATGTCCGCCGGCTGCTCCCACTTCTCGCCGTTGGCGTCGACATAGATGATGCCGGTGGCACGCTTGCCGGTGCTGTCCTTGGTCACTTCCAGCACTTCACAATGGGTTTTGGCGGTGAAGTTGGGCATGCGCACCAGCGCCGGCAGCACGTTGACGATGGCGCTGGCCTTGGAATAGTTGGCGCAGCCGTAGTTGGTGCAGAAGCCGCAGAAGGTGCATGGCCCCATGGTCACGCCGTACTGGTTGGTATAGCCCTGGGAGGCCAGCGCGGAGGGTACCGGGAACGGCTTGTAGCCCATGTTGCGCGCCGCCTCGGCGAACAGTGTCGGTGCGTAGGTCTGCTTGGTCGGCGGGTTGGGGTATTCGTTGGAGCGCGGGCCTTCGAAGGGGTTGCCGCCTTCGACGATCTTGCCGCCGATGTTGCCGGCCTTGCCGGAAACCCCCGCCACACGGTCGAAAGCGTCGTAGTGCGGCTCCATCTCTTCCCAGGTGGTGCCCCAGTCCTGCAGGGTCAGCCCTTCGATGGCCTGGCTGCCGTAGCGCTCGGTGAGGTGGCTCTTGAGGCGAAATTCCTCGGGCTGGAAGCGAAAGGTGATGCCGGCCCAGTGGTTGCCGGCGCCGCCGGTGCCGTTGCCGGGGTGGAACGAGCCCCAGGTACGCATCGGCAGCGCGGTTTCGCTGGGCTTGTTGCGCAGAGTGCAGGTGTTCTGGCGGGTGCGCAGCATCAGCTCCTGGCGCTGCACGTAGCGCAGCTCGTCAGCCACCGAGGCGATGTTGAAGTCGCTTGCCGTGTCGCGCCAGGCGCCACGCTCGAAGCCCATCACGCGCAGGCCTTCGTCGGCGAGTTCCTTGGCGATGATCGAGCCGGCCCAGCCGAGCCCCACCACCACGACGTCGGTTGCAGGCAGTTTCTTGGCCATGCCACTCATCCTTTACGACTCCACGCGGAGCTGCCGATGATCGACAGCGGTATCAGGTCCAGCTTCTCGTTGTGCCGGTCGATGTAGGGGCGGTAGTCGTAGCGTGCGCCGGGGAAACCAAGCATCTTCCAGCTCACCATCTCGCGGTTGCCACCGTAGATCGGGTCGGCGAAGAAGCCTTCCATGGTGTTCTGCAGCACCTGGGTGAAGAACACCTTGGATTCGATGCTCTCGAAGGCGATTGCGCCGGACTCCAGGCCCTTGAGCACTTCGTCGCGCTGCTCGCCATCGAGCTCGCTGAAACGCTTGCCGAAGGTCTTCTGGCAGTGCTTACCGAGTTGCTCCAGGCCCAGGCGATAACGCTCGCGGGGCAGCTGCTCGGAACCCGGCTCGATGTCGGGCACGAACGGGCCCTGCTGGTACAGGCGCTCGTAGGTGCCGTAGTGGCCAGCCAGCTGGCGGTCGATGAATACCGCGCAACCGGCCTCCTTGCCGCTGGGGGACAGCTCGTCCGCCGGAATCAGTTGCTCGGCGATGGCTTCGATTTCGCGGGCCTCATCGGCGGTCAGGAACTGCCAGCCCTTGGCGTCGTAATGCAATGGGCCGTTGTGGTCGAACGGCAGCCACTGCGGCACGCCGCTGATGGTGGCGGCCTGGGCGCTGGCGGCAACGCCGGCTGCCACGGTGCTGGCCGAGGCCTTGAGCAGCGAGCGGCGGCTCAAACCCCGCGGGGTCTCTTTGGACATGTGAACTCCTCGAACGCCGGGCAATCCGCTGCTCGGCTCAGGCTATCTGATACGGAGCCACCTCAAGGGCGGCAGGTGGATGCACGGGCATCCATGACGGGCGTCGAGTGTTTGGGGCCGGTTACGAATAATGGTTTTTGCGGCCCAGCGACGCGGCATCGGAAACAGCGCCAGAGGCCCCGAATAGTTTTCTGCAATGCATTGCAACAAACTATTGGACGCCACCATGGAACTTCTTCAAAAAGTCCGACAGCGAAGCGGCCCGCGCGGTTCAGGGTTTTTTGGCCGCTTGGTCAGCAAATATCGAAGTCGACTTGCGGCCTCGCGCAACGCAATGTGTTTAGGAGTGTTTCAGCGCCCCCATGATGGGCGAGAGAGGTGGCTTCAATCCCTCTGCTGGCAAGCACCCGCCGGTTTTCAAGTTTCACCCGCACGAGCCGATGCACCGTTACCCACACTGGAGTTCTTACCGTGTTCAACACCCGCCTCAAACAACTCAACAGCGAATTGGAAGCTCGCTTGGCCATGCAGGAGGAGGTAAGGGAGAACCTCGATAAGGAGATGATCATCATCCAGCTTGGTGGCGATGGCCGCATCGAGCGGGTCAACGAGCTTTTTCGCAGCGAGCTCGGCTATCGCCCGGGTGATGTCGAAGGGCAGTACCTGGCCCAGTTGTCACCGCCGGAGCTGGCCCGTGACCCGCACCAGTCGCGGGCGCTGTCGGCGATCAAGGAGCGTCGCCACTTCAGTGGCGCCCTGCGGCTCCTGGGCAAGGATGGCCGCCATATATGGCTGCGCTCGGTGGTCATGCCGATGAGCGATCACCTGACTGGCAAGCAGCGACTGGTGATTCACTCCAGCAACCTGACGCGCACCATCGAGGCGTCGCTGGCGAACGAAAGCCTGGTCAAGGCGCTGCTGCGTTCGACCGCGGTGATCGAGTTCAACCTCGACGGTACGGTGATCACCGCCAATGATCTGTTCCTGCGTGGCATGGGCTACAACCTGGCCCAAGTGGTCGGCAAGCACCACCGCATGTTCTGTACCAGCGAGGAGAGCGCCTCGGAGGCCTACCACCAGTTCTGGGAGCGGCTGCGCCGCGGCGAATTCGTGGTCGACCGTTTCCAGCGCATCGACAGCGCCGGTCGCGACGTCTGGCTTGAGGCGTCGTACAACCCCATTACCGATCTGCACGGCAAGCTCTACAAGGTGGTCAAGTTCGCCACTGTGATCACCGAGCAGGTGCACCTCGAACAGGCCGTCGCCAAGGCCGCCAACCTGGCCTACAGCACTTCATTGCAAACCGATACCAGCGCGGGCAAGGGCCGCGAGGTGATTCGCGACACCGTCGAGGTGCTGCATCGCCTGGCCCGTGCAATGGAAAGCGCCACCCAGAGTATTCAAGCGCTGGATGAGCAGGGCAAATCGGTCGAGACCATCGTCGCGGCGATCAGCGGGATCGCCGACCAGACCAACCTGCTGGCGCTCAACGCCGCCATCGAGGCGGCCCGTGCAGGTGAGCAGGGTCGTGGCTTCGCCGTGGTGGCCGATGAGGTGCGCCAGCTTGCCTCGCGTACCTCCAAGGCCACCCAGGAAATCGTAAGCGTGGTGCAGCAGAACCAGGCGTTGGCCTCCAGTGCGGTCGAGGTGATCACCCAGAGCCGTGAATTGGCCGAGCAGGCACTGGTGCTGGCCAATGAATCCGATACGGTTATCCACAACATCCAGAACGATGCCGAATGCGTGGTCGCGGCGGTGAGTCAGTTCTCCAGCCAGGTGGCGAGCTGACCGATTGCCTGAGGAGCCGCCTCCTCAGGCAGCGCTCAATCCTCCGTCGGCACCGTCCAGAACAGCTGTACGCCATCGTCGCGCCAGGCGATGGTCACGTTGTCGTTTTCGGCTATCTCATCGAGGATGCGTGCCCAGTCTTCGGGGCTGTCGCCGTCGGCGCGCAGCAGCACCGCCGAGCGGGAGCGCTGCGCGGCAGGGGCGTTGATGGCGCGGGAAACCCGTGCGCCGAGCTGTTCATAGGAGGTGGCGGAGGCGGCTTGCTGAGTCATGGGTGGATTCTCGTTTTTCTGTATATGCATACAGTAATTCGAGAGCTGGCCCGCTGTCACTCACCAGCCGAGGTTCCGTCGCTGCCGGTGATGGCCAGGGAATGCTCGGTGCCGTAGCAGGGAAAATACAGGCTCACGCTGGTGCCTTCGCCTAACCGGCTGGTGACCGTCAGCTGGCCATTCATGTCGGTGACGAAGCTCCTGACCATGGTCAGCCCCAGGCCTGTGCTCTTGCCGATCGCCCGGGTGGTATAGAAGGGGGCGAAGATATGCTCGAGTGCCTCCGGCGCGATACCGGTGCCCGTATCCTCGATGCGAATCACCACGTAACGCCCGGGTTTGAAATTGGCGTTGTGCTGCGGGAAGTTGCTGCGGTCGAGATGGATGTTGAAGGTACTCAGCGTCAGCTGACCACCATCCGGCATGGCGGCGCAGGCATTGGTCACCAGGTTGATGATGGCGCTTTCCAGGTGCTGGCGGTTGGCGCGCAGAAAGCTGCTGTCGGTGGCCAGGCTGAACTGGCAGTGGATCTGCTGACCAGCCTCGTTGCTGACCAGCGTGCTCATGCCCAGCAGCAATTGGTTGGGGTCGATTCGCTCCAGCGTCCTGGGCCGCGTGCGGGCGAACAGCAGCAAGCCCTCGGCCAGCTGCGTGACCTTTTCGGTCGCCTCCCGGCATAGCGCGTAACGCGCTTGCAACTGCTCGGAGCCGGCGTCATGGATTTCCTTCTCCATCAGCGCCAGGCTCATCGACAGGCTGGTCAGCTGGTTGGTGAATTCGTGGACGACACCGCCGCCGACCTTGCCGATCTGCTCCATCTTCTGGGCCTGCAGCAGGGCGTTATGCAGGTTGTTCTGCAACTGCTCCTGAGCCGCGTGCTGACGCAGATCCTGGATGCTGTTCATGAAGCCGACCATGTTCCCGTCCTTGCCGAGCAGGGGAACGATATTGGCGAGAATCGGCACCTGACTGCCGTCACGCCGCTCGACGATCATGCGCAGGTTTGTGATCGGCTTCTTGCTGAGCAGCACCGCCGCCAGCGGCGACTGCTCCAGCGGCATATGCGCGCCGTCCTCGCTACGCAGGCGGTAGGCGCCCGTGTACTTGACCTTGCCTTGGCTCACATCCGGCGCCTCACCCCAGATTTCCGCCGCCTTGGAGTTGTAGGTCGTCAACTGGCCCGCCGCGTTGCACAGGTAAACTCCGACCGGCAGAAACTCGATCAGCTCATGCCCCAGCTTGCGCACGAGCGGCACATCATCAGGCAACCGCAAACCGGCGCCGAGCGGGTTGTCTGCCATGGTGGCTCCGTTTGGTGGTAAGGCCCAGGTTAGTCGCTCCAGGCTGCAAACGCGACTGAGCCTCGTCGAACCCGGAAATGTTGTCCAACTGGGAGCACGAAGGGCGTGTGGACGGGGATTTTACCCCGCCCGGAAACGACAAGGCCCGCATCTCTGCAGGCCTTGTGTTGTATGGTGCCGGCACCAGGAGTCGAACCCGGGACCTACTGATTACAAGTCAGTTGCTCTACCAGCTGAGCTATACCGGCTTTTGAGGGGCGCCATTATATCGATTCGTTTGCATGAGTAAAGCGGCGCAAGGCAGCTTTTTTACGGCTCTTTTTAGGAAGCCCCCTGCTGGGCTTATGCACAAATAAGGGGCGGCTGAAGAGTTTTTAGAAATTTTCTAAACAGCCTTTCAAAGGTTTGGCAAGCGACTGTTTTATATATGGTTTTATGGTTGATTAAAAAATGACCAGCTTTTGCTGCGCGTTATGCGTGGCGGGCTGGCGTGGGTTGCCCAGCTTCTGTAAACAGAGTTATCCACAGATTGTGTGTGCAACTCAGGCGCGCTCGGCGAGCAGTAACAGGTTGCGCGGCGTCAGGTTCGGTGCGCAGAACTGGCCGAGGCGTACCCCATAGCCTTGTTCCTGCAGGTACAGGGCGCGGTCGATCACCAGCCAGAGTTCCAGTGGGCGACGGAACAGGCCGCGCAGCAATTCCAGGTTGCGCACCTTGGCCAGGCGTTGCCAGCCGGCCGCTTCCAGGCGTTGCCAGTCGCGCTCACCCACAATGGGCAGCTGTTTGAGTTCGGCAAGGTCGCGGCAGTAGTCGGCGAAGGGTTTCTTCAACCAGGCTGGTGGCAGCGAGGGCGTTGGTAGGTAGGTGTCGAGGCCACGCAGCTCGCGCTGCAGCAGGTCGAAGGCCAGGCGCCAGGCCATGGACTGGTCGCGTTGCTGGCGCACGCGGTTGCCAGCGGTCACGGTTTCGCTCATCGGCAGGGCCAGGTCATCCAGCGAGAGGTGCAGCGGCGAGCCCTGTGCGGCTGTGGACAACGGCCGGTAGTCGGCTGCTGCCACGCGGTTGTAGCAGCAGGGCGCAATGGCCAGCTGGCGACAGCCTGCGGCGCTGGCCAGCTGGATCAGGCGCACGTGCAGGTCGCCGCAGGCGTGCAGAGCGACGGGGCTATGTTCGGCGTGCAGCAGGGCGCCCGCGCCTTCGGCGAGCACGTCCTGCTCGATATGTTGAGCGTCTATCCCCAGGCGCTGGCTCAGCGCTGCGCCGCTGGCTACCAGGGCCGGATCGTATTCCAGGCAGGTCAGCTCGTGGCCGCCGTGGGCGAGTACACGGCCGAGGTGGCCCTTGCCGGCGCACCAGTCCAGCCAGTGCTGCGGTTGTTGGGTGAAGCCCAGGCTGCTGCCGAACGCACGTATCTGCTGCCATTTACGGCCCGGCACATCCACCGAGAAGCGGGCTGGCAAGTCGGCTGAGGCTTGCTGTGGTAGGTCGCCGATCTGGCTCAGATGCTCGGCCTGCAGAGCCAGCTCGGGGAAGGGCGCTGGTGCGCTGTCCAGCGCTGCCGGCTGGTTGTGGCTGGCTTCGGCCTGCTCCAGGGTGCGGCTGCGCAGCCACGTCGCCAGTTCGGGATGTTGGCTTTCCCAGGGCAGCATTTGGTGTGTGAATGGCCGGGGTTTCCACAGCGCCTGATGGGCGACGAGAAAAGCGTCCAGCGCCTGGAAGCGCTGGAGCAGGGCGGCGCCACTGAGCGGCAGGAGAGATTGGGCTGCAGTCATCATAGAAGGTGACGAGGCTTGCGCCCCGTCACTTCAGCGGCCCTGGCAGGCGTCGACGCGCAGCCAGCGCTCCAGCAGCTTGAAGGCGTTGATCAGCACGAAGGTGATCAGCAGGTAGAACACCCCGGCGGCGAAGAAGCCCTCGACCGGCAGGTAGGTGCGCGCGTTCATGGTGCGCGCCATGCCGGTCAGCTCAAGCAGGGTCACGGTGCTGGCCAGGGCGCTGGCCTTGAGCATCAGGATCACTTCGTTGCTGTAGGCCGGCAGGCCGATACGCGCCGCCCTTGGCAGCACGATATGCAGCATGGCTTGCGCACGCGACATGCCCAGCGCCCTTGCAGCTTCGATCTCGCCCGGCGGTACCGCCTGGATGGCACCACGCAGGATCTCGGCGATGTAGGCGGTGGTGTGCAGGGTCATGGTGATCACCGCGCACCAGTACGGGTCACGCAGGTACGGCCACAGCGGGCCCTGGCGCACCGCGTCGAACTGCGCCAGGCCGTAGTAGACCAGAAACAGTTGCACCAGCAGCGGCGTGCCGCGGAAGAAGAAGATATAGCCGTAGGGCACGGCGCGCACGTACCAGTGGCGCGAGGCGCGGGCGATGCCGGTGGGGATGGCCAGAATCAGGCCGGTGACGACCGCCACGGCAACCAGTTCGATGGTCAGCAGGGCGCCTTGGGCCAGGCGTGGCAGCCAGGTGATGATGACGTCCCAGTTCATGCCTCACTCCGCTTGAAGCCGCGGCTGGCACGCTTCTCGAGGAAGTGCAGGCCAATCATGGCGATGACGGTCAGGCCCAGGTAAATAAACGCGGCGACCATATAGAAGGTGAAGGGCTCCTTGCTGGCAGTCACGGCGATCTGCGAGCGGCGCATCAGCTCGTTGAGGCCGATCACCGACACCAGGGCGGTGTCCTTCATCAGGATCATAAACAGGTTGCCCAGGCCGGGCAGGGCGATACGCCACATCTGCGGCATCACCAGGCGCCAGAGAATGCGGCCCTTGGACAGCCCCAGGGCCTGGCCCGCTTCGCGGTGGCCCTTGGGGATGGCCAGAATGGCGCCGCGAAACACTTCGGTGGCGTAGGCGCCAAAACACAGGCCCAGGGCGATGACGCCGGCGGCGAAGGGCGACAGCTCAAGGCTCTCGACGCCGAGCAACTCGGCAAGGCCGCGCATCAGCCCCACGGTGCCGAAATAGATCAGCAGTACCCAGAGCAGTTCGGGCACGCCGCGCACCAGGGTCGAATAGGTGCCGCCAAGCCATTGCAGCGGCTTGTACGGCGAAGTCTTGGCGAAGGCGCCGAGCAGGCCGAGCACCAGACCGACGCACAGGGCGCTGAGCGCCAGTTGCACGGTCATCAGAGTGCCGGCGGCCAGGGCCGGGCCGAATCCGGAAAGATCGAAATTCATGGAAACTCAAGCGCCCGCGCCGCCAGAGGCGACGCGGGCAGGCTGCTTAGTAGATGCTGAAGGGGAAGTACTTGTCGTTGATCTTCTTGTAGGTACCGTCGGCAACGATTTCCTCGAGGGCCTTGTTCAGGCGCTCACGCAGGGCATCGCCCTTGCGCACGGCGATGCCGATCTTGTCGTTGTCGAATACCGGGTCGCCCTTGAATTCGAAGTCCTTGCCGGCGTCGCTCTTGAGCCATTCCCAGTTCACGAAGGTATCGGCCAGGACGCCGTCGACGCGGCCGGAGGCCAGGTCCAGGTAGGCGTTTTCCTGGGTGTCGTAGAGCTTCACGTCCACCACGCCATCCATGTTGTCTTCCAGCCAGGTACCGGCGATGGTCGCGCGCTGGGCACCGATGACCTTGCCCTTGAGGCTGGCCTTGTCGGTCTTGAAGTCGGCGCTTTTCGGCGCGATGAACTGCAGCTTGTTGGTGTAGTACGGGTTGGTGAAGTCCACCGCCTGCTGGCGCTCTTCGGTGATCGACATGGAGGCGATCAGGAAGTCGAATTTCTTGGCGTTCAGGGCCGGGATGATGCCGTCCCAGTCGGAGGTGACCACTTCGCACTCGGCCTTCATCTTGGCGCACAGGGCCTGGCCGATCTCCACGTCGAAGCCGCCGACCTGGCCGCTGGCGTCGATGAGGTTGAAGGGCGGGTAGGCGCCTTCGGTGCCGATCTTCAGTTTGTCAGCAGCGACGGCACTGGTGCCGAAAGCCAGGGTGGCGGCAGCTGCCAGCAGAATCTTTTTATAGCTATGCATGCGTGATTGCTCCGTATTTAACGATTGCTGGACATGAATTGTTTGCAGCGCGCCGACGTCGGGTTGTCGAACACCTGGTCGGGCGTCCCCTGTTCCTCCACCACACCCTGGTGCAGGAACACCACCTGGCTGGACACCTGACGAGCGAAGCTAATTTCGTGGGTCACCAGCAGCATGGTGCGGCCTTCGTCAGCGAGCGCGCGGATCACAGTAAGCACTTCTTGTACCATTTCCGGGTCGAGGGCCGAAGTCGGCTCGTCGAACAGGATCACCTTCGGTTGCATGGCCAGGGTGCGGGCAATCGCCGCGCGCTGTTGCTGGCCGCCGGAAAGCTGGTTGGGGTAGGCATGGCGCTTGTCGGCAATACCGACCTTGGCGAGCAGTGCCTCGGCGATCTCGCGGGCTTCGGCCTTGCTCTTGCCGAGCACGCGGCGCGGGGCCTCGGTGATGTTGTCCAGCACGGTCATGTGCGGCCAGAGGTTGAAGTTCTGGAACACGAAACCGATTTCGCTGCGCAGGCGATTGATCTGGCGGCTGTCGGCCGCCGTCAGTTCACCGTTCTTCTGCGCCTTGAGCTTGAGTTCTTCACCGGCCACGATGATCTGGCCCTGATGGGGGTTCTCCAGCAGGTTGACGCAGCGCAGAAAGGTCGACTTGCCCGAGCCGGACGAGCCGAGAATGGAGATCACGTCACCGTCGCGTGCCGTGAGGGAAATGCCCTTGAGCACTTCGAGGTCGCCATAGCGTTTGTGCAGATTGCGGATTTCCAGCGCGGGCGCGGCCTCAGCCATCGAGCAGTCCTCTTGATTCTTATGCGGATCGGATCCGTGTTCGGCAGGGCTGTGGGCAGCAAACCTAGCATAGGCACCAGGGGGCGCCAAGGTCGTTGCTGGCCCACTGCCGCCACGGTCGCAGGGGTGTCGCATCAACGCAGCCTCTTGTCGCCACGCCGCAAAACGCGGGGCAAGCAGGCCGCAGGGTGAAAAAGACGCGCACCCTACTCATATCCGCTTCGCAATTCCAGTGCCAGCCGGCCATTTGGCCGATCTGGGGCCTTGCGTGTCAGTTGCCGAGCATGTCCTGTACCTTGTCGCGCAGGGCATCGAGGGAGAACGGCTTGCCGATGATCGAGGTGCGGCTGGCCGGCTCGCTCTTGTCGATCTCGATGCTTTCGGCGTAACCGCTGGCGTACAGCACCTTGAGGTCGGGGCGCAGCTGGCGCGCGGCGACGGCCAGTTCCTGGCCGCTCATGCCAGGCAGGCCGATATCGGTCATCAGCAGGTCGATATGCTCGTCGCTGCGCAGGATCTGCAGCGCCTGCTGTGCTTCGCCCGCTTCGATCACGCGGTAATCGAGCTCTTCGAGCACTTCCACGGTAAGCATGCGCACCACGTCGGAGTCTTCCACGAGAAGGATGCGCTGGCCGGCGGTTGATGCGCCTGGAGCTAGGTCTGACAACGGCGTTACCTCTGATAAAGGATGGTGAAACCGCAGAGCGTCCCGGCAGGCGGTTGGCCTGCCGGCGCGACGGATTCGGAGCCGCGTTGGCGGCAGGCCGCCTAGCATGGCACGAATCTGGTGCGTGGGCTGCATCGCGAGCGTGCCGCCTGGCTGAAAACGCGCAGCCAATGGTTGCAGGGAGTGACCAGGATGCTTCCGGTAAACGGCAGTGAAAAATAACTCGAACCCTGGACGATCTGCCGTGATCCAAGCGCGCGGACGACTGAGTGCTGATCGTTGGATTAACCCCGGGCGGCGCATTACTATCCGCCGTCCGCCAAAAATAACCATACCTATAATCTGCCGCCACACAGCCAGGGATCTGCGATGACCAACAGTTCGATCGACGAGAACAGCTTCAAGCGCATTCTCAGGCGCAACGTCGCCTTGCCGCTTGGCGTGGGCGTGCTCAGCGCGATCTTCTTCGTGACCCTGATCGGCTATCTGCTCAACGTGCTGGGTTGGGTGCAGCACACCGACCGGGTACTGAACAACGCCAGCGAAGGGCTGAAGCTGTCGATCGACCAGGAAACCGGTTTTCGCGGTTACCTTTTGTCCGGCGACGTGCGCTTCCTGCAGCCGTATGAAGTGGCCAAGCCGCGCATTCGTGCCGAGATGGAAACGCTCAACGAACTGGTGGCCGACAACCCGACGCAGGTTGACCGCCTGCGCAGCATTGCCGCGTTGCAGGATGAGTGGACGGCCTTCGCACAGAGCGCCATTGTCGCCAAGCGTGATGGCGGCAACTATATCGACCCGGTGCGCGACGGCCGTGGCAAGCAACTGACCGATGCCATCCGTGCCGAGTACGCGGACTTCATCGCCCAGGAGCAGCGCCTGCGCAAGGAGCGCAACGACGCGGCCAGCAACACCGCGACCATCACCATTGGCCTGTTTCTGTTGTTCACCCTGCTGTTCAGTGGCGCCCTGGCGATTTTCGGGCGCCGTGAGCTGATGCGCCTGACGGACACCTATGGCGCCATTCTCAAGAAGCAGGACGAGCACAACGAGCGCCTGCAGGCTCAGGCCTGGCTGCGTAACGGCCAGACCCAGATGGCCGAGCGGCTGATCGGCCAGCAGGCGCTGCCGGTGCTGGGCCGCAACATGCTGGAGTTCCTGGCCAGTCATCTGGGCACCGTGGTGGGCGCCCTGTACGTGCGCGAGGAGCATGGCAATCTACGCCGCGTGGCGACCTATGGGTTCAGCCGCGAGCAGGAGAATACCGAGCAGTCGTTCTACAGCGCCGAAGGTCTGGTCGGTCAGGTGGCTCATGAGCGCCGCCTGCTGATCCTAGATAAACTGCCGGCCGATTACCTGAAGGTCAGCTCCGGCCTGGGCGATGGTGCGCCACTGGTGGTGGCCCTGCTGCCGATCACCAACGATGGCGACGTCAACGGCGTCATCGAGCTGGGCTTCCTGCGCCCGCTGGGCGAGCGCGATGGCGAGTTTCTCCAGCAGGTCGCGCAGAATATCGGCGCCTCGGTCGAGGCCGCCCGCTACCGTCATCGCCTGCAGGAGATTCTCGCCGAGACTCAGCAGCTCAACGAAGAACTGCAGGTTCAGCAGGAAGAACTGAAGACCGCCAACGAGGAGCTCGAAGAGCAGTCGCGGGCGCTCAAGGAGTCCCAGGCGCACCTGGAAACCCAGCAGGCGGAACTGGAGCAGAGCAACGAGCAGCTGTCGATGCAGCGCGATGCCCTGGACGATCGCAACAACGCCCTGCGCGAGGCCCAGCATCAGCTCGAGGAACGCGCCGAGGAGCTGCAGCGCGCCAGTCGCTACAAGTCCGAATTCCTGGCCAATATGTCCCACGAGCTGCGCACGCCGCTCAACAGCTCGCTGATCCTCGCCAAGCTGCTGGCCGACAACCCCAAAGGCAATCTGGACACCGAGCAGGTGAAGTTCGCCGATTCGATCTATTCGGCCGGCAACGACCTGCTCAATCTGATCAACGACATCCTCGACATCTCCAAGGTCGAGGCCGGCAAGCTCGACCTGCGCCCGGAGAATGCCAACGTGGTGCGCCTGGCACAGAGCCTGGAGACCACCTTCCAGCCGGTGGCCGGCGAAAAGCAGCTGGGCTTCAGCGTCGAGGTCGCCGACGACGTGCCGCGCTCGCTGTACACCGACCGCCTGCGTGTCGAGCAGATCCTCAAGAACCTGCTGTCCAATGCCATCAAGTTCACCGAGCAGGGCCAGGTCAGCATGAGCGTCAGCCGGGTCGACGACGGCGTGGCATTCGCCGTGCGCGACAGCGGCATCGGCATTGCCAAGGAACAGCAGGCATACATTTTCGAAGCCTTCCGCCAGGCCGATGGCACCACCAATCGGCGCTTCGGCGGCACCGGCCTGGGCCTGTCGATTTCCCGCGACCTGGCGGCGCTGCTCGGCGGCTCGATCAGCGTCTCCAGCACACCGGGCGAGGGCAGCGTATTCACCCTGGTATTGCCTTTGACCTATTCGCCAAGTGAGGAAGACGCCGTGCTGCCGGCTGCCGAACCGCTGCCGCCAGTGGTGCGCAGCGTGGCACCCAGCGTGGCGCAGCCAGCCCAGAACGACGTGACGCCTAACGTGCCGACCTTTGCCGATGACCGCGGCATGTCGGTATTGGGCGGGCGCTGCGTGCTGGTGATCGAGGACGAGCCGCAGTTCGCCCATATCCTCTACGACCTGGCCCACGAGCTGGATTACCGCTGCCTGGTCGCTCACAGTGCCGAAGACGGCCTGGAACTGGCCACCTCGCACCATCCCGATGCCATCCTGCTGGACATGCGCCTGCCGGACGGCTCCGGGCTGTCGGTGCTGCAGCGCCTCAAGGAAAATCCCGGCACCCGGCACATCCCGGTGCACGTGATTTCCGTCGAGGACATGGCCGAGGCTGCCCTGCACATGGGCGCCGTCGGCTATGCGCTCAAGCCGGCCACCCGTGACCAGCTCAAGGGTGTGTTCCGCAAGCTCGAAGAGCGCCTGACCCAGAAGATGCGCCGCGTGCTGGTGGTCGAGGACGACAAGCTGCAGCGCGACAGCATCGCCCGGCTGATCGGTGACGACGATATCGAGATCGTTGCCGTCGAGTTCGGCGAGCAGGCGCTCGAGCAACTGCGCCACCACATCTTCGACTGCATGATCATCGACCTTAAGCTGCCGGACATGCAGGGCGACGAGCTGCTGGCGCGCATGGGCAGCGAGGAGATTCGCTGCTTCCCGCCGGTGATCGTCTATACCGGCCGCAACCTGACCCGCGCCGAGGAAGCCGAGCTGCTCAAGTACTCGCGCTCGATCATCATCAAGGGCGCACGTTCGCCCGAGCGCCTGCTCGATGAAGTGACGCTGTTCCTGCACATGGTCGAGTCCGAGTTGTCCAGCGAGCGCCAGAGCATGCTCAAGACCGCACGCAGCCGCGACCGCGTGTTCGAGGGGCGACGCCTGCTGCTGGTCGATGACGACGTGCGCAATATCTTTGCACTCACCAGCGCCCTGGAGCAGAAGGGCGCCCAGGTCGAGATCGCGCGCAACGGCCGCGAAGCCATCGAGAAGCTCGAGGCGGTGGGCGACATCGACCTGGTGCTGATGGACGTGATGATGCCCGAGATGGACGGCTACGAAGCGACCCGGCGCATTCGCGAGAACCCGCGCTGGCGCAAGCTGCCGATCATCGCGGTAACCGCCAAGGCCATGAAGGACGATCAGGACCTGTGCATGAAGGCTGGTGCCAACGACTACCTGGCCAAGCCCATCGACCTGGACCGGCTGTTCTCGCTGATCCGCGTGTGGCTGCCGAAGCTGGAGCGCATCTGACATGTCCGACCGTACGCAGGATATCGAGCTGCGGCTGCTGATCGAGGCGATCTACCTGCAGTACAGCTACGATTTCCGCGACTACTCCGGCTCTT
Organism: Pseudomonas sp. URMO17WK12:I2; assembly: GCF_003253735.1. Classification (GTDB taxonomy): domain Bacteria; phylum Pseudomonadota; class Gammaproteobacteria; order Pseudomonadales; family Pseudomonadaceae; genus Aquipseudomonas. Next base: position 791,734 of record NZ_QKYW01000001.1, on the reverse strand, counting down.
CGCTCAAGCGCCGGATCGTGCACGCCATGCGCCAGTTCGACTGCGCGAGCATCTCCGAACTGCAGGCGCGGATCATCCATGATTCGGCGGCGTTCATGCAGCTGCTGCAGTTCCTCACCATCCCGGTCAGCGAGATGTTCCGCGACCCGAGCTACTTCCTGGCGCTGCGCCAGGAGGTGGTGCCCTTCCTGCGCACCTACCCCTCGCTCAAGCTCTGGGTAGCTGGCTGCAGCACGGGTGAAGAGGTGTATTCGCTGGCCATCCTGCTGCACGAGGAGGGCCTGCTGGAGCGCTCGATCATCTACGCCACCGATATCAACCCCCATTCGCTGGACAAGGCCAAGCGCGGCATCTTTCCCATCGACAACATGCGCCTGTACAGCGAGAACTATCAGCGCTCCGGCGGCAAGGGCTCGCTGGCCGACTACTACACGGCTGCCTATGACGGCGCCCTGTTCGAGCGTTTTCTGTGCGCCAACGTGACCTTCGCCGATCACAGCCTGGCTACCGACAGCGTGTTCTCGGAAACCCAGTTCATCTCCTGTCGCAATGTGCTGATCTACTTCAACAAGACCCTGCAGGACCGTGCCTTCGGGCTGTTTCACGAGTCCCTCGGGCATCGCGGCTTCCTGGGCCTGGGTAGCAAGGAAAGCCTCGACTTCTCGGCCTACGCCGGGCGATTCGAGGCGGTGAATCGACAGGAACGGGTGTTCCGCAAGCTATGAAAATGCCCGCTCGCAAGCCCGAGGTCGTCGTGGTCGGCGCCTCGGCAGGTGGCGTGGAAGCGCTGCTCGGCCTGTTCGGCGGGCTGCCGGCAGGCTACGGTTTACCGCTGGTGGCGGTGCTGCACCTGCCTGATAACCGTGAAAGCCTGTTGCCCGATCTGTTCGCCCGACGCCTTGCGCTACGGGTCAAGGAGGCGCAGGACAAGGAAGTGCTGCAGCCGGGTACGCTGTACTTCGCAGCGCCGGGTTACCACCTGTGCATCGAAGCGGATCGCAGTTTTTCCTACAGTCGTGAGGAGCCGGTGCATTTTTCCCGACCCTCGATCGACTATCTGTTCGAGTCGGCTGCCGATGCCTATGGTGCAAAGGCCATGGGCATATTGCTGACCGGCGCCAACCAGGATGGCGCAGCCGGGCTGTACACAATAAAACAGCGGGGCGGAGTGACCGTGGTGCAGGATCCGCAGGAGGCACAGGTTGCGACCATGCCCGAGGCGGCCCTGGCGCTGCACCAACCCGATTACCTTCTTTCTTTGCGGGGCATTCTCGCATTGCTAGCCGAACTGGACTCACGCCCATGTTGAGTAGCACCGGATGCAAACTGTTGATCGTCGATGACCTGCCAGAGAACCTGCTGGCACTGGAGGCATTGATCCGCCGTGACGGTCGCGAAGTGTTCAAGGCGCAATGCGCCGATGACGCGTTGGTGCTGCTGCTCGAGCACGAGTTCGCCCTGGCCATTCTCGACGTGCAGATGCCGGGCATGAATGGCTTCGAGCTGGCCGAGCTGATGCGGGGCACCGAGAAGACCAAGCACATCCCCATCGTCTTCGTCAGCGCTGCCGGGCGCGAGATGAACTACGCCTTCAAGGGCTACGAGAGCGGCGCCGTGGACTTTCTCTACAAGCCGCTGGATATCCAGGCGGTGCAGAGCAAGGTGGCGGTGTTCGTCGACCTCTATCGGCAGCGCAAGGTCATGGCCCAGCAACTCGAAGCGCTCGAGCGCGCGCGCCAGGAACAGGACGCCTTGCTGGCCGAGCTGCGCTCGACCCAGGGCGAGCTGCAGCATGCGGTGCGCATGCGCGACGACTTCATGTCCATCGTTTCCCACGAACTGCGCACGCCGCTCAACGGGCTGATTCTCGACACCCAGCTGCGCAAGATGCACCTGGCCAAAGGCAACCTCACCGCGTTCAGCGAAGACAAGCTCGGCGCCATGTTCGACCGCGACGAGCGGCAGATCCACAGCCTGATCCGTCTGATCGAGGACATGCTCGACGTGTCGCGCATCCGCACCGGCAAGCTGTCGATCCGCCCGGTGGAGTTCGACCTGGCGCAGACCGTGCGCAACGTTGCCGAGAACTTCGCCCAGCAGATGGCCGTGGCCGGCTGCGATCTGCAGCTCGACAGCAACGACGTGTTGTACGGCAGCTGGGACCAGTTTCGCATCGAGCAGGTGATCAGCAACCTGCTCAGCAATGCCCTGCGCTATGGCGCCGGGCGGCCCATCGAAGTGCGTGCTCGTCCCGACGAGGGCGGGGTGCGCGTCGAGGTGCGTGACCATGGCATCGGTATCTCCCTGGAAAACCAGAACCGCATCTTCCAGCAGTTCGAGCGTGCGGTGGGCAGCGAGTCGGTGGCTGGCCTGGGTTTGGGGCTGTTCATTTCCGATCAGATCGTCAAGGCCCACGGCGGGCATATCGAGGTGCAGAGCAGCCTGGGCCAGGGCTCGCTGTTCAGCGTCTGGCTGCCGCGCGGCAAGCGCGTAGAGATAGGTTGAACTCAGCGCACGGCAAGGGTCGAAGCGAAGGCGCAGAAATAGGCAGGAGCAGGGCAATGAACGATGTGACACGAACCGTACTGATCGTCGAGGACGATCCGCTGCTGCTCATGCTGCTGGCCGAGTACCTGCAGGGCGAGGGCTATCACGTATTGCAGGCCGACTGCGCCACCGATGCCTTCGCCATCCTCGCCACCAAGCCGCATCTGGACCTGTTGATCACCGACTTCCGTCTGCCCGATGGCGTCTCCGGCGTGCGCATCGCCGAGCCGGCCCTGCTGCTGCGCCCGGACCTCAAGGTGATCTTCATCAGCGGCCACCCCGCCGAAGTGCGCGAGACCGGCAGCGCGCTGCTCGACTCGGCGCCGCTGCTGAGCAAGCCCTTTACGCTGGAAACCCTGAGCACGCAGATCGCCCATCTGCTTGATTGAGTGGAGGCGCCCGCTTCCTGAGGTGGGTCCATGAACTCGCGGGCATGGCCCGCTCCCACAGCCTCCAACTCCGGCCAGAATCAGCTATCGACAGCCGTCATCTGTGGGGGCGCGCCATGCGCGCGAACGATGGTGGGGCGCCATCGCTGGTATGGCTGGTGCGTAGGCTGGGTGAAGGCGCTACCCCGTCTGACGTCCGTTGCACGTCTTCCTGCGCCGAAACCCGCCAAGTGCCCCAACAAACACCCTCACCTTTGGCGGCCCTCAGCTGTTCCTGCGTTCAAGCCAATCGACAAGGCCGTAAGCTGAAGCAACTGTCGGCACCGCCCACCTCCTGTGGGAGCGGGCCATGCCCGCGAACTCGCTAATTCAGCGCTTCTCGGGTCGAGGCTTCCCCGGCTCCTCGATAGGTCGCTGCGGGCTGAACGGGCTATCCGGGTCGTCGACGATGGAGCCAGGATCCTCGTTACCCGGATCGTTGATCGGTGTCTCGTGGGGCTCGGCCGGCGGTTGCTTCGGGTCGTTGGCGGCATTCAGGGCGATATTGAGGTGCATGACTGGCTCCGGCTGCATAAGGCCCGCTGCTGTTTGCGCGGGCAATGCCATGTGGAGCGCGCAGCTAGGGAGCGCGTTCAGCGTATCCGCTGAGCGGGCGCGGCTCGTTTATCTGCGCCGATAGCTCTTGGTGCCGCTGCGGGTCATGCAGTACTGGCCGCCGCGCGGCCCGGTGCAGAGTGTTCCACCCCCACAGGGGCAGTCGCTGGCAACATTGCCGGTGGCTCGCAGTGCATTGCCGTCTGCGCCCGGTCGTTCGGCACTGCAGTCGCGCTTGCTGCCGCTGATCGAGCCGTCATTGCAGAGAAACAGCGGGCCATTGCAGCGCGCGATGCCGCCCTTGCTGCCCGAGCAGGGGGTATTGGCGGCATTGCCCAGCATTGGCAGCGTCAGCAGGAGCACCAACAATCCGATCAGGCGAATGCTCATGCGCACGGCTCCAGCCTTGAAGCGCCAGGGGGATAAATTGCAGGCAATAAAAAACCGGCTCAAAGCCGGTTGTTTATTTTCTCATGTGATGCTGGCACCACCTGAGAAGAAAGGTGGTGCCCAGGGACGGAATCGAACCGCCGACACGGGGATTTTCAATCCCCTGCTCTACCGACTGAGCTACCTGGGCAACGGCGCGTATTAAACGGTTTTAGCCTTGGGGTGTCAAACCTTTTTTGGAAAATATTTAAATATTCCGGGCGCTTACGTCTCAGGCTGCTTATTCGCCGGGCGGCACGTAGCCTTCGGCCTGGGCGTAGTCTTCGCCGGACAGGAACTTGTCCATCTCGGCCTGCAGGAATTTGCGGTCTTCGGCGTTCATCATGTTCAGGCGGCGCTCGTTGATCAGCAGGGTCTGGTGCTTCTGCCATTCGTCCCAGGCCTGCTTGGAGACGTTCTGGAAGATGTCTTCGCCCTTGGCGCCAGGGTAGGGCGCGCGATCGAGACCGGGGAGTTGCTGTTTGTGCTTGCGGCACATCACGGTGCGGGTCATGCCATTTCTCCTGTATTCAATACGTCGGCCGCGCGTTTGAGCAGTTTCTTGACCGGGGCGGCGAGGCCCAGGCGCGGCGGGGTGGCGAGGTTATACCAGAGCCAGTCGGCCTCGGCCACGAAGCCGGGTACGCCGTCGACCTCGATCAACCAGGGATCGATGGCCAGCTGGAAGTGGCTGAAAGTGTGAGTCAAGCCGTCAAGTTGGCGGCGTTCGCCGAGGTGCAATTGGTGCTGGTCGGCGAGCGATTGCAGCGCTTCGAGATCATCGAGTTCGGGCAGGCTCCACAGACCGCCCCAGAGGCCGGTCGAGGGGCGTCGATAGAGCAGGATGGCGCCTTCGCGGCTGGCCAGTATCGGCATCAGGGTGCGCTTCTGCGGCAGTTCCTTGCGCGGCTTGGCGACCGGGTAGCGAATCTCCAGGCCCAGCAGGTGCGCCTCGCAGCCGCTCTGCACCGGGCAGAGCAGGCAGGTGGGCTTGCTGCGCGTACAGAGCGTGGCGCCCAGATCCATCATCGCCTGGGTGTAATGGTTGACGCGCTCCTCGGGTAGGAAGCGTTCAGCCACGGCCCACAGCTGCTTGGCCACCTTGGGCTCGCCCGGGTAGCCTTCCTGGGCGACGAAGCGGGCCAGCACGCGCTTGACGTTGCCGTCGAGAATCGGCGCGCGCAGGCCCATGCTCAGGCTGGCGATAGCGCCGGCGGTGGAGCGGCCGATGCCGGGCAGTTCGGTGAGCGCTTCGACGCTGCGCGGAAACTCGCCGCCGTGCTCGGCCATGACGATCTGTGCGGTCTTCTGCAGGTTACGGGCGCGGGTGTAGTAACCCAGGCCGGTCCACAGGTGCAGCACTTCGTCTTCCGGTGCCTCGGCCAGGTCGCGCACGGTGGGCAGCGCGGTCATGAAGCGGTCGAAGTAGCCGAGCACGGTGCTGACCTGGGTCTGCTGCAGCATGATCTCCGACACCCACACGCGGTAGGGCGTGATGTTCTGCTGCCAGGGCAGGTCCTTGCGGCCGTGCGTGTCGTACCAGCGCAGTACGGCGCTGGAGAATTGCTCGGGGGTCATCGCTTGAACAGGCCCTTGAGTGCGTCTTTGAGTTCCGGGCTGACCTTGTCGCCGAGCTTCTCTTCGAGCTTTTCGTTGATGCGATCGCCGGCCAGTTTGGCGGCGACCTTGCCCATGCCTTCCTGATCCAGGCGGCAGGCCTTGGCGCCGAGCTCCAGTGGGCCGCGGCAGTGCAGCGGCCAGGCGATGCCGACGTAGCGCTGGTTGACCTCGCAGGCCGGGTCCGGCATTTCGCGCTGGTCGCCTTCGATGGTGATGCCGACGCGGTAGTCCAGGCCCAGTACGCGCAGGTCGACGTCACCGTTGCCGGCCACGCTCAGGCCGGGAATGCGTGCCTGCAGGTCGGGGTTGTTGGCCACGCCGTTGCGGATGCCGAGGCTGCCCTGCAGGCGCTCGAACGCTGTGTCCTTGCTGCGTGGCTCGCCGCTCAACTGCTTGCGGTTGAGGGTGGAGATTCCACGGCACAATTGCTGCTCCAGGTTGGCGTCAACCAGCACGCCATCCTTGAGCATGAAGCTGGCGGTGCCGTTGAGGGCGTCGACCCAGGCTTTCTGGCTGTTGCCGCTGGTGGTCAGGTCGCTGTTCAGGTTGAGCAGGCCTTTGAGCGGCGAGGGGCGCTGTTCGTCCTTGAGGAACGGCTCCACCGGCATGCCGCTCAACTGGGTATGCAGGCTGAGCACCGGCACGGCGGGGCGCACGTCGGCGTCGGCCCTGATGGCGAAGCTGCCGTTGCCGAGTTTGCCGCGCAACTCTTCCAGGTTCAGCGCGCCACCCCGGCCGCGGGCCTTGAGGCTGACGTCGCTGAGCGCCTGCTTCTGCAGGGTCAGCTGGGCGAGAGTCAGGTCGGCCTGCATATCGAGTTTGCGCAGGGTCGGGATCGGCAGCACTTCGCTGGAACTCCAGGCGTGCTGGGTCGGGGCGTTGGGCACCGGCGTGGTACCGGCCTGGCCGGCATTGGCGACGGTTTCACGTACCTCGGCCTTGCGCGCCGAGTCGGCGTCCTTCTTGTCCTTGCTGGCAGGAGGCAGGTAGCGGTCGAGGTCGAGTTTGTCGCCCTTGAGCTGCACGCGCAGCGCCTGCTTGGCGAAATCGGCCACGGCGATCTTGCCGGTAAAGGTGCTGTCATCGAGCTTGAGGGTCAGCTCGTCCAGCGACAGGCTGTTGGCGGTGCCGCCCAGCTGGGTGACCAGCTCGAATTGCCCCAGGGTTTTCTCGTCGCTCATCGGTGGCAGCTTCTGGCCAAGGCTGGCGAGGAATTCACGCAGGTTGACCTGCGCCACGGACAAGCCGCCGGACAGTTTCGGCTCGCTCTGCAGGTCGCGAACCTTCAGTTCGCCCAGGGCACGCAGCTGGTTGGCAGACAGCTTGAGGCCGTTCCACTCGGCAACCTGCGCGGCCAGGTCGACCAGCAGTTGGCCCTGTGCAGCGTAGGTCAGGGTCTGGCCATTGAACGGCTCGCCGGATGCCTCGCCGGACAGGCGTGCATCTTCGAGCTGGTAGCGCTTGAGGGCGCGGTCGAAGCGCAGTTCGCCCTGCAGTTCGGTGCGCGCGCGCATCACCGGCTTGTTGCTGCCGAAGAAGGCGCTGAGCTTGATCGGCACGCCGGCGCCTTCGCGGATCGCGCCAGTGGTGAGCTGGATGCTTTCGGCGCTGAATTGCTGGCCCTTCTGGGCGTCGCGGTAGTCCACCCGGGCGCCATTGACGATCAGGCTGTCGATATCCAGCTTGATCGGCTGGCCGCCGCTTTCCTGGGCCGGCTCGCTTGGTGCTTGCGATGGGTCACTGGCAGCGCTCTGCTCGGTCGGCGTTTCGCCTGGTTTGGCGGCCGGTCGGCCGACGTCTTCCCAGTTGCCGTGACCGTTTTCGTCGCGCTGCAGGTCGAGGTTCAGACCATCGACGCGGATGTCGCTCATCTGCACTTCCTTGCGCAGCAGCGGCAGCACGCGCACCGACAGGCCGAGCAGGCGCAGGTTGGCGAATGGCTTGTCCGGCGTGCTGGCGCTGGCCAGCGTGGCGTCGGTCAGTTCCAGGCCCAGCCAGGGGAACAGGCTCCAGCCAATGTCGCCGTTGAGGGTCAACTCAAGGTTGGCCTTGTCCCGTGCCAGTTGGCGGATTTCATCTTTGTAATCGTTGGGATCGAAGAGGTGAGTCAGGGCAAAGCCCAACGCCACGATGATCAGCAGTAGTCCGAGGAAGAACAGACCCAGGATTTTGCCGAGCGCTTTCATGGACGAGTCCTATGCAGTGACGAGAAAGTTGAATCCGCGAGTATAACGCCCACGGCGCGGCCACGGTGAAAGGCAGTGGCACATGCGTGCGCTCGGGGCTGCGGCCATTGGCCGGCATGCCGAGCCGCCTCAGCCGTGCTGGTAGACCATGAGGAACCGGGATTTGCGGCATTGAATCTTGCAGATTTTGCCATTTGCGCTGCGCGTGCAGTCATTCGCGGGTTGCTCGGGCAATGCAGCTGGTGCGAAACCGAGGCTTGGCTATGCTGTGGAGCGGGCGTTGATTCGGCTTGCCTGCCGTTGCAATCGAGCTGTCACCGGTGCTCGGTACTGTTGCGCCGGGCCGGGTGATGAAGGGGCGCGTATTTTGGCGTCAATTTTCCTACCGGCCGTCGCCAAAAGCCAAAATCAATACCCAGAAAGGTGCTGTAGACCCGCAAAGAGTTGTTTGGATAGTTGCAAAACAGCCATGGCGATGTGACACAATGCCACGGGGAGCTAGCGACCAGCTAGAGCGAATGGACTCTCCCCGTACTTACTTGTTGTTTGGCGATATTTCTATCGGGGTTTCGCCAGTAATTACCTGTTTGCCAACCTAATCAGAGAAGAAAACATGACTGACGCCACCGTGCAAAACGGTGCTTCGGCGACGCCTGCATTCCTGTCCAAGGAGCGCATCATCGCCAAGCCCGGTTTCAACCGCTGGCTGGTTCCGCCAGCTGCTCTCGCCATCCACCTGTGCATCGGCATGGCCTACGGGTTCTCCGTATTTTGGCTGCCGTTGTCCAAGGCCATTGGTATCACCGCGCCAGTGGCATGTGCGGCCGACATTGGTTTCTTCGAACAGATCTTCGCCAGCAACTGCGACTGGCAGATCTCCATGCTGGGTTGGATCTATACCCTGTTCTTCGTGTTCCTGGGTTGCGCGGCTGCTGTATGGGGCGGCTGGCTGGAGCACGCAGGTCCGCGTAAAGCGGGTCTGGTTTCGGCTGTGTGCTGGTGTGGCGGTCTGCTGATCTCCGCGCTGGGCATCTATACCCACCAGATCTGGCTGATGTGGGTCGGTTCCGGCGTGATCGGTGGTATCGGTCTGGGCCTGGGCTACATCTCCCCGGTATCGACGCTGATCAAGTGGTTCCCGGACAAGCGCGGCATGGCCACCGGTATGGCCATCATGGGCTTCGGTGGCGGCGCGATGGTCGGTGCTCCCCTGGCGGCAGCGCTGATGGGCCACTTCGCCAATGAAAGCAGCGTCGGCGTCTGGCAGAGCTTCGTGGTCATGGCGGTGATCTACTTCGTCTTCATGGTCGGCGGCGCCCTGGCTTACCGCGTTCCGCCAACCGGCTGGAAGCCTGCTGGCTGGGTCGCTCCGGCTGCCAAGGCCAACAACGCGATGATCACCAAGGGCCACGTCCACGTGAACACCGCGTGGAAAACCCCGCAATTCTGGCTGGTCTGGGCCGTCCTGTGCCTGAACGTATCGGCTGGTATCGGCATCATCGGCATGGCTTCGCCCATGCTGCAGGAAGTCTTCGGTGGCAAGCTGATCGGCCTGAACGTGCCGTTCAGCCAGCTGGACGCTGCACAGCTGGGCCAGATCGCCGCCATCGCGGCCGGCTTCACCGGCCTGCTGAGCCTGTTCAACATCGGTGGCCGTTTCTTCTGGGCTTCGTTCTCCGACCTGATCGGTCGTAAAGCGACCTACTTCGTGTTCTTCGCGCTGGGCTTCACCCTGTACGCGCTGGTTCCGTGGACCGGTCACCTGGGCAGCATCGCGCTGTTCGTGTTCGCCTTCTGCCTGATCCTGTCCATGTACGGCGGCGGTTTCGCCACCGTTCCGGCATACCTGGCCGACCTGTTCGGCACCCAGATGGTTGGCGCCATCCACGGTCGCCTGCTGACTGCATGGGCCTTCGCTGGCGTGCTGGGTCCGGTACTGGTGAACTACCTGCGTGAGTATCAGCTGAGCATCGGCGTCGAACGCGCTGCCGCTTACGACATCACCCTGTATATCCTCGCCGGCCTGCTGGTGCTGGGCTTCATCTGCAACCTGCTGGTTCGCCCGGTGAACCCGAAGTACTTCATGACTGACGCAGAACTGGCCGCCGAGCGTGCTCATGGCGAGAAATCCAAGCCGTCCGCTGCCGAGCTGGAATGGGCTGCCGATCCGTCGAGCAAGCCGCTGGTGATCGCTGCCTGGCTGGCCGTGGGTCTGCCGCTGGCCTGGGGTGTCTGGATCACCCTGCAGAAGACTGCCGTACTGTTCCAGTAAGCACGATCTGCTGCGCGTCGGCCCTGCGGCGTTAAAAACAGGCTCGGAATGCTCATGTACAAAAGTACATTTCGCTTCCTCGCCTGTTTTTGCCTTGCAGGGCTCTAGCTCGCGAGAGCGTGGGTCGCACTGAAATCCCGCTGACGCTTCGCGCATCAGCGGGATTTTTTATGCCTGCGATTTAGTGGTGCAGAGGCGAGCGTCTCGCCACGTTGTAGTACGGCTTGCGCCTTCGCGGCATTTTTGCCGGACGGCTTTATAGCTTTGCCGCTTATCAGCCTATAATGTTCGCCCTTTCGCCCAATGATTTTGTGGAGCAGGTGATGGCCGAACGTACGGCATCCGTCGAGCGCAATACCCTGGAGACCCAGATCAAGGTCTCGATCAATCTGGATGGCAGCGGCAAGGCCACTTTCGATACCGGCGTGCCGTTCTTCGAGCACATGCTCGAGCAGATCGCCCGTCATGGTCTGATCGACCTGGACATCTTCTGCAAGGGCGACCTGCACATCGATGATCACCACACCGTCGAAGACGTCGGCATCACCCTCGGCCAGGCGTTCGCCAAGGCGGTTGGCGACAAGAAGGGCATGGCCCGTTACGGCCATTCCTACGTGCCGTTGGATGAAGCGCTGTCGCGCGTAGTCATCGACTTCTCCGGTCGTCCGGGCCTGCAGATGCACGTTCCATTCACCCGCGCGGTGGTCGGCGGCTTCGATGTCGACCTGTTCCAGGAGTTCTTCCAGGGCTTCGTCAACCACGCTCAGGTCAGCCTGCACATCGACAACCTGCGTGGCGTGAACACCCACCACCAGATCGAGACCGTGTTCAAGGCCTTCGGCCGCGCGCTGCGCATGGCCGTCGAGCTCGACCCGCGTATGGCCGGGCAGATGCCCTCGACCAAGGGCGTTCTCTGATGCAGACGGTAGCCGTCATCGATTACGGCATGGGCAACCTGCACTCGGTGGCCAAGGCGCTGGAGCACGTGGGCGCCGGTCGTGTACTGGTGACCAGCGACGCTCAGGTGATCCGTGAAGCCGACCGCGTGGTGTTTCCCGGTGTCGGCGCGATTCGCGACTGCATGGCCGAGATCTCCCGCCTGGGCTTCGACGAACTGGTGCGTGAAGTCAGCCAGGACCGCCCGTTTCTCGGTATCTGCGTGGGCATGCAGGCACTGCTCGAGCGCAGCGAAGAGAACGACGGCGTCGACTGCATCGGCCTGTTCCCCGGCCAGGTGCGCTTCTTCGGCAAGGACATGGTCGAGGACGGCGAGCCTTTGAAAGTGCCCCATATGGGCTGGAATGAAGTGAGCCAGGCGGTCAATCATCCGCTGTGGCACAGCATTCCGGATCTGGCGCGGTTCTACTTCGTGCACAGCTACTACATCGAGGCGGCCAAGGCGCAGCAAGTCGTTGGCCGTGGCCATTACGGCAAGGACTTCGCCGCGGCCCTGGCCGACGGCTCGCGCTTCGCCGTGCAGTTCCACCCGGAGAAGAGCCACACCCATGGCCTGCAGCTGTTGCAGAACTTCGCCGCCTGGGATGGCCGCTGGTAGATGGCCCGGCTCAAGAGCCCGATCCTCACGCTCACGCCCGAGCAGGAAAGCGATGCGGTGCACAAGCTGCAGCGCTTTCTGAGCGAGCGCTTCGAGCTGGAGCTGGGCTCCTTCGAGGTGCTGGAGCTGCTCGAGCTGTTCGGCCGCGATATCGCCCCGCATTACTACAACCGAGCGGTCACCGATGCGCACAGTTTGTTGCGCGAGCGCTTCGAAAGCCTCGAAGTCGACCTGTGGGCGCTCGAGAAAGACTGATTCCAGCTACGGCTGACTGAACGAGACAAGGTGTGCAGATGCTGATTATTCCCGCTATCGACCTCAAGGACGGCGCCTGCGTGCGTCTGCGCCAGGGCCGCATGGAAGACTCCACGGTATTCTCCGATGACCCGGTGAGCATGGCCGCCAAGTGGGTCGAGGGCGGCTGCCGCCGTCTGCACCTGGTCGACCTCAATGGCGCCTTCGAAGGCCAGCCGGTCAATGGCGAGGTGGTTACCGCCATCGCCAAGCGCTACCCGAACCTGCCGATCCAGATCGGCGGCGGCATCCGCTCGCTGGAAACCATCGAGCACTACGTCAAGGCCGGCGTCAGCTACGTGATCATCGGCACCAAGGCGGTGAAGGATCCGCAGTTCGTCACCGACGCCTGCAAGGCCTTCCCGGGCAAGGTCATCGTCGGCCTGGACGCCAAGGACGGCTTCGTCGCCACCGATGGCTGGGCGGAAGTCAGCAGCGTGCAGGCCACCGATCTGGCCAGGCGTTTCGAGGCCGATGGCGTCTCGGCGATCGTCTACACCGACATCGCCAAGGACGGCATGATGCAGGGCTGCAACGTCGAAGCCACCGCCGCGCTGGCCGCTGCCAGCCGCATTCCGGTGATCGCCTCAGGCGGTATCCACAACCTGGGCGATATCGAGAAGCTGCTGCTGGCCCGCTCGCCGGGCATCGTCGGCGCCATCACCGGCCGGGCGATCTACGAAGGCACCCTGGACGTGGCTGAAGCGCAGGCGTTCTGCGACAACTTCAAGGCTTGAGCCGTAGGGCGGGTGAAACCCGTCGTAACTGAGGCAATCTTTATCGGTGGGTTGCACCCACCCTACGGGAGCACCGTATGGCACTGGCTAAACGCATCATTCCTTGCCTGGACGTGGACAATGGCCGCGTGGTCAAGGGCGTCAAGTTCGAGAACATCCGCGATGCCGGCGACCCGGTGGAAATCGCCCGCCGTTATGACGAGCAGGGCGCTGACGAGATTACCTTTCTCGACATCACTGCCAGCGTCGATGGCCGTGACACTACGTTGCACACCGTCGAGCGCATGGCCAGCCAGGTGTTCATCCCGCTGACCGTGGGTGGTGGGGTGCGTACCGTGATGGATATCCGCAACCTGCTCAATGCCGGTGCCGACAAGGTGTCGATCAACACTGCCGCGGTTTTCACCCCCGAGTTCGTTGGCGAGGCGGCGTCGCGTTTTGGTTCGCAGTGCATCGTCGTCGCCATCGATGCCAAGAAGGTCTCCGGGCCGGGCGAGACGCCGCGCTGGGAAATCTTCACCCACGGTGGCCGCAAACCCACCGGGCTGGACGCCGTGCAGTGGGCTATGAAGATGGAGGGCCTCGGTGCCGGCGAGATCCTGCTCACCAGCATGGATCAGGATGGTGTGAAGAGCGGCTATGACCTGGGCGTAACCCGCGCCATCAGCGAGGCGGTCGGTATTCCGGTGATCGCTTCCGGCGGTGTCGGCAACCTGCAGCACCTGGCCGACGGCATTCTCGAAGGCAAGGCTGCGGCGGTGCTGGCAGCGAGCATCTTCCACTTTGGCGAGTACACCGTTCCCGAGGCCAAGGCTTATATGGCCAGCCGCGGAATCGTCATGCGCTAGAGCCGTTAACACCTGCGCATGGTCGCGCAGGTGCGGGCGTTGCCCCCAACTTGGTGCAATTGCTCTTTTGGATGCTCGCTAATGGCGCTAAGCTAGCATCCGTGTGACAAGGATCGGGTCAAGCCAGGGCGTCTAGCTCGCCACTTCTGCCCAGACGCCCGGTCACGCCGGGCGCTACCTTTCCGGCCGCCCGTCAACGCTTTGAATGACAGGTAGTCCAGTACATGTGCAAACGTCTGTGGTTGGCAGCGGCAAGTGCCCTGCTTTTGATGACATCGGTGGCACGCGCCGAAATCGACCCGAACTACAACGTGGTGTTGCTGACGGAAAACTTCCCGCCGTACAACATGGCGATCAACGGCAAGAACTTCGCCCAGGAAGATAACGTCGATGGCATCGCCGTCGACGTGGTGCGCGAAATGTTCAAGCGCGCCGGCATCAAGTACAGCCTGACCCTGCGCTTTCCCTGGGACCGCATCTACAAGCTCGCACTGGAAAAGCCCGACTACGGGGTGTTCGTGACTGCGCGGCTGCCCGAACGTGAGGGACTGTTCAAGTGGGTCGGCCCCATCGGCCCGGACGACTGGGTGCTGCTGGCGCGCGGCGACAGCAAGCTGGTGGTGAACAACCTGCAACAGGCCAAGCAATACCGTATAGGCGCCTACAAGGGCGATGCGATTGCCGAGCACTTGGAAAAGGAAGGCCTGCAGCCGGTGACCTCGCTGCGCGACCAGGAGAATGCCAAGAAGCTGATGGCCGGGCAGATCGACCTGTGGGCGACGGGTGATCCTGCCGGGCGTTATCTGGCGCGGCAGGAAGGCGTCAGCGGCCTTAAGACCATCCTGCGGTTCAACAGCGCGCAGCTGTATCTGGCACTGAACAAGGACGTGCCGGACGAGGTGGTACAGAAGCTGCAGTCGGAACTGGACAAGATGCGCGCTGAGGGGATCGTCGACAGCATCCTCAACAGTTATCTTTAGGATCCTTTGAGGGGCACGCCAAGCGCTGAGGGGCGCCGGCGTGGCGATGATTCGGCGTTCATGGCGCCGTGCACCCAGGTGCGCGGCAACCCTCGCCAGGAAGGCGGTGGTACGCAGTTCGGCAGGAGGCCGCCAACCATAATCATAACCACGTGGCGGGGACGACAGATGTTGAACACATTGAAGACCATTGCACTACTCGGGCTTGCCTTGATCGCTAGCACGGCCAGGGCCGAGCTGCCAGCCGATTACAAGGTGGTACTGCTGACCGAGAACTTCCCGCCATTCAACATGGCGGTGGATGACAAGAACTTTGCCCGTGACGATGGCATCGATGGCATCAACGCCGAGATCGTCCGCGAGATGTTCAAGCGTGCCGACATCAAGTACAGCCTGACCCTGCGCTTCCCCTGGGATCGCCTCTACAAGCTGACCCTCGACAAGCCCAACTACGGGTTGTTCTCCACCACCTTCACCCCCGAGCGCCAGCCATTGTTCAAGTGGGTCGGGCCGCTGGCCAAGACCGGCTGGGTGCTGCTCTCGGCGCCGGGCAACAACCTGACCGTGAAGAGCCTCAAGGATGCCGGGCAATACACCATCGGCGCCTACAAGAACGATGCAGTCAGCCAGCACCTGGAAAGCCAGGGCCTGGCGCCGGTCAACGCCCTGCGTGACCAGGAGAACGTCAAGAAACTCACTAGCGGCAAGATCGACCTGTGGGCCACCACCGACCCGGTTGGTCGTTACCTGGCCAAGCAGGAGGGCGTCAGCGGCCTGAATACCGTGCTGCGTTTCAACGAGGCGGAGCTGTACCTGGCGCTCAACAAGGACACCCCCGACGAGGTGGTGCAGCGCCTGCAAAAGGCCCTCGATCAGATGCGCAACGAAGGCTTTATCGACGAGATGACCAACAACTACCTGTAAGCGGCGCCAGGCAAAGCCCGCCACGGCTGAGCGCTGTGGCGGGCTTTCTTTTGGTTCTTCTTGGAATCTCGGGAGAGTCAGTCTTGATACCGGACTGGCAAGTTTGTGTGCGTATCACTTAGCACCATTCTTTACCGCGTCTGCTGAACCTTTGTGTTGCGCCCCTTACGGGCGCCACACCTTTCTTGCTTGCCCAAGAAAGGTGTGCCAAAGAAGGGCACCCCGACATCCGGGTTTCGCTGCGCGAAACTTGATTCGCTTTGCTCACCCTACGGGCCAGCCTTTCGGCTGTTACTCCGCTTCGCTGCGTTTCCTCGTTCCGGCGCCGCTCCGGCGGCCGGCTTACATGGGCCATCCCTGGCCCATTAAGCCTCTCGCCGCATCCATGCGGCTCGCTCCCCTACACGACACCTCCACTACTCGCTGCGCTCGCCCTACGGGCCAGCCTTCGGCTGTTACTCCGCTTCGCTACGTTTCGGCCTCCTGACGGGACCGGAACGCGAGCTTGGGTAATCTCCGCGAAAATTGAAATTGGCAGCGTCTATGCCTTTGCTCTTCAGCTGCGATGTTACAGGCGACGCTCCAGTCCCCTTCAGGAGGCCGATTGGAATCGCCACGTAAGGGGTTGAGCGACATGGATGTCGCGAGAGCTGCGATGGGCCAGGGATGGCCCTTCGCAGCGTGCCCCTGGAGTGGTGATGGAATGAGGGAACCCCGGCGCAGCCGGGGCCGTATGTAGGGGTGTGTTTCTTTGCTTACTTTCTTTGCACAAGCAAAGAAAGTGAGGCGCCCGTAAGGGGCGAAACCCATCCGGCCAGGCGGCGCGCTAATGGAAAGTGCCAAGTCATCGACAGCTAACACTTAATTGCCAGTCGGGTCTCAACCAAGCATTCCCCAAAAATGTGAAGAACCTTCCTTTTGCCCATCGCAAGGCCTGCAACATGGGTGCAGCGACGCCCATGACCAACAAAAAGCCCCGAGGCAGTCGCCTGCGTCGGGGCTTTTCGGGGGCGGCCGAGGCTCAGTCGGCGCGGGTGACGTTCAGGCCCTTGAGCAGGTTCAGCGCCTGGCTCAGCTGGTAGTCGTCGTCCTGCGGGCGGGCCGCCTTGCCGGGCGCGCTCTGGGTCGGGCGATCGGCGCCGCCGTTGCCATTGCCCAGATGACCCTGCAGGTCGGCTTCCTTGAGGCTTGGGTCGTCGCTTTCGCGGGTCAGCTTGGCGCGCGCCACTTCCACGTCCGGGACGATGCCCTGAGCCTGGATGGAGCGGCCGTTGGGGGTGAAGTACAGCGCGGTGGTGATCTTCAGAGCCCGGTCGTTGTTCAGCGGCAGCACGGTCTGTACCGAGCCCTTACCGAAGCTGTCGGTGCCCATGACGATGCCGCGTTTGTGATCCTGCAGGGCGCCGGCGACGATTTCCGATGCCGAGGCGCTGCCGCCGTTGATCAGTACCACCAGTGGCACGCCTTCGCTGGCATCCAGCGGGTCGGCCGAGAAGCGCAGCTCCGAGTTGGGGATACGGCCCTTGGTGTAGACGATCAGGCCCTTCTTGAGGAAGTGATCGGCCACTTCCACGGCCGACTGCAGCACGCCACCCGGGTTGTTGCGCAGGTCGAGCACCAGGCCGCTGAGCTTCTTGCCGTTTTCCTTGCGCAGCTTGTTCAGCGCCTTGCCGACTTCCTCGCCAGTGTTGACCTGGAACTGGGTGACGCGGATGTAGCCGTAACCCGGGTCGATCATCTGGCTGCGTACGCTGGTGACCTTGATCACCGCGCGGGTCAGCTCCACGTCGAACGGCTTGCCGCCTTCACGTACCAGGGTCAGGACGATCTTGCTGCCGGCCTTGCCGCGCATGCTTTCCACGGCCTCCATCATCGACTGGCCCTTGGTCGGCTTGCCGTCGATCTTGACGATCAGGTCGCCGGGGTGAATGCCGGCCTTGGAGGCTGGGGTGTCATCGATGGGCGAGACCACCTTGATGAAGCCATCTTCGGTGCCAACTTCGATACCCAGGCCGCCGAATTCGCCGCTGGTGCTCTCCTGCAGTTCGGCGAAGGCTTTCGGGTCGAGGTAGGCCGAATGCGGGTCGAGGTTGCTGAGCATGCCCTTGATGGCGTTCTCCAGCAGTTCCTTGTCGGTGACCGGCTCGACGTAGGCGGCCTTGATACGGTCCATCACCTCGGCGAAGGTGCGCAGCTCGTCCAGTGGCAGCGGGGCTGCATTCTGGTCGGCGGCCGGCGGCGGGCTGATCGGAGCCTGGTCGGCATGCAGCACAGGTGCGCCACCGAGCAGGGCAATCGCCAGGGCCAGGGAGGTGAGGCGTGACAGATGCGGCATTCGAACTAACTCCTACGACAATGAGATGGCGCTTATCCTTGCGCCCGACACCATTGGGCCGGATCGCTGGCGCGGCCCTGCTGGCGAATCGCGAAATACAGTGCTGGGGTGTCCTGGCCACCGCTGGTACCGACGGTGGCGATAGGGTCCCCGGCTTTGACGATGTCTCCAGCGTCCTTGAGCAGACTCTGGTTGTGCCCGTACAGGGTCAGGTAACCGTTGCCATGGTCGAGAATGACCAGAAGCCCGGAACCGCGCAACCAGTCTGCGAACACCACTCGACCACCATGCACGGCGCGTACCTGGCTGCCAGCGGTGGCGCCGATCAGCACGCCATCCCACTTAGTCCGAGCGTCTTCGCCCCGTGGGGTTCCATATCTTGCAACAAGTCGGCCATTGACTGGCCACGGCAGCTTGCCTTTGGCGTTGGCGAACGGGCCGCCATAGGTGGCGCCTGAGCTGACCAGCGGGCCGCTTTCCGCACGCTTGCCGGTAGCGGCAGGCGCGCTGGGCTTCTCACGGGCCGCGGCGAGTTCGCGCTGGCGCTGCGCCTCGGCTTCACGGGCCTGGCGGGCGAGGGTTTCCTCGATGGTCTTGAGCACCCGGCCGAGTTCGGCCTGCTCCTGCTCGCGGGCCTTGAGGCGCTGGTCGCGGGCGGTGTAATCCTTGTTCAGCTTGGCCAGGGCCAGCTGACGTTCCTTGCGCACTTCGGCCAGCTGGGCGCTGCGGCTGTCCAGCTCGCCTTTCTGCGCCTGCAATTGCGCCTGGTGATGGCTGATGTCCTTCTCGACGTTGGCCAACTGGCGCAGCGTCTCGTTGAAGGCCGTTAACTGGCCCATGCGCGCTTCGGCGAGGTAATCGTAATAGGTGAGGGTGCGGGAGAATTTTTCCGGGTTCTGCTGGTTGAGCAGCAGCTTGATGTACTCCTGCCGCCCACCCTGATAGGCCGCGCGGGCCTGAATGCCGATCAGTCGTTGCTGTTCAAGGCGCGCGCCCTGGAGTTTTTTTTTCTCCTGATCGAGGCGCTTGAGCTCTTCTTCGCTGTCCTGCAGTTCTTCGCGCAGGCCTTTGACCTGGTTCTCCAGCTCACCCATTTCTGTTTCGGTGGTCTTGAGCTGCTTCTGCACGCCGGATTTTTCCTGCTGCAGCTGCTCCAGCAGTTTCTTCAGTTCGGCGACGTCGGCGCGCGCCGCTTCCAGCTGCTTCTGGGTATCGGCTTTCTGATCGGCGAACGCCGGTGCCAGCAGGCTGGTCATGAGGATGAAAGTGAGGACACGGAGCATGGTGCAGGCGGTACCTGGCGGGGAACGCGCCTAGTATGCCTTTGGCGCGGGTTAAAAAGAACGCCCCGGGTCGTGGATTGCGACCCAAGGCGTGCCACTGTCGACCGGTGGCCGATATCGTCAGTTGAGGGTGACGATGCTGGTGCCGGTCATTTCCTTCGGAACCGGCATGCCCATCAGGGTCAGCAGGGTGGGGGCCACGTCGGCCAGCACGCCGCCTTCGCGGATGCTCACGTCACGCTTGCCGACATAGATGAACGGCACCGGCTCACAGGTGTGTGCGGTGTGCGCCTGGCCGGTGCACTCATCCTGCATCTGCTCGACGTTGCCGTGGTCGGCGGTGATCAGCGCTTCGCCACCGACCTTGTCCAGCGCCTCGACGATGCGCCCGACGCAGGTGTCCAGGCATTCAACCGCCGCAACTGCCGCCTCGAACACGCCGGTATGGCCGACCATGTCGCCGTTGGCGTAGTTGACCACGATCACATCAAAGCGCTGGTTCTCGATGGCATCGACGATCTTGTCGGTCACTTCGGGGGCGTTCATCTGCGGCTGCAGATCGTAGGTGGCGACGTTTGGCGAGGGAATCAGGATGCGCTCTTCGCCCGGGAAGGGCTCTTCGCGGCCGCCGGAGAAGAAGAAGGTCACGTGGGCGTATTTCTCGGTCTCGGCGATGCGCAGCTGGGTCTTGCCGTTGTTGGCCAGGTATTCGCCGAGCACGTTGACCAGCGGCTCGGGCTTGTAGGCGCTGGGCGTGTCGATGCTGGCCGCGTACTGGGTGAGCATGATGAAACCAGCGGTCTGTGGCACGCGGGCGCGCTCGAAGGCATCGAAGCCTGGCTCGACGAACGCGCGGGTCAGCTCGCGGGCGCGGTCGGCGCGGAAGTTCATGAACACCACCGCGTCGCCATCCTCGACGCGCACCGGCTCGCCAATGCTTGTGGCCTTGACGAACTCGTCGCTCTCGTCGCGGGCATAGGCGGCTTGCAGGCCAGCCACGGCGGTGTCCGCCTGGTACTGGCTGTGGCCATCGGCGATCAGGTTGTAGGCCTGGGCTACGCGGTCCCAGCGGTTGTCGCGATCCATGGCGAAGTAGCGGCCGATCAGCGAGGCGATGCGGCCCTTGCCGAGCCTGGCGAAGGTGGCGTCGAGCAGTTCGATGGAGCTCTGGGCGCTTTTCGGCGCCGTGTCGCGGCCATCGAGAAAGGCATGCAGGTAGATCTTTTCGGCGCCGCGGCGCGCGGCCAGTTCGGCCATGGCGACCAGATGATCCTGGTGGCTGTGCACACCGCCATCGGACAGCAGGCCGAGGATATGCACGGCCTTGCCGGCGCCAACTGCTTTGTCTACAGCACCAGTGATCGCCGGGTTCTCGAAGAACTCGCCGTCGCGGATCGCCTTGGTCACCCGGGTGAAGTCCTGATACACCACGCGGCCCGCGCCGAGGTTCATGTGGCCGACCTCGGAGTTGCCCATCTGCCCGTCCGGCAGGCCGACGTCCATGCCGCTGCCGGAAATCAGCCCATGGGGCTGGGTGGCACGCAGGCGGTCATAGACCGGCGTGTTGGCGGCGAAAATGGCGTTGTGCTCGGGCGTGTCGCTGTGGCCGAAGCCGTCGAGAATGACCAGAACCAGGGGTTTGGGCGCTGCGCTCATACGGGGCTCGCTCTGCTTGGGGTACGCAATGAAGGCCGGCAGCGAGCAGGTGCTCGCCCGCGGCGATCCGGAGGCGGCCGCCCGGGGAGGCGACCTACTGAAAACGGTCAGACATTCTACGGCGCCGGAAAGATCCCGTCACCGCCGTGCGGCCTTTGGTGGACTCACCTTGCTGTGTATACTGGCCGGCATTTTACCGCCCCGGAACCGCGTGATGCTTGCCAACCTGATTGAATTCGCTACCAACCACTTCATCCTAGCCGGTCTGTTCGTCATCATTCTTGCGCTGCTGATCTTCACCGAGCTGAGCAAGGGCGGCAAAAGCCTGAGCAGCCGCGAAGTGACGGCGCTGATCAACCGCGATGAAGGCGTGGTGGTCGACATTCGCAGCAAGAAGGATTTCGACACCGGCCATATCGTCGGTGCCCTGAACATCCCTTACGACAAGCTGGCTTCGCGCCTGGCCGAGCTGGAAAAGCACAAGGCCAAGACCATCATCGTCGTCGACGCCCTAGGCCAGCAGGCCGGCACCGCCGCCCGTGAATTGCAGAAGGCCGGTTTCACCGCCGCGCGTCTGGGCGGCGGCATCGCCACCTGGCGTGGCGATAACCTGCCCGTGGTGAAGTGACATGGCCCAGGTCGTCATCTACTCCAGCGACTGGTGCCCCTACTGCATCCGCGCCAAGCAGCTGCTGACCAGCAAAAGCGTGTCGTTCGACGAGATCCGTGTCGACGGCAAACCCGACGTGCGCGCCGAGATGACGCGCAAGGCCGGCCGCACCTCGGTGCCGCAGATATGGATCGGTGATACCCATGTGGGTGGCTGCGACGATCTGTTTGCCCTGGAACGGGCCGGCAAGCTCGACGCGCTGCTCAACGCCTGATTTCCCTTTAAGTCCTACAGCAGAAGGCTTTGCCCCATGACCGAACAAGCTAATGGCGCCGCCCAAGGCGAACAGACCCCTCAGTTCTCCCTGCAGCGCATCTATGTGCGTGACCTGTCCTTCGAAGCGCCGAAGAGCCCCGAGATCTTCCGTCAGGAGTGGACGCCGAGCGTCTCGATGGACCTCAACACCCGCCAGAAGGGCCTGGAAGGCGACTTCCACGAAGTGGTGCTGACCCTGTCGGTGACCGTCAAGAACGGTGAAGAAACCGCCTTTATCGCCGAAGTGCAACAGGCTGGTATCTTCCTGATCAAGGGTCTGGATGCCGAGTCCATGAGCCACACCCTCGGTGCATTCTGCCCGAACATCCTGTTCCCATACGCCCGTGAAACCCTGGACAGCCTGGTAGTTCGCGGCTCGTTCCCGGCGCTGATGCTGGCCCCGGTGAACTTCGACGCCCTGTACGCCCAGGAGCTGCAGCGCCAACAGGCCAACTGAGCCCGCGGCCTGCGCACAAAAAACGCCCTTCGGGGCGTTTTTTTATGGCTGGGCTACAGCCGTTGCCGTCAGTCCATGGCGAAGCCGTTCTGGCGCCAGGCTTCGTAGACGGCCACTGCCACGGTGTTGGACAGGTTCAGGCTGCGACAGCCTTCGCGCATCGGCAGGCGCACGCGCTGCGCTTCGGGCAAGGCATCGCGGATCTCCTGTGGCAGGCCACGGCTTTCCGGGCCGAACAGAAAGGCATCGCCCGGCTGGTAGGCGACTTCATGGAAAGGCTGCGAGCCCTTGGTGGTAAAGGCGAAGACCCGCGGCTGGTCGAGGCTTTCCAGGCACGCTTCCAGGCTGGCGTGGCGCTT
Organism: Pseudomonas sp. URMO17WK12:I2; assembly: GCF_003253735.1. Classification (GTDB taxonomy): domain Bacteria; phylum Pseudomonadota; class Gammaproteobacteria; order Pseudomonadales; family Pseudomonadaceae; genus Aquipseudomonas. The sequence continues at coordinate 769,344 of NZ_QKYW01000001.1, read as the reverse complement.
GAGTGGCGCGTATTCGTGATAGTCCAGCCCGGCGCGGCGCAGGCGCTTGTCGTCCAGTTCGAAGCCCAGTGGCTCGACCAGGTGCAGGTGGCAGCCGCTGTTTGCACAAAGCCTGATAACGTTGCCGGTGTTGGGTGGTATTTCCGGTTGAAAAAGGATTACATGAAACATGCACGGCTCCAGGCCAGAATATGGCCGCCATTCTACGCCGGATAAGCCGCCAAGGCCGCGCCCGTGGGTGCGGGTGATCGGCTCGCTGGCGATTTTCGGCTTTTTGATCGGGTTGATGATCGGCCGGCTGTTTCATCCGGACGCCATGCACCTCAAGGCCGTCGAGACCGAGGATGATCGCCTGCTGTTGTGGTTCAACGTCGAACCCCAGGTGCAGGTCAGCGATGCCCATGGCACCTTTGCGCTGCGTTTCAAGGGGCTGGGGCGTGAGCGCCAAGGCCAGCTGCAGATCGCCGGGCGTGCCGCGAACTGGCGCGTGGTGCGCGACGGGCGCGAGCTGGAAGTGCGCGTGGTCGCGGCTCGCCCGCTGCGCGCTGCAATGGATGCCGAAGAGGTGGAAGGCCGCTGGCGCCTGACGGTTCGTCTGGCGCCGCGTTAGGAAGAAAAGAGGGAGATCCCGGCCTGCCTGTACCAGGGCTCCCGAAGAAAAGGGGGATTGTCTGATCTGCCTGTATCAGAGTCCCCGAAGAAAGAAGGGAGGTCCCGGCCTGCCTGTACCGAGGCTCCCAAAGAAAGAGGGGAATCCCCGGCCTGCCTGTACCGAGGCTCCCAAAGAAAGAGGGGAATCCCCGGCCTGCCTGTACCAAGGTCCCCGAAACTGGGTTATCAGTACCATTGCAGGGGGCGTGCCAGTTTTGGTTAATTTGCTGCAGGGCCCGTGAATGCTGGGCTGTAGCATCTATTGCCGCGCTTTTGGGATTCTTGAATTTCGCCGCGGATGTTCCGCTCAGGTGCATGAATGCACCTGTCGTGCGCTGATGACGTGCATTCCTACGTTGTGAGAGATATCAGGGCTGCCTGCGGGAGATGTGGGAGCGGGCCATGCCCGCGAACGGCGGTAGAGCAGACGGCACAGGTCTAGATGACCCAACAAGGTGATTGACTCCCGCTTACTGTCGGCGGCGCCTGCATCGCGGGTATGGACTAGGCGTCCCCGCCCTCTCCCACAACCGCACTCACGGCTAAGGTGCGGTAGCCCGGGTCGAGCTCAGCGACAGCTGGATAGCTTTCCTGGGTTTCGCGTAGCTCAACCGCAGGCTACGGGCTGATGACATGCATTCTTCGGGTAGAAGGAAGGGCCAGATTTGCATGCGGTACAAATGTGGGAGCGCGCCATGCGCGCGAATCGATGGTATGGACGGCGCAGGTCTCGATGAGTCGATACGGCAGCTGGTCCAGGCTGATATCGGCAGTGCTTGCATCGCGGGCATGGACTAGGCGTCTCTGCCCGCTCTCACAACTCCAGATGCTGCCGAACCATTGCCCATAAAAACGCCGCGCCCTGGTCGGGGCGCGGCGTTCTCGGTGTCGCGGCGCGGCTTAGTTGTCGTCGCTGTCGTCGTCTTCGCCGCCACCAACGTTCATGCCCAGCTCCTTGATCTTGCGGGTCAGGGTGTTACGCCCCCAGCCGAGCAGCAGGGCGGCGTCGCGGCGGCGGCCGGCGGTGTGCTTGAGGGCGGTCTCGATCATGATCCGTTCGAAGGCCGGCACCGCGGTGTCGAGCAGGTTCGACTGGCCACGGCCCAGTGCCTGATCGGCCCACTGGCGCAGCGCCTGTTCCCAGTTGCTGACCGGTGCGTTGTCCTGGGGCTGTACCAGCAGCTCGGGCGGCAGGTCATCGACATGCACTTCGCGCCCCGAGGCCATCACGGTGATCCACCGGCAGGTGTTCTCCAGTTGGCGCACGTTGCCGGGCCACGGCAGCTGCTGCAGGTAGTCCTCGGTTTCGCTTTTGAGCAGCTTGGGCTCGACCGCCAGCTCCGTGGCCGCGCGGCTGAGGAAGTGGCGGGCGAGGGTGGGGATGTCTTCGCGGCGATCCGACAGGCGCGGAATATGGATGCGGATCACGTTGAGGCGGTGGAACAGGTCTTCACGAAACTTGCCGGCGGTGACCAGGCTTTCCAGATTCTGGTGAGTGGCGGCGATGATGCGTACGTCCACCTTGACCGGTGTATGACCGCCGACCCGATAGAACTCGCCGTCGGCCAGCACGCGCAGCAGGCGGGTCTGGGTGTCGGCCGGCATGTCGCCGATCTCGTCGAGGAACAACGTACCGCCGTCGGCCTGCTCGAAGCGCCCGCGACGCTGGTTGGCCGCACCGGTGAAGGCTCCTTTCTCGTGGCCGAACAGCTCGGACTCCATCAGATCCTTGGGGATCGCCGCCATGTTCAGCGCGATGAACGGCGACGCCGCCCGCGGGCTGTGACGGTGCAGGGCATGGGCAACCAGCTCTTTACCGGTACCCGATTCGCCATTGATCAGCACGGTGATGTTGGAATGGCTCAAGCGGCCGATGGCGCGAAACACCTCCTGCATCGCCGGCGCTTCACCGATGATTTCCGGGGTGCGCGCCTGCACGGCCGGCACATGCAGGCCCTGTTGCTCCTTGGCGTGCTGATTGGCGCGCTTGACCAGCGATACCGCTTCGTCGACGTCGAAGGGCTTGGGCAGGTACTCGAACGCACCGCCCTGGTAAGACGCCACGGCGCTGTCCAGATCGGAGTGGGCGGTCATGATGATCACCGGCAGGCGCGGGTGCATTTCGCGGATGCTCGACAGCAGCTCAAGGCCGCTGGAGCCGGGCATGCGGATGTCGGAAATGATCACGTCCGGCTGCTGACGGGAGAGTCGGCCCAGCACGCCATCGGCGCTGTCGAAGCTCTGGGTGCTCATGCCTTCCTGCTGCAGGGCCTTTTCCAGGACCCAGCGGATGGAGCGGTCGTCGTCAACGATCCATACGGTTTCACTGCGGCTCATGTCGGGGTTGCTCCTTGTTCCAGCGGCAGAAAGATCGAGAACACGGTTTGTCCGGGATGGCTCTCGCATTCGATCAGGCCTTGATGCTGACTGATGATGTTCTGGGTGATCGCCAGGCCCAGCCCGGTGCCGTCGGCACGCCCGCTGACCATGGGATAGAAGATGGTTTCCTGCAGTTCCGGGGCGATGCCCGGGCCGTTGTCGATGATCTCGATTTTGGTCACCAGGCGGTGGCGGATATAACCGATGGTGAACTGGCGCAGGGTGCGCGTGCGCAGGGTGATGCGGCCAGGGCGCAGCTCGGGTTTGGAGGCCAGTGCCTGCATGGCGTTGCGCACGATGTTGAGCACTGCCTGAATCATCTGCTCGCGGTCGATGATCAGGTCGGGAATGCTCGGGTCGTAGTCGCGAACCAGCACCACGCTGCCCTGACTTTCCGCCTCCACCAGGCTGGCGACGCGCTCGAGCACTTCGTGCACGTTGGTGATCGCCAGGGACGGCAGCTTGTTGGAGCCAAGCATGCGGTCGACCAGATTACGCAGGCGGTCGGACTCCTCGATGATCACGTTGGTGTAATCCTTGAGGCTTTCCTCAGGCAGCTCGCGGGCCAGCAACTGGGCGGCGCCACGAATGCCGCCCAGGGGATTCTTGATTTCGTGGGCCAGGCCACGCACCAACAGCTTGGTGGTTTCCTGCTTGGACAGCTGCGCTTCTTCCTTGGTGATGCGTAGCAGTCGATCGCGCGGGTGTACCTCCAGCAGCAGCATGGTTTCACCACGGGTGAGCACCGGCGTCACCGCGTAGTCGACGGTCAGGCTCTGCCCGGTCTGGGTGGTCAGCACCGCTTCGCGTTTGTTGAATGGATGCGCCTCGGCTACCGCCTGGCGCAGGGCGCTCAGGGCTTCGCGGGTTTCGGTGAACAGCTCGCTGATGAACTGGCCATGGCTGCGCTGGCCACTGACTGCCAGCAGCATCTCCGCGGCGGGGTTCATGTACTCCAGGCGCAGGTCGGCGTTGAGCAGCAGCGTCGCCGTGGTCAGGTTGTCGAGCAGCAGGCGATGCAAGGAGTCGTTGATGATCATCGGGCAGCGCCTAGCAATGTGCGTTGTGCCTGGAACTCGGCAGCGTCGTGGTCTGGCAACGTGGCGCAGCGTGGTATGTCTCGTTGCGGATGTGGGCCAGCCAAAAGTCGTTCCTCGTGCGCTGAAAAGCAGAAGGGCCGGCGAGCGGAGCAGTGATGCTCACCTGTCGCGGCGGTATGAGGAGAAAATGCAAGAAGCAAACCAAAGCCCTGCAAAGAAGCGTTGATCCTGAAAAATCACCGGGAATGGTCACTTTTCGGCGCAGCGCCACAGGGCAGGTGTGTGCCAATTTGGGACGAGTATAGAAATGAGTGCGCCAATGCGCACCTTAATGGTGCGTATTGATGGGGCCTCAGTCTAGGGCCGGTGGAACTGGAGCTTGTTTACGGTCTTTTAGGCGACATTGAGGAGGCTGCTAGGAGGCAAGAGCGCATTATCCAGCGACCTTGTGGGCGCAGTTTCGGCCGCGAGTGTGTCTATCTAGGCGCAAAGGGCTCGGGGCTAAAGCCCCTCCCACAAAAGCTGCAGCGTCCCATGTCCGCTATCGCCATCTTCAGGCAAAGCGCTGAAGTCGAGCCGACAGATCGTGCACGGGCTCTCAAAGGAAGGGCAGGATGCTGATGATGCCTTTGTCTTCTTCCTTGGGCTTGTCCTCGATCGGGCATTCGGGGCGCACGCCGTAATCGTCTTTCTCGCAGGGGCGAACCTTGCGCTTCTGGGCCAGGGACACGCGCTTCATGTGAAACGGCTGGCTGGGCGTGCGTTCGACGATGATGCCGCCTTCGGTGATGATCTCCACGGCGATCTGGTGGGTGCCGCGGTCGATGTTCTCCAGGGGAAACACCGGGCTTCGTCCGGCGTTACCGTAGGGTTGGCCGTCGAGCAGCAGGCGATAGCTGTGGCCGGGGTGCAGGCCCGGCTCGGCATTGACGGTGACGATCAGGTTGCCGGCGCCGTCGTTGATGGTGGCGTCGGGCTGCGGGATGGTGATGCGCAGCAACTCGTAGCTGAGGATCGGCCCGGCTGGGGCGGCAGGGGCGGGAGGTGACAGGCGGCGGGTCGGCGGCTCGATGCGGTTGGATGGAGCCATCTGCACCTGCTTGGCGTTGCCGTCGCGCGGGCTGTCGGTGAACACCCGGTTACCCTCGGCATCCACGTAGGTATACACCTGGGCAACGCTTGGCATGGCGACCAGCAGCAGGGCGAAAAGCAGTGTGCGCATGGGGCTCACTTACCCCGGGCCGGGCTGTTGGCGCTGACCCGCTGCACCGTGAAGGTGCGCGTCTCGCTTTGCTGGACGATACGTTCGCCCTGCATCACCGCAACGGCCAGGCTGTGCTCGCCGCGGTCGACTTCGGTCAGTTGCAGACGCGGCACGCTGCTTGGCGTGCCGTAGGGTTTGCCGTCCAGCAGCAGGCGCAGGGTATGGCCCGGTCCCAGGCGCGGCTCGATGGTGACACCTACGGAGAAGGTACCGTTGTTGGCGCGCAACGCTTCTTCGTTCGGCAGGTCACGCAGTTCGAGAATCTGGTAGGGCTCGGCCGGCAGTTCGCTGAGGCGCGGCGTCTGCTCCTGGGCGGCCTTGGCTGGCTCGGTGGTATTGATCGGCTTGAGCTCGACGCTCTCCGCCTTGGTGCCTTCGGGCGGCTGATTGGTAAACACCGTATTACCGTTGGCGTCGGTGTACTTGTAGATCTGTGCGCTGACCGGCAGGGCCAGGGTCAGCAGCAGGCAAGTGAGCAGGCGGCGCATCGGGCCGGTCTCCGCATTGAGTGATGTCGATAGCCTTGCATCGCTTCGGCGTGCTGGCAAGCTCGCCACGCCAGGGATTTGCACTGGCGCCGAAAAATAGCCGGGCACAGAAAATGATTCTTTGCTTGGTTTGGGGAAAGTGCGGCTTAACACCAGACTGGCAATTAAGTGTTAGCTGTCGATGACTTGGCACTTTCCATTGGCCCGTCGCCTGGCCTGACGGGTTGCGCCCCTTACGGGCGCCTTACTTTCTTTGCTTGTGCAAAGAAAGTAAGCAAAGAAACACACCCCTACATCCGGCCCCGGCTGCGCCGCGGTTCCCTCATTCCATCACCACTCCAGGGGCACGCCGCGAAGGGCACTCCCTGGCCCATCGCGGCTCTCGCGACATCCATGTCGCTCAACCCCTTCCTCGGTGATTCCACTCGGCCTCCTGAAGGGGACCCGAGCGTCGCCTGTGAGATCGCAGCACGAGAGCAAAAGCAAAAACAGACGCCGCCGAGCTTGAGCCTGCGGAAATCTTGCAAGCTCGCGCTCCGGTCCCGTCAGGAGGCCGAGTGGAGGTGGTGCGTAGGGGGACGAGCCGCATGGATGCGGCGAGAGGCGTAATGGGCCAGGGATGGCCCATGTAAGCCGGCCCCCGGAGCGGCGCCGGAGCGAGGGAAGTTTCGCGTAGCGAATCCCGGATGTCGGGATGCCCTTCTTTGGCACACCTTTCTTGGGCAAGCAAGAAAGGTGTGGCGCCCGTAAGGGGCGCAACCCAAACGCTCAGCACACGCGGTAAAGGATAGTGTTAAGCGAGTAAGCGAAACGCACACAAACTTGCCAGTCCAGTGTCAGCCAGGCACTCCCCCCCTAAAAATGCAGAGAACCATAAAAAATGGCCGGGAGCCGTTTTAACGTCGCCTGCGACGGCCGCCAGGAATGGCAGGCCATAAAAAAACCTCCCCGGCAGAACCGGAGAGGTTTGGTCACGCTGCTAGGCGCAGCGAATCTGGCTTAGACGCTATAGTACAGGTCGTATTCCAGCGGGTGCACGAAAGTGCGCACCTTGATTTCTTCTTCCGATTTCAGCTCGATGTAGGCATCGATGAAGTCGTCGGAGAATACGCCGCCCTTGGTCAGGAACGCACGGCCCTTGTCCAGCTCTTCCAGGGCTTCTTTCAGGCTGCCGCACACTTGCGGGATCAGCTTGCCTTCTTCCGGTGGCAGGTCGTACAGGTTCTTGTCCGCGGCGTCGCCAGGGTGGATCTTGTTCTGGATACCGTCCAGACCCGCCATCAGCAGTGCTGCGAAGGCCAGGTACGGGTTGGCAGCCGGATCCGGGAAGCGCGCTTCGATGCGGCGGGCTTTCGGGCTGGAAACGTACGGGATACGGATCGAGGCCGAGCGGTTACGGGCCGAGTAGGCCAGCATGACCGGCGCTTCGAAGCCTGGAACCAGACGCTTGTAGGAGTTGGTCGACGGGTTGGTGAAGCCGTTCAGTGCCTTGCCGTGCTTGATGATGCCGCCGATGAAGTACAGCGCGGTTTCCGACAGGCCGGCATAGCCTTCACCGGCGAAGGTGTTCTTGCCGTCTTTGGAAACCGAGATGTGTACGTGCATACCCGAACCGTTGTCGCCGTACAGCGGCTTGGGCATGAAGGTAGCGGTTTTGCCATAGGCATCGGCTACGTTGTGCACGCAGTACTTCAGGGTCTGGGTTTCGTCAGCCTTGGCAACCAGGGTGTTGAACTTCACACCGATTTCGTTCTGGCCGGCAGTCGCCACTTCGTGGTGGTGAACTTCGATGACCAGGCCCATTTCTTCCATGGCATTACACATGGCAGTACGGATTTCGTGGTCGTGGTCGCACGGCGGAACCGGGAAGTAACCGCCTTTGACGGCAGGGCGGTGGCCCTTGTTGCCGCCTTCGACGTCCTGGTCGGTCATCCAGGAACCTTGTTCGGAGTAGATCTTGAACATGGAGCCGGAGATGTCGGACTTGAACTTCACTTCGTCGAAGATGAAGAACTCAGGCTCCGGACCCACGAATACGGTGTCACCGATACCGGTGGTCTTCAGGTATTCCTCGGCGCGGCGAGCGATGGAGCGCGGGTCGCGATCGTAGCCCTGCATGGTGCTCGGCTCGATGATGTCGCAGACCAGAATCAGGGTCGGCTCTTCGGTGAACGGGTCGAGCACGGCAGTGCTGTCGTCCGGCAGCAGGATCATGTCGGAGGCTTCGATGCCTTTCCAGCCATGGATGGAGGAGCCGTCGAACATTTTGCCGACTTCGAAGAATTCGTCGTCCAGGGCGTCACGGGCCGGCATGGTCACGTGGTGCTGCTTACCCTTGGTGTCGGTGAAGCGCAGGTCTACCCACTTCACGTCGTGTTCTTTGATCAGTTGAACGGCCTTAGACATGTTGTCCTCCAGGTGGATAGGGTCTCTTTGACCCTTCTTTGAGTTCGTGACGCCGGGCCCGATAGTCGGCCAGGACACCCTGCCTCACAAGGGAGCAATATGCATGCCAGTGCCCCGTGATGGACGCATGCCCTGAAAATCAGCGTTGCAGCGGGTGTTGGTGCCACAAAAGCAGACATGAAGGCTCTTTGTTGGTGCGCTTTATCTAAGCTTTGCTCTATTTTGGTGCGATGACAGATTGTTTGCGGATTTTCGATCAAAGGTTGAGCAATTTCCTTTATAATCCGCGCCCCTGTTTTTCAGGCCCTGGCGCCCGATATTTGCTCCCATGAAACTGATCGTCAAAGTCTTCCCGGAAATCACCATCAAGAGCCCGCCGGTTCGCAAGAACTTCATCCGGCAGCTGGCCAAGAACATCCGCTTGGTGTTGCGTGATCTCGACCCGCAGCTGCAGGTGACGGGTGTCTGGGACAATCTGGAAGTGAAAACCGAGGCGGCCGAGCCCAAGGTCTTGCAGGAAATCATCGAGCGCCTGAGCTGTGTGCCGGGCATCCAGCACTTTCTGCAGATCGACGAATACCCGCTGGGCGACTTCGACGACATCGTCGCCAAGTGCATGCTTCATTATGGTGATCTGCTGCCAGGCAAGATCTTCTCGGTACGCTGCAAGCGCGGCGGGCGCCACACCTTCTCCTCCATCGATGTGGAGCGTTATGTCGGCAGCCAGCTGCGTCAGCAGTGCGGCGCTGCCGGTATCGACCTGAAGAAGCCCGAGGTCGAAGTGCGCATCGAGATCCGCAATCAGCGCCTGTACGTCATACATCACCAGCACCCGGGCCTGGGTGGTTATCCGCTTGGCTCGCTCGAGCAGACCCTGGTGTTGATGAGCGGCGGCTTCGATTCCACCGTCGCCGCCTACCAGGTCATGCGCCGCGGCCTGATGACCCATTTCTGCTTCTTCAATCTCGGTGGCCGTGCCCACGAACTGGGGGTGATGGAAGTCGCCCACTTCCTGTGGCAGAAGTACGGTCGCTCGCAGCGCGTGCTGTTCATCAGCGTGCCGTTCGAGGAAGTGCTCGGCGAAATTCTCGGCAAGGTCGACAACAGCTACATGGGCGTGACGCTCAAGCGCATGATGCTGCGCGCCGCCAGCCGTCTGGCCGAGCGCCTGCAGATCGACGCGCTGGTGACCGGCGAGGCGATCAGCCAAGTGTCCAGCCAGACCCTGCCGAACCTCTCGGTGATCGACTCGGTGACCGACAAGCTGGTACTGCGCCCGCTGATCGCCAGCCACAAACAGGACATCATCGATACCGCTGAGGCAATCGGCACCGCCGAGTTCGCCCGCCACATGCCAGAATACTGCGGCGTGATTTCGGTGAACCCGACCACCAAGGCCAAGCCCAATCGCGTCGTTTACGAAGAAGAGCAGTTCGACATGGCGGTGCTCGACCGCGCTCTCGAACGGGCCCGGCTGATCGCCATCGATCGGGTGATCGAAGAGCTGGGCCAGGACGTGCAGGTCGAGGAAGTCGCCGAGGCCTTGCCAGGCCACGTGGTGATCGACATTCGCCACCCCGACCAGGTCGAGGACGAGCCGCTCGAGCTGGCCGGTATCGACGTGCAGGCCATGCCGTTCTATGCCATCAACAACCGTTTCAAGGAACTGGACGCTAGCCGCCAGTACCTCCTGTATTGCGACCGAGGCGTGATGAGTCGCCTGCATGCCCACCACCTGCTGAGCGAGGGACATGCCAATGTGCGAGTTTATCGTCCGGCATAAGACGCCCGGGCTCAATGGCGGCAGCATCCGCCATCGCCCTCCCGACCCGATTGGCGACGAGTTTGTCGCCACACAGCGTTAACAGACTGCCTTTATCCTTAATTCCGATTTTTCGCGTTGGGCCGCTGAATGCAACTGCTGGGTAGCCCGACCCAACCTACGAGACAACTACTGTGATCGACAATCTACGCAACATCGCCATCATCGCCCACGTTGACCATGGCAAGACCACCCTGGTCGACGCCCTGCTGCGTCAGTCCGGCACCCTGGAGCGCAGCGAGCTCAACGACGAGCGCGTGATGGACAGCAACGACCAGGAAAAAGAGCGCGGTATTACCATTCTGGCCAAGAACACCGCCATCAAGTGGAACAACTACCGCATCAACATCGTCGACACCCCCGGCCACGCCGACTTCGGCGGTGAAGTAGAGCGCGTGATGTCGATGGTCGACTCCGTACTGCTGGTCGTTGATGCCCAGGACGGCCCGATGCCGCAAACCCGCTTCGTGACCAAGAAGGCTTTCGAAGCCGGCCTGCGTCCGATCGTGGTGATCAACAAGATCGACCGCCCGGGTGCGCGTCCTGACTGGGTCATGGATCAGATCTTCGACCTGTTCGACAACCTCGGTGCCACCGAGGAGCAACTGGACTTCCAGGTCGTCTACGCCTCGGCCCTGAACGGCATCGCCGGTCTGGACCACACCGACATGGCCGAAGACCTGACCCCGCTGTACCAGGCCATCGTCGACCACGTGCCGGCGCCGAACGTCGATATCGACGGTCCGTTCCAGATGCAGATCTCGGCACTGGACTACAACAGCTTCCTGGGCATCATCGGTGTTGGCCGTATCGCCCGTGGTCGCGTCAAGCCGAACACCCCGGTTACCGCCATCGACGTCGACGGCAAGAAGCGTAACGGCCGTATCCTCAAGCTGATGGGCCACCACGGTCTGCACCGTGTGGACGTCGAAGAAGCCACCGCCGGCGACATCGTCTGCGTCAGCGGCATGGACGAACTGTTCATCTCCGACACCCTGTGCGACCAGAACAACGTCGAAGCGATGACCCCGCTGACCGTCGACGAGCCGACCGTATCCATGACCTTCCAGGTCAACGATTCGCCGTTCTGCGGCAAGGAAGGCAAGTTCGTCACCAGCCGTAACATCAAGGAGCGTCTGGACAAGGAGCTGCTGTACAACGTGGCCCTGCGCGTTGAAGAAGGCGACTCGGCCGACAAGTTCAAGGTCTCCGGCCGTGGTGAACTGCACCTGTCGGTACTGATCGAGAACATGCGTCGCGAAGGCTTCGAAATGGGCGTTGGTCGTCCGGAAGTGATCATCCGTGAAGTGGGTGGCGTGAAACACGAACCCTATGAAAACGTCACCATCGACATCCCGGAAGAATCCCAGGGCAAGGTCATGGAAGAAATGGGTCTGCGTAAAGGCGACCTGAGCAATATGGTGCCGGACGGCAAAGGTCGCGTACGCCTGGAATACAACATCCCGGCGCGTGGTCTGATCGGCTTCCGTAACGCCTTCCTGACCCTCACCAACGGTGCCGGCATCCTGACCTCGATCTTCGACCGTTACGACGTGATGAAGTCGGGCCACATGTCCGGCCGCCAGAACGGCGTACTGGTATCGATCGATACCGGCAAGGCACTGACCTACTCCCTGGAAACCCTGCAGGCGCGCGGCAAGCTGTTCGTCGAGCACGGCCAGGAAATCTACAACGGTCAGATCATCGGCCTGAACAGCCGCGACAACGACCTGGGCGTCAACCCAACCAAAGGCAAGAAGCTCGACAACATGCGTGCTTCGGGTAAAGACGAAACCATCGCCCTGGTGCCGCCGGTTCGCTTCACCCTGGAGCAGGCTCTGGAATTCATCCAGGACGACGAGCTGTGCGAAGTGACGCCGAAGTCGATCCGTCTGCGCAAGAAGATCCTCGACGAAGGCGAGCGTACCCGCGCTGCCAAGAAAGCCAAGAACTGATCCGGTTCTAGCTGACTAGAAAGCCCCCGCCGGTGTGAGCCGGCGGGGGCTTTTTTGTGCGTGTCATCCCTGGGGCAATCGCTATGGGCGGCTGACAGCGACGTCAACAGCACAGCCGCTAATGGCGACAGGAGGCGGTAGCGCCCGCGGACGCTGCCGCCGTGTGGCTCACATATTCAGGTTGCGGCCCGTTGTCGCGCCGAGGACGGTTTTGCTACAGGCGCGCTTGCGCGGGAAGCCGGCCTCGGTCGCGCTGGCCGGTTTGACCTGAATCAGGCAGCCGCGCTTGTAGGTGGCGTCGAGCAACAGGCTCTGCAGCGGCAACAGGTCACCGACCAGCACGCTCTGGGTGATTGGCCCCAGCTGGTAGTCATTGCTACCCAAAATCAGCGACTGCAGGCCTTCGGTACGAATCAGGGCGTTGCCGATCTGGCTCAGGGTATTGCCGATGATCACCAGTTCACTGCGCTGATCACGGGGGTTCAGTGTGCTGATCGCATAATCCGGGCTGCCCTGAATCCGGTTGTCGATCAGGTAGCCACGCTGCAGGTTGTCGGCGTAGATGCCGCTGGCGTCATTGTTGCCGATGAGGTTACCGACCAGCAGCAGGGTGCTGGCGCTGTTGCTGCCCACATTGCGCAGCAGTACGCCGTTGCCCTTGGAGGCCCCTATCTGGTTGTCGGCGAGCACCAGGTCACCCTGCTGGTCGCTGATCTCGATGCCTGCTTTGCTCGCCTGCAGCACCTTGTTGTGGGCGATCAGCCCACTGCTCGAGCCGCGCACACGGATGCCGCTCTGGTTGCGAACCTGGGTGATACGGTTGTGGGCCAGGTGCAGGCGGCTGTCCTGCAGGTCGATGCCGTACTGCTGCAGATTGGTGAACTCGCTGCGCTCGATCGACGCCTGCGCATACTGCAACTCGACGCTGGACAGCGCATCGAAGCGGCTGTCGCGAATCAGCACCTGAGCGGGTGGTGCAGAGGTCTGCGCCGCGCTGCGTGCGCTGGTCAAGCCACGTGACAGGTGGGCGTTGTAGCCGAGCTTGCTGAGCAGCGAGTCGCTGACTTCGGTGCTGCTTCCGGCCCAGGCGATGATGAAGGGGCGAAATGGGCGGTCGGTATCGGCGCTATCGCCCTCGCTGACGCTTTGCACCGTGGCGTTGCGAATGCTCAGCGTGCCCTGGTTGATCAGCGCTGTGCCACTGGGTGTGTACAGATAGAGCTTGGTGTTTTGCACCAGCAGCGCGCCGCCTGGGGCGATCATCAGCGGGTAGCTGAGCAGGTAGCCATCCTTGTAGGGCTTGATGATGCTGGCGTCGGCCAGGCGCTGGCGCAATTGCTCCAGGGTGATCGCTCCACCGCTGATGGTGATTGCCTGCGGGTGGCTGGGCTGATAACTGGCGATGGCCCGGAACAGGCCATTGTTGACGAAGGGCTCGAACGGCCAGCTGCCGGCTTGCGCCGAGAACATCGGTTGCAGAACGACCTGCGCGCTACCACGCGGGGCCGAGAGGCTCGGGCGCGGCAGCTGCTGATCGATACGCTGGCGCAGCTGATCGGCCAGCGCACGCTGTTCGGTTTCCGTGGCCCATTGCCAATCGGCGGCGAGCGCCTGGCTGCCGAGGCCGGCAAGCAGGGCCAGCGAGATTGCAGTTTGGCGCAGAATCTGTTTGCTTAGCATTGGCATCTTTCCCGAAGTCATTTGAAGCGGCTGTAGAGCGGCTTCAGTCGCCCGCCAATTTGGCTGTAATTGTCGACCTCGCCGTCCTGGTCGTCGTAGAGCGCACGGGCCCAGGCGTGGTCGGGATAACGGTTGAGAAACGGGATCAGCCAGATCATCTTGTGGCTGCCGACCTTCTTTTGCTTCCGGTTATCGAGCTCCGGCAAGGTTCGCGGCTCGAGCACGGCGCGGGCGGTGAAGTTGGCCAGTTGCTGAAACCTTTGCCGCTCCTGGGCGTTCAGCGGGCGGCCGTTGTGCTCGGCGGCTTCGACCAGCAACGTGAGGGGCACCATGGCGTAGTTGCTGTAGTCCGCCGCCAGTTGCGCGCGCGCCACTTCCAGGGGCAGGTAGCGCGCATCAGCACTCGCCGACGCTGTCGCCTGGGCCAGCCCACGACGCAGGTTGAGGTCGGCCCAGGCCAGGAAGTCGTCGCGCCCGAGCAGCATGCCGGTGGCCGCTACGGCCCAGCCTGCCCAGTAATCATGGTTGTTGAAGTAGGCGAAGTCCGGCTGTTGGCGTGGCCGGTGCTCGGCAATCACCTGTTCGGCGAGCTGTTGCAGCCAGCTGCGCTGCGCTGCGTTGAGCGCGAACGCGCCGCCACTGAGTGCCTGAACCTTCAGCACGGTGGAGGCGATGGCGGCAAGTGCCCACTTGCGTGAAGCGATACCGGTGCCGCTTGCATCCGGGTTGCGCAGGGCGCCGCCCTTGGCCCAGACATTCAGCCACTGGTCGATACAGGCCAGGTCGAGGCGCGCCTGCTCGGCCTCCTTGGCGCGTTGGAACTGGTTGGCGGCAGCGACCAGGTTGCCGATATAGCCCTTGATCAACTCGGCAATCCGCGCGGTTTCCTTGGGCTGCACGATCAGGGTCGATTTGCTGCTGTCGCTCTGGTCGTATTTGCTTTGCAGCTGCAAGGAGCCCGTGTAGGGCGCGGGAGGTTTGCGCGGGCAGTTGAGCAGCCGATAGTCGGCCGGGCTGGCGACCAGCGCATTGCTCTGCGTCGCCCAGATCGATTCAGTGGCCTGGGCAGGCACCTGGTTGAGCATGAGCAGCGCAACGAATGCCAGGGGGCGCTTCAGCGACATATCTTGGCTTCCAGTGACGTGGGGCTGGCCAGCGGCGCGGTGGTTTCCAGAAACACCGAGAGCAGGTTGGCATCCTTGTAGTCCGCTGAAGGGCTCAGCTCCAGATAGTACTGACCACCGGTTACCGCTGCCTGCCTGCGCATCCACACCTTGTCCCGGGCGCCATTGTCGTAATAGGTGATCAGGTAGAAGTCCTTGACGCTCTTGTCACTGATCTTCAAGTCGATGAAGGCTTTGGCGTTGCGCAGATCCTGGCGCTTGTCCCCGGCGTTGCTGAGCAGCTCGATGCGGTCGTTGACCCTCAGTGACGGTCGCTGCTGGGTGTTGGCCATCAGCGCCTCGGCCTTGCTGCAACCGCCATTGATGGCGGGAATCAGCTGGCGATACAGATAGGGACTGTCGAGGCTGTAGTTGGCCGGCAATTCCCAGAGCAGCAGTTTCGGCGGCTTGTCGGGCGAATAGCTGCTCGAAAGCAGGTATTCCAGCAGGGCGCCGTCCTGTCCGGCGCCGGGCAGCGCGAAGTTGAGCACGTCGATGCTCAGGTATTCCTTGAGGTAGCCATCGAAGTTGTACTGGCGGGTTTCGTCTTCACGGGCCGCCGAGTTGCTGGTGCCGACCAGCACCGCCTCGGGATCGGGCGCATCTTCGAAGAGGCCGCTGGCGTCGGACGAGTCCGGCACGGTGCGGTAGTTCTTCACGAACTGATACCCGTAGGTGTTGTGGCAGATCCGCTCCAGCGCCATGTCGAGAATGCCATTCTTGGGAATGGTCACCCCCGGCTCGGTGCGGTAGGCCTTTTTGCTCAGGGTCGCGTAGAACGGCTGGCGCATGATTTCATCGGCCAGCGCGCGCGCGGTTACCTGGGCCCCCGAGGGCGTCCAGTGCGAATCGCGGCGGAAGAAGTAGTCGTTCTTGGGCGGGTTCTTCACCACCGCAAGCATGTCCGGCACGATCGCACCGCCGGCTCTGAGCTGCTGCTGGAACCTGCCCAGGCTGCTGCTGGCCTTGATGTAGTCGAACCCATAGGCGCGGTCAGGGCGCACCTTGTCATGGTGCATCAGGCCGCGAGTCGGTTGCACGGCAATCGCCACATGGGTGCCCTTGGCCGCGAAGGTTTTCACCAGGCGGGCGAACTCGGGTTGCATGGCCGGCGGGATGCCGAACTCATTGACCAGGTCCACCGAGGAGCGGAACAGCCAGCGATCTTCGCCGGGGGTGATGAAACTCATCAGCTTCATGCCGCGGCCCTGGTACTGGCCCGGATCGGTGACCGCCGAGCAGATCAGGCATTCGAGCCCGTCGCAATCAGCCTTTTCGGTGTCGGCGACACTGGGCAGGCTGGATAGGGCGAGGGTGGTGGCCAGTACGTATTGCAGTGTCTTCTTCATAGGCGCGCTTTAGGGTCGTGTTGGCCAGGCACCGGCCAGCGGCCGGGCGGTGTGTGCATCCTTCACTCAGCCGGGTCGATGGCGTTGGCTTGGCTGATGGCGCGATAGCCGCTGCCTTCGGGCAGCAGTACGTAGCTGTAGGAACGACCCTTCTTCAGGAACATCTCGTCGAAGCTGGCCACCTTCCGGTCACCCGCATAGGCGGCGAAGGCAATCTTGAATTCGTTGACCATGCGCCCGCCGGTCTGCGCTTTGCCGATGGCGGCAACCACTTCGTGTTTGCCGTCTGCGGTTTTCAGGGCGGTTGGCGTGTCGGTGAGGTTGTAGAACGCCAGCTGGGCTTTCTTGGGCTCGTTGACGTAAATGTCCTTGAGCTCGGTGAGGCTGCCGTTGGCGTACAGCAAGGTACTGGCGCTGTTGGCCTGCAGATCCGTTTCGAGGCGCGCAGCGCCGACGCTCAGCAGCGTTTTGCCCGGTGGCGTGAAGCGGTAGGCGCCGAGTTGCTCCGGGCCGACTTTCTGGGCTGTTTTCTTGCTGCTCAGGCTGACGTCGACGACGCCGCTGCTGAGGTTGAGCACCCGCACGAAGGCAGAGTTCGCCGGGGCGACTGCGTCGTACAGATCCGCGTTGACTTCCTGGGCCTGCACGCCCTGCAGGGCTGGCCCGAGCAGGCCCAGCACCAGCAGCAGTCGTGAAACGATGGTCGGCATGGTATGTCCTCGACGTTAGAAGGGTTGGTGCTGGGCGGTTTGCCAGCTTTTGCTACCGTCGCGCTGGGCGAGAACGGTGCGCAATGGGAATTCCCAGATCACGGTCTGGATGTGTGGGTTGCTCAGCAGTTCGCTGCGGGTGAATTCGTCCATCGCCTGGAACGGCCCGCGTGCCTCGACGGCCATGCTCACCAGGTCGTTTTGCAGCGCCTCCTTGAGAAAGCCGACGAAGTTCCAGTCATCGATCTTGCTGTAGCTGGAGCCCACCAGCGCGAGCGATTGCTGCTGTTCACCGAACAGGCTGTCTTCATCGACGTTCTGCGCGTCGTTGGTGGTTTCGTAGAGCGCAATGGTGACGGGCTTGAACAGCTGAGGCGCCAGGTTCGGATCGAACTGGACGTAGTTGAGCAGGTCGCCCTTGACCACCTTCTCGCCAACCGGCCTGCTGACGTAGGGCTGTTCACCGCGCAGCTGCGGGTACTGCCTGACCAATTCCTGGGCTGCCAGCCGCGCGCCTGCCGGGCTCCAGTGGGTGTCCGTCCTGACGAACAGCTCGGCATCATCACGCTGGCGCCTGAAGGCCTGCTGCACCGCCGCCGTATCGATCTGGCGTTGCCCGAGCTCTCTGACGAAGCGTGCGTACAGCTCCAATGCCCGTGGATCGACAGGCGAGCTGGCATGCTCCGCGTAGATATCCAGCTTCATCGGAACCGGCAGCAACACCAGCTGTTTGCCGTGCTCCTGCAGCAGCTGGTGAACCTTGGCGATCCTCTCGAGTTGATTGTTCAGGTTGGCAGTCAGGTCGTTGGGGATCAGGTATTCCTGATTGGTGTAGAGCCAGCCATCCTTGCCCAGCACCACGCCGGGCCGGCCTTCGGCAAACAGCCGATACTGGATGTCGGCCCACAGCCTGACCGAGGGATCGCGCAGGAAAATGTCCTTGTCGTAGCGCTGTTCGAACTTGCGCAGCAGCTTGCCGTCCATGAACAGCGAAAACGCATCAGTCTGTGACTTGCTGAAGCTGACGACGACCGGCAGCGAGTAAAGCAGCATGCCGGCAAGCATCAGGCAAAACAGGTAGCCGTTGAGTTTATGGGCCGAACTCATCACCGGAAACATGACGTTCTCCTAGAACTGGAAGTAGAGAAACGGTGAGAAGGAGTTCGCGGTCAGGCTGCTCAGCGAGAGCAGGAATCCGCACCACAGCAGCAGGCTCTGCATGCCGCCGACATGGCGCATGAAGTAGCCGGTCTTGTTGCCCGCATAAAAACGCACGTTGTTGATGCCGGCCAGCACCAGCCAGATGACGGCGAGCGCCACGAAGGCGATGGCCATCCGCGAGGCACCCAGGGTGTAGAGATCCAGCGAGCCGAACCCGTTGAAGCCGAACATGCCGGCATAGATATCCAGGCTGTGGGCCATGTTGCTGGTGAAGAACAGCGGCATGCTCACGCCGATCAACACGAAGGTGCGCATATTGCGCAGGAAGTTGTAGGGCGTGTTGAGCTTGGTGGCGATGCCCAGTTTGCGCTCGACCACCATGGCGACGCCGAAGAACAGGCCCCAGCACACGAAGGCGATACTCGCGCCATGCCAGACCCCCGACAGCAGCATGGTGTAGACCAGCGCCACCATCGGCCCGGCGATGCGTTTGCGCACCAGTGGCATGTAAACGTAGTCGCGCAGGAAGTGCGCGAGGGTTATGTGCCAGCGTTGCCAGAATTCGGTGACGCTTTGCGATACCCAGGGCTGGTTGAAGTTTTCGGCGAACCTGAAGCCCATCATCAGCGCCAGGCCGATGGCCATGTTGCTGTACCCGGCGAAATCGAAATACAGCTGCAGCGTGGAGATGAACAGGCCGAACCAGGCATCGGTGAATTGCAGCTCCGGCTCGCGGATGAACAGGCTGTTCATCGGCGCCAGGGAGTCGGCGATCAGCACTTTCATGATGAAGCCCAGCATGAAACGGCTGACCCCCAGGGAAAACAGCTCCATGGAGTGGGTGCGCTGCCGCAACTGTGGTGCCAGCAGGCTGTAACGCAGGATGGGGCCGGCCACCAGGTGCGGAAACAGCGCCACGAAGGCGGCGAAGTCGACCAGGTTGTTGGTGGGCTCGGCGTCCTTGCGGTAGATGTCGACGATGTAGCTGAGCGCGTGGAACACGTAGAACGAGATCCCCAGGGGCAGGATGATGTGCTCCAGGGTGAAGGTATTGATGCCCAGCGGTTGCAGCGCCGCGGTGATCACATCGATACCGAAGTTGGCGTACTTGAAGTACCCCAGCGTCGACAGGTTGCCGATGATGCCCAGCCACAGCAGCCGGAAGGCACGCTGCTTGTTGCCCTGGTCGAGCTGGTTCTTGATGCGCAGCCCGAACCAGTAGTTCCAGTAGGTGATGGCGAAGAACAGCAGCAGGAAGTCCGGGCGCCACCAGGCATAGAACAGGTAGCTGCCCAGCACGATCACGCCTGAGCGCCAGCTAGGGCGCGCCAGGTAGTAGCAGATCAGGAAGATGGGCAGGAACAGGAACAGGAAGGTGTTTGATGAGAAAACCATGGTCCATGCACTCTCAGTAGCGAATCACGACGCCCAGCGTCAGCTGGTAGTCGTCGCCGCTTTGCACCGCATCACCCGCGCGCAGGTAGCTGGCGCTGACCAGGGTGTTGAGGTTCAGGTGTTTGCCTTGGTAGGCGATCGGGAACATCCGCCAGTAGTAGTTCACATCCACCACCTGGCCGATGGAGCGTCCGTTGTTGTTGCCCAGGGCGATCTGCTGGTTGCGGGCGCGGCGCTGGTCGCTGTCGATGCGAATGGGCAGCTCGCCATTCTCGTTGCGCAGGTACAGGTCGCTGACCTTGAAATCCAGTGAGGTGCGCGGTGTCGGCTGGGTTTCCAGCGCGAAGCCGTAGTACTGCAGGTTGCGCACGTTGACGTTGATGAACGAGCTGATCAGGCGCGAGCTGTAGCGTTCCGGATCGACGACGCGGTCAGACTGGATGCGGTTGAGGTAGAAGCCATCGTTGCCGTCGTCCGGTTTGTCGGTGATGCCGCCACGCAGCGCGAAGCGCGGCGTCCAGGGCAGATCCTGAAAGCGTTTGCCCACCTCGCCGAGCAGCGCCCAGCCGCGTGTGCCGTCGCTGCTCTGCAGGCCATTGCCATCGGTGCTGTCGATGTTGCCGCGCAGGGTCGCGAGCTCCAGGTGATAATCGCTGAGCGGCGCCAGGTCGAGGTTTTGCCCCTCGAAGAACAGGCCGGCGCGCAGGCCCGTGAAGTCCTGGCGATCATTGACGTTGCTATCGGAGTAGTCGTTTTCATACAGCATGCGTACGCCTGCGGTATGCCCCTGGGTCCAACGCCAGGCGTACTCGCCCATGGCGTAGACGATGGCCTCGTCGGTCTCGTCGAGGGTGTTGATATCGGTGTTGTAGTAATAGAACTTCTTGCCGGCGGCGAGGAAGCCGCTGCTGTTGGCGTCCTGATAGTTGAAGCGCACCGATTCGAAGGTGTCGTCCCACCAGATGCCGTAACGATCGGAGTAGCTCTGCCGGCCCACGGTCAGCGAGTAGCGCGGGTCATCGCCAAGCAGGTTGCGGCGCACGTAGAACTCGCGCAGCTCGGAGTAGAAATACTCGGGGCGTTCGCGCGCTTCACGGTTGCTGCTGTTGTCTTCCTGCAACCCGGTAGAGGTCTGGCTGGTGTTGTAGTTGACCCAGGCACGCCCGAACACCTGCCACTTGGCCCAGCGTTTTTCGGGGGAATACCAGGTGAACGAGGGCTCGTAGCGGTAGCTCTGGAAGACCTTGCGGCCGTTGCCGACGGTCGAGTCCTGCGGGCCGTAGCCGGTTTGCAGGGTCAGCTTCTGGAAAAACTCCGAGGTCACCACTGGTTCGGCGAAGGGCTGGACGGGCGCGGGCTGGTCTTCGGCCCAGGCGTGTGAGTGGAGCAGGGCGAGCGTCAGCGCACTCAAACCGTACAGCTTGATGGGGGTCATTGCGGCGCATCCTTGAGCAGAGTGGCGTGCATGAGTTGGGCCTTGTCGAGTTCGCTCGGGGTGAGCGTGCGCTGCAGTTCGAGCACCAGGCTGCGGGCGCGGCTGTCGCCGTAGTCGACGGCCACGCGTGCATAGGCATAGGCCTTGACCGGGTCGTAGCAGATCGCGCGGGCGCTGGCGTACACCGATGCCATGCGGTAATAGGCCGTGGACGAGCCACCGGCCGAGATGCGCTGGTAGATCGCCAGGGCTTTCTGCTGGTCGGGCTCGTCAAGGCCGCCGTGGCTGTACAGGTCGCCCTGCAGCAGTTCGGCATCGCGGTAGCGGCTGGCGGCGAGTTCCTCGATCAGCGCCTGGGCTTTGTAGGGATCGAGGGTGGTCCAACTGGTCACCAGGTACAGCGAGACACGCAGTGCCTTGGCCCGGCTCGGCTCGCTTTGCGCGACTCGGTCGATAAGCGCCGCCGTGTCTTCGGCGCTGTTCTCGGTCGGTGATGAGGTCATGAAATTGACCTTGGCGACCATGGCCGGCACCCAGCCACGATTGACCGCATTGTCGAGCCAGAGCAGCGCGTCGCCGCGCAGCGTCTTGGCTTCGTTTTCGATCTGCGTGCGGACCTGGTCGATCTGCTCGCGGCGCGCGCTGCGTTGCGCCTCGGGCAGGCGATCGAGCTCTGCCTGGCTGGGTGGCAGCGGATAGCGCAGGCCCACCGAACGTTCGGCGCTGATGCTGTCGAGCTGGGTGCCGATACGATGAACCACCTCGACCGGCATGCGGTTGGCCTCACTGATCCGGCTGCGGGCAAACGCGGCGAACAGCGGATCGCGTTGCTCACCGAGCAGCTGGTAGTAGCGATCGACCGCGCGCACGTCGGTCATGATCGCGCGCTCGTACCAGGTCTTGGCTTGGTCCGGCTGTTGTTGCCGCTCAGCCAGTACCGCGCGGTAGAAGTCGCTGCTGCACTGCACCAGGCAGGAGCGGTCGTACAGCGCGATCAGGCTGTGCACCTGGGCGACGGTGAACAGCGCAGGGTAGCTGACGAATACTTCCAGGCTGGTGTTGAGGCTGCGCACGTCACGGTCGTGGGGAAAACGCTGCAGGGCGTCGCGCATGTAGGGGGCAAGCTCGAGACGCAGGCGGGGGCTGCGATCCAGCAGGCGGGCAAGGGAGCCGAGGGCGGCAATATCGCCGCGGCCGTCATCGAACGCCGCCTGGTAGACCTGTGCGGCTTCGCGGGTTTTCGCCGGGTCGCTGGCGAGCACGTTGCCCAGCAGGTGCTGAGCCGAGCGATCACGCTCGGCCAGCACCCGCAGGTCGGCTTCTACCGGGGCAGCCGGATCCTTGAACAGTGCATAACGGATCTGCTCCAGGCTCTGCCCGGCGACTGCAGTTGCGCTGAAGCTGATGCCAAGCAGCGCGGTTCCGAGCAGAGTGGCGTAAGGCGGTAGCAGCTTCATGGCCGACCCTTAGAACTGCGCGATCATTGGCAGGCCGAGGAACAGGTCCACGGATACCGGCTTCTGATAAGCATCGCGAGGCAGCTCGCGGTCTGGCTTGATGGTCAGTATCAGGGTTTGATTCTGCTCATCGACGCTGCTCGATACGACGCTGCCATTGATCGGCTCCTCGATGCCCAGCACCTGCATGCGTACCGAGTCGACGCGCGACATCTTGTCCAGTTGGTCGAAGGGAATCGTCGCCTTGACGAACAGCGACTCGTCGCGCGGCAACAGGTGCATCAGCGGCGCATATTTGTAGGCGTAGCCGTCGAGCTTCTGGCCTGGGAAGAACACCTCGCAATCGCAGGGGCTGGCGATCACGGTTTCGATCAGGGCACGCCCCATCAGCAATTGCAGGTCGGTCTGCGACAGGTTGGCCAGGGCCTGGATGTCGGATGGTGTGGTGAAGGTCGCCGCCAGTTGGCTGGAGACGCTGGCCACCGGCTCGCCAACCTTGACCTGGGCCTGGTCGGGCGCCAGCAGGTATTTCACGTAGCCGTTGTCGGGCATGGCCACCACGTAGGCATTGGCGCTGACGATGGCCTGGGCCGCTTGCACGCGGAAGAACAGCAGGTAGCTCTTGTAGGCGATCAGCCCCACTGCCGCCAGGCCGAGGGCCAGGAACAGCAGGGTGCCGAGCACCGCCTTGAAGCGATCGCCGGCGCTGCGCGAGCTGCTGTGCTTCTGCTTGCGCTCCTTGATGTAGTTCTCGCGCTGCATCACGTTGAACAGGCCGTTGATGTCGGCAATTTCGCCGGACATGTAGGCGCTGATGATGTAGCGCAGGATGTCGCGCTTCTGGCGATCGAGCTCGATGAACTCGGCGCCCACTTCATGGCCGCGTTGCGACACGATCTTCACCTTGGCATCGATGTTCAGGTCGATCTTGTTCAGCTTGAGCTTGATCGAGGCATTGAACAGGCTGCCCAGGGTCAGTGGCTGGTCATAGATGAGCCCCAGGCCGCCCAGAGAGATATCCTGGATTTCACATTCCAGCTGTTTCAGGCCATGGCCATCGAGCAGCACTCTGGCCGGGATCTTGGTGCGCACGTACTGACGCTCATCGATGGCTTCGTGTACGACATTGGCGGGTGAGACTGAGGAGTTCATGGCAGTCGCCTACTTAAGGTTGCGTGAAATCGAGCAGAACCGAAATGGCCCCGAAGAAGATGGCGAGCGAAGACAGCAGCATCGCTTTCGAGGTCCAGCGGTTGAGGGCTGCATCAAAGTTGACGCTGCCGTTGCTGAGGGTGGTTTTCTGGCGGGTCCAGCTCTGCAGGTCCATGTGGAACATGGTGTAAACCTTCATGATCGAGCCCATGATCTGGTTGTAATAAAGAACGAACGGATAAATCGGCGACACCGGGTGCTTGGCGAAGGTGAACAGCAGCGTCACCAGCGTGCGCGACAGCAGTACCCAGAACAGATAGAGCAGCAGGTACTGGATGCCGAACAGCAGGCCGGCGACCACCGAGGCGGACAGGCCCATCAGGCAGGTCCACATGGACACGCGCTGGTCGTACAGCACGTACATGGTGAACAGCCCGAGCCGATCCAGGCCCAGCAGCGTGGTGGCGCGGAAGTTCTGGCGCAGCGAGTTGCCATACCAGCGATACATCAGCTGGCGGGTCGCGCGCAGGAAGCTGTTGTCTGGTGGATGCTCGACCGTGAGGGTGTGGCTGTCGGGTACGTAGAAGGTGTCCCAGCCGGCGCGCATCAGGCTGAACCAGGACGACTTGTCATCGCCGGTCAGGAACTGGAAGCGCCCCAGGCGCCAGTGATCGAGGAAGTCGGCTTCGACGTCCTTGATGAACTCCGGGTTGGTCATCACGCTGGCGCGGAAGAACGACAGGCGCCCGGTCAGGGTCAGCACACGCCGGGACAGCGCCATCGAGCACATGTTGATATGGCGCTGCACGAAACGCATGGTGTGCCACTGCTTCATCAGCGTGCTGCCTTCCACCTCGCAGAACTCGTTGGTGGTGATGCCGCCGACGCTCGGCAGGTAGGCGAACAGGCTCACCGCCCGCTCGACGCAGCCGGGCAACATCATGGTGTCGCCATCGACCACGCCGACCACGGCGTTTTCCAGGGGCATCTGCCGCGACAGCGAGCGGAACGCATGGGCCAGGCCGTCGCGTTTGCCGGTACCGCGGGCACGGACGATGATCAGCTTGATGTCATCACGGCCGTGGATTTCCTGGCGCATGATGTCCTTGATGAAGTTCTCGTCACCCTTCTCGACGATCGACGCGATGATCGTGCAGGGCACGGGCAGGCGTTGCACTTCCTGGAGAACCGACTGATACACCTTGAAGGTGGTGTGGGTCGGAATGCGGAAGCTCGTCACGATCATGAACATGTGATCGGGCAGCGCCGCCGGCCCCATCCGCTCCACGGCCTTGCGCATTCTGGGAAAGCGCCAGTGCAGGAAGTACATGCCCCGCAGGTAATGGGTGATCGCGTTGCCGTAGCGCCACATGCCAAGCGCGCCGATGATGAAGATGAACTTCTGGTGCGCCGGGTCGAGGTACTCCGGCGCGACCAGCTCGGAAGCCAGGGCTATGAGGGCGAACAGGCACGCCCAGCCACAGAGCTTGCCGAAAATCGCCGATGTCCCGATCCAATCCACAGCACTGGAAAGATACCTGCGCATGTTGTGTATTCCCTTTATTGAAACCGCTCTCTACCGCCATGCGGCGTTCAGCCGATGGTTTGGATGTGGGTGTTATCAACTGAGCGTGGTGTCCGTGCGCCCGTACACGTCGTCGAAACGCTCGATATCGTCCTCGCCCAGATAGCTGCCCGACTGCACCTCGATGATCTCCAGAGGAATCTTCCCGGGGTTGGCGAGGCGGTGTACCGAGGCGATGGGGATATAGGTGGACTGGTTTTCCGAGAGCAGGAAGGTCTTGTCGTCACAGGTGACTTTCGCGGTGCCGGTGACCACGATCCAGTGCTCGGCGCGGTGGTGATGCTTTTGCAGCGACAGGCTCGCGCCCGGCTTGACCATGATGCGCTTGACCTGGAAACGGTGGCCATTGTCGATGGAGTCGTAGCTGCCCCAGGGCCGATAGACCTCGCAGTGGTTCTCCGCTTCGGGCCTGCCCTGGGCCGACATGGCGTTGACCAGGTGCTTGACGTCCTGCACGCGATCCTTGTGGGCGACCATCACCGCATCCTTGGTTTCCACCACCACCACGTCGTCCAGGCCGACCAGGGTGACCAGCTTGTGTTCGCTGCGCACCAGGCAGTTGTGGCTGTCGTGCACCAGGACGTCGCCGGTATGGCTGTTGCCGTTGGCGTCCTTGGCTTGCACATCCCAGATCGCCGACCAGGAGCCCAGGTCATTCCAGCCTGCCGACAGGGGGACGACGCAGGTGCGCTGGGCTTTTTCCATCACCGCGTAGTCGATGGAGTTGTCCGGGCAGCACGCGAATGCCTTGGGGTCGATACGGATGAACTGCAGGTCGACTTCACTCTGGCTGAGGGCCAGCTGGCAGGTGTCGTAGATATCCGGGTCGTGGCGCTTCAGCTCTTCCAGGTAGCGGCTGCAACGGAACAGGAACATGCCGCTGTTCCAGAAGTAATCACCGCTGGCGACGAATTCGTTCGCCGTGGCCAGGTCAGGCTTTTCGACGAAGCGCTCGACATCCAGCACGCCTGCAGGAAGCTGTTTGCTGCCAGCGCCGGCCTTGATGTAGCCGAAACCGGTTTCCGGGCGTTCGGCGGGTACCCCGAAGAGCACCAGCTCACCCCGTTCGGCGGCCTCACGGGCTACGCCCAGGGTGTGATGGAAGGTGCCCAGATCCTCGATGACATGATCGGCCGGCAGCACCAGCAGCAGTTCATCGCGACCCTCGGCGAGCAGATGCATGGCCGCGATCGCCACGGCGGGCGCCGTGTTGCGGCCAAACGGCTCGAGCAGGATCGTCTGCGCACTGCAATCGATGGCCGCCAGTTGCTCGCTGACGATGAAGCGATGGGTTTCGTTGCAAACGATCATCGGCTTGCCGATGCCTTCATGGGCAAGGCGCTGAAGGGTTTGCTGGAACATGGTTGCGCTGCCGGTCAGGGCCAGGAACTGCTTGGGATAGAGCTTGCGAGACAGCGGCCAGAGCCGTGAGCCGCTACCGCCGGACAAAATCAGGGGAATCATGGGGGCATTTCCTCGCAGCGATTGCAGCTGTCAACGATGAAGTCGGCGGGCGCTCTAGAACGAGCGCCCGCGCTCGGCTGCTTACCAGCAGATGCCTTCTCTGGTGGCGGTGCTCGTGTGCGCCATGAAGCCGAACAGGTCGATGAACAGCTTGTCGTCGCCCGCGTTGTTCATCGCCTCGGCAAAGCGCTTGTCACCGTTGCCGATGATCAGCACATCGGATTCGCCGACCACCTCATCGAGCTCCTGGCAGAGCAGCGAGGAAACATGCGGGATCTTCGACTCGATGTATTCCTTGTTGGTCCCAAACACCCTGGCGTATTCGACGTTGCTGTCGAAGATGCGCAGGTCATAGCCTTTGCCGATCAGCATCTCCGCCAGCTCAACCAGGGGGCTTTCGCGCAGGTCGTCGGTGCCGGCCTTGAAGCTCAGGCCGAGCAGGCCGACTTTGCGTTTGCCGTGGTGGGAGATCATGTCGTAGGCGCGTTTCACCTGAACGCGGTTGCTCGGCATGATGGCGGCCAGGAGCGGGTGTTCAACGTCCATCTGGCCGGCACGGTAGGTCAGCGCGCGCACGTCCTTGGGCAGGCAGGAGCCGCCAAAGGCGAACCCTGGGCGCAGGTAGTAGCGCGACAGGTTGAGTTTGTGGTCCTGGCAAACGACGTCCATGACTTCGCGGCCATCGACGCCGCACGCTTTGGCGATGTTGCCGATTTCATTGGCGAAACTGACTTTAGTGGCGTGCCAGACGTTGCAGGTGTACTTGATCATCTCCGCGACTTCGATCGACTTGCGGATAATCGGTGCATCCAGTTCGCTGTAGAGCGCCTGCAGCAACTCGCCGGATTGTTCATCCAGCTCGCCGATGACCGTCATGGCCGGAAAGTCGTAATCCTTGATCGCGGTACTTTCGCGCAGGAACTCCGGGTTGGTGGCCACACCGAAATCGACACCGGCTTTTTTGCCGGATGCCGCCTCGAGCAACGGAATCACCACGTTCTTTACCGTGCCTGGTAACACCGTGCTGCGAATGACCACGGTATGGCGATCCGCTTTGTCGCGCAGCGCTACACCTATCTGCATGCACACCGATTCCATGTAGGCGAGATCGAGATCACCGTTGCGCTTGCTCGGCGTGCCCACCGCGATGAACGAGAGCTCGCTGTCCGCTACCGCTTCACTGACGTTGGTGGTGCCTCTCAGCAGGCCGCTGCTCACGCCCCTGTCCAGAAGCGCAGCCAGGCCAGGCTCGACGATCGGTGATTTGCCCTGGTTGATCATGTCGATCTTGTCTTGCGATACGTCGACGCCGATCACCTGGTGACCGCGTGCCGATAGACAACCGGCGCATACCGCCCCTACATAGCCCAGACCAAAAATGCTGATTCTCATAGTTGTTTCCCTGATAACTCTTGATAGGCGTAGCGGTTGTTTTAGGTAAAGCCACAGACTATCGCTGCGCTAATTAAGCGCATGGCGAGGGCTGGTTAGTTTGCAAATTAATGGTCTGGGGTTGAGCTGGCGGCGATCTTAGGAGAGATTTTTTTTTGCTTCAAGAGAAAGTTTTGGCAAAGTGCCACTTAACTTTCGTTATTTTTTTTATTGATATAAATCAATGGTTTATAAATGCCATAGTTGTGGCGTCAAAAAAAACGATTGCCTGTTATTGGTTTTTTTATTATTTCCGCCTTTTTGCTGTTTTTGAGATTTAAAGCCTGTTTTTCCTAACTTTATTTAAGTGCCTCTTAATTTTCTGTTATCCACTTCGGGCAGGCGGCGCCCCGGCGCTCTGGGCGTTTTCCATTGTTTATGGGCATGGCTTTTTTATGCCCCGCGTCCTAGACGGCGTTGCCTGGGCGTAGAGCGCCAACGGAACGGTCCGTTTTTTTCTGGCGCCAGATTTACGCTGTTTTAATGGCGCATTTCAGATTGGCGCGCCTGCGCAACGGCGAGGGCGAAATCACTGCGTTGGCGTTATGCTTGTTTTCCACGCTGGAGTGCCTCTGGCAGCCATTGCGGTGCAGTTGGCTGGGCGACCAGGCTGCAACCCGTCCGTTGAGGGGGCTGCACGATAAGCGGTCGCGTCCGCCTGGCTGGCGAATGCAACTGCTCATGGGATTGCCGCGCACGCCGCCAGGCCCCTTCGCCACGCCGGCGATGGTTGGTCGGCAATCAGGCGATGGCGATGAGCGGCGTGCGGATAACGGAGGAGGGGCCCGTGAGTCCGCCCGGTGGCGGTGCGGGCCAATGAAGAGCGGGCGAGGCACGGCCTGGCGCAGGCGGCCTGTCGGCAGGCGTCAAGGCCCTACTTGGGCCGCCAGGCACAGTAGCCGGGGCGCGGGCCAATCTTCGGGTGGTTGCGGCAGGTGTCCGGGCGGCGCTCATAGATGGTGCACAGGCGGGTCTTGCGATCCAGGTAATAGCAGTCGTTGTTGCTCATGCGCGTCAGGGTGAAGATCCCGGACTTCTGGTTGAAGCGCTCGACCAAGCCATCCTTCTGCAGGCGCCTGGCGATGTTTCTGGGCGGCTCGCCGCGCTCGAATTCGTCGACCACGCCGATGCGGATCAGGTCGGTGATACGCACTTCGACCGGCAACTGACAGCAGCTGGAAATGCAGCTATGGCACATGTCGGCGGTGTAGCGCGCCCAGGTATCGAGGCGGTCTATTTCCGCGGCGGCGATCAGGTTGCTTTTCATCTCGGGAGGGTTTCGCGTGGTGGGCGGCGCGCGATCATAGCGATGTTGCGGAAATTGTGAACAGCTATCTGCCGGCTGGCGTCATCCGCCTGCGCAGCGGTAACTACAAGGCAATAAAAACCTGCTGAAAATGTGATGAATTGCAGTATTGTAGCGGCGAAAAATTCTTGCCCTACCTGGCTGCACCCCTTCTGGTGGCTGGCGGCTCGGGTTGACCCTAGGCAGCCAGGTGCCCGCCCTGGCCTCTTTCCTGAGCCGTTGCAATGGACACGTCCGTATTGCTTGCCTCTCCCCCGCGTTGCCTTGCAACGTGTCTGGCTCTTTCTCGCCTGCGTACGGGCGGGGTGGCCGTGTGAACTCGTGCCTGGTAAACGCCTGGCGCCTGGACTTCGCCGTGCTGCTGACCGTGGTGGTGTGTGCAGGCGGCGTGCTGTTGGCCCGCTGGGTGATCAACCAGCGGGATTTTCCGGGGCGCGACACCTTTATCCTGATGCACCTGGCGAGCATGTGGTGGATGGCCATGGCCGGCCTCGAGGTCGCCTCCGTGGCGCCAGCGTGCAAGATGCTCTGGGCCACCATGTCGTGGCCGGGCATCATCAGCGTGCCGACCTTCTGGGCGGTGTTCCTCTGGCAGTACGTGAGTAGCGTGCGCAAGCCCCTGGGCCGCCGCTCGATGCTGGGCATGATCCTCATGCCGCTGCTGATCTGGCTGGTGGTGCTGAGCAACCCCTGGCACGGCCTGTTCTACGGCCCGGCCACCGGGCCGGTCTCCGACGAGCCGGGGGCGCCGGTCTACTACGACCATGGCCCGCTGTTCTACGCCACGGCCGTGTACGTCTATCTGTTCATGAGTTTCAGCCTGGGCGTGGTGCTGCGCGCCGCCTTGATCAGCCATGGGGTGCACCGCCGCCATTACCTGGCGTTCGTGCTGGTCACGGCGGTGCCCTGGTCAGCCAACATCGCCTACGTGGGCTTCGGGTACGTGGTGTTTGGCGTCGACCCGACGCCGTTCAGTTTCATCTTTACCCTGGCGGCCTTTTCCTGGCTGATCCTCGGTGTGCGGCTGTTCGATCTGGTTCCGGTCGCCCGCCATTTGCTGCTCGAAGCGCTGCCCGATCCCGTGATGGTAGTCGACACCCAGTGGCGGGTGATCGAGGCCAATCAGGCGGCCCTCAGGCTGGGCGAGCTCGACACCGACTGGCAGGGGCGCCGGCTGAGCGACTGGCCCGGCTTCGGCAGTGACCTGCACGCGCAGCTGGCCGAGCAGGGCGAGCTGCGCGAGCCGCTGTTGATCCAGAGCGACACCGGCCACTATTTCGAAGTGCGCATGCGGCCTATCGAGCGGTTGACCCGGCACGGCATCCTGGTGCTGGGCCAGCTGCTGTACCTGCGTGACGTCACTCAGCGGCAGATCGCCAAGCTCAAGCTCGCCGACGCCCTGGCGCTGAGCGAGGAGCGCTTGCGCACCATCAGCAGCCTGCACGAGCAGTTGCGCGAGCAGGCTCTTTGCGACCCCCTGACCGGACTCTACAACCGCCGCTATCTGGACGAGCTGTTCGGCCGCGAGCTGGCCCGTGTCCGTCGCGAGAACACGCCGCTGGCGCTGGCGCTGATCGACCTGGATCACTTCAAACAGCTCAATGACCAGTACGGGCACCTTGATGGCGACGACGTGCTCAAGAGCGTGGCGCAGCACCTGCTGGTGAACTTGCGCAGTTCCGATACGGTCTTTCGTATCGGCGGCGAAGAGTTCCTGCTCATTCTCCCCGGTGCCGATGCCCGCGAAGCGACCAAACGCCTCGAGGCCATCTGCCAGGGACTGGCGCAAAAACCGATCGAAACCCGCAGTGGCCTGCGCCACGTGACCCTCTCGGCCGGCCTGGCGCTGTGGCCCGAGCAGGGCAAGGCGCTCGACGAGCTGCTGCAGGCTGCCGATGCCGCCTTGTACGAAGCCAAACGTCGCGGACGTAACCGTGTGTGCAGCCTGCTGCCGCGCGTTACCGCTCAGGCGGCTGAGGCACCCGTTCCTGGAAAGGGTTAAACTCCTTTCGATTACCTTCCTTCCCGGAGTTCTTCATGTCCCGCGTTACCCTGAGCCGTTACCTCATCGAGCAGACCCGTAGTCAAAACACCCCGGCCGATCTGCGCTTCCTGATCGAAGTGGTGGCGCGTGCATGCAAGGAAATCAGCCATGCCGTTTCCAAGGGCGCCCTTGGCGGGGTACTCGGCAGCATGGGCACTGAAAACGTGCAGGGCGAAGTGCAGAAGAAGCTCGACGTGATTTCCAACGACATCCTGCTCGAAGCCAACGAGTGGGGCGGTCACCTGGCCGGCATGGCCTCCGAGGAAATGGACAACGCCTACCAGATTCCCGGCAAGTACCCCAAGGGTGCCTACCTGCTGGTATTCGACCCGCTGGATGGCTCCTCGAACATCGACGTCAACGTCTCGGTCGGCACCATCTTCTCGGTACTGCGCTGCCCGAACGAGTACCTGAGCCAGAATGAAAGCCTCAACGAGCAGGCCTTCCAGCAGCCAGGCACCCAGCAGGTCGCGGCCGGCTACGCCATCTACGGCCCGCAGACCATGCTGATCCTGACCTTGGGCAACGGCGTCATGGGCTTCACCCTGGACCGCGAGCTGGGCAGCTTCGTGCTCACCCACGACAACATCAGCGTGCCGGAAAGCACCGCCGAGTTCGCCATCAACATGTCCAACCAGCGCCACTGGGAAGCTCCGGTGAAGCGTTACGTGGACGAGCTGCTGGCCGGCAAGGAAGGCCCGCTGGGCAAGAACTACAACATGCGCTGGATCGCCTCGATGGTAGCTGACGTGCACCGCATCCTGACCCGTGGTGGCCTGTTCATGTACCCACGTGACGATCGCGAGCCAGGCAAGGCCGGCAAGCTGCGCCTGATGTACGAAGCCAACCCGATGTCGTTCATCATCGAGCAGGCTGGCGGTGCCGCCACCGACGGCGTGCAGCGCATCCTCGATATTCAGCCGACTTCGCTGCACCAGCGCGTGCCAGTGTTCCTGGGCTCGAAGGAAGAAGTCGAGCGCGTCACCGGCTACCACAAGGCCTGACCGATGGCGCCCTGGCAGCCGCTGCTCGACTGGTGGTTCGGCCCTTCGGGCACGGCCGCGCAGCGTGCTGCCGAAAAGCACCGCCTGTGGTTCGGCAAGCGTGATGAGCAGGACGCCGAAGCCGAAGAGCGCTTTGGCGTGCTGGTCGAGCAGGCACTGGCCGGCGAACTGCAGGGCTGGTCAGCCGACTCCCACGGCTGGCTGGCCCACGTGCTGTTGCTCGATCAGTTGCCGCGCATGATCCACCGTGACACGCCGCTGGCCTTCGCCGGCGATGCGCAGGCTCGCGAGCTGGTCGAGCAGGGCATCACCCTGGGCTGGGATCGCCAGTTGTCCCCACTGCAGCGGGTGTTCATCTACCTGGTGCTCGAGCACGCCGAGGACCCCCTTCAGCAGGCACGCTCGGTCCAGCTGTTCGCGGAGCTCGCCGAAGCTGCCAGTGCTGCCGAGCGCGAACTGTTTGGCGGTTTTCTCGACTACGCCGTGCGCCATCAGCAGGTCATCCAGCGCTTCGGGCGTTTCCCCCATCGCAACGAGATTCTTGGCCGCGTCAGCAGCGCGGATGAGTTGCGCTTTCTCGCGGAACCGGGTTCACGCTTCTGACGTCGAACCGGCAACTGGTATCCATTGCACTACGGAGATATCCCATGCGCCTGCGCACTCTCGCGCTACTGGCAGGTTGTGTCCTTCTGGCCGCCTGCGGCAAGGTCAACCAGGAAAACTATGCCAAGCTCTATTCGGGCATGAACAAGGCCGAGGTCGAGGATCTGCTCGGCAAGCCAAGCGAATGCTCCGGCGCGCTGGGCATGTCCAGCTGCACCTGGGGTGATCAGGTAAGTTTCATCAGCGTCCAGTACGCCGGTGACAAGGTGATCATGTTTTCAGCAAAAGGATTGAAGTGATGAACAAACGTACCCTGGCTGTGATGGCACTGGGCGCCCTGTTGCTGGTTGGCTGCGCCAATTCGGGCACTGGTGTGGCGCCACCGAAGACCGTCGAATCCGTCGACCTCGAGCGCTATCAGGGCACCTGGTACGAAGTGGCGCGTCTGCCGATGTTCTTCCAGCGCAACTGCGTGGAGTCCGAGGCGCATTACCGTCTGCAGGATGACGGCAGCGTGGCCGTGACCAACCGTTGCCGTAACGCTGATGGCCAGTGGCAGCAGGTCGAAGGTCGCGCCGTGCCCCAGGTCGAAGGCAAGACCGACAAGCTGTGGGTCACTTTCGACAACTGGTTCAGCCGCCTGCTGCCTGGCGTGAGCAAGGGCGAGTACTGGGTGCTGGATCTGGACGACGACTACCAGACCGCCCTGGTCGGCCACCCGAACCACGAGTACCTGTGGCTGCTGTCGCGCACCCCGACCATCTCCAAGGAGGTGCGCGATGAGCTGCTCTCCGTGGCCCGCGCCCAGGGCTATGACACCAGCGAGCTGATCTGGCGCGACGGCGCCAAGCCGGCGCAGTGAAATCCGCTCGGTAGCCCGGGGCGTTCTCCCCCAGGCTACCGAGTCTCTTCTTCTCTCATTGCCAATCCAGCCGTGCGAGTTTCCACTCGCCGTCGTCCTGCCACCATTCCAGCTTCACGGCGTAATGCCGGGCGCTGTCGGGGATCAGCCCCTCGGCACCGGTCAGGCCCACCTGCGCATCCGTATAGCCCTTGTCGCGGTAGGTCGCGTCCACGCGGCTGTCCTTGCTCAGGGCCAGTACCTTGACGTTGTTATGGCGCAGGAACAGCAGCGTCATGGTGCGCTTGGCCCAGTCCCGATCATTGACCTGCTGGGCACGAAACTCCTCGTGCAGCTGGTCGAGCACTGCCGCGGTCCTCTTCGCTTCGAGGTTGTCCTGCAGTTGCTGCACGGCGGCTTCCAGCCTGGCCTGTGGATCGTCCTTGGCGCCGCAGCCACTCAGCAACAAGCCAAGCAGCAACAGTGGTGCTGCAAATTTCCGTATCGACATGCCGAATTCCCTTTTCATGGTTATGATGCCCAAACGAGCGCAATAGCCCGACCAACGTCCGGGCGGCCCGAGCCTACCTTAAATTTTCCTCAGGAGCGCACCATGCAGACGCTGTATCCGGAGATCAAACCGTACGCCCGTCATGAGCTGGCGGTAGACGCCCCGCACGTCCTTTATGTGGACGAGAGCGGCTCGGCGGATGGTCTGCCGGTGCTGTTCGTGCATGGTGGCCCCGGCGCGGGCTGTGACGCGGCGAGCCGTCGCTACTTCGACCCGAACCTGTACCGCATCGTCACCTTCGACCAGCGCGGCTGTGGTCGCTCCACGCCCCATGCCAGCCTGGAGAACAACACCACCTGGGATCTGGTCGCCGACATGGAGCGCATCCGTGAGCACCTGGGCATCGACAAATGGGTGATGTTCGGCGGCTCCTGGGGCTCGACCCTGTCGCTGGCCTACGCCCAGACCCACCCGGATCGCGTACAGGCGCTGATCCTGCGCGGCATCTTCCTGTGCCGCCCGCAGGAGTTCAAATGGTTCTACCAGGAGGGCGCCAGCCGGCTGTTTCCCGACTACTGGCAGGATTACCTGGCGCCGATTCCGGCCGAAGAGCAGGGCGACCTCATGCAGGCGTTCTACAAGCGCCTGACCGGGGCGGACCAGATTGCCCAGATGCACGCCGCCAAGGCCTGGTCGTGCTGGGAAGGCCGCACCGCCACGCTGCGGCCCAACCCGCAGGTGGTCGAGCGTTTCGCCGAGAGCCTGCGGGCGCTGTCGATCGCCCGCATCGAGTGCCATTACTTCGTCAACGACGCCTTTCTCGAGCCCAACCAGCTGCTGCGCGACATGCCGAAGATCGCCCACCTGCCGGGCATCATCGTGCATGGCCGCTATGACGCGATCTGCCCGCTGGACAACGCCTGGGCGCTGCACCAGGCATGGCCCAACAGCGAACTGCAGATCATCCGCGAGGCGGGCCATTCGGCGGCCGAGCCGGGGATCGCCGATGCACTGGTGCGCGCCGCCGACGAAATCGCCCATCGCCTGCTCGACCTGGCGCCGGACGAAGCATGAAGGCACTGCTGCAGCGCGTTTCCAGCGCCCGTGTGGATGTCGCCGGTGCAACCGTCGGCGCCATCGACCAAGGCCTGTTGGTGCTGGTTGGCGTCGAGCCGCAGGACAGTGAGGCCAGCTGCGCCAAGTTGCTGCACAAGCTGCTCAACTACCGGGTGTTCAGCGACGCGGCAGGCAAGATGAACCTGTCGCTCAAGGATGTCGACGGCGGTCTGTTGCTGGTCTCGCAATTCACCCTGGCCGCCGATACCCGCAGCGGCCTGCGCCCCGGTTTTTCTACCGCCGCGCCACCTGCCCTCGGTGAAGCACTGTTCGATCATCTGCTCGAACAGGCCCGCGCGCAGCATCCGCAAGTTGCCAGCGGGCGCTTCGGCGCCGACATGCAGGTCCACCTGGTCAACGACGGGCCGGTGACCTTGCTGCTGGAAACCTGAACGGCGCATTCACTGGCCTGCTTCTTGCCTCTCGACTGCGGCTGCATGCTGCTGTTTGTCGCTGATCTGGCGCGTATCTCTCGCCATCGGCGGCGATCACGGTTAGCATGCCGCGCCGCCTTATCGAAGGGCCTGCCGCTCGCACCGCGCTGGTGCATGACCCTGAGCCGGCCCCCATAATCGTTTGCCTTCAGGAGCAAGAATGAAAAAGCTTGTCGCCTCACTGCTGTTATCCGTCTGCGCCTTCGCCGGCATCGCCCAGGCTGGCGTCATCGACGACGCGGTCAAGCGCGGTACCCTGCGCGTGGGTATGGACCCGACCTACATGCCGTTCGAAATGACCAACAAGCGCGGCGAGATCATCGGCTTCGAAGTCGACCTGCTCAAGGCGATGACCAAGGCCATGGGCGTCAAGCTGGAGCTGGTGTCCACCTCCTACGACGGCATCATCCCTGCCCTGTTGACCGACAAGTTCGACATGATCGGCTCCGGCATGACCCTGACCCAGGAGCGCAACCTGCGCATCAACTTCTCCGAGCCCTTCATCGTGGTCGGTCAGACCCTGCTGATCCGCAAGGAGCTGGCTGACAAGGTCAAGAGCTACAAGGACCTGAACAGCGCCGACTACCGCATCACCTCGAAGATCGGCACCACCGGCGAGATGGTCGCCAAGAAGCTGATCGCCCAGGCCAAGTACAGCGGCTTCGACAACGAGCAGGAAGCGGTGATGGACGTGGTCAACGGCAAGGCCGACGCCTTCATCTACGACGCCCCGTACAACGTCGTGGCGGTGAACAAGGCCGGTGCCGGCAAGCTGGTGTTCCTCGATCAGCCGTTCACCTTCGAGCCCCTGGCCTTCGGCCTGAAGAAGGGCGACTACGACAGCATCAACTGGATCAACAACTGGCTGCACCAGATCCGTGAAGACGGCACCTACGATCGCATCCATGCCAAGTGGTTCAAGAGCACCAATTGGCTGAAAGAAATGGAATAAGCGGAACCTGCCCACGATCTGCTGCGCGTCGGTCCTGCTGCGTTGAAAACAGGCTGGATTGCCAGCCCAGTCG
The DNA here is from genome assembly GCF_003253735.1 of Pseudomonas sp. URMO17WK12:I2. Lineage (GTDB taxonomy): Bacteria > Pseudomonadota > Gammaproteobacteria > Pseudomonadales > Pseudomonadaceae > Aquipseudomonas. The sequence continues at coordinate 732,473 of NZ_QKYW01000001.1, read as the reverse complement.
GAAAGCCGCTTGCGGCTAACGCACTTTAGTGCGGCTCCGAATGGAGCGAGCAAAGCGAGTAATGCTCATGTACACCAGTACAGTCGCCCGCGACTCCGACCGTTCCTCGCCTGCTTTCGCCTTGCATGACTCTAGCTCGCGAGCTCGTGAACAGGTTCCCGGTTTAATACCGCTACACCCGGCGCGCGGCTAGTCCGCGCGCTGTCATGTTGGCAACTCAACGGATAGACACTCACCGTGGCTAAACAGAAGAAAGCCCAGTGGCCCTGGCACCTGCTGACCGGTCTGATCCTGGTTCTCGGTGTTCTGGCGATCTGGTACAGCACCTCGCTGATCTCCTACGAATGGCGCTGGAATCGCGTTCCCCAGTATTTCGCCTACCACGCCGAAGAGGCGCAGCGCGCGGCTGACTACGGCAGCGTCGAGAGCATCAGCCGCCAGGGCGACGATGCAGTTGTCACCTTGCTTGGTGACAGCGGCGATCAGCAGCAGCTCAGTGTGGCTAGCGACAGCCTGCAACTCAGTGAGGGCGACGATGTGGCCGAGGGCGATGTGATTGGTGTCACCCGTCACTGGGCCGCCGGGCCGTTGCTCTGGGGCCTGTGGACCACCTTGTGGATTTCCGTGGCGGCCGGGGTGTTCGGTCTGCTGATCGGTCTGGTCACCGGTCTGTGCCGGCTCTCGGCCAACCCGACGCTGCGCCACCTGTCTACGGTCTATGTCGAGCTGGTACGCGGCACGCCACTGCTGGTGCAGATATTCATCTTCTATTTCTTCATCGGCACGGTGCTCAACCTGTCCCGTGAGTTTGCCGGTGTGGCGGCGCTGGCACTGTTTACCGGTGCTTATGTCGGCGAGATCGTGCGCGCTGGTGTGCAGTCCATCGTTCGCGGTCAGGACGAAGCGGCTCGCTCGCTGGGCCTGAGCGCGGCGCAGTCGATGCGCCACGTGATCCTGCCGCAGGCGTTCAAGCGCGTGCTGCCGCCGCTGGCCGGGCAGTTCATCAGCCTGGTCAAGGACACCTCGCTGGTCTCGGTGATCGCCATCACCGAACTGACCAAGAGTGGCCGCGAAGCCATTACCACCTCGTTCTCCACGTTCGAGATCTGGTTCTGTGTGGCGGCCCTGTATCTGGTGATCAACCTGCCGCTGTCGCAGATCGCCAACCGCCTGGAACGGAGGCTTGCGCAAAGTGATTGAAGTCCGCGATCTGATCAAGGTGTTCGACGCCCGTGGCCAGCAGGTGCGTGCCGTCGATGGCGTGACCACCCAGGTGGCACGCGGTGAAGTGCTGGTGGTGATCGGCCCGTCCGGCTCTGGCAAGTCGACCTTCCTGCGCTGCCTCAATGGCCTGGAAGAGCTGGACGAAGGCTCGGTGAGCATCGACGGCCTCGACCTGGCCAACCCCAGGACCGACATCAACGCCTATCGCCGCGAGGTCGGCATGGTGTTCCAGCACTTCAACCTGTTCCCGCACATGACCGTGCTGGAGAACCTGTGCCTGGCGCAGAAAGTCGTGCGCAAGCGCGGCAAGGCCGAGCGTGAAGCCAAGGCCCGGGCGTTGCTCGACAAGGTCGGCATCGGCCAGAAGGCCGGTGAATTTCCGTCGCGCCTCTCCGGTGGCCAGCAGCAGCGTGTGGCCATCGCTCGCGCCCTGTGCATGGACCCCAAGGTGATGCTGTTCGACGAGCCCACCTCGGCCCTCGACCCGGAAATGGTCGGCGAAGTGCTCGATGTGATGAAGCAGCTGGCCGTGGAAGGCATGACCATGGTCTGCGTCACCCACGAGATGGGCTTCGCCCGTGAAGTGGCCGACCGGGTGCTGTTCTTCGATCACGGCAAGCTGCTCGAAGACGCGCCGCCGGCCGAGTTCTTCGCTCAGCCGAAGGATCCGCGGGCCCAGGCATTTTTGCGCCAGGTGCTGTAGCGAAACAGGCCTGGGCCGCTCTAAGGCAGAAGCGGACGGTGAGTAAAGCTATTGTGGGAGAGGCTTTAGCCTCGAGTTTTCTGGACAGCTCGCTGCGCATGCTTGAGCAGTGGTTTGCCATCGTTATCGCATTGCTCTTACGTTCGGTTCCGCTCTGTCGAGCGGGTTTCTTTTGGCATCGCCCCAAAAGAAAACCAAAAGGTCTAGCCCCGACATCCGGCCCCAGCTTCGCTGGGGTTCCCTCGCTCCATCATTGTTCCGGGGGCCGGCCTGGAAGGGCCATCCATGGCCCATCAGGCCTCTCGCCGCATCCATGCGGCTCGTCCCCCTGCACAATGATTCCACTCGGCCTCCTGGAGGGGCGCTTGGTAGCGCCTGATAATTCTGTGGCATGAGGAGCACCCAAAAGCCAAAGCGGCCGAACGGCCGCTTCCGCCACGTTGCGGCCCCTCGGGTGCCGCGTCGAACACGCATTGCCTCGGCAGGTTTTCAGAACCATTCAGGCCTGTCCAAGTCCCAATGTTCTCCCTTCGATATGAGGACGTTAAGGCGTGAAAACCGTTCTAGCCCTGTTGGCCGCTGCCATCACCCTGCCTGCGATGGCCGACCAGCCGACTCTCTACGGTCGCTACGAGTACATCCAGCTTCCCCAGCTCGGTCAGACCCTCAAGGCCAAGATGGACACCGGCGCCATGACTGCCTCGCTGTCGGCCCGTGATATCGAGCAGTTCGAGCGTGATGGCGAGGACTGGGTGCGTTTCCGTCTGGCCGTTGACGACGCTGACGATCAGCTCTTCGAAAAGCCCCTGGCGCGTGTCACCGAGATCAAGAACCGCGCCGAGGAGGGCAGCTCCGCCAAGCCTTCCTACTCAGCGCGCCCGGTGGTCGATATGGATATCTGCCTGGGAGAAGAAAAGCGCACCATCGAGGTCAATCTCACCGATCGCAGCCATTTCGACTACCCGCTGTTGATCGGTGCCAGCGCCATCCGCAAGCTGGATGCGGCCATTGATCCGTCCAACCGCTATACCGCCGAGCAACCCAGTTGCTGATTTGCACAAACTGGGCTTTCCTTTCGCGCAGTCCGGTGTGATTCTTGCCTCGAAATGGCACATTGCCACGGCGTTTTTAGACCGTGGCGCTTGTCGAGGTGAAGTATGTGGGGATTGCTCAAGCCGGGTATACGCGTGCTGGAACGCGTGAGTTTCGCCCGCAAGTTTCAGTTGCTGTTCGTGCTGTTCGTCATCCCCCTGGGTTATGCGCTCTGGGTGATGACCAGCAGCAACCTGGCCCACATCGAAGTGCTGGGCAGCGAGATAGACGGCATGCATGGCGTGCAGGCGCTGAGCGCGGTCGAGCAGGAGCTGCACCAGCAGCGTTTCCTGCTGGCGCGCTGGAAGGGTAATGACAAGGCGGCCGAAGCGTTGTTGCGCGAGCGCAGCGGCAAGCTTGGCGAGGCCCTGGCGGCCGCTGCCGAACAGGTAAAGGTGACGCCGAGCGAGGAAACCGGTCGCCAGCTCGAGGCCCTGCAAGCCTCGGTGGCTGAACTGGATCTCGCCGTGCTGGGTAAAATGGCCCTGCTCGACGCGCTCGAGCGTTACCAAAAAACACTCTCCTTGCTCACCGTGCTACGTGAGCAGGTCGCCACCGACAGCGGCCTGATCCTCGATCCATTCCTCGACACCTACCTGATGATGGAGCAGCTGACGCAAACGCTGCCGCGCCTGTCGGACAACCTGGGCAACTTCGCCAGCCAGGGCTACGGCTCGCTGGTGGCGCAACACTTCACTCTGCAGAACCGCGTGGTGGTGCGTGACCTGCGCCGCTCGCTGGAACAAGCTGGTGCACAGATCGCCAAGTCGCGCACCGCTTTGCAGCAGGCTTCGCCGCGGGCCATGCAAACCCTGCAGCCGCCCTACGCCCAGGTCGAGGAAGCCCTGCAGAAGTTTCTCGCCGAGGTCGACCGCGACATGTTCGAGGCCAGCCCCATGGTGCTGCAGCCTGCCCAGTTCGTGCAGCAGGTACAGGCGCTGCAGGAAAACGTGAGCGTTCTGCGGCAGGCGGTGTACGAGCAGTTCATCGCCAATATCGGCGACTACCAGGCCAAGGCCCGCCGGGACATGCTGCATACCACGTTGATTTTCGCCGTACTCACCCTGCTGGCGCTGTACCTGCTGTTGTGCCTCAACGCCTCCATTCGCCGCAGCACTGCCGGCATCATCCAGGCTGCCGAAGGCCTGCGTGACGGCGACCTGCGGGTGCGCATGCAGGTGCATGGCGCCGATGACCTGGCGGCGATCGCCACGGCCCTGAATACCGCGGTCGCCCAGATGCGCGATTCCATGCAGGGTGTGGGCCGCGAAGGGCAGAGCCTCGACGAGACCGTGCGTACCCTGGGGAGCCAGGCCGCGGGCTCATTGCGTGCGGTGGAGCAGCAGCAGGCGCAGATGAGCCAGATCGCTACCGCCGCCACGCAGATGGCCGCCACAGCCCAGAGCGTGGCACAGAGTTGCGAGCAGGCCGCCCAGGAAGCCGGGCAGACCCGCGAGATCGCCAACCAGAGCAACCAGCGCAGTGCCCGCACCAGTGCCAGCATGCGCGAGCTCAGTGAGCGCCTGGCCGGCAGCGCGCAGACCTTGCAGAAGCTGCGTCAGCAGACCGAGCAGATCACCCGGGTGGTCGACGTGATCAAGGGCATCGCCGAACAGACCAACCTGCTGGCCCTCAACGCGGCCATCGAGGCGGCGCGCGCTGGCGAGCAGGGTCGCGGCTTTGCGGTGGTCGCTGACGAAGTGCGCTCGCTGTCGCAACGCACCCAGAATTCCACGGCAGAGATCGCCCAGACCGTCGGCGACCTGCACAAGGTCGTCGGGCAGTCCGTCGCCGAGATGGAGCAGGCCATGCATCAGGCCGAAGGCGATGTGGGCAATGTGTTGGCGATGAGCGCGGACCTCGACGGTATCGTCGATTCGGTACAGCGAGTCAGTGACCGCCTGGCGCAGATCGCCACCGCTGCCGAGCAACAGGCGGCAACCGCTGATGAGGTGAGCGGCAATATTCAGCAGGTCGATGAAGCGGCTAGCGAATTGCTCGAGGGTGCGCGAATGGTCAGCGACGCCTGTGAACAACTGCGTGGCGGCAGCCAAAGCCTGTCCCGCAATACCGGGCGCTTCCGGGTGGAATAGGTGCACTGCAACAACTGATCAATAAATGGACAATCCCTTGCAGGCCGCGGCTGCAGTGGTCTGCAGAGGATGATCCCATGGTTGTCCACAGGGTCATGCACGCGCCCTGTGCATGAATGCTGCCGCGCTTTCGCCGGCTGCCTTGCAGCCAGCTCCACTCCTTAAAGTCAAGCAATACAGCGGGTTGTAGCCATTCCTGAAGCGCGTGATCAATAACTGATCAGACGGCTGAGGGCCGCGGCCGGTGTGGCTTTCATGGTTCGATACCCTGTTTATCCACAGAATCTTCCACGGCTATTGTGTATAGCGCACTCCGTTATGCAAAATTTCCGAGCTTTCAGGTGCTTGCCCTCGTTCACGATGAATTCTTCCCCCTCGCCTTGGGTTGGTCAATAAATGATCAGCAGGCCGAAGGGCGCGCCTACTATGGCCTGTAGCCTGTCATGCAGTGGTTATCCACAAAGTGTTCCACTCAAGTTGTGCATTGTCCCCAGTGCTTCCGTTGAGTCGAGCGCCTTGACAAATTTTTTTGATAACAACAGGTTGGCAAAGATTTACCTGTGCATAATGTGCTGTTCAAATAATGATCGGCACGCCGGAAAGCCTATTTTCAGTGGCTTACAGCGCTTCACTCCAAGCTTATCCACAGAATGATCCACCTGTTTTGTGTATGAGTGGTCTGTTTGCCCACCTATTGACGCTGACAACGGCCTCGCGCAGGCTCCGCAACCCACGTGCCGCAAGGATGCCAACCATGGCGACCGTCCTGATCGTCGAAGATGAAGCCGCCATTGCCGACACCCTGGTGTATGCCCTGCAGGCCGAGGGCTTTAACACGCGCTGGTCGACACTGGCTGGCGAAGCGCTGGCGCTGCTCGAGCGCGAGGCGTTCGACCTGGTGATTCTCGATGTCGGTTTGCCGGATATCAGCGGCTTCGAGGCCTGCAAGCGGCTGCGGCGCTTCTCCGATGTGCCGGTGATGTTCCTCACCGCGCGCAATGACGAGATCGACCGGGTGGTAGGCCTGGAAATCGGTGCCGATGATTATGTGGTCAAGCCCTTCAGCCCCCGTGAAGTGGCGGCGCGGGTCAAAGCCATTCTCAAGCGAATGAGCCCTCGCGAGGTGCTGCCCAAACCTGCCGAAGGCCCCTTCCGGTTGGATAGCGAGCGGGTGCGCATCGACTACCACGGCCAGCCCCTGAGCCTGACGCGCCTCGAGTTTCAACTGCTGCAATGCCTGCTCGGCCAGCCCGAGCGGGTGTTCAGCCGCGAGCAACTGCTCGATGCCCTGGGCGTGGCCGCCGACGTGGGCTACGAACGCAATATCGACAGCCACATCAAGAGCCTGCGCGCCAAGCTGCGGCAGATTGCGCCGCAGGCCGAGCCGATCCAGACCCACCGCGGCCTCGGCTATAGCCTGAAGCTGGAGTAGGCCCATACCCCGCATTGAGGAGAGCTGCTGATGCCGCTCGGTGTACGTATTTTCCTGGTCTATTTCCTGTTCGTCGGCCTGTCCGGCTGGTTCGTGCTGAGCACGGTAATGGACGAAATCCGCCCGGGCGTGCGCCAGTCCACTGAGGAAACCCTGGTCGACACCGCACACCTGCTGGCGGTGCTGCTGCGTGAGGATGTACGCGAAGGTCGCCTCGCCCAGGGGCAACTACCCGAATTGCTCAAGGCCTACGGCCAGCGCCAACCCGGCGCGCAGATCTGGGGCGTGGCGAAGAACCAGGTCAACCACCGCATCTATGTCACCGACGCCGACGGTATCGTGCTGCTCGACTCCAGCGGCCAGGCGGTGGGGCAGGACTATTCGCGCTGGAACGACGTCTACCTGACCCTTCACGGCCGCTATGGCGTGCGCTCGACCCGCGAAGACCCGAACGATCCGGACTCCTCGGTGATGTACGTGGCCGCGCCGATCGTGGACGGCGAGCGCATTCTTGGCGTGGTGTCGGTGGCCAAGCCCAACCGCACACTGCAGCCCTATATCGAACGTTCGCAGCGGCGCCTCGGCTGGCTGGGTGCCGGGTTGATCGGCCTGGGCCTGCTGGTCGGTGGCTTGCTCAGTTGGTGGCTCAGCGGCTCGCTGCGCCGTCTGACCCGTTATGCACAGGCCGTCAGTGAGGGGCAGCGGACCGAGTTGCCCCAGGTGCGTGGCGGCGAACTCGGGCAACTGGCTCAGGCGGTGGAGCGCATGCGCACCGAGCTGGAGGGCAAGGCCTACGTCGAGCGTTACGTGCACACCCTGACCCACGAACTGAAGAGCCCGCTGGCGGCGATTCGTGGCGCCGCCGAGCTGTTGGAGGCCGACATGCCTGCGGCCCAGCGCCAGCGTTTCGTGGCCAATATCAGCGAGGAAGGCGAGCGCCTGCAGAACCTGGTCGAGCGCCTGCTGCACCTGGCGCAGGTCGAGCAGCGCCAGGGCCTCGAGGAGCGCGTCGCCGTACCGCTGCAAGCCATGCTCGACGAGCTGGTGCACGCCCAGATGGCGCGCATCGAACAGCGTCAAGTGCATGTGGATAACCGGGTGGATGCCTCGCAGACGCTGCTTGGCGAGCGCTTCCTGCTGCGCCAGGCACTGAGCAACCTGCTCGACAATGCGCTGGATTTCACCCCGCCTGGTGGCTTGATTCGCTTCGCTTGCGAGGCGGATGAGCAGTTCCTGCAACTGTGTCTGTTCAATCAAGGGCCGGCCATTCCCGACTACGCCTTGGCGCGCCTCACCGAGCGTTTCTATTCCCTGGCGCGCCCGGCTACCGGGCGCAAGAGCACCGGCCTGGGGCTCAACTTCGTACAGGAGGTGGCGCAACTGCATGGTGCGGCGCTGAGCATCGCCAACGTCGATGATGGCGTGGAAGTGCGCTTGAGCTTCCCGCGTTAGGCGCTGTGGCTGCGACCTCGGCGATGCTGGCGGCGACTTGTCGCAAACACGATGCGTACAGATGCCCGCACTTTGGCTATTCTGAAGCCGTTCGCCAATCTACCGGGACAGGAAGACGCGCATGAAAAAGACCGTGGCTGAAGTGCTCAAGAGCAAGCCGATATCCAACGTTTACAGCGTCACGCCCGACAGCAGCGTGTTCGCTGCGATGAAACTGATGGCCGAGAAGGGCATTGGCGCCTTGGTGGTGCTCGAGGGCGAGAGACTGGCCGGCATCGTCAGCGAGCGTGACTACGTGCGCAAGGTTGCAGTGCAGGAACGCTCGCCAGCCAATCTGAAAGTCAGCGACATCATGACCGGCAAGGTCATTACCGTGACGCCAGGCGAAGATGCCCGGCATTGCATGGAACTGATGACCAACGGTCGCCTACGCCACCTGCCCGTCGTCGAAGACGGCCGCCTGATCGGCCTGCTGTCGATCGGTGACCTGGTCAAGGACATCATCAGCCACCAGGAAAACCTGATTCAGCATCTGGAACAGTACATCCGCGGTGAATGATTCAGCGGCTGCACGAGCAGCCGCTTTGCCAGGTCACCAGCCATTGGCCTGGCCTCGTACGGTTCCATAATCCCCCGGTAAATCCCCACACAAATTCCATCTGCGCTCCATGCTGCCTCCACCGGGCCTGGCCAGACTGCGTGCATCCCAACTGCACGGAGCGCTGTGCCATGAACCGAAGCCTGCTATTCAAACTGGGCACCATTGCCCTGCTGATTCTGCTGTTGATGATTCCACTGTTGTTGATCAATGGCCTGGTCAACGAGCGCCAAGGCGCGCGCGATGACGTGCTGCGCGATATTGCCCGCAGTTCCAGTTATGCCCAGCAGGTCACCGGGCCGATCATGGTGGTGCCGTATCGCAAGAAGGTGCTGACCTGGAAAACCCGCAAGGACAGCGAAGAGCGTTATCAGGAAGAGTCGATCGAGCAAGGGCGCCTTTACTTTCTGCCGGAGCGTTTCGTGCTCGACGGTGATGTGCGCACCGAGCTGCGTTACCGCGGCATCTACCAGGCGCGCCTGTACCACAGCGATAGCCAGATAAACGGCGAGTTCAAGGTGCCGGCCAATTACGGCATCAGCGACGTCGACGCCTACTGGTTTGGCGAGCCCTTCATTGCAGTCGGCATCAGCGATGTGCGTGGCATCGGCAATGACCTCAAGCTGCAGCTCAATGGCACCAGCCTGAGTTTCGAACCCGGTAGTGGCGACGACAGCTTCGGCAGCGGTGTGCATGTGGCGCTGCCGGCACATGACCGCCGCGAAGAGCAGACCTACACGTTCGCCTTCGACCTGAAGCTGCAAGGCACCGAGCAACTGAGCATCACCCCGGTCGGCCGTGAGAGCCAGGTGATGCTGCGTTCGGACTGGCCGCACCCCAGCTTCGTCGGCGAGTTCCTGCCGAGCCAGCGTGAGGTGAGCGAGCAGGGCTTTAGCGCCAAGTGGCAGACCAGTTTCTTTGCCACCGACATGGAAGATGCCCTCAGCAGCTGCGTCAGCGGCTCCTGTTCGGCGATGCAGAGCCGTGCGTTCGGGGTGAGCTTCATCGATCCGGTGGACCAGTACCTGAAGGCCGACCGGGCGATCAAGTATGCGCTGCTGTTCATCACCCTGACTTTCGCGGTGTTCTTTCTCTTCGAAGTGCTCAAGCGCATGGCCGTGCACCCGGTGCAGTACGCCCTGGTGGGCTTGTCGATGGCGCTGTTCTACCTGTTGTTGCTGTCGCTTTCCGAGCACCTGGGCTTTGCCGTCGCTTACGGCCTGTCTGCCCTGGGCTGCGTGGCGCTGAACACCTTCTACGTCAGCAGTGTGTTGCGTAGCTGGCTGCGCGGGGCGCTCTTCGGCGCCTTGCTGGCGGCCCTGTATGGCCTGCTGTACGGCCTGCTGAGCGCCGAGGACTACGCCCTGCTGATGGGCTCGCTGCTGGTATTCGGCGTGCTGGGCTGCGTGATGGTGCTGACCCGCAAGCTCGACTGGTATGGCGTCGGCCGCCCCGCCAGCAGCGCAACCACCGCGTCCTGACCCTTGCCGGGGCGTGCCAGGCGCACGCCCCATGGAGACTGCCATGCGCGTCCTACTGCAATTTTCTGCCTGTTTCTTCCTCGGCCTGTGCATCGCCGGTGTGTTGCTGATCGCCATGATGTTCGTCGGCCGCTTCGACTGGATCGAGCTGATGATGCTCACCGGCTGGCCGTTCGCTCAGCTGGGTTTGCACCTGTTGCCCGAGCCGTTCTGGAACGGCCTGACGGGAGTGACCGATGCCGCGGCCAACAGCTCGGTGCAATCGTTCCTGCAACTGTGCGTGGCCATGATGCAGGTCGCCCTGTTGTTCGCCCTGGGCTTCTTTCGCCTGTGGTACCGGCGATGAGCGGGTGCCTTGGTTTGCGCGAGGAGCGCCGTGCCGGACGGCAGCTGGCGCGTTTCATCGCCCGGTTGTTTCCCGCGCCGGAGCCGCTGTGCCGCGATAACCGACGCTCACTGAGGCAGGTTGCGCGGGCATAGACATGGATCAATGGTTGGTGGGGCCGGGGTTTCTAGAATCGCCGGCCCTGCTTTTTTCCGCGAGCTCGTTCCGCCATGTCCAGCCAACCGTTTCGTCCCGAACTGCTGTCACCGGCGGGCAGCCTGAAGAACATGCGCTACGCATTCGCCTACGGCGCTGATGCGGTGTATGCCGGGCAGCCACGCTACAGCCTGCGGGTGCGCAACAACGAGTTCGACCACGCCAACCTGGCCCAGGGCATTCGTGAAGCGCACGTGCTGGACAAGCGCTTCTACGTAGTGGTCAACATCGCACCGCACAACGCCAAGCTGAAGACCTTTCTCGACGATCTGCAGCCGGTGATCGACATGGCGCCGGACGCACTGATCATGTCCGACCCCGGGCTGATCATGCTGGTGCGCGGCCGTTATCCCCAGATGCCCATCCACCTCTCGGTGCAGGCCAACGCGGTGAACTGGGCCAGCGTGGCGTTCTGGCAGGGGCAAGGCCTGGAACGGGTGATCCTGTCACGGGAGCTGTCGCTCGGCGAGATCGAGGAGATCCGCACCCAGGTGCCGGACATGGAGCTGGAAGTGTTCGTCCACGGTGCGCTGTGCATGGCCTATTCGGGGCGCTGCCTGCTGTCCGGCTACCTCAACCGCCGCGACCCCAACCAGGGCGCCTGCACCAACGCCTGCCGCTGGCAGTACGACGTCAAGGCGGCGGGCGAAAACGAACTGGGCGAGATCGTCCGGATGGTCGAGCCGACGCTGGGCATCGGCGCACCGAGCGAGCAGGTGTTCGTGCTCCAAGACGGCGAGCAGCAGATGCCGGTCTTCGAGGACGAGCACGGCACCTACATCATGAACTCCCGGGACCTGCGCGCCGTGCAGCACGTCGAGCAGTTGGTGAAGATGGGCGTGCACTCGCTAAAGATCGAAGGGCGCACCAAGAGCCATTACTACTGCGCCCGCACCGCCCAGGTGTACCGCCAGGCCATCGACGACGCGCTGGCCGGCCGGCCCTTCGACCGCGGGCTGATAGACAGCCTGGAATCACTCGCCCACCGCGGCTACACCGAAGGCTTCCTGCGTCGCCATGTGCACGACGAATACCAGAACTATCAGCACGGCAGCTCGCTGTCCGATCGCCAGCAGTTCGTTGGTGAGCTGACTGGCCAGCGCCGTGGCGAACTGGCCGAAGTACGGGTAAAGAACCGTTTCTCGGTGGGCGACGGCATGGAGCTGATGACGCCTGAGGGCAACCGGCGTTTCACCCTGGAGCATCTGGAAAGCCGCGCCGGCGATGCGGTTGGCGTGGCCCCCGGCGATGGTCACGTGATGTACCTGCCGGTGCCGCCCGAAGTGGATCTGCGCTTTGCGCTGCTGATGCGCGACTTGTAATGCGGCGTCGCCCTTCCTGAGTATCGCTGCGCTCAACCGCCGGCTACGAACCGGCAAACAATTCCATGGCCCGGAAGGGTCTGTAACTAGAGCGAATGTCCCTGCAAGCGCTGCCGCCAGCTCTTCAGGCGCTGCTCCAGCGCCTTGAGGCTGTCGGCCTGTTGCTTGCGCGCGCGGCTGAACAGGATCAGCGCCAGCTCGGCGGTGACCAGGGCATCGGCGCTGGCATGATGGCGTTGGCCGACCTGCAGAGCGAAATGCGCGGTCCAGTCGTCCAGGCCGCCGTTGCGGATGTCCGCCTGGGGGCAGAGCATCGGTGCCAGCTCGGCGACGTCATAGAAAGGGTGGCGCAGGCGCAGGTTGAGGATGTCCTTGAGGGCGCGGGCCAGCATGCGTTGGTCGAAACCCGCGTGAAAGGCCAGCAGCGGGCTGTCGCCGAGAAATTCCATGAATGCCAGCAGCGCTTCGGCAGGCTCGATGCCGGCGGCGATAGCACTGGGCGCCAGGCCATGGATCAGCACGCTGGCGCTGACGGTGTGGCCGTCGCGCTGCAGGGTGCATTCGAACTGCTCGCCGAGCTGGATGGCACCGCCGTCGATAATCACGGCGCCAATCGACAGTACCTCGTCGCGTTTGGTGTCCAGGCCACTGGTTTCCAGGTCGAGCACCACCAGGCGCTGCTGGGCAAGTGGCGTGTCATCCGCTGCCCGGGGGGCGGGCAGGACGGCGCAGCGTTGCTGCTGATCGGCGGGCAGGGTGGTGCGGCGGCGGGTCAGCCAGGAGAGGGCATTCATAACTGGTAGCGTAGCCCCAGGCTGGTTTGCAGGCGCTGGGCCTGACGGAAGGACTCACGCAGGATGCGCCGATCCAGGTGGTTGAGGCTGTCCGGGTCGAGGCGGTTGGAGTAAGGCTGGCCCTGGCGCGCTTGCAGTTGGTGCTGTTGCAGGCGCGTCTGCTGGATGAAGTGGTAGGCCTCCTCGTAAGCGGCACCGTCCAGCGCGTCGATCACTCCGCGCTCGCTCAGCTCGCGCAGACGTTGTTGGGTGTTGCAGGCCTTGATGCCGTGGGCCAGGGCCAGCAGGCGGGCGCCGTCGACGAAAGGCGTAAGGCCCTGGGACTTGAGGTCCAGGGTGTCCTTCTCGGCGCCACGCCGGGCCACCACGAAATCCCGGAAGCGCCCCACCGGCGGCCGCTGGCGCAGGGCGTTCTCGGCCATCATGCGTTGGAACAGGCGGTTGTCGGCGATCTGCCCGAGCAGCTCGTCGCGCAGTTTTTCGCAGCCGCTGGCATCGCCCCAGACGGTGCGCAGGTCGAAGTAGATGGTCGAGGCCAGCAGGTTTTCCGGCGAGGCTTCGCGCACGAATCCGGCAAAGCGTTTCGACCACTCCTGACGCGACAGGCACAGCTGCGGGTTGCCGGCCATGATGTCGCCCTTGCACAGGGTGAAGCCGCAGCGCGCCAGGCGCTGATTGATCTCCATGGCCAGCGGCAGCAGGCGGCCGCGAATCTCGGCGGCCTGCACGTTGCTCCCGGCCTCGAAAAGCATGCCGTTGTCCTGGTCGGTGTGCAGGGTCTGCTCGCGCCGGCCTTCGCTACCGAAGCACAGCCAGGTGAACGGTATGCCCGGATCGCCCAGGTCTTCGATGGTCAGCTCGATCACCCGGCACACGGTGTGGTCGTTGAGCAGGGTGACGATATGGGTGATCTGGCTGGCGCTGGCGCCGTGGGCGAGCATGCGGTCGACCAATTGGCGGATGTCATCGCGCAGCGCCGTGAGGGTTTCCACCCGGCCGGCGTGGCGGATGGTGCGCGCCAGGTGCACCAGGTCGACGCGCTGCAGGGAGAACAGGTCGCGCTCGGACACCACGCCGCACAGCTTGCCCTGTTCCACCAGGCAGACGTGGGCGATATGCCGCTCGGTCATGGCGATGGCGGCGTCGAAGGCGCTGGCGTTCGGCGGCAGATGAAACGGCGCCTGGGTCATCAGGCTGCTGATCGGTTGTTCCAGGGAGCTGCCGTCGGCCACCGCGCGGCGCAGATCGCGCAGGGTGAAGATGCCTTGCGGGCGCAGGCCGGTGTCGACGATGACGATGCTGCCGACCTGCTGTTCGTGCATCAGCCGCACAGCGTCGCGCAGCGGCATTTGCGGGGCGCAGGAGATCGGTTGACGCATCGCCAGTTCGCCCAGGCGCGTGTCGAGCGAGTACTGCGAGCCAAGGGTTTCCACCGCGCGCATCTGCACCTGCTGGTTGACCTGGTCGAGCAGGCTGCTGACGCCGCGCAGGGCGAAATCGCGCAACGGGGTGGATTGGCTGAACAGCCGTGTGAAGGCGGCTTTGTCGAGCAGCAGGCAGAAGGTGTCTTCGGCGGCCAAATGGGCGGTGCGGGTGGCGCGCTCGCCGATCAGCGCGGCCATGGGAAAACACTCGCCGCTGGTGATCTCGAAGGTGGTTTCCGTGCCGCGTCGCGCCGAATGGGGGCGCTGGCCGTGCACGCGGCCCTGCTTGACGATGTACAGGTGCTCTACCGGGCCGTCATCGGGGTGGATGATCACCTCGTCTTCGCCGTAGAAGCGCAGCTGGCAATGTTCGACCAGATAGGCGAGGTGCGCGCTATCCATCTGGTTGAAGGGCGGGAATTTCTGCAGGAACTCCATGGTGCCATGGACGTTCTGGCGTACCGCCGTCTTGCCGGCCTGGACGAAATCGTCGGCTGGTTTCATTGCGCGTGCATCCTTTTGTTCTTGTGGTGCCATGGTGGTGGCCTGCGCCGTGAATCGACATAAGACGTAAGTCTAGGCGAGGGAATCAGCAGGTGAATATCCCGGCCTGCGGTGAACCTCTCACTTCGATTGGCGTCCTGATGTGTCTGAGACGCGTTTTTCAGGCAGCCATCCCTTCCACGCAAAGAGAGGAGACCTCAACCATGAGTGGCAGCATTCTGCGTCACGCCGTGGCGCTCGGTACCAGCATCCTGCTGAGTTGCGGCGTCGCCAGCGCGCAAACCAAACCGGTCGAACTGATCGGCATCAACGTCGCCGGCGCGGGATTCGCCAGCTCGTACATCCCCGGCAAGCACGGCACCAACTTCTTCTTCCCGCCCAAAGGGTATTACGAGAAGTGGCAGCAGAAGGGCATCAGCTGGGTGCGTTTCTCCTTCATCTGGGAGCGGTTGCAGCCAGAGGCCAATGGCGAGTTCGACGAGACCTACGCCAAGCTGATCGACAAGACCCTCGATGAAGCGCAGCAGGCCGGCATCGAAGTGATGCTCGACGTGCACAACTATGGCCGCTACCAAGGCAAGGTGATCGGCACCGACGACGTACCGATTTCCGCCTACCAGAACCTGATGGAACGCATCGCCAAACGCTGGGGCGGCCACCCGGCCGTGTATTCCTACGACCTGATGAACGAGCCCTACGGCGCCGCCAACAAGTACTGGCCGCAGGTGGCCCAGGCCGGTATCAACGGGGTGCGCAAGTACGATTCGAAGAACGATATCTACGTCGAGGGCGCCGAGTACTCGTCGGCATTGCGCTGGCCCAAGCTCAACGACAACCTGCTCGACCTGAAGGACCCGGCCGACAAGCTGATCTACTCGGCGCACATGTACATCGACCCGGATGCCAGCGGGCTCTACAAGACCGCCCTGGCGACCGACCTGGATCCGCAGATCGGCGTCAAACGCCTCGAGCCCTTCGTCAACTGGCTGATCAAGCACAACAAGAAGGGCCATATCGGCGAGTTCGGCGTGCCGGCCGAAGACGAGAGCGGCCTCAAGGCGCTGGACCAGACGCTCGCCTATCTGCAGAAGCACTGCATCCCCTTCGCTTACTGGGCGGCCGGACCGTCGTGGGGCAAGAACAAGCTTTCCGTCGAACCGATCAAAGGTGTGGATCGCCCGCAATGGGCTGTGCTGCAGAAGTACCTGGGTGGCGGCAACTGCACCAGCATCGGGCCGGGAACCTGATGCACGGGTTGATGCTCTGATCAGCGTGGCGGCGCTCCTGTCGCCGCCATCGCTCCTCACGCTGAACCTGATCTCAAGGATTCCCGCATGCAAAACCGCAATCTCTGGGTGGATTACGCCAAGGCCATCGGCATCCTCCTGGTGGTCTACGGCCACGTGGTGCGCGGCTTGCTCAACGGCGGCATCATCACCGAAAACGTGGCCTTTCACTGGCTGGTGGACAGCATCATCTACACCTTCCACATGCCGTTGTTCTTCTTTCTGTCCGGCCTGTTCTTCTGGCATTCGCTGAACAACCGCGGCGGTGCCGGGCTGTTCTGCAACAAGATCGACACCATTTTCTACCCCTTCGTGCTCTGGTCGCTGCTGCAAGGCAGCATCGAAGTGGTGCTGGCACGCTACACCAATGGCGGCGTTGGCATGGGCGAAGTATTGGCGCTGCTGTGGTCGCCACGGGCGCAGTTCTGGTTCCTGTATGCACTGTTCGCCGCGTTCTGCCTGGCGATTGTGCTGTACCGCCGCTTCTCGACGCGGGCGTTCCTGCCACTGCTGGTGCTCAGCGCGCTGTGCTACCTGCTGCAGCAGTGGACGCCGCGGGTGGCTGCTCTGGTGTTCCTGGCCCAGAACTTCGTGTTCTTCGCCTTGGGTATCTGGTTCAACCAGGTTCGCGGCAGCATCGAATCCCGTGCCTCGGCGGTGGCGCTGGGCAGCGGCCTGGCCTTCGTGGTCGCGCAGTATGTGTTCCATGGCCCGCTGGGCCTGACCTACGCGGATCGCGGTGCGGCCTCACTGGTGGTGGCCTTTATCGGCATTCTGTTCACCGTCAGCCTGTGCATGGTGCTGGCGCGCCGGCCGATGGGCTGGATGCTGACCCTGGGCGCGCTGTCGATGCCGATCTTCCTGATGCACATCCTGGCCGGCAGTGGCGCACGGGTGATTCTCAGCAAGTTCCTGGGCATCAACGACGACACCCTGCACATCGTTCTAGGCTGCCTGGCCGGCGTGCTGCTGCCGATCATCGCCGCGAAGATTCTCGAGGCACTGGGCATCACCTGGCTGTACGAAATGCCCAAGCGTTTTTCGGTTTATCGCTGGCAGCAACGCCGCGTGGCGCCACAGCCGGCGGCTTGATCTGGCCTGGGGTGAGATTGCTTGGTGGTTACACGACGCGCAGGGAGTTGCAGCGTACGAAAGGGATGGGGTGCGTCGCTCACCTACGCGGCCCGACCCACCCTAAGGGCTCTCTGTGGGAGCGGGCCATGCCCGCGATTCACGCGCATGGCGCGCCCCCACATATGCGTCAGTCAGTAGTAGTGAAGATGGCGGTTCTACTTTGCTATATGCGCCGGATTCCGGACGTCATGACCCACCAACCAATGCGCAAAAAAGAAAACCGCCTTTCGGCGGTTTTCTTTTGCTCGGCTGTTTTAGCGCGCCAGGCTGGCTTTCAGCTCACGGCGGCGACGGTGCAGTACCGGCTCGGTGTAGCCGTTGGGCTGCTTGGCGCCTTCGAGTACCAGCTCCACGGCCGCCTGGAAGGCGATGTTGCCGTCGAACGTCGGCGCCATCGGGCGATACAGAGGGTCACCGGCATTCTGCCGATCCACCACTGGCGCCATGCGCTTGAGGCTTTCGACCACCTGCGCTTGGCTGACCACGCCGTGGTGCAACCAGTTGGCCAGCAGCTGGCTGGAAATGCGCAGGGTGGCACGATCTTCCATAAGGCCGATGTCGTTGATGTCCGGCACCTTGGAACAGCCGACGCCCTGGTCGATCCAGCGCACCACATAGCCGAGGATGCCCTGGGCGTTGTTGTCCAGCTCGTTGCGGATCTCCTCTTCGCTCCAGTCGGTGTTCGGGGCCAGCGGAATGCTGAGGATTTCATCCTGCGACGCCGGAGTGCGCTTGGCCAGTTCGGCCTGGCGGGCGAACACGTCGACCTTGTGATAATGCAGCGCGTGCAGGGTGGCGGCGGTCGGCGAGGGCACCCAGGCGGTGTTGGCGCCGGCCAGCGGATGGCCGATCTTCTGTTCGAGCATGGCGGCCATCAGGTCGGGCATCGCCCACATGCCCTTGCCGATCTGCGCCCGGCCCTGCAGGCCGCTGGCCAGGCCGACGTCGACGTTGTTGTTCTCGTAGGCGCTGATCCACTTCTCGCTCTTCATAGCCGCCTTGCGCACCATGGCGCCAGCTTCCATGGAGGTGTGGATTTCGTCGCCGGTGCGGTCGAGGAAACCGGTGTTGATGAACACCACGCGTTCGCTGGCGGCGGCGATACAGGCCTTGAGGTTGACGGTGGTGCGCCGTTCCTCGTCCATGATGCCGACCTTCAGGGTGTTGCGCGCCAGGCCCAGCACCTGCTCGACACGGCCGAACAGTTCACTGGTGAAGGCCACCTCTTCAGGGCCGTGCATCTTCGGCTTGACGATGTACACCGAGCCGGTGCGGCTGTTTGCGCGGCTGTTGTTGCCGTTGAGGTTGTGCAGTGCGGCGAGGCTGGTGCACAGCGCATCGAGAATGCCTTCTGGCAGCTCGTTGCCGCTGGCGTCGAGCACCGCCGGGTTGGTCATCAGGTGGCCGACGTTGCGCACGAACAGCAGGCTGCGTCCGTGCAGGGTCAGCTCGCCGCCGTTCGGGCGGGTGTAGACGCGATCCGGGTTCATGGTGCGGGTGAAGGTGCTGCCGCCCTTGCTGACCTCTTCACTGAGATCGCCCTTCATCAGGCCCAGCCAGTTGCGGTAGACCAGGGTCTTGTCGTCGGCATCCACCGCGGCCACCGAGTCTTCGCAGTCCATGATGGTGGTCAGCGCCGACTCCATCAGCACATCCTTCACGCCGGCTGCGTCGGTGCTGCCGATCGGGCTGGCGGCATCGATCTGGATCTCGAAATGCAGGCCGTGGTGCTTGAGCAGAATGGCGATGGGCGCGCCAGCCTCGCCCTGGAAGCCGACCAGCTGATCGGCGTCGCGCAGGCCGCTGATGTCGCCATTGGCGAGGGTGACCAGCAGCTTGCCGCCTTCGATGCGATAGCTGGCGACCTCAGCGTGGGAGCCGCTGGCCAGTGGCGCGCTGTCATCGAGAAAGGCGCGCGCGGCAGCGATCACCTTGTCGCCGCGCACGCGGTTGTAGCCCTTGCCCTTCTCGGCGCCGCCTTCCTCGCTGATCGCGTCGGTGCCGTACAACGCGTCGTACAGCGAGCCCCAGCGTGCGTTGCTGGCATTGAGTGCGAAGCGCGCATTCATCACCGGCACCACCAGCTGCGGGCCGGCCATGCGGGCGATCTCGTCATCGACGTTTTCGGTGCTGGCTTGTACCTGCTCGGGCTGTGGCTGCAGGTAGCCGATCTGCTCCAGGAAGGCCTTGTAGGCCGCCGCGTCGTGGGGCTTGCCGACCCGCTCGCGGTGCCAGCCGTCGATCTGCGCCTGCAGCTCGTCGCGCTTGTCGAGCAGGGCGCGGTTCTTCGGTGCCAGGTCGCGGAACACGGCGTCGGCGCCGGCCCAGAAGGCATCGGCCGTCACGCCGCTGCCGGGAATGGCTTCGTTATTGATGAAATCGAACAGCACCTTGGCGACCTGCAGGCCACCGACTCGAATACGCTCAGTCATCTCTCGCCTCTCTGCTTCGCTTAGCCACTGTAACGGCGGGAACCCTCGATGCTGCGCAGACCGGCCGCTGTCAGGTGCCGTGGTTGACGGCTACCGGCGTTGCTGCGGCCTATCTGGAGATGCTTCGTGAGCGGGGTTTTCCACAACCAGCAGGACTGGGTTAGGGTTCATGTAGTGATTTTTTATCGATACTACATGAACGAATCGGGAAAAACAGTCCAGAAATGATCGATAGACCTTGGTCGTATTCCGTGCTGCCACCTGCCGTCCGGAGCTGCCTATACTCCCCGGCACCCCATGGAGGATCACGACCATGTCCACACGCATCGCCACCGCGGCCGATCTGGATGACCTGGTGCCGCTGTTCGCCGCCTACCTGGACTTCTACGGCGTCGGCAAACCCGAGCCCCAGGTGCGCGCATTTCTGGCCGCGCGTCTGCAGCGCGATGATTCGACCTTGCTGATCTCCCGGAACGAGAAGGCGAACGCCCAGGGCTTCGTACAACTCTATCCCTTGTATGACTCGCTGGCGCTGCGCCCCAGCTTCCTGCTCAGCGACCTGTACGTGGCCGAGCAGGCGCGTCGCCAGGGTATCGGCGAGCAGTTGCTGGAGGCCGCCCGTCAACATGGGCTGCGCACTGGCGCCTGCGGATTGCAGCTGGAAACCGCGCGCAGCAACGAGGCCGCGCAGTCGCTCTACGAGCGCCTGGGCTACGTGCGCGACGCGGTCTACCTGACCTACCGGCTCGACCTGAGTTGAGCGAAATCGAGGAGAGAGGCACATGGATCACCTGATACTCACCGTTATCGCCCAGGATCAGCCGGGGCTGGTCGAACGCGTCGCCCAATGCGTGGCCAAGCACGGCGGCAACTGGCTGGAAAGTCGCATGTCGCGCATGGCCGGGCAGTTCGCCGGCATCCTGCGCATCGATGTGCCGGCGGCTTCCCACGGCGCGCTGATGGAGGCGCTCGGCGAGCTCGGCGCCCAGGGCATCCGCGTGCAGCTCGCCTCGGCGGGGGCCGAGCCGGACTGCACCTGGAAGTCGATCCACCTCGACCTGCTGGGCAACGACCGCGCGGGTATCGTGCGCGACATCACGCGCTTGCTGGCGGCCAATGGCGTCAACCTGGAGAACCTGCTCACCGAGGTAACCCCCGCGCCCATGAGCGGTGAACCACTGTTCCACGCCCAGGCGACCCTGGCGGTGCCTGAGGGGTTGCCGCTGAGCACCCTGCAGACGGCACTGGAAGGCCTGGCCGACGACCTGATGGTCGAGCTCAAGCTGCGCATGGAAGACTAGGCCGCAGAAACCTGGACGTTAGAGACGACAAGGCCGCTCGATAAGCGGCCTCTATCTTCAAGCCCTGGCTGGGCGCTTACGCAGCGTCAACCAGGTGTCGACGCTGTATACCGCCAGGCCCGCCCAGATAAGCAGGAAGGAGATGAGCTTGGCCGGGTCGAAGTGCTCGCCGTAAACGAGCACGGCCAGCAGCAGTACCAATGTCGGCGCGATGTACTGCAAAAAGCCCAGTGTCGCGAACGGTAGGTGGCGAGCGGCGGCGTTGAAACACACCAACGGGATCAGCGTCACCGGCCCGGCCGCCATCAGCCACAGGGCTTCACTGGTGGTCCAGAACGCGGGCTGGCTGCTCATGGCTGCCGGGTGGAAGAGGATCCAGCCGATGGCCAGCGGCAGCAGCAACCAGGTTTCCACCACCAGCCCTGGCAGGGCAGCGACCGGCGCTTTCTTGCGGATCAACCCGTAGCTGGCGAAGGTCAGGGCCAGCGCCAGCGATACCCAGGGCAGGCTGCCGACCTGCCACAGCTGTTGTGCCACGCCAGCCGCCGCCAGCACTACCGCTGCCCACTGCAGGCGACGCAGCCGTTCACCGAGCAACAGCATGCCGAGCAATACGTTGACCAGCGGGTTGATGTAATACCCCAGGCTCGCCTCCAGCATGCGCCCGTTGTTCACCGCCCACACGTAGATCAGCCAGTTGGCGGCGATCAGCGAACCGCTGAGGGCCAGTACCGCAAAGCGCTTGGGGTGATCGATCAGCTCGCGCAGCCAGCCTGGGTGCTTCCAGACGAGCAGCAGCAGGGCGCCGAAGAGGGCCGACCAGATCGCCCGGTGAACGATGATTTCCAGCGACGGAACGGCCTGGATCGCCTTGAAGTACATCGGGAACAGGCCCCAGATGACATAGGCTGAGAGGCCCAGGATGTAGCCGCGGCGCAGATCTGCGGTGGCCATGTAAGTCCTTAACAAGGCAGTGGAGTGACGCAACATTCTAGTGCGCAGTTGTCCGTGCGTTCAGCTTTTTGTTATCGACGTGGCGGGTTCAAAACAGCCTCAGTGGTTCTTCGTTCAAGGCGGCGATCTGCTCGCGCAGCATGAGAATTTGTTCGCCCCAGTAACGCTCGCTGCCAAACCACGGGAAGCTTTGCGGGAACGCAGGGTCGTCCCAGCGGCGTGCCAGCCAGGCGCTGTAGTGCATCAGGCGCAGGGAGCGGAAGCCCTCGATCAGCGGCAGCTCGCGCGGGTTGAAGTCGTGGAATTCCTGATAACCGTCGACCAGCTCGGCGATCTGCCCGAGCCGCTCGTGCCGTTCACCTGCCAGCATCATCCACAGGTCCTGAATTGCCGGGCCCATGCGGCAGTCGTCCAGGTCGACCATGTGATAGGTCTCGTCGCGGCACAGCAGGTTGCCCGGGTGGCAGTCGCCGTGCAGGCGGATAGCTTTCGCCGGATTTTCCGCGAACAGTTGATCGAGGCGCTTGAGCAGGTCACGCGCCACCGACTCGTAGGCGGGCAGCAGGCTCTTGGGGATGAAGTTGCCTTCCAGAAGGGTCGCCAGGGAGGCATGACCGAAGTTGTCGACCCGCAGCGACTCGCGATGCTCGAACGGTCGCAACGACCCGACGGCATGCAGGCGGCCGAGCAGTTGCCCGAGGCGATAGAGCTGGTCCAGGTTGCCGGGCTCCGGGGCTCGCCCGCCGCGACGCGGAAACAGCGAGAAGCGAAAACCGGCGTGCTCGAACAGGGTTTCTCCGTCGCGCTGCAGCGGTGCCACCACCGGCACATCGCACTCGGCCAGCTCGGCAGTGAAGCTGTGCTCTTCACGGATCGCCTCGTCGGTCCAGCGATCCGGGCGGTAGAACTTGGCGATCAGCGGTGTTTGCGCTTCGATGCCCACCTGATAGACGCGGTTTTCATAGCTGTTCAGCGCCAGCACGCGGGCGTCGCTGAGATAGCCCAGGCTTTCGACGGCATCCAGAACCAGGTCTGGGGTGAGGGCGGCAAAAGGATGAGACATGGGCAGCTCCGTCGGTTGGCCGCAGAGTGTAACGCCTGTGGTCAATCGGTACGGCCACTATTCTCCACGCAAGGCTTCAGTGGTCAACCCGCTGGGTCAGACCTGCGTGCCCAGCAGCACATGGCCGGCAGCGAACTGGGCGCGGACCTGGGCGCCAAGCGCGAGGCCCTGGTCAGCGAGCTGCTCGGCGGCTACCTGGGCGCACAGGGTTTGCCCGTTGGCCAAGGCGATACGCACTTCGCAGGGGCCGTCGGTCTCGGGAAGAATCTGTTCGATAGTCCCCTCGAGCGCGTTGAGATCTGGGTCGGGTGCTCGACTCGGCGCACTGAGCTGCAGCCAGCCGGCCTTGAGCAAGATCATCACCGCCGCGCCCGGATGCAGTTGCAGATGCACGGTGCTGCTGCGGGTGATCTGTGCCTGGATGGTCGAGCCGCCGGGCAGCTCGATATCGATCAGGTCGTTGCCACCCTGAGGCTGGATCGCCCGTACTCGACCACCGAGCTGGTTGCGCGCGCTGGTGCGTAGCATCAGGCGGCCAAGCAACTGCAGGTCGGCGTCATCGTCGGCGGCCTGCAGCACTTCGGCTTGGATCGCCTGCAAGCGTTGATGCAATTGCAGCAGACGTTCACCGGCCGTTGTCAGCCGCGCGCCACCACCGCCCTTGCCACCTACGCTGCGAGCCACCAGGGGTTGGTCGGCCAGGTTGTTCAGCTCATCGATGGCGTCCCAGGCGGCCTTGTAGCTCATGCCGGAGGCCTTGGCGGCGCGGGTGATCGAGCCTTGTGCGGCGATCTGTTCGAGCAGGGCGATGCGTTGCGGGCGGCGGGTGACGTGCTGGGCGAGCAGAGACAGGGTGGACATGGGCTGCATGGCGATGACTGGGGTGGCCGCCACTGTGCGCGCCGCTGCCTGGCGGCGTCAATCGTCGCCCGGGGCTGGCGTGCGCGCCAGGCAATAGACATCCACCCGCACGGCGCCCGCGCGCATCAGCAGGCGTGCCAGTTGCTGCGCCGTGGCGCCGGTGGTCAGCACATCGTCGATCAACGCCAGGTGCAGGCCACTTGGCCGTGCAATAGGCGACAGCGTAAAGGCACCGCGCAGGTTGCGCCGGCGGGCAGCGGCATCGAGTTTCTGCTGGGCAGGCGGATCGCCGATGCGCATTAGCCAGTCGCTGCGCTGGGCGACCTGCAGCGCGCGGCTGAGGACTTCTGCGAGCATCTGTGCCTGGTTGAAGCCGCGTTGGCGCTGACGCTTCGGCGACAGCGGTACGGGCAAGAGCAGATCAGGCCTGGGCAGCCCCTCGTTGAACGCGTGGGCCAGGTGCCGCGCGAGCAGTTCGCCGAGCAGGCGACCGATGGGCCAGCGCGCCTGGTGCTTGAAGCGATTGATCAACGCATCGATGGGAAAACCATAGCGCCAAGGCGCTTCGACCCGGCCGAACGGCGGTGGCCGCTTCAGGCAACTGCCGCAGGTCAGGCCATCCACCGCCAGCGGCAGTGCGCAAACCTGGCAATGTGCGCCGAGCCACGGCAACTCCGCCTCACAGCCGGCACATAGCGGCAGCGGGGTGTCGACCTGCTCGTCACATAGCAAACAGGTTTGTTTTATTTTTAACCAGTTGTAAACCTTTAAGGTTGCTGAAGGTTGACAGTGCATGGGGCTTCCTTAACTATGCCGCACATCCGTGTTGGGTCTGTTTCGACTGTAGCAGGCCGCCTGTAGATAAGGACTTGCCCCCATGAGCGCCAGTACCGCCACCACCCTGCGTCACGATTGGAGCCTGAATGAAGTTCGGGCGCTGTTCGAGCAACCGTTCAACGACCTGTTGTTCCAGGCCCAGACCGTGCACCGCGCGCATTTCGATGCCAACCGCGTGCAGGTCTCCACGCTCTTGTCGATCAAGACTGGTGCCTGCCCGGAAGACTGCAAGTACTGCCCGCAATCCGGCCACTACAACACCGGCCTGGATAAGCAGAAACTGATGGAAGTGCAGAAGGTGCTGGAGGCAGCCGCCGAGGCCAAGGCCATCGGCTCGACCCGTTTCTGCATGGGCGCGGCGTGGAAGCACCCGTCCG
Source organism: Pseudomonas sp. URMO17WK12:I2 (assembly GCF_003253735.1). GTDB lineage: Bacteria > Pseudomonadota > Gammaproteobacteria > Pseudomonadales > Pseudomonadaceae > Aquipseudomonas. The sequence goes on along the minus strand of NZ_QKYW01000001.1, from coordinate 707,568 downwards.
CCAAGGACATGCCCTACGTGCTGAAGATGGTCGAAGGGGTGAAGGCCCTGGGCCTGGAAACCTGCATGACCCTGGGCAAGCTCGACAGGGAACAGACCGCCGCCCTGGCAGAAGCCGGGCTGGATTACTACAACCACAACCTCGACACCTCGCCGGAGTTCTACGGCAGCATCATCACCACCCGCACCTACAGCGAGCGCCTGCAGACACTGGCCTACGTGCGCGACGCCGGCATGAAGATCTGCTCGGGCGGCATCCTTGGCATGGGCGAGTCGCTGGACGATCGTGCCGGCCTGCTGATCCAGCTCGCCAATCTGCCGGAGCACCCGGAGTCGGTGCCGATCAACATGCTGGTCAAGGTCGAAGGCACGCCGTTGGCCAATGAAGAAGACGTCGATCCGTTCGACTTCATCCGCATGCTGGCCGTGGCGCGCATCATGATGCCCAAGTCCCATGTGCGCCTGTCCGCCGGCCGCGAGGCGATGAACGAGCAGATGCAGGCCCTGGCGTTCTTCGCCGGCGCCAACTCGATCTTCTACGGCGAGAAGCTGCTGACCACTGCCAACCCCCAGGCCGACAAGGACATGCAGCTGTTCGCCCGCCTCGGCATCCAGCCCGAAGCACGCGAGGAGCATGCCGACGAGGTGCACCAGGCGGCCATCGAGCAGGGGCTGGTCGAGCAGCGTGACTCGCGGCTGTTCTACGACGCCGCTGCCGTTTGATCCTTTGCAGGCGCCAGGATGGCGCCTGCTCTTAGCCGGTGAGCCGTGACGGTAGCCGGTGAGCGCTGGACGCTCCGCTTTACGGTGAACCCATGAGTTTCGATCTTGCCGCTCGCCTGGCCGAGCGCCGCGCTGCCGACCTGTATCGCCAGCGACCCCTGTTGGGCAGCCCCCAGGGGCCGCTGGTGGAGGTGGATGGCCGGCAGTTGCTGGCCTTCTGCGCCAACGATTATCTGGGCCTGGCCAACCACCCGCAGGTGGTCGAGGCCTGGTGTGCCGGCGCGCGGCGCTGGGGCGTCGGCGGTGGCGCCTCGCACCTGGTGGTCGGCCACAGCACGCCGCACCATGAGCTGGAAGAGGCCCTGGCCGACTTCACCGGACGGCCGCGGGCGCTGCTGTTCTCCACCGGTTACATGGCCAACCTGGGTGCGGTCACGGCCCTGGTGGGCAAGGGCGACACGGTGCTCGAGGATCGCCTCAATCATGCCTCGCTGCTGGATGCCGGCCTGCTCAGCGGCGCGCGTTTCTCGCGCTATCTGCACAATGACGCGCAAAGCCTTGCCAGCCGCCTGGCCAAGGCCGAGGGCAATACCCTGGTGGTTTGCGACGGCGTGTTCAGCATGGACGGCGACCTGGCCGACCTGCCGGCGCTGTGCGCCGAGGCACGACGCCATGACGCCTGGGTGATGGTCGATGATGCCCACGGCTTCGGCACCCTGGGCGCCACTGGCGGCGGTGTGGTCGAGCAGTTCGGGCTTGGTATTGACGAGGTGCCGGTGCTGGTCGGCACCCTCGGCAAGGCGTTCGGCACCGCTGGCGCCTTCGTGGCGGGCAGCGAGGCGTTGATCGATACCCTGGTGCAGTTCGCCCGGCCGTACATCTACACCACCAGCCAGCCACCGGCGCTGGCTTGCGCCACGTTGAAGAGCCTGGAGTTGCTACGCAGCGAGCACTGGCGCCGTGAGCACCTGGCCGCGTTGATCGGCCGGTTCCGTGAGGGGGCGGCGAGCATCGGCCTGACGCTGATGGCCAGCGACACGGCGATCCAGCCGATCCTGATCGGCGACAGCGGCCGCGCCATGGCCCTGTCCCAGGCCCTGCGCGAGCGCGGCCTGCTGGTCAGCGCGATTCGCCCGCCCACCGTGCCGGCCGGCAGTGCGCGCCTGCGGGTCACCCTGTCCGCTGCCCATGAACCGGCCCAGGTCGATCGGCTGCTCGAAGCCCTGGCCCAGTGCTGGGCGCAACTGCCAGGGGAGTCCGTGTGATGCCCCCATCGCTGATTCTGCTCCCCGGTTGGGGGCTCGGCAGTGCGCCGCTGGTGCCATTGGCCGAGGCGTTGGCCGGCCATTTTCAGGTGCACATCGAAGCCTTGCCGGCGTTCGAGCCTGCTGACATCGAGCATTGCCTGGCTGCGCTGGACGAAGCTTTGCCCCGCAGTGCCTGGCTGGCTGGCTGGTCCCTGGGCGGCATGCTCGCCGCCTTGCTGGCCGCGCGCCGCGGCGCGGATTGCCCGGGCTTGCTGACGCTGGCCAGCAATGCCCGATTCACCGCCAGCGAGGCGTGGCCAACGGCAATGCCGGCGGCGACCTTCGCGGCATTTCGCGAAGCGTATGAGCTGAACCCCGCCGCCACGCTCAAGCGTTTCGCCATGCTCTGCAGCCAGGGCGCTGCCGATGCCCGCGGGCTGTCCCGCCGCCTGCTGGCGCAGGCCGATGGTGCCGATTCCCTGGCCGGCCTGGAGCTGCTTGCCGCGCTCGATACACGGCAGGCGCTGCAAAGCTTCGTCGGGCCGCAACTGCATCTGTTCGCCACTGACGATGCCCTGGTGCCGGTGGCGGCCGCGGCGGCCATTGAGCGGCTGCAGCCGGCCGCCGAGGTTCGCCGTGTCGACGGTGCGAGCCATGCCCTGGTGGTCGAGCAGGTAAGCGAACTGGCGGCTGTGATCGCACGCTTCGTGGAGGCGCGGACATGACTACCCGCCCGGACAAGCTTAGGGTGGCGGCGTCCTTTTCCAGGGCTGCCGGCACCTATGACAGCGTGGCGCAACTGCAGCGCGACGTCGGCCGCCAGTTGCTGTGGTATCTGCCGCTGCACCTGAAACCAGAACGATGGCTCGACCTGGGCTGTGGCACCGGCTTTTTCAGTCGCGCGCTGGCGGACTGGTATCCGCAAGGCGAGGGCATTGCCGTGGATATCGCCGAGGGCATGTTGCAGCACGCCCGGCAGGCGGGTGGTGTCCAGGCTTTCGTGGCCGGTGATGCCGAACGGTTACCGCTGCGCGACGGCAGTTGCGACCTGATCTTCTCCAGCCTGGCACTGCAGTGGTGTGCGGACTTCGCCGCGGTGCTGGGTGAGGCGCAGCGGGTGCTGCGCCCTGGCGGCGTGCTGGCGTTCAGCAGCCTGTGTGTTGGCACCTTGCAGGAGCTGCGCGACAGTTGGCAGGCCGTCGACGGCTTCGTGCACGTCAATCGTTTTCGTGGCGTCGAGGACTATCAGGCGCTGTGTGCAGCCAGCGGCCTGCAGGTCGAGCGCCTGCAGGTGCGTGCCCATCGTCTGCATTACCCCGACCTGCGCAACCTCACTCACAGCCTCAAAGCCTTGGGCGCCCACAATCTCAATGCTGGCCGTCCGGCCGGGCTGACCGGGCGCGCACGGCTGCGTGCCCTGGCCGATGCCTACGAGCAGCGGCGCCAGCCCGAGGGGCTGCCGTGCACTTACCAGGTCATCTATGGTGTATTGCAAAAGGAGCCCCGAGCATGAGCGCCGCCTATTTCGTCACCGGTACCGATACCGAAATCGGCAAGACCACCATCGCGGCCGGCCTGCTGTGCGCCGCGCAGCGTGCGGGGCTGTCCACTGCAGCAGCCAAGCCGGTCGCCTCCGGCTGTCAGCTCACCACAGAGGGCCTGCGTAACGACGATGCCCTGGCGCTGCTCGCCCAGTGCAGCCTGCCGTTGCGTTATGACGAAGTGAATCCGCTGGCGTTCGCGCCTGCCATCGCCCCCCACCTGGCGGCTCGCGATGCTGGCGTGGCGCTCGAGGTGCCGGCGCTGCAAAGCGCGGTTCGGGTGATTCTGGACAAGGGCGCGGATTTCACCCTGGTCGAGGGCGCCGGTGGCTGGCGCGTGCCCCTGGGCGGCAGGGCCACGCTGGCCGATCTGGCCCGGGCCTTGAATATTCCGGTGATTCTGGTGGTCGGTGTGCGATTGGGCTGCATCAACCACGCGCTGCTGAGCGGCGAAGCCATAGTCGGCGATGGCCTGACCCTGGCCGGCTGGGTGGCCAATGTGGTCGACCCGAATGTCGCACGGCTACAGGACAATCTTGCCACGCTAGCCGAGCGACTCCCCGCGCCCTGTATCGGGCAGGTGCCATTCCTGCCATCGATTACCGCCGAGCAGGTCGCGGAGCATCTCGATTTATCGCGATTGATGCTATGAATGCCAACTCTTGCATCATTTTTGGCTGTACAACTTTTGAGCGGCTTCTGCTTAAATGCAGCCTATAAAGTTCCTGCAGCAGGAGACGTCCCATGCAGATATCTTCCACCAGTGCATTCAGCGCTGGGATCAATACCATTCAGTCCGGCCAGCGCCGGGTCGATCAGGCTGCCGGTGAAATCGCCAGCGCGCCGGTCACCGCCGAACGTGCCCAGGCCAACGAGCCCTCCGCGGCGCGTGCCGACATTGCCGAGAACATGGTCGAGATGCGCGTTGGTCAATACGAAGCCCAAGCTGGCGCTCGTGTCGTGCAGACCGCGGACAAGGTGCTGGGTACCTTGATCGACGTCACCGCCTAAATCGCAGTGCCCGTCTGGGCGCTCGACTCCAGGAGGGACCACGCCATGCAGATTGCCGGTTTTTCCTCCGCTTACTCGTTCGCCTCGCCGGTTCCGGCCGTTGTGCCCCGTCCACTCGAATCCGCCAGCTCGCCCGATTTGGCCCGTGCTGCATTCGCGCCCGTGGCCGCCAGCGCTGAAACCGACTCTTCCAATGCTGCAAGCTCGCAAGAAGAGCAGGACAACGCGCAGGATTCCTCGACTGATGCCGCTGCCTCGGGTAAATCGGGCGAGCCGCTTAGCGCCAAGGAAGAGCAGAAGCTACAACTGGCCGTCGCCGAATTGGCCAACCGTGACCGCGAAGTGCGGTCCCACGAGCAGGCCCATGCCGCTGTTGGTGGCGTACATGCCGGAGCGCCCACCTATACCTATACCCAGGGCCCGGACGGCAAGCGCTATGCCTCCGGTGGCGAGGTGAGCATCGATGTCGGTGCAGTGGCCAATGATCCCCAGGCCACGCTGACCAAGATGGAAATCGTCATCCGCGCGGCGCTGGCGCCTGCCGAGCCTTCTGCACAGGATCGCAGTGTGGCCAGCCAGGCCCAGGCGCAAATGGCCGTGGCGCGCGCCGAACTGGCGGCCATGCAGCGCAGCGAGGGAAGCGAGGCAGAGGCCACCCAGGCCCCTGCCGACGAAAACGCCGAAAAAAGCGACGACCCGTCAGTCACGGCCGATGCCTCCACCAGCCCGCCCGTGCCTGCGGGCATCAGCCTTTATGCCGCGTCCGCGGATCAGCAGAGGCCCTCGGGACTGCTCGATCTGCGCGCCTGAGCGCACATGAGCGGCCTTGACAGCAATTGGGCGTAAACGTATGTTTCAAACATGTGTTTGAGAGGAGCAATCCTTTCCCCATGTTCATGCTGAACACGACCGCCCACCGGTCATCCCCAACATAAGAGACCACCCGCAGAGGTACCCGCTATGCCTGATTACAAGGCCCCCTTGCGCGATATCCGTTTTGTACGTGACGAGCTGCTTGGTTATGACGCGCACTACCAGAGCCTGCCCGGCTGCCAGGACGCCACGCCAGACATGGTCGACGCGATTCTCGAAGAAGGCGCCAAGTTCTGCGAGCAGGTGCTCTCTCCACTGAACCGTGTGGGCGATACCGAAGGCTGTACCTGGAGCGAATCCGGCGTGAAGACGCCGACCGGCTTCAAGGAAGCCTACAAGCAGTTCGTCGAAGGCGGCTGGCCGAGCCTGGCCCATGACGTCGAGCATGGCGGCCAGGGCCTGCCTGAGTCGCTGGGCCTGGCGGTCAGCGAAATGGTCGGCACCGCCAACTGGTCGTGGGGCATGTACCCGGGCCTGTCCCATGGTGCGATGAACACCATTTCCGCCCACGGCACCGCCGAGCAGCAGCACACCTACCTGACCAAGCTGGTATCCGGCGAGTGGACGGGCACCATGTGCCTGACCGAACCGCATTGCGGTACCGACCTGGGCATGCTGCGCACCAAGGCCGAGCCGCAGGCCGACGGCTCCTACAGCATTTCCGGCACCAAGATCTTCATCTCCGCTGGCGAGCACGATATGGCCGACAACATCGTCCATATCGTCCTGGCACGCCTGCCCGATGCGCCGGCTGGCACCAAGGGCATTTCCCTGTTCATCGTGCCCAAGTTCCTGCCCAACGCTGAAGGTGGCGTGGGTGAGCGCAATGGCGTGAGCTGCGGTTCCATCGAGCACAAGATGGGCATCCACGGTAACGCCACCTGCGTGATGAACTTCGATTCGGCCACCGGCTTCCTGATCGGCGCGCCGAACAAGGGCCTGAACTGCATGTTCACTTTCATGAACACAGCCCGCCTGGGCACCGCGCTGCAGGGCCTGGCCCACGCCGAGCTGGGTTTCCAGGGCGCCATCATGTACGCCCGTGAGCGCCTGCAGATGCGTTCGCTGACCGGGCCGAAAGCCCCGGACAAGGCAGCCGACCCGATCATCGTGCATCCGGACGTGCGCCGCATGCTGCTGACCATGAAGGCGTTCGCCGAAGGCAACCGTGCGATGGTCTACTTCACTGCCAAGCAGGTCGATATCGTCAAGTACGCCCAGGATGAAGAGCAGAAGAAAGCCGCTGATGGCCTGCTGGCCTTCCTGACACCCATCGCCAAGGCGTTCATGACCGAAGTGGGCTTCGAATCCGCTTCCCACGGCATGCAGGTGTACGGCGGCCACGGCTTCATCAGCGAGTGGGGCATGGAGCAGAACCTGCGCGACTGCCGCATCGCCATGATGTACGAGGGCACCACCGGGGTTCAGGCCCTCGACCTGCTGGGTCGCAAGGTGCTGATGACACAGGGTGAAGCGCTCAAGGGCTTCACCAAGATCGTCCACAAGTTCTGCCAGGCCAATGAAGGCGTTGATGCGCTCAAGGCGTTCGTCGGGCCGCTGGCCGCGCTCAACAAGGAATGGGGCGAAGTGACCATGAAGATCGGCATGGCCGCCATGAAGGATCGTGAGGAAGTCGGTGCCGCCTCGGTCGACTACCTGATGTATTCCGGTTATGCCTGCCTGGCCTACTTCTGGGCCGACATGGCGCGCGTGGCGGCCGAGAAGATCGCTGCCGGTGATGGTGACCAGGCGTTCTACAAGGCCAAGCTGCAGACCGCGCAGTTCTACTATGCACGTATCCTGCCGCGTACCCGCACCCACGTGGCGGCCATGTTGTCCGGTGCCAGCAGCCTGATGGACATGAGCGAAGAAGATTTCGCGCTGAGCTACTGATCCTTCAGCGACTCCTGAACCGCGGCCCGAGTGCCGCGGTTTTTTATTGGCGCTGGGCAGGATCCGGATAGTGCCGGCGTGCGTCGGCAGGCAATTACAGGCAAAATGCCAGTCTCTTTTTTCGGTCATTGCGGAGCTCGCCTTGCCGCGTCTCGTCGCGTTGCGCTTGGGGCATTTTCTACCGGCATTGCTGCTGCTCGGCGGCGGTTTGCTGGCCGCGACCCTGCCGACCCTGACCGATTTCTTCACCTCGCTGTTCAACGTACTGCCCACCTCGTTGCTGCTGCTCGGCGGCACCTTCTGCGTGGTCTATGGCCGCCAGCGCGAACTGTTCATGCTGCTGGTGCTGTACCTGGGCTACTTCCTGCTCGACGAGCAGGCCGATTACTACCGTGAGTTTGGCCGCGTGCGTGAGGACGCGGCGCTGGTGTTTCACCTCAGCAGCCTGCTGTTACCTGCACTCTATGGCCTGTTCGCGCTGTGGCGCGAGCGTACCCACCTGATTCAGGATCTGGTCGCTCGGGCGGCCGTCCTGCTGGCGGTCGGTGGCGTGGCGGCAGCGCTGGCGCGGCGTTATCCCCACGGCCTGGAACAGTGGCTTTCGGTGATCCGCTGGCCATCCCTGCATGCCGAATGGATGAGCCTGGTGCAGCTGGCCTACCCGGTGTTCCTGGTGGTGATCATCGCGCTGCTGATCCAGTACCTGCGCACGCCGCGGCCGGTGCATGCCGTGCAACTGGTAGGGGCGCTGGCGCTGTTGTGGATGCTGCCCAATACCTTCATCCAGCCCCATGCGCTGCAGGTGATGTCCAGCGTGGTGATGCTGATGATCGTCGTCGGAGTGGCTCACGAGGCCTACCAGATGGCCTTTCGTGACGAGCTGACCGGCCTGCCCGGGCGCCGCGCGCTCAACGAGCGTTTGCAACGCCTGGGGCGCAACTACGTGATCGCCATGGCCGACGTGGATCATTTCAAGCGATTCAACGACACCCATGGCCATGACGTCGGCGATCAGGTGCTGCGTGTGGTCGCCAGCCAGCTGCGCAAGGTGGGCGGTGGCGGCAAGGTGTATCGCTATGGTGGCGAGGAGTTCACCCTGGTATTCGCCGGCAAGGACATCCAGCAATGCCTGCCCCACCTCGAGGCGGTGCGCCAGGCGGTGGAGCGCTACCAGATCCAGCTGCGCGATCGCCAGCAACGTCCTGTCGACGACAAGCTGGGACGCCAGCGTCGCGCCGGCTCGGGGGCTTCTCAGGTAGCGGTGACGGTCAGCATCGGCGTAGCGCAGTCAAGCAGCCAGCATCGCAGCGTGGAGGAGGTGCTCAAGGCCGCCGACAAGGCGCTTTATGGCGCCAAGAGTGCCGGCCGTAACTGCGTTAGCAGCCAGGTGCAGCGCAGGCGCGGCGCGGTCAAGTTGAAGGCCGATCCGGGTTGATCGATCAGTGGCCGATCGGTCACGACACGACCCTATGTGTCTGAAAAGTTGTTGGGCTAGACTCGGCTTCTGACCGTACTACCGAGGACTTCCCATGGCCGACTACAAAGCTCCCCTGCGTGACATGCGCTTCGTGCTCAACGAGGTTTTCCAGGTTTCCCAACTCTGGGCGCAGCTGCCTGCCCTGGCCGAAGTCGTCGACGAGGAAACCGCCAACGCGATCCTCGAGGAGGCCGGCAAGATTACCGCCGGCATGATCGCCCCCCTGAATCGGGCCAGCGATGAAGAGGGGTGCACCTGGGTAAATACCGAAGTGCGCACGCCGGCCGGTTTCATCGAGGCCTACAAGGCCTATGCCGAGGGCGGCTGGGTTGGCGTGGGCGGTGATCCGCGGTTTGGCGGCATGGGCATGCCCAAGGTGATTTCCGCCCAGGTCGAGGAGATGGTCAACTCGTCCAGCCTCTCGTTCGGCCTCTACCCGATGCTCACCGCTGGCGCCTGCCTGTCGATCAACGCCCACGCCAGCGAAGAACTCAAGCAGGCCTACCTGCCGAACATGTATGCCGGCGTCTGGGCTGGCTCGATGTGCCTGACCGAACCGCATGCCGGTACCGACCTGGGCATCATCCGTACCAAGGCCGAGCCCCAGGCTGATGGCAGTTACAAGGTCAGTGGCACCAAGATCTTCATCACCGGCGGCGAGCACGACCTGACCGAGAACATCATCCACCTGGTGCTGGCCAAGCTGCCGGACGCACCGGCCGGCCCCAAGGGCATTTCGCTGTTCCTGGTGCCCAAGTTCATGGTCAATGCCGACGGCTCGCTAGGCGAGCGCAACGCGGTTTCCTGTGGCTCGATCGAGCACAAGATGGGCATCAAGGCGTCGAGCACCTGTGTGATGAACTTCGACGGCGCCACCGGCTATATCATCGATGCGCCGAACCGTGGCCTGGCCGCGATGTTCACCATGATGAACTACGAGCGCCTGGGGGTCGGCATCCAGGGCCTGTCGACCGGCGAGCGTTCCTACCAGAGCGCAATCGAGTACGCCCGCGAGCGTATCCAGAGCCGTGCGCCGACGGGGGCGGTGGCCAAGGACAAGGCGGCCGACCCGATCATCGTGCACCCGGACGTGCGCCGCATGCTGCTGACCATGAAGGCGCTCAACGAGGGCGGCCGCGCCTTCTCCAGTTACGTTGCCCTGCAGCTCGACACCGCCAAGTACAGCGAGGAGCCTGCCACCCGCAAGCGTGCCGAAGAGCTGGTGGCGCTGCTGACACCGGTGGCCAAGGCGTTTCTCACCGACCTTGGATTGGAAACCACCATCCACGGCCAGCAGGTGTTCGGTGGCCACGGCTACGTGCGTGAATGGGGGCAGGAACAGCTGGTGCGCGACTGCCGTATCACGCAGATCTACGAGGGCACCAACGGCATCCAGGCGCTGGATCTGGTCGGCCGCAAGATCGTCGGCAGTGGCGGCGCGTTCTGCCGGCATTTCACCGAAGAAGTGCGGGCCTTTGCCAGCGATGTCGCGCTGGCCGAGGAATTCCGGGCGCCACTGCTGGAGGCCGTGGAGATTCTGGAGACGCAGACCGAGGCGTTGCTCGAACGTGCGCGGCTCAACCCCAATGAAATCGGCGCCGCCTCCGTGGAGTACCTGCACCTGTTCGGTTATACCGCTTACGCCTACATGTGGGCCTTGATGGCCAGGACTGCCCAGGGCAAGGAAGGGCAGGATGATTTCTATGCCAGCAAGCTCGGTACCGCGCAGTTCTACTTCGCTCGCCTGTTGCCGCGCATCCATTCGCTGAACGCTTCGGTGGGGGCTGGTAGCGAGAGCCTCTACCTGCTGACCGCTGAGCAGTTCTGACGCGCGAGCCACGTGTAGGCGATTGCTTACACGTGGTTCTGCCTTTGCCCACTATTGGCGTTTGAGCCTGAGGCGTAATCTTCACTTCAAGGACTTAGCGCAGGAAGCGCACTGAAGCAGACAGGGATACGTGGGAAGGTGCCAGGATGGCGCGCTGATCAAGGATGTCAGAACAGAGTCTGTAAACCCCGCCTCGGCGGGGTTTTCTTTTTGCGCGAGAAAAAACAAGAGCCAGGGAGTCGGCTCTTGCGTGGTGCGCCAGGTGTTATGCGGTCTTTTCGACCCAGGCGGCGAAGGTATCGATGTACTTCTGCAGGAAGGGCTTGATGCTGTCGTTCAGCTTGCCGTTTTCGTCGAAGAAATTGCCCGCACCGCCCAGATAGGCTTCCGGCTGCTGCAGTAGCGGCATGTCGAGAAACACCAGGGCCTGGCGCAGCTGGTGGTTGGCACCGAAGCCACCGATGGCGCCTGGCGAGGCGCTGACCACGCCAGCGGGTTTGCCGCTCAGGGCGCTCTGCCCATAAGGGCGCGAGGCCACGTCTACGGCATTCTTCATTGGGGCGGGAATCGAGCGGTTGTATTCGGGGGTCACGAACAACACGGCGTCAGCGGCTTTGAGCGCGTTGCGAAAGGTGCTGTAGGCAGCCGGTGCCGGATCGACGTCGATGTCTTCGTTGTAGAGCGGCAGCTCGCCGATTTCGACGATCTCCAGTTTCAGGTTCTGCGGGGCCAGGTCGGCCAATGCCAGCGCCAGCTTGCGATTGATCGACGCCTTGCGCAGGCTGCCGACCAGTACGGCCACGTTGTAGGTTTTGCTCATGGAAGCTCTCCTGAAAGGGGTGGAGCGGTTATAGACAGGGCCAGCACACTATAGACTCCGCACGACGATGCGAAAGCCTCGCCGGCGCCGTGCTGGGCATCATGGTGTTGCAGTGTGTGCATGATTTTTCTTGAACCGGATGTCGCCTGAGTCAGTCGATTGTGGGGTATCGCCCAGCCGGGCCAACCTCTACAGGACGCACTCCATGGACCTGATCCGCATTTTGATCGCCATTCTTCTTCCGCCGCTCGGCGTTTTTCTGCAGGTCGGCTTCGGCGGCGCCTTCTGGCTGAACATCCTCCTGACGCTGTGTGGCTACTTCCCGGGCATCATTCACGCGGTGTACATCATCGCCAAACGCTAGGCCTGACGCCTCATCGAGACCGCGCAATGGCGCGGTTTTTTGTTGCCTGCAATTTACCTCATGGCAAGCGCTGCTGTACGACAACATGGTTAGGTTGTCTTTTTTTCGGCAAGGTGAAGCTATGCCATTTTTGCCATAGGTGGCGGTTATCAGCAGGTATGGGTTTGATTGAAATAGGATGATGGGGCGGGCTTTATAGTATTGGATTTATTTTTAACTATATGAATTATAAGAATAAATTTATTTTACATGAGCGCCATAGGCATGCCCGTGATGGCACTTTCGCATGCTTCTGCACAGTGAGATTCTTCTTTACAGCTTCTTGACAGCGTTTTTGATTAGCGCAATTATCTGCTCATTCGCTGTATGACAACATACATCGGGCCACTCAAATAATCACAAGATCCAAGGCGCGCTCAATGAAGATCACCCAGGTCAATGTCGAGGTTTTCACCTTTCCCACCCGCCGCAGTGTCGACGCTGCCGGGCACGCCCACCCGGGCGAAGAGTCGCTGGCCAAGATGGCCATGCTGCGCATCGCCACTGAAGACGGCGTGGAAGGCTATGCCTTCGGCGCGCCCGAGCTGATTCGTCCGCACATCATCGACAGCTTCGTGCGCAAGGTGCTGGTCGGCCAGAACGTCATGGATCGCGAGAAGATCTGGCAAGACCTGGCCCACTGGCAGCGCGGCAGCGCCAGTCAGTTGACCGACCGCGCGTTGGCACTGGTCGAGCAGGCGCTGTGGGACTGGGCAGGGCGCAAATTCAAGCAGCCGGTGCACAAGCTGATTGGCGGCTACCGCGACAAGGTGCTGGCCTATGGGTCGACCATGTGTGGCGACGACCTGCCGGGCGGCCTGTCGACGCCCGAGGAGTACGGCCGCTTCGCCGAGCAACTGGTCGCCCGCGGCTACAAGGCGATCAAGCTGCACACCTGGATGCCGCCGATCTCCTTCGCGCCGGACCCGAAGATGGACGTGCGTGCCTGCGCCGCGGTGCGCGAGGCGGTCGGCCCGGACATCGCCCTGATGCTCGATGGCTACCACTGGTACAGCCGCACCGACGCGCTGTACATCGGCCGCGAATTGGAGAAGCTCGACTTCGCCTGGTTCGAAGAGCCGATGATGGAGGAATCCGCCGAGTCCTATGCGTGGCTGGCGGCCAACCTCGACATCCCGGTACTGGGCCCGGAATCCCTCGGTGGCAAGTACATGAGCCGCGCCAGTTGGGTCGGGCAGGGCGCCTGTGACATCCTGCGCGCCGGCGTGGCCGGGGTCGGTGGCATCGCGCCTTGCCTGAAGGTCGCGCACCTGGCCGAAGCCTATGGCATGCATTGCGAGATCCACGGTAACGGCGCCGCCAACCTGGCGGTGGTCGGTGCGATCAAGAACTGCGACTGGTACGAGCGCGGCCTGCTGCACCCATTCCTCGACTATGACGACGTGCCTGCCTACCTGAACAGCATCGTCGACCCGATGGACAGCGACGGCTACGTGCACCTGCCGGATCGTCCGGGACTGGGCGAGGACATCAACTTCGCCTACATCGAGACCAATACCGTCACCCGGTACTGATGTACCGGCGCGCAGCCGACCGCGGCTGCGCTGTTTCTGAGAGTCGAATAACTATAAGAAGGCTATCTCATGATCAAACCAATTCCGCACCTGGTAGCGGGCCTGCTGGCCGCTACCCTGGCCCTCGGCTCCGCGACCGCGGTGCAGGCCAAGACGCCTGCCGACCAGCTGATCGTCGGCATGAGCATGATCAACCTGCTGTCCCTCGACCCAGCGGCCGCGACCGGCCTGGACGTGTCCGAGGTGAATGCCAACCTGTACGACATGTTGCTGGTGCAGGACGCCGCCGCGCCGGACAACCTGGTACCGGCGCTGGCCGAGCGCTGGGAAATCAGCGATGACCACAAGACCCTGACCTTTCACCTGCGCAGCGGCGTCAAGTTCCATTCCGGCAACGAGCTGACCGCCGAGGACGTAATCTGGTCGCTGCAGCGCGTGCTCAAGCTCAACCTGGCGCTTGCCTCGACCTGGAAGGCCTACGGCTTCACCGCCGATAACGTCGAGCAACAGATCCGCGCCACCGACGACCGCACCGTGGTGATCGAGCTGGCTCGTCCGACCGACCCGATGCTGGTGCTCAATACCCTGGCCACGTCGCCCAGTGCCTTCATTCTCGACAAGAAAGAAGTGCTCAAGCACGCCAAGAACGGCGACATGGGTGGTGCCTGGCTGACCACCAACGCGGCGGGCAGCGGGCCGTTCGTGCTCAACGCCTGGCGCGCCAACGACGTGATTCTGATGACCCGCTTCGAGGACTACTGGGGCGGCCCGGCCAAGCTCAAGCGTGTGGTGATGCGCAACATGACCGAGTCGCAGTCACTGCGCCTGATGGTCGAGCGGGGTGACCTGGACATCGCCCGCGGCATGTCCGCACCGGACATCACCGCCCTGAGCAGCTCGGACAAGGTCAAGACCCAGACCGTGCAGCGTGGCACCCTTTATTACGTGGCGCTGAGCACCAAGCAGCCGATGTTCGCCGACGCCCGCGTGCGCAAGGCGGTTCGTTCACTGATCGACTACCAGGGCATCAACGATGTGGTGATGCCGCATTACGGCACCCTCAACCAGCGTCCGATGCCGCTCGGCCTGCCGGCGCGCCTGGATGACCCGGGCTACCGCCTGAACGTCGAGGAGGCCAAGAAGCTGCTGGCCGAAGCCGGTTACCCGAACGGTTTCCAGACCACCATCCGCGTGCTCGCCGAGCCGCCGTTCATCAATATCGCCTCCAGTCTGCAGTCGACCCTGGCCCAGGCTGGCATCAAGGCGCGCATCGTCACCGGAACCGGCACCCAGGTGTATGGCTCCATGCGCGAGCGCACCTTCGACATCATCGTCGGTCGTGGTGGTGGTGGCGCCGAGCGTCATCCGCATTCCAGCCTGCGCACCCTGGTCTACAACCCGGACAACCGGGACGAAGCCAAGCTGAGCAACTTCCAGGGCTGGCGCACCTCGTTCTACAGCCCCGAGCTGAACGCGCTGATCGAAAAAGCCGAGGTCGAACCGGACAAGCAGACGCAGCTGGATCTGTACCACCAGTTCCAGAACCTCTACGACGAGCAGGTCGGCGCCATCATGCCGATCTCGCAGATGACCGACACGGTGGTGATCTACCACGACGTGGTCGGCTATATCGGTCACAGCGCGGCGACCACGCGCTACAAGGATGTGCACAAGGAACGTTGAGCCGCCGGGCGGCTCACGCCGCCCCCGGTAACACGAACTCGCTGCGATCAATCGGGAGCTCCATATGTTTGCTTCGACTGCGTCTTTCTTCGGCACGCGGATGGGCGGCACCTCACGCCGTTTCGGTGCGGTGCTGATGACCCTGCTGGGTCTCTTGGCCATGACCTTCTTCATCGGCCGGGTGATGCCACTCGACCCGGTACTGGCAGTGGTCGGCCCGGATGCCGACAGTTCCACCTACGACCAGGTCTACCAGGCCATGGGGCTGGATCGGCCGCTGCTGGTGCAGTTCGGCTACTACCTGCGCGACCTCGCCCAGGGTGATTTCGGCAATGCGCTGCTCACCGGCCACCCGGTGATCGAAGACATCGCCCGGGTGTTTCCGGCGACCATCGAACTGGCCACCCTGGCGATCATCTTCGGCGTGGTGCTCGGTCTGCCGCTGGGTGTGTTCGCCGCCGCCAACCAGGGCCGTATGGGCGATCACCTGGCTCGCGTGGTCACCCTGTTCGGTTACTCCACGCCGATCTTCTGGCTGGGCATGATGGGCCTGTTGGTGTTCTACGCCTGGCTCGGCTGGGCCGGTGGCGCCGGGCGTATCGACCTGGCTTACGACGGCATGGTGCCCTCGGTGACCGGCATGCTGCTGATCGACAGTGCCATTGCCGGCGACTGGGAGGCCTTTTCCAGTGCCCTCAAGCACATTCTCCTGCCGGCGCTGATCCTGGGTCTCAACTCGGTGGCCTACATCAGCCGCATGACCCGCAGTTTCATGCTCGAGCAGCTTTCCCAGGAATACATCCTCACCGCCCGGGTCAAGGGCCTGTCGCGGCGCAAGGTGATCTGGGGGCATGCGTTTCGCAACATCCTGGTGCAACTGCTCACCGTGGTGGCGCTGGCCTACGGCTCGTTGCTCGAAGGCGCGGTGCTGATCGAGACGGTGTTCGCCTGGCCCGGTTTCGGCCAGTACCTGACCAGCAGCCTGCTGCTCGGTGACATGAATGCGGTGATGGGCTGCGTGCTGGTGATCGGCTTCATCTTCGTCGGCCTCAATCTGCTCAGCGATGCGCTGTACAAGGTGTTCGACCCACGCACCCGCTGACCTGACTCCTACCCAATCGATTGCAGCCCTTCAATAATTACAAAATAGGGATATCCGCATGAAATCGTTTCGCTCCACCGTGCTGAGCGCGGTACTCGGTGCACTGCTGTGCACCGCGCCACTGCTGACTGCCCAGGCAAAGACGCCGAGCGATCAGTTGATCGTCGGCATGAGCATGGCCAACCTGTTTTCCATCGACCCGGCGAATGCGCCGGGGCTCGATGCCTCGGGCATCAACGCCAACCTCTACGACACCCTGGTGCTGCGCAAGGACGGCAGCCCGGACGAGCACGTGCCGCAACTGGCCGAGCGCTGGGAGGTCAGTGAGGACGGCCGGCGGCTGACCTTTCACCTGCGCGGCGATGCGCGCTTTCACTCCGGCAACCCGGTGACCGCCGAAGACGTGGCCTGGTCGCTGTACCGCGTGCTCAAGCTCAACTATGGCCTGGCCACCACCTGGAAAGCCTACGGCTACACCCTGGACAACATTGGGCAACTGATCCGCGCCGAAAACGCTTCGACGCTGATCATCGACCTGCCACAGCCGACCGACCCGCTGCTGATGATCGACACCCTGGCCACCTCGCCTAGCGCCGTGGTGCTGGACCGCAAGACCGTGCTCGAACACGACAAGAACGGTGACCTCGGCGCCGCCTGGCTGGTGACCAACGAAGCCGGCAGCGGTCCGTTCACCCTCAGCTCCTGGCGCGCCAACGACACCCTGGTGATGACCGCATTCGCCGACTACTGGGCCGGCCCGAGCAAGCTCAAGCGCGTGCTGATCCGCCATATCACCGAGTCACAGTCGCTGCGCCTGATGCTCGAACGTGGCGATCTGGACATGGGCTACGGCATGGCCGCCTCGGATGTCCAGGCGCTGGCCGCCAAGGGCGAGATGCACATTCAGACCCTGCCGCGCGGCACCATGTACTACGTGGCGCTGAGCATGAGGTCGGCACCGTTCGACGACATCCGCGTGCGCAAGGCCGTGCGCTCGCTGATCGACTATCAGGGCCTGGACAAGGTGGTAATGCCCTATTATGGCAAGCTCAACCAGCAGCCGATGCAGCTGGGCCTGGAGGCGCGTCTGCCGGGCCCCGGCTACGCACTGGACGTAGAGGGCGCAAAAAAACTGCTCGCCGAAGCCGGTCACCCGCAGGGCTTCAAGACCACCATCCGCACCCTGGCCGAGCCACCGTTCGTGAATATCGCCTCGAGTCTGCAGTCGACCCTGGCCCAGGCCGGCATCCAGGCGAGCATCATCACCGGCACCGGCAACCAGGTGTACGGCGCCATGCGCGCGCGCAACTTCGAGATCATCGTCGCCCGCGGCGCCGAGCGCTACCCGCATCCGTATTTCAGCCTGCGCACCTTCGTCTACAACCCGGACAACCGCGATGACGCCGGTATCGCCAATTTCCAGGGCTGGCGCGCGGCCTTCCAGGACGACGAACTCAACAGCCTGGTCGACAAGCTCGGCGTGGAGCGCGACGAAGCCGCCAAGCTGAACATGTACCACCGCGTGCAGCAGCGTTACGACCAACTGGTCGGACCGATCATGATGATTTCGCAGATGACCGATCCAGTGGTCAGCGCGGCCGACGTCAAGGGATTCCAGGGAGCCGACGCCGAGGCGACGCGTTACCTGGGTGTGTACAAGCAGCGTTGAGTGAGCGGGCGCGGTAGCGCGCCCGGCTCCCACCGAATCGAGTAACGGAGGCATACGATGATTGCCAACATCTCTTCATCCTCATCTTCATCCATCAAGCGGGCGAACGGGCAGGCGCCGGTCTCCGCGTTCCAGGCGTTCTGCCTGAGCAGTGTTCGTGTGATGCAGCATCTGCTGCGTAACCCGATGACGCTGATGGGCTCCAGCGTGGTGCTACTGCTGCTCCTGGTGGCGGCGTTCGCGCCCTGGATCGCCACCCACGACCCCATCGTGCAGAACCTCGGCAATGCGCTGCAGGCGCCGAGCGCGGTGCACTGGTTCGGCACCGACGAGTACGGCCGTGACGTGTTCAGCCGACTGGTCTACGGCTCGCGCATCACCCTGTACATCATCGCTCTGGTGACCGTGATCGTCGGCCCGATCGGCTTGCTGGTGGGCACCATCTCCGGTTACTTCGGCGGCTTCGTCGACGCGCTGTTCATGCGCATCACCGACATCTTCATCTCGTTCCCCAGCCTGGTCCTGGCGCTGGCCTTCATCGCCGCTCTCGGCCCTGGCCTGGAGCACGCGGTGATCGCCATCGCGCTGACCTCCTGGCCGCCCATCGCGCGCCTGGCTCGGGCGGAAACCCTGTCGCTGCGCAACGCCGATTTCGTGGTCGCGGTGCAGCTGCAAGGCGCCTCGTCGTCGCGCATCATCCTGCGCCACATCATGCCCATGTGCCTGTCATCGGTGATCATCCGCCTGACCATGAACATGGCTAGCATCATCCTCACCGCCGCCGCGCTGGGCTTTCTCGGTCTCGGCGCGCAGGCGCCGCTGCCGGAGTGGGGCGCGATGATCTCCACCGGGCGTCGCTACATGCTCGAGTGCTGGTGGCTGGTGGCGGTACCGGGGGCGACCATCATGCTGGTCAGCCTGGCGTTCAACCTGTTGGGCGACGGTCTGCGCGACGTCCTCGATCCGCGCAGCGAATAAGGAGGCCCCATGTCCGCCATCAAACTGGAAGTAGACGATCTCTGCGTACGCTTCACCAGCGGCCGCAAGGAGGTCGATGCGGTACGCAACGTGTCCTTCTGCCTGGGCCGCGAAAAGCTGGCCATCGTCGGCGAATCCGGCTCGGGCAAGTCGACGGTGGGGCGCAGCCTGCTGCGTCTGCACCCGGCCAGCGCGCGAATCACCGCGAACACCATGCGCCTGGGCGATATCGATCTGCTCACCGCCAGCGAAAAGCAGGTGCAGGCCATTCGCGGCAAACGCATCTCGATGATCATGCAGGACCCCAAGTACTCGCTGAACCCGGTGGTGCGGGTGGGCGAGCAGATCGCCGAGGCCTACCTGGCCCACCACCGCGCCAGCAAGGCCGATGCTCGCGAGCGGGTGCTGGACATGCTCGACAAGGTGCACATCCGCGATCCCAAACGGGTTTACGGGCTGTACCCCCACGAGGTGTCGGGCGGTATGGCGCAGCGCATCATGATCGCCATGATGGTGATCACCGACCCCGACATCATCGTCGCCGATGAGCCGACCTCGGCGCTGGACGTCTCGGTCCGCCGCCAGGTGCTCAACGTACTCGACGAGCTGGTCAGCCAGCGCGACCTGGGCCTGATCCTGATCAGCCACGACCTCAACATGGTGCGCAGCTTCTGCGACCGCGTGCTGGTGATGTATGCCGGCCGGGTGGTCGAGGCGCTGGATGCCGCCGACCTGGACAACGCCAGGCATCCCTATACCCAGGGGCTGCTGGCCGCATTGCCGAACATCGACAGACCCCGTCCGCGCCTGCCCAACCTGCAGCGCGATCCCCTCTGGCTGACCCATTGAGTACGCACCCATGGCCATGATCGAAGTGGATTCACTCAATCTCAGTTTCGGCGTCAGTGCGGCGCGCAACCAGGTGCTCTACGACGTCGCGTTGCGCGTCGAAGAGGGCGAGTCGTTCGGCCTGGTCGGCGAGTCCGGCTCCGGCAAGACCACGGTACTGCGCTGCCTGGCCGGGCAGTACCGGCACTGGGAAGGGCAGTTGAGCATCGCCGGGCGCGGTCTGCGCCACAAGCTGGACATGGCGCATTTCCGCCAGGTGCAGATGGTCTTCCAGGATCCCTACGGCTCGCTGCACCCGCGGCACACCATCGACTCGGCCTTGAGCGAACCGCTCGCCGTGCATGGCATCGGTGATCGCGGTGATCGGGTCACCGCGATCCTCAACAAGGTCGGCCTCAACGAAAGCTTCCGCTATCGCTACCCCCACCAGCTGTCCGGTGGCCAGCGCCAGCGTGTGGCCATCGCCCGGGCGCTGATCCTCGAGCCGCGCGTGCTGCTGCTCGACGAGCCGACCTCGGCGCTGGATGTGTCGGTGCAGGCGGAGATCCTCAACCTGCTGTCCGACCTGCGCGAACAGGAAGGCCTGACCTACCTGCTGGTCACCCACGACCTGGGCGTGGTCGCTCACCTCTGTGACCGCGTGGCGGTGATGCAGCATGGGCGCATCGTCGAAACCCTCGACACCGTGCTGCTGGCGCAGAACCGTGCCGAGCATGCGTACACCCAGCTGCTGGTCGATGCCAGCCGCGACATCGGTGCCGTCGCACCGCCCTGATGGGGCAATACCCGAGCGCTCAGGCGAAGGCCTGACGCACCCCACCGCGTCTTAGCGCGTTTGCTGCAAGACCTCTGAAACGGGCCCTCGGGCTCGCGGCACGGGCTCGCCTGCGCGGTGGTTTTACCTGGAATCCGAACATGCGGGCACGGCGCTGCAGGGCGGCGCTTTGCCAGAAAACCGGGCAACACAAACTCAACCCATAGAAAACAATAAGAAGGTCACGATGAACAAGAAAACTCTCACGCTGCGCCTGCTCGCCTGCCTGCTGTCCACTGCCGCCGCGGGCAGCGCATGGGCCGACAGCGCCTCGATCAACTACCGCCACCAGTACCTGGACGACGACCGCATGCATGCCGACCGGGTCAAGCTGTCATACCGCATGGACAATGGCTGGGGCTTCGAGGGTGAGCTGAAATACCGCACCGCGGGTGATCGCAAGGACGTCGCCTTCGACAACACGGTGTCCAACGGCCACGAGTTGACCACCAGTTATCAGTACAAGCCCAATGCGGTATCGACCTGGCAGCCGGCCATCCAGCTCGACAGCAACGAGAACGGCACCACCTACAAGTTCGGCGTGCGCTACACCCACAAGCTGAGTGACCAGTTCTACGTCGCCGCCCGCTACCGTTTCGACGCCCTGAAGCTGAACCGTGACCGCATCGACGAGGAGGTGCCGGATCGCGGCTCCGACGACCGCAACACCCAGCGTTACGAGGGGTGGGTGGGCTACACCCCGGCCGGCAAACTGTCTTATGAGTATCAGTACATCCACTTCGAGACCGACTACATCCGCTACGACAACAAGAAGAGCGACTACGAGCAGAACCTGATCGTGAAGTACAAGTGGGACAAGTCCTGGGCGCCATTCGTCGAGATCGGCGATATCAAGGTCAGTGCCACCGAGGATGATCGTCAGCTACGCTGGCGTATCGGGGTGCAGTACAACTTCATGTAAAACCTGTTCAAAGACTTCAAGCTCAGGTTCGTCGATTTTCGGCAGCTAAGTGGCGGAAGCGGTCGGTCGTTCCCGTCGGGTGGACTGGTGATTATCTGTGGGAGCGGGCCATGCCCGCGAAAAAATTACGGACATGGACTGGGTGTCCCCGCCCGTTCCCACAGATGAAGCAACGATGTCCGCTTTTAGCTTGTGGCAGCCTCTTCATGTCGTCTAAACAGATCATGAACAGGCTCCAAGAAGAAGCTGACCACCGCGAACCAACGCCGGGGCTTAGCCATAGCCCCGGCGTTGGTATTTTTGGGTATGCCAGGTGTTCATGGTGCATGATCGGCGCCGGGGCGGGGCTCCTGTCTGATTGCATGCACCCCACCGTAGAAGCGCCGCCCCGGCGCGAAGCGATGGCGGCCATTCAGCGTTACTGGCGTTTGCGGCGTGATTCATTTGTTGCGAAGTGACTCGCCCGCGTTCGCTCAGGCGCGGCGCTGGGCCTTGAGTAGCCGTTCGCGGCTATTGATCAGGTGCAACTGCATCGCCGCCCGGGCGCAGTCGACGTCGCCGCGGGCAATGGACTCGTAGATCATCTCGTGCTCGAGGCTGAGGTTTTCCTTGTAGGCCTCGCCGTCCTCGTGGGCCTTGTAGGCTGAGTTGAACTTGTTGCGCGGGATCTGCTTGGCGCCCAGGTGCTTCATGATGTCGAGCAGGTGCGGGTTGTCGGCCGCCTTGGCGATCTTGATATGGAACTGGAAATCCGCACTGATCGGCAGGCCCGCCGGCAGCTGCACGGCGCCCTGCTGGATGGCATCCAGCGCCACGCGAATCTCCTGCAGCGTTTCCGGCGTGCGCCGCTGCGCTGCCAGGCCGACCGCCGCCACCTCCAGGCTCATGCGCAGCTCCAGCAACTCCAGCACGTCCTCGGCGGTACTGATGGTTGCCGGCCCAAGCTGCAGCTCCGGCGCTGCCGGCATGTCGCACACGAAGGTACCGACGCCGCGTCGCGTTTCCACCAGGCCCGCCACCTGCAGGCGCGACAACGCATCGCGCACCACGGTACGGCTGACCCCTTCGGCGCGCATGATATCCAGCTCGGCCGGCAGCTTCTCGCCACGCTTGAGCGTGCCGTCGCGCATGTGCTGGGAAATCTTCGCAACCAGATCTTCAGCCAGACGGCTGCGCTGCTTGCGCGGGGGAAGCGTCCAAATCGGATTGTCCTGCATCATCGATCCGTTGTTGTTTCGTTATCGGCATACGACCGCAATGCTGGCGATTTGGTCGCATCGAATGACAGGGGGTGATAGTAGCAGTCCCTTTGCTCAAGTGCTTGATAGGCATCGGTTAGCGCTGGCTGACGCTGTGCGATTGCTCCTGACCGGTCAAAGCAAAGGGTGCCTTGCGTGTGCGAAATCGCTCACTGAAGTTGTTCGATCCGACGCCAACTTTGCCGGCCAACGCTGGAAGGGTCCGGGTAGATAGTTACGCATTCCTGACCCGTGCAGTACTGGTAGCCACCGTCGGGATTTTGCGAAAGGCTTCCTCCACCTTCACCGCCCTGACTTACGCCGGAAATGACGCCGGTGCCGACATTACTGCTCGGTGAATAATCAAAAGCACGCTGGTTGGTGCGCCCCCCGGTAAAGGGGTTGATTGCATAGCTCCAGTTGCTGGCACCATCGCCGCAGGGATCACTGTTAGGGACCAGGGACTGGAAGGTCAGCGTACGGCCGAGCTGCGACATGTTCTCCACAACCATCTCGCCATCGCTCTGCACCAGGTTAAGGTACCAGCCGTTTTGCGCAGCGAGGTTGTTGGTCGCTTGCCAGCGAATACTGTTGTTACTGATCACCCTGGCTTGCCTTGTCGATCCGTCGGTGGCGGTGCCGACCAGGGTATTGGTGATGCTCTGCTGTTGCAGGGAGCTACGGTTGATATTGGGGTTGCTGGCCACTTCACCAAGGGTCTGCTTGTCCCAGATGCCATAAACCGATTGCGGCATGCTCTTGTCGCCATCCTTGTCGTCGCTGTCGAAGAACCGACCGGTTCCGAATACCACCAGATACCCGGTCCCAGTTGGGTGAGCGACCAGGCTGGGCGCCGATGTAATGGCTTGGCGTTGGGTGCCTGCATTGTCGGCCGTTGCCCTGAACAGTGGGTTTCCGCCAAAACCAACCTTGAACTCGCTGACGGCAGTGTCGCTATCGTCGGTCGTGGTGAAAGGATTGCTACTGTTACGACCACTGCGTAGCAGGTCGAAGCGCCACATATTTCCTTGCAGATCGCCTGCATAGGCGTAATCGGCTACACCGTCAGCGTTGTAATCGGCCAGCTTGGGCGTCGATAACCCATTGGCAAGACCAACCGCCCCCTGAACTTCGAGGCTCCTGAGCAGTGTGCCCTGCATAGCATCCACAATAAAAAGCGCTGCCTTGCCGTTGGTATTGCCCGCGCTCTCATAGCCATTGCCGAATACCACCGCCCACTTGCCGTTATGCAGGCGCGCGATGGTAGGTTGCGAATAGCTGTAACCCATTTTCACGGCGGTGGTTGCAGCGATGCTGTTCTCATCGAACTGCCACAACAGTTTTTCGCTACCGGGCGTGGTGACGTCGAGGGCAAAAATAGATTTACCGCCTGCTTTTAGCGTGCCTACCAGAATGGTTCGCCATTGGCGGGTGGCGTTGTCATACACATCGCCAACAACAGGCGAGCCGTCGACATAGAACTCATGCGAATAGTTGGAGCCTGTCAGCTTATGCAGTTTGGAAAATACTGCGGATGGAATGAAAGCGAATTCTTCGACTCCCGTAAGCGCATTGAAACCGTGCAGCATGCCGGCATTGCCGCCGACATAGATGCGCGGAGTACGATTGGCGATAGCAGCTTTGAAGGTGGTATAGGCCGTATTGCCTTCCAGGCGATTGGAGAACTGCTCCAGGTAGCGAGCGCCTGATACAACGGCGGGGCTCGATGAATAAAAGTCACCCAACAACCCGCTGCGGCGACGGAGCGTGGTGCCTTCACCCGCCCGATTGCCACGAAGATAGTCCACGCGAGAGGCGGCCAAGTTATCAACGAGGCCGGTTTCCGGATTTCGCGCCAGATAGGCGAGCAGCGTAGTGCCGGCGTATTGGCTTAGTGACGCATTGGCGGAGGTGAGGTCCTGAAGCCCGTTATTACTGGCAGTGGCTGGGGCTGCGATCTTTATTCGGCGTTGCGCCCAGGCTGGGACCTTGGCCTTGGCGCTCCAAACCTCCACGGTATCGATGGCATTGGTTTGAGGATTCCAGCGCTTTTCGAAGCGCTTTACGTCTCCAGACCAATTGTCGTCACTGGCGTAGGAGGTTTGGTAGGAGACTGTTTGGGTCGTACCCTCGTCAGGGCTCACTTGGCCAGAGTTGATTGCTGGGCGGGCCGCACTGGACTTGCGGTCGGCGATGCGCGAGAGGATATCCGAGAAGGCTTGCACCATGGCCTCGGGACTGTCGACGCTGAAGAATTCTCCCCGGGAATTGATTGCCGCGTGCCACAGGTCGTAGACGTTCGCATCGGTGGCATTGGCTGCCGCCGCAGGCCATGCGGCGCCTGCTTCAAGCGCTGAGTAGCCACTTCCGGCAAAGGTGCTACCGCCCCACGGAATATTGCTCTGGGTAAGAGACTGTGTCAGCCCGAGCCCCATGGTGAAATTGGTCATGTGCTGCCAGGTCGCCGGATCGTTGCGCGGGTTCCAGTAGTCGGCTGTGGTATCGCCACTTTTGAATGGCAGGTAGGCGGGCAAGCTGTTGCCGAGGTTGGGGTTCAGGTCAGTGGCCCAATAGTGCATAGCCAGATCCGCTAGCGTGTTGGGCGTACTGTCGTAATAGGGGGCGCGTTGCGTGAACGCCCTGCCATCCGGAAGCGTGAAGGATGCAGCGTCATGACGGAAATTGCTTGGCGCAGTTACCGCTTCGTTCCACTGTCCATCGGTCATCATGATGTGGTAACTGGCACGGCAGGCATAAGTGTTCTGTATCGTGTTGGTTCCGGTCGCGTTGGGAAATGCCTGCCAAGGAACCGTCGTTCTGTAAAACTCACCAGCACGCTTCATCGCTGCCGGCAGATAGGTGCTCTGGTCGAACGCAATATTCTGTAGCCATGCATAGAGCTGACCTTTATGAGCGGGCGTATAAGCCTTGAATGCGTTATTACGGCAATAGGTGGTGTCACTGCCATCAAAGGTGGTGCAGCGTCCCAATCCCTGCCAACTCAACCGAACGGAAGGCGAGAGGTTGTAGAAAGCCAGCGCCGCAGCTGAAATGGTCGATAGCGCACGGTTGCGATAGAAGGAGTACCAATTTGCGAAGTTAGCCTGCTCGTTGCTAGCGACGAAGCGCAAGGCATAGCAATTGTCGTTGCCCGTAGTGCAACTGTTGGCTCTGCTTGAGTCATAGATGTAGTAGTAAGCCGGTACTGGTCGTCTGACCAGCGATGCGGTGTAACCGCTGGCCGTTCTGCTGCAGTCGGCAGTGAGGCCCGAAAAAATACCTGGATAGTTGGCGACCGCTGTACAGCCGAGCACTCCTACGAGAATCGGCGTGATGGTGAATTGGATGCCGCCGGGGGAGTTTACTGGAGTAGGAAAAAGGATACCGAGACCTATCGTGGCGGAGAAATCGGCACTCGGGTTATCAGCCAGCCGTGAAACCGTGCCCGTCGGTTGGGCGTAATTGCTGACGTCTCCGTAGTTGTAGCTGGCACTTCCTGGAACGGTGGTTATGGGGACGTCCCAGGCCACCCTATAGCCCGCACCACTCAAGTTTGCCGAGCCTACTGAGGTTCTGAAACCGTTGTGCCAAGCCTGAGTGAAAGTTGTCGCCAGCTGTTGTTCATTGCCCGATGTATCGAAGACCACCGGAGCGGCATAAGTGGCGTTGGGATTGTAGTAGATCGGATTGTACGCACTGGATTTGGCCCGCCGGGTAGCTGACTCGTCGCTTAATCCATCTGGGGCGAACCCCCAGCGCATGCTTCCCGAGTCATCCAGTGTCAACAACATATTGGGTGGTACGCCCACTGTCAGGCTTAGCGGACTTTGTGAAACGGCCGCCAAGCTGCTTGTGGCGCCCGACAGTGCGACGCCTAACATGGCATAGCGCAGCGTTCTTACATTGACGGCGGTTATGAGTCGCTTCATCTTGCTGGCTCTCCCTTGCTCATGCTCCTTACGTATAGGGTCTTACCGGGAGCAGATAGTTCTGCCCCATTTGGCTACCTCTCGTCGTTCGAATTGCCAGTAGGCATCACGGTTTCGCTCGCACCTTTGGATACGAATAGCGCCACGTTGATGCCTTTTGAGAGAGCTTACCTAGTTAATCGTAGGCAAAAAAAACCGCGCCAGGCGCGGTTTTTAGTTGCAGATTATTGAGCTAACGCCAGCAATCGCTCGCACTGGCACCCGAAGCCGTGGCTCCTTTGACACCATTTGCGGTCAGCGTGAGGTTGCCACATTTCGTATCGCTGAACTGTTGGGTGGCTGTAAGGGTATAACCGCCGTCACCATCAACCTTACCGACAGAAAAGACATATTTCCCAGTAGCCGATCTGTTGTTCGAAAGATTCATTCCTAATTTCCCAATGTCGGCCGCTGCTGTGACATAGCTATTGTTCTGGCTGAAATAACGCTCCTGGCGAGCGGCCGCATCACTCAGTAACGCCTGGCCCTCTGTACGATTACCGCGTTTTACGTATTCGGTATAACTCGGATAGGCAATGGCTGCCAGTATGCCGATGATCGCTACCACGATCATCACCTCGATCAGAGTGAAGCCGGCTTGCCTAGTGGCGCAAGTGGAGAGTCTCGGATTGCTTACGAGTTTCATTCCTTTTCCTCCGTGCGACGCCATGCTTGACGACCGATGCTGGTTGGATCTGGATAAATATTAATACACGACTGGCCGGTGCAATACTGGTAACTGCTATCCGAGTTTTGAGACAACGTGCCACCACCTTCGCCGTCTTGGCGAATGGCCGAGACAATAGTTGTACCAACATCTGTAGTTGGAGCGTAGTCGAATGCCTTCTGCGTGGTTCTTCCACCAGAGTAGGGGTTAATGGCATAGGTCCAGTTCGCTGCGCCGTCGCCACAGGGGTCATCATTGGGGACCAGTGACTGGAAAAAGATTGTCCGGCCCAACTGTGACATGTTTTCTACCACCATCTCGCCATCTTCTCGAACAAGATTCAAATACCACCCATTTTGCGCTGCTTGCGTGACACCCCCTTGGGTGGCCGCTTGCCAGCGCACGGCATTGTTACTGATCACCCGGCCACGTGCCGTGCTGCCATCGGCCGATACGGTAGTCGTGGTCACGATGGTTTGCTCCTGCAGGCTTGAGCGCTGAATACTGGGATTACTTGCTGTCTCTCCCAGCGTCTGTTTATCCCAGATACCATAAACGCTTTGGCTCATGCTCTTGTCGCCGGCTTTATCGGCTGTATCGTAGAAACGACCAGTACCGAAGACAACCAGATAGCCTTTCCCTGTGGGGTGGGTCACAAGGCTAGGCGCGGAGGTGATCGCTTGTCGCTGTGTACCTTCGGTATCCGCACTAGCTCTGAACAGCGGATTGCCTCTAAATCCCACTTTGAAATCGCTGGCAGGAACATCATTCGTGACCTTGAAGGGGGCATTAGCATCTTGCGTAGCCCGCAGCAGATCAAATCGCCACATGTTGCCCTGCAGGTCGCCTGCGTAGGCGTAATCTGCTGTACCGTCGGCGTTGAAATCGCCCAGCTTTGGCGTTGAAAGGCCGTTAGCGATACCGCTAGTACCCTGCACCTCCAGGCTTCTTACTAGCGTGCCATCCAGAGCATCGAGAATAAAAAGTGCGGCCTTTCCATTGGTGTTGTTGGCGCTTTCGTAGCCGTTCCCAAAAACTACTGCCCATTTACCAGTATGCAAACGAGCAATGGTCGGTTGGGAGAAGCTGTAACCCATCTTTACTGCATTCGTGTCGGTGATACTGTTTTCGTCGAACTGCCAAAGTAGCTTCTCTTCTCCCGTGTGGGTGATGTCTAGTGCAAAGATAGACTTGCCACCAGCTTTCAATGTACCGACGAGAATCGTGCGCCACTCGCTTCCTGTATAAACGTCAGCTACTACGGGCGAGCCATCTACGTAAAATTCATGACTGTAATTGGAACCTGTAAGTTTATTGAGTTTGGGGAAAACCGCAGAGGGGATGAAGGCAAACTCTTCAGCCCCCGTACTAGCGTTGAAACCATGCAGCATGCCGTCATTGCCGCCGACGTAGAGGCGCGGAGTACGGTCTGCGATACGTCCTTTAAAGGTTGTGTAGGCATTGTTACCCTCCAGACGATTGGTAAACTGCTCCAGGTAGCGGGGGGTATTGAGTACCACCGCTGGTGATGAGGAGTAAAAATCGCCCAGCACCCCGCTACGTTGCCGGAAGGTAGTGCCTTCGCCGGCCCGGTTTCCACTTAGATAACTGATCCGATCCGCACCTTTCGTATCTACGGTGTTGGCATTTTCTGGGTCACGGTTCAGGTAGGAGAGCAATGTAGTGCCCGAGTAGCTGGTCAATGCAGCATTATCAGAATTGAACTCTGCCAGTCCCGTATTATTTGTGCCTGCGATCTTAATCGTACGGCTGCCAGGAACCATGGCTTTGGCGCTCCAGACCTCCCTGGTTTCCATTGCTTTGGTCTGGGCATTCCAGCTTTTTTCAAAGCGTTTGACGTCGCCTGACCAATTGTCATCACTGGCGTAAGATGTTTGGTAAGAAACCGTCTTGACCGTTCCGTTATTGTTTTCGTCGACGCTGACTTGGCCAGAGTTGATCGCTGGACGCGCTGCAGTCGATTTACGGTCAGCGATGCGCGAGAGAATATCATCAAACGCCTGAACCATGGCCTCAGGACTATCAACGCTAAAAAACTCTCCTCGTGAGTTAATCGCCGCATGCCAAAGATCGTAGACGTTATTTGCGCTGTTGCTAGCGGCAGCCGGCCAAGCTTTTGTTCCTGCAACCAGAGCCTCGTAGCCTATACCTTCGTGAGTGCTGCCCGACCACGGAATGCCGGAGCTGTTGAGAGAATTAGTAAGACCAAGCCCCATGATAAAGTTTGTCATGTGCTGCCACGTAGCTGGGTCGTTACGGGGGTTCCAATAGTCAGTGGTGCTATTGCCACTTTTAAATGGAATGTAGGTTGGTAGTTTGTTAGGCAGGTTTGAGTTTAAGTCTGTCGCCCAATAATGCATCGCCAAGTCTGCAAGTGTGCTGGGTTGGCCGTCTTGGAAGGGGTGCTGCCCTGTATACTTCTTGCCGTCGGGTAGATCAATGCTAACGTTGTCATGGTTAAACGGGGCAGGATCAGTGGCAGTCGCGTTCCACATGCCGTCGGTCATAAGTATGTGGTAGCTCGATCTGCATGAGTAGGTATTTTCAGTGGTATTCCTCTTGGACGCATCTCGGCTGTTCGGATATTGCTGCCAGGCAACATCCTGCTTGAGAAATTCACCGGCTCGCTTCATCGCTGCGGGGAGAGGGGTTCCGCTATTAAAATATATATCTTTTAGCCAGCTGTAGAATTGGCCTTTATGCAGCGAGTCATATTGGCGAAACTTATTGTCTTTACAGTTTGCGGTGTTGCCGCCATTCAGCTCTGCACAAAGAGAGAGGTTTTGCCAGCCTAGGCGAACAGCTGGGGAAAGTTGCGCAAATGCCATGCTAGTGGCAGATAAAGTCGACAGGGCGCGTGTTCTGTAGAAAGAGTACCAAATAGCGAAGTTCTGTTTTTCTTCATTTTCTACAAAAGTAAGTTTGTAGCAATTGATATTTGACTTCGAGTTGTTGCAGGAGCTGAGTGTGCTATCAAATGAATAATAATATGCCGGTGTCCTGGCTATGTATTCATCGTTGTTTCTTGTGCACGAGAAGTTGCTAGCATCCAATACTGGCCCTGATTGGAGTATTTTGCACGTATAGGTACGGTTTAAGCTTGATCCAGATCGGGTTACTTCGAACTCAATCCCGGCCGCACTGGTTTGTTTCTTTGTTGTATTTGATGAGAAGGTTATTGTTGTTCGGAAGTCGTTAATTGGGCCGTTGAGGCGATTATGGCTACCAGTAGGCATGCGGTACTCTTTGCCTGTGGGTCGATAATAATCGGATAGGTCAAGGCTCCCATCTCCTGGTCTGAAGCCATTGATAGGGGCGTTCGTGAACTGAGTTGAGAGCTGAACCTCGGCGCCGCTTTCGTTAAAAAATGGCGGAATTATGTACTTGGTTTTAGGGTTGTAGTACATCGCGTTGAATGCACTCGCGGCATAAAAGCGTGTGATGCTGGTGCCGCTGATTACATCATTTTCAATGGAGTCGGGAACGAATCCCCAAGACATACTGCCCGACTCATCGAGAGTAAGGAGAATATTCGGGGGCACACCAATGGTCAAGCTTAACGGGGTTTGTGAGACAGCCGCGTAACTGGTGGCGCCGTGTAACAGGCCAATACCAAACAAGGCGCAAGAGAGCGCTTTTATATAGAAAGCTTTTCCTGGAAATTTCATTGCGCCGGCTCTCAATTGTTCAGCCCTAAGTAAATATTGGCGTGCGTCGATTGCAGGTAAACCTGCTCGTCTGCTTTGGCATTGTTAAGGTAGTAATAAGTGCCTTGTCCTTCTGCTACCATGCCGTATTCGGCGTTGACCGCGTTGTTGCCTACGGTTACTGCTCGAGTACTGTTCCAGTAGGTAGTCCGTCCATTACTGGTTTCTCGGTTACCAGCCACTGTCTGGTTGTTAGCGTCCGTCCCTCGATAAGGCATCCATAAAAGGCTTTCAGCAGACTCACTCTTAAGAAAGCTTTCTTTTGTCAGCCACGGGTTATCCACAAAATTGAGCAGATCTGCATCATTGATGGCCAGCAGGCACGGTTTGTTTAGACCATTGACGTTCAAGGTATTAGTCAGTTTGCAGTTGGCCGCTTTCCCTTCGAGCTTGTCGATCAGATTTGCCGGGCCGTAATATCGGAATTCCGCCTCACGCAGTGCCGCGTCAGCAGCGCTTTGCTGCTGTGTATCGTGGGCGCGGTTCGCGGTAATGCGACTTTCCAGCGTGGTGCCTCGCATGCTGCCAACGGCCATCAGTGTCAGCACCAGCAGCATGACCAAGGCGACCACCAAGACGGCCCCCGTCTGTGATTGACGATTCGATAAGTGGGTCATGGCATTAGATTCCTGACGGTTTGAGTACTTCCGACGACTTGATAGATGCGTTTGTTATCGCCTGTTTGCAGGCGCGTTTTGGTCGCGTCAGGCGCCACCGCGAGCCAATCGGTGAGCACTCTGGAGTCGTCGCTATCCCTCTGCCCGGTTGCACTTGCCATCAGCAGGGAGTAACGCACGCTGCGGATAGCCCCCGAGCTGGTCGTCCAGTCTTTCTGCGGTACGTAAGACGTCACCTCTTTGGAGAGTACGTCGCTGCTGCCGACACCAAAGTCGACGCGCATATCAGCGATGCCTGTGAGCTGTTCGGTGAATTGAGGGGTGGTGGCGTTTAGGCTTTTGCACAGAAGCCTGCCGTTCTGAAGCGCGGTCGAGGCCCCAGGTTCGAATTTGAAGGCCAGAACGATAAGGTCGCTTGAGGTCAAATTTGGAGGGAAGGCTTGTGTGAATGTGGTGCTACTTGCCACGCCCTGGCAATCGAGATCTCCACTTACCTGGGGCTGATAGCGTAGGCAGAACCCCATCCCTTCGTCCGTAGAAAGGTTGGTAACGGACGCACCTGCACTAAAGGCCATGCAACCATCTGATGCCGCGCGTGCTGGAAAGGATGTCTCCAACAGGCTCGAAGGAGTACGGCGATAGCCGGCCTTTCCCAGATATTGATCGAGCAACAGCGACGCGAATCGGCCACTGTCGAGATTGCCGCTTTGACTCTGCTGGAACAGGTAATGCCGCTGGTTATCGATGTATACCTGGGTGATACCCAGAATCAGAAAGCTGCTTATCGCCAAGGCGATAAGCAGTTCGATCATCGACAAACCGCTCTGGCGCTTCATGTCATTCATGGCTGCACTCGCACGGTATAGGTACAGATGGTCGAAGAATTGCTGGTGTCAGCGGCATCCAGGCAAGCGCCTTCGCGCACTTGCCAAGCCAGGCGGATTTCGATCATCGAGCCCTGGCCATTGCAGTTGCCGGCGCTGCTACTGCGACAGATATACGAGTCGCTGATGAATACAGTCGAGCCGCCCGGCAGCAGTGCCTTTGCCTTGCTGGCCCAGCAATTACGTTGTTCGGCCGCGGTCTTGGGAATGACTGTGGCACTTGCGACGCAATCGGCCACGCCGGAAAAATCTGCCGCTTTGGCTTTGTAGAAAATCGAAGTGGATTTGAGCCCGTTGTTCATCGGGAATTGCGGGGCGGCATTGCTGAAGGTCTCACTCGGGTTGGCACGAATGATTTCAACCAGCTCGGATGCTAGGTCCACAGCCACGTTGCGCTGTACGGAGTCTTGCGAGTACTGCACGCTGCGCCCTTGTAGGGCGACCATGCCGAGGACTCCGACGGTGGTTAGCAGCAGAGCCACGAGTACTTCGATCAGGCTGAATCCCTTTTCCACGTTTTTCATCGCCATTCCTCGGTACTACTGACAGGCTGTCATGCTGGTTGTGGAATTAGTCATGCCTCTTGGCCAGCTCCGTACGCTGCCGCTGGCCTTTACCTCGATGGTGTAGCCGTTGGCATGATCGGTGCCTTGGCAAGTGATCAAGGTGGTGTCTTTACTTGTTCCGTTGTACCTGAATAGAACTTCTGCCACGTTCGCATCCACCGGATTCACCGTGCTGCCGGATGGCACATCCAATCTGCGTAACGTTTCGGAGCTATCGGCGCAGGTTTTCTTCACTGTCCAACGGCCGCTTTCCTTGCAAACTCTCATGAATGTCTTTTGCTCGACTGCAGTAGTGCGGGCGTATTGCACCAGTGCTAGCATTTCGTTGTTCAACGATTGCGTACGGCTCTTATTGATGAACTGATTGAAGTTCGGGACGGCGATTGCGGCGACAATCCCAACCAGGGCGATGATGATCATCAGCTCAATGAGGGTGAAGCCGCGCTGCGTAGGCGAGTACGCTGATGGCTGGCTATCCGAGAGTCTTGGCATGGTTGTCCAGTCTAAATACAAGAGGGCATGCGAATCCTGACGGCTTCGCTGGTAGCTGTCTTTAGGCTGTAGATGATCGGCTATGAAGCACGGATGACTGGTCTAGCAGCAGCGGGAATTGTGACCGGTTGCAAGTCTCAAGCGGCCCTGGCGGTTCAGCGTCAGTAGCTGGTGAGGTCCATTGCTGTTGCATATGAAAATCGTACCGTTGCTGGCCCAGCTAGTTCCGTTGGGATGGAAACGGATGCTGTCGTCGCCAAAGCCCACTCTGCAGATGTTTTTCATCGGGGCTGCCTGCTGGGTCACGATAGTCGGCTCATTGCCAGCCTTGGCTATAAGCCAATAACTGCCCCAGTTCCCGTCGCAGCTCTCACCGTCGCTCGAACCGCATAGTTTGTATGGGCGCCCTTGAGTTATGGCGTTGGCGCGGGTTTTCTGGATATGGCTGGCAAGCAGATCACGGGCCGATTCGTGACGTTTACTTTCCTGAAAGCGAGCGAAAGCGGGAATGGCCATGCTGATCAAGATGCTCAACAGAACGACGGCTACCAGCAGTTCCACCAACCCCACAGCCCTTTGCTGATCTCTATTCATGATGCACCTCCCTATGCGCGTATGATTGGTGGCCTTCCTGGCTGCTTTTTCTGTTTACACCCTCAGGTGTCGCTGTCAAGGCATGCGGTTTGGTGATGGGGTGGGTTGTGGGTGCGGATGTAATCGTTATCGGTGGCGGGGTCATCGGGTTGTTATCGGCGTATCTGCTGGCGGGCGCGGGCAAGCGGGTCGTGCTGGTGGATCGCGGGCCGGTCGGGGGAGAGGCGTCCTGGGCGGGGGGTGGAATTGTTTCGCCGCTTTACCCGTGGCGCTATAGCCAGGCGGTGACGGCGCTGGC
Organism: Pseudomonas sp. URMO17WK12:I2; assembly: GCF_003253735.1. Classification (GTDB taxonomy): domain Bacteria; phylum Pseudomonadota; class Gammaproteobacteria; order Pseudomonadales; family Pseudomonadaceae; genus Aquipseudomonas. The sequence goes on along the minus strand of NZ_QKYW01000001.1, from coordinate 673,149 downwards.
CCATTGGTCTCAGGATTACTATCCGGGACTTGGCGAGCGCCTGCTGGGGCATAGCGGCATCGATCCCGAGGTGCATGTCACGGGGCTGTATTGGCTGGATCTGGATGACCAGGCCGAAGCGCTGGCCTGGGCGCAGCGAGAGGGGCGACCCTTGCATGAGGTGCCTGTCGAGTCCGCCTACGCCCAGGTTCCTGCGCTGGGTGAAGGATTCGAGCGCGCCATTTATATGCCCGGTGTAGCCAATGTGCGTAACCCGCGACTGGTCAAAGCGCTGCGAGCTGCCCTACAGAATTTGCCGAGCGTGACGTTGCTTGAACACAGCCCGGTGCTGCAGTTTGTCCGTGATGACGCGCGCGTGATCGGGGTTCGTACCGCTGAGGGCGAGATGCTGGCCGAGCAGGTGGTTGTCGCTGCTGGAGCCTGGAGCGGGGAGGTGTTGCAGAGCCTCGGGCTGTCGCTTCCGGTGGAGCCGGTAAAGGGGCAGATGATCCTGTTCAAGTGCGGCGAGGACTTCTTGCCCCGCATGGTTCTGGCTGGCGGGCGCTATGCGATTCCGCGACGTGATGGCCACATTCTGGTGGGTAGCACGCTCGAGCATGCAGGGTTCGACAAAACGCCGACCGACGAGGCGCTGGCCAGCCTGCGTGCTTCTGCCGAAGCGTTGCTGCCGGCGTTGCGCGATGCAGAGGTGGTGGGCCACTGGGCGGGCCTACGCCCCGGCTCCCCTGAAGGCATTCCCTTTATCGGCGAAGTACCCGATCACCCCGGGCTGTGGCTGAACTGTGGGCATTACCGCAATGGGCTGGTGCTGGCGCCGGCGTCCTGTCAGTTGCTGGTGGATCGGATGTTGGGGCGCGAACCGATCATCGATCCCGCGCCTTACGCGCCGGCTGGTCGCTTGAACTAGGCGGTTACTTGGCTTTGGCGGCTTGCACCGATTGAAGCTGGGTATCGCTTCGCTCAACCGCAGGCTACGGTCGCTGCCTCAGTCGATGCCCAGTTTCTTCAGGCGATAGCGCATCGAGCGGAAGCTAAGCCCCAGGCGCTGCGCAGCGGCGGTGCGGTTCCAGCGGGTTTCTTCCAGAGCCTGCATGATCAGTTTGCGCTCGACGTCTTCGAGGTAGTCCTCGATGTTGTCGATCTGCGCCAGGCTCGCCTCGCCGTTCTCGCCGGCAGGCGCTGCGTCTGCCAGGCGCAGGTCGTTGGCGCAGATCACGTCGCCTTCGCACAGGGTGTAGGCGCGCTCCAGCATGTTTTCCAGTTCGCGCACGTTGCCGGGGAAACGGTAGCTCTTGAGCTTTTCCAGGGCGGGGCCGTCGAGCTTGACCGGTGGCAGGCCTATGCCTTCGTTGAGGCGCTTGAGCATCACGTCGGCCAGCAGGGGAATGTCCTCGCGGCGCTCGCGCAGCGGTGGTACGCGCAGTTCAATCACGTTGAGGCGGTAGTAGAGATCCTGGCGGAAGCGCCCGGCTGCCACTTCGGCGGCAAGGTCCTTGTGGGTGGCGCACAGGATGCGGGTGTCGACCACGACTTCCTGCTGGCCGCCGACGGCGCGGATGGCCTTTTCCTGAATGGCGCGCAGCAGTTTGACCTGCATGGTCAGCGGCAGGTCGGCCACTTCGTCGAGGAACAGGCTGCCACCGTTGGCGGCCTGGAACAGGCCCTGTTTGTCCTCGACGGCGCCGGTGAAGCTGCCCTTCTTGTGGCCGAAGAATTCGCTTTCCATCAGCTCCGAGGGAATCGCGCCGCAGTTGACAGGCACGAAGGCGCGCTCGCGGCGCGGACCCTGTTCGTGGATAAGGCGGGCGACCAGTTCCTTGCCGCTGCCGGATTCGCCGCTGATGTACACCGGCGCCTGGCTACGCGCGAGTTTCTGGATCTGCCCGCGCAAGGCGCGCATCGGTGGGGACTCGCCCAGCAGGCGGCTGCTGCCCGGCGCTTCGCCTTCCTCTGCGGCATGCAGGCGTAGGGCGGTGCTGACCAGTTCGCGCAGGCGGCCCAGGTCGACCGGCTTGGTCAGGAAATCGAAAGCGCCTGCCTTGAGGGCGTTGATCGCCGTGTCGACGCTGCCGAACGCGGTGATCATCGCCACCGGCGTCTGCGGATGGCGCTGCTGGATGTGCTGCACGATATCCAGGCCGCTGCCGTCGGGCAGGCGCATGTCGGTCAGGCACAGGTCGAACGGCTCCTTGGCCAGCCATTCGCGCGCTTCCTTGACGTTGCGGGCGCTGCGGGTATCGAGTTTCATGCGCCCGAGGGTGATCTCCAGCAGTTCGCGGATATCGGGTTCGTCGTCGACGATCAGGGCTCTCTGGCGATTCATCAGGTCGTTCAGCTCAGTTTTCGCGGATGCGCGAAGGTGATACGGAAGCAGGCGCCGCCGCCTTCACGTGGTTGATAGTGAAGATGAGCCTGGTTGCTTTCGCAAAGCTCGCGGGAAATATACAGGCCCAGGCCGGTGCCTTTGTTCTCCGTGGTGTAGAAAGGCTCGAAGATGTGATGCAGTTGGTCTGCCGGCACGCCTGCGCCGTCGTCGAGCACCTCGAGCACCGGCAGATCGCTGCGCGGATCGCGAAACAGCTTCAGCCAGACCTGGCCCAGTGGATGCAGCTTGGCACTGTGGCGCAGGCCGTTCTGCACCAGGTTGGTGATGACCTGGTTGAGCTGGTTGGGGTCCATGCGGGTCTGGATACTGCTGCCTTCGATGGCCAGGTGCAGCACCTTGGACGCCGGCGCGGTGCTGCGAAATTCGGCGGCGAAGCGGTGTAGCCAGTATTTGAGATCCAGCAGTTGCGGTTCGGCCTGGCGCCGGCGGGAAAGCTGCAGCACGTTCTCGATGATCAGGTTCATGCGCCGCGAGTGATCCTGAATGATCTGCGCCAGGCGCAGATCCGGCCCGTGCAGGTCTTCGGACTCCTGTAGCAACTGCGCCGCGTGGCTGATGGCGCCTAAGGGGTTGCGAATCTCGTGGGCGATACCGGCAGTCAGGCGGCCGAGGGCGACCAGCTTGAGTTGCTGGGCCTGCTGGGCGATCTGCGATATGTCGTCGAGCAGAATCAGGATATGCCGCTGGCCGCCGCGCTGCAGCGCGATGAAGCTCGGCTGCAGGGTCGGGCCGTCGCTGAGGGTCTGCAGGCTGGCCGGGCGCAGGCTGCTGTTTTCCTGCCAGTGCTGCAACCGTTTGACCAGCTCGGTGCAGTGCGGGTCGAGAATCTTGCCCGCCAGGTTCTGCTGGTCCAGCAAGCCGAGTGCTGCCTGGTTGGCCAGCAATACGCGGCGCTGCTCGTCCACCACCAGAATGCCGGTACGCATGCGCTGCAGGATCAGGTTGTTCAGGGTTTCCAGGTCCGCCACATCGGCGGCGCGCTGTTCGGCGAGGCTTTCACTGGCCTGCAGGCGGCGGGTCACCCCTTGCACGAACAACGCTGCTGCGAAGCACAACGCCCCCAGCGCGCCGACCTGCACGTATTGGGCGCTGGCCTGAGGGTGTTTGAGGCTCAGGTAGAAGGTCAGGTAGATCATGCCGATCGCCGCGGCGGCGGCGATCAGTACGCCGAAGCGCCCGCGCAGCAGGATGTTGGCGATCGCCACGGAGACGATCAGCAGGTTGCCGATGCCGCTTGGTGTGCCGCCCCCGGCATAGAACAGCGCCGAGAGCAGCATCACGTCACCCAAGGCCACGGCGAACACCGGTAGCAGGCGATTGGGTGTGTGGATGGTCAGTGCAACCAGGATGTTGAGGCTCAGATAAACCCAGCTGGCGCCGCGAAAAAGCGACGCGTGGGCCAGTTCCAGTAACTCCGAATCGAGGTTGGCCGACACCAGCAGCACCAGCACCACGCCTATGATCAGGCGATAGAGATGGTACAGCCGGAAGATACGATGCCCCTGGGGGCCCCGTACGGCAAGGGCGCTATTGGGCACCGGGCTTGGGGCCTTGTTCCAGGTGGGCCTGGCTGCAGTACCAGCGCTGCGCCAGTTGTACTGCGTGCTGTTGCGGCGTGTGCACGCCGCAGTGGGCGCAACGCACCATGGGCGCGGGGCTGTCTGCAGGCGGTGCTGCCTTCTGGCGCTGGCGTGTGGCGCCGACATAGCGCCGCCATAGCCAGATGGCGGCAAAGATGATGGCTATCCAGATCAGCAGGCGGAACAGGCCCATGGTGCTCTCTTAGTGTCGAGTGATGGGGCAGTTTAGCTAAGGACGCCCCGGGCGGACAGTTACCCGGTCAGCGTTTTTGCAGGGCTGGAAAGCACGATGCCAGTCGGTTGACTGGCATCGTGAGCAGAGCGGCTGAAAACCGGCTTTAGTCGAACAGACCGAAGGTCATGTAGCTGAACCACGAGCGCTTGGGCGCCTGTTGCGCCTCGCCCTGCTCGGCAGATTTCAGCTCTGCCGGCATCTGGTCGACCGCTTCCTGGTACTGGCGCTGCACGTCCTGGCTGGCCTGGGTCTGGCTCGGTGGTGGCGGCGCGTCGCTTTCGATCAGGCCCAGGGTGGCCTTGGCCAGCCAGGAGCGTTCGTCAGCGGCTTCCTCGCGCGGGACGAACTCGCCGTCCTTGAGGCTCGGATGATCGGGGTAGTTGAGCTTCAGGGTTTCCAGGCTGGTAGCGGCCAGGTCGTCCAGGGTCAGGCGCTGGTAGGCCTCGACCATCACCGCCAGGCCATCGCCGACCGCTGGGGTTTCCTGGAAGTTCTCCACCACGTAGCGGCCACGGTTGGCGGCGGCGACATAGGCGTGGCGGGTCAGGTAGTAGTGGGCGACGTGAATTTCGTAGGCGGCCAGCAGGTTGCGCAGGTAGATCATGCGCTGCTTGGCGTCCGGGGCATAACGGCTGTTCGGGTAGCGATTGGTGAGCTGGGCGAACTCGTTGTAGGAGTCGCGGGCGGCGCCCGGGTCACGCTTGGTCATGTCCAGCGGCAGGAACCGTGCGACGATGCCACGATCCTGATCGAACGAGGCCAGGCCCTTGAGGTAGTAGGCGTAGTCGACGTTCGGATGCTGCGGGTGCAGGCGGATGAAACGCTCTGCTGCCGAGCGTGCAGCTTCCGGCTCGGCATTCTTGTAGTTGGCGTAGATCAGCTCGAGCTGCGATTGCTCGGCGTAACGACCGAACGGGTAACGCGATTCCAGGGCCTTGAGCTTGGTCACGGCGCTGGTGTAGCTGCCATTGTCCAGGTCTTGCTGAGCCTGCTGGTAGAGTTCTGCCTCGCTGAGGTTTTCGTCCAGGACTTCCTTGGACGAACAGGCGGCGGTGAGGGCGAGGATGGCGATCAGCAGCAGGTGTTTCACTTGCATGGCGGCTTGCGTCCCTGGGACGGCGGCTGTCTTGGGCAGGGCCGTCCTGTTATGATGAGCGCCCCCGGTACCCCTGGGGCAAAGACGCCGTATTTAACCACAAGCGTGTAGCCGAAACCAAAGGCTATGCCCCCGCCGTTGCCGAGCATGTCATCTATTAATAAGCAGGCCATTGAGTTAACCGCCGAGGTGCCCAGCGATCTGGGCGGTCAACGCCTCGATCAAGTCGCCGCCCAGTTGTTCGCCGAGCACTCGCGCTCGCGTCTTTCCGGCTGGATCAAGGAGGGCAACCTGACCGTCGACGGCCAGGTGCTGCGCCCCCGTGACGTCGTGCATGGCGGCGCCATGTTGGTGCTGTCCGCCGAACAGGAAGCCCAGGGCGAGTGGATCGCCCAGGACATTGAGCTCAACATCGTCTACGAGGACGAGCAGATCCTGGTGATCGACAAGCCCGCCGGGCTGGTCGTGCATCCGGCTGCCGGACACGCCGACGGTACCTTGCTCAATGCCCTGTTGCACCACGTGCCGGATATCGTCAACGTGCCACGCGCGGGCATCGTGCACCGCCTGGACAAGGACACCACCGGCCTGATGGTGGTCGCCAAGACCATCGAGGCGCAGACCCGCCTGGTCGATCAGTTGCAGAAGCGCACCGTCAGCCGCATCTACGAGTGCATCGTGATTGGCGTGATCACCTCGGGCGGCAAGATCAACGCACCGATCGGCCGCAGCTCGTCCCAGCGCCAGCGCATGGCGGTGACCGATGGCGGCAAGCCGGCGGTCAGTCACTACCGCGTGCTCGAACGTTTCCGCTCGCACACCCATGCACGGGTCAAGCTGGAAACCGGGCGCACCCACCAGATTCGTGTGCACATGAGCCATATCGGATTTCCGCTGGTCGGCGACCCGGTGTATGCCGGCCGCTTCCGCATTCCACCGGCTGCCAGCCAGACCATGGTGCAGAGCCTCAAGGAATTCCCGCGTCAGGCGCTGCATGCGCGTTTCCTGGAGCTGGACCACCCGATCACCGGTGAGCGCATGAAGTGGCAGTCGCCGTTACCCGATGATTTCGTCTGGCTGCTGACCCTGCTGCGCCAGGATCGCGAGGCGTTCATCGGATGAGTGACAAGGCTCACGACTGGCTGACGCCGCACTGGCCGGCGCCCGAGTGGGTGCGCACCTGCGTGACCACCCGCGCTGGCGGTGTAAGCCTGGCGCCCTATGACAGCTTCAACCTGGCCGCCCACGTCGAGGATGACCCGGCAGCGGTGGCCAAGAACCGTCAGCGCCTGGTCAGCCAGCTCGGTTGTCGCCCCGCCTGGCTGCAGCAGGTACACGGCATTGCCGTCGCCCACGCCGACCCGGAGCTGGTCGTCGAGGCCGATGCCAGCTGGACGGCCACGCCCGGCATCGCCGCCACGGTGATGACCGCCGATTGCCTGCCCGTGCTGTTCTGCGACCGCGCCGGTAGCCGGGTGGCGGCAGCCCACGCCGGCTGGCGCGGCCTGGCCAATGGGGTGTTGGAAGCCACGTTGGATGCACTGGCTGTCGAGGCGGAGGACACGCTCGTGTGGCTGGGCCCGGCCATCGGCCCCCAGGCCTTCGAGGTCGGCGCCGAGGTGCGCGAGGCCTTCGTCAGCCAGCATGTCCAGGCCGCCGGCGCATTCATGCCAAGCCAGAATGCCGGGCGTTTCATGGCCGACATCTATCAGCTGGCGCGTATCCGTCTCGCCGCACGCGGTATCACCGCGGTGTACGGCGGCGGTTTCTGCACCGTCAGTGATGCGCGCTTCTACTCCTATCGCCGCGCCGCCCAGACCGGACGCTTTGCCTCGCTGATCTGGCTGGCGGATCGCTGAGCGGCTTGCTCCGCGTTCAACCTGGGCTGGTGAACTGTTCATCGCCTGCGTTGAGCGCAGCGATACCCAGGGCTGGCCCGTTGGATACCTCTGCTGACCGCGATCAAACCTTCCCCCGCTTGAAACCCGCACAATCGGCCTCATCTATGCTGCATCTCGGCAGGTTCTTCATCTAGGCGCATTCATCGCGCCGGCCTGCCTCCAAGAGGAAGGATGACGCCATGCGAATCGACCGTTTGACCAGCAAGTTGCAACTTGCCCTTTCCGACGCCCAGTCCCTTGCCGTCGGCCACGACCATTCCGCCATCGAGCCGCTGCACCTGATGCAGGCGCTGCTCGACCAGCAGGGCGGTTCCATCCGCCCGCTGCTGATGCAGGTGGGCTTCGATGTGAACAGCCTGCGCCAGGCGTTGAGCAAAGAGCTCGACCAACTGGCCAAGATCCAGAACCCCACCGGCGACGTGAGCCTGTCCCAGGACCTGGCGCGCCTGCTCAACCAGGCCGACCGCCTGTCGCAGCAGAAGGGTGATCAGTTCATCTCCAGCGAACTGGTGCTGCTCGCTGCCATGGACGAGAACACCAAGCTCGGCAAGCTGCTGCTCGCCCAGGGCGTGAGCCGCAAGGCGCTGGAGAACGCGGTGAACAACCTGCGCGGCGGCGATGCGGTCAACGACCCGAATATCGAGGAGTCGCGCCAGGCGCTCGACAAGTACACCGTCGACCTGACCAAGCGCGCCGAAGAGGGCAAGCTCGATCCGGTGATCGGCCGTGATGACGAGATCCGCCGGACCATTCAGGTGCTGCAGCGCCGCACCAAGAACAACCCCGTGCTGATCGGCGAGCCTGGGGTGGGCAAGACCGCCATCGCCGAGGGCCTGGCCCAGCGCATCGTCAACGGCGAAGTGCCGGACGGCCTCAAGGACAAGCGACTTTTATCATTGGATATGGGCTCGCTGATCGCCGGCGCCAAGTTCCGCGGTGAATTCGAGGAGCGCCTCAAGGCGGTGCTCAACGAGCTGTCCAAGCAGGAAGGGCGGGTGATCCTGTTTATCGACGAGTTGCACACCATGGTCGGCGCCGGCAAGGCCGAGGGCGCCATGGATGCGGGCAATATGCTCAAGCCATCTCTAGCCCGTGGCGAGCTGCACTGCGTGGGTGCCACCACCCTGAACGAATACCGTCAGTTCATCGAGAAAGATGCCGCCCTGGAGCGCCGCTTCCAGAAGGTGCTGGTCGATGAGCCGAGCGAGGAAGACACCATCGCCATTCTGCGCGGCCTCAAAGAGCGCTACGAGGTGCACCACAAGGTGGCCATCACCGACGGCGCGATCATCGCCGCGGCCAAGCTCAGCCACCGCTATATCACCGATCGCCAGTTGCCGGACAAGGCCATCGACCTGATCGATGAGGCGGCCAGTCGCATCCGCATGGAAATCGACTCCAAGCCGGAAGTGCTCGATCGCCTGGACCGCCGCCTGATCCAGCTCAAGGTCGAAGCCCAGGCCCTGAAGAAGGAAGAAGACGAGGCGGCCAAGAAACGCTTCGTCAAACTGCAGGAAGACATCGCCAAGCTCGAGAAGGAATATTCCGACCTCGAGGAAATCTGGAAATCGGAGAAGGCCGAGGTGCAGGGTTCGGCGCAGATCCAGCAGAAGATCGAGCAGTCGCGCACCGAACTCGAAGCGGCGCGCCGCAAGGGCGATCTCAATCGCATGGCCGAGCTGCAGTACGGGGTGATCCCCGATCTGGAGCGCAGCCTGCAGATGGTCGACCAGCACGGCAAGACTGAAAACCAGCTGCTGCGCAGCAAGGTCACCGAGGAGGAAATCGCCGAGGTGGTCTCCAAGTGGACCGGTATTCCGGTGTCGAAGATGCTCGAAGGTGAGCGCGACAAGCTGCTGAAAATGGAAGGCCTGTTGCACCAGCGCGTGATCGGCCAGGACGAGGCCGTGGTGGCGGTAGCCAACGCCGTGCGCCGTTCGCGTGCCGGACTATCTGATCCGAACCGGCCCAGCGGCTCGTTCCTGTTCCTCGGCCCGACCGGGGTGGGCAAGACCGAGCTGTGCAAGGCGCTGGCCGAGTTCCTGTTCGACACCGAAGACGCCATGGTGCGTATCGACATGTCCGAGTTCATGGAGAAGCACTCCGTGGCCCGGCTGATCGGTGCGCCGCCCGGTTACGTCGGTTACGAGGAGGGCGGTTACCTGACCGAGGCGGTACGCCGCAAGCCTTATTCGGTGGTGCTGATGGACGAGGTGGAGAAGGCTCACCCGGATGTGTTCAACGTATTGCTGCAAGTGCTTGAGGACGGCCGCCTGACTGACAGCCATGGCCGCACCGTGGACTTCAAGAACACGGTGATCGTGATGACCTCCAACCTCGGCTCGGCACAGATTCAGGAGCTGGTCGGTGACCGAGAGGCGCAGCGCGCCGCGGTTATGGACGCAGTGGGTAACCACTTCCGGCCGGAGTTCGTGAACCGGATCGACGAGGTGGTGGTGTTCGAGCCACTGGCTCGCGAGCAGATTGCCGGGATCGCGCGCATCCAGCTTTCGCGCCTGCTGCAGCGCCTGGCCGAACGCGAGCTGAGCCTGGAACTGTCCGACGAGGCGATGGACAAGCTGATTGCCGTTGGTTACGACCCGGTATACGGCGCACGGCCATTGAAGCGGGCGATCCAGCGCTGGATCGAGAACCCGCTGGCGCAGATGATCCTGGCCGGCAAGTTCAACCCCGGCAGCACGGTGACCGGCAAGGTCGAAAACGACGAAATCGTTTTTGTCTGAAACCAGCGACTGCAGTAAAACGAACGGCCGGTGTGAGTGATCACAGCGGCCGTTTTATTATGCAGCGATAACTGTCATCGACCTGTGGGAGCGCGCCATGCGCGCGAAAATCACGGGCATGGCCCGCTCCCACAGGAGCCAGCTTTAATGCTCGCTACCAACAGTTTTCAGGGCTTGCTGCTGTCTGGCGCATTGCGCCGGCCTTGCTCTACGACCCAATCCATCAACTGGCGCGAAAGCTGGTCATTGGCGGCGCCGAATGTTTTCACCACGGATTCCACCGCCGTGTCATTGGCAATTTGCCGCACCTCGAAGCGCCGGCTGGCAAGGATGCGCTGGTTGCCGGCCTGCACCAGGCGGGCATCGAGCAGGATATGCACTTCCGGCCGGCCATTGCGGTACTCGCTCTGGAAGGCGCGCAGGTCGCTGCTCAGCTCCAGGTCGGCCTGCAGGCGACTGTCGTCGCTGCTGACGGCGCCGACGCGGCCATCATCGACAAAGGCGCCGATCAGGCTGTCGCGAAACAGAGCCGGCGCGCGGTCACTCCAGCGGGCGCCCTGGTAGGCGCTGATCCGGTCGCCCTGCGGCAACACGGCGATGCGCGGGCTGTCCAGCAACTGGCTGCTCTGCGGACGGTTGACCCGCAGCGACCAACGTTCCCGCGGCGCATCGACGGTGCGCACCGGCAGATTGCTCGGCAGCAGGTACACGTCGAGCGCCTCGCCCGTGGGAATGATCGAGCAGGCGCTGAGCAGGCCGGTCAACAGCAGGGCGCCGGCGGTGGCGAATGCCTTCATGGTTGGAACTCCTTGATGCTGTCGCTGCGCAGCAGATAGCCGGCCGGGTCTTCCTCCAGGCGCCGCGAGAACGAGCGCAGCGAACCCAGGGTGTCACGCAGCTCGTTGATCGCCGGGCCCAGCTCGCCGATACCCTGCATGCCGCCATCGAGGGCCGCGCGGTTGTCCTGCAGCAGCTGTTCGATATTGCTGCTGCTGCGCTCCAGCGAGGCGGCCAGGCGCTCGGCGCTTTGCAGGGTATTCTGCGCCGGGCCGCTGAACAGCTGGTTGGCGTTGTTCATCAGGGCGCTGGCTTCACGCCCTGCGGCGCTCATCTGCGCCAGGGCTTCGCGCAGCTCCTCGCGTTGCTCGGACACACTGGAGGTGATCTGTTCCAGGTTGCGCAGGGTCTTGGCGATGTTCTCGGTGTTTTCGCGGGAGAACATGGCGTTGGCGCGATCGAGCAGGCGGGTCACGCTGACCATCAGGTCTTCGCCGTTGGCCATCAGCCGCGACAGCGGCGAGCGGTCGGCGATGATCACCGGTGTGCGTCCATCACGGGCTTTCAGTGCCGGGCTTTCGGGCGAGCCGCCGTGCAGCTGGATCACCGCGCCGCCGGTGATGTTGGTGATGGTCAGGCGCGCGCGGGTGTCTTCCTTGATCGGTGTGGTACCCGTGATGCGGATATTGGCGTGCACCTTGCGCGGATCCTGCGGGTCCAGGGTCAGGCTGGTGACGTCACCGACGCGAATGCCGCTGTACTGCACCGCGCTGCCCTGGGACAGGCCGCTCACCGCTTCGGTGAAGATCACCTCGTAGTAGTTGAACTGCTTGTCGGCGCTGGACTTACCCAGCCACAGGGCGAACACCAGCATGGCGCTGACGATCGCCACCGTGAACATGCCGATCAAGACGTGATGGGCGCGTGGTTCCATTCAGCTAATCCTCGCTGCAGCCTGTTCGGCCGCGCGTCCGCGCGGGCCATGAAAATAGTCGTGTATCCACGGATCGTCGGTAGCGGCGACCACGTCCAGCCTATCGGCCACCAGCACCCGCTTCTGCGAGAGCACGGCCACGCGATCGCACAGGGTGTAGAGCGTGTCCAGGTCATGGGTGACCAGAAACACGCTGAGCCCGAGGGCGTCGCGCAGGGTGCGAATCAGTTGGTCGAAGGCCGCCGCGCCGATCGGGTCGAGGCCTGCGGTCGGTTCGTCGAGAAACAGGATGTCCGGCTCCAGCGCCAGGGCGCGGGCCAGAGCAGCGCGCTTGACCATGCCGCCGGACAGCTCGGTCGGATACTTGTCGCCGGCGTGGCCCGGCAGGCCGACCAGCGCCACCTTGGATGCGGCCAGGCGCTCGGCCTGGGCGCGCGTGAGCCCGGCATGCTCGATCAGCGGCAGGGCGATGTTCTCCAGCACGGTGAGTGACGAAAACAACGCGCCGCGCTGGTAGAGCACGCCAAAGCGCCGTTCCAGTTCGGAGCGCCGCTCGGTGGGCAGGGTCAGCAGGTCTTCGTCGAATACCCGCACCGTACCGGCATTGGGCTGGCGCAGGCCGACGATGGTGCGCAGCAGCACCGACTTGCCGGTACCCGAGCCACCCACCACGCCGAGTACCTCGCCGCGGTACAGATCCAGATCCAGGTGCTGGTGCACCACCTGCGGGCCGAACTGATTGGTCAGGTCGCGTACCTGAATGATCGCTTCGCCACTCACCAGCCCATCTCCATCAAGAACAGTGCGGCCACGGCATCGACCACGATGACCACGAAGATCGACTGCACCACGCTCGAGGTGGTGCGCTCGCCTACCGACTGTGCGCTGCCGGTGACCTTGAAGCCTTCCAGGCAACCGATCACGGCGATCAAGAAGGCGAAGATCGGCGCCTTGCCCATGCCGACCAGAAAATGGTTGAGCGGGATGTTTTCCTGCAGCAGGTACAGGAACATCGACGGCGAGATATCCAGCGTCAGCAGGCATACCATGGCGCCGCCGAGCATGCCGCAGAGCATGGCGACGAAGGTCAGCAGCGGCAGAGCGATGAGCATGGCGAACACCCGCGGCAGCACCAGCAGCTCCATGGGGTTGAGGCCCAGGGTGCGGATCGCGTCGATCTCCTCGTTGGCCTTCATCGAGCCGATCTGTGCGGTGAAGGCGCTGGCAGTGCGGCCAGCCATCAGGATGGCGGTCAGCAGCACGCCGAATTCACGCAGAAAGGAGAACGCCACCAGGTCGACGGTGTAGATGGTCGCGCCGAAATCCCTGAGGATGGTGGCGCCGAGAAAGGCCACCACGGCGCCGACCAGAAAGGTCAGCAGGGCGACGATGGGCACGGCGTTGAGGCCGATCTGCTCGAGGTGCGAGGCCAGCGACGTCAAGCGCCAGCGGCGCGGGTTGAGCAGGATCAGCAGCATGCTGCTGAGGGTCAGGCCGACGAAGCCCAGCAGGCCAATCGTCTTGTGCCAGACGCCTTCGACCACCTCGCCGATATGCCCGAAGAACTCGCGGTAGCTGGAGCGGGGTGGGTGCTCGGCGAGCTGCTGATCCTGCAGCATGGCCGTGGCAACGGTGTGCAGCAGGGCGCGGCGCTCATCACTGAGCGCGCCGCCGGGCAACAGCCTGATCAGTCGTTCGGCGCCCAGCAGCTGGACCAGCAGGCTGGCGCCGGCGGTATCCAAACCGTCGAGCTCGCTGAGGTCGGCATGGTCGTTTTCACTCAGCGTCGGCCGTGCCTTGTCGATCTGCGGCAGCAGCGCGGCGTAGTGGGGGAGCGTCCAGTCGCCGCCGACCTTCAGCGCATCGGCGTCGGCTGTGGGCAGGCTGATATAGGGCGAGTGAGTCATGGTCGACAGCTTAGCGCTCGAGGCTTGCATTGGAACAGTCATGAATGGGCCCCGGTGCTTTACCGGGTGATTCGGTGCTAGGGGAGGGCTGCCCTGATCGGCGCTGGGTAATCGACTCGCGCGTGACGGCAGTGGTTCGGACAAATCGTTACAGGCGATGAATTCCATCGCAATACCCCAGTGGCGCTGGCGCCTCGGCTTGCCTAGCATGGCCGAGTTTTCCATCTGTCAGGAGTTTGCCATGCATATCGATGAAGCCATCCGCAGCCGTCGCGCTGTGAAAGGTTACGACGCCGGTTTCACCTTGAGCGCCGAAGAGAAGAACGAGTTGCTGCAGCTGGCGCTGCTGGCGCCGACGGCCTTCAATCTGCAGCACGTGCGCCTGGTAGAGGTCAGCGACCCGGCCTTGCGTCAGCAGATCCGCGAGGTCGGCTGGGGCCAGGCGCAGATGACCGATGCCTCGATGCTGGTGGTGGTATGCGCCCAGCTCGACAGCTGGGAAAAGAACGTGAGCCGCGTGTGGGATGGCGCGCCGGTCGAGGTGCAGCAGTTCATGACCGGCGCCATCGACACTTACTACCGCGACAAGCCACAGGTGCAGCGCGACGAGACCATGCGCAGTTGTGGCCTGGTGGCACAGACCCTGATGTTGGCTGCGCGGGGCAAGGGCCTGGACTCCTGCCCCATGGACGGCTTCGATTTCGACGCCGTCGCCCGGCTGATCAACCTGCCGGACAACCATGTAATCGGCCTGATGGTTGCCGTGGGCAAGAAAGCTGTCGATGCCAAACCGCGCATTGGCAAGCTGCCGTTCGACGAGGTGGTGATCCGCAACCGCTTTTGATCGGCCTTCCGTTGTGCGCCCCGGCTGCGTATGGTGGCTGCAGAGGGATTAAGCAGGAACCTAGTCTGGATCTGCTGCCTCCAAGCTTTCAGACCCGTCAGAAGCGAGGAATACCATGCAAGTTCACGTGAACAGCAACCATATCGAAGGCAGTGCGCGTCTCCAGGAATGGGTCGGCGCATCTGTGGCGGATCGGCTGGATCGCTACGAAGAGTTTCTCTCGCGGGTAGAGGTGCATATCAGTGACGAGAACGGCGGCAAGAGCGGCGCCGACGACAAGCGTTGCCAGATCGAGGCCCGCCCCAAGGGCCATCAGCCGCTGTCGGTGACTCACAAGGCCGAATCGTTGGAGCAAGCCATCGAAGGGGCTGCCGAAAAGATGCGCCACGCCCTGGAGCATCTGGTCGGCAAGCTGGAAAGCAAGCCGGTGGGCACTGGACACTTGGAGCAATCGCTACGTGATGACGAGTCGGAAAACCCCGATGCGCTGTTGCAGGAAGAGTTCCTCGAACGTCAGGAAGCCCTGGAAAAGGATTGATCGTTAACTAGCGCTCATCTGGCTTTCAGGTGAGCGCTGGCTCAGCGCTACAAGCAAAGCACATATAAACGAATCGGGCCCTGTGTAGCGTCGTAGTAACGGCGTCACACGGGGCCCGATTCGTTTATCAGGCGACGAGGCTGCGGCTTATGAAGTCAGGCGATTCGGTTTGACGATACGTCGAGATCGCCTCGGCTGCCAGTCGCGGGTTGAGCTGAGCGGTGTTGCTCGCCGGCAACGTGTTGTCTGTCTGCACGCGCTGCCTGGCAAGGCTTTCCGGCGACAACGGATTGAGTGTTTCCAGCCGTTGTTCCTGCAGCTCTTCGATACGTTGCTCGCGTAGTTGCTCATCCAGCGCCTGGGCCGCCTGCTGGCGATCGAGGCGCAGCTGCAGTGCCCGTTCTTGCTGCTGCTCCTGCTGTGCGATGCGTTCTTCACGCGCTTGCTCACGCGCCTCGCGCAGTTCCTCCTGGCGCTCCTGATCGAGCTGGCGACGCTCAAGCAGTTGCTGCTGGGCTTCCTCCAGGCGCTGGGTAGTGGGCTGCACTCGATTCAACGCATTGGTTTGCAATGAATTACCGGCAGTGCCAATTGGCCGGTAGCTGTACTGACCTACGTTCATGCCGTCGATAGAAAGGGGCATGACTCACCTCCGTTTTCCACTTCGATGACTTGAGTCTAAAACGGACTGCGCACAGGCTTTAGGCGGATATGTCATAACCGCAAGAACAGGATGGACTAGCACTTTTTCTAGGGGCAATTGTCGTCTTCAGCAGCGATCTTCGCGATTATGCCTGGAAGCCGCGTGATTACTGACCCGCGCCAGATTGTCCGGCTCACACGCCCGGCAGCCTGGCATGAGATCCGCGCGGCACGTGCAGCATTGGCTGCAGCCAGACAATCGACGAACGGCTGTTCCTCGCGCTTTTCCGGGCAGATATGGGCTCAAGGCCTACTATGAACAGAGGCTTTGCCAGGGCGCTGCGAATCCGAGGGTGACAGGGCACGGTCTTTCGCGCGATTGCGCGCCGCATCGATTGAGGAACGCGCCATGCAGCCATTCAGCTTCGCTACAGCCGCCCATCTTATCTGCGAGCCAGGCAGCGTTCAGCGGCTGGTGCCGTTATGTCAGGCCTGGGGGGCTCGCTCCGTGGCGCTGGTTACCGATGCCGGCGTTGCCCGGCAGGATTTCTTCGAGGAGGTGCGCAGCGCCTTTGCCAATAGCGGCATAGCGCTGCACGTGTTCGACAGCGTGGTGGCTGGCGCACCGGAGAATGTGATCAGCAGTGCCGCACAGTTCGCCAGAGACGTTCAGGCGAATCTGGTCATCGGCCTTGGCGGAGGCAGTTCACTGGATGTGGCCAAGCTGGTTGCGCAGCTCGCCCATCCCGATTGCCAGCAGACGTTGAGTGACCTCTACGGTATCGACAAGGCGGTGGGGCAGCGCCTGCCGCTGATTCAGGTGCCGACTACGGCCGGTAGCGGTTCCGAAGTGACGCCCATTGCCGTGGTGACGACCAGGCATGCGACTCGGGTCGCGGTGGTATCGGCGCGGTTGTTGCCGGATCTGGCGTTGCTCGATGCCGAGCTCACCCTGCAGTTGCCGCCGTCGGTGACCGCTGCTTGCGGCATGTTGGCGATGGGGCATGCGGTAGAGGCCTACACCGGTGCGCGGCGCAAGAATCCGCTCTCCGACATGCTCGCCCGCGAGGCCTTGAGCCTGCTGGGCGCCAACCTGGACGAAGCCGTGCACAACGGTGCCAATCGCGAGGCCCGGCAAGCCATGTTGCTGGGCGCCTGCCTGGCCGGGCAGGCCTATGCCAACGCACCGCTGGCGGCGGTGCATGCACTGGCCTACCCGCTGGGCGGCCATTGTCAGGTGCCCCATGGGGTCAGTGCAGCAGTGCTGTTGCCCCATGTGCTCGGCTTCAACGCCTCGGTGGCTGCACCGCTTTACGAAGAGCTGGCGCCCCTGCTATTGGGCGAGCGCCTGCGCAGTGGCGATGCGACGGATCATACCGAGCAGTTCATCATCGAGCTGGCAGACCTCAGCGAGCGTAGCGGCCTGCCGACGCGGCTGCGCGAAGTCGGGGTGGACCAGGTGATGTTGCCGCGCCTGGCAACCGACGCCATTTTGCACGAGCGATTGCTGGCCAATAACCCACGGGAAATGACCCTGGCTCACGCGCTGGCTATCTACCAGGTTGCCTATTGATAGGTGGTGATGACGCGAGTTGCCACTGATCGCCGAGGCCGGCACCATGCCGGCTTCGGTCTTTGGGCAAGGTGTCGACTCATGCAACAGCCGCAGCATCTGCGCGAGCACTACCGGCATTTTCAGCCGATCACCACTCGCTGGCACGACAATGACCTCTATGGGCATGTCAACAACGTCACTTATTACAGCTATTTCGACACGGCGGTGAACAGCTACCTGATCGAAACGGGTGGCCTGGATATCCATCACGGTGAAATCGTCGGCTTCGTGGTCAGTTCCAGCTGCGACTATTTCGAGTCGATCGCCTTTCCCGAGCGTATCGAAGTCGGGCTGCGCATCGGCAAGCTGGGTAACAGCTCGGTGCAGTACGAGCTGGCAGTGTTTCGCGAAGGAGAGCTGCAGGCCTGCGCGGCAGGGCGGTTCGTGCACGTGTTCGTGGATCGGCAGAGCAACCAGCCGGTTTCTATTCCGCAGCCACTGCGCCAGGCAATGGCGTTGCTGCTGCCGGCCTGAACGACCAAGGGCGCCTGAGGCGCCCTTGTTGTTGAAACGGATGATCAGCGGTGACGATGTTTGTGGTGACGTTTGTGATGCTTCTTGCCATGGCGATGGCCGCTATCACGATAGCGCGACTCATGGCGGTTGCTGTCTGCCACTTCGTTGGCCAGCGCGCCACCGGCAGCGCCACCCAGGCCGGCGCCGATGGTCGACCCGGTGCTGCCGCCAAACTGATTGCCCAGTACCGAGCCACCCGCTGCGCCCAGGCCTCCGCCCAGTGCCGCTTCGGTCTTGTTGCGTGAGCTGATGGCGCCACCAGCTGCGCCGCCCAGGCCGGCACCAATGGTCGCGCCCGTGCTGCCGCCCAGGTGCTGACCGACGATATTGCCCAGCGCACCGCCAACCCCGCTGCCGATGGCAGTCTTGGTGGTGTCGGCATAAGCCAGGGGAGAAACCATTGCACTGAAGGCCAGTGCGGTAAGGAATGTACGCATCGCGCAACCCTCGAAAATGACCCTTGCGGGCGTAGCCACGGCATTGCCATGGTTCTTGCGGTCAGCCCTGCAGTGCAGGTGACATCTCTTAGAGGCTGGGCGCGGAGGAAATTCCCAGGATGGGATTTAAAGATACATGAATGAATGTATCAGAATGTGTTGGGCGTATTGTTGGCGCTGCAGGTCAACAAGCGGCAAGGCGTCTAGAACAGCGATCTCGAGGCCTTGATCGAAAACCAGCCTTCACACTCGGTATTGTGGCCCGAGTACGCTGAGCAGGCATCGCCGCTGAGGCTCGAATCCGAGTAGGAGAAGTCGAAATCGATGCCCTTCCAAGGCCGCGAGAGACTCAGCGACCAGTCGTTGAAGGAGCTGACCTGACCACCGCCGGAGATGTTCTTGGGGGTTTCGAGCAGGTGATTGCCGTAACGCACGATCACGGCCATCCCGAGCAGCTTTACTCGACCCAGATCGGCGAGCATGGTGCTGTTGAATCGATTTGGATCGTTGCTGAAGGAAAATCCGAAACGGCGCGCATCGTAGGTCACGCCTGCGTATACGTCGTGGCTATCGAGGTGGCTGTAGCCCGGATGGCTGTAGCGGATGGTGCCCACTTCGTAGCCCAGCGAATCGACGAACTGCTGGCGATAGCCCACGTAGCTATTGAGCTCCATGCGGCTGCCCGGGCTAATGCCCAGGTTGGGCGACCACTGGCCCAGGTACCAGCCGCTTGGGTGGCTCAGGTCGAGCCCACCATGAAAGGTTCCGCCGCTCTGGGGCTTGACCAGCCCCTGGGCCATGCTGCGACTTGGCGTGGTGCCCAGGTTGAGTTCGTAGTCGCCGAGCTCGCGTTCCATCATCGCTGCCTGGGCATGGATGCTCAGTAGCGCCGCCCCAAGCAGGACGGTAGGTGAAAACCGCATGGTATTCGCTCCCGTTGCAGGCCAAGACTCCAGTGCCAGGCGGCGTCGAAGGGCCTGGTCAGTCAGTGGCGCGGTTGTCGCTGGTTTGGCAGAACCCGAAGGGCCACATCGTGGCTTGGGCTGGAACTACGCGCTTCGCTCGAACGCTTAGATGGGTACGTTACCCGAGATAGGTAACGGCAAAGGGACATCAGAGGCGATTTTCGGGGATAAGTGCCACAGTTTCCGACGAAATGCAGATTAGCGGGTGGCATAAGGAAATGCTTCGCCACGGGGCTGCGACGGGCCACAACCGATCTTTGCGCTAATCGAATGCGCATTGACCGCCGGCGTAAGCGGGTACTGATGAATGTCCTGGGGGCGGGCCACGCCCGCGAGTCGCGCGTATGGACTCGGCGTGCTGCGCGTTCCTGCAATGGATCGAACGGTCTTATGACCGTCGATCCACAGGCGTTGCGTTTCCAGCGGGGGGCGTGAGCAGGCTGTTACAGGATGCGCGCAGTTTCCTGGGCAGCGTGCAGGCGGATGGCCACGAACTTGGAGGTTGGCGTGTGGCTGCCAATGCCAACGCTCTGCAGCGGTACCAGCGGGTTGGCTTCCGGGTAGTAGGCGGCAGCCTGGCCGGCTGGGATATCGAAGGCCAGCAGCGTGAAGCCCACCACCTTGCGCTCGACGCCGTCGTCCCACAGTGAGGTGATATCCACCTTTTGCCCAGGCTTGTAGCCCAGGCGGGTGATATCCGCCTCGTTGACGAACAGCACGTCACGCTGGCCACGAACGCCACGGTAGCGGTCGTCCAGGCCATAGATGGTGGTGTTGTACTGATCGTGGGAGCGCATGGTCTGCAGGATCAGATCCGGTGTCTGGCCACTGTTGCGCACTTGCGGTGGCAGCAGGTCGGCGAGCAGCGCGTTGGATTTGAAATTGGCCTTGCCGGTGGTGGTTTTCCACTGGCGCGCGCCTGCCGAGTTGCCCAGGTAGAAACCGCCCGGGTGCTGCACGCGGGTGTTGAAGTCCTGGAAGCCGGGAATGGTGTCGGCAATCAGCTCACGGATGCGGCTGTAGTCGGCAATCATCGCATCCCAGTCGACCGGGTGATTACCCAGGGTCGCCTTGGCGATACCAGCGACGATGGCAGGCTCCGAACGCATCTGCTTGGACAGCGGCTCCAGCTGACCATTGGAGGCGTGGATCATGCTGAACGAGTCTTCCACGGTGATCGCTTGCGGGCCGGTGGCCTGGACGTCGATATCGGTGCGGCCCAGGCATGGCAGGATCAGCGCGTCCTTGCCGGTGGTCAGGTGGCTGCGATTGAGCTTGGTGCTGATCTGCACGGTCAGGTCGCAGTTCTGCAGGGCCTGGTGAGTGCGCGGGCTGTCCGGCGTGGCCTGGGCGAAATTGCCGCCCAGGGCAATGAATACCTTAGCCTGGCCGTCGACCATGGCGTTGATCGCTTCCACGGTGTTATGGCCGTTGTCGCGTGGCACCTTGAACTGGAAGCGCTTCTCGAGGTTGTCGAGCAGCACCACCGGCGGGCGATCATTGATGCCCATGGTGCGGTCGCCCTGCACGTTGCTGTGGCCACGCACCGGGCACAGGCCGGCGCCGGGGCGGCCGAGGTTGCCGCGCAGCAGCTGCAGGTTGACGATTTCCTGGATGGTGGCCACCGAGTGGACGTGCTGGGTGATGCCCATCGCCCAGCACATGATCACTTTCTCGGCGCGGCGGTACATCAACGCGGCTTGTTCGATTTCCTCGAGGCTCAGGCCGGACTGCTCGACCAGCGACTCCCAGGACGTTTCGTCGAGCACGGCGAGGTAGGCGTCCACCCCGTCGGTGTGCTCGGCGATGAAGTCATGGTCGAACACCGGCTTCTCGCCCTTGGCGACCGCCTCGCGCTCCCACTGCAGCAGGAACTTGGCGATACCGCGTAGCGCGGCCATGTCGCCGCCCAACGCTGGGCGGAAGAACGCGGTGTTGAGTGGCTCGGAGCCGTTGGTGAGCATTTCCAGCGCGTGTTGCGGGTGCTGGAAGCGCTCCAGGCCACGCTCCTTGAGTGGGTTGAAAGCAACCACCTGGGCGCCACGCTTGACCGCCTCACGCAGCGGCTCGAGCATGCGCGGGTGGTTGGTGCCCGGGTTCTGGCCAAGTACGAAGATGGCGTCGGCGTGCTCGAAGTCATCGAAGGTCACGCTGCCCTTGCCGATACCGACGCTCTGGATCAGCGCCACACCGCTGGCCTCGTGGCACATGTTCGAACAGTCGGGGAAGTTGTTGGTGCCAAAGGCGCGTACGAACAGCTGGTAAAGAAACGCGGCTTCGTTGCTGGCGCGGCCCGAGGTATAGAACTCGGCCTGGTTGGGGCTTGCGAGGTTCTTCAGGTGCTTGGCGATCAGGCTGAAGGCGTCATCCCAGGAGGTGGGCACGTAACGGTCAGTGGCCGAGTCGTAGCGCATCGGCTCGGTCAGTCGGCCCTGATACTCGAGCCAGTAGTCGCTCTGCTCGCGCAGCTGGCTGACGGAATACTTGGCGAAGAACTTGGCGTCTACCCGGCGCTTGGTAGCTTCCCAGTTGACGGCCTTGGCGCCGTTTTCGCAGAACTTGATGCGGCCATCTTCCGGTGAGTCGCCCCAGGCGCAGCCCGGGCAGTCGAAGCCGCCGTTCTGGTTGGTCTTGAGCAGCGCGCGCAGGTTCTTGAAGGGCTGTTTGCTGTCCAGCCAGAACTGGGTGACGCTGATCAGCGCACCCCAACCGGCGGCAGCGCCTTTGTAAGGTTTGTAACGCGGGTTCACGGGTTGCAGGCTCATGGCTGTTCTTCTCTTGCAGGCGGTGCGGGGCTGTATACCCGCGGCGCGCTGTGGTGGGGCAAATGGATCAGGTTGAGATTGTGTCGGCGCGCCCATTGCACGGTCAGGGCGGTCGGAGCCGACAGGCTGACCAGGTTGCCGATACCGGCCCTGACCGCCTTGTGAATCAGTTCCAGGCTGCAGCGGCTGGTGACCACTGCAAAGCCCTGGCGCACGTCATGTTTTTCGCGCAGCAGTGCGCCGATCAGCTTGTCCAGCGCGTTGTGCCGGCCGATGTCTTCGCGGCAGGCGCGTATCTCGCCATCACCATCTACGTACAAGGCAGCGTGCAGAGCGCCGCTGCGACGGGCCAGGTCCTGAACGGCGGCGATGCGTTCGCGCAGGTCGACCAGATGTGCAGCGTCCGGCAATTGGGTCGGGGCCAGGGTCGCCAACTGTGGCAGCGCCTGATCGAGCGCTTCTACACCGCATAGGCCGCAACCGCTGGTGCCGGCCAGTTGCCTGCGTTGCTGTTTCATCGCCCAGAAGGCACGGCTGCTGATCTCGACCTCGGCGCTGATGGCGGGGCCAAGGTGCTGCACGCGGATGTCATAAATATCGTCGATGGAATCGACGACGGCGCTACTGAGGCTGAAGCCGGTGATAAAGTCTTCCACTGCACTGGGCGACACCATCATCACGGCATGGCTGATGCCGTTGTAGGCAATGGCCAGTGCACTCTCCTGGGCCAATACGGCTGCGCCCTCGACCGCAGGGTTACCCAGTTCGGCATAGGCATAAGCCTGCGCCTGCTGGGTAGCAGGTTCGGTACGACTGGAAAGGGCGGAAATCTCGGCTGACCGGGGCACGGCAAGCTCCCCTGCGGCGGATTGACACAGAGAAGCCTAGGCGTTTGCCGGGCAAGCGTCTAATCGCTGTTGCCGATGTCTTGATCGATGCTGTTTATCGGTGGCGTAAGAAAGGCTCTGTGGCGGGGCTTGGACGCGACCGCTTGATCAGCTTTCGACCTGCAATTGCTTGAGAAGGCTGCGCAGCTTCTGCACATTGAGCGCGTCTATGTCGATGATCTGATAACCCGCCCAGGACTGCTGGCCAATCGCCCCCTCACGGCTCCACAGGCAGTCAGCAGTGAAATGCACGGCCTCGATCATTTCGCCCATCAGGCGGCACTCCACCAGCCGATCGGCGGTCTGCGGCGTCGTGCTGCAGAGCATGAAGCCCTCGTTGGACAGATCGGCGATTCGGCCCAGACAGGTTTCGCTGTACTGTTCGTAGACCTCCAACAGCGAGGCGGCCTGATAACGCGGATGCTGACGACGATCATCCATGGGCGATCCTCAGGTGGTTCGTCCGGTCAATTGCTGAAGCACACGATAGACGGCGTGCAGCGCACGGTCGACCATCGGTGCCGAGCGGTCGGGCCTGCTGCGACGCGCGGTGCCCTGCTGCATCTCCTCGGCCAGTTGCTCCACCGATTTGACCGCGGCGCGCTGGCCGTTACGATCGACGAACATGTAGTGGTGGGTGGTGGGGCTGTACCACGACAGCTTCAGGGTTTGCCGCTTGCCGCCCAGAATGAAATCGAACCAGGTGCCGAACTCGAGTTTCTCCAGTTCGCGAACCAGGCTTTGATCGGTCGGCTGGCGCCGGCCATTGCGTGACGTGGCAAGAAGCGCCGCCTCATCGTCCAGCATGGCACCGAGCGGGCTGGGGCTCGGTGGCAGGCTCAGTCGCGAGGCGAGCTGGGGTTGGCCGGCCTGCACGGCGTGCTGGCAGGCAACCAGATCCTGCAGCAGGCGGCGAATATCGTCTTGATGATAACCGCCCAGCAGCATCAGGCCATTGCGCAGTTCGTCGAGCATGTCGACGCGCAGGCCCTGCAGGCGATCGCGCTGCGCGGCATCGAGCAGGGTTCCGCTCCAGGCCAGTTGCTCGGCCGTTTCGCAGGCGCGCTGCCACTCAGGGCTGGCAGCTCCGTGGCGCAGCTGGATGAACACCAGAACATCGATCCAGGTGCGCTCGAGAAACTGCCGGATGAGCGGCGGTGGCGAGCGCTTGGCCAGCGCTTGGGCGATCGCTTGCGCTGCGCTGTGGCGAGCGGCAAGCAGCTTGTCACGACCCTTGGCGGTTTCCACGGCGCGGCGCTCCTGAAGTGCTACCCGCTGTTTTATCCCGCGGGTGAACTCCTCGAACTCGTCGAGCAGGGTCTCGAACAGGTGCAGGTCGCCACTGAAGTGCTGCACCACCTGGCGTACCACCCACTGCACCTTGCTCAACAAGCCGTAGCTATCGTCCTGAGCGCCGTACAGCACGCCGGCCTGGGCCATGGCATTGATCAGCCTGCGTGCCGGGTGGTGAGACTGGCTGAACAGGGCACGATCGAGCAGTGCCACTTTCAGGCAGGGCGTATGCAGGTGGGAGAGGGCGACCTTATAGGGTTGCGGCAGGTTTTCGTCATCGAGGATGAAGTCGAACAGCATCCCCACCAGATCGATGACGTCGGTTTCATGGTTGCCCACGCGGTGTTGCTGGGGGGCGTCGCTATGGCTGGTCAGTTGGCGGTGCAGGTCGGTCTTCAGGTCGCTGACGTGCAGCGGGCGATCCGGGTGCTGCGTCAGCTCGGCGGCGGAGGCTTGTTGCAGCCGATTGAGGGCGGCGAGCAGTTCACCTGTTTCATAGGTGCGCTTGGCGCCCTGTGGCGCGAAACTGGCCATGCTCGGCGAGCCGCTGAGAAGGCCTATGGCGTGCTGCTGTTTGCGGTACTCGCTCAGCAACCTGTCGAGCCCTGCGGCCAGATGCTCGGCGTCAGCCGGTGGGTTTGCGGCCAGGTCGATCGCTGCGGGTGCTTGATTGCTGTCTGCGACGCCGTCGGTTGCAGGTGCTGGGCTCTGCTGGGCGCGTACCGCTGAGAACTTGAGGTTGGGCAGTACGCCTGCATCGATCAGGCGTAGGTTGAGGGCGTCATAGAGTGCATCCAGGCCTTGCATCAACTGCTTGTCGAACAGGCCGTACAGTACAAGCTTGATTCGCAGCGGCAGCTCGCTCGGCTGCAAGGCCGTCAGCAAGGCGTGGGCAATGTTTTTCGGGGAAAGCGGATTGGCCTCGGCAGGCACCGGCTGGCCGTTGTTGAGCAGGGCCAGGCGCTTGTCCAGCGCAAACAGGGCCTGCGTGCAACGGGTCTGTACCCGCTGCGCCATGTTGGTGACCTGCAGCGCTTCCTCGTACGCCTCGTTGTCAACCAGCGCCAGGTCTTCGGCCGGGACATCCGCTGCCTGGCTGGCGACCAGCTTGCCGTCGAGGAAATCGGCAATGCCTTTGGAGATGCTCAGGTGATAGGAGCGCTCGATCTGCGGCCGCAGTCGCCGCACTTCGCGCATGCTGTCGAAGAACATGGCCTGCACCTGATTGTTCTCCGCCTGCTCGGCGCATTGAAAGAGGGTGTCGTCGACCTGGGCGAAGGTGCGCGTCAGATGATCGGCCAGGTGATTGAGCACCAGCTTGCGGCAGCTCTGCCCCAGTTCGCTGAAGCGCGGCTGGATGCCTCTGCTGGCCAGCGTGCTGGAGCTGCTGGCGGATGACGGCGGCGTGCCCGGAGTAGTCATCTTCGATCCTGATTGAGGCCCGATGCGCTGCGTCTGGCTGTGCAGGTATGCCTCGAAGGTAATGCAAATGGCCACTCGTTCGCAAAGCATTGTCATAAAAGCAATTTAGGGGGTTGACAGCGGTTTGCGAAACCGTAAAATGGCGCGCCTCTGCAGCGGCAACGTAAACAGAGAAAAGAAAGAGCATAGTTCCGCGATAGCTCAGTCGGTAGAGCAAATGACTGTTAATCATTGGGTCCCTGGTTCGAGTCCAGGTCGCGGAGCCAATCTTTCCTCGGGGTGTAGCGCAGTCCGGTAGCGCGCCTGCTTTGGGAGCAGGATGTCAGGAGTTCGAATCCCCTCACCCCGACCATATTTGGGTCGTTAGCTCAGTTGGTAGAGCAGTTGGCTTTTAACCAATTGGTCGTAGGTTCGAATCCTACACGACCCACCATTTCAAGCACTGCTTGAGTAAAGAACCCGCCTAACGGCGGGTTTTTTGCTTTCTGGCCTTTGGTCAGTTCAAGGCCCGCCCCTTATAGGGCCTCGCGCGACAAGGCGCTGGGTTTTCACCCTCGCGGGCTGAAGCACCCGGCGTGGTCGAGGGACCGGCGCGCTTTTGTGGGAGCGCGCCATGCGCGCGAAATCGCGGGCGTGGCCCGCTCCCACAGATTTGCAGCTGTAGGGTGGACAGCGCTCTTTTTGTCCACCACTGCGATCGTAAAGGAAAGTAGGTCGTAGGATGGGTGAAACCCATCAGCTACCTGTCCGGCGCCTTTGTGGAATCAGTGCAGCTTCAGGCGTGGGTCGGTACTACGCCCAATACGGTCGCTGAGCATCAGCAGCAGCGTGCGGAAGGCGCCGTACAGTGCCATCTGGTGCATGCGATACAGCGAGATGTAGAACATCCGTGCCAGCCAGCCTTCCAGCTTCACGCTACCCATCAGGTTGCCCATCAGATTGCCGACGGCGCTGAAGCTCGACAGCGAGATCAGCGAGCCGTAATCCTTGTAGGTGTAGCTCGGCAGCGGCTGGTTCTGCAGGCGCAGGGCGAGCGACTTGACCAGCAGCGAAGCCTGCTGGTGGGCTGCCTGGGCGCGCGGCGGAACGTTGCGTTCACTGCCATCACCCATCGGGCAGGCCGCGCAGTCACCAAAGGCGAAGATATTTTCGTCGCGCGTCGTCTGCAGCGTACTGGTGACGACCAGCTGATTGATGCGGTTGCTCTCCAGGCCATCCAGGTCTTTCAGAAAGGCTGGCGCACGGATGCCGGCGGCCCACACCTTGATGCTGGCCGGGATGGTTTCGCCATTGGCGAGCACCAAGCCTTCGCTAGTCACTTCCTGCACTGCCGCGCCAGTCATCACGTTGACGCCGAGCTTCTGCAGGGTCTTGTGGACAGGGGCGCTGATGCGCTCCGGCAGGGCCGGCAGCACGCGCGGCCCGGCTTCGACCAGGCTGATGCGCATGTTCTCCGGGCGGATGCGGTCCAGCCCGTAGGCCGCCAGTTCCCGGGCGGCATGGTGCAGCTCTGCGGCCAGTTCGACGCCGGTGGCACCGGCGCCGACGATGGCAACGCTGACCTGGTCGTTGTCACCCTTGCCGGCGTGCGCACGCAGGTAGTGGCTGAGCAGCTTGCGGTGGAAGCGCTCGGCCTGCTCACGGGTATCGAGGAAAATGCAGTGGTTGGCCGCGCCTTCGGTGCCGAAGTCATTGGTCGTGCTGCCGACTGCGATCACCAGGGTGTCGTAAGACAGTTCGCGGGCGGGCACCAGCTCGCGGTTGTCTTCGTCCAGGGTCGCGGCCAACTGGATTGTCTTGCGTTCGCGGTCCAGCCCGCTCATGCGGCCGAGCTGGAATTCGAAGTGGTTCCACTTCGCCTGGGCCACGTAGTTCAGCTCGTTCTCCGTGGAGTTAAGCGAGCCGGCGGCCACTTCGTGCAGCAGCGGCTTCCAGATATGGGTGAGGTTGGCGTCGGCGAGGGTGATGTGCGCTCTGCCGCACTTGCCGAGCTTTCTGCCCAGGCGGGTAGCCAACTCCAGGCCGCCGGCGCCGCCGCCGACAATGACGATTCGATGGGTCATGGATCATTCTCACAAGGATAGGAAATCGGTGGCGAGTCCGGGCGAGCGAGGCTCAAGCGCCGGGCGACTCAGGTGCCAATCCGCGCAGGCAGTACCAGCGCGTCAGAAATCAGGTTGTGCTGCGTTGAAGCTGCGTGCCGGACGCCAACTCATCGACAGAAAGTCGGCCGCTTGGGTTCAGTTCGTCAGCGGCAGGTTGCATGCATTCTAACAGCGTGCTGCCCTGCGGGCGTGCGATGGCAGGGCTATTCGAGCTGTTCCAGCGGTTCGACCTCGAGCGAGTCGCCTAGGCGGATGATTCCCGTGTGAATCACCCGGGCGGTAATCCCGCCATGGCCGCGCACCGCCTGGAAGGTGCCAAGGCCCAGGCGCTGTTCCAGCTTGGCGCACGGCTGGCACCAGCCGGTGGTTTCCAGAACCGCCTGGCCGATACGAAAGCGTCGTCCTTTGAGGCTGAACAGGTTGATGCCGCTGACGGCGATATTGCGCCTGAGATCCTCGGGCTTTATCCCATGCTGAGCATCGCGGCCGAGCAGGGCACTGATCACGGCCAGGTGCTCCCACTGGATCAGCGTGACCTGGCGAGCGTTGCGTGGGCCCGGGCGCGCATGATCGCCGGTCAGGCCTGCTTCGCGACGGGCCTCGACCGCATCGAGAATCAGCATGTCGCCGAGCCTTTCGGGGCGCACACCGATCCAGCACACCTGGCCGCGTTGTGGCACGGCAGCGATAAGGGCCTGGAAAGGGCTGGCCGGATGCTGGTCAGGCCTCAATGTATGATTCTGCAGTCACGATAGCCATGGGGGGCGGCTCAGTGCCGGCTGGGCGGCAGGTCGTCGGAAAACAGATCGTCCTCGAGCGGGTTGCCGGGGATCGCGTGTTCTTCCGCTGCCCAGGCGCCCAGGTCGATCAGCTTGCAACGCTCGGAGCAGAAGGGCCGGATTGGGCTCTGCGGGCCCCATTCCACGGGGGCTGCGCAGGTCGGGCAGGCGACGAGGGTGGGTGTGGTCATGGTTGGCCTCCGTTCAAGGTCAGGTAAAAGGCGTGCAGGCGTTCGACCTCCTGTTTGACCCAGGCCAGGTCGCGGTCGTTGACCAGTACGTCATCGGCATGGCTCAGGCGTGTCTCGCGGGTGGCCTGGGCCGCCATGATCGCGTGCACCTGTTCGGCAGACAACCGATCGCGCTGCATGGTGCGCTCGATCTGCAGCTGCTCTGGCACGTCGACCACCAGGATGCGCTGCGCCAGTTTGTACTGGCCGGACTCGATCAGCAGTGGCGAGACCGTGATGGCGTAGGGAGATTTGGCATTGGCCAGAAACTGCGCGGTTTCTGCGGCGATCAATGGATGCAGCAATCTTTCCAGCCAACTGCGCTCGGCCGGTGATTTGAAGATCAACTCTCTGAGTGCGGGGCGGTTCAACTGGCCATCGGCGTGCAGCACCTGGTCGCCGAAGTGTTCGGTTATCGCCGCGAGGGCAGGGCGGCCAGGTTCCACAACCCAGCGGGCGGCCTGATCCGAGTCGATCAGATCAACGCCCAGCGCGGCGAATTGCGCGGCCACGGCGCTTTTGCCGCTGCCGATACCGCCCGTTAGGCCGAGCGTCCAGGGTTTCATGGTGAGCTGCCCCTCAGAAAAACAGGGGCGGATTGTAAGGGAGTCGGGCGTGTGTGGCGAATCAGGTTGACCGTAGACAGGATTAAGCGTCAAGGCCATTGGGGCGTGTCAGTTGAAACCCGCGAACCGCAGATAACCCTCGGTAATCTGCTTGCCCCACAGCAGCGCGATAAAGCCTGCAATGGCCAGGTACGGGCCAAAAGGAATCGGCGTGCTGGTGCTGGCATCACGCAGGCGCAGCATGATCACCCCGAGCACGGCGCCGACCACCGAAGACAGCAGAATGGTCAGCGGCAGAATCTGCCAGCCACCCCAGGCGCCAAGCATCGCCAGCAGCTTGAAATCGCCATAACCCATGCCTTCCTTGCCGGTCACTAGCTTGAACAGCCAGAACACCGACCACAGGCTCAGGTAGCCCGCCACAGCGCCCCATAGGGCATCTTCCAGGCTGGTAAACAGCCCGAAGTTGTTGGCAATCAAGCCCAGCCATAGCAGCGGCAGTACCAGCGCGTCCGGGAGCAACTGGTGATCGGCATCGATTAGGCTCATCGCCAGCAATCCCCAGGCCAGCAACAGCATGCCTGCAGCTTGCCAGCCGAACCCGAAATGCCAGGCGACATAAGCCGAGATAAAGCCGCAGCTGAGCTCGACCAGCGGGTAGCGCAGACTGATCTTCGCCTGGCAGCCAGAGCACTTTCCGCGCAGGAAGAGATAGCTGATGACCGGGATGTTTTCCCAAGGGCGGATTTCGTGCTGGCAATGGGGGCAACTGGAGTGGGGGAGTACCAGATTGTAGGTTTCCCCGGTCGGCTCGGCAGGTAATTCCAGTACTTCCCGCGCCTGGATTCGCCAGTCGCGCAACATCATTTTTGGTAGACGATGGATCACCACGTTGAGGAAGCTGCCAACCAGCAGTCCGATGATCAGCACGCAGAAAACAAAGGCCGGCGTATTGCCGGCCAGGAAGTCGAAAGCTGACATTTAAACGACGTTGCCCAGTTGGAAGATCGGCAGGTACATGGCGATGATCAAGCCGCCTACCAAGACACCCAGAACCGCCATGATCACCGGTTCCATAAGCGCAGTGAGTCCATCCACTGCGTTGTCTACTTCTGCTTCGTAATAACTGGCGACTTTATCAAGCATGCTATCTAGCGCGCCAGACTCTTCACCAATTGCAGTCATCTGAACTGCCATTGCTGGAAATGCATTGGTTGATCTCATCGAAAAGTTGAGTTGCATACCGCTGGTGACGTCTTGCTTCACCTTATTAACAGCATTGCGAAAAACGACGTTGCCTGTGGCTCCAGCCACTGAGTCCAGGGCCTCCACCAAGGGTACACCGGCCGCAAAGGTTGTCGATAACGTGCGTGCGTAACGAGCGACTGCCGCTTTGTAAACGATACTGCCTATAACGGGAGTTTTCAGAATTGTTCGATCAAGACCGTCCCTGAACTTCTCTGATTTTTTTTTGGCTTGCATAAAGGCATAGCCGATAGCCAGGAAGGCCACGATCACGATGAACCACCATTTTTGCAGTGTTTCCGAAATACCAATGACGAACAGCGTAAAAGCTGGCAGCTCAGCGCCAAAACCAGCGAAAACCTCTTTGAATTGAGGAACTACTTTAATCAGCAAAATACAGGTGACTATAACTGCTACTACAATTACGGCAATGGGATAGTTCATTGCCTTTTTGATTTTGGCTTTAAGTGCTTCGGTTTTTTCCTTATAGGTCGCGACGCGATCCAGCAGCGTTTCCAAAGCGCCTGATTGCTCGCCGGCATCTACCAGGTTGCAAAATAAGTCGTCGAAATACTGGGGCTTGGTCCGCAAGGCGGCGGCAAAGCTGTTACCCGCAGCTACATGCTGTTTGAGCTCGTCTACTAGCTTGCGCATAGCGGGCTTCTCAACGCCGTCTGCGATGATGTCGAAGGACTGCAGCAGCGGCACACCGGCCTTCATCATTGTAGCCATCTGGCGTGCGAAAAGAGCGATATCCAGCGGCTTGATCTTCTTCCCGGCACCGCCCAGGCTCATGCCCTTCTTGCGTACCTTGGTCGGATTGATGCCTTGCTTGCGCAACTGCGCCTTGACCAGCGCCGGGTTCTGGCCGCTGAGCTCGCCCTTGACGATACTGCCCTTGCGATCCTTGCCTTCCCAGACGAAGG
The DNA here is from genome assembly GCF_003253735.1 of Pseudomonas sp. URMO17WK12:I2. Lineage (GTDB taxonomy): Bacteria > Pseudomonadota > Gammaproteobacteria > Pseudomonadales > Pseudomonadaceae > Aquipseudomonas. The sequence continues at coordinate 641,814 of NZ_QKYW01000001.1, read as the reverse complement.
TGCTGGTCTTGGGGGCTTTTGCTGCTGCTGCCATGGTTAATCCTTGGTCACGCGGTTGACTTCCTCAAGGCTGGTCACGCCTTGCATGGCCTTCACTAGGGCCGAGGTGCGCAGGTCGTTAAAGCCATCTTTGCGCATTTGCGCGGCAATATCGATGGAGTTGCCTTCCTCCATGATAATCCGCTGCAGGCTTGGCGTGTTTTTAACCACTTCATAAATACCGACACGACCTTTGTAACCATTCTTGCAATTTTCACAGCCAACCGGGCTGTAGATCTTAAAGCTGCCGATCTTGCTCTCCGGAAAACCTTCCTCCAGCAACACCTCGCGTGGCACATCCACTTCCTTCTTGCAGGACGCGCACAGCTTGCGCGCCAGGCGCTGGGCAATAATCAAGTTCACCGAGGTGGCGATGTTGAACGAGGGCACACCCATATTGCGCAGACGGGTGAGGGTTTCTGCGGCGCTGTTGGTGTGCAGGGTCGACATTACCATATGGCCAGTTTGCGCGGCCTTGATGGCGATAGAGGCGGTGTCCAGGTCGCGAATCTCGCCGACCATAATGATGTCCGGATCCTGACGCAGGAAGGCGCGCAAGGCCTGGGTAAAATCCATCCCCTGCTTGGGATTGACGTTGACCTGGTTGATGCCTTCCAGGTTGATTTCGACAGGATCTTCAGCTGTAGAGATATTCACGTCCGGCGTGTTGAGTATATTCAGTCCCGTGTAAAGGGATACCGTCTTACCCGAGCCGGTTGGGCCTGTGACCAGGATCATGCCCTGAGGCTGTTTGAGCGCATTGAGATACAGCTCCTTCTGGCTCTCCTCATAGCCCAGAGCATCGATGCCCATTTGCGCACTTGAAGAGTCGAGAATCCGCATCACGATCTTCTCACCCCACAGGGTGGGCAAGGTGTTGACGCGAAAGTCGATGGACTTGCTCTTGGAAATCTTCATCTTGATGCGGCCATCCTGGGGCTTGCGCCGCTCGGAGATATCTAGACCGGCCATCACCTTAAGACGTGCAGAGATCCTCGGAGCCAGTTGGATAGGAGGGCGTGCTGTCTCATGCAAAATACCGTCGGTACGAAAGCGTACACGGTAAGCTCTTTCGTAGGGCTCGAAATGAAGGTCAGAGGACCCGCCTTTGATGGCGTCGAGCAACATCTTATTCACGAAGCGCACCACTGGGGCGTCGTCAGCGTCCTGACCGCTACCATCATTTATCTTTTTGTCGTCATCGACGGATTCAGTTTCCAAGCCATCCAGGTCGACATCGCCCATATCCTCCAACCCGTTATGACCCGAATCAAAGAACTTGTCGATGGCGTCGCCCAGCTTGTCGTCCTCAACCAGCAGCGCTTCTGTAGAGAGTCCTGTGCTGAACTGGATATCGGTAACGACTTGGTGATTGGATGGGTCGGATATGCCTACGAACAACTTGTTGCCACGGCGCCATAAGGGCAGCGCGCGATGTTGGCGGACCAGCTTTTCGCTAACCAAATCCTTGGGCTGACTGTCTTTGTCCAGGGCGCTGAGATCAAAGTAGGCAATGCCGAACTGATCCGCAGTCAACTCTGCCAGTGCGCGGCTTTTCACCAGCTTGTTCTGAGCAAGGTAGTGCACGAGTGACAGCTTGTTGCGCTTGGCTTGCACCTGCGCCTGTTGAGCGGCCTTCTCGTCCAGCAGCTCAGCCAGCACGACTTGCTTGGCCAGACCAGAAAGGGGAATGTTCTCGCTCATGGGCACCTCGGCATCAATAGATGGGTGCGTTATAGCGTAGATGCCTGGGGCTGCCAAATTGCCGATACCAAGGTGACGAAAAGTGTCACAAGGTGCGCATCAATGTGTTTGGCGTAACGGCCATGGCGTCGACGGGGTGGTGATTTTGTGAGGGTGTTGGCAGTAATTGTCGCCAAAGGGCGACGCTCAAGACTTGGCACGGCTTCTGCTACTTCATCCACAGGCTTGTCTGCCTGACACTTATAACTGGAGACTCACATGAAAGCTCAAAAAGGCTTCACCCTGATCGAATTGATGATCGTTGTTGCAATCATCGGCATCCTGGCTGCTATCGCAATCCCTGCGTATCAGGATTATGTATCCAAAGCGAAAGCAAACGCAGCACTTGCTGATATCGCTGCCGGTAAAACCAGCTATGAGCTGCTGTTCACCGAAAAAGGCGCGGCTGGTATATCTGGTGTTGCTGCTGTCGGTCTGCAAGCTACCACTGGAAACTGCTCGACTATCGCAGTGACCGCTCCGGGCGCAGATGGCTCGGTTGCAAGCGCTATTACTTGCACTATCAATAATCCTGGCCGTTTGGGCACTGGAGCTACTATTCGTTTTGATCGCACTGCAGAGGGCCAGTACGCCTGCAAAACCACCACCATGGACGCAAAATATCGTCCAGCTGGTTGCACTGCTGCAAGCTGATTAAGATCTTATTAGAGAAGCCCCGCTTGGCGGGGCTTTTTTATTTGTTCAAGGTATCGCATGTCATATTTAAAAAAGCTGTCAGTTTTCCGATGTGCTTTTACAGTTGTAGGAACTTTGCTGCTGATATCCTGGCTGTGGCCGTTCCATTTCTTGCCATGGACCAACTTTGTACAAGATTTTTGTGCATTTATAGCGTTGTTGTTAACGGCTCTTTGTAGTCGCAATTTTAAGCTTGGTCCGATGTCCGGGTTTATATTTTTTGTCGCCACCATTCCCGTAGCGCAGTTCTTCGCCGGCCTGATATTTTTCTGGGGAGATGCCCTGCTCGCCAGCTCGTATATTCTTGCTTTAGCTTTGGCAATTGTTGTTGGGAGCGCGGCCTGTGAGACAGAGGCAAAGCGCTCGGAATTTTATAGCTTGATAGCTATTTGCATTATCACGGCTTCGACTATTTCATGTGCGATTGCTATTCGACAGTGGTTTCATGTGGCTGAAAGCGATTTTGAGATCAATCTTGCTGGAGGGCGCGTTTATGCCAATTTAGGGCAGCCTAATAATTTAGCAACGCTGTTACTTATGGGGTGTGCAGGCTTGCTTTACTTTTACGAAAAACGCAAGGCTCACAGCGCCTTGCTTACATTGGTAGCGATATTTTTATTGTTGGGTGTGGTGCTGACACAGTCGCGGACACCCTGGGTCACCTTCTTATTTCTTGGTTTATTTTGCGCATACATGGTTCGCAAGAAGAACACTCGATTCCATCTATGGCTAGTTATAATCTGGTTCTTCTACTTTTGTGCGATGACGGTTGTCATGCCCTTAGTCTCCGATGCCTTGGGGTTTGGAACCTATAGTCTTGTAGAACGCTCTGCCTCTGGGCGTTTGGAGCTTTGGTATCAATTGTTGATGGCGTTGAAGGAATATTGGCTTTTCGGTGTCGGTTGGAATCAGATCAGCGTTGCTCAGGCGGCAGTTTCATCATTGCAGCCGCTTCCCATGATGGCCGAGTATAGCCATAATATTATTCTAGATTTGCTGCTTTGGAACGGAGTTCCGCTCGGTGGTTTGATAGTTTTAATTTGCTCTGTATGGGGGTGGGGACTCATTCGTCATGTGAATGATGCTGAAACTTTTTTTGCTGTGCTTGTCGGGCTTGCTATAGGTGTTCATTCGCTTTTTGAATTTCCTTTTGCATATGCTTATTTTTTAATTCCCTTAGGTTTGCTGTTGGGCGGTGCAAGGCCGCCAATGCGCATGGTTTTAAACGTGCCCACGTGGCTGATGGCAGCATTTTTAATCTTAGGGGTTGTTGTTCTCGCTCGGGTTGTATTTGAGTATAGAGTGCTGCAGCAAGAGGAGTTTTCTCGGAAGGTTAGTGATGCTGGCGTTGTAGGCTTTGAGCGACAGTATGACTCGCGGGGCATTGTATTGCTGACACAGTTGTCGGCTCTTATGGAGTATCGCCGAATGACTCCTCATCGAGAGGAAAGTGAGGAGTCTCTTGCAGATATGAGACGAGTTGTATGGCGATATCCATATTTGGCGAATTTATACCGGTATGCTTTAATTTTGGATTTAAATGGGCGACAGAGTGAGTCTCAAGAGGTTTTGCTAATTTTGAGGGCTCTTCACGGGGACTCAAGCTACTTTTCAGCTCTGAGCTTACTCCCTATTTCCTCTGGAAATAAAGGGGAATAAGTTGATTTCGATATCGTTGATCGGATTATTGGTTGTGTGGTGTGTCGCAGTATGATGGATACCCGTAGACTGTAGCCTGGATTGGTCAAAGGCATAGTCCGAAGTCGTAATTCTTCGTACCGCGAACCTGCTGCATCGTACTGCAACTGAAAGCCCCACCTTGCACGGGGGCGTTTTGCTGTCTGGATTTCGCAGTGCTGCAAACCTGGCGGCGGATTACGCCTACGATTTTTGCTGCGCGCTGTATAGCGGTTCACTCGGATAAAAGAAGTCAGTTGCAACCCATCGAGATCTCAAGTCTGTCGTAGCAACTGCAGCAGCCAAACTTCGCCAATCCACGCCGGAAAAAACCTGAACCAAAACCCCTTCCCCCTTTCCACTGACCATTGCTGAGCAGATGTTTCAAAAGGCTTCGCTTGGGATGGCTGTGAATGAATTAGGTGGAGAATTCCCGCATGACTATGGAAGACGGCCGTCGGCCCCTACGCATTACCCTGACCGCACTGGCGATGCTCCTGCTGGGGTTGGTAATTGCCGGCGGAGGCGGGTATCTCGCGGCGCTGGGTGGGTCGTGGTATTACCTTATGGCGGGTATTGGCTTGCTTGTCGTGGCGGGCCTGCTGTTCGCGCAGCGGCGGATGGCGATTGCTATTTATGGCCTGTTGCTGCTTGGCTCCCTCGCCTGGACCCTCTACGAAGTGCGCTTCGATTGGTGGCAGCTGGCACCGCGGATCGACCTGTGGTGCATCCTTGGGCTCTGGCTGTTCCTGCCTTTCGTCAATCGGCATGTCGGACGCAATGGTGTCTGGCGTGATGGCGCGACCGGGGTTCTGGGGGTGGGGCTTTTGGCCGGTGCGTTGATGGCCGGTTATTCGTTGACCCAGGATTACCATTCCATCGATGGCGAATTCAGTGATGCGCAGATGCAGGGTGGGGCGGCTGGTGGCGTTGCGCAGCGCTCGCCGAGTGAGTGGCCGGCCTATGGTGGTTCGAAGCAGAGTGATCGTTACTCGAGCGCTGATCTGATTACGCCGGAGAACGCCGGCAAGCTGGAGAAGGCCTGGGAGTTTCATACCGGGGATTTGCCGGGGGAGGGCGATCCCCATGAGCTGACCAATCAGGTCACGCCATTGAAGGTGGGCAATACCCTGTTTATCTGCACGCCTCATAGCGTGGCGATTGCGCTGGATGCAGACACAGGCGAGGAGCGCTGGCGCTTCGATCCGAGCATCAACCGGGATGCCGAGTACTACCAGCATATGACCTGCCGTGGCTTGGCCTATCACGATGGTGCCGCTGCTGCAGCAACCGCCAATGCCGCCGAGCAGCCCAATCAGCCAGCCGCGCGCTGTGAAAAGCGCCTGTTCCTGCCGACCAACGACGGTACCCTGATGGCGTTGGATGTCGATGACGGTCAGCCGTGCGAAGACTTCGGTGATGCCGGCACGGTCGATCTCAAGGCCGGGCTGGGTGATGGCGCGCTGGGCGTCTACCTGCCGACCTCGCCACCCGTGGTGACCAGCAAGCTGGTGATTCAGGGCGGTTCGATCACCGATAACGGTTCGGTGGATTCGCCCGGCGGCGTGATCCGCGCCTACGACGTGAAAACCGGCGAGCTGGTGTGGAATTTTGATCCGGGCAAGCCGGATGCCACCGAGCCGCTGGCACCGGGCGAAACCTATGTGCGCAGCACGCCCAACGTCTGGACGATTCCCACCGCCGATGAGGCGCTGGGGCTGGTGTATTTGCCGATGGGCAACCAGACCCCGGATCAGTGGTCGACCCCCCGTAACGAGCTGGCCGAACGGTTCACGGCCACCCTGGTCGCGCTGGATCTGGCGACCGGCAAAGTGCGCTGGGAGTTTCAGACCGTGCATCACGATCTCTGGGACCGCGATCTGCCATCGCAGCCGACTCTGGTGGATATCGACGGTGCGCAGGGCAAGGTGCCGGCGATCATCCAGGCGACCAAGCGCGGTGATCTCTATGTGCTCGACCGGCGTACCGGCGAGCCCATCGTGCCGGTCAACGAGATCCCGGTGCCCCAGGGCACCGACTACGGCGACACCACCGCAGCCACCCAGCCCGCGTCGGCCCTGAGCTATGCGCCACAGGAGCCGTTGCACGAGCGCGACATGTGGGGCGGTACGCCGATCGACCAGATGATCTGCCGTATCCAGTTCCGCAAGCTGCGTTACGAGGGCGACTTTACCCCGCCGTCGCAGCAGGGCTCGTTGATCTATCCGGGCAACGTCGGCGTGTTCAACTGGCCGTCGGTAGCCGTGGATCCGCAGCGGCAACTTCTGTTTGGCGCGCCGAACTACCTCGCATTCATCTCGCAGATGGTCAAGCGTAGCGAGGTCGACCCCGATGAGCAGATGGGCGGTGGGGAAACCGGACTGCAACCCAACCTGGGGGCGCCTTATATGGTGCGCTTGCAGCCGTTCCTGTCGGTGCTCGGTCTGCCGTGCCAGTCGCCGCCATGGGGTTACGTGACCGCCGTGGATCTGCGCACCATGAAGAAGGTGTGGATGCACAAGAACGGCACCAGCCGCGATAGCGCGCCCCTGGGCCTGCCGTTTCCGGTCGGCACGCCGGCGCTCGGTGGGCCGATCGTCACCGCCGGTGGCGTGGCATTCATGAGCGGTACGCTGGACTACTACCTGCGTGCCTATGACCTGAAGACCGGCAAGGAGCTGTGGAAAGGGCGTCTGCCGGCGGGGGGGCAGGCGACGCCGATGACTTACGTGTCGGAGAAGACCGGCAAGCAATACGTGGTGCAAATGGCCGGCGGACACGGCTCGTTCGGCACCAAGATCGGCGATTCGGTAACTGCCTGGGCGCTGCCGGAGGATAAATAAGCAGGAAGTCCCGCTCGACCCAGTCTATGAAACGCCCAAAAAAACGGCCCATTCAGGGCCGTTCTTTATTGAGCATGAAAAAGCGCGATCAATGGTGCTCGCGCGTCGCGCGGAATTTCACGTCCGGCCAGCGTTCTTCCATCAGGCTCAGGTTGACGCGGGTCGGCGCCAGGTAGGTTAGGTGGCCACCGCCGTCGAGGGCGAGGTTTTCCACGGCCTTGTTGGAGAATTCCTCGAGCTTCTTCTTGTCGTCGCACTCGATCCAGCGCGCCGACCACACGGTGATCGGCTCGTAGCCGCACTCGACCTTGTATTCCTCTTTCAGGCGGCTGGCGACCACGTCGAACTGCAGCACACCGACGGCGCCGAGGATGATGTCGTTGCTGCGTTCGGGAAAGAACACCTGGGTGGCGCCTTCCTCGGCGAGCTGCTGCAGGCCCTGGCGCAGCTGCTTGGATTTCAGCGGGTCCTTCAGACGCACGCGACGGAACAGCTCCGGGGCGAAGTGTGGGATACCGGTGAAGCCCAGGGCTTCGCCTTCGGTGAAGGTGTCGCCGATCTGGATGGTGCCGTGGTTGTGCAGACCGATGATGTCGCCCGCCCAGGCTTCCTCGAGCATTTCCCGCTCGCTGGAGAAGAAGGTCAGGGCGTCGCCGATGCGTACGTCCTTGCCGGTGCGCACGTGGCGCATCTTCATGCCTTTCTCGTACTTGCCCGAGCAGATGCGCATGAAGGCCACGCGGTCGCGGTGCTTGGGGTCCATGTTCGCCTGGATCTTGAACACGAAACCGGTGAATTTCTCTTCGGTCGGCTGCACCGGGCGCTCGTTGGCGACCCGCGGCAGTGGGCGTGGTGCCCAGTCGACCACGGCGTCGAGTACATGGTCGACACCGAAGTTGCCCAGTGCGGTGCCGAAGAACACCGGGGTCAGCTGGCCGTTGTTGAATTCGTCTTGGTCGAACGGGTGGCAGGCGACCTGCACCAGCTCTAGCTGCTCGACGAAGCGCTCGTACTCGTCGCCCAGATGGGCGCGGGCCTCGTCGGAGTCGAGTTTCTCGATGATCTTGGTTTCGGTGCGCTCGTGGCCGTGGCCGGCAGTGTAGACGATGATGTAGTCGCCTTCGAGGTGGTACACGCCCTTGAAGTCGCGGTAGCAACCAATTGGCCAGGTGATCGGCGCCGCCTTGATCTTCAGCACCGCCTCGATCTCGTCGAGCAGTTCGATAGGGTCGCGAATATCACGGTCGAGCTTGTTGACGAAGCTGACGATAGGCGTGTCGCGCAGGCGGCACACGTCCATCAGGGCGATGGTGCGCGGCTCGACGCCTTTACCGCCGTCGAGCACCATCAGTGCGCTGTCCACCGCGGTCAGGGTGCGGTAGGTGTCTTCCGAGAAGTCTTCGTGGCCCGGGGTGTCGAGCAGGTTGATCATGTGCTCGCGGTAGGGGAACTGCATTACCGAGGTGGTGATGGAGATACCACGTTGCTTCTCCATTTCCATCCAGTCGGAAGTCGCATGGCGGTCGGATTTCCGCGACTTCACCGTACCGGCCACCTCGATCGCCTTGCCCATCAGCAGCAGCTTTTCGGTGATGGTGGTCTTACCGGCGTCGGGGTGGGAAATGATCGCGAAGGTGCGGCGCTTGGCGACTTCGGCGGCCTGAGTGGTCATGGATGCGTGCCTGCTTGAAAGCGTGAACGGACCAGGGCGGCCCGGAAAAATGCGCGATTATAGCGGTAAATGCCGGCACGCTGGGGTATCCGCTGCATTCGTCCGTCGCGTTGCGGGCGTGGCAAATGTGCACATGGCGTAGGATCGGCACTCCGTTCATGCCTGGGATTGTTCATGAAGCCTTCAGCTCTTTTGTGCGTCGCCCTAGGGCTTGCCTCGAACGCTGCGCTGGCACAGCTGCCCGAGTGCCGGGTTGGCTTTCCTTCCGGCGCAGAGCGCGACCTTCCGCTCGCCGCCACCCCCGAGTCGCGCACCCTGGGGCTTTCCGGTCGTGACGAGGTGGGCGGCGGCATGCTCTTCGCCTGGCCCCAGGAGGGGTTGCGCGAGCTGTGGATGAAGGATACCCGCGTCGCGCTGTCGGCGGCCTTTATCGACAGCGCCGGCACGGTGCGCAAGGTGGTCGACATGCGCCCCTTCAGCCTGCGGCGTCATGGTTCCGACGCGCCGGTGCGCTATATCATCGAGGTCCCCCGGGGCGAGTTCGCGGCGCTGGGCGTGAAGGACGGCAGTCATGTGGCGATCGACTGTGGGCCGGCTGGCGGCTGAGCCGGTCGCTCGATCCTTTTGATCGGTAATTCGGCTGACGCTGCTCTTGACGCTGCTGTTACACTATCACCCCTTGCAAATCCGCATCCCTTTCCGCTACCAGGAGCATCCGGTGCCTGTCGTGTTCGTCGCCGCCTCCCAACTGCCGACCCCGTTCGGTGTGTTCACCATGCATGGCTTTCTCGAAGAGGCCACGGGCAAGGAACATGTCGCGCTGACCTTCGGCAATGTGGCCGACGGTGAGCCGGTACTGGGGCGCCTGCATTCCGAGTGCCTGACCGGTGATGCGCTGTTCAGCCTGCGCTGCGATTGCGGCTTCCAGCTCGAAGGCGCCCTGCGCGCCATCGCCGAAGAAGGTCGCGGCGTGCTGCTGTACCTGCGTCAGGAAGGCCGCGGCATCGGCCTGCTCAACAAGATCCGCGCCTACGAGCTGCAGGATGGCGGTGCCGACACCGTCGAAGCCAACGAGCGCCTGGGCTTTGGTGCCGACATGCGCGATTACGCGATCTGCCTGCCGATGCTCAAGCACCTGGGCATCTCCTCGCTCAAGCTGATGACCAACAACCCGCGCAAGGTCAAGGCGCTCGGCGACATGGGCATCCCGGTGGCCAACCGCGTGCCGCTGCAACTGGGGCACAACCCGCACAACAGCAAGTACCTGGCCACCAAGGCCGGCAAGCTCGGGCACATGCTCGGCAAGCTGCATCAGGGTGAGGTCGAGCGGCCTTGACCCGCGCCGCGGTCAAGCGCCGGTTGGCCCTGCTCTGGTGGCGGCAACTGGCACTGACCCTGGCACCGCTGTTGCTGATCAATCTGCTGTTCGGTGCCGGGCGCCAGCCGGGCGTGCTGGCCATGCCGCTGTTCATCGCCGGGCTGGCCTCGCTGTTCGTCAGCCTGCCATTGTTCAGCGTCTACAAGCGCGCCTTGTTCGCCCTCGCCAAAGCGCTGAATACCGCCGACGAGCCCGCCGCCTGGCTGAGCCTCGCCGAGCGCCGGCGCCCAGCTTTGCTGGGGGCCGGGCTGCCAGCCTGGATCGCCGCCCTGGCGGTATTCGCCGGACTGGAAGCGGTGCCGCAGATTTTGCTGACGCTGGCCAGCGTCGTGGTGCTCTACCTTTACCGCATTCCCCGGCAGTTCTGATGCGCGGCGTGCTGCTTGCGCTGCTGTTGCTGCAGGCGACCTCACTGGCAGCTGCCGAGCGAGTGGTCAGCCTGGCGCCGTCGCTGAGTGAAATCGTCCTCGAGCTGGGCGCCGCCGACCTGCTGGTTGGCGTGCTCGACGGTGGCGAGCGTCCCCAGGCGCTGGCCCACGTGCCCTCCGTCGGGCGTTATGGGCAACTGGAGATGGAAACCCTGCTGGCCCTGCAGCCGGATCTGCTGCTGGTGTGGCCAGGCAGCGTCAGCGCTGCCCAGCGTGAGCAACTGCAAGGTTTCGGTATTGCCATGCTGGTGCTCGAACCGCGCTCGCTGGACGAGCTGGGGCGGCAGTTTCTGCTGATCGGCGAGCGCCTCGGACGGCCGCAAGCGGGGCGGCGCCTGCATGATCGCTTCGTCGCTGGGCTCGAAGCGCTGCGGACGCGTTATCGGCGTAACGAGCCTTTGCCGGTTTTCTATCAGGTGTGGGACGCACCGCTCTATACCGTCGGCGGCCGGCAGATCATCAGTGATGCGCTGCAGGTGTGCGGAGCACGCAACCTGTTTGCCGACCTCGACCTGCCAGCACCCCAGGTCAGTGTGGAGGCTGTGCTGCAGCGTGACCCGGCGTTGATCATCGCCGCGGATGCGCGCCAGTTGCAGTCTTGGCAGCGCTGGCCGCAACTAAGGGCGGTAAAGAGCGAGCAGTTGGTGGTGTTGCCTGATAAGGGCCTCGAGCGCCCCAGCTTTCAGATGCTCGCCGCCACGGCCAGGCTCTGCGCGTTGCTAGCACCGGCCAGGTGATCGCCGTCAATGCCTGCGTGCAAGTCGTGCGATGACACTGGTAAAGCGCGCCGGCAACTGGCAGATTGAGCGCCTTCCCGTTTGTTGCAGACGTTATGAAAGTCCCTGCCTCTCCCTGGTTTTCCCTCGCCAGCGCATTGATCGTCGGCGCCGCGCTCCTCCTGGTTTTTCCGTTGAAGCTACTGCCCAGCCTGTTGGCCGGGTTGCTGGTGTTCGAACTGGTCAACCGCCTGGCGCGGCCTATGCAGCGCCTGCTGGCGGGCCATATGGGGCGTGTGTTGGCCGTTGGTGTGCTCAGCGTGCTGGTGATCGCCGTGCTTGGGTTGCTGTTCGCCGGCGGCTTCTCGTTGCTGATGCACGAACTCAACAACCCGGGGCGGATGATGGGCAAGCTGCTCGGCGTGGTCGATCGTGCCCGCGAACAATTGCCGGAAGCGCTGGTGGCTTATCTGCCGGCCAATGTCGATGACATCCGCGTCACGCTGCACGACTGGTTGCGTGGGCACATCAGCGAGCTGCAACTGGTTGGCAAGGGCGCCGTGCACATGTTCGTCACCGTGCTGATCGGCATGATCCTTGGCGCGGTGATCGCCCTGCAGAGCGTGCCCGACCCGGAGCAGCTCAAGCCTCTGGCGGGTGCCCTGCTGACCCGCGTGCAGCGTTTCGTCGAGGCGTTTCGCAATATCGTCTTCGCGCAGATCAAGATATCGCTGCTCAACACCACCTTTACCGCGATCTTCCTCATCGGCGTGCTGCCGCTGTTTGGCGTGCACCTGCCGCTGACCAAGACGCTGATCGTGGTCACCTTCGTGGCCGGTCTGTTGCCGGTGGTCGGCAACCTGATCTCCAACACCGCGATCTTCGTGGTCGGCCTTTCGCTGTCGATTTGGGTGGCACTGGGCGCGCTGGCTTACCTGATCGTGATCCACAAGGTCGAGTACTTCCTCAACGCACGCATCGTCGGCGGGCAGATCAAGGCGCGGGCCTGGGAGCTGCTGCTGGTGATGCTGGTGTTCGAGGCTGCGTTCGGCATCGCCGGCCTGGTCGCCGCGCCGGTGTACTACGCCTACCTGAAAAGCGAGCTCAAGGCCCAGGGCTGGGTGTGATCATGTCGGTTGGATCGCCCCCGCAGCTTCTACAGATTGCGGTGATTCCGTCGACCGGGTAGGGGCCGCTTGCGGGTGATTTCCTGACTCAGGGCCTGTTCACGATCTTTCGACGAGATGCCACGAGCAATGAGTAGAAAGGCAAAAGCGGATATCGTTGCTTTCCCTGTGGGAACGGGCCATGCCCGTGATTTTATCGCGGGCATGGCCCGCTCCCACAAATAATCACCAGCCACCTAAGGGGACGACCGGCCGCTCCCGCCACTTTGCCGCCAATCCATAGGGATTCGCATTTGCCAGGTGAACAAGTTTGTGAACGGCTCTCAGAACGCCGGCGTCCAGGTCAGTGACAGTAGGGCGGTGCGGCCTTCCTCGCGGTATTCGCTGTAGTTCGTCACGGGCCAGCTTCCATGACTGTACTGGGCGCGGCTGTAGCGTTTGTCCAGCGCGTTATCCACCTTCAGGCCCAGCGCCAGCTCAGGTGTCGCCTGCCAGTTGCCGCGCAGGCCAAGTAGCCCGTGGCCGGCGATCTCGCGCTGATTTTCGACGTCGTCGTAGGTACGGCTGACCGCCTGCCAGGTAGCGCCGAATGACCAGTCGCCGAACTGGCGATCCACATCCAGGTTCAGGGTGCGCTTGGCGCGGCGATTCAATTGCTTGCCGGTGCTGCGGTCGCGTGGGTCGATCAGGCTCAGGCCAAGTGCTACCTGCCAGCCCAGCAGTTCATGCTGCAGGCTGGCTTCGAAGCCGTTGATACGTGCCTTGTCGAGGTTCTCGGCGGGCCAGCCGTTGATCGCATCACGCAGGTCGGTGCGGTATACCGAGGCCTGCAGCGCGGTGCGCTCGGCCAGTTGGCTGCGCCACTGCAATTCGTAGGATTTGGACGTCTCCGGCTGCAGGTCCGGGTTGCCGCCGCCTGGCCAGTAGAGGTCGTTGAAAGTTGGCGCGCGGAAGCCCTCGGCGTAGGAGAGGATCAGCTCGTTGCGCGTATCGAGCTGGTAGCCCAGGGCAGCGCTGAAGGTGTTGGCGCTGCCGAATTGCTGGTTCTTCTCATGGCGCAGGCCCAGCTCGGTATTGAAGCGCTCGCCGCGGTAACGGTGCTGCGCGAGCAGGGCGTGGTTCCAGCGGCTGTCCTCGGCGTAGGCGGTATTGCTGTTGAGCCGTTCCTGGTAGCCATCGGCGCCGAGCAGCAGGCTGTGGCCGTCGTCCAGGTCGAGGGTGTTGAGCCAGGCCAGGCTGTTGCGGTAGGTGTTGAAGGGGCTGCTGGCGGGCACGTCATCGAAGCGCTCGACGGAGCGGTTCTCGCTGTGGCCGACTTCCAGGCGGCTTTTCCAGGCAGGCAGCAACTGGGCGTCGAGGAACCCGGAGTAACTGGTCAGCTGATAGTCGGTGTATGGGTAGGCGCCGTCCCAGCCACCGTCGTATTCGCTCTCGCCGCGCTGGTCGAGCACGCTGAAGCCGCCTTCCAGCGCTTCGCTGAAGCGGTGGCTGAGGCTGGCGCTGAAGGCGTTGTTGCGGTAGGCGTCGCGGTCGCTGTCCGGCGCCACGCGGACATGGGTGCGATTGATGCCGCGGCTGTCGTCGGCGCTCAGGCCGAGGTTGAAACGAGTGTCGGCATCGCCACCGGACAGGCCCAGGCTGCGTTCCCAGCTGTGGTTCGAACCATAGCCGACGCGCAGGCGCGGGTTGAGCCCTTCGCCCGTAGCCCGGCGGGTGAAAATCTGCACCACGCCGCCAATCGCATCGGCACCATGGATGGCCGAGCGTGAGCCGCGCAGCACCTCGACACGTTCGATCTGCTCGACATTCAGGTATTCCAGCGGCGCACCGCCAGCAGATGCCGAGCCGATGCGCTGGCCGTCGACCAGCACCAGGCTCTGCGCGGTCTTGGTGCCGCGAATGTACAGGCCACTGGTGCTGCCGCGGCCACCGGCGCGGGTGACCTGCACTCCCGGCACTCGGCTTAGCAGGTCGAGCACGCTGCCGGGCTGCAGGCGCTCGATGTCGGCGCGGGTGAATACCGTGGTGGGCGTGCTGCTCTGTTCGCGCGGCTGCACGTCTCGGTTGCTGGTCACCACGGTCTCCGACAGCTTGAGCGCCTCGTCGTAGCTCGTATTGGCGGCGAACGCCAGGCCTGGCGACAGGGCGCTGGCCAGCATCAGGTGCAGGTGTTTCATGGTGGGTGTCCTCGCAGGTCGGCAGACTTTCGAGGAGGGCGAGCACAAGCGCAGCGCATGCTGACGCCTGACGGTGATGCCCTCCGCAACACGCGTCTCGTCCTGCAAGGCCGGTATCCGGGCTTTCGACCTGCAACCGCTCGCCTTCCCGGTAGACTCAGTGGCGGTTGAGCGGCTGTGCAATCGGCTGATTGCGGTCGATTACCGTTGCGGGGGCAGCGTCGGCTTGGCGCGCGGAGCGCGCGCACCGACTTCCCGTTTAACGCGCGGCGTGGCAGCGCCGCGTGCACCTGGCAGGAGGTGAACGAGGCGTACCTTAGAAGGTGGCTGCATGAAATACAAGCAAGTGGGTCAGGCTTTGCTTGAGCCTTTTTCAAGACGCTGACGCACGGCCGCTTCGATGCCGGCTTCGTCCAGGCCGCACTCGGCGAGCATCTGCTCAGGGCGAGCGTGCTCCACGTAGCTGTCGGGCAGGCCGAGGTGCAGCATTGGTTTGAGAGTGCCCTGGCTGGCGAGGAATTCGCTGACGGCGCTGCCAGCGCCGCCCATCACGCTGTTTTCCTCGATGGTCACCAGCAGGTCGTGGCCTGCGGCCAGTTCGCTGACCAGTGCTTCATCGAGGGGTTTGACGAAGCGCATGTCGACCACCGTGGCGTCCAGCGTTTCGCCAACGCGCAGGGCCTCACTCAGTTGCACGCCGAACACCAGCAGGGCCACGCCCTTGCCCTGGCGACGCACCACGCCCTTGCCGATCGGCAGCGGCATCAGCTCGCGGTCGATGGGCGCATTCGGGCCGCTGCCGCGCGGGTAGCGCACGGCGGCCGGGCCAGTGAACTGATAGCCGGTGGTGAGCATGTGGTGAAGCTCGTTTTCATCGCTCGGCGTCATGATCAGCATGCCGGGAATGCAGCGCAGGTAGGAGAGGTCGAAGCTGCCCGCGTGAGTCGGCCCGTCTTCGCCGACCAGGCCGGCGCGGTCGATGGCGAACAGCACGTCGAGGTTCTGCACCGCGACGTCGTGGATCAGTTGATCGTAGGCGCGCTGCAGAAAGGTCGAGTAGATCGCCACCACCGGCTTGGCGCCTTCGCAGGCCATGCCGGCAGCGAGAGTGACCGCATGCTGCTCGGCGATGGCCACGTCGAAGTAGCGGTCCGCATACTGCTCGCTGAACGCCACCAGGTCGGAGCCTTCCTTCATCGCCGGGGTGATGGCCATCAGGCGCTCGTCGTGGGCGGCCATCTCGCACAGCCATTGGCCGAATACGCTGGAGTATTTCGGGCCGGACGGCTTCTTCACCTTGGCTGGTGCGTTGATCGGCTCCAGCTTGGTGATGGCGTGGTAGACGATCGGGTCGACCTCGGCGGGGGCGAAGCCTTTGCCCTTCTTGGTGACCACGTGGAGGAACTGCAAACCTTCCAGGTCGCGCATGTTGCGCAGGGTGGCCAGCAGGGTCGGCAGGTCGTGGCCGTCGATGGGGCCGATGTAGTTCCAGCCCAGCTCTTCGAACATGGTGCCCGAGACCAGCATGCCCTTGGCGTGCTCTTCGGTCTTGCGGGCAATTTCCCAGGCGCCCGGCAGCTTGGACAGCACCTTCTTGCTGCCCTCGCGCACATTAGCGTAGGTGCGGCTGGAGAGAATCTTGGCCAGGTAGTTGGACAGCCCGCCGACGTTCTTGGAGATCGACATGTCGTTGTCGTTGAGCACCACGAGCATGTTGGCCTTGACGTCAGCCGCGTGGTTGAGCGCCTCGAAGGCCATGCCTGCGGTCAGGGCGCCGTCGCCGATCACCGCCACCGATTTGCGCTTGCTGCCCTGGCGCTGGGCGGCGATGGCCATGCCTAGTGCGGCGCTGATCGAGGTGCTGGAATGGCCAACGCCAAAGGTGTCGTACTCGCTTTCCGAGCGACGCGGGAAGGCGGCGATGCCGTCCTTCTGGCGCAGGCTGCCCATGCGCTCGCGGCGGCCGGTAAGAATCTTGTGCGGGTAGGCCTGGTGGCCGACATCCCATACCAGGCGGTCGTCTGGCGTATCGAAGACGTAGTGCAGGGCGACGGTCAGTTCGATCACCCCGAGGCCGGCACCGAAATGCCCGCCGGTCTGGCCGACCGTATAAAGCAGGTACTGGCGCAGTTCATCCGCCAGGGTCTCCAGCTCGGCCTCGCCAAGGCGGCGCAATTCGTCCGGCGTGTTGGCACGGTCGAGCAGCGGCGTCAGCGGGCGTTCGCGGGGAATCTCGTGGAAAGTCGTCGGCATCAGGCGAGTCGTTATAAGAATTCGAAAATAGTGGGGCAGTCTACCTGATGCGATGACCCTAGCCCAAGGGAGGACTTGGGCGTGGTTGCCGCAGCAGCGATGTCAGATAGACAGCGGTTCAGTTGCGCCGTTCGACGATATAGTGAGCCAGCGCGCGCAGCGGCTCGGCAGCCTCGCCGAACGGCTGCAGCGCTTGCAGCGCCTGGTCGCGCAGCTCCAGGGCGTAGGCCTTGGCGGCGGCCATGCCGAGCAGCGCCGGGTAGGTGGGTTTGTCGTTCGCCTGGTCCTTGCCCTGGGTCTTGCCCAGGGTCGCGGTATCACTTTCCACGTCGAGAATGTCGTCCTGCACCTGGAAGGCCAGGCCGATGGCACGGGCGTAGGTGCTCAGCGCGGCCAGGCTGTGCTCGTCGGCGCGGCCGCTGGCCAGGGCCCCGAGGTGCACGCTGGCTTCGATCAGCGCACCGGTCTTGTGCCGATGCATGGTTTCCAGCGCCGGTTGCAGCAGTTGCTGGCCTACCGAGCCGAGGTCGATGGCCTGGCCGCCGACCATGCCGGCAGGGCCTGCAGCCTGGGCCAGGGCCTGGAACATGCTCAGGCGAATCTCGGCGCTCTGCGGGTTGTGCTCCGTGCTGGCCAGCACCGCGAAGGCCATGCTCTGCAAGCCATCACCGGCGAGGATGGCGGTGGCTTCGTCGAAGGCGATATGGGTGGTCGGCTGGCCACGGCGCAGATCGTCGTCGTCCATGGCCGGCAGGTCGTCATGCACCAGCGAATAGGCGTGGATCAGTTCCACTGCGCAGGCTGCGCCATCGGCCTGTTGCGCTGTGCCGCCAAGGGCTTCACAGGCTCCATAGGCGAGCAGCGGGCGGACCCGCTTGCCGCCGTTGAACACGCTGTAACGCATGGCCGCATACAGGCGCCCGAGTTCGGCGCGCGGCGCGGCGAACAGCGGTTCGAGGGCGGCGTCGACCTGCTTCTGGCAGCGCGCCTGGTAGGCGGCGATCATAGCGGCTCGTCCGTTTCGAATGGCGCCGCTTCGAGCGCGCCATCGCGCTCCAGGAGGATCTGTACCTTCTGCTCGGCCTGGGTCAGGGCGGCCTGGCATTCACGGGTCAGGCCGATGCCTTGCTCGAAGGCGCTCAGTGACTCCTCGAGCGACAGCTCGCCGTTTTCCAGGCGCTCGACGATGGTTTGCAGTTCGGTGAGGGATTGCTCGAAGTCGAGCGCGGCTTTCTTGCGGGCCATGGTCAGCAGGTCTCAGGCGGGTTCGCGGTCGCCGCGACACTAGCAGAGGGCTCTGTTGCGAGCAAATCGATCCGGGTGGGTGATTTGTATGGATATACAGTATTCTTGCCGCTGTCCATTTTCTGCTGGCCCGAGCCAATGCGCCTGTTTCTCTGCGAAAAACCCTCCCAAGCCAAAGACATCGCCAGCGTGCTCGGTGCCACGCGGCGTGGCGATGGCTGCTGGTTGGGCAATGGCGTGACGGTTACCTGGTGCATCGGTCACCTGCTCGAAACCGCACCGCCGGATGCCTACGACGCACGCTATAAACGCTGGGTGCTGGACGACCTGCCGATCGTGCCCCAGCAATGGAACATGCGCATCAAGCCCAAGACCGCCGCCCAGTTCAAGGCGGTCAAGCGCCTGCTCGGCGAAGCCGGCGAACTGGTGATCGCCACCGATGCCGACCGTGAGGGCGAGATGATCGCCCGCGAACTGCTCGAGCATTGCCGTTACCGCGGGCCGATCCAGCGCCTGTGGCTGTCGGCGCTGGACGACGCCTCGATCCGCAAGGCCCTGGCCGCGCTCAAGCCCGGCGCCAGCACCTACAACCTCTATCAGTCGGCGCTCGGCCGTTCGCGCGCCGACTGGTTGATCGGCATGAACATGAGCCGCCTGTTCACCCTTCTGGGGCGCAAGTCCGGCTATCAGGGCGTGCTGCCGGTCGGCCGCGTGCAGACGCCGACCCTGCGCCTGGTGGTGGACCGTGACCGTAGCATCGCCGACTTCGTACCGGTGCCGTTCTGGGCCATCGATGTAACGCTCGATGGCAACGGCACGCCGTTCACCGCTCAGTGGCGTGCACCCCAGGACGATTGCGACGAGCAGGGGCGCTGCCTGAAGCACGCGGTGGCGCAGCGCGCCGCCGAGGCCATGCAGGGCGCCGAGCATGCCGTGCTGAAAAAGTTGAAGACCGAACGCATGCGTGAAGCACCGCCGTTGCTGTTCGATCTCGGTACCCTGCAGCAGGTGTGCTCGAAGAAGCTCGGCCTGGGCGCCCAGGAAACCCTGGACATCGCCCAGAAACTCTACGAGACCGACAAGCTGATCACCTACCCGCGCAGCGACTGCGGCTACCTGCCGTTGAGCCAGCACGCCGAAGCGCCGGCCATTCTGGCTGTGCTGGGGCACGCCGACCCGGCGCTACGCGAGGTGCTGGCGCACACCCAGGCCGGGCGCCGTTCGCGGGCCTGGAACGATGCCAAGGTCAGCGCGCACCACGGCATCATCCCGACCCTGGCGGCCGCTGGCCTGGCGCGGCTGAGCGGCCGGCCACGCGCGGTCTACGAGCTGATCCGCGCCCGCTACCTGGCGCAGTTCCTGCCCAACCACGAATACGACCGCACCCAGGCGGATTTCGATTGCGCCGGCCATGATCTGCGCGCCGTCGGCAAACAGATCGTCGATCCGGGCTGGAAGCGCGCACTGCCCGAAGCCCTGGCGCCTGCCAGGGGCCGCGAGATGCCGGCGCCCCAGCCACTGCCTGCGTTGCGAGAAGGCCAGCAGTACGCGGTCCGCGAGGTGACCCTCAAGGATCAATTCACCCAGCCGCCCAAGCCGTTCACCGAGGGCGACCTGATCCAGGCGATGAAGAACGTGGCGCGGCTGGTCGAGGATCCGCTGCTCAAGCAGAAGCTCAAGGACACCACCGGCATCGGCACCGAAGCCACCCGTGCCGGGATCATCCAGGGGCTGATCGATCGCGGTTACCTGAGCAAGCAGGGCAAGGCGCTGGCGGCCACCTCGGCGGCGTTCGGACTGATCGATGCGGTGCCACGGGCGATTGCCGACCCCGGCACCACGGCGATCTGGGAGCAGGCGCTGGACATGGTGCAGAGTGGCGAGATGCCGCTTGAAGAGTTCGTCGCCAAGCAGTCGGCCTGGATGGGCAAGCAGATCGAACGCTGCCGGGGGTTGCAACTGACCATCAGTGGCCCGCCGCCTGGCGGCAAGCCGGCGTGGAAAGGTAAGCGCAAGGGCGGGGCTGGCAAGGGCGTCCGATCATCGCGCAAGGCTCCGCGTGCGACGAAGTAGAAGCTTGAGTGTTGGTAGGCGCGGCGACATCCCGGGGCTAATTGCGACGTGGTCAATCTGGGCCCAGACGCTTCTAATCCACCCATTCACTGAGCAACCGGTGACCTTCTTGAGTCACCTCCACCATCGCTGAGAACACCACCGCTTCCTTGCCGTCCTGAGTAAAAACCTCTTGCAAATTGCGGGTGTCGAAGCGTATGCCCCGTGCGCCCGGCTTGGCGGGGACCAGAACGTTGAGAATTTGGCCCACCTGAAGGCGCTCGTTCTTCGAGTAATTATTCCGGTAGCAGAAAATCAAGGGTGACTGCATACGATCCTTGCCCATCCCATGGCCTGAATATTCGATGACAGGCTGCAGGTCATGGGCATCGAGCACCTCGGCTATCGCTTCGCCAATAGCGTCTACACGTTCTCCTGGCCGAATGCAGGCTACGCCGGCCTTGAGCGCCTGGCGTCCTGCCTCGAGCAGTGCGAGCTGCTTTGCATCGGCCTTCGCTCCTGCAAAGGTCCAGCTTTGTGCCAGGTAGGCGGTGCTTGAGGCTGCAATCAGCTCTATGGTCACTAGAGCGTTGTCGGGTAGCGGATTGGCTGTCGGAAAGCCGCTCAGAACGGCTTTGCCAATCGAAATCGGCACGGCCGCGGGATAACCCTTGTACCCCACCAGCATTGGCTGCCAGCCCAGGCGCTCGAACTCCTGGACAATCTGGTCCTGCAGGGCAAGGCCGTTGCTTTGCGGACCAATGAGCGGCGCCAGGTCGCGTAGCAACCTGGAGACTACTGGCGCTTGTTCGCGAATCGAAGCGAGCCGTTCTCGGTCTGGCAGCAGCGCAATGCGCGCTGCCAACTGCTGATTCTTGGTCTGGTAGCGCTCGATGAGTGTGGCCGCTGATGCAGGCTGACGGCCAAACCGGCGACCAAGCTGGCGCAGGGCTTTATCGAGAAATGCGGGCATGAAGACGTCCTTGTTGAGGTCTGGCAGAGACATCGAGTTGTCGCCGATCTGAAGTGCTAAGCACACAGGCTGCGCATGCTCTCAAAGCTGGACTGATGAGGCAAACCAGGCTCGGATACCGCCAGCGTTGCCACTGCCGCCCATCCGCCCCATGCATATGCGGAGTATTCCCAAATGTAAATTTTCCGTTACCATCCGGCCCCGTTGAATTTAACGAACGGGTTTCATTCGCCAGGGAGAGGGCGGATTTAATCGCGTTAGTGGCGGTCTCTACAGGGATTGTCACCTGTTGGTGGCGCTGGTTTCAGCGGCGAACGCCGAGCTGAAAAGGGCCTGGTTTCGAGCGAGTTGTGGAGTAAAACGAACATTCAATTCGGTGCGCCGGGGTTTTTTCAGGTAGCACCGCTGCGGTAAATGGCTCGGCAGTCACGGTGGTGACGGAGCTTTCTCTGCTTCAACCGGATGGATTTCGGCAAGGAACTGTTGCCCGAGACCGGCTCGCCGGATCCGGAAACGCCCACATGGAAAGCGAACACGCAGCGAAGCCTGCTGGCGCGCCGCCTGGCGGTATGCGCAGTGGCCTGGCTTCAACTGTTTCCAGCAAAATCAATAAGAGGTAGTCCTTCTATGGATGCGGTATCAGCCGAACAGGCAAAGCAGGAGCCTGAGAGCAAGCTCAGTGCGTCATTGAAGCCCCGGCACCTCACCATGATGTCCATCGCCGGGGTGATCGGCGGGGCATTGTTCGTCGGCTCCGGCAGCGTGATCCACAGCGCCGGGCCGGCGGCAGTACTGGCCTATCTGGCAGGCGGCATCCTGGTGGTGCTGATCATGCGCATGCTCGGTGAGATGGCGACGTCCTCGCCGGACACCGGCTCGTTTTCCACCTACGCCGAGCGCGCCATCGGCCGCTGGGCCGGCTTCACCATCGGCTGGTTGTACTGGTGGTTCTGGGTCATCCTGATGGCCTGGGAAGCCTACGTGGCGGGCACCATTCTCAACGGCTGGTTCCCGGCGATCAGCGTCAACGTCTTCGTGCTGGCGGCCACCCTGGTGCTGATCAGCATCAACTTCTTCAACGTCAAGCACTACGGCGAGTTCGAGTTCTGGTTCGCGCTGATCAAGGTGGTGGCGATCATCTGTTTCCTGGCGGTGTGCAGCCTCGCCGTGCTCAGCCTGTGGCCGACCGGCGAGGTACGCGGCTTCAGCAACCTGACCGCCCAGGGCTTCATGCCCAACGGCATCGAGTCGGTGGTGGTGGCCATCCTCGGCGTGATGTTCGCCTTCCTTGGCGCCGAGATCGTCACCATCGCCGCCTCGGAAGCCAAGGATCCGGCCAACCAGATCGTCAAGGCGACCAACTCGGTGGTCTGGCGCGTGTGCCTGTTCTACATCGGCTCGATCTTCCTGATCGTCTGCCTGGTGCCCTGGAACGACCCGCAGATGGCCCAGTCCGGCTACGGCTCCTACCGCCGCACCCTGGAGCTGCTGGGCATTCCTTATGCCGAGCTGGTGATGAACTTCGTGGTGCTGACCTCGGTGAGCAGTTGCATGATCTCGGCCCACTACACCGCCTCGCGCATGCTGTTTTCGCTGTCCACCCGTGGTGATGCACCGCGTTTCCTGAAGATCACCCGTTCGGGTACCGGCGTGCCGGTGTTCGCGATCATCGCCTCGTGCTCGGTGGCGGTGTTCGTGGCACTGATCAACTTCAACGAAACCCTGCGCCCCAAGGACGTGCTCGACACGCTGATGAACACCACCGGCATGATCGCCCTGCTGGTGTACCTGGTGATCGCCTTCTCGCAACTGAAGATGCGCCGCAAGCTGGAAGCCGAGGGCAAGGACATCCGCCTGAAAATGTGGCTGTTCCCCTGGCTGACCTACCTGGTGATCCTGTTCATCGTTGGCTCCCTGGTGACCATGGCGTTCGTCGAGGAGTACCAGGTGCTGGTCATCTCCACTGGCGCGGCGGCAGCCGTTGTGGTGGCGCTCGGTGTGCTGGTGCACAAGCGCGCGGCGAAGAAGCTCGCTCGCTGATCGCACGGCCATGATCAGAAAAAGGGGCGCACCTTCACCGGTGCGCCCCTTTTTAATGGTTCATCGCATTTTCCCGGGGAGGATACGCTTGACACTGGACTGGCGATAAAGTGTTAGCTGCCGATGACTTGGCACTCTCCATTAGCACGCCGCCTGGCCTGATGGGTTTCGCCCCTTACGGGCGAGTCACTTTCTCTTGCTTGCCCAAGAGAAAGTAACCAAAGAGAAGGGCACCCCACCATCCGGCCCCGGCTGCGCCGGGGTTCCCTCGCTCCATCACCACTCCAGGTGCCCGCTGCGAAGGGCCATCCCTGGCCCATCGCAGCTCTCGCGACATCCATGTCGCTCAACCCCTTACGTGGTGATTCCACTCGGCCTCCTGAAGGGGAATTGGGCGTCGCCTGTTTGATCGCAGTTCAAGAGCAAAAGCAAAAACAGACGCCGCCGAGCTTGAGTCTGTGGAAATTTTGCAAGCTCGCGCTCCGGTTCCGTCAGGAGGCCGAAACGTAGCGAAGCGGAGTAACAGCCGAAGGCTGGCCCGAAGGGTGAGCGGAGCGAATCAAGGTGTGGCGCCCGTAAGGGGCGCAACACAAAGGTTCAGTAGACGCGGTAATGGATAGTACTAAGCCAGTGGCGATACGCACACGAACTTGCCAGCCCGGTGTAAACCAAGCACTCCCCCTCAAATGCGAAAACCCTTTTTAATGCCTGCTGACAGGCTCCGTCAGTGTGAATGACGCGGCATGCCGCCGCTGCGCGCGATGATGCGCATGTGCAGTGTGGCCGGTTCCAGGCAGCCGCCGGTGGAAAGCTGGCCGACCAGTTGCCGGTACAGTTCCTGCCACGGCGTTTGCGAGGCCGGGTAGCTTGGCTTCCAGGCGGCGCGGCGACGTTGCATTTCCTCGTCGTCGATCAGCAGGTTGACCGAGCGGGCGTTGAGGTCGACGCGCAGCACGTCGTTGGTCTGCAGCAGTGCCAGGCCACCGCCCACCGCCGCTTCCGGCGACATGTTGAGGATAGACGGGCTGGCCGAGGTGCCGCTCTGCCGACCATCGCCCAGGCAGGGCAGCGAGGTTACGCCCTGTTTGATCAGCGCCGCCGGCGGATCCATATTGACCACCTCGGCGCTGCCCGGATAACCCACCGGCCCGGCGCCGCGTACCACCAGGATGCAGCGCTCGTCGATATCCAGCGCCGGGTCGTTGATGCGCGCGTGGTAATCCTCGGGGCCCTCGAAGACGATGGCCCGTGCCTCGAAGCTGTTCTCCTTGCTGGGTTCGGACAGGTAGGTCTTGCGGAAGGCTTCGCCGACCACCGACATCTTCATGATCGCGCTATCGAAGAAGTTGCCGCTGAGCACGATGAAACCGGCGCTGTGCTTGAGCGGCTCGTCGTAGGGCAGGATCACTTCGCGGTTGCCGGTCACCTTGCCTGCGACGATCTCGCCGATGCGGCGGCCGCTGACCGTCATGCAGCCTTCGTGCAGGCGGCCGGCCTTCTGCAGTTCGTGCATCACCGCCGGCACGCCACCCGCGTGGTGGAAGCCTTCGCCGAGGTACTTCCCGGCCGGCATGCAGTTGACCAGCAGTGGCACGCTCTCGCCGATGCGCTGCCAGTCCTCGAGGCTCAGCTCGATGCCCATGTGCCGGGCGATGGCGATCAGGTGCGGCGGGCAGTTGCTCGACGCGCCGAGGGCCGAGGCCACGGCGATGGCGTTCTCGAAGGCTTCGCGGGTCATGATCTGCGAGGGGCGTACGTCCTGCATGACCAGCTCGCAGATGCGCTTGCCGGTGGCGTAGGCCATCTGCCCGCGCTCACGGTAGGGCGCGGGGATGCTCGCGCAGCCGGTCAGCGACATGCCCAGCGCTTCGGCCAGGGCATTCATCGACAGGGCCGTGCCCATGGTGTTGCAGTGGCCCACCGACGGCGAGGCGGCGGTGGTCATTTCCATGAAACCTTCGTAGTCGATCTCGCCGGCGGCCATCAGCTTGCGTGCATGCCAGAGCACGGTGCCCGAGCCGATCAGCTCGCCCTTGTGGTGGCCGTCGAGCATCGGCCCGCCGGACAGCACGATGGCCGGCAGGTCGGTGGTGGCGGCGGCCATCAGGCAGGCGGGGGTGGTCTTGTCGCAGCCGGTGGTCAGCACCACGCCGTCGAGCGGGTAGCCGTGGAGGATTTCTACCAGCCCCAGGTAGGCCAGGTTGCGATCCAGCGCGGCGGTAGGGCGGCGGCTCTGCTCGGCGATCGGATGCACCGGGAATTCCATGGGAATGCCGCCGGCATCGCGGATGCCGGCCTTGACCCGCTGGGCCAGCTCCAGGTGATGACGATTGCAGGGCGTCAGGTCACTGCCGGTCTGGGCGATGCCGATGATCGGCCGGCCAGACTGCAGCTCGGCACGGGTCAGCCCGTAGTTCATGTAGCGCTCGACGTAGATGGCGGTCATGTCGGCGTGGTCGGGATCATCGAACCACTGCTGGCTGCGCAGCGGGCGTTTGAGGTCGGTCATGATGGGGTTCTCTTGTTCTTGAATGAATCGCGTCGCGCGGGGGCTGTCAGCTCAGGGCCGGGCGACCTAGCCCAGCAGGCCGCGGGCGCTGAGGTTTTTCAGCAGCGCCGTAACGCCGAAGGTCCAGGGGGCGGCCTTGTCACTGGTGGTCACCTGATTATGCAGGGCACCCAGGCGCGGGCTGCTGATGCTCACGCGGTCGCCGATCTTGTGGGTAAAACCACTGCCGGGGTGATCGCGATCCTCGGTGGGGGCGAACAGGGTGCCGAGAAACAGCAGGAAGCCGTCGGGGTACTGGTGGGAGGCATTGAGTGTCTGGCTCGCCAGGTTCTGCGGATCACGGCTGATCTGGTCCATGGAGCTGGAGCCCTTGAGCGTGTAGCCGTCGGTGCCTTCGACTTGCAGTTCGACCACGCAGGTGCGCACGCTGTCCAGATCGAAATGCTCATCGAACAGGCGAATGAACGGGCCGATGGCGCAGGAGGCGTTGTTGTCCTTGGCCTTGCTGAGCAGCAGGGCGCTGCGGCCTTCCACATCGCGCAGGTTGACGTCGTTGCCCAGGGTGGCGCCGTGGATCTGCCCGCGGCTGTTGACCGCCAGCACCACCTCCGGCTCCGGGTTGTTCCACTGCGAGATCGGGTGGATGCCGATCTCGCTGGCGCTGCCCACCGCGGCCAGAATCGGCGCCTTGGTGAAGATCTCCGCGTCCGGGCCGATGCCGACTTCCAGGTATTGCGACCACATGTTCTGCTCGATCAGCAGCTCCTTGAGGCGCATCGCCTGGGGCGAGCCAGGCTGCACGGCGCGCAGGTTGTCGCCGATGGCCTCGCGCACGATGGCTCGCACGCTCTGCGCCTTGGCGGCATCGCCGGCGGCTTTCTCCTCGATCACCCGCTCGATCATGCTGGCGGCGAAGGTCACCCCGGCGGCCTTGATCACCTGCAGGTCGGCGGGCGCCAGCAGATACGCCTGGCTAGGGTCGGCGTGGGAGCCGGTGTTGGCCAGCAGCGCCTCGATGCTGCCGACGAAGGTACCGGGCGTGTCGCGCACCGCCTGCAGCGGATCATCGAGTTCCAGCAACTGGCTGAGGGTGGCGAAGCGGGCGGACAGGTCGAACACACCGTCGGCGCGCAACACGATGGGCGAGGGACCCGCAACGGCGCCGGGAATCCAGGCGCGGCCGATCAGCGTAGCCGTGGCGGCGTCGGCGGGCAGGGTGTTTTCGGGGGTCAGTTGGATCGACATGGCGGTGAATTCCGGGGTGCATGAAAAACTGCAAGCTAGGCGGCGATGTGGATAAACTCCAATGGCATATTTTCAATTATCAATAACCTGACGTTATTGAATGTCTGGAGCTGCCCATGTCGGATCTGTCGTTCTCGAGCTTCTGCAACTGGCTGAAATTTCGCCACCTGACGCTCCTCGATACCCTGGGCCGCACCCGCAACATGCACCTGGCGGCGCAGCAGATGAATCTCAGCCAGCCGGCGCTGAGCAAGATGCTCAAGGAGATCGAGAGCCTGCTCGGCTTCGCCGTGTTCGAGCGCCTGCCGCGCAGCATGCAGCCCACGCCACTGGGCGCCCAGGTGCTGCGCTACGCTCACCTGGCCTTGAACGACGCACGTACCTTCGTCGAGCAGATCAACAACCTCAGTGCCGGCGGCCATGGTCATCTGAAAGTCGGCGGCATCTTCGCCGCCACCGCGGTGGCCCTGCCCGAGGCCATCGTGCAGATCAAGCAGCGTTGGCCGCTGCTGGCCATCGAGGTGGTCGAGCAGACCAGCGACCACCTGATGGAAATGCTCGAGGAGCGCAACCTGGACCTGGCCATCGGCCGCTTCACCGAACAGAGTCAGCAGCAGCGCTATGACTTCCAGCCGCTGGCGCCGGAGCCATTCTGCATCGTGGTCAATAGCCGCCATCCGCTGTGCGAAGCAGGTCCCATGACCCTGGAGCAACTGGTGACCTGGCCGTGGATTCTCTACCCCAAGGGCACGCCGATCCGTGGGCGCATGGAAGAAGTGTTCGCCAGGGCGCAGGTGGCCGTGCCGCGCAACACCATCGACACCATCTCCATGCAGACCTTTCTCAAGGTGCTGCAGGGCGGGCCGATGATCGGCATGTTGCCCGAGGCCATGGTGGTCGAGCACCTGGAAAGTGGTTTGCTGAAAAAGCTCGACACGCCGTTCTACCTGATGCCCCAGGACTACGGGATTCTTACTCGCAAAGGCGATCAGCTGCTCGGTCCGGCTCGCGAGTTCGCCGACATCCTGCTCGCCAATGCACAGCGCGAGCGGGACTGATTCGATAACGCAACGTTATCGATTAATCAGCAAATGCCATTGGGATTGAATCGATCCGCGGCATAGATTACCGGCCATCGTCACCACGGTCGGGTAAGCACCATGGCCGTTGATTCCCCTGCACAGCGCTGCGCCATGGGGCGCGCCACTGCCTGCCGGGGCGGCCCACATACCAGCCAGGGAGCCTTATCTGCTGTAACCGCAGTGTCGCCAGGCACCGCCCGGCGAAGCCCATTTCAATAAAAACAATCAGCATGCTCGCATGCCCAAGGGTCATCACCATGCAATCACGTACCGAGCAATCGGCCGCGCCAGCACGCGACCACGACAGTTCCTTCGAGGATCGCACATACCGCAAGGTCATCTTGCGCATCCTGCCCATCCTGCTGCTGTGCTACATGGCGGCCTACCTCGACCGGGTCAATATCGGCTTCGCCAAGCTGGATATGCTCGAAGACCTGCAGTTCAGCAACACCGTCTACGCCCTCGGCGCGAGCATGTTCTTCTGGGGCTATTTCCTGTTCGAAGTGCCGAGCAACCTGTTGCTGCACCGCCTCGGCGCGCGTTTCTGGATCGCCCGCATCATGCTGACCTGGGCGCTGGTGTCGATGGCCGTGGCCTTCACCGTGCCGCTGGCGCAGTTCTTCGGCATCCAGTCGAGCACCATGTTCTACAGCCTGCGTTTCCTGCTCGGCATCTGCGAGGCGGGCTTTTTCCCGGGCGTGATCCTGTACCTCAACTACTGGTTCCCGACCCACCGGCAGAGCCGCGTGATGTCCGGCTTCCTGCTGGCACTGCCGGTCAGCCTGGTGCTGGGCGGCATGCTGTCCGGCTGGCTGATGACCGCGATGCAGGGTGTGCACGGGCTGTCCGGCTGGCAGTGGATGCTGCTGATCGAGGGGCTGCCGTCGATCGTCATGGCCGTCGTGGTGATCGTTTGCCTGTGCGACAACATCGACAAGGCCAAGTGGCTGTCCGCCGCCGAGAAGGCCATGCTCAAGGCCAACCTGCAGCAGGACAACAGCGGCAAGGCGTCGCGCCTGAGCGAAGCCTTCCTCAACCCGCGGGTGTGGTTGCTGGTGCTGATCCTCCTGACCTTCAACACCGGCTTCTACGGGCTGGCGTTCTGGATGCCGTCGATCATCAAGAGCGCCGGTATCACCAGCAGCCTGCACATCGGCCTGCTGACCGCGATTCCCTACGGCGTGGCCGCGGTGGCGATGCTGCTCAATGCCCGCCACTCCAACCGCACCGGCGAGCGCCGCCTGCACGCCGCGATCCCGGCCTTCATCGGCGGTGTCGGGCTGATGCTCAGCGCCTACTTCGCCCATGACATCGTGCTCTCGGTACTGTTCCTGAGCGTCGCCGCCTCCGGCATCCTCAGCCTGATGCCGATCTACTGGACGCTGCCCGGCACTGTGCTGTCCGGCATCGCCGCGGCGGCCGGCATCGGCATCATCAACTCGTTCGGCAACCTGTCCGGCTTCACCGGCTCGATGATCACCGCCATGGCGGAAACCATGACCGGCGACATCAACAACGGCACCTACGTACTGGCTGGCTGCCTGTTCGTCAGCGGCGCGCTGATCATGGCCATCCCGCGCAGCATGCTCGGCACGCCCAGCCGCACGCCGGTCGCCACGCCTACGGGCAGCCTGACCCTGGAGAAAGCATGAGCGAGATGCACGGCAAACGCGTGCTGATCACCGCTGCCGGCCAGGGCATCGGCCTGGCCAGCGCCCGGGCCTTCGCGGCCGCGGGCGCCGAGGTGATCGCCACCGACATCGACATCAGAGCGCTGCAGGAGGTGCCGGGCCTTACGGCCTTGCACTTGGACGTCACCTCGCCCCAGGCCATCGCCGCCCTCAGTGAACAGATCGGCGCGCTGGACGTGCTGTTCAACTGCGCGGGCTACGTGCACGCCGGCAGCATTCTGGGCTGCGACGAGGCCGCCTGGGAGCGCTCGCTGCAGCTCAACGTCACCGCCATGTACCGGATGATCCGCGCCACGCTGCCGGGCATGCTGGCCCGCGGTGGTGGCTCGATCATCAACATGGCCTCGGTGGCGTCGAGCATCAAGGGCGTGCCCAACCGCTGTGCCTATACCGCCAGCAAGGCAGCGGTGGTCGGCCTGACCAAGTCGGTGGCCGCCGACTACATCGCTCAGGGCGTTCGCTGCAACGCCATCTGCCCGGGCACCGTCGACTCGCCCTCGCTGCGTGCGCGCATTGCCGAACAGGCTGCGTTGCAGGGCGTGGCGGAGGAGCAGGTATACGGCCAGTTCGTCGCCCGTCAGCCCATGGGGCGCCTCGGCAGCGCCGAGGAAATCGCCCGGCTGGTGCTGTACCTTGGCTCCGATGCGTCTTCCTACACCACTGGTGCGCTGCATGTGATCGATGGCGGCATGAGCGTCTGATCGTCTTGAACCTGAACAAGGACCCCACATGAAACTGCTACGTTACGGCGCCAAGGGCGCAGAGAAGCCAGGCCTGCTGGACGCCGACAACCAGATTCGTGACCTCTCCGGGCATGTGGCCGATATTGCCGGCGACGTGCTGACGCCTGTAGGCCTCGCCGCGCTGGCGCAGCTCGACCCGGCCAGCCTGCCGCTGGTGACCGGCAACCCGCGCATCGGCGCCTGCGTCGGCCAGGTCGGCAAGTTCGTGTGCATCGGCCTCAACTATGCCGATCATGCCGCCGAGTCGGGGATGGAGGTGCCCAAGGAGCCGATCATCTTCAACAAGTGGACCAGCGCCATCTGCGGCCCCAACGACGCCATCGAGATTCCCCGCGGCTCGACCAAGACCGACTGGGAAGTGGAACTGGGCGTGGTGATCGGCAAGGGCGGGCGCTACATCGACGAAGCCAACGCCATGGAGCACGTCGCCGGCTACTGCGTGATCAACGACGTGTCCGAGCGCGAGTGGCAGCTCGAACGCGGCGGCAGCTGGGACAAGGGCAAGGGTTTCGATACCTTCGGCCCGCTCGGCCCGTGGCTGGTGACCCGCGACGAAATCGCCGACCCGCACACGCTGGACATGTGGCTGGAGGTCGACGGTCATCGTTACCAGCAGGGCAACACGCGCACGCTGATCTTCAACGTGCCGCAATTGATCGCCTACCTGAGCCGCTGCATGAGCCTGCAGCCGGGCGACGTGATCTCCACCGGCACGCCGCCGGGAGTGGGCCTGGGCATCAAGCCCACCCCGGTGTTCCTGCGCGCCGGGCAGACCATCAGGCTGGGTATCGCCGGGCTGGGTGAGCAGCAGCAGGTTACCGTGCAGGCTGACTGAACCAGAGACGAAAGAAGGGGCCGCAAGGCCCCTTTCTCTTATCAGTGTGTAGGGCGAACCTGAACGCCGGCCGCTCGTAGCGCCCGCGAACAGTCCTCCGATTCACGCCAGGTTCGCCACCACAACTCGCGCCCAGCGGCGTACTGCTTCGCGAGTACGCCCTACAGTAAGTGCAAATCGCGCAATCAATGACACGTCGTCCGAAGGCGTAATGCTATTTTACTCATGCCGCTAGCCGATCAGCGCGCGGCCCAGCCGTTGAAGCGCTCTTCCAGCTCCTCGCCATGGTCGATCCAGAACTCGGCATTCACCAGCTGCGCGCCGGCCATGTTGGCCTCGGCGGTCGGCAGTTGCGCCTGCACGTCGGCCGGCAGTTGCGGCAGGGTCTGCTTGTGTACCGGGCCGTAGGGAATCTGGCTGGAGAACACCTTCTGAGTATCCGCCTGGCTGGCGAACTGGATGAAGCGTTCGGCCAGGGCCTTGTTCGGGCTGCCCTTGACGATGGCCCAGTGCTCGGGGTCGTAGAGGCTACCGCTCCAGGAGATCTTCAGGTTGGCGCCTTCCTTCTGGGCCACGCCGATACGGCCGTTGTAGGCCGCGGACAGGGTCACGTCACCAGCCAGCAGCCACTGCGGCGGCTGGGCACCGGCTTCCCACCACTGGATGGAGCCTTTGATGGCGTCGAGTTTCTTGAAGGCGCGGTCGACGCCTTCCGGCGTGCCAAGCACCTTGTACAGCTCCTCGCGGCTCACGCCGTCAGCCAGCAGGGCGGCTTCGAGGGTGTACTTGGCGCTCTTGCGCAGGCCACGCTTGCCGGGGAATTTCTCCAGGTCCCAGAAATCCGCCCAGGAGGTAGGGGCGGTCTTCAGCTTGTCGCCGTTGTAGGCCATCACCATCGACCACACGTAGGTGGCCACGCCGCATTCGCTCACGGTGCCGGGAATGTACTGGTTGGCATCGCCGAGAATGGCCGGGTCGATGCGCTCGAACAGGCCCTCTTCGCAGCCGCGCTGCAGCTCGGGGCTTTCCACCTCGACCACGTCCCAGGTCACCTGGCCGACATCGACCATGGCTTTGACCTTGGACAGCTCGCCGTTGTATTCGCCAGCGACCACCCGGGCGGCACCGCTCTGCTCGAAGGGTTTGAAGTAGGCGGCGGTCTGCGCGACCTTGGTGGCGCCGCCGAAGGAAATCACCGTGAGGCTGTCGTCG
Organism: Pseudomonas sp. URMO17WK12:I2; assembly: GCF_003253735.1. Taxonomy (GTDB): domain Bacteria; phylum Pseudomonadota; class Gammaproteobacteria; order Pseudomonadales; family Pseudomonadaceae; genus Aquipseudomonas. The sequence goes on along the minus strand of NZ_QKYW01000001.1, from coordinate 609,438 downwards.
GCCAGCGCCGCGCTGCTGGCGCCGGCCAGCATGGACAGGCCGATGGCGGCGCGGATGGATGGACGCAAATGCTTGAACATGGAAACTCCCTCGCTGTTTTTTCGTTGTAGTGAGAACAGGGGCAGTAGGGCCGAAGCGGCGAAGCGGCGCGTTGTGTCACGCGTCAGCGAAATCTTTGTTGTTGTGTGGCCCGGTGTGCGTGCCGGGCAGGAACTGTCGTTCAGGTGAGGGCCATGGTGCGTCAGTCGGGCAAGAACGAAAATTAGTAAAAATATGCTCGGGACTTACGAAAAACCTTTGCAAGGCAACGCCCCGCCAGGGCGTCGTGTTGGAGTAAGGTGCAGGCAGTAATTGCAGCGAGATCGACACGTGGCTTCCTACACCCTGCGGCAACTCAAGTACTTCGTCACCACGGTGGAAGCGGGCAGCGTGGCCGAGGCTTCGCGCCAGCTGTATATCGCCCAGCCGTCCATCTCCACGGCGATCAAGGGGTTGGAAGAGAGCTTCGGAGTGCAGCTGTTCATCCGCCACCACGCCCAGGGTGTGTCGCTCACGCCGAGCGGCGCGCGCTTCTACGAGAAGGCCCAGCAACTGCTGCGCATGGCCCGCGAGTTCGAGCAGAACGCCTTGGCCGACAACGACATCGTCGCCGGGCAGATCGATATCGGCTGCTTCGAGACGGTGGCGCCGCTCTACCTGCCGCAGCTGATCGCCGGCTTTCGCGAACGCTATCCGGGCGTGGACATCCGCATCCGCGATGGTGAGCAGCAGGAGCTGGTACAGGGCCTGACCGCTGGCGCATTCGACCTGGCGTTTCTCTACGAGCACGACCTCGACGGCACCATCGCCACCGAGCCGTTGATGCCCGCACAGAAGCCCTACGTGCTGCTGCCCGAGCAGCACCGTTTCGCCGGCCAGGCCCAGGTGTCGCTGCGCGACCTGTGCCTGGAACCGATGATCCTGCTCGACGTGCCACCGAGCCGTACCTACTTCGTCAGCCTGTTCCACGAGTTGGGGCTGACCCCCAATATCGTCTTCAGCTCACCGTCCATCGAGATGGTGCGCGGCATGGTCGGCCAGGGCTTCGGCTTTTCGCTGCTGGTCACCAAGCCGCACTCCGAATGCACCTACGACGGCAAGCGCGTGGTCACCGTGGATATCACCGAGCCGGTGGCCACCTCGGGGCTGGTGGCCGCGCGCCTGAAACGCGGCCAGCTCACCAAGCCGGCGCAGCTGTTCGTGGATTTTTGCCGCGAGCGCTTGGGGGCGTTGAGTGAGCCGGGCGCTGAGTAGAAGTGACGGTAGGTGAGGCAACTGTCAGCGCAATTTCTGTGGGAGCGGGCCATGCCCGCGATTTTTTCGCGCGCATGGCGCGCTCCCACATTATTGATTGTTGTCCGGGGCGAGCGCAGCTCGTAGGGCGGACCGGGACGCCGGCCGCTCGTAGCGAAGCGAGCAGTCCGCCAAACCATGGCAAACCTGGCAGAACGCAAAGGCGTACTGCTTCGCGAGTACGCCCTACCGCGCTGATATCAGCATCTACACCTGTGGGAGCGGGCCATGCCCGCGATCTTTTCGCGCGCATGGCGCGCTCCCACGGGGAACGTAGCTCGGGTCGAGCGTAGCGACACCCGGGAAAATACCCTGAGTATCGCGTTGTTCAACCCACGCTACGCGCCCCGATCCACCCTACCGCTGTGGGAGCGGGCCATGCCCGAGAAATCAAGAATCACACCGGTTCGCACAGATAATCCGCCAGCCTCGACAGCAGCGCATCGCAGCCCTGCAGCTGCTCGACGCTGACGAACTCGTCGGGCTTGTGGCCTTGCTCCATGCTGCCGGGGCCGCAGACCACGGTGGGGATGCCGGCGCCGTCGAACAGGCCGCCTTCGGTGCCGAAGGCCACGGTGCCGAAATCATTCGAGCCGCAGAGCCTGGCCAGCAACCGGGCCGCTTCGCTGTCGGGTGGTGTGGCCAGGCCCGGATAAGCGCTCAGCGGTTGCAGGCGGATATCGCTGGCGGTGCTTACCGCCTGCATCTTCGGCAGCAGTTGCTGGGCGGCGTAATTCTGCAATTCATCCGCCACGCTCTGCGCGTCGAAGCCCGGCAACGCGCGCACCTCGAAATCGAACTGGCATTCGGCCGGCACGATGTTCAGCGCACGGCCACCCTTGATCACGCCGGTCTGCACGGTGGAGAAGGGCGGGTCGAAGCGTGGGTCGTGGTGCTCGGATTGGGCCAGGCGTGCGCCGATATCGCCAAGGTGGCCGATCAGCCGCGCCGCATATTCGATGGCATTCACGCCATAGGGCGCATAGGCCGAATGGCAGGCGGCGCCGTGCACTTCGCAGCGCATCGCCAGCTTGCCCTTGTGGCCGAGCACGGGCTTGAGTTCGGTGGGTTCGCCGATCAGGCACAGGGTCGGTTTGTGCGGGCGTTTTTCCAGCTCGGCGAGCATCGAGCGCACGCCCAGGCAGCCGACTTCCTCGTCATAGGAAAACGCCAGGTGCACCGGCACCTGCAGCGGGCGTTGCACCAGCTCTGGCACCGCCGCCAGCACGCAGGCGATAAAGCCTTTCATGTCCGCCGTGCCACGGCCGTACAGGCGCCCGTCGCGCTCGCTCAGCTGGAAGGGTTCGACCGTCCAGGCCTGGCCGTCCACCGGCACCACGTCGGTGTGGCCGGACAGCACCACGCCGCCGCGATTTGTTGGGCCGATGGTGGCGAACAGGTTGGCCTTGGTGCCCTCGGCGTTGTGGAACAGCTCGCTGGCGACGCCGAACCCGGCCAGGTACTCGCGGATGAATTCGATCAGCTCGAGATTGGAATCACGGCTGACCGTGGCAAAACCGATCAGCCGCTCGAGCAGGGCGCTGCTGGTGGGCTCATTCATCACCCGGCACTCCGTAGCGTGGCGCCGCCGTGGGGTCGAGGGCGCGGGTCAGGTAATCCTGCATCTGCGGGCGGTAGGCTTGCCACAGGCCATCGAGTTGGCCGATGGGGTCGCTATCCGCCCAATCGACGCGCAGGTCGATGATCGGCCACACCAGATCGCCCACCACCTTGAGCGCCGCCGAGTGCACAGGGCCGGCTTCGCCGCCGGCGGCCATCGCCCCGTGCATGGCGGCGAGCAGGCGGTCGGCCAGTTGCCCGCTGGCGCTCTCGAAGGCCTCGACCATCGCCTGGATCACCGCCTCGCCTGCCAGCAGATTACCCGCCGCCACGCACTGCTCGCCGGCCACGGCGTTGTACAGCCCCAGCGCCTCCTTGCCGCTGAACAGCGCGGTGCGGCCCTGGCTGTCGATCACCGTCACCTGGCGATACTGGCTCCAGCCATTGGCGCTCAAGGCATGCTGCAGGGCATCGCTTGGCGCCAGCGCCTGCTGTTCCAGCAAATCGAGAATCTGCGGGCCGAGGGCGGGGAGGGTGACGTTCTGGGTGGCCACCGCACCCACGCCGGCGCGCAGCCAGGGGCAGCGGGCGCCGACGGCGATGCTCGACGAGCTGATGGCGATGCCCAGCTGGCCGGTGTCCGGGCAGCGCCCGACGATGGAAAAGGTCATGTGCGCCTCCTTACTGGGCCGGCCAGTCGTCCGGGATCACCGCGATCACGTCGATCTCCATCAGCCACTGCGGCTGGCCGAGGGCCGAGACCACCAGCCCGGTGGAAATCGGGAACACGCCCTTGAGCCATTTGCCGACCTCCTTGTACACCGGCTCGCGGTAGCGCGGGTCGATGATGTAGGTAGTGGTCTTGACGATATGCGACAGGTCGCTGCCAGCCTCTTCGAGCAACTGCTTGAGGTTCTTCATGGCCTGCTCGGTCTGCGCCTGCGGGTCGCCGAGGCCCACCAGGTTGCCGTCGAAGTCGGTGCCGACCTGGCCGCGCACGTACACCGTATTGCCGGCGCGCACGGCCTGGCAGAGGTCGTTGTCCAGGGCCTGGTTGGGGTAGGTGTCCTTGGTGTTGAACATGCGGATACGGGTATGGGTGGGCATCATTTGACTCCCTGCAGGCGGGTGACGGGGACTGCCTGGCGCTGCTCGGCATCGCGGTAGGCGGTGTACTTGCGCTGCGTGGCGATATGGTCGGCGACGTGCTTGGCGTCGTGCCACACGCCCCAGATGAACGACGAGCCACGGCGCGACAGCCATGGCAGGCCGAGGAAGTAGATGCCCGGCTCGCGGGACACGCCGCGTTGATGCTGGGGCTTGCCGTTGGCATCGAAGGTATCGGCTTCCAGCCAGCTGAAGTCGGTGGCGAAACCGGTCGCCCAGATGATCGACGTCACCCCGGCCTCGATCAGATTCAGCTCGCGCAGTGGCTCGCTCATGCACGCCGGGTCGGCCGGGATACGCCGCGCCTCGGGTTCTTCCGGCAGATCGAGGCCGTTGCGTTCGATATAGGCGTCGGCGGCATCGAGCAGCGCCAGGTAGTTCTCGTCGCCGCGGCGGATGTTGTCGGCCAGGTCGTTGGCGAACTGCACCACGCCGTTGTCGAACGAGCGGGTCAGGCCGACCAGGGTCATGCCCTGGTGGGCCAGGCGGCGGAAATCGATGGTCTTGCCGCCGTAGGCGCCGCTGACCGCGATGGTCACGTGCTCGCGGCCGGCCTTGGGGGTTTCCTGGTCCCACTCGCCGAGCACGCCCAGCCACCAGCAGAAGTCCCGGTTGCGGTAGCTGCGTGGCGGCCGATCATGGGCGCCGACGGAGAGGTACACCTGGCGGCCGGATTGCATCAGTTCATCGGCGATCTGCGTGCCGGAGGAGCCGGCGCCCACCACCAGCACGGCCCCGGCGGGCAGCTGCTGCGGGTTGCGGTAGTCGGCGGAATGGATTTGCAGCAGGCGCTCGTCCCGCGGCGCGATGGCGGGAATCACCGGGCGCTGGAAGGGGCCGGTAGCGGCGACCACGCGATTGGCCTCGATCAACCCTTCCGAGGTTTCCACGGTGAAGCCGGGGCGATTGGCATTGCGGCGTACCTTGTGCACCTCCACGCCGGTGCGGATCGGCGCGTTGAAGCTGCGCGCATAGGCTTCGAAGTAGGCGGCCACCTTTTCCTTGTCCGGAAAGGCGTCGTCGTCGATGTCGAACTCCAGCCCGGGGAAGCGGTCATGCCAGGCCGGGCCGTTGGCCACCAGCGAATCCCAGCGCATGCTGCGCCAGCGCTCGGCGATGCGTTCGCGTTCCAGCACCAGGTGCGGCACGCCGAGCTTGGTCAGGTGCTCGCTCATCGCCACGCCGGCCTGGCCGGCGCCCACCACCAGGGTGTCTATTCGGGTTGTTTCGACAGCCATCGTTGCGTCCCTCTGAAGGAGGCCGGGCGCCCATACGCAGGGATAGCCCTGGCCCGGGCGCACGAGCCGTTCGTGCGTTGCGGCCATTGTGTTCAGAGGTGGGGGATAGCGAAATTAGCGTTTTTGTAGTCGTTGCCCAGCAAAAAGCTGGGCATGGCTGCGAGGCCGGATCAGCCGGACTGTTCGCTCAGCATCACGCGGTTGCGGCCTTCGCTCTTGGCGGCGTACAGGGCAACGTCGGCAGCGGCTACCAGATCGGCAGGCGTGTGCACCGTCTGCCCCGGAATGCATGAGGCGACGCCGATGCTCAGGGTCAGGTTGGCGTAGGGCGAGCCCTGGTTGGCGATCGCCAACGCCTCGACATCGGCGCGGATGCGCTCGGCCACTATCATGGCCGCCGTACTTTCCGCGCTCGGCAGAATCATCGCCAATTCCTCGCCGCCGTAGCGGGCGGTGGTGTCTGCGCTGCGCCGGGCATGGCGCTTGAGTACCTCGGCGACCTGCTTGAGCGCCTCGTCTCCGGCCGGGTGGCCGTACTGGTCGTTGAAGCGCTTGAAGTAGTCCACGTCCAGCAGCACGAACGACAGCGGTTGGCGCTGTGTGGCTGCGGACTGAAAGGCGGCGCGCAGCACTTCGTCCAGGCGCCGGCGATTGGCCAGGCCGGTCAGGGCGTCCTCACCGGCGATGATCTCCAGCGCATGGTTGGCCAGCGCCAGGTCACGGTGCATGCCTTGCAGGCGCGCTTCCATGCGGCCCTGACGACCCAGGGCGCGCCAGATCAGCCAGCCCATGGAGAGCAGAATCACCAGCACACCGCCACTCAGCGACCAGGTCTGCAGCGCGCGGGTGCGCCAGGCGGCCATTGCTTGTTCTTCGCCCAGCGAGGCGGCCACTAAGATCGGGTATTCGTCGCTGGTATCGAAACCGTAGATGCGCTTCACGCCGTCGATCATCGCCGTGACCACCATACTGCCGCGCTTTACGCCGTCTTCGTTGACCGTACGCAGCACCGGGCTCCTGGACATGTCCAGGCCGGCGTTCTGGGCAGACTCCCGCGACCTCACCAACAGGGTGCCGTCACGCTTGACCATGCCGATCACGCCCTGGCTGCCGACATCGATGCTGCGGTAGAAGTCCACGAAGCGCTGGACCAGCAGCGTGGCCAGCACCACGCCACGGAACTCGCCGTGGGCATCGCTCAGGCGCAGGGTCAGGGCAATCACCCAGTCGCCGCTCATGCGGCTCTGGATGGGCGCACCGATGTGCAGGCCGGTCACCTGATGGGTGCGGTGTACCGAAAAGTAGTCACGATCCAGCGCCGTATAGTTGGTGGTGGCGTTAGGGACCGTGGTGAGCAGCGGGCGGCCGTCGACATCGAGCACGGTGAAGCCTTCCACATCGGCCAGGATCGCCGACTGGGCGCGCGCCACCTCGAGCACTTCGCGCAGGTTCTCGGCGCCATAACCGGAAATCTGCAGCTTGCGCTGCATGCCGATCAGCACCGTATGGGCATCGCGGATGGTCGACTCCGCCTGCCGGGTCAGCGCCGCCGACAGGTTCGCCATATCGGCCACGTGCTGGCGCAGCGCCTCGCGTCTGTCCCACTCGACCTGCAGATAGGTGAGCAGCAGCACGGCCACACCCACCACACTGGTCATGATCGCGACCAGGCGTCTGAGGTAAGTGATCTTGGAAGTCTGACTCGTCAAGGTACGGGCCCGGCTAGGCTGGTTGGGCTCGTATCGTCAGCGTGAGCGGCACGGTGGGATAGGAACGTCGTGCAAATTATGAACAAAGCGGCGAGGGGATTGCACGTGGTTTTGCAGGGCGGGCAGGGGATCGCTTGTCACGCGATGTACCATTTCACACCTGCGCACAAGCCAGGATGTATCGGATTGGCACTCGGCGAAGTGCATCGGTATACTCCGCCAGCCTTCTGGGGGCCTATAGCTCAGTTGGTTAGAGCAGAGGACTCATAATCCTTTGGTCCACGGTTCGAGTCCGTGTGGGCCCACCACCTTCAAAGCCGCGCACTGCGCGGCTTTATGCTTTCTGGGGTAGTGCCCTCACAATCGGCTCCATGGCCAAAAGGTACAAAATCGGTACAGTACTGGTAAGCCAGTCTGCCTTTGGAGTCCTTTTCATATGGCAACAATCGTCAAAACCCCTTCCGGCACTTGGAAAGCCGTAGTCCGCAAAACGGGCTGGCCGACCAACGCAAAAACCTTCCGCACCAAGCGCGACGCCGAAGACTGGGCTCGCCGCACCGAAGACGAAATGGTGCGTGGCGTGTACATCCAGCGCAGCGGCTCCGAGCGCATGACGCTGGAAAAAGCTTTAGAGCGCTACCTCGCTGAGGTGACCCCCAGCAAGAAACCCACCACTCGCAAAGCCGAAGCCACCAAGGCAAAGCAATTGATCCAGCACCTGGGTAAGTATTCCCTGGCTGCTCTGTCAGCTGAAGTCATTGCCAAATACCGCGACACAAGGCTCGGCACTCTCAGCAAGCGCGGCCTCCCAACCAGCAACAATACCGTGCGGCTTGAGCTGGCACTGCTAAGTCATCTTTTCACGGTAGCTATCCAAGAATGGGGACTGGGCCTGACGTTCAACCCGGTGCTAAATATCCGCAAGCCGAGCCCTGGAGATGGCCGCGATCGGAGGCTATCCGCCGACGAAGAAAAGCGCTTGCTCGCTGCCGTGAAAAGTCACAGCAATCCGATGCTGGGATGGATCGTCCAAATCGCCCTGGAAACGGGCATGCGGTCGTCGGAGATAACTGGCCTACGTTGCCATCAGGTAGACCTGAAAAAGCGCGTGGTGCGCCTTGCAGACACGAAAAACGACAGCGCCCGCACCGTCCCTTTGACCAAGCTAGCCACCGAGACATTCAAGGCCGCTCTGGACAACCCTGTTCGCCCCAAAGACTGCAACCTAGTGTTCTTCGGTGAGCCTGGAAAGGACGAGAAACGTCGTGCTTATGCCTTCACCAAAACCTGGGGGGTGCTGAAGAAAAAACTCGGGATGCCCGACCTTCGCTTTCACGATCTACGTCATGAAGCGGTCAGCCGGCTGGTCGAGGGTGGCCTATCCGATCAGGAGGTTTCTGCCATCAGCGGACATAAGTCGATGCAGATGCTCAAGCGCTACACGCACCTGCGCGCTGAAGACCTCGTGAGCAAGCTGGACAAGCTGGAGAGGAAAGCGACCAGGCACAGTAAGCAACAGGCTGACAGCTGATCAATAGCCATTCAGCGCTAGACGTAGTTCGCCAATCACTGAGGGCTTTAACTGACGCAGCTTCGGTTACTGCCCTCAGGCATCTTCGCTATCTGGTTTGTAGAAAAGGTCCCAGCTGCTCTGGTGTGTAACGCGAGGGTCTTGTCCGTGTACAGGGTCTGACTTTAGGCCGAGAGATTTCCTCTCTTCCAGATGGCGCTCCCACGGACGATCAGTGCCTAGCACCCTGCCAAGGTGCTCAGCACGAGACTCCTCTCGGCGCTCCCACGCGCTGACGAGCTCCTGGTACTCATCGCTGTCGGCCAACTGATAAGCAACGTCAACCAGATCACTGCCTACCCAGTGCGCCAAAGGAAGCGTCCTTTCCACTGCCGCGAGACGCGCATCGTCGCTCTCCAGATCGATCTCACCCTCTTCATACAGACGCTTTGCAAGAGATATGGATTTACTGAAATACGTATCGGCGCCAGGTTGCTCTGCATGGAGAAACTCAGGAAATGTCAGCGCTGTTAATGGCGCGACATGACCATTAGCTGCATCGGTCACGCCCGTGACCAGCCAAAACGCATATTTCGGCCACAAGTGGGCTATCGACTCGATCATGGCGGAGGTCGGCTTCTGCTTGCGAGAAAACGCACTACGCCAGCGCGCGGACGGAATGCCTGTGAGCTGGGAGAGCTTCTCCCAGAAGCCACGACCGGCGTAAGGCGGCTGACTCCATAGGCTGAGCAGCGCCGAAAACGGCCCTTCGTGCCCCTTGAGGCTCTCCAGGTCAGCCGGAGACATCTGCTCCTTCAGAATCAGAATGACGCGGTCTTCAATCGTGCTTGACATCTTAAGCCTTCGCTCATAAAAAGTACCTAATGTCCAAAATATGGATATTAGGTGTTTTTTAAGGACTCTTACGCCTTTTTGCGTAATGAGCGCAGTGTATCGCAAGCCATACAAGGAGTCGCAAGATGACAGTCGAAGAAACCCTGCTGAACCGTTACGGCGGCTCACCACTGCTTTCCCTCGAACAGTTGGCGGAGGTACTGCACCGTAGCAAGGACGGCTTAAGGATCTCCTTAAGCAGCGATAACGAAATGTCTGCGAAGCTGCGTTCGTGCAAGGTCAAAATCGGCAGACGGATTTACTTCAAAACCTCTGCGATTGCCCGCGTAATCGAAGAAGCCTGACCGCTATGAGCATCAAAGCCATGAACTGGGCATGGGAGCAACCGCTCCCGCCTGTTCCGAAGCTGGTTCTCATGGCGCTTGCTGATAACGCAGATGATCACGGCTACTGCTGGCCGAAGATGAAGACGATTGCAGCAAAGTGCAGCACTTCGGTGCGCACAGTTCAGCGCACCATTAAAACCTTGCTAGCTGCGGGTCTACTGAAAAAGGACGCCCGATTCAGTGCCAGCGGCCGGCAGGTTTCTAACGGCTACACACTCGCATTGACTTACCCCGACAAATTGTCACCCTCACCAAAATGCAACGAGGGGGAGGGTGACACCCTTGTCACCCCCGGGGTGACACAGCTATGTCAGGGGGAGGGTGACAAAGCTATGTCACCCCTAGAACCACCATATGAACCTTCATATGAATCATCAGTAAGGCGCACGGCAAAACTCACGCGGTTGAGTGGGCTGGAGAGTCAACAGGTCGCCCAACTGATCAGCTCAATTCCCGCTGATCAACAGCAGGCGATCACTAACCAACTGGTAAGCGCACTGGAGAAGGGGGCCATCCATACTTCCCCGTCACGCTGGTTGAAAACCGTCATTCGACGGACAGGGCGTAATATGCATCCGCAGAGGGCGCCAGAGCTTTCGGAGGAGGGCTATGTGGAACGCCTGATTGAAGGCGGGATTTCGCCTGAGGATGCTCAGCGTATAGCCCAGAAGACCTTTAGCCGCCGCGCCATCAGAACGTCTGAACAAACAAAGTTGCGTACCCTAACCCTTCAAACTGCCCAAGGTCGCAGCTAAGCCAGCTGCGCGATACTTGCCGTCTGCATTCGCCATCATTGGCGACTGAAGTTCGTTGCGTAGCCTGAGCCACCACCTAGCACAGACCCACAAGTTCCCTACGCCACACTTTGTTGCCCTCCCAAAACCCAAGGGCTAGACTGCGCCCGTCGTGGTAAATCCCACGGCCGGGCGTCAGAACCCGAAAAATCGAGGGCGCGGTACCGTCATAGCGGACCAGCATGCACACAAGTGTTTGCTGTCGCTTATCTATGGCAGGCCGTGCGGGGCAGGCTTTTGCCTGGCCGGTTCCCTCGGTTACCGGTTTCTGACCCCCGTACGGTCTGCCACCATACTGCGTCAGAACGGATGGTGGCAGCTCCTTAATTCAACCGAGGAGCATAAGGAAAATGCGCTATCCCTTTTTTACCCAAGAGCTCCGCCCTTGGCCTATGGTCTTGTTGTCCGCCTCTGATCTGGAGGTGCGCCATGGCTGAGTTCGAATCCTGTGTTGTACCTTTCCCACTGCAGCGTAGTCCGCTGCATGAATCCGAACGTTCTTCCCTGCCCTCTGAAGCTGCTGCTGAAACGCGTGCGGTCATGCTTGGCCATCTGCTTGATCAATTGGCTGAGCCTGAGGGTGTACCACTCGATCACATGCGCGTGCGTATCGCTGCTTACTCGGCGCTGGACCTTCTCGATGAGATGGTGGTGCTGTATCGCCGGGCGCTCTCGGAAGTCCGAGGAGGTGCGAGATGATCAAAACAGTGACCACCTACCTCCCACCCCATGATGGCCATCCGGGTATAGAAATCACTTGGGCTGCCGACTGTCGAGAAGCGTTCAATCAGGGCGCCAAACTTGCTCAGAGCTGGCTTGATAATGCCCGCAGCGGCTGGCTCTGGGCGGTTATGATTGCTCAACGCGATTTATGGACATGCGCAATCGAACGAAGAGCTTTCGAAGTAGGGTTCCTCAGCCGCGTCCACCAGCGAATATGCTCACACAGATGCTGTGGTCCATCGGCCACCCCCCTTTCCCTGGAGCTGTAAAGCAGACGTAAGTGAGCCGGCCTTGCCGGCTTACGCTAACCATAAATATACCAGCAAACTACAGGGACGACCCCCACAGTACAGAGGCCAGATATAGGCCGAGAACGGCCAATAGGGAACGGCTAAGTGGTGGCTTCCATTCTTTAGATCCTTCGTAAGTACTTGGCTCACATAGTGACGAGTAGCCGAGCGTCCGTGTTTCGGGCAGTACTCCCGAAGGCAGATCGCGCTGAGCACACGGGTAGCACGAAGCCGGTAATATCCCCCAAGAAATAAAGCGAGCTTGAGGATATTCACATGGATGAGCAAGTTACGGCTACGAAGCATGTTATTCAAGGCTTCAACCCCGCCACTCTATACGGCAAAGGTTTCAATCTAGGTACTGCCGACTTGATTCAGGGCGGTTCGCTCCGGGAAGTGGTGGGGCGCTGCGTTTCCGCTTTACTTTTGCACCTGTTGGATAAGGATGGACGCCGCGTATTCAAGGGCGCGACGATAATCCTGCCGCCGACTACAGCTGCCAAGAACTCGGCGGAGTCTGTATTCACTGCCTTGGTCCGGGCGACACACGAACTGCGTGGCTTTGAGCTTGACGAACAAGAAATGCTTATTCTTCGTCGACTTGTGCTCATCGTGAATAGCCCATCGCTGGAAGTCGCTGACCTGCTACGCACTGTTCAGGAACAGGGAGAACGACGTCTCGTTGCGGTCGCGGACGCTAGCCAGTATCGAGACTCCTCCATCGACCTACCTAAAGCCTTCGGTGTTTCAGCAGTCCGAGTTGGTGAAGACCGGTGGGTGCCTCACGTGACTTCAATTTGCCGGCAGCTCATACCCATTGTGGAGGAACTGGAGGGCTACGTGCTGATTCACGCCCCGGAAATCCCCGCTCGAAAGCCGGCCAATGTGGAGTTACTGCTTTCCGTGGACAACTGCTATGTCGCAACGTTGCATTACGAAGCTGCTCCCGAGGATGTGATCAACTCTCGCGCACAGGCTTGGAGGGCCATGGTACTCCAAGGCCGATTACCAGACGTAATGGCAGAGCTCGAGGGCCTAGCATTGCCGGAAGGTGCTCGACTCCACGCTCTCGCCCAGCTGCTAGGAGGAACTGGACGGGATAGCGAGACTCTCGAAGTTATCGCTCAGCTACGGCCACATCTCGCGACGCTCACAGTTGAGGCGGCCGTACAGGTGGCGCAACTATCTCACCAGGCAGGCAACGATGCGTTGGCACGCGATATCTTGCCAGAAGGGCCTGATGGTGTCGGAGACCAACAGTGGCTCGAGGAAGGCCTCGAACTTGCCACGCATCTTGAAGACAACGACCGAATCTCTCGGTTTGACGCACGACTGTCGGAACTGTTTCCCAACTCGGATCGAGTTAGGGAGAACAGAGATCGCCGGCTACTCATGAATTCCCAAAAGGTGAAGTCAGGCGAATCGCACATTTTCACCACCGCCGGGTTCACAGCCAATCATTTGGCTTTGCAAACATGGCTGTCTGCCTTAGAACCGGAATATGAAGCGATTATTGAGGAGGCGAGTGCATGGGAGAAGGACTGGCAGGAGCTAGCCTTTGTTTGTTGCGCAATGCATGCACGAAGTGTCGACAAGCCAAGAGACGCGGCCGAAGTCGCAAGCCTTGTCACCTCATCCGAACTCTATGGCCGCCAGGCCACCCAAGTTCTCATCTGGTCCATCAAGTCGATGATGCTCAAGGAGCTCATCCCTGAACACGAACGTGACGACTACCGCCACTTATTCCAATCGGCTTTTCGATTCCTTGCACTCCACCCAGAAGACCGTGTCGTCAGGTCTGGCCTCACTGCGCTACTGTCGGTCGAGTCCTGTGGTGACATGGGCATCCCTCTAGTGGCACTCACAATGCTTGACCTCGCTGAGCAGGGCGTGGACCTGGTGCGGCCGACTGACGATGCCAATGAAGTCCTCTCCGGGGAGCCTGATGAAAAGATTCGTACATCTATTGAGAGTGCGATGCACTGGCTGGCCGACATCGGTGTAGGCGAGCCAGGCGTGACGGTGATACCTCGCGACCTATTGGTCGCTAGTCCTGACGACGTCGTACGTACCATCGAACGCATGGTGCACCTCACCAGTGGTCAGATGGGTGAGAACGTAGACTTGGCATACATGCAGCAACTGGTGCTAATCGCATGTACGATTTGCCCTCATGCCACAAAGGAATGTGACGAAGATATTCGGCTAATGAGGCTGTTGGCCAGCCAGTTTGCTACAGCGGGACAGTTCCAACAGGCGCGTGATTTTGCCGAACAAATCCTGCTGATGGGCCACACCAGTTTGTATCGCCGTCGCTTAGCCTGGCAGGCATTCGGTGATGTTTATCACCGCTGTCGTAACCACGTCGTTGCGCTCATCGGCTTGGCTTGTGCTTTGGCTGTCGACGTCCCAGTCGAAAAAGCCGACCTTTGGCACGAAGTCTATGCCATCCATCGCGTTCTGCGAGATCTGGGTCTTTTTGATCTCTCGCGCTCGTTCCTTTCGACGATGAAGACGATCTTGTCAGACCTTGGGTTTGATGCAGACAAGGATCCGCGCTATCTCAGCGCTCAGCTAAGCCTAAGACTCATGGAAACCGATGACTCCGCGATCGGACCGCTCGGCGAAATTCTTGCCGACGTAGCAGAGGCTTGTCGGAGCGAACTTGAAGATCGAAATCGCCTGCTTCCTCTCGTATTACTTTTAGGGCAATCGGTGCTTAAAGCGGAAGGCGCGGGAGTGAACATTTCGCCAGATGTGCGAGCCACGCTAGACACAGCGCTTGAGCAGGTAGGCGCAGGAATGGCCGCTATGGTCCGGACTGTTTCGACGGCGAAGCCAAGTGCTGAGGCCGTGCTGGAGATCTTTAACGGCGTGCAGCGTGCAGCATATGCTTCTGATGTGGCGCATGACTACGCAGTCCTTGCACTGACGGCGAGGCGATTATTGGATTTCGGCCCGCAAGGCGAGCCCCACCCTACCGAGAACGCATTCGCTATCGAGCTTCTCGCCGACCACACCGTTACATCGGTGGGTGATACACCAGAGATGATACTGGAGTGGCCAATTCGATACGCTGCGAAGTTGAACCAAGCGGGCCTTGATGTCGCCTTCCTCGCTTTGAGCAGTGACGGCGAGCTGACGGTAATCCATGTCTTCAGCGGACAGGCCCACGCGATCGAGCAGCCTAAGTCTGACCGTAGCTTCCGGGATCGCCTCCATTCCTGGCTGCAGGATTACCCAAGAGACTATGGCCGTGTCGACCGGAGCGAAGGGAATAACATCTTCTACATGACGATGGAAGAGCTCAATATTCGCCTACCCCAGTGCGAAAGGCTTGTCTTAGTGGCGGAGCCGTTCCTGCAGCAGGTCACCGTCAATCTGGTGGTTGTGCAACCGGAAGACGGAACGTTTGGTTTCTTCGCGGGGACAAAGACGGCTATCGGTATCGTCCCGTCTCTAAGCTGGCTCTCGGCAGCAAGCAATCTTGAACCCAGTGGCCGAACCGCCTACAAGGCGTGGATTTCGGCTGATCCTAGATCTGGGTTCGGAGAAGTAGCAGATGGCATGGATAGCGACGAATACCGCCTAGAAGACGCTGAACGAGAACCCACTCTTGATATCGCTTTAAGGAACCTTGGCAGATGCTTCGAGGACTTCGGCTTTACAGTCAATAACGGACGCCGACTACCGAATGACATGCAAGATGCGGGCTTGGCCGTGATCACCGCGCACGGGGGGCTGAACAGGGAGGGTCGCTACCTCCACAGCATCCGCGATGACGACGACCTTTTCGTTGCTCCATCTGCTCTTGCTGCCGCGTTGGCGGGCGTCGAATTGGTCATCCTGTTCGTGTGCAGTGGAGGCCGTATTGATAAAAATCCGTGGGACAATTCGACAACCAGTCTCCCAAAACAATTGCTGAACAACGGAACCCGCGCAGTCATAGCATCACCGTGGCCACTCGATGTGATGGTGACCTACAACTGGCTTGAACCCTTCCTTCTGGAGTGGGAAGCAGGTGCCACAGCCCTTGACGCTACTAAGAAAGCCAACGATGCGGTTGCTCGTAATCTAGGCGAGGTTCCACAGTACTCTCTTGCGATGCGGGTATATGGCAATGTAATGCTCACAAGGCATGCAGTGACATAGGAAGCGCTTCGAGTAGAAACAAAATTAACAAAAAGGCGGAAAAGCGATCACTGAATAAGGGGGCGCTGCACGAGGTATTCGGGCTGTATTTCGATCCGTTCACCTCTGCCACGCAAGCGACTGCTCCCTTTGGTGCCTTGTTAATCTGACCTCGTTAGCTGGCGTGTGCGCTCAAGTAGCGCTGACCTGCCCTCGCCCGCCACCCAACGGCGTCGAAGTACTCACTATCTCTACCTACTTACTCAGCCCAGCGGTTCAGAATGCACGGTAAAGGTGGAGGGCAAGATAAAAGGTGGCGGCACTTCGTTGGCCTGAAAAGCAGTCTGCACGGGGGTTGGAGACGGCACCCAAGGCATGCATAGGCGTGCCGTGCACAGCGCAAACGCCTGCTAGTTCTGGCTGTGGCGCGTGCCTAACACTCCTTATTGCGATCAGCTTGGAACAGACGTCGGTAACCGAACCTACAACCGGAAACCGATGCAGATACAGAGTCATGCCTGGAAGCTTGTAGCCCTTGAGCTACAAGACAGCTCGGCCTGAGCCATTTTGTATCCCAGGGGCTACAAATGACCTCTTTCAACGATGCTTCTGAAACGCTGAAAAAAGCGTACGAGCAACAACCCTGATCAGACGCGCTCATCAACCTAACAAGCCCGGCTTGAGAATTAGACAGTGAGCCGAATAGACGGCATTATCGGCTCACTGCATGAGCCGAATAGGCTCGTTAATCGGCTCACAGATGAACAACCCTTATGAATGACCCGCTCTGGATCTGGCAGCAGCTCGACTGGCCGCACTTCAGTTGGCAAGCCGAAGCGCTTGCCCCGCTGCTGCGTGCTTGCAGTCAGGCTCAGGGACGTTTGTTAGGAATGCTCGGTGCGGTGGGCGGTGACACTGAAGTGCAGAGCAGCCTGGATGCCATGCTGCAGAACATCGTCACCTCTTCGGCCATTGAGGGCGAGCAACTGAATGTCGGCTCGGTGCGCTCATCGCTGGCGCGGCGCCTGGGACTGAATGAAGAGGGTCGTACCACCTCACGTTCCGAAGGTCTGGCGGAACTGCTGCTCGATGCAACTCGTTTACATCAAGAGCCACTAGACGAACGGCGACTGTTCAACTGGCACCGTTGGTTATTCCCCACAGATGACCAACTACTAGCTCGACCATTACATATCGGCGAGCTGCGCGGCGAAGAGCCGATGCAGGTGGTTTCCGGTCGTATCGACCGCCCCACCGTGCATTTCGAAGCGCCACCGCGCGCCGGCCTGGAAGCGCAACTGACGGACTTTCTCGCCTGGTTCGAGAGCAGCCGTAGCGATGCCAGCCTTGACCCCTTTCTGCGCGCCGGCATCGCCCACTTCTGGTTCGTGACCCTGCACCCGTTCGATGACGGCAACGGCCGCCTTACGCGCGCCATCACCGATCTGGCATTGGCTCAGGGCGAGCAACAAGCCATCCGCTTCTACGCCATGTCGGCGAGCATCCTCGACGACCGCGCCGGTTACTACCGCATCCTCGAAGCCAGCCAGAAAGGCACCCTGGATATCACAGCCTGGCTGCAGTGGTTTCTAGCAACGCTGCTCAACAGCCTGGAGCAAGCCCTTGCTCGCATCGACCGCGTACTGGTCAAGGCGCGCTTCTGGCAGGCACACCGCAGCCAAACCTTATCAGCGGAGCAGATCAAAGTACTTAACCGCCTGCTCGATGGCGGCGAGCGCGGTTTCGAGGACGGTATCAGCGCCGCCCAGTACCAGGCCGTAGCCAAGGTATCCAAAGCCACCGCGACCCGTCACCTGAGCGACCTGCTGGAAAAGGGCTGCATCGAGCGACTGCCCGGTGGCGGGCGCAGCACCCGTTACCAGATAGCACGCTGAGCTGAGCTCATCAGCGCTTGGTGCGTCATCGCACCATAGGACAATGGTCGCGATCCCCTTGAGCACTCGAAAGCAATTGGCCATTATCAGCTCAGTGCCAGGCGTCTGGATTTCGGCACACCTGCTCGCCTCTCCATTAAGCAGTTCGGCTCAAGGAAGAAAATGGATTACAGCCCGATAGTCGCCCAGGTCTGGGGCATGCTGACCTGGTTCATCCCAGCAGCGCTGCTGATCGGCCTGCTCAAATCGCCCTGGGCCAAAGGGCAGATCGGTGAACTGCTGGTACGCCTGTTCGCCCATTGGCAACTGGACAAGCAGATCTACCGCCGCCTGCACAACGTCACCCTGAACACACCAGACGGCACCACGCAGATCGACCACGTATTCCTCTCGCCCTACGGCATCTTCGTGCTGGAAACGAAGAACATGAGCGGCTGGATCTTCGGCAGCGAGAAGCAGGCGCAGTGGACGCAGAATCTCTACAAACGCACCTTCAAGTTCCAGAACCCGCTGCGGCAGAACTACAAGCACCTCAAAGCCCTAGAAGCCACCCTTGGCGTCAATCCCGAGCACCTGCACTCAGTCATCACCTTTGTCGGCGGCAGCACCTTTAAAACAGAAGTGCCGGCCAACGTAACCCAGGGCATCGGCTTTATCCGCTACATCAAGTCATTCCAGCAGGCGGTATTCAGCGAGGCTGAAGTTGACGCGCTGCTGCATGCCCTGCAAACCGGCCGCCGCGCACCGACCCTCGCCACCCACCGCGAGCATGTGCAAAACCTCAAGCGCCGGAGTGATCCGACAGCAGAACGGCAATGCCCGAAATGCGGTAGTGCGCTACTGATTCGCACCGTGAAATCTGGGGCGAAAGCAGGGCAGCAGTTCTGGGGATGCTCAGCATTTCCAAAGTGCCGGACAATACAAAACATGTGAACCCTAGAGGAAACGTAGGCATCGTGACCTACACCTATTATCTTTCCTCAGAATTTAAAAGGACGGCTTCACTATGCAAAGTCAATCAAATGAAGTCACCGTTATAAAACAATTACTTCGCGAATATGCCGATAGTTCAGTTCGCCTAGGAACTCAGCAAGATGACTGTTTGCTGTGGGGCTTCACGACACTACTAGCTTTCCAAACACACAACCTAGATGAGGGCCAAACACTTCACAGGCCAGTAGAGCTACCGCAGATAACAGGACAATTTATTGCTCAGCTGAACGAAAAAGGCTTCAATACTAGGCTATTAACAAGGCTAGAGCCACCAAGAATACATATATTGGAGCACCTAGTCTATGTTGCAAGGCGTTGCAAATTGAATCCAACAGAGCTGACCAGCATCCTGGACTGGATCATGAGGCAACTGAGCATAGAGACCCAAGGAAGCATCACCCCAAAAGAAATTGCTTCAATTATGACTTCACTGCTAGATGTAAAGCAGGGGCAGACCCTTTTAGATCCAGCAATGGGATCTGGCGCCTTTCTACAAGCAGTAAAAGCCCAAGGAATATTTAACGGCCATTTCGTAGGCATTGAAAAAAATGAAAAGATCGCGTTCATCGCATCCTTATATGCCTACATCCAAAATCACGAAGAAGCAACAATAAAGCTTGGAGGTGCATTCTATCATCTACAAGAACAAGGTTTGCTATTTGACTACGTCATATCTAACCCGCCCGTTTACCGAATCCCAAAGCCTCAGGCGCTACATCAATTTCGCGAAACACTAGAGCATCGTCAAATCTCAAGTGAAATGTCGCTTAACTTTGTTCAGCTAGGCTTACAGAAGCTAAGCAGAAGCGGGCGAGCAGCATTTTTGGTGCATATGGGAACACTATTTTCTGCAACCGAAATAAAAGTCCGAGAAGAATGGATTAAAGCAGGGCTAATAAAAACTGTAATCAGCCTCCCTGACAAGTTGTTGCCACACACAAGCAACAAATGCGCAATACTTATTTTCAGTAAGGAAACCAGCAAAAATAAAAACGTAACCCTAGTCAAAGCAGATGACTTATCCAACACGAACTCAAACGGTCAGAACACACTTCAAGACAATGCACTAGATATTATTATCCGCAGATCAAGCAATAAAGAAAAAACCTATAACAACGCCATCGTAACCATAGATGAAATAGTCAAGGCAAATTACTCTCTTTATCCCGACCACTATGTATTAAAACCAATCAATGAAGTCGCCGAGAAAATCTCAAAAAAATGGGTTCCTATAGAGCAACTTGCCATAGCAATTCAAGGCACAAGAAACTTAGGTAGACTCCAAGGCGGCGAGAGCGAGGTTATTGTCGGGAAAAGCGTCCGGCAAATGTATAAAAACGACCCTTATCTTGAAAAGAAAGATTTTTCATCATTTGCAGAAAACATAATTAGAACAGAGCCCTACGACCTACTCATACAACGGATAGGTGATAACCCAGCTGTACACATGGTGTTGCCCGAGCAGTCCGGCATGATAGTTGATCAAACAGTTTTTATTGTACGTTTCTACGAAATCAAGCCCGGATTTATTAATTTTGTAGCCGAGTTTCTGAACTCGGATCGCGGAGCAAACCACATCGCATCATTCTGCCACAACGTGACTGTACAAACACTTACCAAGAAAGTTGTACACAGCATAACTATACCTATTGCTGATGACTCCATGCAGTCTCTACTAATGGAGATAGCACATGCAGAAAAATCTCTTAGCCAGGAAAAACTAAAGGCTAATGCCCTCAAGGTGAAAATATTTGAAGGTCTAGGCTACGAAAAAATCGAGAACGATTTTGACAGCATTCGCTTCTCGCTGAACACTCTAGAAAACGCACTTAAGAATAAAGACAAGATCAGCTACAAAGTCAGCAACCAGTACCCATACCCTATAGCTTTCGCATATCGCAACATGTATGCAGACAGAGAGTGGTCTGCTATTTACGAGAACCAAATGAAATTTGGCGAACTAATATTATCTTTCATGGTAAGCGTCAGCCTAGGCCTATTAAACCACCATCAAAAGCCTCACCACCTTAACCTGAGCGGGTTGGCATCTGACCTTTCAGAAGCGCTTAAAGGTGGTATTTCTCCCGGCCACTGGCAAAAACTCCTACACAGCTCATGTCTAATTTTACGTGAAATACCAGATTGCCCGCTATCCACCCAACTAGCTGCTTCATGGTTCAAAGGCCGCGGAAATAAGCTATCTGAGTTTGGGCGCGAAACAATTTCCGCACTTATATCAAAGCTCAACGACAAAAAGCATTGGCGAGGCCCCAAAGGCTCTCACGCGAGCAAAGATGCAGTGACAGCCCACCAGGAACATATTGATAGAGCCTTACTAGACATTGAGTTTTTCTCTAAATGGGATTTCTTTATCAATGACAAACTAGACTACTCCTCTAACTCAGAAATGTTCACCTGCTCTGCGAGTCTATTGCGAGGAGATCACCCCTGCTTTGAGCAAGTGGACATAGTCTCAAACACCCCTCTTTCCGTAGGTGACATTTACTGCAAAATCGGAGACCACATAATTAGCCTGTCGCCTTTTTTATTGTCCACTTTCAGTCCATCCACTCAACGAACTGAAATCTTTAGCCTCGACAAAAAAAGCAAAGCCGGCGAGTATATTATGAAAAGCTTTGACTCAGGACAAACGATACACATACCCAACAAACTGGCCGCCAATCTCGACTCATGGTTCTTAAAAAACGAAATACTCCAAGCACCTAGCTTAGAAAGAGTCCTATAAAGAACGATTCCCAATCAACTACAGAGCAAGCTGCTCCTTAGTGTAGAAATTGAGTTCGATTTCAGACTCAAACAGAGCTGGCTGGTTTGCCTGAAAAGGTGAGCTTGACGCGACAAAGGAACGCGCGATCACCGTATGCTACGGTAAACACTTTCCGTCCTTTGTTTGACTATGCCACTCGCGGGTTGTGAGGCTGTCATGCGTGGCAACCTTCTCATTAGGTTTTGTACGAAAAGTACTGCCGCATGCAACGCAGGCTGCAGGCCAGTGTGACCATGGCTGAAAAGCTTCTCGCCAGCTTGCCGTAGCGAGTGCCTATTCTGCGGTTCTATTTCAGCCAGCCAAACATCCGCTCAATGATGTTCCGCACGATCAAAGAGTCGGGGCAGGCCAGGCCGAGGCTTGTGTGGCATGGCACGCAGCGGGATTACCGACTGTATTCGGTAGCGGTCGCAGTAATGGCGCAGGTGTTGCGCGTCATAGCCTTTGTCAGCCAGTAACCAGCGACTGCGTTTGCGTGGACGCCCCGGCTTACCGGGAATTCGCACCTGATCCAGCAACGGCTGGGCATGAGCGATATCGCTCGTTTGCCCCGACGAAAGAATGAAGCGTAATGGAACACCATTGGCGTCACAGATCATGTGAATCTTGGTAGTAAGGCCGCCTCGACTACGTCCCAGAGCATGGTCTAGCGGTTCTTCAGGCCCCCTTTTTTCCCGGCGCCTGAAGAGGCTCGGGTTACGCGTATCGCAGTGGAATCGATCATCCAGGTGTCCAGATCAATCAGTCCCTCCCGGTTTAATCGAATGTGCAAGCGCTCCGGTATCCGGTCGAGCGTACCGTCGTCGCGCCAGTCACGAAAACGCTGATACACCGTCGACCAAGGCCCAAAGCGTTCCGGCAGATCACGCCAGGCAGCGCCCGAGCAGAGGATCCACAGGACTGCGTGGAGCACCTGACGATCATCACTGCGTGGGCGACCCATTTTCTGCTCTGGAGAAACCAGATCCTTGATCAATTCCCACGATGCGTCGGAGAGTTCGTAACGCTTTGCCATGCGGGCCTCCAGCCAATCATGGCGGCAATTTTACCCGTACCGACTTTTCGTACAAAACCTAGCTGCACCATGCGGCTGGAGCCAACACTTTTACCCGCTGGCGAGGTTGGTGTGCGGTACAGAGCTCCACTTGAGGTAATCGAGACGTCGTCGCCAATCCATGGGTTTTATGTGAGCGAAAAACATCCACTTCCTGAAGGATTGCGAATTGAGCATCATGACCGCGAGTCGCGGGGGCTCATAACAGGCACACCTACCAAAGCTGGTGCCTATGTAAGTGCAAATCTCCGCTGGCACATACGGCACGCAGTACGCAGGCCTTGATGCGAGCCGTATCTACATGCTCGAAGTCAGCAAATGGCAGGCAAAGCCAAGCGCCCGATTAGGTCGTAAGCAATCCTCAACGGTACAAAAAACAGTACACTAGCGGTACAGTGCCTAGCTTCTTCCGCTTTCTAAAAACTTCACTCAAGTCCAGTAACGACGCTGCTTTCAGCTTATTTTGCTTGCGCTAAGTTATTCACGGTTTTACTGGCCTTGAGCCGTTTCTAGATCACTCATAATCCTTTGGTCCACGGTTCGAGTCCGTGTGGGCCCACCACCTTCAAAGCCGCGCACCGCGCGGCTTTTGTGTTTTCGTGGTTCTGAGTTTTTACATTTCATACCATCACAGTGTCCACAATGCGTCCACCTTATCCATGCTCACCGCCTATTTCTGTAGCCTGCCCGTGTTTCAGCTTCAGAATGTCCCCCACAACAAGGTACGTATAAACAACATACCGATCTGCTTCATCCTGCGACGAAATTACGTCATGAGAACCCTTCTGAGCTGCTCTGAAAATGGCGTCCAGACGCTCGCCCATGTAACTCAGGTGAGAGCCAACAATATGCTGGAATCGCTCCGAGTCAGAGTTTTCTTCAATATAGGCAATTAGTCTATTTATATAATTATCGGGGCCTAGCTTAATTGTTTTAGGTTTCGAGCCTGATTCAATGATTTTATCCTCTCTGGCTGGATATAACGAGTCGGCTGTGTCTTGCAATATGCGGCGACAGCTATGCACAGCGTTAGACCAATCCTCATTGTTTTCAGATGCTAAGTTTTCATATACAGCGGAGAACTTCATTATGGATTCAGGAACTACGTAACCAATACTCTCGTCAACCCGTTCTCTGATCCGGTCAAAAATGTCCTGGGCTACTGAAGAGAACTTAAGTTCAAAGTATGTGTTTGACAAAAAAGTGTGGAGAAAAAGCCTGCGACTTGCCAAGCGCGTAGATGCCTCTCGCCAGTCACTCATTCGTGCCTTTCTTTCTGAGGGGTTTGGGCTCCCTTCTCTGGCACGTTTCTCTAAAATCTCAAGCTCGATTTCCATCTGATCGAGGGCATCCCCCTTAGCTCGCTCGACAAAACCATTAGGACTCTCTTCATTTTTGTATTGCTTGGCGCGACCAGCTAATTTAATTAGCTTCCATACTTCGGAGCTGTATTTACCTGACAGTGTAGTCGGGTATCCGCTCGCCTCATATTGTAGGGCTTGCATATGCTCAAATTGCCCAGTCTGTCTGGCAAGTCGATTTGCTTTAAGTGCTATTTGAGAAAGTGAGCTGAAAGCCATTTCCACTTCGTCAAGAAGAGACTCACATAATTCAAGATTAGCTTGTGTTTTCTCCTTCGAGTTCATTTCTCATTCCTATCGAGCTTTGAAAGTGGGTTGTGCAGCACAACATCAGCCATATGCCCTGGGCTGAAGTGGGCGTACTTCTGCGTCATGGCCAGGGTAGTGTGGCCGAGGACGCGTTGTAGGGTCAGGATGTCGCCGCCGTTGCGCATGTAGTGGCTGGCGAAGGTGTGGCGTAGAACATGGCTCGATTGGCCGTCTGGCAACTCGAGGTTGATCGCGTCGACGGCAGCTCGGAATTTGTCGTAGCCGGGGGAGAAGGGCAGGGCCTTGGCCAGGCGCTTGGCCAGGCCGGCCGCGATCGGCACTGAGCGGTTCTTGCTGGATTTCGTCTTGCTGAAGTGGATCAGCCCGGAACGCACCTGGCGGGGCTGTAGGGACTCGGCTTCGCCCCAGCGGGCACCGGTGGCCAGGCATACCTCTGCAATCAGCCTTGCGTGCGCGGTAGGCTCGCCCAGGGCGTTCAGCAACTGCTGAATCTGATCGGGCTCGAGGTAGGCCATTTCGGCTTCGTCGAACTTCAGCTTGCGGATCCTGGCCAGAGGGTTTTCGCCTTTCCACTCGCCCAGGCGCTCGAGCTCGTTGAACACGGCGCGCAGGTAGGCCAATTCGTGATTCAGCATGTTCGCGCTGATCGGCTTGGGCTTCTCGCCCTTGGCCTGGCCGCGGCCAGGCTTCGGCCTGGTGTGTTTCCCTTCAGCCCGCTCTGCTCGGTACTGGGCAAAGTCATTGCCTGTGAACTTGAACGCCTTGGGATTGCCCATCCGCTCGGCCATCGTTTTCAGCTGGGAGAGACGCGATTCCCCGGTCTTTAACGTCTGGCCATGCAGCAGGTACCAGCGATCGATGAGGTCTGTCAGCCGGCGTTCGTCCAAGGGCGTTTTCTTCTCGAATTCGCCCTTGGAGCCGTCGCCCATCAGCCGCCGCTCGACATGCATAGCTTCGTTCTTCGACTTCACCTTGCGGCGAATGCGAGCGCCTGCACGCCCCTCTGGCCGACAATCTACCAACCACTGGCCATCCGGCATTTTCTTGATCGACATAGCTACAGCGGGCTGATCTGTTCCGACGCGCTCGAGATGTCGTCGGTTAGAAGCCAAAGGGTGTATTTCCTGAATCTGGGGTGGTTGGCCATTTTCAAAATAGGCGGTAGCCCCATTTCGATGATGCCTGCTTCGTATTTCTTCAGCGTGCTATGTGACATCTCGAGCAGCTCGCACAGCTCGCCCTGAGTAATCCCTTCCCGCTTCCGTATCGCCTTCAGCTTCGCAGGCAAATCCACGTGTTTCTCCCTCTTGACTTGTTCCTTGTGAGGAACATAATGTGTTCCTTGTAAGGAACATTGCTCGGCAATATCACAGGGGAGATTATCAGAATGCAGATCACCATCGACACGCCATACGTGACGGTTCAGGAGTTTTCGCGCCGCTCTGGCCTATCGGATCGCTCGATCCGGCGCGAGATCGAGCAGGGGCACTTCATCACTCGACCAAAGCAGGAGGGCGACAAGACCACCGTCTTCATCAACATGATTCACATGGCCATCGAGGCGGCCGAGCAATCCGAGCGCGTGCGGGCACAGGCCAACGCTCAATGAACCAGATGGCCAACCGCATCAACTTCGACGACATCTATCGCCTGGACGTAGTGCAGGCGCTGGAGAACGACCGCGACCTGGACTTCACCAGCGTCAACGGCACGTACCTGCAGAAAGGCGTATGCCCCGGCTGTGGACAGCGCCGCCTGTACATCAGCCGCGAGAAGCCCTACCAGCTGAAATGCAACCGCGAGAACGAATGCCAGTTCGAGCAGAAGACCCGCGACCGCTACAGCTACCTGTTCGAAAACCTGAGCGAGCGCTTCCCGGTCACGCCGAGCAACCCCAACGCCACCGCCGACGCATACCTGCAGCGCAATCGCGGGTTCGATATCAGCAAGCTGGCCGGCTGGTACACCCAGGCGCGCCGCAAGGTGAAGAGCGGGGCGTATGCCGACACAGTGCGGTTCGACCTATGCGACGGTTACTGGGAGCGCATCATCGATGCCACGGCCGTGGCCGCCAACGATGGCGACAAGGCCGGCATCAAGTACGGCATGACCTACCGCAACAGCGGCTGGATGCCACCTGGCCAGACCATCGAGAAAGGCGATCGGGTTCATGTGGTCGAGGGCATCTTTCACGCTATCGCGCTGTACCTGGCAGGCTTCAAGGTGATCGCCTCGATCAGCGCGAACAACTTCCCCTGGGACATCGTCGAGGCCAACAAGGGAAAGCTGGTGACCTGGTGTTTGGCACTGGACGACGACAAGGCCGGCCGCAAATTTATCCTCAAGTACCTGCGCATGCTGCGCGAAATGAAGGAGCTCGCCTGGACGGCGCTCGCCGGCGAACGCGACTGGGACGACGTGTACCGGGATGGCGAGCTGACGGCGGAATTCATGGCAGAGGCCTGCTACCGCGGCCGGCTGTTCACCGCCAAGAGCCCCATGCACATGGCCTACCTGCTGTACCTCAAGCGCGAGCGCAGCTTCTACCTGCTCGAGCACGGCAGCCGTCTGTACTCAGCCCGCGTGGCCATGGGCGAGCTGAAGGAGGAGCTGAAGGACGACAAGGTGGAGGGCAACCAGACCACGTTCTCAAAGCACTGCACCATCAGCCAGGTGGCCAACTGCGTGCCAACGTTCGAGTACGTGGAGAAGGACGCCATCACCGGCGAGCAGCGCTACTTCTTTCGCTTCGAATTCGCCAACGCCCGCCTGAACTGCAAAGAGCCGCTGGCCCCCAGCTCGATCACGGATCCGCGCGGGTTCGCCAAGGCCATGCTCGAGCGCACGCCGGGTGGCCAGTTCGATGGCGGGGAGAAGGTTCTGGCCATGCTCAAGGGCACCTGGTTCGACAACCCCAGCACCGTGCGCACGTTGCCCTTTGTGGGCTACGACGAGGTGACCAAAACCTATTGCTACCCGGCCTTCGGCTTTCACAAAGGGCGGATGGTGGCCACCAACGAGCACGGCTTCCTGAACATCGCCGGCGAGGGGCTGAAGACCAGCACCCGCAACTTCCACATGGTGAAGGGCGACGAGTTCGCCCCCAGCTGGTTTGCCGACTTCCGCGCTGTGTTCAATCTCAACGGTCTGGCGACCCTGGCCTGGTGGACGGGCACTCTGTTCGCTCAGCAGATCCGCGCAAAGCAAGCGAGCTGGCCATTCCTGGAACTGACCGGTACCGCCGGCGCCGGCAAGACTCTGCTGCTGCGCTTTCTATGGAAGCTGTGCGGCCGCAACAACGAGGAAGGCATCAAGCCCAGCGGTAGCGGTGCTTCAGCGATCGGCCTGCTGCGCGCCCTGGCCGGCGTGAGCAATCTGCCGGTGGTGCTGCTGGAGTCCGACAAGGAAACCACCGATGCACTGGGCCGCACCACCACCGTTCAATACAACTGGGACGAGATAAAGCCACTCTTTGACCACATGGCCAAGCTGCGCGTGACCGGTGTGAAAACCGCGGGCAGCGACGTCGACGCCCTGCTGTTCCGCGGCGGCGTGTGTATCTCGCAGAACACCAACGTCGACGGTTCCGAGGCGATCATCACCCGGATCGTGTACATGCACATGACCACCGAACACCACAGCTCGGTACTGAAGCCATTGGCCGAGCGTATCAAGGCCATGCCTGTGGAAAGTCTGGCGGGCTACCTGCGCGCCGTTCTGCTCCAGGAGAGCGCCTGGCTTGAACGCTACTTCGAAGCCTTCAACCACTACGAGCAGCGCTTCGCCGGCCTGGCCGGGGTGAAGCATAGCCGCATCGTGCTCTGTCATGCCCAGGTGATGGCCGCGGCCAAAGCCACCCAGGCAATGTTCCCAGCGTGGTCGGATCGTGACCTCGAGGCGCTGGCCAAGCACCTGGAAGGCCGCGCCCTGGATCGACAGCAAAGCTGCAGCGCCGAGAACAAGACCGCAGCGCAGTTCTGGCAGATTTTCCATTTCCTCAATGAGGAAGTGGTGACGATCACCGAAAACAACGAAACCCGTGAAGAGATCCGCGAAACCCTCAACCACAGCGCCGAGCGCGAGCTGATCGCGGTCAACATCGAGCATTTCCAGCAACGTTGCCGCCTGGCTGGCCAAGAGGTGATCCCTGCCGCACTGCTGCGCCGATCACTGCAGAACAGCACCACCCACAAGTTCATTGAGAACAGGAAAGTACGCTCCCGCATCGAGAAGCGGCCCCTCAACTGCCTGGTGTTCTCCAAGCGGGGGGTAGCGTGATGAAAGGGGGGGTTGAGTGCCTGTGTGGGGTGGGAATGCATGCCGGGAATGTTTTCTGCGTAGTCCCTCAATCTGTCCGGAACAAACGGAACATTAATGATTTATCTAATAAAACCTATATATATCAGATGGTTAGGAACCCAAAACTGTTCCGGTACGGCTGGAACACACTGGAACAAACCGGAACAAATTTGTTCCGGCATGTTCCGGTAATGTTCCGGTTTTTCCCTTCTCAGGAAAATCGCTGCAGCCCTAGTGCCGCGTGGCCTCTAGAGCTTTCTTCTAAAAACCTGTTCCGGTTTGTTCCGGTTTCACCGGAACATTTTCATGTTGCTGGAAGCCCCGTATTTCGCGGGCTCCAGCGTATCGCCAATAAAATGTTCCGGTTGTTCCGGATGTTTTCGGGGGGTACGCAGGTTTTTGTTTCTCGTCGCCCTCAGGGCTTGACTGAAATGGAGATCTCGCAATGACCACCACCACTTTCCAAGCTCTTGCTCTGCGCCCTGCAGCGCCTGCGCTCGAGGATCACTTCGCCTTCTACGCCGCCTGGGAGCGCGCTGCGCATCTGGTTGGCGTTGAGGCCTTCCCGCGGCTGGCCGAGCACCCGAGCAATTGGGCCAGCCTGCAGCTCGGCCCCATGCAGGCGGTGCTGAAAACCCTGCATGGCCTGGACGTGCCACGCCGGGCGCTGCTGCTGACCATGATCAACCTGGTGCGCCCGGATTGGGCGCGGTGGATCAACAGCGAGATCGGCCTGGACTACAGCCACCTGACCGCCAACCGGATGGGCACCGAGGTATTTACCGCGCTGCTCGATCTGCTGGCCACCCATCCGACTACGGACTGAACGGGTCAGCTAACAAGGGAGACGTGGCATGGACATTCGATACACCGCCAACGGCCTGGACGGCACGCTGCCAATTGCCTCGGCCTACCTGCTGTACGCGACTGCCGAGGACATGGCCGAGCTGGTGACCATCACCCACTGGATGGCACGGCCGCATGAAATTCCGCCGGAGGTGACAGTGGTTCACCTGCGCAACGTGGACGGCGTGGACTTGGGGAAATTTGACGTTCGGCACCAGATGCACCGCGTTTACACAGCCACGGCGCAGAAAGCGGCGGGCTAAAAGAAGGGTGTCGAGGAGGTGCAACTCCCCGACACCTACCACCAGCAAGGAGCAATACCCATGAAAGCAGCACACCCAACCAGCAGCGAAACGCAGGCTACCACAATGGCCAGCCATCTAAGGGCCACCGCCGCTGTCGGCGGCGCCCTGATCGGCTACCTGGTAGCGAAAACACCCCAGGCACGGCGACACCTGTTCTGCTTGGCCGAGGACGCAAAGCGCACCGGCGACCTGACCGACGCCGATGCCGACGTGGTGCACCAGGTGCTGGCCAAGCCGCTGCCACGCAAAACCACCGCTACTCTTTACACCCTGAATTGAAGGAAGGAAGCATGAGCCGTATGGATTCCCGCACTGCTGACAAATTCGTCGTTCGCCTGCCGGACGGCCTGCGCGGCAAGATCTTCGATGTTTCGGGGGAGAACCAGCGCAGCATGAATGGCGAGATCGTCTACCGCCTCGAGCAGTCGCTGCGCGATGACCAGGTGATCGCCACTCAGGCCGAGTTGATCAAGCTCCTGACTCGTCGAGTAGGTGAACTGGAAGAGTCGCTATCATGCTGAAGATAAATGCTGTTGGTGTCTAAAATTAATACTGCAGTAAAAAAAAGGGGCCTACAGCCCCTTTTTTAATAGAAATTCAGAGTATCCAGCTCTTTAAAGTGGCTAGGCCGCTTTTATTATCTGCCCCTAGGAATTTGCACTTTTCAATTTGCATAATCCCGTCGCGGTGGGATAGTGAAGTTACCATGTAGGCGTCACCCCCTAAGCTAAGAAGCTCGAGAAAGTTTTTCTGCCCGATCACTTCTGGCTCGACACTATTACGACGTTTAATGGCAACAACGCCGTCACTTCTTTCCACAGGTGCCAGCCTATCCTCTAAAAGTTGGCGCTCTTGTTCTGTGAACTGTGCCGAACCATTCGCGAAGGCTCTCCTTTTGACCAACTGCTCAATATGGTGATCTTTCACCCCAATCATACGTAGCTTAGTGATGATGTCATCAATTGTCATGCAATGTCCTTATAGATGATGGCTGACCTGATACACGCTACAGCAAGGCTCATTCTAAGAAAAGCTTATCTTGGTTGCAAAAAATTCTAGCCTTATATTATTAATATGGGCTATGAACATGTGGGGCTTCCAATATTATTATTAAATTGGACGCATTGGTTCTCACTTTTTTAAAATCTCGTATCGATAACACAAACTAGTGGAGAGTTGAATGCGTGTCGACGCAAAGGAACTACAGGGAACCACCGATACTTTGGACGAAGTTAAGAATGCAGTATGTTTAATTGGCGAAATTGCAACCAGTGGTGTCGATTTATCTGACCGAGCTAAAGCTGGGTTACTTGGAGTGCTGCAGTTAGGTTTATCTTATATCGACAAAGTAGAAGCCGATATCCGCCGCTATACGGACGCCGCCCCCAACTGATCGAACAGTTGCCGCTGCTGCGCCCTGGGGAGGTCGCGCAGCCGGTCAAACAGCAGTTGCTCGATCGTCCCGGCAGGGGGGCGGGTGGCGTGGGAATAGGTCAGATTCATGACGAACTGATGCCCACAATGGGGCACGAGGCAAAGGCAATACAGCTTCGAGAACTCCAGGGACAGCACCTGGCGTGACGCGATCCTTGCTTTACCGTTGCATGCCTTGCAGACAATCTTCATCGCTCCCTCCCCAGGTGCCTTCTAAGGAACCTATTTTCACACATAAAAGGGTGGCAGAGTGGCATCACAACTGCCGCCCGTAGGATTTATGCGGCGACGGTTGGCGGCTCCCGCCAGCTGATATGCCGATCACCTCGCAGCACTTCGTTCACGCTGTTGAACAGCAGGCAGATGGGCCTGATCTCGTTGGCCGTATACACGCGGTCGATCTTCTCGATATCACCGAAGCCGGCGCTGTTCTCCGGAATGATGCCGGCCAGGGCAGGGTTCATTCGCCAGGCCGCGATCACGTCGTTGCGGGTGATGTTCTTCACCTTTTCGAGCTCGTCCTTGGCCTGGAAGTCGCCCACCGGAATGATCTGAATCGCCTTCTCGCTACCGCCGGGAATGTTCACGAACATTGAGCGGAAATTGCCCACGCCCTTGCTGGCCGAGATTTGGGCGCGCAGCTCTTCCTCGTCCTTCTCGCTCAGATCCGGATCGTTGGTGTAGAAGATGTACCCCGCGTGGGCGCCATTGCTGTAATAGCGCCGGCGGAACAGGGTCGCCGCCTCGTTGAGCAGCAGCGCCTGCAGGCCGCCCAGGTAGTCGGGTACGCCGTAGATATTCTGTTCCACGTCGTAGTCCTTCACGTGGATCACTTCGTGTTCCTGGAAGTCGATCGCCTTGCCATCGCGCTGCAGCATCTGGAAGCCGCCATCGACTTTCACCCGCATGTTGATGGCCTGCAGGTGCTCAAGGGCGAGCGCCTGGCCGAACACGTTCTCCCGGACATAGAAGTAGCCCTCGCCGAACACCATGAAGTCGAGCGCCGCATTGCCCATGGTCTGCGCACTGCAACCCTCTGAGGGCAGGAACTCACGCAACAGCATGTTGCGCTTGAACTTGGGAATGGCGCCGTGGTGCGCGTTGGCGCGCAGCAGGCGGGCTAGGCCGATGCGCGACACCGGCGGCGTGTAGATCTGCGCGTTGTCGCTGGCGAACACGCCCAGGTACTGCCCGATGTTGTCGCTGAGCACCGCTTCGGGTGCTCCGAATGTGAAGGCTCGCATGGGCTGTCGTTCTTGCGGTTGTTGCTTTGCTGGTGGTCGCTTGGCCATGGGTACCCTGCATTGCGTAGCGGCTACGGCGCCGCTTGTTGGTGTTGAGAGGTTCGTGGGCCAGGGCGTGCATGATTGCCCAGGCGATATCGGCGTGACCGGTGGCGTCGGTGCGCGAGGCGCTGTAGGTGATCTGGCCGCTGTTGGTGGTGCCCCGCTTGATGGTCAGGAAGGCCGCGGCGATATCGCTCCAGCCTGCGTCCCACTCGATGCGGCTGCCCTGCACGGTGTCCTGAGCCTTGAGCACCAGGGCGTTCTTCGCCTCGAGGCTGTAGTGGATCGGCGTTGCCCGCGGGTAGAAGTCACGCACGATGTCGAACACGCCGTAGCCCACGCCGGTGATGTCGATGCCGATGTGCTGGACGTTGAAGCGCTCGGTGAGCTTCTTTACCTGGGCCGCCTGGTGGGTGAACGACGTTCCTCGCCAGCTGTGCTTCTCCAGGATGCGGAACTTGCCGCCCGGCTCGAGCGGTGGGGCCACCACCACGCAGGTGGCGTCGTCACGCGTGCGGCTTGGGTCATAGCCCAGCCAGACTGGGCTGTTACCGAATGGGCGATCGTCGTCCGGGTCGTAGTCAGTCCACAGGGCGATATCGGAATAGCAGCGCTCCAGATCCGACAGGGTGAAGGCTGACTGGCTGCTGTCGATGAATTTGCACATGAACAGCTGTTCGAAGCGGTCGTCGTCGTACTCGTTGCGCAGCTGCTCGAGGTCGAACAGGTCGCAGCCGCCGGCGATCGCATCCTGGATGGTGATCACCTTGCGCCACTGGCCATCCGGACAGAGCGCGCCGGCGGTGTAGGCCGCCTCGGCCGGCCAGGCTTGGCCCGACTTTTTGCCGCGTTTGCTGTTGCGGTAGGTCTCGCCCGTCCAGAACGGGTATGCCTGATGGGTGACGGCGCTGGGCGTCGAGAAATAGGTGATGCGCCACTTCTTGTGGGTGGCCATCGCGCTGGCCACGGTCTGCAGCTTCTGGAAATCGCGGATCCAGAAGTACTCGTCGACGTAGACGTGCCCGTGATAGCCCTGGGCGGTGCTGCTGTTCGTCGAAAGGAAGCGCAGCTCGGCGCCGTTGCTCAGGGTGATGGGGTTGCCGGTCAGCTCGATGCCGAACCAGGAACTGGCGAAGCCGACGATGTAGCTACGGAAAATCTCGGACTGGGCCCGGCTGGCCGACAGGAATATCTGGTTGTCGCCGGTTAGTACCGCGTCCATGAAGGCCTCGGCGGCGAAGTAGTAGGTCAGGCCCACCTGGCGGGATTTGAGGATGTTGCGGATCCGCCGGGTCAGCGGGTTCTGTTTCGCTTCGAACAGCTGCTGCTGGTAGCCGTACATGGTCGACGTGAACTTCTCCAGGAAGTGCACCTCGGTCAGGCCGCTGATGTCGTTCTTGGGCTTCTTCTCTTTGCGCTTGCCGCCGCCTTCGCCGCGGTGGCCACGCTCGCGCCGTTCGCCCCGGGGCGAATCACGCCCCTCTCGTTGATCGTGCTCATTCGCTGCCGGCGCCGATGGTGCGGCCGGCCGGCTGGCTTGCTTCAGCAGGCGCTCACGAATCCCGGTCAGGCGATCGAGCTCGTCGAGCTCGGCCTTGCCCAGGGCGTCGGGTTTCTCCAAAAGCAGGGTGATGCGGCGGCTGACAGCGGTCAGCGGTTCCTCATCCGTCAGCATCTCGTCCCAGCCGCCGCGGGCGATCCAGTAGTACACGATCCGGACGTTGGGCAGGCCGAGCTGTGCCTGGATTTCCTTCGGCTTGGTGCGGCGAAGAAACAGACGTTTTGCGGCTTCTTTTACTTCGATGGCGTATGGCATGGGCCGCAGTCTATGCGGCGAAAACGCAGCGAACGCGCAGATAAAATCCTAGTTATTCCTATTTTTTGATTTTAGAAATAGCTCAAAACGGTATCGATTGTTGAGGCATTTTTTGGTGCCTATCGTGGCGGCATCTGATCACCGACGAGCCACTTTCAGCCCATGCCCCGCTCCCTTGTTTCGTACTGGAAACGTGTCGCCGTCAGCGGCCCGACCGCAGATCGCCGCGAGATCACCGTGCAGGAGCTGCGCGACATCGCCGAGACCTACAAGCCGTCTCGCTATACCGCTGTCATCTGGGCCGACCATGAACGCTGGTCTGGCTCGCATGGCACCGTTTTCGCGGTGCGCTTGGTCGAGGACGACCCCGAGCTGGAAGAGGGCCAGGTGGCCCTCGAAGCGCAGCTGAAGCCCAACGACAAGCTGCTGCAGCTCAACGACCGCGGCGAGAAGCTGTTCACCAGCATCGAGATCTATCCGGATTTCGCCGGCAGCGGCAAGGCGTACCTGACCGGTTTGGCCGTCACCGACGAGCCGGCCAGCCTTGGCACCCAGGAACTGTATTTCTCCCGCCGAACTAGCGATGCGACCTACTACGCAGCGTCCGTCGAGCTGGGTCAGCTGCGCGACGAAGAACCCGACAGCACCGATACCAAAGGGCTGATCACCGCACTGACCACCTTTTTCAAGCGCTTCGCCGCCGTGGCGCCCACCGAAACCCCGCAAACCCCAACCGAGAGCACCCCACCAATGGATGAAGCCACCGCGAAAGCGTTGAAGGCCTTGCTCGAGCAGCTGTTGCTGGTCGCCGCCGGCATTCAGACCGTGATCGAGCCCGTCGCTGAAGAAGTCGACGAAACCGAGAGCGAAGAACAGGTCGATGCCGTCGAATCCGCCGTCACCGAAATCGTCGAGCAGGCCGAGGCCGACCGCGAGTTCAGCCGTCGCCGCAAGGCCAGCAAGGGCCTCGAAGCGCGCCTGGCAGGCATCGAGAAACAGTTCAGCGCTCTGCTGAATACCACCCAGGGCCGCACGCTGCCGCGCTCCACCGGCGCCGCCGCCCCGGCCAAGAAGAAGGTGCTCTGACATGGCACAGCCACTCAGCCAACGGGCTGTTGAACAGTACGCACAGCTGCAGGCCGACATGGCGGAAAGCTACGGCGTAGAAGACGCCAGCCGCCAGTTCACTGTCGAGCCGACCATTGCCCAGGATCTGAACGACGCCATCACCGCCCGCGCTGACTTCCTGGAGCGCATCAACGTGGTGCCGGTCAGCGAAATCAAGGGCGAGAAGGTGTTTATCGGTGTAAACGGCCCGGTAACTGGCCGTACCGACGTCAAGACCAAGGATCGCGTTGCTCGTGACGTGTCGGCGCTCGATAGCACCAAGTACGAGCTGCAGGATACTCACTCCGACGTTGGCCTGCCCTACGCCAAGATCGACGCCTGGGCCAAGTTCCCTGACTTCGCTGATCGCTACTCGGCCGCGGTGCAGAAGCGCCTGGCTCAAGACCGGATCATCATCGGTTTCCATGGCACCCATGCTGCTGACGATACTGACCCTGTTGCCTATCCGAAGCTTCAGGACGTGAACAAGGGCTGGTTGCAGCAGGCCCGTGAGCAGATCCCGGCGCAGGTGCTGCGTGAAGGCAAGGTGGCCGGCAAGGTCACCATGGGCAAAGGTGGTGACTACGCCAACCTCGATGCCCTGGTGCACGACACCAAGCAGATGGTCGACGAGAAGCTGCGCGACGATGGCGACCTGATCACCATCATCGGCAGCGACCTGCTGGCTGCCGACAAGGCGAAGCTTTACACCACCCAGGCGGGTAAGCCGACTGAGAAAGAGCGCATCGAAAACGCTCAGGTGATCTCCACCTACGGCGGCCTGCCGGCGTTCACCGTGCCAAATTTCCCGGTTAATGCCGTGCTGGTCAGCAGCTGGGACAACTTGTCGATTTACTTCCAGGACACCAGCTGGCGTAAGCAGACCATCGACAACCCGCGCCGCTCCCGCGTCGAGGATTTCAACAGCCGTAACGAAGGCTATGTGATCGAGCAGCTGGAGAAGTTCGCGCTGACCGAGAACGTCGAGATCCTGGAGGACGCGGAGTGAGCCTCGCCCTGCGCCACAAGCGCGCTGTGCTCGCCGGAGGCGTTGCCGCCAGCGTGGCACCTGCCGTCGAGCCCTACACCGCTGTCAATGCTCTGAGCAGCCCGGCCAACGCGCAGAAGCACCTCAAGCTGATGGAGGCCTCGCTGGCCGCCGATCTGGAGCGAATCAGCCAGATCGACAGCCGCGAGCTGCGTCAGCAGCTGAAGCGCGACGAGCTGCTGCCCAAGTACCTGGAGTATGTGCAGCGCTACCGCGAGAGCGGCCTGAACTACGCCAACCCGGTACTGGTGTACGTCCTGGTGTGGCTGTTCGATACCGCGCAGTTCGAACAGGGCCTGGAGCTGGCTACCTTCGCCATGGCGCAGGGACAGACGCTGCCGGAGCGCTTCAATCGCAACATCCAGACCTTCGTGGCGGATGAGGTGATCGAGTGGGCCGAGGCCGAGTACAAGGCCGGCCGCAGTCCCGAACCCTACGTTTCCAACCTGCTGCCCCTGGTGGATGGCGAATGGAAGCTGTTCGAGCGCATCCCGGCCCGGTACCACAAGGTGCTCGGCATCCTGGCCATGGACGAGAAGGAATGGGCCAAGGCCATTCCCCACTTTGAGCGCGCCACTGCGCTGTATGCCGAGATCGGCGTTAACACCCGCCTGGAGGGTGCCCGCAAGGCGCTGCGCAAGCAGCAGGCCGAAGGCACTCCCGAGTAACCGTCTACCCACCCCCAGCGGGGCCTGTCGAGGTGTAACGGCTGCGTGCAGCCCGTTACCACCGAAGGCAGTCACCCCGCCCTATTCGAGCGGCCAGCAATGAGCTTTTCCGGCAAACCCACCAACCTGGTGGAACAGGCGATCGAGAATGACGGCTTCTGGCCGGATCTCTCCGTTGCCGAGTTCCAGAAGGGCTACCGCCTGCCGGCGGAGTACCTGGTGGAATTGCTGGCCGATGGTTTGGCAATCGCCATGGGCGAGGTCAACAGCGACCTGGCCAAGCGCAAAACCCAGTGGATAGCCGCCGGCATCACAAATGTGGCAGCGGCCGATCCCCTGGTGCTGCCCGAGCGCACCCACATGGCCGCCACCTACAAGCGCGCCGTGTACTGCCGTGCCAAGGCATACCTGCTGCAGCAGTTCGCCACCGTGAACCGCCGCGCCGAGGCCGCCAACGTCGCCAAGGAAAGCCCGGAGACCCGCGAGCAGTTCCTGGCCTTTTCCCAGCAGGCGGTGCGTTCGATCCAGGGCCGCGGCCGCATCACGGCGGCGCTGCTATGAACAAGCTGCGCGCCCTGACCGCCTACCTGCTGCAGTGCCAGCTGGTGTCCGCCGAGCAGCTGGACAGCTGGGCCGAGCAGGTGACCCTGGATCTGGTCTGGAAGGACGACCTGCAGGGGCTGCACCTGGGCGACATGCGCTATCGCGCCGTGGTGGTGCTCGAGCGCTTCGCCGACCACCCGGGCCGGCTGATGGCCCTGGTCGGCAGCTGGCTGGAGAACCACGACGAAAGCCGAGCCGATCACGCGCTGCCGGCGCCTACGTTCGACATCGAGCAGCTGGACAACGACCTGGCCGACGTCGAGCTGTCCCTGGAGTTCGTCGAGCCTCAATACCTGGCCGAGCAGGCAGACGGCGAGATCGAAGCCTTCGGCAAGCGCTGGGCGTTCGTGCCGTTTGACCTGTGGGTCGCCGAGCACGGCGAGGTGGCCAGCTATGGCGCGTAACACCTTCGACTTTCGCATGGACGGCATGCTGGACGTGAAAACCCAGCTGGCCCTCCTGGAGCTGACGCCCAAGCTGCGCCGGCGCCTGTTGAACACCGTCAGCAAGCGCGTGCGCTCGATGAGTAACCAGCGCGTGCGCAAGCAGACCAACCTGGACGGCTCGGCCTACGAACCGGCCAAAGCCAAGCGCAAGGGCCGCCGCAAGATGCTTAGCGGCCTGATCAAGAACAAGTACCTGAACGTCGTCCAGCTTTCGGACGAACAGGCGACCCTCGGCTGGAAAAACGGCCTACAGGGCTGGATCGCCGACCAGCACCACCACGGCCGCACCGAGCGCATGACTGCCGCGATGGCCCGTAAGGCCAACCCGGTGAACGTCGACGCGCCAAGCACCGACGAGCAGGCCAAGCGCCTGCGCCGCCTGGGCTTCCGGATCCGCCTGCCCCGCGTGAACAAGCAAGGCAAGACCCGCTGGCAGCGCGCCTCGGTGAACTGGATCAAGGAGCACGTGCGCTTTGGCCAGGCTGGGCTGCTGATCCGTGCGCTGAAGGGCGACAAGCCAGGCCCGACCAGCTGGGACATCAAGCTGCCAAAGCGCGATTTCCTGGGCGCATCGCCCAGCGAGGTATCGCACCTGGTGCACCTGGTGCTGCAGCAAATCCTTAACTCTCCCCGCTAACGAGGCACCCACATGGCACTCGGTAAAGTCAGCGTCAACAATCTCAACCTCGGCCAGGGTGCCGTGACCGAGATCGAGCGCTATTTCCTTTTCATCGGCCCGGCCCCAAAGGGCATCGGCAAACTGATCCCCCTGAACACGCAGAGCGACCTGGACGGCGAGCTGGGCGTGCCGCCCAGTGATCTGAAGACCCAGATCACCGCCGCTCGCCAGAACGGCGGCGACCGCTGGGCCTGCCTGGCCGCGCCGATCGCTGACGACGTGACCTGGCAGGAAGCGCTCGAGCACGCCCAGCAGCAAGGCTATTCGGTCGAGGGCGTGGTGATCACCGCGCCGGTGTCCGCCGGTGCCGAGCTGGTGGAAATGCACGGCGCCGCCGTCGCGCTGAACAACACCTACGGCCGCCGCACTTTCGTGATGGCTTGCACCCCCGGGATCGAGCAGGCGACCCAGGACTGGCCGGCCTACCTGGTAGCGCAGCGGGCCATCACCAAGGACATCGCCGCGCCCCGCGTGCTGGCAGTGCCGCAACTGCACGGCAACGACCTGGGTGTACTGGCTGGCCGCCTGGCCAACGCTGCCGTAAGCATCGCCGACAGCCCCATGCGTGTGGCCACCGGCGCCGTGGTGGGCTTGGGCGCCAAGCCGAAAGACAAAGACGGCGTGCCGCTGCCCGACGCCTACCTGGCCGAACTGGACAAGGCGCGCTTCTCGGTACCGCAGACCTATCCGGACTACCCGGGCGTGTTCTGGGGCGACGGCAACATGCTGGACGCCCCGGGCAGCGACTTCCAGGTAGTCGAGTACCTGCGCATCGCCGACAAGGCCGCCCGCCGCGTGCGTGTGCTGCTGATCCAGCGCGTTGCCGATCGCCGCCTGAACAACACCCCCAACAGCATGGCCGCCAACACCAGCGCCCTGATGGCCCCTTTGCGCGCCATGGCCAAGTCGGTGCTGTTCGCTGGCCAGCAGTTCCCGGGCGAGATCCAGACCCCGGTCGACGGCGACGTGCAGCTGGTGTGGATGAGCAAGACCAAGGTCGAGGCCTATCTGAAGCTGCGCCCGCACAACTGCCCTAAAGACCTGACCGCGAACATCGCGCTCGACCTTTCCACCGACGAATCGGAGTAAGCCCGCATGGCACGTATCAGCGGCAAAAACTTCGACGTGAACATTGGCGACCTGCTGGTTCACGTCGAGACCGCCACCCTGGACATCACCGATAACTCGGCCGTTGCCCAGGACAAGGGCGTACCCAATGGCCACGTCGACGGCGACGTGAGCGCATCCGGCGAGCTGGAGCTGGATACCAGCAATTTCACCCTGCTGATCGAGGCGGCGCGCCGTGCTGGCAGCTTCCGAGCCCTGGAGCCGTTCGACAGCGTGTTTTTCGCCAAGGCCGGGGACGAGGAGCTGCGCGTGGAGGCCTTCGGGCTGAAGCTCAAGGTGTCCAGCCTGCTGAACATCGACAGCAAGGGCGGCGAGAAGAGCAAGCACAAGGTGCCGTTCGACGTGACCTCGCCGGACTTCATCCGCATCAACGGCGTGCCGTACCTCGACGCAACCGAGATCGAGGGCCTGCGCTGATGACCTGCCCGTTCGACCGCGCCCAGGCCTTGGAGCAGCGTCAGCGTGACCAGGCCATCGCCGCCCAGCTGGCCCGGCCGCGCTCAACGGGCCCCAGCCTGACCCACTGCCAGGACTGCGATCGGGAGATTCCGGCGGCGCGCCAAGCGCTGGGCGGCATGACCCGCTGCGTGCCATGCCAGACCACTTTCGAAAAAGGGGCTCATCGATGAGCGCAAACCAGGTTGCCCAGGACACCGCGCTCGCCATTGCGAAAGCATCGCCCGCCCTGGGCGTTGCCGCCACCGGCGCGACCGGTGCTATCGACTGGTCGGCGGTGGCCTACGGGCTGACCGCGCTCTACATGCTGCTGCAGATCGTTCTGCTGGTTCCGAAGTACCGGCAGATGCTGCGCGAGTGGAAGCCTAAGCCATGAACCTGCGCGCGAAAGTTGCCACCAGCGCCGGGGCGCTGCTGATCGGCAGTGGCGCCCTGAACATGTTCAGCCCCCAGCTGCAGGCGTTCCTGGGCATGTGGGAAGGCGAGGGCCAGAACGTGGTCTATGCCGATCGCCTGGCCGGTGGCCTGCCGACCGTGTGCAAGGGCATCACCCGCCACACCAGCCCACATCCGGTGGTGGTCGGCGACTTCTGGTCGGACGAGCGCTGCGCCGAGGTCGAGCGCCTGGTGGTCGAGCACGACCAGCTGCGCCTGGCGGACTGCCTGACCAACCCGGCGATCAGCCAGAACACTTTCGACGCCCTGAGCAGCCACGCCCATAACTTCGGCGTGCCCACCACCTGCGCAAGCCGGGCTGTGGGCCTGATCAACGCCGGCGATATCGCCGCCGGCTGCAAGGCGCTCGCCTGGGCCCCTGGCGGCAAACCGGTATGGGCCTACGTGAAGGACGCCCAGGGCAAGCCTGTTTTCGTGCGTGGCCTGCACCGCCGGCGCCTGGCCGAGGCTGACTGGTGCGCCCGATGACTGGATTTCCGCGCTACCTGGTCGCGTTCCTGGTGCTGGCTCTGCTGGCCGTGCTGTGGCGCCTCGACAACGTATCGGCCGACCGCGACACGGCGGTGGCCACCGCCAAAACCCAGACCGCTGCAGTGGATTCGCTGCGCGAAACGCTGCGCCTCGGCCGCGAGCTGCTGATCGAGCTCGAGCAGCTCGACACCACCAACACCCAGGAACTGAACCATGCGCTCGATCAGAACAAGCAGCTGCGCGCTGATGTTGCTGCTGGCCGTCAGCGGCTGCGCCTCGCAGCCACCTGCGCCGCCCCCGCCACTGTGCATGCCGATCCCGGCGCCGCCGGCGTGGCTGATGCAGGAACCGCCGAACTCACAGCAGACGCTCGACAGGATTATTTCACCCTCCGCGACCAGCTTGCCCTGACCCGGCAAATGCTGATCGGCCTGCAGGCGTACGTGCGCAACGTGCTCCCGCGGCAACCCAATCCACTTTGACCCAAGGATCTGACCATGACCGCCAGCCGCACCATCGATCTCGAGATCGGCGAAACCGAGTTCAGCTTCAACCTGACCGCCCAGGACGTGACCAAGTACTTCAACGCCATGACCCCGACCAACAAGGTCGCGCCGGCGCACAACCTGCTGACCGGCACCGTCAAGGCTGACCAGAAAGACGCGCTGCGCCCGTTGCTGGCCAACCCGCTGATGGTTATGCAGCTCGCTGGCGTGCTGCTCGAGGATTACGCCCCGGACGTTGAAGTGACCGTAAAAAAGCGCTCGACCACGCCGAACGATTGACCGAGGACGGCCTGGGCCAGCTGCTGGCCTTGGCCGGCCGCTGGATGCCCGGCATCGAGCCCACGGCCGAGGTGCTGGGCACCGCCAAATGGCTCGATGACGAGTACTGGCGGCGAATGGAAATAGCGATCGCCAACGGCATCGCGCACGCATTGAACGGATAGGAACTGATGGCCGATCGTAGCGCCCGCTTGAACTTCATCATGCGTCTGAACGAGCAGGTAACCGCGCCGCTCGCCAAGGTGCAGATGAAGTTTTCCGATCTCGCCGACCAAAGCGAGAAGTACATCAAGCAGTCGGGCATTGGCCTGGCCGCGATGGTGGGCGCCGGCGTGGCCATCAGCAAAGCAATGGAGCCCGCCCTGGAGCAGAACCGCGCCCTGGGCGAGGTGCGCAGCCTGGGCGTTGCCGAGGATGCCCTGGACTCGTTGAACCGCAAGTCGCTGGCCTTTTCCGTCGCCTACGGCGCCAATGCCCGGGACTTCGTGGCCTCGGCCTACAGCATCGAGGGCGCGATCAAGGGGCTGACTGGCACCCAGCTGGCGACCTTTACGAACGCCAGCAACGTGCTGGCCAAGGCCACCAAGGCCGACGCCGACACCATGGGCGCATACGTCGGCACCATGTACAACCTGTTCAAGGGCCAGGCCGACGCCATGGGCAAAGGCGCCTGGGTCGAGAACCTGGCCGGCCAGACGGCCATGGCCGTGCAGCTGTTCCGCACCAGTGGCGACCAGATCGGCGAGGCTTTCAAGGCCGCCGGCGGCCTGGCCAGCACCGCCGGTGTGAGCCTGGCCGAGCAGATGGCCGTGCTCGGCACGCTCGGCAGCACCATGGAAGGCGGCGAGGCCGGCGGACTGTACAAGGCCTTTTTCGAGAACATCACCGGCGCCTCGGAAAAGTTGGGCATGAGCTTCACCGACCAGCAGGGCCGGCTGCTGCCGATGCTCGGTATCCTGGAGAAGCTGAAGGGCCGCTTCGGTGATCTGTCGATCGAGGCCAACGGCAAGAAGCTGCGCGACGCCTTCGGCGGCGAGGCGGCGCGCCTGATCACCACCCTGATGGGCGACACCGGACGCCTGGCCAATGGCATCGATCAGCTGGGCCGAGTGCGCGGCCTCGAGC
Organism: Pseudomonas sp. URMO17WK12:I2; assembly: GCF_003253735.1. Lineage (GTDB taxonomy): Bacteria > Pseudomonadota > Gammaproteobacteria > Pseudomonadales > Pseudomonadaceae > Aquipseudomonas. The sequence goes on along the minus strand of NZ_QKYW01000001.1, from coordinate 566,424 downwards.
AGGCGCACAAGATGGCCAAAGCCATGGTCGACCCATGGCAGCAGTTCGGCGCCGCCGTGCAGGCGCTGCGCGTGTCGTTCGGCCAGGTGCTGATCCCGATCCTGGCCCCGCTGATGACCTGGTTGACGGACATCGCCGGCACCCTGATGCGCTGGACGCTCATGTTCCCGAACCTGGCCCGGGTTATCGGCATCCTGGCACTGGCGATCATGGGTGTGATTGCCCTGGTCTCGACCATGACCATGGTGGTGGGTCTGTCGAAGCTGGCCTGGCTGGGCCTGAACATCGTGGCCTGGCGCAGCATCGGCGCTTTCCTGCTGCATACGCTGTACATCGGCCTGTTCGTCAGTGGCCTGATCCTGATGGCCACCTGGATGGGGATCGCGAAAACCGCCTCGCTGCTGTGGCAGGGTGCGCTGTGGTTGGTCAATGCCGCGCTGCTGGCCAACCCCATCGTGTGGGTGGTGCTGGGCGTGGTCGCCCTGGGCGCTGCGCTGGTGGCCGCTGTCGTCTACTGGGACGAGATCGTAGCGGCCATCACCAACACCGAGGCCTTCCAGTGGGTGTCCGACCAGTTGGCCGCGCTGAGCGCCTGGTTCGACAGCATGGGCGGCTGGGGGAACATGGCCCGGGCAGCCTGGGATGGCATCGTGGGGATCTTCCACAAGGCCATCAACGGCCTGATCGAGATGCTAAACAGCATCCCGGGCGTGAATATCGAGACCACCTTCGGTGACGTACCGGCACCGCCACAGCTACCGGGCATGGCCATGCCGCAGCCTGGCCCCACCGCGGCCGAGGCCATGCAGTGGTCGGCGCCCATGCCGCTGATGCTTGCCCAGCCGGTACAGCCTCAGATCCCGGCGGTTGAGGCATCGATGGTGGCTCAAGAGGCCAGCGACAAGACCCAGCGTGCCCGCCAAGCGATCAGTGAAAGCACCCCATCCCTGAGCCCCCAGCGGGCTACGGCCGTGCCACAGGGTGGACTGCTGAAATCGATCCAGAACAACCAGAACGTGAACCGCGGGACGCACGTCGAGAAAGTGGAAATCCACACCGGCAAAGCAATGAGCCCGCTCGAACTCGAAAACATGATCCAGATGGCTGCCGGATGACCCTTTATATCGATCTGTTGATCACCAGCAACGACTTGGATCTGGATCCGTCACGTCAGCCCGTGCTGGTCGACGGGCGCTCCAGCATCGCCCAGGACATCGCCCACATGATCCGCGAAAGCGGCTTGCTGGTGACGCTGGTGGCCGAGCGCGATCGACTGCGCCAACGCGATTGCATCCAGCAGATGGAGCTGCTGGTGGAGGCTGACGAACGCCTGGTACCAGGTACCGCCCACATCCGCGAGCAGGCCGCCGGCATTTACCTGGTAACCGCTCGCACCGTTGAATTCGGCGACATCGAGGTGACCCTGTGACCGTTGATTTCAAGCAGGCGCTCAATGACGCCGGCATTCCCACTACCGAGGCTGCGCTGCGCCAGGCCTGGGAAAAAGAGGTAGCCGCCCAGGGCAGCGCGCTGAGCAACACCAGCGCCTACTCGCCGTTCTGGCGGATCGTCACCGCTCTGGTGACCAAGCCCGTGCTGTGGATCCTGGAGTTCGTCGCGGGCACGGTTCTGCCGAACTTCTTTGTGAAGACCGCTACCGGCACCTGGTTGGACATGCTGGCCTGGGCGGTGAACGTGGAGCGCAAGGGCGCCACCCGCGCCCAGGGCGTACTGCTGTTCACCCGGGTCAACGCCGGCGGCGCCCTCGAGGTGCCGGCCGGTACGGTGGTGCAGTCACCGGCTATCAACGGGCATGTTTACCAGCTGGTCACCACCGTGGCCGGGATCTTCAACGACGGCGTGATGCAGCTGGAGATCCCGACCGAGGCGATCGACACGGGCAGCGGCTACAACCTGGCCCCGGGGTATTACGCGATTCTGCCCGAGCCGGTACCGGGCATTGCCCAGGTGGTGAACGCTGACGCCTGGCTGACTGCACCAGGTGCAGACGCCGAGCCCGACGACGAGCTGCGCCTGCGCGTGCGCAATCAGTTCTCCGCGGTGAACCAGTGGCATACCGATGCGGTGTACCGCGCCATGATCTCGGCTTTCCCCGGTGTAAGCCCTGACGGCGTGTATTTCGAGCACGGCGCGCCACGTGGCTCGGGCAGCGCGAACGCCTTTGTTCTGTTCGATGCCGACGTGCCGGCCGCCACCTTCCTGGAGCAGATCAACGCCTACATTCGCGACCAGGGCAACCATGGCCATGGTGATGACCTGGTGGTGATGGTGATGCCCGAAACGCAGCACGCCCTCGAGGTCGAGCTGTGGCCCCGATCGACACTGACCACCGAGCAGCGCGAGAAGCTGCGCGAGGACGTGGCCATGTTCATTCGGGCGGCTTTCCGGGAGAGCACCCAGGGTGACTACCAGCCGACGCGGACATTCCCGCAGTCGCGGTTTTCGTTCAGCCGATTGGGGGAGGAACTGCACAACCAGTTCGCCGGCATCGAGTCGCTGCGCTTCTTGAACGACGACATCGTGTCGGAGTTGAGCATTCCGAGGATTCAGAGCTTGGAGGTGAAACGGCGTGCATGACGCAGGGAGAAAGGAAAGGCGGCGACCGACGAGCACCTGGGGAGGAGCGACGGTTCAGCCAGCCGCCACGGGGATCGACCCCTTCGAAATTGTGAAGTTCCCGAACGGGGTACACGAATGATCAAGTTAAAGCTGCCTTTCTGGCTGGATGGGATCCAGCTCGCAAAGCTGACAGCCGCGGCGCAGAGCTGGTGGGCAAAGGTCGAGGACTGGCTGCGCTGGCCTTTGCTGCAAATGGATCCGGAAACCTGTCACCTGGCCGTGCTCGATCTGCTGGCCTGGCAGCGGGATATCACCCGCTTCAAGGACGAGCCCGAATCGCTGTACCGGCTGCGCGTGAAGCACGCATTCATCAATGCGGTGGACGCAGGCAGCACGGCGGGCATGAAGCGGATCCTGCGCCGCCTGGGTGTGGGGTATGTCGAGATCGACGAGCGCATGCCCGATCGGGACTGGGACGTGGTGCTGCTGCAGCTTTCCGACTCGCAGCTGTCGCAAAACCCCGAGCTGCTACGCGTGCTGATCCAGCAATACGGCCGCACGTGCCGCCGCTACGACTTCGTGACCATAACGCCGATGACCCTGCACATGGGCCTGGCGGACTTTAACGACGACCAGCTGACCCTGGTCGCAAGCCTGTAGGAGAGCCCCGTGGGCGCAAGCATTACCCTGGCCGGCGAAAGCCTGATCGCTCAGCGACTGGCCGCCAAGCAAACCGTGAACGTGGCGCGCTTCGTGTTGGCCAACGTGCCGAACCTCGACCCGAATACGGCTGTGAGCCGTTCAGCCGGCAAGCCGCCGGCGGCGCAGATCGTCGGCACCTACGCGGTTACCCAGGCAGGCTACGTGAACCCCAACCAGGTGGTTTACAGCCTGATGATGGGCAGCGATATCGGCGACTTCGACTTCAACTGGATCGGCCTGGAGACGGACAACGACGTATTGCTGGCCGTGGCCTACCTGCCAACTCAGCAGAAGCGCCGCAATATCCCGCCGCTCCAGCTGGGCAACAACGTCACCAGGAACTTTATGGTGGTGTTCGACGGTGCGCAGCAACTGACCGGCGTGACGATTGACGCCAGCACCTGGCAGCACGACTTTACCGTTCGACTTGCCGGCATTGATCAGCGCGAGCGCCTGAGCAATCGCGACATGTTCGGCCGGGCCTGCTTCCTGGGCACTGCGCTTCAGCTCGAAAAGGTGGGCAGCGATTACCGGCTGAAGCCCGGTATCGCCTACGTCGAGGGTATCCGCCTCGAGTTGAAGGCTGTCCAGCCGGTGGCAGTACCCACAGCCCCGACGACGGCCTGGCTGGACGTGCTTCTGCAGCGCGAGCTGAGCGACGTGGTGGGCACCTTCCGGGTGGTGTTCGGCGATGACTTGGTGGATTACTCCGACAGCCTCGGCGTAAGGCACTACCTGGTGCCGATCGCCAAGATCCAAAGCACGGCCGTGATCACGGATCTCCGAGCACCTGAGCCCATCGAGGGCGAGCTGATCAAGCACTTTGCTGCGCGAGTGGGTGACTACCCGCAACTGCGTGCCCGGGCTACGACGAAAGCGGATGTCGGGCTCGACCAGATCCCCAACGCCATCAGTAGCGCGATCGTCAGCGACAGCGGCGAAGTGCTGGCCACCACGCGGATGGTGCAGGCCATTCGACAGGCGCTGGCCGAGAGCATCAGCCTTCGCCTGCCTCTGACCGGCGGCGCAATGACCGGGCCGATCGAGAGCACGTCGAACCTGGTGATCGGCATCAATGGGCGCGGCTGGGTTTATCACGACGGCAACGGCTTCGGCATGGTCAACGACCAGGGCAACTGGGCCGTCCAGGTGTTGAGGAACGGCGGCGGTGTGGTCATCGGTGGCGTGCTGCATGGTAACGGCGGGGGTCTGACTGGGATCCCGCTCGCCGGCGTGAGTGGTTTGCTGTCAGCGCTGGAAACCAAGGCCAACAAGGCCACCACGCTGGGGGGCTATGGCATTACTGACGACCTGCAGTGGCGCACCGAGCCGCTCACCGGCAAGTTCACCGTTGAGTGCCTGGACATCACCCAGTCGGGCCAGGAAAGCGGGGTGTTGATCAGGACAAAGATCCCGGCCGATACGACGGTAATGCCACACCTGACCATCAAAGGCTGTATCAATGGGTACATGTCCCCCTTTGAAATGCAGCTGAGCTGGTATTTCTACGAGGGGGCTTTTTACGTTCCCAGTGTATTCATCAGTGGCTATTACTCACCGCTTGGCGGCGGGGGCATGCGGGTATTCCTGAGCCACGAGAACGGACTGGTTAACATTCGTCTCGACTTCGGCGGCATCTCGTATATCCCGCGCCTCGCTATCACGGCATACAAAAGTGCTGGATATGGCGGTAATTACGCCTGGTACACGGGTTGGACGCATGGCCCTTGGAACCGAGATGTCGCCATCGCCGGCGAGATGATGGCCGGCTCCCACACCGTCCTTAGCACAGCCAACATCGGCGCCGTGTTCAAGAGTTTTGTTCTTGCCGGCGGCAGTGCTCGCGGTATGCGTACCGTCCTCGATCTGGAAGCCCCGGGCACGCTGGTTGAAACCTTCAGTCGCACGCCCCCACCCGCGACCCTGAAAGCCAACGGTGCGGCAATCTGGCGTGCCAGCTATCCAGACCTGGACGCAGCGATCTATGTAGGTGACGCCCTCAACGCCACCGCAGCCTGGGGCTACCACTGCACAGATCCTGGTAACCCCACCGGCACCCGAAACCCAGGCGGCGCGTACCTTGTCCTGCCTGACGCCCGGGGGGAGTTCCGCCGCGGCTACGACGACGGCGCTAATCGTGACTCCGGTCGAGAGTGGGCAAGCTGGCAGGATCAGAGCATCCAGGGCCACACCCACTCCGGGTTCACCACAACCGCCTTTCTGCAGGCAGGTGCTGGTGGCATCGGTGGGCCGGCTGCACAGGGCCTTACCAACGCAACAGGCGCGGCATCGGTCGTCGGTACCAGCGGCGTCACACGTCCGCGCAACATCAACCCGCTTGTCTGCATTCGCTATTGAGGTCGCCCATGACTACCGCACCCGTCGTTTATCACTACCACGGCCAGACCGGCGAACTGCTGGGTACCGGCTTCGCCGATCCTGACCCCATGAACCCGGACAAATGGCTGGTTCCAGGGCTGGCAACCCTGTCGGAACCGCCGGCGCCCACCAAGGGCTGCGTGGCGTGCCGCATCGAGCATATTCGCTGGGAGCTGCTGGATGACAACCGCGGCACCATCTACAGCACCGACTCCGGCCAACCACGCGAGCATGCCGAGCTTGGGCCGCTGCCTGAAGGCTTTACCACTCAGCCGCGGCCAACCTTGCACCACACCTGGCAGGAGGGCGCCTGGGCCTTTGACGAAGAGTCGGCCCGTACCGCGTTCATCAGCGCGGCCGTGCTCGAGCGCAACCGCCTGCAGGCTGAAGCCACCGCACGCATTGCACCGCTGCAGGATGCCGCCGACCTCGAGGACGCCACCGAGGCCGAGCGCGTCGAGCTGGACGCCTGGAAGCGCTACCGCATCGCCCTGAACCGCGTGTCGCTGCAAGACAGCTACCCGAAAGCGATTCAGTGGCCGAGCAGCCCGGCATGATCTGGAGCCCTGTCACGATGCGCTGGCCAGCCCAGGCGACCCAGTGGATGGGCGAGCTTGAGGCGGCGCAGTCGGTTGCCGGCGGCGAGCTGGCCACCACGGCCACCCGCCTGGCCGGGCTCGCCAACGTGGCCACCACCAACCCGGGGCCGGTTGGCCAGGCCGCCCAGGGCGTAATCGCCACCGGCCGCGGCGCGCTGGCCAGCCAGCTGGGCGAGGCGCCGGCTTGCCTGGCGGTGACGCCGTTTCAGTCGGGCATTGGCCAGGGCCGCGGGCATCAGCGCTACCTGTCGGCGCCGAACCTGGTGCAGCTGCTGGCCGGCAAGTTGGTAGCTGCGCCGGCGCCGATCGCCGAGCTGTACGCACTGCCGATCCTGTTCCTGGCCACGCGCTACGATCGCTTTGCCGAGGGCCTGGCCCGGTTCAATGCGCTGATGCCGGTACCGGATCTGGTGCGCGCTGAACGTCGAGCGCGGCACCTGGCACAGCTCGAGGTGGAAAAGTGGGAGATGCCCCGGGCTGAACCCCTGCCGCGCTGGCAGTCGCTGCCCCTGGAGCGCTGCACTATCACCAAGGCGGCGCGCCAATCCATGGCCGGCCAGCTCGCCGTGCTGGAGAGTTACGCGGCCGACAGCTCGCCCATGGCTGACCTGGCGGCCCTGGCCACCCGCAAGTCGGCGCAGCAGCAGGGCCGCAACCAGCAGTTGGCCGACCTGCAGGCGCTGCTCGAGGGCGGCACACCTGACGACACCATACGCGCTCGCCTGCTGGGCCCCGGCAACCCGGCGCAGCTACGCGCCGAGCTGCTGCAGCTCGATCCGCCCGGGCATGAGTGGGTGCTGTGCGCCGGCGTCGTCCTGGTGGGTTCCCGCCAGGGCCTGAGTTTCGTCCAGGAGCTGGTTGGCCTATGACGCTATTGCTCGATGGTCAAAAGGTGCAGGGCAAGTCGCTGAAGGTGACCGCGAACCTGCGCATCGAATCGGCCGATATGTCCGGCCAGACCAGCAACACCGCGGCTGCGCACAAGGGCTTCAAGCCCAAGACGCTAACCGTGGCGCTGATGATCACCTACCGCGAGCGCGGCCAGCTGACGGCGCTCATGCGCCTGGCCGAGGCCACCGGCGCCGGCGGGCAGCGCAAGACGTACCGCATCGTAAACGACACGGCCGAAGCCTTCGGCGTGCGCCAGGTCGAGTTCACCGAGGGCGTGAGCGCTCGCGAAGACGACACCCTGCACGCCTGGCGTGTGCAGTTCACCCTGGCCGAGAAACTGTCCAACTCCGAGCGCGTGGAGACCCGCCGGCCGGGCAACCCGGTCAAGCAGCAATCCGCCCCGGGGCAGGCAGTGACCGGGGGCGTCGGCGAGGGCGAACAGCCGGTCGAGCTGACCGGCTTCGAGCGCGTGCTGAAGCGCCTGGACGAGGCCCTGGAATGAAGCTGCACAAGGTGCTGACCGTCGCCGGCCAGCCGTACCCGCTGATCAAAGACGAGGTGCGGCTGGATCTGCGCAGCCCCGGCCGGGCGACCTTCACCATCACCACCACCGAGCCGGTGCGCGGCCTGGTGACGCTTGATATCGGCTATGACCAGAACCCGCTGAAGCGCCATTTCATCGGCCACGTGGAGCGCTGCACATCGTCGCACCCCCAGCAGCAGGTGCTGTTCTGCCGCGAGCTGACCAGCGTGCTGGCCCTGCCGCTGCCCATGAATTTGCGGCATGTGGATCTGCACCAGGTGCTCGCCGATATCGGCGGTCGCACCGGCCTGCAGTTCCGGGTACCGGATCAGGCCTATGCCCGCGTGAAGGCACCGTACTTCTATAGCCTGGCCAACGGGTACCAGGCCCTAGACAGCCTGGCCCGGGTTTTTGATATCCCGGACTTCATGTGGCAACAGCAGGGCGACGGCGAGGTGTACGTGGGCAGCTGGGCGCACAGCTACTGGGGCACACGCAGCGCCCTGTCACTGCCGGCCGAGCTGTTCGACGGCTACCAGGGCAACCAAAGCGCGATGGTGGCGGCCCTGCCCGGGCTGCGACCAGGCGTATCGATCAACCAGGACGAACGCATCACCTCGGTGACGCTCGTCGACACGCAAATGGCCATCCGATGGAAGACGCAATCCGCCGCGCTGTAGAGCGCCAATTCCCTGAACTGACCGGCGGCTATCACCTGCCGCGGTTCGGCCGCGTGGTCGCGGTACCGGACGCGCCGGCGCAGCCCGGGCTGTGCGACGACTTCCGCCCACGCTTCGCCGTCGACGTGGAAGTGCTGCTGCCCAATGGCGAGCCGGATCCGGATCTGCCGATCCTGCAGAGCCTGCCGCTGCCGGTACCGAACGGCGGCCAGGAGGCCGGCATGTATGGCTTCCCCGAGGAAGGCACCGCTGTAGTGGTGTGCTTCGCCTATGGCCTGCCACACAAGCCCTTTATCCAGCAGATCCTCGCCCAGGGCCTGAGCCTGCCGCGGGTACCGAAAGGCGACCAGGTGTGGCAGCACAGCGAGGCCTGCCAGCAGCGCGTCGACGCGGACGGCAACTGGCTACGCCAGACCGATGGCCGGATCGAGGACAAGGCCATCGAGCGGAAAGTGGAGGCTATGGACAACGCCGAGCACTACGACAGCAGCTCGGTGCAGATCCTAGATCACAGCACCGAGTCGGTGGGCGGCATCAAGAAGGTGGAAGCCCTGGGCGCGTTGAAGCTGCTGTCGGGCGGCTCGGCCAGCCTGGCCGCTGTGGACGACCTGCACCAGGCTACCGGCCGTGACCTGAACGTGGTGGTGGGCCAGAAGCTGAACAGCGCAGTGGGCGGCGACATGCTCGAGCGGATCCAGGGCATACGGCGCAGCGTGGCGCCCAAGACCTGGTTGGGATCGGAGTCGGTCAACGTGTTGCAGATCCTGTGCGACCTGCTCGACCTGGTGGAGCAGATGAATACCCAACTGGCGGCGCATACGCACGTGCCGGGGCCTACGCCGAGCCCGGCGGATGCATTTGCGTTTAGAAAATCAGCTTCTATGAGCCAGAACCTATGGGCTAAGCTAAACGCCATTATCTTGCCATGATCGAATAATTGGTCAAACCTTTCGACAAAGGATGAATCATGCAAACGGAAGTTAGCCCTCAGAGAATAAGTGCTGAGCTGAAGTCTATTATCAAGCCAAACGCTTTGATCGCCGGGCTAGATGGTTTCCCTTATAAAGACCTTGATGATCGCGAGTTTGAAATCCTCATCTACTCGCTTCTGAAGGATGAAATCACGCGTGGAGAAGTTCCAGATGTTTCCAAAGTATCCTTAATGCAAGGTGTGGGTGAGCGAGGTAGAGATATAATTCTGTACTCATCCCACGGGGTTGCTGGTGTAGTGCAATGTAAAAAGCTAGCCAAACGTCTGGATAAGCCTGCTGCTTATAAAGAAATAATCAAATACATTCTACATTGCATACTCGATGAGTCACTTGTATCTACTTCCGGGCAAACTGAATATCACATGTATGCGCCCGGAGGCCTTACAGAACAAACGCAAAAGCTATTTGATTCTCCGGAGGTGACCATAAATGCCGACTTGGCTAATGGCCTTTTTGAAAAGCAACTGCTAGCTGTAATTAATTTTTATGAGGCATTCCAAGGTTTTCAAGTCTCGCCACCCTTAGCTAGGGTGGCTGACGAACTTAAAAAGTTAAAGCTATTGAAGCACGACGCTAATGACCTGGACGTTAGGCTTGCCCATAACTCGAGGGTAGCAGCGGCTTTTTTTCGAACGAAAGTGTATGTTGAAAAGGAGACGATTGCGCCGGTGCTTGAAGAGCTTTTGAATACCTTCGGAGAAAAAATGGGGTTGAAGCTTCTTACTGACGAGCATCTGATAGAAGTGCAGGAAAGAATATCGAAAATACACTCGTCTAAGCGGGTCAGCTTTGGCCATGTTGATATATTTGGATATGACAGAGAGCTATATGCCTACTTTTCAAATGAAGAGTTTGAAGAGTTTTTAAAAAGAATTGAGGCTGTTCGGCAGTTTTTCAATGTAAAGGCTCTATCAGTTATAACTGAAAAAGTTATGAGTCTTATGTATGAGAAGATAACGATACCGCTGGTTCACGAAGATAGAATACGCCCGATTACAGTTGTGGTTGTCGGTCAATATTTAGTAAGAGTTATAATTCCGATTTTTATGAGGGGTGCAATGACCTCAGAGGCCTACCATAAAAAATATGGCTCATCTGAAGTTTCCTTAGATATAGTTGTTGGCGAAATTGTAAGTTCAATAATGAAATTTTTAGCTGGTGACTACAGTAATTTTCCGAACCCTGATCCTTCTAGGGAAATGCGAATTAGCCATTTCGTTGCTTTATCTGCGGGCATTTCGAGCGAAGCTGACGCGTTGGAAATCATAAGCGAAGATATGTTGCTACTCAAACCTATCGTGGACGAAATTATCACCGAGGTTAGTGGCATTGCAGATGCTAGTCGAACAATAATTATAAAAGATACTTCAATAATGAGCGATGCTGATGCAATAAGAAAAGTTTCGGATGAGCTCGATAGCTTGCAAATCGGCAAAGGCACTAAAACTTCTTTTTTTGACTCATTAAAATAAGTCTCGCTTCACTATCTAACCGCCCACCGGGAGACGATGCCACTGGCTACGAGCAGAGACGAGAACTACCGGTAGTATTGGTCTACAAAGACCGGTCGTCACTGCTACCTTGACCAGGCATAGGCTGTGCAATGTACTGTACATTCAACCAGTACACTGCAGCCTGCCATCATGCCCACCGCCAAATTCATCTGTTCGCTAGACCCCTCGAATACCACGCTCCCGCTGTTCCTGGATCGTGTGCCCGCTGGCTTTGCCAGCCCCGCCCAGGATTACCTCGAGGCGCGGCTATCGCTCGATGAGCTGCTGGAAATCAACGCGCCCCAAACGTTCATCGCCAGGGCGATCGGCGACAGCATGATTGGCGCCGGTATCTTCGACGGTGACCTGATGATCGTGGACAAGTCCAAGGACGCGAAGCACGGGCACATCGTGATCGCGTGCATCAACGGCGAGCACTTCGTGAAACGCCTCGAGAAAGAGGGCGAGACGTGGGTGCTCAAGTCGGAAAGCCCCAAATACCCGCCGCGCTACATCATGGAGGCCGACGAGCTGCGTATCTGGGGCGTTGTGGGCAACAGCGTCCGGAGGCACCTGTGCCATGGCTGAGCGCCGCTTCGCCCTCATCGATGCCGACTCGTTCTATGCGAACTGCCAGCGCGTGTTTCGGCCGGATCTGGCCCGTACGCCCATCGTGGTGCTCAGCAATAACGACGGCTGCGTGATCGCTCGATCATCAGAGGCCAAGGCCGTTATTTCGATGGGCGACCCATTCCACAAGGTGAAGCACCTGCTGCGCCGGCACGGCATCGTCGCTTTCAGCTCGAATTACGCGCTGTACGGCGATATGAGCCAGCGCGTTATGACCGTGATCGAAAGCATGGTGCCCAGCGTCGAGGTGTACAGCATCGACGAGTCATTCGCCGAGCTGACAGGCGTCCAGGGCTCGCTTGAGCTGTTGGGCAAACAGATCCGAGGCCAGGTGCTGAAGCGCACTGGCATTCCCACAGGCGTCGGTATCGGCCCAACGAAGACCATCGCCAAGCTGGCCAACCACTCGGCCAAACGCTGGCGAGCCCAGACCGGCGGCGTGGTCGACCTGTCCGATCCCGATCGCCTAGCCAAGGTGCTGAAGGTCACCCCAGTGGGCAAAGTGTGGGGCGTGGGCCGACGCCTGCAGGAACGGCTCGAAGCGATAGACATCTTCACCGCCTGGGATCTCGCCCAGGCCGATGCCTGGAGCCTGCGCAAGAAATTTAGCGTCGTGCTCGAGCGCACAGCCCGGGAGCTGAACGGCATTGCCTGCATGGAGCTCGAGGACGAGCCCCCGGCCAAGCAGGAGATCTGCTGCAGCCGCATGTTCGGCGACCGCCTGGAAGACCTCGCCCCGATCCGTGAAGCAGTGGCCAGCTACTGCACCAGGGCAGCGGAAAAGCTCAGGGCCCAAGGGTCGGTGTGCCGCCAACTGCGCGTGAGCATTCGCACCGGCATGTTCAACCCCGACGAGGCCAAATTCGCGAACGGTGTGGCCGTTAAGCTGCCATACCCTACCGATGACACCAGGCAACTCATACAGGCCGCGAATCGCGCCCTGGAGGCGGCCTACCGTCGCGGCTTCTCATACGCCAAAGCCGAGGTGCTGCTGCTCGATCTGTGTGGCCGCAACGAGCACACCCTGGATCTGTTCGCACAGCAACAGCCCGAAAGCTCGGATCGCGTCATGCAGGTACTGGACACCATCAACGCCAGATGGGGAAGCAGCACCATCCGACCAGGTGCGGTGCCCACCGACCCGGAATGGAAGATGCGGCGCGAGTTCCTGAGCCCGACCTACACGACCAGGCTCGACGAGCTGTGGCAGATCCCGTGCCGCTGAAAAATCGCCGCCAGGAAAAAAATCGACCCGAAAACGGACTTATCCCCCTCCCGCCGGCGGGCTTTGCATCAAAAAATTGTGCAAACCACGGTGGTGGTGAAAGAGATGCTGCAGACCAACAGCGGCGCGGGGCCTGGCAGGGGAGGGCGCTTTTCACGTTGTGAAAGGAATTGAAGAGGTGTGCAAAGAGGTACACGTTTTGTGTCCACATTGCGTCCACGTTGCTAAGAGATATTGACGAACCTTGCGCGGCAATATCTTTTAAAACCCCGGTTTCACTGGGTTTTGCGTGATAAGGTCTGATCTTTTCTCGGGCTCATAATCTTTTGGTCCACGGTTCGATTCTGCCAACCGTCTAATGCTTAAACGAAAGCTATCCTGTCTTGACCGCTTTTCCAGCCAACTCATCCTCAAAGCGCTGTACGAAGCTGCTCAAGCTGATGCCCAGCACCTGACAAACATCCCGCAGCTGTATCAGATCCAGTCGGCGCAACCCGCGTTCTACGTCGCTGACAAACGACTGTGGGCGGTCAAGCGCTTTGGCGAAGTCGCCCTGTGTCAGCCCCGCCTCGACCCGGCACTGTTTGAGCAATTTCAAGAAAACGAGGTTCTCGTCTCGATAGACCGATTTTTCCACAGGAGGCGCTTCCGTCCGTTGACAGGACAGGTACGGTATATCTAATCTTCAGTTATCTGATTTTCAGATATATACGATTGCCGTTGGAGGCCTTATGGGAGATGCCTACACCCCCACCATCCTGATGCGCCATCGCCGCCCCTTGCGCGGCGTGATGATCGACCGCCAGCCATGGGTCTGTGCCCGTGAGTTTGCGCGGTTGGTGGGGCATCGCCACCCGGAGCGGATCTGTCGGTTGATGGATGCCGATCAGGTGCGGGTGGTGCACTTTCAGCTGGCCAGTGGGCAGCTGGAGGCGGTGGAGGTGCTTAGCGAGTCGGGCCTGTACCGGGCGTTGTGGCGCTTCTCGCATCCGGAGAATCGGCACCTACGCCGCTGGCTTAGCCAGGTGGCGTTGCCGGCGCTGCGTGACAGCGAGGCGGGTGCTGATCAGGGGCCATCCCGATGCCTGATGGTCTGGGATAACCAGCAGGTCAATCTGCTGGAGTGGCAGGGGGAGTTGTGGATTGCGCTGCGTGAGTTACCTCGTTTCCATCGGCAGGCCCAGCCGGCGCCACACGAGCCCTGCTCATGGTTGGCGCGCTGGTGGCGGGGACGTTTCCGAGCCAGGGCGGCGAGCTGAGCGACAACTATCGGTGCACGGCCCACGAGTTTGAATGCAGCTCAACGCACCACGTGCGTTAGCCGAACCGAGCACAGTTCGTCAGCGCCACGTCTTATCTGCCCCGACAGAGCTACATGCAGTTTGCAGATCGTTTTCGTGCTCGCCGTTGAGCGTGTCAGTTTCCCCTGAGTCTTTCCTGCCTGCACGGTTGGCTCTAGGCTACGTCCGAAAGGCCGCGCCTTGCACAGCTCTTCCTTTTTTCGTGCGTTCATTTCCGTTGTTGCCGTTGCCCTTGTCGCAAGCGGTCTTTGGTGTCATCGCGCCAGTCTGTGAACCAGTGCTAGCGCGCTTGGGTATAAGACTTTAGTCTGAGTCCATGACCAACACGCCGCCCACCCCCGAGCTCCCTCCGCAAGAACGCATCATCGTGGCCGATGATCACCCGGTTTTCCGAGAGGGGCTGAGCCGTATTGCGCAGCGGGTGTTTCCCCATGCCTGCATTCTCGAGGCCGGCGATATGGACGAGGTGCTGACCCTGGCCGCTGCCGGGGCGCCGCCCAGTCTGTTCATGCTCGACCTGTTGTTCCCCGGGCAATCGCCGGAGGCGATCAGCGCGTTGCGTCAGCGCTTCACGCGCAGCTCCATCGTGATCGTGTCGATGGTCGACTACCGCGAATTGATCGACGAGGTGATGGCGGCGGGCGCCGATGGCTTTATCGGCAAGGCGACGCCGCCCGACGAGATCGCCGAGGCGCTGCAGGCGGTCCGTGATGGGGATTTCGTGCTGACCCTGGGGCCGGCCGGGGTGCCGGCCTTTGCCGAGGTGCGGCATCTGCTGGAGCAGCTCACGCCACGCCAGCAGGACGTGTTGCGCTTGCTGGTGCGCGGCCTGGCGAACAAGGAGATTGCCCGTGAGCTGGATATCTCGCCCTTTACCGTGCGCATCCACGTGTCGGCGCTGATGCGCACGCTGGATGTGAACAGCCGTGCCGCAGCCGCGGCCATGGGCGCCAAGGCCGGGCTGCGCTAAGCCACCTTGGCCTTGAGTTTCAGCGCTACCAGCAGCGAGCGCAGTTCCGCCGGTTGCACGGGTTTGGAAAGGATCGGAATCTCGTCGTCGCCTACCGCCTCCTGCACGCGGCGCACATCGTGGCCGGTCATGATGATGGCCGGTACCTGGCGGGCGGCGAGGGCGCGCACATGGGCGATGCAGTCGGCGCCGGAGGCTTCCAGGCCGAGGTCGAAGTCGGTTACCACCAGGTCGATATCCGCGGCCACGTCAGGTAGCGAGGTGTAGGTGTCGACCACGCAGCCCCATTTCTTCAGCAGGGTGGCGGTGGCCAGCAGCACGTTCTGGTCATCCTCGATCAGGCACACGCGCAGGCCGTTGAGCATGCTCTGCGCCTGGGGCCTGGCCGATTGCACAGGTGCCTGTGCGGCGGGCGCGCTGGCCAGCTGCAGGCCATCGATGGCCGCCAGGGTGCCTTTGCCCTCGACGGAGCGGATGCGCACCTGTAGATCCATCAGCTTGCCCAGGCGGCGCACGATGGTCAGCCCCAGGCCCATGCCTTCCACGTCGCTGTCGCGGGCCTGGCGCACCCGGTAGAACTCCTCGAAGATGTTTTCCAGGTGCGCCTCGGCGATGCCGCGGCCCTTGTCGTAGAACTCGATGGATAGAGTCGCGCCGCGCCGCCGGCAACCGATCAGCATGGGCTGGCCGGGGGCGTACTTGAGTGCGTTGGTGAGCAGATTCTGCAGCATGGTGGTCAGCAGGCCCTGGTCGACGTGCACGTAGAGGTTCGGGCAGTGCAGGCGGATCTCCACGCCGGCCCAGCGTGCTGCCTCGGTGTTCTGCTGGATCAGCTGGCGCAGCAGGCCTTGCAGCGGCACTGGCTCCAGGTGCGCGACCACCTTGCCGCTGTCCAGCGAATACATGTCGAGGATGGTGCGGAACAGCTGGGCGACGCTGTTCAGGGACTTGTCGATGTTCTCCACCAGGCGATGCTGCTCGCCGTCCAGGCTGCTGTCGCGCAGGCAGGCGGTGAACAGGCTGATGGAATGGATGGGCTGGCGCAGGTCATGGCTGGCCTGGGCGAGAAACTGCGACTTGGCGCGGTTGGCCGCCTGTTCGGCTTCGGCGGCCAGGCGCGAGCGCTTGAGCAGGGCGTGCATGTAGGCCGGCACCATCAGGGTGGTGAGCAGCAGGGTGATGATCAGGTAGGGCTGCGACTGCCAGTAGGTCGACACGCTGGCGATGATCAGCAGCGACAGGGTGGCCAGCACGGTCGCCAGCAGCAGGTAGCTGGAGCCGTAGCGCAGGCCATAGCCCACCGTGACCCAGATGAGGATGGCGTAGACCGGCAGCATCGGTTCGCCGCCGATGGCTATGGTCAGGGTGATGCAGGTGTAGTCGCTGAGCATGGTCAGCACGCGGCGCACCGGGTGGTTGCCGGGGCGTCGGCGAATGTCGTTCCACAGGGCCAGGGAGGCAGCCAGGAACAGGGATTCGAGCAGCAGGATCCAGCCGGCCAGCGTGGGGTCGATGGCCGAGCGCAGGTGCATCACCAGGGTATAGCCGATGGCGATCGGGGCGATGACCAGGCGTACCACTGCCTGGGCGCGTTCGACATCGTATTGCGGAGAGGCTGTGGCCAGCATGACGGCTCCCTGGGCGCTGATGCAGATATCCACCCACCATAGGCCGTCGCCACTTGGCGGTGCAAGGCGCGCGTGGGGGGTAAAGTGCCTCTAGCACATCCGTACTATTTCGCCAGGCAGGCACGCTTTCTAGAATCCTCGACATCGCTTCGGCACCGGGCCGGAGCCCAGTGACCGAGGGAACTGACATGAGTATCAAAGGAACGCTTGGGGCTCTGCTGGTGGCGCCGGTGCTGGCCAGCCTCGTCGGGTGCCTGCCGCAGAACACCCAAAGCCAGGGGCTGCACAGCTCCCAGGTCGCCGCCAATGGCGCCGCACCCTGCACGCCAAGCACCTCCGACAATCTGATCTCTACGGGCCGCAGCCTGCTGAGCATCGCCAACTCCGTGCTGGAAACCCAGCAGAGCTTCCAGGGTGACTCGACCACCTACGCGCAGCGTATGCAGGCGGCGGAGAAGGCCCAGAAGGTCAACCAGGGTAACGACGTGCTCAACAACGTCGAGAGCATGACCGCCGGTCTGGGCGCCAGTGCACCGTGCACGGCGGCTGCCGCGCCGACCGCCGCATCGCGTTGATCGAAGCGGCGGCATAGCCGCGCGATCCCCGCCTGAAAGACCCGCCGAAAAGCCGCGCCCTTGCGCGGTTTTTTCGTTTGCGCCTGTTGTTCGCGGGCGTGCTCGGGACGAGGCGGCAGGCATAAAAAAGCCCGGCATCAGCCGGGCTCTTGCTTGCCGCGCGGTAGCTTACTTGCCGTACACCGGCAGCTTGGCGCAGATGGCCTTGACCTTCTCGCGCACGGCGTCGATCACCGCGTCGTTGTTCAGGTCGGCGAGGATATCGCAGATCCAGCCAGCCAGTTCGCGGCACTCGGCTTCCTTGAAGCCGCGGGTGGTCACGGCCGGGGTGCCGAAGCGCAGGCCCGAGGTCACGAACGGCGAACGCGGATCGTTGGGTACCGAGTTCTTGTTGACGGTGATGTAGGCCTTGCCCAGGGCGGCGTCAGCGTCCTTGCCGGAGATGTCCTGCTTGATCAGCGAGAGCAGGAACAGGTGGTTCTCGGTGCCACCGGAGACCACGTCGAAGCCACGCTCGATGAATACGCTGGCCATGGCCTTGGCGTTCTTCACGACCTGCTGCTGGTAGGTCTTGAACTCGGGCTGCAGCGCTTCCTTGAAGCAGATCGCCTTGGCGGCGATGACGTGCTCCAGCGGGCCGCCCTGGGCACCCGGGAACACCGCGGAGTTGAGCTTCTTCTCGATCTCGGCGTTGGCCTTGGCGAGAATCAGGCCGCCGCGTGGGCCGCGCAGGGTCTTGTGGGTGGTGGTGGTCACCACGTCGGCGAACGGCACCGGGTTGGGGTATACACCAGCGGCAACCAGGCCGGCCACGTGGGCCATGTCGACGAACAGGTAAGCACCGACCTTGTCGGCGATGGCGCGGAAGCGGGCGAAGTCCAGCACCTGCGAGTAGGCGGAGAAGCCGGCCACGATCATCTTCGGCTTGTGCTCGACGGCCAGGCGCTCGACTTCATCGTAGTCGATCAGGCCGTTGCCATCGATGCCGTACTGGATGGCGTTGTACAGCTTGCCCGAGGAGGAAACGCTGGCACCGTGGGTCAGGTGGCCGCCGTGGGCCAGGCTCATGCCGAGGATGGTGTCACCGGCGCTCAGCAGGGCCAGGTAGACGGCCGCGTTGGCTTGCGAACCGGCGTGCGGCTGGACGTTGGCGTAATCGGCGCCGAACAGCTCCTTGGCTCTGTCTATTGCAAGCTGCTCGACCACGTCGACGTGCTCGCAACCACCGTAGTAACGCTTGCCCGGGTAGCCTTCGGCGTACTTGTTGGTCAGCACGCTACCCTGGGCTTCCATCACCGCAGGGCTGGTGTAGTTTTCCGAGGCGATCAGCTCGATGTGCTCTTCCTGGCGCAGAGCTTCTTGCTGCATGGCGTCGAAGAGCTCGGCGTCGTACTTGGCAATGGTCAAATCACGGCTGAACATGGCAATCCCCTGAAAGTCAGCTGGGCGGATGAAATAGGGGGCGGATTCTACCGCATCCGAGCTGACCAGGCATATGAAGCGTGATCATGGCCGGGACAAGTGGCGCTCACGCAGCGCCGCCCGTCACTCGAGCATGAACAGGCTGCGCCCGCAGAATTGCGCCTCGAACTGGTGGGCGGGCATCGGCCGGCCCAGCAGATAGCCCTGCACTTCGTCGCAGTCGTGGGTGCGCAGGAAGTCGAGCTGCTCCTGGGTCTCCACGCCCTCGGCGATCACCGACATGTTCAGGCTGTGGGCCATGGCGATGATGGCGCGGGCGATCTGTGCGTCCTGCTCGCCCTGGGGCAGGCCGTCGACGAAGCTGCGGTCGATCTTCAGCACGTCGATGGGGAACTGCTTGAGGTAGTTGAGCGACGAGTAGCCGGTGCCGAAGTCGTCGATGGCGATGCACAGGCCCAGGTTCTTCAGGTCGGTGAGGGTCTGCAGCGCGGCACCGACGTCCTGCATGAGGATGCTCTCGGTGAGTTCCAGCTCCAGGCACGCCGCCGGTATGCGGCTGTCGATCAGGATGCGTTCGATGCGCTGGCGCAGGTCGCCGTCGCTGAACTGGCGGGCCGAGAGGTTCACCGAGACCTTCGGCACGCGGATCTTGTTGTGGTGCCAGATGCTCATCTGCCGGCAGGCCTCGGCCAGCACCCAGTCGCCGACCTGGACCACCAGGCCGAGTTCTTCGAGCACCGGGATGAACGCATCGGGTGCCACCAGGCCGCGCTTGGGATGCTGCCAGCGCAGCAGCGCCTCGACGCCGGTCAGGCGCTTGCCGTTGCCGGAGAACTGCGGTTGGTAGTGGAGCAGGAACTCGCCCTGTTCCAGCGCGTGGCGCAGGTCGCCCTCGAGTTCCAGGCGCTCCAGGGCGCTGGCGTTCATGGCCGCCTGGTAGAACTGGAAGTTGTTCTTGCCACGCTCCTTGGCGTGGTACATCGCGGTGTCGGCGTTCTTCATCAGTTGGCTCGGCTCGTTGCCGTCCTGCGGGCCGAGGGCGATGCCGATACTGGCGGTGACGAAGAACTCGCGGCCTTCGAGCACGAAGGCCTGGGCCAGGCTGGCGAGAATCTGTTCGCCGACGTGGATGGCGCGATGCAGGGCCGCGTCGCGGCTGGCGCTGGAGCGCAGCAGCAGGGTGAATTCGTCGCCGCCCATGCGCGCCACGGTGTCGTCCTCGCCCACGCAGGCGGCCAGGCGCACGGCCACGTCCTTGAGCATGCGGTCGCCGGCGGCGTGGCCCAGGGAGTCGTTGATCGGCTTGAAGCGGTCGAGGTCGAGGAACATCAGCACCACCCATTCGCGGTGCCGCTCGGCATGCTGCAGGGCGGTGTGCAGGCGGTCCTGGAACAGGGTGCGGTTGGGCAGCTGGGTCAGGGCGTCGTAGTAGGCCAGGCGATGGATACGCTGCTCGCTGGCCTTGCGCTCGCTGATGTCGCTGAAAAAGCACACGTAGCTGACCAGGTCGCCTTCTTCGTCGTGCACGGCGGTGATGCCGACCCACGCCGGGAAGTTCTCGCCGTCGCGGCGCTTGAGCCAGATCTCGCCTTCCCAGGTGCCGCGCTGGTGCAACTGGTTGAGCACGTAATGCAGGTGCGTGCTCTGCTGGCTGTCGGCGGTGAGCATGCCGGGCAACTGGTCGAGCACCTGCTCGGCGCTGTAGCCGCTGACCCGGCTGAAAGCATTGTTGACCTGCACGATGTAGCCCGCCGGGTCGGTGACCAGAATCGCCGCCGTGGAATGCTCGAACACCGTGGCGGCCATGCGCAGGTCCTTCTCGGCGCGACGCTGCTGGGCCACATCGCGGCCCACCCCGAGCAGGCCTTCGAACTTGCCGTTGTCGTCCCACATCGGCAGCAGGCGCAGCTCCACGGGGACCTTGCGGCCATCGGCGCGCAGGAAGTCGAGGATGAACACCTGGGGGGTGAGGCTCTCACGCAGCTCGTGCATCTCTTGCTGCACGCCGAGGGCGCCGCGGATGCGCTCGAGCAAGGCGTATACCACGGCCAGTTGCTGCGGGTTGGTAGCCAGGCTGCCAAAGCCGTTGGCCTGTACCCATGAGGCCGAATAGCCGAGTACGGTCTGCACCGAAGGGCTGACGTAATTGAGGTTGAGCTGGCTGTCGGTGGAGAAGATCACGTCGCTGATGCTTTCGGCGAGCATGCGGTAGCGGTGCTCGTTCTCGCGCAGCGATTCGTTGCGGGCGATCTGCCCGGTGATGTCCTTGGCCACGCTGATCAGACGGCTGACCCAGCCATTGGCGTCGCGCGCCAGGGCCTGCTCGGTGATGCTGAACCAGCGCCAGGAACCGTCGCGGTGGCGTACACGCAGCTGCGATTCGAGCAGCACGCCATCGCCCAGCACGCGCTGCTGGTTGCGCACGCGTTCGTGCAGGTCGTGGTCGTCGGGGTGGACGAGCAGCTTCCACCAGTCGTCGCCCTTGCCGGCTGACGTGCTGTCGTCATAGCCCAGGCGGCTGGCGAAGTCGTGGTTGCTGAACAGCAGCGTGCGGGTGGGCAGGTCGGTGACGTACAGGGTGTCCGGCACCGCCCGCACCACCTCGGACCAGAAGCGCTCACGTTCGACCAGCGACAGCTCCATGCGCTTGCGGCTGGTGATGTCGCTGATGCTCAGGGCGACCGCGTGCAGATCCTGCGGGCTCTCCGGCAGACGCATTACCAGCCACAGGTGGCGGGTGATGCCGTTGCTGCCTTCGATGTGGCTTTCCAGTTCCAGGTGGCCACCGCCATCGAGCAGCGCGGCGCTGAGCTGCGCGCGGAAACCATCGGCACGCACTGCGCCGCGGTTGATCAGCTGTTCCCAGGCCTGCTCGGTGGTGCTCACGCCGAGCAGGCGCAGGGCGATCTGGTTGGTTTCGGTAAAGCGCATGTGGCGCAGCAGTTCGGCATGGCGCTGCGGGTTGGCGTCGAGCCAGGATTTGAGTTCGGCACCTCTGTTCAGGCCCTGCTCGCGCAGAAAGTGGTAGAGGCCGGCGAGGTCGAGCACGCACAGTGCGGTGCCGGTGCCATCGAAGATGTCTTGGTAGCGGCGGCGAGTCTCCTGCAGCACGCGGGTTGCCTGCTGCTGCTCGGTCACGTCACGCAACACCCAGACGAAACCCAGCTGGCGGGAGGCCTCGCGCAGGTCGCTGCGGGTGATGGTGAACAGGCGGCTCTGGCCGTTCTGGCGGATCTCCACCACGTCGGGCCCCTGGTCGCTGTGAAAGGCCGTGGCGTGCAGCAGCAGCGGGTCGAGGCTCGGCAGCAGCTCGAGCAGGTGCCACTGGTGCGCGTGCTGGGTGGCCAGGCCGAACATCGCTTCGGCCTGGGGGTTGAGGTAGGTCAGGCGGCCGGTGACGTCGGTGACCAGCACCCGCTCCTCGATCGCGCCCAGGGCACTGGCGGCCTGGTGCAGCGAGCGCCGCGAGGCGGCGTTGAGCGCGTGCAGCTGGCCCTGTTCGCGCACCAGGCGGTACAGCGCGAACAGGGTGAGCAGGCTGCACAGGGTGAACAGCAGGATCTTGCCGAGCATCTCCGGCAGCACCTGAGCCTGCACCTTGCTCTCGTCCAGCATCGCGCGCAGTTGCCAGTCGGCACCGGGCAGATCCTGCAGCAGGATCGTCTGCGCCTGGTTGGCAGCGGTAACCGCGGGGTAACTGTCCTCGCGGGCGATGAAGCCACGCGAGTCGGCGATTACCCGTTGACTGGTGGTGTCTTCCAGCAACCAGGACACCTCTTCCTGCGGTCCCTTGAGCAACCAGTTGTTCAGGGCATCGGCACGCAACTGCAACGCCCAGTTGCCCTGCTCAATGTGCAACAGCAGGTAGATGCGCCCTCCGTCGTTCGGGTCGAAGGCATAGTAGTAGTGCCGGCCGCCGCCGCGTGCGACCAGTTCGGCGAGTGTCTGGCGCTCGGCAGGCAGCAGTGTGCTGCCCGGTAGCGGCTGGCCGCTGGCATCCAGGCGCGTCAGACGTTGCAGGCTGGGGAACACCACGCGCAGGTTATCCAGGTAGCGCTCGTGCTGCGCGGCCATGGAGGACTCTTCGGTGGCGTAGAGAACGGCGCACCCGGCACCGGCCATCGAGGCCATGCTCAGGCCCAGTTGCTTGGCCAGTTGTTCGCTGACCGCCAGGTTGAGCGCGCGCTGGTTGTCCTTGAGCTGGCGAAAATCGAATTGCAGTTGCCAGAGCAGCAGCACCATGAGGCCGAGCACCAGCACGATCAACGTGCCCTTGAGGGAACGGCGCATCGGCGTGATCGTGGTATCACGTTGAGGGCGAATGGTTTCGGCGGCTGACACGTGATGACGTCCTGCAACGGCGAGGTCGAGTAGGCAGGTGGCGCTGCGATAAGGTGTTCAGGGGCGTCCGCTTCCCGGGGCGGCTAGCATGCCATAAATATGGCTAAGTGCCAGCCAAGGCGACGAATGTCGCACACTTGCTACTCTTCCTAGTTTGACGCAGATCGCCGAAAATGCCCGGTCACCGTCGTGCAGCTCGTCTCCTTAATAGAGGTGCCGCCTGCACGGCCTGGCTCGCTCCCCGGCGCGGCATTTCTTCGTTTGCTTGCAGCGGCGTCTTGGCATAGGGTGCGCGCCATCGTCGCCATTTATTAGTGAGGTCTGAATTTTGGCTCAATACGTCTACACCATGCATCGGCTGAGCAAGGTCGTGCCGCCGAAGCGCGAGATCCTCAAGAACATTTCGCTGTCGTTCTTCCCGGGCGCCAAGATCGGCGTGCTGGGCCTCAACGGTGCTGGTAAATCGACCCTGCTGCGCATCATGGCCGGCGTGGACAAGGAGTTCGACGGCGAAGCCCGGCCGATGCCGGACATCAACGTCGGCTACCTGCCGCAAGAGCCGAAGCTGGACCCGAACAAGACCGTACGTGAAGTGGTCGAGGAAGCGGTCAGCGTGGTCAAGGACGCTCAGGCGCGCCTGGACGAGGTCTACGCCGCCTACGCCGAGCCGGATGCCGACTTCGACAAGCTGGCCGCCGAACAGGCCAAGCTGGAAGCCATCCTGCAGGCCAGCGACGGCCACAACCTGGAGCGTCAGCTGGAAGTGGCTGCCGACGCCCTGCGCCTGCCGGCCTGGGACGCTAAAATCGAGCACCTGTCCGGTGGCGAGAAGCGCCGCGTGGCCCTGTGCCGCCTGCTGCTGTCGGCCCCCGACATGCTGCTGCTCGACGAGCCGACCAACCACCTGGACGCCGACTCGGTGGCCTGGCTGGAGCGCTTCCTGCACGACTTCCCGGGCACCGTGGTCGCCATTACCCACGACCGCTACTTCCTGGACAACGTCGCCGGCTGGATTCTCGAACTCGACCGCGGCGCGGGCATCCCGTACGAAGGCAACTATTCCGGCTGGCTGGAGGCGAAATCCGATCGTCTGGCCCAGGAGTCCAAGCAGCAGTCGGCCCATGAAAAGGCCATGAAGGAAGAGCTGGAGTGGGTGCGCAAAGGCGCCAAGGCCCGCCAGTCGAAATCCAAGGCTCGTCTGCAGCGCTTCGAGGAAATGCAGTCCCAGGAATTCCAGAAACGCGCCGAGACCAACGAAATCTACATCCCGGCCGGTGCGCGCCTGGGCGACAAGGTCATCGAATTCAAGAACGTCACCAAGGGCTACGGCGACCGCGTACTGGTCGAAGACCTGTCGTTCAGCGTACCCAAGGGCGCCATCGTCGGCGTGATCGGCGGTAACGGTGCCGGTAAGTCGACCCTGTTCCGCATGCTAATGGGCAAGGAGCAGCCGGATTCGGGCAGCATCGAGATCGGCGAAACCGTGCAGCTGGCCTGCGTGGACCAGAGCCGCGACGACCTGGACGGCAGCAAGACCGTCTGGGAAGCGGTGTCCGATGGCCTGGACATGATCAAGATCGGCAACTACGAAGTTCCGTCCCGCGGTTACGTGGGGCGCTTCAACTTCAAGGGCGCCGACCAGCAGAAGTTCGTCAAGGACCTCTCCGGTGGTGAGCGTGGCCGTCTGCACCTGGCCCTGACCCTGAAGGAGGGCGCCAACGTCCTGCTGCTCGACGAACCGTCCAACGACCTCGACGTGGAAACCCTGCGTTCGCTGGAAGACGCGCTGCTGGACTTCCCGGGCGCCGCCATCGTGATCTCTCACGATCGCTGGTTCCTGGACCGCGTGGCGACCCACATCCTCTCCTACGAGGACGACGGCGTGATCTTCTTCGAAGGCAACTACACCGAGTACGAAGCCGACCGCAAGAAACGCCTCGGCGACGCCGCCGCCCAGCCGCACCGGGTACGGCACAAGAAACTGGCGCAGTAAGCGCTGTTGTGAAAAACGGAGCCTTAAGGCTCCGTTTTTTTATGGCTGCGTTTCCTTGGCACGTTTTCGACTTGCTTCCATTTCGGTGACCGCAATGTGGCGCAAGCAGCCGTTCTTTCACGTTAGGGAGGCTGGTGACTATCTGTGGGAGCGGGCCATGCCCGCGAAAAAAATCACGGGCATGGACTGGGCGTCCCCGCCCGTTCCCACTGGTAAAGCAGCGATGTCCGCTTCTGCCTTTACGATGGCACCCACGCTCCAGCGTGGCAGCTCAGGCCAAGGCGCTCTGCGCCTGCTTCGGCTGCACGCGGCATGCACAGCGGACGCAGAGCGTCCTCTGCGGCATTCCCACGCAGAGCGTGGGGAACGATCAGTTGGGGGGCTGCTTTCGTCGGTGTCAGCGGTCATAAGTCTCCCACAGGTAAAGCAGCAATGCCCGCTTCTGCCTTATTGCCGTCGACTCAAGGGACTGCGCGTCGCCGGTAGACAGCGATCGTGAACAGATTCTAGTCGCGGACACCGACCTCGACCCGCAACGCCTTGCCGGTCGGCGTGCAACGCACGGCCACCGGGCAGAAGGCTT
The DNA here is from genome assembly GCF_003253735.1 of Pseudomonas sp. URMO17WK12:I2. Classification (GTDB taxonomy): domain Bacteria; phylum Pseudomonadota; class Gammaproteobacteria; order Pseudomonadales; family Pseudomonadaceae; genus Aquipseudomonas. Next base: position 540,917 of record NZ_QKYW01000001.1, on the reverse strand, counting down.
CGATCACCTGAATATTGCTCTGCAGGTGCTCGCTCAGGTGCGTGGTGGTGAAGCTGCCGCGGCCCGCCAGTGCCATCGGCAGCAGCAACTGGTCGGCCAGGTGCTCGGCCACCGCTGCGCCGCTGGCAAGCCACTTACGCAGCGGTTCGATGGTTTGGTCCGCGACCGCTTCGGCGCGCACGCTGGTCTGCCCAAAGGCACAGAACTGTTCCGTCAGCTGCTCGCAGGCCACCGTCAGCATCAGGATATTGCCCGGACCATACTCCTGATCCAGCCAGGTGCAGTGCAGATGGTCGTCCGGCCACTGCAGGCGTTTGCCGACGCGCGCCAGCTCGCGCTCGCCCACGTGGCCGGGAATTCCAGCCAGCAACACGTCCGCGCGGTGGTCGATCAGCGCGCCCCGCTCGGGCAGGTGCAGGGGCATCAGCTGCGACGGCTGGATGAACGCCTCCAGTGCGCCGCCACCGGCGGGCACGAAGCCATGGCGATGCAGCTGCAGCTCCACCTGCCCGCCCATGCGCCGCAACAGCGGCAGCCAGGCCCGCTCGAGAAAGTCGAACGGTGGCGCGGCCGGGTTGTGGGTGCCACCGCTGATCTGCACGCGGCTCGCTTCGGCGGCCTGCAGCAGGGCTGGCAGGATGGTCTGCAGCACCAGGGTGCAACTGCCCGCCGAGCCGATGGCGAAGCGGTAGTCGCCTCCGCGGATCGTGCCGGGGCGAAACACCAGGCTGGTCGCGTGCATCTCGGCACCTTCGGTTTCGGCCCGGCTGATTTCGGCGGCGGCCAGCACCGCGGTCAGGTGCTGGCGCAGCAGGCCCGGCCGGCTGCGCTTGGCGCGAATGTTCGCAATGCGAAACGGCGTGCCGGTGATCATCGACAGGCTCAGCGCCGTGCGCAGTACCTGCCCACCGCCGATGGCGCCATCGAGTTCGAGCATATCCTTGTTCATCTATAAATCCTTGGTGATCGTTCCCATGCTCTGCGTGGGAAAGCCTATCGGGACGCTCCGCGTCCCCCCGGTGGTAGCCCGGATATCACTGTGCTCGACCCGGGCTACAGGCGTGGCTCAGGCATAGCGGCCAACCATCTCGCGCAGGTAGGCATCGAGCAGGCCGCTGTCCGCCGGGGTACGTGGCAGGCTCGGCACCGGCCGCTCCAGCTGCGCCTCGATAAAGGCGTGCAGGGCAGGGCGGCGCGGGCCGTAGGCGGACTCGTCGGCACTGCGCTTGAGCACCAGCAGTTCGTCCACCTCGGCCAGCAGCGCTGAATCGTCCACCGTCTGCAGCAGGTCGGCGAAAGTCATCGGCGGCCGGCCACGGTCCTGGTCGATCCACAGTACGGCGAGCAGCGGGCGTAGCACGTAGAAGTACTTCTTCAAACGCACCGTCTCGTCCTGCAGGTAGCCGCGAAAGTTCTTCCTGGCCATCGACAGGTAGTGGTTACGCGCCGCCGGCGGGCTGTAGAAGTGCTCGGCCAGCTCGCGCAGGCGCGCCGTGGCTTGATCTTCCTGGCGGTACGCCAGGGGCGAGTCGAGCCACTCCAGCAGCGTCGGATTGGATTTGCGCAGCAGGCCCAAGGTCTTGCGCAGTTCCCAGCCGCTGACGTCCAGCTCGTCGTCCAGCGGGCGTTCGATCACGTCGCGGCCCGCATCGACCTGGACGAACCAGTCCGGTTTCTCCACGTAGACGAAGCGCACGTCGTAGTCGCTGTCCGTCGAGGCGAACCCCCAGGCGCGGCTGCCCGACTCGCAGGCATACAGCACCTTGACGTTGCGCTCGCGCTCGACCCGGTCCAGTTCAGCCAGCACCCGCGCGCGCATGGCATCGCTGAGTGGGTGGTGGTGTTGCATGTCCATCTGTTCGATCCTTGTCTAGTCTGTCGCGCTGGCGGCCAGCGCGGACAATGTTCGGCGATGCGGGTTGTATAGAGTGAGGCACCAGATGCCCCACCATTCCTTGCCGTCGTCGAAATAATCGCTCCAGGCGCTGCGTTGCGGATCTTCGTGCGCATCGCCGACCCAATCGAGCACCTGCATGCCTTCTTCCGGATACAGCCGCAGCACTTGCAGCCATTCGCGAAAATCCACCACCTGCAACGGGGTGCCGTAGGGCGGGTCGCGGAAGTTGCGGCACAGCAAACCGTCCTCACTGGCCAGTTCCCGAGCGGCATCGGCCGTGAGCGGCTGTGGGCGGGCCTGAGCCAGGTCGGCAGTCAACTCGGGCCAACGATGTTTCGCGTAACGGGCATCCTGGGCGATCAGCTTCTGTTGCCAGGTCCGCGCGCGCTCCTGGATGGCCTCGAACAGCAGCCGCAACACCAGCCGATGCTCCGCCTCGCCAGGCGTGGCGGTTGGATCGAGCGCGGTCACCATGAAGTCGAACACGCAGCCCGCCTCTTCCAGGCGGGTGCGCAGTTCATCGAGTCGCTGGCTTTGCATGGGTTGCAGCATGGCCTCACCTCATCCCGTTATTCGCATGCCTCGAGCAGGCGGTTGTTTCACGTCAGGCGCGTCACGCAACCTGACGGCAGGGCGCCGCTGTCCTGCAGTTCGCTAACCCGGGCAAGCAACCTGCGCCGTTCGGCTGGCGCTGTGGTCGGGTCGACCATCAGGTATTGCTGCTGGCACCAGTTGGCGATCCAGACCAGCCAGTAGTCGCGCTGCTGGATATCGCTATCCAGGCGACGCAGCAGGTAGGCCAGTTGTTGCCAGCGTGGTCGCAACGCCATCAGGGCGGCGCGGCGGTGGTCAGGCAGGCTCTGCCAGTCACTATCCAGGCGGCCGTCGAGCTCTGCTTGCAATGCATCCCAGGGCTGGCGACCCAGGCGTTCGCAAGCTTTGGCGAAGACTTTGTCGGCAGGATCATCCAGCATCGCCAACTGTTCGCCCAGGTGCCCGTCGCCGAGGCTCGTCAGCGCCGCCAGGCGCACGCTGGCCATGGGCGAACGAAGCGCTGCAGCGCGCCAGCGCTCATCCAGGCTGACCTCCAGTTCGCTGGCTAGGCCAAGCACGCCCAGCCACTCGCGCCTGGATTTCGGCAGTGCTGTGTCCAGTCGCTTTGCGAGCACTTCGCCGGCATCGAGTTGCCAGCGCGGCGCCGCCCAGCGGGCCAGGCTACGCACCGCCGGCGAAGCATCCAGCAGGGCGCTGCGCAGCATCTCGCGTGGATCGTCGAGCTGGCTCAGCAGCGCATGCATGGCTTTGACCCGTACGCTGGCACCGGGTGTAGCCAGTGCCAGCTGCAGTAGCGGCACTGCCTGTTCGGCGGGCAGGCTCTGGCAGGCCGAAACCGCCATCTGCCGTACCGTCATCTCGCGGTGTGCCAGTGCCTTGCCGAGCAGGTCGGTCGGCTCATCGCTTGCCTCCAGCAGCAGGTCGAACAGAAATCGAGCGCTTTTGCCTTGTTGTGCGAGGAATGCCGTCAGCACCGCATCGCGTACTTCGGCACCCTGCAGTACGGTACGGGCTGCAGCCAGTGTCTGGCTGTGGTCGGCGCGTTGGCGCTCGGCAAGCGCCATCAGCGGTTGCAGGGCATGCAGCAACGCTGGCGCATGCTCGGACGTGAGATAGCGCTGCACACCAGCATTGGCCAATTGACGTACTTGTGGCACCCAATCGTTGACTAGTTCGAGCAGGGCAGCCAGGGCTTCTGGTGAAGGCAACTCGCTCAGCTCACGCACCGCCACCTCGCGCACGAAACCGTTGCCGTGACGGCTCAGCGTGAGCCAGTCGCTTTCGCCCTTACAGCCAGCGAGGGCTTCCATTGCTTCGTGAAGGCGACGGTCTTCCCAGTAGTCGCCGGAGGTCGGTCGGCTTTTCAGCCACTGCAGCCAATCTTTCAGGTGTTTCATAATCTCTATCCTTTCACGCACACCACCTGACGCAGGGTGTGCACCACTTCCACCAGCTCGCGCTGGGCGTCCATGACCTGGTCGATATCCTTGTAGGCCATCGGGATTTCGTCGATCACGTCGGCGTCCTTGCGGCATTCGACGTGGGCCGTGGCCTTGATCTGGTCGGCCACGGTGAACAGCTTCTTCGCCTTGGTGCGGCTCATGGTGCGGCCGGCGCCGTGGCTGCAGGAGCAGAACGCTTCCTCATTACCCAGTCCGCGCACGATGAAGCTCTTGGCACCCATGGAGCCGGGGATGATGCCCAGTTCGCCCTTCTTTGCCGACACTGCGCCTTTGCGCGTTACCAGCACTTCTTCACCGAAGTGACGTTCCTTCTGCACGTAGTTGTGGTGGCAGTTCACCGCCTCCAGCGCGACCTCGAACGGCTTGGCGATCACCCCGCGGGCTGCCGCGACCACCGCGTGCATCATCAATGCGCGGTTCTGCTTGGCGAAGTCCTGGGCCCAGCCCACCGCTTCCACGTAATCGTCGAAGTGCTGGCTGCCTTCCTCGAAATAGGCCAGGTCACGGTCTGGCAGGTTGGCGATGTGATGGCGCATATCGGCCTGGGCCAGTTCGATGAACAGGTTGCCAATGGCGTTACCCACGCCGCGTGACCCGCTGTGCAACATGAACCAGACACGATTCGCCTCGTCCAGACACACCTCGACGAAGTGGTTACCGGTTCCCAGGGTTCCCAGGTGTTTGCGGTTGTTGGTCTTCTCCAGCCGTGGGTACTTGTCGGTGATGGCCTTGAAGCGCTGGCTCAGTGCCGACCAGGCGTGGTCGGCCAGCTCCGGCACGTTTTCCCAGGCGCCTTTATCGCGAGCCCCACGACCAGCAGTGCGCCCATGGGGCACGGCCTTCTCGATGGCGGCGCGCAGGCCGGCCAGGTTGTCCGGCAGGTCGGAGGCCATCAGCGAGGTGCGCGCGGCGATCATGCCGCAACCGATATCCACCCCGACCGCCGCCGGGATGATCGCGCCGACCGTGGGAATCACGCTGCCGATGGTCGAGCCCTTACCCAGATGCACGTCCGGCATCACGGCCAGGTGCTTGAAGATGAAGGGCATCTTCGCGGTATTCATCAGTTGCTGCCTGGCGTCTTCCTCGACCGGAACGCCTTGCGTCCACAGCTTGATCGGCTTGCCATTGGCGACTTCCAGCAGGTTGTAGGTCTTGGTTTGCATCATCATTCACTCGTATTCGGGCTGGTCGTGCCAGCGTTTGCAGTACGGCGACAATCGTTGGTGAAACATGCGCGTTGCTCTATCCAATTGAGCTACCCGTCGCCGGGGCGGGAGTTGAACCCGCAACCTTCACGTTCTGTAGTTCCACCGGCATTCGCCGGGTCAATCAAAAAAGTGGAGGCAGGCCTCCGTGCAGCGACAAGTTCGGCGGACATGTGCTCTGCCAGGTGAGCGCCTTGCTTTCGCAAGGTGGGATTCGAACCCACAGTTCCGATGGAATGCCCGGCCGCATTCGCTGCCTGAAAAAGATGCGACGACAAAGGTGGTGAAACGTATTTTCGTGTTCTGCCATTGAACTACGGCCCCTCAGTGATGGAGCCGACGGGATTCGAACCCGCATCTCGACCGTGGAAGGGTGTAGTTCCACCGGCATTCGTCGCAAAACCGTGAATCAGGTGGCACGACAAGAGGGGCGACTGTTCCGTGTTGCCACGGGCCGGTATCGAAACCGGCATAACCTGTACAGCCACTGGCATTCGTGCCTCGCTTCGCCATGACCAAGTTCGCCGAGACCTTTCGCGCTAGCGCGTTGCAGGGCTTGAACCTGCTCGCTCGTACCGGAGTTCCCGGCCTCGCTTACCTGTAGTCTCGACGGCATTCATGGTGCCGCGAAATTGCTCTTTTTATATGCTCCGCCCAGTGGGCGGAGCATGACTTTCATATCTCCATCTTCTCGATGGCGTCGACCCAGTGGCCGGTACCGAACGTGCCGCTGGCGAACTGCGCCACCACGTCGAACACCGCGTCACTGAAGCCGCCGACATTCAGGATGTCTGCACGATCCGGCGCCTGGGTGGTGCCATGGGGTTGCAGGTCGATGCAGATCAGCCGCGCTTGCGGGTTGAACTGCTTGATCCCCTCCCACTGGCGCATCGTCTCCGTTGCGCCATGGCGGCGGGCGTCGATCCAGGATTCGTTGTCGGAAACCAGGATCAGCGTATCCACCTTGGCCCTGGCATCCGCCAGTTGCTTGAGCGGCGCCGAGCAACTGGTTCCGCCACCGCCGATCGCTGCCAGCTTCTGCGCGTTGCTCATCACGCTGTCACGCGGGTTGAGCGTTACCTTCACCACCTTGTTCTCGAACGGCAGAACCTGGGCATGCGGCTGCTTGCGCAATATCGCCGCTGCCACCAGCGCCGCCACATCGATGCAGCGTACCGCCGTGGTCGCACCCTGGCGGTAGCCGGTTACCGGGCTCGCCATCGAGCCGGATACATCCGGGCACACCACCACGTTGCCGCTCAGTGCCGGCACGTTGGCCAGCGACAGCTCCAGGGCATCCTGCAGCGCTTCACGTACCACCACCGGTACACCGTTGCCGGCCATGCGATAGGCCGCCAGCAACTGGTACGGGTACGCCCGCGCCTTGGCTATCGCCTCTGCGTCTGCCAGCCGTGCGGCGACTATTTCCGTGCAGCCCTCGATCTCGAATGCGCCGTTGCGCAGCAGCGTGTTCAGGTTCATACGCAGCGCCTGCCAACCCATGCGGCCTGCCAGCTCCGCCCATTGCGCCGCGCTCAACATCTCGTTGCCGAGCAACTGGAACGGTACGTCTGGCAGCTCGCTGCTCGCTCCGCTGCGAAACGCCAGCAGGGCGCGAGTCAGCGGTGGCAGGGCGGCGGCATCCGCCGGCTTGCCGATCAGCCAGGCGAAGAACGCTTCGCGCCACGCTTCTGCCGGCTTGGGGTGAACCATCTTCACCACGTCCGCCAGTGATGGCTGATTACCGACCGCGGCCTGCAGCAGCTGGCGTTCGCTGGCGCTGTTCAGCCAGGTCTGTACCAGGCGCTTCGGCTGCGAGCCGAGCGACTTGCGACCGGTCACGCCACTGCGCAGGATCTGTACGAAGGTGCGCAGCATCTTGCCGTTATCCACCACCTCGGCGAACAGCGCCGGCACCAGGCTAGAGCGCTGTGCGGCCAGGGCTGCCAGTAGCAGAGCCGGCATGTCCTTCATGTGGCCTTTCTTGCGAGCGTACACAGCGGCCTTTGCCACGTAGCGGGCGTCCAGTTCGGCGACCAGCTTCAATACCTCGGCCAACTGGGTTTCAGCATCGGCGTAGTAGGTCTGGTTCAAGCAACCGGTAACGGCCAACTGGGCCAGCTTGTGCTTGGACTTGTAGCTGTAGGCCGGGGCTTGCTGGTTGTTCAGTGTGTCGCTGGCCGGCAGTTGGGCTTGCCGGGTATTGAACAGATTGAAGTTGGCCATCTTGGCTCTCGCTGTGTTGTCCGTTGTTGCCAGAGTTATTGCAGCGGCTGTGCCAAGTTTTCATTTTTATCCGGATGATATTTTTAACTATATGATTATTAATGATTTTATTTTTATTTCTTGATGATCTACGGGTTTTTATCGAGATGGGATTCCTGTTTTTACTATCTTTATAGATAGTTATTTATCTTTATGGATAATAGATGGCAGGCTCAGGAGGAATTGACCATGGCCCGCAAACCTACCGTCGCTATCGGCTTTATCGGCGCCACACTGGATCGGGTCGGCAAGGGCGCCAATCGCTGGAACAAGTGGCGGCCGAGTATCGGCCTGTGCCAGCAGCCTGACCTGCTGATCGATCGCCTGGAGCTGATTCACGGCACCGATGCGCGTGACATCAGCCTCGCCGAGCGTATTCGCGCCGATATCGAGCAGATCTCCCCGGAGACCGAGGTGCGCCTGCAGCCGATGCACCTGCGCAACCCCTGGGATTTCGAGGAGGTGTATGGCGCGCTGCATGACTTCACCAGCGGTTACGCCTTCGATACCGAGCGTGAGGACTACCTGGTGCACATCACCACCGGGACCCACGTGGCGCAGATCTGCTGGTTCCTGCTCACCGAGGCGCGCTACCTGCCGGCGCGGCTGGTGCAGACCTCGCCGGCGCGCAAGCGTGATGAGCAGACCCAGGTCACCGGCACTCACGCGCTGATCGACCTCGACCTGTCGCGCTACGACCGCATCGCCACGCGCTTCCAGCACGAGCGGCTGGAGGGGCTGGCGTTTCTCAAGTCCGGTATCGCCACGCGCAACGCGGCGTTCAATCGCTCCATCGAGCAGATCGAGCGGGTCGCCGTGCGCTCCTCGGCACCGATGCTGCTGATCGGCCCGACCGGCGCGGGCAAGTCGTTCCTGGCCCGGCGTGTCTACGAGCTCAAGCGCAGCCGGCACCTGGTGGATGGCCGCTTCGTCGAGGTCAACTGCGCGACCTTGCGTGGCGACGGCGCCATGTCGGCGTTGTTCGGTCATATCAAGGGCGCCTTCACCGGTGCGCAGAACGCCCGCGATGGCCTGCTGCGCGCCGCCGATGGCGGCATGCTGTTTCTCGACGAAATCGGCGAGTTGGGCCTGGACGAGCAGGCCATGCTGCTCAAGGCCGTCGAGGAAAAACGCTTCTTCCCCATGGGCGCGGACAAGGAGGTGAGCAGTGATTTCCTGCTGATCGCCGGCACCCATCGCGACCTGCGTGCGCGGGTCGCCGAAAGGCTGTTCCGTGAAGACCTGTATGCGCGCATCAATCTGTGGACCTTCGAGCTGCCGGGGCTGGCCGGGCGCCGCGAGGACATCGAGCCGAACATCGATTTCGAGCTCGAGCGCCATGCCCGCGAGCAGGGACGGATGGTGCGCTTTAACCTGGAGGCGCGGCGCCGCTACCTGGCTTTCGCCAGCTCCAGCGAGGCGGCCTGGCAGGGCAACTTTCGCGAGCTGTCGGCCTCGATCACCCGTATGGCGACCCTGGCCGACAGCGGTCGTATCGACGAGGCTCAGGTGCTGGAGGAGATCGAACGGCTGCGGCGCGCCTGGGGTGTGCCGCAGGTCGATGATGGGCTGTCGGATCTGCTCGGTGAGGCGGCCGCCGAGATCGACCTGTTCGACCGCCTGCAACTGCAGGCGGTGATCGCTATCTGTCGGCAGGCGGGCAGCCTGTCCGAGGCCGGCCGGCTGCTGTTCGATATCAGCCGCCAGGCCAAGGCGCAGCCCAACGATGCCGATCGCCTGCGCAAGTACCTGGCGCGCTTCGGCTTGAGCTGGCAGACCATCCGGGGTGGCTGATTTTTGGTGCGTAGTGATGCCGATTTGGTGCGCGTTTCAGGCTGGTGAAAGCCCTGTTTTTGCGGGTCTATTTATAGCAAAGCACCAGAAACTTTCATAAAAGCGTCATTTTGCTCTTTTTTAGGGCGCTCCGTTCTTGCTAGAGTCCCGCCACTTTCCATTGCGCGGCGCAGCAAGACGCCAGGGAGCTTGCCATGAGCATGTCCGTAGACCTTTTCCTCGAACGCCTGAAACAACGCGATCCCCACCAACCGGAGTTTCATCAGGCGGTGGAGGAAGTGTTACGCAGCCTGTGGCCGTTCCTGCAGGCCAATCCGCGTTACCTGGAGGCGGGCATCGTCGAGCGTCTGGTCGAGCCGGAGCGTGCCGTGCTGTTCCGCGTGCCGTGGGTCGACGATGCCGGGCGTGTGCAGGTCAACCGTGGCTTCCGCATCCAGATGAACAGCGCCATCGGCCCCTACAAGGGCGGCCTGCGCTTTCACCCCTCGGTGAACCTCAGTGTGCTCAAGTTCCTGGCCTTCGAGCAGACCCTGAAGAACTCCCTGACTTCGCTGCCCATGGGCGGCGGCAAGGGCGGTGCGGACTTCGATCCCAAGGGCAAGAGCGACGCCGAGGTGATGCGCTTCTGTCAGTCGTTCATGACCGAGCTGTACCGGCATATCGGCGCCAACCTCGACGTGCCGGCGGGTGATATTGGCGTGGGTGGCCGCGAGATCGGCTACATGTTCGGCCAGTACAAGCGCCTGGCCAACGAATTCTCCTCGGTGCTGACCGGCAAGGGCCTGACCTACGGCGGTAGCCTGATTCGCCCGGAGGCCACTGGCTACGGATGTGTGTATTTCGCCGAGGAAATGCTCAAGAGCCGCGGGCGCAACTTCGACGGCCAGCGCGTGGCCATCTCCGGTTCCGGCAACGTGGCGCAGTACGCGGCGCGCAAGGTAATGGATCTGGGCGGCAAGGTGATTTCCTTGTCCGACTCCGAAGGCACGTTGTACGCCGAAGGAGGTTTTAGCGAGCAGCACTGGCAGGACGTGATGGCGCTGAAGAACCAGAAGCGTGGCCGCCTGAGCGAACTCGACGGCGGCGCGTTGCGCTTCCAGGCCGGCCAACGCCCCTGGGGCCTGGCGTGCGACATCGCACTGCCCTGTGCGACCCAGAACGAGCTGAACCTCGACGACGCCCGCGCGCTGCTCGGCAATGGCTGCGTATGCGTGGCCGAGGGCGCCAACATGCCGACCACCCTGGACGCGGTGGATCTGTTCATCGAGCACGGCACCCTGTTCGCCCCGGGCAAGGCCTCCAACGCCGGTGGCGTGGCGGTCAGCGGCCTGGAAATGTCGCAGAACGCCATGCGCCTGCACTGGAGCGAGGGCGAGGTGGACGAGAAGCTGCACGGCATCATGCAGTCGATCCACAATGCCTGCGTGCGTCACGGCGAAGAGAACGGCAGCGTCAATTACGTGAAGGGCGCCAACATCGCCGGCTTCGTCAAGGTAGCCGATGCCATGCTGGCGCAAGGCGTGGTGTAGCAGGCGGTTGGAAAAACCACCTAGGTGGCCGCCGCGTGGTTGAAAACACCTCGCGTGCGAGCCAGGTCTAGGCGCCCCCAACTCGCACACGCCGCTTTTGACTCACTTCGTTCGCCCTGCGGGCCAGCCTTCGGCTGTTACTTCGCTGCGCTACGTTTCGGCTGTTTTTGCGGGGCCGCCCAGGCCTCGCGTCGGCTGCCTCGCTCACGTTTTTCAACGGCCGCCAAACGCGGTACGCGCGGCGGGGCACTCTTGCTGCGCGCTGTTGCTGCCTGGCTCCAGCGGTTTCCCGGACGGCTGGTCGGCAAAAAACCTCAACCTCGCTTCACTGTCACGACTCTTACACACAAGACGCCGACAATCGTTCCCCGTTGCGGCGCAGGATGGCGCCGCGTGAGTTGGCGTTACCACCGGAACAACGAGAGTCGTGTCATGAAACAGATCCCAGGAATGCTCGAAGGCGCCATGGCCGTTCGCTTCTACCAGAGCGTGCAGGGGCCATTCCCTATCGAAATCGGTGCGGCAGTGCCCGGCTCGAGCATGTCCGCCATCATCAAGCCCGCTGCCGGCCTGACCGCGCTGGACTCGATGTGTGAGGAAGACCTCGGCCTGTCGTTGCTTGAAGCGGAAGCCACCGGCCTTGCCGCCGAGAAGGTCTGCGACCAGCTCAACGCCTTCTACGCAGATCGCCGGGTCAACTGCAGCTGTGCTGCGGAAGTCGAGGCGGTGCTTCATCTGTTCCAGTCCTGCGGCATGGAGCTGGAGTTCTCGCTGTCGACCCTGGATGCCGTGGCACTGTACTTGCCAGCCGCCCCGGCACTCGACCAGTACCCGGAAAGCATCGCCCGCGACCTGTTCGTGCTGGCCAAGCCATTCGAAGTGCGGCGTTTGCGCTGAGCGGATGCCGCCGTCGCGCGCATCTTTACAGGGGTAAAGATGCGAACATCTAGTACATGACAATCATTATCGAATAGACTCGCGCCCCTCCGGCACGGTTGCCTTGTGCTTGCCTCGTTTTCGAAAAGCCTCGCCTGCCGCTTTCAGGTCATGCGGGATTTTGCATGCCTGACCGCCAGGCTCGAGACATGCACAGGCCGGCAGCCGGTTCCCTCGTTCGCGGCATCTAGTCTCAGAGTTGATTGCGGTGTTCAAGAAAGCCTTGTTCCAACTGCACTGGTTTTTCGGCATCAGCGCCGGGCTGGTGCTGGCCCTGATGGGCGTGACCGGTGCGCTGTACAGTTTTCAGGATGAGATCCTGCAGGTGATCAATCCGCATGCAGTGGTCAGCCAGCCGGGGCCGGTACTCGATCCGGGCGAGCTGGTCGCGCGCGTGCAGGCGCAGGGCCTCAGCGTTTCCGGGCTGTATGTGGACACCGAGGGCGGCCAGCCGACGCGGGTCTTCCTGACCCCGCCGCCAGGTGAACGACGTGGCGGCGTGCGCTTCGTCGACCCCTATACGGGCGAGTCCCTGGGCGAGCCGCGAGGCCTGCAGTTCTTCGGCCTGATGCTGCAGCTGCATCGATTCCTGGCCATGGGGCAGAGCGGCCGGCAGATCACCGGTGCCTGTACCATCGCCCTGGTGTTCTTCTGCCTGTCGGGGCTCTACCTGCGCTGGCCACGCAAGGTGTGGAGCTGGCGCGCCTGGCTGACCTTCGACTGGGCCAAGAAGGGTCGCGCGTTCAATTGGGATCTGCACGCGGTGGTCGGTACCTGGTGCCTGCCGCTGTATCTGTGCGCGGCGCTGACGGGCTTGTACTGGTCCTATGACTGGTACCGCAGCGGGCTGGAAAGCCTGCTCAGCGATGCGCCGCGAGCGGCCGGTGAAGAGCGCGGTCGGCGCGGCCCGCCTGTGGATGGCCAGCCCATGCCGCCAGTGGACTACGCCAACCTCTGGCAGGGCATCCAGCGCACGGCGGGCGACACGCTCAGCGCCTACAGCCTGCAGCTGCCCAACACGGCCGGCCAGCCGGCGCGGGTGTTTTTCATGCTGCGCGATGCCGAGCACTCGCGCGCCTTCAACCAGATGCTGCTCGACCCGCTTACGGGCGAAGCCAAGCAGATCGAGCGTTACACCGACAAGTCATTCAAGGCGCGATTGCTGGCCAGTGTCTATGCCCTGCATACCGGCGAGTATTTCGGCATGCCCGGGCGCATCCTGATGATGGTCGCCAGCTTGCTGATGCCATTGTTCTTTATCACCGGCCTGCTGTTGTACCTGGATCGTCGTCGCAAGAAACGCGCAGCGCTTACGGCCCGCCAGGCGCTTGGCGGTGGCGAAGGCGGGGAGCCCTGGCTGGTCGGCTTTGCCAGCCAGAGTGGCTTCGCCGAACAGCTGGCCTGGCAGACCGCCGGGCAGTTGCAGGCCGCCGGCATGGCGGTGGAGGTGCAGCCGCTGGCGCGCATCGATACCGCCAAGCTCAGCGCCACGCCCCGTGCGCTGCTGGTACTCAGCACCTTTGGTGACGGCGAGGCACCGGACAGCGCCCGTGGTGTCGAGCGCCAGTGGCTGGCGGCAGCGCTGGATTTGCCCGGCCTGCGTTACGCCGTGCTGGGCCTTGGCGATCGCCAGTACGCGCAGTTCTGCGGCTTCGCCCGCCGTGTCGACGATTGGCTGGCCGGTCGTGGCGCCCAGCGCCTTGGCGAGCGTATCGAGGTGGATGGCGATGATCAGCACGCGTTGCAAAGTTGGCAACGGCAGGTGGCCGACCTGACCGGCGCGCAACCGCTTGCCGTGCAGCAGGTGCCGTTCGACGGCTGGGTGCTGCGCGAGCGTAGGTGCCTGAACCCTGGTAGCCAGGGCCAGAGCACCTGGCTGGTCGGCCTGCAGCCGCCGGCCGGGGCGCACTGGCAGGCCGGCGATATTCTGGAAATCCTCCCGCGCAATGGTGCGGCGCAGGTGCAACGCTGGCTGCAGGAGCACGGTTTGCAGGCGCTGCAATCCGTGGTCATCGAGCCGCTCGGCCATACCCTCGGCGAGGCGCTGGCCGCTCGCCAGCTGCCGTACAGTGCCAGTCACCTGGTCGGCCTGCATGCCCAGGCGCTGCTCGAGGCGCTGGTGCCGTTGCCGAGTCGGGAATACTCGATTGCCTCGCTGCCCGAAGACGGCGTGCTGGAGCTGATCGTGCGCCAGCAGCACCTGGCCAATGGTGAGTTCGGCGCTGGTTCGGGTTGGCTGACCGCGCACCTGCCGGTCGGCGAGCAGCTGCTGGCGCGGGTGCGGCGCAACAGTGGTTTTCATGCCCCGGAGGATGATCGGCCGATGATCCTGATCGGCAATGGTACCGGGCTCGCCGGCCTGCGCAGCCTGATCAAGGCGCGCATCGCTGCCGGTCACTCGCGCAACTGGCTGCTGTTCGGCGAGCGCAATGCCGAGCACGATTTCTACTGCCGCGACGAACTGCAGGCCTGGCTGGCCGGCTATCAACTGCACCGTCTGGACCCGGCCTTTTCCCGCGATCAGGCACGGCGTCTCTACGTGCAGGATCGCTTGCGCGAGGCGGCCGATGAACTGCAGGCGTGGATCGAGGATGGGGCTGCGGTTTATGTGTGCGGCAGCCTGCAGGGCATGGCGGCGGGTGTGGATCAGGTACTGCGAGAAGTGCTGGGTGACGCCGTTGTCGAGGAGCTGGTGGAGCAGGGGCGGTATCGGCGGGATGTTTATTGAGGTCCCTGCTCGCGAGCTTTCTGGGCATGGGGACGGGCAACTTCGAGGCAGAAGCGGACATTCACTTGTGGGAGAGGCTTTAGCCTCGATTGTGCCTGACAAGGTTCAAAGAGCTCGGGGCTAAAGCCCCTCCTACGAGATCGCGGTCGCTTGCGCCGCACTGCAGTTCGTAGGGGCGTAACTGACGCTTCACCCGCGCGGCCCGACCCGTCCACCACTCTGCAATCGCGATGGTGGATGAAAAAACGTCAGCTGCGCGCCCCGATCCACCCTGCGTCCTGATCCATCGTGGGAGCGGGCCATGCCCGCGAAAAAATCACGGGCATGGACTAGGCGTCCCCACCCGTTCCCACAGGATAGCGGTACGGCCGCTCCCGGCACGTCGCCGTCAACATAGATAAAGCCCGGCAGGACGATCGTGAACAGGCTCTTGGTGCACCGGGCGCAGCCTGGAGCTGCGCTCGGCGGGCGGTCAGAGAAACTGCTCGGCGTGGTGGCAGGCCACTTCACGGCCGTCGAGCGGGCGCAGCAGTGGCAGCTCGGTCTGGCAGCGTTCGGTGGCGTACGGGCAGCGCTTGTGGAAGGCGCAGCCGGAAGGCGGGTTCAGCGGGTTGGGTAGCTCGCCGACGATCTTGATCTTCGGCTTGCTCGGGTCGGGGTGAATGGTCGGCGTGGCCGACAGCAGCGCTTTGGTGTACGGGTGCAGCGGGCGTTCGTAGATGCGCTCGCTGGGGCCAATCTCCGCCGGGCGGCCGAGGTACATCACCAGCACGTCATCGGCGACGTGGCGCACCACCGAGAGGTTGTGGGAGATGAACACGTAGCCGGTCTTGAACTCTTCCTGCAGATCCATGAACAGGTTGAGCACCTGGGCCTGGATCGACACGTCCAGCGCCGAGGTCGGCTCGTCGGCCACCAGCACCTTGGGGGTGAGCATCATGGCGCGGGCCAGGGCGATACGCTGGCGCTGGCCGCCGGAGAACATGTGCGGGTAGCGCTGGTAATGCTCGGGGCGCAGGCCGACCTGGCTCATCATCGCCTGCACCTTCTCGCGGCGTTCGGCACGCGACAGGCTGGTGTTGATGAGCAGCGGCTCGGCCAGTTGATCACCGATCTTCTGCCGCGGGTTGAGCGAGGCGTAAGGGTTCTGGAACACCATCTGCACGTCGCGACGCAGTTGCTTGCGCGTCTGTGCGTTGGCGCCGTTCACTTCCTGGCCGGCGATCTGTAGCGAGCCCGAAGAAGGTTCTTCGATCAGGGTCAGCGCACGCGCCAGGGTGGATTTGCCGCAGCCGGATTCACCGACCACGGCCAGGGTCTTGCCAGCCTGCAATTCGAAGGACACACCATTGAGCGCCTGCACCGTGGCGCTGGGCTTGAACAGGCCCTGGGACACGGAGTAGTGGCGCGTCAGTTGGCGTGCGGTCAGGACAGTCGTCATCACGCCACCTCAGCATTCAGATTGAGTGGGAAATAGCAGCGCACAGCGCCGCGCTCGTGGGGTTCCAGGGCCGGGCGTTGCTCGCGGCACTTGGGCTGCACGTAGGGGCAGCGCGGCGACAGCAGGCAGCCGTGGGGCCGGTCATAGCGGCCGGGGACGATGCCGGGCAAGGTCGACAGGCGCGTGGCGCCCAGGCTGTGCTCGGGAATCGCCTTGATCAGCGCCTCGGTATACGGGTGAGTCGGCATGTCGAACAGCGCCGGTACCTGGCCCAGCTCCACCGCTTGCCCTGCGTACATCACGCAGACGCGGTTGGCGGTTTCGGCGACCACGGCCAGGTCATGGGTGATCAGCACCAGGCCCATGTTCTGCTCGCGCTGCAGGTCGAGCAGCAGTTCCATGATCTGCGCCTGAATGGTCACGTCCAACGCGGTGGTCGGCTCGTCGGCGATCAGCAGCTTGGGCTCGGCGGCAATCGCCATGGCGATGGCCACGCGCTGGCTCATGCCACCGGAGAGCTGGTGCGGGAAGGCATCGAGGCGGCTCTCGGCGCCGGGAATCTCCACCCGCTCGAGCAATTGCAGGGCGCGCTGGCGCGCGGCCTTGCCCTTCAGGCCGAGGTGCTGGCGCAGCACTTCCTCGATCTGGAAGCCGACGGTGAAGCTGGGGTTCAGGGCCGTCATCGGGTCTTGGAAGATCATCGACAGGTCCTTGCCGACGATATGGCGACGCTGGCGGCCTTTGAGTTTCAGCATGTCGGTGCCATCGAAGAGCAGCCGGTCGGCGCGCACGATGCCGGGCGAGTCGATCAGGCCCATCAGCGCCATCATGGTCACCGACTTGCCGGAGCCGGACTCGCCGACGATGGCCAGCACTTCACCCTTGTCGACTTTCAGGTCAAGGCCATCGACCACGGGTACGGCATTGGCATCGCCGAAGCGCACGCTCAGGTTGTTGATTTCCAGCAGGCTCATCGGGTGGCCTCCATCGAATGGCAGGGGGCGGCCTGGGTGCAGAACAGGTTCATGGCGGCCTCCTCAGATCGCGTTCTTGAGTTTCGGGTCCAGCGCATCGCGCAGGCCGTCGCCCATCAGGTTGATCGCCAATACGCTGAGCAGAATCGCCAGCCCAGGTAGCGTCACCACCCACCAGGCGCGCTCGATGTAGTCACGCGCCGAGGCCAGCATGGTGCCCCACTCGGGCGTAGGCGGTTGCACGCCAAGGCCAAGGAAGCCCAGGGCGGCAGCGTCGAGGATCGCCGAGGAGAAGCTCAGGGTCGCCTGTACGATCAGCGGCGCCATGCAGTTGGGCAGCACAGTGATGAACATCAGGCGCGGCAGGCTGGCGCCGGCCAGGCGTGCCGCGGTGACGTAGTCGCGGTTCAGCTCGCCCATCACCGCGGCGCGGGTCAGGCGCACGTAGGAGGGCAGCGAAACGATGGCGATGGCGATCACGGTGTTGATCAGCCCTGGGCCGAGGATGGCGACGATGGCCACCGCCAGCAGCAGCGACGGCAGGGCCAGCATGATGTCCATCAGGCGCATGATCGACGGCCCCATCAGGCGCGGGAAGAACCCGGCAACCAGGCCCAGCAGCAGGCCGGGAATCAGCGAGATGACCACCGAGGCCAGGCCGATCAGCAGCGACAGGCGCGCGCCGTGGATCAAGCGCGAAAGCAGGTCACGGCCGACCTCGTCGGTGCCGAGGATGAAGCGCCACTGGCCGCCATCCAGCCAGACCGGCGGGGTCAGCAGCGCATCGCGGAACTGCTCGCTGGGCGAGTAGGGCGCGATCCACGGTGCGAACAGCGCGCAGAACACCATCAGGATCATGAAGCCGAGGCCGGCGACGGCGCCCTTGTTGTGGCTGAACGCGCTCCAGAATTCCTTCAGCGGCGAGGGGTAGACCAGGCTCTGGTCGAGCTGCGTGGTGGTGGTCGAGGTCATGCTCGCACCTCATGGGTATTGGGTTGGGACGTGGCTCGAGTCGAGCGGAGCGACATCCGGGAAGGAGCGACCTGGGTATCGCTGTGCTCAACCCAGGCTACGGAAGTAGTTTGTAGGGTGGACGACGCTTCATCCGTCCACCGCGGCGCGGTCATGGTGGATGAGAAAAGCGTCATCCACCCTACGGGTTGCCAGCAGGGCTGGTTCAGGGACATTGCAGGCTCCTTTATCAACGCTGGTGGCGAATGCGTGGGTTAACGAGTCCATACAGGATGTCGACCACGAAGTTGACCAGGATCACCAGGCAGGCGATCAGCAGGATGCCGTTCTGCACCACCGGGTAGTCGCGGGCGCCGATCGACTCGATCAACCACTTGCCGATGCCCGGCCAGGAGAAGATCGTCTCGGTCAGCACCGCGCCGGCGAGCAGCGTGCCGACCTGCAGGCCGAACACGGTGAGTACCGGAATCAGTGCGTTGCGCAGGCCGTGCACGAACACCACACGGCCCGGCGACAGGCCCTTGGCGCGGGCGGTGCGCACGTAGTCTTCACGCAACACTTCGAGCATCGCCGAACGGGTCATGCGGGCGATCACCGCCAGCGGAATGGTGCCCAGCACGATGGCCGGCAGGATCAGGTGGCGCAGGGCGTTGACGAACGCGCCTTCCTCGTCGGAGAGCAAGGTGTCGATCAGCATGAAGCCGGTCACCGGCTGGATGTCGTAGAGCAGGTCGATACGCCCGGATACCGGCGTCCAGCCCAGCCACACCGAGAAGAACATGATCAGCAGCAGGCCCCACCAGAAGATCGGCATCGAATAGCCGGTTAGCGAGATGCCCATCACACCGTGATCGAACAGCGAGCCGCGTTTCAGCGCTGCGATCACCCCGGCGATCAGCCCCAGGGTGCCGGCGAACAGCAGCGCGGCGAGGGTCAGTTCCAGGGTGGCAGGGAACAGCGTGGTGAACTCGTCCCACACCGGGGTGCGGGTGCGCAGTGACTCGCCCAGGTCGCCCTTGGCCAGCTGGCCGATGTAGTCCAGGTACTGAGCGTACAACGGCTTGTTCAGGCCCAGGCGCTCCATGGCTTCGGCGTGCATCTGCGGGTCGACGCGACGCTCGCCCATCATCACTTCCACGGGGTCACCGGGGATCATGCGAATCAGGGCGAAGGTCAGCAGGGTGACGCCAAAGAACGTGGGGATCAGCAGACCCAGGCGGCGCGCAATAAAACTCAACATCGTCGGAGGTACCTCATTGGCCGGTCAGGGCAGCCCGCCGGCATGTGTACCGCCGGCGGTTATTTTTTTGTCTACTTCACCCGGGTGGTGGCGAAGTTGTTAGTGGTCAGGGGGCTGATGTGATAGCCCTCGACGTCCTTGCGCATGGCGGTGAACAGTTTCGGGTGAGCAACGTTGATCCAGGGCTGGTCCTTGGCGTAGATCGCCAGGACCTGGCGATAGAGGCTGGCGCGTTCATCGTTGTCGGTCACGCCACGGGCCTGGGTGATCAGCTCCTGGAACTTAGGGTTGCACCAGCGCGCATAGTTCTCGCCGTTTTTTGCCGCCTCGCAGCTCAGCAGCGGGCTCAGGAAATTGTCCGGGTCGCCGTTGTCGCCGGCCCAGCCCGAGGCGACCAGATCGGCTTCTCCCTTCTTGGCGCGGCGCAGCATTTCGCCCCACTCCATCACCCGGATGTCGACCTTGAGGCCGATCTCGGCGAGGTCGGCCTGCAGCATTTCCGCCGACAGGCGCGGGTTGGGGTTGGTCTGGCCACCGCCGTTACGGGTGAACAGGGTGATCACGGTGCCTTCCGGCACGCCGGCTTCCTTGAGCAGGGCACGGGCCTTGTCCAGGTCACGGGGCGGGTTGCGGTTGTCGTCGTTGTAGCCGATCAGGGTTGGCGGGTACGGATTGACCGCCACCAGCGCGTTGCCCTTGCCGAATAGTTGCTCGACATGGCGCTGGCGGTCGAAGGCGATATTGATCGCCTGGCGCACGCGCACGTCACTCAGGTATTTGTGCTCGGTGTTCATGGCGATGTAGCCGGTGACGATGGCCTCGATCTCGTCGACCTTGAGGTTGGCGTCGGCCTTGATCGAAGGCACGTCATCGGGCTTGGGATATACCGCCACCTGGCATTCGTTGGCGCGCAGCTTCTGCAAACGCACGTTGTTGTCGGTGGTGATGGCGAAGATCAGCGGGTCGCTGGGCGGCTTGCCACGGAAGTAGTCGGGGTTGGCCTTGTAGCGAACCTGGGCGTCCTTGTTGTAGCGCTGAAAGATAAAGGGCCCGGTGCCGATCGGCTTGCTGTTGAGCTCGGCGGTCTTGCCGGCCTTGAGCAACTGATCGCCGTACTCGGCAGAGTAGATCGAGGTGAAGGCCATGGCCATGTCGCGCAGGAATGGCGCTTCCGGCTGGTTCAGGGTGATGACCACGGTGTGCTCGTCGGTCTTGGTCACCGACTTGAGCAATTGCCGGAACGCCATGCTCTCGAAGTAGGGATAGCCGACGTTGACCTTGTCGTGCCACGGGTGTTTTGGGTCGAGCTGGCGATTGAGGCTCCACAGCACGTCATCGGCGTTGAAGTCGCGGGTGGGCGTGAAGTACTCGGTGCTGTGAAACTTCACACCCTGGCGCAGGTGGAAGGTGTAGGTCAGGCCGTCGTCGCTGATTTCCCAGCTTTCGGCCAGGGCCGGCTGAATGTCCGTGGTGCCGGGCTTGAAGTCGACCAGGCGGTTGAACAGCGCTTCGGCCGAAGCATCGGCGGTCACCGCGGTGGTGTACTGGACGATGTCGAAGCCTTCCGGGCTCGCTTCGGTGCATACCACCAGCGGCTTGGCAGCGAGATTGCCGGCGGCGCCGAGAACGATGGCGGCCAGGGCGGCGCGTAGCGGTAACGATTTCATGGAGTGCCCCCTGCTAATCACTTGAGCATAGACGTCACGGTCCGCACGCTGCAGACCGTGACATCTATGCCCAGAAAGTATTGAACGCCACGTGGGTCACGCGGCGTCGCACGTACCGGTCGATAAGCCGCAGGCGCCGCAGGTGAGCGTTCTCACCCTGACGGCCCTTGCCTGTTTCAGCTTATCGCCCGGCCACTGCGCGGCTGTAGCCGCGAAGTGGCCGTTACGCGATCAGTCGTTGCTCACACCGATGAAGCTGTTGCGGCCGAAGGGGCTGATCTGGAAGCCCTTCACGCTGGCACGCATCGGTTGGTAAACGGTGGAGTGGGCGATCGGGGTGATCGGCACTTCACGCTTGAGCACCACCTGAGCCTGCTTGTACAGCTCGGTACGCTCGTTCTGGTCGGTCACGCGTTTGGCAGCCACCACCAGCTTGTCGTATTCGGCGTTGCACCACTTGGAGAAGTTGTTGCCGTCTACCGAGGCGCAGCCGTACAGGGTGCCGAGCCAGTTGTCGGGGTCACCGTTGTCGCCCGTCCAGCCGATCAGCATGGCATCGTGCTCGCCGGCGTGGGCGCGTTTGATGTACTCGCCCCACTCGTAGCTGACGATGCGCGCCTTGACGCCGACCTTGGCCCAGTCGGCCTGGAGCATCTCGGCCATCAGGCGCGCGTTGGGGTTGTACGGACGCTGCACGGGCATGGCCCACAGGGTGATCTCGGTGCCTTCCTTGACGCCAGCAGCCTTGAGCAGCTCCTTGGCCTTTTCAGGGTTGTAGCCGGCGTCCTTGATCGATTCGTCGTAGGACCACTGGGTCGGCGGCATGCCGTTGACGGCCAGTTGGCCGGCGCCCTGGTACACGGCGTCGATGATCGCCTGTTTGTTCACGGCCATGTCCAGGGCCTGGCGCACTTCGAGCTTGTCGAACGGTGCACGGGTCACGTTGTAGGCGATGTAGCCCAGGTTGTAGCCCGGAGCGGTCGGCACGTTGAGGTTCTTGTCGGCCTGCAGGCCCTTGAGGTCGGCCGGGCGCGGGTTGAGGGTGACCTGGCATTCGCCGGCACGCAGCTTCTGCGCACGCACCGAGGCGTCGGTGTTGATCGAGAAGATCAGGTTGTCGATCTTCACCTGATCAGGCGCCCAGTATTCCTTGTTGCCCTTGTAGCGAATCGCCGCGTCCTTCTGGTAACGGCTGAACACGAAAGGGCCGGTACCGATGGGCTTCTGGTTGATTTCCGAGGCCTTGCCGGCCTTGAGCAACTGGTCGGCGTACTCGGCCGAGTGCACGGCGGCGAAGTTCATCGCCAGGTTCTGCACGAAGGCGGCGTCCACGGCGTTGAGGGTGAAGACCACGGTGTGGTCGTCGGTCTTCTCGATCTTGGCGATGTTCTTGTCCAGGCCCATATCGGTGAAGTACGGGAACTCGCTCGGGTAGGCCTTGCGGAACGGATGGTTGCGATCGAGCATGCGCTGGAAAGTGAACAGCACGTCGTCGGCATTGAATTCGCGGGTCGGCTTGAAGTAGTCGGTGGTGTGGAACTTGACCCCTTCACGCAGGTGGAAGGTGTAGGTCAGGCCGTCTTCGCTGATGTCCCAGGAAGTGGCCAGGCCCGGCTGGGCCTTGGTGCCGCCGCGCTCGAATTCGGCCAGGCGGTTGAAGATGGTTTCCGATGCCGCGTCGAAGTCGGTGCCGGTGGTGTACTGGCCTGGGTCGAAACCGCCCGGGCTGCCTTCGGAGCAATACACCAGATTGCTGGCTTGGGCGAGCGAAACACTGGAGAGCAGACCTGCAGTGAGCAGAGCCTTGCACAGGAGAGACATGCGCATGCGAACCTCTTTTTTCTTTTTGTTCGCGCCTGGGGTTCAGCGCGAGCTCGGAATGCGGTGAAAGCGGATAGCTCACCGGGTCGGGCTCGAAATTAAGTCATGCTGAAATTTCGGTCAACAAAAATTAAGCAGCACTAACATTGCGCATATTTGCCCCGAATTGGGGCGGAAATCACTCGGTAGCGGGTTGATCATCAAACAATGCCATGGTGGTCATGGTCAGCACCTCGGCCGGCTCATCAGCGGCGTTGACCAGTCGGTGCAGCTTGCCGGCATCGAAATGCACCGAGTCGCCAGGCCCCAGTGGATAGTCGCGGCCCTCGATGGTGTAGACGATCTGCCCGGCCAGCACATAGGAGAACTCCACGCCCTCATGGGCGATCAGCTCCGATTCGTAGCCCACCGGGATATTCATCTTCACAGCGTTGATCGAGTTGCCGGGAAACGAGCTGGACAGCCGCTCGTAGGCCAGCAGCTGGCCGCCGACCGTGTAGCGCACGCGCTCGCTGACGTGTGAGTCGGGTTGCGCCTGGGCGGGTTGGTCGAACAAGGCGTTGAGCGGGATATCCAGGGACTTGGCGATGCTGGCCAGGGAGGAGATCGACACACCGGTGAGGTTGCGCTCGGCCTGGGACAGGAAGCTGGCGGTCAGGCCAGCGTCCGCGGCCACCTGGCTGAGGGTCTTGCCGGCGGCCCGCCGGTAGCGGCGCAAGCGTTCGCCAATGCGATCTGCGGTCATGGAGAGAGGTTCACTGTTCGAATGCATGGAGTATACCCAGGCAACGTGGGGACTTCAGCCGGAAGATGCGGATGATTTTTTAAGTGACACTGAAAAATACTTTGACCGTAATTTAAGTTGCACTTAAATTTTGCTGCAGTGATTGACCCCGGCAGCGATATCCGTTGCCGTCGCCAGACGAGGATGTGCAGATGACACTGGGAGTGGGCGGTAGCACGCCGGAGCAGGCCTTGGCGCGCCTGCAGGACATGACAGCCGGCGCGCAGCCGATCGGCGAGGCGGAATATCAGGCGCGTATTGAACGGGCCCAGGCGCTGATGCGCGAGCAGCGCATCGAGGCGCTGTTCATCGCCGCAGGCAGCAACCTGCAGTATTTCACCGGGGTGAAATGGAACCCCAGCGAACGCATGGTCGGGGCGATTCTGCCGGCCAGTGGCGCGCTGGAATACCTGGCGCCGGCCTTCGAGGAAGGCACCGTGCGCGACTTCCAGGTGGTGCCAGGCACCATCAACACCTGGGAGGAGCACGAGAGCCCCTATGCGCTGCTGCTGCGCTGCCTGCGCCGCCTCGGCGTGGTGCCCAATGATGGTGCGCCGCCTCAGGTAGGTCTTTGTTCTTCCTTGCCTTTTTTCATGTTCGAAGGCATTCGCAAGCTGACCAGCGGTTACCGTTTCGTCGATGCCGGGGTGATCACCACCACCTGCCGGCAGCGTAAATCCGCGGCGGAAATCGCCCTGATGCAGCGCGCCAAGGACATGACCCTGGAGGTGCACAAGGCCGCCGCCAGCATTCTCCATGAAGGCATCAGCACCACCGAGGTGGCCGAGTTCATTCGCCAGGCACACCGCAAGGTCGGCGCGCCGGGTTCGATCTTCTGCATCGTGTTGTTCGGCCCGGCCAGCGCCTTCCCCCATGGCGTCAAGCATGCGCAGACCCTGAAAGATGGCGACATGGTGCTGATCGACACCGGCTGCCAGGTGCACAGCTACCTCTCGGACATCACCCGCAGCTACGTTTTCGGCACGCCGAGCGAGCGCCAGCGCGAGTTCTGGAACACCGAAAAGGCCGCTCAGCAGGCTGCCTTCGAAGCCGCCGTACTGGGCGCGCCGTGCGCCAGCGTAGACGCCGCCGCACGGCGCAGCCTGGAAGCCGCCGGCCTGGGCCCGGGCTACAAGCTGCCGGGCCTGTCGCACCGCACCGGCCATGGTATCGGCCTGGACATCCACGAAGGCCCGTACCTTGTCGGCGGCGATGACACGCCGCTGGCCGAGGGCATGTGCTTCAGCAACGAGCCGATGATCTGCGTGCCCGGCGAATTCGGTATCCGCCTGGAAGACCACTTCTACATGACGGCCGAAGGCCCGCGCTGGTTTACCCAGCCCAGCCATTCGGTGGACGACCCGTTCGGGGTGAACGCCTGAGCCGTCCTTGGCGCCTGTCAACGATTTTTCAGGCGACATTAAAGAGACTGCTGCAAGGCAAGAGCGGACGTTCCCAGCGTAGGGTGGATGACGCTCTTTTCATCCACCATTGCGATTGCAGAGCGGTGGACGGGTCGGGCCGCGTAGGTGAAGCGTCGTCCACCCTACAAATTTCCGCTCCCGCCACTTTGCAGGCAACGTGCTGAAGTCGATCCGCAAGATCATGAGCAGGTTCCTGGAAACGAAAACGCCCGGCCAATTGGCCGGGCGTTTTCATTCAGGCAACTCCGTTATTCGATGCTGACACCGTAGAAGGAGTTGATCCCGAACGGGCTGATCTTGAAGTCCTTCACGCGCGTGCTCATCGGCTGGTACACCGTGGAGTGGGCGATCGGCGTGTTCTGCACGTCGGCCTTGAGCAACTGCTGGGCCTGCTTGTAGAGCACGGTGCGCTCTTCGCGGTCGTTGATCGCCTTGGCCTTCTTCAGCAGGGCGTCGAACTCCTTGTTGCACAGGCGGCTGTAGTTGTTGCCGCCAATGGCGTCGCAGCCATACAGCACGCTCAGCCAGTTGTCGGGGTCACCGTTGTCGCCGGTCCAGCCGATCAGCAGCGCGTCGTGCTCGCCAGCCTTGGCGCGTTTGTTGTACTCGCCCCACTCGTAGCTGACGATGCGTGCCTTGATACCGATCTTCGCCCAGTCGGCCTGCAACATTTCGGCCATCAGCTTGGCGTTGGGGTTGTACGGGCGCTGCACCGGCATGGCCCACAGGGTGATCTCGGTACCTTCCTTCACGCCGGCGGCCTTGAGCAGTTCCTTGGCCTTTTCCGGGTTGTAGGGGGTGTCCTTGATGGTGTCGTCATAGGACCACTGGGTCGGCGGCATGCCGTTCACGGCTACCTGGCCGGCGCCCTGGTAAACGGCATTGATGATTGCCTGCTTGTTGACCGCCATGTCCATGGCCTGGCGCACTTCGAGCTTGTCGAACGGCTTGTGCTCGGTGTTGTAGGCCAGGTAGCCGACGTTGAAGCCAGCCTGCTCGGGCATCTGCAGCTTGGGATCCTTCTTCAGGGTTTCCAGGTCGGCCGGGCGTGGGAATACGCTGACGTGGCACTCGCCGGCACGCAGCTTCTGCATGCGCACCGATGGGTCGGTATTGATGGCGAAGATCAGGTTGTCGATCTTCACGTCATCCGGGTTCCAGTATTCCTTGTTGCCCTTGTAGCGGATCTGCGCGTCCTTCTGGTAACGGCTGAACACGAACGGGCCGGTGCCGATGGGCTTCTGGTTGATGTCCGAAGCCTTGCCGGCCTTGAGCAGCTGGGCGGCGTATTCGGCGGAGTGGATCGAGGCGAAGCTCATGGCCATGTTCTGGATGAACGCGGCATCGACGGTGTTGAGCGTGAAGCGCACCGTGTGCTCGTCGACCTTCTCGATCCTGGCGATGTTCTTGTCCATGCCCATGTCGGTGAAGTACGGGAACTCGGTGGGGTAGGCCTTACGGAACGGGTCGTCCTTGTTGAGCATGCGATTGAAGGTGAACAGCACGTCGTCGGCGTTGAATTCGCGGCTCGGCTTGAAGTAGTCGGTGGTGTGGAATTTCACGCCTTGGCGCAGGTGGAAGGTGTAGGTCAGGCCGTCGTCGCTGATGTCCCATTTCTCGGCCAGGCCGGGGATTACCGAGGTGCCGCCGCGCTCGAATTGCGAGAGGCGGTTGAAAACCGTTTCGGCGCCGGCATCGAAGTCGGTACCGGTGGTGTAGAGCCCGGGATCGAACCCCGCCGGGCTGCCTTCGGAGCAGTACACCAGGTTGCCGGCTGCCTGTGCGAAGGGGGCGCTGGCAATCAGGCCGGCGACGACAAAAGCCTGGATAAAGGCGTTCTTGTGCATGGTTACCTCATGTCTATTGTGATTTTTGCGAGGGGTCTGTTGCGGCAAAGCGGGGCGGGTCGGATGGTGACGAGCCTGCCATGAGCCTAGACCTTGTTTGAGGCTATGCACGGGTTGTGCCGAAAAGCTTTGGTCAAAAAAACAGGAGGTTGCAACAGCGGTCGCAGCCTCCTCTTTTGTGGTGTCAGCAGGCTGGTTTACAACTGCACTTCGATCACACCGTCGGCATTCATGGTCACCTGGCTGGTGCCGGCTTCGACTTCCGGGGTGGCGCTGTCGCTGGAGAAGGCCGAGGCCTTCATGGCTTCCATGCGCATCGGCGGGCGTACGAAACCGCCGCTGTTGAGGTTCAGGCTGACCAGCTTGTAGCTCTTGCCACCCAGTGCTTCGGTGGTCAATTGGGCGCGCTCCTTGAAGGCGGCGACGGCATCCTTGATCAGTGCGTCTTCTTCCTTCTTGCGCGTGGCGTCGGCGATGCTGAAGCTCATGCCGCCCATCTTCAGGGTTTTCAACATGTCGCCAGTGAGCTTGGACAGCGCAGCGAAGTCGGCGCTTTCCAGGCGGATCTCGGCGCGCTCGCGCCAGGCGTTGATCGCTTCGCCTTTCTCGCTGTACACCGGGTAGCTGTTGCGGCTGCCCTGGGAAACGGTCACGCCCTTCACGTCGCGTGCCTGGGTGAGGCCGGCGTTCAGGGTGCGGGTGATCTCGGCGGCCAGCGCCGCCGGGTCCTTCTGCTGGGCTTCGGTGTACAGGGTGACCTGCATCAGGTCGTGGGCCACCTCGTGGCTGACCTGGGTGCTCAGGGAGATCTGGTTATAGCGTGGCTCCTCGGCGTGCGCAGCGATGCTGAGCAGGCCGGCGGTGCTGAAAGCCAGTGCGGTGGCGAGACGGGACAGTGGCAGCATGGCGATTCCTTATCGATAGCGGGCACGGACAAAGACCGTGTTCATGGGGTTAGACGAGGCAACCTGGCGATTCGGGTTAAGCGAATCGAAAAAAATATTCACCCCACCTCTGACCACCGTGATCGGCAAGTGACTGCGCTGATCCGGTGCCAGGCGGGAATCATCGTACGACTGCGGCGCGTTGCCGCATCAGGCCGCCGGCGGGCTTGGTTATACTCGCCGGGCTCGCCAACGAGCATAGAGGAGTATCGATGCTCGCCCCCGTACAACTACTTTCGGCCAGCCGCCAGAACCTCTGGCGGCTGACCCTGATTCGCTTTCTGGTGCTCGCCGCGCAGGCCGGTTCGGTTGGCCTGGCCTACAAATCCGAATTGTTGCCACTGCCCTGGTTGCAGCTGAGCATCACCCTGGGCGCCTCCCTGGTGCTGTGCCTGCTGACTGCACTGCGCCTGCGCGGGCCCTGGCCGGTGACCGAGGCCGAGTACGCCATCCACCTGGGCTTCGACCTGATCATCCACAGCGTGCTGCTGTATTACTCGGGCGGCTCGGCCAACCCCTTCGTGTCCTATTACCTGGTGCCGCTGACCATCGCCGCGGCGACCCTGCCGTGGCTGTTCACCATGATTCTCGGCGGCATGGCGCTGGCCTCCTACACGCTGTTGCTGGTCTGGTCGCACCCGCTGCAACTGCCGGTGGGGCCGCGCGAGAGCCTGCTGGTCTATGGCATGTGGCTGAGCTTCGCCCTGGCGGCGGGGCTGATCACCTTCTTCGTCGCCAAGATGGCCGAGGAGCTGCGCCAGCAGGAAAAACTGCGTGCCGAACGCCGCGAAGAGGGCATGCGTGATCAGCAACTGCTGGCCGTGGCCACTCAGGCCGCTGGTGCCGCCCACGAACTGGGTACGCCGCTGGCGACCATGAGCGTGCTGATCAAGGAGCTGCGTCGCGAGCACCAGAACCCGCTGCTGCAGGAAGATCTGGCGCTGCTGCAGGAACAGGTCAAGCTGTGCAAGGAGACCCTGCAGCACCTGGTGCGTGCCGCCGAAGCGGATCGTCGCCAGGCCGTGGTGGAAATCTCTGCGGTGAGCTGGCTGGAAACCACCCTCAATCGCTGGCACCTGATGCGCCCCGAGGCCAGCTATCGTTATGAGTGCCTGGGCGTCGGCAAGCCGCCGCAGCTGATGCCGCCCGCGGACCTCACCCAGTCGCTGCTCAACCTGCTCAACAATGCGGCCGATGCCTGCCCGGACAACCTGGAAATTCACCTGGATTGGGATCACCAGTGGGTACGCCTGAGCATCCGTGATTACGGCGCCGGTGTACCCTTGGCCATCGCCGAGCAACTGGGGCGACCGTTCTTCACCACCAAGAGCAAGGGCAAGGGGTTCGGTCTCGGCCTGTTTCTCAGCCAGGCCAGCGTGACTCGCGCCGGCGGTACCGTGAAGTTGTATAACCATGAAGAAGGCGGCACGCTCACCGAGCTCAAGTTGCCGCGCGCCTACGCCCGGGTATGAGCCCGACGCAGGATTGTCGATACGCCGTACTGCCGCAGCGGCAGGCCGCGAGCATGTTTGGAGGAGTGACCCATGAGTGACGAAACACTGCTGGAAAGCGAAGAACAACCCCACCTGCTGCTGGTCGACGATGACCCGACGTTCACCCGGGTGATGGCGCGGGCCATGAGCAGCCGCGGGCTGCGTGTGTCCACCGCGGCATCCGCCGAGGAAGGCCTGGCCGTGGCCACTCAGGATTTGCCGGACTACGCCGTGCTCGATCTTAAGATGGAAGGCGACTCCGGCCTGGTGCTGTTGCCCAAGCTGCTGGAGCTGGATGCCGAGATGCGTGTGGTGATCCTCACCGGCTACTCGAGCATCGCCACCGCCGTGGAGGCGATCAAGCGCGGCGCCTGCAACTACCTGTGCAAGCCGGCCGATGCCGACGACGTGCTCGCCGCACTGCTGACCCAGCACGCCGACCTCGACACCCTGGTGCCGGAAAACCCGATGTCGGTGGACCGTCTGCAGTGGGAGCACATCCAGCGTGTGCTGGCCGAGCACGAAGGCAACATCTCGGCCACCGCCCGGGCCCTGGGCATGCACCGCCGTACCTTGCAGCGCAAACTGCAGAAGCGCCCGGTTCGTCGCTAAAGCGAGTCGCTGCAGGCTATAGGGTCTGTTGCCGTTTCAACGCGAGCCGCGTTGTCGCGAGAAATCTCGCCAGGCCGGGCGGCGATCCGCTAGGCGGAGGACGCAGGTAATGGACTAGCCGTCCGCGTTTTCCCTTGCCAAGTCCTCCAACGACGCATGGCGAGATTTCCCGCACAACCCGAAGGGCCGGGCCCGTTTTGTCGCGACGCTGCGTTTCTCGCCGGCTCATTTAGCCCACTAAACTTCGCGGCTCGTGCCTTGCCTCGCGGCAAAACGAGCTCCGGCGCGGCCGTGCGTGAAACGGCAACAGACCCTAGGTGCTGAAGCCTTGCTATCATTAGCAGGCTATCGACGTGCCTGAATCCCAGGCACGTCGCTGTTTCACGATGCCTTTCGCCTGTTTCCGGAATGCCCATGCTCGCTGTGCTTCAGCAAACGCTCGCGATCACCGCGCCCGTTTTCTCCATGTTGTTCCTCGGCGTGCTGCTCAAGCGGCTGCGCTGGATCGACGATGCCTTCATCAACACCGCCTCGTCCCTGGTGTTTCGCGGCACCATGCCGACATTGCTGTTCCTCAGCATCATCAATGCCGACCTGAGTACCGCGCTGCAGCCGGCGCTGATCGGCTATTTCGTGTTCGCCACCCTGGTGTGCTTCTTCATCGCCTGGAGCTGGGCGATCTGGCGTTGCCCGCAAGCCGACCGCGGCATCTACACCCAGGGCGCCTTTCGCGGTAACAACGGCATCGTCGGCCTGGCGCTGGCCACCAGCATGTACGGCGACTACGGCCTGTCGGTAGGCGCGGTGCTCGGCGGCGTGGTGATCCTCTGCTACAACGTGCTGTCGGCCATCGTGCTGGCGATCTACAGCGCGAACATGAAGGCCGATCCCTGGATGCTGTGCAAAAGCATCTTCAGCAACCCGCTGATCATCGGCGTACTGCTGGCCATCCCCTTCGCCTACTGGCGAATCCCGCTGCCGCACTGGGCGATGGTGTCCGGCGACTACTTCGCGCAGATGACCCTGCCGCTGGCGCTGATCTGCATCGGCGGCACGCTGTCGCTGACTTCGTTGCGCGAGAGCAGCAGCGTGGCGATCGGCTCGAGCCTGATGAAGATGGTCTGGTTGCCGCTGCTGGCCACGCTCGGTGCCTGGGCGTTCGGCTTCCGCGACGCCGACCTGGCGATCCTCTTCCTGTACTTCGCCAGCCCCACGGCAGCGGCCAGTTTCGTTATGGCCCGGGCGGTGAACGGCAACTACCAGCTCGCCGCCGCGATCATCGTGATCACCACCCTGGCCGCGGTAGTCACCACCAACGTCGGGCTGTTGCTGCTGCAGTGGGCGGGCTGGGTGTAGAGTCAGCTACCCGGCGGGCTTGTGGTTCGGCGCGCGATCATTGTGATCCAGTACCGATTCGCAAGTGCCACGATTGTCAGGTTCAAGGCAACTCGCTAGCATCCTCGCCACGCTTGTAACTTGATGTGACGCCGCCGTCTCGACAGGGCCGCACTCAAGACGCAACTTCCTTCCCAGAGCCCAGTGTGAGTGCGGGTGTCAGGCTTTTTATGCCCGACCAGCACAAGGAGTGCAGTGCGGTGGTCCGCTTTCTTTCGCAGCGCCGAGCGATTCGGTTTGCTCTCGCCGTTGCCTGGCGGGTGCGTAGCGTGCTGCTGATCTGCGCTGCCATGGCCGCCCCGATGAGTTGGGCCGAGCCTGGCCGGGCCGACCCCTCCGTTTCCCTGCAAGGCCCCATCGGCGGCTGGCGTTATTACGGCCTCAATGACGGCGACAACGAGGCGCGGGTGGCTTATCCGACGCCGCCCATCGACCGTGGCGCCCAGCGCGGGCGCAGCCTGATCGAGGGCACCCTGCAGAACATCGGTCACCTGCGCACGCCGCACCGGCTGGTGGTCAACGGCAACCCGCTGCCGCTGTATACCGACGAGCAGGGCAGCTTCGCCCGACCCTATGCCTTCGGCGCCGGCTCCAACAGCGTGGAACTGGTGGCCGGCGAAGGCAAATCGCTCAAGCGGGTGCAGTTCTATGAGGCCAACAACCTGCGCACGCCGGCGCGCATTCGCATGGTGCTCGGCTGGGACGACCCCAAGGCCGAGCTCGACCTGCATGTGGTCACCCCGGATGGTCAGCACGCGTTCTGGAGCCAACCGGTGCTCAGCAACGGCGGCGGCCTGGATGTGGATAGCGTCGATGGCCCCGGCCCGGAAATGTTCACCATGACCGCGCCGCTGCAAGGCACCTACCTGATCTACGTGAACTACTGGGGCAACCTGGGCAGCGAGGGCTACAACTTCGAGGCCGGCAGCAACCAGAACGAGATCATCACGGCGCAGATCAACCTGATCTTCAACGAGAACACCGTCAACGAGAAGCGCGAGACCTTCGTGGTGCCGCTACGCGCCATCGGTGAGCTGCTGTTCGTCAAATCTTTCAATTACTGATATCCCGAGGCTCGGATGAACCGGAATACCACTGCCCACCTGCGCCACGTCGCTCTCCTGCTGGCGGCTGGCCTGCTCGCCGCCTGTGGCCAGGATTCGCGCGACCTGGGTGAGCGCAGCGCCCTGGGTCTGGATCTGCAGCGCCCCGATGCGCTGATCGAGAGTGCCTCGCTCAGCCGTCTGCCCAAGGATCTGCTGGCGGTGCCGCTGCTGCGCGACACCCTCACCGAAGACTTCGTGTTCTATTACGAGCACAACGCCGACCGCCTCGGTCTGGTCGGCAGTCTGCGGCGGATCATCTACGAGCGCGACCTGAAGCTGCGCGACGAGCTGCTCGACGAATTGCTCGACCAGCCCGCCGACGTGGCGCTGTGGAAGGGCGCCGATGGCAAGCTCAAGCACTTCGTGATGGTCATGCAGCGTGGTGGCCTGGCCAAGGTCCTCGAGCCGCTGGCCCATGTCGCCCTGGACGACACCCAGCTCAGCAAGGCCGGCGAGCTGCACGTCGATGGCGGCAGCGTGCCGCTGTACCGCCTCAACTACCTGGGCGATCGCGCCCTGCTGCTGGCCAGCCACGGCGACAAGCTCTTGGTGCTGTCGTCTCCCGGCATGCTGTTCGGTGAGGACGACAAGCTTGGCCGTGCGGCCACCGAGTCCGTCGAGGCGCTGCTCGACGGCGACAATCCCTTTGCCAAGCGCTTCGGCCTCAAGGCGCGCGAGACCGAACAGCAGCGTATTTCCCTGAGTGGCGAGTACGTCGCGCTGGGTTACCAGCGCTTCTTCCCGGCGTTTGCCGGCGTGCGTTTCGAGAAAGGCGAGGGCGGCTGGAGCAGCTTCCTGGCACTCAACGAAGTCGACGATCAACCGGCCATGGATTTCACCCCGATCTGGAAAGCCATGCCCATGGGCGCCAGCGCCTGCGTCGCCGTGCCCGTTGCACCGGGCAGTGCCGAGAAGCTGCTGGAGCGGGTCGGCGCGAGCAAGGCCGTCAGCGAGGACCTGCAGAAACGCCTGGGCAGCACCGCCGGCCTGTGCTGGTACGCCGACTCGCGGCTGCACTCGCCGCTGCTGGTCACGCACCTCGACGAAGCCGCCACGCCGGAGCTGGATCAGGCCATCGGCGGATTGTTCGACGGCATGATCGGCGCCTTCGAGCCCAATGTGGAAAATGGTCGCTTCCCGGTAGAAAGCCAGAGCATCGCCGACGGCCATATCTGGCACCGCCAGGTGGGCTCCAACTTTGGTCAGTACCCGACCGAAGCCAGCAACACCCCCGACGCCCTGGCGTCCCGCGCATTCTTCAACGTCAGCCTGGCGCGCCAGGGCCAGACGCTGCTGTTTTCGCTGGATGACACGCTGGTGATCAAGGCCCTGGATACCCTCAACAAGCGCTACCCGCCGCTGGCCGAAGTGCTGCCCGCCGACGGCCTGGTGCCTGGATACCTGGCGCCCGAGGGCCTGTCGCGGCTGCTCGAGCAGGAAACCCTGGACAGCCTGCCGGCCAACTACGAGCCGGTGTTCCGCAACGCCGCCGACACCCACCTGCTGCCCAAGCTGCGCGCCATGGGCGGTTACGGCCAATTCGCGCTGACGCTGCCGAAAGGCACCGAGGCCGACGATGACTGGAAGTGGGTGCCCCTGGAATGGCGTTCGCTTTGATCACCGCCATGCCCGCCTGGCGCGTGCTGCTAGCTGCGGCGCTGCTCGCGTTCGGCCTATGCGCTCGCGCCGAGCAGGCGCCGGGCCTAGATCCCGAGCAGTCGCAGATCTTTCGCGCCTGGTTCGTGCGTATCGCCCAGGAGCAGCTGCGCCAGGGCCCGAGCCCGCGCTGGCATCAGCAGGATTGTGTCGGCCTGGTGCGCTTCGCCGCCAACGAAGCGCTCAAGGTGCATGACGCCAAGTGGCTGCACGCCAATGGCCTGTCCAACCGCTACCTGCCGCCGGAACTGCAGCTGGACGACGCGCAGCGCCGCCTGGCGCAGAACTGGCAGCAGGGCGGCGGCAAGCAGGGCCCCTACGTCAATGCGATCAAGATGATCCAGTTCAACAGCCAACTGGTCGGCCGCGACCTGAACCAGGCGCGCCCCGGCGACCTGATGTTCTTCGACCAGGGCGACGACCAGCACCTGATGATCTGGATGGGCCGCGACATCGTTTACCACACCGGCACCACCACTCCCACGGATAACGGCATGCGTGCCGTCAGCCTGCAACAACTCATGACATGGAAGGACACCCGATGGATACCCGACGACGCCAACCCCAACTTTATCGGCATCTATCGGCTGAATTTCCTCGCGCGATGAACCGTCTGCTCGCCGTCGCGCTGCTGGCGCTCATGCCCCTGGCCGCGCATGCCGAAGACGAAGTACCGGCCAGCGGCTATACGCCACTGTCTGGTGAGTCGTTCTTCCTGCTCGCCGATTCGAGCTTCGCCGCCGATGAAGTGGCCACCGTGCGCCTCGAAGCGCCGGGCCGCGACTACCGCCGCTACCGCATGGAAGGCTACGGCGGGGTGGACATGCGCCTGTACCGCATCGACCAGCCGCTGGAGTTCCTCAAACGCCAGAAGAACCTGCACCGCGTGGTCGCCGAGGGCCAGTTCAAGGGCGAGGGGCTGTCCAATACCCTGTCGTACCTGTGGGACAACTGGTACCGCAAATCCCGCCGGGTGATGCAGCGCGCCTTCTCCTACGAGTCGCGCAAGCAGGTTACCGAAGAGGCGCCGGAGCTGAAGATGGGCAGCGCCATCGCCGCGCCGACCGAGTACACCCCGCAGGTGCAGTTCGCGCCGATGAAGGGCCTGCCGCTGGTGGCCGAGTTCCGCTACCCGCTGTGGGAAGCCAAGCCCATCGAGCCGCCTGCCGGCGTCGACCTGTCCGGCTCGTCGAGCAACTTCGTCAGCGTCGCCTCGGGCAACGTCTACGTGCCGCTCGGCA
The DNA here is from genome assembly GCF_003253735.1 of Pseudomonas sp. URMO17WK12:I2. GTDB lineage: Bacteria > Pseudomonadota > Gammaproteobacteria > Pseudomonadales > Pseudomonadaceae > Aquipseudomonas. Next base: position 505,925 of record NZ_QKYW01000001.1, on the reverse strand, counting down.
AACTCAAACCGGGCCTGTACCTGGCCGAGGCGATCATCGGCAAGTACCGCGCCACCACCGTGGTATTCGTCTCCAACACCGTGGCGGTCAGCAAGATCGCCGGCGGCGAGCTACTGGTATGGACCGCCGACAAGCACCAGGGCACGCCGGTGGCCGACGCCAAGCTGCTGTGGAGCGATGGCCTGGGCGTGATGACCAGCGGCAACACCGACGCCCAGGGCCTGCTGCGCCTCGGCCACGCCAGCCCGGAACGTTCCTACGTGATCGGCGAGGACGCCGACGGCGGCGTATTCGTCTCCGAGAACTTCTATTACGACAGCGAAATCTACGACACCAAGCTGTACGCCTTCACCGACCGCCCGCTGTATCGCCCCGGCGACTGGGTGGAGGTGAAGATCGTCGGTCGCGAATTCAAGAACGCCCGTGACTCGGTGGCTGCCGGCACCGCGCCGATCAGCCTCAGCGTGCTGGATGCCAACGGCACCGTGCTGCAGACCCAGAAGCTCGACTTCGACAGCGCCCGTGGCGGCCAGGGTCGCTTCCAGCTGCCGGACAACGCCGTGGCCGGCGGCTATGAGCTGCGCTTCGCGTACCGCGACGGGCTGTACAGCAGCGCCTTCCGCGTCGCCGAGTACATCAAGCCGCACTTCGAAGTGTCGCTGGATCTCGACAAGCCGGACTTCCGCACCGGCGAGCCGGTCAAGGGTGCTCTGGTGCTGCTTTACCCGGACGGCAAGCCGGTGGCGGGTGCCAAGGTGCAACTGAGCCTGCGCGCCCAGCAACTGTCGATGGTCGACAACGAACTGCAGTACCTCGGCCAGTTCCCGGTCGAGCTGGCCAGCAGCGAAGTCAGCACCGACGGTCAGGGCCGCGCGGTGGTCGACCTGCCGGCCGCCGACAAACCGAGCCGCTACCTGCTCAGCGTGTTCGCCAGCGATGGCGCCGCCTACCGGGTCAAGACCAGCAAGGAAATCCTCATCGAGCGCGGCGCCGCCCGCTATCGCCTGAGCGCGCCGCAACGCTTCAGTGCTGCTGGGCAGGCGGTGAACTTCGCCTATCAGAGCGAAGGCGCCAGTGAACGCAAACCGGCCCGCTACGAGTGGGTGCGCCTGGAAGACCAGAGCACCGGCAATGGCGAGCTGGGGGCGGATGCCAAGGGTTTCGCGCTGAACTTCGAACGCCCCGGCACCTACAGCATCACCCTCAAGGACAGCAGCGGCCTGATTCTCGGCGCCACCGGCCATTCGGTCAGCGGCGAGGGTGTCAAGTCGGTGGCCGGCACCATCGAGATCGTGCTCGACAAGGCCGAATACCAGGCCGGCGACGAAGCCCTGGCGCTGATCACTTTCCCCGAGCCGGTCAGCGATGCGCTGCTGACCCTGGAACGTGACAAGGTCGAAGCCACCGCGCTGCTCTCCAAGGGCGGCGACTGGCTCAAGCTCGAGCGCCTGTCCGACACCCAGTACCGCGCGCGGATTCCGGTCGGCAAGACCTTCTCGCCGAACATCACCTTCTCGGCGCTGTACACCCGCGGCGGTGACTACAGCTTCCAGAACGCCGGCATCAAGGTCGCCACGCCGCAGATCGACATCGCCATCAAGGCTGACAAGGAGGTGGTGCAACCGGGTGAACTGGTCACCGTCGAGCTGAGCACCCTGTTCGCAGGCAAGCCGGTACCGACACGCCTGACGGTCAGCGTGGTGGACGAGATGATCTACGCCCTGCAGCCGGAAATTGCCCCGGGCATCGACCAGTTCTTCTACCACCCGCGCCGCAACAACGTGCGCACCAGCGCCAGCCTGTCGTTCATCAGCTACGACCTGGCACTGCCCGGCATGCCCAGTGCACCGGGCCGCGCCAACCGCAGCGAGCGCGGCGTCAAGGTGCTGGAGCGCCCACGTCGCGAGGAAGTCGACACCGCCTCCTGGCAGCCGGACCTGGTCACCGATGCCAATGGCAAGGCGAGCTTCAGCTTCCGCATGCCGGACTCGCTGACCCGCTGGCGCATCACCGCCCGCGCGGTGAGCGCCGAGGGCGAAGTGGGCCAGAAGCGCCAGTTCGTGCGTTCGGAAAAGCCGCTGTATCTGAAATGGAGCGGCCCGAGCCGCTTCCGTGTCGGCGACAAACCGGCGCTGGGCCTGTTCGCCTTCAACCAGGGTGAGGAGGGCGCCAAGGCCGAACTGCTGATTCGTCATGGCGAGCAGGAGCAGCGCCTTGAAGTGACGCTGGCCAAGGGCATCAACTACCTGCCGGTCGAGGAGGCGGTGATCGCCGCCGGCGACTTCAGCGCCGAGCTGCGCCAGGCCGGCAAGGTGGCCGACGCTCTGGTCATCAAACTGAGCACCGTGGCGCCTGGTTGGCAGCAGGTGCGCAGCGAGCAGCTGTCGGTATTCCCGGGCAGCACGCCGTTGCAATTGCCGGCTGATGCCAGCCAGGTGCAACTGCGCGTGGCCGACAGCGGCGCCGGTTTGTTCAACGCCGCGCTGGATGATTTGCTCGACTACCCCTATGGCGGCGTCGAGCAGACCGCCAGCCGCCTGCTGCCGTTGAGCCTGGCCTACCCGGCGCTGGCCGCCGGCGAGCCGCGGATCAAGGATCGCCTGCGCCTGATCATGCAGAACAGCCGCCTGCGCCTGGTGCAGATGGCCGGCCCCGAAGCGACCTTCACCTGGTGGGGGGGTGATGCCGATGGCGACGCCTTCCTGACCACCTACGCTTATTACGCCGACTGGCACGCCAGCCGCGCCCTGGCCATTCAGTTGCCGCCGGAGCACTGGCAGCGCGTGCTGGAACTCTATGCCAAGCGCGCCCCGGAAACGCCGCTGTTGCAGCGTGCGCTGATCCTGGCGTTCGCCCGCGACATGGGCCTGCCGGTGAAAACCTTGCTCGAAGGCTTGGTGTATGACCTGGCCGCCGCGGGCGAAGGCGAGGAAGTGGTGCTCGGTGAAGGCGACAGCCTGGTGATGGCGGCGCCGGATTCGGCCCTGGGCCTGGCGATTGCCCGTGAGCTGGGCGTGCGCCTGGCGCAGCAGAACAATGTGCCGGTGGCCGAGGCGCTGCAAGGGCAGCTCGATGGCGCCCGTCGCCGCCTGGCCGAAAGCCAGTCGCCCTTCGTGGCCGCCGTCGCCCTGTACCTCAATGGCCCGGATCGTCAGCGCGCCCAGCGCCTGCTCGGCGAGCTTGCACCGGCCCAGGCCGGCCTGGAACGCGCCCTGGCGCTGACCTGGCTGCAGCCGTCGCTGGACCTGCGCAGTGCCCAGCCGACGCTGGCACTGGAAGGCGACTGGCAGGCAGTGGAAGGCACCAGCGGCGAGAGTTACTGGCAGTGGACCGGCGCGCAACCGCCCCAGGCCCTGCAGGTGGCTGGCGATCTGGATCAGCCGAGCGATGTGCGCCTCGACTACCAGAGTGCCCAGGCCGCGCCGAGCAATGTGCCGGTCACTTTGAAGCGCCGTCTGCTGCGGCTGGTGCCGGGCGACAAGGCCTTCGAGTTCCGCGCCGAGGAAGTCGGCAAGGACGAGATTTCCAGCGCCGACCTGTACCTGGACGAAGTGACCCTGAGCAGCGAAACCGAACAGCCCCTGCGCTACGGCATGCTGGAAGTACCGCTGCCGCCGGGCGCCGATGTGGAGCGCACCACCTGGGGCATCCAGGTCAGCGGCCTGGGTGGCGACGAAGCCTCGGCGCTGGAGAAGGCCCGCAACGAGCCGGGCGAGCTCAGCTACGCGGTGCCGGTGGACAGCCTGGAGGGCGAACTGGTGCTGCGTCACCTGGTGCGCTTCTCGCAGAAGGGCGAGTTCGTGCTGCCGCCGGCCCGTTACGTGCGCCTCTATGCACCGGGCCAGCAGGCGCTGGAAGCTGAACCAGCGCTGCAGAAGGTCACCGTTGAGTAGCAGGCAGTTGAAAAACTATCTACGTTGCCATCGCGGCGTTAAAAACAGGCTCAAAATGCTCATGTACTACTCGTACATTCCGCTTTTTCGCCTGCTTTTGCCTTGCGCTGGCTGCCTCGATCACGTTTTTCAACGGCCTGCTAAGCGCTGCATCCTCGCCTCGCTGGCCTTGCTGGCCGCCTTCAGCGGTTCGGCAATGGCTGGCGAGGCGCCGCTGTCGCTGGCCTGGCAAACGGCCGGTGGCAGCGAACTGCTGCGCCTCGACGGGCAGCGGCTGGTCAGCCGCGAACCCTTGCCCGACACTCTGCAGGCGCCATTGGGTAGCCTGTGGAAATTGTTCGTCTATGCCTACCTGGTCGACAGCAAACAGCCGGAGCACGGCTACCAGTGCCGCGGCGGCAACAAGGAAGAGGTGTATTGCTGCAACCCGGGCGAGCGTATCGATCGGGACCAGGCGCTGGTCAAGTCCTGCGGCCTGTATTTCGAGCAGGAGAATCTGCAACTGAACCAAGGCGACTGGTCGCGCTACTGGCAGGCCCGAAAGGCGCCGAGCTGGATCAGCGAGCGCCAGCGTCTGACACCGGCTACCCGCGTCTCTGTTCAACAACTGCTCACGCAGCTCGCGCAACTGCCGGCCCAGGCCGATGCCCGCAAGGTGCTGCTGGATGTGCTGTTGAACGGCGACGGTTCAACGGTCAGCGCCTTGGGCGGTCGCCTGCGGGTGAAGACCTGGAGCTGGCTGGCCGATAACGATCCCCAGGCTCGCCAAGGCGGTTTCGCCGGCTGGCTGGCCGACGGCACGCCGGTCTGGGCCGGTGGCTCGGGCACCAGCGTGATGGTGCTCAAGCGCCATGCCGAGGCGCTCGGTCAGGTACTGCCCACGCCCTGGCCAAGCGAGGCCGGCAGTTGCGTCGAGGTGCGCCTGTTCGCCCGCTACCCGCTGCGCCAGCTCAGGCGCGAGGGCAGTAACGCGGCAGTGGAGCCTGGCGCGCTCGGTGGCCGTTACGAGGTCGAGTTCACCAACGGCAACCGCCTGCCCATCGAAAGCCACGGCGAGCTGTTTCTCGAGCGCGCGGGCGAGGGCCTTCAGCTCACTGCCCATCTGGATCGTGAGGACTATCTGGCCCGTGTGCTGGATCGCGAAGCCTCGGCGCAGCCTGCCGAAGCGGCCAAGGCGCTGGCCATCACCGCGCGCACTTACCTGCTGCAAAGCGCCGGGCGGCGCGGCGAGTGCCTGCGTATCGATGACAGCAGCGCCAGCCAGCGCGTAGCGCCACGCCCGGCCAGCCAGGGCGCCCGCGCTATTGCCGCGTGGACGGCCGACCTGGTGCTGGCCGGCACGCCGGTCACCTACCACACTACCCAGCCCGGCACTGATCGCCTGGCCTGGACGCAAGCGGTCGAGCAGGCGAACAGTGGCCTGCGTTATGACGCCATTCTGGCCCGCGCCTTCCCACGCGCCACGCTGAGCCGCTGGGACAAGCCCGTGGCGGCCTGCCAGCCCCTGGCTGCCGCCGAGCAATGGCTGCGCAAGCAGCGCCGCGATTGGCGTCAGCGCCTGGACATGGAGCCGGGCTACGAAGAAATCCAGCAGTTCACCGTTTGCCAGTTGGCGTCTGGCCGGCCCTATGTGGATCGCCAGCGGCAACGCATCTTCGTGCGCGGCTTCTTCTCCCTGCAGGACCGCCTCGACCTGACGCATGAGTATTTACATCTGGCGTTCGTCGCCCACCCCAACGGACAGGACGAGGCCTACGTCGAAGGCCTCGCCCGCACCCTGTTACTGGAATGACATCATGGCTCTGATCACCCCTCGTATCGCCCTCTGCCTGACCCTGCTGCCGCTTTGTGCGCTGGCCGAGGTAAAGCTCGACACCCCCCGCAGCGGCTGGCGCTTTGGCGGTGGCGACGGCGCGCAATTCATGCAGGAGGTCAATTACCCGGCGTCCTCGGTCAACAGTGCCGCCAATCAGGCCGATACGGCGCGGATCAAGGGAGCGATCAGCCAACTGCGCAAGGATGAAAGCAGCGCGCCTGGCCGGCTGGTGGTCAACGGCACCAGCATGCCGCTGAAGATCGGCGAGGACGGTGGCTTCGACCGTCCGTTCGTGTTCCCGGCCGGCAGCAACAACGTCGAGGTGCGCAGCCCTGATGGCAGCCAGCGCCGCCGCGTGCAGTTCTACAACAACGGCAGTGGCGAAACCCCGGCGCGCCTGCGCGTGGTGCTGTCGTGGGACAGCGACAACACCGACCTCGACCTGCACCTGGTCACCCCCGATGGCGAGCATGTCTGGTACGGCAATCGTTCGCTGGCCAATGGCGCGGCCCTGGATGTCGACGTGACCACCGGTTACGGCCCGGAAATGATTGCTTCGCCTACCCCGATGAAGGGCCAGTATCTCGTCTACGTGAACTACTACGGCGGCGGTTACAGCTATGACGATGAAGGCGAGAGCAACGCAGGGCAGATTCTCACCACCGGGCAGATCACCCTGATCACCGAAGAGGGTACGGTCAACGAGAAGCAGGAGAGCTTTCTGGTGCCGATGCGTACACCGGGCGAGCTGACGCTGGTGAAGAGCTTCAGCTATCCGTAAAGGCACAGCCGATCATACGTAGCCTGCGGTTGAGCGCAGTGATACCCAGGATTCGGTTCCCCCGGGTATCGCTGCGCTCAACTCGGGCTACGGGTGTGATGCATGCTATTTAGTATCAAAAAAAGCTTATCAATCCTTCATTATTATTCGTTTGATCGCGCTATCGCCCTTCGTCACACTCCCTCTCATTGTCCGCCACGGTTTCTCTGCCGGGGTGGGCAAGGTTGCAAACAGACGAGTACATCATCCAGGGACGGATGCTCCTGTCAGCCGCGTCCAGCGGTGCCCAGCGAGCCTCTCATGTGAGAGGCTCGATCTTTTCGACGATACCGATGAAGTCCCACGCGCATTTTCCCCAATGGCTTTCCGCCTTTCTGCCTGACGCCCTGCACACCCGCCCTCGTGAATGGAGCCGCGCCGCCTTTGGCGCTGCCGCCGGGTTCCTGTTCAGCACCTGGGTGTGCAGCCAACTGTTCGGCCTGCATATGGCGGTGCATTTCTCCGGCCCGCTGGCGGCGTCGGCGGTGCTGCTGTTCGCCGTATCCTCAGGCGCCCTGGCTCAGCCCTGGTCGATTCTCGGCAGCTACCTGTGCGCCAGCGCCGTCGCGCTGACGATCACCCATTTCATCGATCACAGCCTGCTGGGTGCGGCTCTGGCCCTGGGTCTCAGTCTGCTGCTGATGTGCCCGCTGCGCTGCCTGCATCCACCGGGCGGCGCCATTGCCTTCTGCATGGTGTTCGCCACGCCCCTGCCGGGCGATCCGTTCTGGCAGCCAGCGCTGGTGGCGATGACTGCCGGTGTCGGCCTGCTGGCTTGCGCGCTGCTCTACAACAACCTCACCCGCGTGCCCTATCCGCGCCCGCATCCGGGTACGCAGGCGGTCCACCACACCCATGACCCGCTGCCCAGCGAGCGCGCCGGCATCAATGCCGGCGACCTGGACCACGCCCTCGACGAATTGGGCTCCTTCGTCGACATCACCCGTGAAGACCTCGAACTGATCGTGCGCAGCACCGAGAAACACGCGCTGCGCCGCAGCATGGGCGAGATCCGCGCCGCTCAGATGATGTCCCGCGACCTGGTCTACGCCACGCCGCAAACGGCAGTTGCCAAGGGCCTGTACCTGTTGACCCATCACGGCCTCAAGGCGCTGCCAATCCTCGATGCCGGGCGGCTGGTCGGTATCGTCAGCCTGGTCGATCTGGTCAGCGCCACGCGCGCCAATAGCTTCAACCTGCGCGCCATCCTCGGCCTGCAGAAGCAGCAGGTGTTGGGCGAGGTGATGACCACGCCGGTGCGCACCGTGAATGCCGATACCCATGTCGTCGACCTGATCGCGCTGCTCTCGGATGAAGGCCTGCACTGCCTGCCGGTGCTCGACGACGGCAGGCTGGTTGGGGTGGTCACCCAGACCGATCTGGTCGCCGCGCTGCACCGCGACCTGCTCAGGCATCTCGACTGAAGCATCGAATGATCCGTCGCACGCCCGTACACTGGGCGCCGGATCAGGCTTGAGGAATGGCCGGCATCGCGTGCCGGCAGAGTGACCATGGATATCGACCTTACCCGCACCTTTCTGGAAATCGTCCGCAGCGGCAGCTTTATCGCCGCCGCCGAGCGCATGCACGTCACCCAGACGGCGATCACCGCGCGCATCCAGAAGCTGGAAAGCCACCTGGGCAGCACGCTGTTCGTGCGCAATCGCGCCGGCGCGCGGCTGACGCCTGATGGCGAGGCGTTCGTCACCTACGCCAACCAGATCCAGCAGACCTGGGAAGCGGCGCAGCGCGACCTGCCGTTGCCGGATGGCTATCACAACGTGCTGCATATCGGTGGCGAGGTGAGCCTGTGCAACCCGCTGATGCTGCGCTGGGTCAGCGCGATCCGCCAGGGTATCGAAGGCTACGCGGTACGCGCCCAGGTCGCCGAGTGCGCCAGTTTGCTGCGTCAGGTGGAAATGGGCGTGATGGATGCGGCCCTGGTCTACCAGCCCAGCTACTGGGCAGGCATGCAGGTCGAGCAGGTGCTCGAGGAGAAGCTGATTCTGGTCCGCGCGGCGAACCCGGAGCCCTACGTGTATATCGACTGGAGCGACAGCTTCCGCGCCCAGCACGACCGCGCCCTGCCGGACAAGGCGCGGGCACCGGTGTCCTTCAATCTCGGGCCGCTGGCCCTGCAATACATCCTGGAGCACGGCGGCTCGGGTTATTTCCGCACGCGGGTGGTGCAGAGCTACCTGGACAAGAGGGTGCTGGAGCGGGTGCCCAGGGCGCCGGAGTTCAGCTACCCGACCTATCTGGTGTATTCCCGCGAGCGGGATTCGGCAGCTCTGCAGCAGAGCTTCGCGCTGCTGCGCGAAATCACCGCCCAGGATGCCGACTGGTCGCAGCGCTGGGATCCGGCGCTGTAAGCGTCTGTTCACGATCTTTCGGCTCGAATTCGGCGCTTTGCCTGCAAAGTGGCGAAAGCGGACATCGGCGGTGTATTTGTGGGAGCGGGCCATGCCCGCGAAAAATCACGGGCATGGCCCGTTCCCACAGGTAAAGCAACGATGGCCGCTTTTGCCTTGTAGCAGTCTCTTTGATGTCGCCTAAAGGATCGCTCCGTCTTACTTCAGGCTTTCCACGCGCACCGGCACCACGCCCGAACGGATCATGTCCAGCGACTCCGCCGCCTTGCGCGACACGTCGATGATCCGCCCGCGGGCGAAGGGACCGCGGTCGTTGATGCGCACCACCACGCTGCGGTCGTTGTTGAGGTTGGTCACCCTGACCAGGGTGCCGAAGGGCAGGGTGCGATGGGCAGCGGTCAGGGCATTCTGGTTGAAGCGCTCGCCGCTGGCGGTTCTGTTGCCGTGGTGGGCCTTGCCGTAATAGGAGGCCTTGCCGTCGGCGCGGTAATCGCCAGGCACACCACCGCCAAAGCTGCTACAGCCGGCGAGCAGCAGGCTGAACAAACCCAGCAGAATCGATAATCGGCGCATTGTTTTTCTCCATCCCGAACGTCAGATGTGAAAACGCCGGGTAAACCCGGCGTCTTCAAATCGCTCAGCCTTCGAGCTTTTTCTTCAGCAGTTCGTTCACTTGCCCCGGGTTGGCCTTGCCCTTGGAGGCTTTCATGGCCTGGCCGACGAAGAAACCGAACATCTTGCCGCGCTTGGCTTCGTCGCTGGCGCGGTACTGTTCGACCTGCTCGGCGTTGGCCGCCAGCACTTCGTCGAGCATCGCTTCGATGGCGCCGGAATCGGTGACCTGCTTGAGGCCCTTCTTGTCGATCACTTCATCAGCCGTTGCGCCTTCACCGGCAGCCAGGGCTTCGAAGACCATCTTGGCGATCTTGCCGCTGATGGTGTTGTCCTTGATGCGCAGGATCATGCCGCCCAACTGCTCGGCGGACACCGGCGACTGGTCGATCTCCAGGTTGTCCTTGTTGAGCAGGCTGGACAGCTCGCCCATCACCCAGTTGGCCGCCAGCTTGGCGTCGCCACAGGTTTTCGCGACCACTTCGAAGTAGTCGGCCAGCTCGCGGCTGGCGCTGAGCACGCTGGCATCGTAGGTCGACAGCGCGTACTGGCTCTCGAAACGCTCGCGTTTCTGCGGCGGCAGTTCGGGCAGCTTGGCGCGCAGGTCATCGAGGAAGCTTTGCTCGATCACCACCGGCAGCAGGTCCGGGCAGGGGAAGTAACGGTAGTCGTTGGCTTCTTCCTTGCTGCGCATGGAGCGGGTCTGATCCTTGTTCGGATCGTACAGGCGGGTTTCCTGGATCACCTTGCCGCCGTCCTCGATCAGCTCGATCTGGCGCTGCACTTCATGGTTGATGGCTTTCTCGATGAAACGGAACGAGTTGACGTTCTTGATCTCGGCGCGGGTACCGAACTCGGCCTGGCCCTTCGGGCGTACCGACACGTTGCAGTCGCAGCGCAGCGAGCCTTCGGCCATGTTGCCGTCGCAGATGCCCAGGTAACGCACCAGCGCGTGGATGGCTTTGACATAGGCCACGGCTTCCTTGGCCGAACGGATGTCCGGTTCGGAAACGATTTCCAGCAGCGGTGTACCCGCACGGTTGAGGTCGATGCCGCTCATGCCCTGGAAGTCTTCGTGCAGGCTCTTGCCGGCATCTTCTTCGAGGTGCGCACGGGTGATGCCGATACGCTTGACGGTGCCGTCTTCCAGGGTGATGTCGAGGAAGCCCTTGCCGACGATGGGGTGGTCCATCTGGCTGGTCTGGTAGCCCTTCGGCAGGTCCGGGTAGAAGTAGTTCTTGCGCGCGAAGACGTTACGCTCGGCGATCTCGGCGTCGATGGCCAGGCCGAACTGGCAGGCCATGCGTACCGCTTCGGCGTTGAGCACCGGCAGGGTGCCGGGCATGCCGAGGTCGACCAGGCTGGCCTGGGTGTTGGGCTCGGCGCCAAAGGTGGTGGCGCTGGCCGAGAAGATCTTCGATTGGGTGCTGAGCTGAGCGTGAATCTCGAGCCCGATGACGGTTTCCCATTGCATAAAAGTATTCCTCAGAAGCCGCTCGGTGCTTGTTTGTGCCAGTCGCTGACCTGTTGGTACTGGTGCGCGACATTGAGCAGACGACCTTCCTGGAAGTAGTTGCCGAGCAACTGCACGCCCACCGGCAGGCCATCGACGAAGCCGGCCGGCATCGACAGGCCGGGAATGCCGGCCAGGTTGGCGGTGATGGTGTAGATGTCTTCCAGGTAGGCGGAAACCGGATCGGCGTTCTTCTCGCCGAGCTTCCAGGCCAGGTTCGGTGTGGTCGGGCCGAGGATCACGTCGACGTCCTTGAAGGCCGCGACGAAGTCGTTCTTGATCAGCCGGCGAATCTTCTGCGCCTTGAGGTAGTAGGCGTCGTAGTAACCGGCGGACAGCGCGTAGGTGCCGACCATGATGCGGCGCTTCACTTCGGCGCCGAAGCCTTCCTCGCGGGAGCGCTTGTACAGGTCCTGCAGGTCTTTCGGGTTCTCGCAGCGATAGCCGAAACGCACGCCGTCGAAGCGCGACAGGTTGGAGCTGGCCTCGGCCGGGGCGATCACGTAGTAGGCCGGGATGGCGTGCTGCATGTTCGGCAGGCTGATGTCCCTGACCGTGGCGCCGAGCTTTTTCAACGCCTCGACCACGGCCATGACGTTCTCGCCGATGCGGGCATCGAGGCCGGCGCCGAAGTATTCCTTCGGCAGGCCGATGCGCAGGCCGGCCAGCGGTTGGGTGAGGGCGGCCAGGTAGTCATCCACCGGTTGGTCGACGCTGGTCGAATCCTTCGGGTCGAAGCCGGCCATGGCGCCGAGCAGCAGGGCGCAGTCTTCGGCGGTGCGGGCCAGCGGGCCGCCCTGATCGAGGCTCGAGGCGTAGGCGATCATGCCCCAGCGCGATACGCGGCCGTAGGTCGGCTTGATGCCGGTGAGGTTGGTCAGCGCGGCCGGCTGGCGGATCGAACCGCCGGTGTCGGTACCGGTAGCCGCGGGCAATAGGCGCGCGGCCACGGCAGCAGCCGAACCACCCGACGAGCCGCCGGGTACGCGGCTGGTGTCCCAGGGGTTCTTGACCGGACCGTAGTGGCTGGATTCGTTGGCCGAGCCCATGGCGAATTCGTCCATGTTCAGCTTGCCGAGGGTCACGGTGCCGGCGGCCTTCAGTTTCTCGACCACGGTGGCGTCATAGGGCGCCTTGAACCCGGTGAGAATCTTCGAGCCACAACTGGTCAGCACGCCCTGGGTGCAGAACAGGTCCTTGTGGGCGATCGGCGCGCCGAGCAGTGCGCCGCTTTCACCGGCGGCGCGGCGCGCGTCGGCGGCCTTGGCCTGCTCGAGGGCCTGGTCGGCGGTCACGGTGATGAAGCTGTTGAGCTGCGGGTCGAGCTGCTCGATGCGGCTCAGCAGGCTCCCGGTCAGTTCGGCGGAGGAGAATTGCTTGTCGGCGAGGGCGCGGGCGATCTCGGCCAGGGTCAATTGATGCATGGCGGTGCGCTTTCCTTACTCGATGACTTTGGGAACCAGGTACAGGCCGCTTTCAACGGCCGGGGCGATGGCCTGGTAGGCCTCGCGCTGGTTCGCTTCGGTAACCGCATCGGCGCGCAGGCGCTGAGTGGTTTCCAGCGGATGCGCCAACGGCTCGATGCCATCGGTATCGACGGCCTGCATGCTGTCGATCAGGCCGAGGATGCTGTTCAGGGTAGCGGTGGTGTGTGGCAGTTCGCCCTCACTCAGGCCCAGCCGAGCCAGGTGTGCGATCTTTTCCACCTCGGTGCGTTCAAGCGCCATCGGGTTCTCCTATAAAGGCAGCCTTCATGGACTGCCAGTGAAAATATGAGCAGGTGCCTTGCGCAGGGGGCAGGGAACGGATGCGTTTGGCCGGCGTCAAAGGCGGCGACAAGCGGTTCAGGCACACGTTGATCGCCGGTGCAGGCTTTTGCCATGTCGGCAGCAACGTCGAAGTTGCCTCAAATGCCGCGGAAAAACAGGCAATCTAACATATTGGTGCCTTGCTCAAAATCCCTGCCGTTGTTAGAGTTTGCCGCACTTTTTTACCTGCGTGTTTTCTTGCGCTGTATCTTTACCCACGCGTTGCCTAGGGTCCCTATCCCATGTTCAAAAAACTGCGTGGCATGTTTTCCAGCGATCTGTCGATTGACCTGGGCACTGCCAATACCCTTATTTATGTACGCGAGCGCGGCATCGTCCTGAACGAGCCGTCGGTCGTCGCCATCCGTACCCATGGCAATCAGAAAAGTGTTGTGGCCGTCGGCACCGACGCCAAGCGCATGCTCGGCCGTACGCCAGGCAATATCGCCGCCATCCGCCCGATGAAAGACGGCGTGATCGCCGATTTCAGCGTGTGCGAAAAGATGCTGCAGTACTTCATCAACAAGGTTCACGAGAACAGCTTCCTGCAGCCTTCGCCGCGCGTGCTGATCTGCGTGCCGTGCAAATCGACCCAGGTCGAGCGCCGTGCCATTCGTGAATCCGCACTGGGTGCTGGCGCCCGCGAAGTGTTCCTGATCGAAGAGCCGATGGCCGCCGCTATCGGTGCCGGCCTGCCGGTCGAGGAAGCCCGTGGTTCGATGGTCGTCGATATCGGTGGTGGTACCACGGAAATCGCGCTGATCTCCCTGAACGGCGTGGTTTATGCCGAATCCGTACGGGTTGGTGGCGACCGCTTCGACGAAGCGATCATCACCTACGTACGCCGCAACTACGGTTCGCTGATCGGTGAATCCACCGCTGAGCGCATCAAGCAGGAAATCGGTACTGCCTACCCGGGCGGCGAGATCCGTGAAGTCGACGTGCGTGGCCGTAACCTGGCCGAAGGCGTTCCGCGCAGCTTCACCCTCAATTCCAACGAAGTGCTAGAAGCACTGCAGGAATCCCTGGCGACCATCGTCCAGGCAGTCAAGAGCGCGCTGGAGCAGTCACCGCCCGAACTGGCCTCGGATATCGCCGAGCGCGGCCTGGTGCTGACCGGTGGCGGCGCCCTGCTGCGTGACCTGGACAAGCTGCTGAGCCAGGAAACCGGCCTGCCGGTGATCGTCGCCGAAGACCCGCTGACCTGCGTGGCTCGCGGTGGCGGCAAGGCACTGGAAATGATGGATCGCCACACCATGGATCTGCTGTCCACCGAATAAGCCGCACGCCTCACGCTGCAGCAGCTCGGAAGCTACCATCGCGCCGCATGCAGCTTCCGGGCAGGCTACGAGGTAATCGCCATAAAGCCGCTATTCGCCAAAGGTCCTTCGCTTGGTGTACGCCTCTTGGTGTTCGCCGTGCTGTCGGCTGCCCTGATGGTCGTCGACGCCCGCCTGACCGTGCTCAATTCCGTGCGCAGCCAGCTCGGCCTGATCGTCGAGCCGGTCTACTGGCTTGGCCGCCTGCCGGTCACCCTGTGGGATAGCGCCACCCAGGAGCTCAGCTCGCGCAACGAGCTGGCCGCCGAGAACGAGAAGCTCAAGGCCGAGCAGCTGATGATGCAGCGCCGCCTGCAGAAGCTCGCCGCCCTGACCGAGCAGAACGTGCGCCTGCGTGAGTTGCTCAACTCCTCGGCCCTGGTCGACGACGAGGTGCTGGCCACCGAGTTGATCGGCATCGACCCCAACCCCTTCACCCACCGCATTCTCATCGACAAGGGCGAGAAGGACGGCGTGGTGCTTGGCCAGCCGGTGCTCGACGCCCGTGGGCTGATGGGCCAGGTGGTCGAGGTGATGCCCTACACCTCCCGCGTGCTGCTGCTCACCGACACCACCCACAGCATTCCCGTGCAGGTCAACCGCAACGGGCTGCGCGCCATCGCTACCGGCACCGGCAACCCGGAGCGCCTGGAGCTGCGCCACGTGGCCGATACCGCCGACATCAAGGAAGGTGATCTGCTGGTCAGCTCCGGTCTTGGCCAGCGCTTCCCGGCCGGCTACCCGGTGGCCACGGTGACCGAGGTGGTGCATGACTCCGGTCAGCCGTTCGCAATCGTCCGTGCCGTGCCGACCGCCAATCTCAATCGTACCCGCTACATGCTGCTGGTGTTCACCGACCCGCGCACGCCGGAGCAGCGCGCCGCCGAGTCGGCCGAGGCTCAGGAGGCGGTCGATCGTCGCGCGCTCGAGCATCCCGATGCCGAGGCGCCGATCGAGGACGCGCCACCGGTCGAGGCGCCGGAAGTCCCGCCGGCAGAACCTGCCAGTGCCGAGGAGCCCCGCCAATGATCGCCACCCGCTCGAGCAACCTCTGGGTGATCTGGGCCAGCCTGGTGCTGGCCCTGCTGCTCAGTGTGTCCACGCTGCCGCGTTTCATGGAGATTGGTCGGCCGCTATGGCTGGCGCTGTTTCTCACCTACTGGGTGCTGGCCGTACCGCACCGCATAGGCATGACCAGTGCCTTCTGCATCGGTCTGCTGGCCGACGTGCTCAACGGCACGCTACTGGGGCAGAATGCGCTGATCCTCACCCTGATCACCTTCCTGGTACTGAGCCTGCACCAGCGCCTGCGCATGTTTCCCATGTGGCAGCAGAGCATGGTGTTGCTGGTGGTGTTCGGCGTCGCCCAGCTGGTGCAGCTGTGGCTCAACGCCCTGACCGGCAACCGCCCGCCGACCCTGGCCTTCGTGCTGCCGGCGCTGGTCAGCGCCTTGCTGTGGCCCTGGGTGTGCACCCTGCTGCGCGCCGTGCACCGGCGCATGCGAGTCAACTGAACCGCGCTGTTGCGCCTGATTGCGAGACCTGTGCATGACCACGCTCTACCTGGCCTCCGCTTCGCCGCGCCGGCGCGAACTGCTCACGCAAATCGGCGTTGCCTTCGTCGCCCGCGTGCAGCCCATCGATGAAACACCGTTGCCCGCCGAGGCGCCTGCCGCCTATGTCGAGCGCCTGGCGCTGGCCAAGGCGCAGGCCGTGTTCGCCACCCTGGAGGATCGCCACGACGCCGTGGTGCTCGGCTCCGACACGGCCGTGGTGCTCGATGGGCGCATCCTCGGCAAACCCGTCGACCGTGAGGATGCCCTGAGCACCCTGGCCGCGCTGTCCGGCCGTGAGCATCAGGTGCTGACTGCCGTCGCGCTGGTCAGCGCTACGCGGGCCGAGGCGCGTGTGGTGACCAGCACGGTGCGTTTCAAACCACTTACCCAGACACAGATCGAAGCGTATTGGGCCACTGGCGAGCCATGCGACAAGGCCGGCAGTTATGGTATTCAGGGGCTGGCTGCGGTGTTCGTCAGCCAGATGCAGGGCAGTTATTCAGCGGTGGTCGGCCTGCCGTTGTGCGAGACTGCCGAACTGCTCGCGCAATTCGCGATTCCGTGCTGGCAAGCGACTGCCAGCGCATAACCCAGAGGTTGCAGGCCGCGTTGAACCGGGCACCTACGCCTGGCGCTGCTTTCAGCTTCATCTCAGCCAAGAGATGGGCGCATGAGTGAAGAGATCCTGATCAACATCACGCCGATGGAATCGCGTGTGGCGGTGGTGGAAAACGGTGTCCTGCAGGAAGTGCACGTCGAGCGCACCCAGCGCCGCGGCATCGTCGGCAACATCTACAAGGGCAAGGTGGTGCGCGTGCTGCCCGGCATGCAGGCGGCGTTCGTCGACATCGGCCTGGAGCGTGCGGCCTTCATTCATGCCTCGGAAATCTCCAGCCGTGAAGGCAGTGCCGTGGAGAGCATCAGTGCCCTGGTGCACGAAGGCCAGAGCCTGACCGTGCAGGTCACCAAGGATCCCATCGGCAGCAAGGGCGCGCGCCTGACCACCCAGCTGTCGATCCCGTCGCGCTACCTGGTGTACATGCCGCGCACCAGCCATGTCGGCATTTCCCTGAAGATCGAGGACGAAGCCGAGCGCGAGCGCCTCAAGCAGGTGGTTGCCGATTGCGTGGCTGCCGAGGGCATCGCCGAGGCCGGCGGTTTCATCCTGCGTACCGCTGCCGATGGCGCGCGGGCCGAGGAAATTCTCGTCGATATCCGCTATCTGCGCCGGTTGTGGACGCAGATCGCCGAACAGATGAAAAGCGCGCCGACGCCCTCGGTGATCTACGAGGACCTCAGCCTGGCCCTGCGCACCCTGCGTGACCTGGTCAGCCCACGCTCCGAAAAGATCCGCGTCGACTCCCGGGAAACCTTCCAGAAAATCACCAGCTTCGTTGCCGAACTGATGCCGGAAATCTCCGACCGCCTGGAGCATTACCCGGGCGAGCGGCCGATCTTCGACCTGCACGGTATCGAGGACGAGATCCAGAAGGCCCTGGAGCGCAAGGTGCCGCTCAAGTCCGGCGGCTACCTGATCATCGACCCGGCCGAAGCGATGAGCACCATCGACGTCAATACCGGCGCCTTCGTCGGGCATCGCACGCTCGAAGAGACCATCTTCAAGACCAACCTCGAGGCGGCCACCGCGATTGCTCGGCAACTGCGCCTGCGCAACCTGGGCGGGATCATCATCATCGACTTCATCGACATGGAAGACGAGGAGCACCAGCGCCAGGTGCTGCGCACCCTGGAAAAGCAGCTCGAGCGCGATCACGCCAAGACCAACATCATCGGCATCACCGAGCTCGGCCTGGTGCAGATGACCCGCAAGCGCACCCGCGAAAGCCTCGAGCAGGTGCTGTGCGAGCCGTGCAGCCATTGCCAGGGCCGCGGCAAGTTGAAAACCGCGGAAACCACCTGCTACGAAATCTTCCGGGAAATCCTTCGCGAGGCCCGTGCCTATCAGCCCGAGGGTTACCGCGTGCTGGCCAACCAGAAGGTGGTCGACCGCCTGCTCGACGAGGAATCGGGCAATGTCGCCGACCTCGAAGCATTCATTGGACGAACCATCAAGTTCCAGGTCGAAACCATGTACTCCCAGGAACAATACGATGTGGTGCTGCTTTGAAGGCGCCCGGCCGGGCCGGGGCGTGAACTGAATGGCGCGTTTGGGGCTGGCGTTCGCCACGCTGCTACGCTGGAGCCTTGGGCTGTGTGCGCTGGGCCTGGTGCTGGCCGCCTTCTATGTGAGCCTGGGCCGCCAATTGGTGCCGTTGGTGGCCGAGTATCGCCAGGAAGTGGAAACCCGCGCCAGCGAGGCCCTGGGCATGCCGGTCAGTATCGGCGCGCTGGAGGGCCACTGGAGCGGCTTCGCGCCGCTGCTCACGGTACGTGATCTGCGCGTTGGCGAGGGTGAGCAGGCGCTGGCCCTTGACCAGGTGAAGGTAGTCCCTGATCTGCTCGGCAGCCTGCTGGCCTGGCAGCCGCGCCTCGCCGACCTGCAGCTCGACGGCCTGAGCCTGACGCTGCGCGAGGACGAGCAGGGCGCCTGGCACGTGGAGGGCTTGCCGCAGCGCCAGGATCAACCGCCGCTGGATATCGCCAAGGCGCTGCGCCAGTCCCAGGTACTCGGCCATCTTTCCTTGCTCGGCAGCCGAGTGGGCATCCAGCCCCACGGGCAGTCGCCGCTGCAGCTCACCGACCTCAACCTCAGTGTGGATAACGGCAGCAGCCGCCAGCGCCTGAACGCGCGCATGCACCTGCCGGATGGCCAGCCCCTGGCCCTGCAGCTGCGCACGCGCATCCAGCCCGAGCACTGGCAGGACGCCCGCGCCGAGCTGTACCTGAGCGCACCGCAGAGCGACTGGGCCGCCTGGTTGCCGCCCAAGCTGACCCGCGACTGGGACCTGGAGCGGCTGCAGTTGGGCGGCGAGTTGTGGGGGGTATGGGACAAGCGTCAGCTGCAGCGCGCGGTTACCCGCCTGCATGCCCCAGCCATGGCAGGGCGTTATGGCCAGCGCAAGTCCGTTGAACTCAAGGATCTGGCCCTGAATGCCTACTTCGAGCGCAATGGCGATGATTTCGACCTGCTGCTCGATGATTTCGCCTTCAGCCGCGGCGACAACCGCTGGGGCGAGGCGCGCATCGCCCTCGGCCACCAGGCGGCCCGTAATGACCAATCGCAGCGCTGGAAGCTGAGCGCCGATCACCTCGATGTCGGCCCTCTGGTGCCACTGGTCGAGAGCCTGGCGCCGCTGCCGGACACCGCCCTGGAGCTGCTGCAGACCCTCAAGCCCCATGGCGGGCTGCGCAACCTCAACGCCAGCTTCCAGCCGGAAGTCGAAGGCCCGGAGCGGCTGCAGTTCTCCGCCAATCTGGAGCGCGTGGGTTTCTCTGCCTGGCATGCCTCGCCTGCCGTGGAAAATGGCAGCGGCAGCATCACCGGTGACCTCGGCGGCGGCGAGCTGAAGGTCGACAGTGAAGATTTCTCCCTGCACCTCACCACTCTGTTTCCCAAGGCCTGGGTCTATCAGCAGGCCAAGGGCCGTCTGACCTGGACGCTCGATGACCAAGGTTTCACCCTGCGCGCTCCCTACCTGCAGGTGGTGGGCGAAGAGGGCAAGGTGGCTGGCGACTTCCTGATCCGCATGCTCAAGGATCCCGAGCGCGAGGACTACATGGACCTGCGCGTCGGCATGCGCGATGGCGATGCGCGCTTTACCGAGAAATACCTGCCCAGCCCGGTGCTTAGCCCGGCGCTGGATGAGTGGCTGAAGACCGCGATTCACAGTGGCAAGGTCAACGAGGGTTACTTCCAGTACCAGGGGTCTATCAACCGCAACCCCGATCCTGCCGTACGCAGTATCAGCCTGTTCTTCGACGTACAGGACGCCGAGCTGGCCTTCCAGCCCGGCTGGCCGGCGCTGCGCGATGCCCGCGGCCAGGTGCTTATCGAAGACAGCGGCGTGCGTGTGCGGGTGTCCGAAGGCAGTATTCTGAACAGCCGCGTGCGCGAGGCGTTCGCCGAGATCCCCCACGTCGACCCTGGCCGGACTCCGCACCTGAAACTCAAGGGCAAGCTGCAGAGCAGCGTCGGCGATGGCTTGAAGATCCTTCAGGAAACCCCGCTGGGCGTCGCCGATACCTTCGCCGGCTGGAAGGGCGAGGGCGCCCTGGATGGCGCGCTGGATCTGGATATCCCGTTGCAAAAGGGCGAGCAGGCCAACGTGATCGTCGATTTCAGCGCCGACAAGGCCGCGCTGACCATCAGCAAGCCCGAGCTGCAGTTGACTGACGTGACCGGCGATTTCCGCTATGACACAGGCAAGGGCCTGAGTGCTCCTGCGATCACCGCACGTGCGCTCGGCCATGCCATTCGTGGCAAGGCGGTGGCCGATGGCCGGCCGGGCCAGGCGCGCAGCCATATCGAGGCCAATGGCGTGGTGGCCCTGAACCAGCTGACCCAATGGCTGGGCGTCAAGCAGAAGCTGCCCGCCGAAGGCAGCCTGCCGTATCGCCTGCGTTTGAGCCTCGAGGGCGCGCAAAGCCAACTGCGTGTCGACTCCAACCTCAAGGGCCTGAGCATTGCCCTGCCGGCACCCTTCGGCAAGGCGAGCAATGATGAGCGATATGCCGACTGGCGCATGAGTTTCGGCGGTGCCGAGCAGCGCTACTGGCTCGACTACGCGGATGTCGCCAGCTTTACCCTGGCCGCACCGCCGGGGCAGTTCGACCAGAGCCGCGGCGAGCTGCGCCTGGGCGACGGCCCGGCGATTCTGCCGCCCAGCCGCGGTGTGCGCGTGCGCGGGCGTGTCGCCCAGGTCAACCTGGCCGAGTGGCAGAAGGCGATCGAGCCCTACGAGCAGTCGTCGCGTCAGGACGCCCAGCACCTGTTCAGCGATGCCGAGCTGCGTATCGGGCGCTTCGAAGGGCTCGGTCAGCAGCTCGATGATCTCGACGTTGGTCTGCGCCCACTCGAAGGTGGTTGGTCGCTGAACCTGGACAGCACGCTGGCCAAAGGGCGTATCGACCTGTTCGAGGCCGCGGATCGGCCCATCGTCGCCGACATGGAATACGTGCGCCTGCCGGCCGCCAAGCCAAAGACCGAGGACGCGCCGGAGCCTGAAGGCCCCGACCCGTTGGCCAGCTTCGACCCACGGCAGATTCCGGCGCTGAACCTGCGCGTCGCCCATGTGTTTCAGGGCGATGACGACATGGGCACCTGGTCGCTCAAGGCGCGCCCGGATGGCCGGGGCGTGCAGTTCAGCGACCTGGACATCAACCTCAAGGGCCTGCACATGGGCGGCGCGATTGGCTGGCAGGGCGTGCCGGGGCAGACGCGCAGCTGGTACAAGGGCCGCATGCAGGGTGAAAAACTTTCCGAAGTGCTCAAGGCCTGGGGCTATGCACCGTCGGCGACCAGCGAGAGCTTCCGCCTGGACGCCGACGGGCACTGGCCGGGCTCTCCCGCCTGGTTCAACCTCAAGCGCTATTCCGGCAGCCTCGACGCCGCGCTGCGCAAGGGCCAGTTCGTCGAAGTGCAGGGCTCGGCCTCGGCGCTGCGGGTGTTCGGCCTGCTCAACTTCAATTCCATCGGCCGCCGCCTGCGCCTGGACTTCTCCGACCTGCTCGACAAGGGCCTGAGCTACGACCGGGTGAAGGGCAACCTGCTGGCCACCGATGGGGTCTTCGTCACCCAGGGGCCGATCACCATGACCGGGCCGTCGAGTAACCTGGAGCTCAACGGCACCCTGAACATGGTCAACGAAGGTATCGATGCCAAGCTGCTGGTCACCCTGCCGGTCACCAACAACCTGCCGATCGCCGCGTTGATCGTCGGCGCGCCGGCCATCGGCGGAGCGCTGTTCATTGCCGACAAGCTGCTCGGCGATCGCGTGGCGCGTTTCGCCAGCGTGCAGTACGACGTCAAGGGTACGCTGCACGACCCGCAGCTGAAGTTCGACAAGCCGTTCGAGAAGCCCAACTGAGCCGGGAGGTCGTGATGTCATTTGCCGTGATCCAGATGGCCAGCCAGGACGATATCGCCGCCAACCTGCAGCAGGCCCGGCGCCTGCTGGAGCAGGCCGCAGCGGGTGGCGCGCGGTTGGCGGTGTTGCCGGAAAACTTCGCCACTCTGGGGCGCCGTGACGCGGGCGCAATCGGCCGGCAGGAGGCCCTCGGCGAAGGCCCGGTGCTGCCCTGGCTGCAACGCGCCGCTCGCGATCTCGATTTATGGATCGTCGCCGGCACCCTGCCGCTGCCGCCGCAGGGGCAGCCCGAGGGCAAGCCGCGGGCCTGCTCACTGCTGGTCGATGAGCAGGGGCAGTTCGTCGCCCGCTACGACAAACTGCACCTGTTCGATGTGGATGTCAGTGACAGCCGTGGCCGTTACCGCGAGTCGGATGACTATGCCCACGGCGAGCACGTGGTGGTGGCGGACACGCCCGTCGGGCGTCTGGGTTTGACCGTCTGCTACGACCTGCGCTTTGCTGAACTCTATGGCGCTCTGCGCGACGCGGGCGCCGAGCTGATCACGGCCCCTTCAGCGTTCACCCGGGTCACCGGTGCCGCGCATTGGGAGGTGCTGATCCGTTCACGCGCCATCGAAACCCAGTGCTATGTGCTGGCCGCGGCCCAGGGTGGCGTTCATCCCGGCGGACGGGAAACCTACGGCCATAGCCTCATCGTCGATCCCTGGGGGCGTAAGCTGGCCGAACAGGCGCATGGCGAGGCGGCTTTGCTGGCCGATCGCGATGCTGCCGAGCAGGCTACGATCCGTGAACGCATGCCGGTGCTGCGACATAAACGATTTTTCGCTGCGGCCGAGCCGCGGCAACCTGATGTGGAGATTTTATGAGCGACCTGTTATCGACCGTCAGCGAGCAGCTGCTGAGCCCCGGCGGCCTGACCCTGGAGCACCTGCCGGGGGTACTCGGCGAGCTGGCCGGCCCTGGTATCGATGCGGCTGACCTGTACTTCCAGACCCAGGTCTCGGAAACCTGGGTGCTGGAAGATGGCATCGTCAAGGAAGGCAGTTTCAACCTCGATCAGGGCGTCGGCGTACGTGCCCAGTCCGGTGAAAAGACCGGCTTCGCCTACAGCAATGCGATCACCGCCGAGGCACTTAGCCAGGCGGCTCGTGCGGCGCGTTCGATTGCCCGCACCGGCCAGCAGGGGCGTGTGCAGGCGTTCAAGGCTACCGAGGTGATGCCGCTGTATGCCGCCGACAACCCGCTGGACGTGATCGACCGCGCCCAGAAAGTCGAGCTGCTCAAGCGCATCGACATTGCCACCCGTGCCCTGGACCCGCGCATCAAGCAGGTGACGGTGAGCCTGGCGGGCGTCTGGGATCGTATTCTGGTTGCCGCCACCGATGGCAGCCTGGGCGCCGATATCCGCCCGCTGGTGCGTTTCAACGTCAGCGTGATCGTCGAGCAGAACGGGCGTCGCGAGCGCGGTGGCCATGGTGGCGGCGGGCGTACCGACTACCGCTATTTCCTCAATGAGGACCGCGCCATGGGCTATGCCCGCGAGGCGTTGCGCCAGGCGCTGGTCAACCTCGAGGCGATCGCCGCACCGGCCGGCACCCTCCCGGTGGTGATGGGCGCCGGCTGGTCTGGCGTGCTGCTGCACGAAGCGGTCGGCCACGGCCTGGAAGGCGACTTCAATCGCAAGGGCAGCTCCAACTACAGCGGCAAGATCGGCCAGCAGGTAGCGTCCAAGCTGTGCACCATCGTCGACGACGGCACCCTGGCCGAGCGCCGCGGCTCGCTGAGCATGGACGACGAAGGCACGCCCACCCAGTGCACCACGCTGATCGAAAACGGCGTGCTCAAGGGCTACATGCAGGACAAGCTCAATGCCCGCCTGATGGGTGTGGCACGCACCGGTAACGGTCGCCGCGAGTCCTACTCGCACCTGCCCATGCCGCGCATGACCAACACCTATATGCTGGCCGGCGAAAGCGACCCCGAGGAAATCATTCGTTCGGTGAAGAAGGGCATCTACTGCGCCAACCTTGGTGGTGGTCAGGTCGATATCACCAGCGGCAAGTTCGTGTTCTCCACCAGTGAGGCCTATCTGATCGAAGACGGCAGGATCACCGCTCCGGTCAAGGGCGCGACCCTGATTGGCAATGGGCCTGAGGCGATGAGCCGGGTGTCGATGGTCGGTAACGACCTGGCGCTCGACAGCGGCGTGGGCACTTGCGGCAAGGACGGCCAGTCGGTACCCGTGGGCGTCGGCCAGCCGACCCTGAAGATCGATGCGATCACCGTGGGTGGAACCGGCGCTTGAAAGTTTGCAGCCGGGGCGTGCCCCGGCCGTGCGAGCTGGCGAAACCTAGCGCAGGCCGCGCTGGCTTTCGTCGAGTTCGCGGATGTATTTGAAGATTTTGCGTGAAGAAGCCGGCGCCTTTTCCTGGGCCGCTTCATGTTGGGCATGACGGATCAGCCCACGCAGGTGCTGGCGGTCGGCCTCGGGGTATTCGACGACGAACTTCTCGAGCACCTCGTCGTTACCGGCGATCAGGCGATCACGCCAGCGCTCGAGATTGTGGAAGCGTTCGTTGTACTGACGCGTGGAAGCGTCGAGCTGATCGAGCAGCGTCAGGATGGCGTCGATATCCTGTTCGCGCATCAGCTTGCCAACGAACTGCATGTGGCGTTTTTTCGCCGAGTTGGCGGTGTGCTTGGGGGCTTCTTCCAGGGCGCGGCGCAACGCGTCGGTCAGCGGTAGCTTGCGCTGCAGGTCAGGCTTGAGGCCGGCCAGGCGCTGGCCAAGGTCCTGCAGGGCATGCAGCTCGCGCTTGACCTGGGTTTTGCTCTTCTCGCCGGAGAAGTCGTCGGAGTAATCAGACATGGTGCGGTGATCCAATGGGAAACGCCGCCATGATAGCAGCAAGTTTCTTGCCGCATGCGCGACCCGCGTCGTTGCCGCTGTGGCTATCGTTCAGGAGTCGTTATGAGTGAAGTGGAAGTAGTCGGACCCGCCGCATTGCCAGGTTTGCAGGCGCAGGTCGAACAGATTCTCGCCGAGGCCAGGAAGCAGGGCGCCACGGCCTGCGAGGTCGCCGTGTCGGTGGAGCAGGGGTTGTCCACCACGGTGCGCCAGCGCGAGGTGGAAACCGTCGAATTCAATCGTGATCAGGGTTTCGGTATCACCCTCTACGTCGGCCAGCGCAAGGGCTCGGCCAGTACCTCGGCTACCGGCGAGGCGGCCATTCGCGAAACCGTGGCCGCCGCCCTGGCCATTGCCAAGCACGCCTCCGAGGACGAGAGCGCCGGCCTGGCCGATGCCGCGTTGATGGCGCGCGACCTGCCGGAGCTGGACCTCTATCACGCCTGGGATATCACCCCGGAGCAGGCAATCGAGCGCGCGCTGCTCTGCGAGGCGGCGGCCTTCGACGCCGACCCGCGTATCCGCAATGCCGATGGCACCAGCCTGGGCAGCCACCAGAGCTGTCGCGTGTATGGCAACAGCCACGGCTTCGTCGGTGGCTATGCCAGCACCCGCCACAGCCTCAGCTGCGTGATGATCGCCGAGAGCGAAGGGCAGATGCAGCGCGATTACTGGTATGACGTGAACCGCCAGGGCCATCTGCTCGCTGACGCTGCCAGCATTGGCCGGCGCGCCGCGCAGCGGGCAGTCAGCCGCCTGGGCGCTCGCCCGGTGCCGACCTGCGAGGTTCCGGTGCTGTTTTCCGCCGAGTTGGCCACCGGCCTGTTCGGCAGCTTTCTGGGTGCGATTTCCGGCGGTGCGCTGTACCGCAAGTCGTCGTTCCTCGAAGGTACCCTGGGCGAGCAGCTGTTCCCGTCCTGGCTGAACCTCGACGAGCGTCCGCACATTCCCCGGGCCATGGGCAGTGCCGCGTTCGATGGTGACGGCCTGGCCACCTACGCCAAGCCGTTCGTCGAGGGCGGCCGCCTGGTGTCCTACATCCTCAGCACCTATTCCGGCCGCAAGCTGGGAATGCCCAGCACCGCCAATGCCGGTGGCGTGCACAACCTGTTCGTCAGTCATGGCGAGGAGGATCAGCAGGCGTTGATCAAGCGCATGGGCCGTGGCCTGCTGGTTACCGAGCTGATGGGCCACGGCCTGAACATGGTGACCGGCGACTATTCCCGCGGTGCCGGTGGCTATTGGGTCGAGAATGGCGAAATCCAGTTCGCCGTGCAGGAGGTGACCATCGCCGGCAACATGCGCGACATGTTCCGGCAGATCGTCGCCGTGGGCAGCGATCTGGAGCTGCGCAGCAATATCCGCACGGGCTCGGTGCTGATCGAGAAGATGACCGTCGCGGGTAGCTGAATCCCAAGGGGCGCCTTTGGCGCCCGCTGTCTCGCAAGCCGTCGCGCAAGGCGACGGTTTCGCTTATCCACCTGCTTTTTCCAAACGGCCCGCGGGGCCTGTCTGAGCGCAAATCGGCCATCGGCCCGAATCGCCACCTGCGGTTGCATTCGCCACAAAGGATTGATTATTTTTCCTATTTAGGAATTAATATCATTTATCTTCTGAGGGATTGCCATGAGATTTCGCACGAGCAATACGCCTTGTCTGGACTGCTGGCACTGGTTGGGATTCAGGATCCGCTGCGCGTTGCTTCCCGACGAGCCAAGGCTGCTGGAGCTGCATTGGGCGCAAGGCCGGCAACTGGTCGAACACGGCCGCCTGTGCCCCTGGCGGATGTCGCTGACCACCCTGACCCTGCTCATGGACACCGCCTGCGACACGGCACTGCCCTGGCATTGGCGCAGTGTCTGCCTGGATCACGCCTATCGCTCGCTCTATGCCCTGCAGCACCTGGCGGTCAACCGCGAGCAGCAGTGCAATCTGATTCGCGTGCGCAATCGCCTGGCGACGTTGCGCATGCAGCCCTCGCTTTCGATGTCCGAACTGGCAGAAGGAAACCCCGATGAATAACCCTAACAGCGACACCCGTATCGAACGCGACAGCATGGGTGAGCTGGCAGTACCCGCCGAGGCGCTGTATGGCGCCCAGACCCAGCGCGCGGTCAACAACTTCCCGGTGTCCGGGCTGGCCATGCCCGAGGCGTTCATTCGTGCCCTGGTACTGGCCAAAGCGGCCGCCGCTCGTGCCAACGTCGATCTGGAGCAGATTCTGCCCGCTCAGGGCGATGCCATCGTTGTGGCGTGCCAGCAATTGCTGGCCGAGGACTTCATGCAGCATTTCCCGGTGGATGTCTTCCAGACCGGTTCCGGCACCAGCTCCAACATGAACGCCAACGAGGTGATCGCCACCCTGGCCACGCGCATCCTGGGCGAGCCGATCAACCCCAATGATCACGTCAACTGCGGGCAGAGCAGCAACGACATCATCCCGACCACCATTCATGTCAGTGCCGCCATCGAGGTGAGCGAGCGCCTGCTGCCCGCCCTGGGTCATCTGCTCAAGGTGCTGTGTGACAAGTCGCTCGAAGTCCAGCCTTACGTGAAGACCGGGCGCACTCACCTGATGGACGCCATGCCGGTGCGCATGAGCCAGGTGCTCGACGGCTGGGCGCAGCAGATTCAGGCCAACATCCAGTTGCTCACCGGGTTGCTGCCCGCACTGCAGGCGCTGGCCCAGGGAGGTACTGCCGTGGGCACCGGCATCAACGCCCATCCGCGCTTTGCCGAGCTGTTCTGCCAGGAGCTCAACGCCTTGACCGGCCGGCAGTTCACGCCGGGCAGCAACTTCTTCGCCCTGATCGGCTCCCAGGACACGGCAGTGGCGCTCTCCGGCCAGCTGAAGACCGTTGCCGTCTCGCTGATGAAGATCGCCAACGACCTGCGCTGGATGAACTCCGGGCCCCTGGCCGGCCTGAGCGAGATCGAACTCGAGGCGCTGCAGCCGGGCTCCTCGATCATGCCCGGCAAGGTCAATCCGGTGATTCCGGAGGCCACCGCCATGGTCGCCGCGCAGGTGATCGGCAATGACGCCGCCATCGCCATTGCCGGGCAGTCCGGCAACTTCGAGTTGAACGTCATGCTGCCGGTCATCGCCCATAACCTGCTCGGCAGCATCGAGCTGCTGGCCAATGCCAGCCGTCTGCTGGCCGACCGGGCCATCGCCAGCTTCAAGGTCAACGAGCCCAAGCTCAAGGAAGCGCTGGGTCGCAACCCGATTCTGGTCACCGCGCTCAATCCCCTGATCGGTTACCAGAAGGCTGCGGAAATCGCCAAGAAGGCCTACCGCGAAGGCCGGCCGATCATCGACGTGGCCGAGGAAATGACCGAGCTGGGCCGCGCCGAGCTGGAACAATTGCTCAACCCCGAGCGCCTCACCGAGGGTGGTCTTTAAGCGGTGCAACGCTCGCGCACCGATGTCCTGAACTCAGGCGAGGAGGTAGATCATGGAGCAGTGGAAGCGACTCATCGAAGCCGGTAACCGCTACTTCGTCGAAGGCCGCTGGGTCGAGGCGCGCGAGCAGTACCTGCAGGCACTCGCCCTGGCACAGGTGCTGTTCGAGCGCTGGCGTGACCCAGATGCGGCGGTTGCTGCCTTTGTTGTCTCGCAGCACAACCTGGCCGACCTGCAGTTGGCGATCGGCCACCCCGAGGGCGCAGCCGAGCATCTGTGTGCCTGCCACGAGCACTTGCTGCGCTGTGCGGTTGCCCAGCATTTATCGCCAGCCTTGCGGCAAGCCACGCTGAATCACAGCCGGCGCAGCTACTCGGGAGTGTTGAACTTTGTCGCCGAACACGGGGCCTACCCCCGTACGGACCGATTGCTGGATGCCTGTGCGTCCGGCGATATGCCAACGGCAGCGCGCCCGGCGCCTGCCAACCGTCAGTACCATTAGAGGAGTGAAACCATGCCGTATAGCCTGCCTGCTTTGCCGTATGCCTACGATGCCCTGGAACCGCATATCGATGCGCAGACCATGGAGATCCACCACAGCAAGCACCACCAGACCTACGTCAACAACCTCAATGCCGCCCTGGAAGGCAACGCACTGGGCGAGCTGCCGGTCGAGGAGCTGCTGACCCGTCTCAAGGAGGTGCCGGAGGACAAGCGCGGCGCCGTGATCAACAACGGTGGCGGCCACGCCAACCACTCGCTGTTCTGGACGGTGATGAGCACCAATGGCGGCGGCGAGCCACAAGGCGAGCTGAAGGCGGCCATCGACAGTCAGTTGGGTGGCTTCGAGGCCTTCAAGGAGGCTTTCACCAAGGCTGCCCTGACCCGTTTCGGCAGCGGCTGGGCCTGGCTCAGCGTGACACCGCAGAAGAAACTGGTGGTCGAGAGCACCGGTAACCAGGACAGCCCGCTGATGACCGGCAACACGCCGATCCTCGGCCTGGACGTCTGGGAGCACGCATACTACCTGCGTTACCAGAACCGCCGCCCGGAATACATCGGTGCGTTCTATAACGTTGTGGATTGGGCGGAGGTTGCCCGTCGCTATCAAGCCGCGCTGGCGTGATCTCAGGTCCCCGGAGTCCCCATGAGCCCACTGCATGAGCTGATCATGGCCAATCGCCGCTCACTGCGTCATGCACTGGGTTTCATGGTGGTTTTTGTGGGCGGGTTGATTCTCGTCGCCAAGCTCCTGACTGCCGCCCCGGGCTGGTTTTGACCACGCCGAGTTGAGTGGCGCGTGCTGCGCGCCACTGCGCTGGCTAATCCTGCTACTCGCCTTCGTCGAAGTAGTCGTTGATCAGGTCGACCAGGGCTTGCAGCGCCTCGTCCTCGCGTTCACCCTCGGTCAGCAGGTGCACGTTGGTGCCTTTGCCTGCGGCCAGCATCATCACCGCCATGATGCTCTTGCCGTCGACCAGTGCTTCGGCGCTACGGCCAATCTTCACCTGGCACGGAAAGCGCCCGGCGACGCCGACGAACTTGGCGGCTGCCCGGGCATGCAGGCCGAGTTTGTTGATGATGGTGATTTCACGGGCGGGCATCGCGGCAATTCCTTAACTGAGGTCGCGGTGGCGAATCTGGACGTTCTTCAGCAGTGGCTTGAGCGCCTGGCCCAGGCGATTAGCCAGGTAGACGGAGCGGTGATGGCCGCCCGTACAGCCTATGGCCACGGTCACGTAGGAGCGGTTGCTGGCCGCGAAGCGCGGCAGCCATTTATGCAGATAGGTGTGGATGTCCTGATACATCTCCTCGACATCCGCCTGTGCTGCCAGATATTCCTCCACCGGCTGCTCCAGGCCGCTGAAATCACGCAGCTCGGGTTTCCAGTACGGGTTGGGCAGGCAGCGAACGTCGAATACCAAGTCGGCATCCACCGGCATGCCGCGTTTGAAGCCGAATGACTCGATCAGATACGCGGTGCCCGGCTCCGACTGGTTGAGCAGGCGCAACTTGAGGGTATCGCGTAGCTGGTACAGGTTCAGGTGGGTGGTATCGATCTTCAGGTCGGCCCGGTCGATGATCGGGCTCAGCAGTTTGACCTCGGCAACCATGGCCTCGGCCAGGGAGCGCTGGTCATTGGTCAGTGGATGACGCCGGCGCGTCTCCGAAAAACGCTTGAGCAGGGTTTCTTCACTGGCATCCAGGTACAGCACATCGCAACGAATGTTGCGTGAGCGTACTTCGTCGAGCAGTTCGGAGAAGCGCTTGAGCTGACTGGGCAGGTTGCGTGCATCGATGGATACCGCCACCTGCGGATGCAGCAGCTCGGTATTGGGCAGTGCGCGTTCCGCCAGCTCGGGCAGCAGACCAGCCGGCAGGTTGTCGATGCAATAGAACCCGTTGTCTTCGAGCACGTCGAGCGCCGTGCTCTTGCCCGAACCGGAACGGCCGCTGACGATGATCAGGCGCATGGGTCCACCCCGCAGGCTATTGGCCGTTCTGAACGTTCACGACGGTCTGGTACAGGGCATCGCTGTCCTGGGCCTGGCGAAGCCGTTCGCGGACATCTTCGCGGTCGAACATGCTGGCGATCTGGCGCAGCAGCTCAAGGTGTTCGTCGGTGGCCGCTTCGGGCACCAGCAGCACGAAGAGCAGGTCGACCGGGGCACCGTCGATGGCGTCGAAGTCGACGGCATTGCTCAGCTTGAGCAGGGCGCTGATTGGCGTGCTGCAGCCGGGCAGCCGGCAATGGGGAATGGCGATGCCGTTGCCGAAGCCGGTCGAGCCGAGCTTCTCGCGGGCGATCAGGCTTTCGTAAATGGTCTGGCCATCGAGATCGGGCAGGTCGCGCGCAATCACGCTGGCTATCTGTTCGAGGACACGCTTCTTGCTGCCGCCCGGCACGTTCACCAGGGAACGGCCGGGGGTCAGGATGGTTTCAAGTCGGATCATAGGAGAAGGACGAACTCAGCGGGCCATTGCGCCCTGCTGGCGATCGAGCTGTTTTTCCTTGTGCTTGATAAGTTGGCGATCGAGTTTGTCGGTGAGTAGATCGATGGCTGCGTACATGTCGTCGTGTTCGGCATTGGCCACCACTTCGCCTCCTGCGATGTGCAGGGTGGCTTCGACTTTCTGCTTGAGCTTCTCGACCTCCAGAATGATCTGCACATTGGTGATCTTGTCGAAGTGCCGCTCGAGCCGCTCGAGCTTCTCTTCGATGTAGCTGCGTAGTGCGTCTGTCACATCCAGCTGGTGCCCACTGATGTTGACTTGCATACCGCTTCTCCTTGTTGCCGTGTGTGAGTGGCAGGCTTGGCAGCCTGCCGCAGGAACACTGGGGCGTTGCTTTCGCTACAAGGGCACCCTACATCAGTCGCTTGCGTTCGCTCGAAGGCGCTATACCGAGCGATTCACGGTACTTGGCGACTGTGCGGCGCGCCACTTGAATGCCCTGTGCTTCCAGTAAACCAGCGATCTTGCTGTCGCTCAATGGCTTTTTCGCATTTTCCGCCGCGACCAGTTTCTTGATGATCGCGCGGATCGCGGTCGACGAACATTCGCCGCCTTCGGAGGTGCTGACGTGGCTGGAGAAGAAGTATTTCAGCTCGTAAATGCCACGCGGGGTGTGCATGTACTTTTGGGTGGTAACGCGGGAGATGGTCGACTCGTGCATGCCCACCGCCTCGGCGATGTCGTGCAATACCAGCGGTTTCATCGCTTCGTCGCCGTAGTCGAGGAAGCCACGCTGGTGTTCGACGATCTGCGTGGCAACCTTCATCAAGGTCTCGTTGCGGCTTTGCAGGCTCTTGATGAACCAGCGCGCTTCCTGCAACTGGTTGCGCATGAAGGTATTGTCGGCACTGGAGTCGGCGCGCTTCACGAAACCGGCATATTGTGCGTTGACGCGCAGGCGCGGCATGGCTTCCTGATTGAGCTCGACCAGCCAGCGCTCATTGTGTTTGCGCACGATCACATCGGGCACCACGTACTCGGGCTCGCTGGACTCGATCTGCGAGCCAGGGCGCGGATTGAGGCTCTGGATCAGCTCGATGATCGGGCGCAGCTCGTCTTCCTTGAGCTTCATGCGGCGCATCAGCTGGCTGTAGTCACGGTTGCCGAGCAGGTCCAGATAGTCGCCCGTCAGGCGCTGGGCTTCCTTGAGCCACGGCGTGGAGGCGGGTAATTGGCGCAACTGCAGCAGCAGGCACTCGCGCAGGTCTCGTGCGCCAATGCCGGATGGTTCGAACTGCTGGATTCGGCGCAGCACTGCTTCGACTTCATCGAGTTCGACATCAAGCTCCGGGTCGAAGGAATCGACGATTTCCTCGAGGGTTTCCTCCAGGTAGCCCTGGTCGTTGATGCAGTCGATGATCGTCACGGCGATCAGGCGATCCTTGTCGGACATCGGCGCCAGGTTGAGTTGCCAGAGCATGTGGCTCTGCAGGCTTTCGCCCGAGGAGGTGCGGGTGGTGAAATCCCACTCGTCATCATCATTGCTGGGCAGGCTGCTGGCGCTGGTCTGATAGATGTCTTCCCAGGCGGTATCAACCGGCAACTCGTTGGGAATACGCTCACCCCATTCGCCTTCTTCCAGGTTGTCGACGGTCTGGGTATTTTCCTGGAAGCTCGATTCCTGAAAGGTTTCTTCCTGTGCCACGGTCGCGGTCGCGCTTTCCGCGCCATCGGCCATCGGATCGGAATTGTCGAAGTCTTCGCCTTCTTCCTGGCGCTCCAGCATCGGGTTGGATTCCAGTGCCTCCTGGATTTCCTGTTGCAGGTCCAGGGTCGACAGTTGGAGCAGGCGAATGGCTTGTTGCAGCTGCGGTGTCATCGTCAGCTGCTGGCCCATTTTCAGGACTAGCGATGGTTTCATTGCAGACCTTATCCGGCGTCTGTACGTAATCCACGACAGGGCGACGAAGCGCCACTAGGAAGCAAATTATATGCCTGAATTCCAACCCTTTGCCTAGGGCCTGTTACCATTTCGCCGTGATACGGCTCGAACGGTAACAGGCGCTTGCAAAGATTCAGGGAGAAGGTGTCCGCTACAGGCGGAATTCGTGGCCCAGATAGACTTCCTTGACCACCTGATTGGCCAAGATCGCCGCCGAATCACCTTCGGCAATCAGCTGGCCATCGCTGACGATGTAGGCGGTTTCACAGATGTCCAGGGTCTCACGCACGTTGTGATCGGTGATCAGCACACCAATGCCCTTGGCCTTGAGGTGATGGATGATCTGCTTGATATCGCCAACCGAGATGGGGTCAACGCCGGCGAAGGGTTCGTCGAGGAGGATGAATTTCGGCGAGGTGGCCAGCGCGCGAGCGATTTCCACACGACGGCGCTCACCACCGGACAGGCTCATGCCCAGGTTGTCGCGGATATGGGTGATGTGAAATTCCTGCAGCAGGCTTTCGAGTTCCTGCAGCCGCTGTTCGCGGTTGAGGTCCTTGCGGGTTTCCAGGATCGCCATGATGTTGTCGGCGACGCTGAGCTTGCGAAAGATCGAGGCTTCCTGAGGCAGATAGCCGATGCCGGCGCGCGCGCGGCCGTGCATCGGCTGGTGGCTGACGTCCAGGTCGTCGATCAGCACGCGGCCCTGATCGGCCTGCACCAGGCCTACGATCATGTAGAAGCAGGTGGTCTTGCCGGCGCCATTGGGGCCGAGCAGGCCGACGATCTGCCCGCTCTCGATGCTCAGGCTGACGTCGCGCACGACCTGGCGTCCCTTGTAGCTCTTGGCCAGGTGCTGGGCTTTCAGAGTCGCCATGGTTATTGACCCTGCTCGGCAGCCGGGGCCGCTTTCTTCTGCGGCTGGATCACCATGTCGATACGCGGACGCGGGCTCGACACGTTGGTGCCGGTAGCGCGGCCGGCGTTGACGATCTGGCGGCGGGTGTCGTAGACGATCTTCTCGCCTTCGAAGGTGTTGCCTTCCTGCACGACCTTGGCCTGGTCGATCAGCACGATGCGCTCGTTGGCAGCGAAGTACTGGATGGTCAGGCCGTAGGCCTTGACGATCTGCTTGTCGACCGCAGGCTTCTGTTCGTAATAGGCCGGTTTGCCCACCGAGGTGAACACGTCGACTTCGCCCTGGGCATTCTGGGTGATGGTCACGGTATCGCCGGTGATCTTCATGGTGCCCTGAGTGATGACTACATCGCCGCGGTACACGGCTACGCCTTGTTTGTCGTCCAGTTCAGCGCTGTCGGCCTGCACGCGGATCGGTTGGTCGCGGTCACTCGGCAGAGCCCAGGCGCTTACGCTTCCTAGCGTGGCGCTGAGGCTTAGAAGTAGGGGGAGGGTTTTAACGAACCTCATGCTGGCCTCTTACGTTGGACTGCAGGATCATCCTGCCGTCATTCAAGTACGCTTTCATTCCTTGTGCCGTGGTAACCCCATTGGCCGCGTCGATTCTAACGGCTTGCTGGGTCTGCGCATATTCCTTCTGTGGGAATACGGTCAGGCGGCTGGTGGTGAGTATAGTGGGGCGGCCCTTTTCGTCCGTGCGCTCGACGCGCACCTGGTCGATCAGTTCGACCTCGTTGCCATCGGGGCCAACTTCGCCACGGGCACTGCGTACCTTCCAGGGCAGCTCGGTGCCGCGGAACAGGTTCATGCGCGGCTCCGTCAGCAGGGTGGTGTCAGTGCTCTGCACGTGTTCGAGTCGTTCGCTGGTCATGTCGTTCTGCACTCGGCCGTCAGGCAGATACTGCACGCTGCGCGCATTGATCGCGTAGAAATCGATCGGGTTTTCCGGCCCTGTGTTTTGCGGTGTGTTGGAGAAGCTGTCCGGATTGATGTTCCAGTAGCCAGCCGCAACCACCAGCAGGGCGCCGAAGGTCAGCAGGACGGGAGTGAGGTATTTGCGCAGCATCGGCAGGCCCTATAGGTAGACGGATTGGGCGGCGTCGAGCGTGCCCTGTCCGCGCATGATCAGTTCACAGAACTCACGGGCGGCGCCTTCGCCGCCGCGCGCCTGGGTCACGCCGTGTGCATGCTCACGTACGAATTGGTTGGCGCTGGCCACTGCCATGCCCAGGCCGACCCGGCGGATCACTGGCAGATCCGGCAGGTCGTCACCCAGATAAGCGACCTGCTCGTAAGTCAGGCCCAGCTCGGCGAGCAGCTCGTCGAGCACATCGAGTTTGTCTTCTCGGCCCTGGTACAGGTGCTGGATGCCGAGGTTCTGTGCACGGCGCTCGACCACCGGGGTCTTGCGGCCGCTGATGATCGCCGTACGCACGCCCGAGTTGATGAGCATCTTGATGCCCTGACCATCGAGGGTATTGAAGGTCTTGAATTCGCTGCCGTCGACCAGGAAGTACAGCTTGCCGTCGGTCAGCACGCCATCGACATCGAAGATCGCCAATCTGATTGCCTGGGTACGTTGCAGAAGATCGTTCATCACATTACCCCCGCGCGCAGCAGGTCGCCAAGGTTGAAGGCGCCGACCGGAAAACCCTTGGCGTCGATTACCACCAGGGCGCTGATCTTGTTGTCTTCCATGATCTTCAGGGCCTCGGCGGCGAGCATGTCGGCCCGCGCGGTCTTGCCGTGTGGGGTCATGACCTCGTCGATGCGTGCGTCACGCACGTCGATGCCTTTGTCCAGGGCGCGGCGCAGGTCGCCGTCGGTGAAGATACCGGCCAGCTTGCCATCGCTCTCCAGCACGACGGTCATGCCCAGGCCTTTCTGGGTCATTTCCAGCAGCGCGTCACGCAGACTGGTGCCGCGCTTGACCTGGGGCAGGCTGTCGCCGGCGTGCATGACGTTCTCGACCTTGAGCAGCAGGCGGCGCCCCAGGGCGCCGCCGGGATGGGAGAAGGCAAAGTCTTCGGCGGTGAAACCACGGGCTTCGAGCAGTGCGATGGCCAGTGCGTCGCCCAGCACCAGCGAGGCGGTGGTCGAGGAGGTGGGCGCCAGGTTGAGCGGGCAGGCTTCCTTGGCCACCCGGGTGTCGAGGTTGACTTCGGCGGCCTTGGACAGCGGTGACTCGGGGTTGCCGGTCATGCTGATCAGCGTGATACCCAGGCGCTTGATCAGTGGCAGCAGGGTGACGATCTCGGCGGTGGAACCCGAGTTGGAGAGTGCCAGTACCACGTCATCGCGGGTGATCATGCCCATGTCGCCGTGGCTGGCTTCGGCCGGGTGCACGAAAAAAGCGGTGGTGCCGGTGCTGGCCAGGGTCGCGGCGATCTTGTTGCCGATATGCCCGGACTTGCCCATGCCCACCACCACCACGCGGCCCTTGCTGGCCAGAATCAGCTCGCAGGCCTTGACGAAATTGGCGTCGATACGAGGCAGCAACTCTTGCACCGCCTCGATCTCGAGGCGAATGGTGCGCTGCGCGGAATCAATCAGGTCGCGGGTCTGGTTCATGCTCGGCTCGGGTTGCTCGACGAAAAAGACGGGGATTATAGCGGGAAAGCCCTCTGGACTCATCATCCATGCAGCACCCCATAAATGGCAAAGCTGTCACAACCCTGAACGCGGACGTAGCCTGGCTTTGGCGGGCAAATAGGCAAATGCTATAGTCCGCAGCCTTTTCGAGGGGTAACGGAGTGCCCTTGTCCCGATCCCGGGCGTCTGATTAGGAAGGCAGTACGCAATGGAGTTCCGATGAGCGCGGAAAATCAGTACGCGGTCGAGCTTAAGAACGTAAGTTTTCAGCGCGGCGAGCGAGATATCTTCAAGAACGTCGACATTTGCATCCCGCGTGGCAAGGTTACCGGGATCATGGGGCCGTCCGGCTGCGGCAAGACCACGCTGCTGCGGCTGATCGCCGCCGAGCTGCGCCCGAGCGCCGGCGAGATCCGGGTCAACGGCCTCAACCTGCCCGACCTGTCGCGCAGCGAGCTGTTCGACATGCGCAAGCAGATGGGCGTGCTGTTTCAGAGCGGCGCGTTGTTCACCGACCTCGACGTTTTCGAGAACGTGGCCTTTCCGCTGCGTGTGCACACCCAGCTGCCCGAAGAAATGATTCGTGACATTGTCCTGATGAAGCTGCAGGCCGTAGGCTTGCGCGGCGCCATCGAGCTGATGCCTGATGAACTCTCCGGTGGCATGAAGCGCCGCGTGGCATTGGC
The DNA here is from genome assembly GCF_003253735.1 of Pseudomonas sp. URMO17WK12:I2. GTDB lineage: Bacteria > Pseudomonadota > Gammaproteobacteria > Pseudomonadales > Pseudomonadaceae > Aquipseudomonas. The sequence continues at coordinate 468,822 of NZ_QKYW01000001.1, read as the reverse complement.
ACGGGCGATTGCACTGGATCCGCAGATCCTCATGTATGACGAGCCGTTCGTCGGTCAGGACCCGATCGCCATGGGCGTGCTGGTGCGCCTGATCCGCCTGCTCAACGATGCGCTGGGCATTACCAGTATCGTGGTTTCCCATGATCTGGCCGAGACGGCCAGCATCGCCGACTACATCTATGTGGTCGGTGACAGCCAGGTGCTGGGCCAGGGGACGCCGGCCGAACTGCGTGACTCGGACAATCCACGGGTGCGTCAATTCATGCAGGGAACGCCAGACGGCCCGGTTCCCTTCCATTTCCAAGCGCCGAATTACCACGACGATCTTCTGGGAGGGCGCTGATGCGCAGGACATCTTCACTCGAACGCGTTCGCCTGTTCGGGCGGGCGGGTATCGATGTGGTCGCCGCGCTGGGGCGTTCGACGATCTTTCTGCTGCGTGCGTTGTTTGGCCGCGGCACCTCTGGCAACGGCCTGCAACTGCTGATCAAGCAGTTGTATTCGGTGGGTGTGCTGTCGCTGGCAATCATCGTGGTGTCGGGAATGTTCATCGGCATGGTGCTGTCGCTGCAGGGCTTCAGCATTCTGGCCAAATACGGTTCCGAGCAGGCAGTGGGGCAGATGGTCGCCCTGACCCTGTTGCGTGAGCTGGGGCCGGTGGTCACCGCGCTGTTGTTCGCCGGGCGTGCCGGCTCGGCGCTGACCGCCGAGATCGGCAACATGAAATCCACCGAGCAGCTGTCGAGCCTGGCGATGATCGGGGTCGATCCGCTCAAGCACATCGTCGCGCCCCGCCTATGGGCCGGCTTCATTTCCATGCCGCTGCTGGCGATGATCTTCAGCGTGGTCGGCATCTGGGGCGGCGCGATGGTCGCCGTCGACTGGTTGGGTGTCTACGAGGGCTCATTCTGGGCCAATATGCAGAACAGTGTTTCATTCCGCGAAGACGTGCTCAACGGCGTGATCAAGAGCCTGGTCTTCGCCTTCGTGGTGACCTGGATCGCCGTGTTCCAGGGGTATGACTGCGAACCCACTTCCGAAGGCATCAGCCGTGCGACCACCCGCACGGTGGTGTATGCCTCGCTGGCCGTACTCGGGCTGGACTTCATTCTGACCGCTTTGATGTTTGGAGATTTCTGATGCAAAACCGCACGATGGAAATCGGTGTCGGCCTGTTCCTGCTGGCCGGCTTGCTGGCCCTGTTGCTGCTGGCTCTGCGCGTCAGTGGCCTGGCGCCGGGCAACAGCGTCGATACCTACAAGGTGTACGCCCATTTCGACAACATTGCCGGCCTCACGGTGCGCGCCAAGGTGACCATGGCCGGGGTCAATATCGGCCGCGTCACGGCCATCGATCTGGATCGCGACAGCTACACCGGGCGCGTAACGATGGAACTCGACCGCGCTGTCGACAATCTTCCGGTGGACTCCACCGCATCGATCCTGACCGCTGGTCTGCTCGGTGAAAAGTACGTGGGTATCAGCGTTGGCGGCGACGAGGAGTTGCTGGCCGATGGTGGAACCATCCACGACACCCAATCTTCCCTGGTGCTCGAAGACCTGATTGGCAAGTTCTTGCTCAATTCGGTGAACAAAGACCAGGAAAGCCAATGAGGTACCCGATGATGATCAAGACCCTGCGCAACAGCCTTGTCGCCCTGCTCGCCGCTCTGCCCTTGCTGGCCGTGGCGGCGCCCGCCGCCCACGAAGTGGTGCAGAAGACCACCGACACCCTGCTGGCCGATCTCAAGGCCAACAAGGATGAGTACCGCAAGAATCCGGATGCCTTCTACAACTCGCTCAACGAGATTCTCGGCCCGGTGGTGGATGTCGACGGCGTCGCGCGCAGCGTGATGACGGTGCGTTACTCGCGCCAGGCCACGCCCGAGCAGATGACCCGCTTCCAGGAAAACTTCAAGCGCAGCCTGATGCAGTTCTATGGCAACGCCCTGCTGGAGTACAACAACCAGGACATCCGGGTGATTCCCGCCTCCGGCAAGCCGAACGCCGAGCGCACCTCGGTGAACATGGAGATCCGTGACGGCAAGGGTGTCGTGTACCCGCTGTCGTACACCATGGTGGCGATGGACGGAACCTGGAAGCTGCGTAACGTGGTGATCAACGGCATCAACGTCGGCAAGCTGTTCCGTGACCAGTTCGCCCAGTCGATGCAGAACAACCGCAACGACCTCGACAAGGTCATCGACAGCTGGGCCGACACCGTGGCCAGGGCGCGCCAGGCGCGGGGGACGCCGTGAGTCCGGCGGCCATCGTCGAGCAGGCGCCGGGTGTGCTCGCCCTCACCGGCGTGCTCGACTACCAGAGCGGCCCGGCCTTGCGTGAGCAGGGCGGACGGCTGATCCGTGGTACCCAGGCCGCCGCGTGCGTGATCGACTGCTCGGCCGTCGAGAAGTCCAGCAGCGTCGGCCTGTCGCTGCTGTTGTGCTACATGCGTGATGCACGCGACGCCGGCAAGCAGCTGAGCGTGCGTGGCCTGCCTCGGGACATGGCCGGCATCGCCAAGGTATGCGAGCTGCAGCATGTGCTGCCGATACCGGCCTGAGTGCTCACCGGCCTGCCGTGCCCGTGGCTGAAGCGGAAAATCGCCGTAGGCAATTTTTTGGTATGATGCCGGCCCCATGTCTGCCGGCCTTTGCCGCTGCACATTGCGCAGCATTATCGCTGCCCGGGCATGGTCGGCTTTATATAGGCGTCGCCAGTCGACGTTCACGCATATTGAATACGTTGATCGAGGTTGAGCATGCAGGCCCTTGAGGTAAAAAGTTTCTTGGAGACCAAACTGCCGGATGTCCAGGTAGAGGTCGACGGTGAAGGCTGCAACTTCCAGCTCAACCTGATCAGCGACGAATTGGCCGGCCTCAGCCCGGTCAAACGTCAGCAACAAATCTACGCTCACCTCAACCCCTGGATCGCCGATGGCAGTATCCACGCCGTGAGCATGAAATTCTTCAGCCGTGCCGATTGGGCCGCGCGTTCCTGAGACGACAAATTAGCTATGGATAAATTGAGCATTACGGGCGGCGTGCGTCTCGACGGCGAAATCCGCATTTCCGGTGCGAAGAACTCCGCGCTGCCGATCCTTGCCGCCACCCTGCTGGGTGATGCGCCGGTGACCATCTGCAACCTGCCGCACCTGCACGACATCACCACGATGATCGAGCTGTTCGGCCGCATGGGCATCGAGCCGATCATCGACGAGAAGCTCAGCGTCGAGGTCGACGCACGCACCATGAAGACCCTGGTCGCGCCTTACGAGCTGGTGAAGACCATGCGTGCCTCGATCCTGGTGCTCGGCCCCATGGTTGCCCGTTTCGGCGAGGCCGAAGTGGCGCTGCCGGGCGGTTGCGCCATCGGTTCGCGCCCGGTCGACCTGCACATCCGTGGCCTCGAGGCCATGGGCGCGATCATCGATGTCGAAGGTGGCTACATCAAGGCCAAGGCGCCGGAAGGCGGCTTGCGCGGTGCGCACTTCTTCTTCGACATGGTCAGCGTCACCGGTACCGAGAACATCCTGATGGCCGCTACCCTGGCCAAGGGCCGTACGGTTCTGGAAAACGCCGCCCGCGAACCCGAAGTGGTGGATCTGGCCAACTGCCTGATCGCCATGGGCGCGAAGATTCAGGGGGCCGGCACCGACACCATCACCATCGACGGCGTCGAGCGCCTGCACGGTGCACGTTTCAACGTGATGCCCGATCGTATCGAGACCGGCACCTACCTGGTCGCCGCTGCCGCTACGGGTGGCCGCGTCAAGGTCAAGGACGCCGACCCGAGCACCCTTGAGGCCGTACTGGCCAAGCTGCAGGAAGCGGGTGCCGAAATCACCACCGGCCCTGACTGGATCGAGCTGGACATGAAGGGCAAGCGTCCGAAGGCGGTGAGCCTGCGTACCGCGCCGTATCCGGCATTCCCGACCGACATGCAGGCGCAGTTCATCGCCCTCAACGCCATTGCCGAAGGCACTGGTACGGTCATCGAAACGATCTTCGAAAACCGCTTCATGCACGTGTACGAAATGAGCCGCATGGGCGCGCAGATCCAGGTCGAGGGCAACACAGCCATCGTCACCGGCGCCGCTCAGCTCAAGGGTGCTCCGGTCATGGCGACCGACCTGCGCGCTTCGGCGAGCCTGGTCATCGCTGCGCTGGTCGCCCAGGGCGACACCCTGATCGATCGCATCTACCACATCGACCGTGGTTACGAGTGCATCGAGGAAAAACTGCAACTGCTGGGGGCGAAGATTCGCCGCGTGCCGGGCTGACCACATGCTGACCATTGCCCTGTCCAAAGGCCGTATTCTCGACGACACCCTGCCGCTGCTGGCGGCGGCAGGCATCGTGCCGACCGAGAATCCGGACAAGAGCCGCAAGCTGATCATCCCCACCACCCAGGACGATGTGCGCCTGCTGATCGTGCGTGCCACCGATGTGCCGACCTATGTCGAGCACGGTGCCGCCGACCTCGGCGTGGCCGGCAAGGACGTGCTGCTCGAGTACGGCGGCCAGGGGCTCTACGAGCCGCTGGATCTGCGTATCGCCCGCTGCAAGCTGATGACCGCCGGTGCGGTGGGTGCGCCCGAGCCGAAAGGCCGCCTGCGCGTAGCCACCAAGTTCGTCAACGTCGCCAAGCGCTACTACGCCGAGCAGGGCCGTCAGGTGGATATCATCAAGCTGTACGGCTCCATGGAGCTGGCGCCGCTGGTGGGCCTGGCCGACAAGATCATCGACGTGGTCGACACCGGCAACACGCTCAAGGCCAACGGCCTGGAAGCCCAGGAACTGATCGCCCACATCAGCTCGCGGCTGATCGTCAACAAGGCGTCCATGAAGATGCAGCACGCTCGTCTTCAGGCGCTGATCGACACGCTGCGTGAAGCGGTCGAGAACCACCATCCGCATTGATCCTTTCCTGCGTGGCTTAATACCCGCGCAGCGCCTATCCGTGTCATAGCCAAATTCTCAGGTGCCCGCACGGTGGGCTTGCTACTCTAGCGGCGCCTGAGAACACGCCATTCAGATGAGGCTTTCGCTATGACCGCTCCAGTTGCCATTCGCCGACTCAACGCTGCCGACGCGGATTTCGCCCAGCATCTGGATCATCTGCTCAGCTGGGAAAGCGTCTCGGACGAAGGCGTCAATCAGCGCGTGCTGGACATCATCAAGGCCGTGCGTGAGCGCGGCGACGCCGCGGTGGTCGAGTTCACCCAGCGCTTCGATGCACTGGAAGTCGCGTCCATGGCCGACCTGATCTTGCCGCGTGAGCGTCTGGAGCTGGCGCTGACCCGGATTACCGCCGAGCAGCGCCAGGCGCTGGAAGTTGCCGCCGAGCGGGTGCGCAGCTACCACGAAAAGCAGAAGCAGGATTCCTGGAGCTACACCGAGGCCGACGGCACGGTGCTGGGCCAGAAGGTCACGCCGCTCGATCGTGCCGGTCTGTACGTGCCCGGTGGCAAAGCCTCGTATCCCTCCTCGGTGCTGATGAATGCCATTCCGGCCAAGGTCGCTGGCGTGGCCGAAGTGGTCATGGTGGTGCCGACCCCGCGCGGCGAGATCAACGAGATCGTCCTGGCCGCTGCGGCCATCGCCGGTGTCGACCGGGTGTTCACCATCGGTGGCGCCCAGGCCGTGGCGGCGCTGGCCTATGGCACCGAAAGCGTGCCGCCGGTGGACAAGATCGTCGGGCCGGGCAACATCTACGTGGCCACCGCCAAGCGCCACGTGTTCGGCAAGGTGGGCATCGACATGATCGCCGGGCCGTCGGAAATCCTCGTCGTCTGCGACGGCCAGACCGATCCGGACTGGATCGCCATGGACCTGTTCTCCCAGGCCGAGCACGACGAGGACGCCCAGTCGATTCTGGTCAGCCCGGACGCTGCGTTCCTCGACAAGGTCGCCGAGAGCATTGCCAGGCTGCTGCCGAGCCTGGAGCGCGAAGCGATTGCCCGCACGTCCATCGAAGGCCGCGGCGCGCTGATTCTGGTCGAGGACATGGCCCAGGCCATCGAAGTCGCCAACCGCATCGCCCCCGAGCACCTGGAACTGTCGGTGGAAAACCCCGAGCAGTACCTGCCCGAGATTCGCCATGCCGGTGCGATCTTCATGGGCCGCTATACCGCCGAGGCGCTGGGCGACTATTGCGCGGGGCCGAATCACGTGTTGCCGACTTCGGGCACCGCGCGTTTCTCGTCGCCGCTGGGTGTGTACGACTTCCAGAAGCGCTCGTCGATCATTCACTGCTCGGCTGCCGGCGCCTCCGAGCTGGGCAAGGTCGCCTCGGTGCTGGCCCGCGGTGAGTCGCTGACCGCCCACGCACGCAGCGCCGAGTACCGCATCAAAAAGTGATAGCCGATCGTAGGGTGGACGACGCTTTTCTCGTCCACCGTTTGTTCTGAACAATTTCTAGGAGAGAAGGGCAGATGAGCAAATTCTGGAGCCCCTTCGTCAAAGACCTGGTGCCCTATGTACCGGGTGAGCAGCCGAAACTGACCAAGCTGGTCAAGCTCAACACCAACGAGAATCCCTACGGCCCGTCACCGAAGGCCATCGCCGCCATGCAGGCGGAGCTCAATGACGACCTGCGCCTGTACCCCGATCCCAATGGCGACCGCCTCAAGCAGGCCGTCGCCGCTCATTACGGTGTGCCGACCAGCCAGGTGTTTGTCGGTAACGGCTCGGACGAAGTCCTGGCACATGCCTTCCACGGCCTGTTCCAGCACGGCAAGCCGCTGCTGTTCCCGGATATCAGCTACAGCTTCTACCCGGTCTATTGCGGGCTGTACGGCATCCAGGCCGAGCCGATCGCCCTGGACGAGCAGTTCCAGATTCGTGTCGAAGACTATGCGCGGGCCAATGGCGGGATTATCTTCCCCAACCCGAACGCGCCGACCGGCTGCCTGCTGGCGCTGGACGCGGTGGAGCGCCTGCTGCAGGCCAACCCGGACAGCGTGGTGCTGGTGGACGAGGCCTATATCGACTTTGGCGGCGAATCGGCGATCGGCCTGGTGAGCAGGTACCCAAACCTGCTGGTTACCCAGACGCTGTCCAAATCGCGTTCGCTGGCCGGCCTGCGTGTGGGCCTGGCGGTTGGGCATGAGGATCTGATCGAGGCGCTGGAGCGCATCAAGAACAGCTTCAATTCCTACCCGCTGGACCGTATCGCTATCGCCGGTGCTGCGGCTGCGTTCGAGGATCGCGCCTACTTCGAGCAGACCTGCGCTTGCGTGATCGACAGCCGCGAAAAGGTCGTTGCCGGGATGCAGGCGCTGGGCTTCGAGGTGCTGCCCTCGGCGGCCAACTTCATTTTCGCTCGCCACCCGCAGCGTGACGCAGCTGGCATAGCCGCTGCGCTGCGTGAGCAGGGCGTGATCGTGCGCCACTTCAAGCAAGCGCGCATCGCTCAGTTCCTGCGCATCAGCATCGGCTCGCCGGAGCAGAACCAGGCGTTGCTCGACGCGCTCGCCGCGCTCTGACCGTCTGCGTTTATAAGAAGCCAGGGCAGGTGCCCTGGCTTTTTTCATTGGCGTGAGGGAAGCGAAGCGGATCAGTGCTGATGGCCCTGGCCGATAAAGGTCAGCGAGGTGAAATAGCCACGGCTGTCGATATCTGCATCGCCTTTCACCGCCTGGCTGGCCTCGGCGGCGATGACGTTCAGACCCTCGTTGCGCACCGGCACCTGGGCCTCGCCTTTTGCGTCCGTGGTGGCGCTGATGGTATCCGGCGCGCTGCGATAGTCGCCGATCAGCTTCACGTCGGCGGCCGGCTTGCCGTCTATCAGCACGCGTACGGGTAATGGCTTGCCAGCGCCGACCTCCAATGGGTCGGCCAGGGGCACGATCACCATGCGCAGCCCGCCCAGGTCAGGCAAGTGAGCGTGCGGCTGAAGGATCGACAGGCTGTATTTGTAGGTGTGCAGCGCTTCCACAGCGCCAGGTACCTGGCTGCGGCCCTGGTTGACCCATTTGCCTTCGGCGGTCTTCGACCAGGCGCCGTTATCCAGGGCCACGGCCAGCGACGCCGGTGCACTCAGTGGCTTGAGGCGAGCGTGGTCTGCCAGGCGTTCGATAGTCACCGGGATGCTCTTGCCAGCAGCGTCGAAGGCCCAGGCTCGGCTGATTTTCTCGGCCTTGAAGGCATCGTCTTCGGCGCCATGGCCGTAGACCGTTTCGATATTGCCGCGGCGCTGCTCCGTCCACAGGCCGTGGGCGCTGGCCTGCTCGGCGAAGGCGAGGAGGGCGAGTAGAGCGGCAGTTTTGCTTGAGATGCGCATGGTGCGTCCTTTCGATCAGAGGTTGAGGGTCAAGCTGACACTGAGGTTTCGCGGCTCGCCAGGAAGCACCCAGACGCTGTTGTAGGCGCGCTCATAATACTTGCGGTCGAACAGGTTGTTGAGGTTCAGGCCCAGGGTCACCTCCTCGCTGGCCTTGTAGTGGGCAAGCAGGTCGACCGTGCTGTAGGAAGGCAGGGTGAAGCTGCTGCCTGCCTGGCCGGAGCGCTCGCCGACATAGTTGAACGCGGCGCCGATGTCGGAGCCGCGTAGCCTGCCGTTCTGGAACTCGTAGACGCTCAGCAGGCTGCCGCTGTGGCGAGCGATGCCCAGCAGGTCGCTGCCTTTGCGCAGCGCCGCATCGCCCTTGGTTACTTCGGCATCGATATAGGCGTAGGCGCCGATGATCCGCAGCGCATCGCTCAGTTGGCCGCTGAACTGCATATCCAGGCCCTGGCTGCGCGCCTTGCCCGCTGCAACGCTGTCGCCCAGCGCATCGGTGGTGATGACGTTTTCCTTGTCGATCTGGAACAGCGCGACAGTGCCGCCAAGGCGACCATCGAACAGGTCGAGCTTCACACCTGTCTCGTAGCCCAGGCCTTTCTCCGGTTTGTAGACCTGGCCTCGGGTGCCGATGGCGTTGGGTTTGAACGAGGTCGAGGCGTTGGCGAATACGCCTAGCTCCGGCGTGAGCTGATAGAGCAGGCCGAGGCGTGGGGTGGCGACGTCCTTTTCCTGGCTGTTGCTGATGCGGGTCGCACGGTTCAGCGCGGTCTGTTCGACATGCTCCAGGCGTATGCCCACCAGGCCGCGCAAGCGGTCGGTGAAGGCGATCTGGTCCTGCAGGTTCAGTGCGTAGCTTTCGGTGTGCTCGTGAAAGTCGTTGGCGCGGGTCAGTGCCGGTTTCGGCTGGCCATACACCGGGTTGTAGATATCCAGGCCGTAGCTGAGCAGCGTTGCACTCTGCGGATACTTCTGGCTGTTGCGGTAGTTCTCGTATTCCAGGCCGATCAGCGTCTGGTGCTGCCAGCCGGCGAACTCGAAATCACCGTGCAGCTCGGCCTGGGTGATGGTGTCGTTCCACTCGAAATCGCGCTGGCGATAGAAACGGCTGAGGGTCGTGCCGATCAGCGCCTGGGGTTCCGAACTGTTGCCATTGAGCGTGCCCTGGGTGTAGTGGTTGGCCAGGCGCAGCTTCCAGGTGTCGTTGAGGTAGTGCTCGAGGGCCAGGTCCAGGGTCTGGTTGTCGTTACGGATCTCGCCGTCGTCGGGCTCACCCATAAAGGTCGAGCGCTTTACCGAACCGAGCTGGCCATTGGCGGCAGGGATGCCACGGTCAAATACCGACTCGGTGCGCGAGAACTCCGCATCCAGCAGCAGGCGGGTATCCGGGGAGAGCTGCCAGCTCAGCGATGGGCTGACGATGCGCCGCTCGCTGCCGACGTGGTCGCGGAAGCTGCCGTTGTCTTCGATGGCCATGTTGACCCTGGAGAGCAGGCGGCCGTCTTCGCTCAGTGGCGTATTCACATCCAGGCTGCTGCGGTAGCGATCCCAGCGCCCGGCACTGAACGACAGGGTGCTGAAGGCGTCTTCCTGCGGGCGCTTGCTGACGATATTAACCAGCCCGCCGGGATCGCCACGGCCGTACAGGCTGGCGGCTGGGCCCTTGAGCACTTCGATGCGCTCGATGGTGGACGTGTCCGGCGCGCTGTAGCTACCGCGGTTGATGGCGAAGCCGTTCTTGTACAGCTCGCCGGTGGTGAAGCCGCGCACGCTGTAATTGAGAAAGGTCAGGCCGCCGAAGTTGTTTTGCCGTGAAACGCCGCCAGCGAAATCCAGGGCACGGTCGATGCGGGTGGTGTTTAGATCCTTGAGCACTTGGGCCGGCACCACCTGGATGCTCTGCGGCGTGTCGCGAATGTCGGTATCAGTACGGGTGGCCGTTGCCGAGCGGGTGGCCCGGTAGCCCTGTACCGGGCCCTCGGCGGACTCCTGGCGATGGTCGGCGCTGATCACGCTCTCATCGAGTTGGAGGGAGGTGGTGCTTTCGGCGTACGAGGAAACACCCAGCAGGCCGAGCGGCAAACTGCTGAACAGAGCGAGGGAACGACGCAAGATGCAGATCCTTGGCAAATTATAAAACGTAATAACATTACATTTTAACCTTGGCCAACTGCAACATCTGTTTTCAGATGATGCAGTCGCTAATGGATGGTCAGTTGCTGGTGGCGACGGGGGGGCGGATGCCGATCTCGGCCTTGAGCTCCATCGGCTTGCCGTTGCGCATCACTTCGATGCGAATGGTCTCGCCCGGCTTGGCGCGGGCCACCTGGTTCATCGAGCGGCGGGCATCACCGGCCGGTTCGCCGTCGATCTTGAGGATCAGGTCGTTGGGTTGCAGGCCGGCTTTCTGCGCCGGGCCGTTGCGGTAGATGCCGGCGACGATGATGCCCTGGCGGCCTTCCAGACCAAAGGACTCGGCCAGCTCCGGGGTCAGCGGCTGCACTTCGAGGCCCAGCCAGCCGCGGATCACCTTGCCGTGCTCGATGATCGCCTGCATCACTTCCATCGCCAGCTTTACCGGGATGGCGAAACCGATGCCCTGGGAGCCGCCGGATTTGGAGAAGATCGCCGTGTTGATGCCGACCAGGTTGCCGTAGGCGTCAACCAGTGCACCGCCGGAGTTGCCCGGGTTGATCGCCGCATCGGTCTGGATGAAGTCTTCGTAGGTGTTGAGGCCCAGCTGGTTACGGCCGGTGGCGCTGATGATGCCCATGGTCACGGTCTGACCGACGCCGAAGGGGTTGCCGATGGCCAGGGTCACGTCGCCGATGCGGATATTGTCGGAGCGCCCCAGGGTCATCGCCGGCAGATCCTTGAGGTCGATCTTCAGCACGGCCAGGTCGGTCTCCGGGTCGCTGCCGATTACCCGTGCCAGGGTTTCACGGCCATCCTTGAGGGCTACCACGATCTGGTCGGCATTGGCGGTCACGTGGTTGTTGGTCAGCAGGTAGCCTTCCGGGCTCATGATCACCGCCGAGCCGAGGCTGGACTCCATGCGCCGCTGGCCCGGCAGGTTCTCGCCATAGAATTTGCGGAATTGCGGGTCGTCGAGCAGCGGGTGATTGGATTTGCCCACGTACTTGGTGGTGTACAGGTTGGCCACCGCCGGCGAGGCGACACTGACGGCCGTGGCGTAGGAGGCAGGGCCCTCCTCGAAGCGCGTGTAGATCGGCGCCTGACGCAGCTGTACGTCATGCATGGGCAGACCGACCAGCTGCGGGTACTGCTGCATGATCAGCAGCGACACCAGAACGCCAACCAGTAGTGGCCAGCCGAAGAAACGCAGGGCCTTGAGCATCGATCCAATCCTGAGGGTTGCGAGGCCCCTATCGGGCCCTTAAGGTGCGCCATTATAGAGAACCGTGCCAAGAAAGCAGCGGTTCGCAACCCTTCGTGAGGAATTCTGTATGGCCATTGCCCTGACCACTCTGGTTGAGGATGCCGAGCGCTATCTCGGTGCCTCGCGCATCAGTGATTACTGCCCCAACGGCCTGCAGGTCGAGGGGCGACCGCAGGTGCAGCGCATCGTCAGTGGCGTGACCGCCAGCCTGGCGATGATCGAAGCCGCCGTCGAGGCGCGTGCCGACGTATTGCTGGTGCACCATGGCTATTTCTGGAAGGGCGAAAACCCATGCCTGACCGGCATGAAGCAGCGCCGCCTGAAAACCCTGCTGACCAATGACATCAGCCTGTTGGCCTATCACCTGCCACTGGACGTGCACCCTGAGGTCGGTAACAACGTGCAACTGGCACGGCAGCTCGATATCACCGTCGAAGGCCCGCTGGAGCCGGACAACCCGCGCACCGTCGGGCTGCTCGGCTCGCTCGCGCAACCGCTGAGCGCCCGCGACTTCGCCCGTCGCGTGCATGACGTGCTGGGCCGTGAGCCGTTGCTGGTGGAGGAAGACAGACTGGTCAGCCGTATCGGCTGGTGCACGGGCGGCGGCCAGGGCTATATCGACCAGGCCATCGCGGCCGGCGTCGACCTGTACCTGACGGGGGAGGCGTCAGAGCAGACCTATCACAGTGCCCGGGAAAACGGCGTCAGCTTTATCGCCGCCGGCCACCATGCCACCGAGCGTTACGGCGTACAGGCACTGGGTGAGTACCTGAGCCGACGCTTCGCCATCGAGCACCTGTTCATCGATTGCCCGAATCCGATTTGAGAGAGGGGAGCAACAGAGGCTGTGGCGCCCAGGGTTGATCCTGAGCGCCATATCGTCACGCTCAGAAGTCGTAACGAACCTTGGCACGCAGGGTATCGGCATCGAAGCCCGAGCGGCCGACATGCTCATAGCCTGCCCCAAGGCTCAAAGCGCCGAGCCGGTAGTTGACGCCGAGGCTGGCCTCATAGCTGTCACGTGCCGGGCTGGCACCATGAGTCACGAACGACGAGCCGCCGAGCACGAAGCTCGATGTACTGCCGGCACGGTCGGCCGCGAAATCATGGTAGGCCATCAGCTTCAGTTCCGGCTCCAGGGAGCCCTGGCCGACGGAGAACTGGCTGGCCAGACGTGCACCCGCGCCGAGTTCGATAGCCTCGTAGCGCTGGCTGCTGACTGCCAATGCAGCCGAAGAGCCCTTTTCGCGATAGCTGTCGATGTCCAGGCGGCTATAGCGTGTGGCTACACGGGGCTCCAGGGTGACGCCGCCGGCATGCAGACCATAGCCCGCTTCCAGGTTCAGGGCCAGGGACTGGCTGTCGAAGTCGCCCTTGGCGCGGGTGCCGGCGATGTTGCGCTTGCTGGTGTTGTCGTTGAAGCCATAGCTCAGGCTGGTATCGACGAATACCGGGCCCTGTTCGAAGCCCGAATACAGGGTCAGCACCTGGCTGTCGATCTCGCTCTTGTTGCCGGTGCGGCCACTGACCCTGGTATCCAGGTTGCTGTAGGCCACACCCAGGGTCCACTGCTCATCGAGTTTGCCATCAAGGCCGAGGCTCAGGCCGCGGCTGTCGGCGTCGTAACCGGCGATGCCGCTGCGACGGCCCTGGCGCAGATCGCTGTCGTGCCCTTGAACCCAGAAGCCGGTCTCACTGAATGCCGAGCCGGACGAGGTACCACGCAGCGACGAAGTACGCGAGCTCACAGCCCCGCTGACCAAGTTTTGCACCGCATTGGCGGCAGCCTGTACAGCGCCATCGACCTGTGGCGTGAGCTGTTCGCTCAGGGCGGCAAGCTGGGCCTCATCGGCATTGGCGAACGCCTGGAATACCGGATCGCTGCTGTCCAGCTGGGGCATTACATTTGCGTAGAACGGCTGGAAGGCACGGCGGGCGTTGGGGCTGCTGCCTGCTTGGTCAATGATCTCACCGGCCTGTTGATCCGAAACGCTGGTGACCGTTGCCAGTACCTCGGTGTTGGTGATTCGAGACGAATTGACAGTTAGTAATGGCGAGCTGCTGACGACCAGGCCACGGTCGCCGTCGTATTCAATCCCCCCATCAGCCTGCACCAGCTTGTACTCTTTACCTGCCGCACGAAAGGCTTCCGAAGTCGGACGAAGGGCGATGCTGCTTTCTTCCGAAAAGTAGGCCTCGTCTTTTACCTTGAGAATGGCTTTTTCAGGATCGGTTGCATCACTGAGGTTAAGTTGCAACACCGTGCCGCGGTTCATCTCAAGATAGCCATCCAGCGTCACGTGAGGCTTTACCAGTGTCAGTTTTCCCGGTCGTCCCAGCGGGCTATCGTCAGCGTTGTAGATATCTACGCCGCCGTAATCACCGCCTTCATAGAGGTGATCGCCTTCAAACGTGGCGTCCCCGACGATGTCTACATAGGAAATACCGTGAATATTCCCCTTGATCGAACCTCCGCCCCAGATCAGTCGTGAGTCATTGTTTTCTGTATCGGAATAAATAGCGTATTCACCACCCTCGATTAGCCCTCCATTCTGGTAGATGATGCTGAATGGAGCGTAGCCGGGCAGGTTGCTGTTGGAATCGATACTCGACAGGTAGATACCTGCGCGATCACCTTTGATCGTGCCGCTGTTGACGATGTCGCCTGCTATACGACCATTTTCAATGTATATACCCACTGAATCCGTACCGCTCGCTGTAATAGCCCCGCTGTTGTTCAGTACGCCGCTGATCTGCGCGTGGGAAACCGCGATACCGGCCGCTTTCGCGCCCTGGCCGCCAACTGCTGTTACATCGATAGTGCCGCTATTGATCAGGTCTCCGTCAATACGCGCCAGTTGAGGGCTCCCGTCGTAGGCGTGTATCGCGATACCGCTGGCTTCATAAGCGCTCACGCTAACTTGACCGCTATTGGTCAGATTCCCATTGATGACGCTGGTGTCGACAGTGATGCCCTCAGCCTCACTCAGATTAGTCTGGTCGCCGGGTGCCTTGATTCCTTCAGCTTTGATGGTGCCGTTGTTGCTCAATCCATTGAGCTCGCTACCGGCATAAACAGCAATACCACGGATATAGTCGCCGCTTACCGAGATCGAATTGTCATTCTCCAGGCCGCCGCCCAGCGTGCTGTTGCCGATCCGAATGCCATCGGCCTGATCAAGGCTGCTGACTTCAATGGTGCCGGTGTTTTTCAGGTTGCTGCCTGTGGTGACACTGTTAAGCCCTAGGCCTGCCGGTGTGTCCGCTCCACCGGTGTTGGTGCCACTGGCGGTGATCTGCAACTTGCCGCTATTAAGAATGCCGCCATCTATATTGGTATTGCTAAGTGCAACTGCAGTCGGGCTGCCAGCAGTGGTGGTGATGTCCGCACTTACCTGTAAGTCGCCCTGAATCCGAGTATTTCCATTCAGAACTATGGCATCTTCGCTGAGGCTATTTGAACCGGTTACCGAGAGTCCATTGGCGATGGTTTGGTTGTTCCAAGTCTTGGGGCCATTCTCTATTTCATAGGTTTCTGCTTGAGCAGAAAGGCTGGCGGCGGAAATGGCGAGGGCAAGTATGGAGCGGGTTAGTGGTTTGGTTGGCATTTGGCTCTCCTTGAGCACACCTACATGAAACACCCTGTTAGCAGCGAGTGGGGAACTCGCATTTCGGAAGGCGGGATTAGCGAGGCGCATGCTGGTTTCCACTTAATCGGCGATCAAGTGTCCAGGGCCGTTACTGCGAGCTACTTCCCAGCGTTCATGGACGGCCTTATCGGGTGGATAGTTCCGTGGCGGTGGTCAAAAAAAAGCTTCTCGGAATCTGTTAGCCGCTGATGATTCCTATCCATATTCCCAGGTATAAAGCTAGATCGTTTCGATCTAAGTGGCGCCCTGATTAGAAGCAGGTGCTGTGCTAGAGTGCGTTCTCGTCCAAGGCCCGTTCTGGCCTGAATAAAACACCGTGACCCCCGTGAGTAGCCATGCTCGACAAACTGACGCACTTGAAACAGCTCGAGGCGGAAAGCATCCACATCATTCGTGAAGTGGCCGCCGAATTCGATAACCCGGTGATGCTCTATTCCATCGGCAAGGATTCCGCCGTGATGCTGCATCTGGCGCGCAAGGCATTCTTTCCGGGCAAGCTGCCGTTCCCGGTGATGCACGTCGACACGCGCTGGAAATTCCAGGAGATGTACCGCTTTCGCGACAAGATGGTCAGCGAGATGGGCCTGGACCTGATCACCCACATCAATCCCGATGGTGTGGCGCAGGACATGAACCCCTTCACCTACGGCAGTGCCAAGCACACCGACGTGATGAAGACCGAGGGCCTCAAGCAGGCACTGGACAAGTACGGCTTCGACGCCGCTTTCGGTGGTGCGCGCCGCGACGAAGAGAAGTCCCGGGCCAAAGAGCGCGTGTACTCGTTCCGTGACAGCAAGCACCGCTGGGATCCGAAGAACCAGCGCCCCGAGCTGTGGAACGTCTATAACGGCAACGTCAAGAAGGGTGAGTCGATCCGCGTGTTCCCGCTCTCCAACTGGACCGAGCTGGACATCTGGCAGTACATCTATCTGGAGCAGATCCCCATCGTGCCGCTGTACTTCGCCGCCGAGCGTGAAGTGATCGAGAAGAACGGCACGCTGATCATGATCGATGACGAGCGCATCCTCGAGCACCTGAGCGACGAAGAGAAGGCGCGCATCCAGAAGAAGAAGGTGCGCTTCCGCACCCTGGGCTGCTACCCGCTGACCGGTGCGGTGGAGTCCGAGGCCGAGAGCCTGACCGACATCATTCAGGAAATGCTTCTGACCCGGACGTCCGAACGCCAGGGCCGCGTGATCGATCACGACGCCGCCGGTTCGATGGAAGAAAAGAAACGTCAGGGCTATTTCTGAGGATCACGCACCATGAGTCATCAATCCGATTTGATCAGCCAGGACATCCACGCTTACCTGGCGCAACACGAGCGCAAGGAACTGCTGCGCTTCCTGACCTGTGGCAACGTCGACGACGGCAAGAGCACCCTGATCGGGCGCCTGCTGCACGACTCCAAGATGATCTACGAAGACCATCTGGAAGCCATCACCCGCGACTCGAAGAAGAGCGGCACTACCGGTGAGGAAGTCGATCTGGCGCTGCTGGTCGACGGCCTGCAGGCAGAGCGCGAGCAGGGCATCACCATCGATGTCGCCTACCGTTATTTCTCTACCGCCAAGCGCAAGTTCATCATCGCCGACACCCCCGGTCATGAGCAGTACACGCGCAACATGGCCACCGGCGCCTCGACCTGCGACCTGGCGATCATCCTCATCGACGCCCGTTACGGCGTGCAGACCCAGACCCGCCGGCACAGCTTCATCGCCTCGTTGCTGGGCATCAAACACATCGTCGTGGCCATCAACAAGATGGACCTCAAGGACTTCGATCAAGGCGTGTTCGAGCAGATCAAGGCCGATTACCTGGCGTTCGCCGAGAAAATCGACCTGCGCCCGAGCACCCTGGAGTTCGTGCCGATGTCGGCCCTCAAGGGCGACAACGTGGTCAACAAATCCGAGCGCTCGCCGTGGTACAGCGGCCAGTCGCTGATGGAAATTCTCGAGAGCGTGGAAGTGGCGGGCGACCGCAACTTCGACGACCTGCGCTTCCCGGTGCAGTACGTCAACCGCCCGAACCTCAACTTCCGCGGTTTCGCCGGCACCCTGGCCAGCGGCATCGTGCGCAAGGGCGACGAAGTCATCGCGCTGCCGTCGGGCAAGGGCAGCCGGGTCAAGTCCATCGTCACCTATGAAGGTGAGCTGGAACAGGCCGGCCCGGGCCAGGCGATCACCCTGACCCTGGAAGACGAGATCGACGTGTCGCGCGGCGACATGCTGGTGCACGCCGACAACCGCCCTCAGGTGGTCGACACGTTCGACGCCATGCTGGTGTGGATGGCAGAAGAACCGATGCTGCCGGGCAAGAAATACGACATCAAACGCGCCACCAGCTATGTGCCGGGCTCGATCGCCAGCATCACCCACCGGGTCGATGTGAACACCCTGGAGCAGGGCGCGGCCAGCAGCCTGCAGCTCAACGAGATCGGCAAGGTCAAGGTTGCCCTCGATGCGCCAATCGCGCTCGACGGCTACGAGCACAACCGCACCACGGGCGCGTTCATCATCATCGACCGCCTGACCAACGGTACCGTCGGCGCCGGTATGATCATCGCCGATGCCAGCAGCAGCGCGCACCATGCCGACAGCGGTCATGTGTCGACCGCAGAGCGTGCGTCGCGCTTCGGCCAGCAGCCGGCCACCGTGCTGTTCAGCGGCCTCTCCGGGGCCGGCAAGAGCACCCTGGCTTATGCCGTGGAGCGCAAGCTGTTCGACATGGGCCGTGCGGTCTACGTGCTCGATGGCCAGAACCTGCGCCATGACCTGAACAAGGGCTTGCCGCAGGATCGTGCCGGGCGTACCGAGAACTGGCGCCGTGCCGCGCACGTGGCGCGTCAGTTCAACGAGGCGGGCCTGCTGACTTTGGCGGCTTTCGTGGCACCCGATGCCGAAGGGCGTGAACAGGCCAAGGTGCTGATCGGTGCAGAGCGGTTGATCACCGTCTATGTGCAGGCTTCGCCGCAGGTATGTGCTGAGCGTGACCCGCAAGGGCTGTACGCGGCTGCTGGCGACAACATCCCGGGCGAGTCCTTCCCGTACGACGTGCCGCTCAATGCCGATCTGGTCATCGATACGCAGAGCGTGTCGGTGGAAGAGGGCGTCAAGCAGGTGCTGGCAGTGCTGCGCACTCGCGGCGCTATATAAGCGCCGACGGGCGGCCGCTAACGGCCAGCCACAAAAAATGCCCGCTCTCCTGGGAGGCGGGCATTTTTCATTTCAGGCTGCCGGCAATCAGATGCCGTTGCCACGGGCGCGTTCGCGCTGGTTGATTTCCATCTGCTCGCAGGTCAGGAAGCCTTTGCTTTCCACGCGGTCAGCGGAGTTGAAGGCGACGTAGTAGGGCTGCTCCTTGCCATCCTTGTTGAGGACGTAGTTGTTGCAGGTGCCCGGTACCACGGTGCGGTTGATTTCCGAGGAGGGCGGGCCGCCCAGCTCCAGGACGGTGGCCTTGGTCATGTCCTTCTCGACCTGTTTCACCAGTGGCTCGTTACGGAAGGTGATATGGTCGACCGGATTCTCAGGTTTGCCGGCACAACCGGTCAGAACGGCCAATACGCATGCGGCACCCAGGCTTTGCTTGAACATGGTTAGTTTCCCTTTGTGATAAACCAGACCATTTTTCTGAGCCTGGGCCAGGGAATTAAGTTCGGCTTAAATCAGCTGGGCATTCGCGCATGTCTTCAGAGGCTTGCAGCCGATGGGATCATTGCGCAGTGGCGGGCTGCAGCTGGCTGCTGTCGACGGCTTCGCCGAGGATGGGCGCCGGGTGGCGGCTGGGCAGGGCCAGTACCGGTGCGCTGAGCAGGCTCAGGAGCAGGGCAAGGGTCAGGGCTTTCATGATGTACCTCGTCTTCAGGCATTCGGTGTTTCACGGAACCATGCTAGGGGCGAGGCAGTCAGGGATGAAGTCGAATGGCTCGATAGTGGCCATCGACGGTCATGATGCGCGTTGCGCTTGACCACTGGCCTGGGCAAGGTAGCGCCCCAATGGAGACTGAAATGGGTCATCGTGCAGTTCCCCAGTATCCACTGGTGTTGGTTCCCGGCATGCTGGGCTTCGTCAGCCTGCTCGGCTTCGACTACTGGTACGGCATTACTACCGCGCTGCGTAATCAGGGGGTGGACGTGTACCCGGCGCGTCTCTCGCCGGTGCATGCCACCGAACTGCGCGGCGAACAGCTGTTGCTGCAGATCGCTGATGCGCGGCGGCGCAGTGGCGCGAAAAAGGTGCACCTGATCGGCCATAGCCAGGGCGCACTGGTATGCCGCTACGCTGCTGCCCACCGACCGGAATGGGTCGCCTCGGTTACCTCCGTGGCCGGCCCCAACCAGGGTTCCGAGCTGGCCGATTACCTGGAGCGCAAGTACGCCTCGAATGGTCTGCGCAGCCTGCTGATGCGCATGGGCACCCATATGCTGGCGCGCTTGTTCACCCTGCTCGATGGTGGTTTACGCGGTGCCTCCCTGCCGATCAACGCCGTTGCAGCCCACCGTTCGCTGACCACCGAGGGCGTGGGCATCTTCAACCATCAGTACCCGCAGGGCCTGCCCTCGACCTGGGGCGAAGACGGGCCGGAGGAGGTCAATGGTGTGCGCTATTACTCCTGGTCCGGCACGCTGCAGCCGGGCATCACCGATCAGGGCGGTAACCGTCGTGATCCGTCGAACTGGTTTTGTCGACGCTTTGCCCGCATCTTCGTGCGCGAGGTCGGGCAGTGCGATGGCATGGTCGGGCGGGTCAGCTCGCACCTTGGCAAGGTGATCCGCGACGACTACCCGCTCGACCACCTGGACATCGTCAACCAGCACTTCGGCCGGGTTGGCGAGGGCATCGACCCGGTCGGCCTGTATGTCGAGCACCTGCGTCGCCTGCACGACGCGGGCCTGTGATCGCGCGGCAAGCCTGTAGCCCAATGGGTTGAGCGCCGTGGTACCCAGGTGCCCGGTGGCTGTTATTCTGCCTGCGCGGCCTTCAGCGCCTCGTACGCGGGCGCCGCATAGATACCGATCTCGACTGCCAGCTCCAGCACCCGTGGCAGGTCGGTGGTGTACACCAGCACGGCCTGCAGCTCGTCATCCAGCGGCTCGCTGAAGTCGACCAGCACGTAGCCCTGGGTTTCCTTCGACAGGCTGCCGAGCTGCACCTGGATGCGATTGAGCGCCTTGAGCGGCTCGACCTTCTTCAGCTGCTTGGCGGTGAGCACGAAGTTCACTTCGGCGCCAAACGACTGGGTGATCTGGCTGAACAGCTCTTCATAGTTGTCGGCCTGAAACAGCACGGTCTCCGGCAGGTTGCCGACCACCATCCACTCACCCAGGGGAATGGGAAAGCTGTCGTCGTAATTGATGTCCGGGTTGGCGGCCAGAAACGCGGCGGGGTCGGCATAGGCCTGGGCGGCTTCGTCGGCGATTCGGGTGATTTCGCCCTGCGGCAGGCAGCCCGAGCTGATTTTGCTGATGAGTTCTTCGAGCTGGGCGCGCATGGCGGATTCCTGAGCATGGGTGTGGGGGCGCAAGGCTGCCCGTTAGCGACGCTCAGCGCAACTGGCTTTCAGCCAGGTTGCGGGTACGCGGAACAAGGGCCGCATCCCAGTGCCTGGCGCTCCACGCCAGCAACTCTTCGGCGCTGGCGTCGGCCAGTTCATCCGGCGCGGGCTGGCCGAGGGCGCGCAGGGCGCGGATCAGCAGTGGCGTGGCCTGGTCGCCGGGCAGTGGCGGCGAGCGATAGGACTTGCCCAGCTTGTGGCCGTCGGGCTGGATGATCAGCGGCACGTGCAGGTAGCGTGGCTGGGAAAAACCGAGCAGCTCCTGCAGGTAGAGCTGACGTGGCGTCGAGTCGAGCAGGTCGGCGCCGCGCACCACGTTGTTGACGCCCTGCCAGGCATCGTCCAGCACCACAGCGAGCTGGTAGGCGTACAGGCCATCGCGGCGGCGGATAACGAAGTCGCCGACCTCCTTGCCCAGGTGCTGGCTGTATTCGCCCTGCACGCGATCGCTGAAGCGGTAAGTCAGTTCGGGCACGCGCAGGCGGATGGCGGCGTCGTGGCCAGCATGCCCGGCATTGCGGCAATGGCCCGGGTAGATGCCGCCACTGCCTTCGAGTTGCTTGCGTGAGCAGATGCAGGCGTAGGCCAGCCCCTGGTCGAACAGGCGCTGCACCAGCGCTGCGTATTCACCGTGGCGGTCGCTCTGGCGCACCAGTTCGCCGTCCCAGTGCAGGCCATAGCGTTCCAGGGTGTCCAGGATAGCGGCCTGGGCGCCGGTCACTTCACGGGGCGGGTCGAGATCTTCCATACGCAGCAGCCAGCGGCCGCCGACGGAGCGGGCATCGAGGTACGAGGCGACGGCAGCCACCAGCGAGCCGAAGTGCAGATAGCCACTGGGCGTGGGGGCGAAGCGACCGATATAGGCGGAGTTTTGCATGGCGGGCGTTTGACGGGGGTGAAACGAAACGGGGCGCCTAAGCGCCCCGTCTGTTGATCGACTCAGGAGCCGACCTGTTTTTCCTTGATTTCCGCCAGGGTCTTGCAATCGATGCAAAGGGTGGCGGTGGGGCGCGCCTCCAGACGACGGATGCCGATCTCGACGCCACAGGAGTCGCACCAGCCGTAGTCTTCGTCCTCGATCAGCTGCAGCGTCTCGTCGATCTTCTTGATCAGCTTGCGCTCGCGATCACGGGCACGCAGTTCCAGGCTGAACTCTTCTTCCTGGCTGGCGCGGTCTGCCGGATCCGGGAAGTTGGCCGCTTCGTCCTGCATATGGTGCACGGTACGATCGACTTCCTGCATCAGCTCCAGCTTCCATTTATTCAGGATACTGGTGAAGTGGGCGCGCATCGCCTCGCTCATGTACTCCTCGCCCTTGGTTTCCTTGTAGGGTTCGAAGCCACGAATCAATTGGCCGTTTGTTGCTTTTGCTTTGGTGGGCATGGATGACCGCCTCTCACTCTCTCTAATCCACTGCGCAGGGAATGTGTCCGTTGCCGTTTACAATAACGGCCCTGCGACTGCAAGCCGGCGAACTTACCAGATCGACTCAAGCCGCGCCACTCCCGGATGTCGCGGTTGTGCGTCTGGTTTCGAGCCGGCCCCGCCAGGGCTTCCTGATGGGGCCGATGAGCCACCCCCTGCCTGGCGCCGGGTGCCTGCAATCGCAGTGTAAACACGTATTTCAGTGGTGCGTTGGCACGGTATGACAGAGCACCGCTGATACAATTCCACCTTTTATCGTTTCCCGGGGCAGACCCATGGCACAGCCTTACAGCGCCCGCAGCCGCGCGATCGAACCTTTTCACGTGATGGCCCTGCTGGCCCGCGCCAACCAGTTGCAGGCAGAGGGGCATGACGTCATCCACCTGGAGATCGGCGAGCCCGACTTCACCACCGCCGCGCCTATCGTCGCCGCCGGCCAGGCGGCCCTGGCTGCCGGCCATACCCGATACACCGCTGCGCGTGGCTTGCCGGCCTTGCGCGAGGCAATTGCCGGCTTCTACGCGCAGCGCTACCGGCTGAGCATAGACCCCCAACGCATTCTCATCACGCCCGGTGGCTCTGGTGCCTTGCTGCTGGCCGCGAGCCTGCTGGTCGACCCCGGCAAGCACTGGCTGCTGGCCGATCCGGGCTACCCGTGCAATCGCCACTTTCTGCGCTTGGTAGAAGGTGCGGCGCAGCTGGTGCCGGTCGGCCCCGAGCAGCGTTATCAGCTCACCCCGGAAAGCGTCGCCGAGTACTGGAACGACGACAGCGTCGGCGCATTGCTCGCATCGCCCGCCAACCCGACCGGCACGCTGCTCAGCGCCGCCGAGCTCGCTGCCCTGTCCCAGGCGCTGAAAGCCCGTGGCGGGCATATGGTGGTCGACGAGATCTACCACGGCCTGACCTACGGCGTGGACGCCAGCAGCGTGCTGGAGGTGGATAACGACGCCTTCGTGCTCAACAGCTTCTCCAAGTATTTCGGCATGACCGGTTGGCGCCTGGGTTGGCTGGTAGCGCCGGAAGAAGCGGTGGCAGACCTGGAAAAGCTCGCGCAGAACCTCTACATCAGTGCCCCGAGCATGGCCCAGCATGCGGCGCTGGCCTGCTTCGAGCCGACGACCATCGCCATTCTCGAAGAGCGCCGTGCCGCCTTTGCCGAGCGCCGTGACTTTCTGCTGCCGGCGTTGCGCGAGCTCGGCTTTGGGATTGCCGTCGAGCCCGAGGGCGCCTTCTATCTGTATGCCGACGTCAGCGCCTTTGGTGGTGATGCCTACGCCTTCTGCCAATACTTTCTGGAGACCGAGCACGTGGCCTTTACCCCAGGGTTGGACTTCGGGCGCTACCAGGCCAGCCACCATGTACGCTTCGCCTATACCCAAAGCCTGCCGCGCCTCGAAGAAGCGGTCGAGCGGATCGCCCGTGGCCTGAAGACCTGGAGGCCCAATGCAGTTTGATCCGCCCCTCGAAGAGGCCCGTTTGCTGCGCCGATACAAGCGTTTTCTCGCCGATATCGAAACCGCCGGCGGTGAATTGCTGACCATCCACTGTCCGAACACCGGCTCGATGCTCAACTGCATGAGCGAGGGTTGTCGGGTGTGGTTCAGCCGCTCCAGTGATCCCAAGCGCAAGCTGCCGGGAACCTGGGAAGTCGGCGAGACGCCCCATGGGCGCCTCGCCTGCATCAACACGGCACGGGCCAATGGCCTGGTGGAAGAAGCGCTACGTGCCGGGCGAATTCCTGAGCTCACGGGTTTCGGCACCTTGCGCCGTGAAGTGCCTTACGGCGTGGAGCGCAGCCGGGTGGATTTTTGCCTCGAATACGCCAGCGGCGTGGCCTTCGTCGAAGTGAAGAGCGTGACCCTGGGCTTCGCCGACAGCGCCGTGGCCGCCTTTCCCGACGCGCGCACCGAGCGCGGCGCCAAGCACCTGCGCGAGCTGGCAGCCCTGGCGCGCAGCGGTATTCGTGCCGTGCAGCTGTATTGCGTGAACCTGTCGGGCATCGAGGCCGTGCGGCCTGCCAAGGAGATCGACCCGGCCTACGCGGCAGCTCTGGCTGAAGCGGTGAGCGCGGGCGTCGAGGTGCTGGCCTATGGCGTGGATATCTCGCCGCAGGGGATCGAGGTAGTAAGGCGTCTGGAGGTGCTGCTTGGCTGAGCGGGTTATTGGCGCTACGGATCGATATCGATCCAGATTCCCTCGCCATCCTCTCGGCAGTCGATGGCGTGCAGCGCTTCGCCTTCGCACGGCCCTGCCACGCACTCGCCGGAGTCGATCAGAAACAGCGCGCCATGCCGGGCGCACTGGATCAGGCTGGCGCTGGGGTCGAGGAACTGATCGGCCTGCCATTCCAGCCGTACGCCTCGGTGAGGACAGCGATTGCGGTACACGAACACCTCGCCCTCCTTGCGAACGGCGAACAGTTGCATGTCTTCAACGCAAAAGCCCCGGCTCTGAGCTTCCGGTAGCTCATGGGGGGCACATAGACGAATCATCTGAGTCTCCAGGCCTGAGCGGGGATTATCCCGCATCGGCCTGGCGATGGAAGAGGGCGCGCGTCCGTGCGCCAGGAGCTGTCGCTCAGATTTCCCAGGCCACGTTGAAGGCCGCGTGGCGACCAGGCTGGGCGTAACGGCCAAGACTCTGGCTGTTTTCGCTAAGGCTGCGTACATCGCCCCACTGCCAGTATTGCTTGTCCGTCAGGTTGAACAGGCCGGCATTGACCGATACGCCGGAGCCGATATTCCAGTAAGCACTGAGATCCAGCGTGCCGTAGCCCGAGGGTTCGAACTGGTTGGCGATCTGCGTTTGATCGACGCGCTCCTTGGCGGCTGCCACCGTCCAGGTCAGCTCGCCGCCAAAACGTCCGCTTGGCGCGTCGTAGCCGAGGCCAAGTACCGCTTTGAGCGGGTCGATGCTGTTGATCGGCTGCCCGCTCGCCTCGTCCTTGCCGCGGGCATAGGCGATGGCGCTACGCAGGTGGCTGCCTGCCGGCATGCCAAAGCTGTCGAGCAACAGTTCGCCGCGAGCTTCCGCGCCGCGAATGGTGACCCGATCGAGGTTCTGGTACTGGAAGGTCATGCGCCCGGCGCCGGTTGGGTCATTGGCCAACGTCACCTGCTCGATGAAGTCGTCATAGCGGTTGTAGAACAGCGCCACGCCAAAGGCGCCGGTTGGGTACTGGCCGCGCAGGCCGACTTCGTAACTATCGCTGGTTTCGGGCTTGAGGCTCGGGTTGGCGATGGTCTGGTAATTGCGCGCGAAGTTGATGAACTCGCCAAAGATATCCACCGGGTTCGGCGCGCGGAAGCCCGCGGCATACTGGCCATATACGCTATGGGCGTCGTCGATGCGGTAGGTGATGCCGAGCTTGGGTGAAATGGCCTCGTCGCGGTAATCGGCAGGGTTGCGGTTGATCGGCTGACTGTTCAGGTAGTGTTGCGTCACCTCCGGCTTCATCTCGTAGTGGTCGTAGCGCAAGCCGGGCAGCAGGGTCCAGCGGCCGATATCGATGCTGTCCTGCACGAAGAAGGCATATTCGGTCGACGTCGGGTCCGGGAAATCGCTGAGCGGGAAGGTTTCATCGCCAGGGATTGCCGGAACCGGCAGGCCGCTGCTGGCGAATACTTCGCGGCCCTTGCGCAGGTCGCTGCTTTCCAGGCGCTTGAGGTCGACGCCGTAGATCAAGTGGTGGCTCGCCGCGCCGGTATCGAAGGCCTTGTCGAGCTTGGCATTGAGCGCCCACAGGTCTTCCTGATAGGTCGAGTCACGGCTGCGCTCACGCAAGGCGCCAGCGCTGAAACGCTGCTGGTAGGTGCGTTGGCGAATCTGGCTTTGCTGATAGCTCAGTTGCCACTCGGCCCTGTCGGCGAGCGCACTGTTCAGGGCGAAGCTGTGCTGCAGGCTGAGCCGCTGGCGATCGGTGTTATCGGTGGCATCGGAGGTGCGCACGGTCGCCGTGCTGCTGTATTCGCTGAGCACCCGGGTATCGGCGTCGTCCTCGTAACGCTCGTAGGTCAGCTGCAGCCGATCCTCGTCGAGGTAATTCCAGCCGAGCTTGGCGAGCAGGTTGTTGGCCTGGTAATCCTGATGGTTGGCTTCTTCGCGCGCTGCTCCAATCCCGCTTCGGCCGCCAAAGGTGTCGAGCGCCTGGCCATCACGCCGCCCCAGGTGCAGCAGGCCGTCGACCTGGCCCTGGCGGGCGGCAAGCGTGGCACTGCGTGACCAGCTGTCGTCGGCGCCGTCGTAACCGGTTTTCAGGCGGGCATAGGCGTCATTGCCGGCTTCCAGGTAGTCAGCGGCATCCTTGGTCATGAAGCTGACTGCGCCGCCGATGGCATCGCTTCCGTACAGCGAGCTGGCCGGGCCGCGGATGATCTCCACGCGCTTGAGGGTGTCCGGGTCGACGTAGTTGCGCCGCGCGTCGAGGAAGGGCCCGAAGGCAAAGGCGTCCGGCACGGGCACGCCATCCACCTGGGTGAGGATTCGATTGCCGCCGATGCCGCGAATGGTGAAGCCCGCCAGGCCGAAGCGACTGCCCGTTCCACTGACCGAGACCCCTGGCTCGTAACGCACCAGATCGCGGATGTTCTTCACGTTCTGGCGGTCGATATCCTGCCCGGTCAGCACGGTCACGGTACTGGGGACGGCATCGACAGGCTGTTCCGTGCGGGTTGCACTGATCGTGGTTTTTTCCAGTTGCAGCATTTCTGCGCTGGCGAGCGCGGGGCCAAGCAGCAGGATGGCCAGGCAGGTGCGGAACGGGTAGGGCGGGCGACTCGACATGCAGTTCTCCTTGATCATGCCGGACTACGGGAGTGACGTGGCGGCTGATTAAATATTAATGATTCTTATTTGTAAAAGAGATTATTTGTCGATTAGGATTCGCCGACTGTTAGCGGTATCGCTCGCCGTGCAAGGCGTTTACCCTTTTCAATTCATGGCGCCCGCCTGTCGATGGGCCCACAAGGAGTTGGTGTGATGAGTGATCTATCCGTCGCTGGCGAAGGCCTGTATGCCGCCTGGCAAGACCTGCGCGCCGAGCAGCCGCACCTGCGGGCCCGGGATGCCGCGGCGCAGCTGGGTGTCAGCGAGGGCGAGCTGACGGCCAGCCGCCTGGGCGTGGATACCGTGCGTCTGCGTGCTGACTGGGCGGCTTTGCTGCCGGCGCTCGGCGAGCTCGGCCAGGTGATGGCGCTGACCCGCAACGAGTCCTGCGTGCATGAGCGCAAGGGCGTCTACCGCGAGGTGACCATTGCCGGTAATGGCCAGATGGGCCTGGTGGTGTCAGCGGATATCGACCTGCGGCTGTTCCTCGGCGGCTGGGCCAGCGTCTTTGCGGTGGCCGAGCAGACGCCACGCGGCGTGCTGCGCAGCGTCCAGGTGTTCGATCACCAGGGCGCCGCCGTGCACAAGGTCTATCTCACCGAACACAGTGAGCTGGCCGCCTGGGAGCCGCTGGTCGCACGCTTTGGTGATGAGCAGCAAAGTACCGAGCTGGCACTCAAGCCCATGCCGGAGCCCGCAGCCGTGCAGGCGGATGAAGCCATCGACGGTGAATCGCTACGCGCCGGCTGGGCGGCGCTGAAGGACACCCATCATTTCTTCGCCCTGCTGAAAAACCATGGCGCAAACCGCACCCAGGCCCTGCGTCTGGCCGGGCGCGAGTGGGCCGAGCCGCTGGCGCCCGACGCCTTGCCTGGGCTGTTCGAGCGCGCGGCGGCGGCCGAGGTGCCGATCATGGTGTTCGTCGGCAACCGTCACTGCATCCAGATCCACACCGGTCCGGTCAGCAACCTGAAGTGGATGGACACCTGGTTCAACGTGCTGGACCCGCAGTTCAACCTGCACCTCAAGGCCAATGAGGTTCACGCGCTGTGGCGCGTGCGCAAGCCAAGCACGGATGGGGTGATTACCAGCTGGGAAGCGTTCGACGCCAAGGGCGAGCTGATCGTCCAGCTGTTCGGCGCGCGCAAGCCGGGCGTGCCGGAGCGCGACGACTGGCGGCGCCTGGCCGAGCAAACCCCAGCCCTGCCGGCCTGACGCTACATTGCCTGCCCTGGCCGCCTGCATATCCACAATGCCAGATACGAATCCTGATTCCGGAGTTGCTCCATGACCCGCCACCTTGCCGTATTCGCCCTGTTCGCCAGCCTGTTGTCGCCGCTGGCGGTGAACGCCGACAACCTGCCGCAGCGCTGGGTCAGTGCCGGTGGCTCGTTGAGCGAATGGGTGGTCGAACTCGGTGGTGAAGACAAACTGGTCGGTGTCGACACCACCAGCCGGCACCCGGCCTCGCTGCAGAAGCTGCCGAGCGTGGGTTACCAGCGCCAGCTGGCTGCCGAGGGCATCCTCGCCTTGCGCCCGCACGTGCTGCTGGGCACCGAGGAAATGGGCCCGCCACCGGTGCTGGTCCAACTCGCGGCGGCGGGGGTGAAGGTCGAAACCTTGCCCGCCGAGGCCGATCTGCAGGTGCTGCATGGCAACCTCAAACGCATTGGTGCATTGCTGGGGGATGAGGCGCGTGCCGAGAGCGCGTTCGCGGCCTATCAGGCTCGCTTGAAAGAACAGGCTGCCTGGGTCGTGAAGGCCCAGGCTGAAAACCGCGCGCCGACCGTTCTGCTGTTGCTCGGTCATGCGGGGAGCAGCCCCATGGCGGGCGGGAAGGACACTGCCGCTGCCTGGGTGATCGAGCGGGCGGGCGGCAAGAACCTGACCACCCATGATGGCTACAAGGCGCTGTCCAGCGAAGCGCTTTTGGCGCTGGATCCCGAGGTGGTGATTTTCGCCGACCGCCGCCTCAGCGGTGATGAAGCCAGGCAGGCGCTGCTGGAGCAGAACCCGGCGCTGGCCTCGACCAAGGCCGGCAAGGCAGGGCGCCTGGTGGCCATCGACCCGACCCTGCTGGTCGGCGGCCTCGGCCCGCGTATTCCGGCAGGCCTCGCCGAGCTTTCCGCCGCCTTCTACCCAGGCCGCGCGCCGCTCAAACCCGCCACACCATGAAGGCCGTCATCAGCCCGCGCTCACTGTTTGTCGCACTGGGCCTGCTGCTGGCGCTTGCCTTGTGGCTGTCGCTGGCGCTCGGCCCCGTGAGCCTGCCGTTGGGTGACACCCTGCGAGCCGCCTTGCGCCTGGCCGGTGCGCCGCTGGCAGCCGATGGCCTGCAGCAAGCGGAGCTGATCCTTGGGCAGATTCGTATGCCGCGCACCTTGCTGGGCCTTGCGGTTGGCGCGGTGCTGGCCTTGTGCGGCGTGGCGATGCAGGGCCTGTTTCGCAACCCGCTGGCCGACCCCGGGCTGATCGGTGTGTCCAGTGGCGCGGCGCTTGGCGCGGCCGTTGCCATCGTCGGTGGTGCGGCCTTGGGTGGGATGCCGGAGGTGTTTGCGCCTTATCTGCTGTCGCTGTGCGCCTTTCTCGGTGGCCTGGTGGTGACGTCGCTGGTCTATCGCCTTGGCCGCCGCAACGGGCAGACCAGCGTCACCACCATGCTGCTCGCCGGTATCGCCCTCAACGCGCTGGCGTTCGCCTGCATCGGCCTGTTCACCTACCTGGCCGATGACGCCACCCTGCGCACCCTGACCTTCTGGAACCTCGGCAGCCTCAACGGCGCCAGCTATGCGCGGCTGTGGCCATTGCTGCTGGTGACCCTGGCAGTGGCTCTATGGCTGCCGCGCCGTGCCCAGGCGCTGAATGCGCTGCTGCTCGGCGAGTCCGAGGCGCGCCACCTGGGCGTGGCGGTTGAGCGGCTCAAGCGCGAGCTGGTGTTCTGCACCGCGCTGGGTGTCGGCGCGGCGGTGGCAGCAGCGGGCATGATCGGCTTTATCGGACTGGTCGTTCCCCATCTGGTGCGCCTGCTGGTGGGGCCCGATCACCGCGTGCTGTTGCCCGCTTCTGCCTTGGCGGGCGCGAGCCTGCTGCTGTTGGCCGACCTGTTCGCCCGGCTGATCCTGTCGCCGGCCGAGCTGCCCATCGGCATCGTCACCGCCTTGATCGGTGCGCCGTTCTTTCTTTATCTGCTGCTGCGGGGGCGCACCTGATGCTCTGCGCACACAAGCTGTCGATCCTGCGTGGCAGCAAACAGGTGCTGGTCGATATCGACCTCGGGCTGCAGCCAGGCCAGGTGCTCGGTGTGCTTGGCCCCAATGGCGCCGGCAAGAGCACCTTGCTCGGTGCGCTGTGCGGCGAGCTGAGCCCGGCCGCGGGCGAGGTCACCCTGGACGGGCGCCCGTTGCAGGATTGGCACGGCACGGAGCGCGCACGTCGCCTGGCGGTGCTGCCGCAGAGTTCGTCGCTGAGCTTCGGTTTTGCCGTCGGTGATGTGGTGATGATGGGCCGTATGCCCCACGACACCGGCCGCGAGCGCGATGCGCAGATCGTCCGCGAGGCGCTGCAGGCCGCCGATGCCGAGCACCTGGCTGAGCGCAGCTACCTGGAACTGTCCGGTGGCGAGCGTCAGCGCGTGCACCTGGCGCGGGTGCTGGCGCAGTTGTGGCCGGGGGGCGCGGAACAGACGCTGTTGCTCGACGAACCCACCTCCATGCTCGACCCGCTGCACCAGCACACCACCTTGCAGGCGGTGCACCGTTTCGCCGAACAGGGCGCCGCGGTGCTGGTCATTCTCCATGACCTGAATCTGGCGGCGCGCTACTGCGATCGCCTGCTGTTACTCAACGATGGCCGCACGCACGCCGTCGGCCTGCCCGCCGAGGTGTTGCGTGCCGAACCGCTACAGGCGGTGTTCGGCCTCGAGGTGCTGGTGCAGCAGCATCCCGAGCGTGGGCATCCGTTGATCGTTGCTCGCTAAGAACCTGTTCACGATCTGCTGCGCGTCGGCCGTACTGCGTTAAAAACAGGCTCGGAATGCTCATTTACAACTCGTAAACTCCGCTTCCTCGCCTGTTTTTGCCTTGTATGGCTCTAGCTCGCGAGATCGTGAACTGGTTCTAAAGGAGAACCGATGCGTACATTGTTGTTATCTGTACTGCTGTTGCTCGCCGCCTGCCAAAGTCAGCCGGCCCTTGCGCCAGTGCCCCAGTGGCAAAGCCCAGATGGCCGTGAGCACGCCGACCTGGGGCAGATCATCGCCCTGCGCAGCGGCACGCACCTGACGCCCGAGCAGCTTGTCACACGGTTGGCAACGGCGCCGCGGGTGCTGGTTGGCGAGCAGCATGACAACCCGGATCACCACGCCCTGCAGCTCTGGCTGCTGGGTGCCCTCGAAGCACGACGACCCCAGGGCAGCCTGCTGCTGGAAATGCTCGCGGCCAGCCAGCAGCCACAGGTCGACGACGTGAAGCAGCAGTTGCGCGAAGGCCTGCAGATCGCCGATCTGCCCAAGGCGCTGGAGTGGAGCAACGGTTGGCCGTGGGCGCTCTATGGGCCAATCGTGCACCATGGTCTGGCCCAGGATTACCCCCTGCGTGCCGCGAATCTCGACTGGGCCGAGATCATGGCCATCTACCGCCAGCAACCGCTGCTGCGAGGCAAGGCCTCGACCGCCGCGGCGGTACAGGAGCCGCTGCTGGCGCAGATTCGCGAGTCGCACTGCGACAAGCTGCCGATCAGCCAGTTGCCGGCGATGCTGGCGGTGCAGCAACAGCGCGACCGGCGCATGGCCGAGCAACTGTTGAAGGCGCCGCTGCCGGCAATGCTACTGGCCGGCGCCTACCATGTGCGCCAGGATCTGGGCGTGCCGCTGCACCTGCGTGACCTGGGTGCGCCGAGCAGCACTCAGGTACTGATCCTGTCCGAAGTCGGCAAACCGGTGACCGCCGAGCAGGCGGACTATGTGTGGTACACCGCCGCGCTGCCACCCGAGGATCATTGCGCGCAGTTTCGGTAGGCGACGCTCCCGGCGGTCGATACCGCTTGGTGGGTTGCGCGACGCGTCTTGGTTAGGTGGGATTTTTGAAATCGTGCCACGCGGCGCTCCACCCACCCTACGTCTGCGGGTTTGCCTCGATTTCGTAGGGTGGGTGAGGCGCCTGTTAGAGATGTTCAGGATTGTGCGGAAGGCGATGCGCCGTAACCCACCATGAGCGTCATGGCTGCTATCGGCTGGTGGGTTACGCGACGCACCAAAATGGCGGAGGCTGATACGGCTATGTCTGGCGTCGCTAACCCACCCTACGGGAGCTTCAAAACCCTTCCAGCACGATCTTGCCCTTGGCCTTGCCGCTTTCCAGCAGGGCATGGGCGCGGCGCAGGTTGTCGGCATTGATGGTGCCGAAGTGTTCGCCCAGGGTGGTTTTCAGGGTGCCGGCGTCGACCAGGTCGGCCACGCGGTTGAGCAGGCGGTGCTGTTCGATCATGTCGGCGGTTTCGAACAGCGAGCGGGTGAACATCAGTTCCCAGTGCAGGGAGATGCTCTTGCGCTTGAGCTTCATCACGTCCAGCGGCTGCAGCGGGTCATCGATCAGGGCCAGTCGGCCTTGCGGCGCGAGGGCTTCGACGATGGCGTCGTAGTGCTGGTCGGTCTGGGTCAGGCTGGCTACGTGGGTGACCTGGGGGATGCCGATACGCGCCAGTTCTTCGTTCAGCGGCTTGCGGTGATCGATCACGTGGTGGGCGCCGAGCTCGCGTACCCAGGCCTCGGTTTCCGGGCGCGAAGCGGTGCCGATCACGGTCAGCCCGGTGAGCTGGCGGGCCAGTTGCACCAGTATCGAACCGACGCCACCGGCCGCGCCGATGACCAGCAGGCTCTGGCCCTGATCGGCGCTGCCGTCAGCCACTTGCAGGCGGTCGAACAACAGTTCCCAGGCGGTGATGGCGGTCAGCGGCAGGGCAGCGGCTTCGGCGAACGGCAGGCTGGCCGGTTTGCGCCCGACGATGCGCTCGTCGACCACATGCAGCTCGCTGTTGGCCCCGGCGCGGTTGATGGCACCGGCGTAGGCCACTTGGTCACCGACCTTGAACAGCGTTACCTCGCTGCCAACAGCCTTGACCACGCCGGTGGCATCCCAGCCGAGCACCTTGGGCTGGCCGGCCTCGGGCGCCACGTTGCGACGGATCTTGGTGTCCACCGGGTTGACCGAGATGGCTTTCACCTCGACGAGCAGGTCGCGCGGGCCGGGTGTTGGCGCATCCAGTTGGACGTCCTGCAGGGCCTGGGGATTATCGATGGGCAATGACTGGTGGTAGGCGACGGCTTTCATGGTTTTCCTCGCAATCAGGCGATACGGTTAAGGGGTTGCAGGACGACATCCTGCAACGCTTCGCCGCAGGAGGCCTTGAAGTGGCGGTAATGGTCGGTGTTCTGGTGAAAGGTCAGGGCGGCGCTGTCCTGCCACTGCTCGATCATCACGAAGACATCGGTATCGTCCTGGTGACGGTGCAGGTCGTACTGCAGGCAGCCGGCTTCGGCGCGGCTGGCGCTGACCAGTTGGCGCAGACCCGCTTCGACGATGTCGGCCTGGCCGCTTCGGGCGGTGAGGGTGGCAACCAGTGTCAGGGTCATGGTGGAACTCCATTCTTGAGGTAGGGCCATGCTCGTTTATTCGCGTGGCAAGAAAAACAGCATGCAAGTAGAGTCTCTTTCAATATTTTTTTGAAAGTGAGCGGCTGTGTTGCGTCTGGATGATCTGCAAGTGTTCGTGCGTACTGCCGAAGTCGGCAGCCTGTCGGCGGCCGCACGCCTGCTCGATATCTCGCCTGCGGTAGCCAGTGCGGCGCTGAAACGCCTGGAGCACGCGTTGCAGGTACGCCTGTTTGCCCGTTCGACCCGCAGCCTGCGCCTGACGACCGAAGGTGAGGCCTACCTGGTGCACGCCCGCCAGGTGCTGCAGAGCCTCGAGGCCGGGCGCCAGCAACTGGCCGGCAGCAAGTCGGCGATCAGCGGGCCGCTGCAGCTCTCGGTGCCGTCGGATTTTGGTCGCAATACCTTGCTGCCGTGGCTCGACACCTTTATGCAAGTGCACCCGCAGGTGCAGTTGCGCCTGCTGCTCGGCGACCGGGTTACCGATCTGTTTCGCGAGCGGGTGGATATCGCCCTGCGCTATGGCGAGCCGGAGGATTCGAGCCTGGTGGCGCTGCCGGTGGCGCCGGGCAATCGCCGGGTGCTGTGCGCCGCGCCTGCCTATCTGCAGCGCCATGGCGAGCCGCGGCAGATCAGTGACCTGCGCGAGCACAACTGCCTGATCTACATGCTCGGTGGCCGCGCCTACGAGCGCTGGCGCTTTCATGAGGCTGACGGTGAGCACAGCCTGCAGGTTGCCGGTGACCGGCTCAGTGACGATGCCGACGTGGTGCGCCGCTGGGCAGTGGCAGGGGCGGGTGTGGTGTACAAATCCTGGCTGGACGTGGCCGGTGACGTGCACGCCGGGCGCCTGAAGATTCTGCTGCCCGCGGTGCTGGGTGAGCCGACCCCGCTGAATCTGATCTGTGCCCACCGTGAACAGCTGAGCAAACCCGTTCACCTGTTGCGCGAGTTCGTGCAGGCACGCTGTGCCGAGTTGCTGGCGCAGGCGCCGTGGCGCCGTTAAGCTGCTGCGGCAATCCACCACAGCCCGTTTGCCGCCACTGCCCCTAAAATCGCCAGCCATGAACCTGTCCCGCTCTGATCGCTCGTTGCTCGCCTGGGTGTTGTATTTCAGCATTCTGTTCAGCGCGCTCGCCTGTGCGGTCAGCCATGGGCAGATGACCGGCCTGCAGCTCAGCGGCATGGATGGCGGCTATTGCGGCCTGGACGCCAGTGCAAGCGGCAGCGCCGCGATGGACATGGGCGGCACGGGCTCGATTATGCCGATGCCATTGATGGGTTCCGGCTGCCCGTTGTGCTCCACCTTTGCTGCCCTCGCTCTGGCGGCCTTCTTCGGCCTGCTGGGGCTGCTGCCACGGCTACGCCCGGCAATTGCACGGCCTAACGCCGAACCCGGCGGCGCTGTGCGCTATCTATGGCCATCGGCCAACCCTCGCGCCTCACCCTTTATCGCCTGATTCGCTTCCTTGTCGTTGCCTGTAGCGCGTTTGGTGCTGCCGGCAATTCGCCTATGCACAAGATCAGGCTTCACATGAAAAACTCGACACCCTCGTTCTATAACCTGGCCTGGCGCTGGCACTTCTATGCCGGCCTGTTCGTCATTCCCTTCATGATCATGCTATCGCTGACCGGCATCATCTACCTGTTCAAACCGCAGCTCGATCAGCTGATGTATGCCGACCTGCTGCAGGTCGAGGCTTCGGGGCAGCCACTGAGCGCCGACGAGATGCTCGGCCGCGTCCGGGCCGTTTATCCCCAGGGCAGTGTCGGCAAGTACCTGCCGCCGGCGGACGCCAACAGTAGCGCCCAGTTCGTGGTGAAGGTCGGCGAGCGCACCCGCACTGTGTTCGTCGACCCATACCAGGGGGCCATCCTTGGTACTCAGGACACGCGCAACAACCTGCAGGCCCTGGCGCGTGCGGTGCACGCCGACCTGTTGATCGGCACGCCAGGTGATCGATTGATCGAGCTGGCAGCCGGCTGGGGCGTGGTGCTGGTGGTCTCCGGGCTATACCTGTGGTGGCCGCGCGGGCGCGGCGCTGGTGTGCTGTGGCCGCGGCTGTCGGCCGGTGGCCGGCTGTTCTGGCGTGACCTGCATGCCGTTACCGGTTTCTGGGGCGCCTTGTTGCTGTTGTTCATGCTGCTTACCGGCATGACCTGGACGGGTTTCTGGGGCAAGCAGTTCGCCGGCGCCTGGAATCAGTTTCCGGCAGCCATGTGGGATCAGGTGCCGACTTCGGATCGCCAAGCCGGCGAGCTCAACCTGAGCCACAAGCAGACCGTGCCCTGGGCGCTGGAGAACACCCCGCTGCCCGAATCCGATCCGCACGCCGCGCACAATGGCGGGGTCGCGCCGGCCTCTACCGCCAACCCGACCGTGGGCCTGCAGCAGGTGGTGGATATCGCCAGCGAGCGCGGCGTGCATCCGGGCTACAGCATCAGCTTTCCGAGCACGCCGACCGGGGTCTATACCATCTCGGTGTTCGCCGATGACCCGCGCAACGATGCCACCCTGCATGTCGACCAATACAGCGGCGCGGTGCTGGCGGACGTGCGCTGGGCCGACTACGGCCTGGCGGCGCGGGCCGTCGAGAGTGGCGTGATGCTGCACCAGGGCAAGCTCTACGGTCTGCCGCATCAGCTGTTCATCCTGTTCGTGTGCCTGATGATTCTGCTCAGCTCGGTCAGCGGCCTGATCATGTGGTGGAAGCGTCGGCCCAGCGATAGCCTCGGCGTGCCGCCGCTGCGCCATGACCTGCCGCGCTGGAAGGTCGGCGTGGCGATCATGATCGGCCTGGGCGTGCTGTTCCCCCTGGTCGGCGCCTCGCTGCTGGCGATCTGGGCGCTGGATTTCCTGCTCCTGTCGCGCCTCGCCAGCCGGCGCCTGGCCTGACGTAACCGGCCGCCCCCATGGCGGCCGAGACAACCGAATTCGATTGAAGGAGAAGCACCATGACACTGAAAAAACGGGTTCTGACCGCTGCACTGCTCGCCACCAGCCTGCTGGCCAACGCCCACGAATATGAAGTCGGCCAACTGCACATCGACCACCCCTGGTCGCGGGAAATGCCACCGGTGGCGCCGACCGCCGCTGCCTACTTCGTGGTGCACAACAAGGGCGATGCGGATGATCGCCTGCTTACCGTCGAAACGCCGGTGGCCGGCAAGGCGGAGATCCATGAGCACGCCCATGTGGGCGGCCTGATGAAGATGCAGCAGGTGCACAACGTGGTGATTCCCGCCGGCGGCGAAGTGAAGTTCGCGCCCATGGGCTACCACGTGATGCTGTTCAACCTGAAGCAGCAGGCCCAGGCGGGTGACCGCTTCCCGCTGACCCTGACCTTCGAGAAGGCCGGGCCGGTGACGGTAGACGTGGCGGTGCAGAAGGATGAGCCGGCGGCTGAGGGTGGGCATGACCACAAGGGGCATTGATGCCCTGGTATTAGGGGCTTCGCTGTGCCGCTCTGAGGTGCTTTCTTCCACAAGGCTCGCAGACGACATCAATTGCCCCTTCAGAAGGCCGAGTGGAATCGTTGTGTAGAGGGCCGGGCGGGTAGCCTTGAGCGGCATGGATGCCGCGAGAGCCGCGATGGGCCAGGGATGGCCCTTCGCGGCGGGCCCTCGGAGCAACGATGTAGCGAGGGAACCACGGCGAAGCCGGGGCCGGATGTCGGGGCTAGACCTTTTGGTTCCTTTTGGCGGGGCCGGCCATCCGGGCAATGCCAAAAGGAACCCGCTCGTCAGAGCGGAACCGGACATACAAGCGATGCGGTAATTCTGAAAACCACGGCGTGGTGGATGGGTGAAGCGTCATCCACCCTACAACCGGTCGATCTACCGTAGCCTGGGTTGAGCGCAGCGGTACCCAGGCTACCGGCGGTTCACACCAATCGCGCATCCAGGCTGTTCTGCGCCAGGCGCTTGGCCTGTTCTTCGCTCATGCCCAGGCCTTCGTGCAGGGCCATGAAGTTTTCCGTGACATAGCCGCCGAAATAGGCCGGGTCGTCGGAGTTGACCGTGACCTTCACGCCGCGCTCGAGCATGTCGAGAATGTTGTGTTGGCCCATGTGCTCGAACACGCAAAGTTTGGTGTTCGACAGCGGGCAGACAGTCAGCGGAATCTGCTCGTCGATGATGCGCTGCATCAGGCGCTCGTCTTCGCTGGCGCGTACGCCGTGGTCGATGCGCACGATCTTCAGCAGATCCAGCGCTTCCCAGATGTACTCGGGCGGGCCTTCCTCGCCGGCATGGGCCACGGCGTGCAGGCCTTCGCTGCGGGCCTTGGCGAACACCCGCTCGAACAGGCGCGGCGGAAAGCCTTGCTCGGAACTGTCCAGGCCGACGCCGATAAAGGCATCGCGAAACGGCATGGCCTGCTCCAGAGTCTGGAAAGCCTGCTCTTGGGGCAGGTGACGCAGGAAGGCGAGGATCAGGCCGTGGCTGATGCCCAGTTTCTTTTCGCCATCGACCAGCGCCTGCTTGATGCCACGCATCACCACCTCGAAGGGAATGCCGCGGTCGGTGTGGGTCTGCGGGTCGAAGAACGGCTCGACGTGTACCACGTTCTGCGCCTTGCACTTGAGCAGGTAGGCCCAGGTCAGGTCGTAGAAGTCCTGCTCGCTGCGCAGCACGTCGGCGCCGCGGTAATACAGGTCGAGAAATTCCTGCAGGTTGTTGAAGGCGTAAGCCGCGCGTAGCGCCTCGACATCGTTCCAGGGCAGGGCGATGCGGTTGCGCTCGGCCAGAGCGAATAGCAGTTCGGGCTCGAGGGAGCCTTCGAGGTGCAGGTGCAGTTCGGCCTTGGGCAGGGCGTTGAGCCAGTCGTACATGGGTAAATCTCGGTCAGCTGGAAACGTGATCGGCAAGTTTACCTGCATGCGCCCAGCCATGCGGTATTGAACGGCACCAACGGTAAGTGATTGGAATTATTTACAGGATGTTGCAGTCGGAGCAGGATCGTTCTGCTCTCCTCTGAAAGGAATCACCCATGTTCAATGCCATCAAGCAGGAATACTGGCTGCTGCTGGCCGTGCTCGCCGCCCTGATTGCCCTGCCAATGGAGCACGCCTTGCTCGGTCACGGCCAGGCCATTGCGCTGGCCGGCGCGCTGGCGCTGATCGCTGCCATCGTCTGCGCCTCGCTGCGCGTCGCCCACCATGCCGAGCAGCTGGCCGAGCGGGTCGGCGATCCCTACGGCACCATGATCCTCACCCTGTCGGCGGTGTTGGTCGAGGTGGTGATCCTGGCGATCATGATGAGCAACCAGGCCTCGCCGACCCTGGTACGCGACACCATCTATTCGGCGGTGATGCTCGACATCAACGGCATCCTCGGCCTGGCCGCGCTGATGGGTGGCCTCAAGCACGGCGAGCAGTCCTACAACGACGACTCGGCGCGCAGTTACAGCGTGATGATTCTGACCGCCATGGGCATCTCCATGGTGGTGCCCGAGTTCATTCCGGAGGCGGACTGGAAGGCGTATTCGATGTTCACCATCGGCGCCATGCTGGTGCTGTATGCGGTGTTCCTGCGCATGCAGGTCGGCCCGCACAGCTATTTCTTCAGCTACAGCTACCCGGAGAAGAAACACCGTGGTGGCGAGGGGCATGGTCATGGCGCCGACGAGTCTCAGGTCAATGTGGCCTGGTCGATTGGCGTGCTGGTGTTCGGGGTGATCGTCATCGGCGTGCTCGCCGAGGTGATGTCCCTGGCCATGGACGTGGGCCTGGAAGGCACCGGCGCACCCCCGGTGCTGACCGCCATCGTGGTGGCGGGCATTTCCGCGGCGCCGGAGATTCTCACCGCCTTGCGGGCGGCGCTGGCCAACCGCATGCAGTCGGTGGTCAACATCGCCCTGGGCGCCTCGCTGTCGACGGTGATCCTTACCGTGCCGGTGATGGAGGCCATGGCGCTGTACAGCGGGCAGCCGTTCCAGATGGCGATGACCCCGGTGCAGACGGTGATGGTGTTCATCACCCTGATCGTCTGCGCCATCAACCTCAATGACGGCGAGACCAACGCCATCGAGGGCATGACCCACTTCGTGCTGTTCGCCACCTTCATCATGTTGGCGATGTTGGGGCTTTAAGGGAGCTGAACGGCCACGAAGTCTGTGACTTGGATCGGTGGGGGTGAAGGGCGGTCGCCCATCCTACGGTTTGAGGCCAGCCTCATATCCCGTGGGAGCGGGCCATGCCCGCGAAGCGATCGCGCGCATGGCGCGCTCCCACGGGATGGCTGCTCAGGTCGCTTCGCCTACCATCAAGCTGCAGGTTCGTAGGGTGGAGGACGCTTCATCCGTCCACCGCTCTATGACCGTAATGGTGGACAAAAAGAGCGTTGTCCACCCTACGGGAACGACCGTCCGCTATCGCCACGTTGCAGCCAAAATCCCAGGATAATGAACAGGCTCTCAGGTGCTTACCAGGCGATGCGACTGCCCTGATAGTCGACGAAGTGGTGGCCGCCCTGGCCGGCGAAGCGTTCGACCTGGGCGATCAGGCCGCGGCAGCTGTCGGCCACTTCGACCATGGCGTTTTCGCCGCCCATGTCGGTCTTCACCCAGCCCGGATGCAGCGACAGCACCGTCGGGCGCGGCTCTGGCAGCTCACAGACGAAGCTGTTGGTCAGCGAATTGAGCGCCGCCTTGCTGGCCTTGTACAGCGCCAGGTTGTTGCCTTCGGGGTTGGCCACGCTGCCCAGCCCCGAACTCATGAACGCCAGCACGCCGGTCTGTGGGCGCAGCTGGCCGACCAGGCGTTCTGCCAGGCGGATCGGCGCCGTCACGTTGGTCATGAACAACTGACCGAGCTCCTCGTTGGTGGCTTGCGCAGCCGATTGATGGCCGGGACCCAGAATGCCGGCGTTGACGAACAGCAGGTCGAAGACCTGGCCTTGCAGACGCTGCGTCAGCGCATCCAGCGCGGCGCTGTCATCGATATCCAGTAATTCGATCTGCACACCGTTCAGGGCCTGCAGCTCGGTGGCACGTGCCGGGGTGCGCACCGTGGCGGTCACCTGCCAGGCATCACTGTGGAGCTGACGCACCAGGCCCAGGCCGATGCCTCGAGAGGCACCGATGATCAAGGCAGTTCTATTCGATGACATGACGAAGCTCCGCTAAGTGGCAAGGCACTGCAGCTTAGCAAGGCTACGCAAATGTTACCTCGCATTACTACATATTCACTGACAAATCATAGGCTTAGCGAAGGCCTGCATAAAGGTTCGTGAAAGGTTGGCTTTCTAGAGTCCACGCCTTGTGTGCATGCCCGCACCGACTTGAGGGTACCGCTAAAAACTACCTGCGTTGCCATCGCAGCGTTGAAAACAGGCTCAAAATGCTCGTTTACAGCACGGGAATTCAGCTTTTTCGCCTGTTGTTGTGGGGCCGCCGTCGTATTGCGCTGGCTGCGCCGCCTTGGTTTTTGGAGGTGCTCTTGAACAACAATAAGGAGAGCTCGGTTTGTTGACCCTGATTGGCCTGTTGACCATCGTTTGCCTGGTGGCCCTGTTACTCGGCGGGCGCATGTCGCCCGTCCTGCCCCTGATCATGGTGCCGCTGCTGGGCGCCTTCTGTGCCGGCTTTGGCCCGGCGGAAATCTCGGTTTTCTTCACCGATGGCGTCGGTCGGGTGATCAGCATCGCCACCATGTTCATCTTCGCCATCACCTTCTTCGGGGTGATGCAGGACACCGGGCTGTTCCGACCGATCATCGGCTTCATGGTCAGACTGACGCGCGGCAACGTGATCGCGGTGGCAGTGGCCACCGCCATCATTGGCATGCTCGCCCATCTGGATGGCGCCGGCGCGACCACCTTCCTGCTGACCATTCCGGCGCTGCTGCCGCTCTACAAAAGGTTGCGCATGAGCCCGTACCTGATGCTGATGCTACTGGCCATCGGCGCCGGTGTTCTCAATATGGTGCCCTGGGCAGGGCCCTTGGGGCGCTCGGCTGCAGTCACCGGGATCGAAGTCACCGAGCTGTGGCGGCCGCTGCTCGCCGTGCAGGGTGTCGGGGTGGTGCTGTTGGTGGCGATGGCGGCGTTGCTGGGCTGGCGCGAACAACGCCGTATCGCGCAAACCGGCGGTACGCTGATCGAGGACGGCGAGAACGATCACATTGGCAACCCGGGTGAACTCAGCGACGAGGAGCGAGCGCTCGAGCGCCCTGGGCGCATGTGGATCAATGGCGGTCTGTTCGCCGCGGTGCTGGTGTCGCTGTTCACCGGCATCCTGCCGGCGGGCTATGTGTTCATGATCGGCCTGAGCCTGGTCATGCTGATCAACTACCCGGACGGCAAGCTGCAGATGAAGCTGCTGGCCGCCCATTCGCCCGCGGCATTGAGCATGGGCATGATCATCCTCGCGGCGGGCTCGATGCTCGGCATTCTCGCCGGTACCGGCATGCTTACCTCCATCGCCCAGGATCTGGTCAGGGTGCTACCCGAGGCCATGGTCGGTCAGCTGCACTTGATCCTCGGTTTCTTCGGTTTGCCGATGGAGTTTTTGTTGAGCACCGATGCGTATTACTTCGGCCTGCTGCCGGTAGTGCTCGAGGTGGTCGAGAGTCACGGCGTGGAGGCGGCGAGCGTGGTCTATGCGCTGATGATCGGCAACATCATCGGCACCTTTATCAGCCCGTTCTCGCCGGCTCTGTGGCTGGCGCTGGGCCTGGCTCGCCTGGAAATGGGCAAGCACATCCGCTACTCGTTCTGGTGGATGTGGCTGTTCTCACTGTTGATGCTCGGCGCTGCCGGCCTGCTCGGCCTGTTCTGAACGGAAAAGGCGCCGTGAATAGGCGCTTTTTTTCCTATCAGCGCCCCAGGCGCCGCAACTCGTCGGACTCGACGATGCGTAGCCCTTCGCCCTCTTCCAGCGCCAGGCGCCACAGGGCGCGGGCCAGGGCGGTAACGTCGATGGCGCGGTGCTTGCCCGGCAGCCAGCGCAACAAGGGCGCGGCCAGCCGTTCGCCGAGGCGGAACTCGTTGCGCGGGCCGAGCAGCAGGGAAGGGCGAGCGATGGTCAACTGCGGCCAGCCCTGGGTCTTGAGCGCCTCTTCGGTTTGCCCCTTGATGCGGTTGTAGAACACCG
The DNA here is from genome assembly GCF_003253735.1 of Pseudomonas sp. URMO17WK12:I2. GTDB lineage: Bacteria > Pseudomonadota > Gammaproteobacteria > Pseudomonadales > Pseudomonadaceae > Aquipseudomonas. Next base: position 425,938 of record NZ_QKYW01000001.1, on the reverse strand, counting down.
ACGAGCCCGGGTCGGCGCCGATGGCGCTGACCACCAGCAGGTGCCGCGCGCCGAGCTCCCGCGCACGGGCGGCGAAGGCCACCACAAGATCGTGATCGACGGCGCGAAAGGCGTCCTGGGAACCCGCCTGCTTGATGGTACTGCCCAGGCAGCAGAATGCGGTGTGCACCGGGCCGTTGAGGGCGGGCAGCAGGTCGGACAGTTCGCCGACCGGATTTTCCAGGTGGGGGTGCTCGGCCAGCGGCTTGCGACTCGGTGCCAGCACGCGCTCGACGGTAGGTTCGTTGAGCAGACGGTCTAGCAGGTGTTCACCGGTCATGCCCGAAGCGCCTGCCAAAAGAATGTGCTGGGGAGTCAGATACATGGTTGATCCTCGACTGCTATTCACTATCAGGCCGTTGAAAAACTACCTGCGTTGCCGTTGCTGCGTTAAAAACAGCCTAAAAATGCTCATTTACAGCATGTAAACTGCGCTTTTGACTCACTTCGTTCGCCCTGCGGGTCAGCCTTCGGCTGTTACTACGCTGCGCTACGTTTCGGCTGTTTTTGTGGGGCCGCCCAGGCCTTGCACTGGCTGCCTCGCCTACGCTTTTCAACAGCCTGTTATGAAGTTTAGAGGGCAATCGCCGATTTATCGTTCAAGGCGCTTCGCTGTCTGCCTGGCGTAGTGCATTCCAATGCTCGAGTACTGCGGCAGGCGCCCAGATCTGCGGTTCGGACGGCTCGAAGCCATCGGCCTGCTCGCGTTCGGCCACCGCCGCGCGGGCCAGCTCGAAGGCCTGTTGCAGATCACCGGTTTGCTGCAGCGCTTCGGCGAACAGGGCGCGGCCGAAATAGGTGAAGTCGGCCTCCTCGGAACAGCCGAATGAAACCCGGTCGGCGCGGGCGGCGGTCATCAGCAGGGTCTTGTCGTTCTTCAGGGCGGGAATGAAGCCGCCCGAATAGCAGGCGGAAATCACCACCACCTTGTGGCGCTCGGCCAGGGGCTCGAGCAGATCGGCCAGGTCACTGGCTGGCAGGTCGGCGAGCTGCAGGCGCGGCTGATCCAGGTTCAACTCATGGGTGCGCGAGCCGTGGCTGGTCAGGTAGATGAACACCAGGTCTTCCGGGCCGCTGCGTTCGGCGATGGCCTGCACCGCGCGGCGCAGGTTCTCGCGGGTCGCCAAGGGGCGATCGGCCAAGTGATCGCGATGGTTGGCCAGGGTGATACGGCCGTAGGCGGCGAAGCGTTCGCTCAGCAGGTCGGCCACGTAGTCGGCCTCGCGCAGGAACACGCTCTGCTTGCCGTCACCGGCCAGGGTCAGGGCATAGAGTTCGCTGCGCGGTGTGGAAGCTGGCAGCGCGGCGATGGCCCTGTCGAGTAGCTCGCCCTGTTTCAGCAGGCCGATTTCCAGTGGGTCGGGTAACGCCTGGCCGTTTTCGTCGCGTACCCGCAGCCCGCGGCGCCAGATGCCTTGCTGCCGCGTGCCGTCAGCGGAGACCAGGGTGCCCTCACCGTTGAACTGGCCATGGGCGAACTGGCCGTCATAACGGCTGCCGTCGGCCTGTTGCAGATGGCCTTCACCCTGGTAGCGCCAGTCGCGGAATTGCCCCGTATAGCGGCTGCCATCGGTGCCACGGTATTCGCCTTTGCCGGTGAGGGCGCCCTCGGCAAAGGTGCCGCTCCAGGCCTCGCCGCTGGCGCTCTGGTAACGGCCCTTGCCATGGAACAGGCTGTCCTTGAGTTCGCCGTCGTAGCTGTCACCCTCGCTGCCCCAGTAGCTGCCGGCGCCCTTGAGCTGGCCGCCGACGAAGTGGCCGGAAAGCTGGTTGCCCAGTTCGTCTTCGCGCACGCCCTGGCCGTCTGGCAGGCCCTTGGCGAAAACGCCCTGGAAGCGGCTGCCATCGGCCTGCTCGAGAATGCCGAAACCGTGAAAGCGGCCGGCGCGGAACTGCCCGCGGTAGGTCTGCCCAGCTTCCTGTAGAACACCTTCGCCGCTGAATTGGCCCTGGCTGAAACCGCCGCTGTAGCGGCTGCCATCGGCCTTGGTCAGGGTGCCTTGGCCGTCGTAACGGCCGGCGGCGAACTCGCCGAGGTAATGCTCGCCATTGGCGCCTTGCCACTCCCCGGCGCCGTGGCGCTGGCCATCGACGAAATGGCCGGTGTAACGGCTGCCATCGGGATAGTCGAGACGGCCTTCGCCCTGCAACAGGCCTTCGACCACGGTGCCGTGGTAGCGCGAACCGTCGGGCAGGATGGCATCGGGTGGAAGCAGCTGGGGGCTCTGGCCGCAGGCCGCAAGGACGAGGGTCAGGGCCAGAGGCGCGAGGCGAAGCATGCAGGACGTCCCTGTCAGGTAAACGGTGCCGGCAGTATGCCGCAAACCGCCTGGCGGCGCGCAGGGTGGCTGGTCGGGTTGTTTGAGCGAGATCTGGCCCTGTTAAGCCACCGGCATCTGCGGCCTATAATGGCCGCCTTTGATGGTGGGCAAGCCGGTCGGCCTGTCGTGTTTGCGGGGGACAATCATGCTGCTTCGTGGCCTGTTCTGGCTGGTGCTGTGCCAACTGCTCGGCACGGCGATCAATGCGCTGTTTCTGCCGATGCTGCCGGGGCCGATTCTCGGCATGCTGCTGTTGGTGGTGTTTCTGCTCTGCCGGGGGCAGGTCGATGAGCCGATCCAGCAGGCGGCCAGCAGCCTGCTCAAATACTTGCCGCTACTGCTGGTGCCGCCGGCAGTCGGGGTGATGGCGTATGCCGAGGCGATCGCCGCCGACTTCTGGGCGGTGATTGGCGCCCTGGTGCTGTCGCTGATTCTCTCGCTGGTGTTCGCCGGCTGGATGATGCAGAAGCTGATCGAGCGCCAGGCGCGCCGTCGGGAGCAGCCATGATGCTCGACTGGCACGGCGCCTGGCTGGCCGTCACCCATCATCCGCTATTTGGCGCGGGGGTCACCCTGGGCGCCTATCAATTGGCGATTGCCCTCTATGAAAGGACCCGCCTGGTGTTCCTGCAGCCGGTGCTGGTATCGACCATGCTGGTGATCGGCATTCTGCTGTTCTGCGGCCTGACCTTCAGCGAATACAAGACCAGTGCCGATGCGCTGACCCTCTTTCTCGGCCCGGCCACCGTCGCCCTGGCTGTGCCGCTGTACCTGAATCTGCGGCGTATTCGCCAGGTGTTCTGGCCCACGGTACTGACCCTGCTGGTTGCCGGTGTGGTCGCCACCGTGCTGGGTGTCGCCCTGGCCTGGCTGCTCGGCGCCGAGCACAACATGCTGATGAGCATGGCGCCCAAGTCCGTCACCTCGCCCATCGCCATGCTGGTGGCCAGCCAGATCGGTGGCCTGGCGGCGCTGGCGGCGGTGTTCGTGATGATCACCGGCGTGCTGGGCGCGATCATCGGGCCGTCGTTGCTGCGCCTGTGCGGGGTGCGCAATCATGCCGCCATGGGCATGGCGCTGGGCATGACCGCCCACGCGGTCGGCACCTCCCGTGCCATGCAGGAGAGCGAGGAGTGCGGCGCCTTCGCGGCCCTGGCCATGAGCCTGATGGGTGTGTTCACGGCGATCCTGCTGCCCCTGGCCATCTTATTCCTGAGTTGAGAGTCCTATGACCTTACCGCTATTTCCGTTGCACACCGTGCTGTTTCCCGGCTGCCAGCTGGACCTGCAGATTTTCGAGGCGCGCTACCTGGATATGATCAGCCGCTGCATGAAGCAGTGTGAAGGTTTTGGCGTGGTGTGCATCGTCGAAGGTGACGAGGTTGGCGAGGCCGCCGAGCGCGTCGCGCAGATCGGCTGTGAAGCCCGGATCACCGACTTCCAGCAGCGCCCCAACGGCCTGCTGGGCATTCGTGTGCAGGGTGGGCGGCGCTTTCGTGTCAAACAGGCTCAGGTGCTGCCGGACAAGCTGACCCTGGCCCAGGTCGAGTGGCTGGAAGCGCAGCCCGAGCTGCCGCTGGGCGAGGAACATGCCGACCTGCTGGCGCTGCTCGGCGCCCTGGCCGAGCACCCGATGGTCGCCAGCCTGGACATGGGCGGCGGTGCCGACAGCCAGGCGGAGCTGGCCGACAAACTCGCCTACCTGCTGCCGTTCAGCGCCGAGCAGAAGGTCGCCTTGCTGGCCGAACCCGATGCAGCCCAGCGCCTGGACATGCTGCAGACGTGGGTCGAGGAGCTGCAGGGCGACGGCGTCGCTCAGTAGCGGTAGATCTCCACGCCTTCAGACATCCGCAGCAGCGCCATGCCCGTCAGCAGCAGCGCGCAGCCTGGCACGATCATCCACCAGACCCTCGCCGGCAATGGTGGCAGCGAGGCGAAGCGCTGCATCAGCGCCAGGCTCAGCGCACACAGGCTGCTGGCCAGCAGCGCGCCGGCGATGATGTCGCTCGGCCAGTGCACACCCAGGTAGACGCGCGACAGGGCGATGAACAGCGCCGGCAGGCAGGCCAGCAGTATCCAGGTCAGGCGCAGGCGGGCCGGTTGGCCACGCCCGGCCAGAATGGCCACGGTGAGAAAGAAGGCAAAGGCAGCCGAACTGTGTCCGCTCGGGAAACTGTAGGTATGCAGCGGCTCGAGTAGTACATCGGGGCGTGCCCGCTCGAACAGGTTCTTGAGCAGCCCGTTGGCCACTGCGGTGCTGAGCATGGCGCCGCCGGCGAACAGCAGCGCCTGCCATTTGCGGGTGAGCAGCAACAGGATGCACAGCAGTGCGGCAACCGCCAGTTGCACGTCGAAGTCGCCGAAGTGGGTGATCATCACCGCGACATGATCGAAACGTGGGTTACGGCCTTCCTGGATCAGCGTCATCAGGCCCTGGTCGAGCTGGATCAGGTTTGGCCAGCCGATGAACAGGGCCACCAGCAGGATGGTGCCCAGCCCGGCGGCGATCAGGCTGGCCTGGTGCTGTTCGCGCAGGCTGCTCTGAATGGTCAGCACCAGCAGCAACGCCAGGCCGCCGGCCACCACGGCTGCCTGTGGCCAGAACCCGTCGGGCAACGGCAGGCGAAAGGCGGCGCCGGCAGCCCAGCCGGGCAGCAGGTAGGCGACTGCCCAACCGGCGGCGGCCAGCATGCTGACGGCGATGAAGCGGCCGAGCGGCATGCTCAACATACCGGCGACCATCGGCAGCATCGGGCGTAGTGGGCCGATGTAGCGGCCCAACAGCAGGCTGGCCACGCCATAGCGCTCGAAGTAGTTCTCTGCACCGCTCAGCCACTGCGGATGGCTGCGCAGGCCCGGCAGGCGGCGGATATCCTGGTGGAAATAGCGCCCCAGGGCGTAGGAAATGGCATCGCCCAGCAGGCCGCCGAAGTAGGCCAGCAGCAGGGTTTCCCACAGGCTCAAGGCGCCATTGCCGGCCATCACGCCGACGGCGAACAACAGCACGGTACCGGGAACGATGATGCCGGCGATGGCCAGGCACTCGACGCAGGCGATCACGAAGATCGCCAAACCCAGCCATTGCGGGTTGGCTGCCAACCAGCTAGTCAGACTATCGAGCCATTGGCCCATGGACGGACACCTTATAGAGAAGAAATCGAGCCTTCGACCTGCCTACCTGAAAAGCGGTTCCTTTGTCCGGCGTGCGCTGTCAGACGGCGACAGCGGCCGATCATAGCAACGCGCCGGATGATTTAAAGGGCGTGCAAACGCCCGGTTACAAGCCGCTGATGACCATCTGCCAGGCGCCGCTGTGCGTGGGGCGGCATGACCGCTATAATCAGCAACTTTTTCCAACTGCCCACCTGAGTTGCCATGACCGAGTCCGTGCTTGACTACATGACCCGCCTGGGCCGCGCTGCCCGCCAGGCTTCGCGCGTGCTCGCGCGCGCCAGCACTGCGCAGAAGAACCGGGCCCTGCAGGCTGCTGCCGCTGCGCTCGACGCTGCGCGCAGCGAGCTGACTGCCGCCAATCAACTGGATCTGGCCGCCGCCCGCGCCAATGGCCTGGAACCGGCCATGGTCGACCGTCTGGCGCTGACCCCGGCAGTCATCGATAGCATGATCGAAGGCCTGCGTCAGGTCGCCACGCTGCCGGATCCGATCGGCGAAATTCAGGGTATGCGCTACCTGCCGTCGGGCATTCAGGTCGGCAAGATGCGTGTACCGCTGGGTGTGATCGGCATCATCTACGAGTCGCGTCCCAACGTGACCATCGATGCGGCCAGCCTGTGTCTGAAGTCCGGCAATGCTGCCATCCTGCGCGGCGGCTCCGAAGCGATTCACTCCAACCAGGCCATCGCCCGCTGCATCCAGGCTGGCCTGGCCGAGGCCGACCTGCCGGCCAGCGCGGTGCAGGTGGTGGAAACCACCGATCGCGCTGCCGTCGGCGCGTTGATCACCCTGCCGGAGTTCGTCGACGTGATAGTGCCGCGTGGCGGCAAGGGTCTGATCGAGCGTATCAGTCGTGATGCCAAGGTTCCGGTGATCAAGCATCTGGATGGCGTATGCCACGTTTACGTGGATATTGCCGCCGACCTCGACAAGGCCATCCGCGTTTGCGACAACTCGAAGACCCAGCGCTACTCGCCGTGCAACACCATGGAAACCCTGCTGGTGCACGCCGATATCGCCGCACGGGTGCTGCCGCCGCTGGCTGCCATTTACCGTGACAAGGGTGTCGAGCTGCGTGGCGATGCCCAGACGCGTGCGCTGCTTGGTAGCGACGTGCTGGAAGCCAGCGAAGACGACTGGTACGCCGAGTACAACGCGCCGATTCTGGCGATTCGCGTGGTCGACTCCCTGGATGCGGCCATCGAGCACATCAACACCTACGGCTCGCAGCACACCGACGCGATCATCACCGAGAATTTCAGTGATGCGCGGCGCTTTCTTACCGAGGTGGACTCCAGCTCGGTGATGGTCAACGCTTCGACGCGTTTTGCCGATGGATTCGAGTATGGCCTGGGCGCGGAGATCGGTATTTCCACCGACAAACTGCACGCCCGCGGCCCGGTTGGCCTGTTGGGGCTGACCAGCGAGAAATACGTGGTATTCGGCGACGGTCACGTGCGCAGCTGATGGCAAACCGCAAACGCATCGGAATATTGGGCGGTACGTTCGACCCGGTGCACATTGGCCATCTGCGCGGTGCGCTGGAGGTGGCCGAGTTCATGGGGCTGGACGAGCTGCGACTGATCCCCAGTGCGCGCCCGCCGCACCGTGAAACTCCCCAGGTCGGGGCGCAGGATCGCCTGGCGATGGTCAGGCAGGCCGTCGCGGGGTTGGCGCCGCTGACGGTGGATGACCGCGAGCTCAGGCGCGACAAACCGTCCTACAGCATCGACACCCTGGAGTCGTTGCGCGGCGAGTTGGCTGCCGAGGATCAGCTGTTTTTGATTCTGGGCTGGGATGCCTTTTGTGGCTTGCCGACCTGGCATCGTTGGGACGAGTTGCTGCAGCACTGCCACATTCTGGTGCTGCAACGCCCGGATGCCGGCAGTGAGGCCAGCGAGCCGCTGCGCGACCTGATGGCCGCGCGCAACGTGGCCGACCCGCTGACGCTGAAAGGCCCGGCAGGACAGATTTCTTTCATCTGGCAGACGCCGCTGGCGGTGTCTGCCACCCAGATTCGTTCGCTGTTGGCGAACGGTCGCTCGGTGCGCTTTCTAGTGCCCGATGCGGTTCTGGATCATATCAACGCCCATGGACTGTACCGTGGGTGAATCGAACACGAGGCAAACGAGCACGTTATGACGAACAAAACCATGCACAGTGAAGACCTGGTCAAAGTGGCCATCGCAGCACTGGAAGAAATCAAGGCCCAGGACATCACCACCATCGACGTGCGTGAGAAGACCAGCATCACCGACTACATGGTGATCGCCAGCGGTACCTCCAGCCGCCACGTCAAGTCGCTGGTCGACAACGTGCTGGAGAAAACCAAGGAGCAAGGTGTACGGCCGATCGGCAGCGAAGGCCTGGACAGCGGCGAGTGGGCCCTGCTCGACCTGGGCGACATCGTCGTTCACGTGATGCTGCCGACCGCCCGCCAGTTCTATGACCTGGAGCGTCTGTGGCAGGGCGCCGAGCAGAGCCGTGCCCAGCAGGGCGGCGAGCGAGAGTAAGGCTTTCCCGTGCGCATCAAACTGATCGCGGTGGGCTCGCGCATGCCGCGCTGGGTCGAGGACGGCTGGCAGGAATATGCCAAGCGCATGCCCTCCGAGCTGTCTCTGGAACTGGTGGAAATTCCCCTGACCACGCGCGGCAAGAATGCCGACGTGGCGCGGATGATCCGTCAGGAGGGCGAAGCCATGCTGGCCAAAGTCCAGCCTGGGGAACGCATCGTCACCCTGGAAGTCGAAGGGCGACCCTGGAGCACCGAGCAGTTGGCGGTCGAGCTGGACAAATGGCGGCTCGACTCGCGTACGGTCAACCTGATGGTTGGCGGCCCCGAGGGGCTGGCGCCGGAAGTCCAGGCGCGTAGCGAACAGCGCTGGTCGCTGTCGCCGCTGACCTTGCCCCACCCGCTGGTACGGATACTGGTCGGCGAACAGATTTATCGTGCCTGGACGGTGTTGTCCGGTCACCCTTATCACAAGTAGTCAGCGGTCCCGATGCCCCAGCCGATCCGTCTAAAAGACCACGAGAAGGACGCGCGCCTGATTCGCAAGCGTGCGCTGGTCGGTGGCGCGGTATTCCTGGTGCTGACCCTGGTGCTGATCGCCCGCATGTACTACCTGCAGGTGATCCAGTACGAGTACCACTCCACCCTGGCGGAAAACAACCGCATCCACGTGCAGCCGATTCCGCCCAATCGCGGGCTGATCTATGACCGCAACGGGGTGATCATCGCCGACAACCGGCCCAGCTTCAGCCTGACCCTGACCCGCGAGCGTGCCGGCGACTGGGAGCAGGTGCTCGACGTGATCGTCGAGGTGCTGGAGCTCACGCCTGATGACCGCGAGCTGTTCGAGCGCCGGGTGAAGCAGGGGCGCCGGCCATTCGAGCCGGTGCCGGTGTTGTTCGAGCTCAGCGAAGAACAGATCGCCCGGCTGGCAGTGAACCAGTTCCGTCTGCCCGGCGTCGAGGTGGTTGCGCAGCTGGTGCGTCACTATCCGCAGCGCGAGCACTTCGCCCATTCGGTCGGCTACGTGGGGCGTATCAACGAACGTGAGCTCAAGGAACTCGACCCGGTGGAGTACAGCGGCACTCACCACATCGGCAAGACCGGTATCGAGCGCTTCTATGAAGACGAGCTGCACGGCAAGGTCGGTTACGAAGAAGTCGAAACCAACGCCCGTGGCCGCGTACTGCGCGTGCTCAACCGCACCGACCCACTGCCGGGTCGTGATGTGATGTTGACCCTCGACGTGCACCTGCAGGAAGTGGCCGAGAAGGCGCTGGGCGGGCGACGTGGCGCGGTGGTGGCGATCCAGCCGCAGACCGGCGAGGTGCTGGCGATGGTCAGCCAGCCGAGTTTCGACCCCAACCCCTTCGTCACCGGTATCAGCTTCAAGGCCTATGCCGAGCTGCGCGATTCCATCGACCGGCCGCTCTACAACCGCGTCTTGCGCGGCCTCTACCCGCCGGGCTCGACCATCAAGCCGATGGTCGCTGTCGCCGGTCTCGATGCCGGGGCGGTGACGCCGAGTACCCGGGTGTTCGACCCCGGCTTCTATCAGTTGCCGAACAATAGCCACAAGTACCGCAACTGGAACCGCACCGGCGATGGCTGGGTGGACCTGAACACCGCGATCATGCGCTCCAACGACACCTACTTCTACGATCTGGCCCACAAGATGGGTATCGATCGCCTGCACGACTACATGAGCCGTTTCGGCATCGGCCAACGGGTGTCCCTGGACATGTTCGAGGAAACAGCCGGCCTGATGCCGTCCCGCGAGTGGAAGCGCGCCCGTTATCGCCAGGGCTGGTATCCCGGTGAGACACTGATTCTCGGTATCGGCCAGGGGTACATGCAGGCCACACCGTTGCAGCTGGCTCAGGCAACCGCGCTGATCGCTACCAAGGGCAAGTGGATTCGCCCGCACCTGGCGCGAACCATCGACGGCAGCCAGCCCCACGACCCGAATCCAATGCCGGATATCGTGCTACGCGATCCCAAGTACTGGGATTACGCGCGCCAGGGCATGGAGTCGGTGATGCATGGCGCCCGGGGTACCGCGCGCAAGGTCGGTGATGCCGCCGCCTATCGAATCGCCGGCAAGAGCGGCACCGCCCAGGTGGTGGCGATCAAGCAAGGCGAGAAGTACGACCGCAGCAAGGTACAGGAGCGACACCGTGACCATGCCCTGTTCGTCGGCTTCGCACCGGCGGACAACCCGCAGATCGTCGTCGCGGTGATGGTCGAGAACGGTGAGTCCGGCTCCGGCGTCGGTGCCCCGGTGGTCAAGCAGGTGATGGACGCCTGGCTGCTCGACGAAAATGGCCAGCTCAAGGCCGAATACGCCACGCCCGGTGCCGCGGCGCCGCTCAATGCAGAGGTGAAGCAACCATGAGCCTGACCGGCAGCTTCGACCGCACGCTGTCCAGCGACGACGTCCTGCGTAGGCGCTCCAGCCTGCTGCAGCGCCTGCACATCGACGGCATTCTGCTGCTGTTGTTGCTGCTGCTCGCCACTGGCAGCCTGTTCGTTCTCTATTCGGCCAGCGGCAAGAACCTCGACCTGTTGATGAAGCAGGCCAGCTCCTTTGGTATCGGCCTGGTGGCGATGGTGGTCATCGCCCAGTTCGAGCCGCGCTTCATGGCTCGCTGGGTGCCGCTGGGTTACCTCTGTGGGGTCGGCCTGTTGGTGGTGGTGGATGTTATGGGCCACAACGCGATGGGTGCCACGCGCTGGATCAACATCCCCGGGGTGATCCGCTTCCAGCCCTCGGAATTCATGAAGATCCTGATGCCGGCAACCATGGCCTGGTACCTGTCCAAACGCACCCTGCCGCCGAATCTCAAGCACGTGTCGGTGAGCCTGGGGCTGGTGGTCACGCCGTTCGTGCTGATCCTGCTGCAGCCGGACCTGGGTACCTCACTGCTGATCCTTGCCTCCGGCGCCTTCGTGCTGTTCATGGCCGGCCTGCAGTGGCGCTGGATCGCCGGCGCCGTGGCAGCGGTCGCGCCGATCGCGGTGGCGATGTGGTTCTTCGTGATGCACGACTACCAGAAGCGCCGGGTGCTGACCTTCATCAACCCGGAAAGCGATCCGCTGGGGGCCGGCTGGAACATCATCCAGTCCAAGGCGGCGATCGGCTCCGGCGGGGTATTCGGCAAGGGCTGGTTGCTCGGCACCCAGTCGCACCTGGACTTTTTGCCGGAAAGCCACACGGACTTTATCATTGCCGTTCTGGCCGAAGAATTCGGCCTGATTGGTGTCTGTCTGTTGCTGCTCTTGTACATTCTGTTGATTGCACGCGGTCTGGTGATTACCGTGCAAGCGCAGACGCTGTTCGGTAAGCTGCTTGCCGGCGGTTTGACCATGACCTTCTTCGTCTATGTGTTCATCAATATCGGCATGGTCAGCGGGTTGTTGCCGGTAGTGGGAGTGCCGCTGCCGTTCATCAGTTATGGCGGCACGTCATTGATTACGTTGTTGTCGAGTTTCGGAATCCTGATGTCCATCCACACGCACCGCAAGTGGATCGCTCAGGCATGATTGGGGTTATGAATTCAATGCAGATTTTGCGTGGCTGGGCCGCACGACATGCACAATGGCTGGCGGTCGCCGGCCTGCTCGGGGCTCCACAGGCGATGGCTGCCAACGAATACGCGAACTCGCCACTGGTCGGCGAGTTCATCACCGAAATGACCCGTGACTACGGTTTTGCCAGCGAGCAGCTGACTACCTTGTTCGCCGATGTGGAGCGCAAGCAGGCGATTCTCGATGCCATTTCGCGCCCGGCAGAGCGGGTCAAACCGTGGAAGGAATACCGCCCGATCTTCATTACCGACGCGCGCATCAACAAAGGTGTGGCGTTCTGGAACGAGCACGCCGAAGCCCTGGCGCGTGCCGAGAAGGAATACGGTGTACCGGCCGAGATCATCGTCGCCATCATTGGTGTGGAAACCTCCTACGGTGGCAATACCGGCAACTACCGGGTGATCGATGCGCTGTCCACCCTGGCTTTCGATTACCCGCCGCGCGCGCCGTTCTTTCGCAAGGAGCTGCGCGAGTTCCTCATGCTGACCCGCGAAGAACAGGTCGACCCGGCCAGCCTGAAAGGTTCCTATGCGGGTGCCATGGGGCTGCCGCAGTTCATGCCGAGCAGCTTCCGCGCCTACGCCGTGGATTTCGACGGCGACGGCCACATCAATATCTGGAGCGACCCGACCGATGCCATCGGCAGCGTGGCCAGCTACTTCAAGCGCCATAACTGGCAGCCGGGGCAGCCGGTGGCCAGCCTGGCAACGGTCAAGGGCGAGCAGGCCGATCAGGGCCTGAGCTCCGGCCTGGATCCCGAGAAGACCGTAGGCGAACTGCGCGCCCTGGGCTGGTCGAGCAACGACGTGCTGGCCGACGACCTGCCGGTTACCGCCTTTCGCCTGGACGGTGCCGAAGGCCCCGAGTACTGGATGGGGCAGCCGAATTTCTTCGTGATTACCCGCTATAACCGCAGCGTGATGTACGCCATGGCGGTCAATCAATTGTCCGAGCTGCTGGTTCAGGCCCGAGGTGCCAATCAATGACACGCTTGCCGTTCAAGCTGGCCGCCTGCGGCGTTGCTGTTGTGCTGCTGGCCAGTTGTTCCTCCGGTCGCGCGCCGACAGGCTCGGCGCCGAGCCAGGCGGGCAGCCCGACGTCCGGTCCCAGTGATTTCAACCGTCCGCACAAGGACGGCGCGCCCTGGTGGGATGTCGACGTCTCGAAGATCCAGGACGCCATTCCGATGCCACACTACGGCCCGGTCAAGGCCAGCCCTTACGTGGTCTTCGGCAAGCAGTACTACCCGATTGCCGATGCCCGTCGCTACGTGGCCACCGGCCCGGCGTCCTGGTATGGCACCAAGTTCCATGGCCAGGCGACCGCCAACGGTGAAGCCTACGACCTGTACGGCATGACCGCCGCCCACAAGACCCTGCCGCTGCCCAGCTACGTGCGGGTGACCAACCTGGAAAACGGCAAGAGCGCGATCCTGCGCGTCAACGACCGTGGCCCGTTCTATTCCGATCGCATCATCGACCTGTCCTTCGCTGCCGCCAAGAAGCTCGGCTACGCCGAGAAGGGCACCGCCCAGGTGCGCGTCGAGGGCATCGACCCCACCGAATGGTGGGCCCAGCAGGGGCGTCCGGTGCCGATGATGATCAAGCAGCCGCAGATGGCCAAGGTGCAGTCCGCGCAGCTGGAACAGCTGAAACTGGCCAATGCGCCGGTGGAGCAGTATTCGCCGCCGGCACAACAGCACGCCGCCGCCACCGTGCCGGTGCAGATCGACTCAAAAAAAAACGCTTCAGCCGCAGCGTCTGGCCTGTATCTCCAAGTGGGAGCCTTCGCCAATCCCGACGCTGCGGAGCTTCTCAAGTCCAAGTTGAGCGAGTCGGTGAGTGCCCCGGTATTCATCAACTCAGTGGTGCGCAACCAGCAGATACTGCACCGCGTACGGCTGGGGCCGATCAACAGCCAGGGCGAGGCTGACCGGGTGCGTGACAGCATCCGCGTCGCCAACCTCGGGCAAGCAACCCTGGTCAAGGCCGACTAAGAACCTGTTCACGATCTGCTGCGCGTCGGCGCTACTGCGTTAAAAACAAGCTCGGAATGCTCATTTACCACTTGTAAACTCCGCTTCCTCGCTTGTTTTTGCCTTGTATCGCTCTAGCTCGCGAGATCGTGAAAAGGTTCTAAGGCCGGTTCTGGCGAGCAACTAAATGGTTCGCCGCCTGACTAAGCAGTGGATCGCCGCGGTGCGGCGCCCACGTTTCACATTTGCCCGCAAGGGCCTGTTCCACCTTCCAGCGATCTAGAGAGACGGATGAAAATCACCAGCTTCGCGCAACGCATCTTCCTGTCACTTATGCTGCTCGGCACCTCCAGTGCCTGGGCCAACCAGGCGCCGCTGCCGGCTCCGCCGCAACTGGCTGCCAAGTCCTATGTGCTGATGGACGGCGCCAGTGGCAACATCCTGGTCGAGAACAATGCCGATCAGCGCCTGCCGCCGGCCAGCCTGACCAAGCTGATGACCGCCTACATCGCCACGCTGGAGATTCGCAACGGCAAGATCGGCGAGCAGGACAAGGTCACCATCAGCGAGCACGCCTGGCGTACCGGTGGCGCAGCCTCGGGTGGCTCCACCATGTTCCTGCCGGTGAACAGCCAGGCGACCGTCGACGAACTGCTGCACGGTGTGATCATCCAGTCCGGCAACGACGCCAGCATCGCCATCGCCGAGCACATTGCCGGCAGTGAAGACGCCTTCGCCGACATGATGAACGCCACCGCCGAGCGCCTGGGCATGAAGAACAGCCACTTCATGAACGCCACCGGCCTGCCGCATCCTGATCACTACTCCAGCGCCCACGACATGGCGATCCTGGCGCGTGCGATCATCAACGAGGACGCCGAGCACTACGCCATCTATTCGCAGAAAGAATTCCTGTGGAACAACATCAAGCAGCCCAACCGTAACCTGCTGCTGTGGCGCGACCGTACCGTCGACGGCCTGAAAACCGGCCACACCAACGAGGCCGGCTTCTGCCTGGTGGCTTCGGCAGTACGTGACGGCGCGCGCATGATCACCTCGGTATTCGGCACCGACAGCGAAAGCGCCCGTGCGGCAGAAACCCAGAAGCTTTTGACCTATGGCTTCCGTTTCTTCGAAACCCGTACCTTCTACCAGAAGGGCACCGAGCTGGCTCAGGCGCCGGTCTGGAAAGGTCAGACCAACCAGGTCAAGGCCGGTCTGGCTCAGGACCTGACTCTCACCCTGCCCAAAGGCCAGCTGGAGAAGCTGCAGGCGAGCATGACCCTCAACCAGCAGATCACCGCACCGATCGCCCAGGGTGACGTGATCGGCAAGGTCGAAGTGAAGATGGGCGATCAGGTGGTGCACAGCGCCGATCTGGTTGCGCTCGAGGCGGTCGAGGAGGGTGGTTTCTTCCGCCAGCTGTGGGATAGCATTCGCTTGTTCTTCTACGGGTTGTTTAACTGACAGCTCGCCCCCATGTTGCGATGAACGCCCTCGACCCGAGGGCGTTTCATTTTGGATCAGTGAACACCATGACCGATACCGACGTACAAGCTCCGAAAATCGAATTTCCCTGCAAGAACTATCCGATCAAGGTGATCGGCGAGGCCGGTGAAGGCTTCGCTGATATGGTGATCGAGGTGATGCAGCGCCACGCGCCCGACTTCGATGCCGGCACCCTGGTGACCCGCGACAGCAGCAAGGGCCGCTTTCTCTCCGTGCAGGTGCTGATCACCGCTACCGGCGTCGAGCAGCTGGAAGCCATTCATGTCGACCTGCGTGCCACCGGCCGCGTGCACATGGTGCTGTAGTGGCCGCAGCTGATCTGATCGTGCGCCACCTTGGGCTGGTCGACTATCTGCCGACCCTCGAGGCGATGCGCGCGCTGACTGCCGAGCGCGACGAGACCACGCCTGACGAGATCTGGTTGCTGCAGCATCCCCAGGTGTTTACCCAGGGCCAGGCGGGCAAGCCCGAGCACCTGCTGGCGCCTGGTGATATTCCGGTAGTGCAGGTGGAGCGCGGCGGCCAGGTGACCTACCATGGCCCCGGCCAACTGGTCGGCTACCTGATGCTGGATCTGCGCCGCCTGGACCTGGGCGTGCGCGAGCTGGTCACCGTCATGGAACAGGCCCTGGTCGAGGTGCTCGCCAGCTACGGCGTCGAAGCCGCACCCAGGGCCGATGCCCCGGGCGTCTACGTCAAGGGCGACAAGATCGCCTCACTGGGCCTGCGGGTGCGTCGCGGCTGCTCGTTCCACGGCCTGGCGCTCAACATCGACATGGACATGACGCCCTTCGGGCGCATCAATCCGTGTGGCTATGCCGGCTTGCAGATGACTCAGTTGAAGGATCTGGTGGCTACGCCGCCTGCCTTCGACGAAGCCGCCAGGCGCCTTGAGCAGGCGCTACGTCAACGATTGGGTTACGCCTAGGGCACGCAGTCGCAAGCAACGAGAAAGGGACGCCGAGGCGTCCCTTTTTTCACTTGGCTGGTTTGAGCCAGAGCGCTATCAGTTGACGTTCAGCGCGGGAATCAGGCTGTTGTCGACCTGCTGGCCCGGCACCGGAACCGGTGCAGCGAGACCCAGGTTGTTCTTCTCGAACACCTTGTCGGCGCGGTAGCTTGAACGTACCAGGGGGCCGGCCGCCACTTCCATGAAGCCCATCTGCAGGCCGATGTCGCGGAAGCGGTTGAACTCGTCCGGGCTGACCCAACGCTTGACCGGCAGGTGATTGCGGGTCGGCTGCAGGTACTGGCCGAGGGTCAAAATGTCCACACCCACGGCGCGCATGTCCTGCATGGCCTCGAACACTTCGTCGTCGGTCTCGCCCAGGCCGAGCATCAGGCTGGTCTTGGTGAGCACGTCGGGGCGATGGCGCTTGGCGTGGGCCAGCACATCGAGGGTTTTACGGTATCCGGCGCGCGGGTCGCGCACTTCGCGAGTCAGGCGGTCAACGGTCTCGACGTTCTGGGCGAACACTTCGAGGCCGGAGTCCACCACGCGCTCGATACACGCCAGGTCGCCGTCGAAATCCGGGGTCAGCGCTTCTACCACCACCTGCGGGGTGTTGGCCTTGATCGCCTGGACGCAGGCGGCGTAATGCGCGGCGCCGCCGTCTGGCAGGTCGTCGCGGTCCACCGAGGTCAGCACGATATAGCGCAGCGCCATCAGCTCCACCGACTTGGCGGTGTTCTGCGGCTCTTCCTTGTCCAGCCAGCCGTTCGGGTTGCCGGTGTCCACTGCGCAGAAGCGGCAGGCACGGGTGCACACCGAACCCATCAGCATGATGGTGGCCGTGCCGTTGGACCAGCACTCCCCCATGTTCGGGCAGTGGGATTCCTGGCAAACGGTGCTCAGGCGGTGCTCACCGACGTTACGCTTGACTGCTTCGAAACGGCTGCCGCCCGGCGCCTTGACCCGCAACCAGCTCGGCTTGGGCTCGTACACCTTGGCTTCGGTCGAGGCACGGCGTTTCTGGCCGTCCTTGATAGCGGTAATACCCTGTGCGGTGCGGAATTTTTCACCGCTGGCAATGGGCTTCTGGGGGGCGGTATCGGACATCGAAAATCTCGGCTCCGGTAGGGGCAGCGGTGGCGGAGGGGTAGCTTTTGGCCGCCGCGAAGTGTACCACACACCGCTGTGGCAAGCGCCTGACCGTCCACCTGCTGCCACCATACGGGCCTTGTTCAGGCCGTTGGCAACTTGGCGATCACCTTGATCTCGAACTGGAAGCCATACAGCCAGGTCACGCCCACGCACGTGATGTTCGGGAATGGCGCAACGCCCCAATACTCGGGCACCACCTCCCAGATGGTTTCGAAGCGCTGTTCGGGGTTGACGATGAACACCGTCACGTCGACCACGTCGTCGAAGCTGCAGTCGGCGGCTGCGAGCACCGCGTTGAGGTTCTCGAATGCCAGGCGAACCTGGGCCTTGAGCTCCGGCTCGGGCGAGCCGTCCGGGCGGCTACCGACCTGCCCGGATACGAACAGCAGGCCATTGCAGCGCACTGCCGGTGAATAACGGTTGCGTTCGTAAAGGGCCTGGCGGCCTGCGGGGAAAACCACGTCGCGCGTTGTCATGTCGTTTCCTCTGGGGCACTGGACCCGTTCAAGTGATGGGTTCACTTTAGGAGCGCTGCCGGGGTGGATAAACCGGCCACTTCCATCAACACTGTTTGCGAATCCCAAACAATCACTGGTTGAACAGATGGACCGATTCGATGCGATGCGCGCCTTCGCCCGGGTGGTGGAGACGGGTAGCTTCACCAAGGCCGCCGATACGCTGAGCATGAGCAAGACCAGCGTGACCCAGCTTGTGCAGCAGCTCGAGGCGCGCTTGCGTGTGCGCCTGCTGAACCGCACCACCCGCAGGGTCGCGCTGACGGCCGACGGCGCGGCTTACTATGAGCGCGTAGTGCGCCTGCTCGCCGACATGGACGACGCCGAGACCAGCCTTTCCGATGCCAGCAGCCAGCCGCGCGGGCGCTTGCGTGTTGACGTTCCCAGCCCGTTCGCGCGGATGATCCTGGTGCCGTCACTGCCGGCCTTCCATGCCCGTTATCCGGAGATTCAGCTCGACCTGGGCGCCAGTGATCGTCTCGTCGACCTGCTCGGCGAGAACGTCGACTGCGTGATCCGCGGCGGTGAAGTCACCGATCAGTCGCTGATGGCGCGGCGTGTCGGCGATCTGCGCTCGGGCGTCTACGCCGCGCCGACCTACGTGCAGCGTTGCGGCACGCCGCTGCACCCGCAGGAGCTGGTCGACAGCCACCACCGCATCGTCGGGTTCAAGCGTGCACGGGCTGGCAAGGTGTTTTCCTATCGCATGCAGCGCGGTGCCGAACGCCTCGACATCGAGGGCCGCTACGTGGTGGCGGTGGACGACGGCAATGCCTACCTGGCCGCCGGGCTGGCTGGGCTCGGTGTACTCTGGCTGCCCACCTACATGGCCGATACCCATGTGCAGCGCGGCGAGCTGGTGGCGGTCTTCGCAGACTGGCAGTTCGAGCCGATGCCGATGTACCTCGCCTATCCGCCCAACCGCCACGTCAGCACCAAGCTGCGGGTGTTCATCGAATGGATCGTCGAGCTGATGGCGGTGCATGCGCCGGTACTCGATCGCAGTGGCCGCTGACCCGGCGGCCGAAGACCGATGGCTTTGCGCTAAACTGCACAGCCGTTCTGCAATGGCTGCTCGCTGCATGTCCCGACCCAAACGCCCCGCACCGCGTCCCTATCGTGTGGCCAAGGCTGCGCCTGCCGAGCCGCGCCTGATCGTGTTGAACAAGCCGTTCGATGTGCTGACCCAGTTCAATGACGACCAGGGCCGGGCCACGCTCAAGGATTTCGTCGCGGTGCCCGGTGTGTATCCGGCCGGACGGCTCGATCGCGATAGCGAAGGCTTGCTGCTGCTCACCAATGACGGGCAACTGCAGGCGAAGATCGCCGACCCCAAGCACAAGCTGGCCAAGACCTACTGGGTGCAGGTGGAGGGCGAGGCCAGTGCCGAGCAGTTGCAGCAGCTGCGTGATGGCGTGCAGCTCAACGATGGGCCGACGCTGCCTGCCGAGGCTCGGCAGCTGAGCGAGCCCGAACTGTGGCCGCGCAACCCGCCGGTGCGCTTTCGCAAGAGCGTGCCCACCAGTTGGCTGGAATTGGTGATTCGCGAGGGCCGCAACCGCCAGGTGCGGCGCATGACGGCGGCGGTCGGCCTGCCGACGCTGCGCCTGGTGCGCGTGCGCATCGGCCCCTGGTCGTTGGATGGCTTGCAGCCAGGCGAGTGGCGCGACCTGCCGCCGAGCCTCAAGTAGGCAGGTGGAGCACCATCCGTTTCAGGCGTCGTAGCCCGCCTTGATCACGCTGATGCCTTTGACCAGCACTTCGCGCCAGCTTTGCAGAGTCGTGGCGTCGGCCTGTTTGTCGTGCTCCATGATGGTCTTGAGCAGCGCTTCCAGCCACAGGTCATACAGCTCGGGGCGGATGTCCATGGCCGTGCGTGCATGGGTGCAGCCCAGGGCGCGCAGCTTGGTGTCCGGCATGCCCCGGGCGTGCATCACCAGGTTGAGGATGCCCTGGCGCAGCAGCAGCTTCTGCGCGGCCATGTCGGTATTGACGAACTTCTCGCGCACGGCCGGTGAGCTGGCAAGGAAATGCCGGTAGAAATCATCGAAGAAGGCTGGGCTGGCACAGCAGCGTCCGTAACTCTGCATGACGCGATCGGTGGCGTTCATGTGTTTCTCCATGGGGCAGCAGACAAGGCAATGCGTCGGGCACCGCGATTGTTCTTGTGGGTTTCAGACGCCTTCCAGGCCAGCGATGACCAGGCTCTTGATGAGAAAGCCAAGTACTCCAAGGCCCAGGGCGAAGAACAGGATGAAAGTGCCGAAGCGGCCAGCGCGGGACTTCTTCGCCAGATCCCAGACGATGAAGGCCATGAACAGCACCAGGCCACCGACCAGCAAGGTCATCATCAGCTCTTCGAAAAACTCGGGTTCCATCCTGGCCTCGGCGGCGGTCCATCAGGGTGCCAGCCCGGTGCTGGCGGCAAGGCACAACAAAGTTGTGGATATTACCGCGTTGCTGGCCAGTAGGGGTAATTGCTCGATGGTCTTGGAGCCTGTTCACGATCTTTAATGCGCCTGAAGCGGCAACTACAAGGCAGAAGCGGGCATCACTGGACCATTGTGGGAGCGGGCCATGCCCGCGAAAAATCACGGGCATGGCCCGTTCCCACGGGATAGGGGAAAGGCCGCTTGCGCCACTTAGCTGCCAAAATCGACGAGCCTGGGCTGTAGGATTATGAGCCGGTACCTAACCGCGCAGGTGCTGCAGGGGAAGCTGGGTGCTGGAGAGGATCTGCTGCAGCACGAAGCTCGAGCGCACGCTGGAAACGCCATCGATGCGGGTCAGGGTACCGAGCAGCAGCTTCTGGTAGTGATCCATGTCGGGCACCACCACCTTGAGCTGGTAGTCGGCGTCCATCCCGGTGACCAGGCAGCACTCAAGGACTTCCGGACATTTGCGGATCTCTTCCTGGAAATGCTCGAAGCGCTCCGGGGTATGGCGATCCATGCCGATCAGCACATAGGCGGTAAGGGTGAGCCCCAGCTGGCGGCGGTCCAGCAGCGCGACCTGGCCGGTGATATAGCCGTCGTCCTCCAGCTGCTTGACGCGGCGCGAGCAGGGTGAGGGCGACAGGCCGATCCGCTCGGCCAGCTCCTGATTGGACAGGGTCGCATCGCGCTGCAATTCGGCGAGAATGTTCAGGTCATAGCGGTCGAGTTTGTTCATGGCTGAGTCTTTTCGTTATCCAATTGCTGTTTTTATCTATTATAAGGTTATTTATTGCGTAACTTGCTGCTTGATTAGCAATGTTAGCAATCTTTCGTCGCGACTGTAGGCGTAATCTTTACCTCAGTTTCACGGCCCGGACGACACGTCCACCCGGCTCGCCCAATCAGGAGAGCTGGCGCCGCCGACCCTACCGGGTCGTCACGGCACCCGGGTCCGCACTGCCCAACCAGGCGGGCGAGGAAAGCGGCGACAGAATTGCCAGCACAGGACATCTACGAAAAGGGGAGGCCGAGAGGTCTCCCCTTTCTTCTTTGTGGGCCTCAGTGATTGCCGCAGCAGCGCTCCCAATGGCGTTTCTTCGAGGTCTGGCCGATGCCCGGGTTGAAGGTATTGGTCGGGTCCAGCTCGCGGTAGAAGTCCGCCAGCGCCGGCTTGGCGATATATAGATGCCCCACGTTGTGTTCGGCGGGGTACTCGGCGCGGCGCTCGTCGAGCAGCTTCCACATGGCGTGCTCCATGGCGATGGGGTCGACGCCTTTCTTGACGATGTAGTCCTGATGGAACACGTGGCAGAAGAAATGCCCGTAGTAGAGCTTGTGGATGATCTGCTCCTCCATCGCCGCCGGCAGTGTTTCCACCCAGTCGCGGTCGTTGCGGCGCAGGGCAATATCCAGGGCGAGGATATCCTCGACGCTGCCCGGGTGTGCCTCGCGGTAGCGAATCGCCGCGCCGGCGATGGCGAAGCGATGCAGGAAGGCCTTGCGGCCTTCGTCGGCATCGCATTCGAAAAACGCGCCACTGCTTCCAGCAATGAAGTATTCGCTCAGAAAGCGCCGGGTTTCTGCCAGGCTGTCATTGGCCACGCGAATCATCAGGTGGTGCTCGAAGCGCTCGCGATACTCGCGCATGCGTGGCGGCAGGTGGCTGGGCAGCAGGTTCATGGCCAGTTGAATGATGCGGTCGCTGATTCCGCGCAGGCCGAAGCGCTCGAAGAAGCCATCGACCCGACTCTTCAGGGCAAAGGCGGCGGGCACCCTGGCAGTGCCGAAGCGGTCGATCAGCAGAAAGGTGTCCTTGCCGTACTTCTCGCCGATGTCGAAGGCGGTGCGGTGGATGTATTCGCCGGCAATCGGCAGGCTCGGCAGCTTGTTGAGCAGGTGGCGGCGCACCTCGGTCAGGTCGTCAGCGGCGTTGGTGCCGATGTAGAAGACCGTACTCGGCTCCTTGGGGAAGGTGTCCAGGCGCACGGCGAACAGGCACAGCTTGCCGGCCGAACCGGAGGCTTCGAACAGTCGCGACGGGTCGGCATTGAAACGAGCCGGGGTATCGGCATCGACATCGCGCACGTGCTCGCCATAGCGCTGGTCCGAGGCCTTGCCGACCGCCTCGCTACTGACCTGATGGGGGCGGTAGTCGCCACGCTGCAGGCGGGTGAGGATTTCCTCCGGGCTGTTGCCCAGGTCGATGCCCAGGTGGTTGACCAGCTCCAGCGTGCCGTCTTCCTTGACTTGGGCGTACAACGCCAGTTCGGTATAGGCCGGCCCGCGGCGTACCAGGGAGCCGCCGGAGTTGTTGCACACGCCGCCGAGCACCGAGGCGCCGATGCACGATGAGCCGATCACCGAATGCGGCTCGCGGCCCAGGGGTGCCAGGGCCTGTTCCAGGCGGTCGAGAGTGGCGCCGGGCAAGCACACCACCTGCCTGCCTTCGTTGATCAGCTGGACGCCGCTGATGCGCAAGGTGTTGATCAGCACGATCTCGCGGTCGTAGTCGTTGCCGTCCGGCGTCGAGCCGCCGGTCAGCCCGGTATTGGCTGCCTGCATGATGACGATGCGGTCGGCGGCCACGGCAGCTTCGAGCACGCGCCACTGTTCCAGCAGGGTGGCAGGGCGCACCACAGCCAGCACGTTGCCCTCGCCGGTGCGGTGGCCCTTGCGAAAACGTCGTGTGCTTTGCGCGTCGGTGAGCACATGGTCGCGGCCGACCGCGTCGCGCAACTGCTTGAGCAGGGTGTCGCTGCTGATCATCTCAGAGCTCCCGAACCAGTGATTCGGCGCTGATCTCGGCGATGGACTTGGCGCCGGTGAGCACCATGGCCACGCGCATTTCCTTGTCGATCAGGCTCAGCAGGTTGCCCACCCCGGCGCCGCCTGCGGCAGCCAGGGCGTAGATGAAGGCGCGGCCGAGCAACACGGTATCCGCACCCAGGGCGATCATGCGCACCACGTCGAGGCCGCTACGAATACCGGAGTCGGCGAGAATCTTCAGGTCGCCTTTCACCGCGTCGGCGATGGCCGGCAAGGCGCGGGCGCTGGAAAGCACGCCGTCGAGCTGACGGCCGCCGTGGTTGGAGACCACGATGCCGTCGGCACCGAAGGTGACCGCGTCACGTGCGTCCTCGGGGTCGAGAATGCCCTTGATCACCATCGGGCCGTCCCAGTATTCGCGAATCCACTCCAGGTCTTTCCAGGAAATCGATGGGTCGAAGTTGGCACCCAGCCAGCCGATGTAGTCGGCCAGCCCGGTCGGGTTACCGCGGTAGGTGGAGATGTTGCCCAGGTCATGGGGTTTGCCCATCAGGCCCACGTCCCAGGCCCAGGCCGGGTGCGTGAAGGCTTGCAGCATGCGGCGCATGGCGGCGTTGGGGCCGCTCATGCCGGAGTGGGCGTCGCGGTAGCGGGCGCCGGGGGTAGGCATGTCCACGGTGAAAACCAGGGTGGTCACGCCCGCGGCCTTGGCGCGCTCCAGAGCGTTCTTCATGAAGCCGCGGTCCTTGAGCACATAGAGCTGGAACCACATTGGCCGGCCGATGGCGGGTGCCACTTCCTCGATGGGGCACACCGAAACGGTCGACAGCGTGAAGGGGATGCCCTTGTCCGCTGCTGCCTTGGCTGCCTGCACTTCACCGCGGCGTGCGTACATGCCGGTCAGGCCGACCGGCGCCAGGGCTACCGGCATCGCCAGGGTTTCACCGAACAGCTGGGTTTCCAGGCTCAGCTCGGACATGTTCTTCAACACGCGTTGGCGCAGGGCGATGCTGGCCAGATCCTCGACGTTGCGCCTCAAGGTGTACTCGGCGTAGGCGCCGCCATCGATGTAATGGAACAGAAACGGCGGCAAGCGACGCTGGGCGGCGGCGCGGTAATCGGTGGAGGCAGAAATGATCATGGGCTCTATTCCGTGTCTGAGCTGGCGCGTCACCGCGGCAGCGACAAAGCCCGGACACTGTCGCGGGCTTTGGGTGTGTAGCACGCCCTGGTCAGGGCGCTGCCTTCGCAGTTGATCTGCAGCGTTCACAATGTTTCGTGAGCGCGCAGCTGCTCGTTAACTAGTGCACCAGCATGCCGGTCAGCCAGTACGCCTGAACCAGCGTAATCAGACCGACGAAGGTGGCGAAGATCAGGCTGTGCTTGAGGGTGAAGCGGAACAGGTCGGATTCCTTGCCAACCATGCCGGTCGCGGCGCAGGCCACGGCGATGGACTGCGGCGAGATCATCTTGCCGGTCACGCCGCCACTGGTGTTGGCCGCTACCAGTAGGGTATCGCTGACGCCGATCTGGTGCGCGGTAGTGGCCTGCAGGGAGCTGAACAGCGCGTTGGAGGAGGTGTCCGAGCCGGTGAGGAATACCCCCAGCCAGCCGAGGAAGGGCGAGAAGAACGGGAATGCTGCGCCGGTACCGGCAAGCACCAGTGCCATGGTCGTGGACATACCCGAATAGTTGGTGACGAATGCGAACGCCAGCACCATGCCGATGGACAGGATCGGCCAGCGCAATTCGTAGAAGGTTTCTCTTAGCGTGGTAAGACCAATTTTAAAATTGATCCTCAGCACCAGCATCGAGAGTACGGCCGAGAAAAAGATGGCGGTGCCGGTGGCGGAGATGGGGTCGAGCTTGAATACCGCGGCAATGGGCGTCGGATTGGCAACGATCGGTGCAACCTTGATCACCAACTGATCCAGATGCGGGATTGGCAGCATGAACACCAGGGCGTCGAGTGCACCGCCTGGCGCGAACAGGGCCTTGAAGGGCTTGAGCGTCCATACGGTGACCATCGCCGTGAGAATCAGGAACGGCGACCAGGCCTTGAGGATTTCGCTCAGGCTATAGGGCGAGGGCGTGGTGCTGCGCACGCCGCCGAAGCCACCGGCTACTGCCGCCGCCGCACCGCCGGAAGCGCCGGCGATCTGGCTGTTGGCCGCGCGCTTGGGCTGCCACACCTTGAGGAACAGTGTCAGGCATACCAGGCTGACCAGTGCCGAGGTGATATCCGGCAGTTCCGGGCCGATGTAGTTGGAGGTGTAGTACTGAGTGATGGCAAAGCTCAGGCCTGCTACCAGTGCTGCCGGCCAGGTTTCCTTGATGCCCCTCCAGCCGTCCATCATCGCCACCAGCCAGAACGGCACGATGACCGACAAGAGAGGCAGTTGGCGGCCCGCCATGGCGCCGATCTTGAATGCATCGATGCCGGTGACCTGGCCGGCGACGATGATCGGAATGCCCAGTGCGCCGAACGCCACCGGAGCGGTGTTGGCGATCAGACACAGGCCGGCGGCGTAGAGCGGGTTGAAACCCAGGCCGACGAGCAGGGCGGCGGTAATGGCCACCGGTGCGCCAAAGCCGGCGGCACCTTCCAGGAAGGCGCCGAACGAGAAGCCGATCAGCAGTACCTGCAGGCGCTGGTCATCGGTGATCGACAGCACCGAGCTGCGGATGACCTCGAACTGGCCGCTCTTGACCGTCAGCTTGTAGAGGAATACCGCCGCCACGATGATCCAGGCGATTGGCCACAGGCCATAGGCGAATCCATAGCCGGCGGCGGCCATGGCCATGTCCACCGGCATGCCAAAGGCGGCGACGGCAATGATCACCGACAGCGCCAGGGTGATACTGCCCGCCACATGACCTTTGAGGCGGAATACGGCGAGGGCGAGAAAAAAGAACACGATTGGGATCACTGCCGCCAGGGCGGACAGGCCAAGGCTGCCGAGCGGCGTGTACAACTGTTGCCATGTTTGCATGGGGAGGCTCGCTGATTGTTGTTGGTATCGCCTGGTCGCGGGCTGCTGATGATGATTCAGCGCGTGCAGAGCAGTTTCGCGAACGGGTTGTTATTATTGGTAAGACCAATTTACAAAATGCCGTCGACAGAGTAATTTCTTTTGGTCGGGTGCGTCAATTTGCACTGTTGCGACTTTGGTCTGAGGCGCTACTGCGCAGAGCCGCGCTTGTGGCGATAAAGGGCACTGGGTAGGCTGCAGGGATTTTCGGCGCCCAGGCGATCTGGCGCCGTTGTTGGAGTGGTGTGGATGTTCAAGCAATGAATTTTGGTCCGCTGCGGCAACGACGTCTGTCCGACGACATCGTCACGCGCCTGGAGGCAATGATTCTCGAGGGTACGCTCAAGGCCGGCGAGCGGCTGCCAGCCGAGCGGGTGCTCGCCGAGCAGTTCGGCGTGTCGCGCCCGTCACTGCGTGAAGCCATCCAGAAGCTGGCCGCCAAAGGCCTGCTGAGCAGTCGCCAGGGTGGCGGCACCTATGTGTGCGAGAACCTGGGCTCGACATTCAGTGACCCGCTGATGCATCTGCTGGAAAACAATGTCGATGCCCAGCGTGATTTGCTCGAGTTCCGGCATACCCTGGAAGGATCCTGCGCCTATTACGCGGCGTTGCGCGCCACCGATATGGACCGTCAGCGGCTCGGCGAGGCATTCGAGCGTCTACAGGATTGCTATGGCCGTGCCGGGGAGGTGACCCGGGCCGAGGAGGGCGCGGCGGACGCCAGCTTCCACTTGGCCATCGCCGAGGCCAGCCACAATGCCGTGCTGCTGCATACCATTCGCGGATTGTTCGATCTGCTCAAGCGCAACGTGGTGACCAACATTGGCGGTATGTATGCCTTGCGCGGAGAAACCCGCGGCATGCTCAACGCCCAGCACCGCGCGCTGTTCGAGGCGATCATGGAGGGGCGTGCCGAGGACGCGCGGGCGCTGTCCAACCAGCATATCGACTATGTGCAGGAAGTCCTGGCTGACGTGGTTCAGCAGGAGGCCCGCGAGCAGCGCGCGCAAAGGCGCCAAGGGTTGTAGTCAATCGGCTGCAGTTGCCTGAGGCGGCAACATCTAAGGCGCTGGAACGTGCTGCGATTCGCTATCGAACCGCAGCGCTTACTCGTCCTTGCCCTTGCTGCGCATGGCGCGCTGTACTTCGCGGTCGGCGTCGCGCTCTTTCTCGGTATGGCGCTTGTCGAAATCCTTCTTGCCCTTGGCCAGGGCGATTTCGCATTTCACCAGGTGCTGCTTCCAGTAAAGCGACAGCGCCACGCAGGTGTAGCCCTTCTGCTGTACGGAGCCGAACAGCTTTTCCAGCTCACGCTTGTTGAGCAGCAGCTTGCGCGTACGCGTCGGGTCGGCGATGACGTGGGTGCTGGCAGTTTTCAGCGGCGTGATATGACAGCCCATCAGCCACGCTTCGTCGTCCTTGAGCAGGACGTAGCTGTCGACCAGCTGGGCCTTGCCGGCACGCAGACTCTTCACTTCCCAGCCGGCCAGCGCCAGGCCGGCCTCGAAGCGGGACTCCACGAAATAGTCGTGCATCGCCTTCTTGTTCTGGGCGATGCTGCCTTGCAGATGTTTCTTTTGTTTAGCCATAGGCCGCGCATTATAGGGAGTCCGGTGACGACGCGCCATGCATGTGCGTGCTAAAAGCCCTTTGCCAGCCGTGCGCTTGAGCCGCCAGGGCGAATCCCCGACAATATTGGGATACTCGTCTTCGGGTTGATGTCAGTTGTAGTGGGCATCGACCCGTGACATCGCGCTGCTGTGATGTCGCCAACCGTGGAAATCCAATTGCTATGAGTACTCATATCCAGCGCTCGGCCCTGCTTCCGTATCCGGCCCAGGCTCTTTATGACCTGGTCAACGATGTCGAACGCTACCCCGAGTTCCTGCCCTGGTGTGCGTCCAGCCAGATCATCGAGGCCAGTGATACGCACATGGTCGCCAGCCTCGAAGTGGCCAAGGCCGGGTTGAGCCAGCGTTTCACCACCCGCAATCTGCTGGTGCCGGGGCAGTCGATCGAGTTGAGCCTGGAGGATGGCCCCTTCGAGCACCTGCATGGCCAGTGGACGTTCAAGGCGCTGGGTGACAAGGCCTGCAAGATCAGCCTCGATCTGACCTTCGATTACGCGGGAGCGGTGATGCGCGCCACCCTCGGGCCGCTGTTCAACCAGGCTGCCAATACCATGGTGGATGCCTTCTGCCAGCGAGCCAAGGAGCTGCATGGCCAATAATCGGCTGGCGGTTGAAGTGGTCTATGCCACGCCTGAGCGGCAGATGCTGATCACCCTGCAGTTGCCTGTGGGCGCCACGGTGCGCGAGGCCGCCTTGCAGTCTGGGCTGCAGGCGCATTTCCCGGAGCTCGATCTGGCCGAGGCGCCGCTTGGCCTGTTCGGCAAGGCGGTGGCGTCGCCCGCTACGCAGCCCCTCGAAGAGGGCGATCGGGTAGAAATCTATCGACCACTGCTCGCCGATCCCAAGGAGGTGCGCAAGCGCCGTGCGGCTCAGGCTGCGCAGCGAGCGAAGCAGGGAGTGGACGCAGGTCGAGGTTGAAGGAGATGGTTTTTTACAGGCTGCAATGAAAAAGCCCCGGCATTGGCCGGGGCTTTTTTCGAGGTGCGCTTACTGGGGCGAGGTTTCCAGCGGTTCAGGTGTCGGCACCGGTACGGTTTCGACGTTGTCGACGTCGCGCTGGATCTGCTCGAGCAGCGAGCCTGGTGCGGCAGGCTCGTCCTGTTGCTGGGTAGGCGCCTGCTCCGGGGAGCCGTCGCGGCCAAGGATCTGTTCATCGCGGCTGGTGCCGGGCATGAAGTCGCCGGACAGGCTTACCAGTTGATCGTTACCATCGAAATTGAGCGTCACACGCTCCTGCTGACGCTGGCTGCCGCCGGCCTGCATGCTGTACAGATAGTCCCAGCGGTTGGCGTGGAAGGTATCGGTAATCAGTGGGTTACCCATGATAAACCGTACTTGGCGCCGGGTCATTCCAGGACGCAACTGGTCTATCATATCCTGCGTGACGACATTGCCCTGTTGGATGTCGATTTTATAAACCCCGGGGAATGAGCAACCGGCGAGTGCGATGAGCCCCATGAAGGTGAGGCTGGTCAGCAGGAGTCTGGTTTTTTGCATCGGTGGGCGTCTTCCACTATCTTGGCTGGGCAACGTAAACCCCGATCATACCCGCAATAAGGGAAGCTGCGAAGCGCTTCCGCGAGAAAGCAGACCATGGTTGAAAATAGCGAACTGCGAAAAGCTGGCCTGAAAGTAACCCTGCCACGGGTCAAAATCCTGCAGATGCTGGATTCTGCCGAGCAGCGTCACATGAGTGCAGAGGATGTCTACAAGTCGCTGATGGATGCGGGTGAAGATGTCGGCCTGGCCACTGTTTACCGGGTTCTCACCCAGTTCGAGGCGGCGGGGCTGGTGGTGCGCCACAACTTCGACGGCGGCCACGCTGTATTCGAATTGGCCGACGGTGGCCACCACGATCATATGGTGTGTGTGGATACCGGCGACGTGATCGAATTCTTCGATGCCGAGATCGAGAAACGCCAGAAAGAAATCGTCCGTGAGCACGGTTTCGAGCTGGTGGATCACAATCTGGTGCTCTATGTCCGTCGTAGCGCCAAATAAGCGTATCGATTGACGAAAAAGGCGACTGAGGTCGCCTTTTTCATGCCCGGTGGAAATTATCTGCGCGGGTGTCTGCGAATCATCAGCTCTGCGCGTTGCTGACCAGTTTGCGGGCGTGGGCCAGGGATTCGTCGGTAAGGTCGATGCCGCCCAGCATGCGGGCGACCTCCTCGATGCGCTGCGTTTCGTCGAGCTTGCTGACCGCCGTGCGCGTGGCATTGCTGCCGCGCACCTTGTGCACGAACAGGTGCTGGTGACCTTGTGCGGCGACCTGGGGCAGGTGAGTCACGGTAAGTACCTGGCCGCGTTCGCCAAGGCGGCGCAGCAGTTGGCCGACCACTTCGGCGGTGGGGCCGCCGATACCCACATCCACTTCGTCGAACACCAGGGTCGGCACGCGTGAGGTCTGCGCGGTGATCACCTGGATGGCCAGGCTGATGCGCGACAGTTCGCCGCCCGAGGCGACCTTGGCCAGTGCCTTGATCGGTTGCCCGGGGTTGGCGCTGACCAGAAACTCGACCTGTTCCAGGCCATTGGCGCTCGGCTCGCTGCCTTCGATGGGCTGCAGCTGAATGCTGAAGCGCCCACCCGGCATGCCCAGGGTCTGCATTTCCTTCTCGACCGCCTTGCCCAGTTTGCTGGCGGCCTTCTGCCGCTTGCTGCTGAGCTCGGCGGCCTTTTCCTTAAAGTGGCGGCCGTAGGCGGCAAGTTCCTCGCCCAGGCGCTCGGTGGCCTGGTCATCCGCGTTGAGGCTTTCGAGTTCGTCGAACAGCTGCTGCTGCATGGCAGGCAGCTCGCTGGGGTGGATGCGGTGCTTGCGGGCCAGGGTATAGATGGTGTCCAGGCGCTCTTCGAGTTGCTGCTGGCGCTCCGGGTCGGCATCGAAGTGGTCGAGAAAACGGTTGAGCTCGCCGACCGCCTCCTCGATCTGGATCTGTGCGCTGGCCAGCAGGTTGGTGGCTTCGTTGAGTGCGCCAGGCTGACCCTGCAGGCCGCTGAGGCGGTTGAGGCTGGCGGTGAGCACCGACAGCACGTTGCCGGCGTCGCTCTCGCTGCACTGGTCGATCACCTGACGGCAGGCGCTCAGCAGGCTTTCGGCATTGGTCAGGGCCTTGTGGTCCTGCTCCAGCTGCTCCAGCTCGTTATCGCCCAGGCCCAGGTTCTCGAGTTCTTCCAGCTGGTAGCTGAGCAACTGGTGACGGGCGCGTTGCTCGTCGCCCTGGGAGGTGACGCGTTCCAGTTCGCTACGGGTCTGCTTCCAGCGCTGCGCTGCCAGCTGTACCTGGCGAGCCAGTTCCTGAACGCCCGCATATTCGTCGAGCAGGCGGCGGTGGGTGTCGGTCTTGAGTAGCGACTGATGTTCGTGCTGGCTGTGAATGTCGATCAGCAGTTCGCCCAGTGCCTTGAGGTCGCCAAGCGGGCAGGGGGTGCCGTTGATATAGCCGCGCGAGCGACCTTCGGCGGTAATCACCCGGCGCAGGATGCACGGGCCGTCGTTATCCAGGTCGCGTTCGGCGAGCCAGGCGTGGGCTTCGGGGATGTCGCCCAGGTCGAAGCTGGCGAGGATGTCCGCCTTGTCGGCGCCCGGGCGTACCACGCCACTGTCGGCGCGATCACCCAGGGTCAGGCCGAGGGCGTCGAGCATGATCGACTTGCCGGCGCCCGTTTCGCCGCTGATGACGCTCATGCCTCGATCCAGTTCCAGATCCAGGTGTTCGACGATGGCGTAATTATGAACGGACAGGTGCACCAGCATGGCGAGGCCTCTCAGGATTTGTCTGGTTATTTATACAGTGGTTTGCCTTGGGGTGGCAATACGCTGACGACTGGCTGCTGGAAAGTACTCATGGCCCTTGAAACCCTACAAATCGTCCTTATATAGGCGGCAGACGCGCGAGTTGAGGCTCGTCGAATCATTCAGAGGAGAAATGCATGGCTGACGAACAGAACCTGGATCCGCAGACTTCCGAGGCGCAAGAGAACGATGCCGCGCTGAACGAAGACATGGCTGCTCGCGTGCAAACGCTGGAAGAGCAACTGGCGGCTGCGCAGGATCAGTCGCTGCGCATGGCTGCCGATCTGCAGAACGTGCGCCGTCGCGCTGAGCAGGATGTCGAGAAGGCGCACAAGTTCGCCCTCGAGAAGTTTGCCAACGACCTGCTGCCGGTGGTCGACAGCCTGGAGCGTGGGCTCGAGCTGTCGAGCGCCGATGACGACGCGATCAAGGCGGTGCGTGAGGGCATGGAGCTGACGCTCAAATTGCTGCTCGACACCCTCAAGCGCCACCAGCTGGAAGCCATCGACCCCCATGGCGCGCCGTTCAACCCGGAGCACCATCAGGCCATGGCGCTGCAAGAGAGCACCAACGTCGAGCCGAACAGCGTGCTCAAGGTGTTCCAGAAGGGCTACATGCTCAACGGTCGCCTGCTGCGCCCGGCCATGGTCGTGGTCAGCAAGGCACCCGCCGAAACGCCGCCGTCCATCGACGAGCAGGCTTGAAATCGGCGGGCGAGCCCCCACTTATTAAGTCAAGCGTATTAGTGCTACCGCAGCGGTCATGACAACGCTGCGGATATATCAAAGTTTCGGGAGAGTGAAATGGGCAAAATTATCGGTATCGACCTGGGGACCACCAACTCCTGCGTCTCCATTCTTGAAAACGGCAACGTCAAAGTCATCGAAAACGCCGAAGGTGCGCGCACCACGCCGTCGATCATCGCTTACGCCAACGATGGCGAGATTCTGGTCGGGCAGTCCGCCAAGCGTCAGGCCGTGACCAACCCGCACAACACCCTGTACGCGGTCAAGCGTCTGATCGGCCGTCGTTTCGACGAAGAAGTCGTGCAGAAAGATATCCAGATGGTCCCGTACAAGATCGCCAAGGCGGACAACGGTGACGCCTGGGTTGAGGTGAACGGCCAGAAGATGGCGCCGCCGCAGATCTCGGCTGAAATCCTCAAGAAGATGAAGAAGACCGCCGAAGACTACCTGGGCGAGGCGGTCACCGAAGCGGTGATCACCGTTCCGGCGTACTTCAATGACAGCCAGCGTCAGGCCACCAAGGATGCCGGTCGCATCGCAGGCCTGGACGTCAAGCGCATCATCAACGAGCCGACCGCAGCTGCACTGGCTTACGGTATGGACAAGGCCAAGGGCGATCACACCGTGATCGTGTATGACCTGGGTGGCGGTACTTTCGACGTGTCGGTGATCGAGATCGCCGAAGTCGACGGCGAGCACCAGTTCGAAGTACTGGCCACCAACGGTGACACCTTCCTCGGTGGTGAAGACTTCGACATTCGTCTGATCGATTACCTCGTCGACGAATTTAAGAAAGAAACCGGCATGAACCTCAAGGGCGACCCGCTGGCCATGCAGCGCCTCAAGGAAGCTGCCGAGAAGGCCAAGATCGAGCTGTCCTCCAGCCAGCAGACCGACGTCAACCTGCCGTACATCACTGCAGACGCCACCGGTCCGAAGCACCTGAACGTGAAGATCTCCCGTTCCAAGCTGGAATCGCTGGTCGAAGACCTGGTGCAGCGCACCATCGAGCCGTGCCGCATCGCCCTGAAAGATGCCGGTATCGACGTCGGCGCCATCAACGACGTGATCCTGGTCGGTGGCCAGACCCGCATGCCGCTGGTGCAGAAGACCGTTGCCGACTTCTTCGGCAAGGACGCCCGCAAGGACGTCAACCCGGACGAAGCCGTGGCCATGGGCGCTGCCATTCAGGGTGCGGTACTGGCCGGTGACGTCAAGGACGTGCTGCTGCTGGACGTGTCGCCGCTGACCCTGGGCATCGAAACCATGGGTGGCGTGATGACGCCGCTGATCGAGAAGAACACCACCATCCCGACCAAGAAGTCGCAGGTGTTCTCGACTGCCGACGACAACCAGAGCGCGGTGACCATTCACGTGCTGCAGGGTGAGCGCAAGCAGGCCGCGCAGAACAAGTCCCTGGGCAAGTTCGACCTGGCCGAGATTCCGCCGGCCCCGCGTGGTGTACCGCAGATCGAAGTGACCTTCGATATCGATGCCAACGGCATCCTGCACGTCGGCGCGAAAGACAAGGCCACCGGCAAGACCCAGTCCATCGTGATCAAGGCTAACTCCGGTCTGTCCGATGACGAGATCGAGCGCATGGTGCGTGACGCCGAGGCCAATGCCGAGGAAGACCGCAAGTTCGAAGAGCTGGCTGGCGCGCGCAACCAGGGCGACCAGCTGGTGCATGCGACCCGCAAGATGCTTACCGAAGCCGGCGACAAGGCCACTGCGGAAGAGAAAGCGGCCATCGAAACCGCGCTGGGCGAGCTGGAAGTTGCCGTGAAGGGCGACGACAAGGCGGCCATCGAGGCGAAGATGAATGCACTGTCCGAAGCGACCACTCCGCTGGCGCAGAAGATGTACGCCGAACAGCCGCAGCCAGGTGCTGCCGGCGCCGGTGCGGCGGATGCTGGCGATACCAAGGGCTCTGCCGACGACGTCGTCGACGCCGAGTTCGAGGAAGTCAAGGACAACAAGTAAGCCCCGGCTTGCCTGTGTTTACGCCCTGGCGCACTGCGGTGTGACAGGGCGATCCGCCGCGCGGGGGCTTGCTCCCGCGTTGGCGTGTCTGGACGGTACGATTTTTGAGAGTGTTAGAAACCCATGTCTAAACGTGACTACTACGAAGTGCTCGGGGTCGAGCGCGGTGCCAGCGAGGCGGAGCTGAAAAAGGCTTACCGTCGCCTGGCGATGAAGCACCACCCCGATCGCAATCCCGGCGACAAAGCGGCTGAAGACGCCTTCAAGGAGGCCAACGAGGCCTACGAGGTACTGTCCGACGCCGGCAAGCGCAGCGCCTACGATCAGTACGGTCATGCCGGTGTCGACCCGCAAATGGGCGGCGGTGGCGGCTTTGGTGGTGGCAGCGCGAATTTCTCCGACATCTTCGGTGATGTATTCAGCGATTTCTTCGGCGGCCAGCGTGGCGGTCAGCGCGGCGGTGCGCAGCGCGGCAGCGACCTGCGCTACACCCTGGAGCTGGATCTCGAGGAAGCGGTACGTGGCACCACGGTGACCATTCGCGTGCCGACCCTGGTCAGCTGCAAGACCTGCGATGGCTCCGGCGCCAAGAAGGGCACCAGCCCGGTGACCTGCACCACCTGTGGTGGTATCGGCCAGGTTCGCATGCAGCAGGGTTTCTTCTCGGTGCAGCAGACCTGCCCGCGCTGCCATGGCAACGGCAAGATGATCACCGACCCTTGTGGCACCTGCCACGGCCACGGCCGTGTCGAAGAGCACAAGACGCTGTCGGTCAAGGTGCCGGCCGGTGTCGATACCGGTGACCGCATCCGTCTCTCCGGTGAGGGCGAGGCGGGCACCCTGGGCGGCCCGGCAGGCGACTTGTACGTGGTGGTCAACGTGCGTGAGCACGCGATCTTCCAGCGTGACGGCAAGCACCTGTACTGCGAGGTACCGATCAGCATCGTCGACGCGGCCCTGGGCGGCGAGCTGGAGGTGCCGACCCTCGATGGTCGGGTCAAACTGAAGATCCCGGAAGGCACTCAGACCGGCAAGCTGTTCCGTCTGCGCGGCAAGGGTGTGGCACCGGTACGCGGTGGTGGTGCGGGCGATCTGATGTGCAAGGTGGCGGTGGAAACCCCGGTCAACCTTGATCGTCGCCAGCGTGAGCTGCTCGAAGAGTTTCGTCAGTCCCTGGCGGGCAACAGCTCCAATTCGCCCAAGGCCAATGGTTGGTTCGAGGGTGTGAAGCGCTTCTTCGGCGACCTTTAATGCGGTGATGCACGGCGAGCAGTGGGTAATGGCCGGCTGCTCGCCGTTGGTACTTTGGAGTTAGGCATATGCGTATTGCAGTCACGGGCGCCGCCGGGCGTATGGGCAAGAACCTGATCGAGGCCGTTCACCAGGCCGATGGCGTCGTGCTCGGCGCCGCCGTGGCACGGCCGACCAGCACGCTGCTCGGCGCCGACGCCGGGGAGCTGGCGGGTGTCGGCAAGCTGGGCGTGGCGCTGTCCGGCAGCCTGGAGAGCGTGCTCGACGGGTTCGATGTACTGATCGATTTTACCCATCCCTCGGTGACCCTCGAAAACCTGGAAATCTGTCGCCGCGCAGGCAAGGCCATGGTCATTGGCACCACCGGCTTCAGCGCCGCGGAAAAGCAGTTGCTGATCGATGCCGGCAAGGAAATTTCCATCGTCTTCGCCGCCAACTTCAGCGTTGGCGTGAACCTCTGCCTGAAGCTGCTCGATACCGCTGCCCGGGTATTGGGTGACGATGTGGATATCGAAGTGCTCGAGGCCCATCACCGCCACAAGGTCGACGCGCCTTCGGGCACCGCGCTGCGCATGGGTGAGGTGGTGGCCAATGCACTGGGGCGTGATCTCGACAAGGTCGCGGTCTATGGTCGCGAAGGCCAGACCGGCGCTCGTGCGCGGGAAACCATTGGCTTCGCCACCGTGCGTGCCGGTGACGTGGTGGGTGACCATACCGTGCTGTTCGCCGCCGATGGTGAGCGCGTGGAAATCACCCACAAGGCGTCCAGCCGCATGACCTTCGCCAAGGGTGCGGTGCGTGCGTCCTCCTGGCTGCAGGGGCGTTCGCCGCAGCTCTACGACATGCAGGACGTGCTGGGCCTGAAGTGACCGAAGCCGAGGGCGCCAATGGCGCCCTCGGCAGTTGTGGCGCGGCGCCTTAGAGGTGCTCTCGGGTCGCCGACGAGCGGATTTCAGGTTTTTGCGCCTGCATGCCTTTCGAAAAAAGCACTTTTCCTGTAAGCTTTTCGCTTTAGTGTGTCCACTAAAAGTTGCGCAGAATGAATCAATCAAAAAAGCGGGATGACCTTCACACGTCATCCCGCTTTTTTACAATCTGCGTTTGCTCCACGATCTACGGGAGGTCTTCTTGAGTAAGCCAGCCATACTCGCCCTTGCTGACGGCAGTATTTTTCGCGGTGAGGCCATCGGGGCCGACGGCCAGACTGTCGGGGAGGTGGTGTTCAACACCGCCATGACCGGCTATCAGGAAATTCTTACCGATCCGTCCTATGCCCAGCAAATCGTTACCCTGACCTATCCGCATATCGGCAACACCGGCACCACGCCGCAGGACGCCGAGTCGGATCGCGTCTGGGCTGCGGGCCTGATCATTCGTGATCTGCCGCTGATCGCCAGCAACTGGCGTAACAAGCAGTCGCTGCCTGATTACCTCAAGGAAAACGGCACCGTCGCCATCGCCGGTATCGATACCCGTCGCTTGACTCGCATTCTG
The DNA here is from genome assembly GCF_003253735.1 of Pseudomonas sp. URMO17WK12:I2. GTDB lineage: Bacteria > Pseudomonadota > Gammaproteobacteria > Pseudomonadales > Pseudomonadaceae > Aquipseudomonas. Next base: position 389,067 of record NZ_QKYW01000001.1, on the reverse strand, counting down.
CGTGAGAAAGGCTCGCAGAACGGCTGCATCCTGGTTGGCGCCGACGCTACCGAGGAAAAAGCCCTCGAGCTGGCGCGCGGCTTCCCGGGCCTGAAGGGCATGGATCTGGCGAAGGTGGTCAGCTGCACCGAGCGCTACGAGTGGCGCTCCAGCGTGTGGAACCTGAAAGACGACAGCCACCCGGAAATCGCCGCCAGCGAGCTGCCTTATCACGTGGTCGCCTACGACTACGGCGTCAAGCTGAACATCCTGCGCATGCTGGTCGAGCGTGGCTGCCGCCTGACCGTGGTGCCGGCGCAAACCCCGGCCAGCGAGGTGCTGGCGCTCAACCCCGATGGCGTGTTCCTGTCCAACGGCCCTGGTGACCCCGAACCGTGCGATTACGCCATCCAGGCGATCAAGGATGTTCTGGAAACCGACATTCCGGTATTCGGCATCTGCCTCGGCCACCAGCTGCTGGCCCTGGCCTCCGGCGCCAAGACCCTGAAAATGGGCCACGGCCACCACGGTGCCAACCACCCGGTGCAGGATCTCGACACCGGCGTGGTGATGATCACCAGCCAGAACCACGGTTTTGCCGTGGACGAGAACAGCCTGCCAGGCAATCTGCGACCGATCCACAAGTCGCTGTTCGACGGCACCCTGCAGGGCATCGAGCGTACCGACAAGGACGCCTTCAGCTTCCAGGGGCACCCCGAGGCGAGCCCGGGCCCCAACGATGTCGCCCCGCTGTTCGACCGCTTCATCGACGCCATGGCCAAACGCCGCTAAGCCCGCCGACTGACCTAAGGATTCGAGAGAGAACATGCCAAAACGTACAGACATCAAAAGTATCCTGATCCTCGGCGCCGGCCCCATCGTCATCGGCCAGGCGTGCGAGTTCGACTATTCCGGCGCCCAGGCCTGCAAGGCCCTGCGTGAGGAAGGTTTCCGCGTCATCCTGGTGAACTCCAACCCAGCGACCATCATGACCGACCCGGCCATGGCCGACGCCACCTACATCGAGCCGATCAAGTGGGCCACCGTGGCCAAGATCATCGAGAAGGAGCGTCCGGACGCCCTGCTGCCGACCATGGGCGGTCAGACCGCGCTGAACTGCGCCCTGGATCTGGAGCGCCACGGCGTGCTGGAGAAATTCGGCGTCGAGATGATCGGCGCCAATGCCGACACCATCGACAAGGCCGAAGACCGCTCGCGCTTCGACAAGGCCATGAAAGACATCGGCCTGGCCTGCCCGGTATCGGGTATCGCCCACAGCATGGAAGAAGCCTACGGCGTGCTCGAGAAGGTCGGCTTCCCGTGCATCATCCGGCCGAGCTTCACCATGGGTGGCACCGGTGGCGGTATCGCCTACAACCGCGAAGAGTTCGAAGAAATCTGCACCCGGGGTCTGGATCTGTCGCCGACCAACGAGCTGCTGATCGACGAGTCGCTGATCGGCTGGAAGGAATACGAGATGGAGGTGGTCCGCGACAAGAAGGACAACTGCATCATCGTCTGCGCCATCGAGAACTTCGACCCGATGGGTGTGCACACCGGTGACTCGATCACCGTTGCGCCGGCTCAGACCCTGACCGACAAGGAATACCAGATCCTGCGCAACGCCTCCCTGGCGGTGCTGCGTGAGATCGGCGTGGAAACCGGTGGCTCCAACGTGCAGTTCGGCATCTGCCCGAACACCGGCCGTATGGTGGTCATCGAGATGAACCCGCGGGTATCGCGTTCCTCGGCCCTGGCCTCCAAGGCCACCGGCTTCCCGATCGCCAAGATCGCCGCCAAGCTGGCCGTTGGCTACACCCTCGACGAGCTGAGCAACGACATCACCGGTGGTCGTACGCCGGCCTCGTTCGAGCCGGCGATCGACTACGTGGTGACCAAGATCCCGCGTTTCGCCTTCGAGAAATTCCCCAACGCCGACGCCCGCCTGACCACTCAGATGAAATCCGTTGGTGAGGTCATGGCCATCGGTCGCACCTTCCAGGAGTCCCTGCAGAAAGCCCTGCGTGGTCTGGAAGTTGGCGTGGCTGGCTTCGATCCGAAACTGGATCCGGCCGATCCGGAAATGGAAAGCACCCTCAAGCGCGAGTTGATCGTGCCGGGCGCCGACCGTATCTGGTACGTGGGCGACGCCTTCCGTGCCGGCAAGACGGTCGAGGAAGTATTCGCACTGACCAACATCGATGAGTGGTTCCTGGTGCAGATCGAGGACCTGATCAAGGATGAACAACGCATCCAGACCCTGGGCCTGGCCAGCATCGACCGCGATCTGATGTTCAGCCTCAAGCGCAAGGGTTTCTCCGATGCACGCCTGGCCACCTTGCTGGGTGTCACCGAAAAGAACCTGCGCAGCCACCGCCACAAGCTCAAAGTGCTGCCGGTCTACAAGCGCGTCGACACCTGCGCTGCCGAGTTCGCCACCGACACCGCTTACATGTACTCGACCTACGAGGAAGAGTGCGAGGCCAACCCGAGCAACCGTGACAAGATCATGATTCTCGGTGGCGGCCCGAACCGCATCGGCCAGGGTATCGAGTTCGACTACTGCTGCGTGCACGCCGCGCTGGCCATGCGTGAAGACGGCTACGAGACCATCATGGTCAACTGCAACCCGGAAACCGTCTCCACCGACTACGACACCTCCGATCGCCTGTACTTCGAACCGGTGACCCTGGAAGACGTGCTGGAAATCGTCCGTGTCGAGCAGCCCAAGGGCGTGATCGTCCAGTACGGCGGCCAGACGCCGCTGAAGCTGTGCCGCGCCCTGGAAGAGGCCGGCGTACCGATCATCGGTACCAGCCCGGACGCCATCGACCGCGCCGAAGACCGTGAGCGTTTCCAGCAGATGGTGCAGCGCCTCGGCCTGCGTCAGCCGGCCAACGCCACCGCGCGCAGCGAAGAGGAAGCGCTGACATTGTCGAAGAGCATCGGTTATCCGATGGTGGTGCGCCCGTCCTATGTACTGGGCGGCCGGGCGATGGAAATCGTCTATCAGGAAGAAGAGCTCAAGCGCTACATGCGCGAAGCGGTGAAAGTCTCCAACGACAGCCCGGTACTGCTCGACCGCTTCCTCAATTGCGCCATCGAAGTCGATATCGATGCGGTGAGCGACGGCGAGGTCGTGGTGATCGGTGCGATCATGCAGCACATCGAGCAGGCTGGCGTGCACTCCGGTGACTCCGCCTGTTCGCTGCCGCCTTACTCGCTGCCGGCGCACATCCAGGATGAAATCCGCGACCAGGTCAAGAAAATGGCCCTGGAGCTGGGTGTGGTCGGCCTGATGAACGTGCAGATGGCCGTGCAGGGCGAGGACATCTACGTCATCGAGGTCAACCCGCGTGCCTCGCGTACCGTGCCGTTCGTGTCCAAGTGCATCGGCGAGTCGCTGGCCAAGGTCGCGGCCCGCGTGATGGCTGGCAAGACCCTGACCGAACTGGGCTTCACCAAGGAAATCATTCCGCCGTTCTTCAGCGTCAAGGAAGCGGTGTTCCCGTTCAACAAGTTCCCTGGTGTCGACCCGATTCTCGGCCCGGAGATGAAGTCCACCGGTGAAGTGATGGGCGTCGGTGACAGCTTCGGCGAAGCCTTCGCCAAAGCGCAGATGGGGGCCAGCGAGATCCTGCCGAACGCAGGCGTTGCCTTCATCAGCGTGCGCGAGGACGACAAGCCGGAAGCCATTCAGGTCGCTCGTGATCTGGTCGCCCTGGGCTTCGAGGTGGTTGCCACTGCCGGTACCGCCAGGGTGATCGAGGCCGCCGGTCTGCCGGTTCGCCGCGTCAACAAGGTGACCGAGGGCCGTCCGCACGTGGTCGACATGATCAAGAACGACGAAGTCACCCTGATCATCAACACCACCGAAGGTCGTCAGTCCATCGCTGACTCCTACTCCATCCGTCGTAACGCTCTGCAGCACAAGATCTACTGCACCACCACCATCGCGGCGGGGCAGGCGGTCTGTGAGGCGCTCAAGTTTGGTCCCGAGAAGACCGTGCGCCGTCTGCAGGATCTGCATGCAGGAATCCAGGCATGAACAAGTACCCCATGACCGTACAGGGCGCTCGCGCCCTGGAAGAAGAGCTGGCGCACCTGACCAAGGTGCGTCGCCCGGCCCTCAGCCAGGCGATTGCCGAGGCCCGCGAGCTGGGTGACCTCAAGGAAAACGCCGAATATCATGCCGCCCGCGAGGAGCAGGGCATGGTCGAGGCGCGCGTGCGTGACATCGAAGGTCGTCTGCAGAATGCAGTGATCATCGACGTCACCACCATCGAGCCCACCGGCAAGGTGATCTTCGGCACCACCGTGGAGATCGCCAACGTCGAGACCGACGAAAGCGTGACCTACCAGATCGTTGGCGAAGACGAGGCCGACATCAAGCAGGGCAAGCTTTCCGTGGGTTCGCCCATCGCTCGTGCGCTGGTAGGCAAGAGCGAAGGTGACGTGGTCGGCGTGAAGACGCCCAGCGGACTGGTCGAGTACGAGATTGTCGAAGTTCGCCACGTCTGATCGAGCTGCTGCGCGTGACGGCGCAGCCAATGCCTGGGTGCTGCTGCAAACCCTCTGGGTGGGTGGCATCTGGGTTTTGCATTTTCTGGTGCTGCCGGGCCTGGCCAGTGTTGGCCTGGCGCCCTTGCTGATCGAGGAAGTGGCACGCACGCTGGTGCCGCAGATGGTCGGCGTTGCGCTGGGGGCAGGGCTGCTGCAGGTTCTGCTGCTGCTCAGGCAGCGCGGCGTTTCGGCGCTGTGGCGTGAGCGCAGCGGGCAATTGCTGCTCGCGGTGCTGGCCTTCTCGCTGGCCTTTCTGGTTTCACTGGTACTGTGGCCGCAGGCGCTACGCTGGCAGCTGTTCAGCTACCTGTTGCTGGCGTTTTTCGGCATGTTGCTGGTAGTGCAGCCGGTGCCCCGCAAGCGCGTGGCAGCCGACCCGCAGGTCGGCTGAGCCCCTGAGTCAGCCCTGGTGGCGGCTGATGTTGGACAGGTTGCGGTTGGCCTTGGGGTTCTTGCGGTACAGCAACGCCATCTTGCCGATGATCTGCGCCAGTTCGGCCTTGCTGGCCTTGCACAGCTCATCGATAACCGCCAGGCGGTCGTCACGTTCAGTGACGCGAACTTGAATCTTGATCAGTTCATGGTCGTTCAGCGCGCGCTCGAGCTCGGCCAGTACGCCTTCGGTAATACCGTTGTCGGCGACGATCAATACCGGTTTCAGGTGGTGGCCGATAGATTTGAACTGTTTCTTCTGCTCTTGAGTGAGCGGCATAATCTGAATCCTGCGTATTAATCTGGGAAAGCGGGCTATTTTAACCGAGCCGTCCAAGGCCCGCCCAGTTATTCATTCTGTTCTCTCGAGGTGTTGTGTGGCCCGTTCCAAAACCAGCCAGCGTTGGCTGAAAGAGCATTTCGACGATCCCTACGTCAAAATGGCGCAAAGAGACGGCTACCGTTCACGTGCCAGTTACAAGCTTTTGGAGGTGCAGGAGAAGGATCGCATCCTGCGCCCCGGCATGACCGTGGTCGATCTGGGCGCCGCGCCCGGTGGCTGGTCGCAGGTCACCAGTCGCGTGATTGGCGACAAGGGGCGACTGATCGCGTCGGACATTCTGGAAATGGACAGTATTCCGGACGTGACCTTCATTCAGGGCGATTTCACCGACGATGAGGTGTTCGCACGGATTCTCGAGGCTATCGACAATCATCCGGTCGACCTTGTGATTTCCGATATGGCCCCCAATATGAGTGGAGTCAGGGAGTCGGATCAGCCGCGCGCCATGTATCTCTGTGAGCTGGCGCTGGATCTGGCGACCCGGGTATTGCGTCCCGGCGGTGACTTTCTGATCAAGATTTTCCAGGGCGAAGGCTTCGACGAGTACCACAAGCAGGTCCGCGGTCTGTTCGAAAAGGTGCAGATGCGCAAGCCGTTATCGTCGCGCGGCCGCTCCCGCGAGCAATATATGCTGGCCCGAGGCTTCAAGGGACAGCCGCTCGAGTAAAACCAATGGCGTGGTTGTCAGTCCAAGCCAAGACGCGCATCGTAATGGGCAGATGTCTCATAAAGGGTTACAGACGGTGTCAGCCACAAGCGGGCGTTTGTAGTAAGTTAGATCGGTTTATAACTGGTCGTCATGCGAGGCACGTTCTGCACGGGGCCTGCTTCAGAGGGTAGCTAATTGAACGACATGGCAAAGAATCTGATCCTGTGGCTGATCATCGCCGCCGTCCTGGTTACGGTGATGAACAACTTCTCCAGCCCGAGCGAGACCAACAAGCTCAACTACTCGGAGTTCATCCAGCAGGTTCAGAGTGGTGGGGTCAAGCGCGTCACCGTCGATGGCTACACCATCAGCGGCCTGCGCTCCGACGGCACGTCGTTCGAGACCGTGCGCCCGGCGATCCAGGACAACGGCCTGATCAAGGATCTGATGGACAACAATGTCGAGATCGTTGGCAAGCAGCCTGAGCAGCAGAGCATCTGGACTCAATTGCTGGTCGCCAGCTTCCCGATTCTGGTGATCATTGCCGTCTTCATGTTCTTCATGCGCCAGATGCAGGGCGGTGCCGGTGGCAAGGGCGGGCCGATGAGCTTCGGCAAGTCCAAGGCGCGATTGCTCTCCGAAGATCAGGTCAAGACCACCTTCGCTGACGTCGCCGGTTGCGACGAAGCCAAAGAAGAAGTCAGCGAGCTGGTCGAGTTCCTGCGTGACCCAGGCAAGTTCCAGCGCCTCGGCGGCCGTATTCCTCGCGGCGTGCTGATGGTCGGCTCCCCGGGTACCGGTAAGACCCTGCTCGCCAAAGCCGTTGCCGGCGAAGCCAAGGTGCCGTTCTTCACCATTTCCGGTTCCGACTTCGTCGAGATGTTCGTCGGCGTCGGTGCCTCCCGCGTGCGTGACATGTTCGAGCAGGCGAAGAAGCACGCACCGTGCATCATCTTCATCGATGAAATCGACGCCGTCGGCCGCCACCGTGGTGCCGGCATGGGCGGCGGTCATGACGAGCGTGAGCAGACCCTCAACCAGTTGCTGGTCGAGATGGATGGCTTCGAGATGAACGATGGCATTATCGTCATCGCTGCCACCAACCGCCCGGATGTGCTCGATCAGGCGCTGCTGCGCCCTGGCCGTTTCGACCGTCAGGTAGTCGTTGGTTTGCCGGACATCCGCGGTCGTGAGCAGATCCTCAATGTGCACATGCGCAAAATTCCGATGGGCGAGGACGTCAAGGCGTCGGTGATTGCCCGTGGTACGCCTGGCTTCTCCGGTGCCGACCTGGCCAACCTGGTCAACGAAGCATCGCTGTTCGCAGCGCGTGCCGGTAAGCGTCTTGTAGAAATGAAGGAATTCGAGCTGGCCAAAGACAAGATCATGATGGGCGCCGAGCGCAAGACCATGGTCATGTCCGACAAGGAAAAGCTCAACACCGCCTATCACGAGGCAGGCCATGCCATCGTCGGTCGCCTGGTTCCCGAGCACGACCCGGTGTACAAGGTCACCATCATCCCGCGCGGTCGCGCCCTGGGTGTGACCATGTTCCTGCCCGAGGAAGACCGTTACAGCCTCAGCAAGCGCGCCTTGACCAGCCAGATCTGCTCGCTGTACGGCGGCCGTATCGCCGAAGAAATGACCCTGGGCTTCGATGGCGTCACCACCGGTGCTTCCAACGACATCATGCGTGCCAGCCAGATCGCTCGCAACATGGTCACCAAGTGGGGCCTGTCCGAGAAGCTGGGCCCGCTGCTGTACGCCGAAGATGATGATCAGCCGTTCCTGCGTGGCGGTGGTGGCTCCTCCGGTGCCAGTGTTTCCGGTGAGACAGCCAAGCTGATCGACTCCGAAGTGCGCGCAATCATTGACGGCTGCTACAACACCGCCAAGCAGATCCTGACCGACAACCGCGACAAGCTCGACGCGATGGCCGAAGCCTTGATGAAGTTCGAGACCATCGATCTCGACCAGATCAACGACATCATGAGTGGCCGCCCGGCGCGCGAGCCGAAGGACTGGACCGGCGGTGGCAATGATGCCGGCACGCCGTCTGCCAAGCCCGATGAAGCGGATCGCCCCGAGAAACCGATCGGCGGGCCTGCTGCCGAGGTATAAAACCGTCACATGTCTCCAGTGCAAACAAACAACCGGCTGCCTTGTGGCAGCCGGTTTCTTGATTTAAGCCATCCGCAAGTGATGGGTATCCTCAACGTTACCCCCGACTCCTTTTCCGACGGTGGCCGTTTCGCCATGCGCGATGCGGCGCTGCGCCATGCCGAGGGCATGGTGCGTGCTGGCGCGACGCTGATCGATATTGGCGGCGAGTCGACTCGGCCAGGGGCAGCGCCGGTTTCTGTCCAGCAGGAACTGGAGCGCGTTGCGCCCATGGTGGAGGCGGTCGCGGCCGAGTTGGACGTGATCATCTCGGTTGATACCTCGACTCCTCAGGTTATGCGCGAGTCGGCCAGGCTGGGCGCCGGGCTGATCAACGATGTGCGCTCGCTGCAGCGTGAAGGCGCGCTGCAGGCAGCCGCAGAGAGTGGATTGCCGGTGTGCCTGATGCACATGCGTGGCGAGCCGACGACCATGCAGCAGAGCCCGCAATACGATGATGTGCTCGATGCCGTGGCTGACTTTCTGCGTGAGCGCCTGGCGGTTTGCGCCGCAGCGGGCATTCCTGCAGAGCGCGTCGTGCTCGATCCGGGTTTCGGCTTTGCCAAGACTCTGGAGCACAACCTCAGTCTGTTCCGGCGCATGCCTGCGCTGCAGGCTTTCGGTCTGCCGCTGCTGGTCGGAGTCTCGCGCAAGAGTATGATTGGCGCCGTGCTGGGGCGTGAAGTGGATGGTCGCCTGTATGGCAGCCTGGCCCTGGCAGCCCTGGCGGTCGCCAAGGGGGCGCATATCCTGCGCGTTCACGATGTGGCGGAAACCGTCGACGTGGTGCGCATGGTCGCCGCGGTCGAGGCGGCGCAGTAAATAAACAAAGGAGTTGTCGTTTTGAGTCGCAAGTATTTTGGCACCGACGGTATTCGCGGGCGCGTGGGTCATTACCCGATCACCCCTGATTTCATGCTCAAGCTCGGTTGGGCTGCGGGCATGGCCTTCCGCAAGCAGGGCAAATGCCGCATTCTGATCGGCAAGGACACGCGCATTTCCGGCTATATGTTCGAGTCGGCACTGGAAGCCGGTCTTTCTGCTGCCGGTGCTGACGTGATGCTGCTGGGGCCGATGCCGACGCCGGCGATCGCCTACCTGACGCGTACCTTCCATGCCGAGGCGGGCATCGTCATCAGTGCCTCGCACAATCCGCACCATGACAACGGCATCAAGTTCTTCTCGGGGCAGGGCACCAAGCTGCCCGACGAAGTCGAGTTGATGATCGAGGAGCTGCTCGATGCGCCGATGACCGTGGTCGAGTCCGAGCAGCTGGGCAAGGTCTCGCGGATCAATGATGCGGCCGGTCGCTATATCGAATTCTGCAAGAGCAGCGTGCCGACCAGTACCGACTTCTCGGGCCTGAAGATCGTGCTCGACTGTGCTCACGGTGCGGCCTACAAGGTGGCCCCCGCGGTATTCCAGGAGTTGGGCGCCGAGGTATCGGTGCTGTCGGCCCAGCCCAACGGGCTGAACATCAATGCCGATTGTGGCTCGACCCATATCGAGAACCTGCAGGCCGAAGTGGCGGCGCGCCATGCCGATCTGGGTATCGCCTTCGATGGTGATGCCGATCGCGTGTTGATGGTCGACCACACCGGTGCCGTGGTGGATGGCGACGAGTTGCTGTTCATCATCGCCAGGGATCTGCAGGCCCGAGGCAAGCTGCAGGGCGGCGTGGTCGGTACCCTGATGAGCAACCTGGGTCTTGAGCTCGCCCTCAAGGAGCTGGACATCCCCTTCGTGCGCGCCAATGTCGGCGACCGCTATGTGATCGCCGAACTGCTCGAGCGTGGCTGGCAGGTGGGTGGCGAGAACTCCGGGCACCTGGTGTGCTTCCAGCATGTGACGACCGGTGATGCCATCGTCGCCGCGCTGCAGGTGCTGCTGGCCATTCGTCGCCGCGGGCAGAGCCTGGCGGAGGCGCGCCAGGGCCTGCGCAAGTGCCCCCAGGTATTGGTCAACGTGCGCTTTGGCGGCGGTGTCGACCCGCTCAAGCATCCGGACGTGCAGGCTGCCAGCGACAGCGTCACCGAGCGCATGGCTGGGCGTGGCCGGGTGCTGCTGCGCAAGTCCGGTACCGAGCCGCTGGTGCGGGTAATGGTCGAAGGCGAGGACGAAACCCAGGTCCGGGCCTATGCCGATGAATTGGCTGAAGTTGTCTCGCGTGTCTGTGCTTGATTCGGCTTGCCAGTCCACAAGCGGTTGGGTAACATCTGCGCCCTCTTTGACCAACGAGGTAAAGCATGCGTCGCTCAATGGTTGCTGGTAACTGGAAAATGCACGGTACCCGCGCCAGTGTCGCAGAGCTGATCGATGGTCTGAATCGGCAGGCGCTGCCTGCTGATGTCGAGGTTGCGGTGTTCCCCGTCAGTGTCCACCTCGGTCAGGTTGTCGAGGGCTTGAAGGGCGTTGCGTTGTCGGTAGGCGCGCAGGACTGTGCGGTCGAGGCCGGGCAGGGTGCGCTGACCGGAGAGGTGTCGAGCGAGCAATTGCGCGATGCCGGTTGCGAGCTGGTGCTGGTAGGGCATTCCGAGCGTCGACTGCTTCTGGGTGACAGCGACGAGCAGGTGGTGCGCAAGTTCGCGGCGGCTCAGGCTGCCGGGCTGGTACCGGTACTGTGCGTTGGGGAGACCTTGGAGCAGCGCGAGGCGGGCGAAACCCTTAGGGTGGTTGCCGCTCAGCTCGACAGCGTGGTCGAAGCGCTGGGTGTTGCAGTGCTTTCGAGTGCTGTGGTGGCGTATGAGCCGGTCTGGGCCATTGGTACCGGGCTGACGGCGACGCCTCAGCAGGCGCAGGATGTGCATGCGGCAATTCGTGCGCAGGTCGCTTCGAGAGACCCGCAAGTGGCAAGTGGTTTGAGAATTCTTTACGGCGGTAGCGTCAAGGCCGCCAATGCAGCCGAGCTTTTCGGCATGCCTGATATCGATGGGGGGCTTGTGGGTGGAGCCTCTCTGAATGCGGATGAGTTCGGTGCGATCTGTCGCGCTGCAGGAAACTAAGAATATGCTGGAAACAGGCGTTGTAGTTCTTCATCTGCTGGCTGCGATCGGTGTGGTTGTGCTGGTTCTGCTGCAGCAGGGTAAAGGTGCCGATGCAGGTGCTTCGTTCGGTGCTGGTGCTTCGAATACCGTGTTCGGTAGTCAAGGAAGCACTACCTTTCTGAGCCGAGTTACTGCTATACTCGCGGCCAGTTTTTTCATTACCAGCTTGGGGTTAGCGTATTTTGCTAATCAAAAGTCTGATACACTGGGTCAGGCTGGTTTGCCGGATCCGGCAGTGATGGAAGTACCGCAGGGCAACAAGCCTGCAGAAGATGTACCGGTGCTTGAGCAGCAACAAGCGCCAACTTCGAGCGAGCAAGATGTACCTCAGGCTCCCGAAGAGAAGTAAGTGTCAAATTGCCGAGGTGGTGGAATTGGTAGACACGCTACCTTGAGGTGGTAGTGGCCATAGGCTGTAGGGGTTCGAGTCCCCTTCTCGGTACCAATTGAACAGAAGAGCTCGCTGCATGCGGGCTTTTCTGTTTCTGGGGGTTTGGTTGACCCGTTGGAGGGTTAGGCCGTATAATCCGCTCCCAGTTTTGCAGCGGGATTGGGTAGTCCGGTAGCTCGTCGGGCTTGTGGCCCGAAGTGTTGTTGGTTAGCTCCAGTTCTCGCGATCGGTTAGCAATAGAGCCCCTTTCAAGGGGCTTTTTGCTAGCTGGAAGACAGTTTTGCCGTCGCACGGACGGTTTTATGGATGGGCGTTTCGCCCATTTTTCATTTGCACAGCATGCGCGAGGGGTTCAGGTGTCGAGCAAGCTAGAACAGTTGCAGGCCTTGGTGGCCCCGGTCGTCGAGGCGCTTGGCTACGAGTGCTGGGGTATCGAGTTCCTGTCTCAGGGGCGGCATTCCTTGCTGCGTATCTACATCGATCATGCCGATGGAATCCTTATCGATGATTGCGAAAAGGTCAGCCGCCAGATCAGTGGTGTTCTCGATGTCGAGGACCCCATCGCCGCCGAATACACCCTCGAGGTGTCGTCGCCTGGTATGGACCGGCCGCTGTTCACATTGACGCAGTTCGCCAGTCACGCCGGCGAGCAGGTAAAAATCAAGTTGCGCTCGCCATTCGAAGGGCGCCGCAACTTCCAGGGTCTGCTCCGCGGTGTGGAGGAGGAGGACGTGGTGGTGCAGGTGGATGACCACGAGTTCCTTTTGCCGATCGATCTGATCGACAAGGCCAATATTATCCCCCGGTTTGATTGAGACACGGATCCCGCGGGATTCGCGGAATGCGTGGATCCCAATGGATTGCGAAAGGCGAGGCGTACGATGAGCAAAGAAGTACTGCTGGTTGTTGAGTCGGTATCCAATGAAAAGGGTGTGCCGGCCGCTGTTATTTTCGAGGCGCTCGAACTGGCTCTGGCCACGGCGACCAAGAAACGTTTTGAAGATGAAGTCGAGCTGCGCGTGGCGATCAATCGCCAGACCGGCAGCTATGAGACTTTCCGTTGCTGGACCGTGGTCGAAGAAGAAGACTTCGATGACCCGGCTCACCAGGTAACGACCGACATGCCGCGTGCTGTCGAGGCGAACGCCAAGGTCGGTGATGTGCTCGAAGAGAAGGTCGAGTCCATCGAGTTCGGCCGTATCGCCGCGCAAACCGCCAAGCAGGTCATCGTGCAGAAAGTGCGCGAGGCCGAGCGTGCCCAGGTCGTCGAAGCCTACCGCGAGCGTCTGGGCGAGATCATCGCCGGCACCGTGAAAAAGGTTACCCGTGACAATGTAATCGTCGATCTGGGTGCCAACGCGGAAGCGTTGCTGGCTCGCGAAGACATTATCCCGCGTGAGACTTTCCGTGTAGGTGTGCGCTTGCGTGCACTGCTCAAGGAAATCCGCACCGAGAACCGCGGCCCGCAGCTGATCCTGTCGCGTACCGCGCCGGAAATGCTGATCGAGCTGTTCCGCATCGAAGTGCCGGAAATTGCCGAAGGCCTCATCGAGGTCAAGGCTGCTTCCCGTGATCCAGGCTCGCGGGCCAAGATTGCCGTGCGCTCCAAGGACAAGCGTATCGATCCGCAGGGTGCCTGCATCGGTATGCGCGGCTCGCGTGTGCAGGCGGTCTCCGGCGAACTGGTCGGCGAACGTGTGGACATCGTGCTGTGGGACGACAACCCGGCGCAGTTCGTCATCAACGCCATGTCGCCGGCTGAAGTCGCGGCGATCATCGTTGATGAAGATGCTCACGCCATGGACATCGCCGTAGGCGAAGACAACCTGGCGCAAGCGATTGGCCGTGGCGGTCAGAACGTTCGCCTGGCTAGCCAGCTGACTGGCTGGACGCTGAACGTGATGACCGAAGCGGACATCCAGGCCAAGCAGCAAGCTGAGACTGGCGACATCCTGCAGGGCTTCATCGACGAGTTGGAAGTCGACGAAGAGTTGGCGCAGGTGCTGGTTGAAGAAGGCTTTACCAGCCTGGAAGAAATCGCTTACGTGCCGATGGAAGAGATGCTCAGCATCGATGGTTTCGACGAAGAAATCGTCAATGAACTGCGCTCGCGAGCGAAGGATCGTTTGCTGACCAAAGCCATCGCCACAGAAGAAAAGCTGGCAGACGCCCAGCCGGCCGAAGACCTCCTCGAAGTCGAGGGTATGGACAAAGGCCTGGCGCAGGAGCTGGCAGTGCGCGGTGTGGTTACCCGCGAAGACCTGGCCGAGCAGTCTATTGACGACCTGCTCGACATCGACGGCATCGACCAAGAGCGTGCCGGCAAGCTGATCATGGCCGCCCGAGCCCATTGGTTCGAGTAAGTTTTACGGCCTGAGGAGAGAAGTGCATGACGCAAGTCACGGTGAAAGAACTGGCCCAAGTGGTCGACACACCGGTAGAGCGCCTGCTGCAGCAGATGCGAGAGGCGGGTTTGCCGCACAGCAGTGCCGAGCAAGTTGTCACCGACAATGAGAAGCAGGCCCTGCTTGCTCATCTGAAAAGCAGCCACGGCGAGAAGAAAGCCGAAGCGCCGCGCAAGATTACCTTGCAGCGCAAGACCACCAGCACCCTGCGGGTCGCTGGCAGCAAGACCATCAGCGTTGAAGTGCGCAAGAAGAAGACCTTCGTCGAGCGCAGCAACGAAGAGATCGAAGCCGAGAAGCAGCGTGGGCTCGAAGAGCAACGCGCCGCTGCGGAAGCGGCTCGCCTGAAGGCCGAAGAAGAAGCCAAGCGTAAAGCCGAAGATGAGGCCAAGCGCCAGACCTCTTCGCCTGCCGCTGCAGCAGCTGCTCCGGTTGAAGCAGCACCCGCGCCAGTGAGCGTTCCGGTTGCCGCACCTGCTGCCGATGAGCGTAAGAAAGACGAGCCGCGTCGCCCAGACAAGGCCCGTAACGATGACGCTGATCGCCGTGGTGGTGACCGCAAGACCACCCAGCATCGCCCGACCGTCAAGGAAAAGGCGCCTGCTCCGCGTGTCGCTCCGCGTACTACCGACGAAGAAAGCGATGGCTTCCGTCGTGGTGGCCGTGGCAAGGCCAAGCTGAAGAAGCGCAACGCCCACGGTTTCCAGAGCCCGACCGGCCCTATCGTGCGCGAAGTGAAAATCGGCGAGACCATCACTGTTGGCGATCTCGCTCAGCAGATGTCGGTCAAGGCCGCTGAAATCATCAAGTTCATGTTCAAACTGGGCACGCCAGCCACCATCAACCAGGTACTGGATCAGGAAACTGCCCAGCTGGTCGCTGAAGAGCTGGGCCACAAGGTGACCCTGGTCAGTGACACGGCCCTGGAAGATTCCCTGGCCGAGTCGCTGAAGTTCGAAGGTGAAGAGTTCTCCCGTGCGCCGGTCGTGACCGTCATGGGCCACGTTGACCACGGTAAGACCTCGCTGCTCGACTACATTCGTCGTGCCAAGGTCGCTTCCGGTGAGGCGGGTGGTATCACCCAGCACATCGGCGCGTACCACGTGGAAACCGAGCGCGGCATGGTGACCTTCCTCGACACCCCGGGCCACGCCGCGTTTACCGCGATGCGTGCCCGTGGTGCCAAGGCCACCGACATCGTGATTCTGGTGGTTGCGGCGGACGACGGCGTGATGCCGCAGACCGTCGAAGCCGTTCAGCACGCTGTCGCTGCTGGCGTGCCGCTGGTGGTTGCGGTGAACAAGATCGACAAGCCGGGTGCTGACCTCGATCGTATCCGTAGCGAACTGTCGGTACACGGCGTGACCTCGGAAGAGTGGGGCGGTGATACGCCGTTCGTCCCTGTTTCGGCCAAGGTCGGTACCGGTGTCGACGAGCTGCTCGAAGCCGTTCTGCTGCAAGCCGAAGTGCTTGAGCTCAAGGCAACCCCGTCGGCCCCGGGCCGTGGTGTGGTGGTCGAGTCGCGTCTCGACAAGGGCCGTGGTCCGGTCGCTACCGTGCTGGTTCAGGACGGTACGCTGCGTCAGGGCGACATGGTGCTGGTCGGTTCGAACTATGGCCGCATCCGCGCCATGCTCGACGAGAACGGTAAGCCAATCAAGGAAGCCGGTCCGGCGATCCCGGTCGAGATCCTGGGTCTCGACGGTACGCCGGAAGCGGGTGATGACATGACTGTCGTCGCCGACGAGAAGAAAGCGCGTGAAGTCGCGCTGTTCCGTCAGGGCAAGTTCCGCGAAGTGAAACTGGCGCGTGCTCACGCAGGCAAGCTGGAAAACATCTTCGAGAACATGGGCCAGGAAGAGAAGAAGACGCTCAACATCGTCCTCAAATCCGACGTCCGTGGTTCCCTGGAAGCGCTGCAGGGCTCGCTCAGCGGCCTGGGTAACGACGAAGTGCAAGTGCGCGTCGTCGGCGGCGGTGTCGGTGGTATCACCGAGTCCGATGCCAACCTGGCGCTGGCGTCCAACGCCGTGCTGTTCGGCTTCAACGTTCGTGCCGATGCTGGTGCGCGCAAGATCGTCGAGGCCGAAGGCCTGGACATGCGCTACTACAACGTCATCTACGACATCATCGAGGACGTCAAGAAGGCGCTCACCGGTATGCTCGGCAGCGATGTTCGCGAGAACATCCTGGGTATCGCCGAAGTCCGCGACGTGTTCCGTTCGCCGAAGTTTGGCGCGGTCGCCGGTTGTATGGTGGTCGAGGGTACGGTTTACCGTAACCGTCCGATCCGCGTACTGCGCGACGACGTGGTGATCTTCGAAGGCGAGCTGGAGTCCCTGCGTCGCTTCAAGGACGATATGGCCGAAGTGCGTAATGGCATGGAGTGCGGTATCGCGGTGAAGAGCTACAACGACGTCAAGGTCGGCGACAAGATCGAAGTGTTCGAGAAAGTCCAGGTGGCTCGCAGCCTGTAATCGCGAGTCGCAACACGCAACGCCCGGCCCCGCTTTTGCGCGGCCGGGCGTTTGCCGCTTTTGAGTCCGGTGCTTTTGCAGGCATCGAGACGAGTGGAAGGTAGCAACGATGGCCAAAGACTATAGCCGTGCCCAGCGCATCGGCGACCAGATTCAACGCGAGTTGGCGCAGCTGATTCGCACCGAAGTCAAAGACCCGCGCCTGGGTGGGCTGGTGACCGTTACGGCGGTGGATGTCAGCCGTGACGCCAGCCACGCCAAGGTGTACGTCACCGTCATGGGGGCCGAGCCGGAAGAGGGCGTCGACCCTGTAGCGCAGAGCCTCAAGGTGCTCAACGACGCCAGCGGTTTCCTGCGCATGCAACTGGGCAAGGCGATGAAGCTGCGTAGCGTGCCGAACCTGCGTTTTCATTACGACGAGAGCGTGATTCGCGGTGCTCAGCTGTCGGCGCTGATCGAGCGTGCGGTGACCGAGGACAGCAAGCACGGCGACAGCAATACCGAGGCCAAGGAGTAAGTACGTGGCCCAGGTAAAGCGTATTCGTCGCAAGGTCGACGGCATCATCCTGCTCGACAAGCCCAAGGGCTTCAGCTCCAATGCCGCGTTGCAGAAGGTGCGTTGGTTGCTCAACGCCGAGAAGGCCGGCCACACCGGCAGCCTCGACCCCTTGGCCACCGGCGTGCTGCCGCTGTGCTTCGGTGAGGCGACCAAGTTCTCCCAGTACCTGCTCGATGCCGACAAGGGCTACGAGACCGTCATGCAGCTGGGCGTTACCACCACCACGGCCGATGCCGAGGGGGAAGTGCTCGAACGGCGTGAGGTTAACGTTGCGGCTGGCGACATCGAAGCGCTGCTGCCGCGCTTTCGTGGCGACATCAGCCAGGTGCCGCCGATGTACTCGGCGCTCAAGCGTGACGGTCAGCCGCTGTACAAGCTGGCGCGCGCAGGAGAAGTAGTGGAGCGCGAGGCGCGTTCTGTTACTATTGCGCGCCTGGAACTGCTGAGCTGCGCTGCCGACAAGGCAAGCCTGGCGGTAGATTGCAGCAAAGGCACCTATATCCGTACGCTGGTCGAGGATATTGGTCACCTTCTGGGTTGTGGGGCGCATGTCGCCGAGCTGCGTCGGGTCAAGGCCGGACCGTTCGGCCTGCTGCAGACCGTTACCCTGGAAGAGCTGGAACAGGTGCACGCCGATGGCGGCAACGAAGCGGTCGATCGCTTCCTGCACCCAGTGGACAGCGGGCTGGAACACTGGCCACTGCTGAGCTTTTCTGAGCACAGCGCGTTCTACTGGCTGCAAGGGCAGCCCGTCCGCGCCGCGGATGCGCCGAAGTTCGGCATGGTGCGGGTACAGGATCACAATGGTCGCTTCATCGGTATCGGTGAAGTGAGCGAAGACGGGCGCATTGCGCCGCGTCGCCTTATTCGGTCTGCATGACCGTGGCGAGCCGCTCAGGCGGCTCGTATCGAGGGTGGCTGTCAATAGGCACGGTCATACCTCCTTTTAAAACACGGGAAGCGATTCCCGGCCTATTGAGACTGTCGCTCGCGACAATCTCCAGATGAGAGGATGCCCACATGGCACTCAGCGTTGAAGAAAAAGCTCAGATCGTTAACGACTACAAGCAAGCCGAAGGCGATACCGGTAGCCCGGAAGTTCAGGTTGCTCTGCTGTCCGCCAACATCAACAAGCTGCAAGGTCACTTCAAGGCCAACGGCAAAGACCACCACTCGCGTCGTGGCCTGATCCGTATGGTTAACCAGCGCCGCAAGCTGCTGGACTACCTGAAGGGTAAAGACACCAGCCGTTACAGCGCCCTGATCGGTCGCCTGGGTCTGCGTCGCTAAGCAATGCTTATGCGCCGTTGACTGCAAAAGCTGGAAGTGGGCTCGCCCCGCTTCCAGCTTTTGCGTTTATGCTTCACCCGTTTTGACGCTTCACCCGCTTGGACAGCGCCGGGCCGACTCCCGAAGCCACTGCCCACGAATTCGCAAGAAACCGTTTCCCCAAAGGCAACAGAGAGAAGGAAAACACCGTGAACCCGGTAATCAAGAAATTTCAATTCGGTCAGTCGACCGTAACCCTCGAGACTGGCCGTATCGCCCGTCAAGCCTCCGGCGCCGTGCTGGTCACCGTCGACAATGATGTCAGCGTGCTGGTTGCCGTTACCGGTGCCAAGACCGCCGACCCGAGCAAGGGCTTCTTCCCGCTGTCGGTTCACTACCAGGAAAAAACCTACGCTGCGGGCAAGATCCCAGGCGGCTTCTTCAAGCGTGAAGCGCGCCCGAGCGAGAAAGAAACCCTGACTTCGCGTCTGATCGATCGCCCGATCCGTCCGCTGTTCCCGGAAGGCTTCCAGAACGAAGTGCAGGTCATCTGCACCGTGGTTTCCACCAGCAAGAAGACCGACCCGGACATCGCTGCGATGATCGGTACCTCGGCTGCCCTGGCGATCTCCGGCATTCCGTTCAACGGCCCGATCGGCGCCGCCCGCGTAGCCTTCCACCCGGAAACCGGCTACCTGCTGAACCCGACTTACGAGCAGCTCAAGGCGTCCAGCCTGGACATGGTCGTGGCCGGTACCAAGGACGCCGTGCTGATGGTCGAATCGGAAGCCAAAGAGCTGACCGAAGACCAGATGCTGGGCGCCGTACTGTTCGCCCATGATGAATTCCAGGCCGTTATCCAGGCCGTTACCGAGCTGGCCGCCGAAGCTGCCAAGCCGACCTGGGACTGGAAGCCAAAAGCTGAAAACACCGCACTGCTGTCGGCTATCCGTAGCGAGTTCGGCGATGCGATTTCCCAGGCTTACACCATCACCATCAAGCAGGATCGTTACGCGCGCCTTGGCGAGCTGAAAGATCAGGTGGTTGCCAAGTTCTCCGGGGAAGAAGGCCAGCCTTCTGCTGGCGAAGTCAAAGAAGCCTTCGGCGAAATCGAATACCGCACCGTGCGCGAGAACATCGTCAACGGCAAGCCGCGTATCGATGGCCGTGACACCCGTACCGTGCGTGGCCTGAACATCGAAGTCGGTGTTCTGGACAAGACTCACGGTTCGGCGCTGTTCACCCGTGGCGAAACCCAGGCGCTGGTCGTTGCCACCCTCGGTACCGCCCGTGACGCACAGCTGCTCGACACCCTCGAAGGCGAGAAGAAAGACCCCTTCATGCTGCACTACAACTTCCCGCCGTACTCGGTGGGCGAGTGTGGTCGCATGGGCGCCACTGGCCGTCGCGAGATCGGTCACGGCCGGCTGGCGCGTCGTTCGGTGCAGGCCATGCTGCCGGCTGCCGACGTGTTCCCGTACACCATCCGTGTGGTATCGGAAATCACCGAATCCAACGGTTCGTCGTCGATGGCTTCCGTGTGCGGCGCTTCCCTGGCCCTGATGGACGCCGGTGTACCGATGAAGGCGCCGGTTGCCGGTATCGCCATGGGTCTGGTCAAGGAAGGCGAGAAGTTCGCCGTGCTGACCGATATCCTCGGTGACGAAGATCACCTGGGCGACATGGACTTCAAGGTAGCCGGTACCGCCAATGGCGTCACCGCGCTGCAGATGGACATCAAGATCCAGGGCATCACCGAAGAAATCATGGAAATCGCCCTGGGCCAGGCCCTGGAAGCGCGCCTGAATATCCTCGGCCAGATGAATCAGGTCATTGCTCAATCGCGTAGCGAACTGTCGGAAAACGCACCGACCATGATCGCCATGAAGATCGACCAGGACAAGATCCGCGACGTCATCGGTAAAGGCGGCGCCACCATCCGTGCCATCTGCGAAGAGACCAAGGCGTCGATCGATATCGAAGACGACGGTTCGATCAAGATCTTCGGCGAAACCAAGGATGCTGCAGAAGCTGCTCGTCAGCGCGTTCTGGGTATCACCGCAGAAGCCGAGATCGGCAAGATCTACGTCGGCAAGGTTGAGCGTATCGTCGACTTCGGCGCATTCGTCAACATCCTGCCGGGCAAGGACGGTCTGGTGCACATCTCCATGCTCAGCGATGCGCGCGTAGAGAAAGTCACCGACATTCTCAAGGAAGGTGAGGAAGTCGAAGTGCTGGTACTGGACGTCGACAACCGTGGCCGTATCAAACTGTCCATCAAAGACGTTGCCGCTGCCAAAGCTTCGGGTGTCTGATCCGGGCTAACGCCGCAGCTACAAGAAAGCCAGTCAGGGTGACCTGACTGGCTTTTTTATTGCTACTCATATTCGCCTGGCGCGTTGGGTTAAAGTTGCGCCTTTGCGGAGGGGGCTATGTCGTCACCTGTTCTAGTAGCGGCTCAATGCGCGGTGCAGGCTGGCGATCTCGTCGCCAACCTGGCCTTGCACCTGGATTTCATGCGCCGGGCCGGTGAGTTGGGCGCGCGGTTGATCATCTTCCCCGAGCTGTCGCTCAGTGGCTATGAGCCGGCGCTGGCCGGTGCACTGGCGCAGCCTGCTGACAGTCCGTTGCTCGAGCCGTTGTGCAGCCTGGCCATGACGGCGGGGATGACGGCAGTGGTCGGTTTGCCGTTGCGTGTTCCAGGGCGCGACAAGCCGCAAATCGCGGCCTGCATTCTGTATCCGGACGGTTCGCGGGCCATCTACATCAAGCAGCACCTGCATGCAGGTGAGGAGCAGTTTTTCAGCGCTGGCCAGGGCGGCGAGCTGTTGCTCGTCGAGGGCACGTCCGTGGCGTTATCGGTGTGTGCCGACTTCGCTCATGCCGAGCATCCCGCAGAGGCCGCAGAGCGTGGTGCCCAGGTGTATGCGGCCAGTGTATTGATCGGCGAGGGCGGTTATCCACACGACAGCTCGCTGTTGCAGGGCCACGCGCAGCGTCACGGTATGGCGGTGCTGGTGGCCAATCATGGCGGCCCTACGGGCGGCTGGGCTGCGGCAGGACGCAGTGCATTCTGGGATGAGCAGGGACGTTGCGTCGCCTCGACGCTGGGAGTGGGCAACCGTCTCCTGGTGGTGTCCAGGCATCTGCATGGCTGGCAGGCACGCGACGTTGCGCTATCGGCCTGAGCGGCAGGCATAAAAAAACGCCAGTCAGGCGCTGCCTGGCTGGCGTTTTCCCGTGGTGCTTGCCGTGATCAGTCGGTGTACTGGAACAGCTTGATGACCTTCTGCACCCCCGAGGTGCTCTGCACCACGTTGCTCGCGGCGTTGGCTTCCTGGCGGCTGACCACGCCGAGCAAGTAGACGATGCCGTTTTCGGTGATCACCTTGATGCGGCTGCCCGGTACGCCGCTGTCGGCGAGCATCTGGGTCTTGATCTTGGTGGTCAGCAGCGAATCGTTGCTGCGCGCCAGGAGCGAAGTGGGCTGCTGCACCTGCAGCTCATTGTGCACCTTGCGCACGCCTTGTACGGTGCGTGCGGCCTGTTCGGCGGTGCTCTTCAGTTCGGCGCGCGGCGTCTGCCCGGCAAGCAGGATCACGCCGTTGTAGCTGGTCACCACGATGCGCGAGGTGGGGCTGGCGAGGTCGGCGTGAGCACGGGTGATGGCGTTGGCGACATTGGGGCCGACGAACTGGTCGTCGATCTTGTTGCCAATGCTGCGGCTGCCACAACCGCCCAGGATCAGGCTCAGTGCCAAGGCGGCGAAGATCAGTGGTGAACGGGTCATTCTTCACTCCCAAACAGTTGACTGTCGATAAGGTCGCACAAGCAGTGTATGGCCAACAAATGAACTTCCTGGATGCGCGCCGTGACCTTTGACGGCACGCGAATCTCGACGTCTTCCGGCAGCAGCAGCGAAGCCATGCCGCCACCGTCGCGGCCGGTGAGGGCCACCACGGTCATTTCCCGATCATGGGCGGCCTGGATGGCCTGAATCACGTTGGCCGAGTTGCCGCTGGTGGAAATGGCCAGCAGCACATCGCCCGGTTGGCCCAGGGCGCGGATCTGCTTGGAGAAAACCTCGTTGTAGCTGTAATCGTTGGCGATCGAGGTGATCGTCGAGCTGTCGGTGGTCAGGGCGATCGCTGGCAGGCTCGGGCGCTCGCGCTCGAAGCGGTTGAGCAGCTCGGACGAGAAATGCTGCGCGTCACCCGCTGAACCGCCATTGCCGCAGGAGAGAATCTTGCCTTCGCTGAGCAGTGCCTGAACCATCACCTGGCTGGCGTGCTCGATGAATGGAGGCAGGACCTCCATGGCGTGGTGCTTGGTTTCGATGCTGGCTTGAAACAGCTGGCGAATACGGGCTTGCATGTCCATGTAGAGCTTTGACCTTGACTATAACGAGGCCGCGGCCCGTGGGCGCGTGGCACTGTCGTTGGAAAGGGCGGTGAATCAGGGCGTCTCAGTGAGCAAGTGCTTCAACTGTCGAAGGCGTTTCTGATCCATTCCAGTGATGCGGGTCTGCCATGGCCTACGGCTATGACATCGAAACGGCAGGGATGTTTGGCCCAGCGCTTCTCCTGTTGCAGAAATTGCATGGCGGTGGCGATCAGCTTGTCACGCTTGCGCCTGTCGACGCTTTCGACCGCGCCACCCCAGGCACTGTGCTTGCGGTAGCGCACTTCGGCGAATACTACTGTATCGCCATCGAGCATGACCAGATCGAGTTCGCCACGCTGGCCGCGCCAGTTCTGGCTGATCAGGCTCAGACCATGGCTTTGCATATGCTCGCGAGCGAGGGCTTCGGCCGCTCGCCCACTGACATGGCGCGGATCGTCACTCAATGTTGCTTTCAGGCAGGCGCTGAACCTGGCCATTGCTGAATTGCGCCCAGGGCAGTTGGCGCTCGACACGCTGCGAGGCGTTCAGGCTCAGGTTGCCGGACAGGCCTTCGACGCGGCTATCAGGCAGCGCCTTGAGCTGGTCGAGGCGTGGTGCCAGGCGGAAGGCGTCGACGCCCATGGCGTACAGACGCCCCAGGCTGCCGCCGGCTTGTGGCCACTGGCTGTTGACCTGCTGACGCAGTGGGTCGTTGGCATCCAGCAGCCAGGGGGTTTCGCAGAAGCGGATCCCGTCCAGGTCGCGGTACTGGGCCGCGCTCATGCTGCCGCTGAACAGGTGCGAGGTGGCATACACCGGCACGTCGCCGGCGTATTGGTAGGCCAGGGTCGGCTTGATCTGCTGGGCCTGTTGCGGGGTGGCGGCGAGGAAGATGAAGTCCACGTCCTGGCGGCGCGAGGTGCCGTTGACCTGCATCAGGCGGGCGACCTGGCCGGCCATGTCGACGGGTTGGTCGATCTGCTCGGCGCCCAGGAAGTTGCCGCCGGCGGCTTGCCAGCTCTGGCGGAAGGCGTCCAGCACGCGGTTGCCCCACTCGCCCTTGGGGACCAGGGCGACGGCGCTGCGCATGCCGTCGGCCCAGGCGCGGCGGGCTACCTCGCGGGCCTCGTCCTCGGCGGCGAGGCCGAACTGGAACAGCTGGGCCGGGTTCTTGGCGCCCGGATCGGCGTAGTTCAGGGCCAGGGTGGTGATCGGTAGCTGATCACGGTTGCCCAGCTGGGTGACCAGGTTCTTTTCCAGTGGGCCAATCACCAGTTGAACACCATCGGCTTTTGCCTGGCGGTAGAAGTCATCCAGCGAGGTCAGGCGGGCACTGTCGTAAAGCTGGATTTGCGGTGGCTGTTCACCGGCCTGCTGCGCCTGATAGTGGGCGGCCAGGAAGCCATCACGCAGGGCGCGTGATACCGAGGCCAGCTGGCCTTCCTGGGGCAGCAGCAGGGCGATCTTCTCCAGCGGCTTGCTGGACAGCGCGCGCAGGTCGGCGAGGGCCTTGGGCAACTGCTGGGCTGCCGGATGGTTCGGGTGCTGGGCCAGCCAGTTGTCGATGGCGTCCTGCTGCTGCTTGAGCGTGCCGACGGTTTTCGCCACCTGGGCCAGCGACAGCCAGCCAGCCAGATCGGCGTCGGCGGCGGTCGGGGCCGGTTCTGCCGGCAGGCTGGAGACCAGCCTCCAGATGTGGTCCTGATTGCGCTGCGATTCGTCGCCGCTCAGCAGCGGAGCGATGAACACCCGCTCGCGGGCAGCGGCGAGAAGCTGGCCATCCTTCTCGAGGGCGTTGGCACGTGCCAGCTGGGTGCGCGCCTGCTGCTCGACCGGCAGTTCGCCGAGGCGCTCGAGGCTGGGGTGGGCGAGTGCGTCGAGGGCGGCCTTGGCATCATTGCGCGCCAGGGCCAGTTCGGCCTTGAGGGTGCTGGCGTAGATCTGCTGCGCCGGCTTGAGCAGCTGCAGGTCGACCTGCCCGAGAATGCTCTCGGCGCGCTGGGTATTGCCTTGTTTGGCGGCCAGGTCGGCGGCGGACAGGCGCAGAAGCTGGGCATCTTCACTCTGGCTGGTACCGGCTTTCTGGAGCATCTGCTCCACGCTGGCCTGGGGCGTGCGGGGCAGTTCGCCGAGGTTCGAGGAGGGCGAGCTGCTGCAGGCAACGAGCAGGCCGGCTAGGCAGAGTGCAGAGAGCGGACGCAGGCAGGCAATCATGTAAGCGATTCCGGTTCTTGAGCAAATGAACGCGGGATTGTACCCAAGGCACCGCCTTGGCGCGACGACGAAGGTGTTAACCGGTACGCAGAGGTCGCAGGCACTCGCGTTGGCAGTGCCTATCCGCCCTGGCGGTTCGCTCGCGTTACAATGGCCGCTTTCCACTATTGAAGAGGCACTGCCGTGATCGCTAATGAAGCACCCCGAAGCGCCGCGGGCACTCTGTTCGTGGTGGCGACGCCCATTGGCAATCTCGACGACCTCAGTGCCCGGGCATTGAAGGTGCTCGGCGCGGTCACGCTGATCGCTGCCGAGGACACCCGGCACTCGGCGCGGCTGATGCAGCACTTCGGCATTGGCACGCCGCTGGCGGCCTGTCACGAGCATAACGAGCGTGACGAGGGCAATCGCTTCATCGAGCGCCTGCTGGCGGGGGATGACGTGGCGCTGATTTCCGATGCCGGCACGCCGCTGATTTCCGATCCCGGCTACCACCTGGTGCGCCAGGCCCGGGCAGCGGGTGTGCGGGTCGTGCCGGTGCCAGGCGCCTGTGCATTGATCGCCGCCTTGTCGGCGGCCGGGCTGCCATCGGATCGTTTCGTTTTCGAGGGTTTTCTGCCGGCCAAGACCGTGGGCCGGCGGGCGCGCCTGGAGCTGGTTCGCGAAGAGCCGCGTACTTTGATCTTCTATGAGGCGCCGCATCGCATCCTCGAATGCCTGCAGGACATGCGCGAGGTCTTTGGTGCTGATCGTCAGGCGCTGCTGGCGCGCGAGCTGACCAAAACCTTCGAAACCCTGCAAGGGCTGCCGCTCGATCAGTTGTGCGAGTGGGTGGCGGCCGATGCCAACCAGCAGCGCGGCGAGTGCGTAGTGTTGGTGGCGGGTTGGCAGGCGCCGGAAGACGAAGCGGCGGTGAGTGTCGAGGCGCTGCGGGTGCTCGACCTGTTGCTCGCCGAAATGCCGCTCAAGCGTGCGGCGGCGCTGGCGGCGCAGATCACCGGGGTGCGCAAGAATCTGCTTTATCAGGCCGCGTTAGAGCGTCAGCAAGACGGTTGATCTTGTTCTCGGCGGGGCACAGCGGTTACCCTTGTCAGCGGAGAGTCGATCGGACAGTCGCTGCCTTCCATCTGGAAGGGGGAGGAAAGTCCGGGCTCCATAGGGCAGAGTGCCAGGTAACGCCTGGGAGGCGCGAGCCTACGGAAAGTGCCACAGAAAATAACCGCCTAAGCGCTTCGGCGCCGGTAAGGGTGAAAAGGTGCGGTAAGAGCGCACCGCACGGCTGGTAACAGTCCGTGGCTAGGCAAACCCCACTCGGAGCAAGACCAAATAGGGTTCCATTGGCGTGGCCCGCGCTGGAACCGGGTAGGTTGCTAAAGGCGTACAGTGATGTGCGTCGTAGAGGAATGACTGTCCTCGACAGAACCCGGCTTACAGATCGACTCTCCACCTCTTCTGCTTTGTGTCCCTTCTCCTCATTTCTAATACCGAAAAAATCTTACTCTTAACAAACTACTTTAAGTTCGTTGGGTAGGTTCCGGTATGTGTTTGTTTTTTAGCCATCTTTCCCGCTCTGGGCGCTCGTCCCACTTCTCATTTATTCGCTAAATCTCCGTTCTATAAGGAATTTTCCGTTCTGGCGCGCCTTGACGGTGGGGTATGCGCGTTCCTATAGTGTGCTCCGGTGGTGAAAAGTGGCATGAAGTGGGTTTTTTTGGATGCTGATGGCTAATTAAAGGGGAAACGCGATCGTGTTTCGCGGAGCTAATGCCATAAGTCTTGACGCCAAAGGGCGGCTCGCGATGCCAAGTCGGTATCGGGACGAGCTCGTTTCGCGTTCGGCTGGCCAGCTCATCGTCACCATCGACGCCATTGATCCCTGCCTTTGTGTCTACCCGCTGCCGGAGTGGGAAATCATCGAGAACAAGCTGCGCGAGCTGGCCTCCTTCCGTGAAGAGAACCGCCGCCTGCAACGTCTGCTGATTGGTAATGCCGTCGATCTCGAGCTGGATGGCAGTGGTCGTTTCCTGGTTCCGCCGCGTTTGCGTGAGTACGCCAAGTTGGACAAGCGCGCGATGTTGGTGGGGCAGCTCAATAAATTTCAACTGTGGGACGAGGATTCCTGGAATGCCGTGGCCGATGCTGATCTGGCCGCCATCAAGCAACCGGGTGCTCTTTCCGATGACCTTCGTGACCTGATTCTGTGAACATGACCTCTACCTTCCGCCATATCACCGTGTTGCTCGAGGAAGCCGTTGCGGCGCTCTCGTTGCGCGCCGATGGCTGCTATGTAGATGGCACGTTCGGGCGGGGCGGGCACAGCCGGCTGATCCTCGAGAGGCTCGGGCCAGGCGGTCGCTTGCTGGGGTTCGACAAGGACCCATTGGCAATCGCGACTGGAAATGCGCTAGCGGCCGAAGACGGCCGCTTTGTCGTTGTACAGAGAAGTTTTGCGGAACTCGGTGACGAGCTCGCTGTCCGCGACCTCGCGGGCAAGGTCAGCGGCGTTCTGCTCGATCTGGGCGTCTCGTCGCCACAGCTCGATGACGCCGAGCGCGGCTTCAGCTTTCTCAATGATGGCCCGCTGGACATGCGCATGGATCCCTCCCGTGGCGTCAGCGCGGCGCAATTCATCGCTAGCGCCGATGAAGACGAGATCGCTCGGGTCTTCAAGGAGTACGGTGAGGAGCGTTTCGCCAGGCGCATGGCGCGCGCCGTGGTCACCCGCCGCCAGGAGCAGCCGTTCGAGCGTACTGCCGATCTGGCGCAGGTGCTGACCGTCGCCAATCCCGCGTGGGAAAAAGGCAAGAATCCGGCGACCCGCGCTTTCCAGGGGCTGCGCATTCACGTCAATAACGAATTGGGCGATCTGCAGCAGGGCCTGGATGCTGCGCTGGAGAACCTCGAAGTCGGTGGTCGCCTGGTGGTGATCAGCTTCCACTCCCTGGAAGACCGCATCGTCAAGCAGTTCATGCGCAAGCACGCCAAGGGCGAGCTGGATAAACTGCCGCGGGACCTGCCGATCATTCCAAAAGCCTTCGAGCCGCGCCTGAAACTGCTCGGCAAGCCGCAGTTCGCCTCGGAAGCCGAGCTCAAGGCCAACCCCCGCTCGCGCAGCGCGGTCATGCGTGTTGCGGAGAAGCTGCGATGAGCGGCCTGAGCATCAAGCGTTTTCCCAAGGGCAGCCTGCTGATGCTGGTGCTGTTTGTCGCCGTGCTCGGCTCCGCGCTGGCGGTGTCCTACAGTGCGCACTGGAATCGCCAGTTGCTCAACAGCCTGTACGGCGAACTCAGTGTGCGTGACAAGGCGCAGGCCGAATGGGGCCGGCTGATCCTCGAGCAAAGCACCTGGACGGCCCACAACCGTATCGAGACCCTGGCCAGCGAACAGCTGAAGATGCGCATCCCGGACGCCGCCGAAGTGCGCATGGTGGCGCCATGATGAAGCTCGAAGGGGCTCTTTACCCATGGCGCTTCCGCCTGGTCATGCTACTGCTGGCACTGATGGTCGCGGCCATTGCGGCGCGCATCTTCGAGCTGCATGTGTTCGACCATGACTTCCTCAAGGCCCATGGCGACGCGCGTAGCGTGCGGCATATCCCGATTCCGGCGCACCGTGGCCTGATCACCGACCGTAACGGTGAGCCGCTGGCGGTCAGTACCCCGGTTACCACCCTGTGGGCCAACGGCAAGGAACTGCAGGCCGGCAAGGCGCAGTGGCCGGTGCTGGCAGCTGCCCTCGGCCAGGAGCCCAACGCCTTCGCCCAGCGCCTGCAGGCCAACGCCGAACGCGAATTCATGTACCTGGTGCGCGGCCTGACCCCCGAGCAGGGCCAGCGCGTGCTCGATCTCAAGGTGCCGGGCGTCTACTCCATCGAGGAGTTTCGTCGTTTCTACCCGGCTGGCGAAGTGACCGCCCATATGGTCGGTTTCACCGACATCGACGACCGCGGCCGCGAAGGCGTCGAGCTGGCGTTCGAGGACTGGCTGGCCGGTGTGCCTGGCAAGCGCCAGGTGCTCAAGGATCGTCGTGGCCGCCTGATCCGTGATGTGCAGGTGACCCAGAACGCCAAGGCCGGTAAGGCGCTGGCGCTGTCCATCGACCTGCGTCTGCAGTACCTGGCGCACCGTGAACTGCGCAATGCACTGGTCGAGTTCGGCGCCAAGGCCGGCAGCCTGGTGATGATCGACGTGAAGACCGGCGAGATTCTCGCGATGGTCAACCAGCCGACCTACAACCCCAACAACCGTCGCAACCTGCAGCCAGCGGCCATGCGTAACCGCGCCATGATCGACGTATTCGAGCCGGGCTCGACCATGAAGCCGTTCTCCATGAGCGCCGCCCTGGAAACCGGGCGCTGGAAGCCGACCGACAAGGTCGATGTGCAGGGCGGTACGCTGCAGATCGGTCGGTACACCATCAAGGACGTGTCCCGTGCACCGGATGGCGTGCTCGACCTGACCGGTATTCTGATCAAGTCCAGTAACGTGGGCATGAGCAAGGTCGCCTTCGATATTGGCGGCGCAGCTATTTATGACGTCATGCAGCAGGTCGGTCTGGGCCAGGACACCGGTCTGAGCTTCCCGGGCGAACGCGTCGGCAACCTGCCCAACCACCGTGAGTGGCGCAAGGCGGAAACCGCCACGCTGTCCTACGGTTATGGCCTGTCGGTAACCGCTGTGCAGCTGGCCCATGCCTATGCCGTGCTCGGCAACAGCGGACGCAGCGTGCCGATGTCGCTGACCCGCACCGACCGCGTGCGCGACAGCGTGCAAGTGATCCCCGAAGACGTCGCCCATACCCTGCAAGGCATGTTGCAGCAGGTTATCGAAGCGCCGGGCGGGGTATTCCGTGCCCAGGTGCCGGGTTATCACGTGGCCGGCAAGAGCGGCACCGCGCGCAAGACCGCTTCCGGTACCAAGGGCTACCAGGCCAACGCCTACCGCTCGCTGTTCGCCGGCTTTGCACCGGCGAGCAATCCACGCATCGCAATGGCCGTGGTCATCGACGAGCCGAGCAAGAGCGGCTATTACGGCGGCCTGGTGTCGGCACCGGTATTCAGCCGTGTCATGGCTGGCGGCCTGCGCCTGATGAACATCACCCCGGACAACCTGCCCGCGACCACGGCAGCGCAAGTCGATGCGCCGGCAGCGGCCACCCCTAATGGAGGGCGCGGCTGATGCCCATGCCATTGAACCAGTTGTTGCCTCAGGCAAGCAGCGGCGTGCTGATCCGCGAGCTGACCCTCGATAGCCGCCAGGTGCGCCCTGGCGACCTGTTCCTGGCCGTGCCCGGCACTCGTCAGGACGGTCGCGTGCATATTGCCGACGCGATTTCCCGTGGCGCCGCCGCGGTTGCCTTTGAGGTCGACGGCTCGTTGCCGATGACCGCCGAGAGCGCCGAACTGGTCGCCATCAAAGGCCTGGCCGGTCAGCTGTCGGCCATCGCCGGCCGCTTCTACGGCGAGCCGAGCCGCGGTCTGCACATGGTCGGTATCACCGGCACCAACGGCAAGACCAGCGTCAGCCAGTTGCTGGCCCAGGCCCTGGATCTGCTCGGCGAGCGGTGCGGCATCGTCGGCACCCTCGGCAACGGCTTCTATGGATCGCTGGCTCAGGGTCTGCACACCACGCCGGATCCGATCGGCGTGCAGGCGACCCTGGCTGGCCTGAAGAAGGGCGGTGCGCGAGCGATCGCCATGGAAGTCTCGTCCCATGGCCTGCATCAGGGCCGGGTTGCCGCGCTTGATTTCGATGTGGCGGTGTTCACCAACCTGTCGCGTGATCACCTGGACTATCACGGCTCGATGGAGGCCTATCAGGCCGCCAAGGCTGCACTGTTCGCCTGGCCGAGTCTGCGCGCCCGCGTCATCAACCTGGACGATGCGACTGGCCGCCAGTTGGCCGCCCAGGAGCGCGACTCGCGTCTGATCGGTTACAGCCTGCAAGAGCAGAGCGCTTATCTGTTCTGCCGCGATATCCATTTCGATGACCAGGGCGTGCGCGCCACGCTGGTTACCCCCCGTGGCGAAGGCAACCTGCGCAGCTCGCTGCTGGGCCGTTTCAACCTGAGCAACCTGCTGGCGGTGGTCGGTGCGCTTGTGGCCATGGATTACCCGCTGGACGAAATTCTCAAGGTGCTGCCGCGTCTGCAGGGGCCGATTGGCCGCATGCAGCGCCTGGGTGGCCAACAGGCGCCGCTGGTGGTGGTCGACTATGCCCACACCCCGGACGCACTGGAACAGGTGCTGGGTGCGCTGCGCCCTCACGTGACCGGCCGTCTGCTGTGCCTGTTTGGCTGCGGTGGCGACCGTGATCGCGGCAAGCGTCCGCTGATGGCCGAAGTGGTCGAGCGCCTTGCCGACGTCGCGCTGGTCACCGACGACAACCCGCGCAGCGAAGCGCCAGGGCAGATATTCGACGATATTCGCGAAGGCTTCCGTAACGCTGATCAGGTGCGCTTCGTGCAGGGTCGCGGCCTTGCCATCGCCCAGTTGATCGGCGAAGCCCAGGTTGGCGACGTGGTGGTGCTGGCCGGCAAGGGCCATGAGGACTACCAGGAAATCGACGGCGTGCGTCAGCCGTTCTCCGATCTGCAGGAAGCCGGTCGTGCACTGGCAGCATGGGAGGCGGCACATGCTTAAGGCATTGCGGTTGAGCGAAGTGGCCGGTGCGCTGAATGCTCGTGTGGTTGGCGAAGATCGTGCCTTCGCGGCCGTCAGCACCGACAGCCGCAGCATCGTGCCTGGCCAGCTGTTCGTTGCCCTCAGCGGCCCACGTTTCGACGGGCATGATTACTTGGCCCAGGTTGCGGCCAAGGGCGCCGTCGCTGCGCTGGTGGCGCGTGAAGTCGCGGATGTCGACCTGCCTCAGCTGGTGGTGGCCGATACCACCCTGGCGCTCGGTCAGCTGGGCGCGCTCAACCGCCAGGCCTACGGTGGCCTGCTTGCCGCGGTTACCGGCTCCAGCGGCAAGACCACCGTCAAGGAAATGCTCGCGGCCATCCTGCGCGCCTCGTGCGCTCAGGACGGCGGCGCCGTATTGGCCACCCGTGGCAACCTGAACAATCAGCTGGGCGTCCCGCTGACCCTGCTGGAGCTGGCGCCCGAACACACCGGCGCGGTCATCGAGCTGGGCGCCTCGGCTATCGGCGAGATCGCCTACACCGTTGGCCTGACCAAACCGCAGGTGGCGATCATCACCAATGCCGGCAACGCCCACGTAGGCGAGTTCGGCGGCCCCGAAAACATCGTGCTGGCCAAGGGCGAGATCATCGAAGGCCTGAGCGAGACTGGCGTTGCCGTGCTCAACCGCGATGACGTGGCGTTCGAGCGCTGGGTCAAGCGTGCTGCCGGTCGCCGCGTACTGAGCTTTGCCCTGCGCGACGCCCGTGCCGATTTCCATGCTCTGGAAATGAGCCGCGATCCGCGTGGCTGCCCAGCGTTCACGCTGTTCTGCCACGAAGGTCAGGCCCGCGTGCAACTGAATCTGCTCGGTGAGCACAACGTGGCCAATGCGCTGGCGGCCGCTGCGGCGGCTCACGCCCTGGCTGTGCCGCTGGTGGCCATCAAGAACGGTCTGGAAAGCCTGTTGCCGGTCAAGGGCCGTGCCGTGGCGCAACTGGCGCGCAACGGCGCCCGGGTGATCGACGATACCTATAACGCCAACCCCGCTTCGATCTGCGCCGCCATCGACATCCTCGCCGGCTTCTCCGGTCGCAAGGTTCTGGTGCTGGGCGATATCGGTGAGCTGGGGGCCTGGTCGGAGCAGGGTCACCGCGACGTCGGCGAATACGCGATTGGCAAGGCTGACGTGCTGTATGCAGTCGGCCCGCAAATGAAACACGCCGTACAGGCCTTTGGGCTCGGTGGCCGGCATTTCGCCGACCAGGCCGCGCTGATCGACGCGGTACGCGCCGAGCATGGCGACAGCACCATTCTAATTAAAGGTTCACGTAGCGCCGCGATGGAAAACGTCGTCGCCGCGCTGTGTGGCGACAGTGGGGAGAGTCACTAAATGCTGCTGCTGCTGGCAGAGTATCTGCAACAGTTCCACAAGGGCTTCGCGGTCTTTCAGTACCTGACCCTGCGCGGGATTCTCGGGGTGCTGACGGCGCTCGCGCTGGCGCTGTTCCTCGGCCCGTGGATGATCCGTACCCTGCAGATCCGCCAGATCGGCCAGGCCGTGCGCAACGACGGCCCGCAATCGCACCTGTCCAAGAAAGGCACGCCGACCATGGGTGGCGCGCTGATTCTCTCGGCCATCGCCGTCAGTACTCTGCTGTGGGCTGACCTGAGCAACCGCTACGTATGGGTGGTGCTGATCGTCACCCTGCTGTTCGGCGCCATTGGCTGGGTCGACGACTACCGCAAGGTGATCGAGAAGAACTCGCGCGGCCTGCCGAGCCGCTGGAAGTATTTCTGGCAGTCGGTATTCGGTCTTGGCGCGGCCACCTTCCTTTATATGACTGCGCAGACGCCGATCGAAACCACCCTGATCGTGCCGCTGCTCAAGGATGTCAGCATTCCGCTGGGCATCGGCTTCGTGGTGCTGACCTATTTCGTCATCGTCGGCTCCAGCAACGCGGTCAACCTGACCGACGGCCTCGATGGCCTGGCGATCCTGCCCACCGTGATGGTCGGCGGTGCCCTGGGCATCTTCTGCTACCTGTCGGGTAACGTGAATTTCTCCGAGTACCTGCTGATTCCTTACGTGCCGGGTGCGGGTGAGTTGATCGTGTTCTGCGGCGCGCTGATCGGCGCCGGCCTGGGCTTCCTGTGGTTCAACACCTACCCGGCGCAGGTGTTCATGGGCGACGTCGGTGCGCTGGCGCTGGGCGCCGCACTGGGCACCATCGCCGTGATCGTGCGTCAGGAAATCGTGCTGTTCATCATGGGCGGCGTGTTCGTGATGGAAACCCTGTCGGTGATCATCCAGGTCGCCAGCTTCAAGCTGACCGGCAAGCGGGTGTTCCGCATGGCCCCGATTCATCACCATTTCGAGTTGAAGGGTTGGCCCGAACCACGGGTCATCGTTCGTTTCTGGATCATCACCGTCATTCTGGTGTTGATCGGCCTCGCTACTTTGAAACTGCGTTGAGGACAGCATGAGCCTGATCGCTTCCGACCAATTCCGCATCGTTGTCGGCCTCGGCAAGAGCGGCATGTCCCTGGTGCGCTACCTCGCGCGCCAGGGCGTGCGCTTCGCCGTGGTCGATACCCGTGCCAATCCGCCGGAGCTGAGCACCTTGCGTGAACAGTTCCCGCAGGTCGAAGTGCGTTGTGGCGAGCTGGACGTGGACTTCCTCGCCCGGGCCAGCGAGCTGTTGATCAGCCCCGGCCTGGCCGTGGCCACCCCGGCCCTGCAGGAAGCGGCCAAGCGTGGCGCCAAATTGTCCGGCGATATCGACCTGTTCGCTCGCGAAGCGAAGGCGCCGATCGTGGCCATCACCGGCTCCAACGCCAAGAGCACCGTGACCACCCTGGTCGGCGAGATGGCCGCAGCGGCTGGGCGCAAGGTTGCCGTGGGCGGCAACCTCGGTACCCCGGCGCTGGACCTGCTGGCTGATGATGTCGAGCTGTATGTGATCGAACTCTCCAGCTTCCAGCTGGAAACCACCGAATTGCTCAACGCCGAAGTGGCCACCTGCCTGAACGTCAGCGAAGACCATATGGATCGCTACGCCGATCTGCCGGCTTATCACCTGGCCAAACACCGCATTTTCCGCGGCGCGCGGCAGGTGGTGGTGAACCGTGACGATCCGCTGTCGCGGCCGATGATCGCCGACCAGGTGCCATGCTGGAGCTTTGGCCTCGGCAAGCCGGACTTCAAGCGTTTCGGCCTGCTCGAGGAAAATGGCGAGAAATACCTGGCCTATCAGTTCGAGGCGCTGCTGCCGGTGCGCGAGCTGAAGGTGCGGGGCGCGCACAATCAGTCCAACGCCCTGGCGGCGCTGGCACTGGGTCACGCCGTGGGCCTGCCGATGGCGGCCATGCTCGATACCCTCAAGGCCTTCACCGGCTTGGCGCATCGCTGCCAGTGGGTCGGCGAGCGCGGCGGGGTGAGCTATTACGATGATTCCAAAGCCACCAATGTCGGGGCTGCCCTGGCGGCCATCGAGGGCCTGGGCGCCGACATCACCGGCAAGCTGGTGTTGATCGCCGGTGGCGACGGCAAGGGTGCCGACTTCTCCAGCCTGCGCAAGCCGGTGGCGGCCCATTGCCGCGCCGTGGTGCTGCTCGGCCGTGACGCCGACAAGCTGGCCGCGGTGCTCGATGGCGCTGTCGACATCCTGCGTGTCGACAGCCTGCAGGCCGCGGTCGAGCAGGCCGCTGCCATTGCCCAGAGCGGCGACGCGGTGCTGCTGTCGCCGGCCTGCGCGAGCCTGGACATGTTCAAGAACTTCGAAGAACGCGGGCGCCTGTTCGCCCAGGCCGTGGAGGCGCTCGTCTGATGCTGTCCTTCCTGCGCCCTTATCCGTCCCCGCTATTCGGCCGTCGTCGTGGCCTGGACATGGACTTCCCGATGCTCGCTGGCTGCCTGGCACTGCTTGGCCTCGGCCTGGTGATGATTTCCTCGGCGTCCACCGAGGTGGCGGCGGTGAACACCGGCAGCCCGCTGTACTACATGATCCGCCATCTGGTGTACCTGGCCATCGGCCTGGGCGCTGCAGGCGTGGTGCTGATGATTCCGCTGGCCGCCTGGCAGCGCCACAGCTGGTTCCTGTTGCTGGTGGCCGTTGCCCTGCTGGTACTGGTGCTGCTGCCCGGCATCGGCCGTGAGGTCAACGGTGCCAAGCGCTGGATCGGTTTCGGTGCGTTCAACATCCAGCCTTCGGAGATCGCCAAGGTCTTCGTGGTGCTCTATCTGGCCGGCTACCTGGTGCGTCGCCAGGAAGAAGTGCGCGAGAGCTGGGCGGGTTTCTTCAAGCCGTTCGTGGTGCTGCTGCCGATGGCTTTCCTGCTGCTGCTCGAGCCCGACTTCGGCGCGACGGTGGTGATGATGGGCGCGGCCATGGCCATGCTGTTTCTCGGCGGTGTTGGCCTGTTCCGTTTCCTGCTGATGGTGGCCCTGGCGGTCGGCGCGGTGTTCGTACTGGTGCAGAGCCAGGAGTATCGCCTGCAGCGTCTGATCACCTTCACCGATCCCTGGGCCGACCAATACGGCTCCGGCTACCAGTTGACCCAGGCGCTGATCGCCTTCGGTCGCGGCGAGTGGTTGGGCGTTGGCCTGGGCAACAGCATCCAGAAGCAGTTCTACCTGCCGGAAGCGCACACCGACTTCGTCTTCTCGGTACTGGCCGAAGAACTGGGGCTGGTCGGCGCGCTAGCGACCGTTGGCCTGTTCGTGTTCGTCAGCGTGCGTGCCCTGTACATCGGCCTGTGGGCAGAAAAGGCCAAGCAGTTCTTCTCCGCCTATGTGGCCTTCGGCCTGGGCTTCCTGTGGATCGGCCAGTTCCTGATCAACATCGGCGTGAATATCGGTCTGCTGCCCACCAAGGGCCTGACCCTGCCGTTCCTCAGCTACGGCGGCAGCTCCCTGGTGATCTGCTGCGTCAGCCTGGCGCTGTTGCTGCGTATCGAGTGGGAAACGCGCAACGGCCTGGGCAACGAGGATATCGAGTTCGATGAGGCCGACTTCCCCGAGCCCGAGCGGGAGGTGCAGCATGGCCGGTAACGTACTGATCATGGCTGGCGGCACCGGTGGCCACGTGTTCCCGGCACTGGCCTGTGCACGCGAGTTCCAGGCGCGCGGCTACCGAGTGCACTGGCTGGGCACGCCGCGCGGCATCGAGAACGAACTGGTGCCGGCTGCCGGCCTGCCGCTGCACCTGATCAACGTCAGTGGGCTGCGCGGCAAGGGCAAGCTGTCGCTGCTCAAGGCGCCACTGCAACTGCTCAAGGCGCTGTTCCAGGCGCGCAAGGTGGTGCGTGAGCTGCAACCGGTGTGCGTGCTCGGCATGGGCGGCTACGTGACCGGCCCGGGCGGCCTGGCGGCCAAGCTGGCCGGCGTACCGCTGATCATTCACGAGCAGAATGCAGTGGCCGGTACCGCCAATCGCAGCCTGGTGGCATTCGCCAGCCGGGTCTGCGAGGCTTTCCCCGACACCTTCGCCGCCTCGGACAAGCGCCGTACCACCGGCAACCCGGTGCGCGAGGAGCTGTTCCTGGAAACGCCCCGCGATTCGCTGACCGGCCGTCGGCCACGCCTGCTGATTCTTGGCGGCAGCCTGGGCGCCGAACCGTTGAACAAATTGCTGCCGGAGGCGCTGGCGCAGGTATCTGCCGAGCTGCGCCCGGAAGTCTTTCACCAGGCCGGCAAGCAACACGCCGAGGTGACCGGCGAACGTTACACCGCTGTGGGCGTCGAAGCGCAAGTCGCCCCATTCATCAGCGACATGGCCCGCGCCTACGCCTGGGCCGATCTGGTGGTCTGCCGCTCCGGCGCGCTGACCGTCAGCGAACTGGCCGCCGCCGGCCTGCCGGCGTTCCTGGTGCCGTTGCCCCATGCGATCGACGACCACCAGACGCGCAATGCCAGCTATCTCGCGAAGGACGGTGCTGCCGTTCTTCTGCCACAACGCTCCACTGACGCTGCCGATCTTGCAGCGCAGCTGACCGAGGTCTTGATGCACCCCGAACGACTCAAACAAATGGCCAGCACTGCACGTCGCCTGGCCAAGCCCGATGCTACCCGTACCGTTGTCGATGTTTGTCTGGAGGTGGCCCGTGGCTAAGTCTCCCGCAGCGGTGAAGGCAGAAGTGCGGCGCATGCGCCGTATCCGTCGCATCCACTTCGTCGGCATCGGTGGCGCCGGCATGTGCGGCATCGCCGAAGTGCTGCTCAACCTCGGTT
Organism: Pseudomonas sp. URMO17WK12:I2; assembly: GCF_003253735.1. Lineage (GTDB taxonomy): Bacteria > Pseudomonadota > Gammaproteobacteria > Pseudomonadales > Pseudomonadaceae > Aquipseudomonas. The sequence goes on along the minus strand of NZ_QKYW01000001.1, from coordinate 351,348 downwards.
ACGAAGTGTCCGGCTCCGACCTGAAAACCTCGCCGGTGACCGAGCGCCTGGAAAACTTTGGTGCACGAATCTTCATCGGCCACCGCGCCGAGAACGCCGAGAGCGCCGACGTGCTGGTGGTTTCCAGTGCGATCAACACGTCCAATCCGGAAGTGGCCACCGCGCTCGAACTGCGAATTCCGGTGGTGCCGCGCGCCGAAATGCTCGCCGAGCTGATGCGCTACCGCCATGGCATCGCGGTAGCCGGCACTCATGGCAAGACCACCACCACCAGCCTGCTGGCCTCGGTGTTCGCCGCAGGTGGCCTGGATCCGACCTTCGTGATCGGCGGGCGTTTGAATGCAGCGGGCACCAATGCCCAGCTGGGTTCCAGCCGCTACCTGATCGCCGAAGCGGACGAGAGCGACGCCAGCTTCCTGCACCTGCAGCCCATGGTGTCGGTGGTGACCAACATCGACATGGACCACATGAGCACCTATGAGGGCGACTTCAACAAGTTGAAGAAGACCTTCATCGAGTTTCTCCACAACCTGCCGTTCTACGGCCTGGCCGTGCTGTGCGTGGACGACCCGGTGGTACGCGAGATTCTCTCCCAGGTCGGCCGCCCGACCCTGACCTACGGTTTCAGCGAAGACGCCGACGTGCGCGCCATCAACGTGCGCCAGCAGGGCATGCAGACCTTCTTCACCGTGCTGCGTCCGGACTGCGAGCCGCTCGACGTGTCGGTGAACATGCCCGGCAACCATAATGTGCTCAATGCCCTGGCGACCATCTGCATCGCCAGCGACGAGGGCATCAGCGATGAGGCCATCGTCCAGGGCCTGTCGCAGTTCCAGGGCGTCGGTCGACGCTTCCAGGTTTACGGTCAGCTGCCGGTCGAAGGCGGCGAAGTGATGCTGGTCGACGATTACGGCCATCACCCCCGCGAAGTGGCCGCGGTGATCAAGGCCGTGCGTGGTGGCTGGCCTGAGCGCCGCCTGGTGATGGTCTACCAGCCGCACCGCTACAGCCGTACCCGCGACCTGTACGACGATTTCGTGCAGGTACTGGCCGATGCCAACGTGCTGCTGCTGATGGAAGTCTACCCGGCCGGCGAAGAGCCGATTCCTGGTGCTGACAGCCGTCAGCTGTGCCACAGCATCCGTCAGCGCGGCCAGCTGGATCCCATCTATATCGAGCGCGGCGCCGACCTGGCGCCGCTGATCAAGCCGCTGCTGCGCGCTGGCGACATCCTGCTGTGCCAGGGCGCCGGTGACATTGGCGGCGTAGCCCCACAACTGCTGCAGAGCCCGCTGTTCAGCGCGCAAGGTCAAGAGAAATGAGTGCCGAAAGCCTGAAATCTCAACTGCCGGTCTCGGCGTTCGGTCGTGTGGCCGTGCTGTTCGGTGGCAAGAGCGCCGAGCGCGAGGTATCGCTCAAATCCGGCAATGCCGTGCTGAGTGCGCTGCAGAGCGCTGGCGTGGACGCCTTTGGTATCGATGTGGGCGATGACTTCCTCGCGCGCCTTACCAGCGAGAAGATCGACCGCGCCTTTATCGTTCTCCACGGTCGTGGCGGCGAAGACGGCAGCATGCAGGGTCTGCTCGAATGCGCCGGTATTCCCTACACCGGCAGCGGCATCCTGGCTTCGGCCCTGGCCATGGACAAGCTGCGTACCAAGCAGGTGTGGCAGAGCCTGGGTCTGTCCACGCCACGCCACGCCGTGCTGGCCAGCGCCGATGACTGCCGCCGCGCCGCTGACGAGCTGGGCTTCCCGCTGATCGTCAAACCGGCCCATGAAGGCTCGAGCATCGGCATGGCCAAGGTTGGCGATGTGAATGCGCTGATCGCCGCCTGGCAGGACGCCGCCTGCTATGACAGCCAGGTGCTGGTCGAGCAGTGGATTCACGGCCCGGAGTTCACCATCGCCATGCTGCGCGGTGAAGTGCTGCCACCGATCGCCCTGGGCACCTCGCACAGCTTTTACGACTACGACGCCAAGTACCTGGCCAATGACACCCAGTACCGCGTGCCCTGTGGCCTGTCGACCGACAAAGAAGCCGAACTGAAAACCTTGACCGCCCGTGCTTGCGAAGCCGTGGGCACCCAGGGCTGGGCGCGCGCCGACGTGATGCAGGACGAGCAAGGGCGTTTCTGGCTGCTCGAAGTGAACACCGTTCCGGGCATGACCGACCATAGTCTGGTGCCGATGGCGGCGCAGGCGGCCGGTCTGGATTTCCAACAGTTGGTGTTGGCGATTCTTGCCGACAGCGTCGAGGCTCGGGGGTAAGCATGGGCGCTGTCCTTCGTCATCAGCCAGGTTCAGGCACGCCGCTACGCGGCAAGGCCGTGCCGCGTGGTGCCAGCCGTCTGGTGGCCAAGGAGCCGATCAGCGTGCGTTTGCCGCGGCCGAATTTCAGCCTGCTCAAGCGCCTGAGCTGGCCGGTGCTACTGCTTGTGCTGGGTTTTGGCGCTTATGAGCTGTCGCTGCGGCTGCTCCCGTACGCCGATCGGCCGATCGCCAAGATCAGCGTGGAAGGCGACCTGAGCTACATCAGTCAGCAATCGGTGCAACAACGCATTGAACCTTTTGTCAGTGCGAGCTTCTTCAGTGTCGACCTTGTCGGCATGCGCCATGAGCTGGAGCAGATGCCATGGATCGCCCACGCCGAAGTTCGCCGCGTGTGGCCCGATCAGGTGATGGTGCGCCTGGAAGAGCAGTTGCCGATCGCCCGCTGGGGCAACGAGGCGCTGCTCAACAACCAGGGCCAGGCGTTCGCGCCCAGGGAGCTGGCGCACTACGAGAATTTGCCGCAACTTGACGGCCCGAAGCGGGCCCAGCAACAAGTGATGCAGCAGTATCAGGTATTGAGCCAGATGCTGCGCCCAATGGGATTCACCGTGGCACGCCTGGAGCTGCGTGAGCGTGGTAGCTGGTTCCTGTCCACCGGGCAGGGGATCGAGGTGCTGCTGGGGCGCGACCATCTGGTGGAAAAAATACGTCGTTTCGGTGCCATCTACAGCAAGGCACTGAAGGATCAGAAAGACAATATCGCGCGGGTCGATCTGCGTTACGCCAACGGCCTGGCCGTGGCGTGGCGCGAGCCGCCAGCACCCGTAGCGGTCGACACCGCTGCGGTGCAGTGAATCAGGAGAGAAGGCAAGAGTCATGGCAAACGTGCAGAGCGGCAAGATGATCGTCGGCCTCGACATCGGTACCTCCAAGGTGGTGGCGCTGGTGGGCGAAGTGACGGCCGATGGCCAACTGGAAATCGTCGGTATCGGCACCCACCCATCGCGCGGCCTGAAGAAGGGCGTGGTGGTCAATATCGAGTCCACGGTGGCGTCGATCCAGCGCGCGGTCGAAGAGGCTCAGCTGATGGCGGGCTGCCGTATCCACTCGGCCTTCGTCGGCGTGGCCGGCAACCATATCCGCAGCCTGAACAGCCACGGCATCGTCGCCATTCGTGATCGCGAGGTCAGCAGCGCCGATCTGGAGCGTGTGCTCGATGCCGCCCAGGCCGTCGCCATTCCGGCCGACCAGCGTGTGCTGCACACCCTGCCGCAGGATTACGTGATCGATAACCAGGAAGGCGTTCGCGAGCCCCTGGGCATGTCCGGGGTGCGCCTGGAAGCCAAGGTGCACGTGGTGACCTGCGCGGTGAACGCGGCGCAGAACATCGAGAAATGCGTGCGCCGCTGCGGCCTGGAAGTCGACGACATCATTCTCGAGCAACTGGCGTCGGCCTATGCGGTGCTGACCGACGACGAGAAGGAATTGGGCGTGTGCCTGGTCGACATCGGCGGCGGTACCACCGACATCTGCATCTTCACCGAAGGCGCGATTCGCCACACGGCGGTGATCCCGATCGCCGGCGATCAGGTCACCAACGACATCGCCATGGCGCTGCGTACCCCGACCCAGTACGCCGAAGAGATCAAGATCCGTTACGCCTGCGCCCTGGCCAAGCTGGCCGGTGCCGGCGAAACCATCAAGGTGCCGAGCGTCGGTGACCGTCCGCCACGCGACCTGTCGCGCCAGTCCCTGGCCGAGGTGGTCGAGCCGCGTTACGACGAGCTGTTCACCCTGATCCAGGCCGAACTGCGTCGCAGTGGCTACGAAGATCTGATCCCGGCGGGCATCGTGCTCACCGGTGGCACGGCGAAGATGGAAGGCGCGGTCGAGCTGGCCGAGGAAATCTTCCACATGCCGGTACGTCTCGGTGTGCCCCATAGCGTCAAGGGGCTCAGCGACGTGGTCCGCAACCCGATTTACTCGACGGGCGTTGGCCTGTTGATGTATGGCCTGCGCAAGCAGTCCGACGACATCCCGATGCCCGGCAATGGCGGGTACGGTGATGAAACCAAGGCACCGGTTCTGGAACGGCTCAAGCGCTGGATCCAGGGCAATTTCTAATGTGGGTAACGCTGCACGGGCGTGTGCGGCATTACTGGCAGTAGGCGTTAAAAACTAGAAAATACAGGAGAGAGACCATGTTTGAACTCGTAGACAACCTTCCGCAGAGCGCGGTCATCAAGGTTATCGGTGTTGGTGGTGGCGGCGGCAACGCGGTCAACCATATGGCCAAGAGCAACATCGAAGGCGTCGAATTCATCTGCGCCAATACCGATGCTCAAGCACTGAAGAACATCGGTGCGCGTACCGTGCTGCAACTCGGTACCGGCGTCACCAAGGGTCTGGGCGCTGGCGCCAACCCGGAAGTCGGCCGTCAGGCTGCCATCGAAGACCGTGAGCGCATCGCCGAAGTGCTGCAGGGCTGCGACATGGTGTTCATCACCACCGGCATGGGCGGTGGTACCGGTACCGGTGCTGCACCGGTCATCGCCGAAGTGGCCAAGGAGCTGGGCATCCTCACCGTTGCGGTGGTGACTCGTCCGTTCCCGTTCGAAGGTCGCAAGCGCATGCAGATCGCCGACGAAGGCATCCGCGCGCTGCAGGAAAGCGTCGACTCGCTGATCACCATCCCCAACGAGAAGCTGCTGACCATCCTCGGTAAGGACGCCAGCCTGCTGTCCGCCTTCTCCAAGGCCGACGACGTGCTCAGCGGTGCCGTGCGTGGCATCTCCGACATCATCAAGCGTCCGGGCATGATCAACGTCGACTTCGCCGACGTGAAGACCGTGATGAGCGAAATGGGCATGGCGATGATGGGCACCGGCTGCGCCAGCGGTCCGAACCGTGCACGTGAAGCGACCGAAGCGGCCATCCGCAACCCGCTGCTCGAAGACGTCAACCTGCAGGGCGCCCGCGGCATCCTGGTCAACATCACCGCCGGTCCTGACCTGTCTCTGGGTGAGTACTCCGACGTGGGTAACATCATTGAACAATTCGCCTCCGAGCACGCCACCGTCAAGGTCGGCACCGTGATCGATCCGGACATGCGTGACGAGCTGCACGTGACCGTGGTTGCCACCGGTCTGGGCGCGCGCATGGAGAAGCCGGTCAAGGTCGTCGACAACACCGTTCAGGTTGCTGCCGCTCAGGCCGTAGCCCCGGTCACCGCCCCGGTGCGCGCCGAGCAGAACGTCAACTACAAGGACTACGAGCGCCCGACCGTTCAGCGTCAGAGCCATGGTGGCGCAGCCACTGCGGCAAAAATGAATCCGCAGGATGACCTGGATTACCTGGACATTCCGGCCTTCCTGCGTCGTCAGGCGGATTAATGAAATCTATCAGGAGCATGAAGGTGATTGGTGTTCAGCAAAGGTCGGTTCTGCTATTATCGCCAGCCTTTGTTGAAAACAATTCGCACCTAGCGCAATAGCGGCCAGACCCATGATCAGACAACGCACCCTGAAGAACATCATCCGCGCCACGGGTATCGGCCTGCACTCCGGGGAGAAGGTTTACCTGACCCTGAAGCCGGCTCCGGTGGATACCGGTATCGTGTTCCGTCGTACCGACCTCGACCCTGTGGTGGAGGTGAGGGGGCACGCCCTGAACGTCGGTGAGACCACCATGTCGACCACTCTGGTCAATGGTGATGTCAAGGTGGATACGGTAGAGCATCTGCTTTCGGCCATGGCTGGCCTGGGCATCGATAACGCCTACGTCGAGCTCTCTGCCTGTGAAGTGCCGATCATGGATGGCAGCGCGGGTCCCTTCGTTTTCCTGATTCAGTCGGCTGGTCTGCAAGAGCAGGACGCCCCCAAGAAGTTCATCCGCATCACCCGTGAAGTGACCGTGACGGACGGCGACAAGCGCGCCACCTTCGTTCCGTTCGATGGCTTCAAGGTAAGTTTCGAGATCGATTTCGATCACCCGGTATTCCACGACCGTACCAAGACCGCGAGTGTTGATTTCTCCAGCACCTCGTTCGTCAAGGAAGTCAGCCGTGCCCGCACCTTCGGTTTCATGCGTGATATCGAATTCCTGCGTTCGCACAACCTGGCGCGCGGCGGCAGTGTGGACAATGCCATCGTGGTGGACGAAGACGGTGTGCTCAACGAAGACGGCCTGCGTTACGAGGACGAATTCGTCAGGCACAAGATTCTCGATGCGATCGGTGACCTCTATCTGCTCGGCAACAGCCTGATCGGTGAGTTCCGCGGCTACAAATCCGGCCATGGCCTGAACAATCGTCTGTTGCGTGCCTTGATCGCACAGCCGGATGCTTGGGAAATGGTGACGTTCGAAGACGCCGAGACTGCTCCGATCTCTTACATGCGCCCGGCTGCGGCGGTGTAAGACGCTCTCTCCTGGTTTTATCTCTTTCAAGGCCACCTTCGGGTGGCCTTTTTTTATGCCGTAAACATGCGGCCCGACAAACGGCCGGCGGCGAAGCGGGTCGCAGATTGCGGGCGGTTGTGTAGTGGTTTCGTCAGTTTTTTGGCGACAGTTATCAGTGCGTGTAACGTACTGAGTGCTTTACGAATCGCTACGTCGACGATGGCTGGCTAGACGTTCCAGCGCAGCTTTGAGGCGCGGGTCGCTGACGCCTTCAGCGGTTTCCTGAATGCTGTCGGCGGCGCTGTCAGACAGCTCGAAGGGCTGGGCAGGTGGGCGTTTCTCGGTGCTCGAAGGTTGCACCTTGAAGAGGATTTTCGTTAAGGTCGCGAACGTTTCGAGCGCCTGCAACTGCCTTTGCAGGCGTCTTTGTTGATAACGCAACCGAGTGGCCCAGTGGCCATCGGTGACGATCAGCAGTAAACAGCCCTCGCGCCACGATGCCACGCGACAGTGTTCACGGGCGGCGGGTTGCAGCTGGCTTTCCACGATCTGTTGCAGGTGGTCGATGCGTTGAGCCTGATTGAACAGGGCTTTCAACGGCTTCGCCTCGCGTAGCAGTGCAGCGGGCGCCTTGGCCGGCAAGGGACGAAAACTCATGGCAGGAAGCCTGCGACTTTGGGGGCCGTCATGGTAGCAGAACCTCTGCTGCCAGCTCTGGTTCCACTTTTTCATTGGGGATGTCATGCACATCATTTTGCTCAGTCGACGCCATGGCGCCGCGCGCTCGCTCAGTCTCGATCTGCGCTGGCTGCTGGCCGGCCTGTTGCTGCTGACCGTTCTGGCGGTCGGCGGCGGTGCGGCGCTGGGCGCCTGGATGGCGCCGCAGTCGCTGCCTGCGCTGGATACCGCGGTAGTCAATCAGGCGCTCGACGCGCAGCGTGAGGAAGTCGGTGCGGTGCGCGTCGATGCCCAACGCCAGCTCGATGCCTTCGCCGCCCATGTCGCCGAGCTGCAGGCGCGCCTGACTCGGCTCGACGCACTGGGCGAGCGGCTTACCGAGCTGGCCGAACTGGATGCCAGCGAATTCGATTTCTCCCTGGGTGTGGGGCAGGGCGGTCCCGAGGAGCCCCTTGGTGGGGCGGCCTATGCACCGCCACCCTTCATGAGCACGCTCGATGAGCTGGCCCTGCGCATGGACAGCCGCGAACAGCAGCTTGAAGTACTGGAGCAGCTGCTTGCCGACCGGCGTCTCGACGAGGCGGCCATGCTTTCCGGTCACCCCGTGCTGCAAGGCTACGTATCCTCGCCGTTCGGTCGCCGCATCGATCCGCTCACCGGGCGCGTCAGCGTGCACAAGGGCGTGGACTTCGCCGCCAAGGCGGGCAGCGACGTAGTCGCGGTCGGCGCTGGTGTGGTGACCTTTGCCGGGCGTCGCAATGGCTACGGCAACACGGTGGAAATCAGCCATTCCGACGGCTACGTCACCCTGTATGCGCACAACCGCAGCAACACCGTGCAGGTCGGCGACCTGGTCCAGCGCGGCCAGGCCATTGCCAAGGTGGGCAGTACCGGGCGTTCGACCGGCAATCATGTGCATTTCGAAGTCAGCCGCAACGGTGAGCTGGTCAATCCGCACAGTTACATCGCGCGCGCCAGCGACGAGCCCTGACGGAGCCGGCCCAGGCCGGCCCGCTCCCTGCCGATGGCCCTGTGCCAATCGCACTGCTTTCTTCAATTCCGTTTCCGGGTAGAATGCCCCCTTCGCACGCAGCCATAAGGGCTGCATGGGCGACTCACGGGGCCGCCCTCCATTCATAGCGTGGAAGATCCTGTCGATATGTTTGCGCCTTTGTTGAAAAAACTCTTTGGAAGCAAGAACGAGCGTGAAGTCAAACGCATGCTCAAGGCGGTTCAGGCCGTCAATGCATTCGAGGAGCAGATGCTCGCGCTCTCCGATGAGCAACTGCGTGCCAAGACCGAAGAATTCAAGGCCCGCCTGGCCAAAGGCGAAACCCTGGATCAACTGCTGCCCGAAGCCTTTGCCGTCGCCCGCGAGGCAGGCAAGCGCGTGATGGGCATGCGCCACTTCGACGTCCAGTTGATCGGCGGCATGACCCTGCACGAAGGCAAGATCGCCGAGATGCGTACCGGTGAGGGTAAAACCCTGGTCGGTACTCTGGCCGTGTACCTCAACGCGCTGGAAGGCAAAGGTGTGCACGTGGTCACGGTCAACGACTACCTGGCCCGCCGCGACGCCAACTGGATGCGTCCGCTGTACGAATTCCTCGGCCTGTCGGTGGGCATCGTCACCCCGTTCATGCCGCCGGACGAGAAGCGCGCTGCCTATGCGGCCGACATCACCTACGGTACCAACAACGAATTCGGCTTCGACTACCTGCGCGACAACATGGCGTTCAGCGTTGAAGAGAAATTCCAGCGCGAGCTGAATTTCGCGGTGATCGACGAAGTCGACTCGATCCTCATCGACGAAGCCCGTACCCCGCTGATCATCTCCGGCCAGGCCGAAGACAGCTCGAAGATGTACACCGAGATCAACCGACTGATCCCTCGTCTCAAGCAGCACATCGAGGAAGAAGAGGGCGTCGTTACTCAGGAAGGCCACTACAAGGTCGACGAGAAGAGCCGCCAGGTCGAACTCAACGAGGAAGGCCATCAGGTCATCGAGGACATGCTGACCCAGGCAGGTCTGCTGGCTGAAGGCGAGAGCCTGTATTCGGCGCACAATCTCGGTCTGCTGACCCACGTGTATGCCGGTCTGCGTGCGCACACGCTGTTCCAGCGCAACGTCGAGTACATCGTGCAGAACGGTCAGGTGATTCTGATCGACGAACACACCGGGCGTACCATGCAGGGCCGTCGCCTGTCCGAAGGCCTGCACCAGGCCATCGAGGCGAAGGAAGGCGTGCAGATCCAGGCCGAGAGCCAGACCCTGGCCTCGACCACCTTCCAGAACTACTTCCGCCTGTACAACAAGCTGGCCGGCATGACCGGTACCGCGGATACCGAAGCCTTCGAATTCCACCAGATCTACGGTCTGGACGTGATGGTCATCCCGACCAACAAGCCGATCTCCCGTAAGGACTTCAACGACCTGGTCTACCTGACCCAGGAAGAGAAGTACGCGGCGATCATCACCGACATCAAGGAATGCCAGGCCCAGGGCCGCCCCGTTCTGGTCGGTACCGCGACCATCGAAACCTCCGAGTACATGTCGCGCCTGCTGGAACAGGAAGGCATCGAGCACAAGGTGCTCAACGCCAAGTTCCACGAGAAGGAGGCCGAGATCATCGCCCAGGCCGGACGCCCGGGGGCGCTGACCATCGCCACCAACATGGCCGGTCGTGGTACCGACATCCTGCTCGGCGGCAACTGGGAAGTGGAAGTCGCGGCGCTGGAGAATCCTACGCCCGAGCAGATCGCCCAGATCAAGGCCGACTGGCAGAAGCGCCACCAGCAAGTGCTGGAGTCCGGTGGTCTGCACGTGATCGCTTCCGAGCGCCACGAATCGCGCCGTATCGACAACCAGCTGCGTGGCCGTGCCGGTCGCCAGGGCGACGCCGGTTCGAGCCGCTTCTACCTGTCGCTGGAAGACAGCCTGATGCGCATCTTCGCGTCTGACCGGGTGAAGAACTTCATGAAGGCGCTGGGCATGCAACCGGGCGAGGCCATCGAGCACCGCATGGTCACCAACGCCATCGAGAAAGCGCAGCGCAAGGTCGAAGGTCGCAACTTCGACATGCGCAAGCAGTTGCTCGAATACGATGACGTGGCCAACGAACAGCGCAAAGTGATCTACCACATGCGCAACACCTTGCTGACCGCCGACAACGTGGGCGAGACCATCGAGGACTTCCGCAAGGAAGTGCTGGACAGCACCATCAGCGCGCACATGCCGCCGCAGTCGCTGCCCGAGCAGTGGGATATCGCCGGCCTGGAAGAGGCGCTGTATGCCGGCTTCAACCTGCGCCTGCCGATCCAGCAGTGGCTCGACGAAGACGACAAACTCTACGAGGACACGCTGCGCGAGCGCATTCTCAAGGAGCTGATCGACGCCTACAACGAGAAGGAAACCCAGGCCAGCGCCGAAGCCCTGCGTACCTTCGAGAAGCAGATCCTGCTGCGCGTGCTCGACGACCTGTGGAAAGACCACCTGTCGACCATGGATCACCTGCGTCACGGTATTCACCTGCGCGGTTACGCCCAGAAGAACCCGAAGCAGGAGTACAAGCGCGAGTCGTTCACCCTGTTCCAGGAACTGCTGGACTCGATCAAGCGCGACGCCATCCGCGTGCTCTCGCACGTTCAGGTGCGCCGCGAAGATCCGGCCGAGGAAGAAGCCCGGCTGCGCCGCGACGCCGAGGCACTGGCCCAGCGCATGCAGTTCCAGCACGAGGAAGTCTCCGCGCTCGAAGAGCCGGAAGCCGAAGGCCAGGACGGTGATGTCGCCGTGGCCGCCGCTCCGGTGCGTGCCGAGCAGAAGATCGGCCGCAACGAGCTGTGCCCGTGTGGTTCCGGCAAGAAGTACAAGCACTGCCACGGTCAGGTCAACTGAGAACCTGAACACGACCAGCTGCGCGTCGGCCCTGCGGCGTTGAAAACAGGCTTGCTGGGCTCCAGCTCGCAAGGTCGTGATCAGGTTCTTGACCTGAGCTGTAAAATCCTAACGCCGCGAGGGCTAGCCCTTCGCGGCGTTTTCGCATCGAACATGCTGTGCACATCAACCTAATTCGAGGATCTCTCCCATGGCTGTTGGTCTTGGCCCGCTGTCTACCCTGCATCCGGTTCCAGGTTTCGAGCTGGGCATCGCCTCCGCCGGCATCAAGCGCCCGGGGCGCAAGGATGTGGTGGTGATGCGCTGTGCCGAAGGCAGCAGCGTGGCAGGTGTGTTCACTCTCAACGCGTTCTGCGCGGCGCCGGTGATCCTGGCCAAGAAGCGCGCCTCCGGTAGCGTGCGTTATCTGCTGACCAACACCGGCAATGCCAATGCCGGCACCGGCGAGCCGGGCCTGCAGAACGCCATGCGCACCTGCGCCAGCCTGGCTAAGCTGGCCGGTGTGGACGAAAGCGAAGTGCTGCCGTTCTCCACCGGGGTGATCGGTGAGCCGCTCCCGGTCGAGAAGATCGAAGGCGCGCTGCAGGCGGCGCTGGATAACCTCGCCGAAAACAACTGGGCCGATGCCGCTACCGGCATCATGACCACCGACACGCTGCCCAAGGGCGCCAGCCGCCAATTCAGCCATGAAGGCGTGACCGTCACCGTGACCGGCATCAGCAAGGGTGCGGGCATGATCAAGCCGAACATGGCCACCATGCTCGGCTACATCGCCACCGACGCCAAGGTCGCCCAAGGCGTGCTGCAGGACCTGCTGCGCGACGCGGCGAACAAGTCGTTCAACCGCATCACCATCGACGGCGACACCTCCACCAACGACTGCTGCATGCTGATCGCTACCGGCCAGGCGGCGCTGCCGGAAATTACCCAGGCCAGCGGTGCGCTGTTCGCCGCCCTCAAGCAGGCGGTGTTCGAGGTGTGCATGGAGGTGGCCCAGGCCATCGTCCGTGACGGCGAAGGCGCAACCAAGTTCGTTACCGTGCAGGTCAACGGTGGTGCGACGCACCAGGAGTGCCTGGATGTCGGCTATGCCGTCGCCCATTCACCGCTGATCAAGACGGCGCTGTTCGCTTCCGACCCCAACTGGGGGCGCATCCTCGCTGCGGTCGGCCGCGCTGGTGTGGCACAGCTGGATGTCAGCAAGATCGACGTCTTCCTGGGCGAGGTGTGCATCGCCAGCAAGGGTTGCCGCGCCGCCACCTATACCGAAGAGCAGGGCTCGGCGGTGATGGCCGAAGAGGAAATCACCATCCGCATCGAGCTGGGGCGCGGCACCTGCAGCGAGACCATCTGGACCACCGACCTGTCCCACGAATACGTGAAGATCAACGCCGAATACCGTACCTGATCGCCGGTCGCTTCCAGGGCGGTCGCCTGGCTACCTTCGCGACATTGCATTCCGCTCGCGCATGGCCCCATGAGCGAGCGGAATTTGCCTTGCCGGCAGCCAACGGTGAAGCTGTCGTTCTGTTCTTCTGACTGCTGGAGAAATAGATGTCGCTCGAATTGGTGATAGGCAACAAGAATTACTCGTCCTGGTCGCTGCGTGGCTGGCTGTTGGTTGAGCTCACTGGCGCGGTTTACCAGGAAACCCTGGTGCCGCTGTTTCGCCCCGACACCCATGCGCGCCTGCTGGAGCATTCGCCAACGGCCAAGGTACCGGTCCTCAAGACCGAGGATGCCGGCTCGATCTGGGATTCCCTGGCGATCGCCGAATACCTGGCCGAGCGATTTCCAGAGGCTGCCTTGTGGCCGCGCGACGTAGCCGCCCGTGCCATGGCCCGTTCGGTCTGCGCGGAAATGCACAGCGGCTTCGGCGCATTGCGCAGCCATATGCCGATGGACATGCAGCGCAACACTCCGCTGGCCAGCGTGGCGGACGACGTCAAGCACGATATCCAGCGCATCGTCGCCATCTGGACAGGCTGCCGTGAGCGCTTTGGTCAGAGCGGCCCCTACCTGTTCGGTCAGGTGAGCATCGCCGACGCCTACTTCGCCCCGGTCGCCAGCCGCCTGCGCAGCTATGGCGTGCAACTTCCGGCAGAGGCCGCGGCCTACGTGGAGACCATTTTTCAGTGGCCGGCATTTCAGCGCTGGCTGCAGGCAGCCTTAGAGGAATAGATGTGAAACGCGTGCATGTAGCGGCAGCGGTAATCCGCGGTGACGATGGGCGAATCCTCATTGCCAAGCGCCCCGATGACAAACACCAGGGCGGGCTCTGGGAGTTTCCGGGGGGTAAGGTCGAAGAGGGCGAGGCCGTACAGGCCGCATTGTCACGCGAGTTGCACGAGGAACTGGGCATCACGGTCGCTGCCGGACGGCCGCTGATTCAGGTACGCCACGATTACACCGACAAGCACGTGCTGCTGGACGTCTGGGAAGTCAGCCGTTTCACCGGCGAGCCCCACGGTGCCGAAGGCCAGCCGCTGGCCTGGGTCAGTGCGCGGCAGCTGGGCGATTACCAGTTTCCCGTGGCCAACCGGCCAATCGTCGCGGCGGCACGGCTGCCCGCGCATTACCTGATCACGCCGGAGGGGCTGGAAGGCCCCGAACTGCTGGCCGGCGTGCGTGCCGCCATCGCGGGTGGCATTCGCCTTATCCAGTTGCGGGCGCCGGCGATGTTCGATGCCCAGTACCGTGACCTGGCCGTGGACGTGCAGGGGCTCTGCGCCGGCAAGGCGCAATTGATGCTCAAGGGCCCGTTGGAATGGCTGGGGGACTTTCCCGCCGCTGGCTGGCACCTGACCACCGAACAACTGCGCAAATACGCGAGTAAAGGTCGCCCGTTGCCGGCTGATCGCTGGTTGGCCGCTTCCTGTCACAACCTCGATGAGCTCGAGCTGGCCACCCGGATCGGCGCCGATTTCGTCACCCTGTCACCGCTGCAGGCCACCGAGAGCCATCCGGACGCGCAGCCACTGGGTTGGCAGCGGGCGAGTGAACTGCTGCAGGGCTTCAACCAGCCGTGCTACCTGCTCGGTGGTGTCGGCCCGCAGCATCTTGAGCAGGCCTGGCAGGCGGGTGCCCAGGGGGTTGCCGGAATTCGCGCCTTCTGGCCAGAGCTGCAGCGCTGAGCCGTTGCTTGTGTGAGCGCGCCGCAGCACCTACCCTGCTGCGCCCTGGTTGCGAGTGATCCACGGCCCATGGCCTCCGTCCTGAATGTCATCCTGCCGGTCTTTGCGTTGATTCTTGCGGGATTTACCTGCCGGCGCCTGGGCCTGCTAGGCGCCACTGCCGCCTCGGAGATCAACCGCATGGTGGTCTGGCTGTGCCTGCCGGCGCTGCTGTTCGAGGCGATGGCCACCGTGGTGTGGGAGCAGATCTGGCAGCCCGGTTTCATCTTCGCCTACGGCATCGCTACCCTGGGCATCTTTGCCGGGGTGCTGCTGTGGCGCCTGCGCCAGCGTGGCAGCCTGGCCGATGCCAGCGTGCAAGGGCTGAGTGCGTCCTACGCCAACACCGGTTACATGGGTATTCCACTGTGCCTGCTGGTGTTCGGCGATGCCGGCATGGAGCCGGCGCTGATCGCCTGTCTGATCGTCATCTGCGTGTTGTTCGCCCTCGCGGTGGTGTGCATCGAGGTGGGGCTGCAAAACGAAAAGAGCCTGCTGGCGGCGGTGCGCAAGGTCTGCGCCGCCCTGCTCAAGAACCCCATCGTCATGGCGCCGCTGCTCGGCGGCCTGTGGGCGGCGACGGCGCAGCCACTGCCGGCGCCGCTGCACCAGTTTCTCAAGTTACTCGCTGCCGCCACCGGGCCCTGCGCATTGATCGCCCTGGGGCTGTTTCTCGCTCACAAACAGGCAGCAGCGAAACAACGCGGTAGCGGGCTGGTGTTGATCAAGCTGATCGCCCATCCGCTGCTCACCTGGGGGCTGGCGGTCTATGTGTTTCGCCTGCCGCCCATGTGGGCCCATGCGGCGCTGCTGCTCAGCGCGCTGCCGACCGGCACCGGGCCGTTCATGCTCGCCGAGTTCTATCGCCGCGACGGCGCCGAGGTGTCGAGCACCATCCTGTTGTCGACACTGGGCTCGCTGGTGACGCTGTCGATCTGCCTTTACCTGATCGCGCCCTGAGCGCCGCGCCTGGAGTACCCGTATGCTGCCATCCGATCAGCCCACTCTGCGCCCGAGCACCCTGCACCTGCCGGCCGGCGATTGGGCGAGCGTGCTTGACTGCCTGTGCGCACACTTTCCGGCGATTTCCCGCGACGTCTGGCTGCAGCGCATGGCCCGCGGCCGGGTGCTGGACGCCCAGGGCGAGCCGATCGGAGCCGATCATCCCTATCGGGTCGGCCTGCGCGTGCATTACTTTCGCGAAGTGGCGGCCGAGCCGCAGATCCCCTTCGAGGAGGCGATCGTGCATGTCGACGAGCATCTGCTGGTCGCTGACAAACCGCATTTCCTGTCAGTGATGCCGGCAGGTGCCTATGTCGAGCAAACCTTGCTGGCGCGGCTGGTCAAACGCACCGGCAACGCCGACCTGGTGCCGCTGCACCGCATCGACCGACACACCGCCGGGCTGGTGCTGTTTTCCACTAACCCGCAGACCCGCGGGCGCTATCAGGCCATGTTCCGCGAGCGAGCCATCGGCAAGCGCTACGAGGCGCTGGCCGCGCCTTTGCCGCATCTGCAATTTCCCGTCGTGCGTGAGACGCGCTTCGAGGCCGGGGAGCCGTTCTTTCGCATGCGCGAAGCGCCGGGCGTGGCCAACACCTGTACGCGCATCGAGGTGATCGAGAAGCGCGCCGAGCACTGGCTGTATGGGCTGGAGCCGGTCACCGGCAAGAAGCACCAGCTTCGGGTGCATATGGCGGCGCTGGGCGCGGCGATTCTCAATGACCCGTTCTATCCTGAGGTGAGCTGCGCCGAGGGTGAGCCCGATAACTACAGTAGAGCGCTGAAGCTGCTGGCACGCGGGCTGCAGTTCAGCGACCCGCTCACAGGCGAGCCGAGATCTTTCGAGAGCCGCCTCAGCCTTTGACGGCAGCCTGCCAGAGTACTTCGTCGATGCCCTGGCGCTTGGCGATCAACCGTGCAGCCACGAACAGTAGGTCGGACAGCCGGTTGATATAGGCCAGCAGCTCACCGCGCAGCGGCTCGCTGGCATGCAACTGGCCGCAGCGGCGCTCGGCGGTGCGGGCGCTGCTGCGGCACAGGTGGGCCTGGGCGATCAGCTTTGATCCGCCAGGCAGAATGAAGTTGGTGAGCGGGCCGACTTCCTCGTTCCAGCGGTCGATGGCCGCCTCCAGGCGTTCGATCTCGGCAGCCTGCAGCGCCTGGTAATCCGGCATGGCCAGCTCGCCACCGAGATCGAACAGGCGGTGCTGACACGGCGCTAACACCTCAACCAGCTCGGTGAGCCCCGGGCAGACGGCCCGCTGCTCGATCAGGTCGGCGAGCAGCAGGCCAAGCTGGCTGTTCAGCGTGTCCACTTCACCGATGGCTTCGATGCGCGGGTGATCCTTGGCGACCCGGCGGCCGTCGGCCAGCCCGGTTTGTCCGGCATCGCCGGTACGCGTGTAGATTTTCGAGAGTCGGTAGCCCATCGGATCTCCGTGTTGATCAGTTGCTCACGCCCAGCGGCAGGCGCAGGGTGAAGCAGGTGCCCTGGCCGGTGCGCGAGTGCACTTCCATCTGGCCCTTGTGGTTGTTGGTGACGATGAAATACGACACGGAAAGCCCCAGGCCGGTGCCCTGGCCGACTTCCTTGGTGGTGAAGAACGGCTCGAAGATGCGCTTGCGCACCGCTTCCGGAATGCCCACGCCGTTGTCCTCGACCTGTATCTCGGCCCATGGCGGGGTCAGGCGGGTACGCAGGATCAGTTTGCCGGGCACGCTGTCGTCGTCACGCAGGTGAATGGCCTGGGCGGCGTTCTTCAGCAGGTTGAGCAGCACCTGTTCCAGTTCGTTGGCGATACCGGGGACCGGGCCCAGCTGCGGGTCGAATTCGCGCTGGATCGAGAGGCTCTTGAAGTCGAAGCTTTCGGTCAGGTCGAAGTCGTTGCTGGCGATCTCCACCGCCTGGTCGATCAGTGCCGGCAACTGGCAGGGCGACAGCTGTCGATTGCTCAGGCGGCTGAAACTGAGCATGTGGGTGACGATCTTCGAGGCCCGCGCACCGGCCTGCTGGATGCCGTCAAGCAGGCCGGGGATTTCCCGCGCAGTCAGGTAGCGGTCGATGGCCGGCAGGCTGACCTCGGCCAGCTCGGCCTGCTCCTGGTTGCGCGGCAGTTCCGGCGACAGGCGCCGGCGGATGTTCTGCACGTTGTGCAGGATGGCGCCCAGGGGATTGTTGATCTCGTGGGCCATGCCGGCCGCCAGGCCACCGACGGAGAGCATCTTCTCGGACTGCACCATGACCTCTTCGAGGTTCAGGCGCTGGGTGATGTCATCGATGCGGATCACCACGCCGCGGCCGATGCTGCCGATCAGCGGGTAGAAAGTCAGGGCGTAGTGGTGGGGTTCGTCGTCGCGTATCCAGGTCACCCGTTCGATCTTCTCGACCCGGTGCTGCTCGGCGGTGCGCTTGAGCTTGGACAGGTACGGCTTGAGCAGCGGGAAGGCGAGAAACACCGGCTGGTTCACCGCCTCGTCGATGGAGGTGCCGGACAGCGCACTGGCCTCCTGATTCCACTGCGCCACGTAGAGCTGCTCGTCGAGGGCGATCAGCGCCGAGGGCATGGAGTCGATAATGCTGTTGAGGTAGTTCTGGAAACCGGTGAGCTTTTTCTCGATCTTGCTGCGCACCTGTACTTCGAGTTCCAGCTTGCGGTTCGACAGGCGGGTCTCCTCGGCCAGGCCGCGGGCCTGGTTGTAGGCTTCCTCGGAGTCGTCGCGGGCGCGTTTGAGTTGCTGCTCACGGGCTTCGATACGCTCGAGCATGGTGTTGAAGGCTTCGGCCAGGCTGCCGATTTCATCGCGGTTGCCGCGCCGTGCGCGCAGTGAGTAGTTCTCTTCGCGAGTGACCTGGCGGGTGAGTTCTTCGAGGCGCTTGATCGGGCTGGTGACCAGGCGACGGATCTGCCGCGCCACCAGCAGCCAGAGCACCAGGCTGAAACCCAGGATCACCAGGCTGGCAGTGACGGTGCCGGTGTAGAAGGCGCCCGGCAACTCGCTGGAGGCGACCAGCAGCAGGTGGCCGGGCGGTGCCTCGCCCTGGGGCAACTCGACCAGCTGATTGGCGCGAAACTCGCCGATACGCCAGTGCTCCAGCGCGTCGACCTGGGCGGGCAGCTCGAGTTTTTCGCCGCGCTGCAGCTGCGCCATGCTGTTGCCCTCGGCGTCGTAGATCACCGCCGCGCGCAGCGGGCCGTAGCCCTCCAGACGCTTGAGCAGCTCATGGGCAGCTTCGGGCGAGCTCAGGGCTTCGCGGCTCAGCGCCGGGGTGGCGATCAGTCGGCTGAGGGTCTGCAGTGCCTGGGGCGCGACGCTTTCCTGGGAGATCCAGTAGGCCGCACTGATGAAGGTCATGTTGGCGACCACCAGCACTGCCGTCAGCAGGACCAGCAACGCCGCGAGCAGTTTTCGGCCAACGGGGAGATTCTTCAGGCGGTGGCGCAGGCGCATGGGCGTGGTTCGTGGTGGCAGGTGAGGGCGCAGGTTAGCGCGTGACTCAATAGCGCGGCAATCCGTGGCGGTCCAGATGCCCGAGCAGCCGCTGATGCACGGCCTTCAGGTGCGGCAACTGCAGCGCGGCATGCTCGGCAGCGGCGCAGGCGTAGCCGAGCAGGTAACTGATCTCGGTGCGGCGACCGCTGGCGACATCCTGATACATGGAGGAGTAATTGGCGGCCGTGGCCTCGATCACCCGCCACACGTCGTCATGGAGATCCCGGGCGGCTTCAGCCTGGCCGTTGCCGAGCAACAGCTGGACGAGTTCGGTACACAGCGCGTCGACCTCGTCACGGTGGCGCAGCAGCTCGCCATTGCGACAGCCATGCAGCACGGTCAGCGGGTTGATGGCGCAGTTGAGCGCCAGTTTGCGCCACAGCCGTGCCAGGATGTCCGGGCTCCAGGTGTGGGGAATATGGCTGCGTTGCAGATCGCTCAACCAGGCCGGTGACGATCCGCCAGAGGGGTCACCCAGCCAGGTGTGGCCCTGGCCGGCGAACACCACGCGCCAGTCGCCATCGCGAAAGGCGCCTTCGGTGCTGGAGGCCGGCAGGCAGCGGCGGCCCGGTAGCTGCCGCGCGACTTCGTCCTGGCTACCGAGGCCGTTCTGCAACAGGATCACCTCGGCCCCCGGTGCCAGGCGATGGGCGACGGCGGCAATCGCTTCGGCGGCGTCATAGGCCTTGCAGGCCAGCAGCAGGCGGGCGATGGGCGCCGGGTCGTCCAGGTCGCTGGCGGCGATGGCGTACAGCTGGCTCTGGCCCTGTTCGACCAGCGTCAGGCCGCCCGCCTGGCGGTAGGCGGCCAGGCGCTGCGGGCTTCGAAGAATCAGTTGCACCGGCACGCCGGCGCGAAACAGGCGGGTCGCCCAGAGGCTGCCCAGGCTGCCGACGCCGAGTACGTGCCAGCTCATGGTCGGGGCAGGCGCACCGCGGTCACCCGACCGCTGGCGTGGGCTTCGGGTAGCAGGCGGGCAGCCAGGTCGAGCAGTTGCTGCTGCTCCATCGGCATGGCCTTGCTGTCCAGCCCGACCACGGCGATGCCGGCCTTGAGGCTGATGAAGCCTTCGCTGGTCTTGAAGGCCTTGAGGTTGAGCCCTTCGTGCAGGCGCTTGAAGCTGCTCGGCGAGCATTCCTGCAGGTCCTCGAGCAGGGTAATCAGTGCGAAGTGGCGATCGTCCAGGCTGACCAGTACGTCCAGCGGGCGTACCAGTTGCTGCAGGCGCCGGGCCACGCTGCGCAGTAGTTCGTTGGAGAAGGTTGCACCATGGCGCGCGACCAGTTCGTCGACGCCTTGCAGGCCGATCATCAGGTAGCACAGCGCACCACCGCGCGATTCCACCTGGCGCAGGCTGTCCGCCATCTTCTGCCTCAGGTAGCGGGTGTTGCCCAGGCCGGTCAACGGATCAACCAGGTTGCGCTCTTCCAGGCTGGCGATGTTCTGCACCAGCAGGGCGTTTTCCTGCAGCAGGCGCTGCAGGGTGCTGCACAGGCGTTCGGCGGCGAACACCCGCGGCAGCAGTTGTTCGTTCATGGCCGACTTGCTGATGAAGTCATCGACGCCACGGTCGAAGGCTTCGTTGAGTACGTTCTCGCCTTCCTTGCCGGTCAGCAGGATGATGTAGGTGTAGTGTTCGGCCGCTTCATCGAGCTGGCGCACCCGTCCGGTCAGCTCCAGGCCATCCATTTCGGGCATCAGCCAGTCGGCCAGCAGCACGCTGGCAGGGCGTTGTTCGAGGTTGCTGATGGCTTCGGCAGCACTGCTGGCGAAGCGAATATCCTGATATCCAGCCTGGCTCAAGGCGCGTCCGATCATGGCGCTGGAGAACTTGGCGTCGTCCACCACCAGGATGCTGAGATGGGGGTTGGGCATTTATGGCACTCGCTGGCAAGAAAACGGGTCGAGGGAAGGGAGTAACCAATACAACGCCGAGCGGTCTGTATCAGAGCGGATATAATGATCGCGCCAATTTTATCGTCAAGCCATCCGCGCGATTTGCGCAGAACTTATTCACGATCTCGCGAACTGGTGCCCAGCTCGATGCGGCTCGCCTTGCCGCACAGGTGGCTGCCATCAGGCGACTCGCGAAGCCGTGCTGCCTGATCGCGCTTTATATCTGGAGAAATCGCATGCCCTCGTTCGACGTGGTGTCGGAGCTGGACAAACACGAACTCACCAATGCCCTGGACAACGCAGCCAAGGAGCTGGAGCGGCGCTTCGACTTGCGCGGCAAGTGCAGTTTCGAGGTCAAGGACAAGGCCGTCACGCTGACGGCCGAGGCCGACTTCATGCTTGAGCAGATGCTCGAGATCATTCGCAGCTGCCTGATCAAACGCAAGATCGACGGCCAGTGCATGGAAACCAAGGATGCCTATGCATCTGGCAAGGTGGTCAAGCAGGAGGTCGAGTTCCGCGAAGGTATAGACAAAGAGCTGGCCAAGAAGATTGTCGCCCATATCAAGGACGCCAAGCTCAAGGTGCAAGCTGCCATTCAGGGCGAGCAGGTTCGCGTTACCGGCAAGAAGCGTGACGATCTGCAGGAATGCATCGCCTCGCTGCGTGGCAAGGATTTCGGTATGCCCTTGCAGTACAACAACTTTCGCGACTGATACTCCGGGGTTTATTGAACCCCGGCGAAGCGTCGGCGTCGCAGCTTGTGACGCCTGTGCAAACGCCATGGCTTGCCATGGCGTTTTCGTTTGAATTGCTAGAAGGAGCGCCCGATGGATATGAGCATCGACCAACTGGTCGTCATGTCACAGGCCTGGATCCCGGTCTTGCTGCAGTACAGCGGCAAGCTGACCCTGGCCATCTTCACCCTGCTGATCGGCTGGTGGCTGATCAGCAAGCTGACCAGCAAGGTCAGTGCGCTGATGGATGGTCGCAAGGTCGATCGTGCGCTGAGCAGCTTTATCGGCAGCCTGGCGAGCATCGTGCTCAAGGTTCTGCTGATCATCAGCGTGGCATCGATGATCGGCGTGGAAACCACCTCGTTCATCGCCGTGATCGGTGCGGCGGGCCTGGCCATCGGCCTGGCACTGCAGGGCAGCCTGGCGAACTTCGCCGGCGGCGTGCTGATCATGCTGTTCCGCCCGTTCAAGGCCGGCGACTTCATCGAGGCCCAGGGGGTTTCCGGATCGGTCGACTACATCCAGATCTTCCACACCGTGCTGCGTACCGGCGACAACAAGGTGGTTATCGTGCCCAACGGCACGCTGTCCAACGGCATCATCACCAACCACTCGCGGCAGAACACTCGCCAGGTACTGTATGACGTGAAGCTCGACTACGACGCCGACCTGGCCAAGGCCCGTGAGGTGCTGCTGGAACTCTCCAAGGACGCCCGCGTGCACCAGGAGCCGGCACCTGTGGTGGTGGTTTCCAACCTGGGCGAAACCTCGATCAACCTGTCGTTGCGCATGTGGACGGCTGCCGGCGACTACTGGCCGGTGATCTTCATGCTCAACGAGAACGTGCGTGATCGCCTGCGTGCCGAAGGCGTGGAGCTGGCGCAGCCACCGCGCATGATGCAGGTGGTGCAGCAGGGCAAGGCAGGCTGAAACGCCGCAGCAGAAATGAAAGAGCCGACGCGAGTCGGCTTTTTCATGGGTGTCATTCCGGCTTTGCTGGTTCGTCGACAGGCAGCGCGCTGGCCCGGTTGCCCTGGCGATGCCACTGCAACAGGATCAGCAGCAGGGTGGGTACGCCCATCAGGGCGGTGATCAGGAAGAAGTCGCCGTAGCCGAACTTCTCCACCAGCACCCCGGAATAACCGCCGATCAGGCGCGGCAGCAGCAGCATGATGGAACTGAGCAGGGCGTACTGGGTGGCCGAGAACTTCAGGTTGGTCAGGCTCGACAGATAGGCGACGAACGCCGCCGTGGCCAGGCCGGAGCTGAAGTTGTCCGCCGAGATGGTGAAGATCAGCATCTGCAGGTTGGTGCCCATGCCCGCCAGCAGCATGAACAGCAGGTTGGTCGCTGCCGACGCCGCGCCGCCGATGAACAGGATCGGCATGATGCCGAAGCGTACGATCAGCAGGCCGCCGGCGCCAGCGCCGACCAGGGTCATGATCAGCCCGAACAGCTTGCTGACGCTGGCGATCTGATCCTTGGTGAAGCCCTGGTCGATGTAGAAGACGTTGGCCATCACGCCCATCACCGTGTCGGACATTCGATAGGTGGCGATCAGCCCGAGCAGCAGCAGGGCCTGCCAGCGGTAGCGCAGGATAAAGTCGTTGACCGGGGTGAGCACCGGCGCCAGGCCGCGACGGCCCATGGACGACAGGCACAGGGTGGTGAGGATGGTGTAGAGGATGGCGCGCAGGAAGGCGCGGTCTTCGAGCAGCAGGTCCAGCAGGGTGGCCTCACCAGTCACCAGGCTGGGGAAATCGGTGTTGTACAGCTGGGTGAACATCGCCGGTACCGACACCAGCAGCACGATCAGCACCAGCACCGAGGCGATCTGGTGGCTGAAACCGTACTTGGCGGCGGCCAGCTGGGTCCGCAGGGATACTGGCGGCTCCTTCATCCACAGGCTGGTCAACAGGCCCGGCAACATCAGCAGGGCGAACAGCAGGTAGGTGCCAGCCCAGGCGGCGTGCTGGTAGAGCAGGGTGGTCGAGCCCAGGCCTTCGGCGACGTACAGCGCACCGGCGGTGGCCAGCAGCGCGGCGACTCGGTAGCCCGCCATGTAGCTGGCGGCCAGGGCGGCCTGGCGGGTGTCGTCGACGATCTCCAGGCGGTAGGCGTCGACGGCGATATCCTGGGTGGCCGAGGCGAAGGCCACCAATACGGCGAGGGCGATCAGCCAGGTCAGGTGGGTGTGCGGGTCGCACAGCGCCATGCCGGCCAGGCCGATGGCGATCAGGATCTGCGACAGCACCAGCCAGGAGCGCCGCCTGCCCAGCTTGCCGAGCAGCGGCAGACGCCATTGGTCGAGCAGCGGCGACCACACCCATTTAAAGGCGTAGGCCAGGCCGATAAGGCTGGCGAAGCCGATGGTTTCCCGCGCCACGCCGGCTTCGCGCAGCCACACCGACAGGGTCGAGAACACCAACATGTAAGGCAGGCCGGCGGCGAACCCCAGCACCAGAAGAACCAGTGTAGAGGGGCTGGAGTAGGCGGCGATCGCGTCGCGCCAGCTTTTACGATGCATTGAAGGGAGTCGGCCTGGAGGGAAAAAGCATGAACAAGTGGCGCACTCTAGGGGCTAGGGTCGGGTCAGTGCAAGCCGGTTGCGCCTGGCGCGTCGAGTCTCATGCCTCGTGCTCCAGGGGCCGCCAGCCGTGGCGTCGGATATCCACCCGACCATTGTGGGATAGCACCCCTTCGACGCGCAATCGAGCACGTTGTTCAACCCCGCTTGGCGAGTCGGCCGCCATGCTCAAGCGGCCGCCGGCGGCGACCACGCGATGCCAGGGCAGGGCGGTGCCGTCGGGCAACTGGCCCAGGGTGCGGCCGACCCAACGCGCGGCGCGCCCCAGGCCCGCCATTGCCGCCAACTCGCCATAGGTGACCACTTTGCCGGGCGGTACCTGGGCCAGCGCCAGGTACAGCGCGTCACGGCGAGCCTGCGGGTCGCCGTCGGCCAGCGGGGGGCTGTAATCGGGTTGTCGTGTCGGCATGGCAGGCTCCTCGCTCCGTTCGGGTAGCAGGCCGTTGAAAAACTACCTAGGTTGCTGGCGCGTCGTTGAAAACAGCCTCGCGTGCGAGCCCAGGCTTCACCGACGTTTTGCAACGGCCTGCTAGGGCTTCGATGAACTAGAAGCATTTCCGTCGGTCATTTCTTGCTCAAATATCGGGTATGCGGATAATGCCCGATTTACCGCGAACCGGAGCGATAGCATCCGCTTATGTTTACTCGTACCTTGTTGTGCCTGGGCCTCGGTGTGGCAGCCACACCGCTGATGGCCGATACCGTCTGGATGAAGAACGGCGACCGCCTGACCGGAACCATCAAGGTTCTCGACGGTGGCAAGCTTCTGCTGGAAACCGATTACGGTGGTTCCATTCCGCTGGACTGGAAAAAGATCGCCACCCTCGACAGTGATCGGGAGCTGCTGGTCAAGGAGAACGACATTACCGGTGAGCGCGCCAAGTCACTGCAGGCCGCCGAGGCCGGCAAGGTGACGCTGGCCAATGGCGATGCGCCGAAGACCGTCGAGCTGGCGAGCATCAAGCAGATCATGAAGCCCAAACCTCTGGTCGAGGACTTCATGTGGAAAGGCAACGTCGACGTGGCCATGGATTACAAGCGCGCCGAGAGTGACACCGACGATTACGATGTCGACCTCAAGACCCAGGCCCGCCATGGCAAGTGGCGCCACAATGCGACGGTCGACTACAACCGTGAACTGCGCAACGACGTGGTCAGTACCGACAACTGGGGGACCGAGTATGCCCTGGACCGTTTCCTCGACGAAAAATGGTTCTGGCAGGGCCGCCTCGAATACAAGCGCGACAAGATCGAAGACCTCGAGCGTCAGCGTACGATCGGTACCGGTCCGGGTTACCAGTTCTGGGACAACGAGCTGGGTGCGTTTTCGGTTGCCGGCCTGCTTAACCGTTCCGATTACGAGTACGCCAACGGTGAGAAAGACAACTTCTACGCCATCAGTATGCGTTGGGACTACAACCGTTACCTGATCGGCAAGACCTTCGAGTTGTTCAGCACCGGGGAGTTGGGCAAGCCGCTGGCCAGTGCCGCCGACTACGCGCTGGATGCCGAAGTGGGCCTGCGTTACAAGGTCACCGACTGGGCTTCGTTGAACATGAAGGCTTCCAAGGACCAGGTCAGTGGTTCGGAAGGCGACAAGGACGAAACCCGCTACACCATCGGTTTTGGGGTGGGTTGGTAACCCGGTTTGCTGCAACGCTGAAATGAGCCCCGCCTGCGTGCGGGGCTTTTTTATGGCCGCATGGTTTGGGGAGAGTGTGGGTTGACACCGGACTGGCAAGTTTGTGTGCGTATCACTTACTGGCTTGGCACTATCCATTACCGCGTCTACTGACCCTTTGTGTTGCGCCCCTTACGGGCGCCACACCTTGATTCGCTCCGCTCACCCTTCGGGCCAGCCTGCGGCTGTTACTGCGCTTCGCTACGTTTCTTTGCTTGCCCAAGAAAGGTGTGCCAAAGAAGGGCACCCCGACATCCGGGTTTCGCTGCGCGAAACTCCCCTCGCTCCGGCGCCGCTCCGGCGCCGCTCCGGCGCCGCTCCGGCGCCGCTCCGGGGGCCGGCTTACATGGGCCGTCCCTGGCCCATTAAGCCTCTCGCCGCATCCATGCGGCTCGCTCCCCTACGCAACACCTCCACTCGGCCTCCTGACGGGGCCGGAGCGCGAGCTTGCAAGATTTCCACGGGCTCAAGCTCAGCGGCGTCTGTTTTTGCTTTTGCTCTCGAACTGCGATCTTACAAGCGACGCCCGTGTCCCCTTCAGGAGGCCGAGTGGAATCACCGTGGAAGGGGTTGAGTGACATGGATGTCGCGAGAGCCGCGATGGGCCAGGGATGGCCCTTCGCGGCGTGCCCCTGGAGCGGTGATGGAAGGAGGGAACCCCGGCGCAGCCGGGGCCGTATGTAGGGGTGTGTTTCTTTGCTTACTTCTTTGCACAAGCAAAGAAAGTGAGTCGCCCGTAAGGGGCGAAACCCATAGGCCAGGCGACGAACCAATGGCGAGCGCCAAACCATCGGCAACTAACGCTTTATTGCCAGTCCGGTGTCAAGCCTATCCTCCCCGCGAAAATGCGAAGAATCTTTTTATCGCCGGCGTGCTACAGGCGCACGCCGCCGTCGAGTTCGAGAATGCGCCCGGTGAAGTACTCGTTCTCCAGCAGGAAGGCGATGGCGTGGGCGATCTCCTCAGGTTTGCCTAGGCGCTTGAGCGGAATCACCTCGGCCATGCGCTGCAGCGCCTCGGGCTTCATGCTGGCGACCATCTCGGTCTCGATGAACCCCGGTGCCACACCGGCCACGCGGATGCCGTAACGCGCCAGCTCGCGGGCCCAGACCACGGTGTCGGCAGCGACTGCCGCCTTGGCGGCCGAGTAATTGGCCTGGCCGACATTGCCGGCCCGCGACACCGAGGAAATATTGATGATTGCACCGGTGTTCTGCAGCTCGATCATCTTCGCCGCTACCTCGCGGGTGCACAGGAACACGCCGGTCAGGTTGACGTCGATCACCGACTGCCACTGCGCCAGGCTCATCTTGCTCATCTCGCCGTCCTTGACCTTGATGGTCAGGCCGTCGCGCAGGATGCCGGCGTTGTTGACCAGGCCGTTGATCGAGCCGAAGTCCTCGGCGATCTGCGCGATGGTCTGGGTGACCTGCTCCTCGCTGGCCACGTTGCACAGGTAGGTGCGCGCCTGTACGCCCAGTGCCCGACAGGCCGCGGCGGTGTCATCGAGCTTTTCCTGATTCAGATCGACCAGCGCCAGGCGCACCCGGCACTGGGCAAGGTACTCGGCCATGGCCCGGCCCAGGCCCTGGCCGCCGCCGGTGATGATGATGACTTTGTCTTCGAGTTGCATGCCAATTCCCTTGTTTGAGAGTCGAACGGGGCATACCGGTGATTGCCGCACCACAGCGCTTGGCGCATGCTCAGGCCGGTCGATTGCCATGACGTACAGGCAGCAGCATAGAGTGCGACATGGGCCTGGCACCAGCGGTACACAGGTTAGCCTCAACATCCTGTAACAGCGTCGCCGTCCTGCGACAGGCCTTGTATCGCCTGGCGTTGAACGCGGTAGTCACAGGCGAAGTCCAAGCTTCAGCTTGAATTAAGCGCAACACCCCATATTTCTCTCCTACTGGAAGGTGTTCTTCCGTCAAGGAAACCGCGATGCGCATTTTCATGTTGTTGTTCCTGCTGTTCCCGATCCTCGAGCTGGCCGTGCTCATTTCGGTGGGCAGCGCCATCGGCGTGCTGCCGACCATTGCCCTGGTGATCGCCACTTCGATCTTCGGCGGCCTGATGCTGCGCATTGCCGGTATCACCACGGCCTGGCGTGCCCGCGAGCGCCTGGCCCGCGGCGAAATGCCGGATCAGGAAGTGCTGCAGGGGCTGATGATGGCCGTCGGCGGTGGCCTGCTGCTGCTGCCGGGCTTCATCAGTGACGCCATCGGCATCCTCTGCCTGCTGCCGTTTACCCGCCGTTGGCTGGTCGAGCGCGTGCGCCAGCGCGCCGCCGAGCAGGCCGCGCGGCAACGCGCCTTTGCCGATGACCTGGCGGCCCGCAATGGCCAGCCCGGTGCGCACAAGCCGAACGTGCTGGAAGGTGAGTACGAACGTCGCGAGTAATCGCTTGAGCTGTCGCCTACAGCCCCGGTCAGAGCCATCTGCCCGGGGCTGTGCATTTTCAGGCGGGTCGATTTGCTGAGTCGCGGTATTAAAAAATTTACCGCCTCGCCCTTGAATTGCTGTTCATCGACCTTATGTAGCGGTCACCGCAAGGTTTTTCAGCGTTTGTGCGCTGAAACAAATTTCGGCGTTACGTGTACTGCGCAACGCCATGATCCTGCCGGTGAAAGCACCGGTTGATGTCAACAACTATTGGGAGAGATCGACAATGAAGCTTCGTCCTTTGCATGACCGCGTCGTGATCCGTCGCAGCGAAGAAGAAACCAAGACCGCTGGCGGTATCGTGCTGCCGGGCTCGGCTGCCGAAAAGCCGAATCAGGGCGAAATCGTTGCCGTTGGTACTGGCCGTGTTCTGGATAACGGTGAAGTCCGTGCCCTGGCCGTCAAGGTCGGCGACAAAGTGGTGTTCGGCCCGTACTCGGGCAGCAATACCGTCAAGGTCGATGGCGAAGACCTGCTGGTGATGGGCGAGAGCGAAATCCTCGCCGTCGTCGAAGCCTGATCGCCCGCGAATTTCCGTTTAATCGTCAAGAATTGAGGATCAATTTCCATGGCTGCTAAAGAAGTTAAATTCGGCGACTCCGCCCGCAAGAAAATGCTCGCCGGTGTGAACGTCCTGGCTGACGCTGTTAAAGCTACCCTCGGCCCAAAAGGTCGCAACGTGGTTCTGGAGCGTAGCTTCGGTGCTCCGACCATCACCAAGGACGGCGTTTCCGTCGCCAAAGAAATCGAGCTGAAAGATCGCTTCGAGAACATGGGCGCTCAGCTGGTCAAGGACGTTGCGTCCAAGGCCAACGATGCAGCCGGTGACGGCACCACCACCGCTACCGTTCTGGCTCAGGCGATCGTCAACGAAGGCCTCAAGGCCGTCGCTGCCGGCATGAACCCGATGGACCTGAAGCGTGGTATCGACAAAGCCACCATCGCCATCGTCAAAGAGCTGAAGAACCTGTCCAAGCCTTGCGCTGACACCAAGGCAATCGCTCAGGTCGGCACCATTTCCGCCAACTCCGACAACTCCATCGGCGACATCATTGCCGAAGCCATGGAAAAAGTCGGTAAAGAAGGCGTGATCACCGTTGAAGAAGGCTCGGGCCTGGAAAACGAACTGTCCGTCGTCGAAGGCATGCAGTTCGACCGTGGCTACCTGTCCCCATACTTCATCAACAAGCCGGACACCATGGTTGCCGAGCTGGACAGCCCGCTGATCCTGCTGGTCGACAAGAAAATCTCCAACATCCGCGAACTGCTGCCGGTGCTGGAAGCTGTTGCCAAAGCTGGCCGTCCGCTGCTGATCGTTGCCGAAGACGTCGAAGGCGAAGCGCTGGCTACCCTGGTAGTCAACAACATGCGCGGTATCGTCAAGGTCGCTGCCGTCAAGGCACCGGGCTTCGGTGATCGTCGTAAGGCCATGCTGCAGGATATCGCCGTGCTGACTGGCGGTACCGTGATCTCCGAAGAGATCGGCCTGAGCCTGGAAAGCGCCACTCTGGAGCACCTGGGTCAAGCCAAGCGCGTTGTCCTGAACAAGGAAAACACCACCGTCATCGACGGCGCTGGCCAGCAAGCCGACATCGAGTCGCGCGTTGCGCAGATCCGCAAGCAGGTCGAAGACACTTCGTCCGACTACGACAAAGAGAAGCTGCAAGAGCGTCTGGCCAAACTGGCTGGCGGTGTTGCCGTGATCAAGGTCGGTGCCGGTACCGAAGTTGAGATGAAAGAGAAGAAAGCCCGCGTTGAAGACGCCCTGCACGCTACCCGCGCAGCCGTCGAAGAAGGCGTGGTACCTGGCGGCGGCGTTGCCCTGGTGCGCGCTCTGCAGGCGATCTCCGAGCTCAAGGGCGACAACGAAGACCAGAACGTCGGTATCGCTCTGCTGCGCCGCGCTGTTGAAGCGCCGCTGCGTCAGATCGTTGCCAACGCCGGTGACGAGCCGAGCGTAGTGGTCGACAAGGTCAAGCAGGGTTCGGGTAACTACGGCTACAACGCTGCAAGTGGCGTCTACGGCGACATGATCGAGATGGGTATTCTCGACCCGGCCAAAGTCACCCGTTCGGCGCTGCAAGCTGCAGCTTCCATCGGTAGCCTGATGATCACCACCGAGGCGATGATCGCTGAAGTGCCTGACGACAAAGGCGCTCCGGCCATGCCTGACATGGGCGGCATGGGTGGCATGGGCGGCATGATGTAAGCCACCCGGCACCTGAGCAGTACCAAGACCCCGCGCCCTGGCGCGGGGTTTTTTATTGCCGCGGGTAATGGCCGCAATGTACGCTGGGGCCTCTGGGCGGCGGGCTTCAGGCGAACAGCGCAGGCAGCGTGACAGCGATCGGTGCAAAGGGTTTTGACCGTTCGTCTTGTTGCAATCTGTTTCGAGCAATCGTGATCTAGTGTTAGCGGACGCGTTGGCCGCACTATCAAGAGGTTGCGATCATGAGCTTAGGCTTGGTCAGAGGTTTGTTTTTCGTTGCGGCGCTGAGCGTCTCGGCACTGGCGGCGGCTTCCTGGTACGAGCCGGGCCCTGGGGTCATCAGCAGCAACGGCCGCAGCTATTGCCTGAGCCCCGCGCTCAAACCGCTGACGCCCGCCTCGGTGCAGGCCAACCAGAACCTGTTGCTGCTGGTAATGGGCCTGTCCCAGGGCATGCGCTGACCGGCTCGCGTTGAAACCTCAACAGCCCCTGGCGTAATGCCGGAACAGTGAATTTCTACCGCCGCTGCAAACTCCGATACCCTGAGCGAACATTCGACGCAGGGGAAGCAGCAGATGTCCATTTACCGTGAGCGTGGCGAACGCCTTCGATCCTTACACCAACAGGCCGAATTGCTGGTGCTGCCCAACCCCTGGGATGCCGGGTCGGCGAAGATGCTCGCGGCGCTCGGTTTCCATGCCCTGGCCACCACCAGCGCCGGGCTGGCCTTTTCGTTGGGCCGGCGCGATGCCGAAGGCGCGGTAAGCCGCGACGAGGCGCTGGCCAATGCCCGGGCAATCGTCGAAGCGACGGCGCTGCCGGTGGTCGCCGATCTGGAAAATGGCTACGGCGATACACCCGAGGATTGTGCCGCGACCGTCCGGCTGGCAGCGCAGGTTGGCCTGGTCGGCGGCTCCATCGAAGATGCCACCGGCCACGCGGACGCGCCTATCTATCCCTTCGAACTCGCGGTAGCGCGCATTCGCGCTTCGGTAGCGGCCGCTCGGGCGCTGGACATACCCTTCACCCTGACCGCCCGTGCGGAAAACTTCCTGCATGGCCGCGCCGACCTGGACGACACCATTCGCCGCCTGGTCGCCTATGCCGAGGCGGGCGCGGACGTACTCTACGCGCCAGGATTGACCACCCGTGAGCAGATCCTGGCGGTGGTCGAAGCCGTGGCGCCCAAACCGGTCAACGTGCTGGTCGGCTCGCCGAGCCTGGCGCTGTCGCTGGACGAGTTGGCACAGCTGGGCGTCAAGCGCGTGAGCCTGGGTTCCAACCTGGCGCGCGTCGCCTATGGCGCCTTCCTGCAGGCAGCCACCGGGTTGGCCGAGCGCGGCGACCTGAGCGGTGCCCGGCAGGCGCTGCCGTTCGATACCATCAACGACCTGTTCAAGGGCTAGCGTGCGGCAGTTCCTGATCGCGCTGTTGATCTTCGTGGTGGTCGGCGGCCCGCTGGCGCTGTATCGCCAGTGGATCGACGTGCCGCCGCGCTGGAATCCCTGGGCACCGCTCGACCTGCGCGATACGCCCAACTGGCTGACTGCCTACAAGCTGCGCCGTTTGCAGGGCGACGCCGAGTTATGCCGCACGGTGCTCGATACCTCGGCGCTGCGTTACGTCGCACTGCCCGACAGCACGCCGGCCGCCGATTGCCCGCTGAGCAATACGGTGAGGGTGCAGGGCAGCGACGTGCGCCTGAGCAGCAGCTTTATCGCCACCTGCCCGGTGGCCGCGGCCTTCGCCCTGTTCGAACGCCATGGATTGCAGCCGGCGGCCGAGCAGCGCTTTGGTCAGCGTGTGGTACAGGTCGATCATGTCGGCAGCTTCGCCTGCCGCACCATCGCCGGCAGTCAGCGGCGCAGCCAGCATGCCTCGGCCAATGCCCTCGATATCGTCGGCTTTCGCCTGGCCGATGGCCAGCGGATCAGCGTGCTGCGCGACTGGCCGGGCGAGGATGACAAGTCGCTGTTTCTGCGGCAGGTAAAAGAGGCGGCCTGTTCCAGCTTCAACACCACACTGGGGCCGGATTACAACGCGGCGCACCGCGATCACTTTCACCTGGATATGGGCGGCTTTCGTATGTGCCGCTGAGTCAGCCCTGCAAACGTTGTTGCAAGGTCAGGCGGCCCATCAGCAGCTCCCAAGGCGCCAGCGACTCCTGCAGCAACGGGTTGCTCGCCGCGTTCTCGGCTGCACCGCGGGGCGCCAGCAGTTGCTGCTGCAAGGCCAGCTCTTCAAGGGGCAGGGCGGTATCGATGTCGTTCAGCGAGCAGACGAACTGGCGCTGCATCATCACATCTTCCAGGGTGCGCATGCCGTGCATGGGCGCTTCGTCTGCAGGCGTGGTCGGGGCCGGCGCTGCGGGGGCTGCCAGGGCACTTTCCATGTCGCGCAATACACTGCGCAGAATCTGGTCGTACAGCGCCGTGCCGGCGCTCGACGGCGTGCCGGCTTTCTGGGCGGCGACCCGGGTGTCACCGGGAATATGGGAGATGACCTCGAACATCGGACGGCGGGCTCTGGCAAACTATCGCTTGCTTGGGTATCGGCTGCCGCCGGCCCGAGTTGAGCCACCGGCCGATCAAATCTTGCCGCCCAAGCGATGGACTATCTGCAATGAGTGAAATACAGCCCGACACGCGCATCCGCATGGAGGCTCTGACGCCGTACCTGGACGGGAGTGCGCAGCAGTGGGCGCAGCGCCTTGGCCTACCTCTCGAGGGAGAGGCCGGGTACGCGTTGCAACTGGGTGAGGCCGGTCTGCAACTGGTCGAGCTGGGCCCCCAGGCGCCAGGGCCGGTGCGGGTGGATTTCGTCGAGGGCGCAGTCGCACACCGTCGCCAGTTCGGCGGCGGCGCCGGGCAGATGATCGCCAAGGCCGTCGGCATCGCCCAGGGCATTCGCCCGCGGGTGCTGGACGCCACCGCCGGGCTGGGCCGCGATGCCTTCGTGTTGGCCAGCCTGGGTTGCCAGGTGGATCTGATCGAGCGTCAGCCGTTGATCGGCGCACTGCTCGAAGACGGCCTGCAGCGGGCGGCGGCGGATGCCGAGGTGGCGAGTATCGTCGCGCGTATGCGCCTGCTGCAGGGCAACGCCATCGAGCTGATGAGTGCTTGGCAGGACGAGGCGCCGCAAGTGATCTACCTCGACCCGATGTTTCCTCACCGCGACAAGAGCGCCCTGGTGAAGAAGGAGATGCGCCTGTTCCGGCCCTTCGTCGGCGACGACCTGGATGCCCCGGCGTTGCTCCAGGCCGCTCTGCGGCTTGCCAGCCACCGTGTGGTGGTCAAGCGCCCGCGCAAGGCACCGATCATCGAGGGCGCCAAACCGGGCTATGCGCTGGAGGGCAAGTCCAGCCGCTACGATATCTACCCGCTGAAGAAGCTCACGCCTTAGCGCCTGTTCACGATCGTTCGCCTCGGTTTCGGCGCTTTGCCTGCAAAGTGCCGAAAGCGGCCGTTCGGCCGCTTTGGCTTTTGGGTGCTCCTCATGCCACAGAATTATCAGGCGCTACCAAGCGCCCCTTCAGGAGGCCGAGTGGAATCATTGTGCAGGGGGACGAGCCGCATGGATGCGGCGAGAGGCCTGATGGGCCATGGATGGCCCTTCCAGGCCGGCCCCCGGAACAATGATGGAACGAGGGAACCCCAGCGAAGCTGGGGCCGGATGTCGGGGCTAGACCTTTTGGTTTCTTTTGGCGGGGCCGGCCATCCGGGCGATGCCAAAAGAAACCCGCTCGACAGAGCGGAACCGGACGTATGAGCAGCGCGATAATGCTGGCAAACCATAGCTCACGCATCGCATGTGAGGCGTAAAGAGCTCGCGGCTAAAGCCGCTCCTACGCAACCGCCGAGTGGCCGCTTTTGCCTTGAAGCAGTCTCGTTAATGTCGCCTAAAGATCGTGAACAGGTTCTTAAACGAACCGCTCTACGGTCGCGATCCAACCTGAACGTTTTTGGCGGGCCTCACCTCAGATTTTGAACGGATGCACGAGACATCCAAGCGAACCGAGGTAGCCCCATGAGCGAGACCATCACAGCCGGCGCCGAGCTCCGGACGATTTCCCTGTCGTTGAACGGCAGCCCCACCCAGGTCGAGGTGTATCCGTGGATCACCGCCCTCGATCTGCTTCGTGAACAGCTCGACCTGGTCGGCACCAAGAAAGGCTGCGACCACGGCCAATGCGGCGCCTGCACCGTGCTGGTGGACGGGCAGCGGGTCAACGCCTGCCTCACCCTGGCAGTGATGCTCGACGGTCGCGAGCTGACCACCATCGAAGGCCTGGCCAACGGCGATGAGCTGCATCCCATGCAGCGCGCCTTCGTCAAGCACGACGCCTTTCAATGCGGCTATTGCACACCCGGGCAGATCTGCTCGGCGGTCGGTATGGCCAACGAAGGGCGGGTCGGCGACACCGCCGATATCCGCGAGCGCATGAGCGGCAACCTGTGCCGTTGCGGCGCCCACAGCAACATCCTGGCGGCCATCGAAGAAGCACTGCCCGAAACCGAACAGGCGGTGCGCCCATGACGCCCTTCGCCTACAGCAAGCCTGCGGCCATCGATGAAGCGGTGCGCCTGGCCGGGCCGGACAGCCATTTCATCGCCGGCGGCACCAACCTGGTCGACCTGATGAAGGAAAACCTGGTGCGCCCCAAGCGGCTTATCGACATCAACGCGTTGCCGCTGCGTGACGTGACCGCCACCGCCGACGGCGGCCTGCGTATCGGCGCCCTGGTCGGCAACGCCGAGCTGGCCTGGCACCCGGAGATCGAGCGGCGTTATCCACTGCTGGCCCAGGCGCTGCTCTCCGGCGCCTCGCCCCAGGTACGCAACATGGCCAGCGCCGGCGGCAACCTGCTGCAGCGCACCCGCTGTCATTACTTCTATGACGCTCAGGTACCGTGCAACAAGCGCGAACCTGGCAGCGGCTGCCCGGCGCGCGAAGGGCTGAACCGCAACCATGCGCTGTTCGGCGCCAGCGAGCACTGCGTGGCGGTGCACCCATCGGACTTCTGTGTGGCCCTGGCCGCCCTAGATGCCCAGGTGCTGATTACCGGCCCGCAGGGTGAGCGCCGCGTGCCGATGAGCGACTTCCATCGTTTGCCTGGCGATACCCCGCAGCGCGACACGGTATTGGAGCCAGGTGAGCTGATCCTTGCCATCGAGCTGCCGGCCGCAGGCTTCGCCGGGCATCACGCCTACCTCAAACTGCGTGATCGCGCTTCGTTCGCCTTCGCCTTGGTGTCGGTAGCCGCGGCACTCGAGCTGGACGAGGGCGGGCAGATCCGCCAGGCGCGTATCGCCCTGGGCGGCGTCGCCCACAAGCCATGGCGTAGGGCGGACGTGGAGGCCAGCCTGGTCGGCCAGCCCGCCACGCCCGAGCACTTCGCGGCGGCCGCCGAGCTGCTGCTCAAGGATGCCCAGCCGCTGGCCCACAACGCCTTCAAGGTCGAGCTTGCGCGCCGCGCCGTGGTTCGCGCCCTGTCTACCGCCGCAAGAGGAGCCCGCCCATGAATGCGCGAACCCTTGGCAAGCCGCTGGACCGCGTCGACGGTCCGCTGAAAGTCAGCGGCCAGGCACGCTACGCTGCCGAGCACCCGGCCGACGGCCTGCTGCATGGCAGCGTGATCTGCAGCGTGATCGCCCGTGGCCGTATCACCGCTATCGACGCCTCGGCGGCGCTGGCGCTGCCCGGTGTCAAGCTGGTGCTCAGCCATCTGAATCGTCCGCCCATGGCCCAGGACGACGAGAGCTACGAAGACGACGATGCCGCCGACGGCTCGCCATTTCGCCCGCTGTTCAACGAGCGTATCCGCTACAGCGGCCAGCCGGTGGCCCTGGTGGTCGCCGACACCCTGGAGCTGGCGCGCCACGCCGGCTCGCTGGTGCGTATCAGCTATGAGCAGCAGCCCCATGCTACCGATCTGCGTGAAGCCCTGAGCGAGGCGCATGCCGCGCCGGCCGAATTGCCCAAGCCGCGTGGCGACGCCGATGGGGTGATTGCCGGTGCGCCAGTGCGCCTGGAACTGGAATACGAGTTGCCCTGCGAGTATCACCACCCCATGGAGCCCCATGCCTCAACGGTGATCTACCAGGCCGATGGCGCCCTGCTGGTGCACGACAAGACCCAGGGCCCGCAGAACAGCCAGCGTTACCTGGCCGAGGTGCTCAAGCTC
The DNA here is from genome assembly GCF_003253735.1 of Pseudomonas sp. URMO17WK12:I2. Taxonomy (GTDB): domain Bacteria; phylum Pseudomonadota; class Gammaproteobacteria; order Pseudomonadales; family Pseudomonadaceae; genus Aquipseudomonas. The sequence continues at coordinate 314,699 of NZ_QKYW01000001.1, read as the reverse complement.
GAACCAAGTCGCGTGCGGATCAAGTCGTCCTTCGTCGGCGGCGCCTTCGGCTCCGGCCTGCGCCCGCAGTACCAGCTGCCCCTGGCGGCCATGGCCGCATTGAAGCTGCAGCAGTCGGTACGCGTGACCCTGACCCGCCAGCAGATGTTCACCTTCGGCTATCGGCCGCGGGCGGTGCAGCACCTGCAACTCGGCGCCGATGAAAATGGCAAGTTGCAGGGCCTGGTGCACGAGGTGATCGCCCAGACCTCGCGCTTCGAAGACTTCACCGAGCACGTCGCTGAATGGTCGGGAATGCTCTACCACTGCGACCATGTACGCCTGGCCTACCGGCTGGCCCCCCTGGACGTGTACACGCCGCTGGACATGCGCGCGCCGGGCGCTGCCACCGGCGTTTATGCGTTGGAGTCGGCGATGGACGAACTGGCCTGGGCAGCAGGCGTCGATCCGGTGCAATTGCGCCTGACCAACTACGCCGAAACCAACCAGAACGAAGGCAAACCCTATTCCAGCAAGGAGCTGCGCGCCTGCTACCAGCAGGGTGCCGATGCATTTGGCTGGAGCAAGCGCAGCCCGCAGCCGCGCAGCATGCGCGAGGGCGACCAGTTGATCGGCTACGGCATGGCCACTGGCGTGTGGGAAGCCATGCAGATGCCGGCCAGCGCCCGTGCCAGCTTCACCGCCGATGGCCGTCTGATCGTCGCCAGCGCCACCTGTGACATCGGCCCGGGTACCGCCACGGTGATGACCCAGATCGCCGCCGACGTGCTGGGGATGGAGCCGTCCCAGGTGGAGTTTCGCCTCGGTGACTCCAGCCTGCCCAAGGCGCCATTGCAGGGCGGCTCGTTCACCGTGTCGTCGGTGGGCAGTGCGGTACGCGAGGCCTGCATGGCCCTGGCCGACAAACTCTGCGAGGCGGCGCGGCAGTGGCCGGAAGCGCCGTTCAGCGACGGTGCGGCGCTGCGTTTCAGCGCTGGCCGCGTGCAGCAGGGCGAGGATGCCAGTCGTGCGGTCGAGCTGAGCGCGCTACTCGCTCGGCACGGTAGCCTGGAGGTCGAGGTGCAGGCGCAGCCTGGCAAGCAGCGCGAGCGCTACGCCAGTGCCAGCCACTCGGCGGTGTTCGTCGAGGTGCAGGTGGACGAGGCGCTGGGCACGGTAAGGGTTACCCGGGTGGTCAGCGCCATCGCCGCGGGCCGGGTGATCAACCCGAAAACCGCACGCAGCCAGATCCTTGGTGGCGTGGTGTGGGGTATCGGCATGGCCCTGCACGAGGAGGCGATGATCGACCATGGCCTGGGGCGCTGCATGAACCACAACCTGGCTGACTATCACCTGCCGGTGCAGGCCGATATCGGCGATATCGAGGTGATCTTCGTCGAGGAGAACGACAGCATCATCAACCCGCTGGGCTCCAAGGGCGTGGGCGAGATCGGTATCGTCGGGGTTGCCGCGGCGGTCGCCAATGCGGTCTACCACGCTACCGGCAAGCGCATTCGCCAGTTGCCGATCACCCTCGACAAGCTGCTTTGACGGTTGTCGATGACGGGTTCGCCGAGGCGCGCCCGTCATCGTTCTGTCTCGGTTCGTTGCGTATCACCAGCCAGATCCCCAACCCCGAAATGACCGTGCCCAGGCCCATCAGCCAGGACAGCGGCTCGCCGAACATCGCCCAGGCCCACACCAGGGTCAGCGCCGGGCTCAGGTACAGCACGCTGGCCACCCGCGTCGGTGTCGAGCGCTTCAGGCACAGCCAGTACAAGCCGTAGCCGCCTATGGTGGAAACACTCGTCCACAGCACGCTCAGGGCGAAGCCGCTTGAGGGCACCGGCATCAGGCTGCCGTCCATGGCGGCCAGCAGCGCGAACGGCACGCAGCAGATGCAGCATTGCAGCCACAGGTTGCTGAGCAGGTCGAGGGAGGCCGCGGCCTTGGTGCGTTTCTGCCACAGGGTGGCGACCGCCAGCGAGAGCATCCCCAGCAGTGGCAAACCATAGGCCCATAGCGGCGCATCGCCCCAGGCCAGTGCATCGGAGGTGGCCAGCACCACGCCGGTCAGGCCGGTGATCAGGCCGAGCCAGGTGCGCCAGCCCAGGCGCTGCTGGAGCACCAGCACGCTGAGCAGCGCGACGCCGATGGGCAGCAGGTCGGCCAGCAGGGCGGCGAGCCCCGCCGGCACGCCGAGGGCGATGCCCTGAACCACGCCGGCGAGGTAGCCGCCCATCGCCAGCAGACCGATGCCGGCATGGCGCAGCAGCGTGGCAGGCGAGGTGTGGCGCAGGCGCGGCAGCGCCCAGGGCGACAGCAACAGCGCGAACAGCAGGCTGCGCCAGAACACCACCAGCATGGCCGGCGCATGGTCGATGGAGAAGCGCGCGCCGATGAAGCCTGAACTCCAGATCACCACCAGGGCCGCTTCGAGAGCCAGCAGGGGAATGGCGACGGGCCAGAGGCGAGCGGTATGGGTAACGGACATGAGGGATGACCGGATAAAGGGTGTAGGTGCAGGCTACGAAAGCGGGGTAATCTAATAAATCAAAATATATTTAATCAGTGGTTCGGAATTATTGAACGATGAATGCCGTACTCGATATCGAGCTGATCCGCACCTTCCATGCAGTGGCGCGCAGTGGTCGCTTCAAGGCGGCAGCCGAGCTGCTGCACAAGAGCCCGGCAGCGATCAGTGTGCATATTCAGCGTCTGGAGACGGTCGCCGGTGGCCGCCTGTTCGATCGTGACAACCAGTCGGTAAGCCTGACGGCCCTTGGCAAGCGGCTGCTGCACTCGACCAGCGAACTGCTCAACACCCACGACCGGGTGCTCGCCGAGCTGCACGGGCCGCGGTTGGTCGGGCGCATCCGCCTGGGGATACCCGACGAGTACGCCGCCCATGTGATCCGCGACATCCTGCCGATCTTCGCGGCGGCCTGGCCCAATGTGGTACTGGAGGTGAAGACCGCCTCCAGCTATACGCTGCGCGACCAGGTGCTGGCCGGCAAGCTGCACGGTGCGGTGCTCACCCTGCCGCTGGGGCAGCGCGAGCCCAGGGCCCAGGTGCTGGTCGCCACAACGCCGGTATGGGTCGCGGCGGCGTCCTATCCCCAGGCATGGAACGGGACGCTGCCGCTGGCCATCCACGCGGCCGACTGCCCATATCGCAGCCTGATGCTGGAATCGCTGAAAGCGGCGGGTCACAGCTGGCGGGTGGTACTCGAGAGCCCATCCAGCCAGGCCATCAGGGCCTGCGTCGAATCGGGGTTGGCGATTACCCTGATGGATCGCGCGAAGATGAGCAGCGCCATGCGCATCGTCGAGGCGCTACCCGAAGCGGCCGAGCACGAGGTGGTGTTCCTGCGCTCGGCCCAGGCGCAGCACGACGAAGCCCTGGAGCTGTTGGCCCAGGCCATTCATCAGCATTTTCGCCTCTGATCAGCGGTGCTTGGTGCTCGAGCGCAGCTTGTAGCGTTCGCCCGGGTGAAGCAGGCGCACGTAGCTGATCAGGTGCTCGTCCGACCAGGTGCGGCGGATCATCGACAGGCAGGCAGCGCCCGGAGCTATATCCAGCCATTCCGCGGTACGGGCGTCGGCGTGCACGGCCTCGACCACATGCTCCACGTCACTGATCGGGCAGCTGGCGACCAGCACTTCGTTGGGGGTCTGCTTCGAGAAGTCGCTGCTCAGGTAATGGGGCACCCAGCGCGGATTGACGAAGCGATCCTCGAGCTGGATCGGCACGCCATCTTCCAGGTGCACGAGGATGCTGTGAAACACCTCGGCGCCGATGCGCAGACCCAGGCGCAGCGCCACTTCGTCATCGGCGGCCAGCGCTTCGCTGCGCAGGATGCGGTTGGTGTAGGCGTGGCCACGGGCGCGCACCTCGGCGGCGATGTTCATCACCTCGTGCAGTGACGACTCGGACTTGCGGTCGGTAACGAAGGTGCCCAGGCCCGCCTGGCGGATCAGATAGCCCTGCTGCACCAGGTTGTTGATGGCCTTGTTGGCGGTCATGCGGCTGACCGAGAAATCCCGGGCTAGCTGCTCTTCTGGGGGAATTTGGTGATGCAGCGGGTAGTCACCGTTGCCGATGCGCTCGAGCAGAAAATCCTCGATGGCCTTGTAGCGCGGGGTGGAACTGGTCACGGCAACTCCTTGGTAATGCCCGGTGCGCGGATGATAGCGGAGCGCAACGCTCCACTCCCAGCACTAGGCGTAGGGCGGGCTCAGGAGCGAAGCGAACAGCCCGCCGGGCACTGCTCAGCCTACCGAAGGCAACATGCCGGCCGGCAGCAACGGCGTCAGCACCCGTTCGGCCAGCAGTTCGTCGGCGACGGCGATGTCCGGGGCGAAGAAACGGTCCTCGACGTAGTACGGCACCTTGGCGCGCAACACCTGGCGCGCCTGCTCCAGCGCTGGCGTGCTCTGCAGGCCCTCGCGGAAGTCCAGGCCCTGGCAGGCACCCAGCCACTCCACGGCCAGCACGCCACGGGTGTTGGCAGCCATGTCCCAGAGGCGCTTGCCGGCAGCCGGGGCCATGGACACGTGGTCTTCCTGGTTGGCCGAAGTCGGCAGGCTGTCGACGCTGTGCGGATGGGCCAGGGCCTTGTTCTCGCTGGCCAATGCCGCGGCCGTCACCTGGGCGATCATGAAGCCGGAATTCACCCCGCCATTGGCCACCAGGAACGGCGGCAACTGCGACATATGCTTGTCCATCATCAGCGAGATACGCCGCTCGGACAGCGCGCCGATCTCGGCGATGGCCAGGGCGAGGTTGTCGGCGGCCATGGCCACCGGCTCGGCGTGGAAGTTGCCACCGGAAATCACCTCGCCTTCGGCGGCGAATACCAGCGGGTTGTCCGACACCGCGTTGGCTTCCACTGCCAGCACTTCGGCGGCCTGGCGCAGCTGGGTCAGGCAGGCGCCCATGACCTGGGGCTGGCAGCGCAGCGAGTAGGGATCCTGCACCTTGTCGCAGGCGGCGTGGGAGCGGCCGATTTCACTGCTTTCACCCAGCAGATGACGGAAGGCGGCCGCCGCGTCGATCTGCCCGCGCTGGCCGCGGGCGGCATGGATGCGCGCATCGAAGGGCGAGCGCGAACCCAGCAGCGCCTCGACGCTCAGCGCGCCGCAGACGCTGGCCGCGGCGTACAGGTCCTCACCTTCGAACAAGCCGCGCAGGGCATAGGCGGTGGACACCTGGGTGCCGTTGAGCAGGGCCAGGCCCTCCTTGGCGGCCAGGGTCATCGGCTCCAGGCCGGCGATGGCCAGCGCCTCGCTGGCCGGCAGCCACTGGCCCTGGTGCCGCGCCTGGCTTTCACCGAGCAGCACCAGCGACATATGCGCCAGCGGCGCCAGGTCACCGGAGGCACCGACCGAGCCTTTCAGCGGGATGTGAGGATAGACCTCGGCGTTGACCAGGGCGATCAGCGCCTCGATCACCTGACGGCGGATGCCGGAGAAACCGCGCGCCAGACTGTTGATCTTCAGCAGCATGATCAGCCGCACCATGGCGTCGCTCAGCGGCTCGCCGATGCCGGCGGCATGGGACAGCACCAGCGAGCGCTGCAGCTTTTCCAGGTCGGTATTGGCGATGCGCGTGGAGGCCAGCAGGCCGAAGCCGGTGTTGATGCCGTAGGCGGTGCGGCCCTCGGCAATGATCCGGTTTACGCAGGCGACGCTGGCGTCGATGGCCCCATGGGCGCTGGCATCCAGGGTCAGTTGCACGGGAGCCTGGTAGGCGGCGCGTAGGTCGGCCAGGGTCAGTTGGCCGGGTTTCAGGTTCAGGGTGTTCATGGTGTGTGGTCCTTAGCCGATCATCGGCAGGTTCAAACCCTGCTCGCGGGCACAGTCAATGGCAATCTGGTAGCCAGCATCGGCATGACGCATCACACCGGTGCCCGGATCGTTGGTCAGTACGCGGGCAATGCGCGCGGCTGCTTCATCGCTGCCATCGCAGACGATGACCATACCCGAATGCTGGGAGAAACCCATGCCCACGCCGCCGCCGTGGTGCAGCGACACCCAGGTGGCGCCGCTGGCGGTGTTGAGCAGGGCATTGAGCAGCGGCCAGTCGGACACCGCGTCGGAGCCGTCCTGCATGGCCTCGGTCTCGCGGTTGGGGCTGGCTACCGAGCCTGAGTCCAGGTGGTCGCGGCCGATCACCACCGGCGCGCTCAGCTCACCGGAGCGCACCATCTCGTTGAAGGCCAGGCCGAGCTTGGCGCGCTGGCCCAGGCCGACCCAGCAGATACGCGCCGGCAGGCCCTGGAAGGCGATGCGCTCGCGGGCCATGTCCAGCCAGCGGTGCAGGTGGGCGTCGTCCGGAATCAGTTCCTTGACCTTGGCGTCGGTCTTGTAGATGTCCTCGGCGTTGCCGGACAGCGCCGCCCAGCGGAACGGGCCGATGCCGCGGCAGAACAGCGGGCGGATATAGGCCGGCACGAATCCGGGGAAGTCAAAGGCATTGCTCACGCCTTCTTCCTTGGCCATCTGGCGGATGTTGTTGCCGTAGTCGAAGGTCGGCACGCCCATCTTCTGGAAGTCGAGCATGGCCTGCACGTGCACGGCCATGGACTGCTTGGCGGCCTTGACCACGCCAGTCGGGTCGGTGGCTGCACGATCCTTGTATTCGGCCCAGCTCCAGCCAATCGGCAGGTAACCGTTGAGCGGGTCGTGGGCGCTGGTCTGGTCGGTGACCATATCCGGGCGCACGCCACGGCGTACCAGTTCCGGGAGGATTTCGGCGGCATTGCCCAGCAGGGCCACGGAGATGGCCTTACCTTCGGCGCAATATTTGGCGATGCGCGCCAGGGCGTCGTCCAGATCGGTGGCCTGCTCGTCGACGTAACGGCTGCGCAGGCGGAAATCGATGCTGCTCTGCTGGCATTCGATATTCAGCGAGCAGGCGCCGGCCAGGGTGGCGGCCAGCGGCTGGGCACCGCCCATGCCACCCAGGCCTGCGGTCAGCACCCAGCGGCCCTTGAGGTTGCCGGCGTAGTGCTGGCGACCGGCCTCGACGAAAGTCTCGTAGGTGCCCTGGACGATGCCCTGGCTGCCGATGTAGATCCAGCTGCCGGCGGTCATCTGGCCGTACATGGCCAGGCCCTTGGCATCCAGCTCGTTGAAGTGCTCCCAGCTCGCCCAGTGCGGCACCAAGTTGGAGTTGGCGATCAGCACGCGCGGTGCATTGGCGTGGGTCTTGAACACGCCGACCGGCTTGCCGGACTGCACCAGCAGGGTCTCGTCGTCATTCAGGTTGGTCAGGCTCTCGACGATCTTGTCATAGCACTCCCAGTTACGCGCGGCACGGCCGATGCCGCCGTAGACCACCAGCTCCCTGGGGTTCTCGGCCACGTCCGGGTCGAGGTTGTTCATCAGCATGCGCAGCGGCGCTTCGGTCAGCCAGCTCTTGGCGGTAAGCGTGGTGCCGCGCGGGGCGCGGATTTCGGTGTCGCGGAACTTGGTCATGGTGCGGGCTCCTGTGGGAACGGATCAAGGGTGGGCGGTCAGAGCCAACCCAGAAATCGGGCGAGGTAGGCCAGGGGGATGGCCAGCAGCAGGCTGAGCAGGGTGCGCTGCAGCCAGATCAGCAGCAGGTGCCCCAGGCTCAGGGGAATCCGCGTGGCCAGCACGCAGGGAATCGAGGCGGAGAGAAACAGCACGCTGCTGACCGAGACGACGGCGGTGACGAACTTCACCAGCACGTCGGCGTCCTTGAGCAGCATCGCCGGCAGGAACATCTCCGCCAGGCCGGCGGACAGGGCGCGGGCCACCTGCATCGGCTCGTCCAGGCCGAACAGCCAGGTCAGCGGGTAGAGCAGCAGGCCGAGGGCGTCGAACAGCGGCGTGTACTTGGCGGCGAGCAGCCCGAGCAGGCCGACGGCGAGAATGCTCGGCAGGATGGCGGCGGTCATGCGTAGGCCGTCGACAAAGGTTTCGCACAGCGCCGAGCCCAGCGACGGCGCGCTGCCGGCCTGCTGCATACCGGCGCGCCAGGCGCTGCCCAGGCGGCTCTCGCCGGGTTGCAGTTGCGCCTCGGGCGTGGACTCGGACGGCAGCCGCGACAGCGGGTAGAGGCGCGCGCTGATCGCGGTGACGGCGAAGGTCACCGCCATGGCGCCCCAGAAATACAGGTTCCACTGGCCCATCAGGCCCAGGGTCTTGGCGATGATCACCATGAACGGCGCCGACACCGTGGAGAAGCCGGTGGCGATGATCGCCGCCTCGCGCACGCTGTAGTGGCCCTGCTGGTACATGCGGTCGGTGATCAGCAGGCCCACCGAGTAGCTGCCGACGAAGGAGGCCACGGCGTCGATGGCCGACTTGCCCGGTGTGCGCCAGATCGGTCGCATCACCGGCTGCATCAGCACGCCGATCAGCTCCAGCAGGCCGAAGCCGATCAGGAACACCAGGGCCAGCGAACCCAGCGGCACGATCAGCGCCAGGCTGAGCACCAGCTTCTCGAACAGGAATGGCAGCATGTCCGGCCGGTACAGTGCCTCTGGGCCGAGCTGCAGCAGGTAGGCGACGCCGATCAGCAGGCCGAACACCTTGAGCACGCTGAACACCCTGTGGGTCAGGCTGCGCCGCCAGCTGCCGTCGAGCCAGGGCGCCAGCGCGCCGTAGAGCATGAACAGCAACGCCAAACCGATCACCAGTGGCCGCGCATGCAGTTGCAGGGCGCTGGCCGCGTGGTCGAGGAGGATGGTCGAACGCCCGGCGATCTCGAACGGCACGAAGAACAGCAGCAGGCCGATCAGGCTGTAGCCCAGCAGGCGCGCCAGGGCTCGGGGGCGCGACACGCCGGTGCTCACGGGCAGGGACTCAGACATGGCGCGGCTCCTGGCCGCGGCGGGCGGTGGTGAACATCGGGGTTTCCTCGTAATTGTTGTTGTGCGGGAAAGCGTCGGGCTTTCGGCTCAGAGGCTGAGCAGATGGATCAGGCGCGCCGCTGCCTTGGCGGTGCGGTTGTCGATGTCGTATTCGGGGTTGAGCTCGGCCAGGTCGACCAGGCGCAGCTTGCCGCTGGCCTTGAGCCGTTCGAGCAGCGGCTCCAGCAGTTCAAGGCGCACGCCACGGGCGGCCGGGGCGCTGACGCCCGGCGCTTCGCAGGCCGGCAGCACGTCGATATCCAGAGTCAGGTAGAGCGCGTCGCACTCGGCGGCGAAGGCCTCCAGCTCGGCGCCGATGGTCTCCAGGGTCGACTCGCGAATCTGGTGATCCTCACGCACCAGCACGTTCAGCTCGGCGGCGCGGGCGAACAGCGCCCGGGTGTTGCTGGCGCGGCTGACACCGAGGCAGGCGTAGCGGAACGGCCAGCCGCGTGCGGCGCACTGCTCGGCGATCTGCGCGAAGGGCGTGCCGGAGGAATGCACATGGGTCGGATCACGCAGGTCGAAATGGGCGTCGAAATTGACGATCCCGATACGCGGGGCGGGCTGGCCACTGAGATGTTCGGCCAGCCCGGACCAACTGCCGAACGCCACTTCATGGCCGCCGCCAATCACCAGCGGCAGATGACCGGCATCCAGCAGCGCGCAGACGTTATGAGCGAGGCGTGCCTGGGCCGCTTCCAGGTCGCCGTCCTCGCAGGTCACGTCACCGGCGTCATAGGCCGGCGCCTGGCGATGCCAGGCCAGGTTGGCCAGGGCCTTGCGTACGCTTTGCGGCGCGCCGGCAGCACCGACGCGACCCTGGTTGCGGCGCACGCCTTCGTCGCAGGCGAAGCCGAGCAGGGCCAGGCCCGGCTGGCTGTCTTCGGCCAGCGCCTGGATGCGCTGGTGCCAGCGCGCACTGTCGGCTTCCGGGTCGCTACGACCGCTCCAGGCGGCCATGCTGTGACGATCAGCGAGCATAAACCACCTCTCCGTTGAACACGCGCTGGCGCAGGCGGCCGGTCTGCACCGCGTAGGCCAGTTCGGCCGGTTGCTGGATATCCCACAGGCACAGGTCGGCCGGCGCGCCGACGGCGATGCGGCCGAGTTCGTGGTGGCCGAGGGCGCGAGCGCCATGGGCGGTCATGCCGGCCAGGGCTTCGCGCGGGGTGAGGCGAAACAGGGTGCAGGCCAGGTTGGCCATCAGCGTCGGCATGCAGATCGGTGAGGTGCCAGGGTTGGCGTCGCTGGCCACGGCCATGGGCACGCCGTACTGGCGCAGCAACTCGATGGGCGGCAGCTGGGTTTCACGCAGTACGTGGAAGGCACCGGGCAGCAGCACGGCGACCGTACCGGCCTCGGCCATGGCGCGTACGCCGGCTTCGTCCAGGTATTCGATATGGTCGGCGGACAGCGCACCGTAACGCGCGGCCACGGCACTGCCACCGAGATTGGAGAGCTGTTCGGCATGGGCCTTGATGGCCAGGCCATGGCGCTGCGCAGCCTGGAAAACCCGCTCGCACTGGGCAGGGGAGAAGGCGATGCCTTCGCAGAACACATCCACGGCATCGGCCAGCCGTTCACGGGCAGCGGCCGGGATCATCGCGTCGCAGACCAGGCTTACGTAGTCGTCGGCGCGGCCGGCATATTCCGGCGGCAGGGCATGGGCGCCGAGCAGCGTGGTCAGCACCCGCACCGGGCGCAGTCCACCGAGGCGGCGGGCCACGCGCAGCATCTTCAATTCGTCTTGGACGGTCAGGCCATAGCCGGACTTGATCTCCAGCGTGGTCACGCCATCGGCCAGCAGGGCATCGAGGCGCGGCAGGCTGGCGGCGATCAGTTCATCCTCGCTGGCCGCACGGGTGGCGCGCACGCTGCTGAGGATGCCGCCGCCATTGCGGGCGATGGTTTCGTAGCTGTCGCCTTCCAGACGCTGCTCGAATTCACCGGCTCGATCACCGGCATAAACCAGGTGGGTATGGCAGTCGACCAGCCCCGGGGTCATCACGCCGCCGCTGGCGGCTTCCTTGGCACCGCGGGCCAGGCTCGGGTCGAAGCCGCTTTCCGGCCACAGGCCAGCCACGCGGCCATGCTCGACCAGAACGGCCATCCGCTCGGGGTTTTGTTCGAGGCCGTCGAACAGCGTGACGTTGCGCCATAGCAGACGGGTGGACTGTGGAGAAGCCATTGCAGATCGTCCTTTCTTGTAATGTATATACAATTAGGCGAAAGGATGACGGTGGTCAAGAGCTATGCAGCCGTTACTGGAAAGTGATAAGGTTTTTACGTCGCTTATGTATATACATTGCGAGTGCGGCAGCATGGACTTGGGCCTGGCGGCTCAGGAGCGATCCTTGGGGTAGCGCTCGCTGACGGCAAAGGCCGGCAGCCAGGCTTCACGACGGCTGGTCCAGCACTCATAGGTCGGTTGCAGCTGATCGGGCGCGTCGAGAGCGCCCAGATGCACTTCGATTTCCTCGCCGCTGCGGGCGAATAGCGATGAGCCGCAGCGTGGGCAGAAGTGGCGCCCGGCGTAGCTGCTGGTTTCACCGCTGACCGTCACGGCGCGCTGGGGATAGATGGCGGCTGCATAGAACAGCGCGCCGTGATGCTTGCGACAGTCGAGGCAATGGCAGATGCCGACTCGCTCAGGTTGCCCCAATGCCTCGATGCGTAACTGTCCGCACAGACAACCGCCGCTCAATCGATCCATGTCGCACCCCCTGCAGGCTCATGGCAGAAACCATAGCAGCAGGCGAGCGCTCGGCGACTCAGGGGCGATAGGCGCGCAGGAACATCTCGACGGTGGCACGGGCGTGCTGCTGCTGCTGCGCCTCGGTTTCCGGCTCGCCACAGCCGATCAGCAGGCGGAAGTTGGCGCCACCCTTGAGCAGGGAGAAGAACTGATCGGCGGCGAGCTTCGGCGACTCGATACGCAGCTGGCCGCTCTGGTCCATCTTGCCCAGCAGACACTCCATTTCGGCAAGCAGACGCTGCGGCCCGGCCTCGTAGAAAATCTTCGCCAACTGCGGATCCTGAGCGCCAAGGCTGGTCATCAGGCGATGCAGGTCCACCGACTCGCTGCTGTTGAGCAACTGGCTGAAGCCACGGGCGATGTTCAGCAGCACGTTATGCACGGTCGCACCGGCGGGAAACTCGAAGAACAGCTCGGGTAGCTGTTCCTCGCACCTGGCCTTCACCGCCGCGCAGAACAGCGTCTCCTTGTCGGTGAAGTGGCTGTACACCGTGAGTTTGGAAACCCCGGCGTGGGCGGCGATGGCGTCCATGCTGCTGCCGGCGTAGCCATGGCGCAGGAACAGGCATTTGGCCGCTTCGAGAATGGCCCCGCGCTTGGCGAGATCTTTTGGGCGGCCGGGGCCGCTGGACTGTAATGAAGTGTCTGACATCCGGCGATTTTAATACTGGACTGCCGAGTACGCTATTTTTAATATACCCGGCAGTACAAATATTAAAAAGTTCCCGCTGAAAGGACGCTCATCATGTCTCGCCATGCTCTGTCTCGCCTTGCGCCTTTGTGCCTGGCCCTGTCTCTGGCTGCCTGCAGCGATACCCAGGCGCCGCAGCCAGGCATTCGCCCAGCCATGGTGGCGCAGCCGCAGTTGGCGGCGGAGCAGGTGGACTCCTACCCAGGCGAGATAAGGGCGCGGCTGGAGCCGGAACTGGCGTTCCGCATCGGCGGCAAGGTGACCCGACGCCTGGTCGAGGTGGGCCAGCGGGTCGACAAGGACGCGGCGCTGGCCGAGCTGGACCCGCAGGACGTGCGCCTGCAGCTCGACGCCTCCCGGGCCCAGCTGCAATCGGCCGAATCCAACCTGCAGTTGGCGCGCGCCGAGCGCGACCGCTATCGCACCCTGCAACAGCGCGGGATGATCAGCAAATCCCTGGCCGACAACGCCGAAAACACCTATCGCGCTGCCGAAGCGCGCCTGCGCCAGGTACGCGCCGAGCTCAACGTCGCCGACAACCAGGCTGGCTATGCCGTGTTGAAAGCGCCGCAGAGCGGGGTGATCGTGCAGCGCCGTGCCGAGGTCGGGCAGGTGGTGGCGGCCGGGCAGACGGTGTTCGTGCTGGCTGCCGACGGCGAGCGCGAGGTGGCGATCGACCTGCCCGAGCAGGCGATCGGAAACCTCGCCATCGGCCAGGAGGTGGCCGTGGAGCTGTGGTCGCAGCCCGGCCAGCAGCTGGCCGGGCGCGTGCGTGAACTGTCACCGGCAGCCGACTCACGCTCGCGCACCTACGCGGCGCGCGTCGCCTTGCAACAGTCGGAGGCCCAGGTCGAGCTTGGCCAGAGCGCCCGAGTCTTTATCGCCCGCAATGGCGACGTGCCGCTGGCGGTACCGTTGTCGGCGCTGAGTGCGGAACAGGGCCAGCCCTATGTCTGGGTGGTCGACCCACAGACGTCCAAGCTCAAGCGCACCAGCGTGCGGGTCGGTGCCTATGGCGAGAATAGCGTGCCGGTGCTCGACGGCCTGAAGGCCAGCGACTGGGTGGTGGTGGCCGGTGTGCAGGTGCTGCTGGATGGGCAGCAGGTGCGCCCGGTGGACCGGCAGAACCGCGCCGTCGACCTGGCTGCCAAGGAGTAAGCGCCGATGTCGTTCAACCTCTCCGCCTGGGCGCTGCAACAGCGCCAGATCGTGCTCTACCTGATGTTGCTGCTCGGCGTCGTCGGTGCGCTGTCCTACACCAAGCTGGGGCAGAGCGAGGACCCGCCGTTCACCTTCAAGGCCATGGTGGTGAAGACCAACTGGCCGGGGGCCACCGCCGAGCAGGTGGCGCGCCAGGTCACCGAGCGCATCGAGAAGAAGCTGATGGAAACCGGCGAGTACGAGCGCATCGTGTCGTTCTCGCGGCCCGGCGAGTCCCAGGTCACCTTCATGGCTCGCGACTCGATGCACTCCAACGAGATTCCCGAGCTCTGGTACCAGCTGCGCAAGAAGATCGGCGACATCCGCCATACCCTGCCCGCCGGTATCCAGGGGCCGTTCTTCAACGACGAGTTCGGTACCACCTTCGGCAATATCTACGCGCTGACCGGCAACGGTTTCGACTACGCAGTGCTCAAGGATTACGCCGACCGTGTGCAACTGCAACTGCAGCGCGTGAAGGATGTCGGCAAGGTCGAGCTGATCGGCCTGCAGGACGAGAAGATCTGGATCGAGCTGTCCAACACCAAGCTGGCCACCCTCGGTTTGCCGCTTACCGCCGTACAGCAGGCCCTCGAACAGCAGAACGCCATGCCCGTGGCGGGCTTCTTCGAGACCGGCTCCGACCGGGTGCAGCTGCGGGTCAGCGGCAATTTCGAGACGGTCGAGCAGATTCGCGATTTCCCCATCCGTGTGGCCGACCGCACCTTCCGCATCGGCGATGTGGCCGAGGTCAGCCGTGGCTTCAACGACCCACCGGCGCCGCGCATGCGCTTCATGGGCGAGGACGCCATCGGCCTGGCGGTCTCCATGAAGCCCGGCGGCGACATCCTGGTGCTCGGCAAGGCGCTGGAGGGCGAGTTCACCCGCCTGCAGAACAACCTGCCGGCGGGCATGCAGCTGCGCAAGGTGTCGGACCAGCCGGCGGCGGTGAAGACCGGCGTCGGCGAATTCGTCAAGGTACTCACCGAGGCGCTGATCATCGTACTGCTGGTCAGCTTCTTCTCCCTCGGGCTGCGCACCGGGCTGGTGGTGGCGCTGTCGATTCCGCTGGTACTGGCGATGACCTTCGCCGCCATGTACTACCTGAACATCGGCCTGCACAAGATTTCCCTCGGCGCCCTGGTGCTAGCCCTGGGCCTGCTGGTGGACGACGCGATCATTGCCGTGGAGATCATGGCGATCAAGATGGAGCAGGGCTACGACCGCCTCAAGGCGGCGAGCTTCGCCTGGACCAGCACGGCATTCCCGATGCTCACTGGCACCCTGATCACCGCGGCGGGCTTTCTGCCGATTGCCACCGCGCAGTCGGGCACCGGCGAATACACCCGCTCGATCTTTCAGGTGGTGACCATCGCGCTGCTGATGTCCTGGGTGGCGGCGGTGATGTTCGTGCCGTATCTGGGCGCGCGGCTGCTGCCCGACCTGGCCAAGCGCGCAGCCCTCAGGCACGGCAGCACGGGCGGGCATGACCCTTATTCGACGCCCTTCTATGCACGTGTCCGTCGTCTGGTGGACTGGTGCGTGCGCTGGCGCAAGACGGTCATCGTGCTGACCCTGGCGCTGTTCGTCGGCTCGATCTTGCTGTTCCGTTTCGTGCCGCAGCAGTTCTTCCCGGCCTCCGGGCGTCTGGAGCTGATGGTCGATTTCAAGCTGGCCGAAGGCGCCTCGCTGATCGCCACCGAGGCCGAGGTACGCCGCCTGGAGCAGCGCCTGGCCGGTCATCCGGGGGTGGACAACTACGTGGCCTATGTCGGCACCGGTTCGCCGCGCTTCTACCTGCCGCTGGATCAGCAACTGCCGGCCACCAGCTTCGCGCAGATCGTGGTGCTGGCTACATCCATCGAGGAACGCGAAGCCGTGCGCGCCTGGCTGATCGATGTGCTGCACGACGAATTCCCGAGCCTGCGCACACGTATCTCGCGCCTGGAAAATGGCCCGCCGGTGGGTTACCCGGTGCAGTTCCGGGTCTCCGGCGAGCATATCGACGAGGTGCGCGCCCTGGCCCGCCAGGTCGCCGACAAGGTGCGCGACAACCCCCATGTGGTCAATGTGCACCTGGACTGGCAGGAACCGAGCAAGGTGGTGCACCTGAACATCGACCAGGAGCGAGCCCGCGCCCTCGGCGTGAGCACCGCCGAGGTGGCCAACTTCCTGCGCAGCTCGCTCAATGGCTCGTCGGTCAGCGATTACCGCGAGGACAACGAGCTGATCGAAATCCTCCTGCGCGGCACCCCGGCGGAGCGCCAGGCGCTGCAACAGCTGCCGAGCCTGGCGGTGCCCACCGACAGTGGCAAGAGCGTGGCGCTGGCGCAGATCGCCACCCTGGAATACGGCTTCGAAGAGGGCGTGATCTGGCATCGCAACCGCCTGCCGACGGTCACCGTGCGCGCCGATATCTACGGGCCTCAGCAGCCGGCTACCTTGACCCAACAGATTCTGCCGACCCTGGCCGATATCCGCGCCAGCCTGCCCGATGGCTACCTGCTGGAAGTGGGCGGCTCGGTGGAGGATTCCTCCAAGGGCCAGGCCTCGGTGGCGGCCGGCGTGCCCTTGTTCATCGTGGTGGTGCTGACCCTGCTGATGCTGCAGCTCAAGAGTTTCTCGCGCATGACCATGGTGTTTCTTACCGCGCCACTGGGGCTGATCGGCGTGACCCTGTTCCTGCTGCTGTTCGGCCAGCCGTTCGGTTTCGTGGCGATGCTCGGCACTATCGCGCTGTCGGGCATGATCATGCGCAACTCGGTGATTCTGGTCGACCAGATCGAGCAGGACCGCGAGGCGGGGCTGGACAGTTGGAACGCCATCGTCGAAGCCACCGTGCGGCGCTTCCGACCCATCGTGCTGACCGCGTTGGCGGCGGTGCTGGCGATGATTCCGCTGTCGCGCAGCGTGTTCTTCGGGCCGATGGCGGTGGCGATCATGGGCGGGCTGGTGGTGGCCACCGCGCTGACCCTGCTGTTTTTGCCGGCGTTGTATGCGGCGTGGTTTCGGGTCAAGCCGAGCGACACGGCGCAGGCTGCGGGTGACCAGCTAAGGGCTAGGTCATGATTTTTGGGGCTGGAAACCTCTAGTCCTACGATAGCAATAAGGCAAAAGCAGCCATTCGCCGATCCATTGTGGGAGCGCGCCATGCGCGCGAAAAATCGCGGGCATGGCCCGCTCCCACAGATAATCACCAGCCTCCCTAACGTGGACGAATGGCCGCTTTCGCCACTTTTCAGCCATTACAGTCGTAGGTTGGACGACGCTTTATCCATCCCGCAGCGCAGAATGAAAAGGGGCTGGCACATAACGCGCCAGCCCCTTTTCTTGCAGCTCGCCGCTTACAGCGCGCCGAACACTTTCTTCGCCAGGCTGGTAGCCGCCGCCGCCGGGTTTTCGCGGATGCTGGCTTCCTGCTTGGCGATCATCTCGAACAGCCCATCGAGGGCCTGCTCGGTCACGTAGCTTTCGATATTCGCGCTCTTGGCGTCGAGCACGCCGAAGGTCGCTGCCTGGCCGGCGAAGCTGTTGTACTGCTTGGCCAGGCCGACCTGGTCGGTGGCCTGCTTGACGATGGGCAGGAACTTGGCGCGGATCTGCTCGCGGCTGCTCTTGTTCAGGTACTGGGTAGCCGAGTCCTGGGGGCCGGAGAGGATGCTCTTGGCGTCCTGCACGCTCATTTTCTTCACCGCGTCGACCAGCAGGGCCTGGGCCTGGGGTACGGCGGCTTCGGCGGCCTTGTTCATGCTGGTTTCCAACTGCTCGACCTGGGCGCCCATGCCCATCATCTTCATGGTCTTGGCGGCCTTGCCGAGTTTGCCGGGCAGCTCGATGCGCACTTCGGGGTTGTTGCTGAAGCCGCCGGGCTTGCCGAGCTGCTGCACGGCCACCTTGGCGCCCTGGGTGAGGGCATCCTTGAGGCCGCCGCTGGCGTCCTGCTGGCTGAGGTCGGAAAGCGACAGGGCGAACACGTTGGCAGACAGCAACAGGCCGGCGACGAGAGCGGGGATGCGGAGCATGGCGGTAACCTTCGAGCGGTGGAGATAAGCAGCGAGCTTAGCAGGCTGGCGCGCTGATCGGCGAAGGTTGAGCAGAGGAGGGAGATGCAGCAGGAGTGACGGCACGCCCTTGGCAGGCGTGCCGGTTCGGCGTTACTGGACTTCCAGGGCGGTCAGGCTTTCCAGGGTCAGGGCACCGACGGCCAGGCCGTTGGCGGTCTGGAATTCGGTCAGTGCATCGAGGGTGCGCTTGCCGAGCTTGCCGTCGACACGGCCCGGGTTGAAGCCGCGCTTGACCAGACTTTGCTGCAGGCGGGTGACCAGGTCGTCATTGATGTCCGGGTCGCAAATGGTCTGCCGCGAGACGATACGTGCGGTGCCCTCGAAGCGGGTGACCTGCAGCTGGCGTTTCTCTTCCGGCAGGATGATCTGGTTGGCTTCTACCGGGCGCACCACCTCGGTGGAGGCAACCTTGGTGTATTCCGGATCCAGGGTGACTTCCACGGCCTGGGCCGGCTTGTCGACGATCCAGCGGGTCACGCTCTTGTACTGCGCTGGGTCGGTTTCCACCCGCACGGTTTCCGGCGAAACCAGCTTCTTGACCTTGACCACTTCCTGCTTGGCCGGCACCTGGCGGGCGCAGAAGGACATGGCGCCGGTGCCGCTCGAATAGCGGGTACCGGCGGCGCGGCACTGGTCGAGTACGGTCTTGGCTTCTTCGAGGGTCACGGTTTCCTTGACGTCCTCGTAGACGGCCGGCACCACGATGTAGCGCTTCACTTCCGGGCGAATCTTCACCTGCTCGGACACTACGCGGTAGGTCGGCGGCTCGATGCGGTAGGTCTTGGTGCCTTCACGGGTGACCACCTGCTTGAAGCCCTTCTCGAGCTCGGCGGGGGTGACGGTGATCTTGTTGACCGAGTCCTTGACCACCACTTCCTGGGTGCTCTGCACCGGGCGTGGGCGAACCTGGGCATGCACCCAGCACTGGCCAGGCTGGATTTCGTATTCCTGGGGCTCGCGGGCCACTGGCGTGGCGGCGGGCGCCTCACTCGGCGTAGCGGCGGCAACCGGCTGCGGCGCGGGTTGCGCGCTGGCGGGTGCGGCGGCGGTCTGTTCTGCGACTGCAGCCGGTTGCGCCGGCTTTTCTTCTTTAGAGGTCGATGCGGACGGTTGCATGGCGCAACCGGAAACCATGATCGCCAGTGATCCTAAAATGGTGTGATAACGCACGAAAATCCCTGCCCTAAGTGGCCCCAACGACGCATCTTAGGGGCTGTGGCGGCAAACCTCAATAACGCCCGGCGCACTCGGCGCCTCCATGGGATAGCCGGCGTGTCAGAGCCCGTCGATCAGCTCCTCGCTGCGATCCATGGTCACCTGGCGGATCGACAGGCGAATCTCGGCCGGCAGCACGCGCTTGGCGGCGCCTTCGGCCAGTTCGGCGAAGGCCGGCGGGTGGCTGAGCTTGCCGGCTTCGTCCTGGCGCAGCACGCCCTGGTCGAGCAGCGTCTGGATAAAGTGACGGAACAGGCTCTTGTCGAAGAACTCCGGCGCGTTGAGCCCATGGAGGATCGACAGGCGCTGGGCCATGACCGTGCACAGCTCCTCCAGCTCCTCGGCGCTGATGGTGTTCTGCCCGGCGTTGAGCAGCAGGGCGCTGGCCATGTAGAAGCGCTGCAGGGTCTGGGCGATGGCCCGCGACAGCAGGGTCAGCAGCACGAAGTTGCGCGAGCTGGGCGCCGGGCGCACATAAAGATCGTTCTCCTGCTTGAGCAGGCCCTGCTCGACGAAGGCTTCCAGCCACTGGTCGACCACCTCGTCGAGCTCCTTGTCGGCCCAGCGGATGTACAGCTCGGACTGCAGGTAGGGGTACAACGCGTGGACGAAGCGCAGGATCTGCTCACGGCTCATCCGCCCGCTGCTCTGGAAGAAGCTGGCGATCAGCCCGGGCAGGGCGAAGATGTGCAGCACGTTGTTGCGGTAGTAGGTCATCAGCACCGCGTTCTGCTCATCCAGATAAAGGATGCGACCCAGGGCATCCTTCTGTTCGGAGAGCAATTCCATGCCGCGCACGTGCTCGATCAGCGCCAGGCCGTCGCCTTCCGGCACGGTGGTGTGCGGCGAGTAGGGCACGCGGCGCAGCAGGCTCTGATACAGGTCTAGGATGCGCACCAGGGCGCGTTCGTCCAGCGCCAGCTTGCTGGTCGACAGCAACGCCAGGGCCACCAGGTTGACCGGGTTGATCGCTGCGGCCTCGTTGAGGCGCTGAGCCACCCGCTCGCCCAGACGGTTGGTGGTGTCGTTCAGCCAGGCCGGGCGATAGTCCGGGCCCAGATTCTGCTCACGCCAGTCGGGCTGCTGGGCATCGAGAAAGGCGTCGAGCTTGATCGGCTCACCGAAGTTGACCCAGACGTGACCGAAGCGCTGCTTGAGTGCGCCAATGACCTTGAAGATATCGAAGATCGATTCCTTCTTCTTGCTTGCCCCGCGCAGCTCGCCCAGGTAGGTGCGGCCCTCCAGCACCCGTTCGTAGCCGATGTACACCGGCACGAACACCACCGGCAGCCGATGGCTCTGCAGGTAGCTGCGCAGGGTGATGGCGAGCATGCCGGTCTTCGGCCTGAGCATGCGCCCGGTACGCGAGCGGCCGCCTTCGACGAAGTATTCCACCGGGTAACCCTTGCTGATCAGGGTGTGCAGGTATTCGTTGAACACCGCCGTATACAGCGGGTTGCCCTTGAAGGTACGGCGCATGAAGAAGGCGCCGCCGCGGCGCAGCAGGCCGCCGATGATCGGCATGTTGAGGTTGATGCCAGCGGCGATGTGCGGCGGCGTCAGGCCGTTGCGGAACAGCAGGTAGGAGAGCAGCAGGTAGTCGATGTGGCTGCGGTGGCAGGGCACGTAGATCACTTCGTGACCCTGGGCGATGTCCTGCACGCCTTCTATATGGTTGACCTTGATGCCGTCGTAGATCTTGTTCCAGAACCACGACAGGATCAGCTCGAGAAAACGGATCGCCGTGTAGGTGTAGTCCGAGGCGATCTCGTTGCCGTAGCGCAGGGCCAGGGCCTCGGCTTTCTCGACGGAGATCTTCTCGCGCTCCGCTTCGTCGGCAATCGCCTGGCGCACCTGGGGGCCGTGTACCAGGCCCTTGACCAGGTTGCGACGGTGCGACACGTCCGGGCCGATGACCGCCGCCTTCTGGTTGCGAAAGTGCACCCGCAGGATGCGGTGCACCATGCGCAGGGTGCGTTCCTGGCCCTTGTTCTGCTCGATCAGTTCGCGCAGCTGGATCGGTGTGGAGAACTGCACACGGGTGGTGCGACCCAGAATCAGGATACTCACCAGCCGGCGCAGGCGGCCGGTGACCGCCCAACTGTCGGCGAACAATAGCTTCCAGGGGCTGGTTTCGCGGTTCGGCGATTGGCCCCAGAACACGCTGACCGGAATGATCTGCGCCTGCTCGGCGGCCTGTTCGCTGAGGGCGCCGACCATGCGCTGCAGGGTCGGCGAGATGCCGCGCTTGTCCTGACGACCGAGCCAGTCGGGCTCCGGCGTCAGGTAGAAGAACGCCGCCGGTTCGACCAGCTCGCCTACCGCCACGGGCAGCACCGGGCGCGGCAGGTTGGCCTTGGTGCATTCGTGATCGAGCACCGCCAGGTCGCTCACCGACGGCTGCTGCAGCACGTAGAACACCGGCTTGCTGCGATCGAGCTTGAGGGTGAAGGCCGACTGGTTGATGGTTTCCGAGCGCACCCACAGGTACAGCAGGCGGCGCAGGGTACCGAAGGCAAGGCGGCGAAGCGGGGAGCGGGTCATACGAAATCTGGCTGCGGCGACGAGCCGGAGCTCGGGGCCGCTAGTGTGCCGGATCGCTGCGCGGTCGGCAAAATCTTGTAAAAGTTACCGTTTCGTTGCGAAAAGGGCGGTTGCGGGTGCTTCCTGCGCGGGAAGTTTCCGCCCGCATCCGCGTTAAGGCAGCCTTTATGACGAGCTTCAGCGCATAGCCGGTTGACTGGCGGACCAGGCGGCAGGGCCCGGTTTCTCTCATGTGGTGTCTGGTTCGCTATCTGCAGGGCAGCCGCCGGCAGGTTCGCTTTCTCCGTCACTGATTAGTTGCGATCACGTAACGCAGGCAATGATGGCCAATTGCCAAAACTGTGATTCGGTTCCGCTGCATAGGCTTTGATAGCCAAGTGCCATATGTTTTCATCACGGCTCAAATGACATTCTTTCTCAGGGACGACCCCTATGTTCTTCCGCAATGGATCTGCGGCGGTATGCCTCTGCCTGTCCAGCTGGTCGCTGGCTGTATCGGCGCAGACGCCACCGCCCTCGCTGCCCAGCAACTTGCCCTCACCGCTGACCCAGGACCTGATACGCGACCGTCAGGAGCGCCTGCTCGACGAGCAGCAGCAGCGCCTGCAGGAACTGCAGCAGTTGCCGGGCAAACGTGCCGAGCCGACGGCGCCGCCGGCACCTGAGGACGAACGTTGTTTCGCCATCGAACAGATCGAGATCAGCGGCGCCAGCCTGCTGTTCGAGGCGGATCGCAGCACCATTCTCGCGCCGTTCGCCGACAGCTGCCTGGGCGTCAGCCAGCTCAACGAACTGCTCAAGGCGATCACCAACTACTACGTTGACCGTGGTTACGTGACCACCCGCGCCTACCTGCCGCAGCAGGATCTGTCGGCCCGTACCCTGAAAATCACCGTGGTCGAAGGCCGCCTGGAGGGCCTCGACAGCTCCGCCCTGGCCAGTGATCGCGAACTGGCCATGAGTTTCCCCGGCGAGACCGGCGAGATCCTCAACCTGCGTGAGCTGGAGCAACTGGTCGACAACCTCAATCGCCTGCCGTCACGCCCTGCTCAGCTCGAGCTGGTGCCGGGTCAGCAGGTGGGCGGCAGCCGGGTGGGCCTCAAGGGCGAGCGCAGCAAGCCCTGGCACGCCAATATCAACCGTCACAACGATGGCCAGCGCAGCACCGGCGAGCAGCAGTGGGGCCTGGGCCTGACCTGGGACAGCCCGCTGGGCCTGGCCGACCAGCTGAGCCTGCGCGCCAGTCGCGATGCGGTCAGCGACAGCTACCGCCACTCCCACGCCCAGAGTCTGTCCTACAGCATCCCCTATGGCTGGTGGCGCGTGGACTACAGCTACAGCCAGAGCTACTACCGCACCCTGGGGCAGAGCAATGGCTTTCCCTTCGAGACCGACGGCGACAGCCAGCAGCATGCCCTGCGCGCCGAGCGCGTGCTGCACCGCGACAGCGTCAGCAAGACCGCCTTCAACACTGGCGTCAGCCACGTGCGCACCAACAACTTCATCCTTGGCAACCGTATCGACCCGTCGAGCAACCGCCTAAGCGAATGGCAACTGGGCTTCAACCATGGCCGGCGCATCGGCAGCGCGTTCGTCAACGCCGATATCGGCTGGCAGCGCGGCATCGGCGCCTTCGATGCCCAGGGCAACGGTGATCCCCGTGGCGACCAGCCGGTGGCGCGCTACAACAAGTACAGCCTGACCCTGAGCTACCTGCAGCCCTTCAGCCTGTGGGGCGAGCGCTTCAGCTTCGACAGCCTGGCCACTGGCCAGAAGAGCGAAGACCCGTTGTTCAGCTCCCAGCGCATCAGCATCGGTGGGCTCAACTCGGTGCGTGCCTTCAAGGACCAGAACCTGTCCGGGGACAGTGGCGGCTACTGGCGCAACCAGCTGCGCTGGACCCGGCCGGTCACCTGGGCGCCGTTGCAACCCTTCGTGCAGCAGTATGGCGCCGCCCTGGCCTATGACGTCGGCGTGATCAGCCACGACCAGCACAACCCCGGCGCCAGTGGCCGCCTGAGCGGTCATGCCCTGGAGCTCAGCGCCCGCGGTGAACACCTGGCCGCCAGCGTGACCTTCGCCCATTCCCTGGAACGCCCCGGCGTGATCACCGAGCGCGAGCGCCCGGTGTATTTCCGCCTCGACCTGTTCTTCTGATTTCCGATTCGTTTACACCCTGGAGCACCCTGACATGGACGTTCGCAGCCCGTTTTTCCAGAACATCGCCCTGATCGTTGCCGGCGTCATGTTCCTCAACCCCATCGTCGCCACCGCGGCGCAATTGACGGTCGATGCCCAGGCGGGCGGCAATACCAGCCTCGACCAGGCCGGCAATGGCGTGCCTATCGTCAATATCGCCACGCCCAATGGCAGCGGCCTGTCGCACAACAAGTTCACCGACTACAACGTCGGCCAGCAGGGGCTGATCCTCAACAACGCCACCGAGCGGCTGCAGAGCACCCAGCAGGGCGGCATCATCATTGGCAACCCCAACCTGCAGGGGCGAGCCGCCGGCGTCATCCTCAACGAAGTGACCGGCAGCAACCGCAGCCAGTTCAAGGGCTACACGGAAGTGGCCGGGCAGGCGGCGCATGTGATCGTGGCCAACCCCCACGGCATCACCTGCGACGGCTGCGGTTTCATCAACACCCCACGGGCGACCCTGAGCACCGGTGCGCCGGTGGTCAACAATGGCCGCCTGCAGGGCTTCGACGTCAATGGCGGTGACATCGCCATCGAAGGCGCCGGCCTCAATGCCAGCAACGTCGACCAGTTCGACCTGATCACCCGCAGCGCGCAGATCAATGCCGAGATCCACGCCAAGCGCCTGAACGTCATCGCAGGCCGCAACGAGGTCGATGTAGCCACCCTGCAGGCCACCGCCAAGGCCGATGACGGCTCCCAGCAACCGCAACTGGCCATCGACAGCTCGGCCCTGGGTGGCATGTACGCCGGCGCGATCCGCCTGGTGGGCACCGAAGCGGGCGTGGGTGTAAAGCTGGCCGGCGACATGGCGGCCAGTGCCGGGGATATTCGGATCGATGCCAGTGGCAAGCTGAGCCTGGCGCAGACTTCGGCCGCTGGCGACCTGGCCGTTAAGGCAGGCGAGGTGGCGCTGACAGGCAAAACCTACGCTGCCGGCCAGGCCAGGATCAGCGCCCAGGGTTCGCTCCAGGTGCAGCAGAGCCTGGCCACAGCGGGCGATATCCGGCTCGAGGCGGAGCAGGTGGTCAACCAGGGGCTGGTCGAGGCTGGCGTCAAGGCCGACAACAGCCGCACGGCGGCGGATCTGCGCATCGAGGCGC
This sequence comes from Pseudomonas sp. URMO17WK12:I2, assembly GCF_003253735.1. GTDB lineage: Bacteria > Pseudomonadota > Gammaproteobacteria > Pseudomonadales > Pseudomonadaceae > Aquipseudomonas. Next base: position 290,058 of record NZ_QKYW01000001.1, on the reverse strand, counting down.
AGCAGATACGCAATACCGGCAGCCTGATCGGCAATCGCCAACTGGAGGTCAAGGCCAGTCAGCGCCTGGACAATCAGGGCGGCACGCTCAGCGCCAAGACGCTCACCCGAATCGATGCAGCGCAGCTGGATAACCGTCAGGGCCAGGTACGCAGCGATGCTGCTTTGAGCGTGGTGGCGGGGGACGTGGACAATCGCAGTGGGCAGATAGCGGCCAAGCAAGTGGACATCGCCGTAGCGGCTGGCGGTGTGCTCGACAATCGGCAGGGGATGTTGTTTGCGCAAGAGCGTCTGGAGGTTGCGGCAGGCGACTTGGACAACAGCGGTAAAGGCACCCTGGCCAGCCAGGGGAGCCTGAGCGTCACGCTGAGTGGTCACCTCGATAACCACGGCCAAGGAACGCTGGTCAGCCAAGGCTCACAGAGTATCCGCGCAGCCTCCGTCGACAATGGTGGTGATGGTCTGCTATCGAGCCGCACCAGCCTCAGTCTGACTGAGGCGGCGACGGACAACCGTGGTGGTCGGATTCAGGCTGACGGAGTGCTCAATCTGAACCAGGGCAGCCTGAACAACCAGGGCGGCACGCTCAGTGGCAAGGGAAGTGTGAGTCTTGAGCTGTCCAGCCTAGACAACCGTAATCAGGGGCAGGTCAGCGCTAAGGGTAATCTCGATGCGAAGATCGGTCACCTTGAGCAGGCGAATGGCGGCGAGTTGCTGAGCCAGGGCCGGCTAACGCTCGAAGGCACGCGCTTAGACAACCGTCAGGGTGGTTTGATTGCGGCTACTGAAGCCTTAGAGATCGTCGCTGGCGAAGTGCTGCTCAACACGGGTGGGGAAATTTCCACACCTGGCCTGGCAGTGGTTCGAGTCCATGCTGGTAGCGGGCAACCCGGTGCCGTGCTGGATAACAGTGGTGCCGGTCTGATCGTCGCTGATCAGGGGCTGGAGCTATACGTTCAGCGTTTGCTGAATAACGCCAAGGGAGTGCTCGCCGGACGTGATGGCCTTATTTTGCGCGGCGGCAGCCTGGACAACAGTGCTGGCGGCACCCTGACGAGTCAGCGAACTATTGGTGTGCAGCTTGAGGGGACCTTGAATAACCAGGGGCATGGCCGAATTCTCGCTACGAAGGGCCTGCAGATCGAAGCCGCTAGCATCGATAACAAAGCGGTTGGTCTGCTTTCCAGCGGCGCTGCACTGGGCATTAAGGGCGGCACCCTGGACAACCAGGGCGGCAGGGTGGTCAGCGATGGCCAACTGAGCATCCGTAACAGCAGCCTGAACAATAGCAAGGCCGGTAGCATCAGTGCCGGGCAGGCGCTGAGCATTGAAACTGGGCTGCTCGATAACCACGGCCTGGGTGGGATCACCGCCGTTGGCGACCTTTCACTGGATGCCAACCAACTCAACAACCACGACCAGGGCCGTATCGCCGCCAAGGGCACCGTGCAGGTCAGCGCCAAGGCGCTGGATCAGCACGACGGCGGTGAGCTGGTCAGCGAAAGCGCGCTGACCCTCGACCTGCAGGGCGGCGACCTCGACAACAGCGATAACGGCCTGATCGCCACGCCGGGGGCCTTGCTGCTGAAGAACCTCGGCAAGGTCGACAACAGCGCCGGTGGTGAAATCTCCAGCAGCCAGGGCTTTCTCTTGAAGGCCCGCGAGCTGAACAACAGCGCAGGCCGGGTGATCAGCGCCCAGGCGCTGCAACTGCAGATCACCCAGATGCTGAAGAACAGCCTCAAGGGTGTGCTCTCGGGCGGCAGTCTGGAGGTGAAAGCGGCTAGCCTGGACAACGCCGCCGCCGGGGTGCTGGCCAGCAAGGGCGATATGGAGGTCAAACTCACCGGCAAGCTGGATAACCACGACCAGGGCACCCTCTCGGCGGCCCAGGCGTTGACCGTTGAAACCGCCGAGCTGGATAACGCCAACGCCGGCCTGCTGGCCAGCGGTGCCGAGCTGCAGGTGACGACCGGTGCCCTGAACAACCAGGGCGGCAGCCTGCTCAGCCAGGCCGGGCTCGAACTCGCCTCCGGCGATCTGGACAACCGAGGTGGCGTCATCAGCAGCCGCCAGGCCCTCGACATGACGGCCGGTGCGGTGGACAACCGCGACAACGGCCTGATCACCAGTGCCGATACCCTCGACCTGACGGCCATCCGCCTGGACTCCAGCCGCGATCTCGGTAACAGCGGTGGCGAACTCTCGGCCAAGAAAGACCTGCGCCTGACCGTCACCCAACTGATCCAGCGCCAGGGCCGGCTGATCGGCGAAGCGGGCGTGCGCCTCGACCTCAAGGGCGGCGACCTGGACAACCGGGGCGGTCTGCTCACGGCCAACGGCCCGCTGAGCCTGCAGGCGCTGGGCAAGCTGGACAACCGCGATGGCGGGGAAGTCTCCAGCACCCAGGGTTATCGGTTGCTCGCCCGTGCCATCGACAACGGCGAGCAGGGCCGCATCATCAGCGCCGGGCAACTGGGGCTCGATGTGGGCAAGGGCAGCCTGCGCAACGCCGCAGGCGGGCTGATCTCCGGCTGGCAGGGCGTGCAGATCGCCGCCGGCAGCCTGGACAACAGCGCCCGCGGCACCGTCTCCAGCCGTGACGGCGCGCTGAGCGTCAAGCTCGACGGCAGCCAGGGCATGTTGAACAACAGCGGTGAAGGCGCTCTGGTCAGCAAGGCGGCGCTCGAAATTGAGGCCGCCAGCCTGGACAACAGCGCTAAGGGCATCGTCTCCAGCGGTGGCGATCTCGACCTGCGCCTGAGCGGCGCGCTCGACAACAGCGGCAATGGCCTTATCGACAGCCAAGGCAGCCTGACGGCCAATGCCGGGGCGGTGAACAACAACGCCGGGCAGATCGGCAGTGGCAAGGCCGCCAGCCTGAACGCAACCCGCCTGGACAACCGCGCCGGCCAGCTCACCAGTGGCGCAGCGCTCGGCCTCACCCTCACAGGCGATCTGCGCAATGGCCAGCAGGGCAAGCTGGCCAGTGCCGGCCCGCTGGTGCTCAAGGCCCAGGCCATCGACAACCAGAGCGGCAGCCTGATCAGCCAGAACCTGCTCGACTTGACCGCCAGCAGCCTGAACAACGCGGGCGGCACCGTCGCTGCACGCAATGGCCTGAACCTGCTGCTTACCGGTGCCCTGAACAATGCGGGTGGCGGCCTGATCCACAGCCAGCTCGGGGCCGTCGGTATCCGCGCACAAAGCCTCGACAACGCTGTCGGTAGCCTGAGCAGCCAGGGCGACCTGCTGCTCACCCTGGACGGCAAGCTGGATAACCAGGGCGGCCAGCTGCAGAGCCGTAACGGCAACCTCGACCTGCGGCGTTCCACCAGCGTCGACAACCGTGGCGGCGTGCTCAACAGCCTGACCGGCTGGCTCAAGCTGGTCAGCGCCGGGCTGTTCGACAACGACGGCGGCACCGCCCAGGCACAGGCGCTCGACATCGAGGCCCAGGGCCTGAACAACCGTGTTGGCCACATTTCCGCGCTGGCCGGCAACACCTCGATCGACCTGGGCCGCGCCACCTTCAACAACCAGGGTGGTGGCCTGTATGCCCACCAGTTGCTCGGCCTCATCGCCGGGGACTTCCACAACCAGGGCACTGCCTCGGGGCAGGGCGGCAAGGTGGCGGCCGGGCGCATCGACTTCGGCCTGTCGGGGGCGCTGAACAACGCTTACGGCATCGTCGAAAGCACCAGCAGCCTGAGCCTGGCCAGCACCGGCCTGGACAACCGCAACGGCAGCCTGCGTGCGCTGGGCAGCAGTGGCGATACCCGTATCACCGCCAGCAGCCTGGATAACCGCCAGGGCCGTATCGAAACCGCCAACACCAACCTCGTACTCGACGCCGCCAGCCTGCAGAGCAGCGGCGGCAGCATCCTGCATGTCGGCACCGGCAACTTCGGCCTCAGCGCCGCCCAGGTCATGGGCGCCGGTGGCGACCTCAGCACCAACGGCCTGCTCAGCCTGACCGCTGATAGCTGGACCAATAGCGGCGTGCTGCAAGCCGGGCGCCTGGTGCTGAACATCGGCACCTTTACCCAGACCACTACAGGCCAATTGCTGGCCAGCCAGTCGCTGAGCGGCAGCGGCGGCACCTGGATCAACGACGGCCTGCTGGCCAGCGACGGTAGTCTCAGCCTGAACCTGAGCGGCGCCTATAGCGGCGCCGGGCAAGTGACCAGCCTGGGCGAGCTGAACCTGAAAGCCGCCAGCCTCGACCTGGCGAGCGCCGCGCGCATCAGTGGCGGCGCGGTGAGCACCATCAGCAGCACGGGCACTCTGACCAACCATGGCCGGCTGACCTCGGCCGGCGGCCTGACCGTCAGCGCCAACACCCTGAACAACTACGGCACCTTGGGCAGCAGCGAGACGCTGCGGCTCGTTGCGCCCAACCTGCTTAACGAGCGGGGGTTGATATTCAGTGGCGGCGATATGGCGCTGCGGGTGAATAACTTCACTAACAAGTATGCGGATGTTTATGGTTTGGGTGATTTGAGCGTCAGTCGCAATGATGCCAATGCTCAGACGGCGATTTTGGAGAATATATCGGGCACCATTGAGAGTTTGGGCGATATGCGCCTGTTTGCTTCGCGGGTGGTGAACCGTAAAGATGCCTTCAAAGTCACCGAAAGATTAGTGTCTGGGGATATAACCTATCACTGTTTGGATTGTAAAGGACGGCACTACGACTTTTATTATTATATAGAGGAAAAGCTTGAGCGCACTGTGGAGTCTGATTCCCCTGCCGCCAATCTCATCTCTGGCGGCAACCTGGCTGTATCTGGAGTTGACTTTGAAAATAGCTACAGTCAAGTGTCTGCTGCAGGAAATATAGCTGTCTCGGTGGCAGATTTCACCAATACAGGAGCTTCGACTTCTAGCGTAGTTCGCCGTACTCAACTCCGGAATCCAGTGGACTCAGAGAGAAATCATATATTTTGGAATATGGTTAATCCTGGTGGTGCGATAGCTGAGTATGCAAAATACAATTCTCTCTATCTCTATAAGTATACAGATGAATGGTATGACGATAGATATGTTATTCCTACTACTGTTCCTAGGGGGAAGCAAAGAACTAATAGGCTAAACCCTGATTACAATCCAAACGTGGCATATCCGTTACCCGCAAGGTTCAGTTCCTATTCAGTCGTCTCTGCTACTGAAACGAATACTAGCTCGGGTGTCGCTGCCAATGCAGTGATCCAGGCCGGGGGGAACGTTAATATCAATGCGAGCAAGAAGCTCGATAACGGGGTGACTCGTGAGAGTTTCGATTTCGGGGCGGGCCGTAGCCAAGCTCTTGATACCCGTGTCATCGGCACTGGGAAGACCACTGTTGTATCCCTTAACTCACAGCTCCCTCCAAACCTGCAACAGCAGCAAGTCAACCCGCTGACACTCCCCGGCTTCACTCTGCCGCAAGGCGAAAACGGCCTGTTCCGCCTGAGCCATCAAACAGCGCTCTCTGGGCGCGCTAGTTCTGTGCAAAGTGTAGACGCAGGGTCGAACCAAGCTGGCAGTTCGAGCCTGGTGAGCGTCAATGCAGATCAGGCTACGCAGGTTCCTGTAACGGCAACTGGAAGTTCCTGGCGTCTGCAGGACGACCATGTGACGGTGAGTCTAGCGAACGTCGCTTTACCCCAGGTTGTAGGTGTCCATAGCCTGCCAGGTCATGCCGCACCGCCTGCACGGCACAAATACCTGATCGAAACCAACCCAGCGCTGACCAACCTCAAACAATTCGTCAACTCGGACTACCTGCTGGGCAAGCTGGGCTATGAACCCGACCAGGCGCAAAAGCGCTTGGGCGACGGACTATACGAACAGCGTCTGGTGCGCGAAGCCATCGTGGCGCGCACGGGCCAGCGTTATCTCGCCGGCCTGACCAGCGACGAAGCGATGTTCCGCTACCTGATGGACAACGCCATCGCCAGCAAGGATCGACTGGGCCTGAGCCTGGGCGTGACCCTCAGCGCCGAGCAGGTAGCGGCACTGACCCACGATATCGTTTGGCTCGAAGAGCACGAGGTGGCGGGCGAGAAGGTGCTGGTACCGGTGCTCTACCTGGCCCAGGCAAAAGGTCGCCTGGCCGCCAATGGGGCGCTGATCCAGGGCCGTGACGTCACCCTGATCAGCGGCGGTGAACTGGTCAACCAGGGCACCCTGCGCGCTAGCGAAAACCTCACGGCCACTGCAGGCAACATCCGCAACAGCGGCTTGGTCGAGGCGGGCAACCGCCTGCAACTGCTGGCGACCGACAGCATCCGCAACGCCCAGGGTGGCATCATCGCCGGGCGCGATGTCAGCCTGATCGCCCGTGAGGGCGACATAGTCAATGAGCGCAGCGTCACCCAACATGCGGCTAGCATAGGCTCCCACCGTTGGGGGCAGACCTACGTTGATAGCGCTGCCCGCATCGAAGCCTCCAACAGCCTCAGCCTGGCGGCTGGGCGCGACGTGAGCAACCTCGGCAGTGTCCTCGACAGCCGTGGCGACCTGAGCATCCAGGCTGGCCGCGACGTTACCGTCGCTTCCGTGCAGGAGGGGCAGTACCAGACCCGCGGCAACTGGTTCGCCAATGAACGGGTAACCCAGGTGGGCGCCCAGGTCAGCGCTGGGCGTGATCTGGATATCGCCGCCGGGCGTGACCTGGGTGTGGTGGCCAGCCGCGTGACGGCAGGCCGCGATATTGACCTCGGTGCAGAGCGTGATCTGGTGCTCTCCAGCGCCGCCAACGAGAGCCATTTCCTGTCGCGCAGCAAGAAAGTCACCCAAAGCCGTGATCAGATCACCCAGCAGTCCAGCGAGATCCAGGCCGGTCGTGACATCAGCCTTGGGGCGGGCAACGACCTCAGCGTGATCGCCAGCCGCGTGCAGGCTGGCAACGATGTCAACATCGACGCCAGCCAGGACATCAACATCCTGTCGGCCAAGGACGAAAGTGCCTCCTACTACTTCAAGAAGAAGAAGGGCTCCTTCGGACGTAGCAGCAGCAAACAGCAGGAGAGCTACGACAGCACCAACATCGCCTCGGTTATCGAGGCGGGCAACGACCTCACCGTCAACACCAGCAAGGCTGCCAATGGCGCCCTGAATCTCGATGGTGGTCCCGACGTGACCGTCATCGGCAGCCAGCTCACTGCAGGTAACGACCTGCTGGTTGGTGGCGCAGGTGATGTGGCCGTTCTGTCCGGTGTTGAGGAGCATGGCTCCTATTCCAAGAAAACCAAGTCCGGTTTCCTCGGCCTCTCGAAGAGCGGCAAGAGCCAACTCAAGACCAGCGCCACCCAGGTCGCCAGCGAACTGGAAGCGGGCAACGACGTGGTTATCGCGGCGGGTAACGATATTCGCCTGCGCGCCAGTACCACTGAGGCCGGTAATGACGTTGAGCTGCGTGCTGGGTTGGTGAAGGACACCGGTGATATCAACCTGGTGTCGGCGAATGACACGGCTTATAGCCTGACGGAACAGTACAAGAAGAAGACGGGGTTGTCGGTTTCTGGCGGCATGTTGTCTGTCTCTTCTGCCAAGAAGGCAGGGCAGGAAGCTCGTAGCAGTACCAGTGTCGGTAGCCATGTCGCAGCTGAACGGGATGCCAGCCTGTTGGCCGAGCGTGATATCAACGTGATCGGCAGCTCGGTGAGCGCTGGGCGCAATCTCCTGCTCGACGCTGGGCGTGACGTCAATGTGGCCGCTGCCCAGAACCAGCAGGGCAGTACCTCTTGGGAGCGCGAACGGCGAACTGGTGTCGGTCTAAACAGCGACCGCAATGGTTTCACTGCTTTCGTCGGTAATGACGTGCAGATAGAGAAGGGATTGAACACTCGGCAGACTGCTGCCGCCAGCAGCTTGGAGGCCGGCAACGACCTTGACGTGAGGGCTGGCCGGGATGCCAATCTTTCGGGTTCCGCCTTCTCAGCCGGACGTGATATTAACGTGCTCGCTGAGCGCGACATCAACCTAGATGCGGCTACGGAGCGCTATTTTCAAGAACAGCAGGAGCTGCACCAGCGTAACGGCCTGACCGTGAACGTCAGCCACAACTTCGGCAACACGGTGGACGCCATCAAGGGAGTTGGCCAGGGCGACAATCTCATCAGCCAAGTCTCTGGTGTTCTCAAGGCCGCTGACTCGGTGACACAGTTCGTCTCCGGGCCTACAACAGCGAACCACCTGGGCACTACTCGCCAGCAAACTACTACGACCGATGGTGTCCTCAGTAATCTGCCGACGACTATGGATGCGGGCAGAGACGTCAACCTGCAGGCAGGTAATGACATCAGTGCCAAGGGAAGCCAGATTCAGGCCGCGCGCGACATCAACATGTCCGGGCGAGATATCACTCTGGATGTTGCCCGTGGTAAGCAGACGAGCAGTACCAAGCAAGTCATCAGTCAGAGCGGTATCAATGGCGGTAGTACCTTTAACAGTGCCAGGGCTGGGGTTGGTGGCAGTCACGGTGTTCATCGTGAGGAAGGAGCGCAGGGAACGGCACTTGTAACGCAACTCCAGGCAGGGCGTGACATCCACTTGGATGCGAGCCGGGATCTGGAACTAATCAGCACTCGTGCTGAAGCGGGGCGAGATATCAGCCTCGCCGCTGGAAACGACATTGACATTCGTGCCGCGCAGAACGATTCCGAGCATGAGATGCGCCGCAAGAGCGGCGGTGGCGAAGTCGGGCTTGCTCTGGGAGGGCAGGATTTCATCTCTGTCTATGCCAGTGTCGACATCGGCAAAGGCCGTCTCGATCGTGAAGCAGGAAAACAGCAGGAGGCCTACCTCTATGCCGGCAAGCAACTGAGTTTCGAAAGCGGGCGCGACACCACGGTCGCCGGTGCTCGCCTGGAAGGCCAGGATGTTGTTGGCAAGGTCGGTCGCGACCTGCTGGTCTCCTCGGCGCCGGACACCGGCAAGGTTAGCGGAAAGGAGTTGGACGCTAGTTTGACTGTCAGCGTTGGTATGTATGGCAGCGTAAGCGTCAGTGGCTCGGTCGGTGTAGGCAAAACCAACGGTTCCACTAACTGGGTTGAGAATCAGACTGGCATCGTAGCCCATGATAGGCTCGACATTCGTACGGAAAATCACACCCAGCTCGACGGTGCCCTACTGGCTTCGGACAGCGGCAATCTCAATCTGGATACAGGCACCTTTGGCTTCCGTGATATCGAAGGGCATGACCGCGAGCATGCCTGGTACATCAATGCAGGCGGTACTTACAGCTGGGGAAGCGACAGTGGTTCTGGTGGGGAGCCTGCAGACGGTAATGCCGCCGCAACAAGTGCGGTGGTGGATCCTAGCCAGCAAAATAAGGACGGATCGAACAACTGGAATTTGAGTGGCTATGACTATCGTATGGAACGCGAGCAGATCGTGCGGGCCACGGTGGGTGAAGGCGAGATCGTGGTTCGCAGCGATGCAGACACCGGCCATGATTCGACAGCGGGGCTAAATCGCGATGTCAGCAAGGCCTATGAGGTCACCAAGGACAAGGAAGAGCGTACTAATCTTTATATCAGCAAGTCGTCGGTGGAGGCAGTATCGGATCCGGTAGTAACGCTAGATCAGTGGAAGAGTGGCGCTGAAAACTATGGGCGTAATTCGGTTGAGGCGTTTAGCAATCTAGCTGCATTGAAAGAGCATGCACGTTCTGCCGCTGAACACGATAAGTTGGTTGCTGCTCTAGCATGGGCACCAGAACTGCTAGTCGGTGCTATGGATGCAATGGGAACGCCGACACTAGGCATATTCCCTGGAACAGCCAATCATGGGGGGCTAATTACACAACTGCCGGTATTGATCAGCGGCGACTTGCGTCCGTTGCGAGTGACAGGAGCATTTAAAACGGATGCGGAGGGTGAGCTAGTACTGGAGAAAGGTAAGCCGGTTTTGGATTCGGAAAGCCTGCAAGTGCAGCAGTTCGCAGGTTTCAACGAGGAAGAAGATAGAATCTTCACCAACGGTATTATGAATAGCATGATAGAGGCGCTGTCCAACGGCTTTATGCAAAGCGGCAGCGGTAATGGAGACGTCAGTTTCGTCCTAGCCTACAATCCAACTCACGGTTTGATTGGGGATTTGATAGAGTCTGCCTTCGATAAGAATTTGCAGGGTGCGATCCGGTCTGGCACAGCGAGGAACCTGAATGGTTTGTTTCAGCAAGGCATTGATGCCGGACCGGATAGTTTACATATCTATGGGCATAGTCAAGGTGGTTTGCTTACTTGGGTCGCTATGAAGGGCTTGGATTTTTCCAACGGAGGAAGCCCTACTGCAACGCTGAACACCATCCAGCTCTCTGGGGCGCCGGTGGACGCTATTCAGTTCCATAAGGATGCAGAGACTGCCGGCTTCGGAAGAGGGCAAAGCGTTTTTCAAGTGAACCGACCTGAGGAGACAGTATTCTTCGGCCTTTTGCCCAAGACCGATACTGTCTCCGATTTGCCGCTATTCCTGGGAGGCAATGCGCAGTATTCGGATGATCCGGTGGCGCGCACATTGGGGGCGCTGTTTAGCGTGACCAGCTTGTTTGGCGAGCGCAGTCCGCACAGCAATTATGCGTGTGTCTCCTGCAAGCCTTCGGCGCCTGACAGTGCGGATGCACAGATACGTGACATTATAATCAAGCCAACACTGATCGATAGTCAGGGTGATTTTAGGAGGCTTGAATGAGTAAATATTTCTTAACTTTGGGCTTTCTGCTGATATTGCTAAGCGGTTGCAGAAGTTATCAAATGGAATATGGGGTTGTGGAAAATGGAGTGGTTTTTTATCCGCTGTGCGAAAGAGCAAAGCAGCGCATCACCGATATGCAGCGTATCAGTTTTCAATTGCCGCTCTTATTCAGGCAGGCCTCCTGTCGTAATTGGCCTGACTATAGCTATAACTCTCGAATCGACAGTGTATCTGTAGAGGTTCCCAGTGTTATTGTCAACGAATCGCAGATGTCTGTTGGCGGTGTCTACTCTATGCTCTTTCGCGCGGGGCACGCGCGCACAGAATACTATTTGCCGCCTGACAAATTTTTTGAGGATTACAAAGAATACCTCAGTGAGCGCAGTCATATTTCCCGTTTGGTTACCGCAAGTTGGGTGGACTGGCAAGGTGGGCACTGTGCGCGTTTCTACTCGGATAGCGATACCGGACTTTTTCTTCGCAGGGTGCTCGACTACTTCTGCTGGGAGTCAGTTAGCGGCTCGAATTTCCCCATCCATATTGGTGCAAGCGAGAAGCTACCGCCAGGCCACGCTCCAACCAACCTAGATAGGGAATTCATTGAGCCGGTACTGGCCAGCTTACAGATCAATCCTGTTCCAAAACAGCGTTTAGCTCTGTGGGACAGTTATCGTGCTGATTTTTGTAAGAGGTTGAAGGAGAGTTACGATAATAAGACAGCTATGCGCAGATTTCGTGACGGTCTCAATCGGCAGCGCGCTATACTATTTTTGCGCGAATGCGGTTATCAAATGCCCGATCCGATTGGGCCGGGAAGTTGGGGTGAGCTTTTGAGGCCCAATGGACAATTGATTGGCAGAGCCGATGGAGAGCGAAAGCTGCGCAAAGTAACTCATGCGCAGTTTGCAGAGCTTGAGGCCAAATTAATGTCCTTACAACTCAAACCGGGTGAACGCCCAGAAATCCGATCTTCTCGCCTGTCAAAAGACGGCAGCATTTTGGTAGAAAACTACAGGGCTACTGATCCATACGCTGGTGATTGGTATTGGGTTCCACCGTCTTATAGCAAGCAGAACGGAATTGGTATTCGTAATGATCCGGTATTGGGTCGGGTAATAGATGTGCACCTAATGGACTTTCCTACAGGATTTAGGGTTGTAGGTGAGTAAAATTGTGATTGCAGAGGCTGATATTAGTAGTTTCTTTACTGGATCGAATGAGTGGCTTTTAAATTTTAGAAGTCTTGAATCGATGGCTTCAGAGTCATTGAGCGAGCTGTGCTCAATGCAGCATGCCTACCGGCAAAACGGAAAAGGGGACACCCATTAGCCGGCCTCGCGAAGACTCAAAGCCATCCGCTCTGCTTTAAGGGCAGAGTTTTCCAACGCCGAACCTGATGGGTTGATCCGGTCGAGCCCGTTTCCTCGCTCTTGGCTGCGACCGAGTCGCGCCAGTCAACCATATGGATCAAGCGGTAGCTAACGACCAGCACCGCCCTGGCGGGAAACCCGCCCCAGAGAAACGTTGGTGCTACCAATGTGTCCAAACCGTTTCACAGAACTATGGCTCGTATAAAAACGACACGTCCAGTCTCTTCTGGCTCACTTGGTAGGCGACTCGGGTACAACACACTCAGGCGGTGGCAGCAGGCCTCCAATCAGACTTGCTGGCTCGCATCCAGTCCCCTTTCCGGCTGACCTGCTACCACCTTCACTCGCCTCAGGCGAAACAGCGGTTTACATCAAATGGCTGTTTCTCCTTGAGCATGTGATAGCTCGTAGGGCGGATTCAGGAGTGAAGTGAGTAGTCCGCCAAATCATATCGATCCTGACACAACGGCGTACTGATTCGCGAGTACGCCCTACCACGTTTCGAGGAGCTGAAAAGTGAGAGACGAATTTTTTCAGTCGTTTATTGATAATTTGGGTGAAGCAAACTCACATCGACAGGTGCCCGGTTCTAGTGTCGAAAAATATCGTTCTAGATTGCCCGGTTCCCTACTGGGTTACTGGCGCGAGGAGGGCTGGTGTTCTTATGCGGATGGACTGTTCTGGATCGTAAATCCTGATTCTTATAAGGCCACGCTTGATAGTTGGTTGCAAGGAAGCGTTCTGGCCGAGATCGATAATTACCATGTTATTGCTAGGGATGCGTTCGGCTCGCTATATGCCTGGGGTGAGCGCTATCAGCGCAAGATCACGATATCGAGCTTAGCTGGCGGTATCGTTGCTCTTAAGAGTCAGCTTCAGAAACCCAACCCCCAACCGGATCGAGCCTTAGGTATTTTTCTCGGGTCCATTAGTCGGGAAAACCTCGATTTTGAAGATAATCAAGGCAAGCCGTTGTTCAGGCGCGCGCTAATGAAACTGGGACCGGTGGGTGAGAATGAAATGTACGCGTTCGAGCCTGCGCTGTGTATTGGCGGAAAGGCTGATCTCGGACAGATGGTAAAGCTGAATATGGATGTGCATTTGACGATTCTTGAGCAGCTGCGGCGGTGATTCGAACAGTAATGGCATTACCATAGCGATAGGGAATGCACAAGGGGAATCTGTCCCCTTTCGATGGGTGTCGTAATGTGGAGGCCGTGATGTCGGTAAGTTACTATCTAGTCTGTATGCATTGTAAAAGTGGCGTGCTGCTTGGTAAAACGACTGCTTTGGTTTTTCCCAGATGTTTGAGGCAGATGATTTGCGTGATCTGCAGCAGTTTCTAGTAGCTCATAGGCTGCATGAGTTAAGAGTTCTTCCTGGTAATGCAGAAAAATTTGCATCTGGTATAGGTTTGCCTCATAGCTTTCCTGGGAGTGATGAAGATGGGTTTAAGGAGCGAGAGCTTTTGGCTGAAATGACTAGGGAACCTGCAAATCCAGACTTAGATATTGAGCAAATAGATAGTCTAGTAATAGAGAAGTTGAAGGGATTTTGATTGATGAATCGAACGATGGGGTCACGATCATTGCTAATAATGGGGGGCAGGGTCATTGATTCGTGCGTGCAGCTAAATCAATGACTCTGATATCTGTTGATATAGCTTCATTAATGTTTCGTGCTTTCCCTTAATGCTATTTTGAGTTTTTGCCTTGTAGGTAATGGTCTTTACTATATGTCTATAGTTAAGTTGTTTTTTCTTTTGTTCGTTTTCCTTTTTGTAGGCGCCTGTAAAAGCCCTACGCCACATAGCTACTACAAAATTTCGCCAGTTGAGGGTGCTGAGTGCTTGAGGTATCTGGATCGGGCGGATATTGCTGCTGATGAATTTATGGAAGTCAACAGTTTTGCAAATGCTGGAAACTACCTTTGCCGGGTGCTGCTCGCTAGTTGGTATGAGCGAGGGGTTGCCGTGCCTATTGATTATGATAAAGCAAGAGAGGTGTACCAGGCTGCTGCAGAGGCTAACCCCGCAGCGTACTTAGCGCTTGGGCGAATGGCTAAACTGGGACGCGGGCAAGAGGTTGACTATGTGCTGGCAAGGCAGCTCTACAAGCGCGCATCGGATGCGGGTTCACTACAAGCTACTACCGAGCTTGGTAAATTGATGGAGGGTGGAAAGGGGGGAGCGGTAGACCCGAAAGCCACTCTGGATCTCTATATTTCGAAATCCAAAAAGTATGGCGACGAGGCGTGGATTGAGATGAGACGCTTGCGTAGCGAAGGTATAACGCTTGAATTGGCGCAGGAGGCTAAATATAACCAACTTTGGCTTCAAGGTTTGCAAGGCGCTATCGGTAGTCGAATATATAAAGATAAACTTTGGCGGCTATCAGTCGGCGTGACCTCGCCAGCAACGGCAAAAATTCGCCTAGTCTTTCGAGTTGGCAGAAGTATGCCTGAAGTGTCAATCGAAGAAAGCAGTGGCGATCCCAGTATTGATGAGCAAATACTTGCCTCGATGTCACTATTAAGAATGGCGGATGATTTTATTTTTCCTGAGGGGGAAACGTTTCAGGTAATAGTGGCTCCTATCGTTATTCCTAGGGGTGAAAAAATACCGCGAGAATAGTACGGAGGAAGAGTGGGCGATTCTAAAAGAAAAAGGGCACAGAGAAAAAAGGTAGATTTATTTTCTACCTGATCGGCTAAGCTGAAAATCAATGGGGTCAGAGTCATTGATTTTTGACTGAGAAAGCGATCAGTGGCGTGTAGGTCGACGATCTCTTTTCCGCTAGCAGCGAGCGAGGGGCGAGCAAAATAGTTGGATCAATGACTCTGACCCCATCGATCGTGCCATCGATCGTGCCATCGATCGTAATTTGCCAGCAAAGATGACTATGTATGTTGATAGGTTAACTTGTGGTATCTGTAGCAAGTATTTGCCTGAACTCATGCATGAAATGAAGGTAGATACCCTTGATATTGTGATGAAAAATGGTACTAAGGTTACCATTAATTCTAGGTCTCGGCTTTAGTGAGGAGTCTTATGTCAAAGTTTTATTGTTTTTTTCAGGGGCCTGTGTTGGTCGAGAATCCCCAGTTAGATTCTTTTGCGGAGTACTTCTTGGACTATAAGCCTGAGAAATGGATGGGTGGGTCAGGAGATGGTGTATTCAGTTTTGAAAGTGATTCGGGTCGCAGTTGTGATCTGTCCATTCTTGAGAGTAAGGAATACGGCATTTCTGTAAGTTATAATATTAGAGAGCCTGGTGAGAGGAGAGGGAAGGAGTACTATTCAGTTAGTAATATGGAAAAAATCAATGATATTGAAGATGTCGGGGATGATCAGTTTGCCCCTGTTGGTTCATTTTTGCCACCTCAAGAAGCTTGGTTAGCACTTGAGGATTTTTTCAATAATCCTCTTTGTAAATCAGATCGCATTAAATGGATAAACTCTGATGAAATTGCTTGGCCTGATTAGTGGTGGCAATTTTGAGGGCCCCCGCAAGTAGCCCGGGCACAAAAGAGTCAGTTGTCGTTCGAGTCAGAGAGCGAGGGCATAACCGGCAGGTGGTGTTTGCCGCTGAGCAGCGGCTATCAGTGCTACATAGCTGACCTACGCGAGTTGAAAGACGCCTTGGGGGTTAAGGTCTATGCTTATGGCCTGATGACCAATCATGTTCACCTGCTATTGGCGTCCGGTAAAGCCATTGCCGGTTTTGGGGCAGTTGATGAAAGCGCTGGCGGCGCGCACCACCCGCTATCGGAAGCGCTTAGAGGGACGAACCGGCACTCTCTGGGAAAGTCGATACAGTTCAGTGTGGTCGAGTCAGACGCCTACTTGCCTGCTGTCGCTACATCGAGTTGAACCCGGTTTGAGCCAGAATGCTTGTCGAGGCGGGTGATTTATCGCTGGTCTAGCTAGCGGATGCTGGTAACGGGTCAGGCTGACAGCGATTGGCTGGACATGGATTCTTGCTTCGTCGCACTTGGCGATACGCCTGAAAGGCGTCGCATCCGTTACACAGCGTTCATCAGCCAAGCCGTTCCATCAAGCGAGATTGATTGATTCGGAATCGATGGGGTGAGAGATCATTGATCTGGGCATGCAGCTAAATCAGTAAATCTGACCCACTAATTCGTTAGCGACGGCGCAGCAGGCTGACCAGTCCCACCAGCGCCAACAGCAGAATCACCACCGCCACCGCGCCCCCCCCATACAGGCCGGTGGTGCTCAGGAGTGGCTGCTCGACGCGCAGATAGCTCGGCTGCTTGAGCAGCAGGTTCAGCGCCGCATCGAGTTGGGCGGTGTGGATCTTGCGCAGTTCCGGTGCCGGGTCGGCGAAGCGGCCTTCTTCGTAGCTGCCCGGGGGGCAGCATCGGTAGCAGTGTGCTACAGACGATCTTTGCAGGCTAAGCTGACTGGAGAGCGAGAGGTATTACGCAGAGTCGCCCGGATCCTGTGCGGTATTACCTTCCCAGGCTGTCGATACTCAGATAGAGCGATAGCCAAGGGTGTTCGGTTTGAGTGGCCTTGGTTTTTTCGATGAGTGAATGGATAAGCCTGACGGGCATGGTTTCAGAGGCCAATTCTTCGAAAGCGATGTTTTTCCATGTGCCCGAACCATCTCCGCCAACCATGAACGCCAGTAAGGGTTTGCCCTGGCTATTCAAGTTCTGATACTCGGGTAGAGTTGGCAGCTTCACCGGATCATTGCGCACTGCCGCGGCTGCAATAGCCTCGAGCTGTGTGGCTGTGGGCCATTTTCTCCACGCCTTTTCTCCCTCGCTCATGGTGCCCTCCAGCTTTGCGTCCCGCAGAAAATTGATGACGTAAGATCCCGCCAAGTCGTCGGCTCTTCTTAAGCTTTCACCCAAGTCATAGGTTTCATTGCGATACAGCATGTCGCGATTGGTCATTTCCAGAAAAGCTACCTGGCGCTCTGCTGGGGTAAAAAGCCCCGAGTCGTTGAAGGAGATCTTCGAAAGCGTCACGCGATCCAGCGACGCGAAAGGGTTTTCTGCCGTTTGGGCACCGTAGAGTTTTTCCTCACCGTAATGATGCTCGAGAAGGTAGTTGGCTGCCTGCTTCGCCACCGTTTGCCGTTCGTGGTTGAGATCGTCGGGCAACTCCTGAAGAAAATCGGCGTTTTTGCTGTGCTCTTTGATCTGCTGGTGGTTAAGGTCCAGAAAGGCATCGAAATTTATGGCAGCGGTGGTACTTCCGGTGGACTCGCTCTTGAGTAGAAGAGATATCTTCGTGGCTGCGGGCGAGATAGTTACCGTAACGCCCGATGGGGTGCCGATGGGCTGTCTGCCGGATGCTGCAGTAGTTTTGTCGATATCACCTTGAACGACTTTGATCGCAGCGCCCGCTGTGACCGAACGGCCGGCCAATAGACTGTCCACGTTGAAATTGGTCATATCCTTATTCCTTGGATTTGGCTGTCCTGCGCGCGAACGTTAACTGGCATCGCGATGCGATGTTCTATCTCCTATCTCGGCCGTTTGGGGGAGGTCTTAAGGGCTATTGCCTCCGGTCGTCAGAATTCACGAGCATGCTGGAGGCTACTGTTCGATGTTCGGATAGCGGTTTGCTGATGGCTCACCTGCCTGCAGCCATTTAGTAGAACGAAGAATTTCGTCGCCGTTGCGGCTGGTAGGTGCCCTGAGTGAGTTGGCCGATACTGGAGTGAGCATCATGCACAAGTGCTAAATGGGCTAGACCTTGGAATATGTCCGCCGCATGCTGCCCCAACTCTCCGAATACGAGCCGCGATGGCTTGGTGGGGACGACCACGAGCCCGGCCTGGGCCTGGAAATCTCCGAGGCGTACCTGAGCGGTTTGAATATCATCGAGTAAGCCACGACTGCATTTGCTGCATCTTCGAGCCCCGGTTATCCGGGGCTTATCGTTAGCGGCGTCGCAGCAGGCTCACCAGTCCCACCAGCGCCAGCAACAGAATCACCACCGCCACCGCACCCACCACATACAGACCGGCAGTACTCAGCAGTGGCTGCTCCACCCGCAGATAGCTCGGTTGCTTGAGCAGCAGGTTCAGCGCCGCATCGAGCTGGGCGGTGTGGATCTTGCGCAGTTCCGGTGCCGGGTCGGCGAAGCGGCCGTCTGCGTAACTGCCCAGGGAGCTCCAGTAGGTGTCGGCCAGGGCGCTGTTGCCCTGTGCGGTCCAGTTCTGGCGGGCGAGGGCGACGCTGCGCAGGCGCTCGACGGTGGCGTCGTCGAGGCCGTCCTTGGCCAGGCGCTGGAGCAGCTCGTGCAGGCGCTGCTGGGTCTGCGCCACATCCTTGCGGGCCACGTCGGCGTGGATGCTGAAGAAGCTGCTGCTGCCGTAGGCGCTGCGCAGCACGGTGGGGCTGTAGGCCAGGCCCTGCTCCAGGCGCAGGTCGCGGTACACCGCCCACTGTAGGTAGTCGCGCAGCATCTGCCAGGTGCCCTGGTCGAGCTCGCCGACCCAGGGCTCGGTGAAGATCAGGTTGACCTGCGCGGTGTCGCCGACCAGGCCGCTGGTCAGCGTGCGCTCGGGCGCGGCGTGGCCGGTGTTTTCCGGCAGTTCGCGCAACTCGGGCATCGGGCCGGGCGGCTGTTCGCCAAAGCGTCGTTCGAGGTAGGCGGGCAGGCGGCGATCGAGGTCGCCGACCATGATCAGGGTCATGTTGTTGGCCACGTACCACTGTTCGTGCAAACGCTCCAGAGCAGCGGCGTCCAGCCGGTCGAGGGAATCCTGCTCGGCACAGGCCTGGCCCAGCTCGGCGGCAAGCTGTTCGGTGGCATCGTCGCGTTTGGTGGCGGCGCCCAGCAGGCGCTGCCAGGCAGCGGGGTGTTCGCCATTTTCGTGGACGATCACCCGCTTGGCCGCCTCGATGCGTTCGGCGGTGAATTCGGTGTTGAACAGCGCGGCGAGCAGCAGATCCAGGGCCGCACGCTGATTGGCGGCCGGCACCTCGAGGACGAAGGTGGTGTCGCTGTCGCGGGTAAAGGCGTTCCAGTCGCCACCGAGGGCCTGCATGCGCTCTTCCAGCCCGGCTTCGCCGCTGTCGTCGATGCCGCTGAACAGCAGGTGTTCGAGCAGGTGCGGCAGCTCCTTGTGGTCGCAGTCGAACTGGTCGAAACCGACCCCGACCACCAGGCGGATCGACACGTGGCCGCGCTCGGTGGTGGGCTTGAGGATCAGCTGCAGGCCGTTGTCCAGCGGGTAGCCTTCGACCTTCAGGCGGTCGGCCGCCCACAGTTGGCTGCACAGCAACAGGCCCAGCAGCAGCGCCAGTGAGCGACCGGCAGAAAGCACTATTCGCCACCTTCTTCGGCGAGCAGGGCACCGGTTTCGTGGTTGCCGAGTACGGCATAGGCACTTGCGCAGAACAGCGAGTTGAGGCGTTTCATGTCGTCGATCAGTTCCAGGTGCAGTGAGCTGGTTTCCAGACTCTTGACCACCTGCCTATGCAGACGTTCGACATGTAAATGGGTGAGCCGGCGTTCCTGGATGCGGAAGCGGCGTTTCTCGCGTAGCAGTTGGCGGGCTGCATCGGCGTCGGCGGAGAAGAACACCGACAGGCCCAAGCGCAGGTTGCCGAGCAGGCGTTCGTGCAGCGCAGTGAGCTCCTCCAGGCCGCTTTCCGAGAAGGCATGGCGCTGGGCGGTCTTCTCGTCCTGGATCTTGCCGAGCATGCGTTCGATAAGGTCGCCGGCCCGTTCCAGGTTCGAGGAGAACTCGATGATCTCGGCCCAGCGGTGGCTGTCCGCTTCGCTCAGGTCCTCCTGCGGAACCTGGGCGAGATAGAGCTTCACGGCGGTATACAGGGCGTCGATGTCGTCGTCGATGCGCCGCAGATCCTTGGCGAGGATCGGCTGGCTGCCGCGCAGGGCGTCCTGCAGATGGCCGAGCATGCTGTCGACCAGGTCGCCGATGCGCAGGGTTTCGCGTACCGCATTGGACAGCGCCAGGCTCGGCGTGGACAGCGCCGTGGGGTCGAGGTGCCGGGCCTTGGCGACGGCGTTCATGTCCGGGCGATCGGGCAGCAGCCAGTTGCAGAAGCGCGCCATCAGGCCGAGGGTCGGCAGCATCAGCAGGCAACGCAGGGTGTTGTAGAGCACGTGGAAGCCGATCACCAGCTCCGCCGGGTGCCATTTCAGGCTGTCCAGCCAATGCACCAGCGGGTCGAGCACCGGGATCACCAGCAACAGGCCGATCAGCTTGTACAAGAGGCTGCCCAGAGCAACACGACGACCGGCCTGGCTCTGCATGCTGGCGTTGAGGAAGGCCAGCACACCGCTGCCGATATTGGCGCCGATCACCAGGCCGATCGCCACTGGCAGGCCGATCACCCCGGAGCCGGTCAACGTGGCGGTGAGCAGCACCGCAGCCAGGCTCGAGTAGGAGATCAGCGCGAACAGCGCACCGACCACCGCATCGAGCAGCAGGTCGCCGGTCAGCGAGGCGAACAGCACGTGGATGCCCTTGGCCTCTGTGATCGGCGTGGCTGCCGCGACGATCAGTTGCAGGGCGAGGATCATCAACCCCAGGCCGATGCCCACGCGGCCGAGCTGGCCGGCGCGGGTCTGCTTGCGCGACAGGAAGAACACCACGCCGAGAAAGATCAGCAGCGGCGACAGCCAGCTGAGGTCGAAGGTCAGCACCCGCGCCATCAGTGCGGTGCCGACATCGGCGCCGAGCATGATCGCCAGTGCCGGGGTCAGCGCCATCAGGCCCTGGCCGACGAAGGAGGTGACCAACAGCGCGGTGGCGTTGCTGCTCTGCACCAGTGCGGTGACCGCAATGCCGGCGACGAACGCCATCGGCCGCTTGCCGACGTTGTGGCTGAGCACGCGGCGCAGCTGAGAGCCGTACACCCGCAGGATGCCGGTACGCACGATATGGGTGCCCCAGATGAGCAGGGCAATGGCGGACAACAGATTGAGCAGCGTCAACATCACGCATCTCCCTGATATGCAGATTCGATCCCGGGTGCTTGGGATACTGCCGATGACGGCGTTCGTTGAGGTGTGGTCACCAACACCGCTGCCTCTTAGAACTCTTTCATAATCTTTCAGCACAGGTTCGCCTTGGGGGGCGGGAGCGGCCGTTTGTTCCCACAAGATGGATTGGTAATTATCTGTGGGAGCGGGCCATGCCCGCGATTTTTCGCGCGCATGGCGCGCTCCCACAGTGGATTGGCGAATGGCTGCTATTGCCTTGTAGCTGCCGCTACATACAGATCGTGGACAGGTTCTTACAAGCTGTAGTTGTAGAAGCGCAGGTTGCCAAGCAAGGAATGAAATGCTGTTTGGCCGGCAGGTTGTGCGGTGCGCCACGTAATCGCCTCACCGTGTTGCAAGCAGCCGCCAATACGCCTAGCATGCGCGGCTTCTCTCAACCGACAGCAAAGGAGGCACATCATGCAGCAGCTGATCACCCTTTGCAGGTCGCGCCTGGCTTGATCGCATTCGCCGCTCCTTGTTAGCGGTGCCGCAACGCCCGGCCTCTGGCCTGCCAATCCGAACATCTTTCTGTTTCAACCCATCAGGATTGGGCTATGGGCACTTGCATTCGCAATTTGTCCGACGGCACCGTATTGGTCGCTGCGGACGACACCTGGATCGAAGGAAAAGCGATCCAGCAACTCGAAACCACCGCTCGCTTACCGGGCATGCATCGGGTGGCCGGCATGCCGGATCTGCACCCGGGGCGTGGCTACCCGGTCGGCGCGGCATGCTTTTCCGTAGGGCGCTTTTACCCGGCGCTGGTCGGTAACGACATCGGCTGCGGCATGGCGCTGTGGCGCACGGACATACCGACCGCCAAGCTGCATCTGGACAAGCTGGAGAAGCGTCTCGGCAACCTCGACCTGCCGCTCGACGAGAGCTGGCAGGAGGCAGTCGCCGGCTTCGAGCTGCCGACCACGGGCCACGAGCGCTCCCTCGGCACCATCGGCGGTGGCAACCATTTCGCCGAGCTGCAGCAGCTCGATGAAAGCTACGACGATGCCGCACTGGCAGCCTTGAACATCGAGCGCAAACACCTGCTGTTGCTGGTGCACAGCGGCTCGCGTGGCCTCGGTGAAGCGATTCTGCGTGAGCAGGTCGACCTGTTCGGTCATCAGGGGCTGGAGGCGGGCAGCGATGCCAGCAGCCATTACCTGAGCCGACACGACGGCGCGCTGCGTTTCGCCGAAGCCAACCGCCAGCTGATCGCCCGGCGCATGCTCGAACGCTTGCGTGCCGACGGCGAGAGGCTGCTCGACATCAACCACAATCTGGTCTCGCCGGCGCGTGTCGATGGCCTCGATGGCTGGCTGCACCGCAAGGGCGCCACGCCGTCGGACCAGGGCGCGGTGGTGATTCCCGGCTCGCGTGGCGATTACAGCTACCTGGTGCAGCCGATCGCCGACGAGCGCAGCCTGCTGTCCCTGGCCCACGGCGCCGGGCGCAAATGGATGCGCAGCGAGTGCAAGGATCGCCTCGCCGCACGCTACAGCGTCGAGCAACTGAGCCGCACTGCGCTCGGCAGCCGGGTGGTCTGCGCCGACCGCGCGCTGATCTACGAGGAGGCGCCCGAGGCCTATAAGGCTATCGACTCGGTGGTCGGTGCCTTGCGCGAAGCCGGCCTGGTTCGCGTGCTGGCGCGATTGAAACCGGTGCTCACCTACAAGACGCGCGGAGGATGCTGCTAATGATCCTTCTGCAACTTACCGCGGCCCAGGGGCCGGATGAGTGCGCATTGGCAGTGGCCAGGGCAGTGCCCAGGCTGCAGGCCGAAGCGGAGGGCCTTGGTGTGACGGTACGGGTACTCGAAGAGGAACAGGGGCCGCGGCGCGGCACCTTGCGCTCGATATTGCTGGCGCTGGAGGGTGAGCAGGCCGAGCGGCTGGTGGCTGACTGGACGGGCTCGCTGCAATGGACCTGCCCCAGCCCTTACCGGCCGGGGCATGCCCGCAAGAACTGGTTCTTCGGTGGTGCGCGTTTCGCCGCGCCTGCTCAGGAACTGGCGGGCGAAATCCGCTTCGAAACCCTGCGCTCGTCCGGCCCAGGTGGCCAGCACGTCAACACCACCGATTCGGCGGTGCGTGCTACGCATGTTGTCAGCGGCATCAGCGTCAAGGTGCAGAGCGAGCGCAGTCAGCACGCCAACAAGCGTCTGGCATTGCTGCTGATCGCCCAGCGCCTCGCCCTGCATGCCCAGGCGCAAGCCGATGCGGCACGGGCGCAGCGTCGTGATGCCCACCTGCAGGTCGAGCGCGGCAACCCGCATCGTGTGTTTCGTGGCGAGCGTTTCGAGCCGGCTGCCGATAGAGCCTAAAACAAATGAAAAGAACGGGGTCACCAAGGCCCCGATTCTTTGAACGCATCCAGCGTCGGCTCGCGAGTTGGCGGCATCCCCTATCCTGCATCTGTAGGATGGTCAGCGCACAAGCGGGCAGGGATACTCGATCTCAGGCCCTGCCAGTCCCAAGACACCGGCCGCTCACTGATGACTAAGAACCGTGCAACGGTTCAGACAAGAATAAAAAAGTCGCAGCAAGGTACTACGCCATGAGCACCAAACAACGCTTTCTCTGCGCCGATCGTTTTACCGCGTTCAATGCCCTGGCTCTCGAGCTGCAGCGATTGGCCCAGAACACCCCGTTAACGCTGTTTCGCCAGCAAGCCCTGACGCGACTGCAAGGGGTGATCGCCTTCGACAAGGCGTGGTGGGGGCGTTCGGCCCTGGTAGATGGGCTCCCCGAGGAGCATAGCAGCTCGGTGTTCATGTTGCCGGCCAGCTACGTCGACGACTGGCGCTCCATCCGTGAACAGGACATCACCATCCCCCTCGCCCAGGCCCGGCCCGGCCGTTCGGTGGTCATCGACAGCCAGGCCGAGCAGACGCCCGAAGGGTTGCGCTGGCTGGGTGCCAAGCACGGCTTCGGCGAGTTTCTCTGCGTTATCCATATTGATCAGCCCACCCAGCTTGTGGTCCACCTGACCCTGTACAGAAGCCTGGGCGCAGCACGTTTCGCCGACGAGGATCAGTTGCTGCTCGACCACCTCATGCCTCACCTGGTGACCGCCGAGGGCGCCAATCATATTCGTGCCCTGGTGGCCCTGCGCGAAACCCTCAATGGCCCGGGAACCCTGGCGCTTGCCGTTTGTGACCAGCAGGGTGTGCTGCACTATGCCGAGCGTGGTTTCGTCGATCACATGCTGGTGGAATGGCCGCACTGGCAAGGCTCCTGCCTGCCCCAGGAGCTGACGCTCGACGGTTACCAAGGGCAGAAGCTGACGATGCAGTCCACGCTAGTGGGCGACTTCCATGTACTGATCGTCAGGCCATGCTCGGTGCTCAACGTATTGAGCGCTCGGGAAACCGACGTCGCCGAGCGCTTTGGCGGCGGCAGGACCTACAAGGAGATCGCCCGCGAACTGGGGCTGGCGCCCAATACCGTGCGTCATCACATACGCAGCATCTACGAGAAGCTGGGCGTAAGCGGCAAGGCCGGCATCGCCCAACTGCTCAACCACCCGCCAAATTGACCCAGAAGTAATAACCGGCTGCTGCGCAAAACAGCGGTCACGGGGAAGTTTTGTCCGCCGAAAAACAATACAACAGGAAAACGCCCATGTTTACTCGCTATGCGTGCTTGGCAACTCTCTCATCGGCTGCGGTGGTCTGTGGCGGTGTTGAGGCCGCTGACCTCAATGCGCGGGACTTCGTGTCTGCGCCGGTCGGCACCAGCGTCGGTGTCGCCTACCTGCCCCTGGTACGCGCCAACGACTATCACGGCGCTGCGGACAGCACCGGCAAGGCGGACCTGGCGGTCAACGTTTTCGCCTACCGGCAGCTGTGGTTCAGTAATATCTGCGGAACACTCTGTACGCCGCAATTCGTGGTCTCTTATGTCGATACCGAGGCGCGATTGCCCGGCGCCGCCGAGCGTACCAGCGACCATGGCATTGGTGATCCGCAGATTGGCGGCACGTTGTTTTTCATCAACGATCCCGAGGCCCGCACCTATAGCGGCCTGCTGACGATGCTCAGCGTGCCGATCGGGGAGTACGACAGTCGCAACCCGAGTATATCTGCGGGCTCGAACCGCTGGAGCCTCAACCTCAATTACAACTACACCCAGGGGGTCGGCGAAAACTGGCTGCTGGAGGCGAACGTCGAAGCTTACCTGTATGGCAAGAACGACGACTACTTCGGCGCCGACCTCGAGCAGAAACCGCTCTATCGCCTGCAGGCATTCGCCTCCTACGACTTCACACCCAGCACCTACGGTGCCTTGCGGCTGATCCACGCCGACGGCGGCGAACTGCAGCTCAACGGCCGCACCCTCGACGACACTCACCAGCGTTACACCCAGCTCGGTTTCGAGGTCGGTCACTGGCTGGATCGCCGCAACCAGGTGATGTTGGGGCTGACACGCAACGTGGCGGCTTCCAATGCCTATGCCCAGAACAGTCTGCTGCTGCGCTTCGCGCACGTATTCTGAGGAACTCGCCATGTCCCTATCCAACCTTACCGGGCTTGGCGCCCGGCAGCTGTTGGCCGTCGTGCTGTTCGCAGCCATCGCCCCTTGCGTGCTGATGACCGCACCGGTAGTGGCTGCGCAATATGCCGCGCAGCTCGGTCTCGGCCCCGCGCGGGTCGGTCAGTTGTTTTCCGTGGAGCTGGCGGCGATGAGCCTGGCGACGTTGCCGTCCTACTACTGGCTGTCGCGCTGGAACTGGCGACGCGTCGCCTTTGCCGCAGCCGGGGCGTTCGTCCTGGTGAATCTGCTGTCGGCGTATAGCCTGGATTTCCACGCATTGTTATGGCTGCGAGCGTTGAGCGCCCTGGCCGGTGGCACGCTGATGGTCATCTGTATCGCCAGCGCCTCGGGCAGCGCCCAGCCGGATCGGGTGTATGGGCTGTGGGTCAGCGGGCAGCTGGTGCTCGGGGCGCTGGGCCTGTGGGTTCTGCCCGGGCTGTTCGCCATGGCCGGGCTGAAGGCGCTGTACCTGAGTCTGGCCTTGCTGATGGGCCTGTGCTTGCCCCTGGCCGGTTGTTTTCCAAGCGCCGCTGCCCGGCCTCGCGCACAGGCCGCGCTCGGTACCGCGGGTAGCGTCCTGCCCGGTGTGTTCGGGGTGTTGGCAGTACTGCTGTTCTACGTCGGTCTCAGTGCGGTCTGGACCTTTATCGGCAGCATTGCTGCAGCTGCCGACATCGACGCGCCCAGCAGTGGGCAGATTCTTTCCATCGCCACCGTGCTGGGCATTCTCGGCTCGCTCTGCGCAACCCTGATCGGCGCACGATGGTCGCGGCGCATTCCCTTGCTGGGCGGCTACGCGGTGATGGCCGCTGCGGTGCTGCTGCTTATGGGCCGCCCTGACATAGGGCGCTTTGCCGTGGCCGCGTTGTTGTTCAAGTACGCCTGGACCTTCGTGTTGCCGTTCATTCTCGCCACCCTGGCCAGTTTCGATCAACGCGGGCGGCTGATGAGTACCGTCAACCTGGTCATCGGCGGCGGCCTGGCGCTGGGCCCGATGCTGGCCGGGCCGATTCTTGAGCACGCCGGGGGCATGGGCCTGGTGTTGCTGGGCAGCGCCTGTTGCCTGCTGCTGTCCTGCCTGATGCTGATGCTCGGCCAGCAGTTGCACAAGCCACCTGTTTATTCATTCGCGTCCACTGGAGTGCAGTCATGAAAGGTACAACCGGGTTTTTCTTCGACGAGCTGTGTTTCTGGCACAGCGCCGGCATGCACGCCCTGGTATTGCCGGTGGGCGGCTGGGTGCAGCCACCGGCTGCCGCGGGATTTGCCGAATCACCCGAATCCAAGCGTCGGCTCAAATGCCTGATGGACGTCTCGGGCCTGAGCCGCCAGCTGGCGCTGCGCAGTGCAGAACCTGCCAGCGAGGCCGATCTGCTGCGCGTTCATCCCCAGGCTTACCTGCAACGCTTCAAGACCCTGAGCGATGCCGGCGGCGGCGAGTTGGGGGCCAATGCGCCCATCGGCCCGGGCAGCTACGAAATTGCCAAGTTGTCGGCAGGGCTGGCGATAGCCGCCGTAGACAGCGTGATGCGCGGTGAGGTCAGCAATGCTTACTCGCTCTCGCGGCCACCTGGCCATCACTGCCTCGCCGACCAGGCCATGGGCTTCTGCTTCCTGGCCAATATCCCCGTTGCCATCGAGGCGGCCAAGGCCGCGCACGGCTTGGGACGCGTGGCGATCATCGATTGGGATGTCCACCACGGCAACGGTACGCAATCGATCTACGAACGGCGTGACGATGTGCTGACCATCTCCCTGCATCAGGAAAACTGCTTTCCGCCTGGTTACAGCGGCATAGAGGAGCGCGGCCGCGGTGCCGGCCAGGGGTTCAACATCAACATTCCGCTACCGCCCGGTAGCGGCCATGACGCCTATCTGCAGGCCATGGGTTCGATCGTGATACCGGCGCTCGATCGCTTCGCGCCGCAGTTGATCGTGGTGGCCTGCGGCTACGACGCCAATGGCGTCGATCCGCTTGCCCGCATGCTGCTGCACAGCGACTCGTTCCGGGCGATGACCGCGCTGGTCAAGCAAGCTGCCGAGCGCCACTGTGACGGGCGCCTGGTGATGGTTCACGAGGGCGGCTATGCCGAGGCCTATGTGCCTTTCTGCGGGTTGGCGGTCCTCGAGGAGATGGCCGGCATACGCACCGCCGTCGAGGATCCCATGCTGGCGCTCTTGCAGCTGCAGCAGCCCGGTACCGCCGTCAGCCAGTTCCTGCAGGGGCACGTCGAGCGCCTTGCCACGCAGCTGGCTTGAGCCGATCAGGGCAGGGCGCATGACACCGGCTGGTAGCCCCTGAAACGACAAGGCCCGTATCAATGGATACGGGCCTTGTGCTTGCTACGCCTGCGCTTGTCAGGCCGCCAGATCGATCACTGACCAGGCACGTCCTTGCGCAGCTTCACCGGCTCCGGGTCGGCCTTGCCTTCGGCGCGGCGGCGGGCGGTGCGCATGCGGATGTTCAGCGCTTCCACGGCCAGCGAGAAGGCCATGGCGAAGTAGACGTAGCCTTTCGGCACGTGGACTTCGAAGCTCTCGGCGATCAGTACGGTACCAACCACGATGAGGAACGACAGGGCCAGGATCTTCAGGCTCGGGTGTTTCTCGATGAAGTCGCTGATGGTGCCGGCGCAGATCATCATGACGATGACCGCAACGACGATGGCCGCGACCATGACCGGCACGTGCGACACCATGCCCACTGCGGTGATGACCGAGTCCAGCGAGAAGACGATGTCGATGATGGCGATCTGGATAATGGTGCCAAGGAACTGCTTGCCGGCGCCTGTAGGCTGCTCGGCGCTTTCTTCCTCGCCTTCCATGCCGTGGTAGATCTCGGTGCTGCTCTTCCACAGCAGGAACAGGCCACCGAAGAACAGGATCAGGTCACGGCCGGAGATGCCCTGGCCGAACACGTGGAACAGGTCGGCGGTCAGGCGCATGATCCAGGTGATGGAAAGCAGCAGCAGAATGCGCGTGACCATGGCCAGGGCCAGGCCGAAGAAGCGGGTGCGCGCCTGCATGTGCGGCGGCATGCGCGACACCAGAATGGCGATCATGATGATGTTGTCGATACCCAGAACGATTTCCAGGGCGGTCAGAGTCAAGAAAGCAACCCAGATTTCCGGGTTGGTAAGCCATTCCATTAGAGGTTCCTTGTGGGTGATAGAAAAACTGGCGCGAGCCATCGGCATGGATGCCGAAGTCTAGCGCCAGCGATGTGAAAATTTCGTCAAAATATTTTCGGATCACCGACCGAACAGCGGAAACACGCCAAGTACCAGGGCTGCAGCGAGGATCGCCATGCACACCAGCACTGCCCACTTGAGGGTGAAGCGCTGCAGGTCACCGAACTCGATCTTCGCCAGGCCGATCAGCAGGTAGGTGGACGGCACCAGCGGGCTGAGCAGGTGCACCGGTTGGCCGACGATGGAGGCGCGGGCCATTTCCACGGCGCTGATGCCATAGCCGGAAGCGGCCTGGTTCAGTACCGGCAGAATGCCGTAGTAGAACGCATCGTTGGACATGAAGAAGGTGAACGGCATGCTCACTAGTGCGGTGATCACCGCCAGGTGCGGGCCGAGGGCGTCCGGAATCACCGCCAGCAGGCTCTTGGACATCGCGTCGACCATGCCGGTGCCGGTCAGGATGCCGGTGAAGATACCGGCCGCGAAGATCAGCCCGACCACGGCCAGCACGTTGCCGGCATGGGCGGAGATACGGTCCTTCTGCTGCTGCAGGCAGGGGTAGTTGATGATCATCGCGATACTGAAGGCGATCATGAACAGCACCGGCATCGGCAGCAGGCCGGCGATCAGCGTGGTCATCAGCACGATGGTCAGCAGGGCGTTGATCAGGATCAGTTTCGGGCGGCGGGCTTCCGGGAACTGGGAGACGCTGATCTCGTCCTGGGTGATCTTGCCTTCCGGCAACTGCAGCACGCCCAGGCGCTTGCGCTCACGCAGGCCATAGAGGTACGCCACGCCGAACAGCACGATGGCGCCGACGATCATGCCCGGAATCATCGGCACGAACACGTCCGACGGATCCACGTGCAGGGCGCTGGCGGCGCGAGCGGTCGGGCCGCCCCAGGGCGTCATGTTCATGATGCCGCCAGCCATGATGATCAGGCCGGCCATGATGGTCGGGCTCATTTTCAGGCGGCTGTACAGCGGCAGCATGGCGCCGACGCAGATCATGTAGGTGGTCGAACCGTCGCCGTCCAGGGATACGATCAGCGCCAGGGCCACGGTGCCTACGGCAACCTTGAGCGGGTCACCCTTGACCATCTTGAGGATCAGGCGCACGGGCGGATCGAACAGACCCGAGTCGATCATGATGGCGAAGTAGAGGATGGCGAACATCAGCATCACGCCGGTGGGCGCGAGCTTGCTGATGCCTTCGAGCATCATCGGGCCGATCTGCGCGGCGAACCCGCCGATCAGGGCGAAGATGATCGGGATGATGATCAGAGCGATGAGCGCCGACAGGCGTTTGCTCATGATCAGGTACATGAAGGTCGAGACCATGGCGAAGCCAAGGAATGTGAGCATGGAGATTCTCCGGACGTTATTCGGCTAGGTGCGTGTAAGGCGCGAGGGGGCTAGCGTTGAAGCGAGCGGAGAGGGAGCAGGCGTGAGGAGCTGGGGCGGAGCATGGTTAATCACCTGTTTTGTTCTTGTTGACGGCAGCTGCGGGCCTCTCTGGCGGCAGCTCATCGACCGATCTTTGTCGGTCAGTGGGGCGATGCTAGACCACGAAGCTTTCAGCCAGCTTTCGCCGTATCGAGGTCGTAGCGGGCTGCGAACCACAATTCGCGGTCGCCAGCGCGGGCCTTGCGGCCCGCGTGAGTGGTGGGCTAGAGCAAATGTTCGAGGACAGCCAGTACCGCGACCAGCGAAGCGGCGGCCAGCAGGTGCTGCAAGGTGATGATGCCGGCCATCAGGTTGGCATCGCCGCCCAACTGGCGGGTCAGCACATAGGCGGTCGGTGCGGTGGGCAGGGCGAAGAACAGCACCAGCACGGTGCTTTCCATGGTCGGCAGCTGCAGCCCATAGGCCACCGCCAGGGCCAGCACCGGCATCAGCAGCAGGCGCAGCAGGCTGTTCCAGGCCAGGGCCGGCACTTCGCCGCCGAGCTGTTCGGGCTTCAGCGCGGCGCCCACGCACAAGAGGCCGAGCGGCAGGCTCGCGGCGGCCAGCAGGCTGAGCAGGCGGCCGCTGCCGCCGGGCAAGCCCAGGCCGCTCAGGTTGACCAGCGCACCGGCCAGGCAGGCCAGGATCAGCGGGTTGCGGATGATCGGCAATAACAGGCTGCGGGCGCTGACGCCTCGCTCGGCGGTCAGCGACCAGACCGAAAGCACGTTGACGGTCGGTACCATCAGCGCCAGCATCAGGGCTGCCAGGGTCAGGCCCGGCTGACCGAACAGGCTGCCCACGGCGGCCAGGCCCAGGTAGGTATTGAAACGCAGGATGCCCTGGCTGAAGGCGCCGAAGCGCGCTGCCGGCCAGCCGCGCAGGCGACGCATCACCAGAAGGGCCAGCCAGGCGATGCCCAGGCCGAGCAGCACGGCCAGCGCCATGCGCGGCAACTGCGGGTTGTCCAGCGGCGCGGTGGCCAGGCTGTTGAACAGCAGCGCCGGGAACAGGATGAAGTAGTTGAGGCGTTCGGCCCCCGGCCAGAAGGCCTCGTTGGGAAAGCCACGACGGCTGAGCACGTAGCCGCCGACGATCAATGCGAAGAGTGGCCAGAGGGCCAAGAGCAGTTCGGTCACGGGAACCCCCGGTGGTGGTGAGGGTGCATCTTCGCCAGTGCCCATTGATCAGGCAAGCAGGGACATCACAGGACGAAAGGAGGGCGGCATGAGTGATCTGCATCAGGGCGGTTGTCAGTGCGGTGCAATGCGTTATCAGTTCCGGGCACCGTTGCGCGATATCGCCCACTGCCACTGTTCGATCTGTCGGCGCAGCACCGGCGGCATTCTGGTGACCTGGATCACCGTGCCGCTGGCCGCCTTTACCTGGCTGCGCGGCGAACCGGCGCGTTTCGCCTCCTCGCCCACCTGCGAGCGCTGCTTCTGCCCGAACTGTGGCGCTCACTTGGCGCTGTTCACCACCCTGAGCCCGAACAGCCTGGACGTGACCATCGCCACGCTCGATCACCCCGAGCACGCGGCCGCCGACCGGCATATCTGGACCCGGAGCCGTTTGCCGTGGCTGGAGGTCGACCCGTCGTTGCCCCAGGAGCAGCAAGAGCGGATCGACTAGCGACGCGTACCCGACTTGATGGCCATCGACCTCCCACCGCCTTGGTCTCACAGGTGCGCCGAACTTTATTAAAGAATGGATGTCGCGCGCCGATTACCTTTCTGTACCTCGTCTATTGCCTAACGTGCCGCATGCCAAATGCGTCCCCCTGTTCAACGCGCCGCGCAGACGGTGCGACAACAGGCAACCCTTCGCTTCGTAAACAGAACTGCCGAAGTAAATTGAATAGGTGAAACGTCGTGCTCAGAAACATCCCCTTGAGCCTCAAGCTCTTGCTGATTCTCGCCTGCCCGTTGCTGGGCTTCCTCTGGCTGGCCGCTCTGCAGGTCAACAGCAGCTACCAGACCTTGCAGGAGATGGAGCAGACGCAGGAGGCCAGCGTCATCGCACAGAAGGTCAGCCAGCTGATTACCGTGTTGCAGCGCGAGCGTGGAGCCAGTGGCGTTTTCCTCGGCAGCCAGGGCAAGAACATGCAGGACGTGCTGCTGCGCATGCGCGGCCAGACCGACACCGCCCTGGCCGATGCGCGTACCCTGGCAGGCAGCGCCGATGCCGGGCTGGATGAAGCCCTGGCCACCCTGGGCGGGCTGGATGCCATGCGTGGGCAGATCGACAAACTGGCGATCAACAACCGCGAATCCGGTGCGCGCTTTACCGATATCATCCGCAAGCTGATCGGCTATACCCACGCCGTCGAGCGCTCGGTTACGGACCCGACATTGGCGCGCGCGCTGTCGTCGCTCAACCAGTTCATCGAGATGAAGGAGCGCGCCGGCCGCGAGCGCGCGATGCTCGGCGTGGTGTTCAACCAGGATCGTTTCGATGCCGACCTGCTCTCCACCTTCAGCCGCAACCTGGGCGAGTTCACCGCGTATTCCGAAGGCTTTCGCCGCAATGCCTCGGTTGACTTCGTGCGCAAGCTCGATGAGAAAATGCAGCAGCCCAGTGCCCTCGAAGTCGCTCGCCTGCAGAAGCTGGCCTTCGAAACGCCGCTCGGCCAGCCCCTGGGCGTCAAGGCCACCGACTGGTTCCAGACCTCCACCAGCCGCATCGACCTGATGGGCGAAGTGGAAAACGAACTGGGCGGCAGTGTTTACGATCTGGCCGCCCAGGCGCGCGCCAAGGCCTCGGCGATGCTGTGGATGGCCGCCATCAGCGTGCTGGTCGCCATGGCCGTGGTAGCCGTGCTGTCCTACCTGATCATCAGCAATATCAAGCTGGCGGTGGGCGAGGCCAACCGCGCCTTGCTGTCGCTGTCGCAACGTGATCTGACGGCCCGTTCGGCCTATGTCGGCAAGGACGAATTCGGCGAGATCAGCCGCAACCTCAACATCATGGCCGGGGAGCTGACGCAGATCGTCCAGGAAATCGGCTCGGCCACCGCCCAGGTCGCCACCGCAGCCGAAGAGTGCTCGGCCGTGACCCTGCAGACCAGCACCAGCCTGGAGCGCCAGCGCCAGGGCACCGAGCTGGTGGTCACCGCCATCAACGAAATGAGCGCCACGGTTCGCGAGGTGGCGCAGAGCACCAACGATGCCGCGCAAATGTCGCGTCAGGTGAATATCAGTACCACCCAGGGCCGTCAGGAAATCGAGCGCACCGTCGAAGTGATTCGTGAGCTGTCGACCCAGGCCGACGATACCGCGCGCATCATTGGTGACCTCAAGCACGAGAGCGATTCGATCTCCTCGGTGCTCGACGTGATTCGCGGCATCGCCGATCAGACCAACCTGCTGGCCCTCAACGCGGCCATCGAAGCGGCGCGTGCCGGCGATCACGGTCGCGGTTTCGCGGTGGTGGCCTCGGAGGTGCGCACCCTGGCGCAGAAAACCCAGGAGTCGACCGGCAACATCCAGGAGATGATCGCCAACCTGCAGCGCGGCTCTGACCTGGCCACCCAGTCCATGGAGGAAACGCTCAACAAGGCACGTGCCGGCGCGAGCAATATCGGCCGTGCCGGCGACCTGCTGGCCGAGATTGCCTCGGGTGTGAGCAGCATCAGCGATCGCAACATGCAGATCGCTGCCGCAGCCGAAGAGCAGAGCGCGGTGGCCGAGGACATCAACCGCAACGTGGTGGAGATCAACGACGTGGCCATCCAGGTCAGTTCCGGTGCCGAGCAGACCGCCGTCACCAGTCAGGAGCTGGCGCGCCTGGCCGATCATCAGCAGAAGCTGGTGAGTCGCTTCCGCCTGGCCTGATCCACCTCGGCGAACGTTCGCCTGCCGCTTTGGCGGGCGACTGTTGCATCGCTCAGCACCGCCAGTCGGCGGGCATAAAAAAATTTAATGAAATCTTGCCCGGCTGGATGGGTCAGAGCCTCACCCTTACTGCTGGATCCCTGCAATGCCATTGATAGTCATAGCCGAAGACGAGCGCTCGATCAGAGAGCTGCTCGTGGAAATCTTCGAAGACGAAGGCCATGAGGTCAAAGCCTTCCCCTGTGCTGACGATGCCTGGGAATACCTCTCCAGCAGCGACGGCCAGGTGGACATGGTGCTCACCGACTTCAGCATGCCCGGCGACATCGACGGCATCTTTCTCGCCCACCTGATTCGCGACCGCTTCCCGGATCTGCCGATCATCATCTCCTCGGGGTTCCTCGAAGGCACCAATGACTTCGACGGCCTGAACGTGGCCGTCATTCCCAAGCCCTGGAGCGTCAGCCAGTTGCTTGCCGTGTGTGCCTCGATGACGCCTGCCAAGGCTGGCCAGCCCGGGATTTCCAAGGGCTGAATGCCCGGCCGCGAGCGCTCGATGCATCTCATGACAGCTGACTGCGCAGAAAGCGCGGCGGATATGTAAAATCGCCGCCCCGTTTTACTGCTGGAGATGTCACCTTGGCCATTCACTTTTCGCCTTCCCCGAACACCATCGCCTGTGGCCGCAGCGGCGCAAGCCTGAGCACCACCGAAGACCAGGCACAGGTTTCCTGCAAACTCTGCCTGCGTTCGCTGGACAAGACGACTGCTCCCGTAGCGACCAATCGCACCCCAACCCTGGCCGAACTGCGCGCTGCAGCCCGTGCCGCCAAAGCACCAGCGGCCAAGCCGGCACCGGCAGCTACCGTCAGCGTGAAAGCTGCCTGGCAGCAGAAACTCGAACAGCTGCCCGGGCGCAACCGTCTGCCGCGCGGTGTCGCGCGCCAGGCCTTTGTCTAAGCCCCTGCATTGGCCGCAAAAACACTGAACCGAAGTGATGGCCTGGCTACCAACTTGCATGCCCGATATCGTCCGATTTGACGCGCGAGGGGGATGGCTGAGGTGGAGTCGATGAAGCAACTTGACCTGCAGGTGGTTCAGCAGGCCCGCAACTGGCTGCAGCAGGGCCATGCCGTGTGGCTGTGCACGGTGCTGTCCACCTTCGGCTCGGCGCCGCGGGCGCCGGGGGCGATGCTGGTTGCGCTGCCGTCCGGCGAGTCCTGCGGTTCGCTGTCCGGTGGCTGCGTCGAGGAAGATTTTCTCGAACGGGTGCAGAGCTCGGCATTCGCCCCCTGCAACCAGATCGTGCGCTACGGCGAAGGCGGCCTGACGCCCACCCGTGCGCTGCCCTGCGGCGGCGTGCTGGACGTGCTGGTCGAGTACCTGCCGCCGGGCGAGGCCACCGAGCGGATGCTTGGCCAGGTCGAACAGGCGCTTGGCGGTGGTGAGCTGCTGGTGCGCGAGGTGCCGCTGGGCGAGGGCGCCAGCCGCTGCCGGCCGGGCAGCATGAGTGACGCGAAGATCCAGCGCAGCGCCGAGCAGGTGTCGATTCGCGTCGGTGCCGTGCTGCGCGTGATCCTCGCCGGCTGGTCGCCGGTAGCCGAATTTTGCGCCGGTTTTGCCGTGGCGCTGGGGTATGAGGTGATCGTCTGCGATCCGCGTGCCGAGGTCATCGGCGAAGTCCGCTTAGCGGGCGTGCAGGCCATCGAGATACTGCCGGCGCGCTTTATCGCCGAGCAGGGCGCCCATGCTGCCACGGCGATCCTGGCGCTGACCCATGACCCGCGCCTGGACGACCCGACCCTAATCGAAGCGGTGCGTACCGAAGCCTTCTATATCGGTGCCATGGGCTCCCGGCGCACCAGCGGTAAACGCCTGGAGCGGCTGGCGCGTCTCGGTGGCTTGAAGCCCGAAGCCATGGCGCGCATCCATGCGCCCATCGGCCTGCAACTGGGCAGCAAGTCGCCGGCGGAAATCGCCCTGGCGACCCTGGCCGACGTGCTACGGGTCGCCAACGGCATCGATCGCGGCGCGCTGTAACCCATGGCGACCAACGGCCCCGTGGTCATCGTGCTCGCCGCCGGGCGTGGCAGGCGCTTTCGGGCCTCTGGTGGTGCCGGCAGCAAGCTGCAGGCCGACCTGCACGGCAAACCGGTGCTCGACCATGTGCTGGCGGCGGTCAAGCGCTCGGGGCTCGATCATCATGTTGTTCACAGCGCTGACGGCGACGGCATGGCCGATTCGATCGCCGCCGGTGTGCGGGCCACGGCAACGGCCTCGGGCTGGTTGATCCTGCCCGGTGACCTGCCGCTGATCAGCGCGCCCAGCTTGAACCGCGTGGCTCAGGCATTGGCGCAGCAGCCAGTGGTGGTGCCAACCTTCGAGGGCAGCAGGGGCCACCCGGTCGGGTTCGCCCCTGAGTGCTTCACGGCGCTGGCCGCCCTGAGCGGCGAAGCCGGCGGTGCTGCGGTGGTTGAGGGTTACCGCCGTGAAGGCCGAGCCCTGCTGTTGCCGCTGGATGATCCGGGCATCCTCACCGATGTCGATACGCTCGCCGATCTGCGGCGGATCCAGGCCCTGCTGGCCGCTGCGAAGTAGCGCGAGCAGCGGGCCGGGCAAGAAACGGCAGCCCTCGATTATCACTATCGACGCAAATGATGCGGTGCTTCGGGGCTTTACCGATACCCTGTACCTCGATGAACACAACACCATGGGCTTTCGAAAGAAGCCGGTGGTCTCTCCAGTTCATCATCCTTTGGTTACCGCCTCTAGTTGGGGCGGTTTTTTTTGCCCGGCGAAAATGTCACGCATGTGAAGTGCACCCGTGGATGGCCGCGGTGTCACAGAGGGCGGCCTCCGATCCATCCTGAAGAGCGAGATAACGGTGTTTCATCTGATCACGGGCGCCCTGGCCCTGTATGTGTTCTGGCGAATGGTGTGGCTGCAGCCCTGGCCGCGAGCGATCAAGGCGCTGCTCGGCGTGTTGCTCCTGGCGGTTGCCGAGCACCATCTGGTGACTCGCTATTTCTTCGGCAGCATGGCCTCGCCGGAAATTCCCGGCACCCTGCTGATGGTGCTGGGCTGCGCATTCGGCGCGTTGATCATCAGCGCCATGGCGCTGTTGGTGCTGGATATCGCCGCGCTGCTGCCACGCTTGCGGACGGCCCTTGGCGCTCCGCGGTTGCGTGCTGGGGTCGGTGTTGGAGCGATCCTGCTGTCGGCCCTGGGTGTCTGGCAGGCGGTGCGGGTGCCCGATGTGCGCGAGGTGGAAATCACCCTGGCGCAGCTGCCCGCCGAACTGGATGGCCTGCAACTGGTGCAGCTCACCGACCTGCACGCCAGCCGTCTGCTGCAGCGCCCGTGGATGGAGGCGGTGGTGGCCAGGACCAACGCGCTGCAGCCGGACCTGCTGGTGATCACCGGTGATCTGGTCGATGGCACGGTGGCTGCGCGAACTGCCGATGTGGAGCCCTTGCGCGAGCTACGCGCTCGGCTGGGCGTGTACGCGATTGCCGGCAACCATGAGTACTACGCCGAGTATCAACGCTGGCTGGAGCACTTCGCGCAGCTGGGCCTGCCGATGCTGCTCAACAGCCATGTGACCATCGCAGACCGTGGCGCCAGCCTGGTACTGGCCGGTATCACCGATCCCGCTGCCGCGCGCTTCGGCCAGCCGCTGCCGGATATCGACGCGGCATTGGCCGGCGTGCCTGAGGACGCCGCGGTGATCCTGCTCAGCCACCGGCCCCTGGCCGCCGCGGGCAATGCCCTGGCCGGCGTGGACCTGCAGCTGTCCGGGCATACCCATGGCGGCCAGGTGCTGGGCATGCACTGGGTCACCCAGGCGTTCAACGAGGGCTACGTGTCGGGCGAATACGCGGTGGGCGACATGCGCCTGTACGTGAGCAACGGCACCGGCCTGTGGAACGGCTTTCCGCTACGCCTGGGCAAGCCTTCGGAGATCACCCGCATCACCCTGCGCTCGGCCAAGGGCTAGGGCTGGGGTCAGGCCGAGGCGGCGGTACTCGCGCGTATCACCAGCTGGAAGGGCAGCACCTGGTGCCGCTCGCCGCTGGCCTTACCGTCCAGCTGCGCCAGCAGCATGGCCACGGCGTGCTGGCCGAAGGCTTCGGCCGGCTGGGCAATGGTGGTCAGCGGTGGGCTGCAGAAGGCGGCGAAGGAGATGTCGTCGAAGCCGGCCACCGCGATGTCCTCGGGAACTCGCAGGCCGGCCTGGCGAACGCACTGCAGGGCGCCCATGGCCATCTCGTCGTTCTCGCAGAAGATCGCCGTCGGCCGCCCTTCGGTCTGCAGCAGAAGCGCCGCGGCGGCTTGGCCTGACGGGCAGTCGTAATTGCCGTATTGCAGCAGGGCAGGGTCGACTGCAATGCCCGCGGCCTCGAGGGCGTGCCGGTAGCCGGCGAAGCGCTCGCGGGTCAGCGGGCTGTCCGCCGGGCCCTTGATCAGCCCGATGCGTCGATGCCCGAGGGCCAGCAAGTGCTCGGTCATGGCCCGTGCGGCGCCGCGGTTGTCGAGACTCACGGTCGGCCAGGGCGCATCGTCGACGATCTCGCAGATGTTCACCAGCGGCGGGTGATCCTGGCGTGCGAACGGGTCGAAGGCGCGCAGCTGGATGACCCCATCGGCCTGGCGGGCATCCACCAGCGCGGCGAACTGCCGCTCGGTCTCTGGGTTGCCCAGGGTATTGCACAGCAACACCCGATAGCCGGCCGCGCTGGCCGCTTCCTGGATGCCGCGAATCACTCGGGCGAAGAAGGTATTGGCGATATCGGGCACCAGCACCACCAGGTTGTGGGTGCGCTGGGAACGGAACTGGATGGCCATCAGGTTGGGCGTGTAGCCCGCCCGGTCGACGGCTTCCAGCACCTTTTCGCGGGTGTCCGGCGACACCTGCTGCGGGCTCTTCAGGGTGCGTGAAACCGTGGCGACCGAAACGCCTGCCAGTGCGGCTACCTTGCGGATATTGGTCATGCATCCTCTGTCTGCTGGCCGGCTCTGCGCCTTTTACGGCGGCTAGGTTACCGCAAGCCGACGGTCATGGCGCGCTTGACCTGAACCGCTTGGATGTCTATATATCAGCTTATGTAACCGGTTACATTAAATAAGAATAGCGCAATCGGAGTGTTGCAATGGCTGTGGCACGAGTAAGGCTGGGCATGATCGGCGGCGGTACCGGCGCCTTTATCGGCAAGGTGCACCGCCAGGCTGCGGCACTGGCTGGCGGCATCGACCTGGTGGCCGGGGCGTTCAGCCGTGACCCGGCCAGCAATGCCGAAACCGGGCGTGACTGTGGCCTGCCGGCGCAGCGCGTGTATGCCAGCTGGCAAGCGTTGCTGGACGGGGAAGGGCGTCTCGACCCTGCCGAGCGCATCAACCTGCTGGCCATCGTCACCCCCAATCACCTGCACGCGCCCATCAGCGGCGCTGCACTGCGCGCCGGTATCCATGTGTTCTGCGAGAAGCCGGCGGCGCTGAGCCGCGCCGAGACCACCGAGCTGGCGCACCTGCTGGCGCACAGCAAGGCGCTGTATGGCCTGGCCCACACCTACCAGGGTTACCCGATGGTCTGGCAGGCGCGGCACATGGTGCAAGCCGGCGCGATTGGCCGACTGCGCAAGCTGCACGTCGAATACCCACAGGGCTGGCTCAGCGACGATCTCGCCGGCCAGGGCAACAGGCAGGCCGCCTGGCGCGGCGACCCGCAGTTGGCCGGGCAGGGCGGTTGCATTGGCGATATCGGCACCCACGCCTTCAGCCTGGCGGAGTTCGTCAGTGGTCAGCGTATCGAGCGTATCTGCGCGCACCTGGCGACCCATGTGCCGGGTCGTACGCTGGACGACGATTGCGCCATGCTGTTCACCACCGAGCAGGGTGCCAGCGGCGTGTTGCTCGCCAGCCAGGTGTGCGCCGGTGAGGAGAACGCCCTGAAGATCCGCCTCTACGGCGACAAGGGCGGCCTGGAGTGGCGGCAGGAAGAGCCCAACAGCCTGATTCATCGCGCCCTCGATCAGCCCATGCGCGTGCTGCGCGCCGGGGCCAACCATGGCTGGTTGTGTGACGAAGCGCTGCGGCGCATTCGCCTGCCTGCCGGTCATCCCGAAGGTTATCTGGAAGCCATGGCCAATCTGTACGCCGACTTCGCCCTGGCGATTGGCGGTTCCCGCAGCGCCGCTGCCGCCTTGCCCGGCATCGAGACTGGCGTACGCGGCATGGCCTTTATCGAAGCAGCGCTGGCCAGCCACACCAGCGAGGCAAAATGGACACCCTTGGGAGCGTACCCATGACAGCCAAGACAGGGGGCATCCGCGGCCCCGGTATTTTCCTCGCCCAGTTCCTGGCGGCCGAAGCGCCGTTCGATACGCTCGCCAACCAGGCTCGCTGGGCGGCCTCGCTCGGCTACAAGGGCATCCAGCTACCGACCCTGGGCCCGCAGTGCATCGACCTGCAGCGCGCCGCCGAGAGCCAGACCTACTGCGACGAGCTCAAAGGCATCTGCGCCGAGGCCGGGGTCGAGATCAGCGAACTGTCCACTCACCTGCAAGGCCAGCTGGTGGCCGTGCACCCGGCCTTCGACAACCTGTTCGACGACTTCGCCCCGGTGCCACTGCGGGGCCGCCCGCAGGCGCGTACCGAATGGGCCGTCGACCAGTTGAAGCTCGCCGCCCGGGCCAGCCGGCGCCTTGGCCTGGCGGCCCACGCGACCTTCTCCGGTGCGCTGCTGTGGCCCTATCTGTACCCCTGGCCGCAGCGCCCGGCGGGCCTGGTGGAGGAGGGCTTCGCCGAGCTGGCACGGCGCTGGCTGCCGATCCTCGAAGCCTTCGACGAGGCGGGTGTCGACCTCTGCTACGAGCTGCACCCCAGCGAGGACCTGCACGACGGTGTCACCTTCGAACGCTTTCTGGCCGCCGTTGGCGACCACCCGCGGGCGAACATTCTCTACGACCCCAGCCACATGCTGCTGCAGCAGATGGACTACCTGGGCTTCATCGACCGTTACCACCCGCGCATCCGCATGTTCCACGTCAAGGATGCCGAGTTCCGGCCCGATGCCCGTGCCGGGGTGTATGGCGGTTACCAGGCGTGGGTCGATCGCCCGGGGCGTTTCCGTTCCCTGGGCGATGGGCAGATCGACTTCAAGGCGATCTTCAGCAAGCTCACCCAGTACGGCTACGCCGGCTGGGCGGTGCTGGAGTGGGAGTGCTGCCTCAAGGATTCCGCCCAGGGCGCTGCCGAGGGCGCGGCGTTCATCGAGCGCCAGCTGATCACCCGCGCCGAACGCGCCTTCGACGATTTCGCTGGGGTCGCCAGCAGCACCTCGCGCAACCGGGGGCTGCTTGGCTTGAAGTAGATCGTTTAACGCTGTCTCGTGAACAACAACAAGGATAAGAACATGAGCACTTTGACTGTCAGGCTGGGCGTGATGATGTTTCTCCAGTTCTTCATCTGGGGCGGCTGGTTCGTCACCCTGGGCACCTTTCTCGGCCGTACCCTGGAGGCCAGTGGCGGGCAGATCGGCATGGCCTACGCGACCCAGTCCTGGGGGGCGATTTTGGCGCCCTTCGTGGTCGGGCTGATCGCCGACCGCTTCGTCAACGCCGAACGGTTGCTGGCGGTGTTGCACCTGGGCGGCGCGGTACTGCTCTACCAGCTCTACCGCGCCGAGGACTTCGCCACCTTCTACCCGCTGGTGCTCGGCTACATGGTGGTCTACATGCCCACCCTCGGGCTGGTCAACGCCGTGGCGTTCCGCCAGTTGAGCGACCCGGCGGCGCAGTTTTCCCGGGTGCGGGTGTGGGGCACGCTGGGCTGGATCGTCGCCGGCCTGGTGATCAGCTTCGTGTTCGCCTGGGACGCCCAGCAGGCCATCGCCGATGGGGCGCTGCGCAACACCTTCCTGCTCTGCGCCGGGGCTTCGCTGCTGCTCGGCCTGTACAGTTTCAGCCTGCCGGCCACCCCGCCGGTGCCCGGCCAGCACACCGGCCTCAAGCGCCTGCTTGGCCTGGATGCCCTGCAGATGCTCAAGGACCGCGGCTTCGCGACCTTCTTTCTGGCTTCGATCCTGATCTGCATTCCGCTGGCCTTCTACTACCAGAACGCCAACCTGTTCCTGACCGAGATCGGCGTTGCCAACCCCACCGGCATGATGACCCTCGGGCAGGTTTCCGAAGTGCTGTTCATGCTGCTGTTGCCGCTGTTCATCAAGCGCTTCGGGATCAAGGCGACCCTGCTGGTGGGCATGGCGGCGTGGGCGCTGCGCTATGTGCTGTTCGCCTACGGTAACAGCGGCGAGTTGGTGGCCTTTCTGGTCGCGGGGATCGTGCTGCACGGTGTGTGCTACGACTTCTTCTTCGTTTCCGGGCAGATCTACACCGACGGCAAGGCCGGCGAGAGCATCAAGAGTTCGGCCCAGGGCCTGATCACCCTGGCCACCTATGGCGTCGGCATGCTGATCGGCTTCTGGGTCGCCGGCGCGGTGTCCGATCACTACGCCACTGCGGGGCTGCACGACTGGCGCAGCATCTGGCTGTTCCCTGCGGTGTTCTCGGCCGGCGTGTTGCTGGCCTTCCTGCTGACCTTCCGCGAGCGCGCCGCAGGCAAGGCGGCCGTGGCCCACCGGGTGGGCTGAGGCGCCTTGCCGCCCGCGGCCAGGTTCAACCTTCGCAGCGCGCCTCGGGCTGCTTGAGCAGCATGCTCAGCAGCTGTGGCGGCTGGTGAACCAGGCCATCGGGCGTCTCGCAGACGCGCTGGATGAAGTTGTCGGTGAACAGCAGCTTGCCGTGCACGAAGTGCTCGTTGGGGCGCAGGTTGGGGTTGTGGATGCGCGTGCCGAGGCGCGCGGCCAGCCACTTGCCGGCCTCGTAGTGGCTGATCCAGCGCTCGGCCGACAGGCTGGCCATGGTCTCGGCCTTGGCCTCGCGGCCGATGACGATCACCGGCACGTCGCTGACTTCCGGCACCAGGTCGTTGTGGCCCCAGTTGCCGCCCTCACCGAGGCGCTGGCCGTGGTCGCCGGTGATGATCAGGTAACGCTCGCCCTCCAGGCGGTCGAAGTCGGCGATCACCTCGGCCAGCAGGCTGTCCAGGTAATGCACCGAGTTGTCATAGGCATTGCTCTGGCCGTTCGGGCCTTCATCAACCCAGGGGGCCGGGGTCTTTTCATGGCGGTAGTTCTGCGCGTAGGGCAGGTGCGCGGTGCGCAGGTTGAGCACCACGAAGTTGCGCTCGGCCCAGCGCTGCGCGTCGAGCACGTCGAGCAGGGCGCGATCCTGTTGTTTGAGGAAGCGCACCGGGTGGTCTTCGCGGGTGATCGACACGTCCAGGTAACGGCTGCCCAGGTTGGCCAGCAGTTTGGACTCCTGGGAAGAAATCCAGTGGGTGCGAAAGCCCGCCTGCTTGGCGAAGCGGAACAGGTTGATGTCGCCGGTGCGCAGCAGCGCATCCTTGCCAGGCTCGCGAATCGGGTTGATCAGGTAGGGCAGGCTGACATCGGTGGCCACCCCGGCGGCGATGCCGGGGCGTACGAAGGCGCTGGGATGCTCGCGCAGGTAGGTGGCCAGTTTCGGCGTGGTGTCCCGGTCGTAGCCGAACACGCCGAGACGATCGCTGCGCAGCGAATCGGCGACCACCAGCCAGACGTGTTTGACCTCGCTCATGCTCGGGCTCAGTGCATAGGGCGCGAAGGATGTGGGCGGCAACTGCACCTCTGGCTTGAATGCCAGGTGCACCGCCCAGGCGGAGAACACGTTGAGGTTGTTATGCAGGGCGCTGCGGCTCGGGCTGGCGGCGAAGGAATCGAGGTTGCGGTAGGTGGCGCGATAGGGTTTGGAGAGCAGCACCACGGCGATCAGCAGCAGCGCCCAGCGGCTCTGCGGCAGGCTGACCCGGCCGGGCAGGCGCCAGTGCAGGGCCAGCAGCAGGCCGTAGGGAATGCCCACGCAGAGCAGCACCGGCCAATGTTGGGCCAGGCTGTGGGCGGCGGTCTCGCGCACTTCGCCAGGGTCGTTGAGCAGCGACTGGATGTCGATGGCGGTCAGCGGTTCGCCAAAAAAGCTGATGTTGGCCAGCTGCATCAGTTGCATCACCGCGAACAGTGTCAGGATGCCCATGCTCAGCCAGCGCAGGTTGCACAGCCACAGCCCCAGGCTGAACAGCCAGAGCACGGCCACGTAGCCCGCTTCCAGCTCGGCGTGGTTGTTGGCGGTGAACAGCTGCTGCAGGAAATCATCGGCGAGCAGCAGGGCGCAGCTCAGGGTGGCCAGGGCAAGCAGCGACAGCCAGGCGCGCGGGGCGCTGGCACGGCGAGGCGCAAGCAGGGTCAGCATGGGTCGAGTCTCAGCGATGTTCGGAAGGGGCGCGGCGTTTACCGGTGATCATCGACAACGGCAGGTTCTCACGCAGGTGCAGGCTTTCGATCACGGCCGCGGACATGTGGACGACGACCAGTGTCGCCAGGCCGTTGGCAGCCCAGGCATGCAGGGTGAG
Organism: Pseudomonas sp. URMO17WK12:I2; assembly: GCF_003253735.1. GTDB lineage: Bacteria > Pseudomonadota > Gammaproteobacteria > Pseudomonadales > Pseudomonadaceae > Aquipseudomonas. The sequence continues at coordinate 245,503 of NZ_QKYW01000001.1, read as the reverse complement.
CGGCCAGTCGGCGCCCCACAGGGCATCGACCTCCTGCATCAGAAAGCCGCTGATGCCGAGGGTGGCGATGGCGCTCATCATCAGCAGCATCACCAGGGCGCCAATCGGTGAGTGACCGAGGCGACGGTGCGGCTCCCTCTTGAAGACCAGAGCCAGGTGTTCGCGCAAGCGCGCGCGGGTCGGCCAGAAGTCCGTCCAGCGCGCACTGCGCGGGCCGACGAAGCCCCACGCCAGGCGCACCGCCAGCCAGGCGCAGGCGTAGTAGCCGAGCCAGGTGTGCCAGTCGTCACCTTCCTCGGTAAAGAAATAGTTGGCGACGAAGACCCCGGCCACCGACACATGGAACAGCCGGATCAGGGGATCCCAGAGTCGTATCGTCGCCGCGTGCATCAGTCTTCGATCTCGGTCTTGATGGCCTTGCCGCTAACCGGATCGTGGTAGATCTCGACCTTGCGCTTGTCCTTGTCGAACCCGTAGATCTCGTAGCAGTTGCCCTTGGTGACCTTGAACTTGCTGATCTGGTAACCCTGTTCCTTGAGCTTGGCCTGGAACTGATCCGGGTCCTGCCAGGTGGAACGATCGGCAGTGGTGCATTCGGTGCTGGCCATGGCCAGCGGGCTGCCCAGCAGCAGGGCGAAAAGCGCGATGTAACGCATGGTGAGACTCCTCATGATGGTGGTCAGGAGCACCTTGCGACGCGAAGCTTAGGAAAGTCTTAATGGGCAAAGGCCGGTAACATCTAACACTGCCAATTGCGCTGGCAGCGGCGCATGATGGCGCCGTTTTATCGATGACGAGGTGCGTGCCTTGCGTGTCCTGCTGGTTGAAGATGATCGTGCCCTGGCGCGGGGCATTCGCGTGGCCTTGCGTGGCGAGGGCTATACGCTGGACTGGCTGGAGGACGGCCTCGAAGCCGCCCACGCGCTGCGCAGCGAACAGTTCGACCTGGTGCTGCTCGATCTCGGCCTGCCGCGCCTGGATGGCATGACCTTGCTGCGTCAGCTGCGTGCGCGCAGCGAGAACGCCGTGCCGGTGCTGGTGCTGACCGCCCGCGACGCCATGGACGATCGCATCCAGGGGCTGGATGCCGGCGCCGACGATTACCTGGTCAAACCCTTCGACCCTGAAGAGCTCAAGGCGCGCATCCGCGCCCTGCTGCGCCGGAGCCAGGGCCGGGTGCAACCGGTACTGGAGTTCGCTGGCGTGACGCTGGATCCGTCTACCCAGGAGGTGCGCTACCAGGGTCGCAGTGTGGCGATGACGCCCATGGAGTATCAGCTGCTGCACCAGTTGCTGATTCGCCCCGGCGTGGTGGTGACCCGCGAGCGCCTTGCCAGTGCCCTGTATGGCTGGCAGGAAAGCGGCCCTGGCAACACCCTGGAAGTACTGATTCACAACCTGCGCCGCAAGCTGTGCAGCGAACTGATTCGCACCGTACGCGGAGTCGGTTACCTGGTGGAGCAGAAACCATGATTTCCATCCGCACGCGCATCCTGGCGCCGACCATCGCCCTGGTGCTGGCCGGCAGCCTGGCGCTGGTACTGCTCGCCCTGCGCGACAGCCACCGGCAGACCGAAGCGGTCTATGACGCCCAGCTGGTACAGGCCGCCCGGGTGTTGCAGGGCATGCTGCAGCAGCCGGACGGCCGCCCCGTCGACTGGCAATTCGTGCGCCAGGCGCTGGATGGCGCCCTGGATCGCTCGACCGAGGGCGTGTTCTCCCATCCCTATGAGATCAACCTGGCCTTCCAGGTTTGGGATCGTGACGGCAACCTGCTGGTGCGTTCCGAGCAGGCGCCGCACCTGAACAAGTTGCCGCCGCCGGGTATTCACGAGTTCTTCTTCAACGATCAGGAGTGGTGCGGTGTGCTGCTCGATGACAGCGCCGCGGGCCTGCGCATCTGGGTCGGCGAGCGTGAAGACCTGCGCCAGGATCTGATCCACCAGATTCTCCAGCACACCTTGATGCCGACGCTGATTTGTCTGCCGCTGCTGGCCGCGTTCATCTGGCTGCTGCTCGGCTGGGGCCTGCGCCCGTTGCAACGCCTGGCCCAGCAGCTGCGCGAGCGCCCGGAACACAGCCTGGAACCGCTGCCGGCCGGCCCGCTGCCGCCGGAGCTGGAACCCATGCGCCTGGCGCTGGATGACGTATTGAGCCAGCTGCGTGCATTGCTCGAACGCGAGCGGCGCTTTATCGCCGATGCCGCCCATGAGCTGCGCACGCCCCTGGCGATTCTGGAAATCCATGTGCGCAACGCGGAGCAAGCCGAGAGCGCCCAGGAGCGCGAAGAGGCCCTGGCGTTTCTCAAGCACGGCGTGCACCGCGCTACGCGCATCGCCAGCCAGCTGCTGACCATGGCGCGCCTGGAGGCTCCGTCGCAGAACCTGCAGCCGCTGGACCTGACCGCCGTGGTGCGCGAGGAGCTGGCCGATCTGGCACCACTGGCGATCAACCGCCATATCGACCTGGCCCTGGAAGCTGAAGAGACAGCAGTAATTCAGGGCGATCGCGGCCTGATCGTCATTCTGCTGCAGAACCTGGTCAGCAATGCGCTGACCTTCTCTTCGCCGGGCAGCGAGGTGAGCGTGCGTGTGTGCCGGGAAGGCCAGGGTGTGCGCCTGCAGGTGGTCGATCAGGGGCCGGGCGTGGAAGAAGCGCGCCTGCCGCGCCTTGGCGAGCGCTTCCACAGTGCCGGCAACCCCCAGGGCGCGGGGCTGGGGTTGGCCATCGTCGGCATGATCACCCGCCACCTGGGCGGCTCCATCGGCTTCAGCAATGCCAGCCCGCGGGGCTTCAGTGCGGTGGTGCGCTTTCCTGACGCGATAGCCTGATTCGCCAACCTGAAAGACGCATCCGCCTGCCTTGCACAGGCGGATGCACGGTGCCTAGAAGCGCATGCCGAACAGGGTGAAGTGCTCGTTCGGGAAGCGTACCCGCACCGGCAGCGAGTCGACGCGCCATTCGTTGGCCAGCGGCTCGGTAAAGCGTGCCGGCACCATCAGCCCGCGCGTTGGGCTACGGAATGGTTGGCGCAGGTCGCTGGGCAGCGGGTTGGCGCTTTCCGCCGGGTTGATCACTTCGGCCCTGGTCCAGTTACCGTCGGGCAGGCGTACGTCGAGCGGTGAGCCCGGGGTCGCGTGCTCGACATCCTTGGGATCCAGGTACACCCACAACTGCGCCGGGCCGCTGCGTTCCAGGCGCATCAGCAGGGTGCCGGGGCCGACGTTCTCGCCGGGCGCGGTAACCACTTCGGCGACCCGGCCAGGTTCGCTGGCGCTGACCTTCATCTGCTCCAGTTGCCCGGTCAGCCACTGGCGTTCCAGCCCCTGCTGGCGCTCGTAGCGTTCACCTTCACTGCTGCCAGCGCCACTCAGGCTGCGCTCGAAGGCCAGCAATTCGGCCTGACGGCTGTCCAGGGCGTTCTGTGCCTCGACCAGCTCGCCGCGGGTCGCCGCGCCTTGCTGCACCAGGCGACGGGTGTCGTTGACCCGTTGTGAAGCGCGGTTGACCAGGCTCTGCAGCACCGCACGGTTGCGTGTGCCAAGGTCGCCAACCGGCGCGGCCTGGGGGGCTGCGCCGCCTTGCAAGAGGTTCAGGCGCAGGCGCCATTCGGGGTTGTCGAGCTCCACCAGCGGCGTGCCGACATCCACGTGATCGCCGGCCTGCACCGGGATGCTTTTCACCTGGCCGGGCTGCATGGCGCGCACCTCCATGCTGGGCAGGCGCACCAGTGCCGGCGCTTCGACGCGTATCAGCTCCAGCCCGTAGCGCCCGGCCAGCCACAGCACGGGCAGCAGGATCAGAAACAGGATCAGGTACCAGCGCAGGCGGAAGGCCAGGCGCTTGCCGGGGGCGTAGAGCACCTGCATGCCGTGGTCCTGGGTTGGGTGTCGTTCTTTGCGGCTATTGAAACGTATCTTCATTGGCTTCTCGGGTAATCGGTCCAGGATTGCCAGTCGATACCGCCCACTCCAGCCGGGCGCAGAGCGTTCTGCCAGTTCACTACCTGTTGCTGCAATTGTGTAGGGGAAGCGTCGGCCCAGCTCAGGTCGGCGGGTTGATCCGCCTCCACGCTCTGCGCCAGGCGCAGCTTCAGGGCCGGCCATTGTCTGGCGATGGCCAGGGCCCGATTGGCGCTGCTTTGCGGGTTGCGGGTGTAGATCATCAGGCTGATCTCGCCGACCCCGATGCGCTGCAGCTCGCAGGGTACGCAGGGTTGGCGGTTGGCCTGCTCGTCGAACCAGCGCGGGTGGCTGGACAGGTTGAGCGGCCAGGGCGCGGCGGCCTTGGCCTCGCGCACGGTGGCGAGCCAATCGTGCAGGCGTTGATCGGGCACCGGCCAGCCGAGCTGCTCGACTTCCAGATCCAGGTGCAGGGCAGCGAAGGGCAGGTCGCGCAGCTGGCCGATCAGCTCGATCAGCCCCTGGCGCTTGCGCGGTTTCATCCAGTCCGGATCGCCGAGCAGCAGGGTGACCTGCATGCCCCTGGCGTGGGCGGCCTGGATCAGCTCGCGCAGTGCCTGATGGGTGCGCCTGATGTCGGCGACCTGCAGGCTGGTCAGGCCGACATGCAGTTGGCTGATGCCGGCCTGCTGCAAGGCGCTCAGCTGGCCAGGGCGCTGGCGTGGGTCGAGCAGGGCGGCGCTGTCCCAGATGTACACGCCCTGATTCCATTGGGTCTGGGTGGCCACCTGGACCGGCATGACGCCGTTGTCGCCCTGCCAGTGCACCACGCGGTTGCCGAGCAGGCGCTCGAAGCCCGGGCTGTCATCGCCGAACAGGCGCAACGCCGAGTCCTGCAGCCAGGCCCCGTGCCAGGCGGAAATCTGTGCGAAACCGGCGTTGTAGTGATCGACCTCGGCCTGCAGCAGCCGCAGGCTGGCTTCACCCGCATCCAGGCTGCCGCGTTGGCGGCGCTCGGCGATGATGCTGTCCAGCGCCGCGCGGCGCTCGCTGCGCCATTGGTATTCGTTGAGTTCGCGGCGTTGCTGTTCCAGCACCTTGCCGAGCTCGCGCAGCAGGCTGCCACGTTCACGCTCCAATGCCTGCACGGCAGCCTGGTAGCGCGCCTCGCCTTCACGGCCGCGGGCCGAGCCGTAGTCGAGCAGGTCGAAGGGCGCCGAGAAGGTGACACCGGCGCTCAGGCCGCTGCCATCATCGCTGGCGCCGCTGCGTTGCTCCAGGGTCTGGGCGACGTTGACGTATGACTCGATGGCGCTGTACCAGGGCTGCTTGCGGCCCAGTTCGGCGTTGGCCAGCTCGGCGTTGCGCCCGGCCACCCGTGGGCTGCTTTCGAGCTGCTCCTGCCAGGCTTGCAAGGGTTGCGGTTCGCTGGCCAGGGCAGAGGTAACCGGCGTGTCATTGGCGCTTACCTGCACGCCAAGGCTTTGCAGGCTGGCGCGGATGTCTTCCAGCAGCCCGTTCTGCATGGCGCAACGCTGGGTGACTGCCGTCCATTCGCTACGCATCAACTGTGCATCGGAGGGCAGAATCCAGTTGCCTTGCAGGCGCGCCCGCACCTGCTCGTCGGCGTTGCGGGCGGCCTGCTCGACGCCTTCACAGAGGCGTTGTTCTTCATGGGCGCGCCACCAGTCCGCATAGGTACTGCGGATGGCCAGGCGCTGCTGGGCACGGCGATAGCCTTGCTCGATTTCGGCGAGGCGAATGTCGCGCTCGCTGTCGCGCACAGCGTCCATGCGCCGGCGCAGGCTGCCGAGCAGCGGGTAGCGCACGCCGACCGCGAAGCTGCGACCGTAGTAATCGTTGCGTATATCGTCGGTCACCAGCTCGCGGTAGCGGCCGACGTTGGCATTGCCGAACATTTCCCAGCCCGATTCGCTCTCGCGCTGGTCGCGGGCGGCATAGCGCGCCTCCAGTTCGGCATTGGCTGCGGGGCTGCCGTCACCGGCCTGTTGCAGGGCCTGCTCGAGCGTCAGGGAGGTGGCGCTGGCCAGCAGCGGCGCGCAGCACAGCAGCGCCAGCAGCAGACGTGAAGGTCGTGGTGCAGTCATTGAGTAGTAACGCCTTAGAATCGATTGGCCCGTTTGAGCACCCACCAGGGCGCCATGCTCGATTCCTCGTGCCCGCGCCGCAGGGTTTCATTGAGAATGGCGACCACGCTCCAGCAGCGCAGGGCGTACATCGCCAGCGGATAGAACGGCAGCACCCAGATCAGCCGCAGGTCCCGCCGCGGCCGCTCGCTGACCATCAGCATCAGGCCCAGGTACAGCAGCGTGCTCATCGCCAGGTACAGCGCGTAGATCAGTAGCGAATAGAACAGCAGTGCGGTGAACGGCAGGATGATCACCGCCACCAGGCTGTAGCCGAGGATGATGAACGGCAGCACCAGCTGGAAGAACAGGCCACTGACCAGCAGCATCAGGAAGTTCGGCCAGCCCAGCAGGCGCGGGGTGAACACGTGGCGGTGCTTGCGCACGTAGACGAAGAACAGGTCGCCGTCCCAGCGCAGGCGCTGGTCGAGAAAGCTGCGCAGGGTCGCCGGTGCATCGGTGTGGCCGATGGCCTGGGGCTCGAACGGAATGCGCAGGCCGTAGCGGCGGAAGTACGCCTTGATACGCAGAGTCAGGTCCAGATCCTCGGCGGTGTGAGTGTCCCAGCCGCCGATCTGCTGCAGGAAGCTGCGGCGAAAGGCGCCGAATGCCCCGGACACGTTATTGACCAGGTTCCACTCGGCCAGGCCGATCTTGCACATGTGGATCGACAGCAGGTATTCCAGGGCCTGGATACGCGCCACCCAGGATTGCCCGGCATTGCGCACGCGCAGGCTGCCGGCCACCGCCGGTACCTTGGGATCACGGAAGTGACTGACCATGCGCACCACCATGTCGTTGTCGAACGAGGTGTCGCCATCGACGTTGATGAGAATCTCGCCTGTGCTGTACGCCAGGCCGGAATTGAGCGACGACACCCGGCCGCCGCGCTGCCATTTGGCGATGGGGCGTATCACCCGGTTGCGCGGCATGCGCTGCTCGGCCTTGAAGCGCCGCACCACCTCGGTGGTGGCCTGGTTCGCGGCCGCACCATCGACGATCGGAATGATCTCGATCATGCCGGGGTAGGTCTGCTCGGCCAGGCTGCGCAGGGTCAGTTCGACATCGCGGCCCTCGCTGTAGCAGGTGATGATGCACGACACCCGCGGGTGCCAGGTGTTGTGCAGCGGCAGCGCGCTGCGCTTGCGCACGAACCAGCGCAAGGTGCCGAGCAGCAGCATCAGGTTGAGCGGCACTTCCAGCAGCAGGAAGTACGGGAAGACCATGAGAAACAGCCGCCAATGACCATTGGCGCCGTAGACCTCGCCCAGCCAGGCGTGCAGGTGCTCGAGCAGCGCACTCATCAGAGTTCCCCGGCCAGGCGGGCCATCAGCAATTCGGCATCTTCCTTGTCGATCAGCCCGCCGGGCGCCACGCAGCCACTGGTGGTCAGGCGGATGTCCTGCAGATCCTCGCCGACGAACAGCTCGCTGATTTCATTGATGCGCTCGACCACCCGGCGCAGGCCGGCCGAGTCGGTGTACATCAGCAACAGCCAGAGTTGCTCCTCGCTGGCGCGGGTGCAGCGGTCGGTATCACGGATGGCCACCTGGATGCGCTCGATCAGCGTGTCGAGCAGGGCATGGCCGCGTTGCGGGCCCAGCCGTTCGAGCACCCGGCCGAGGTTGCGAAAGCGCATGCCGAGCAGCGCGAAGGTCGGCGCCTTGTGCCGTTCGATCAGCTCCAGCTGCCAGTCGAGCAGGGTCTTGAAGGTGTTGACGCCCACCACCGACAGGCCGTTGAAGTAGTGGTCGGTGTTGCGCTCCAGGCCCTGGCGCGCGGTCAGCAGGCCGCCCTCGGAAAGCTGGTAGTCGCGGATCTCGCGCACCTGCAGCTCGTCCGGAGCGTGCTGTTCGCCACAGTCCAGGCAGCGCGCCTGCACGTCGGCGTCGACGAAGAAGGCATCGCAGCTGTTGCAGTTGTAGTTTTCCAGCGGCCGGTCGTAGTCGGTGCCGATATGGCGCAGGCGGGTCAGGCAGTTGGGGCAGACCAGCGCGCCGTCCTTGAGGTATTCGGTCTGCGCGCCGATATGCCCGCAGGTAAAGCAGTGCAGCGATGGCTGGCGGGCGATGTCCAGGGAGTTGCACTCCACGCACACGTCGACGTAGTTGAGGTGGCCGCTGCCGCAACTGCGGCACAGGCGGATGCGGTCGACCAGCGCGGTGCTGTCGAGCAGATTGCGCTGCGCCAGGTTCTGCACCTGGGTCAGGCCGTTGACCTGATCGTCACCGAGGGCTTCAACCAGCGGATAGACGTAGTGCCTGGCCGACGAGGGCGCGCGTACCGCCTTGAGCGTGCCGGGCGCGCGCAGCCACAGGTAGGCGAGCAGGTGCGCTTCCAGCCCTTCGGGCGCACGGCCGTTGTTGAACACGGCGAGGCGCTCGCGCCACTGCTGCACGGCCTGCTGGATCACGCTCGTCTGCGCCGGTGGCGGGCCATCACCGAGGGCGGCGGCGAGCGGCGCCTGGCTGCTGCAATAGATCAGGCTCAGGCGATAGGCCGGCTGGCGCCGCAGGGCCTGCAGCATGGCCAGGTTTTCGGCATCGGTGGCACTGAGCACCACGGCGTCGAAGGCCGGTTGCTGCAGCAGGGAGGTGAGTTCGCTGAAACGATGGGCGGCAGGAAACCGCGCGTCGTGGCCTGTGGCTACTTCAGCGATGCGAAGGGTAAGTTCGGACATCGTCTATTCCGGTCAGGAGGCGAAAGTCCGACTGGAGCAAGCTTTGGAAAGTTCTACAAAGATACTTGGCCTGTACAACTCAAGGCGAAAATCTCAAAACGCGACACATTTTGCTGTGTCGGAGTGGCCCTATGCAGTGCCCGTCTGCTAGAGCTGCAAGCCGCCGCTTTCCTTGTGCAGCTTGCGCAAGTGCTCGCCGAGCAGTTTCAGGTTGGCTTCGTTGGCCTCCAGCTCGGCCAGGCGCTGGGGTTCGAGCAGGCGGCGCACTTCGCCGTCGAGGTCGGCGCTGAGCAGGCTCAGCTGCTGCTGGCGGGTGCGGGTTTCGCTTTCCAGGCGCTGCCATTCCTCATGTTGTGGCAGGCCGTAGCCACCTTCGAGCAGCTCGGCCGGGCGGCTCAGGAAGCCGGTGTTGGCGAGGATCTGTTCCAGCGCGTCACCGGCCTTGTTGAGGTTCGGATCCTTGGCGGCACGGCCGGTCAGGTAGCGCTGTTTGAGTTCATCCTGGGAGAGCAGCAGCTGGCGGCGCATGGCGGCCTGTTCGAGCAGCAGCATGGCGGCACTGGCGCGCAGGTCGGCCTGCTCGAACCATTGGCGACGCTGTTCGGACGGTTGTTCGAGCCAGTCCTCGACGCGCTGCTGGTGGATCGGCAGACGCTGCTGCAGCACCTTGAACATGGCCTGGTAGCGGTCGCGGAACGAGTCGAAGCGGTAACCCAGGCGCAGCGCCTCGCGGGAATCGGTGAGCACGCTGCTGTCGGCCAGATCGCGGGCCTCGAGCACTTCCAGCAGGCCGATCGGGGTGATGCTGTCGAGGTTCTGCAGGCCGGGCAGGCCCGTGCCGCTGCGCAACAGCTTGAGGGTTTCCACCGCACAGTTGTTGGAGACGAAGAAGTAGTCGCCGTCGTAGCTCCAGTGCTGCTCGACGGCGCGGGCGACCAGTTGCTCCAGGCGCTGGCGTGACAGTTTCAGGGGCACCGAGGCGAGGCTGCGTAGCTCGACCTTGGTGTACTCCTCGATCACCTGGGCCAGGGGCAGCACGAACAGCCGCGACGGGTAGGCACCGGTCAGACCGTCCCAACTCGACAGCTGCACATCGTTGACGAAGGCGCGGTAGGACAGCACCAGGTGCTGATCCAGATCCAGCCGGCAGTCCGGCCCACGGGGGCGGCCCGGTGCGCAGATAACCAGACGCAGCATCGTGTGGCCCCAGCGGCTGGCCATGTTCTGGTTGGCTTCGGCGAGCAGGTAATCCACCTCGTAAACCCGCTCGGGGTCGAGGTTGGCCAGTGCCTGCTTGTCGAAATCGCGCCCGGCGTTCAGGTAGGCGTAGCCGTTGCCGCAGGGCGTCTGGTTGGCCGGTGACCAGCCGAAGTGCGCGCTGAAAAACCGCGCCAGGGAGGGGCGACGACAGGCGTATTCGGGGTCGAGGAGAAAGTACTCCATGTTCACCGCGACGAATTCGCGCGGGTTGCTCAGCTCGTAGCTGTCCGGGCTGCGGGCGACCTGGCCGTTTTGCGTGTCGCGCTCACCGCGCTTGCCGACGCGCTGGGGCCAGCCGGCCAGGTCGAGCAGGCGCGGCTCATCGCTGAGGGTGAAGCGTCGCTCGGTCTGGCCGCGGCATTCGGCGCGCAGGCCGACCGGGCCCAGGTCGGCATTGTGCCGTTGGCAGCGACGCAGCAGGGTGCGCTGCTCGGCGCGCCAATAGGCACCGCGATCATAGAGGTGGGTCACTTCATGCAGCACGGTGGCCAGCAATTCCTGGCGCACGGTGCCGTGGGGGCGACCGTTTGGCGTGCTCGCGGCGCTGCCATCGGTAAGGCTGGGCAGCAGCTTGGCGTTGAGCTCGACACCACTGAGGCGCCCGGCTCGGCCGTAAATGTCCGCTGGCAAATCGACCCAGCGCACCACGACATCACGGTCCACCGCTTCGCGCAGGCGCGGCGGCAGGGCGCCGTGGGCTTCGTCGAGCAGGGTCTGGCTGGCATGGCGTTGGTCGGGTGTGAGCCCGGAACCGTCGAGGGAAAATTGCAGCTGGGCATGGCTGGCCGTGCTGACCAGCAAGGTCAGCAGCAGAAGCCAGCCACGGGCGGTCATCACAGCGCGAGAATGGCTTCTGCGAGTACCTGATCGGAGGCGTTCTGCGCCTCGGGAACCTGGCTGCGCAGCGCGCCAAAGGCGGCCTCGAGCTGGGCGCCGCGGATATCGCCCTGGCTGGCAACGAAGCTGGCGGCATCGTCACGGGCTTCGATCACCACTTTCATGTCGCGGATCGAGGTGGTGGTGTCCGAGGTGAAGTCGATGGTGCGATCCAGCGCGCGGACGATGATGTTGCTGGTGGCCACCAGGGTCTGGGCCTGAACGGCACCGGCGAACAGGGCCAGCGAGGCGGTGGCGGCTAACAACGGACGCTTCATGAATGGTCTCCGAATGGGATCTGATTGGCTGCTTGGACGAGGAACCTGTGCCGCAGTTCCGGCAATGACATGCGCTTAATTGGCGAGGATGGCCTGCGCCAGTTGTGCGTCGTCGGCGTGCAGGGCCGGCATGCGCGCACGGATGTGCTGCAGCGCGGTTTCCAGGTGTGCGCCACGTACGGCGCCCCCGGTTGCCACGAAACTCGCTGCGTCATCCTTGGCCGCCAGCACGACTTTGTTGTCGACCACTGAGGAGGTGGCGTTGGACATGGTGTCGATGGTGCCTGCAAGGGCATCGACCAGGGTGTCGGTGGTTACCACGAAACTACTGGCGCTGGCACCGGCGGCAAGGCCGAGCAGGCTGATAAAGGCGAGGGTGCGGACGATGGGCATGGGCTTGGTCTCTACGGCTCACGGAAAGCCGCATTCTAACCGCTCTGCAGCGTGCCGTTGAGAAAGACCTGCACAGTTTGTGTAGGGTTGTTGGCAGTCGCATGACTGTTTGATGAAGGCATTCCCTGAAACGACAAAACCCCGCCGGCGCTGCATGCCGGCGGGGTTTTGCGGGAGAAGCTCAGGTGTCGCGATCAGCGCCAGAACGGTTTGCTCAGTTCGGCGTAACGCTGACTTTCGCTGATACCGGCATCGGCCAGCAGGCGAGGATCCAGACGCGCCAGTTGGCGGCGGCTGACGATGCGACGCTGCCACAGGAGCAGGGTAGCGAGAATATTCAGCGGCAGGCTGGTGGCAGATTTGGACGAGTTGTCGACAAGCAGATCGGAACTGAGGGTACGTTCCATGGTGTGCATCCTTCCGCTTTTGGCGGGACTGGTTAAGTTCTGGAGCCTATTTTCGACCTCGCGCGGGATTTGCAGTAGCCACAGCTGCAGTAAATTAGCTGGGCACTAGATAGGTTGCTTTGTAACTGTTACGTCAATTTAGTTTGTAACTGTACCGGTGTTTGTGAATTTGCCGTGACTTGGCGTGTTTGGCAGTTCTTTAGTCTGAAAATAATGAAAATTTCAGTGAATTCATTACGGTACAGTTACGATTGTTCGGCATAGTTGCTTAGCTCATTATTTTTTCGAGCACCAATTCTCGTTACCAAACAGCGATGCTGTGCTTTTTTCTTGCTCTGAAAATGCCCTTCAAGAGGGCGCGGCGGCTCTACCGCGCCCCTTTGCGGGTCATTCGACGGCCTTGAGCATGTCCTCGATAACCTTCTTGGCGTCGCCGAACACCATCATGGTCTTGTCCAGGTAGAACAGTTCGTTGTCCAGGCCCGCATAGCCGCTGGCCATCGAGCGTTTGTTGACGATGATGGTCTTGGCCTTGAAAGCTTCGAGGATCGGCATGCCGGCAATCGGCGACTTGGGATCGTTCTTCGCCGCCGGGTTGACCACGTCGTTGGCGCCGAGCACCAGCACCACGTCGGCCTGGCCGAATTCGGCGTTGATGTCTTCCATCTCGAACACCTGATCGTAGGGTACTTCCGCTTCGGCCAGCAGCACGTTCATGTGGCCGGGCATGCGACCCGCTACCGGGTGGATCGCGTACTTCACGGTCACGCCCTTGTGCGCCAGTTTCTCGGTGAGTTCCTTCAGGGCGTGCTGGGCGCGGGCCACCGCCAGGCCGTAGCCGGGCACGATGATCACGCTGTCGGCGTTGCCGAGCAGGAAGGCGGCGTCGTCGGCGGAGCCGGATTTCACCGGGCGCTGCTCGCCGCTACCGGCGGCCGGGCCGGCATCCGTCGCACCGCCAAAGCCGCCGAGGATGACGTTGAAGAACGAGCGGTTCATCGCCTTGCACATGATGTAGGAGAGGATCGCGCCGCTCGAGCCGACCAGGCTGCCGGCGATGATCAGCATCGAGTTGTTCAGCGAGAAGCCGATACCGGCGGCGGCCCAGCCCGAATAGCTGTTGAGCATCGACACCACCACGGGCATGTCGGCGCCGCCGATGGGGATGATGATCAGCACGCCGATCACGAAGGCCAGGGCCACCAGGACGGCGAAGGCGGTGAGGTTGCCGGTGAAGGTGAAGTACAGGCCCAGGCCGGCGATGGCCAGGCCGATCAGCAGGTTGATCAGGTGCTGGCCGGCGAACTGTACCGGCGCGCCCTGGAACAGTCTGAACTTGTACTTGGCGGAGAGTTTGCCGAAGGCGATCACCGAGCCCGAGAAGGTGATGGCGCCGATAGCCGCGCCCAGGAACAGCTCCAGGCGGTTACCGGCAGGGATCGGGTCAGCGATGCTGGCCACGATACCCAGAGATTGCGGCTCGACCACCGCGGCGATGGCAATGAACACGGCGGCCAGGCCGATCATGCTGTGCATGAAGGCGACCAGTTCCGGCATCTTGGTCATCTCGACGCGCTTGGCCATGATCGAGCCGGCCGTGCCGCCGACCAGCAGGCCGACGATCACATAGCCGATGCCTTGTACCGCCAGTTCGCTGCCCAGCTTGTGGATGAGGCCAAGGGTGGTGAGCACGGCGATGGTCATGCCGATCATGCCGAAGGCATTGCCGCGCCGTGAGGTGGTCGGGTGCGACAAGCCTTTCAGGGCCTGGATAAAGCACACCGAGGCGACCAGGTAGAGCAGGGTGATCAGGTTCATGCTCATTTCACTGCTTCTCCGCCGCGGCTTTCGGGGCTTTCTTCTTGAACATTTCCAGCATGCGTCGGGTGACCAGGAAGCCGCCGAACACGTTGACCGCCGCCAGGGCCACGGCCAGGGTGCCCATGGTCTTGCCCAGCGGGGTGACGGTCAGGGCGGCAGCGAGCATGGCGCCGACGATGACGATGGCGGAGATGGCGTTGGTCACCGCCATCAGCGGCGTATGCAGGGCCGGGGTGACGTTCCACACCACGTGGTAGCCGACGTAGATGGCCAGCACGAAAATGATCAGGTTGTAGATACCATCGGAAATCAGATCCATCGCAGTGATCCTTTTTTGTAGTGAGTGGCCCTCTCTATAAGGAGAGGGTGGCCATCATTTATTGACGCGCACGATTTCGCCGCCTTTGCACATCAGGCAGGCGGCGACGATGTCGTCTTCCAGGTTGAGGTGAAAGGCGCCGCTCGGGTCGATCACCAGCTTGAGAAAATCGAGCAGGTTGCGCGCGTACAAGGCCGAGGCATCGGCGGCGACCAGCGCCGGCAGGTTGCCGTGGCCGACCAGGGTCACGCCGTGCTTGGTCACAACCTTGTCCAGTTCGGTGAGCGGGCAGTTGCCGCCCTGGATGGCGGCCAGGTCGATGACCACGGAGCCCGGCTTCATCTCGGCAACGGTAGCTTCATGCAGCAGCGTTGGCGCCTTGCGACCCGGAATCAGGGCGGTGGTAATGACGATATCGGCCTGCTTGGCGCGTTCGTGTACAGCCTTGGCCTGGCGCTCCATCCACGAGGCTGGCATCGGCCGGGCATAGCCGCCAACGCCAACAGCGCATTCGCGCTCCTCGTCGGTCTCGAAGGGCACGTCGACGAACTTGGCACCGAGGGATTCGATCTGCTCCTTCACGGCCGGGCGCACGTCCGAGGCCTCGATCACCGCACCCAGGCGCTTGGCCGTGGCGATGGCCTGCAGGCCGGCGACGCCAGCGCCGAGGATCAATACGCGAGCGGCCTTTACCGTGCCGGCAGCGGTCATCAGCATGGGCATGAAGCGCGGGTAGTGATTGGCCGCCAGCATCACCGCCTTGTAGCCGGCGATGTTGGCCTGAGAACTCAGTACGTCCAGGCTCTGCGCGCGGGAAGTGCGCGGCGCAGCCTCCAGAGCGAAGGCGGTGACCCCGGCTGCGTTCAAGCGCGCGATGGTCTCATTGCTGAACGGGTTGAGCATGCCGACCAGCACGGCGCCGCTGTTCATCAGCGCCAGCTCGGTGTCGCTGGGGGCGGCCACCTTGAGGATCAGTTCGGCACCGAACGCCGCCGCGGCATCGCCGATGCTGGCGCCGGCAGCCACATAGGCCGTGTCGGTAATGCTGGCTGCCACGCCAGCGCCAGTCTGGACGGTGACCTGGTGGCCCTGGCCGATCAGCTTCTTGATGGTTTCCGGCGTCGCGGCTACCCGCGTTTCGCCTGCCTGGGTTTCGAGAGGAACACCAATATGCACGCTTGCATCTCCTGCGATCGTTGCAGATTCACCCAGAGGGCGGCAGAGGGACGGTGTCGACTAAAGTCGTACCGCGGCATTCTGCAAACAGAGCAGGCCGGTAAGCAATATTCATGGAGTAATTATTTTTCATGACTACAAGTTATCGGAGATATTGTTATTTTTCATGCTGAATTATCCCGATAAGATATTGGCTTCTTGCCGGTAAAAGAGGGCTTCATGCGTCTATCATGAATAAATGTCTAGGAAGAGTGCGTTATAAAATCTTTGCGGGTGCGGCGCGATGTCGCGCCGTTCAAAATCATTTACAGGTGTGAAAAATGGCGTTTTTGAGATTTTTGTAGTCGTTTTTATTGGTCGCTACTGGTTCCTCAAGGTTGGCCTGATCCATTCCGCGATAAGTTGGGCTTAGAACCTGTTCACGATTTTCTAGGCGACATAAGAGCAGAAGCAGACATCGGGCGCTGCCGCTTTTGTAGGATGGGCCGGGTGGCGATCCGCTTTAGCCCTGAGCTTTTAATTAGGGTGCAAAGAGCTTGGGGCTAAAGCCCCTCCTACGCGTTACGCGACCGGCCGCGGTGAACGATCGTGATCAGGTTCAGGCAACGAGGCGGCAAGTGGGGAGGGGTTCAGAGACGGAGCGGGGCAGCGTGTGAGGGAACGGTGCCAAAGCACCCAAAACCGAGCAGTCGACTTCGGGTGGGATGAATTAGCTGAGGGCAGGACGGTCAGCCTGTACGCCAAGTGATCTCTTGGACACCATCGGCGCTGATGCGCAGCCATTGATCAGCCTGCTCGTCGCTTTCTTCCTCTTCCCAGCTACCCGGCGCGCAGCGAATTTCCACGTTCAGTGCCGCATAGGCAGCCTTGGCGCAGGCCAGGTCGTCGTCCCAGGGGGTGGCATCGCTTGCCAGGTACAGGCTGTGCCATTTGCCTACGGCTTTGGGCAGCCAGGTCACCGGCACGTCGCCGGCGCGGCACTGGAAGGTCTGGCCTTTCTGCTGCCAGTCGGAGCACGGGCCAAGGGCCTGGGTCAGCCAGGCGGCAATGGCCTGGTGATCGGCGTCCTTCAGGTAGATCTCGATATCCGGTTGGCGCATTTGGATCCTCAACTCGTTCGGGGCGCTCAATGCGCGTCTCGCTCGATCCAATCGTAGCGGATGGCGACGGTGACTTCGAAGCTTTCGGCAATGACGGCGGCGCGGCGTTCGGCACTGGCGCGCCAGCCGTGGGGCGTCATCGCCAATAGGTCGGCACGGGCTTGCGGTGTGTCTAGCAGCAGCCGGAAGCTCAGGGTTTCACTGTGCGCCAGGTGCATGCCCGGCGGGATCAGTTCGAGGTGTTTCTGATCGTCGTAGTCGCGCACTTCGTCGTACAGTTTCTGGCGCAGTTCCATCAGGTGCTCACGGGTCGGGCCCATGCGCAGCAGGCCGCCGCCGGGCGCGAGCAGGCGCTTGGCTTCCTGCCAGTCGAGCGGGCTGAACACGCTGGCCAGCAGCCCGCAGCTGGCATCTGCCACGGGCACCCGGGCCATGCTGGCGATCAACCAGTTCAACTGCGGGGCGCGCTTGCAGGCGCGCTTGACCGCTTCGCGGGAAATATCCAGCGCGTAACCATCGGCCTCCGGTAGCGCCTCGGCGATCTGGGCGGTGTAGTAACCCTCGCCACAGCCGATATCCAGCCAACGCTGTGGTGCATAGCCCGCGGCCAGCTGCGCCAGTCGGGCGGCCAGCGGGGCGTAGTGACCGCCATCGAGGAAACGTCGGCGGGCTTCGACCATGGCCGCGTTGTCGCCCGGGTCACGGCTGTTCTTGTGCTGCACCGGCAGCAGGTTCAGATAGCCCTGGCGCGCGCGGTCGAAACGGTGGTTGGCCGGGCAGACCACGCCATTGTCGACGGCGGCCAGCGGCCCCTGGCAGATCGGGCAGATGAGCATCAGGAGAGCAGCTTGACCAGGGTCTGGTAGTAGATCTCGGTGAGTACCTCGAGATCGCTGGCCAGCACCCGTTCATTGACCTGGTGGATGGTCGCGTTGACCGGGCCAAGCTCGACCACCTGGGTACCGAGGGTGGCGATAAAGCGCCCATCCGAGGTGCCGCCGCTGGTGCTTGGCGTGGTTTCGCGGCCGGTCACCGTACGGATGCTGGCGCTGACCGCATCGAGCAGCGCGCCCGGCTCGGTGAGAAACGGCAGGCCCGACAGTGCCCAGTCGATGTGGTAGTCCAGGCCATGCTTGGCGAAGATCGCGTTGACCCGCTGCTGCAGGCCTTCGACGGTCGATTCGGTGGAGAAGCGGAAGTTGAACACCGCCTTCAGCTCGCCGGGAATCACGTTGGTGGCGCCGGTGCCCGAGTTCAGGTTGGAGACCTGGAAGCTGGTCGGCGGGAAGAACGCGTTGCCATCGTCCCAGTGCTCGGCAGCCAGTTCGGCCAGCGCTGGTGCCGCCAGGTGAATCGGGTTCCTGGCCAGGTGCGGGTAGGCCACGTGGCCCTGGATGCCGCGTACGGTCAGGGTCGCGCCCAGGGAGCCGCGGCGGCCGTTCTTCACCACGTCGCCAACCAGGGTGGTGCTCGACGGCTCACCGACGATGCACCAGTCCAGGCGCTCATTGCGCGCGGCCAGGCGCTCGACCACGGCTTTGGTGCCATGGTGGGCCGGGCCTTCCTCGTCACTGGTGATCAGAAAGGCGATGCGCCCCTTGTGGTTCGGGTATTCGGCGACGAAGCGCTCGACGGCGATGATCATCGACGCCAGGCTGCCTTTCATGTCTGCCGCGCCGCGACCGCAGAGCATGCCCTGCTCGTCGATCAGCGCCTCGAACGGGCCGTGTTGCCAGGCCTGCAGCGGGCCGGTGGGCACCACGTCGGTGTGCCCGGCGAAGCACAGCACTGGGCCGTCCTGGCTACCATGGCTGGCCCAGAAGTTGTCCACGTCCTCGATGCGCATCGCTTCGATGGCGAACCCCAGAGCCGCGAGGCGGCGCATCATCAGTTCCTGGCAGCCTTCGTCCAGCGGCGTGACGGAAGGCCGGCGAATCAGGTCGCAGGCGAGCTCGAGGGTAGGGGACAGGGCCGTCATGAAAACTCCGGTAAAGCAGTGCAGGGCGGGAAGGGCGCATAGCTTAAAGCAAAACGCCCGGGGCTCGTAGGCGTATGGTCAGTTGGCGCCGGGGCGCGGCCAGGCCAGGGTGCTGTGGCGGATAAGAAAACGGCGGCCAATGGGCCGCCGTTTGCACGTCGCGTTACCGGTTTATCAGACCTTCTGCGCCTCGTTATCGGCGTCGTCCTGCACCACGGGAATTTCCAGCGGCTTGGGCTGCGAGGAGAGTAGCGCCATGATCAGCGCGGCCAGGTAAGGCAGCGACTGCACCAGCAGCATGATCACCCAGAACTTCACGTCGTAGCTGGGCAGGCCCTGGACGATGGCGATGCCCAGGGCGGCGCCCCACAGCAGCAGCATGATGAACACTTCTTCGCGGGCTTCGGCCAGGGCCACCATCAGGCCATGGCTGGAGCGCATCTTCGGCGTGCGGAAGAACGGGATGGACTTGGTGAACATGCCGTACAGCACCGCCTTGGCGATGGTGTGCGACAGCGCCAGCCCGGCCACCGCGGCGCAGAAGGCATCCTTGAGGTTGACGCCCATCGCCCGACGGTAGAGGAAGATGATCTTGCCGACCTTGAACAGGAACAGCGCCAGGGGCGGGATCGCGAAGATCAGCAGCGGTGGGTCGACCCGCTGCGGCACGATAATCATCGCCGCCGACCACATCAGGGCGCCAGCGGTGAAGAAGATGTTCAGGCCATCGGCGACCCACGGCAACCAGCCCGCGATGAAGTGATAGCGCTGGCCGCGCTTGAGCTGGCTGTCCTTGCCACTGAACAGGCTGCGGGCGTGGCCCTTCATGATCTGAATGGCGCCATAGGCCCAGCGGAAGCGCTGCTTCTTGAAGTCGATGAAGGTGTCCGGCATCAGGCCCTTGCCGAAACTGTCGTGGGCGTAGGCAGCGGAGTAGCCGGCCTTGAACACGCGCAGGCCCAGTTCGGCGTCTTCGCAGATGGTCCAGTCGGCCCACTTCAGCTCGTCCATCACGCTGCGGCGAATCATGGTCATGGTGCCGTGCTGGATGATCGCGTTGCGGTCGTTACGGGTCACCATGCCGATATGGAAGAAGCCCTTGTACTCGGCGTAGCAGAGCTTCTTGAAGGTGCTTTCCTCACCGTCGCGGTAGTCCTGGGGCGATTGCACCACGGCAATCGACGGGTCGGCGAAGTGCGGCACCATGTACTTGAGCCAGTTGCGATCGACGCAGTAGTCGGAGTCGATCACCGCCACCACTTCGACGTCCGGCGCGGTGTGCGGCAGGATGTAGTTCAGCGCGCCACCCTTGAAGCCGTGCAGCGGCGCGACGTGGAAGAAGCGGAAGCGCGGGCCGAGCTGTTCGCAGTAGTCGCGTACCGGCTCCCACACCGCAGGATCCTTGGTGTTGTTGTCGATGATCAGGACTTCGAAATCCGGGTAGTCGAGGTTGGCCAGGGCGTCGAGGGTCTGTTTGACCATCTCCGGCGGCTCGTTGTAGCACGGCACGTGGATCGACACCTTGGGCCGGTAATGGCTGTCGCCGACCACCGGCGTGAAGGGCCGGCGGCGCTGCGTCCAGACCGTTTCGGCCAGCTCGTGGGCCTCGGTGAGCAGGACGATGAACACGCCGATGGCGCCAATGCCGAGCAGCACGCCGACCAGGGTGCTGAACCAGGTGCTGTACTGCTGGCTGTAGTCGTAGCCGATCCACACCAGCGCCGAGCCGCCGGCGAACGCCACGAAGGTCAGGAAGGTGCGGCCGCGCTGGCGCAGGGCACTGCCGTCGATCAGCATCAAGGCCAGCGACAGCAGCGCCATGACCACCGAAGCGACCGCCAGCATGCGCCATTTCGGAATGGCGACTACCGGGCCCTCGAAGTTGAATTTCGGCTGGCGGTCGAGGTTGTACACGCCCCAGTAAGCGCCCACCGAGCCTTCGTCGCCGGCTTTCCAGGGTTGGTCGAAGGCTTCGATGACGAAGTAGTTGTAGCCCTGGGCGTTGAGCGTGGTGACCAGGGTGCGCAAGTAGATGGCCTGGTCAGCCTGGCTCGCCTCGGCGCCGCCGCGTACCCGGCCGTTGCTTGGCCAGCCAACCTCGGAAAGCAGCAGCGGTTTTTTCGGGAACAGTTTTTTCAGGTCGCGGGCGCGGTCCAGGGTGAACTGGGTGGAGTCCTTCATGGGAATGAATTCCCAGTAGGGCAGCACGTGGGCGGCGATCAGGTCCGCGTGGTCGGCCAGCTCGGGGTACTCGTCCCAGATGTGCCACTGCTCGGAGGTGGTGACCGGCACCTTGACCGCCGAACGCACGCGGTCCATGTAGGCGGTCAGCTGCTTGACGGTGACTTCGCGGCGGAACAGCGCCTCGTTACCGACCACCACGCGAACCACGCTGCGCGAGTTGTTGGCGATATTGATCGCCTTGGTAATCTCCCGTTCGTTGCGCTCCTCGTCAGGGCTGATCCACACGCCCAGGGTCACGCGCAGGCCGAACTCCTCGGCGATCGCGGGAATCTTGTCGAGATCGCCGTCTACCGAATAGGTACGGATGCTGTCGGTCTGCTTGGACAGCAGCTCGAGATCCTCGCGCATCTCCTGATCGCTCGGGTACACGCCGGTTTGCGGGCTCTGCCCCTGGCGGAACGGCGAGAACGAATAGCCGGAGATCTGTTCCGGCCAGTCGGGGGCGGTGACCGGGCGGTTGTAGAGCGCCCAGATACCGGTGAACAGGGCGGCAATCGCCAGGAAAACAACTAGATTGAGGCCGAACTTGCGCGAAAGCATGCTGTGTAAGGTTCCGAAGGGTGGAACGGGGAGAAGACCGGCGAACGCCGGCTGGCGCGCATGCTACTCCGTCGATGATTGACTGTATAGCACAGCTCCGGGGCGCTGCTCGACGATGTTTGCCCGCTGTGCATCGCCTCACTGCAGGTGCCGGCCCGATGGTGCTTGGGAAGCGCTGCCCGCCTTCTTATAATGCGCGCCCGGAAAGAGGAGCCCCCATGTCGTTCGATGAACAGCGTTTTGCCGGTATTGCCCGGTTATATGGCCGCCAAGGCGCAGAGCGACTGGCTGCCGCCCACGTGGCCGTGGTCGGCATCGGTGGCGTCGGCTCCTGGGTGGCCGAGGCGCTGGCGCGCTCCGGGGTCGGCGAGATTTCCCTGTTCGACCTGGACGACGTCTGCGTGAGCAATACCAATCGCCAGGCCCATGCCCTGCAGGGGCAGGTCGGGCGCGCCAAGGTCGAGGTGATGGGCGAGCGGCTGCGGGCGATCAACCCGGCGTGCGTGGTGCATGAGGTGGCGGACTTCGTTACCCGCGAGACCATGGCCGAGTACATCAGCGTCGAGCTCGATGGGCTGGTCGACTGCATCGACAGCGTGGCGGCCAAGGCGGCGCTGATTGCCTGGTGCAAACGCCGCAAGATCGCCCTGGTAACCACCGGGGGTGCGGGCGGGCAGATCGACCCGGCCCAGGTGCAGGTGGCCGACCTCAACAAGACCTTCAACGATCCCCTGGCCGCCAAGGTGCGTTCCACCCTGCGCCGTGACTACGGCTTCTCGCGTACGCCGGGGCGTACCTACAGCGTGCCCTGCGTGTTCTCTACCGAGCAGCTGCGCTATCCGGGGGCGGATGGGAGTGTCTGCCAGAGCAAGGCATTCGTCGGCGAGGGCGTGAAGCTCGACTGCGCCGGTGGCTTCGGCGCGGTGATGATGGTTACCGCCACCTTCGGCATGGTCGCTGCGGCGCGCCTCGTGGACAAAATCGTGGCTGGCGCGCGACGCCCAAGCGAGCGGGCTGCGCCGAGGCTCTGACGAAAAGTACCTGCGCTCGGTGATGCTTCGTTAAAAATCGGTTCGGACTGCTCATTTACTATTCGTAAACTCCGCGTCCTCACCGATTTTTGCCTTGCCTGACCTTCGCTCGGAAACTTTTCGTACAGACCCTACGGCTTAATCCGCTTCGATCAGTTGGCGCATCTGCTGCACCACGGCATTCATGCCGCTGGCACGCGACGGCGACAGCTGGCGGGACAGGCCGAGCTGGGCGAACCAGTCGCTGATATCCAGGCTCGCCAGCTCGGTAGCATTCAAGCCATTGACCCGCGCCAGCAGCACGGCCAGCAGGCCACGGATCAGCCGTGCATCGCTGCTGGCGCGAAAGTGCCAATGCCCGTCGCGCTGTTCACCGTTCAGCCATACCTGGCTTTCGCAGCCGTGCACACGATCCGCTTCATGACGCTCAGGCAGCGGCTCCAGGCGTTCGCCCCAGTGCATCAACAGGCGTGCGCGTTGTTCCCAGCCTGCGCAGGCGTTGAATGCCTCGAGTGCTTCGCGGGCGTTGTCTGGCAGGCTCATTGCAGCAGCTCCAGGGCTTTGTCCAGCGCCGTGAAGAAGCGTTGCAGGTCGCCTTCATCGTTGTAGAGGCCAAGCGACACGCGGATCGCGCCGTTCACGCCGAGGCGTTGCAGCAGCGGCATGGCGCAGTGATGACCGGCGCGCACGGCGATGCCCTGTTCGGTGAGCAGGTGGGCGAGGTCGCCGCTGTGGATACCATCCACGGTAAAGCAAGCCAGCGCGCTGTGCGGCTCACCGAGCAGGCGCAGCCCTGCACGGCCGCGCAGGCCAGCGAGCAACAGACGGTGCAGCGCCGCCTCGTGCTGGGAGACCGCCTCGGTGTCGAGACGCTCGAGGTAGTACAGGGCCGCACCCAGGGCGATCACCCCGGAGACCGCCGGCGTGCCGGCCTCCAGGCCGAGCGGTGCCGGGCGGAAGGTCGAGGCGTGGTAGTCGGCCAACTGGACCATTTCCCCGCCGAACTGCCAGTGCCTCAGGCGCTGCAGCGCGTCGCGTCGCCCGTAGAGCAGGCCAACGCCATCCGGCCCATAGAGCTTGTGGCTGGAGCAGACGTAGAAGTCGCAGCCCAGCGCCTGCATATCCTGGCGGCCATGTACCACGGCCTGGGCGCCGTCCACCACGGTCAGGGCGCCGTGTTCCTGTGCCTGGCGAATCAGCGGCTGCACATCCTGCCAGCGCCCCAGCACGTTGGACAGCTGACTGAGGGCGAGCAGCCGGGTGCGAGGGCCGATCAGCTCGGCCGCCTGCTGCAGGTCGATATCACCCAGCGGGGTCAGCGGCAGTACCACCAGTTTCAGGCTTTTGCGGGCGGCCAGCTGTTGCCAGGGCAGCAGGTTGGCATGGTGCTCGGCAGCACTGATGACGATGTGCTCGCCAGCCTCGAACAGGTGTTCCAGGCCATAGGCGAGCAGGTTGAGGGATTCGGTGGCGCCGCGGGTGAAAACGATCTCGTCGCGGCTGGCCGCGTTCAGCCAACGGGCGGCCTGGTCGCGAGTCGCCTCGAAGGCGCGGGTGGCACGCTCGCCCGGCAGGTGCTGGGCCCGGTGCACATTGGCGGCGCCGCCAGCGTAGTAGGCCAGCAGGGCATCGAGTACCGCCTGTGGTTTCTGCGCCGTGGCGGCGCTGTCGAGGTAGGTCTGGCCTTCGGCGTCCAGGGCCCGCATGCCGGGAAAGTCGGCGCGCCAGGGGGAGGTCAGGGTCATCCGGATCTCGTCACGCAGAATGTGAAAACGGGCTGTGCCCGCGAAGACGCCAGTCTATCGCGGGCACAGCCCGTTCGGGCGAAGCCTGGGCTCAATTATGAGCGTGCAGGGCTTCGTTCAGCTCGATAGCCGACTTGTTGGTCTTGCACTCGACGGCGCCGCTTTGCGAGTTGCGACGCAGCAGCAGGTCAGCCTGACCAGCCAGGTCGCGACCCTTGACCACCTTGACCAGGTTGTTCTGGTCGTCGAGCAGGGCGATCTTGGTGCCGGCGGTGACGTACAGACCGGCTTCGACGATGTTGCGGTCGCCCAGCGGAATGCCGATACCGGCGTTGGCGCCGATCAGGCAGCCTTCGCCCACGGAGATGACGATGTTGCCGCCACCGGACAGGGTGCCCATGGTCGAGCAGCCGCCGCCCAGGTCCGAACCCTTGCCGACGAACACGCCTGCGGACACGCGGCCTTCGATCATGCCCGGGCCGGCGGTACCGGCGTTGAAGTTGACGAAGCCTTCGTGCATCACGGTGGTGCCTTCGCCGATGTACGCGCCCAGACGAACACGTGCGCTGTCAGCGATGCGCACGCCGGTCGGCACCACGTAGTCGGTCATTTTCGGGAACTTGTCCACCGAGAAAACTTCCAGCAGGTCGCCTTTCAGGCGCGCTTCCAGCTGACGCTCCGGCAGCTCGGCCAGGTCGACCGCACCCTGGCTGGTCCAGGCGACGTTGGGCAGCAGCGGGAAGATGCCGGTCAGGTTCAGGCCATGGGGCTTGGCCAGGCGATGGGACAGCAGATGCAGCTTGAGGTAGGCCTCGGGGGTGCTGGTCAGCGCGGCGTCTTCGGCCAGCAGGGTAGCGACCAGTGGCTTGGCGCTTTCTGCCAGGCGAGTCAGCAAGGCGGCTTGTACCGAGTCGATATGCTTCAGCGCGCTGGCCAATTCACCGGCTTGCTGATTGGTGATGGCAATGGCCTGGTTGCCACCGCTGTAGCCGAGTTTCTCGGTGACCTTGGCGACCAGCTCGGCGCTCGGGTTGAGCAGCGGCTGTGCGTAGAACACTTCCAGCCAGGTGCTTTGACGGTTTTGGGTGCCGACCCCGAAGGCCAGGCTGAACAGCGTATTGGACATGAGCTTTTCCTTGCAGCGAATTCGATTGAGGGCGATATCAGGCCAGTTCGGTGGCGTAACGCTCGGGTTTGAAACCGACCAGCGTGCGGCTGCCGAGATCCAGCACCGGACGCTTGATCATCGACGGCTGGGCCAGCATCAGTTCGATGGCTTTGGCCTGGTCGAGATCGCTTTTCTGGGCGTCGTCGAGCTTGCGGAACGTGGTGCCGGCGCGATTGAGGATGGTTTCCCAGCCGTGCTCGTCACACCATTTCTGCAGGTTGCCGCGGTCGATGCCGGCGGTCTTGTAGTCGTGAAACTGGTAAGCGATACCCTGCTCGTCGAGCCAGGTACGGGCCTTTTTCATGGTGTCGCAGGCCTTGATGCCATAAAGCACGTAACTCATTGGTCTACCTCTGGAAGACTCCACTCGTCGAATCTTCCTGCATGCTTGTGAATGTCGAAGTCCGGGATTATGCCACGTCGCTTCGGCTTGCGGCGCATCCGCCTGCACGCTGCTGGCGTTACAATGCACGGGCCCTCGCCAGCCGTGCGGCCGTTCTTGTAAAGGATCCTTCCCCCCATGCAGCTTCTCTACACCATCCTGACCATGTTGCTGGTGGTCAGTGGCACGCGTATCAGCGCCCAGTTCATTCCCTTGCCGCTGCCCATCCTGCAGATCCTCATTGGCGCACTGCTGGCGATTCCGGTGCTGGGCCTGCACGTGCGGCTCGACCCCGAACTGTTCCTGCTGCTGTTCATCCCGCCGCTGCTGTTCGTCGATGGTTGGCGCATGCCCAAGGGGCAGTTTCGCAAGCTGCGCACGCCGATCCTGTTTCTGGCGTTCGTCCTGGTGTTCGTTACCATTCTGGGTGCCGGATATTTCATTCACTGGTTGTTGCCGCAGGTGCCGCTGGCTGCCTGCTTCGCCTTGGCTGCCGTGTTGTCGCCGACCGATGCGGTGGCAGTGTCGGCGATCGCCCACGGGCGTCTGCCCAACACCCTCAACAACCTGTTGCAGGGTGAGGCATTGATGAACGATGCCTCGGGCCTGGTAGCGTTCAAGTTCGCCGTGGCGGCAACGCTGACCGGCATGTTTTCGTTTGCCGATGCCAGCCTGCAGTTCGTGCTGGTGGCCGTTGGTGGCCTGTTGATCGGTATGGCGCTCAGTTACCTGTTGGGGCGCTTGCGGGCATGGATGATCGCCCGCGGCTGGGAGGAGCCGGCGCCCCATGTGCTGCTGATGCTGTTGCTGCCGTTCGCGGCCTATGTAGCGGCCGAGCATCTGGGGCTGTCCGGCATTCTCTCGGCGGTGGCCGCCGGCATGATGCAGAGTCGCCTCGACCTGCTGCCGCGGCAGACCACCACGCGGCTGCTCAACCGGGGCGTGTGGGCGATGCTCGAATTCACCTTCAATGGTTTGATCTTTCTGCTGTTGGGCTTGCAACTGCCGGACATCATCAAGGCGGTGATCGGCGAGCAGGCCGATTCCTGGCACCTGTTGTTGCCGGCGCTGGGCTATGTGCTGGCGGTCTACGCGGTGTTGATGCTGTTGCGCTTCGTGTGGGTCTACTGCTACTGGCGTACCTCGGGGATGGTACGGCGCTGGCGCGGCAAGTCGACGCGCTTCGCCGGGCAATCGCGCATCGCCCTGACCGCGGTGCTGACGGTCGGTGGCGTGCGTGGCGCGGTGACCTTGGCCGGTGTGATGTCGCTGCCGTTGCTGCTCAATAACGGCCAGGCGTTTCCCGAGCGGGATCTGCTGATCCTGATCGCCGCCGGGGTGATCCTGGTGTCGCTGCTGGTCGCCAGTGTGCTGCTGCCCAGGCTGCTGCCCTTGCTGCCGCAAGACAACGTGGCGTTGCAGGAGGCCGAGCTCAATCGCCATCGTGCCCAGGTGCTCGAGGCGGCGATCCGCTGCCTGGAGAAGGATGAGGAAAAGGCCACGGATACCGATAGTGCGATTGCCACGGCCGAGATTCGCGCCAAGCTGATGAGCGAATACCGCGACCTGCTCGAGCGTACCCGCACGCGCCGTGCCGAAGAGTCGCGCGACTATCAGCGCCAGGCCGACCAGCTGGAATACCGCATGCGCCTCCAGGCACTGCGTACGCAGCGCCTGGAGCTGTATCGGATGCGCAAGGACAACCAGCTGGACGACG
The DNA here is from genome assembly GCF_003253735.1 of Pseudomonas sp. URMO17WK12:I2. Taxonomy (GTDB): domain Bacteria; phylum Pseudomonadota; class Gammaproteobacteria; order Pseudomonadales; family Pseudomonadaceae; genus Aquipseudomonas. Next base: position 218,339 of record NZ_QKYW01000001.1, on the reverse strand, counting down.
ACATGCTGGCCGACATCCTCCGTGATCTGGATAACGCCGAGGCGCGGCTGCTCAAGGGGTAGTGAAAGTGCTTAGAGGCTGTTCATGAGCTTCAGTCCAGGTTCGTCGATTTTTGCCAGCTAAGTGGCGCAAGCGGCCATAAGACCTCTATCTGTGGGAGCGGGCCATGCCCGCGAAAATAATGGACATAGCCCATCCTTCCAGAATGAGCCCGCCAGCATTACCGAGTTGCCTGTGCGCTCGGTTCCGCTCTGGCGAGCGGGTTTCTTTTGGCATTGCCCGGATGGCCGGCCCCGCCAAAAGAAACCAAAAGGTCTAGCCCCGACATCCGGCCCCGGCTTCGCCGGGGTTCCCTCGCTTCATCATTGTTCCGAGGGCCCGACCTAGGCGGCCCCCCACGAAGAGCCATCCTTGGCCCATCGCGGCTCTCGCGACATCCATGTCGCTCAAGGCTGCCCGCCCGGCCCTCTCCACAACGATTCCACTCGGCCTCCTGAAGGGGCGATTGGCGTCGTCAGTTACTTTTGCGCAAGAAAGACATTACAAAGCCAGCGATGACCGTCCGCTTCTGCCTTGTAGCTGCCGCGTCATGCCCATAAAGATCGTGAAAAGGATCTTAGAGCGCGTAGTGCTTGAGCTCACGGGCGATCAGCAGGCGCTGGATCTCGCTGGCGCCTTCGTAGATCTGGGTAATGCGCGCGTCGCGGTAGTAGCGCTGCACCGGGAAATCCTCCAGGTAGCCGTAACCGCCGTGGATCTGCAACGCTTTGGAGCACACCCGCTCGGCCATTTCCGAGGCGAACAGCTTGGCTTGTGAGGCCTCTGACAGGCACGGCTGGCCGGCGCTGCGCAGGCGCGCAGCGTGCAGGGTCAGCAGGCGGGCGGCGTTGATCTGGGTGTGCATGTCTGCAAGCAGGTTGGCGATGCTCTGGTGCTCGCCAATGGGTTTGTCGAACTGCACTCGCTCGCGGGAGTAGAGCAGGGCGGCCTCGAAAGCGGCGCGGGCGATGCCGACCGCCTGGGCGGCGATGCCGATACGCCCGCCCTCGAGGTTGGACAGGGCGATGCTCAGCCCCTTGCCGCGCTCGCCAAGCAGGTTGGCGGCGGGAATGCTGCAGTCGTCCAGGGTGATGGCGCAGGTGTCCGACGCGCGGATACCCATCTTGTGCTCGCTGCGGTCGATGCGAAAACCCGGTGTATTGGTGGGCACCAGGAAGGCTGAAATACCCTTTTTGCCAAGCGTGGCATCGGTCACCGCGAAGACGATGGCCAGGCCGGCACGGCGGCCGTTGCTGACGAACTGCTTGGCACCGTTGAGCACCCAGCGGCCGTCACGCAGTTCGGCGCGGGTGCGCAGATTATGGGCCTCGGAACCGGCCTGGGGCTCGGTCAGGCAAAAGCAGCCAATCACTTCGCCGCTGGCCAGGCGCGCCAGCCATTCGCTTTTCTGCTCATCGCTGCCGTAGTTGAGCAGGGGGCCGCAGCCGACCGAGTTGTGCACGCTCATCAGGGTGCCGGTGGCGGCATCGGCGGCGGAGACTTCTTCCACGGCCAGGGCATAGGCCACGTAATCGAGGTAACTGCCGCCCCAGGTGTCGGGCACGATCATGCCCAGCAGGCCCATCTCGCCCATCTGGGCGACCGCCGCGTCATCAATCCAGCCAGCCTTTTCCCACTCCTGGGCGTGGGGCGCGATGGCGCGCCGGGCGAACTGCCGGGTGCACTCGCGGATCATGCGTTGTTCTTCGTTCAGCTCGATGTCGTGCATAGCGACCTCTCTGTTGTCATTGACCCGCACCGGATCACGGTAGCGGGCAGTCAGGCACCTCCTGGATCACAGGGGGCCTGCTACAGAGTCGCCCAGGAACGGGCGAATCGCAAATAGGCAAAAGGCGTGGTGACGGGCGTCACCACGCGGCAGGGTCAGTGCGGCTGGCGCAATTGCTCGAGCAGCTTGGCATCCGGGTAGCCGTCCGCCGGCCAGCCCAGGTGCAGCTGGAAGGCGCGGATGGCCTTGCGGGTATTGGCACCGATGATGCCGTCGGCATGGCCGGAATCGAAGCCGCGGGCATTCAGGCGCTCCTGCAGTTCGATACGTTCGCTGCGGCCCAGCTGGCGATCACCTTCGGGCCAGCTGCCCTGCACGGTGTTGCCGCCGCGCAGAGCGTCGGACAGCAGGCCGATGGCCAGGGCATAGGACGTCGAATTGTTGTAGCGCAGGATGCTGCGGAAATTGCTGAACAGCAGGAATGCCGGCCCACGATGCCCAGCGGGCAGCAGCAGCGTGGCGCTGGCGTCATCACGTGGCGTGCTCAGCGGCTGGCCCACGGGGTGGATACCCAACTCGCGCCACTGCGCCACGCTGCGCCGTACTTCCGGGTCGGCCAGGGCGTAGTCGAAACCTTGCGGCAGCTGCACCTCGTAACCCCAGGGCTGGCGCAATTGCCAGCTGGAGCTCTGCAGGTAGTGGGCAGCCGAGGCCAGGGCATCGGCGGTGGAGGTCCACACGTCACGTTTGCCGTCGCCGTCGAAATCCACGGCGTGCTCGTTGTAGGTGGTGGGCATGAACTGGGTCTGGCCCATGGCGCCGGCCCAGGAGCCGACCAGGCTCTCCGGGGCGATGTCGCCATGCTGGAGAATCTGCAGCACGGCCAGCAATTGGCCTCGCCAGAACGCCTGGCGACGGCCTTCGTAGGCCAGGGTGGCGAGGGAGCGCACCACGTTGTGGCTGCCGATATTGCTGCCGAAGTTGCTCTCCAGGCCCCAGATGGCGACCAGGGTTTCGGCGTCGACACCATAGCGCTGTTCGATCTGGTTGAGCATGGCGCGGTTCTGGGTCAGCAGGATACGCCCGCGGGCGACCCGGCTCGGCGACACCGCGCCCTTGAGGTATTCCCATACCGGGCGACTGAATTCGGGTTGGCTGCTGTCGGCCTTGACCACATCTGGGTTCGGCACCACGCCGGCGAAGGCGCGGTCGAACAGGGTCGGGCTGATGCCGGCGGCGATGGCGTCGCTGCGCAACAGATCGCGCCATTGCTCGAAGCTCAGTTGCTCTTCGACGGGCTGGCCGAGGGGAGCAGGGGCGGAGGTGGTGCTCGGTAGCCCGCTGGTGGAGGCCAGAGGCTGGGCAGGGGCATCGGCGCAAGCCGTGAGCAAAAGCAGAAAGCTGGCCGCAGCGGTGGCAGGCAGGCCGCGAATGAACAGGTTGGGCATGGTCATCTCAACACGTTTTGCAGGCCACCACCTTAGCACGGATGAGCAGAAATGCGGGCTGGGCAAGGTTTTCAAGCCGCCACAAATGAACAAGCCTCCCAGTTTTGCTGGGAGGCTTGGCGGTTGTAGCTGCCTTTTCCTTTGCCGGGGCGTTCCTGGCGTGAGCGGAACAGCGGCTGGGCGATGATGGATTTGGCCTTGTTGGGGCGCTTCTTCTTGCTCATGGCAGATCCTCGATCAGGGCTCGCCCAGATAGCGAGCGGCGCGAATCATGCGCCGCCGGGCAGGCGATGTCCATACTCGAGGTAGGCGTTAAGCGCCGAGTTTCAGGCGCTGCCCGGCCATCATCAGGACCAGGCGCGACAGGCTGGCCCAGGGATCGCCCGGTGCCTGCCCCTTGACCTGCGCGTCGATCTGCTGGGCATCCATCAGCAAGGCATTCCAGCGCGCTGGCGTATGCCGCTGCAGGGCCTTGCTGACCAGCGGGCGGCGCTTGTCCCATACCGGCGGGCGCGCCGAGGCGAAGGCTTTGTCCAGGGGAATGCCCTGGCCATGCTGGTAGGCGATGTTGGCCAACTGGCGTAGCTCGCGGGCCAGCATCACCACGATGAACAACGATTCCTGGCCCTCGCCACGCAGCCCGTCGAGCATGCGCAGGGCATGGGCGGCCTCGCCATTGAGGATGGCATCGATCAGGCCGAAGACATCGTAACGGGCGCTGTCGGCGACGGCGGCCTGGACCGTGCCGGCATCGATCTGCTGGCCGTCGGCGAGCAGCTTGAGCTTTTCGATTTCCTGGGCGGCCGCCAGCAGGTTGCCTTCGACGCGCGCGGCGATCAGGTCGATGGCCTCGGCGCTGGCGTTCATGCCGGCTTGCGCCAGGCGCTGACGGATCCACTGCGGCAGCCCGTTGGCGTCCACCGGCCAGATCTGCACGAACTGGCAGTGCGGGCCGTCGATCAGCGCCTTGGCCCACTTGGTCTTCTGCGCGCTGCCGTCGAGCTTGGGCAGGGTGATCAGCAGCAGGGTGTCTTCCGGAGGGCGGCCGAGGTATTCGAGAATCGCGGCGGCGCCCTTGTCGCCCGGCTTGCCGTTGGGAATGCGCAATTCGATGACGCGCTTCTCGGCGAACAGCGACAGGCTGGCGCCGGCTTCGTAGAGCATGCCCCAGTCGAAATTGGCTTCGGCGTGAAACACTTCGCGCTCGGTGAAACCCTGGGCGCGGCTGGCGCTGCGGATGGCGTCGGTGGCTTCCTGGCAGAGCAGGGCTTCGTCGCCGCAGACCACGTAGACCGGGGCGAGCGCGCCTTGCAGGTGTTTGCCGAGTTGGGCGGGAGCGAGTTTCATGAATACCTAAACCCGATGGGCTGAAGAAAAGGCCCTGTCAGCTTGGCGCCTGATGTGCGATCAGGTGGCGGTGAGGCGACAGCCAGCGCTCGGCATTCCATTGTGGGAGCGCGCCATGCGCGCGAATTCGCGGGCATGGCCCGCTCCCACAGGTAAGGCCTTGGGGCCCAGGTTCGCCAACTTGCTGCCATTGCGGCTACCCGGCTCATGCAAATCGCGAGCGGTTTACTGCACCGGCAGTTCGATGGGCGACTGCTGCGGCTGCGCCGCTTCACGCTGACGGGCCGCTTCCAGGGCGTCGGCTTCGGCTTTCGCCTTGGCTTCGGCGGTCTGCTGCAGTTCGTCCAGTTGCGCCGGGGTGATCTGCTGCAGGCGCTGGGCCAGTTGCTGCACCAGGTCGCGGCGCATTTCGGTGCGCAACTGGGCGGCCTGCTGATCGTTGCCGATCAGGTTGTTGGAGTCCTGCACGTAGTAGCTCTGCACTTCGAGCTTGTTGCTCAGCAGCAGCAGGTTCTTGGCACCCCGGATCTCGTAATCCAGGCTCATGGTGCGCTCGTATTCGACGGCGCGCGCCGAGCTGGTGTAGCTGGCCGAGCGCTGGTTTTCCCGCTCGCCCGCCAGGTACAGCTTGTAGGCAGCGCCCGGGAACACGCGTACGCCGTTGTTCTCCAGCACGTCCTTGACGTCACGCACGGTGTCGCCGTAGGTGTCGCGTGCGCTGACGTCGAGCTCCTTTAGGGCGAACTGCACGTCGCCGGTGCCTCGCAGCTGGAAGCCGCACGCACCGAGCAGGCCAGCCAGGCCGATTACCAACAGATTGCGCTTGATCATCTCGTATCCCCTTGTCCTGCCGGCTCCGCTGGCCGGCATGGCCGAAACTCTAGACCGGATGCTGGCCGCTGTGGGCGACCAGCCGTTCCCTGTCGCCTCAACTGGCGACGATATTGACCAGCTTGCCGGGCACCACGATGACCTTGCGGATCGTCAGCCCTTCGGTGAAGCGTTGTACGTTCTCGTTGCTGCGCGCCGCCGCTTCCACCGCCTCGCGGCTGGCGTCGGCCGGCACCTCGATCTGCCCGCGCAGCTTGCCGTTGACCTGGATCACCAGAGTCAGGCTGTCCTGCACCAGGGCCGCTTCATCCACCACCGGCCAGCTGGCATCGATGATGGCTTCCTCATGGCCCAGCTCCTGCCACAGTTCGTGACAGATGTGCGGGGTGATCGGGGCGAGCAGCAGGGCGACGGTTTCCAGGCCTTCCTGAAGCAGGGCGCGCTGTTGGTCGTTGTCCTGGGGGGCCTTTTCCAGCACGTTCATCAGCGTCATCACCTGGGCGATGGCGGTGTTGAATTTGTGGTGCTGGCCGACATCCTGGGACGCCTGCTTGATGGCCAGGTGGATGGCGCGGCGCACGTCCTTGCCGGCGTCGTCCAGCTTGGCGATATCCAGTACGCCCGGCAGGCCCTGGCTGACATGGCCCTGAGCGAGGCGCCAGACGCGACGCAGGAAGCGGTTGGCGCCTTCGACGCCGGCATCCGACCATTCGCAGCTCATGTCGGGCGGCGAGGCGAACATCATGAACAGGCGGCAGGTGTCGGCGCCGTAGGCATCGATCATCGCCTGCGGGTCGACACCGTTGTTCTTCGACTTGGCCATCTTCTCGGTGCCGCCGATTTCCACCGGCAGGCCATCGCTGGTCAGCTTGGCGGCGATCACCTTGCCCTTGGCGTCACGCTCGACGGTGACATCGGCCGGGTTGAACCAGTCCTTGCCGCCGTTATCGAGGGTACGGTAGTAGGTTTCGGCGACGACCATGCCCTGGGTCAGCAGGTTCTTGAACGGTTCGTTCGAGTTGACCAGGCCTTCGTCACGCATCAGCTTGTGGAAGAAACGCGCATACAGCAGGTGCAGGATGGCGTGCTCGATACCGCCGATGTACTGATCCACCGGCAGCCAGTGGTTGGCTGCAGCCGGGTCGACCATGCCGCCGGCGTAGTGCGGCGAGGCATAGCGGGCGAAATACCAGGACGATTCCACGAAGGTGTCCATGGTGTCGGTTTCGCGCTTGGCCGCTGCGCCGCACTTCGGGCAGCTGCACTCGTAGAATTCAGGCATGCGCGCCAGCGGCGAGCCTGCGCCGTCCGGGACCACGTCCTCGGGCAGTACGACCGGCAGCTGGTCTTCCGGCACTGGTACGTCGCCACAGCTGTCGCAGTGGATGATCGGGATCGGGCAGCCCCAGTAGCGCTGGCGGCTGATACCCCAGTCACGCAGGCGGAACTGGGTGCGCGATTTGCCAAGCTGCTTGCGCAGCAGCGCCGCTTCGATGGCATCGAAGGCACCTTCGAAGTCCAGGCCATCGAATTCGGCGGAGTTGATCAGCTGGCCGTGTTCGCCGTAGGCGTCCTGCCACTCGCTGCCCACTTCATCACCGGCGCTGGTACGCACCACGGCCTTGATCGGCAGGTGGTACTTGCGGGCAAAGGCGAAGTCGCGCTCGTCGTGGGCGGGAACCGCCATCACCGCGCCGTCGCCGTAGTGCATCAGCACGTAGTTGGCGACCCACACCGGCAGCTTCTCGCCGGTCAGCGGGTGTTCGACGAACAGCGAGGTCGGCAGGCCTTTCTTTTCCTGGGTGGCAACGTCGGCTTCGGCGACGCTACCGGCCTTGCATTCGGCGATGAACGCCTGCAGCTCGGCATTGTTCTGTGCGGCCAGGGTAGCCAGCGGATGCTCGGCAGCCACGGCCACGTAGGTCGCGCCCATCAGGGTGTCGGGGCGGGTGGTGAACACCTTCAGTGCGCCGGCTTCGCCGATCGAATCGACGTTGTAGGGGAACTGCACTTCCATGCCGCGGGATTTGCCAATCCAGTTGCGCTGCATGGTCTTGACCTGTTCCGGCCAGCCATCGAGTTCGTCCAGGCTACTCAGCAGCTCATCCGCATAAGCGGTGATCTTGAAGTAGTACATGGGGATTTCGCGCTTCTCGATCACCGCGCCGGAACGCCAGCCGCGGCCGTCGATGACCTGCTCGTTGGCCAGTACGGTCTGGTCGACCGGATCCCAGTTGACGGTGCCGTTCTTGCGATAGATCACGCCTTTTTCGAACAGGCGGGTGAACAGCCATTGTTCCCAGCGGTAGTAATCCGGCTTGCAGGTGGTGACTTCGCGCGTCCAGTCCACCGCCAGGCCCAGGCTTTTCAGCTGGCTCTTCATGTAGGCGATGTTTTCGTAGGTCCACTTGGCCGGTGCGACGTTGTTCTTCATCGCGGCGTTTTCCGCCGGCATGCCGAAAGCATCCCAACCCATGGGCTGCAGCACGTTCTTGCCGAGCATGCGCTGGTAACGGGCGATCACATCACCGATGGTGTAGTTGCGCACGTGCCCCATGTGTAGCTTGCCGCTCGGGTAGGGGAACATCGACAGGCAGTAGAAGGTGTCCTTGCCGGGCTGTTCGCTGACGACAAAGGAATTCTGCGCGTCCCAGTGGGATTGCGCGGCGGCTTCGATTTCACGTGGCTGATACTGTTCGTGCATGGCTACTTGCGCTAGGAGAAGGGGCTTTCGGGAAACGCCGTAGCATACATGACCCCCCTCGGCAGAGGGAAACGCTGATTGCGCAGCCTGCCCCGGCCAGCGCCATTTGTCGTCGCGGCAGGCCTGCCGCAGGGTGGCGGCTAAGCTGCAGTGAAAGGCATCCTGCCCTGGAGGTGTGCGGTGCAAGTTGATAGAACTCCCGGTAACCCCAGTGACCCCTACGGGCGGTTGCTGCAACGCCTGACGGTAGCCCTGGGGGAGGCCGACAACCTGGCCCTGCTGTCCGACAAACCTGCTGTGGATATGGACGTGCGCGGCCTGTCGCCGGACGAGCTGGCGCTGATCACCGCTTACCTCGCCAGCGACCGCGCCTGGCTGGACGGCTGGCACGCCACTGCCGCGCGTGGCTACCGGGCGTCTGTGTCGGCGCCGCCCTTCCCGCGTCAGCCCGCGTTCGCCGGCCAGGAACGAGGCCGTCTTCCCGGCGGCGCACGGCAAAAAATCTGACTCCGTCCTGCGGCTTGCGCTGAAACCTCTACAGCCCCTAGGCTTCGACCCTTTGCGGAGGTGCTCGATGCCGTTGCGTTACCTGCTCAAGCAGTTCTTCATGCCGCCCGGCATCCTGTTGTTGCTCATCGCCCTGGGCTGGTTCCTGCGCCGGCGTTTTCCGCGGCTGGCCCTGTGCTGTTTCACCCTCGGGCTCGGTGGGTTATGGCTGATGAGCCTGCCGGTGACCGTGGAGTGGATGGCCAAAGCGATAGAGCGCGAGCCAGCCATCGCCCAGCAGCAGTGGAGCACATTGGCCCAGCAGGCCGACGTCATCGTCGTGCTCGGCGGCGGCCGCGACTCGGACGACCCCGCCTGGGGCGGCGAGCAGCCCAGCGCCATGGCTCTGGAGCGAACCCGCTATGCAGCGCGGCTGGCCAAGGCTTCCGGCCTGCCGGTGCTGACCACTGGCGGGCTGCATTTCGGCCGCCCACCCAGCGAGGCAGCACTGATGGCCGAGGTTATGCGCGAGGATCTGGGTGTCGAGGTGCGCTGGCAGGAAGAACGCAGCCGCACCACCTGGGAAAACGCGACCGAGACCGCTGCATTGCTAAAGCCCGAAGGCATTCGCCGGGTACTGCTGGTGACCCAGGCCTGGCACATGCCGCGTTCTCGCTGGTGCTTCGAGCAGGCCGGCTTCGAGGTGGTGACCGCGCCGGTAGGCTTTCTCGGCGTGCCCAATGGTCGGCCCATGGGCGGCTGGCTGCCGGAAGGCAAGGCCTTCTGGCAGAGCACCTTGCTGCTCAACGAGGTGATCGGCGCGCTGGCTTATCCGTTGGTGTATGGGCGATAGCCTTGAGTGGTGGGCTGAAGCCTAAGCCGGTATCTCGATTGCAGGGCCGCCTGAGCGAAGCCACAAAGTGTGGGGGCGCGCGGGGACGCCTAGTCCATGCGCGCGACGATCACGGGCATGGCCCGTTCCCACATGAGATAAGTGGCGCCTTGCGCGACGCAGGGTGGGCTTTAGCCTACAGCCTTGGCGTCCCGACGCCGGCGCACCAGCGCCCAGCCGGCCAGCAGGCTGCAAAGGATGATCAGCGGCCAGGAGCGCCACTGCAGGTAAGGCGTCAGGTGCTGCATCGGTTGCACCTGGCCATATAGCGTGGCCTGCTCGAATTGCGGCAGGCGTTCGGTAATGCGCCCGAACGGATCGATCAGCACGGTTACGCCGTTGTTGGTGGCGCGGATCATCCAGCGACCGGCTTCCAGGGCACGCATCTGCGCCATCTGCAGGTGCTGCAGCGGACCGATCGATTTGCCGAACCAGGTATCGTTGCTGACCGTCAGCAGCAGGTCGCTCTGTGCGGCCATTTCAGCGGCGAATTCGGGGTAGACCACTTCGTAGCAGATGAACGTCGCGATGCGATGTCCCTTGGCTTCCAGCAGAGGCTGGCCGTGTTCACCGCGGGCGAAGTCGGACATCGGCAGGTCGAAGAAGGCGATCAGCCCACGCAGCATGTCCTGCAGCGGCACGTACTCGCCGAACGGTACCAGGCGCTGCTTGAGGTAGTCGCCGCTGCCCTGGCCGACCACACTGACGGCGTTGTAATAACGCTGCTCGCCGCGCTCGTTGGGCTGGCGGATCGGCACACCGGTGATCAGCGCACTCTGCCGGTCGCTGGCGAAGCGATCCATCATGCTCAGGTAGCCGATGGCCTGCTCCTTGAGCACCGGCACCGCGGTCTCCGGCCACACCAGAATGTCCACGGGCTTGCTGGCGAAACTCATGTCGCGGTACAGCGCCAGCTGGGCATTGAGCTGCGCCGGGTCCCACTTGAGGTTCTGTTCGACGTTGCCCTGGATTGCCGCCACGCTCAGCGGCTCGCCGGCCGGGACGGTCCAGGCGTGATCCTTGAAAGCCGCGCCGAGCAGCCAGGGGGCGATCAGCAGCACCAGGGCCTCGGCCAGTTGTGGCTTGTTGCGATAAAGGCGCGGCAGGTTGACCAGCAGCGCCGCGCTCAGCGCCAGGGCGAACGACAGCAGCCACACGCCGCCGACCGGTGCCAGGCCGGCCATGGGGCCATCGAGCTGGCTGTAGCCGACATACAGCCACGGGAAACCGGTAAGGAACCAGCCGCGAAATGCCTCTTGCGCCACCCACAGGGCGGCGAACGCCAGAGCGTCAGCCAGTGGCGCGCTGTCGCGGCGCAGGCATAGGGCCCATACCCAGGCGGCGAGCGCGAAGAGCAGGCCAAGGCCGGCGACGAAGCCCAGGGTCAGGAAGGCCGCGAGGGGGGGCGATGCGGCGCCGTAGTCGTGAATGCTCACATACACCCAGCTGGTGCCCGAAGCGAACAGCCCGAAGCCATACCACCAGCCACGCCATGCAGCCTGGCGTGGGGTCAGCTCGCGCAGGCCACGGTAGAGCAGGGCGATCGACAGCAGCGCCAGCGGCCAGATGCCATAGGGCGCCAGCGCCAGGGTGGTCAGCGCGCCCGCCAGCAGGGCGATCAGGTTGCCGGGCCAGCCGGGTTGGAACAGTCGGTTCATCGAGAGACTCACGAGGTATGAAAACACCCCGCCAAATGGCGGGGTGTCAGGTCAGCGGGCCAGCGGTGTCAGGCGCAGCAAGTGCACGCGGCGGCTGTCGGCGTTGAGCACGCGAAAGCGGAACTCGCCGATCACCGTCACTTCGTTGCGCTTGGGCAGGTGGCCGAAGGCGCTCATCACCAGGCCACCGACGGTGTCGAACTCGTCGTCGGAGAAGTCGGTGGTGAAGGTTTCGTTGAAGTGATCGATGGGCGTCAGTGCCTTGACCAGGAAATCGCCACTGGGCAGCGGCTTGACGTAGCTGTCTTCCTCGACGTCGTGCTCGTCCTCGATATCACCGACGATCTGTTCGAGCACGTCCTCGATGGTCACCAGGCCGGCGACGCCGCCGTACTCGTCGATCACCACCGCCATATGGTTGTGGTTGGCGCGAAACTCGCGCAGCAGCACGTTGAGGCGCTTGGACTCGGGCACGAAGGTGGCCGGGCGCAGCATGTCGCGAATGTTGAAGTCGGGCTGATCGGCCAGCAGCAAGGGCAGCAGATCCTTGGCCAGCAGAATGCCGAGCACGTCGTCGAGGGTCTCGCCGATCACCGGGTAGCGCGAGTGCGCCGCTTCGATGATCACCGGCAGGAATTCCCTGGGAGACTGGCTGGCCTTGATGGTCACCACCTGGGAGCGCGGCACCATGATGTCGCGAACCTGCAGGTCGGCGACCTGGATGGCGCCTTCGACGATGGCCAGGGCCTCGCTGTCGAGCAGTTTGTTCTGGTGGGCGTCGCGCAGGACTTCCAGCAGTTCCTGGCGGTTTTTCGGCTCATGAGCAAAAGCCTGGGTCAGTTTGTTCAACCAGGACTTCTGCTCGTTGCTCGATCGGTCTTCGCTCATGGCGTTTTACTCGGGATCCCTATAGTCATTCGTCGCCGGCATACGGGTCGGGGTGACCCAGCTCGGCGAGCAATAATCGTTCCAGCGCTTCCATTTCCTCGGCTTCCTCATCGCCGATGTGGTCGTAACCCAGGAGATGCAAGCAGCCGTGAATCACCAGATGCGCCCAGTGCGCCTCCGGGGTCTTGCCTTGTTCGACAGCCTCGCGCTCGACCACCGGCACGCAGATCACCAGGTCGCCAAGCAACGGGATATCGAGCAATTCATCAGGTACATCGGCCGGAAAGGACAAGACGTTGGTGGCGTAGTCCTTGCCGCGCCAGGTGCGATTGAGCTCGCGCCCTTCGCCTTCGTCCACCAGACGGATGGTCAGTTCCGAGTCGGCGCTGCGCTGGCGCAGGCCGGCCGCGCACCACGCCTGGAAGGCGGCCTCGGTGGGCAGGTGCTCAGCCTGGCTGGCGACCTGCAGATCCAGTTCGATCATGGCTCGGAGCGCGCTCCCGGATCGTTGTCCGCCGGGCGACGGTCGAACGGCTGGCGCTCGGCATCGAAGCGCTCGTAGGCTTCGACAATGCGCTGCACCAGCGGGTGGCGCACCACGTCCTTGGGCTTGAAGTGGGTGAAACTGATGCCCGGCACCCCTTTGAGCACGTCGATCACGTGGGTCAGGCCGCTCTTGGTGCCGCGCGGCAGGTCGACCTGGGTGATGTCACCGGTGATCACTGCCGTGGAGCCGAAGCCGATGCGGGTCAGGAACATTTTCATCTGTTCCATGGTGGTGTTCTGGCTTTCATCGAGAATGATGAAGCTGTTGTTCAGCGTGCGCCCGCGCATGTAGGCCAGCGGCGCGACCTCGATGACCTGCTTCTCGATCAGCTTGGCTACCTGCTCGAAGCCGAGCATCTCGTACAGGGCGTCGTACAGCGGGCGCAGGTACGGGTCGATCTTCTGCGACAGGTCACCGGGCAGAAAACCGAGTTTCTCGCCAGCCTCGACCGCCGGGCGTACCAGCAGGATGCGGCGGATCTGCTCGCGCTCCAGTGCATCCACGGCGGCAGCCACGGCCAGGTAGGTCTTGCCGGTACCGGCCGGGCCGATGCCGAAGTTGATGTCGTGGTCGAGGATCGCCTTCACGTACAACTGCTGGTTGGCGCCGCGCGGACGGATCATGCCTTTGCGGGTGCGCAGGGCAATGTTGAGGTTGGCGCTGGGGTTGTTCAGCTCCTCGATACCGGATTCCTGCAGGAACAGATGCACCATGTCCGGTGACAGCTCGGTGGCGTCGGTTTCACGGTACAGGCGCCGCAGCAGGTTTTCCCCGGAAACCGTCTGGTCGGGGTCGCCCAGCAATTCGAACTGGTTGCCGCGGTTGCGGATCTCGATGCCCAGACGCGATTCGATCAGGCGCAGATGCTCGTCGAATTGCCCGCTGAGATTGGCGAAGCGCTTGGCTTCGAAGGGTTCGAGGGTGAAGCGATGAGGTGTCGAGGTGATATTCAAGGTCGTTTTGTGGCCGCCGTCGGCTGAATGGAAGGGAGAGAATAGCGCTAGCGACGGACGAGTGAAAGCACGGCCGATAGCCGCGCTGCGCCCGGCGCGTTATCACTCATATGAGGGGTATAGGCTATTTCTTCAATGGCGCTCGATCAGGGTGCCGCGCAGCGAATGCGGCATCGCCTCGTCGATATGCACATCGACGAACTGGCCGATCAGGCGCGGATTGTCGCACTGGAAGTTGACGAAGCGGTTGTTCTCGGTCTTGCCCTGCAGCTTGCCCGGGTCCTTCTTGGAAAAGTCACTGACCAGAATGCGCTGCACGCTGCCGACCATGCGCCGGCTGTTTTCAAAGCCCTGCTGATTGAGGCGATGCTGCAGACGCTGCAGGCGTTCCTTCTTCACTTCTTCCGGCGTGTCGTCATGAATATCCGCGGCCGGTGTACCGGGGCGCGAGCTGTACATGAAGGAGTAGGAGAAGTCGAAGCCTACGTCCTCGACCAGTTTCATGGTCTGCTCGAAGTCTTTTTCGGTCTCGCCGGGGAAGCCGACGATGAAGTCCGAGCTGATCACGATATCCGGTACGGTGGCCCGCAGCTTGCGGATGCGCGACTTGTACTCCAGCGCGGTATGGTTGCGCTTCATGGCGGCAAGAATACGGTCGGAGCCGGACTGCACCGGCAGGTGGAGAAACTTCACCAGCTCCGGAATATCGGCGTGGGCCTTGATCAGGGCGTCGGAAAATTCCAGCGGGTGGCTGGTGATGTAGCGAATACGGTCGATGCCCTCGACGGCGGCCACCAGATACAGCAGCTCGGCGAAATCGGCGATGCCGCCGTCGCGCGTTTCACCGCGGTAACCGTTGACGTTCTGGCCGAGCAGGGTCACTTCACGCACGCCGTTTTCGGCCAGGTGAATGATTTCGCCCAGCACGTCGTCCAGCGGCCGGCTGACTTCCTCGCCCCGGGTGTAGGGCACTACGCAGAAGGTGCAGTACTTGCTGCAGCCTTCCATGACCGAAACCATGGCGCTGGGGCCGTCGACCCGTGGCTCGGGCAGGCGGTCGAACTTCTCGATCTCGGGAAAGGAAATGTCCACCTGAGCGGTCTTGGTCAGCCGTGCGGCATCGATCATTTCCGGCAGGCGGTGCAGGGTTTGCGGGCCGAACACCACGTCGACGTAAGGTGCGCGGTCGCGGATCGCCGCACCTTCCTGGCTGGCCACGCAGCCGCCGACGCCAATCACCAGATCCGGGTTTTCCAGTTTCAGCTCACGCCAGCGGCCGAGTTGAGAGAACACCTTGTCCTGGGCCTTCTCGCGGATCGAGCAGGTGTTGAGCAGGATGACGTCGGCGTCCTCCGGGCGATCGGTGACCTCCAGGGCCTGATGCTCGCCCAGCAGGTCGACCATGCGCGAGCTGTCGTACTCGTTCATCTGGCAACCGTGGGTTTCGATATAGAGCTTCTTGGTCATGGCGGTTCGTCGGCGGTGAAAAAATGACCGCGGATTATAGGGGGGTTGGCCGTCCGAGGCCACAGGCGCTGGACGGGAGGGCGACGCCGGGGCGTAGCGGCATGCTAAGATTCGCGCCCTTTCATTGCACAGCCAGCCATTCGTTATCCATGACCAAGCGCGACCCCATCTACAAGGTGATCTTTCTCAACCAGGGCCAGGTGTACGAGATGTATGCCAAGCAGATCTTCCAGAGCGACCTGTGGGGCTTTCTGGAAATCGAGGAATTCGTGTTCGGTGAGCGCTCGCAGCTGGTGGTCGACCCCAGCGAAGAGAAGCTCAAGGCGCAGTTCGATGGCGTGGTGCGCAGCTTCGTACCGATGCACTCGATCGTGCGAATCGACGAGGTGGAGCGCCTCGGCACGCCGAAGATCAGCGAGGCCAAGGGCGGCGGCAATGTCATGCCTTTCCCGATGCCACCGATGCCGGAGAAGTAGGCGGCCGCAGGCCGCTGAATCAGCTGATTACTTGAGTGGCGCGAACGGCGACAGGCTGTCGGCGGCCTGCAGTTCCTGCAGGTAATTGCGGAAGATCTGCCCCAGTACCTGGGTGGCAACTTCCTGTTCGGCGCGGGGCATCTGCATGGCCACTTCGTCGGCTCCATCCATCGCTTCATCCGAGCCGTTGACCGCGGCCATCTTCAGCACGATGTAGGCCTGCACGTTATTGGCCGCCACGCCTTCGCCACGGAAGAACATCATGCCCAGGCGGTACTGCGCCTGGGCGTGCCCCTGCAATGAGGCGTGTTCGAACCAGCTCAGTGCCTGGGGCAGGTCACGCTCGCCGGCTCGGCCTTCGTAGTAGAACTCGCCCAGTTCGTACTGGGCCTGGGCATCGCCACCGTCGGCGCTCTGTTGGCAGGCTTGCAGCGCGGCGGGCAGGTCTTCGGCGGCGACGTTGAGCGAGCAGCTCCCGGTCGCCGGGATCAGCAATGAGTTTCCATCCGCCACGCCGAGCGTTGGCAGCAGGAGCAACAGGCAGCCCAGAGACAGGGTGCGGCCGGTGCGCTTCATGAAGATCCGGATACCTCGACAGGCTGACAGGTGGATGGATGACGAGGCCAAATGGGCTCGGCATCACATTATGAAATAAGCAGCACCGTTCTTACAAAGTCTTTGCCGGCTTTTCTGCCCCAACCTTGCGCAAAAGTGTCACCAGATAGTCGCTTCGTGCGCGGCGGGTGCTTTCACAGAGATCTGTTCAGGCCTCCCGCCGTTCACCTCAGGCGCCGAACGGCGCCGCTTCGATCACCCCTGCTTGAGGGCGGCGAAGGCGCGCTCGGCCGCATCCAGGGTCAGGTTCAGCTCGGTTTCGCCATGGGCGATGGAGGTGAAGCCGGCCTCGAAGGCGCTTGGCGCCAGGTATACACCAGCCTCGAGCATCAGGTGGAAGAAACGCTTGAAGCGCTCGGCATCGCTGGCCATCACGTCGTCGAAGGTGACGATATCGTCGGCGCCGCTGAAGTACAGGCCGAACATGCCGCCTGCCTGGGTGGTGACGAACGGGATACCGGCGGCATCGGCGCGGTCCTGCAGGCCCTGCAGCAGGCGGCTGGTGTAGTCGGTGAGTTCGGCGTGGAAGCCCGGGCGGCTGATCAGCTTCAGGGTGGTCAGGCCGGCGGCCATGGCCAGCGGGTTACCCGACAGGGTGCCGGCCTGGTAGACCGGGCCGAGCGGAGCGATGCGCTGCATGATCGCGCGCTTGCCCCCGAAGCAGCCCACCGGCATGCCGCCGCCGACGATCTTGCCGAAGGTCGACAGATCCGGAGTGACGCCGTAGTGCGCCTGGGCGCCGCCGAGGGCAACTCGGAAACCGGTCATCACCTCGTCGAAGATCAGCACCACGCCATGTTTGTCGCACTGCTCGCGCAGGCCTTCGAGGAAGCCCGGTGCCGGCGGTACGCAGTTCATGTTGCCGGCTACCGGCTCGACGATGATGCAGGCCACGCTCTGGCCGACGTCGGCGAGTGTCTTGGCGACCGCGTCGATGTCGTTGAACGGCAGCGTCAGGGTGTGCTTGGCGAAATCCGCCGGTACGCCCGCCGAGCTGGGCACGCCCTGGGTCAGCAGGCCGGAGCCGGCCTTGACCAGCAGGCTGTCGGAGTGGCCATGGTAGCAGCCTTCGAACTTGATGATCGCGTCACGGCCGGTGTAGCCACGTGCCAGGCGGATGGCACTCATGGTCGCCTCGGTGCCCGAACTGACCATGCGCACCATTTCCATGGACGGCACGATCGAGCAGACCAGGTCGGCCATCTCGGTTTCCATGGCGGTCGGTGCACCGTAGGACAGACCATGGTCGAGCTGCCTGCGCACCGCGTCGAGCACCTCCGGGTGGCTGTGGCCGAGAATCATCGGGCCCCAGGAACCGACGTAGTCGACGTAGCGCTTGTCGTCTTCATCGGTGACGTAGGCGCCCTCGGCGTGCTTGAAGAACAGTGGCGTGCCACCCACGCTCTTGAAGGCGCGGACCGGCGAGTTGACGCCGCCGGGGATGTGTTTCTGGGCGTTGGCGAATAGCGTTTCGGAGCGGGACATGGGGGTCTCCTGAAAGGTCAGTCAGTTCGCGTCGAACAGCGCGCTGAAGGCGCGCGCGCGGCGCTCGACCTCGGCGGGTGATTCGGCGGCGAACAGGGCATGGATCACGGCGATCATGCTGGCGCCGTGTGCGATCAGTGGTGCGGCGTTGTGCAGGTCGATGCCGCCGATGGCGACGATCGGCAGGGCTACGCGGGCCCGGGCGGTAGCGAGCAGGTCCAGCGTAGCGGCGGGAGCGCCGGGTTTGGTCAGTGAGTTGAAGAAGCGGCCGAAGGCCACGTAGCTGGCGCCTTCACCGGCCGCCTGTTCAGCCAGGGCGAGCTGGGCGTGACAGGTGCCACCGATGATCGCCTGGCGGCCGAGCAGGGCGCGGGCGGCGGCCAGCGAGCCATCCTGCTGGCCGAGGTGCAGGCCGACGCCGAGGCGCGCTGCCAGCTCGGCATCGTCATTGATGATCAGCGTGGCGCCATGGCTTTCGCACAGCCTGCGCAGGGCTTCGGCTTCGCGCAGGCGGCGGGCTTCGTCGGTGGATTTGTCGCGGTATTGCAGCAGGCGTGCGCCACCGGTCAGCGCCGCTTCCACGTAGGGCAGCAGCTTGCCGCCGGCGAGCAGCCCGCTGTCGGTTATCGCGTAGAGGCCGCGCAGGTGGCCAGCCGTAGCCATCAGCTGAGGTCCAGTGGCAGGCGGCGCGGCACGAACTGGCCGCGGCCGGGTTGCTCTGCGTCGCGCAGGGTCCGCCAGGTGTAGTCCAGGGCGGTTCGCACTGCGCCGATCAGATCCTGACCAAGGGCCAGGCGCCCGGCCAGGGTGCTGGCCAGGGTGCAGCCCGAGCCGTGGTAGCTGCCAGGCAGGCGGGCACAGGTGAAGTCGTGGCGGCTGCCATCGCGCAGGTACAGGCGGTTGTGGACGTCGCTTTCGTCGCCATGACCGCCGGTGATCAGCAGGTATTCGATGTACGGCAGCAGCTTTTCTGCGCATTGGTCCGCGCTGCCATCCGGCAACTCGGCGAGGATGCGCGCTTCGGGCAGGTTCGGCGTGGCGATGGTGGAAGCGGCGAACAGCCGTTCGCGCATGGCGAAGCCGACGTCTTCCTTGCCCAGGGCACCGCCGCCACCGGCACGCAGCACCGGGTCGCAGACCAGTGGCACGCCGGGCAGCTTGTCCATGATCATCAGCACGGTGTCGACCATTTCCACCGAACCGAGCATGCCCAGCTTGACCGCGGCCACCGGCATGTCGGCGATCACCGCATGGGCCTGGGCCAGTACCCAGTCGCGATCCAGGACCCGGAAGCCGCTGACGTCGACGGTGTCCTGCACGGTCAGCGCGGTGACCGTCGGGGCCGCGTGGCAGCCCTGGGCGAGCAGCGCTTCGATGTCGGCCTGCAGGCCGGCGCCGCCGCTTGGGTCATGGCCGGACAGGCACAGCACCACCGGGCGCGACGGGGCGAGGCGGGCAGTGCTGCGTGGGTAATCGGGAAGGCCAAAGTCGATCATCTGTGTCGCGGGTTCCGGTTTACGGGTACGGCGGTGGCCGCGGTACCAGGTTGGTCGGGCTCGCACCGGCACATGGCAGGCGGCATCTGGATTGGCCGCGAGCTTAACATTTTATGGGCGGCAATGAGGCCGGGGCGGTTCGGTGCTCGGGGCACGGCTGCCGTCGTTGGCTGCGCCAAAGCCTTGAGCCCCGGGATGGGTGTTTGTAGGATGGCCGTGCCTTGCATTCGTGAGGCATGCATGTTCCTTATCAGCAGGGCAGAAGGCGCCTGGCATGAACAATCTGTTGCGTGGTGTCGCGGTGCTGCTGTGCCTGCTGGCGGGCCTGGCCCAGGCCAAACCGCGGGTGGTGGCGCTGAGCTGGGAGGCCACCGAGCATCTGCTCAAGCTCGATATCACGCCGATTGCCGTGGCCGACGCCGATCAATACCGTGCCCGGGTGGCGCGCCCGCCGTTGCCAGCCCAGGTACCCAGCGCGGGTTCGCGGCGTGCGCCGGATCTCGAGCAATTGGCCGCGCTCAAACCGGATCTGATCGTCATCGGCGAGCCGCAGGCGGGCATGCGCGCGCAGCTGGCGCGCATCGCGCCGGTCACTGCCTATGGCAGCCTGTCCCAGGAGCACGACAGCTACCTGGTCGCCCGTGACGACTACCTGGCCCTGGCCCAGCGCTTCGGCCGTGAGGATCATGCGCTGCGCGAACTGGCGGCCATGCAGGTGCAGATCGATGAGCTGCATCGCCAACTGGTCGAGCATTTTCGCGGGCGGTTGCCGAAAGTCGTGGTGATCCGCTTCACCTCGCCGAGCACGGTGCGCGTCGATGGCGGCGATTCGATGATCGACCACGCCCTGCAGCAGTTGCACCTGCAGCCCGCCTACCCGCAGCCGCGCGAGGCGGTGGTGCCGGTGCAGGCGCTGGCGCGCATCGAGGAGGGCGTGGTGCTGTACGTCGAGCCATTCGCCGGGCAGGCGCAACTGTTCGCCACGCGCGAGTGGCGGGCCATGCCGTTCGTGCGCGCCGACCGTTTCGCGGCGATGCCCGATACCTGGGCCCACGGCGGGGTGTTTTCCATCCAGTACCTGGCCGAAGCCATCACCCGGGCCTTGTTGAGTCTGCCGGTGCCATGAGCTGACGGTTGGTCGTCATGACGCTTGCGATGAGCGATCACCCTCCATAGAGTTGCCAGCATTGATATGTCGAGCCGTGCACGGCGGTATCACCATGAGGGCGTGGGGCCTTCCGGTATCGCGCAACATGGCCATCTGCGGGGCTGCATGCGTTTTTTCCTGATCCTTTTCCTGGCGCTGTGTCCGTTGCTGGCCCATGCCGCCGACCCGGCGGTTTTCGACGAGCGCACCCGCGTCTTGCCGCTTGGCGAGCACATGGCGGTGTTCGAAGACGTGCGTGGCGACAAGACCATCGACGACGTCACGTCCAGCGCCCTGCAGGGCAGCTTCCGGCCGCATGACAAGGCGGTGCTGAACGCCGGCTATTCGCGTTCGGCGTTCTGGTTGCGCATCGACCTGCAATACCGGCCCCGGGGCACGGCCAGCGGCAATCCGCAGAGCTGGCTGCTGGAGCTGGCCTATCCACCGCTGGATCATCTGGAACTCTACGAGCAGGGCGGCGATGGCCGCTTTCACCTGAGCCATCGGACCGGCGATGCGTTGCCGTTCTCCAGCCGCGAAATCCGCCAGAACAATTACCTGTTCACCCTCGACTTCCAGCCCGAGCAGGTGCGCCGCGTCTACCTGCGCCTGCAAAGCCAGGGTTCGATCCAGGCACCGCTGAGCCTGTGGTCGCCGGCCGCCTACCTGGAGGAACAGCCGGCGCGCATCTACGTGCTGGGTATCATCTACGGCGTGTTACTGGTGATGGCGATTTACAACCTGTTCATCTTCATCAGCGTGCGCGACACCAGCTATCTCTATTACATCTTCTACATCGCCTCGTTCGGCCTCTACCAGGTGTCGGTCAATGGCGCCGGCATCGAGTTCCTGTGGCCTGACAACCCCTGGTGGGCCAACGCGGCCACACCGTTCCTGATCGGCGCGACGGCGCTGTTCGGCTGTCAGTTCGCGCGTAGCTTCCTGCACACCCGCGAGCACAGCCCCTGGGTGGATCGCAGTCTGCTGTTGCTGATGCTCTGGGGCGTTCTGGTGATGGTGTTGGCACTGTGCGCCAGCTACGCCCTATCGCTGCGCCTGGCTACCGTGCTGGCCCTGGTATTTACCCTGGTGGTGCCGATCGCCGGCGCGCTGGCCTGGTGGCGCGGCATGCGGGTGGCGCGTTATTTCCTGATCGCCTGGGCGGCGTTCCTGCTTGGCGGCGTGGTCAATACGCTGATGGTGCTCGGCTACCTGCCCAACGTGTTCCTGACCATGTACGCCAGCCAGATCGGCAGCGCCATCGAGGTGGCGCTGCTGTCGCTGGCCCTGGCCGACCGCATCAACGCGATGAAGGAGGAGCGTGCACGCATCCTGCAGAGTGCCAGTGCCAAGCTGGAGGCACTCAACCACCAACTGGCCGACAGCAATCGCCTCAAGGACGATTTCCTGGCCACCGTGACCCATGAGCTGCGCACGCCAATGAATGGCGTGATCGGTTCGCTGGAGCTGATGCAGACCCTGCCTCTGGATCCCGAGGTGGAGCAGTACCAGAAGACCGCGGCCCGCTCGGCGCGGGACATGATGCAGATGGTCAACGACATTCTCGCCCTCACCGAGCTACAGGCCGGCCGGCTCTATCCGCGGCGGGAAACCTTCAGCCTGCGCGGCTTGCTCGACGGCTTGTGCGCGAATTTCGAAGGCCGCGCCCGCGACAAGGGGTTGGCATTCAGGCTGGACCTCGACGAGAGACTGCCCGATACGGTTGAAGGCGACGGCCAGAAGCTGGCCCAGGCGCTGGGCTATCTGCTCGACAACGCCATCAAGTTCACCGCCGTGGGCAAGGTGCACCTGCGGGTGCGTGGTAGCGCCCAGGCAGCCATTGACAGCCTGCCGCTGAGCTTCGAAGTGATCGACGCTGGTATCGGTCTGGAAAATGTCCGGGAAACCGACCTATACCGCCGCTTTCATCAGCTCGACACTTCGATGACCCGCGAGTACGGTGGCTTGGGCATCGGCCTGAGCATCTGCCGCCAACTGGTCGACCTGCTCGGTGGCAACCTCGGCTATGAGCCCAATCGCGCCGGGGCGGGTGGCAGCATCTTCCGTCTCGATCTGGCCCTGGCGCTGCCGGTGCAGAAGCCAACCGAGCAGCCGGCGGTACGGCGCAGCAGCGGTACGCCAGTACGGACTCCCGAGCAGTGCACGGTGCTGGTAGTCGAGGACAACGCCATCAACCAGCTGGTGATCCGCGGCATGTTGCTCAAACTCGGCTACCGGGTACGCACCGCGGACAGCGGCAACGAAGCACTGGAATGTCTGCAGCGCGAGCGCATCGACGCGGTGCTGCTCGATTGCCAGATGCCGGTGATGGATGGTTTCGCCACCTGCCGCGCCCTGCGCCAGCTGCCCGCCTGCGCCGAACTGCCGGTGCTGGCGATCACCGCCCACAGCCAGTCGGGTGACCGCGAGCGCTGCCTGGCGGCGGGCATGAGCGATTACCTGGCCAAACCGGTGAAATTCGACGAGTTGCGGGTATTGCTGCATGACTGGGCATTGTGCCGCACGGCCTGAGGGCAGTATCGGCACCTGGAGGCTTCAGTGGTGCACATGGGCACCGGTGGGGTCCTGGATCTGATACACCTTGCCCTTCTGCCAGGCATCGGCTCCGGGCTGCACCGCAGGGCGCTCGATATCGGCACGGTTCTGGCGTTTTTTCGCGCTGTCGATGCCGAAGCGCTGGTCGCGCTCGTCGACCATGCGCTGGTCCACCTGTCCATCGGCGGTAAAGCCCATCATCAGCTGCGGTACGCCGAGCGGCAGACTTTTCTGCTGATCGGTATGCCAGGTGTGCCAGGTCTTGCCGTAGGTGCGCACCAGTTTGCGCATCAGGGCGTGTTCGGCGGCTTCGGGGATGCCGGGGGCCACCAGCTGGCCTGATTTCACCTCATGCACGTGGCTGTGCCACAGCGCCTTTTCGCCCTCGGGCAGGGCCTTGAACAGCTGTTCGCTGATGATGTACTCGACACCCATCAGCTTGGCGTCCTTGACGTTGCCGTCGTAGATCACGCACTGGATCAGTTCTTCGCTGAGAATGGAACAGTAGTGGTGGGCTTCCATCTGGGCGTCCTGCCTGCCGTTGTAGAAGTGAAAGCCGTCGAGATAGGCATTCAGGGCGGCGACTGGCGGCTGCGACTGCAAGGTGGCAGCTCCGGCTTCCAGCAGGCGGGTATCGGCTTTGGCCGGCGCACCTTCAATGCCGACATTGGAGTGGCTTTGGGTGCCGAGGCAGCCGCTCAAGGGCAGAGTCGCCAGCAGTGGCAACAGCGTCAGGCTGATTCGCATAATCGTGGCCCTCCCTCCTTCATGGCCAGGCTCGACAGCTGCCGAGCCCGGCGTTGAAATTACTGGCGAGTCTTGCTTTGCAGCTCTTTGGCCATTTGCAGATGATGCTCCAGCTTCGGCAGGGTCTTCTTGGCCCAGGCACTCACCTCGGTGTCATCGGCGGCTGCGGCTTTCTGATACAGCTCGATGGCCTGCTCATGGGCCACGACCTGGTTGTTGGCGTAGGCCTTGTCGAAGTTCTCGCCGTCACGCACCTGCAGGATCATGGCCTTGGCCTTGCTCATCAACTCGGCGTCAGTGGAGACCTCGAGGTTTTTCTGCTTGGCGAGCGCCTTGAGTTCATCGTTGGCGCGGGTATGGTCGTCGATCATCGTCTGGGCGAATTTCTTGACCTCGGCATGGCTGCCTTTCTCGAGCGCCAGCTTGCTGGTCTCGATCTCGGCGATGCCCTTGGCCGAGGCTTCCTCGGCAAAGTCATTGGCGCTGACCTTGTCGGCTGCCTGGGCGAGGCCGGCAAAGCCGAAGAGCAGGGCGGCGGTTGCGCTGATCAATACACCTGTGCGTTTCATGATGACTCCTTGCTTGAGCGTTTGCGGCGCACCCCGGGCCTTGGCGGTAAGTGTGGGTGGCCGAGTCGGCTGCCAGTGGGTAAGGGATAAATCAAACAGTTAATGAGACAGTGATCGTGCTGCTTGTTAACGATCATTGGCAGGCTGCCGAATTGTTAATTCGGCAGTAGCCATTTCTCTGTTTTCTCGGTTTACCAGCCTGCTGTGGCAGGTGAAAGTTCGAGGCAGTGGCTTGGCGGAATGTTCGAATTAAAACCTGCAGTCAACGATGAGCGGTAAAAGTGATGGTGTTGTGATAGTGAGTTGTACAGGGCTGTATAAGTTGCTGTAGCTGTAAATAAAGCTTAATGCCAGCGTGCTGTCACTGCCCTGGCAATTCGCAGGGACGGGAGTTTACTGAACATTGATTTTCAATTTGATGTCATTGCCCTGTGCCGGTCATGTTACGCGTGGCTTGGTGACGATAAGCGTTGTGCCAGAAAGTCCTGGCTTTTAAATAACGAGGTGGCGCCATGAAAGGCCAGATATTCCTGATCAACTACATCTGCGACAACCAGCCCATGCACCTGGAGGTGCCGTCCGACGCCGACACCATGACGGTCGAGCAGGCGCAGCAGCACGTACAGGCAAGCGGCGCCAAAGGGCATATCACCGATGTGCAGGTCAGCAAGATCACCCGCACCCATGAGCCGGGGACCACGCCGGGGCATCATCAGTAGCCCTGAGCCCTGACGTGAAAAGCCGGCGCATGCGCCGGCTTTTGATAGCGGTGGCAGGCAATCCGAAACGCTTAGCGCTTGGCTTCCAGCCCAGGTGTGTCGGAGCGATCCAGGAAGGCCTGGCTCAATTCCGGCAGGTGCTCGCGCAACCAATCGGCCATGGCGATTTCCTGTTGCAGAATGGCTTCGCAGTCCTGCTGGGTCTGTGTGTCCCCCACGGCTTTGGCGGCGGCAATCAGTACCGTGTAGGAGGCGATTTCCAGGGTCTCGAATACATAACCCGACATGGCACCTTTGACCACTTCGTCGCTCATGACCATGCCGCCCATGGCCTGACCGAACGCCATCAGCTTGCCGCTCATGTCCTTCAAGGTGGAGGGCTCGCTGCCCAGGCGAGTCAATGCCCGTTCCAGAGTCTCGCGTTGGCCCAGAGTCTCTTCGATATGTTTTTCAATGCGTGTGCGCAACTTCGGATAATTGTGCAGTCGCTCTTTTTGCGCCGTCAGCATCCGCTCCGCTTGTTGTTCCATGGCATGCGCATCGCGCAGCCAGCTCACCAGGTTTTCATGTTTCGTGGCCATGATCGACTCCGCAATTATGAACAAGTAGTGTTCCGAGGCAGTGGTGAATGCCAAGGTTCATTGCTTTTCGCCAACGGTATTAAACGAAGCGCTGATAAGCGAAACGGCTGTTTACTGGAATGCCTGGTAATTACCGTTTCGCTTAATTGTAAAGATTGCTTTTCCTTGAACTCGGCGCGCACTTTGGTATTCGGTTATTACAAGCCCGAACAGGGCAAGGAGCAAAACCAAGCAGGGAATTATTACTGGTGAGGAGAACAGTTCATGTTCGTACATAACAAGCGATTGCAGTACACGGTACGCGTTGCCGGGCCCAATCCGGGTTTGGCAAATCTGCTGCTGGAGCAATTCGGCGGCCCGCAAGGCGAGCTGGCGGCGGCCATGCGTTACTTCACTCAGGGCTTGGCCGAAGACGATGCAGGCCGCAAGGATTTGCTGCTGGATATCGCCACCGAAGAACTTAGCCACCTGGAGATCATCGGCTCCATCGTCGGCATGCTCAACAAGGGCGCCAAAGGTGATCTGGCCGAGGCGGTGGAAGAGGAGGCCGAGCTGTACCGGTCACTGACCGAAGGCGGTAACGATTCGCACATCACCTCCCTGCTGTACGGCGGCGGCCCGGCCCTGACCAACTCGGCCGGAGTGCCCTGGACGGCGGCCTACATCGACACCATCGGCGAGCCGACGGCGGATTTCCGTTCCAACATCGCCGCCGAAGCCCGCGCCAAGATCATCTATGAGCGATTGATAAACGTCACTGATGATCCGGGCATCAAGGACGCGCTGGGCTTTCTGATGACTCGCGAACTGGCCCACCAGAAGTCCTTCGAGAAGGCGCTGCATGCCATCCAGCCGAACTTCCCGCAGGGCAAGCTGCCTGGCGTGCCGGAGTTCACCAGCGTTTATTTCAACATGTCCCAGGGCGAAGAGGATCGCCGTGGCCCCTGGAACGAGGGCGACCAGTGGGAGTTCGTCGCCAGTCCGCAACCTGCAGTCGACGGCGGCGACGGTACTGCGCAGGTGATGTTGCCGGCCAAACAGGCGAAAACCTTGCTGCAGATGGCCAAGCGCACCGCTTCGGATCCGACCCTGGATTCAATCACCGGTGCCGACCTCGGCTCGGGCGCAGCGCGTAAGCCCGAGTAGGGGGTTGCCCCGCTGCGGTAGCGCAGGGCAACCGATCAGCCAGGCGAGCGATGCTCGACCTGGCTTTTTTGTGCCTGAGCCTCTCAAGGCTCTGGTCCATGGGTGCCGGTTACCGCTGATCTTTCGGGTTGAATCTTTTCTGGCGTGCAGTTCTCCCAATTGCATAAGGCCATGTGGGCGCGCAGCTATCACCCGCTACGGCCAATCCAAGAATCAATGAGCGCCGTATCGCTTGGCGGGTGCTCCTGAACTGCCCACGCAAGGCTCCGACCATGACCACTTTGATGCCGATCTTCACCACGTCCAGCCAAAGCTGCAATTTTCTCCAGGCTGGCCCCGCCCGCACGCTTTACGAGCGGCTGTTGCAAGCCGAGCTGGACGACGGCGCGCTGAACCAGGCACGCAGCTTCCTAGACGGCCAGCTGGCCAAGGCCCAGGCACTGCCCTGCGACATACCGGCGCAACCCGAAGCGCTACTGGACTGGATGCGCGGCGCCGCGCTGCGTACTACCGAGGCCTATGGGCAGTATCTGCAGGAGCGGCGCCAGGGCGCGCCACGACGCTATTTCCAGAACCGCGCCCATGCGCTGTATTTCCTGCGCCATGTAGCTCCCACCAAACTGGTCGACGGCGCCTGGCTGTACGGGCTGCTCAGGCACTGGCAGGAGCTGCGCCTGCGTCCCCTGCTGCGCACCTATCTCGAGGAACTGGGCGATGGCGTGCCGGCCATGAACCATGTGCTGCTCTACAAGCAGTTGCTTGCCCAGCATGGCTGTGACGAACTGGCCGAGCTGGAAGACGAGCACTTCCTGCAGGGTGCCCAGCAATTGGCGCTGGGTCATTTGGCCGACGATTATCTGCCCGAAGTGATCGGCTACAACCTGGGCTACGAGCAGCTGCCGCTGCACCTGCTGATCACCAGCTACGAGCTCACCGAACTGGATGTCGATCCCTACTATTTCCAGTTGCACGTGACCATCGACAACGCCAGCACCGGCCACGCCCAGAAAGCCGTGCAGGCGGTGCTGGAAAACCTGCCGGTGGTGGGCGACCGAGACGAGTTCTACCGCCGCGTGATGGTTGGCTACCAGCTCAACGACCTGGGTATCGGCTCGACCGCAGTGATTGCTGCCTTCGACCTCGATGATGAGCTTTGCGCGATGCTCGAGCGCAAGCGCGAGGTGGCCACCCAGGTGCACTCCGATTACTGCCGGATCGAAGGGCGCACCGTCAATGAATGGCTCAGCGAGCCAGGGCAGGTGCGCGCCTTTCTCGAGGCCTTGCAGAAGCGTGGCTGGATCCGTCGCGACGAAGACCCGCAGAACAGTCGCTTCTGGCAGCTGGTGCAAGGCGATCGAGCGGCCATGTTCGGGGTCTTCAGCAGCTATGAGCTGCAGCTGCTGCATGACTGGATTGCCGGGAGCTGGGCACCAGCGCGTAGCCGTGGCCGCCCACGTCGTCGCCCTGCTGCGGCGAGCAGCGAACAGGCCATGGGCCTCGACGACGAAGCCCAGGCGCTGCATGCGGCGCTTCGCGCCATGCCGGCCCAGCAGCAGGCCGGCAAGCTGATCGAGCTGATGTCGCCCGCCAGCCACTTCACGCCGGCGGGGCTGCTGGCCACGCGTCTGTTCAATGCCTATCTCCAGTAACCATGTGCGGGGCACCGATGCATAGCGAGCAAAACACTGCGCAACAACAGGCGCTACTGGGCCTTGGCCAGGCGCTCGAGCGGCAAGGTTATCGATTTGTCACCGGTACGCCCTTGACCCATGAGCGGGTCAACGCACGGGCCGAAAACCAGCAGGCGCGAGACCTGGCCGGCGTATTTGGCTGGAGCCGGCCGTTCACGGCGCAGGTGGTAGGCGACGAGCTGGTCGAATTGATGCGCGCAGGCGGCGTGCTGATGCAGCAGGGCCCGCAGCTGTCCAGCGCGGTGCGCTGGTCCAGCCTGGGTGACAAGCTGTTCGTGCATTCCCGCTACCCGACCGTGCAGACCGACGCCGTGTTCTTCGGCCCCGATACCTATCGCTTCGTGCGTGCCATCGACGCGTTTCTCGGCACACCCGCGACCTCCACGGTATCGCGGGCGGTCGATATCTGCTGCGGCGCCGGGCCGGGTGCCCTGTGCATCGCTCAGGCAAGGCCCGCCGCCCAGGTGCTGGCGGTGGACATCAACCCGCGAGCGCTACAATTCACGCGCATCAACGCGGCGCTGGCCGGGCTCGACAATGTCGAGGCGCACTACAGTGATCTGCTGAAAAACGTCGACGGCGAATTTGACCTGATCGTCGCCAACCCGCCCTATATGCTCGACACCGAAAGCCGTGCCTATCGCGACGGTGGCGGCGAGCTGGGCGCCGGCCTCTCCGAAGCGATCGTCGAGGCATCGATTGGCCGCCTGGCGCCCGGTGGCAGCCTGCTGCTGTATACCGGCGTGGCAATGACCGCAGCCGGGGATCCGTTTCTGGCCTACGTCAAACGCACCTTGGGCGATCCATCATTGGCCTGGCGCTACGAGGAAATGGATCCGGACGTGTTCGGCGAGGAATTGCTCAAGCCTGGCTATGAGCAGGTCGAACGCATCGCTGCGGTGGTGCTGACCGTTACCCGAACGGCAGCATGAGGCTGAGGGCGGTGGTTGCGCCCTCAGTGCTCGGTCTTCAGGCGCTTTCGAGGAAGCGCCGAATGCGCTGCGCTGCTTCCACGCATTCTGCCAGTGGCGCAACCAGTGCCATGCGTACCCGCCCAGCCCCCGGGTTGAAGCCCGCCACCTCGCGGGACAGGTACGAGCCTGGCACCACGGTGACGTGCTCTTTGGCGAACAGCGCGCGGGTGAACTCGGCGTCATCGCCCGGCGTCTTGGCCCACAGGTAGAAGCCGCCGTCCGGGCGTTGCACATCCATCACGCCTTGCAGAATTGCCAGCACGGCGTCGAACTTCTCGCGGTACAGGTCGCGGTTGTCGCGCACATGGTCTTCGTCCTGCCAGGCGGCGATGCTGGCCAGTTGGGTCTGCACCGGCATGGCGCAGCCATGGTAGGTGCGGTACAGCAGGAAGGCCTTGAGAATCTCCGCGTCGCCGGCCACGAACCCCGAGCGCAGACCCGGCAGATTGGAGCGCTTGGACAGGCTGTGGAACACCACGCAGCGCTTGAAGTCGCTACGGCCCAGTTCGGCGCAGGCGGTCAGTAGGCCGGCCGGTGGGTTTGCCTCGTCGAAGTACAGCTCGCTGTAGCATTCGTCGGCGGCAATCACGAAGTCGTACTGGTCGGCCAGGGCAATCAGCTTCTTCAGGGTGTCCAGCGGAATCAGCGCGCCGGTGGGGTTGCCCGGCGAGCACAGGAAGAGGATCTGGCAGCGCTGCCAGATCTCCGGCGCCACGGTGTCGAAGTCCGGGTTGAAGCCATGTTCTTCCAGGCACGGCAGATAATGAGGCTGGGTGCCGGCCAAGAGGGCTGCGCCTTCGTAGATCTGGTAGAACGGGTTGGGGCTGACCACCAGACCGTCGACGTCGCGTTGCGCCACGGTCTGGGTAAAGGCGAACAGCGCCTCGCGAGTACCGTTGACCGGCAGCACATGGCGGGCAGGGTCGAGCCAGCCAGCCGGCACCTTGAAGCGTCGCGCGCACCAGGCCGCGATGGCTTCGCGTAGCGCCGCAATTCCCAGGGTGGTCGGGTAGACGGCCATCTGGTCGAGGTTGTCGGTCAGGGCCTTGGCGACGAACGCCGGCGAGCGGTGCTTGGGTTCGCCGATGGACAGGGCGATGGGCGAGCGATCCGCGGCGGGAGATACGCCGGCGAGCAGGGCGCGCAGTTTCTCGAAGGGGTAAGGCTGCAGCTGGGCGAGGGCGTGGTTCATGATGATCCGACGGGTCCTTTGTAAGGCGGCGACAAAGCTGGCGACACTAGCACGTGAGCGGCCTCAGGAAAATTGCTTATCGGCGCGACCAGCGCTGCGCGGCGGTCGTCGCGGCAGCGTGGCTGTGGGGTGCCGATGAAAATGCTGGTGAGCAGACGCGCGTGGTCCTCCCTGGGACGGTGATTTTTCTGTCGTCATTATCTGGCTGACGAGCAGGTCAGATTTTTCCAGTCCACGCTAAAGCCGTACCGCTTTGGGTCGATAGCCTGAGGGTAATTCCTCCCGGCATCCCTACAAGCGAGAGCTCATTCATGCGCACCCTCAAGTTCAGCCACAAGATCATGCTGGCTGCTTCCCTGGTGGTCATTGCGGCCTTCGCATCCTTTGCGCTGTACAACGATTATCTGCAGCGCACGGCGATTCGCGACAACCTGGCCAACTACCTCCACGATGTCGGTCAGGTCTCGACCGGCAACATCCAGCACTGGCTCTCCGGGCGCATGCAGCTGCTGGATAACCTGGCCGAGTCGGTGCAGGACGATAGCTCGCCGGCGCCATTGGCCAGAAACCTGCAGCACCGCAGCGTGGCGTCCGCCTTCCTGTATGCCTACTACGGGCAGAACGACGGCACCTACACCCAGTTCCCACCCAGCGAGCTGCCGGCCGGCTACGATCCGCGCCAGCGCCCCTGGTACAAGAGCGCCGCTGGCGCCAGCGGCCCAGGCCTGACCGAACCTTACCTGGCGGCCGACCCGCGCGATGGCCTGCTGATCACCATCACCCGGCCGGTCAGTGTCGGCGGCACCCTGCAGGGCGTGGTGGGAGGTGATCTCAAGCTGCAGACCATCGACGACATCCTCAACTCCTTCGACCTCGGCGGCATGGGTTACGCGTTTCTGGTCGACGACAAGGGCACGGTATTCGTGCACCCGGACAAGAGCCTGGTGCTGAAGAAGCTCGGCGACCTGTTCCCGGGTGGCGCGCCGCGCCTTGAGGCGGGGCTGCAAAACGTCGCCGCGGCCGATGGCAGTGCGCGCATCGTCAGCTTCCTGCCAGTGCAGGGCCTGGCCGGGGTGCGTTGGTACGTCGGCCTGTCGGTGGACGAAAGCAAGGCCTTCGCGGCGCTGCGCGAATTCCGTATCTCGGCGCTGACCTCCACGGTCATCGGGGTGATCGCCATCCTGCTGCTGCTCGGCGCGCTGATCCGCATCCTGCTGCGCCCGCTGCACGTGATGAGCGATGCCATGAGTGGCATCGCCGAAGGCGAGGGCGACCTGACCCAGCGTCTGAAGATCGATTCCGGTGACGAGTTCGGCCAACTGGCCGGGGCCTTCAACCGCTTCGTCGAGCGTATCCACGAGTCGATCCGCGAAGTGGCCTCGACCACCCGCGAAGTGCATGCCCGGGTCAGCACCGTGGTGCAGGCCTCCAATGCCTCCATGGGCAACTCCAGCGAGCAGGCTGCGCGCACCGACAGCGTGGCCGCGGCGATCAACGAACTCGGCGCCGCGGCCCAGGAAATTGCCCGCAATGCCGCCGATGCCTCGGTGCAGGCCAGCGAGGCCCGCCGTGATGCCGAGGAAGGCCAGGGCATGGTCGAGCGCACCCTGGGCTCGATGGGCGACCTGTCGGACAAGATCCAGGCCTCGGGCAACCATATCGAGCTGCTCAGCGAGAAGAGCAACGACATCGGCCAGATCCTCGACGTCATCAAGGGCATTTCCGAGCAGACCAACCTGCTGGCGCTCAACGCCGCCATCGAGGCCGCGCGTGCCGGCGAGGCGGGGCGCGGGTTCGCCGTGGTGGCTGACGAGGTGCGCAACCTGGCTCAGCGTACCCAGAGCTCGGCCCAGGAAATCCAGCAGATGATCGAGCAACTGCAGGCCGGCGCCCGTGATGCAGTGGCGACCATGGGCGAGAGCCGCCGTTTCAGTGACGACAGCGTGCGCATTGGTGGGCAGGCCGGCGAGAACCTGCGTGGCGTGACCCGCCGCATCGGCGAGATCGACGGCATGAACCAGTCCGTGGCCACCGCCACCGAGGAGCAGACCTCGGTGATCGAAAGCCTGAACATGGACATCACCGAGATCAACACGTTGAACCAGGATGGTGTGCGTAACCTGCAGGCCAGCCTCAGCGCCTGTACCGAGCTGGATCAGCAGGTCGGGCGCCTCAAGCAGCTGGTAGACAGCTTCAGGATCTGAAACGACAGCGCGGGCTCAAACTGGAGCCCGCGCTGCATTCAGATGCTGATCTGCAGCGGGCTCGCGCTGCTGCTCGCCGACAGCTTGGTGATGATGGTCTGCTGCAGGCGCGCGCACAGCTCGGGATCGGACAGCGGCTGGTTGTTGGCATCGGTGACGAAGAACACGTCTTCCACGCGCTCGCCCAGGGTGGCGATCTTGGCGTTCTGCACGGACAGGTCGAAATCCAGGAAGATGCGCCCGATCTTGGCCAGCAGGCCCGGGCGATCCGGCGCGGTCAGCTCGACCACGGTAACCGGCCGCTGGGCGTCGTTGTGAATGGTCACCTGGGGAGCAAAGGCGAAGTGTTTGAGCTGGCGTGGTACGCGGCGCTGGATGATGTTCGGGTACTCGTCCGGGTGCATCAGGGTGTCGACCAGGCTCTGGCGGATCTGCTGGATACGCTTGGGGTTGTCACCGATAGAGTCGCCTTCGGCCTCGAGCACGATGTAGGTGTCGAGGGTGAACTGGCTGGTCGAAGTGAGAATTCGCGCGTCGTGAATGTTCAGGTTCAGCTGCGCCATGGCCGCCACCGTCACCGCGAAGAAGTCGTGCTGATCGGGCGCATAAATGAAGATCTGCGTGCCGCCTTCGAACTCGCGCTGGGTGGTTTCCTTGATCAGTACCAGTGGGCCGCCGTCATCCGGGTGCTGGAGGATCGCATTGGTATGCCAGGCCACGTCCTCGGCGCTGTGGCGCAGGAAGTAGTCATCGCCCAGCTGCGACCATAGCTGCTCGACATCATCCGGGTCGGTGCCGCCATTGACCAGGGTATCGAGGGCAGTGCTCTGGGTCAGGCGAATCTGTTCCTCGCGCTCCACCGGGTTTTCCAGGCCGCGCTGCAGCGCCCGCTTGGTTTCGGTGTAGAGCTGGCGCATCAGGCTGGCACGCCAGGAGTTCCACAGTGTCGGGTTGGTGGCGTTGATGTCGGCCACGGTCAGCACGTAGAGGTAATCCAGATGCGTCTGATCGCCCACGAAGGCAGCGAAGTCGTTGATCACCTGCGGGTCGGAGAGGTCCTTGCGCTGGGCGGTGGTCGACATCGCCAGATGGTTCTGTACCAGCCAGACGATCAACCCGGTGTCCCAGGCGGGCAGGTGGTGGCGCTGGCCGAAAGCCTCGGCATCCAGGGCGCCGAGCTCCGAGTGGTCGCCGCCGCGGCCCTTGCCGATGTCGTGGTACAGGCCGGCCAGGTAGATCAGTTCGGGCTTGGGCAGCTTGTCGATGAGCTTGCTGGCCAGCGGAAACTTTTCCGCCAGCTCCGGCCACTTGAACTTGCGCAGATGCTTGATCAGGTTGAGCGTGTGGGCGTCGACCGTGTAGATGTGGAACAGGTCGTGCTGCATCTGCCCGACGATATGGCCGAACTCCGGCAGGTAGCGACCGAGGATGCCGTAACGGTTCATGCGCCGCAGGTTACGGTGAATGCCCTGTTCGCACTTGAACAGTTCGATAAACAGGCTGGTGTTGCGGATGTCGCGGCGGAACTCGTCGTCGATCAGGTAGCGGTGGTCGCGCAGCAGGCGGATGGTGTCGGCGCACACGCCGCTGAGTTCCGGGTGCTGGGCCATCAGTACGAAGATTTCTATGATGGCGAACGGGGTGCGCTTGAAGACGTTGGCGTGGGTCACCTCGATGTAGCCATCACGTACCTGGAAGCGGCTGTTCAGCGGCTTGGCCGGTGTGCTATCGCCAGCCCGGAGGATTTCTTCCTCGAAGTGCTGGTTGATCAGGTCGCTCAGTTCGGCAATGGCCATCACCACGCGGTAGTACTTCTGCATGAAGCGCTCGATGGTGCGCTTGGTGTCGCCTTCGTTGTAGCCGAGCAGTTCGGCGACCTTGCTCTGATGATCGAACAGCAGGCGGTCTTCCGCGCGCCCGGCGAGCATGTGCAGGGCGTAGCGCACCTTCCAGAGAAATTCCTGGGACGAGGCGAGCAGGGCGTATTCGCTTTCCAGCAGGAAGCCCTGGCCGACCATGGCGTGCAGGTTCAGGGTGCCGAAATGCCGGCGTGCCACCCACAGGATGGTCTGGATATCACGCAGGCCGCCGGGTGAGCCCTTGACGTTGGGCTCCAGGTTGTACTCGGTGTCGTTGTACTTGGCGTGGCGGGCCTTCTGCTCGTCGCGCTTGGCCAGGTAGAACGCCTTGCTCGGCCACATGTGGGCGGAGGCGGTCACCTCCTGCATGCGTTCGCGCAGATGCTCGGGGCCGGCGATGGTGCGGCTTTCCATCAGGTTGGTGATGACGGTCAGGTCGGCGCGCGCTTCTTCGCCGCACTCGGCCACCGAACGCACACTTTGGCCGACCTCCAGGCCGATGTCCCAGAGCAGGGTGAGAAAGCCTTCGATCGATTCGCGGAAGGTTTCCTGATCATCGCTGCCGAGTAGAATCAGCAGGTCGATATCCGAATAGGGATGAAGCTCGCCACGACCGTAACCACCTACCGCCAGCAGGGCGATTTCCGCCTCGCTGCTCCAGGGGAAGCGCTTCCAGGCTTCGAGCAGGATCTGGTCGGTGAAGCGCGCGCGATCCTCGACCAGGCGGCGCACGTCGCGGTTCTCGCGAAAGCGCGCATCGAGCACCTCGTGGGCGCGGCGGATGGCTTTCTTGAAGGCGCCGATGGGGCTGGACTTGAGTGCCAGTTCCGCCTGGAACTGGCCGCGATCGAACAACTCGGCGTCTAGCAGCGACATGCGGCGGCCTTCCTTCATCTATAGGGTGATACTCGTATCAGGCTGAGGTGCGGGCGATGGTGTCGTCGCTGCGCAGGGTGAAGATCTCGTAGCCGTCGGCGGTGACCAGCAAAGTGTGCTCCCACTGGGCGGACAGCTTGCGGTCCTTGGTGATGGCGGTCCAGCCATCGCCCAGTACGCGGGTTTCCGGGCGGCCCTGGTTGATCATCGGCTCGATGGTGAAGGTCATGCCTTCCTTGAGCTCCATGCCGGTGCCGGCGCGACCGTAGTGCAGCACCTGCGGGTCTTCATGGAACACCGAGCCGATACCGTGGCCGCAGAACTCGCGAACCACCGAGAAGCCATGCTTCTCGGCGTGCTTCTGGATCACTTCGCCGATGTCGCCAAGGCGCGCCCCCGGGCGAACCACTTCGATGCCCTTGTACAGGCATTCCTGAGTGACGCGCGACAGACGTTCGGCCCACTCCGGCACCTTGCCGACGTGGAACATGCGGCTGGTGTCGCCGAAGTAGCCGTCCTTGATCACGGTGATGTCGATGTTCATCACATCACCTTCTTTCAGAGGCTTGTCGTTGGGAATGCCGTGGCACACCACGTGGTTGAGCGAGGTGCAGATCGATTTCGGGAAGCCCGGGCGGCCTGGCGCGGCGCCGTAGTTGAGCGGCGCCGGGATGGCCTTCTGCACATCGACGATATAGTTGTGGCAGATGGTATTGAGTTCGTCCGTGGTAACGCCGGGTTTGACGTGCTCGGCGATCATCTCCAGTACGTCGGCGGCCAGGCGACCGGCGATGCGCATTTTCTCGATTTCGTCGGGCGTCTTCAGGGTGACGGTCATGGTGATCTCGGTAGTTCTGTAAAGAGCGGCATGGTAACAGTTTGCGCTGGCAACCTTGAAGCGCCGGCGCGCAGCGGGGCTGGTGATCAACGGTGTATCGGCATATAGCCTAAGAGATGTTTGTGTGGTATAAAACGCGCCGCTTTACGGGGTCGCCCCCGAAAGCCTAACCCCACACACGTATCGACACGGTTTCCTGGGTGCCCGCAAGGGTTGGAAATTGGGATGCGTGGAGGCCTAACCCGACTTATCAAGGAACTATCATGTCCCAAGTCAATATGCGCGATATGCTGAAGGCCGGTGTGCACTTCGGCCACCAGACCCGTTACTGGAACCCGAAAATGGGCAAGTACATTTTCGGCGCGCGCAACAAGATTCACATCATCAACCTTGAAAAGACCCTGCCGATGTTCAACGACGCCCTGTCGTTCGTTGAAAAGCTGGCTGCTGGCAAGAACAAGATCCTGTTCGTCGGCACCAAGCGTTCCGCTGGCAAGATCGTTCGCGAAGAAGCTGCTCGTTGCGGCTCGCCGTTCGTCGATCACCGCTGGTTGGGCGGCATGCTCACCAACTACAAAACCATCCGTGCCTCGATCAAGCGTCTGCGTGATCTGGAAGTGCAGTCCCAGGACGGCACCTTCGCCAAGCTGACCAAGAAAGAAGCCCTGATGCGTTCGCGCGATCTGGAAAAACTGGATCGCAGCCTGGGTGGTATCAAGGACATGGGCGGCCTGCCGGACGCACTGTTCGTCATCGACGTTGATCACGAGCGCATCGCGATCACCGAAGCCAACAAGCTGGGCATCCCGGTAATCGGCGTTGTCGATACCAACAGCAGCCCGGAAGGCGTTGACTACATCATCCCAGGCAACGATGACGCCATCCGCGCCATCCAGCTGTACATGGGCGCAATGGCTGACGCCGTTGTCCGTGGTCGCAGCAACGCTGGCGGCGCTACCGAGCAGTTCGTCGAAGAAGCCCCGGCCGCTGAAGCTGCCGAAGGCTAAGCGGTAACGCAGAGCATCTAGTGTTATGCGCTGCGCAAAAAGGGGGCTAGGCCCCCTTTTTGCCACTCACAGATTTGATCATCCGTATTGCGGGTGATGGTTGAAGACCTACACAGAGGATTTTCAAGATGGCAGAGATTACTGCAGCACTGGTCAAGGAACTGCGCGAGCGTACCGGCCAAGGCATGATGGAATGCAAGAAGGCCCTGGTTGCCGCCGGTGGCGACATCGAGAAGGCCATTGATGACATGCGCGCTTCGGGTGCCATCAAGGCTGCCAAGAAAGCCGGCAACATCGCCGCTGAGGGTGCTATCGCCGCTCGCGTCGAAGGTGGTCGTGGTGTGATCATCGAAGTCAACTCGCAGACCGACTTCCTGGCTCTGCAGGACGACTTCAAAGGCTTCGTGAAAGACAGCCTGGACGAAGCCTTCGCCCAGAACCTGACCGACGTCGCTCCGCTGATCGCTTCGCGCGAATCCGCTCGTGAAGCGCTGGTTGCCAAGTGCGGCGAGAACGTCAACATCCGTCGCCTGACCGCTGTTTCCGGTGACACCGTGGGTGCTTACCTGCACGGCCACCGCATCGGTGTTCTGGTCGTTCTCAAGGGTGGTAACGACGAACTGGCCAAGCACGTTGCCATGCACGTTGCTGCTTCCAACCCGGCCGTTGTTTCGCCGGACCAGGTCTCCGAGGAGCTGGTTGCCAAGGAAAAAGAAATCTTCCTGCAACTCAACGCCGACAAGATCGCTGGCAAGCCAGAAAACATCGTCGAGAACATGATCAAAGGCCGTATCAACAAGTTCCTGGCTGAAGCCAGCCTGGTTGAGCAAGCCTTCATCATGGATCCGGAAGTCAAGGTCGGTGATCTGGTCAAGAAAGCCGGTGCTGAAATCGTTTCCTTCGTTCGTTACGAAGTGGGCGAGGGCATCGAGAAGGCCGAGAACGACTTCGCTGCCGAAGTTGCTGCTCAGGTTGCTGCCAGCAAGCAGTGATAGCTGCTTAGCCATGCCCCAGAAGAGGCTGCCCGCTCACGCGCGCGGCCTCTTTTTCAAAGGGGATTTTTTTCGAAGCGATGGTGGGGGCCGGTGGCACTCACGGTCGTGAGCGCTGTCGAAGCGCTCGATATGGCGAGTCACTCGGCTCGCAGGTTTTTCTTACGCCGCAGGAGAGAATGGTAATGGCTCAGCAGGTGAGTGGTCGTCAACCGCGTTACAAGCGCATTCTGCTCAAACTCAGCGGCGAGGCCCTGATGGGCTCCGAAGATTTCGGCATCGATCCCAAGGTGCTCGATCGCATGGCCCTGGAAGTTGGCCAGTTGGTCGGCATCGGCGTGCAGGTCGGTGTGGTGATTGGTGGCGGTAACCTGTTCCGCGGTGCGGCGCTCAGCGCCGCCGGCATGGATCGGGTCACCGGTGACCACATGGGCATGCTGGCCACGGTGATGAACGCCCTGGCCATGCGCGATGCCCTGGAACGCTCGAACATCCCCGCACTGGTCATGTCGGCCATCTCCATGGTCGGCGTCACCGATCATTACGATCGCCGCAAGGCCATGCGCCACCTGAAAACCGGTGAGGTGGTGATTTTCGCCGCTGGCACTGGCAATCCGTTCTTCACCACCGACTCGGCCGCCTGCTTGCGCGGTATCGAGATCGACGCCGATGTGGTGTTGAAGGCAACCAAGGTGGATGGTGTGTACACTGCCGACCCATTCAAGGATCCGCATGCAGAGAAATTCGATCGCCTCACCTATGACGAGGTGCTGGATCGCAAATTGGGTGTAATGGATCTGACGGCCATCTGCCTGTGCCGCGACCATAATATGCCGCTGCGTGTATTCAATATGAACAAGCCCGGTGCCCTGCTCAATGTCGTGGTGGGTGGTGCCGAAGGTACTTTGGTCGAGGAAAGTAAAGAATGATCAACGAAATCAAGAAAGACGCTCAGACGCGCATGCAGAAGAGCCTGGAATCGCTGGCCCACGCATTCAGCCGCATCCGCACCGGTCAGGCTCACCCGAGCATCCTGGGTGGCGTGATGGTGCCTTACTACGGCGCTGATACCCCGTTGAACCAGGTTGCCAGCGTAACCGTCAAGGATTCGCGCACCCTGCAGGTCGTGGCCTTCGAGCGCAACATGCTGGCGGCTGTGGACAAGGCGATCCAGAGCTCCGGCCTGGGTTTCAACCCGACCAACCTGGGCGAACTGCTGCTGATCTCCATGCCGGCACTCACCGAGGAAACCCGCAAGGGCTTCACCAAGCAGGCCCGTGACGCTGCCGAAGATGCCCGCGTAGCGGTGCGCAACATTCGCCGCGACGCGATGAGCCAGCTCAAGGATCTGGTCAAGGAAAAGGAAATCAGCGAAGACGAAGAGCGTCGTGCAGCTGATGATGTGCAGAAGCTGACCGACAAGTTCGTGGCCGAGATCGAAGTTGCCGTGAAGCAGAAAGAAGCGGACCTGATGGCCGTCTGACGGCCAGGAAGTCGCCATGGACAATTCCAAAGTCGGTGCCGTGATGGCCGTTCCACGGCACGTGGCGATCATTATGGATGGTAATAATCGCTGGGCACGCAAACGTTTGCTGCCCGGCGTCGCCGGGCACAAGGCCGGCGTCGATGCGGTGCGCGCGGTTATCGAGGTGTGCGCCGATTCGGGCGTTGAAGTGCTGACGCTGTTCGCCTTCTCCAGTGAGAACTGGCAGCGCCCGGCAGACGAAGTCGGCGCGCTGATGGAGCTGTTCCTCAGCGCCCTGCGCCGCGAAGCCCGCAAGCTCGACGAGAATGCCATTAGCCTGCGCATCATCGGTGACCGTGCGCGGTTCCATCCTGAGCTGCAGGCCGCCATGCGCGAAGCCGAAGCCGCTACCGCCGGCGCGCCTGGCGAGAAGCGCTTCATCCTGCAGATCGCCGCCAACTATGGCGGCCAGTGGGATATCGCCCAGGCCGCGCAGCGCTTGGCGCGTGAAGTGCAGGGGGGGCATCTGCAGCCCGAGGACATCACCCCGCGCCTGCTGCA
This sequence comes from Pseudomonas sp. URMO17WK12:I2, assembly GCF_003253735.1. Lineage (GTDB taxonomy): Bacteria > Pseudomonadota > Gammaproteobacteria > Pseudomonadales > Pseudomonadaceae > Aquipseudomonas. Next base: position 178,154 of record NZ_QKYW01000001.1, on the reverse strand, counting down.
AAGTTGCCTGGCCACCGGTGAATTGCCGCTGCCCGACCTGTGTATTCGCACCGGTGGCGAGCACCGGGTCAGCAATTTTTTGCTCTGGCAGATGGCCTACAGTGAGCTGTACTTCTCCGACCTGCTGTGGCCGGACTTCAAGCACGACGCCATGCGCGCAGCGCTGGCGGATTTCGCCAAGCGTCAGCGGCGTTTTGGCAAAACCAGTGAACAAGTCGAAGCCGAGGCCCGCGCCTGATGCTCAAGCAACGAATCATTACGGCGCTGATCCTGCTGCCGATCGCCCTGGCAGGATTCTTCCTGCTCGACGGTGGCGCGTTCGCGCTGTTCATCGCCGTAGTGGTCGTGCTCGGTGCCTGGGAGTGGGCGCGCCTGGCCGGTTTCGACGCTCAGCCGCTGCGTATCGCTTATGCGGCGCTGGTGGCAGTGCTGATTTATCTGGTTTACAGCGCGCCTGCGCTGGCGCCATGGCTGCTGGCAATCGGCGTGCTGTGGTGGGCGTTCGCGACCTTTCTGGTGCTCAACTACCCGGATAGCAGCCGCTACTGGGGTGGCCTGCCGGGGCGCCTGCTGATCGGCCTGCTGATTCTGCTGCCGGCCTGGCAAGGGCTGGTGGTGATCAAGCAGTGGCAGCTGGCCAACTGGCTGATCCTGGCGGTGATGGCGCTGGTCTGGGTGGCGGATATCGGCGCCTATTTTTCCGGCAAGCGTTTTGGCAAGCGCAAGCTGGCGCCGCAGGTCAGTCCTGGCAAGAGCTGGGAAGGGCTGATTGGCGGCCTGCTGCTTAGCCTGCTGCTGACGGTGGTGGTTGGACTCTATCGCGACTGGTCGTTCAGTCAATTCCTGCTGGCGCTGCCAGCCGCCGCCCTGGTGGTACTGATCTCGGTGGTCGGTGACCTGACCGAAAGCATGTTCAAGCGCCAGTCGGGTATCAAGGACAGCAGCAATCTGCTGCCGGGGCATGGGGGTGTGCTCGACCGTATCGATAGCCTGACGGCGGCGGTGCCGGTATTCGCGACCTTGCTGTGGCTCGCCGGCTGGGGCGTATTGTGAGTCAGGTGCAGCAGATCACCGTATTGGGTGCCACCGGGTCCATTGGCCTGAGTACCCTTGATGTCATTGCACGTCATCCCTCCCGCTATCGCGCTTTCGCATTGACGGCGTTCTCCCGTGTGGCAGAGCTGGAAGCGCTGTGCGTCAGCCATCGTCCGCGGTTTGCCGTGGTGGCTGATGCCAAGGCTGCCAGCGAACTGCAGGCGCGTTTGCAGCATGCCGGGCTCGACACCCGTGTGCTGTTCGGCGAAGCAGGTCTGTGTGAGGTTTCTGCGCACGCCGAAGTGGATGCCGTGATGGCGGCCATTGTCGGCGCCGCCGGGCTCAAGCCGACACTGGCTGCGGTCGAGGCGGGCAAGAAGGTGTTGCTGGCCAACAAGGAAGCGCTGGTGATGTCCGGTGCGCTGTTCATGCGTGCGGTGCGCGAGAGTGGTGCCGTGTTGCTGCCCATCGACAGCGAGCACAATGCGATCTTCCAGTGCCTGCCGCAGGATTACGCGCGCGGCCTGCAACCGGTTGGCGTGCGGCGGATTCTGCTCACCGCATCCGGCGGGCCGTTTCGCGAGGCTTCACCCGAGTCTCTGCATGCGGTGACGCCTGAGCAGGCCTGTGCCCATCCGAACTGGTCGATGGGCCGCAAGATTTCCGTGGATTCGGCCAGCATGATGAACAAGGGGCTGGAACTGATCGAAGCCTGCTGGCTGTTCGATGCCCGGCCTGAGCAGGTCGAGGTGCTGATCCATCCGCAGAGCGTCATTCATTCGCTGGTCGATTATGTCGACGGCTCGGTGCTCGCCCAGTTGGGCAACCCTGATATGCGCACGCCCATCGCCCATGCATTGGCCTGGCCGCAGCGTATCGACTCGGGCGTCGCGCCGCTGGATCTGCTCGCCGTGGCCCGCCTGGACTTCCAGGCGCCTGACGACAGTCGTTTTCCCTGTCTGCGCCTGGCGCGTGAGGCCGCTGAGGCCGGCGGCAGTGCGCCGGCGATGCTCAATGCGGCGAACGAAGTGGCCGTGGCGGCATTTCTCGAGCGGCGGATTCGCTTTACCGATATCGCGCGTATCATTGGCGGCGTTCTCGAGGCAGAGCCGGCCGTTGCGGTGAACTGCCTCGATGCCGTGCTCGAGGCTGACCGCCGTGCACGGGAGCTGGCCGGGCAGTGGTTGAATCGTGGAGAAGTGGCATGAGCGCACTCTATATGATCGTGGGCACCCTGATCGCCCTTGGGGTGCTGGTGACCTTTCATGAATACGGTCATTTCTGGGTGGCGCGTCGCTGTGGCGTCAAGGTGCTGCGTTTCTCGGTAGGCTTCGGCACGCCGCTGGTGCGCTGGCATGATCGCCAGGGCACCGAGTTCGTGATCGCTGCGATTCCGCTCGGTGGCTACGTGAAGATGCTCGACGAGCGCGAAGGCGATGTGCCGCCGGAGCTGGCTGAGCAGTCGTTCAACCGCAAGACCGTCAAGCAGCGCTTCGCCATCGTCGCTGCAGGGCCTGCTGCCAACTTCGCCCTGGCCCTGCTGTTCTTCTGGCTGGTGGCGATGATCGGCAGCCAGCAGGTGCGCCCGGTGATCGGTGCGATCGAGGCGGGCAGCCTGGCCCAGACCGCCGGGCTGCAGGTGGGTGAGGAAATCGTTGCGGTCAACGGCAAGGCCACCACTGGCTGGTCCGCGGTAAACCTGCAACTGGTGCGCCGCCTCGGTGAGAGCGGCGAATTGCTGATTACTACCCGTCCTGTGGATGGCGGCGCCGATACCCTGCATCGGGTCGAATTGAATGATTGGCTGCGCGGTGCCAACGAGCCTGATCCGATCGCATCGCTGGGGCTTCGCCCATGGCGCCCGACCCTGGAGCCGGTATTGGCTGAGTTCGATCCAGAGGGCCCTGCGCAGAAGGCCGGCATGCAAGTCGGTGATCGTCTGCTGGCGCTGGACGAGCAGCCGCTGACTGACTGGCAGGATCTGGTCGACCGGGTGCGCGGTTTGCCAGGTAAGACAGTCAGCATTGCCGTTGAGCGTAATGGCCAGCGTATCGACGTCCCGGTCACCCTGGCGTCCAAGGGGGAGGGTGAGGCAGCGACTGGATACCTCGGCGCCGGCGTTACGCCGGCTCAGTGGCCGGCAGAGATGATGCGTGAAGTCAGCTATGGGCCGCTGCAGGCGGTCAGCGAAGCGGGCGCGCGGACCTGGACGATGAGCGTGCTGACCCTCGATTCCCTGAAAAAAATGCTCTTCGGGGAGCTCTCGGTAAAAAACTTGAGCGGGCCGATAACCATTGCTAAAGTGGCGGGCGCTTCGGCCGAGTCAGGCCTTGGGGACTTTTTGAATTTCCTCGCCTACCTGAGTATCAGTCTGGGCGTGCTCAATTTGCTGCCCATCCCGGTTCTGGATGGCGGACATCTGCTTTATTACCTGGTCGAGTGGGTGCGTGGCCGCCCACTGTCCGAAAGGGTGCAGGGTTGGGGGATGCAGATTGGTATCAGCCTGGTGATCGGGGTGATGCTGCTGGCTCTGGTCAACGACCTTGGTCGCCTGTGAGCTCAGTTGAATTATATATCTTTCGTCTCGAACGACTGATTTCTTATCGTTAGTTGGAATAAGAAAGGACTTCATGAAACGTCTGCTGCTACCTGCGGTTCTTTCCGCATTGATGATCGCCGAAGTTCACGCCGAGTCCTTCACCATCTCCGATATTCGCGTTAATGGCTTGCAGCGCGTCTCCGCGGGCAGCCTGTTTGGTGCTCTGCCGCTAAACGTCGGCGAGGCTGCCGACGACCGCACGCTCACCGAAGCGACCCGTGAGCTGTTCAAAACCGGTTTCTTCCAGGACATTCAACTGGGCCGCGACGGCAACGTGCTGGTCATCACCGTGGTCGAGCGCCCCTCTATCTCCAGCATCGAGATCGAAGGCAACAAGGCCATCAGCAGTGAAGACCTGCTCAAGGGCCTGAATCAGTCCGGTCTGGCCGAAGGCGAGATCTTCCAGCGCGCGACCCTGGAGGGCGTGCGTAACGAACTGCAGCGCCAGTACGTGGCCCAGGGCCGCTACTCCGCCGAGATCGACGCCGAAGTGATTCCTCAGCCGCGCAACCGCGTGGCGCTGAAGATCAACATCAACGAAGGCAGCGTCGCCGCCATCCAGCACATCAACGTGGTCGGCAACAAGGTTTTCGCCGATGAAGACCTGCAGGACCTGTTCGAGCTGAAGACCACCAACTGGCTGTCGTTCTTCCGCAACGATGACAAGTACGCCCGGGAAAAGCTCTCCGGTGACCTGGAGCGCCTGCGTTCCTATTACCTGGACCGCGGCTACATCAACATGGATATCACCTCCACCCAGGTATCCATCACCCCGGACAAGAAGCACGTCTACATCACCGTCAATATCGATGAGGGCGAGAAGTTCACCGTGCGTGACGTGAAGCTCTCTGGCGACCTCAAGGTGCCGGAAGAAGAAGTCCGCGCGCTGCTGCTGGTCAAGGAAGGTCAGGTGTTCTCCCGCAAGGTGATGACCTCCACCAGCGAGCTGATCACCCGTCGCCTGGGTAACGAGGGTTATACCTTCGCCAACGTCAACGGCGTGCCCGAGCCGCACAATGATGACAACACTGTATCCATCACTTTCGTGGTGGATCCGGGCAAGCGTGCCTACGTCAACCGCATCAATTTCCGCGGCAACACCAAGACCGAAGACGAAGTGCTGCGCCGCGAAATGCGCCAGATGGAAGGCGGCTGGGCGTCGACCTACCTGATCGACCAGTCGAAAACCCGTCTGGAGCGTCTGGGCTTCTTCAAGGAAGTCAACGTCGAGACCCCGCAGGTGCCGGGTACCGACGACCAGGTTGACGTCAACTACAGTGTCGAGGAGCAGGCCTCCGGCTCGATCACCGCCAGCGTGGGCTTCGCCCAGAACGCCGGTCTGATCCTCGGCGGCTCGATCACCCAGAACAACTTCCTGGGTAGCGGTAACCGCGTCAGCCTCGGCCTGACCCGTAGTGAGTACCAGAGCCGCTACAACTTCTCCTTCACCGATCCGTACTGGACCGAGGACGGCGTGAGCCTGGGCTACAACGCCTTCTACCGCACCACCGACTACGACGAACTCGATGTCGATGTATCCAGCTATTCGGTCGACAGTCTCGGCGCCGGCATCAGCATCGGCTATCCGATCAGCGAGACCGCACGCCTGACCTATGGCCTGACCGCGCAACAGGATGAGATCAACTCGGGTCGTTATACCGTCGACGAAATCTTCGATTTCACCCGTCAGGAAGGCGAGAAGTACCTCAACTTCAAGGCCTCCGTCGGCTGGTCCGAATCGACCCTCAACCGCGGCGTGCTGGCCAACCGTGGCCACTCCCAGAGCCTGGTGTTCGAGACCACTGTGCCGGGCAGTGACCTGTCGTTCTACAAGCTCGATTATCGCGGCCAGGTCTTCAAGCCGCTGACCGATACCTACACCATGCGTTTCCATACGCAGCTGGGTTACGGTGGTGCGTTCGGCTCGACTCAGAAGCTGCCATTCTACGAGAACTACTACGCCGGTGGTTTCAACTCGGTGCGTGGTTTCGAGGACAGCAGCCTTGGGCCTCGTAGTACGCCAAGCCGTGGGGAAGCTGTAACCGGCAACGCTGGCACAGCGGCTGACCCGGATCAGGATCCGCTGCCGTTCGGTGGTAACGTATTGATCCAGGGTGGCGCCGAATTGCTGTTCCCGATGCCGTTCGTCAAGGATCAGCGTTCCCTGCGTACCGCCTTGTTCTGGGATGTCGGTAACGTGTTCGACACCGACTGCAGTTCCGGTCAGAAGCGCCGCGGCGACAGCTGCGACATCGATTTCGGCAACCTGGCCAGTTCGGTAGGTGTCGGCGTTACCTGGATCACCGCGCTCGGCCCGCTGAGCTTCAGCCTGGCGATGCCGGTCAAGAAGCCGGACGACGCCGATACCCAGGTATTCCAGTTCTCCCTCGGCCAGACGTTCTAAGCGTCTGCTCACGAATCACCAAGACAGTTTTTCTGCAGGAGTTGCACCGTGCGTAAGTTGACTCAATTGGTTCTGTTAAGCGTCACCCTGCTGGCCACTCCGGCCTTCGCGGAAATGAAGATTGCCGTGCTCAACTACCAGATGGCCCTGCTCGAGTCCGACGCGGCCAAGCGCTACGCGGTCGACGCCGAGAAGAAGTTCGGCCCGCAGCTGAACAAGCTGAAAACCCTGGAAAGCGACGCCAAGCGCATTCAGGATCGCATCGTCAAAGACGGCGAGAAGATGCAGACCGCCGAGCGTGAGCGCCTGGAGCTGGACTTCAAGCAAAAGGCCCGTGATTTCCAGTTCCAGTCCAAGGAGCTGAACGAAGCCAAGGCGGTTGCCGATCGCGACATGCTCAAGAAGCTCAAGCCCAACCTGGACAAGGCCGTTGAGGAAGTCATCAAGAATGGCAACTTCGATCTGGTGCTCGAGCGCGGCGCGGTCATCGATGTCAAACCGCAGTTCGACATCACCCGCCAGGTCATCGAGCGCATGAACCAGATGCGTTGATAATGTCCACACCGGTATTCACGCTCGGCCAATTGGCCGAACAGCTGGGCGCCACCTTGCGTGGCGCGGCTGATCAGACAGTCGACGGGCTGGCAACCTTGCAGGATGCCGGCCCGTCTCAGCTGACGTTCCTGGCCAATGCGCAGTATCGCAAGCACCTGGGCAGTTGCCAGGCTGCGGCCGTGCTGCTGACCGCGACGGATGCGGAAGGCTTCGCCGGCAACGCGCTGATCGTCGCCAACCCCTACCTCGCTTACGCGTCGCTGTCCCATCTGTTCGATCGCAAGCCCAAGGCTGTTGCCGGCATTCACCCGACCGCAGTGGTGGCCGAAGACGCGCAGGTCGATCCGAGCGCCGCTATCGGCCCCTACGTGGTCATCGAGGCCGGGGCGAAAATTGCCGCCGGCGTGTCGCTGGGCGCGCATTGCGTGATTGGCGCACGCTCGCAGATCGGTGAGGGCGGCTGGTTGGCACCGCGGGTCACCCTGTACCACGACGTGCGCATCGGCAAACGGGTGGTGATCCAGTCCGGTGCAGTGATCGGGGGCGAAGGCTTCGGCTTCGCCAACGAGAAGGGCGTCTGGCAGAAGATCGCCCAGATCGGCGGCGTGAGCATCGGCGACGACGTCGAGATCGGTGCCAATACCACCCTCGACCGGGGTGCACTGTCCGACACGCGTATCGGCAACGGCGTGAAGCTGGATAACCAGATCATGATCGCCCACAACGTGCAGGTCGGTGACAACACGGCGATGGCTGCCTGTGTCGGTATTTCCGGCAGCACGTCGATCGGCAAGAACTGTATGATCGCCGGCGGCGTTGGCATGGTTGGCCATATCGATGTCTGCGATGGCGTATTCGTGACCGGTATGACCATGGTCACGCGCTCGATTACCGAGCCCGGTGCCTATTCCTCGGGCACCGCCATGCAACCTGCAGCCGAGTGGAAGAAAAGCGTGGCGCGCATCCGCCAGCTGGACGACATGGCGCGGCGTGTGAAGCAGTTGGAAAAACAGCTCGCTGCCGTGACCTCGAGCGGGAATGCCTCATCTGATGCCTGAGCCGATGGCCGGCTCTCTTCTTTTTATTACAGGCTTCTCTGGAAATGATGGAAATCAACGAAATTCGCGAGTACTTGCCGCACCGTTACCCGTTCCTGCTGGTGGACCGGGTCACGGATCTGGATCTTGAGGGCAAGAGCGTTCGTGCCTATAAGAATGTCAGCGTCAATGAGCCATTCTTCAACGGCCATTTTCCCGAGCATCCGATCATGCCCGGCGTACTCATCATCGAGGCCATGGCTCAGGCGGCCGGTATTCTCGGCTTCAAAATGATGGGCGTGAAGCCTGCCGATGGCACCCTCTACTACTTCGTCGGCTCCGATAAGCTACGCTTCCGTCAACCGGTGGTACCGGGTGACCAACTGATCCTCGAGGCCAAGTTCCTCAGCAGCAAGCGCAGCATCTGGAAGTTCGAATGCAAGGCCACGGTCGACGGTAAAGAAGTGTGCTCGGCCGAAATCATCTGTGCGGAACGCAAGTTATGAGTTTGATTGACCCTCGCGCCATCATCGATCCCAGCGCCAAGCTGGCAGACGACGTCGTCGTCGGCCCTTGGTCGATCATTGGGCCCGACGTAGAAATTGGCGAGGGCTGTGTGCTGGGTCCCAACGTGATCATCAAGGGGCCTACCCGAATCGGGAAGCACAACAAGATCTATCAGTTCGCCTCCCTGGGCGAAGACACCCCGGATCGCAAGTACAAGGGCGAGCCCACGCGCCTGGTCATCGGTGATCACAACATCATCCGCGAAGGCGTGACGATGCACCGTGGCACCATTCAGGACCGTGACGAAACCACCATTGGTGACCACAACCTGATCATGGCCTATGCCCACATCGGCCACGACAGCGTGGTTGGCAATCATTGCATCCTGGTCAACAACGTGGCCCTGGCCGGCCATGTGCACATCGGCGACTGGGCGATTCTGTCCGGCTACACCCTGGTGCATCAGTTCTGTCATATCGGCGCGCATGCCTTCGCGGGCATGGGGGCGGCGATCGGCAAGGACGTTCCGGCCTATGTCACCGTTTCCGGCAACCCCGCCGAAGCGCGCAGCATGAACTTCGAAGGCCTGCGCCGTCGTGGTTTCAGCGCCGAGGCCATGCAGGCGCTGCGCCGTGCCTACAAGATCGTCTATCGCCAGGGCTTTACCATCGAGGAAGCACTGGTCGAGCTGGAAGACGTGGCGGCCCAGTTTGCTGAAGTGGCGGTGTTCCGCGATTCGATCCTGACGTCCAGCCGCGGCATTACCCGCTGACCCATGGCTGAGGTATTGCGTGTCGCGCTGGTTGCCGGCGAGGCATCCGGCGACATTCTCGGTGCGGGCCTGATGCAGGCGCTCAAGGTGCAGCACCCGAACGTCGAGTTCATCGGTGTCGGTGGCCCGCGCATGCAGGCCGAAGGCCTGGTCAGCGATTTCCCCATGGAGCGCCTGGCGGTCATGGGCCTGGTCGAAGTGCTGGGCCGACTGCCGGAGCTGCTGTCGCGCCGCCGCCGCCTGATCGCCAGCCTGATCGAGCGCAAGCCCGATGTGTTCATCGGCATCGATGCGCCGGACTTCACCCTGGGCGTCGAGCTCAAGCTGCGTAAGGCCGGCATTCGCACCGTGCACTACGTCAGCCCCTCTGTCTGGGCCTGGCGGCAGAAGCGCGTGCTGAAGATCCGCGAAGCCTGCGACCTGATGCTCACCCTGTTTCCATTCGAAGCGCAGTTCTACGAGGCGCACCAGGTACCGGTGTGCTTCGTCGGCCATCCATTGGCCGATGCCATTCCCTTGCAGGCCGACCGCGCGGCAGCGCGCCAGCTACTCGGCCTGCCAGGCGATGCCCCGGTCGTCGCCTTGCTGCCAGGCAGCCGTGGTGGCGAGGTGGCGCGCCTTGGCAGTCTGTTTCTCGATGCCGCCGAGCGCCTGCGGGGGCTGCGCCCTGGTGTGCGCTTCGTGCTGCCCTGTGCCAGCCCGGAACGTCGCCGGCAGATCGAGCAGATGCTGGTCAGCCGCGATCTGCCGCTGACCCTGCTCGATGGTCGTTCCCACGACGCCCTGGCTGCCTGCGACGCGGTGCTGATCGCATCCGGCACCGCGACCCTCGAGGCGCTGCTCTACAAACGGCCGATGGTGGTGGCCTACCGCGTCGCGCCGATGACCTTCAGCATTCTCAAACGGTTGGTGAAGAGTCCGTACATCTCGCTGCCCAACCTGCTCGCCCAGCGGCTGCTGGTGCCCGAGCTGATTCAGGATGCGGCGACGCCTGAAGCGTTGGCGCAGACGGTGTCGCCGCTGCTGGTCGACGGCGAGGTGCAGACCGAAGGCTTCGATGCCATTCATCGCACCCTGCGCCGCGATGCCTCCGAGCGCGCCGCCACTGCGGTGCTCGATCTGCTGGGGCGTCGCTGATGCAGTTGGGCCTGGATTTCGCCACCGTCGAAGAGCTGGTTGCGGGTGTCGACGAAGTGGGCCGCGGGCCTTTGTGCGGCGCCGTGGTCACCGCTGCGGTGATTCTCGATCCGGCGCGGCCGATTCTGGGGCTCAACGACTCCAAGAAGCTCAGCGAGGCGCGGCGCGAGAAACTCTTCGACGAGATTCGTGAAAAGGCCCTGGCCTGGTGCATCGCCCGCGCCGAGGTGGAGGAGATCGACCGCCTGAATATCCTCCACGCTACCATGCTGGCCATGCAGCGTGCAGTCGAAGGGCTCAGCGTGCAGCCGAAACTGGCGTTGATCGACGGCAACCGCTGCCCGAAGCTCTCGGTCCCCAGTGCCCCGGTGATCGGTGGCGACGCCCAGGTGCCGGCGATTGCCGCGGCCTCGATTCTCGCCAAGGTCAGTCGTGATCGCGAAATGCGCGAGCTCGACGCGCTGTATCCCGGCTACGGTATCGCCTTGCACAAGGGCTACCCGACGCCCGTTCACCTCGAGGCCCTGATCCGCCTGGGCCCGACCCCCATTCACCGACGCTCCTTTGCGCCGGTTCGTCGTTTGCTGGAAGCCGCCACCTTCGGTTGAGTGCAACGACTCGCTGTCGCACTTTCCAGTTACGGTACAATCCGCGTTTTGTCGCTTTTCCTGCAGGGCTTCTTCATGGCTGTTTCGTTCGTTCATCTTCGCCTGCACACCGAATATTCCCTGGTCGACGGCCTGGTCCGTGTCAAACCGCTGGTCAAGGCGGTCGCCGGCGGCGGCATGCCGGCCGTAGCGGTCACCGACATGAGCAACATGTGCTCGCTGGTGAAGTTCTACAAAGCCGCCATGGGCGCCGGCATCAAGCCTATCTGCGGCGCCGACATCTGGCTGGCAAGCGCCTACGAAGATGGCCCGCTGACCCGCATGACCCTGCTGGCGATGAACCCCAAGGGCTATCGCAACCTCACCGAACTGATTTCCCGCGGCTGGAGCGAAGGGCAGAGCAACGACCTGGTGATCATCCAGCGTGACTGGGTGAAGGCGGCCAGCGAAGGCCTGATTGCCCTGTCCGGCGCCAAGGAAGGGGAGATCGGTCATGCGCTGCTCGATGGCGAGCCGGCCAAGGCCGAAGCGCTGTTGCAGGAATGGCAGGCAGTGTTCCCGCAGCGTTTCTATCTGGAAGTGCAGCGTACCAGCCGGGTCAATGACGAAGAGCACGTGCATGCCGCCGTGGCCCTGGCCGACAAGACCGGCGCGCCGCTGGTGGCCACCAACGATGTGCGTTTTCTCAAGCAGAGCGACTTCGAGGCCCACGAAACCCGCGTATGCATTGGTGAGGGCCGCATCCTCGACGACCCGCGTCGCCCGCGTATCTACTCGGACCAGCAGTATCTGAAGTCGCCACAGGAAATGGCCGAGCTGTTCAGTGATTTGCCCGACGCGCTGCAGAACACCGTCGAGATCGCCAAGCGCTGCAACATCGAGGTGCAGCTGGGCAAGTACTTCCTGCCGGACTTCCCGGTGCCGGAAGGCATGACCATCGACGAATACTTCCGCAAGGTCTCGTTCGATGGCCTGGAAGAGCGCCTGCAGGTTCTGCTGCCCAAGGACACCCCGGATTACGATGCTAAGAAACAGGTGTACATCGACCGGTTGAATTTCGAGCTGGATATCATCATCCAGATGGGTTTTCCCGGTTACTTCCTGATCGTCATGGACTTCATCCAGTGGGCCAAGAGCAACGGCGTGCCGGTCGGCCCGGGCCGTGGTTCAGGTGCCGGCTCGCTGGTCGCCTACGTGCAGAAGATCACCGATCTCGACCCGCTGGCCTATGACCTGCTGTTCGAGCGCTTCCTCAATCCCGAGCGGGTATCGATGCCCGACTTCGACGTCGACTTCTGCATGGACGGTCGCGACCGGGTCATCGATTACGTGGCCGAGAAGTACGGCCGTAACGCGGTGAGCCAGATCATCACCTTCGGCTCCATGGCGGCCAAGGCGGTGGTCCGCGACGTGGCGCGGGTGCAGGGCAAGTCCTACGGTTTGGCGGATCGTCTGTCGAAGATGATTCCCTTCGAGGTCGGCATGACCCTGGAAAAGGCCTACGAGATGGAGGAGCCGCTGCGCGACTTCCTCAAGGTCGACGAAGAGGCCGCCGAGATCTGGGAGATGTCGCTCAAGCTCGAGGGCATCGTGCGGGGCACCGGCAAGCACGCCGGGGGCGTGGTGATCGCGCCGACCAAACTGACCGACTTCGCGCCGATTGCCTGTGACGAGGAGGGCGCCGGCCTGGTGACCCAGTTCGACAAGGACGACGTCGAGCAGGCCGGCCTGGTGAAGTTCGACTTCCTCGGCCTGCGCACCCTGACCATCATCAAGTGGGCGCTGGAAACCATCCATCGCGACCAGCGCGCTGCCGGCGAGCCGGAAGAGAATCTGGTCAACATCGACTTCATCCCGCTCGATGACAAGCCGACCTACCAGATGCTGCAGAAGGCGGAGACCACCGCGGTCTTCCAGCTCGAATCGCGTGGCATGAAGGAGCTGATCAAGAAGCTCAAGCCCGACTGCCTGGAAGACATGATCGCCCTCGTGGCGCTGTTCCGCCCCGGCCCGCTGCAGTCCGGCATGGTGGACGACTTCATCAACCGCAAGCACGGCCGGGCCGAGCTGTCCTACCCGCACCCGGATTACCAGTATGCGGGCCTGGAGCCGGTGCTCAAGCCGACCTACGGGATCATCCTCTATCAGGAACAGGTGATGCAGATCGCCCAGGTCATGGGCGGTTATACCCTCGGCCAGGCGGATATGCTGCGCCGCGCCATGGGCAAGAAAAAGCCCGAGGAAATGGCCAAGCAGCGCGGTGGCTTCATCGAGGGTTGCGCCAACAATGGCATCGACGCCGAGTTGGCGGGCAACATCTTCGACCTGGTGGAAAAGTTCGCCGGTTACGGCTTCAACAAATCCCACTCCGCCGCCTACGGCCTGGTGTCCTACCAGACCGCCTGGCTGAAGGCCCACTACCCGGCGCCCTTCATGGCGGCGGTGCTGTCGGCGGACATGCACAACACCGACAAGGTGGTGATCCTCATCGAGGAATGCCGCAGCATGAAGCTGCGCATCGACCCGCCGGATGTGAACGCCTCGGAGTTCAAGTTCACCGTCAGCCACGATGCCAAACAGACCCCGCGGATCCTGTACGGCCTTGGCGCGGTCAAGGGCGTGGGCGAAGGGCCGGTGGAGGCCATTGCCGAAGCGCGCCAGGATGGCCCGTTCAGGGACCTGTTCGACTTCTGCTCGCGGGTCGATCTCAAGCGCATCAACAAGCGCACCATGGAAGCCTTGATCCGCAGCGGCGCGCTGGATCGCCTGGGCCCGCATTTTCATGACGAGGTCAAGGCCTACCAGGCCAACATCGACCGCAACCGGGCCGTGCTGCTGGCCGCGATGGAAGAGGCGGTGCAGGCTGCCGAGCAGACCGCGCGCAGTCACGACAGCGGCCATATGGACCTGTTCGGCGGTGTGTTCGCCAGCCCCGAGGCGGATGTCTACGCCAACCACCGCAAGGCCCGCGAACTGTCCCTCAAGGAGCGCCTCAAGGGTGAGAAGGACACCCTGGGCCTGTACCTGACCGGCCACCCCATCGATGAGTACGAAAGCGAGGTGCGCCGCTTTGCCCGCCAGCGCATCGTCGACCTCAAGCCGGCCCGCGACACCCAGACCATCGCCGGTCTGATCGTCAACCTGCGGGTGATGAAGAACAAGAAGGGCGACAAGATGGGCTTCATCACCCTGGACGACCGCTCCGGGCGTATCGAAGCCTCATTGTTCGCCGAGGCCTTCGCCAGTAACCAGGCCTTGCTGCAGAGCGATGCCCTGGTGGTAGTGGAAGGTGAGGTCAGTAACGACGATTTCTCCGGCGGCATGCGCCTGCGTGCCAAGCGGGTGATGAGCCTGGAGGAGGCGCGCACCGGCCTGGCCGAAAGCCTGCGGGTCAAGGTGCAGGCCGCGGCGCTCAAGGGCGACCGGCTGCGCTGGCTGGGCGAGTTGTGCCAGCGCCACCGTGGTGCCTGCCCGATCACCCTGGACTACACCGGCGCCGATGCCAAGGCCCTGCTGCAGTTTGGCGAGCAGTGGCGAATCGACCCGGCCGACAGCTTGATTCAAGCTTTGCGTGACCAGTTCGGGCGAGAAAACGTCTTCCTGCAATACCGCTGAAATAGCGGCGCTGAAAAGGTCGGGCTCAGGCCCGCCTTTTCGGCCCTGACACCGCATGTTTGCCCCTGGCGCGAGCAGATCCTATGATTTGCTGCCGTGCGAATGCCTGGCGCATTTGCCGGCATTTTCGCCGGAAGTGCATTGCAGGTGTCGACCTGAAGGCGCCTGTTCCTATAAGGTAGGCGCCACTTGGATACACGCTCCCCGGCCCTTTTGGCCGTCGACGCATGACGGATGCCTATGAACCCGAATTATCTCGATTTCGAACAGCCGATTGCCGACCTGCAAGCCAAGATCGAAGAGCTTCGTCTGGTTGGTAACGACAACTCCCTGAACATCGGCGACGAAATCGCCCGCCTGCAGGACAAGAGCAGCACGCTTACCGAGAGCATCTTCAGCAATCTGACCAGCTGGCAGATCGCTCGCCTCGCGCGTCATCCTCAGCGTCCGTATACCCTGGATTACCTGCAGCACATCTTCACCGAGTTCGACGAACTGCATGGCGACCGCCACTTCTCCGATGACGCTGCCATCGTGGGCGGTGTCGCGCGCCTCAACGGTCAGCCGGCGATGGTCATCGGTCACCAGAAAGGCCGTGAAGTGCGTGAGAAGGTGCGCCGCAACTTCGGCATGCCGCGTCCGGAAGGCTACCGCAAGGCCTGCCGTCTGATGGAAATGGCCGAGCGCTTCAAGATGCCGATCCTGACCTTCATCGATACCCCGGGTGCCTACCCGGGCATCGATGCCGAGGAGCGCGGGCAGAGCGAGGCGATTGCCTGGAACCTGCGCGTCATGGCGCGCCTGAAAACGCCGATCATCTCCACCGTTATCGGCGAGGGTGGCTCCGGCGGCGCACTGGCCATTGGCGTGTGCGATAACCTCAATATGCTCGAATATTCGACCTATGCGGTGATCTCGCCGGAAGGTTGCGCCTCGATTCTCTGGAAGACCGCCGAGAAGGCGCCGGAAGCTGCCGAGGCCATGGGCATTACCGCCGAACGCCTGAAAGGCCTGGGTATCGTCGACAAGGTGATCGCCGAGCCGCTGGGTGGTGCGCACCGCGACCCGGGCGCTGCTGCCGAATCGATCCGTCAGACGCTGGTCGCTCAGCTCGAGGATCTGTGCAAGCTCGATACCGACGCGCTGCTCGCCCGTCGTTACGAGCGCCTGATGAGCTACGGCATCGCCTGATGCCGTTCTACCCCGCAAGCAGGCCAATCGCCCCGATGGCCGTCATGCTTGCGGGGCCGCTTCACTGAAGTCTCCATGTCTCTCGAATCCGCCGTGTTGGCGCGCCTTGCGGCGTGGCGTCGTGCACCTCTCTGGCGGGTAGCCTATTCCGGCGGGCTCGACTCCTGTGTGCTGTTGCACCTGCTTGCCAGGGCGGCCCAGCGCCATGAGCTGCCGCCAATCCGCGCGGTTCACGTCCATCATGGCTTGCAAGCCGTTGCCGAAAGCTGGCCCGCGCACTGTCAGCGGCTGTGTGACGAGCTGGGCATTGCCCTGGATGTGCAGTACGTGCAGGTCGCGCCGGGTGCCAGCCTGGAGCGCGCTGCTCGCGAGGCCCGATACGCAGCGTTTTGCGAACTGATGGTGCCGGGTGAGGTGCTGCTGCTGGCCCAGCACCAGGATGACCAGGCCGAAACCTTGCTCTATCGATTGTTGCGTGGCGCCGGGGTGCGGGGCCTGGCGGCGATGGCGCACAGTCGTCGACTGGGGGCGGGGCATGCCGTCAGGCCGCTGCTGGATGTACCACGCAAGGCGCTTGAGGCCTATGCGGCCAGCCAGGGCCTTGGCTGGGTGGAAGACCCTTCGAACAGCGACAGTGGCTTTGCCCGCAACTTTCTGCGGCAGGACATCCTGCCGCGCCTGGCTGCTCGCTGGCCCGGTGCATCGGCGGTGCTGGCCCGTGCCGCGGCTCATCAGGCCGAGGCTCAGGCCTTGTTGCAGGAGCTCGCCGAGATCGACCTGCAGCGCACACAAGGGCGCTTGGGCGTTCCATGGTTGGACATTGCCTGTCTGGATTTGCAGGTGCTGCGCCAGTTATCCGAGGCGCGCCAGCGCAATTTGCTCAGGCACTGGCTGGGCGACGAGACGCGTATGCCGGACAGTCGGCATTGGCAGGGCTGGGCCGATCTGCGTGATGCCGCCGCCGATGCCTCGCCGGTGTGGCGGCTGGAAAGCGGCGAGCTGCGCCGTCATGGCGATCAGCTGCTGTGGTTGGGCGCTGAGTGGCACACGCCCTGGTCGAGCCACGAGCAGCCCTGGGCAGAGCTGCGCCGGCCGCTCGAGCTGCCTGGCAATGGCGTCGTGAGTGTGCTCGGGGAGGTTCCCGATGGGCAACTGAGTATCGGTTACCGGCAAGGAGGTGAAGTGCTCGATGTGCCGGGTCGTGGCCGGCGTGACCTCAAGCGCTTGTTGCAGGAAGCCGGTGTGCCCGAGTTCATTCGCCCGCGGCTGCCGCTGTTGCGCCGCGACGGTCAGGTCGTTGCAGTTGCCAATCTGCCGCTTGCCCCGGCTTTCGTTGAGCTGCATTGGCTATTCTCCCCGCTGGTGCAGCCTGTCACGCCGAGGGCACTGAGTTAGGGCTGAGGCTTTGTCTAACTAACGGATTCGCAAGGTATTTCCATTGGTGCCATAATTCTGCCGGCAGCCGTTTTCACGTCTCGCTGGCTTGCCGTTCTTCCCCCCTAAGGACGTTTCCGGTAGACTACGCTCCCGTCTCTATTCAGGTATTCGCTGCTTCTTCAGAAGCGGTGGATGTTTGCTATTTGCCGGCATGGTTCGCCATGTTTGCTAAGGTGAACCAAGGCCTTCTCTGCTCCCCGGCGGCTCGACCGTCACTGCTGACTTCTTAGGGTTTTTCATGACGCGCTTCATCTTCGTCACGGGTGGTGTTGTTTCTTCATTGGGGAAAGGCATCGCCTCGGCATCCTTGGCGGCAATCCTGGAGGCGCGGGGCCTGAAGGTCACGATGCTCAAACTGGATCCGTACATCAACGTCGATCCGGGCACCATGAGCCCGTTCCAGCATGGTGAGGTGTTCGTCACCCACGATGGCGCCGAGACTGACCTCGATCTGGGGCACTACGAGCGTTTCATCCGCACCACCATGACCAAGAGCAACAACTTCACCACCGGCCGCGTGTACGAAGATGTACTGCGCAAAGAGCGCCGTGGTGACTACCTGGGTGCGACCATCCAGGTCATCCCGCACATCACCGACGAGATCAAGCGCCGCATCATCAAGGGTGCCGGTGACGCTGATGTCGCCATGGTGGAAATCGGCGGTACGGTCGGCGACATCGAGTCGCAGCCGTTCCTCGAGGCCATCCGCCAGCTGCGTTTCGAAGTCGGCGCCAAGCGCGCCATGCTGATGCACCTGACCCTGGTGCCGTACATCGCTACAGCAGGCGAAACCAAGACCAAGCCGACTCAGCATTCGGTCAAGGAGCTGCGCTCCATCGGCCTGCAGCCGGACGTGCTGGTGTGCCGCTCCGATCATCCGATCGACCTGTCCTCGCGTCGCAAGATCGCGCAGTTCACCAACGTCGAAGAGCGCGCGGTCATCGCGCTGGAAGACGCCGACACCATCTACAAGATTCCGGGCATCCTGCATTCGCAAGGCCTGGATGATTTCGTCGTCGAGCGTTTCGCTCTCGAATGCCGCGGTGCCGATCTGTCCGAATGGGACCGCGTGGTCGATGCCAAGCTGAACCCGGAAAAAGAAGTCAACATCGCCATGGTCGGTAAGTACATGGAATTGCTGGATGCCTACAAGTCGCTGATCGAAGCGATGAGTCACGCCGGCATCAGCAATCGCACCAAGGTCAACCTGCGCTACATCGACTCCGAAGACATCGAGAACAATGGCACCGACCTGCTGCAGGGCGTCGACGCCATTCTGGTGCCGGGCGGCTTCGGTCTGCGTGGCGTGGAAGGCAAGATCAAGACCGTTCAGTACGCTCGCGAGAACAAGATTCCCTACCTGGGTATCTGTCTCGGCATGCAGGTTGCGGTCATCGAGTTCGCCCGTAACGTGCTGGGCTGGACCGACGCCAACTCCACCGAGTTCGATATCGCCAGCAAACACCCGGTAGTCGGCCTGATCACCGAATGGCAGGACGCGACCGGCGCTACCGAGTTGCGCACCGAAGCTTCCGACCTGGGCGGCACCATGCGTCTCGGCGCTCAGGATTGCCAGCTGCAGGCCAACTCCAAGGTTCATGACTGCTACGGCAAGGACGTGATTGTCGAGCGGCATCGTCACCGCTACGAAGTGAACAACAACCTGTTGCCGCAACTGATCGACGCTGGCCTCAAGGTCACCGGTCGCTCTGGCGATGGTGCGCTGGTCGAAGTGGTGGAGAGCGCCGACCACCCCTGGTTCGTGGCCTGCCAGTTCCATCCCGAATTCACTTCCACGCCGCGTGACGGTCACCCGCTGTTCAGCGGTTTCGTCAACGCCGCGCTCGCGCACCAAGCTAAGAAGGCCTGACCCATGGCGCAGAAGACCGTTCGTGTCGGCAAGATCGACATCGCCAACGACAAGCCTTTCGTGCTGTTCGGCGGCATCAACGTGCTGGAGTCACGTGATCTGGCCATGCGCGCCTGCGAAGAATATGTACGGGTGACCGACAAGCTCGGCATCCCTTACGTATTCAAGGCCAGCTTCGACAAGGCCAATCGCTCCTCGGTGAGCTCCTTCCGTGGCCCCGGCCTGGAAGAGGGCATGAAGATCTTCGACGAAGTGAAGAAGACCTTCGGCGTGCCGGTGATCACCGATGTGCACGAGCCCCACCAGGCTCAGGCGGTGGCCGATGTCTGTGACATCATCCAGCTGCCGGCCTTCCTGTCCCGGCAGACCGATCTGGTGGTGGCCATGGCCAAGACCGGTGCAGTGATCAATATCAAGAAGGCGCAGTTTCTGGCTCCGCAGGAGATGAAACATATTCTCGCCAAGTGTGTCGAAGCCGGGAACGATCAGTTGATCCTCTGCGAACGCGGCTCCTCTTTCGGGTACAACAACCTGGTAGTGGACATGCTGGGCTTCGGCATCATGAAGGCCTTCGAATACCCGGTGTTCTTCGACGTCACCCATGCCCTGCAAATGCCGGGTGGTCGTTCGGATTCTGCCGGCGGCCGTCGTGCCCAGGTCACCGAGCTGGCCAAGGCCGGCATGAGCCAGGGCCTGGCGGGCTTGTTCCTCGAGGCGCATCCGGATCCGGAAAATGCCAAGTGCGACGGCCCCTGTGCGCTGCGCCTGGACAAGCTGGAGCCGTTCCTCGCTCAGCTCAAGCAGCTGGATGATCTGATCAAGAGTCAGGCTCCGATCGAAACCGCCTGATGGCGTTTCCCGGTCTTGTCTGTTTCACCGCCCGGCCTTCAGGCCGGGTTTGTATATCTGCCTGGCCGCCAGCGCGCTGCCGGTAGCTGTTACCGAATACTGCAGTGTGTTTTTCGACAACTTCTGGAGAGCTTACAAGAATGGCAAAGATCGTCGACATCAAGGGTCGTGAGGTTCTCGACTCCCGTGGCAACCCCACCGTGGAAGCGGACGTAATCCTCGACAACGGCATCGTTGGCAGCGCCTGTGCGCCGTCGGGTGCCTCCACCGGTTCGCGCGAAGCGCTGGAACTGCGTGATGGCGACAAGAGCCGTTACCTGGGCAAGGGCGTGCTGAAGGCCGTGGCCAACATCAATGGCCCGATTCGCGATGCGCTGCTGGGCAAGGATCCGGTCGACCAGAGAGCCCTCGACAAAACCATGATCGATCTCGATGGCACCGAGAACAAGGCCAAGCTGGGTGCCAACGCCATCCTCGCCGTGTCTCTGGCCGCTGCCAAGGCCGCTGCCCAGGATCAGGATCTGCCGCTGTACGCGCACATCGCCAACCTTAACGGCACGCCGGGCCAGTACTCCATGCCGGTGCCGATGATGAACATCATCAATGGCGGCGAGCATGCTGATAACAACGTCGACATCCAGGAATTCATGGTTCAGCCGGTTGGCGCCAAGACGTTCTCCGACGGCCTGCGCATGGGCACCGAAATCTTCCACCACCTCAAGGCCGTGCTGAAAGCCCGTGGCCTGAGCACTGCCGTAGGTGACGAGGGCGGCTTCGCGCCGAACCTGGCTTCCAACGAAGACGCTCTGTCGGCGATTGCCGAAGCCGTGGCCAATGCCGGCTACAAGCTGGGCAGCGATGTGACCCTGGCTCTGGATTGCGCGGCCTCCGAGTTCTTTGAGGACGGCAAGTACAACCTCTCCGGCGAAGGCAAGTCGTTCGACGCCGAGGGTTTCGCCGAGTACCTCAAAGGCCTGACCGAGCGCTTCCCGATCATCTCCATCGAAGACGGTCTGGATGAGTCCGACTGGGCGGGCTGGAAGATCCTCACCGACAAGATCGGCGCCAAGGTTCAGCTGGTGGGTGACGACCTGTTCGTGACCAACACCAAGATCCTCAAGGAAGGCATCGACAAGGGCATCGGTAACTCGATCCTGATCAAGTTCAACCAGATCGGCTCGTTGACCGAAACCCTGGAAGCCATCCAGATGGCCAAGGCTGCCGGTTTCACCGCCGTGATCTCGCACCGTTCGGGCGAAACCGAAGACAGCACCATCGCCGATCTGGCCGTGGGTACTGCCGCTGGTCAGATCAAGACCGGTTCGCTGTGCCGTTCCGACCGTGTATCCAAGTACAACCAGCTGCTGCGTATCGAAGAGCAACTGGGCGCCAAGGCGCCGTATCGCGGTCGCGGCGAGTTCCGCGGCTGAGTCAGGGTTCGTGCGGCAGGATGAAGCAATCCTGCCGCGCGGCCTTCCTGGAGCACCACCAGGCACACTGGTGGCCTTGCCGGATACCGATGACGCAGGGAGAATCCACGGATGTCCGCCGCAGCGACCCTTTCCTACCCGAGTGCCTCACCTGTCATGCGTAGTCCTTACTGGCTATTCCTCGTTCTGATCCTCGTGCTTGCAGGCCTGCAGTATCGCCTGTGGGTGGGCGAGGGCAGCCTGGCGCAGGTGACCGAGCTGCAGCAGCAGATTGCCGAGCAGCAGGGTGAGAACGAGCGACTGCTCGAGCGCAACCGCATCCTCGATGCCGAGGTGATGGAGCTGAAGAAGGGCATGGAAACCGTCGAGGAACGGGCTCGCCATGAGCTCGGCATGGTCAAGGACGGCGAAACCCTCTATCAGTTGGCTGAATGAACACACCTGATCTGCCGTCGTTCTGGGCGGTGATTCCGGCCGCCGGTATCGGCAGCCGCATGCGCGCCGACAAGCCCAAGCAATACCTGCAGCTGGCCGGCAAGAGCATTCTCGAACATACCCTCAACTGTTTTCTCGATCACCCCTGTCTGCGCGGGGTGGTGGTCAGCCTGGCCGAAGACGATCCTTTCTGGCCCGCCCTCGATTGCGCCCGCGATGGGCGAATCCATATCGCCGCCGGCGGTGCCGAACGTGCCGACTCGGTGCTCAATGCCTTGCTGCGCCTGGCGGACTTAGGGGCCGGTGTGCAGGATTGGGTGCTGGTGCACGATGCCGCACGACCGAATCTGGCGCAATCCGACCTCGATCTCCTCCTGGCGGAGTTGGCCGACGATGCGGTGGGCGGGCTGCTTGCCGTTCCTGCACGCGATACCCTCAAGCGCGTGGGTAGCGATGGCCGCGTGCGTGAAACCATCGATCGCTCGGTGATCTGGCAAGCCTACACCCCGCAGATGTTCCGCCTCGGCGCCTTGCATCAGGCTCTGGCAGAAGCGCTGGTAGCGGATGTCGCAGTCACCGATGAGGCCTCGGCCATCGAATGGGCCGGGCAGGCGCCGCGCCTGATCGAAGGCCGGGCGGACAACCTCAAGGTCACCCGCCCGGAAGACTTGCACTATCTGGAGCGCCTCTGGCGAGGCCGCCACTGAGTCACCTGCGGGGGTCAGTTAATCCATTTCTTGGCGTTCTTGCCGATGTTTCGCTCCAGCACCGCGGTGAGCCTGTTCATGGCACCGTCGATGGCCTGCTGCAATTCGCAGGCGTCGTAGGAGACCGACATCGGGTCACGGCCTTTCATGCGCGCTTCGACCTTGCAGCGTTTGTCCTGGGGCCCGCTTTTCAGGGCGTTCTCGTCCGAAAGGTGAATTTCCACCCGGGTGAGGTGCTCCTCGTAGCGCTGCAGTTTGTCGCGCACTCGACCGCGAATGTCAGTCTTGAATGCCATGGAAGTGTCGACGTGCTTTCCGCTGTTGACCATGACCTGCATAACCATGTCCTCGTGCTGGTGGATTCACAACGACCCGAACGGGCCCTCATGGGGTACGACGGAGCACGGGCGAGTGGGTTCGTCGGTGGTTGTGACAATCTATGAGCGTCAGGCCTGCAGGCCGCCGTACTCAGGCGTATTCAGGGCGTTGTGCGAGACCGTAACGTAATGCGTCGATCAACTGCCTGACCTTGGGCGACAGGTGCCGCTGTTGCGGATACAGCGCCCATACCGCGGTATTAGGTGGCTGATGATTGTCGAGCAGCGACACCAGGGCGCCGCTGCGCAGGTGCTCGAGCACGTAGTAGTCCGGCAGCTGGCACAAACCGAGCCCGGCGAGGGCGGCGTCCAGTACGGCCTGGCCGCTGTTGCAGCGCCAGTTGCCATTGACCCGTTGCGAGGCTTCGCGCCCTTCGAGCTGGAAGGTCCAGACGTCGCTGCTGCCGATCAGACAATTGTGCCGCGCCAGTTCCGAGAGGCTGTGCGGGCGCCCATAGCGCTGCAGGTAGTCAGCCGATGCGCACAGGTACATGCGCCGCGGTGCCAGGCGGGTCGCCAGCATGCGAGAGTCCTGCAGGCGGCCGAGGCGGATGGCGATGTCGAAACCGTCCTGAACCAGGTCGAGGGTGCGATTGCTCAACTCGATGTCCACGCAAAGGCGCGGGTGGCGTGCTGCGAATGTGGTGACCAGCGGCACGATGAAGCGCTCTCCGTAGGCCACCGCGCAGGTCATGCGCAGCAAGCCCTTGGGCTCGCCGCCCAGATCGCCAATGGCGTTCAGTGCCTCCTCGCGGGCGTCCTGCAGGCGCTGGCAATGCTGCAGGAAGGTCTGGCCGGCCTCGGTCAGCGCCACCTTGCGCGTGGTCCGGTAGAACAGGCGAGTGTGCAGGCGTTCTTCGAGGCGCGCGATCTGCCGGCTTACCTGCGACGATGACAAGCCCAGGCGTTCAGCGGCGGCGGTAAACTGGCCGCATTCGGCAACGGCAACGAATTCATCCAGCCCTTCCCAGCGATTCATGGTGTCTCCCGCATGACTGGTGATTATCCCTGTGGGGCAATAATGTTTTGCATTCTGCCTGATTATCTCCATTGATGGCTCTACTACACTGGCTGCCATCGCAATTCACCTGGAGAGCCCAGCATGATCAAGTCACGCGCCGCCGTAGCCTTTGCCCCCAACGAGCCGCTGAAAATCGTCGAGGTGGACGTCGAGCCGCCAAAGGCCGGCGAGGTGCTGGTGCGCATCGTCGCCACCGGCGTGTGCCACACCGATGCCTACACCCTGTCCGGTGCCGATTCCGAGGGTGTATTCCCGTCCATCCTCGGCCATGAAGGTGGCGGTATCGTCGAAGCCATCGGCGAGGGCGTGACCTCGGTGGCCGTCGGTGACCACGTGATCCCGCTGTACACCGCCGAATGCCGCAAGTGCAAATTCTGCCTGTCCGGCAAGACCAACCTGTGCAGCTCGGTGCGCGCCACCCAAGGCAAGGGCCTGATGCCCGACGGCACCACGCGCTTCAGCTACAACGGCGAGCCGATCTACCACTACATGGGCTGCTCGACCTTCTCCGAATACACCGTACTGCCGGAAGTATCCCTGGCGGTCATTCCCAAGGAAGCGCCGCTGGAAAAGGTCTGCCTGCTCGGTTGCGGGGTGACCACCGGCATCGGCGCCGTGCTCAATACCGCCAAGGTGGAAGAGGGCGCTACCGTGGCGATCTTCGGCCTGGGCGGCATCGGCCTGGCGGCGATCATCGGTGCGAAGATGGCCAAGGCCTCGCGCATCATCGCCGTCGACATCAACCCGGCCAAGTTCGACGTGGCCCGCGAGCTGGGCGCCACCGACTTCGTCAACCCGAAGGATTACGACAAGCCGATCCAGGATGTCATCGTCGAATTGACCGATGGTGGTGTGGACTACAGCTTCGAGTGCGTCGGTAACGTGCAACTGATGCGCGCGGCCCTGGAGTGCGCTCACAAGGGCTGGGGTGAAAGTGTGATCATCGGTGTCGCCGGTGCGGGTCAGGAGATCAGCACCCGTCCGTTCCAGCTGGTGACTGGTCGCGTCTGGCGCGGTTCGGCGTTCGGTGGCGTCAAGGGGCGTACCGAGCTGCCGAGCTACGTCGAGAAGTCGCAGAGTGGCGAGATCCCCCTGGACACCTTCATCACCCACACCATGGGCCTGGATGAGATCAATCACGCCTTCGATCTGATGCATGAAGGCAAGAGCATCCGCACCGTCATCCATTACTGATAGCTGCAAGTGCCAAGCTGCAAGCGAAGAGTGGCCCAGCGGCCGCTCAATGCTTGCGGTTGTTTCGTAGAGTGCGCCTCGCGCACCGCTAACCCCTGGTGCGCAAGGCGCACCACTACGGAGTGGTCATGAGCCTCGAAATCGTTTCCAGCAACAAGAGCTTTGGCGGCTGGCACAAGCGCTACAAGCATCGCTCCACATCGCTCAACTGCGACATGGTGTTCGCCGTCTACCTGCCGCCGCAGGCAGAAAAGGGTGCCAGGCTGCCGGTGCTGTACTGGTTGAGCGGCTTGACCTGCACGGACGAGAACTTCATGCAGAAGGCCGGCGCCCAGCGTATGGCCGCCGAGCTGGGACTGATCATCGTTGCACCGGACACCAGTCCGCGCGGCGAGGGCGTACCGGATGACGCCAATGGTGCCTATGACTTCGGCCTCGGCGCCGGTTTTTACCTCAATGCGACCCAGGAGCCCTGGGCGCGTCACTACCGCATGTATGACTACGTGGTGCAGGAGCTGCCGGCGCTGATCGAAGCCAACTTCCCGGTTTCAGATCGGCGCGGTATTGCTGGCCATTCCATGGGCGGGCATGGCGCGCTTATCTGTGCTCTGAAGAATCCCGGGCGCTACCAATCTGTATCGGCGTTTTCACCGATCAGCAACCCGGTCAATTGCCCGTGGGGCGAGAAAGCCTTCTCCCACTACCTGGGTGAGGATCGTTCGCGCTGGCGCGAATGGGACGCCAGCGTGCTGATCGCCGAAGCCACGGACAAACTGCCGATTCTGGTCGACCAGGGCGACCGCGACGACTTTCTCGACGGCCAGCTCAAGCCCCATGCTCTGGAAGCGGCAGCCAAGGCGGCGGGGCACCCGCTGACCCTGCGGATGCAACCGGGCTATGACCACAGCTATTACTTCATCGCCAGTTTCATCGAGGATCACCTGCGTCATCATGCTGATGCGCTGGCTGGCTGAGGTCTCTGGTTCAGAGCATCCGCGGGCATGGACTGGGCGTCCCCGCCCGCTTCCACAACGTGATCTCTCGTGGGAGCGGGCCATGCCCGCGAAGCGATGGTGAAAGCACAGAGCGAAAAAAGGGCGCTGCAGACCAAATCTGCAGCGCCCTTTTTTTAGCGCAGAACGATTATTCGCCCAGGCTGGAACGCAGCATCCAGGCGTTCTGCTCGTGCACGCCGATACGCGCTACCAGCATATCGTGGCTGAACAGGTCGCCAGCTTCTTCGGCCAGCTCCGCGAACTCGCTCATGCGACGGGCAGCGGTCTCGTTGTCCTGCACCAGCTGCTTGATCATCTGCGGCGTGGTGCCGTGGGGCGCCTCGTTGTCGATCACGGTCAGCGCGCGGAAGGTTTCCCCGCCGGTAGGTACCAGCTTGCCCAGGGCGCGGATGCGCTCGGCGATCTCGTCGGCGGCCTGGTGCAGTTCGTTGTACTGCCCGTCGGTCAGCTTGTGCAGGCCATAGAAGTTGGCGCCTTGCACGTTCCAGTGCACACCCAGGGTCTTCACGTACAGGGTGTAGCTGTCGGCTACTGCCTTGGTCAGCGCTTCGGCGACTTTTTCGCGAGCACTGCCATCGACGCTGGTGTTGATGCTCAGGCCATCGCCCTTGAGTTTCGACGGCGCGGCTTTTGCCTTGGGTTTAGCGACTGCAGGTTTTTTTGCTACGGCCATGATGTTCTCCATGGTTGCGGGAAATTCTGCTACCTCTTGTCGACTGCTGGAAGCGCAAAAACATTCCCACGTTTTTCGTCATGACCAACTGCGCAAGGCCGCTCATTGCCAATGGTGGCAGGGCAGTGCAGCGTTTTGCTCACTCTGTCGCGGCTGAGCGGGCAATGTTCCACGCTGTCGCCTTGCAGGCCCGCCTCGGGCCGAGCTTTCGGGTAGAATCGGCCTTTTTGCGAGGGCATCGGCTCATGCGGATTGGCCATGGTTACGACGTGCATCGGTTCGGCGACGGGGATTTCATCACCCTGGGCGGGGTGCGCATCCCCCACAGGTTCGGCCTGGTTGCCCACTCCGATGGCGACGTGCTGCTGCACGCCCTGAGCGATGCACTGCTTGGCGCAGTGGCGCTCGGTGATATCGGCAAGCATTTCCCCGATACCGACCCTGACTTCAAGGGCGCCGACAGCCGTGTGCTGCTGCGCCATGTGCTCGGCCTGGTGCACGCCAAGGGCTGGAAGGTCGGCAACGTCGACGCCACCATCGAGGCCCAGGCGCCGAAGATGGCGCCGCATATCGAAGCCATGCGCGCGCTGATCGCCGAAGACCTGCAGGTCGAGCTCGATCAGGTCAACGTCAAGGCCACCACTACCGAGAAGCTCGGTTTCGTGGGGCGCGAGGAAGGCATCGCTGTACACGCCGTCGCCTTGCTGGTCAGCGCATGACCGAACTGGAGCTGCTCGGCCCACGCGCCCATGGCGTACCCTGCGGGCAGGCCGTGCTCAAGGCAACGGCCGAAGATTTTCAGGTCGACGAGGTGCTGGACATCGAGCTGTCCGGCGCTGGCGAGCACCTGTGGCTATGGGTCGAAAAGCGCGGGCTGAACACCGAGGATGCCGCGCGGCGCCTGGCGCGTGCCGCGGGCGTGCCCATCCGGCTGATCAGTTACGCCGGCCTGAAGGATAAGCAGGCGCTGACGCGGCAGTGGTTCAGCCTGCATCTGCCGGGCAAGCATGATCCCGATCTGAGCGCCGCCCAGGACGATACCCTGGCGATCCTCAAGCAGGTGCGTCACAGCCGCAAGCTGCAGCGCGGCGCCCATGCCGCCAATGGCTTTACCTTGCGCCTGACCCAGCTCAAGGCCGATCAGGCAGCGTTGGACCAGCGCCTGCAAGCCATCCGCGCGCAGGGTATTCCCAATTACTACGGCGCCCAGCGCTTTGGTTTCGAAGGCGGCAACGTGGCCCATGCACGGCATTTTGCCGAGCGCGGCGAGTTGCCGGACAAGCGCAACGTGCGCTCGCGAGTACTGTCGGCGGCGCGCAGCTTCGTATTCAACCGGGTACTGGCCGAGCGGGTAGCGGCCGGCACCTGGAACCAGGCATTGCCCGGCGACCTGCTGGCGTTTACCGACAGCCGCAGCTTTTTCGCCGCTGGCGAGGCGGAATGTCTGGATCCTCGCCTGGCTGAACTGGACCTGCATCCCACCGGGCCGCTGTGGGGCGACGGCGCTTCGCCCGCCCTGGGCGGCACCTTTGCTCTCGAGCAACGCATCGCGGCGGCCGAGCCCCAGCTGACAGCTTGGCTCGCACAAGCGGACATGGCGCACGAACGGCGCATCCTGCGCCTCCCCATTAGCGGTTTGACGTGGCATTATCCCGAGCCTGACATTCTGCAACTGGAATTCGTCCTGCCGGCTGGATGTTTCGCCACCGCTCTGGTGCGCGAAATCGTCGAGCTTTTGCCGGCAGGGCAGACGGACAACCCATGCGTATTCTGATTTCTAACGATGACGGCGTGGCCGCACCGGGCCTCGCCGCGTTGCATGCTGCGCTGGCTGATTACGCCGACTGCACGGTGATCGCCCCCGATGGCGACCGCAGCGGCGCCAGCAGCGCGCTGACCCTGGATCGCCCGCTGCATCCCTGCGTGCAGGCCAACGGTTACATCAGCCTCAATGGCACGCCCACCGACTGTGTGCACCTGGGCGTCAATGGCCTGCTGCCCGATATGCCGGATCTGGTCGTGTCGGGCATCAACATGGGCCCCAACCTGGGTGACGACGTGCTGTATTCGGGGACCGTCGGCGCCGCCCTGGAAGGCCGCTTTCTGGCTCGACCTGCGTTCGCCTTTTCGTTGGCCTCCCGTTCGGCCGAGAACCTGCCCACGGCGGCCCACTTCGCCCGCAGGCTGGTCGCGGCCCATGAGCAGCTCGACCTGCCACCGCGCACTGTGTTGAACGTCAATGTGCCTAACCTGCCACTTGATCGTATTCGTGGCGTGCAACTGACCCGCCTGGGCCATCGTGCCCGCGCCGCGGCGCCGGTCAGGGACGTCAACCCGCGGGGCAAGGCCGGCTACTGGATCGCGGCGGCCGGCGATGTCGAGGATGGCGCCGAGGGCACCGACTTCCACGCCGTGATGCAGGGCTACGTGTCGGTTACTCCGCTGCAGCTCGATCGCACCTATCAGGATGGACTCACCCGCCTCAGACCCTGGCTGGAGGGGTTGATGACATGAATCGGGAGCATGACCGCCACGGGATTGGCATGACCTCGCAGCGCACCCGCGAGCGTCTGATCCAGCGACTCTACGATGAAGGGCTGTCCAATGCCGGCGTGCTGGAGGTGATCAGGCGCACGCCGCGTCATCTGTTCGTCGACGAAGCCCTGGCCCATCGCGCCTATGAAGACACGGCGCTGCCGATCGGCCACAACCAGACCATCTCGCAACCCTACATGGTGGCGCGCATGAGCGAGCTGCTGCTGGCTGCAGGCCCGCTCGACAAGGTGCTGGAGATCGGCACCGGCTCCGGCTACCAGACGGCGATCCTGGCGCAGCTGGTTGAGCGAGTGTTCACCGTCGAGCGTATTCAGGGCTTGCAGGAACGGGCCAAGGAACGATTGGTCAAACTCAGCCTGCGCAACGTGGTCTTTCGCTGGGGCGATGGCTGGGAGGGCTGGCCCGCATTAGCGCCTTACAACGGCATCATCGTTACCGCCGCCGCGTCGGAAGTGCCCCAGGCGCTGCTGGATCAGCTGGCCCCGGGTGGTCGCCTGGTGATTCCCGTTGGTTCAGGTGACGTTCAGCAACTGTTATTGATTATTCGCGAGGAACAGGGTTTTTCCCGGCACGTACTCGACGCGGTACGGTTCGTGCCCCTGCTTAACGGCCCACTGGCCTGATTCAAATCGAACGGAAGGATGCATGAAGAAAACCTTGTTGCTGTATACCAAAGGAATGGCGATGGGCGCGGTCGATGTAGTGCCAGGCTTCTCCGGCGGCACCGTTGCCCTGATCACCGGTATATACGACAAGCTTCTCGCCTCGTTCGCCGCCATGCCCCAGGCGTTGATGCTGGTCGCACGCGGGCGCATCGCTGCGGCCTGGCAGGCCTGCAACGCCAGTTTTCTGCTGGTGGTTCTGCTGGGCATCCTCAGCAGCATCTTTACCCTGGCCCGCGCCATCAGTTACCTGATGAACGAGCACCCGGTGCCGCTGTGGGCATTCTTCTTCGGGCTGGTACTGGTGTCCGTCTACCTGGTGGGGCGTGAGGTGCAAACCTGGCGCAGCAATCGCCTGGTCGGCTTCGCAATCGGCCTGGCATTCGCGCTGTGGATCACCCTGGCAGTGCCCATGCAGCTGTCTGCCGACCCGCTGATGCTGTTCTTAGCTGGCGCCATCGCCATCAGTGCGATGATTCTGCCGGGCATCTCCGGTAGCTTCATTCTCGTCTTGCTGGGCCTGTACCCCGTGGTACTAGGGGCTGTGAAGAATTTCGATGTGGCCGTGCTAGCGGTGTTCTGCGCTGGCTGCGTGCTGGGGCTGCTGACGTTCTCGAAGGCGCTGAGCTGGCTGCTCGCCAACATGCGCGACCTGACCATGGCCTTTCTGGCGGGCTTGATGCTCGGCTCGCTGGTCAAGGTCTGGCCCTGGAAGCAGACCCTGACGTGGCAAACCAATCGTCATGGTGAATCGTTTCCACTCGAGCAGGTCAATCTATTGCCGTGGCAGTTTGCCGATATCAGCGGTGATGATGCGCAGCTGCTGCTGGCTATCGTACTGAGCCTGTGCGCCATTGCACTGGTATTGGGCGTTGAATGGCTGGCGCGCCGCCGCCAGGTTGAAGAGGTGTGACGTTTCGGCGTTCGTTACCGGTCGCTCGGGGCCGTCTGCAAGGGAGATTGGGGTGAGTTCCACAGCCATACAAGGACATCGCTCCTCGGGCATGCTGCGCAACCTGCTGGTGTTGGCGGCCGTGGGTGCGTTGCTGGCCGGCTGCGCCAGCTCGCCATCCGGTGGTGTGCAGGTCGTCGATCGCAATAACGCGGCGTCACAGCGCCAGCCGGTGACGTCTGGCCAGTACCGGGTGCAACGTGGAGACACACTTTACTCGATCGCCTTTCGCTACGGCTGGGACTGGAAAGCGCTGGCTGCCCATAACGCCATTGCGCCACCGTATTTGATTCGCGTTGGCCAGGTGATTCGTTTCGGTTCGGGCAGTAGCAGCCGGCCTGTTACGGCCTCGACACCGAGCGTTTCGACACCCGTGGTGACCACCTCCGGCCGGCCTTCCACGCCGGTACAGGCGCCTCCGGCACAAACGAGCACCCGTCCGTCGGCACCGGTGGTGGTAGCGCCTGCCACCACACCGGTAGAGCCTGTCCAGCGTTCCGCGACAGGCTGGGCATGGCCGGCAAGTGGTGCGATTATCGGCCGTTTTTCCTCAAACGGTAGTTTGAATAAAGGCATTGATATAGCAGGTGAATTGGGACAGCCTGTCCTTGCTGCGTCTGGAGGATCCGTTGTCTACGCCGGGAGTGGGTTACGGGGCTACGGCGAATTGGTGATCATCAAGCACAGCGATACCTACGTGAGTGCCTACGGCCACAACCGCAGGCTATTGGTACGTGAGGGGCAGCAGGTCAAGGTCGGGCAACAGATTGCCGAGATGGGTTCCACGGGAACTGACCGGGTGAAGCTTCACTTCGAAATTCGCCGCCAGGGTAAGCCAGTAGATCCAATGCAATACCTGCCACGTCGTTGATCTGTCGCTCGTTCACCCGCTCGCGTGGGATGGACGGGCTCTGATGTTGCCAAGGAGAAGCGCACATCAGGGCTTGCTGGTCGAACTCAGCAAGGGACGGAACAATAAAATGGCACTCAATACCAAGGCAGCGCCGGAGTTTGACATCGATGAAGAAGTGCTCCTGATGGAGCCTGACATCGATCTTGACGAGGCTGATGACAAGGCGGCCACTGCCAGGGTCGCTACGCGCAGCAAGGCCAAGCAGCCCAACGGCAGCAAGCAGCACAAGTATATCGACTACACCCGGGCGCTCGACGCCACTCAGCTTTACCTCAACGAAATCGGTTTCTCTCCACTGCTTACCCCGGAAGAAGAGGTGTTCTTCGCGCGACTGGCGCAGAAGGGCGACCCGGCCGGGCGCAAGCGCATGATCGAAAGCAACCTGCGGCTGGTGGTGAAGATCGCCCGGCGTTACGTGAACCGCGGGTTGTCGCTGCTTGACCTGATCGAGGAAGGCAACCTCGGCCTGATTCGCGCCGTCGAGAAGTTCGACCCGGAGCGCGGCTTCCGCTTCTCAACCTACGCGACCTGGTGGATCCGGCAGACCATCGAACGGGCGATCATGAACCAGACACGTACCATCCGTCTGCCGATTCATGTCGTCAAAGAACTCAACGTCTACCTGCGCGCGGCGCGGGAGTTGACCCAGAAGCTCGATCACGAGCCATCCCCTGAAGAGATCGCCAACCTGCTGGAGAAACCGGTGGGTGAGGTCAAGCGCATGCTGGGCCTCAACGAGCGTGTGTCTTCTGTGGATGTGTCCCTCGGCCCAGACTCCGACAAGACGCTGCTCGACACCCTTACCGATGACCGCCCCACCGACCCTTGCGAGCTGCTGCAGGACGACGACCTTTCGCAAAGTATCGACCAGTGGCTTTCGGACCTGACCGAGAAGCAGCGTGAGGTGGTGGTGCGGCGCTTCGGCTTGCGCGGACACGAGAGCTGCACGCTCGAGGAAGTCGGCCAGGAAATCGGCCTCACCCGCGAGCGCGTGCGGCAGATTCAGGTCGAAGCGCTCAAGCGCTTGCGCGAGATACTCGAGAAGAACGGCCTTTCCGCCGACTCGCTGTTCCAGTAATACCCGGCCTGCCAGGCCTTGGGCCAGTCAGCTAGCTGACTGGCTTTTTTATTGCCTGCGAGCGGGGCGAGGAAATGAAAACGGCGCCTCAAGGGCGCCGTTTCCGATAGGCCATGGGTCAGGCCGGCGTGGTATCTCGCAGCTGCAGCAGCGCATCCGACTGCGCCTGAATGGCGCGGTACTGTTCGGCGTCGCTTGCCAGCGTCGCGGCGGGCACCGGGAAGATCTCGTTCAGCTTGGCGCTCCACTCGGCCGAGGCTGCCTGTTCGGGGAAGCAGCGGCGAATCAGATCGAGCATGATCGAAACGGTCACCGAGGCACCCGGGGAAGCCCCCAGCAGGGCTGCGATGGTGCCATCCTGAGCAGCCACCAGTTCGGTGCCGAACTGCAGGATGCCGCCTTTCTTGGCGTCCTTCTTGATGATCTGCACGCGCTGACCGGCAATCTCCAGGCGCCAGTCGCTGGCCTTGGCCTCTGGATAGAAGCCGCGCAGCGTGTTCAGGCGCTGTTCCTGGGACTGCATGACTTCCTTGACCAGGTAACGGGTCAGGTCGAAGTTGTCGCGGGCCACCGCCAGCATCGGGCCGATATTGTTCAGGCGCACCGACATTGGCAGGTCGAGAAACGAGCCCTTCTTCAGGAATTTGGTAGTGAAGCCGGCATAGGGCCCGAACAGCAGTGACTTCTTGCCATCCACCACGCGGGTGTCCAGGTGCGGCACCGACATGGGCGGCGAGCCGACTTCGGCCTGGCTGTAGACCTTGGCCTGGTGCTGGTTGACCACCTCCGGGTTGTCGCAGCGCAGCCACTGGCCGCTGACCGGGAAGCCGCCAAAGCCCTTGCCCTCGGCGATGCCGGACAGCTGCAGCAGGGGCAGGGCGCCGCCACCGGCGCCGAGAAACACGAAGCGAGCCTGGATCTGGCGGTGATTGCCGCTCTTCTGATCCTTGGTGCTCACCCGCCAGCCATGTTCGTTGCGGGTCAGATCGGTCACACGCTGATTGAAGGTCACGCGCGCATCGCTCTGCTGAACCAGGTGGTCGAGCAGGCTCTTGGTGAGTGCGCCGAAGTTGACGTCGGTGCCGTTGGCTACGCGGGTCGCCGCGATGGGCTCGTTCGGATCACGGCCCGGCATCATCAGTGGCATCCACTCGTTCATGGTGGCGCGGTCTTCGCTGTACACCATGTCTGCGAAGGCGTGATGCACGTGCAGTGCTTCGAAACGCTTCTTGAGGTAGTCGATGCCTTTCTGGCCGCGCACGAAGCTCAGGTGCGGAACAGGATTGATGAAGGACTTGGGAGCGCCAAAGGTGCCTTTCTTGACCAGATAGGCCCAGAACTGCTTGGATTCCTCGAACTGGGCGTTGATGCTCACCGCCTTCTTGATGTCGATGGAGCCGTCGGCGGCCTCGGGAGTGTAGTTGAGCTCGCACAGGCCGGCATGGCCGGTCCCCGCGTTGTTCCACGGGTTGGAGCTTTCTGCTGCACCGAAGTCCATCGCCTCGACGACTTCCAGCTTGATGCCCGGGTCGAGCTCCTTGAGCAGCACGGCCAGCGTTGCGCTCATGATGCCGGCACCGACCAGCACTACATCTACAGCTTCGTAATCGTTCTGCGCCATTACCACATCTCCAAAAAATCAGCGTCCAGTCATAGGCCGTCGGCCTGGGCGTCAAAGGCGCCTGTCAGCGGTTGCAGAGCTGTATTGAGGATTGGGATGACGGTAGGAGGTCGCCTTGTCCTGCCGCAAGATGATTCATATGTGCGCCACACTCTTGTGAAGTTATTGAAACCGTTTTTTTCACGTTCTTTTGGAACGCGAACCTCAAAAGTTCATGTGCCTGTTGGGCCGTTTCCGCCGGCAGATGTTCCGCGAAAACGCGGCACTGCATGGAGGAAGGCCGCTGATATCGAGCAGCACGAAGTGGGCGACTCTCTGTGGCGTTGCCGATGGCATGACTGCATCAGCGGTACGGCGATGCCGATCAGGAGGCGTCCTTATAATCGGGGCGCGATTATAAGGCGAAAGCGCGGCAAGTGATCAGGTGCGTGTGACTTTTATTGCACAGGCACTGAGGGGGGAAAACGCCCGGGCGGGCGGTCAGTGGCGGGCGAATGCGCTTTTTGGCAACGGCGTGCCGAGCCAGGTCAGCCGTTGTTCATTGACCTCATGCCAGCCTGCAGGCCCCGGTGGCTGGGCGCTCTGGCGAAATGCGCGGCAGATGCCCTGTTCATCGAGACAGGCAAAAGTGCGCGGGTTTCGAGGGCTGGCTATTTTCTGCAGGAATGCGCGCATCAAAAAGCTCCGTTCATGCAAAGCGACCAAAGTCTTATACCGCCGGCATGTGACGAGGAAGTGACGCGGAACCGCGCTCACCGTTTACAGGTCGATTCGTTATACTTCGCCAGCCTTTAGCGCCCCTCATGGAGAACCGAGTATGAATCGCCTGTTGTTTGGTCTGGTTGCCGTTATCAGTCTGGCTCTTGTCGGTTGTGCCCACAGCCCGCAACAACTCAGCCCGCAGCCAAGGCTGATTGGTTCCTTGACTCCCGTGGGTCAGGGCCAGCCTGTGGTGGTGCGGGTGGTCGATGGGCGTCCTTCTCCGGTGTTGGGAACCCGCGGTGGCCTGTACCCGGAGACCAGCGCCATCAGCGTATCGGGCCAGGATGTACTGCCCAAGCTGCAAGCCCAGGCCGAGGCGGCCGTGCGCCTGCTGGGCTTCACCCCGTCGGCCAATGCCTACAATGCGCCGCAACTGACCCTGACCCTGGCCGAGCTAAAGTACCAGTCGCCCAAGGAAGGTCTGTACGTCACCGAAGCCAACATGACCGCCAGCTTCCGAGCCGACGTGCAGAACAGCAATCGCCGTTATAGCGGCCGCTACGGGGCCTCGCTGAACCAGCGCTTCGGCATGGCACCGAATCAGGAAACCAACACCAAGCTGGTCAGCGACGTGTTGAGCGACGCACTGACGCGTGCCTTCAAGGACCCGACCCTGGGGCAGATCCTCAGCGGTCAGTGAGCCTGACGGCGATCAAGAAAAAGCCCCGAAATTTCGGGGCTTTTTCATTGGTGTTGGGTGCTGATCAGAGCGGCAGGCCGGCCTTGATGCGGTACTGGTTGCGTACCGGCATCGCGTACTGAAGGATCAGGTAGGGCTGTTGCTCGCTCGGGCAGCGGTTCAGGCGCAGCTGCCATTGCTCCCTGGCGGCGGCCAGCTCGTCGGCAGTGAACAGTGACTCCGCCGCCGGGACGTCCAGCTGCGGATCGCGCTCTCTCCACATGGCATAGGCCAGGTAGTGCACAGGGAACAGGCGATAACCGGTGAGAATCTGCGCATCGATCAGTGTGGCCAGCTGTTTGGCGTCCTCGAAGCCGCTGGTGATCGGGTCGCCGAAATGCACGTGCACGCGTCCCTTGTAGCCGGTGATACCCAGGCCGATGCTCTGGTCATCCTCGCCCGGCTGCTTGGTGTAGCTGCCGGTGGTGGCGCGGGTGTACAGCTCACGGGCCTTGGCCTGGTCGCAGGGGTCATATTCGTAGCTGATCGACACCGGGGTCAGCTTGAGGCTGGCGATGACGTCTGCGAACGGCTCGTCCTTGCGGCTCATATGAAACATCTTGAGGATCGCCGAATCGGTGCGGTCATCACCGTCCTTGGCGCGGCCTTCGGCCTGGGCGATCCAGATCGACTCGCCGTCCTTGCCGATCGAATGGCTGATATAGGCCGACAGCAGCTGGTAGGCGGCGAGCTTTTCACGGCGGCCGGTGATCGAGCGGTGCACGATGAAGCTCTTGTTCAGGCGCATCAGGTCGCTGACGAAGGGTTTCTGCAGCAGGTTGTCGCCGATGGCGATGCGTGGCGTCTGCAGGCCGGCGTGGTATACGGCGTAGTTGACGAAGGCCGGGTCCATGACGATGTCGCGGTGGTTGGCCAGGAACAGGTAGGGGTTGCCGGCCTTGAGGGTTTCCACGCCCGAATAGCTCACGCCATCGGTAGCATGCTCGACGGTGCGGTCGATATACGGCTCGATGGATTCCTGCAGCGCGCGAACCGAATCGATATGGCGAAACTGCGAACGCAGCCGATGGGCTATAAGAGGTTTGAGCAGCCAGCCAAAGGGGCCGGCCAGGCGCGGAAAGCGAAACTGGGTAAGGATGTCGAGAAACGCATCGTCGGCCAACAGGCGCGCCAGCACTGCTGGAATTTCCGCGTCGGCATAGGGTCGGATGCTGTCGAATTCGCCCATCATGATCTCTTGTGATTATCGCTGCTATTGAAGAGTTGGAAGCGCTGCGCCCTGTGCCGTAATCATGCGTGACGACAACTCGCGGTGCAGCAATAGACCGCCCATTATACCCTGCAAGTCACACGGAGGCGCCCCATGTTGGAAACCCAGGATTATCAGTGCCCCTACTGCGGCGAGCCGGTCGAGGCGGTACTGGACTTGTCGGCCGGTGACCAGCAGTACATCGAGGACTGCCCGGTGTGCTGCCGGCCCATCGTTTTCCTGCTCGAGACCGATGGCCAGAGCTGGCAGCTGGATGTGCGTGGGGAGAACGACTGATGAAGCGCGTCTACGAGCCGCAGGACCTGATGGAAGGCGAATTGCTCAAGGCCATGCTGGCCAGCGAGGGCATCCAGGCGCATCTGGTCGGTGCCCATCTGGCCGGCGCGGTGGGCGAGCTGCCAGCGTGCGGGCTGCTCGGCATGCTGGTCGAGGATGCCGACGCCGAGCGCGCCCGTTGGCTGATCGCCGAGTACAATGGCGCGCAACCACTACCCGGCGACGAGCCGGACAATATTCAGGGCGTGTTGCTGTGTTGAACGGCGTCCGCCCATCCCGATCGAGCCTTTCATGAGTGGACGCTTCGCGCTGTTTCGCTGGACGCCTGCCTTTGCGGCGCAGCCAGGTTTTCCCGCTGACCAGCAGCCGCACTGGAACCTCGCGCCTGGCTCCCAGGTGCTGTTACTGCGCAGTGAACATGAGCAGCCGGCGTTGGTTCGCGCGCGCTGGGGGCTGACCCCTTCCTGGCTCAAGGACCTGTCGAAAACGCCGGCCCACGCCCGCGCCGAAACCCTGGCTGAGCAACCGATGTTTCGCGAGGCATTTCGCCTGCGCCGAGGTCTGCTTCCGGCCAATGGCTTCTACGAATGGCGCGGTGCAGCGCGTAAACGGCCGTACTGGTTGAGCAGCGAGGAGCCGCTGCTGTATTTCGCCGCTGTCTGGGAGGCGTATCCCGTGGAGGGGCATGTTTACC
This sequence comes from Pseudomonas sp. URMO17WK12:I2, assembly GCF_003253735.1. GTDB lineage: Bacteria > Pseudomonadota > Gammaproteobacteria > Pseudomonadales > Pseudomonadaceae > Aquipseudomonas. The sequence continues at coordinate 140,261 of NZ_QKYW01000001.1, read as the reverse complement.
TGAGCGCGGCGATGATCACCCAGGCTGCTGCGTCACTGCGTCGCCCGATGATTTTGGATGCGCACGACAGGCAGCGCTGGCTGGCTGCCGATACGCCGCTCGAGGAGCTGCAGGCGCTGCTCGTCCGCAGACCGCAGCCCCTGCGGGAACGGGTATTGAGCAATCTGGTCAATGACCCGAAGCTTGATGGGCCGGAGTGTCTTACGCCTGCCTGAGGCTTTGGCTTGCGCTGAAATACGGCAGCCTCCAGCAGGCTGTTGAAAAACTACCTACGTAGCCGCCGCATGGTTAAGAACAGCCGTAAAATGCTCATGTACAACTCGTACGCTCCGCTTCTTCGGCTGTTTTTGTGGGGCCGCCCAGGCCTCGCGTCAGCTGCCGCCTACGTTTTTCAACAGCCTGATAGCATAATTCGTTCAAGTTCCCAGGGAGTTCCAGCATGAAATCGTCGTTGTCCATTACCACGCTGACTGCGGCTTTGCTGCTGGCAGGATGCCAAGCCGTCAACACCACCAGTGGTGGCTCGGTTGGCGTCGAGCGCAAGCAATACATGTTCAGCGCGCTGTCGACCGATGAAGTCAACCAGATGTACGCCCAGTCCTACCAGGAGACCTTGCAGGAGGCGTCCACCAAGGGCGTGCTGGACAAGACCAGTGCCGACGCCAAGCGCCTGCAGCGCATCGCCGATCGCCTGATCAAGCAGGCGCCGCTGTTCCGCCCGGATGCAGCGCAGTGGCAGTGGGACGTCAACCTGATCAAGAGCCCTGAGCTCAACGCCAACTGCGGCCCTGGCGGCAAGATCATCTTCTACAGCGGCATCATCGAGAAGCTGAAGCTCACCGATGACGAGATCGCCGCCGTCATGGGCCACGAGATCGCCCACGCCCTGCGCGAGCACGGTCGCGAGGCGATGTCCAAAGCCTATGGGGTGAACCTGGCCAAGCAGGGCGCCGCTGCCTTGCTGGGCGTGACGCCGGACAAGATGGCCCTGGCCGATGCGGCGGTGAACTACGGCATGACGCTGCCCAACAGCCGCGGCAATGAGAACGAAGCCGACCTGATCGGCCTGGAGCTGGCTGCCCGCGCAGGCTTCAACCCCAACGCAGCCGTCAGCCTGTGGGAGAAGATGGCCAAGGCCAGCGAAGGCGCTCCGCCCGAGTTCATGAGCACTCACCCGTCTTCATCGAGCCGTATCGCCTCGCTGCAGGCGACGATTCCCAAGGTCATGCCGCTGTATCAGCAAGCTAAAAAGAACTGATTGCCCGTCAGCGCCCTGCGCCCGAAGACGTTTTCGGGCGCTGCCTGGACCACTGTCCTGCCCGCTTACTGGACAAGAGCCGCCGCCTGCGTCTGGGCGGCGGCCTCTGGTCGTGGCATCAGCCGTTCAGCAATCCACTGAGCAGCATGGCCTGGTAGGCCGCATAGAGTGCCAGGGCCGCGAAGGCGACGGCTGCAAGCCGGCGAATCAGGGTGAGGGGTAAGCGGTCGGCGGCGAAGTTGCCGGCCAGCACTACCGGCACGTTGGCGATCAGCATGCCCAGGGTGGTGCCGAGCACCACCATGATGAAGTGCGGGTACTGGGCGGCGAGCATCACCGTTGCCACCTGTGTCTTGTCGCCCATCTCCGCCAGGAAGAATGCGATCAGCGTGGTCAGGAACGGCCCGTAGCGTTTCAGGCTGGAACTTTCGTCGTCCTCGAGTTTGTCGGGGATCAGCGTCCACAGCGCCACGGCGATAAAGGATGCCGCGAGGATCCAGCTCAACAGTGCCGGTGACAGCAGGCCGGCGACCCAGTTGCCCACCGCACCCGCAGCCAGGTGGTTGGCCAGGGTGGCGACCACCATGCCCCAGATGATCGGCCAGGGTCTGCGAAAGCGAGCGGCCAGCAACAGCGCGAGCAACTGTGTTTTGTCGCCGATTTCCGCCAGGGCAACGATCAGGGTGGGAACGAAAAGAGATTCCAGCATCGCGGTTCCTAAAGGGGCGGGTAGACACGGCTATGACACGCACAACCTTCCCGCCCCGGGTAAGGTGTTCGTGTCATAGGTCTTGTCAAACCCTGCGCAGCGTTCGAGCCGAACGGCGCAGATCCGTCTTGGCGGATCTTGGGTCGCACGCACCATGGTCAGCCGACCAAGTATGTTGATGCGTGCCGGGCAAGCTGGCGCTCGCGGGAGACTACTCCCCTAGGACGCGCGCATTCTGCCCAAACGGTTCGTGTTGGGCAAGGCCTGCGCCGCTGTGCCGCAGGCCTAGTACGTCAGGGCCGATTGGCCTGGTAGATGCGAAAGCCGTCGGTATCGGCCAGGGTCTTGCAGGCGCCGATATGCTGCTCGATCAGCGGCGAATACTTGAGAAAGCGGTTGGCCACCAGGCGGATTTCTCCGCCCTTGCGCAGGTGCCGCGAGGCCTGGCGTAACAGGTCTTCGCTGGCCTGGTAGTGGGTATGCACGCCTTGATGGAAGGGCGGGTTGCTGAGGATGGCGCTCAGCTCGGCTGGCGCCGCCGCGATACCATCGCCACTGATGACATCCGCCTGCAGGCCATTGGCAGCAAGGGTCAGGCGACTGCTGGCGACGGCGAAGGCATCGACGTCCAGCAGGGTGACCTGGCTATGTGGGTAGCGGCGTTTGAGTACTGCACCGAGCACGCCTGCGCCGCAACCGAAGTCGAGCAGATGGCCGGCGGGCAACTGATCGAGGTGTTCGAGCAGCAGCGCGCTGCCGATATCCAGGCGGCCGTGGCTGAACACGCCGGGCAGGGTGACGATATCGAGGGGACCGTCGGCCAGCGGCAGGCTGTAGCGCCGCGCCAGTGCATTCAGGTCCGGCGCTGCCGGTGCCTGATCCACGCGCACCTGCCACAGCTGGCAGTGGCGGGCGCTGTCGAGCTTGCGTGGCGTACCGTAAGCGGCCATCTGTTTGGCGGCGCGCTCGACGCCGGCGCGTTTTTCGCCAACCAGATAGAGCAGCTTGCCGGGCAGTCGGGCGGCAAGGGCGTCGAGCAGGTAGGCGGTCAACTCGCGTGATTTGGGCAGGAACAACACAGCCGTCCCGACGAGCGCGGCTGGCGGCGTGACGCCAAAGGCACTGCGCCCGGCGAAACGCTGATCCAGCCGGGCATGATCGCCGGCATGCCAGCTCCAGCCCGTGGCCTGTGGCAGGTGCCCGAGCAGATCATCTGCCGGCAGGCCCGCGAGCAAGACCGGGCCACCGAACAGCTCGGCTTGACGCAGCAGCACTTCACTTCGCGGATCCATCGGTTCTACCCCGGCAAAAGCGCGAAGGGTAGGGGCGTGGGCCGCAAGCTGCAAGTCCGATGCATCAGGGGTCAGTTGACCTGACGCTTGGCCTGTCCGGCAAAGAAGCCTGCCGCGTTTTCCGCCAGTTGGCCGACGATCCGCTGGCGCGCTTCGCGGGCGCCCCAGGCGCTGTGGGGAGTGATGATCAGGCGCGGAATGTCGGCAGCCAGCAGCGGGTTACCGTCCTTGGGCGGCTCCTGGGTCAGTACGTCGGTCGCCGCACCGCCCAGCTTGCCCGCGCGCAGGGCGTCGGCCAGGGCCTGTTCGTCGATCAGGCCGCCGCGCGCGGTGTTGATCACGAACGCACCTGGCTTGAGCAGATCCAGTTCCCGGGCGCCGATCAGGTGGCGGGTCTGCTCGGTCAGCGGGCAGTGCAGCGTCAACGCATCGACCTGGGCAAGCAGCTTATCCAGCGGCAACCGATCGCCTCGCGGTGGGCGCCCCGGTAGCTGGCCATAGAGCACACGCATGCCGAAGGCTTCGGCCAGCCTGGCCACCGCGCTGCCCAGTTCGCCATGGCCGAGCAGGCCCAGGGTCTTGCCTTCGAGCTCGACGATCGGGTGATCGAGCAGGCAGAACATCGGCGATTGCTGCCAGCGACCAGCACGGATATCACGCTGATAATCCGGCAGACTGGTGGCCAGGGCCAGCAGCAACGTCAGGGTGTGCTGGGCCACCGAAGGTGTGCCGTAACCCTGGCAATTGCATACGGTCACGCCATGGCTTCGGGCTGCGGCGAGGTCGACGTTGTTGGTGCCGGTGGCCGCGACAAGGATCAGTTCGAGATCGGCACAGGCGGCCATCACGTCCGCATCGATCACCGCCTTGTTGCTGATCGCCACACGGGCACCCTGCAGGCGCTCGATGATCTGTGCCGGGCTGCTCTGGTCGTGCAGTACCAGCTCGGCGAACGGTTCGCGCAGCGGCGCCATGTCCAGATCGCCAAGGTCGAGGGAGCGGTAATCGAGAAACACTGCGCGGCCTGCTTTACTCATCAGCTGTACCTTTCGGGCTGTCCTGTCGGGAAGTAGAGTGCAGCCTATCAGAAGCGCTCCGCCGTCTGCCCGCTCTGCATGGGGGGCGTAAGCCTTCGCCACCTGGATCAATCAGCCACCTCTGGAGCCGCCGTGTACTGGATGGAATTTCTTACCGTTGCCCTCATTCACCTGCTGGCCGTCGCGAGCCCAGGGCCGGATTTCGCCATCGTGGTGCGCGAGAGCGTGGCTCACGGCCGGCGCATCGGCGTTTTCTGCGCCCTGGGTGTCGGCACCGCGATCTTTCTTCATGTGGCGTATTCGCTGGCGGGCATCGGGTTGATCGTTTCGCAGTCCATCGTGCTGTTCAATGCCTTGAAGTGGCTGGCGGCTGCCTACCTGCTGTACATCGGGTTCAAGGCGCTGCGCGCCAAGCCGGCGGCGCCAGCTGCGGCGCAATCCCTGGCTCCGGTACCGGTACGAACCCCGCGTGCGGCGTTCATCACCGGTTTCGTCACCAATGGCCTGAACCCCAAGGCGACGCTGTTCTTCCTGTCGTTGTTCACCGTGGTGATCAACCCGCACACCCCGCTGCTGGTGCAGGGTGGCTACGGCGTTTACCTGGCCGCGGCGACGGCAGTGTGGTTCTGCCTGGTGGCGATGCTGTTCAGCCAGCAGCGGGTGCGCGACGGCTTCGCGCGCCTGGGCCACTGGTTCGACCGGCTGATGGGTGTGGTACTGGTCGGCCTGGGGATCAAACTGGCGTTTACCGAGCTGAAATAAGGGCGCGAGTGCGCCCTTGGGGGCTTCTTACAGCACTTCGATCGCGACCGCCGTTGCCTCGCCCCCGCCGATGCACAGCGAGGCGATGCCGCGCTTGCCGCCTGTCTGGCGCAGGGCGTTGATCAAGGTGACGATTATCCGCGAGCCGGTCGAGCCCACCGGATGCCCCTGGGCACAGGCGCCGCCGTAGATATTCACCTTGGCGTGATCGAGGTCGTGTTCGCGCATCGCCAGCATGGTGACCATGGCGAAGGCCTCGTTGATCTCGAACAGGTCGACCTCATCCTTTTGCCAGTCGGCCCTGTGCAGCACCTTGCTGATGGCGCCGATGGGGGCGATGGTGAACTCGCTGGGATCCTGGCTCTGTGTCGAATGCGCGACGATGCGGGCCAACGGCTTGAGACCTCGTGAGCGGGCTTGCTCTGCCGTCATCAGCAACAATGCGCTGGCGCCATCGGAAATCGAACTGGCATTGGCCGCGGTGATGCTGCCGTCCTTGCTGAAGGCCGGTTTCAGGCTTGTGATCTTGTCTATCCTGGCGTTCAGCGGCTGTTCGTCTTCGCTGACCTGAACGTCACCCTGGCGAGTCGTCACGGTGACAGGGACTATCTCGGCGGCCAGTAGGCCTGACTGCATGGCCTGTTGTGCACGGCGCAGCGATTCGATGGCATAGGCGTCCATCGCTTCGCGGGTGATGCCGGAGCTATCTGCGGTTTCCTGAGCGAAGGAGCCCATCAATCGGCCGGTGCGGGCATCCTCCAGGCCATCGAAGAACATGTGATCCTTGACCTCGCCGTGGCCCATGCGCAAGCCGCCACGCGCCTTGGGTAGCAGATACGGAGCATTGGACATGCTCTCCATGCCGCCGGCCATCACCACCTCGGCGCTACCGGCCTTGATCAGGTCGTGAGCCAGCATCACCGCCTTCATGCCCGAGCCGCAGAGTTTGTTGATGGTGGTGCAGCCCGTCGCGCTCGGCAGGCCGGCGGCAAGCGATGCCTGGCGAGCCGGACCCTGCTTGAGGCCGGCGGGCAGCACGCAGCCCATGATCACTTCCTGCACGTCCTCGGGGGCGACACCCGCCCGGGCGATGGCAGCGCGGATCGCTGCGGCACCAAGGTCCGTTGCGCTTAGCGGCGCCAGGCTACCCTGAAAACCACCCATGGGCGTGCGAGCGCCGCTGACAATAACGATATCCGTCATAGGTTCACCTTGATCTGCAATAGGGGGCGAAACCGGCCCGCCGGTCATAGTGAGCAACACAATCATCCTTTTGGCTGATTGAGTGGGCGCTGTCACGGGTTACTGTTTGGCAAGGTGCCATCAGCGCTCAGGTTTCGCTTCATCTTCATCGCTTCCAACAATAGTCCAGAACAGGTGAGCCCATGTTGCAGACCCGCATCATCCCCCCCGCCGAGAATGCCCACCCATACCCGCTGCTGATCAAAAGCCTGTTGCTGTCGGGCAGCCGTTATGAAAAAAACCGTGAAATCGTCTACCGCGACACGATGCGTTACAACTACGCCACGTTCAACGAGCGAGTGGCGCGGCTCGCCAACGTGCTCACCCAGGCCGGGGTGAAGGCCGGCGACACCGTGGCAGTGATGGATTGGGACAGCCATCGTTACCTGGAATGCATGTTCGCGGTGCCGATGCTGGGGGCGGTGCTGCACACCATCAATATCCGCCTGTCGCCCGAACAGATTCTCTACACCATGAACCACGCCGAAGACCGTTTCGTGCTGGTCAACAGCGATTTTGCCGCGCTGTATCAGGGTATTGCCGGGCAGCTCAGCACGGTGACCGGCACTCTGCTGCTGACTGACAACCCTCAGTCCGCAGGCGAACTTACCGGCTCGGTGGGGGAGTACGAAAACCTGCTGGCGGCGGCCGAGCCGAGCTATGCATTCGCCGATTTCGACGAGAACTCCGTTGCGACCACCTTCTACACCACCGGCACCACCGGAAACCCGAAGGGTGTGTATTTCACCCATCGGCAACTGGTGCTGCATACCCTGTCGATGGCGACCACCCTGGGCAGCCTGGACAGCATCCGCCTGATGGGCAATGACGACGTGTACATGCCCATCACACCGATGTTTCATGTGCACGCCTGGGGCGTGCCCTATGTCGCGACCCTGCTGGGTGTGAAGCAGGTCTATCCGGGGCGCTACGAGCCGGAGATGCTCTGCAAGCTGATCAAGGGCGAGCAGGTAACCTTCTCCCATTGCGTACCGACCATCCTGCAAATGCTGCTGGCCGCGCCCGGCGCCCAGGGGCACGACTTCAAGGGTATGAAGGTAATCATCGGTGGCAGCGCACTGAATCGGGCGCTTTACGAAGCTGCCAAGGCCAGGGGCATCCAGCTGACTGCGGCGTATGGGATGTCAGAGACCTGCCCGCTAATTTCCTGTGGCTACCTCAACGATGAGCTGCTCGGCGGGAGCGAGGAGCAGTGCACCGCCTACCGCATCAAGGCCGGAATTCCAGTGCCGCTGGTGGAAGCTGCGATCATGGACAGCGATGGCAAGCAGTTGCCCGCCGATGGCCAGACCCAGGGCGAACTGGTGTTGCGCGCGCCCTGGCTGACCCAGGGCTACTTCCGTGAAGTGGAAAAGGGCCAGGAACTGTGGGCCCATGGCTGGTTGCACACCGGCGACGTGGCAACGCTGGACGAGATGGGCTTCATCGACATTCGCGACCGCCTCAAGGATGTGATCAAGACCGGCGGCGAGTGGATCTCCTCACTGGAGCTCGAAGACCTGATCAGTCGCCAGCCGGCGGTGCGGGAAGTGGCTGTGGTCGGTGTGGCAGATCAGCAGTGGGGGGAGCGGCCTTTTGCTTTGGTCGTGGCGAAGGAAGGCCAGCCGCTGGACGCGCGCATTCTCAAGGAACACCTCACGCCCTTCGTCGAGCAGGGGATGATCAACAAGTGGGCGATTCCCTCGCAGATCGCCCTTGTTACCGAAATTCCCAAGACCAGTGTGGGCAAGCTGGACAAAAAGCGTATTCGCGTTGATCTCGCGCAGTGGCAGGAAGCCGGGAGTGAGTTTTTATCGTCCCTGTAAGGCACGAATTTCAACGTCAAAAATGTGACTGATCAGTCAAACAAGCGTTTGGCTTGCTAATTGCTGGTTTCCGACCATCCTTGGCTTGTCACGGATGGGACTGATCCTTCTAAACCGGCGAGCCAGAGTGTCTCGGGCACTGCAAGCAACACCTGGCAAGGCTCGCTGGCTTTAGTCAATCAGCCATAACAAAAACAAATGGAGTAGCGTCGATGACCAACACAACAAGGCCGTTCTGGCGTCTGGCAAAACTGCCGCTGGCCGTCAGCCTCGCATCAACTCTTGCCAGCCCGGCATTCGCGGTGAACTTCAATATCGGGGAAATCGAAGGGCAATTCGACTCGTCGCTGTCGGTGGGGGCCAGTTGGTCGACAGCCAAGCGTGATGATCGTTTCATCGGCGAAGCCAATGGCGGCACAGGCTACACTCAGACAGGTGACGATGGTCGTCTCAACTTCAAACGTGGCGAAACCTTCTCCAAGATCTTCAAGGGTATTCATGACCTGGAGCTGAAGTACGGCGATACCGGTTTGTTCGTGCGGGGCAAATACTGGTACGACTTTGAACTCAAAGATGAGTCGCGTCCTTTCAAAGATATCGATGACGACGGCCGCAAGCCGGGTGCCAAGTCCTCTGGTGCGGAATGGCTCGATACCTTCGTTTACCACAACTACAGCATTGGCGATCAGCCCGGCTCCGTGCGCCTGGGCAAACAGGTGGTGAGCTGGGGGGAAAGTACCTTCATCCAGAACAGCATCAACTCGATCAACCCGGTTGACGTTTCCGCCTTCCGGCGCCCAGGCAGTGAGGTCAAGGAAGGTCTGATCCCGGTCAACATGTTCTATGTCTCCCAGAGCATTACCGATCGTTTGTCGATGGAGAGCTTCTACCAGTTGAGCTGGAAGCAGACCGTGGTCGATAACTGCGGAACCTTCTTCTCGACTGCCGATGTGGCAGCCAATGGCTGTAACAACAATTACAACATCCTCAACAGCAGTCTGGTCGGTTTGTTACGTGGCGTTGATGGTTTGGCAGCCGGGGCACCGGCCCTGGCCCCCATCAGCGCATCGGGCGCCGGTGTGAACTACACCCAGGAAGGTATGGTGGTGCGCCGCGGCAAGGACAACACTGCACGCGATGACGGGCAGTGGGGGTTGGCACTGCGTTGGCAGGGAGATAACACCGAGTACGGCGCGTACTTCATGAATTACCACAGCCGCACGCCGTTCCTCAGTGTGCAGAATGCCGATGCGGCAGCCTTGGCAAGAATTGGCGCGGCGGCTCGCAGCATTTACAACACCTTGGGTGTCGGCGCTGCTGGCAGTCCTGCAGCCTGGGTGGGGTCTGGCAATGCATGGCTTGGCGCCGCGCCACCTGCCGCGTTCGCAGGACCTCTGGGCGCTCAGGCGCGCACGCTTGCCGGCGCTGCCGTGGCCGTAGGTAACGGCAGTTACTTCATGGACTACCCCGAGGACATCCGCCTCTATGGCCTGAGTTTCTCCACCACGCTGCCTACCGGCACGGCCTGGCAGGGTGAAGTCAGCTATCGGCCGAATGCACCGGTGCAGATCAACACCCAGCAACTGACCCTCGCCCTGGCTGGCGCGGCGGCTGGCACCACGGCGCCGGGAGCGGTGCAGAAGGGCTATGACCGCAAGGAAATTACCCAGATCCAGACCACCTTCACGCACTTCTTCGACCAGGTGCTGGGCGCTGACCGCCTGACCCTGGTGGGTGAAGTCGGCTTCGCGCACGTTGGCGGCCTGGAAGGTAAGAGTAAGAACCGCTATGGCCGTGACCCCATCTACGGCATCACAGGCAGTGCGGTGGATCCTAACGAGACTTCCATTGCCCGTTATGGCGACCATGGTTACACCACTGCCAACTCCTGGGGTTATCGCATGCGCGGCATCCTCGACTACAGCGATGTGTTCGCCGGCGTGAACCTGCGCCCCAACGTCGCCTTCTCCCACGACGTTGACGGCTATGGCCCCAACGGGTTGTTCAACGAAGGCGCCAAGGCCGCCAGCCTGGGCCTGGATGCCGAATATCAGAACACCTACACCGCCACAGTCGCCTACACCAACTTCTTCGATGGGCGTTACAACACCCTCGTTGATCGTGACTTCCTGGCTCTCAGCTTCGGTATGAACTTCTAAGCGCCCGTATTCATAGGAAAACGCATTTATGAGAACAACAAAAAGGCTGTTGCAAACCGGCGCTCTGACGTTGTCGCTGCTGGCCACCGGCGTAATGGCGGCGGTGTCGGCGGACGAGGCGGCCAAGCTGGGTAATACTCTGACGGCGATCGGCGCCGAGAAGGCCGGTAATGCCGATGGCAGCATTCCGGCCTGGACAGGTGGTTTGCCGATCAATGCCGGGGCTGTGGATGGTGGCGGCTTCCTGGCCGACCCGTTCCCCAGCGAGAAGCCGCTGTTCACCATCACCGCGCAGAACGTCGAGCAGTACAAGGACAAGCTCACGCCTGGCCAGTACGCGATGTTCAAGCGCTATCCGGAAACCTATCGGATGCCGGTCTACACCACGCACCGCACGGCAACCGTACCGGACAACATCATCGCGGCGACCAAGCAGAACGCGACCAACACCAAGCTGATCCAGGGCGGTGAAGGGCTGGAGAACTTCCAGCTGGCCAACCCGTTCCCGATTCCGAAAGACGGTCTGGAAGCGATCTGGAACCACATCACCCGCTACCGCGGTGCCAGCGTTCGTCGTCACGTGGTGCAGGTGACGCCGCAGGCCAATGGCTCGTTCAGCCCGGTCAGCCTGGAGGAGGAGTTCGCCTTCCGCAGCATGATGAAGGGCGTCGATACCAGCCAGCCGAGCAACATCCTGTTCTACTTCAAGCAGCGGGTAACCGCGCCGTCGCGTCTGGCCGGTAACGTGCTGCTGGTGCACGAGACCATCGATCAGGTGAAGGAGCCGCGCATGGCGTGGCTGTACAACGCCGGTCAGCGTCGTGTGCGCCGCGCGCCACAGGTGTCCTATGACGGCCCCGGTACTGCCGCCGATGGCCTGCGTACCTCGGATAACCTCGACATGTACAACGGCTCGCCTGATCGCTACGACTGGCAGTTGCTGGGCAAGAAGGAAATCTACATTCCCTACAACAGCTACCGTCTCGATTCGCCGAAGCTGAAGTACGCCGATATCGTCAAGGCGGGGCACCTGAACCCGGAGCTGACCCGTTACGAGCTGCACCGCGTCTGGCACGTGACCGCCACCCTGAAGCAGGGCGAGCGACATATCTATGCCAAGCGTGACTTCTACCTCGACGAGGATACCTGGCAGGCCGCTGCCATCGACCACTACGACGGTCGCGGTACCCTGTGGCGTGTGGCCGAAGCTCATGCCCAGTACTACTACGACAAGCAGGTGCCGTGGTACGCCGTCGAGGTCATCCACGATCTGCTCTCCGGTCGTTACCTGGCCCTGGGCCTGAAGAACGAAGAAAAGCGCTCCTACGAGTTCGACTATCCCGCCAAGGAAAGCGACTACACCCCGGCAGCGCTGCGCCAGTCCGGCGTTCGTTGATCGTCGCGTAAAACCAGAAAGCCGGCCTCAGGGCCGGCTTTTTGTTGCCCGCTTGATTGGCATCAGGGCCGTGCCCGGTGGTCTTACCTGGCGATCCGGCCGACTGGCCCACCGTGCAATACCTGGTGCCGGGTAGAATGGCTTCCCCGCCTGCCATCCGCGTTACAGGAACACCCTATGCTATCGATATCCCCTACCTTGATCCGCGAAACCTTTCCCGTCGGCCCGCTGCAGTGCAACTGCACCATCATTGGTGATCCGGTCAGCGGCAAGGCCATCGTGGTTGATCCGGGTGGCAACCCCGACCTGATCATGGCGCGGCTGGAGGCTCATGGCCTCAAGGTGGTGAGCATCATCCACACTCACGCACACCTCGATCATTTCCTGGCGTCCGGGCAGATGAAGGAAAAGACCGGCGCGACGCTGCACCTGCACAAGGACGATCAGTTCCTCTGGGACAACCTGGAAATGCAGTGCCAGATGTTCGGCGTGCCCTACACCCCCGTGCCTGCCCCTGATCAGTGGTTGGCCGATGACGAGGCGCTGGCCTGTGGCTGCGGCGTGGCCCTGCACACGCCGGGGCATACCCCAGGCTCCATGAGTTTCTGGTTCCCCGAGGCCAAGCTGCTGATCGCCGGTGATACCCTGTTTCGCCGCGGTATCGGGCGCACCGACCTGTGGGGTGGCGATTACGCCAGCATCGAGCGCTCCATCAAGCAGCGCCTGTACCGCCTGGATGAAGACGCCACCGTGGTGACGGGCCACGGGCCGGACACCCGATTGGGTGACGAGATGCGTGAAAACCCCTTCGTGCGTGCTTGAAGAACAACTGCTTACAGATTTTCTGCGTGGTGCTTGTTAGCCTTGGTCGGGAACTTGGCTGCGTTCGCTGGCTCGAAGCCGCGGATAGAAGTCTGTCTCTTCGCAACACGACTAAGGATTACCCATGATCAAGCTCCGCACCCTGATTGCCGCAACGGCCGTTTTCGCTGTTCTGTCCGGCTGTACGGTCAACCCCTATACCGGTGAAAGCCAGGCGGGCAAGTCCGGCATCTACGGCGGCATGGGCGCGCTGGCCGGTGCCGCGGTCGGCGCTGCCACCTCGAGCAAGAAAGACCGCAAGAAGGGCGCGCTGATCGGCGCCGCCGTCGGTGGTGCAGCAGGGGGCGGCTACGGCTATTACGTCGACACCCAGGAAGCCAAGCTGCGTCAGCAGCTGCAGGGCACCGGCGTGCAGGTGCAGCGCAATGGCAACGACCTGACCCTGATCATGCCCGGCAACATTACCTTTGCCAGCAACTCGGCGGACATTTCCAGCAGCTTCTACCCGACGCTCAATTCGCTGGTGCTGACCTTCAAGGAGTTCAACAAGAACGGCGTGAACATCGTCGGCCATACCGACAGCACCGGTTCCGCCGAGCTGAACCAGAGCCTGTCCACCCGCCGTGCCCAGAGCGTGGCCTCGTACCTGGCCGCCAACGGTGTCGACGCTTCGCGGATCTCTGCCTATGGCGCAGGCCCGAACCAGCCGATTGCCAGCAACGCCAATGAAGCAGGTCGCGCACAGAACCGCCGTGTGGAAATCAACCTGCGCCCGCTGTAAGCCAAACCGCGTATCACAAACCCCGCTGCGGCGGGGTTTTTCATGCCTGCTACCTTCGCAGATGTGGCTGCCAGGCGGGCGATGGCTAGACTGTGATGATCAAGGGTCGATGCGGGCAGGGAGGTAAGCGTGGTACCGGATCGGGATGAGCCGCTGGAAATACTCGTCGTCGATGATCGACAGGACAATCTGGACGACATGCAGGAGCTGCTCGAGGCCATCGAGCAGCCTGTGCACTGCGTCGACTCGGGCGCCAAGGCGCTCGAGTACCTGGCCCAGGCCCAGGTGGCCCTGGTGTTGCTCGATGTGCAAATGCCGCGCATGGACGGCTTCGAGATGGCGCGGCGCATGCGTGCTGAAGCGCATACGCGGCTGACGCCGATCATCTTCATCTCCGGGCTGGCGCAGACCGACGAGGTCCTTGGTCAGGGCTATGGCGCTGGCGCGATGGATTTCATTGCCAAGCCGGTGCAGCCGGCGATGCTGCTGCACAAGGTGCGTGCGCTGCTCGAACACGAGCGCCATCGACGTGACCTGCTGCGTACCACCCGACAGCTGGAGCGCGAGCGGGCCTTCAATGCCTCGATCCTCGACAATACCGCCGAAGGCATTCTGGTGGTCGGCGAGGATGGGCGTATCCGCTTCGCCAACCCGGCGATCACGCGCATGCTCGGCTGCCAGGCCGGCGAGCTTACCGGCAGCGCGCTACTGGACTGGGTCGATGTCGGCGGGGCACAGCCCTGGCAGGCTTCGAGCTTCTACCAGCACTGGCAGCGCCGCGAGCACCTGCGTCTGCATGATGCCAACCTGCGCACCCGAGATGGTCGCCCCGTGCCGGTGGCGCTTTCCTGTTCGCCGCTGCCGGATAGCGAGCATGGCATGGTCCTGCTGGCGCTGGACATGTCGGTGGTGCGCGACCTGCACCAGCAGCTCGAGTCATTGGTCATCACCGATGCTCTGACCGGATTGCTCAACCGCCGTGGGTTTCTGCAGGAGCTGCAGGCCTCGATTTCCCGTCATCAGCGCACCGGCCAGAAGGCCGCCTTGCTGTACCTGGATCTGGATGGCTTCAAGCGTATCAACGACACCCTGGGCCATGAGCGCGGTGACCAGGTGCTGCGCCAGGTCAGCAGTCAGCTCAAGGGGTGTCTGCGCCCCTATGATCGCCTGGCGCGGATCGGCGGCGATGAGTTCACGGTGATCCTCGACAGCCTGGGTAGCCCGGCCGAGGCGGCCTCGGTGGCGCAGAAACTGGTTCACCAGGTATCCGAGCAGGCCGGCGAGGGCGACCTGTCGGGATTGGGCGTGAGCATTGGTATCGCCTGCTTACCCACCGATGGCGACACGGTCGAAGACCTGCTGCGGGCGGCAGACACGGCGATGTACGAGGCCAAGCGTGGTGGGCGCCGGCAGTACCGCTTCTACGAGGCGGCAAGAACCTAAGAGCCTGTTCAAAGTCTTCAAACCGAGGTTCGTCGATTTTGGTAGCTAAGTGGCGGGGGCGGCCGGTCGCTTCCATAGGACTGACTGGTGATTACCTGTGGGAGCGGGCCATGCCCGCGAAAAAATCACGGGCATCGACTAGGCGTCCCCGCCCGTTCCCACAGGTAAAGCAACGATGTCCGCTTCTGCCTTGTAGCAGCCTCTTTCATGTCGCCTAAAAAGATCCTGAACAGGTTCTAAGGGTGTTGCTGGTGCAGGCGCTCGAGCAAGGCGTCCTTGGTCTCCCAGAGCGCATTGATCCATTGCTGGAAATCCTTGCGGTAGGCTTCGTCCTGGTCATAGGCGCGGCCGATGAAACGATCCGGAATCGGTAGCTGCTCGACCACCACCACCACTTCATCCAGCTGACCGCTGAGCAAGGTCCAGAAGCCTGGGCTGCCCTGGGGGTAATGCAGGGTAACGTTGATCATGCCGTGCAACTGCTCGCCCATGGCATCGAGCACGAAGGCCAGGCCGCCCGCCTTTGGCTTGAGCAGGTAGCGGTACGGCGATTGTTGTTCCTGGTGCTTGGCCGGGGTGAAACGCGTACCTTCGACGAAGTTGAAGATGCCCACCGGGTTGTGGCGAAACCTGGCGCAGGTGCGGCGGGTGGTTTGCAGGTCCTTGCCTTTTTTCTCCGGGTGCCTGGCCAGGTATTCCTTCGAGTAACGCTTCATGAAGGGAAAGCCCAGTGCCCACCAGCACAGGCCGATTACCGGCACCCAGATCAATTCCTGTTTGAGGAAGAACTTCAGCGGCCTGACGCGTCGGTTGAGCAGGTACTGCAGCACCAGAATATCCACCCAGCTCTGGTGGTTGCTGGTTATCAGGTAGGAGTGTTGATAGTCGAAATTCTGATCCCCTTGGATGTGCCAGCGGGTTTTACCCAGCACCTGCATCCAGGTCTTGTTGCAGCTGATCCAGCCTTCCTGAATGAATGTCATCAGGCGATCACTGGCACGCTGCACAACCGACAGTGGCAGCAGGATACGCAGCAGGGTGATGGCGAACAGAGGGACGCACCAGAACAGGGTATTGAGCGCCAGCGAGACGCTACCCAACAGGCCGAGCAGCGGGGCAGGCAGAAAGTGCAGCATGGACGTGCGAACCTCAGGCAGGTTGGCTGCCCGCGATAGCGCTGGCAGCAATTGGCGCACAGATTAATGATTGGTGACCGAACTGCAAGTCGATCCGAATGCGGAGTGTGTCACCGCGTTCGGATCGGCCCTTCTCACTGGCGCATGTTGGCGGCCTGGATGGCGGTCAGGGCGATGGTGAAGACGATATCGTCGACCAGCGCACCGCGTGACAGGTCGTTCACCGGCTTGCGCAGGCCCTGCAGCATGGGCCCGACGCTGATGCAGTCGGCGCTGCGCTGCACCGCCTTGTAGGTGGTGTTGCCGGTGTTCAGGTCGGGGAAGATGAATACCGTGGCGCGACCGGCCACCGGGCTGTTGGGGGCCTTTTGCCGGCCGACGCTTTCGATGGCGGCGGCGTCGTACTGCAGCGGGCCGTCGACCAGCAGTTCCGGGTTGGCCAGGCGGGCCAGGCGTGTGGCCTCGCGGACCTTTTCCACTTCCTCGCCACTGCCCGAATCCCCGGTGGAGTAGCTGAGCATCGCTACCCGCGGCGGAATGCCGAAGGCCTGGGCGGAACTGGCGCTCTGCAGGGCGATTTCCGCCAGTTGCTCGGCATTGGGGTCCGGGTTTACCGCGCAGTCGCCGTAGACCAGCACCTGATCCGGCAGCAGCATGAAGAACACCGAGGACACCAGGTTGTAGCCGGGGGCGGTCTTGATCAGCTGCAGCGCCGGGCGGATGGTATTGGCGGTGGTGTGCACGGCACCGGACACCAGGCCGTCGACTTCGTCCAGGGCCAGCATCATGGTGCCCAGCACCACGGTGTCTTCGAGCTGGGCGCTGGCCATTGGTGCGTTGAGGCCCTTGCCCTTACGCAGCTCGACCATCGGCTCGACGTAGCGCTCGCGGATCAGGTCCGGGTCGAGGATCTCCAGCCCAGGCGGCAGCTCGATGCCCTGGGCCTGGGCCACCCTGTGCACCTCCTCGGGCTTGGCCAGCAGCACGCAACGGGCGATGCCGCGGGCCTGGCAGATGGCGGCGGCCTGCACGGTGCGCGGCTCGGCGCCTTCAGGCAGGACGATGCGTTTGTTGGCGGCCTTGGCCTGCTGCACCAGTTGGTAACGGAATGCCGGCGGCGACAGGCGCAGCTCGCGCGGGCTGCCGCAACGGGCGGCCAGCCAGTCGTGATCGATGTGGCTGGCGACGAAGTCGGCGACCTTCTCGGCGCGCTCCTTGTCGTCGACCGGGATTTCCTTGTTCAGGCGGTTCAGGTTGGTGGCCGTGTCGTAGGAACCGGTACTCACGGTCATTACCGGCAGGCCGCTCTGCAGGGCGCCCCGGCACAGTTCCATGATGCGTGGGTCGGGGGCGAAGTCGCTGCACAGCAGCAGGCCGGCCAGCGGCATGCCATTCATGGCGGCCAGGCTGGCAGCGAGAATGATGTCGTCGCGGTCGCCTGGCGTCACCACCAGGGTGCCGGGCTTGAGCAACTGCACGGTGTTGGCCACGGCGCGGGCGCAGAGCACGATCTTGAGCATGCGCCGTTGTTCGTAGTCGCCGGCATTGAGGATGCGCGCGCCGAGCAGCTCGGCGATGTCACGGGTACGCGGGGCATTCAGCTCGTCGAGCCAGGGGATGCAGCCGAGCAGGCGGAACTCCGGGTGTCGCAGCAGCGAGGATTGTTCGCGCAGGCGTGCGGTGAAGGCGTCCAGCCCATCGTCGCTGCGGATCTTGTTGAGGATCACCCCGAGCACCTTGGGATCCTTCGGGCCGCCGAACTGTTGAGCCTGAATCTCCACGCGATCACACAGCTCGCTGAGGCTTTCCTGCTCCGGCGCCGAGACCAGGATCACGTCGGCATCCAGGCTCTTGGCCAGGTGGAAGTTGACCCGTGCGGCGTAGCTGGCCTGGCGCGTCGGCACCATGCCTTCGACGATCACCACGTCTTTGTCCTTGGCGGCCTCCTGATACAGGCTGATGATTTCCTCGAGCAGCTCATCCAGGTCGCCGTCGCCGAGGCGCCGTTCTACATGGGCGAGGGCCAGGGGCTTGGGCGAATGCAGGCCGTGGGTGCGCGCCACCAGTTCGCTGGAGCGCTCGGGGCCTGCATCGCCCTGGTGCGGCTGGGCGATGGGCTTGAAGAAACCGACCTTGAGACCGGCGCGCTCCAGCGCCCCAACCAGGCCCAGGCTGATGGAGGTGAGACCGACCCCAAAGCCGGTCGGCGAGATGAAAAAGGTGTGCATGGGGTTCTCCGTATCAGTCGAGCAGTGCCAGGGTGTCGAGGGCGATCTGCCGTTCTTCGTTGGTGGGCACCACCAGCACCCGGGTATGGTCGTGGGTGTGGATCGGCCCGCTGACGCCACGCAGGCAGCGCGCGTTGGCCGCTTCGTCGAGCTTGAGGCCGAGCAGGCTCAGGTGAGCCACCGTCTTGCTGCGGATCAGCGGTGAGTTCTCGCCGATGCCGCCAGTGAAAATCAACCCGTCCAGGCGTGGCAGGGCGCAGCTCATGGCCGCCAGGGATTTGGCCAGGCGGTAGCAGAACACCTCGATGGCCAGGGTCGCGCCGGCGTGGCCGTCTTCGCGGGCCTGTTCGAGGCTGCGCATGTCGTTGGACAGGCCGGACAGCCCCAGCAGGCCACTGTCATGGTTGAGCATGCGGTCGATCTGTTCGAGGCTCCAGCCCAGGGTGCGTGAGAGGTGGCTGTGCAGGTTGGGGTCGACATCGCCGCTGCGGGTGCCCATCACCAGGCCCTCGAGAGGCGTCAGGCCCATACTGGTATCGCGGCTGTGGCCATTGACCACGGCGCAGGTCGAGCAACCATTGCCCAGGTGGGCGATCAGCCAGGCGCTGTCGTCCGCCGGCAGCCCGGTGAGCTCCGCCGCGCGGGCGCTGACGAAACGGTGGCTGGTGCCGTGGAAGCCATAGCGGCGCACGCCGTGGTCGCGGTACAGCTGCTCGGGCAGCGCGTAGCGGAAGGCATGCTCGGGCAACGTCTGGTGGAAAGCGGTATCGAACACCGCCACCTGGGGCAGCTCGGGGTACAACGCCAGGGCCGCCTCGATGCCCAGCAGGCCGGCCGGGTTGTGCAGCGGCGCCAGGGGCGCAACGGCGCGAATGGTGGCAATCACGTTGGGATCCAGCCGTTGGGCGCTGGTGAAGTGTTCACCGCCGTGCACGATGCGATGGCCGATGCCGTGCAACTGGCCGCCGGCAGCCTCCTGCACCCGCTGCAGCAGGTTAGCGAGTGCCGCGCGGTGATCGTCCCCGGGGATGGCCTGGGTATGTTTGACGCCATCTCGCTGCCAGTGCAGCGCCGCGTCGACGCTGCCCAGACGTTCCGCCAGGCCGCTGATGGCGAACGCCTGCTGGTCCGGGGCGACCAGGGCGAACTTGATGGAGGAACTACCGCAGTTGATCACCAGAATATTGCGTGCGGGCATTCAGAAGTCCTTAGCATCGGAAGGCGTTGGAGCCAGTGTTGCGACACACCAGCCACAGGTGAAGTTCGTGCCGATATGCGCGTGCCGCTGCGCAGCGTCGAGCACCCAGGCGCGATTTTGCCAGGGCGGCTGATGGCGCAGGTGTTGAGTATGACCACAAGATAAGACGGCGACCCAGTGCCCGTCATGATCTTGCTCAAAAGCGACCACGGTAACCGCGCACGCGGCCCGCCCGTCTGGGCTTGGGTCGCTTTCAACCCCGCCGTTGGTTACAATCTTAGGTTCATTTTCCTCGAGCAAAAGGTTCGCCCCATGCAGATCGCCGCCAACAAGGCCGTTTCCATCGACTATACCCTGACCAACGATGCCGGTGAGGTGATCGATAGTTCCGCTGGCGGCGCGCCGCTGGTTTACCTGCACGGTGCCGGCAACATCATCGTCGGTCTCGAGAAGGCGCTGGTCGGCAAGCAAGCCGGTGATGAAGTCAAGGTTTCCGTCGAGCCGGAAGAAGCCTACGGCGAATACAGCGCCGAGCTGGTCGCCACCCTGAACCGTTCGATGTTCGAAGGCGTCGACGAGCTGGAAGTCGGCATGCAGTTCCACGCTTCCGGCCCGGACGGCGGCATGCAGATCGTCACCATTCGCGAGCTGGAAGGCGACGACGTGATCGTCGACGGCAACCACCCGCTGGCCGGCCAGCGCCTGCATTTCGCGGTCAAGGTGGTCAACGTGCGTGACGCCAGCCAGGAAGAAGTCGCCCATGGTCACATCCATGGCGAAGGCGGTCACCAGCACTGATCCGTATGTCGGCAGCGCAATTGTCGCTGCTGGCAGATGGTCATGAACGGCTGCTAAGCTGCAGTCGTGAAAAGGCGCCTTTTCAGGCGCCTTTTTTATGCCTTGCCAGCCGCGGCAAATCGTCGTCGACGAACGTTCTTCATGCCTTTTCGCGTTACCCGGAGCACCCATCATGAGCGCCTTTCACCACCTGACACTGCACGCACTGGACGGCCAGGAGCTGCCGTTGGCCCCGCTCAAGGGCAAGGTGGTGCTGGTGGTCAACGTCGCGTCCAAATGCGGGCTCACGCCGCAATATGCCGGCCTCGAGCGCCTGCAGCAGACCTATGCCGCACAGGGCTTCAGCGTGCTGGGCGTGCCCTGCAACCAGTTCGCCGGGCAGGAGCCCGACGACGAGGCGGCCATTGCCCAGTTCTGCAGCCTGAATTACGGCGTGACCTTTCCGCTGAGCAGCAAGCTCGAGGTCAACGGCAGCGGTCGTCATCCGCTGTATCGTTTGCTGGCTGGCGAGGGCGCCGAATTCCCTGGTGACATCACCTGGAACTTCGAGAAATTCCTGGTCGGCCAGGACGGCCGAGTGCTTGCGCGGTTCTCGCCGCGCACCGCGCCGGACGATCCGGCCTTGATCCAGGCCATCGAGAAGGCTTTGGCCTGAGCCTCGGGGCTGCGCCATGCGGCCCTGCATCCTTGCTGACGTTTCAGTGGGCGCGCTTGCTTTCGATCACCAAGGGCGGATTGCGCCCGTTGCCGGGCACGGCGTTGCTCTGCAGCGCGGCGTGCAGGTGCTGTTCGAACTGCTCGACGATGCTCGACCAGTTCTGTCTGGCCGCATGCTGGCGGGCGTTGAGGCGAACCCGGCGCAGATTCTCGCTGTTCTCCATCAGCCAGCCGGCCGCTTCGATGAAGGTGCGCTGATCATCGGCGCTGGCCAGCATGCCGTTGTGGCCGTCTTCGACATGCTGCGCGGCAGCTGCCTGATCGAAGGCGACCACGCCGAGCCCTGACGCCATGGCTTCGAGCAGTACGTTGCCGAAGGTTTCCGAGAGGCTCGGAAACAGGAAGATATCGCCACTGGCGTAATGCTGCGCCAGCGTCTCGCCACGCTGGATGCCACAGAACAGCGCGTCCGGTAGTTGCTTTTGCAGGCGCTCGCGCAACGGGCCGTCACCGACCACCACCAGCCTCAGGTGCAGCCCTGTCGCTTGTTGCTGCAGTGCCTGAAAGGTGCTGACCAGCAGATCCAGGTTCTTTTCGGCGGCCAGCCTGCCGACGTGCAGCACGGCGATATCCTGTTCGGCCAGGCCCCAGCTGCGGCGCAGCTCGTCGCTACGTCGGGCCGGGTTGAACAGCCCGGCATCGACGCCACGGGCGAGCAGTTCCAGGCGCTCGAAGCCGCGGCGCTGCAGTTCGCAGCGCTGGCTGAGGCTGGGTACCAGAGTCATGCGTGAAGCGTTGTGGAACCAGCGCAGGTAGTTGGTCAGCAGGCGGGTCAGCAGGGTGATGCCGTAATGCCCGGTGTACTGTTGGAAGTTGGTGTGAAAGCCGCTGATCACCGGAATCCGCAGGCGCCGTGCCGCCCGCAGAGCGGATAGCCCAAGCGGGCCTTCGGTGGCGATATACAGCACATCCGGGCGCTGGCGCCGCCACAGGCGCAGCAGTTTGTGACGAGCCGACTGGCCCCACTGCAGGCCACGGTAGCCGGGTAGCGGCCAGCCGCGGGTCAGCAGCAGGTCGTCGTCATTGGCGGCCTGGGCATCATGGTGCTGCCGGGGGCGAATCAACTGCAGGCGATGGCCGCGTGCGCGCAGCCCGCTGACCAGATGACCAAGGGTATTGGCCACGCCGTTGATTTCCGGGCTGTAGGTCTCGCTGACCAGGGCGATGAATAGCGGGGGAGTGCTCATGACAGCAGTCTGGGCTGCCGTCATGTAGCGTTTGTGACATCAGCGTGGCGTTTGCATGACAGCGCCGGGCCCCGAGCTCACGCCACCTTCACGCACCCAGAACAGGGTCGCGCCGGCGACTGCTGCGGGCATCATCACGATGTTCACGAAGGGCACCAGCAGCGCCGCATAAGTGATGCCGCCAAAGCCCAGCGACTGCCAGCGCTTCTCGCGCAGCCAGGCGAGCATGTCCTGCCAGCTGACCTTGTTGTTGTCGGCGGGGTAGTCGATGTACTGGATGGCCATCATCCACACACCGAACAGCAGCCACAGCGGCGCCGCGACCAGATTGACCACCGGAATGAACGAGAGGATCAGCAGGCCCAGGGCGCGCGGCAGGAAATACGCCAGCTTGCGGCCTTCGCGGCCCAGGGTACGCGGCACCATGGCGATCAGCTCACCCCAGCTGAACGGTGGAAAGTTGTCCTGGCCACGCACCACCACTTCGACCTTCTCGGCGAGAAAGCCGTTGAACGGTGCTGCGACGATATTGGCCAGCATGGTGAAGGTGAAGAACACCATGAGCACCACCAGCACCACGAACAGCGGCCAGAGAATGTACTGCAGAAAGCTCAACCAGCCTGGCAGCGATGGCATGAAGGTGTCCACCCAGCCGCTGAACTGCTGCACGGCGAAGCCGATCATCAGGCTGAACAGGATCAGGTTGATCGCCAGCGGTAGCAGCACGAACAGCCGCAGGCCGGGACTCATCACCAGCTTCAGGCCTTCGCCGAGGTATTGCGGGCCGGACAGCACGGGAGCGCGCATCGAGGTTGTCTCCAACAAGTGAACGTGGCGCGACCTTACCCATTTTGCCGCTCCGGTGAAAGCGCGGCAGGGCGATAGTGCGCGGCTATCCGCGGGATTGGCAAAGCGCATTTCCCAGCGGCAGGCGGCGGCGGCTAGTCTGCTGGCGTCCCTTGTTCAGCCGCCGAAGTCCGACCGTTCTGGCCGGTGGCGGTTTTTTGCAGCATTGCGCTGTGAGGAGTCTCTGATGTCGAGTACCCGACACGCCCGCGTGATCATTCTCGGTTCCGGCCCGGCGGGTTACAGCGCGGCGGTCTACGCCGCGCGCGCCAATCTCAAGCCGCTGCTGATCACCGGTTTGCAGGCCGGCGGCCAGCTGACCACCACCACCGAGGTGGACAACTGGCCCGGCGATGCCCATGGCCTGACCGGCCCGGAGCTGATGCAGCGCATGCAAGCCCATGCCGAGCGCTTCGAGACCGAGATCGTCTTCGACCATATCCAGGCCGTGGATCTCGCCGCGCGACCGTTCACCCTGGTGGGCGACAGCGTTTCCTATACCTGCGACGCGCTGATCATCGCTACCGGTGCCAGCGCCCGTTATCTGGGGCTACCGAGCGAGCAAGCGTTCACGGGCAAGGGCGTGTCGGCCTGCGCCACTTGCGACGGGTTCTTCTATCGCAACCGCGAGGTGGCCGTGGTCGGCGGTGGCAACACGGCGGTGGAGGAGGCGCTGTACCTGGCCAACATTGCCAGCCGGGTCACCCTGATCCATCGCCGTGGTGCCTTTCGTGCCGAGAAGATCCTGCAGAACAAGCTGCAGGAACGGGTGGCCGAAGGGCGCATCGTGCTGGCCCTGAATGCCGAGGTGGACGAGGTGCTGGGTGATGGCTCTGGGGTGACTGGCGTGCGCATCCGCGAGCGTGACGGCAGGGCTCGCGACCTCACAGTGGACGGTCTGTTCGTGGCCATCGGGCATACCCCCAATACGGGGTTGTTCGAGGGGCAGCTGGCGCTCAGGGACGGTTACCTGGTGGTCAACGGCGGGCGTGATGGCAATGCCACGGCGACCAGCCTGACTGGCGTGTTCGCCGCCGGCGACGTGGCCGACAGTGTCTACCGTCAGGCCATCACCTCGGCTGGTGCGGGCTGCATGGCTGCGCTCGATGTGGAGCGCTATCTGGACGGCCTGTAATCGGCGCACTGCGCTAAGAAGCAAAAATGCCCGTGTCCATCGATACGGGCATTTTTCATTGGATCTGGATCATGCCGGTGGCTTACAGATCGAAATCGTACTCGGCCAATTGCTTGTGCAGGCGTCGTTCTTCGAGAAAGTTGTCGATGATACGTCGCTTGGTTAGGTTGGTTTTCGCCACTTCTACAGGTGCTTCGCTGTTGTCCGAGTCTTCGCTGACGAAGTCGTCTTCCAGTTCCAGGTCTTCTTTGCCGCTCATGCGCTTCACTCCCGGCTACAGGGGCCATTTGCCGACCTTATAGAGCCAAATGTGAAGCGAGTAAAAAAGATTTTTTCAATCAGCCCATACAAGAACTGTATGAAGCCTCAATCGTCGGATGTCTTCGCCTTGTATTCGCACAGGTCCTCGATCCGGCAACTGCCACAGCGCGGCTTGCGCGCCTGGCACACGTAGCGTCCGTGCAGGATCAGCCAGTGGTGGGCGTCCAGCAGATAATCTCTGGGCACGAACTTGAGCAGTTTCTTCTCGACCTCCACCACGTTCTTGCCAGGGGCGATGCCGGTGCGGTTGCTGACCCTGAAGATGTGCGTGTCCACCGCCATGGTCAGTTGGCGAAAGGCGGTGTTGAGTACCACGTTGGCGGTCTTGCGGCCCACGCCTGGCAACGCCTCCAGGGCCTCCCGGGTTTCCGGCACCTGGCTGCCGTGCTGCTCGACGAGTATCCGGCAGGTCTCGATGACGTTCCTGGCCTTGCTGTTGTACAGGCCGATGGTCTTGATGTACTCGCTCAGGCCATCGACGCCCAGGGCGAGGATCGCTTCCGGCGTATTGGCCACCGGGTAGAGCTTGGCGGTGGCCTTGTTGACGCCTACGTCAGTGGCCTGGGCCGAGAGAATCACGGCGATCAGCAACTCGAAGGGCGTGCTGTAGGCCAGTTCAGTCTTGGGCTCGGGGTTGTCTTCGTGCAGACGGCGGAAGATTTCAAGGCGTTTGGCGGCGTTCATGGTCGGGCATCAGGGTTCGTCAGTGCGCTCTAACTGGCGCTGGTCTGCGCCTGCAAGCGGCGTTCGGCCGCGGCAAGGCGCTCTTGGGCATCGCGTATCCTGGCAGCGTCAGCGGGTTCGCTGCGCTGTAACTTGCTGAGCTCGGCACGGGCGTAGGCCAGGTCGGTCTTCAGCTGGCGCAGCCGCACGCTTAGCCCGGCCTTGTCGACCAGCACGCGGGCGGGCGGGGGCTTGCCACAGCGCTCTTCGGCCAGGTGCAGGGCCTGCTGGGCGGCGGCATAGGCGCTGCGTAGCGGGGCCAGGGCCTGTTCGTCGAGGCCGCGGCGTTCGCCGGCCTTGAGGGCCATGCGGTGGCTGGCCAGGTCGATCTTGGCCTGCTTGAGTGCCTGCTCGCCCGGGCTTGGGGCTGCTTGTACGGGCGTTGCCTGCAGCTCGGCGAGACGCCGTTGATCCTGCTCGGCGGCCTGTTGCAGGGCCACCAGTTGCTGACGCTGGCCGTCATCCGGCGTATCACCAAAGGCTTTCAGGGCCTTCTGCAACTGGGCCCGGCTCATGGCGGCATCGATCTTCGCCTGTTTCAGCGAGGACGCACCGGGGGGCTGCAGGGGCGCGACAGCAGGCGCCTCTACAGGCGCAGGACGTACCGGGCGGGCCGCGCGGCGACGGGCATCGTTGCGCGCCAGGCGGGCCAGACGATTCTGGTGGCGGGTACGGAACAGGTCGGCGCGCGCGCGTTGCTCCTCGGCCTCGGGCGGCGCCAGGGCAATCAGGTCTATGCAGTCCACCGGGCAAGGGGCGATGCACAACTCGCAGCCCGTGCATTCATCGTTGATCACCGTGTGCATCAGCTTGGCCGCGCCAACGATGGCGTCCACCGGGCAGGCCTGGATGCACTTGGTGCAGCCGATGCACTCGGCCTCGCGGATCACCGCCACCTGCGGCGCCGTTGCCGGCAGTGCCAGGGGCAGCTCCGGTATCTGCAACAGGTCGGCCAGGGCATGGATGGTCGCCGTGCCGCCGGGCGGGCACTTGTTGATCGCCTCACCCGCAGCAATGCCCTCTGCGTAGGGCAGGCAGCCCGGATGACCGCACTTGCCGCATTGCGTCTGCGGCAGCAGCGCGTCGATGGCGGCAATACGCTGCGCGGCCCTCATGGGCGCGCCCAGGCGCGCCGGCACGGGAACGCCCCATGGCGGTACGGATAGGTAAGGTTGCGGGAGTCGATCATCGCTGTTGCAGGTCTGGCTGGCGCGTGAGCCGGGCATTATCCGGCATGGGCCGCGCCCGGTACAGCGGCACGGCCACGCCAGCGCTCACTCATGCGGTGTTGCGTGCGCGGCTCGCCTTACGCCACAGCCAGCGAACCAGCAGGGCGAGCGGAAACAGAATGATCACGAAGGGGATGCCGTAGCCAAGCAGTTTTAGCGCTTCGGTGGCGCCCTCGGTGGCGTTGTCGAGCATGCCACTTGCCGCGTCGCCGATACGCGCCAGGCGCCCAACAGGTTCGCCTTCGGTGCTGAAGCTGATGGTCAGCAGGTTGGTGGTCAGGCGACGTTGCTGCTGCGCCGACTGCTGGGCATTGCCTGCCAGTTGCACCTCTACCTCGGCCAGTTCGCGGGCCAGGGCGAGCATGTCGCTGACGCTCAGGTCGGTGCGCGCCTGATAGAGCAGCAGGGTTTTCTGCTGGCGTTCCAGGCGTTGGCGTTGCTGTTCGGTATCGCTGACTGCCTGAGCCAGGTCCTCGGCGCGGGTATGGCGGCTCTGCAGTTCGCCGCCTTCGCCGGCAAAACCAACCAGCGGTTCGACACCCGCCGGCGCGATGCGCACGGTGATGCTGGCCGCCTGGTAATGGCCTTGGCTCTGCTCGATGGCCAGCAGGTCGCACTGGCCGAAACGCTGGCTGCTGCACGCTTCACGGACCGCAGCCAGGCGCGGCTCGACCTGCTCGACCGGCAGGCGAATACCGACGCTGTGTTCGTAGGCGAGAAAGGCGCCCTGTTGCGCCGTTTCACCCTGCAGCGCGGCACCTGCCGGTGCGCGACCGTCACCGGACGGCGAGCAGCCGACCAGGGTCAGCAGGGCCAGGGCAGAGGCGAGAAACCAGGTTCGTTGGATAAGCATCCTTGCTCCAGATCGGTTACTTGACGCGTTGGCCCGGCTTGGCACCGCTGTCCGGGCTGAGCAGGTAGATTTCTTCGCCGCCGGGGCCGGCAGCCAGCACCATGCCTTCGGACACGCCGAACTTCATCTTGCGTGCTGCCAGGTTGGCCACGTACAGCGTCAGGCGGCCTTCCAGCTTGCTGGGGTCCGGGTAGGCGCTCTTGATGCCGCTGAACACGTTGCGTTTCTCGTCGCCGATATCCAGGGTCAGGCGCAGCAGCTTGTCGGCGCCTTCGACGAACTCGCATTTCTCGATCAGCGCGATGCGCAGGTCGACGGCTGCGAAGGCGTCAAAGGCGATCTCCGCGGCCAGCGGATCCTTTTTCAGTTCGCCGTTTCCTCGGGGTGCTTCGGCGGCCGCCAGGTCTTCCTTGGAGGCCTCGACCATGGCTTGCACCTTGGCCGGCTCGATGCGGCTGAGCAGCGGGGTGAACGGATTGAGCTGATGATCGGCCAGCAGCGTGGTCAGGTCCTTCCACTCCAGCGGCGCGACATTGAGGAAGGCCTCGGCATCGCGCGCCAGGTTCGGCAGTACCGGCTTGAGGAAGATCACCAACTGGCGGAACAGGTTGACGCCCAGGGCACAGATCGCCTGCACCTCGTCGGCCTTGCCTTCCTGCTTGGCCAGCGACCAGGGCGCCTTGTCGGCGATCCAGGCGTTGGCGCGGTCGGCCAGGGCCATGATTTCACGCATGGCGCGGGCGAAATCGCGGCTCTCGTAGGCTTCGGCGATGCCTGGCGCGGCGCTCTGGAAGGCGTTCCACAGCTCGGGTTCCGGGTTGGCGGCAACCAGCACGCCGGCGTTGCCCTTGTGGATGAAGCCGGCGCAGCGGCTGGCGATGTTGACCACCTTGCCGACCAGGTCCGAGTTGACCTTCTGGATGAAGTCCTCGAGGTTCAGATCGAGGTCGTCGACGCCACGGCCCAACTTGGCGGCGTAGTAGTAGCGCAGGTATTCGGGGTTCAGGTGATCCAGGTAGGTGCGCGCCTTGATGAAGGTGCCACGCGACTTGGACATCTTCTGGCCATTGACGGTCAGGTAGCCGTGCACGTTGATGGCGGTCGGCTTGCGGTAGCCGGCGCCTTCAAGCATGGCCGGCCAGAACAGGGCGTGGAAGTTGACGATGTCCTTGCCGATGAAGTGATACACCTCGGCCTTGGAGTCCTTGTTCCAGAACGCATCGAAGTCCAGCTCCGGGCGGCGCGCGCAGAGGTTCTTGAAGCTGGCCATGTAGCCGATCGGCGCATCCAGCCAGACGTAGAAATACTTGCCCGGCTCGTCGGGAATCTCGAAACCGAAGTAGGGCGCATCACGGCTGATGTCCCACTCGTGCAGGCCGCCATCGAGCCACTCGGCGAGCTTGTTGGCTACCGATTCCTGCAGGGTGCCGCTGCGCGTCCACTGCTGGAGCATGTCCTGGAACTGCGGCAGCTTGAAGAAGAAGTGCTTGGAGTCCTTGAGCACCGGCACCGCGCCGGAAATCGCCGAGCGCGGGTCTTTCAGTTCGGTGGGCTCGTAGGTGGCACCGCATTTCTCGCAGTTGTCGCCGTACTGGTCCGGCGTTGCGCATTTCGGGCAGGTGCCCTTGATGAAGCGGTCGGCCAGGAACATGCCCTTTTCCGGGTCGAAGTACTGGGTTACCGAACGCGTGGCGATGTGGCCGTTGTCACGCAGCGCCTTGTAGATCGACTCCGACAGCTCGCGGTTCTCCGGCGAGTGGGTGGAGTGGAAATTGTCGAAGTCCACCAGAAAGTGGGCGAAGTCGCCGCTGTGCTCGGCCTTGACGCCGTCGATCAGCTGTTCCGGGGTAATGCCTTCCTTCTCCGCGCGCAGCATGATCGCCGAGCCGTGGGCATCGTCGGCGCACACGTAGATGGCCTGGTTGCCGCGCAGCTTCTGGAAACGCACCCACATGTCGGTCTGGATGTACTCGAGCATATGGCCAAGGTGGATCGAACCGTTGGCATAGGGGAGGGCGCTGGTAACGAGAATCTGGCGAGCTTGGGACATTGTCAGGCTGTCATCGATTGGCGGGTGGTCGATCACTATAAAGTAACCGGGCGCGTTCCGGCCAGCGGGCAAATTCAGCGGCTATCGGCTTGAATTTACAGGCGTGAGCGGGTTCCAAGGATTACCTTCCGCTCTCCATCCAGGAGATGAACCATGCGTGCAATTCTACGTCCGCTCGCCTGTGCCACTGCGCTGGCTCTGCTGGTTGGCTGTGCCTCCAGCAATCCTTATGACAATGTCGGCGGTGGGGCGCCCGGCGGCAGCGGTCACCGTACCGCGACCTACGGCGGCCTGGCAGCGCTTGCCGGCGCGGCTGTCGGCGCAGCGATCAGCCATAACGACCGTGGCAAGGGGGCGGCCATCGGTGCGGTGCTGGCCGGCGCGGCGGGTGCCGGCTACGGCTATTACGCCGATCGCCAGGAGGCCGAACTGCGCCGCAGCATGGAAGGCACCGGTGTGGAGGTGCAGCGCCAGGGTGACGACATCAAGCTGATCATGCCGGGCAACATCACCTTCGCCACCGACTCGGCGGACATTGCGCCGAGCTTCTACACGCCGCTGAACAACCTGGCCACCTCGTTCAAACAGTTTCAGAACAACAGCATCGAGATCGTCGGTTACACCGACAGCACCGGGTCGCGTCAGCACAACATGGCGCTGTCCGAGCGCCGTGCGCAGAGTGTGACGAGCTACCTGACCGCCCAGGGCATCGACGGCTCGCGCCTGTCCAGTCGCGGTGCCGGCCCGGACAATCCGATTGCCGACAACGCCTCCGCCGAGGGGCGTGCGCAGAACCGCCGCGTCGAGGTAAACCTCAAGCCGCTGCCGGGCCAGCCCGTGCAGTGAGTTCTGCGTGCTGGCGGCTCAGGTGGCCGCCAGCCTGCATCAGCCAGGCAGCTCGGGTAGGATAGGCGCCTTTCCTGCCATCTCCGGAGCCAAGCATGAGCGCTGATATCCGCGCTGCGGTCGAAGCCGTATTGCGTCAGTACACCGACCCCCATCTCGATCAGGATCCGCTCAGCGCCGGCTGCGTGCGCGCCATCGACGTGCAGGGTGACCAGGTCAGCGTGCAGCTCGAGCTGGGTTACGCCGCTGCGCAGTTCAAGCAGGGCTGGGCGCAGATGCTGCAACTGGCCATCGAGAACCTCGCAGGCGTGCGCAGCGCAACTGTCGAGGTGAATTGCGTGATCGCCGCACACAAGGCGCAGGCTCAGGTACCGGCGCTGGCCAACGTCAAGAACGTGATCGCCGTGGCCTCCGGCAAGGGCGGTGTGGGCAAGTCCACCACTGCCGCCAACCTGGCCCTGGCCCTGGCCCGTGAAGGCGCTCGGGTGGGCATTCTCGATGCGGACATCTACGGCCCTAGCCAGGGCATCATGTTCGGCATCGCCGAAGGCACGCGGCCGCAGGTGCGTGAGCAGAAGTGGTTCGTGCCGCTGCAAGCCCATGGCGTTCAGGTGATGTCGATGGCCTTTCTGACCGACGACAACACGCCGGTGGTCTGGCGTGGCCCGATGGTTTCCGGTGCGCTTATCCAGCTGGTCACCCAGACTGCCTGGGACGATCTCGATTACCTGATCATCGATATGCCGCCGGGCACCGGCGATATCCACCTGACCCTGGCGCAGAAGGTCCCGGTGGCCGGTGCGGTGATCGTCACCACCCCGCAGGACCTGGCGCTGCTCGATGCCAGAAAAGGCGTGGAAATGTTCCGCAAGGTGAACATTCCGGTGCTTGGCGTGGTAGAGAACATGGCCGTGCACATCTGCTCCAGCTGTGGGCATGCCGAGCATCTGTTCGGTGAGGGTGGTGGGGAGAAGCTGGCCGCGCAGTTTGGTGTTGACCTGTTGGCGTCGATGCCGCTGTCGATGGCCATTCGCATGCAGGCCGATGGCGGCAGGCCAACGGCCATCGCCGACCCCGAAAGCCAGATCGCCATGCTCTATCAGCAGGTCGCACGCCTGGTGGGTGCGCGCATCGCATCGAGCGCCACCACTGCGCAGGCTATGCCGAATATCGTGATCGCCGACGATTGATGGTCAACGTGCGCTCGCCAAGCGGGCGCACGGCTCAGGTAGCTGAGCCGCAGGCACAAATTACAGGCATAAAAAAACCCCGCCGAAGCGAGGTTTTTTCTAACAGTTAAAGCAGGTTATACAACCTGAACTTCTTCTGCTTGCATGCCTTTCTGACCACGGGTGGCCACGAAAGTCACTTGCTGGCCTTCTTTCAGGCTCTTGAAGCCATCGCTCTGGATAGCTTTGAAGTGTACGAACAGGTCGTCACCGGATTGCGGGGTGATGAAGCCGTAGCCTTTTTCATCGTTGAACCACTTAACGGTGCCAGTCTGACGATTGGACATGTGATGTCTCCTAAGAACTAAATAATTAACAGCCCTGGATAAAACCAGGCCGGGACTGAGTGCAACGAGTACTAGGAGTCGGACGATGTTTGGATCGAAATCTAGGCATCATGTAGCGATTCGCGGTGACACATGCAGCACAGTGGGATCACCATACCCGCTTTTTTCGCGAAGTGCGAATGCTCTGTCAGTCTTTTTGCGATTTACTTGCATCGGGCGTCTACCAAACCCATTGCAGCGGCCCGTCAAGAGGCTTTGAACGCGGCTCTGCAGCCCGGTAAGATGCGAGCACTTTTCACCGCGAAGACTTTCAGGAAGGCCCCGCCATGAGCATCAAATCGGACAAGTGGATTCGCCGCATGGCCCAGGAACACGGCATGATCGAGCCCTATGTCGAGCGCCAGGTGCGCGGCGCGGACGACAGCCGGGTGATTTCCTACGGGGTTTCCAGCTACGGCTACGACGTACGTTGTGCCGATGAATTCAAGGTCTTCACCAATATTCATTCGGCCATCGTCGACCCGAAGAATTTCGACGAAAAAAGCTTCGTCGACATCAAGAGCGATGTCTGCATCATCCCGCCAAACTCCTTTGCGCTGGCACGTACCGTCGAATTCTTCCGCATTCCGCGCGATGTTTTGACCATCTGCCTGGGCAAGAGCACCTATGCGCGCTGCGGCATCATCGTCAATGTCACGCCGCTGGAGCCGGAGTGGGAAGGCCACGTGACACTGGAGTTCTCCAACACCACCAACCTGCCGGCAAAGATCTACGCCAACGAAGGCGTGGCGCAAATGCTGTTCCTGCAGTCGGACGAGGCGTGCGAAGTGTCGTACAAGGATCGTGGCGGCAAGTATCAGGGCCAGACCGGCGTGACATTGCCGAAGGCCTGATGGCCATGGTGATTCGCTGAGAAAAAACCGGGAATCTCCCGGTTTTTTTATGCCTGGCTTTTCATCGGCTGCGGCCCGGGCGGCCTCTGAAATGCCGAATTTCAGGCAAAAAAAAATGGGCGCCTCATGCGCCCGGAGAAATCAATCGATGCGTAATTTCTGAGTGGTGCGGGTCAGCGAAGTTCCCTCGGATTTATAGGGCGAACTGTTCACGGCCGGTAGGTCTACATCTTCATCAGGGCACGCGCAGCGTGCCATCACCTGCTGGAGACTCGCCATGAGCCAATGGATCATCACCTATAGCCGAGACGAAGCTGCCGAAGTCCTCAAGGTCAAATCCAAAGAGAAACCCAGCCTGGAACAGGCGGTGACCTGGGTGCTCGAATGGGCGCAAGAAAATCTCGAACCCCTCGAACCGAAGGAACAGCCCCGTGAGGAGCAGACGCCCGCAGTACGCCTCGAGGAGCGTTATGGCATCACCATTACCGGTATCGCCAAGGACTGACGGCACCCCGCGTCAGGCGCGGGCGCGCTGCTTGGTAGCAGGCTCTGTGACCAGCGTGCTGCGCCGTGTGCTCAACGGTTCGACCTTGCGCTGCTTCTCATGGAGGAAGCTCAGCACAGCGTGTCGATAGGCGTTGTAGCGCGGGTCGTCCGCCAGGGCGATGCGGTCGCGTGGCCGTGGCAGGTCGATGGTGAGAATCTCGCCGATGGTCGCCGACGGGCCATTGGTCATCATCACGATGCGGTCGGAGAGCAGCACCGCTTCGTCGACGTCGTGGGTGATCATCATCACCGTGTTGTGCAGTTCGCTCTGGATGCGCATCACTTCATCCTGCAGGTGCGCACGGGTCAGGGCGTCCAGCGCGCCGAACGGCTCGTCGAGGAGCAGTACCTTGGGTTCCATGGCCAGCGCGCGGGCGATGCCGACGCGTTGCTTCATGCCACCGGAAATCTCGCTGGGTCGCTTGTGCAGTGCATGGCCCATGCTCACCAGTTCCAGATGATGCAGCGTCCATTCGCGGCGCTCGGCCTTGCTCTTGGTGCGCTTGAACACCTTGTCGACGGCCAGGGCGACGTTCTCCTGCACGGTCAGCCAGGGCAGCAGCGAGTGGTTCTGGAACACCAGGCTGCGGTCCGGGCCGGGGCCGCGCACCTCGCGGCCGTCGAGAATCACCGCGCCGCTGCTGGAGTCGGTAAGGCCGGCGACGATGTTCAGCACCGTCGACTTGCCACAACCGGAATGGCCGATGATGGAAATGTATTCGCCGCGCTCGACGTTGAGGTTGATCTGGTTCAGTACGTGGGAGCTGACGCCGTCACGCTCGAAGTACTTTTCCACATGCTCGATGCTCAGGTAGTGCTTGCTCATGTCCGTCTCCTCAGGCCGATGTGCCGCGGGTGATGCGATTGCCGACGAACAACACCAGGCGATCGAGTATGAAACCGACCACGCCGACGTAGACCAGGGCAAGAATGATGTCGCTGATGCGCGATGCGTTCCACGCATCCCAGATGAAGAAGCCGATACCCACGCCGCCGATAAGCATCTCGGCGGCGATGATCGCCAGCCAGGACAGACCCACGCCGATGCGCAGCCCGGAGAAGATGTACGGCGCGGCGGCCGGCAGCATGATCTTGTGGAAGTACTCCAGTCCGTTGAGGCGCAGCACCTTGGCGACGTTGCGATAGTCCTCGGGAATGTTGCGGATGCCCACCGAGGTGTTGATGATGATCGGCCAGATGGCGGTGATGAAGATCACGAACAGCGCCGAAGGGTGGCTGTCCTTGAAGCCGGCCAGCGACAGCGGCAGCCAGGCCAGCGGCGGCACGGTACGCAGGATCTGGAACAGCGGG
Source organism: Pseudomonas sp. URMO17WK12:I2 (assembly GCF_003253735.1). Classification (GTDB taxonomy): domain Bacteria; phylum Pseudomonadota; class Gammaproteobacteria; order Pseudomonadales; family Pseudomonadaceae; genus Aquipseudomonas. Next base: position 106,001 of record NZ_QKYW01000001.1, on the reverse strand, counting down.
TCAAGGCCGCGCATCGCCCAGGTCGACTGGCCGACCAGCACGCCGAGCGCTACACCCACCACCACTGCCAGGGCATAGCCGTAGGCCACGCGTTCGAGGCTGGCGAGTAGCTGCCAGGCCATGCCGACATCGGTGCCGCCGTTGTCGTAGAACGGGTTGATGATCAGCTCCCAGGTGTCTTCGATCACCTGACTGGGCGGTGGCAGGGCGGCGTTCGAGCCGCTGCACAACAGTTGCCAGATCAGTATCAACGCGGCGGTGATCACCAGCGGTGGCAGTACCGACTGCATCAGGGTTGTCGACAGGCGTTTCAGCCAGCTTGGAGCGATGACGCCAGCCGGTAAGGCCAGCGATTTTACGGGCGCATTCATGGCGTTTCTCCGGTTAGGCCTTCAGGGCCAGGCTGTCGAGATAGGCTTGCGGGTTTTCTGGGTCGAAGGTCTTGCCGTCGAAGAAGGTCTCGATACCGCGGGATTTGCCCTGGGGAATTTGCTCGGCAGGCACGCCCAGCTCGGCGGCAGCCTGGCGCCAGATGTCCTCGCGGTTGACCTGGTCGATCAGCGCCTGGCTGTCGAAATCCTTCGGCAGGTAGCCCCAGCGTTTGTTTTCGGTTAGGAACCACAGGTCGTGGCTCTGGAAGGGATAGGAGGCGAATTCGCTCCAGAAGCGCATCAGGTGCGGGCTGTTTTCCACTACGCGGCCATTGCCGTAATCGAAGTTGCCCTGCAGGCGGGCCAGCAGATCCTTGGCCGGGGCACCGATCCAGCGGCGCTTGGCGCAGATTTCGGCGACCTGTTCCTTGTTCGCCGCCGCTTCGCAGAACATCTGCGCTTCCATCACCGCCTTGAGCAGGGCGCGGGTAGCGTTGGGGTTGGCGGCGACATAATCGGCGCGCAGTGACAGGGCCTTTTCCGGGTGGTTGGCCCACAGCTCGCCAGTAGTTACCGCGCTGTAGCCGATGTTCTGGTTGATCAGCTGGGCGTTCCACGGCTCACCGACGCAGAAGGCGTCCATGCTGCCGACCTTCATGTTGGCGACCATCTGCGGCGGCGGAATGACCACGGTCGGCAAGTCCTTGTTCGGCTCGATGCCGCCGGCGGCCATCCAGTAGCGCAGCCACAGGTCATGGGTGCCGCCGGGGAAGGTCATCGCCGCCGCGATCTTCTGGCCCTTGGCCTGCTTGGCGGCGACCGCCTGCTTGAAGGCGCTGGCGTCGGTACCGAGCTTGAGGTCCGCGTATTCCTTGCTGATCGAGATGCCCTGGCCATTGAGGTTCAGGCGTGCCAGCAGGACCATCGGCAGCGGCGTGTTATTGGTGGTGATCTTGCCGGCGGCCATCAGGTAGGGCATCGGGGTGAGGATATGGGCCCCGTCGATACCGCCACTGCCGGCGCCGAGTACCAGGTTGTCGCGGGTGGTGCCCCAGGAGGATTGCTTGAGCACTTCCACGTCGGTCATGCCGTGCTTGGCGAACAGCCCCAGCTCTTCGGCGACGAACAGCGGCGCGGCATCGGTGAGCGCGATAAAGCCAAGCCTGGCCTTGGTGGTTTCCAGGCCGTCGCTGCCGGCAGCCCAGACCGCACTGCTCAGGCCCGCCGGCAGCAGGCTCATCAAGGCACCACCGCCCAGCAGCCCCATGGACTGCTTGAGGAACGTGCGGCGTGGCAGGCCGGCTTTTTGTTCGGCGTTCTGCTGTTCGCGTGGCGTGTCGTCCATCTCGTTCTCCCCAAAAGGCACGCATAAAAAAACGGCGTCACGCTCATGGCAGCGCAGGGCTGCGTCGAGTGTGGACGCCGTTGTCCAGAATTCGGATTGTGGAGGGCAGAGCCTGCCTCCCTGTCAGGGACTTAGCAGGTTGCATGCCAGCCATTGCGTCGTCCCAATCGACGGCCAGGTGGTGACCGCAGAGCAGCCTGTACCGATGTGTTAACTGCCTGAGCGGGAAGGCTTTTCGGATCGTTTTCGGTACATCATGGCCATCCGCGCAGCACGCGGGTCACCGTCGCTATCGCACAGCAGCGGGGCGCGGGACGCCTCCAGTGCGCGGCGCAGGTGCATGACAGGGTCGGGCTTGGGCCGGTAGCACTGCGCTCAGCGCTTTATGGCCTCTATGTATCGGGACACTCTTCTTGCGATGGATAGGCAGCAATAAGGCAGAAGCGGACATCGTTGCTTTACCTGTGGGAACGGGCCATGCCCGTGATTTTTCGCGGGCATGGCCCGCTCCCACAAGTAATCATCAGCCCGTAGGTGGACAACGCTTTTTTGTCCACCATTGCGATGGTAGAGCGGTGGACGGATGAAGCGTCGTCCACCCTACGAGGGGCCGCTTTCGCCACCTTGCAGCCATGACGGATGGCTTACGCCGAATGCTCGTGAGCAGATTCCAAGCGGGGCTGGCGAGTGATGCTCGGCAGAAAGCACAGCTTTCTCAGCCGCGCCGGGCCTTGTCGCTTCGCGGCTTTTCCTGGCCCTTGCGCGCGGCGAAGGTGAGCAGGCTCTGAGCGACGTCGACCAGGCGCATGCTGCGCTCCATGGCCGATTGGCGCAGGCGCGCGTAAGCGTCTTCCTCGCTGAGACGGTAGTCGTTCATCAGCAGCTTCTTGGCGCGTTCGATCAGCTTGCGCTCATTGAGCGTTTCGCGGGTTTCCTGCAGCTCGTCACTGACCTGCTGCAGGCGCTGGTTCTGCTCATGGAGAAGGTCCAGCACCGAGCGGGCCAGGTGGTTGCCTACGGCGTCCTGAGGTGGGACGTCGAGGGTGCTGCTGTGCACGCTGAACAGCAGCGCCTGGTCGCTACCGGCATCCATCTGTGCCACGCGGCCGAGCAGCGCGCGGTGGTTATCCAGGTCGGCATGGGCTTCGGCGATGCTGCGCCGGCAGCGTTCGAGCAGGCGTTGGGTCAGGTGGCTTTCGACCTGTTTCATGGCGTCGATGCGCAGGGTGTTGAGCTCGAACCACGGTTCGCACAACCCCGGATCTATTTGCGCTTCGACCGAGGTGCGCTTGGCGACGCCGCGCAGGCTGATCACCTGGACTACGGTATCGGTGCTGAGGATTTGTTGCCACAGGGCGTTGGCCTCGGCGTCGGCGAATTCGCCGAATATGTCGAAGCAGCGCTCCTGGCCTTCCTGCAGGTGCAGCAGTCGCGCTTGCAGCTCGTCATCGAAGTAACCGCGAGAAAAACCTTCGACGCCGACCGCACGCTCCTGGCCGGCGAGTTCCTTGCCCTGCATGAAGTTGAACAGCGCCACCAGCACCCGGGTGATACCCGGATCTACGGCGGTATCAGCTGCTTCGAAGACCACCGCCAGCAGCCCGCCAATCAACCGGGTAAAGGCCTGAGTCGCCTGGCGAGGAGACAGGTGCCGCTCGCGGATACGCCGGCGCATGCCGGGCAGTTCTTCGAAGCCGTGCAGCACGTAGGCGATACGGCTGAACAGGCGGGCGCGGTCGGCGGTGTTGGCCTGGGCGATATCCATGGACACAAAAAAGTCGTGCACCTCGCGCTCCACGGCCGCGGAACCTGCGCTGTGTGCATCAAGATGGTGCAGGTAGCGATCCGTCTGATTGCCCAGATAGACGTTCGAATAGCCCCGTTCCTTTTGCAACTGGTGCACCAGTTGGCTGATCCGGGTGACCAGCTCGCAGGTGACGGACAGGCTTTCCAGGCTCTGCAGCTCGCAACGGCGGGCGGCGAGCATGAAACGCAGGGTGGGAGGCATTTTGTGATCGGGCATGGGGGCGTCTTATCGGTCGCAGTGTTGAACCAGAACAGTGCAATTAGCAGTCCAGCTTGGCTGCGGTGCTACCTGTCAGGGACGCGGCGGGGCTCTACGATGAGCCTCCTCCGGGCTCAAGCGCGCATTGCCAGCCGCCTTCAGGCACTGTGCAATTGCAGCTGTTCGACCGCCAGAGTGGCCGCGCCGACCACATCGCCGATCACCAGAATGGCCGGACTCTTCAGCTTGAAGGCCTGGGCGTCATCGGCCATCGCCTGCAGCGTGCTGCGGCATTCGCGCTGATCGGGCAGCGAGGCGTTTTCGATCATCGCCACTGCGGTGTCTGCCGTCATGCCCGCATCGAGCAGGTGTTGGCGGGTGTCGGCCAGGGTAGCGATGCCCATGTACACCACCAGCGTGGTGCCACCCTGGGCCAGCGCCTGCCAGTTCGGCGAGCTGCCGTCCTGGGTATGGGCGGTGACCAGCGTCACCCCACGGGCGATGCCGCGCAGGGTCAGGGATATGCCGCAGCGAGTCGCCGCAGCCAGGCCGGCGGTGATGCCGTTGACGATCTCGCAGTGCACGCCGCGCTCGGCCAGCCACTCGGCTTCTTCGCCGCCGCGGCCAAAAATGCATGGGTCGCCGCCCTTGAGGCGCGCCACTACCTTGCCCTGGCGGGCGTAGCGCAGCATCAGGCGGTGGATGAACGCTTGTGGCGTCGAGCGGCAGCCGCCACGCTTGCCGACGCGAAGCACCCGGGCGCCAGGGCAGTGCTCCAGCACCTGTGGGTTGACCAGATCATCGATCAGTACCACATCGGCCAGACCGAGGGCGCGCACCGCCTTGAGAGTGAGCAGTTCCGGGTCGCCGGGGCCGGCGCCGATCAGCCATACGCTTGGATTCATCACGGTATTCCTCTCTTTAGAACCAGCTAAAGTCTGCTGCGCGTCGGCCCTGCGGCGTTAAAAACAGGCTGGAATGCCAGCCCAGTCGGACTGCTCATTTACAACTCGTAAAGTCGAGCGCGACTCCGACCGGTCCTCGCCTGTTTTTGCGGGGCCGCCTAGGCCTTGCATTGCTCTAGCTCGCGAGACTTGAGCAGGGTTCTCGTATTTCCCAGTTTTTCGCTAGGCTTCGATGGTCTGCAGCGCCAGCAGGCGCTTGATTTCCGGTACGCAGGAGCCGCACTGAGTGCCGCAACCGAGATTCTGTTTCAGCGCATTCAGGTCGCAGCCGCGCTCGATGCCCTCGCGCACGGCGGTTTCGCTGACGTTCATGCAGGTGCACAAGGTTTTGCCAGCACGTGCGCGGGTTTCACCGGGTGGGCTTTCCACGGGCGCCAGCAGCCAGCGGCGCAAGGCGCGGCCGCTGTCGTCATCGAGTGAGGTCTGGTTCTGCCAGAGTTCGCGCAGCCAGTTGCGTGCTCGGGTTTCGCCACTCAGGGCAAAACCGGTGAGGCGGCCATCTTCGATGCGCACGCGTTTGTGAATGGGCATGCAGCCCTGGCCTTCGCGCGGGTCGTCGTAGCGCATCAGCGGGCCATTGCTCAGGCCAAGCTGCTGGTGCAGCTGATCGAGCAGCTCCGCCGCGGGGGCGTGATGATGGGCGGCGCGCAGCATCAGGGCTGAGGTATCGCGACCGACCAGGCCAAAGCTGGCATAGGCGAAGCGCTCACATAGCGGGCGTAGCGCTTCCAGGCGTTGTTGTACATCGCCCTCGATCAGCGCCTGGAAGGTCCAGGGCAGTTCGATGGCCTGCACTTCGATACCCGCGTGCTTGAACTCGGGTTGCCTGGACAGTGGATCGAAGGCTGGCAGGGTCAGGGCATTGATGCCCAGCCCCTTGAGAAAGCGATCGCCCCAGTGCATCGGCAGGAAGGCCTGCCCCGCTTGCAGGCTGTTATCGACCTGCACACGCAGCACCAGCGCGCCACGGCGGCTGCGCACCTCGACCAGTGCGCCGTCCTGCAACTGCCGCTGCGCCATGTCCTGGGGGTGCAGGCCGAGCAGCGGTTCTTCGACATGGGCGAACAGCCGCGCTGCGGTGCCGGTGCGGCTCATGCCGTGCCACTGGTCACGCAAACGACCGGTGTTGAGCGTCAGCGGATAGCGTTCATCGCGTTGCTCCCTGGGTGGCTGATACGCCTCGGTGATAAAGCGTGCGCGACCACTGGCGCTTGGGAAATGGCCATCACCATAGAGGCGCGTCGTACCTTGTCTGGCTCCTTCGGGAAATGGCCATTGCTGTGGGCCACGCGCTTCCAGCAGGGCATAACCGAGCCCACTCAGGTCCAGGTCGCGCCGACGGGTCAGCACCTTGTATTCCTCGAACAGTTGCTCGGGTTTGTTGAAGGCGAAAAGGCCGACAGCTGTAGCTGGCAGCCGGGCTTCCAGGCGGCGGGCGAAGTCGCAGGTAATCGCCCAGTCGGCGCGCGCCTCGCCAGGTGCCGCTACCGCACGGCGCACGCGACTGACGCGGCGCTCGGAGTTGGTCACCGTGCCTTCCTTTTCGCCCCAGCTGGCAGCGGGCAGCAGCAGGTCGGCATAGCGGCAGGTTTCAGTGGTCGTGAACGCTTCCTGCACCACCACGAACGGGCAGTCGCGCAGGGCCTGATGAACCTTGTGCTGGTCGGGCATCGATTGAGCCGGGTTGGTGCAGGCTATCCACAGCGCCTTGATCTTGCCGCTGCCCACCGCGTCGAACAGTTCGATAGCGCTAAGCCCCGGCGTTTCCGGCAGCGTGTCGACGCCCCAGTAGGCGGCGACTTCGGCGCGGTGCTCGGGATTGGCGACCTCACGGTGGCCCGGTAGCAGGTTGGACAGGCTGCCGGTTTCCCGACCGCCCATGGCATTGGGTTGGCCGGTGAGGGAAAAGGGCCCGCTGCCGATCTTGCCGATCTGCCCGGTGGCCAGGTGCAGGTTGATGATCGCGGCGTTCTTGGCGGTACCGGCGGTGGATTGGTTGACGCCCATGCACCACAGCGACAGAAAGCGCGGCGAGCTGCCGATCCAGTCGGCGCAGCGGCGCAAGTCGGCTTCGTCGATGGCGCACAGCTCGGCGACGCGGGCGGGTGGGTAGTCGGCGACCAGGGTTTGCAGCGAATCGAAACCTTCGGTGTGGGCCGCGATAAAGGCGTGGTCGATCCGTCCTTGTTCCAGCAACAGATGCAATACGCCGTGCAGCAGCGCCACATCGCTGCCGGGGGCGATGGCCAGGTGCAGGTCGGCCACTGCGCAGGTGTCGGTGCGCCGCGGGTCGACGACGATCACCTTCATCTCTGGATTGTCGGCCTTGGCCGCTTCCAGGCGCCGAAACAGGATCGGGTGGGCGTAGGCCATGTTGCTGCCGATGATCAGCAGGGTGTGGGCCTGCTCGATGTCTTCGTATGAGCAGGGCGGCGCATCGGCGCCCAGGCTGCGTTTGTAGCCGACCACCGCCGAGGACATGCACAGGCGCGAATTGCTGTCGATATTGTTGGTGCCGACCAGGGCGCGGGCCAGCTTGTTGAAGGCGTAGTAGTCCTCGGTCAGCAACTGCCCGGAAATGTAGAAGGCGACGCTGTCCGGGCCGTGTTCGCGGATGGTGTCGGCGAATACCTCGGCGGCGTGATCCAGGGCACTGTTCCAGTCGGTGCGAGTACGGCCCAGGCCCTTGCCCAGGCGCAGTTCGGGATACAGCGCGCGGGCGGCGAGGTCGCCGGTCAGGTGCAGCGAAGCGCCCTTGCTGCACAGCTTGCCGAAATTGGCCGGGTGCGCCGGGTCGCCACTGACACCGAGGATGCGCTCGCCGTCATGCTCGATCAGTACGCCGCAGCCGACGCCGCAGTAGCAGCAGGTCGAGGCGGTGGAGTGCGTGGCGCGGCCGCTCATCAGGCCGCCCCTTGCAGAAGCATCGGTTCGGCAGGCGTCGTCGGCGCGAGACTGGCGACGGCGTGCTCGCCGAACATCAGCAGGTCGCGGATATCCGCCACGTTACGGCCTTCGCGGATCAGCTGCAGGTACCAGGCAGCGTCAGCGGTGTCGCCGTACAGGCAGGCGCCGACCAGTAGGTCGTTCTTCAGCACCAGCTTGCGGTAGCTGCCGGTGGTTGGATCGTCCAGGGTGATGCTCTGGGTGCCCGGGTGGCCTGCGAAATCCCCAGCAGAAAACAACTCGATGCCGGTGACCTTGAGCTTGGTCGAGCTCAACGAGCCGAGGTAGCGGCGAAAGCCCTGCATGGCCAGGTGGCTGGCGCACACCCGCGCCTGCTCGAATAACGGCGCCACCAGGCCATAGGCGACGCCCCTGTGGCTGACGCATTCGCCCACCGCGTACACCCGTGGGTCGAAGCTCTGCAGCGTGTCGTCGACCAGAATGCCGCGTGCGCAGGGCAGGCCGGCGTTCTGGGCCAGTTCGATATTGGCGCGAATGCCGGCAGCCATCACCACCAGGTCGGCGGGCAGTTGTTCGCCATCGCTAAAGCGCACGGCGCCAACCCGGCCGGCGGCGTTGCCGATCAGCTCACTGGTCTGCTTGCCCAGGGCGAAGTGCAGGCCGCGGCGCTCCAGGGCGCTTTGCAACAGGCGCCCGGCGCGGGCATCGAGCTGGCGCTCCAGCAGGGTCGCGCCGTTGTGCACCACGCTGACGTCCATGCCGCGCAGCGTCAGGCCGTGGGCGGCTTCCAGGCCCAGCAGGCCGCCGCCGATGACCACGGCGCGGCGGTGCCGGGTGGCGCTGTCGAGCATCAGGCGGGTGTCGGCGATGTCGCGGTAGCCGATCACACCGTCCAGCGTGTTGCCGGGGATCGGCAGCATGAACGGCCGCGAACCGGTGGCGATCAGCAGGCGGTCGTAGGCTGCGCTGCTGCCGTCATCGGCGAGTACCCGGCGACGCACGCGGTCGATCTCCACCACGGTGCGGCCCAGGCGCAGCTCGATGCCGTGGCTGGCGTACCAGGCGAGGTCGTTGAGCACTATGTCATCGAAGGTCTGCTCACCGGCCAGTACCGGCGAGAGCAGGATGCGGTTGTAGTTGGGGTGCGGTTCGGCGCCGAACACGGTGATGTCATAGAGATCCGGGGCGATCTTCAACAGCTCTTCGAGCGTGCGCACGCCGGCCATGCCGTTGCCGATCATCACCAGTTTCAGTCGCTTCATCCTTCACCTCCATGGAGCCAGCCCAGGCGACCGCGAGGCCAAAAAAAAGCGTCCTGCACCGTGAGTGCAAGGACGCCTTTGTCCGGTCCCGATCGTTCGGGGAGCGTGCCGTTTGCCGGCGCGCGCTATGTCTTGAAGGTGAAGAGCAGGGAGTGTGCCAACTTGGCAGAGCCCGCCATAGCAGGCTACCCGTGACGCGCTGCCCTAATGACAGCGCATCAGCTGACTTCTATTGGTGCGCTGCGCACCGCTGTTGTGCGTCAAGGCGTCAGCAGCAGGCGTTTGCGCCCGTAGGTCTTCTCCAGGTTCTGTTGCAGTACCGGGAAGCTCACGTACTGGGCGCGGCGCCAGGCGTCGATGCCGTCGGCGTAATGCGGGCTGGCCGGGTTGCCGGACTGCCCGGAGCTGTTCAGGCCGATCATCGGTTCTTCGCGGCCGAAGTCGACGATCATGCGCATGCTCGGGATCAGCCAGGTATTGAAGTCCTGCCCCCAGTTGTAGGCCGAGACGTTCAGGGTGCTGTGGTCACCGCCGGCCGGGTAGGGGCCACGATCCAGATAGCCCTTGAGCGATGCGATGCTGGCGCGCTGGCCGGCGCCGAGGTGCGGCGCCATCTGCGTGCTGCCGCTCAGCCACTCGTAGGTGTGCAACTTGCCCCACTGCCACGCCGTGCGCTCGTTGCCCAGGCGTTGCTCGAGCAACTCGATGCCGGCCGCCAGGCTGCGCGCCAGGATCGCCGGTTTGTCTTCCTTCTGCGCGGTGCGCACGTCGTCCCAGAAGGGGCTGTCTTCGCGGCCGAGCAGGTGATCGGCCTGGGCCGAGTAGGACAGGTTGGCGGTGTTGACCAGGGCTTGCCAGGCGGGCGAGGTGTCAGGGCCCAGTTCGTCAAGGAAGATCTCCCGCGCGCTCTGCTGCAGGAAGGCGCCATACACGGCGGCGTCTGCCGAGGTGGCCGACAGCTTGCCATCGAAGGCCATCAGTCGGCTAAGGGCTTCGCGGGCCTTGCCGCGCTGCGGCTCGGGCAGGCGGTCGATGGCCTGGCGCAGCGGGCCGGCCATGTTCTGCGCTTCGAACATGCCCTGCAGCTTGGCCACGAAGGGCGAGGTCTGGTCGTATTGCATGGCGATCATGCTTGGCGTGTCGTGACGGCCGCTGCCAGCCAGCTGGGCGATACGCTCGTAGCGTTCCGGCGCGTACCAGGAGTTGGACAGCTGCATGCCGTAGCCGCGCGGCACGCTGCGTTGGTTGGCGCTGCCCAGCCAGCCCTGCTGCGGGTCCTGGTCGTAGGGGTGGAGCATCGGGTCGGCGAAGCCGTCCCACTCGTAGCGGCTGTCCCAGCCGGGTGAGGGCACCAGGCCCTGGCCTTCGCGGCGATTGGGGAAGCGCCCGGTGACCTGCCAGCCGATGTTGCTGGCGTCGGCGAACACCAGGTTCAGCGGCATGGCGCGGATTTCCCGGGTCGCTTCGAAGGCCTGCTCCACGGATTGGGCGCGCGACAGATTGAAGAAGGCGTCGAGGCTGGCGTCTTCCTCGAACTGCGCAGTCTTCAGTGCCAGGCCATAGCCGCTCTGCAATTGCAGCGGCTGCAGCGGATGTTTGCGCTCGCCCAGTACGCTGTTCAGCAGCGGGCCGTGGCGGGTTTCATAAACGGTTTCGCGGATCGACTTCTGACCCTTGATGAAAAAGGTTTCCTGGCGCTCCTGGGCGGGCACCCATTTGCCGTCAGCCAGATACAGCAGGCGATTGCCTTCACGTTTGACCTTTTCGAGGAACAGGTCCTGGTTGTCGCCCATGACCATGGTCATGCCCCAGGCCAGCTTGCCGTTGAAGCCGGCTACCACGGCCGGCATGCCGGCAACGGTCACCCCGGAGGCCTGGAACTTCGGTGCGCGGATCTGCACGAAGCTCCACACCGAGGGCAGGCCGATCGGCAGATGCATATCGTTGGCCAGCAGGCTCTTGCCGCTGCGGCTGCGCGACGGTGCGATGGCCCAGTTGTTCGAGGCGGCGACGCCGAGCATGTGCTGCTCGGAGACTTGCGCGGCGGCGCTCTTCACCGCCTGCAGGCCGGCAATGTTGCCGCCCAGGGACAGGCCCTTGAGCTTGTCGGCTTCCTCGAACGGCAATGGTTCGTCCGGGTAGGTCGGCAGCAGCCAGGCGAGTTTGTCGGCGCCGACTTTCTGGGTCAGGCTCAGCGCGGCGATCTCTTCCTGCAGGTTCACCGAGAGGCCGAAGTTGAGCAGGCAGAAGATCATCACCGAATCTTCCGGCTTCCAGTAGGGCGGGCGATAGCCAGCCTCGGCCAGGTCCATCGGCAACTTGTCGCGGTAGCGGAACAGGTAGGCGTTGACGCCGCGTGCGTACACCTCGAAGAACGCCTTCATGCGTGGTGAGGCATTCTTGTAGAGCACCTCGGCGCTCTTCTTGAGGTTTGCCGCACGCATGAAACGGTCCATCTCCAGCGCGCCCGGGCCGGCCATTTCCGCCAGGCGACCCTCGGCCATCAGGCGCATGCTGACCATCTGGCTGATGCGGTCGCTGGCGTGCACGTAGCCCAGGGTGAACAGTGCGTCATGGAAGGTATGGGTCTCGATCAGCGGCATGCCAAGCGGGTTGCGGCGTACCGAGGCGGTCTGCGCCAGTCCCTGCACGCGAAAGGAGCCCTGATCGGGGTGTACGCTGTTGCGGTAACGGCTGTCGAACAGGGACTGGCAACCGCTCAGCGCGACCATGCCGGTAACGATGCCAGCCAGGCTCAGGGTGGCCAGAGGACGGAAAGCGCGCGGCAGCATGCGGCGGACTCCTGATGGGTAAATGATGGCGGTGGGCGGCTGCCCGGGCGCGAATGGCGCTAAAGGTAGAGAGCCCCATGGCGCCTGGCAAGAGGCGCGATGAGCGGCGCGACGTGGGGTTATTGCCGGGCGGCCAAGCCCTCGTCGAGCAGCCAGCGTGCGGCGTCGTGCGCCTGCTGCTGGTAAGCCTCGCTCAGCTCGGCAAAACGTGCTTCATGCTGGCGTCGCTCGTCACGACTGAGGGCTTTCCAGCCGGCGTGCGTCGGCACGTGAGCAGTCGCTTGGTAAAGCTGTTGAAAGACCTGGGTGTGCGGCGTGAGGCTCAGCGCGCTGTCGTAGTTGTCGAGCAGCACCTTGATGCGGATGGCGCCCTCGATCAGAGGCAGCTGGCCGTCGAGCAGGGAACTGGCCAGCACGCGAAGATCATCGTGCAGGCGCTGCCGTAGCGCGAGGCCCACCTCGGCCTGCTGGCGCTGCCTGGCCCAGACCTGGCGCCAGAGGTACGCGGCGTAGACTGCCAGTGCTCCGACGACCAGTACGGCAAGGATCAGGAGGCTATCAGGCCCCATGGCACTTCTTGAATTTCTTCTCGCTGCCGCACGGGCAAGGGTCGTTGCGGCCAACGTCCTTCAAGGAATTGCGTACCGGCTCCTGGGGAGCATGGTTGCAGTGCGGGCCGTGCACATGGCCGTGATCGTGATGATGATCATGGTCGTGATCGTGGTTGCAGTCAGGGCCATGAACGTGGGGTTGCTGGGTCATGCGGGTCACTCCGGAAGATAATCGCCGGGAATTATCTCGCCATTGCGCGCCATGTGCACGCGGCGGCCGAAGAATAATCCGGTTTTCACTTCGCCCTGCAGGCGATAGCGGATCGGCTGATCTGGCTCCTCCAGCAGCTTGACCACCTGCCGCACGTGGCGCCACAGGTTGGTACGCACGGGCACGTCGAATTCCAGGTGGCCGTTGGCCGGGACGGTGAACCAGACCTCCGACTCGCCATCGGCAAGCAGCACATCGTTCAGGTGCACCACGTAGTTGAGGCCACGTACCGGCAGGCTGACGGCGTTGGGGTTGTCGATGCGAAAGCGCAGGATGAAGCGCTGCTCGAGCAGCTTGGCCTTCACCACGTTGACATCGACGAGGCGGACGTCCGGGTCTTCGAAACTGTCCGAGAACCAGGTCGAGCAGCCACCGAGTGCAGAGCCCAGACCTAGGAATACCATTAGGCTAAGAATTCTTATCATTTGCGCCCGAGAAAACATTTCATACTCCGTTCGAAGCCTCAGTGTAACAAGAGACGGCTTGTCTGCCCTAGGGTCTGTTGCCGTTTCAACGCGAGCCGCGTTGCCGCGAGAAATCTCGCCAGGCTAGGCGGAGGACGCAGGGAATGGTTGTTCCCTTGCCAAGTCCTCCAACGACGCATGGCGAGATTTCCCGCGCAACCCGAAGGGCCGGGCCCGTTTTGCCGCGACGCTGCGTTTCTCGCCGACTCATTTAGCCAGCTAAACTTCGCGGCTCGTGCCTTGCTTCGCGGCAAAACGGGCTCCGGCGCGGCCGTGCGTGAAACGGCAACAGACCCTAATGCTGTCGCGTGTGATTCGCCGTGAGGAAAATGCCGACCGACGCTCGTGTGCGCGCGAAAAGCTGCGTCATACTGGCCCTCACGCATTTAGGTTTTATTGCCGTGACCGAAACGGTGCGGCGAGCCGACAGGAAGGAACGAGAAGATGGCGCGATACGAGATCGCATTTTCCGGTGAGCTGGTGCCCGGTGCCCAGTTGGAGGTTGTGCAGGCCAACTTGGCCAAGCTGTTCCAGGCCGACGCCCAGCGCATTGCCCAGCTGTTTTCCGGGCGCCGGGTGGTGATCAAGAACAACCTGGACGAAGCCGCCGCGGAAAAGTATCGCAGCACCCTGGAGCGCGCTGGCGCGCGGGTCGAGGTAATCGACCCCGAGGCGCAGCTCATCGAGGAAATCGAGCTGGCGCCGCCGCCACCGGCCGACCCGGCGAGCCAGGCTGCAGCACAACCTGCCGGTCGCTTGGTAGTCGCGCCCCGGGACGAATACATGGCCGCCTTCGCCAACGTGGACGCGCCGGATTTCGGCGTGGCCGCGTTGGGCGCCGATTTGCAGGATGGCAAGGCAGAGGTGGCTGCGCCCGATCTGGATCTCTCTGCGCTAAGCCTGGCGCCGGTGGGCAGCGATATGGGCCAGGTCAAGGCCGCGCCCGCAGCGCCGGCCCCGGATACCTCGCACCTCAGGTTGCTCTGAGAAGCGCGTCTACAGATAGGTCGCGCAGCACTTCTTGAACTTCTGGCCGCTGGCGCACGGGCACGGGTCGTTGCGGCCCGCCTGCAAACCCACTGTGGGGTCGATGAAGTACCAGCGCCCGCCATTCTGTACGAACGCTGAACGCTCTCGGTGGCTGTGCTCGCCAGCGGCGTCATGCCAACGGGCCACGAAAGTGACCCGCGCGTGCTCGGGCTGGCCGCCGAGCAATTCCGAATGCTCGACCTCCAGGCCCAGCCAGGTGCTTTGCAAGCTCCAGGCACGAATACTTTCTATATCCAGTTTCGCCTGCTGCGCTGGCAGTGATGTAGCGACCAGGTAATCGACATTACCCAGCACATAGGCGCTATAGCGCGAGCGCATCAGGCTGGTGGCACAGGGCGCGTGGGCTCCCGCGTGGTAGCGCCCGCAACAATCGGGGAGGGAGTTGCCGCTGCCGCAGGGGCAGCCGCTTGGCGTAGCGTCAGGCATCGTGCTCACCACCAGTACTTGCCGTAGTTTTCCGGGTTGGCCCAGAACTTGGCGTTCAGCCAGTCGGGCGCCTGTTTGTATTCGAGCAGGTCGTAGGTGAACAGGCTCAGCACCTGTTCATCTCGCGAGAAGCGTTCGCTGACATGCAGCGCAAGGGCGAAGAAGTCGGTGTCTTTCCAGCCGCAGGCCGGCAGGTCGACCAGTACCGCCAGGCGACTGGCATTCAGATTGCGGATGCCGCCGAGCAACTGCAGGCCTGCACGCCGCTCCAGGTGCTCGAGACAGTCGACCACCACGGCGAGATCGAAACGTTGCCCGGCCAGCTCTGCTGGCAGGTAACCGGGAGTGGCGTGGGCCACCAGGCTCTGCGGATGCGCCTTTTGGAAGGCACTGACCGCGGGTTGCTCACTGGCACTGACCAACAGCAGCCGAGCAGGCGCATAACGTTGCAGTAGAGCGGCCAGCGATTGTTGGGGGGTACGGGCGGACGTGATTTGGCTCATCGGAAACCTCGAAACAATCACAAAAGACTACCGCGCATCCTCATATTCAACTAGAACTGTTCGGCCTGCAGTGATGTCGTAATGCTGTCTGGCAGATTATAAAGCGGGCGTCTTTAATCCAGAGTGTCGGTTTTTGCGCCGATTCCATTAGGAGACTTGCATATGAGTATTACAAGGAAAGCGGTACCCCTGATCATTGCGTCCACACTTCTGACGGGCTGCGCTGGCGTCCAGAAATCCGACTGGCCGACCTGTGCCGCTGTTGGTGGTGTGAGCGGTGCTGCTCTGGGTGCCATCGAAAGCTCGGCTTGGGCGGGCGGTGGTGCAGTAATTGGCGCGGGTTTCGCCGCCGCCTATTGCTGGGTTCACGGCGCCGAAGCCCAGGAAGTGGCAGTAGTCGAAGAGACCGTTATGGTCGAAGAAACTGTTGCCCCTGAGCCAGTTGCCGAAGCCGTGCGTGTCGAACTGGACGTCAAGTTTGACTTCGATAAGGCGCAGGTCAAGCCGGAGAGCATGGGCGACATCCAGAGCCTGGCCGACTTCATGAAGCAGTACCCGCAAACCACCACCGTGGTTGAAGGCCATACCGACTCCGTTGGTACCGACGCCTACAACCAGAAGCTGTCCGAGCGCCGTGCCAACGCTGTGCGTGAAGTGCTGGTCAACCAGTACGGTGTCGGCGGCACCCGTGTCAATGCAGTCGGCTATGGTGAAAGCCGTCCGGTTGCCGACAACGCCACCGAAGAAGGCCGCGCGATCAACCGTCGCGTAGAAGCCGAAGTCGAAGCCCGGCCATAAGCCTGACTCGACCTTCGTGAGCCTCCTGGCCGGCCCGGTGCCGGCCAGGAACACGATGTCACGCAATGGACATCGTTTTTGGTTTGACCCTCTGTTTCCTCGCCCATAAAAGCAGTAATGTGCCGCACGATAACAAGTGGGGAGGGGCTGCAATGAGGATTCTCGCAGGGCTGGGCAAGCTGCTGGCGACACTGTTCTGGTGCGTCGTACTGATCAATCTTATCTCCCCTTATGCACAGCCGTTCGCGCAGTTGCTGACGCTTGCCGGCGCCGTCGTGCTGTGCCTGCATCTGGCCGAACTGGTGTTGTTCAACGCGCTGCTCGGCGCACAGCCACGGGCGGCCGTCGAGCGGGCCAAGGTGCTGGTGTTCGGCATGTTCCATGTCTGGTCGTTGCCAGCTGCCGAGGCGTCGGCGGTGCCGACGAATGCCGAGGAGGCCGCGCCATGCGCAAGCTGATTCTCCTGGCTGCCTTGTGCTGCCCGCTGGCGGCGCTGGCTGCAGCGGTGATCGAAGTCGACTCCCACCACTTCACCCGGCTGCCCGTGCAGGGCAGTGTTCTGCACCTGGACCGGGTCGCGGTGGCTGACAGCGGCACCTTGCTGATTCCTGTCGGTGTCAGCGAAGTGCGCATCGGTGAGTTGTACCTGGGCCACGATGCACAGATCGCCATCGCACCGTCGAACGAGCGTCTGTTGCTGGATATCGGTACCGGTCGGATTGCCGCGGGTGCGCAGATCAGCGCCCCGGGGGCGCCAGGTACGCCGCGGCAGGCTGCCATACCTGGGCGCACTTTGGTTATTCGCATGCAGTCGGTGAGCACCGAGCCCTGGTTGCTCGATGCCCGTGGCGGCCGTGGTGCGGCGGGCTACGCCGGCCTGGACGGTGCCAACGGCAAGGCCGGCGGTTGCGCCTGGGGCAAGGCCAGTGTTGGCCATGACGGCCAGAATGGCAGCGACGGTCACCCTGGCGCGCCGGGCGGCCAGGTCCGCCTGGAAGTGCCCAGTGATTTTCCGGTCGAGCACGTACAGGCGCGTCTCGACGGCGGCGCGGGTGGTCCGGCAGGTGCGGCGGGCAATGCTGGTAGCGGTGGCGCGAGCAAAGGTTGCTGGATCTACAGCACCCGTGCCGGCCTCGATGGCCGCCCCGGCGTGCCTGGGCAGCCAGGCGCCCCGGGCCGGGCAGGGCGACTGGACGTGGTGCGTTTCTAAAAGGAAAAGGGCCTGGCACGGCCCTTTTTCATTAGAGGCTGGGACGCGCCGCGGCAAGGACTACCACGGCCAGACCTAGCAGCAGGTTGAAGGCCACCAGGCGGCGGATACGTCCCAGGGTGGCGCCTGCCGACGGCCAGTCCTGCGCCTGAACGGCGCGACGCATGGCCGGCAGCTGCAGTGCCTGAATACGCAGGAACAGCGCCAGCATCGCCAGGTACAGACCGATCATCACGTGCACGTAGCGCGGTGCACCATCGAACCCGCTGAAGCCCATGTGCAGCATGCCCACGCCGGTGATCGGCAGCGCCACGACGGCGATCCACACCCACACGAAGAAGCGGCGAAACACCTCCAGCCACAGTGTCAGGCGTTCCGGTGCCTGCAGCGTGCCGGTTGCCGGGCGCAGCACCATCCACGCGAAGAACATGCCGCCGACCCAGATCAGCGCCGCGAGCAGGTGCAAGGTGTACAGGGGAGAATAAGGTGGCATTCATGCGCTCCGGTATTTCAACGGATCATCCTGGGTAGCCGCTTGGCCCTCTAGGCAACTAAATGCTTGGCTGCGCCAGGCACTGATCGATTTCAGACGTCATGCCCGGCGGCTTGAGAGTCGTGCGCTTCATCGGGAGCAGGCAAGCGAGTCAGCACGCGGGCGATAGGCGCGTTATGATAGCGGCCGTTTTCGAATACTGAAAATATATCCAGCCTTTTCTCAGCCAAGATCCTTAATGCTCAGCACCGAACTCAAGGCCCAGATTCAGGGCGCCTACTCCCGTTTTCTCGAATCCAAGGGCCTCAAGCCTCGCTATGGGCAGCGCCTGATGATCGCCGAGGTGGCCAAGGTGCTGGGCGCCATCAAGGCCGACGATGAGGGGCGCCGGCTTGGTGACCCCGCGGTGGTTGCCGTCGAGGCCGGTACCGGCACCGGCAAGACCGTGGCCTATTGCATCGCCGTCATTCCTACTGCCAAGGCAGCCGGCAAGCGTCTGGTGCTCGCCACCGCCACCGTGGCGCTGCAGGAGCAGATCGTGCACAAGGATCTGCCCGATCTGATGCGCAACAGTGGCCTGAACTTCAGCTTCGCGCTGGCCAAGGGCCGCGGCCGCTACCTGTGCCTGTCCAAGCTCGACGTGCTGCTGCAGGAAGGTCAGGCGCAGAGTTCCACGGCGCAGCTGTTCGAGGAGGAAGGCTTTCGCATCGATGTCGACGAAGAAGGCCAGAAGCTGTTCACCACCATGGTCGAGAAGCTGGCCGGCAACAAGTGGGACGGTGATCGCGACAGCTGGCCCCAGGAGCTGGAAGACAGCCGCTGGGCGCAACTGACCACTGACCATAGCCAGTGCACCGGCCGCCATTGCCCGAACTTTGGGCAGTGCACCTTCTACAAGGCCCGTGAAGGCATGGGCAAGGTCGACGTGATCGTCACCAACCACGACATGGTGCTGGCCGATCTCGCCCTGGGCGGCGGGGCGGTGCTGCCCGATCCGCGCGACACGCTGTACGTGTTCGACGAAGGTCATCACCTGCCGGACAAGGCCATTGGCCACTTTGCCCACTTCACCCGCCTGCGTTCCACGGCTGACTGGCTGGAGCAGATCGCCAAGAACCTCACCAAGCTGCTGGCCCAGCACCCGCTGCCAGGCGATCTCGGCCGGCTGATCGAGCAGGTGCCGGAGCTGGCGCGTGAGCTCAAGACTCATCAGCAGTTCATGTTCAGCGCCTGTGAGCAGGTGGCCGACTTCAAGCCTGGCGAAGACATGGAAGGCCGCGAGCGGCCGCGCCACCGGTTTATCGGCGGCGTGGTGCCCGAGCATCTGATCGAGTTGGGGCTGGAGCTGAAAAAAGGCTTTTCCAAGCTCAACGACCTGTTCACCGGGGTGACCGAGAAGTTGAAGGAAGCCATGGACGGCGAGGGCAGCATCGGTATCGCCAGTCATCAGGCCGAGGAGTGGTACCCGCTGTTTGGCAGCCTGCTGGCGCGCGCCCAGGGGACCTGGGAGCTATGGCTGGCGTTCACCGCCGAAGACCCTGAAAACAGTCCGCCGATGGCGCGCTGGCTGACGCTGGCCGAGAGCGGTGCGCTATTCGACATCGAGGTCAATGCCAGTCCGATCCTGGCGGCGGAAACCCTGCGCCGCAATCTGTGGAGCGTTGCCTATGGTGCGTTGGTCACCTCGGCGACGTTGACCGCGCTGGGTACTTTCGACCGCTACCGGATGCGCGCCGGGCTGCCAAAGGTGGCGTCCACGGCGGTGGTGCCGAGCCCGTTCCACCATGCCGATGCCGGCGTGCTGCGGGTGCCGGATCTCAAGGCTGATCCGCGCAACGCCGCCGAACACACCGCGGCGATCATTCGCGAGCTGCCGGGGCTGGTGCAGGGTTCGCGCGGTACGCTGGTACTGTTCTCCTCGCGCCGGCAGATGCAGGACGTGTTCGACGGCCTGGAGCGCGACTGGCGCAAGCGCGTGTTCATCCAGGGCAACCTCTCCAAGCAGGAGACCCTCAACAAGCACAAGGCGCGGGTCGACAGTGGCGAGGAAAGCGTGCTGTTCGGCCTGGCCAGTTTTGCCGAGGGCGTTGACCTGCCGGGTGCCTATTGCGAACATGTGGTGATCGCCAAGATTCCCTTCGCCGTGCCGGATGACCCGGTCGAAGCGGCCCTGGCCGAGTGGATCGAAGCGCGCGGCGGTAATCCGTTCATGGAAATCTCCGTGCCCGACGCCTCGCTGCGCCTGGTGCAGGCCTGCGGTCGCCTGCTGCGTACCGAAGAGGATCGCGGCACCATCACCCTGCTGGACCGGCGAGTGGTCACCCAACGTTATGGCAAGGCGATCCTCAATGCGCTGCCGCCGTTTCGACGGGAAATCAGCTAGGCGTCTGCGGCGCGGCCCCGCAATAAAAAAGTTTGCCGCCGGCCCGTCATCGGACATGCGGGCTTTGCGGTGGAGCCCCCATCTGTCGCACTATTGCGCCTGCGCGTGTAATACGCGGAAAAAGGCTCGTGACGGGATTGTCGCGAGCACTCATGTTCGTCGTCGAGTTGCGGGGAGAAGGGGTCTTGAAGGTCAACACCTGGCTGCTGTCGGCCGATCGTTCGGGGCAGTGCACTGCGCACGCACCCGCGGGTCTGGTTTCCAAAGTTCTGTCACTGTGCATCGCTGCAGCCCGTCCTCGACATCCACTGGCGATGCGGCGCCTGGCGCTTGTCACGCTGCTCGGCCTGCCGGCCCTGGGCAATGCGGCTGATCGTCAGGAGTTGTTCAACTTTGTGCGGCCCATGGATGCCGTGCAGGTCTCCGGCGACAACGCATACCTGCCCAGCGTCACCGCGGAGAGTGCCGCCCAGGGCGAGATCCTGCGCCGCCTGACCTTCAACCCGAGTGAGCGTCCGACCCTGCGCCTGACGCCGCAAAGCGGCAGTTGGGACTGGTCCGAGGCCAGCGCCATGAGCCTGCGCGTGCAGAACGCCATGGACTGGGCGCTGACCCTGGATGTGACCATCGAAAGCGCCGACGGCAAGCGCCTGACCAGCCAGATCGCCTTGCCAGCAGGTCCGGCGCAGACGCTGCTGATGCCCCTGGGCGCCACTTCGCCGCGTGCCCAGGGCATGCGTGCGGGTGCGCCGATGCCCTGGCGCTACGATGGCCGTCTGCTGCTCTTGGCGGAAACCGTGAAGGGTGAAATCGACCTCAACAACGTCTCTGCCGTGACCCTGTCGATCCCCAACCCCCAAGCCGCGCAGCACGTACTGCTAGGCCGCTTCGGCGTCCGTGGCAGCGCTGATCTGGAGCAGGCCTACCAGGGAATCGTCGACGGCTACGGCCAGTTCACCCGCCGCGACTGGCCAGGCAAGATCAAGAACGACGAGCAACTGCGCCAAGGCGTTGTCCAGGAAGACAAGCAGTTGCAAGCCTGGAAGGCCGATCATCCCAAGCAGGACGTCTATGGTGGCTGGATCGGCGGCCCGTCTTTCGAGGCCACCGGCTTTTTCCGCACCGAGAAGCGTGGCGGGCGCTGGTTCCTGATCACTCCGGAAGGCAATCCCTTCTATTCGTTGGGCGTGAATACCGTGACCGGCGCGCAGAGCCAAACCTATGTAGAAGGGCGCGAGAAAATGTTCAGTGCCCTGCCGGCCGAGGGTGAGCCACTGGCAGCGTTCTACGGCAGTGGCAGCAACGAGTCCGATACTGGCGCCAACCGCGGCCGCGATTTCGACAAGGGGCGCTGGTACGACTTTTACGCCGCCAACCTGCAGCGTACCTATGGTGAGCAGAAACCGGAGCTGTGGCGCGAGCGCGCGCAAAACCGCCTGCAGGCCTGGGGCTTCAACACCCTGGGCAACTGGAGCGACAACGACTTCGCCATCGACAAGCGCATGCCCTACAGCATTCCGCTGTCGATTCATGGTGACTACGCGACCATCAGCACCGGTATCGACTGGTGGGGCGGCATGCCCGATCCATTCGATCCGCGATTCGCCATGGCCGCCGAGCGTGCCATCGCCATCGCCACCCGTGACCATCGCGACGATCCCTGGGTGATGGGCTATTACGCCGACAACGAGCTGGCCTGGGCCGGCCCGGCTGACGATCCGTTGTCACGCTATGCACTGGCCTACGCCACGCTGCGCCTGACCACCGACGTACCGGCCAAGCGCGCCTTCCTCAAGCAGCTGCGTGACAAGTACCGCAACCAGGAAGGCCTGTCCAAGGCCTGGGGCATCGACCTCAAGGCCTGGGAACTGATGGAGGATCCTGGCTTCCAGGCGCCGCCGGTCAACCCGGCGTATCCGGCCATCGAAAACGACATGAAGCGTTTTCTGCGCCTGTTCGCCGATACCTACTTCAAGACCATCGCCGATTCGCTCGACTGGCACACGCCCAACCACCTGCTGCTCGGTGGCCGCTTCTCCGCGAGCATTCCCGAAGCGGTCGAGGCCTGTGCCGAGTATTGCGACGTGCTGAGCTTCAACTTCTACACCCGCGAGCCGCAGCAGGGCTATGACTTCGAGGCCCTGCGCAAGCTGGACAAGCCGCTGCTGGTCACCGAGTTCCATTTCGGCTCCCGTGACCGTGGCCCGTTCTGGGGGGGCGTCGCCGAAGTGTACAAGGAAGAAGAACGTGGCCCGGCCTATGCCAACTTCCTGAAAAAGGCCCTGGAAGAACTGCAGATCGTCGGCGTGCACTGGTTCCAATACCTCGATCAGCCGGTTACCGGGCGTCTGCTCGATGGCGAGAACGGCCACCTGGGCCTGGTGGCGATCACCGACCGGCCGTGGGACGGGTTCGTCAGCGCAGTGCGCAAGGCCAACCTCAGCGTGCCGCCGGTGGTGCTCGAGCAGGCTGCCCAGGCGCCCCAACCAGAACCGGACCCGGTGCCTGCTCAAGGTGTCGCGCCGGCCACCGAGTCGGCAGCTGACAGCGCCGCGCCAGCCGCCCAGCCCAAGCCGTAATCATCGCGCGCCAGCCGGGCTGGCGCCTTTTTCCATGCAGGAGCCGTCAGTGCAGATTCAGGGTTACTTCGACCTCAAGTTCGAAGCGGTAAAAGACGCGTTCGCCGCCTTGTTCGATGATCCGCAGGAGCGTGGCGCCGCCCTGTGCGTGCAGGTCGGCGGTGAAACCGTGGTGGACATCTGGGCAGGCGTCGCCGACAAGGACGGCCAGCAGGCCTGGCACAGCGATACCATCCTCAACCTGTTCTCCTGCACCAAGCCGTTCACTGCGGTAACCGCACTGCAATTGGTGGGCGAGGGCAAACTCGAACTGGATGCACCGGTCGCGCGTTACTGGCCGGAGTTCGCGGCGGCGGGCAAGGAGCGCATTACCCTGCGTCATTTGCTCAGCCACCAGGCCGGGCTGCCGGCGATCCGCCAGAATCTGCCTGCCGAAGCCCTGTATGACTGGCAAACCATGACCGCCGCGCTGGCCGCCGAGGCACCCTGGTGGGCGCTGGGCGAGGGTCATGGTTATGCGCCGATCACTTTTGGCTGGCTGGTCGGCGAGCTGTTGCGCCGCGTCGAGGGCCGTGGCCCGGGCGAGTCGATCGTGGCCCGCACCGCCAAGCCGTTGGGCCTGGATTTCCATGTCGGCCTGGCCGACGAGGAGTTTCACCGCGTCGCCACCATCAGCCGCGGCAAGGGCAACCTGGGCGATGCAGCGGCGCAGCGCATGCTCAAGACCATGATGACCGACGCCCAGGCCATGACCACCCGGGCATTCACCAACCCGCCGTCGATCATGACCAGCACCAACAAGCCCGAGTGGCGACGCATGCAGCAGCCGGCGGCCAATGGCCATGGCAACGCCCGCAGCCTGGCCGGTTTCTACAGCGGCCTGCTCGATGGCAGCCTGCTCGACAGCCAGCTGCTCGCTGAACTCACCCGTGAACACAGTGTCGGTGAGGACAAGACGTTGCTGACGCCCACGCGTTTCGGCCTCGGCTGCATGCTCGATCAGTCCACCGTGAGCAATGCCACTTACGGCATGGGACCGCGTGCCTTCGGCCATCCAGGAGCGGGTGGTACCACAGGTTTTGCCGACCCCGAGCGCGACGTGGCGGTAGGTTTCGTTACGAATAACCTGGGGCCGTTCGTCTTAATGGATCCGCGTGCACAGAAACTTGCGGTTATCTTATGCGAGTGTTTTTAAGAACCGCGCTTAAACTCTTGCGCTACAACGCTTTTAGCTGACTCCGGGTAACCCGGGTGCCTTCGACCGATTAGATACGGATGAACCGATGCTTTCCTATAAGACTTGCGCGCTGGCGCTTTGCGTACTGCTGACAGGTTGCTCCCTGTTCGAGAAAAAGGAAGATCCCAAGCCGGTTCCCATGCCACCTCCGGAGGTCACCCAGGCCTGGCTTGACGAATACGAGCCGCTGGTGCGTGAAGCCATCAAGGACAGCAACTTCGCCATAGAGCGCCGCGAGAACCTGCTGGTGGTCACTGCGCCGGTCAAGGGCTCGTTCAATCCGGATCGCCCGGGCATGCTGCTGCCTGTCACCCTGAGCCCGATTACCCGCGTGGCCAAGGTGCTGGAAAAGGACAGCAAGGTCGGTGTGCTGGTGCTCGGCCACGCTGACAGCAGCGGCGCCCTGGACACCAACCGTGCGCTGAGCCTCGAGCGCGCCCGTGCGTTCACCGCCATCTTCCGCCTCAGTGGCCTCAAGGGGGATCGCCTGATGGTCAAGGGCATGGGCCCGGACATGCCGCGCGCCGCCAACGACAGTGCCAATGGTCGTGAGCTGAATCGCCGCGTGGAGATCCTGCTGACCCGCCAGGACACCCTGCAGGCCCTGATCGCCAAATACAGCACGCCCGAGCCGGCACCGGCTGCCGCCACAGCCGTTGCCGCCGCTGATAAGCCAGCCGAAAAACCGGCTGTCAAGGCTGCCGCCAAACCCGCAGCCAAGACCGTGGCCAAGGCTTCCAAGCCCAAGGCAGCTGCAAAAGCAGCAGCCAAACCAGCGGCCAAGGCGGTTGCCAAAACTGCCGACAAGCCAGCTGCCAAGAGCACCGCCAAGCTGGCCGATGCCAAGAAAGTGGTTGCCGCAGATCAAGCCAAATAAGGCTTACCCCGTTAAGCTAGGGTCTTTGTCGCTTACGAGAGTACGCTCATGACTCAGACCCTGGCCGACATGCGCCGTGATTACACCCGTGACGGGTTGAGCGAGGATCAGGCGCCGCTGGAGCCCCTCGCGCTGTTCAGAAGCTGGTTCGCCGATGCGGTGAAAACCGAGCAGCCTCCTGTAGAACCCAATGCCATGACCCTGGCGACCGTCGATGCCGATGGCCGCCCGCATTGCCGTGTGCTGCTGCTCAAGGGGCTGGACGAGCGAGGCTTCACCTTCTTCAGCAACTACCAGAGCGCCAAGGGCGAGCAGCTGCAGGCCAACCCCTTTGCGGCATTGACCTTTTTCTGGCCGACCCTGGAGCGCCAGGTGCGTGTCGAAGGGCGGGTCGAGCGGGTGAGGCCTGGCGAATCCGATGCTTATTTCCAAGTGCGCCCGCTGGGCAGCCGCCTGGGTGCCTGGGCCTCGCCGCAGAGCCGGGTGATTCACGACCGCCGCGAGCTGGAAGGCTTGCTGGCGCAAACCGAACGGCGCTTCGCCGACCGGGCTCCCGAGTGCCCGCCACACTGGGGCGGTTACCGCCTGCTGCCCGAGCGCATCGAGTTCTGGCAGGGGCGTGCCAGCCGCCTGCATGACCGCCTCGACTATCGGCTCAATGGCGAAGCCTGGCTGCGCCAGCGTCTGGCGCCCTGACGACTCGCCGTTGCGCCGCCGCTGCGGCGCACGGTATGCCCCGGATATCCGCCCATGCTGGCGGCTCGCGCTAAGCAGAGTGCACGATGCTTGAACTCGACTCCGCCCTGGCCCAACACATCGTCGATCGCGCCATGGCTATCCTGCCGCACAACATCAATGTGATGGACGCCCAGGGCATGATCATCGGCAGCGGCGATCCGCTGCGCCTGCACACCCGCCATGAGGGCGCACAGCTGGTGCTGGCCAACCGCCGGGTGGTCGAGATCGACGAGCAGGCCGCAACCTGCCTGCGTGGCGTGCGCCCCGGTGTGAATCTACCGCTGCTGCATGCCGATGAGCTGATCGGCGTGCTGGGCATCACCGGCGACCCCGAGGTGGTGCGGCCCTACGCCGAACTGGTACGCATGGCCGCGGAAATGCTGGTCGAGCAACGCCAGTTGCACGCCGAGCGGCACTGGCAGCGCCATCAGCTGGACGCCTGGCTGCGTCAGCTGTTCGATCCGGCAGTGCCGCTCGGCACCCTGGCAGCGGATGCCGAGCGCCAGGGGCTGACGCTTGCCTGGCCACACCAGGTCTGCCTGCTGGAGTTGCAGGACGGCGCCGAGCCGCTGGCCCAGCAGGCGCGTTTGCTGGGTGTCTTGACGGGCAAGAGCGAGCATCTGGCCGCGCCATTGGGCATGCGCGAGATGTTCTGGTGCCGGCCGCTACACGCCGGTCGTGACGACGCGCACTGGCTGGAGAGTGCCGATGAGCGCGACTGGGGCGTGGCCCGTCTGCTGGTCAGCGACCCGGTGCAGTCTCTTGGGCAATTACGTCAGGCCAGCCTGGCCCTGCGCGATCTGCAAAGCTTCGCCCGGGCGCGGTATCCGGCGTTGCGCCTGGTGGTGCTCGGGGAACATCGCCTGCCGACCTTGCTCCACGCCCAGCGTAACAGTTGGCTGCTGCAAGGCTGGCTGGCGCCGTTGAAGAGGGTGCTCGCCCAGGATGGCAATGGCGTGCTGCGCGAAACCCTCGAAGCCTGGTGTGAGCATGATGGCCAGGTGCAGAGTTGCGCCGCCGCATTGGGGATCCATCGCAACACCCTGCGTTATCGCCTCGAACGCATCGCCGAACTCAGCGGCGTGGAGCTGACGCGTCTGGATCGCCGCCTGCAGCTGTCGTTGGGGCTGGGATTGATCGAGCCGGACTAAGCAATGTCATCCGGCTTGATGCGTCTGCACAGTAACGTGTCTGAGCTTTGTTTCTCTTGTTGTGCGAATGAACAGGGTGTCGGCCGGCATCGCTGGGTGACAATGCCGGGCACCTGGCAAATCACATAACAACAATGAGGAAACCGGCATGGCTCTGGTTCTGATCCTGGTCGCGCTTATCGCGTTCATCGTGGTGTCGACTACCCGTCTCAAACTGCATCCCTTTCTAGCGCTACTGGCTGCGGCGCTGATCGCCGGCTTTGCTTACCAGCTGCCCCATCAGGACATCCTCAAGACTATCGCCACGGGGTTTGGCGGTATTCTTGGCAATATCGGTATCGTCATCGTGCTTGGCACCATCATCGGGGTGATCCTGGAGCGCAGTGGCGCGGCGATCACCATGGCCGAAACGGTGATCAAGCTGCTCGGCGAGCGCTTTCCCACGCTGACGATGTCGATCATCGGCTACCTGGTGTCGATTCCGGTGTTCTGTGATTCCGGCTACGTCATCCTCAACTCGCTGAAAAACGCCCTGGCAGCGCGCATGAAGGTCTCGGTAGTGGCCATGAGCGTGGCGCTGGCGACGGGCCTGTATGCCACCCACACCTTCGTGCCGCCGACGCCCGGGCCGATCGCCGCTGCCGGCAATCTGGGGTTGGGGTCCAGCCTGGGCCTGGTTATCGTTGTCGGTCTAGTCGTAGCGCTGGTTACCGCGCTGGCCGGCATGTTGTGGGCCAACCGCTTCATCGGCAAGGACATTGCCCTGGTCGACGACGGCACGCCCATGCCAGGCAGCGAAGACTTCGCCGCCCTGCGCGCTCAATACGGCACCCTGCCCAGCGCAACCCAGGCCTTCGCGCCGATCTTCGTGCCGATCCTGCTGATTTGCCTGGGCTCGATCGCCGCGTTTCCGAGTCGGCCGTTGGGCGACGGCACGCTGCTGAGCGTGCTGGGTTTCCTGGGCCACCCGGTGATGGCGCTGCTGGTCGGTCTGGCACTGGCCTGCACACTGCTCAAGGGCAATGGCAAGCGTCAGAACCTGCATGACCGGGTTTCCGAAGGCATCATGTCCGCCGCACCGATCATCCTCATCACTGGTGCCGGTGGCGCGTTCGGTGCAGTGCTCAGTGCTACGCCCCTGGGTAATTACCTGGGCACCACGCTGTCGGCACTGGGTGTGGGTCTGTTCATGCCGTTCCTTGTCGCGGCGGCATTGAAAACCGCCCAGGGCTCGACCACCGTGGCACTGGTGACTACCTCGGCGATGGTCGCGCCGCTGCTCGGGCAGTTGGGGCTGGATAGCGAGATGGGCCGCGTATTGACCGTGATGGCCATTGGCGCCGGCGGCATGACGGTGTCCCATGCCAACGACAGTTTCTTCTGGGTGGTCACCCAGTTCAGCCGGATGCCGGTGGCCGTTGCTTATCGTGCGCAGACCATGGCCACCTTGATCCAGGGGGTGACCGGCATGCTCACCGTATGGCTGCTAAGTCTGGTGCTGCTGTAAGTCGCTTCTCTACGGGACGTCCTCGCGGCGTCCCGCTGTTATCGAGGTCTTGCCATGAAAATCGTCATCGCTCCTGATTCCTTCAAGGAGAGCCTGAGTGCGCCTGAAGTGGCTCAAGCCATCGCCCGTGGCTGGTTGGCCGTGTATCCAGACGCCGAAATCGCCCTGTGCCCCATGGCCGATGGCGGCGAAGGCACCGTGGACGCCGTGCTGGCTGCCAGCGGCGGCGAACGCCGCGAAGTGACGGTGAAGGGGCCGCTGGCAACGCCGGTAAAGGCCCATTGGGGTTGGCTGGGGGACGGCACTGCGGTGATCGAGATGGCCGCCGCCAGTGGCCTGCACTGGGTGCCCAGCGAGCAGCGCGATGCCCGGGTGACCAGCAGCTATGGCACCGGGGAGTTGATCAGCGCTGCGCTGGATGCCGGCGCCACGCGGATCATTCTGGGCCTCGGCGGCAGCGCCACCAACGATGGCGGCAGCGGGTTACTGCGGGCGCTGGGCGTGAGGTTTCTCGATGCCGGCGGCAACGAATTGCGCCAGGGTGGTGCGGCACTGGCAGCGCTGCAACGGGTCGACCTGAGCGGGCTGGATAAACGGCTGCACAACGTGCAGGTCGAGGTGGCGGCGGATGTGGATAATCCGCTGTGCGGGGCCAAAGGCGCCTCGGCGGTGTTCGGCCCGCAGAAGGGTGCAGGTCCCGAGCAGGTCAAGGAGCTGGACGGGGCGTTGGCGCGTCTGGCCGAAGTGGTTGGCGAGGCGCTGGGCGAGGATTTCAGCAGCTTCCCGGGCGTTGGCGCGGCAGGTGGTCTGGGCTTCGCGGCCAAGGCTTTTCTCGGTGCGCGCTTTCGCCCCGGTATCGAATTGGTGGCCGAGCTTTCCGGCCTCGCCGATGCGGTACGCGGCGCTGACCTGATAATCACTGGAGAAGGGCGCCTGGATGCCCAGAGCCTGCATGGCAAGACGCCGGTTGGCGTCGCCCGTGTGGCGCAGGCGCAAGGTGTGCCGGTGATCGCTCTGGCCGGTAGCCTGGGGGAGGGCTACCAGCAGGTGCGCGAGGCTGGCATCGAAGCTTGTTTCAGCCTGGCGCCCGGGCCGATCACCCTCGAGCATGCTTGCGCCCACGCCAGCCGGGAACTTGAAGCGCGCGCCGCCGATCTTGCCAGGTTCTGGCGTCTTGCCCAGGCAGCACGGCGCTGATCGCTGCCGCATACCGCGGTGACGATCGCCAATGGCAGCTGTCTATACTGCTGTCGCGAATGTGGTCAGGTTTCCGAGCTGTACCGCAGCTGAACGCGTGAAGCAATTTGTCAGCAATCACAGTGACCGTCCTGAAAGCCAAGCTGTCATAGGGTTATCAGTCCAGTCTGGAGAATCGTCATGCTTAAACCCGGTATTTTCGCTGTCCTGTTTGCCGCAGCGACTCTCACCCTCGGCGGCTGCGCATCCAGCCTGACCGGCGACAGCTATTCGCGCGACGAAGCGCGTGCCGTGCAGACCGTGCGCATGGGCACCATCGAATCCCTGCGTCCGGTGAAGATCGAAGGTACCAAGACGCCAATTGGTGGCGGCGCCGGTGCGGTAATCGGTGGTGTGGCCGGTAGCGGTGTTGGCGGCGGCCGTGGTTCGGCCGTGGCAGCGGTGATCGGCGCGGTAGCCGGTGGCTTGCTGGGCGCCGCAGCCGAAGAAGGCATCACCCGTACCCAAGGTGTGGAAATCACCGTGCGTGAAGATGATGGCAGCATGCGTGCCTATGTGCAGGCCGTCGAGGAAAACCAGATTTTCCGCGTCGGTGAACGTGTGCGCATCATGACCGTCAACGGTACCAGCCGCGTCACTCACTAACGGGCAGGTTGCACCCGGTTGGGCCAAGAGGCCGGATCAGCTTGCTGATCCGGCCTCTTGCATTTCAGGGTCCGCTGAAAGCCTTGAGCTAGACGGGCTGAAGGCATTACAGCAGGGCGGGCCTTCAATCACTTGGAGATAGTTTTAGTAATAATTCTATCCATGACGTCAAGTCGATAGGCAAGCATAATCGACGATGCTTCCTGGCGGGTTTTTGCGGGCTTTTGCTGGAAAAACAAGTCGAACGCTCGGGGTGTTTCACCAGTCAGTTACAGCGTGCTGCACGATAGGCGCACACAGGTTCGTAACTGGCTCGGCAGGCTCCGAGTCGGGCTGGCGCAAGTGGTCTCTCCACTTGCCGGGTTGGCATCACGCACACCATCGCAGGGATCGGCCGGTCGCCAGGCGACCGGCATTCTGGCACACACTAACTGGCCGTTTGGCTGCATGACGGGCTCGTACAAGGGGTTTAGTGTATGGCGCTTGCGCTGATCATCGCCTTACCATTTATAGGCATCTTTCTACCGCTGTTGGCTGACCGCATGGGCCGTTCGCTCTGCGCCCTGGCTGCTGCGCTCGGCCCGGCTGCCGCCTTGCTGCTGCTGTGGCTGGAGCAGCCGGCAGTGTTTGCTGGCGACGTGCAGGTGGTCAGCTATACATGGCTGCCGGAGTTGGGGCTCAATCTGAGCCTGCGCCTCGATGGCCTGGGGTTTCTGTTCGCCCTGATGATCCTCGGCATCGGTTTGCTGGTGATCCTCTACGCCCGCTATTACCTGAGCAAGCAGGAACCCATGGGCCGCTTCTTCGCCTATCTGCTGCTGTTCATGGGCGCCATGCTGGGCGTGGTGCTGTCGGAAAACATGCTGCTGATGCTGGTGTTCTGGGAACTGACCAGCCTGTCGTCGTTCCTGTTGATCGGCTTCTGGAACGGTAGCTCGGATGCCCGCCGCGGCTCGCGCATGGCACTGACCGTCACCGGCGGCGGCGGTCTGGCGCTGCTCGCCGGCATTCTGCTGCTGGGCAACATTGCCGGCAGTTTCGAGCTGAGCCAGGTGCTGGCCGCGGGCGACACCATTCGTAGCCACGGCCTCTATCCGATCACCCTTATCCTGATTCTGCTCGGCGTATTCACCAAGTCTGCGCAGTTCCCGTTCCACTTCTGGTTGCCTCAGGCGATGGCTGCGCCCACTCCGGTCTCCGCCTATCTGCACTCGGCAACGATGGTAAAGGCGGGCGTATTCCTGTTGGCACGTTTCTACCCGGCTCTCGCTGGTACGGAATGGTGGTTCTATCTGGTCAGCATGACGGGCATGGCGACCCTGCTGTTCGGGGCGATCATGGCGCTGTTCCAGCATGATCTCAAAGGCCTGCTCGCCTATTCGACCATCAGTCACCTGGGCCTGATCACCCTGCTGTTCGGCTTCAATTCCGACCTGTCCTCGGTCGCCGCGGTGTTCCACATCATCAACCACGCGACCTTCAAGGCCTCGCTGTTTATGGCCGCCGGCATTATCGACCACGAAACTGGCAGCCGCGACATGCGACGCATCGCCGGGCTCTGGAAGTACATGCCGCACACCGCCGTGCTGGCCATGGTGGCTGCTTCGGCAATGGCCGGGGTACCGCTGCTCAATGGCTTCCTGAGCAAGGAAATGTTCTTTACCGAAACCCTCAATCAGGATTTGCTGGGCATCTTCAACTGGATGATTCCCACTGCCGCGACTCTGGCCGGGGTGTTCTCGGTAGCCTATTCGCTGCGCTTCATCCACGACGTGTTCTTCAACGGCGAACCCAAGGATCTGCCCAAGTATCCGCCCCACGAGCCGCCGCGCTACATGAAGATTCCGGTGGAGATCCTGGTGTTCCTGTGCTTGCTGGTCGGGATGCTGCCGGCCTATACGGTGGCGCCGCTGCTGGCCTCGGCAGCCAGCGCCACCCTGGGCGGCGAGGTGCCGTACTACAGCCTGGCGATCTGGCATGGTTTCAACCTGCCGCTGGGCATGAGCGTGGTCGCGCTGATCGGCGGCATCATCGTCTATGCCTGCCGTGAGCCGCTGTTTCGTTGGTACAACGGCATGCCGGAGGTGGATGCCAAGGAGATGTTCGAGCTGCTCAACGCGCGCCTGGTGAAAAGCGCCCGTTGGCTGACCAAGCTGCTGGAAAGCGGCTCCCAGCAGCGCTACGTGGCCTTCCTGTTGCTCAGCGCGCTGATCCTGATCATCACCGCCTTGTCGCCGATGGAATCGCTGGGCGGTGATGTGCCGCTGACCCCGCTCGATGGCATTACCGTGCTCGGCATGGCGGTGCTGTGCGTGATGGCGGTGCTGACCGTGGTGTTCCACCGCAATCGCCTAAAGGCGCTGATGACCCTGAGTTGTGCAGGCCTGATGGTGGCCCTGGCGTTTTCCCGCTATTCGGCGCCGGATCTGGCCCTGACTCAGCTGTCGGTGGAGGTGGTAACCATCATTCTGCTGGTGCTGGCGCTGTTCTTCATGCCTGATCGCACGCCCGTGGAGTCAAGCAGCCTGCGTGGCCTGCGTGACGTGCTGCTGGCCGGCGGCACCGGGATCGCCGTGGCGCTGCTGGCCTACGCGGTGATGACCCGGCCTTACGACAGCATCGCCTCGTTCTTCCTCGAGAACAGTGTCAGCGGTGGCGGCGGAACCAACGTGGTCAATGTGATTCTGGTCGACTTCCGCGGTTTCGATACGCTGGGCGAGATCAGCGTGCTGGCGATCGCTGCGATCGGCATCTACGGGCTGCTGGCAGGCCTGCACCTACCGCATCCGCTAACCGATCCGAACGGCAAGCCGTGGTCGCGGGACAGCCATCCGATGGTGCTCGACAGCATCGCGCGCATCCTCCTGCCCATGGCGCTGCTGGTGTCGGCCTTCATCTTCCTGCGCGGGCACAACCTGCCCGGTGGCGGCTTCATCGCCGGGCTGATCACTGCCATCGCGCTGATCCTGCAGTACGTGGCCCACGGCGTGGAATGGACCCAGCGGCGCATGCCGTGGAGCTACCACAGCATCGCGGGCCTGGGGGTGCTGATCGCCGCGCTCACAGGCCTTGGCAGCCTGGCATTTGGTGCGCCGTTCCTGACTTCGGCGTTCGGCTATTTCCACCTGCCGCTGATTGGAAAGTTCGAACTGGCCACGGCGCTGCTCTTCGATCTGGGCGTGTACCTGGCGGTGGTTGGTTCCACGCTGCTGATCCTGTCCAACATCGGCCACGTCAGCCAGGATGAAACCAGCAAGGAGGTACTCTGATGGAAGCACTATTCGCCATTACCCTGGGCGTGCTGGCCGCCAGCGGTGTCTATCTGCTGATGCGCGCACGCATCTATCCGGTAGTCATGGGCCTGACCCTGATTTCCTACGCGGTCAACCTGTTCCTGTTCGCCATGGGGCGTCTGGGTACCGGCGTGCCAGCGGTCATCGGCAAGAGCGCCGAGCATGGTGATCCGATTCCCCAGGCGCTGGTGCTCACTGCCATCGTCATCGGCTTTGCCATGACCGCCTTCGTGGTGGTGCTGTCATTGCGCGCCCTGGGTGAGCTGCGCACCGACCATGTCGATGGTGAGGAGTCGCGCTGATGAACCACGCGCTGATCCTGCCGATCCTGATCCCGCTGTTCACCGGCAGCCTGCTGCTGATTCGCTCGCAGTTGTCGATCACCGCCAAGCGCTGGGTCTCCCTGCTGGCTACCTGGGCGCTAGTGCCGCTGAGCGCCTGGCTGGTGCTGCAGGCCGACACTGGCGCGCTGCAGGTCTACGCACTTGGCAACTGGCAGGCGCCGTTCGGCATCATCCTGTTGCTTGATCGCCTGGCGGCGCTGATGTTGCTGGTGACCGCCGTGCTGGCCAGCTTCGCCATGCTCTATGCGGTGCGTGGCGACGACCAGCGTGGTCCGAACTTCCATGCGCTGATGCAGTTCCAGTTGCTCGGCATCAATGGCGCCTTCCTGACCGGCGACCTGTTCAACCTGTTCGTGTTCTTCGAAATCCTGCTGATCGCCTCCTACTCGTTACTGGTCTACGGCGGCGGGCCAAAGCGCATCAAGGCGGGTATGCACTACGTGGTGCTCAACCTGGTGGCGTCGTCGTTCTTTCTGATCGGCATCGGCATGCTCTACGGCCTGCTCGGCACCTTGAACATCGCTGACCTGGCGCTGAAGGTGGCCGAAGCCAATGCCGACCGCCAGCACCTGCTGGCCGCCGCCGGCTATCTGTTGCTGATCGTCTTCGGCCTCAAGGGCGCCATCCTGCCGCTGTACTTCTGGTTGCCCAATGCCTATGCCGCGGCCACGGCGCCGGTGGCGGCGCTGTTCGCGGTGATGACCAAGGTCGGGTTGTACGCGATCATCCGCGTGTTCACCCTGGTGTTCGGCAGCGAAGCGGGGCAGCTGGCCCACCTGGTCGATTACCTGCTGTGGCCACTGGCGGCGCTGACCCTGCTACTCGGGGTGACCGGCGCGCTGGCGGCACGCAGCCTGGGCCGGCTGATCGGCTACCTGGTGATCGTGTCGGTCGGCACGCTGCTGGCCGGTGTCGCGATGGGCAGTGTGCAAAGCCTGGGTGCGGCGCTTTACTACCTGATTCACAGCACCTGGATATGCGGCGGCCTGTTCCTGCTGGCCGACCTGCTGGCGCGCCAGCGCGGCGAGATCGGCCTGCGCCTGCGCAAGGGCCCGCAACTGCTGCAGCCCAAACTGCTTGGCGGGTTGTTCTTCATCGGCGCGATCTCGGTGGCCGGCTTGCCGCCGTTCTCCGGCTTTCTTGGCAAGCTGATGCTGCTACGTTCGGTGGAAACCAGCTGGCAGGCGCTGGTGCTCTGGCCGGTGGTGCTGGTGGGGGGGCTGGGCATGATCATCGCCCTGGTGCGCGCCGGCAGCACGCTGTTCTGGCGCTGCACGGGCGAGCCTGCGGCGAATGCCGAATTCGACCGCATCCGCGCGCTGGCCACGATCTGCTTGCTGGCCGGTGGCCCACTGCTGGTGGTGGCGGCGCAGCCGATTCACGAGTACACCCAGGCCGTTGCCCAGCAGTTGCTGGATGTGAACGCCTATCTGCAGATCGTCCGCGGAGGTGAGCGATGAGTCTGTCCCGTCTGTTCCCCCATCCCATGCTCAGCGTGCTGCTCACGGTGATCTGGCTGCTGATGGTCAACGCGCCGAGCGTCGGCCACCTGGTGCTGGGCGCGTTTCTCGGCTGGGGCATCGCCTTGCTGTGCAGCGGTTTCATGCTCGAGGTGCCGCGGCTGCGCCGCCCGCTGCGGTTGTGCCGCTACCTGCTGATGGTGCTCTGGGACATCGTCATTGCCAACCTGCACGTCGCGCGACTGGTGCTCGGGCCGACCCGCAAGCTGCGTCCGGCATTCGTCGAAGTGCCCATGGACATCGACAACGACTTCATACTGTCTGTACTTGCCTGCATCGTGTCGCTGACCCCGGGTACCGTGTCCTCGGGCCTGAGCAGCGATCACAAGACCCTGCTGCTGCACGGCCTGGACGTGGCCGATGACCAGGCGCTGATCGCCGAGGTCAAGTCGCGCTATGAAGCCCCGCTGATGGAGATTTTCGAATGCTCGCGTACGTGATTCCCTTCTGCATGGCATTGATGGGCGTCGCCGTGACGCTCAACGTGATCCGCCTGGTGCGCGGCCCGGACATGCCCGACCGGGTGCTGGCCCTGGACACGCTGTATATCAACGCCCTGGCGCTGATCGTGGTGTTCGGTATCTGGCTGAAGTCGGATCTGTTCTTCGAGGCCGCCTTACTGATCGCCGTCATGGGCTTCGTCGGCACCGTGGCAGTTGGCAAGCACCTGCTGCATGGCGAAATCATCGACTGAGGAGATTCAACCCATGCCATTCTGGATCGAAGCACTGGTTTCGTTCTTTCTACTGATCGGCTGCTCGTTCGCGTTGATCGGTGCCATTGGTCTGTATCGCCTGCCGGACTTCTTCACCCGCCTGCATGGCCCGACCAAGGCCACCACACTGGGTGTGGGCAGCATGGTGGTCGCCTCGATGATCTTTTTTGGCAACCACGAGGAAGGCTTGAGCCTGCATGAGCTGCTGATCGTCATGTTCCTGTTCATCACCGCGCCGGTCAGTGCCCATATGCTGGCCAAATCGGCGATGCAGGAGAAGGTCAAGCTGGTCCGCCGCACCCGCGGGC
Organism: Pseudomonas sp. URMO17WK12:I2; assembly: GCF_003253735.1. Taxonomy (GTDB): domain Bacteria; phylum Pseudomonadota; class Gammaproteobacteria; order Pseudomonadales; family Pseudomonadaceae; genus Aquipseudomonas. The sequence continues at coordinate 70,094 of NZ_QKYW01000001.1, read as the reverse complement.
GGCCCTGGGAATCCTGAACGGGGCTGGCGCTCTGGGCGCCGATCTCGATCGAGCTGGTGTGCAGGTCGAGATCGGCAGCCCTTCAATCCGGCGCCGTGCCAACGGCGCACTACCCTGGGCCGCTAGCGGGCCTGCTCATCCATCAGCGCACGTGCCAGGCCCTCGGCGACACGGATGCCGTCGACACCCGCAGACAGAATGCCGCCGGCGTAGCCCGCGCCTTCACCGGCCGGGAACAGGCCGCGCACGTTGAGGCTCTGCAAATCTTCACCACGGGTAATGCGCAGCGGTGACGAGGTGCGGGTTTCGATGCCGGTGAGCACCGCATCGTGCATGTCGAAGCCTCTGATCTGCTTGCCGAACGCCGGCAAGGCCTCGCGGATCGCCTCGATGGCGAAATCCGGCAGGGCCGGCGCCAGATCGCCCAGCTTGATGCCCGGCTTGTAGGACGGCTCGACGCTACCCAGCGCTTCGCTCGGCTTGCCGGCGATGAAGTCGCCGACCAGTTGGCCTGGCGCCTCGTAGTTGCTGCCGCCCAGCACATAGGCGTGGGATTCCAGACGCTCCTGCAGCTCGACGCCGGCCAGCGGGCTGCCGGGGAAGTCCTGCTCGGGCGTGATGCCAACGACGATGCCGGCGTTGGCGTTGCGCTCGTTGCGCGAGTATTGGCTCATGCCATTGGTGACCACCCGGTGCGGCTCGCTGGTGGCCGCCACCACGGTGCCGCCCGGGCACATGCAGAAGCTGTATACCGAGCGACCGTTCTTGGCATGGTGCACCAGCTTGTAGTCGGCTGCGCCCAGCTTCGGGTGACCGGCATATTTGCCGAGGCGCGCGCGGTCGATCAGCGATTGCGGGTGCTCGATCCGGAAACCCACCGAGAACGGCTTGGCTTCCATGAATACGCCACGCTTGTGCAGCGCGCGGAAGGTATCGCGCGAGCTGTGGCCGAGGGCCAGGATGACGTGACGGCTGTGTATCTGCTCGCCGTTTTCCAGCTCCACGCCGATCAGTTGACCGTCTTCGATCAGCACATCGCTGACGCGCTGCTGAAAGCGCACTTCGCCGCCCAGCGCCTTGATCTCCTCGCGCATGGTAGCCACCACGCCGGTCAGGCGGAAGGTGCCGATATGCGGCTTGCTGACGTAGAGAATCTCTTCCGGGGCGCCGGCCTTGACGAACTCCTCCAGCACCTTGCGCCCGTAATGGTTGGGATCCTTGATCTGGCTGTACAGCTTGCCGTCGGAAAAGGTACCCGCGCCGCCTTCACCGAACTGCACGTTGGACTCGGGATCCAGCACGTTCTTGCGCCACAGACCCCAGGTGTCCTTGGTGCGCTGGCGCACGTCCTTGCCGCGCTCCAGCACGATCGGCTTGAGGCCCATCTGCGCGAGCAGCAGCGCCGCGAAGATGCCGCAAGGGCCGAAGCCGATAACCAGCGGACGCTGCGACGGTTGCTGATGGGCAGGAACGCTCAGCGGCTTGTAGCGCACGTCTGGTGCGATGCCGATATTGCGGTCGTTGGCCAGGCGCGCCAGCAGCGAAGCCTCGTCGCGCACGCTGAAATCCAGGGTGTAGATGAACGGCATGTCGCCGGACTTCTTGCGGGCATCGTAGCTGCGCTTGAACACGCTGAATTCCAGCAGCTCGTTGTCGGCGATACCCAGGCGTTCGACCAGGGCGGGGCGCAGGGCGTCGTCGGCGTGATCGAGGGGCAGTTTGAGTTCGGTGATGCGCAGCATGGGATCGTCCTTTCAGGGCCGGAGGCAACCCGGCAGCTTTTCGAGGGCGGCGATTATGGACGAAAAAAACGCGCGAGGCTGCAATTCGCGCGGCGCACTCGACGGGCAGCGCTGCACAACTGTGTGCCTTGCAGCGAGCAGGCTGCGTCACTGCCTGGTGCCTCATGGCATAAAAAGGAGCTTTGCATGCAGTCGAACAGGATGCTCACCCTGGGTTATCTGGCCGGGTTCATCACGCCTTTCTGGCTGGCGCTGGGCGTGGCTTTGGCGGGCGCGCTGTATCCTGGTTACAGCCACCTCGATCAGGCCATGAGCTTGCTGGGCGCCGAGGGCGCTCCAACCCGTACGCTCTCACCGCTGATCAACAACTTCCCGTTGGGCGCGCTGTTCATGCTGTTTGGTGTGGCCGTGCTGCTCAGCTTCGACCACCGCTGGGCGCGTTTCAGCGGGCTGCTGATCATCCTTCATGGTCTGGGCAGTTTCGGCACCGGTTACTTCGCCTGTGATGCTGGCTGTGCGCCGCAGCATCCGTCGGCCAGTCAGAACCTGCACAACCTGGCAGGGCTGCTCATGGCGTTCAGCCTGTTGCTCGCCAGCACGCTGTGGATTTTTCTGGGCCGCCGTCTGCTCGGCTCCCGTACTTTTGCCTGGTTTTCGCTGTCGTGCACGCTGGTGGCCGTCGGTGCGCTGCCGCTGATGGCGGCTGCGCTGGAGAGCGGCCATGACTTCGGGCTGTATCAGCGCATCAATTATGGCGCGTCGCTGCTGTGGGTCGCAGGGCTGGCGCTGATGCTGTTGCGCCGCCCGGGCTGACCCGGTCCTCGAGTGCCGGTGCTAGCCCCTGGCGATGATCAGGCGCTAGTGCGGGTGCTCAGCCAGCGCTGACGCTGCTCGGCAGTGAGGAAGGTCCAGGCCACGAAGCGGCTCTGCTTCTGGCCTTGGCTCATTTCCACGGTGCGGGTTTGCACGACGCCGACATTCTTCAGCGTGGTGTATACGCCAGGCAGATTACCGGATTTGGAGATCAGCGTACTGAACCACAGCACCTGCTCGCGGTGCTCGGCGCTTTCGCGAATCAGCCGGGCGACGAACGCCGCTTCGCCACCCGGGCACCACAGCTCGGCAGCCTGGCCGCCGAAGTTCAACACCGGCAGTTTTCGCTTGGGGTCGAGTTTGCCGAGGTTGCGCCATTTGCGCTTGCTGCCACTGGTTGCTTCGTCTGCCGAGGCGTGAAAGGGCGGATTGCACAGCGTCAGCTCGAAGCGCTCATCAGGCCGCAGCAGACCCTTGAACACATGCCCGGCATCGGGCTGCAGACGCAGCTCGATCTGCTCGCCGAGACCCGTGTTCGCCTTGACGATGGTCTGTGCCGAGGCGATGGCCTGGGGCGCGATATCTGCGCCGAGGAAACGCCAGCCGTACTCGCGATTGCCCAATAGCGGGTAGATGCAGTTGGCGCCCACGCCGATGTCGAGTGCCCGTACCGCGGTGTCGCGGGGTATCTCGTGGTCATTGTCGCCTGCCAGCAAGTCGGCCAGGTAATGCAGATAGTCCGCTCGCCCCGGAATCGGCGGGCACAGATAATCCGCTGGAATGTCCCAGTGCGCGATGCCATAGAACTGCTTGAGCAGCGCGCGGTTGAACACCTTGACCGCTGCCGGGTTGGCGAAGTCGATGCTCTGATTGCCATACGGATTGATGATCACGAACGCCGCCAGCTCCGGGCTGGCCTTGATCAACGCCGGGAAATCATAGCGGCCCTGGTGGCGGTTGCGCGGGTGTAGCTGGCCTTTGTCAGAGGGCGATGCGGGCGATTTGGGCGGGCGTTTGGCGGGCATGCTGGTCATTGCAGAAGTGGCGGTTCGAGCATTTTCCCACAGGTGGGAGTGGTGTGCTTGGTGGTTTGCTGTTGGTGCAAGCATTGATTCGCTGCGTTTGTGGGAGGGGGCGGGGACGCCTAGTCCATGCGCGCGAATCGCGGGCATGGCGCGCTCCCACAGGTTCTGCCTCGTGCCCGAGCCTGCATGCTTTACAGCCAGCTACAGCGGAAATATCCACGGCACCATCACCACGCTGACAATCATCACCAGAATGGTGAACGGCACGCCGATGCGCACGAAGTCGCCGAAGCGATACTGGCCCGGCCCCAGTACCAGGGTGTTTACCGGGGATGAAATCGGCGTCATGAACGCCGCCGAGGCGGCGAGGGCGACGGTCATGGCGAACGGCAGTGGCGATGCGCCCAGTGCCTGGGCGGTGGCGATGGCGACCGGCGCCATCAGCACCGCGGTTGCGGTATTGGAGATGAACAGACCGATCAGCGCGGTGACCGCGAACAGGCTGGCCAGGATCACCCGTGGCCCGGCGTTGCCAAGCGCACTCACCAGGCCGTTGACCGCCAGGTCGATGCCGCCGGTTTTCTGCAGGGCCAGGGCGAACGGCAGCATGCCGACGATCAGGATCAGGCTCGGCCAGTGGATCGACCGGTAGGCGCTGGGCATGTCGATGCAGCGAAAGGCGCCCATCAGCAGGCAGCCGATCAATGCGGCCATCACGTTGGGCACCAGGCCGCTGATCATCAGCCCGACCATCGCCGCCAGGCTCAGCAGGGCGTAGGGCGCCTTGCGCGCGGCGGGCGCCACCTCATCGACCTCGGCGGGCAGGCTGAGCACCAGGAAATCCCGATTGAGGCTTTGCAGGTGATGGATCTGCTTCCAGCTGCCGGCCACCAGCAGGGTGTCGGCGTGGGTCAGCTTCTCGTCCACCAGCAAGCCTGCGAGTGCCTGCCCATGGCGACGCAAGCCGACCACGTTGAGCTTGTAACGGCTGCGCAGTCCCAACTCCTGGATGCTCTTGCCCGGCAGGTGCGACTCCGGCGGCAACGCCACCTCGGCCAAGCCGAGTTCGTGGGAGTGCATGCTGTAGTAGGAGCTGCGCAGCGGCAGCGCCTCCAGGCCCAGTTCCTGGTAGGCGCCGAGCACTGCGATGGCGGGGCTGGCCAGGTCGACCAGCAACACGTCGCCGGGCAGCAACTGGGTGTTGCCGGTAGCCATCAACAGCAGGGTGCGAAATTGCCGCTGGCGTTCCACGGCAATCACGTTGATGCCGTACTGCGAACGCAACTGCAGCTCGTCCAAGGCCTGGTTGGCCAGGGGCGAGTCGGCACGCACCTGCAGGCGGCGCTCGCGCTCACTGAGCCGGTAACTGTCGGCCAGGTCGGCGAGGGTCAGGCGCGGCGGCGCAGAGGTATCGCCATCGGCGTCACGTTGCAGCCAGCGCCGCGTGGCGAGCATGTAGAGCACACCCAGCACCAGCACGGCCAGGCCAATCGGCGTGAAACTGAAGAAGCTGAAACCCGGCAGGCCAGCGCGCAGCAGCTCGCTGTGCACCACCATGTTCGGCGGTGTGGCCACCAGGGTCAGCATGCCGCTGATCAGGCCGGCGAAGGCCAGGGGCATCATCAGCCGGCCCGGTGCGATCTTCAGCCGCGCCGCCACACCAAGTACCACCGGGATGAAGATCGCCACCACGCCGGTCGAGCTCATCACCGAGCCAAGCCCGGCGACGGCCACCATCAGCAGTACCAGCAGGCGGGTTTCGCTGCTGCCAGCCTTGGCTACCAGCCAGTCGCCAAGCCGATAAGCGATACCGGTGCGTACCAGGCCTTCGCCAATCACGAACAGCGCCGCGATCAGGATCACGCTGGGGTCGGCGAAGCCGGCCAGGGTTTCCTGGGTGCTTAGCACGCCGGTCAGCGGCAGGGCGACGAGGATCATCAAGGCAACCACGTCCATACGCGGCTTGTTCAGGACGAACAGCACCACGGCCGTGAACAGCAGGCCGAGCACCATGAGTAAATCGAGGGTCATTCTGGCTCCTTGCCCCGATCTGCTGCCTTGGCCGTTACTCAGGCCTTAGCGCGAGATCGTATGAGTTTCCTGCAGTGTTTCAGGGATAGCCGAGGACAGCCTTGATCTGCTGCAGGTTGGCGGCGATCCAGCGTTTGTCGATGGCGCCCCAGTCGCGGATCAGGTAGTGGCCGGCGTTGTTGCGCTCGCCCTCCTGCTGCTGGAACTGGCAGTCGATATCCAGCACTTCCAGTGCGCTCAGGGTGTCCTGGGCGGTGCGTCGTGGCATGCCGGTGGCGGCCATCAGGGCCGGCACGCTATCGGCAGCGCCACTGTCGATCAGCCAGGCGACGTAGAGCCGGCGGTAGAAGCTGGTCTTGGTCTTGCTCACTTCCATTTGCAGGGATCCCATCATGTGGTGGGCTTCGAGGATACTGCGTGCCAGAGCGGTATAACAAACCTCTTGTCTATAAACGAAAACGGCCTACCGGGGCTTTCACCACGGCAGGCCGTTTTTCGTTACGCGCTGGTTTACAGGCTGGCGATCTTGCCGCGCTGCTCCACCAGATTGGCCAGCGCCTGTTCGGCTTCGGCCAGTTTGGCGCGTTCCTTCTCCAGCACCTCGGCCGGCGCCTTGGCGACGAAGCCTTCGTTGGCCAGCTTGCCGCCGACCCGCTTGGCTTCACCTTCCAGGCGCTGGATTTCCTTGTCCAGGCGCGCCAGTTCGGCCTCCTTGTCGATCAGCCCGGCCATTGGCACCAGCACCTGCATGTCGCCGACCAGGGCAGTGGCGGACATCGGCGCTTGTTCGCCGGCAGCCAGCACCTTCACCGATTCGAACTTGGCCAGCTTGTTGAGCAGCGGGGCGTTGTCGTTGAGGCGGCGCAGGTCTTCGGCATTGGCGTTGGCGAGGATCACGTCGATGCGCTTGGCCATGGAGATCTTCATCTCGCCACGGATCTGCCGCACGCCGAGCATCAGCTGCTTGACCCACTCGATGTCGCCTTCGGCGGCGGCGTCGATGCGGGCCTCATTGGCCACCGGCCACGGCTGCAGCATCAGGGTGTCGCCGCTGACACCGGCCTGGCCCTTGATGCGCTGCCAGATTTCTTCGCTGATGAACGGCATGAACGGGTGCGCCAGGCGCAGGATCACTTCCAGCACGCGCACCAGGGTGCGGCGGGTGCCGCGCTGGCGCTCGAGCGGGGCGTTCTCGTCCCACAGCACCGGTTTGACCAGCTCCAGGTACCAGGCGCAGTACTCGTCCCAGACGAATTCGTACAGGGCTTGAGTCGCCAGGTCGAAGCGGAAGGCGTCGAGGTGGCGGGTCACGTCCTGCTCGCAACGCTGCAGGGCGGAGATGATCCAGCGATCGACCGGTGACAGGTCGACCGCTTCGCCATTGATGCCGGTGTCCTGGCCATCGGTGTTCTCGATGACGAAGTTGGCGGCGTTCCACAGCTTGTTGCAGAAGTTGCGATAGCCCTCGACGCGGCCCATGTCGAACTTCACGTCGCGGCCGGTGGTGGCCAGCGAGCAGAAGGTGAAGCGCAGGGCGTCTGTGCCGTAGCTGGCGATGCCGTCCGGGAATTCGGCCTTGGTCTGCTTGGCGATCTTCTCGGCCAGCTTGGGCTGCATCATGCCGCTGGTGCGTTTGGCCAGCAGGGTTTCCAGGTCGATGCCGTCGACGATGTCCAGGGGGTCGAGCACGTTGCCCTTGGACTTGGACATCTTCTGGCCCAGGCCGTCGCGCACCAGGCCGTGTACATAAACGGTCTTGAACGGGATCTGCTTGGTCAGGTGGGTCGACAGCATGATCATCCGGGCAACCCAGAAGAAGATGATGTCGAAACCGGTGACCAGCACGTCGGTCGGGTGATGGGTCTTCAGGAAATCGGTCTGCTCGGGCCAGCCGAGGGTGGAGAAGGTCCACAGGCCGGAGCTGAACCAGGTGTCGAGCACGTCGTCGTCCTGGCGCAGGGCGATGTCGCCCAGGTCGTGCTTGGCGCGCACTTCGGCTTCGTCGCGGCCGACATAGACGTTGCCCGCCTGGTCGTACCACGCCGGAATGCGGTGGCCCCACCACAGCTGGCGGCTGATGCACCAGTCCTGGATATCGCGCATCCAGCTGAAGTACATGTTCTCGTACTGCTTGGGCACGAACTGGATCTCGCCGTTCTCGACCACTTCGATGGCCTTCTCGGCCAGCGGCTTGGTGGACACGTACCACTGATCGGTCAGCCACGGCTCGATGATGGTGCCGGAGCGGTCGCCCTTCGGCACTTTCAGGGCGTGGTCGTCGATGCCTTGCAGCAGGCCGAGGGCATCGAACGCGGCGACGATCTGCTTGCGTGCCTCGAAGCGATCCAGGCCGGCGTATTCGGCGGGCAGGCTGGCATCGAGCAGGGCGTTGACGCTGCCATCGACGTTGAAGATCTGCGCGCCGGCCAGCACCTTGGCGTCCTGGTCGAAGATGTTGATCAGCGGCAGGTTGTGGCGCTTGCCGACTTCATAGTCGTTGAAGTCGTGGGCCGGGGTGATCTTCACGCAGCCGGTACCGAATTCCGGGTCGCAGTAATCGTCGGCGATGATCGGGATGCGGCGGCCCACCAGCGGCAGTTCGACGTACTGGCCGATCAGCGCCTGGTAGCGTTCGTCGTGCGGGTTCACGGCGACGGCGGCGTCACCCAGCGCGGTTTCCGGGCGCGTGGTGGCGACGATCAGGTAGTCGTTGCCCTCGGCGGTCTTGTTGCCGTCGGCCAGCGGGTAACGCAGGTTCCACAGGTGGCCTTTCTCGTCGTGGCTTTCCACTTCCAGGTCGGAAATGGCGGTGTGGAACTTGGTGTCCCAGTTGACCAGACGCTTGCCGCGGTAGATCAGGCCGTCTTCGTGCAGGCGTACGAAGGCTTCCTTGACCGCTTCGGACAGGCCGTCATCCATGGTGAAGCGCTCGCGCGACCAGTCCACCGACGAGCCCAGGCGGCGGATCTGCCGGGTGATGTTGCCGCCGGACTCGGCTTTCCATTCCCAGACTTTGTCGAGGAACTTCTCGCGGCCCAGATCATGACGATCGATACCCTGGGCGCCCAGTTGGCGCTCTACCACCATCTGTGTGGCGATGCCGGCGTGATCGGTGCCCGGTTGCCACAGGGTGTTGCGGCCCTGCATGCGGCGGAAGCGGATCAGCGCGTCCATGATCGCGTTGTTGAAGCCGTGGCCCATGTGCAGGCTGCCGGTCACGTTCGGTGGCGGGATCATGATGGTGTAAGGCTCACCGGAGCCCAGCGGGGCGAAGTAGCCCTTCGCCTCCCAGTTTTCGTACAGGGCGGTTTCGATGGCGTGGGGCTGGTAGGTCTTGTCCATGCGCGGCGGGACCCTTCTGGCGTCTGATCGGAAAAGCCGAGCAGTATAACCAACCGCTGCGCAGTTTTCTTCCGCTCTCGCGGCTATCGGTCGAGCGGAAAAACCTTGTCAGGGCAGGGCAATCAGCGGCGCGGCGGGAGCAGGCGATTGAGGCGTGCCTGCAGGCGGCGTTTGAGCTCGGCTTCGATCTGCGGCACGAAATCGTCGATCACATCCTGCAGCAGCAACTGCGCGGCGGCGCGCAACTCGGTATCCAGGCGGTTGATCTCGTTGTCGCGGCCAATGGCGCGCTGCACGGTCTGGCGCAGCTCGTCTTCCGAGGCGATGCCCGCGGAACTGGCGGGCGCTGTGTGCTGTGCGGCAGGTGCCGGCTCGGGCGCGCGGACCACTTCGGAGAGCACGGGAATGTCGTCCGGGTCGAACTTGTCGGTGAGCAGCGGTGGGTCGAGGTCGTCGTCGAGCAATTCGCGAATCGATTCGAGATCGCTCAGCAGGGCGCCGGGTTTGTGGGACGGGTTCAGGTTGTCCATGGCAGGGGTCTACAGTTCGACACGTTTGGGATCATAGCCGCGCTGCCGGTAGCTGCGGAAATTCTCCCGGCAGGCGGTCAGCAGGTCGGGTTCCTGGTTGACGATCTCGATCACCCGGCTGAAGCGATCGATATGCGGGCTGAGCGTGCTGCTGAGGTTGATCAGCACGGCCTGCTGCGCCTCGGGCTGTTCGTCCAGGCCGATCACCACCGGCGCTTGCGGATCATCCTGATGCAAGCCGTGGGGGATGAAACTCTCCTGGCGGGCTCGCCAGAGCAGCTCGTCGAGTTCGTGGCATTGCGCGCTGTCGCGACCGCGCAGGAACACCGGCAGGCCATGGCGCCAGGCTTTGCCGGCGAGCTGGCAGGCAGCGCGCAGGCGTTCGGCTGGAGTGGCCGACGACAGTACATAGAATTCGATTCGGGGCATGTGCAAAGTGTCGGGCTTCAAGCGGCAAGCTTCAAGCGAAAAGCGCAGTGGAGGTCAGCAAGCAGGCTTGCGTTATCGGCGGGTGAGGGTGGCCAGAGACGGCCACCCTCGGGTGATTGGCGATCAGGCCTGCACGCGGTCGAGCAGGTATTGGGTGAGCAGCGGCACCGGGCGGCCGCTGGCGCCCTTGTCCTTGCCGCCGCTGACCCAGGCGGTGCCGGCGATATCCAGGTGCGCCCACTTGTAGGCTTTGGTGAAGCGCGACAGGAAGCAGCCCGCGGTGATGGTGCCGGCTTTCGGCCCACCGATGTTGGCGATGTCGGCGAACGGGCTGTCCAGCTGCTCCTGATATTCGTCGTACAGCGGCAGTTGCCAGGCACGGTCATCGGCCTGGCGGCCGGCGGCGAGAATCTGATTGACCAGGTCATCGTCGTTGCCCATCAGGCCCGACACGTTGCTGCCCAGGGCCACGATGCAGGCGCCGGTGAGGGTGGCGATGTCGATCACCGATTGCGGCTTGAAGCGCTCGGCGTAGGTCAGGGTGTCGCACAGTACCAGGCGGCCTTCGGCGTCGGTGTTGAGGATCTCGACGGTCTGCCCGCTCATGGTGGTGACGATATCGCCGGGGCGGGTCGCGCCGCCGCTGGGCATGTTCTCGGCACAGGCCAGCAGGCACACCAGATTGATCGGCAGTTGCAGTTCGAGTACCGCGCGCAGGGTGCCGAACACGCTGGCGGCGCCGCCCATGTCGTATTTCATTTCATCCATGCCGGCGGCCGGCTTGATGCTGATGCCGCCGGTATCGAAGGTGATGCCCTTGCCGACCAGGGCGTGGGGTTTCTCGCCTTTCTTGCCGCCGTTGTATTGCATGACGATCATTCGCGGCGGCTGGTCGCTGCCTTGGGCCACGGCCAGGAATGCACCGGCGCCGAGTGCCTGCAGCTTCTTCTCGTCGAGAATGTCGACCTTGAGGTTCTTGTGCGCCTTGGCGAGTTCCTTGGCCTGTTCGGCCAGGTAGCTGGGGTGGCAGATGTTCGGCGGCATGTTGCCCAGGTCTTTGGTCAGCGCCATGCCGATGGCGATGGCGCGTGCCTCCCGGGTGGCGCGCTCGACGGCGGCGATGTCAGCCTTGTCGGTGATCAGGGTGATCTTCTTCAGGGCGCCCGGCGTGGCCTTCTGGCTCTTGAAACGGTCGAACTGGTAGCCGGCATCGGCCAGGCTTTCGACGATAAGGCGGGCTTTGCAGTAGGCGTCGCGGCCTTTTACCTGAACATCCTGCAGGGCCAGCAGCGCATCGCTGCCGGCAAGATTCTTCAGTACGCCATAAACAGAAGCGATCAATTTGCGCAGTTGGCGGTCAGACAGCTCGGCGTCCTTGCCAGTGCCGACCAGCAGCACGCGCTCGGCCTTGAGGTTCGCCACGCTATGAGCCAGCAGGGTCTGGCCGGGCTTGCCAGCCAGGTCACCACGCTTGAGCAGGGCAGCGATGGCGCCGCCGCTGGCAGCGTCCACTGCCTTGGCCGTGGCGCCGAGTTTGCCGCCCTCGGCAACCGGGATGACCAGGGTGGCGGTTTTCAGTGTTTCCGGGCGAGCGTTTTTGACGATAAATTCCATGCGTGGTGTCCCCAAGACAACGAGTCGCGAATTCAGGATAATGGCGAAAATTTTGGCCGGTGCGCTTGAACGCGCGTATCGGCATGCAGTGCGGTTAGTTTGAGCACAGCCGCCTGAGCCTGACAACCCTGGAGTGTCTGTTTGATCGTCTTCCGATATTTGTCCCGAGAGGTTCTGGTTACCTTGAGTGCGGTAAGCGCCGTGCTGCTGGTGATCATCATGAGTGGCCGCTTTATCAAGTACCTGGCCCAGGCGGCCCAGGGCATACTCGATCCGAGCGTGCTGTTCCTGATCATGGGCTTTCGCCTGCCTGGTTTCCTGCAGTTGATTCTGCCCCTCGGCCTGTTCCTGGGCTTCTTGCTGGCATACGGGCGGCTGTATCTGGACAGCGAGATGACCGTGCTGTCGGCCACCGGTATGAGCCAGCAGCGGCTGTTTCTCTACAGCCTGGCGCCCGCCACGGTGGTGGCGCTGTTGGTGGCCTGGTTGAGCATGGGCCTGGCACCTCAGGGTGTCACCCAGGTGGCCAGGATCCTCAATCAGCAGGAGGCGTTGACCGAATTCGACACCCTGGTGCCCGGGCGCTTCCAGTCGATGCGCAACGGCTCGCGGGTCACCTACACCCGTGACCTGTCGGAAGACCGCACCGAGTTGGGCGGCATCTTCATCTCCGACAAGCGCGTATCCCGCGCGGGCGACAAGGATCGTGGTATCAGCGTGCTGGTTGCCGAAAGTGGTCGCCAGGAAGTGCAGCCCGATGGCAGCCGCTACCTGATCCTGGAAAACGGTTACCGCTATGACGGCAATCCGGGGCAGGCCGACTATCGGGTGATTCAGTACGACACCTATGGCGTGCTGTTGCCCAAGCCGTCGGTGGCTGCCGACATCAGCGAGCGTGAGGCTATCCCGACCTCGCAGTTGATCGGCAGTGAGGATTCGCGCCTGCAGTCTGAATTGCAGTGGCGTCTGTCACTTCCGCTGCTGGTCTTCATCATTACCCTCATGGCGGTGCCGTTGTCGCGGGTCAACCCACGCCAGGGCCGCTTCCTCAAACTGTTGCCGGCGATTCTTCTGTACATGACCTATCTCGGCCTGCTGGTAGCTGCCCGCAGTGCCCTGGACAAGGGGCGCATCCCGCCTTACCTCGGGCTTTGGGGCGTGCACCTGTTGTTCCTGCTGATCGGTCTGGCCCTGCTTTATTGGGAGCCGCTGCGTCTGAAGATGGTAAGCCGCCGGGAGAACGCTCGTGGTTAAGCTGGATCGTTATATTGGCGTGCAGGTGCTGTTCGCCATTCTGGCTGTGCTCGGCATCATCGTCGGCCTGGCTTTGTTGTTCGCGTTCATCGACGAGTTGGGCGATATCGAGGGCAGCTATGGAATCGGCGACGCACTCTGGTACGTACTGCTGACCGCACCGCGGCGTATTTACGACATGCTGCCAATGGCGGCGCTGGTGGGATGCCTGATCGGCCTGGGTACGCTGGCCAGTAACAGCGAGCTGACCATCATGCGCGCAGCTGGTGTGTCCATCGGGCGTATCGTCTGGGGCGTGATGAAACCCATGCTGGCGCTGATGCTGGTGGGCATTCTGATCGGTGAATACGTGGCGCCCTGGACCGAAAATCAGGCTCAGGCCAGTCGTTCCATGGCTCAGGGTGGCGGCGAGGCGCAAACCGCTAAGCGTGGTTTGTGGCACCGCCAGGGGCAGGAGTTCGTGCACATCAACGCCGTACAGCCGGGCGGTGTGTTGTTTGGCGTAACCCGCTATCGCTTCGACGATGAGCGGCGTTTGCAGTCATCGAGCTTCGCACGGCGTGCGGCCTATGAAGGCAATTATTGGCAGCTGGAGGATGTAGCGACCACGCTTTTCCATGATCGCCGGACCGAGGTGGTCAAGGCGCCGACCGAGCGCTGGGATATCGAACTCAGCCCGCAGTTGCTCGGTACCGTGGTGCTGGAGCCTGAAGCGCTTTCAATCACCGGCTTGTGGAGCTACATCCATTACCTGAAAGAGCAGGGTTTGAACAACGGCAATTACTGGCTGGCATTCTGGACCAAGGTGCTGCAGCCGCTGGTTACCGCTGCGCTGGTGCTGATGGCCATCTCCTTCATCTTCGGCCCGTTGCGTTCCGTCACTCTGGGACAGCGCGTGTTTACCGGCGTGCTGGTGGGCTTCGTGTTCCGTATCGCCCAGGATCTGCTGGGGCCGGCCAGTCTGGTGTTCGGCTTCTCGCCGCTGTTGGCCGTGCTGATTCCCGCGAGTATCTGCGCGATTGCCGGGGTCTGGCTGCTACGCCGGGCTGGCTGATCCCGCTGTGCCCTCTCCCGTCAGTGGGAGAGGGCGCAGGTTGGCTCTATTTCAAGCGACTCTGGTCATTTGCGGTGCGCGTGCTTGGGCAGGCGTACGATGACGCTATCCGAATACAGGTCGTGCCAGCTGCGCTTGCGCTTGTCGGCCAGTGTCCAGAGATAACCCAGCCCCAACGCCAGCCACGACAGGATGGCGACCAGAAAACGCAGTAGCGCCTGCCATAGGCTGATCCCCGTGCCGTCGGCATTCTGTACCCGAATGCTCCATACCTGCATGCCCAGGGTCTGGCCACCATGGGTCCAGAACTTGGCGAAGAACGCGAACAGGCTGAGCAGCAACAGAGTGGCAAGTAATGGGTCGTGGTCCAGGGCGCCGGCGTCTGCCCATTGCCGCAGCTGTGCCTCGCCATAAATGGCCATCTGCACCAGCTTGTAGATGAAGCCCACGACGATCAGCAGGGCGATGCACAGAAAACCGTCGTACAGCATGGCCGCCAGGCGCCGGCCAAGGCCTGCCGGAGGGAAGTCGCCTTGCGGGTGTAGTGTGGATTTCGGCATGTAGGGTTCGCACGCACTGCAATGGTAAGGATACGGATACTAAGTTGCGGGCATAAAAAAACCCCTGACGTGAGTCAGGGGTTTTTCGAGCAGCGGCTTATTCCTGGACTTGAACCTGGTCAGCCTGCATGCCTTTTTGACCTTGTACAGCAACGAAGCTAACTTTCTGGCCTTCTTTCAGGCTCTTGAAGCCGTTACCTTCGATAGCGCGGAAATGTACGAACAGATCCGGACCGCTTTCTGGAGTGATAAAACCAAAACCTTTCTCGTCGTTAAACCACTTGACGGTACCGTTCTGACGATTCGACATGTCTCTTATCCTTGGAACTAGAGTTGATGACAGCCTCCATGTGTAGAGGACTGAAGACTGGTTGCAAGGAGTGATGGAAGTCGAACGGGATGTAGCGGATCTAGAGCGATCTACTGCATCAGGTCACGATTCTCGGCGACCCATGCAAACACAGTGGCTGAACTCTACGCTAACTTTTGCGCAAATGCCAACCCCTCGGGCACGCATAAGCCCACGTAAATTTCGCGAGTCTTTGGTGCTGATTTCGGATGGGTTTTTATAATGGCCGATGCATGTGCATCGAGGCGATACACGGCACTGTTTCAGTGCGAACTGTCACAAGCTGGTAACAGTTGAAGGATATATGGTGCCCCGGGGGAGACTCGAACTCCCACTTCTTTCGAAAACGGATTTTGAATCCGCCGCGTCTACCGGTTCCGCCACCGGGGCACAATGGCGGCGCAGTATAGGGAGCAAGATGCCATTGGTCAATGCACTTGCGTGGTCAGCGTAAGCGAATTCCGGTAAGCTGCTCCGCCCTGCAGTACGACATCCTTTTCGATCATGCGCGTTGCCGACTTTCATTTCGATCTGCCAGACGGGCAGATCGCCCGTCACCCCCTTGCCGAGCGCCGTGCCAGCCGATTGCTGATTCTCGATGGCGCCAGCGGTGCGCTCGCTCATCGGCAGTTTGCCGACCTGCTCGAATACCTGCGTCCCGGCGACCTGATGGTGTTCAACAACACCCGGGTGATTCCTGCACGGCTGTTCGGGCAGAAGGCTACCGGCGGCAAGCTGGAGATTCTGATCGAGCGGGTGCTCGACGAGCACCGCGTGCTGGCCCACGTGCGTTCGAGCAAGTCGCCCAAGCCGGGGTCGCTGATCGACATCGAGGGTGGCGCCCAGGCGCAGATGCTGGCGCGTCATGATGCGCTGTTCGAGCTGCGTTTCGAGGAGGCGGTGCTGCCGTTGCTCGAGCGCGTCGGGCACATGCCGCTGCCTCCTTATATAGACAGGCCTGATGAGCAAGCCGACCGCGAGCGCTACCAGACCGTGTATGCGCAGAAGGCCGGTGCCGTCGCCGCGCCGACTGCTGGGCTGCATTTCGATGACGAGCTCCTGGCCGCCTTGCGCGAGAAGGGCGTCGAGAGCGCCTTCGTCACCCTGCATGTCGGCGCCGGGACCTTCCAGCCGGTACGTGTCGAGCGTATCGAAGATCATCATATGCACAGCGAGTGGCTCGAGGTCGGTCAGGATGTGGTCGATGCCGTACAGGCGTGTCGCGCGCGGGGTGGCCGAGTGGTTGCCGTCGGCACTACCAGCGTTCGCTCTCTCGAAAGCGCTGCGCGCGATGGCGAGCTGAAGCCGTTCGCTGGCGATACCGACATCTTCATCTACCCAGGCCGGCCGTTCCATGTGGTCGACGCCCTGGTCACCAACTTCCACCTGCCGGAGTCGACCCTGCTGATGCTGGTGTCGGCATTTGCAGGCTATCCCGAAACCATGGCGGCCTATGCCCAGGCCGTGGCCGAGGGCTATCGCTTCTTCAGTTACGGTGATGCCATGTTCATCACCCGCAATCCCGCACCGCGCGGGCCCGAGGATTCAGTATGACGCGCAGCTGCCGCATGTCCTTCGAACTGCTCGCCACCGACGGCAAGGCCCGGCGCGGCCGCCTGACGTTCCCCCGTGGTGTGGTGGAAACCCCGGCATTCATGCCGGTGGGCACCTATGGCACGGTCAAGGGCATGTTGCCGCGCGATATCGAGGCCATCGGCGCGCAGATCATTCTCGGCAACACCTTCCACCTGTGGTTGCGCCCGGGCACCGAGGTCATCAAGCGCCACGGCGACCTGCACGACTTCATGCAGTGGCAGGGGCCGATCCTCACCGACTCGGGTGGCTTCCAGGTATTCAGTCTGGGCGCCATGCGCAAGATCAAGGAAGAGGGCGTGACCTTCGCCTCGCCGGTCGACGGTTCCAAGGTGTTCATGGGGCCGGAAGAGTCCATGCAGGTACAGCGCGACCTGGGCTCGGACATCGTGATGATCTTCGACGAGTGCACGCCGTACCCGGCCGAGTTCGATGTGGCGAAGACCTCCATGGAGCTGTCGCTGCGCTGGGCCAAGCGTTCCAAGGTCGCCCATGGCGACAGCACGGCGGCGCTGTTCGGCATCGTCCAGGGCGGCATGCACGAGTCGTTGCGCATGCGCTCGCTGGAGGGCCTGAGCGAGCTGGAGTTCGACGGCCTGGCCATTGGCGGCCTGTCGGTAGGCGAACCGAAGGAAGAGATGATCAAGGTGCTCGACTACCTGCCCGGGCAGATGCCGAGCGACAAGCCGCGCTACCTGATGGGCGTCGGCAAGCCGGAAGATCTGGTCGAAGGCGTGCGCCGCGGCGTGGACATGTTCGACTGCGTGATGCCAACCCGCAATGCGCGCAACGGCCACCTGTTCGTCGATACCGGGGTGCTGAAAATTCGCAATGCGTTCCACCGTCACGATGACTCGCCGCTGGATCCGACCTGCGACTGTTACACCTGCAAACACTTCTCGCGCGCCTATCTGCACCATTTGGATAAGTGCGGCGAAATGCTCGGCAGCATGTTGAATACAATCCACAACTTGCGCCATTACCAGCGCCTTATGGCTGGTTTGCGCGAGGCAATTCAACAGGGTACATTGGCCGCCTTTGTCGATGCCTTCTATGCCCGGCGCGGCCTGCCAACGCCGCCGCTGGATTGATTTTCGATGGCTAAAAGATCTTTCAACAGGAGTGTCAAATGAGTTTTTTTATTCCCGCTGCCTACGCTGATGCCGCTGGCCCTGCTGCCGGCCCAGCCGGTACCGGTTTCGAGTGGATCTTCCTGATCGGCTTTCTGGTCATCTTCTATCTGATGATCTGGCGCCCCCAGGCCAAGCGCGCCAAGGAGCACAAGAACCTGCTCGGCAATCTGCAGAAGGGCGACGAGGTGGTGACCAGCGGTGGCATCGCCGGCAAGGTTTCCAAGGTCAGCGACGACTTCGTGGTTATCGAAGTGTCCGACACCGTCGAACTGAAGATCCAGAAAGCAGCCGTTGCGGCAACCCTGCCCAAGGGCACGCTGAAAGCCATCTGATAACGCTTGAAAAGCTACCTGCGCTGCCATCGCCGCGTTAGATACAGGCTCGGAATGCTCATTTACGCCAGTAAAGTCGCTCGCGACTCCGATCGCTTCCTCGCCTGTCTCGGCCTTGCGCTGGCTGCCTCGCCTAGTTTTTTCAGCGGTCTGCCAAGTCTCTGTTCCAGTTTTATCCATCCCGTGGGGCGCATATTGCGCCCCGCGTCATAAGCGGGCGGCGTCATTCATGCTCAACAAATACCCTTTGTGGAAATACCTGCTGATCGCAGCTGTATTGATCGTCAGTCTGATTTATTCCGCACCCAATCTTTACCCTGATGATCCGGCGATCCAGATCAGCGGGGCCAGTTCGGCGCAGACCATCGCGCAGGCCGATCTCGACCGCATCAGCAAGGCGCTGACCGAGGCGGGCATCGAGGTCAAGGCATCCAGCGTCGGCGAGCATGGCCGTAGCGGCCTGATTCGTCTGAGCAACCTGGGTGATCAGCTGCCTGCCAAGGATGTCGTGCGCAGGGCACTCGGCGACAATTATGTAGTCGCCCTGAACCTGGCGCAGACCACCCCCGAGTGGCTGCGCAAGGTCGGCGCGAGCCCGATGAAGCTGGGTCTCGACCTTTCCGGCGGTGTGCATTTCCTGCTCGAAGTCGACATGGACAAAGCCCTTGAGGTCCGTCGCCAGGTTTACGAAGGTGAGCTCAAGAGCCTGTTGCGCAAGGAGCGTGTACGTTATCGCAGCATGCCGCAGCAAGGCGGCGCCATTCAGTTGGGCTTTGCTGACAGCGACACGCTGGCCAAGGCCGAGCAACTGATCCGCAAGGATTACAAGGATTTCGAGCTCAACGCTCAGGAGCGTGGTGGCCAGCAAGTCCTGCGCGTCACTCTGACGCCAGCCAAGATCGCGGAAATTCGTGAGTACTCGATTCGCCAGAACTTGACCACCGTGCGTAACCGCGTCAACGAGCTGGGCGTGGCCGAGCCGCTGGTGCAGCGCCAGGGTGCCAACCGCATCGTGGTCGAGTTGCCAGGAGTGCAGGACACCGCCGAAGCCAAGCGTATTCTCGGCAAGACCGCCAACCTGGAGTTCCGTCTGGCAGCCGATCCGAATGCGCCGCGCGGTACTACCGAGCAGTTCGGCTTTCGTGAGGAAGGCCGTCCGCCGGTGCAGCTCGAGCGCGAGCTGATCATCACCGGTGACCAGGTGACCGACGCTCAGGCCAGCTTTGACGAGAATGGTCGGCCGCAAGTGAACATCCGTCTGGATGGCCATGGCGGTGACCTGATGAATCGCGCTACCCGCACCAATGTCGGGCGCAGCATGGCGGTGATCTTCATCGAGCAGCGCCCGCAGACCCGCTACGTCCGGCAGATGGTCGATGGCGTCGAGCAGGAAGTGCAGGTCGACTCCTTCAAGGAAGAGAAGCAGATCATCAGCCTGGCGACCATTCAGTCGCCGCTGGGCAGCCAATTCCGGATCACCGGCCTGAATGGCCAGGGCGAGTCGTCCGAACTGGCGCTGTTGTTGCGCGCGGGTGGTCTGGCGGCACCGATGTACTTCGCTGAAGAGCGCACCATCGGCCCGAGCCTGGGCGCCGAAAACATCGTCAAGGGCATCGAGTCCACCGAGTGGGCGATGATCTTCGTGTCGCTGTTCATGATCGCCATCTACCGCTTCTTCGGTGTTCTGGCGACCGTCGCGCTGGCCTTCAACCTGGTGTTGCTGGTGGGGCTGATGTCGGTAATCGGTGCGACCCTGACGCTGCCAGGTATCGCCGGTATCGTGCTGACCCTGGGCATGGCGGTCGACGCCAACGTGTTGATCTATTCACGGATACGTGAGGAGTTGAACAACGGCCTATCGGTACAGCGTGCGATCCACGAAGGTTTCGACCGTGCCTATTCGGCGATTCTGGACAGTAACCTGACCACGCTGCTGGTCGGTGCGATTCTGTTCGCGCTGGGTACTGGCCCGATCAAGGGTTTCGCCGTCACGCTGTCGATCGGGATCATCACCTCGATGTTCACCGCGATCATGTTCACCCGAGGGATGGTCAACCTGATCTTCGGTGGCCGTAACTTCAAGAAACTGTGGATTTGAGGTGAGGCTATGAGACTTCCATCCCGCATTCCGTTCATGGCGATACGCAACGTAGCGTTCGCCATTACCGTGGTTATCAGCCTTATCGGTCTGGGTAGCCTGTTCAAGCATGGCCTCAACTTCGGTCTGGATTTCACTGGCGGTACGCTGATCGAGCTGTCCTACGAGAAGCCTGCCGATCTGGAATTGATCAAGCGTGAGCTGGGTCAGGCCGGGTACGCTGACGCCGTTGTGCAGAGCTTCGGCTCCACCACCGATGTGCTGGTGCGTCTGGCAGGTGATTCGGCTGAACTGGGTAACCAGGTTGCTGCTGCGCTACGCAAGATCGATGGCGACACCTCTTTCGAGGTCAAGCGCGTCGAGTTCGTAGGCCCGCAGGTGGGTGAGGAGCTGCGCGACCAGGGTGGCCTGGCGATGCTGCTGGCCCTTGGTGGCATCCTGCTCTACCTGGCGTTCCGCTTTCAGTGGAAGTTCGGTGTGGGGGCCGTGGCCTCGCTGGCCCACGACGTTATCGTCACCCTTGGCATCCTGGCGTTTTTCAAGGTGCCTTTCGACCTGACGGTGATGGCCGCCGTGCTGGCGATGCTGGGCTACTCGCTGAACGACACCATCATCATCTACGACCGTATCCGCGAGAACTTCCGGATGCTGCGCAAGGCTGAGCTGATCGAGAACATCGATGTATCGGTCACCCAGACGCTGTTGCGTACCATCGCGACCTCGACGTCGACCGCCATGGCGCTGGTCGCGCTGCTGGTGTTCGGTGGTGACAGCCTCGCCGGCTTCGCGCTGACGCTGCTGATCGGGGTGGTCGTCGGTACCTACTCGTCGATCTATATCAGTGCGCCGGTACTGATCTGGTTGAAGCTGAGTTCGGAAGATCTGATTCCGCCGGCAGCAACTGCAGAAGGTGTGGATGACCGCCCGTAAGGTGTGAGTCATCAGCGATTTTCGCTGCATAAAGACGGGCGACAAGGGAACTTGTCGCCCGTTTTGCATTTCCAAGGCTGGGAGTAAGGCGCATAGGCGCTGCGTTGTGATCAGGAGAATCGCATGAACAAGTCATTGTTGGTTGGTGCTGTGCTGGGTGCCGTCGGTGTTACTGCGGGTGGCGCTGTCGCAACCTACAGTCTGGTCGGCGGGCCGAAGTATGCCGAGGTGCTGGCAGTGAAGCCGGTAACCGAAACCATCAAGACCCCGCGTGAAGAATGCCGTGACGTTGCCGTGACCCGCCAGCGCCCGGTGCAGGATCAACATCAGATCGCTGGTACCGCAATCGGTGCCGTGGTCGGCGGCCTGCTGGGTAACCAGGTAGGCGGTGGTAACGGCAAGAAAATTGCGACCGTCGCCGGTGCTGTAGGTGGTGGTTATGCTGGTAACAAGGTGCAGGAAGGCATGCAGGCGCGTGACACCTACACCACCACCGAGACGCGCTGCAAAACCGTCCACGACACCAGCGAGAAGATCGTTGGCTATGACGTGAAATACGACCTGGATGGCAAGGTTGGCCGCGTGCGTATGGATGAAGAGCCGGGCAGCAAGATCCCGGTTCGCGATGGCAAGCTGGTCATTGCCAACGCCGAGGCTGACGAGTAACTCGTTCGGCTGGATCGGAAAAAGGCGCTCTCTGGAGCGCCTTTTTCATGGGCAATAAAAAACCGGCACAAGGCCGGTTTTTATCATGCGGCTTTCAGCGTTTGAGCGAGGCCGACAGGTGCGGCTGAATGGCGGTCAGTACTGCCTTGAAGCATTTGGTGTTGCCGGCAACGATCTGACCCTTCTCGAGGAATTCGTGGCCGCCACTGAAGTCGCTGACCAGGCCGCCCGCTTCCTGGATAAGCAGGGCGCCAGCTGCCATGTCCCACTCGGACAAGCCGAATTCCCAGAATGCATCGAAACGGCCCGCTGCCACGTAGGCCAGGTCGAGACTGGCGGCGCCGGCACGACGTACGCCGGCGGTCTGGCCGACCAGGCTGCGGAACATGCCCAGGTAATTCTCGAGGTTGTCCAGCTGGTCGTTGCGGAACGGGAAGCCGGTGCCGAGCAGGGCGCCATCCAGGCTCTTGCGGTTACTGACGCGCAGGCGGCGACCGTTCAGGGCTGCGCCACGGCCGCGGCTGGCAGTGAATTCTTCCTGGCGAACCGGGTCGATGATCACCGCGTGCTCCAGGCGGCCACGGTATTTGCAGGCCAGGCTGACGGCGAAATGCGGAACGCCACGCACGAAGTTGGTGGTGCCGTCGAGCGGGTCGATGATCCACTGGTAGTCGGCGCCTTCGCCGCTGCCTTCGAGTAGGCCGCCTTCCTCGCCGAGGAAGCTGTGAGTCGGGTACGCCTTGCGCAGTGCCTGCACGATTATCAGCTCGGCGCTGCGATCGATCTCGGTCACGTAGTCCTTGGCATCCTTTTCATCCACCGAGATGACATCCAGGCGTTCGATGGAGCGGAAGATCATTTCACCGGCGCTGCGGGCGGCGCGCAGGGCGATATTCAGCATGGGCTGCATGGAGGTTCACCTGGGGTCGTAATAAAGCCGGCCATTCTAGCAGAAAAGATTCGGCCGGTAAGTGCCGGCCGTTCCCTGCGTGGCGCAAAGGAGGGGGCTTATGTAAGATTTGTCACCTTATTTATCCGATGCGGGCGTCTACCTTGCTGCAGAACATTCGAGTGGTACTGGTCAATACCAGTCATCCCGGCAATATCGGCGGGGTGGCCAGGGCCATGAAAAACATGGGGCTGTCTCGATTGGTGCTGGTCGAGCCGCGCCAGTTTCCCAGTGAAGAGGCGGTGGCGCGGGCTTCGGGCGCGACCGATATTCTCGACGCCGCGCAGGTGGTCTCCTGTCTCGAAGATGCGTTGGTCGGCTGCAGCGTGGCGTTCGGCACCAGTGCCCGTGAGCGACGTATCCCCTGGCCGCTGATCGATCCGCGTGAATGTGGTGTGGCGGCGGTGCAGAAGGCCGTCGAAGGCGGCGAGGTGGCGCTGGTGTTCGGGCGCGAGCACGCCGGCCTGACCAATGAAGAGCTGCAGCGCTGTCATTTCCATGTGCATATCCCGTCGGATCCGGCATTCAGTTCGTTGAATCTGGCCGCCGCCGTGCAAGTACTGACCTACGAAGTACGCATGGCGGCCTTGGCGCTCGAGGCTGTGTCGGCGCCTGTTCGTGAGGAGGCGGTCGCCGATGAGGGCGATCAACCGGTGACGGCGGACGAAATGGAATCCTTTTACGGGCATCTGGAAAAGTCATTGGTGGAAATCGGCTTTCTGGATCCCGTCAGCCCGCGGCATCTGATGAGCCGCCTGCGGCGTTTGTATGGGCGCAGCGAAGTGACCCGGCTGGAAATGAATATCTTGCGCGGCATCTTGACCGAGACCCTCAAGGCCGCGCGCGGTGAGCACCACAAACGGGGAAAGACTGATGTTTGAGCGCATGCGGGAAGATATCCAGGGCGTATTCCATCGTGATCCGGCGGCGCGCAATGCCTTCGAGGTAGTTACCTGCTACCCCGGGCTGCATGCGGTCTGGCTGCATCGCGCCGCCCATGCGCTGTGGGGGTCGGGCTGGAAGTGGTTGGCGCGGGGCGTGTCGAACTTCAGTCGCTGGCTGACCGGTATCGAGATTCACCCCGGTGCGGTCATTGGCC
Source organism: Pseudomonas sp. URMO17WK12:I2 (assembly GCF_003253735.1). Lineage (GTDB taxonomy): Bacteria > Pseudomonadota > Gammaproteobacteria > Pseudomonadales > Pseudomonadaceae > Aquipseudomonas. The sequence continues at coordinate 46,551 of NZ_QKYW01000001.1, read as the reverse complement.
GGCGCTTCTTCATCGATCACGGCATGGGTATCGTCATCGGCGAGACCGCCGAAATCGGCGATGACGTGACGCTCTATCAGGGTGTGACCCTTGGTGGCACCAGCTGGAACAAGGGCAAGCGTCACCCGACGCTCGAAGATGGCGTGGTGGTGGGCGCCGGCGCCAAGGTGCTCGGCCCGTTCACCGTGGGGGCCGGCGCCAAGATCGGTTCCAATGCGGTGGTCACCAAGGCAGTGCCAGCCGGCGCGACCGCGGTCGGTATTCCGGCCAAGATCATCGTCAAGGGTGATGACGGGCTCGAGGCGCAGCGCCAGGCCATGGCCGACAAGCTCGGTTTCGATGCCTACGGCGTCAGCCAGGATATGCCCGATCCGGTGGCGCGTGCGATTGGCCAGTTGCTCGACCACCTGCATGCGGTCGACAGTCGCCTCGAGGGTATTTGCGGCGCGCTGGGCAAGCTGGGTAGTGACTACTGTGCCAAGGATATGCCGCAGCTGCGCGACGAGGATTTCGCCGGCGTCTGCAAGGAGCAGGGCGACAAGCCGGCTGCGTGATGCGGGCGAATGTGCGCTTTGCTATGATTCGCCGCCGATTTTATCGGCAGGGTATCTAAAGCCCGAGTGTTTTAGTCGGACTAATAGTTGACTCAAATACTCGGGAAAGAGGATAATCGCTTCACATTGTGAATCCTTGGTAACCCTTCATGCGACTGACTACCAAAGGCCGCTACGCCGTGACTGCCATGCTCGATCTGGCGCTGCATGCGCAGAACGGGCCGGTATCCCTTGCCGATATCTCCGAGCGTCAGGGTATTTCCCTTTCCTATCTCGAGCAGCTGTTCGCCAAGCTTCGTCGTGGCAGCCTGGTGTCCAGTGTGCGTGGGCCGGGTGGTGGTTATCAGCTGTCGCGCAACATGCAGGGTATCCAGGTCGCTGAGGTGATCGACGCGGTTAACGAGTCCGTCGACGCCACGCGTTGCCAGGGGCAGGGCGGTTGTCATTCCGGCGATGTCTGCCTGACCCACCACCTGTGGTGCGACTTGAGCCAGCAGATTCACGAGTTTCTCAGCGGCATCAGCCTGGCCGACCTGGTCACGCGCCGTGAAGTGCAGGAAGTCGCCCAGCGCCAGGATCAGCGTCGCTGTGCCAACAACGGCAGGGCGCATCTTCTGGATAAGATTGAAGCGTCCACCGTCGATTGAGCACGCAAGGCGCCGGCCTGATACCTGATTAGGAGATACCGAAAATGAAATTGCCAATCTACCTGGATTACTCCGCTACAACGCCGGTCGATCCGCGCGTTGCACAGAAAATGATCGAATGCCTGACCAACGAAGGCAACTTCGGCAACCCGGCCTCGCGCTCCCACGTGTTCGGCTGGAAGGCCGAGGAAGCGGTCGAGAATGCTCGTCGCCAGGTTGCCGAGCTGGTCAACGCCGATCCGCGTGAAATCGTCTGGACCTCCGGTGCCACCGAGTCCGACAACCTTGCCATCAAGGGCGTCGCCAGCTTCTACGCCAGCAAGGGCAAGCACCTGATCACCTCGAAGATCGAGCACAAGGCGGTGCTGGACACCATGCGCCAGCTCGAGCGTGAAGGGTTCGAAGTCACCTATATCGAGCCTGGTGAAGACGGCCTGATCACCCCGGCCATGGTCGAGGCGGCATTGCGCGAGGACACCACGCTGGTGTCGATCATGCACGTCAACAATGAAATCGGTACCGTCAACGACATCGCCGCGATCGGCGAGCTGCTGCGCGCTCGTGGGGTGTTCTTCCATGTCGACGCTGCCCAGTCCACCGGCAAGGTCGAGATCGATCTGCAGGCGCTGAAGGTCGACCTGATGTCCTTCTCGGCGCACAAGACCTACGGCCCGAAAGGCGTTGGCGCCCTGTACGTGCGCCGCAAGCCGCGTATCCGCCTTGAGGCCCAGACCCACGGCGGCGGTCACGAGCGCGGTATGCGCTCCGGTACCCTGGCCACGCACCAGTGCGTCGGCATGGGTGAAGCCTTCCGTATCGCCAAGCAAGAGATGGCTGCCGAGAACGCCAAGGTGCTGGCCCTGCGTGATCGCTTCTTCAAGCATGTCGAAGATCTGGAAGAGCTGTACATCAATGGCAGCATGACTGCCCGCGTACCGCACAACCTGAACCTGAGCTTCAACTACGTCGAAGGCGAGTCGCTGATCATGGCCCTCAAGGATCTGGCGGTATCGTCCGGTTCGGCCTGTACCTCGGCCTCGCTGGAGCCGTCCTACGTGCTGCGCGCGCTGGGTCGCAACGACGAATTGGCACACAGCTCCATTCGCTTCACCTTCGGTCGTTTCACCACCGAAGAGGAAGTCGACTACGCCGCCGAGAAGGTGCGTGAGGCGGTCACCAAGCTGCGCGATCTGTCGCCGCTCTGGGACATGTTCAAAGAAGGTGTCGACATTTCCAAGGTGGAATGGGCAGCACACTAAAAGCTGCCGATGAGCGGCGCCTGATGAGAGAGGATTGAAAAATGGCTTACAGCGAAAAGGTCATCGACCACTACGAGAACCCGCGCAACGTCGGCAAGATGAACGCGGAAGACCCGGACGTCGGCACCGGCATGGTCGGTGCTCCGGCCTGCGGCGACGTGATGCGCTTGCAGATCAAGGTCAGCGATGCTGGTGTTATCGAAGACGCCAAGTTCAAGACCTACGGTTGCGGCTCCGCCATCGCCTCCAGCTCCCTGGCGACCGAGTGGATGAAAGGCAAGACCCTAGATGAGGCCGTGACCATCAGCAACACCCAGCTCGCCGAAGAACTGGCGCTGCCGCCCGTGAAAATTCACTGTTCGGTTCTTGCCGAGGACGCCATCAAGGCGGCCGTACGCGATTACAAACAGAAGAAAGGTTTGCTCTAAGGAGGTTTGTCGATGGCTATCAGCATGACTCAGGCTGCCGCCCAGCATATCCAGCGTTCTCTTGATGGGCGCGGAAAAGGTGAAGGTATCCGCCTGGGCGTCCGCACCACTGGCTGCTCCGGTCTGGCCTACGTGTTGGAGTTCGTCGACGAAACCGCCAGCGAAGACCAGGTGTTCGAGAGCCATGGCGTCAAGGTGATCATCGATCCCAAAAGCCTGGTCTACCTCGACGGCACCGAGCTCGATTTCGTCAAGGAGGGGTTGAACGAAGGCTTCAAGTTCAACAACCCCAACGTCCGTGGCGAATGCGGCTGTGGCGAAAGCTTCAACATCTGATGAACAGTTCCGGTCCTTGTCATTTCGCCCTGTTCGACCTGCAGCCGAGCTTTCGCCTGGATCTCGAGCAGTTGGCGGTGCGTTATCGCGAACTGGCTCGCAGCGTGCACCCGGATCGTTTCGCCGACGCCTCCGAGCGTGAGCAGCGCCTGGCGCTGGAGCGTTCAGCGAGCCTCAACGAGGCCTACCGCACGCTGAAGAGTGATTCGCAACGCGCACGCTACCTGCTGGCGATGCGTGGGCCCGAGCTGCCGCTGGAAGTCACCGTGCAGGATCCTGACTTCCTGATGCAGCAGATGCAGTGGCGTGAAGAGCTCGAAGACCTGCAGGATGAAGCCGATCTGGCTGGCGTGGCGGCCTTCAAGGGGCGCCTGAAAGTTGCTCAGCAGCAATTGAACGAACGCTTTGCCGAGGCTTGGGAAGACAATGCGCGCCGAGAAGAGGCTGAACGCCTGATGCGCCGCATGCAGTTCCTCGACAAGCTTTCCCACGAGGTGCGCCAGCTCGAAGAGCGCCTCGACGATTAATGCTCGCGCGGCTGCCGTGGCCGTGCCTGATACCCAGATAAGCACTGACTACCTATGGCTTTATTGCAGATTGCCGAGCCCGGACAGAGCCCACAACCACACCAGCGTCGGCTGGCGGTCGGGATCGATCTGGGCACCACCAATTCCCTGGTCGCTGCGGTGCGCAGCGGCGTCAGCGAACCGCTACCGGATAGCGAAGGGCGCCTGATTCTGCCTTCGGCGGTGCGTTATCACGCCGATCACGTCGAGGTAGGGGAGGCGGCTCGTCTCCAGGCTTCCAGTGATCCGTTCAATAGCATCCTGTCGGTCAAGCGCCTGATGGGCCGTGGCCTCGCCGATGTGAAGCAACTGGGCGAGCAATTGCCTTACCGCTTCGTCGCCGGCGAGTCGCACATGCCGTTCATCGACACCGTGCAGGGGCTGAAAAGCCCCGTGGAAGTGTCTGCCGACATCCTGCGCGTACTGCGCCAGCGTGCTGAAGCGACGCTGGGCGGCGAACTGGTTGGCGCGGTCATCACCGTGCCGGCGTATTTCGACGACTCCCAGCGCCAGGCCACCAAGGACGCAGCGCGTCTTGCCGGCTTGAGCGTGCTGCGCCTGCTCAACGAACCTACCGCTGCTGCGGTCGCCTATGGTCTCGACCAAAAGGCCGAAGGCGTGGTGGCGATCTATGACCTGGGTGGCGGCACTTTTGATATTTCCATTCTGCGCCTGACCGGTGGCGTGTTCGAAGTGCTGGCCACTGGTGGCGACAGCGCCCTGGGTGGCGACGATTTCGATCACGCCATCGCCGGTTGGATCATCGAGCAGGCGGGCCTGTCTGCCGATATCGAGCCCGGCGCCCAGCGCAGCCTGCTGCAGGCAGCCTGCGTCGCCAAGGAAGCGCTGACCGATGCCGACAGCGTCGAGGTGGTATTCGGGCAATGGCAGGGCGTACTGTCCCGGGCCGATTTCCAGGCGTTGATCGAGCCGATGGTGGCGCGCAGCCTGAAGGCCTGCCGCCGCGCCGTGCGCGACGCCGGTATCGAAGTCGAGGACGTCGGTGCGGTGGTCATGGTCGGTGGCTCCACCCGCGTGCCGCGTGTGCGCCAGGCGGTCGGCGAGCTGTTCGGCCGTCAGCCACTGACCGATATCGACCCCGATCAGGTGGTTGCCATCGGTGCGGCGATCCAGGCCGATGCGTTGGCTGGTAACCGTCGTGACGACGGCGAAGAGTTGCTGTTGCTGGACGTCATCCCGCTGTCCCTGGGGCTGGAAACCATGGGCGGCCTGATGGAAAAGGTGATTCCGCGCAACACCACCATTCCGGTTGCTCGCGCCCAGGAGTTCACCACGTATAAAGATGGCCAGAGCGCCATGATGATTCACGTGCTGCAGGGCGAGCGCGAGCTGATCAGCGACTGCCGCTCCCTGGCGCGATTCGAGTTGCGCGGCATCCCGCCCATGGTCGCTGGTGCGGCGAAGATCCGCGTGACCTTCCAGGTGGACGCCGACGGCCTGCTCAGCGTCAGTGCCCGCGAGCTCGCCTCGGGCGTCGAAGCCAGCATCCAGGTCAAGCCGTCCTACGGCCTTACCGATGGTGAGGTGGCGCGCATGCTCAAGGATTCCTTCCAGCATGCCGGTGGTGACAAGGCGGCGCGCGTGCTGCGTGAGCAGCAGGTAGATGCCCAGCGTCTGCTCGAGGCGGTCGAAGGCGCGCTGCAGGCTGACGGCGAGCGTTTGCTGGATGCCGAGGAGCGCATGGTCATCGAGCTGCAGATGCAGGAACTACGTGATTTGTTGACGGGCACCGATGGCATGGCCATCGAGCAACAGACCAAGCGTCTGTCGCAGGTGACCGATGCCTTTGCCGCCCGGCGCATGGATTCGACGGTTAAAGCCGCGCTGGCCGGGCGCAGCCTGAATGAGATCGAGGAATAACCGATGCCCGTGGTAACTTTTCTGCCCCACGAGAAATTCTGCCCGCAAGGGCTGGTAGTCGAGGCACCCTCCGGTACCTCTATTCTGGAACTGGCCCACGATCACCATATCGAGATGGAAAGCGCCTGTGGCGGCGTGTGTGCCTGCACTACCTGCCACTGCATCGTGCGCAAGGGGTTCGACTCGCTGAACGAGGCGGACGAGCTCGAAGAGGATTACCTAGACAAGGCCTGGGGCCTGGAGGCGCAGTCGCGCCTGGCCTGTCAGGCCATCGTCGGTGAGCAGGACATTACCGTCGAGATCCCCAAGTACTCGCTCAATCACGCTGCCGAAGCGCCGCACTGATCAGGAAGCCACGACATGAGCCTGAAATGGGTTGATGTGCTCGAAATCGCCATCCAGCTCGCCGACAGCAAGCCCGATGTAGATCCTCGTTACGTTAATTTCGTCCAGCTGCACCGCTGGGTGGTCGAGCTGCCAGAGTTTTCCGACGACCCGCAGCGCGGCGGCGAGAAGGTTCTCGAAGCCATTCAGGCTGCCTGGATCGAAGAAGCGCAGTAAGCATTGGGGCCGGTTCATATCCGGCCTTTATGCCGAGCAGCTGCCACCTTGGGGCAGCGCTCTTATGCTTTTGACTGGAACCCGCGTATAATTCGCGGGTTTAATTTTTGGCTTTAATCCACCGTTTCTGGAGTTTCACATGGCTGTTCAACGTACTTTCTCCATCATCAAGCCGGATGCCGTCGCTAAAAACGTTATCGGCAAGATCACCACTCGCTTCGAAGAAGCCGGCCTGCGCGTCGTTGCTTCCAAGCAGCTGCAACTGTCCGAGCGCGAAGCTGCTGGCTTCTACGCCGAGCACAGCGAGCGCGGCTTCTTCAAGGACCTGGTTGCTTTCATGACTTCCGGCCCGGTCATCGTCCAGGTTCTGGAAGGCGAAAACGCCATCGCCAAGAACCGTGAGCTGATGGGCGCCACCAACCCGAAAGAAGCGGCTGCCGGCACCATCCGCGCTGACTTCGCTGTTTCCATCGACGAGAACGCCGTTCACGGTTCCGACTCGGAAGCTTCTGCAGCTCGCGAAATCGCTTACTTCTTCTCCGCTACTGAGATCAACGCTCGCATTCGCTAAGGCGAAGCGTGCGAAGGTGACGTTCATGACCGACACGAATGGCAAAATCAACCTGCTGGGCCTGACCCAGCCGGAAATGGAGCAGTTCTTCGAGAAGCTCGGGGAAAAGCGCTTTCGTGCCGGTCAGGTCATGAAGTGGATTCACCACTTCGGCGTCGATGATTTCGCCGCCATGACCAACGTCGGCAAGGCCTTGCGCGAGAAGCTCGAGGCCGCTGCCTACATTCGCGGGCCCGAAGTGGTCAGCGAAGACATTTCTTCCGATGGCACCCGCAAGTGGGTCGTGCGTGTGGCGTCGGGCAGCTGCGTGGAAACCGTGTACATCCCCCAAGGTGGGCGTGGCACCCTGTGCGTTTCCTCGCAAGCGGGCTGTGCCCTGGACTGCAGCTTCTGCTCCACGGGCAAGCAAGGTTTCAACAGCGACCTCACCGCGGCCGAAATCATCGGCCAGGTGTGGATCGCCTGCAAATCGTTCGGCAGTGTGCCGGCGACGATCGACCGCGCCGTCACCAACGTGGTGATGATGGGCATGGGCGAGCCGCTGCTGAACTTCGACAACGTCGTCGCTGCCATGAAGATCATGATGGACGACCTGGGCTACGGCATTTCCAAGCGCAAGGTGACGTTGTCCACCTCCGGCGTGGTGCCGATGATCGACAAGCTCGGTGAAGTGATTGACGTGTCCCTGGCGCTGTCACTGCACGCGCCGAACGACGAACTGCGTAGCCAACTGGTGCCGATCAACAAGAAGTACCCGCTGGAGATGCTGCTCGCGGCGTGCAAACGTTACGTCGCGCGCCTTGGCGAGAAACGTGTGCTGACAATCGAGTACACCCTGCTCAAAGACGTGAACGATAAAATCGAGCACGCCGAGCAGATGGTTGCGCTACTGGCGGACATCCCCTGCAAGATCAACCTGATTCCGTTCAACCCGTTCCCTCATTCCGGCTACGAGCGGCCGAGCAACAATGCCATTCGTCGTTTCCAGGAACTGTTGCAAAAAGCCGGACATAACGTCACGGTGCGCACCACCCGTGGTGAAGATATCGACGCTGCCTGTGGGCAATTGGTTGGTCAGGTCATGGATCGTACCCGTCGCAGTGAGCGCTATATCGCCGTACGCCAATTGAATGGCGACGCGCAGGCCCCGCGCTCCACCGCCAGCCGTAACTGAGAGGATCTCCATGACCGCGCTGCGTTCCCTGCTGTTTCTGCTGACTGCCAGCCTGCTCACCGCCTGTGTTTCCACCGGTGATGTCGACCCGATGAAAACCTCCGAGGGCCGCAAGAAGGCTTATGACTCGTTCGTGCAGTTGGGCATTGGCTATTTGCAGCAGGGCGAGACCGGACCGGCCAAGGTGCCGCTAAAGAACGCACTGGACATCGATTCCTCGGCTCCCGATGCGCATGCCGTGCTGGCTCTGGTGTTCCAGCGCGAGATGGAGCCCAAGCTGGCTGATGAACATTTTCGCAAGTCATTGTCCAAGAACCCCAGGGATGCGCGCCTGCTGAACAATTATGGCGGCTTCCTGTTCGAACAGAAACGCTACAAGGAAGCCATGGAGCGTTACAGCCTGGCTGCCGAAGACAGCCTCTATCCCGAACGCGCCCGGGTGTTCGAGAACATGGGCATGACGGCCATGATGCTCAACCAGCGCGAGCAGGCCAAAAGCTACTTCGAGCGCTCGTTGCGCCTCAACAGCCGCCAGCCGCGTGCCTTGCTGGAGATGGCCAATCTCTCCTACGAGGATCGTGAGTACGTGCCGGCGCGCAGCTATTACGAGAGTTTCAGCGCCATTTCCGAGCAGAACGCCCGCAGCTTGTTGCTGGGCGCGCGCCTGGCCACGATCTTCGAGGATCGTGACCGCGCTGCCAGCCTCGGCCTGCAGTTGAAACGTCTTTATCCCGGTACGCCGGAATATCAGCAATATCTGTCGGAGCAAAGATGAAAGCGGCCCAACCCGAAGTTGCAGCAGCTCATCGCGTCAATCCTGGAGAAGCCTTGCGTGCAGCGCGTGAGAGCCGAGGCTGGTCGGTGGCGGAAGTCGCCACCCAGCTCAACCTCACCCCGATGCGCCTGACCCAGTTGGAGGCTGGCGAGTTCGAGAAGCTGCCGGGCAACACCTTCTCCCGAGGTTACATCCGCGCCTATGCGAAATTGCTGGGCCTGGAGCAGGCACCGCTGGTGGCTGATTTCGATCAGTTCACCGGCAGCAATGCCACTGGTGCCAGCGTGCACGCGCTGGGCCGGATCGAGGAGCCGACCCGTTATTCACAAAGCATCCTGCGCCTGGTCAGCTTCCTGCTGCTGCTCGGCGTGGGCGGCGCCTGCTTCTATTGGTGGCAGGACCAGGGCTGGCAGCTCGATGATCTGAAGAACGTCGGCATGGGGCATGTCGAGGTCGAAGGCGCCGATGGCAGCACCCAGATTCATCCGCTCGACGAGCCGGAAGACCAGGCCGTCGCTGCGGCGCAGAGCCAGGGTACCGAGCTGCCGTTGCCAGGCGTTCCGGCCGAGCAGACCGAAGCCCCGAGCGAGACGCCGCCGGCTACCGCCACTGAACTGCTGGAACAGAACCCGCCAGCCCAGCAGGCCGCGCCGGCCCAGCAGGCACCCACTGCACCAGCCGAATCGGCTGCTCCTGCAGCGCCAGCCGCACCGAGCGCCCAGGCCCCGGCCAGCGCAGCCGCTCAGTCGCAGGCTCCGGTTGCCGCGGGTGAAGGCCTGGTGAGTTTGAAATTCACCGCCGATTGTTGGGTTCAGGTGACCGACGCCAGCGGCAAGGTCATCGCCAGCGGTCTGAAACGCGCCGGTGACAGTCTTGATGCTCGTGGGAAGGCGCCCATGGAACTGCGCCTGGGCTTTGCCCGTGGTGCTCAGGTGACCTATAACGGTGCTGCGGTCGACGTGACGCCGCATATCTCCGGTGAAACCGCACGCTTGAAGTTGGGTGGGCAGTAATATGCACGGTGAATCACCGATCAAACGTCGTCTCTCTCGCAAGATCTGGGTCGGCTCGGTTGCGGTCGGCGGCGATGCCCCGATTGCTGTACAGAGCATGACCAACACCGACACCAATGATGTCGCCGCCACTGTCGAGCAGATCCGTCGCCTCGAAGCGGCCGGTGCCGACATCGTGCGCGTCTCGGTGCCGGATATGGACGCCGCCGAAGCCTTCGGGCGCATCAAGCAGCAGGTCAACCTGCCGCTGGTGGCCGACATTCACTTCGATTACCAGATCGCCCTGCGTGTGGCCGAGCTGGGCGTCGATTGCCTGCGCATCAACCCGGGCAACATCGGCCGTGAAGATCGCGTCAAGGCGGTGGTCGAGGCCGCGCGCGACAAGGGCATCCCGATTCGCATCGGTGTCAACGCCGGCTCCCTGGAAAAGGACCTGCAGAAAAAATACGGCGAGCCGACGCCCGAGGCGCTGGTCGAGTCCGCGCTGCGCCATGTCGAGCATCTCGACCGTCTGAACTTCCGCGATTTCAAGGTCAGCGTTAAGGCCTCCGACGTATTCATGGCCGTCGAGGCCTATCGCCTGCTGGCCAAGCAGATCGAGCAGCCGTTGCACCTGGGCATCACCGAAGCCGGCGGCCTGCGCTCCGGCACCGTGAAGTCCTCGGTGGGTCTGGGCATGCTGCTCGCCGACGGCATCGGCGACACCATCCGCATTTCCCTGGCCGCCGATCCGGTGGAAGAGATCAAGGTCGGCTTCGATATCCTCAAGTCGCTACGCCTGCGTTCACGGGGCATCAACTTCATCGCCTGCCCGAGCTGCTCGCGGCAGAACTTCGATGTGGTCAAGACCATGAACGAGCTGGAAACCCGGGTCGAGGACCTGCTGGTGCCTCTCGACGTCGCGGTGATCGGCTGCGTGGTCAACGGCCCGGGCGAAGCCAAGGAGGCCCACATCGGCCTCACCGGCGGCAGCCCGAACAATCTGGTTTATATCGATGGCAAGCCCGTCTCGAAGCTGACCAACACCAACCTGGTGGATGAGCTGGAACGGCTGATTCGCACAAAGGCAGCCGAGAAGGTCGCCGCCGATGCAGCCGTGATCGTGCGCGGCTGATCCGTGCTTAAGGAAAACAAGTGAGCAAGTCCCTGCAAGCCATTCGTGGCATGAACGATATCCTGCCGCAGCAGACTCCGGCCTGGCGCTATCTGGAAACCACCCTGGCGACCTTGCTGGATAGCTACGGCTATCAGGAAATCCGCCTGCCGATCCTCGAGTTCACCGACCTGTTCGCCCGTGGCATTGGTGAAGGTACCGATGTGGTCGACAAGGAGATGTACACCTTTCTCGACCGCAACAACGAGTCCCTGACCCTGCGCCCCGAGGGCACCGCCGGCTGCGTGCGCGCCGTGCTCGAACATGGCCTGACCGGTGGCGGTCAGGTGCAAAAGCTCTGGTACGCGGGCCCGATGTTCCGCTACGAGAAGCCGCAGAAGGGCCGTTATCGCCAGTTTCACCAGGTCGGTGTGGAAGTCTTCAACCTGCCCGGGCCGGACATCGATGCTGAGCTGATCACCCTGACCTGGCGCCTGTGGAAACAACTGGGCCTGGCCGACGCGGTGACCCTGCAGCTCAACAGCCTGGGTTCTAGCGAAGCCCGCGGTGTATACCGTGATGCCCTGGTGGCCTACCTGCGCGAGCGTTTCGATCTGCTCGACGAAGACAGCCAGCGCCGCCTGACCACCAACCCGCTGCGCATCCTCGACAGCAAGAATGCCCAGACCCAGGCGCTGCTCGCTGACGCACCGACCCTGCACGACTATCTGGACGACGAGTCCCGCGCGCACTTCGAGGGGCTCAAGGCGCGGCTGGATGCCGTCGGTATCAAATACGAGATCAACCAGAAGCTGGTGCGTGGCCTCGATTACTACGGCCGCACCGTGTTCGAGTGGGTGACCGACAAGCTCGGTTCCCAAGGTACCGTGTGCGCCGGGGGCCGTTACGACGGCCTGATCACCCAGTTTGGCGGTAAGCCGACGCCGGGTGTGGGCTTTGCCATGGGCGTCGAGCGCCTGGTGCTGCTGCTCGAAACCCTGCAGTGCGTGCCCGCCGAGTTGCGTCGCCCGGCCGATGCCTTTATCTGCGCATTCGGTGAGGCTGCCGAGCTGGCTGCACTGGCGCTGGCCGAAGACGTTCGTAATCAGGTTCCGGGGCTGCGCCTGCTGGTCAATGCCGGCGGTGGCAGCTTCAAGAGCCAGTTCAAGAAGGCCGACAAGAGTGGGGCGCTGTATGCTCTGATTCTCGGTGAGGACGAACTGGCCAAGCGCGTGGTAGGTTGCAAACCTTTGCGCGATGACAGCGAACAACAAAGCATTGCCTGGTCGGATCTTGCCGGCCATCTGGCATCCTGCACCCAGCAGGCTTGAGCGATTTAGCGATTAAGGAGTATTGGGGTGGCGTTGAACAGCGATGATGATGAACTGGCCGGCCTGAAAGACTGGTGGGAGCGTAACGGCAAACCGCTGCTGGCGGGTGGCGCTCTGGCGCTGATCGCGGTATTCGGCTGGCAGGCCTGGCAGAAGTATCAGGCCAATCAGGCGCAGGGTGCATCGGTGATCTATCAGCAGTTGCTGGAGTCTGCCATGACCCCGAGCGGTCAGCCGGACGCCGCCAAGGTGGCCGCGCTCGCTGGCGAGCTGAAGAAGGATTTCGGCGGCACCCAGTACGCCCAGTACGGCAGCCTGTTCGTGGCTAAGGTCGCGGTCGAGTCCGGCAAGCTGGACGACGCGGCGACCGAGCTGCGCAGCGTGGTCGACAAGCCGGCCAACGAGACCCTGGGTGAACTCGCCCGTCAGCGTCTGGCCCGTGTGCTGGCTGCACAGGACAAGGCCGATGAAGCGCTCAAGCTGCTTGACGGCGATGCCGACCAGGCCTTCCTGGCCAGTCGTGAAGAGCTCAGGGGTGACCTGCTGGTGAAGTTGGGTCGTACCGACGATGCGCACGCGGCTTACGTGAAGGCCAAGGGCGCACTGGCTGAAGAAGCTGCCGTCGGAGGTCTGCAGCTGAAGATCGACGACCTGGCCAAAGGGGATGCATGACGTGATGCGTTGGAAGAATGCCGCACTGTTGGCTCTGGCCGTCCTGGCCGTGGGTTGCAGCAGCAACAGCAAGAAAGAACTGCCGCCTGCCGAACTTCCCAAGTTCACCGAGGAAGTGAAGCTGCAGAAGGAGTGGAGCCGCTCGATCGGTAACGGTCAGGGCGACATCTACAACATGCTCGAGCCCGTGGTCGATGGCGAGCAGATCTTCGCCGCCGATGTCGAAGGCCTGGTCGTGGCCATGGACCGCATGACCGGCAAGGTCGCCTGGAAGCAGGAACTCGAGGTTCCGGTTTCTGGCGCCGTGGCGGCTGGCTACGGGATGATCGTGGTCGGCACCCTGAAGGGTGAGGTGATCGCCCTGGATTCGTCCAGCGGTGAAGAGAAATGGCGCGCCCGTGTGCCGAGCGAAGTGCTCTCCGCACCGGCGATCAGCAGCGACACCGTGTTGGTGCAGACCCAGGACGACACCCTTGTCGCACTGGACGCCTACAGCGGTCAGCAACGCTGGATCTTCGAGAACACCCCGGCCGTCCTGACCCTGCGCGGTACCGGCAGCCCGCTGCTGACCAACCAGCTGGCCATCGCCGGCCTGTCCAGCGGCAAGGTCATCGCCCTGGACGTGCAGCGCGGCATCCCGGTGTGGGAACAGCGCGTGGCCATTCCCCAGGGTCGTTCCGAACTCGACCGTATCGTCGATATCGACGGTGGCCTGCTGCTCTCCGGTGGCCAGCTGTACGTGGTCACCTACCAGGGTCGCGTTGCGGCACTGGACCTGCAGAGCGGCCGGGTGATCTGGCAGCGCGAGGCCTCCAGCTCCATGGGCGTGGCCCAGGGCTTCGGTAACGTTTACGTGACCCTGGCCAGCGGCACCGTGGAAAGCATCGACGAGCGTTCGGCGTCGGCCCTGTGGACCAACGATGCGCTGGCGCGCCGCCAGCTGTCGTCGCCCGCGGTGTTCTCCAGCTACGTCGCCTTTGGTGACCTGGAAGGCTACCTGCACCTGGTCAGCCAGGTCGACGGTCGCTTCGTCGGTCGTACCCGTATCGACAGCGACGGCCTGCGGGCACGTCCGCTGGTGGTCGGCGACTGGCTGTACGCCTTCGGCAACGGCGGCAAGCTGGTGGCCCTGACCATCAAGTGAGCCCCGGCTCTGCTCGCCCGTTAGCAGCGGGTGAGCAGGGCAGATAGTGCGAGATTTGTGGCCGCTGCCTGTGCAGCGGCTTTTGTATTTTTTGAAATAACGAAGTGGAGAGCCGAATGGTTCCCGTAATTGCCCTGGTGGGCCGGCCGAACGTCGGCAAATCCACCTTGTTCAACCGCCTGACCCGCACCCGCGACGCGATCGTCGGGGACCTTTCGGGTCTGACCCGCGACCGCCAGTACGGCGAGGCCAAATGGCAGGGGCGCACCTATATCGTGATCGACACTGGCGGTATCTCCGGTGACGAGGAGGGCATCGATGCCAAGATGGCCGAGCAGTCCCTGCAGGCCATCGAGGAAGCCGATGCCGTGCTGTTCCTGGTTGACGCCCGTGCCGGGTTGTCCGCCTCCGACCAGATGATTGGCGAGCACCTGCGCAAGCGCAACAAGCGCAGCTTCCTGGTGGTCAACAAGGTCGACAACCTCGACCCGGACCTGGCCCGCGCCGAGTTCTCGCCGCTGGGCATGGGCGAGGCCCTGCCGATCGCTGGTGCCCATGGCCGTGGTATTACCCAGATGCTCGAAGCCGCCCTGGGCAGCTTTCCCAAGGATGCCGGCGAGCCGGAAGAGGGCGAGGAGGCCGAGGAAGTCGCCGAGGGCGAGGAAGCCAAGCGCATTCCCGGCCCGAGCGAGAAGGACGGCATCAAGCTAGCCATCATCGGTCGCCCCAACGTCGGCAAGTCGACCCTGGTCAACCGCATGCTCGGTGAAGACCGGGTCATCGTCTACGACCAGGCCGGCACCACCCGCGACAGCATCTACATCCCCTTCGAGCGTGATGACGAGAAGTACACGCTGATCGACACCGCCGGCGTGCGCCGCCGCGGCAAGATCTTCGAAGCGGTGGAAAAGTTCTCCGTGGTCAAGACGCTGCAGGCCATTCAGGACTCCAACGTGGTGGTGTTCGTCATGGACGCCCGCGAAGGTGTGGTCGACCACGACCTCAACCTGCTTGGTTTCGTGCTCGAGAGCGGCCGCGCGCTGGTCATCGCACTGAACAAGTGGGACGGCATGGAGCCCAGCGAGCGCGACTACGTGAAGACCGAGCTGCAACGCCGGTTGTTCTTTGTCGACTTCGCCGATATCCACTTCATCTCGGCGCTGCATGGCACCGGTGTTGGTCACCTGTACAAGTCGGTGCAGGCCTCGTTCCAGTCGGCGATCACTCGCTGGCCGACCAGCCGCCTGACGCAGATTCTTGAAGACGCCGTACGCGAGCACCAGCCACCACTGGTCAACGGTCGCCGTATCAAACTGCGTTATGCCCACCTCGGTGGTGCCAACCCGCCTCTGATCGTGATCCACGGTAACCAGGTCGACGCCGTGCCGCGCGCCTATTCCCGTTACCTGGAGAACACCTACCGCCGCGTGCTCAAACTGGTCGGTACGCCGATCCGTATCGAGTACAAGGGTGGCGAGAACCCCTATGAGGGCAACAAGAACACCCTGACCGACCGCCAGGTCAACAAGAAACGCCGCCTGATGAGCCACCACAAGAAGGCCGAGAAGAAGCGCAAGGACAAGCGCTGACAGGTCGCTGGTATCAGCAGCTGGTAATGGAGGGGTAGCTACAGCCGTAGCTGCCCCTTTTTTCATTTCTGCGCTCTTGATCGGCTACCGAGCCGATGGTGGCCGGTGCCTGTCGTGAACGAAAAAGCTGGGGCACTCTCCGCCGTTTCAAGCCACTAACTCAGAACCCTATCGACACAAGTAAGGAGTTCACGATGAAAGTACTGATGGTGCTCACCTCCCACGACCAGCTTGGCAACACCGGTGCGAAAACCGGTTTCTGGCTCGAGGAGTTCGCCGCGCCTTACTACGTGTTCAAGGACGCCGGTGCCGACATCGTGCTGGCGTCCCCGGCCGGTGGCCAGCCGCCCCTGGACCCGAAAAGCGATGCGCCGGATGCGCAGACCGACGCCACACGCCGTTTCAAGGCGGATTCCGAGGCGCAGCGCCAGCTGGCCAGCACCGTGAAGCTCGCCTCGGTGAACCAGCAGGACTTCGACACCGTGTTCTACCCAGGCGGCCATGGCCCGCTGTGGGACCTGGCCGAATCACGCGATTCGATCGCCCTGATCGAAGCCTTCGAGCGCGCCGGCAAGCCGATTGGTTTCGTCTGCCATGCACCGGGCGCCTTGCGCCACGTCAAGGCAGCCGATGGCAGCCCGCTGATCAAAGGGCGTCGGGTCACCGGTTTCAGCAACAGCGAAGAAGCGGGCGTGCAACTGACCGACGTCGTGCCGTTTCTGATCGAAGACGAGTTCCAGAAGCTCGGCGGCCAGTATGAAAAGGGCGAGGACTGGGGCTCCTTCGTGATCGAGGATGGCAAACTGGTCACCGGCCAGAACCCGGCCAGTTCCGAAGCTGCTGCCGAGGCACTGCTGGCGCAGCTCAAGTAGCTGTCACGGGCTGCATCGCCGCAACGGTGATGCAGCCTGCGCGCTTAAAAGCGGCTGGCATGAAGGTGATTATCTAATGCAATTGTGAGTGAATCGCAGCTGGATTAGAATCGCGGCCCCTCTTATCAGGATCGCCTTTCATGCGCTGGAGTTGTGCTTCAATCTGCCTGCTGTCGTTGTGCTCCGTTGCTGTTCACGCTGCATCTCTGGCCGTGCCAGATGACGGTACGCTCGAGCTGCCCGACTCCGTGGTTACCGGCACCGGTGAAAGTGCGACAGGGCCCGTGCAAGGCTATGCGGCGACGCGCTCGGCCAGCGCCACGCGTACCGATACCGCCCTGCATGAAACGCCCCAGTCGGTCAGCGTGGTGCCGCGCGATGTAATCGACGACATCTCCGCCACTCGTCTGCAGCAAGCGCTGGATCAAGCCGGCGGCGTTGGCCGCGCCAACAACTTCGGCGGCCAGGGCCTTACCAACTTCACGGTGCGCGGTTTCACCTCTGCTGAGTTCTATCGCAACGGCTTCCCGATCAATCGCGGCTACCCCAACTCACCGGATGCCAATACCCTGGAACGTGTGGAAGTGCTGCGTGGCCCTGCCGCAACGCTGTATGGCCGTGGCGACCCCGGTGGCACCTTCAACGTGGTCACCAAGCAGCCGCTGGACGAGCAGCGCACCACCATCGGCAGTCAGTTCACCGACCAGGGCCTGCGCCGTGGCACGCTGGACACCAGCGGCCCGCTGGACGAAGAAGGCCGCCTGGCCTATCGCCTCAACGTGGTCGGCGAGGGCGGCGACAGCTTCCGTGACGATGTGGAGAGCGAGCGCTACGGCATCGCTCCGGTGCTCAGCTGGCAGGTGTCCGACGCCACGCGCATCACCTTCGAAGGTGATTTCATGCGTAACAACCACCCGCTTGATCGCGGTCTTACGCACTTCCCTCGTCAGAGCGGCACGCCCAGCCATTCGACCTATTACTGGGGCAAGGGCACCGACAACATGCTGCATAACGATAACGACATGGTGCAGCTGCGTTTCGAGCACCAGCTCAATGACGACTGGTCCCTGGCCGGCGGTTATCAGTACCTGAACGGTTCCCTCAAGGGCAACGCGATCGAAGCAAACGGCATCGCTGCCGATGGCGTGACCCTGGGCCGTAACTTCAACTACCGCAAGCTGGAATGGACCGACCACAACTACCAGCTGAACCTGACTGGCCACTTCGACACGGCTGGCTTCGCCCACACGCTGATCACCGGTGTGGAGTACGAGGATTACGATTACCGCTCGATCATTAGTCGCTCGGCTGCCGGTAATACGGCCTACCCGGTGAATATCTTCGATCCAGTATTCAGCCAGTCGCGACCAGCGCTGACCCGTACGCCAACCCACGACCATGAAACCCTGAAGACCTTGGCCGCCTTCGTGCAGGACCAGATTGCGCTGACCGAGCGTTTCAAGGTGCTGGGCGGCGTGCGCCTGGAGCGCTTCGAGCAAAAGTACGACGACCTGACGCCTGACAATCGTGATTGGCAGAAGGCCGATAACGCTGTGACCCCGCGTGTCGGCGCCATCTATGACCTGACCGATAGCGTCGCCGTCTACGCCAATGCCTCCAAATCCTTCAAGCCCAACTCCGGCACCGCGCGTCAGAGCAATGCGGGTTTCGAGCCGGAAAAAGGCAAGGCCTACGAGCTGGGTATGAAGTGGGCGGCGCTGGATGGCCTGCTGAATATCGACGCAGCGATTTTCCACACTATCAAGGAAAACGTGCAGGGGATCGATCCTGCCAATGACGCTTTCCGTGTCGTCGCCGGTGAAGTGCGCAGCCGTGGTTTCGAGGTCAACGTGGCGGGCGAGCTGACGCCCGAGTGGCGAGTAATCGGTGGCTACGCCTATGTAGATGCCGAGGTCACAAAGGACAGCACGCTGCCCAAAGGCACCCGCCTGGCCAATATCCCGCGCAACGCCTTCAACCTGCTCAACGTCTATGAGTTCCAGGACGGCGCCTTGCGTGGCCTGGGCCTGGGCGTGAACCTCAAGTACGTGGACGAGCGTGCCGGGCAGACAGCCGCGAACACCTTTGCCATGGACGAATACACCGTCACCGACCTGCTGAGCTTCTACAAGGTCAACGAGCAGCTGCGCCTGAACCTGGACGTGCGCAACGTGTTCAACAAAGGCTACGAAGAAAGCTCGTGGAACAACTACGCCTACCCGGGTGAGCCACGCACCGTGCAGACCGGCTTCACCTACACCTTCTGATAACCCGTGGCGCTCAGGCGAAAGCCTGAGCGCTTAGCAGGCCGTTGAAAAACGTAGGCGAGGCCGCCGATGCGAGGCAGAAACAGGCGAAAAAGCGGAGTTTACAAGCTGTAAATGAGCATTTTGAGCCTGTTTCTAACGAAGCAACGGCAACGCAGGTAGTTTTTCAACAGCCTGTTAGCGGTTGCACCACCGGCCGCCCCTGACGATCCTTCAGAATATCCACCGCCACGCCATAAGTGCTCTGCAGCAACTCTGCGGTAACGATCTCGCCTGGGTGGCCGCTGGCGGCCAGTTGGCCGTCGACCAGTACCAGCAGATTGTCGGCGTACTGGCAGGCCAGGTTCAGGTCATGCAGCACCACCACGGTCACCAGGTTGCGGCTGCGGGTTTCCTGGCGCACGCGGTCGAGCAGGGCGATCTGGTGGCGCAGGTCCAAGGCGCTGACTGGCTCGTCGAGCAGCATCACCTTGGGTTCGCGCATCAGCACCTGGGCGAAGAACGCCATCTGCCGCTGCCCGCCGCTGAGCGAGCCGATGCTGCGCCCGGCCAGGTGGGCGATGCCGACCTGGGAGAGCTTTTCCATGGCGCGCTGCAATTGCTCATCGTCCAGACGCAAGCCGATCTGCCCGAGGTTACCCAGCACCACCACTTCGAGCACCGACAGTGACACCTCGGTGCTGCAATCCTGCGGCATATAGGCGAAGTCGCGCCGCCACGCCTCGAGCACGCGTCGCCCTGGCGTCTGGGCGCCGCGGCTATGTTCGCCATGGGTGATGGCGCCGCCGGCCAGCGGCAGGTCGCCGGCCATGGCGCGCAGCAGGGTGGTCTTGCCGGTGCCATTCGGGCCCAGCACCACATGGATGGCGCCCGGCTCCAACGTGGTGCTTAGGCCATGCAGGAT
The DNA here is from genome assembly GCF_003253735.1 of Pseudomonas sp. URMO17WK12:I2. Classification (GTDB taxonomy): domain Bacteria; phylum Pseudomonadota; class Gammaproteobacteria; order Pseudomonadales; family Pseudomonadaceae; genus Aquipseudomonas. Next base: position 26,914 of record NZ_QKYW01000001.1, on the reverse strand, counting down.
GGTGCGCCCGGAGCGGGCGAGGGCGAGGTTATCGAGCTGGATCATGTGCGGCCTCGCTGCGGGGCGAAGATCAGCCAGAGCAGGAACGGCACGCCGACGATGGCGGTGACGATACCGATGGGAAACAGCGCGCCCGGCACGATGGATTTGGACAGCACCGACGCCGCCGACAGCATGAAGGCGCCGCAGATGGCCGACAACGGCAGCAAAAAGCGCTGATCCTCGCCGACCAGCATCCGCGCGATATGCGGCGACACCAGGCCGACGAAACCGATCACGCCGACGAAGCTGGTCGCCGTCGCGGTCATGATCGCCACCAGAATCAGAACCTTCAGGCGCAGCACGCGGATGTTGACGCCCAGGCTTACCGCCCGGGTTTCGCCCAGGCTCAGGGCCGCCAGCTTCCAGGCATCGCCCATCAGGATCATGCAGCACAGCAGGGTCACGCCGGCGGTGATGCCCAGGGTCGTCCAGGTCGCCTTGCCGAGGTTGCCGAATAGCCAGAAGAGGATCTGCTGCGACAGCTCAGGCGAAGACAGGAACTGCACCAGCGACAGCAGCGACTGGAACAGGAACAGCATGGCGATGCCGCCCAGGATGATGGTGTGGCTGCCGGCGTGGCGCAGGGTGGCCAGGGCGAACAGGAACACCACCGCGAGCATCGAGCAGGCGAAGGCGCCCAGCGGCACGCCGATCAGCGGACCAAGGCCGAAACTGCCGAAGGCCAGGCTCAGCGCCGCGCCAAAGCCGGCCGCGGCGGCCATGCCCAGGGTGTAGGGGCTGGCCATGGGGTTGTTGAGCAGGGTCTGCATCTGCGCGCCACCGGCACCGAGGGAGGCGCCGACGGCCAGCGCCATCAGCGCCACGGGCAGGCGCAGGTCATGCACGATGGTGTCGGTCATCGCCGGGCGCTCGCCGATATCCAGCAGCGAGCGCAGCACGTCCCACGGCGAGAGCATCGATGGCCCGGTGGCGATATCCAGCACCAGGCAGGCGCCGCACAAGAGGGTGAACAGCAGGCAGTTGCGCCAACGCTTGCGCTCACGCAGGCGGTGCTCGGCAATGGCGTCGCGCTCGACGGGCAGCGACGCCGAGGTTTCCGGCTTATTCATGGGCGCTGATGGCATAGGTGCCCTCGAGCGGAATCGGCAGGTACTTGCGGTAGTAATTCATGTAGTTGGCCATCGGGTCGAGATCGGCGAACAGATCCGGGTACAGCTGCTTGGCAATGAATTGCAGCATGGTGAAGTCGCCCAGGCTGCGCGAAGCGCCCTGGTAAACGCCGTACAACCGACCGTCACGAATCGCCGGCAGTTCCGCCCAGCCCGGGCGCGCGGCGAAGGCCTGCAACTGCTTGCGCGCCGTGGCTTCGTCTACGCCTGGTCCCATGGACAAGGCAGTGGGGTTGGTATTGTCTTCACGGCCGGAAATGATGATCACCTCGGGACGTGCGACCAGCACCTGCTCCGGGTTGATCTGGCCCCAGGCCTTTACATAGGGTGCGGCGATATTATCGCCACCGACCGCGGCAGCCATGGCGCCCCACATGTTGTTGCCGTAGGTGAAGGAGTATTCGGCCGGGCCCTTGTTGCCGAACTCGATATAGATGCGCGGCTTGGGCTTGTTGGCCTTGGCGATGCGCGACTCGATATCCTTGACCGCCGCGCTGTACAGGTCCGCCAGCTCGCGGGCGCGAGCCTGTTGGCCGGTCACTTCGCCGAGCAGCAGGGTGGAGCTCACATGGCGCTCCAGGGTCTGGGCGTTGTAGTCGATCACCAGCACCGGCACGCCGGCTTTCTCCAGGCGCGCGACCTCATCGGGCAGCGCCTGGAATTGCCAGTCGGTCAGCACCAGCAGATCCGGCTCCAGGCTCAGCACCTTCTCAACCGAGAAGCTCTGGGTTTCCACCTCACCGATATCGGCCAGGGTGTCCAGTCGTGGGTAGCGCTCCACATAGCGCTTCCAGATCGTCGGCACCTTGCGCTCCCAGGCCCCGCGGGAAATCCCTACCACCGAGTCGAAAGCCTTCTCGCCACCGACGGCCGCGTAATCCTCGAAGTTGAACCCCAGCACCACCCGCTTGGCCGGCAACGTCACCGTCACGCTACGGCCCAACACATCGACCACCTGCCCGGCGTGACAAAGGCTAGAAAAAAGAAAAGCGATAACCATTACTACTAGCGGGTAAGCGCGTTGCTTGCTCATCGTCTTGTTGTCCGTTTTTACCGTGGGGTGCGGGTTTGCCGTTGGGCCAGAGGCGAGAAAAGCTCTGCGAGGGCAGGGCATCGGTAGTGATGCCCAAGAAGGTGAGTAAAGGATTCGAACCCTTTTTCAGCTCACGCAACGCCATAGCCCTACTCATGTGCGCGCGGATTTTACACGCTTTCTGCCGCCGCCGCGCTGGAGCGGGTTCGGCTCCAGAATGCTCGGGGTTGGCTAGGCTACAAGAGGGATATCACGCAGCTACCGTCCGGCATCCAATTGAAGGGGGTGCGCCATTGGCGTACTATTGCGCATGATCTTTATCGAGACTCCCATCTTCACCAAGCGCCTGAAAGAGCTGCTGACTGACGACAGCTATTCGGACTTTCAGCGCGAACTGGCTGATAGACCAGATATTGGTGATGTGATCGAAGGTACAGGTGGCATCCGTAAGGTACGAGTGGCTTCAAGCGGCCATGGCAAACGGGGTGGTTCCAGGGTCATCTACTATCACTTCACGTCCGCTTCGCAGATTGCGCTGTTGCTGATCTACCCGAAGAACGAGAAGGATGATCTGTCGGCAGACGAGCGCAAAGTGCTCAAGCAAATTATCGAGCGGTGGAGGTAATCACCATGAACAAGTTCTTCGACGACCTGCTGGAAAGCGTTCAGCAGATGGACGAGATTCAACGGGGCGAACGCCAGCCATCCAGGGAATTCACCGTGGACGCCCTGCAGGTGAAAGAGATCCGCAAGGCCACTGGCCTTACGCAAGCCAAGTTCGCGGCCATGATCGATGTGCAGCTCGGCACCCTGCGCAACTGGGAACAAGGCCGCCGCGAACCGACCGGCCCGGCCAAGGCGTTGCTGCGTGCTATCCACAACGACCCCAAGCACGTCATCCAGGCACTGTCCGCCTAGGTTTCGACACTTCTTCGACAGCTCCGAACGCCGCCCACAAAAAAGCCCTGTAAAAACAGGGCTTTAGTGTTTCTGATCTGGAGCGGGCTAAGGGAATCGAACCCTCGTCATGAGCTTGGGAAGCTCAGGTAATGCCATTATACGAAGCCCGCTTGAGGGCGCCTTTATACCCGAATCCGTCGGCGAAATGAAGCCCGCGTTGACCGTTGGTGATCAGCCGAGGCTACGCGGGCTGCTCTGCGTCGCCTCATACGGCCATGGCGTGCAGGCCGGTGTGGACGGTGAAGCGTTTGCTGGTGGTGTTGTGTTGCAGAAAGGCCAGCAGGGCGTTCTGGGTCTGCAGCCAGGCGCTTTTGTGTTCCATGTCGATAAAGTGGCCGGCGTTGCTGACCGTGGCGAAGTGGCAGTCGTTGATGTAGCGGGCCATCAGGCGGGCGTCAGCGACCGAGGTGTATTCGTCGAGTTCGCCGTTGATGAACAGCAGCGGGATATCGATGCCGCCCAAGCGGTCCAGGTGGCAGTGGGCCTGCATGCGCAGCACCTGCTGCACGTGGGCGTTCATCTGCCGGTATTCGTGGGCGGACAGGCGGCTGGTGTGCTTGTGGTTGTAACGCTTGAACAGCGAGGGCAGGTGCTTGCCGATGGTGGTGTTGATCAGGTGACCGACCTGGTCGCCATCCTCCCGGCTCAGGCACACCAGGGCGCGGTTCAGGTAGTCGAGCATCGGCTCGTTGAGGATCGGCGAGAACGAGGCAAAGATGGCTTTTTCCAGGGTCGGCGGGCGTTTGCTCAGGGCCAGCATGCTGGCTATGCCGCCCCAGGAAAACGACATCAGGTACTGGGCCCGGTAGTGGTCGATCAGCTCGAGCAGGATCGCCGCTTCGTCTTCCTTGGTTATGCAGTGGTCGTTGCGGTTGTGCGCTCGCGACTGGCCGGCGTATGGCTGGTCGAAAAGCACCACGTTGAACTGGGTGCCAAGGTATTTGACCGTCTGCGCGAAGGAGGCGGTGGTTGCCAGCGAGCCGTTGACCAGGATGATGGTCTTCTGCGCCGAGGGGGTGGCGTGAAACTCGGTATGTACCTTGTACGTCCTGTGAACATCGATGACAGCGATTGCTGGCTTCATATGGATTCCTCCGGGCGCAAAAGATGAACCTGGCTGACGGGGAACCGTAAACCGGGCAAGTCACCTAGCTAGGAAAGCGCCTGGACATGACAAGGCAATGTCAGGCTGGAGGATCTTGTGATTGGATGGTTAGCGCAGGTTTCAGGACTGTAAGGAAAAGGCTGGGGCATGCGCTCTTCTCAACAGTCAGGCGCCCCTTTTCCAGGGCACACAGACCATCGGCGGCGGCAGCTCAGACGCTGGCGATTTCTGCGGTGCTGAGGGCGCGGTACTGGCCGGGCGCCAGTTGCGGATCGAGGACGATCTCGCCCATGCGTTCGCGATGCAGGGCGACGACGCGGTTGCGGAAGTGGCCGAACATGCGTTTGACCTGATGGTAGCGGCCTTCGAACAGGGTCAGCCGTGCGTGGTGACTGTCCAGCACGTCCAGCTCGGCGGGCAGGGTGGTGAGGTCTTCGAAGGCGAAGTACAGGCCGCGGGCGAAGACCTCGGCGTAGTCGTCGGTGATCGGTTGCTCGGTGGTGACGTGATAGACCTTGGGCTTGCGCTGCTGGGGCTGGGTGATGCGCCGCGACCAACGCCCGTCGTTGGTGAGCAGCAGCAGGCCACTGGTGTTGAGATCCAGGCGCCCGGCCAGGTGCAACTCGTGCTTGTCCGGCTCATCGAGCAGGTCGAGCACGGTGCGGTGTTCGTCGTGCTCGGTGGCGCTGACCACGCCGACCGGTTTGTGCAGCATCCAGTAGCGCGCGCTGCGCCCGGCCTGCAGCAGTTCGTCGTCCAGCTCCACGCGCTGGAAGTCGCGGATATCGAAGCGCGGATCAAAGATGATCTCGCCGTCCACGCGCAGGCGGCCGGCGCTGATCAGCAGGCGGCTGTCCTGGCGGCTGAAGCGCGGGAAGTTACTCAGGAAGCGATCCAGGCGCATGGTTCAGTCGGGCTCGCGGTCGTGCTCTTGGGAAACAGAGCTGTGCACGGCCCCCGCGCAGCGCGGGCACAGGCAGGCACGGTTCAAGGCCTCGGACGGCAGTTCCTGCAGCGCTTGCGGCTGGACCTCGACTGCGAAGCACCAGCAATGCGTCACCTCGTTGTCGCTCGTGGCCTGGGCGCAACTGTTGGGCTGGCCACAGGCGGGGCACAGGTTGGTGTTCATTGGGCTGGCTCGCGTAGCCGGCCATTGGCGGCCCCGTTACCGCTCCAGTCGTGGCCGGCGGCCGAAGTGCAAGCGGCGGCGAGCCGACCCGGCAGGGCGAGCAGCCGCAAGCGAGCGCTGGCAGTGTGGACGGACGGTGACGGCATGGTGGTGGCTTCTGGAGGGGTGGCCGCCATGCTAGGTGGGCGCTGGGCAGGGCGCAAGCCGAGCGGCGCGAAGCGTGGTGTTCGCGCCGCTCGGTCGAGGCGTTTACGCCTGTTCGATAACGGCCACCCGCTGGCCGGCGCGCACCGCAGCGCCCGGCTGCACGCGAACCTCGCGGACGATGCCGGCCACCGGCGCGGTGAGCGGGATCTCCATCTTCATGGATTCCAGAATCACCAGCACGTCGCCGGCTTCGACCGAGGCGCCTTCCTCGACCTGCACCTGCCAGAGGTTGCCGGCGATATGGCTGTCGACGCTGTGCTGGCCGGCCTCGAGCGGTGCATCCTCGGTCATCTCGGCCACGCCTTCGTCGCTCTCGAAATGCGCCTGGCCGGAGTCGATCCAGCGTTGGCGTTCGGCGGCGAAGGCCGTGCGCTGCTGATCGCGGAAGGCGGCGATGCTGTCGGCTTCCTCGCTGAGAAAGTGCTGGTAGTCGGCCAGGGCCAGCTCGCTGTGCTCGATGCGCAGCTCGAAACGGCCCAGGGGGAAGTCGCGGCGGATGCGCAGCAGTTCGTCGGCACTGACCGGGTAGAAGCGGATCTGGTCGAAAAAGCGCAGCAGCCAGGGCTTGCCGTCGAAGGCCGCCACGGCGCGGTAGCGGTTCCACATCTGCAGGGTGCGGCCGACGAACTGGTAGCCGCCGGGGCCTTCCATGCCGTACACGCACATATAGGCGCCGCCGATGCCCACCGAGTTCTCGGCGGTCCAGGTGCGTGCCGGGTTGTATTTGGTGGTGACCAGGCGGTGGCGTGGGTCCAACGGCGTGGCCACCGGCGCACCGAGGTAGACATCGCCCAGGCCCATGACCAGGTAGCTGGCGTCGAACACCGTGCGGTAAACCTCATCCAGGTTCGGCAGGTCATTGATGCGGCGGATGAACTCCAGGTTGCTCGGGCACCAGGGCGCGTCCTTGCGCACGGTGGTCATGTATTTCTCTATCGCCAGCTGGCAGGCCGGGTCGTCCCAAGACAGCGGCAGGTGGACGATACGCGACGGCACCTTCAGGTCGCGTGCGGCGCAGACGGCGTCCCACTCGCCGGCGACGATATCCAGCAGCGCCTGCAGCGCCAGGGTTTCCGGCCGGTAGTGCACCTGCAGCGAGCGGATGCCAGGCGTCAGGTCGAGCACGCCGGCCAGGCTCTTGGCTTCCAGCGCCTGCATCAGCGCATGACCACGGAAGCGCAGCACCAGATCCAGCTCGGGCTGGCCGATTTCCAGCAGCAGATGGGTGTCGCCGGACAGGCGTGCGACCAGACGGGTATCGTCCTGGCCGATATCCAGCACGATGGGGCTTTGTAGGTCGGATGCCTTTGTGGGAGCGGATTTATCCGCGATAGGGGTGTCGCCTGCATCGCGGCTAAAGCGCAGCGCCGCCCGGCCGCGCCCACCATTATCTTGTGCCAGCTCCCGCGCCGTGGCGATATCCACAGCGACGAAGCGCACCTTGTCGCCGGCCTTGAGCTGGCCGAGCTGCCAGAGGTCGGCCTCGATGATGGTCACCGGGCAGACGAAACCGCCCAGGCTGGGGCCGTCCGGGCCGAGGATCACCGGCATGTCGCCGGTGAAATCCACCGCGCCGATGGCGTAGGGATTGTCGTGGATGTTCGAAGGATGCAGGCCCGCCTCGCCGCCGCTGTCGCGCACCCACTCGGGCTTTGGCCCGATCAGGCGCACGCCGGTGCGGCTGGAGTTGAAGTGCACTTCCCAGGCGGTGGCGAAAAAGGTGTCGATATAGGCGGGCGTGAAGTATTCCGGCGCGCCGTGGGGGCCATAGATCACGCGGATTTCGCGCACCGCGGGCAGGGCAGGGTACAGCTCGGCGGGCAGTTGGGCACCGGCCTGGCGATCCGCCAGAGCGGGGATATGCAACACGTCCCCGGCGCGCAGGGCGCGACCGCCGTGGCCGCCGAACTGGCCGAGGGTGAAGGTGCTCTTGCTGCCCAGGTAATCCGGCACTTGGATGCCGCCACGAATGCTGAGATAGCTACGCGCGCCGGGCCCATTGATGGTACCGAGGGCCAGGGTGCTGCCGGCCTTGATCAGCAGCGTGGTATTCATCGGCTGTTCCACGCCATCGATGCTAAGGGGAATTTCGGCGCCGGTCACGGCGATCACCGCATCGGTGTTGAAGCGCAGCAGCGGGCCGCTCATGGTGATTTCCAGCGCGGCGGCGCCTGCCTCATTGCCGAGCAGGCGGTTGCCCAGGCGCAGGGCACGGCTGTCCATCGGCCCGGACGGTGGCACGCCGACGGCCCAGTAGCCAAGGCGACCAGGGAAGTCCTGCACGGTGGTCTGGGTGCCGGCGCTGAGTACCTCGAAGGTAGTGGCCTGGTAGGCCAGGTTTTCCAGGCAGCGCGTCCACGGCGAGCCGCTGGCGAAGGGCGCGTCAGCAAGTATCTGGCGCAGGTAGTCGCGGTTGCATTCCACGCCGTACAGCACCGAGTCGGCCAGGGCTTTGTCCAGCGCGGCGCTGGCTTGTGCACGGGTTGGCTGCCAGGTGATCAGCTTGGCGATCATCGGATCGAAGTAGGGCGGAATCTCGCAGCCGGCCTCGACCCAGGTGTCGATACGCAGCGCCTTGCCGTCGGCTTCGGGAAACTGCACGGCGGTGAGCAGGCCGGGGCTGGGCTGGAACTCACGGCCCGGGTCTTCGGCATACAGCCGCGCCTGGATGGCATGGCCGCTGGGCTGTAGTCGTGCTGCCAGTTCGCGTAGCGGCGGCAGATCGCCGGCGGCCAGCTCGATCATCCAGCGCACCAGGTCGACGCCCCACACCTGTTCGGTGACGCCGTGCTCGACCTGCAGGCGGGTGTTCACTTCCAGGAAGTAGAAACGCTCGGCCTCGCTGTCGTAGACGAATTCGACGGTGCCGGCGCTGCGATAATTGACCGCTTTGGCCAGCTTGATCGCCGCGGCGCACAGCTCATCGGCCATGCCGGCGGGCAGGTTGGGCGCCGGGGTTTCTTCCAGCACCTTCTGGTTGCGGCGCTGCACCGAGCAGTCGCGCACGCCGAGGGCGATCACTTCACCCTGGCCATCGCCGAATACCTGCACTTCCAGGTGGCGGGCACGCTGGATGTATTTTTCGATAAATACGCCGCTGTCGCTGAAGTTGTTCTGACCCAGGCGTTTGACCGCCTCGAAGGCATCGCTCAGCTCCGCGGCCGAACGGCAGACGCGCATGCCGATACCGCCGCCGCCAGCGGTGCTCTTGAGCATCACCGGGTAGCCGACGGCATCGCCTGCGACCAGCGCGGCATCGAGGTTTTCCAGCAGCTCGGTGCCTTCGAGCATCGGCACGCCGTGCTGTTTGGCCAGCGCGCGGGCGGTGTGCTTGAGGCCGAACACGCGCAGTTGCTCGGGCGTCGGGCCGACGAAGGCGATGCCGGCCGCTTCGCAGGATTCGGCGAAGGCGGCGTTTTCGGAGAGAAAGCCGTAGCCGGGGTGGATGGCTTTGGCACCAGTCTGCTTGGCGACGCCGAGAATCTTGTCGACCACCAGATAAGTTTGCGCGGCCGGGCCTTCGCCGAGAGAGAAGGCCTCGTCGGCCTGCTGGATATGCAGGCTGGCCACGTCGGCTTCGGAGTAGACGGCTACGCCCTTGACGTCGAGCTCACGCAGGGTACGCAGGATGCGGCAGGCGATGGCGCCGCGGTTAGCGATCAGTAGTTTTTCAAACATTCGAGGAACCCTCGAAAAAGGCGGGCCGTCCCGCCGGTATTAGGTCTGCACCACGGCCGTCCGTGGTGGCTTTGTTCGAGTAGCGAGGTGTCTTTCGTAGGGCGGGTTGGGTCGCTTAGGTGAAATCTGCGAGTGCATTGATGGGTTTCACCTACGCGGCCCGACCCATCCGACGGGCCTACGTTTTCACCAATTGGTGGAGAGCGACGGCTACGCGCCCCGATCCACCCTACGAGTCACGGTTTTTCTGGGGAGCGGTGTTCAGGCATTGCCCTGAACGGCTCTGGCAGATCAGCAGCAGGAAGCGGCGCAGGCATTGGCTCAGTTCCATACCAGCACCTCGGAAGGCGTCGGGTTCCAGCCGTTGCAGGGGTTGTTGAGCTGCGGGCAATTGGAGATCAGCACGATCACGTCGGTCTCGGCGCGCAGCTCGACGTACTTGCCCGGCGCGGAAATGCCGTCCTCGAAGGTCAGCCCGCCCTCTGGGGTGACCGGTACGTTCATGAAGAAGTTGATGTTGGCGCCGATGTCGCGCTTCTCCAGGCGGCCGTCGTGCAGGCTGGCGCGCAGGAAGTTGTCGCGGCAGCTGTGCATGTAGCGCTTGTCCAGCGCGTAACGCACGGTGTTGCTCTCCTGGGCGCAGGCGCCGCCGAGGGTATCGTGGCGCCCACAGGTGTCGGCGACGATGGTCAGCAGCGGCTTGCCGAGGTTGGAGTAGAGCACCGTGCCGGTGGTCAGGTAGACGTTGTTCTGCTTGCGCAGGGTGCGCTGCGGATCGAAGCGCTCACGCGGGTTGGCGGCGGCGAAGAACAGGGTATCGATCGCCTGGTTGCCTTCCAGGTCATGCAGGCGCAGGGTCTGCCCGGCCTTGACCTCGAACAGGTAGGGCTCGCCCGCCGGGATGGTATGGCGCAGCACGGCGGTTTCGGGATGCAGGTTGCTGGCGGTCAGGTTCATGTCGGCATCCTCAGAGGTACTGGCGTTCGGTGTTGTGGAAGGCACGGCCGTTTTCCGGGCGTGAGGTGCGGCACAGCACACTGATGCCGTCGCTCTCGACCTTGCTCCAGGCCAGTTGCACCGGCTTGGGCGCGTACTGCGGATTGGGGTCCATCGGGTGTTGCAGGGCGGTGAGCACCACCAGGGTGTCCATCGGCGCGTACAGCTCGATGTAGCCACCCGCCTGGCTGTTGCCGGGCTGGAACTGAAAGCCGCCGTTTGCATCGACGTCCACGCGGCTGAACAGGTTGAGGTTCATCAGCAGGTCCGGAAGGGCGAGGTTCCACTTGCCCATTTCCACCAGCAGGTTGTCCGTGCCGTTGCGGAAGAAGCCGTTGCGCAGTTCCTGGTAGTGGCCCTGGCCATACTTCTCGGCGACTTCCTCGGCATTCAGTACGCCGCCGAAGCTGTCGTGCCAGCCGCAGGTGTCGGCGGTGATGGCCGCCAGTACCTTGCCCATGTCCGAGTACAGGCAATGACCGGCGGTGAGCTTGGCCGTGTGCTGGCCCTTGAGGGTGTCGGGCAGGTTCAGGCGCTCGCTTTTCTCGACGGCGTTGAATAGCAGCAGGCTGACGTTGGCGCCGCCTTCGATATCGGTGAGGCGCAGCAGTTGGCCGCGCTTGAGCACGAACGAGGTATGGCCGCCGCCGGGGACGGTTTCCTCATAGAGGGTGGGGCGCAGGGTTAGAGAGGCAGTCATGCTCGGACTCCTTGTTGGGCAGTTGGCAGGCCGTCGGTCAGGTGGGCCGGCAGCGTGTCGAGCGCGGCACGGACGGCTCGGCGATCTTCGTTGAGAGGAATGTCGTAGGTGATGCGCGCGCCAAAGGCGTTTGGCGCGTGTGGGTCGATGCGGGTCTTGTCGAACACCATCAGGCGGGTGCCGAGGCTGAAGCCTTCGGACAGGTCGTGGGTGACCATGAACACGGTCAGCCCGGTTTCGCGCCACAGTTCGAGCAGCAGGGCGTGCATGTCCTTGCGGATGCCGGGATCCAAGGCGCCGAAGGGTTCGTCGAGCAGCAGTACACGGGGTTTCATGATCAGTGCCTGGGCAATCGCCAGGCGTTGCTGCATGCCGCCGGAGAGCTGGCTGGGGTATTTGTCGAGGGCATGGCCGAGGCCGACTTTCTGCAGCAGCTCGGCGGCCTGTTCCCGGGCGGCGCGCTTGGCGCTGCCGAACAGCCGGCCGAGCAGGGCGGAGCGCGGCAGCTCCAGGCCGATGGCGACGTTATCCAGCACGCTCAGGTGCGGGAATACCGAGTAGCGCTGAAACACCACGCCACGGCTGGCATCCGGCTCGCCGGCCAGCGGTTTACCGCCCAGCAGGATCTCGCCCTTGCTGGGGCGCTCCTGGCCCAGCAGCAGGCGCAGGAAGGTCGACTTGCCGCAACCGGAGGCACCGACCAGGGTGCAGAACTCGCCTTCGGCGATGGACAGGTTCAGGCGTTCCAGAACGGTCTGGTCGCCATAAGTCTGCCAAACGTTTTTTACCTCGATGAAAGCGCCTACTGCGCGAGCCGCTGGCTGCGTTGCGCGGTGCTCGCAATCCTCAGGGACTACTTGTCCATTCCGGTCGCTGCGCTCCGTGCGCCTTGCCAGCGACTCGCTCGCTACGGCGCTACTTTTTTTATCCCTCATGCTTTTGCCCCCTCGTACCAGGGGAAGCACAGCCGCGTCAGTTGGCGCAGACCAAGGTCCATCAGCCAGGCGAGCAGGGTGATCCACACCACGTACGGCAGGATCACGTCCATGGCCATGTAGCGGCGTACCAGGAAGATGCGATAGCCCAGGCCGTCGGTACTGGCGATGGCTTCGGCAGCGATCAGGAACAGCCAGGCGGAGCCCAGCACCAGGCGTAAAGCGATGAGCAGGCGTGGCAGCAGCTGCGGCAGCACCACGCGCAGGATCAGCGTCCAGGTGCTGGCGCCAAGGGTCTGTGCCTTGATCAACAGTTCCTGGGGGATTTCCCGGGCGCGTTGTTCAAGATCACGGGCCAGGATCGGGGTGATGCCGATGACGATCAGCATCACCTTGGACAGCTCACCGAGGCCGAAAACGATGAACAGGATCGGCAATATCGCCAACGGTGGCACCATCGACAGCACAGTGAGCAGTGGTGACAGCGGTGCCCCTAGCAGCGGCAGAATGCCTGCAGCGATACCCAGGCACAGGCCGACCACGGCAGCGATGCCGATACCCAAGCCGAGGCGCGTCAGGCTCGAGGTGGTGTCCTGCCAGAAGGCATATTCGCCAGTGCGTTTGTCTTCGGTGAAAGCCAGGCGGTCGACGGCCGCAACCATCTGGCTGGCGCTGGGCAGCAACTTGTCGTTGGGGTTGTCTGCCAGGCGCTGCGCCGACGCCGTGAAGTAGGCGAACAGCAGCAGCGCGAATGGCAGCAACACCAGCAGCAGGCGGCCGGCCCGGTCGGGATGTCGGTTGATCAGGCGCATGGCGATCTCGTTAGGCGTGTTGGGATTGCGAAGCGGTGGTCCGATCCACCCCGCACTCCCGGGAGAATCAAAGCTGGCCGTCGGCGGCCATCTGCATGTAGGTCGGGTCGAAGCGCAGCTTGAGGTTGCCCTGGTCGCCAGTGGTCGCGCCGCCCGCGAAGCTCATGCCGATGGCATCGGCGCTCTGCGCGCCCTCGCCGAGCAGGCCGTGATCGAAGGAGAAGGCTGCGACCTTGCTCATGGTTTCCGGAAGGCGCGGGCTCTTGGTGAAGGCCACGGCGTCCTTGGCGCTGTAGAACATCTTGGTGGTGGCGAGCTGCGCCTCGTAGCTCTTCAGGTCGGTGCCCGAGGCCTTGGCCATGTGCTCGCGGGCCGCCTGGCCGGCAGCGCCGCTGTCGCCCATGGTCGCCATGATTTCGTACCAGGCGCCGGTCAGCGCCTTGCCCAGGGCCGGGTTGTCCTTGAGGGTGTCGCTGTTGACCACCATCAGGTCAATGATTTCGCCGGGAATCTGGCTGGAGTCGAAGACCTTGGTCACCCCGGGCGTGGCTTCGATTTCGGCGAGCAGCGGGTTCCAGGTGGTGACTGCGGTGACGTCCTGGGTGGCGAAGGCGGCGACCATGTCGGCATCCGAGGTGTTCACCACCTTCAGGTCACGCTCGCTCAGGCCGGCCTTTTCCAGGCCGCGGGCGAGCAGGTAGTGAGAGACCGAGAGCTCGACCAGGTTGACGTTCTGGCCCTTGAGGTCGGCAAGGGTTTTCTTCTCGCCCTTGAGCACCACGCCGTCGTTGCCGTTGGAGAAGTCGCCGACGATCAGCGCGGTGCTGTCCACGCCACCGGCGGCGGGGATGGTCAGGGCATCCATGTTGGTCATGGTGCAGCCGTCGAACTGGCCGGCGCTGTACTGGTTGATCGACTCGACGTAGTCGTTGAGTTGCACCACATCGATGTTGATGCCGTACTTCTTTGCCCACTTGTCGACGATGCCTTGGGTGGCGCCGTATTCCCAGGGCATCCAGCCGGCGTAGAGGGTCCAGCAGACGCTGAAACTGTCCTTCTGGACCGCCTGGCTGTTGAGGGTGATGGCTGCCGCGAGACCGGCGGCGAGAACGGAGAAAAGACGGGGCTTGCGCATGGGGACCTCCAGTTCGAGAAAGGGCGGGCAGGAGTGCGCGGCATGTCCCATCGCTGGGGGCGCGTTCTCCCGGGCTTTTGTCCCGCCGTGTAACCCCTCGAGGAGGTCGCCAACTCTCGGACCAGTCATTCGCCGTTGCTGGCGAACCGGAACCCTAGTCGGCTATTTGCAAATTGTGATGCCGCGACCCAGGCCATTACCGGGGCTTTCCTGCACATCCAGGTCTAAGCGAGGATCGTGCCAGGGTGTGACAGAACGTCTGGCACGGGGCTAGGGGTTTTGGCTGGGAGATTCGTTGCGTCTTCCTGGTGCGTGATCAGAATTCGCTGCGCGGTTTCGGCGCATGGTGTTCAGCGTTGTAGCGGTCTCTTCTGAAATCATTTGTAGCGACTCACCGACGAGCGGAGCGGATTCGGCCTGCGCGCCATTGTCTGATGGATTGGGAGCACTCCCGGCATCGGCAGCCGCTGATGTGCGTTTCGCGGTCGAAGGAGGCCGCCCCATGATCCGTAAATCCATGCTCGTTGCGTTGTTGGGTTTCTCGCTGACAGGTTGTGCCGTGTACGGCGACAGTCGCTATGGCAATCGCTATTACGAACGTGAGTACCGCCCGGGCACCTATGTGGAGCGCACCGAGGTGTATGGCGCACCCCGCGTATACGTCTATGAGGATCGGCGCTACGACCGACGCTACGCACCGCCGGTCTACCATGCACCGCCGCCCGGGTATTACGCGCCGCCACCGCCGCCGCGCCACTACAACCCGCCGGGTTATGACCAACGCTATTACGGTCGCCATGATCGCAATCGGCGTGACTACCGCCCGGCACCGCGGCCGGGTTGGGAAGGGCAGCGCCATCACTACCAGCAACAGCAGCGCCAGCGCTATTCGCCGCCGCAATGGCAGCAGCGCGAAGCGCCCCGGCGTATCCAGGGCATGCCCGAGCGCCAGCGCTGACAGCCGTGCCGATGCGCTCTGCGAGTACATCGGCACGTTCGTCGCCTGTAGTGGCATCTAGCAATTGTTTTTTGCGTGCCCGCGCCGCACCATGACGACGTTGCGTGTCTGGAAGCATTGTCGTGCCAATCGGCGGTTCTGGCGTTCTCTCACTTCGTTATCGCTGGCCGTTGCTGGTGGTGTGGCTGCTCGCCCTGTCGCTGGTGGCTGGCGGCCTGCAAGCGCAGTGGGACTTCCAGCGTATTGCCGCCCGTGCCGAGCAACTGTATGGCCCTTTGGGCGCCGGCAAACCCCGCATCGATGCCTGGCAACGGCTGCTCGACGAGCAGCGCAACGCCCCGGAGGCCGACAAGCTCAAGGCCGTGAACCGGTTTTTCAACCTGCAATTGCGTTTCCGTGACGACCAGGAAATCTGGGGCGTTGCCGACTACTGGGCGACGCCCGTCGAGGCGCTGATGCGCGGCGCCGCCGATTGCGAAGATTACGCCATCGCCAAGTACTTCAGCCTGCGTGAGCTGGGGGTACCGAGCGAGAAGCTGCGCATCACCTACGTCAAGGCGGTGCGCCTGAACCAGGCACATATGGTGCTGACCTATTACCCGACCCCCACCTCGGTACCGCTGGTACTGGATAACCTGATCGATGCCATCGAGCCCGCCACCGAGCGCAATGACCTGGTGCCCGTGTATGCCTTCAATGCCGAAGGGCTCTGGGTGCCGGGGCCGGCTGGCGGCAAGCAGGTGGGAGACAGCAAGCGCCTTTCGCGCTGGCAGGATTTGTTGAAGAAGATGCGCGCCGAAGGGTTTCCTTAAGGCGTAGCGAGGAGTTGTGCATGTCACTGTTCAAGCAGTTGTGTGTCGCCATCTGCGTGCTGATGCTGGTGAGTTTCGCCGGCAGCGTCGTGGTCAACGTGGAAAGTTCGCGCGGGCAGCAGGTCAACCAGTTGCGCTCCCATGCGCAGGACGCGGCCACGGCACTGGGGCTGTCGCTCGGTTCGCACCTGGACGACCCGGCGATGCTGGAACTGATGGTCAGCTCGATTTTCGACAGTGGCTATTTCGAGAGCATCCGGGTGATCGGCCCGGATGAAAAAGTGCTGGTCGAGCGCTCCGGCCCGAGCCTGGGCCGAGGTGCGCCGCAGTGGTTCGCCGATCTGGTGAACCTGGCGCCAGCCCAGGGCGACGCCATCGTCAGTAATGGCTGGAATCAGGCTGCGCGGGTCGAGGTGGTCAGCCACCCGTATTTCGCCATCGCCAAACTGTGGCAGACCGCCTACGCCACCTTCCTTTGGCTGGCGCTGATCAGCCTGCTGTGCATCACCCTGGGCGTGCTGCTGCTCAAGCGCCAACTGCGCCCGCTGGAATACATGGTCGAGCAGTCCAACGCCATCGCCCGCCGCGAATTCCTCAGCGCGCCGAACCTGCCGCGTACTCCGGAGTTTCGCCGGGTGGTCAACGCCATGAACCAGATGGTGGAGAAGCTCAAGACGCTGTTCGACGAGGAAGCTTCACGTAGCGAGAAACTGCACGCCGAAGCCTACCAGGACAGCCTGACCGGCCTGGCCAACCGCCGCTATTTCGATCTCGACCTGCAGGCCCGCCTGACGGGAGAGGAGCGCGCCAGCAGCGGTGTGCTGATGCTGTTGCGGGTCAACGACCTGGCCGGGCTGAACCAGCGCATCGGCGGCCAACGTACCGACCAGTTGCTCAAGGCGGTGGCCGAGCAGCTGCAGCAGGCCAGCCAGGGGCGCTTCCTGCTGGCGCGTAATCGCGGCGGCGAATTCGCCTTGCTGGCCGGCGGTATCGATCGCCATGAAGCCGAGCAACTGGCCGAGCAGCTGTGCAGCGCACTGCTGTCGTTGCAGCAGACCGGTGCCAGCGATTGCTCGCCGGTGGCGCATATCGGCATCACCACCTTCGCACCGGGGGCGAGCAGCAGCGAGCTCTACAGCGCGCTGGATGCCGCCCTGGCCGAGGCTGTCAGCAACGGCCGCAGTCACTGGGCATTCGTCGAGCACCGCCAGCAGGCCGCCGCCAACAACGAGCGCAACGACTGGCATCGCCTGCTGGACCGTGCACTGGAGCAGGGGCGCTTCCTGCAATACGTGCAGCCGGTGGTCAACGCCGCCGATCCCACTCAGGTGCTGCACAACAAGGTGCTGGCGCGCTTGCTCGACGAGCATGGCGAGACCATCCCGGCCGGCCAGTTCCTGCCGTGGCTGGAGCGCTTTGGTTGGACCGCGCGCCTGGATCTGGTGATGCTCGACGCCTTGCTGGCGCAGCTCGCCAATCATGAAGGGCCGGTGGCGCTGAGTTTGTCGGGCATCACCGTGCGTGATCCGTTGACCCTGCAGCAGATCTACGAGCGCCTGCGGCTGAACCCGGCAGTCAGTGGCCGCCTGATTCTGGAGCTGGACGAAGGCCAGTTGCCGGGTTCCACAGAGCTCGAGGCGATCACCCGCAAGCTGCGCAGCCTGGGCGTCGAACTTGGCCTGCAGCACTTCGGTGGGCGCTTCAGCATGATCGGCAACCTGGCCAAGCTCGGCCTGGCCTACCTGAAGGTGGATGGCAGCTTTATCCGCGGCATCGATCAGGAGAGCGACAAGCGCCTGTTCATCGAGGCCATGCAGCGAGCGGCCAACAGTATCGACTTGCCATTGATTGCCGAGCGGGTGGAAACCCGTGGGGAGTGGGAGGTGCTGCGCACGATGGGCGTCAGCGGGGTGCAGGGGCGCCTGTTCAGCGAGCCGGCCGCCTGGGCCTGATCAGATCAGGCCGCGCTCTTCGTCGTTGATCAAACGGTTCATGCCACCGAGCGCGTCGCGCGCTCGGCTGCGGCCCATCAGTTTGCTCTGGGCTGCGTCAGGTAGGTCAGTGATGCGTACCACGCCTTTCTTGATCAACAGGTCGATCAAGTCCTCGAGTACGCGAATCATGTCCAGGTCGCTCTGTTTGAGCTGCAGCAGGCTGCTTTCCACGTTCTGATTGGAAAACCAAGACCGCGCTTCTTCGCTATCGGCCGGCAGTTCGCCGTTCATCCCTTCGAAAGGCTCGGGCTGTACGCGCAGCAGCTCGCCTTCGGCATTACGTTTTACGTAGAACACGTGCCTTCTCCCAATAGACCTATGCGTACAGCTTAGCGCCCCGCCACGAAAGTGTGGCGGGGCATCGGCCTATCACGGATCGACTTTGATGGTGTGGTTGGCAATCAGGGTGTTGATGTCATAGCTCGGCAGGCTGGCCTGACCCAGGTCGATTTGCACATCGGCCTTGGCCGCGACCTGTTGGCTGGAGGTGTCGGCATTGTTGAACTCGCCCTTGGTGCTGATCAGCAAGGTAGAGCTGCCGTTGTCGGTCACCAGTTTCAGGTAGCTGTCCAGGTTGTTGCTGTGATCCTGCAGCAGCGAGCTGAGGTCGATTGTGTCGCCCTCGGCCACGTTGAAGTCCTTGATCACATCCTTGCCGAAATCACCTTTCTGCCAGGCGAAGGTGTCGGCACCCGCGCCGCCGAACAGAATGTCATCGCCCGCCCCGCCAACCAGCAAGTCGTTACCACCCTGGCCGTAGAGGATATCGTTACCGCCACCGCCATACAGCTTATCCGCGCCGCCACGGGTATCACCCGCCACGTTGAAGGTCTCGTGGTTGGCACGGATGTAGTCGTACAGGTCGCCGTTGCTCGGCGCGATGCCGTTCTTCAGTTCCAGGAAGGTTTCCAGGGCCTTCACACCGGCACCGTCATGCAGGTCGGCGGGCCTGGTCGGGTTGCCATCCACGCCCCATTTCAGGCCATCGGTGTTGATCACGTCACCAAAGATGATGTCGTTGCCATCGCCGCCGGAGATGGTGTCGTTACCGACCGTCACGGGCACGTTCGCATTCGAACCGCCATGCAGGGCCACCGAGAGTTCATCGGCCGAGTTGACGATCTCGACCTTGCCCACCGGCACCTTGGTGTAATCCACGCGGGTGATGTTATCGATCGCCATTGTGGCGCTGGCGAAGTTGCTCGACTTGTCATCGACGCTGAAGGCCAGGCGATAGGTTCCTGCGCCGACGACCGCGGTTTCCGCCGTGGTCCAGTTGCCGCCGGTGGTTCCGCCGCCGGTCTGCACATCGGTCCAGACGCCCTGTACCAGTTGCTGAAGCTTCCAGCTCAGCGCGTCACCGTTGCCGGTATCCGTGGTGCCGTAGGCGAAGCGCAGGCTGCTGAACGCACCGTCGGCAATGGTCAGCGACGGCGTCGTGGCGGTGACCGGAGAGCCTCCCACCGTATCGC
Organism: Pseudomonas sp. URMO17WK12:I2; assembly: GCF_003253735.1. Lineage (GTDB taxonomy): Bacteria > Pseudomonadota > Gammaproteobacteria > Pseudomonadales > Pseudomonadaceae > Aquipseudomonas. The sequence continues at coordinate 7,816 of NZ_QKYW01000001.1, read as the reverse complement.
GAATCATCAGGGCATCGCCGCTGCGGCCGACCGAGCCATTAAAGGTGCCGGTGCCGGATGTCTGCCAGTTGGTCAGGTTGTTCCAGCCCGTGGTGTTGTTGTCGAAGTTGGCCAGGGTAGCTGCCGAGCCGTTGGCCAGGTAGGTGGACGCAGGCGCGTCGGTAGTATTGTCGAACAGGCTGAGATTCTTCTGGCTGACGCCCGAACCGATACCGATGGCCTGCACGGCGCTCTTGCCGGCGAGCACGTTGAAGGTATCGAGCGAGCCCAGCAGTACCTGATCATTGGTGGTCGATCCGTTGCCGCTGACCGTGGTGGTGTTGCCGTTGTAGTAGAAGGTCGGGTCACCGTCGGACAGGAAGAAGGTCAGGTTCTCGTAGCCGGCAGCCTTGGTATTACCAGCAGCGCTCTGCGCGTCGAACCAGGCGCTGGCTTCCTTGAAGGCGGCTTCATAGTTGGTGCCACCATTGGCCGAAAGGCGCTGGATATCGGCTAGCAGGCTGTCGAGCTTGCTGCCATTCTGCAAGTCGGCCACCTTGGTGCTCAGCGTGACGTCGCCAGCAAAGCCAACCAAGGTGAGGTTGACGACCCCATCATGGCCCGCCAGGGTTTTCGCGAAGTTCGACAGCGCGCTCTTGGTCAGGCTCATGCGATCACCCTGCATACTGCCGGAGGTATCGACGAGCAGGGCGATGTTGTAGTTGGTCGCCGGTTGAAGGGTGGTCAGCGTACCGCCTGCGTCACCGAGCAACACGTCGTTACCGGCGCCGCCACCGATGGTGTTGTCACCATTGTCATTGGCGCCACTGCCTGCCACGCGGATGGTATCCGTCGGCTGGTTCACCTTCAGGGTGACGGTGGCGATGTCGGAGCCGCCTTTGCCATCGCTGACGGTGTACTGGAAGCTGGCGTCGCCGTAGAAGCCGGCCTTAGGCGTGAAGACCACATTGCCATTGTTGAGTGTGACCGTGCCGTTGGTGGCGTTCTGCACGCTGGCAATGGACAGCGCGTCGCCATTCGGGTCGGTGTCGTTGCCGAGCAGGGTACTGCCGGCGATCGTCAGGCTTTCGCCGGATTCCACGACCAGGCTCGAGGTGCTTGGCACATGGTAGAGCATGTCCGAGTCGACGACCTTGAAGGTGCCGCCCTGGCCCAGCTCGACCTTAAGGCGCGCATCGCCGCCCTGATCCCAGTAGATGATCTCGATCTGTTGAGGCCCAGCGTTGGCTGCGCTGATTGTGAAGGATTTACCGATGGCGGTGGAGGTCGACTGGATGTTGTTGAACTCTGCTACCACCTGGCCGTTGATACGGATGCTATAGCCGTCATCGGCCGTGACCTTGAATTGGTAGGTACCGGCGGCCAGGTTGATATAGCCACCCATCTTGATAATGGCGTCTGAGGTGCTACCCGGGTCTGTGGACAGCGAGTTGGCTTTGGCGCCGTTCCCTGACGCGACATCCACACCCAGGAAATTCTGCAGGTTGGTGCCGTTGCCCAGACCTGACGCATTGCTCAAGGTGCCGTAGTCCAGCTTGGTGGCATTGAAGGTCGCCGCCGGATTGTGGCTGTCGATGAACTGGCGAACCTGGCTCAGATTGGTCAGGTTGGCGCCGTCGTTGCCTGCGCCGGTGCTCGCGTCGTTGTAGCCATAGTATTCGGCTTTGAGGCCGGTAATCTTGGTGTAGCTGTCGTCCTTCGCATCCGGGGTGCCATCGATGATGCCGCCAATGGCGCTCTGGCCGCCGATATCCAGGCGCACGGTTTCCAGTGGTTCTGCGACCACATTGTCGGCAAGCGTCTGTACGGTTACCGAGAAACTGGTAACGCCAGCCGGCACGGTGATCTTCCCGGTGCTTGCGTCATAGGTCACGCCATTGCTGAAGCTCTGAGCGGTCAGCTTGTAGTCGACATTCGCGGTCGCCGTACCGGTAGCGCTGAAGGCCAATACGGTCGGCGTCGAACTGGCATTGCTCAGGGTGACGTTGAAGACCAGGTTGTTGCCTTCGACCACATTGTCATCGGCCGTGCCGGGTTGCCCGACGTCGATGGTTTTCACCGTCGGTACCGGATCGTTATCGATGATGGTCGCGGTGCCGATCTTCCCGCCGACATTGAGCGTGAAGGTTTCGGTCGGCTCGCTGACGGTGTCGTTGATGGTCGGCACGGTGACCGTGAAGCTGGTGACGCCTGCCGGCACGGTTACCTGGCCAGTCGCGGCGTTATAGGTCACGCCGTTGCTGAAGCTCTGATTGGTCAGGGCAGCGTTGTAATCGCTACCCGCTACGGCCGTGCCAGGGGTCAGTGCGAGACTGAAAGTGGTCGGCGTACTGCTGGCGTTGGTCAGGTTGACGGTGAATACGGCGTTGTCGCCCTCGTCGACCTGGCCGCCAGTGCTGTCCACCGCTGCGCTGACGGAGCCGACAGTCGGCGCCGCATCGTTATCGATGATGGTCGCAGTGCCGGTCTGGCCGCCCACGGTCAGCGTGAAACTCTCGGTTGGCTCGCTGACGGTGTCATTGATGGTCGGAACCGTGACGGTAAAGCTGGTGACGCCAGCCGGCACGGTGACTTGGCCAGTAGTGGCGTTATAGGTCACGCCATTGCTGAAGCTCTGGTTGGTCAGGGTGCCGTTGTAATCGCTGCCCGCAGTGGCGGTACCGGCGTTCAGCGCGAGGCTGAAGGTGGTTGGCGTGCTGCTGGCGTTGGTGAGGTTGATGGTGAAGACGGCGTTGTCGCCTTCGTCGACCTGGCCGCCTGCGCTATCGACAGCAGCGCTGACGGTGCTGACGGTCGGCGCGGCATCGTTGTCGATGATGGTGGCGGTGCCGGTTTTGCCACCCACGGTCAGGCTGAAGGTTTCGGTCGGTTCGCTGACGGTGTCATTGATGGTCGGCACGGTGACCGTGAAGCTGGTGACGCCAGCCGGCACGGTGACCTGGCCGGTAATGGGGTTGTAGACCACACCGTTGCTGAAGCTTTGGTTGTTCAGTGCCGCGTTGTAGTCACTGCCCGCAGTCGCGGTGCCCGGATTCAACGCGAGACTGAAGGTAGTTGGCGTGCTGCCGGCGTTGCTCAGGTTGACGGTGAAGACGGCGCTGTCACCTTCGTCGACCTGGCCGCCTGCACTGTCCACGGCAGCGCTGACGGTGCTCACGGTTGGCGAGGCATCGTTATCGATGATGGTCGCGGTACCGGTTTTGCCGCCTACGGTCAGCGTGAAGGTTTCGGTCGGCTCGGCAACGGTGTCGTTGATGGTCGGCACGGTGACGGTAAAGCTGGTGACGCCTGCCGGTACTGTGACAACGCCGGTTAACGCGTTGTAAGTCACCCCGTTGCTGAAACTCTGGTTGTTCAGCGCAGCGTTGTAATCGAAACCAGGCAATGCCGAGCCAGGGTTCAGGGCCAGGCTGAAGCTGGTAGCGGTACTGCTGGCATTGGTCAGGTTGACGGTGAACACGGCGTTGTCGCCTTCGTCGACCTGGCCGCCTGTGCTATCGACAGCCGAACTGACAGTACTGACGGTCGGCGCCGCATCGTTGTCGATGATGGTCGCAGTACCAGTCTGACCGCCAACGGTCAGGCTGAACGTCTCGGTCTGCTCATGGACAGTGTCGTTGATGGTCGGCACGCTGACGGTAAAGCTGGTCACGCCAGCCGGCACGGTGATCTGGCCGGTGGCGGCATTGTAGGTCACGCCATTGCTGAAACTCTGGTTGGTCAGGGTGCCGTTGTAATCGCTGCCCGCCGTTGCGGTACCGGCATTCAGCGCCAGGCTGAAGGTGGTCGGCGTACTGCTGGCGTTGCTCAGGTTGACGGTGAATACGGCGTTGTCGCCTTCGTCGACCTGGCCGCCTGTGCTATCGACAGCCGAACTGACAGTACTGACGGTCGGCGCCGCATCGTTGTCGATGATGGTCGCAGTACCGGTTTTGCCACCCACGGTCAGGCTGAAGTTCTCGCTCGGTTCGCTGACGGTATCGTTGATCGTTGGAACAGTGACGGTAAAGCTGGTGACGCCTGCCGGCACGGTGACCTGGCCGGTGGCGGCGTTGTAGGTCACGCCGTTGCTGAAACTCTGGTTGGTGAGCGCTGCGTTGTAGTCGCTGCCCGCTACGGCCGTGCCAGGGTTCAGCGCCAGGCTGAAGCTGGTCGGCGTACTGCTGGCATTGGTCAGATTGACGGTAAATACGGCGTTGTCGCCTTCATCCACTTGGCCGCCTGCGCTATCAACCGCAGCACTGACGGAGCCGACAGTCGGCGCCGCATCGTTGTCGATGATGGTCGCAGTGCCGGTTTTTCCACCAACAGTCAGGCTGAAGTTCTCGCTCGGCTCGCTGATGGTGTCATTGATGGTCGGTACGCTGACGGTAAAGCTGGTAACACCCGCAGGTACGGTGACCTGGCCCGTTGTGGCGTTGTAGGTTACGCCGTTGCTGAAGTTCTGATTGGTCAGGGCTGCGTTGTAATCACTACCCGCAGTCGCCGTCCCGGGGTTGAGGGACAGGTTGAAGGTCGACGCCGTGCTGCTGGCGTTGGTCAGGCTGACGGTGAAGACGGCATTGTCGCCTTCATCCACCTGGCCACCGGTACTGTCCACGGCTGCGCTGATTGCGCCGATGCCTGGGGCGACTTCGGTACCGATGATGGTGATGGTGGCGGTGGCGGTTGCAGTACCGCCATAACCGTCACTGACGGTGTAGGTGAAGCTCTGGGTCTTGACCTCACCCGATTTCAGGTTGTTGTCATTGGCGGCAAAGTTGAAGCTGCCGTCGGCATTGACGGTCAGTACACCCGTTGCCAGCGCGACCTTGCCATCGGCAGGGACGTCAGCGCCATTGATCTTGATGACCCCGAGCGTCTGGTTGGCCTGGGCATCGCTGTCATTGTTGAGCAGACCTTTGCCCTGGTCGATGACCAGCGTCTGGCTTTCATTGACCACATAGGCGCTGTTGGCCGAGGCCGGGCCGGACCCGGAGAAACCGGTCAGGAAGTAGTCGGAACCATCACCTGTGCCGTTTACCGTAGGCAGCGCTTCGAAGCGGATACTGTCGAAGACCTGCGTGCCGGTATTGAGCGAGAAGGTGCCTGCGCCACCTGTGCCGAGTTTGAACGTGCCACTGGCCACTTCAACGCCTTCGTACATCGCAACCCAGCGGCCGACTTCGCCGCCTTCTTCACCTGCTACCAGGCGACTTACGCTGAAGCTCGCCTGATTGAGGTTGCCACTGAAGTTCAGCGTGATGGATTCGGACTTGCCGGTGGTCGGATCGAACTCCAGCTGGTCAGGTACGGGGTTGACGACGGCGCGCGGCGAACCATCGACGCCCAGGGCGTTTTGGTTGCCATCGACATTCAGCTCCAGCAGTTTGGCGTCGTTACCATTGCCATCGCGGGCCTGGATGACGATTTTCTGATTGTTGCTGTCTTGCAGCGCCCAATTGTTGCTGGTCACTGCGCCGCCCAGATCACCGATCTGCACGGTATAAGGGCTGCCCACCGGGTCGTCGACGGCGACAGGGTTGCTGTTTACCAGTGCCTGGTCGCTACCTTTGCTGGACGTGTTACCGAACTGATCCTGCAGTGTGGCGTCAACGACGATGGTCTTGCCTTCGCCGGGGTTGGCGAAGGTGGTGTCGAGGTAACCCGTGGTGATCTGCGCCGCAGTCAGTGTGAAGGTCTTGATGGTCGTGCCATCGGTGACACTGAGGGTGTCGCCGGCCACGGAACCGGCTGGCAAGCCGACTCGTACATCGATCGCACCGCTGAGCTCGTTCTGACCGATTACCCCATCGTTGTTGATGTCCTCACGGATTTCCACGGTTGGAGCTGCCCCCGTGGCACCTGCCAGCGTATCGACGCGGGCGCTGTCGGTTCCCTTGTTCGACGTGTTGCCGAACTGATCCTGCAGCGTTGCTTCGACGGTTAGCGTGTTGCCTTCGCCTGGACTTGGGAAAGTGGTGGTAACGAAGCCCGCGGTGATTTGCGCTGCAGTGAGCGTAACGGTCTGCGGCGTAGTGCCGTTGGTGATCACCAGCGTGTCGCCAGCCGCTGCGCCAGCTGGCAGGCCTACACGTACATCAATTTCTCCGTTGAGCTCCGCCTTGCTGATGATGCCGTCATTATTGGCATCTTCAGTGATGGTGACGACCGGAGCAGCACCGGTGGTGCCAGCCAAGGTGTCGACCTTGGCGGTGTCGGTACCTTTCTCGGAGGTGTTGCCGAACTGGTCACGCAGGGTGGCTTCGACGGTTAGCGTGTTGCCTTCGCCCGGGTTGGCGAAGGTGGTCGTGACGAAGCCCGCAGTGATTTGCGCAGCCGTGAGCGTGATGGTCTGCGGGGTGGTGCCGTTGGTGATGACCAGCGTGTCGCCAGCCACTGCACCGGCCGGCAGGCCTACACGCACGTCGACCGGGCCATTCAGTTCAGCCTTGCTGATGATGCCGTCGTTGTTGGCGTCTTCAGTGATCGTGACGACCGGAGCAGCACCCGTCGTGCCAGCCAAGGTATCGACCTTGGCGGTGTCGGTGCCTTTCTCGGAGGTATTGCCGAATTGGTCGCGCAGGATCGCTTCGACGGTTAGCGTGTTGCCTTCGCCTGGACTTGGGAAAGTGGTGGTAACGAAGCCCGCGGTGATTTGCGCAGCGGTAAGCGTAATGGTCTGTGGCGTGGTGCCGTTGGTGATCACCAGCGTATCGCCAGCCACTGCACCGGCCGGCAGGCCTACGCGTACGTCGACTGGGCCATTCAGTTCGGCCTTGCTGATGATGCCGTCATTGTTGGCATCTTCAGTGATGGTGACGACCGGAGCAGCACCCGTCGTGCCAGCCAAGGTATCGACCTTGGCGGTGTCGGTGCCTTTTTCGGAGGTGTTGCCGAATTGGTCGCGCAGGGTGGCTTCGACAGTGAGTGTGTTGCCTTCACCCGGGTTGGCGAAGGTCGTTGTGACGAAGCCTGCGGTGATTTGTGCTGCGGTGAGCGTAACGGTCTGCGGCGTAGTGCCGTTGGTGATCACCAGCGTGTCGCCAGCCACTGCGCCAGCTGGCAGGCCTACGCGTACGTCGATAGGGCCGTTGAGCTCGGCTTTGCTGATCACACCGTCGTTGTTGGCGTCTTCGGTGATCGTTACGACTGGGGCCGCGCCGGTGTCGCCGGCAAGGGTGTCGATAGCGCCGTTGTCGGTAGCGCTGCCAGTATTGCCAGCTGGATCCGTAACCTGAGCATCAACGGTGTACGGGCCTTCAGCCAGTGTCTGCGGTACATCGACGGTGTAGCCGCCGCCAGCCAGAACCGGTGTGGTGAAGGTAAAGCTCGTGCCGTTCTGGGTAACGGTCAGGGTGACGATGCTGCCCACCGGGGCATCGGTCGTACCGGTAATGGTAGGGGTGGTGTCGTTGCTAATCGCCGGAGCATCGACGCTGATGGTCGGTGCGGTGGTGTCGACGCTATAGCCTTCAGTGTCGGAGGCGGTGCCGACGTTACCGGCTGCATCTGTAGTGCTGATGCTGGCGGTAATGGTCTGGCCAGCGTCGGCGACCAGGTCGGCGCCCGGCACATTGATGCTGAAGCCCAGAGTGCCGTTGGTATTGGTGACTAGACCGGTGAAGGTCTTGCTATTGACGGTCAAGGTGACGGTGTCACCGACCTTGGCATCGCCACCGACGGTGCCGGTGACGGGGATCTGTTGACCCGACTCCGTGATGTTAATTACGTCATCAGCGGTGATGTTGGCATCGAGAGTGATGGTGGGCACTGGAGCAGTGGTGTCGACGCTATAGCCTTCGGTGTCGGAGGCGGTGCCGACGTTACCGGCTGC